>NZ_JAUKPO010000100.1 GCF_030503435.1 Rhodocytophaga aerolata
CTTCTTTTTTTATCTGGGTAGCTTGACATGAAAGCAAAACCAATGATAGAAAGAGTACATAATATTTTATCATTTACTTTAGTTATAGCCTAATGAGCCAAGAACCTTCGCAAACCAAGCTCTTTGTGCTGTAGCCTTGCGCCGAGGTTAAGGCTGGTTGTCGTAGGTTTGGTGTTCACTGCCGTTAACTTAAGAAAAATAGGGGTAACTTGAGCAGAAGTGTTCACCTAAAACTTACTCGTATGAACAGTTTTCACCTCTCTATCTTCAAGGAGCTAAAAGGCTTCCTGCAAAAGACCTCCTTTAATCCTTGCGCTTATACCATGCGTGCGCAGGACTTCTCCCGCAAACGCAAACTAGATTTCTCCACCACCTTTCTTCTAATTCTTTCTCTTTTAAAAAAAGCCTGCAGGTAGAACTCAATCAATACTTTGACGCTCTTTGCCTTTCCCCGCCTACCAAAGTGGCTTTCATCAAAGCTAGAAGAAAACTCAAAGTAGAGTTCTTTGAAGACTTTTTCTCTCTGCTAGCCGAGCAGTTTTACCAAACAGCCCCCATCAGACGCTTCAAAGGATACAGGCTGTGGGCTTGCGATGGCTCAGTAGTCAAACTACCGGACATTCCAGATACCCAAACCATCGGCACACACAAGAATCAACATAGCATAGTGGCCTCTGTTAAACTACTTTGTTACTTTGATCTGCTCAATAAACTCATTGCCCGCTTGTGGCTCAAAAATAAACGCATACAAGAAATCCGCCTGGTGGCACCCTACTTGAAGGAAATTCCTAATGATGTCCTGTCCATCTATGACCGCCACTATGGCTGTCAACTGCTTGTGTTTTTACATCAACGCTACGGCTCTCACTGCCTGGTTCGCATGAAAACCCATTCGACTTCTCATCAGGTAAAGAATTTTCTTCAAACGGCCAGCCAAGAGCTGGTGGTGACTGAAAATCTTAGCGAAAATGCCTGGCGGGAACTCCGAAAGATGGGCATTGCTAAGTCTAAATACCACCTGATCACTTACCGCCTGATCAGAGTGGTACTCTCCACAGGAGAGGTCGAAGTCTTACTTACCAGTTTGTTATCTACTGACTTTACAGTAGCTGACTTTGCTTGGCTTTATGGCAAAAGATGGGGCGTAGAGACTTGCTTTGATCAACTCAAGAATCTGTTCAAAGCTCCTATCTTTAGTGGCTATTCAGCCTTGGCTTGCAAACAGGACCTATGGGCAGTGGCTATTATGTTCAATCTGCAGACGGTTCTCATGCTAGCAGCAGAACCCTTGCTCAAAGAACGTTGCAAGAAAAGAAAATCCCTCTACCAAATCAACCGCAATGTGAGCCTTGAAAGCTTGAAAAGAGGGCTCAAAAGCGTATTCGCTAAGGGATGGAAGAGTTTAGTAGAAACACTTTCCTTTCTTATTCACCGCTTTCTTGAGAGCATCGAACGAATCGTGGAAGTGGAGCCAAGGCCAAGAAAACCTAAAATGAGTCGGCTCAATGCAAGACACCAAACCGAGTTTAATTACAAAGCGGCTATCTGAAAAATTCTGATAAGCCATTATTTCATGTTTGAAAATATGCTCTTATACGAGAGGCAGGAAAAGGTATGGGTAAAAAGTAGAGAAACCTCCCTACTAAGCTAACCTTCCCTTTTCCAGGCTTGAAAAACCTGTCTGCTCATACCACCCGTGCCAAGTTTTAGCCTTAAGTTAACGGGATTGGTTTGGTGTTGTATGCAGCTTTTATTTGTTTTCCAGGTCTTCAGTCTTAATTTGATTCAAGGCCTCATTTGTAGCTGCCGTATATCCTGACTTGAAGGTCATAACTACTTCACCCGTATGCCCTCGATATGTTTTAACTTCTTTTCCGTTCTTATCAACGATTTGCAATTCCACAACATCATTCTTCAATTGCCAATAATTTTCTGAATGAGTAATCAGGCAACGCAGGTACTGACAATCTCCATCAGATGAAAATTGCGCTTCTTTTTCAATAATTTGATAGCCCAACTCTTCAAATCTTTGGCGAACGACTTTGGATAATTGAAATTTATCTGATTTACCATTCTTTCCTTCAAATGGCACAATTTGTATTTTTTTACATTCCTTCTTGTCAAGGTTGAATGATGAAAGAAGGAATAAAACAGAAATCAATAATAGTCTCATCTTTTCTCTAGTTGCATACAATGAGCCAAGCACTGACGCACACCGTGCCTGCTGCGGTTTAGCTTTGCGCTAGGGCAAGGCTGGTTGGCGTTTTCAGTGCGGTGTTCTGTGCCGTTCCTTGTTATTATATTTATTTGATTCTATAAAGGTAATAGCTAAGTCTATGATCATCATTGATAATGCGGACCAAGCGAAACTTGTCTTCTGAGTCATAAAAGAATAGATACGCACGACCGTTAAGCGATAACTCATCAACTTTAATTTTATATTTTCCCTCCTTTGCTCCTTGATTTATTAAGAACTGTTTTTCATTAAAGCTAATAAGAGTATCTGATGGTTGAAGTAACTCTGCTTTTGGATCTAAAGGTAAATGCACAATTCCTTGATTTTCTACTTTAATGTAGGGATAGTGGATTATCTTCCATTCACCTACTATCATTTTTGAAGTAAGCTTTTTTTGCGCTAAAGACTCTCCTACTGATAGCGAAAGACAAATAGTAATAAAGAGTAATCTCATCAAGAACTTCGTATTAATTATTTCATTTTCAATGGCACAGAATGGGCCAATGCTTCCCGCATACTAGTCCCATTGTGGTGTGGCCTTATGTTGGGAAAGGGCTAGTTGGCGGTCGAAGCTGGCGTTACTTGCCGATCTTATGTATTTTCATTTAATTTTTTCTAACAATTTTTCTCCCTCTGTTTTCCTTCTTCGCTCTTCCATCAACTTGTAGGCTTCCTGCAAATTCTGTGGCACAACACCTATTCCATCGCATCCACAAGTAAAAAAGTTGAAGTTATTGTTGGCTAAATATTCAATAGCCAACCATTGCTCTTGTTTATCTTTTTTAGGTAGCCGTAGATCTTTACCCAAGTTGACCATTTGGCCTCCGCAATCCGGGCACTTGACAAGCAGAGTATCATTTGCCTTTTTATCTGCAACTTCTTTCTTATAAATAAGCTTATCAAATTTTTTCTGCTTTTCAACTCTCAACTCTTTCTGTGAAAGCATGTCCCTATCTAAACGCCGCTTAAATCCTTTTCGGCAGCTGAAACAAGCATAAGTGTTTTTATAGTCTATGAACCCGTATCTACACATTTTTTTATTCTTATTGGCAAGTAATAGTTCAAACGCTCCTGCACACCGAGTGCTCTAGGTGAAGCCCTGTGGTAAGGCACACCGGTTGACGGCCTGAGCGTGGTGTTGGTTGTCTTTAATTTTCCTTCTTTTTTAGGCTTTGGCCTTAGCGCGTCCGCCCTGTGCTGAGCCTCAAGCGCGTAGGTTGTTGTCGGTGTAGATGGAAGCTATCCGCAGCAACCGAAAAAAAGAAGGAAAAATAAGTCTTTGGCTCCTTCACCCTTTTAATCTTGCTGCCAAAGACGGGCCGGAGAACAAAGCACAGGCTCTAGCTAAGGCACACAATAAATCTCACCTTTTATTCGTTTTGAGCGAAACGCTTTCTGCTTCTCTTCAGTAAGCAATCTCAGAAAGCTTGGCTACTTGTCTTCGCTTTCAGCTTGCAAAAGCCTTTTTGCGCTTCGGCTTGGCAAGTAACCCTGACTACCTTGTAGTCTTTCGCTCTAAAACGAATAAAGCCATTTCTTAAACTCTTTCTCCGGCCTTATTGCAACCAATGAACCAAAAGCACTCGCCGCTGAGCCTTCAAGTTGAGCTTTGCGTGTCAGCAGGCCAGTGGTCGATGGTGAATGGTGTTAGCAGCTCCTCTTTTTCTTATCATTTTGTATTATAAAACCCTTTCAAGATACTATTGTCCTTGATATAATTTTCTATCTCATCATAAGTAAATACTACTTCGACTATGGTCGTAGCATAACTGTCGCCCTTGAACAAAATAGTTATACCATTGTTATTTATCTTGAAATCTACGTCTTCCAAGTTTTTTGTGTAGTGCTCTAAGTCGAAGGATTCGCCTTGAAATCTATTTTGTAGCTTTTGAATGATGAGTTCATTGACATACTTTGTTTTATTGGCATTAACCAAATCATAGAATTTGATTTGGTTACCTGTGTTACTATCAAAATTTACAGAGCCAAAAATCCGATTACCATGTAAGGCTCCTTCCACATATTCATAACAGCTGTGAAACACACTTACTATACCATTATTAGCGTAAACTATTTCAGATTTTGGTTCATAAAGTATTTCCTTACTACATCTTTCTTCAGCATCAGCTGTTGTTTTATACTTAAAGGCGATTTTTTTAATAGTTGTGTTTATACTTTTTTCAACACTTTTATTTTTGAGGACTACTTCATCCCAATAAATGTAGTCATAACAGGTGTTCATTAAGGTGTACCTCTCCTTTTTATGGACGATTAAATTCTGTTGTGTTTGTCCATAAACATTCCCAGTGAAAAGCAGAAGTATGTAAAGTAGAATAAATCTCAAACTGCTTATATTTTAGTTGCTGCTAATGTAACAATGCTTCCCGCATACCAGTCCCACTGTGGTGTGGCCTTGTGGTGAGCAAGGGCTGGTTGGCGGTCGAAGCTGGCGTTACTTGCCGTTCTTACTATTTTTCATTTAATCTTTGCAACAGCTTTTCACCTTCTGTTTTACTTCTTCGACGTTCAATCAACTCGTAGGCTTCCTGTAGAGAATGTGGAACAAACCCTATTCCATTACAACCACAAGTAAAAAAGTTGAAGTGATTATTGGCTAAGTATTCAATAGCTAACCATTCTTCTTGTTTGTCTCTTGTAGGTAAGCGTAAATCTTTTCCTAAGTTGACTGTTTCCCCTCCACAATCCGGGCATTTGACGATAGATTTTGTTAGTAAACTCTCGCTGTTATCTCTTTTAATCGATTTTATAGACTTACTTAATCTTTCAATTCTTTGCTCACTTGAAGATAGTAAATCTCTATCTAATCGTCGTTTGAACCCTTTTCGACATTTGAAACAGGCAAATGTATTTTTATATTGTATACCGTATCTACACATAATTTTATTCCTTCATGGCAAGTAATGGAACAAATACACACGACGCCGCGCCTTCATGCTTAGCTTTGTGCGTCAGCAGGCCGGTGGGCGTCTGTGAATGGTGTGCTTGTTGCGCAACTAACTAATAATACAAAAAAGTAGGCAATAGTAAATCAAGGACAGATTAAAAGGATTGTATCTTTGTAAAACTAATCTTCTACTGCCATGCAGCTGCGTATTCTGGTGAAACTGGTCCAGTGATTCTGGAACAAACTGGCCGGTGATTCTGGGCAAACTGGTCCACCTAAATTTA
>NZ_JAUKPO010000101.1 GCF_030503435.1 Rhodocytophaga aerolata
AACTTAAAGAACTATTGCCTCCCTATTGGAAAAAAACCGAGGCATCACCTCTGCCTGAAATATAACCTGCTATTTCACCGGACGGATACTTATTATTTTGTTCATTTGGAGTATCTCTTCATGTATATCATCAAAGGAAACCAATACATTAAGACTAACTAAAAGTGAATTAAGTGAATTGATTTCCATTATAGATTCCAATCTTAAATACAACCCCCACTTAAACTACCATGTCTTGTATAGTGAAATATTCAACGATAGCACAATAGTAATTAAGATTTATAACAATGGAATCCTTGCCCATCAAGAACTAGGTGTCTGTGAGTCTTTTAAAATTGAGTATTGTAATGTTTTTGTTTATGATTCAAAGCTATGTAGAAATACCAGTATACCTGATAGTTTGATATCAAAGGAAGGCGGGGATCCCTTTTATATTCCTGATAGTCCTTATTGGTCTATTCTTGTCAGTAGACGAGAAGGGCAAATCATATTTACTAAAATGGAATTACTACCTAGATACTTGAAAACAGATGTCCCATTTGTTGAAGATGCTGAAATCTTGTGAGCTATGTTGATGAACCAGCTTATCAATTGAATTTAATCGAGTGTAAAGAAACTAATATAATAAATGCTGTGCCCATAACACCCTGCAAATGATAACCGTGGCATTCCAACGCATTACTTTAGCATAAGCCAACGGTATAAAGTAGCAGTTGAGCCTTTCTTGGCTATTGAAATGAGTATGTTTAAATTAACAAAAGTTCCTACTACACAAATTAGAATGAAATTGATATTTGTCTATTGCCTGACTGTAATAGTTGTACTTACTAGTTGTAATAATTCAAAAGATACAATCTTACCTGTCAGATTGCTCTACCCTATAGAAATCAAGGCTGATTTGAATGAATACATTCAGAGGTATAAGTATGATGACAAAAATCGCATAGTAGAGGAATATACTTATGAAGCAGGCTATGAAGAATTCTTTCATTATGAGTATGATAATAAAAATCGAATTATCAAACGAACTAAGGCTGTAAGTTACATTAATTATCCAGGACGTGATAATCATGGATATACTCTCTATGAGTATAATGCTAATGATCAATTAGTGAAGGAAATATGGTTTTCCATTAATAAAAATGATCAACCCATCCAATCAGGCTATAGCCTACATGAATATAGCTCTCCGGAGAAAACACTTAAAACATCCATTTATTATCATTCACAAAGTGGTTTTCAACTTGAGCGATATTACACGTATGAATACTTACATGGCTTATTAATCAAATCCGACGTTTATGATTCTAATGACAAACTTGAGCTTAGCTACCTGTTTGAATATGATGGCAAAAACAACCCTTATTCAGCTGTAAAATCTGCTGCTGTACTTGATAGATTATATGGCTTTTCCAACTTTGCTAAAAAGTATAATATAGTAAAACTCATGATTATTCAACCCGATGGATCTTCCATCAGCCCTTATGAGAATATATATGAATATAATGCAGAAGGTTATCCAATCAAGAGAAAAGAAATTTCTTGTTGTGGCTTTTTAGATCGCAACGAAACTATCACTTATAAAAAGAATTAAAAACTGCCAAGAACACTCAACTCAATCGACAACCTGCCCATTCTAAGCGAAAAGCCACACCACAAGGGCACGGTTTGCGGGAGTTGTTGGTCATTGCTTGCAAGCGAAGATTAAGACATTTTCGTACCGGCTCTTTTAAGCCATTCCAATACCTATACTGATGTTGACAGAAAATATTGCTTTAAGCCCCCAATACGAAAATCATCAGAAGCAATTTGATTACATATTTCAAAAAGCTCATCTGATCCATACTACCAGTCAGGAGGTGTCACCGAAATACCGACTGGACATCCATCACTATCACCACGGGTATTTGACCAGTGAAAAATCAGGCTATTCCATCAGTTGCCAGCAACTCATCTTACGTAACCAAGTGGGGGAATCTGTCTTTGAATATAAAAATCGCTTTGGGTACGTTTTTTATCATTATCTGCAACATTCCAATACGAATGAATATTTGCTTTGTGGTAATGACTTACACGAATACGTGGTATATAACATTACACGCAACCAGGTGCATCAGTACGCAAGTCCTGGCCTTTTACAACCGGAAAAACGCACCTCACACTATTGGTACATCAAAGAGCTTTTGTATAGTCCTACGGCTGATTTAATAGCTGTCAATGGACAGGATATGATGAACTGCCCGGCCGTAACAGTGTTAGAATTAGACGCTCCCGATGTAGTTCCGTTGAAGATGCTAAATTTAGGTTTATATCTGGGCCAGCACTACGAGGAAGGCTACTTCTGTCGTGCCCTTGCCTGGACAGCGGATAGCGGTTTACAACTTTGGGTAGGAGAAGAAGTGTCACAAACGGTTATACTACCTGTAAGGCAAATTCGGGAATTACTACAAAACCAGGAGAACAGTACGGGACTCTAATGCTAGCAGACTAAAGAAGAGGAAAGAAGTAAAACACCTGCAAGCAACACCACCTCCACGACAACCGACCTTGCCTCATCTGCAGGCAAAGCTGGAGGACCAGTTTGCGAGGAGGTTTGGTTCGAAATCTATGAGTAAGTCAAGTATTTTTGACTATATTTTGTCCAATTTTTCCACATAGGGTGTACCCCGTTTCACCACAGCTACAATTTGGTGCAGGAGCTTGTTTTGCACAGCATTCAACACCGACATCTTAGGTTTTCCTTCCTCGACTTTTCGCTTAAAATACTTTTTAAACTCCTGATTGTATTGGATACTACTCATGGAAACCAGATACAGAATTCGTTTCAGCTCTTTGTTAGCAAACTTGGAGACGCCAGTTTTTCCATATACACTTGTGCCGCTTCGATACTCAAACGGGGCTACCCCACAATAACAGGCAAGCTTTCTCCCATCTTCCATCTTGGCAAAGCCGTGGGTATAAACAAGCAGGGTAATGGCTAAGACTTTGCCAACGCCTTTAATCGAAGTAACTAAATCATATTTCTTCTTTAGTTCTGTATCAGATTCGATAAATTCACTCATTTTCTGCTCTACTTGCTCTAAACTTTTTTCCAGCCCTTTGATAGCATCTTTATTTACCCGCTGCAGGGTTTTGCCGGAAGCTGCATCGACCGAGAGCATTTCTTTGACAGTGGTTTTGATGCTGTTCAAGGCTTTCAATAAGCGGTTGCGATTTGCTTGTAAGTCTTTGAGCTTTTCTAGGGTGAGGTTGCTTAGATTCACAAGGCTAGCTTTATTTTGGTGCATAAAAGCATATCTGGCTATGCGTTCTGCATCAACTTTATCATCTTTACCTCTTACAAGGCCAATGCTACGTTTGATTTGCAGCGGAGTTTCTAGCCAGACAGCAACTTGTCTACTCATCAGATAGTGTACCAGTCTTCGGGTATATAGACCGGTGTGTTCCATACAAAAAAGCGTATCTGTTTCTAGTTCACACCCATAACTTTTCAGCCAAGCTTTCATTCTTTGAAAGCCTTGCATGTTGTTGTTAAATTTTTGGTAGTATAGACTTCCATCACTTGTGCGAATCAGACATACATCGAGGCTTTCCTTAGAAATATCAGTGCCTACAATAAAAGCATACAGAGAAGAATGGGAGAGCTTTTGCATAGCATTACAATAAAAAGTGAGACATGCATCGAAACCTTCATACTGAGCCTAGAAGCCCAAAAATCTATATGATTCTTTCTCACAGAAAAAGGCAACCGGACTGAATCGGACCATAGGTCGTTAGCGCCTTATTATGCCTTAGTGCACCGGCCGCCTATTTGTGGATAAGATGGATAACTCTGCTTACCCTAAAGCTCTACAAGAGTTACCCACTTACCCACAAATGTTACAACAATCATTTTTATTGTATCAATCTCTTTGAATTATTATATTGAGCTAATCTAAAGATTATGTCCAATGAAAATTAGTAAAAATGACTTTCGTTTTTTTCTCCAAAAAGTTTTTTCCGATTATGAAAAAATTCATGGTTATACTACCTTTTTTACTTCTTGTCTCCTGTAGCTACTATGAAGATGGACCAATCGTAAGTTTACGAAATCCAGAAAAAGCAGTTGATGGAGACTGGAAAGTGACTTCTTATACGGTTAATGGTTCAGATTCAATGTGGGTAATAAAAGAGTTGCATTTAGATGGTAAGTGGAATCTTCATTTTATAGAACATAAACCGGCTGCTTCCTATATTGATTTACCCAGATTTTCAGTTATTAGTTATTCGGCTGATAAGAGTGTAAAATATACCTATTATGGTAAATATAAGGGGAATGATAAAAGAAGCGAACCAGAATTGGGTTTTTCTTTCGATGATTACGGAATAGACACCGCTTATACAGACATTGATCGGCAAATGAGTTTACAAATGCCTTTGCAATGGGTAAATTGGGAAATCACAAGGCTTACAGGAAAAAAGCAAATGTGGTTAGAGATAGATCATGATGGGAAGCATTATGAGTTAAGATTTAAGGAATATTAACTACTTATTATCATGACTCTTGATATAACAAGCTAATAATCCCATTAATAAATGAAAATCACAGGACATAACACTATAAAGTCCGTTAACTTTGCTCTCAAAGCGCATTGCCTCACCGCAATCGCCATCAGTTTCCGGCTGTATTTGGGCAATTGGCGGTAATCTAAATGAGATTAAATAAGATACATTTCATAAGAATATTTATTTACACTATAGCAATTCTGCCTACTATCATCTTATTTGAAAAAATTAGCGTGTACTGGTGGATGTCATTCAATTTTAAAAAAGCTCAAGATTACTTTATGGTTCATAATGAATCACATTGGTATATTATTTTGATTTCTACCGGGTTAACTTTATTTTGTTTGATTTTTATATCAGGCTTGAGTCTGAGAATTTGGAGTTATCAACTCATAAGAATTACTCTAATGATTCTATTAGCTTTTTCATTGTTAGATTTAAGTAGCCAATCAAAGAGCTTCTTATTTCATGATCGAATGGTGCTTCACTCAGACCATACTGGACTGCACGAAGATCCTATGACTTTTGATGAAAAATGGGAAAATATCTATAGGCCATTAGTAGTAAGTCTAGGAATGTTTATTCCTCTTGGCCTAATACTTTGGATGTGGCTGAAAACAGAGATTAAAGATGTATTCAATAAAAGACAACTGCCAACATCAAATACCAACGACAACCCTGGCGCAGCCGCACAATCATCAGCATGAGCCAAGGGTATGCGAGGGTCTGTGGGCCATGTGCGACTCGTTTTCTTGAAAGATCGAGAGATCGGGGAAAGAAGA
>NZ_JAUKPO010000102.1 GCF_030503435.1 Rhodocytophaga aerolata
AATGATTGTAATGATTGTAATGATTGTAATGATTGTAATGATTGTAATGATTGTAGGTACTTTATTGACATTTCTTAAAATAAAGTTTTTCGGTATTATATTCTGATTAAAGATTGTAAGTAATTTAAAGAATAGATTTAAAAAATTTACTTTCTTGAATTTATTTATTGTAAATAATATTTAGTTTCGTGCTATGAAAACATTTTCAGTTGTAAATCAAAAAGGAGGAGTAGGCAAAACCACAACGGTCTTAAACCTTGGTGCAGCTCTTGGAAAAAAAGGCAGGAAAGTACTTATAATTGATTTAGATAGCCAAGCAAATCTATCACGTAGTTTTGGGATTGGAAAAACTATTGATAAACATATTGGAACAGTGTTAGCGAGAGAACACCAAGCAAAAGATGTTATTATCAATAAAGGTATAGATATAATTCCTTCATCTTTGGAGCTACTAAAGTATGAGAAATTAATTTCTTCAGAAGAGACCTACCAATTTATATTGGAAGAAACAATAAAACCATTACAAAAGCTTTATGACTATTGTTTAATTGATTGCCCCCCGTCACTTTCGACATTAACTGTGAATGCACTTGTAGCATCAGATTTTTATCTTATACCATTGCAACCAGAATTTTATTCTTATGATGGGTTAAGAACGATAACAGATTTTGCACAAAAGTTAACAAAACTAAATCCTAAACTCCAATTAGCTGGAATCTTTCCAACTAAATATAATCCTAATGCACGCAAGAGACTAAATCACGATGTTATAGAGCATACGAAAGAATTATTTCAAGAGAAGGTATTATCTGTATACATAAGAGATAATGTCTCATTAGCAGAGTCACCTTTGAATCAAACAGATGTTTTCACCTATGCACCCGAGAGTAATGGGGCCAAAGATTATATGCAACTAGCTAACTTAATAGTAAAACTATGACGAAGAAAAATTTAAAAAGTATGCTTAGTCTGAGTGATGACGAGTTATATAGTACTGAAAAAAAAGAAAGTAACGAAATTCAAGAAAGTAAACCAAGTAAAGAAAACAAACTGCATCATAATGCGAAGCCTGAGAGAGAAAAGGTTTCTTTCTTTATTAACAGTAAATTTGTCGATTTGATTGATACTGGAAGGTTAGAAGAAAAATTTAGATCTAAATCTGATTTTGTAGATTACATTTTTGAACAATATTTTAAAGACAAAAAATATTATAAGTAGATATGAATTTATAGAACTATACTAATAGAATTTCAATTTGAGGTATCAAAAATAAATAGATGAAATAATCTGACCTTTTTTATAAAATATCTACCTCTAAAGGCTCAGGCAGGGGAGATGCCTTTTCTATATGAGAAAGCTTACCATTGCTAAAATGTGCTATAAACTCGTACCACAGATCTGCTACATGATCATAAAATTTCACCTCTCCGGTATACTCTTTTTCCTCTACCCAAGTAATCTTGCGTACAGGGACCTCGAACCCACCCATCAATAGCAATGATTCTTCTCCTTCTTTTACTAGATATTCTTCCGGCAAGTCTTCGTCTGAGAAATAGAGCTCTTGGTCAAAAGAGGCCCAAAGCAGTCTTCCCTCCTTTGTGATTTCAATCATGGTTAAGTCTCTATGCAAACTTTTGGTTTGAAACTCCCCTGCACACGATTTTGCTAACAACCGTTTTTCTTCCCCACTCACCGGCAACATATCTGGATGAATCCTAAGGTTATCAAACATGCCCATAAGTATATAATTTGATTGATGGTATGATACAGGAGATATCTTTAGTTACTGCGCTATTTAGGTTGTGCTTGCCCCTTTTGCCTATCCCGCTCATAAAGCCTTTTGACAGCCATGGGATGAAAGGCTTTGCCATAACGGGTTTTAAATCCGGCCACATTGAGTTCTGCAGCTATGGCCCTGTAAGTTGATCCATTTTTGCGTAGCAGCCGGATCACGCTAAGAGCTCTGACCCAATGCTCATCACTTCTGGCATTCTCCATTAAAACAGCCGTCCCTTTTTTTCTTATCTCATCGGTTAAGGTAAGATAAGGACTGCCTAACTTATAGCCTCTTTCTTTTTTTGCCGCCAGCGCAGCCTTGGTGCGCTCAGAGATCATCTTTCGTTCTTTTTCTGCCAGGGCAGCAAACAGGTGCACCGTAAAATGATCAGCCACTGGAATGTCTAACGCTTTAAACTGCACCCCTGATTCGAGCAGCGATGAAATAAAAAACACATTGCGAGACAGCCGGTCTAGTTTAGCAATCACCAGTAAGGCTCCTTTCGCTTTGGCAAGTGCGATCGCTTTAGAGAGTTCTGGCCGGTTGTTGTTCTTTCCGGATTCGATATCGGTGAACTCTGCTAATAGTGTTCCACTCTTGCAAAAGTCTGATACCATCTTTTGTTGAGCCGAGAGGCCAAGCCCACTCTGACCTTGCTTCTGAGTGGAGACTCTATAGTAGGCGACATAACAAGTTAGCCCGGAGGTTTGCATGGAGAAGAAGTCCGATGATTTTTTGCCAATCTAACACAAAATTTCTTTTGTCACAACTCAGCAACGGCCGTTCTTGATTTATAACTTTTCTATTTTTACCTTTGAAAAGTGAAAAAGTATGTTTCTTACTTTCGGGTGTCGACTTTCAAGCAAGGCCAGAGTGGACTGGGTATGGCTGCACAGCGGCGGGCTGTAGCCGGGTATGTCAAAGACCCAACACTCATACTTGAGGAATTTGTAGAAGTAGAGTCTGGAAAAAATGATGACCGGCCAGAGCTCTACAAAGCCATTGACGTTGCAAAGCTTAAAGGAGCTTGCTTACTTATTGCCAAACTTGATAGGCTCTCCAGAGATGCCGCTTTTATTTTCACGCTTCGAAAGACAGGGGTGGATTTTGTGTGTGCTGACATGCCGGAAGCCAACACCTTAACCATCGGCATCTTTGCTGTCCTTGCTCAGCATGAACGCGAACTGATATCCTCCAGAACCAAAGCGGCCCTTTCTGCAAAAAAGGAGAGAGGAGAAAAAATGGGAAAATCAGAAAACTTTCATCAGCAGGGAAGATGCAAAGGAGCAACTTCTATGAAAAGGCTTTCTGTAGAGGCCAAGGAGAACAGGCAGGCCATCGAACTCATCAGGCTTTACCGCCGGCAAAAGAATGAAAAAGGAAGACCGATGACTTTTGAAGCTATTGCCCATAAATTAAATGCGGCAGGATTTATCACCCGTAGGGGGAAAGTATTTACTAAGGGATGGGTAAAACAATTATATGACCGCCTCTAAGGTGTCCTCCGATTCATTGTAAACGAAATCTACTAGAAGAAGTCTCCTTTAAAAAGATTCCTATTTGAGAGTAAGCGCTTACAAGTTAATGTTTTACTCTAGTGCTGCAAATAACACTTATAGCACTAGAGTGATGGAAAGAATATAGATTAAAATCGGAAGGGATCCTCTTCTTCGGAATCGGAAGGTCTCCTGTACTGATTAAATCTGGCCTTAGATTTTTCTTCTGATATTTTTTTTCTCTCCACAATATCTACTGCAAACAATTCACCTCCATTTAATTCTGGTGCTATGCTTTCGTCATCAATAGTCAAATTTTCTACTGGAGAATTTAATTCTTCTACATCGCTTTGCTTTGAAGCAGAAGTCCAAAGATAGTGTAACTCAACTTTTGGAAAACAATGTTCTGTACTACTAGAATCAAAAGTAATTTTAGTGATTTTATCAAGTTTATTACGCTCTACTTTCAAAGGAATACCTTCGTGTATAGCTGCCACTTTCATATTGATTTCAGTTTTTGCATCAAATCTTCTAGCAGGCTTTGCATCTAGTATTCTAGCAAGGCGAAGTTTAGTTATATCAGGTACAAAACCAATAATAACCCATTCATTTGCCGTGTAAGACCTATAGATTATATATACTTCTCCTGTAAAATCTTCAAACTTTATTTGATTATCTGTGAAAGTAAATTGAGTACGACTTTCATATTGAAGTGATATATTTCCTTTGAAATTCTCTTTTATAGCTTGATCAAAATTATTTAGAACATTTCTACAGAAATCATATTGGCTATTATTATAATATTTGGAATTTGGATCAAAATAAGTTACAATAGTGTGAACAGAAAACAAACAAAGAAGGAGTAGAAAATAGTTTTGTAGTTGCGACACAAAACACTCTACTCCTATGAAAGCAATAAGTGCCTTCCAAACAATACTAGCAAAAATGAACAAGGTAAGCAAACCGCTAGAGAGCTTTTTGAATGAACTGCTGATAGTGTTCCTTTCTCTGAAAGGCCGTTATTGCTTTCGCAACCTAAGCAGATGGGCTTCTTTTTGTGAGCATACCATTAGCCGTAACTTCGCTAAAGCATTTGATTTCTACCTTTTCCAGCAACAATTCATGGATTGCTTTCTTCAAGGCAGGAAGCTGATCGCAGTGGTGGATTGCAGTTTTGTGACTAAGGCCGGTAAAGCTACCTTCGGAGTAGATAAGTTCTTTTCTTCCACAGTCAAGAAAGCAGTCAAGGGTTTAGAACTATCCCTGATTGCTTTAGCAGACACAGAGAGCAGAGAAGCTTTCAGCCTGCATGTCAGGCAGACAAAAGCAGGTTTAGGGCAAGAACAAAACCGCATAGATTATTATCTGGAGCAGATAGAAGCAGTCAAAGACTATGTACAGAAAAAAGTAGAATATTTTGTGGCAGACGGTTTTTATGCCAAAAAGAAAGTAGTGGATAAAATCACAGGCTTAGGTTTCGGATTTATCAGCAAACTGCGTAGTGATGCAGACATGAAATACTTATATACAGGCGAGCATGAAAAGCGCAAAGGTGCTAAGAAGAAGTATGAGGGCAAGATCATCTGGAAAGACTGCTTTGAGAAATTTACTTTAGTCACAAGGCTTGACAATGGCATCAGCCTCTACAGTAAGAATGTCTATAGCATGTGCTTGAAAAGACAAGTACGGGTATTAGTTCTGCAAACCTACAACAGTAAAGGAAAGATGGGCTATGCCCTGCTGTTTTCTACCAACATCAAGCAAGCCCCTGAAGAAATTTATCACTACTACAGCCTACGTTTTGCTATCGAGTTTTTGTTCAAGGATGCCAAATCTCACCTGGGCTTACTGTGCTACTCCCCGGAATTCGGACCACTAGCTAAGTTGAAAAACAAGTATTAAAA
>NZ_JAUKPO010000103.1 GCF_030503435.1 Rhodocytophaga aerolata
CGGTTCATATTACCAAGGGGAAGTTTATAACTTTAACTTACCAGGGTTTTGCCTTCTATCAAAGAATGTAAGTAGCACTACTTTGTCCTGAGCTGTTTCTTTATAGTACAAGTCTATAAATTTATTGACTTTATAGCGGCGTATCCGCTTGGTATCATCCACTAATTGGTAAACTACTTCTTTACTTGAAATATTTTCTATGGCTTGAGCTACTTCTGCCATATACTGTAAAACAGATTTCTTGCTCGCATGCGCTTCCAAATAGGCCATCTGCTTGGTAAAATCCTGTTCTGCACGAGCAGACCAACTGATCCGCTTCATAAACCAAACTTTGATTTGATGCGGCCCATTACCTCCTCATGGGAGGAGACATGCCCATTGGCTATATCGTCTAATCCTTCACTAATTGCTTGCTTTTCATCTGCGCTTAATTGATCCCAGTCTACGGGTTGATCTTGTCCAACTTCTCGGGCTAAAATCATATGGACTGCCTGTAGTAAGCGACTATCTTCAATTTGATCAATCAGTCGGTGCAGGTCCGTTTTTAGTTGAATAGAATCCATAAATGTACATTGGCTACCATTAAAGGTACGAATATTTTCTAAAAAAGAGACTTGCCTAGTAATTAGTTCACTGATGGGTTGTTCGTGATACTTTTCGGGTGTGTATCGAGTATTTTATATGCTATCCAGAAGGCAGTTATTATAAAATTTTATAGTTACAAAATCTACCCCTTTGTATTAACTACCCTTGCTGCTTGCTAATAGGCTTCACCAAATGAACCGACGTTGGTAGTTTCAGCGTGCATCACAGGTTTGTCAGTAGGAGACTTCCATCCTTTGAGATAATTGTTGTATATTTCTTTCCAAATATACCCTGCCATGCCGGGCGCTCACACGTAATCCATCGACAAACGCCTTACTATTAGCACCAGGCTAAGCATAAAAGGTAAGTTTGTGAGGATTATTGTCCGTGGTAGGTAATGCAAAAGAACCATCTGCACTAACCATGAACAGTACCGATTTAAAAACTTATTTGATGTCTAATCTTACTATTGACGAAAGGGAAATTTCAGCCATAGTAGAAAACTGCCCCGTCAAAAAAGTTAAGAAAGACCAATTCCTTTTGCATGAAAAAGAAATCTGCAAGCATGCCTTTTTTGTAGAACAAGGGCTGTTGAGGCAATTCTCACTTGATAAGAAAGGGAAGGAACATATCATTGCTTTCGCCCCTGAAAACTGGTTTGTGACGGATCGGGAAAGTGTTTTTTTCAATCAGCCGTCTGCCTATTTTATCCAGGCTCTGGAAGACAGCCAGGTGGTGATGATAGAGGAAAGTTTTGTTCAGTTGCTTTCCAAGAAATTTCCGGAGTTTACAGAATTCAATAACCGGTTGCTTCATAACCATATCCGTCATTTACAGAAAAGGATTACCCTGCTACTGAGCGCTTCTGCCGAAGACCGTTATTTACAATTTGTGGCCATGTATCCCGACATACTTTTAAGAGTTCCACAGACCATGGTAGCTTCGTATCTGGGCATCACACCGGAAAGCTTAAGCCGTGTCCGCCGGGAGTTAGCACAAAAAAACTTCATCAAGTAAGTTCTTCTTATCATACATCAATGCATAGGCTTGCTACAAAGGGTAAATTTGTGGTAGAAACATGGAAAGTATGAAAACAAGAACGGTAGAAATAGTAGCAAGTCCCAAAGAACCCCATTTTGTGGGCGATGGCTTTCGGGTGCATAACTTCATTCCCAGCAGATCAAAATTTGATAGGCAACAGATGAATCCATTTATTATGCTGGATTATCATGCTACTTATCAGTTTCCCCCCACCGATAAACCAAAAGGAGTTGGCGTACACCCGCACCAGGGTTTTCAAACCGTTACGATCGCTTATAAAGGTAGCCCTTCGCCGAACCTGCTTTCTAACTTATACACCTATCCTTCACCCGAAGGACTAAACCAGCACCTTTAACGCCCTTTGCCGCCCAATGGGTTGAAGGTAAGGGAAGCCCCATGGCTCTGTTAACATACAACGATCTAGTAAATACGGATGACCCACGTGCAGCCCTGCTTGATTTTTTGGAGTCTGCCTATAGGGACAGTGCAAAAAAAGCCAACTGGGATATTGAGACATTAACCGTACCGGAACTAAGTAACATTTAACGTTTAATTGCTATATGTCAACCAAAGAATATTCAAATGGTGAAGTAACCATTGTTTGGAAACCCGAAAAGTGCATCCATTCGGGAATATGTGTAAAGACTTTGCCCCAGGTATATCATCCAAAAGAAAAACCCTGGATTAACCCAGAAAAGGCAAGTTCTAAAGAACTTATCATGCAGGTTGCTACATGTCCTTCGGGAGCACTAAGTATTAAACAGGAGAATAAGACTATGATAAAAATAGAAAGAGAAGACAATGGAAGAAAAGGACGCTTTGTCATATATGAAAATGATGAACTGGCTGGCGAAATGACCTATGTATGGGCGGGTGAAGCAAGATTTATCATCGATCATACCGGTGTTGAGGAAAATTTTAGTGGAAGAGGGCTGGGCAAGCAATTGGTTATGAAAGCAGTAGAATATGCTCGAAACAATAATCTGAAAATACTGCCGCTTTGCCCTTTTGCAAAGAAGGTCTTTGACAAAGACAAGGGACTTGAAGATGTCCGCGCGTGAGCACTAGTCCAAGTTATTGAAAGTCTTTACTCAAGTAACAGTTTCTTGATAAAAAAATAAAAAAATGAAAAAGAAAACCAGTTTTTCAACCAAAGGGCAAAGAGCTGATATAGGAGACTTAACCATTTATCGCATGTTGGCAAATCGTTATGCAGATGCTATAGGTCCATTTGTATTTTTAGACCATATCATTCCAAAGGTTCATCCCTCTGTGATCAAGAGCGGAACCGGTGCCCATCCCCACCGGGGAATTGCTACATTAAGCTACATTCTGGAAGGGGAAGATGCGCATTTTGATAGTGCCGGCAACTATGCCAAAGTGTATTCGGGAGGAATTCAATGGATGAAAGCCGGAAACGGGATTCTACATGACGAAACCTTAAACGTGGACTCTCGAACGGGAACAAATCGTACGCACGCTTTTCAGTTCTGGATCAATCTTCCTTCCAAAAACAAAGTAGAAAAACCGGAATATCTGGCAATTCAGCGTGAGGAAGTTCCTCAGAAAGAATTACCCAATGAAAGTGGTTGGATCAAAGTAATCGTGGGTGATTATCAAGACCTGCATTCCAGAATACCTAGTTATTCCGAACAGTTTTTATTTCATATCCATCTTGAACTCGGCAAAAGCTTCACCATTTCTATGGACGAAAAAGTGGAAGCGGCTGCATTCTTACCCACTCACAATACACTGCTTAACGATGCCCAATTTGGGGCAGGTGAGTTTGTGGAATTTGACAAAAATGCGGGTGAGATAGTGATTGAAAATAAACTGCAGGAAGCTATCGATATACTTTTATTTGGAGGAGAACCCTATACCGAACCCATTGTAGCCGAAGGTCCCTTTGTGATGAATAGCCAGGCCGAAATAGCGCAAGCGTACCGCGACTATTTTGCCGGGAAATACGGCGAAATTAATTATCAAAAAAGCGAATCAATAAAAGTAGAGAAATGAAGAAAAAGATTGTATTGATCACAGGAACCAATAGCGGATTTGGATGGCTAACAGCCCATAGTGTAGCCGCTTTAGGGCATACAGTGTACGCTACCATGCGGGATACCCATGGAAAAAATGCTGCTAAAGCTGAAGCCTTATCGCAGGTAAAAAATGTAACGGTCCTGGATGTGAGCCTGACTGATGAAACAAGTGTAAAAAATGCGGTTGACACGATCATATCGAAAGAAGGTAGGATAGATGTTTTAGTAAACAATGCAGGAATTGGCATGATTGGAGTAGCTGAAAGCTATACCATTGCAGATGTTGAGGAAATGTTCGATGTGAACGTTATCGCCCCCTGGCGATTGATGAAATTGGCATTACCCAGCATGCGTAAACAATCAGAAGGCTTGATCATCAATGTAACCAGTGGTTCTGGAAGATTCTCTTTTCCTTTTTCAGTAGTGTATGGCGCTTCAAAATTTGGTTTGGAAGGACTGAGTGAAGGGTTGCATTATGAGCTAAGACCTTTAGGCGTTGACGTAGCCATTTTGCAACCGGGGGCTTTTCCTACCGAGATGTCCCAGAAAGCCAGATCGGCTTCAGACACGTCCGTGAATGCCCACTACGAGGCAATAGCTGCTTACCCTAAAAAAATGGTTAATGCCATTGTTCAACTGTTTGAAGCGGCAAACCCCAATCCGCAGGATGTTGCCGACGCGGTAGTCAAGCTGATTAATCTGCCTAAAGGGCAAAGGCCATTGAGAACGGTTGTCGACCCGACGACGGGAGAATTTGTCAAAATGGCCAACGACGCTGTAAAAGTTGAATACGCAAAAGCGTTAACAGCCTATGGAATGAAAGACTTGCTAACCTGATACTTACTGGAGTTAAAGAGAAAGGGCTAAAAAGGGTTGTATGAACGCCTGGAGCGTTTTTAGGATTAACAAACCAATATAAAATACAATGGAAATAGGAATAGATAGTTTTGCATCGGCCATGTACGGAAGTACTTCCCTGAACAGTGCCGATGCCATGGAACAGTTACTGGACCGGATTGTAAGGGCCGATGAAGCAGGACTGGATGTATTTGGCATTGGCGAGCACCATAAAAAGGAATTTCTTGATTCTGCACCGGCCGTAATTCTTTCAGCCGCTGCTGCCAGAACTAAACAGATTCGTCTCAACAGTGCCGTTAAAGTATTAAGTACCGATGATCCTGTGCGCGTATACCAGAGTTTTGCAACCCTGGATCTGATTTCAAAGGGACGAGCAGAACTGGTCGTTGGACGTGGGTCAGCGATTGAAGCCTTTCCGCTTTTTGGATTTGACCTGAGAGATTATGATGCCCTCTTTGCAGAGAAACTGGATTTACTGCTGCAGATACGCGACCAGGAATATGTTACCTGGTCAGGCAAGTTCAGGCCGGCCATCAACAACCAACCGGTTTACCCAAGAGC
>NZ_JAUKPO010000104.1 GCF_030503435.1 Rhodocytophaga aerolata
TTGCTGACCTTGCCGGTAATGCCTTTGCCGGTATTGCTGCCAACACGGCCTGGAATTTTACTACCCTAACTACTACTTCGGAAGACACCACTCCGCCTATCGTAACTACTTTGTCTCCAGCTGATGAAGCTACTGAGGTAACCATTAACACAGACTTGATCCTAACTTTTGATGAAGCAGTGGAGAAAGGCACAGGTACTATTACTATTACAGCCGGCACCCAGGTGCAGACCATCAATGTGACGGATGCTGCCGTTGTTGTAAATGGAACGACGGTTACTATTAACCCAGCTGATCTGCCCTATAGTAGCCCAGTAGTGGTGCAGATATCAGCCGGAGCTTTCCAGGATGCGGCCGGGAATGCCTTTGCAGGTATTACAGATAACACTACCTGGAACTTTACTACCCAACCTGAAGAGGACACCTCCCCTCCTATTGTTACTACTTTCTCCCCGGCTGATGAAGCCATAGAGGTAGTGCCCACTAGCAACTTGGTTATTACCTTCGATGAGCCTATTCAAAAAGGAATAGCCGGCAATGTTACCATCTACCAGGACAATACTTTACTACAAACCATTGAGCTAGCTTCCTTGGCTGTAGCTGATAATATTTTAACTATAGATCTGCCACAAGATTTACCCCAAGGAATAAGCTTGAATGTACGTATAACCCCTGGTACTATCACAGACCTGGCAGGCAATGCCTTTGCTGGGATAACTGATAATACTACCTGGAACTTTACGACTACAACCACCACTTCGGTAGATACTACTCCGCCAACCGTTATTACTTTGTCTCCAGCTGATGAAGCTACTGGGGTGACCATTGATACAGACCTGACCCTAACTTTTGATGAGGCTGTTGAGAAAGGGAGCGGTATCATTACCATCACTGCCGGTGCAATAGTGCAACAGATTCCTGTTAGTGATCCGGCCATAACAGTCAATGGCAGTACGGTTACTATCAACCCTGGCGATCTGCCGTATGAGAGTGCTGTCTTCATTCAAATCCCGGCTACAGCTTTCCAAGATGCTGCCGGCAATGCCTATGCCGGCATTACGGATAATACTAGCTGGAACTTTACCACTGCTGCTCAACCCGATACCAAGGCACCAACAGTCATTACTTTTTCTCCAGCCAATAATGCTACAAATGTTGGGGTAAATGAAAATCTGGTGATTGTCTTTAGTGAACCTGTAAAAAAAGGAGCCGGAAACGTCCGGATATCTATCAATGGAACAATTCAAGACATTGCTGTTACAGAAGAAACGGTGTTGGTAGAGGGAGCAACGGTTACCATAAATCCGGCAAGTGATTTCCCGGGAGGAGCTGTTGTCTCTGTAACGGTTGAACCAGGCTCTTTTACCGATTTGGAAATGAATCCTTATGCAGGCAACTCTAATGATTGGATTTTCTCAGTGATCAACAATGCGGATAATATCCCTCCTACGGCTTCAGCTTTCTCTCCGGCAGATGATGCAACAGATGTTGCCATAGATGATGTACTGACCATTACTTTTAGCGAAGAAATAACAAAAGGCACTGGTAATATTATTATTAACCAGGGCAATTCCACACAAAGTATCGATGTCACTAGCGATCTGGTAACCATAAGCGGCAACGTAGCCACCATAACTCCCCCAGAAAATTTCCCCTCTGGCTCCACTATCAGTATTCTGATGTTGTCAGGTGTGTTTACAGATAATGCCGGTAACTCCTTTGCCGGAATAAACAATGCCAATACCTGGAATTTCACAGTACCAGATAACATACAGCCGGAACTCGTGGCTGTATTTCCACTGGACAATACAACAGATGTGGCTCCCAATGTAAATCTGGTAATGATATTTAATGAAAACATTGTAAAGGGAAGCGGCAACCTGGTTGTCAGCCAGAATGCAACTGTTATTCAAGAAATACCTATTGGTGGACCTGAAGTAATTGTTAACGGTACAACAGCTATTATCAATCCACCTAATGACTTTCCCGTAGGTACTACTATTGCTATTCAGGTGCCGCAAGGAGGTTTTACAGATGCAGCTGGTAATCCGTTTGTTGGAATCAATGATACGGATTCATGGACAATGACAATTTCAGGTACAGCAGACGAAACTGGCCCGGTAATATCCGCCCTCACTCCAGCAGATGAATCAACGGATGTATCAACCAATAGTGTCTTAACTATTACATTTGATGAAAATATAACTAAAGGAACCGGAAGCATAACTATTAACCAGGGAACTGCCAGCCAGACAATTGATGTAACAAAC
Organism: Rhodocytophaga aerolata; assembly: GCF_030503435.1. Classification (GTDB taxonomy): domain Bacteria; phylum Bacteroidota; class Bacteroidia; order Cytophagales; family 172606-1; genus Rhodocytophaga; species Rhodocytophaga aerolata. The sequence goes on from NZ_JAUKPO010000104.1 coordinate 2,271, forward strand.
GAAGCTGTTACGGTAGAAGGGAATATTGTTAAAATAACTCCTCCGGCAAATATGCCGGAAGGTACAGCAGTACATGTGTTAATTGAGGAGGGTGCATTTGTAGATCTGGCAAACAACAATTTTGCAGGCATAAGCACGGCAGAAGCATGGAATTTTCAGATTGCCGAGTCAATTCCTGCTGATAATATACCACCGGCAGTAGTTACCTATTCTCCTGCTGACGAGGCCACCAATGTGCAGGCAAATACTAATTTAACGCTTACCTTCAATGAGCCAGTGGCAAAGGGTAAGGGCAATATTATTATTAATTTAGGCACAAACAGCCGCCAGATCAACATAGAAAGTAATGCAGTTACCATTGATGGAACCACAGTCACTATTGATCCGGCAACTGACTTACCAGCGGGCAGCCAGGTTTCCGTTCTGATTGAAGAGGGTGCTTTAGAAGATATTGCCGGAAATAGGTATAGCGGAATCGACACTCCGGAAACTTGGAATTTTACAGTAGCCTCCTCTAGCATTGATATTATTCCCTCCGCTATTTTGTTCCTTCTTCCGCAAGACGATGCAACAAATGTTCCGGCAAATACCAATCTGGTGATCACGTTCAATGAACCGGTAAAAAAAGGTAATGGCTTTATTACCATCAACCAAGGAACTTCTGTTCAGCAAATAAATATCAACAGTTCCGCTGTAACAATTCTAGCCAATATACTTACCATAAATCCACCAGAAGACTTGCCTGCCGGTGCGAACGTATTTGTACAGATTGCTGCTGGAGCCATTACCGACCTGGCAAACAATGCATTCCCTGGCATTACCTCCACTACCGGCTGGAACTTTAGCGTTGCTCAGCCAGAAGACACTACACCACCTACGGTGACCACTTTGTTCCCAGCCGATGAAGCCACCGAGGTAGCCATAGATGCCAATTTAGTGCTCACTTTTGACGAAGCAGTGGAAAAAGCTAGCGGTACCATTACTATCACCGCAGGTACAATTGTGCAGACCATTAATGTAGCTGATGCAGCCGTTTCCGTAGATGGAACAATAGTTACTATCAACCCGGCAGATCTGCCTTATAGCAGCCCGGTAGTAGTGCAGCTATCAGCCGGTGCTTTTGTGGATGCGGCAGGGAATGCCTATACCGGAATCACGGATAACACTAGCTGGAACTTTACCACTGTTAGTGAGGATGATACTACCCCTCCAACAGTAAGTGTATACTCTCCGGCCAACAATGCCACCGAGGTAGCCACAAACAGCAATCTAATAGTCACTTTCGATGGGCCTGTACAAAAAGGGACAACAGGTGAAATTACCATCTATCAAGCCAATACTTTATTACAAACCATCGTCATCACCGATGCCAATGTTACCCTTGCAGACAATGTACTTACCATTGATCCACCACAAGACTTGCCTCAAGGCGTTTCGGTCAGCATCCAAATCACTGCCGGTGCCATTACAGATTTAGCCGGCAATGCTTTTGCAGGGATCACCGATAACACTAGCTGGCAATTTACCACCCAACCTGAACAGCCTGTAGATCAAATAGCTCCTTTGGTTCTAACACTTTCTCCAGCCAACAATGCCACCGGGGTAGCCTTGGATCAAAACCTGGTCATTACTTTTGATGAACCTGTTAAAAAAGCAGCTACCGGTAGCCTTACCATTTATCAAGGCAATACCTTAGTGCAGACCATAGCTATTACCAATGCGAGTGTTACCGTTCAGGATGAAGTACTTACCATTAATCCACCTCAGAACTTACCAGAAGGCGCAATATTGTCTATTCAAATTTCGGCCGGAGCCGTCACCGACCTAGCCGACAATGCCTATGCAGGTATAACCGACAACACCACCTGGCAATTTACTACTACAACAGTTCAGCCAGTGGACCAAACTGCCCCGGTAGTGGTTAGCTTATCGCCTCCAGACAATGCTACTGAAGTAGCTGTAGATACCGATCTGCAAATAACGTTTGATGAAACCATACAGGCAGTTGCTGAAAAAAAGATCTTTATTTATCAAGATGACATTTTGCTGGAAGAAATTGCCGTGAACAGTGAGCAGGTGAACATTGCCGAAAACCTAGTAAGCATTACTCTTACCAATACCTTAGCTCAAGGGTCAAGTATCCATATATTACTGGAAGAAGGAACATTCATTGACCTTGCAAACAATGCTTTCGCAGGAATCACGGATAATACAAGCTGGAACTTTACCACGGTTGGCGAGGATGATACTCAAGCTCCAATCGTAGAAACACTTTCGCCAGCTAACAATGCTACCGAAGTAGCCACAAACAGCAATCTGATAGTCACTTTCGATGAACCTGTACAAAAAGGGACAACAGGTGAAATTGCTATTTATCAGGCCAATACTTTACTACAAACCATCGCCATTACCGATGCCAATGTTACCCTTGCAGACAATGTACTTACCATTGATCCACCACAAGACTTGCCTCAAGGCGTTTCGGTCAGCATCCAAATCACTGCCGGTGCCATTACAGACTTAGCCGGCAATGCTTTTGCAGGGATCACCGATAACACTAGCTGGCAATTCACCACCGCTACCCAAGTAGATCCAACACCCCCTGCCTTACTTACACTCTCTCCAGCCGATGAAGCTGTAGAGGTAGCCATTGACACAGACCTGATTTTAACTTTTGATGAAGCAGTGGAAAAAGGAACAGGTACTATTACCATCACCGCCGGAACTCAAGTGCAGACCATCAATGTAGCTGATGCAGCCGTTTCTGTGGATGGAACAATAGTAACTATCAACCCGGCAGA
>NZ_JAUKPO010000105.1 GCF_030503435.1 Rhodocytophaga aerolata
ACATGGATGCAATAAAAAATGTCATAGCCTAACATAAAACCTGCCATCAACCGTGTTAGCGACGCTAGTACCTAAGCACAAAGTAACGGTTTGTGGAGGTTCATATTCCGTTGGCTGCTATTCAAGCGAACCATACGGACAATCTCCGATGCAATTGATTAAAAGGATTAAAACTCATGAATAGATATACTTCAAAGTATTTTGGTGAGATTGATTTAGACGCAGTTGAAGAAGGATATGATGCAGAGATTGAATACAAGGGAAGAACCGTTTCGTTGGATTTAAATATTGTAGGTGCTACAAAAATTGAGAGTGCTAATATCAAGGCAGTGGATGACTTTTTGAACAATTTGGATCAGTATGAACCCACGTTACGGTCAGCTTTAAAGAAGGATCTGAAAGAAAAAGGGGAAACGGATTATTACCTTCAAGAGCATATTGAGGAATTGGGCAAAGCCCAAATCAATAACCTAATGATAAGTGCAGATAAGAAAGGCACTAAGAAGGAGCAACTACTCTCGGTTGTATATCTGAAAAGAATAGGCTTATACCCGGAAGAGGAAGACGAAACGTTAGCCATATTTGACTATACTCTTAGCAAAGAATTAACCGACGAACTATTGGTAGTCAATATTACCAAGGATTGGAAGATTAAAGAGATAACCGTTGAAAGTTGAACAACAGCAGCCAACACCCTGCAAATGATAACCGTGGCATACCAACGCATTACCTTACCACAAGCCAACGGTATTCAGTTGCAGTTGATTCATTGCCTGCAAGCGAAAACAGAATGAACAAGTTGCAACAGATATATGGAATAGTTGTGATTACAGCCTTTGTAACAGGTGGTTTATTCGTATTTGTAGGACTGAATCCTGAAATTTTCAAGGAGGATACCTACGGGTGGTGTGCAACGGATGATTCAACCTATGCAGAGATTATTTTTCAGCATTATGACCATCCGGGACGAAAAGTGTTCAATCTTAACTGTGTGACCTGTCACAGTGCATCTACTTCAGAAATAGTCGTAGGTCCATCCTTAAAAGAAGTCACTCAGCGAAGGGATAAACAGTGGATTGGAGAAATGATTCTTCATGGACAGAAATTGGTTGAACAGAAGGATCAGTACGCTGTTGAGCAATATGAAAAATATAACAGGATTGTCCATCCAGATTTTGAGTATTTATCTGAAGACGCCTTGAACGACTTGATAGAATATTTAGAATTAGAAGGAGGAACAAAGCAATAAGAGTCCAGTAGGCAACACCAGCCAAGCCTCCCAGCGGGCCGCCAATGCGCATAGCTACAGCAGGAGGCTACGCCGTCGGTTGGCTTTGGTCCATTATAGAATAATAAGTTAAATGTATGCAGATCAATAAATATCTATTTTGGGCGGTAAGTCTATGCTTGTCTCTTGTAAGTTGTTATCTGTTCAGCGAGGCTTCTGTTGAACTTTATTCAGATGCAGATTACATGCAGTCGCTTCACCTTAATTCTAACTCCGATACACCTATGATTCCTATTGCCGCAGGAATTATTGCTGCATTTTTAATTGCCATTGTTCATATAGTTGTTCATCTTTTCTTTTTGTTGGTTTTGCTTTTCCAAAAAGAAGCGTCGGTTATAAAACTTCCATGGGGCAGTGGCAATAAAAAAGGAGTAGGCTCTATTGTAGTAATTGGATTAGCTACTTTAATTACTATCCTTTGGCTATATGATTTTATTGCCCTTTTAACTATTAAATATTTTGAGATCAATGCCATTTTTACAATCATAGCCATTGCTGTCACCTGTGTGTATGCTATGTGGATTATATATTTAATAAAAGATAAAAAAACGAACGCCCAACACCCTGCAATCTGATAACCGTTGCATAACTACGCATTACCTCAGCAGCCAACGGTATACAGTTGCTGTTGATTCATTATGGCCTATAAAAAGGAATGAAAATAGAAGGAGTAATTCAGGTAATTGAACAAAATTGGAAGTGGATACAAGGCTGTTCTGTAGCAGAGATTAATGCTCTTGAAGAAACCATTGGACAGTCGTTACCAACCGACTACAAACTATTACTGAGTAGGATTGGAAAAGAAGTGGATGGGTTTATGACAGGCAGTCTATTTTACTATGATAGTTTGCTAGCTATGCAAGAGCATGGACGAGCTTTGGTGAAAAAGAACGTTCACTTCCCTAAAGCATTGGATGAAAATTGCTTTGTGTTTTGGTTCCATCAAGGGTATTCTATACTGTTTTTCAAACTTAATGAAGGAGCAAACCCACCGATCTATTTTTATACCGAAACGGAAGATGGAGAAAGCCTGGTAGAATGGCAAGATTTTAAAAAAGTGAGTGATACACTAAGTGATTGCTTATGGGAAGAAGTGAAAGCTCACTTATCAACAGAAAAAAGGATAAAATAAAGGCCATAACACTTACCCCGAAGGCAACTGCTTTATCCTTAGCACGAGGCCAAAGCACAAAAGTCGGTTTGCGAGGGTTTGCGGACCACTACACCATAAATTAAAATACTGCAATTCAATATGAATAAAGCTGGTAACAAACCCTTATGCAAGAATAGAAAAACAAATTTGGCAGATTCATTATTTTCATGAAAACACTTTTTACTCTACTTACTATTTTGATTATTTTTCCTGTTCTAGCCCAAGAGAACTTTCAGCCCGGATGGGTAGTGACTCAAGCTAGCCAAGATACCATCAAAGGATATGTTGACTACCGGGAATGGGAAATAAATCCTAAGCAGATTTATTTCAAGCCAGCAGATTCAGAGCAAAAAGTTACGTATACACTTCTTAATTGCAGCGCCTTTGGTGTAGAGAAGGGAGAGTTTTACAAAAAGGCCATTATCACCAAATATGTGCAACCCATTGTCTCTACTCAGATTACGATTGATACTAGAGAAGAGTCCCAAGAAGATTCTGTTTTCTTGCGTTGCTTGGTGGATGGTTCCCTAGCAGATTTATATGAATTAGCCGAGAATGGTAAAAAACAGTATTTCATGGAGACGCCTCAAGCAGGCATGCAGGCTTTACGCTATTATAAAACAAAGAATGCACAAACAGGCGCAATAGCTTCCTTGGAGATCTACAAAGGTCAGCTCCAAGCCTTAGTGAAAGAGAATAAAAAACTAACCAATGAGCTAAAAGTGCTTGCCTATACGGATACGCAACTCTATAAGTTCTTTATAAAAATGAATCAGTTAACTCCTCAGAAAGCCACGATCACTAAAACTAAGTTGGTCTTCTGGTTGGGAGGGGGCGTATCGAGTATTAGGCCTAAATTTTCCGGCGATCTTCCTAACTGGGATAGCAGGCATAAATTTGACAGGAGTTATGGCCCGTTATTTTCAATAGGTGGAGATGTAGAATCCAACCGATTGCAAGGGCGCATTTTTATGCGTCTAGGGGCTTCCTACTATGCGAATGAGTATGAATCCTTGAATAACCATGAGAGCAATAATGGCGGGGAGTTTGAGAGATCTTATCAGCTAAGCCACCGCAATTACATGGTTAACTTTTCTCTGAATGGAGGAATCCTTCCCCTTTCTGCACAAAGCTTTATTTACATCGGGGCGGGCGTCAGGTATAATTTGTCTACGTATCCCAAAAACAGCATTAGTTTAACAAAGCTATCTACTGGAGTAGTCACAACAAGACCAGGTCCGGAAGCTGAGAAAAGATGGGGTCAATTCTTTGGGCAAGCAGGGATGAGAATAAACAGGCACCTAGATGCAAGTATAAGCTACACCTTTGCAGGCTCTTTCATGAATTATAATAGGTTTGGAGTGAGTATTCCGGCTTATCAGTTTGGGTTTATTTACAGATTGTAATCTTTGAAAGATAGTGGTAATAAAGTAAAATCACGGCGTAGAACAGTAAATACGAACGCCAACCCTTGCACAGCCGCGCAAATCTCAACATAAGCTGAGAGCATGCGAGTATTCATAATACATACAATGCAATGAAAAATAAAACACTATACACAATTTTACTTCTGATTAGTACTAATCTAGTATTTGGGCAATCTAATGCTTTGAAGCAAAGAAATTTATTAACCCAACAGGAACCTATGAATTAGATAGCAAACCTGAGGAAAGAAATGGAGCTCCAAGCTACAATTCCGGTTTCTTCATTGATACATTAGTATACTATAATAATGTTGCTGTATATACTGATTTAGAATCAGATTCGACCTGTAGAGTCATGTATGCATTTACATCCGAAGGGATACAGGTAGAACAATTTGCTCACGACCCAAATTTTGCTTGTGGATTTGGCCATGCAGTAAAGGCTCAAGGATATTATAAAAAGAAATCGAATAAAATTCCTCAGATAAAAGACCTGTCAAAAGAGGACGAATAAATACACTGTACTCAACATCGGCTAAAAAATTAGCTGGCTGCCAACGCTCAAGGCTGAGGCTTCGAGCCTTGCAGCTGTTTAGTCTATGTTCATTATCGGTGCAAACAAACCTCCGTGGCTGTGGCACAACGAAAAAGAATAAAAAATAAAGAATATTGACC
>NZ_JAUKPO010000106.1 GCF_030503435.1 Rhodocytophaga aerolata
TTCATACACACAGTCAAAGCACGAAGGCAAAGTGCCGGTTAGCTGTGGTCCATTAGCATCCATAATATAAATTTAGAATGGGAGTACTCTTATATTTAAATATTGCAAATGAATCAGACGAAGACGGCGTAATATTATCTAGATGCTTTCTAGAGCAAGTAATCTACAATTGGAACCTAATTTTCAAACATGAAAGCTTTTTGACAAAAGGAGAAATAGAATCTATATACCCAAATGAATGTGGTGAGGTTTATATAGCTAACACAACTAGCTTGACAGCAGATAAAAGAGAAGAATATTTAGAAAGATTAAGAGAAATGATGAGGGGAGAGGCAGGAATGGGATACGAACGAGAGTTTTTAATCCGGGAAAAAATTATCAGCGAAGAAATAGCTGATAGAGCAAGAGATCCCATCACTCTTCTTCATATAATTCGAAAGATTGAATTTTATATGAATGATAATAGGGAGCAATTACCTCTTATTCATAAAGTATACAAGTCGGAAGAAGATTTACTCTTAGATGATGATGTATTATACTTACTAATAGATGGTATTCAGTGTAATGTGGAAGGGGATTTGTATTATGAAGATGATTATTTAAAACTGCGGAATAAAATAAGAATTAAAAGTTATGGTGAGCATGGAGGTAAATTCAACTTTTATGTGGAAGTAAATCCGATCGTAAGAATTGGAGGGACAGATTATCTTACTAAAACTATAAGTAAAGCAGAAGAATTTGCAGAGGAGTTCAATAGAATAACTACTTTTCTTGAACAGGCTATTGTAAGTAACAGGAAGGTTTTGTGGGAATATTGTTAAAATAAAAGCTACGGATGCTAACACCACGCCCAAAACGACAACCGGCCTTGCTTCACCGCATGGCTATACCGCAACGGCTTGGCTGCGTGGGCATTTGATTCGTTATGGGGCATTGAGATGAACAGTTATAACAAATATTTGAGGTTAGAGGTCATCTGGAAAGATGAGGATATGCTTGAATTAAAAGTCTCTGTAAATAATGGCCGTTATTCAGGGATTACAGAGGTATATGACCAAAAAGAGCTTTTAGCAGATTTCGCAAATAGATTACTTGGTTTTCCAAAGGGTGAAGAAATTCTTTTACACTCTGCTGGAGAAAAGAATAGCTATGCCTATTTTGAAATGAGATTTTACCAGTTAGACCCAACAGGGAAGATTGGTGTACAAATTACATTAGAGGAAAATGTGGCTACAAAATATAGGGAGAGTGAAAAAGATAAGCTTATCTTAGAACTGATAGTAGAACCTAGTGCAATTGATAAATTTCAAAAAGCATTAATTAGACTTGCAGAGGTAGAGGAAGGAGTTGCCGAGTTAATAGGAATTGAACAATAAAAAACGCCCCATAACATTAAATACGGACGACAACCCTGGCACAGCCGCACAAAGCTCAGCAAGAGCCGAGGGTATGCGAGTATTCTGGCTACATTGGGTGCCAGCAGAAATAATGAAAACGAAAATAGTAGACGGGTGAGCAACTGACGACTTAATTCACTGATTAATCCATTAGAGAAGCTTAACCAATGAGATCAAAGATGATTATATGACCAAGCTGATAAAATCACCTGTGACGGCTGACAAAATTCTGGAACTTTGGAAATTTGGTAAGGTTCCGGATTGGCGACCATTGGAAACAGAACATGAGAAGCATGAGTGGTTACGAGCGTGTCTTGATTGGACAGGGCTTCCAACGACAAGTATAGGTAAGTTTAATTATCGGATTGACTCGAACCAAGTAGTAGAGGAAATAGATTTCTATTGTTTAATTGGGGAGGTGTTTTTTGGCTATAGGGGTTACTTTGGATTTGGTCCTCATGCGTTCGAGGATTGTTTCATTGAGATATACAATCACGTGAAAGGTCAGCCGCTCGTAAGCCCTGGTGCAAGAGTTACGATAGTTGACCATCAACATTTAGCAGACATACTAAACGAAAGTTATCCAACCCATTTTTCTAATATTATTGAGGTTTTTACTAAGTATGGATTTGAAGTTAATTTAGAATGAGATATGCGTCTGGATTGTCAACCTCAAGAAGACAAGAATGAGCAAGTAAAAACGAATTATAAACAAAAAGGCCGGTCACCCAACATCAGCTTCGACCGCCAACCAGCCCTTCCTCAGCTCAGGGCAATACCTCAGTGGGACTGGTATGAGGGAAGCCATGCTACGTTGGGCGTAATCAGAATAATATCATAACTACATAAAATGAAAAGACTCTCTCTTTTGATCCTTAGCTTTACTTGCTTGCTATTAGCCTGTAAAAAAGAAGACACTGTCTCACCTAAAGATCTAATATCGGGTCCTTGGAACTCTTATGAAGTAGGCACTCCACAAACGGGATTTACCCCTGGCTTTATTATGGGTTTGACCATTGCTTATGAAAGTGGCATCACTTTCTCCGCTGATGGGACATTCACTGCCCGATATGTGAATACACAAGACGGTATCTGGATGCCAGATGGACCTCCATTGGGTACTTATCTAATCCAGGAAAATGGTAATATTCTTCTTACCTACTTTCCTAAAACTAAAGATGAGACAACCTTAGAGTTACAGGTAGTGAAACTAGATAAGCAGCATTTGTGGTTTAAGCGCCAACTTTTTGGTGTAGAAAGTGAATGCCATTTAGAAAGAGCCAACTAGAGCGCAAGTACTACGCCCAACACCAGCTTCTATCGCCAACTAGCCCTTGCTTAGCTCAGGGCTACATCGCAGTAGGCTAGTATGCGAGAAGCTTTGTTAAATGTGTATGCAACTAGAGAAAAGATGAGAGTATTATTGATTTCTGTTTTGTTCCTTCTTTCATCATTCAACCTTGACAAGAAGGAATGTAAAAAAATACAAATTGTGCCATTTGAAGGAAAGAATGGTAAATCAGATAAATTTCAATTATCCAAAGTCGTTCGCCAAAGATTTGAAGAGTTGGGCTATCAAATTATTGAAAAAGAAGCGCAATTTTCATCTGATGGAGATTGTCAGTACCTGCGTTGCCTGATTACTCATTCAGAAAATTATTGGCAATTGAAGAATGATGTTGTGGAATTGCAAATCGTTGATAAGAACGGAAAAGAAGTTAAAACATATCGAGGGCATACGGGTGAAGTAGTTATGACCTTCAAGTCAGGATATACGGCAGCTACAAATGAGGCCTTGAATCAAATTAAGCCTGAAGACCTCGAAAACAAATAAAAGCTGCATACAACACCAAATCTACGACAACCAGCCTTAACCTCGGCGCAACGCTACAGCACAAAGAGCTTGGTTTGCGAAGGTTGTTGGCTCATTATGTTCAATTAAGAAATATTGATTAAAAGCAAAAAAGTGGCTCTCAAGCAATGAGTAGATTTAAAGAGATAGATTCGAAATTGGAAAAATTAAGCAATAAGTTAAATGCCCGCTTGAGTAAGGATAGACCAGATTATCCAGAAGCCCTTCGAACTTTTGAAGAACGAAGGATAGATTGGGAAAGCGATGATATCCGAAGATCTATCATTATTCAACCTACTTTTGAGGTTACAGGTGTCAATTCAACCATTTGGAATTTTATTGCAATAGCCTGGAAGGAGGAAGGATGCTTAAAACGAAGATGCATCAAGGGATTAGTTGAAGAAAAAGATTTTACAGAAATAGCTCAAAACATTGATATTTTATTAGAGGAGTCTGAAAAGTTACTCACCAGAATTTCAGACAAAGATTTAATTTAATTAGAATAAAAACTGAACATAACACCATTCACAACCGACCATTGGCCTGCTGACGCTCAAAGCCTTAACATGAAGGCACAGTGGTGGGTGCTCTTGGTTCGTTAGGGCAACGTTAAAAATAGATGAGACGGATTCTGAACTTATACATAATATTTCTTTTGTTAACATCTTGTAAAGAAGATGAAAAAGGCCATTACTTGACAGATAAAGACTTTGTATTAATATCGGATTCAACTTCTCCAGATAAGAAATTCATAATAGTAGAATATCAATTTGACCACGGTGGGCATGGATACTCAAGATTATTTTGGGCAATTACACCATTGGATTACAAAACGCTTGATTTAAGTGACTATAAACTTCCTGACGGTTATAAAGCAAAAGGGTGGAACGAGGATAATTCAGTGCTGATTGAAAAATGGGAGCCGTATTACTACAAACAGGAAAGTGTTAATCTAAAAAGCGGGGATGTTTACAAAGGAATTAGTATTCGTATAATAAATGATAAAGAATAAAAACGTTGCCTAACATCGGCTTTAGACGGCCAGCAGCCCGCCAAACGCATAACGCTGACACAAAAGGGCTGCCGTCGTAAAGCTGTGTCCATTATGGGCAAGCGGAAATAAAAATGACACTGGTTTGTTATTGAGAATGTATCAAAAGGATATGTATAGATTAACTCTTATTATTGTATCCGTCCGGTAGAGTAGCCTTGATTTGTGATGAGCAGTGCTCCTAACTTTAG
>NZ_JAUKPO010000107.1 GCF_030503435.1 Rhodocytophaga aerolata
AAAAGTCACCATTTTTTAGGACCAAACACACTTTTGATGATTTCACTCAAAGGGGGTATGGTATTACTTTTATATAGCTTCTTGAGCTTTTTTAAGTATATTTTGATAAGCTGAATTTAAATTTTCGCATTCCTTTTTTAATATACCTTTGACGATTTGGGGTGGATCAGGCCAGATAGAAATATCACTAGCTTTCAAAATTGGCAATGACGAAGTGACGCCCTCAATGACGGGAACCTCTATACCAATGACTATTGTAGCAATTTTATGATGCCGGATCACGTATGAACACATAATACAAGGCTCATGTGTAGTGTAGAGCGTACAATCCTGCATATCTACATTTTGCCCTTTTGTGATTGCGTTCCGGATGGCTTCAATTTCTGCATGGCAAGTGATATCTTTTTTAGATTTACCTGCTTCTATCCCTTCACCTACTACTTTTCCTTCTTTCACTAGGAGTGCCCCTACCGGAGGATTACCTGCTTGCATGGCTTGCTTTCCTAGCCCGATGCATAGCTGCATCCATTTTTCATGCTCGGCCATCTTGCTTGAGTTTCTTTAACTCCTCTTCCAGTGCTTCTATGGTGGGCAGTTCTGTTCGGATATTTTCCGGCAAAGCTTCTGTAAAGCGATATTCAGCAATCCCAATCGGTTTATTCATATCTCTGAGTGCATACTCAGCTGTCACTTTCTTTTGATTGCTCCTGCATAAAATCATTCCTATGGAAGGCTTGTCTTCCATACTTTTTACCTGGCTATCCAAAGCAGAAAGATAAAAATTGAGCTTTCCGGCATACTCGGGTTTGAACTCTCCTATCTTTAACTCAATGTCTACATAACAATGCAACTTTATATGGTAGAAAAGCAGATCTATATAATAATCATCTCCATCCACCTCTACATGATATTGTTGGCCTACAAAAGCAAAACCTGCTCCCAATTCCAATAAAAATTTAGTAATATGAGATACAAGTGCCTTCTCTAACTCCTGTTCGTGCGCCTCATCTGTCAGGGAAAGAAAGTCAAAAATATAAGGATCTTTTAACGTTTGGGTAGCTAAGTCAGATTGTGGCTTTGACAGTGTTTGGGTAAAATTGGAGATGGCCTTGCCTTGTCTGGCAAACAATTTAGTTTGAATCTGATGCGCCAGTACATCCCTAGACCATCCATTTTGAATCGTTTGTTGCACATAAAACAATGCCTCTGTCCGATCTTTGATTTTATCTATAATCAACCTGTTATGCCCCCATGGAATTTGTCCCACAAGTTGTGGGACAATTGGATCTTGTTCCCCATAAAAAAGGTACCAACTACGCATGGCATATAGATTGGTCCGGGAAAAGCCTTTTAAGGTAGGAAAATCCTGAGTAAAATCTTTTGAAAGTTGTTCAACCACGGCGTTTCCCCAACCTGCTTGAGTAGACTTTTCAACAATAGCTTTACCTAAATCCCAATATAAGGTTAGCATTTGAGCATTTACCGTAAGGGCAGCTTTTATTTGAGCAGATTTGATTTTAGCTTTCAACTCCTCAAGAAAAGAACCATAACCGGGCAGAACAGTAGCAGACATAAGCTCAAAAGGAAACAAGTAAAAAACAGGAAGTACTAGATTTTATATTTGTAAGTCTCGAACATCAATAAGCTTTATAGATCAGCAAATCTACAATTGTAAGCAGCCAAATGAAAATGGAGAAATAAAAAGTATGCAAAGCCAAATGAAAAAATCTTGATTATAGAAGTTATTGTTATTATAGAAAGCTGAGTCTGAGAAATTAATACTCTATGACAGATGAAGCAATGCAGTGGCACTTAGTGTTAAAAGATACGCCCCTTTGGCTTTACTGTGAATTGTGATAGTTTTCTTCTTGCTGCCTGTCCGAAAAAGAGGGGGCGTGACATAAAGAACCTGTAGACACCTGAAGCCAGTTAGGCAATTAACAGGCCTGCCAGCACATACCTGACTAATTTCAAATGGTGATGGATGTTATATATACCAACTCGTCTGGTGTAACCGGCTTAGGATATGTGCAGTACTGGCTGAATATATGCAGAAAGGCATCGGGATTAAAAGCCGCTTCCGGTGTGAGAACGCCCCGTTTGGTTAGCTGTCCTTCGGCCAGCAGATACAGTCCAACAGCCAGAGGGATGCCAGTCATGCCGCCCATGCCGGGGGCAAATGCCCGTAAACCTATGGCCCGCTGCTCCCGCTTACCCTTACTAGAGCCCTGGGCCCAGGCAAATAGGGAAGGTACAGCACCTGAGCCGGCCGGAATGATGTCTTCTAGTGTAGGATTATCCAACTGGTCTTGTGCAATCCGGGCTGCTGCTTGTTCTACGCTCATCTGCCCTTCATTAACAGCCTTTGCTAACTGGATGATGCCTTCATAAGTTTGGTGGCTCATGTGCATTAGGTTTTTGCTTATCTTGAGTTGGGGGAGTGACAGGGGCAGTGTTACGGCTTCCGGGTGGCCAAGGGTGTAAAACGTCCGTTCACCCACGCCGGGATAATTCAGTGTTACCCCTTCCAGAGGTTTGGCACTTTGCTGTCTACCATTCTCATACACGGCAATCTGGCCTGTAAACTGGTGGACCCAGTGTATGATAGCTGCATGGCTGTCGGCCACCTCGAAGGCCGACTCAACATGCCAGCCGGTATAGAGCTCTTCTACATAGTCGAACTGCGTAGCCAGTTTCATGGCAAGCAGGTTGGATATACCCGGACTGGCGCCCAGGCCAATAATGGCTGTAATTGCAGCCTGCCTAGCCGGCTCACTTAGCTGCAGAATCTCAAGGGTTGGCTCCCAATCATCACAAAGGTCAAGGTAGTGGCATCCCGCTTCTATAGCGGCTTTTAAGGTCGGCAGGCCAAATCGATAATACGGCCCCACGCAATTAAGAACCACATCATGCGCCTGCAAAGCCCTTAGCAGGGCCCTTTGGTCAGTAACATCTAGTGCCATTGCCTGGGCTTTTGACCCGCAATGGTCGGCAAGCTGGCGGGCATAGGCCAAATTATGGTCGGCCACCGTCAGCCTTGTTATCAGTTTGAATGAAACGGCAGTATGGGCAGCCCACCGGCCCATGCCTCCTGCGCCTAACAGTATCACTTTCATAATCTTATGTCTTTAGTTGACGCTGCAAAGCTAGCTCAGGCAAAAAAGGTTACCTTTGATAAAAGTCAAAAGCTGATTTGACAAATGTCAAAACCAGTCAGCTAACTTTGGCTCGAATGCGGCTGAGGGTTTCCAGGGTGATGCCCAGATAAGAGGCAATATAGCTCAGGGGCACTTTCTGCACCAAATGGGGTTCATTGTGCAGCAAATCGGCGTAGCGTTCAGTGGCAGAGTGAAATTGCAGGGAGAAAATACGCTCTTCTAACCACATGGTGTAGTAATCGTTGCTGAGCCGGTCAATCTCGTCAATCTCCCGGTAAGTGGCTTTTAGCTTTTGTAGGGTTTGGTAACTAAGCAGCGTCACTTGTGACTCTTCCATCAGCTGAATGGCTGACTGGCTGGGTACTTGCAGGTAAAAGCTTTGAAACGAAGTAACAAAGTCGCCGGGGAAGAGAAAAGCGGTGCTTACTTCGGTGGTACCTTTAAGATGAAAAACCCGGGCAGAACCACTTTCCAGTGTGGCCACCTGCCGGCAGATGGCTCCCTGCCGGCACAGATAATAGCCTTTGGGCAGAAGCTCCCTCTGGCAGGCAGCCTCGTAATCCTGACGGGCAGGATGGGGTAAGTTTTTGGCTAGTTGCTTGTACCGTTGACGAAGTTCTTGTAATGGATTCATCTATATTCTTTCTCATCCTGAAATAACTTTGAATAATGCTACAGGGTTAAATAAAGTTATGGAATTCTCACCTAAAAGTATAGTGCAGAAAAGATCGGATTTAGATTCTGGAGCTTTTAGGTTTCAACAAAGGGGTCTGGGTGTTGCACAACTACTGGTTTGAAATCTTCCTTCTGAGTGGTAAATTCAGGAATGGTAGGCAAAAGAAAACAGTTCATCAACACTTGCCCTTCACTGATAGTGGAAACTTATGTTCCCAAGAACAATTTTTATCGCCAAATTAAGCAACTGCTACATTTAGACTTCCTCTATCAGGCCGTAGCTCCTTACTATGGCAAGTGTGGGCAGAAATCAATAGAGCCAGTGGTATTTTTTAAGCTACAGCTGGTAGCTCATTTTGAAAATATCTGTTCGGAGCGGGCTCTGATTGAGAACAGCCAATTGAGGCTAGATATTTTATACTTTGTATGTCGTCAGATAGAATTGGACAACTGATGGCAAAATAGAAGAGACAAATG
>NZ_JAUKPO010000108.1 GCF_030503435.1 Rhodocytophaga aerolata
AGTCCGGTTTTGGAGGACCAGCTCAAGAGGTGACTCTTGAGCTGAGTCTAACTATATGCCAGTAAATGAAAGAAAAATTGAATAAACTGAAGATAGAAATTGATGTTTTGAGCGGTTGGTGGTTCAAATTTGAACAAGGAGATAAAAAGTTTGGAACACTCCCTGATAATGTAGGTGACCCAATCAATGATTTATTGACAGCTGTACGGTTACTTTATAAAAGCTTCTTCGAAACAGAATGTAGGTTTTTTCAAGGTCCGGGCGAAGACATATTACTTCTCAAGCGAGATAAAAATATCGTTCGAGGAACATTTTATTCTTTTGATAATGCCAGAAGAGGGTTTAATAAAGATGAGGGAAAAGTCGTTTTTGAGTTTGAGGATGACCTATTTCACTTTACCAACCAGATAATTAATGCTTATTATCGCTTAAATGAACAGTATAATCTGCAAGTTGATTATAAAGAATTAGTTGACTTAATGAAAGAAGAAAAGAAAAACACAGGCATATAACACCCAACTCAAACCGACAACCGGCCCATTCTAAGCGCAAAGC
The DNA here is from genome assembly GCF_030503435.1 of Rhodocytophaga aerolata. Lineage (GTDB taxonomy): Bacteria > Bacteroidota > Bacteroidia > Cytophagales > 172606-1 > Rhodocytophaga > Rhodocytophaga aerolata. The sequence goes on from NZ_JAUKPO010000108.1 coordinate 556, forward strand.
CTCAGCACAAGGGCACGGTGTGCGGGAGTTGTTGAGCCGTTGTATGCCATTTGAAGAATTGATGAAAAAACCATATATAATCTTCTTAATCCTACTATTCGCCTGTACAAGCAAGCAGGCAAATGAGACAGATTGTAATGAAATAAATCAGATAGTCATTACTGATAAATTCAGTGAAACATCTGCCAATAAAAAAACTCAGTTTACAGATAGCACTACCTTATCATTCTTTTGCCAGGAAATTAAGAGGTTACAGCCAGTAACAAAAGAACCTATTGTAAAAGTCAACTTTGGATACTATATGCTTGACATTGTTTATAAGGATGGTGTTGAAGTCCAAATTGAAATTATTTACACTAAGTTTGACGGAGTAGTTATCCGCCTTGATGGAAAATATTACAAAAATGATGAATTAGACAGTGTAATGAGAGGCTATCTTGCTCCTAAAGAATGGCAAGGATGAAAATAAATGAACAAGAACGGCATACAACACCTAACTCAAACCGACAACCTGCCCATTCTCAGCGAAAAGCCACACCACAAGGGCACGGCGTCGGCTGCTCTTGGTGCATTATCTGCAACAAAAAGTAAATGGAAGAAAATAAGGAAATAGTTAATTTATTGTATCAATACTTAGTTGATGTAAAAAAGGTAGTAAAAGATTTAAAGTTAGAATCTAAAGTTGATAAAGAGGGCCTATCTTGGATAGGAGAGTTACCTAAAAGCGGGAAAATAGAAGAAAAAGGAATTGCTTATCAATTTCATGGAGTGGGTTGCTTAGTCGAATGGCAAAATAAGAGTATTGATTTTGACTTCAATTTCCGGTATGAGCAGTATGATAGTGTATTTGGTATTGATACTTGGTTTGCGGCCTATTATTTAGAAAGTCTAAAGTTGCCTCAATATTCAAAACTAGATGAAAATGAGAGCAGAGTAAGAGCAGTTTTAGATAAGTTGGTAAAGCAAGGTCAAATCATCAAGGAAGAACATTATTATTACTTCAAGGAAGATTATGAGTTGTTACAGGAATCAAAAGAAGAATAAAATAAAAAGTTTGCAGATAACACCAAACCTACCATCAACCGTGCTTTCGACGCTAACACCTAAACACAAAGCAACGGTATGTGGAGGTTTTTGAGCCATTACCTGCAATCAAAGAAATGAAAACAGAAAAAGGCGACCTGATAAAAAAAGCATTGCGGAATGAATTTGACTTGATTATTCACGGATGCAATTGCTTTTGCACAATGGGAGCCGGAATTGCAAAAACAATCAAAGAGCATTTTCCTCGGGCATATCAAGCTGACTTAAAGACAAAAAAAGGAGATAAAGACAAACTTGGCACTATAAGTTGGGCGGAAGAAGAGATAAATAGCCGGAAATTAATAGTAGTCAATGCATATACCCAATATGATTACAGAGGCAGGGGAGTGAAAGCGGACTATGAGGCTATTAGAAAAGTATTCAAAACAATCAAGCAACAGTATACAGGATTGCGGATTGGATATCCAGCTATCGGGGCCGGACTTGCCGGAGGAGATTGGACAATTATATCCAGAATCATTGAGGAAGAGTTAGCGAGTGAAAACCACACCTTTGTAGAATTTGAACAAGAATAATAAAACAAAATGAAATGCAGGTAACATCAGCTAAGTCTTCCACTAGGCCGCCAGACCTAAAGGCTGACGCAGGAGGCCATAGTGTCGATTAGCCATGTTCCATTAGGCACTATCAAATACAAAAAAATGGAATTTACACCAATCGATGACTTGGAATCTGATTCAGAAGAACATGCTGTTATCATACAGTTTGAGTATCAGTTTCAAAATCTTAAGCCATTACATAGTTTGGCAAAGAAACTAAGACAAGTGATTGAGGAAGCAGAAGTTGGCGAATATGATGGCCATGAAATAGGGGTAGATAATAGCGACGGGATACTTTTCATGTACGGACCTGATGCAGAATTATTGTTCAATGCTGTAAAACCTATTCTTGACCAAACTCCATTTATGAAAGGAGCCACAGCCGTATTAAGATTCGGTCCACCTGAAGAAAACGTAAAAGAGATAGAAGTAATTATATAAAAGAAGAATAAACGATAGTGCCTAACACCCGACTCGAGCCGACAACCTGCCCATTCTAAGCGCAAGGCTACAGCACAAGGGCACGGTGTGCGGGAGTCGTTGGGCCATTAGCGGCAAGCAAGATTGAAAAATAGATGTGGCCATTACAAGATATAACGATTTATTATCAAGGAGGCGAACTGTATGATGCTCCAGATAGTCCATTTGGAAAAATAATTAGGTTCATCGCTGATTTTTATCACAACAAATTAAATGGTTATAAGCCACCAAAAACAGCTAGAATTTGTATCCACTTTGCTAAGGAAAACCCTTACAAAGAGCCTATTTACTTCGGCGCGATTTGTTTATATGGTAATAGGATAGATGAAGATAAATACAGAAGACTTGAATATAAACAACAGCTGACGTATATTCTTGATTTACTGCATAGTACTGTTATGGAACTTGCTGACAAAAAAGGTTGGGACAGGAAAGTTTTTGAAAATGCTTATCAGAATATAGTTAGTAATGATTTTAAGTTTCTCAAGTTCTATCCAATAAAGTTATCAAGAGACAGAAGATATAGCGCACAAGCATTCATAGAAAAAACGGAGGATAAATCCTTCTTAAACCTTTTGCTCACTCACAATCAGACCAGCAGACAGATACAAATAGTAGAAAAAAGAAATTGGTATTGGTTTGATAGTATATACGCGCTTGGGGCAGATTGCAAGTGGATTGATAAACACTCATTTGGATATATTGACAAGAAAGCAAATAAACATGTGTTTTACTCTATAACGGATGACGAAGTAATATCAAACATTGTATTTGAAAACAACTTTTAATTTAACTTAAAAGGCTATGCCGCTAACGCCAGCCACGGCCGGTCAGCAGCCCGCCAAAGCGCAGACCCAAACAGGAGGGCATGCCGCCGGGTGGCTTCGGGCCATTATGCACCATATAATGAAATGAGTAAAAAAATATACCTACCAATTTTTTTGATCCTTATATTGTTTTCGTGTGATCGGAAAGAAAGAGAATTTACAGGGGCACAATTCATGAATCATACACTTAACGATTACTTACCCTTTGTAGAAAAAAATCATCTTTCGTCCACTGCTCATCCTTTGCAAAAAGATATTGTAGAATTATGTAAACAGATCAACCGCACTACAGGAGAAATTATAATAGCAGCGGGAGGATGGAATGAATACGGAGAATTTATAGACGGAAATCAAAAGGGAATAGGCATAGAGATAATTAAAAAGCATAAGCTTTTTGAAACAGTCAATGACTTTAAAAGAAATGTAGAGGTAAAATATGGAAACCAAGAGGATATAAAAGATATTGTAGAAGAGTTGAATGCAGATTTATACCTGATAACTGATAATTGGACACAAGAAAAGTTGAAGAATTACTCGGTGATCAAAATCTGTGCAGATTTGACCTTAGTTCAAGACAGACTTATTCTTACTGAAATAAAATTGCACGAGAAAAAAAATTGTAAAACTACAGGTGCATAACACCCTTCTGTCCGACAACCTTGCCTACCTGGGCACAATGCTCAGCACAGGCTACGGTATGCGGCAGCAGTTGGGCCATTAGTGGCTATTAAAAACAATGAAATATTTAGAAAGCCAAGGATTTATTATA
>NZ_JAUKPO010000109.1 GCF_030503435.1 Rhodocytophaga aerolata
ATTTACCACTCAGAAGCCAGATTTCAAACCAGCAGTTGTGCAACACCCAGGCCCTGCAGAGAAAACTGCCCATATGGCTGGGGGTAGGTGGAACACCAGCATCTTTTGTGCGTGCAGGTTCCTTAGGGCTACCGCTGATGGTGGCCATTATTGGTGGTGACACAGCACGCTTTCGTCCCTTAGTAGATTTGTACCGGGAAGCAGGCCGCCGAGCAGGATTTTCAAGAGACCAGTTAAAGGTTGGGCTTCATTCACCAGGGTATGTGGCCCAAACCTATGAGCAGGCCATTGCGGATTATTATCCGGGCTACGCAGAGCTGTGGACGAAATTGGGTAAAGAACGAGGATGGCCACCGGTGACCAGGTCGCAATTCAATGCATTGATTGCCCCAGAAGGCGTACTGGTGGTGGGCGGACCTGAACAGGTAGCCGAAAAATTAGTGAGGCATAGCGAGGCTCTTGGCGGTGTAGATCGATTTACCTTCCAAATGGACAATGCCGGATTATCGCACCAGCAATTGTTACAATCCATTGAATTAATTGGCACGAAGGTTATTCCACACATAAAACACCTGGTATAGCTGACTTTAAAACCTATCGCTGAGCAGCATCAATAAGGATAGACCATATATAGCAGCTGAGAGAGAATATACATGTGTTGGCAAAGGCGTTAAATAGTTTTATTGATCTTTGTTTGTCAGGGGTGTAAGTTAGCGGAAATATTTACCAACTCTTATCCAACACCACATTCTAATAAACATTTGTGCCATTTTTGGAGTTGGAAAAGGGGGTGTTAGCATTTGCAGACTCTTTAAAATCAGCTATATCATCGGAAATATGGGTTTAAGTGTTATAAGTTGCATTCTTTCTCCTCTTGCCTATTTATCAAGTTTCATTAAAAGAGAAGTCGTCATAATTCCATAGCTTGTAGGCATAATGATCACCCCTCAACTATAAGTTGTTAGAGGTACCTACTACCCAAACTCTGTAATGATATTGTTGCTCAGACGATTCCCATAGCTGCGCAACAGCTTGCATTTTACTATACCTACTAAAGAATTTATTGGATTATTTATCGAAAATGATTCTCAATCCCTGTAAAAGCATATCTTTAAAATAGTATTTCTATAACTAGTATTTACCCGACTAAACAACCCCTAAAACGATGAGCAAAATTCAAGTAAAAGACGGCACAGAGATTTATTACAAAGATTGGGGGAGCGGACAACCGATCGTTTTCCATCACGGCTGGCCCCTATCTGGCGATGACTGGGATGCACAACTGATGTTTTTCCTCCATCAGGGTTTCAGAGTCATCGCACATGACCGGAGAGGCCATGGCAGATCAGGCCAAACCCCTCATGGCCATGATATGGACACCTATGCAGCCGATGTGGCAGAGCTTACTCAAGCCTTAGATTTAACAAATGCCATACACATTGGACATTCCACCGGCGGGGGGGAAGTGATTCGCTATGTAGCCAAGCATGGACAAGGGCGGGTAGCCAAAGCAGTCCTGATCAGTGCAGTAACTCCCCTCATGATGCAAACCCAAGCCAATCCGGATGGTATTCCCCTGTCTGTATTCGATGAAATCAGGGAAGGGACCGCTACCAGGCGGCCACAATATTTTCAGGACTTTACCTTGCCCTTTTATGGCTATAACCGGGAGGGGGCAAAGGTATCGCAAGGAATACGCGATAATTGGTGGAGACAAGCCATGATGGGCGCTATAAAAGCGCACTACGATTGTATCAAGGTTTTTTCAGAAACAGATTTTACGCAAGATCTTAAAAGTGTAGAGCTACCTGTACTGGTGATGCATGGAGAAGATGACCAAATCGTTCCTTTTGAGCTTACGGCTGTAAAGGCTGTTAAGCTGTTAAAAAATGGCAAACTTATTTCTTATCCGGGCTTTCCGCATGGCATGCCCACTACTGAAGCGGCAACCATAAATGCTGATATTTTAGCTTTTATTAAATCTTAAAGAATACATAAGCATCAATCCAATGACGATTAAAAGCTGTCAAAAAGTAATGACAGCTTTTTTAATGAGTTAATTTAACTACCCCATTTCTTTTAACTTATCAAAATGGGCAAGAAGGGAAACAATTGCTCTCCTAGCTTCTAACATTAAAAAGTTTCTTTCTTCTTTATTCCTCTTAATCTTGAATTAGATCAAAGGAGAGTTAGATAACTTAGATGTATATGAAAAAAGATCAAGCCAAAAGTTTCATATAAGAAAATATTCTTTTGTTTATATTGCCTATACACCTGAGCAAAACAAAAAGACATGTTTAATTTACATTATAAAATTCGGCTGATGAACCTTAAAACCAAAGCTATCAAAGATCTTGTGCCTGTTTTTTATAGAAGACAAGGCACTATGAATGGGTCCTCATGGAGTAGTAATAGCAACACTATCAAATAAATAGTCTAAAAATAATTCTTTATGAAAAACGATTCCTCAAGTTCCAGAAGAAAATTCTTACAGCATATTGGTGCTACCAGCATCCTAGCGGCAGCAGCTCCCCTTTCATCATTGGCTACCAATGCAAAAGCAGAAGAGCGCCTGTTAAGCTATGAAAGAAAAACATCGGCTAATGACAAAATTAGATTAGGGGTAATTGGCTATGGTGTGCAAGGGCATTTTGACTTGAATGCGGCTCTCAAAGTACCTGGTGTAGAATTAGCTGGCATTTGCGATTTATATACAGGTAGAATAGAAAATGCCAAAGAATTACACGGCAAAGGCCTGTTCACCACCATCAACTATAAAGAACTACTAGACAGAAAAGATATTGATGCGGTATTTATTTGTACCACTGATTGCTGGCATGCTCGTATCACCTTAGACGCCCTTGCCAAAGGTAAACATGTGTATTGTGAAAAACCAATGGTTTATCAAATCAGTGAGGGGTATCCTGTCATAGCTGCAGCAAAAAAGTCAGGCAAAGTAGTGCAGGTAGGTAGTCAACGAGTAAGTAGTATTGGTTATGCAAAAGCGAAAGAATTACTGGCTGCCGGGGAAATAGGAAAATTAAATATGGTGAATGCAGTCTATGATCGGCAGAGTTCGATTGGCGCATGGCAATATACCATTCCAAAAGATGCCAATGCCTTGACCACCAACTGGGATACATTCATTGAAGCCACCGAGAAAATGGCGTTTGATGCCAAGAAGTTTTTTTGGTGGAGAGCCTTTAAAGAAGTCGGTACAGGCGTAGCCGGCGACTTATTTGTCCATTTATTGAGTGGAACGCATTTTATCACTAATTCCAAAGGACCAGAAAGCATTTATAGTACCGGGCAATTCAGTTATTGGAAAGATGGCCGCAATTTGCCTGATGTAATGTCTGGTGTCATGCAATACCCTGACAGCAAAGAACATGAGGCTTTTCAATTGACTTTACAGGTCAATTTCATTAGTGGGACAGGCGGTCAGGAAGTGATCCGGTTAATCGGTTCAGAGGGCATAATTGAAGTAAATGGTAGTAATCTTACCGTAAAACATAGTTTGATGCCCCAGGCACCCGGATTTGGTGGGTATGATTCCCTGTTTACTTTTTCAAAAAGTATGCAGGCGGAAATGCAAAAAGAATATGAGGCAAAGTGGACGGCCGAACAAAGAAAAAGAAAAACAAAAGAGGACATCATTTTTAAAGCTCTTGAAGGGTATAACGATCATTTAGACCATATTACCAACTTTTTTGATGCCATCAGAGCCAATAAACCAGTCGTAGAAGATGCCCAATTTGGATTTAGAGCAGCAGCACCAGCATTAGCTTGTAACGAAAGCTATTTATCTAAAAAAATAGTCAGATGGGATCCAGAATCAATGAAACTAACATAACAAATATATAAAATAGCTATAAATTGCTTTGCTGGCATTTGTGTGAGCAAAGCAGCTTAGGATAGGCTAAAAGGAATGGGTTGCAATACTTAATTTGTTTCAAAAATTTAGCTGCTCTGTTGTGAGCAGTGATATAAACACTCTTTGACCTCTTCCCAATAATATGGACATTTGTAAGTAAAGAAATAGGGGGATATAGATTGACGCCTCTTTGTTGGGCACTCCATATCCCTTCATTGAAC
>NZ_JAUKPO010000010.1 GCF_030503435.1 Rhodocytophaga aerolata
AGCACTACCCTATGGCTGCCTAATGTTGCACCGGCTAATCCATAGTTCACGTTAAGTTAATAAGTTTAAACAGCCTCATAGAAACAACCTATTTTGAAAATAAGTCAGGTTGTTTCTATATCTGTATAATTATTCAGCCGTTGTTTTCTGATTTTTTATCCGGTAAACAAAAACAATCACTGCTGTTACAAACAGAATGGACTGCACAAAAATTTTACCCTGATCCGGGTAAGACTGATGAACATTTTCCCATATACGGTACGGCAACAGCAGGATAAAAAGAAAAGGCATGAGTAAGTTAAAGAAGTTTCGCATGGCAGCAGTTTGTTTGAACAGATATTCACCTTTTTAGTGGTAAAGAAATACTAGATACAAGATATAAAATAACCGTTTTGCAAACTATTCCCCGATAAAAAATTAGCTAACCCATTATACAGGTGGTACTCCGCGGTTGCTATTACTTTTTCTAGGCTTTCCTGAAAATATTTTTATTGATTGCTTGTAACTTTCTCTTGCTTGCTGCATTATGGTTCTGCAATTCACTAACAGCCATACGTGTTAAAATTTCCGACATATCAGCCGAAGGTTTCCGATACAGTTTCTGATAACGAATATCAGGAAATTGAAGAGGCCAAACGTGACCCTGAACGCTTCCGCGTGCTATATGAACGCTACTTTAAAATGATGTTTCTGTTTATCCACCGGAAAGTAGATGACAAAAACACCTCCGCCGATTTGGCTTCACAAGTATTTCTAAAAGCTCTGCTTCATTTGCCGGGCTATCAGCACCAGGGGTTGCCCTTTTCTGCCTGGCTTTACCGGATTGCGATTAATGAAGTAATGCAGTTTTTCAGAAAAAATCAACGCATCCGCCAGGTGGTTATTGATGACTATATGCTCAGCAGGCTGCGGGAAGAAACAGAAGAAGCCACGCTGGAAAACTTACAAAAGCAGCTATCTCAGGTAATAGAGCAGCTTTCTCTGGCAGAAGTACAACTGATAGAACTGCGCTTCTATGAAAACAAATCTTTCAAAGAGATAGCCTATATACTGGAGATAAGCGAAAACACGGCCAAAGTACGTGCTTTCCGCCTGCTGGAGAAAATACGGGAGGCCATGCGTAAGCTAAACAACTAAGCCTGCCAGAGGCTAAAGCTCCGTAATGCGCGGAAAATAAATGGATAAAGAACGCCACAAGTATGAGATACAAAATTATGCAAAACCAGGATCCGGTGCCAGATGATGAGATACGCAGCTATCAATCGTTTGATAAACTGCTACGCCAGCACAAACAAGTTTTGTGGAAGAAGATGCTTTACCGGAAACTTGCGTATGGCACAGCAACGGTAAGTATCATAATTGCCAGCCTGGTGTATTATCTGCCTGACACGCCACAGCAGAAGCCAGTTAGTAGCTTGTCTCCAGCCGCCGTGCAGCCTAGCTCTAAACCTCAATTGCCCGGGCAAAAAACGGCTGCCGCTACCAGCACCCCGTCAACGGATACACTTTCTCCCGGACCTGCCCGAACGCCGGTTACAACAGCACCTATAAAGAAAGATGTAGTAAACCCAACAGCCACCAAGAAGATTGCAGAAAAAAAAGAGGCAACCTTACAGCAGAAAGAGGCTGAAGGTTCTTTTGTAGCTGCCTCCCCTACCGGTGGCTATTACCAGCTGTTTGATTATTTTCAGCAATCGCTCCGGTATCCCCGGCAAGCCAGAGAAGATAGTATAACCGGAACAGTTATTATCGGATTTGCTATTAATGCAGAAGGGAAACCACAAGATTTACAAGTTATAAAAAGCGTTCATCCGGCATTAGACGAAGAAGCACTCCGGCTTGTCACAGAGATGCCAGGCTGGATACCTGCGTTGCTTAACGGGAAACCTATTACTACCCGACAAACAGTTCCCTTAACTTTTCAACTGATCACTTCCCAAAAATAAGAAGCCTATGTACCGTTCAAGACTTTTGCTTGCTTGCTTAATCGTGCTCCTGGCTGGTTTAGTATTTTCTGTTCATGTATCCGGACAGGCATTTTCCAGGCTTTCTACTACTGGCTTACCTGCCCTTAGCCAGGCAAAATCAGTTTGGGCAAATTTTGATACAACCAGCAGTAAACTGGAGGTTTTGCTGACCGGAAAAACGGTTGATGGAAAAGGCTTCGTTCAGGCTTATCAACTAGCCGATAGTGCTACCCGGCGCTTCATTCCTTTTGGCAATGAATTGGTTTCCCTTACCGAAGTTACTACAGCTGTACATGATTACAACCACGACAATCTGATAGACCTGCTTATTTCCGGCATCACCGACAATGGAACTCCGGTAACTAAACTTTTCGCTAATAAAAGCAGAGGGGTTTTTGAGGAAGTTTCCACCCCGCTGCCAGGATTACGCAAGGGACAAGTCAGGTGGGTTGACTTAGATAATGATGGATGGAAAGATATTATACTGAATGGTTTAACAGCACAAGACCAACCGCTAACTCAGATTTTCCGGTATACGCCAAGTGGTTTTGTGTTACAGACCCACAATTTACCTGGCATGTCTGATGGAGTTCTACTGGATTTACAGCTAGATAATGATTCCCGCCCCGACTTGTTCATCAGTGGATTATCAGCTTCGGGAAACCCGTTTAGTGCTTTATACAGAAATTCAGGCAATTTTCAATTTGAATTACTCTCTCAGTCGATAGAAGCCTTATATAAGGGCAGTGCCGCTGCCGGTGATTTTAATGCAGATGGAAAAACAGACTTACTCCTAAGCGGACTGAATGCCTCTGACACCCCAGTTACTCAACTGTATCTGCAAGATGGGGAGACTTTCACACCGGCAGGTTTTCCTATGCCAGGGATTTATCAAAGCTCTGTACACCTGGCTGAACTAACCAACGATGGGCTAACTGATATTCTGCTTGCCGGAATAGAAGCTAATGGAAACCCGGTAGCCCAATTGCTCCGCAATGGAGGAGATGGTAAGGCTTATGAACTACCAGCAGCTCTCGGTAATCTAACTACGCCTCATTTTAGTCTCGTAGATTTAACCAGTGATGGTAATTTAGAAATATTGCAAACAGGAAATGCAGGAACCAACCCGCAAATTCATTACCTGTTTAATCTGGCAGCCAAGAAAAATCTTGGCCCGATGGCTCCCACCAACCCGCAGGTGAATAAAGTAGAAAACCAGACAATTTTTACCTGGTCGGCCTCAGCAGATGATTTTACTGCTGCTCCTGTACTAACCTATGAAGTATACATCTGGAGTGAAGATTCCAGATTGTACACAAAAACCTTGGAGATAAGTGGCACAGATAAACGGCGGAATGTGGTAACCCACGGCAGCCAGGGCCAGTTGACCACCTTCACAGTGTATGATTTACCAGAAGGCACCTATGAGTGGGGAATTCAATCTATAGACAATGCATTCGAAACCAGAGGAAAGAAAGGCATTTGCCGGGGAGGCAAGTTTACAGTAAAGCCAGATGGTGTTGTAACAGAGCCTGATCCTGAACCTGTTGCCCGAAAAGAGGTTTTTATACCAACGCTGTTTTCGCCCAACAGTGACGGAAAAAACGATGAATTTAAAGTATATGGTGAAGGATTTGCAGAATTGCATCTGAGAATTTATGACAGATCTGGCGCCCTGCTTTTTGAGACACGCGACATACGTACGGCAACAAATAATGGGTGGGATGGTACTAACAATGGCCGCCCTGTTCCTAATGGCACCTATTTCTGGTCGTTGAGTGGCAGCTATGCCGATGGTACGCAGGTACAATTCAACAGCAAGCAAAGCGGGGCTATCAACCTGATCCGGTAAGCCGCATATGTCCTATTTTTTCAAGCTACTCTTATTGCCTTTATGACTATACAAAAGAGCCCGCCTTCAGTTAGTTTTTTCAGGTTACTCCGGGTAGGTAGTTTAAGTATACTTCTCTGCCTGATTACCCTTCCTTCCTTTGCACAGTACTTTCATTTTACACAATACCATTATACCCCTTTACGGCTAAATCCGGCACTGGTGGGTGCACAAAAAGAAGCACAGGCTCTTTTTCATTACCGGCAGCAGTCTACCAGCACCGACGTGCAATTCAGAACCTCTATGCTTACCGCGTCCTATCCGCTCTTGCAACGGGGAAGCGGCAGGCAATACGGCGGAGTTGGCCTTTCCGTATTAGATGACCGGACAGGGGCAGGTGGCTTATTTACGTTTCAAAGTATTGGGCTTAACGGGGCTTATAATGTAGCCTTACAGGCCAACCAGAGATTGGTGCTGGGCGTACAGGCAAATTATGCTTTAAAAGGAATTTCAACAGAAGGGTTTACTACAGGCAGCCAGTATGTATCGGGCCGAGGGTATGCCCCGGATGCCGATTTAGGTGAAAATTTTGATGCCTACCGGAGTCATTATTTTTCTCTGAGTACTGGTTTATATTGGTATGCATCTGATGCATATGATCAACGGAAAGCCTACGCAGGACTAACTTTATATGATGCCAATCGGCCACAGGAATCGTTTATTTTACAGAGCAAGGTGCCAGCTTCGTTACTTGCCCATGCCGGGTACCGCATCCTGGATCAAAACTCGCTTAGCCTTACGCCAGAATTACTTTATTCCCTTAGTGCAGGCACTACTTACCTCAACCTGGGTGCATTGGCAAGTTATTACCTGGCCGACGACCGCACCAGCCACCTGGATGTTTCCGCGCATTATGTAATCGGACAAGCCGCAAACCTAGGCGTGCAATTTGTACAACCCAGCTATATTCTGGGATTCAGTTATGATCTGCCATTAAACCAATCTACCACCAATACTTACCGGAGTGCTACTGAAATTCTGCTTGCTCTGAAAATGCCTGTGAAAGCTGGGGATAAAAGGAAGAAAAAGAAAAAGCGGAAGTCTAAAAAAACACCCAAAAAGAAAATTACAAAATCGCCGGTAGCGGCTAAGAAAACAACACCTGCTAGCCAGCTGCCTAAAACCAAACAACCGATAGAGAGTCAGGCACCGCCCAAAGTACCTACACCTGCTGATACACTTAGTACCAATCCGGCTACAGATCCTCCGGTAACGGCTAAGAAAGATACAACTCAGCAAAAAGGTCCGGAACTGAATGGATACCTGAGTTTTCTAAAAGAAGACAACGCAATTCAGTTTAAATTCAATAGTGAAGACCTGGACGAAAGCAGTTATCCTTACCTGGATCAGCTGGCAATATCCTTGCAGCAAAGCCCGGATTACCGGCTATTAATTATAGGACATACCGATGATACGGGCAGTGCTTCGTACAATCAATCTTTGTCCTTACGACGGGCACAACGGGTGGCAGATTATCTGGCAGAAAAAGGCATAAACCGCAGCCGTTTTACCATTAACGGAAAAGGTGAATCACAGCCTCTAGTACCCAACATAAATGACCAGCAACGGGCACTGAACCGGCGGGTAGAATTTACTCTATACCAGGAATAAATGTATTTTCTGAAACATGCAAACTAACCATTAACATAAAATGAATTCTGTTAATGGTTACGTATTGATTACTTGCAACACTGCTTCAAACATACTTGCAAACCGCTGCTGTTTCATGAAGTTATGCCTGATGCAGGGATATTGCTCCTATACCAGTTTGAGGTGCAGATTTCTTCTTTAAGAAGCCATTGTTATTTCTCCCCTACCACAATCTGTTTCTTTAATATAAATAGTACACTTTCGTTTCAATATCTCCCTTTGAGCCATATGGCAGCGTGGTAGTACTTACTAATTGCCACCCCTGCTGGGTAAAGTAGTTCAAGGCATCTAAAATATTGCCTCCTTTAAGCACTTCTTTTATGCGGGCTGGATTAACTAAACTATCTAACGGACTACGCAGGGCAGGCATTTCCAGATCAGGCCTTCCCAGTAAATAGCCACTATTAGGGGCCCAGGCGGTTAAATGAATATAATACTCAATGGTTTTACTTTGAGCAAATCCTGCTTGAGCAAACCCTAGCCAAAGCAGTATTCCTAGTATTTTCTTCATGTGTTACTATTACCTGATAATTTATTAAACAAAAGAGGGATGAGTGATACTTACTTAAATCTGATTCCGTACGGGTTGATAATACAATCCGGCCAGTCCGGATCTAAAGTGTTTTGTCCGGATTAACCGCAGATTAACCCGTTGCTGTATATTTTTAAATAAAGGAATACCCGCACCTAACACCACCGGATGTACCCCAATCCGGTACTCATCAATCAGATTCAGGTTAACAAAGGTAGTAATCAATCCGCCGCCCCCAAAAAGCCAGATATCCTTGCCTGCCTGTTGCTTTATTTCCTGCACTCTTTCAGAAATAGAATCTTTAATTAAGATAGCTGAGCCCGCTACCTTTTCAAGTGTGCTGGAAAACACATACTTAGTAAGTGTATTTACTTTGCCATAAAAGTCCCTTTCTGCCTCCGGCCTGTCGGCTCCGGGTTGATAATGGCCAAATAGTTCATAGCTGACCCGGCCATACAATACAGCATCTATTCCTTGAATAAATGTATTCAGCTCTGCTGCTACTTCGTCATCAAAAACACACCAGTCAATCTCTCCATTGGCTCCTTCAATAAATCCGTCGAGCGAAACGGCTAAGTCTAAGATAATTTTTCTCATATTGAAACAGAAACTACTTCCTGCTAAAAATACTATAGAATACTTTATGAACCATAGCAACCGGCGTACATTCTTAGGCGCTGCTTTTTTGATGGCCACTTCCGCGGTAGGCCCTGGATTCTTAACGCAGACCGTTGTTTTTACACAATCGCTGGGAGCTAGTTTTGGCTTTGTTATTCTTACCTCAGTGCTTCTGGATATTGGGGTGCAATTAAACGTCTGGCGAATTATGGTTGTATCCGGCCAACGGGCACAGGATATTGCCAATCAGGTATTTCCAGGATTAGGTACGGGCATTTCTCTGCTGATTGTATTGGGTGGACTGGCTTTCAATATTGGCAACATTGGAGGAGCCGGGCTTGGGTTTGACGTACTCCTGGGAATTCCGGCCCACTGGGGTGCATTGATAGCCGCCGGAATATCTATTGCCATCTTTCTAGTGAAGGAAGCCGGCAAATTAATGGACCGTTTTGTACAGTTCATGGGCCTGCTAATTATCTGCCTGATTATATATGTAGCCTTTGCATCTGAGCCACCTTTTAGCGAAGCGCTTACAAAAACATTCGTTCCGGACAGAATAGATGCCATATCTATTGTAACGCTGGTGGGTGGTACGGTTGGCGGGTATATTACCTTTTCTGGCGGACACCGTTTGCTGGATGCCGGGCTAACGGGCAAAGCGGTACTGCCGCAAGTAACCCAAAGTGCTATTTCCGGAATAAGCGTTGCCTCGCTGATCCGGATTTTTTTGTTTCTGGCGGCCCTGGGTGTAGTAAGCAAAGGGTTGCCTCTGGATGCGGCCAATCCGCCCGCTTCCGTTTTCTCTCAGGCTGCCGGCACGGTAGGTTATAAACTTTTTGGAGTGGTTATGCTCTCTGCAGCTATTACATCGGTTATCGGTTCGGCGTATACGTCTGTTTCCTTTATTAAATCCTTCAGCAAACCTGTTCAACTATATGAAAACTGGGTTATTATTGGCTTTATTGCTTTATCCACCATTATTTATGTGTGGGTGGGCAGGCCGGTACAACTGCTGATTTTAGCCGGCGCCTTGAATGGGCTTATATTACCTGTTACCTTGGGGAGCATATTACTTGCTGCCAATACTAAACGTATTATGGGCAGCTACAAGCATCCGGTCTGGCTTACCGTTTTTGGAATTCTGGTGGTACTGCTAATGGCCTGGATGGGTAGTTATACGCTTATTCAGCAGTTACCTCAATTATTCAACTAATCAACTGACAATGGTAAATTGAACGCTTTGTCACTGTTGTGCCAGTGCCTGCTATATCTTTACACAGACAAACCCGTAAACAAGCAATTATTCCAACCATAGCTAAATTAGTATACACGATGAACCATACAACAAGATGGAGTTTGCAAGGCAAATATACCCTCATAACCGGAGGAACCCGGGGCATAGGCAAAGCCATTGCAGAAGAGTTACTGGCTTTAGGTGCCCAGGTATGTATCGTTTCCAGAAAAGAAACGGAGGTAAATAACCAGGTAGCCGAATGGCAACAAAACAACTTGCCAGCCCTAGGCTTTGCTGCTGACTTAAGTACTGCTGATGAACGGGAAAAACTGAAGGCTTTTATTGAGAGCAAATGGGGTAAACTGGATGTGCTGGTAAATAATGTAGGAACCAATATCCGCAAAAAAACTCCGGAATATTCCTCTGCCGAGTACCATTTGCTTATGCAAACCAACCTGACTTCTGCCTTCCATTTATGCCAGCTTTTTTATCCCTTGCTGAAAGCCGCCGGTCAAAGTAGTATTGTTAATATTTCATCTGTTTCCGGACTTGTGCATGTGCGGAGCGGCTCTATTTATGGAATGACGAAAGGTGCCATGAACCAGCTGACCAGAAACTTAGCCTGTGAGTGGGCAGCAGATGGAATCCGGGTAAATGCGGTGGCTCCCTGGTATATTGAAACCCCACTGGCGCAAGCCGTATTGCAAGACAAAGCGTATCTGGAAAATATCCTCCAACGGACACCCATGCGTAAAATCGGACAACCAGAAGATGTAGCTGGCACGGTTGCCTTTTTGTGTATGCCTGCAGCAGCCTACATTACCGGCCAGTGTATTGCCGTAGATGGGGGATTTACAGTATATGGATTTTAATATAAATTTGCCCTTATGCAAATAGCCTTAGTAACCTACGATGATCAGGGAAGATATGCTTCTTCTGTAGAAAATGAAGACAACCAGCTGCGCCAGTTTTTATTACAAAAAGGCCTAAACATCCAGCCAGAAATATGGACAGACCCACACGTTAACTGGCAGGCGTATGATTTGGCCATCTTAAAATCTCCCTGGGATTATTTTGATAAAATAGAGCAGTTTTATAGCTGGCTGGATAAGATGGAAAACTTAAATATTCCTTTACTCAACCCAGCCACTGTTGTCCGCTGGAATGCTGATAAACACTACCTGGCAACTATCGAAGCCAGCGGTTTGCGCGTAACCCCAACCTTGTTTCTGGAAAAAGGGCAGTCACCATCGTTAAACGATTATTTTGAAACCTTTCAAAGCTCAAAAATTGTAATAAAACCCTGTGTGAGTGGAGGATCTAAACACACCTTTGCCATCGGCAGAGAAGACATTGACCAACTTACTCCCCAGCTAACCTCCCTGCTTCAGCAGGAAGCCTTTATGGTACAACCCTTTTTAGAGCAGATACAGCAGGAAGGGGAATGGTCTTTTATTTACTTTAACGGGCAGTTTAGCCATAGTCTGCTCAAAAAAGCCCGCACCGGCGATTTCCGCGTACAGCATTATTTGGGAGGCACCATTCACCCAGACCCGGCACCAGCCCACATCCTTTCAGAAGCATCAGCCTATGTAGAGGCATTTACCAAAAACTGTTTGTATGCCAGAGTAGACGGGTTGATCATCAACAATCATTTCGTGCTGATGGAACTGGAATTAATAGAGCCGTTTTTGTTTTTGTTCACCTACCCAGGCAGTTATGAAAAGTACTACCAGGCACTAAAGAGGTTTATCTAATGGGTTTGCATGCAAAAACTGGTTATGTCAGAAATTATTTGGCAGGAAATTCACAAACAGCTTAAACAAATACTACCCCTATTTTGATTATATACCTATGCTTCTTTCTCTCCTGCTTTTAAATGACTAACTTCCTGGGTACACTTACGTTATTGTGCTGCCTGATAAGTACTTCCGGTCAGGCACAAGTCTTCCGGTGGGCGAAAGAACGGGTTATCCGGTTTCTGGCTGACTCTACCGAACCAGGGCAGCCTCAGTTTATTGCTTATCCTACATTGGCTTATTCCCCTGAAACAGGCTTAGAGATTGGTGTTAGCTCCCTGTATTTATATTATGCCCGCAAAGATACAACCAACCGCTTGAGTGAAGTTGCAGCTTTTACATTCATTACCTTAGAACGGCAGTATGGCTTATGGCTGGACCATGCCTTGTACACTCACCAGAATAAATGGTTTGTATTGGGGCGCTTGCGCTTTCAACGTTTTCCTTTATTATACTATGGCATTGGCCCGCAAACGCCTTCCCAATACCAGGCGGTGGTAGATGCTAATGCTATCTTGCTGCGCGAACGTTTTTTGCGAAAAGTAAAAGGATCATTTTATGCTGGGCTGGAGGTAGATTATCAGCAACTAACCAATGTTTCGTTTGAGAGAAATCCCGAGTTTGTGGATCAACCAAACCCGGTAGGCAGTGAAGGTTCCAGGAACTTGGGCATAGGTCTGGGCCTGGTGTACGATAACCGGCACAACGTGTTGAATGTACGGCATGGCTTCTTTGCGGAAACTGGCTTTTTACGCTATACCCGGGCTCTGGGCAGTAACTATACCTTTACTAATTTCTTCTTCGACACCCGGTATTTTCATCCCATAGCCCGTAAACAAGTGCTGGCTACCCAGGTATTTGCTTTGTTCAATAACGGAAATGTTCCCTTTAATCAACTGGCTTTGCTGGGTGGCGAAAGTGTAATGCGGGGCTACTACCTGGGCCGTTACCGGGACAAAAACCTTATAGCTTCTCAGGTAGAATACCGCTGGCTACCTTTTCCATTCAGCAAACGTTTTGGCGGTACCTTATTTGTTGGCGCTGGTAATGTGGCACCAGGCCTGGGTGAATTCCGTTTTCAGAGTGTAAAAGTATCTGGTGGGGGTGGTCTGCGTTTTTTGCTGTTCCCTAAAAAAGATGTATTCACCCGCCTGGATTTTGCATTCAGTAAAGAGAGCAACGGCTTTTATATATTTATCGGGGAGGCGTTTTAAAGCAATTTTTCATATCTAAAATTATATTGGCAACAAGCGTAGTCATTGAAATATAGGTTGGTTAAACATTCATTAGGTCATGTACAATAGCAAACCTGACCAGACCGGCGGTATTTTTTACATTAAGTTTTCTAAGCAGATTTTTGCGGTGTGTATCTACTGTATAGGTCGCTAAATACAGAGATTCAGCAATTTCAGGGGAAGTTTTTCCCTGAACCAATAATTTTAAAATTTCGCCTTCCCGCCTGGTCAGGTTATACGTTTTCCCAAAGTCTTCCCTGGCGGGTTTGTTTTCAGCTATCAACGAAGATTTTATAGCTACTTCTTTACTGATGTACTGGCCATTCTTCACCACACAATGGATTGCTTCAAATAATTCTTCCTTCCCGGTATTCTTAATCAAATAGCCGGCTGCCCCCTGCTCCATCAGCGTTTTAGCAAAGGTAGCATCTGTATACATAGATAAGATCAGGACTTTTACCTCGGGGAAATGGCTATGCACCTGCTTAGTGACTTCCATACCGTCCATGCCAGGCATATTAATATCCAGAATGAGTACGTCTACCTGGTTATTCTGCAAAAAATGTAAGGCGCTTGCCCCATCATAGGCTTCGCCAACAATGTGAAATTCCCTGCGGGTTTGCAGCAATCTTTTAAGGCCGTCCACGAACATCTGGTGGTCATCGGCTATGAATATATGTATTGTTGTTCTCATTGGGCATCGTATGAAATGGAATAGTAATAATGATTGTTGTGCCGCTTTGTGGCGAAGTGTCTATAGATAAGTTACCACCTACTATTTTTACCCTGGACTCTACATTGATCAACCCAATCCCTTTTTCTTTACCCGCAGGCTGGCTAAATCCTTTTCCATCGTCTTCTACCAGCAGCGAGATGTACTCATTTTCTTTTACCAATTGAATGACTGCTTTATGTGCCCCGGCATGCTTGAGTATATTATTGAACAGTTCCAGCACAATGCGGTAGAGGTGTAACTCTATATGACGGTCTATTCTTTCTTCAAAACCATACACTTCTACATCTACCCAAAGTTTGCCATTGTGGTTGATTTGTCGGGCCATGTTTTGCAGGACAATCCCCAACCCAAAATGCTCCAGGGCTACCGGAAGCATATTATGCGAAATATTTCTAACCTCCTGGCAGGCTTTGTCTATCAGGTCAAGCATGTCCTGATAAGCCATTTTTTCCTGTTTGGAAAAATTTTTACCCTGGTGATCTATCCGCTCTACGTTTAGCTTCAGGGCCGACAGCAACCCACCCAGGCCATCATGCAGTTCTTCGGCTACTCTTTTCCGTTCCCTCTCCTCCCCGATCAGAATGTATTGGTTCACTTCCTGCTGTTTCTGCATGATTTGCTGCGTTTTCTCTTGTACCCGTTGCTGAAGTTCCATATTTAGATTTTCTTTAAGCTCATTCAAGTTTTCGAGCCGTTCAATAGCTAACTGCTGCGTTCTCTCTTTTTCTTCTTTAATGATCTTCAATCGCTCCAGCAGCGATACATCAATAATTGAAACATAAAAAGTCAGAAATAGCAAGAGCACGTAGCTGGCATATTTAAAATCCGGGGTGTAGAGTTCTCTGGAGACGGCGAGCACCAGTACCATCAATAATAAGGAAACAGTATAGAATCTGGCATAGCTGTAGCGTTTGTAGAGATAAATAATGTTCATCCCCAATAAACTTCCATGTCCGATCAGCAGCATCGGATACATCATACGCACGGTTAACTGGTTCACCAGCCCATTTGTAAAACAAGCAAAAATGAGTATCAGAGAAGTATATTTACATGCCGTAATAAGCCGCAGATAGATAGGATGGACAGTATCTTTATTTATCATGCCTTCCGTCAGAATGAAGGTAAGAAAGATGACCAGGTACACAAAGAAATGGGGAGCTCTGTCTCCTACATAAGGTAGCCCTGGCCATAAAAGCTGGAAGGCCAAACCACTTAGCGAAAAAAGCAGCATCAGCAAGGAGAAAAGGTAACAGGCAAACCAGAGAAATGCTTTATCCCGGAAAATAGCATACAAGTATACATTGTGCAGTAGAAGCAATAAGAGCAAGCCAAAAAAAATACCCAGGGCCAGTTGCTTTGTATAATCTTTTTCCCAGAAATGCCGCTCCGTAGCTAAGGTAAAATACAAGGCAGAGGCTCTGCCCCGGTTATCTAGCCGGAAATAATAGCTGCGGGTTTCCTGCGGCTGCAATTCTACCGGATACAAAAAACTTCGGTGGTTTACAAACCTGGTATGGAATGGGTAATCGTCGCCGCTTTTGTTCTCCCGAATTATCTTCCCCTGGCTAACCTCATAAAACAGGATTTCATTAAAGTTTACATACGCTTGCTCAATGAACAGGTGCTGTAGTTTATCAGATTCATTATGGATGGTGAAATACACCCAATTAAGTTTGCGGGCACTCCACTCATAGGGTATTTCCCTGGATTCAGGTTTTTGAAATGAATACTGTTCCGCCTGTGCAAGCAACTGCTGTACTGTTAACGAGGCATCCCCAGTTTGATAGACCCATACGTTTTGAAGAAGATCCCGGCTGATAAAATTATTTCCAACAGATACTACATTTTGCCGAGAAAAACTTTTGGCTGCTGAAGCTTGTGTAAGGCCAATGATCAGCCAAATACTCCATATACAATATCTGAAGTGAAAATACATGTCAACCCTTATCAGCTTAATGGCCTGGATACAGGTTGTAAATTACATAGTTTCTCAGCCAAGAAAAATACCTAATTGTTGGTATTTTTCATTTCAGAAGGCGAAAAAACGAAGTATAGCTACGGCTAATTTTTATGTGTTGCCGTAGACCTGAACCAAAGTTCATCTGCCATTTCTTCACTCCAAATCAATTTAACGCCTGCCCGCCGGCAATCATTAATAAAATCATTCAGGTCATCCGGAAGATGGAGGCTTTCTGCATTAATCGTGTAGCTTGATTCGCCGAACCGGATAATATTCCGGTCCTCAGAACTATCGATGTAGCAGCCACAATAAGCATAGTACTCCCACCCTTCGAACAATGCTGGAATATTTTGTGGATAAAATGGCTGCATATAAAGTTTCTGTGCATACTCCTGGGGCACAGAGGGAAAATACTGAACAAACTCTTTTAAACATACGGATTGCATAACTACAATAGACTTTCTGAAGGACGTGCACTAGTCTAAAGATAAAGAAACTCACTCAAAATTTGCAATTGCAAATTTACAATTGTATATTTAATAAACCATTTTTACCTATGACAATTGTAAGTACTTCTTTAGAACGGGCCAGTCAATGGGACCAGATTTGCTTTCCGGTGCATACCTTACCTCTGGCCCAATTACTGCCTGCTTCCTATGAACTTTTAGCTACCGACCGGCAAACAGCTGTGGTGGGTGAGGGTGAGCCCGGCAGTTTTCAGGTATTTGCTTTACAAGGAAAAGACTACAGCCTGATCCCCAATACATTATTACGCGAGGTAGTAGATAGCTGCATTTCTGACTATAAACTGGATATCCACTTTTCGGACCGGGGAGAGTTCAGTATTGCTATTATTTTGCCCCAACCAGTCCGTATCGGAGAAGAACAAGTGTATAAAACGCTGATATTAAATAACTCATACACAGGAAAAACACCCTTTACCATTCAGGGCACTACGCTGAAAGATGAACGGACCAATAAAGCTAGAATAAGCTTTTACAGGCAACTCTGTTCCAACAGCTTAATGGGCTGGGCAGACGACTTTAGCAGCCTGGAACAGTACCAGTCATGGCTCGGATCAGGACAAATGCCAAAAATCAATAATTCTCTGGTAGATCCTACATCCGTAGTGCATAAAAAGATTTCTCACAAAAAACTGGACCTATCCTGGTTTGAGCAATACTTAAAAGAAGTGATCAGTAGTTTTTTGTCGCAGCATACATCCGTTACTGCCCAGGTGCATAGCCGGCTTACGCAGGTTAGTCCGCCGAAGCAAGTGCAGGAACTGATTGTAGAAACCGGCATTCCTAAGCAACTCGCTAAAATTGCGATGGAAAGGCTCCGGAAAGAAGAAAAGATACTGAAAACAGAGCCTACGTTGTGGCTGGTGTACAACGCCATTAACTATTCGCTGCTGAACAGCCGCAGCTCACTTACCATTGGCGACCGGTATGAGCTAGATAAGAAAGCTTTGCATCACCTGGCTGCTTTGGCCTTTTAATGTTTCAAACAGTTACAAATATCCATATACCGATCAATTTTATACTGCTATGACAAACGTACTTATAACCAAACTCGATTATATCCGGCTTAAAGAAAGTTTACAGCGGGTAAAGACTTCTAACCAGGAGCATATTACTCAGGCGAATGCGTTGCTGCGAAATGTGCATCAGGCTACAGTGGTAGAGTCCACAGAGATTCCGCCGGATGTGGTTACGATGAACTCTTTGGTCCGTATTGTATATCTGAGCACTGACCGCATTATGGTACTTCGCCTGGTGTATCCGGAACAAGCAGATATCAAGCAGAACAGGATTTCTATTCTGGCGCCTTTGGCTATGGCCTTGCTGGGCAGCAAGAAGGGAGACGTTATTCATTTAAAGTTGCCCAAAGGCATTGTATCTATTAAAGTAGATAGTTTGCTCTACCAGCCGGAAGCAGCAGGAAATTATCAACTCTGACATATTTGTAAACTCCGGCTTGCCGGAGTTTATGTTAATAACTTATTCATCCCTTACTGCCTATGAAATGGCTATTATTTTTTAAAGAAAAAAACAAGCTGGTATTTTTACTTCCAGTAATGGTTATTTTAATCCTTACGCTGATTGTGGCGTCTAAAAGCCAGATAAGTCAGGTGGATAAGTCGGTACATTCTATTTACCACGACCGGCTGGTAGCAGGCAGGTCCATTACCCAAATGATGGATCTGCATTATCAAAATCATTTTTTGCTGGATAAATATATTCACGCAGATACCTTACTCAAGCAAGCCACCCTAGAAGAGCAAGTAGTTTACAACTATCAGCAGATGGATAGTATTATGCATGAGTTTAGAAAAACAGTTTTGGTAGCCGAGGAGAAAGAAGCTCTGCAGGCATATGAATTAAAAAACAAAGCTCACCGGACTTTTCAGCAACAGATTTTCGGGCTCTCTCCTTCAACAAGGCAAGCCTCCCAACTGGTTTTGTATAGCCAGCAGGAAGAGAGCTCGTTCCAGTCTGTACTGCATATCCTGCGTCAACTCTCTATGGTGCAACCAAGGGTAGGCAAAGCCCTGCTACAAGATTCCCAGCAAAGTATCCGTCTTATTCAAGAGCTATCTTTTTTAGAAATAGCCTTTGTAATTATCCTTTTTGCCATTATTGAGATGATTATTTTTTTATTACTGGTGAGAGTGGGTAGCAGTTTGCATCCTCAAAAACAGAAATTCTGGTTGAATTAATCTTAGCTCTATATTCGGAAAGCGGCAGCGAAGGCAGATAAAATGGCTTCGTTCGTTTTACTATTCCTGCGTATGTTATATATTTAGGACTAGCCTATTCTGCCTAACCTATGAGACCGACACCCGCTATTTTGCTATTCCTATGGCTGGAAGTATTACTCACCATCAGCATCCCTCCTGCTTCTTTTGGACAAAATTCTTCCGCTGAAAAAAAAGCTCCGGCAGCTGGCAGGTATTTATATGTGGCTGTTCCCGGTATTCGCAACTACCTGGGCTATGGCGGCCATGGCATCCTCGTTTTTGATATAGCGAATGGACATAAATTCGTAAAGCGCATACCAACGCAAGGGCTCAGTAAAAATGGCAAACCCTCTAATGTTAAAGGCGTTGCTGTCAGTGTGCCGCTCAACAGTATATATATAAGCACTTTGGAAGCTCTTCAGCGAATAGATATTACTACTGAAAAAGTAATCTGGGAGAAACAC
Organism: Rhodocytophaga aerolata; assembly: GCF_030503435.1. Classification (GTDB taxonomy): domain Bacteria; phylum Bacteroidota; class Bacteroidia; order Cytophagales; family 172606-1; genus Rhodocytophaga; species Rhodocytophaga aerolata. The sequence continues at coordinate 16,830 of NZ_JAUKPO010000010.1, forward strand.
TATGAGGGTGGTGCCGACCGCATGTCTATTTCACCGGATGGAAAAATTATGTACTTGCCTTCTCTGGAGAAAAACTTCTGGAATGTAGTGGACTGCGAAACTGGCGAAATTATAAAAAAGATTGACGTGTATAAACGGGCCCACAATACCATTTATGCTCCTTCAGGAAAAGAAGTATATTTAGCTGACATAGCCTCTCCCCTCCTGCACATAGCTGATCCTAAAACACATAGCATCGTTAGAAAAGTAGGACCTTTCGGAAATGGTATCCGTCCGTTCACCATTAATATTGCCGAGACGCTGGTTTTTGCCACCGTGGATAGCTTACTGGGATTTGAGGTGGGAGATTTAAAGACTGGCCAGGTACTAACCCGTATTGTAGTGGAAGGCTGGAACATGGGCCCAGTGAGGCGGCACGGTAATCCTAGTCATGGCATTGGCCTTACACCCGATGAAAAAGAAATATGGCTAGCCGATGGCCACAACATGCGTATGCATGTATTCAGTGCAGTTAAACCCTATCAACAACTGACTACCCTTCCGCTACAGGATATGCCCGGCTGGATCACGTTTAGTATGGATGGCCAGTATGCATATCCTTCCAGTGGAGAGGTGATTGAGGTAAAAACCCGGAAAACTTTACTGGTCTTGCAGGATGAGTTTTACAACAATGTAGCCAGCGAAAAGATGGTAGAAGTGCACCTTGCTGACCACAAAGCTGTAAAAGCAGGTGACCAATTTGGAATTGGCCGGGCTACCAGAAAAGTAGCGGTGAATTAGCCAGGGATACGCCACCTACTTACCTTACCGGAGCCTACATACGAAAGGTTCTGACAAACTCTCTGGTTCCGGGTAGTATACAGGTAATGCTTCGATAAACTTTATAGCAATCCTTGCGTAATGTAAGTATTGGTTATAGCTTTTCTTTCAACATTAACCAGTCTGACTATTACTGTTCATTTTTCGCTAACCCTATAACTTATATTTTATGGAACGTTATCTAGGAAAATACTCCGCTTATTTCTATGCTATTCTGCGTATTGTGTCAGGGATCATGTTTGCCATTCATGGCAGCCAGAAGTTATTTGGGGAGCCAGGCGGAAAAGATCCGGTAGAACTGTTCTCCATGATGGGTTTTGCCGGCGTTGTAGAATTAGTGGGTGGTTTGCTGATAGCTATAGGTTTGCTGACAAGTTATGCCGCATTTATTGCCAGCGGCCAGATGGCCGCTGCGTTTTTTATAGCACACGTTCCGCAGGGAATTATTCCAAACCTGAATGGTGGAGAACTGGCTGTACTTTACTGCTTCCTTTTTCTTTATATTGCCTCAGTTGGTTCGGGTATTTGGAGTGTGGATGGCAGAAGAAAAACTACCCTGCAATAAGTTTGCTAATATTTGGTTTATTTCCTTCTGCAGAAACAATTGCTTTCGGTGCAGAAATAGGGAATTACCCATGCTGGAAAGTCAGGCATTTTCCCCAGAATCGAATTTTGGTAGGTATATATGCTTAAACTTCCATCCTTCATTTTGTAACAGTTTACTTATCAGTTCTCTCCTTCTGGCGAACTGGTCATATAATTTCTTTCTATCCGCTTCTTCCTTTATAAGCCCAATACCTGCTTCTTGCAGCATGCCAAGCGTGGGCAATACCTTAGCTGTGTCAGAACTTTTTGTAAAATTATGGTCCAGTATTTTTAGATAATCCATAATGGCCTTCCGTAAGGGCATTATTGCCAGATTACCGGGCCTGTTTTCTTCCGGAATGTGCAAGAGTAATATAGTTAACGCTTCATCCAGCACAGCAATGCTGATAGCCGCGGATTTATATACGTTGGCACTATGAAAACTATATAAAACCGGATAAGCTAATAGTTGCTGGCTGTGGGTAATAATAATATCTGTTAAATCAGGCAGGTATTTTTCCAGCTGGTTGAAATTGCCTTTATCATACGTATTCAGGAGTAATTCCTGGGGCGTACTGCCTAAGATGAATATTTTTTTGCTAATCTTTTTCTTAAGTATGTCGGCAGAGAGCACAGGTAACATATAGGTAACGGCAGTAGTAATAAGCATAAATCCGGAGAAGGATAAGAAAACACTGAATAGTTGCCATATGTGTCCGGAAGCCTTAAAATCGCCGTTTCCCATGGTAGTTAGGGTATACCCTATGAAGTAAAGTTTTTCAATAGGTCCTGCTTTGGCATACGTGCTTGAATCTATCACGGAGGCGGGGTCGGATAGAATAATAAGTGTACTGCCTACCCATATACAGAGAAACCAGACGAATACAATTGTTCCGATGGTGAATATGCCTACATACTCTAACATTTTCTTAGAGCCATCTCCTCCACATAATCGTAAAGAAGCACGCCACATGCCTTTGGTAATTCCTTCTGTTAAGTACCCTGCTCCACTGGAAGAAAACGTAGTAAATGCCAAATCGCATAGTGTGCCAGTATACAGTAGTATGCCGGAGATCAGATAGAAGTAGTTCATAGGCAGGGAGGAAAGTAACATTAACTTATTCAGTAATAAATCGGTATACCTACACTATTTGTTTCAGGTAGCTTAAGTAGTTCGCCGGAACGTTACTACCAAAGGTTACAGAGTAAGCAGGTATTGGAGCCTTATAAGGTGTAAAGTACCCGATAATCTTTCCAAAACACAGGTTATGTTATCCCCAATCAAAGCATACCTAAAGCTAGATTTGAACAAAAAATAGCACCCATTCCGAGTGCATCCGATCCAGTAGTAACTTCTATGTATCTTCCGGTATTGGTCAATAAATGAATTTTATGTTAACAAATTGTTACTTACTGCGTTATTGACTATATGCTCCACTGGCCAACTGAGTAGTACAGGCAGAAACCCTAGTGGCATTTACCTCATTTTCAGGTCTTTATAATTTACATATCACATTCAGCTTTGCATACGCTTGTCTGCAAAGGTATATCTCTCTAGTTGTTTCTTTGTTTCACCGTTTATCACGCATTTTGTATTTTAATGTATCAACTTCTACTTAATCAATGCAAGGGACAGAAAAAATGGGTACGCTTAGTGCTTTTACCAGCCATTGTACTGTTGCTATTTGTGGCCTTGCTCAGTATGCATCTTGAGATACCTTTCAACCACTTTACCCGGGATCCGGCAGCTATCACAAACTCCAATCCCCTGTATGGGCTGTTATCAAATATTGGAATCCTGATCTGGTGTGCTTCGGCAACCTGCTGTTTTCTTACGTATACCATTAAAAGCAATTGGGGTTCTTCAAAAATCACAACTAATTTCTGGTTGGTTTCCGGGTTAATTACTTCTATGTTGTTGCTGGATGACCTGTTTATGCTCCATGAGGAGTTATTTCCTAACGTGCTGCAAATCCCTGAAAAAGCTATTCTAGCCAGTTATTTTATACTCATTGCTGCTTATCTGGTCAACTTTGGAAAAATCATCCTCAAAACCCGTTTCTTATTTCTGTTGCTTGCTTTTGGTTTGTTTGGAATTTCTGTTATAGCCGATATCTTGAATGCATTGCCTTTTCACTTTTTAATTGAGGATGGATCTAAATTTTTGGGAATCGTTAGCTGGGCTATTTACTTTACCACCAATAGTATGAAATCAATTAAAAGCGCTAGTATTTCTCAGAATAAAGAAAGAGCCGCCTCCTTAACAACCCAAAGTAATCTGTCGCTTTAATCAGGTTACTGGTAGTTAGCTTGAGGGAACCAGCAACTCTACTTGCTACGATCTGTTTCAGCGAGCAGCCTATCGTACGGATGCCCAAGCAAACGAATATTCGCCCTGGTAGTTAAATACTTTAGATAAACGAGTAAAGCAGCCCTACCGGGTTACTACAAATCAGCCAGAAATCCGCCTAGTACGTTCTTTCAGCAAATGAACTACCTGCTCCTGGGAAGGATAGCTATTATTTATATTCACCACATTCCTTGCCAGTACATCGTAGCGCTTTAACATTAAGTTGTAGAAAATGCCCAGAAAGTCTATTCCGTCAAAAACGATAGCCTGATTCTTTGCATACTCATTTGTGGTGCGTTGAAAATACACGGGGTGTTCCGTCCAGTGCATGTTAGGTTTTATATGATGGCTGATGTGGTAACCATCGTTCCAGCATTTTTTGTTGTACTTTACATTAATGCAAGTAATGCTGTTCTTGTAGGGGTTACCCGGATCAGAAGCATCAATGAAGGCATGTTGTGTCCAGTTGCCAAGCATGCTGATAAAACGGGAAATAAGAAAGGGCAACACAAAAACCACCAGGGTAGCTTGCCAATTAACAAAACTAAGGGCAATACATAAAATAAAAAAAGCCATCTCACCCATAATGGTGCTCATCAATAATTTTTTCCGGTTCTTTCTCAGAAAATAGGCTGACAGATGAAAAATTCCGGTAAAGAGAAAACTGGTAAAGTATTTGAGAAAACTGCGAAAACTGTCTCTCTGATAAAACATGGTACAGCTCTTATCTTCCGGCAGGTTGTTTTCCGGGTGGTGCATCCCTATATGGTGGCTGAAATAGGTTTCTGGTGTTTGCCCGAAAAAGGGGCTTAGTACCCAGGGAAGAAAATGATTGGCTTTGGCATACTGGTTCTTGAATAACTTCCGGTGGCAGGTACAATGCAGCATTAAGCCAAAAGGTCCTTTAAAATAAAAATTATTCAACACAAAATAGCCTACAGCCAGTAACCCCCACACCCAGCCATGTGCCACAGGTAAGTACAACAAAATTGCCAGGGGCACCAGGGTACAACTAATTTCAACAATCAGATACATGAAAGGAAGGTCTCGTTCATCGCGGATAAACTGGAGAAAAAACGTATCCATGGCTGAATACTTTTCTTTTTTTTGATAAACGGGGTCATTTATCTGAGCTAATAATTTCATCAGGTTACTTTAGGGTTACAAGTGATTTAATACTTTCCTTGCCAGGAATTTAATACAGCAATCTAACAATAGAGAAAAGTTGCAGGGATATTCTCACATTTGAAGGAGAGAGAATCTGAACACACTACTCAATACAACGAATTTTACAGGCAGACGTTGCTTAGAACTTCATAAGATAGGTCTAATTTATTGAGATTTACAACCGCCTTCTGGAAATTTTTTAAAACACTAACTAATTTACTGTTTGTTGCAGGAAAGTATGTTTGCAACTGTGTAAGCCAGGGATAGAATGCATAGCAGAAATCTACGAATTAGTCAGGCACAAGCCTGAAAGACCGGCTGCTGCCTGAAGAGTTGTACAGAGATACTACGAAAACCTGGAAATTAGCTATATTTGCACCCATATGCTAAGAAGACTAGTTAGCCTGTTATTTCTTCCGGCATTTATTCTGCTCATTTTCCCCGCAGAAAAAGAGGCATTACCAGCTACGGCTGATGCTGTTAAAACGGCCACAGTTATCTCTGGTACCTTATCTGCTAGGTCAGAAGCAAAAAGCCATTTTTCCTCGTTGCTCTATTTACTTCAACCGGAAGCAGTCGTGTTTCAGGCTGGTATTTTTCATTTCAGCAATCCGGAGTCTACTGGTTTGTTGCTGCTTATTTTCCTTCTATTCTGCCGGTTGCTAAAAACAGCTCAGCTTATTTTTCCGGTTCATTCAGTTCATGTCCGTAATCTTTTTTATACCCTTATTCTCATAAATGCTCCTTGAGTTGCCAGCCTGCAGAAGATAATTCTCCAGGACGCATGAACGGTGCTTATAAGGGCACTATTATTAACCTTTGCCAGCTTACTTGTTTAAGGGAGTTAGTCTGCTACTTGCCGGTAATTCCAGTAATACTGAGCGGTAATTGATGCTACTTTGTTAACAAAGCTGGTGTAGAATTATACAGGTATGTAGGTCAGTTACGCAATTGAGCTGGTTTTATGTGTATTTCATCAGAATTTTGGTTATTTTATTAGACTACTTGTACTTTCAACCACCAACCTTTACTCATGAATTTTACCTTTCAAGAAATATTACTGGGCTGCTCCATTTTGCTGTTTATCGGGATACTGGCAAGTAAAGCCTCGGGAAAAACAGGCTTACCGGTGTTGTTGCTATTCCTTAGTGTGGGTATGCTTGCCGGTTCAGATGGCATTGGAGGAATCTACTTTGATAATTATAAGGCAGCCGAATCGTTGGGAGCTATTTCACTAGCCTTAATTATTTTTTCAGGTGGTCTGGATACCAAATGGGAAAGTATAAAACCTATTTTATGGCGTGGCATCTCTTTATCAACTTTGAGTGTATTATTAACAGCCCTGGCCGTTGGTATTTTTGTCAGTCTGGTATCAGATTTTACGCTGCTGGAAGGTTTATTATTAGGATCTATCGTTTCCTCTACCGATGCGGCAGCAGTGTTCTCTATCCTCCGCACAAAAAATATTGGGTTAAAACGTAATCTCCGGCCTACACTAGAATTTGAGTCTGGCAGTAACGACCCCATGGCCTATTTTCTTACCGTAGGAATGACCGGATTACTTATTAGCCAGGACAGTTCGATTGCAACCCTGATTCCTTCTTTTTTTATACAAATGATTGTAGGCAGCGTAGGCGGTTTTTTGATGGGAAGAGTTTCTTTATGGATTATCAACCATATTAAACTGGAAAATGATGGACTTTATCCTGTACTAACACTAGCACTGGCGGTTCTAACGTTTGCCGGAACAAATTTCCTGAATGGGAATGGATTTTTAGCTATTTACATTGCAGGCATTGTGATGGGAAATAACAGTTTTATTCATAAGAAAAGCTTGATCCGGTTTTACGATGGTATTGCCTGGCTTATGCAAATTCTGTTGTTTATTACGCTGGGCCTGCTGGTATTTCCCAGGCAGATTGTGCCAGTCCTTGGCATAGGGTTGTTAATTTCTATGTTCCTTATTTTTGTGGCAAGGCCATTAAGTGTGTTTCTCAGCCTTGTTTTCTTCAGAATGTCGGTGCGGGAGAAAGTGTATATCTCCTGGGTAGGTTTACGCGGGGCTGTGCCCATAGTATTTGCAACCTATCCTTTGCTGGCAGGCGTAGAAAAAGCCGATGTCATGTTTCACATTGTTTTCCTGATTGTGCTTACCTCCGTTATTTTACAAGGTACCACATTAGGCATCGTAGCCAACTGGCTGCATTTGAGTGTACCGGAAAAACTTCGAAAAAAATCGGCTCTGGAGCTGGAATTAGCGGATAACGAAAAAAATGCATTAACCGAAGTGCAAATTCCTTCGCATAGCAAAGCCGTAGGCAAAACTATTGTGGGGCTAAACTTTCCGAAAACTTCGTTGATTGTGATGATCAAACGGGGAGGTAGCTATATTACGCCTAATGGGGCTACAGAGATTAAGCAAGGCGATACTATGCTGATAATGTCTGCTGATGAACAGGAAATAGACAAAGTACACCAGGTGCTCGACATTGCCTAAATTACCTACAGAAAAAGGTAAGCGATACTATTTAAGATACCTAGGGCTTTAATCATTAAAATTAATTATCTCAAAGGGTTATGCTTTCTACGGCATTTTTATACCCCTGCTTAGCCAAACAACAAAGCCAGTTGGCCTTGTTGTTTGGCTACTATATATAGCTGCAAAATTGTTCAATGTTTACTAACTATCCAGGTAATTAGAGTCCCCAGGTAACGCCAACAGAAGCAAAGTTAATCCAGTTGAAATTGTAGTTACTTTCTATATTTACGCCCCCTTCCAAAACACGGTAGCCTGCTTTAAGCGACAATTGATCTGTAAAAGGAAGATGAATGCCTCCAAAAATATCAAAGGCACGGCCTTCCGTAAAAGGCGGCAAGGCCAACCCATCTCCTTCCAGCAGCAGTCCAAACCGCTTAGTTGGGAGCCAGTTCACATATAAATTAATCAAAGGCACCGGACCTACATTAGCTCTTTCTGCTTTTGCTTGTCCATTATCCAGGATAATGCTGGCATCGCGTATCTTGGCTGTAATACCGGCTCCTATCAGAAGTTTTTCTTTTCTGATAAAATTATACCGGTAAGTCAAGCGGTATGAATTGAATGTATACTGCACCTTCAGATCTCTGGTATTTTCGAATGTTGTACCCTGGAAGCTAATTGGTTGGCCTGGATTTCCATTAGATACTGACTCGATGGTGAGTGGTGCAAAAAGTCCGGTAATGGTATGCCGTTCATTCAGGGTAATACCTGCTCTGAGCCGGTAAAACCATTTCGGGTTGGTAGTAAATCCAGGACCAAACACATCGAAGGTTGTGCCCCCATTGCCCGGAACGCGTATTTCATTATAAGGACCTTTAAATGCGGCTCCGGTTTCTACGTCCAGTACGAATGTAGTTTGAGCCATGCCCTGATGGCACACCAGGAAAAATGCCAACATACCTAAAATTCTTTTTGCATGGTTTGTCAATAGGTGGTTTACTTTTTCTTTCTTCATAGATGGTTTTATAATTGGTTGAAAAATCAACAGAAATGGTCGTTAAAATTCCAGAATGAAGCCTAGCGTAGGCAGCACGGTAGCATCTTCATTATCTAAAATTAACGGAATAGCATTAGAGCCGTTGCTCTGCAAGGGCAAGCCATCCGTAGTGGCAAAACCAGTATTATCTTCGGTACGTGTGAATGTATATTGAGGCAACGCCGGTCCAACTACCAGAAATGCATTCTGTACATCCAGGTATAGGTCTAAAGTAAGTCTTTTAAAATTCCATTTCTTATCTATACGGAAGTCGAACTGGTTAAAGGCTTTGAGCCGTTCCGTATTCAGGCGGCTATAGTCCAGAATACCACTTCCTAAAGAAGCATAGTTTAGCTGGGAAGCTTGTAAGTCAAACGGAGTATAGGGGGCTCCGCCGGCAAAGCGGTACTTGGCGCCTACTTCCCATCCCCGGCCCAATTTATAGCCCAAAATAGCAGATACCAGGTGGCGGTTATCCCAGGCAGAAGGAATATACTTGGAAGCATCTAATCCGGTAAATTCACTGCGGACGAAGGTGTAAGAAAACACAGCAAATAAATTTTTCGTAAGCTTTTGCTGAAAGAAAAACTCCAGTCCATAAGCCCGTCCTTTGCCCAGGCTTGCCACTTCCTCATTTCCAATAGCTCCGAATTCTGTACCCTGGTTTGCCAGGGAAATACCATCCCGTACAGATACCGGATAATTTCCATATTGTTTATAAAAGCCTTCCAGCGTAAAGCGGGTAGAAGTGGTAGGTAAATACTCAAGCCCGGCTACATAATGGTCTGAGAGAATGTATTTACTGTCTTTATTTACATAATTTCCGGCCGCGTCCTGATAGCCGAGAATCGTATAAATAGGCGTTTTATAGTACCGCCCAATGGATGCATTCAGTTTCCAGCGGTCAGACACGGCATAAGAAGCCGATACCCTGGGTGATAGTGTCTCAACTGGATTCAGGCCAGTGGATGTAAAAGAGTTCATATCAGACCGAATGCCAAACGAGAGGTTCAGCCGGTCTTGCAAAAAACTTCTGGATACCTGGCCAAAAACGCCAAACCGGAAAAAATCAATACCTGTATTAAAGTTTATAGCTATACCTGGCTGGATCACTTGCCCATTTTCATCGGTTATTTCTCTGCGGATTTTGCTGAACAGGTCATTAGAATATTTTACATATTGCCCTACCCCTCCGAATGAATATTTCCATCCGCCGGTAAATTTGTTTACATCTACCCGAAGCTTATTTTCAATCTCCTGCGACCGGCTTTTTAGTAAGCGGCGGCTCTCATCTTCCTCTTGGGCATCTTCAAACCTGTCCAGGCTATTATCGAACATATTCCGGCTCAGCGCTACATTAATAAACCCATTCCTGATCAGGTGTTTCAGGCCAAAACCCACTGTATAGTTCCATTGATTAATCAACGGATTAGACCGGATGGCGTATTCTTTTTCAGGAGTGCTTTCTTTGGGTACCGCAAATTTAAATTCATCAATAGCGCCAATTCCGATGGCTGTCAAGGTAGTTTTATTGCTAAACTTGTGAGTTACCTTATATTGAAAATCCCAGTAATTGGGACGTATAGGCAAATCAATAACCTGAAAAAGCAATTGCAGGTATGAGCGGCGGGCAGAGGCCAGAAACGTAGTTTTTGGCCCGGCCGGACCTTCTACCGTAGCAGCCAGTTCTGTAGCACTTAAGCGTAAATTACCCTGGTAGCGGTCTGGATTCCCTTCGCGTTGTTTAAACTGAAAAACAGAAGCCAGGGCATTGTCAAACCTGGCATCAAAAGCACTGGAACTGAGGGTAACATCTTCAATAAACGATACATTCAGGATACCTTGCGGCCCCCCGGCACTGCCCTGCGTAGAGAAATGATTAATAACTGGTATTTCTATGCCATCCAGGTAATACACATTTTCATTAGGCGCACCTCCCCGGATAATAATATCATTCCGGAAACCCGAGCCGGTTCCTCCGCTTCCACCTACGCCCGGCAATGCCTGTACCACTCTGGAAATATCAAAGTTTCCTCCGGGATTACTCTTAATCTCTTCACTAGATAAGTTCTGAATAGACAAGGGAGTTTCCGGTGTTGCTACCCGAACAGATTTATTAAAAGTAACAGTAACTTCATCCAGCTGAGTTTCTTCTGGTTCTAATTCAAAATTGAGAGTGGTGGCATTACCCGACGTAATGACGATATTGAATTTTGTTAAAGGGGCATATCCGATATATGAGGCTTTTATATTGTAGCTTCCAGTGGGAATGTTATCTATACGGAATCTTCCCTCAGCATCGGTGGCCGAGCCAATGGGTGGATTGGTGCCTTCCAGTTGAAGCGATACGCCAATGAGTAGTTCTTGCGTATTTCTATCTCTGACGATACCTGTTAACCTGCCTTTATTTTGTGCGAGTACTAATCCGCTACATAGAAGGAGGATAATTGTAAAAAATTGTCTCATATAGTATGTTATCGTAATATTTTTTTCAAATATTATCTAATAACAGCTAATCGTCTCAATTGTTTATAAAAAATATCTTTAGGCGCAGGGTTTTTACTTGTCGTTTTTTTGCCTATCCAAGGCACGTTTAATTATTTCTATCATGTATTCTTTTTCAACTGTAGTACAGCATCCAAAAAGAGCTAAACTAAATAAATCTACTCTTTGCAAATAAGAAGGATGATTTGCTGTAACAGGTGTCTTTGAACTAAATATTTCAGATTCATTGTGCTGGATAGGCATAAATAGTTTGGTAAACTGTAAACAATTGACGTTTTTTTAGCTTATCTACAAAGAATAAGCGGATATATGCTTAAAATAGGTTTTCTATAATACAAGCAATCTGCGAATTAGGTATATATTTTATAAATCAATTTTTATATATAATACTATATTATACTAATATATATAAAATATAACAATAAAATACGATTTATATATAGAATTTTTTTGTGGTGTAGGGCAAAACTTACCTGCCTTACTTTACAGTTTAAAAACATACGAGGAAAAGCATACAATGAAATATACATTAGTGAAACAATTAATAGAACTCGCTGAGCAATACGAATCCGAAAACCCTGAAAACTCATCGCAAAATCTGGTGGATTTCACTGCCTGGTTAAATGGTCAACTGATGCAAAAAAAGCCAGGCGATACTAAAATGGCTGGACGACTTATTACACCTTATGAAACCGTAGAGTCTGTTCTGGGAAAACTTATTACTTTCCTCTACCGCTATGCCCGTATCTACAGCAAAAAAAGCCTGGAAAATACCCCTCTGATAACGCCTGATGATTTTACTTACTTGGCTATCGTATTTAGCCGGGGTAGTATGACTAAAATGGAAGTGATTGAATCTCATATGCAGGAGAAAACAACTGGTATGGAAATACTCAAGCGTTTACTGAAAAATGGCTTAATAGAGCAATACGATGACGAAACAGATAAGCGCAGCAAAAGATTGGTAGTAACGCAAAAAGGGCAACAAGTATTGATGGGAATTTTTCCCAGCATGGGGTATGTAGCTTCTCTGATTTCAGGAAATCTGACAACGGAAGAAAAAATGCAACTGGTTTATCTACTCAACAAACTACATCTGTTTCATCAGAATATCTATCAGGAAAGCCGCTACCAGCATCCGGAAGACATACTAAAAGAAAGACTACCGGATAAATACAATACCTGATAGACTTGCTATACCTAACATATTACCTACCATTACTTAGAACGGATGGCAATAACCGGGTCTAGGCGGGAAGCTACAAAGGCAGGCACAATACCAGAAATGATTCCGATAATACTGGCTAAAATGAGGCCTATCAATATATTTTTGAAAGACAATATTATTTCCAGACTGCCTAGTGGGATAAATGTTAACAAGTAAACAATCAGAATGCCAACACCTCCGCCAAATAGGCACAGAAAAACAGCTTCGAATAAAAATTGAAAAAGAATAAAGTAATTTTTGGCTCCCAGCGATTTTTGAATACCAATAATATTGGTTCTTTCTTTTACAGACACAAACATAATATTGGCAATACCAAAGCCGCCAACTAAAATTGAGAAAATACTAATTACGCCACCTGCCACGGTTAATACCCCAAATACAGAAGTTATGGCATTTCCGGCCATTTCAGGCCTGTTTAAGGCAAAATTATCTTCCTGAGCAGGTTTCAATCCCCGGATTGAGCGCATTAATCCGGTAATTTCAGATTCCAACTCAATTAAACCTTCATCATTTTCCAGACCTTTTATAGCGATCACCGGCTGTGACCATTTCGTCGTATACATCTTGCTGAATACCCCATACGGTACAAAACATGTATTGTCCATATCCGGGCCACCCAGGATGCTGTTGCCTTGTTTTTCTATTACACCAACTACCGAAAAACGCAGCCCTTTAATTTTTAACGTTTTACCGATAGGGTCCTGGTTAGGGAATAAAGACTCAGCTATATTATTGCCAATAATGGTTACATCTCTTGCGGCATCGGCTTCCTGCCCGGTAAAATACCGGCCATTTACAATTTTCATTTCAGTGATGATGTTGTAATCGTAGGAAACTCCCCATACATTCCCTCCTTCCAGGCTGTTGTTTTGATTTTTCAGTGTGACCCCTCCTTTTCCATCAAATATGGCAACCCCCCGCTGCATTTCCAGATTCCGTTGCAAAAACCGGTAATCGCGGATACCAGGTACCGGCCGGTTCACGTATTTCCACCAGGGGTAATTAGGCCCAAAAGACCAGGGAAACTTCTGCACGTAAATTACTTTATCGCCCAGGAAGGCCATGCTCTGCCGGATATTCCTCTCTAATGAATCAATAATGGTAAATACAGCAATAATGGCAAATATCCCAACCGTTACCCCTAGCAAAGACAATATTGTGCGCAGCAAATTACTTTTTAAGGCCTGCAAAGCAAATCGGAAACTTTCAAAAATTAACTGTATATAGATCATGATCAGATGATGGCAGTTGCTATTTTTTACCGGCTAAGCAAGAAGGCAAAACTTACCTGGTTCTTGCAAAATTCACCAGACACAGCGGCTACCAGAAGCCGCTATAGTAGCTACTTTTTGTTTGATGAAAATAGTAAAATCATTGAGTTTTATCAATTAAACTTTGATGAATAAGCCTCTGAAAGGTTGAACGGTAGATTAAGTAGCTAGCTATTTTGTACTGGAATGTATTTTATCCTAGAATTATTTGTTTTTATCTAAAGAATACCTATTTTCATCTAATAAATCTGAAAGCAACCATTTTAATGTACTATTTTTACATCGTAAGAATAACGATAGTAATCTTTAGAGCTGGTTGAACAAAGATTATTTATTACGTTTTTCTTTCCATAGCTGGTTGAAGGATCTTGGGGGTAAGACTGGCGTAACCCGCCGTCTTCCCCAGGTATCTTTAAAGAGAACCTTCAACGCTAAATTCTTAAAGCCAGCACCCGCCAAATTCATCAATCTCCTGCTTTTCATTGCTTTTGCCCACATTTTAAAGCCAACAGCTTCTGATTTATCATGTAAGCCTTCTTCTACACTTTGGCGTCTGTTCAATAATAATAAATTATGTATGTCTATGCGTACCGGACATACAGCACTGCAATTACCACATAAAGAACTAGCATAGCTCAAATGCTTATATTCTTTCATGCCTGCTAGATGCGGTGTAATAACCGATCCGATAGGGCCACTGTAAGTAGTATCATAGGTATGCCCTCCAATATTTTTATATACTGGACAAGCATTGAGGCAAGCCCCACAACGGATACAATTCAGTGCCTGGCGTTTATCTGGCTCATTCAGCAGGTTAGTCCGGCCGTTGTCCAATAGTATTACATACATTTCCTCAGGGCCATCCGTTTCATCTTTTTGCCTGGGTCCGGTAACCACAGAACTGTAGTTAGTTACCTGCTGCCCAGTACCACTAGTCGCCAGCAAGGGCCAGAACAAATCTAAATCATGAATGCTGGGAATTACCTTCTCAATGCCGATAATGGCAATATGAGTTTTAGGGAAAGAAACAGTCAACCTGGCATTGCCCTCATTTTCAGTAAGGGCTATCCCCCCTACATCTGCTACAATAAAATTACCCCCGGTGATACCGATTCCGGCTTCTGTATATTTCTCCCTCAGCAAACGGCGGGCAATCATGGTAAGTTCCTGGGCATCGTCGGTGCGGGCAGTTTTGAGCTTTGTAAAAAATATTTCAGAAATATCTTTTTTGGATAGGTGCATGGCAGGCGTTACAATATGATATGGCCGCTGCCCTGCCAGCTGAACAATATATTCGCCTAAATCCGTTTCCACCGCTTCAATCCCATTCTGCTCCAAATGTTCATTTAAATGAATTTCTTCGGTTGTCATGGATTTGGATTTGACTACCATACGGGCTTTTTTCTTTTCGAAAATGGCTAGTATTTCTTTGATAGCTTCCTCTTTTGTTTCGGCCCAGATTACCTTCCCTCCTCTTTTCGTGAAATTTTCTTCGAACTGCAACAGGTATTTGTCCAGATTTTCAACACTCTGTGTTTTAATATACGATGCCCGGCTGCGGGCCAGTTCATGATCGGTGTACTGGCCTAAACCTAATTTAACAGCTGCATTGTATTTACCAATATTAAAATTAATGGTCGTGCGGTGTTTCAAATCAAAGGCTTTGTTCTCGGCAGCGGTCTGAAAAATTTCGGCGGTTTTCATATCGTGGTTTTATAAACTGATTTACTATGCTCTTTTATTGTTTATTGCTGTCTACTACAATGCGCTGTTCGCGGTTTGCCAGTTCCCAGGCAGTATGAAATACCAGCCGGGTAATTTTTTCCATTTTCTGAAAATTGATCTTTTCCACATCATCGGTAGGTCTATGGTAATCGTCATGTACCCCATTGAAGAAGAAAGCTACCGGGATACGGTTTTTGGCAAAATTATAATGGTCTGAGCGGTAGTAGAAGCGGTTCGGGTCATTTGGGTCGTTATACGTATAATCCAGATCTAGTTTGGTATATTTCGCATTTGCCTCTTCATTGATCTTGTGCAGCTCGCTGGAAAGCTTGTCAGCCCCAATGACATAAATATAATCCGGATTGTTTTCATGGGATTTATCTACCCTTCCAATCATATCAATATTCAGGTTCACAACCGTGTTTTGTAAAGGGAATATTGGATTTTTTGTGTAATACTCGGAGCCTAAAAGACCTTTTTCCTCAGCGGTTACCGTCATAAACAAGATGCTTCTGCGGGGAGCAAATCCATCGTTTTTTGCTTGTGCAAATGCTTCTGCCATCTCCAGGACAGCTACTGTGCCTGAACCATCATCGTCAGCTCCATTGTAGATCTGGCCGTCTTTTATTCCTTCATGGTCGTAGTGTGCTGTAATTACAAGGAGTTCATCTTTTTTATCGGTTCCTTCTATATAGCCCAGTACATTTTCAGTGATGACAGCTTCCTCTTTCCGCTGAGCTTGTATAGAAATAGCCCCGGCATCTACTCTGTCGGTTGTGCTTTTACCACGGCGGCTAATCCGCCGGCGCTGCCTTTCGAGTTGTCGTTCACTTACACCCAGCATTTCAGCGGCCATTGCCGGAGAAATAAACACGGTACCATCGTTGGTTGCACCATTCTCGCGGAAACCTAAGGTCGGATGAGAGAAATAGCCTTTATACTGGTTAATGGTATTATCAAGCGTTTTCTGATCTTCGGTTACAACAAATACCAGTTCGGCTCCTTTTTCTTTAGCTGTGGCTACTTTTTTGCGCCAGTTGGTTGCCCATTCCGATGCTTCGCTGGTTCCGGTTACAAGGTACTTGCCTTTTCTGCCGGCAGGTTCGCCGCTCCATACAAGTACGCCTTTGCCTTTTACATCAATCTTGCTGTAATCCGAATAATTGGGTGCATCTATTCCGTATCCGCCAAATACCACATCCATGTCTTTCTGGCCCGGATAATTCAAGCTTCCAATAATATAAAAGTCTTTCAAAAATTCACGCCGCTTCGTACCTGTTTCCACATATACTTGGCCCCAACTTCTTCTAACTAATTCAAAAGGCTGGTAAAAACTTTTAGAGTTCTCCTCTGAATTTACAACGGCTTGCAGGCCCGAATTAAAAAAATGCGTAGCAATATAGTTTGCTGCCATTTTCTGTCCTCTCTCTCCGGTATCTCTTCCTTCCAGGCTATCAGAGGCGATAATATGTAAATGTCTGGATAGGTCGTCTGCAGTAATGGTAGCAGCATACTCGGCAGACTTATCTGTAATGGTTGTGGAGGCCTGTTGCTGCCCTAATCCCTGAACGACTATTCCGGAAACCAAAAACGCACAAAGCAAATGTTTCATGTGTATATAAATTTAATTTTTAATGGATACATAAAGCGTCCTTATTTAGTTAAACCCATCGCATATATGGTAACTGATGGCCATTTCATATATTTCCTAGAATTAATTGGTTATTATTTGTATGAAGAGCAATCTAACAATTAATGTGCAAAGCTCTGGAATAACAACGAAAGAAATAAATTTCATTCAAGTTTAGCAGGATAATTTATGCCACCAAAGACGTGCAAACCCAGGCAGAATTATCTGGCGGCTTGTAAGTATATTTTATTTTTTCCAATCGGCAGATTTTCAAATTATCTATATTTGTACAATTAACCATATCCTCGTACACTTACTTACTTGTTCATTGAACACTAAGCACCCACATCTTGTTTTACCTTTAACATTGCTATTTCTCTCATTATTTTCACATGAAGATTAACTTAACTTATTCGGAGTCTTTCGAAAGCAGGCATAATGGGCCTGATACAACCCAAGTAACGGAAATGCTGCAGAAAATAGGCGTAGATTCTGTAGATTCGCTGATTTCACAGACTATTCCTCCAGCTATCCGCCTGAAAAACAAACTAAATATACCGGCTGCAAAAACAGAAGCTCAGTTTCTGAAAGACTTCAAGCAAATTGCCCGTCAAAACAAAGTTTTCAAATCCTATATTGGCTTAGGCTATCATGATTGTTTTGTACCGCCGGTAATTCTGCGGAATATTATGGAAAATCCAGGCTGGTACACAGCCTACACGCCTTACCAAGCTGAAATAGCCCAGGGCCGCCTGGAAGCATTACTTAATTATCAGACCATGGTCATAGACCTGACTGGTATGGAGATAGCCAACGCCTCTTTGCTAGACGAAGGTACAGCGGCTGCCGAAGCCATGACGCTGCAACATGCTCTGAGAAAAGGCAACCGCAAGGAAGCGTCTGTCTACTTTGTTTCGGAACTGGTACTTCCCCAGACATTAGACATTTTGCGTACCCGCGCCATTCCATTAGGTATAGAAATTAAAGTGGGCAACCATACAAAAGTAGATGTCACCGATACTACTTTATTTGGTTTGCTGCTCCAATATCCCGGAAGTGATGGGGCTGTATACGATTACTCTGCGTTGATTGCTGCCGCTCACGAACAGGAAATAACGGTGGCTGTAGCGGCCGACCTGCTAAGCCTGACTTTATTAACACCTCCAGGAGAAATGGGTGCAGACGTTGTGATCGGCTCTGCCCAGCGCTTTGGTGTGCCTATGGGCTATGGGGGCCCACACGCCGCCTTTTTTGCTACCCGCGAGGCGAATAAGCGCCTGATTCCAGGTAGAATCATTGGTGTTTCGGTAGATGCGCAGGGCAACCGGGCTTTACGTATGGCTTTACAAACCCGCGAGCAACACATCCGCCGCGAAAAAGCTACTTCCAATATTTGTACTGCCCAGGTTTTGTTATCAGTTATGGCCAGCAGCTATGCCGTATATCACGGACCGGTAGGCTTACGTAGAATTGGCGAACGGGTACATGGCTTAACTAAACTTCTGGCAACAGGTTTACAAAAGTTAGGGTTTACCATAGAAAATGAACAATATTTTGATACGCTTAAAGTAGCCGTAAAAGATATTCCGCAGCAACAGGCCATAAAAAAAATGGCCGAAGATAATGACATTAACTTCCGCTACTTCGATACAGCTCA
Organism: Rhodocytophaga aerolata; assembly: GCF_030503435.1. Taxonomy (GTDB): domain Bacteria; phylum Bacteroidota; class Bacteroidia; order Cytophagales; family 172606-1; genus Rhodocytophaga; species Rhodocytophaga aerolata. The sequence goes on from NZ_JAUKPO010000010.1 coordinate 35,282, forward strand.
CATCGGTATTTCATTGAATGAAGTAACCAGAATAGATGATGTAGAACAGCTGTTTTTTGTTATCGCTGAAGCATTAGGTAAGCAACTACCCTTTGATACTCAAGAATTAGCCGAGGATATTTCACTAGACTATCCGCAAAACCTGCTTCGGAAAACTGCTTATCTACAACATCCGGTATTCAACAAGCACCATTCCGAACATGAAATGCTGCGCTACCTGAAGTCACTGGAAAATAAGGATTTGTCATTGGTTCATTCCATGATCCCCTTAGGCAGTTGTACTATGAAGTTGAATGCCACAGCTGAAATGATTCCGGTAACTTGGCCAGAGATAGGGAATATCCATCCGTTTGCACCAGTTGAGCAAACAGAAGGCTACCAGCAGATATTTGCTGATTTAAGTAAATGGCTATGTGAAGTTACCGGGTTTGCAGCCGTTTCCCTGCAACCCAACTCTGGTGCACAAGGAGAATATGCCGGGTTAATGGTAATCCGGGCATATCATCTGAGCAGAGGAGATCATCACCGGGATGTAGCCCTGATTCCTGCATCTGCACATGGTACTAATCCTGCTAGTGCGGTAATGGCCGGCATGAAAGTAGTCGTGACTAAAACAGATTCAACAGGTAATATTGATGTGGCTGATCTACGCGAGAAGGCTGCTAAATATAAAGATAACCTGTCGTGCCTGATGGTTACCTATCCTTCTACACATGGCGTATTTGAGGAAAGCATCCAGGAAATCTGCGGGTTAATCCATGAAAATGGCGGACAGGTGTATATGGATGGGGCTAATATGAATGCACAAGTAGGCTTAACCAGTCCCGCTACGATCGGGGCAGATGTGTGCCACCTGAATTTACATAAAACCTTTTGTATACCGCATGGTGGTGGTGGCCCTGGCATGGGACCAATAGGTGTAGCCAAGCACCTGGCTCCTTTCTTACCTGGCCATGCCGTTATTAAAACCGGAGGGGATAAAGCAATCCATGCTATATCTGCGGCTCCCTGGGGAAGTGCCAGTATTTTGCCTATTTCTTATGCCTACATTTCTATGATGGGCGGAGAAGGGCTAAAGCGGGCTACTGAAATGGCTATTCTGAATGCCAACTATATTAAAGCCCGCCTGGAAGGACATTATCCGGTATTGTATGTAGGCAGCCAGGGCCGCTGTGCGCATGAGATGATTGTAGATTGCCGTTCATTTAAACAATATGGCGTAGAAGTAGAAGACATCGCCAAACGCCTAATGGACTATGGATTCCATGCTCCTACGGTGTCTTTCCCGGTGGCCGGCACGCTGATGATTGAACCTACTGAAAGCGAACCAAAGGAAGAACTGGACCGTTTCTGCGAAGCTATGATTGCCATACGGGAAGAGATACGGGAAATTGAACAAGGCAAATTCGACAAGCAAAATAACGTTTTAAAGCATGCCCCACATACAGCTAAAATAGCTTTATCTGATAGCTGGAACCGGCCATATAGCCGCGAAAAAGCGGTTTACCCGCTGGAATGGGTGAAAGCCAATAAATTCTGGCCATCTGTTAGCCGGGTAGATAATGCCTATGGCGACCGGAATCTGGTATGTAGTTGTTTGCCCATAGAAGAGTATGCCGTAAGCCAGGTAGAAGCAGCAGCCCTGTAACTTACTAACTTTTATATGTATTTAAAAGCCACTCACATGAGTGGCTTTTTTTATTGGAGGTTGAGAAGATTGATACTGAAGCCAGTTTAACCTGAATCTCTTAATTCCGTTTATCCTATTTATTCTATTTCCTATACTTCTGCCACATGGCTTTAGCACAACAGAAAAACATACTGGCCCGATTTTTCAGTAATGCCCATCAATGGGTTGCTCAAAGTACCTGGTTCAGAAAATTCAGAAGTCATTATCCTCAAGCATACACCTTCATTCGCAACCGTTTTGCTTTAAATGTATTTACTGGTTTTCCGCTAACCATTCTGGTGAGTGTGTTTATTATCAACATCCTTACTTTTTCTGAAATAGCCGAAAATGTAATTGATTCAGAAGCAATCGTGGTGATTGATCAGGAAGTTACTCATTTCCTTTACAAAGCCCGGAATCAGATGGTAGGCCAAGTATTTTACCTAATTTCTTATTTGGGTTCTCAGAAAGGGTCTATTATCATTGGCGTACTAGTATCCATTATTCTGCTTAAACAGGGACGTAAAACCTATTTTGTCGCTTTATGGCTGGTATTACTGGGCGTTGGTTTGTCAGTACGCTACGGAAAACTTATTTTTCACAGAGTACGCCCGGCAGATGTGGGATTCTACGAGGAAACCAACTTCTCTTTTCCAAGTGGGCACTCTACTACAGCTATGGTGCTGTTTGGTATGCTTACTTATTTTCTCATGCGGAACAGCCATAGCCGGAAACAACGTTTGCTATACTTTTTAATGGGCCTATTATTAGTATTGCTGGTGGGCTTCAGCCGGATTTACCTGGGCGTACACTTTTTAAGCGATGTGTTAGGTGGCTATTTACTCGGTGCTACCTGGATGATTATGGGTATAACCGTAATAGAATGGCTAAGCTATAAGAAAGAACTGCGGAATATTCCACAATAGAAATTGCTGTATGAATGATTCATTGGCTTTTCAAGTAAAAGGTAGTACTTTGAAACACCTATTCTATCTTTATGCCTCTTAACCAAACGAGCCGCCGAACATTTCTGCAACACTGTGGAATGCTGGCAACAGCCAATTTACTCACCCCTACGCTGCTTTACTCCAACTCATGGAATTCACTTACCCAGGCTAATGAAAAAATAATGACCGTTCAGGGTCCTATCTCACCGCAGGCTATGGGTATTTGTCTGGTACACGAACATATCCTCTCCCGGTTTGGAGTTGATCCGTTGGAACCAGGTGCATATTCAGGTGAGGAAGCCATACAAGAAGTAACTCCCTATTTGCAGTATATTAAAGAACTCGGCGGCCAGACAATTGTTGATTGTACAGCTGCCTATTTTGGCAGGGATGCGGCTTTGCTCAAGCAACTTTCGCAGGCGAGCGGCGTGCATATTATTACCAACACCGGCTATTACGGAGCTGCCAACGACCGGTATGTTCCGGACTTTGTCCAGAAAGAAAGTGCTGACCAGATTGCCCGAAGATGGATCACGGAATTTGAAAAAGGGATAGCCGGTACAGGCATAAAACCAGGATTCATCAAATCAGGGGTAGATTCCGGCCCACTTTCCTCTACCGACCGTAAACTCATACAGGCTGCTGCCCTCACCCATGCAGCTACCGGCCTTACTATTGCCGTGCATACAGCCAATAACGCCACAGCGGCAAAAGAGCAGCTGGCTATTCTCAAAACCGCAGGCATAAGTCCGCAAGCCTGGATCTGGGTGCATGCCCATGATGTGGCTGATATAAAAGAATTGCTTACTGCTGCCTCTCAAGGCGCCTGGATTTCCCTGGATGGAATCAAAACATTTCACTATAGCAACGGCAAAAAACAAGGCAGCCAGACCCTGGAGAAGCATTTATCGTATTTGCAGGCACTTACAAAAGCAGGTTTTCTGGAGCAGGTGCTGCTCTCTCACGATGGTTCTTCTTTCCCGGTTGGCGGTGCTGACTCCAAGCGGCCATTTGATACCTTGTTTACCACCTTTATCCCAATGATGAAAGCAGCCGGTTTTACGGAAGCACAAATCAGGCAACTGACGGTAATTAATCCGGCAAAAGCATTTACTTTGATAGTCCGGAAGGTGTAAGACAGATCAGATACCTGGAACAAATTTATACTCCAGCTTCTCATAATATTCTAAAGGCTTATCGGGTTTTTCGTAGCCAGCCGGAATAGGTCTTCTGGAAAATGTCTGGAAGTAGAGCACACAGGAGTTCCGCCAGAGAATTGCCTCCTTTTCCTGCACTTTTAATAGCTGCTGTACCTGCGCAAAGCGGTCTGCATCTATCTTACCTTCCAGGCTGTTCCAGGTTTTCTGCATCCCCCGTACCGAATCTACACCCATATAATAATGCTGTACCAGCCCTTCCCATAAATTTTTACCAGACTTGAGTGTATAATCCCAGGGCAGGTGATGAAACCAGAGCAAGTATTCTTCCGGACAGGTTTTGGGGTTGGAAAACTTTTCTCTTACCACAGGAAAATACTGGCTCAAGGCATTACTGCCGCTGACTGTACGGTTGAAGCCTATACCCAGGGAATCCGCCTGATGGTAATACACAGATGTCCAGTCGGCGCGTGGTTTATTTTTGATCCAGGGTCCCGGCCCGTAGTGATGATCCCATCCAAATAGATGATGCAAGCCCAGGGGCATCATATAATTTACAATGGCTTCTCTGGAATGGAGCATGAGTTGCTTTACAGGATTTACCACAGCGGCCTCGTTGCTAAAGGTCATTTTAATCCATTCATCGGCTATTGCTTCAGAAGATACGTACGGGTCCCAGGCCAGGCGGCCATAGCTGTACCAGTTAGCTTGCCCGAACGGATGGCCAGTCCAGTTGCGGTCGGTGCCGATGTTAGCCACGCCGGCCATACCAGATATTTTATGAGCATGCAAACTCCCATCAATTACCTTAGCTACTGTAGACCCTGGGCCTTTGGCATAGGTATCGGAATCCAGGCACTCTTCGAAGAGGGTAGATAAGTAAGCCAAGTGGGTAGAAAATCCAAGATATTCCTGCGTAATCTGAAATTCCACCATCAGCGGTGTCTTAGGCATGGCACCAAACAGCGGATGAAAGGGCTCACGGGGCTGAAAGTCTACCGGGCCATTTTTTACCTGCACCAGTACATTATCCCGGAACTTGCCATCTAAGGGGACAAATTCAGTATATGCCTGCTTAGCCCGGTCGTCGGGAACTTTGTTATCATACACAAAAGCCCGCCACATCACAATGCCGCCATATGGAGCCAGGGCATCTGCCAACATATTGGCTCCGTCGGCATGGTTGCGGCCATAATTCTGCGGTCCGGGCTGCCCTTCAGAATTGGCTTTTACCAGAAATCCGCCGAAGTCAGGCACATACTTGTATATTTCATCTGCTTTTGCATTCCACCAGGCTTTTACCCCTGGGTCCAGCGGATCGGCCGTTTTTAATCCGCCAATTTCTACAGGAGCACTGAAGCGGGCCGTGAGGTATACTTTTATGCCATACGGCCGGAAAACATCGGCTAGAGCTTTTACTTTTTCTAAATATGCCGGCGTAATTACCAGCGCATTGGCATTTACATTAGTCAGCACCGTGCCATTGATCCCGATAGAAGCATTGGCCCGGGCATAATCGGTATATCTGGGGTCAATATAGCCTGGTAGTTTATGCCATTCCCACAAAGAAAAGCCGGCATAGCCTCTTTCCACGGTGCGGTCCAGGTTATCCCAGTGATTGAGAATCCGGTGAGTTAGCTTGGGTGAGCTTTGTATAGCCAGCTTTTGTATATTCTGATGAGTCTGGAGCAATTTTAGAAAATGAAAAACTCCGTATAATACACCTACTTCGCTGTTGGCCGTAATAACGGTGCTATTTTTCCCCTGCACCTTTAGCGTCTGAATCAGAAAACCTTCCTTCCCTATTGCTTGTAGTGATGTAGTTAAATTTAATGAAGCAATGACCGGTGAATTTTCAGGTGTTCCGATCAGTAAAGCTCCCTCCCGGGTTACAGTTGTAGCTTCTGGCAACTGAATCCCCAACAGCCCGCTGAGTCCTGTTTGAAGCTCCTTTCTGGAGGCAGTCACGGTAGGAGAATTACCCAAAAGTACAAGTTCAGTTATAGATGTTTTGTAGCTGGTTAATACTTGTGCATTGGTAATTTTGTCGTAGCGTAACCACAGCCGGTATCCGTCTTCTGCCTGGCCATTTACAGCCATTATTATACAGACAATAAAACAAAGGAAACCTGGAATGGTGAAATGGATAGTTTTATGTATATTCTTCATAGATCAGGAAGTGGCGTGTTTAAGAGAAGATTGCCGGCTAATCAGTTCATGGGGTAAAACAATGGTCTGGTTGCTGGCTTCTTGCCCATGATTCAACCGGTTAATTAACGTCTGCGCAGCTGTTTCACCCATATCAAAGCCTTTGTAATGCACTGTAGTCAGCTGGGGTTTAACTACCCAGGAAATAGGGTCATTATTGAATCCCGTAAAGGCAATGTCTTCCGGAATACGTATCCCCTTTTCCATTAACTCTAGCATACAGGCTACTGCACAGGTATCGTTGGCCACAAACACACCATCGGGCAATGTCTTCTTTTGTAGGAGTAAATGGGCGGTTGCTTTTCCTTCCTGTGCACTTAAATTGTTTATCAGCAGATATTCCGGGCTATGGTTTATCTGATGATCAGCTAAGGCTTGCCGGAAACCGTTGAAGCGGTCGGCATATACGTTCCGGGACAAGTTACCAGTTATATGAAAAAGGTTCTGGCATCCCTGCTCTATCAGGTGAGCGGTAATCTCATAGGCTGCCTGATAATTGTTGATAACAATGCCAGCATACTGTTGCTGGTCACAAATGCGGTCGAAGAAAAGTAAAGGGATATTCTTCTGAATAAAAGGCTCAAAATGAGCTATGCTGTCGGTGTCGTAAGCCAGCGAAACCAGTAAGCCATCTACCCTGTTATTAAACATGGTGGCTGCATTAATGGCTTCTTTTTTCATCATCTCCAGCGACTGGCTAATAATAAGGTTATAGCCAGCTTCATTAGCTACTTTCTCCATACCGGCTATTACTTCTGACATAAAGGTACTATTGAGCCTAGGTACGATTACACCAAGGGTATTGGTTTTCTGCCGGCGGAGGTTACGGGCAAATGTGTTAGACCGGTAACCCATCTCTTTTGCCGTAGCCAGTATTTTCTGTTTGGTTTTATCACTGATAGCCGGGTGGTTTTTCAGGCTTCTACTAACTGTAGCAGCAGAGATATTCAACTCTTTAGCAATGTCATAAATTGTAACTTCTCTGGAAATACTCATAGGTATTATAGGCGCATTTATTTATATACTCTGATGCGAACGACACTTATACTTTCATTGCTAGTAGCAATGTGTTGGAGGAGTAATCCGGTCAAGTTTGCTAGTACAAATTATAGCAAGTTCATTTGTTGTTAGAACAAGTAATTTGCTCATAAACAAATATAAAAAATTTTACGCAATCGGTTGCATTAAATACTATTATTACATACTTTTATTTTCCTATTTAACTTATAACCTGCTATTTTGCTCAAGTAGGTTGTTCAAAATAAGCTGACTCAATTCTTTTACTTAGTATATCTATGTCATTCGTTACCACTCTTAGAAAAATAGTCCATTTTCTTTGTTTTACAGCCATTGTAGCTGCCTGCCAAAGTAACAGCGAACAAGAAAGCACCACGGAATCTCAGCAAGCCGATACAACTACACAAGCAGAAGCAACTCCTACCCGGACTTTCCTATCCAAACCTTTGGTCCGGGATGTGTATACAGCGGACCCTTCAGCGCATGTGTTTAATGGAAAAATCTATATCTATCCTTCGCATGACATTGAATCAGGTATACCCCAGGATGACGAAGGATCTCATTTTGATATGAAGGATTATCATGTTTTTTCTATGGATAGTCCGGAAGGAAATATAACTGACCATGGCGTGGCATTGGATATTAAGGATGTTCCCTGGGCAAAAAGGCAATTATGGGCTCCGGATGCTGCTTTTCAGAATGGTAAATACTATTTATACTTCCCGGCCAAAGATAAAGATAATGTGTTCCGTATCGGTGTTGCCACTAGTTCCTCTCCTACTGGTCCATTCAAAGCAGAAGCGGCTCCCATCAAAGGAAGTTTTAGCATTGACCCGGCTGTATTTAAGGATACCGATGGAAAATTTTATATGTACTTTGGCGGCATCTGGGGAGGCCAGTTGCAACGCTGGCGTACAGGCAAGTATGATTCAACCGGAACCGAACCTACAGCAGAACAGCCGGCATTAACTGCCAAAGTGGCCAGGCTTAGCCAGGATATGCTCCAGTTTGCCGAGCAGCCCAAAAACGTACAGATTGTGGATTCTACCGGAAAACCGTTACTGGCCGGAGATAACAACCGCCGTTTTTTTGAAGCAGCCTGGCTACATAAATATAATGGCAAATATTACTTCTCCTACTCTACCGGAGATACGCATTTTATTGCCTATGCCACTGGCGATAGTCCGTATGGGCCGTTTACTTACAAAGGTGTAATTCTAAACCCTGTACTTGGCTGGACTAACCATCATTCTATTGTAGAAGTTAACGGAAAATGGTATCTGTTCTACCATGATACGGAGCTTTCTGGCGGACAAACGCATTTACGGAACATCAAAGTAACCCCACTTACCCACCAGCCCGACGGCACCATTGAAACGATTAATCCATACGAAGAATAGGCTAATTATCAGGCACTCCCCTATAATGAATTTTACTCTCCTACGTTCATAATACTGGAGGGTATGTCCAAGAATTGTATAGCTATATCGTTTCTTATAGCTTTACCAATGAATGCTTACCCAAGTAGAAACCTGGCAGGTTTTTAAAACCTACCAGGTTTACGCGTAAATTTCAGGTAACTGTTTGCTGAAAGAACGATAAATAGGTGTACCTCCTATCAACACCCTATTGCTGGCATAACTTTTCTTGTACTAATTCCGGATGCTGAAACAGACTGATAGCTTTCATAGAAAGCAAGTGAGTAGGTTGCTTTACAGGGTGTTCAATTGCATAGATCTATATAAATAAGGATAAGAGAGAGGGATTTTAGTTAAAATAAGTTAAAATCTACCTACCCATTCAATCCTTTTATATATTTACCTAAGAAGTGCAAGTTTACTTGCCGGATGCAACGCCTGTGTAAATTAAGTCATCTTACCTGAGAAGAGTTCCTGTGCAGGGCTTTCCTGTACAGTTTGCATGTTCAACTTTATGACACCCACACCACCCTGCTGTTTCCGGCACCCGGCCTGTTTCATCCGCATCGTATCGGGTTTGCTGCTTTTCGTGCTTGTTTCTCCAACCAGCTTTGCTCAAAGTATCAGTGGGTATATTACCGATGAAAACAACGAACCGGTTCCTTTTGCCAATGTATTTGTCAGGGAACTAAATACTGGCACTTCAGCCGATGAAAAAGGCTATTATTTCATGACTATTGATGTAGGAGTCTACCAATTTATTTACTCATCGGTAGGCTATCAGGCTAAAACCGAACAAGTAATTATTGGTGACAAGCCGTTGAAGCTGAATATCCGCCTTAGTTCGGAGGGTACACAGTTGAATGAGATTGTGGTAAAAGCTACGAAAAGAGACCCTGCCTATGAAATTATTAAGCATGTGATAGATAACAAAGAGAAATTTCTTTCCCAGATCAAAAGTGCCAGGGCTAATGTGTATGTCCGGGCTATGGAAACGGTAGATGATAAGAGAAAGAAAGCACGGGAAGCTGAAGAGAATCTGGACTTATCCAAAGGAATTACACCCGCTGATGGCCTGGCAGAGGCCAAGAAAAAAGAGGAGGCAGAAATGGATAAGATTAATATGGTAGAGATGCAACTCACCTTAAACTATCAGTACCCCGACCAGTACAAGGAAGAACGCACCGGATACAAAATATATGGCAAAAAGGAAGGGTTATTTATTCCGTTGTTTGGAGAGTCGGATTTCAACTTTTACCACAACCTGGTCCATTTGAAAGGGATTGCAGAAGTGCCGCTGATTTCTCCGGTAAGCAAATTTGCCTTTCTTTCCTATAAGTACAAACTGGAAGAAATGGTGAAGGAAGACAGTGGCTTTGTTTACAAAATTAAAGTTACCCCACGCAAAACAGGCGATGCCACCTGCCGCGGCTACCTGTATATCAACGACAGCACCTGGCAAATTAACCGGCTGGAATTGACGATGGATAAAGGCGGCCTGAAGTTTTACGATGTTTTTACTATCCGGCAGACGTATAAAGAAATAGCTAAAGATGTATGGATACCTTACCGGCAGGAGTTTGACTACCAGACAAAAGGCGGTTCAAAGGTTTTTAAGGGGAATACGGTGTGGGTATATGCGGCCTATGAGAAAGATTATGTGTTTACGGCAAAGTTTTTTGGCAATGAAGTAGCCGTTACTACCAAAGAAGCCTATACCAGAGATTCCACCTACTGGAACAAAGCCCGTACAGAACCCCTAACCCAAGAGCAGCAAAAAGTAATTTCTTACAGAGATAGTATAACGGCAGCACACAGCACACAGGCATACATTGACTCTATAGAAGCAAAATTCAATAAGATTACATTTGGCGAAGTTTTGTATCATGGAATTGGGTTCCGCAAAGAAGCCACCAAGCGCAATATATATATTTCTCCCCTACTGAGCCTGATTGGGTTTGAAGTGATTGGCGGTTTCCGCATAGGTCCGTATGTTTCCTATTTTCGAAGATTCGACAATGGCAGAGCTTTGCATACCTCTGGTTCGTTTAGCATGGGACTCAAAAACAGGGACTGGACCGGCAATGTTGGCTTCTGGACCAGATATAATCCTCTCCGCTTGGGTGATATTTCTGTACGGGTTGGCCGCGACTTTTATTCGGTAAATAGCTTTGATGCCTACCTGAATCAATTGCGTATTTCCAATTATATTTTACATGAGCATGCCAGCGTATTTCATAGAATAGAACTGTTTAATGGATTTTATGTAAGTGCGGAACTTGGCTTTCACAACAGACTACCGGTAACCGGCTATGACCGCACTTCCATTATTAACCGGGTAATAGATGAAGATGAACCTTTGGAGTTTACCAGTTACCAGGCGCTTATCAGCCAGGTTAAACTTTCCTATACCCCTGGGCAGCGTTTTATGACGGAACCAACTCAAAAAGTAGTACTTGGCAGCAAGTATCCTACGTTTAGCCTGGCGCATAGAAAGGGATGGAACCAGGTATTAACCAGTGATATTAATTTTGATTATCTGGAGGCATCTATTGAACAAAACCTGCTGCTGGGCACACTGGGTAACTCTAGGTATACTTTGTCAGCTGGCAAATTTGTCAATACTGCCGATCTAAGATATGTAGACCTGAAACGGTTCCGGCAGTCTGACCCGTATTTGTACTCTGACCCTTTGCACTCCTTCCAACTGCTGGATACCTCTATGTCGGCCACTGACTTATTTCTGGAGGCACATTACATTCATCATTTCAACGGGGCTATGATTAATAATATACCCCTTATTAAAAAAACCAAAATACGCACAGTAGCCGGCGCCGGTGCCATGTGGATCAAACAAAGTAACTACCGGTACCAGGAGGTGTTTGGCGGAGTTGAACGGGTATTTAAGATGGGGCCCAGACGGCGTTTACGGTTAGGTGTATTTGGAGTACTATCACAAACAAACCATTTACCGCCCCGCACCGGTTTCAAAATCTCTTTTGATGTGATAGACGCCTGGAAAAGGGAATGGAGTTACTGATATGCCGCACTTTCAGTAGGTGTTAATCTATTTTTTGTATCTTCTCTTGTTGTTTCTGCAGATACCTTGCTTTTCATGCGGGTGCCTTCAACTTTTTATAAAATAATACCTCCTGTCTCAGCAATTCAACACTACCGCCTTTAATATACATTCCTGAAAACCGGCTAGGCGTTGGACTTGTGCAAGTTGCCTAAACAACAAGCAGCAAAACATTACATAAAAAGGATGAATAGCCTTTTAATCAGAATTATTCTGGCCATAAGCTACTTATTTGCAATTCGAAAGAGTACATGTACATTATTTTTTAGGTAAGCGGCAAAAGATATGGAGCTAATACCGGCAAAACTGTATTCCTCAGGACTTCAGTTATATACCTGGGCTTAGATTTTTATACAAGTACATGCACTAAACTTTTTTATTAAGGGAGTTGGAAACAGAAGGAAGATTTGAGAAACGGCTCTTTATTAACGCAAATAACACAATCTAACACTTTCAATATACTTCGTTACTTACTATGGAAATTCTATACAAATTTCAAATCTGGAAAAGATTATACTTCGTTTTCGGTTTAATTATTCTGCTAAGCGTGGTAAATCTATGGTATAACCTAAAAAGCCTCGATTCCTCTAAACTATCCGTAGTAGAGATTAACGCTTCTCTTCTCAGTATCGACTACCTGATTGAAGCCGATAGAGATGCCTACCAGGCTAGCATTGCCATTAGTCAATGTCTGCAAAAAGAAGTATACGAAAATCCGGATCTGTTTAATAAACTGGTCAACGATATTGATGTTAATATGAAGCAAGTTGAGGAACGGTATACAAAGTTCTCAGAGATCTCCTATATCGAAGAGAAAGAAATGTATGCCCGTATAAATGAAGAATTCTGGAAGAATTATAAAAATCTTGCCTCTGTTAGCCAGAATATTACCAGAAGCCTGAAAAGTGGCGACTATCAAAAAGCTTCTCACCTGTACTTTACTGAATACCAGAGCATTTTTGAACCCATGCGGGAGTCGTTGAATAAATTTACCGATCTGCACTTAAAAGATTCTGCCGACTCCTTTGACGAAAACATGGCTATCAGTGAAAACATACGGAACAATTCGGTTTCTATATTTTCTGCCATCGTGGTAGTATTTCTTTTGAGCGGCTTAATTTTAACCAGAAGTATAGCCAACCCCCTGTCTCAGTCAGTAGAAATAACCAAAAACATCTCTACCGGAGACCTGACTAAACAAATTGAGGTATTGGGCAAAGATGAAACAAGCTCTGTACTGGCAGGCTTAAAACTAATGATTGAGAAAATTGCTCAGATCGTAAGCGGCATTAAAACCAGTGCCGAGAACTTTTTAGCCAGCAGTAATCAGTTATCTTCATCTGCGCAGCAAATATCCAGCGGAGTAAACGAGCAGGCGTCTGCAGCTGAAGAAATTTCTGCTTCTATTCAACAGATTGCCGCCAGTATCAATGATAACTCTATGCATGCCCAGCACACCGAGAAGATTGCCAAAGAAGTATCAGAAAATATTAAAGTGGCTAATGAATCTGTAACACAGACGATTGAGGCTATGAAAACCATTCTGGAAAAAGTATCCGTCATTAATGAGATAGCCGGAAAAACCAACTTGCTGGCCGTAAATGCAGCCATTGAAGCAGCTCATGCCGGCCAGGCAGGTAAAGGATTTGCGGTAGTAGCCAATGAAGTAAAAAAACTAGCCGAACATTCTCAAAAAGCAGCCAAAGACATTAACAGCATTTCTTTCGCCAGTGTAAAAACCGCCGAACATTCCGGCAAGCTGCTAGCCGATATTATTCCACAAATTCACACCACTGCCCAGCTAGTACAGAAGATTTCTATGGCTAGTGGCGAGCAAAATACCTCTGCCGAGCAGATTAATGTAGCCGTTCAAAAACTAACAAAAGTTATTCAGGAAAACTCAGCCCTGGCTGAAGAATTGGCTTCCAGCTCAGAAGAGTTAACCGGGCAAGCCTATGGCTTGATTGAGTCTGTAGCTATATTCAAGATGAATGCCGAAGCAAAATCTCCTATAAAAGGAAAGCTTACGCCGCTTACTTAAGCTGTGCTTTTCTCATCTGTTCACTGACTATACATCTATCATGAAAAAATATATACTGCTGCTGTCGGCTTTCGTATTACCAGGTTTAGCCTTCTGCCAGCAATCAACTTTCCTTAAGCAAGATAGCTTATATAAATTCATTCAACCCTTTGCTGTGGTGCAATCCTGGGCTACCTATACGATGGGCGAAAAAGCCAGGTTATCCCCGGATGAGTCTCTGGAGCCTGTCGTTAACCGGCTGAATATAACAGCCCGCAGAGCCCGTCTTGGATTTAAGGGTACTCCCTACAAAAACTTTTCCTACTACTTGTCTTTATTTTATGATAACCTGGGCAGAGACCGTTACAGCGGCACCAGGGCCGGCATAAACGATGGACAAATTGGCGTTTGGGATGCGTTTATGAGCTGGAAAATGAGCTCTAAACATGATCTGGCTACGTTAACTTTTGGCTATTTTCGTCCACAGTTGAGCCGGGAATGTATTACAGCGTATACTGCAGTCAACTCTTTTGAAAAATCCCTTTCCCAGACCTACATCCGCCAGCATATGATGGGTAAAAATCATGGCCGCACCATGGGTATCAATATTGGAGGGCTTAAAAAAGAAGGGTTCGTTAGTATGAACTACAACGTAGGTTTATTTAACAACAACACTACTTCCAGCCAGACAGAAACAGCTGGTGTACTTTATAGTCCGCTGCTTACCGGAAGGCTGGCTTTCAGCTTTGGAGATCCGGAAATGGATAAATATGGCATAAGCTATGATATCAATTATTTCAATAAACGGAAAGGCGTAACTATTGGCGTAAATGCATCCAGACAAGGTCACACAGATATATACAATTTAAATATGACCAAAGGAGTAGATGTACTAGTGAATTACTTAAACTTTAATATGGATGGGGAATGGATGGCTTTAGACAGATCTACGGAAGTAAAACAGGTACATGCTCGAACAGGCCACATCCGGGGAGGATACAACCTGATCATCAACAAGAAGCTATTTATTGAACCTACCTTTCTTATGACTTTTTATGATGGGCAGGAAGGTGGCCAATTTAATGGCCAAGACCGTATTTATGATGCCGGGGTAAACTGGTATATGAATAAGAAAAACTGCAAACTCGGCTTACACTATGTATGGCAGGAAGGTCACGGAAAAAATGGCTATACGGATGGAGTAACTTTTGAAAAAGGAGATTATGTAGGGTTAGGTTTTCTGATTATGCTGTAAGTCTCGATCCTTTTTAGTAAGTCAAAAACATTTCAATCAGCCACTTTGTTCAGCACCCGGACGTAGGTATAGGTCCGGGTGTTCTGTTTTAAATGGAATACTAAACAGGCATACTGTTAATAACCCATGGCCGTATCATCGCCCCTTGGATCGGCACCGCCCTCCAGTTTACCTCCTTTTTTTACCAGTATGGCATCTACCCGGCCGATAGAAGAAATTTCCCGGATTACATGCCCTTTAGCTTCCAATGCCTGCTTGGTTTCTGGTGTAAAACCGCCAGTTTCTACCATAATCTCATCTGGTAACCATTGGTGGTGAAAACGTTTGGCATTAACTGCTTCTTGCATATTCATGTCATGCTCAAGTACATTCAGAATCGTTTGAAACACAGAAGTAATAATAGTAGAGCCACCTGGCGTACCTACTACCATAAATAATTTTCCTTCTTTTTCAATGATGGTGGGTGTCATAGAAGAAAGCATGCGTTTCCCTGGCACAATAGCATTGGCTTTACCCCCTACCAGGCCAAACATATTTGGTACACCCGGTTTAATACTGAAATCATCCATCTCATTATTCAAGAGAAAACCTGCTTCTTTCACAACTACTTTAGAGCCATATCCGCCATTTAAGGTAGTCGTAATGGCTACCGCATTGCCAGCTTTGTCTACAACAGAAAAATGGGTTGTTTCATTGCTTTCATTCAAGGCAAACATACCTGCCTTTATCTCAGAAGAAGGTGTTTTCTTAGCTGCTGAAATATTAGCCCGTCGTTCTGACAGGTATTTTTCATCCAGCAGGCTACTTACCGGGACAGTATAAAAGTCCGGATCACCCAGGTGGGTTGCCCTGTCAGCATATACGCGTCTTTCGGCTTCTGTCATCAGATGTACTGTTTCCGGGGCTTGCCATCCTTTTTTACTCAGATCAAAATCTTCTACCATTTTCAGCAATTGCACTAAGGCTATTCCTCCACTGGAGGGTGGCGGCATGGAAATAATTTTATAGCCTTTGTAGGTGCCCACAATAGCCTCACGCCACACAGCATGATAATTGGCTAAATCTTCTAATGAGATAATCCCCTTATTGGTTTGCATTTCCCGTACGATCATTTCGGCTGTAGTACCTTCATAAAAGCCTGCTCTGCCTAAGTTGCGTATGCGTTCCAGGGTTTGTCCTAACGCTGGATGCTTTAAAGTATCGCCTTCTTTCCAGGCTTCCTCTCTAACCAGATACGGCAGATGGGTATTGTGTGTAATAAAACCTTCTTTACTCCGGTTCAGGCCATCTGCTTCGTTCCTGGTTAGCCTTACACCTGTAAGGGCTAGTTCTACGGATGGCTGAATGAGTTCTTGCCAGGGTAATGAACCGTATTTTTTGTGTGCTTCTATCATGCCGTCTACTGTCCCTGGCACACCTGCGGCTAAATGCCCATCAATACTTAGGTTAGCAATTACATTTCCGGCAGAGTCCTGGTACATGGTTTCAGTAGCAAGCGCCGGAGCTTTTTCCCGGAAATCCAGGGTACTGATATCACCAGTGGCACTACGGTACACCATAAATCCACCCCCTCCGATGTTGCCAGCAGCCGGATGAGTTACGGCTAGAGCAAACTGCACAGCAATGGCGGCATCTACCGCATTTCCTCCTCTTTTCAATATTTCCACGCCCACTCTGGAAGCTTCCGGATGGGCGGAAACTACCATGCCATTGGTAGCCGTTACTGGTTCGGCTTGTGGTATTCTAGTTTGCGTAGTACAAGCCGTAGCAAGCAATAGTACTGAAGTAACCATAAGAGTTACTTGCCGGAGATTGATATACTGCATATAGGTAGAAGGTTATTGCTCTATCGTAGTAAGATAAACAAAAACAACTAAATAGGGGGTAAAAGAACTTTTAGTCCTATTAAATATACAATAATCCCTTTTTATAATCCTGTTGGCTGCCTTAGATGTCGTAGACAAAATAAAAAACTTCCGAAGCAGTACTCCGGAAGTTTTCAGACTTGTGTGTATTTAATTACTAGATAAAATGAGTGTCGTAGCTTAATCATTAGGCCGGTGCCGGGTATGCCCATCTTCCAGCCGTTCCAACAACAATTTTGTAAAATCCTGCTCTGTTTTGTAGAGTTCTGCTAATTGCCTGGCCGAAATAGTTTTTAAAAATTTATTCATGTATTCTTTCTCCAGATCTACTTCTTTTTGGCGAAGGGCAATCATATCCTGCAACGACTTTTGCACCTGTTCATCGGTTGAGGTAATGGTAGAAGTTTCGTTTCTCATGCCACGTATCTGTCTGCGGATGTCTCTTTTTTTATCTGTATATTCATTGTATACAGCCCAGAATTGGGGAGCTTGCTCGGTAGAAAGATTCAGGCGGTCTGTAATCAATCCTATTTTTGCCGTACTGATCCGTTCTCTGGCTCCGGAAGATGGCCTTTGTGCAAGGCTTGTCAGGCTTATGCATACAAAAACCATTAAGAAGAATATATTTTTCATGTTGGTAATCGTTTGTTTCGTCTTCGTTACATGTACTCTTGCAATAATTCTGTATCGGCTTCTTCCATCAAGAGTTCAGGGTTAATATCTGTCTGTTGAAAGAACTGACTGTCGAAAGTAACCTCGGCATCCGAAGCTGCTTCTATAATATCGTATTGTGATAATTCCTGTGTTTCCAGATAATCAATAATTTCGGTATAGGCTATTTCTGAAATAAGCTGCTGCGTATTCTGCGTTTGAGAACCGGCAACCCAGAAGTAGCTGGCTAAAAGTATCAGAAATAGGCTTGCCAAGCCAACACTGTACCTAACCCAGGAGATAGCAGGTTTATCAGCGTTTTGAACTCCATTCAACCGGCGCCGGATGTTGGCAGGTAAATCTTCAAAATAAGCATCTGGCACAATATATACCTGCTTCTTTTCCAGTCTATCAATTGATATTTTCTCTTTCTTCGGCATAATAACTAATCTCCCGTAGCTTATATGTTAGATGGTTTTTTTCTTCCAGCGTTTAATTTTTATTCAAAAAATCTTCAATTTTTTTTACGGCCAGGTGGTACGATGACTTTAAAGCCCCTACCGATGTACCAACAATGGCTGATATTTCTTCATAGGTTAACTCATCAAAATATTTCATATTAAATACCAGCCGTTGTTTAGTGGGTAGTTGTAATAAGGCTTTTTGCAACTTCAGTTGAATTTCGTCTCCGGTAATCAGATTGCCGCTTTGCAGTTTGTCTAACAGCTCCGCCTTTACATCCACAATCGGCAGGAAAAATCGGCGTTTCTTCTTATCCAGAAAACTCAGGCATTCGTTGGTAGCAATGCGGTATAGCCAGGTGTATAGCTGCGAATCTCCCTTAAAACTGTGAAGATTTTTCCAGACTTTTATAAAAGTTTCCTGAGTAAGATCATCCGCATCCTCATGATCAATAACCATTTTGCGGATGTGCCAATAGATTTTCTGCTGGTATTTTCGTACCAGTTCATTGAAAGCAGCCTGTTGGGTATCCGGCTGCCGGAACCTGTCGAGAAGCTCTTTGTCTTCCAACTGTGTCTGCGTGGTGCTCACCATTTACCATTAGATGGTTTTCTATTGAAAGGGTTTAATGGAAGATAATTTTTTCCATCTATAAATAAAAACACCTCATAGATTTCAAAATCTATGAGGTGTTAACAAATGAATGTATAAACTGATTTATTTCTTTTATTTATATATTTCTTGTTTGCGGCTGATTACTTTCTTTACAGCATCTACAATATTACTGGCGCTTAAGCCATATTTGATCATCAGTTCTTCCGGCGTACCACTTTCACCGAATGTATCATTTACCCCAACCATTTCCAGGGGAGCTAAATAATTCCGGCAAAGCAGCTGGGCTACACTATCTCCTAAACCGCCGTTCATCTGGTGCTCTTCAGCAGAAACAGCACAACCAGTTTTTTTCACAGAGTTTAAAATGGCCTGTGTATCTAGTGGTTTAATCGTGTGGATGTTGATAATTTCTGCATCTATCCCTTGCTCGGCCAGTATTTCTCCAGCCTTAATTGCTTCCCATACTAAGTGGCCGGTAGCAAAGATACTCACATCTGCTCCTTCGTTCACCATCCATGCTTTGCCAATTTCAAATTTCTGATCTGCCGGTGTAAAAATCGGCACTACCGGGCGGCCAAACCGCAGATAAACCGGGCCCACATACTCTGCAATAGCAATAGTAGCCGCTTTGGTTTGGTTATAATCGCAGGGATTAATTACAGTCATGTTAGGCAGCATTTTCATCATGCCCAGGTCTTCCAGAATCTGGTGAGTTGCACCGTCTTCACCCAGGGTAACGCCAGCATGAGAAGCGCATATTTTTACATTTTTATTTGAGTAGGCAATAGACTGGCGAATCTGGTCGTATACACGCCCGGTAGAAAAGTTAGCAAACGTGCCGGTATAGGGTATTTTACCGCCAATGGTTAACCCGGCTGCCAAGCCCATCATGTTTGCCTCCGCTATACCCACCTGAAAAAAACGCTCAGGAAATTCTTTCTGAAAATCGCCCATCTTCAGGGAGCCTATTAAGTCAGCACAAAGGCCCACTACATTCGGATTTTTACGGCCTACTTCTAAAAAACCGGCACCAAAGCCGGAACGGGTGTCTTTCTTGTCGGTATAGGTGTATTTTTTCATCTGTTAATAATTGTTTGTCTAAGGTCAGCGGATTAGCAGGTAAAATTGGTATAACATACACAAGTTTAAACGGCTATCCCTATAAGAAAATCCAGTATATGCGTGTAAAATTAAAATCCTTTCTCTTGTGAAAGAAAGGATTTAACAGAATTATCTATAAGAATTTAATAAAATTATCATCAGAATAACACGAAGTGTAGCTAGGCCACAAAATTTACACTTCCAAAGATGGAAAAATTATCTCTAAAAATCTTAATTTTTTACAGATTTCACCCGGCAATCATCAAAAAAATTATTTTTTACGCCATTTACCCAATAACTCATGGTTAGTTCTTGCCCGTTTATAGAACCTAGCCCGACTATGCGAAAGTTATTAACCTGCTGCTCAGGAATAGAAAGTTTAGAGCCACTGATTTTAGCTTTTACGGTCAGATCTGCATTCCAGAAATTTTTGATGTAAACCACGCTGTCTTTTTCAGGTGATTTGCTTATCTGCATGGTGAACTTGCTGGTAGTAGAGACCGTAGAACTTTCTTCTTCTGCGGTGTATCTACCTACAAACTTATCTCTGAAATCAGCCGGACGCAATTCGGTAATGGAACAGCCGTACATAATAAATAATACCAGGTAAATACAAGCCTTCATAGCAGATTGGGATAGATTGTGGACTTATAAAATTAAGCCTTCGCCATTCCCTTTTTGCGTTACTATTTATAGAATTCTTACATAGGTACTATCTGTAAAGTGGTTGTACGGCCACTATCTTTGCAAAACAAATACGTGAATTGAAAGCCAATTACTTTCACAGAAATAAAGTGGTATAAAAATTCAAGAGCCTGGTTAGCCTATGTAAGGTTTAAGCTTCAGCAATAAAATTTTACTGTGTTATGTATAATCAAAAAGCACTATCACACACATTTTACTCTGGTGCAATAGTGCTTTCAACCGCTGTTAAACTAAGCAGGGAACCGGTTTATTTACTCAGGTAATCTATCAGTTCACCTAAGGGAAGTTGATTAAGGGCTTCTTGTAACTGATCATCGTTTGGAGCCACACCATGCCATTTATGGCTACCCATCATAAACTTCACGCCATAACCCATCTCGGTATGCATGTTGATCATAATTGGTGAACCTTTGCCTGTCATACCTTTGGCCTGTTCCAACGCTTTTACTACGGCTTCCATATCATTACCATTTTCCAGTTCGATTACCTGCCAGCCAAAAGCCTTATATTTTGCGCCAAGATCCATCAAATCCATAATTTCTTTGACCGGGCCATCTATTTGCTGGCCATTGCGGTCTACTGTAGCAATCAGATTGTCTACTTTATGATGGGCTGCATACATGGCTGCTTCCCAGATTTGCCCTTCCTCCTGCTCTCCGTCACCCATCAGTACAAACACCAGACGGTCGTCGCCATTGAGTTTTTTTGCCTGAGCAGCTCCAATAGCTACTGACAAGCCTTGTCCTAATGAACCTGAAGCAACTCTGATTCCTGGCAGATGTTCGGCAGTTGCCGGGTGGCCCTGCAAGCGTGAATCCAGCCTACGGAAAGTGTGCAGCTCACCTACTTCGAAATATCCTGACCTGGCCAAAGTGCTGTACCAAACCGGGGAAATATGCCCGTTAGACAAGAAGAACAGATCTTCGCCCTTGCCATCCATATTGAATTTAGGATCGTGCTTCATCAGATGAAAATACAGGGCAACAAAATATTCTGTACAGCCCAGGGAAGCACCCGGATGCCCGGATTTTGCTCCGTGTACCATACGCACAATATCCCGGCGGACTTGTGAAGCAATGCCTTTCAATTTTTCGATATCTGCCATATTTTAAGTTTTGCGTTTAAAGATTAAGGTTAAGAATAGTATAAATAATAGGTATTGGTATTACTTTAATATCTGGCTTGCATGCTGTTTAGTATCTACCTTACTGATGATGTCGGTGATAATGCCTTTTTCATCAATCAGGAATGTCGTGCGGACAGTGCCCATATACTTGCGGCCATACATGGATTTTTCTTTCCACACATCGTATTGTTCTACAATTTGTTTATCGGTATCAGCAAGTAAGGTAAAATTCAGGTTGTGCTTATTGATAAATTTCTGGTGGGATTTTTCGTCATCAGTGCTGACACCGATTATTTCATAACCAGCCTTTTGCAGGGCCTCTTTATTGTCGCGCAGATCGCAGGCCTGTGCGGTACAGCCTGAAGTATCGTCTTTGGGATAAAAATACAGCACTACTTTTTTGCCTCTAAGGTCCGACAGTTTTACGGTATTGCCATTCTGGTCTTTTCCTTCAAAAAGCGGGGCCGGATCGCCTACGTGTAGCTTCATAATTTCAGGTGGTATCAATCAGCAGGCAAGTTATACCTTTTTGAAAAAAAAATACAAAAACTTCCTGAGAAATAAGGAAATTATGCGTTAACCTGTAGCTGCTGTAGTAAACGTTGATTATATGCCTGGCAATCAGCAGCACCTTCTTCCGGTGCCCACGGTGCAAAAATCTTATCGGTTTGCACAATATAGGGCCCGTCTTTCAGCTCATAGATGACGGAGCCAGGTTCCAGGGAAATCAAGGTATGAAAAGTCCGTGGAGGAACTTCCAGGCCGTATACCCCTTTCTCCTTACTTAATATCACATGATCTGTAACGTTACCCTTCTCATCAAACTCCACAATCAGAAAAGAACCTCTCAGCAGAATGAATGCTTCCCGTTTATCTGGGTTTTCGTGTTTATGCGGGCGTACATAGGTATCTGGTTCCATGGCATTAAGCATGCGGTTCAGCAAATCTTCCGGACTCTGGTGAAAGTTGTGATTCATCCGCCGGCGGGGAGCTTTCTTTGCTTTTTCGGAAACCTGGTCGAGCAGCTGTTTATCTATTCGGATCATCGGGTAATGTCTCATCAATATGCAATCGTGGATAATGATTATAGGGTTGTTTCAAAGGTAGTGCTATTGCC
This sequence comes from Rhodocytophaga aerolata, assembly GCF_030503435.1. Lineage (GTDB taxonomy): Bacteria > Bacteroidota > Bacteroidia > Cytophagales > 172606-1 > Rhodocytophaga > Rhodocytophaga aerolata. Next base: position 57,694 of record NZ_JAUKPO010000010.1, read on the forward strand.
GGCATTATCTACCACTTCCATTACAAACTTTCCCTTCAACGGTTTTTCATCGTCGAGCGGATCAGACCACACCAGGTTTTTCTTGTAATCATACTGCATCAACAGCCATTCTCCATTTATGCTGGCAGTAAAGCTATAAATTCCGGAGAGGTTATCGGTAATTTTACAGGCTATTCTATCGGGCGTTTTCGACTCTAGCTTAATTACTGGGGCTATGGTATCTGCGGCAACGGTAAACCTTCCAAACTCCCGTATTTTAAAGCTTAATTGCTCATTTACCCATATTCCCCCTCTATACGATAAAGTTTTTCCGCTAACGGCATATACACCTGTACGTGTTTTGTATTCCGGAGCCACTATTTTTCCAGGGGTTATCCTCAAATCTATGCTTTCTTGCATGGGCACTACTGGCTTTCCTATCGTAAAGATATCTCCAACCCGGTTAGCTTCCAGGTAAAGGGTATCAAATAATGACCTGGCCGGAAAAAGTATATTTAATGAATCCATCGTAAATTGCACATCCTGAGCAGCAGGCACCATTTTTTTAAAGCTAAATACCTGGGTTGTCTCCTGTACATGAACAGAATCGGGCAAGGCTTTGCGCATGTCCCACAGGTAAACAGCCTGATTGTTTACTAGATAGCTTACTGGCAGTGTAACGGCTTTTTTGCCTACATGTACCACAGCCGCGCCATCCGGGTATTGCGGGTTTTTAGCAGTAATTTTCAAAACATTATCCAGTACTCTTGTGTGTACGATAGTTGCCTGCGATACTGGTTTAAAGGGCGTGTTGTCACTGCTGGGCAATTCTCCCTTTACAGTAAAAGAAAAAGTAGATTTATTCTGATGTGCATCCCACATAGTAATGGTTACTTTATGTGGCTTTTCGTCTTTGATAGTGATTTTACCTTTTTTGTCGTCTGTTTTATAAATAGCTAATTTGTTGCCATCGGCTATATATAAGCGTTGAAAGCGGTTGTTGGTCTGGTAAGCTGTTTCATAATCAATATGTATATTAATATGCCGGCCTACATCGAATGAAAGCATTTCCAGATGGTGTGTGTATATTTCCTTATCGTCCAGCTTCACTTCCATACAGGTAACCCCATTTTTATTGTGTGTACCATCCGACATATCAAAAGCCAGAATTTCCAGGCCAATCTGTCCCCATACCGGAATGGGCTTTACAATAGAGTAACTAGATGAGCTATTTTTCTGAGGAATAAACTCAGCCCGGCTGAATTCTCCTTCTACTCTAGCTTGAATATCCAATGGCTTGATGGCCAGTTTTGAAACAGTTGGAGGAATATGGTCTTTTATTTCATTGAAGCCGAAATACAAAGGGTTGAATAAATTATCTAAGGTATCGCGGATTTCGAAATGCAGATGCGGCCCGCCAGAACCACCAGTATTTCCGGAATAGGCTACAATATCTCCTTTTTTTACTTGTAACAGTTCTTTATTGGGCAGTACATCTATCTCAAATGTTTTACCATTATATTGCTGCCTGCGCAGAAACCCACCTATGGTTTTGTTATAATTGCGGATATGGCCGTAAACAGTAACAAACCCATTGGGATGTGTGATATACAGGGCATTGCCATAACCTGCCGTCGTTACTTTGATCCGCGAAACATACCCATCGGCAGCTGCATAAATAGGTAAGCCTTCCCTGCCCTCTGTGCGGATATCCAGGCCTCCATGAAAATGATTGCTGCGAAGCTCTCCCATATTCCCTGTCAGAAAGTTAGTCTGGCCAGGTTTGATAGGAAACATAAAATACCCTTTGGGATACGTAGCAGGTTTTTGTGCAAAAGCACCTGGCGCATTCAATACCTGCAGACTAAAGAACAGACCAGTACAGCACAGAAACAATAAACAGGCGCGGCTGCTTATTAAAAAGCGGCAGTTATTCAATAAACTCATTAATACAGGAAGTACAGCGTGTTGGACAAATAAAATTAACAGAATTCTTCTGCTCGCTGGCAAAATCCGAAAATTATATTTACCCACTACATGTAAGAAAATGGAAAAATACCGGATGTATTTAATAGCATCCAGTATTTTAACGTCTGTTCTGTTTATCTGTTTTATTTCACCTCAAACGACAACATATTTTTATCTTCGATAAAGCACTCCAGCTTATCACCAATTTTTACCGGCCCAACTCCTTTGGGTGTACCTGTAAAAATAATATCGCCTTTTTTTAAGGTAAAAAACTTAGATAAATAGGAGATAATATAATTAAAATTGAACAACATCAAGCTGGTATTGCCTTGCTGCTTTACTTCTCCGTTTACTTTAAGGCTAAAATTAAGATTTTGTAAATCGGCTATACTGCTCAGCGGAATAAAATCGGATATGGGGGCAGAGCCGTTAAAACCTTTGGCAATATCCCAGGGAAGGCCCTTTTCTTTAGCTTTCTGCTGCAGATCTCTGGCTGTAAAGTCTATCCCTATGCCAATTTCCTGGTAATATTTATGTGCAAATTTCTCTTCTATATTTTTTCCTTCTTTATCTATCTTTAGCAAGATTTCCACTTCGTGATGTATATCTTTGGAAAAATCCGGATAATAGAAAGGAGCATTGTTTTTCAGAATGGCTGTATCAGGTTTTGTAAAGATAACAGGTTCCTCCGGACGTTCGTTGTTTAGTTCTTTAATGTGTTCTGCGTAGTTTCTGCCAATTGCGAATATTTTCATAAATGATTTGTTTTTATATCCTTTTAAAGTTTAAGAAGGAATGTACTATTGACTTTCCTTCCGGACGTTACTTCGGTTTATTATGTTTAGTTATGTATGTACGTAATTTCGGTTAGTATTTATTTAGGTAGTTGGGTGTTTTATTTTACTGATCAAAAATTTACAGGAATGTAAGTATCGTTGAAATTGGTCTGATGATTGCAAGGCTCATTTGTAGGTATGTGGTTTATTTATTCAGGTTGGTAATGCATACAAAAATAGAACTTGTTCGTATTAGTTATAAAATTAATTAACACAATTTGATTTATATGAGAAAGATAATAGTAGCTTTTTCCGTACTATGGCTGATGGTAAGCTGTGCAGAAGTGCCGGTCACTGGACGCCGTCAATTAAAACTGGTAAGCGATTCAGAATTAAATGCACAATCTTTTGCTGCTTACAAGCAATTTTTACAAGAAAATAAAGTGGTACAAAGCTCCCGGGAAGCTAATATGGTGAAGGAAGTTGGAACCAGGATACAAAGAGCGGTGGAAATGTATATGCGGCAAAATAACCTGACAGAACAAATTGCAGGCTATAAATGGGAATTTAATCTGGTGCAAGACCAAAATGTGAATGCCTGGTGTATGCCTGGCGGAAAAGTAGTGGTTTATTCCGGCATTTTGCCAGTAGCACAGGATGAAGCAGGTCTTGCAGTAGTAATGGGCCATGAAATTGCCCATGCCATTGCTGCGCATGGCAATGAAAGAGCTAGCCAGGGTTTATTATCCAATGGTTTATTACAAGGTGGCTCCATTTTAGCCGGACAGAATCCTACGCTAACCAAGCAAATTATTATGCAGGCAGCTGGCGTTGGTACACAATTAGGGTTGTTGGCCTATGGGCGTAACCAGGAATCGGAAGCTGATCATATTGGACTGATCTTTATGGCTATGGCTGGCTACGATCCAAATGCAGCTGTTCCTTTCTGGCAACGGATGTCAAAAGCAGGCGGTGCTTCACCACCTGAATTCTTATCCACCCACCCTTCTCCGGAAACCCGTATCAAAGATTTGGAGAAACTCATCCCGAAAGCCATGAAATATTATCAGAAAGGTGGCGTATAAGATCCGTTCAACCGTTGTAATCTTCAGAACATACAAACAAAAAGGACAGCGTTGGCTCTGTCCTTTTTGTATATGAAGTAGTATTAATGTAGAATCTATCAGTGATCTTATGTACTTATACCTTACCTAACACATAAATTTGGCCTTCGGGTGTTGGGTTGCCCCCTTTTTTCTCAAGTGTAATAGCAAAAGCTTCTGCTTTACCAATATTCTTCATTTTTTGTAGTTGAGGGCCTTGTTCTTTTAATTCCAACATGCCTGCATCTACCGGCTTACCATCTACAATGGCCCATAACTGATACTGTTTATCAGGGCTTGGCGCCGGTAAGTTGTGTACGGCCAGGTGTACTTGTTGCTTATCTTTATTCCAATAAACCATAACGGCTGCACCTGGAGCAGGTTCCTGCCCCCCTAAGAAGATGGGCCTGTTATCCGGATTACGTAAAATTTCCAGTTCTGCCAGGGCCTGTGTATAATCCGTCTGGCGTACTTGCAGGCTGGCGCTTAGGCTTTGATTTCTGGTAGTTGCCGCTGCTAATTGTTGCTTCGTATCTGTTAGCTGGTTATATAAATAAGCGTTCAGGCCAATACTTAAAATAAATCCGGTAACGGCTGCCGCAAGCCAGTACATCGTAAAGTTTCTACCAGTTTTTGTTTCCCTTGAACTGTTCAGGCTTATCTCTTCTGGCATACTTACCTCGTCAGTATCCAGTTGTTCCAGCTTATACCAGATTTTCTTCTTTAATGATGCTGGAGGCACCTGTTCATGTTGCATAATATAGGCTTCCAACGATGCACGTATGGCTTCAATTTCAGCCTTTATCTGGGGATATTGTTTGGCCAGGCGTTCTACTTCAGCTGTTTCTTCAGGAGAAGCAATGCCAAGCACATAACTCTCCAGAACTCCCGATGCTATGTAAGCTTGTATATCCAATTTATTTGAAGAATTCTCTTAAATGATTGATGGCAGATTTGACCCTGGTTTTTACCGTTCCCAATGGAATATTTAACTCTTCGGCGACTTCTGCCTGGGTAAATCCTTTGAAATATATATAATCTATAATAATCTTTTGTTCCGGCTTCAGGGTGTCTACGACCTTATCTAACCCTATATGATCTACGGCTGATTGTGTTTGTGACTGGCCATCCATCATACTTACGTGATTATCCAATGACTGGATTTTGTTTGTATGCTTATAACTTTGTGACCGTAATCTGTCAATGGCGGTGTTGCGGCATACGTTCAATAACCATGTAAACAAAGTGCCTTTGGAAGCATCATAGGCATCAATATTTTTCCAGATCTTGACAAATGCATCTTGTAATACGTCTTCTGCTAATGATTCTGAATGGACAATTTTGAGCACAATACCATACAGCACCCTGGAATAGTTGTCATACAACAATTCAAACCCCTTCTTGTCTTTGTTTTTTAACAAACCAACAAGTTCTTTTTCAGTAATGGTAGACAGCGTTTTGTACAAAGCCTGCTCGAGCGAAACGAAAAGATTAATTACCAGATAAACAAACCAAATCTATTATTGTTTGAAGATTTTTATGGCCTGAACAATATATAGTTGGCTTAAAAAATAACAAAAAGGAAAAGCCTTTCTCTATTGAAAGGCTTTGCTAGTACATTAGTTTATGCTTCAGGAGAGAACCGCTTCTGCTAAAACAGTTATTTTATTATCCAACACCTCTACTACTCCCCCATCTACAGTTACTGCCTGTTCACCTTGTGTAGTCCGGATCGTAACTTTTCCTCTCTCTAACAAACTAATCAGTGGAGCATGGTTATTCAACACTTGGAAAGATCCTTTCACTCCAGGAAACTGGGCAGAGATCACTTCTCCTGCAAAAACTCTCTGATCAGGCGTAATAATTTCTAAATACATGTGTGTACTGATTAATGGTAAATGACGAATGATTACTAAGTATATACCTAATAATCATTCATCAATAATCACTATTTTGCTTCTGCCAGAAGTTTTTCTCCTTTGGCTATGGCTTGTTCTATATTACCCACCAGGTTAAATGCAGCTTCAGGCAAATGGTCTAGTTCTCCATCCATAATCATATTGAAGCCTTTGATAGTTTCTTCAATGGGCACCAACACGCCTTTTAATCCGGTAAATTGTTCGGCTACGTGGAATGGCTGTGATAAGAACCGTTGTACCCGGCGTGCACGCGATACTACGAGTTTATCTTCTTCAGACAGTTCGTCCATACCCAGGATAGCAATAATATCCTGTAATTCTTTGTAGCGTTGCAGTATCTCTTTTACCCGCTGTGCTGTACGGTAGTGCTTCTCTCCTACAATGTCTGCTGTTAAAATACGGGATGTAGAATCTAGTGGGTCTACCGCAGGGTAAATACCTAACTCAGAAATTTTACGGGACAATACGGTAGTAGCATCCAAGTGGGCAAACGTTGTAGCAGGAGCCGGGTCAGTTAAGTCATCGGCAGGTACATATACTGCTTGTACAGAAGTAATAGAACCCCGCTTAGTAGACGTAATACGTTCCTGCATGGCGCCCATTTCGGTGGCTAGTGTAGGCTGGTAACCTACGGCAGAAGGCATACGGCCTAACAAAGCAGATACCTCAGAACCAGCCTGCGTAAAGCGGAAGATATTATCGATGAAAAACAGAATGTCGCGGCCTTTGCCGGTACCATCGCCATCCCGGTAGTGTTCGGCAATCGTTAATCCGGAAAGCGCCACACGGGCACGTGCTCCAGGCGGCTCGTTCATTTGCCCGAACACAAAGGTTGCTTTGGAATCTTTCAATGTTTCAGGATCTACCTGGCTTAAATCCCATCCACCATTTTCCAGGGAATGCATAAATTTATCACCATAGGTAACAATGCCTGCTTCAATCATTTCGCGCAGCAGGTCATTTCCTTCACGGGTACGCTCGCCAACACCAGCAAACACTGATAAGCCTGAGTAAGCTTTGGCAATATTGTTAATTAACTCCTGAATCAAAACGGTTTTTCCTACACCAGCACCACCAAACAATCCAATTTTACCCCCTTTGGCATACGGCTCAATCAAATCAATCACTTTAATCCCAGTATAAAGTACCTCTGTAGAAGTAGAAAGGTCTTCAAAACGGGGGGCAGAACGGTGGATAGGTAAACCCGGACCAGAGGCAGGCTGAGGAATACCATCTATCGCCTCTCCTACTACATTAAATAATCTGCCTTTGATTCCTTCACCGGTAGGCATCTTAATCGGGCTACCCATATCAATTACATCAATACCACGTTGCAGCCCTTCTGTACTATCCATCGCAATGGTTCTTACCCGGTCTTCTCCCAAATGTTGCTGACATTCCAGTATAATTTTCTGTCCATTTGCCTTCGTTACTTCCAAAGCATCCAATATTCTGGGAAGCCGGGCATTCTCTCCTTCGAAGCTTACGTCTACTACTGGCCCAATTACCTGGGTAACTTTGCCAACGTTACGTTTAACAGCACCATCCCCTTTAGTCAGATTACCGTTTGAATTCGTTGAATCGTTATTTAACATTTTCTATGATTTTATTTTAAAAAGAAAGGCTTTTTTTTCAGAGCACAAAAGTAAGCGATAATTTACTCAATCCAAAGCATTGCCACATTACTTTTACATACCTACCGGTCAAGTATTTAGGATACTAAATGCCAGCATAGGATAAAGCCATTTCCTGTAGCTGATTGTTTCGGATGGATGTATCTGTAAATTTTATAGCAAACTACCTGCACTATTCCTATTGACTGATGGACTGAACGATTCTACTACCTCTGTAGGCTGATTGCTATGTCCGGTTAAAATTTCATTACCATACTTACCCCCTGTGGCGTAGGAACAACCGTAAAAGAATGCTTATTTTTTTCTTTTATCATGGGGTATAGTTTTAATACACTTTCGGCACAGGCAATTCCTAAGGCTGAGCCGAGCAATATATCTGAAAGCCAGTGGGCACCTACATATACTCTGGAAGCGCCAGTAATGACAGGAAGCGCATAAAATACTACTTTTAAAGGGACAAAATCTATTTGCCGGGCCAGAATCCAGGCTGTTGCTACCGATAACATAGTATGGCCAGAAGGAAATGAGTGATAATCGGCCCCTCCAAAAGGCTTGAAGCTAAAGGCACCTCTTTCAAATTCAGGCCGCGATCTTCCAACAGCCTCTTTGGCGATGGTTTGCAATAAACCAGAGGTTGTAACAGAGGCTATAACCATAATACCAGTATCGCGTAACCAATCGTTGTTTACCAGTACGCCGCTTGCCCACAAAGCAACCATAAAAGGATAATTGTATTCTGGCTGACCTAAAAAATTACCAACTTTTTCTAATTCATCAAATACTGGCCTTTGGTTCCGTTGCATCATTTTATACACCGGTTCATCTATGAACATGGCTGCGCCAGAAATCAGAAAAGCCCCTCCTAACCGGGCGAAATCCCTTTTTTGCCAGTGAAATGGCCTGGCATAGGTTTGTACTACTGTTAAAATGGTATTTTTTCCATCTATGGCTACTCTCTTAAAAATATTTCTTTTCACAACAATACTATCCTGGCTATCCTGCGCAAAAACAGGAACCATTGAACCAGTATGAATAAACAGAAAAAGAAGTACCAGAAAACCTGGCATTGGCAATTTTGGAAGGTGGTAGTACATACTTATATAAATAGGTGGTGGATAAAATTAGCATAAGTTTATATGCAAAATATAGAAATCGTTTTATCTGCTATAGTACCCTGGAATATTTCTGCTAGCTACCAGATTGGCTGATAGTTTATAGCCTTTCTCTTCATACCTTATTACCGGATTCGCTGGGTAATTACCCCGAGAAGCATAAAATATCCTAGCACTAATTTACTCTAACAAACACAGGCTAAACCATTGAAAATCAAATTATAATACACCACTATTTTGTATACACATGCAAAGATACAGAGGTAATTTCTTTGCAAGTACCAGGTATATTTTAATCCGCATAATATTTGAGGCTATGAAGAAAGCTTACAATAGTCTCCTACGTGAGCAGGAAAGGCAGCATTTACTTTCCGTCCCCTTCTGCTTTTAATTGTTCTTCAAATAATTTAAAAATACGTTTATATTCATCTGTCCAGCTGCTGGGCTCTACAAAGGCATGGTCTTCCATAGGATAAACCGCCAGCTCCCAGTTATCTTTTTTAAGTTCAATCAGGCGCTGGGTTAAGCGAACAATATCCTGAAAGTGTACATTAACATCCAGCATACCATGGCACATCAGCAGGTGGCCTTTCAAACCTTCGGCATAATAAATAGGCGAACTTCTCGCGTAGGCCAGGCTGTCTGTATGCGGTTCGTTGAGAATATTAGAAGTATAAGGATGGTTATAATGTGCCCAATCTGTAACGGACCGCAGCGCACCGCCAGCTTTGAATACATCAGGCTGTGTAAACATGGCCATCAGTGTAATGAAGCCCCCATATGATCCACCATAAATACCGATTCTTTTTGGGTCTACCCCCTGTTTCTCGACTAAAAACTTCGCACCATCTACATGATCAGTTAAATCTTTTCCGCCCATATGACGGTAAATGCCGGTCCGCCAGTCGCGTCCGTAGCCTGCGCTGCCACGATAATCAATATCTAACACCGTATACCCATTATCAACCAGCAGATTATGAAACATATATTCGCGGAAATACTGGCTCCAGAATTTATGGGCATTTTGAAGATATCCGGCTCCATGCACAAATATAACTGCCGGCCCGTTGGGTACTACCTTTGCAGGTTTATATAACCGGGCATACACGTTTGCTCCATCTCTGGCAGGAAAGCTAAGCACCTCAGGCTCCCGCCAGGTATACGATTTAAATTCATCGCTGAGCGATTGCGTTATTTGTCTGGGTTTTGCACCTGCCTTGTTTTCCATCAAAAACAACTCCCAGGGTTTGGTAGCCGAAGAGTAACGCAGAGCAATGTATTTCTCGTCCGGCGAAAGATACGGTTCATAGGCACCTGTACCGGAAGTTAATTGTACAGCTTTACCTCCGGCCACCGGTAATTTATATACATGTTTTTCACCTGGATGTACTTCATTAGACAGATAAAAGAAATGCTTTTTATCTTTAGAGAGCACCACATTCGACACTTCATAGTTTCCTTTAGTTAACTGCTTCTTATTGCCAGTAACCACATCTATAGTATAGAGGTGTGAGTAGCCATCTGCCTCGCTATGATACCATATGGTATGGTTATCGCCAAGCCAGCCCAGATCGCCAGGGTTAGTCCAGCCGCCGTTAATACCCGGACCTGCTACCCAAGCCTCATCCCGCTGACGATCCAGAACGTTTATTTTTCGAGTGGCTATGTCGAAATTTAAGAGCCAGCGGTCTTTATTATCTGCTGATCTGGCAACCATTACTGAGAAGCGGCCATCCGGAGACCAGTACGGCCCATGCAATACTATCTGCCGTTGTTCAGCTTTCTTAGCTGCCGTAGTATCGTTTGTAGATGCGGCTTTCTGTGGATACTCTTTTACATAATCTGGTTTATCGGATATGCCGGGTATCTCTTTTGTAGAAACTGCAAGCATGGTGTCTTTGGCAATATCATACACAAAAAATTCATAAGTAGTCTGATAATTAGCCACTTTAACCCTGGCAGGTAAATCTTCCGTGTAGCCGCTTTCGGTAACGTAACTAGGTACTTTTGTTGCCTTAATGGTTTTTGGCGATTTGGCTAACCGGTAAGTAATGTACTTTTCGTCGGGACTTAAACCAATAGCTGAAACAGTACGGTCATCCAGATATATCTCTTTAGGCGCTTTAGGCTTTTCTGCTTTTGTAATTTTTTCCGTCAGTTCCTTCTTCTCTTTTCTCTCTTTTACTACCTCAAAAAAGGTTAGTTGATCTTTATTCAGCCACTTATCGGCCTCCGTTTTTTTCTCCTCTTCTTTGGCCTTTCCTTTCTTAAAATTTGTTAACTGAACTGTGCTTCCATCGGCCAGATACCAGGCAAACAGGTTGTCTTCTCTGGTAAATAGTACTTTTTTCTCATCAAAACTGAATACCGGATTTACCTCTGCTGCCTGAGTGCTTGTTATCTGCCTGGTTGTACCCTTTTTTGTATCCATCCAGTAGATATCTCCATTCTTTTCATACACTTTTTCGGAACGTGTGCGGTTATAAGTTCCTTCTGCCGGCAGGCTTACCCGTTTAGTTGGGGAAACTTTTGCCGGCGTGAGATTGCTCACAGAAACTGTATACAATGAATCGGCAGCATTTTTATCCGGATTCCATTTGAAAAAGAGTTGCTTGCTATCCTCGGACCAGAAAATATCACTGGGTGAAGTTCCCATCCATTTGGGGTCACGCATAATTTTCTCTACGGTGAGTGGTGCAAGTTGAGAGGTTTGAGCAAAGATGGAAGAAGGAACAAAAAGCAGGAATATACAATAGAAGAGTATGTGTTTCATGAATGGCCTGGTTTGCAATATCCGGCGAAATTACGGATTGTAAGGCATAATTTGCTAATAAAACGGTTACTTTTGATTGCTGCCCAGTTCCCATACCCATAAGGCTTGGTAAAAGCTTGTTGTATATGTTACAAGATCAGAATTTTTTGTGTAATTACTTCCTGCGTATCTGCCACCTGTAGAATATATATTCCTGGCGGCAGATGAGTGGTGTCTAACTTAATTCCACTAGCAGGATATGATAGGTAATTTCCTTGTAGCCAAGTATACCCCTTTGTATCCCACAGGCTGATCTGTATAGGGCTAGGGGTATTACCAGGCGAATAGGTAACTTCTAGATACTCTCCTCGTCTGGCTGGCACCGGGTTGATCTGCAAAATACGCTTATCGGTAACATCAATAGTTTGAATAGAGGAATAGGTAAATTTCCCATTCTTGTCCACCATTTTTAAGCGGTAGTAATAGGTATGGCTCCCTTCTTTCCTATCTGTATACCGGTAACTTTGTATAGAATTTGAGGTACCTGCTGCTGCTTGCCGATGTATTTCTTCGAATAAAATTGCATCTACAGACCGTTCCAGGGCAAAATAGCCGCTTTCTGTTTCAGTAGCTGTTTGCCAGGAAATTTGTATATCAGGTGAAGTATAGGTCACGTTAAAGTTGAGCAGGTTTACTGGCAAGGGCACCCAATTTACCGAAGTGAAAGTATAGAGGTTAGCAGGAAGGTTCAAAATATCTACGCGTTCAGATGCCATATAACCAATTCCTTCCCCAATATATGTTACTCCTTCAATTTGGCCTTTCACAAAAGCAAAACCCAATTCTATGCGCCGCTTGTTTCCGCTAAAAAATGAATCATCATGGTAATCAAATAAGAGCCACATAAATAATTTTGAATCAAAAGGATTTGGATGATAACCAATAAGTACAATTTCATTGGTATTATCCCTGGCTATGTCCGCTCCGGTAATTGCTCCGTTTACGTTAAATGTTTCTTCAAGCGTAGCGACATATGAACCAGGAGCAGTAGGTACTATATAGTGTTTGGTTTGATACAAAGGGCCGATCCAATCTTTGGAAAATAAGTGCAGCTGGTTGTTTCTCACAAAAAAAGCTTCACAATCAAATTCAGTTCTGTTTTCTCCCTTTGGAGTAAAATCGGTTTGGTCACTATATGCGAAATTAATTACTTCGGCATTTACGCCCAATACCGGATCATTGTATAAGTCAGTTAGTGTTATTTTATATATTTTTAAATCTTGTCTGTTGCCATTTGCATTGTTCCCGAAGTCGCCAATGTATAAGTATTGATCATCGGCGGTAATATCTTCCCAATCTACATTCGTTGCATTAGTGACAGGTACGGTCCGCAGAATCTGTCCGGTAGCCGGATTAATTTTATATAATGAAGCTGCATTACCTCCATCGTTAAACGTCCACAAATCACCATTTACATACGCTAAACCAGAGTTCTCATTTAGGTTGGTATTCAATAAAACCCCTTGAGGTAACGTATAATTAGTAGTTGCATAGCTACAACTTCCATTGTTATGTGTAGCATTCGGATTATAATTGGTAGCCTGAGGATCGGTACAGCCTTGCTGAGCAGCTAACGGATAGAAAGTTAGCCATAAAAATATGGCCAGTAAAACAGGCTTCATCATAAAAGGCAGCAATTGATCTTGTGGAAATTGTATGAATAGAGTCTGGAAAACTCTTTTACACCTGTTGTACTATTGAATACTAGATTATACCGCTTTGGTAACAATGTAAATGCCTGTTCCTGTTTTCTATCCTTGATTTATAGCTGAACTGACAAGATAGATACAGCCTGGTTTTAATTATTTACTACCCCTATGGAGTTTCAATGAAAGCCTAATTACCGGGCAAAGAAATTACATTCCAAAATGTACGTATTTGTCCGGATATTTTTATAGCTGGCTGGTAATTTGTTATATTGTCTATAATACAATCATAAGTAGGCTGATTTACTATCACTTAGTTAAATTTATATGAATGAAACGATTTTAAGAACATTAGCAGATGAGCAACTTATAAGCCGGGAACAGGTTCAGCAGATTAAGGAGTATGAACGTGAGCATCCATTTTCGCTACATTGGGAACTGAAGACTATTTTATATCTGGGTGTAATCTTGCTGAACACCGGTTTAGGTTTGCTTATTTATCTGAACATTGACACAATTGGCCATCAGGCAGTTATTGCTTTAATTGCTGCTGTTTGCCTTGCCTGTTTCTGGTACGCCGAAAAACACAAAGCAGCTTTTAGTCTTTCCCGTGCTGAAAGTCCTTCTCCTTATTTTGATTACATTGTTTTGCTGGGTTGTTTTACCTTTTTGATATTAGAAGGCTATCTTCAATATCAATATCAGGTGTTTGGTCAGAAATACGGGCTGGCTACTTTTATACCAATGGTACTGTTCTTTTTTGTGGCCTATTATTTCGACCACAAAGGTATACTAGCAATGGCTATTACTGCTCTGGCCTCCTGGCTGGGAATAGCTGTAACTCCCTTAGATATATTTGATAACAACAACTTTGCCAGTGCCCGTATTATTTACACAGGCATTATTCTGGGTATTGTGCTATGTGGGGCTTCTTTCTTGCTGGCACAGCAGCATATAAAAAAACACTTTAGTTCTATCTATCTGAATTTTGGGGCAAATATTTTATTTATTTCCTGCCTGGCCGGATTAATGGCCCTGGATCATACCATGCTCTTTTCTGCTTTACTGGCTTTGGCAACTCTATCGGCCATATTCTATGCGAAAAAGGAAAATTCTTTTTATTTTCTGGTAATGGCTGTACTCTATGCCTATTGGGGAATAAGTTACCTGATGTTCCAGATTGAAGCTCTCCATTCCAATGCCATTTTCTGGTACTTCATAGTTTCCTGTGCTGCTATTCTTATTTTTCTGGCACAGTATAAGAAAATTTTAAAAGTTCAAAGCAATGATAGCGTATAATACACAGTGGCTGGATGCCTTAGCTATACAAAGACAATCCAGAAATTGGTACAGGAAGGGGCTTCTTTCTTCCATACAATTACAGGAAATCCAACAGAAGTTTGAATCCCATTTTTACACACCTAATCTGTTTATACGCATTGGGCTGGGTATTTTCTGCTGGATATTGGTGAGCAGCATTTTTGGCCTTCTTGGCGTAACACTGATAGAAAACTTCCGGAATGAAACCTGCACAGGCATCGTCTGCGTCTTCTTTAGTGTAGGGTTATTTGCAACACTGGAGTTTGTTATTAAAGAAAAAAAATTCTATCAGGCTGGGATTGACGATGCGCTTCTGTATATGGCAGTTATCCTGGCGATTGTGGGTATCAGTCTACTATTTGCTCCGCTATTTGAGAAATACGAGGCATTATACTTTCTGGCAGCACTCCCTTTACTGCTGGTTGCTGCCGTACGTTACACTGACACGGTAGGTACAGCTTTTAGTTTTGCTTGTAGTACAGCTATTATCTTTTACCTTTTTAAGGAAAGCACTGTAGCCGCCAGGTTTATTCCTTTTGCATGTATGGTATTTACAGCAGGCACATATTATTTGGTCCGCACTCAAAAACAAAACGAGGTGTTGCGTTTCTGGGCCAACTGCCTGACAGTTTTAGAAGCTTGTTGCCTTATTCTGTTTTACATAAGTGGAAACTATTTTGTTGTAGAAGGCTTAGGAGAACAGTTGTTTCCTGGATTCAGCATTCCGTTTTCCTTTATTTTCTGGGTATTTACAGCCGTCGTTCCTTTTGCATATATCTATTTTGGACTTGAAAAAAAGGATAGATTGCTGCTAAGAATAGGTCTACTACTTCTGGCAATTTCTGTAATCACTTTTAAGTATTATTTCAGCCTTGGGCATTACGAGGTTACGCTCACGATAGGTGGAGGGATTTTACTGGCTGTTGCCTATTTTGCTATTAATTACCTCAAGAAAAAGCCCGGAAGGTATACATACACAGAAGACCGCTCAGAGGAAGAAATAAGTTTAGAACAGACAGAAGCAATTTTAATTGCCCAGACTGCCGGTTCGCCCACTGCTCCAGATAAGGGCTTCGATTTTGGTGGGGGGAAATTTGGCGGCGGCGGTGCCGGTGGTAATTATTAAGTAATACCTTTCAAAAATAATTTTACACTGAACCACTTCCAGAATTAGGAAGCAACTAAATCTGGAAGGTGGTTCAGTGTATATATCATAACTGTATATTTATTTCCTTTTTAGCTTCCCATTTATCAATGATATCATTTTTTAGGCTATATTTCACATAGCCATCAATAGATGTTGTGTAAGCATAGCTCACAGAGATAGCTTCCTGGTTTTCATTTACATGCGGTATCTTTTTCTCCACCTGGATTTTTTTCATGGCTTCAGGTAAATCTTTAAATTCTATCCAGGCCAGTGTCGTATCAAATTCTGTTGTTTGCGCATAAGGTTGCTTATTGATACGGGACACTGCTAGTTTAATTTGTACTTTGGCATCACTCCATCGGGCATCACTGAAATCATTCTCTGTATAAATATTAAAAGTTACTGATTTTGAAGAGAAACTACGTAGAGGTTGAGCATTATTTATTTTGCTGTTTACACATCCGGTAAGCATTAGTGAAAGCAGCGTTACACCCAAGATAAGCGTACGTAAGAACATGATAGTAGACTCTAAAGTATGTAGTGATTTAATTGAATAGATTGTTAATTGCTGAATTAACGCCTCACCCGAATCGGTATGTACGCAAGTCTATTATCTGGCTTGCTGGTAAATACTACATACCCTAAGATAGCCCAAGCAAAAGCTGAATATAATCCGCTAATTAACATGCTGCTTACCGTAAGTCCGGCAACAAGGCTCAATACTATACTTAAAGGCAACCACAGTCCTACCAGTAGAGGCACAAACCTTTTCCAGCCCTGTAGTTTTTTTACCCATATCACCCGGATGCCAAAAAAGAACATGACTATATTACTAATAGGCCAGAAAGCATCTAACAAATGATAAAGTAAAGTATTAGCTCCCGGCTGAATGGTTTCCCACACATTCCAGATATTTGCCATAGAAAGAGTGACTATGGGAATAAGTATCCATAGATTGTTATTCTTCGTGTCTCCGGCGGCATACATATTTTTCAATCCAACCATGCTGCACATCCAGGCACTGATATAAATTATTGAAAATATTCCACTCAGGGAAGTATGTTCAAACTGTTCGCCACCGCCATTCTGGCCATGGATACAATAATCTATAAGCAAAAAGGGAGCACCTACTATGGCTAAAAGGCCAAGTATTCTGTTGTTCATTGTCTCAGATAATTTAAAGAGGAATTAAAAATTGGATGCTCTTGATGGAAATTATACTGATTAGTAACCCACGGTAAAACAATAGTTGGTTAGGTGGCGGTTTAGTTACCCTGGATAGCTTATATGTACTCCCCTCAAGTGCACTGGCTTAATAGATGCGAAAACATTCATACAGAAAAAAGACAAACCTCTGTAAAGTTTGTCTTTTCGATTATGAACAAAATAAATATAAAATGTACTTAAAAATTCTATTTTTTGGCTAGCTGCAGATTACTAGTAGAAGGGAGGTACAATCTCGTGATTCGTTCGGCTGGTATGTTACCTACTGCTTGAGAAACCCTCCATACATTACCAGATGGTTGTAGATCTTCTATACTTAGCTTTGGAGTAGCCAGCGTTTTTATGTTGACGACTACTTGCTGAGTAGCTTTCAGATCTACCAATGTTGCAATTGTATAGACTTTAAGCTGACTGGTTGTATCTACCCAGATAGTAAGTTGCTGACCGGCTGCTACATAATTACTTTTTAACCGGTTCCACCGTTTCAAATCTTCTACACGGATATTGTGTTGCTGGGCAATTTTTGTAATAGTTTCGCCGGCAGCTGTTTCATGGGTTATCTTTTTTAAGTTGTTTACAGATGAACTTAGTATAGCATACCGGTTATAAGAAAATATCTGTTTTTTGTTTGCCGGAATGCTTAAGCTATAATATCCTCCGTAAGCTGGTACAAAACTACGTTTGTATTGAGGATTCAGTTCGGTTAACTCTTCTAAGGTAATATTCAGCTGTTTAGCAAACAGACTCATATTTAAATACTGATTAACCATTATAGTATCCGAAGTTACTACGCTTACAGGTAAATTCGTTGTAAGGTTATAATCTTCCGCATACTTCATTACATAATTTAAGGCAATAAACTTAGGCACATATGCCCGGGTTTCAGCAGGCAAAAAATCATATATCTGCCAGAAACTTTTCTTATTTCCTGCATAACGCATTGCTTTCCGGACATTGCCAGGTCCACAGTTATAGGCGGCCAGGGCTAAATGCCAGTCGCCGAACATATCGTGTAATTCTTTTAAATACCGGCAGGCAGCATCTGTTGATTTATAAGGGTCAAGTCTTTCGTCAATATACGCATCCTGACGAAGATCATAGTATCTGCCTGTAACTGACATAAATTGCCACAATCCTGCTGCTTTTACCGGAGACATGGCTCTGGGATTCAAGCTGGACTCTACCATAGATAAATATTTCAACTCGTCTGGCAACCCATGTCTACTTAATGCTTCTTCGTAGATAGGAAAGAACCGGTGTTTACGTTCCAGCATCAGGCTGACAAACCGACGGTTTTTCACCGTATAATAACTTATAAATGTTTTTACTTTACCGTTATAAGGCATGGCGATTGTAGTTCCCATGCGATTAAACTGATCTTTAACCAGTTTTTCAGGTAAACTCGTAATCACATTATTAGCATTAGTAACCAGTAATGCAGATGATATAGAAGGAATAAGTGTGGTATCTGCAACTTTACTTGTTGATATTTCCTTGTTCAACCCTTCATCTTCCTCTCCTTGGCTGGCAGATGCCAGGCTCTGACTTGTAGCAGCAGACTGACTCAACAAGAGAAAACAGTAAGCTAAAGTAACCTTTAATCCGATACGTTTTACTTGTGCAATCATTTACGTTGTAGGTTTATAGTGACAAACAAGTACCAGGCATACATAACTTTTTAACCTTTGCTAAACTCTTATGTATGCTATTTATTGGAATTGCACTCTTTTCGTAACCCTGGACTGTGTAAGATTTGATGTATTTAGGCGAAAAAACAGGAATATAATTTAGGAAAAAATATTCATAACTTCCTAACAATCAGTTAACCTACGATAGCTATTTTGCAAATAAAAAATACTTGAGATTTTTTATTAATTTACATAACTACTTTATTATCAGTCTTTTAATTTCAAACCTATGAGTTTACTATATTAAAAATGGCCGTTTTTGCTTAAAATAAGCACTTTTTATCAAAAGCAGGACCTTAGAAACTTTTGTGAATTTTACTGTAATAAAGGTGCTTTAGCCTGTATAGTTTCCCGCCATTGATGTAAGATAATGTCTTTGGGAGGTACAAAAAAATAGATTATAAGGTAATATCGCTGTAGCAACAATGTAAGTAAATCTACTCCCCCATCCAGGTTTTAAAATCTGTGGATTTCTCCCGGCTAATATAGACTTCTTCTTCATTTACCGGAGATAGCTCTAACTTAAGGCGGTTATGAAAATGGATGTGGATTTTGTTGACCGACTTTGGGGAAACAATAAACTGACGGTTGGCACGGTAAAACTGTTTGGGATGAAGAATCTTTTCTAATTCATCCAGATGATAGTCGATGCTCAGTATTCGTTTATCCCAGGTTTTTACAAAAGTTACCCGGTCTTTGGTATAGAAATAAGCAATTTCATTTACTTCAACAGGCAGTAGTCTGGACCCTTGCCGGAGTAAAAATCGGTCACGGTATGTGTCTGAAGGAACAGTTGAATCTCGTAGCAAGGTTGCTAACATTTTAATATCTATGCTTGCCGTGCTAGTACCGTATAATTTTTTCAACTCATAAAATTTCAACAGGCTTTTCCGCAAAGCCTCTTCGTTTATGGGCTTCAATAAATAATCTACACTGTGCACTTTAAAAGCCTGTAAAGCAAACTCATCATAAGCTGTTGTAAAAATCACCGGACACTTAATCTCTATCTGCTCAAACACCGAAAAACTTTGTCCATCCGCTAGCTCAATATCTGCCAGTAAGAGGTCAGGAGAGGGATGGGTATTAAACCACTGGATAGTACTCTCCACACTATCCAGGACACCTACTATTTCAATAGCCGGATCACATTCCAGCATCATGGCCTGCAATTGCTTGGCCGCTAGAAATTCATCTTCAATGATTAATACTTTCACGGATTACAGGTTTAAGTAAAGGAATAACTACTTCAAAGGTGTCTTGTCGTTCATTAATTTGTACTTCTGGTGCTTTTAATAAACGGTATTTGGAAGTTATATTTAATAACCCTTTCTTACTTGAGGGTATGGTATGCCTCTGTTTACGTTGAAGATTGTTTTTTACCACAATTGACTCATGATTGCTAACTACTTGTATAGTAAGAGGTTTGCTTGCAGAAGCTATGTTATGCTTTACGGCATTCTCTACAAGTAACTGCAACGTAACTGGAGGCAGCAGGTACTGCCGGTACTCAGGGTTTACTTGTATCTCCATTTGTAATCCATTACCAAACCGTGTTTTAAGCAGATTGAAATAAGCATGCGTAAATGCCAACTCTTTCTCCAATGAAGTTAATTGACTCTCGTTGCTTTGAAGCAGGTAGCGGTACACTTGAGATAGATCATTGATAAACTGAATAGCTTTTTTATTTTCCTCCGTTTTAACCAGTGCTTGCAATGTATTCAGGCTATTGAATAGAAAGTGAGGCTGTACCTGGGTTTTCAGTGAATCCAGTTGGGCTTCCAGGTTTATCCGTAGCAATTCTTCAGTTTGGCTTTTGGCAATCAGCCATTGAGAGAAAAAATAGCGGCTCTCATAAATGGAAATTATAACTACCAAATGAAACAAGTTTATACCCAACATGAAATAGACATCTTTCGCTAGCATTTCGAAGCCTTCTACATCTGAGTAAACCCAGTATATTAATAAAACCACCCGGAGCGCTAATAACAGCAGAACAGCTGGTATGGATAAGATAATCAGGGCAACAATACGCTTTTTATATGTTTCTATTCCTGAATAATATTTTCTGGTTTTCCTGACCATCAAACGTGCCACTAGCCATGTTATTAAAATGGTACCATATCCGAAAATGATAAACCTTAGCGGCTGAATATCCTTTTCAAGAAGTGGAGCTATATTAAAAAAGATAGTTATGGCTACAAAATGTATAGGTGGCCCGTATAACAACAATTTCCGGTCATTCAGTTTCTCCTGCATAGATTAGCTTGCATACTCTGTTATTACTCCAAAAAGTATATGCCAGATTAGATAGTGGCCCAGCCGAACAAATAAACTTGCCAGAAATCCATACCACCTAAAATAGACAACTTGTATAAAATTAAAAATAAACCCATTAATAAAACTAAAAATTAAAAGTCCAATAGAATTGGTAATTAATTGATAATATGGTTCGATGATAGAGCTTACTATGGCAAGCACCCAGAATACCTTTTGAGAAGTTGAATCTTTTACTATCAATCCACCGATAGACCACATCAGTATAGGAATGGGTAATAAGCGGTGAATTACTTCAGTTTCTACAGCGCCGGCTGTATAGAGCAACACAGAATAGGGAAAAGGTTGCATAAAGGGAGTGAGAGAGTTAAGCGGTTCTGGATGAATGATTAACTTGAACACTGCCACATCTACAACTCCAAATAAAATACCTATAAGTGAAGGATTCCAGTACTGCTGTTTATGGGAGATGCCTTGAGCTAGCAGATCAGGAAAGCCAGTTTTAGTAGCTAAATTAACTCCTACTAGCCCTAAAGCCACGAGGGCAATTTTATCTATCCCAAATACCCGTACCGCCACTCCCCTCTCCTGCATATATATACCTGCCACATATGTGACAAGGCATATACATATTAGCAATAGATAAATAGCTCTGGACTTATAGGTTGTGGAATAGGTGATAAACATAATCAGCAAAAATTAAGGAATAATACGATCTAAATAGTCTTTTTTGACAGGCGTACCTAAATTGAGAAAAGAAATAATAGTCATCTGTTTATCCGGAAAATACAGCCAGGTAGCATCGAGGCCAATTACGCCGCCATTGTGTCCATAACCAATTGTACGAGCAACTTTCCAGGTTTCCAGACCATATCCATATTCACAATCACCTTCTGGGCAAGAGGGTAACTTAACAGATAGTTGCATTTCCTGTACCGTTTGTTGTTTTAACAATCTTCCACCAAACAGGGCTTCTGAGAATTTTAATAAATCTAGCACGGTAGTAATTATACCCCCGGCTGCACTCCCATCTTCATATACTTTCTCCCATTCGCTTACATCTAATAATTTACCATCGCCATACAGATCCATATAGCTGCGTACTACACTGGGATCTGCCCGTTTTTCCAGGTACGTATTGGTCATTTGTAAAGGAGTAAATATTCTGTCTTGCATTAAATTTTTTAAAGGCTTTTGGGCTGCTTGTTCGGCAATCATACCTAGCAGGATGTACCCAGTATTGCTATAGTTGTAATCTGCTCCCGGTTCGAAACGTAATGGTTTATTATATATAAACTTCTCGAGAATCTTTTCAGGCTGAGTTAGATCCGTATCTATTGGCCGGTTAATAAGGGCCAACTGGAAAGGTATGTTATCCGAACCCAGATTACGAATACCACTGGTATGGGTCAACAACTGCTTTATGGAAATTTTATCTGCCTGCGGAATTTTTCCTTTTGTTTGTGGAAGCCAGTAGGCTAGGTTATCCTCTAATTGAAGCACTCCTTGTTCAACTAACTGAAGAATTATGGTGGAAGTAAACGTTTTGGTAATACTACCTACCCGGATACGTTCAGCGCCGGTCATAGGTGTTTGGTATTCCAGGTTAGATTTACCCGAGCCTCCAATCCATACACCATCTTGTGCGGTTTTCACAAGCATAATGGCTCCTGGGGCTTTATTCAATTGCCGGAATTGTTCTAATTCATGTGTATAAAACTCATTTTTCGGATGAGTACTAAAATCTGGCAATGCATCCATGTTTGCGGGCTTAACAGGTTCCTCCGGTTGACAAGCCACCAAAGAAAAAACCAATAGAAGAAGGAATAGAACGTTTTCAATAGTTTTCATAGGGAAATAAGTTTAATTTTTGGTTGGAAGATGTATGCGCATACCTACATGCAATGCTTTGTGTGGTAATATAGGTACTGACTGCTGGATGGGCATTTCGCCAAACACTTCGTAACGGGCAAACAGAGAGGTAGCATTAGTAATACGGTAACCAGTGCCTACACCTAGTGTCGGCATAAACTTATGGAAGTGAGCAGAAGCTTTAACAAAATCGCCATTGGCGGTGGCCTTGTATACAGGAACTGTAGAAATCAAGTGTAAATATCCTCCTCCTATTGTAGCATCCAAGAAAAACGACCCAAAATGTTTTCGATAGCCTACTTCACTACTCAAATAGAAACCACGATGCAGGCTTTTGTGTGAATAATATGCCAAATTTATGGTTTGGAATACCTGAGAATGTTGCTTTTTCCGGTAATTTAGTTCTGTGCCAAGTCTGATACCTAGCTGTGGGTCAGTAAAAAAGCCTTTAAAGTTAGGCAGGCTAATGGCTTGTGAAAAAACAGAGAGGGTTACAGGTACCGGAAAATTCCTTTGGATAGGTGCTCCTTCTTGAGCCCATGCAGCTGTTTGACAGCTAAGAAGTAGAATACAATAAAAGAATAAATGGATAAGGCGCATAGTTGACTTGTTTTTTGTCAAATCTATGCCCCCAATAGGGGTTAAAACGATAACTGATGTTTTAATGGTAATTTTTCACGCCTGAGCATCCAGTATTTTTACCTGAATAGCCATTGTCAGCAGTGATATTATGCCTCTACTGGTTCAAGTTGGGCAACTGGCAAACGTACGTTAAATGTACTCCCTTTGCCTACCTTACTTTCTACATAGATGGAGCCGCCATTCCGCTCTACAAACTCCCGGCATACGGCCAGACCAAACCCACTCCCAGTTTCTCCGGCAGTTCCTTTGGTACTATGTTTGGCATGGAAGGCAAAAATCTTTTTAATAGCCTCCTGCGGCATTCCTACTCCGGAATCTTTTACACTTAATTCTACAAAATCGCCGGATTGTTGGGCTCTAAGCTGTATCTGCCCCGACTGTGGAGTAAATTTAATAGCATTGGATATTAGGTTCCGGATCACAGTCTCTACCATGTTACTATCTGCCTGTACCCACAAATCTGTAGGAATGGAATTCTCCAGGGTTATATCCTTCATTACGGCCGCCGGCGCTAAGGCTTTGCATACTTTTTCAGATAAATCATAAGGCTTCAACGGGCCTGTACGTAAGGCAATCTCATTCATTTGCAAACGCCCCCAGGCAAGCAGGTCTTCTACTAGCTTCTGTGTTTGTCTGGCAGATTCCAGAGCCATGCCAGCCATTTTACTAGATTCATCAGAATCTGTGGCATATACTGGATTGCCAAGCATCTCCAGCAACATCACCGTATTTCTGGTTGGGCCCCGCAAGTCATGACTGATAATGGAGAAGAACTGGCTTTTCTGATTGTTCAGCAAACGCAGTTGTTCTTCAGCCTTTTCCCGTTCTGTCAGGTCTTTCTTCACCATTAGGCCAATCATCACGGCTAGGAGCACACCTAACATAATAGTTATGGAAGTAGAAATTTCATTTTTATTAAACAACTCCTCTTCTGCTCTCCGGTGTTCAACAAGATCGTCTTGAATAAGTTTTATAAGATCCTGTGCCGTATTTTCTATCTCATTATTTAAATGCTGAGCCCGGGCATATCTTTTTTTCAGCCCTGTTTTATCCGGCATCTTGCCTTCATATATTCTGATGGCATTATCCATCAACAGAATACGTTCGCTAAGCATATCCTGGAGCTCACCAATATTCGCCTTTTTCTCCGGATACTCCTCCGACAAATTAGTAAGATAATTCTTATACAGGTTTATTACTTTTTTTGCGTCATCATACCTGTAATGGAAGTCTTTCTCACCAGATAAGATATAGCCCTTCAAATTTGATTCACAATAGGCCAGCTTATGATTTAATAACACCAGTTGATTTACCAGCGAATCGTGCCGTTCGATGTAGGCTTCACTCTCGTACAAGCTTCTGGATACCCGAAAAGAATAGCCGATGGATAGCAGCAATAACACCATAGAAGCGCTTAGCCCAATAATGAGTTTGGATAGCGTAGACAACCTGGGGCGTAAAGCGTTAACAAACATTGTCAATAGGATTAATACATGTAAAGAACGCTGCTTTCGCCGATATCTGTTAATGCATATCCTCACCTACTTACATATGTAGGATTTACTATCAATTTGCTGGATGAGTAGAGTTTCAAAAGAAAGCAATGCTGTTTTCTAAGCAGCAAAACCTCAAAGAAAGGTAACCTACCTCCCAAAGCTACATGCCAGACACGATGTTAGATTTGAATGGGGTTGCACCAATAGCAAAGTGCTACCCTAGCAGAAGGTAGACAGCTAAAGATCAGGTATTTTCAGTTGGAATACCTTTTCCGTGTAATAGTTCTTTTACGTGCTTTTAATCTTTCCTCAAGTCTATTTGTAAAACCGCTATACAGGCTAGTTGTACACTATATTTTTCTGTTGATAAACAACTATATATGTACGCAGTTTTGCCTAGCATCTACTTTACTCATATATAAATAATACAAGTTAAACCCTGTAAATTGCAGATTTATGCAAAATAAATAATAATAAAATATAATTTTACTATTCTCAAAAAAAGTGTATATTTGCAAAAAAATTGCAAAATTTTGTTGTAAACTGATTTTATTCAGGCATTTCTTTAAGCTCGCAGGTTTCTCCTAATATACTGTTCACCCGCTGGCTTTTCTACTGCCGGTTAGTGTATTTTTCAGTATTGTTCACATTTTTGCATACAGCCTTGATAAACAACCCTTACCCTATGTAAACGTACGTAGGGAAGTAAGCCCAGGTAAATGGTTACCCCAATACATTGTAATGGCTAACATTTTTGCTAGGGTGGTTGGAGTATGTTGACTAAGTAAGTTGTACTATTTACCAAATTTTGTTGATGGACATTCATACGCCTTTTATGTCAAGGTTAAGGCAACGAAATGGCCGTTAACCTTTACTATTAAAAACTTTTTTACAAATGAAAAAATTAAAATTTGACGAATTATCTCTATCCGACGAAATACTACAGGCAGTAACGGATATGGGCTTTGTAGAAGCCTCTCCTATTCAGTCGGAAGCCATTCCCTACATTATGGAAGGCAGAGATGTAATCGGACAAGCACAAACCGGAACCGGAAAAACAGCCGCTTTTGCCATTCCAGCCCTGGAAATGATAGATGTAGATGATAAAAGTGTACAAACGCTCGTGCTTTGCCCTACTCGCGAACTAGCCGTACAGGTAGCCGAAGAATTTAAAAAACTGGGAAAATACAAAAAACAAGTTACTTCCGTAGCGATCTATGGTGGCGACAGCATTGAGAAACAAATTCTGGCGCTTAGAAGAGGTGTTCACGTAGTAATTGGCACCCCAGGCCGGGTAATGGACCATATGGAGCGCAAAACCTTGCGTTTAGACCGGGTGAAGATGGTGGTTCTTGACGAAGCGGATGAGATGCTGGATATGGGTTTCCGCGAAGATATAGAAAGCATTTTGGAACAAATGCCTGACGAACGGCAAACTATTTTCTTTTCTGCTACCATGTCGAAGCCTATTATGCAGCTGACAAAAAAATACCAGGACGATCCGCAACTGGTAAAGGTAGTAAAGAACGAACTGACTGCACAAAATATAGAACAGTTGTTTTTTGAGGTAAAACCTAGAGCCAAAGTGGAAGTAATGACCCGCTTGATTGACTTATATAACCTGCAACTGATGCTTGTATTTTGCAACACAAAGCTACGGGTAGATGAAGTAGTGGAAGAGTTACAGATACGCGGCTATCAGGCAGAGGGCCTGCATGGCGATTTGCGTCAGCAGCAACGTAACAATGTAATGGCTAAATTCCGTGCTGGCACCACTACTATCCTGGTAGCCACCGACGTAGCGGCCCGCGGGATAGATGTAGAAGATGTGGACGCTGTATTTAATTTCGATATTCCATTAGACGAAGAATATTATGTACACCGGATAGGACGTACCGGCCGGGCAGGTAAGGCTGGTAAAGCGTTTACTTTTGTGGTAGGCCGTGAGGTTCAACGTTTACGCGATATTCAACAATATACCAAAGTAAAAATACAACGGGGGGTTATTCCTTCTTATGAAGATATTGTTGGTGTAAAAAAAGCCAAATTCATCGCTCAAATTCAGGAAGCTATACAAGAAGGAGGTCTGGAAGTATTTGAAGATATGATCGAGCAATTGCACCATGCAGGTCTTCGCAGCGAACAAATTATTACTGCCCTTATTAAGATGAATATGGGCGTACATAAAAATGAATTTGCAGACATGGACCTCAGCGGAGGCGACGATCGTGGTGCTGGGCGTGAGAGACGCAGCGGCGATCGCGAGCGTGACCGCGACAGAGGTCCTAGACGGGACCGCGATAGCCGGGATAGCAAAAGCACTGGACGCAGCCGTGACAACAACCGCTCAACTAATGCGTCAATGGTGCGCCTTTTCATAAATATTGGACGCGACCAAAAAGTGCGTCCTGGAGATATTGTAGGCGCTATTGCCGGTGAAACAGGTATTGCTGGAAATGCAATTGGCAGCATTGATATTTATGACAAATTTACTTTTGTTGAAGTGCCCAAAAATGATGTACAACGTGTGTTAAAAGGGATGGATAATAATTCAATAAAGGGCCAAAAAGTAAATATTGAAATTGCCCGCCAATAAAATAATGACGGATGAATATTGACGAATGATTAAGTGAATCTTAACCATTCGTCAACGAATACAAAAAGCCTGCTGTTAAAAAGCAGGCTTTTTGTATTATGGCTAGAGTAATCACTATGAAATCAAACCTTTAACAGGCATTTTCATTATAAACTAATTCGGCCGTCTTTCATTTCTACTTTACGGTCGGCCATGGTGGCTAGTTCCTCATTATGGGTAACTATCACAAAAGTTTGATCCAGCTCATCACGCAGCCTGAAAAATAAATGGTGCAACTCTTCTGCATTTCTGGAGTCCAGATTGCCGCTGGGTTCGTCAGCAAAAATAATGGTAGGTGAATTTATTAAGGCTCTGGCAACCGCTGTACGTTGTTGCTCCCCACCTGACATCCTGGCCGGCTGATGATCATACCTGTCTTTCAGACCTAGCAAATTGAGTAATTCTTTAGCTCTGGCCTCTACTTTTTTCGGATCATATTTGCCCAAATAACCCGGAATACAGACATTTTCGAGAGCTGTAAACTCAGGCAACAGGTTGTGAAACTGAAAAATAAACCCAATGTGCTTATTCCGGAACTGAGCTAGTGAATTTCCCTGGAGTTGCACCAGATTCTGCCCATTTAGCGAAACAGTACCAGTGTCTGGTTTATCCAGTGTTCCAATAATATGTAACAAAGTGCTTTTACCGGCTCCGGAAGCCCCTACAATGGATACTACTTCCTTCTTTTGAATAGATAAATCTATACCTTTTAATACTTGTAAACTCCCGTACTTTTTGGTAATCCCTTTTGCTTCCAGCATGAATATGATAAATAATGTTAAAATTAAGCAGCCATATCCATTTATTCAATTAAATGACCTGGATAACTAATCAAAACTGATTAGTTTGAGTAAATAAATCTTTTTAGCAAAAAAACCAGCCTGTAATGCAAGCTGGTTTTTTAATAAATAATCACTACTTTGTTTGAGTATTGGAACGGACTAGCGTATCTGGCCTCTTATTTCGCCTGGCCGGTTTTTATCTGTATGTATATTAACATAGGTATACCCTCTTTCCATAGCTTCTTTTAAAATAGAAAGTGGGCCGCCTTTTAAGTTTCCAACCAGGTCTGTTTCTTTAATTGTGCCTTCTGCGTATTTTCCATTTACTTCACCCTCTACTTTATCCAGCCGCAGGTTAGCTATTACACCGCCGTTTACGCCGATAGGTGCCAGGTGAATATGGGAAAACAACGGATCTTTCAGCTTAGCTACATCTACCCGGAAACGTAATTCCTTGGCATGATGATCAAAATACAAGAGAGCAACACCACTTGCATCAGTAGCCACCGGAGGCACTTCCTGACTTCCGGTAAGTACAGCGGTAAATTCAGTGGAAGGCTGTTCTACCTGTTTGCCAATCTGGCCGCGTAACTCCCCTGCCGGATACTTATCTGTATGAATGTTTGCATAGGCAGTTCCATCACTGAGGGCTTTTACCAGATCGGCTAATGGTTTGCCGGCTAATGGACCTACTAAGTCTGCTTGCCGTATTTTTCCTTCTGCCAACAGCCCATTTACCAAGCCTGTGGAAGGTACTTGTTCCTGCAGAAGGAATGCTACTACGGGACCATTTTCTCCTCTTGGTGCCAGATGGATGTGAGCAAACTTTATTTTTTCTGTATTGCTAACAATCAATTTGTATGAAATTTCTGTTCCGGCGGCATTTAACGTAAAAATTCCCTGTCCGGCACCGCTGGCTTGCACAGGCGTATCGGCTACTTCCTGATCGCCAGAAAGAAAAGCAGTATAGGTTTGCGTTTTACCGGCAGGAGGTTTAGCTATAATATCTTCCAGGTATTCGCAACTGCTAAGCAAAACAGTTAAACAAAAGACGAGTGTGGTAATGAGGTATTTTTTCATATGTTTAGGAGGTTGGTTAGAAAAGATTCGTTAAGGCTATGGATTATCCTTTGCAATGGATTATACTCAACTTACTACATTGTTCCCTATAAACCATCGTCTAAACTATTTTTATTTAGCCGCAAGCTGGCTTTGGCTATACATACGTAAGCAGCGCTGCCGCCAGATTGCTCCCTGCACGTAAAAATTTTCGGATTGGTTGCTTATGCCTGCAAATTTTCTCTTCTAGGGAATGCTAGCAGTTCGTATGTGGGTTCGTTACTAAGATTTCGCTATTGACAATATGCATTTAAATTCCTAACTATCTACAGACACTAATGGTAAAGAGACAATGTCAGTAAATGAAGAAAAAATAGCTTGTCCGAAGTGTTCCTGGGAACCCGATGGACATGCCTACTGGACATGCAGCTGTGGAATAAGCTGGAATACCTTTGAAACGTATGGCAAATGCCCCGGATGCGGAAAAATATGGAGAGATACGCAATGTCCGGAATGCGCAAAATGGTCGCCACACGTAGATTGGTATGTTGACTTGCCAGCTATTGAGCTGGAAAAAGTAGAAAAGGCTACGATTGCCCAGACGTAAACCAAGCGTTAATATACTTTACAAAGCAGATCGGCAAGCCGGTAACCTGCCAGGACAATCCGTTTTTCAGCTACTGCTTTGGCTGTATCAATATACTCCTGGTTTAAAAGTAGTGCCTGCTCGCGGTTAGTACTCGATTGCAATCCTTCTTGTGTATACGCATGTTTTTTCGCCAGTTCAAAGCTTTCTTTTTCAGCCCAGCCTTCAAACTTTTTATTTTTCAATTCTTTCAGGTTTTTCCTGCTCAACTCTTTCTGATTTTTTAGCAGTACAGCCCGGTTATCGGCCTCCCGGAAGTTTTGTGAACCGATCACTAGCCAATCCCAGAAACTATGCAGCGTAAAGGCCTTTCCCTCTTCTTCCGCCCGTACATAGAGTAAGTTACCGCCCTGGTCGCCTTTAGGTAATTCTGCGGAAAAAAGGGCCGTTGCATGAAGAGGCTGATGAATATCGCCCAACAGGTGGAATACCCAGCACAAAGCAATGGCTTTTTCTTCGTCGGAGGCTTTGCTTTTTAGTACTTGCAGGTTTTGCTTGTAAGCCGACACAATATTTACTGAATCGGCTTCAGGAATAGTAATGGCAGCGCCATTGTTGCTAATGTGCGGATAGTTGATATAGTGCCAGTTATGGTGCTTGGGCTCATAGTCGGTACTCTTGATATCGTCGGGCCACCGGGCAGCCAGCATGAATAAGTATAACTCTTTTTCGTCCGCTGATAGAGTTTCGCTCGCCAGTTTAGGAGCAAACATCTGGGTATATTGTGGGTGTTTTTTTAACAGAGCAAGTACCTTAGCTAAGGCTTTGGGATCTTTTGCTTTTAATTCACGGTAGGCAATAGCTCCACTAACCATATGTCCGGGAATATTCCAGGCAAATAATACGGAAGGAAAAATTAACAGGCAGACAAATACAAGAAATTTTACTGGGCTCATGAAGGTATTCACTTATCAGGCTTACTAGATTTAAAATTACCGGAAAACCTGAACAAAAGGGAAATAAAATAAGAAAAACACAATAAGTTCTATACTATATACAGTTACTTATTACCAAATTTCATGCGCTGAATCCGGATGGCATTTAAAATGGCTAGAAAAGCTACCCCAACATCAGCAAATACTGCCTCCCATAAAGTAGCTACACCACCAGCACCCAGAATAAGGACTAATGCTTTCACGCCAAATGCCAGACTTATATTTTGCCACACAATTTCTCTGGTTTTTTTGCCTATCGTAATGGCAGTTGCAAGTTTGGAAGGTTGATCTGTCTGGATAACGACATCGGCAGTTTCAATAGCTGCATCTGAGCCCAATCCACCCATTGCCATCCCTACATCTGCCAATGCAATTACCGGAGCATCGTTAATTCCGTCGCCAACAAAAGCTACGGTACGGCCCTGCTTTTTCAATACCTCCACATGAGCTACTTTGTCTTCTGGCAATAAATCTCCATATGCCTCATCAATGGTTAGTTGTGAAGCAACCTTGTTTACAATGGAGGTTTTATCCCCGGAGAGCATAACAATAGTGTTTATACCTACCTTATGCAAGTTGGCTATAGCCTGGGCGGCATCTGCTTTTACCGGATCAGCCAAGATAAAATAGCCAGCCAATTGCCGGTCAATAGCCACTAGCACTAAGGTGTCCATTTGTTCATCCAGCGATGTGTCATAGGGTATGTTAAATTTTTTCAGTAACCTGCTATTCCCGGCAAGCACTTCTTTTCCAGCTATTGTTCCTTTCAGGCCATTGCCGGGTATTTCTTGCACAGCGGAAACCCGGTACGTTTTGTAGGCATCTCCCGCAACGTTTACAATAGCTCTGGCCACCGGATGGGTAGATTGACTTTCGAGGGCGGCAGCCAAGTCAATAAATGTTTGTTTGTCAATCGTAGGGTTGTTTACTACCACCTCTTGTAAGGCAAACTCTCCTTTAGTGAGTGTACCGGTTTTATCCATTACCACGGTATCAACTTTGGTAATTACATCCAGGAAATTAGATCCTTTAAAAAGAATGCCATTCCTGGAGGCAGCACCTATGCCGCCAAAATACCCTAGCGGAATCGACACCACCAGGGCACATGGGCAGGAAATCACCAGAAAAACCAAAGCCCGGTAAAGCCACTCTTTAAATACATAGGTTTCTACAAAAAAGAAGGGCAATAAGGTAAGTCCAATTGCCAGAAAAACTACTACTGGCGTATATATTTTGGCAAAACGGGTAATAAACTGTTGGGTGCTGGCTTTCCGGCTGCTTGCCTCTTCCACCATCTTAAGTATGCGTGATAAGGCACTGTTTTCATAGGCAGCAGATACCTGTAAGTGTACAACCTTGTCTAAGCTGATCATGCCGGCCAGAATTGAATCTCCTTTTGTTTTTGTTTCCGGCCTGGACTCACCAGTAAGGGCTGATGTATTAAACGTTGAAGCATCTGACAGTAAAATACCATCCAGTGCAACTTTTTCTCCGGCTTTTACCTGAATAGTTTGGCCTATTTGCACTTGACGGGGGTTTACATCCGATGTTTGCCCCTTATACAGCAAGCTAACCGTTTGAGGGCGGTTATCTATAAGGTCTTTAATGGACTTACGGGACCTGGCTACAGCGGCTTCCTGAAAATGCTCCCCAATAACATAGAACAACATAACGGCTACCCCCTCGGCATATTCTCCCAGGGAAAAAGCCCCGATAGTGGCAATACTCATTAAAAAGAACTCATTAAACACATTGCCCTTTGCTATATTTCTGATAGCATGGAAAATAACTTTCCAACCTACCAGCAAATAAGCTACACTAAAAACAGCTATCCGCACATACCCGGAAAACCAGGCAACCTGCATATAATCAAGCACTATACCTATTACCAGTAGCGCCAGGCTGCTGATAGCCAGCATATAGGAATTTTCCACGTCTCCATGGTTATGTCCGGTGTGTTGTGCTTGAGCAGACACAGGCGCATGGGTACTGCAGCAAGCATCAGCCGGAGCAGTAACAGGTCCAGGTTTCTCTGCCGTCCGGGGAGAGGTAATTTCCAGGGGAGCCAGATGGATATGTTTATTAGTTGAGTTATCAGTAGCCATAGTATAAATCTATACATTTATAACAAAAAACTCTCCGGAATCCTCTTCCATACAACAAAAAAGTAAATCTGTTTCAGCAACATACCTATCGCCGTTACTCATTTCCGCATTATTTGCTCTATAAGGTAATTACCTCATAGTCAATAAACTTGTATTGCTTATATACTTAATACTTCAAAACAGCTTAGATAGTTGTTTGCGGGAAACTATTCGTTTTTTACTTATTTTGTAGTTGGGGTTTGTCTGCCTGGCTTCCTTTACTCCTGTCCCAGATCTTTCACAAAAGACAATTTCAGCGAAACTAATGCACCCAGATTCTGTTTAAAACGCATTAATCCGTAATTAGGCACACTTTTATCGGTGGAAATCCCCAGATCTAGCAGTTCTACATGATTTTTCTGGCAATAGATGTATAATCCTTGGATAAGCAGCACCATGGGGCTATATGCATCATAAGCAGCGTGGTGGGCAGGCAAAAAATAATAGAAGATCTTCTGATTAATATGTACAACCACGGTTACAGCCGCTATAATTTGCTTATCTCTGACCGTAAAAACTTTGTAAATACCCGGAAAATCATGGAATAACCGGCCGAAATCATTAAAGGACATCGTAACCGGATACCCCTTGCGAGTTCTGCTATCTACGAGTAACTGGTAAATCAGCGGCAAATCAGGGTCTGCTTCTTCGGTAAATACAAAACCTTTGTTTACAGATTTTTGCAGGCGTCTTTTTTCAGAAGGATGAAGGCCTTTTGTAAACTCTTTTTGGGTAATGGGTATATGATAGTTAAGGTCTGTGTACAATAGCTGATACTTTTGCCTGAGTAAAGCCGCAGATAAAATAGCTGATGCTTCTGGCTGATAACAAAAGGGATACGACTTAACCACTAGCTGCTGTAAACCTAATCCTCTCGCAAATGCATCAATGTATTCCACGAACGCATCCAGATGCTGCACAGGCAGTTGTAAACTAAATTCTATAGAGCCAAACGGACCCCGGCAAGGACTAATTCCTTTATTCTTCTCCACAAATAGGGTAAACCTGGCATGGGCTTGTTTTGATTGTTGGTGAAGCAGATAAAAAGTATAGGTCTCTTTACAAGCTTGTTTACTGATGTGAAAAGGCTCGTTGAACAGATAGGTCTGAAAGCCGATAGGTATGGTTGCTTCCGGATTCACTACTACTGTATACTGGGAATCTGCTGTCATACCTGTATTGTATCTCGGTTAATCTGGAAGTTGATCAAACTATTTATTTTACAATAGGCAAATATGTCATACGTAACCTGGTAGCACCAAAGGGAATCAGTTTAATTGTTTCCTCCTTGGATGCAC
Source organism: Rhodocytophaga aerolata (assembly GCF_030503435.1). GTDB lineage: Bacteria > Bacteroidota > Bacteroidia > Cytophagales > 172606-1 > Rhodocytophaga > Rhodocytophaga aerolata. The sequence continues at coordinate 91,805 of NZ_JAUKPO010000010.1, forward strand.
TTTCCACTGGACTTACAGGTAAAGGTGCCGGATGCTGAAATGTATTTAATTTCCACTGAGGAATTATTTTCCCCGTAGCTGTTATATAGACAGGCACATTTTCCGCTGACCATGGCTGCTGAGCAACCGGAGACTGGGTACTGACAGAGAGTGTTTTCTCTATTTGCAAAGTATCTACGACCAGGCCATAATTCCACGGCGATACAGGCGAAATTTCATACGCAGGAAACTCATCCGGGATATTATTTCTGTGCCAGTCGGATGTTGCCTGCCATTTTTCTTTTATAGCCAGGGCATATACCAGCGGGCCGCGTTCAATCCCAATCGAGTTATTTTCCCAGCGGCTCATCCGCATAGCCATAGGAAAAATCAGCTCAACTTTATCTCCTTTGTTCCATTCCCGTTCCAGCGTTACAAATTTACCTGGCTGCGGCTGCGCCAGTGTATCCCCATTAAGCAGAATCTGAGGATTGTTACACCACTGAGGTATCCGCAACCCTAGTGGAAACGACACCTTCTTGGCTGGATTCAGGTGCAAAAGGATTTTATTACTGAAGGGATAGTCTGTTTCCTGGCGGATGCTTATGTTGGTTCCGTTCCCTACTTTTGCCTGCACCTGGCTGGGAGCATATACCATAGCCGCCAGACCTTTGCTGGTGGTAGCCATCCAGAGGTGTTCAGTTAACATAGGCCACGCCATATGCATATTTGCTGCGCAGCAAGGAAACCCAGACAATACCCCAAAGGTTAGGTCGTCGCCATGGTCTACCGTAAAATTTCGCTTGCCCCGGCTGATGGTTGCTACATTGGGAGATATATAATAACTATGCGACTTCCAATCCGGGCTAATGGCAGCAGGCAATGCATTATAGGCTACTTTTTCCAGCCGGTCGGCCATTACAGGATCTTGAAAAATGCGCATCATTTGCTCCAGGCTGTGCATATATTCTACAATTTCGCATAGTTCGGAGCTCCGGTTACTGGTAGCCAACCCTACCCTTTCGTCTCCGGCATGTACCCCGAAAAGCTGATTATGATACCGGTCAGTCAGTGACAATGATTTATAGACGGCATCCCAGTACCGCTTATTGCCTGTTTGTTGAAAAAGCAAAGCTGGCTGCTTTAGGCCATGCGATAAGTTGACGGTATGCTGCGGACTGTCTTCCCACCATTTGGTTGTATCTATTGTTGAATTAGTATGCACAGGAGAATCCTCTTCAAACACGTTTGTCCAGTCTACTGTTTGCTTATTTATTTTAGTTGCCAGGCTGAGCAGGGAAGTATCGCCAGTTTGATTATACAGCCAATGTATGCTCAACAGGTTTTCACCACCTCTGGCTGAAGCCCAGCCTTTCAATGGTTGTTTGTCGAGTGCCGCCATCTGGTAGGCAAAAAATTTAGACATAAAAGGAATAACCCGTTTATCGTGCGTTGCCTCATAATGTAGTTGTAAGGCTTGCAACATTAGCATGTGTGGCCACCAGTCTTTGTTGCTTTTGGGTCCGAAAAAACCATTAGCCTGCTGGCTGGCAAGTGTCCATTCTATCCAGGGCTTTATTTTATTGAGCATTAAACTATCCCGTGTTGTATAAGCTAATGCAATGGCTCCCCGCAGGTAATACGGGCCTCTTTCCCAACTTTCGCCTGTACCTCCCAGCCATCCGCTATTAGGGCCTACCTCTTCCCAAATTTCATCCAATTTTCCGGTAAGGCCGCTTATCTGTAAGGTCAGTTGGTTTTTCAACCATCCTTCGGCTTGTATACTGCCGATGGGCAGTTTTATTAATGACGTTTGCACCAAAGGCATCCGGTTGCTTGTATACCATTTTTTAGCTTGCTTTTTTTTCGTTTGCTCACCGGGAGAGTTGCTGCCACACGCACTAAGAATGAGAAAGAATACAATATACCAGCAATAAACATTCAGGAACCTGGGCATGAATAGATGTTTATTCAAATAAAATGTGTCCGCAAATATAGGATATGTTTAAAAATATTGCTTTTATTTATACAGAATAGTACTTTACAGAGAAATTATTCTACTATTTGTCAATCTGTTTCTTTGCTATGGTGATACTCTTACGAATCCAATGTACTTTACGATTTATTTTAATTTTGCTGCGGGTTCCTCAACGCTTGTTTATGCCGCTTATAGAGAAAAGGAATAAGCAGAAACTTGCAGCAACAATCAACCTAGGGACAGTTTCATTTCAACACATACACTTTTCGCACCTTTATAGGTACTTGCCAGAAAGACCGGAGAATTTTATAGCTGCCATAGCAAAAAGTGAAATAATACAGTATATTACCCGGCAAAACTTTTATCATACCCAGCCGGGCTGCCAACGCAACCTGGCTTATCTGATCAGATTATGCGGCTAATTGCAGTTAAAATTGCCAGGCAGTAGATTTTGGGGCCGGAAAACGGAAATAGCTAACCAATTACCAGTAAAATGCGGCAGGAGTCCAGCTTATCCTGCCATATAAAGTACTTCAGAAATTTACCGGCCACCCACCAGCTTATGGTATTTACCATCTTTTGCATCATATTTGCGCATAACTTGTTTATTTTGCTTGTTTAGCTTTTACTAATTAACTCTGACTAAACATGTATCTGTATTGTAAGGCTATGTAAAGAACTAACACACCAGTGTTTTTAAGGATTTATTACTATTTCTCTTGCAAATGTAGAAGCCTGTTTATATCACCCGTATGACACTTTATTACAAACTGGTATTTTTTATTCTATTGGTATTTTCTCTGCATTCCTGCCTTTCCCGGCTCCGCAAAGATGAGCAGCCGCCGGAAAAGGCCTTCCGGGCAAACAAACTACATAAAGGGACATTTGGCTATGACCTTACCTTTCTTAAAAAATATGATAGCTTGATAGTGCTGTCAGATGCCACAAACAAATCTCAGGTAATTGTATCTCCTAAATTACAGGGGCGTGTGATGACGAGTACCTCTACTGGCAGGTATGGAAAAAGTTATGGCTGGATTAATCATGAACTTATTTCCTCGGGCCAGTTTGAACCACACATCAATGTATTTGGAGGAGAAGACCGCTTCTGGCTAGGTCCGGAAGGGGGGCAGTTTTCCGTGTTTTTTAAGAAAGGTAATCCATTTGATTTCGCTCACTGGCAAACGCCGCCATCGCTAGACACTGAATCGTTCCAGGTGGTATCCAAAATGATAGACCGGGTAACCTTGCAGAAAGATATGCATCTGCAGAATTATGCCGGTTTCGACTTTTACCTGAAGGTTGAACGGAAAATACGCCTACTTTCCCCAACCGAAATTGGCCAGTTTCTGGCATATAAAACCCTGGATTCGTTGAGTATGGTAGGTTTTGAATCTGAAAACAAAATTAGTAACACCGGCAAGCTAGCCTGGAAAAAGCAATCTGGTTTGTTATCTGTATGGATTCTAGGTATGTTCAATCCCTCTCAGGCGACCACCATAGTAATACCCATTAAAGAAGGCAGCGAAAGAACACTTGGCCAGCCGGTGAACGATCAATATTTTGGTGATATTCCCGACAACCGGCTGGATGTACAGCCAGATGTGATTTACTTCAAAGGAGATGGTAAGTTCCGCAGCAAAATTGGCATATCATCCAAGCGGGCAAAATCCATATTCGGCAGCTACGATGCCAAGCAAGGTATATTGACTTTAGTACAGTTTAGTATGCCAGAAAATGCCAGCGATTACGTAAACTCTATGTGGGAAATACAGAAACAGCCCTATGCCGGAGACGTAGTTAATTCCTATAACGATGGTCCGGTATCCCCGGAAGGCAAACCGCTCGGTCCTTTTTACGAACTGGAAACCTCCTCTCCAGCAGCAGCCTTAGATCCTGGTGCAAACCTGATACACATTCACCGCACGTATCACTTTGAAGGCCCGGTAAATGAATTAGACAAACTGGCACAGGCTACCCTGGGAGTTACCCTGCAAGAAATTGTAAAAGCCTTGCCGTAACTATTTCTGGAAGGCAAGACCTCACTTGCATCTCCACTTTAGGGTTTTAACTTTATTCAAAAGTCAAATCAGTTGCCTTAGCAAAGCGCAGGCCTTTTTTGCGTGCCTCAGCATAGATAGGTTCACCTAAATGTCCAAGCCCGGTTACATCCGACATACAGTCTTCTATAATAACTGTTTTTTTTGCCAGATCTGGTGCGTACATCAGCATTTGTTTGAGACTGGTAGCTACACAATGCGAACGGGCTTCGCCTGCCAGATAAATATAGTCATAAGCCGCCAAGGTATTCAGTAGGCTTTTATTTAACTGAGTTTCCGGAGCATTCTCTATCGGAATCTGTGCCTGGAAAATACCAAAATGTTCGGTTAAGGGATGTGTACCTTTAATTAACGCCTGATAATTTTTACCAGTTTGTACGGCCCATGTATGCACAGCTTCCAATACATCATCGTGAAGGGCGGCTCCTTTTGAACCTGCCAGGCAATGCTCCGGCCAGATAAAATGTGGAAACTCTCCTTGTGCTTCCAGCGCCTCTACATAGCGGATGGCCTCTGTCTGATAATACCTGGGTGCCCACTTACCTGATCTGATCTCTTCTGAAGTAATCTGGGTGAATGGCCTGGGAAAACTACCTTCTCTGTTAGTCCAGAAAGACGGGTGAGAAATATCATTAACCGGATGAGTATCCAAAGTCACACAAATATGATGAATAGCAGAAATATTCGAGAGAATCAGTTGTTTTAACCGGTGCATGTCTTCCTGTGCACCGGGAACAAATAAAGCACCCGCAGGATGGCAAAAGTCATACTGGGCATCTATAATCAGAAAAGCATGGGTATTTTTCATAGAACTAAAGACATATACACTGTACGCAACAAAGTTAGTGTATTTTTTACAATAAGCAAATTCCGTAAGTAGTATCTTATAGTTGAAATACAAAATAGGTGAACAAGGTATGTTCGTGGTCTTTTTCAAACCCAGTTCTTCTAACCCGGAATGCGTACTGATAACCCGCATCCACCCGCAGAAAAGCACTTATGGGAAAACGTATACCAGTCATCAGACGGGTATGTTCAAAAATACGGGTAGGTTCAACCGCTGCACCAGTATTGAGAAATACTTCACCGGAAGCATACGGACGGAAGGTTTCCTTTTTATCTGTTTTTGAGAAGAACGGATGCTCCAGCAACAGCCGGACCCGGATACGTCCAATATATCTAAACAGGCTGTCTGGCGGACGTTTAATAAAACGGCTTTCGTAGCCATACCGGTTCAGCACCTCGGTCTTGCCTATTTTTTGCCTGAACTCTGCCTGCCCTGCAAACCGGTATTCTTTATCTGGTTTGCGCATGTAATCTCTTTCATTGCCTAATAAAGGAGAAGCATAAAAATAGGTGAACGGTATAACAGCAAAAGTTAAGGCATCACTAACGGTATACCTGGCTCTTACCCGGAAACTATGAAGCAAAGGTGCCTGCATCAGATTGAGATCATCTTCCCTATAGGTTTGCCGCCGGTGCTGATACTCAGCGGCAAACTCCCACTTCTTTGCATATAGCTTAGATACCGTTAAACGGGACCAATAGGTAAAATGGGTATAATTTACTGGTGCTTGAGCAAACAAAAACTGACAATTGAAGAGTAGAAAAATCATTCCCACCATCTTCCACATACGCTTATTCATATAAAAAACTTTCTCCTGTCAGAAGACAAATATAGTTCAGAAATTAACTCTGGACTACTCCCGTTCAGTAGCTTATTCAATTCTTTGAGAGTTCATGCAAGGTTACTACAAATCTACTGCGTGAGTTAACATATATGCATAGCCGGCTCTTTTTATTCAATTATTTTTTTTGTCCGCAATCCAGTTGCCTGGCTCCTGCGTAGGTTTTGGCAGATGGGCATAAAAAGCTATACAATTTCCGGAAATAGATATGTAGTCTGAGTGCCGCTTTACACTATTTTTTTTAACCAAACGAACACACATGAAAAAGAATAACCTCCCGCTATCAACAGATAAAGGGACCCATAAAACAAATGCACCGCTCAACCGCCGTTCTTTTTTAGGATATGCTGGCGTAAGTGTGGTAACCTCAGCACTAATTTTATCTGGCTGTAAAGATGATGAGGGAAATATAGGCCTTCCGGACACGGGGGTAAACCTGGGTAGCGGCGATACAGGCATATTAAATTATGCTTACGCACTTGAACAACTGGAAGCCGCTTTTTATACACAAGTAATCCAGACTAAATATTCAGGCATGACAGCGGCAGAAGAGCAACTCTTGACCGATCTGCGGGACCACGAAGTAGCTCACCGCGATTTTTTCAAAGCAGCCTTAGGCGCTTCCGCTATACCGGATCTGGAAGTAGATTTCTCAGCGATCAATTTCAGCAACCGTACAAGTGTGCTGGGTACAGCCAAAACATTTGAAGACCTGGGGGTGTCGGCGTATAACGGTGCCGGCAAATTGCTCACAGATGCAAACCTGTTGCTGATCGCAGGCAAAATTGTATCCGTAGAAGCCCGTCATGCAGCAGCCATCCGGTCGTTAATTAACCCAAATTCAGCAGATTTTTCCGGCGACGATGTAGTAGATGCAGCCACCGGCCTGGATGTACAGCGTATGCCCGGCGATGTGCTAATGCTGGCTAGTCCATTTATTAAAACCAAAATCAACGCCAACAATTTACCTACAACCTAACCAAAGGAGGAACCGATGAATATTTTAAGAATCATACAGGATATAGAAAAAACAGATCCGGAAGTATACGAACGTTTAAATTCCCGAAGAAGCCTGTTTTCTTCCCTAAGTAGTTTTAGTACCAAAGCTGCGATTGCAGCCGTGCCTATAGCTTTAGGATCTATGTTTAAAAAAGCTTACGGCCAATCTGCCAGTGGTGTTTTAGATGTACTCAACTTTGCCCTTACACTGGAATACTTAGAAGATGAGTTTTATAAAAATGGCTTAGCTTCTCCAACGGCTATTCCTGCTGATTTGCGCACAGTGTTTACTCAAATAGGCAAACACGAAACAGCGCATGTAAATTTTTTGATAACGGCAATTTCTGGAGCCGGCGGTACGCCAGTTACCAAACCTACCTTTGACTTTACTGCCGGGGGTGCCTTTGCTGATGTATTTACCAACCCTATGACTTTTATGGCGGTAGCACAGGCTTTTGAGGATACTGGAGTACGTGCTTACAAAGGCCAGGCAGGAAATCTAATTAGCAGCAATGAGGTATTAACGGCTGCCTTACAAATACATTCGGTAGAAGCCCGTCATGCGGCTGAAGTACGGAGGCTACGAGGCCAGAAAGGATGGATTACCGGAAACTCTAGAGGAGATATGCCGGCTGCTACACAAGCGGTATACAATGGAGAAGACAATGTGATGCAGGGAGGAATTATGGATGTTAAAACGGTTACTACGGCTCCGCTTTCTGCCGTTACAGAGGGATTCGACGAGCCGCTGACCAAAGATGAAGTATTAGCCATTGCAAGTTTGTTTATTGTTAGTTAATAAGGTAGGTTGAGTTGTGGTGTAAAAACCTGTGGATGCCTGATCGTCCACAGGTTTTTTATATAATTACTCCTTGTTACAGACATTTTACATTTACTATGTAGGCTTAAATAAAAATGCACAAGGGCCTAGCAAAAGCTAGACCCTTGTGCATATATGTCTATATTTTTATTAAATATTTACATTCACCTGATAATATTTGGCTTTGGCAAACTGGAATACACCGTAGGCAATCACACCAATAGCTACCAGCAACAATACCCACTCCCCTGACTGTTCCAGGAAGTTGAATGCACCTTGCGAACCTTTTACCTGGCTGGCATCGGAAGACAAGCCAGCTTTCACAATAAAATAACCCAAGATTAACCACACAATACCCCGGGCAGTAAAACCGGCACGTCCCAGGCGAGTAATCCATTTATCTTCATTATAGCTCATGCGGCTGTTATTCAGTTTTTCTTTGAATTTTGTGGTATATGCTCTATACAGATACACCAGCCCGGCAATAATGGTAATAATACCGGCAATAGCCACAAGCGTAGATCCACCGTCCCATTGCATGACTTGTGCCGCCATACCTTGTCTGGAGTTTCCACTTCCGCCACTTGAACCACTGCCAGTTAAAGCTTTAATCATAGAATAGGTAAAAGCTGCATAAATTAATCCACTAAACGCATACCGGACTCTGGCAAGTATTCCTTTGGCATCGTTTTTCTTATGGTCGGGGTTTTTTATAGCCTGGAACAACCGCCAGATCACATAGCCAATCAGGCCAATGACCACCAGCCAGCCAAGAATTTTGCCAAATGGTTGTTCAAAGATCAATTGCATGGCTCCGTCACGGTTGGCTTGTTTGCCGCCGCCCATATTCAGTGCAGCCATTACGGCTAGTATACCAATTAATACATAAATGGCCCCTTTGGCAGCAAAGCCAAACCTGGCTAATTTCTCTATCCAGTCCTTGGATTTATCGCCTGCATAACTTGCAGCATTGTGTAATGTATACGAACTATTTTTCATATCTTCTTATGAGTTTGATGGTGGTTTTTAAGTGCTTATACTATAATTCCTCATAAAGAGTTATACCAATACTATAGATAGTTTACACATCTTCACAAGACCTTCCGGGAAGTAAAGTAACTTTTATACAACTACTAAACACCAGCACAAGAATGTCCGGGCTTTGGCTACTGTGGGTGTTCTATACAGACAATAATCTGGTAGGTTGAATACCAGTTACATGAATTCCATACTTTGTTAGTGTTTCGGCCTTGTTGGGATTATCTGTTAGCATGCGGATAGATTTTACCCCCAGCTCTTTCAGTATATCTGCGGCCTCCCGGTAGTCGCGGGCATCTTTTTTAAAACCTACTGCTTCGTAGGCATCCGCCTGGCCCAAGCCTTTTCGTTTATAGGCTACACTTTTTAATAAAGCAAAATGCCCATTGCCTTTCCCTTCCTGCTCCAGCCAGATAACAATTCCCCTGCCCTCTTTCTGAATCAGTTGCTGGGAAATCTCCATTTGTTCCCGGCAATCGCATTCAATGCTGTTAAAATGATGACCAAAAATACAGGAGGAATGCACCCGGCATAGTACATCTGCTGCACCTGCTACTTCGCCCATCACCAGAGCAAACGACTCTTTCTGCCCGTTATAAAAGAGTATTTCGTGGTATTCTCCGAATTTAGTTTTTAGATTTCCTTCGGCAAGTTTTACAATCATGATACCTATATGTTTAGTGGTTAAGTGGCCAATATCTTTAAAAATGTTTGCAACTTCTACTGATTTGTTGTTTAGGTGGTATGAGTTGGGCACAAAAAAACCTGTTAGATAGGTGGCTAACAGGTTTTGTATAGGAACTTTAGTGCTTATATATCACAAATCATGACACCTTGTTTTAAGGAAGCAAGTTTATCTTCCCGTTTCGGAATAAATTCCTGGGCCACAAAGCCTTTATAGCCAGTATCAACAATGGCTTTCATAATAGCCGGATAGTATAGTTCCTGCGTTTCATCTATCTCGTTTCTGCCGGGTACACCACCTGTATGATAATGTGCAATATACGGATGACTTTCTTTGATCGTGCGAATTACGTCTCCTTCCATAATCTGCATATGGTAAATATCATACAACAGCTTAAAGTTTTCTGAACCTACTGCTTTACACAATTCCACCCCCCAGGCCGTATGGTCGCACATATAATCTTTATGGTTTACTTTGCTGTTAAGCAATTCCATTACCATTGTTACTTTGTGCTTTTCGGCGGACTTCATCAATTTCTTTAACCCTGCAGCACAGTTCTTAATCCCTGTTTCATTGTCCATGCCATTGCGATTACCTGAAAAACAAATAATTTTATCTAGTCCGGCATTTACCAGTTTCGGGAAAATCTGCTCATAACTTGCTACAAGGGCATCGTGATTTTTGGGGTCGTTAAAGCCTTTTTCAATACCCATGCCTGCTCCCCAGGGCATAGCAGAAGTTAAGCCATGCTTTTTCAATATAGGCCACTCCTCCGGGCCGGTTAGCTCTACAGACTGGATACCCATTTCTTTAGAGGCTTTGCATAGGTCTTCAAAAGGTACTTTGTCGTAACACCAGCGGCAAACAGAGTGATTAATTTTTCCTTTTAACACAGACGATGTAGCCATATCAGAGGCGTTTATACGGTTAGACAAGGAAGTTGCCGCCGAGATAAAAGCTGTACTGGCAGCTATTTTCTTCAGGGCTGATCTTCGGGATGATTGCGGAGTCATAAAAATGAATTAAAGGTTGTATATAAGGGATCAATAGTAGGTATTGGTTTTGTATGAGTAGACATAATGCTACCGGTAAATTTTACGAAGTACTTTCTAATTTACAATTTTTTATACAATTATTTCTATTGGACAGATACTTTAGCATGTGAAGCAGAAATAGTTTGTCTATTATGCTGCTAACAAATCTAATTCAAGCTAAACTATGTCTTGTAGTTCTAGCTTCCAGGCTAGTTCATTTTGATATCTACCGCTGGTGTAGTGAAGCAAGTAGTACCTAGCGACCGTATAAAGATCTCGAAAAATCCGGCTAGCTTTCATCACCAATAGCATATAGTATACCCCCCAGCAGATGTGCTACAAAATCTGGTTCGGTATAGCTTTCATTGGTATGCCCTCCTGCCGTATACCAGGCACGTCCGCCATCAAATTCATGGTACCAGGCAATGGGGTGATTAGCTCCATTGGTGCCTCCCTGGTAGGAGGTCTCATCCAGATTAGCCAGTACATGTATGTCCGGGTTAATGGATTTAAAGTTGTACCATTCGTCGTTCCGCTCCCAGCGGGCTGGTAAGTGTTTGGTAGAAATATGAGTACGGTCGGTAACGTCGATAGTAGCTTTGCGGACACTGGGATGCCCATTAAAATAGGCGCCAACCAATTTATTATACCAGGGCCATTCATATTCGGTATCGGTAGCGGCATGTACGCCTACAAATCCACCACCTGCTTGTATATACCGCTCAAATACCCCCTGCTGCGTTTCGTTAAGTACATCTTGTGTTGTGCTCAAAAACACAACTGCCTTGTATTGCTTTAGATTTTCGTCTGTAAACTTGGCAGCATTTTCGGTAGTGTCTACCTTAAAACTATTCTCTGCACCAAGTTTCTGTATGGCGGCAATGCCAGCTGCAATAGATCCGTGCCGGAAACCACTGGTTTTAGAAAACACCAGGATTTTCGTTTCTTGCGGCGGCTCCTCTTCTATGGGTTGTTCTTCTACAGGTTCTTCTGCTTTCGGTTGTTCTTCTTCCTTACAAGCCATCAGGTTGAACAAACATATGCAAAGCAACCACAGACGAAAAGTTTTTAAAAATAGCATAGCAGCAGGAATAAAGGGTGGAAAATGTGCAGGCTACGAATAAAAGAAGTATGAAACCAGGCGCATGGGCCAGCTTCATACTTCCGGAAGATAACTATTCGGAGTCAGACGAATGTAGAATATATAGGTTCGTATTCATGATTCATCTGTTCATACAGATTACAACGGGCGGATCTTAATGTTTTTATACATCACCTTGTCCCCATGATCTTGTAAGGCAATATGGCCTTTGTCATATTTACCAAAACCTTCCCATCCTTTAAATTTGCTATCTTCAACCATTTTTTCCCACGCTGCCCCTTTAGTTGGATATTCTACTACTTTGGTTCCGTTCATATAGTGTTCCGCTTTGCCATCTTTTATCACAATCTTCACTTTATTCCATTGTCCGGCGGGTTTGGTTGCTTTTTTAGTAGGAGGCAGCATATCGTACAGGGAGCCGGCAACCCGGTTTCCGTTTTTGCCTTGCTTTGCATCTGGGTGGCGTTCGTCGTCTAGTACCTGAACTTCGGGACCAGTAGCATAGGTAGCTTTAAACTTAGGATCTTCGTGCACATGGTACATAATACCACTATTGCCACCTTCCGCTATTTTCCATTCCAGCTCCAGTTCAAAATCGCCATATTCTTCTGCAGTTACCAGGTCTCCTGCGCCACCTTCAGTTAGCACAATGGCTCCCTCTTGTACTTTCCATTTCGGAGAAACATCCTGCTTCAGGTAATTCCGCCAGCCTTGTAGAGATTTTCCATCAAACAGTAGTTTCCAGCCTGCTTTTTTCTCCGCAGCCGTCAGTTCATTGTCTTTGGCAGCTGCCTGCTCTGGATTGGTCATATGGGTAGGTGCAAATTGGGCCAGATAAAAGTTGTTTACCGGAAAAACCGCTGCATGGCTGGCCATTCCCATATACAGAGCGGCCATAGTTACAGTTCCGGCTTTTAAAAAATATTGTGTACGCATGATAAGTTTGATTTTGTTGGGTTATTTAAAAGTGTGTAAGCAATTAACCTCTTCTCACACATAAGAGACTATGACAAATATACCAAAACTTGAACAATTCCCATATACATTATTGCAAACCCATGACACGGCGGTTAAAACTTTCGTCGGAACCTGAACCTGCAAAATCATCGAATGCCCGTTCCGTTACCCGGATAATGTGGCTTTCAATAAACGGTGCTCCTTCTGCGGCCCCTTGTTCCGGATGTTTAATGGCACATTCCCATTCCAGCACAGCCCATTTATCATAATCATATTGAGACAGTTTGCTGAAAATGGTTCCAAAGTCTACTTGTCCGTCGCCCAGGGAACGGAAGCGGCCTGCCCGGTTTACCCAGCCTTGATACCCGCTATACACCCCTTGTTTACCTGTTGGGTTAAATTCAGCATCTTTTACGTGAAAAGCATAAATGCGGTCATGATAGAAATCGATGAATTGCAGGTAATCTAACTGTTGCAGCAGGAAGTGGCTTGGATCATAATTGATGCCGGCACGTGGATGGTTATTTACTTTTTCCAGGAACATTTCGAAGGTAATGCCATCAAACAGGTCTTCGCCTGGATGAAGTTCATAGCCTACGTTTACGCCTGCTTCATCAAAGGCATTTAAAATGGGTGTCCAGCGTTTGGCAAGTTCAGCAAAGGCTGTATCCACAATGCCTGCCGGGCGTTGTGGCCAGGGATACACAAACCACCAGAGCAAAGACCCGGAAAAGGTGACGTGCCCAGTTAATCCCAGGTTCTGACTGGCTTTTGCGGCAAGTGTTACTTGTTTGGCTCCCCACTCCTGTAATTCTTTCGGACTATTGGCCAGTTCTGACGGGCCAAAGCCGGCAAACATAGGCGCATAAGCCGGATGCATGGCTACTAATTGTCCTTGTAAGTGCGTAGAAAGCTCGGTAATTTCTAAGCCCGCCTCATTAACAATCCCTTTAATTTCGTCGGCATACGTTTTAGAAGTGGCAGCTTTTTCCAGGTCTATACAACGTTTGTCCCAAGTTGGTATCTGTACGCCTTTGTATCCCAAATCGGCCATCCATTTACAAATAGAAGGCAAGGAATTAAATGGCGCCTGGTCGCCCATGAACTGTGCTAAAAATACAGCAGGTCCTTTAATGGTTTTCATAACTATACTATAAGATTAGGTGAATGCTTTTAAATTTGTCAAATCTTAGTATTTTTTATAAGGAAAGCAAGAGAAATCTGGTGTGAATCATTTAACAAAGCCGCGCAAACATTCCGCAAAAAAAACCCTGAATTACTTGAAGAATACGTAAGAAAGTAAGTTTCAAGCAATTCAGGGCTGTTGTACAGGAGGCTGCGTAGAAAAATCGCCTCCAGGTTGTTAGCTTACCGTACCTCCATTAATAATCACTTTTTCTGGATTAATAAAGGACAAGCTACCATCCCGGTCTTCTGCCATTAAAATCATCCCCTGCGATTGTATACCTTTTATATCCCTTGGAGCCAGGTTAGCTAATAAACATACCTGCCTGCCAATAATTTCTTCCGGCTTAAAGTGCTCGGCTATTCCGCTAACTACCGTACGTTTATCTAAGCCAGTATCCAGCGTAAGTTTCAGTAACTTCTTGGTTTTGGGCACCGCTTCGGCAGCTAGGATGGTGGCTACCCGGATATCCATTTTTGTGAAATCATCAAAAGAAACCTCTGCTTTGGCCGGCGGCACTTTTCTATTGGCAGCTTCATTGGCTTTTTTGGTATCGAGCAATTTTTGAACCTGTGCTTCTACAACGGCATCTTCTATTTTATCGAACAACAAGTACGCTTCTTTTAAGGAATGGCCAATAGGTAACAAATCCAGTTTACCCGCCGAAGACCAGTTGAAAGGTTGAATACCCAGCATCTGATTAAGTTTAGCGGCGGAAAAAGGAAGGAAGGGTTCCATTACAATCGCCAGGTTAGCGGTTAATTGCAAGCTGATATGCAAAATGGTTTGTACCCTCGCCTCATTTTCTTTAATTACTTTCCAGGGTTCGGTATCTCCCAGGTATTTATTGCCTAATCTGGAAAAATCCATCAGATGTGCCAAAGCTTCCCGGAAACGGAAGGCTTCAATGGATGCAGCGATTTTACCAGGAAATTCCTGTATACCAGCAATAATTTCTTTATCCAGGTCAAACAACTGGTTGCAGGGCGGTACTTTACTCCTGAAATATTTATTGGTAAGTACCAGCGTCCGGTTTACAAAATTACCCAGATTAGCAACCAGCTCATTATTGTTGCGGTTTTGGTAATCTTTCCAGGTAAAGTCATTGTCTTTCGCTTCCGGTGCATTGGCACATAATACGTAGCGCAGTACATCCTGTTTACCTGGGAAATCCTGTAAATATTCGTGCAGCCATACCGCCCAGTTTCTGGACGTAGAAATTTTATTTCCTTCCAGGTTCAGGAATTCATTGGCTGGTACATTATCTGGCAAAATATAGCCGCCATGTGCTTTCAGAATAACCGGGAAGATAATGCAGTGAAATACAATATTGTCTTTGCCAATGAAATGAATCAGCCGGGTATCTTCACTTTGCCAGTACAACTTCCACTCCTCACCTGTTGAATTAGCTACCTTCTCTTTAAAATAATCTTTCGTAGAGGAAATATACCCGATAGGCGCATCAAACCACACATACAACACTTTGCCCTCGGCACCGGGCACCGGCACTGGAATACCCCAATCCAGGTCACGGGTCATGGGGCGCGGCTGCAGGCCACCTTCTATCCAGGATTTACACTGGCCATATACGTTGGGCTTCCATTCGGTATGGCCTTGCAGAATCCACTCCCGCAGCCAGGTTTCGTACTGGTTCAGCGGAAGATACCAGTGTTTGGTTTCTTTTAATACTGGTTTCTCTCCGCTTAGCATCGATACCGGATTAATTAACTCCGAAGGGCTTAAGGTAGAGCCGCAGTTTTCGCACTGGTCGCCATAGGCATTGGGATTGCTGCAAACCGGACACGTACCTTGAATGTACCTGTCGGCCAGGAATTGCCCGGCTTTCTGGTCGTAGTACTGCTCAGATACCTGTTCGGTAAAGTTACCTTGCTCATACATCTGTTTAAAAAAATCACTCGCCGTCTGGTGATGAGTGGCGTTGGACGTACGGGCATACATATCGAAAGCTACCCCAAACTCACTGAACGATTCTTTAATCATCTGGTGGTATTTATCTACTGCTTGCTGGGGAGTAATGCCTTCTTTCTGTGCCCGGATGGTAATAGGCACCCCATGTTCATCGGAGCCACACACAAATAACACATCCCTCCCTTGCGACCGGAGATACCTGGCATAAATATCGGCAGGCACATATACCCCGGCTAAATGCCCAATGTGTACTGGTCCGTTAGCATAGGGCAGCGCAGCGGTGATGGTATATCTTTTGGGTGATTTTTGGGTCATAGGTTAATAATTATTGAGTTAATTAGTTTCGTTCACGCCTGCTTTTCCTATTTCCGGGGTCAGCTTTGTACAACTGG
Source organism: Rhodocytophaga aerolata (assembly GCF_030503435.1). Taxonomy (GTDB): domain Bacteria; phylum Bacteroidota; class Bacteroidia; order Cytophagales; family 172606-1; genus Rhodocytophaga; species Rhodocytophaga aerolata. The sequence continues at coordinate 107,652 of NZ_JAUKPO010000010.1, forward strand.
CGCTAGGTTGTTAGCTCGTATTCAACACCCGGGTTTGCGGATAAGGACGCAAAAATAATGAAATTGCCCGAACTACCCTTTTTATAAAGAAAGAATAACATAAGAGATATGAGGGTATTTTATTTCACAACCTATTGCACATTGGCAAGAGTCACGGAAAATTCTACAGACAGGTATTGATTGTACACCACATCAAACAAACTGTAGCCCATGACAGAGATTGATTTAACATAGAATTAATAGGTTTTGCCTGTAAAATCTATAATTTTAGCGTTTCAATCTATGTATATGCAGCAAGTAAGCAGGTATTTTCCCCGGGATCTCAGCTGGCTTTCATTTAATTACCGTGTATTGCTGGAGGCAAAAGATGCTACGCTTCCGCTTTACGACAGGCTTCAATTTATGGCCATCTACTCCTCTAACCTGGATGAGTTTTTCAGAGTCCGCGTGGCTTTCATTCGGAGTTTAATCAGGCTGGATAAACCCAAACTTAAACGCGAATTAAGCTACGACCCTACCGTGTTGCTGCAACATATGTATGAAGAAGTCCACCGGCAGCAAACCGATTATGGATATATTCTCAGGAACAGCATCCTGCCAGGCTTGCGGGAAAACAACATTATCCTTTATCAGCAGGAACCTTTGCATGCATTGCACGAACAGGAAATACGGCATTTTTTCAGAAGTAAAGTATTGTCTTATTTGCAGCCAGTATTGCTGGGAGGAAGTACAGCGAACAAACCTTTCCTGGAGAACCGGGCACTCTATCTGTTTGTGAAACTGCGTTCCAAACATCGCTTGGAAGAGAGTGAATCTGTGTATGCCCATCTGAATATTCCGTCGGAGCATTTGCCACGGTTTGTAGAATTACAGAAAGTAGAAGGTATTAATTACTATATGTTCCTTGACGATATTATCCGCTACAATTTAGCTAGTGTATTTCCAGGGTACGAAGTAGTAGAAGCGTATAGCATAAAACTGAACCGTGATGCCGAGTTGTACATTACCGATGAGTTTACCGGGGATTTGCAGGAAAAAATTAAAAAAAGCCTGCGTCAACGGGAAGTAGGGCCGCCCGCCAGGTTCCTCTATGACGCCAGCATGCCGGAAGCTATGCGGCAGTTTCTGGCCAACACCTTCGAGCTGCAAAAAGATGATTTTTTCCCCGGTGGCAAATACCACAATCTGTATGACCTGCTAAAATTACCCAATCCTTGTGCGCCAGCCCTGCGAAGCCCTGTGCTTACACCTCTGTTGGTACAGGCCTTGGAAAATACAGAATCTGTATTGGATGCCATGGAAGAAAAAGATCACCTGCTGCACTTTCCGTATCAATCGTATGATTATATTCTGCGTTTTTTTAATGAAGCGGCTATAGACCCTGCGGTGCAGGAGATAAAAATAACCTTATACCGCATTGCTGCCCACTCTTTTATTGCGAATGCCCTCATTAGCGCTGCCCGTAATGGAAAAAAAGTGACTGTATTTGTAGAAGTAAAAGCCCGTTTCGATGAAGAGAACAACCTCCGCTGGGCAGAAAAGATGAAAGAAGCTGGCATAGAAATTATTTACAGCCTGCCAGGCTTGAAGGTACATGCTAAAGTGGCCCTGGTAATCCGGAAAGATGCGCAGGGCGCAGAAAAAAAGTATGCATATTTTGGCACAGGTAATTTCAATGAGAATACCGCCAGGTTTTACACCGACCATAGCCTGCTTACCTGCCACCCAAAACTGACCAAGGAACTGTCGAAAGTTTTTGATTATGTATGCGGGCAAAAAAAAGATCTTCACTTCAAGCGGCTGCTGGTTTCACAGTTTAACTTGCAGGAAACCTTCCTAGAACTGATAAATAGGGAAATAGGATATGCTAAAAAAGGGCTTCCTGCCAGCATTATTATTAAACTCAATAACCTGGAAGAAGAAACCATGATTGATCAGTTGTATGAAGCTAGCCAGGCAGGGGTGGAAATAAGCCTGATTATCCGCGGTGTCTGCTGCCTGGTGCCTGGTGTAAAAGGATTAAGCGAAAATATACGCGTTATCCGCCTGGTAGACCATTACCTGGAACATGCCAGGGTATTTGTATTTGGCAATAACCATAACCCAGAAGTATACCTGGCCTCTGCCGACTGGATGAAACGTAACCTCTACCGGCGCATTGAAGTAGGGTTTCCAATCTATGATGAAGCAGGTAAAGCGGAGATTTTGAAATTGATACACTTTCAATTGCAAGATAACATGAAAGCTGTCTGGCTGGATTCCAATCAGCAAAATCATCCGGTACTTCCCGAACTGGATAAACCCCTCATACGGGCACAAACTCAGGTATACGAATGGTTAAAGCAGAAAGAAGAAAAATACATAACCTCGGTAAGTAACTCACTGGCTTAAACAACTGACCTACCTTAATGACACATACTCGGAGAGAATTCCTAAAAAAAACACTGGCTGGTATTACCGGTGCTTATGTTATTTCTGGCAGCCAACTTTTAGCTGCCCAGCCTGCCTACCTTCCCAAAAAAGCTATCCAGTTCCGCTTTGCTGTGGCTTCGGATGGGCATTTTGGGCAGCCCGATACCCCATTTCAGCAAGACCATTCTAACCTGGTACAATGGATAAACCGTGAAAAACAAGATAAAGGACTGGATGTGTGTATTATTAATGGCGACCTGATTCACGACAAACCTGAATTGCTGCCAGAAGTAAAAACCTATTTTGACAAGCTTACCATGCCTTATTATACCACACGAGGCAACCACGACCGGGTAGACGGGCAAACCTGGCAGCAAACCTGGGGCTATGGATTAAACCATGATGTGGTGTTAAAAGAACATGCCTTTATTCTGACAGATACTTCCAATGAAAAAGGTGAATACCTTTGTGTTGACCTTGAATGGCTGGAGCAGCGGCTGAATCATTACCGAAATAAGCGGAATGTGTTTGTTTTTATGCACATTACTCCCAATAAATGGACTCAGAATGGCATAGACTGTCCGGAGCTACGGAAAATAATGGAGGCACATCCCAATGTAAAAGCTATTTTCCACGGACACGACCATGACATGGACATGATTAAAGAAACCGGGAATAAGCCATATATTTTCGATGGGCATTTTGGAGGCAGTTGGGGCGTGGATTATAAAGGCTACCGCATTGTTGAAATAGATAAGAAAGGAAACATTTTTACCTACCAGTTTAATCCTGCAGTTGCTCCGGTAGTCAATTCCGGGTGGCTACAAAAGGCGTAAAGGTTGTATCTTGCATCCTTTACCAATACGCTTTACCCATAGCTTTGAAATACTTCCAAATAGTGTCAACATATATTTGTTTAGTCCTATTACAAGCAATATTTAAACGGAATTCCTTTTAAATTTCACAATCTCCCGGTTTTAACTACAGGATTTTTTATATTGCTGGCTATTTATAATTTCATCGAAAATGATTGTTTCCTGCTCCCTGAACGGCCAGATACTGCCTGCTGATAAATTTACCATAGCCATAAATGATCTGGGCTTACTCAGAGGCTATGCTATTTTTGATTTTTGCCGTACGGCCAATGGAAAGCCTTTTTTACTTCCCCAGTACCTCACCCGTTTCCGCAACTCTGCCCGCTTGATGGAACTTGACCTGGACTATTCCGATGAACAAATAACAGAAATTATTTATCAGCTTCTGGAACAAAGCAACTTACCCTTTGCTGGAATCCGCTTGCTGCTCACCGGCGGATACACAGCCGATAGTTTCACTCCTGCCAAACCCAACTTCCTGATTACTATTGAAGAGCTAAGCCTGGTGCCAGCGGGTGTAGTGGAGAAGGGAGTAAAATTGATGAGTTATGAACATCAGCGGGATATGGCGGAAATAAAAACAACGAACTATACGGTTGCCCTGCGGCTGAGGAAAAAATTACAGCAACAAAATGCCTATGATATTCTCTATTATTCCAACGGCCATGTATTGGAGCTTACCAGAAGTAACTTTTTTATTGTCAAAGGAAATACCGTGATTACCGCTGCAACCCATATATTAAAAGGAGTTACCAGGCAAACGGTATTAAATCTGGCAGAATCGCAGTATAAAGTAGAAGTACGCGAAATAAAATTATCCGAACTTGCCGAAGCCGATGAAGCTTTTCTGACCGGAACAAACAAAAAGATAGTGCCAGTAGTGCAGGTAGACGATCAGGTGATCGGAAATGGAAAACCAGGGCAAGTAACCATGAACTTATATAAAGCTTTTCTGGAGTTTGAAACAAACTATTGAGCTTATTTTACCTCACCACTTACGGCTGCTTAGCACCAGTTTAGTAGCCATCAGCATCAGGGAGATCATGCTGAGAAAATACACTACATTCCGCGAATCAATCAGGCCCCTGCTTAAGGCATTGTAATGATAATCGATACCTAACTGGTTGATGATATAGGCGGCCTCTCCCCAGGCATTGATCGAAGTAAGCGACGAAAAGCCGGCATATAAAATAAAGCAAAGAAACGCGGCTATAATAAAAGAGGTAATCTGGTTGTCGCTGATGCTGGAGGCAAAAATGCCGATGGCTGTAAAAACGGCGCCCAGCAAAGCCAGCCCAATATAGGAGCCAAATACCCCAGCCGAATCAACATTTCCTGCCGGATTCCCCAGATTGTAGATACTGAAGTAGTACACCAGGGTAGGTATCAGCGTAAACAAGATTAACAGGAAGCTGGCCAGATATTTACCCAGTATAATTTCCCAATCGGTTAAAGGTCTGGTTAGCAGTAGCTCCATTGTGCCTGCTTTCTTTTCTTCGGCAAAGGTACGCATGGTTACGGCCGGAATCAGGAACATGTATACATAGGGAGCCAGGTAAAATAACGTAGATAAATCTGCAAATCCGCTGTCCAGTACATTCGTATCCGGAAAAACCCAGATAAATAAGCCCATACCAGTCAAGAAAATGATCATGATGATGTAGGCAATTAATGAGTTAAGAAAACTGCGGATCTCTTTTTTAAGTATAGCCAACATGGATTACTAAACGGATTTGCTGATAGGCAGCTCCTGCAAAACACCGAGGCTGCATCCGGCAAAACTACCAATGAAAAACATGCCATCAAATAGTTTAGGTTATAGCAGGGGTAAGTATTTTACTCCTTGCACTAATATAGCCTGAAACTGTGCTGAAACACACCCATACTGCATTTGCATCTAGTATTCAGTACGCCATACAGGTGCCTGCCATTCCGATTATCTGCTGCTGTTTGCAACTTTATTGTCCAACGGTAGTAAACACTAATAAACTGATTTAAATGAATTGCATAGCTGCCAACGCTAAAAGCGGTTCTTCTCCTTTGATATTAAAACAAAAAACTATGGAAATACTCAAATTCAAAACTACTATTCAATCGGATGCGGACCTGCAGAAGATAACCCCGCTATTAAATAAGGAAGAAAGTTTTCATCAATGGAAACTCGATACCAGCACACCTGAAAATATCTTAAACATCTCTACCAACGACCCAGACCCTCAAGTAGTTATTAACCTGCTGAAAACGGCTGGTTTCCAAGCAGAGTTGATTCAGGTATTTGGTGCAGGCGGAGCGGGTTTATAAGTTAATTTACAACTTCCATCACGGCATTTTTCCGTCTGGCAGCTGTAACTAGGGTAGCCGCCAGCAGCAACAGCGCCATAATAATGCCTGCTGCATAAGAGATACCTTTGGGCAGGCTAAAGCCTTCGGGCGCTACCAATAAGTAGCTGGTCACTACGGCTGTCATAAAAACAGCAGGCACGAGAGAAACCCAGTACTGTTTACCCTCTTTCAACAGATAAGCGGTAATGGTCCAGAGCACTACTGTCGCCAGCGTCTGATTGGTCCAGGCGAAATACCTCCAGATCACCGCAAAATCAATCAATGTTAGCATAAACCCGATAACAAACAGTGGCGCACAGATCAGCAAGCGGTTGACCAGCGGACCTTGTTTTACCTTGAGAAAATCGGCCACAATAAGGCGGGCACTCCGGAAAGCAGTATCACCAGAGGTAATGGGTGCAGCTACCACCCCCAGCAAGGCCAGTAAGCCACCAATTTTTCCAAGTAGCGAGTTAGCTATTTCGTTGACAACAAATGCGGCATTGCCCCGGTTGGCATTCATCACTTCGTTTAAGCCATCTACCCCATTATAAAAACTCATTCCGATGGCCGCCCAGATCAAGGCCACCACGCCTTCGGTTACCATAGCTCCATAAAATATACTTCTTCCTTGTTTCTCATTGGTGAGGCACCTGGCCATCAACGGAGATTGTGTGGCATGAAAACCGGAAATAGCCCCGCAGGCAATGGTTACAAATAACATCGGAAACACCGGAAACGACTCCGGACTGGAGTGCAGGTTTTGAAAGGATGCTATGGTTAACTCCGGAACCGGTAAGCCCTGCCAGACCATAGCTACCGAAATCCCAAAGGCCATAAATAATAAGGCAATGCCAAATACCGGATAAATTTTGCCAATTACTTTATCTATCGGCAGAACCGTAGATAAAATATAATAAATAAAAATAGCCCACACCCACACCGTAATGCCCATCGCCTGCCCCGTAAGATCATCGAGAATTTTGGCCGGCCCCATAATAAACACGGCTCCCACCATAATCATTAGCACCACAGAGAAGCCCCGCATAAACTGTTTAATACTGTTTCCCAGATAGTGGCCTGAAATTTCGGTAATGCTCTGCCCGTTGTGTTTAACAGAGAGCATGCCTGAAAAATAATCATGTACACCGCCGGCAAACAGAGAGCCTAATACAATCCATAGAAAAGCTACCGGTCCCCACATTGCGCCAGCTACAGCACCAAAAATCGGCCCCAGGCCGGCAATATTTAAGAACTGAATCAGAAAAATGCGCCACCAGGGCATAGGTACATAATCTACTCCATCGGTCATGGTAACGGCAGGTGTAGGCTTGGAAGCATCGGCACCAAAAATACGTTCTATCCATTTGGCATACACAAAATACCCGGCACATAATAAGGCTATAGCGGCAAAGAAAGTAATCATCTGCTGACTGAAGGTTGATTGAACATTAAAAATAAGGAAAAGTGCTTAGTTTACAGCATATACCTACTTTCATTTTCGGTATAGTTGCTAATTTATTTGCTGAATGAGTGTTTTACACAAAATACCTGCACTTTCCGGAATAGCTGAAGACGGGTAGCTACACTTCTGTTATGATCTCCAAAAAGAAGGCAAGCCAATAAAAATTCAGGATTCGCATTGGGTATTTTTGCAGGAAATGCTATCTTTTAACAGGCAAATACTTTAGACTTATTGGTATGCTGGATATAGTTATAGAAGCAAGGCAGGCTTCATTGGGTAATGGATTGGAAGTGCGGCGAATTTTGCCGTTCCGGTTACGGCGAATGGTGGGCCCTTTTATTTTCATGGATCATGCCGGGCCGGTATCAGTTCAGCCCCAGCAGATGTCTGCGATGGATGTGCTCCCGCATCCGCATATTGGGCTTTCTACGGTTAGTTACCTGTTTGGCGGGCAAGTGACCCACCGCGACAGCCTGGGGGTAGAGCAGATTATTCGCCCCGGAGAGGTTAACTGGATGACGGCCGGGCGGGGCATTGCCCACTCAGAACGTTTTGAAGACCCGGCTGCCCTGGCTGGCGGAGAGCTTGAAATGATTCAGACCTGGGTAGCCTTGCCGGAAGCAGATGAGGAAAGTGCCCCGGCCTTTGACAATTATCAGCCTCAGCAGTTACCTATATTTACGGAAAAAGGTGTATGGATGCGGCTTATTGCCGGAAATGCATATGGGTTGAAAAATGGAGTAAAAACGCATTCGCCTTTATTTTATGTGCATGCAGTACTGGAACCAGGTACCCGTTTTGGTTTGCCCAAAGAACATTCCGAACGGGGAGTATATGTTGCCAAAGGCAGCCTGCAGGTAAACGGAAACCGGTATGGCCCTGGCCAGTTGCTGGTATTTACCAAAGGCATAGATCCGGTGCTGTTCGCCCATGAAAAAACGACCCTGATGCTGCTGGGAGGCGAACCCCTGGGAGAGCGGTTTATCTGGTGGAATTTTGTTTCGTCGAGGCGAGAACGGATTGATCAGGCCAAGGCCGACTGGGAAGCCGGACGTATTGCCTTGCCGCCTCAGGATAACCAGGCATTTGTGCCATTGCCTAAAGATCCGTTCCGGCTAAAAGGCAGTCCGCCACCGCAGCCTTTGTCGTAGACACCTAGCCTGGGATAAATACGGGTAAAACCTGCTCCAGTACGCCTAGTGGCAATAAAAGAGGATACAAGCCAAGCAATTATTTTTTTCTGAAAGCCGGAACATAGCTACAAATTCCGGTGTTTCTCCATAGAATTTTGTAGGCTAGTTTCCAGGATTTTTAAGAAATATTATTTACTATTGTATATAGGGTGTTCCCTTGAATTATATCATCAGCATGCGTTTCTTTTCCTGAAATTCATTCATTTAGCAGGTACATTAACTCAATAAAATATTCACTTTAAACACGTCATGAGTAAATCACAAAACACTTTTAATAAGAAAGAATTAGAAGACAAAAAGAAGAAGAAGAAGCAGGAAAAGCAACAGAAGATGGAGGAACGCAAATCCAATGCTGACAAGCGCAAAAGCATGGATGATATGATCGCCTATGTGGATGAATATGGCAATATTACTTCTGTTCCCCCAGATCCTACTAAACGCTCCAAAGTAAATGCTGAAGATATTCAGGTGGGTATTTCCAGGAAAGGAGACACTGATGTAGCAGAAGAAGGCAGACGCGGAACAGTTACCTTTTTTAATACCTCCAAAGGATATGGCTTTATCAAAGACAGCAAAACCCAGGAAAGCATATTTGTGCATATCAATGGCCTGCTCAATCCTATCAAAGAAAACGACAAAGTTACTTTTGAAACAGAAATGGGGCAAAAAGGGCCAATGGCTGTGAGAGTGAAGCTGATCAATTAATCCCAATCCACTGTACGTATATAAGTACCGCAGTTGACTTACAGGTAGCTGCCCGATAGTTGCATACCTGTAAGTCAACTTTTTCATTTTTTTGGCAACCATATGTTCCGGTTTCCGGCATGAGTCTTTGCCTATGCCGTTCCGAGCCTTTTGATAAAGTGCATATGAGAGCGGAAAGCTTTTAAAACAGAAGCATGTTCCAGGTAGGTAATATTAAACTCTTCACAGGTTTCCTTCACCAATTTGTTGATTGCCGGATAATGAATGTGACTGATCTTCGGAAACAGGTGGTGCTCTACCTGAAAGTTTAATCCGCCCAGAAGCCAGGAGACCACTTTACTATTTGTAGCAAAGTTTGCTGTGGTTTTCACCTGATGAATAGCCCACTCATCTTCTATTTTGTTTGACTGCTCGTTCGGAACCGGAAACACGGTACCTTCTACAACATGGGCCAGCTGAAAGACCACACTAATAAAAGTACCACACACAAAGGTAGCAATAGCAAAACCAACAAGGGCTTGAAGTGGTCCCAGCATAATGATTGGCAAGGCAATGTATACAATTACATAAGCTAGCTTAGTAACCCAGAATATGGTATGTTCTTTTGCATCTAAGGTATAGGCACCAGCATTGGCAGCTATTTTACCGGTAAAGTATTTTTCAAAATCATGGTAAAATACCCATACTACGTACGAAATACCATAAAGTCCGATCCAGTACAAATGCTGAAACCGGTGCAGGGCATACCTGGGCTGATTTTCATTCAAACGCATAAAAGGCTTTACATCAATATCCGAATCCATTCCTTCTATATTGGTATAGGTGTGATGATTAATGTTATGCTTGATCTTCCAGTAATAGGCATTGCCACCTAAGACATTGAGAAAATACGCCGATGTTTCATTCAACCATTTGTGTTTTGAAAAACTTTGATGGCCGCCTTCATGCATAATATTGAATCCGATAAGGGCCAGGTTCATTCCAAATAAAATACAAAGCACGACAGAGGTCCAAACACCGGGGTTAAAGAATACAAGCCACACATACAGGGTTATAGCTGTGCAAACCTGAATAATACTTTTTATCAGCAATGGCCTGCTTCCGGATGTGTGAAGCTGCCGGCTTGCAAAATAGTGGTTAACTTTTCCTTTTAATATGTTAAAAAAAGGACTTTGGGTATGGGTGAAACTAACTTTGGGCATGTAGCTATGTAAAGAGTAAAAGGGTAAGGCAGTCTGCCAGCGGAAAATTAGAGAAGCCTGTAGTTGGTTCTGGGCTGGGCTTTGCTTACTTCCAGCTTGCGGTAACCGATCTGCTGGTTGTTTAACCGGTTGATAGCTTCTAAGGCTTCCTCTTCGTTGGGCATGCTAACAAACCCAAAACACTTAGACTCGCCGGTAAACCGGTCTCTGATAATAGAAACTGATTTGATGGTGCCAAAGTCAGAAAAAAGCTCTTTCAGATCGCCCTCTTTAAAAGAGGCACTGAAGTTACTGATGTGAATATCCATTTTTATTATTTTATTGAATTGTTTCAGTAGTAAACCAAACCGCTGTACTGGCAAAAGCAAGTAGTTGATCTGGTTGTGGCAATAGCATCCCTCCTTTTGTCTGATGGCTAAAACAGCGCCCTTCCATCCAGATTTTCACAGCTGGCTGGTCAAAATATCAGGCCATCGCAGGAATTACTCCGGTATAGGCAACCGACTGGTAAAATACAGCCATGCGTTCATTCCATTTATTTCTGATATGAATGATAGAGGGAATTCCTAAAGGAGTTAGTCCTAGACGTATTTTCTCTTCCAGCAGGTATTGTAGCTCTTTTATACTCGTAGCTTTTACCACTTGATAGTTAATAAGATCATAATTTTTCATAGCTTTCAAATTTAAACAGGTGAAACTGGTGCCTATGTCCGCGTGCGGTTCAGGCGTATAGCCGGCCTTTACTATAAAATCTTCCGGATGATGAGTACTCACCAACAAGAACAAACAGGAGCATATACTGCCCTGTTTTTGCACTATTGTTGCGCCAAGTCAGATACGTACAGAGCTTTGTTAGGGAGTTCTATAGATTAGTTAAGGCATGCAGTGCCTTATGTACAAAGGCATCAAGTAGGGATACTTAGTTTCGTATTTCGGCAAAGTATCCTGGTATGCGGACTTTTTTACTTTACGAAGGATTGCTGGGCTAATAACTCATACTCTTCCAGATCTATTTCTTGTAGAGAAGTGTAATCAGGAATAAATTCTGTTTTTGTGCATTTAAGTGTAGCAGCTATCCGTGCATTTTGCACATCATCGGCTTGTACAGGCACCCAGGCTTCTCTATGCGATATATTTTTAATAAGTTTTACTTTATAGTGGTTCATAGAGAAAAGGGGCTAAAGGTTGGTTAGTATCTGTAAGTATAAGCCTTATTATATAGTTAACGTTCCATTTGGGCAAATATATATTTGCTGAGAAGATTTTTCTCTGCTTGTATACGTTCAGCTTTTGAATAAATAGGTATTCTATTTGTTTAAATATTCCGTGTTATTGATATGAATAGATTTACTGCAATGTTAATTTTATAAAACTGTAGCTGGCTTAGCTGCCACTCTATTTCAGCTCAGCAGGTAGATAGCTATTTACTACTTATATAGCTCGGCGGCATCTTACAGATTGTTCTTTTTCATTTCCTTTACCGCATAGTCAGCAGCTCGTGCAGTCAGGGCCATGTACGTTAAGGATGGATTCTGCGTAGAGGTAGAAGTCATGCAGGCCCCATCGGTAACAAACACATTTTTACACAAATGGAGCTGATTCCATTCATTAAGCAAAGATGTTTTTGGGTCTTTGCCCATGCGTACGCCGCCCATTTCATGAATATCCAGGCCGGGTGCTTGCTTGCTGTCACTGGAACTGATATTGGTAAAACCTGCCATGGTAAACATTTCTGTTAGCTGCTCTATGTAATCTTTAGTCATCTGCTCATCATTGTCATCATAGTCTACATGTACCTTCAACTGAGGCACTCCCCAGGCATCTTTCTGCGTGGAATCCAGACGTACTAAGTTCGTTTCTTTGGGAATAGTCTCCCCCATCATATGGCTACCTACCCGCCAAGGACCAAGCGAAGGATGCAGCAGATTTTCTTTCAGGCTAGCCCCAATACCTTCCCGGCTTTGCATGGTTCCTCTGGAAGCACTTAGGCCGGCTGCATAACCTCTTAAGAAAGAAGTTTCCTGGGCAAACACGTTCCGGAAACGGGGAATATACCCACTGGTTGGCCGGCGGCCATCGGTTGTTTTATCCATAAAACCTTCGTAATCGGCAGAAACCCTGGCCCGGTAATTATGAAAGGCTACATATTTTCCCAGCAGGCCATTGTCGTTGCCCAATCCCTGTGGGAATCTGTTGGAGGTAGAATTCAGTAATACCAGATTTGTATTTAAAGCAGCTGCATTTACAAAAATAATGCGGGCATAATACTCAGTCATTTGTTTGGAATGGGCATCCATTACGCGTACGCCTTTGGCTTTCCCCTTTTTCTCATCGTAGATGATAGAATGTACCACGGAATCGGGGCGTAAGGTGAGTTTACCTGTTTTAGCAGCCCAAGGCAAAGTAGACGCATTGCTGCTGAAATAGCCGCCAAATGGGCAACCCCGCTGGCAAAGCACCCGGTTCTGGCATTTACCTCGGCCTTGCTCAAAATGAATAGGCTGCGGCTCGGTGATATGAGCACATCTGGCCACAATTACATGCCGGTCTTTATACTTATTAGTAACGGTTTCTTTAAAGTAGTTTTCTACACAACTCAGTTCGAACGGGGGTAAAAACTCCCCGTCCGGTAAGGTAGCCAGGCCATCTTTGTTCCCGGAAATACCAGCAAATTTTTCTACATAACTATACCAGGGAGCTATATCTTTGTAGCGGATGGGCCAGTCTACGGCAAACCCATCCCTGGCTGGGCCTTCAAAATCAAAATCACTCCAGCGCTGCGTATGGCGGGCCCACAACAACGATTTCCCGCCTACCTGGTAACCCCTGATCCAGTCGAACGGTTTGTCTTGCACGTAGGGGTGTTCTTTATCTTTTACAAAAAAATGCTGGGCATCTTCCCGGAACGCGTAACATTTGCCTACTACCGGATTTTCTTTGAGTACCTCCAACGGAAGCTGTCCCCGGTGCTCAAACTCCCAGGGGTTCATCATGGTAGTTGGGTAGTCTTTAATGTGCTTTACATCTTTGCCACGTTCCAACACCAACGTTTTCAGTCCTTTTTCAGTTAATTCTTTCGCAGCCCAGCCGCCACTAATGCCAGAGCCAATGACAATGGCATCGTATGTTTGATTTTTTATAGAGTCTATATTCAGATTTGCCATGAGGAGAAGTTAGTTAGTTACCGGGGCACACCCATTAAAACGGGCCGGAATTAATTCATATTTTAACAGGTTTTTCATGACATACTCCGAGTTGAGGTAGCCTTGGATAGTCAGGTTTTTAATTAGCGAAAAAGCCGATTGTTTGTCTTGCGTGCTTTCCGCTTCCATCGCCAGCAGAAGCTGGTTGCGTTGCTGGGGCGTACAAGCACTAAAGGCTTGACTAAAGGTTTGCTTTGCTTTTTCTTCTATGGCTTCTAATCCTTGGGTAAATTTTTCCTGAGCAGGTTTTTCATAGCAATCTTTCAGCATGGTCAGGATAAATTTATCTACACCAATCTCTTTCGCTCCGGGTGTATCGGTGGCTGGAATAATAGTTTCTACCACTTCAGCAAGCAAGGTTTCCAGTTCGGGCGGAAGCAGATTTACCGATGGAGATAGGAGTTGATGGCTGTTCCAGCCGTATGCCCAGGTTGGTACGGTAAGTATGCCTCCCAAGGCCAGGGCCATTTGTTTTAAAGCTTCACGTCTTTGCATCATTAATCTTGAAGGGTATCTGATCTGTAGTAATTCATTTGCAGGTAAATTCACTGTAAAAAATATCCGGTAGTAGTTCCGTAAATGCTTACTATGCTTTATGACGTATGAACTGATACTGGACAGGGTAAATAGAGTTACAACCTACCTACAGATATAACTTTACCCAGACAAACTTACAAAAAAATACGTTTAGTTAGGTAGTTCTTTCCTGGTTCCTTGTACATCCTTTGTATTTTCCTGAAAAGAAAAAAGCAGCCGGGTCTAGATGGTAGACCTGGCTGCTTTTCTAAGGGAATGCTTTTTATTATTGAGCTACTATTTTACGGGTGCTTTGTTTCTTTTTGCGGTTTTTCTTTAAGCGGTTCAGCCACAATATAAGCCCGGTAATGGGGAAAGTAGCTCCGGCGATGCAAGAAAGAAAAGCAATAATACGGCCTGGTAAACCACCAATAGAGCCTACGTGCACCGGATAAAACGTTGTGCGTACCCGCTGCCCCAGATTCCGTTCTTCGTATAATTGCTGCCCCAATAGTTGTCCGGAATATTGATCCAGAAACAACTGGTTGCTGGCCCGTTCGTGCACGGCGTCGGCAGGCATTACAGTTATTGCAATAGAGGCTTCGGCTTCGCTTGGGCGGTTAATGGTATAATATTCGGCATTAGGCATCTGACTTTTAGCTATCTGATACGCCTGGTCGAAAGAGATTGGCGTAGCCCCCTCAGTTACTATTGATACCGGCGGCTCCGGGCGTACATTTTCTGAGCCAGTAATCCAGTAGATACCATCGTTAAACCATTTAAAAGACCAGGCCAGACCAGTAAATGCAAAGGCAAAAAGAAAAATAGCTGTATAGAAACCTACCACAATATGCAGGTCATGGTTGATCCGTTTCCAGCCGGCATTCCATTTCAGATTCAGCCGTTGCTTAAGTATTTTCTTATTTTGTGGCCACCACAGCACAATGCCGGTGATCAGAATGAATAAAAACAACGTGGTGCTTACCCCTACTATTAGTTTGCCGGTGTCGCCGGCCAGCAGCCAGCGGTGAAGGGAGAACATAGTAAAAAAGAATGGGCTCCGCTGACTCTGCATGCCAGCTATCTGGCCAGTATAGGGATTCATAAATGCCTGGCTGTTTCCTCCTTTGCCACCTGCCTGCGGGCCTTTTTTCCCTTCAGCACCTTCTTTCTTTGGCCCATGGGAGTGCTCAGTTTTTGCTTTATTAGCGTCGGATTCCGCACTGGTGTGTTCTTTTTTCTTGCCGTCTTCTGCTTTATAACTTACCTCTACCGTACGTTCCGGATCAGCGTATATTTTCACAGATGATACATTAGCACCTGGTACCTTAGCCTGTACCTCAGATACCATTTTTTCCAGCGGAACTTGCGCTGTTGCAAGCGGCTCCACCTGGTAACGTTCTGGATAAATGAGCTGCTGCATCTCTTTTTCGAATACTAACACGGCTCCGGTAAAACAGACAATGGCAATGACAATGCCGGCAGCTAGACTAAGATAGAGGTGAATGTTTCTAAAAAATACTTTCATTGTATACGGATTGACTAATATCTGATCAGAAAAGTTAACTCATAAAAACAGGCTTGGAAGCTATTTCTTCCAGGCCTGTTCATTAATGTATTTGTAGGCTAACAAAAGTGTATATCATAAAGGCTAAAATTTGTACGAAACTGTAGCAGCATACTGCCTGGGGGCAATCGGGTTTATGCTATTATCGTCATGGGCATAATAGCCAAGTACATTCAATAAATTAGTTATCCGCAGCCGCAACGATACATTATGGATACTATATCCGGCAGAGGCATCTAGCTGGAAGATGTTAGGTAAAGGAATCAAGCGAAAGGCATCATTTGGTATGGTAAGGCGGGTAGAGCGGCCTGCAACCATTCCGGCCATATAAAAACTGCTTAACCCTACGTTAAATCCTTTCAGTCCTGTATTCTGGAAGGTATAATACATACTAGCGTTGGCTGTATGGGCAGGATTGTAACGTAAGCGGCTGCCTACTTCAAAAATATTGCTTTTGGTATATTTTGTCTGGTTGTAGCTATAGCCACCTATAAAAGAGAAGCCGTGCACAGTTCTGGTTGATAAGTCTACTTCTACTCCCTGGCTGGTTACTTCTCCGGCTAACTCTTGTGCATTTGGCCTGTCAGGATTAAAGTTAGGACTGGTTTGTAAGATAACTTGTGATAGGTTGCTATTCACAATTCGATATATCGTCACATTGGCTGAAAGCAAACCTTTAAATAAATCATTCTTAACTCCTACTTCATATTGATCTATAAATGACGGAGGGAGTGTAGCTCCAGAAGGATCAACAGCCGTATTTTGATTAAAAGAATTAGCATAGCTTGTAAAAATAGAAGTAGTTTTTAATGGCTGGTATACTATGCCAAATCTGGGTGTAAAGGCATGGTCATAACGTGTGGGTACACCAGATACACTAGCAGGTGTTGTTTTTGTGGCATTTGTATATATATTGCTGCTAATTTCTATATATGTATACCGGATACCAGCTAACACTTTTAATTTATCAGAAATGGATAATAAATCCTGAAGGTATACCCCACCTCTACCTGTAATATTTTTAGTCACAGAAAGTTTTACAGCCGAAGGAATATCTTCACGGCTAGCAAATTCCCCTAGATTAAATACATTGATTTTGTCATATCTAGCATCAATGGAATCTGGCTTTGCCAGGTTTGCATATATTCCAAAACTTGGAGAATTTGAGCGGTACTGATCGGCATCCGCCCCAAACAACAGGTTATGTTTCAGAAAACCTGTGCTGAACTGGCCTGTTAAATCAACTTGTGCCAGGAAATAAGTTTCATCATTGGCACTGCGCTGTAGGCTTCTATTTAACTGCGTGCTATCCTTTGCATTGAAAGAAGTAGGACGGGAAGTAGCATATAAATTACTGTTATATTTTTGAATTCCACCAATGGCCCGTAACTGCCAGTTCTGATTCAGGCGATGGGTAATAGTAGTAGTGATGCTTTTCTGTTCCACCTGGTAATTTCCCCAGGAAGCTCCCAGGAAACGGTTACGCGGAACATCCAGAATTGTGTATTTGAAAGCACCCACGCCATAATCAGGGGTGCGGTTGTCTTTCAGATAATCGCCTTCTACCAGTATATCTGTTTTACTGGTGGCTTTAAACAATACTGATGGATTAATATAAAAGCGTTCGGATTTTACTTCATCGCGGAAACTCTGCGCATTTTCATAGGTGGTATTTAACCGGTAGGCAATTTTGTCGCTGTTATTAATGGCTCCATATACATCCAGAGAAGGTTTGTAAAAATTGTAGCTGCCTATACGCATAGAGAGCTCGCCGCCATTTTCAAATTTTGGTTTTTTTGTTACCAGGTTCAGTACACCGCCCGCCGCTACGTTTCCAAATAAAATGGCACTGCTGCCTTTCAGTATTTCTACTTTCTCCAGAGAACTGGTTTCCGGCATTACACCATTATTAAACCGCACACCATTTCTGAAGGTATTGTTGCTGCCGAATGCGAAACCACGGGCGGCTATTTCTTCCTGAATGCCACCGGTAGTGCCCATAGTATATACGCCATTGGCATTGCGCAGCACATCGCTGATACGCAGCGTTTGCTGCTGATCCATTATCTCCCGGTCTATAATAGCAATGCTCTGTGGCAAATCCATGGGTCTGATAGCAATTTTGCCCACATTCACCGGCTGCTCATTCATGGTTTTTCTGCCAGTGACTACTACATCGGATAATTGCTGGGAGGCTTCAGAGAGTACAAAATCTACCTGTGCAACTTCTCCAGCAACAACGCTTACCTGCTTCTCCTGCGTTTGCAAACCTACAAATGATACAATAAGTGTGTAGCTGCCTGGTTTTACATGTTTTATCAGGTAATTCCCTTCATCAGAGGTTGTCGTTCCTTTGGTAGCCCCTTTTAAGGTTACATTCACAAAAGCAGCCGGCTTGCCATCACTGGAAGTAATATGGCCTGTAATCGTTCCAACCTGCGCTTTGGCAGCCATTGAAGATAATAGTAGTATACTCAGGCAAAGAATAGAGAAGTAAAGGTGTTTGATAGATAGAGATGGGTTCACGGTGGTTTATTTAAAAAAATAGTTGTTTAGATCAATTCTAAATAAAGCTCAAAACAAAGTATTATTTAGACTAATTCCAAATAATTTTTCCAATAAAATTTATCATACATCGACATATGGAAATTGGGGAGTTTTACTCACATAAATAGCCTGCAAAGAATAGATGCCCTGATAGGTAAGTTGAACTTAATTGATGTAGAGTGGGGCATTCGGGATAGCACAAAGGGAATATAGGCAGCTAATACATAGGTACCTCACTCCTATTCATCTTTACCACACTACGACATTGGATTGATTTATATTCTGCACTAAAAGATAATAACAATTCCTACGCACTGAAAGATGTGGTGCTGGTAGAATATAGAAGAGATCGATTTTAAAGGATAAGTAAGTTGGATGGAAAAGTACGTAGGTTATCTGATACACCGTTTATTTAGCAGGTTTCCGGCAGCGGATGTGCAGAAAATACGCAACTATCTGGGTATCCTGCAGAAAGGGGTATTGTTTTACGGCTTCCTCACTGGCTTTTGGTTCGTTCATGTATTCGATTATAAAGCCTGCCTGTATCAGCATATTTACCCACTGGCTGAGGGTTCTGGTAAACCTGGGCACCTTAAACTTTGGCAAAGACTGGTATTTTTCCGGCAGGGCGCTGAATGTCCACTCACTTAGATCGCCATGTTGATTTTTGAAATACTCGCCTACTTCTATTGCATATGTTTTTCCATCGGCATTCCGCAGGTTTTTCCGGTGAGGCGTATCAAAACAGGGATGGGAAATAGAAAACTGCAAAAAGCCTCCCCTTTTCAGTACCCGGAAAGCTTCCTTTAGTACCTTTTCTGTTTCCGGAATATCCATAAAACTCATAAAGGCGGTTGCAAAATCAAAGGTATTTTCCGCAAAGGGTAAATCTACGGCACTGGCCAGCTGGTAATGTATATTCAAGGGTGAATCAGCTTCTGTTTCTTTCGCATGTTGAATGAATACTTCAGAAATATCTATAGCCGATACCTGGGCTCCACGCTGGGCTAGCAGTCTGGTGTTATGCCCTTCGCCACAGCCAATGTCCAGGCCTTTTAAATCCGTAATATCAGGTAATTTTTCCAGAAAGGCAGGCGTATTTAGGTGATCCCGGTACGTATCGAATCCTGCGCGGCTAAGCAGGGTCCATGTGGCGGCATTTTCATTCCAGTAATGCCCGGTTTCCTGGTGGTTCATTCGGTTAATGTTGGCTAAGAAAGTTGTCGCGATAGCCAGGCAAACTAACAAAATTGTTCAGACTTGAGAAAACCCTGTATTGATTGTTTGTATAGCTTCGCAAAAAAATTTTGGCAGGCTATCTGTTTTTCTATAATTTTCCTCTGACAAATTGCTACCTACCCTATACCTTATGCTAACGTACAGAGACCTACCGGTTGTATCTTTTGAATCAGAACAAGACTTTGATACCTGGCTGGCAGCTAACCATGAGAAGGAAAAAGGCTTCTGGCTCCGGTATTATAAGAAAGGAAGTAACATCCCCACGATCCGCCACGAACAGGCAGTAGATGTTGCCCTCTGCTGGGGCTGGATTGATGGCTTGCTCAACAAATATGATGATATCTCCTATGTAGTCCGTTTTACGCCCAGAAGGCCCAAAAGTACCTGGTCGCAGGTGAATGTAGCCAAAGTAGAAAAACTGCTGCAAGCGGGACGGATGCAGCCTAGCGGGTTGGCCCAGGTAGAACTAGCCAAGCAAGATGGACGGTGGGACATAGCCTATGCACCTGCCAGTAAAATGGAAGTGCCCGCAGATTTTATAGAGCTACTCAAGCAAGAGCCGGAAACGTATGCCTTTTATCTGTCACTCAATAAAACTAACCTGTATACCATTGGCTACCGGTTAACCACCACTACAGATCCGGTAAAACGGGCTAAAAAAGCCAATCAGATTTTGGAAATGCTGCGGAATAAACAAACGTTTACCAAGTAGTTCACTACCCTACCCCTCTTTCGTACCTGGTATCATAGAGATTATTGATTAACAAAAAACCTGTTCGGTTAGTAAGACCTAACAGGTTTACCTTTCACACAAGGAATACGTATTTTTATCAATAGTTAGGTTTTACTTGTCCTCTTTAAGCTTGCGGTAATATTTTTTGGGTCCGTCGCAAGGCAGGTTGCTTTCTGTTAAGCCTTCTTCCTGGCTCAACTCTAAAACTAATGTACCTCCGCAGCTAAACTGTAAGGCAACTTTGCCAGGATCTGTTTCTGCTGCAAAAGTTAAGGTTATTTCATAGTTTCCCTCTTTGTTTTGGCTAAGAGCGTATGTACCGGTTGTCTCCACTCCTTCCGAGGTAAATTTCCGGAAACTACTATCGGCATTAAACTGATAATATTCCTGATATGGCAAGGTTTCTGCCCCCACTATTTTTCCGGTCCAGCCATGCATTACTTTGTCTACCTGCCACTGCCCGGTAATAGTTGTAGCGGTAATCTTGGAAGCAGATGAATCTTCCAGCTCCAGTTTATTCGCCTCACAAGCCACTAGAAATAGTATTGAAAATAATAATAAGTTTACTAAATGGGTTTTCATAAATACAGTCTGTTTATAGTTATTCTAATGACCCATAAACTGACTGGGTAGGTTGCATCTTAAGTAGATTAAATTTTGCCTGAAGGTATCATCTAATTTATTTCGCAGGTTACAAACCATCAGGTGAGAACCGTTAATGGCTAGCCTTACCTGTTCAGGAAGGTACCTGGGTATTTGCCTGTTGAGTATATTTTGCAGGCTTTCCGTATCGTCTTCCGTTCAGTAAAACACCTATAAAGGTTGAACGCACCAGAAACTGATAACTGAGCAACAAAACAGCTAAACTCGGTAGCAAAATGGCCATTACCTTTAGCAGCCAGTGCCATTCGTAGGGATAGACACATACCTGAAAGAAAACGACTACAGGCAAATGAATGAGGTACATCCAGTACGAAGCATCGGATAGGTAGCGGATTGGCCGGCTGGGGCGGGAAAAGAAAGTCAGCATGGCTCCGATAAAGGCAAACACGGCAGTCATGGAGGCTACCCCATAGAAACTGTTATAGATCATACTCATTAGCTGCATAGTGGCCGGGTCTACTGCCGGAGTACCCGCTTGCTGCCCTGGTGCCATTGCCTGATAAACCGTGGAGAGAAAAGATGCAGTAACCAGGGCCACCAGAATCAGGCTTATACATAGGTTTACTTTCCAATATTTTTTAAAATTTGCCAGCAATTCCTTTTGCCTGTGCAAAAACCAGCCAAAGGTAAAGTAGCCGCCATATACCAGGAAAGAAGCCCATTTAGGCAGCAGGCCTACATCTGGTGTATCTACGCCAAACCCATTTTTCATACCCCACATTGCCGGAATGGTGCATAACCCGAAAAGTAAACTTCCCCACCACCGGTTCATCAGAAAAGAAATTACGCTATCTATTCCCTGCCTGAACTTGCCTTGTTTATCGAGTGCTTTTGCTAGGAGTGGCCGTAAAACAAGCACCCCGGCACAGAACCAGAGAAGGTAATACAGAAACCACAAATGGGTTAAGGGAAAGCCATTGCTCATCCATATGAAAGAACGAAAATTTTGCGCTACAATTTGCCAGTACCCCATGTGAGCTATAGCTGGGTTCATGGCCAGGTAGCCCATTTGCTGATATCCCCATGTCCAAAGTAACTGGACAGACACGACGATGACTGGCCAGAAAAGAAGCAAAGGCAACCCAATACGTGCCGCCCTATGGGTTAAGAAACCCTGTGCTCCTCTCCGGTGGTACAACATATGTGCAAAAAAACCGGATAACAGGAAAAAAGCCTGCATGCGGAATACGTGCGCTACATAGAAGAACACATCTATAGCTACGCTGGTCTGGGCATCTTTTACGGCCCACAGCATGGGAGGTAAAAAAGATACCAGTGATTCTACGCCATGAAAAAAGATACCGATGAGCAAAGCAATAGCCCGGGCTGCATCTAAGGCATTATACCGTTCGGCAGACAAGGCAGTTGTAGGAAGTGTAGGAGAACTGGCGGATATAAACATATATAAACTATGCGAATAAGGGGTTGGAAAAAAGCAGACACATAGAAAACCGGTTAAAGAGTAATACAACTCACTCTAATCGCCCTTTACTATTATGTCTGCCAATGCTATAATAGCAACTTAGGTTGGCAAGTCCAACGTTTTAGTCCTAATTCTATGCAAGGACACATAACGGATGAAGAACTAATTACTATTTATCTGTTTTGTGTGGCTTTCCAAGAGAAACAAAAACTCAAATCTATGCACACTTACATACATCAGCATTGGCTCTCTTACTTTCCTAATTTGCCTGCTTACCAGACCTTTGTCAATCGATTAAATCGCATGGCTGACCTTTTTCCAGTCTTAGTTAGCCAACTCCTTACCGATTTAGGGGTAGAAGAAGGAGAACAGGCTTGGCTCCTTACTGATTCTATGCCCATCATTACCTGCTCACACAAAAGAAAAGCCAAAGTAGCCTTAGCTATAGTTAATAAGGGCTTTTGTGCTACTAAAAACCTGCATTACTTTGGTGTCAAACTTCATCTTTTAGCCCAAAGCAGGAAAAACAGACTACCTTTACCTGAATATGTAGGTATTACAGCTGCTTCTGTACATGATTTAACCGCTCTAAGACCTGTCCTGGATTGCTTGACAAACAGGACGATCATTGCAGATAAAGCCTATTCTGATCAAGAACTTCATGAGAAACTCCTCTCTTTCCAAGCCTGTGAACTGATTACCCCTGTCAAAAATATAAAAGGGATGTTAGCAGTAACCAAGCAGTTTGAACAAGCTTTTAATGATTTATTTTCGAGTGCTGTTTCTCGAATCAGGCAGCCGGTTGAGTCTTTTTTTAATTGGCTACAAGAAAAAACTGCTATTCAAATAGCTTCCAAAGTAAGGTCAACTGCTGGGCTTATCGTTCATGTGTTCGGTAAAATAGCTGCCGCTCTTTGCATTTGGATGAATTTTTAACCCCTTATTCGAATAAACTGTTTAAAAAGATACAAAAGCAAAGGAACAGAAAGCCAAGAAACAAGAATCAGCGGGTAATCATATAGGTATTCACCTGAAATTTTCAGTACACAAGCAACATATAATGAACACCTTACCTGGATTATGTACCTTCAAGTAGAAAGTACCGGCCTACGGTAACTGTTATGGATAAGGCTAGTAGGACAACCAACATAGGCAGCTTCGAAAACTGCTTATTTTGCCAATGCACCACTCCTGCTCCCAGTAGTACCAGCCCCATACAGGCAGCCGCAACTAATGTTACTACTGGTAAAACATTAATCATTAAAGGCAAGACTATGCCCACAGCTCCCAGAATTTCCAATGCACCCAACACCCTAAGAAAAGTCAATGGAAAAGAGGCAGGCACTAATCGGGCTACTTTTGCCGGAGATTGAAATAGCTTGGCACTTCCGGCTATCAGGAAAGTTACCGCTAAAAAGCCTTGCATTCCCCATAGTAATTTATCTAGCACCAGTAGGTTCATAGGAGTAATAAGTATTCGGAAATACGCACAGTTATGAGGATAAATTATTTATGTATTTGTAGAGAGTATTTTTGGTAGTTCAACAGTTTGAAGGCAATGCTCTCGCTTAATTTTTATTGGTCAGTATTTTTCCTTTCATCTGCCGGAGAAAAGCTTCCCGGTAGGTATCGCCGATAGGTATCCGTACGCTGGTAAACTCCATGCCCACCGTATTGCCTTCAATCAGAATAATATAAGGGACAGCCACCATGAATGATTTATGCGTACGAACGAATCGCTCAGCAGGCAACCGGTCTTCCAGGTCTTTCATGTTCAGTAGCGCAATAATGCGTTCACCCTCGCGGGTAAAAAAACCTACATAATTTTTCAGCCCCTCTATATACACCACATCTTTGAGATTGATCTTCAGCAGCTTTCCTTTTTGTTCGGTTTTTACCAGAACATACTCATTTTCTTCCTGGGCAGCAGGTTTTATCAGGGATAACGCCCGCTGGGCACCCTTGATAAATCTGGCGAAAGAGATCGGTTTCAGCAGGTAATCTACCACTTCATGATCAAACCCCTCCAAGGCATACTGGCTGTAGGCCGTCGTTAGAATAACTTTGCTCCGGCCATTAAGAGATTGTATAAACTCAATCCCAGACATTTCCGGCATCTGTACATCCAGAAAAATCAAGTCTATCTTCTTTTCATGCAGCACTTGCAAAGCCTTTACTGGATTAGTAGTTGTCTCTACCAGGTCAAGAAAAGGCGTCTGGCTAATATGTCGTTTCAGCAGGTCAATGGCGTGTTGCTCATCGTCAACAATTATACAGGAGATCATATGCTTGGGTTTATTGAAATCACTACACAGGCTTACAAGTCAATATGTAAATTGGTAATATAATACTTCTCATCTTCCTTTATATGGAAGCTATGCCGTACGCCATACATGAGCTCCAGCCGTTGCCGCACATTGTTCAATCCGATGCCGTTGGACAGTTCCTTAGAACCTTTCTTCTTTTTATTGCAACAGTAAAAATGCAGGTGCTTATTATCGGCTTCCAGCCGGATTGCCAGCGGATTCTCCGCATCACTCAGGTCGCCATGTTTAAAGGCATTCTCTACCAGGGTGATCAATACCAGCGGCGGAATACGAATAGGTGTATGGCTGATATTTTCCTGATATTGAATGTGCAAGGTATACTCATAGCGCATCTGGTTAATCTCCAGCACATTTCTCATATGCGTAATTTCTTTCATCAGGTCTACCTTACCTTGCCCATCCTCATCCCTTCCCAGCGCGTAGCGCATAATATCCGATAACAACAACACGGCATGGGCTACTTCTTCGTTGAGGGGAATGGTTTTGCTGTAAATAAAGCTGAGCGAATTGAATAAGAAATGCGGATTAATCTGGTATTTAATGGCCGACAGTTCTGCATCTAGTTTTTGCCTCTCCAGTTCCTCTTGCCGTTTACTTTTAGCATTCCACTCAATGAGCAGGGAAACAGCTGCCCCAATGCAAAGAATAATAATATCTACGCCCACATGCCAGGTAAGAAAATCCGCTAACCTAACGCCTGCCCGTACCGAAGGTGAAATAAGAATAAAGTTGTAAATATATTCGTAGACAAACAGCAGTACCAGAAAAGCGGATAACTGAAACAAAAAACGCTTCACTTTCTTAGTCTGCAGAAAAGGTAAGGCTATCCGGAATATAAGTACATAATAGATAATGGTAACTTCTACTACATTTTGCAAGCCACGCCAAAACCATTCATTCGGTTTGCCATACAGCGTCTCCATATAGTCGGGGCCTTGCCTGGTGCTTACCAGCATCAAAATCAGATAGGTGGGTGTATACATCAGAAATATCGTCAGCAACCGTTTCCATTCGCTTTTAAAAAACGATTGTAGGTTACTCAGTAGATGAATCATGGTAAGCTGCATGGGCGCATCAATTTCAACGTTGGAACTTACCTCTTTTTGCTGATGATACATACTCGTACACGTAAAGTTGATCCGGATAATACTAGAACTTATGCCGCTGTTATATCCTACCAAAAGTACAGAGCAGAAAACTGTCAGTAAAGTATATTACACCAACAGGTTTTTTGACGGGATGAACACCTGAAATAAACCCAATACAAGCTAAAACGCAACACACAAAATTTGCTTACTATGGATAACACCAACTATTTAGAGGGCAAGCTGCTGCCTGTACTTCTGGGGAGAGTAACCATACCATTTCGTAAAAGAATGAATAAAGGAAGCCGGTTCTGAGAAACCCAGTACCAGTGAAATATCAGCTACTGAATACTGTTTATGGCTGATCAGCAGGTATGAAATTTCTTTCTTCAGCGACGCACTAATTTGCCGGAACGTGGTAGCCTCATTTTCCAGCCGCCTTTGCAGGGTACGGGCCGTCATATACAAGGTACTGGCCACTTTTTCTAAGTCTGGTAGCTCCGGTTGAGCCATTTGGAGCATGGTTATTTTCACCTGCGATGCAAACGACTGATCTGTTTTTAACCCCTCAATCATTTTTAAATAGGCAGGTACCAGTATTTCCAGCTTCCAGCGGCTAGTATCTTGCAAAGCAGCTTTGAACAAGGTATTGGTAAACGTGAGAGAAAAACGGTTGCCTTTTTGCCATCCATCCGGATAGGCCTGGTGATAAAAGGGAGAAGTGAGGGTAATAGCTATTTGTTCACCAGCCATCATCCGAAGTTCTCTGGCCATTATGGTTAATACATTTTCTAGAATCAGGCGGTTCTCATTCAAGTAACTAGTGTCAATCCACAGCTCAATGATAGCTTTATCTTTGTCTGCCTGTGTAGAAATCTGTATGATGGGTAAACTGGCATCCAGATAACTCTTCAGGTAGTAAAAACCCTCCTCTACAGTGGTAGCCTGTAAGGAAATCTGATACACCAGGCCCAAGGCTTTTAGTTGCATAAACTCACCCAAACGGATTCCCAGCAACTCATCCTTCAGCTGTTCATTTACCAGCTGTACCACCGCATAAAAATCTTCTGCTGCTACTTGAGAATTTGCATCCGGCCAGTTTACAGGAGGTTGTTGAATGACCTCTATTAATTGGTGCTCAGGCACGCCGCGGACGCGGGCATATTCCATAAAATTCAGCAGGTGTATGGATTGGATTTTCATTTTGTCGTAAAATATCAATTTTCAGTAGCAATACCAATCTATTTTTGTTCCATCACTAAACAAAAACAACTATGCTGTACTTAAAAAACATATTATTACTGAACGCAGTAAGTTCCGGAGTAACTGGTATTGGCCTTATTGTATTTGCCCGTTTTGTAGCCCATATTTTTGGTGTTCAGCAGCTATCGCCTTTTTATGGTACCGGAATCTTTTTAGTAGCTTTTGCCGCGTTTGTGGGTTACGAAAGTATGCAAAAGCCTATCCGGACAGCTAGGGTACAACTCATTAGTATACTCGATATTACCTGGGTGCTTGCCAGTATGGCGGTTGTGCTGATGAGCTTATTTGGATTAACAATGCTAGGGTATGGCCTGATTACTGGTGTAGCACTCTGGGTAGCAGCTATGGCCTACTTGCAACTGAAGGGTGTTAAACAACTGGCAGCCTAGAGATTATCATTCAACAGAATGCCGGATAATCAGATGAGGAATGGCGAATAAGGAAGTAAAAAGCATATTATCTTTCAAAATTCGCTATTCCTTGTCTGGCGTTCAGCGTTTATGTACCTTCCTTCACCACATGGTCATGGCCGTTTGTTGGACCTAGTTGGAACTAGCTATATGTTTTATTCCGTGTTATGTTACTCTGTAGCTATCCTTCCTCACACTTCTGCCTGTACCTGCTGATCTTTCGGCAATGCTTCTTGGCCAGATAGCTGATTCACCCTTCGGTTCACAAAATACATCATCACTACGGTTATTACCATGGCCACGATCACAACATAGCCCAAAATGTCGTAATGCAGAATGGGTTTGGTGCTTTCCTGGATAACGATTAATCCGGCTACTGCCGAACCGATACCTCCAGATATCTGCTGTACCGAGGAGTTGACACTCATAAAAGCTCCCCTATCTGGCAGTTTCGGAATGGCTGTCATCAGGGCTGTACCAGAGATCATTCTGGAGGAAACACCAATGAAAGTAATCACATTCAGCAAAATGATGAGCCACAAAGGCGTTACTCCTAGATTATTGTAGATGGCTATAAAAACCATGGCAATCAGAGAGCCGATCACAAACATGGGATACTTCCCAATCTTATCGCTGAGCTTACCAATGATGGGGCCAAATACAATAGAAAACACACCTGTAACCGCATAGATTACAGGCAATTCCTGCATACTCACGCCCAGGTTATAAATGGCAAAGGCACTACCAAAGGGCATCAGCATAAAACCACCGGTAGCCAGCAGGGTGGTGGTAGCAAAAGCCAGTATATAGGTTGGTTGTGAGAGTGTATGCGCCAGATGTCCAAACGGATTCGTGGCAGATTGACTGTTCAGGTGAGCAGTAATAGGCTTCATGTAGCCTATAATTAATATTCCTACCACTATACTTACGCCTACAATCATGAGAAAGGTGGCGTGCCAGCCAAACTGATTGGCCAGTAGCAACCCAATGGGAATACCCAGTATCTGACTGGCAGCAAACGCTGCTTGTACAAAGCCCATTACCCTGCCCCGTACCTGTACAGCAAATAAATCTGCAATGATGGCATATCCAATAGAACCGATAACCCCGCCAAACAAGCCAGTAACTACTCTGGCCACCAGTAGAAACTGATAACTATTGGCTATCCCACAAAGCAAGGTTCCGAGAACAAAGCCAGTGTAAAAAAACACTAATAGCTTCTTCCGGTCGAACCGGTCGGCAAAGCCAGCGGCAAGCAAGCCGGAAGCCCCTGCACTGAATGCATACGCCGACACCACTAAGCCAAATTGTGAAGGGATAATGTGTAGTTCTTCCATCAACATAGCTCCCAGTGGCGATAATACCATAAAATCCAGTATTACGGTAAACTGTAAAATAGCCAGAATGGCAATAATAAAAACCTGATACCGGGTAAAGGCTTTTTCGGTTGGTTCGGTTTGGCTGGAGGTTTGCATAAAAAATACGTATTTTATGGAGGAAACAACAGTTAGTCGGGTAACTCTTCGCAGAAATACCCAGCATCCTGCATCCGCTTGCCTATTTCATTGATTTGCTTACTAGTGTTTTTTACACGCAAAATGCGGTCAACATCGGCCAGGTCTACATTCCATGCGCCGCTGCCAATCAACTCATCCAGCCATGGCCTAATCTTCTCTACATCTCTTTCAGTAACAAGGTCTGTCTTGAAAACTAGCACTGAATCTGCTGCGCTGTCAGCTGATCCTGTAATTGGAATTGACTTTACTACATGAATGTTCATCCGGTTGTTAGGAAAAAATTAAGGTTTTAAGGCTTTCAATACTAATTGCAGGGCTTGCATCATGTATTCGTTGGTTAAGCTGAAATGATCTTTCTCCATACTGAACCCTTGGTTATGAAACTTAATTAGCTGATACAAGGGAGCAAATGCCAGGGACCAGTACACTTCAAAAGGAAGAGGAATAAGTTCTTTCCGCCCAATAGCATTTTTAATGAAGGTTCCCATGGCTTCTTTGAACTTTTGCGTAACAGCCCCGGCAATTTTCTGGTGATAATGCGAATACCGCAGATGCTCAATAAATTCTACTTCCATCGGATACTGCATAAAATAAGCTGCCCGGTTAATCCATTGAATCCGCAGCCCTTCATCAAAAGGCATAGCCGGATCAAAATCTTTCAGGCTTACTTCCAGCATGTGTTCACTTACCTGCTGCCCAAGGCTCAGAATGAGGTCTTCCCGGTCTTTGTAATAGATATAAATGGTAGCCGGAGAAACGCCTGCCGCTTTAGCCAGTTTATTTACTCCAAATCCATCAAGCCCCTCTTTGGCAATCATTTCTATCGCTTTCTGCCTAATGGCTAGCTCCTTTTGTTCGTCTCTTGTTCTCATACCAATACAAATATAAGTGAGCGTTCATTTATTTTACAATCAAAATGTAAATTTTATTTTTAAACTCCCATGTATCTACTAAGAGCTATTTTACTAGTTACAACTCATATACGTCCACTCCCAGAGGCATTACCCAGGATAGAAATTTGACACACCTATCCCCTATCCATTAATAAATTCAATGCTGACTTTTTTATCAAGAAAAGCCGCCAATCGCTGCACCGCATTCATTACTTCTTTCAACTCATACTCATTCAAGGCTTGGATCAGTTGTAGCTGTATGAGAACATTTTCTTTCTGAATAGTGCGGTTCCAGGTGCCGGCTATTTGTCCGTTCACCACAATCATCCGGTCAAAAACGATGTCTTCTAACGGAAAATCTACTGAAGGAAGCAGGGCACTCCGGTTTTTATAACTAATTCCATATTCATCATACACAGGCATTAAGAAAGTAGCTGGCATAGTACTTTCCATTGCTTGCAAATCGGCAGAAAAAATATAGGCTTTTCCATCTATGTATTCTTCCACCAAATAGGGTTTATTCATCCAGACTCCTTCCCTGGCATCACGTACTGTAAGCCCAGACCAGTAAGCAAAATCCTGCAAAGTTGCTGGGCAGCGGCTAGCAAAATAACGCTTCACTAGTTCCGCCAGTGCTTCTTCCCTCGTGTAGATTTTGGCAGGCGGCACTCGTTCATCTAACAAGGCATAGGTAAACTGCTTGCCTTTCCGGGCACCACTACAAATGAGGCCATCTAACTCTGCCTGCATAATCAGATACGCTAGCCGGTGTCCTTGGGCAGCAAGCTGATACTGCTTGAACGATTGACCTAATTCTTCTCTAGTAAGTTGTTTTCCGCCTTCCAGCACTTTACTCAGTATATTTTTACTACGGACACAAAGCGTTGCATCTAATTCCAGTTTACGGTACATCGGTTTGTTGAGCTGATGTACTCTGGGAGCAGTTAATGCCAGGAGCCATCGAATATCTGCCGGATTTACAAAATGCCAGGTAGGCCGCAATATATGCGTTCTTAAAATATCGCCCCGGTTAAAGGCTGCTTCTACACTGGCATCGGTACTTCCGGGCAAGCGCAAACCAACAGCCCACCTGGCCATGGCATATTCCTGGGCTTGCATAGCTCCCATCCAGGCCACTACTTGTTGAGGAGTAGTAAATACAGACCGGGTTATTTGTTGGTTTTGCAGCCGGAAGGAGATAATTTCTGCAGTTGTCATCTACGCACGAGTAACTGATTCGTAAAACTTACCCTTTAGCTGCTGAAGCAGCTACCACAAACCAGTGATTGCCGAATGGATCGGCAAAACCAGCGGCGTAGCCATACTCTTTCTGTTCGGGCGTATGTAATACTTTTGCTCCCTGTGCTAAGGCTTTTTCGTACACCTGGTTTACATCTGGCACATACAGATACAGGGCTGCTGTTTTTTCGGGCCATGCTTCACTGGCATCACTATACATAAGTACGGCCTGCCCAATTCGTAACTCTCCATGCATCACGGTATTTTCATTGGCTTTGTGTAAAGCTTGATCCGTTGCACCAAAAACATTTTTCATAAACTGAGCAAATGCCTCTGCCCGGTTTACGATCAGATAAGGCATTAGCGGCAGATACTGAGAAGGTATATTCATAGTCTGTAAGTTTGGTTTATTTTCCAAAAGTAGGGGTAGCCGGATTCAAAAAATTGGAAAAATCCGACATATCTTATGCTACACCCATGGCAGCCCGGAGGCTTTCTCAGTAAAAAACTTCTTAGGATTATGCCCAGAAAAAAGCTTAAAATCTTCGATAAAGTGAGATTGGTCATAATACCCGCATTGGAAGGCTAGTTCAGTTAATGTTTTGTGCGGTCCTGTCCGGTACTGATTAAATACCGCCTGGAAGCGGATGATTCTGGAAAAAAGCTTAGGGCTAAATCCGGTTACATGCTTGAAGTTTCGCTCAAATTGCCTTTCTGACAAACAGGTATGGTGTGCTAATTCTTTTATTTTGCATGTACCTCTGCTTTGCCTGATCTGCTGGATGGTTTCCTTCATACCTGGAAGTAAGGGAGCTGCTTTTCGTAATTTGCCCTCCAGAAAATTGGAAACCAGGTATATCCTTTGTTGCGTATTCGTGGCCAGCATCATTTTTTCTTCCAGTTCCTCCCCTTCTTTCCCTAACAGATCATTCAGGTGCACATACTCATTGGTCAGTTCACTGGCGGGTAAATGTAAAAGCACAAGCAAGGTATAGGGATATAAATAAACGCCAAACAGGCCAAAGTTCCGGCTTACTCTATACCGGGATGTATGCTTGGTTTGCCCTTGAACACCAGAAAAAGATAGATAATTGGCTGTTTCATCTTCCGGCAATACGGTAAATAATTCGTTGTAATGAAAGATTAGTTCCGGACATACATCGGCCATAGCATGGTGAGTATAAACGTGGCCTGGCGAAAGCTCTCCTTCCAGGTTCCAGAAAAAGCGGACATACCTTGCAAGCGAGGGTGGTGGAGCAAAAGTATGATAGGTTAATGCCGGATTACTCATACAAACTTTGTTAATTACCTAGTAACTAAATAGTCTTCACTCAGCACTCGCATCTTGTTCTTGAAATCTGTTTATCATGCCTCCGCTTTTGTAGAGAGCTTGTATGTTATCAAGCATTTGGTCGTCAAACAGCTGGAATGTGTGGTAGATGGAATGGGCAAACTCAATCATGGCGGCTCCGTTGGCAGTAATAATGCCTTCCGCTGCTACACACGGCTGTTGTTGGTAAAAAGCCTCACCCTGGTAGCTAGGGCAATGTTGCTTCAGATACTGGAGGCCATTGCTGGTATGAGGAATTGTATTTACTAAACCCATTCTTGCCAGTAACAAAGTTGCCCCACAGATAGCAGCGATCACTTTTTTCTGGCTGATAAGCTTGTTTACCAAGGCTTCTAAGGCTGTATTGGCTTCTCCCGATTCCTCCCAGGCATCGCCACCCGGCAAAAGGAGTAAATCTATAGGGTCAGCTTCTATCTGAGATAGAGATTTTTGTGGAATCACCTGTATGCCACCCATCGAGGTTACTGGCTGCCCGGATATAGAAAAAGGTACTATAGTGAAATCACTGTATTTGTTCAAGTTGGCAATGGCCATGGCAGGTTCCCAGTCGGCATACCCATCAAATAAAAAAAGAGCACAAATCCGGTTTTTCATAGCTTAGAATGGTTTGGTAGTATACGCACAAATACTTGTATTGGCATTGCAAATGGTCAGATGCACCAATGACATTATACTTGCTGCTGACTATTTACAAAGAAACAACAATTTACTGACAGCCCTATGTCAGCAGTACACCAAATCAGTTCGATTTTCTTATGGGTGAGCGGAGGTAAATAATAAGAATTTACTCCCTGTGCATCTGTATGTACTCCTGAAAATTGTATTGGGGAGCATATCCAAGCAGCTTCTCGGCTTTTTCTATGGCATATACCCGGTCTATGGATGCAGGAAAGGCCCAGTTTCGCTGGACGAAGACCTGATAAATTTCAGGATAATGATTTTTTAATAATTGTTCTGGAGCCGTTTTTAATAAAGATACATCTGTTCTTTGAAAAGGGCTCTTGGCGGAAATGGTGAACACTTCAAACGTATTGAATGTCTTTTTTAATGCCAGCAAATGCGCCGCAGCTCCATCTCTGACATCAAGTCCCCGGTACAGCCGGTGAATAGCGGTTGTGCGTGGAGGCTCCGGTAAAAACCTGGATACCCTGAGCACAGTGGTTTTTATTCCTTCCTTCTCAAAATAATCCCGGCAAAGCAGTTCAGCGGTCAGTTTAGTAATGTCATAAATATCTCTGGGATCAGGAGGCAAAGATTCATCTACCCAAACAGCTTCTTGGCCGTGCACCATAGCATACCCATAGATAGAAGTAGTGCTGGTGTACACAAACTTTTTAATGCCATGTACTACACAGGCATCCAGTAAATGAAGCGTACCCTGAATATTGGTGGAAATAAATTCTTCTCTGGGATAGTTTAACTCATACTGTTTGCCATGCATAGCGGCCGTATGAATAATGGCATCTACCGATTGGGTGATAGACAATATCTGATTTTTGTCGCGGATGTCTACCAGGTGGCTAGTTGTTTCGGCTAGAACTGTATCTATCCCCACTACATTATAGGCTGCTTGCCGCAGCTGCTTAACAAGTGTGCTTCCCAGCTGTCCGGATGAGCCGGTAACTAACAGGTTGTTCATGAATTAGCTTACACAATTCTGCCACGAAGATAGAAGTGTATTTGTTATTTTTCAACCTGTGTGCTATAAAACTTAGCACCATAGAAAAGTTGGTAAAGGCCTGTTATCTCATACAAACGAATAGTACCCTATGGAGTAGCTGGCGCCCATCTCCATAAGGTACTTGCGTGGCTTTATTTTTACTACTTTACGTGTACTACTATCTGTTGAGTATCTTTACATAGAGGCCGGAGCAGGCTTATCTGTCCATCCCCTGCAAACTCGGATACATAGATGTTGCCCGTCCGTACATCCTCGGTGAGATCTATAGGCACAGCAAAGCCCCAGAATCCAGGGATAGAAGTGCCTTCGGATTTCTTTACAATATCTTTTTTGCTGCCTCCTGGTTCCAATACTATGATATCTTTGTTATTAACATACCTGACAATTAATATCTTTCTTTTCAGTTCTCCATTAAAGGCATTTCCTTTATATTCAATAATTCCGTTTGGAGAGGCATGAAGCGGAAATTGAAAAGAAAAACCCCGCCAGTTGGCATCGGGCAGTGTACCCACCGGATAATCTTCCAGTTCAGCCGGATCTTTTTCATCAGTAGGGTTTCCTCCATTCATCACAAACTCTCCGCGTTCAGTGTTTGGGTGTCCATAATATCCTCCTTTTTCTACCCGGAATAAAAAGTCATGCTGATCTTGTAGAATATCCATTAACTCAGGGACTTCAGGGCCATCGTATACACTACCATCCATGCGGCGGGTACCAGCTACGGAAGCCGGCGTATTCCCTCCCGGATTTGATCCATTCGTAGGTACATAGAGTTGTCCATTGCTATGCCACAATAAGTCGTAAGCATTGCGGATACCGGAAGCAAAAATCGTTAGCGGGGCATCTGCTGCGTATGGATTGTAGGAGCCTCCTTCCGAAGTTTTAACGTCGAGAGGCAATGCAGGAAGCATAGCAAGCTTATCAGTGTCCAGGCGGAGGATAGCCCCAGACAATAAATGTTCTTTACGATTGCCCCATTTTTCGTCTTCTTTGCCCATAGCCGAATTGCTGCCCTGTGAAAAATACAGCGCACCATCCGGACCAAAGGCAATGCTGTTTGTTAAATGATCTTTGGCAGACCGGGGCAGGTGGACTAACACATCTTGCACCGTTTGCAGATCCGGACCTGATAGGCGTGTTAGCTTTCCATCCCAGTCTGGCCCATTTATAAATGCAAAGCTACTATGCGTTACCCAGGCCACTAAACTGTCTGCGGTAGCTGCCGGGTCAAAGGTGAGACCAATGGTGAGCCGGGGGGTTCTTTTCCCATAAGCATCCTGCAACGCGTAGATAATCTGTGGATCGCCTAATGTGCCATCGGCTTTTACAGGGAAGCGCTTTATTCTTCCATCCACGGTACTGGCATATAATTTTCCATCTGGCCCCATAGTAAGGCTGGAGTGCCGGTCGGTAGTATTTGCAAGGGCAATCTTCTCAAATTTTACGTCACCATGTATGGCACTGTCTAATGGAATACGAATAGCTTGTGGGGGAGCCGGGGAAAGTGTATTTACTTTTTTTATCAGTTTTTTTACCATTACTCTTAGTTTCCGGGTGCCCTGCTTTTCCGTTAAAACATCTGATAAAAAGAGGAGACTGACCAAGCTGGCAAGGATAAGACTGAAGCCAACAGCTCTGGTCATGAATTTTCTGGAAGATATCTGCATACGTAGATTTCGTTTATTTTTTCATTTGGCCGCTAAATTAGAAATGGCGCTCCATCCAATAAATGACATCCGTCACTAAATGACATGACATCAATTGATCACTGCCATCAGTCACAGGGCTTACAGTTTGTACAAAATGTAGCTGGTATAAAAATTCAGGCACTTTTAATATTTCCGGCATTTCGGGCCAGGTAGCTAACCGTCTTAATTCAGGTAAATTTTATGCTTGATCACACTGATTTTGCCTTCTTCTTTCAGGCGGCTTACCGTCCGGATTACGGTTTCTACCCGCAGGCCAGTCATGTCGGCTATTTGCTGGCGGGTATAGGGTACCAGAAATTTTTCTTGCTTGGGTATGCCTGATTGGGTTTTAAAATAGTTGATGAGGGTAAACACCCGGTGGTCTGGCGCATAGGAGGAAATCTCCCGCAGGATCATAGATTTGTATTTCAGGCGCTTGGAAAATACCTGGGTAAACTTCAGGTGAATTTCAAAGTTTTCTTTCAGCAAGGTAAAAAAGGCATCCTTGCGGAGTTTGAGCAGTACAGTGTCTTTAATAGCAATGGCATCACTGGGATATTTGAAATCAGCAAACAAAGGCGGCTCCCCAAAACTTTCATTATCCTCAAAGATTCCCTGAATAAACTCCTGTCCATCGTAGCTGTAGTTTACCATTTTGATGCTTCCGGTGACAATCTGAAAATAATTTAAAGGGGTATCTCCTTCGTGAAACAACATAGCATCTTTTTCCAATGTTATTTCCTGGGCTCCATATTGCTTGATTACATCTACTGGGATCATTCTAAATCAGGTTGAGTGATAATTTCTGGTGTGCAAACATGCAGCTTTTCCAACCTGTTTCAGATGATAACGATTTGCCTGGTACATGATCTTTATCATCTGTAAAATTCCTGACGAAACAGCCCTGATAAAAGTATTCCCTCCCATCCTTCATCTGGCAAACGCAATTATATAAAGCCCTAATAATCAAACCCATACTATCAAAATCTCAATTACAAAAGATAGTAACCCTGTTAAATACTGATAAAGGTCATCTATTTATTGTCTACACTTTCTAGCCAGTATGATTCTAATCATAAATTCCCCAGCATAGACCGCTTACTTTTGAACCATCATCAAAGTTTAATTTAATCTTTTCGTTATGCGACGTCTTTTTAGCTATTCCTTCCTTAAGCCTTTCCTTCTAACAGGTGTATTTTCTGCCTTTATATGGATAGCCGCTTGTACCTCAGAAAATAAAGCCGAACAAGCTACTAATACGGCAGAGCCAGTTACCACCACTGCGCCTGCTGAAACGGCTCCAGTTGCTTCAGATAAAGGCACTGGCCCCATAAGTAACGTAGAATTAGCTGCTGCCCCTGACACGGCTTTGGTAAGCAAAGGCAAAGTTATTTTTGAAGGAAAATGTTCAGCCTGCCATAAGTTTGGCGAACGCTATGTAGGTCCGGACTTAGCTGGAGTAACTGCGCGGCGCAAACCTGAATGGATCATGAACATGATGCTTAATCCCCAGGAAATGTTGCAGAAAGATGCCGTTGCCCAGGAACTACTTGCCCAGTTCATGACACAAATGCCGAATCAGAACCTTACGGAGCAAGAAGCCAGAGCCGTGCTGGAATATTTCCGCACCAAGTAAGCAAGATATACTATTACAAACTGTTCTATTTTAATCTTCAAATTCCCAATACATAAATTTTCATCGTATGAAAACCTCGAATAAAATATCCTTAACCCTCGCCTGCGCAATACTGGCTGGTTCGCTAGCCTTATCTACCGGGTGCAGAAATACAGAAAGCACTACGGGTGCTGCCATTGGATCGGATACCGAAGCCGCAGCAAAAGTATTTGTAGCCCCCGGTAAGCATGATGAATACTATTCCTTTCTTTCTGGTGGCTTTAACGGGCAGGTAGACGTTTACGGATTGCCTTCCGGCCGCTTGCTGAAAGTAATTCCGGTATTTTCGCAAAATCCTGAAAATGGCTATGGGTATTCCGAAGAATCCAAGCCTATGCTCAACACGTCTTTCGGATTTATTCCCTGGGATGATTTGCACCACCCCAAACTTTCCCGCACCAACGGAAAACCAGATGGACGCTTTTTATTTGTCAATGGCAATAATACGCCCCGCATTGCCCGGATAGATTTAAAAACCTTTGAAACAGCCGAAATCATAGAAATTCCCAATAGCGCCGGTCAGCACTGCTCGCCCTACCCTACGGATAATACCGAATACGTAGTGGCCGGTACCCGTTTCGCTGTACCTATTGCGGATGGTGGCGGTATAGAGGACGTACCCCTGGATACGTACAAAGATAAATTCCGGGCTTCGCTTTCTTTTATTAAAGTAGATCAGGCATCTGGTGAAATGAATATTGACTTCCAGATTCTGGTGCCAGGCTTCGACTTTGACCTGGCAAACGGAGGCAAAGGTCCTTCCGCAGACTGGATGTTCTTTACCTCATATAATACAGAGAAAGCCGGCACCATGAAAGAAATCGGTGCGTCCCAAAATGATAAAGACTATCTGGCGGCTATTAACTGGAAAAAAGCGGCGGAATATGCTGCTCAGGGAAAAGCCAGAGAAATACCTGCTAACTATTACCACAATAAACTCGACCACAAAACACACATCGTCAATTCTACCCAGAAGAAAACCGTACGGGTACTGCTACCGGAAGATTGCCCAGGTATGATGTTCCTGATTCCGGTGCCTAAATCGCCGCATGGGGTAGACGTAGACCCTACTGGTGAGAACATTGTCGTAAGTGGTAAACTGGCGGCTGTTATTCCGGTTCACTCTTATACGAACATGATCAAAGCCATTGAAGACAAAGCCTATGAAACAACCATCAATGGTATTCCGGTGCTTAAATACGAGAGTGTACTGGCAGGCGAAGTGCAGAAACCAGGCTTAGGTCCGCTGCATACCGAGTTTGATGCCAAAGGAAATGCCTATACGTCTATGTTCGTATCTTCAGAAGTAGTAAAATGGAACGTAAAAAGCCGTCAGGTATTAGACCGTATTCCGGTGTACTATTCTATTGGCCACTTAATGATTCCCGGCGGTGATACACAGAATCCGGATGGAAAGTATTTGCTGGCGATGAACAAAATCACCAAAGACCGTTACCTGCCTACCGGACCTGAGTTAGCGCAAAGTGCCCAGTTGATTGATATTTCCGGCGAGAAAATGAAACTCCTGCTTGACTTTCCAACCTTTGGTGAGCCACACTATGCACAAGCTATTAAAGCGGATATGGTATCAAAAAACAGCACTAAGTTCTACCGTCTGGACGAAAATGAACACCCGTATGCCACCAAGAAAGAGGCAGATGCCAGAGTGGAAAGAAAAGGCAACGAGGTACACGTATACATGACAGCTATCCGCAGCCACTTAGCCCCGGATAATATTGAAGGGATCAAAGTTGGGGATGAGGTGTATTTCCACGTAACAAACCTGGAACAAGACTGGGACGTACCGCATGGATTTGCTGTAATGGGTAACCAGAACGCAGAACTGCTGATTATGCCAGGTGAAACCAAAACACTGAAATGGGTGCCTACCAAAAAAGGCGTAACTCCCTTCTATTGTACAGACTTTTGTTCTGCGCTGCACCAGGAAATGCAAGGATATGCCAGGGTGTCTGAAAAAGGCGCCAATGTCCCTATCAAATTCTGGCTGGGCGAACCTAAGAAAGGTATCTAACACTTCAAGGGAAAGGCTGCCGGCAAAGCGGGCAGCCTTTCCTACTTCTCCTTTTAAACAGTAAAGTAATGAAAAAGATATCAAGCCTGCTGGTCATCCTGAGTTGCCTGTTTGTGGCAGCCACGTTT
Organism: Rhodocytophaga aerolata; assembly: GCF_030503435.1. Classification (GTDB taxonomy): domain Bacteria; phylum Bacteroidota; class Bacteroidia; order Cytophagales; family 172606-1; genus Rhodocytophaga; species Rhodocytophaga aerolata. The sequence continues at coordinate 147,006 of NZ_JAUKPO010000010.1, forward strand.
TTTGTGCCGCTGTGGTACATTAACCTGGAAGCGCCCCAATATCCTGGCGGACTTCAGATGTATATCTGGCTGAGCCAGATCACGGGAACCGATGAATTTACTTTGCAGAATGTAAATATTCTCAACCATTATGTAGGCATGGCCCCTATTCACCAGGATTCATTTGTGGAGCTTCAAATTATGCCGTATGTGGTAATGGTGCTGATTGCTTTAGGTATCGCCGTAGCCATCATCCGGAACAGAAAACTGCTGGCTGGCTGGGTAGGCTTGCTGATTGTGTCCGGAACTGTAGGACTAATTGATTTTTACCGCTGGCAGCAAGCTTTCGGCAATAACCTGGACCCGAATGCGCCTATTAAAATTGAGGGCATGACCTATTCACCGCCTTTTATCGGGGTGAAAACTTTATTAAATATTACGGCTACTTCTTTCCCGCATTTAGGCGGTGTGGCTTTTGGCCTGGCTTTGCTGGCTGCTATCGCCGCAACATACCTGGCTTTCAAAAAAACCAATCAAAACCCAGCTGCTCTACCTACCAATAAGCTGATTACACATGTGTTGTAACAAAGAAGAAGGTAGGCAAAAGGAAGGTAAAATTTTTACTACGATGAAAACGCTGCTAAACACATATACATTTTTGCTGTCTTTGCTGTGGCTTGCTGCCTGCCAGTCAGGGCCTGAGCCTATTGCGTACGGCACCGACAATTGCCAGCACTGCAAAATGACTATTTCTGATAACCGCTATGGCGCAGAATTGGTAACACAGAAAGGCAAAGTCTATAAGTTCGACTCTATCGAATGTATGGCCGGATTCCTGAACGAAAATGAAGCAGGTACTTCTGCTAAAACATTGCTGGTAACCGATTATACAACCCCTGGCCAGTTACTAGAAGTTAACCAAGCTGTTTTCCTGCAAAGTGAGCAAATGCCAAGTCCCATGGGAATGTACCTCACCGCTTTCAGCAACAATGAAACAGCCAGTCAGTTTGCCGCAGAAAAAGCCGGAAAGCTCTTAACCTGGGAAGCTACACAAAAACTTTGCGCCAGTCATGGAAATGCTCACTAATACATACAGCCATTTTATTCAACATAAGCACACACATAATTTCAGTGTAGGTGTAGTTGCTGCTTTGTTGAGTAAAACCGTTTGTATGCTGAGTATACTCCTGATAGTTACTTACCAGCTCACATATGCGCAAACTCTGGAAGTACGTAAAACAGGCCCTATCCAATCAATAAAAAAAGCTATTCAGCTGGCACAACCACACGATACAATTAGTATAAGAGAAGGAATATACCTGGAAAGTGAAATCATTATCGACAAACCGCTTACAATCATTGGCAGAAATAATCCGGTGATAGATGGGCAGCTTACTGGAGAAATTATTACCATACAAGCAGACAGCGTAGTACTGGAAGGAGTAACCCTGCAAAATGTAAAAACGAGTGCCATCAAAGATTATGCAGCTGTCCGTATCTCCAGGAGTAAGCACTGCACCATCCGGAACAACCATATTAAAAACGCTTTTTTTGGCATTTACCTGGAAAAAGCCGATAGCTGCCGGGTGCAAAACAACCGCATTCACTCACAGGCGAAAATGGAAAGTACGTCGGGCAATGGCATACATGTTTGGTACTGCAATACCATGCTCATCGAAGGCAACCAGGTTTCCGGACACCGGGACGGAATCTATTTTGAGTTTGTGTCCGGCAGCAAAATCAGCGGCAATACCAGTACGCTGAATCTGCGTTACGGACTCCATTTCATGTTCTCCAATGGGAATGAATACCGCAAAAACCACTTTATAAAAAACGGTTCTGGGGTAGCGGTTATGTACGCCAAAGAGATTGTGATGGAGGAAAATACGTTTGAAAACAACTGGGGAGCCGCCGCCTATGGCATCCTGCTAAAAGATATTACCGACAGCCGGATAGAAAAAAACAGGTTTGTGCAAAACACTGTAGGCATACATGCCGAAGGCACTAACCGCACCCTCATTCAACACAATGAGTTCAGTCAGAACGGATGGGCCTTGCGTATGATGGGCAGTTGCGAAGACTTGCGTTTTGAGAACAATAATTTTATTTCTAACACCTTTGAAGTAGCCACCAGCAATAACTATACAAGCAGCAATACATTCACCGGCAACTACTGGAGCAGCTATACCGGCTACGACCTGGATAAAGACGGCGTAGGTGATGTAGCCCATAAACCTGTGAAATTGTTTACGTATCTGATGGAAGACGTGCCTACTTCTATGGTGCTCATCCGGAGCTTATTTATAGACTTGCTGGAACTGGCGGAGAAAGTGGCACCCGTGCTTACGCCCACCAATGTGCAGGATACCCAGCCCAGCATTCATTTAAACCACTGGTAATCATGATTGAGATAAAGAATATACATAAATCGTTCGGGAAGGTAGAAGTGCTGAAAGGCATAGATATACGCATGGAGAAAGGAAAAATCTATGCTTTTCTGGGGCCCAATGGTTCCGGCAAAACCACCCTGATCAAGTCTATTCTAGGCCTGGTGCAACCGGATAAAGGCGACATTCTGGTGGGCGGAGAGAATATACGCAACAACTGGCACTACAAAAACCAGATTGGCTATATGCCCCAGATTGCCCGTTTCCCGGAAAACCTGACCATGACCGAGCTTTTCCGCATGACCAAAGACATCCGCAAAAGTGTGTCAAATGAGGAAGAGTATATCCGGTATTTTCACCTGGAAGATTCCCGCAAAAAAGCATTAAAAAATTTATCCGGCGGGATGAAACAAAAAGTGAATGCCATTCAGGCCCTGATGTTCAATCCGGATATTCTCATTTTCGACGAACCTTCTGCCGGCCTCGACCCGGTTTCGCATATTAAGCTGAAAGACCTGATCTTACAGGAAAAGTCCCGGGGAAAAACCATTCTGCTGACTACCCATATTTTAAGTGAAGTAGAAGAACTAGCCGACGAAGTAATATTCCTGCTGGAAGGCAAAATCTATTTCCAGGGCAGCGTTCCGGAGTTATTATACTCCCAGGACGAAACCAGGTTAGATAGAGCCATTGCCAGGATCACTCAAAAAAAAACACTAACAAAATATAAAAATGCAGGAATGTAAAAATTTGGAAATAATGAGAACAGCTAATAAAATTTCACTCATACGTAGACCAATTTCCAAATCATCACATTTTTAAATTTACAAATTTCCCTCCTATGAATAGTTTAGCCAAAATAGTCAAGTATTCTTTTTATGACATCCTGCGCAGCTGGTGGGTATTACTTTATGGGTTATTCTTTTTAGCCATTACATCTACCCTGCTCTACTTCTCCGGAGATTTTACCAAATCCCTGGTAAGCCTGTTGAATGTTGTGCTGCTGCTGGTACCGTTGATCAGCACTGTATTTGGCACCATGTATTTTTACAATTCCAGAGAATTTACAGAACTGCTACTTGCCCAACCCATCAAACGTTCACATATTTTCCTGGGCCAGTACCTGGGCTTAACCATCTCATTAATGCTGAGCTTTTGCCTGGGAATAGGTCTGGCGTTTGTAGTGTATGCAGGCACTCTGGAGCAGAGCAGCCACTTGTTTATGCTGATGCTATGCGGCTCACTGCTGACCGCCATTTTCACGATAGTCGCCTTTCTGGTATCTGTCTGCTTTGAAGATAAAATCAAAGGATTTGGTATTGCCATATTAATCTGGCTGTGTGCCGCCGTTATTTACGATGGCCTGTTCCTGGCTTTCCTGGTGGTTTTTAACGATTATCCGCTGGAAAAAGCTTCTGTCGGTATCACCTTGTTTAACCCAATCGATTTGTCCCGCATCTTGATCTTACTCCGCCTGGAAACTGCTGCGCTTCTGGGATATACCGGAGCTGTATTTGAGAAATTCTTCGGCACGATGCAAGGTACGCTTATCTCTTTTACTGCCCTGGTGCTGTGGATCATCCTACCATTGATTTTGTTCATCCGGAAGGTAAGCCATAAGGATTTTTAAGTAGAATACCATGAAACCTGCTCCTTTCCTATTACCTATTGCCCTGTTTTCAGCCATCACTGGCATCGTGACAGGGCTTTTCCGGATCGGGTGGTTTGAGTTTCCAGCTATCGGCGCTAGCGAACATGGAGCTATTATGGTGGGTAGTTTTATGGGAACCCTCATCAGTCTGGAAAGAGTAAGTGCTTTCAAAAACAACTATGGGTTTGTTATTCCCTTGCTGAGTGCAGGCAGTCTGGTGGCCTTCCTGACAGGGTATGCTCAGGCAGGCCAGTATCTGCTGATTGCCGCCAGCCTGGGTCTACTTGTAATTACAGCTATATTCCAAAAAAACTTTATACCCGCTCAGTTTCTGATTGCTTTTTCAGGAAGTGTCTGCTGGCTGCTGGGGAATGTAATGCTGGTACTCTGGAATATGTATCCGGCAGCTGTTTCCTGGTGGATGGCCTTTATCCTGCTCACCATTGTTTCTTCCAGGTTAAAAGCCAGTATGGCTATGCAGGTAAGTTCCGGAAAGTATACGATATTATATGTTCTTCTGGCTCTCTATGGTCTTAGTTTACTGATGCCTTTTCATGGCAATGGCCGCTATTTATCTGGTATAGCACTGGTGTTTATAGCTCCCTGGCTTTTGCTGTTTGATGTTGCCCACTTAACCGGGGTAAGCAAGTATTCTGGATGGCTTGTGTTCACTGGTTTTGCCTGGCTGCTGTTCACTGGTGTATGTATGCTCTGGGGCGAAATGATTGGCCCCTTGTACGACAGCACCCTGCATAGCTTTTTTATTGGCTTCCTGTTTACCACCATAATGGCGCAAGGACCCAAAATACTACCTTCCCTGTTAGGGAAAACAATACAGCCTTTCCACCCCATCCTATACCTCTGGTTTGCCCTCTTGCAAGCTTCACTTCTCTTAAGAATCTCTGCCAATTTTCTCAATCTATATACTCTCCGCCAGTGGGCTGGTCTGCTAAACGGAATAGCCATGTTTTCCTTCTTCCTGACCATGGGAATATTGCTGGCAATTGAGTTGCGGAAAACTAAGAAAGCCCATACGCTTACTTCTGCAAAAGCATAACAGGTACTACTTCTGCCTGTATACAGAGCATTGGACAGGTTTCCAATAATATATCAGCAGTCAATAGTGTGATAGAAAATGCTTCATTCTTGCCTAAAAAAATGAGAGCCTACCTGAAGTTCCATCTTTTACTAGTTTGGAGGCAACTATTTTTATACTATTTAGTTAAATCACCCTAAGTTATGACTCAAATCATAAATAAATGTAAAGACATCTTATATCTTTACAACATCAATGAAACGGCTTGTCTCCATATCGCTTATTTTCAGTCTGGTTATCCAAACCTTTACAAGCGTATCGTTTCTGACGTTCTACCAGTTTAACCGGAGTATCATTACGGAGGTTTTCTGTGTAAACAAAGATAAGCCTGCCTTACAGTGCGAAGGAAAGTGCTTTATTACCAAACAACTGACCAAAGACAAACAAACACAGGAACAATCAACCAGAGGCATAGAAACAACTGCATTTCATTTATTCATGCCATCTTCCCTGATTATCAGCCTGCAGCCATTTACACCTGAAAGTAAAGCCCCTATTGCTTTTTATACACAACAGCCCTTACCCTCTCCTTTCTTTTCTACCTTCCACCCTCCCAAGAGTATTTGCTAATTCTTCCCAGGTTTACCTAACGCTTCTTTTTTTCCAAGAAGACAGGTCACCTATAAGCAAATCTATCTTTTCACTGGCTGTCTCTGTTTCTCTGAGGGTGGCAGCACTACCTTTTTCCCATGAAATCGTTTGTCTTCTCTTTTTTATTATTGCTTATTTGCTGTATTTCTACAGCACAGGCACAACAAACCCTAACTGGACATGTGTTTGATGCACAGACCAATGAACCATTAACCGGCGTTAACATTATTCTTCCAGGTACTAGCATTGGTGCTTCCACTGATAAAGCAGGCGTATTCACCTTAACTACCAAAGAACCCGCCGATACATTAGCCATATCCTGCCTGGGGTATGAGTCTGCCAGAATTTGCTGCATGGGTAAAAATCAGGTAAGCATTGCCCTGAAACCCAGGGTGCTGAATCTGGAAACAATGGTTATTACCGCCAGCCGTACGGCACAAGCCCGCACCCAGACACCTCTAGCCATCAGCAGCTTGTCGGCCAGACAACTGGATGAAACCAAACCTACCTTACTGATCGAAGTATTGAACAAAGTTCCGGGTGTACTCATGGTAAATCTGGGCAATGAGCAACATTCGATGAATATCCGGCAACCCATGTCCTACAGGGGGTATTTCCTATACCTGGAAGATGGCGTGCCAATCCGCCCGGCAGGTCTGTTCAACCACAATGCCCTGATCGAAGTAAATATGTTTGGGGTAAATTCGATTGAAGTAATTAAAGGACCCGCTTCCTCTATTTATGGAAGTGAAGCGATAGGCGGGGCAATCAACTTTATTACCCAGACCCCTGGGAATACTCCTTCTGTAAAAGCTGGGGTGCATGGCGATGGCTGGGGCTACCGGAGAGTACAGTTTACTGCCAGTACCCCAGTTAACAAAAAACTCGGAATAGCCCTGGGAGGTTATTATGCCAGGCAGCGCAACGGATGGCAAGACCACAGCGATTTCGATAAGCTTTCGATCAATGCCCGGGCAGATTACCTGCTGAATGAAAATAACAAACTGATTGCCAGCTTTACGACGAATACCCTGGATACCGAAACAGGAGGAAGCCTGGATAGTACTGGTTTTTATGGAAGAAACTACAGCAGCCTGCATACCTTTACCTACCGAAAAGTACAAGCTACCAGAGCCCGTGTTACCTGGCAAAAATTCTGGAACACAGCAAATGAAACCCAGGCAACAGCTTTCTACAGAAAAAACAGCATTGCCCAACTACCCAATTATGCAATTAAAAAACTCCGGACTGACCTCAGCCGGGCACATGGGGAAATCAATGAAAACACTTTCCAGAGCTATGGTTTACTTGCCCAGCACAGCAAAACTTTTTCTTTCCTGAATGCTAAACTACTAGCTGGCCTTTACTCCGATTTTACCCCATCTGCTTATACAGCCAACTATATTTCCATTACCAGAGAACCGAACACCGGCCGCTACATAAATTTTATAAACCGTCCCGATTCTGCCTTGACTAATTACCAGGTAAACCTGGTAAATAACGCGGCTTACCTGCAATGGGAATTTTCGCCTTTGCCGCAGATGCGGGTAGTAACTGGTGTACGCTACGACAGGGTAGATTATTTATACGACAATCATCTGCCGGTTTCTGCATTTTCCGGAGCGCCAGATGGCCGTAATCATTTTTCTTTTGTTACGCCGAAAATCGGACTTACTTATGACCTAGGCAAAGGTGCCGGTTTATATGCGAACGTTAGTGCCGGCGCGTATGCACCAGGGGTAAATGAATTATACAGAGGCGTAAAAGTACCAACCTTGCAGCCAGCCCGCTTCAACAACTATGAAATTGGCGGATGGGCAACAGGGCTGGAGAATAAATTAAAGGCAGAAGTCAGCCTGTATCAGATGAATGGAACCCAAGAAATTGTTTCGTACCAGCTACCAGATAACTCTACTGAAAACCGGAATTCCGGCAAAACTCTCCACAGGGGCTTAGAATATAGCTTTACCTATACCCCTACCCAGGAACTGACCATCCGATTTGGAGGCACGAATGCTTTACACAAATACCTGGTCTATGCCACTACGGAAGGAACAGACTTTGATAACCATGTGATGCCCAATGCCCCTGCCTGGATTGCCAATAGTGAAATCACATACAAACCCACATACCTTCCAGGTTTGCGGCTGATGCTGGAATGGCAGCGGATCAGCCGCTGGTATACGGATGATGCCAACGAGTACACGTATGCCGACCGGACCTTATTTAATTTAAAAGGGGTAAGTGCATTGAATCTCCGGGCAGCCTACAGCATCAAGAATGTAGAATTATATACCAACATTACTAACCTGACCAATGAGTTATATGCCCATAATGTAACCAGAAGCCGGTGGGGAGCCACGTATAACCCAGCTGCCGGACGTACTATTGCCATGGGCTTATCTTATACTTTTACAGGTAAAAAACCTTAACTCTTTTATTCCAGCTCAGCTATTCGTTTTTCCTTTTCTCACATTCACTCATTCACTTATATACGTATGAAACCACTTGCTTTACTTTCCTTCCTCCTGTTATTGACCTTAGGATCAGGCTTTAGAAGTACGAACATAGAAGTCTCAGATGCACAAACCATAACGCAGGCACATGCCCCCTATCTCTCCACCGACCATCAGGGAAACCTGGTGATGAACTGGGTACAGGGAGAAAAAGAAGAAGAAGGAATGGTTGCCTTTTCCATATCCAAAGACGGGGGCCAAACCTTCGGCCAAACCATCACCATACCTGCAACCAAAGGTGCCAGCGATGCGCATGGGGAAGGAGCCCCCAAAGTAGCTTTCAAAAAAGACGGAACCATTTTCGTTCTCTTCCGGGTAGATGAACCGACCGATGAGAACTTCTACACTGGCGATGTGTATGCAGTAATATCAACGGATGGCGGAAAAACCTGGACAAACCGGAAGCCAATACTAAAAAGCAACGGCCGAAGCCGCGGCTTTTTTGATGTTAAAGCCCTGGCGGATGGAGAAATTGGCGTTGTATGGCTGGAAGGCAAAGCCACTACTGACACTGTTAGTGTGGGTTCTAGTTTGAAATTTGCCAGAACGAATAAACAGAATCAATTTACCAAAGAAACCATTATCAGTGAGAGTGTGTGCCAGTGCTGCAAAACCAAGCTATACACCGATCAAAGTAAGGGGATACACGTAATCTTCCGGAAAATATTTGACGATGGTTCCAGAGATATTGCCCATGCTTTTTCTGCGGACAACGGACAACATTTCTCAGCAGCCAGAAATATAAATCCCGATAAATGGAAAATCAACGGCTGTCCACATGTAGGGCCAGACATGACAGCTACAGCCAAAGGCTTGCATTTTGTATGGTTTACCATGGGCGGAAAAGGCGGCATCCACACCACCAGCTCGGCTGATAATGGCCGCACGTTTTCTGCCGCCTCCACCATTAGTGGACCTAAAGCCTCTCATCCGCAACTCACCGGATTACCCGATGGCACTCTAGCTGTGGTGTGGGATGAAAGTGTAGAGAAAGAAGGAAAACCGATGAAGAAAATAGGCCTGCAAACCATCACATCCACCGGAAAAAAAGAGACAATTTACTTACCTGAACAAACTCATGTAGTACATCCGGTTGTTACCAGTACAGGAGACCATACGTTATTTATGGCCTATACACAGAAAGATGAGCTAGGAAAGAAAATTGTGTACCAGCAGGTAGCCATAAAATAACCAGAATAATGCGTCAACTTATATTTCAAACGTTAATTTTAACCTCATGCAAGCCATAAAAAAAGATATTCAAGACAGAAAAGACATTCATTTGCTGGTAGATTCTTTTTACAACAAAGTAAATAATGACACCTTGCTCTCGCCTGTCTTTAATGAGAAAGCAGGCGTAAGCTGGGAAAAACATTTACCAATTATGTACGACTTCTGGAGCACCATGCTGCTGGGAGATAAAAGTTACCGGGGCAATCCGTTTATGAAACATATTCCGCTGCCCATTAACAAGGTTCATTTTGAGAAATGGCTTAGTTTATTTCTGGCAACCGTAGATGAACATTTTACCGGAGAAACAGCAGAAGAAGCCAAAACACGTGCCCGAAATATTGCCGGTGTTTTTCAGTACAAATTAGAACATATTCATGCAGGCAATCCGCAGTTCTGATAATCTCTTGTTCCGCAGGTGGGCTCTCCTCTCTTTTTTCTGGTTCGTGGTGGCAGGAAGTATGGGAGCCTTTCTGCGCTTGCAATTGTTTAATCCGGTTGTAGATATTAACTATAAGCATTTTCTGCATGGCCATTCGCATCTGGCTTTTCTGGGATGGGTGTTTAATGCATTGTTTGTTTCTTTGATTTACGCCTACATACCGGCACACGTTAAACGCTACCAGCTATTGTTCTGGCTGTTGCAGGTGTCTGTGCTGGGTATGCTGATTAGTTTTCCTATACAAGGATATAAAGCCATATCTATTACCTTTTCTACCCTGCACATTTTTCTGTCGTACTGGTTTACTTACCAATTTTTGAAGGATGTCCGCCGGGAAACGGCTCTTACACAAAAGCACTTATTTTCTCTGCCGTTTGTTCAGTGGAGTTTGTTTTTTATGGTGTTATCTTCTATTGGTCCCTTTGCCCTGGGAGCCATTATAGCCAATGGATTAGCAGGAACCTCGTACTATCAGCTGGCCATATATTTTTATCTGCACTTTCAATATGATGGCTGGTTTACCTTTGCGGTGTTTGGGCTGTTTTTCTGGTGGCTGGAGCAATACAAAGTCCCATTGAGCCAGAATCTGGTGAACAGCTTTTTACGCTTAATGGCCTTTTCTTGCCTGAGCGGCTATGCTATATCTACTTTGTGGACGCATCCACCGTTTTGGGTATACGGCCTGGCAGCCTTAGCGGCCATCAGTCAGCCGGTGGCTCTGCTGCTGTTCGTCCGCCTGATTTATCCTGAGAGGCAGAGGCTGAAGATACTACTTGGGAAGCTGGTATTTTACCTGACTGTGTTTGCCAGCCTGGCATTTGGAATAAAAACCATTATGCAGCTTTTCTCCACGTTACCTGCTATAGCTGATTTAGCCTACATGGTTCGCAGCTTTACGATTGGTTACCTGCACCTGATTTTTCTGGGCATGGTTACTGTTTTTCTTATCGCATGGTTTAGCAAACTGGGCTTTCTTACACTCAGTCATCGCTTTTCAGGAGCAGGAATTATTCTTTTACTTTTGGGCTTTACCGGAAGTGAAGTATATCTCTTCCTACAACCATTGTTTTTTATGTATGGCTTAGGTGCTATTCCATCGTATTTTTCTACTCTTTTTATCTTCTCCATACTCATGCCTGTAGGGGCTGCCTTACTTCTGGCAACAGCTGTGGTTTCTCATAAGCCCACTAAAACACCTGCTCATTTCTCGGTTACATAACCGAAAGTACCATCCACAAATACATAGTATAACAATTAATAAACAAGCATTTTTGAACATGTTTTACTATTTACTTAGGTATATTTATTAATAAATAGAAAGTAATTCAGAAACACTAGCCGTAGTAACACCGTAGATTAAATTATTTACTAAATTTTTTATTATGGCTCATCAAACTAATAAATCGTACAGCAACACTAGCTCCCGCATTCCTGAGAATGCCTCTGAAGAACAAGCCGCACAAATAGTAGGCTATGGCATTGGAGATGTAGTGATGTTAGCAGACTCCAGAACATCGGACAAATCCAGCGGAGGTACCTCTGCGGATAATACACCTAATTCCACAAGTGCACCAGGGATGACGAAGAGTGGTTCCGACATGGCTAATATCAATGTTGGCTATAGTTCGGGCAATAGTGCGGCAAATCCAAGAGATTCTCACCAGGCAGCTATGGGCAATGTTGCGCCTGGGCAACATTTACAAGTTAGCCGGTACGACGAAAATGCCAGAGTATTTTTTGCTTATAAACTGAATCCCGATGGCTCGCATGACCACACCGAAGTACCTTTAGCGGCAGACGAAAATTACCAGCTTGTCTCTAAGTCACAGGGTAAGTAAAAAGAATTTATATAGGGAAATAGGTACTATAAATAGTACCTATTTTTTGTCTCATTACCCATCAATTACTCTAACTAATCTAATACTACTTTTCTTTTCCTATATGATTTGAATCATAAAATAAGGGTAAGCGCACAGGTACCTTTACCATAGAAATTGTATTGTACACCTCTCAACTATACCCGTATGAATACTCTACTTGATGTCCGCACCCTTGAACCACGCTTCAAGCATCCATTCATTTTTAAGAACTTCGACCAGTTGTTGTATGGAGAAATCCTAACCCTGGTAAATGACCATGATCCTATTCCCTTATATTATCAGTTTGAGTCTGAGCGGACCGGCTCCTTTAATTGGGAGTATGAAGCCAAAGGGCCGGATATATGGAAAATAAAAATCACCAAAACGCAGCATACCAGCGAAACCGTAGGCGACATAGTACGCAAGAACCCCAAAGCAGCAGCCGTTTTCAAAAAATACAAAATTGATTTTTGCTGCAATGGCAACCGCTTGTTCGAAGAAGTTTGTGCCGAAGCCGGCCTGGTTCCAGCCGAGTTGAAGGAGGAAATCAGCCAGTCTACGGAAGAGGCCCCTGCTCAGGTGCATGCCGACAACTGGTCACTGAATTTCCTGATTGAGTATATCATTCAAAACCATCACAGCTATGTACTAGGCGCTATTCCGAAACTGGAAGAGTCCCTTCTAAAAGTAGTAAAAGCACATGGGGTGAATCATCCGGAATTAGCGGCTATCGCAGGTCATTTTACTTCCCTTGCCAGAGAGCTGATGCAGCATATGCAAAAAGAAGAACAGATATTATTTCCAGTGATCAAAGAGATGGTAGTTAACCAGAAGAAAGGAGTAAAAACAACAATTCCTTTCGGATCTGTCCGCAATCCTATACGGGTAATGGAAGATGAACATGCCGGAGCCGGGGAAGACATAGAAAGTATACGCCGCCTGAGCAACAACTTTACCCCACCCACCGACGCTTGTTTTTCTTACCGCCTGTTATATAAGCAGTTGGAGGAGTTTGAAGAAGACCTGCATCAGCATGTACACCTGGAAAATAATATCCTGTTCCCCAAAGCCATAGCCCTGGAAAGTACCTTTAATAGGTAATAAGCTGTTAGCTGATATCACCTGATAAATTCTATCACCTATGAACAGATACAAAAAATTATGGATAGGCTTTATAGCCGTACTCGTGGGCTCATTTGCTGTCCTTGGCTACTATGGGTCTGAGATTTACCGGCAAGCCCCGCCCATTCCCGCACAAGTGATTACCACAAGTGGCAAGGTGCTGTTTACCGGACAAGACATAAAAGATGGCCAGAATGTATGGCAGTCTATCGGGGGACAGGAAATAGGTTCGGTATGGGGACACGGGGCCTATGTTGCACCTGACTGGACAGCCGATTGGTTGCACAAAGAAGCTACTTATATGCTCAACAAATGGGCAAATGAGGCCAAAGGAAGTACGTTTGACAAACTGGATGAGGAAACACAGGCGATGCTGAAAGCCCGTTTGCAGAAAGAAATCAGGCAAAACACGTACGATCCGCAAACTGGTAACCTTACCATCTCAGCTCTGCGGGCAGAAGCCATAGCAGAGGTAAGCAAGCATTATACCGGCCTGTTTACCAATGATCCTGGTCTGGCGGAATACCGCGACGCTTATGCCATTGCTATCAACACCATTAAAGATCCGGAGCGGATGCGCCAGATGAATACCTTCTTTTTCTGGGCAACTTGGGCCTGCGTTACCAACCGGCCCGGCAGTACCATTAGCTACACTAACAACTGGCCGGCAGAAAAGCTGGTAGCCAACGAACCCACCAGCGACCTGATCATCTGGACTGGTTTCAGTGTAATTGTACTGCTGGCAGGCGTTGGGTTACTGGCCTATTATTATGCTTCTACTAAAGAAGAAGAACTAGACCATGCCGAGCTACCCAAAAAAGATCCTTTGTTAGGCTTGCAACCTACGCCTTCCATGCGGGCTACTTTGAAGTACTTCTGGGTAGTAACTGCGCTAATTGTGGTACAGGTAATTTTAGGAGCCGTTACGGCACACTACGGCGTAGAAGGAGAAGCCTTTTATGGCATTCCGTTAGCCGAATGGCTGCCCTACTCCATATCCCGTACCTGGCACGTACAACTGGCCATTTTCTGGATTGCTACTTCCTGGCTGGCTACCGGCTTATTTATTGCTCCGGCCGTTTCGGGCTATGAACCAAAGTTCCAACGCATTGGGGTAAACTTCCTGTTCATTGCCCTGCTTATCATTGTGGTAGGGTCTCTGGCCGGGCAATGGTTTGGCGTGATGCAGAAACTGGGATTTGTAGAAAACTTCTGGCTGGGTCACCAGGGGTATGAGTATGTAGACATTGGCCGGTTCTGGCAAATTTTCCTGCTCATAGGGCTGTTTTTATGGTTATTCCTGATGGGCAGAGCCATATATCCGGCTTTCAAAAATCAGGCAGAAAACAGGCACCTGCTGGCTATGTTCCTCATCTCCTCTGTAGCCATTGCTTCTTTCTATGCAGCAGGCTTAATGTGGGGCCAGCAAACCAACCTGGCCATAGCTGAGTACTGGCGGTGGTGGGTAGTGCATCTGTGGGTTGAAGGCTTCTTTGAAGTATTTGCCACCGTCGTAATTGCCTTTCTGTTTGTGCGGATGGGACTGCTACGGACGAAAATTGCTACACCAACTGTGCTGTTCTCTACCATCATCTTCCTGTTTGGCGGTATTATCGGCACTTTCCACCATTTGTATTTCAGTGGTACGCCTACCTCTGTGCTGGCGCTTGGAGCAACCTTTAGTGCCCTGGAAGTAGTACCTTTAGTACTGATTGGGTTTGAAGCTTATCATAACCTGACATTAAGCCGGGCTACCGAATGGATAAAAGCTTACAAATGGCCTATCTACTGCTTCGTTGCCGTAGCTTTCTGGAACCTGGTGGGCGCCGGTATCTTTGGCTTCCTGATAAATCCACCTATTGCTTTATACTATATGCAGGGGTTAAACACGACACCTGTTCATGGACATACGGCTTTGTTTGGCGTATATGGCATACTAGGTATAGGCTTGATGCTGTTTGTACTCAAAGGATTGGCTGCCCGCAACGTGTGGCAAAACGGGGTTATTAGTTTCGCCTTCTGGTCTATCAATATCGGGCTTGCCCTGATGGTGCTTATCAGTGTACTACCTATAGGCTTGCTACAAACACTGGCCAGTGTAGAACATGGCTTGTGGTATGCCAGGTCAATGGAGTTTATGCAAACACCTACCATGGAGATACTCCGCTGGCTCCGCGTAATCGGCGATACCATTTTTGCAGCTGGCACGCTTGCTCTTGCCTGGTTTGTTATCGGCTTAAAAACAGGCTGGTCTCTGGAGCGGGAAACAGATATTTCTCCGGATAACTTCCCGAAAATCAAGCGAAGCCAGCAGTATAGTAAAGTTTAACTATCCCTACTTATAAAGCTCTTCCATCCGATAGTCTAGTAGGTATGGAAAACTCTCCTGCTATTTATTAATCAGTTTGCAGGAGGGTTTTCCCAAAGCAGAGCTGATTCTACCGGGTAATACATAAATAGTTCGCTAACCAAGTAAACAAACAAGTATTGATCATTCAAGAAGTACTAACCAGGCTGGAAACAGCTGAACATCCCGTAGCCTTAGCCTTGCATAAAGGAAAAGACTTTAGAGCCTTAATTATCGGAATGAAAAAAGGAATGGTGCTGAAAGAACATAAAGCTTCCGTTCCTTCCAAACTAACTGTACTAAGTGGACAGGTAACCTATGCGGAAGCTAAGCGGCAGGTAAAACTTTCTCAATATGAAACCTTAGATATTCCTGTGGAGGTTTTTCATGAAGTAGAAGCCCTACAAGACTCCCTGTGTTTATTGACTCAAGGCTAACGAGACCACTCTAAATTCTATATCCCAATGTGGAAATCGTATACATATAAGCCTGATCGATAAGTTATTTTACTTAGCCAGGGTATGCAACGTCAATAAATAATTAACTCCTCTAGCCCTCTCACAGCCTAATGTTGTGAGAGAGTTTTTCTTTTTTATAGATCTGTTGGTGTTATTTTACTATTTCGATCTTACTGTAAATACCTATCCCCGGCTCAAAAAACTATTTTTAGTAGCCGGGGATAGGTATATATGAATGGAACTACCTCAGGCAGGCAAAATATAGAACAGCACCGCAAAAAAGTGGCAAATACTTCCGGCCAATACAAACAAATGCCAGATGGCATGATGAAAAGGCAGTTTCTCCCACAAATAAAATATAGTACCCAGGCTATAGGCTGCTCCGCCGGCCAGTAAAAAATACAAGCCGCCAGTTGGCACATGTTCTATCAGAGGTTTACCGGCAATAAGTATCATCCATCCCATCAGCAGGTATACAATGGTAGATACTACGTTAAAGCGGTTTACAAAGAATACCTTGAATAAAATTCCAGCCAATCCTAGTCCCCATACAATCCCAAACAGACTCCAGCCCCATCCACCACGCAGCAGGGTTAAAGTAAAGGGTGTATAGGTTCCGGCAATCAGCAGGTAGATGGCTGCATGGTCCATAATCTGGAAAACCTTTTTTACCCGCCGTCCTTGCAAACTATGGTAAAGTGTAGAAGCGGTGTAGAGCAATACCAGGCATGCCCCAAAAATAGAAAAGCTGACAATATGCCAAACATCTCCTTTTAGCGAAGCAAATACAATCAGAATAATCAGGCCGGCAATGCTTAACAGGGCGCCTATGCCATGGGTAATTGCATTGGCGATCTCTTCACCAAGGGATTGTTTATACGTTTCATTCTTCATAAAATACTAGCGTTATAGTGTGTCTACTGATTTTAATAATATGTATCTACCTACTACTTCAACAGCGTAGAGCATAATTAATTCCGCGTAAAAGAAAGGAACAAGTATGGGTGGTCCTATGATTTAAATCATATTTTGGCTGTGTGCCAATATATGGCCATAGAAGAGATGTAGGATATGTGTGTAAAAGGGTACAAAAAATACGTTTGTTCACTAAAAGTGCCAGGTATGTTTAATACGCTTACGACTACTATCAAAAATGTACACGCTTACCCAATAGTGTTATACCCTACAAAATGAGAAGTAGGCATACGTTTAGGCTTTTTATAGATCTTTGTTGCAGCCAGTATCATTCCTCTACCTAGTCAATAGTAGTAATTATTCAGGCTTATTTGGCAGATTGCAGGCTAGCCGGAAGCCAAGGTCATCTATTTTAAAGGAAACCGGGTGGCTACGCCTCCGGTTTGTTGCCAGACAGCCTCTTGGCTCGTCGAACCATCCACCGCCGCGGAAAATGCGGTAAGACCCGTATACCGGTTCATCATACACATCTGAACACCATTCCCATACATTTCCCAACATATCATACAAGCCCCAGGTATTGGGCTCTTTCATGCCAACCGGCTGTGTTGTTCCATCTGCATTTCCTTTGTACCAGGCAATCTTATCTAGTTCTCCGTATCTGGGTTCGGTACTACCTGCTTTACACGCATACTCCCACTCGGCTTCACTTGGGAGCCGGTAACCATTGGCGGTTGAATCAACCAGTAATTCGTTAGCCTGTGTGCTTGTATGATAACAAGGTTGTAAACCAGCGGCTGCGGAAAGTGTATTACAGAAATGGACGGCTTCTGTCCATGATATGGTTTCTACTGGCTTTTTATCTCCCTTGAAAGTACTGGGCTTTTCTCCGGTGAGGGCAAGGTATATATCCTGAGTCACTGGATACTTGGCAAGCAGAAAGGAATGTATTTCAACGGTCCACGTGTGCTTTTTTCTGTCGTCCCGCATACTAATTACACCTCCCGGTATTTCTACCATTTGTCCGTGTATGATTGAAAGGGCAGATAATAGGAACGGATCTTGATTCATCGGGCAGTATTTTTTGCAATGGTACGGCAAATGTACAAATGTTCACGTGGAGCACCGAAAAATTATAAGAACGTAGAGCCAATTTGAGGGGTACTTCACCTGCTCATTCCTAAACACAGAATTTGCTAAAAGCAATGCCTGGCGTATTTGCCAGGTTTTTATCTTATCTGCACATACTGTGTGTCAAGGCTAAACGATGCGGTGAGGTATAGCAGTCGCTGGCTTAACGGGTGTTGGGCATATATATGTTTTCTGTGTTTTTATTTCTAGGTAATGCAGTTGTCCGAACGTATGTTACATCGAACCTTTGTTCCCACAGATCAATTTATTGTCCTTGTCATACACCAACACTTCAATCCAATCTAACTTTCGGGCGGATGCGTCAATTTCATCCAACAATTCATTGGTTACAGCAGCCTTGCAGTTTACTTGCAGATAGCCTGGATAGCAGGGTACTTGCTCAACAGTTAAAGTACCGGAATGTTGTGTATTTATCTTGTCAATAAAAGCTTTATGTCTCCCGTCTGGTTCTCCACATACTATTTTATTTACCCCATCACAGCAAGTAAGCAACAACAGAATTACCACATTCACCCCAATCTTGTTTTTCATTTGTTCCCGGTTATGTGCAACGAATCAAAAGGACATCTGTATTTTTAGAATTTTACTGAATTAAAAATTCTCAATACCGTGGCTCCTGCTTTAATATTGTTTCCATATAAAGTCAATTTTAGTGTATTATCGACTTGTATAAACACACCAATTATTCTCTTTCCTTTTACCAGAATGTAAGTGTTTCTTTGTTGTTTCCACCAACGGACATACGGTTGCTGTATTTACAGCAGGTGTTTCAATGAAAGGATATATCCTCCATGAAGGCCCTCGTGATAGAGCAGATAGTCAATTACTTCGTCAATGTTATTTACTTCAAATCCATACACCTTTGGTATCATGACAGAAGGGGAATAGTTGTTAAACAGCTTCTTATCGTAATCTGCTTGTAGTTGATCAAGAGAAGTAATGAGTAACTCCTGTATATGTTGAATGTCTTGTTCGCCTATGTATCCTTCTGGTTTTGTACCAGGCATATAGGGGTAGAAATAGGTATCGTCAACGGTAATAGGCAGGCCCGCTCTAACATAACACAGATTTTGCTCAACACACAGCATATGTCCGAGATTCCAGATAATGTTATTAGCATATCCAGCCGGAATGGTATTTAGCTGCCCAGTTGATAATCCATCAAGTTGTTTAAGTAAAAAAATCCTTAGTTTTTTTACCTTCTCAATGTTTTTATTCATTATTTATCCAATGTTTTCAATCGAATGCCACTCATGAAAAAATAACATAATAAGCATGCTAATTTAAGTGATTTTGTGGCGAAGTAAGAATAAAGCTTTCGTGTCTTTTATGTGGCCAAACTCAAGGTAGCGGTAAGTAAAAGCACCCAGGCTAACTACAGCAAGCAGATATAACAGGTAATTTACCAGGAAGGGTAGCGGTAGCTGGAAAGAAGCAGTAAACAAATAATGCCAGATATACAAACTGTAACACATCAGGCCGGCAACCTGCAGTACCCATGTCCGGAACAGGCGATTGAGCAGGGAATGTTCCTTTAAAGACAACACCAGTATTCCCGCAAAACCCAGCTGGATACAATTATTCAGTAAGGGCAACGAATACCAGGTATAGTTTCCCCGGATTGTGAAGTCCCAGCCGATAAATGCCGTTAATAGGAAAACTGCAGAAAGCAACGCTATACTTCCTACCTGTTTACCCGATAGTTTACTGAAATACGCCTGCTGGTAATACAAACGGACCATCAGCATCCCCACCAGGAAATCATCTAGCCGCCCCGGCAGGCTGTCGCGGAGAATGCTGATATTTACATTGGGGTTGGCAAAAAACATTCCGGCAATTCTGGTTAGTAAGGCAAGTGCCAGTCCTAGAATAAACACCTTTTTAAATCCATACCGACCGATCGCTACCACGATAAAGGGAAACAAGACACTAAACCATATTTCCACGGCTAGTGACCAGAGTACCGGATTAAGTGGAGGTAAGAGATGCTGCAAACTAAAGCCGGATAAAGCAAATAAAGCAATAAAAAAGGCATGTAACCTCTCTGCCGTTACAGGCCCCATCAGCAGCAAACACACCAGCAGATTAAAAGCAAATAAGGGATAGAGCCGCAGGAAACGGTGTTTATAAAATACCCAGATATCCCGACGTCTGTTAAACGAACGTTGACCGGTAAAATAAGGCCGGTATAAAACAAATCCGGAGAGCATAAAAAACAGGTTCACCCCCATCCACCCATGCCGGATAATCCAGTCGAATCCTGTCTGCTGAAGAATAACCGGAAAAAGAGAATGAAAATAAATAACCATCAGGGCGGCCAACCCGCGGAGCCCGTTGATGGCATCTATTTTAGCACTGGCAGATTGTACACCTGAAATCATGAACAGCTGACATATAATTTTTTTCAACTGCCAAGATATACATAGTTTGTTTAGCAAGGGGTATGCATAAACTAATCTTTGTGTGGAATACCGTGTCTTTATTCCGCTGATTGGATCAGTAACTGGGAAGCCATGTCTAGCTCTTCCTGCAGAATTGTATGCGGCCGTCCTTTATAGATTTTTTTTAGTACCCGGGCTCCTTTTTCTTCCAGAATACGGACGGTTTCTTCTACGCGGCTTACCGGCACGTGTGGGTCCGGATCTCCGGTGGTAATGATCACCGGGGTACCATCGAAGTTACCAGTATAGTTTGTTGTATTTACCTGTTGCCCGATAAGCCCGCCCGTGAAGATCAACAATCCGCCAAACCGTTGTGCATGCCTGGCAGCGTATTCGGAAGTTAAACAAGCACCCTGCGAAAACCCCAGGAAATAAATACTGCGGCTGCTGATTCCCTGTTTTAGTATATTTTCTACCAGTTCATGGATAAGGGCAAGGGCAGAATCCAGGGCAGGCTGATTTTGCGATTCGGGAGCCATAAAGCTGTAAGGATACCAGCTATGGTTGGTTGCCTGAGGGGCCAGTAACGTAAACTCCTCTACAGGCAGGTGTTCAGCCAACGACAAAATGCTTTCAGCCGTTGCCCCCCGTCCATGAATCATCAATAAGGCTTTACCGGTTTCTGCCAGGGGTTTGCCATACGTACGCAGTTGCTTAGTGTGTGTATACATATAGGTTTGTACGTTAGAATGTACGTGTACTGGCAACTTGCATCGCCAGTACACAAAAATAACTTAACTCAACTTTGGTAAGATAGCTTCAATATCCGCTCTGCGGGACTCATACTGTGGAGGCAACAGCAGGCCTGAACCTAATTTATCCCAGGGCTCATCAATGCCAAATCCAGGATTATCCGTGGCTATTTCAAATAGTACGCCGCCTGGCTCCCGGAAATAGAGGGAGTAAAAATAATTACGGTCTATTTTGTTGGTAATGCTCAGCCCGCTGCGTTCTACTTTGTCGTGGAAGTGCATCAGAATATCTTCGTTTTTTACCCGGAACGCAATATGGTGATTGGTACCTGCCCCGCCTATGCCACGTGCTTCATTGGGCAGTTCTACCAGATCAATAGTATTGGCTGTGTCGATGGCATTGGTACTATACCGGTAGCGGTTTCCGCTTTGCTCCAGTAATGTATATCCGAAAATATTTGTCAGCACAGCGGCGGTTGGCTGCACATTGCGCAAGGTAAGGGTAACGCCATGAAAACCTCTGGTAGCTACTTCTCCCTTTACTTCAGCCGTTTCCCAGGGTTTGCGGGTATCCGGATTTTTAGACACAACCAGTTCCAAACGTAAGCCGTCCGGGTCCTGGAAAGGAAGATAAGCCTCTCCAAACTTTTCAGAAGGTTTACCGAAGCTGACATGGTGCTGCTGAAAACGGTCTATCCAGAAATCGAAACTTCCTTCCGGCACAGAATACGCTATGTTGGTAGCCATACCTGCTCCGGCACTGCCCCGCCTGGCCCCCTCATACGGAAAAAAAGTGAGGATAGTACCGGCACTGCCTTTTTCGTCCCCGTAATAGAGATGGTAGGTACCTGGGTCGTCAAAATTCACTGTTTTTTTCAGCAGACGTAGGCCTAACACCTTGGTATAAAAATCCAGGTTACCTTTGGCTGACCCGGCAATAGCCGTAATGTGATGCAGACCTACTATTTGATTAGTCATGATTGAAAATACCTCCTGTTGTTAAATTTAGTTTTGTTTTACCAGCTGAACTTCGGCCAGTAATTTAATTTCGTCGCTTACCACCACGCTGCCAGCTTCTGTTACGGCATTCCAGGTTAAGCCAAATTCTTTCCGGTTAATTTTTCCACTCACGGTAAAACCAGCTTTGGTCTGGCCATATGGGTCAACTACAATACCGCCAAACTCTACATCTACGGTTACTGGTTTGGTAATGTCACGAATTGTCAGATCGCCATGAAGTTTGTATTTATCTCCACCTACTTTCTCGTACTTGTTTCCGACAAAGCGTACCTGGTTAAACTGTTCTGCATGAAAGAAATCAGCTGATTTCAGGTGAGTATCGCGTTGCTCGTTATTGGTATCAATTGAGTTAACATCGGCTGTAAACACTACTTTGCCTGCACTGGAAAACTCAGCATTGTCTGTTTCTGCTTCTACATTGAATTTTTTAAAATACCCGGTAACCGTGGTGATCATTAAGTGCTTTACCTTGAACTGAACTTCACTGTGTGTAGGATCTGAAATCCATTTAATAGTTGCCATAGTCGTAAATGTTTAATTGTTGTGTGATGATTAATATGTGTATGCAAATATATAATTAATGATTGTATATACAACTAATGTACATACATATATTTTTATAATATAGTTCATCTAGTCTGCAATGTATGCCAGACATCTAGTAAGCGTGCTATAGATACTTATCTCAGGCAATCTCATGTTGCAAACTGAAAGAGATAAATCCGAAAGAATGTTTATGGAGTATACGGCTAGTTGTTTTTCAAAGGTTTGGTGAAATCCGGTTTTATAAGTTGCAAGGCTTGTCTGGCATCAATATAGGTAGACAATTCTTTCAGGGAGATTACCTGGTAATGATTAGCATGGAGGTATTGCAGGTATTGTTTAAACTGAGCAGGCGTAGTAGTTACCCAGGGGTGTTCATAATCGGGCACGCCGTGTAAAGTGAGCACCACAACTCTGCCATTTGCTGCCTGCCTGAAGGCATCCATAATCTGCCCCATATTCTCCTGGGTGGTAGCCCAGCTGGGGATCAGGTAGGGATGGTCTGTCAGCGGATTATAGGGGCGGCTCCCTCCTGCCCTGGCAAACAAATACCCGCGTTGCTGTAAAGTTTCCAATGACTGGGGCGTGAGGTCATAGCCTGGATAGGCAAAAGTCAGTGGTTTACCTAGTTGCAGGGAATCGCATTTGTGTTCGATATAGGCTAACTGGCTGGCAAATTCATCGTGTGTAAGGCGGCTAGGGCCTTTGTGTGTATGCGTATGGTTAGCTACTTCAAATCCCATTTTTCCCAGGTGCTGTATCTGTTTCCAGGTCATGTATTTGGTGGTATCCTGGTAATTAGGCGGAAACTCACAGACAAAGAAGGTTGCATTAAAGCCATATTCTTTTAGCAAAGGGGCCACATAGGTATAGTGTGTTACCGGGGCATCGTCGAACGTAAGAACCACTAGTTTGTCTGGAATAGGTTTCTTCACAATCTGTGCATTACCAGGAAAGGCAAGGCCTAGAATACTCATGAACAGAATCAGTAATTTCCCGATAGGTAGTTTGTAAAAATATGGATACATGCTAAATACGTGTTAGGTGGAATAAATGGATTAGGGTTGGGTGTATCGCAGATCTTTGGAGGTAGCCAGCGCAATTACCCGGCCTTGGGAACCAACAGCCGTATAAAAATGATATACGGTTCCCTGCCATTTGATAACCCAGGGTTTGTGGGCATAGGTACTGTCATACGGTACTGACGGAGCTATTAAGTCTTCCCCTTCCCAGTCTGTCCAGTGCACTAAATCATACGAGCAGGCAAACCGGTCAAAGGCACCTGGTTTCCAGAAAGCTCCGAAATAAAATAGCACATACAGGTCATTGATTTTAGCAATCTGGGCATCGCCACAGATGCCGGCTTTTCTGGTTAGAATGGGTGCATCTCCCAACCGTTTCCAGGTAGTCATATCTTCTGATACAGCCATAGCAATACTTTCATAGTCTGCTTGTTTCCCTTTGGCATTGTAATACATCACAAACGGATAGCCGGTAAGCTTTTCTTTATCTTCTATAATTAAACTTTTATAAATCGTTAAGTTATCGAACCAGCGGGCAGCGGAATCTACAGGAGCCAATACTGGCCTTGGGAATCGGCTCCATTCACTGGCAGAAGTTACGTCACTTGTACTGGCCATACCCACGGCTAACCGGCCTGCTTCGTAGCCTTCTTTCTCCCCTCCCAGGTATGATAGCCAGTAGTTGTCCTTGTAAGTAGCTACTTCATAGTTTCCTTCCCAGGTAATGTTTACCAACGATACATAGCCTGCCTTCTGGCTGGCATCCCAGGTATTTTGTGTATAAGAGAGTATTTTTCCATTCGTTTGCCAATGGAGCAGATCGTCACTTTGCGCCAGGTAGGTTTCGTAGCCTTGTCCGTCAAATACAATATAGGTCATATACCACCGGTTACGGAACCGGAAAATGGTAGGGCTATCTATCAATTTGGTGGTATCGGGATGTTTTAGCACAATACCATACTTGTAGGGTGTTTTGATTTCCTCATAAATCTTCTGCATGGTTTCCCCAGATACTTTTTTACCTGGCGGGCTTGTTTGCTTCCCAGTACAGGATACCAGCAACAGCAGTAAACTCATGCCTAACAGGCATAACGTGTTGCTGACAGGAAGTCTGGTTGCTGAGGAAAAACGTGTAGAGTTGTTTGCTTGCATGCGTTAACGTATGCAGCAATATGTAAAAAATAGATGGATGTGTCCAGCGGACTGAAAAATTTACACTTCCCAGAAGTCTATAAAAAATAATTTCGGTTTACTTGTGACTTTTTGCTCCTGCTTGCATTCTATGAGTGAAGGGAACACCGGCTAATCTGTACTTCTAACATATGTATCTTTGGACGAACATCTACTTATTGAAGCTGCTAAAAAAGATTTAACTCAATTCAGCAGGCTGTATGATTTGTATTTTGAGCGAATTTTCAGATTTGTCTACCGCCGGACAGATGATGAAATGGTAGCAGATGACCTCACTTCTCAAACGTTTCTCCAGGCAATGACACATTTAGCTGCCTACGAATACAGGCGTGTCTCCTTTGCTGCCTGGCTCTACAAAATAGCCATGAATGAGATACATCAATATTACCGGAAAACAAAAGCTACCCCCCTTTTCAGTCTGGACCAGCACTTACTAGAAACCCTGATGGAAGAAGGAGGATCTATAGTTCGGGAGGAGAACCTACAGGAACTCACAAAATTCCTTGAACAGTTACCCAGCCACGAAATCACTATGCTGCAACTCCGCTTTTTTGAAAGCAAATCGTTTAAAGAAATCGCCTACATCCTGGATATGAAAGAGAGTGCTGCGAAGATGTGTACCTACCGGGCAATACAGAAATTAAAAAAACACTTTGCTCAACTTACCGGCAACTAATTGTATGAAGCAACATGAAATTAAGATTCGAAAACAAAGTTTAGATACAGAAAGGATTCTGGCCAGGAAGAATTTTACCCAGCTCATGCACCGCTACCAGCGTACCAGATTCCGGCATCGGATGAGGTATGCAACCGGATTTTCCGGTGCGGTAGTTCTGTTGCTTACTATTATTTATTTTCTTTTTCAATCTCCGGCAGCCCTTACATCCGGCTCTCCGGAAAAAGTAGCTACTCATACACCATCACCTAAACAAACTCCTTCTATGGAGTCACTCCGGCCCAAGGATTCTATCCAAGGGAAGCAGCCACCGGTTATAGATAGCACAGTAGAATTGCATACGGAGGCAAAGAAAATTGAGAAAAGAACACCAGGAAAATCGGTTCAAACAGAAAAAGATACCTTAGCAAAAATCCGGGCAGAAGTCATGCCTGCCCAGACGCAAAACCTGGATGAGTTTCTGGCTTCTTTTATTGATAAGCCCCAGTTTTTTACTCTAGACGCAACTAAAGATACCGTACTTACAGGCAGCCAGGGAACCGTGGTAGAAATTCCGGCGAACAGCTTTATGTTTGAGAATGGACAGCCCGACCCTAATAAGGTAGTTTTTCAGATACAAGAATTCTACAAACCCTCCGACATGGTGCTTGCCGGCTTAACTACGACCAGTAATGGGTCGCCGCTGGAGAGTGGCGGAATGGTTAATATAACTGCTTCAGTGGAAGAAAAGCCGGTCTATTTGAAAAAAGATAAGCAGCTAACCCTGAAATTCCCTTTCAAAGGTAAAAAGAAACCCATGAAACTGTTTACTGGCGAAAAACCGGCTTCTGGTACGGTCAACTGGCTACTTGCCCAGGCAGATCTAACCCAGGAATCACCCATTTTCCAGGTAGTCGAACAACAACCTACCTTTGAAGGAGGCATGAAAGCATTCAATGAATATATTAAAAACAATCTCAGCTATCCTGTGGAAGCTCGCCGGGATGGCATTCAGGGTAAAGTATACATACAATTTGTTGTGGAACCAGATGGCAGTTTGAGCAATATTCAGATTCTAAAAGGCATACATGAAGCCTGTGACCGGGAAGCAGTCAGGCTAATTGAGAACTCCCCCAACTGGATTCCAGGCAAGCAGGGCGGTGTACCCGTAAGAGTACGAATGGCTATACCGGTGTCATTTATACTTGACGGGGAACCCACTTCACCGAATGAGAACGTACTTACTCAACCCAGGCAATCTACCAGCAAAAAGCCTTCAACCGGAAATACCAAAGATGCAGATTACTACTATATTCTGAAAAGCAACAAGCTTGGCTGGGTAAACTGCGATTACTTCCTTGTTTTAACCGGCCAGAAAACAAGCTTGCAGGTACCTCTACCAGAAGATAAAAAAGCTTCGGTGGTGGTTATTTTCAAAAACTACAAATCTGTATTACCAGCTAACCGCCGCTCGGGAGCAACCCTGATTTTTGACGGAATTCCGGTAAATGAAAAACTAGTGGTTTTGGGTTTGAAGCTGGTAAATGAGGTGCCTATGATAGCCTTCCACGAAACCAGTTTAACTCAATCGCCTGCTGAACAACTGGCCCTGGAATTTAAGCCCACCACTAAAAAAGAATTTAACACTCAATTAAAAAAGCTACTGGATACAAAATAGCCAGGCCACGATATGCCCGATGAGCTTACTCAAAAATAATGGTTTTGTTTCCGTAAATGAACACCCTGTCTTCCAGAACCAGTTTTAAGGCTTTTGCCAGCACCAGTTTTTCCACATCCTTACCGGCCATAGCCATCTGGGCGGTACTCTGGCTATGATTTACATGGGTTACATCCTGCGTAATAATGGGGCCTTCGTCCAGGTTATCATTGACAAAATGGGCTGTGGCTCCTATAATTTTTACGCCCCGGTTATAGGCCTGGCGGTAGGGATTGGCCCCAATAAAAGCAGGCAAAAAGGAATGGTGAATGTTAATTATTTTGTTGGGAAACCGCTGCGTAAATCCGGGCGTTAACACCCGCATAAATTTGGCAAGGATCAGGTAATCTGGCTGGTAAGTTTGGATAACCGCTGCTAGCTGTTCTTCATGTGTCTCCCGGCTGATGCCCTCATGCGATATATAATGAAAGGGTACGCCAAATTGCCCGGCTAAGGGCTCCAATACCTGGTGGTTACCAATAACCGCCCGGATATTCATAGGCAATTCCCTAAATGCATGCCGGATCAGCAGATCACTTACACAATGATGTTCTTTGGTTACCAGGATAACTACATTTTTTACTTGTTTAGCCGTAAGGTAGATCCGGGCCGTGTTGGGCAGAATCCCTTGCAGCCCGTACATAATTTTGTCCGGATTGGTCTTGCCTGAAAACACAGTACGCATAAAAAATTGCCCATTCTCCTTGTCTACAAACTCATCGTTGCGGATAATGTTGAGCTGATTGTGGTAGAGCACCCCGGTAATTTTATGCACCAAGCCTGTTTCATCCGGGCAGTCTATCCGCAAAATATATTCATCAGGCATAGGCAGACTTGGAAATTTGAAGATTAAACATTAGAAATAGCACTG
Organism: Rhodocytophaga aerolata; assembly: GCF_030503435.1. GTDB lineage: Bacteria > Bacteroidota > Bacteroidia > Cytophagales > 172606-1 > Rhodocytophaga > Rhodocytophaga aerolata. The sequence goes on from NZ_JAUKPO010000010.1 coordinate 174,903, forward strand.
ATCCGTATGCTCTATATCCGACTATTCCACAAAATCTTTGTATCAATAAAAATTGAATAGCAATTTGGTTGTAGCTACTTTTTAACTATCTCCATACTAATTATTTTCTGAAAGACAAATGCATGATTATGAGTAAATAAATGACCGCATTTAGCATCTGATATATATTTACCTACTCCTTTAATCAACAAATACATAGTTTGGGGATTGTGAATCACCGTACTATATTTATCTTTAACATCTTTTGGTTGCTGATTAAAGTTTTTAATATCAAGGCATAAGGGTGGCAAATTTTTACAGTTCTCTTTATTTGAACCAAGAAACATATAATCTTTATTAGATCCACTGAAAATTCCTTCAATGTAAACAACTTTATTTAGGTGGGCTGGTAAATCGCAAAAGCTTACTTTATCAAACCTTTGATATCTGTTTTTATTTGATGGAGCGCAATCCACTAACACAAGCAGACCTAGTAGTGCAGAAATATTTCTGTTCACCCATCTCATTTTCAAAAATATTGCAATAGTGAAGCTTATTATACCTATGCTAAAGTAATATCTACTTAATATGCTCCTTTTACTTTCATCGGCAAAACGAAGACAGATTCAGAGGCCGTAATAAACAGCATATCGCGGTTTTTGCCTCCGAAACACACATTGGCTGTCCATTTGGCAGGCACCTCAATCTGGCCAATCTTTTCGCCTTTCGGGTTATATATACTTACACCTTTTCCGGCCATATAAATGTTGCCTTGCGTATCGATAGTCATGCCGTCGATTACTTCTTCGGCAAATGGCTGGCGGTTAGTGAGGCTTCCGTTGGCACCAATATCATATCTGAATATAGCTTTGTTGCCCATATCGGCTACATATAAGTATTTCCCATCCGGGGTGCCAATAAGTCCATTGGGTTTTTTTATTTCCATATCCACTAAAACCGGCTCTTTTTTGCCTTTAGCTAAATAATAAAGCTTTTCTCCGTTCATTCCTGGATCAGGGCTTTTCCGCTCCCAATACTCCCTTTGAAAATACGGATCAGTGAAGTAAATGCCGCCTTTTGGGTCAATCCATAGGTCATTTGGCCCATTGAATGTGTGCCCTTGATAGTCTTTTAACAACACCGTCACCTGGCCTTTTGGGCTGATAGACCAGAGTTCATTTTTCTCATCTGCACACGTAATCAGGTTGCCTTGCTTGTCGAAAAACATGCCATTGGAGCGGCCGGCTTTATCCAGAAACACAGACAATTTTCCATCGGTACTATACTTCCATATCTTATTATTGGGCTGGTCGGTAAAGTATACATTGCCTTGCTTATCTACTGCCGGGCCTTCTGTAAAACTGAACTGGCTGGATACCAGCTTGGGAGTAGCTTCTCCAGCTACCAAGGAACTCAGCTCCTGGCTATAGGTAGTTATAGATAGGCTAACCAGCAACAACAAGATCAGGCTTCGTATAGGGGTGAAAGGGTTTTTCATAAAATGTGTTTAAAGTTAGGGTAGATAGATAAGTATGAGTAAAAGTAGCTACTGAACTTCCGTAATTTCCAGAATAACACTCGTCCGGCGGGCATTCACCCCGGGATTAAAACCAATCGTCATCAAGTAGTTGCCAGAATAACTGGTTTCGCCAGAAATGGTTGTTTTGGTGTTAGGATACAGGTTAATTTCCTTTACGGTGTATTTTTTATCCGGGTGCAGGCCACCAAGTTTTACCGGCGACAAACTGCCATCGCCATACCTGTTGGATACCAGGTAACTAAACATCACCGCCCGGTCTTTGGCTTCATTTACATACATCAGGGAAGCAAAATCATTTTCCTGCGGACTGGCCAAGCGGTACAAATCTCCATGCCATACCACTTCACTAATAGATTTATAGGTACTCACAGCATTCTGGCAGAATTTAAGGTCCTCTGGCTTCAGTTCACTTACCACAATATCGAAACCCAGTTTGCCCATCATGGCTACGTCGGTGCGGAATTTAATGGGTTGCTTACCCCAGTCGGTTACGTGATTGTCGTGCGAAATGGCCGGGAAGAAATACGAATACTCCCACTGAATAAAAATGCGTTCCAGCGGATCAGTATTGTCGCTGAGCCAGAATTCCGTAAAATATTGCAGAGCCGCATAATCTACACGGCCTCCCCCACCAGAACACAGCATCATAGGCATATCCGGATACTTGGCCCGGAAGCGTTGCAGCACTTTATACAGGCCTTTTACATACTCTACATACAGATGCGACTGTTTGTCTTTCAGGTAGGCAGAGTGGGCATTGTAGATTACGGCATTACAATCCCACTTGAAAAAAGCCACATCCGGATTTTTCGTAAGAATATTATCCAGTACGCCAAACACAAAATCCTGCACTTTGGGGTTGCTTAGGTCCAGCACCAGCTGGTTGCGGTAGAGGTGCTCTGGCCGCTGCGGTTCACGAATGACCCAATCCGGATGTTTTTCATACAATTCACTTTTGGGATTCACCATTTCGGGCTCTACCCAGATGCCGAATTTTACCTGATTATTCTGGGCTTCTTTCACCAGGTAGCCAATGCCATGCGGCAGTTTCTGCACATTCTCCTGCCAGTCGCCCAGGCCGGCTTTGTCGCTGTTGCGGGGATATTTGTTGGCAAACCAGCCATCATCCAGTAGAAACATATCTACGCCCAGTTTTTTGGTGTCTTTGATGAGTTCGGCCAGTTTGGGTTCGTTGAAGTCGAAATAGGTAGCTTCCCAGTTGTTGAGCAAGGTAAGGCGGGAACCGTTGCCGTTCATTATTTTGTATTTACGGGCCCAGCGGTGCATGTTGCGGCTGGCTTCCCCCTTGCCCTTATCAGAATACGTATACACAAACATGGGTGTTGTAAATTCCTGGCCCTTGCCTAAGGTATAAGCAGACGCATGCGGATTGATTCCGGCAATAATGCGCAGGTTGTTCAGCGGGTCTACTTCCAGATCTACCCGGAAATTGCCCGACCATTCTACGGAGCCAAACAGTACGCGGCCTTCGTCTTCGGAGGCGGCTTTATCTAAAGATACCATAAAGGTTGGCGGCTGATACAAGTTAGCCCTGGTACCTAGTTTGGTGTCCAGTACTTTGATGCCAGAAGTCAGGCGGATTTCTTCTGGTTGCATTTCTTTGGCCCAGTCGCCGTGGTAATGTTTCAGCCAGTAGCTATTTGCCTTCATATACAGATTTGCCGAGGCATATTTATGCAAGGTTACATTGCCTTTTTCGTTGTTCTTTATCACCGACCACTGCTCAATCACATTTTCTTGCGCATAAACTTTATAATAGAGCATAACCTCCAATGCATACACCGGATCGCGGAGCAGGATGTTAGTGGTAGATACATTGTTGTCGGTTTTTTGCACCTGGTGGCTTACGTATTGAAGATCCAGAGAAGTATTGCCATCGGCATGCGTTACCCAGATGGCAGGCTCTACCAGGTTGCGGGAACCACTGGGCGTATAGGCAGCATTTAATATACCCGAATAATCATCTCCTTGGCGGTACATGGCCGGTGCATATTGGTATTCAGAAGCATTGTTCAGCTTGGTACCAAAATAAAGTATACCTACCCGTTTATCTGCATCCACACCTAACGCCAGGCCATAATGCTGTGTTTCGATAGGAATAACGGTAGAAGACTGGGCATACGCCCCAATCAGGCATAGACTCATTAGGGGAGACAGTACGGCTGTTACTTTAACCAAAAAGGCAAAAGTACACCTACCGGCAAAGGTATATTTCATACAAAACCAGGTTAACTTGAATGGAGGTTGTTCTATATTTCCTTGAATCAGGCAAATTACAAGTTAGTTGGGATTGTTTGATACTTTATGTGGAAAAAATTGGAGTACCCGGTAATGAGGATAAGCCTATCTGTTTCTAAAAGCTTTGGTATTTCCACAAAAAAAGAGGCTATTACATAGCCTCTTGTGGTAGCTGCATTTCATTGGGATGCGCTACGGTAATGGTTCGCCTGGTCAGGGTTTGCAAAGAAAACTCCCTCGTATAGGTATGGGTAGGACTTTTAACCATAATCCTATAGCTGCCGTTGGGCAAATTTTTTACATTTAACTTGCTTACATAGGTGGCCGTCTTGCCCAGATTCTTTCTATAAACCACCTGATTGTGCTTGTCCAGTATAAGAATATATACTTTTTCTAGTTGAGGATTTTCCAGATGTACAGCTATCGTAAAACTACCCGGAAAGGAGTAACTCAGGGCTTGTAAATGGCTGGGGGAACCTGTGTTTTCAGTTGGAATAAGCGCCGTTGCTAACGTGCCAGGCATGGCGATACTTTCATTTGCCGGGAGTGTACCGGCCAGTACAGCTAATAGAAGTGCTTTACAGAAACCATTTCTGCAGAAGCGGAAAAGAACAGTGTTCATGGGGTAGAAGGGTGTTTATTGGTGTATATAAATAGCAGGATTACAAGAGGAACAGGTGTATTATTTCTTGTAAATCCATGGGCACAAAACTAGTGGCAACCGGCAGCCATTCCTATTTTTTCAGGTAGACAGCAGGTACACAGCAGACACCTTGGGAGTAGACAATAAGGTGGCAATGAATGTAAACAAAACTCATCTGTGCACACGCAGAAAAGTAACAGTCTACTATACGCACCCCGTGTGAGTGACGCGTGGAATGTAAAACATCCATTTATCCCATACCCATTTTTATTGGTGTTGGCCTTAACAGAGTGCCTGCAATATGTCTCCGGCTAGTTCCACGGGCAAGTTATGCCTGGCAAATGGTATCTTGGTTAAGCATACACTGTACATGGATTGATAAAAAGAAAGGGAGTACTATGTTCTAATAGGTAGATGCCCGGAATTCAGAAGAGCATTTTTTGCTACAGAATTAACTTCAAAAAATTTTCTAAAAAAAAGACTTGACTCTTACCTTACGTCATAGTGTATGTTTGCATAGGTAATCAATAACAGCAGCTTATGGAAAGATATTCTGTAAAACAGCTCTCCCGGTTAGCAGGTGTAAGTGTGCGCACGCTTCATCTCTACGACCAGATAGGGCTACTAAAACCGGCCATCCGTACCGAGGCCAGGTACCGGTTATATGGGAGGGAGCAACTGCTGCGGCTTCAGCAAATACTGTTGTACAAAGAACTGGATTTTAGCCTGCACGAAATCGGACGCATCTTAGATAAGCCTGGTTTCGACAAGTTGAAAGCGCTGGAACAACACAAAACAGCCCTGGAAGCCCGCCGCAACAGATTATCTACCTTGCTGCAAACGCTTGACAAAACTATTTCACATGTAAAAAACAACACAATGCTAACACCAGAAGAATTATACGAAGGCCTGCCCAAAGAAACGGCAGAAGCCTACCGCAACGAAGCGTCCGCCAAATATGGGGCCGATGCCCTGGCAACCTCTGAAAACTACCTGCGGCAACTCAGCAAAGCAGACTTTGCCAAACTGAAAGAGGAGAGTAAGGAGATTGCTTCTACCCTTTTTGCCATGCGGCAGCAAAATCCCGAAAGTGAACCGGTACAAAAGCTGATAGCCCGGCATTATGCCATTATCCGCCAATTCTGGGGCACCGCTAACTCCGCAGACCCGCAGGCAGAAGCCTATGAAGGCCTTGGCCAGTTATATGTTTCCGACGAGCGGTTTACCTTGGTTGACGGACAAGCTCAACCGGAATATGCTTTGTTTATGAGTAAAGCCATGGGCTACTTTGCCAAAAATTCTTTGACATAAACAGCCTGTATTTGCTAATGACTACCCATGCCCGGAGAAGGATTCTCCGGGCATGCTTGTTTATAAAGTACCTTCCGGTTAGCATTTACAAAGTATATTATCCACAGCAATTGACTCTTTTTCAGGAATATCCACTTGGTATCTACTTGCATTTTTGTCACTGTCCACTTCCTGTCTACCTCTTTATTTTCTTACAAAAGCACCTGGCCAATACCTTTGCAAGCATAGAAGGACAGCCATTCTGATTACTTCTACCAGAGGCTGTTCATCATTTTTTCATGTCACCTTTTATACGCATTCACTTAAAACTTGTATTCCCTATGTGTACCCTAGAAATGCCAACCGCTACTCAGGATTTTGCCGGAACGCTCCTCCACACCTATAACCAGGCAGCACTCACCTTAATGATATCCGTGGGCCACCAGGCCGGTTTATTTGATCAGATGGGAACAATGCCACCGGCTACCAGTGTGGAAATTGCTGCTGCCACCGGTTTGCAGGAAAGATATGTGCGGGAATGGCTTGGAGCCATGGTTACCGGAGAAATTATAGACTATACCCCAGAAACCGGGCAATATCACCTGCCTGCCAGTCGTGCAGCTTTTCTTATGCGTTCGTCCGGGTCGGATAACCTGGCGGTGTTTGCTCAATACATACCAGTGCTGGCCACAGTAGAAAATGATATTCTCAATTGCTTCAAAAATGGGGGTGGCGTGCCGTACGCCAAGTATTCGCGTTTCCATGAAGTAATGGCGGAAGACAGCGGCCAAAGTGTACTTAGTTCACTCATAGACCAGATTCTTCCGCTGGCTCCCGGACTAACGGCCTCGTTAGAAAAAGGAATAGAGGTAATGGATGTAGGCTGCGGCAGCGGCCGGGCACTGAATCTGCTAGCTAAAACATTCCCCAAAAGCCGCTTTACCGGCTATGATTTATGTCTGGAGCCTCTTGAAGTTGCCAGGGCTGAAGCTCATAAAGCCGGATTGACCAATGTTACTTTCCAACAACGGGACCTGACTCATTTTGCACCCGACCAGCCGTTTGACCTGATTACTGCCTTTGATGCCATACACGACCAGGCCCGGCCAGATCAAGTACTAGCGATGATTTATCAGTCACTCAAACAAGATGGTACCTTTCTGATGCAGGACATTGACGGTTCCAGCCATCTGCACAACAATCTACACCATCCCTTAGGCACGTTTTTGTATACAGTTTCCTGTATGCACTGCATGACTGTTTCGCTGGCACAGGACGGAATGGCCCTGGGTACCATGTGGGGCACCGAAAAGGCAGAGCAATTGCTGAAAGAAGCAGGGTTTAAACACATGTCCGTAAAACGCCTGCCCCATGATGCGCAGAACTGTTATTACATCGTAAAAAAAGAAATTACCTACCCAAAAGTATATGGAATCTGAACGGATTCCTTTCCATACTCAGCTTATGCATATGAACAAAATTATTTCCCAGACTGTAGGGTATTTCCTTGCAATACTGGCAGGCCGCCTGGTTGCAGTGAGCAAAAAACTTGTTACATGGCTTAACAGACCAGAAACAGCCATACATCCGGCAAAGGTACCAGCTACTGATGGCAGAACATCCCCTCCTCTTGCCGCAGATTCTATTATTACAGAAAGAAACAAGCATACACTGACTATTTTTCTTAACCGGCCACAGGTATTGAATGCAATGGATATGCAGATGGCCCAGGCCTTGCTTGAACAGGTAAAAAAAGCAGCCGAAGACCCTGCCATCCGGGTAGTAATCCTTACTGGCACAGGACGGGCCTTTTGCTCAGGGGGCGATTTAACATTTGCCTTACAAGCCAATCCAGAACAGCCCGGCGATTCATTTCAGGCACTAACAACCATTCTCCATGAGTGCATTGAAGTGATTAGAAATATGCCAAAGCCGGTTATAGCTGCCCTTAACGGGCCTGCAGCAGGTGCCGGACTATTTCTGGCATTGGCCTGCGATATCCGCTTAATGGCAGAAAATGCCTATATGAAAGCTTCCAATACCTCCTACGGTCTTACATTGCCGGCTAGTGGAACGTATACCCTGCCTCGCCTGGTAGGCATGGGTAAAGCATTAGAGATTATAATGCTCGACAAACCTATTTCTGCACAAGCAGCGCAATCGCTGGGGCTGGTAACCATGGTTCTGGAAGATAAATCCATTTACCCTGGGGCAGAGGCCTTTGCACAGGAGTTATCTCTAAAGGCCGTGCATGCTATAGGGCAGGTTAAACTATTGATGAATGATACATTTGACCGCAGTTTGAAAGAACAATTAGTTGCCGAGCAACAGGCTATTGTCTACAGCGCCAACCATCCGGAAGGAAGAGAAGGGCTTCAGGCATTCACACAAAAACGTACGCCAGTGTATGAATCCATCCCTTTTTTCAGGGAATGATTACACACCTAGAAACCTGTTAGGTTTACAAAATCTAACAGGTTTGTGCGTAACGCTTCGGCGATTAGTTGCTGAAAGAACGATAAAACATCTTCTGAAGAAATTAAAAGACCGGTTATTCCAACACGTACAAAACAGAACTTGCATACCTTATGAAAACAAAAGAAGAGATTGAATTTACCGTAAATCAAGCTTTACAGTCCACCAACTCGGCTTCTATCTATTTTCAGCAACCAGAAATTGGTGAACTGAAAGTAGAAATAGAGAAAGGCGAATGGTATTGTATAACAAAAAACGAAATTCAAACCAGAGAAGAAAGCATCCGGTTTGAAGTAGACAAGCAATTTCCTTTTATATGCCTGTTCTTTCAGATTAAAGGAAGTTCGAACTTTGCTGATTACCCGGCTGCCCAGATACCTGAAAAACACCATTCTCTTAATTATTTACCCGATTTTAAATCGCAATATGTTGTAGGAAAGAACAAATACCTGCAGGATATGTCTATTAAAATTACGCCGGAGGCATTGGCCGATAAACTTTTAGGAAACGACATACCCGAAGAACGCTGGCAACAACTGATAAAAGACAAAGAACCTTATGTGACCCTGCATGACAGTAAAAAAATGAATCCGGTTATCTGGGATACGCTCTTTCAGCTGCTTCACTGTCCGTATAGCGGGTCAGTCGCAAAGATGTACAAAGAATTGCTGATACGTATGTTATTTATACACCAGATCATGAGCTTCCGGCAGCCAACCGGCAAAGCATTACCCACTATTGATACTAAATTGCACAAACGTGATATAGAAGTGCTGCATGCCATTAAAGAATACCTGGAACTGCATTACCTGGACGACCTTTCGCTGGATGCGATTGTAAAAGAATTTGGCATCAACACATTTAAGCTGAAATACGGATTCAAAAAATTATTTGGCATGCCGGTTATGAAGTTTATTGACGATAAGAAAATGGCTTATGCCAAACAACTGCTGCTTGACCGCCATACAGAGGTTATGGATATTGCCGAAAGGCTCGGATACAATCATTACAATAATTTTAGTGCAGCATTTAAACGGAAATATGGATATTCGCCTGCTTTTTTTGTGGAGAAAGAAGAATACATAGCACATATTTAAACCAGCATAGTATCTGGCAGCAGCCGGAAAATTACAATAGTTCTTATTGTAATTTTCCGGCTTTTTAGCTTCATCAGCTCTACCCTCACCCACGCTTATCCATTAACTAATCGGCTAAGTATTATCAAATAACATACTATTTATCAACCATTTATTCACATATCTTCCTATGTGCTTGTTGCCAACAGATGAATACTAAATACAACGCTTTCATTTTTTCGGATAATACTTTTCTCATACATCATACTCCTTTTTTCATATCCGGTTTCAGGCTTCCGGGTTGCAAATTTGTATCATCAAACAACAACACACATTTTATGAAAACAACAAACTTATTTGCCCTGCTAATGGCAATTACGATTCTGTTTGCCTGCAACAAGTTTAAAGACATTACTCCGGATTATGCGGAAGGCCCCAAACCGGAGAAAAAGTATTTCAAAGGGATTTCCAACCAGGTAATCCTGGATTGGAACATAGCCGCCTTTGATGCAATGGGTGGAGCTACCTATCAGCACTCTTTACTGGCTTCCCGGGTAAATGCCATGGTACACATTGCTATGCACGATGCTTTAAATGCCATAGGCCCGGCGTTCGAAACATATGCCCTGCAAACCAAAGACTACCAGGCTGAACCAATTAGTGCAGCTGCCTCAGCCGCTCACCGGGTATTAGTGGCTCATTTCCCGGATAAAAAAGCGGACTTAGATGCCAGGCTGCAACAATCGCTGGCAGGTATTCCGGAAGGCCAGCCTAAAGCACATGGACTGGCACTTGGTGTAGAAGCTGCCAATGCCATTCTGGCCCTCCGCCAAAACGATGGAGCTTTTGCAGATCCTTTTGGTGCTATTGAGCCTTCTACTGAACCAGGTGTTTACCAGGCTGTTCCACCCTTCGACATTATCTTTGCTCCCTTCTGGAAAACCATGCAACCTTTTGGCCTGCAAAGCCCGGAACAATTCCGCAGTACCCCCCAGCCTAGCCTCACTAGTGAGGTATATACCCAGGATTACAATGAAATAAAAAGTGTAGGCCAACTAAACAGCCAGACTCGCACTGCCGAACAAACTTCCTATGCAAAGTTCTGGTATGAGTTTTCAGAAGCAGGCTGGAACCGGGTGGCCCGTTCAGCTATCTCCGGCAAAAAACTGGATCTACTCACTACAGCCCGTTTGTTCGCTTTACTTAACATGGCTTTGGCAGATTCTTATACAGCCGGCTGGGATTCAAAATTCCACTACAATTTCTGGAGACCCTACACTGCTATCCGGGCAGCTGAAAACGATGGCAACGGACAAACCGTAGCCGACCAGAGCTGGGAACCTTTGATGCCTACACCGCCGGTACAGGATTATCCGTCTACCCATAGTGCCTTAGGGAATGCAGGTGCCACTGTGTTAGCTGCGATATTAGGAGATAATACAAAGTTCACCATGATCTCTAATACAGCTGAAATACCTGGGTCTACCCGCAGCTTCAAGAGTTTCAGCCAGGCGGCTGATGAAAATGCCGATTCACGTGTGATGGCAGGTATTCACTTCCGCTTCTCCTGTGAAGCAGGCCAGGACCTGGGCAATAAAGTGGGCAAATTTATCGTAGAAAATAAGCTCCGCCCGGTGAAAACCAGCCAGCAATAAGATCCTCAACTGTGTTGGCTTACGAGTATATGTAAACTTGCAGGCTCCCTGGCAAAGAATCAGAAACTTTGACCAGGGAGCTTGCCTTTGTATATTGCCTGAAGTTTTCCATCAACTCAACCAATGAACGTTCAACTACGACCACTACTTGCTCAGGAAGCAACTCCCTACGATTTACTTCTGCTGGCAGATCCTTCCAGAAAGCTGGTAGATGAATACCTGTCCCGCGGAACTTGCTTTGTTGCTTCGTATGAAGCGGAAATTGTTGGGGTATTAGTGCTGATCCGTACCCGCCCGGAAATGATGGAAATAGTTAATATAGCTGTAAAAGAAACCTATCAGAGGAAAGGAATCGGCAACAAACTCATTCTTTATGCCATTGAACAAGCCAAAGGGCTGGGTATAAAAACCCTGGAAATAGGTACCGGTAACCCTGGGGCCGCTCAACTAATGTTATACCAGAAATGTGGCTTCCGGATTACCTGGATAGACCGTGATTTTTTTATCAGGCATTATCCCGAACCTATTTTTGAAAATGGTATGCAGTGCCGCGACATGATTCGGATGAGTATGGACCTTTAAGTATCTCTACAGAAACAGTAAAATTATGGGTAGGCTAGAAAAGCACCCTGTTAGGTAGTGAAAACATAACAGGGTTATTGTTGACTTTTACAGATTCTTAACTGACCAGCCGCTGATGCTGTGAATGCCACAAGCAATGCTGGTAGAGGAGGTAATGCCTACATAGCATTTACCTTCCAGGCCCAGTTTTTCTGCCAGGTCTACCTCTTTTTCCAAAACCTGTGCTCCATCTAAATACACCGTTATAGTTTTGTTTTTGTATCTGACTTTTACGGAGTGGAAATAGCCATCTACTAAAGGAACTATCTTATTGTTGTATACTAATCTGGTTGTATAACTGGTACTGTTCGCTTCTTTTCCATTGGTATGAATGGCTATATGATTACCACTTTCATCACTAGAGGCATCTGCCCATGTATCGAATTCTACAGCCAGCGATGCGGGTACACCTTCATATCCTAATTTACCATCCTTACCAGGATAGGAGTTACTTCTCAGCTGAGGAATGTCTTTGGCTATCAATAAGGCTAAGCCATCTCCACTTCCATTCTTGTTATAGGGTATCCGGAAGGTAAACTCTGTTTCAAAATCACCAGTTAAGGGGGTGGTGTAAAATGCCTGTCCCGATCGGTAAAATTCATACTTTGTCAGCCGGATAAAATTTCCGCTTACCTGGGCTTCTCCCTGTAATTGTATTTTACTCATATCCATGGGCGGCAGGCTGTTTTCTATCTGTTTTTGGGCTTCCCATACCGCAGACTTAGCCATTGCCGGGTCGTCGGTGAGGGCTACATCACAGGTACAATTGGTCAAAAAAGGTTCTTCGGTAATACCAGCCTGCAAACAAATATTCTCCGCCCATTTTAGTTTATCATTAGGAATATGTAAGGGTGCTTTGGGAAAATCTTTTTTGGTAAAGGTTTCTGTATTTGTACCCGCTGCATAATAAAACAACGAGTTAGCAGCCTCTACCCGCCAGCTGTCAGCAAACCTGGGATACATAGACGAGAATGATTTCTCCACTCTTTCTCCACTTTTCAGTTGCAGATCGTTTCCTTTGTCTCCATCGTAATTTCCTAATAAGCCCTGCACATGGCCTTTGCGGCTTTCGTTTATTGTTACTTCAAAATCAAAATAATACCCTCCGTCCAGGCGCACTTTCACCAGATCGCCTTTTTTGCTCCGGATAGTGAGTACCTGATACGTTTTATCTATTTCCCGTTTAATGCCTGCCCCTTCTTTTAAAGGTATTATGTCGAAATTTAACTCCTGCGCTACATTGTTGATATATAACTTCTGCGGATTTGCCACAATGCATACGACATCGGTTCCGGTTTGTATTGCAAGGCCGGTATTGAGTGTGGCCTGCAAGGTGGTGCTGTAAGGATTGCCCATCCGTACCTGTACTTCAAAATTATCTTGCATGGATTTAGTAAATATAAATTCGCCATAGCCATGAAAATCATACAGCAATCCATCAGGGGTGCTCAGATGCGGATCGCCCCAGCTTTTTCCGCCACCTCCAAACAAATCTTCCCACAAGCCGCCTCCGTTGCTGCCATTCCCATTCTGGCCATCTTCTCCATTTGAGTTGCCATTGTTGCCATCATCGTTATCATCGTCCCCACAATCTCCGGCACCGGCATACTGAGACCCGTAATTAACCAACGTAGGTAATAAGCCAGTAGCCAGGGCACCATAACTTCCCCCGGAAGCCAAGGTTTCACCCAGAGCAGACATCGTATTCAGATGGTCTTTGGTAACCAAACACCCAAAAGCCGGCTTTCCGCTATACAAATTCTCCAGGGCATCCTTAGCCGATTTGCAGCTATTGTAGGTATTATACACTCCCAATGCGCCCAGTAGCGGACCTCCACCCAAGCTGGCAAGTCCCAGACCACAACCGGCCATACTGCTGAGGATATATAACATTTCTGCGCCACTGGCTCCTTTACTCTTTCGGATATTGGCTCCTCTTTGCCGGGCTTGTTCTCTGTTTTCAAAAAAGGTATGGTCGAACTTAAGATTATTCCCTTCCCATACTACATGGCCAGAATTGGTTTCTGTTACGGTAATAGTGCCGGTCTCTGTAACCGGGTCAATAGCTGTATACTCCAGGGTATGTCCGGTGGAAGTAGTGGTTTTAACCGGCGTGTAGTCTTCACTAATTTCATGAGCCAGCCATTTACCCGTTTCAGGTTCAGATTCAATGAAGAAATAGATAGAATCCAGTTTTCCCTGTTCATTCTTTGGACCAGAGGCAGCAAATTGTTTGCCCGATACAGGATCATTGATCATCAGCCCCAGATCATTTTCGTTCCCAACCACTGAGGTGATAAAGAACACATCGGGCTGGCTACTACCCGGAATGGGGTTAGGGTTTACTGGCTCTTCTATGTCTTTATTGCAGCTGGTAAAAATAGCAGGCAGCAGGATAAGGAATATGGATAGTTGCTTTTGTAAGGTGAAAAAAAGTTGAAATCTAGGATGTACCATGACAAAAATTAATTGAGATGTAGAATGTAGGAAGGGTTTAGAGAGATTAAAGAGGGGCTATCTTATGAAACGGGCATAGAAATACCTGCCTGCTGTAGCAGCAGGCAGATAAAGATAAAGTCTTGTTTACTTCTTACCGGTTGTTAGTGGTAAAGCATCTTCTTTTATAGGCAGGAAATGAAAGCCCAGATACGCTATTTTCCATGCTCCGTTATGCTTCTCCATCAGCCTGGCTCCCATACAGGTACCTAGTAACTGGTTTGTGGTTGTATCATAGGTAATCTCCTCAAACGTATACCAGGCTACCTCACCATAGATCCGGAAATTTTCATTTCGGCGTTCGATGCGGGACTGTTGCCATACAGTGCGGTTTTCGTCAAATTGCTTTTTCTTGATCTGCCTTAACGAATCAAAGCCATTGTAATACACTACTTTTTCCGGAAAACCTTCCCAATATCCATGATAGCGGAAGTAGGGTTCGTTGACGTACGTGCTTTGCCAGGCGTCAAAATCCTGTTTGTAATAGGAAGTGGTTTCCTGGTCTATCACTTTGCGGATGGCTTCTTTTTCCATTTCCAGGGAGCTGGCAGGTTGTTTAGCGGCCTGGAGGTTTTTCTGGCATCCGATAATGCTGATAGAAGCCATAAAACCTACGATTAGTCCTATAAAGAGGGAGATTTTAAGTGTTTTCATGTTTTGTATGAGTGAGTATTGCTGTAAAAATTGTTTTAAAAATTATTGCACCACCAGACGTTGTGTGAATTTCAGTTTGCCGATTTCCAGAGAAACCAGGTACATACCGGTGGGTACGTCGCCTACTGTAAAAGCCAGTTCGTATGTTCCTGCTGCCTGTGCTTCTGCCGGGCGGAGGGCTTGTACTACGGCCCCGGTAATGGATAAAAGTGTGACGGCAACAGGTGCTTCCTCGGTGAGCTGGTAGCGGATATAAAACCTTTCAGATACCGGATTAGGAAATAAGGTGAATTCAGCTTCAGTGGAAGGTTTTTTTATGTCAGCTTGTATATCTATCCGTGCTTTTGACAATACATTTTCCTGCGTATCTGCGGGTGGTGTAGAAGCCACAGGTATGTCTTTACTACTAGTTTCGACGGCAGCAATCTCGGCAGTAAATTCAGCTGTCGCATCTACTGTAAAACCAGGCTCCAGCAAAATGGCCTCCCCTGCCCTGAAATGTTTATTGTCTCCGGCTGTCAAGTGCACTTCTCCTGCTGTTTTCAGGATCTTTCGCGCATAATATTGGGAGGTAGAGAACTCTAACTGGCCATTTCTTAAAGCATTGGCTGGTAAACTTTTTTCGGTAAGCGGAGCAGCCAGTAAAGTTTTGGTAATAACCAGTACATCTATAGATTGGTTTAGAGAAACACCGGCAGAATCGCTGCCAATAGTTTGCCCTTGAGCCTGTATACAAACCAGGCAGAGGAAACACAGAATAAAATTTTTCATAATGATTTCGATGTGATAGATGGCTTATTTATTTACAGCTGCTTTTAAAGTCTCTACTTCCTGACGCAGTTGCTTGCTTTCTTCATGCGCCTGTAATAAATACAGGGTAAGCTCTTCAATTTTTTGCAGCAGAGTAGCTTGCATAGAACCAAGTTCTACCCCTTCTTTAGCCACCTGTGCTTCGGAGGGAACATCAGGTAAGTGCTTGTTTGCTTTAATAAAGCTTTCTACTTCTGAAAGAGGGCGTAACTTGTAATTCTCAGCAAAAACAAAATCAGCCCAATTAGTCTCCACAGTAATGCCCTTTGCCCTGACTTTGCCATTCACGGAGAGTTTGTAGTCGCCACTGTTGTTAGTGGTGCCCACGCCTAGCCAGCCGTTTACAGTCAGTTTTTGGTTATCGAACTCCCCGTAGAGCAGGGGCGTATTTGTGTTACTGTTGGCGATGTAGAGCTTGTGGGAACCCTTTTCAATAGAGCCTGCATAGTAGCCTATAAACACGTTCTTTGCTCCGGTCTCGTTTGCATAGCCAGCCCCTAATCCCAGAAAAGTATTGTTATCACCAGTTTTATGGTTGTAGCCTGCCAATCTACCAATAAAAGTGTTTCCATAACCGGTAGTATTTTTCATCCCGGCTGCCTTTCCAATAAAGGTATTATCATCACTATAAGTAGTATTCATCCCGGCTTTGCTGCCCACAAATGTGTTGTTGTGTGCATCAGTGCCACTCATTCCGGTCTGGTGCCCCAGGTACACGTTATCACTTCCCCAAGTATTCTTTTCTCCGGCCTGGCTACCGATAAATAAGTTGTAGTTGCCATAGTAATCACTATAACTGCCAATGTTGGCTTCTCCTGCCTCCCGGCCAATAAAGATGTTGTCGTGGCCGCCCTTATTGCTGTAGCCGGCAACCGGACCAATGAAGACGTTGCTGTAACCGGTGGTGTTGGCTTGTCCGGCTTTGTACCCAAAGAAAGCATTGTTGTGGCCGGTAGAGTTACTAAGGCCCGCTTCTGCTCCCATAAAGGTGTTCATGCTGCCTGAGGTGTTGTAACGGCCGGCTTGTTGTCCGAAGAAGGAGTTGGCATTGCCACTAATGTTCTTCTGACCGGCTCCGTAACCTGTGAAGGTATTGTTGTTGCCATACGTATTATCCTGCCCGGCCCAGCCGCCCAGAAACGTGTTTTCCTTGCCGGTAGTGTTATTATAACCGGCTGATTCACCAAGAAAAGTCAGGCCTGAGCCACTTTGATTGTTGTAACCAGCATCCGTTCCCACGAAGGTATTGGAGAAACCCCATGTGTTACGGAGACCGGCACTTACCCCAAGAAATACATTACGGTTACCGGTAGTATTCCTATAGCCAGCATATACACCCAAAAAGGTGTTGCGGTAGCCACTGGAGTTTATATCTCCGGCTCGTGCACCAATCATTGTGTTATAACTGCCAGTAGTATTTGAACCTGCCCCAGTAACCCCGAAAAAAGTGTTATTAGAGCCCTTAACGTAATCATCTTCCGATGAATACCAAATAGATAAATTGTCCTGCGCTAAGCTACCAGTAGCATAAGTAATTAATAAAACGAATAGGATAAAATATTTTTGAGTAAACATAGATATAAGTAAATGATTAAGTTATGATGGTGAGTATTTGAAAAAGGTTAAAGATATGATTAGCGTTGCCCTTTGAGTCGCGCATTTTCGAATTCTAACTTTTCTACTTTTGTATTTAGCAAATCTTGCTTTCTCTTCATTTCAAGCAGATACAAAGTAAGCTCTTCTATTTTTTGCAGCAGGGTAGCTTGCATCGGTCCTAAGTCTACACCTTCTTTAGTTACTTGTGCTTCAGAAGGTACATCCGGCAGGTGTTTGTGGGTTTTGATGAAGCTTTCTACTTCTGATAGAGGACGCAGTTTATAATTATCAGCAAAGACAAAATCAGCCCAGCTAGTTTCTACTTTGATGCTCTTGGCCCGGATGCCTCCATTGACTGAGAGCTTGTAGCCGCCTTCTGAGTTTTTAGTATCAATGCCCAGCCAGCCATTCACGGTGAGTTTTTTGTTGTCGAATTCTCCGTAGAGTAGCGGAGTAGTAGTGCCATCATGGGCAATGTAGAGTTTGTTGGAGCCCTTTTCGAAAAAGCCTGCATTGTAGCCTATAAACACGTTATGCGCTCCGGTCTCGTTTGCATAGCCAGCCCACGGTCCCAGAAAAGTATTGGCGCTACCGGTTTTATTGTTGACTCCAGCCTCCCAACCAATGAAGGTGTTTTCATAACCGGTAGTATTATTCATGCCCGCTTTGCTCCCCACAAATGTGTTGCCATTCACACCGGTAGCACTCATCCCAGTCTGGTGACCCAAATACATATTATCACTTCCGGTATTCTTTTCCCCGGCCTGGCTGCCGATAAACAAGTTTTGGTTACCACTATAACTATCACCAATATTGGCTTCTCCGGCCTCCCGGCCAATGAAGATGTTGTCGTGGCCGCTCTTATTGCTGTAGCCGGCCACCGGACCAAGGAAGATGTTGCTATGGCCGGTGGTGTTGGCTTGCCCGGCTTTGTAACCAAAGAAAGCGTTGTTGTGGCCGGTAGAGTTACTAAGGCCTGCTTGTGCGCCCATAAAGGCATTCATACTACCGGTGGTGTTGTAACGGCCGGCTTGTTGGCCGAAGAAAGAGTTGGCGTTGCCTGAGGAGTTCTTCTGCCCGGCTCCGTAGCCCGTGAAGGTGTTGTAGCTGCCGTAAGTATTCTCCTGCCCGGCCCAGCCACCTAAAAACGTGTTCTCTTTTCCAGTAGAGTTTCTGAAGCCGGCTGATTCACCAAGGAAGGTCAGCCCTGAACCACTTTGGTTACTGTAACCAGCATCAGTTCCCACGAAGGTATTGGAGACGCCCCATGTGTTAAGGCGACCAGCACTTACCCCAAGAAACACATTTCGGTTACCGGTAGTATTCGCAAAGCCAGCATATACACCTAAAAAGGTGTTGCGGTGGCCGCTTTTATTAGAAGCACCAGCTTGTCCACCCATAAAAGTGTTGTAACTGCCGGTAGTATATTTCCAACCTATACCCAGGCCAAAGAAACTATTATAAGTCCCTCTTAATTCATCAGAATCTACCACTGATTTGTTAACTGCTATATTATACTGCGCCCAACTTGTGGTAGAGAAAAAGACAAATAAAATAAAGCAAATAAGATTTTTTCGAGTAAACATGATTTTATAATAGTTGATAGATTTTGACGATAAAAAAGATTCTGCTTGATTACTAGTTTACTTTGGAAATTGAGCCATTTTTTTAATATTCCGGATCTGGTTTACATGCCTTTGGGTGTGGGCGACATTGGTCAGCATGAGCTGGTGCAGATCCCGGATATTCCATAGAGAGCCTTCGGTGTATTGCCTGAAGGTAAAGTGACTGCGAAAATCTGCATCTGTTGCTTCAATAAACCCGATGATTTTGCTGTGGCTCCGCACAAACTGCGCTATGGCTTTTTCCTGGCTGCACCACCTTCCCATGGGTTCCAACAGCCAGGGAGCCTGGTCTTTTTTTTCCTGATGGGTGTATTGCAGAATCTTGTCGTCTAAGCCTTTCACCTGTTCCTGGTACTGGGGCATAGGTGGCATCAAGGTTACAACGGACAGTTCGCGGTAATATGCATCCTGTTGTAAGCCCAGGTGTTCTACCACTTCCGCAATAGACCATTTGTCAGGCGATGGTTTAAATGTCCACTGGGCAACTGTTATATGCATTAGCTCATCCAGTAGCAATTGCCGCGAATCTGACAGCAGCTTCAGTAACTGCCGGCGTTCTTCTTTTGCCCACTGGCTTGCATTGCTTTGAGAGGGTTCAGCAGCAGAGGTCTGGGCAAGGCTATGGTGGCAGGCAAAGCAAAGCCATACCATCCCTGCCCAGGAGAGGGTTACTAATAAAATTTTCATGTGGTATTTTTGTAAAAGAAGGGGGTGAGAGATTTTCCTATATGTACAGGAAATAAAAACAGAGTGGAGCTTGCTACTAAAGCATTGTTCTCAAGCAATATCTTAGCCGGGATCGTGCGCTAGCAGCAAGCACGTAGGGACTTCTTACTCTAATCTGGTAGCCGTAGCTGAGTTTTCAAATACTCTTTCTGGTTTTCCTGTTTTTTTGTGCTTCAACACATAGGTATAGGTTAGGGTATCGCCATCCAGTGCGCCTTCGCCACTGATTTCTACTTTTTCATCACTATCTTCTAAAACCTGGGAAATGTACATTTTATTCCCCTTGATGCGGGCAACCACCCCATTGTTTACATATCTGAATCCTTTTAACTCCACTTTATCTTCCCCTTTGGAAGAAGATTGTACTTCCAGTTTAAACTGAAAAGCTCCTTCCCCATTATTGTTGTTTTTATCAATCACTTTATAAGAACCCAGAAAGGGAATTCGTTCTTGTGGATTAACCGATTCGCCCTCGTCCTTCTTGCAGCTCATAAGCATGGATGTAAAAATGACGAATATTATAATCAGGCCACGCAGGCTTACTACTGTTGACAGGTGCATTTGTGCATTGTTTGTTGTTTTCATAGTTGTTTTAATTTGTGGGTTTGTATTAGCTTTTTTATTTAGTGAATAATTGTACTTTTTACATATCCGGGGAATGTCTTGCCAAGTTTTTTGTCTGTTGAAGACGTTGCAAAAGTAGGTTGGCAGAGGGCTTTTTGGCTAACACAGATGTAACAACTTTGAACACAAATGTAACATGCTTGATTTTTATTTAAATAATCTAATTAAATATTCATAATTCACTATTATTGAATATAACAAGCTAAAAAATTTACAAAATAAGAAATTGAATTTTTACGGTTTGTGGCTATTCCAGTAAAAAGTAACTGACAGGATAGGAAGGAAAGGAACTCTAGGGAAAATAGCAACAGCTTGTCCACCTCAGCAAGTGGACGAGCTGTTGTACAAAACGTATGGAAGCAGGCTGATAAAGCAAGAGGAAAATCAAAACTCATTAGCCGTGAGGACTACCTATGCCAAAGGAAGCTAGGCTAAGAAGTTATCTAGCGTGTAGCGAAGCTGTCGGTAGCCTGGTAAGCTGCTATATATTCGTTCGGTGAGCGGCCATACTGTTCGCGGAAACATTTGGCAAAATAGGAGAGATTATTGAAACCAACTTCATAAGCTATTTCGGTGATATTGCCCGTATGGCCCTCCAGTAATTTTACGGCTCTTTTCAGACGCAGCGTACGCAGAAAGTCGGTGGTAGATTGTCCGGTTAAGGCGGTTAGTTTGCGGTGTAATTGCATGCGGCTCATGCCTATTTCATGGCTAAAGGCTTCTGCTCCAAATGTGGAATCTCCTAAATGAGATTCGGCAATTTGCATGGCCCGTTGCAGAAATTTCTCATCGGTAGAAGTAACTTCTATGTTGATAGGTTGCAGCAGTATTTTTTTACTATAGTGCTGCCGGAGTTTTTGCCGGTTATCTATCAGGTTTTTTGCCCGTATCTCCAGCTCCCGCACATCAAAAGGTTTGGTGAGGTATTCGTCTGCTCCCTTCTCCAGCCCGGTAAGTTTGCTTGCTGTTGCAGACAAAGCTGTCAGTAGAATAACCGGAATATGACAGGTGCATTCTTCTGTTTTAACAATGCTGCATAGTTGAAGGCCATCCATATCGGGCATCATCCAGTCGCTGATGATCAGGTCGGGCATGGTGACTCTGGCTTTTTCCAGGCCTTTTAATCCATTTTCACTCTCAATTACCCGGTAAGTAGCCTCCAGTTTCGTGCGGATATAGGTGCGCAGATCTTCATTGTCTTCCACGACTAATACCAAAGGCCGCTCCTCTCCTGCTGGTAAACCTATATTTAGCTCCTCAGGGTTAGAAACCGCAACTGTAGCACTGGCAGGCCGCTGATCAGTGCCTATACTTATTTCCGGGTAGCTTTCTATACGCTGGCTAAGCGCCTCTTCTGTAGCCGGAGTATAGGGCAGGTGTACTACAAACCGGGCTCCTTTGCCTTTTTCACTTTCTACCTGGATGCTGCCCTGATGCAGGTCTACCAGTTCTTTGGTTAGAGCCAATCCAATGCCAGTGCCTTGTCCATCACTGTAGTAGGTAGTTCCCTGGTAAAACCGTTCAAATACTTTTTCCAATCCTTCTGCCTCAATACCTGCACCGTTATCTGCTACCACTACTTCCAGGCTTGGAGCGGAACCTTCCTGGCCATGTACCTGCACCTCCAGGTGTATTTTTCCGCCATCTGCTGTAAACTTAAATGCATTGGAGAGCAGATTCATAAAAATTTTTTCCAGCTTATCTTCATCAAAAAAAGCAGGCAAAGCTGCGTAAGGCAGCCGCAGGTCAAATTCAATTTGCCGGTTGTGCGCCAGGGAGGAAAAAGAACCAGCCATTACCCGGAAAAAATGCGCCAGATCTCCCTTAACAGGTGCCAGGTGCATCTTGCCCGATTCTACTTTTGATAGATCCAGTAACTGGTTAATGAGCTGCAACAGGCGGTTGGCATTGCGGTGCATCATACGTATTTCACTATAGTTTACTTGTATCGATTCTCCGCTTTGCTCTCCGGCTAGTTTATCCTGCAAGTTGCTCAAGATAAGGGTAAGCGGGGTACGGAATTCGTGCGAAATATTGGCAAAAAAGGTTGATTTCACCTGATCCAGTTCTTTCAGTTTTTCTGTTTGGTGGGCTAAAGCGGTAGCCTGCTTTTCCAATATAACTGCTTGCTGTTCCAGTTGCTGGTTCTTCTGGGCTACTTCTGCACTTTTTTCCAGCAATAGCCGGTTTTGCCGGATTTTCAACCGCTGGCGACTAAGCAATAAGCCAGCTATAAGTAAGGTAGCTAGCAGACCTGCCGCAATTCCGTTTCTTACCAGGGTAGCTCTTTCCGTATCTTTCTTGAGCAACTCTCCGTCTTTTTTCAGCAGTTCAATTTCTGTCTGCTTCTTGTCTAGTTCATAATTAGCTTGCAATTGGGCAATCTGGCGGGTTTTTTCATCATTATGCACGATATGTTGTGCTTCTACAAAGTTTTTGTGGTATTGGTAAGCCTGTTCATACTTTCCTTGTTTTTCTGCTACCTCTGAAAGCAACAGGTATATGTCTGCTATCAGACTTTTAATTTCCAGTGATTGCGCTAATGCTAAAGCCTGCCGGGCGGTGGCTATACTTTTATCCAGGTTATTGGTATGCTGATACACATACGCAAGTGACTGCAAGGTATACGGCATTAGATACTGATCGCCTGCTGCCTGATGGAGTTGCAATGCTTCCGACAAATAATGTAGAGCTTTAGAATAGTCACCCAATCCGCCATCTTTTCCTCCTCCATAGGTTATGCCAATATTGGCCAGAACAATGCCTTTCTGATCTTTATCTTGCTCGGTGAGGCCTTCCATAGCTAAATTAAAATAAGTAAGTGCCTGTTGATATTGCTGTTTTTTCAGGTAAATATCTCCGATGTTGTTAAGTACCTGGCTCACTTTCCGCCCTTCTTTAAATATTTTTTTGCGGAGGGTAAGCGATTTCAAATAATAATCCAAAGCTTTGTCGTACTCCTGCTGCTCCACATAAATATTGGCCATGTTGTTGAGTGCAGAAGCAATTAATGCTTCATCGCCAGTCTGCTCACTGATTTTCAAGGACCTTAAATAATATTCCAGGGTTTTAGGGTAGTTGTTTTGTTTATGATAGATTAACCCAAGGTTGATTAGGGCAAGCCGCTCGCCTTTTAAATTTCCTAATTCTTTATGTAGTTGCAAGGCTTTTTCATGCCATTGAATCGCCTGCGTATAGTTATTCTGGTAATAATTTCCGCTTCCTAAAAAATGATACGCCTCAGCCTTGCCTTTACTGAAATTTAGCTTTTGTGCTAAGCTGGCGGCTTGTTCGGCATATTCGATTGCCTTGGCAGGGTCGGCGAACCCGTATTGATTACTGATCTGGTTGAGTAGTGTTACTTTTGCCGTATCCATTGCCTGCGGAAGTTGATGGAGCAGGCTGTCTAGTGTTTTTTGCTGTGCTATACCCGGACTAGCAAGACAGGCAAGGAAGAGAACAATAACATGGAATAAGAATTTCACAGGCATATTTTGTACTGGCGGTAAATACAAACGTTTCTTTCATGACTGTGTACATACGTAATTCAATCTTCAGCAGAAGAGTAATATAGGCAAGCAAACAAGTAGATAGGGCTCAAAGCGCTTATCTTAAACAGGTTGTACACGATGCCATCTTGATGAAAAAAAAGGGAGTGAGTAACCGGTACTTTCTGCTAAACTTTCAAAAAATATTCATAGAATCAGCTATGCGATAGAATAAATCTTTTAACAGCTATCTGTTAATTGGCTTCATACACTGCTTTTACCTGTTCCAGCATCTGCTCAATTTCCTTTTCTGGCAAATAGCGGCCATGTTTAACTACCGCACTGATTTTTTTGGAATGAGTGATAGACTCCAGCGGATTGGCTGAGAGCAAAACCAGGTCGGCCACTTTGCCTACTTCCACGGTACCATACTGGTCTGACACCTTTAAATACTGGGCAGGATTGATGGTAGCTGTTTCCAGGGCTTGATACGGGGTTAAGCCTGCTTTTACAAATTCTTCCAGTTCCCGGTGAAGGCTGAAACCATAGGTATAAAACCAGTCGGGTGTATCGGAGCCTGCCATCAGTTTACATCCATTCGCCTGCAGTTCTTTTACTATCTTTTTCCTAATGGCTTTGTACCGCTCTTTCATTTCTTCCGTAGGGTTTACTCTGGTGAAATAAATGGTTCTACGCCGCCAGTATTCTGGTCTGCGTGAGGCAGGAGTAAACTGATAATCGGGCCGGGAAAGAATTTCCAACGAATCCATGCCATAGCCAAAAGCATTTTGCAGAAAATTGCTGGTGGGCGTATTATAGACATTGTTCTCTTTTACCAGCCGGATGATCCCGGAAATTTTGGAAGTATCTACCTCAAATATACTTGGCCAGAAATCCTTTTTCCACAGGTTAAAATCAGAAATACTTTCTGTATAAGCAGAACCCTCTTTAAGCAACGCATCCAGGTACTGATCCAGGTGTTCTATCTGCTGCCCGGCTTTGAGTGCATTTATCAATTTAATTTTAGGTCCTACATGCCCCACCACTGGTATGCCAACTTCTTTTGCGGTAGCAGTGATCTGGTTATAGACGGGCAAGGAAACATCTACGGTGATTTTTACAAATTCATAGCCTTCCTTTTTGATGGCTCTGATCACAGAATCGG
The DNA here is from genome assembly GCF_030503435.1 of Rhodocytophaga aerolata. Lineage (GTDB taxonomy): Bacteria > Bacteroidota > Bacteroidia > Cytophagales > 172606-1 > Rhodocytophaga > Rhodocytophaga aerolata. The sequence continues at coordinate 199,625 of NZ_JAUKPO010000010.1, forward strand.
CCTGGGCAGGCTCGGTAAGCAAATGTCCATGAAGGTCCTGGGTATATTTTCTGCCTACAATTTCCGGGCTGGCTACATACAACGTAGGCCCCAGCAACTGCTTGTTTTTGATTTGCTCACGCCACTGTAAATGGTGCTGGTAACCATTCATCAGCCGTACGGAAGTTACCCCATTACTGAGCAGCACTTTCAATTCTTCCGGTCCGGCTTCCTGAGGCATAGCATCATCGGAAAACAGGTGCACATGCATATCCATCAGGCCGGGCATCATATACTTTCCTTTAGCATGTACTACTCTTCCGGCTTTTGCGGACTTTTTGCCGATGTAGGCTATTTTCCCATCCCGGATCAACACATTCTGGTTCCTGAGCACCTGGTCATCTTTCATGGTGATGATATGCACGCCTTTAATCAGGATGTCTTCGGCTTGTACAGGAAGCCTCAACAGAAATAAACAGCCAAGCAGAATGATGGAAACGGAGTAGATATATTTCATAGGTTTTTGGGTAAAAGTAGTCGCCAGCAGCTACCTAGAATACAGCAAAACCTGGCTGAAAATCAACCAGGTATCAATGAGGCAGGAAGCTTCTATAAATATATCGAATGGGCTTGTAAAAGTACATACCCCAATCCGGGTGATATTGGAAATTGAGCCATCAGGCTACATTCATGGTTTCCACATTTGCCTGTTTTTCGAGATGAATAATGTGGTCAATCAGGTTTTCTTCCCGGCTCAGGTTAAACTTCTTCCGTAAACGGTAACGTGCTTTTTTTACACTTTCCGGGGAAATACCCATAATATTGGCTGCTTCCTTCAGGTTCATGTTCAGCTTTAGCAGTGTACAAAGCTTGAGTTCGTGATTCGTCAGGTCGGGGTAATACGCTTTGAGTATGCGGTAAAAATCTTTGTGTACTTCGCCGAAGTTGCGCTGAAAATCTTCCCAGTCTTTGTCTATCTGCACACTTTGTTCCATAAGGCGGCTCAGGCCATTTAACTCCCTGGTATTCTCTGTATTTTTCGATTTTTTCAGCTGGTTCAGGTTCAGTTTCACCTCTTCCATCAATTCATTTTTCTGAATAAAGTTGAGCGAATAGCTGGTAAGTTTTTTATTTTTCACTTCCAGTTCTTCTATCAGCTTCAGTTCCTGTAACCTGGCATTTTCCAGTTGAGCTTTTGCCAGTGCCTGTTCTGTCTGGTAGATCTCCTGATTCTTAATCAGCAGTTCTTTATTTTTCCGTATCCGTAAGCGTTGCCGGCTAATGATCAGGTAGGTAATGACGGCAATAGCTCCCATACCCATTAATAAACCATTTTTCAGCAATTTCTGGAAGCGGTTGTGTTCTTTGAGAAGGGCTAATTCTTGCTGTTGTGCTTTCAGCTTTTGTTCTTTTTGCAGGGTTTCATATTTAGTCTGCATCTCAGCTATTTGCCTGGATTTTTCCAGATTGAAGAGGCTATCTTTTTTAGTCATAAACTCCTCAAAATACGCAGTAGCTTGTTGATAGTTTCCCCGCTGTTTCTCCAGATCTTTTAAGGTTTCATAAATAGAAGTTAGCCATCGAAGGGTATTTACCTGCCTGCTTATGTCAATGCCTTTGAGCAGGTATTGCTCGGCTTCTGCATACTTTTTCTTTGCCAGATAGGCTTTGCCAATATAATAGTGGCACATGGCTATTCCTTCTCTGTCCTCAATGGCAGAACGAATTTCGGTTGACTGTAAAAAGTAAGCCAGGGCCGTTTCCACATTATTTCTTTCCAGGTGTAACTGGCCCAGATTACTGTAAGACACAGCTATGGAATACGTAAGATTCTCTGTTTTGCTCAACTGCAAATGTTGCAGATATAATGTTTCTGCTTTGGCATATTGCTTCATTTGAAAATACGTATTGCCCAAGTTATCCAAAGTGATTATCTGCAATTTTTTATATCCAGTAGTTTTAGCCATTGCTAATGCCTGTTCAAAATACTTCAGTGCCTGTGTGTAGTTTCTCTGGTCGTGGTAAACAAGTCCGATATTATTATACATGCTTGCCACTCCCTTCCAATCTTTAAGTTTTTCGTATATTGTTAATCCACTGATCAAATACTGCAAGGCCTCCGGATACTGGCCTCTTGCCCAGTGCGATACTCCGACAATGCGGTTGCCAAAAGCCATTCCTGGCTTATAAGCAAGCGAAGTAGCCAGTTGAATAGCCTGCTTTCCAAAATCTTCGGATTTCACCGGATCTACAATCCAATACTCATAACCTAATTTGTTGAGCAGATTTACCCGCACTGTATCGGCCGCCTGATGTACAGAAAGCTGCGCCGTAAGTTTATCTATTGATTCTTTACTAAAGGAGGGGAACGAAAACCCAATAAGCACCAGACAGGCAATCAGAATTTTCATGTGGGTACAGGGTGTTTAGATGGAAAATCAACTGCTTTTGGTCACATATAAGATGCACTATCCTGAAGCGGTAGTATATTTATGAACCTTTTCCCTCTAAGTAACCTGTCTGATTATGTTTTTTTTATTTTTTTATCTACAAAATAGTTCGCTAAACCAAGATGTATATACCCCAATACATAACGGATTATGAAGGGTATGGCTGTATGAAGCTGTATTATAGCCCTGCTTTTGCCTGCTTGTTTTGATGAAATAACTGAGGAGAACCTATAGATTGCCTGGCTATTCCCGGACCACTCCATTGCAGCTGCAGCAAAGGTGTTCCTTTTTTTCCCCTGGCATAGGTAAGCGTAATAGGATGATATCCCTTCTCCAAAAGGATTACTGCTACTACTTCCTTTCCTGACTGGTAATTTTTATCTGCATCCAGCAAGGTCGCGTTATGTAGCCGCAGTACGGCTCCCCGGTCGGTTTGCAGGTAGAACGTATACTCCCCTGTCTGAGGTACTTTTACTACGCCTGTGTATTCTATTACTATATCTTCCTCTCTGGTACGGATATTCAGGTTTAGTTCTGGAGTGATTCCCGCTTGAGCTGGTTTAACTTCCAGGCTGGCTAGGTTGGGTGTCCAGGGAGTAGCCATTTCCAGCACCTGATACTGAAGGCCATTGCCTAGATCTGACACAGAATCTAATGCCGGAACAGGTAGGTTATCATAAGGCCGCACGGCACTGGTATCCGGGCGGCGAAGTTGCAGCACCCGGCTTTTCATGCGATTTTGCAGGCGAGTAAAATACATGCTGGTCCCAGCCAGATTCTTTGTTTCTTTGGCATCGGCCTTTGTATCATAGATTTGAAAATTGTCTCCAGGTGATTCTATATTGGTGCGGATTCCCTTGTAGCCATCCATATATATAACCTGCATTTCGCCATGTGGCTGCCCTTTATGAGAGGCATGAAACACTTCATACTCCGGTGTTTTTCCATCCACTTTATATTCAATGTACACCGTTCCTGGTTGCTGGTTGCCCTTGCCGGTAAGCAGGGGAAGCAGAGAAACCCCATCGGTATTGGCCGGGGCAGGTATACCGGCTAGCTGGGCGAAGGTAGACAGCCAGTCATGAAAGCCACTGGGTGTATCGTTACTGGCATTGGCGGCAATACGTTTGGGCCAGCGGACAAACGTAGGCACCCGGATTCCCCCTTCCCACACATCCCGCTTAATGCCATCCATAGGTCCGTAACTATCGAAAAAAACCGGGTCGTATTCACCATAGCCATACGATTCTTTATGCGGGCCATTATCGGAGGTAAAGACAATCAGGGTTTCTTCATCTATGTTGAGGTCTTGAAGTAGTTGTACGATGTCTCCTACCCCATCGTCAATCCGGCGAACCATGCTGGCGAAACGTTTCTGCACCTCCGGCCAGTTCTGGCTGGCATAATCCGGGTGAATATAGGTATCTACTGTATCCGTAACCGTATTGATGAACTTCCCTTTTTCATCTGTCCACTGTACGCCGCCCTTTACTCCACCGCCTTCCGGATAAGGAGAAGAAGCAATCTGTAAACCTGCATGGGGCGTATCATACGCCAGGTATAAGAAAAATGGCTGATCTGGGGTTGATTGCTCTTTTTCCATGATCCATTTCTTGGCAGCAGCCGTAAATAAATCGGTGGTATATACTCCTTTCAGTTGGCTGGAAATTTCTTCGTTATTCTGATATAGCTCTACCGGCGGACGCTCCAATGCCTGGTGGGCCGGATAATGGTTATGCCCGTCTTTGTGCCGCACATAGCCCAGAAAATAATCGAATCCCCGCTTGGTTGGGTAGGCTTCCCAGGTTTGCGGGCTGTTGCCGTTTAGTCCCTGCAAGCCCCATTTCCCAACCAGGCCCGTGGCATATCCGGCTTTTTTCAGCACAGTGGCTATGGTATGATTGTCGGCCAGGGCTTTATCGAATTGGTTGTTGCGGATATTGGCATGGCCCTGGTGAAGCCCCAGCATCAGGGAGGCACGGGAAGGTGCACAAACCGGAGCTGGCACATAATGGCGGGTAATTAACATGCCTTCTTGGGCTAGCCTATCCAGGTGAGGGGTCTGAAAATAGGGTTTTCCGGCCTTCTTCCGTTCATTCTGGAACAAGATTCCCAGATCGCCATAGCCCAGGTCGTCCGTCAAAATAAAAATAATATTAGGTGCTTTCTGTTTACTGGTGTTGGTATTTTGAGCTTTCTGTTCTGCGGTTTGCTGGCAACCAGCTATGGCAATACAGATAAAGCTTATAATAAGGCTGGTAAGTTTGTTCATTCTATAAAAGTATGTAAAACTGAATGTATCGTGGTTATTTCGCTTTTTCTATTTCTTCTTCATACTCTGCCATGTATTTTTCTATTGGATATGCTGTCCCAGTTAATTTCATTTCTCCCCTTTTTTTATTTACTATGATAGGAGCATTGCCTGCTACAGCATACCGCAATTCATTAGTTTCGAACCATAATTTAGAAGTATAGAAAAACACCCAATAGTTTTCTTTTTCTATAGTTTCACTATCTAAAATAATTAATTCATCGTCAGATGAAAGCTCACTTTTCCATAGATTACATACTATCTTATAGACATTTGCTTTTGCCTCCTCTATAGTTATCATTTAAGTATTTATCTTTTAATTATTATCCATTATTGTTCAGTCAATCTGCTGTAGTTCATTCCAAATTCTGCTTCAATAACGCGTATTGACTCAAAGTACCATAGTCCCGCATCACCTGTACCATTGGGAGCTATAGGTATTTCACTAATCAAATAGCCATTAGCTAATTCAATAAATGCTTTATCAAATCTTATCTCTTCTCTGAAGCAAATGATATCTGTAATAGGTTGATTAAGTAAACATCGAAAATTCTTTTTTAGTAACTTCCTGATACTTTCTGCTTCGACTGGGACTTCACCAACTTCAACTTCCAACTCTGGCTCCAGATCAGACAAAGGTATGCACACAACAAGGCCATTATCAAGAATAAGATAACTGTCAGATGTATCTAGTCCATATTGCTCCATGACATGATTTACTCGAATATCGATAATACTCCTGTCTATTAATTCTATCACTTTCATTTATCAATGTTCTTTATAATGTGATCAAGCAAAGTAAGAAACACCCGTTTATGAAATAGGATATTTAGCTTGTTACTAGAAATAACTTCCTCTTTAGCTGCTAAAATACTACTTCTTGTATTAACCAAATTCCTTAACAAGCTACCTTTATCTAATTCTCTGGTTGCTTTCTGAATGTTATCCGGCCAAAAATTAAAGGCATTTATTCCGCAGCATGCTGCTATACAGTCGGTCTCTAAATTTTTCCAAAGTTTATCGGTTGAGTTGAGAAATGGATCAATCTCTAATTCAGAGGCGTTTTTTTGATCAAAGTCAATCCATTCTATCCATACATCTTGACTAATAGAAATATTATTTATGTGTCCCACTTTCTTCTTTTGTATTGTTGAGCATCATTTATATTCAACCCCCCTCACGGATTCACCACCCCTGCTTCTCTGGCTTTTTGTTCATAGAGTTTCACCAAGTTCGCTACCTTTTGTGGGTTGGTTGTAGCCAGGTTACGTGTTTCGGTGCGGTCGTTTTCCATGTCATACAACTCCCAGGGAGCATTCTTTTCGGCTACCAGTTTCCATTTTCCCTGCCGGATGCCCCGGCTGCCAAAATGCTCCCATATCAATTCGCTATGGCCCTTCCATGGATTATTAGTAATCAGGGGTAGCCAGCTTTTGCCATCCAAGGCTTGCAAAGAATTGCCTTTGCCGGATGCAGGATAGGTAGTTCCGGCAATCTCCAGGCAGGTGGGCATAATATCCATAATGTGTGTAACATCGGGTACCAGCCTGGCTTTTTTGATGGCTGCCGGCCAGTGAATAATCAGCGGGCTGGCAATGCCTCCTTCATGGATATGCGACTTATACCGCCGGAATGGGGTATTACTGGCATGAGCCCAGCGGTTTTCATAGCCCACATACGATGTTTCATTGCCCACTTTGCCCGACAACTGTTCTTCCGTCATACCCTCTTTAAGCTTTTTAGTATAAATGTGTGGAATTTCTGCACAGCCGCCATTGTCTGCCAGAAAGAAAATTACCGTATTTTCCAGCTCTCCTTGCTCTTCTAACTTCCGGATGATTTTTCCTATTCCTTCATCCATAATACTTACCATAGCGGCATATACGGCCATCCGCCGGTCCCAATGCTCCTTGCGGGGTTCCGCTTCCCAGGCGGTTACCATAGAATCGCGGATAGACTGTGGCCATTTGGAGGAGATAATTCCCTCTTTCACTAATCTTCCGTACCGCTCTTTTCGAACCTGGTCCCATCCTTTGGTATAGCTTCCTAGGTACTTTTGCACATCTGCTTCCGGCGCGTGCAGCGGCCAGTGTGGGGCCGTATAAGCCAGATAGAGGAAATAAGGGTTGCCGGATGCATGCCCTTTATCTATAAATTGTAACGCTTTATCGGTATAGGCTCTGGTGGCATAAAAACCTTTCCCAGGCTTTATGCGGGTATTATTTTCCAGAAAGGTGCGGCCTTCATCGAGTGTATAAAAACTGCTGGCACCACTGATGAGTCCATAATATTCATCGAACCCCCGTTGCCTGGGCCAGTAAAGACTATCTTCGCCTACATGCCATTTACCTGACATATAGGTTTGGTATCCGGCCCCTTTCAGCGCTTCGGCCATAGTGAGTGTAGTAGGCAACAAATGGCCGGCATACGTCCCTGGTTCTACCATTTCGCCAATACCGGCTTTATGCGGATACTGGCCAGTCAGCAAAGAGGCTCTGGAAGGACAGCAGCGGGCCGCATTGTAAAACTGGGTAAACCGCAAGCCTTTTCTGCCCAGACGGTCCAGGTTGGGTGTGCGTATTTCTCCACCATAACAACCGATATCTGAAAAGCCCATATCATCTGCCATAATGAGAATAATATTAGGACGTTTACTGGCTGTTGCCGGCATTTGCGGCGATGAAGCAGCAGAAGCTAACAAAAGAATTAACAGCCAGCTGGCAAGGGTATAGTGTTTATTCCGGAAGAAAAAAGGCATTTTAGTTGGCTAAGGTTAGGCAAGTGTTGAATATAAGATAGTTTTCTTAATCAGATTTTTACACAGCAAGCTTCCAGTTGTTTGTATAGTAGTTTTCCAAGTTACCTGATGGATAACGGTCAATGTACGTGTGTAAAAATTTAAATTATCAGATTTGTATTACTTTCTCAACTATTTATATAATTTTCTCTCAGATATAAAGCTTAACTCTTGCCCATATGGAAGTAATCATTACAAGAAATCCACAGGAACTTGGCACACAAGCAGGTAATACAGCGGCTGATTTATTAGTAGAAGCTATCCGCTTGAAAGGGCATGCTTATCTCATTTTAGCCACCGGTACCAGCCAGTTTGAAACCTTGCAGCAATTAATCTCCCGGACTGATATTGACTGGAGAAAGGTAGTAATGTTCCATTTAGACGAATACATTGGTTTACCAATAACTGCCCCGGCTAGTTTCCGGAAATACCTGCAAGAACGGTTTCTGAATAAAGTTCCACCTTTGCAAGCTGTTCATCTGATCAATGGGGAAGCAAATCCGCAACAGGAATGCCAACAGTTGAATGAGATCATCAGCCGGCATCCCATAGATGTGGCGCTGGTGGGGGTTGGCGAAAATGGACACCTGGCGTTTAATGACCCTCCGGCAGATTTTGATACAGAAGTGCCCTATATTGTTGTAGAATTAGATGAACAATGCCGGAAGCAACAGTTAGGCGAGGGTTGGTTTGCTTCTCTGGAAGATGTACCCACGCAAGCGATTAGCATGTCTATCAGACAAATTTTGAAGTCGAAGCAGATTGTTTGTTCGGTTCCGGATGCCCGCAAAGCCCAGGCCGTAAAAAATTGCCTGGAAGGTCCGGTGGATAACCGCTATCCATCCAGTATCCTGCAACAACATCCGCATTGCTATTTTTATCTGGATGAGGCATCAGCCCAGTTATTAAGTAAGAAAGTGGGATAAACCAGGTACTTGTAGCTCAAGATACACGTCTATCTACTTGTATAACCATTTATACACTTTATATGGCATATTATGTTGAGATAGAGCAAATTAATACATTCCACCAAACGCTCTCCCGATATGGCTACTTCCCGTAAATGGTTAAACACCTTAGACTGCACCCTATATACAGTTGGGTTTATCAAACAGCATTATCTTATGATTCTCGCCTTGGGCCTGGTAGCTGCCTTTGGCCGGGCTATTCAGTTGAAGGCTTTTGGCCCTGTCAGTCCTTTGTCGCATACATTACTGGAAATTGTAATTGAATCATCCAGAATACTGTTGTTTTTGTACGTATTGGGGCTGTCTAACATCAGAAGCGGATTTTTAAAAATACTTCATTTATTTACGAATAAGCCCGGCCGCAGGCAAACCTGGCACACAGCCATCAGAACCATCCGCGGCAGATGGCTTGCCCTGCTGATTAACCTGGGTGTGTTTGCCTGTATTGCTTTTTTGTTCAATCTGTTTATTGACCATATTGCTTACCAAACTTGCCTGTTGCTTACCTTAAAAGATCATCAGGTAGTTGACCAACAAAGTTCTGCCTGGACAGTAATTCTGTTTTTCAAAAATCTTTCTGTCATTCCTTTCACTATTGTGTTTGAAGTGCTGTTTCTGTTATGGCTTACCAACCGCTTGCCTAAATCTGTAGCTTATAGTTCTTTTAGCAAATAATTACGTAATATTTAAGCTCAAACCTGTTAGGTTTTCAAAACCTAACAGGTTTCTACTTGAGTAATCATTCCTTGCAAAAGCTGTGCGGTTGTAAACCTATACTTGTCTGGCTGAGTATAGACTTTTGTTTTTTTATCAAATGGAAAACACGCTGCCTGGTATATACTAGATATTCTTCTATTTTCTTTGGTCATCTGATAAGCATTTTATAATTTCCCGGTGGACGGGAACCTCTATATTGGAATCATCTTTCCGGGTGATTTTTATGATGGAAAACCTTTGATACGTTTCCGCTCCCAGGCTTTGGAAAGCAGCTCGTGAATAATCTATAAATCACGTTCAACAGGGTAATCAGTAACCAAACCATAACCATTTTGACTGTATGGGAAACACCAGGCGGCACTTTATTAAACAGACAGCACTGGCCAGCATTAGCCTCTCCGGAAGTAGTTTGCTACCCAATGAACTTCGTATATTCGACAAACCCACTGACTCTATGCTTTCTGAAACTATTGTTGCCGACACTACGCCGAGCATGATTGGCGCTTATGGTCCATGGGCTGCCAAACGGCTAGATACTCAACTACCGGCTTTATCTTTCCGGAAAAAAGAATGGACAGACCTGGAGAAGTGGCGGGAAGCAGCTAAAACCCGTGTGTTGGAAAGATTGGCTGTTCCGGAAATAAGTGGCACGCCAGAAGTGAAAGTAAACAAGCAATATACCTACGACGGCTTACACATCGAAGAACTCAGCTGGCAGCTTCCCTATGGGCGGCCTACTGAAGCACTTTTACTTAAACCTGCTAATGCCAAAGGCCCACTTCCCGGAATTCTGGCCTTTCATGACCATGGGGGCAACAAGTACTTTGGCACCCGTAAGATTACCCGTACATCCGATAAACCACACACCCTGATACAAGCACATCAGGAACACTATTATAGCGGCCGGGCATGGGCTAACGAAATTGCCAAACAAGGCTATGTGGTACTGGTGTCGGATGCCTTTCCGTTTGCCAGCCGCCGGGTGCTGTTGCAGGATGTACCTACCGCTATCCGCCAGGGTTTAAGTGACCAGGACCCGGAAAATCCGAAGAATATTGAGGCGTATAACCAGTGGGCGAGTGAACATGAGCACATTATGGCTAAATCCTTATTTTGTGCAGGTACCACCTGGCCGGCCGTATTTTTTGCTGAAGACCAGAAAGCCCTGGATATCTTGTGTGCCCGTAAAGATGTGGATGCAAGCCGGATTGGTTGCGGAGGATTATCCGGAGGAGGCATGCGCTCGGTATACCTGGGCGGACTGGACCCCCGTATTAAATGTGCCGTAAGTGTAGGCTTTATGACTACCTGGAAAGACTTTGCCCTGCACAAATCCTATACCCATACCTGGATGATTTATGTACCCTTGCTGCCCAACGAGTTAGATTTTCCTGAAATTATGGCCTTACGTGCCCCACTGCCTACCCTGGTGCTGAACGATGAAGATGATAACTTGTTTACGATGCCGGAAATGAAAAGGGCAGATACGATCCTGGCAGAAGTATATAAAAAAGCAAATGCCGCCGACAAGTACAAATGCTCGTTCTACCCCGGTCCGCATAAGTTTGATACAGCTATGCAAAAAGAAGCGTTTGCCTGGTTTGATAAATGGCTAAAAAGCTAACGGCTGTTTTCTGAAAACTTGTTAAATTCTGGAAACCTAACCTGGTTGAATACGCCTTGCTAGCAAAAATTTAGGGTTGTTTTTTAGGGAAAAATACTTTGAATTCGGTGCCAACATCCGGTTTGCTGGCTACTTCTATACGCCCGTTTTTATTTTCGATGATCCGCTTTATCATATAAAGGCCTATGCCTGAGCCTTCCACATGGTTGTGAAACCGTTTAAATAACGAGAATAATTTAGCTTGCTGAGTCTCTGTTAAGCCTAAGCCATTATCTTTTACCGACAATACGATGTAAGCATCTTCTGCATAGGTACTGATTGTTATATGGAGCGGCCTGGCAGCTGAGCGGAACTTCATGGCATTGCTCAACAGATTATAAAGAATACTTCTCAGGTAAGCCCGGTTAAATTCAATATCCTCCACAGCTAAATTTTCTTCGAGTATAGCACCCGAATCAAGTAGCTGTTGCTCAACATCTAGTTTTATTTGGTGGAGTATTTCTTTAAACGAAATAGTTTCAGCACTTTGCTCTACATCCTTCTGAACTTTGGTAATCTCTGTCAGATTTGCGATGGTCTGCGTTAAATTTTCTATTGAGACATTCATCAGATCCAGGATTTTCTTTTCAGCAGGGCTTGCTTTCTGGTTTAGCTGTTTCTCCAGCACGGCAATGAGTCCTTGCAAGTTAGCAATGGGAGCTTTTAAATCGTGTGAAGCGGTGTAGATAAAATTATCAAGGTCTGTATTGATCTTGTGTAATTCTTTATTTTTTTGCATCAACTCTTCATTCCGGACCTTTTCTGTAAGGTCGCGCGTAATCTTAGAGTACCCGATCAGTCTGTTCTGCTCATTATAAATAGGTGTGATCAATACATTAGCCCAGAACGTGGAGCCGTTTTTGCGCAGCCGCCAGCCTTCATCTTCAAAGCGGCCATTTTCCTTGGCTTTTTTCAACTCATAGTCGGGAAACCGGTCGGCTATGGCCTGTGGCGGGTAAAATACCGAAAAATGCCGGCCAATAATCTGTTCGGATGTATAGCCGGTAATCCGCTCTGCGCCAATGTTCCAGCTGGTTACATGCCCATCCGTGCCAATCATAAAAATGGCATAATCCCGTATACCTTCAATAAGCAGGCGTGAGCGTTCTTCACTTTCGTACATCTCCTTGTTAGCCCGGATCAGCTTTTCTTCCAGTTTTTTCCGTTCTGTCAGGTCTCTGGTCACTTTGGAAAAGCCAATGTGTCTGTGCTCCTCATTAAATATAGCAGTAATCACCACATTGGCCCAGAACGTGGAGCCATCTTTACGCAGCCGCCAGCCTTCGTCTTCAAAACGGCCATCTTCTCTGGCTTTTTTCAACTCATAGTCGGGAAATTTATCTGCTATAGCTTGTGGCAGATAAAAGGCAGAAAAATGCCGGCCAATAATTTCTTCCGCTTTATAGCCTTTTATCCGTTCGGCACCAATATTCCAGGTAAGAATTTTTCCGGTAGTATCGAGCATAAAAATGGCATAGTCGCGCACACCCTCTACCATCAGTTTATAGACTGATTCACTGTTCTTTAGAATATTATTATTCTCTTTTACTAAATTTTCGTCATCGGTTTTACTCATAGTCTATAGATTGAACTGCCAGTAGTAGTAAAAACTTTTAACCCAATACGGATGAGGCTACTATAAAATTTTTTGCTCCACTATTTATAAACTATTTTGTTGGTTACTCTGAGCATCTAATCGGTCCGGACAGCTATCTGTTGCAACTCCATTAAAACCATTTCTGGTCAGTAAATCGGGTGTTCCGAAAGTGCCTGTATCAGGCTTAAGCACGTAAAATGGGCACAAATGTTTAACATTTCATAGCTTTTCAACGTAAAAGGTTTAATTTTTCCGCAGGCAGAGTCCGTTTTCTTCCAATCTGACAGCTACATACGCTATACAAAAAGTTTAATGACGGCTGCTTTTGCCTTGAAAAATACGTTCGAGGCCTGCATAATACAACAGCACTACCAACACCAGAAAAGGAAGCAGCGCCAGCCAGTCGGAATGGTTACCGGCATAAAATGGGTTATAGGCTTCCGACCAGCTGGTAAAAGATGCCATGGTGCCGCTTAAAAATTCTGTAGCCAGTGCCACCATAATACCTGCCAACGCGCCGCCCGCAATATAGCCAGATGCCAGCAGCACACCAGGACTTTTATCTGTTTCGGCAATTACTTCTTCTTCTGTCAGGTTGCGCCCCTGGAGCTTTCGTATCAAATCTTTATCCACCATCCAGCGTACCAATCCGCCCACAAAAATAGGTGCAGACACAGCGATGGGCAAATATAATCCTACAGCAAAAGCCAGGGAAGGAATGCCTGACAGTTCCAGTACGACAGCAATCATCACACCCAGCAGCACCAGGCTCCAGGGCAACTCCTGGCTGAGAATGCCTTTAATAATATAACTCATTAAAGTAGCTTTGGGTGCATTGTATTTGGTAACGGTGGTGCCATCTACCCGGGTACGGATGGTGCCATTAATGCCAGGATCTACCAGGTAGACAGGTTTGCCATCTGCATTGACTAAATAACGTCCGGTCTCCCCGTTTGCTTCTGTATTATGCCAAACATAGTATGAATTTGAATCTTTCAGGGAAGCATCTTCTACCTGCTCTTGTTTGGGTTCGCCCTCATGCTGCACCAGCTGACTGGCCTGCACCCGGAATTCGGTAGGAAACGTAGCTGCTGCCACTGGCACATATACGGTAGAGGCATTGTTAAGGCTGATCAGAATGGGACCTAAGACCAGGGCTGAAGCTAGGGCTCCGGTCAATATGGCAATTTGCTGCCTCCAGGGCGTACCGCCTACATGAAAGCCAGTTTTTAAGTCCTGGGAAGTAGTACCTCCGTTAGAAGCGGCAATGCAAACGATACCCCCTACGGAGAGAGCTGTAACAAAATAAGGATCAGGCTGTGTCCAGCCCAGGAGCAGAAACACCAGGCAGGTCAGCAGCAGGGTGGCTACAGTCATCCCGGAAATGGGGTTAGACGAGGAACCAATTTCGCCGGTTAAGCGGGAAGAAACGGTTACAAACAAAAAGCCAAAAAGAATAATCAGGATGGCTCCCAGGATGTTCATTTTCAGCGTAGGCACAATAGCTATCACAATCATTAAGGCCAGAATACCACCTACCACCCATTTCATGGAAAGATCCTGGTCTGTCCTTGGCAATTCTTCTTGTACCGTGTTTTTATTTCCTAGCCGGAAATCGGCAATACCCGACCGGATGCCATGGATAATTACCGGCAGTGAGCGGAATAAACTAATGATACCACCGGCGGCTACGGCACCTGCGCCAATGTAGAGAATATACGTACTTTGTATACTATCTTTTCCTTCCAGCGCCATGTCCCGGATCAGCAGGCCGGTAGCCGGGGTTACAGGCTCAGGTACGCCTGCTCCGAAAAACTTAATCATCGGAATAAGCACCAGGTAGGCCAGGGCACCTCCGGAAAACATAATTCCTGCTATTTTTGGCCCAATAATATAGCCCACGCCCAGCAAGGCCGGGTTATTTTCCAAAGAAATAGAACCTCCCTGGAATGGCGCACCAAACTCTTTGCCCGGCACGTCTTTCCAGCTCTTGAAAACCTGCATCAAGGTATTGAACAGAAAGCCCAGCCCAAACCCAATCCCAATTACTTTGCCTCCACTGTTTACCTTGTCATCAGTCATTATTTTTTCAGCCTCAATCGACATCTTTCTGGATTCTTCATTGGCTCCTGCTTTTAATACTTCGGCACAAGCCGTTCCTTCCGGATACTTCAGGTAGCCATGCTGATCTTTAATGAGGGCGCGGCGCAGGGGAATCATCATCAGAATGCCTAGCAAACCGCCCATAATGGCCACCATCGTTACCCGCCAGAACTCCAGATCGAAACCTAAAATCATAATGGCAGGCATGGTTACCCCCACGCCAAAGGCAATAGACTCCCCAGCACTTCCAGCTGTTTGCACAATGTTATGCTCTAAAATGGTGGCATCGCGCAAACCCAGTTTAGAGAGTACCCGGAAAAGTGTAATAGAAATAACAGCTACCGGAATAGATGCCGATACGGTGAGCCCTACTTTTAACACCAGATAGAGAGAAGAGGCACCAAAAACAATCCCCAGCAAGGTGCCTACAATGAGTGGAACCGGCGTGAGTTCACGCATTGTTTTTACACTGGCAGAGATATACGGGCGGAAGTTTGCTAGAAAAGGGTTGGTAGTCATAATATAATTAAAGCCTTAGTATACGTAATTTATCTGGCAACATGGGTGCAACTGCTCACTAATCAGCATAAACGGTAGCAGGTTGGTAATATATTGAATTCAACGCTTAGTTAACTATTTTATGAGTATTTACTAAAAATAACCTTCCGATTATGGAAACAGTATTTTGTTACTTATTTAGTTAATACCCGGCCGCCTGCCCGTCTTTACGCGACTCAGAAGCCCCATAATACACACCCGCTTTCCGCATAATGGCCTGATAGCCGCCAAAAAGACCATAGGCATAGGAAACTTTGTGGCCTAGTAACATCAGGTCGCGGATGGTTTCATAAGGGAAGCCAGATTCCAGATACAGGGTACCCACATCGTTTACATGGCCAAACCGGGCAAAGGTTCCTTCGTGGTATATTCTGGGAGCATCGCCGGCTTCCTGCAAATTCATACCAAAATCAATAATGTTCATCACCATCTGCACGTGGCCTTGTGGCTGCATATCGCCTCCCATCAGTCCAAAACTCATAAATGGTTTGCCTTCTCTGGTGATAAATGCCGGAATAATGGTATGGAACGGACGTTTGCCCGGTGCAAAGGCATTGATGTGATTTTCTGTAAGTTCATAGAACGAACCCCGGTTGTGCAACACAAAACCAAGTCCTTCCGGTACTTCCAGCGAACCAAATGGGGCCGCGTTACTTTGGATCAGCGAAACCATATTTCCGTCTTTATCGGCGACAGTCAGGTAAATGGTATGGCCGGCTATGGCAAGGCCTGGTTCGTAAATGCCTGCCTGTTTATCATTGATCAGTTTTCTGCGCCCGGCAGCGTATTCTTTGGAAAGCAGTTTAGGCAGCGGAATGGCATTAAATGCCGGGTCGCCGTAATAGGTAGCCAGGTCTTCGTAGGCTAGTTTTTTGGCCTCCGTGAAATAATGAATATGTTCTTTACTGCCAAAGCCTACCTTTGCCAGATCGTATCCTTCCAGAATATTCAATATTTGCAGTACCGAAATCCCTTGCCCGTTGGGTGGCAGCTCCCATACATCATATCCGCGGTAGTTGGTAGAAACCGGGTCTACCCACTCTGATTTGTGACTTGCTAAATCGTCGGTACTGAGAAATCCGCCTTCCTGCTTAATATGTGCGGCAATTTTCTGGGCTACTTCTCCTATATAATATCCATCTCTTCCCTTTTTGCTGATCATCTCCAGGGTACGGGCCAGTTCCGGGTTTTTATACAGGTCACCCTTCACCGGAAAAGCACCGTTTTTCATATATTGTTTCTTGAAATTAGAAAACTTGCCTGCATCCTTCAACCCAATTCTGCTCAGCAACTGGGGCTCTATCATCAGGTCGGCTACTTCCTGCGTAATGGGGACACCAGCTTTGGCATACGCAATGGTTGGGGCCAGAATTTGATCTAAGGGTATTTTACCGAATTTCTTGTTTAGCTCCACCCACCCATCTACGCAACCAGGAACAGTTACCGATAAGGGCCCCATAGCCGGCACTCGGGCATAGCCTTTCTCTTTAAAATACGCCAGGGTTACGCCTTTCGGAGAACGGCCGCTGGCATTAAGGCCATACAATTTGTTTGTTTTGGCATCCCACACTACGGCAAACAAATCGCCGCCAATCCCATTCATGGCCGGATCTGCCAGCCCTAGAAAGGCATTGGCAGCAATAGCGGCATCTACCGCCGAACCTCCTTTTTTAAGGATATCCAGGCCTATCTGGGTGGCCAGGGGATGATTGGTAGCCACCATGCCATTGACCGCTAGCACTTCTGACCTGGTAGCAAATGATTTACCGGAAGTCCGGTCCTGGGCTTTTAGCAGGGAAGTCATACCCATGAGTAATAAGGGCAAAAGGAAGAAGTATAGCTGTTTCATAGTTCATGGAGGTTGATTGGCTGTAAATCAGGTATTACCCGGTTGCTGCCTCATTCAAGCGGTAAAATATGCTAATTAATGCGTACAATACCTACAATTGAACCTGAAAAATCCCAGATGCTTCTTACCTGATCCTCTTACAGTGGCTTACCTATGAATGAGGCTTACTTACACAAGTAATTTTCACCCATTTACACCGCAGCTATGGTATGTGTAGGGAGATCCTGTTAAATTTGCGGGATGATTAACACAATTATTTTTGACCTCGGCGCCGTACTGATTGACTGGAATCCGCACTACTTGTATAAAAAGCTTTTTACGGAAGAAATCCAGATGCTGCATTTTCTCCAGAACATTTGTACTCCCGCCTGGAATGAAGAGCAGGATGGCGGCCGTCCGTTACAGGAAGCCACCGACCTGCTGGTAAACCAATATCCGGAACACGCCCAAAATATCCGCCATTTTTATGGAAGATGGGAAGAAATGCTGGGTGGCGCCATTGAAGGAACGGTGGATATTTTTAAAGAGCTGAAAGAAAAAGACACCTATAGGTTTTATGCCCTCACCAACTGGTCTGCCGAAACATTTCCTATTGCCCGGCAGCGGTTTGAATTTTTAAGCTGGTTTGATGGCATTGTGGTATCCGGCACAGAAAAGAACCGGAAACCTTTTGCCAGCTTTTATCAGCTACTGCTCGACAGATATGCCATAAAGCCTCAGCATGCCTTGTTTATTGATGATAACCTGCGCAATATTCAGGCTGCCGAACAGCTAGGCATACAAACGGTGCATTTTCTTTCTCCGGTGCAACTGAGGGAAACTCTTACAGAAAAAGGGATTTTATAGAACATCCATTTTTTCTGTAAGAGCTGTATTTTTTGCTATTTTCTTAGAATAAACACGAATATTCTAACAATCAAAAGTGTCAGTAAATTTTATTCTATCTAATGTTGTTATGCTTCCGTAGAAGGAATAAACAAGTAAGTAGAATCAAAATTTCAGATTATGAACATAGAAATAGTATCAGGAAGTCCCAGAAAAGACAGTCTATCTCACCGGGTAGCCCTTTTTTTACAGCAGTATCTTACAGAAAAAACAGACCATACAGTAACTATTCTAGATGTACGGGAGTGGAATATTCCCATATTATTACAGGGAGTAATTACCAGTCCGGAGAAGGCACCGGAGCCGTTAAAGCCGCTGGCCAAACGGATGTTTGAAGCCGATGCCTTTATTATGGTTTCCCCGGAATACAATGGCAGTTATACCCCAGCTATGAAAAACCTGTTTGATCATTTTCCTAAACAACCCCACAAAGGCTTTGGCATTGTTACCGCATCGCCTGGGGCCCTAGGTGGCATACGGGCAAGCCAGCAAATGCAATTACTCATTAATGCCTTATTTGGAATTGCTTCACCGTATATGCTCGTTACCCCACAGGTAGATAAAAAATTTGATGCCAACGGAAATTTACTCGACGAATCGTTCAGAAGTTCTATAGACCAGTTTGTTAAGGAATACCTATGGCTGGCAGAAAGCCTGGTGCCAGAATATAAAGCTGTAGGCTAAGTTATTCTCTCCTATTTTTTAAAGCTCTTTGTCTATACCTGGCTATACAAAGAGCTTTTTTGTTTATTTGCCTTTGCAAGAAATATGCTGCTTCCTGTACAAGGGCATACCAGGTATGCTCCTCATAGCAATTACCCAGACCTGTATGAAACCACCTACCTATGAGTGTATCTATTCAAAAGGAAATGTCCGCATTACGGTAAGTCCTACCTGTAGCCCTGATGCCCTCATGTTGTTAACGAACACCATCTATGGCACTTCCGGACCCAGGTATCAGTCTATAAGTCAGGAGAGCAAAATAAAGGATATCACCCATGCTCATTTTTTTGAGTTAACAGAAGATCAAACGGTGGTAGGTACATATTGTCTTTCCGGACGTGTTGTGAAGATTGCTGAAGGAACTGTAGATAGCTTTTATGGCAGGCTATTAGCCGTAAACCCTTCCTTCGCCGGAAAAGGCTATGGCAGCTTGCTTAAACGGGAGGCGGTTCGCTTTATTGAACGTGCCGTTAGTCAACCTCACATATTTTATTCCTATCTGGAAGAATCCAATAGCCGGTCTATGCGAATATCGAATAAAGAGAATTTTACCAGTATTGGCCTCCTGGAAGCAATTGTTTTTAGCCGGTTGTATCCCAAAAAGGATGCTAGCGTGGTTCAACTGCAAGATGAAGAATTTGCCAGCCTGCTTCCTGTACTCCAGGAAACCTATAAAAAGTATACCCTCGTCCACTTCGACCAGGTATTTTATAACCAGCACTATTTTGTATGGAAGGAAAAAGGTAAAATTATTGCCGGGGTGCAAGCCAATCCGGTGTCATGGCGGATCGTGGATATGCCCGGCATAGGAGGTAAACTTATTATGCATGTACTCCCCCATATCCCAGTACTCAAGCAGCTTATCAATCCTGTACAGCACCGTTTTCTGGCTTTGGAAGCCTTATTTGTACAACCAGGGTATAATCATGTAGTAATTCCGATGCTAGAGAGTGTCCTACATCATTTCCAGGTCAGCTCTGCATTGTACCTGCTCGATACACATTCTCCCCTTATGAAGCAATTAAAAGAATCAGGTAAACTGGGCATTATGAATTCTCTGAAGCAGCACATTCATACGCATGTGATGGCCAAGACCAATGGAATTTCTATCGGACAGCTTAAGCAATATCCAGATCAACCTATTTACACCTCTGCATTCGATTATACCTAAAGCTATAATAGTGCTAATCACAAATAGCAGCCGTTTATGCCCTTATAACCTAATGTGGCTGTTAACTGGCAAAGCTGTATAGATTTTAGGAGGTTAATTTACCTTTACAAGCAATTAATTCTCAATAAAGGTTTTCAAAAATGTATGAGAAAAACATCTCCCTTCGTATATTGTACAATTTATAGAATAGTTTGACTGATTAGGAGGCAACAATATGGCTAACCATCAGGCTTTTTTATACATGATCAACCCTTAAACTCTACACAATGGCAAATACCCGCAGAAACTTTCTCCAGAAACTTGGTTTTGGTACCACGGCTCTGGGGCTAACTTCAGCCCTTCCCTTAGCGGCTACAACTTCCGAACACACACAAGCAGCGGAAGATGGACAAGTTCTTTTTATCGGCGATAATATAGCAATAGCCAATACCCAATATGGCAAAGTCAGGGGATTCATCTTACGGGGAATCCATACATTTTTAGGTATACCCTACGGAGCCGATACCTCCGGGGCAAACCGCTTTATGCCTCCCCAGAAACCTGCTTCCTGGACAGAGGTAAAACCCGCTATCTGGTGGGGAAATACTGCTCCACAGAACATGGAGAACCGCTATGCGAATGCTTACAGCTCATTTATTGACCACTGGAATTATGATGATGTCAGTGAAGATTGTTTGCGGATTAATGTGTGGACGCCTGCTATTGATACAAAAAAACGGCCAGTGATTGTGTGGCTGCATGGTGGAGGCTTTACAAATGGCAATGGCATTGAACAGGATGGCTACAACGGAGAAAATCTGACCAGGTGGGGTGATATTGTATTTTGTTCACTCAATCACCGGCTGGGGCCTATGGGCTTTGCTAATTTTGCAGGAGCTGGCGGCGAAAAATATGCGGCTTCCGGCAATGTAGGTATGTTCGATATAGTGGCTGCCCTGGAATGGGTAAAAAACAATATTTCCAATTTTGGCGGCGATCCGGGCAATGTAACGATTATTGGCCAGTCCGGCGGGGGAGTGAAAGTAAGCACGCTAACCGCCATGCCTTCGGCCAAAGGATTATTTCATAAAGCAGTGGTGCTGAGTGGCGCTTCGTTACGGGCAACCGACAAAGAGGTGTCTGAAAAACTGGGAACCTATATCTTGCAGGAGGCCGGGTTAACCGCTGCCCAGGTAGACAAACTTCAGCAGTTGCCCTGGAAAGAATACTATGACATTGCCAGCCGGGCAAGCAAAAAACTATCCGATGAACTAAAGGCACAAGGAAAACGCGGAGGCGGCTGGAGCCCTGTGGCCGATGGCAAATTTCTACCTCAACATCCCTATGACCCTGCCCCTACTCCGCTAGCGGCGGACATTCCCATGATTATCTGCACCACATTTAATGAAGCATCTCCCAGCCGTACGGATTCTTCCCTGGAGACGATTTCGCTGGATGGGGTAAAAGAGAAATTGAAAGAGCGGTTTGGTGAAGATGCCGGAAAAATAGCCGATGCCTATGCTAAAGCGTTCCCGGAGAAAAAGCCTATTGAAATATGGTCGATGGCGATCAGTAACCGGCAAAATGCCGTAGCCCTGGCCACAGCCAAGTCCAAGCAACAGGCTCCTGTGTACCTGGCCTGGTTCGGATGGCAGCCTCCCCTGTTCGACAACCGGATGCGTGCTTTCCATTGCAGTGATATTTGCTTCTGGTTCTATAATACCGACCTAATGCTCACCCACACTGGCGGCGGGGCAAGACCCAGAAAACTTTCCGAGAAAATGGCGGACTCTTTCCTGAAGTTTGCCCGTACCGGCAACCCTAACGGCGGCGGACTCCCAACCTGGCCTAAATTCACTGCCCAGAATGGAGAAACCATGATTCTGGATGATACACCGGTAGTAAAAAACGACCCAGACAGAAGTGCCAGAATGGCTTTGCCTGTGGTGTAAGCTTGCTGTTTACTATAGATTTGAATATTGAACAAGGAATGTTGAATAAAGAAGTTTTTACTTTAGCATCTAACATTCCTTGTCTTCTTGTTTAGCTTGCCAACAAATCAGAAATAATGAAGTATTTCTTATGCAGGTGTAGTAAAAGCTTTCCGGAGCACAGCCAGGCTTTTGGGAACGGCGGTGGCGGCATCTTCTTTTCCTTCCATTTCCAGAGAGACATAGCCTTTGAAATTAGCTTTCCGCAGGATATTAGCAATCCGCCCATAATCCAGGTCTAAAGTGTACCAGTTGCCGCCGCCATAATAGGTTTTAGCTTGTACAATGGTGGCATAGGGAGCCAGCTTCTCAAACTGGGAATACGGATCTCCGGCAAAGTTGCCAGTATCTACATTCATACCCATAGCCGGTGAACTTGCATGTGCCTGGTAGATTCTTAGCAAGCCTTCGACTTGAGTGGTTAAGCCCCAGTGATTCTCTATCGCCAGAATAACGCCGGCTTTTTCTGCTTCTTTTAAACATTCGCCTACTGCATCAATACACCATTTAAACGCATCATCATCGGTATAGCCTGGCAAAGGTGCTTCTTTTCCACGTACTTTCATCAGCTCATCGAAGGTACCAGCCGTATTCCAGCGTCCGGAATTTAAGCGAATACACGGAATACCCATTTGAGTAGCCAGGCCAATACATTTAATGGTATGGTCTATGTCTTTCTTGCGTTCAGCTGCATCTGGCTTCACAAAATTCTGGTGGATAGACAGCATGGGCAAGGCCAGTCCCCGTTCAAAAGCCATCCGTTTGAGTTTATTCATATAGGGAATGGTTTCGTTGTCCATCTGCCGGTGCAAAATTTCTACGCCATCAAAGCCAAGCTTCGCGGCCTCCTCAATTACTTTTTCTACCGGGTATTTTGGCTCTCTAAAATGCCAGTAGGAATAGGTGGATACACTGATACGGATAGGTTGGGCAGCGGGAGCAGGGGCATTTTTTTCTGCTGAAGCCAGCATAGCAGGTGCTCCAACAGCCGCAACACTTACTAATCCTGCTTTCTTTAGCCACTCCCGTCTGGAAGAGGTTGATTCACTTTCTAAGGAAGGTATGGGAGTATGCATAGGTATGAAAAGATTGGGTTAGGTGGAACAAGATAAAAATAAGTAAAGGTTTTTTATTTATAATATAGCCAGGCTTTTCAGGCAATTATTTTTCTTTTCCTGGGCATAAGCCACCCCAATAACCCTCTTACTACATTATCTCTTTTCTCATCCGGGTGCCAGGCATGGTTTACTTTTAAGAGGGTTTCACATTAAGCCATATACAAACAAACTATTTAAAATGAGAACTTTACTACACTCCATTCAACATATAATTACCTATTTTGTCAACACTGTAATGGCGAATAATCAGCTTTGTGCAAAGCCAATCTGTGTTGTTACTTCGGATATATCGAAAATAAGAACCACCTCCAAAGAACATTACTCCCATCTCTTATGAAACGCATGTACAGGCTGTTAATCCTTGCATGGATGGGCAGCCTTTTATTGTATAGTCATACTACCTTTTCTCAACGTGTGGAAGCCAGAAATGCCCTATACCTGGAAATGGGCGGAAATGCGTACATCTATTCCTTAAATTATGAGCGGATTTTTCTGCCAGAAAAGTATATAAAAGTAGGTGCACGGGCAGGTATCAGTCTATTACCAAAAAACAACCTTACCGCCCCTTACCCAATAGTTCCTCTGGAAGTACTCGCGTTCACTGGTAAACGCAACCATCATTTTGAAACTGGTATCGGACTAACCCCTTTTGTAGGATATGTAACCTATGCAGGAGCAAGAGGAAGCGACTACGAGCGGGAAAGACTGCAGGCCGCCACAACGTTTAGACTTGGGTACCGGTACCAGAAACCTGAGGGTGGATTTATGCTACGGGCCGGGTATATGCCCATCCTTAATCCGGATGGCTATATGATATTCTGGGCTGGCATCAGTATCGGAAAAAGTTTCTAGCAAGTTTACTGCCTACATCATACGCGTATATAAATCTTACGCTTATCCAGGATATAGCCGGCTACCCAGCAGAGTAGCATAAAGGCCACAGCAAACAAGAACGAACCCAGGTAATCGCCTACCGGCTGGAATACGGTCTGGTAAATAACTCCATACATACTTTGCCCGTTTACCCGGAAAAAAGACAGCAGAATTGCCAGCACTTCCGATAACAGGTAAATAAATAATGGATTCTTGCCAAATACCTGGAAGAAATAATTCCATTGGGTACTCCTGCGGAAATCTATTACATATACCAGCAAGGCTAGCAAAATACAATCTATGGCTACTGTCAGCACCACAAACGAACTGGTCCATAACTTTTTGTTGATCGGAAAAACCAGATCCCAGGCATAAGCTACTGCCAGCAGTACACAGCCCACGATTAACAGTTTGGCCAGGGTTTCATAACTTCTGCCTTTCTGCTGCAAAAAATAACCGGCAGCATATCCGGCTGTTACATTGGCAATAGCCGGAAGCGTGCTTAATAATCCTTCCGGATCAAAGGGAGTACCTTGTTTAAGATACAAATGATTGGGGCCCAGTAGCCAGACATCTAGCTTCGATACAGCATTGCCCTCGAGTAAGTACTGGCTTCCGGTATCTCCAAAAATAAATAGCAGTGCCCAGTAGGCAAACAACCCGGCCACTGATATCAGCAAAGCTCTTTTCCAGCCAGTGTAATAGATCAATAAAGAGGCAGCAGCATAACAGAGGGCAATCCGTTGAAGCACGCCAAACACCCTGGTATTTTCAAATGGATTGGCTGCCAGTTGGCCGGTTTCATTCCAGTGTACAAAGGGAAACCAGTACATCAGATAGCCGAGCAAAAAAATTAACAAGGTCCGCTTAAAAATTTTACCCAGCACCTGTGCCTGTGTGAGTTGTTGAAAGCGTGCAGTAGCAAAGATCAGTGCATTACCCACCGCAAACAGAAAGGAAGGAAACACCAGGTCGGTAGGCGTAAATCCGTGCCAGCTGGCATGATGTAAAGGACTATAACTAGTATCTCCATTCCCTGGCGTGTTCACAATAATCATAAAGCAAACCGTAATTCCGCGGAAAACATCCAGTGCCGTGAAGCGCTGTGTTGCGGTCGTTTGAAGGGTGATGGACATACGCTGGGTTAACTAATGCTGACACTC
Organism: Rhodocytophaga aerolata; assembly: GCF_030503435.1. Lineage (GTDB taxonomy): Bacteria > Bacteroidota > Bacteroidia > Cytophagales > 172606-1 > Rhodocytophaga > Rhodocytophaga aerolata. Next base: position 224,520 of record NZ_JAUKPO010000010.1, read on the forward strand.
AAAAGCCTGAAGTTTTGAAAATACAAATTCCTTTTCTAAATAAAAGCCTTGCTGTTAAATAAAATTTACTAACGTGTGCCCTGCTTTCCGCTTTATAAACAATCCAACAGAAAACATAAAATAAATTGGAAATCTGTAGCAGTTGTACTTGCTTATTGCTTATATTTTACCCGTCATTCCTTACTCCCTATTACTGCGTATATGAAAAAAATTACTACTATTCTTTGTGCCGCCAGGCAGGGGCAAGCCCGGATAAATGCAGGTATAAAGGTTATTTGCTTATTACTGTTAGGTATTTCACAGCTAACTATGGCCCAGACAGATGCCAGCAAAGTACGGATTATTATGATCGGTGCCCACCCGGATGATTGTGATATGAAAGGCGGAGGTACAGCAGCCATTCTCTCTTCTATGGGCCATGCCGTTAAGTTTGTTTCGGTAACCAATGGAGATGCCGGCCACCAGAACGACAAAGGCGCATCGCTGGCTAAACGCCGGTTTGCCGAAGCCCAGGAAGCTGGTAAACGGTTTGGTGTAACCTACGATGTGTTAAACAATCATGATGGAGAACTACTGCCCACGTTGGAGGTCCGCCTCCAGATCATCAAAAAAATCCGGGAATGGAATGCCGATGTGGTCATTGCTCCGCGCCCCAATGACTACCATCCCGACCACCGCTACACCGGCATTTTAGTGCAGGATGCAGCCTATATGGTGGCTGTTCCCAATGTGGCCCCGGAAACTCCTCCCCTGAAAAAAAACCCGATATTCCTCTATTTTCAGGATTCTTTTGAACGGCCCAATCCTTTCCGCCCGGATGTAGCTGTGGATATTTCCAAGGTATTTACCCAGAAAATACATGCCATGGATGCACACGAGTCGCAGATGTATGAGTGGCTGCCCTGGATCGGGAACCATGCGTCGGATGTACCCAAAAACAAAGCAGACCGGGAAAAATGGCTGGCTCAAACACGGACCGTAAAAATTACCCCGGAAGTGAGAAAATCGCTGGAGAAATGGTATGGAGCAGAAAAAGCAGCCCAGGTGCAGCATGCCGAATCTTTCGAAATATGCGAATATGGCGCCCGGCCAACCGAGGCAGATATAAAACGGTTATTCCCTATGCTGGGCAGTAACTAGTAGTAAACGCTTAAACAATGGAATGGATCTGGATATTTAGAAGATGTTTAAAAAGTAGAGAGGCAGAAATTGCAAGAATGATAATTGAACAAAAAAGGGAATCAGCTAATAACTTAGTGTGACCAAACAACAAAGT
>NZ_JAUKPO010000110.1 GCF_030503435.1 Rhodocytophaga aerolata
GTTATAGGGATTAATTACATACACATTTTAACTTATAAAGATGGTAAATTTAACTACCCCTTTCAGATAACTATAGTCTTAGTTAAAAATAACTTAGTACTCACTCTTTTTAGGGAACGCTCCACTTCAACTATTTGTCGCAATCACCCCCTTTGATTGTCAGAATTGCCCTGCACTCATCTGCTGCAACTCTACTAATTTTGGATTGGTAAAGCAGCAGTTACTGCCAACTCATAATTACCGAAAAAGACAAAGCTTTTAAAAATATGTGTCGGCAGGGTTTTCTTTGAGGATTTCATCTGGCAAATCGACAAACTAAATGCACCCCTTCGATGGAACTGGATAGAGGAAATGTTAAGCAGAAGGTGGCCTGCCTCAGCAAACAACAACTAATTATCATTAAATTAATTCAAATGTAGATCACATTCACTATGAACAAGCAGGTGCTCTTTATACTTGGGGGAGGGGGTAAAGAAGATTACGCAGCTGATGCGCAACTGGTAGCTTCTTTGCAGGAGGCTTTAGGAGAAGCCTATGTTGTGCATTACCCGTTTTTGCCCTCTGAGAAAACACCAGATTTTGGACGCAAAAAGCAAATCAGCAAGCAAATTTCCTTGATTAGAGGCGAACTTATATTGGTGGGACACTCGCTGGGGGCTTCTATGCTGTTAAAATACTTGTCGGAGACCAGGATTCGAAAAAAGATAGCCGGAATTTTTCTGATTTCTACCCCTTTCTGGAGTGGGGAGCAAGACTGGAAGCAAGGGTTTATCCTGCACAAAGATTTTGCTGATAAGCTACCCAAAAAGGTTCCCCTTTTTCTCTATCATAGCAAGGATGATAAGGAGGTGCCAATTGATCATCTGGAGCAATATGCAAAATGTCTTCCTATGGCAACCCTACGTACCATAAGTAAAGGGGGCCATCAATTCAACAACGATCTATCCGTGGTAGCTAAGGACATTGAATCCCTATGATCATCACAGTCTATGCCTTCAAAACAAGGGGGAAAAGGCACATCCCTTTTCCAAGGTTATCAGAAACGGGTATATATTTTAACTACTTATGCCGATTGCAAATTGGCTTCGCCAGCTGAATCTACCGATCTGGACCTGATGCTGAGGCATCTCTGCTGCTCCATCCTGCATCTGAGGTTCGCCTATAGGAAACTTGCACTCTCTACAATATTATGTTATCTTCAATACCAGATGCCCATGCAGGGCACACACATCTGCTTTAGACGGCCAGCAGCCCGCCTGTGATTCAGAGCATAGCATGAGGGCAGCCGTCGTAAAGCGGTGCCCATTATATGCAAAATTATAAAAATGAAAACACTTCTTACCGCCTCAATCATTGCTTTACTAATAGCAGCTGCCTGTACAAATAAGTCTCAACCTACTGTAATGGAAAATCAGTATCCTAAGGTAATAAAAACAAAAGCTGATTCATTCTATGTAACAGGATATAATTGGAGACAACCCTTTGGATTTGCTATTGGAGAAAATGATACAGTCTCACCAGGGACAGATGGTTATCGTGGGGGTTATTTACAACTCATTACTCAGGAGGATACTATACAATTTGATTACACCAGTACACCCTATCAACAACATCATACTATTTCCGTCATTTCGCCACAAGATACTACTCTATGTATTCTTAGATTTAATCAGCATAATGCAGAATTTACAGACTCATACATGCAAGAGCACGAGGGAAAGGCACAGTTTGTTATTCCCGAAGCTTTCGAACTGGCTAATATTGTTTGGACAATAAGTCCTAGTGGTATGAAGGCTTCTAACCTTCATAAAGAAGGAAAATACTACCAGGATGTGATGGAATACTTTCAACCTTTTCTAGACCATCCTATTTTTACTAAACTACAATTTGCTGATTCAGCTTATTATCAAAATTATTACAGCTTTAGAGAAAATAGTGTCTGTTTTAATTTTCAGGGAGATTCTTTACTGTATAGCGGCCCTTATTATCATGTATTTGGTAACTTTGACCAATTTGGAGGACTATTTAAGGAACTTCAGCCATTGGTAGAAGACTTTGCTATAAAGTCTAATTTCAGGCAATTCTATCAAGCTCATTTACCTTACTATGACAAACTCATTGAAAGGCAAAAACAGTTAATGCCAGTAGAAGATATGTGGGCATGGATTGAAAGTGAATTTCCAGCCAAGATAAATGCATATAAAGTTGTTTTTTCACCTCTGATAGGAGCAACACATAGCACCCAAAAATTTTATTTTATGGGTAAGAGAACTGATTGGTTTTCTGAAGCACTGATGTTTACTTCCGGGCCAGAGCTTATTGATAGTAAAAGTACCTTAGATGAGAAAGAGAAGGAAGGTCTTTCATCGGGTATAGTTTTTACAGAAATTGATCATAACTATGTCAATCCGGTAAGCTATAAGTACAAAGGTGAAATTGACAAAGTATTCAGTAATCGTACCCTATGGACTAAAAGGGGAGGAGATACTGACCATTATACCACACCAGAATCAGTATTTAATGAGTATATGACACATGCCCTTTTTTGTCTGTATGTGCAGGAGAGGTATGACAGAGACCCAGCGAATTACATCATCAAGTCACGTGAAGATTTGATGACAAATCGCAGGCATTACATCAGGTTTGCAGAGTTCAATAAAAAATTGGCAGAACTTTATAGAAGTAAAGCTGAGAAGGAGAATATCCCCGATCTGTATCCTAAAATGATTGAATGGGCAAGCAATGTTAAATGAAGTTTGGCCTACAATATCGCTCAGCGGCCATGCTTTGGGCAAAGCCCTCACCGTCTGCTGCGCCAGCGTTGTCTGTCAGTAAAAAGAAATGAATTGGAAAACTAAGAATCAGTATTGATGAAGTTGAGCAAGAACATGCTATCATAGAGAGAGAGGATAGAGGTAACAAAATTTCTCTTTTCCCTTCCTATATTGATGATGGATTAGAAAACCTGTTGACTGCCATACTCTTACTCAATAAAGAAGCTCTGGGAGTCAACCAGTGTGCCTCACCACAGGTTGTGCGGAGCGTGTTATCTGTTACAGGCAAGGATAAATAAAAATAAACCAGCCATAAAACTAGAAATGTATGCAAAAGCTGTATAGCCTATTAGTCCTCTTCTATCTATCAAGCCTAGGCCTTGCTGAAGGACAAACTTACCAGGAACAATACGCTAAGTGCGCCCAAAAATTAGAGGGCAGTAAGCTAGGGAGTGAGGAGTATATGAACACCATTGAAAGTGTGTTGGATTGTATGTTAGGAGCAAAAGCGCCGGACTTCACAGCCAAAAGCATTACTAATCAGGAAATCATTTTATCCAAGTTAAAGGGACAGGTAGTGGTTGTAAACTTCTGGAACACGGGTTGTCAACCATGTGTGGAAGAAATGCCTGCTTTAAATGAGTTGGTAGAGATCTACAAAGGCAAAGCAGTCACATTTATTGCTCTAGCGCCAGAAGATGAGATGACGATTAAAACATTTCTCGATAAATATCCTTTTCATTTTACACAAATAGCAGCGGCTAGTGATATTATTACCAAAAAGTTTATGACAAATAATGTATATCCATATACGGTAATCATTGATCAAGCGGGTAGAGTTAAAAAGATATGGTTTGGAGGAACAGCTGATAAGGAAAAAACATTCAAACGTTTCCATCCACCCATTGCGGAGTGTTTAGCAAAAAGTAAAGAGTAAGGCCCTTCTTGTAATCGAGGTGCTGTCTTAAAAAGCAAGTTACAGAACAGACATACTCTAATATTTTTGATCGCTCGGAAAGAGCAATTCGTGTGACTTGTTACAAGGAAGTTTATATTTTGTTGCTGTATTTTTTTATAGTGTAAAAAAATATATGGAGCAAACTTAGATCCACACTCTTGAGTTTCAAATAAGGGGGCATTATTTTGACCTCCCCTTTGTACAAAGCCGAATAAAAATCACACATAAAGAAGATTTTTTAATTAAGTTGGGG
>NZ_JAUKPO010000111.1 GCF_030503435.1 Rhodocytophaga aerolata
GCACAATTAAAAATGAATTTTACTGCCGCGGTTTCCTTTCTTTCCCTTTGGCTCAGGAAGGTATCGCAAAAGCCATCTATGCCTATAATCACTTACGTCCTCATGCCAGCTGTGACTACTTGACCCCTGCTCGGGCTCATTGTGTAGGAGGCATACTTAACAAACGATGGTCTACCAATAGTACAAAAAGACGAGTAATGACGAATGCTAATTAATGGAAACAAATTATCTTCAACCCTGTAAAGCTATTCTAGGACTAGACCTCCCTATAAGGTCTTTTCATCAAGGTTATTTTTACCAATAGTTGCCTATATTCCTCTATATAGGTGGCTAAACGCAACTGTTAATAACAATTGCGTTTAGTTACTTGCCATAGGCAATCAGAAGAAAAAAATATAACTAATCTTATAAATAATGGAAGATTTTTTGTTTAATTGCTAGAAACTTTTAACAAATCCCTGTAATCCATTCTATGAGACAACCCTACGTTTGGTTATTATTTATAGCAGTTCTGCTGATGAGCTGTAAAAAAGATCAAGAGCCTAAAGCTACTTCTGCACAGGCACAAGCCTATCTAGATGAAGTAATCGGGATTATGCAAATCTACTCAGTAAATCGAAAAACCATTGATTGGGATTTGTTCAAAAATAAAGTTTATACCAAGGCTCAAGGAGCTCAAACGATCGCTGATACCCATCCCTCTATTCAACTTGCCTTAACTCTGCTTGGGGATAATCATAGTTTTTATACGGCTGCTACAGGCGGCATCCAACTCTTTCCTACCACTTCAGTTCACTGCACAGATGCTGCTCCAACCTCCGTACTTCACCCCCCTACTATTGGCTACATTCAAGTTCCACCCAGTGGAGGCTATGATGCCAAAGGGGTAAAATACGGACTGTTTGGGCAGGAATACGCCCAAGCTTTGCAGGACAGCATCAAAGCCCAAGACAGTGATCAAATTCAAGCTTGGATTATTGATCTAAGAGCCCTTTCACTTGACATGTTTTCGGGGCTAGTAGGAATAGGGCCCATTTTAGGGGAAGGAATAGCTGGCTATTTTATGGATCCGGATGGTAATTATTATCCTTGGTCCTATGAAAAAGGTGCGGCTAAATCCGGTCAATCTATTATTAGTTCAGTTCCCAATCCGTATGTGTTAAGGAATCCAAATCCGAAAGTAGCCGTTTTAACCAACCGACTAACTTCCAGTTCAGGAGAAGCCCTTGCCATTGCCTTTATTGGCAGACCCAACACGCGCAGCTTTGGTTTTCCAACCTGTGGGCTTTCGACGGCTAACGCTCCCATGATGCTTAGTGATGGAGCCCGACTCGCTTTAACCGTTGGAGTAATGGCAGATCGCAATAAAAAGGCATATGGCAATGCCGTGCAACCTGACGAATTGCTACCTGCGGTCACATCTGTGCAAAAGGCAATCGAATGGCTTAGTAAGTAGCTTACAAGAGGTATGGAATAGGTAAATACACGTTTTAAGAAAAAAACGCAGGAATGGCCAGCCCATAACACCCTTCACAGATGACCACCAGCCTGCCCACGCGCAATGCTCAGCATGAAGGCATGCCCTCGGGTGCGCTTGGTTCGTTGGCGGTAAAAGAAAATAAATGATAGCGTATGGCCCACAAATTTTGATTAGTTAGAAAGTAAAATGGCAACTCTCCCTATGAAATACCTCCTGCTATTTGCGTTAAACTGGTTTTCTATTCATGCCTGTCTACAGGCACAGCACAGACAAAAGTACATCGTTCACACGGGAGAAATCGTGACTCAGGTTATCCCGGCTGCTGAGCGAATGCACTACGGGCAGTTCAAACCTGCCAGGGTAATTTATCATAACGGACAAACCGCTTCTCTGATGCTTAACTACAGCTACTTACCAGGAGAGATGCATTTTATTGGACCAAAGGGAGATACCCTTGCCATGGTGGATGATCCGTTAGTAAAGAGCATTCAAGTGGGAGAGGATGTATTTTATTACCTGCCTAGAACGGGTTACCTGTTAGCCTTGAGTGATACCTACCCGGTAAAACCTGTTGAAAAACAGATTATCAAGATTATAAAGGGCGAACCTTCAAGTGGCTATCAAGGGGCTAGCCAGGTGGTTTCTCCTATTTTCAATACGGGAGATTCCCAGGGCACCGTGGCTGAAAGGTATGTAGGACCGAAGCCGAGTAATGAACAGCTCTATTATCAACCAGTTCCCAATTTAGTTCTGCTCTCCCGGCAAGTATCCTTTTATCTCATGGATAAAAATCAGCGATTTTATGAAGCCAAAAAATCCAACCTCTTCAAACTTTTTCCAGGCTATCACAGGCCCATTAAGCAATATATCCAAGAACAATCAATAAACTTTAAAAGCAAACAAGACTTGATTCAGGTAATACAGTACTGCAGTCAATTACAGCGTAAGCATCCCGCTGAGCAATAAATCCTTCAGCCAACACCACATAGCCTACGACCACCGGCCTGCTCACCCACAGAACTCTTATAAAGAGACATAGCGTCGTGAATATCCAAACCGTTAACCCTATTTTTGTATTTCTCTCCGGAATTTCCTTCCAATAAGTAATACTCACCTCCTGTTAAATTGCTAGATTTCTATTTAACATAAGAGGTGATGTCCAACAAAACCAACCATAATCCAATTTATGACCATTTTGGTTGCTAAAACCATCATTGTACTTTTTCTATACAGATACTTTTGCGTGTACAATGTTTATAATCAACATATTAGATAAATGTAATCAATAGTATCATGTAACATAGCCATAAATAGATAAAGCAAATTTTCATCTTGACACCCATAAGAGCCTGAAAGGACTCTTATGGGTGTCAAGAAAGCTAAAAGGTAGGTGTATTTGATCATGCACTTGTGTTTATTCCTGGAAATTTGCGAATAAACACAATTCAAAAAGTACAAATAATCCTCCTTTAAAAGGGAGTTTTAAGATCATCAAAACAAGTATTAGGTAAAAAGTAACAAAAAGACATTGAGTTCTTCTAAAGCGGCCTAAAATTGATGAATAGCAATTGGTGAATGAGTAAAAGTATCGTATATTAAAGAAGGGCAGGAGAAGAGTCTTTTTCTTCTCCATAGCCGAGAAAGGAGGCTAAAATTGCCTTAATTGGGCTTTGAACCGAAATGACACACGTATAAAAGCTGCTTTTGCAGTTACCCTAGAAGAGTGGTGGATATAAAAGAAATAAACACACCTCAAACAGATAAGCTGTGTTTATCCATATGTTGTATGCTAGCAAAAAAAGAAAATGAACATCCATAAGTTAATTCAAGAAATAAGGAATACACTTTCCTCTGTGTTTGCAGAAGTGGACGAGTGGTTTGATAAGCCAGAGGAGGTACGTACTTACCGGCCAATTAACAATGGGTGGACTATTAATGAGATTTTGGAACACATTTCCCTTACCAGCCACTTTTTACTAAAGCTGATTGATAAAGGGACAACCAAAGCACTTAAGAATACTAATGGACTTGATTTAACAGCAGAGCTTGAGAATTATGTATTTGAGCGGGATAAATTAGACGAGATAGGTATTTACAAATCATTTGCGTGGATACGTCCCCAGCACATGGAACCAACAGGACAAGTTTCGCTTGCAGCTATTCGGAATACAATCCGGGAACAAAAAGAAAAATGTATGGCTTACCTGGACTCTATGCCCAATGGAGAAGGCGTACTTTACCGGACGACGATGAGTGTAAATAACTTGGGAAAAATAGATGTTTATGAGTACATCTACTTCCTTGCTAAACATGCTCAAAGACATATCGGGCAAATGGAAAGAAATGAAAGGGAAATGAAAAGCCAGCATACAACATCGGCTACTTCGGCCAGCCCGCCGCTGAACGCACGGGCTGACGCAAAAGGCGAGGCCGGCGTGTAGCGGTGTCCATTAATTGCCATTAACCGGAGAAAAAAGGGAAAAGGCTTTTATTGATTTAGAGC
>NZ_JAUKPO010000112.1 GCF_030503435.1 Rhodocytophaga aerolata
GAAAAATGCAATACTTAATAATCTTGCCAAAAAACTATAAAATTGGATTATGGTCAAAATTGTTGGACATCTCATTTTATGTTAAATAACACGGTTGCATTTTAGAAAGGTTATATCGTTATTTCTAATGAGAAGAATTATAATTAAAGTACAAACATTGTTTTAACTTCCTGTCGTAGTATAGAAGCGAAATACTTGTAGTAACAATAAAGTAAGCTAAAAAAAATAGATCTATTGTATAGTTACTTTACGAATCTTATGGTTTCTATCGTCTACTACATATAATATGCTAGTATCTACTAACGCCATTCCTCGAGGAGCAAAAAATCTTGCTTCTGTAGCTGTACCATCTACATATCCACTCTCTAAGTCACCAGCTAAGGTTGTTACCACACCAGCAGAATCAATTTTGCGAATTTTATTGTTAGTAAATTCTGAAACATAAAGAGTACCATCACCTGCTACAGTGATGTCTGCAGGAAAATAAAAACGTGCTTCAGCCCTAGTTCCATCTATAGTGCCAAAGTCTGCGTTACCTGCAACCGTACTCACTATACCATCAGGGCTAATTTTGCGAATCTTGTGTCTTTCAGTAATATAAAGAGTACCATCACTTCCTATTGTTATACCAGAAGGATTATCAAATGTCGCTTGTGCTGCAGGGCCATCAACAGCTCCCAAACTTCCGTTGCCTGCAACCGTACTCACTATACCATCCGGACTGATTTTACGAATTCTATAGTTATTTAAGTCCGTTATATAAAGCGTGCCATCACTTGCGATAGAGATATCTGTAGGCTGTTTAAAAAGTGCTTGTGTTCCGGGTCCATCAGCATATCCTCCCATAATATTACCATCTCCTGCTATAGTACTCACTATACCATCAGGGCTAATTTTGCGAATTCTGTTACTACCTGATTCAGCAACATAAAGAGTGCCATCATTGGCAACAGCTATGCCATTTGGACTATTAAATCTTGCTTGTGCTGCAGGGCCATCAACATATTGCTGAATACCACGATCTCCATTGCCTGCAACCGTACTCACTATACCATCCGGACTGATTTTACGAATTCTGTTGTTAAATGTATCTGATATATAAAGTGTGCCATCGCTGCCTACAGCTAAGTAATGAGGATTTTGAAATTTAGCATTAGTACTTGTGCCATCGATATAACCTTCAACACTTCCTGCAACAGTAGTTACAGTGATTGTTTCAACATATCTAAATGAAGAAGTACTTTTAGCAGATTTACTATTAGTAGTCACCACAATATCTCCACTGCCTGCTACAGGCGGAACGATTATATTTATAGAGGTAGCCGTAGCTGCTGTTACTAGACAGTTTTTAGCATTAATAGTAACAACATTTTCAGTAAGAACTGTACTAAAACCTGTACCAGTTATTGTAACTGCAGTTCCACTAGTACCAGAAATTGGATTAATAGCGGTTATAGTTAGGGCCACGGACTCAGGAACTGTAGGGTCAACTTTAGGTGGCAGGACGACAGGATCCGGGTTATCTTTTTTGCAGGCACTTAAATTAAAAAAAAGCAAAATTATTGATAAAACATACACCCTATGCAAATACAGTTTCATAATTGAAGGAACAGTATAAATTAATTGTATACCTGTTTAATCGATGATTTAATAATTATAATTTCAAATACAGCTCTTAAAAAACCTTCTTACTACATAGAACTGATGTACAAATACACAATTTTAAATTATCTGATAACTACTAATCTATCTAATATTTATTGTTTTTTTTAATAGATAATAGGCTACGGCCTTACTTATAGAATTACACTACTTAATTGTCTTTGTTTAATAAGTAGTCTTATGTTGACCAGCATTGTAGAACTTCAATAAGTAAAAGGACAACTTATTTGAAGTGAAGATATTAGATTACTACAAAATGAAAAGATTTATATGTAGTAACTGCAAGGAGGTTTTCTGAAGTAAAAAAATATACATACCTAAGATATAGTAGTATATAATTATTTTATATATTTGCCTATGACTCCTATCAATCAAGGCCTACTTAAGGGCAGTCTCCATGCCATCATCCTAAAACTGCTCTCCGATTCAGAGTGGATGTATGGCTATGAAATCACCCAAAAAGTGAAGGAACTCACTAGTGGAGGGCTCCGCATTACGGAAGGAGCCCTGTATCCGGCCTTATACAAACTTGAAGCCGAAGGGATTCTCACGACTAGAACGCAAGTAGTAGATGGGCGTGCTAGAAAATACTATGCCATTGCCCCAGATCAGCAAGGCAATGCAGCAGAAAGGCTTTCGCAGATCGAACAGTTCCTTTACCACCTACAAGGCATACTTACTCCCAATGCTTTAATCAAACTGCCCACTAGTTAATCGCTCTTACCTCTATGACACAAACCCAACACATAGCAATTGCTAAATTTCTGACAGAGCATTGTCACTTGATTGAAACCCCCTTTATTGAAGAGATGAGCGATCATTTTGCTGACTCTGTGGAAGAGAAAATGGCCTGCCGCCTGTCGTTTAAGAAAGCCCTGGAGCTGACCCTAGAAGAATTTGGTGGAGCAAAGAACCTGCAAAAGATGGAATGGACTTACCGCAAACAGTTCTTTAAGCGGGAGATGCGCACCTGGTGGAAGTTGGTAAAAAGACAGTTTGCTATGGCAAAACTCCTCCGCACGCTGCTGGTAGTGGGCTTTATTACAGTGGCAAGCCTAAATTATAGGCTGGTGAGTGATTTTTTGGGTACAAGCAACTGGAAAGCTGTTAGTTTTACCCCCAAGTTGTGGAGTCTGGTATTAGGAGTGATGCTGACCTTATTTCTGCTTCAACCCTTTTTTCCCTCCTTCAAGAAAATAGGCGTAGTGCAGTCTCCCACCTTGTTCAAGACCTTGCTATGCTTCTTACATTGGGCTACCCTTTGGTTGCTCTATGTAAGCATTGATGCCATCAAGATGCCCATGCATTGGCAGGGTTTTGCTTATGCCACCATGTGGTCCATCTTTGCCGTATTGTTTCTGGGCTACTTGGACTATGTACAAAAAACAAATCCAGACTCAAAGTATTATCAACTAAGATAGGAGCATGAGAGAGCTGCTGATGTACTTCATCTGGCAAAAACGGGCAAAAAGCCATTTGGTCAGTTTATATTCACCCGTTGAGTATAGGTTCTTAAAAATTGCCAATGGGTAGCATCAGGTTACTAATAGCAACTCCATTATTGCTCTTCTGTAAAATTAGATTTTTCAAAGTTACATAAAGGGAATTATGTAAAGCAGAAATAAATATCTATTACCTATTGTCTGTTATATAGATGGGCCAACAACCGTACTGAAAAACTAATTAAGGCTTAAAAACGATGGGTAACTGCATCCGAACCTTGACAGGTTTGCCCGCTTGTTTGCCTGGAATCCACTTGCCAGAGCTTAGCTCAATAAGCCGTAAAGCTTCTTGATCACAGCCATACCCTATTCCTTGTTCTACCTGTGCATTTTCCACCTCTCCTGCTTTGTTGATCACAAAGCTTACAAACACTTTTCCTTCAATATCTGCTTTTTTTGCCTCCCTAGGATAGATTAGATTTTTACTAAATAAGCTAAATAAAGCCCCCATCCCACCAGTGTACTCCGGGTGTTGTTCCACTACCCGAAATATCTCTGATTTGGGATCATACGCTATCTGCTGGCTGAGCCTAAGGCCAATAGGCTGCTTGCCTTGAATAGCCGGTATCCACTTGGGGCTAGCCGTAAAAATCTGTTTTAGCCTTTCAGCTACTTGCTCACTTATCCCTTCCAGCGAATCTACCTTCACCATTCCTGCTGCATCTACTGTAAATAAAGCTTTTGTGGAAAAAGCATCTTTGTATATATTAATTGAATGATCCACCAGATTTCAGTTCAAAAGTAGGCCAGTGGA
>NZ_JAUKPO010000113.1 GCF_030503435.1 Rhodocytophaga aerolata
CAAGCACGATGATCAGATTGTACTTAAATACATTCAACTTTTGACATGTACTTAGAGTACTGAGTCTTAATAAGCTTTTTTCTTATTCCCTCCACCGCAAAACTTTAAATTATTATGAAAGGTCTACAACTTACCTCTAGATTTCAAATCCATAAGGGTAAACTCGAAGCATTTAAAACATTGGCCAATGAATGTATTTCTCTCGTTCAAGAAAATGAGCCAAATGCGTTGCAATATGATTGGTTTTTTAACTCAGATCAAACTGAGTGTGTGATCAGGGAAACATTCACGGATTCCAATGCTCTGCTTGCACATATAGCTAATCTGGGAGAGGTACTTGGGAAAATTCAGGCACTAGGCGATTTTTCTTCAGAGATATATGGCAATCCCTCTGAAGAACTCATGCAAGCCGTTGCCGGGATGGATGTAAAGGTGTATTCTTTCTATCGAGGCTTGGAAAGGGCTGTCGCTGGGAAAAGCAGATAAGGTATTGACCAATGTTGAGCTCAATGTACTTTTGTCCACTGCAAAATGCTGCAATGGAGCCAATGACTAATTGAGACTGGCTTTTTTGCTTTTGTAAAAAGATGCAAAATAGATGTGGTAATATTAACTCCCCTTTTGCTGAAACTTCAACCGATACTATCTTTACTACTAAAGTAAATACATTTTTTTTCTATTTCTGTCCGAAAAACAGGGGGTCTTACGAACGTTTCGGATACCAATAGTGTAAACAACCCATTAACATATTAACTTAGTGAATAAAGTGTTGAGGTTGTTGTTTCTAAAGCCTTCTTATGGTTCTTTACTTTGCTGCTAGCATATATATTTTAATACGTAATGCTTTTTGAGTAGAAAGCTACTCCTTATGATTAGATAAGTAAGATGATGGATAGTATCGGTGCTATAATTGGAAGAAACCCTCAAGCTGTTGAGCATGTACTGGGTCGGCCAGGGAAGAAAGAAGCGGTTAAAACGCCCACTGATCATAAAAGCCGTAAGTATACGTATCAAAATGGCGACATTGAAATCATTTATATAGATAATACAGCTGATTGGATTACGATCACCAACAGACACAATAAAACGATGGAAGAGTTTATTAATTTCTTTGGTCTCAAAGAGCTAACCCCCTATTTCGATAAGAGAGGCACAAGAATCTACAAAAATATAGCAGGCCTAAAAGAAGTATCCTTATATCCGGATACCAAGGGCAATATTTGGATGGTTTATATCAAAGCCTTTACTGAATAAGTTAATAATATCCCTACCCTTATAGGTTTTTCCTTGCTTTTCTCCAGATAATACCTGCTTAACAACTCCTTAGCCTGACCGGGATGTCATACCCGATCCGTTTATCTATTAAGTATTGATTAGAGAAAAGTAGGGATAGGGTCATAAGTCAATTAAGTGGCAATGGTAATAACTGAAAATCCTTCTTGTTTGAGTTTTTCTAGACTAGTATAAAATAATATTCCAGTTTGACGGTATTTTCTTTTATTAACTACAAAGGCTACTTGTAAATCTAAATGCTTGAATGGTTGTAAACATTTATCAGCTGCCTCATCTTTTGAATATAAATCTATAAAATTTTTGAAGGCTCCCTGATCAGTAGGAAAAATAATGATTTCATCAATAGTAGATCCTTTGTATGGTTGTCCAATTAAGTGCTGATTCATTTCTTTGTGCAGCACAGCTGTTTGATAATCCATATTAATTTTTTATTTCACCTTATAATTCTCAACCTGATTCGCTCTTCTCCTTCTAGAAGTTGACAAAATTTTCCTTAGGTATAACAATATCTATATAAAAATATGGTCAAAAGGAGAAAATAAAAGTTATAATAAAAAGCTATGAAGACTATACTTTTCTTCTTGCCCATAATTACAGTTTCAAGAAAAGGGGAGTTATTTTAACCACCCATTTTATTTCTACTTACAATAAAAAAGTGGGCAAGAGGTGAAAAGATCATTTTTAATGTAGGAATAGAAGCACTATTTATTCCCCCTCTTGCCCTTTCTTTTCTATAAAACTACATCTCATACAGTAGTTCGTTTATCAAAGAATTCGGGCAATTTACAAAGCTTGTTGCCCCAGCTATTGTTGTAGTGGGTTGGCTGTGCTGTTTATTGGATGATTCTTGCTTTAAAAGGCATCACCAAGGGAAGCACTCAGCTTCCCTTGGTGATACTAACCGGCGAGCTAAAGCCTAGCTTAGTCTCGTAGTTTAGACAACAACCGTAAAAACTCTATATACAACCAGATCAGGGTAACCATCAACCCAAAAGCGGCATACCATTCCATATACTTAGGCGCTTTTTGTTCTGCCCCTTGTTCGATGAAATCAAAATCCATTACCAGATTCAAGGCTGCAATGACTACCACAAATAAGCTAAATCCAATCCCTATCAGCCCACTCTCATGAATATAGGGCATGGTTGAACCAAACAAACTCATGCCAAAAGAGATCAAGTATACAAGAGCAATACCGCCAGTGGCAGCCGCTACACCTAATTTGAAATTTTCCGTAACGTTAATTAAGCCCGATTTATAAATAAACAATAAGCTAAGAAGGGTTCCCATGGTTAACAAGACTGCCTGAAAGACAATACCTGAAAATTGTGCTTCAAAAAAAGCAGAGACACCTCCTAAAAATAATCCTTCCAAAACGGCATAGATCGGAGCCGTTACCGGAGAGTATTCTTTTTTAAAGATGGTCACAAGTGCAAGGATAAACCCACCGATGCCCCCTATCATCATAAAGGTAGGCACAAGGGTTGCTGCCTGAAAGTACATAGTCCAGGTAATGATGGCAGAACCTACCACTAAAAGTAAAAGGACAGCTATTTTATTGACTGTACCTCCAATAGTCATGACAGTAGTCTGCTGATGATCTCCAAAGGGATTAACGTGACGAGTAAAAACCTCAGAATCTAATGCTGGATTGGATGATTTAAATAAAGCCATACTTGTAAATTTGATCTATATATACCCTAAAAGTCGAAAAGGTGCATATGTATGTAAGCATTCACTAGTAATTACTTTCGAGTTGGGCTATGCTAATGAACAATTGCGGATCATCTACCTCTAGCCATAGAGCATCAAGGGGAATGACTGCTTCAAAATCAGTAGAGATAGGTAGATAAGGGTGAGTTATATCCGAAATTTTTATAGAGTGTTGTCGGTCAGGCCCCGGTTTTCGGAAAGAGTTCAAGGAAAAAATACAGGTGTGATTTTCCCAGGCAATGTTGATATGTTACCTGAAAGGGGAAGTTATTTCTCCCATAAAGCCCTGTAATTGAAAGACTAAAAGGTAAATATTCTTCTTTTTAACCTCACTACTTACAGTTGTAGTACATGCTTTTGGGCAACCCGGATAGGCAGACCGGTTACTATACGTTTGTCTTTTTTTTAGAGCATTGCATCAAGCAATCAAGAGGAGCCCTTCTATGGAATACAACTGCTCGTTATGAGGCTTTTCAAGAGCTGTTTTACTTGCCAATGCTGCTCTCTTCTCACAGATGTAGGATCTAATTAAAATACCATCTATTTGCTGAATAAGCACCTGCTATCTTTGGTACATGATCAATAGGTCATATAAGTTTAGGTTTTAGGTGGTTTTATAAAAAAAGGATGTTATGCATCCTTTTTTTATGTCCTTTCTGTTTCATCTTATGGCCTCCACCCTTAAAATCAGACAGGGTAGAAGTCACAAGAAAGGGGAAGTTGTTTTAACTCTTCTATCCTATCAAAGCCTCAAATCATTATTGTATATAGAGAATTTACTACAGGTAATAGCTTTCTTTCATCCCTTA
>NZ_JAUKPO010000114.1 GCF_030503435.1 Rhodocytophaga aerolata
ATCCGGATACTGGAGGGATAACATCCAATGGTTAGCAAGTAAAATAGAATTTCAAGTTAAATTAACTACCCTTTTCGAGTAACTGAAAAAATTAAATTTCTCGTCTGCTCTCTTTGTGATCTCTATTCTTAAGCAGCAACACTAGTTTAGTTTTCCGCAGGTTGCAGCAGATCGATAATCGTGCTTTTCCAATGCAGATGCAGGCATCAAGAGAGGACATAGTGATGGGTTACTGCCTTACTCACAAATTATGTTAGCATGTCGAGCTATTAGCTTCCAATTTCCCTCTTTTTTCATCCATACATTGGTATAGCGTCTTCTCAAGGTTTGGCCTGCTTTAGTTTGATCACCAGTAGGCGTGACTGTTTCATTGCCCATTGAAAGAACAACATTTCCTTGTATGAGTATGCTTTCTACCTGGCGAATTAATGAACTTCGTGTTCTTTTCAAAACAGGTCGATCAGCAACACTTTTTCCTGCTCGAGTCACAGCATTGTCAGGTGAGTTGACCACATACTCTTTATCCCACAATTTATAAAGCGTAAGTGTGTCGTTTTCTACAACTGCCCGAGCTTCCGCTTTTTCAAGGCCTCGAATGGTAGCCTCCACATTCTCATCTTGTGCATTGACTTGAGAGGCAAACAAGTAAAAAGACAGTATCAAAAAGGATTGTTTCATTATTGAGCAGTTAGGGTGAGAAAGTCTTGACAAGCCATTGCTAAACTAATATGTGGGTGCTATATAGCGGAAATTGATTAACCATTGACAGTCAATTGCGAATATCTTCCGATATAGAGAAATATATCCTATGAAAGTAAGAATTAAACTGATTATTAGCTACTTATAAAACAGTTATTTAATTAGATATAAATTACCCAGGGAGTTAAAGTAATTCCCCCTTTCGTGAGACTCATTGACATGGATTGACGGACTGGCTTTTACCCAGAAACAAGAGTAGAAAATAAAACATCAACTGTATACATCCCTCTTCCTAGCTGCTAAAGGCACTTTAAGATTTACCTGATTTATCAGAATGAAGTAAAAGGTGTTTTGCTAGAATTATTTAAGATACAGCTAACTGAAGAATATCAGAGGGAGGTTAGCAGATAAAATATTGTCTATACTTGGTTATTTACCCACTTTTGCTTTAAATAGAAAAGAAATTACTCCTTTATCTTATTCTCTCCTGCTATGATTCGCTATTCCTTCCTTTTTGCTTTCAGAAACTTAGCTCATCAGAAAACGAGTGCCATAATTAATATAAGCGGTTTAGTGTTGGGGTTTACCTGTTTTTTGCTCCTGTTTATGGCTTTTCAATACGAGTTAAGCTATGATCGGTTTCATAGCAAAGCCAATAGGATTTATCGAATCAATACCCATACTTTGGGCAAGGATGGAATATTTTACAATACAGGGTCGCCTTTTCCTATGGCAAGTGCCGTAAGAAACGATGTAACAGGCCTTGAAAAAGTAGTATCCATTTATTTTGTAGAAGACGGCTCCATTACGATTGATAGGCATTCCATGCAGAAAGACCATTATCAAGAGAAAAAGCAAATAGGTTTTGTAGAAGCTGATTATTTCAATGTGTTCGACTATCAATGGATCAGCGGAGATTCTCAAAAAGCCCTTAGCCAGCCTAATAGTGTGGTGCTCTCCGAAGAGATTGCTAGTAAGTATTTCGGTGGCGATGCATTAAATAAGATTATCATGCTGGAAAACAATCTGCCTTTGAAAGTGACCGGTGTGGTAAGAGATTCTCCTGCAAATACCGTATTACCTTTTAAACTATTTGTCTCGTTTCAATCTCTAAAAGACTATCTGTCAAAAGACTTTAACCTACACTCCTGGCAAATGATTGCCAGCCATATGCAAACTTATGTGTTGTTGCCTGAGCAGGTGGAGCCTCAACAGGTAGCAAAGCAACTACCTGATTTGATCAGTAAATATGTAAATGAAACAGATAGAAAGGGAAGAGAGCATAGTTTACAACCCTTGCATGAAATACATGTAGATACCCGGTATGAATCCACAAACCAGACACCGGTGACAGCCAAGGCAAGTATTTGGTTGATGCTGCTCATTGGAACTTTCATTCTGCTCATTGCTTGTATCAACTACATTAACTTAACAACAGCACACGCAATCAAACGGTCTAAAGAAGTGGGCCTACGCAAACTGCTTGGCAGTAGCCGGATACACTTGTTTATTCAGTTCATCAGTGAAACACTTATTATTACCCTTAGTTCTATGGTTTTGGCAAGTATACTTGCCGCTCTGTTTTTGCCGTGGCTCAATGAACTATTACGAATTGCCATACCCCATCATCTTCTATATAATCTTACCAATTTAGCCATCATCATTGGATGTATACTTGTAGTTAGTCTTGTGGCAGGAATATATCCGGCAAGTTTGCTTTCAGGATTTGAGCTTACAGGGGCATTGAAAAATAAAATCAAAACAGCCCATGTAGGAGACTTGTCTTTCAGGCGTGGGCTGGTCATGACACAGTTTTTTATCTCCCAACTATTAATCATTAGTACTATTGTGATCATTCACCAGGTAGAGTATTTTACTTCTGCCTATGTAGGGTTTGATAAAGAGGCAATTATTACTCTTTCCTTGCCTGATAGCAATCCAACCACCTTACGGCAATTGCGGACAGAGTTACTCGGTAGTACTGCTATCCAACAGGTGAGTTTTGCCTTTAATCATCCACTTTCAGATTATCAATTTACTGTTAACTTTCAATATAAAGCTTCAGGGAATGAAGACAAATATCCGGTAGAACTAAAGCCGGTAGATAGCCATTATATAAACACCTATGGCTTAACCTTACTTGCCGGACAGAACCTAAATGAACATGATTCTATACATTCTTTTATAGTAAATGAAGCTTTAGTAAGAAAAATGGGCTTGTCCACGCCACAGGATGCCATTGGTAAAGTAATAAATCTGACACCAGGAGATGAATCTCCACAGGTGATCACGGGCGTAGTGGCAGATTTTCACTCCCAATCCCTGCATCAAGCGATTGGGACTTGTATTTTGCTCAAAATACCTAGTTTTCTATCTACTGCCGGCATAAAAGTCAATCCTAAAGGGCTAAAACAAGCAATACAAGAGATTGAAAAGGTGTGGAGCAGGATATATCCGGATAAAGTATTTGCCTATCAGTTTTTAGACCAAACAATGGCCGGGTTTTATCAAAAAGAAATACAACTGGGCAAGTTGCTCAAGATAGTAACAAGTATAGCCATATTGATTGGATGCTTGGGAGTATATGGATTAGTTTTATGTGCAGCTCAAGGAAGGAGAAAAGAAATAGGCATCCGTAAAACATTGGGAGCAGGCGTTATTAACATTCTACTGCTGCTTACCAAGGAATCAATACTGCTTATCCTACTTGCCTCTTTGCTAGCCTGGCCCTTAGCTTGGTATAGTATGAATAAGTGGCTGGAAAATTTCTCCTATCATATTACTCTTTCAGGATGGATATTTGTGTTTGCCGGAGGGGTAGTAGTATTGATTGCTTTCTTAACGATTAGTTTTCAAGCTATCAAAGCCGCTTTAGCCAATCCAATACACTCGCTTCGTAATGAGTAAATTAACCAGGGAAAATCTAACTTTTTAGTCATCACTTTACAGCGTTAGTGTAAAGTCATTACAGGAATTGACCGAGCAACTAAAAATCCAGTAAATTAAATTGAAGTCCTATCTGAACACCTGCAAAGTTAAAAGGAAGTGGAGAATTAAAACTCTTACGTGGTTTAGTTACATCTAA
>NZ_JAUKPO010000115.1 GCF_030503435.1 Rhodocytophaga aerolata
AAAAGTCACCATTTTTTAGGACCAAACACACTTTTGATGATTTCACTCAAAGGGGCAATTAATTTAACCATCACTTTCGAATTATTCTGGATGGTACTGGATATTCAAATTACAAAGTATTGTATTAGTGTTTGAATCTTTCTAAAAAAAGGAAGCTTTACGCTATCTTAAAATGGATTAGCCAAAGTATTTTGAATAAAAAGTTTTTGAGCAGGCAACCATTTAGGTATGCAGCTGGTCTTGCGGTTGTACGTGATTTTTTACATTTAAAACAATCGTCTATGCAATCGTATGCAAGTGTAACACTCAAAATTTTTGTGGTAGGTTTTATAGGGTTTGTAGCTTTATCTGGCTGTGAAAAAGAGCTTTCAGAGTCAATAGGCGAAAACCATCCTTTTCTACATTCGGGTAAAATCCAGGCAGATAGTTCACTTATTCTAAGTGACAGTCTTTCAACAGATACTCTAATTTCCTGGCCGGATACCATTGCTTTTCCCTTTCCACATGACTCTATTCCAATGGGTCCTATTCCTACAGATAGTGTTGCTCAGGATTCCACCTTTTTCCCACCTATGGATACTCTCTCTTACAATATACCCGATAGTCTTCTAATAGATTCAACTGCACGTTACTAAATAAACCTTTACCTGCATAAAAGTTGATAGAGTAAGTTTTCCTTGATCTAGTATCAGCAAAAGACTGTAAAGCCTTTTGATAGCTGGCAATAGCTTACTTAACTCTATCTACATTCTCATTTCTTGTGTCTTTCTATAACGTATGGGCAAATTCATTCATCAAAAAATATTCAGTAAGCTATTCTACATAAACTTCCTATGGGTCCTACGCTAGGTTTATAGCAGCCAATATATAACTGTAAATGATATCAGAGGAAGAGTTAATAGAAGGATGTAAGCAACAAAAACATGCCTATTTTCATGCATTGTATACCAAGTATGCCATGCAATTAATGAGTATTGCTATGCGATATAGTAACACTACCTTTGAAGCCGAAGATATCTTACAGGAAGCATTTATTAAAATATTTACCAACATTCATTCCTATACATATTCAGGCTCTTTTGAAGGTTGGTTAAAGCGTATAGTTGTAAATACGGCTATTAAGCAGTATCATAAAAATGCAAATTATAAAATCAGTAATCTTCATGATATCGGGAAAGCAACAGAGGTTGATTGCAGTGATAGTCTTGATAAAATGAGCACAGACGAATTGATTAAGCTGATTCAGCAGCTGCCTGAAGGTTACCGCTTGGTGTTTAATTTATATGAAATAGAGGGATACTCTCATAAAGAGATAGCTCAACTGCTCAATATAAGTGAAGGGACTTCCAAATCACAGTTACATAAAGCCAAACAATACTTGCAAAAGCTGCTGCTAAAGTTTGACTACTCAACCTATGAACGAAGAAGATAAAATAGGAAAAAAGATAAAAGAGCGGCTCGAAGGCCATGAGTTTCCTGTTTCCGGCAGGTTATGGGAAACCATTTCTGCCAAGCTACCCCCTGAAATTGTCAGTAAAGCTAGCGATATGGCTGCCAAAAAGGTAGCAGGCTCAGCCTCAACTGCCCATACTAGTTTTATTGTTAGCTTAACTCTTATTGGCGTAGCCGCAATTGTGGCTATTGGCTTGTATCTGTCTTCCTATCCTAGAAAACAAACTCTCACTGCATCGCCTCTTCCTGCAAAACCATTGCTATCCCCTACACAGCAGTCTACTAATAAGGAGAAAGCCTTTACTGATGCTGGTAATAAATCTAAAAGTAGCCCTAAGAATCACAAGAAGAAGAGTATTCCTTTTGTAGCCTCCAATACAAATGCTCCACTAAAGTCAACTGCAGATAAGATTAGAAATAAATCAGAGAGTAGATCAACAATAAACGAACATGCTGTTAAAAATAACCCAATTTATCTGCAGCCCAAAGAAAGCCTCAGAGATAGTATAATTTCTGCAAAAGGCAAAAAGTTTGAAGAGAAGAATCAACCTATTAGTATGCCACCTGCTGATGGAAGGACAAACACAGAAAGCACGCTTAAAGAGCGTTATTCTAAGAGGATGAATAGGAAAGCTCAGACTACCTATGATGCTAAAAACAAATTGGCGTTAGACACAGATTCCCTACCAAGCGAACAAGAAGTAAATTCTAACAATGAAAACTTAGAAAAGTCAAAGAATACACTACTTACTTTACAGCCAACAGAGTCAACAAATTTAGAGTCTAATCAACCAGATAGGGTAAGTAAATCGACAGCCAGGATTACAGCAGGCATTCTCAAAATTGAGAATTACAAGAACATAGAGCATACAAAAGAAATAGCAGATCGGTTACCAACTAAGTTTGCAAGTAAGGTAGAACAACAAAGATTCCTAGAGCAACAATTTAGCAAAGCTAATAGAGAAACAAGAGTGGATAAAAATGAGTCAGAAAACATAATTATTCCCACAAAAAGTAAGCGTACCCTTACAATTGCTGACTTGTCTGTAGAGGCACTCATCAATACGCAATACGCCTTTACTACGGCAAAAGGCGATTCTATCTCTCAAGATTCAGCTACACATCTACAGGCAAGAAAAGCCATTGTATCAGCAGGTATGCGCATTAACTACCATATTCCGCTAAGACGAAGCTTTAAAGCAGCGAGCAATATTACTTTAAGTAGTGGTGTTTTACTAGAAAGAGTGCAAAATGCCTCTATATATACCCATAGGCAGACAACTCTAGATAGTACCTATACGCCTGTTTATGAGTGGCATCAGTCAAGTGGGGGTGATTCAATAAAGGTGGTTGTAGATACGGTATTGAGCACAAATATAAATCATAAAATACGCTCTTTCACGCAGCAACAGAAAGTTGCTTATATAGGCGTTCCTTTGACATTTAGCTATAACTGGCATAAAAACAAATGGAGTTTTTATATTACAGCGGGCGCTCAAATGAATATACTCCTGAATACTAAAACTAGTATGACCTCTAGGGATTCACTACAAATTATACCCTCACTACAAGGTCAACAAATAACCTATAGAGGATTTGTTCCACTTGTAGTCGCACATGCAGGAAGCAGATATAGAATTACAGAGAAACTTAGCTTTATTATAGAACCAAGTTTTAAATACGCTTTGCAATCTATTTATAAACGGCCTTATGCTTTACAGCCGCGGTTATGGATAGTAGGAATCAATACTGGTATTCGTTACAGCTTCTAATATCTGCTTAGGAATTAAAGTGAATTGGCAAACCCGAAAAGTTTATGTTATAGTTTATAAGCGGAGTTACAAATATTTCCCCTTTATTGATACGTGTCAATTTGAAGTCTTATATAGCATAATGATTATTCTAATAGTTTGTTTTAATAATTAAGCTATCTAATCGGCATTATCATTACTCTAGAAAAGTCTATTAAATGGTATATCATCTAAAGGTGAGGAATGACAAAGACACCAATTTCCCTAATTTTTCCGCTTCGAAAAGTTAAATACTTTTTTACTAAACCTCTTTTGAATAAACTTTAGTCAATGAAGCTGTTTAAAGTTTATTAAGTTTAATAATTCTGCGTAAGAACAGCAG
>NZ_JAUKPO010000116.1 GCF_030503435.1 Rhodocytophaga aerolata
GATTTTAAAAGAAGGGCATTATGGCTAATTGATGGTTAAGTTACAAGAAAGGCAGATATAATTACACTCTATAAAGCCCGATTTTAGCATTTTTTTGAAGTTGCATAAAGGGTATTCTATGCATTAAAAGGGTAAGAGGAGAAAGATAGCAAGACCAAAAAAGTTAAAAATATAGTGTTAGACCGGCTCTTAAAAGTTGATAAAAAAACAAAGAGCTTGGCCTACACTCCCCAGAATTGCGTTTTATCTAGGTATTATTGTAGCTATGATAAAAACTATAAACTGGATGCACAATAAGTAAAAGAACAGTTTGGAGTTATCCGAGGTCCCTATTTGGCAAGGCGTTTAAAGGATATTGTTAATCAAGCTATTTCAGCAAAAATTAAAAAGCAACAACTATTTTCTCATCTTTGCCCCTATGAACCGGATCACTGCCCTTTTTACTCAAAGCAATTCACCTATCTTAAATATTTACTATACAGCCGGCTATCCGGCCCTTTCTGATACGCTGCCCATTCTCACCTATTTAGAGAAGTCGGGCGTGGACATGGTGGAGATTGGTATGCCTTACTCTGATCCGGTGGCCGATGGGCCAACCATCCAGCAAAGCAATGATATAGCCCTTTCAAACGGGATGTCGGTAAAGCTTTTATTTGAGCAGCTGCAAGAGATGCGGAAAAAAGTAGGGCTTCCGGTTTTACTTATGGGCTATCTGAATCCGGTGCTGCAGTATGGCATAGAAGCCTTTTGCCGTAAATGCAAAGAAATAGGCGTAGATGGGGTGATCCTGCCGGATATGCCTATGAGCGTCTACCTGGATGAATATAAAGCCATCTTTGATTCCTATGGCCTTTTAAACATCTTTCTAATCACCCCTCAGACTTCTATAGAGCGCATCCGGCAGATAGATCAAGTATCAGACGGGTTTATCTATATGGTCTCCTCGGCTTCTGTTACAGGGGCCACTTCAGGCATTAGAGAGGCAACAGAAAACTATTTCAAGCGCATCAAAGAAATGAAGTTAAAAACCCCTACGATGATTGGCTTTGGCATTTCTGATAAGAAAAGTTTTGATACGGCCTCAAGCTATGCAAACGGGGCCATTATCGGATCAGCTTTTGTGAAAGCCTTGCAGCAAAGCTCGGATTTAGAAAAAGATATTGCCTCCTTTGTGAGCTCTATCAAAGGCTAGAGTCGCCCTACACTTATCAAGGCTGTGGAGATCAAGTATCAGCTATAGATGCAATAAAACAGGCTCTGGTTGTTCTGTAAGCTGCCCAACGACTATGGAGGGTAAGAAAATTTAATTATATTTTTATGGACGCACAAACCTGTGCGTTCATAAACAAAATCTTTCAAGTGATTTTTGCTTAAAAGATTGGATAACTAGCGACAGATGAAAGTAGATTTAAAGATAAACTATGGCTTCCTATTAGGTTTTTTCCTTCTACTTGAATTTTTTGCCCCTAGGGGCGTTTATGCTCAGCGTAGCGAAATAACGGATCAGGCACCCTCTCCCAATACTAATTCCACTTAGAGATAAACAGGTCTCTTTTGATAGCCTCGATTCGCTTGCTGTATCTAGGCTCTTGTATGATAAAACTACATCTAAATATATCCGCTTGCAAAACAATCTTTCCCTGCAAGCCCAAAACCAATCCCTTCTCTTTCAAGATACCTTATACCTGGAAAATGATTGGCAAGGATTAGAGAAAATTCTATCTATTGCCCCACTAATCACCCCATTAGATTTATATATTAATGGTAAGTTAGTCTCAAGATTAGTACAGGGCATCCCTCTTCATTTAACTATAACCCCTTTTGTAGAAACCGGCCAAAATCTTATTGAGCTTGTCTCTACTGACAAGAGCAACAAAAAAGAGAAAGAGTTAGTCAGCGAATTATTTGTTTATGCTTCCCCAAGCATACGATTGAGTGATTTGTTAATCCATACTACGCATCAGCGGCAGTATGGGCATTGGAGCAATTTCTCACTGGCTATATTCTATAAGGTAAAAAATCACACAGCTAGCGTGTTTGATACAGACCGGGTCAAGTATAGTTTCCAGGTTTATGACAAGCACCTGAAGTTAGAAAGACAAGTGGAAGTCAAACCTGTAGGGAGGGCTAACTTTTTATATCCCCTCAAGGAAAACTCCTGGAGTACTGTCAGCTTTACGGATGCTAAATTTTTACGCTGGTCAGATGAGATTCCCAATTTGCATTACCTGCTTATAAGACAGGAAAATCCCCTTTTGCAACAAAGCGCCTATTATCTGCACCGAATCGGGCTACAGACCTCAATCATAAAAGATAATCAAGTATACCTCAACAACACGCCTATTCGCCTAAGTCCGGTTCTATGGGATATAGATATAAAAAAGCAGAAATCCCTGGCCACCGATACGCTGGAAAGCATCATCGGGAAACTAAAAAAACACCACATTAATACCCTTATGGTTCCCCTTGCGCTGGCAACTAAAGAACTTTATCGTATGTGTGAACAGCATGGACTATATATAGTCCAAGACCTTTCAGACTCTTCCCTGCAAGCGGCATCTACCCGCAAGGATTCTTCGCTAACTACAAGTCAAGCCCTTAGCCGAATAGCGGCCCGTGTGCATGAATTTAAAAATTCCCCTTGCTTGCTCTTTTGGAATACACAAGCCATCACAGGAGGCAAAAGAGCGGCTATTGAAGATTCCCTGAAACGAATTGACCGCTATAGGCCATTGTTTACCCCTCAACTCTTAGCAGGCAATGGGCAAGTGCATGCATCAAAAGGATGGTCCAAAATGACAGACGATGAACATAAGCAGCTAAAGAAAAATTATCAGCCAATAGATATCATCATTAGTTCCTATAAAAGTAATGAGCTTTTATTGCGCTCAAATTATAGTTTTGATACCCTGCATGTAAACGTGGTGTGGCAGGTAATAAAATCTTCTCAGGTGGTAGAAAAAGGCGAAATTTCAGACGTTTCCCTTTTACCAAAAAAAGAAGCCCTTCTCGCCTTGCCATTAGATCTTGCTAGCTACAAAGATAAAGCTAATGTTAAAATTTGTTTTCAAATTTTACTGGCAACAAACAAACGCTGGGCACCAAAAGCTTTCGAAATTGCCAGTCAAAATTTTAGATTTACCCATCTAAAAGAAGACTATATCTTAGAAACATCTGATTAAATCTTTTCCCCTCTTGCCCAAGATTCGTACCTGACTTCATTTGGTTTTTCTACCTGCTTATAACTTGCCTTTCTTTTTGCAGCGGATAACCTTTAAGTCTGTTTTTACCGGGATGATCAGCAGCTTAAAAAAGAATTTACCCGGTGGAATAAATTTACTCAAAGTGCAGACTGGTAAAGTTTCTCTTTAACTTTGCAACCTTAGACCTAAATAATTAACTACTTACCACTTATGCTGCCGGTTCAAGTGATTTCCTCCCTACCTTATCCTTTTTCGCTTTTTCAGCAGTTGTGCTTAGAGTTTGCTTTTTTCCGCATTC
>NZ_JAUKPO010000117.1 GCF_030503435.1 Rhodocytophaga aerolata
GCTCTAAATCAATAAAAGCCTTTTCCCTTTTTTCTCCGGTTAATGGCAATTAATGTATCAAACATAATCGCAGATCGTGGGTGCTAGCTGGAGCTATGGCGTCAGCACCCAGATTGCCGATATTATGTGGTGTTACAAGCTAGCTTTTTTAAATTTTATTCCTTTCTTCCACTTTCCTTCATCTTCAAGGTTTTTATAGAAGAATTGAATATGGTTTCCTTTAATCTTCATATACCAATTAAAATCTGTTATATGGCCGTTTCTATATTCAGTCATTATAAAACCTTTATTTGATTTGCGTATAATTCCATGTGATGTTTCTTCATCCCATTGTTTGTAGTTTCTCAAATCTTTGGGTGTGCCACATCCATAATCTCTTCGAATATAAGTTGAGTCAGGCATTAGTTGTATTTCGCTTACTCTATAGCAACCAACAGGTCCATTTGTATCACCTTTTCAAATATATGTATCTCCTTTTTCTGCTGGTTTTAAGTCCCATAAGGATTGAAAAATTGAGAATAGGAATATCAAACAAATCATTTATTATCTTCATTTAGCTTGCTTGTAATGGCCCGACTGCTGCCGCAAACTGTAGCCTTTGGTGGGGCTTGTGCTTTGGTGGCGAAGTTGACGGGCAGAAGGGTGTTGTATGCCGTTGTTTAATCAGTGTTATCAAAGCGTAAACTATTCTCAAACTCTTCAGGAACCTCTAGCTTTTTTCTCATGTCATTAAACTCTTCCCTATTTAAGGGGCCAACAATATTATTTTTTATTGTCTGGTAGTGATTGCTATGGACGACTTTGACAATATAATAATTTGTAATCTGATTATTTAGAGGTTCCCCAAACTCATGAGGATGTTGCTTGACTACTATAAACTTATCATTCCATCCCACTTCAAAAACTGTTTCTCCAATGATTCCTTCTCCAACTCCAGAATCTTCATCTTTATAACTTAGTTGCATACTTTCTTCTGAATCTATGGCATCTAAGTAATATCTTCCAATCAATTTCTTCTCATAAGAATAATCAAATATACAGCTGGTAAAAAATAATAATCCTAGCAATATAAGTGATATCTTATTAGTCATATTCTTGAATGGCATACAACATATGTATACACACACCTTGGATCTTTAAGTTGTGTGTATTTCTTTTATATCCACCACTCTCCTTGGGTAACTGCAAAAGCAGCTTTTAAAGTCTAATATTTAGGCTGAAAGCCTAATTACGGCCGTTGCAGCCTCCTTTCTTATCGCATAGAGCAAAGAATGGCTCCTCTCCTGCCCTTCTTTAATATACGATACTTTTTCTCATTCACCAATTACTATCCATCCATCTTAGGCTGCTTTAGAGCAACTTAACGTCTGTTTGTTACTTTTTTACTTATACTTATTTTAATGCTTTCAAAACTCTCTTTTAAAGGAGGGTTATTTGTACTTTTCTGATTGTGTGTATTCATAGATTTCCCGGAATAAACACAACTGCATTAGGAAGTACACCTACTTTTTAAGCTTATTTAGCAAAAAAGAGCTTATATAAGCTCTTCATGAAGAAAGGATGAAAAATATAGATTTGCAATTTCACAAATTTTTACCTGATACTATTGTATAAGTTTGTCTAAGTAGCTGACAAAAAGAAGACTATAGGCAAAACGACGAGCATATAAAAAGTACAAAAATAAAAATATAAGACAAAATGGCCACAAATTGCACTAATTGTGGTTTTGGTGGACATCACTTTTTATGTTAAGCAAGATTATAGCACTTTAACATGGGGTGAATATCACTTTTTAAATGCCATCTTCTAGGAGTAATGCAAAAATGAGAAGTAGAATGGACAAAGCTACACGCCGGCCTCGCCTCAAGCATTAGCCCCTGCGCGTTCTACGGCCGGCTGGGCGTAGTAGTCGGTATTGTATGCAGCTCGCGCCAATGTCTCTTTTTACTTGAATACTATGCTATCAGTCTCTAGTAAACTATCAAACTTTGATCGATATTCCCACGACTTATTTCTCCAATACTCATCAGCGTCAGCAATCTTGCGCTCTTTTAGAGAAGGAAAATAAAACTGTATGTATTCATACTCATTTCCGCTGTCTTTCACAGCATAAACTGAGCCGGCGTACCTCATGTCGGCACTAATATCCTTACTGCCTTCAAAAGCTAACACGCGGCTATCCTTCTTAATATCTAAAACTGAAACTGGAACATAAGCTACTCCATTGTGATTTATTTGGTACCGACCTCCTACTTTTTGGATGTCCAACCCAGATGTATCCTTAACCGGTATGACATATACCCATCCAATATAGCCCGAAGGAACTTCAATATCAATTTTTTGGTCGATGAGAAAACAGCTTGTGGAAAGTATAAACAAACAGAATAAGAGTACTCTTCCTTGCATTTTCATTATTGGGAGAGATTTTTTATATAGCTGCGCACAACGTTTGAGCATGCGCAGCACGGAGCTTTCAGTGGAGTGTCGCGTATGCTCAAACGTTGTGCGCTTTCTTACTTTACTTTAACTTGTCAAAAGTCTGATTCAAGGTCTGGATATACTCTTTTATTTCTTTCCTTTCGTATAAATCTGGATTTTTATCAAGATATATGTAATTATCTTTAGAATCGTCAAGTTTGATTAGATAACCGCAAGCAGTGTCATGACTGGCATCATCTGACCAATCTCTAATCACCTCTTCATTAATATCCTTTATTTTATCAATTAGATTATCATCAATCTTTATTGCTTGTGATTTTTTTCCACAGACTGTAAAACTTATCTTTGCTACTTTATCGATATGCAATTTATCTTCACAAAACTTTTTATCAACCGCGCAAAAACGGGTTATAGTTAAAGTCTCCCAATTATTTTTATTTGTTTCTACTTCAGCTTTTATGAAGGTCACACTGAATATAAATAATAAGATAAATTTAACCATATTTCATTTGTTTAGATTGTACACACGCTATATAGCGGATATTCATAGCGTGTATATCACAACATAGAGAAATATACGCTATTCATTCTCAAAGTAACCTGGTCTATTACTAAAATAGCTTTACAGGATTGAGGATAAAATAAGTAAGTCAAATAGCATTTAATAAATTGTAATTTTTAGTGGTGTTATTATACCATCTCTTATGAAGTACACCCTTTTTACCATGAGCTTGAGCAGGGGTTAAATAGTCACAGCTGGCATGGGGGCGTAAGTGGTTATAGGCATAGATGGCCTTTGCAATACCTTCTTGAGCCAAAGGGAAAGAAAGGAAACCGCGGCAGTAAAATTCATTTTTAATTGTGC
>NZ_JAUKPO010000118.1 GCF_030503435.1 Rhodocytophaga aerolata
ATGAAAGTATTTCTTGAGGGAAAGAAGTAGAGTATAGTAGTTAAAATAATTCTCCGTAATAAATAACTGCTGTTATTTGTATTAAGCTCTTGTGATTTTTATCTGTTTTTTGAAATTTTAACAAGCCTTCTACCTCTTAGCAGACCTCCTTTATTGATTTCTTACTTACGATTCGCTACTTTTTTGTATTATTAGTACTGGCTAGCAAATACATTCATTCCTTGTTAGCTTATACCTATTTCTTGTTGAGGTATACACAAGATGATAATGCATTAATTTTAGACTTCAAGTGTAGACAATACTATTATGGATGATAATTCGATTAAAAACTTAAGGGAAGCGCTCCTTTTTTCACCAGATAATATTCCGCTAAAGCAGCATTTGGCTGAAATGTTACTAAAAGCAAATAGATTCGATGAAGCTGAGACAGAATATGCCCAGTTAGTTAAACTAGCACCTACTAAAAAATCTAAAACAGGACTTGCACAAACTTTTTTCCTAAAGGGAGAATACTCTAAGTGCAATGTTATCCTTGAAGAAATTATTGAGAATGGACAAGCAGATTTTAATGTCCTACTCCTACATACACGAGCTTTATTAAAAGAAAAAGCAGTAGCCAAAGCCATTGAAGTATACAAGAAAG
Source organism: Rhodocytophaga aerolata (assembly GCF_030503435.1). GTDB lineage: Bacteria > Bacteroidota > Bacteroidia > Cytophagales > 172606-1 > Rhodocytophaga > Rhodocytophaga aerolata. Next base: position 644 of record NZ_JAUKPO010000118.1, read on the forward strand.
CCTTGCTGTTCAATCCAATTTTTCAGGATGAAGAATTGGACAGAGAACTACGACTATCCGGCTTAGAGGAAGATCATTCTTCCCAACATGAAGCAGCAAGTTATTTTATTCAAAAGCCTGCCGTCAATTTTAATGACGTAGGTGGAATGAATTCTATAAAAAAAGAAATCGAACTAAAAATTATTAAACCTCTCCTGCATCCAGAACTCTATAAAGCATATGGAAAAAAGGTAGGAGGCGGTATCCTGTTATATGGTCCTCCCGGATGTGGTAAAACGTATTTGGCTAAAGCAACTGCAGGTCAAGTCAAGGCAAAATTTATCAGTGTTGGTTTAAATGACATCTTGGATATGTGGATTGGCAATAGTGAGAAAAATCTACATCAGCTTTTTGAAGTGGCCAGGCAAAACACGCCCTGTGTCTTGTTTTTTGATGAGATTGATGCCTTAGGAGCTAGCCGGAGTGATATGAAGCAATCCAGCGGCAGGCATTTGATCAACCAGTTTTTACAAGAGCTAGATGGCATAGAGAAATCCAATGAAGGCATCTTAATATTAGGAGCCACTAATGCTCCCTGGCATTTAGATCCTGCCTTTAGAAGACCCGGCAGATTTGACAGGATTATTTTCGTACCCCCGCCTGATGAAGGAGCCAGAGAATCGATTCTGCAAATAAAATTAAAAAACAAACCGGTGGATGCAATTGATTACCACCTGTTAGCTAAAAAGTTAGAGCATTATTCGGGAGCTGATATCGAAGCCTTGCTTGATATTGCTATCGAAGAAAAACTTGAATCTTCCTTTGCTGATGGCATTCCAAAACCTCTTACCACCAAAGATTTATTAAATGCCCAAAAGAAACACAGAGCCAGTACACAAGAGTGGTTTGCTTCGGCTAAAAACTTTGCCTTATTCGCTAATGATACCGGTTTATATGATGATATTCTGGTATATCTAAAAATCAAAAAATAGAAATGGACAACAGCATAAACAGAGCACAGCTATTACTGCAACACAAAAAATACGAGGAAGCGGAAAAGTTATTGAAAGATTTATTGCACCATACACCCAATGATGTGCATCTGCTTGCCTTACTAGCTGAAGCAAAGATTCAACAAGATAAAATTCAACAGGCCGATAGCTTGCTTGATACAGCCATCGGATTAAGTCCTGACTTAGGCCATTTATTCTATATGAAGGCTAGAATTGCCCTTCAGCAGCAGAGCTATGATGAAGCTGAAAAGCATATTAGACAAGCCACCATGCTTGACGCTTCCGATGCAGATTATTTTTCTGTATGGGCATCTATCAAGCTGGCAAGGAAGCAGTATGCAGAAGCCTTGGAATTAGCTAACAAAGCTTTGGAACTGGATGCCCAAAATCTGTTAGGTTTAAACACAAGAAGTACGGCTTTATTGAAATTAAACCAAAAAGAATCAGCTTTTAACACCATCGAAGGAGCCCTGAGAGCAGATCCCACCAATGCCTATACCCATGCAAACTATGGATGGGGGTTATTGGAAAAAGGGGATCATAAAAAAGCCTTAGAGCATTTTAAAGAAGCCTTAAAAAATGATCCTAATTCAAACTATGCGCAGGCAGGCATGGTAGAAGCCTTGAAAGCCAACAACCTTTTTTATAAATTATTCTTACAGTATGCCTTTTGGATCGGTAATCTGACCAAAAATTATCAATGGGGAGTAATCATAGGGTTTTATGTAGGTTTTAGAGTGTTAAGATCAATAGCCAAAAACAATGAAGCCTTACAGCCCTTCCTGATTCCCTTAATTGTTTTACTAGCCTTTATTGCCTTCTCTACGTGGGTGATCACTCCCATAAGTAATTTGTTTCTGCGATTAAATGCCTATGGCAAACATCTACTGGACAACAAAGAAAAGATGAGTTCAAACTTTGTGGGGATAAGCTTTTTAGTGTTCTTGTTCGGAGTTATCACCTACTTTATCACAAGCAACGATAAATTTTTAACCTTCGCTGTTTTTGGCTTTGCCATGATGTTGCCCTATAGTACCATGTTTTCTGCAGCCAAAGCTAAGTATTCCCTTATTATCTATGCTGGAGTAATGACTTTGATTGGAATGGGTGCAATTGTTAATACGTTTAGGACAGGAGAAATATTTAATGTTTTGACCCCTGTATTCATTATTGGTTTTGTGGCATTTCAATGGGTAGCCAATTACTTGCTCATCAAAGAAGATAATGTATAAGGTCCATGAAAGATATAAGTTTGTCGGCACTGCTTCCTATACCGATGTACGAGTTTCATACTTAGCGATAATCAAAGGATTAGAGAACCACACATGGTAAAGTTTATACTCACCCCCTGGTGGGTTAACAAAAAAGCCTTTCATTATAAGTATGAAGGGCTTTTTTGTTGCTAGGGTAAAGTAAGTGGAAACACAGGTGTTACTCGAAAGGGGGAGTTCATTTAACTGTAATTTTTGTCAACCTATATTAGGACAAGACCCTTAGCTCTTACCTAAAAAAGATTT
>NZ_JAUKPO010000119.1 GCF_030503435.1 Rhodocytophaga aerolata
ATTTTCAATTTAAGTTATAGAAAGAGAAAGTAGTTAAAATAACTTCCCCTTTCAGTAAACTAAATAGTAAAGCGACTAAACCTTAATCTAAAGATATTTGTCTTTCCTGCGCCTACCTGAAAACCAGGTGGGCCGACATCACAAACCAAATTCTGGCCTTTCATTGTTTATCTCTCTTTGAATCCTTATTTTTTGCTCAGCTTTCATATTAAACACTTATTTGTTATAGGGCTTCATTGACTAGTGATGGTGTACCTTTGGAAGCAAAATAATGCCCTAAAAGATAGCCCAAATTAGCCGGGAAAGTAAAAACAATATAAAAACGCTAGAATCTAACAGACCAACATGCAAAATTCTCCGGAATATATTCATATTCCCCAACTCCTGAGCGAGATTTATCGGAAAGAGTCGCGCTTTGTGTTTGCCACCCTGATTCGCTTGCTTGGTGACTTTGACCTTGCTGAAGACGCCACCCATGATGCTTTCAAGGCAGCCCTTGAGCAATGGGGTACTAAAGGCATTCCTGCCAATCCGAGGGCATGGCTTGTTTCTACCGGTCGCTTTAAAGCAATCGATTCTATGCGGCGTCAATCCAAATTTGACCCCTTGCAGCTACAGCAAATCCGGCAATTGGAAGCTGAGACGCCCGATCCTTCCGGACAGGTTGACAAAGAGATTGAAGACGATGTACTCCGGCTGATCTTCACTTGCTGTCACCCGGCTTTGTCGCTCGAGGCTCAGACAGCCATGACCCTACGTGAGGTTTGTGAGCTGACCACTGAAGAAATCTCAAGGGCCTTTCTCCTTACCCCATCTACTCTGGCCCAGCGGATTGTGCGTGCCAAGACCAAAATTCGCCAGGCAAAGATTCCCTTCGAAGTCCCTGCCGAACAGGAATTGCCGGACAGACTTGAGGCCATTCTCCAGATTATTTATCTACTATTTAACGAAGGCTATTATGCTTCGTCAGGCGAATCGTTAACCCGTGTTAACCTTTCAAGCGAAGCAATTCGACTTGGGCGACTTTTGCATAATTTGCTGCCGGATCCCCAGGTTACAGGATTGCTTGCCCTCATGCTGCTGCAGGAATCCCGCAGGCCTGCCCGCACCAGCTCAACAGGAGATGTTATTCTTTTGGAAGACCAGGACCGCTCGCTTTGGGATCATGGTATGATTGAGGAAGGATTATTGTTGGTAGAACACGCATTCGCATCTAAACGGTTAAGCCCCTATACCTTGCAAGCAGGTATTGCAGCCTTACATGCCCAAGCAAAGAATCCTGATGGTACAGATTGGGCACAGATTACCCGACTATATAGTTTGTTACTGCGCATAAACCCTTCTCCTGTTATTGAATTAAACCGGGCAGTTGCCATCGCCATGCACAAGGGACCAGAGGCAGGATTGCAGCAGATCAATGCCATTCTCGAGCGTGGAAAGTTAAACGACTATCATCTGGCGCACGCAGCACGGGCAGAACTGTACCGAAAAATAGGCTACACCAATCAAGCAAGGGCGTCTTGGGAACGTGCGCTTGCCCTGGCACAACAAGACCCGGAGAGGCGCTTTATCGAACGAAAGCTGAAAGAGCTGGGAGCGTAATTTCCTAAATAAAAAAAATCAAAATTGTTTGTCGATTCCCTCGGCTGCTATTCGACTATTTGGTGAACACAAAAAATTAGTCCCAAATAAATCATAACAGAACATGACTGAAAATAAAATGCCCATGAGAAAAATAATTTCATTTATGCACCTATCCCTTGACGGTTTTGTAGCAGGATTAGACGGAGAAATGGACTGGATTAAAGTGGATCAAGAAATTTTTGAATATGTCGGAAAGCGGATAAGCGAAGGCGATACTGCCTTATATGGACGGTTAACTTATCAGATGATGGAAAATTACTGGCCTACGGCAGCAGACAAGCCGACAGCGAGCAAACACGACATTGAACATTCAAACTGGTACAACAAAGTTCACAAAGTTGTTTTATCAAAAACAATGACAGACACGGGTTTGACTAACGCTACAATTATTAGCGACAACCTTTCGGACAGAATCAATGAAATAAAACAAGGGGCAGGTAAAGATATCTTGCTTTTTGGTAGCCCAACGGCAACACATTCACTGATTGAACAGAACTTAATTGATGGCTACTGGCTATTTGTAAATCCAATTATTCTTGGACGAGGCATTCCTTTGTTTGTCGACATCAAAGACAAAATACAACTAAAACTACTAAATACCCGACAATTTGCTATCGGAGTAACTGAACTGAATTATATAGTAGACAGACAATAACGACCCACTGCTAAGGGCGTGTATGTGCTAGTAGCGGGTATAAGGGTAAATCAAAGGTCTGTACCTCTAATCGGAGGCATATCACTATGCAGAGATATTTCTGAAGAGAGGTAAATCAACACAGAAAATTTAATAAATAAACCTAAAAGGATCAATATGAAATACATTTGCCTTGGATACATGAATGAACAAGTTTGGGAAACACTATCAGAAAGCGAACGCAACACCTATATGGACGAGTGTTTTATTTACGATAATGAACTTCGCAAGAATGGTCACTTTGCAAGTGGAGAGGCACTGCAAGGTGCCATGAACGCTACCACATTGAGGTGGGGCAGTGGCAAGGTCTCCATAATTGATGGCCCCTTTGCTGAAACCAAAGAGCAAATCGGTGGCATTATGATACTTGAAGCCACCGATCTTAATCATGTCATCCGCCTGTTGTCAAAGCATCCTTCACTAAAACTAGGACGTGGCAGTTGTAGTTGGGAAATCCGGCCGTCCGCCGATCTGACAGCACTGATTGCAGAGAGTGAGCAGCGAAGGAAGGCATAGCACAATCGTATGTGAGGCCACGGTTTTTCAAACATTTCAAGAAGAAGTGTGCTGATGCTTTAAATTTCTAATCAAAAAAGGAGTAGTTAAATTAACTTCCCCTTTCTGTTAACTCATCATAGTAAAGCGAGGAGAAAAACAAGCCTTCAATACATGGATATAATCAATAATCCTTTTCCTGTATTTTTATATAGATTTTTGCAAACAAAAGGGGAAGTGTTGTCAACTTATAACTTCACCAGAATAGGGTGAGAA
>NZ_JAUKPO010000011.1 GCF_030503435.1 Rhodocytophaga aerolata
CAAGTCCGGTTTTGGAGGACCAGCTCAAGAGGTGACTCTTGAGCTGAGTCTAACTATCCGCAGATTTAATATTATATAATGATTGAATCATCGGCTGTATCTTCTACCAGTTCGGCAATTACCGTAATTCCTCCTACCGTTTTATCACCGATGTTTACCCTTACTTTGGCTGTTAAGGGCAAAAACACATCTACCCGTGAACCAAATTTTATAAACCCGAACTCTTCCCCCTGACTTACCTCCTGCCCTTCTTTTACATACCACACAATCCGCTTGGCTAAGGCTCCGGCAATTTGCCGCATCAGAATTTCCACTTCATTCTTCGCTTTTACTACAATGGTTGTCCGTTCATTCTCCGTACTGGACTTGGGGTGCCAGGCTACCAGGTATTTTCCTGCATGGTATTTAAAGTATTTTACTACACCTTCTACCGGATTGCGGTTGATATGCACGTTTACCGGAGACATAAAAATAGAGATTTGCCGGCGTTTATCGTTAAAATATTCTGTTTCAACCACTTCTTCAATGACTACCACTTTGCCATCTGCCGGTGCAATTACCAGGCGTTCATCCAGGGTAACTTTTCTTCGGGGGCTTCTGAAAAACTGCAGAATCAGGAAATAAAAAAGCACACTAAAGGTGAGAAAGGCATACTGAAAGGTAATATTATTTGGGGCATAGTAATAGATAATTATATTAATGGCAGTTAATATAACCAGTAAAACCAATAATATCTTGTATCCTTCTTTATGAATGGTCATGAGTAATAATTACTTTGGGCTCTAAAGATAATGAGTTTATACATAAAACCGCAAATGGTTATCTGTATAAACTCATTATTGCATTGCCGGGTTACCAGAAGAATGCGTATTATCGAATGACGAATGAATAACAGCCTATAATTCATCACTATTCATTCGTCATTCTTAATAGCCTCCTCGGAACTTATATGTTTTGGATACTTTGTCGATAGCAACCAGATAGGCGGCAATCCGCATAGGAACTTTGTATTGGAGGGAAGCAGCATATACTTTATCAAACGCCTCTTTCATAATCCGGTCGCTTCGGCGGTTTACGCGCTCTAGTGTCCACTTGTAACCCAGGCGGTTTTGTACCCATTCAAAATACGAAACTGTAACACCACCAGCATTGGCCAGAATATCTGGCACAACCATAATGCCTTTTTCATTGATTACATGGTCGGCATTTGCAGACGTTGGTCCATTGGCTCCTTCTACAATCAAGCGGGCCTGTATATTGGCTACATTGGCCATAGTTATTACATCTTCTTTAGCGGCAGGAACCAGTACATCTACTTTGGCCCCTAATAAATCTTCATTGGAGCACTTCTCTGCATTTTTATAGCCTTCCAGCGTACCTTTATTTGTATCGCGGTACTGGATGGCTTCGGCAATATCAATTCCATTGCTATTGAAATAAGCTCCGGAAATATCACTGATAGCCAGTACTTTTACGCCTCTTTCATACAACAAAGAAGCTGCATGCGAACCTACATTCCCAAACCCCTGAACTGCACAGGTAGCCTTATAGGGGTTAATTTTCAGCTTTTCCATAGCTGCCAGGGCAGACACCATTACTCCACGGCCCGTTGCCTCGGTTCGCCCCAAAGAGCCGCCCAATACTAAAGGCTTACCTGTTACAACGGCATTTACGGTCATCCCTTTGGCTTTGGAATATTCGTCCATTAACCAGGCCATTTCACGAGGGCCGGTTCCCATATCTGGTGCCGGAATGTCTCTGTCCGGACCAAAAATATCCAGCATGGCAATAGTATACGTACGGATCAACCGTTCAATCTCCCCGGTAGACATCGCCCTGGGATTACAGGTGATTCCTCCTTTTGCTCCCCCATACGGAATATCTACTACAGCACATTTCCAGGTCATCCAGGCAGCCAGGGCACGTACCTCGTCCAGATTTACATCCATATCCAGGCGGATACCTCCTTTAGCTGGCCCCAGAATGTTCGAATGAATTACCCGGTAACCTTCAAAAACCCGGATAGTGCCATCATCCATGGTAATAGGCAGACCAACAATCACTTGCTTAGCCGGTACTTTTAATATATAATACATTTGTTCGTCTATACCCAAAAGCTGGGCTGCCAGGTCGAATCTTGACATCATAGACTCCAAAGGGTTTTCTTTATCCTTGATCGGAGCCGGTTCAATATATCCCATAATTTCGCGCTAAATAATTTTAATAGTTTGTTGAATTTGGTTGCGAATGTATACGTAAATGTAGAAGATTCCGGCATAATCGTATTACAAAACAAAGATTTTTCTTGACAAAAAATAGAAGCTGGTATACAATACCGAATGTTTGAATAGCTGAACTGTTAAAAGGTACAACTGCTCAAAAACAACCTAGTATACGCCATATTCTTTACGATATAAGGCGATGAATATCTGATAGACTTTACTTGTATTTTGATTCTGAAAGGGTTGTTTTTATGCTCATAAAGCAATCTGAAACAACGGAAGAGGAGATAAGTTTTCGTAGGCTGGCCGGATAGCTGCCAGATCGGTGCCGTGTTTCTTGATGAAGGCATTATAGGCTTGCGCCTGCTTATCGTAATTAATCCGGTTGAACAAGGTTTGATTGTCGGCTTTCTCTATGCTTTCTTTTAATTCTCCACATAAAGCACAGCTATCAAATCCTGGCGTACTGGCACCCAGGCTATAAACACCAGTTTTGAGGCTATCTGATTTTGCATCATAGGCATCAATAATGGCTGAACTGAGGGCAGCAGGCGTGGTATACCGCATCTGGCTAAGTGCTGCCTGCTCTTTTAGCAGGGAAGCGTGTAAGGGTTTGTTGTAATTTTTTAAAGTAGCTATCTGCTCTAACAAGTCTTTCAAGCTTTGCTCTTTCAGTTGGTCAGACTCAACTAATACTTGCCAGGCCTGGTTTACACTATCGTTTAAGACGATTAATTGTGTCTGTAGACTATCCGTATTTACCTCCGTATTTTGTGCTTTTTGACGGTTTTCGCAAGAGCAAATAAGCCCTACAAGCAGAAGCAATAAACCAACCGGAAAAACTCTTACCATAGCTTTTTTAATAAAATCAGAAATTTGCTTAGTCGACGTAAGAACTATAAAGTATAGATTCTATAGATAGTAGAACAATTTTACCAAAATATAGTATAGATACCTATGCTCTTACCAGAAAAATCAGCAGGAGCAACAGAGAATCATGGAACTAGAGGAAGTAGCAGTGGGAACTATATCTCCGGAAGCTTTTGCCAAGGAGACAGGCCTACGATACATTACAGATAATAAGCCAGGCTTTGGCCGCATCAAAAAGAAAGATACCTACATTTATATAGATACTGCCAATAAAGAGATTACTGATCCGAAAGTAATAGACCGCATTACTAAACTACGTATTCCGCATGTATGGGAAGGGGTGTGGATTTGCCCTACTGCCAACGGACATTTGCAAGCCACTGGTTTTGACAGTAAAAACCGGAAACAATACCGGTATCATGCAAAATGGCAGTCGGCTAGAAACCTGGATAAATTCAGCAAAATGCTGCCGTTTGGGAAAAAACTATCTCAATTACGTCAGCAGCTTGACCACGATCTGGCAGAAAAGCAATTTACCAGAAATAAAATATTAGCTGTGGTCGTAAGCCTGCTGGATAATACCTTGATCCGGATTGGGAATAAGTGTTACGAAAAGGCCAATAAATCGTATGGGTTAACTACCTTACGGGATAAGCATGTGAAAGTGCAAGGCAAAGATGTAAAGATTTCTTTCGTTGGAAAAAAAAGTGTATGCCAGGAAGTGATTCTTACCGACAGGCGTTTGGCTACACTTGTAAGAAAATGCAAAGAGATACCTGGCTACGAGCTTTTCCAATACTATGATGCCGAAGGTAACCGCCATCCGGTTAGTTCAGAAGATGTAAATGGCTATTTGCGGGAAAACACTGGCATAGATCTAACAGCCAAGGATTTCCGGACCTGGGGAGGTTCCATTACAGCCATACAACATTTGCTTGCCGAACCCCGGCCGGAAGCGGAGAAAGAGATCCAAAAGAAAATGACGGAAACAGTAAAATTAGTAGCTTCTAAGTTGGGTAATACAGCCGCCGTCTGCCGCAACTATTATATCCATCCACTAGTGCTGGAAAGCTATGCCTCCGGCGATTTAGAAAAAATAGCTAAAAGCAAAGGAAACACCCGAAACAAAGAGTTTCAGGAATTAGGGGATGAGGAGATTGTCTTTTTGAAACTATTGGAAGAAGTAGCAGGACAATGATTTGAATCAAAAGTTTATCCTAAGAAAAGAAGCAGAGATTCTATGTATCTCTGCTTCTTTTCTTAGGAAATGTTTATTCTATACTATAGATTTTACTACATTAAGGCAAGGCAAAAGCAACATAACTGTCTCCTTTTTTAGCACCTAGTTTTGTACCCCCGCAAGCGATTACTACATATTGCTTTCCATTTACTTCATAAGTACTAGGCGTAGCAAAGCCAGCTGCAGGAAGTTTTGTTTCCCACAAGAGTTTGCCGGTTTTCTTGTCGTACGCCCGGAATTTTTCATCTTTGGTGCCTGCAATAAACAACAAACCACTCGCCGTAATTACCGGGCCTCCATAACTTTCAGAACCAGTTTGCTCAATGCCTTTGGCTGTCAGTTCAGGATATTCACCGAAAACAGTTTTCCATACATACTCACCAGTATTCAGGTTAATAGCATTTAAAGTTCCCCAGGGCGGCGCAACAGCCGGATATCCTTTTTTATCCAGAAACTTCGTATAGCCTGAGATGCGGTAAGGTACTTTGGGCGTTTCCTTTTTATCTGCCACTAATCCTGGTTCCTTTACTTGCTTTAGTCCGGCTTCTTCCTGAGCTTCGCCGAATAAGAAAGCGACTAGTGCCTGCTTTTCATCAGCCGTTAACTGGGTAAAGGCTGGCATCATCCCTTTGCCACTCGTAATAACATTCATAACATGGTCTCGCTGCCGCTTGCTGCTAATATCAACCAGAGATGGAAATCCACTGGCGGCATTTCCCTGCCGTTCGGCACCATGGCAGGCAGAACAATTGGCGGCATATACTCTGGCTCCTACACTCACAAATTTTGTTTCATCCACTGGTTTGTTTTCATTTAAGGCAAGCAACCAGGCCATTTCACTGCTGTTCAAATACATAATTCCATCCGGGTCAACGGCTGCTCCTCCCCACTCTGCTCCCCCATCTAACCCTGGGAAAATAATAGTTCCTTGTCTACTTAATGGCGCAAAAGGCCCTTCTGAACGGCTTTCCCGGAACACAGCCAGCATAGAATCACGGTTTTCCAGATAAGGACTTAGCTCTTTTTCAGTTACCTGCTGACGGGCATAAGGGGCCGGTTTTGTAGGAATAGGTTGTGTAGGCCAGGCTTCTTCTCCCGGTATATCGGAAGCAGGCATCGGCTTTTCTTCAATAGGGAAAAGAGGCGTTCCATTCTCCCGGTCAAATACAAATACATATCCCTGCTTAGTTACCTGAGCTACGGCATCTATTTTTTTCCCATTCCGGGTAAGGGTAACTAAGTTAGGTGGGGCGGGCGGGTCACGGTCCAGTATATCGTGGTGAACAAACTGGTAATGCCACTTTCGTTGGCCAGTGCGGGCATCTAAGGCTAATAAACAATTGGCAAATAAGTTGCTGCCATTCCGGTTTCCTCCATAAAAATCGAAAGCCGCAGAGCCGGTCGGCACAAAAACAATACCCCGTTTCCGGTCAACAGCCATTCCTGCCCAGTTGTTGGCGGCACCTACTTCTGTATTTTTGTAGGTATCCTTGGGCCAGGTATCATAGCCATATTCGCCTGGCTGCGGAATGGTCCGGAATGCCCATGCTAGCTTACCAGTAACTATATTGAATGCCTGTACATTACCCAAGGCAGCATCCGAACCTTCCGACAGGCGCAAGGGCATAATAATTAGATCTTCGAAAACAGTACCCGGCGTATTGGAAATGACCATTTTTGTAGTAGCTGTTTCACCTAATCCGGCTTTCAGGCTGGTGCGGCCCTGGTCACCAAATGAGGCAATAGGTTTGCCGGTACGTGCATCCAGTGCATAAAGCCAGGGACCATTTGTAAATAAAATCCGTTTATCATTGCCTCTTTCCCAATAGGTAAGACCGCGGCTAGTGCTTAACCCGCTACCTTTAGCTGTATCTTGCCTGCGCCAGATTTCCTGACCGGTAGCTGCATGTATAGCAAAAGGCTGGGTCTTGGCAGTCATTCCATATAACACGCCATTTACTATAATAGGATTGCACTGGATCTGACCAGAATCCTGGGTATGATATTCCCATACTTTTGACAATTTGCTTACATTACTGGCATTGATCTGGGTAAGCGTGGAATAATGGTTGCGGTCCGGCCCGCCCAGGTACTCAGGCCATTCCCGGTTTGGAGCTACCGCTTTTTCTGGCCACATTAAGGCAGTAAGTACGCCACCAACACATAAGAAACTAATTATTAGAATAATCCGCTGCATAGAATATCTCCAAAAAATACTGCTGATAAGATGAGAGGTAAATTAAATAAAATTATACAATTCCTTTATTTTTTTATAGATGCTACCTCTTTTTTGTTTGAAACTGTTGATTGGGTTCTTTCCAGAAAGGCAAGCAAGTCGCGCATGTCGCTGACAGTAAGCTGTTTTTCCAGGCCATCGGGCATAAGCGATTTTTCACTCATTTTATAGTCTTCAACTTCTTCTTTACCAAATGAAACAAAGCCTCTGCTTTGGGTGTAGAGTTCAATGCTATTGTCACCCACATCAATCTGCCTCCCCTGGTATACTTCTCCGTTTTTCAGATGTACATACCACCCCTGGTATTCCGGACTGACTTCTCCGGAGGGCTGTAAAATAGATTGTATCAGTTGATTCCGTGATTTGGATTGCCCTGTATTTGTAAGATCTGGCCCCAGGTTACCTCCTCTGCCCTTGACAGCATGGCACACTGAACACATAGATTGTAAGGAATACATTACTCTATACCCTCGTGCAGGAACACCACCTGAACCAACCGCTTTTTGCCATTCTTCCGGAGAGACAGGCCGTTTTATAGCTATTTTTGTAGAATCTAGTGAAGCAAGTGCCAGACCAATTTGTTCCTGCAAAGCTTCTTCTCCTTTACCCAATGAATCGTTTATTTGCTCAAATGCTTGTTTAACTCCCTCACTAGCCAGCCTGGTGCGCAAGTACCTGGCTGCTTCTATCCGTATATCCATTTCCGGATTTTGGAGCAAAGTAATTACCTGGGTAGCCATATCCGGCGGCTGGCGGGCTAAGGCCAACAATGCCCATGCACGTATAATACTAGATTCTGTACTGGTGGTAGCTACTTTCAGCAGCTGCCGGGCAATGTCTTCTCCTGGGATAGCCGCCAGCGAACGCAATACCTCAAGCCGTAGCTGGCTGTTTTTTTCCGTATTCAGCAGAGCAACCAGAACTGATGCTTGTTCCCCAGGATTTTCCAGATGCTGTATGGCAAGTGCCCGCAAAGAAGCAGGCCTGGATTTGTCTTGTATAAAGGTCTCAATAAATTCAGGAGGCAACTCCCGTTTAATGGATTTTGCATAGGGCTCTGTACGCTGACTGTAGGCCTCTATATATTCTGTATTAAGATGGCGTATAGTTTCCAGGTACGTTTCAAACAAAACAGGAGTGGTTTCCCTGGCAGATATAGCTTTGTCAATCAAGGGTAGCATTTCTTTTAACCCAGCCTGCCCAGCCCAGATGAGGGCCCTCTGTCTGACTCTAGCATCAGCATCAGTAAGCAGGCGGCGCACTACAGGAACCGGCTTTGAGTAGCCAGATCTTTGTAAGGCAATAGCAGCGCCTAAACGCACATCTGCATCCGAATGCTGGGTAGCCTCTATAGCCTGTTGTCTGAATGCTGGGTTGGCAAGTTTGGTTACAGCTGCATGCTGAATAAAAGGGTCTTTTGAACGTAAAGCTTCTGTTAGTTCTGATATATCCTGGGCGGCATAGATGGCTTGTAAGGCTTTACTTTCTGGATCTGGTAGTGGCTGAGAGTATGGCAGGCGTGGCTTTAGTACTGATTCACTTTCCCGGGCAGATAATTTCCAGATACGGCCTTTTCCATGATTCGGATACTCACGTAATACCCAATCCGTAATATAAATATTTCCTTTTCTATCGGCGGCAAACGCTACTGGCCGGAACTGCTGATCTCCTTCTACGATTACCTCTGTCGTGCCTTTTACTGAAACACCCTCTGGTTCAAAACCAATCCGGACTATTCGGCTTTCTTCCCAGATGGTGCTTAACATCTGATTCTGATAATCAGTTGGTAAAGCTGTAAGGTTTGCATCTAATAAGCCGGAAGGTGCTTCGCCTAAACCCACCACATAAGGCAAAGTACCAGGCAATTCGCCATTCCAGGCCAGATACGGATGAATGCCACTGTTCCCATACCTGGATTGATACCCATAATCGCCTCCAGGAACGATATGCAACAGGCGGTTTGGCCCACGGCTATCCGGATCGTTATCGGCAGCTAGTAACCTACCCCGGCTATCGAATTTAAGATCCACCGGATTCCAGAAACCAGTGGCCACCTCTTCCAGTTTCGTGCCATCCGGGCGGGCACGTACAATGTTTCCACCATCTCCGTAGCCACTTACCGAGGAAAAATCTGTTCCTTGCATCTTCCAGGCGGCACTTCCCGTGTTTCCCCGGGATATATACATCCAGCCATCATGCGAGAAAGTAATGCCCAACAGTGCAGCATGTGCATACACTTTTTCGGGCTGGATAAGTTCTACTACTTTGGTCCGTCCTTCACTTACTCCATCTTTATTGTAGTCAAATAAAACCCATACAGCTTTGGAAGTAACTACAAATAAATTTCCGTCCGGAGCAAAAGCCATGTTCAGCCCTTCTTTTAACCCATCAGCAAAAACAGCTATTTTATCTGCTTGGCCATCATTATTGGTATCTTCAAAAAGTTTCACCCGGTCACTACCCGGACCGGCGTAGTTTTTTGGCCGTAAATGGGTATGCGATTCGAGAACAAATATCCGGTTGAGGCTGTCGATAGCAATTCCTATAGGAGTGACTATATCCGGATCGGCAGCATATAAACTCAACTCAAGCCGCTTGTCGAGAACATTGGGTACGGCAATTTCTGTTTTAGTTGAATTATTTTCAGAAGTATTCTCTCTGCCACAAGCAAACAGAACTATAGATAGTAACAACAGAGGCTTAGCTAGACGTAAAATAGGTTTTGGGGATATAAACATGGGATAGATTTTCAAGCATAAACACCTTTGCTGCCATTACCTATCTGGATTACTCCAGGCTAGTGCCGAACAAAGAGCTTCTAAAAGCTGCACTTGTGTGGTTTAGCGTTCGTATTTCTGGAAAAGCTGATAGGCTTTTTTTAATTCCTGTTGTTTTACTTCGTTGTTTTCATTAAGTACCATCTCGACAAGCAAATATCCTTTAAAGCCATAACTCAACATTTTCTCTACCACAGCCGCATTATTGGTAACTCCTTGGCCAAAAGGAACTACTTTGTGTATGCCTTTACGTTCAGTCTCCTTCAGATCTATATGCAAAATGCGGGAATGGAAACGGTTCACTACCTCCATCAGGTCTACATTGGCCCCATCGAAATGAGCATTATCCATACACATACCTACATTAGGAGATGCAATGGCACTAAATATTTTATCGTAGTCTTCGATGTTTTCGATATTGTTGCTGGCATGATTTTCTACGAGAATCAGCATATCCATTTCTTCGGCTGCGGGAGCAATTTCTTTGAGCACTTGTATCACTGCTTCCAGGCCACCTTCCGTACCCCTTCCGGCTCCGGTAAATTTTACCCGTTTACAGCCTAGTTGCCTGGCTGCTTCCATATTCCAAAGCTTATGGGCTACATCTTTTACAATATTTCCTGCAGCGCCAAACGAGCTTCCTTGCACACAAACAGGCTTTACTTTATGCTGCTGACACCGCTGCCGGATGCTGCGAATACCATCAGGTGTAAGATTGCGGCCGTACCAACAGTTAAATTCTATATTTTTGTAAGGAAGGTTGGGAATGATGTTGAAGGCATGTTCAAAATTCTCATCGCCAAAGCCATCGCAGGTAATCGTAGCAATTGCCAGTTCCACTTTTTTCTGTTTAGTTTCTTCTGCAAGCGTTCCTGATTTTACGACACTTGGGTTCACCATTGGTATACTGGCTAATCCCAAGCTGGCAGTCTTCAGAAAATCTCTCCGGGAGTTTTCATACGTCATAAGGTAACACAATAATAGCGGCTATGTGCTACAATTTACAAAAAAAATTATATTTCAGACATACTTCAATTACTCGTATTCTTTATAGAAGTATACCTGTTTAATTGTGCCCTCCTTAAAAATTGAAGGTTATATATCTATGACCTTTAACGGCTGGCAGAAAACATCTGCTGATAATGGGTAGAGGGTTCTAAAATACCTCCGCTGCGCTGATAATACTCTTGGTTGAGCTCGAATACACCATTCTTTGCCTGGGTCCAGGAGGCTCCGGCTGCCGGATGATAGGTCTGCATCTTTTTCCAGTTGAGGTAGTTCATATCACCGTTGGTTTCCATCATCCCCATATCCAGACCGGGAAAAGGGAGCAGGCGGGCAGCCAGGTTTTTGTTCCAGTCTATTAGAATAGGGTTTACGGTGAGGTCGGCACAGAAGCATGGCACCTGGCGCTGATGGGCAAGTCTGGCTATTTTCATAGAAAGACTTAATGTTTTGGCTATCCCTTTCAATACCATCCCTTTATAGCCTTGTTCCAGCCGCCGCAGCGCATCCTTTTCATCATGTATACTTTCGTCGGCTGTAATAATAACCCCTGTATCGGCTACCTCTTCTTCGTTGCTTTCCGCCAGTGGTTCTTCTATCAGCAAAATCTGATTGAATGCACCTATTTTTTTGGCATGGTCCAGAAACCGCATCAAGGTTTCTTTTTTCTCATAGCGGCCATTCGGGTCTATTGTGTAGATGAGTTTGCCGTTTTTGGTCTGGCTGGTAGGGCTATCTTTTAAGGCTGTATGGATCTGGGTTAGCCTATCCATATCTTTCTGCAACATTTCTGACTGGGTGCCTGGCTGGCCACTCTTAATTTTAATTACAAAATACCCTTGTTGCGCAGCCTTTTTAATTTCTTCTACCGGCATTCCATAGGGTACCTGATACATAATAGCAATTTTGTTGTTATGATATGCCAATGCCTGGCGGTAATCCTGTGGAATTAGATTGTCAAAATTTTTAACCTTATTTTCAGCAGCGTATAAGAGCCAGGCGGCATTATCTACACTTATTAAAGCATTGTATACAAAGTTAGGATTCAAATCTTTTTTCCCGGTTATCTTCTGCCCTTCTGCCATTACCTGTGGCAATAACTTATCAATTAAATCTATAGGTGTGGTAAAAGGTATTTCTTTGGATAACTGCAAGGCCTTTTCCGTTAAGGCATACATAAAGGCATTACCCCCGGCTTCAGAGTGGCGGGCGAACAAATCGGCATCTCCATATAGCACACTTTGGGTACCTAAGCCTATTCCCTGCTGCCCCAATTCTGACTCCAATAAGGCAACAGCTTGCCATAACTCAGTTAGAAAGCCGCCTTTAAACCCAAATGGACGAATCAGTTTTTCCCGTTCAAAATTTGAGGCTGTGCGGGTTATCCGGATGGTTTTGGGCGAATCTGTGGGAGTAGGCATAAATAGTTGTTGTGGTTGCAGATGTGTCATAGCTGCTATGGTTCCTATATTTTGTACAAAATTTCTTCTATTCATATATTAAAATACCTATATGTATGAGTTACCTATTCAAGTATGAGTTGAAAAGATAAAAAATAAAGCGTGGATTTTATCTATCCACGCTTCAAAAATACAAATGCTAGGAGCTTCTGTGTTATTTATACTTAGGGGTATGTTTATCTGAAAAGTTTGCGGAAACCTTATTCCAATTATCTATTAGTTGGCTTCTGCTTTTATTTAGTTGATTATTTGCTGTATTGAATGAATTTACTGAAGTATTTAACTCATTAATGGCCTGATTGTACTGATTTACATCAGCCTGGGTACGATCTTTTTCACGTTTCGCTTCAAAGGCTTTTTTTATTTTAGTAAAGTTTTCTTCTTTCAGGTAATACTCGGTAATGGGAGCAATCTTGCCGCATTCATCCCGGTAAAATTCCAACATCTGGCGGCAGGCTGTCAGCAAGGTTCTGTCTCCATTGAATGCAGCCATTGTATCTAGTTTGGCCAGGCCTTCCTGAGCATATTTATGTAAAGTGCTCTTGTTCTGCTCTATTCCATTGATATTCTTTTTTTGTATGGCATCCATCAGGTATAACTCTTGTTTATAGCTTTTGAAAAATACCAGGTAAACCATATTATTATAGGCAGTTACTTTCCCGGCTATTTTCACCTTCTCCGACAGTTCGTCTTTGGTTTCTACCAAGTTTACATGGTGCTTGCCCGCAAATTCTTTTTCCAGCGTTTTTAAACTATTGCTAGCTTCTTTTATTTTGTCTTCGGCAATTTTTTGTGCCAGTAAGTAA
This sequence comes from Rhodocytophaga aerolata, assembly GCF_030503435.1. Lineage (GTDB taxonomy): Bacteria > Bacteroidota > Bacteroidia > Cytophagales > 172606-1 > Rhodocytophaga > Rhodocytophaga aerolata. The sequence continues at coordinate 12,617 of NZ_JAUKPO010000011.1, forward strand.
GCTTCCATGGCATCATACGACTGCTCAGCTACTTCTTCCAGATTCATAATCTTACCATAATCGTCGTTCAATACGTGATAGGATGTTAGTAGAAACTTAGCGGTGGAGTCCCGTAAACTTTTATCCCCTTCATAGGGAGCCATACTGGCAATTTTTCTCCTGGAATCTGTCATTGTTTTCATTAGCTCCTGACGGCGGCTTTCTACCTTCCGGGCACTTTTTCCATGCGCCACGGCACTCGTATAGCTCATGAAGTCTTTCATAATTTCGCGTTGCTGATCACCAATGTAGCTCATATAAGAGCCTGCATTAGCCATACCTTGGGCTTGTAAAGATGCATGAGCTGCAAAACACAACAGCAAAGAAATAGTAAACAGAAATTTTAAACAGTGTAAAGGGTTTTTCATAAAGGATAAGAAATAAATACTTGTTAAAGAGAATGAACTGCAGGTAAAACTTTTCGACTAGTAACTGATTTTTGTGAATAAGATTATTTAGTAGTACTCATGGAGATAAGGTCAGACACTATCCGGTATGTTTCTTCTATATAAATATCTTCCTGAATATTCTTCTGAGATAAGCTGTTTACTTCCTGGCTGTAAGCGTCTACGCTGAGCACCTGCTTGTCGTAATGCGTATTTTCTACGGAGAATAACGTAGTGCTTTGAATAAGCGCTTTTTCCAACGATTGCCACCAGTCATACTTTTCCTGCATAGTTTGTACAAATGCCTGTGGTTGCAGTGGAATTGTGCGGGAGATTTGCCTCGTTTTTAATTTTTCACGTTCTATAAACTTCTGAATATGGGTAAAAGAAGGATGAGTGCTGACTCTGGCTACACTTCTGCCAGCTAGTTCTTTTATAGGAAGCGGTTTTAGAGGAGTGTAATAGATCTTTTTTTGAATTGAGTCGCCAGATAGCACGAATGGAAGAGAAGATTCCCGGTAAGCTAACGCCTGGTACACATCAGGAATATGCACATCCGGGGTTACGCCTTTGATCTGGGCACTTTTGCCGGTTACCCGGTATATCTTTTCTATGGTTACTTTGGCAAAGCCATGTTCTTCTTTAACAGTTGATAGCCTGCCAGTCGAAGAATGCATAAGAGTATCGAGCGGCAGTATAATTTGGCCGGTAGATTTTCCAAAAGTAGGACTACCCACAATTAATGCCCGGTTATAGTCTTGTAGGGTTGAAGCCAGAATCTCAGAAGCAGAAGCACTTTGTCCATTGATCATAACCACCAGCGGCCCATCATATACGGTACCCCGGTTTATATCTTTCATTACTACAGGTTTCTGCCCCCTTTCCTGTAACACGCATAAAGGTCCTTCTTCTATAAAAATACCTGCCAGGTTTAAGCCTTCTGCTAAAGAGCCTCCTCCGTTGTAGCGGATATCTAAAATTAAGCCTTCTATATTGGCTGCTTTTAACTTCACAATTTCTTTTGCCACATCATTGGCACAGCCCTGGCCAGATCCATTTTCCCACTCTGTATAAAAGCCCGGTAACGTAATATACCCTATTTTACGGTCGCCTTTCAGAATGTAGCTTTTTACAATATTCTCCTCTTCCCGTATTTTTTCTTTTATCAGCCCGACAGTTTTGGTAAGGCCATTGGTCTTTTTCACCGTTATCTCCAGACGGCCACTGTTAGAGGATTGCAGAATGTCTTCTGCTTCGTCTATATCAGCTCCTGCCAGATCCACTTCGGGTTTGCCAGCCCACTTTACAGCCGTAACAATGTCATCTTTATGAAGCTCATTGGATTTCCAGGCGGGTCCGCCAGGCACTAGTCTGGAAATGACAATATCCCCCCCTTCACTTTCTTCCAGATCCAGTCCGAATGACAAGCTTTCAGTAGATAGTTGCGATTGAAAATTTTCCCATTCTGTTTTAGAAAAGAACGTAGTATGAGGATCATAACAGGCAGCAATGGCATCGCAGAAGAGCGAGGCCAGATAATTTTCATAACCCGCAGGATGTTCCAGTATTCGTTTGATCTTTCTTTTCTCTACAGCTAGCAGTTTCTGTCGAACTGCAGGTTCTTTTGCCTGGAAATATGTTTCTGTAAAATTTAAATAACTGTTATTTTTATCCTGCTCCAAGACCAATTGCCGCAAAATTTGGTATTTCAACCATTTATTCCATTTCTGACTTAATTCCTGATCGTTTGCAGCAAAGTGCAGACTATCTCCCTGGCTAAAGGTAATTGTTTGATTCGCTGAGAAACTCAGAGGTTTTTGTAGTTGGCCAGCAATTAACTTATCCACCTCCTGCAAACGCTGCTGGTATAATTGAATAACCTGAGGTAAAAATTTCCAGCTTTTGCCTTGTAATTCTTCGTCTATAGAAAATTTATGCACCGAAAGTGCTTTTATCTGGGGATCAGTAAAATAAAAGCCATCTTCATCTATCAGCTTAATAAATTGTGTAAAAATCTCACCGGATAGTTTATCATCCACTGTGCGAGGACTATAATGCTTCTTTTCGAGCATCCGGTGCAGTACAATAGCTTGTTGCTGATGGAGCTGTAGAGATTGGGAAAATGCCTGAGAAATTGAACACCATAGGATTAATAAAATGGCGGATGTAACTCGCTGTATAAATACTAAATTCATGTATGCGGATAAAATACTGCTCTTACATTATAATTTTTAGGCAGGTGCTTTGCAAAAATTGAACGTGTATATATACTTCAGGCAAGATTGGCGTAAGTAAGATTTCAGAGTTTTTTGAAAAAAACTTAGTTCCAGCGTAATAAAGCTATTGTATTCCTATCTTTTCTGTTGAAGTAACACAGGCAGGAGGAGTAGATTAAAAGTATTTGTACAATAAGCTCAGGTGTTGTACGCAGGATAAGGCTGTTATTCGCGTCGTATTGCCTCTACTGGATCTAACCGGGAGGCACGCATGGCAGGATAGGTCCCAAAAACAATTCCAATAAATAGGGCAATGACTGCTATAATAATTAATGTATTCCAGGTATAAGATGCTTCGAAGGGCACTGGTACAAAAGCTTTAATAATAGGTACAATGGCAAATGTGCTCAAAATACCTAGAACAAGCCCCAGGCTGCTTCCAAAAGCGGAGATAGTAACAGATTCTGATAAAAACTGGAGCAAAATGTCTCTACGTTTAGCTCCCATGGCTTTACGGATACCTATTTCTACCGTACGTTCTGTAACAGAAATTAGCAGCACATTCATTACACCCACTCCTCCCACCACAATAGAAATCCCTACGATCATGCTCATAATGACTTTAAACAGCAAAAAATCACGGGCAATCTGTTTTAAGCGGTTATCATCTGTACCTACTACGAACTCAGATGCATTTGCCTGAAAGGTTGCTTTCAGCCAGTTTTCTACCTGGCTGCGCAAGGCAAGCACATTTTCTACTTTTGCAGATTCTATGATGCATTGCGGTGGACTCTCCTCATAATCTTTTAAGGAAAACAAAGTAATAGGTATAATAATACGGGCAGCCTCTTCGGCTTCATCTTTTGCCATAACTCCGGCAATAGTAAGCTCTCTGTCCCGGTACAACATTTTTTTTCCAAGCAGTTGATCTATTGGCGTAGCATTGGCTAGTTTACTGGCTAAAAAATAATTGATCAGCACAACATCGGTGGCTTGGCGTACCTCTGCTTCGGTAAAAAGCCTGCCATGCGCCAGTTTTACATAGTCAGGAAAAGAAGCAGATGCGCCGGTAATGCCACTACCCATTTCCTGGTTTGTCTCTTTAAAAGTAATTTCTCCGGCATGTTGGGCATAAAAGTAACAAGTGGCAGGTAAGGTAAGCCTAGTTTTAAGGTTCAGAAAATCGGAATGGGTTAGATAAATAAGTGAATCTTTTTTTATCCGGATATTGTCTACCCATTTATACCTATCTGTACGGATAACGATAGACTTTACTGATTGCACTTTATTGATCTGCTCAAATGCATATTTCTGCATGCCGTCTATCAACGACAGAATAGCCACCAACGCTGTTACACCAATCACAATTCCTAATACAGAAAGCACTGTATGAAAAAAATGTGTCCGTATGTTTTCCAAAGCCAGGACAAAGGCAATAAAGATGTTTTTTAACATGGCAGGTAGTTAAAAGTTTATTGGTTACATAACGTTATAGCTATAGGTAATCAATTGATATACTTCATCTAAAAGCAGGAATAAACAGATATACGGCCCAAACATACCGCCAATGACTACTTGTCAAGAACCTGCTTTTTGCCACTAAGACTCTATGCAAATAGACTTATTGACTTTGCCTTCTGTATTAAAGTTTCTCTACTGAACCCTGTTTCGCCGCCCAGGCATCCATTTTCCGCTCCAGCACATCCAGGGGCATACCCCCATCTTTTAAAAACTCATCGTGAAAAGCACTTAGTTTAAATTTGTTACCCAGCTGCTTTTCGTATTTTTCACGAAGTTCCCGGATTTTTAGGGCACCTATTTTATAAGATAATGCCTGGCCAGGTATGGCCATATACCGCTCTATTTCTGCGGTGGCACCCTCTTCGGATATGGGCTCATTATCCATCATATACTTAATGGCTTCTTCTCTGGTCATTCCTTTAGTATGTAGCCCTACATCCACCACCAGACGAATAGCCCGGTGAATTTCATCCCCTAAGGCTCCCATGTATTGGTAAGGGTCCGTATAGAGTCCTAGTTCTTTCCCTAACGATTCGCAATACAGCGCCCACCCTTCTCCATAGGCTCCATACCAGCTAAAACGCTGAAACTTGTGCAGGTTTGTATTTTCCTGTTGTAAAGAAATTTGATAATGATGCCCAGGTATGGCTTCGTGCAAAAAGAGAGATTCCATTCCAGAGGTTTTGTTGAACGTAGCGGCATCCGGAATAGGAACATAAAAAATACCGGGGCGACTTCCATCGGCAGAGCCCTGGTTATATTCGGCACTGGCGGAGGCTTCGCGGAACTTCTCTGTCTGGCGTATTTCAAAGGGCGTTTTTGGCGTGTTGTTGAACATCTGCTTCAAGTTGGGCTCTATTTTCGCCAGAATCCCATTAAAGTCTTTAAGTACTTCTTCTGGTTTTGTATAAGGATAAAACTGCTTATCTGTTTTCAGATGAACAAAAAACTCGTCCAGGGTTCCGTTAAACCCTACTTGTTGTTTTACTTTTTCCATCTCTCCCCGGATGCGGGTTACTTCTTGTAAGCCAGTCTGGTAAATTTCCTCCGGTGTTTTGTCGGTAGTAGTCCAGTACTTTACCAGATAAGTATACAACTCTTTTCCCTGGGGCAGAACATCTATCCCAGATGTAGAACGGGTTTTGGGTACGTATTCGCTTTTAATAAAATCTCCCAGTTTTTTATACGTGGGCACGATATCTTCCATAATCATTTTCTTGTATGCCGCGGTAAGCCTGCTTTTATCTGCCTCACTAAAAGTGGATGGCATTTTAGTAACAGGCCCGTAGAAGAGACTTTTCGTAGGATCAGTCACTACCAGATCGTTCATCTGGGGAATCATTTTAATAGCCAGACTCTTAGGCAGAACAACATTGGCGGCCATTCCCTTCCTGAAATTAGCTATGGCTGTATCGCCCCACACGGTAAATGCTTTTACCCGTTTCAACCAGTCGTCATAATCTTTTACTGTTTTAAAAGGCTGGCTGCTCTCTCCGCTGCCAAGCTGCCCCATTGTTAGTGGCAAACCCCAGAATTGCTGAAAAGGAATCAGTTCCTGGTTAAATGCCATACCTTCCAGTTGTACTTCCAGTTCTCTTTTAAAGGTATCATAGGCTATCTTGTCTTCATCTGACAGCGTACTGCGTTCGAAGGTATTTATCTTTGCTAGATTATTTGTATAAAACTTTTTAAGCTCACTGATAAACTCCTGTGAGATATCATTCGGTAATAGGTCGTTGTAGCGGCTATCACCTTGTTGAGTGGCTTCCAGGGGAAATAATTTTAATCTTTCCTCATAGTATTGTTCGAAAAATGCGGCTAATTCTTTATTGGGCTGGGTGGAGGTAGTCATGGTTTGTTCGGTTTTGGTAGATTGGCATGCCATCAGGCAGAGGGCAAACAGGCCTAGCAATAATATATATTTCATGTGATAATGGTGGCTATTGGTTGTTGTCTTAGCTATATACTTATGTTAAAACTTTAGGTGTCTCTGAGCAATATCGATGATATTAGTGTTAAATAGTCAATTGAAGGGCTTTTTCCAGTACCTCATCCCTCCCTTCTCTAATCCCTTGAATGGTTGGAAGTACCTCCACATCCGGAACAATGCCAACACGCTGTGTTTCCCGGCCATCCGGATAATATACGCCCAGGCCACTGAATGCGGTGCGGTATCCGCCCGGAAGAGGCAACCAGCAGATATCTCCATCCGCTCCTGCTGTCTGGCTACCGACAACTATTGCTTTTGGGGCAGTTTGCAATATCATGGCAGTGAACTCAGCTTGGCTTTGGGTTTCTTCATTTACCAGAAGTAGGACTTTCCCCTTATAATACTCTTTATTTACCCTTCCTGTATACAGATGATATGTTGAATCCAATGTGCCAGGATAAGTAAAATCTGGCTTAGTAAGTTTTGAAAAAGTAGTTGCTTTCGGATTCAGAAACCTGGATACATGATACATGGTACTTTTCGGATAATTCCGCAAATCTATAATAATGGCTTTGCTTTTCTGTACAACATTCATTACACTATCTACCTGCTTTACTTCCAGCTTACCCATATTTATATATCCGATATCCTTTGTAAGCCACTCACAGACGTTGCGGGTTTGGGTGGTATATCGTTGCAACTGCGAAAAAGGGTATCTGTTAAATGCTTTTGTTACCTGTTTTCCATCAAATTCCATTGAAAGTGTAAGCTGCGCAGTTTTGCCAGGTAAGAGCACATACTTAAGATTCCTATAAAATACTGCTTCATTGGAAGCAGGCACATACTTCCGTTGCTCCTCTACCAGTTGCTCTACAGGCTTTCCATCTATTTGTGTGATCACACTGCCTACCTTAAGGTCATCAAGCTTTGCCAGCGTGTCATTCAGCATTCCGGTGATCACCATTTTTTTATCAATAAACTTTATATCAAAAGGAACATAATACCCTTGCATCTGCTGCTTATTATTGGTTATTTTATTTAGAAACCCATGACTGTCTTGAATTAAAGCCACCATATGCGATAAAGCTTTTGGATAAGTCAGGCTATCTGAAGCTTGCTGAAAAACCGGAATAAGCATACTCAATACCTGGTTCCAGTCCTGATCCATGGCATACTTATAAGGAAAAAAGTAGTGAATAGCATTCCAGTACCTGAACAAACTTAGCAGACGGTAAGATTCTTCCGGTGTTTTCATTTCCGGGTAAGCATTTTCATGGCTGAAATCTGCCTGCCCAGTACGCCTGGCTGGCGACACATAATGATTAGTACCCTGATAGCGGTTCTGCTTAATAAATAACAACTTTTGCCGGAGCTCCAAAGAGAGAGTAAACGAATCAGTCAAAAATGCCAGATCTAGGTTCCTGGTCAGCCATTGAGGTTTATTAGGTGTCTGGCGGCATTTAGAGCAAGCTTTTACAGGGCCTAACTCTTGCAATACTTGCAGATATATTGCAGATACCTGTTCTGCTGTAGTTGCCTGGCGCACCTTAGGTATGAGCGTAATCAGATGCGCATCCCAGTCTGATTTACCAGTAGCTACTTGTGGATGGTAGTATTTTAAAAATCCCCATATTTTGCATAACTGGGCTAGCCGCTGTGTCTCAGTAGTAGTCTGTTCCGGCAGGCAAACTCCCCGAAAGGGCATCAGAATCAGCAAAATAGAAATTATTTTCATAGTAAAGGTTGAACAGTTAACTACATAGTGATTGTGATATATGCTACAAAAAAATGGCTATTGCAGAGGCAGCCACTATTTTCCCTTATTGCCAATCCAGTTCTGTAAATGTATAGCTGCTTCGGCTGACCGGTTAGGATTGAGAACTACTTGCACAATGAGATTGCCGGGGTTTTGTTCATTAGGCTGAGTCTGTAGTACACACCCTACATAGCTTAAGGCTTGTTTGAGCCGGTTTTCCAGCGAACTTGTTCCTTCAATACACTCTTCAAAATACTGCGTATAGTCCTTTCCGGCAACGGTGGCTACGGCTTTCTTATAGTCTACGAGTGTGTACCCTTTTTCCATGGGACCAAAGTGTTGCCATAGGTAACGCATTACATCATCCAACGATCTGGCATCATTGGTTAACTGCCGGAGTTCTAAATCCAGAATCAGGGCGGTGAGTGCTCCTTTGTGATAAATAGAAACCTTTCTCCCAGGCGCACCTGCCGTATAGCCATCTAACCATAAATCGAAAGATGACTCTAGCAAGGACAAACTTGCCTGGTTGGCCACCATAAAATGCCTGTTCAGGGTTTGGGAAAGTTCAGCAAAATAGGCTTCTGTGCTAAATACACCAGCCCTTGCCAGAAATAAATCTCCATAATAGGTTGTAATCCCTTCGGCAACAAAACCAGTAGTAAAATAATTTTCCCTGGTGAAATCATACGGCAACAGTTCTGCCGGGCGTATCCGGATTACATTCCAGGTGTGAAATAACTCATGTGAACTGATGCCTAATAGTTCCGGGTATAAGGTATCAGCCTGGCTAGCTGGCCCTAGCGTAATGACTGTTGAATTCTGGTGTTCTACCCCGTGATAATGCTGAAAAGGTAGCCAATGCAACAGAAAATGATAGTCCGGGCAAGGAAACCCACCCATCATTTTCATTTGTACAGCAGAAAATTTCTTAAAATCTGTTAGTATCTGTGGCCAGTTTAAGGAATCTGCCTCGCCCTGTACCCAAATATGAAACGTAGTAGCAGCTAGCTGATAGGTTTTATGCACCAAGGCGTTACTGGCAATCATAGGGCTGTCTACTAGCTGGTAATAATCCTTGGCATATAACACATGTTTTTCTTTTTCTTCCAGGCCACAAGCTATCTGGTAGTCAGCAAGTAGTATCAGTTTTACATGGCATTCTTCAAATAATCTGCCTTCCACATATAGCATACAATTAATAAAATTGACATACAACTGTTTTTCATCCATCCACGAGCCGCCAGCGTCCATTTGCTGTGCATAGTACATGTACTTTACTACAATGGAAGCATTACCTGCTGTCTGGATTTGCCATCGGTCTTTTTTCAGCTTATTTACTTGTAACTGATTCCCTTGCCGATCGAAAGCAAACAGCCTTGTCATATTTTTGGCAAAGTTGGCTAGTTCGTACCGGCCAGGCCGCCAGGCGGGCAGTTGTAGATCAATTGCAGGGGCATCAATATTTTCTACGAGTATTTCTATAGCGATATAATGGTTTTCCGGCTGGATATACGAGAGGGTGTATTGCATACAATTTTAATACAGTGAATTGGCAAAATACACGAATATTCCTAAAAACGTATTAGTTGCCTGATAAAATACACAAAGTAAGCAAAGCTTGCATGGGAATATTTTCTTAACTGGTAAATTGGCTTTTCAAAAATATTATCTATCTTTGCAGGCTCTTAATAAGAGCCTTACCGTTACATCAATAGCAATTATTAAAAACAGAAACAGTTACTATCCTGCAGGATTAAATAAAGTATTATCATGAAAAGAACGTTCCAACCTTCACAGCGTAAAAGAAGAAATAAGCACGGTTTCAGAGAGAGAATGGCAACCGCTAATGGCAGAAGAGTACTTGCCAGCCGCAGAGCTAAAGGAAGAAGAAAATTGACTGTGTCTGACGAGAGAAGACATAAAGCATAATCTCATTTATAACTGTCAACGTATATAAAATATATTTGACAAGTTTATTAACTCCTGCCTTTAGTAAATACCTTATGGAAACCACCCAGGACTTTTCCAGTCAGAAGTTTCCAAAGCAGGAACGGTTAACAAGCAAAAAAACAATAGAGGAACTTTTTAGCAAAGGTTCCTCTGTTTTTGTTTATCCGTTCCGGTTATTATACCTGCCTAAACCATTTGGCAGTAGCCATCTTCCATCTCATCCGCAAGTACTCTTTTCTGTATCTAAAAAGCATTTTAAAAAAGCAGTAGACCGCAACCTGATTAAAAGGCGGATGCGGGAAGCGTATAGGTTGAACAAACGTGAACTTTTGCAAGCCATTCCCACTCATCAATTGCCTGCTTCGGTGGCCCTTATCTATATAGCCAAAGAAAAAATCGACTTTGCCACTTTGCAAAAAAAACTAAAAACTATATGGCTGCGTTTGGTAAATAACGCATAATACTATTGCCAATCCCATTCACTTTTGCTATTTTTATAGACAGTGTCTTTTACAATTTTTGATAATCAACTTTTCATTTCCTAATTATTCCTGCATATGACTACCAGGCGTGTACGAACATTAACTTTTGGCCTGCTTGGCGTAAGCCTAGTTGGTTTTGTAGCATTCAGTGATCCAGGCGAGCGTTACTTCGAAATTACCCGTAATTTGGACATTTTTGCTACTCTTTTTAAGGAAGTGAATATGTATTATGTGGACGAGGTGAACCCCAATAAAGTGATGAAAACCGGTATTGATGCCATGCTTAACTCACTGGACCCGTATACTGATTATATTCCGGAAGATGAAATAGAAGATTACCGCACCATGACTACCGGCCAGTATGGCGGAGTAGGTGCCCTGATTGGCAGCCGCGGTGGCCGCACCCTAGTGTTAATGCCTCACGAAAACTCTCCTGCTACCAAAGCAGGTTTACGCATCAGCGATGAAATTATTAAAGTAGATGGCATTGATATAAAAAACAAATCGTACTACGACGTAAATAAACTATTAAGAGGACAAGCAAATACGGTGGTAAAACTCACCATACTACGGTATGGCCAGAAAAGCCCGATAGAAGTGCCTATTACCCGCGAAAATATTAAAATAGACAATGTGCCTTTTTATGGAATGGTGAATGAGGAAGTAGGATACATCCACTTATCAGACTTTACTACTGGTGCTGCCCGGGAAGTAAAAAATGCGTTGGTTGAGTTGAAAAATAAAGGCGCTAAAAAGCTGATTCTTGATCTGCGCGACAATCCGGGAGGTTTATTGAACGAAGCAGTAAATATTTCTAACATCTTCGTGCCTAAAGATGCTGAAATTGTGAGCACCAAAGGTAAGGTAACCGATTGGAATAAAACCTATACAGCCCTAAACCCTCCCATAGATACGGACATGCCCATGGCTGTACTTACTAGTAGCCGTAGTGCTTCAGCTGCCGAAATTGTATCTGGAGTAATTCAAGACTACGACCGGGGTGTGCTCATTGGCCGCAAAACCTATGGTAAAGGCTTGGTACAAGCTACCCGTCCGCTTTCCTACAACTCCCAGTTAAAGGTTACTACCGCTAAATATTATATTCCTAGCGGCCGCTGCATACAGGCCATTGATTACAGCCATAGAAACGACGATGGCAGTGTAGGCAAAATTCCGGATTCCTTGCGTGTAGCCTTCAAGACTAAAAATGGCAGGGTGGTATACGATGGTGGAGGTATTACGCCTGATATTCCGGTAGAAAAACCCAATCTGGCTTCTATCACCACTAGTCTGGAGAATAAGAATCTGATTTTCGATTATGCTAATAAATACTTCGCTGAACATCCCAGCATAGCTCCTGCTACTTCATTCAAACTAACGGATGCCGAATACCAGGATTTTATAAAGTGGTTATCTGATAAAGAGTATGATTACACCACACAAGTTGAAAAATCGTTGCAGGAATTAATTGATCAGGCGAAGAAAGAAAAATATTACGAAGATATTCAGGATCAGATCAAATCCTTAAAAACCAAAGTTTATCACAACAAGGAGTCGGATCTGGAGAAATTTAAAACTGAAATCAAAGAAATAGTGGAACAGGAAATAGCTTCCCGGTATTATTTACAGCGGGGTATGGTAGAATCCTCCTTCGATGACGATGCCGATATAAAAGCAGCCCTGGACGTATTTAAAGATATGAGCCGGTATCAAAGCTTGCTAAAAGGCAAGTAATTAACAAAAAAGGACTGATATTTGCATCAGTCCTTTTTTGTTGCGAGTAGTGAACTCATGGAATACTTTGCTTTTTTGTTTGTTGCCGGTATCATCGGTGGATTTATAGGTGGATTGTTAGGGATAGGCGGTGGTATTATTTATATAGTGGTAATTCCGGTGGCATTAACCGGTATTGGCGTACCAAGAGAGGAAATAGTTCAGTATACCATTGCCAACTCAGTATTTGCCTCATTCTTTTCTTCCTTTTCTGCTAACTTCATTCTCATCAAAAACAAAAATTTTTACCTTAAAGAGGTCCTTCTGATGAGTTCAGTAGGCATTGTTACGTCGCTGCTGCTGCTACAATACGTAGTAAACACTACCTGGTATTCTAAGGAAACCTTTAATATGGTAATTGTAATTCTTCTGGTGTACATGTTATTGAAAATAATTGCCCAAACAACAGCAAATAAGAATGGCACCAACCAGGAATACACAAAGGTCAATATGAAACTAGGGCTTGCCGGGTTAGTGGGTGGCTCTGTTTCGGCTCTTTCCGGACTTGGAGGTGGTGTAGTGATTATTCCTATTCTGCATTCGCTTTTCCGTATGGAGTTAAAAAAAGCAAGTGCCATATCATTAGGTGTAATTGGGATTACCTCGTTTATTATGAGTATCTACAGTATGCTGGAAAATACGCACACTGATTTTCATTATTACAGTACAGGTTATATAATTTTTCCGATTGCTTTGTCGCTTACTGGCGGGGTGGTTATTGCTTCTCCATTGGGTGTAAAAGCTTCCCGAAATGTATCTCCCCAACTACTCAACTATTTATTCTCCTTGTTTCTGGCGCTGATTATTATCCGGAAAATTGTTGAGATTACGGCTTCTTGATAAAAATCTGTTTATTCAGTATCACTGGCCTCTTGCATGGGTTCAGCTAGTTCTACTTTTACTGTATCAATTCTAGCATCTTGCATGGCCATAACAGTAAAGGTAAATCTGGGGGTTACAATAATATCGCCCACACTTGGTATGTCGTTATTAACAGCTATGATAAGGCCCCCCAGGGTGTCATAGTCCCCCTCTGGCAAATCCCATGCGTATTTTTCGTTTAAATAATCTACTTCGTGACGGGCACTTAACAAATAAGTACGTTCATCTAATTGCTGCTCTACCCAATCTTCACTTTGATCATACTCATCTTGTATCTCCCCAAATATTTGCTCCATCACGTCCTCCAGACTGATTAACCCGGCTGTTCCGCCAAATTCGTCTACTACGAGCGCCAGACTTTTGCGTTCACTAATAAACCGTATGAGCAGTTCGTTTGCCAGGGTAGTTTCAGCAACGACAATAATAGGTGACACAATACTGGCTACATCTTTAGGTTTTTTGAAAAGAGCCAACGCATGACAATAGCCCACTATGTCATCAATAGTTTCCCGGTATACCAGTATTTTGGAATGCCCACTTTCTACAAATGTACGCCGCAATTTTTCAAGGCCATCTTCTACATTTACAGCTGTTATTTCAGTCCTTGGAATCATACAATCTCGTACTCTAATGGTGCGGAAAGTAATTGCATTGTTAAATATTTTTCTGTCTACCTCAGGCTCTTCTTCCTGATTGGTTTCCTGGGCTGTTACCGGGTTAAAATGAATATAGTCGTTAAGGTCAGAGAGTCCAAAAGTTGCTTTTACACGGGTGTAATCAAACCGCATTATCTTAGTAATAATAAATTTAGATATGTAAGTAAATACCCATACTATGGGATACATAATCCAGTACATAATACGGGTAGGCAACGCAAAGAAACGCACAAATCGATCCTGATCAAGCAGAAACAAGCTTTTAGGAATAATTTCGACGGCTGATATAACAATAACTACAGACAGGAATACTTGAATAACTATTTTTACAACGGCATTATTTATAAAGGCTGGCAGCTCATTTAATGCATTCGACAACCACATATCAAATACTCCGGTAATACTTACTCCATATACCACTAATGATAGCGTACTACCTATCAGAAATGTGCTGATAAATCCGGCAGGGTTTTTAATAAAGGCAGATACTATTTCATTAGAGTATACTCCTTCTTTCCGGAGTAATTCCAACTGAGGCCTGTTAGAAAAAGTAAAAGCCAGTTCCATTCCTGAAAACAGGATCAGTAATAATAAAGAGAGAAGTACGCCTGTTAAATAAAGAAAGATCATTTACGGGATTTTACTTTTGTGGTGGTTTTATGCTTATTGATTTTCTTCCCAACAGCCACTTGCTCCTGCTGAACTTCTTTTTCGTCCTGCTTCTTCTTTGCAAGCCTATTGAGCAATAGCATTGTAACAGATAACATAAATAACCAATAGCTTTGTGCAATTCCTAGTACAAAAGTTTGATGTACAGCGATAATAAAAAAAGCAACTGATAAGGATAATAAGATGGCTTCTGAAAATTTCATTGCTGATTAATAGGCAGTGTACCTTTAGGAGACAATATACGCCAGCTACTAAAATCCTCCTTTGCTTCTAAACCTTGCCCCTTTAATACTTCTTTTTTTGTTTGAATGGTAACAAATTTATCCGTATAAATAATTTGCTTACTCGGGTCCCAATGTAATTCTTCTGTATTCATTTTTTGGGATTTCACCGAATCGATAATCACTACGTTATCCGTAACAGTATATAAACGTTTGGTATTATCATATCTGGCTTTATTGGCGCTCAAAGTAGAGGTTTTTACCTGGTTTTCATCATAAAATTCTATAAATACACCTTTGGGATAAACTAAATCCTCATTTTGCATTTGCTCCTCTAAAGAGGCTGTTAACCGCCCTCTAATAATAGCTCTATCACTAATTAGTCGTTCTATATTTTCGGATACCATTTTAGGACCCGTATACTCAACTAATTTGCTTAAATCCTGCTCATTTTGCTTACAGCTCACACACAAGCACAATCCAATAAACAGACAAGCCTTAAATGGCAAAAAAGACAGGACATTGCGCCCTGTCTTTTTTGATAAAATAGAATAGAATAATTCTATGACATTTTTATGACTATGCATACATACTTATTTTTTCTGTAGCGTAACAGATTCATTTATCCAGCAACCAGTATTCATCTGTTTGCCAATCTGATCTGTCATACCCAAAGTAAAGATCTCCTCAGCGGACGGGAAGTATTGTTTAGCTTTAGCCATACCTGCTTTATCTCCACCTTTTTCATACATTTCGTAGGCAGCAATATAAACAAGTTTAGATTTTACTGCATCTCCACCACCACATTCTTTATAGCTTCCCAGATACAAGTCGCCGATAGAAGCATAGGCTGAAGTCAAGCCATTTTCGGCTGCTCTGCGGTAATAGGTACGTGCAGCTTCTTTAGCGCCTGCACGCTGCTTAATCTGGCCTATTTCTACGTATGCCTGCGCTTTATCAGATCCACTGGTAGCAAGTTTGGCAGCTTCTTCATAATAATCAGCGGCTTTGTCAAAATTATTATTTTGTTTCTGAATTGTTGCCAACACACGGTAAACACCATAGCTTGGCTCCTTTTTCACCATAATCTCACCAGCTTGTAAGAACAACGGATCAGTAGTACATTTACCGGTTGCCATCAGGCCAAATATTTTCTTGGCTAAGTCTACATCATCTGGTGATTGCTGAAGCTTAGGTCCTAGTTTAGTTTTAACAAAGTTACAATCGATGGTTACACAGCTTTGCAACAATTGATCTACATATTCTTTAGTAGCTGTCCAGCGTTGTACATTCGCTGCATCGTTGCTGGCTAGTTTGCGCTCAATAATAGGTGCAAATTTGTCATATTCTTCCAGAACCTGCTCGTCGGTTAATCCACCGGCTGCTTTCTTTTTGCACAACAGGTCCATGTAAAACATAATATTGGTATTGTATGTCTCATCTTTATTGAGCTCTACAATTTTTTGATAAAGTGGCAGCAGCTTATCAACTTGTGCGTTGGCATCGGCACGGCCCATCAGGTATGGATGCGCTTTTAAGCCTTTTCTGTTTAGTACATTTGCTTCATCTTTGAAATATTTCATCCTCAGATCGTACATAATTAACGCAGAATCCTGATAGGCAGCCAGCTGCTTAGGATCTTTCGTCTGATCTACCAGGCCTTCATACACTTTGGATGCATTTACATACAAACCTGAATTTAATTCAGGCGCATTTTTGAGCAGATAGGTCAATGGTCCTAAAGCTGTTTTCCAGTCGTTCATCTTTACAGCATCTGTAAATAGAGCATACTTCTCTTGAGCTTCAGATGCATTTGCTCCCCAGTTTGGAGCCTGTGCCATTGATAAATTTACAAGCCCTAGCAATAAAGCCAGGCACAACATCAGTTTTGATTTCATAATTTTCTCTCCTTAATCAATTTTGTTTTTTTGAAACCATCTGTCGTATAAGCCATTTAAAGTAAATCCGACAGCTACTCTAAAATATTGTTCTTTAATTAAATTGTTACTCAAAGTTCCCCGCTGACCTGCTGTTAGGGCAAGATTCAAATTGGAGAACCCCCGGCCTACAGGTACAGACATGCCAAAATTGATGCCAAGATCAGATATCTGTTCACTGTTTAACAAAATAGGTGTTTGTGCATAATGCAATCCAGTACGGTAAGTTATTCTTTTCAGATAGTTTGATACTGAATTAATATCAGGCGTCCACTCACCACCCAATGCCAACGTGTAACCGCTTCCTAAAGTTTCCTGTACGTTAAAATCTTTATAATCAGACCAGTTCTGATATGAAAAGTCAGCTAATATAGCCCAGTGGAAAGGAGCATCCAGACTTATACCTATTTTGTACTGAGCCGGTAAGGAAACTGATCCTTTAATGTCTTTGGCTAATGTATCATACCCATATGGAAGGGGATCGTCGTCGGATGCACTCCGCTGCTGGAAACCTGTAAATCGTGTACCACCTACATTGGTAGCAAAATCGTAAACTAATCCCCCATTAATAAATAATTTATCTCTCAACTTATGCCGGTAGACTAGTCCGGCATTGAAAATAAAATCCGAATAATTTGTTCTCCGGACATAGGCAAGCTTATTTGTACTTATGCTTGGACTTTGAACAGAAACAATAGATTCATTGGTAATGTTGCCAAAGATATAAGAAGCTCTTACACCTAAAGATAAGCCCCCTATAATATTTACTGCATTGGTTAGTTCTACAGAAGTTAATCCGCCTTCTCCTTTGTATATATAATTGGCCTGCGAAGCAGGGCTGCCAGCAACTGGGCCGGAAGCATTAATTTCGTAATTTACATTACTATATGGCCGAAGCGTAGCGCCTATAGTCCATTTTTTTGCAGCTGGAAAAGCATAGGCCAGATACCCTAGGTTTCCACCAAAATCCTGCTGCGAAGAAGTATTGGTTTGAAGTTTTTTCAACTGGCCATTTACTCCTACATCAAAAATAGTGATCCGGTTTCTGACAAGCAAGGCAGGATTGATATGATTTATATAGATGCCATTCGCATGGCTGGCCCCAGCGCCGCCCATAGCCTGGTTTGGTACAAAAGCGGAATTATTAATATCTCCGACTCCCAGTTGAGAATAGGGTGAGTTTCCTGTACTCTGAGAATATCCCCACGATGTAATGCAAATGAGTGAAAAAACTAAACCTACCCTAACTATAAGAGACATTATGTTCAAGAATTCTATTTAATCCGATTAGTACCAGTTCCGGAATTACAAATATGCGTTGTTTTATTTTACTTTCAAAGAAATTTGCATCTCCTCCACAAAATATTACATCAAGTTTAGGGAATATTGTTTGGTATTTGCTGATTATTCCTTCTATTTCTGCTGTCATTCCATAAATAACTCCACTTAATATTGCATCATATGTATTCTTTCCTGTCAGCCCAGCCTCCTGGACAGGTTCTATTAACGGAAGCCGGGCAGTAAAAGTATGTAGCGCCTTAAACCGCATACGCAAACCAGGTGAAATACTTCCACCCAGATAGTGTCCATCAGCCTTTATAATGTCATAGGTGATGCAAGTACCCATGTCTATTACCAGGCAATCTGTATTCGGATGCACAGCCGTAGCGCCGGCTACTGCAGCCAGACGGTCTTTGCCTAAGGTTTGTGGCGTTTCATATTCATTTATTAAAGGTAGGGGTAATTGATGGTCCAGGATAAGCACTTTTTGTGTATAAGGCTGCAGTTGCTGGTAAAGTGGTTGAGCATCCTGGCTTACAGAACTTATGATACAGTTAGCCACACCCAGTTTTTGTACAAACTCTGGAAGAGTATTTATTGATAAGCCTCGGTATACTTCTTTTAATGCCGATTTTTCGAACAACCCTGCTTTTAGAGAAGTGTTTCCAATATCAATTGCTATATTCATCTGGAAGAAATTTATTTACTTCTGCGGTACATCGTTGCTTTAAGTAATAGGCTTCTTTACACAGTCTATATTTAACGTAATAATGGTATGTATATTTTCACCAGCAACACGTAGTTAAGTGCCTTGAAAACTTACGTTAATCAAATGTAGTTAATGTCCAAAACCTTATTTTTTGAGTATAATCCGGTACTCGAAATAGTTGGCAAACTTACTATACTTACAGAAATTAGTGCTGATATTTTATGTATTCCCATGAAAGAATTATTGAAGAAATTTGAAGAAAAAAAACCTGAAATTGTATTTGAGTGGAAAGATCCTGAAACAGAAGCCGAAGGCTGGGCTGTGATTAATTCGTTACGTGGAGGGGCAGCAGGGGGTGGTACGCGTATGCGCAAAGGCCTCGACAAACGGGAAGTTGAATCGCTGGCAAAAACTATGGAAGTTAAATTTACTGTTTCTGGCCCGGCTATTGGCGGAGCTAAATCAGGTATTAACTTCGACCCTGCCGACCCTCGCAAAAATGGAGTATTGGAAAGATGGTACAAAGCGGTGTTTCCTCTGCTTAAAAACTACTATGGCACCGGAGGTGATTTAAATGTTGATGAGATTCATGAGGTAATTCCCATTACGGAAGAATATGGGCTGTGGCATCCACAGGAGGGAATTGTTAATGGGCATTTTCATGCATCGGAGGCACAAAAGATTAAAAAAATCGGGCAACTCCGGCAAGGGGTTTCCAAAGTGCTGGAAGATTACAACTATACCCCTACTTCCAGGTATAAGAAATACTCGGTTGCCGATATGATTACCGGTTTTGGAGTAGCTGAGTCTGTACGTCATTACTATGAGATCTGGGGTGGTAAGGTGTCTGAAAAAAGAGCCATTATCCAAGGGTGGGGAAATGTAGGGGCAGCAGCTACGTTGTATCTGGCAAAATACGGGGTAAAAATTGCAGGTATTATTGATAAACAGGGAGGAATTATCTCAGAAAAAGGGCTGGACTTACCGGCTATAAAAGAACTGTTTTTTAATAAAAAAGCTAATCAGCTGATAACACCAGAGCTGATTCCGTTTGAGGAAATAAACGAAAAACTATGGTCTTTGCCAGCTCACATCTTTATTCCGGCAGCAGCCTCCAGATTAGTTACTGCGGCACAAGTGCAGCAAATGGCCTCTAACGGGCTGGAAGTAATTTCCTGTGGGGCCAATGTGCCATTTAATGATCCGGAAATTTTCTTTGGTAATACTACCGCCTGGGCCGATCAGCACCTTTCCCTACTGCCAGATTTTGTGGCTAACTGCGGTATGGCCAGAGTATTTGCCTATCTAATGCAAAGCAATGCAACGATAACAGATGAGGCAATTTTTACCGATGTGTCGCAAACCATACATGCCGCTTTGCAAAAAGCCTTTGATCAGCACCCTCAAAAAACAGGAATAGCCGAAACTTTATTTAAAATTGCCTTAGAACAGCTTATTTGATCTTTCTGGGTTATGCTTAATAAGTAATAGCCATCTTGCAATTTTACCTAAGATAAGCTACCAGTAATA
Organism: Rhodocytophaga aerolata; assembly: GCF_030503435.1. GTDB lineage: Bacteria > Bacteroidota > Bacteroidia > Cytophagales > 172606-1 > Rhodocytophaga > Rhodocytophaga aerolata. Next base: position 32,558 of record NZ_JAUKPO010000011.1, read on the forward strand.
TATTACGAAGCCGGTTACTTCTGATCTAAAGAGTTCAGCCGGCAGCTTACTACTATATACGCAGGTGTAACAGATGCACAGTAGTAAGGCAATTTTATAGTCAGCAACTTATTAATGAAATGGATATTTGGACACAAATTCATCAGTTTCTCAACCAACGCTTCTGGGACAACCGTCTGGAAAACATTTTATGGTGTATAGGTCTGCTAGTACTGGGTTTGCTGCTGCGGCGAATACTTTCTGTTTTTCTGGGAAATCTTCTTTTCAAACTAGTAAAAAAAGAGACGGAAAACTTACCACTTACGGATTTTTTGAAACTCGTCCGCAGGCCGGTACAAATGTTTGTTACCCTGGTGTTAGTTTATACTGCGTTTAGTTTCCTTAAATTTCCTGCCGAATGGCATCTGGCCCCTATCAAGCAATTTGGACTGCGGCGTTTTTTGCTAAAAAGTTATCAGTTGCTAATGATTATTGCCCTTACCTGGACAGTAATCAACTTTATTAATTTCTTTATGCTGGTATGGGCCAGAAGAGCCTCCAGAACCGGGTCTGGTATTAACGAGCAGCTAATTCCTTTTTTAAAAGAAGTAATGAAGGTCTTCCTGGTTATTTTTGGCTTCTTTTTGGCTTTAGGCGTTGTGTTCAATCTGGATATAGCTTCTATTATAGCCGGTTTGGGAATTGGAGGCTTAGCAGTAGCGTTGGCGGCTAAAGAAAGCCTGGAAAATTTGTTTGCCTCATTCACTATTTTCTTAGATAAACCTTTTGTTATCGGCGATACGGTTCATGTGGGTAATATTCAGGGTACAGTTGAAAAAGTAGGTTTCCGGAGTACCCGCATTCGTACCTTAGACAAAAGTTCGCTTACCTTGCCTAATAAAATGATGGTAGATCAAGCATTGGATAATCTAACTCAGCGGCGATTCAGGCGGGCAAAATTCACTATAAATTTGTCGTATAATACCCCAGCTAATACCATAAAAGCGATTTGTGAAGATATACGGCTCACTATTGCCTCCAACGATTGGACGAAAAGTGAACCTGCACAAGTGCGTTTTTCGGAATTTGGCGAAAGCTCATTAACCATTCTGATCGTATTTTTTGTGGAAGCGGTAGATTGGAGCGACTATAACCGGATTCGTGAAGAAATTAACTTCAGCATAATGCAGATTGTACCGGCGCATCGTGCTTCTTTTGCATTGCCTGCCCATACCTTGCATATTGCCAGAGAACCAGCAGGCAGTGTATTAAACTCAACGTATTAGCAGTAAAGCCTACGTCAATAAAAATAAGGTAATGAATAAACACTATCAGAATGGAATGTACAATTTTTCATTGCTTGTTCCTGCCACCTGATTAATTAGCTCCATGCTAGATAACATATAGATAATGGCTAAATTTAGTTTACACATTCATAAAAATAAGGTCAACAATTTTTTTATTCTACCGTATGAATAAAAAAAAGCATACAACTGGATTATTTTCAATAGAATTCCTATATTTGTGCCACTACAGCTAAGTATATCACATCTATTTTATTGAAATATATTTCTCCAGTTGTACTAATTCAGATTTGTTTCGGCAGTTAAATGGGTTATACTTGATAATTCCTCAGGTATATTCTATACTTGCAGTACCTAAAACAACACTTGAGCTTTTTGCAATCGCATAGTTCATCTCTTTTTAGATTGAATTCATATTCTTTACAAACACCATACAGTATATCCAACTTTTTTTTCGCTTGAAGCGAACAACATAACCTTTATATCATTATCATCACTACTGCCTACATATGTATAATATTGAAGACTTAAATCTTAGGCTCCTGTCTGAACTTAAAGAGATAGCGGAAAATCTGGGAGTAAAAAACTACAAAAAGTTAGCTAAGAAAGAACTGATCTACAAAATACTCGATCAACAAGCTATTCTCCCAGAGGTTGATCCCATTCCTGCCACACCCGAACCCGCCCCCCAATCAGTAATTGAACCTACTACTTTACCAACTCCCAAGAGAGAAGAAGGAGAAGAAAGAAGAAGACACCGAGTGAAGCGGGAAAATGTAAAAGAGGTTGAGCCTGTTCATCATTCCTCATCTAATGGTGTAAATGGCAAAGATTTTAAAGAAGGCCCATTATTTGCCCCCACCGTTAGTGTAGAAACGCCTGTCTCTTATGAAGTTCTGGATCGCCAGGTAGATAAACCGGAGAAAGTAGAGTTTAAAGAAAAGGAACGGGAGCCACGGGAACCGAAAGAAATCAAGGAGGTCCGGGAGAATGTGCCAGTTGTTAAAGAAAACAGAGAAAACCGCGTAGATAATCGTGAAAACGCAAACAACCGCAATAACCGCGATAGAGAAAACCGCGTAGATACCCGCGAGAATCAAAACCGGGATAACCAGAACCGCGATAACCAGAACCGGGGCGAAAACCGCGATAATACTCAGCGTAACAACAATCCGAACAAGCAAAACCAGAATACCTATACCATCCGCGAATTTGATGGCCTTATCGAAAATGAAGGTGTATTAGAAATTATGCAGGATGGCTATGGATTTTTGCGTTCGGCAGATTATAATTACCTGGCTAGCCCTGATGATATTTATGTGTCTCCTTCACAAATTAAGCTTTTTGGCTTAAAAACAGGCGATACGGTAAGAGGCCAGATCCGCCCGCCTAAAGAAGGAGAAAAATACTTTGCGTTGCTTCGGGTAGAAACCATTAATGGCAAAACTACGGAAGAAATACGCGACCGCATACCGTTTGAATACCTTACTCCTCTTTTCCCTGAAGAGCGGCTGAATTTAAGTAACCGTCCCGATGAGTTTTCAACCCGTATTCTGGATTTGTTTGCCCCTATTGGTAAAGGCCAACGGGGTATGATTGTGGCTCAACCCAAAACTGGTAAAACAGTATTATTAAAGCAAATAGCCAATGCCATTGCTCATAACCATCCGGAAGTATACCTGATTGTGTTGCTGATAGATGAACGTCCGGAAGAGGTTACAGATATGGCCCGCAGTGTAAAAGGAGAAGTAATTTCTTCTACCTTCGATGAGCAAGCAGAACGCCATGTAAAAGTAGCGAGCATTGTTCTGGAAAAAGCCAAGCGCATGGTGGAGTGCGGCCATGATGTAGTTATCCTGTTAGATTCTATCACCAGGTTAGCACGGGCCTATAATACTGTAGTACCATCCTCCGGGAAAATTCTTTCTGGTGGGGTGGATGCCAATGCCTTGCATAAACCTAAGCGTTTCTTTGGTGCTGCCCGTAATGTAGAGAATGGTGGCTCACTTACGATTATAGCTACAGCCCTAATTGAAACCGGCTCTAAAATGGATGAGGTAATTTTCGAAGAATTTAAAGGAACCGGTAACATGGAACTTCAGCTAGATAGAAAACTTTCCAACAAACGAGTATATCCTGCTATTGATGTGCCTGCCTCTGGAACCAGAAGAGAAGAATTGCTGATGAACGACGACGAACTATCCAGAGTCTGGATTCTGCGCAAACATATGGCTGATATGACCTCTATTGAAGCTATGGAATTCTTGCTTGATAAAATGAGAGGCACACGTAACAATGATGAATTCCTTATTTCAATGAACAGATAAGAATCAAAAACAGATAAAGAAGTAAACAAAAAAGCGATGTAATAACATCGCTTTTTTATTTAGAGAGCTAGGCGAAAGTGTATAAAAGCAGATAGTATTACTATAATTACTCATTTTCATCGCCTGTTATCTTGTACATTCTACGAAATCAGTCTATTTTACCAGTATGGCAAAAGGATTAAAAAACACGCTAAAAAGTGTAGGTAAAGCTCCCGGATCACTTATTTACATTGGCGAAATTACTACGCCGGTAACGGACGTTTCCATATCTATTACGGAATACGACCAGCACACCATTAAATCATATCAGGCAAAAACAGTAGAAGAATGTGTTACTTGCAAATTCTCGAATTTCAATAGCTGGATAAATGTAGATGGCGTACATAACGTGGAAATTATTAAAACGCTTGGTGAGCAATTCGGCCTGCATCAACTCACCTTGGAAGATATACTTAACACAGAGATCCGCCCAAAAATGGAAGTTTTTGAAAGTTATGTGCTCATTATTGTAAAGATGCTCCGGTACAATACAACCACTAAGGAAGTAGAAGCGGAACAGGTAAGTTTAGTGCTGGGCGACAATTATGTGCTTTCTTTTCAAGAAAACCGGGATGGTGATGTATTTGATGGTATCCGGCTGCGGATTGCCAATCCGCATGGGCGGCACCGGAAATCGGGCCCGGATTATTTATTGTATTCGCTACTGGACGCGGTTGTCGACCATTATTTTGTAGTATTGGAGCGTATTGGAGAAAAACTGGAAGACCTGGAAGAAGAAATTACCGGTTCACCTTCACAAGATGTATTAAAAAGTTTATATGCCTTAAAGCAAGAGTTGATTTTTATGCGCAGATCGGTATGGCCCTTACGGGAAATCATCAGCAGTTTGGATAGAGAAGAAAGCATACTCATCAAAAAAGAAATCCGTAAATACATCCGCGATATTTATGACCACACTATACAAGTAATAGATACCACAGAATCCTTCAGGGATTCCACAGGCAGTTTACTCGACCTGTATTTATCCAGTGTCAGTAACCGCACCAACGATGTAATGAAAGTACTGACGATGATTTCTACCATTTTTATGCCCCTAACCTTTATTGCCGGCGTCTATGGGATGAACTTTGACAATATGCCTGAACTAAAGTGGCGGTATGGGTATTTTATTATTCTAGGCTTAATGGCCATCAGTATTATTATTATGCTCCTCTGGTTCCGCCGGAAAAAATGGTTATAAGTGGCAGGAGAATATGTTAGAAATTTTAGCTATTTTTCTACAATAGCTTACTCTCCTCCACCCCTTACGTATGAAGTTTACGTTTACCAAACTCGGATTTATTAGCCTTTGCTGCATGGGCAGCTTTATTTTAGGAGCTTTCTTTACCAAGCATACAACTACTCTTCCGATCACAGCACCATCTGTAGAAAAAGCCTCAACCCTGCTAGGCCTGCAATTTACTGAAGCAGAAACAGATTCTATGTTAAGCGGCCTGGAGGAGTTACGCACCAGTTACGACACCCTGCGTAAAATAACGCTGAGCAACGACATTGCACCGGCTCTCTATTTCAATCCACTTCCAACTGGCTTTTCTATAGAAAAAACAAAAAAGCCCTTTCAGGTTGGTTCAACCGGCAAAGTAACCCGGCCAGTTACTACAGAAGATCTGGCTTTTTATACGGTGCATCAATTAGCCGAACTGCTGCGAACCCGGCAAATAACCTCCGTAGAATTAACACAATTTTTTCTGGAACGGCTGAAAACGTATGGTCCTCGCCTGGAATGTGTAATTACGCTTACGGAAGACTTAGCTATGAAGCAGGCTATCCAAGCCGATGCGGAAATTAAAGCAGGCAAATACAAAGGCTTCCTGCATGGAATACCCTACGGAGCAAAAGACCTGCTGGCTACCCGGAATTATAAAACCACCTGGGGTTCTGTGCCCTACAAAGACCAGGTGATCAATACAGACGCTACGGTTATAAAAAAACTTCAGGCTGCCGGTGCCGTGCTGGTAGCCAAACTCACCTTAGGCGAACTGGCCATGGGCGATGTGTGGTTTGGCGGCAAAACCCGTAATCCCTGGAACACCCAACTAGGTTCCAGTGGCTCATCTGCCGGTTCTGCAGCAGCCGTAGCCGCCGGACTGGTGCCTTTTGCAATTGGCACAGAAACATTGGGCTCTATTGTATCTCCCGCTACTGTTTGTGGAGTTACAGGCTTACGTCCTACGTATGGCCGGGTAAGCCGCACAGGTGCCATGGCTCTTAGCTGGTCTATGGATAAAATTGGCCCTATGTGCCGCACTGTAGAAGATTGTGCCATTGTTTTTAATGCCATTCATGGTCCGGATGGCCTGGATAAAACAGTGGTAGATGCTCCCTTCAATTATAATGGTAATAAACCCATAAAAGGATTGCGTATTGGCTATTTATCAAAAGAATTTGACCAGGTAAATGCACAGAATAAACCCTTTACGGATGCAGCCCTGCAAAAGATAAAAGAAATGGGCATCAATCTTATTCCGGTAGATTTACCTGACTTACCAGCCAATAATCTGTTATTCATTATCTCTGCAGAAGCGGCTGCCGCGTTTGATGAACTTACCCGCACGAATAAAGATGACCTGATGGTGAAGCAACTAAAGAACTCCTGGCCCAACGAATTCCGGACGGCTCGTTTTATTCCGGCGGTAGAATATATCCAGGCAAACCGCATACGCACCTTGCTGATTGAACAAATGGCCGCAAAAATGAAAGAAATAGATGTATTGGTGGCTCCAACCTATGGCGGCCTGCGGGTAACTAACCTTACCGGGCATCCATGTGTAGTTCTCCCCAACGGATTTACGCCTCAGCAAACTCCCACAAGCCTGGTGTTTATCGGAAATTTGTATGACGAAGCAACCTTGCTAACAGTAGCTAAAGCCTACCAGGATGCTACCGGCTTTCACAAAAAACACCCGGTACTGGCCCAATAGTTGTACTGGATTGCAGAAGTACATTTACTCTTTTGTACTATATAGCCACTTTATCTTCAAACTTTTATGACCAGAATCTACCATTTATCTAGATTACTTATCGGTATCTATGCCTTTCTGCTTACTTCTTGCATGGTGCCAATTCCGTATAATGTTAGCCCTCAGCTAATGGATATCCCTCTTATTCCACACACTCATGAGGTTGAATTGTATTTTGAAAATCAGCTGCCCAAAAACAAAGCGTACTATGAGGTATTAGGCCTGAGTGCCGAAGGAAATGATTATAACGCCATGCTGCTGCAAATAAAGAGTAAAGCCAGCCGGGCCGGAGCAGATGCCGTTATTTATGTACAGAATTCCCAGGCAAGTTATGCGTCTGCAGAAGGTGGGCCGTACACTATACCAATAGTAAAAGGAATAGGCATTAAATACCGCGATAGTTTAACCTATATAGATCAATATGTAAAAAACAAAAAGGTATACAATTTAACAGATTTACAAAATGACACTTCTGCGCCCTCTCTGCTTTACGAAGCCTCTTTTTCTATGCAGGGCATGGAACTGCCCAAGGGACAAAAACCGAATACCGTCTATAACCGGTTTGTGAGAGAATTATCTTTTGATTATTTGCTATATGAAACCTACAACTGGGCGTATAGAACCGATCCGCAAGGCCGGATAATTGAAAGAAAGTACTTTACAAATGCTGCCCTGCCACAAACCTATATGATATGCCTGTTCACCTACACCTTTACAGATGATGTAAAGAGTATAAAAATCAGCTATCCTTCTTATCCCATGCAGAACATATATATGGATTTAGTGTATACGACTGATAATAAAGTAAGTGAGAAACTGATTTATGATAATGCCAGCAAAAAGAAAAAATTGCTATATATAGAAAAACTGGCCTACGATCACCTAAACAGAATAGCCCAGACCACACTCTATAAAATTGAGCAGAATAAGCAGGTTCCTTTCCTGCAAACCATATATAGTTATTACACAATGGACGATCTGCCTGCACCTAAAGAGTTTAATTTATATAACTCCGCAAGACAAATAAAAGAAGATCCATCTACTGCTACTAATCACTTAACTTCAGGATCATCGGCTGAGCAAGCCAGCGAACCTCACCAAGCTTTGGAAAGCACCAAGAATACTCCGGAACCAGATACAGGTAGCCTGGATGCTAACCTGAGTATGGGTGCAGTACATTATAATAAAGGAGCCGATATCAGCAAGCAACTAAATGCAATGAATCTGAAACAGTATCAGATATATGGAAAAGAACTGGAGGCGCAACTGAAAGCTCATTTTCAGGATGCCTTGCCCTACTTTCAGAAAGCCTACTCTATTGATCAAACTAATTTAGCAGTACTGCAACCTTTATTGAGTATTTATAAAGTACTCGGAATGAAAGAAGCGGCGCAGAAAATTCTAAAACAGATTGAATCACTCAATTAATCAGCTTAGCTAACATTCAAGGAAATATCCTGGTATATTAGCTATAAAGCCTGTTGCTTAAAAATGGCAACAGGCTTTATTTTGAAAATGGTGTTAACAAACTACTTTTCGTACCTTTTTCCTATGCCAAAACTCAAACCTAGGGTTACCGTAATGGCATTATTTCCTACAGTAGGACTGGCTACTGTAAAACCGGTTAACTGTGAATCGGCAATATTGGAGATGCCATGTGTATAGCGGACATCCAGTAATGCCCGCATAGCGCCTTGCAAACGCATGTTCAACCCAATACCTCCAGTAATTCCTACATCTACGGGATTAATTGCATTGCTTCTATCTAATTTATCAGAAGTTGCCTGATCATTCACATCATTGGCATTTAACTTAAATCCAAAATTTGGTCCCAGGAAAACATTGGGTCGGAAATCTCCTTCTTTGTTCAGAAAATACCTGGCCAGCAAAGGGACTTCTATATAGTTAAGTCTGCGGTTAAAGGTTGTGAACTGGGGATTTAATCCGGATATGGGTGGAGCATTTTCAAACTTTGCCCCTTTTTGCGAATACAAGGCTTCCACAGAAATTCCAAAGGTATTCACTACACTATAGGTTAGAGTGGCTCCGGCAGATAAGCCAGGTTGCATGGTCTGGTTGCTAACATCGCCATGCAGATTAGATAAGTTTATTCCTATTTTAGGGCCAATGCTCAACACCTGCCGGTTTCTCCGCTGTGCATATACGTGGGAAGTAATACTAGTTGTAAATAAAAAAATAATGATTAAATAAGTGACTCTGGATACGGATTTATACATCATGATGGATCTTGTGGTTTTTGGGTGCAATATAAAACCTGTGCCTGCTACGGAAAACAAATACCCAATGTTTTTTACCCATGGCGTAAACTTTTGGCACGATAACCCTATTTTTGTACCTTCACCGGTTATTTTCTATGTCTATGTGGTCTATCGAAGAAAAGTTGGCACTCAGGTTACAGGAAAGAGTTTCGCAAAATAACCTGCGGGAATTACCCATAGTACAGAAAAAAATAGACTTTTGCTCCAATGATTATTTAGGTCTGGCCAGTAATGCTGCCCTTGCCCAACAGATTCAACAAACGTATGCACAGTTGCCTTTTCTACAGAATGGTTCTACTGGTTCCAGGCTCATCTCTGGCAATAGTCTGTATGCTATGGAATTAGAAGAAGCACTAGCCACTACATTCCAGGCAGAAAAAGCCCTACTCTTTAACTCCGGCTACAGTGCTAATACGGCTATTCTTTCGGCTATTCCCCAAAAAGGGGATACCATAGTTTATGATGAATATATCCATGCCAGCCTGAAAGAAGGTGCCAGGTTAAGTTTTGCCTCCAGGTACCCGTTCCGGCATAATGACCTGGAAGATCTGGAAAAGAAACTAGGCAAAGCCACCGGAGAAAAATTTGTGGTAGCCGAGTCTGTCTATTCGATGGATGGAGACGTTGCGCCACTGGAAGAAATCTTACGGATTTGCCGGAAATACAATGCCCATCTGATCTGGGATGAAGCCCATAGCACAGGTGTATGGGGAGAAAATGGCAATGGGATTGCCTGTACGCAACAGCTACAAAATCAGATTTTTGCCAGAATTTATACCTTTGGAAAAGCTATGGGGGTACATGGTGCTTGTATTGCCGGCTCTGCGGTACTGATAGATTACCTGGTAAATTTCGCCCGGCCTTTCATTTACACCACTGCCCTGCCACTTCACAGCCTGGTTTCTATTCGGGAAGCATTTAAGTTTTTACAGGCAAATACCTATTTGCAACATACCTTATATACCCGTATTGCTGCATTTGCAGCCGAGTTGATGAAGTATCCTAGTCTGCAAACACGTTGGATTAAAAGTGAAAGTGCCATACAGGCCATTAAGATCGGAGGAAATGCCTTGACTAAAACTATTGCCTCCCAGCTGCAAACCGCTGATTACGATGTGCGCGCAATTTTATCTCCTACGGTAAAAGAAGGAGAAGAACGTTTACGGATTTGCCTGCATGTGTATAACACGGAAGAAGAGATTAGAAATTTGGTAGAATACCTAACGCATGTATTCATGCAAACTACGGCCGGTTTTGCTGCATCAAGCGGATGAATGCTTTTGTAGACCTACAACACAACCAATCATTTTCATGGAAGCCGTTAAATCGTTTTGGTTTTGAGTATATTCCTACTATAATTTAAACCGCCACGCCCACGCCTAAATCACCTCTCCCATGCCTGAAAGATACTTTATTACAGCCATCCACACCGATAGTGGTAAAACACTGGTAAGCACCATATTTGCCCAGGCCCTGCATGCCGATTATTGGAAACCCATACAAGCCGGGTATCCCAGAGATACAGATACTGTTATGCCGTTTTTACAAAACAAAAAATCCCGGACACATAAAGAGGCTTATCTGTTGCAGGCTCCTATGTCGCCTCACGCCGCTGCCCGGCTGGAACACGTGGAAATACACCCTGCAACTATACTCATGCCTGAAACGGACAACACGCTAATTGTAGAAGGAGCCGGAGGCATACTGGCGCCTATCAGTGATGAATATTTTGTGATAGACATTGCTAAAAAGTTTGATCTGGAAGTAATTCTGGTCTGCAATATTTACCTGGGCAGTATCAATCATTCTATGCTCACCATTAATGAACTGAAACGCCGCAAACTAAAAGTGAAGGGTATTGTTTTTAATGGACCAGAAAACCTGGAAACGGAGCAATTTATTCTGAAACATTCTGGCTATCCCTGTTTGCTGCGAATTAAGCCCGAGAAAAAAATCACCCAGGAAATCATCAACCGTTATGCAATTGAACTACTGGCTAATCTGAATCTGCCATCAGAAAAGCAGGGATAAAACTTTAATTGAACTTATAAAAGTTGTTATATAAAATGCCTTTTAACGAAACTACTGCTGAAAATCTATCATCTTTACATACCAGAGACCTGCAATCTGTCTGGCATCCGTTTACTCCCCTGCACGATAATACCAAAGTACTTCCTTTGTCTGGAGCCAAAGGCGTGTATTTGCATACTACAGATGGCCGCAAAATTCTGGATGCTATTTCTTCGTGGTGGGTTAATTTGCATGGGCATAGCCATGAGTACATTGCCAAGGCCATATATAAGCAGGCATTCACTCTGGAACATGTGATATTTGCCGGCTTTACCCATGAGCCTGCTGTACGATTGGCAGAACGGCTGTTAGAGATACTTCCTGCTAACCAGGATAAAGTATTTTATTCCGATAATGGCAGCACGGCGGTAGAAGTAGCCCTGAAAATGGCTTTCCAATACTGGCACAACCAGGGCATTTCAAAAAAGAAAGTTATTGCCATGGACGGGTCTTACCATGGCGATACATTTGGAGCTATGTCAGTAGGCGACCGGAGTATGTTTATTACACCTTTTGTACCTTATTTATTTGATGTTGAGTTTATCCCTTTTCCTGGAAAGGAGACTAGTCATTCTGTTATTCACACATTCACTCAATTGGCAAGTTCAGGTGAAGTTGCGGCATTTATCTATGAACCCCTTATACAAGGTGCGGCCGGTATGCGAATGTATCCGCCGGAAGTCTTAAACCCATTACTGACTATTGCCAAAGAACATCAGATTATATGTATTGCCGATGAAGTAATGACCGGTTTTGGGCGCACAGGAAAATTATTTACTTCCCAATACTGTGCTGTTCAGCCAGATATTATGTGTTTATCGAAAGGCTTAACTGGCGGCACCATGGCTTTGGGCGTTACTACCTGTACAGCAGAAGTGATGCGGCCCTACCGCTCGGATGATTTAATGAAAACCTTCTTTCATGGCCATTCTTTTACAGCAAACCCCATTGCTTGTGCCGCTGCCAATGCCAGTCTGGATCTGCTCATGACTGAGGAATGCCAACAGAATATCAGGCGTATTACCGGAAAACACCTTGCCTTTTTGAATGAGATTGCCCAACATTCACAGGTATTGGATGCCAGAGCCATGGGTACGATACTGGCTATTGAAGTAAAAACATCAGCTGATACCTCGTATTTCAATGAAGTGCGCAACAGCCTGTATGACTTTTTTATGGCCAGAAACATCTTGCTCCGCCCGTTAGGAAATATAGTGTATGTACTCCCCCCCTATGTTATCACAAATGATGAACTGGATATAATTTACAAGGCCATTCTGGAGTTATTAAACAAATCATAAATAGCTTTACAACAGATAACCTTCCCTCTTACTGATAAACCTTTGCCTACGTGCTGATTAAATTTTCAATAAAATTTCTGCTACTAAATCTTCTTCTTCCAGGCTCTTATTGGGTAAGTGCTCAACAAAGCTCCTATCCTTTTCCAACGGCTACCAATGAACAGGTTATCTTTCTTAAAAAAGACAATGATACACATACCGCTTTTCTGGTACAGTATGATACCAAAGCGAAACTGGCAAAGTTGAAAGCTGTACAATATAATCAAGCTACCAAGAAGCAGACGGCTGCTGTTACTATTGATTCAGTGAAGATTGGTAATTGGCAAAATAACGCTGACAAGGGATTAGTCAGGCAAAGCTTTGCAAATGCGGTAATGTCCGGAAAACCACAGAACGAGCAAATTCCGCTGGAATACCAGTATCAGGTTTCTAGTTCGCCAGATAATAAAACGGTACTGGGCTACCGCTACGACTACAGTCAGCCTACTTTATATATTCAGACGATCTTACTCGACTCCAATTTGCAGAAACAAACCTCTGTACAATTACCAGTTGACGAAGGATTAATCAATCATCAGGTATTTATAAACAACCGCAAAGATATTTTTCTGCTTCATACAGATAATCAGGATGGAATATACCTGATCCGTTACGAGCCAGATACCGAAAATAGTACCTTGTTAGAAGTAGCTGCCAGCAGTAGCAACCGGCATTCGTTTTTGCCTTATGTTGTTAGTAATGATATCATATATATTGCCAATGTTACTGAGCAAAAGGATAACTTATCGGGGGTAATGTATACCAGATTCAATTTTGCCACTGGACGGGTGGAAGAAGTACAATATTATGCACTCTCCAAAGACATGCAAGATAAGCTCAATGCATCGTCCATTAAAGGCAGGTACCATTTAGTGAATTTCACGGTTACTCCCCAAAACCACTTTTTACTGGAGCTCCAAAAGAAGAACATCGAGGCTACCGGGTATGTGTACAATCCTTATGCGGTAAATGATCTTTTGCAATGGCGGCCCCGCAAATCGTTGGTTACGGAAGGTGAAAAATTCCTGTTTGAATTTGATTCCACCGGAAAACTGGTATCAGAAAAATTTAACCCATAACTTAGCAGGCGTTGAATGTATATGTGAAGGTAATATATAATTATTTTACAGGGATCTGAAGAGAAAAGCACCCTTCTTTCTCAAGCTCAACCTCTCACAATATGACAACAGCTTCTACAAAAGACGCCTTATACAATCTTTGGTATGAGGAGCTGGTTTGTGCGGATTGTATACAGCGGTGTTGTAGAAGCGGGGCCCGTCCGGCCCTGGAGGACAAAAGCTTTCGCTAAGGTCTATGGCTCATATGATAAGATACAGTCTTTCTACAATATAATGTTTGCGTTCCTGTTTTTTCTGGCTTTTATTTTAGGTTATGTGGTGTTTGCTGTGTATGCAGAACGCAAAGTATCGGCCTTTATCCAGGACCGCCTCGGCCCTATGGAAGTTGGCTATTATGGCCTTATCCAAACCATAGCTGATCTAATAAAACTCCTTCAGAAAGAAGATATTGTTCCAGAAAATGCCGATAAACGGCTGTTTATGGCAGCCCCTGTATTGATTTTTACCGCTGTTTTTGCAGGCTTTGCCGTATTGCCGCTTACTCCTGATGTAATTGGCTCAGGTGCCAATGTAGGTGTATTTTACCTGCTGACTATCATTACCCTAGATATTATCGGACTGCTGATTGCCGGCTGGAGCTCCAACAATAAATATTCATTACTGGGAGCTATGCGTTCAGTAGCCCAGATTATTTCCTATGAAGTACCTTTAGGATTGATAGTACTTTGTGTAGTGATGCTCTGCCAGACCCTGGATTTACAGGCCATCAGTTATCAGCAGGGAATCTGGATAAATCAATATGCTGGCAACGGCCTGAATTATGCACAGGAAGTAAATTATTTGTTTGGCATTTCCAATATTGACGTAACCCAGGTAGGCGGTTTTCTCACCTGGAATGTTTTTCGTATGCCGTTGTTTTTTATTGCTTATATTATCTTTTTCATTGCCACCTTAGCCGAAAGTAACCGGGCTCCTTTTGATATACCAGAAGCAGAATCGGAACTGATTGGCGGCTTTCATACAGAGTATTCCGGATTCCGCTTTGCCATTTTGTTTCTTGCTGAATATGCCATGATGCTGCTGGTAAGCTTGTTAGGCGTAGTTTTATTTCTGGGCAGCTGGAACACACCCTTGCCTAATGTTGGTTCTATAAAACTAGCCGAGTGGACAAGCGGTGTACCCGGAACGGTATATGGAAATCTCATGGGGGCTTTCTGGCTTTTGAGTAAAGCAATGGCTATCATTTTTGTGCAGATGTGGGTCCGGTGGACCTATCCACGCTTACGGGTAGATCAACTGATGTACCTCTGCTGGAAAGTACTAACGCCTGCTTCCTTAGTTTTGCTCGTATTAACAGGCATCTGGCGGTTGTGGATGTGAACTTCTTACACCATAGATTTGTAGCATAAAAATAGTTTGTAAAAAGCATAAATTGATTCAGTAGATGGATAAAGGGGCTAATAACTCATACTTTGGGAATTTGAAAGAAGGCGTAAAATCTTCCCTGCAAGGGTTGAAACTTTCGCTACAGCATATTTTTGAGGCCAGAGACAGCCGCACACCCATTGGCGTAGCGGACGAAAATTACTTTGAGCAGGAAACTGGTATTGTTACCTTACAATATCCCTATGAAGCCATTCCAGTGCCCGACAATGGCCGTTACCGGCTGCATAATGAGATGGAAGATTGTATTGTGTGTGACAAATGTGCGGAAGTTTGTCCGGTAAATTGTATCGAAATAGAGGCTGTAAAATCCACCGAAGAAATCCGTAAAACCTCTGATGGCCACTCGGTCCGGTTATATGCCGCCAAGTTCGACATTGACATGGCCAAATGCTGCTTTTGTGGCTTGTGCACCACCGTCTGCCCAACCGAATGCCTCACCATGACTAAAGCATACGACTTCAGTGAATTTGATGTAGACAACATGAACTACCATTTCTCTGACCTGTCGCCTGAACAAGCCAAGGAAAAGCAGCAATTGTATGAGGAACAACAGGCTGCCAAAATTGCCGCTAAACTAGCAGCCAAAGCAGAAGTAGTTCAAGAAACTCCTCCTGCCCCAATCAGTGAAACGCCTGCTGCTCCTGCGCCGGCAAAGCCTGTGGTAAAAAGACCAGTGATGCGGCCAGTAATCAAAAAACCTGATGCTTCCGCGGAATGAGTGTTACAGAAATTATTTTTTATGCGTTTGCTGCCTTAACCATAGCTGGTGCTTTAGGTATTGTATTGACGAAAAATATCCTGTATGCTGCTTTCTCCCTGCTGCTTACTTTCTTGGGAGTAGCCGCCTTGTACGTTGTGGCCGGTGCCGATTTACTGGCCGTGGTGCAAATTATGATCTATGTGGGCGGTGTGCTGGTGCTAATGATTTTTGGCGTAATGCTTACCAGTAAAACCACGGATAAATACCTGCCCTCTCCTAGCCACAACCGCATAGCCGGTGCATTAGCCGGTTTAGCCTTGTTTGGGTTATTTTTTACAGCAATTCTAAAAGCCAGTTTCTCTACCCTTCCCTGGATTACGCAAGCAGAACAACACTCCCGAACAGTAAGTGAATCTACTATAGCAGGCATAGGAATAAACTTGATGACCGATTTTGTACTTCCTTTTGAAATAGCCGGAATTCTGCTAATGGTAGCCTTGATAGGTGCAGCCTATATTGCGGGTAGGAAGTAGATGTGCAGGTTAGTAGATGTGCAAATGTGCTGATACAACAGTTAGCTTATTGTACATGTAGTCTCTATTTTTAAAGCTTGATTAAAAAAATTGAATCAAGGGCCATATCATACTTTGATACCATTACATTTGCACATTAGCATATTAATTTATTAGCATATTACCCCATGTTCTCTCTTGAACACTTTTTAGTTGTAGGCGCGGCACTGTTTTGTATAGGTGTGGTGATTATTATTACCAAGCGGAATGCCATTGTGGTGTTGATGGGTATAGAACTGATACTGAATGCCGCCAATATTAACTTGGTAGCCTTTAGCCGCTATGATGCTAATGTATTGCAAGGACAGATGTTTGCCTTGTTTGTTATCGTAGTGGCAGCCGCAGAGGCAGCCGTAGCCCTGGCGATTGTGCTGAGGGTATATCAATATTACCAAACCGTACATTTGGATAAACTCGATGAGTTAAAAGAAAAATAACTCATCCGTTATAAATATTCTTTCAGAATGTTAATCTTTGCAGCCTAATCAAAGAATTCTCATGCAAGAAGATTTTATTATTGAGTTTGTTACATGGTCTGCTACTCTTCTTGCTGCTATTCCTTTTTTCATATTTTGTATTCTGTTCTTTGTTGGTACTAAATTAAGTAAGACCAGTGGCTGGTTAGCGGTTATTGGAGCTAGTATCTCCTTCCTATTAGCTGTTATAGTATTCTTTTATACCTGGCCAGATAAAGTGTATACCCAATCTATCCACTGGTTTACCGTAGGTGAATATACCTTTACACTCAAACTGCTCCTAGATAAGTTATCGGCTGCCATGCTGGTACTGGTCAGTTTTATTTCGTTGCTGGTACAGATCTATTCTACCGAATACATGAAGGGAGATAAGCGGTACAGCCGGTATTTTGCTTATCTGGGATTATTTACCTTCTCCATGTTTTGCATCGTGCTGTCTGGCAATTTGCTCTTGCTATATATTGGATGGGAACTGGTAGGTCTTTCCTCCTATCTGCTGATTGGCTTCTGGCGGGAAAAAACAGAGGCGGCCCTGGCTTCCCGAAATGCTTTTATTATTAACCGAATCGGCGATACAGGTTTTTTATTGGGTATTATCCTAGTATTTGCCCAGTTCAACACACTGGATTTAGCTACCCTTACATCCGGCAATCTACCTGTAGACAACTCCTTCTGGCTGACAGTAGCCGGAATTGGCTTGTTTTGCGGTTGTATAGCTAAATCCGCTCAATTTCCTCTGCAAATATGGCTACCTGGGGCGATGGCCGGGCCTACACCGGTGTCGGCGCTTATCCATGCGGCCACGATGGTAGCTGCCGGTGTATTTTTACTAGCCCGTGTTTTTCCTTTACTAAATACGGATGTGTTAACAGTTATTGCTATCACAGGGGCTATTACTGCCTTTATGGGGGCTGTAGCTGCCCTATTTCAGACGGATATTAAGCGGCTGCTGGCATTTTCCACTATCTCACAACTGGGCTACATGGTGATGGGAATGGGTGTAGGAGCTTATGGATCGGCTTTGTTTCATTTGTTTACCCATGCTTTTTTTAAAGCTTGTTTATTTTTATCAGCCGGTGCCGTTATACATGCGTTGCACAAAGTAGAACATCAGTTGCACACACATTTTGATGCACAGGATATGCGGCTGATGGGAGGTTTACGGAAGACAATGCCTTTTACTTTTATCTGCTATCTGGTTTCAGGGTTATCTCTGGCTGGTTTACCGCTATTCTCTGGCTTTCTGTCAAAAGATGCCATTTTAACCGGAGCTCTTTCCTGGGCAGAAACGAAAGGAAACTTCTTATGGTACCTCATACCCGACCTCGGATTTATTTCTGCTCTGTTAACAGCTATCTATGTTGGCAGACAGTTGATTCTGGTTTTTGGTGGTGAATTTAGGTTGCCTCATCTACTACCTCAGCTGGCTACCTCACAAATAGCCGTGAAAGATGTACCTTTTGCTATGCAGCTACCCATAGGGATTCTGGCTATACTTTCTGTCTTTTTCTTCTTCTCCCTTAACCCGGTAGACGCTGCATATGGATGGTTCCTGACAACTATTTCTGTAAAAACTGCACAAGCAGCCGATCATTCCTGGCATACATTTACTGTCATTACCTCTGGCCTGTTAGCCATCACTGGTCTGGCACTGGCGTATGTTGTTACAGGCAATACACGTATTCCAAGACCGGCTTTTCTTAAAAATTTATCGCTGCACAACTGGTATCTGGAAGATATATACAGGATTTTGTTCGTCCGCACCGGGCAACTGTTTTCTAAAGTTACAAATGGGATAGATAAAAAATTACTGGATACGATCATTGATTATGCAAGTATAAGTATGGTTGTACTGGCGCATATATTTGCCTGGATTGACCGCAATCTGGTAGATGGCCTGGTAAACTTTGCAGCCTATCTAGCAGGCAGAATTGGTGCGCTTACCCGCTCTGTACAAGGTGGACGGGTGCAGTCCTATTTTTTATATACCTTGTTTGGCTTGCTTATCTTGGTAGTTTGGATAATTTTGTAACTCTATAAATATACTAGATAATTTCCTTCTTCACCCACTAATGACGCAATATCTGCTTTCCTTGCTCATTTTTATACCGCTTGCCGCATCAGTTTTCATTCTATTCATTCCAGAAGAAAAAACCACCTATTTTAAATTTATTACGCTTTCAGTAAATCTTATTCAGCTGCTGCTGGCAATGGTAGTGTATCTCCACTTCAATCCGGCCCTGACAGGCGTGAGCAATCCAGATAGTTTTCAGTTTGTTGAACGTACCGACTGGATTAGCCTGCAACTAGGCAGTCTCGGAAAACTTTCAATAGATTATTATGTAGGAGTAGATGGCTTAAGTATATTATTGGTATTGCTTTCTGCTATTGTATTGGTGATTGGGGCTATTTCCTCATGGAATATTCAAACAAAGCATAAAGGGTATTTTTCTCTATACTTATTGCTAAGCAGTACAATCATTGGTTGTTTTGTTGCCCTGGACTTTTTCCTTTTTTACCTGTTTTTTGAATTCATGCTCTTACCTATGTATTTCCTGATTGGTATATGGGGAGGCATTCGCCGGGAATATGCTGCTATCAAATTCTTCCTTTATACCTTGGTTGGTTCTATTTTTATTCTCATCGTCATGATCGGGCTATATATATCCGTAATTGACCCGGTAGAAACAGCCATAGAAATGGGATTAGCCAGTGAAAGAAGTCAGGTAACTTCAGTTCTGGTTAAACAAGTACAACAAGGGTTAGCTACAGGTGGCATATCAAGCACGAATGAACTTGTCCATACGTTTGATGTGGTGGCTATGATGGATGCAGCAAACTACATTCCTGGTTCCTTTCTACACAAAGCATCTGATGTATTACTGTTTGGCATATCGCCTTCATTAGTAGCATTTCTCTGCATTTTTATTGGTTTTGCGGTGAAACTTCCGGTAGTTCCCTTGCATACCTGGTTACCCGATGCACACGTAGAGGCTCCTACGCCTATTTCCGTGCTGCTGGCGGGGATTCTGCTAAAAATAGGGGGCTATGGATTTATCCGCATAGCTTACTCCATTTTTCCGGAAGGTGCCCTTCATTATGCCTGGCTGGTAGCTCTGCTTGGAGTAATTTCTATAGTCTATGGGGCTTGTAATGCCCTGGCTTCACACGATTTGAAACGGATGATTGCGTACTCTTCGGTTTCACATATGGGCTTTGTGTTGCTGGGTCTGGCCTCTCTTACAGCTGAAGGTATCAGTGGAGCTATTTTTCAGCTGTTCAGTCATGGAATTTTATCAGCCTTATTGTTCCTGATTGTGGGTGTGCTGTACGACCGCACGCATGATAAGCAAATTGAAAATTACCGGGGTCTGGCTTCCAAAATGCCGGTGTATACGTCTGTGGTCATTATTGCTTTTTTTGCCTCTTTGGGTTTGCCAGGCTTCTCCGGCTTTATTGGGGAGCTATTTACGCTAATTGGTGCTTTTAAATCCAATTATATAGCCAAGTGGATGGCCATAATAGGCATGTTGGGTTTAGTATTGGGGGCCGCCTATTTTCTATGGACACTACAACGCATGTTTTTCGGCAAATTCTGGACACAAGGAGGCGAAAGCTGGCAAGTTCAATTAACTGATCTGGATGGTAGGGAAAAACTGATGCTGGTATCTCTGGCCATATTAGGCGTAGTGTTTGGCATTTTTCCATTCCTGCTCTTTGAACCTATGGCTCAATCGGTGGGGTATTTTGTAGATTTCGTGCAGCAGGCAAAAGATATAAATTTTGATACCCAACTAGTAAAGTAATTTAAGAATCAACCCTATTTATAATTGTTATCCGACAAGTTAAATCAACTACTCCAAAGTCTATCTGGTTTTTTACCAGAAGTTAGCCTGGCTGCGCTGTTTGTAGTACTGATTATAGTTGACTTGATTTTCTATAATAAAGAGCAAAAGCCAACGGTATATATTGCCCTGGCAGGTTTAGTTTTCGTTGGTGTGCTTACTTACCAACAATGGAATCAACTTCCCTCTCCTATTTCGCTTTTTTTGGGAATGATTGTCGTAGATAAAACAGCTATTCTGTTTAAAGGTATTTTTCTTGTTGCCGCTGTACTTACCCTGCTACTCTCTTTACACAATCACAAAGAATCTGATGAACGTTCTTATCTGAAAAGCGGAGAGTATGTGTCCTTATTGGTAGCCATAACGCTGGGATTGCATCTGATGGCCATGGCGGCTAACCTGCTGATGATTTATTTATCCGTTGAACTGGTTTCCATTTCCTCCTACATTCTAGCTACTTTTAAACATAATAAAAAAGGATCTGAAGGTGGCCTGAAATATTTACTTTTTGGTGCCATGAGTTCTGGTATTATGCTCTATGGCATGTCGCTGCTGTATGGGTTTACCGGCACTCTTTCGTTGTCTTTACAAGAAGGAACTACTTTTATAACCGAATTACTGGCTGTTCACTCCCTGCCTGTTCTGCTGGCTGTGTTTCTTACTGTTGGAGGGCTACTTTTCAAAATTGCGGCTGCTCCTTTCCACATATGGGCTCCGGATGTATATGAATCAGCGCCTACGCCGGTTGTGGCTTTTTTTTCAGTAGCTCCTAAAGCAGCAGGCTTTGCTGTTTTGCTGCGCTTCTTACTCTCTACCTGGTTACTCTATCCGGACCAAATAGGTAGCGAACATTTTTCACCGATAAGAGCTATTTTAATAGCCATTGCCATTCTTACACTAATTGTTGGTAACTTCTCTGCCTTATGGCAAAAAAATGCCAAACGGATGCTAGCCTATTCCTCTATTGCTCATGCAGGATTTATGTTAGCCGGCTTACTGGCAGTAAATGAATTAGGCTGGCAAAGTGTGCTGTTCTATTTAGTTGTCTATCTGTTTATGAACTTTGCGGCGTTCTTATTAATAGATGCCATCTATCAGCAAAGGCAAACGGAGGAAATAGAAGATTACAAAGGATTGGGGATACAGAATCAATTCCTGGGAGTGGCTTTTCTGATAGTGATGATCGCACTTACCGGGTTACCGCCAACAGCTGGTTTTACTGCTAAACTTTTTATCTTTTCGGCTCTGTGGCAGGATTACCAGAGTACTGGAGATAATTTGGTACTTTTGCTTTTTGTCGTAGGTTTATTTAATGTAGTAGTGGCTTTGTTTTATTATTTGCGTATACCCTATTATATGTTTTTCCGGAGTGGAAAGGAACTGAATACAATAAATTTAGGTATGTATACTGTACTATTGCTTGTTTTTCTGATAGTCGCGGTTTTTCTGTTTTTCTTTAAAGCAGACTGGCTCATGAATATAATTACAGCGGCAAGTATTAATTAGCTTTTCCTGGTAAAATATATTTTGTAATTTGAACAACATCTTCTACACTATAAAATTCTAATCTACTATATATGAGTGATGCAATAAAGCACGAATGTGGAATCGCAATGATTCGTCTTCGTAAGCCATATAGTTATTATATTGAGAAATATGGTACGCCGCTGTATGGCGTTAAAAAACTATACCTGCTGATGGAGAAACAACACAATCGTGGACAAGATGGTGCTGGCGTAGCGGTAATTAAAATTGGTGCTAAACCGGGTACCAGGTATATCAGCCGCTACCGTTCCATAGATACACAGCCCATCACTGATATTTTCGATAAAATAAATAAGAAATACAAAAAAGCCGTAAAGCATCATAAACACAAAGTTACTGATGCTGACTGGCTGAAAGAGAATGTAGCTTTTACCGGGGAGGTATTACTGGGCCATCTGCGGTATGGTACGCATGGAATGAACAGTGTGGAAAATTGCCATCCGATGCTCAGGCAAAATAACTGGCGTAGCCGGAATCTGGTAGTCGCCGGCAATTTCAATATGACCAATGTAGACGAGTTATTTAATAAACTGATTTCGTTAGGCCAACATCCCAAAGAAAAAGTGGATACCGTTACCGTAATGGAGAAAATCGGCCACTTTCTGGATGAAGAGAATCAACGGCTGTTTGATTTATATAAAGATCAGTATACCAATGAGGAAATGTCGCATGTAATTGAGGACAAGATGGACATTCCTCGTGTTCTGCGCCGCTCATGTCGCGATTTTGATGGGGGTTATGCTATGGCAGGCATCATGGGTCATGGAGCCTCTTTTGTGGCCCGGGACCCTGCTGGTATCCGACCCGCTTATTATTATGCAGATGATGAAGTAGTAGTTATTGCCTCAGAAAAGCCAGCAATCAAAACTACTTTTAATGTAGATTACGATCAGATTAAGGAGATAACCCCCGGACATGCTTTAATTGTAGATAAGAATGGAAACTATGGAGAGCATAAGTTTATCGAACCAATCGAGAAACGCTCCTGCAGTTTTGAACGAATCTATTTCTCCCGCGGGTCTGACCCCAATATTTATAACGAACGTAAAGCCTTAGGTCGCTTATTAGTACCACAAGTATTGGAAGCTATTGAGTATGACCTGGAGAACACAGTGTTTTCCTATATTCCGAATACAGCCGAAACGGCATTCTTAGGAATGGTAGAGGGTTTACAGGATTTCCTGGTTCAGCAACGCAAACAAGCTATATTGGAAGGAACAGTTTCCAGCAGTGAGTTGGATAAAATTCTTTCTTTCCGCCCAAGAGTAGAGAAATTAGTTATTAAAGATGCCAAACTACGTACCTTCATCACAGACGATGCACACCGCGACGATTTAGTTGCTCATGTATACGATACTACGTATGAAGTAATCAAAAAAGGGGTAGACACCTTGGTGTTGATAGATGATTCTATTGTAAGAGGTACGACATTAGAGAAAAGCATTTTGCGGATGCTGGATCGTTTAGAACCCAAGAAAATTATCATTGTCTCCTCTGCCCCGCAAATTCGCTTCCCGGATTGTTATGGCATTGATATGTCCCGGATGAAAGAGTTCGTAGCTTTCCGGGCTATGCTGGCTTTATTAAAAGAACGGAAAACAGAAAACATTCTGGACGATGTGTTAACTAAAACTAAAAATGCAATTATATCAGGCCGGGAGAAAGAGGAAAATTTTGCTAAAGCTTTGTACACTCCATTTACGGATGAACAAATTTCAGACAAAATTGCGCAGATAGTCCGGCCAAAAGACTTAAAAGCAGAATTAGAAGTTATTTTCCAAACTGTGGATAACTTACATAAAGCTTGCCCCAATCATAGCGGAGACTGGTATTTTACAGGAGATTATCCAACACCAGGGGGTAATGGTGTGGTAAACAAAGCATTTCTAAACTTTATGGAGGGTAAAGTAGGCAGGGCTTACGAGATCTTTTAATTATCTAGTATAATTCATAGAGTAAAAAGCCTGCTATCATTTAGTAGGCTTTTTACGTTTGCTGTTCATGGTTCTTTTTGTGGTTTTCCATCAATTCCTGATAGTAACTATTTTCTTTAGCTGATTTCCATTTTTGCTTAAATATGGCAGCTGCAGCTGCTTTTACAGGATCTTCTTCATTAGGTAATAAGTACTTGGTTCTGGCTTCTTTTTCTCCCTGTGAGGTCTCCTCTTTCTGTGGATTTTTTGCATATTTTCTGCCAGATTTGTGATTGGCATAGCGGCGGGCACGGGTATATCCCATCTGCAGAAACTTACGGGCAATATCAGCCCCTACAAAATCATTCTGAGTAAGGTATTCAATAAATAGATCATATATTTTTTCAGAGGAAGTCATGGCCGCCTCCGGATCTTTAAATTTCCAGTAAGGCAGTATTTCTGACTTATAGGGTTCAACCATTAATACGCCTTGTTCACCTTTGCCAACACGGTATAATTCAGGGTGCTTTCTGAAATCGATTTCTGTTAACTCTTTTGAGTAATAGGAAGGCAATCGCTTCTCTTTTTTTGTGTTTCTGATAGCCATAGTGCCCTATACGGACGAATATACTTGCATGATGCATCACTTAATTCAATTTGTTGCTTTGCTCTATCAAGTGTAATACTGGTTCTGTGAACGAATGAATTTGATACTAAAAGCTCGTTTGACCAAAATATACATCAAGCAGCTATCTAATACATTCTTTTATTCCCCTTTTTATTCTAAATTTGCATATTTATTTATGCATCCAATTTGTCATAACTTGCACTGTTTAGCGTTTACCTATTGACTCAAAAGGATTGTTTACTATCTGCTAACATTTAAAACTTAACGCTACTTCATGTATTACCAGAAGTTATTTGGTAGACTATGCTATTCCTGCTCTTATATGAGACTAAAAATCAATACCTTACATATATTATTCATCTTTTTTTCTTTTACCAGTATTAGTTGTATCCCTCAAAAGAATATAGTTTATTTTCAAGGAGCAAGAAACCAGGGCACGTTAGATTCTGTGCCTATCTATGGTAGTCAGGATTATGAATACATTATTGGCCCCACTGATATATTAGGTGTACAAATTGATGGAGTAGATGACGCAATATTTGCTGCCTTTAAGCCTTCAACCTTAGCTGCAGGAGGAGGTAGGCCGATTGATAGAGGTTTACTGGTGGATAAACAAGGCCAGATTGAGCTACCTTATTTAGGAAAGATCAAACTTTCCGGGCTTACCCTGCCTCAAGCTGCAGACACAATTAAATCAAGGCTTTCAGTCTATATCACAGATTCAACCTTCATGTATGTGAACGTGAAAACGTTATCATTTCCCGTAACAGTTATTGGTGAAATAGGCAGTCCAGGTATATATCAAGCAGATAATGAATTTATGACTATTACTGAATTGCTGGCAAAGTCTGGTGACATGACGCAGTACAGCAACAGGAAAACCATTAAATTATATAGAACTGATCGAGAAACTAAACTTACCACTGTATATCAATTAGATTTAACAAAACCGGATCTTGTTCAGCCAATACTATCCAGGCTTCAACCTAATGATGTGATATATGTTGAACCTTTGCGAAGAAAGCAATTTCAAAGTGCTCTCCAGGTCATAGGATTTGGAAGTAGTATTGCTTCTATTGTAGTTTTAGCTTTCACTATTTATCAGAGATTTTAAGGATTTGTTATAACTTATGATGCCCCATACTTCTCCAAACTATGAAAACCAAGATATTGATTTTAAGCGAATTTTACGGCTTATCATCAATAACTGGCTTTTGATAGTAATACTAAGTTTACTAGCCATTGCATGTGCTTATGTCTATAACCGATATACACAGCCCGTCTATACAGCCGCAGGAAGTATTATTGTCAAAGATGAATCTTCTAACTCTTTGGGCCCTGATGCTGTTCAGCTCCAAGGTTTAGATCTATTTAAATCACAAAAGAACCTCTCAACTGAAATTGAGATTATCAAATCCAGATTAATTGTAGAAAGAGCTGTACAAAAAATGCCTTTCCCTTTGGAAGTTTCTTACTATGCAAAAGGAAGATTTAAAATAACAGACTTGTATAAACAAACTCCTTTTTTGATTAAATACGATACACTTTATCCGGGAGTTTATGGAAGAAACTTTGAAATTAAATTCATCGGAAATAATCAGTTTGAGTTTGGTTTTGAAGAGAATAAAGAAAATAAAACTTCTGTACACAAGATTAATGAGAAGTTTAAAAATAAATTTGGTGTATTTCACTTAGTAGCTAACCCACAAGGTCAGATGCTTGCAGAGCATGAAAATGGATATTCTTTTACGATACATTATCCAACAAGCCTCCCAGGAATGTATAGAGGCAAAGTGAATGTTTACAGAGCTAGTGAGAGTACGTCTATTTTGGTTATTTCTGTAACAGATGATGTAGCGGACAGAGCTACAGATTTTGTAAATACCCTTATTAATGTATATGCTGCATGGACAAAAGATGAAAAAACTAAAATAGCAAATAATACTATTGACTTTATCAATGAGCAATTAGTGCTTGTAAAAGATAGTTTAAATTTATCAGAACAGAATATAGAATCATTTAAAAAGAAAACAGGGATCACAAATTTAAGTGCTGATTTTGCTTTACAACGCTTTTCAAGCTTTGATAATAGGCGGTTAGAGATTGAAATTACTATGAAGTCCCTGGATTCGCTAGAAAATCATATAACCCAAGGAAAAGATGCAAGTCTTATTTCTACTTCTAATATTGGTGCCCAGGACCCCTTACTTAGTAGCACGTTAGCAGAATTAAATAAGCTGGAATTGCAAAAGAAAAATTTATTAATTAACAGCCGAGCTGCGCATATTCTTGTAAAACAGCTTGATAAAAAAATTGAAATTACTCGCCAGGAAGTTGTTAAAAATATCTACAGTTTCCGCGATGCACTTATTAATAATCTACAAACTATAAATTCTACGTTAAATAAATTTGAAAAAAAGCTAGCACAGATACCTTCTACGGAAAGGCAATTTCTGGGAATAGAACGAAACCGTTCACTGAATGAGAATATCTATCTGCTGCTTCTTCAGCAGAAAGAACGATATGGAATAGCCAAAGCTGCTGCGGTAGCCGATATTGTCGTACTTGATTATGCAGAAGGTGGATGGCAAATTAAGCCTAAGAAAAATATGGCCTACATTATCGGCATATTTTTAAGCATCTCGGCGTCTTTAAGTTTTATTTTTATTAAAGATTTTTTAAATGATACAATAGCAGACCGTTCACAGGTTGAAAAACTAACACAGGTTCCAGTGTTAGGCACCATCAACCATGCACACCAGACTAATGGCAGTAGCTTGGTGGTTCCTTTAAAACCTAAATCTGCAGTAGCAGAAGCTTTTCGGTCTATTCGTACAAACCTGCAATATTTGTCATCAGAGTCTAGCAGTAAAGTAGTAGTAGTCACCTCTACTATTAGTGGAGAAGGTAAAACATTTTTTTCGGTTAACATGGCTGCTATTTTGGCTATGTCAGATAAGAAAGTATTGTTGATGGGATTAGACTTGAGAAAGCCTAAAATTCATGAGGACTTTGATGTGCCCTCTGAAGCCGGGATTAGCAAAATATTAATAGGTAAAGCAAGCGCCGAAGAGGTTACTTTTAAGACCAAAATTGCTAATCTGGATGTATTACCTTCCGGGCCTGTTCCCCCAAATCCTTCAGAGTTGATTATGAGTGAACGGATGAAGAATTTAATAAATGAACTTCGTACCAAATATGACTATATTATTATTGACACCCCGCCAGTAGGACTTGTAACAGATGCCTTACTTGCTATGCAATATGCAGATATTAATATATTCATACTTAGGCAACGAAAATCGAAGAGAGAATATATTGAGACAGTAAACAAATTGTATACAGATAACACAATTAAGAATCTGGCCATTGTCTTGAATGATTTACGTATTGGAAGCAATTATGGGGGTTATTATGGAGGCTATCATTATGGAGGTTATGGATATGGATACTATGATGAAGAAAACAAAAAAACTTCCCTAATAAGCAGGGTGCGTAACCTATTTAACAGACAGTAATTACTATGCAAAAAATATTAACCGTTGTTGGTACCAGACCAAATATTATTAAAATCACCCGTTTTACTCACGAAAGCCAGAAATATTTAAGCATAGAACACAGCCTGCTTCATACTGGCCAACATTATAGCCAGAATATGAGTGATGTTTTTTTTTCTGAATTACAGCTTAAACAACCCGATTTTGTCTTAAAGATAAATGCCAGCACAGTCGTGTCTCAACTTGTAAATATTATGCAAGGTATTGAGCAAACGGTACAAAGCTATAAACCCGACTTAATGATAGTAGTAGGCGATGTAAATTCTACTCTGGCTGCAGCCTTAGTAGCCAACAAGATGAATATTCGCTTAGCACATTTGGAAAGTGGCCTGCGCAGTTTTGACAGGAGTATGCCTGAAGAAATAAACCGGATTATTACCGACTCTATTACAGATATTTTCTTTGTAACCGAACAAAGCGGTGTAGAAAATCTAACAAACGAAAATAAATTGCCAGAGCAGATTTTCCTTGTAGGAAACACTATGATAGATACCTTGGTAGCCTATGATGAGCACATTAAAGCATCGCCTATCTTACATAATCTGCAACTGAAACCAGCCTCCTATGCATTAATGACAATGCACCGGCCTGGTAATGTAGATACGAAAGAAGGATTATTGAAAATTATTGAAGTAATCGATTACTTAACGCAGCGCATCCGGTTGGTTTTCCCTATTCATCCGCGTACATTCAATAAGATAAAAGAATTTGACCTCCAGAATAAGTTATCTGCGAATAAAAACCTTATTTTAATGGACCCTGCCGGGTATTTAGATTTTCAAAACTTGATTTTACATTCCCTGTTTGTCATTACCGATAGTGGCGGCATACAAGAGGAGACTACTTTCCGGCAGATACCTTGTATTACGCTAAGACCCAATACAGAGCGGCCTTGCACAGTAAGTATTGGTTCGAATACGCTTCTCAACTTTGACCTGGATAAAATTAAAGCAACTGTTGAACAAATTTTCAGTAACACCTATAAGACGTGTGCTATTCCACCTTTGTGGGATGGCAAGGCGACAGAGAGAATTTTTGAGGTATTAAGTAAATTATAGAAAATAAGCTGATATTTTATTCGGTAATTCGTTAAACATTGGCATATTTATTTATTAGCACATCTACGCATATGCTTACGCACTTATTAATAAAAAACTATGCTTTAATAGAGCACCTAGAGCTAAAACCCGATAAAGAACTAAATATTATTACCGGGGAAACTGGTGCTGGTAAATCTATTATGCTGGGCGCTATTGGCTTGATGTTAGGAAACCGGGCAGATAACAAAGCTTTGTTTGATACCGATGAAAAATGTGTAATAGAGGGAAATTTTGATGTATCAGTTTATAAATTGAAGTCTTTTTTTGAAGAGGAAGAGCTAGATTATGACGATACCTGTATTATCAGACGGGAAATTAGTCCAAGTGGTAAATCCAGAGCTTTTATTAATGATACGCCTGTAAATCTGGAGACATTAAAAAAGATAGGTTCGCAATTGATGGACATCCATTCTCAGCACGACACTTTACTACTTGGGTCTAACATTTTCCAACTCAGCATTGTAGATAATTTTGCCGGAAATCAAAAGCTGATTCAACAATACAAAAATCTATATAAGCAATTCCGCAAAAAAGAAGATATCTATCGCAACCTGCGCGATAATGCATCTTCCGCTAAAAAAGAGCTAGATTACCATAGTTTCCTACTGACCGAATTAAGTGAAGCAAAGTTGGAAAGGGATGAACAGGAGCGCGTGGAAGAAGAATTAAATTTATTGGAAAATGCCGAAGAGGTAAAGATAAAACTGAATGCTGCCTTAGAATATCTCTCCAATGCCGAATTTTCGGCTATTGAGGGTTTACGGTCCGCCATGAGCAATCTGGGTCAAATAAGTAATTTATCTAAACCCTATGAAATTCTACGGGAACGGACAGAAAGCTGCTTAATTGAACTAAAGGATATAGTCTCTGAAATAGAGAGGGAAGAAATGAACGTGGAAGTCGATCCTGCCAAAGTGGATCAACTACAGGACCGGCTTAGCACGATTTACTCTTTACAGCAAAAGCATCAGGTAAAAACGGTGGAGGAGTTGCTTTCTATACAAGCCGAGTTGGCAGCTAAAGTAAGCAAAGTTCTGAATTTAGACGAAGAAATTGAGCAAGCCAGAATCGAAGCAGAAAAAAGTTATCAGGAAATGCTGCAAACGGCTCAGAAATTATCCAGATTACGTCAAGAGGCTATTCCTGGTATTGAGCAGGACTTGAAACAATTGCTTGCTGAGTTAGGCATGCCCAATGCTTCTGTAAAAATCACCCATCAGGAAATTAAACCTGGTGCAGACGGCATAGATGAAATTCATTTTCTTTTCACGGCAAATAAAGGGGTAAAACCCCAGGAACTTAAAAATGTAGCTTCCGGCGGCGAATTTTCAAGACTTATGTTGTGTGTAAAATACATTTTAGCTAGCAAAACCTCTTTGCCAACCATTATTTTCGACGAAATTGATACCGGCGTTTCCGGAGAGATTGCGATAAAAATGGGAAAAATGCTGAAAGATATGGCGCATAACCATCAAGTGATTGTGATTACACACCTACACCAGATTGCCTCCCGTGGAGAAGCACATTATTTTGTATACAAAGACACTTCTACAGACCGGACTATTACCAGAATAAAGCGATTAACACAGCAAGGCCGCATTAACGAAATAGCCAGAATTATTGGTGGAGAACCTCCATCTGCAAGTGCCATCCGGAATGCCAAGGAGTTTTTAGAATATTAAACTAACCAATTTAGTAGGTATCATTCAATTTTGCTGAAATAGTAAAGTTGACTGTTCACTTATATCAACCGGCAGTTAACTTTTAAAAGTAGCCAAAATGCTACTGAGCATCAAATTAGCATTATTTCTGGCTCGGCTAAACTCCGATATTTTTTCAATTTTGGCAATATTGTCCCAGTACCCTTTTAAATGTTTGGCTGAATCGTTCTGTAATCCTTGTAAAGCAATACGCCTTCTTCCTTCAAAAAAATCATCTTTTGGATTACTCATTTTATTAATAATATCAATGGATTGGCCGAGCAGGTTTTCAAATTCTTTTGCCCGTTCATCATCTATAGATAAGTCATTTACTCTATCACGAATTTTTCTTAATTGTGCTACTAATTCACTTGCCATAAGGTTATTGCTTGATAGAGTAAATATAACTATAAAGAAGAGCATTTTTGTAAAAATTTTTGATATATTCTAATATATAATTTCTACTGTAATTACAGATAGCATTATTTCCAACGTGTATCATATATTCTAGAGGATTCTGTTTTAATACAGGATATTTTCTAAGAAATAGGACTTCACTTTCGTATAAATTAGATAAACGAATACTGCTGATTTATTAAGACTTGTAAATTTGATATTATCTCTCCATTAAAAATAGTAGGTTTGTTGTTGTTTTGCTTTTAAGCATTCTGGCAGTTCAACAATAAATCAAACTAGCATGTCAAAAAAAATAGTCATTACTGGAGGGGCCGGTTTTGTTGGTTCATCTTTAGCTATCTACTTAAAAACAACGTATAGTTCTTATCAGATATATGCACTGGATAACTTAAAGCGGAAAGGCGCCCATTTGAATTTGCATAGATTAGCTGATAACGGGGTAATTTTTGTACATGGGGATATTCGCAACAAAGAGGATTTCGAAAGTTTTCCGCAGGATATCGATTTTGTGATTGAAGCTTCTGCTGAACCATCTATATTAGCTGGAATGGATGGCACTCCTGATTATTTAATCAATACCAATCTGGTGGGCACTATCAACTGCCTTAATTTTGCAAAAAAATGCAAAGCCGGATTCATTTTTCTGTCTACCAGCCGGGTATATCCTATAAAGAAAATCGAAGAAATTGCCTATATTGAACAGAATACACGTTTTGCTCTAGCAAATAAGCAACAGTTACCTGGTATTTCCAGCCTGGGGATTAATGAAAATTTCCCTTTGGACGGATACCGGTCCCTATACGGAGCTACCAAACTAGCTTCAGAACTACTTATTCAAGAGTATAATCATTTTTATAATTTACCTACCGTGATTAACCGCTGTGGAGTTCTTACAGGCCCTTGGCAGATGGGTAAAGTAGATCAGGGAGTAGTAGTTTTGTGGATGGCTAAGCATTTCTGGAAACAAAAACTTGCTTATTTGGGTTATGAGGGAACGGGGAAACAGGTAAGAGATGTTCTACATATTGCCGACCTTCTTCAGTTGATAGATTATCAATTACATAATTTTCATTTGATTAATGGGGAAATATTTAATGTAGGAGGCGGCGAACAGGTAAGTGTCTCTTTATTGGAATTAACTGGTTTTGCTCAAGCTATTACTGGTAACAAAATTCCGGTAGATCAGGTGAAAGAGAACCGGCAGGCAGATATACGGATTTATATAACTGATCATTCAAAAGTTACAAAAGTCACCGGCTGGCAACCTCAATACACGGTTGAACAAATAGTAGAGGATATTTATAACTGGATCAAAGATTATAAGCACCAATTGGAAACTGTTTTAAAATAAATTTGTAACAACTTTTTATAGTATAAACAGAGATATAATCAGTATCAAATTGCAACTATAAGATTTGTATTTAAAGAATTTAATACAGAACTTGCAGAATATAAAACTAGTACATATGAATAATAACAAAGTCTCTTTGCTTGCTAAATCATCCGGCCCAATTATGTATGGTGCTTGTTGTTGTATGGGCTAAAAAAAAGGCTTTTTATTATCTAGCTATACATAGATTGTTTAAAGGGTCTTTTTTTAGAAAGACCTTTCTTGTTTATATACTATTTTTAATGATTGACTCAGAATATTCTTCTGAGATAAAAATTTAAGCCAAATCTCTACTAAATCTATATGGAAAGCTTTAGAACAGAATTAGAAAACCCTGTAGTCTCCAAAGACATTCTTAATCTGGAAAAACAGATTAGATTGTTTAAAGAAGGCGTTATTCATCCAGACAAATTCCGCAGCCTGCGTTTGGCCCGTGGAATATATGGCCAGCGGCAACCTGGTGTACAGATGATTCGGATCAAGCTTCCTTTTGGCAGACTTACTGTAAAACAGTTGTTGCGCATTGCAGATGTTTCTGATGAATATGCTACAGGTAATTTGCACTTAACAACCCGCCAGGATATTCAGATCCATTTTGTTAGCCTGGATAGAACGCCGGAACTTTGGGGAAAACTTTCCCTAGATGACATTACCATCCGGGAAGCTTGCGGAAATACAGTACGGAACATAACAGGTACATACAAAGCAGGTATAGATCCCAAAGAGCCTTTTGATATTTCTCCCTATGCTCATGAAATGTTTCAGTATTTCTTGAGAAATCCGGTTTGCCAGGAAATGGGCCGTAAGTTTAAGATATCCTTCTCTTCCAGCGAAGAAGATGAATCATTAAGCTACATCCACGACATTGGGTTTATACCGAAAGTAAAACAGGTAGACGGTCAGGAAGTACGAGGGTTTAAAGTAGTAGTAGGTGGTGGATTGGGCGCACAGCCTTACTTAGCTCAACTAGCTTATGAATTTTTAGAAGAAGATCAGATAATTCCTTTTGCCGAAGGAGTCATTCGGGTTTTTGACCGCTATGGCGAACGCAATCGCCGCCACAAAGCCCGCTTGAAATTCCTTATCGAAGAAATTGGCTTCGATACATTTTTAGAACTGGTAGATAAAGAACGTTTAGCCTTAAAAAGCAAAACCTATAAAATAAACCGGGATATATTATCACAACCTGTTCCGCCTATAGAAAGAGAAATTCCGGCGGTAGCAATTCAGGACAAAGCTAAATATGAAACATGGCTGAAAACCAATGTCTTTGAACAAAAGCAGAAAGGGTTTTATGCGGTGAATATTAAAATATTACTAGGCGATATGGAAACGGAGATTGCCCGTAAGCTTACACCTATTGTACAAGCTTATGCTGCCGACGACATCCGGGTAACCATGAACCAAGGATTAATGTTAAAATTTATCCGCAAAGAAGCATTGCCAGTGGTATTTACTGAATTGGACAAAATCGGCTTAGCAGATCCAGGATTCGACAGTACGGCAGATGTTACCGCCTGCCCAGGAACCGATACCTGTAACCTGGCTATTTCCAGCAGTACTGGAATAGCTAAAGAACTAGAGCGGGTAATTGAAGCGGAGTACCCGGATTTAGTATATAACTCTGACATAAAAATAAAAATAAGTGGCTGTATGAATGCCTGCGGCCAACACAGCATTGCCAATATCGGTTTCCACGGAAGTTCAATAAAAAAGGGGCCAAATGTGTTGCCTGCGCTGCAAGTAATGATTGGTGGAGGCACAAAGGGCGATGGCGCCGGTTTAGTGGCCGATAAGGTAATAAAAGTTCCTAGCAAGCGTGGTCCGGATGTGGTGCGTTACATTCTGAACGACTTTGAAGATAATGCAGTAGAGGGTGAATACTTCAACAACTATTACGCACGTAAAGGCAAAGACTATTATTATCAGCTATTAAAACCTTTAGCCAGTACTGAGAAACTAGTAGAATCTGACTTTGTAGACTGGGGCCACAATGAAAAATTTGAAACCGCTATTGGTGTAGGAGAATGCGCGGGGGTGATGATTGACTTAGTAGCTACTTTATTTTACGAAACAGAAGAAAAACTGAGCTGGGCTGCTGAAGCCTTGGAATCTAAAATATATGCCGATTCCATCTATCATAGCTACAGTGCCATTATCAGTACAGCCAAAGCTTTCCTATTAACGCAGGATATAGCTTGCAATACGCATCATGGCATTATCAATGACTTTGATAAACAGGTTATTCAGAACGGCATAATCTCTTTAGCAACAGATTTTAAAACATTTGTTGGTCAGATAAATTCCAATGAACCAAGTGAGGCTTTTGCTAAGAAATATTTGCAGGATGCGATAGATTTCTATCAGCAAATTACAGTTAAACGCCAGCAGTTGCAGGAGCAAGAAACAAACGCAGCGTAATAAACTACCCGATAAGCTCTAACACTTATCGGGTAGTGTTGTATAATCCACTAAGATACATTAATGAAAAATAATATAAAACCTAAAGTAACCCTTGTGGGCGCCGGACCTGGGGATGCTGATTTAATTACGTTAAAAGGGATAAAAGCCTTGCAAAAAGCCGATATCGTGCTTTATGATGCATTAGTGAATAAAGAACTGCTAGAATACATCCCGGTAGATACGCCAGCCATATTCGTAGGGAAAAGATTTGAAAATCATTCGTATACGCAGGAGCAGATTAATCAGCTAATTGTAGACTCGGCATTAACATATGGCCATGTCGTACGATTGAAAGGTGGCGATTCTTTTGTATTTGGCAGGGGACATGAGGAAATTATGTATGCCCGGGCTCATAATATTGAAACATCTGTAATACCAGGTATTTCTAGTTCAATAGCTGTACCTGAATTGCAGCAAATCCCGCTGACCAGCCGGGGAATCAGTGAAAGTTTCTGGGTTTTGACTGGCACTACCAAGAAAGGGGAAGTATCGGCAGACATAGAATTAGCTGCACAATCTAATGCCACGGCTATTATTTTAATGGGTGTGCATCAATTAAGGCAAATTTGTGCCTTATATCAAAAATATAACAAAGGTCAACAGGCTGTAGCCGTTATTCAGAACGGATCATTACCAGATGAAAAAATTGCCTTAGGTACCATTGATACCATTGTAGATGTTGCTCTGGATCAGGCTGTAGGCTCTCCGGCTATTATAGTTATTGGAGATGTAGTAAAAGAGCACCCAGAATATTTACTAGAAATAAGCAAACAGCATTTCAAAGACCTTATACAAAACCGCTAATTCATGCAGGAAGCTGAAAGAGAAGGCAATTTACTTTTTCCGGTATTTCTTAAGTTGGAAGAGTTAAACCTGCTTGTTGTGGGAGGCGGATTCATTGGCATGGAAAAAATGAGTGCGGTGCTGAAAAATAGTCCGGCAACCCATGTTACCTTAGTAGGGATAATTATTTCAGAGGAAATAAAGGAATTTGTTAAAGAATATCCGAATGTAACATTAGTAGAGAGAGCCTTTTTGGAAACTGATCTGGATGGAAAAGACATTGTGATAGCTGCCACCAGCGACCGTGCCTTAAATGCGTATGTGAAACAAGAAGCGAAAAAGCGAAAAGTACTAGCCAATATTGCGGATACTCCTGATCTGTGTGACTTCTACCTTGGTTCTATTGTAAAAAAAGGTGACTTAAAAATAGCCATTTCTACCAATGGTAAATCTCCGACCCTTGCCAAACGTATGCGCCAGTTCTTTGAAGAACATTTACCAGATAGTACACAACTGCTGCTCGATAATTTAACGAATATCCGCAATCAACTAGGGGGAGCTTTTGAAGAGAAAGTGAATCGGTTGAATGAAATCACCTCATCTTTTTTATCTCAACAAGAAAAGGCACCGTCTCCACCTACAATAAAGGAATCTGAGAACCTCACGCCGGATACTAAATAGCTAGAATAGACTTTAACAATCATCCTATATTTCACAGAAAAGCCTGCCAAAATTGACAGGCTTTTCTGTGATAGCGTCTATTCAATTATATTCGAATCACGGGTCTCTACTTTGGGCTCTTGTCCGCCTCTGAGAATGGTACTTCCACTGAATTTCCGGCTCTGGTCGATGGTAACAGGGGTTAGCCAGTCCGCTTCCTTCATCTGCCCGCTTTGGCCAAAAGCAGCCAATGCATTGCTATAACAGACTGCCCGGATATGCTCCAGAGGTATACCTTTCTCTAGCATTAAAGCAGCGGTTTTGGGTACAGCCAATGGATCACTAATTCCCCAATCGGCCGCACTATTCACCATAATACGTTCAGGACCATACTTTTTTACAAGTTCAGCCATCCGTTCGTTCCCCATTTTTGTTCGGGGATAAATAGTAAAAGCCGCCCAGAAACCTCTGTTTAATACTTCCTCTACTGTTTCTTCATTGTTATGATCTACAATCACTTTAGTTGGGTCTAGGTTGTGTTCTATGCACACATCCATACTGCGGGTAGTTCCTTTTTTCTTATCCCGGTGTGGCGTATGAATCTGTACAGGCAGATCCAGTTCTTTGGCCAGTTCGAGTTGTAGCCGGTAATACTTATCTTCTGCGGCAGTCTGGTCGTCGTAGCCAATTTCACCTATTCCCACCACCCCCTCTTTACTAGCAAACAACGGAAGCAATTCCATTACCTGCTCGGCTAAAGGTTCATTGTTTGATTCTTTTGAGTTTAAGCCGATGGTGCAGTAATGCCTGATCCCAAACTGACTTGCCCGGAACCGCTCCCACCCTACCAGACTGCTATAATAATCTTTAAAACTACCGGCTTCTGTACGGGCCTGGCCAAGCCAGAAAGCAGGTTCAATAATGGCAACAATTCCTGCTTTACGCATGGCATCATAATCGTCCGTTGTCCGGGAGGTCATATGCACATGCGGATCTATAAACATCATATCTTTTATGGTATTCATACTATCAGATTTTAAAATTCAATACTATTATATACTAGGTGCTTTTACCAATTTTATGGCTTTCTCTGGGCAAGCCGTTACACATAGGCCACAGGCATGGCAAACCTCTGCCCGTACAGCAAAAGCTTTTTGCCTGCCATGAACAAATGTCTTCAGCTTACCTACTAAGTTTAGTGTACGATACGCCTCATCTGAAATAGCTTGCATTTCAAATACATCATACGGACAAACGTCTACGCAATCTTTTTTTCCTTCACATTTGGAAAGGTTGACTACAGGAACAAGTTTTCCGGCTTCTGGTTTACATGCAGCTGTATCTTTTATAGACATACTATAGAATTTATTGTACCGGTATTTGTTTACTGAAGCTGTCCCAGGTTAATTCGCCACTTTCTATTTTCTGTTTTAAATCAGGATAGCTGTCTAATAAGTTTTTTGCTTCTGGAAAAGTACTTTGTGTACAAGCCAGGGCAGCCGCTGTTTGTTGCATTGTGTCTCCTGATGCAAAAAGGGCTTTGATATCAGGCAATATCTGTTCGTTGATAAAGGGTCCCACTGGCCGCCATAACTCTACAGGTACAGGTCGTTTGGCAGCCCACCGTTCATGTGCAAAGTCTGACAATGTATTAGCCAGGGCAACGTTCGCACGTTTGTCTAACCCCTGAATGCGGTGTAGCGGACTTCCTACAAAAATGGCTTTCAATACCATTTGATTCCATGCGGCTTCGTCCATGTATTCAGCAGGATAGGGATTATCCAGGGCAATGGCATTGAATACCACCGTCATGTTGGTGCGAATACCCTCAGATGCCCGGCTTTTAAAGTCTTCGGGATAAGGAAATAAAGATAAACCCAGATATAAAGCAGTTTGCTCTCCTACATCAGCTGTAGCAAACAACTGGGATAATATGTTTAAAAATTGCTCTTTGTTTTCATATGGCAGCGAAAGCACCAGAAGGATTCTTGCCACCTGGTCTGTTGTCCATCCGGTAGGTGTTAAACCATTGCGAAGATAGTAGGCAATCTCTAGGTCATTCTTATCGAGTTTAATTAAATCCTTTCCTGTATACCGGGGAACCATTCCGAAAGTAAGAAAGAAATTGCGGCTTAAATCCGACTCTTGCCTGAGTAGCTCCTGCTTTTGCCTGATCCATTCAATGGTTTTTTCTGAGGTATTTTTTGCTATCCAATTGTATAAGATTTCCTTAGCGGAGCCTATATCCGCCTGATAAGTAATATCCGGCATATCTTAAAAATGTTTTATAGTTAAAGCTGGAAAGTTATAAAATAAAGGGGGAAATTCATATGTAAACACAAAAATGTATGCAGCCATCCCACACAACGTTCCATCGAAATTCTGCATGAGTCAGCAAATAAAAAAGCAACGTATAAATATACGTTGCTCATGTTTAACACCTGTATTTATTTAGTAAGTAATTGCTGTAATCAATATTTTGGCTATTATTTATATTATATGGCTCCTTCTAATACATCTTTAATGTTTACCCGGGTACCATCTTTATATGGGACAATCCAAGCATCTTTTACTCCCATAGCCCGTAAATATTTTTTAAATGTGTCAGCCTCCCAATAATCGCCAAAATACCCGATTGTATATTTTTTTACGCCATCCTGGTCAACATCGCCACTAAAATTCTGGTTATTCTCAAAGTACTTGGTTAAGTCTTTGTTTCTGAAAGCACCAATTTGCACTTTAAATACAACCCCTTTGGCACTTACTTTTTTTCCGGTAATGTTAGAGGATTGTTCTTCAGCCATCTTCGCTTGCAGCTCTTTCAATTCTGCCTGCAAACGGCTAATTTCAGTGTCTTTATAGCTAATTCTTTCTTCCACACCAAGCAACTGCGCATTTAACTCACTAGATTCGGCCTTTAGCTTAGCTTGCTCTTCCATCATACTTTTGTATTCTAAAGGATCAAGGCTTTTTGCTTTCTTTTTCCATTCCTTCTCTATGGCTTTATCTTCTTTGGTTTTCTTCCGCTTTTGTGCATAGCTGCTGTTTGACAGAAAGCATACACACAGGCAAAGCGTTAAAAGAATTAGTACGTTTTTCATAAGTATTTTACATCATTTATTTTACTGGAAACAAAACACACCTGTGTTAACTAGCAAGACCCTATTTGATAATACGCTTATTACCAAGTATTACTTATGCAGTAAAAATACCGGCTTGCAAGTACAGTGTTCTCTTTATTTCCTGCTAAATCATACGCAGCATAGGAATTGAAAGTAATGTAGGGTTACTTCCGAAAGTAACGGGCCCCATGCGTAGATATACATAAAAAACGGAGGAGTAGAAATCAATAGAAAATTATCCACAAAAAGCAAATACTTATCCACAACCTATAAAAAATATTTACAGGCCTCTGATAATGAACAAATTAGCAATGTATTTAAAAAATGACTTGTGGATAAGTCTTCTATCAGCTGGAACGATAGCGAAAAATTAACAACTTATGGGCATAATAGCAACTCTAAAACAAAGAAAATTAATATCCCTTTTTCTGCGTATTGTTTAAATATTAATGCAAACATTAGTACATTGATTACTTAAAAGGAATTCGTTATAGTACCTGTAGGAGCATATATACTACCTGTATTTTGTAAAGGCAGCCTAATTAAAGTTCTTCCTGAGTAACGGACAATTATTCGTTCTGTATGCTTACTCAGGAAAGTAGATGCATAAAGATTTTTGGACATGAAAGCAATAATTCCGGTAGCAGGTGTAGGCTCTAAGCTGAGGCCGCATACCCATACACAACCTAAAGCCTTGGTGCCGGTAGCCGGCAAACCTATTCTAGCACATATAATTGATGGCCTGCTTGAAGGTGGCATTCGTGAGTTTGTGTTAGTGGTAGGTTATTTAGGAGATAAAATTGAGAAGTTTATCCATACCACCTATACAGATATTAAAGTAGAGTTTGTAATACAAGAGCCCCGGGAAGGTCTGGGACATGCCATATGGCTAACAAAACCTTTTATTGAGCAGGAAGAAGCCGTACTAATTGTTCTAGGCGACACCATTGTTAATGTAGATATACAAGCATTGGTTCAGTCGAAAAACAGTGTGTTAGGGGTGATGAAGGTAAGCACGCCATGGCTGTTTGGTATAGCAGAAGTTGATGGGCAGGGATTGATAAAAAGGCTTGTAGAGAAGCCAAAAATACCTAAATCCAATCTGGCGCTGGTGGGTATCTATAAGATTGTAAATCCGGCTTTGTTGATTGCTACCTTACAGTATTTAATCGATCATCAGATAAAAACGCAAAATGACTACCACCTAACCGATGCTTTAATGAAGATGATTGAAGAGGGTGAAAAAATGACAACCATTCAGGTAAATAACTGGTATGACTGTGGTAAGAAGCAAACCCTTCTGGAAGCAAACGCCATATTGTTAGGAAGGATGGAACCTAATCGACCTATACAAGATTTTCCAGAGACAATTATTATACCGCCTGTTAGTATTGGAAATAATTGCCTGGTTAATAACTCTATTATCGGGCCTCATGTAGCTATTGGAGATAATACCAATATACAAGCATCTATCATTAATAATTCTATTATTGGTTCGTACAGTGAATTATCTAATGTCGTGCTGCACGATTCAATTATTGGCAACGATTCTTCGCTAAAAGGTTTGAGCCAGAGCCTAAATATTGGAGACAATACAGAAATTAACTTCAGCCGGTAGAATTTTTTTGTACTTTTTAATTAGAATCTACAAAGCAAACCGCCCCGGCAACTAAGTTGCCGGGGCGGTTTGCTTTGTACTTAGAGATTAATGTATACCTTATCTGCTACCTTTTAAGCTGTCTGGCGTACCAATGCCTAACAATTCCATCTCAAAAATTAATGTAGAATTAGGGCCAATATCCGGGCCTGCACCTCTTTCGCCATATGCCAGTTCAGCCGGTATATATAACTCCCATTTAGAGCCTACTTTCATCAGTTGTAACGCTTCAGTCCAGCCTGGAATCAATTGATTGGCAGGATACACAAGCGGCTGTCCATTATCAAGAGAGGTATCAAACACTTTACCAGCGATTGTTTTACCTGTATAATGCGCAACTACTGTATCGCTAGCAGCCGGAGAAGGGCCATTCCCCTCTTTCAATATTTTATATTGCAAACCGCTGGCAGTTGTTTTTACGCCTTCTTTGGATTTATTTTGGGCCAAAAAATTCTGACCTTCTTTCAGGTTTTTATCTGATTTTTTAGTCTGTAAATTCTGAAAATAACTGCTCAGGTACATACCTGCTTGCTCTGCACTCATTAAGGCATTCCCTTTTTTGGTTGTATCGCCGGGAGTAGCTGCCGGTGCAGACATAATATCTTCAATGGCTTTTGCCAGCACTTCTGTGTTTACCGTATCTAAACCCTGGCTTTTAATGGTCTGTCCAAAGTATACGCCAAGGCTATAACTAACCGAATCATTTTCACTTTGTAAGGAAGCCGAGCCTTTGTTGTTCTTTTGCAGATTACAAGCACTTAATGCGAACATGCCTGCAACAAGAGCAAATACTACATTTTTTAATCTCATTATGATGAAGTTATGTTTAATTGAAACCGCAAAATTAAGATATTATTTGTTAACAAACCTAAGTAAATGCTACTTTTTAGAGGGGGGTTCTTCAGGTTTATAAGCCTACTTTTTCAGAAATCAAATATTCGTCTGTGCGTTTATTATTCATGGTAGTAATGAGTTCAGCTAAAAAACCAGCCAGAAACAATTGCACGCCTACGATAATGGCAACAATAGCAAAGTAAAAAAACGGATGATCTGTAGCATTCCGGTATGGCAATTTATTATGTATAGCATAGGCCTTATCCAATACGAGCCCAACAGCTACTGCTAAGCCAAACACAAAAGAAAGACTACCCATACTTCCAAAGAAATGCATTGGCCTTTTCCGGAATTTAGACACAAAGGTTATAGAGAGCAGATCCAGAAATCCGAAAATAAAACGTTCCCAACCAAATTTGGTTTTTCCATATTTACGTGGCTGGTGCTGCACTTCTTTTTCAGTAATTTTAGAAAATCCCTGCCACTTAGCGATAACGGGGATATAGCGGTGCATTTCCCCATATAAATCAATGGTTTTTACTACCTTTTGCTGGTATGCTTTTAACCCACAGTTAAAATCGTGCAATTTTATGCCAGAAATCCGACTGGTTACTGAATTAAAAAACCTGGATGGAATAGTTTTACTAACCGGATCGTAACGCTTCTTTTTCCAGCCGGATACCAGATCATATTTTTGTTTAGTGATCATGTTGAACAACTCTGGAATTTCATCCGGGCTGTCCTGCAAATCAGCGTCCATGGTAATCACTACTTTGCCTATGGAAGCCTTAAAGCCAACATCCAAGGCAGCCGATTTGCCATAATTCCTGTTGAAACGGATGCCCTTAATGGCCGGATTCTGATTGGACAGAAAACTGATAACATTCCACGATTCGTCCTGGCTGCCATCGTCAATAATTATTACTTCGTAGCTGAATTTATTCTCCTGCATTACACGGGTAATCCAGATACATAGCTCAGGCAAAGACTCGGCTTCGTCTTTGGCAGGTATGACAACTGAAATATCCGGGTTTTGCTGCATAAAAGGTACAAAATTAGAAGATTCATTCTTTAAGTGGGTAAGCGAAACGGGCCAAGGCTACAGACGTATGTAGATTAAGCCACTTTAATATTTTTATACATCTCCGCCAGCGTCTCC
The DNA here is from genome assembly GCF_030503435.1 of Rhodocytophaga aerolata. Classification (GTDB taxonomy): domain Bacteria; phylum Bacteroidota; class Bacteroidia; order Cytophagales; family 172606-1; genus Rhodocytophaga; species Rhodocytophaga aerolata. The sequence goes on from NZ_JAUKPO010000011.1 coordinate 75,923, forward strand.
ACTACATAATCTACTTCTTTGGGTGTATTGTATTTGCTGAAAGAAAAACGCACCGATGTTCTATCAGGAGGGCAGTTTAATGCGGCTAATACATGAGAACCAATGTTGGTGCCACTAGCGCAGGCACTGCCACCAGAAGCTGATATTTTTTGTATATCCAGGTTGAAGAGCAACATATCATTTAGTTCAGAAGGTGGCAGATTTACATTGAGCACTGTATATAAACTTTTTTCCGCATTCGCTGAATCGCCATTAAAGTAAATATCTTCTATAGAAGTTTTCAGTTTCTCAATCATGCGGGATTTTAAGCTTTGAATGTACTGCTGATGCTCCGCCATATCCCGGTAGGCTACTTCCAGGGCTTTTGCCAGCCCAATAATGCCATATACATTTTCAGTACCTCCCCGCATATTTCTCTCTTGCGAGCCACCAGTAATAAAGGGTTGTATCTTCAGCGAATTGTTAATGTATAAGAATCCGACTCCTTTTGGCCCGTGAAATTTATGGGCTGCTCCTACAATAAAGTTTATGTTTAATTTTCTTAAATCGTGCCTGTAATGTCCCATCGTTTGCACAGTATCCGAATGAAATACGGCTTTATAATGGCTACATAATTCTCCGATTGCTTCAATATTTGTCAGGTTACCTACTTCGTTATTCGCATGCATTAATGAAACCAGAGAACGGGGGTTGGTTTTTAACAACTCTTCTAGATGGTTCATTTCTACATGGCCTTTTTCATCTAGCCTGACAAAGCTTACTTGAATTTTACCTAGGCGGTGTAGTTCCTCCAACGTATGCAGCACGGCATGGTGCTCGATAGGAGAAGTAATAGCATGGGTAATATTCAGGGTTTCTACAGTGGAACGGATAGCCGTATTATCTGCTTCGGTGCCGCCAGACGTAAAAAATATCTCGGAAGGTGAAGTGTTTAATAAAGCAGCAATTGTTTTACGGGATTTTTCAATAGCGGCTCTGGCTTCTCTCCCATGCGAATGAATGGAAGACGGATTCCCATATTGATTCATCATATAAGGAATCATGGCATCCAACACTTCTTTATCTAAGGGTGTAGTGGCTGCATTATCAAAGTATACCCGCATAATTGACTTAATATAAATATTTTAGAAAGATAGGTAAATCAGCCCGGTATGGCTAGGCTGACGATCCATCGTCGTCAAAACTCAGATTTCGGCTTGAGAGCCTTATTGCTGCGAAACAATTTCTTTAATATCTGTAATTATTTTGTTAGCCAGATATTCAGCGGTTGCCTGCGTTTCTGATTCAGAGTAAATGCGTATAATGGGTTCAGTATTGGATTTTCTTAAATGTACCCACTCTTTATCAAATTCTATTTTTACACCGTCTACTGCATTTATCGGATTTTTGCTATACTTTTCCTTAATGCTGGCAAGTATATTATCTACATTGATATCAGGGGTAAGCTCAATCTTATTTTTGGAGATATGGTAATTGGGGTATGTAGCCCGTAACCTGGATACTGAATAGCCTGTAGTAGCCAGGTGGCTTAAAAATAGCGCAATGCCAACTAATGCATCCCGGCCATGGTGCAACTCAGGATAAATAATACCTCCATTTCCTTCGCCACCAATAACCGCATCGTTTTCTTTCATGGCTGTTACCACATTTACTTCTCCCACAGCTGAGGCAAAATAAGTACCTCCGGCTTTTTCCGTTACATCGCGGAGTGCACGGGTAGAAGAAAGGTTAGAAACCGTATTCCCGGTTTTGTTTTTCAATACATAATCTGCTACAGCAACCAGCGTATATTCTTCACCGAACATGCTTCCATCTTCACAAACCAGTGCCAGGCGGTCTACATCCGGATCTACAGCAATACCCAGGTCATAACGGCCACGTTGTATTTCGTTGGAAATCTGGAGCAAATTTTCTGGCAAAGGCTCCGGATTATGGGCAAAATTACCGGTAGGCTCTCCATTCAACAAAGTTACCTTTTTTACACCCAATGCTTTTAGTAGCATAGGTACAGCTACACCCCCACTAGAATTGACTGCATCTACAATAATATAGTATTGTTTGGCAGCAATAGCCGCCTGGTTAACGAGTGGCAGTTGCAATATAGCATCTATGTGTTTTTGCAGATATGTTTCATCGGTATAATACTTGCCCAGCTTCTTTACTTCAGCAAACTCAAAACTTTCGCTTTCGGCAATCTGCAATACTTCTTCTCCATCCTTAGCAGATATAAACTCACCGTTCTCATTCAATAACTTCAGGGCATTCCATTGAACCGGATTGTGGCTGGCTGTAATAATGATACCTCCGGATGCTTTTTCTGCTACCACCGCAAGTTCTACGGTAGGCGTTGTAGATAAACCAATATCTACTACATCCAAGCCCACGCCCTGTAGAGTAGCAGCTACCAGTTTTGATGCCATATCTCCGGAAATCCGTGCATCGCGGCCTATCACAATCTTATGCTCGTTCACTTGTCGCGACTTTACCCATGTACCATAGGCGGCTGTAAATTTTACAATATCTAAAGGCGTAAAAGACTCGCCGGCTTTTCCCCCGATAGTTCCCCTGATACCAGAAATTGATTTGATTAATGACACTATGTTTCAGTTTTTGATAGAAATAAGAAAATGGCAAATTAAACGAGTTTAACTTGAATTTTGTGCAAAACTTTAAAGAAATTTCCACAGTTTACTTGGCAATCTCAGGCAGATTTGCTGTCTGGCACTCGCCTGCTTTTTTACCACAGGCACAGTCTATCCCTTTTTTCATTAATTCAGGATTCATAGAGGCGCATGTTCCTTTAAACTCGCCGTCTTTTACTAAAAGCAACCGTACAGATAATCCTACAAAAAATAAGGCTAATATAACTACTGCTAATAATATCGTTACCATAACTATGTTTAGATTAATGTGAGGCAAAAATAGTCAATTAATGTGACTATACAGATATAACTATTCCTTACTCTATTAAGTTTCTATGAATGAAGCAAAGCCATGAACATAGGCATCCATATTTTTGTTACCATTATTTTTATATACCTTCGTTACTAAAATAATACAGGCAGCTTATATATTTATTCTTGATTAAGAGATATAATAAGTATTTTTGTTTGATGTTAATTGTATAACTTCGTTTCTTTTCAATGAGATATTACAAATATTATCTGCTAAGCCTAGCAGTAATCATCTTAGACCAGACAGTGAAAATGCTGGTGCATTTCAATATGGAGCTGGGTACAGCAGGGCAGATTCCGGTGTTTGGTGATTGGTTTAAGTTACATTACACGCTCAATCCGGGTATGGCTTTTGGCCTCCAGTTAGGTTCAGAATACGGTAAACTAATCCTGAGTATTTTCCGTTTGGCAGCCATGATCGGGATTGCTATGTATCTGCGGGTACTGGCTAAACGGGGTGTGCATCCTGGTTTGTTATGGTGTACAGCCCTCATTCTTGGGGGTGCTATTGGCAACGTCATTGATAGTACTTTTTATGGCGTATACTTAAACAATGCTCCTTATGACTCCCCAACTCCCTGGTTTCATGGGCAGGTAATAGATATGTTTTACCTCGATATTTGGGAAGGCATAGTTCCTAAGTGGATTCCTTTGATCGGAGGAGAATTTTATTCGTTATGGCCTATTTTTAACATAGCTGATGCTTCTATTTTTGTAGGCGTAGCCATCATTTTAATCATGCAGAAGAAATTCTTTGCCGAAAAAGAGGTAAATCATCAGGAAACGTTGAACGAAAATACCATTGCTGATTTGAATAATTAGCCGACTATACACAAAACAAAAACAGGGTAAGCTACAAAGGTTTACCCTGTTTTCGTTTAGCACAATTTAAAATTTGGCTGAAACCAACTTACTCTTCCATTAGCTTACCAAGCAAAGATCCTCCTTCTTTACTGGAATTTTTACCATAGGGAGCCAACGCTTGCACTAGTTTAGAAATAGGCATCGACTGAATCCAAACCCGGCCAGTGCCTTGCAAAGTAGCCAGGAAAAGACCTTCGCCACCAAAAACCATAGAACGCAGCCCGCCAGAACGCTGAATGTCGAAGCTGACTCCTGTTTCAAAGGCAACGACGCATCCGGTATCTACTCTCAATATTTCGTTATTCAAGTGTTTTTCTACCACCGTTCCGCCGGCATGTACAAAAGCTAATCCATCTCCTTGTAATTTTTGCAGAATAAACCCCTCTCCTCCAAATAAGCCAGAGCCAATATTTTTATTAAAATGCATGGAGATATTTGTTCCTAAAGCTGCACACAGAAAAGCATCTCGCTGCACTATTAACTGATTTCCGTAAATACTTCCCAAATTTATGGGAATAACGGTACCAGGATAAGGAGCTGCAAAAGCGACTCTTGTACGCATATGCCCTCTGTTTGTAAAATGGGTCATAAATAACGACTCTCCGGTAATAAGCCTTGATCCGGCAGACATCAGTTTACCTAAAAAACTTTGGTTGGGCTGAGACCCGTCGCCCATTTTTGTCTCATATTCAATGCCATTTTCCATATAGAGCATGGCACCTGCTTCGGCAATTACAGTTTCTCTGGGATCTAGTTCAACTTCAACGATTTGTATATCGTCGCCGATAATTTTGTAATCTATTTCATGTGATCTCATAAGGAATGGAAGGGTTAAATTCTGACCTAAATAACTGTATAATTACTAAACGTAACATCGGTTAAATGTAGTACTGGTAAAGGTATTGGGTTTTTGCCTGATGATGCAACAGCTGTAAATTATTTCTTTTTCTCTACTAAAAACAATTTACCTTTTTCATTAGAAATAATAAAATCGGTTTCGTTGATAAACGTTAAGGCTTCTGCTTGCCCTCTCGCTAGTTTTATGCACAGGTATGGATTTTTGAAAGTCGGCTCCTTCGCATCCAGCTGAAAAAGAAATACTTTCCCATAACTCAGCAAAGCAAACGCACTTTCTGAAGGATTTATATCAGCAGCTGTTACCTGGCTTTGTAAATAAACTTCATCGGTTACTCTTGCTGTATGTTGACCTGCTTTTCCAGGAAGGCTATACATTTTTACGGTCTTATTTCCACGGTTTTTGGAGAAGAGATATAATTGCCCATTATGCCCGAAGAAAGCTTCGCAATCAAAGTTTCTGGTCTCCTTTGCTGGCGGATATGCTTCCTGATCTTGATACTGATACGTTATCTGCTCAATGTGTTGTGGTTTTTGAGGATGTAGCTTATAGATCGTCAAGTCTTTGCGGGCATTTAGGTTATTTCCGAAGTCGCCAACATACACATACCCGGCTTTGTCTTTTGCTAAGTCTTCCCAATCGGTATTTTTTGTAGCTGTCAGCTGAAGAGAATCTAGTATATCACCGTTTCTGCTGATTTTATAAAGTATAGGCTTGCTACCGCCATCATTATTCGTCCAGAAAACAGTATCACTTTCAGCCATCACAAGCCCGGAACTTTCATTAATGACCTGCGGCATGCGGCCCAAACGGGTTACTTTGTAGCTGCTTCTTCCTCTTTCAAATCCGCTTTTCTTCACTTCAGGATTACACGTACAAAAAGCGGTTTTAAGCGAGAATAAAAATAACAGAATTTTCATTTTCAGCATTTTACGAGTTAAGGTTTTTTTAAATGTATGGATTTACTTTGGCAGATCACGCATACCGGCTACTTACCGAACCGGCTTACTGCTGAATAGTTGATATTGTACACAGAACGTACAATACTATTGTCAGGATATATTCAACTTGCTTTTTCCTTTACCGTTAAATTACCTTAAATAACCCAACGTTTAATTAACAGATTTGATGGAAAACTATGTTAAAGTAAAACAACCTTTATATGTAAAAATAAGCCTTGTTTTAATAAGTGTAGCGCTCATACTGGTAGCCCTGGAACTCGGCGACAGTTTACTGGTGCCCTTATGCTTCTCTTTTTTATTCGCCTTACTCCTGCATCCTCTCTGCACTAAACTCGAGAGTTTACGTCTGCCACGGGTACTGGCCATCTTTATTTGCCTGATTGTCATTATAATTGTTGTAGGCATACTTCTGTACTTTATTTCTTCTCAGCTGCTAAGTTTTGGTGAAGACTTACCAGAACTACAAAAGAAACTGGAACTGTTACTGGAAGAAATTCACACGTTTATAAGCCAGACATTTGGTATAGGAAAAAACAGCCAGCTTAGTTTATTCCGCACCTCAACCGATGCCATGATACAGTCGAGTGGCGCCTTTTTTACGAGTGTATTAGCCTACACAACCAGTACTTTTGCCGACCTTGGATTAATGCCGGTATTTATTTTCTTCTTTCTGTATTACCGCACATTTTTTAAACAGTTTTTGAACAAGCTATTTATAAAAACTCCTAACCACCAGATTACACATATCATGTATAAAATTCAGAATGTAGTAAAGAATTACATTATGGGTCTTATGTTGGTAATGGTTATTATTGCGGTGCTCAATACATTGGGGTTGCTTGTTTTAGGTATTAAGTATGCTTTCTTTTTTGGCGCTCTGGCAGCGTTATTAAACATTATTCCCTATTTAGGAATTATTGTTGGTTCAGCTTTTCCTATTCTGATAGCCTTACTAACAAAAGACTCTATCTGGTATGCCCTGGGAGTAGCAGGAGTATTTACGATTGTCCAATTTCTGGAGGGAAATTTTATTACACCTAACATCGTGGGCTCCAAAGTGAGTGTTAACCCCTTAGCTGCCATTATTGCCTTGTTGCTGGGAGGTATGTTGTGGGGGCCTGCGGGCATGATTCTTTCTATTCCTTTTACGGCTATTTTAAAAGTAATTCTCGATAATATAGAGCCTTTAGAACCATTTGGCTTTCTGTTGGGAGAACCACCAGTATCTGCTGACTTAAATCCGAATGGTGATTTTTTGCAAAACATCAAACGGGAAGTGAAAGACACTATGAAAGAGCAAGTTGATTGAAGCGAAACAGGCTGAAAATAAAATACCCGATGCTAAGGTGATGGCATCGGGTATTTTATTTTATGTACGTAGTGACTACTTATAACTTTCCAGTTTTTTTACTCTTTCCTGCAAATGTACCAGATCTGCTTCTAGGCCACTGATTTTGCGCAGGGTATTGTATCTGGTATTGGGGAAATGGAAACTCAGTTTTGCTTTTACATACCACAGCTCTTTTACATCTTCTGCATCAATTTCACGGGTTGCATAGGCCTCATTATCAGACATCAATACTATTTTACCTCTTTCCTGTACCCGGTTTAGCAACCGCTTCACCAGCACTGCTTCATCGGTTACAATTACATACACATACCCTTCTTTAATGGCGTTGAATGATCTGGCACCCTGGCTCAAATCAAAGTATTGACAGATAACCCAGTCGTCGGGATATAGTGTTTCTGTCATGCTATCGCCAATAACCTGGAAGCAGCGGAATGTAGCATTGCGGAACTGCGGACCAGGCAGATGGAACTTAGGCAAATCCACAAAGTATTCAGGTTCCAAGAAATATTGCGGATAACCGGCAGCCGCTCGCGTGTCTACCATGGCTATATTTTCTTCCTGCGTTTCACGGTCCAGCGTAATAGCCACAATACCGGCTTCTTTTTTTACAGAATAACTTTTTCCATGTTTATTGCCTTCAAACACCACAATTTCAGGGGTAGGGCTTTCTTTTACTACGGCAATGCTGCTTTCCCTATTTTCCTCACCTTTGAGCATTTCTCCATTGCCTAACATCAACCATTCTGCGTTTACTTGTGTAAAGTGGTTTAATATATCGGCTAACGTGTCGTATCCAGGCTTATTCCGTTTATTGAGAATGGTATATATTTTTTCGGGCCTGTCGTAGCCAAGTTCTTTAGCAAATTGATAAGCGGTCATCCCCAGCTTATTGATAAGGGTTGCTACCCGGTCATTTATATCCATAATTTTACAGCTATTTATTTTATACTACTCATTTTCTTGTATACTCTTGCATGATACTTATAAGGTATACAACAAATATAAAATAATAGTTGTAACAAAAAGCTATTCCTAGCCAAAATTATTTATTTTCTGAAATGCTTTTATCTTTCATACAAATTTTGTATAGTACCTAATATAGAATTTCTACTCACTTGGATAGCCCTCAAATCATCAGCCAGCTATTCTCTTTTCTTTAGTTCTCTCATGGCCGACCTCTCCTAATTCAACTGACTTACTAGAATTGCAGCTAAATTCTTACTTGCAAAATATTTTTGAAAAATTCAGTTTACCAGCTCCTATGATTCTTTATAAAGAATAAATAATTTTTTAAATTGTTAATCCTGCTTTATAAAATTCATTGACTTTTTAGTGAAATAACCGCCTATGGGAGCCAAACTTATACCCATATTCCTGTTTTTATGTTCCATGAGTTGGTATGCCAAAGCTCAATTACCTGCACATGAAAAAGATTCTAGTAAGACAGAATACTATTATGAATTAGATAAATGTGCGGAAGATCTGCTATTTCTGCATACGAAATTACAAGATGCCCATCCTTGCCTGTATTGTTATACAGACAGTGCCACTATACAGAATAAGTACTCTTTATTAGTAGATAGTTTATTAAAAGACACTAACGCTACACGTACACACATTACAGCAAATGAATTTACTGTACTTGTTAAGCAATACTTGGCTTTTATAAACGATGGACACCTGGATGCCCATAATCAATATGCCTTATTTAAGTATATTCAACAGAAAGGCAAATTTTTTCCACTTCAACTTTTATTTGAAAACGGGCAGGCATTTATTAAGCAAGATTACGCAGGTCATTTAGAGTCCGGTACGCTTGGTACCAGGCTTATGGCTATTAACGGAGTTCCCATAGAAACTATTGCTGCGGCTATGTATAAAGCTACCAGTGCTGATGCCGGTATACAGATTTATAAAACCCGGCAACTGGAAAACCTGGAACGGTTCAGCATTTATTATTGGATGTTGTATGGGGCCCAAGATACCTATACCATCACGTATACTTCACCCAGCGGTAAGCATGGCAGCGTTTCTTTACCAGGCATTACAGCCAGAGAAATTATTGAAGCCAATGAGAAACTAGCCAACGAACCTACCCTAACCATTCAAACTAATGGTTCCGTAGCCTATATGGATATAAACCGCTTTGAGGATATCTCAAACAAACCCCGTACCTTGTATTTCTGGCAATTTCTGGAAAACAGTTTTAAAAAGATTAATCAAAGCCATGTAGAAAACCTGGTTATCGATCTACGCGACAATCCGGGTGGTATGATCTATCATGCCCATATGTTACTAAACTACATAAGTCCTCAAAATATAGAGAGTGCTTTTCAGATTAAGTCCAGCCATTTGCTAAAAGAGAGTAAAAAGCAAGGGTTACTAGATTTTTTACAACGGAATTTTAATAAACAATCTTATGCGGCAAAAATAGCTCACACGCCGGTAGGTAAATTTATTCCTTTTTCAAGCAAGGCACACTTTATAGCTAACGAGAAGCTAAAATTCAAAGGAAAAGTTTATCTGTTGGTGAATGGAAATACTTTTTCTGCCGCCGGCTTATTTACTAAATATTTTAAAGAACATAATCTGGGACAGATTGTAGGCGAAGAGTGTGGCGCTAGCCCATCTTACTCCTTTGGAAATACACTGCTCGTCAGCCTCCCCAATACCCATGTGCAAGTATATCTATCGACAGCCATTGTATCTAACGACAGAGAACATACCTATTATAACCGTGGCATCATGCCCGACATTGCGCTTAAACGGAACATAGCTGCAGAGGCAAGAGAGGAAGATTCAATCTTGCAACAAGTCTATGAATTAATCTTAAAAGGCAATCAGGAACTTGTTAGCAGTACAGGTAATTAAGTGCTATTTTTCTTCATAAGGCCAATCAAATACATAAACCATTCTGTACGTTTTCAGGTTATATAAAAATGGAAACAAAAGAGCAACTACAACATTCATACATTATCTATGTGTTAGAGCATGGCAGGCAGCCAGTATCCGTTTTTGCGTTTACCAAGCAGTTAGGCATGGCGGAAACGGAGTTTTATGCACACTTTAATTCATTTGACAATCTGGAACAACAAATCTGGAAAGATATATTTGACAAAGCCCGGCTACGGACAGAAAGCCAGGAAGTATTTGAGCAGTATTCAGTCCGGGAAAAATTGCTTTCCCTCTATTATATCTGGGTAGAAGAACTGAAATTACAACGGAGTTTTGCCTTATATGCAGTAAATAAGCAGCCACTTAAACAATTTATGGCAACTTCGGCAGACCTTTTTCTATTCAAAAAAGCATTTAAAGAATTTGCAGAAGAGTTGCTGCGTGAAGGCAGAGCCACCAGCGAAGTAATGAACCGCCCGTTCCTTGCAGAGAGGTATCCGGATGCGTTATGGAGACAAACGTTGTTTATTCTAAACTTCTGGATAAAAGACCCTAGTCAGCAGTTTGAACAGACGGATGTGGCCATTGAAAAAGCTGTAAATACCGCTTTTGATCTGATTGGCAAAACACCTCTGGATACGTTGTTTGATTTTGCAAAATTCATATTTCAGAACAGGCAAAGCACCCGTTTCTGATGGGTACCTACACTAACTCATTCACCTATTTTATTCCAATTGCCGGCTGGTCTGTTAATACCAGCTTTAAATTATGTTGTCGCTGAAATCGTATGTTTCCGCACAACCAGCACTTAGTATCAAACCTTATGATGAAATCTCAAACAACCATACCTGCTACAAAAGTAGAACGGGCCACTAAATTTGTGAAAACAGGCTTTAAAGTAGGTGGTAATTACATAAAGCATTATACCAAACGCATGTTCGATACAGATCTATCTAAGGAAGACCTGCATGAAGACAATGCACACGATATTTATGAATCGTTAAGCGAGTTAAAAGGAAGTGCGTTGAAAGTAGCTCAGATGATGAGTATGGACAGAAACCTGCTTCCTAAAGCTTACTCCGAAAAATTCACAATGGCTCAATACAGTGCTCCGCCCCTGTCTGGCCCATTGGTAATTAAAACATTTCAGAAATATTTTGGCAAAACACCACAAGAGTTGTTTGATACCTTTACTATGGATGCAGTAAATGCGGCATCTATTGGCCAGGTGCATGAAGCTACTTTACAGGGTAAAAAATTAGCTGTAAAAGTGCAGTATCCAGGAGTAGCTCAAAGTGTAAGCTCGGATCTGAAAATGGTAAAGCCTTTTGCTATCCGCTTGTTAAATCTGAATGAGCGTGATGTAGAGAAATATATGCAGGAGGTAGAAAGCAAGCTGCTTGAAGAAACAGATTATACCCTGGAGCTGAAAAGGTCAGTAGACATTTCTAAGGCGTGTGCACATATACCTGATATCTTTTTTGCTACCTATTATCCACAATATTCCTGCGAACGCATCCTGACGATGGACTGGCTGGAAGGCAAACATCTGTCTGAATTTTTGCAAACTAATCCTTCGCAGGAAGTACGCAACAAAATTGGCCAGGCATTATGGGATTTTTATGATTTTCAGATCCATACACTCCGCACGGTACATGCAGATCCGCATCCTGGCAATTTCCTCATGCGGCCAGATGGTACCATGGGTATTATTGACTTTGGCTGTGTAAAAGAAATTCCGGAAGATTATTACCAGAACTATTTTGCTTTAATTAATCCGCATATTCTGAAAGATGAAGCTAAGATGAATCAGTTATTCTATGCACTAGAATTTCTTTCACCAGCAGATTCACCGGCACAAGTAGCATTTTTTAAAGAATTATTCAAAAGCATGATTGTTTTGCTGGGTAAACCCTTCCATACCCCCACCTTCGACTTCGGCAATGAAGCTTATTTTGCCTCTGTGTTTGAGTATGGAGAGAAAATGTCGAAATACAAAGAAATCCGGGAATCCAAGTCAGCACGTGGCTCGCGACATGCCTTGTATATTAACAGAACCTATTATGGTTTGTATGCGATACTACACGAACTGAAGGCCAATATTACTACAACAAAGCCTGAATGGATGATGTAAATCCCTGTTTTAGCAAAATAGGTCGCAAATTTTTATGGAATAACTCTATATGTGCATCTTGTTATAAATACTATCGGTGCAGTACTAAAAATATATGAAAATTCTGTACGGCATGAGAATTATTTTTGGTATTTTAGTAACATATCAATACGAATCCAAGTACTTGTGTATGAAGGAGACACCACCATGAAGGCATTTTTCACTACAAGCTTGTTATTACTTTTGCTCTGTTGTACAACAGCCACAACGGTATGGGCACAACTGGATCAGGTGTTAAGGCTGGAAATCACTCCGGATGAAAAAGAAAATAAGTTATACAATGTTATTTCTTTAAAAGAAAAAGGCCTGCTTGTCTCTTCACAATCGGTTTATCCGGAAGGCGGCAACCATACCTGGAACATCGCCCGCTACGATACAATGCTTAATATCATGTGGGAAAAGACCTATATTATTAAAGCAGAATATTCCCCTACCAAAGTATTTCAGAATGATAATTTTCTGTATGTACTGCTTACCCAGAATCAGTCGCTGAAGATGTCGATCTTCCGTCTGGATTTTTTAAATGGTGATTCTGAACTGGTGGAAGGCAGTTTACTAACCTATCTGGACATTACTCATTTTAAGGTAATGAGCAACACTGCCTATATTGGTGGACGTGTTAAATACCGTCCGGTAGTGGTAGCATTTAATTTTTTCGACAAACGTTCCAGGATTTTGCCTGCCATGTATGAAGCAAATTCTGAAATAAGTGAATTGGAGGTAGACAATTACGAAAATACCCTGGATGTAATTTTATACAACATCAACAGGCGCCGGTCTGATTTATCTATCAAATCCTATGATTATGGTGGCCGCCTGCTGAAAAATATGGTGGTACCTTCCAACCGTGATAAAACGCTACAAACTGGCCGCATAAGCCCATTAAACGAAGACGAGCACTTCCTGATGGGAAATTATTCTGTCAAAAATTCGCCGTATGCTCAGGGTATGTATATAGCCAAAATGAATGGCGATGAGCAGGAGTTTATTAAATATTATAAATTCAACGATTTTGAGAATTTCTTCAGTTTTATGAAGCCCCGCCGGCAAGTGCGTGTAAGAAACCGGATTGTGAAAAAGAGAGAAAGAGGCAAGGAATACCAGTTGCGCTACCGCTTAATGCTGCACGACATTATTGAACAAGACGACCAGTATATTCTGATTGGGGAAGCCTTTTATCCGCAATACCGTTCTAACTCATTTTATGGCTATGGCTATTACGGCGGAAACCGCTACAGCGACCGTATTTTTGACGGCTATAAGTACACCCATGCGGTTGTGTGCGGGTTCGATAAACAAGGCAATTTGTTATGGGATAATAGTTTTGGTATTCAAGATTTTGTAAGCTATCAGTTAGTGGAAGCTGTAAAGGTAGCCGTAGACGATGATAAAATTGTTTTAGTCTATCCACACGAGGAAACGTTGAATACAAAAATAATTAAAGGAAACCAGGTGGTAAAAGATAAAGAGAACTATCCTATTAAAACCAATTTCGAGCATGACAAAATTGTAGATTCAGAGGATGCGAAAGTAAGCGAATGGTATGGAAAATATTTTATTACCTGGGGCGAGCAGGAGATTAATAACAGCAAAGACGTTGGGGTAAAATCTACGCGTAAAGTGTTCTATCTCAATAAAATTACGTACCAAACCAATGCGGCTACTACAAATTTGCAAGAGCAGAAACAGTAGATGTTAAAGTATAAGTATAATTCATACGAAAGGCGCATCAGATGCGCCTTTCGTATTATCGTGTAGGCATAACAATGCTTATTGAAAATTACACGGTAAGCCGCCGTTTATATTAAGTCCTTTTTTCTATCTTTGCACACCCAAGCCATGCAAAAAAGACAAATACTGGATAGCCAACAACTGGAAATTACGCTTAGCCGCTTAAGCCAGCAACTCATCGAAAATCACGATACGTTTCAGGATTCTGTAATGTTGGGCCTGCAGCCTCGGGGTGTTTTCTTGGCCGAACGGCTCAAGCAACGTATCCGGCAAATGAATAAGACAGAGGTACCTCTCGGATATCTGGATGCCACATTTTACCGGGATGATTTCAGGCGGCGGGAAACACCTCTCAAACCAAATGCTACCAACGTACCATTTATTATTGAAGATAAAAATGTTATTCTCATAGATGATGTGCTGTTTACAGGCCGTACCGTAAGAGCTGCCCTGGATGCCATGACGGCTTTTGGAAGGCCTCGTAAGGTAGAGTTACTCATTTTAATAGACCGTAAATACAGCCGGGATTTGCCCATTGAACCCAACTACATCGGGAAGCCGGTAGATTCCATTTTTTCTCAACGGGTATTAGTGCAATGGAAAGAACAAGGAAATACAGAGGATAGCATCTGGCTGATGAATTAAAGCTAAAAACGAATACAGGTTTCACTTTTTGCTCAAACATACCACACGCATGCAACAACTAAGTGTAAAACACTTACTCGGAATAAAAGGTCTTACCAGGGCAGATATAGAACTAATTTTTGAAACTGCCGATACATTTAAAGAAGTACTAAACAGGCCCATAAAAAAAGTACCCTCCTTGCGAGACATAACGGTAGCCAATGTATTTTTTGAAAATTCTACCCGTACCCGCCTGTCTTTCGAACTGGCACAAAAAAGACTCTCGGCCGATGTTATTAACTTCTCCTCTTCGTCTAGTTCTGTAAAAAAAGGCGAAACCCTACTGGATACAGTCAACAACATCCTGGCTATGAAGGTAGATATGATTGTTATGCGCCACTCTAGTCCAGGATCTCCGCATTTTCTGGCTAAACATATTAAAGCCAATATTGTAAATGCAGGCGATGGTACACATGAACATCCAACGCAGGCACTGCTCGATGCTTTTTCTATCCGGGAGGAACATGGTGAAGTTGCAGGAAAAAAAGTAGCTATTATTGGCGATATTTTACATTCTAGAGTAGCGTTGTCAAATATTTTTGCCCTTCAGTTACTAGGTGCAGAAGTAATGGTATGCGGACCAATTACGCTGCTTCCTAAATACATAAAAGAGCTGGGAGTGAAGGTAGAATTAGATGTTCGCAAGGCTTTACAATGGTGCGATGTGGCTAATGTTCTGCGTATTCAGCTGGAAAGGCAGCAGATAAAATATTTTCCGTCTCTACGTGAATATTCCCTCTATTACGGCATTAACAAAAAACTCCTCGATTCCCTCGACAAAAAAATCACCGTTATGCATCCCGGACCCATTAACCGGGGAGTAGAATTGAGCAGTGATGCGGCCGACTCTGATCATTCTATTATCCTGAACCAGGTAGAAAATGGTGTAGCCATCCGGATGGCGGTAATGTACTTGTTAGCTCAGAATTAACTTCTGCATTTAACTATCAGAACTACATGCAATTCTGTTGAAAACCTGAGTATGTATGATATCTGAGCAGAAGACACCTATAAAAAACAAGCAAACTGCTTTATTTGAATTCTATTCAGCACTAAGCTACTTATCTGTATGTCCAACAAAAAAATCAGAATATTTATTATTGATGATGATGAGTCATTCTTATTCGTACTCAAAAAGCATTTAGAACAAAAACAAATTTTTGAAATCTATACTTTCAATACTGGTGAAGCGGGTATTGAGCAATTACATTTAGATCCCTATATTCTTATTCTGGACTACAATATAAACCGTTCTGGTGGCCGGATGAATGGCAAAGAAGTGATGGAAACTGCTCAGAAACACTTGCAGAAATTAAAAGTAATTATGCTGAGTGGCCAGGAAGATGGGCAAATAGTTTTTGAGATGATCAAACTTGGCATTAAAGAATATATCATCAAGGGAGCTACTGCACTGGATGAGCTTGATGAAATTCTACATATGTATATGTCAGAAAAAGTATAAAAAGAAATTTCCTTTTCAGCTTCTACACACCTAGCTGAGAATTCTATACATTTACTTCAGAAGCCCATTACCAATCTGTTAAAACAGACTGGTAATGGGCTTTTTTATTTTCCAGGTTAAAAATGTTTTGGTATAACATAGGAACGAAAAGTGTATATTTTAATTAAATTCGCTATATGCCAATCACTACGAGCATCCACGAAAACATTTCATCCAGGCTTCTGCGCTACCTCAGCTCACCTGTAGACAACAGTCCATTAATTGTTTTCCGGATAATCTTCGGATTACTCATCTTCCTGGAATCTATAGGGGCTATTTTCACCGGCTGGGTAAAAGAAACATTTATTGACCCTGTGTATCCTTTGCCTTTTATTGGTTTTGAGTGGTTGCAACCGTTGCCGGGGTATGGCATGTACGGATACTATGTGGTAATGTCAGGTTTTGGGTTGATGGTGATGCTGGGTTTATTCTATCGCTTCAGCATAACGGCTTTCACCCTAATGTGGACTGCTACTTATCTGATGCAGAAATTCAACTACAATAATCATTACTATTTGTTGATTCTGCTTTGTGTACTGATGATGCTTGTACCAGCCCATCACTATGCTTCACTGGATGTTAAGCGTAAACCGGCTATCCGGAGTTTAACTTGTCCCAGGTGGTGTTTCTGGCTTTTCATTCTGCAACTATGGATTGTATTTACCTATGCAGCCATCGCCAAAATACAACCCGACTGGCTCTCGGCCAAGCCTATTGCTTTGTGGTTCCAATACAAAACTGATTATCCTATACTTGGGCCCCTGCTAGCAACTAACTGGATTAAATGGGTAGTAGCATATGGAGGGATCTTCTTTGATTTATTAATAGTGCCTTTACTGCTCTGGAAAAAAACAAGAATGCTAGCTTTCGTTGCTTCGCTTGTTTTTCATGGATTCAACTCTGCTGTATTTCAGATAGGCATTTTTCCCTATTTAATGATCGGGGCAGATGTATTTTTCTTTGAACCAGAGAAAGTGAGACGATTCTTTTTTAAGAAAAAAACGCCTATATCCGCACTACCTTCTCCTCTTCCCTCCTATTCTCTGCCAAATCCGGCTATTACCGTTTTTTTAGTGCTATTTTTTGTACTGCAAGTAGTCTTACCATTGAGGCACTTGTTATTTCCCGGAGATGTAAACTGGACTGAA
Source organism: Rhodocytophaga aerolata (assembly GCF_030503435.1). Taxonomy (GTDB): domain Bacteria; phylum Bacteroidota; class Bacteroidia; order Cytophagales; family 172606-1; genus Rhodocytophaga; species Rhodocytophaga aerolata. The sequence goes on from NZ_JAUKPO010000011.1 coordinate 93,042, forward strand.
GAAGGCCACCGGATGTCATGGCGGATGATGCTACGGTCTAAGGGCGGTAATTTATCTTTTAATCTACGGAATCCTCAGACAAATGAGCAGTGGAAGGTTTATCTGAGTGACTACTTAACGGATGTACAAGCGGCTGATGTAGCCACGCATCCGGATATGATATGGCAAGTAGTCCAACTGCTGAAAAAGAAATATGGAGCAGAAGGTATACAAAACCTGGAAATTTATGCCATTAGTGAAGCCAGTCTGAATGGCCGTCCCTATCAGCCCTTTATTGACCCTACTGTAGACTTAGCAAAAGTAGACTGGGAGGCTTTCAAACATGCCCACTGGATATTACCTATGAAATCTGATGAGCAATAAAAAGCGGTTTCCCAAATCCGTTAAATTTTATAAGCTAACCAATTTAGAAAACCGCTTTACCATGAATTACAAAAAATTAACCAATGGCAAGCTTTTACTCTTCCATAATTTTTCCTAAGGCATTATTGTATAGTTCTTTTGCTCCAGCAGAAGTTAAAATAGGCTCATCTACTATCCGGAAATCGGCGGCATGCACTTTGCCTAATAAGCTGAACTTTACTTTAGAATTATCCAATGCATCTAAGAAGGCATCATTGTTTTCAGGTTTTACAGATACCACTACCCGGCTTTGGCTTTCGCCAAACAAGAAAGCATCTAACCGTACATTTTTATCAGGATTAATATTGAAACCTAATCCGCGGGGCATGGCTGATTCAGCTAACGCAGCTAGCAAACCGCCATCCGATACATCATGCGCGGATTCAATACGTTTTTGTAAAATCAACTCTTTTACAAGCGCCTGCACGGCAAATTCTTCTTCTATATCAAAATACGGAGCAGGGGAAGCTTTTACGCCTTTGTATGAGTACAGATATTCTGAACTAGCCAGATCATTTCGAGACTGGCCAATCAAATAAATAATATCTCCTTCTTTTTTGAAATCTATGGTCATCTGGTTTTCTGGGGCTTCCATTAATCCTAACATACCAATAGTGGGTGTCGGAAAAACTGGACCTTCGTCAGATGACTGGTTATAAAAACTTACATTTCCTCCGGTAACGGGCGTACTGAATTTTTCGCAGGCTTTCTTCATTCCTTTGATAGCTCCCACAAACTGCCAGTATACTTCCGGAACATACGGATTACCGAAATTCAAGCAGTTGGTAATAGCTACCGGTTCACCACCACTACATACAATGTTCCGGGCAGCTTCTGCCACGGCAATAGCACAGCCTTGTTCAGGGTCTGCCTGTACATACCGGGAATTGCAGTCTACTGTAATAACAAGAGATTTATCAGTGCCTTTTACCCGTACAATGGCTGCATCAGAGGGTGCATTCGTACTTCTGTTGGCAATACCAACCATTGAATCGTACTGTTCATACACCCATTTTTTTGAGGCAATATTGGGATGGGATAAGATATATTTTGCTGCTTCAGTAATCTGAGTAGTATTTTGTATATCTTCTATCGTATGTATGTCAAATTTCTGATATTCTTTATAATACGCAGGTTCTCTGTATTCTCTGTGATACACAGGTGCCCCACCCCCTAGTACTAGGTCATCAGCTGGAACATCGGCTACTAGTTCGCCATGCATATAAAAATGTAAGCGGCCTGTATCAGTCACGGTACCTATTTGCTCACAATTCAAATCCCACTTATCGAATATAGCCTTAGTTCCAGCTTCTTTGCCTTTTTCTACTACAATCAACATCCGCTCCTGTGATTCTGAAAGCAAAATTTCGAAAGGCACCATATTAGCCTGCCGGGTAGGCACACGGTCCAGGTGAATTTCCATACCATGCTCCCCTTTGGCACTCATTTCTGACGTAGAGCAAATAATACCGGCAGCACCCATATCCTGAATACCAATAACATGCCCGGTAGCAATTATTTCCAACGTAGCTTCCAATAATAACTTTTCCTGAAAAGGATCGCCTACCTGAACGGCCGGCAATTTTTCAACGGAATGCTCACCAATATCTTCTGAAGCAAAGGTAGCTCCGTGTATGCCATCTTTACCGGTAGCTGATCCGACTATAAATACCGGGTTTCCTACGCCATACGAAATTGCTTTGGCTACCTGGCCTGTCTTTACGATACCTGCTGAAAATGCATTTACGAGTGGATTAGTATTAAAGGAATCATCAAAAAACACTTCGCCTCCTACTGTAGGAATACCAAATGCATTCCCATAGTCGCCAATTCCCTTTACAACTCCTTTTAACAAACGCCGGGTTTTGTCTAGTTTCAGATTGCCGAAACGCAGCGAATTCAACTGGGCAATAGGCCGGGCACCCATCGTAAAAATATCCCGGTTTATTCCACCTACTCCGGTAGCCGCACCCTGATAAGGTTCTAAAGCAGAAGGGTGGTTGTGCGATTCAATTTTGAAGCTACAGGCTAACCCATCGCCAATATCTACTAATCCGGCATTTTCTTCTCCGGCTTTTGCCAGCATCCGGGGAGAATCTTTGGGCAAGGTTTTCAGCCAGACAATGGAATTTTTGTAGGAACAGTGCTCCGACCACATTACTGAAAAAATACTTAACTCAGTAAAATTTGGCGTACGGCCAAGAATGGCCTTGATTTTCTCAAATTCTTCAGGCAAAAGGCCTAGTTTTTTGGCGGTATCTACAGTAGGTAAGTGGGTTTCGGTGGATAATGTCATGTGCGAAAAAGATAATGAGAACTTACTAGACGGGGCAAAATTAGACAAAAAGGTGCATACTTGCTGCGCTATTCCGGAACTTGCTTACATATTTTGCTTAGTTATTTTTAGCAAAGCTTCTATCTAAAGTTTTTTTCAGATATATTTATAAGTAACCAGCTATTTTATCCAGTTTTGGTACATCTGTTATCAATCCTGCGAATCTTATAAATTTCATTCACCCTTTTTTATTTTCTTGCTATAGTAAAATTTATAGTATACTATTCGTATGAGAAGGCTTTTTCGTAAACAGCAAACAGGCTTATATATCGGCTTACTAAGTGTGTGTTGCTCGTGTGTTCAAATTCAAAAGGCAGAAAAAATTAGTCCAATTATTCCGGTACAGGAAGCGAAAAATATAGAGGACGACACCGATTCCCAGATTAATGTATATGTATTTAAACCTGCTTTCCGCAGTTACCAGGAAACAGTAAAATACGAAGCTATTGGCAGTAATATTTCATCATTCGATCAGGTATTGAACAAAGTAAAAAGCCGTGCCCGTAAAGATGGTTGCGAAGCGCTGGTACAGGTTAAATTTTACAGACAAGCCTATGGCAATGGTAAACTGGGTAGTTCTTTTCCCAAGATAGAAGCCATTGGTGTAAAATACACAGAATAAATTTTTGTTTCTTTACGCATATTTATCAAAAAGTAGCTATAAGGCTGCCTTTTGTGTTATAAAGCATAGAGTAAGCTTTCATACACTAGCTAGTTGTTCCTTTTCGAGAAAATTGGTACATGTCTTGTGCGCGTAGCCTATCTGGCACAGTAATTTTTTTATAGTATTCTTTCTGCTCTCCTCAAAGTAGTTTACAAACATCCCAGTTAGGTGTAGGCATGCATGTAACGCTTTTCCAAAGCGAGAGAATTGCAAAATAATACCGCTCGCTTGCTCTCTGCCCTGATAGCCTCTTTTTAGTCTTCCATATACCAGAATCACCGGCGCTAATTCCGCAGAACCAAAAAGAGGATTATATACTTTAATCTGTGTTCCTGCAAATTCCGTATAGCTGATAAGGTAATGATAGTATTACTGTATAAGCACCAGCCTCCATATTACTATGTCTTATAATAAGAGCCGTAAAATATATTCCAGAAAGAACAACAATTCAGTTGCAGTAAATAGTTATAACACAGCTAATCAGCCGATAAGAAAACAGTCACCTGGAAAGAAATATAGGCTGGGCAGTAAAAACAAAAGAAGAATAGATACCGGAAAAGTAGTAAAGAATGCAGAAAACCGGTTGAGGAACTTTAAACAGGCATCTATTTTAGCAGTGGCTATTACTGGTTTTATTATGTTAGTCTTTGCACCCAGTGAACAAGGCTTAGGCCAGGAAGCAGATGCATTTAATCAGGTGAAGCCTGCCGGCTCATCGGCTATTATAGAACAAGAACCCACAGCAGTTGATTCCTTGGCTGCTCCATCTAGCCGTGAGGCGGCTGAAGAAGCAATTAGTGCTATACAAAACTTATGGAATGGTTTTTATTACAATCTTCCCAAGTTTTTAATTGCCATAGCCACCTTAGTTCTGGCATGGCTCTTTGTACGGGTATTAACTTTTGTGCTAGATAAAATCATTGGTAACTGGCATAGTGCGAAAGCTATTATTTCTATTGTATCTATATCGGCCTGGCTACTGGCTATTGGTGTTGCAATAAGTATTGTAGCTGGCGATATCCGGGCGCTGGTCGGCTCTCTTGGCCTTATTGGTCTGGCTTTGTCCTGGTCGCTGCAAACCCCTATTGAAAGTTTTACCGGGTGGCTGTTAAACTCCTTCCAGGGGTATTACCGGGTAGGCGACCGAATACAGGTAGGCGAAGTTTTTGGGGATGTGTACAGTATTGATTTTTTGACTACTACTGTTTGGGAAATAGGCGCTCCTTACCAGTCAGGATATGTACAAGCCGAGCAACCAACTGGCCGAATGGTTACTTTTCCGAACAATGAAATTCTGACAGGAACGGTAATTAACTTAACACGGGATTTTCCATTTGTATGGGATGAATTAGCTATTTCTATTGCTAATGAATCAGACATAAAAAGAGGGATGCAGGTGCTGGAAAGCACAGCCATTTCGCTGTTAGGTAATTATATGATTACACCTGCTCAACAATATGCCCAGATGCTGGCGGAAGCAGGCCTGGAAAATAATGTTCCGGACCGGCCTCAGGTTTTTCTTTCTACCGAAGACTCCTGGACTACGATTACTATCCGTTACTTGGTTGGTGCCAGAGAACGTAGGAAATGGAAAAGCGAATTAATTCTGCGTACCACAGAAGAACTAAATAAGCCCGAAAATCAGAAGACCATTATACCTGTATATCCCAGGCAACAGGTGCAGCTTATTAATTCTCAAGGAATCCCAATAGATATAAACCGGACTGCTGCTCAATAAAATAGAAAGAGGCTGTCCTTGGGAGAACAACCTCTTTTATCTGTATAATTTAGCTGCTGTTTAGTTTGTTAAACTTATTGCTTTGCTGGTACCTCCGCTACTGATAATAACTTCTTTGTTACAATTTCCATCCCCATAATCTACAGTATACTCAGTTCCGGTAGCAGAAGTTAATTTTAATACACCACTTACAGCCACATAATTACTGATAGCCAAGCATGACACTTTCCATAACAAGGGCTGGTTGTTTTCAATAGTAGCTGTAAAAGCAATACCCTCACGGCTTTTACCTGAGGCCACCCCTGCCACTGTTACTTCATCATCCGTTATATCAAAAGGCGTATTTTTCACATCCCATTTTCTGGTTCTTTCGCTGTTCCATTCCAGTATTTTACCATCAGAAAAAGTTATTTTTCCACCGGTCTCTTTAATAGAAGTTACTAACACCGTATTGTCATAGCTGTGTGTCAGCACTTTTGTGCCTTCTACCCTATTTCCATCTACGTAATAGTTATCTAAGCTAATCGTTTGCCTACTGCCTACTACCCTGTATTTTCCTGTATAAACAATTTGTATTTTTCCTTTCCGTGTTCGGCCATCAATGGGAGATTTCACACCGGCAGTTCCAAAATCAATTAGTAAGGTGCCTGTAGAATTGGTACCTTTTGGAGTGATAGTTACGGTTGCCCCGTAACTATTGGTATACACGATTTCTTCTTCGGCTGACATACGCGCCATTTTATCGTTACTGGCTGTCATATCCGTTTCACTCATAGACAATACATCATCTGATTCGGCCATTCCTTTATTATTATCTGCTACAACACTGTCTGTAGAAGAAGCAGGCTTTTGATCGTCTTTATTACAAGCGCTAAACATCAAACTCATGGCCAGGATCGCTAAGGCACTACTCCGGTTAATTTTCTTCATATTGCTTATTTTTGTTTGATAGGATGAATAAAATATAGTTAGATTGGAAAAAGCACGTATTTCGTTGAACACTACAAATTTTCCTCCAGAGAATAACCTACCCTTAGTTACTGTTATCTGCCTGTGTTATAATCAGGGAGCTTTTGTAGAAGAGGCTTTATTTTCGGTAATAAATCAAACTTATCAGGTCCTGGAGCTGATTGTAGTAGACGATGCAAGTAGTGATCATAGCATTTCGGTTATCCAGCAATTCATACAAAAACATCCACATATTCACTTTATTAGTAATGAGCAAAATTTGGGCAATTGCCGTGCTTTTAATAAAGCTCTGGCCTATGCCAAAGGCAAGTACATTATTGACTTGGCCGCTGATGATGTATTGCTAGATACACGGGTAGAAAAACAAGTGAACTTATTTGAAAGGCTGGATGCTACTTATGGTGTAATATTCACAAATGCTATCTATATAAATGAGAAGTCGCAGGTGGTATCTTATCATTATCCGGTAGATAATCAAGGGCATGCCAGGCGGCAAATACCTGCCGGTGATGTATATGAGGCCATTCTCCGAAAGTATTTCATCTGTACCCCTACCATGATGATGCGCAAAAGTGTAATTGACGCTTTAGGTGGCTACGATGCAAACCTAAGTTATGAGGATTTCGACTTCTGGGTGAGGTCAGCCCGGATCTATAAATATTCCTATCTGGATGAAGTTTTAACCCTAAAACGGCAAGTAGCAGGTTCTTTATCTACAAAATTTTACCAGGTCCGGATGAACCAGTTATTAGCCTCTACACTGGTAGTTTGCCGGAAAGCTAAAGCATTAAACCGGAGTCCTTCTGAAGATGAGGCACTTGCTAGTAATGTGCGGTATCACTTGCGGCAAAGCTTCTACACAGAGAATTTTGACTTAGTGTGGGAGTATAAAAAACTATTAGAGTCGGTAGCCAAAACGGATTTTATCACGCAGGTAATTTTATTCCTTTCAAACTTCAAGATTCCAGTAGCCTGGTTATATACATTGTACCGGATGGCCAGGCAAAAAATGAATAATTTTCTCTAGTAAAAACTTACCTTCTGTTATCATAATCATCCAGCATACTCAGATAGCTGGCATACCGGCTGTCGGCTATCTCGCCGGCTTCCAGAGCAGCGATTATGGCACAGCCTGGCTCATGTACATGCGTGCAATTATGAAACCGGCATTCGCCCAACTTTTCCCGCATTTCCGGAAAATAGTGGCTTAGTTCCTCTTTTCCTATATCTATTAAGCCAAGTTCCTTAATTCCAGGAGTATCTATTATATAGGAATTTTCTGCTATTTCAAACATTTCAGCAAAAGTGGTGGTATGTACTCCTTTGTTAGCAAAAGTAGACACTTCAGAAGTCCGTAGGTGCAAACCCGGTGCAATGCGATTAACTAAGGAAGATTTTCCTACCCCGGAATGGCCGGATAACAAGGATTTTTTCTGATAAAGTGATTGTTTAAATTCCTCTATTCCTATCTCCTTTACCAGTGAAGTAAACAAACACGTATATCCAATGGATTCATACATTGCTGCAAGCATCTGTTGGTACGCAAGTGCCTCTTCATTGAGTAAATCTATTTTATTAAACACCAGTACAACCGGAATACGAAACGATTCTGCAGTAACCAGAAACCGGTCGATGAAGCCAAGAGAGGTACGTGGAAAAGCCAGTGTTACCAGTAATATTGCCTGGTCCAGATTGGCGGCCATCATATGGCCAAAGGCTGATTTATGAACGGACTTGCGGATAATGTAATTTACCCGGGGAAGAATATGGATAATAACACCCTTATTGTCCGACTTGTCTTCGATTTCAAATTGCACCTGGTCACCTACTGCAATAGGATTGGTTACTTTTAAGTCCTTTATTTTGAATTTGCCCCGTAAACGGCACTGATACATGGTTTTGTCTTTCGACTGTACATTATACCAGGAACCTGTGGACCGCATAACCATTCCTTGTTCCATAATAGCTAATCTAGGTAGCAAAAATAGAGGTAATCTTTGATGAATTCAGTGTATCAGCAACTATTTACTGTTTTTACTCAATCCACTTCTCCGTTCTACACATAGATATACGGCTAATGTATAAATGGTTGCCCTTTTCTGCTAAACAAAGCCATTAGAAAAGCAGTTTAATTCCTGTAAAAACATTAAACAGCTATGGCAGGTTCAGCAGATCAGCAACCACTTACAATAAAAGAAAAAACATGGATTTCGCATATCCGGCTGCAGGAATTATATGGCGAACAGGAGTTAGGCAACCGGCGAGACCCTATGAGGGAACTTATTTCTACTATGCTCTCTCACCGGACTACCCATGCCGATGAAGAAAAAGCCTACCGGCTAATGCACGAACGGTTTGGATCGTGGGAAGGTATACGGGATGCACCACTGCCAGAATTGATAGAGGCTATTTCCAGCTCACGGTTTCCGGAAGCTAAAGCAGTAAATATAAAAAAAGCCGTAGCCCGCATTCTGGAAGAACGTGGCGAAGCGAACATAGAATTTCTGCGGAATATGTCTACAGAAGATGCTATGGCCTGGTTGATGTCCATGCCTGGCGTAGGGCTTAAAACGGCTACGTTGGTGCTGCTTTTCAACTTTTATAAACCTGTTTTGCCAGTAGATACACACGTGCACCGGGTTACGCAACGACTAGGCATCATCACTGACAAAACAACCGCCGAAAAAGCACATACTATTCTGCTGGATCTATTACCGAAAGAGGCTAAAGTATTACTTAATTTTCATAAGCATTTCTTCTGGCACGGACAAAAAGTATGTATCTGGGGAACTCCCCGCTGCCAGAAATGCCCATTGACTGATATTTGTGACTGGTACAAAACCAACCGGAAAGTAGCTACCTAGCACTCATTTTCAAAAATTTCCTGAACTTTTATGCGTTGAACGGATAGCTGGCAGGAGTTTCTGGCAATAATCGAGTATCTTTTTGGTAGCTCCAGTATTTTTCTCCACATAATGACGGGCTATCCTAGCTTTCTCTAACCGTATATTTTCTTGCTGATATACCAAGGTAAATTGCTGTGCAAATTCTTCCGTGGTAGCAACAGAAATAGCCGCTGTATGCTCAATTAAATTCCTGGCCTCCTGAAATTTGTGGTAGGTAGGTCCAAAAAATATAGGCATACCAAAGGTAGCCGCTTCCAGTATATTATGTAAGCCTTTGCCAAAAGCCCCGCCTATATAGGCAAAATCTCCATACTGATACAGGGAAGAAAGCATACCAATATTGTCGATAATGAGTACATTATACTCTGCCAGGGTATTTTCCTGCGCCTGAGAAAAACGGATCGATTTTTTCTGAAGTTGTTTTTGAAGGGTTGCTAGTTGATCTTCATGTATTTCGTGTGGGGCAATAATAATTTTCAGTGGTTCCGTAAACTGATTCAGAAAAGGAGCCAATACTTCCATATCTTGTGGCCAGCTGCTGCCAATAACCAATAACTTCTGTCCGTTTTTAAACTTTTCTACCAAAGGCAGATCCTTTTTCTGGTCGCAAATGGTTTTTACGCGGTCGAAACGGGTGTCGCCGGCAACTGATACCTGCTGAACACCTATAGTTTTTAGTAAACTTGCCGATTGTTGGTTCTGCACAAATATGTGTTCAAATTCCTTCAATGTATTGCGAAAAAACTTGCCATATTTTTTAAAAAACACCTGATCTTGGCGGAAAATAGCAGAGAATGAGATGGCGGGTATATCCTCCCGGTTAAGTTGTGTAAGGTAATGATACCAGAACTCATACTTGGCAAAAAAGGCAATAGAGGGTTTTACAATTTTAATAAACTTCAACGCGTTTTCTTTAGTATCTAAGGGAAGGTAAAATACATAATTCGCTTCTGAATAGTTTTTGCGGATTTCGAAGCCAGAAGGTGAGAAAAAAGTGAGAAGAATTTTATAGGCAGGATATCTTTTTTTGAATTCTTCTATCACCGGCCGTGCCTGCTCAAACTCCCCCAAAGATGCACAATGAAACCAGGCCAGTGGATCTGTATTATCGCCGATGGTTTCCGATAGGTGGGAAAATATGGATTTCCGGCCTTGTACCCATTGTCTGGCTTTTGGGTTCCACCAGGAAACCCGACGGATCAAGAAAGCATATGTTTGCAGGGCAAATGAATATACGTATTCATTCATGTAGATAGATTAAAAGGTGTAAAGTAAAAGAAAATGGTGTAAAAGTAAAATGAATGCAGCCTGAGGTATTTTGCCAGTTGCCACACAACACCTTTTTATCTTACCTGACAAATTGGAGGACACTATATTTTGTTCGCCTGCTATCTAATAAGGTAGCCTAAGCAATTAGGCTAAGCGTTTCGCTAGCGCTAGCTACGAGAGAACTACTTTTAGCGTATTTTTTGTTATCTTTAATGTTAAACCTGATCCTTCAAACTTTTACTATTATGCAAAGACCAGTTTTAGAAATTCCATTAACAAGGTTTGAAAGGCTTCTGGAAGTACTTTGTGTAGTAGGAGTTATCACTTTTTTTGGGTTAATCGCCTGGAAGTATCCACATTTACCTGCTTCTGTACCTCAAAACTTTGGGCCAAATGGTCAGCCGGATGCCTGGGGAGATAAAAGTGCCATATTAATCCTCTGCTTAATTATTATTTTTTTGTATGCTATGCTGACAATGCTTAGCAAGTATCCGCATGTGTTCAACTATCCTTTTGCACTCAATGAACACAATATCGAAGACCAGTACAGGCTTGCCCGCACATTGATATATACAATTAAATTAGAGATTATCAGTATTTTCTTGTTCACCGGCTGGAAGATGATCCAGGTAAGTATAGGGCAGGCCGATGGCTTAGGTATTTATTTTCTTCCTGCATTTGTCGGGCTGCTGTTATGTACTATTTTCGTTTACATTTACCAGGCTTCCAAAGCCAGGTGAACTTACGGCTTGTCTGGAACTTACCCTTTAATTGAAGATACCCATTGAATTGACTTATGAACTTTCAAGATATAAAAAACCTACTGACGCTGAAATTTGGTGAAAATAGTATTCTGAAAGAAGATACGTCGGGCCTACAACCCATACTAACCGTGGCGTCTGCTCAACTTGCCATTATCTGCCAGGAGTTACACGAAAATCCACAAACCTACTTTGATTATCTGGCATGTATCACTGCTATAGATAACGGACCGGAAAAAGGCACGATGGAAGTAATATATAATCTATATTCTATACCTTTTAATATCTCCTTCACCCTGCGAACAGAGCTAATCCGTAATAAACCGGAAGAACCCTTGCCTCAGCTTCCTACGGTTAGCCATATCTGGCGAACCGCCGACTGGCATGAACGGGAAGCATATGATTTGATGGGAATCCACTTCACCGGCCATCCGGATTTGCGCCGGATTTTGTTGGTAACGGACTGGGAAGGACATCCGCTCCGGAAAGATTATAAGCTTCAGGAAACATATCATGGAATCAAAGTGGCGTATTAAATTCACTAAAATTAGTCTAAGAAAATACAGGGGAGTTACTATCTTTCGTTATAGACTGCAATACCTTAACTGTATCTCTCTAAGTAAAAATATTTTCAACTGATCTATTCAACAATATTCACCAGCGTATTCACCCTCATTTTTATATGAAAAAAATAGTTGTTTTGATGTTGGCATTCCTCTCTTACGTGGGAGTTCAGGCACAAACCGGTAAAAACTTTCCTGCCCTTACTGGTACAAACCTGCTGGACAAAACCGTAACTATTCCTAAAGACACTAAAGGCAAATATACGGTTGTAGGAGTAGCATACTCACAGAAAGCAGATGAGGCACTTAAAAGCTGGTTTCAGCCGGTGTACGAAACTTTCATCTATGAATCAGAGTACGATGTAAACACCTATTTCATTGGCATGATCAGTGGTATAAAAGAAGTAGCTGCGGGCACTATTGAGAAGAAAATGAAAAAAGGAGTAGACCCGGTACTACATAAGCATATGTTGCTTTATAAAGGAGACAGTAAAGATTATAAAGATGCATTGGGCCTGAAAGAAAAAGATACACCTTATTTTTTTGTACTGGATAAAGAAGGAAAAATTGTATACACTACCTCCGGTGCCTATTCAGATGCCAAGCTGGAAAAAGCTGAAGAAATTCTAGATGAAGCCAGTGAATAAGAATTAACTAGCTTTAAAATTTTTTATACGCATTTGCTTATGCAACTTCTGGGCATACTTAATTAGGTCACAAGTCCCCTGACTTTTGCCATCCCAGAAGGCAATCACCAGCTGAGCTCGGCTAATAATTTGGTAGGTACGGTTATGTACCGGCTGTTGATCGTGCGGAATTTCCTGAAATTTAATATTGTGCTCCGCAGCATACCGTTTAGCTAATTTATCGGCCCCTTCCGACTCTCCGGAAATAAGTTCAGATATATATATGTGGCTCAACGTTTCCTCCATCAATGCGTAGTCATTAAACGTACGTGAGCCAATTACTGCAACTTTCATAGCTTAGCGTGTATCTGGATTATATAAAACAATGTATGGTACAGTTTTAAAATAGTTAATAAACAGTACTAGTATATACGAAACATAAGTATTTTCAGCCAAAAATAGTGGAAACTGTGGTAAACCCCTTGAAAATTACCCTTTTAAATTATTTGGCTTTAGCCGCCATGTATAAGTAAACGTATATACCAGACTCAGTGCCTGACTTTACTTAGTTATGAAAATACTTTCAGCAGAACAAACCAAAGCCTTAGATGCTTACACTATTTCAAACGAACCTGTATCCTCCATAGATTTAATGGAACGGGCTTCGGCCTCTTTTGTAGAATGGTTTATCTTACAATTTACCCGGGATCAGCCGGTACTACTTTTCTGCGGAACCGGAAACAACGGAGGCGATGGCCTGGCTATCGCTAGAATGCTGCACGAAAAAAAGTACAAAGTGGATGTTTTTATTGTCACCTATTCACCCAACCCATCGGCTGACTTTACCACTAACTATGAAAGACTCAAGCCTTTAGTACCCATAAAATCTATTCATACGCCCGCCGATATTCCTTTACTTACAGAAAACAACTTACTTATTGACGCTATTTTTGGTTCAGGATTGAACCGGTCTGCGGAAGGAATAGCAGCAGCGGTGATTGATGCGCTAAATAAAAGTAAGGCAATCATAGTAGCTGTAGATATACCCTCCGGCCTGTATGTGGATACGTATTCAGATAGTCCGCATATTGTGGAAGCCGATTATACACTTTCTTTTCAACTTCCCAAGCTCTCGTTTCTGCTTCCCCAGAATTTTAAGTATGTGGGAGAATGGCATCTGACCGAAATTGGTTTGCATCCGGAAGGGATTCAACAGGCCCAGACTAATTATGATTTCGTAGATGAAGCCTTAATTAACAAGTTGATAAAAAAACGCGGCAAATATGACCATAAAGGCAGTTTCGGACATGCTTTACTAATAGCAGGCAGTTATGGTAAAATGGGTGCGGCACAGTTAACTGTAAAAGCTTGTCTGGCTACAGGCGTAGGTTTGCTGACTTGTTATGTACCCAGGTGCGGCTATGAAATCATGCAAATTGCGGTACCAGAAGCCATGACACTAACGGACCCGGATGAAAAAGTAATTTCGGAGATACCTGCCCTTGAAAAGTTTACAACCCTTGGTATTGGCCCCGGACTCGGAACAGAAGAAGCTACGGTAAAAGCCATGAATACCTTGCTGCGCGAATACCGATCGCCTGTTGTTATAGATGCCGATGGGCTGAATATTCTGGCTAAAGATAAAGAACTACTTAACCAACTGCCGGCAGGAAGTATCCTTACTCCTCACCCGAAAGAATTTGAACGGCTGGCCGGAGAAACAACCAATGACTATCAACGGCTGGAAGTTTTGCAGAAGTTTGCTAAAGAGCATCAGGTAGTAGTGGTATTGAAAGGGGCTCATTCGGCTATTGCAACTCCTTCCGGAGAGGTGTATTTTAACTCTACTGGTAACCCTGGTATGGCTACCGGAGGCACCGGAGATGTACTAACTGGTATTATTACTTCACTGCTTGCACAAAAATATACTCCGGAAGAAGCAGCAATTGTAGGTGTGTATTTCCATGGCTTAGCCGGCGATTATGCTGCTGAAGATAATGGATTTAATGCTCTTACCGCTAGCCATATAATTTCTTATTTACCACAAGCATTTATTCAATATAATTTATAATTTGGCAGGGCTTACAGCACACTTTTACCCAACAGAGCATATACTATTTTAGTATAATAAAGATATAGCAGAACTATCTTAGGTAAAATACGTCAGTACGCACTGATAGAATGCATTGAATTAGTAAACTCAGTTCCTATTCCAGATTTCTTATGACACCTAACTCTTTTGTAAAAATTATTAACACTTCCAGTAGCAAAAACTTTTCTTTCTCTACAACTTTATTAATGGTATGCTTATTTTTTCTTACCAGCTGTAATGTAGATGCAAGCTTTGGGTATGCCCTTGGCGGAACATTTGCAGTTATGCTGGTAGGCCTGGTGATTGCTACGTTTGTAACCGGCCGCAACAAAAAGAAAAGCGGAGAAAAATAGTTATTTATTCAATGGTAGGTTTTTCTGCCTTCTCGTTTTGAGTAATATCTTCTGCCAGTTTGGTTCTTTCAGCTTCTAAGCGGCGAAGGTCCAGATATCGCATAACCGGAAAGGCAGTAATGCCATGCAGAAAAATAGAAACCACTACAATAAAACTTACCACTGCCCACACTTCCCCTTCCTGGGTGAAGGTGGTATGGTACATGGCAAAGGCAAGGTAATAAAACGAGCCTATCCCCCGGATACCAAAAAAGCTGATTGCCAGTTTTTCTTTCAGACTGATATTAATCCCTATCAGCCCTATCCAGCTGGTAAGCGGACGGATAATAAAAAGTAATGCCAAGCCGACAGCAACACCTTGCCAGGTTAGTTCATCAAACATTCCTTCTATGAGGCTCCCACCAAAAGGAATAAGTACCATTACTAGTAATAACCGTTCCATCTGATCCGTAAAGTCGTGCATTTCTTTATGGTAATGATGATTCCGTTCATAGCCCCCTAACGTAAGACCTGCTACAAACACAGCCATAAATCCATAGCCATGAATCATTTCAGTTACACCATATACAATCAGGGTGACAGATAAAGCCACAAAACCATCTCTGGCTTTGGGGAATTTTTTATATTTCTTGGGCAGTTGAAAAACCATAAAGGCCATTAACCTACCTAAGAGGTATCCCATACCAACGCCTACCACAATTTTATACAATACATCCATCAGTAACCAGTTGCCAATCCATTGCTCACTGGTTTCTGCCGATATAGCCAGGGCTATGGCCAACCAGGTAAAAGGAAAAGCCATTCCATCGTTCATGCCTGCTTCAGCAGTTAACGAGAAGCGAACATGGTCTTCAAACTCTTCACTGGGAGGCCCCACCTGGATGTCTGCCGCTAGAACCGGGTCTGTAGGAGCTAATACAGCACCCAGCAATACAGCTGTGGCAATGGAAAAGCCCAGTACCGACCAGCCCAGCACGGCAAGTATAGCAATAGTTAATACCATGGTAATGGTGACGAGGCGCAAAGGGGCATTCCAGTTTTTGAGTGAAAATGGCCGGTTTATTTTGATGCCCGAACCCATTAAACTAACAATTACAGAGATTTCGGTAAGCCTTACTACAAAACTTTCTTCTTTACGCACATCCGGATCTGGTAGCTCTAAGGGGAGACTATAAAGCAAGACACCTAAAAGGAGGTAAACAATGGGATACGATAACGGACGGTTAGCCAACCCACTAGGCAGCCAGGCCATTCCTAGAGCGGCCACACCCAGAATCGTAATGACAAGAATATAGGGATCAATATGCATGAAAATTTCCTCGAGAAGGGTAGGTACGTAAACAGCTCTAACGGATAATGCTTCCTACAAGATCATAAAAAAGCCCCACAACTTGTAGGTTGTGAGGCTGAAATATTAACAGATTCCTATTATTAGAATTTTTCTACTCTTGAAAAGAAGAAGTTGCCTTCAATTTCTGCGTTTTCATCTGAGTCTGAGCCATGGATGGCATTGGCTTCAATAGATTTTGCAAATTTTTTCCGGATAGTTCCTTCTTCTGCATTGGCCGGATTAGTAGCACCAATTAACTTACGGAAGTCAGCTACGGCATTTTCTTTTTCCAGAATCATGGGCA
Organism: Rhodocytophaga aerolata; assembly: GCF_030503435.1. Taxonomy (GTDB): domain Bacteria; phylum Bacteroidota; class Bacteroidia; order Cytophagales; family 172606-1; genus Rhodocytophaga; species Rhodocytophaga aerolata. The sequence continues at coordinate 109,354 of NZ_JAUKPO010000011.1, forward strand.
CAATTGCACCGGAAGACATATAACGAACCAGGTCCTGGTAGAAGCCTCTTTCTTTGTGAACTTCATAAAACTGACCTGCTCTTTCTTCGGTAAGTCTGGTTTTTTTCATTGCTACAATCCGGAACCCAGCCTCTTCAATCATCTTAATAATTGCGCCAGTATTACCGTCAGCCACTGCATCTGGCTTAATCATGGTAAATGTCTTGTTTCCTGCCATATAATTTTATTTTTCTAAACTGGCCGCAAAATTAATGAATAATGATTAATGACGAATGAATAGTTTGAGAATATTATTTCTACTCATCCTTCCTTCATCATTTGCCTCTATCTACCTTCGTCTGCTATCTATGACTCCTGCTCTGCCTATGTGTTTGTGAGAATCTATATGCAAAATACCTCCTGTGATAAGGAAGCCCGAACCAAGCAGCACCAAGCCGGGAGCTGTATTTTCGTTGCTGCCTGCCAATAATGCCAGACCTAAGCCAACTGTATAAAAAATGGTGCCTGTTCTGAATTCCCGGTGGGCTCTATGCAGATTCAACTGCATTTGTCTTCCATCCTCCTTCATATTTAGAACTTCTCTTCGTAGTTCTTCCATAGAGGGTTCCGGAGTTGGGGTATAACCCGACTGGCAAAGTGCTGCTACGCTGCAATAAGCAACAAAAAATAGGGTAAAAAGTACTTTCATGAAATGTGTATGTGTGTTAAAAGTTGTACGGATAAAGGGTAGCAAAAAAATGAGTAATGTCGCATGCTAGCTTATCATTCGACATTACTCATGATTTATTATGACATAGACTGATTTTCTACAGAAGCAATCTCCAGCATTTTCTCATACTCATCTGGGGTAAGCTCATTGAAGAAGAAGTGTACCGGATTTACCTTGTTTCCATTGTGTATTACTTCGTAGTGCAGGTGAGGAGCCGTAGAAGAACCTGTACTTCCTACATAGCCAATACATTCGCCACGTTTCACCTTCTGGCCTTGCCGCACATTAAACTTTTCCATGTGTGCATATAAGGTAACATAGCCATATCCATGATCTACCTGTACTTCATTCCCATAGCCCCCAAAATTCTTACGAACTACCGTAACTACACCGTCGCCGGAAGCATAAATAGGCGTACCTCTGGGAGCCGAAAAATCCACTCCGGTATGCATTCTTTTTACTTTGTAAATTGGATGGATACGCATTCCATAGCCGGAAGCTAACCGTTTCAGTTCTTTGTTGGGTATGGGCTGCACAGCCGGAATACTAGCCCACATATGAGCTTTATTTTTTGCAAATTTCAGTATTTCATCATACGATTTAGTCTGCACGTACATTTGCTTTTTCAGCTTATCTATTTTATTAAATGCCTCTACAATCATCTCTTCCTGATCTAGGCCCTTTTCCAGCAAATCTTTGTAGCGTTCAGAGCCGCCCACGCCAGCCGTGCGTACAGCGGAAGAAATGGGCTCCGCTTCAAATATTACCCGGTATACATTGTCATCCCTGTCTTGCAGAGCAGCGATCATCTGGTTTACCCGCTTCATCTCTTTATTCAGCATATCGTAGTAGAAATGCATTTCCTCATTCTCCTTTTGCAATTCAGCTTCTCTGGAAGACTTGAAATACGAACTATAGAAGGGAACAATAATAATGGCCAGCAGAAAAGCCACTGCAAAAAATCCCAGTAAATTCAGAACTACATCAGACGTTTTAGTTTTAATGCGTTCGTATTTGCAGGTTTCGGTATCGTAATAATATTTAATCCGTGCCATACTTCAAAAATCCTTGTAGAATACTAAATTTGTGTTTTTCAGGTGTTGAGAATCAAAAAATATACTTGAATGAGCACCTTTGGTTATTACTGATTTATTAAGTTAACGCTAAATCAGTACGGACTACATTTCATAAGTACATTCTAAAACTAAATCCAGGTAATATATCCTAATGACGTCTCAAGAAATCCGTAATCAATTCCTCGAATTTTTCAAATCCAAAGGGCATCAGATTGTGCCTTCGGCTCCCTTGGTAATTAAGAACGACCCTACACTGATGTTTACCAATGCGGGCATGAATCAATTCAAAGATTATTTCCTGGGTAATAAAAATCCACAATTTAAACGCATTGCCGACACCCAGAAATGCCTACGTGTTTCGGGCAAACACAATGACCTAGAGGAAGTAGGCCACGATACCTACCACCATACTATGTTTGAAATGCTGGGCAACTGGTCGTTTGGCGATTATTTTAAGAAAGAAGCCCTAGAGTGGGCCTGGGAACTACTTACGAAAGTATACAAATTACCCAAAGACCGTTTGTATGTGTCCGTATTTGAAGGAGACAAAGGCGATAATCTTCCGGCAGATGAGGAAGCTAAAAACATCTGGAAAACCATGATTCCAGAAGACCGCATTTTGTACGGTAACAAAAAAGATAATTTCTGGGAAATGGGCGATACTGGTCCGTGCGGGCCTTGTTCAGAAATCCATATAGACCTGCGGCCACAGGAAGAGGTTGATAAAGTTTCTGGAAAAGAACTGGTAAATAACGACCATCCGCAAGTAGTAGAGATCTGGAACAACGTATTTATCCAGTTCAACCGGCAATGGACTTCTCCTTCTGCTCCAACTGAATTACAACAGTTTGAATTGAACTACAAAGGGAATAAAACAGAAAAAACTTATTCAATTGAAAGAACTAAGAAACATCTCCAATTAACAACTTTAAAAGAGTTGCCTGCCAAGCACGTAGATACCGGAATGGGCTTTGAACGGCTTTGTATGGCCATTCAGAAAAAACAATCTAACTACGATACGGATGTATTTCAGCCGCTGATTCAGTTTATTGCTACAGCCTCCGGCAAAAGATATGGGGAAGACAAATGGGCAGATATTGCCATGCGGGTAATTTCCGACCATATCCGGGCTATTTCTTTTACTATTGCCGATGGCCAGCTGCCTTCTAACAACAAAGCTGGGTACGTAATTCGCCGCATTTTACGCCGGGCCGTCCGCTATGGCTATACATACCTGGGTTTTAAAGAACCTTTCCTTTACCGCATTGTACCGGTTCTGGCTAATCAGTTTGCCCAAGTTTTTCCGGAATTAAAAGCTCAGGAAGAATTTGTAGCCAAAGTAGTAAAAGAAGAAGAAGCTGCTTTCCTGCGTACATTAGATAATGGCTTACGGAGAATTGAGCAGATAAAGTCAGAAGTTAAAAACGGAGTAATTGACGGTAAAACCGTATTTGAATTGTACGATACCTTTGGTTTCCCACTGGATTTAACAGCCCTGATTGCCAGGGAAAATAGCTTGCAGATTGACGAAAAAGGGTTTGCTGTGGAGATGGAGAAGCAGAAAGAACGTTCACGGGCCGCTTCTTCCTCTGAAACCGGCGACTGGATAGAAGTAGTAGACGAGGATGAAGTGCAATTTGTAGGCTACGACGAACTGGAAACCTATAGCCGTATTTTGCGATACCGGGAAGTAAAAGCCAAGAATAAAACCCAGTATCAGCTAGTGTTAGACAAAACACCTTTCTATGCTGAAAGCGGCGGACAAGTAGGTGACACCGGGTATCTGGAAGCCAATGGAGAAAAAGTATTTGTAACCGATACGAAGAAGGAAAATGACCTGATCATTCATTTTACCGACAAATTACCCTCCGATTTGCAAGCCCAGTTTCATGCCGTGGTAAACAATTCCAAGCGCCTGCAGACCATGAACAACCACAGTGCTACTCACTTATTGCATGCGGCCTTGAAAGAAGTATTAGGTAGCCATGTGGCTCAAAAGGGCTCTCTGGTAAATGAAAATGTACTTCGTTTTGACTTCTCTCACTTCAGCAAAATGACAGAGGATGAAATTAAACGGGTAGAGAAAATAGTTAATCAGAAAATACGGGAAAATATAGTTTTAGACGAAAAACGAAATGTGCCTATTGCTAAAGCTACTTCCGAATATGGCGCTACTGCGTTGTTTGGTGAAAAATATGGAGACTTTGTACGCGTCATTACCTTTGACCCTGCGTTTTCTGTAGAGCTTTGCGGAGGCACACACGTAAAAGCCACCGGCCAGATAGGGTATTTCAAAATAGTATCGGAAGGTGCTGTGGCAGCCGGAGTACGACGTATTGAAGCCATAACGGCTGATAAAGCAGAACAGTTGATAGACGAGCAAGCCGCTTTGCTTAGTGAGTTAAAAGAGCTGCTAAAACAGCCAAAAGATTTGCGGAAAGCGGTGGAAAATCTACTGGAAGAAAAAGCACAATTAAGCAGGCAAATAGAAACTTTCCATCAGCAGGAGGTACAGGCTATTAAATCTCAGTTACTGGGTAAAGTGCAGCAGAGTAATGGCATAGCAGTTATTGCAGAAAAAGTAAACCTGCCTTCTGCCGATAGTCTGAAACAAGTTGCTTATGAACTGAAGGCTAAAATAGAAAATCTATTTTTAGTGCTGGCTGCTAACATTGATGGCAAACCCCAGATTGCTGTTATGATCTCTGACAACCTGGTAAAAGAAAAGAATCTGCATGCTGGCAATATTGTAAAAGAATTAGCCAAAGAGATAAAAGGCGGTGGCGGTGGGCAACCTTTCTTTGCTACAGCCGGTGGTACCGATGTAAGTGGGCTGGATAAGGTGATAGAAAAAGGAAGAAGTTTAGTATAACTTGCTTTTTAATTCATAAAACCAAGAAGGTAGGCGTAATGGTCTACCTTCTTGGTTTATATACTACACCCCTATTATTTTTAAACTTCCCTGGTTAGCAAACGTCTGAAAATTTTTACTTGGGAAGTTTCTTTTTCACGCTGGTCAATTGCCTCTTTCATTAGTGTATATACTTGCCTTTTTAACTGGGGAATATCTTGTATAGTTAACCCCTTTGTGGATACCGGAGAAAGAAATCTGGTGGTAATGGTACCTGGTCTGGGTTGAAATTCATGCCTGGGCATAATATACCGGGAATTGAGAATAATCATCGGCATAATAGAAGTCTGCGTTTCTACGGCAATCCGGAAGGCTCCATCATGGAAAGGCAATAGCGTATCTGACGATTGATTCATTTTACCTTCTGGAAATATAAAGATGGAAATGCCCTCTTTCAGCTTCTGCATCAGGGTAAGCATACTTTTGCGTTTACTTTCCAGGCTGCTGCGGTCTACCATGATAACTACATAGGGATATACCCACCCAAAAATAGGTATCTTTTTCATTTCTATTTTTCCCAGTGGCCGGAACTGCCCAGGTATAGCTAAGACAAACGCCGGTGAATCTAAGTACGAATTGTGGTTGGATATGTATACAAAGGGCTGATCTCTGGGAACATCTTTCCGGTTCTCGGTTTTAAACCGGATACCGCTGCAAAGGCCAAACAAAAAACCCCATGATTTCAGGAAAAAGTAGCTGATAGGTCCTCCCCTTTTTTCACCCAGCAAAACCAACGGAAGAATAATAAAAGGCATAGTAGCCGTCATTATTACTGTAAAATTAAAAACTGCCCATACCAGATATATTTTTAGCAGTACTTTTTTAAACATAAAGAAATCGGGCTGTTGATAAAAGAAGAATTAAGAATTACACAAATTCTTTATGGAATGGAGAGTTGCGGTTGTGTAAATGAATGGCTCTTACAGAAAGAAACACCCCTACAGCCAGTGAAAGAAAAGAACCTATAATAAGAAATGGAATATTTGTTACAAAAAGGCAAAAATCATAGGCAGCATGGAAAAGAATAGCCGTACCTAATCCGGCCATCCGTAAGGGAGAAAGTATGTGCTGATGTTTAAATTTGGCCATTCCCACAAAATACCCCATCAATATACCAAATATCCCATGTGCCGGTACGGCTGAAAACATTCTCAGCAAGCCAATTTGAATGCCTCCATCTACTACATAAATAATATTTTCAAAGGTAGCAAACCCCATAGCAATCATTACGGCATAGGTTATTCCATCAAAAGGCTCATTAAATTCTTTTTTTGGATAGGCAAACCACATCAGAAAAGCATATTTGGTACCTTCTTCACTAATGCCTACAATCAGGGCAAATAAGCCACTGGTCAGTACATCTTCCGATACGGCCATGCCCATTTGCTCAGCGCCTGACTCCAGAAGCATGGCAATAAAAACACTCAATACGCCCAGGAAAAAAGACTTTATCAGCAGATGGAAAGGTTCTTTATCGAGTTTATCCCGCTCGTAGATGAACATAGCTATGGCTAATCCCGGAGCAATGGCTAGAGCGAGTAAAACTAAAATCATGCGGTTAAAATTAATCTCACTAAAATAACAAAGGTAGCAATATTATAAGAATAAACCCTGTTTTGCCTGGTTAAACTTCCCAGCCAGATTTAATATAGCTACTTATACAGGCTATGTAGACAAGAGGTTTTGGTACAACTGGTAGTTTTCCTCGTCAAAACAAATAAATAGAACGGTATCAAAGTGATCTGGGTGGAGCTGTAAGTAATTGGTAACTTCTTTAACAGCAATCTGAGCTGCCAGATGTTTGGGGAAATGATAGACTCCGGTGCTGATGTTAGGAAAGGCTACTGTGCGGCAATGATTCGCCTTAGCTAGCTCTAAACTATTCCGGTAGGCATTGGCAAGCAACAGTTCTTCATTGGCTTTCCCGCCCTGCCATACTGGTCCTACGGTATGGATGACGTACTTGGCAGGCAAGTTTCCGGCAGTAGTAATCACCGCTTCGCCTGTCGGGCAGCCACCTTGCCTGGCACGTATCTGCATGCACTCTTCCAGAATGGCCTTGCTTCCTGCCCGGTGAATGGCCCCATCTACACCGCCGCCACCTAAAAGGGAAGTATTAGCCGCATTTACAATGGCATCTACCTGCACTTTCGTAATATCTCCCTTTGTAACTTGTATGTTAGGTTGCATAAGATTAAATAAAAAACAGAGATAGGAAGTTTCCCTTTCCTATCTCTGTTTTATGTATGACTTGTGAATTACTTTATAAAAAATTATCCGTTGTTGCAGGTAGATAGTGAGTAAATACTTGCCTTCAAACATCCTAGGCCGTCATATTTACCTCTTTGTAGTCAGATGAAATGCCTTTTTGTTCACTTAACACATGAAGCAAACGCAGCACTTCTCTGTTAGAAGGAATATTATACTGGGCTGCTGTTATGTTATACCCTACCTTAATGGTAAAGGCATTCGCAAAACCGTTTACTGCTTTAAATGTATCTTCATCTGTGTAATCGTCTCCCATGGCCAGAATAAATCCATCGGGGTGGCGTTCTGCCCACCGGGTAGCCGCATGTCCTTTGTTAATACCGGCATTTTTGATTTCAATGACTTTATTCCCTTCCAGAATCTGCAGGCGCATAGTAGAAGTAAACTGGGTAAGTGAATCAAGTAGTTCGTGTACCCGTATTTCTGCCAGCCCCTGGTCTGCTTTGCGGTAATGCCATACCAGTGAATAATCTTTTACTTCTATAAACGTTCCAGGTGTACGGTCCACAAAGGTTTCCATAACGGCTTTTATCTCCTCTTTCCAGTCTTGTTCCAGTAAGTCAGCTTGCGCCCATTCTTGCCCGGAATCTTTCGTCCACACGCCATGCTCTGCTACAATAGAAATATTCAGTTTACCCAGCCACCGCTCCAATGAATTTTTATCGCGTCCGCTGATTACCACTACACTTGTGTCCGCTCTTTCGGAGAGTTTTTTTAGTAGATTATATAAATATTCATCTGGAGCTACTTTCTGTGGGTCATCCTGAAAATCTACCAGAGTACCATCGTAATCAAGTAAGAATAATTTTCTATCGGCTATGTTGTAGGCTTGAATCAGGCGTTCCTGTATTTCTTCATTGAAGCGTTTTTGTTTCACTTTTTCAGTTGCTTGTCTGGCTTCACCTAAACGCTCCATAAATACCTCAGACCACCGCTTTACATTATACCGTTTCAAGGTCTGTTGCATAGCAGCATTACGGCTAATCTGTTCTTGCTGTGGCATGGTAAGCGCCTTATGAATAGCCCGTACTATGTCGTGCATATCATTCGGATTTACATGAATAGCCTCCGTCAATTCTTTCGCAGCGCCAGCCATTTCACTCAGGATTAACACCCCGGTCTGGTCTGTTTTGGAAGCAATATATTCTTTGGCAATCAGGTTCATTCCATCCCTTAATGGAGTAATCAGGGCTACATCCGACATATAATAAATGGCTGCTAACGTATGGAAAGGCAACCCGCGATAGAAATAGAAGATAGGTGTCCAGCGGAGGGTATTGTACTTCCCATTGATACGCCCTACAGCTTCATCTATCTGCTCTTTTAAATGCGCATATTGCTCTACGCCTGCACGGGAAGGAACCAGAATTACGAGTAACGTTACCTGCTCCTGGTATTCCGGATATTTACCCAGGAACCGTTCAAAAGCCAGAATGCGTTCCAGAATTCCTTTAGAATAATCCAGACGGTCTACAGATAAAATGATTTTGTTTTTACCCAGTTGCTGCCGTAATTCTATAATCTCCTTAATGGTAGCTTTTTCATACACGGCATTGGCAAACTTATCGTAATCAATACCCATCGGGAAGGAATCTACTTCCACCACCCGGTTTGGTAAATTAATACGGCCTAGATGGTGATTAAAGTCCATTATCCGGGTAGCGGCACTTAAGAAGTGCCGCATATAATCATAGGTATGAAAACCCACCAGGTCGGCACCTAAAATGCCCAGCAGTATTTCTTTTCGCCAGGGAAGAGTCCGGAATATTTCGTACGAAGGAAACGGAATATGCAGAAAGAACCCAATGGTAGCATCCGGAAAAACTTCCCGTAACATACCTGGCAAGAGCATAAGCTGGTAGTCGTGCACCCAGAAAATATCTCCGGGCTGGGCTATTTTCTTTACTTCATCGCAATACAGCTGGTTTACCTTTTTATAATACTCCCAGAATGATTTTTTGTAGATCGTGTACTGGGTAAAATAATGAAAAAGCGGCCATATAGTCTTGTTGCTGAAACCTTCATAAAAATTCTCATATTCATGGTCTGTGAGAAACACAGGCTGCATATTATCCTGATTGAGCTTCTCTTTCAGATCTGTCTGTTCTTTTTGAGAGTCAATAGTGCTTCCTGGCCACCCTACCCAGAAGTTTTCTTTTACGGCATCTGTAGAACTTAAGCCAGTAGCCAAACCTCCTACACTAGTTGTGTAAACGAAATTTTCATTCACTACTTTTACAGATATAGGAAGTCTATTGGATATGGTTATCAGACGAGGCATATTTTCTTTTAGGTTATAGTTAAGTGATTGTGTCTTAATGCGTACAATATACAGTGTTTTGAATAAAATCAACAATTATCAGTGAATTAATTCAAAAGCAGCAACTGTTCATTCATAGTAAAAGATTTTGAAAAAAAAATGCCTCTGGCTGCAAATAAAACTGGCATTTTATTACAATTCCTTTCAATTTTACTCAGTTTTATATTAGTATACTTATATCCTGTTGATTATGTTCTACTAAGGAAAATTTATACTACCTCCTTATCGTACTGGTAGCCTAACCATTGCTTTCATCTTGTTGTTACACATTTTAAAAGTCAGTGGAAGATAAATAAATATATCATTTTTTTTATTATTTTTTGAATTATATTATTATATATTTAAATAATACAATTATTTATTGAAATATTTATTAATATACAAAATTCGGCTTTCACGCTATTAAAAACTTCTCCGGGCTCAATATCTAGAATAAGAATTTGCATTTTTTGATTACGTAAGTGTAAAATTTGGTTTTTTATTAATTTTTTTGCCGAAAATTCGTGCATGTATATATAAAAATTAATATCTTGGTGGTTCTTACTTCATTTAACCAAATTAAAAAGGGATAAAGGCTGATTGTTGCAAATTTTTATAAAAACAGTTCTATTTTTTAAATGTAAGCCAGCTAGCATTCAAAAACCACTAATTAAGTACTGAGGTAAACCTAATATTAACGAAACAATATAGATGAAAGAAGAAAATCAAAAGTCGCTGTATGTTCCCCAATTAGAACATGATTCCTGCGGTACCGGATTTGTAGCCCATCTGAAGGGAGAAAAATCTCACCGGATTGTAGAAGATGCCATTACTATGCTTGAGAACATGGAGCACAGAGGGGCATGTGGCTGCGATCCTGAGTCCGGTGATGGAGCAGGTATTCTCATCCAGATGCCTCACCAGTTTTTCAAAGAAGAATGCAACACACTAGGTATCGAACTACCGGAGTTTGGCGAATATGGGGTGGGTATGGTATTCTTTTCTACGGATTACAACATCCGTGAAAAGAGCAGACGCTTATTGAATAAATACATAAAAGAATTAGGTTTTCAACTATTAGGTTACCGGGAAGTTCCTGTAAACAGCACTGGTGTAGGTCCTTCTGCATTGGAAGGCGAACGCAAGATTGAACAAGTATTTGTAAAACCTGCACAACCCCTGGCCGACACTGCCACGTTAGAAAGGAGATTATACTTATTAAGAAATTATACTTCCCATTTAGTCGCAAAAGCTTTAGCGAACGACGATCTTTTTTATATTGCTTCGTTCTCTCATAAAGTAATTATCTATAAAGGCCAGCTGCGGACCAACCAGCTACGGACCTACTTCCTCGATCTGAATGACTCCAGAGTTATCTCTGCTCTGGCACTTATTCACTCCAGGTTCTCTACCAATACGTTCCCCAAGTGGAAACTGGCGCAGCCTTTCCGCTATATTGCCCATAATGGAGAAATCAATACCATCCGGGGCAATATCAACTGGATGAAATCTAAAGAAGCTATTTTAAGTTCTTCCTTATTTACAGAGGAAGAAATTCAAATGCTTCTGCCTATATGCAATGCCAATGATTCTGACTCTGCCAACCTGGATAACCTGGTTGAGTTGCTGACCCTGGGTGGCCGTTCGCTACCTCATGTCATGATGATGCTGATACCAGAAGCCTGGCAGGAAGATAAATTGATGGATGAAGGCAAAAAGGCTTTCTATGAATACCATGCGTCGATGATGGAGCCCTGGGATGGCCCGGCTGCTGTATGCTTCACCGATGGCAATATTGTAGGTGCTACCCTTGACAGAAATGGCCTGCGTCCTTCCCGCTACTGCCTAACAAATGATGACTACCTCATTATGGCTTCTGAAGCCGGAGCCTTGCCGATAGACCAGTCTAAAGTAGTATTGAAAGGCCGCTTGCAACCAGGAAAAATGTTTGTAGCTGATTTAGCTCAGGGACGTATCATCAGCGACGAAGAACTAAAAAGAGACCTGTGTGCCAAACAACCCTACGGAAACTGGCTACAAACCAATAAAGTAAGTTTAGAAGAATTGCCTGGGCCAAAGCAGCTCACTTACCAGTTAGATCCTGAAACCCTTATTCACCGGCAGCAGGCATTTGGCTATAGCGCCGAAGATCTAAAAATAACCTTGCAACCAATGGCCGAAAAAGCCCAGGAACCGATCAGTTCTATGGGTGTGGATACACCATTGGCAGTGTTATCAGATCAGAGCCAGCATTTATCTAATTACTTCAAGCAACTGTTTGCGCAGGTAAGTAATCCGCCTATCGACCCAATCCGGGAACGCATGGTTATGTCCTTATTTACCACTATTGGACCCACAGGCAATATTTTGGCAGAAACCCCTGAGCATTGCAAGCAAATGCATCTGGCTCAACCAGTAATGACAAATAATGATCTGAACAAATTAAAATACATCAGCCATCCGGATTTCAAAGCTAAAACCTTGGATGCCATATTCCCGGCAGATGGCAAAAAAGGTTCATTGGAAAAAGCCATTGACACCCTTTGTCAGGAAGCGGAAGCTGCAGTAATAGATGGATGTAATATATTAATTATCTCTGACAGAGCTTTCGACAGCAAAAATGTACCTGTACCTTCTTTATTAGCGGTTGGTGCTATTCACCATCATCTGATCCGGACGCAGCTGCGTACCAACGCAAGTCTGGTTGTAGAAGCTGGCGACGTACGGGAAACCCACCATTTTGCTACCTTAATTGGCTATGGTGCATCTGCTATCAATCCATACATAGCTTTTGAGACCATTTCTTCTTTTAAGAGAGATAATTTGCTACCTGAAAATATTTCTGAAGCACAGGCACACTATAACTATATAAAGGCAATCGGATATGGCTTGCTGAAGATCTTCTCTAAAATGGGTATTTCTACGCTGCAATCGTATCAGGGTGCTCAAATATTTGAGGCTCTGGGTATCAGCAGCTATGTAATTGATAAATGCTTTGCCGGAACAATTTCCCGTATCGAAGGTCTGGATTTTGATGGCATTGCCAAAGAATCTTTAATTAAACACAGACTTGCTTTCCCAGCCAAACCACTAGCCAATCCACGTCTGGAAGTGGGTGGCGTTATGCAATGGAAACGTACCGGGGAAGCACATTTATTCAATCCGGAAACTATTCACCTGCTGCAATACTCTACCAAACGTGGAGACTATAATCTATATAAGCGGTATGCGCAGAAGATTAATGAGCAGGCAGAAAAAGCTATCACGTTAAGAGGTTTACTGGAGTTCAAAAAACGGAAATCTATTCCATTAGCTGAGGTAGAAAGCAAAGAAAGCATCTTCAAACGTTTTGCTACCGGCGCTATGTCTTTCGGCTCTATTTCGCATGAAGCGCACACGACATTGGCTATAGCCATGAACCGCATTGGTGGCAAGAGCAACAGCGGCGAAGGTGGCGAAGATGAAATCCGCTTTGAACGCAAAGAAAATGGAGACTGGGAATGTTCAGCCATTAAACAAGTGGCCTCTGCCCGTTTTGGTGTTACCAGCTATTACTTAGCCAATGCACAGGAATTGCAGATTAAAATGGCACAAGGTGCAAAACCAGGAGAAGGCGGACAATTACCAGGCCATAAGGTAGACGAGTGGATTGGCCGCGTACGTCATGCTACGCCAGGTGTAGGGTTAATTTCTCCTCCTCCGCACCACGATATTTATTCCATTGAAGATTTAGCTCAGCTAATATATGACCTGAAGAATGCGAACCGTCAGGCACGGATTAATGTGAAGTTGGTAGCGGAAGCCGGTGTAGGTACCATTGCTTCCGGGGTTGCCAAAGCACATGCGGATGTAATCTTAATCGCCGGACACGACGGTGGTACAGGAGCCTCTCCGATCAGTTCTATCCGCCATGCTGGTATTCCTTGGGAAATTGGCCTGGCAGAAGCTCATCAGACGTTGGTACGTAACAACCTGAGAAGCCGGGTTACCCTGCAATCCGACGGACAAATCCGGACAGGCAAAGACTTAGCCGTAGCTATCTTGCTGGGTGCCGAAGAATTTGGGGTAGCCACTGCTGCCCTAGTGGTAGAAGGTTGCATTATGATGCGGAAATGCCACATGAACACGTGTCCGGTTGGTATTGCTACACAAGATCCTGAGTTGAGAAGATTATTCACCGGCGAACCTGAGCATGTGGTAAACCTGTTTAGCTTCCTGGCTGAAGATCTACGTGAAATTATGGCAGAACTAGGCTTCCGTACAGTGGAAGAAATGGTAGGCCAGGTAGATGTATTAAAAGTACGCGACAACATCGATCATTGGAAGATCAAAGATCTGGATTTGAGCCCAATCTTGTATAAGCAATTAACTACACCGAATGTAGGCATCTACAAGCAAATTGAACAAGACCATGGCATAGACAGTGTACTGGATTGGAAACTGCTGGATGTAGCTAAACCTGCCCTGGAAAACGGACAGTCGGTGGAAGCTGAATTCAAGATTATTAACACCGACCGAGCTGTAGGTACGCTGATCTCAAATGAAATATCTAAAAAATACAAAGGAGAAGGTTTGCCAGAAGGGACAATCCACTTCAAATTTACTGGTTCTGCCGGGCAAAGTTTTGGTGCTTTTGGAGCGCCAGGCTTGCGTCTGGAACTGGAAGGAGAAGCCAATGACTATTTTGGTAAAGGTTTATCCGGCAGCCAATTAATTGTATATCCGGCCAAAGAAGCCACTTTTGAGGCCAATAAGAATATGATCATCGGGAACGTAGCCTTCTATGGTGCTACGTCTGGCGAAGCCTATATCCGGGGTCTGGCCGGCGAACGTTTCTGTGTACGCAATTCAGGGATGAAAGCGGTAGTAGAAGGCGTGGGCGACCATGGCTGTGAATACATGACCGGAGGTATTGCAGTAGTATTGGGAGACACCGGACGGAATTTTGCTGCCGGTATGAGTGGCGGTATTGCCTATGTGTACGATCCGCAGAACAAGTTCTCTAAATATTGCAACAAAGAACTGGTTGAATTTGAGACACTGGAGTATGAAGATGTAAACATGTTGCGCGAACTGATTGAAAATCATCAGAAATTCACTGGCAGCGATGTAGCCGATCAGATACTCAAGAATTGGGGCAACACACTGCATTCCTTTGTAAAGGTAATGCCACGTGAATACAAAGCTGCCCTGCTCAAATCAAAAGTTAATCTCAAAGAAGCAGTATAACGAACGGAAAACAGGAGCTGGAAAAGGAAATAGGCAAGTATCTTTTTTATTCCAGTTTCTGTTCTCTAATATCTGTTTTCTAATCATTATCATCTAATTATTAACCTTCTTACTTCTAGCCAATACGATGGGAAAGCCTACAGGATTTATGGAAGTCGGCCGTGAAATGCCGAAAACAAAAGCACCAAAAGAAAGAGTAAACGATTACAACGAAATATATATAGAGTTTCCGGAAGAAAAAATAAAGCAGCAAGCCAGCCGCTGTATGGATTGTGGCGTACCTTTCTGTCACCAGGGCTGTCCGCTGGGCAACAACATTCCGGACTTTAACGATGCCGTATATGCCCAGAACTGGGAATATGCCATAGAGATACTTAGTGCCACTAACAACTTTCCGGAATTTACCGGACGCATCTGCCCTGCTCCCTGCGAAGGCTCTTGTGTATTAGGCATTAACAAACCTCCGGTAACTATTGAGTTAATTGAGAAAAGTATTGCTGAAAAAGCTTTTGAATTAGGCCTGATTAAGCCACACATTCCGGAAGTACGGACAGGAAAAAAAGTAGCGGTTATTGGTTCAGGCCCCGCGGGTCTGGCAGCCGCTGCCCAACTGAACAAAGCCGGACATTGGGTTACCGTTTTCGAACGCGACGACAAAATAGGTGGATTATTGATGTACGGTATTCCCGACTTCAAACTGGAAAAATGGGTGATTGAACGCCGCCTGAAAGTAATGATAGAAGAAGGGGTTGTGTTCAAAACCAACGCCAACGTAGGTGGAAACATAGCTACTGATGAACTAATGAAAGAATTCGATGCGGTAGTGATATGTGCTGGTTCTACTGTTCCAAGAGACTTGCCTATTCCAGGACGGAATCTGAAAGGAATCCATTTTGCTATGGATTTTCTAACGCAGCAGAACAACCGGGTAACCGGCGGCAGAAGAGGCATGTGGACGGAAGATATTATGGCTACCGGCAAAAATGTAGTAGTAATTGGCGGCGGCGATACTGGCTCTGACTGTGTGGGCACATCTAACCGCCACAAAGCCAAATCCATTACGCAGATTGAATTACTGGCTCAGCCACCAGCCGAACGGGCAGCGGATAATCCATGGCCCAACTGGCCTATGATTCTGCGTACTTCCTCTTCTCACGAAGAAGGCGCTAGCCGCAACTGGTGTATGCACACCAAAGAATTTATAGGTGATGAAAACGGCCATATAAAAGCCATTAAAGTGGTGGAAATTAAGTGGGAATTGAATAAAGAAACTGGCCGGTCTTCGTTTGTAGAAGTGCCAGGCACTGAAAAAGACATTCCCTGCGAACTGGCGTTACTAGCTATTGGCTTCTTGCACACGCAGAAAAAAGGCTTTGTCGAGCAACTAGGCATTGCCCTGGACGAAAGAGGCAACATCAAAGCTACTAACTACCAGACTAGTGTAGATAAAGTATTTACTGCCGGAGATGCCCGCCGCGGACAATCATTGGTGGTATGGGCTATTTCCGAAGGCCGGGAAGCTGCCAAAGCAGTAGATACATACCTGATGGGCTCATCCATGCTTGAATCCAAAGACGACTCCCTGATCAATGTGACCAGAGTTGCTTAATGTATAGAGGTTTTCGATTTAAAAGCCATACAGTATAATGTACTGTATGGCTTTTTTGTTAGCTTAAACACTTGCTTTTCGGTAATATAATTTAAAATAGCCCTACGATAGCTAATGCTTTAGCAGCAGTAAATAGCAGATAAAAGTGCTGTTCATTAGTAAGATGATTCAGCTGTTAAGTTTTTGTATTTCAGTACATTTTTGCCAGCTTTCCTTCTGCTTGTAAGTATTGAAAGCGGCCAAATAAATGGGCACTAATTAACAGGATTTGCTCAGGATGATACAACTTTTTCTGCTGATCAAAATGGTTTTTTATTTGGTTATAAGTAGGCTCATCCTCTACCTGTGAAATTAGGTCCATCATGTCTTTAAGAGTATAGGTTGGCTTACTTACCTGGTTGTAGTTTACTTGCAATTCTTTGTGGCTGACACTATAATTGGTTTCGTTCACCCTTTTATTAACAGCAGAACTTAAACTAGGCAACTGAAAGCGGGACCGTGGTGGATACTTCTTCATTGCTTTTGCTATAGCTCTAATATGAGCAGGCGTAGTACCACAACAGCCACCCACCAGATTTACCCATCCTTCCTGGGCAAACTCTTCCAACAAAATGGCTATTTGCTCAGGAGATTGGTCATACTCACCAAACTCATTTGGTAATCCCGCATTCGGATGAGTGCTGACAGGGAAAGGGCTAAGTTTAGCTAACTCCTGAATATAAGGCCTAAGTTCTTTGGCTCCCAGGGCACAGTTCAATCCTACAGAAAGCAAGGGAGCATGCGATATAGAAATAAGAAACGCTTCCAAGGTCTGGCCTGAGAGGATACGTCCACTGGCATCCGTGATGGTTCCCGATACCATAATAGGAAATTGCTTACCAATCTTATCAAATAATTGCATGAGGGCAAATAAGGCAGCCTTAGCATTGAGTGTATCAGTTATTGTTTCAAGTAAGAATATATCCACACCTCCGTCCAGTAAGGCTTGGGCTTGCTCAGTAAAGGTTACTACCAGTTCATCAAAGCTTACTGCTCTGGCGGCTGGATTATTTACGTCCGGAGAAAGGGAAGCCAGTTTGGAAGTTGGCCCCATAGCGCCAGCCACAAAACATGGACGAGTGGCCGCCGATGACTCAAGGGCTTGCCGGGCTAGCCTAGCTCCTTGGTAGTTAATTTCATAAACCAGATGTTGCGTGTGATAATCCGCCTGCGAAATGCGGTTGCCATTAAAGGTGTTCGTACAGAGTATATCTGCACCTGCTGCTAAATATTGCCTGTGTATATCTCTGATTATCTCCGGCCGAGTTAAGTTTAGCAACTCGTTATTACCTTTTACATCCACTGTATGATCTTTAAGCAAACTGCCTCTGAAGTCTTGCTCCTGGAGGGCATAAGTCTGGATCAGCGTACCCATGGCACCATCTAGTATTAGTATCCGTTTCAGTAATTCTAATTCAATTTTTTGCATATAGGCGTAATGACATAGTTGTTGGTTTTATCCTTCCGACATGTATCCAAACTTCAAGTAGATGTTAGCCGGGGGTAGTCTTGTTTTGATTTTATTCCAGTATTCGTCGTAAGTAGTTAATCTGCCCTAAGTGGTAGGAGAGATGAGCCAGTAGGTGCATTAAAAAAAAGCCCGTAGTCATTTCAAACCCAAGTACATTTTCCGGATATTGCTGACTTAACTCTACAGCCTGCATCTGTTGTAAGGTGGTAAGTACAAGGTGTTGCGTAATCTCAATTTGGTGCAAGAGTGCTTGTTTAGGAATGTTTTTGGAAGTAAACTCCGCTTCTCTGTCGCGAATATAAGGCGTATTACCAATGTTTTTACCAATGTAGGTTGAAAGGTTGCCTACCAGATGCAAGGATAAATTGCCCGCAGCATTCGGCACCTGCCCACTGATTTGCCACAGATGCTCTTCCTGCGAGAAGAGAGAGATCTCTTTGTGCAAGCGTTGTAAATCCCTTTTGTATAGAGTATATAATTCTTCGACCATTGTTCTAACTTATATTCTTATATAGGTTAACCGCAGCTAAATACGTACATCCAATATAATTGCGGATATATTTACCCCAGTGCGCGTATAAATATATCCGCCACGTATATTTAACACAAATTTCCTCACCATTTATTTTACTTCAATTAATAGGTATGACTCTAGAAGAAGCACAACAAGCCGTAGATACCTGGATACAAACCACCGGCGTCCGGTATTTTAACGAATTAACCAATATGGCCATGCTTACCGAAGAAGTAGGCGAAGTTGCCCGCATTATTGCCCGGCAATACGGAGAACAATCGTTTAAACCCTCTGACCGGGACAAGAACCTGGCCGATGAACTGGCAGATGTGCTATTTGTTGTCATCTGCCTGGCCAACCAGACGGGTGTAAATCTGACAGAAGCCTTACAAAAAAATCTGGACAAAAAATCTAAGCGGGATGCGGACAGGCACCATAATAATGAGAAATTAAAATAATATAGCTCCACTGCCTTAGGTCCTGTTACGTTTTGAAAACCTGACAGGGCTTGCTAGCACGTATGATTTTTTCAGGGAAAAGTAGCCTTTTGAAGCGTAAATGCGTATTACAGGTAACTGCCTATAAAAATGCAGGAAAAATGTTAAACAAACTATACGAGCTATGGCTACAGACAAAGAAAATCAAAACGAAGAACAGAATAATATAAATAATCTGGAAAATGGTGCCAAAGGAGCTATTCCCAAAATCCCGAAAGAAGATTTGTTAGATCTGGAGAAAGGCGCAGCGGCCATGGATAACCTGAAAAGGTCTACGCAGCATATCAGCGGAAAAACCATTAGCGGTGCAGGCGCAGGCCCGGGTACTGGCGATACCGGCAGCGACTTCGACCGGCCCGGGACAGATGGCTTACCAGCCATTAATGATTATGTAGATCCGGAAGGCATTGCCGATGAAACCGACAACACCCGGCAGGAAGATACAAATGCTACAGTGGCAGACAGTGATTTACCGGCTGGTGGCCTGGCAGAAGGCGAATATAGTTCTGGCTTTCCTGGCGGAGGTGCTGTCCGTACCGCCGAAGACCGGATTCCACCAGCTGCTTCTAACGATGACGATGCCGGATTCAGGCCGGAAGAGCCGTTAAACCGGCATAAGAATCCTGGTTCCGGGGGTGCAGCCGAACGGCAGAACTAACAACAACCTAATTAATTAAAGACCTAGCTGGTTTTAAAAACCAGCTAGGTCTTTGTTTTTTTCTCATTACTTATAGCTTTTTTCGCCAGCTTCTATTTTTACGTTCAAGTGATTTTCAACAGGCGGTATAGGGCAAGAATAGTCCGGGCTATACGCACAATAGGGATTATATGCTTGGTTAAAATCTATTATAACCGCAGAACCCCCAGGAATACGGAAATCCAGGTAGCGGCCACCCCCATAGGTATCAAAACCATTGGTTTCATCCATAAAAGGAATAAACAAATAATCTTTGTATTCCGGCTTTTGTATAAGTTCCAGATTCTGGTAAACGGTCAGCACATGGGGGTTACCTGAAAAAGTAAAATGCAGTTCTCCATATTTTACATAGTCGGGTAACCGGCCAGTAGAGGTTTTCATCTTGAAAGGTGCCTGTGACGAATCCCGCACAAACGTAGCTTCTACCTTGTACGCAGGATTAACCGGAAAATACTGTAACCCTTTAAATTTTCTTTTGTCCTTGGGTAAAACGGGAGACTTTTCCCCTCTTTTAAATTCTAAATCTTTCTTCTTCCGGGAGCTTTGTACTTCCTTTATATATGCATCCCCAGCACTGTCCTGAGCTGTAGCCATATAACTACTCAGCATTAAAAAAATCAGATAAAATAGCTTCATAAAAATGTATGATTTTTTAAAATCAACTAATTTGGCAACGAATATATTTCTGCGTTGAAATTTACTGCTTTCATTTTATTAAATCATTCGCATGATCCTCCACCTGATATCCGGCCCACGTAATATTTCCACCGCACTGATGTATTCTTTTGCCCAGCGGCCCGACACTACCGTAATGGATGAGCCTTTCTATGGATTTTATCTGCACTATACAGGTATAAACCATCCGGGTAGAGAAGAGATACTAGCTAGTATGGAACCTGATCCGGAAAAGATTTTTAAACAAATTGAGCTTAACCAGCAAAAGAAAGGATTCGTGTTTGTAAAAAACATGGGACATCATCTGCAGGGCTACGACTACAGCCCTATTCTTCATTACCAGAATATCTTTCTGATCCGCGACCCCGGCCAGATGCTGATTTCCTACGCCAAAGTACGCGAACTTCCAACCCTGGACGATATAGGACTGAAATTTCAGGCTGAATTGTTTGAGTGGCTGAGCAGTTTTGGCAAAGTGCCTGTCGTACTGGATGGAAACGAAGTAAGAAAAAATCCGGCTGGCATTTTAACCCAGCTCTGCCATAAGCTAGGCATTCCCTTTACGGAGAAAATGCTGCACTGGCCCGCCGGCCCTATTCCGGAAGATGGCATATGGGCGAAGCACTGGTACAACAATGTTCACCGGTCTACCAGCTTTCTGCCACCAGATACACAACAGGTAACAGTACCAAACGCACTGCAGCCAGTATATGAAGAAGCCATCCGGTATTATAATCAATTAAGTACACACATCCTAAAAGCCTAAATATGTTACAAAAATATGATCCCAGAAATGCCCATATAAAAATCTGGGTAGGAACTGGTTTAGTTTCCCGTCAGGATGCCAGAGTTTCTGTATTCGATAGTGTAGTTCAAGGAGGCGACGCCGTTTGGGAAGGATTACGCATTTACAACGGTTACGTTTTTATGCTGGAACAACACATCGACCGCATGATAGAATCTGCCCATGCCCTGGCCTTTGCCGCCGTTCCTTCCCGGGATACTATTAAGAATGCTATTTTTGCAACCTTAGAAACCAATGGCATGCGAGATGAATCTCATATCCGCCTTACCCTGACCAGAGGCGAAAAAATTACCTCTGGTATGGACCCCAGGCTAAACCAGGCTGGTTGTACCCTAATTGTCCTGGCTGAATGGAAACCTCCCGTATACGATAATACAACAGGAATCCGGTTGATTACCAGTGCCATCCGCCGCAACAATCCGCAATTTCTGGATTCCAAAATCCACCACAATAATTTACTAAACAACATTCTGGCAAAAATCGAAGCCAATGTAGCCGGAGCCGACGATGCCCTAATGCTGGATATCAATGGATTTGTGGCTGAAACCAATGCTACAAACCTATTCATGATAAAAAAAGGTACCCTCTATACTCCTTTTGCCGATGCCTGCCTTCCCGGCATAACCCGGAAACTGGTTATAGATATGGCTACTGAACTCTCTATTCCAGTAAAAGAAAAAAACCTTTCCCTGACAGAATTCTATAATGCAGATGAAGTTTTCACGACCGGTACCATGGGAGAGCTTACCCCTGTACAAGAAATAGATGGCCGGATAATTAGTAATAAGTCCACAATCGCTTTGCTACCCAAATTACGAGAGCACTTTGTTACAAAAATCCCAGTATTTGGGGTGAAACTACCTTTCTAAAGCCTCTTTCCTGATTGATCTTGCACCTTTTCTTTAGACATCCATTTTTCTGAAGAGATGGTGCAAAATTATTTTTTAGGGTTACCGGAAAAAAGAAGGCAACTTGAGCAGAAAAAAAATTATATTTAAAGTCAGTAAAATTATATACTCTCTTTTGCCTAAACCTTTTACTCCTACTTATTTTACATGTTTACATTGAGAATGACTTACAATGTAGGGCTAAGTATAGCTCTGCTGCTTGCAATTTCTATTGGTTTATATTCCTGTTTACAATCTCCCAAAACTCCTACCCAAGCTCCTGTTGCAGCAACGCCTCCGGCACTGCGTGTCCTAGTTTTTTCTAAAACTAAAGGCTGGAAACATACCTCTATTCCTTATGGCATTGCCTTGATACAGAAATTGGGGAAAGAAAACGGATTCACAGTAGACACTACCAGGAATGCCGCGTATTTTACAGAAGATAGTTTGAAAAATTACCAGGCTGTGGTGTTCAATTGCACTACCGGCAATGTATTAAATGCCAAACAGCAAGCCGCCTTCGAACGGTATATACAGGCAGGCGGAGGCTATCTGGGAATCCACTCAGCGGCAGATACAGAGTACGAATGGCCCTGGTATAACAAACTAATGGGAGCACATTTTGCCAACCATCCGCTGAACCCAGGCGAACGCAAAGCTACCATTGAGATAACTAATAAAAACCATCCGGCGACAACTAGCTTACCGGATAAGTGGGAACGCATAGATGAATGGTATAGCTACCGGTCTTTTTACCCCGGCCTCAACGTACTGGCGTATCTGGATGAAAACACGTATGATAACGGCACCAACGGAGCTAATCACCCGATAGCCTGGTATCATGAGTTTGATGGTGGCCGTGCCTTTTATACTGGATTGGGCCATACTCCCGAAAGTTACAGCGAACCACTGTTTGTCAGCCATTTATTGGGTGGCTTACAATATGCCATGGGAGATGGAAAACCTCTGGATTTTAGTAAATCGTATGCCGTAGTAGTGCCGGAAGAAAACCGGTTTGTAAAAACTGTATTGGTAAATGATTTAAATACACCTATGGAAATGGCGGTTGCTGCTGATGGACGCATATTTTATACAGAACTCCGCAGCGGCAATTTATTTGTCTATAATCCGGCTACAAAAAAACCATCGGTGGTGCATCAATTCCCGCTGGCTACGAAAGGGGGAACCGGATTGATTGGGGTAACCTTAGATCCAAACTTTGCTACCAATCAATACATTTATCTGTATTACTCTCCTCCTATTGATCAGGAACCTATTATTTTCAACTTATCTCGTTTCAAGCTAAAACCAGATAACACATTGGATCTGGCTTCAGAGAAAATATTACTAAAAGTGCCAGTGCAGGAAAACAGCGGATCGCATCATGGCGGCTCATTAGCCTGGGATAAAGATGGAAACTTATACCTCTCTACCGGCGATAGTTCCAGCCCTTTTCCATCCAATGGCTATGCGCCTATTGATGAACGGCCTGGGAAAGAATATTATAGTCTGGATGCCCAGCGTTCATCTGCCAACACCAATGATCTGAAAGGAAAAATTTTGCGCATCCGCCCGGAACCTGATGGCACGTATACTATACCAGCGGGCAATTTATTTCCCAAAGGTATGGAAAAAACCCTGCCCGAAATATTTGTAATGGGCTGCCGCAATCCGTACCGCATTGCTGTAAATCCCAAAACCTCTACTGTATATTGGGGAGAAATTGGCCCGGATGCCGGAAAAGACAGCATACAAGGCCCCAGAGGCTACGATGAATTTAACCAGGCCAAAAAGCCCGGAAACTACGGTTGGCCCTATTTTGTAGGCAACAACCAGGCCTACGCCGACTGGGATTTTGCCACCAGTACTGCCGGGCCGAAATTTAATCCAGATGCCCCGGTAAATCAATCTCCCAACAATACCGGCCTCACCAATTTGCCTCCAGCTCAAAAAGCCATGATCTGGTACCCGTATGCTGCTTCAACAGAGTTTCCAGAACTTGGCCAGGGTGGACGCAGTGCTATGGCTGGGGAGTTTTATACGTTTGACGCTAATTCGACAGCCGCCAATAAATTTCCGGAGTATTACGACGGGGCATTATTTGTATTCGACTGGATGCGTAACTGGGTATTAGCTCTCCGGTTCGATGCCCAGGAAAACTATGTACGCAGCGAACCTTTTATGACGGCCAATGGTGATTTCCGGCGGCCAATTGACTTGGCGTTTGGCAAAGATGGCATTATGTATATGCTGGAGTATGGCTCAGTGTATGGCGCTGACAATGAAGATGCCCGCCTGGTAAAAATTGAATACAACACTGGCAACCGGGCTCCCATTGCCAAAGCTACCATCACCGATTCTGCGGCTGCTGCCCAGCTAAGCAAACGCGTATATCTGACCTCAGAAAACAGAAACCTGCCAGAAATCCGGGAAATAGCCGGGCAAGCTCCTCTACGCGTAGCATTTGGCAGCCGCGGCACCCGTGACCTGGACGACGATGATGAGTTAACCTATGAGTGGCTGTTTGATGGCACAACGCTGGGTTCTACAGAACTGAATCCCAAATATACCTATACTCAGGAGGGCATCTATCAAGCCATTTTGCGGGTAAAAGACCAGGCAGGTTTAGTGGGTACTGATACGCTAGAGATAAAAGTAGGTAACGCCCTGCCGGAGGTAGTGATAGAAACACCAGGAAACAAATCTTTCTATTGGGAAAATAAACCCTTCCAATATGCAGTAAAGGTGACGGATAAAGAAGACCGCAAAATTGACCCAAAGAAAGTGAAAGTATATTTTGACTATACCCCGCAGCCAAGTACACTTATCGGCGAGTCGCAAGGAAAGAAACCGTTCGTAACTACGGTTGAAACCAATACCGTAGGAAAAACCTTGATTGCAAAAAGTGATTGCAAAGCTTGCCATACCATTGATAAAGTATCGGTTGGTCCGGCATATGTAGCGGTTGCCCAACGGTATAAAAATGAGCCAGGCTCTATGGAAAAACTAGCTAAGAAGATTATTGCCGGAGGTGGCGGCAGCTGGGGTACGCAGTATGTAATGAGTGCCCATCCACAGATTTCGGAGCAGGATGCAGCCGAAATGGTGAAATATATTTTTTCGCTGACCGATGAGAAAAAGCAGAAAACCCTGTTGCCAGCCAAAGGAACCCTTCCCTTAAAAGACCATAAACCGGAAGAGCCAAGAGGCCAATACACCATAGTAGCCATGTATACCGATAATGGCAGCAAAACAGTTGCTCCTCTTACTAATTCGGACATGGTTACGTTGCGAAATGCCAAAGTACAGACGGTGTATGCCGATGCCCATGTGGGTTTTCCCAGATGGGGTAATTCCTTGAGCCAGGGTGATCACAAATCATATATTCTGCTAAAAAATATTGACCTCACCGGGATAAAGAAACTTACCTATGAATATGCCTCGCTAGATAAAAATGGCGAAATAGAAGTCCGGATAGATTCCTACGGTGGACCTATGATCAGCCGTATTCCCTACCAGGCAACTGGTTCCTGGAATACCAAAAGGTTATTAACGGCTGACATTACGACCCCCACTACCGGCAAACACGACCTCTATTTTGTAGTGGTAAAACGCGAGAAGCCAAATGAGGATATTATCAGTTTATCTACTATTCAATTTGACGAATAATAACTGAATTTTACCTGGAAATCAACAAAAGTGGCTTACTTTACAGTAAGCCTTTTTTGCTAAAAACCCACTAAACAGGTTGTTGCCTGCTTACAGATAAGTAAGTTGATTACTGCATAAAACCCACAACTAAGCAACATCTATAAAATTCAATTTTTTTTAGATGGCTGGATTTTATCTGCTAAAAATTAGAATATACCAACATTTTTTTGTAAGTTACTCATAAGGCCAAATCACTTACCATTATGAGATCTATAAAAATAATTATTGCCTTACTGCTTTTTTCAAGTCTCCAACTTTTGGCTCAGAATGATCATGTTGGCACCTGGAAATTGTTATCTGCAAAATACACGAGTTCGTCCGGAGAGACAGACTATTTTACCAATGCGAAAGTAAAAGAAACCAAAATTATCACGCCTACGCATTTTATGTGGATGATTCAGCTGACAGACAGCCTGGATAACTCCAATAAAGTATTACCCACAGCCTCCAGTGCAGGTGGAGGTACGTATATGATGATGGGCAACGATAAGTATATTGAAGCACTGGAGTATGCCTCCTGGGAAGATTATGCCAAAGATAAAACAAACTTTACGCTGAACATAGATGGCGATATTATGGTGCAGACTGGTACAATCAGCTATCCGAATGGGAGTAAATTAACGTTAGAGGAAACGTGGCGCAGAGAAAATTTTCCTCCCAACAATGGCAAACATGTAGGCACCTGGCACATGATGACTCAGAAAGTGACTAATCCAAAAGGAAAAACCACTAAAACGGATATGTCCAAACTAAAGCAGGTGAAGATTATTACGCCTACTCATTGGATGTTTATCTCAGAAAATATCGACAATGGAAAGAAAAAATTCAGAAGTGCCCTGGGTGGAAGTTACACCTTGAATGGAACCAGATATGTAGAGGCTATCGAAAATGCAGAGGATGTACAAACAGATTATAGTTTACGCATAAAAGGCAACAAGCTGCACATGGTAGGTTCCTTAACTACGGCAGAAGGAGAGAAGTATATTTATGACGAAACCTATCAACGGGAAGAAACCATTCCCAAACGACTGGTAAAGCAGTAACTACTAAGCGGTAAACCTACCTTTCTGCTAATTGCACCAGGTAGAAATGGCTGACAAATTCCCTGGTAAAAGGACTTAAACCTATACATTTAAGTCCTTTTTACGTAGCATGGATACGTTCAGGAATCTAGCCTGGTCAGTTTAATTTCGTTGCTTACCGTCGGTTTTATCGTAAACTTTTTTGAAGTTCCGTCTCCTGCCAGAATAATCTCCAGGACACACCTGGTTTTGCTGGGCAGACTCTTTATTTTGCTTGATAAGGTCTGTAGTACTTTATCATCTGAGATAGTCAGGTACTGAAACGCATCTATTTTTTCCTGAAGAGCCACACTATCCAGGTAACTAGTTGTTTCTTTGTTTCTTGTCTTTAGGTTGATAGACGTATCTATTAAAAATGTAATCACTGGCGTAGTTCCTTCCTGGCCAGGTTCAATAGAAAGTCCATCAGATAATAAATGACTACTCCGCCAGTCGCCACATTGGATATAAGAAATTTCAAAGGTGCCTTTTCTAACAGGAATTTTCATGGGCGTATATAAAAGGTTGGTTAAAGGAAACACTGCAAGATAAAGAACATAAACTAAAATCCATATAAACAGCTGCCATAGTCGCTGGCAGAAAAAAAGCCAATACTCACTGCTTTCAACTACTTTCCACTCATCTTTAGGAACCCTTACTCTTCGGGCAGTTTTTTTACAGGGGTAATAATAAATTCCTGAATCCGCCAGTCAAGCTGTGTTATTTTTCTGGTAATCAATTCTATTTCATGCGTTAGGTCGGCTTCAGATACAGGCACGATAAATCCCTCGCCAAAATACACATGGCCTTCTTCCCGCAACCGGATGATATGTTCCTTCACCGAGGCATGTTTTTCCAGAACCTCTTTCACCCGGTCAATCAAAGGATCAGGCTTATGATCGGTCACCGTTTTGGGCGCTTGGTTCATCAGATCTAACACAGCTTGTTTCAGGTTGGTATACCCATCGTGGATGATATCCAGAGAAATAACGGCCGCTGCCACCGAATCGGCCCACCACCAGCCTAGGCCAATACCAATTATCCCAAAAATAGCTGCAGCAGCCGTCATCCAGTCGGCTTTATTCATCTGGGCATCGGTATACAGGTTCTTCTCATGCAGCTTCTTGGCGAGAGGTAATTTTTTCTTGCCCAGAATGATAGCCGGGAAAGTACTCCATAAGAGGGCCAAAATCATGAGGTAACCCAGCCAGACTGGCCTGCCAAAAACTACTACGGTTCCAATAGTCGGATGTTCCATTTTGATTAGTTTACTCACTGAATCTATCAGTAAAAAGCTGCCTACAAAAAATAATGCCAATGCGCTGCACAAATAGGCAATGCTCACTACCCGGTGGTATCCATAGGGAAATTCTGTATTGGTGGGTTTAGTAAAAATTTTAGAAGCAATCAGAAAAGAGATGGAAGGTGTAAAACTGATTAAATCTTCAAACCAAGCCGTTTTCATCGCCTGTGAGTTGCCCATTGTCAGCATAATTACTACCATTGTGGAAATAAGGTAGGCAATGGTGATCCATTCAAGTTTTTTAGCTTTTTCGAAAGCAGGGACTAGTTCTTCCGGATATTCAAAATTCTGAACCTTTTTCATGCATATACAGGGCTAATCCAGGTGTACCATACGAACATATATATGTAGATTTATAACTTTTGGGCAGAAACATCATTCATTTGGTAACCGGGTTTGTATATCTGGCTTCTTCTCATGCAGAAATTTCTCCAGATGTACCAGAAAGGCATTTTCCCCTAACTGAACAGCCATCACATGTTTTTTCTTCTGATGTTCCACATACGGCCGGCTAATGCCTGCTTTTTTTGCCCAGGGAGTATCTTTCGTAAGCCCTGCAATCAGCAGATGGATTTCCTGCTTTTCCAGACTTTCTACCAACGTTTGCTCATTGCCGTTTTTCCATTGAACAGTGGCTCCTAAATCGTTAGCAAACTCTTTTACTAGTTCCGCTTCTATGCCGGTAGGCGCCTGGGAAGTTTTCACTACCCAAGGCGGATTTTCTGAATACCCTACTATCAGTGTTCCGTTAGTAACCTTTTCTAAGGTATGTTCAGGGTCTTTGGGAAAATTATCGCAACTCTGGATAAACAGACAAAAAGCCAGCGCATACACAATTGTTTTCATGTTCTGCTAGTATAAAATAATGTCTTGTCGGTAATAGAAAGTAAAATTTGGAAACCTTAGTCAGCTATGTTTGTCTATCACCTGCTTTTGGCTAGCAGGCTGCTCAAAAAATATAGCTACAAGCAACCACTGCATCAATACGGCTTTTGTTGTGATTAGTTTTACTGGCTCTTTTATAGAGCTGACAGAAGAAACGATTTCACATAGGGATACCCAAAATGGCTCTCCTATCAGTTTGCGGGAATTATTTTGGTAAAGATATGCACCAATAAAAAGAGGGCCTGATAAATACTATCAGACCCTCCTTTTACTGGCTGTTTTTTAGACAAGCACACCAATTATAACTTGTTTGGGTGTATTAAGATTCTATAGCCTGTGCAAGCTTTATTATTTTAACCAGCTGATCTTTCTCATCAAACACTGGCGTATAGCTGGCATTGAGCCATACTTGTTTTCCTTGCTTGGTCAATCGTTTAACCTTGCCTATCTGGGCTTTTCCCTCTTTCAGATCCTGCCAAAACTTGTGGTATTCGCTACTGGCTCCATAGCCTTTTTCCACAAATATGCGGTGAGGCTGATGGGTAATTTCCTCTAGCTCGTAGCCCATTAGGGTAAGAAAATTCTGATTGGCTTTCAGGATGTTTCCTTGCAGGTCAAACTCAATGGTAGCCAGACTGGCATCTAC
This sequence comes from Rhodocytophaga aerolata, assembly GCF_030503435.1. Lineage (GTDB taxonomy): Bacteria > Bacteroidota > Bacteroidia > Cytophagales > 172606-1 > Rhodocytophaga > Rhodocytophaga aerolata. The sequence continues at coordinate 138,646 of NZ_JAUKPO010000011.1, forward strand.
GGCAGTAACATGCGCCTGCAATTCCAATGCCTGACGTACGGCTTCTTCCTGTGTGGCTTGCAGTTCTTCCAGATTTTGCCGGATTTCCTCCTCTTGTGCCCGTAATTCTTCTGTTTGCAGCAGGGTTTGTCTTTCTAACATCTTTTGTTCGGTTACATCCTGCGCATATTTGACAATTTTATAGATTTTGCCGTTAATATCTGCAATAGGTGTGTAGTTGCCTTTAATCCATACGTTAGTACCATCCTTACTTACTCTTTCAAATTCGCCTGAAATATATTCGCCACTCCGTAGTTTTTCCCAGAATTGCTGATATTCCTCCGATTCTTGCTCTACTTGCTTAACGAATATACGGTGATGCCTTCCATAAATTTCTTTAGCCTCATACTTCATAAGCGCCAGGAAGTTAGCATTGGCTGAAAGAATATTCCCATTCAGATCGAACTCAACAATTCCGTTAGATTTAGAAATAGCTTCCAGCTGGCTCTGATAGTCTAAGGCTGCCTGTTTTTCTTGCGTAATGTCCTGAGCAAATTTTATAATTTTAACTACCTCTTTCTCTTCATTAAATACCGGTGTATAACTGGCACTCAAATACACATCTTTTCCGTTTTTAGCCTGCCGCCTTACTTCCCCTATTTGCTCCTCTCCTTGTGAGAGTTTCTGCCAAAACTCCGTATAGGCCTGGGTTTGGCTATGAGCTGCATCTACAAACAGGCGATGGTGTTTCCCTGTTATTTCTGGCAGAGTATACCCCATTAATGAAAGAAAACGTTCGTTTGCCGTAAGAATAATTCCTTCCAAGGTTAATTCAACCATGGCCAGCGTAGAATCAACTGCTAACATAAAGCCACTCATCTCCTGGTCTTTCTTCTGTAAAAGACCGGTATTGGAGTGATACTCTTGCATTAACCGGGCAATTTCGTCTAAGTGGGCCTGCTCATTTCGCCGCATTTCCTCCTGCGTAGCTTCCAGCTCTTCCATATTCTGCCGCATTTCCTCTTCCTGGGCACGCATTTCTTCGGTTTGTTGCAGAGAGCTTTCTAAAAGCTTTTTTGTTTGTTCATTTATCCGGTTGTTCTGTATAAAGCCGGCTATGTTTTCTGCAATCTTCTCCATAAAGGAAATCTGGTGTGGAGCCAGCTTATGAAAAGAAGCGATTTCTAGCATTCCTTCTACTGTATCATTTATTTTCAAAGGCATAATCAACAGTGCGGTAGGGGTAGCTTCACCTAGTCCAGACGTAATAGTTATATAATTTTTAGGGACTTGCGTCATGTAAATATATTCGGCCTCCAGGTAGGCTTGCCCCAACATTCCTTGTCCGGGTGCAAAGGATTTGTCTATGTATTTTTTGCGTTCATAGGCATAGCAGGCCATTAGTCTGATAACTTTTTGTCCTGGCTCGGTTTCATCTACCACATATACTCCCCCCTGGTTGGCGCCCATGTACTTTACAATCATAGAAATAAGCGAGTCGTAGATGTGGCTACCTGCACCATGGCTGCGTAAAATTTCAGCTACTTTCGCTATCCCTTCGCTTGTCCATTGCCGATTGGCTTCTTCAGTTCTGGCAATTTCCAATTTTTCCAGATTTACTTCTAAGGCTTTCCGGGCCTGTTCCGCCTCTGTAGATTTTTCGTTCATTTCACTCAGCAACTGCGTAGAACGTTCTTCCGACTGCCTGTTTAAAACAGCCAACCCATAAATTGACCCTATTTGCGCAAATAAGGCTAAACAGGTAGTGAGCACAGCAAGCGGACCTTCTCTTAGTACTGATCCATCATATCCCATATCAAAATATCCCCAACTTAATGGAAATACTACCAAGATGAAGAAGGAGAAAATAGTACAGAAAAGTAAAAACCCTTTTTCCCGGAAATCAAACACAATAAAAGGGATCAGCGTAAAACTTAACTCAACCAGCGATACACTTGTGATTGCATCATCCAGAGAGGTACTAAAGAACGCATTATATAGGGAAGAAAGCAGCAATAGCATAGTAGGCAAAACCACTCTGGTATAATAAATTCCACCTAAGCCGTTTGCAACCATTATTAGAACACATATAAGGCTGGCCACCGACGGAAAAATGGCCATCTTGGGAAAATACAGTAAGGAGATACTACTGAAAGGAATACCTAAAACGAAGATTAACAGCAGACACAAAATATTGGTAGGCCTTACTCTGTTTTTTAAATAGTCAGGCAGGTCGTACTGACTGCCGGCGTCTAAAATTCGTGTGAAAAGGTGTGGCATGAAATAGAAATAAATACGTTTATCTTAATTAGTATTCAGAGTTACTTATAGTGTTTACAGGTGTAAGGCACAGTTGCCCTCAAGTATGGATACCTGCCCCGGATATAGAGTACATTTCAACGTTTTACCGTGCCTGCTTCGCTTCAAAATGGTAGTAGCTTCTAGGAAAACCGCAGTTCTCTCATTAAACTGATCCAATTATAAAATTAGAAAAGCAGTTCTGATCTGTTCTGAGAATTTACTTCAAAAGTAAGCTATGTAATATCTATAGGTGTTTAAGAAAACAACTATCCCCTATAAAGAGAAATCAGCTTCTGTTTATATTTTTTTTGAAACAAACGGCATGTTCTTCCTACTAGCTTCCTATAAAACAAGCAGCCCATATAATAGGCGGCTATCCCAATTTTGCCAGGAAAATGAAACTAGTAAAACAAAATAATCAGTATACAGGCATTTTTTTATGCATTTAGTTTCACCGCCTTTATAGTAATACCAAAATAAAACCAGATTGCGAAGTACTTGATAACAGCCTTACCGAAAGCCGCCTTATACAATCTTTGGTATAAGGAGCAGGCCTGTGCGGATGGTATACAGCGGTATTGGCAAGGCGGGGCATGTCCGGCCCTGGAGGACAAACACTCTCTATTTATTCTTCTTTTGAGAATTAGTACGCTAGTTGAGTTATTAGATGAGTATACGTATTTCCGCCGATGAGTTTACCAGGCAGTAACTATTAATAGCTGATAGGAGACTGTAGCTAGTTAGTAACATTCATGATTTTGGTTCATGTCTTCTTGAACGGAGAGGTGTACTCGTATAGAATGGAAGTTCCTTAACAGATTTTTATTTTTTACCTAAGAACAACCTTAATTACTCTTGCCATCTCTTTTCGATAGTAATTTTCCTTGTTTTTTTAGCTTTTTGCCGGGCTTGTTTACCTTTTGCACACCTCTTTACTAGCTTGTTCACCTCTTGTACACATCCAAAGCTTGGAGATGGGCCTATAGAAATACTTCCTTTGCATCCGTTAGCCGGGCATAAAAAGCAGGTAGATGGCCAAACCTGATCTTTACCCAGACTATGGATAACATCCACTTAATTTATTTAAAACTACTATTTATGAAACGCCAATTATTTTACACAACAAACTTCTCCTTAACAAGCAATCGTATACTTAGAATGATCGTTCAAACTTGTTTAATAGGCCCCTTACTAGTAATAACATGTCTGTTTAGTACTTCTGTCCAGGCACAATTTACGTGGGCGGTAAAAACTACCCACACCACTCAGAAAACGGTGGTAGAGGCCGATCAAAACGGCAACAGTTATACGTTATCTCCATTTACTGGTAGCCTTACGATAGGCGGCCAAACGTTTACCAGCCTTGGCTCTACAGATCTGCTCCTGGTAAAGTATAACGCAAGTGGGGCCGTCGTGTGGGCTCGCCGCATCGGTAGCACTGGTGAGGAAGAGGTAGGTGATATAGTTATCAGTCAAGCAGAAGGAACGCTTTACCTGACAGGTTCTTTTGAATCAACCGTTAAACTTGATACGTCCCCAGGAAGCTCTGCCGGACAACTTACGACTGCAGGTAATTCAGATGTATTTGTAGCTAAGTACAATCTTCAAGGCTCTTTAGTTTGGGCACACAGAACAGGTGGAACCAGTGAGGATAATGGCCTGGGTATCAGCTTAGACAATTCACAGAATGTATACCTGACTGGTTCCTTCAATGGAACAATCGTTTTGCCTTCCAATATTTTATACAACCAATCTCTTGTTAGCAAAGGGAACAGTGATGTATTTCTGATGAAATATAATGCACAAGGTATTTTTCAGCTTGCCCGCGCAGTAGGTGGAACCGGATATGATATGGGCATGGCTGTTGCAGTAGACCCTGTTAATGGAGACATCTATTTGGCTGGCGGTTATTCTCCTGCTACAAACCCTTTTATAACGAATGTGATGGTTGCCAAGTTTACTAAGTCAGGTACACTTCAATGGAACAAAGTATCTGGCAGTGGGGCCACTATTGATATAGCTACCGATATTTCCATGACGGCTCAAGGTGTTTATGTGACTGGCTACTTTGGTAATAGCATTGCCTTCGACAATATTTCTCTGGTAAGTAGTGGCGCGGCAGATATATTTGTAGCCTATTACCCAAGTGCTGATAATGGTAAGGCAGCATGGGCAAAACGTTATGGCGGCAGTGACTGGGATGAAGGGCAAAGCCTGAGAATCGTAGCTGGAGAGATATATCTGGGAGGTAGTTTTAAAGGATCTATTACTTTTGGACAAACTTCTTTAAATGCAAAAGGAGGAGCCACCGATAAAGATCTATTTTTGAGTTGTCTTTCCTCAACTGGTAGCCCAATCTGGGCACAAAGCTTAGGAAGCACAGCCCTGGATTACGGACGCGGGAACATTGCCGGACCTATCAACAATACCCTTTTCTATACTGGCCAATATGGCACCGCCTTTACTTTGGGGGCTAGCACCTTAAGTAGTTCTGGTAATTTTTTAACTAAAATCACCCTACCATCTATTAGTGGGTACTCCTTGTATAATGCCGCAACAGATACCCATATTAAATCTTTATCTTCCGGTAGTACGATTAATTATATGGTTATAGGTACTAATCAAATTAACATCCGGGCCGAAGGAAACAACAGTGTAGGCAGCATAAAGTTTGTGCTGAATGGGAAAGTATATACAGATAACGGAAATACCTTTGCTCCCTGCACCTACCCGGGCGACGCACTTAAATCAGGAGGAGGCATTGATTATCTGCCAATTACGCTTGCAGAAGGCGAGTATAAACTGGAAGCTACTCCCTACTCCGGACCCAATGGAACTGGTATAAAAGGCGTGACCCGAATAATTACATTTAAAATTATCAACAAACCGGAGATCAGTGGCCTTACGCTTATCAATGCAGCAACAGACTCAGACATAAAACCTTTGCTAAAGGGAGCCGACATCAATTACACCAGCTTAGGCACGAATCAGCTCAGTATCCGGGCCAATACTAACCCTGTAAAAGTAGGCAGTGTAAAGTTTGTGCTTGATTCGAAGGAAAAACTTGAAAATTCCGCTCCGTATACCATAGCAGGTGATGCTGCTAAAACAGGAGGGATAGATTATTTACCTTTTACTCCTGCTCCAGGCTACCATACATTATCGGTAACTGCCTATAGCGGGTCAAACGGTACAGGTACAGCAAGTGATACATACACAGTTAATTTCTATGTAAATCCAGGCAATGGTCGGTTTTCTTTTGTAGAAGAAGAGCCACAAATGCAGGCCGCATCTGTTACAGCAGCGCCTAATCCTTTTTCAGACTACACAATTCTGGGTTTTACCCCAACTTTGGATGGTGTGGCGAAAGTAGAAATATATACTATGCAAGGGTTGCTGATTGAGCAACTATACGATGGGGAAGTAAAAGCAGGCCAACCGTATACCTGGCAGTTTACTGCAAGTGGTTTACCCGCAGGGATGTATATTGCACGGATACAGGCAGGCGAGCAAGCGTTCACCCAAAAACTGATAGTAAGCCAGTAACACAGGCAACCTACCAATAAACAGCACACCTTGATACAAAATGATGATTTGTATCAAGGTGTGCTGTTTTACTGGCTTAATCTAGATACTATCGTATCTGTATATTTCATCAGGTATGTAGAAATTCAACCCTTCCATTAGCCTTTATTGAATCTTTCAGTGAGGCTATACTTAGGCTATTATTTTCCTTGATAATTTTTTCCGGCGCATGGAAGAGTTGAAGGAAGGAAGTATTTTAGGAGTTAGTTTAAGCCGTTTTTTACCCAATGGTGCATTGGTACAAACCATACATTCTCAAGATAATTGTATTGTCTTAACCAGGATTTCTAGGCGGATACGGCTCTATTTTAACTCTTAACAGCCAGAAGGCGAAATCAGCAACATTACCCCAGACTTTAGTCCTGTGTTCCAACATCCAACCCAACTTAGCTTTTCTAGGTAACCGTATTAGCTAGCAAGAGGCATCCCCTAGCTTTAGTAAGTATAAACTATTGAGCATGTGGAGTGCCTATACACTTACTGGAACATACCTACCAGCCTGGAAATAGGTTGGTTACTTGCCGCAGACTTTGGGTTAAAAGGCTTTGCTTTCAGAGAACACAATAGGTGAGTATATCGAAAAGCTGTTTACGTTGGCAGAGCTACGAAAATAATTAGATAGACAGCAAATAATCTGGCATGTTCTGATCTTCACCCAAATTTAATTTCTTACGCAGCCTGTGGCGGGATGTTTTTACACTTTCCGGCGATATGCCCAGGATAGTAGCCGATTCTTTAAGGTTTAGGTTTAGCCTTACAAGAGCTGCCAGTTTCAGTTCCCCGCTGCTCAGTTCCGGATGCTTGGCTTTTAGCTTAACAAAAAAATCTTTGTGCACTTGTTCAAAATAAAGCTTAAAGTCTTCCCAGTCTTTATCCAGGCTAAAACTATAATCGATTAACTTAATCAACCGGCTATAAACCTGTTTGTTGAGGTCTTTGGGTTGGTTCCTCAATACTTCGCTGATGGTTTCCCGGATTTCCTCCATAATGCCATTTTTCTGGATCAGGTTCAGCGTATGCGTAGTAAGTGATTTGCTGCGGTACTCCAGCTCTTGTTGCAGTTGTTGCTCCCGGATCTGGCTATTTTTTTGTTCGGCTTCAGCCAAGGCTTGCTGTGTATCTAACAGTTCCTTGCTTTTTTGCAGCAAGATTGTATGTTGCTTAGTTTTAGAACGTTGCTGGCGAACAACTACCGTACCGAAAAGCAGCAGAATAGCTAAGCCCATAGCCAGCCCATTGCGGGTCCATTGAGCCAGTTGTTTTTCTTTTTTCAGCAGTTCGATTTCTACCTGTTTTTTTTCTGTTTCATAATTTGTCCGCAGACTGGTCAGCTTTGCTATGCTTTCTTCGGAAAACAGCGAATCTTTCAACTGCGTGTACTGGTGTTGCAGCAGATACGCTTTTTGATAATCATGCCCGGATGCATACGACTCTGCCAGGCCAGCTAATGATTCGCGCAGTGCCATTTTAACCCCGGTAGCTTGTGCCAGATCCATTGCTTGCTGATAATGGGCAATAGCCTGGGCAAGTTGTTGCAGTTGCAAAAACGCACGGCCGAGCCCATTATGGGTCACAATCAGTCCTTTTTTGCTGGCATAGGTTGAATTTAATGAAAGTGCCGCCTGAAATTGTTGGAGAGCCTGATTAGGTTCTTGCTTTTTCAGGTACACTTCTCCCAGGCTGTTATGTACAATAATTTGCCCATTGATATCTTTCAGGCTTTCAAATATAGCCAGGGCTTCTTCATTGTTTTTTATGGCAGAGGCAAAGTCCCTCCGCTGTAGGTACACATCTGCTATATTGTTCAGAACGCCTGCCACCGATTGACGCTGACCCAGTCGTTTCCATATTTCCTGCGCCTGTTCAAGAAAGATAATGGCTTGCGAGAAATCTTTGCGGTTTTTGTAGAGCAGTCCTATACTATTTAAAATATTAGCTTCACTTTTGGCATCTTTTATCGCCTGTAGAATTTTTAGCGCCTGATAATAATTTTCTAATGCTTGCGAGTCGTTGCCCTGCTCCCGGTATACGATCCCCATATTGCCAAGCACTCTGGCAATGCCCCGTTTGTCTGGAATAGATTTATATACAGTTAATGCGTTTGTGTACCATTTAAGGGCATTTTCATAATCGCTTTTCTGCCAGTAATGTACACCCATCATCTGGTAACTGCGGGCTTCCCCAGAGGCATAGCTAATTTTCTTTGAAAGGGCCAGAGCTTGTTGAGCATAGGTCAGCGTTTTTTGAGGTTCTTTGCTCCAGTATTCGTACGCCAGGTCGTTGAGCAATTGTACCCTGCTGGTATCTGCTTGGCTTAGCTCCAGCAAGCGGCTGAGGCTATCTGTTTTAGTTGACTGGGCGAATACGGAGGTAGTTAGTGTGAAGAGGAGAAAGAAGATGCGTAGAAATTTTGAGGGTGTACATAAAGAGTAATGCATAGGTAGGTCATTAAGTACAGTAATAAGGATGTTTATTCAGGCAGTCTGGTAACCAGTTTTTTCCTCACGATGATACGTTAATGAAAACAATTGCTGTAGGTAACCGGCTAAAGATGACAAAATTAAAATTTCATTTCCCTATCCAACTTTTTTCTATCGAAGATTTTAACAGGATGATAAACTTATGGAAAGTTTTTGTAAGAAACACATGTCAACATGCGTCCAACCTGTTTTTTACTCCTTCCAGCACGCATCTAAACGTCTCTATCATACAGCACATAGCTTAATAATATGAGCATTCTCCCTGGCTATACCGATACTAGTTGTAAAAAAGTTGAGTCCCCATTTACCGCTTCATCCGGGCAATACCGGCAAATAAATTCATGCGCTCGCTCTCTTTGTTCACCTTTTGTATACCTGATTTTATTGTATAATTACGTAGCTCCAACTAATTTTCAGGTATATAATTTTACTATTTTATGACTGATCTTAACATACTGACTGTAAAAAATTCCTGGAGTTATATTATTTTCCAAGCTGAAGAAGTAAGTCAGCTCTTCTATGACAAACTATTTGAACTAGATCCTACCCTCCGTCCCTTGTTCAAGGGAGATATTACCGAGCAGGGTTCAAAGCTAATGAGTATGCTTACCATGATTATTTCCAGGCTGCAACGCATGCAGGATATAGAAACCGAAGTACAAAGCCTTGGAAAGCGGCATGTAGGCTATGGCACCAAGCCAGAACATTACCGGACTGTAGGCCAAGCTTTGTTATGGGCATTAGAAAATGCCCTGGGCGACCGATGGAACCCGGAGACTAAACAGGCCTGGACAGAAGCCTACACCATGATGGCTACTACCATGATGGCTGGTGCCCAGACTTCTCCGCTCCCTGAGCAAGTAGTGTAATTTAGTTTAGTTACCAAAGCATACAGGTTTTCCAGAGGCATTCCAGCAGTTATCCCAGGTATAAATACAAAAACAGAATCCGCAGTATGAATTTTCTGCAGATTCTGTTTTTTGTCGGTGAATACAATATTAGATTCTCTCTAATTCAAGTTCTATGCTGTATAGGTTAGCTCCATACATTTTCCGGTTACTGCCAGTTTCCGTTGCCGGTAAAAATCATGGCGACTAGTATGGGTAGCCATAGGAAGTAAGACAAACAGAGAACGCCAAAGCCTGCGCCTGTTTTACCTTGCAACAGAAGCAGTTGATAAGCCCACCCTAGCAGACCAATCACACCAAGACAGCCAAGCACGAAAATAACGCCGCTCAAACTCCGGTAATGTGGGGCTGGCGGGTAGATGAAGGACAACACCGTCATCCCCAGATAAAACAGGGTAACGAGTCCGTTTATACTGGCAGCCAGACAAAAGATGATTTTCAGTAGTAACGGCATACTATTAAGCGATAGAGTTAGTGTAAAACTATTGCCAGCTCCAGTTTCCCTTGATAGAGATAATGGCAATGATAGCAAGTTGTATAAGTACCCATATCAGGTAAGATAAAGCAACGACACCAAAGCCTGCAGCCATCCGGCCTTGTAAAATTGCCAGATGGAATGCCCACCCGAGCAGACAAAGAATGGTAGCACTGCCGATAGCTACTACATAGTTATCTGAAGGTTAGCTTGCCTAGCCGCAGGATTGAAGATAGCAGCCAGTGTAGCCAGAAAAAACAGGAGTCCGGCCAAGCCATTAATGCCGGATATGAGATAGAAAAGGAATTTAAGTGCCAGATCCATTGCTAAGGAAAGAGAATTAGGGTGAAAAGTATAAAATAAAATGACGCAAGTTTCTATGAACTATTACTGACTAATGGGTGTAAAATCCTGTGAGGATCAGTAAGTAAATGGTGATTGGAATTAGTTGATTGCTAATGCATATCCGCATACGTCTTATTGATAACCAGATTAGCTACCACAATCTGGTTATTCTCGTACACCGTATAGATAATAAATGGCTTTTCTGCTCCACTTTCTGTAAGGGTCCGGTAAAAGGCAAACCCAGTACTACCAAAAGAATCGGTGGTGTAAGTAATGGTGCTTGATTGCCCAAGGGTTTGAGCCTTTTCAAAAAAGGGAAGCAGCAAATCTGTGCAGACCTGCTCGAAGGTTTGTTCTCCGATCTGGTGGAGGAAATTAGGACTAAAATGGGTTCTTAGACCGGATGCATCTCCCGCCATCATTTGTTTAATTACCTCTTCTGCTAACACATTAAAAGGTTCTGCATCAGCTTGCATAGTCAGGTAGTGGCCCATATCCATCTCTGGTGTGAATGTATCTACAGAACGTTCTTCTTCTGCTGTAGCCGGGCCATCTGATTCCAAGGTTTGAAAGATTTGTTGAGTCCATTGCTGAAGCCAGTCAGCTTTATACGTGCCACTCAGCGCTGAATCCGTCAATATTTCTGTAGCAGCGGGCATTTGGGTATCAAAATTCAGCCCGAGCAAATAGCCGGTAATAACATAGGTTACAAGGTCTGCTTCGGTTTGTAAACCGTAAGTTGCGGCTTTTTCCAGTAAAAATGCAACGCCCTCATATAGTTCTCCAGCCTCCATCTGCTGTGAATCCGGGAAAGTAGTGTGCAGGAAATCTATTACCTGGTACCGGAAGTTTTCTGTGGTGTTCATAATAAATTAGTTTATTTTTTGTGAAAGTTTAGCTTTACATGTGGATCACGAAGTAATTTACCTTACTGCATTGTAAGTACCAGCTGTTGGTCTATACCGGCCAAAGAAGTAAGGCATGAATACCGAGAGTGATTTTTTCTGATGTGTAACCCAAAGCAAGGCAAGATTCACTACCAAGAAAACTGTGAAGCAGGTATAGTAAGCTATAAACCCCGCAAAAGATGCCTCCGCTATATACAAGGGACAAATAATCATCCAGACAACCTGCACGAATAGGAAGAGCAGCCCAAATACCAGTATGCGTTTTCTAGAATCTGTGCCCCGCCAGAAAGCTAGTATCAGGTGCAACAGTGAAAATAACAGCAAAGGTAAACCACCTAAAGTGAGTAGTCCGATAAATACGGCTCCGGCAGCAGGCCCGCTTTCTCCTTTCATAGTCCAGTCATAGAGTTCGCCGAACCACATAAAATTGCCTGTAATGACAATTAAATAGAAGAAGCCATACCAGAGAGTCCACCAGCCACGGCCCAGCAGAAAGCGGAATAATGGGCTTGCATATTTCATAGGTTATTCATTATCCAGCTCAAATGGTAAGATATATTCCCGTACTTTAGGTGATGAGGTACGGCTTTTTACTTCTACCCGGGCTTTAAGGGGAGAGCCCAGAATCAACCAGTTTTTTATGTACTGGTCTTCATGTGCCATCCAGGATTTATCTTCCAGTAAATATTCCGTTCTGCCGGTTTTGTAGGCCTGGTAAGCCCAACGCTGCACAGCCAATGGTTCGTAGGTAAGATACTGACCCATGTAAATTACCTGTATCCCTGGCAACGACTGATTGCCTAGTTCGGTAGCACTTTCTACGTAAATACGTAGAGAAGAATTGTCTTCCAGGTCTTTGACTTCCCATTCATCGAGTTTGGTTTTGATGTTGCTCATGTTGTTACTTGCTTTGTTTGTAAATTGTAAAACTGAAAATCTGTTTAAACTTTTAAAACGCTAGAATAAAAGCGGGCAGGCCCGGAAAAACAGCGGGCCAAGCATAGGCCTGCAGCGCAGAAGCATTGTCAACTGCGTTGGTTCCCTTCGCATTCGCATGCTTGGGAATCCTAGACCTTTTTTGTTACTCAAGGCACTGGGCTGGCTCAAAACGTGCGTTTTGCCCTGTAGCAATGACAAAAAAGTAAGGAGATACGGTCAACATCATCTGGTTTAGTCGCATCTCGGTTAACATTTCTATTAAGTTTAAACAACTTCTAAATTAACTAACCTATTTACTGCCCCGTTAAGGCTTGTTTAGTTGTTCTCTCCGTTTCTACAAAAGTAGAAGCACCTGCCCGGTATGGCAACTTTTGGAGGGTTACATAAGGTGAACAATACCTGAAAATGGGTAATCAAAAGGTGTACTGGAAGAAAATTATCTTGTTTACTCTCTGAACAATCAGCCCTCTTACTGCAGGAAGCAATGTTTATAAGAAGTAGTATAAATGATCTCTCATTAGGTTATCTGCTTTGGTGATGCGCCAATGGTTTTCTTGGCTAACTTTTCTGAGCCCTTGTGTAGCCTGATTCATAGTTTTTTCTTCATCTGATAACAAGTTGAAATCAGCCGCGAATTTTATAAATATCCCATAACAAGAAAAGCAGACGATTACTAAACGTCTGCTTTTTCTTGTGGGGCTTAGTTTATTCCTTTATTATCCTCCTTGTACACCTACTTCCGGGAATGGCCGTGGAAATTGCACATGCACTACATCGCCTGGCCTGTCAATGGGCAATTGGTTCAGCCGGTTATATCTGCGCATGTCAATCCAACGATGGCCTTGCATAAACAGGGAGTACCTCCGCTGCTTGAGCATTTCCGTAATCAGCGAATCTTTATCGGTTGGGCCAGCATAGGGTAAGAGGGCTGCATTTGCCCGTATTTTATTCAAGGCTGAGGTACCTTCCGCTAAGTTGCCAGCCTGTATTTGTGCTTCCGCGTAAATTAATACCAGCTCTTCATTCAAAATAACAGGCGTTGGATCGGTGTTGCTCCGGTAAATATAAATGTCATGTGTACCGGTTAGGTTGGAAGAAGTAGCTGGCGCATTTCGTTGCAACACCTTAGAAAGCCTTGTATCTGTTGGCTCTGCTTCGGCCACCCAGCTGGGATGAGCCAGACGTATATCGCCAGTGGCATTAGGCGCCAGGTAAAACGAATTTAAGCGGTCACCGGAACCTGCGGAATAATCTAAGTAAACCCCCTTGGAGTAGTTTCCATTTAAATCCAGAAACGATTCATTTAAAAAAGTTAGCGCCTCATCAAACCGGCTCCTATATACGGCTACCCTGGCAGCCAAGCCGCGGTTAAATTGCCGGAAGGTAGCCGGTGTAGTAAAACCTGCAAAGCCGGAAGGCAGTGAAAAAGGAAACTCGGTGCCTGCATTGGCTAAATGAGCAGCGCCTTCCTCCAACATACTGGCAATAGCAGCAAAAGATTCTTCTCTGGATAAGAATGGCCCAAGATTCTCTGCATCGCTTACTTCTACCCGGATACCATTATCATATTGCATGTTTAGTACCATTAACAACTCGTGTGCTTTCAGGGTTTTTGCTACGCCCAGATAGGCTTGCTTAGCTGGTTCTGCTGGTATATTGGTATTGTTTACCGCATCTATGAGGATATTCAGCGTTTTTACCGTGGCATACCGGGAAGCATACGGATTAGTGGTATAAAAGGCATTGTTATCAAGTGGTGCACCATTCGCTCCTGGCAGATCAGAGGTATAACGCGGATCTGATCCGGAAAAACGGTACGATTCTCTACCTATTACACCCACATCGTCTATATACAGGTCATAGTTAGCTCGCATCTGAGCAATAGATCCGGTTACCAGCGTATTTAACTGGGCAACAGAGGCATTTCGGCTAAACTGATCTGGCGTGGGTTGGTTTACATTTTCCAGATCGTTTAAGGTGCAGGCGCTTAACCAAAGTAAAGTCAAGACACTCACTATAGCGGATATTTTTATCTTTCTCATGTGTGAAACAGTTAGATAGGCCATTAAAAATTTACGCCCAGGTGAAAGAAAATTCTTCTGGAGGAAGGGAAAGGAGTTACTTCTACACCGGTAGAAATTCCATTGTTACCAAAGTTAGAAACCTCCGGATCATAGCTATTGTAATTGGAGAACAACAGCAGGTTATTTCCGGATACCCCAAGCCGTATACCTTCTATGGCTCCCATAGAAAAGCTTTTGGTAACGGTGCCGGGTATGGTATAATAGAGAGCTACTTCGCGCAACTTCACATAACTTGAGTTTTGTACCCATACGCGTGTATCGGAGCCCAGTGTATTGGTTCTTTCTACCCCGTTAACTATGCCATTTCCATTGTCGTCGTTATCAAAATCGAAGCTGGTCTGGCCCAGGTCAGTTAACAACTGCGTAAGGTTAATATTCTGGCCACCTTGCTTCCAGTGCCATAACATAGAAAACTGAAAATTTTTCAGGAAGGTAATGTCGTTATAAAACGAGAGCTGAAACTTTGGCGTGGCATCGCCAATCTGTGCAAGACCTCCTTCTGGCACTACCCCCACAATTTGTGTAGCTGATTTTCCTTGTTCAATCCGGAAAGAACCTAATGCGTTGGAAAAGCCGCCCAGATTAAACGGCGCTACATCCAGGCGTGTTATTTCGGCCCGGTTAACCCAGAAATTGGTTTTGGTATTCCACCGGATGGCATCTGTATTTACTGGTGCTACCCCTAACGATAGTTCTATTCCATTGTTACGCAAGGTGCCCACGTTGGCATATTGGTTGGTAAAGCCAGTAGAGGTAGGCAGATTGGCTAAAAGAATCAGGTCGTCTACAGTCTTTATGTAATAGGTAGCTTCTAGTGATACCTTATTATCGAATAAGCCTACATCTATACCTGTTTCCAGCTCTTTTGACCGTTCAGGCAGAATATCTGCTTTTCCCTGGGTAACGCCAATCACTAGCCCGGTTTCGCCTGAGATATTGCTTGGCACCATTACTGTAAATTTAGGAGCTTGCAGCGAAACTGGGTTGGCACTTGGTATACCCCCGGCTTCTCCATAGGCTGCCCGTAATTTTAGCATGTTAACTGTCTCCATGGTCCAGAAATCAAAATTAGCCAGATTTACAGCCAACGAGACTTTTGGAAAAGCAAAAAGGGCATTCGGATCGCCGATCATGTTCGACTTATCAAAGCGTATACCTGCGGTAGCAATAATTTTATCCTGAAAATTTGCCTCCTGCTGAAATACATAGCCAATGTCCTGGCTTTCCAGCGAACGGTTAAATACCTGGGTAGCCCCTGCCTGTTCCAGATTTTGCTGTCCAGGAATCAGTTGGGTAGCAAAGGTATTTATGCGGTCGTTGCGGAATGATAAGCGGGTCATTCCCAGTTGTGAGGTAAGGTCAATGCCTGCCAAGGAGGTATTGAATAGAAGAAACGCAGAGGCATTGGTATTAAAGGCAAGGCCACTTCCTCTGGAATACAGGCCATTGGTTGCTGTAAGCCCAGATTGCTGCCATTGCAGTTCTTCCGGAAAATATAAGGTAGACGACAGATTATAATAGTCAAAGCCGCCGCGCAGCAATACACGCAGCAACGAATTACTTCTGCGCAGCAAATTAATATTCAGACTTCCGCCTCCCAGAAAGCGGTTAACTTCCTCATTAATGGTAGACAAATCGCGGGTTTGCAGGAAGTTAGAAGCAGCATATGGATTGTTCGGATATACACCCCTTTCATCCGGAAAAAGCTCTGCCCAGGGTACGGTAGAACTTAAGGCTACGCCATAGGAAATACCAGCATTGTCATTATTAGTAACGCCTCTGTCTGTGGAAGAATTGATATAATTTGTATTAATGGAAAAATCGAACACCTTGGAGATTTTATGATCTATGTTTGCCCGGATGGTTTTCCGTTCAAAGCCAGTGTTTTTGATAATCCCTTCTTCATCTTGCAGTGTGCCGGAAACGAAAAACTTTGTTTTATCCGTACCACCAGATACACTAATGCGGCTGTTTATAAGTAAGCCTTTCTCTCCATACAGCTCCTTTTCATAATCTATTAAGCGGCCTGCACTTCTGGCGGCCTGAAACCTGGCAAGTTCAGCTTCATTAAAGGAAGTGCGTACCCGTTCATCGGTATAATCTCGCATGCCCAATAAATTCAAAGCCGAAGCAAAACCAATATCCTGGTTAAACGAAACACTTGTTTTTCCTTCCCGACCCCGCTTTGTTGTAATAAGTACCACGCCAGCATTGGCTCTGGCTCCATAAATGGCAGCCGCCGAAGGGCCTTTCAATACCTCAATATTCTCAATATCCGAAGGATTTAGGTCAGCAATCCGGTTGGCCGGGTTATCCTGGGTGGACGTAGCTCCTGATGCCCTGGAAGCCGCAGTAACCACATTTATACCGGAGGAAATAGCCGAATTATCCATATATACCCCATCCACAATATACAAAGGCTCCGATGACCCAATAATGGTACTAATGCCTCTCAGTTTCATAGAAATACCGCCACCTGGAGCACCAGAATTGGCAACAATGTTTGCCCCGGTAAGCTTTCCATACAGTGCCCCATCCAGGGTTTGAGGATTAGTAATGCCGGTTAGTTCCCTGGCAGATACCGTAGCTACAGCATTGGCCAAATTGGATCTTTTTACAGAAGAGGCTAATCCGGATACCACTACTTCTTCCAGCCTGGTGATATCTTCTTCCAGTTGAATAGCCAATGTACCGGAACTGGAGTTGACCGGCACTTCTGCTGAGAGATACCCTACATAGCTTACCGCGAGTGTAGCAGACTGTGTTGGCACAGCGATACTAAAATTTCCGTCAATGTTTGTGACTGTGCCTGTAGTAGTGCCTTTCACCAAAACCGTGGCGCCTATGACAGGCTCGTTGGTACGCTTGTCGGTTATTGTACCGGTAGCGGTGAATTGTGCCATCCCTGTTACTGGCAGTAGCAGCCACAGGAGCAACCATTTGAGATGATGTAATCTTTGGTTCATATAGGTTTTTGTTATAATGAAATAGTTAGCTAAACATAGTGATTATCTTAGAATAATTTTAAAATTTAACAAAAAAGTGTAATTTCGATCCAGCATATTTTAAATCCGCCCACGTAGAGGGTGTACTCATCTTGCCCTGGGTTTACAGAGGCCTTAAGCCATGGTTGCGTACATGTGAGTAACGATAAGAAAGGAGAATTGCGGGAAAAATCAACCTCAAACTTTGAACAGGCGCTGCTGTGTAAATAAATGTGCTAATAATCCGGTTAACTAACTGCCATAGTTAACTAGTATTGTAAAAACTGCAGTTTCCCTGGCTTGTATGGCTAAGCGATAATTCAAAAAATGGTTGTTGTTTGTAAGAAGAAGTATATATTGTCTGACCTATTCCCTACTCCTGTGAGAGGATTAAGCATATTCACCTATGAAAAACACTACCCGAAGATCATTCTTAAAAAAGGCAGGCACAGCCGTTTCTGCCGTATTTGCTGTACCCACCATTATTCCCGCCTCTGCCTTGGGCAAAAATGGATATACTGCTCCCTCCGACAGGATCAATCTTGCTTTCATAGGGGCTGGCAACCAAGCGGAGAACGATGTGAAGGGATTCTTAAATGATGAACGGGTACAGATTACAAGCATTTGTGATGTCAATAAAGAAAGCACTGGCTATTGGGATGGAAAAGTAGGTGGCCGGGATTTTATTATCAGAAAAGTAGATGACTTCTATAGCCAGAAATACGGAAAAAAGTATAAAGCTGCTAAAGGATATGTAGACTTTCGGGAAGTACTCAGCCGGAAAGAGATTGATGCGGTAGAAGTAGTTACCCCGGATCACTGGCACTCTATTCCAGTACTAATGGCCGCTGCCGCAGGCAAGGATATATACTGCCAGAAACCCCTTTCCCTTACCATAGCCGAAGGAAGGGCCATGAGTAATGCCGCCAAAAAATACAATATTGTTTTTCAGACAGGAAGCCAACAACGCTCCGATCCTAACTTTAGACGCGTATGTGAACTGGTACGGAATGGTAGAATAGGCGAACTAAAAACCGTAATTTGTGGCCTACCGGGAGGCACACCAGATTTTGGAAAGACAGGGCAGTTAACGGAGACCATACCTGTACCCAAGGATTTTGATTACGATCTGTGGCTGGGCCCTGCACCAGAAGCTCCTTACAGCCCTTCCCGGACACATGTCAATTATAGATGGATATTAGACTACTCCGGGGGAATGGTAACCGATTGGGGAGGCCATCATCCGGATATTGCCCAGTGGGGCATGAATACCGACAATACCGGGCCGGTTAAGATCCGTCATGCCAAAGCCATCTGGTCTACGCATCCTATCTGGAATACGGCTACCCAGTTTTATTTTGAATGCATCTATAAAAACGGAGTCACGCTGGTTGTGCAAAGTGATAAAATTTCTGGAGTTACTTTTAAAGGAACGGAGGGGGAAGTATGGGCAACCCGGGGAGAACATAAAGTTTTCCCTGCAAAATTGCAAGACACCGTCATTGGAGATGGAGAAGAGCAGCTTTATAAAAGCGAAAATCATTACCGGAACTTTATCGATTGTATCCTGTCACGAAAACAACCTATAGCCCCGGCAGAAGTAGGGCACCGGTCAATTACTATTTCACATCTGGGCAATATTGCCATGATGCTGGGCCAGGATCTGGACTGGGACCCTGACAACGAACGGTTTATTAATAATTTCGCAGCTAATCAATTACTATCCCGCGCCATGAGGGAACCTTGGGGAACCATCTATAAAAAACATGTGGTTTGAGGTGTCTTATATAAAAGGCCAACATTCTTTGTTACGAAATGAAAAAATCAGCTTATCTGATATAAGAGGTTTTAGGAATAATCAGGCAGCCATAAGCTAGCTGGTGCTTAGCAAGCAACCATCGTTTCAGGAATTGAATTGCTGAAACGATGGTTATTTTTCTTCATGCCTTACTGGCCTTACGTATATATAACTATATGCAGTTTTAGTTGGGGAGTTTATGACTAAATTTTCCATAAAGCCAGGTACCGGCTATGGCGCTTAGCAGAGTGACTATAACCACAGAAAAGCCACTGCCAATCTGGGCAAAGATAGGTCCCGGACAGGCGCCTGTGATTGCCCAGCCTAAGCCAAAGATAAACCCTCCGATGATCTGACCTTTTTTAAACTCCTTATTGTGCAGTACCACTTTTTCGCCTTGTATCGTTTTAATATTAAACCGTTTAATGAGTTGTACCGACAGCATTCCTACCAGGATAGCAGACCCGATTACGCCATACATAAAAAAGGATTGTAAGCGGAACATTTCCTGTATTCTAAACCAGGAAATAATCTCTGCTTTGGTAAACACTATCCCAAACACAATACCTACTATCAGATACTTTAGCAATCCCTGAGGGCTATCTCCATACTTTTGTTCATTGGGTGCATCGCACACAAAAGGTTGGGCAGTTTTTACTGGTTCTTTTATCTGTAGTTGCTCTTTATTTATTGCCATTTTTTATTTGAATCTATATTTATTTCTACCTATTTTTTGCTTGTCTTATTTAGAGCATCAACTTATTGCACCCATGCCATAAGGTAAGGCAGCAGCAGATGAGTCATGGTAAAGCCGCCGGCCATAAAGGCTATGGTGGCAATCAGAGATGGCCATTGTAAGTTGCTTAATCCCATAATGGAATGCCCACTGGTGCATCCACCGGCATAGCGGGTACTAAACCCTATCAGCAATCCACCAAGCACAAAGAATACCAGACCTTTGCGTGTAAACAGGTTATCCCAGGTAAATATTTCTTCAGGCAGTAGCTGTGTAAAGTTTGTGATACCTAAGGCTTTCAGGTCTTCCTGGGTAGATGCGGCCACCGTAACAGCTTCCGGATTAGCAAAGAAAGTGGCAGCGATAAATCCTCCAATGAGAATACCGGCTACAAATACCAGGTTCCAGGTTTCCTTGCGCCAGTTATAGGTAAAGAATGGGATCCTGGCTGGCACACAGGCTGCACAAATGTGCCGCAGTGAAGAAGATATACCAAAGGATTTATTACCTAGCAAAAGTAAAAGGGGTACGGTAAGTCCAATAAGTGGCCCGGCAACGTACCATGGCCAGGGCTGTTTTAGAATTTCTATCAATTGTTCCATGCGTAGTATTACTATTAATCTTTGTTGTTACAACTTAAAATTTACGCCTACATTCAGGTTCCACCTGTCTACGGCGTTTGTCACCGCTTGATCTGGCAAGGATGTTTCTTTTATGGATGACTCATCAAACCCTTACCTTGTTTGCTCATACGGCCAGGAAGCAATACCTCCTTTAAGATTATATACTTTATCAAACCCCATACTTGCCATTTTACTGGCGGCTTGTGCACTGCGGTTGCCATTTCTGCAATACAGCAGGTAGGTTTTAGATTTGTCCAGCTCTTGTAGCTGTTTATCAAAACTGCCACTCAGCATATCTATATTTCTGGCTTCTTTTATTTTGCCTCCGGCAACTTCTCCTGCTGTCCGCACATCCAGCACGAGGGCATTTTTATCTTCCTGCAGTTGCTTAAATTCTGCAGCTGAAACATTTGTATAACTGGTAGCTGGGTTATTCTTAAATAAATTAAACATAGTGTATAACTGTTTTTATGTGAATGATTCTGTTACTTTCTATACAAAGATGGCCTGGCACAACCGGGCTTCTTTTTGAACTTTTCTTTCAGATCAATCTCCGAAATATTGCCAAAGCCTTCTTTTGTTATTTCCCTGGTAACTTTATTGATAGCCTCCTCAAAAAAAGGAGACATTTTTTGGTAAAGTGGTAGCTCATGGTCTTTGTCTGTAAGGGTATGCCTGTTTATTAGCTAATGACTTGAGAATAGCTATTAAGCGCCCATCAGGATTTTTTTAGTTCATTAACTGCTTCGCTCATATCCAGTACTTCCGCCTTTGTATCCAGAACTGCCTCCAGAATGCTGCTGCCGGCAGCAGAGCGGTAGCCACCGGCACAATGCACCACAATAGGCTTGTCTACCGGAATTTCTTTCGCCCTTTCCCGAAGCTCTGGCAAGGGTATGCTAATGGCCTGTTTGAAAAATTTCCCTGCTTTCGTCTCACTTTCATTGCGGATATCTACAATGGTAAATGTATCTGGTGCTGCCAGAAAGGTTTTTTATCAAAAAAGGCAGATTGTTCTCCGGCTTTACTAGTGTACACAAAGGCACCTTTCAGGGTAAGTTCATAGCCTATTTTGGCCGCTTTCCTCAGTAGCTCATTCAGCTCTTTGTCAGAGCCGGCTATTAAATACCATGCTTCCTGTGGGCTCACGATGCTTCCCAGCCAGGTTTCGAACTTAGCGCCGTTCTGTATATTGATGGCTCCTTTCAGGTGGGATGATTTAAACTCCTGCTGCCCTCTGGCATCTACTACAATGGCTCCTTCTTCCGGTGTGAAGTTATCTTCTAAGCGTCTGACTGCTTTCATGCTCTGCTCATATTCCGGTGCTCCTTGCTTATTTAAGGCTACATTGTATTCAAAATATTTCGGTATAAAAGGCTGATCTTCCAGAAGCACCTTTACAAACGCCTCTTCTGACATAGGCTGCAAAGCATAATTACTTACCTTTTCCTCACCAATGGTGCTGCTATGGGCCTCGCTTAAGGATTTACCGCAAAGTGAACCTGACCCGTGCGCCGGATACATCACTACTTCATCTGCTAATTTCATGAGTTTATTGCGGGTACTCTGATACAGTTGCCTGGCTAGTTCTTCCCGTTTGGCTTTCATATTTCCTACATTTTCCCGCAGGTCTGGTCTGCCTACATCGCCAATAAACAGGGTATCGCCGGTAAATACCGCTTTATCTTTTCCCTGGTGTTCCAGCACAATGCTGATACCATCCGGAGAGTGGCCTGGGGTATTTAGTGCCTTTAACTTGATTTTCCCAAAGCTTATCACATCGCCTTCATCAAATGCGTGATGCGGGTAATCGGCTCCAGCCAAAGCACTGGTATAAATAGTAGCGCCAGTAAGCTGATGAATTTCCAGATGTGCGCTAACAAAATCTGCATGTGGGTGTGTTTCGATCACTCCTATAATTTTAGCGCCGTTTTCCCCGGCATAGGCATAATATGGTCTGGGGTCACGGGCAGGATCGATCAGAATAATTTGCGATTCGCTTTCACTTAAAATGGCATACGAAAAATGCGCAAGCCCTTTATCTTCAAATTGTTGTATTTTCATGGTGTGTCTTTAGTTTAAACGTTCGTTACCTATTGATCTGAGAAAAGTTTACATAACCAGTTCTTTCAACATAATATAAAAACCCATCAGCAGTACAAACCAGCCAAACCCTCTTTTTAAGTGATCTGAATTAATTTTAGTAGATAAGTAGCTTCCAATAAAGATGCCTCCTACTGATAAAGCCGTAAATAGGAGCATGAATGTCCAGTTGATTGGCTGGTTGCTAATATCTCCTAAAAATCCTACCAGGGATTTTGCCGCAATGATGAGCAGCGATGTACCTACGGCCATCTTCATAGGTAATCTGGCTACTATCACCAATGCCGGAATGATCAGAAATCCACCGCCTGCACCAACAATTCCGGTGAGTACGCCTACCAATGCGCCTTCTACCCCAATGAGTGGATAGTTATATTTGATTTCCCCACTTGTTTCCTCTTCCTTCCGTTTACTCCGAATCATAGAGATAGAAGCAGCTACCATAACCAGGGCAAAAAACACCATGATGGCTATACTTTTTGTCACTTCGAAGCTGCCGAGGGTAAACACTGGGTCTGGAATGGCCGGCACCAGGTATTTACGGGTAAGAAACACCGAGATAAAAGAAGGCAGGGCAAACACCAGGGCCGTCCGGTAGTCTACGAGTTTTCTCTTCATAAACGAGAAAGAACCTACCAGCGAAGTGGCCCCTACTACAAACAGAGAGTAAGCCGTAGCCAGTACCGGATTTACTCCCAGTAAGTACACTAATACTGGAACCGTTAATATAGAGCCTCCGCCCCCTATCAGGCCAAGGCTCAGACCGATCATAACCGATGCAGCATATCCTATTATTTCCAAAGCAGTCATTAGGTAAGTTTAACTGCTGCAAAGGTAGACCCTCCAACCAAGGAAGTCAGTGACAATTGTTACACAGCTTTCGAAGTATACAATATGGAGGAGTGGTAGGGGATAAAAACTGAATCGTTTAGATACGTTTCTCCTCAACCTCACACGGACAAACCTAGTACAGGGAAACGAGAACTTTAAAGTTGTTCTATTCCTTTTATAAGAAAAGCTCACACATGGACGTACAAGAATTAAAAGCCTATTTACCGGCTATTACTGACCCTAACTTGCTGGAAGCTATTAGTAAGCATGGAAAAATCTATGAACTAAATGCAGGCGAATCTCTTATGGAACCAGGCCATTACATTAAAATGGTGCCTTTGATTCTGCAAGGTTCCATTAAAGTAATGCGGGTAGATTCAGAAGGCCGGGAGCTATTTTTGTATTACCTGGATGCAGGCGATAGCTGTGCCCTTACACTTACCTGCTGTAGCAACTTACAAAAAAGCGACATTAAGGCAGTGGCAGAAGAAAAAACCAACGTAATAGGCATACCTTTGGGGCTGCATGAAATCTGGACCAATGAGTACCGGCAATGGAAAGATTTTGTAGCACTGACTTATCAAACCAGGTTTCAAGAATTATTAAATGCTTTAGATGCGGTTGCTTTTAAGAAGATGGATGAGCGCTTACTGAACTACCTAATTACTAAGGCAAAGCAATTAAAAACAAACGAATTATCCATCACGCATCAGGAAATAGCCAGTGAACTGAGTACCTCCCGGGAAGTTATTTCCAGGCTTATGAAACAACTGGAAAAAACCAAACTCATCGAACTCGGCAGAAACAAAGTATACGTGAGGGATGATATAGAAGCATTTATGAAGCGGCGTTAACCTGTTCTTAATTATCATTCTGGTTACTATCCCCCACTAGAAAACTTACTTTACAAATTCACGGAGGCAGAACAATATTCCTACATCAACCATTCCGGGGCAGGCTTAATACAATTTGGCAAAGCAACAGAAAAATAAGTGGTCTGTTAGACACACAAAGCATACTATACTAGGTTTACAGAAGAAGTGGCAGCAATGTAGCCTGCCGGTGATTATCAATGCTTTTGTAGGGGGCATGATCGGACTGAAAAAAACACCATTGCCAATGGATAGAACAGGAATTCAACCTCTTTGCTGGATGAGTGCTACTCTCCTTTATTGTGGTTTTTGGCCTTCCCAAAGCCGTTACCAGTTATTTTCCTAGTACCTTGGCCAACAAATTCGGGCGTACATGCTTTGTTTATTTCTTCAGCGCATTAATCTCTCCATAGGGAAATTTTGGATCAGGAAGTAAAATACTTCTGCATTATTTCAGTGACCATATTTATTGTCATAGGCTTTTTCCTGAATTCAGCCACCTCTCTTAGCTGACTGGCCTTTTTGTTATCATCCGGGTTTACAGAAGTAGTTAATACCACAATTATGCTTTCATTAGAGTAGCGTTCTTTGGTTTTTTTATATTCTTCAATAAAATCCCAGCCTGTTAACCCGGGCATATTCAAATCGAGAAATATCAACTCTGGCGCATTACATTTCTCCACACCCGGACATTCCAATAGCTCCAGTGCTTCAATGGCTGTTTCTGCTACTCCAATGTGCTGGGCAACTTGTGCTTCCTCTAAAACATTTTTGTGCAAAAAATTAGTAATGCTGTCATCATCAATGAGCAGTATTTGCTTTAATTGTATTGCCATAACTAGTAAAATCCTTGGATATAGTAAAATAAAAGGTACTCCCCTGCTTGGGTATAGAATCTACCCAGATTTTTCCGCCATGTAGCTCTGCAATTTTCTTGCATTGCGCCAGTCCTATTCCTATGCCGGCATACTTTGACTTAGCATGCAATTGCTGAAAAATGATAAAAATTTTTTGAATAAACTTCTTCTCTATTCCTATTCCATTATCTCTCACTAAAAATAGATACTTATCCTGTTCCTCGGTTGCTTTTACAGTAATTTGCGGGCTAAGCTCAGATTTGCGGAACTTGAGCGCATTGCTTAGTAAATTTTCAAACAGTAGTTTAAGTTCTGCCCTGTATGCATAAAAGGTTGGCAGGAAATCGCTTGAAATAGCTGCATTATTCTCTTTAATCTGTTCAGCACACTCAGTCAAGACCTGATGAAGAAGTTGGTTGCAATCGACTAACTCTAGTTCCGTTTCTTTCCCTATCCGGGAATATTCTAACAGTCCCGTGATTAAGGCTTGCATACGGGAAGAAGCCTGAGAAAGAAAGCCCAGATACCTTAGGGCATTTACATCAAGCTTTTCTTTGTATTGCTTGTCCAATAAAGCGACCACACTCAAAATTGTAGCTAATGGCTCCTGAAGATCATGAGAAGCAATGTAAGCAAATTGCTCGAGCTCTGCATTTTTTGCCTCCATCTTTTGAAGCATCCGTTCAAGCGCTTGACTTTCCTCCTTTAATTGATTTTGCAAAGAAAATTCCTTTACAATGGTTGTTTGCAAACCATTAAATAATAAGTGAATGGAGGCTACAATTACCGCACTAAGTATGACCAGGTTTGAACTGACAGCTATCCATGAGCCAAGTGTATAATGCTGAATGATAGAAGCATCAATCAGGCTAAATTGAATTAACAAAGAAAAAAGTATACAAATTACCAGATTGCCAGCTACCGACCAAAAGGCAAACTTTATAGGAAAGATCAGCGAAATAAAGATGGTAAGGGCCAATAGGTAAAGTAAGCCTGGGCCAAATGAACCAAGATATATAAGCAAAATAATTGAGAGCAGATACAGGCAGATAACAAGAATTACTTTGCGCGCATACAGACTCAGGGTGGGATGCAAGGTGATAAAGGCAAAACACAAAACAGCCATTACATCAAATAATGCTAGTAATGGAATTTGTCCGATAAAAGACATGACTATGCCCGGAAGTAAGGCCAAAAAGCTAATAGGTAACAGGTAGAGGATTATATTGGTAAAAAGCTTATCCCTCCAAAAGGAAAGTGCTCTCATTTCATATTGTGCACTTCGGAAGGTATTATTTTCCACAAGCTTCTTATAAGCTAGCCACCATTTCATATAACTTTCTTTACACAAATAAATGAAAAATAGCCTTTAGGTTCAATGTAAATTCAATTGTTTTAGTTTGCCTACCTGTTTATTCCTGTCTATATCTCAACTAAAAGAACTTCTGCTTGCGGGAATGGGTATTTTTTCAGGGATTTCTCCTGTTTTTCATCATTTCTCCCGTTGTTAGATGCATCCCTTTCAGGCTTTCAATATATTTTTTATTCATCAATCCAACCCTTTAGCTAGCTCGTATGTTTTACACCCTCAAATCCGTGAACATTGCAGAGGCAGTATGTAATACTAACTATTGAAGTATAGCCCGGCTATGTATGCTGCTGAAGATTGTTTAAAGAAAGTTTAGTTAACCCGATATGTCACACAACAAACAACCTACCTACCATGAAAAAAAATTTATACGCTAGCAGATTACCTTACGAACAAGACCTTTTTCAGCTTTCCGTGGTTATCAAGGCAATTGGCTTCACCTGGCAAGTTACTTTATTTTCGGTGTTTCTTTGCATGCTGCTAAATTGGCTCCCTGTGCAAGCCCAGCAAAGTAGTACTAGGTCAATACCCTCCAAGATGTGGGATCAAACCCTGGGAGGCAATGAGGCTGATTATCTTTCAACGATGCTTCGTACGACTGATGGCGGCTATTTGCTTTCAGGCTATTCTGCTTCAGGCATAAGTGGCGATAAAACACAAGCCAGCCGCGGAGGCCATGATTACTGGCTTGTTAAAACGGATAGAAATGGCCAAAAACAATGGGATAAACGCTATGGAGGAAGTAAAGACGATATTCTTACGTCAATTGTGCAGAGTGCAGATGGAGGCTATTTACTCGGTGGCTACTCAGCCTCAGGCATTGGAGGAGAAAGCACCCAGGCCAACCGGGGAGAACTGGATTATTGGGTAGTGAAAATAGATAGTATGGGCAATAAACTGTGGGACCGGCATTTTGGCGGGAATGGTACCGATATCTTACGGTCAGTTATTCAGACAGAAGATGCAGGCTTTCTACTGGCTGGTAACTCTTCTTCGGATAGAAGTGGAGATAAAACACAGGAGGGCAGAGGAGCAGAAGATTACTGGGTTGTAAAAATAGATAGCACCGGTACCATGCAATGGAATATACGCTATGGAGGAAGTGAGGCCGATTTTTTAAGTTCTGTAATTGCTGTCAACAATGGATACTTACTGGCAGGTACCTCTTATTCAGGAGTAGGGGGCGACAAAAGCGAAGATAGCCGCCAAGGCTGGGATTATTGGCTAATAAAAATAGATACCAACGGTGATAAGCTATGGGACAGACGCTTTGGTGGTAGCCAGTCGGATTTTCCCGCACAGGTAATTCAGACAAGTGATGGAAATTACCTAATAGCAGGTATATCCAACTCAGCAATGGGAGGCGATAAAACCCAGAATAGCCATGGTGGATGGGATTACTGGTTAGTAAAAACAGATACAATGGGAAATAAACTGTGGGATAAACGCTTTGGAGGTATGTTAAATGATGATCTGAATGTATTAGCAGAAGACGAAGATGGGCATTATTTATTAGGAGGCAGTTCAGATTCAGAAATAGGGGCTGATAAAACAGTAAAAAACCAGGGAGGGAATGATTACTGGCTAGTAAAGGTAAGCAAAGATGGGATGAAGCTCTGGGACATTGCTTTTGGTGGAACGGCAGATGACCAGTTGTTTGGACTTGCGCAGACGGGCACAGGAAGCTATGTGCTGGCAGGCCACTCTACTTCCCCCAAAAGTGAACATAAATCTGCGGAAGGAAATGGAAGTTATGATTACTGGCTGGTAACAACTACCGCTGAAACAACTATACCCCCGCTGATGAAGGTTAATTTTGGAGATAAAAACACCCAAGCACCTCTGGGATGGGTACAGGATTATGGCTTACCTTTTGGACGTAAACTACCGGCAGGTAAACCAGAAACTTGGTTTTACGGCTGGAAAAGGAAGCAAGATGGACTGCCGGTAGATTTATCTGTAGGCGGCCCATCTCCCGGCAATGGACGGCAGCGGCCATTACCGGCAGACTCCTTGCTGGCTGGCCTGATGCATATGCAGGGAAATGATGTCCTGAATTTTAAGGGGACACCTGTAGAAGCGTATTGGGAAGTGGCCCTTGAAAATGGGGAATATCAGGTTACAGTCTCTGTGGGAGATGGGTCGGTATGGTATTTTAATGAAGAATATCATTCCATTAATGTAGAGGGAGTACGGGTAATCAATAGATTTTTACCTACCGGCCCAGCCGGAAGTGTAAGCCGCTTCAACCAGGCAGCGGTTCAGGTTACGGTTACCGATGGCCTACTTACTATTGATGCGGATGGTGGCCAGAATACGAAAATTAATTATGTGATCATTCAACCACTCTCTACTAAACGCTCACCGGCAAACACTAACGCCTTGGCTTCCTCTTTCATAGAAACCACTTTTAAAGCTTATCCGAATCCTTTTGCTGACAGGCTTACGCTGGAGCTGGAAGAATGGCAAGGAGAAGTTACCTTAACTTTGCAGGACCTTGTAGGAAACACGCTGCTTGAATCCAGCAAAGAAGTAAAAAATCAATTCCTGGAGATAGATGTAACAGGCGTTCCGCTACTAAAAGGAGTTTATCTGCTCAAACTAATGGACAAACAGGGCAAAAGCAGTTCTATTAAAGTATTTAAGAATTGATAATGAGGAAAGGTGGCTAAAGGGTAATTTTCTTACTACTCTTTAGCCGCAATTTCTGACAAATGTATAGTCCGTTAAGCAAGCTACTGTTACTCTTAGTATTCTATTGATTGTATAAGACCTTTTTTTCGAAGTCTGTTGTCAGCAGCTAGGGAATCAGGTTAGGATTCTCGAATAAGCATCCAACCAACCTAGCACAAGAAAATGGATTGCCTTCAACCGAAAGGTAGATGCAAATTGAAATTACATTATAAGCTGTCTTAAGGTTGAATGGCTGATAGGATACGCTTAAATAATTCATTAGGATTGCCATTGTGCCACCGCCATACCACCACTAAATCATGTTCCGGATCAATCCATATAATGTTAGATCCTGCTCCTATGGCTGCATAGCTTGTTGCGGGCACATCTGGCCATGCTTTCTTTTCCGTGTTCAGCCACCACAAATAGCCATAATCCGGGCCTGGGCCTCCTCTGGTCGTAGCCTTCTTTACCCATTCTTCAGAAATAAGCTGTTTACCTTCCCACTTCCCCTGCCGTAAAAACAAATACCCAAACCGGGCCTCATCCCGGCTATTGATCCACAATCCCCCACCCCACCTGGTGCCCCCACTCACAGAGGGCATAGGCTTCCCATTAATTTCTACTACAGAATTGTGATAGGGTACATATTGCCAGGTATCAGACGCACCAATAGGGTCCATGATTTCCTGCTTCAAAACGGACGGCAGCGGTTTTTCCCATAAGCGTAACAAGGATAATGCAAACCGGTTAATGCGAACATCGTTGTATTCATAAAAAGTGCCTGGTTCCTGTAAGGCTCTGGGTTGCCTTTCACCCCGGCCAAAAGCCTCTCTGCCTACAAAGTCATGTTTTTTCCCCCACAGTTCTCCTTCCCATTCAGATGTTTGCCTGACATGATGCTCCCAGGTAACTTTTTTGTTCTGTTCAGAATCATAACCTCCATCCTGTATATAGTTGCCTACCGGGTCTGTTATATTTTTATCATCTTCCTATCCAGCGTAAGCCCAAGAAGGGTGGAAAGAAAACTTTTGGCGACACTATAGGTAGGTTCAGGTTTTTGGGTATCGCCCCATTCTGCTACGATATATCCATGGCGAATAATGAGGCCATTGGTACCTCCTCTTTCGCTAGGCATAGGTCCCAGCAATTTTCCGAATATTTCTTCCTGCGTAGAAAAATCACGCGGCATTTGGGTAGTTTCATTCGCCTGGGCAAACTGTATTGCTTCATTCAATAGTATGGAATCCATCCCGAGGGTAGTGGGGCTACGGTGTTGCCAGTTAGTTCCTTTGGGTGGATAGTATGGTTTTTCAGCAAGGCTACCTTGATTGATGCTTGCATTAGTTGTGTTTTTAGTAGTACACGTGGGTAACGTAAGCAGCAGAAGCAAGCAAAACAGATACGGCAGTGTTAGCTGCCGTATCTGAATACGTTTTGATGTTGGAGATGCTGTGTAAGGCGATTTTTTTATGTCTGTCATACGCTACGAAAGAAGTTAAAAATGCACTTAAATCCTATAAGGCACTAATCCTTTCTCTCCTATGCACTATCCGGCCTATGTAGTGTTTGCAGTTCAGCCAGTTTCTTTTTGCCGTAGGCAAATCTGGTAATAGCGATGTATAAAACTGGTACCGTAAAAATAGCCAGGAAAGTAGCAGCTAGCATGCCTCCTACTACCGTCCAGCCGATTGTCTGGCGGGCTATAGCTCCTGCCCCGGAAGAAAAAGCCAACGGTAGTACACCCAGGATAAAGGCTAGGGAGGTCATAATAATCGGACGCAAACGCAGTTTTACTGCTTCAATGGTGGCCTCAATTATTTCCATACCCCGGTCTACCCGTTCTTTGGCAAATTCCACAATCAGGATGGCATTTTTTGCTGCCAGACCGATCAAGGTAATTAACCCAATCTGTGCATATACATTATTAGACAGTTTAGGTAAAAGCAGTAAGGCTACAATGGCTCCAAAGGCCCCTAAGGGCACAGCCAGCAATACGGAAAAAGGCACCGACCAGCTTTCATACAAAGCAGCCAGTAACAAAAATACCAGTACAATGGACAAAGAAAATATAATGATGGTGCTATTGCCAGAAGCCAATTCCTCCCGGCTTAATCCAGAGAACTCATACCCATATCCGGCCGGAAGCACCTTTGCTGCTACCTCTTCTAAGGCTTGCAGGGCTTGGCCGCTGCTATAGCCTGGTGCCGCATTTCCATTAATTTCTGTAGAACGGAAAAGATTGTAATGCGAAATTACCGGTGCACTTTCTGTTACTTTATAAGAAACCAGGGCACTCAAGGGTACAGATTCGCTGCGGCTGTTTAATACATAGAATTGCCCCAGGTCTTTAATATCATTGCGGTACAAGGTATCTGCCTGGGCTACTACCCGGAAGTTACGGCCATACATGGTAAAATCATTGATATACTGGCTACCCATATAAGTACTCATGGTGGTAAATACATCACCTACTGATACACCCAGTTTTTTTGCTTTTTCCCGGTCTACTACCACCTGATAGCCAGGTGTACGGGCGGTAAAGAAAGAGAAGGCTCCTACTATTTCGGGCCGTTTGCGGACTTCGGCCAGGAAGTTGTTCACCACATTTTCGAAACCTTTAATATCATCCGTGCTTTCCCGCTGCTGCAATACAAAACTGAATCCACCGGTAGCCCCTAAGCCCGGAATAGCTGGAGGTGGCACCACTACAATGTTGGCATCGGTTACTCTGGAAAATTTCTGCTGAAGCTGACTAATAATTCCTCCTAGCTGCTGGGCCGGATCTGTCCGTTCATCCCAAGGTTTCAACTGCACGAAAATAGTACCGCTGTTTGACTTAATAGAAAAGTTGATTACGTTCAATCCGGCAATGGCCGAGTAATTATTTACGCCAGGGGTTGTGCGAAGCATTTCCGACATTTGCAGGAGTACTTCCTGGGTACGGGCACTGGAGGCGGCTTGTGGCAACTCAAATGAGACAAACAAGCGGCCTTCGTCTTCGGTAGGGATAAAGCCGGTAGGTTTGCTGGAAAACAACCCGACCGTTCCCACATAAATACATGCCATTAAAATAAGCACCAAAGGAGTAGCCCGTATACTTTTGCGAACCCCTACAGAATAAGACTCTGTTGTACGGGCAAACCATTGGTTAAACTTATAGAACAAGCGGTTCACCCCTCTGGAGTTTTTATCCAGTTTCATCGGTTTCAGCATAAGTGAACACAGAGCCGGTGTAAGCGTAAGAGCAACAAAAGCAGAAATCAGCACGGAGATGGCAATGGTGATGGCAAACTGCTGGTACAACCGGCCTACAATGCCTGGAATAAAGCCTACCGGAATAAACACCGCTGCCAGAATTAAAGCAATGGCGATTACTGGTGCCGTAATTTCTTTCATGGCTTTCCGGGTTGCTTCTTTGGCCGATAGCCCTTCATGGTCAATATAGTGTTGTACAGCTTCCACTACCACAATGGCATCGTCTACTACTATCCCAATGGCCAGTACAAAACCAAACAAGGTAAGGGTATTGATGGTAAAACCCAGTGGAATAAAAAAGATAAACGTACCGATAATGGATACTGGAATTGCCA
The DNA here is from genome assembly GCF_030503435.1 of Rhodocytophaga aerolata. GTDB lineage: Bacteria > Bacteroidota > Bacteroidia > Cytophagales > 172606-1 > Rhodocytophaga > Rhodocytophaga aerolata. The sequence goes on from NZ_JAUKPO010000011.1 coordinate 171,089, forward strand.
GGATAGGTACCAAGGTAGCCCGCCAGTTCTGCAAGAATAAAAATACCACAAGAGTTACCAGCAATAAAGCTTCCATGAGTGTATGCAATACTTCATTGATAGATACTTCTACAACTGAAACCGATTCAAAGGAAACCTTGTAGTCCATATCATTTGGAAAGGACTTTTTCAGTTCAACAAGTGATTTATACACCCCGTCGGCTGTTTCTATGGCATTACTTCCAGGAGACTGATATACTAACAAGAAGGTTGCTGGTTTGCCATTTACAAAGGAATTACGGGTATAGCTGAATTTACCCAGCTCCAGCCGGGCCACATCTTTCAGGTAGACAATAGAGCCATCTTCCGGTTTGGTGCGGACGATGATGTTCTCAAACTGTTCCTGGCTGGTTAATTTTCCGTTTACAGTAATGGGATATTCAAACGCCTGCGAGGAATACTGCGGAGCACCACCTACGGCGCCAGCGGCAACCTGCACGTTCTGTTCGCGCATGGCGGCGGCTACTTCCGCTGAACTAATACCCAGCTGGGCTAACTTATCTGGCTTCAGCCAAACCCGCATACTAAATTCTTCTCCAACCGTGTTGATGTCTCCTACTCCTTTCACCCGCAACAACGCATCGCGGATATAGATGTTGGTATAGTTATCCAGAAACTTAATGTCATGCGTGCCGTTGGGTGAAAAGAAAGTTACCACCATCATAATGGTGGGGTTCCGCTTACGGACCGTTAAGCCTAAGCGCCGTACTTCTTCTGGTAAGCGGGGTTCGGCAATACTTACCCGGTTTTGTACGTCCAGGGTGGCAATATCAATGTTGGTTCCTACGTCAAAGGTTACATCCATCGACATTTGCCCGGTACTGGTACTGTTCGATTTTAAATAAGCCATGCCCGGCGTTCCATTTACTTGTGTTTCTACAGAAGTAGCCACTGTCTGCTCCACCGTTTGGGCATCGGCCCCAGTATAATTTCCCACAATAGACACCACAGGCGGGGTAATATCGGGGTACTGGCTTACCGGCAGGTTTATAATTGCCAGCGTACCTACCAATACAATGACAATGGAGATTACAATGGCAGTTACCGGCCGGCGTATAAATATGTCTGAAATCATGCTGTTGAATTATTAATAAGACTCAATACCTGAAAATTATCTTCCACCACTGGCAGCAGCGGACGAAGCTTTGGGTTGCGTGGAGGCCAATTGTATTTTGACACCTGGCCGAAGCCGCTGAGTACCTTCTACTACTATATTCTCTCCGGCTTGCAAGCCTTCGCGTATTACTACTTTATCTTTTACTCTGGTCCCTAACATTACTTTGCGTTGTTCTACAGAATCTCCCCGGACCACATAGGTATAAAATTCACCCATTTGTTCGGCTACTGCCCGTTCAGGAATAATCAGCTGCTTGCCAATATCTTCATTTAGTGACCTAACCACTACACTCATGCCGGAAACTAATTCTCCGGATGGATTCGGATAACTTAGCCGCACGGTAATAGTACCAGTCTGGCGGTCAACGGCTCTGTCCAGGGCAAGAATTTTTCCTGGAATCGGATAGACCATTTGGCCTCCCAACTGAAGGGTAAACAGGGAGTCTGGCTGTGCCTGAGTGTTCTGCAGAAAACGGCTAAACCTGGGAATTTCCTGCTGATTAATAACAAACTCTACAGCCATTGGATTGGTAGAAGAAATAGTATTGAGCAACGGTTGTCCTGGTGAAACCTGCGCCCCTACCCTAACCTGAGAGATACCAATCGTGCCATCAAAAGGAGCCACTATAACTGAATACCGCAGGTCGGTTGCCGTACTCGCCAGCTGTGCTTCGGCGGCTGCCACCTGTGATTCGGCTGTTAGAAAATCGGCACGGGCATACTCTACTTGCTGGCGTGCAATGGCATCTTGTTTTAACAACCTCTCGTACCGCTCCACATCCTGACGTACTCTTTCCAGATTTGCCTTTGCACTGGCTACATTGGCCTGTGCTTGCCGGTATGCTGCCTGGTATTTGCTCCGGTCTATTTCATACAGTTTCTGGCCTTTTTTTACCTGCTTTCCATCAGATACATATATATCAGTGATGTAGCCACCCACTTGTGGCCGCAATTCTACTTCATTAATAGGCACGACAGTAGCCGGATAGGTATCCACCCCTGTCACTTGTTCTTGAGTTACCTGATAGGCACTTACCATAACCGGGGCATTGAGCTGGTTTTGCTGAGGGCTGCTTTGCGATTGCCCGCAAGATGAGAGGATAATTGGGCCGAGACTGATAGCCAGGGGCAATAAATAACGTATGTTCATTTAACTGTGTTCGGTTGAATTAATTGATGTCTATTTTTCCAAGAGCTCTTTCATAATCTAGCCGGCTGGCTAGCACCCGGTACAAGGCATTGTAATAATTTATTTGCGCAGTTTGCAGGTCAGTTTCTGCCACAATCAGGTCTACATAGGCTTTTATGCCTTCATCATACTGAAGCTTTATGGTGTTATATACCTCTTCTGCGATCTGGGCATTTTCTTGTAAGGTGAGGTACTCGTTATAATCACTTTTGTAATTGGCAAGCGCCGCCTGAAATTCTGTGTTTATGCTATTGCGGGCATTTTCCACTTCCAGATCCAGGCTTTTTTCCTGCAACTGCGCCTTTTTTAGGTTATGAAGCCTGCGGGTTCCCTGAAAAATAGGTATGCGGGCACTTAACCCCACCACAGACGTTGGATATACCTGATCGTATAATTGAGCAAACTCATTATTCTGGTATACCCAGTTATAGTTAATGAATGCAGAAACCGTTGGCACAAACCCCCATTTATAATAACTGGTATTTAGTTGCAGCAGGTTTTTCTGGGTTTGTAATTGACGGTATTCCACGCGGCTTGTATACACCAATGACTGGGTGGTATCAATCTGCATATCCTGCTGCATCACATTGTTGTCGTATTGAATATCAAAATCCGACTCTATTGGCACGCCCATCAACTCCTTCAGCATAGCATATTTGGCTTTAATGGCCTCTTCTGTTCTTTTCCGGCTAGCTCTGGTATTGGCTATAGAAATACTGGCCCGCTGATAATCTGTTTTGTCTACCAGTCCGCTGTTGTACCTGGCACGTGCATCGGCATACTGTTTTTGCTGCCTGGTAATATTTTCGTCCAATATCCGGAGTTGCTCCTGGCTGAAAATAATATCGTAGAAAGCTTTGCTTACATTTACTACTGTATTGATCTTGGTATTCTCGGTGTTCTGGTCAAACTGCAAGCGGGAATAGCGGGCCGCTTTGGAAGCGAGCAATACATCGTTGCTATACAAAGTCTGGTCGGCTTGTAAGAGTACATTGGATGTGTTGGCAACCCCGGTTTGTACAGCTACCCTCCTGCCCGAAGAAAGATCCGTAAAATCTGGTAAGATGGTGGTAGGCAATTTGAGGAAATGCTGCAAGTTATACTGTGCGGAAACCTGAGGAAGCCAGCCAGGTTTGCTTTTATTTCCTGCTCGCCAATAGATTCATTCAGCAGGGCTTGCCGCACCCCCGGCTGATTCTTTATGGCGTATTCTATGCACTGCTCCAAGCTCAATTCACCAGGTAAATTTGCCGGTACCCCTTGTGCGGCTATGAGTAAAGGAATACCCAAATACCCAGTAAGTAAAAAAATAAATCGTTTTATAGGTAACATATAAATAGGTGGTATTCAATAGTTATGTTCAATCAGCAAGTAATCCGATGTACGTTCAATCAGAATGGTTTTTAACTCCATCCCAGATCACCTGCACTATATTGGGAAAATCTTCTTCATTGATTTTTACACGTTGCGAGAAATACAGCTTAGCGGTAGTTACAACATGGCTATGAATTAAAATACCCAGTAAATGGATGTTCATAGGCTTCAACACACCAGTATCAATCCCTTGTTTTAAAAAATCCCACATCCGGTGCTGAAACTGCTCATTATCTTTTACTGGCTCCCGGTTGTTGTAAGGAGAGTTTATGTATTGCTCAATAAAGTATAAGGTGTTCGGATGTTTAATATAAAACCGGCAATGACTCAGAATAAGGTGGTAAAACCTGTCTTTGAACTCTTTTTGCTCATCGTCTCCTTCAAACATGGCATCTGCCATTTGCTTTTTCACATAGGCATACAATTCAGCAATTAATGTGTCTTTACTGTCGAAGTAATGATAAATGGTACCACATGCCACACAAGCTTTTTTAGCCACCATGCTCATAGGAGTTCCATGAAACCCGTTCTCTTTAATTAATTCCAGGGTACTCTCAAAAATTGCCTTTTTTTTCTCTGCCAGTATATCCATTAAATAGCTAATCAAATTACCGAATGAACATTCAATCGGGGCGCAAAGATAGGTTTAAAAACAAAAAGCAGAAATAAATATCAATAAATTTTAACAAAAACTTTATCCGTCCATCATTCAGGCCATTGAACTCATAAAAAATATAACTAAACCAATATTAAATAGACTTCACAAGTATTTACTTTAGACAACTGCTGAAAGCAGAATATTGTATTGAAAATGGAATAGACAAGCAGCGTAAAGTTTCATTGGTTAAAAACCTTGCAGCAACGGTAAGGGAGAATAAAGGCAGGTATCTGTTCAAAATCACTTATATGCTACATCAGTAAAGGATTTGCTGCCATACAGGGGATGACAGGGACCATAGAAACATACAAGCAACTGTTTCCAGATGTATACTTGGCTTGCTAGGTTTGCTACCTCTATGGTATATTTTGGTGAGATGAGTTATATAGTATAGTTAATCTTTAAACCGTAGCCCTTGCGCAGCTAATGCTTGCTGAAGTTTTGGTATAGAACTTTTACCCATCCCATGCCAGGCTAAGATTTCTTTTTCACTATGCTCAGCCAGCTGTTGCAGCTCAGTAATGCCATTATTTTTCAGGGCTCTTCTGGCAGGTGCTCCAAGGTTTGAAAAGACATGATCTTGTGAGTTTGCTTCTTGTTCACAGATGGGGCAAGTGGGGCAAGCGCTGCTTTTATAATAGGTATGTCCCTTTTTACATTTTCGGGCTGCTTTCTTTTTTTCTGCTTTTTCTCTATTTTCCTCTACCCGGAATTTTGTAATAGCTGAAATTAAATTCAAGGGTATGGGTTTGTTTAAAGGAAACTGAACAGAGCCTTTGGCAGATTTATAAACGGATAATTCTTTTTTGAAAGCTTCAATACCAGTTGGTACCGGGTAAAAGCCAATATGATGCGTAAACGCAGCAAAATGTACCAGATTGCCATGAAAAACAAAGGTAGGCATGGCATATTTAATAGTTTCCTGGGCTTCCGGAGCAGCTTGTTTAATTACAGACCGTATTTGTTCTAAAATTGCCTGAATTTCTACAGGAAAACTGGCTATATAGGCATCTATGGAGCTTGCTTGTAGTTGTTTCATAACTTAGTCCGGTTTGCAGCTTACATTTATACACAAATATATTTGTTTCAGATAAAGTAAATCCTGTGTAATGGCGGCAATCCGAAGGGGAAAATGCGTCAAAAATATAGTTATACCTTGAGTTGCCTGCACCCAATATGTACCTGCCTAAAACCTCCCTGGCTGATAGATTATATACATGCTATTGAATTTAAGCTGGTAATTGACTATCACTTTTAAAATAAATATATTAAGAAACTTTTTTCCTGATCAGGTCAGCTAACCTACCTACTACCTAAACGCAGCCTTATGATACACACATTTATTTTATTGAATAGCAGGAGAGGAAAATGGAAAAACAATATGTTCTTTAACATCTTCCTGCTTAGTGTTTTAGCTCTACTTAGTTCCTGCCAGTCTGGAACCTCCTCTACTCAAGTAAAGATTGGAGAGGCAGATATAGGAGGTGTCGTTACTGGCCCGAAAGGACCTGAAGCTGGTGTATGGGTAATTGCAGAGACAAATGATTTGCCTACCAGATTTGCCAAAATAGTAGTTACTGATGATCAGGGCCGGTATTTAATTCCAGAACTTCCCAAAGCAACTTATTCGGTTTGGGTACGCGGCTACGGGCTGATAGATTCACCTAAGAAACAAACCAGCCCTGGAAAAAATCTGGATTTAACAGCCGTAGAAGCCCCCAATGCGCATGCAGCCGCCGAATATTACCCAGCCGGCTACTGGTTTTCTTTATTGAATGTACCAGACAGCAGCAAATTTCCTGGTTCAGGGTCGGGACCAGAAGGAAATGGATTTTCTCCGGAGATTGCTACCCAGGCAAAGTTTTTATCCAATATTAAATCGGGTACTTGCCTGGCTTGCCATCAGCTAGGTAGCCAGGGCACCCGTAAACTGCCTGAATCGTTAGGAAATTTCAACTCTTCCGCACAAGCCTGGGAACGCCGTTTGCAGTCCGGGCAGGCAGGGCCAATAATGACTTCAGCTGTACACCAATGGGGACATGTAGGAACGTTGCAAATGTTTGCCAACTGGACCGACCGTATTAAGGAAGGAGAACTTCCACCTGCTCCGCCAAGACCTAAATGCATAGAACGGAATGTAGTCATTACCCAGTGGGACTGGGCCGATCCTAAAGCCTATTTGCATGACGTTGTTTCAACAGATCGGCGTAATCCCACAGTAAATGCCAATGGCCCGGTGTACGGCGCGTTGGAAGTAAGTGCTGATTATTTGCCTGTGCTGGACCCTGTAAAACATGCAGCCAGCCAAGTACCGCTTTCCGTCCGCGATACAAGCACGAAATCTGCTTCCGGCGTAGTGATGCAGCCCTCGCCTTACTGGGGAACTGAACCCATCTGGAGTAGTAAGACCAATGTGCATAATCCGATGATTGATGAAAAAGGCCGCGTATGGATTACAGCCACGGTTCGGCCACCAGACAATCCGGATTGCTGCAAAACAGGATCAGATCATCCATCGGCCAAACTTTTTCCACTTAACAGAGCCAGCCGCCATTTGGGTTTTTATGATCCGGCAACTAAAAAATATACCCACATTAGTACCTGCTTCAGCACCCACCATTTAATGTTTGCCGAAGACAGCAGCAATACCCTCTGGACAAGTGGAGGCGGAGAAGTGATCGGCTGGCTGAATACAAAAAAATACCTGGAAACAGGCAATGAAGAAACATCCCAGGGATGGACTGCCCTGGTACTGGATGCCAATGGTAATGGTAAACGGGATGCCTATGTAGAACCTACTGAACCAGTAGACCCAGCCAAAGATAAGCGTATAGCTAAAGGAATTTACTCAGTAGCGCCAGCGCCAGATGGTTCGGTATGGGGATCTTCATTAGGGTATCCTGGAGCTGTTATCCGGTTAAATCCTGGTTCTAATCCGCCAGAATCCGCCTTGGTAGAATATTATGAATTACCCTTAAACGACAAAGGCGAACCTATAGAAGGCTTCTCTCCCAGAGGGATGGACATTGACCGGAATGGGGTAGCCTGGGTTGCTTTAGCTAGTGGCCACCTGGCCAGTTTCGACAGACGCAAGTGCAATGGTCCCCTAAACGGACCTAATGCTACCGGTCAGCACTGCCCGGAAGGCTGGACGTTTTACACCGAACCTCTGCCCCAATTAAAAGGGGTTAATTACAAAGGAAGTGCAGAATCCAGCTACTATACCTGGGTAGATCAATTCAACACCTTAGGGCTGGGAGAAAATATTCCGATCAATACCGGTAACGAGTCGGAAGCTTTGCTGGCTTTAAAAGACGGACAGTGGGTAGTAATGCGGGTACCCTACCCGCTAGGGTTTTATACTAAATGGATGGATGGTAGAATTGATGATCCAAAGGCAGGCTGGAAGGGACGTGGCATATGGGCTACAATCAGCACCCGGACTCCTTTTCATATGGAAGGTGGCAAAGGCACTTCCAGTAAAGTATTTAAGTTTCAGATCCGGCCCGATCCTTTGGCCAGGTAATTCAGCTATCTCCTCAATAGTTGCTTCTAAAGGATAGTTTATAAAAAAAGAAAGCCCTCCAGGATAATTTTGAACCCGGGAGGGCTTTCTTTTTTGACTGCTTATTCTCTACTCTACTTTCTTCATTTCCTTCCAGGCCTGGTCCTGAAATACCGTACCAGGATTGAAACTAGCGTTATCGCTCATAATGAATGTGCTGCCATCGCCCCGGCTCCAGGCGTGATTATAGCCAGAGGCAAGCTCCATTGTACCAGTTTCATCCTGGTAGTTCTCAACTTCCCTAATGGTTTTAACAAAACTGGTATGCATGCGGTCTTGGGCACTTTGCCGTTGCTCCCAGCTTCTTAAATCCATATCCATTTCTTTTAATCTGGCTTCCCCTTTCCGGATAGTTGCTTCTCCGATGGCTTTTGTCTGGGCATCCATTAATTGCAGCTTTCCAATGTGCTCTATTTGCTTCTGCTGCCTTACGTTTGCCCAGAAATTATTCACTGTTTCATTCCACGAAGGATTAGTACGGAAACTTCCCATAATCACAGAAAACTGGCTAAGGGCTTGTTTGGCTTCTTCGGCAGGATAGGTGTAAACCATACGCTTGGTTACTTGCGTTGTATAACTTTTGCTGGTTGTGCCAGTGTATATATTGGGTATGGTATTTTCTAGTATGCTTACCCCCAACACAACCATGCCTTCTTTGCCATCCGGCCAACGGACAGTGGCATTAATAGCCGATTGATCAAACGCAATATTCGCGGAACCATATTGCATTAGTTCCCTTCTGGCTCTTTCATTAGACTGCTCCATTTCTTCCACCACCAATGGGTTAGATTCAACTTTTACTATTTGAGGGTTGCCTAACTCTTCCGGTCCAAATATATTTCTCAGGTAGTGTTCTGCATGTATAGGCTGTCCGATAGTACAATAAGGCGAACTGCTCTTATTGTTCTGATAAAACTGCATAAGTTCGGGATTGCTATTCCAGGTAAATAAAACGTCGGGTAATACCTGAAAGCGGTACTGGTTATCAGCAGATGTTGCCTCTAAAGCCCGGAAAGTACCTGCACAATCACTTCCTGGCAAATTCCAGATAATTTTACTTTCCTGCTTCCATCCTTTGGGCAGCAAAAGACTATAGGCTTCAGCAGGTTGGGAAAAAGCCGTTCTATCTACTATCCGGACTCTTTCAAAAAGTACATAATCATTGCCCTCTTTATAAGCCTGTGCACTAGCTATACTTGCCGGTGCATTATCTGCCGTGGAACTAGTTGCCGTATCTTTGGCTTGCTCCGGGGTACAACTAAACAGGCTTCCCAGCACAAGGAAAGAAAAGGAATAGATTTGGTAAGTTTGTTTCATAAAAGTAATAGATATCTATAATTATTGTATAGGAATGTGGCAGGATATTGAGCATGAAAGATGGCAGCTCTGCTGTTTTTTTACTTATGATCGAGCAATTGACTAACGGGTATTACTACATTCAAATTATTGCTTATTAATGAGTTATGCAAGCTATTTTCCTCTTTTTACTATTTTTGCATTCACCCTTTTACTCCTTCTCCTGCTTCTTGCAAATCTGTAAATTCAGCAGTGAAAATATCTGTATAGTTTCTGTATAATGCATTTGCTTTAGTAGGGCTTGGCAGCATTGACAGCATAATATTGGTAGGAAGTTTTACGATTTTTGTGTCTCCGAATAAGCATTTCGTCGAAAAGCAAACTACTGCCCTTCGTTTACCCTCACCCATAGGTAGACTATGTAAGAAAAATACATCATCTTTACGCCTCTTAACTTATATAGCAGAAAATCAACCATCTGAGAATACATACAAGCATCATCTAAAGCTATTTCCGATATAAATAAGAGTAAATTTGCTGCCTTCTAGCCTTTGCATAAAGAAGTTACCTATGTAATATTTCGTGTATACAGGTTGTATTCTTTACTAAGTAGCAATACCAAACCAGCTCAATGAGCATGTTTCATAAATAGTAAATTTGCAAGCCATCAACTTTTTTACCAACGTTTATAAGTTGAAGGTTTGCAAGGTACACGTATGGGTAATAACTACAGTATACACCCTTAATTTTCAAACTTTAACCAAACTAAAATTCGCTACATGAAAATTTAACAAAGTTCTCTCCCTTCTACGCTCGTTTTACGCTTGAGATTTCAGTAATGGCTTTGTACCCACTGAATTAATCTCTGTCTGTTCCTATTTGACATGGCGCAATACCTATCTTCAGAAGATATGTGTTGTGAATGTTTATTATGTATAATTTCTACTTCATTTTTAACTTATCTACCAACGTATGCAAAAAAAGTACAATAGTTTGTACAGGCATTTAGGAACCCTAACAGGTAACTGGCCGCTGATAGTATTTATCAGTTTTGCAATTGGTTTATTGTCGTATTCGTTTAATTATGCGCAGGAAGCAGGTTTTATCACCTGGACTGACGTAACGGACAAGCTAAACAATAAACCAGTGGCAGCGGTTGAGCCGGATATCCGCTCAACGGAATCAATAAATTTTAGTAATACTGTACACGGGCCTCCCCTAGCAAACGAAAGCAAAATCCATAGCAACACATTGATCGCATTTGACGATTGTACTTCTCCTTACAGTACATTGCCATGTGATCAAATTGCTGTGAATGTGCCTTTCCAACTTAACTTTGACGGAACAGAAGGTGGCTTAGCAGTAAATGACTCGACAAGTGGCAGCGGGTTTACAATGGCTTTACCCCACTCTGCTCCCCGCCTGACTGTTGATGAACCTGTAACGAATCAGCAGATAAACGGATACGAACTGAGTAAACTTGCTTTAAATAATGGCAGGTTAACCATTACCAGCTCTAAAGGGATTATGTTCAGAGATCCTATTGTGAGCCCTAATACCAACAGCCAGGTAAATGCCCTAGGTGTAGGGATTAATGGTTCACAAAGATTACGGATAAGCACTACCCTGACCAATCCATTCTCTTCTGTGGCTGCAGCCGACAATGGCTCTCAGCAAGCAGGTATCTGGTATGGCATTAACGATAATAACTATGTTAAGCTCGTTCTTGCTAAAGCAGGTGGCACCAATACACAAGCCAAAGTGCAATTAGTAGTTGAAAACTATGGGACAGCAACTACGTTGGCAACTACGCCTGCTGAAATTAACACGGCCAACTTTAACAGTACGGCGGGGCAACAAGTTACCTTAATACTTGAGATTGATCCACTCACTGGAACAGCAGCAGGTTATTATCAGATTGCCGGGGGAAGTAAAATTGTTGTTAGCCCAACTCCTACCTCTACTCTAAATTCGCTGGCTGTACCCAGCTTTATTCGAAATGGGGTAGATCATGATACGAATGCTTCAACAGAACCACTCACATTTGTAGGTTTGCATGCTACACACCGGAACTCAACTAACCCGGTGAATTTTTCATTTGAAAACTTTAGTATTGACAACTTTTCTACTCCTGTAAGTGTGCCTTTCCGTATAAACGCGGGTGGTTCGCAGCTCACAGCAGGTTCAAATGTATTTACTGCGGATGAATATTTTTCTCCGATACCTGGTGAAGTAAGCAACGCTACTTATTCCAATCCAGTTCTGTCTAATGGAGGACCAGAACCTCAGTTATATTATGACCGTCGCTTTGGAGCAAACATAAACTATAACATCCCTATAGTCAATGGCAATTACCAGGTAAAACTGCATATGGTCGAAAACTTTCAGACCAGTGCCGACAAACGCAAATTTGACGTAGATATAGAGGGCGTAAAAGTGATTGACGATATTGATCTGTTTGTGGATGGAGGTTATAGAGCGCCAATTATAAAAACATTTGATGTATCAGTTACCGATGGGCAACTGAATATTGCATTTGTAGCCTCTATAGACAAAGCAATCATTAATGCCATTGAAATCCTGCCTGCCCCTGTTGCTTCCAATCAGGCTCCTGTATTTGAAAATACTTTGTATACATTTACGAAAGAAGAAAATACAGCAATTGGCACAGAAGTAGGTACAATCTCTGCTACCGATGCAGACGGCCATACCCTTACATATAGTTTAACCGCAGGTAATCAAGCCGGTAAATTTGCCATCAATGCTAGTACAGGTCTTATAACATTGGCTAGCGCCTTAGACTATTCTACTGTTTCCGAGTATACTTTAACTGTTGAAGTTACAGATAATGGTACGCCTGCCTTATCAGCTACAACACAAGTAAGTATCAATGTAACAGAAGTATTACCAGAGAATCAGGCACCGGTAGTAGTTAATGCGATTACAAGCCAAACAACCACATCCGGTAGCTCTTTCAGCTTCTTAGTGCCTTCTAACACCTTCAGCGATGAAGACGGAGATGCGTTGACACTGACTGCTAGTTTAGCTGATGATTCCGTGCTGCCTGCCTGGCTTTCTTTCAATGGCACTACCTTCAGCGGTAACCCTCAAACAGCCGGCAACTACAGCATCAAGCTAACAGCCACCGATGGCAAAGCAACCGCAAGCACCCTGTTCAGCCTGACAGTAGAAGCTGCTGCTCCGGTCAACACAGCTCCTGTGTTTGCTAGTACAAGTTACAGCTTCAGCAAAGAGGAAACAGCGGCTGTTGGTTCCCTGATCGGCAGTGTATCAGCCACAGATGCAGATGGCCATAGTTTAGTTTACAGCATCACGGCAGGCAATCAGGCCGGTAAGTTTGCTATTGATGCTGGCAGTGGGGAAATTACCTTAGCGGCTGCATTAGACTATACTACAACAGCTGTCTACAGCCTGACAGTAACGGCCACTGACAACGGTACACCTGTGCAGTCCGCTTCTGCTCAACTTACCATCAATGTAACAGAAGTACTAGCTGTAAATCATACTCCGGTAGTAGCAAATGTACTGGAGAATAAAACAGCAACGGTAGGAACAATCTTCTCTTTTGCCATTCCGGCTAATACATTCAGTGATGAAGATGGTGATGAATTAACTTTAACCGCTAGCTTAGCCGATGATTCCAATCTGCCTGCATGGCTGCTATTTAATGGGAATACGCTAAGTGGTTTACCTACTGAGGTTGCTACGTACAGCATCAAAGTAGTGGCAACAGACGGAAAAGCTTCTGTTAGTACAGAATTTACATTAACGGTTAGTGCCGCCCCTATTGTTGCCTGTTTACCGATTAGTACCTTTCCTTGTAATCAGGTTGCCGTAAATATACCTTTCAGTCTGACCTTTAATGGTACCGAAGGTGGGTTAAGTGATAAAGAAGGGATTCAAACTGGTTTTACGATGGCAGATGCCTATACAGGCACCCGCCGGGTAGAAGACGGTACACCATCCTCACAAGTTAGAGGCTATGAACCTTCCAGACTGACCATTGCTAACAGCCGATTGAGCATACTATCTAATAAAGGGATTTCCATTGTTGGTAACAATAACCAGATAAATGCCTTAGGGGTAGCATTCAACGCCAGCCAGGGAAGATTTGTTATTGAAACTACCCTTATTAATCCTTACAAAGGAAGCAATGATGAGCAAGGAGGTTTATGGTATGGCCTCAACGATAAAACTTTCATCAGGCTTGCCATTAATAATAACCGGGTAGTGCTACGTAAAGAGCTAAATGACCTTTCTCCGATTACCTCTGATCTGAACGATCCAAGCAGACGGAATACAGCCTCAATAACTAATTTGAATTCCCAGACGGTCCGCCTGCGAATAGTAGTAGATCCAACAGCCAATACGGTAGAAGGTTTTTATTCCACGAATGGAACAACCTATATCAATGTTGGCGAAGGCTATCCTGTAAAAACCCTGGATATTGCGGATATGGGTATTACAGGAGCCAATGTACATGCCGGGGTATTCAATACACACCGCAATGCTACAACGCCCATTATCCATGTCTTCGATAACTTTACTATCAGACCGGAAGAAGCGCCAGTAAATACGGCTCCGGTATTTGCGAATGCCACTTATACATTTAGTAAGGAAGAAACAGCCGCTATTGGTGCAACTGTCGGTAGCGTATCGGCCACAGACGTAGATGGGCATGCGCTAGTATATAGCATCACGGCAGGCAATGCAGCCGGTAAATTTGCTATCAACCCAACTAGCGGCGAGATTACTTTAGCAGCCGCATTGGATTACAGCACAGCTTCCTCGTATAGCTTAACCCTACAAGCCACCGATAATGGCACCCCTGCCTTGTCGGCTACTGCCCAGGTTACTGTAAATGTGAGCAAGGTAAATAAAGCACCGGTTATTGTATCTGCGCCAGAGGCACAAACTATTACAGCCGGACAGCCATTTTCTTTCCAAACAGGCTCATTTTCTGACCCGGATGCCAGTGATGTACTAACCTATTCTGCTTCCTTGGCAGATAATAGTGTATTGCCAGCTTGGGTACAATTTAATGCTGCAACACAGGTATTCAGTGGTACTGCCCCTGTTACCCCCGGAAGCATTACCATTCGTGTAACAGCCACAGATCAGGCCCTTGCTTCTGTAAGCGCTACCTTTGCTATTACAATTGAGGCTGTTCAAGTAATACCTTGCTCGCCCATTAGCACTTTGCCTTGCGATCAGATCAATGTGCCTCTTCCCTATGTACTTAATTTTGATGGAAATGAAGGTGGGTTAACTGACAAAAATAATGCTCAACTGGGCTTTACCATGGTAGATGCCTATACAGGCACCCGTTTAGCTGTTGATGGTACAGCAAGCTCCGCCGTCATTGGTTATGAGCCCTCCAAACTAACACTAGCCAATGGCAGGTTAAGTATTCTGACAAACAAGGGCATTGCTTTCACGAATGCTACACAAGAAAACAATAATCAGCTGAATACCCTGGGTGTAGGTGTAATGGCCAATGGCAAGCTTACTCTGGAAACTACAGTGGTTAATCCTTTCAATGGTACAAGTTCTGAGCAGGGTGGACTTTGGTTTGGAATTAACGATAAAACATTTTTAAAACTGGTAGTGTCAGGTAACCGGGTAGAGTTACGCAAAGAATTGAACGATGTATCTAACACTGCCGGTGCTGAGTTAGCCAACCCCGATCAGCGGATTACGCTGGTAATTAACGGACTAAATACACAAACCGTCCGCCTGCGTATGGTGGTAGACCTGGTAGCCGGTACTGCAGAAGCTTTCTATTCTACTGATGGAATAACTTATGTGAATGCAGGTGCCCGGTATGCAACGTCTTCTCTCAACGTTGCTGATATGGCGTTGGCAGGCAAGCAGGTGTATACAGGTATTTTTGCTACGCACCGCAATGCTACTACGCCAGTTACGTTCACCTTCGATAACTTCTCTGTCACGTCTGACGGAGTGGCTGCCAAGGTATTAGCTTTCTCTCCTACTGCACTTGATTTCACGGTGTTACAGGGAGGTACAATCACTGCTAAGTCAGCGGTTCTTTCTGCCAGTGCAGGTACGCCAGTAGTTAGCCTTACTAAATCCACAGCCAGCTGGCTTACCTTGCCTGCTGCCGGATTAGGTACACTTACATTTGGTGCAGGTCAGATTAACTCTGCTATGGCACCCGGTATCTATGAAGCTACCGTTACTGCCAATGCAGAGGGGTATATGGCTGCTAACCTGACAATACGGTTAACGGTTACAAGTCCGGTTGCAGCTCAGGAGATAAAAGTAAATTTCCAGGACCCGGCTACTACACCACCCACAGGTTGGGTAAGTGATTATGGACAGCCATTCGGTGCAAGAATTGGAGCCAACCAAGGGAATGCATTGGAATATGGCTGGAAAGCCCGTTCTAATGGCAGTCCTCTGGATTTATCCGTAGGTGGAACTACGCCTGGTAATGGACGCAACCGGAATACTACTTTAAATCCGGATATTGATGTATTGCTGGCAACGTTGATGCACATGCAGGCAGATGATATTACCGGTACATTTAATGGTACAAAAGCTGAAGGATACTGGGAGATAAAAGTGGCCAATGGAGAATACAATGTAACCGTTACCGCAGGTGATGGAGAGCCTGGTACAGTTCCTGAAATTCATAGCCTGAATGTAGAAGGAGTAAGTGCCATCAGTGGTTTTGTGCCCGCTGGCACAGCAGGAACGTTAACCCGCTTCAGAACAGCTACTGTACGCGTAACTGTAACAGACGGGCTACTGACAATCAATGCAGATGGCGGAACAAATACCAAAATCAACTCTGCTATCATTACTCCGGTAAATGTATCTCCTTTCCTGCACTGGTCAGCGAATGAGCAAAGCCTGGTTATTGAAAGAGGAACCGCTGAGACCAATAAAACCTTTTCCTTAGATCTGGTTAACTCAACAGGAGAAGATAATGCAGTTATTTCGTTGACTGCTAATTATGGAGGCGGTGCAGCCAATTGGTTAAGCTTCAATGCAACGCATACCAGCAGTGAACCTAACGTAACCTTCGATTACACAGCTGCTAAAAACCTGCCTTTGGGCACTTATACAGTGTTAGTTACCGCAAGTGCTCAAGGATTTACCAGTGCCATTACCACCATTCAGATTACTGTGGTAGAGCCAGGTAGCATTCAGCCGTATGTAGTTTCGTCAACCCCTGCAAACGGAGCAACCAATGTGAGTGTGAATATTGCCAGCATTGCAGCCAACGACCTCTTTGTACCAGAAGTACCCGGATTTAAAGGTGGCGTGAACAACGAAACCTTAAACACGTCTACTGTTAAATTGCTGAAGATTAGCGGAAGCTCCACAACAGAGATTTTAGGTATTGTACAAGGAACAGGCGGCGGCGATGCCATTAGCTTCTCTCCAACCTTTGCCTTAGAACCAAATACAACTTATAAATTTGTTGTAACTGCCGGGGTGAAAGCGTACAGTGGTGCTTCTTTCTTGCCTTATGAAGCAACCTTTACTACCGGAGAGCTTACTACACCAGATGGCCCGACAGCTGTAGAGTTTGCTCCTAAACAAGTAATTCCAGGTACCATAGGAAAGAAATATACTTCTTTAACCTTCGGCCCGGATGGCAGATTCTATGCACTCCGGTTAGATGGTGTGATTGAGCGGTTTGTTGTAGACCGGGAAACAGGCATGCTTTCAGGCCAGACAGAAATCAGAACAGTGATCAACAAGTATGGCGCCCGTTCTGCGGTAGGTCTGGTATTCGATCCTGCTTCTACGCCTTCTAACCTAATTGCTTACGTTTCTCATTGTACCGCAGGACTTACCAATGCACCTGAGTTTGATGGCAATTTGTCAAGGCTTACAGGTGGCAATCTGGAAACTGAACAACTGGTATTAACCAAACTTCCCCGTTCAGCTAAAGATCACCTGGTAAATAATATTGTGTTCGGTCCGGATGGCGCCCTGTATTTCTGCCAGGGAAGCAATAGCTCGATGGGGGCCTATGATGGCACCTGGCAACGGGAAGAAAGTTTGTTAGCCGGCGCCGTATTACGCTTAGACCTGCAAAAACTAGCCGGACTTACCTTGCCTTTGGATGTACGGACAACAGCCAATCAGAGCCTGATCAATGCTGCGCCTGCTGCTAATATCCGGATGTCAGATGGCACCTATAATCCGTATGCAACTAACTCACCATTGACGATTTACGCATCTGGTGTACGGAATGCCTACGATCTGCTGTGGCACTCTAACGGACAGTTGTATGTACCAACCAACGGTTCTGCTGCAGGGGGTAATTCACCGGCCTCTGTTATGGGAACCCGCAGACCAGATGGTAGCTTCTACAATGGACCAGTAGTGCCTGCTACGACTAGTGTAAAAGTACAGAATGACTGGTTGTTCCGGGTAAATCCGTTTAAACCTGTTGGCTTTTTTGGGCATCCAAACCCCTTGCGTGGCGAATATGTAACCAACCGCGGGTATCTGGATAATCCAAAATATGCTACAACGCAAGGCCCGGATGCTAACTACCGGGGTGCTGCCTTCAACTTCGAGTTGAACAAATCACCCAACGGTGTGATTGAATACAAGAGCAATGCTTTTGGCGGTGCCTTAAAAGGCAGAATCCTGGTATGCCGTTTCAGTGGTGGTAGTGATATCATTATTCTGGAGCCGGGTTCTATGGAAAACCTTGCTTCTATCAACTCTGCGGACGACGATGATAAAATTTATGACATCGTAAAATTCCAGACTGGTTCAGGTACCAATGGCGTACCAGGGCTTTCCGGATTCACTAATCCGTTGGATATAACCGAAGATGTGCAGACTGGAAACCTGTATGTTATTGAGTACAACTGGAACAATACAGCCGGACAGACAGCACAACTAGTTCTGTTAAAAGCTACTACACCTTCTGCCCCAGTAGGCATAGCCAGTGTGAGCCCTGCCAAAATTGTGGATAATGATGTAGCTGGTGGCGAAGCCGGTAAAACTCACACCATTACGCTGGCTAATAAAGGCAATACTACTTTACTTGTAACAGGCATCACTTTAGCAGGAACAGATGTAAATCAATTCCAGTTACTAGGTGCACCTGCCGCAAGCACAGCCAGCCCGGTTTCTATTGCACCAAACAGTGCTATTACCTTTAATGTGGCTTTCAACCCTACTTCTGTAGGTGTTAAAACGGCCAAACTCTCTGTTACCAGTGTGAATAACACGGTGAAGGAAGTAGCCTTAAATGGATTAGGAACCATTGGCTTAAGCGGATCGAATGAGCCTTCTTTACAAGCGGTCTTAGATGTGCATGGCATTAATGTGAATGTGGGAGATGATAATAAGAGCACGAACATTATTCACAGCAATACCACCCAGCAAAAAGCCGCCTTGTTAGGAGAAGAAATTGCTGCACAGCGGTTCCAGCGGGCAGAAGATGGCCCGGTAACCATTCAGCCATTGTCTGTATTCGGGCCGACACATACCGGCGGTATCGTAACAGGTTTCGGCTGGTATGTTTCCGGCGATGCAAATGCGAAAAATGAACTCTTTACGGTAGCCAACAGCAGCTATCAGACAGTAGATGTACAAACAACTGGTAACCTTTCTTTTGATCCGGGTACGGCTTCGTTTGGTTTCTATTCTCGTTGGCCTTTCTTTAACAACCGTCATCTGTATAGTGAAGATGCCCTAAACACATTTGAAGGAACTATTCCTCATCATGTGCGGGTATATCCGCTGAAAAATACGGATGGTACCGTTGTAGAGAATGCGTATATAATAGCTACTGAAGAACATATCAGTGGATTCGATTACCAGGATGTGGTAGTAATAGCCTACAATGTGAAGCCTGTGGTAGTAAGAGAGCTTACCTTCTCTACTCCATCAATTGCATTCACTCACACCCCTGGCCTGCCTACAGCCACACAAACTGTAAGCTTATCGGCTAATACTGGCACGCCTGCCTTAACGCTGACAAAATCAGCCGGAAGCGATTGGTTGGTGTTACCTCAGCCTGCTTTAGGTGCCTTAACTTTTGGCATCAACGAAACAGGTTTGGCAACAGGCACTTATAGTGCTACGGTTACTGCAGCGGCTAGTGGCTATACCAGTGCAACCTTAACCGTTAGCTTAACAGTTAATGCTCCTGCCCCATTTGCTGTGATTAATGTAAGCAATAATGAACTTATTTTTGATGGAGTAAAAAGCACAACTATTACTAAGCGATTAACCATCACGAATACCGGCAATCAAATGCTGAACCTGGGCAATGTAACAATCAGTGGAACCAACGCCAGCAATTTTATACCGGATAACATTACGGTGGAAGGGGAACCTACCGGAAATGCAATTGGTCCTGATGAGACAAAAACCCTGCAGATATCCTTTGTACCCGGCAGCGCAGTTGCTACTTTCAATGCAGTATTGAATATACCAAGCGATGCATTGAATAGCCCAGCATTAAGCGTTGGCTTGTATGGCATGTCGTTGAATGGCTTTGAAGGAAACAATGAGCCGCCTTTACAAACGGTAGTAGATGTGTTGGGATATAAAATTAATGTAGGATGGACAACGTTAGCTGATGGAATTCAGGCAACACTAAAAGGAGAAGAAGTAGCTGTACAGCTCTTTGAAAAAGCAACTGAAGGGGTAGTAACTATTCTTCCGGTAGCCCGCTACTCTCCAAACCAGGAATTGCCTTTCGGGTTCTACACCAAGCAAAATGAGGCACCATTACGGACGGCTGTTGGAACACTTTCCGGTGTTTCAGGTCAACATCAAGCTCTGTTCCCGCAAATTGTAGCCGGTTCCGACCGTTTCGATCCACAAACAGGAGTATTTGGAATCTATGTACAAGGTCTGCAAAATAGATTATCGTATACAGAAGATCCATTGAATGCTGGTGGGCCTGCCCTGCATGCGGTACGTACCTATCCGTTGAAAGACCGTCAGGGAGTACTAGTACCTAACAGTTACCTGGTTTGTTTTGAAGATGCTTCTAATGGGGATTACCAGGATTATGTGTTCGTACTTCAAAATGTAATCCCGGCCGGAACACGTAAAGCTCTGGCTTTCAATCCAACTAGCTTGAACTTTAACGTGCCGCTGAATGGAACAACGGCAGCGAAAATAGCCACGTTGAGTGCAAGCAATGGTACGCCTGCTTCTGTCTCCTTAACTAAATCTGCTAACAGCAACTGGCTGATCTTGCCAGCAACTACCCTAGGCGATTTATCCTTTGGTGTAAATGTTAACGGATTAGCTGCCGGTGTGTATACGGCTACGGTTACAGCTGCTGCTGCCGGTTACACAAATGCAACCCTGACAGTGAACATGCGCATCGCTGATATAGGTGCTAATGCAACCAGAATAAACTTCCAGCTGGCTACTACAGCTACGCCTGCAGGTTATCTGGCAGATGCTGGTTTAGCCTACAGTGAAGCAAGAGGATATGGCTGGGTAAATCCAACAACCAAGGTGCCTAAGGACCATACGGCCAGTATGCGTGAACGTACCTCTGCCACGGTTGAAACCCGCCTGAGAACCTTAGCTTTAATGCAAAGTTCTACTAGCCCACAAACGCCAGGCAGCTGGGAAATGAAAGTTGCCCCTGGCCAGTACAATGTTACGGTAGGCGTAGGTGATCTGGATTTCTTCGACAGTAACCATACAATTAATGTAGAAGGAGTAGCGGCTATCACTAACTTTATCCCAACTGCGCAGAATCCATTCCGGACTGCTACAGTTACGGTAGAAGTTACCGATGGCATGCTTACCATTGACGCCAATGGTGGTACCAACACGAAGATCAACTTTGTGATTGTAGACCAGGCCACAGCCGAAGGTGATTTTATACCGCCAGTAGCTTCTGTGCAGTTTAAAGGTGCCTTGCAAACGCCAGGGATATACCGCAATAATGTGGTTGTCTCTGTAAATGCATCAGACGCTGGCGGATCAGAACTGGCCAACGTATTGTACAGCATTAATAACGGTCCGTTCACTGAGTACTACACGCCACTCCTGATCAATACTGCCGGAACATACAGCATCCGGGCCAGAGCAATTGATGGAAACGGCAATGAGTTTACGTCTGCTGCCACAGCTTTCAGTGTTGTAATACCAGAGTTGAACAACACAAGTATGCTGGTAGAAAATCTGGATAAATTCCCTGCCAATGACCGGCTGACTTTCTCGCTGATTCAGGAACCCTGGAGAAGAAGCAACGGCGATGGTACCTTTACGCCATACAACCGGAACCACGACCAGGTGAAAGTACGCATTAGCAACAAAGGAGCCGGTGTATTGAACATTAGCAACTTAGGGCTTACTAATACGGCCGCCTGGAAAATTACGCAGGTAAACAATGTGGTATTTGATGCAGCTACTATGCTTCCTCTTACTATTAACCCAGGTAGCTCGGTGGAAGTTGGTATTCAGTTCGTGGCTCAGTTTACATCCGGAAGAATCCGGATTCTGAACGATACCCTGCATATCGCATCTAATGATGACTTCTCCCCAAGAAAGAGCCTCGTATTGCATGGTATGTGGCAAGCCAGAGGCGAAGGTGGTAATGAGCCCTATGCCTCTGAAATTATCAGAGCCTTCGGTTTCAAAACGTCTACCGGATTTAACTCCAATGATGGCACCAATGCAGGTACCAGCCTGTTGCTCAACACAGATGAGATTCTTTCTTCCTTCTTTGTAAAAGCAGATGCTGGCAAACCTGTGTATGTTATTCAGATGGGGGCGTATCATGGGTGCTGCTCTTCTGTAGAAAGCTTCCAGTGGTATGCTAAAGGCTCTACGACCAATACAACCGTATTTGCGCATAACAGCCTGGATGGTCAATCATTGTTGCCAATGAGAAATGCATCTTCTACGTTGCTGGCAGACGGCACCTTTAACCCAACAGGCGCTTTTGGCTTCAAAGTAAGTGCTTCTTACTCTGACCGCACCAGAAACTCTGAAGGTAAAATCGGTGTACGTGTATGGAAAGCGATAGATCCGAATGGAAACATTATTCCGAATGCCTACATTATTGGGCACGATTACATTGGTACACCTGGTGTAACCAACTATGACTACCAGGATAATGTGTTCTACATAAGCAACGTTAAGCCTGAAGTTGGCGCCGCTAACTTCTCAGAATTAGCTGCTGCTCCTTCTGCGGTAGACTTCGGTTCCAAACAGATTGGTACAAACACTAACCGCACTATTGATCTGAAAAACCTAGGATTAACTTATGCCAATGGCAGCAGTGACCCGGCTATTACGATTAAGAGTGTAGAAATTGTTGGAGCGAACCTGAATGAGTTCACGGTAAGCACGCCTGCTTCCGTAAGTCTGGCGCCTCAGGCAACTACTACAGTTACGGTAGGTTTCAGACCGGGCAGCCGGGGTATCAAAAATGCAGCCTTGCTGGTATATTACAACAGTAGCCTTTCACCCTTACGCATACCGCTGTATGGCATTGCAGACGATAATTGCAGTGTAATTTCAGTCGCTAAGCGGATTAAGAGTGGAGCTGATGCCAATGTATCTATCAACGGAAAAGCATGGGAAGCAGACAGAACATACCGTCAAGGGTCTGTGCAGTTAGATAAGCCTGCGGCTACACCAATTGCTAGTACTGAAGATGATGTACTCTATCAGACGTACCTGTCTTCTACGACCAATTTGGCAGAAATTCGCTACCAGATTCCGGTAACCAATGGGAACTATATGGTTCGTATGCACTTTGTCGAAAACTTCTTTACTGTAGAAGGTTCCCGGGTGTTTAGCATCAATATAGAAAACCAGACACGGTTAACTAACCTCGACATATTCCGGGAAGTTGGATACAAAGTGGCATTGGTGAAAGATTTTGAAGTAGGTGTATCTGATGGAAGATTAGATATCCGTTTCAATCCAACAGCAAACCGTCTGGCTATTGCTGGTCTGGAGATCTTTACGACTGCTACTAATCCGAATGCTATTGCCTTAACCCAGCAATCGGTTACTGGCTCTGAATGTGGTGTAGCTAACGGTTCAATTACGTTAGGTGTAACCAACTCAACCGCTACTTCTCTGCTGTATAAAGTAGGACAAAACGGAACCTATCAGACTTCACCTGTATTTGCGAATCTGGCTTCTGGCTTGTATACCTTCTATGTAAAAGAGAATGTAACCGGTGGTTGCGAAACATCCAGTGTGTTTACTATCCCAGACCGCAACAATAATCTGGCATTTACAGTGAATGCGCCGTTGTTGTCTTGCAATGCCTTAACAGGATCAGCTACCGTAACTAACATCACCGGCGGGTCAGGCAATTACACCATCACCTGGAATACTCTTCCGGTACAGACTGGTGCTACAGCCAACAACTTAGCTGAAGGGGTGTATACAGTAACTGTAACAGATGCTACAGGTTGCAGCAAATCTCAGGAAGTAACTGTGGGCCGTCAAACAGATTGCCAGGTTGCTACATTACGTATCAATGCAGGTGGTCCGCAAGTTTCGCTGCCAAGTGGCGTAAGCTTCTCTGCCGACCAGTATTTCAACAATACGTATACGTATCAGAACCTGAATCTGGGAGATATTGCTAATACGACAGATGATGTACTGTATAGAACAGAACGTGGTTCTAACACCGACATGGGTACCTTTGCTTACAATATTCCAGTAAGAAATGGCAATCATAAAGTGGTACTGCATTTCGCTGAAATCTATTTCGTAGGAGCCAACGATGCCGGCAAACGGGTATTTGATGTGAGAATGGAAGGACAAACCCGGTTAAGCAACTACGACATTGTAGCAGATGGAGGCGCCATGGCAGCTATCACCAAATCGCTAGATGTATCAGTAACCGATGGCACGCTTACCATTGAGTTTGCAGGCAAAGTTAACCGTCCGAAAGTATCGGCTATCGAGGTAATCTCCTCATTCCCGGTTACTAACAATGCGCCGGTATTAGCAACGATTGATAACAAGACCGTAATGGTAGGCCAAACACTGAGCTTTACAGCAACTGCAACCGATGCAGATGCTAGTCAGACGAAGACCTATTCGTTGGTTGGTGCTCCACAAGGGGCTACCATCAATGCAACCACGGGTGCTTTCTCCTGGACACCTGCCCAGACTGGCAGCTTCAGCTTCACCGTGAAGGTGACTGACAATGGTACCCCTGCCCTATCAGATGAAGAGCAGATTACAGTCTTAGTAAGTGCAGTGGGTGCGAATGCCATCCGGATTAATGCCGGTGGAGCCGCCTTTATGGCCTCAGGTAACCGTCAGTTTATTGCAGATACCTATTTCAGTGGAACAACGCGTACCTTCTCTCTAGCTAGTGGAGATATTCTCAACACGACAGATGATGTGTTATACCACAGCGAACGTTCAGATGCGGCATTTAGCTATAACATTCCGGTGAGCAATGGCACATACAATGTAGTGCTGCACTTTGCAGAGATATGGTATGGAGCCCCAGGTGGTGGAGCAGGAGGAAGTGGCAAACGCTTATTCCATGTGGATATGGAAGGTAGCCGGAAGCTAACCAACTACGACATCTACGCAGCTGCCGGTGGTGCCATGAGACCAGTACAGTCAACCTGGCCGGTAACCGTAGCTGATGGAACGTTGAATATTAACTTCCTGACAGGTGCGGCCAATATGCCAAAAGTATCAGCTATCGAGGTTATCCCGGTGAGTATCGTAAACCAGGCACCAGTGTTAGCAACGATTGGTAATAAAACTGTAACAGTAGGCCAAACACTGAGCTTTACAGCAACTGCAACCGATGCAGATGCTAGTCAGACGAAGACCTATTCGTTGGTTGGTGCTCCACAAGGGGCTACCATCAATGCAACCACGGGTGCTTTCTCCTGGACACCTGCCCAGACTGGCAGCTTCAGCTTCACCGTGAAGGTGACTGACAATGGTACCCCTGCCCTATCAGATGAAGAGCAAATTACAGTCTTAGTAAGTGCAGTGGGTGCGAATGCCATCCGGATTAATGCCGGAGGTACTACGCAGACAGTGAATGGTACTACCTGGGCTGGTTGTGTGTTTGGCAACTGTAACAATTATGTAAGCGGAGGCTTCCCATATACACCAAATTCATTACCAGTTATTAGTGGTGTCCCATCAGATATGAACCAGAGCATCTTCCACAGTGAATGGACCGGAGGTGCAACAGGTACGGGTGCAGTAGCTGTGGGTGCAGTAGCCTTTACATACAATGTACCGGTAACCAATGGCAATTACTTAGTACGCCTGCATTTTGTAGAATTAAATAAGAATGGCCAGAATCTGCGGGTATTTGATGTGAATCTGGAAGGTGGTACGAAGGAATTGGTGAACTTCGACATCTTTAAAGAAGCCGGTGGCATGCTGAAAGCAATTGTACGGGAGTTCCCGGTTACGATTACTGACAGAAATGTTACCATCCAGTTTATCCGTCAGATTGAAAACGCCAAAGTAAGTGCCATTGAAATAATCCCTGTTTCTAGTGTAAACACCCGGATTACCTCAGAGGTGAATGCTGCACAAAGTTTATCTGCTCTGTCACTCAACATCCATCCTAACCCGAACATTGGGGATAAAGTATATGTAGAGTTAACAGGCATGCAGATGGATGAACAGGTATTGCTTACCCTTACAGACCTCAATGGACGAGTGATTCAGTCTATGTCTGCAACTGCGGATGAATATGGTGCCCTGAAAACAGGTATGAATTTGCAACAGCATATTCAATCAGGCTTCTATATCCTTCAGGCAACTACCGATTCAGGCGCAAGCATCTACAAACGGATAGTTATTCAGAAGTAAGTAAGCTAAATCATATTCGTTACTTTGTTAACTTAAAAGAGCTGCATTTTGTGCAGCTCTTTTTTTATATACTCTTCTCCATTACTAGTATGGTCCGGTGTTCATCTTTCATAAAGGGAAAATCTAGCCTAAAAGCTTCTTTCCTGGTGAAGCCCATTTTCTCATAAAACCCTCTGGCAGGGCTGCTATCCATAGCTTTTAGCCAGACAAAACGTTTGTTCCATTCCGCAGCTACTTGGCAAACGAATTCTATAGCTGCCTTGCCTATTCCTTTCCCAGAAACCTGTTTGAGCAGGTAAATTCTTTCCAGCTCCAGACACGCTGTTGCCGGGTAGGGAGCTAGCGGCTTTTCATTGTTGATCTTCAAAAAGCCCACCGGTTCACTTTCTAGCTGCACCAGGTAAAAATAACTTTTCTCAGCTTGCAGTTCTCTGGCAAGCGTTTCCGGTGTAAAGTTACGGGCAATATAATTTTCTCCTTTATCCGTCCATAAATAGGTATAATGTTCCCGGTACGATTGTATAGCCACTCTCAGAATGGTGGGTATTTCATTCTCCGTACATACTTGTAGTTGTAAACTTGGCACTTGCATAACAGGGTTGTTTACTGTTTACAAGCATAATAGGTTTTGCCAGCATTCTCATGTAAATAAGCAATGCAACAGAAGATGTATTGCTTATTTACATGGGAGTACTTATTAAATAGAAATCCTTCCGGTGAGATACGGCCGCCTATACCTCAACTTCTTTTTTCTTGCCGGGCATTCTTTCTAGCTGGCACAAATTATCGGAGTGAATGTTGAAGGCCAGATTCATCAGATTGTAGTAGTGCTCTGTAGATACAATCCAGGCAATCTCTACCAGTTCCCGGTCTGAAAAATAATGCTGGGCTCTGCCAAACGTAGCATCTGATACTTTCTTTTCCAGGGTTAATTCCTGGGCAAAAAGCAGGGCAGCCCGATCGGCATCGCTGTACAACGGGCTAGTCATCAGTTCATCCAGGTGATAAAACTTCTCCGTATTCTGGTGGGCTTTAAGGGCAAATGCAATTCCAATATCCATGCAAAAGCTGCAGGTATTAATCTGTGCTACGTGGTGCCGGATTAACAAAACCAGTTCTCTTTTCAGAACCATTTTCTTCTCCAGCCGGCTTATCTTATTAGAAAACAGACTGAAGCCTAAAGGTAGTCGGGCATACGCGATCTTCAGCGGACTGAGCACTTTACCAAACAGGTATTTGGAGAAGGCATACATCAGTTTCATAAGCCCTGCAGGCTGTTCAATAGGTGTTAAACGGGTTTCCATAGGTTTTAAAAGTTTTTACCCCTATGAGGGCAAAAGCCGTTGGATGTGACAAAAAATAAAAACTATTTTTCGTCTTCCACAACGATTATGTAGAACCTGCAACCCATCAGCTAGTTAAGGTAGGATAATTTTATCAGGATTTCGGATGAAAAACAGGTTGCGTATTTTATCTCCATCTATCTCGACGGTTCCCACTGTATCTGGTACAGAATTCAGGTAGAATAAAATACCCCAGGCTCCATTCATCCAGATAAGTTTTCCCTCAAGAAGCGTCTCAGGGTCTAACTGCAAGATATATTTCAGGAATTTGCGTATGTTTTTGCCTCCATAAATAGGTTTGAGGGCAGCAGCCACTTTGCCTCCCCCATCCTGATACATCACAATATCTTCCCAGAAAAACTCTTCAAGCTGAGAAAGGTCTTTCTCATGCATGGCTCTAAGTAAAGCATTCAGCAGGGCTTGTTGTTTGGCTACCTCTGCAGGCTGCTGCAACCCTCCCTTGCGTACTTTTTCTTTTGCCCGGTGGAAAAGCTGCCGGCAGTTATCAGAAGTTATTTGCAAGGTATCGGCAATCTGTTGGTGGGAATAGGCAAATACCTCTTTTAGCACAAATACAGCCCGCTCGTACGGATTCAATTTTTCGAGTAAGAAAAGCAGGGCGTACTCCAGGGTGTATTCCTCTGGCAGGCCTTGCTCAGCGAATAACGGCTGGGGCAGCCAAATGCCTTTGTACACCTCCCGCTGCTTTTTTACTTGTTCAAGCCTGGCCAGTGCTTTGTTAATAAGAATACGGCTCAGATAAGCTTTTACTTCTTTTACCTGCGAACGGTCTGCCTGTAGCCATGTTTCAAACGTATCCTGCACCAAGTCTTCAGCGGCTGGCACCTCCCCTAGCATATGATAGGCAATGGTAAACAGATAGGATTTATATTGATAGATATCAACAGGCGGCATAGATAGCAAACAATGGTTACAGAAAAGTACAACCTATCCCTATAAAAGTCAAAGATACCTAATTAGAAAAGTACTTTTTCTGCCCACTCCAGGCCATTGGGTAAGTCAGCTGTAGTGAATTCCAGATGGATTACCCGCCGGTGTTTCTGGTTTATGGTTTTGGAAGAGGCATGCAAAAGCAAAGGCTTCATCAGGTGTATACCTCCGCATCCTACCTCACAGGTAAATGGTAAACTATTCTGAGTGATCAGGGCTATTTCTTCATCCGACAGCCTTTTGTTGTGTGAACCCGGAATTACTTTCAAGGCACCATTTTTTTCATCCGTATCGTCTAAATGAATACGGATAGTCACCGTATTTTTCAGTACGTCTTCTGGCGGGCAAACGCCTATCAGGTCTTCTTTTTTGGTCCATCCGAAAAAACCTACTGTTTCTATTTTTTCCTTCACGGTAATAGTTGTATCCTGATGCCACGTAACGTACCAGTTGGATAGAGGCGGTTTATCGAAATAAATGGCTTTGGAAAGAAAAAGCCCCGGACTAATGGCCGAAAGAATGGTTTTCAGGTTCTGGTTGAACAGTACATGTTGCAAACCTTTGATCTCCTGCAGAAAATTTCTCACGGCATGTACAGGCTTGCCTTCCCCCGTGGGAGGGTAGGCTTTGGCAATAAGTGTTTTCACATGGCTCATTTCCTTTTTGGTAAACACATGTGGCAGAATAGTAAAGCCAGTATGGGTAAGCTTCCGGATCTGGTTTTCCAGCTTGGCTTGATGGATTTCATAACTGTACTGATCCAGAGCATGTGCCAGGGTGTCTTTGATGCAGCGTTTCAGTCTTTCCGGTGCCAGCACTTTTACCGAATCGCCAAAGCTTAGAACCTCCTTTTCCAGCTCATAATTATGCTGCACATACAAAGAAATAACCACGCCGTTGCTGTGCTTTTCTACTAGTTTTTGGGACGGGTGCATAGGTTTAGTGAGCACATATGGAGCTATTTTCTGTTCAAAAAACAGCACTACTTCCATAGGTTCCTGATTCAGGTTTACCGTTACCCCAATCACATGTTTAAAATATCCTTTCAAGTCAATGTCTACACACGGAGTAAAAGGCTCGTCTGTTTCCTCTATGCCCATAATGCGGTCTAGAGCCAGGTTCAGCAGCGGATCTCCTTTGCCTTTACAGCCCAACACAAACCATCGGTTGCGGTGCTCTTTCAGGTAGTACGGATGAAAGACAAATGTACTTGCCTCCCTGGCTTTAAACGACTGGTAACTAAGCAAAATAGCCTTTTTCTTTTGTACAGCTGTGTAAAGGGTAGGGATATGCTCCAACCCTTTCAGATGATCGTTTTTCTCAAAATCAATAAAGGTTTCCGATTTGGTTTTAGACGTATATATTTTGTCTTCCAGCCGCTGTACAATCTCCCCCAGGTCTTGAAATTGGCTAAATCCTTTGAACTGCTTCAGAATATCTACCACCTCAGATAGCTTCGTCAGATCACCATCTGTGAGGGGAATGTTCGTGATGGAGTAACTGGGATCTTCATAGGTATAATATTTTTTATCGATCACCTGAATAGGCGCATTATAGCCTAGCTTATCGCTGCGCATCATCTGCAAATCCATTTGCACGGTACGCCGGCTAACCCCCTTATCAATGCCTTCATACTCATACAAGGCTTCGGAGCACTTTTCAATCAGATCTTCCAGCGTCCACTTGCGGTAGCGGTTTCGCAGGCAATTGTCAAGCGTGCGGTAGCGGATAAGGGCATTGCGGTTTACTGGCATAACAGGATGTTTTTAGAAAAATAAAAAAAACTTTTCTCTACGCAAAAACACTGCGCAGCAAGCCCATTGCTTTGAAGTAAGATTTAACAAAATAGCTATTCTCAGAAAATAAACTTTTATGGAACAGATACAATTCACTCAAGCGGCCACAGTAACCGGAAAAGATTTACGTCAACTGGGTTATCCGGAAGGTAAAGTTATTGGCATGGCCTTGCAACTGATGGAAAAAATAGTTACCACTCAAACCCGGGAAGAAACCCTGCAACTCTTAAGTCTTTTACTTGCCCAACCGGCTGCCTATCTAGCACATGCCGAACTGAAAGACCTTGCCGAAGCCTTAATTCAAAAACCTTCAGATACACTTTCATTAGTCGCGCAAAAAGAGTATCAGATTTATGGAGCCGAAGCTATTGAAGCCGGGGCAGTCAAGCAAATGCAGGTAGCCATGAAACTACCCATCACCCTGGGGGGAGCCTTAATGCCCGATGCCCATCCTGGCTATGGCTTACCTATTGGCGGTGTACTAGCCACCAGAAATGCCGTCATTCCTTATGGAGTTGGGGTAGATATTGGTTGCCGTATGTGTATGACCTTATATGACCTGCCGGTTTCCCTGCTGGACGAGAAAAAAGAGGATTTTAAAAAATTGCTGCTTAATAACACCCAGTTTGGTACCGCTACCTTCAAAAAACCCCTGGACAACGCCATTTTTGAACGAAAAGAATTCTTGGAAATTGCTATCGTAAAAGGATTGAAAGACAAAGCCTATAAACAGATCGGTTCTTCTGGTGGAGGAAACCATTTTGTAGAGTTTGGCATAGTAGAGCTTCTTTCTGCAGCGAATGAATTTGCCCTTCCGGCCGGACAATACCTGGCTGTACTTTCGCATTCTGGTTCCAGAGGTATGGGGGCTGCCATTGCAGCACATTATACCAAAGTAGCTATGGAAGCTTGCAAATTACCTCAGGAAGCCAAACACCTGGCCTGGTTAGATCTGGATTCAGAAGCTGGTGCTGAATACTGGCAGGCCATGAACCTGGCCGGAGACTATGCCTCTGCCTGCCATCATCAGATTCATCAGCGGCTGGCGGTTGGCTTGAGAGCTACCCCGCTAACCATGATAGAAAATCACCATAACTTTGCCTGGAAAGAAAAAGATGCCACTGGGAATGAAATTATTGTGCACCGGAAAGGGGCTACACCTGCCGGAAAAGGGGTACTAGGTATTATCCCAGGCTCCATGGCCTCTCCTGGATTTATTGTGCGGGGAAAAGGAGAACCTCAGGCATTAAACTCTGCTTCTCATGGAGCCGGAAGAGTATTATCCCGAACAAAAGCCAAAGAAACCTTGAATAAGAAAACGGTTGCTGCACATTTACTGCAGGCTGGCGTAGAACTGCTAGGTTCCGGCCTGGACGAAGCACCAATGGTCTATAAAGATATTCACCAAGTAATGGCCTATCAACAAGACCTGGTAGACGTGCTAGGTACGTTTATGCCACGTATCGTACGAATGTGTGGGGATGAGAGATTCCAGGAGGTAGATTAGCACACTAAAATAAAGCCACCTAGGTGGCTTTATTTTTACCAACTCTATTCAATAATTCCATTCCGGACAAACCCATTGCTCCATTATTTTGTTCTACTTTATACAGAGTCCATGTACCTCATGGCAGACACTTAGAGATAGATAACCAATGGAGAACAAACATAAAAAAATATATCAGATAACAGGACTAAGTTTACTAGTACTGGTATTGTCTTCCTTTATCATGATTAGCGGCAACAACGAGCCGCTTGTTAAAAGGATTGAACAGTATTTGCAAAAGCTACGCACCGACTATAGTGCCGAGAAACTATACCTGCACCTGGACAAGCCCTATTATTCGGCTGGCGAAACCATCTGGCTGAAAGCCTATTTACAGGATGCTTCCCAGACAAAACCGGTGGCTGGCAGCCAGGTTATTTATGTAGACTTGATCAATGCAAGCGGTAAACCAGCTCAAAGAGTAGTATTAAAAGCGGAAGGAGGCAAAGCAGCCAGCAGCATCACCTTGCCCGACTCTTTGGCAAGCGGAAAATACCGCCTGACAGCTTACACCAATTGGATGCGTAACTTTGGAGAAGAGAATTTTTTCCATCAGGAAATCCAGATCTGGAACCCGGCAGACCAAGTGAAGGAAGAAACCACCAAAGCCACAGCCCAGCAAACAGTAGATCTACAATTTTTTCCGGAAGGCGGCGACCTGGTTACTGGTTTAGCTTCTAAGGTAGCATTCAAAGCTATTAATCCGCAGGGGCAGGGTGTAGCCCTTCAGGGTACATTGTACGACCAGGATGGAAGCAAAGTACAGGCAGTAAAAAGCGCCCATCTGGGCATGGGAGCTTTTGAATTGACACCGGAACAGGGGAAACGGTATTTTCTCAAAGTACCTTTCAGCAATGGAACCGTCATAGACTATCCACTGCCAGCAACCAAAGCTCAAGGTTATATCTTAGCGGTAGACGAAGTTTCAGACAAAAACCAGATACGCATACACGTACAAACAAACGTACCAAATGCCAAGTCCTTGCTACTGACTGGCATCTCCCAAAATCAATTACTTTATACGGAGTCCATTAACTGGCAAGGCAATCAATTGGCGGTGAACATACCAAAAGATAAGTTTCCGACCGGCATTGTCCGCTTTACCATAAGTGAACCTTCGGGCGAACCACTGGCTGAACGCTTAGCTTTTGTCAATCACCAGGACCAGCTACAACTGGCTATCAATACTAATCAACAAACCTATGGCACCCGTGAAAAAGTGACGATGGTGATTACAGCGAAAAATACTAAAGGCCAGCCAGTAGCAACTGATTTCTCCCTAGCGGTTACAGATGACGAACTGGTTAGCCCGGCGGTTAATACCCCAGGTATTGTTTCGCACCTACTGCTCACTTCCGATCTGAAAGGCTATGTAGAAGAGCCCAATTATTATTTCACTGACGTTTCAGCGGAGAAACAACAAGCATTACGTTACCTGATGATGACCCAGGGCTGGCGGCGGTTCGGATGGCAACAGATGCTGGACGGCCAATTGCCACAATTATCTTTCGCTAAAGAAACCGACCTGACTATCCGCGGCAAGTTGCTCACCAAGAAAGGTAAGCCTGTAGCCAATGGGGAAGTAATTCTCTACCTAAAAGATCAACACCAGACTTTTATTGTGGAAGAGACCAACGAACAAGGGGAGTTTGCTTTTGAAGGGTTCAATTTTTCAGATACCGTAAGTTTAGTGATACAAGGTACAGATGCCCGCGGCCGCAGAGATCAAGTGGAGGTAGTGATGGATGAAAAGAACTATATTCCGGCACAGCCACAAATACCTGTTCCTGGGGCGGATATGCTTCTGGCAAGCACCAGCAAAGAGTATATAACAGCCAGTTCTCAGCAGATTAACTCAATAGACGAATCTCAATCCCTAACATTGGGCGATATTGTGTTGAAAGATATTGTGGTAGAAAGCAAAGCGCGTATCGAAGAACCTTTCCGTCTGCATAACCAGGCCGATGTGGTGCTGCGTGGCAACCAGCTGCCTGTGCCGCCCTCCGGTAATATTCTGGAAGTGTTGCAGGGAAGAGTAGCTGGTTTACAAATTCAGCGGAGAGGGTTTAACGATTTCCGGGCTACTATCCGCGGCCAAGGACAACCCTTGTATCTGATAGATGGAGTGCCGGTGGATGCTTCAGCGATGGGTGCCATCAGCGCCTTTGATGTAGACAGAATTGAGGTGATAAAGAATGCAGCAGGTTCGGCTATTTATGGCGGAAGGGCCAGTGGCGGTGTAATTGCCGTGTATACCAAGCGGGGCGGCGATACCTATGAAGAGATAGATGAAACCGGCAAGAAATTTATTATTATTCACCGGGCCGGAGGCTTTGCCAAAACACGTCAGTTTTACTCACCCAGGTATGATGGCACAGCCGATACCAAACTGCCAGACCTGCGGACTACCCTTTACTGGAATCCAATTGTAAAAACAGATGCTAATGGAAAAGCGTTGATTAGCTTTTATACCGCCGACCGCACTACCAAATACAGAGCTATTCTGGAAGGTGTGTCTCCGGAAGGTACTCCTGGCCGTAGCGAATTTGTGTTTGGTGTAACAGACACCGGGCAGGCATCCGGTAAGTAACCTACCAGCGTATACAGAGAAAGGAGTTTTGAACAACTTCTTTTCTCTGTATAGTTGATGCTTTTTGCAAACAAAGCAAACAAATTCTTAAATCTACTATCTTTGTTCCGTAACAGCCAACAATGGATCAGAGATGGCATATGTAAACTTAACAATGGAATGAAACAGTATCAGTATATAAATATTATTATCGTAGCTGCCCTGGTAATTTACCTGGCCTACCAGTTGTACCTGGATTTGAAGTTTGGAGATACAAACAATCTGGCCTTACGGATAGGATTACTGGTATTTGGTTTGGCCATTCTGGTATACAGAATTCTTCAGGTCAGAAAATTCAATAACAGGCAATAATTTGTGTGCATTCAGGCAAGTTTCATCATTTAAAAAATTTAACCTATGAAAATTCATCCATCACAGCCGCCGAAAGATACAGGTTTCGCACCCATTGCTTTGTCTATGGCGGTTATTACAGGTATATTTCTAGCTTTTCAGAAAATATATTTTAGAAAGTAATAGATTTTTTTAACCTGCCAGGCTAGCTATATCCAGGAACAACAGGCAGATTGTTAAACATCAATGCCAGTTTTTATCCGGCTGCTTTTTAAGCCGCCTGGCTGCATCAATTACATCCTGCAATTCTACCGGATCACTAAAGGGATTTTCATCCAGCGTGGTAACACGGTTGAGTTCTTTTTGCCAGCGACGCAGCTCTGCAATATAAGGCTCGCAAGGAATCCGCTTTAACTCATCGCCTTCTACAGAAATATCGCAAAGGCCATTATGTAGCCATTCTCCGGTGTGCCAGTCGGGCATATCTACCGCAGGAAAAAGACAAATGCCGTGCAAATCAATCCCAGCTTCTACGGCCGCCAATGATTCTTCCATCACATCCCGTAGCCAGTGCTCACGGCCTTCATTCATACCACTGGTCTCTCCAATAATCAGCGGGCGCTTGTACCGCTCCCAGACCAGGTGCAGCAAATCACATAATGGTTTTATGCGGTCATCATCTGCAGGCAGCGCCTGGTGTGGACCATGTTCCCGGTATTCCATTTGCCCGAAAGAATAATTATTAGCCCCCACTATATCTAGTATCTCTGGAGAGCCGCCCAATTCGGGGTGTTCTTTTCCATATAAAACATCCCATGCTAAGAAAGTATCTACATAAGTTTCGTGCCAGGCGGCCTGCTGCTGGTCGGGCCGGTCTCTGGGGGCTACCACCTGAACCAGGGGGTCAATATGTACCATGCGTGCTTCTGGTATCAGTTCCCGTATAGCTTTTACTCCGGCAATGGCTGCTTTGCATAGCGCTAGGCGAAAACGGAAACGGTCTTCCTTTGTGTGAGTATAAGGGGCTACCCAACCCCATTCCCCACCGCAAAACGAAAAGAACGTAATTTCATTGATAGGTGTAAAAAAGTAAGGTCCATCCATCCGGGCAGCTACATAGCGGGCGGCTGCCTTACAATAAGCCGCATAACGGCTTGTAAAGGTATCTGTGAAAGGGTCCAGATCATCCGGATACCCATAATGGCAAAGATCCCAGATCGGTAGTATTTTGTGCTGCTTCATTGCCTCAATCATGGGATCTATCGGAGAGAAATCATATACCCCTTTATTGTCTACCAATGGCCATGGAATACCTTCTCTGGAAACAGCAATTCCCCACTCACGCAGCAGTTGATAATCTTTCCAGGCGAAGCGGTCATGTTGCGTTTCGGCAATAAGATTACGACGGTTTTTATCTTTCCACAAAAACGTAGAACATTCAAAACCAGAAATAAAGAAGGTAGGAAAAATGCCAGCTCGTTGTACCATAGACTGATTTAAACTTGATATTTCTAAGATATGTTGTGACCAGGGAAGTTTCAGGCAGCCCTGGGTTTACGTTCAGAATAAATCTACACTCAAGCTGATCAAGTTTTATAGCCCCAGCAGGATGGAAATAAATTTTCGCCAATCCTGAAAAACTCTTTAAAAAGCTGGTGTGTTGTGTACTAAATCTAAAAACTGTTTCACACTTGCCATGGGTATCTATTCCAAGTATCTCTTTCCGAGATTAATGAATGCAGGCATGTCTGGCGAGCTGACTGGCTTTTACCGGAAAGAGATTTTAACACATGCCAGAGGGAAGATACTGGAAATCGGATTTGGTACGGGCCTTAACTTGCCTTACTACCCGGCATCTGTGAAAAAGATACACACCATAGACGTAAATGCAGGTATGAACCTACTGGCGTTCAAGCATATGGAAAAATCTGCTATACAGGTAGAGTACCACATTGGCGATGCTAAGCAATTACCCTTTGGCGATGCCTTTTTCGATACCGTTGTAAGTACCTGGACACTTTGCAGCATCAAAAACATCAGCAAAGCATTAGAAGAAATTTACCGTGTGTTGAAGCCGGAAGGTAAATTCCTGTTTGTAGAGCATGGATTGAGTAATGAAGCTCATATTCAAAAATGGCAACACGTTGTTACGCCTATTCAAAAAGTAATGGCAGACGGATGCCATGTGAACCGGAATATAGAAACATTGATTCAAGGAGCCGGATTCAGGTTTGAAACACTTACCAAACAATATGCCAAGGGAGTTCCCAAAGTAGCTGGCTATCTTTACTACGGCATAGGCAGAAAGTAAATGACTAAGCCACCAAGCTATGCAACTTGCAGCAGAGGTTTGCCTGGTTTATTTTACTAACTCCTTATCAGTTAATCTGTTTACCTACCTATATGGACCTATCAGAAGCTATTAACCTTATCCGGTATGACGGTTTATTTCAGGAAAACAAGGCTGCCTGGGCAGATCTGGGGAGTGGCAGCGGCCTGTTTACTTACGCCTTAGCTTCCTTATTACCCACTGGCAGTGTGATTTATGCAGTAGATCAGCAGGCAGTTGTGCTTAGCCAGTTACCCAATCCAAAAAACACAGTTATCCGGCAGCAGCAGGCAAACTTCATTACGGATGAATTACAACTACCCCGCCTGGATGGTATCTTAATGGCAAACTCCCTGCATTTTGTGAAAGATAAAATAGCCTTGATTAAAAAACTAGGTGCCTATCTCAAAGAAAACTCCAGTTTTCTGATTGTAGAATACGATACAGAGGTGGCAAACAGATGGGTTCCTTTTCCGGTAAGCTACCATAAATTAAAGCTACTTTTTGAAGAAGCAGGCTATACTCAGGTGATCAAGCTTCAGGAAAAACCTTCGCTCTATGGAAGGGCAAATTTATATGCAGTGTATGTTAGCAAATAATACTATCTGGCAATGAGCCTTACCCGGAATGTAGTAGATTCAGTAGTCTCTCAAACCATACTGCCTACAACTCTTAGTGAATTTGCCCAATTGTGTTTGTAAGATTAGCCTTGTTTTTAGCATTGGCCTTATACAAAACAGCCCTTATGTTTGCAACATGGAACAATTACTTCTGGCTGCCTCTATGATTTTAAGTTTTTCACTTCTCGTGGCTATCGTACATGACCTGGATCAAAGGGGTATTTTGTAGAAAGAAAAAGCTCTGAGGGTTTATAACTCATATCGATATTTATTGTAGACTCATCATTCATAGGGTGCATGGCTAGCACCAACTGATATAATTCACATCTCCAGTTTCTGATTTGCATGAACAGGGGTAGGTTAAACGCTGAGGTTATTTTGCTTGAATTTATACTCAATCAGCGTACAGCTGCAATGTCGGATAACATACCTTTACTGGCAACTTAGGTTGTTCAGTAAACCGTTTTTCGAATTCAAAAACGGCAGAGGCACTATTTTACAAAGACTAAAGAGCCTCTGAAACAGATCAGAGGCTCTTTTATTTATGGAAGATTCAATAGGTGCAGGGCTCTATGCTGAAGGGTTACCAGTTAAGGTGCTGGCTTTCTGCTACTGCCGAAATGTGCCCCATTTTACCTTGCCTGAACTCCTGGTACAGCCGCCTGATATCTTCTTGCGTATCCCCGATAAATGGGCCATGAGAAACAATAGGATCGCCTTGCGGTTGCCCAGCATAGAGAATGACACGCGCTCCCTTGTCTGTAGCCTTTAGCTTCAATTCACTTTGACCTGGATCAGAAAGCCTATCCAACCAGCCAACCTGATCTTGCACTAAGTGCTTTTCATCCTCTCCTACCTGCACACCTCCATCGATCACATATAAAAAGGTAGTATAAGAGGCAGGAATATTCTGCCGGGTAGTAATACCGGCTTGCAAGTGAATATCCGCTATAATTAGCGGAACATAATTTTCTATGGGAGAGGTAATACCGGCAAATGAGCCACTGTATACCTTTATTTCTACGCCACTCTCTGATACGGTTGGCACATGCGCCAAGGGCAGGTTCTGTACCCGCGGCTTTGCCCACCTGTCTTTTTTAGGAAGATTCAACCATAGTTGCAACAGCCGCAACCTGGCTTTTTTATCTATGGTTTCCGTATGGATGATGCCGCTTCCAGCTGTCATCAGTTGCAAGTCGCCCCCGGTCATCTGGTGAGCCGAATCTCCTATTTGTCCTTCTAGTAATAAGGAGACCGTTTCAAAACCTGCATGCGGGTGAGGTCCGCCAACAGGTTCTTCATCTTGCTTATCGAGCCAATCGTCCATCAGCATGATAAAAGGGTCGCTTTCTGAAAAGTCTACCTGGATAACAGGCCTGGCCATATGGCCTGCTCCCAAAAATCCCTGCTGTGCGGGTGGTGTCTGTATAGTAACTAATTTTCTGCTTGTTGACATACTTTTTCCCCTTCTAATAAACGTAATTTTTCGTTGCGGATTATCAATTGCTCACGTGACTAATAGCTTTTGAGCTGGCAGGAGCTTTTATAAATCTGCCCCAGGCAACAAAAGCGGCAAGTAATCCTAGTGCAACAGTTATTCCTGCGCCGGCGTACTCCCCTTTTGAAATATGATAAAGAAAAGCGAGAACCATAATCGTAAAGAGGCCCAAAGCAGCGTAAGAAGTAAGTACAGGCTTAATGTTAAGAATACCCGGAAGTAGTAAGCCCGCTGCTCCCAGCAGTTCTGCGATTCCTATAAACCGGACAAGCGCTTCCGGAATCTCATTCGAAGCAGCTAATTCTTGTATAGGCGTAGTAATTTTTGGAAGGCCTGCCATAATAAACATAGCTGCCAGAATAAGTTGTGCAATCCACAAACTAATATTCAATGCTTTGGATGTGTTTTTTGCTGTTGTTTCCATAGTAATAATTGATCTACTGTTTTAATACCTATACAAAATTAGCTATATTTGCTTACTGAAATATAGTACTATACCATAGTATAGCGCTATACTCTAGTATAGTGAACAGCAAAACCTCCCATCTATTATGGAACCAACAGACGTACAACACTCAGAATGTTTATCCATCTTGCGGCCGGTTAGAGATGCCCTCGATGTATTGAATGGAAAATGGAAACTACCTATTATTGTGGCGCTTACTTTCGGAGAGAAGCGTTTTGGAGAAATAGCCAAAGAAGTTCATGGCATTACCGATAGAATGCTATCCAAAGAATTGCGTGATCTGGAGGTAAACGGCCTGGTAAAGCGGACGATACACGATACCTATCCGGTAAAGGTCACCTATGAGTTAACACCTCATAGCAAATCGCTTGGGGAAGTTATAGAATCGTTGAGGAAGTGGGGCACCTTACACAGAAAAAATATCATGCAGCATTCCTGACTTACACCTATCTATATAAGAAGCTATACCTGTTGCTTATGCCAGGCCGCCGGCTATTCTCTATAAAGTATCTGGGCTGGCTGCTCCTGTTTCATCTTATTTCCGGGGTGATTTAAATTAATGTACACAGCTCTGTAACCTTTGATAAAATCTGCAATCAAAGGGCATGAAGAATATATTGCAGGCACAACTAGCTGAATATGTTTCAGCCTGTGCATTTACACCTTTTGAGTATCCTGTAGATGGGGCAAAACTACAGATATATACCTTACATGCCGCAGCAGAGTTTTCTAAACCGGTGATAGAGCTGTCGCAAGCCCTGTCTAAGGAGTTAGCCCAGATTACTGAAATAGATACAGCCGGTTCCGTACAGGAACTTACCGTGATAAACCAGAGTGAGTGTTATTTGCTTATTTATGAAGGCAGCCTTTTAAAAGGTTCTAAACAGAACAGAGTAGTAAATGCTACCTTGTTATTGCCTCCGTTCTCTAAGAATGTGATACCGGCAAGTTGCGTAGAACAGGGACGGTGGAGGTATTCCTCACCTACTTTTGCTAAGTCAGAGCACGATGCACCACTTTTTATGCGCAAATGCATACGGGAGGATATTTACAGCAGCCGTAACCTACGTGGCAATCAGGCAAGCCTCTGGAAAGCCGTCTCTAATTACTCGGATAGCAAAAAAGTATACAGCCAGTCCAGTGATTTTGATGACATTTATTCGCGCAGTCAGAAACCAGAGTTGATTTTTCCGATGGGCCTTAACCTGCCTCCAACCCAGGGTATCCTGGTGCAAAACATGGGAGATTGTTCAATGGATTTTATGGCTAATGAAAAAGCATTTGCCGGCGTACTGCCCAGGTTAGTTTCCGGATACGAATTTTCCAGAAAGAAAGAAGAAGTTACTCCTGTAGATGAACCTGGAAAACTGGTAGCAAAATGGATTTTGGAAGGAACTGTTTTTGAGCAGCCATCTGTAGCTATCGGTACCGATATACGGATTGAATCGCCGGCTACCCATATAAGTGCTTTGATTGTGGAAGGAGAAGTTGTTTCTATCAGTATGACACCCAAATAATTGTTTCCAAAGAGTTAAGGATGTCAAACAAACTAACATAGCCCAGTGACGGAATCACTGGGCTATGTTGTAATTATATAATCTACACGAATAATTTACGGAGAATCAATCAGCCCGTTTTGTAGGGCAAACCTTACCAAACCTAACTGAGTTTTTACGCCTAATTTCTGAAGTATATTTTTCCGGTGTGTATTAACCGTATGAGAAGATAAGTTCAATCGTTCGGCTATTACACTGCTCGAATATTCATTACAGGTAAGCTTTATAATTTCTATTTCCCGCTTCGACAACAAAGCCAGTTTATTGCTTTCAACAGGCGGCTGCTTCAGCATAGCACTTTTCAGTATAGGAGCAGCCAATGGGTCAGCCTTGTACAACTTCCGGCGAACGGCGCTATCCAGCATTTTCTTTAATTCTACCGGTTCTGCATCTTTGCGCACATAATTACCTGCACCCGCTTCCAGCATCTGCTCTAGCAATTCATCTTCTGCCTGGGTTGTAATTAGCATCTGTATCTGCGGATAATTACTTTTCACCCAGGCTACCAGCTGATAGCTGTCCATCTCCGGCTGCCGGGTGTTCGTAATCAGGAGAATATCTGGCAGCGGGTGAGCAGAAAGATTTTTTATACATGCTGGACCACTGATAGCTTCCCAAAGCACCTGGTATCCGGAGAAAGCCGCTATCGTCTCTGCCATTTGTTTGCTGAATGATACATGATTATCTACAATAGCGACATGGACAATGGTTGAATACGTATCTTTACCGGAACGGAAAGCTATACCAGACATGAGTAGCTGGGTTTGCTCATATAAAGATTGCATATCAAACAAATCACGAAAGAGCTTAAACTCCGTAAGTTTTTTTGCAAACGCCGCTGTGTTCTGTAATTGATTAAAACGTACTAGTTCTGCCTCACTTAACTCTTTCCTATAGTATTTTCTAATCAGTTCTTGGTAATCATCCCTTTTCATGATGGTCTCCAGATCTGTTAAGCTTTATTCCTTCCTTACCATATATATCTGCGAACTCCCGCAACAATGCCTCATCGGCTAACACACGTTTGAACTTTTCGCTGCAACGGTGCACTTTGTTGCGCAAGGCTTCCACAGAACCATAGCTTTTCCCTACTTCTGTCTCCATAATCTCTTCATAGGACATCAGTTTGAAGAAGTAATATCGCATAATTTTGCTGCAATTGTCTTGCGTTTTGGGAAATATTTTTTGAAGCAAGGCATAAATTCTTTTCTGTTTTTCCAGCTCCTGCTCTATGGTAATCTCCCCTGTATCTGTCTGGTTGGTTAATATCTTATCGGAGGTAGATCCCCGGAAAGGTTTAGTCCTGGTTTTGTCTATCCAGCGGTTCTTTACAGCATGGCACAGGTATACTTTCAAAGAAGCTTCCCGTAATTGAATGTTCACTTTTTGCGCCCGCACAAAAAAATCGATCAGCACGGTTTGTACAATATCTTCTGCTTCTTGTGTTTCCGCACAGCCCTGCTCCTGCACATAGTTCAGCAGATCTTTAAAATACAAGGGATATATGTATTGTATGGCCCTTTCCGCCTCTTGGCTACCTTCATAAAGCATATGCAACAGGCACGTATCCAGACATTTTTTTATCTGGCACTCGC
Organism: Rhodocytophaga aerolata; assembly: GCF_030503435.1. Classification (GTDB taxonomy): domain Bacteria; phylum Bacteroidota; class Bacteroidia; order Cytophagales; family 172606-1; genus Rhodocytophaga; species Rhodocytophaga aerolata. The sequence goes on from NZ_JAUKPO010000011.1 coordinate 213,776, forward strand.
CTCCACACCTATACGCTTGCACACACTTACTGGAAGCCTGAGCAAGCGTTCTGTCCCATTGGTATCTGGAAAGAACAGGCGTTTGAATAACTGTCCGGGCAATAGGTAAACAGGTTAACGTTTCTGTCATAGTTTACGGGTTAAGTAAAAGAATAAGCAGCCTTATGCACCTCCAAAAGCGCTACACTCAGCTAGTATAAAAAACCAAAAAATTTTCGCAAAAAGTGATGATACCTGGGGGTAGCTATCCGACTATTACCAGCAACCTAAACACCTGATAATAAACTATAGCCATAAGTAAAGCTGATTAAACAGAAAATTATACAGAAGGTTTCAGAAACCAAAATCTGTACTGCCTGAAAGATGGCAAACGCGTCAGTCTTTCTGCTAAAAGGACTTAAAATTAGTATTCACGTAAACTTTTACACACATGCTTTTTGATAACACCCCTAAACTCCGTACTAAGAAAGTTCCACCGGAACCGTCAATAGAAGCATTACGCACAGGATGTGCGGATGCTTATCAAGCTTTATCCAGGCAATGCTTTCCTATGGTATGGAAATATATACGCAATAATCATGGCTCCAGGGAAGATGCCATAGACCTGTTGCAGGAAGCTATGGTTGTACTCTACCGCAACTTACAAAAAGAAAATTTTGTGTTGACCTGTAAAGCAAGCAGCTATATATATGCTGTATGCCGGCAAAACTGGCTTTATTTTTTGCGCAAACAAAAACTGTCTTCTATAGATATCACTTCTTTAGTAGATACGGTACCAGAAGAAACAAAACCTGTTGAATCTTTAACGGATGAACAATTAAATGCCTTATTAGATAAGCTCGATCAAGTCAGCAGACAGCTTCTGGTTCTTTTCTATTATCAGAACAAGAGCCTGGAAGAGATTGCCGCACAACTAAATCTGACCAGTGCCAACACGGTGAAGGTTAGAAAGTTCCGGTGTTTAAACCGGCTAAAGCAATTTGCCAAATGTATGTAGAAAGTAACATCATGAAGGATAATAGACCATTCTGATGGAACCCAGCAAACAGAAAAAATTGAACGAACAAAACAGGAAACATCCTATGTTAAGTAAACGCGAAAAAGAAGTAATAAAACTCGTGGCTGAAGGTCACAGAAGTAAAAACATCGCCAATCGGCTGAATATTAGTGTTCATACCGTTCATACACACCGGAAGAATATCACAGGTAAAATAAACGCTAAGTCATTGGGAGAATTAATCCGGTTTGCTGTAGCGAATGGTTTATTATAAGCTATAGCCTATTTTGCATCTAATAAAAACGAAAAGAGCCATAGGATAACGATCCTATGGCTCTGCTTATTCATGCGTAGGGACTTTACAGGTAATCTAAAAATTTCAGCAGCTATGTATCATTTCTTGCTCATATCTTTGATGCGGATATTCCGGAACCACAATATATTGCCATGTCCCAGGAACCCAATGTGGCCGGTAGTGCGGTGGATACCGGGATGATCTTTACCATCGGCGGTACCTTTTTTACGTGCTTCCGTCAGGTCGCCATCCAGAATAGTCGTTCCATTAAGTATCACTTTAATCTTGGTGCCTTTAACAATTACTTCCTGCTCGTTCCATTCACCTACTGGCTTCAGAAATCCTCTTTTTGCTGGTAGTACTCCATACACGGAACCATGGTATTGGTAGGGTTGCAAGGTTTTATAAATATCGGCTTCATTATCCAGAATCTGCAACTCCATGCCGGTATATGCTGCATCTCCTTCTAGTGGCGCCCGGATGCCTAGTCCGTTATTAGCACCTGGGGTAAGCTTAAACTCAAACCGGAAAGCAAAATCACTGTACTGGTCCTTTGTGTACAGATTGCCCTTGCCGCCTCTGTCCGGGTAAATGGCTATGGTTCCGTCCTCTATTACATAATCTGTGGTATTGCCCATCCAGCTATGCATGTTAGTGCCATCAAACAAAACTTTAAAACCTTCTTTTTTCTCCGCCGGCGTAAGTTCATAGGGTTTGGGGCGGGGAATTTCCCGCACATAAATATCCCGGTAAGCAACCCTGGAGCCGTGCGCCTGTAATTCAATCTGCTCTTCTGCAAATATAGGCAGGTTACGGTCCCAGTAGTTTTCCAGTACCACATTATCGGTTACCAGTTCTCCATTCAGGTATACGGTTACCCGGTCGCCTTTCATCAGAATGCGGAATGTGTTCCACTCATCTAGCGGATTATCTGCTACTTTCAGGGGTTTGCTCTCATTTTTCTCATTATTATATAAGCCTCCGGAACCTACCTGCGCCCCATCTTTCACCCGGGAAGTATCCCATATCTGCACTTGTGGCGTTCCCCGCAGGTAAATGCCTGCATCCCCATCCTTATGCCCGTCATCATAGATTTTCCAGTCGACGAACATTTCAATATCGCCGTATTTTTTCACGGTAGCCAGGTTATTTCCTTTGCCAGTAAATAATAGTTCGCCATTTTCTACTTTCCATCCATTACGCATCTCCTCATCGGCTTTTGCTTGTTCTTTGGCCATAGTTTTGGCATCCATTTTACTACGCTTGATTGGGTCTGCTACTAATCCTTTCCAGCCACTTAGGTCCTTGCCATTGAACAGAGAGACAAAACCCTCTCCTTCGGGCATTTCGGAGATAAACTTGCGGATAGATTCTTTCTGGTATTCACTGTCCTGGCCCTTCAACACATCTATGGTTTTAGTTAATAGCTCTTTTACAATGGTTCCATAATAGGCTTTATTATCCGACAAGGCTATGTTCATCACAGCCTGGGCAGCTTCCTGCTGAGCATCGGCATCAGTCAGGTATTTTCCGGCAAACGGTAAGGCAGGAAATGTTTTGTTCCGCTCTACTTCGCGCACAATCAGCTTTTTCTGTTCGGCAGTTTTGGCCACCTCCATGGCATTGCGCAACATCAGCAGCTTCTGGTCAGCAGCATAAGGTGCTATTTTTATAGCGTTTACGTACCCCTTCAAGGCTTGATCCAGGTAGGCGCTTTCTTTAGGCTGCTTGCTGATGCGGTATAGTTCACTGGCCGCCATCGCATCGGTCCACTTGGATAAGGCCACAACGGCCGCAGTTTTGGTAGAGGCATCTCCAGTAGCAAAGGCTTTTGCCACCGCATCCAGGGATTTTTTACCACCTATACTGGCCAGTACCGGAAAATACATGGGCTTTTTATCTACAGATACTTTTTCCATCTGTTGCAGAATCAAGGTAGCCTGCTGTGCCTGGTCGCCTGAATCTTTGGTGGCGGCTATTACGGCCTGTTGTATGGCTTGTACTTCCTTTACTTGAGACGTTTCATCGAGCAGCGTGAATAGCTGAGGTAAATTCTCCTGGTTTACCATGGTTTGCAAGGCTTTCAGGGCAGCCATACGGACGGTTGTGTCGCTATTTTTTACAAAGGAAAATACATCCTTTACCCGTTCATGCGCCCCACGGGCACCTAGTACAGAAATAAGAGAAGCCTGTGCAGCAGCCGGCAATTTGGGTAAGGCATCGGCCACGCGGGAAACCACTGTAGTACCCTTCATTGTAAGCAAAGCCTGTTGTACGGCAGTTATTTCTTCAGTTGTGCCTTTTTTTAGTAATTCCAGCAACTGAGGCAAAACCTGATCTTGTCCTAAGCTGCCGGCAGCACCGATAGCGGCAATCTTTACTTCTTTATTTTTATCTTTCAAGGCTTTCAGCACGGTTGGCAAGGCAGTTTCCGCTTTGTTTTTTCCAAGCATAGTAATGATCTCTGCCTGAGCCTGCGGTTGGGCTTTCTTAAGTTTTGTCAGCCACATAGTAGTAGTGGATGGGGTAACGTAAGGAGCAGCAAATTTCAGCGCAGCCGCCTGGTATTCGGGATTTTTGTCGGTAGCAGCTTGCAGCAGCAGAGGCATACTTTTCTCACCTTGTATATTAGTTAACAGCTTTAAAGCGGCTGTACGGGTATGTATCTGATTTTCTCCGGTTGCAGTATTGAGCAGTGTCTGGGCTATTTTTTCGGCTTGTGTGGCTTTTCCAGTTTCAGTTAAGCGCTGAATATAATAGAGATAAGAAGCAGTAGCATTGGTTATATCGTAAACATAGGTAGCTTCCTGGGCAGCTTTGGCTAACACGGCCTCTGATGAGGGATCAGCTATATTGGCAAGTGCATATAAAGCCAACTTTTTCAGCTTTTTATCTTCATTGTTTGCCAAAGGGGTAATAGCAGTCGCGGCTTCCGGAACACGGCTGTCTCCTAAGGCTTCCACCAAGGATAATCGGCAGGCACCTTGAGCATTTTGCAGGGCAGCAAGCAAAACTTTATTTGCCTGGGCGGAATTTACTTTAATTAAAGCTCTGGCCGCTGGGTCACATAAACGTTCGTCTTGCAGATAGGCTTGCAGGTAAGATACGGTTTCATCTTTTGCTATATTTTGCAACTGTTTAATGATAAATGCCTTATTCTCCTTATCGCTTGTTTTTTCTAAAGCCTGGCAATAGGCTTTAGCCGCCATTTGCCGCCAGTCTTCTTTGTCTTTCTGCATCACGTACCGCGAAAAACCACCAATGGCATATTCTAGTCCGGTATTGTCTCCATTGCCTGGAGCTGCCAGCATAGCTACCATATCGGTAATACCACTTTCGCCGAGTCCGGCAATTTCATTCATCGCAGCATCTAAGGTTTTGGCATCGTTGGCAGGTAATTTTGCCAGTACATCCGCAATCCTGGTGGGAACCGTTCGCTGATCGTTTCTGGCCTGGGCTTGTTGTTGTGCAATTGCGGAGCTATTTAGCAAAATAGCTGCAAGAAGCATCACTACTAGTCTCTTCATAGTATAAAATAAAGGTATAGGCTGAATTAAAAGGGTCTAAAAAATAGGTTGAAAAATTAAATTGTCCAGTCGGCCCGCATGGGTTGGTCAATCAGGCGGTTGGCTCCCTCATCATCGATAAATACTTGTTTTACCGGATCAAATTTCAGGGAACGCCCCAAACGCAAGGCAGCCAGGCCCATATTCACCAGTGTGCAGGAACGGTAACCATTGGCTTCGTTGAGGGCAAACTTCTGGCGTTTTGTTACAGCCTCCACAAAATTCGTTACCTGCGGCTCCGGGTCCGGGAAAGCGGCTAACTTCTTCTCCAGATCTGGAATATCAGAGCGGAAACCAGCATATAACTTTCCTTTGGGTCCTTCGATATAGGCCACATTTTCGTCTCTAGCTTCGCCATCCAGTACGATTTTACAGCCATCCTCATAAGTGTATTCAATTCTGCGCCAGGTGCCTACGGCATCGGGGTGTTGCTGGGGGGCATCTATCTCTACAGAAACCGGACTGGTTTCGTCTTTTCCTAAGAAATATTGAATAGGATCTAAGTAGTGTTGTCCCATGTCTCCCAGTCCACCGCCATCGTAATCCCAGTAGCCGCGGAAGGTGCCATGCACCCGGTGTGCATTATAGGGTTTGTAGGGTGCCGGGCCTAACCATTTGTTATAATCGAGTTCTTTAGGTACTGGCATTTCTTCCAGGTTCGTTTTGCCTACCCAGTAAAATTTCCAGTCGAAGCCGGTATGTTTGCTTACGGTTACTTTAAGGGGCCATCCTAGTAATCCGCTTTCTACCAGTTTTTTAATGGGCTTTACGGGAGTACGCATGCCATAAAAAATATCTTCGAACCGGAACCAGGTATTGAGGCGGAAAATGCGGCCATGCTGCTGTACAGCTTCTACCACCCGTTTGCCTTCCCCAATGGTACGGGTCATGGGTTTTTCGCACCAGATGTCTTTACCGGCTTTGGCAGCATCGGCGGCCATAATGCCATGCCAGTGAGGCGGCGTAGCAATGTGCACAATATCCACTTCGGGCAGCTGAATAAGCTCTCGGTAATCAGTGAATGTCTTCACCCCTTTTCCTACCATTTCTACGGCTTTCTTCAGATGATTCTGGTCTACATCACACACCGCTACTACCCTGGTACCAGCATATTCAAAATGGCCACGGCCCATAGAACCTACGCCAATTACGGCTTTGGTAAGCTGGTCGCTGGGAGCCAGATATCCTTTGCCACCCAATACAAACCTGGGTACAATGGTGAATCCGGCAAGGGCAGCGGCAGATTTTTTGAGAAAATCTCTTCTTGACTGAGTATTCGTTGATTTCATGAATTATAGTAAGTGATTGATAAATTTCGTTTCTTAGGGATTGTTTAACATAGTAATTCAGAAAATGCATAGGCAGAACGAAAAATTAGCACTGTCCTACTGAGCTATACTTGTGCAGTAATGCATTATTCAGGCTCACTTATCATTTCTTTAACCATTTATTTTCTCTACTGAAAAAGATATCTTACGTAGATAGTAGGAACAAAAGGTAAAAAGCCATTTTACGTATGCTGAACAATATTCCTATTTTTAACTAAATAATGGATAATGGCTTGAATAAACAAGCATTTATTTAATTAATTACTAAGTACATGTCAAAAGTTGAATGTATTTAAGTACAATCTGATCATCGTGCTTG
>NZ_JAUKPO010000120.1 GCF_030503435.1 Rhodocytophaga aerolata
ATTGAGCGCTACACCCGTGATCTATCGACCGGTCAGCTGAGCGGGATGCAGGAGATTAAAACCCTTGTCACTAAATATGGCAACCGCTCAGCCATTGGCTTAACCTTTGATCCTACCTCAACGGCGCAAAACCTGATTGCCTGGGTATCGCACTGCTCTTCCGGCCTGGTGAATGCCCCTGAATTTGATGGCAACTTGTCTAAGCTGAGTGGCCTGAACCTGGAAGCAGAGCAGTTGGTGCTGACTAAACTGCCCCGGTCGAAGAAAGATCACTTAGTCAACAGCATTGCCTTCAAAGCAGGCGAGCCGACCATGCTATATTTTAATCAGGGCAGCAACAGCTCGATGGGCGCCTATGATGAGAGCTGGCAGCGCAATGAAAGCCTGCTGGCAGGAGCCATTCTGCGCCTGGATCTCAATAAGCTCCAAGGACTGCCTTTGCCACTGAATGTACAAACCACAAGTAACCAGGCGCTTATTAATGCAGCGCCGGCCAATTCGATTACCTTCTCAGACGGAACCTATAACCCCTATGCCAGCAATTCACCGCTGACCATCTATGCTTCCGGTGTGCGCAATTCCTATGATCTGGTCTGGCATTCCAACGGCCATATGTATGTACCTGCTAACGGATCTGCAGCGGGAGGGAACTCCCCGGCCTCCGTGGCCGGTACCCGCCGGCCCGATGGCAGTTTTTACAGTGGTCCCCAGGTGCCTGCCACTACCGGCATACAAGTGCAGGGTGACTGGCTGTTCAGAGTCAATCCCCTAAAGCCGGTGGGCTACTTTGGCCATCCCAACCCGCTTCGCGGAGAATATGTAGCGCACAGAGGCTACCCCGATAACAGCAAATATCCCCAAGGCACCTTGCCGGATGTCAACTACCGGGGAGCGGCCTTTAATTTCGACTTGAATAAATCGCCTAATGGCGCCATCGAATACAAAAGCAACACCTTTAATGGCGCCTTGAAAGGCTGGCTGCTGGTGTGCCGCTTTGCCGGAGGCAGCGATATTATTGCCTTAAAACCAGGTACGCTGGTGCCCCTAAGCGGGCAGACCGCTAGCAGCAATGATGCGCAGTACAATATCTCTTCGTATAGAACCGGGTCAGGCACCAATGGTATCCCAGGGCTCGGCAATCTATCTAACCCACTTGATATCACTGAAGATCCGGCTAATGGCAACCTGTATGTAGTGGAATATAACTGGAACAACACGGCCGGAAAGCTGGCCCAGATCACCTTGCTGAAAGTGACGGCTCCGTCGGCTCCTGCGCCCCTGATTGTAGTGAGTCCGGCACAGATATTTGATAATGCCGTCAAAGCTACTACGTCTCCCGTGCAGACCATTACCATTGCCAATACAGGCAACGCTACTCTAACAGTAACAGGAATAAACTTAGAGGGTGTAAACAGTGATCAGTTTGAATTATCAGGTTTGCCTGCGGGTTTTCCAGAGATTCCTTTGAGCATCGCTGCTAATAGTGCCAGCACGTTCGGCATAGCCTTCAAGCCAGGAACGGTTGGCCAGAAGACAGCCACGGTGCGGGTGAAAAGCACCGGCAGTGCCGATAAACTGGTAACCTTACGGGGGCTAGGTACAAACGGCTTGGGGGGAACCAGTGAACCTTCCCTGCAAGCGATTCTGGATCTGTATAACATCCCGGTAAATGTGGGCGATGATGATAAAACCACCAATATCATCCATAGCAGCAGCACGTCGCAGCAAGCTCCCCTTTTAGGAGAAGAAATTATTGCCCCCCAGTTTGAGCGGGCAGAAGATGGTCCGATCACGATTGAGCCGCTCTCTGTCTTTGGGCCAACTGGCAGCAATCCGGTGGTGGGCTTTGGCTGGTATGATGCCGGCAAAGCCGATAGTAAACATGAACTGTTCACCGTATCCAATGATCCTATCTCAAACGGACAAACCGTGAATGTAAAATACAGCGGCATCCTAAGCTTTGATCCGGGTATTTCCACATTGGGCTTCTACTCCCGCTGGCCCTGGTTTACTAACCGCCATCTATATAGTGAAGACAGCCTGAATACGTTCCAAGGCGCTATCCCGCACCATGTACGGGTGTATCCCTTGAAGACTTCAACAGGCACCGTTATTCCTTATGCCTATATTGTCGCTTTTGAAGAGCATATCAGCGGATTTGATTACCAGGATTTAGTGGTCATTGTACGAAACGTTCGTGCAATCAACCCGGCAGTAGCCAAAGAGCTAAAATTTGGTGCTTCTCCATTAAATTTTACGGTGATTGCAGGAGAAACAGCGGCCACCCAGAAAGTAACGTTGTCTGCAACTTCCGGAAGTCCGACAGTCAGCTTGACAAAGTCAGTTAATAGTGACTGGCTGGTATTGCCTCAACAGACGGCCTTAGGTAACTTATCGGTAGCTATAAACAGCACAGGTTTGATCCCTGGAACTTATAAAGCCACTGTAACAGCGGCAGCCACCGGGTATATACAAGCGGTGATGGAAGTAAATCTGGTGGTCAATCCCCCCTTAAGTGCCAGTGCCTTAAAAGTTAATTTCCAGCCGGCAGCGCAAACCAGTGTTCCTGCAGGCTATGTCAAAGATGATGGAGGCGCTTATAATGCGACAAGAACATACGGATGGGTGAACCTGACAAGCAAAACACCCGTGGATTTTTCTGCAAATATGCGGGAGAGAGTAGGCTCTGATGAACTTCGCTTACGGACCCTTGTGCAGATGCAGACGAGTGGAGCCACCCCTGGCGCCTGGGAATATGCGCTGGCAAACGGCACTTACAAGGTAACCGTCAGTGTGGGCGATCCCAATTATGTAGACAGTAAGCATCAGATCAATGTAGAAGGGGTAACAGTCATTAATGGCTTTGTGCCAACGACTACCCAGCGGTTTATGTCGGCAACAGTAACAGTTACGATAGCTGATGGCAAACTGACGATTGATCCGATTGGTGGGGTAAATACGAAGCTGAATTATGTGATCATCGATCCGGCCTCCACAAGCCCGGATACCACC
>NZ_JAUKPO010000121.1 GCF_030503435.1 Rhodocytophaga aerolata
CAAGTCCGGTTCTGAAGACCAGTACAGGAGGCGACTCCTGTACTGAGTTTAACTGTATGCCATTCAAGAATATGACTAATAAGCTATCACTTCTATTCTTAGCATTGGTATTTCTTACCGGCTGTATATTTGATTATTCTTATGAGAAGAAATTGATTGGAGGATATTATTTAGATGCCATAGATTCAGAAGAAAGTATGCAACTAACTTATAAATATGAAGATTCGGGAGTTGGAGAAGGAATCATTGGTGAAACAATTTTTGATGTGGGATGGAATGATAAGTTTATAGTAGTCAAGCAACATCCTCATCAGTTTGGAGAACCGCTAAATAAAGGGCTTACAAATTATTATATTGTTAGAGTCGTTCATAATACTATTAACTATCAGACAATAAAAAATAATATTATTGGTCCCTTAAACGGGGAAGAGTTCAATGAGATGAAGAAAAAGTTAGAGGTTCCCGAAGCGTTTGAGAATAGTTTACACTTTGATGACATAGATTAAACAACGGCATACAACACTTAACCCTGCGGCAACCGCCTTATTCTCAGCTGAAGCCTCAGCACAAAAGGCCGGTTTGCGAGGGTTCGTGAGTCGTTATGGCTCATTGAAAATGAAAATACTATTTGCGATTTGCTTAATCCTAAGTGTTATCAGTAATTCATTCGCTCAACAGCTAGTGAAAATACCTGCTGATGTAACGTACGAGAAATTAGAAGATTTAAAGCTTAGGGTAAATCGAATTACTTATGTACTAGATAAGTATCAGAACAGAATTATCGCTGTTCGCTATCAAGAACGAGAGCTTCAACAGGGTGAAACAATAAAACAAGGAAGCGAGATTGATTTGGTTGTAGGCACCGGACAGGATGATGAAATAGCTGTTCCTAATTTGATAGGATTAACTTTATCAGATGCTCAATCCATACTTAGTCCTTTAACGCTACAGTTAAGTGTGAATGGCAGTCAAAAGCCTGTTTCAAATAAAAGAGTAATTACTAAGCAATTTCCTATACCTTATAGTACTGATTTTAGAGAAAGAAATAGGGTGAAGAAAGCGGGCAAAATTGCTGTGTGGATAGATCAGTAAACATAAAATAACGAGCCATAACATCTACTTCGGCCTATCAGCGGCCTGCCTCAGCAAAGGCTTCACCGCAAGGGAAGCCGTGATACATTATGCCTTATAAGAGAGAAGACAAGTTGCAACCTTTCTTGTAAAAGTAGGTTCATTTTAAAAATGATGTTATGAAATTTTTATTCCCATTTGTATTCTTGCTTCTGACATTATTCATAGCTTCTTGCCAAAGAAAGGATCAAGTACCTTCACCTCCTCAATTAATAGGTAAATGGCAATTGAATAAATATTATTCTGGATGGACGGGAAAATATGTTTCTGCCCAAGAACTTCCCTATAAAGAGTATTACCAATTTGATCAGGATAGTACGTTTAAAAAATACCGATCAAATGGAGTTGAAACGAAGGGCAGCTATTCAATGAAAGAACTAGGGGAAGTATATTATATTTATCTTACTTATGTATCTGAAACAGATCTGCATAAACAAAGTTTACAAAGGAGTTGTAATGCTACTGAGTGGGACATGCAATTGAGTACAGATATAGGTTTAGTACAAGATGATAGCCCATGCGACGGTCCTGCAAAACATTACCAGAAAGTGGATTAAGGTGAGTAAAACAAAGTATAACACCAGCTTCTATCGCCAATTAGCCCTTGCTTAGCTCAGGGCCACATCACAGAGGGCTAGTATGCGAGAAGCTTTGATCCATTATAGAGAAAAAAGAATGAATAAGAGAATAGGAGGCCTGGAAGATTGGAATTTAAGCGAAGAGCGTTTAACGCATCTGACCAACAGAGCTTGTGTTCGGATTCACCTCGCTTATCCCGATTATAAAACCTTTCTTGCCTATCCTCCAGCGGCAAGAAGGCGGGAAATAGCAAGAACTTTTCGGGAAGCATTCAGCGCATTAAAGCTGTTGCTGAAGGGTATTCCCTTTGAAAGAATAGGTTCTTCTGTTAGGCCCAGGGGCGTAAAGGTGGAATTGCCCTTGCATCGGGTAGGGGAACTGATCCGAGAAGACTTTATTGGCCATATTTCTATTGAGGCAATTGACGGCCTGGAGAAAAAGGCGGCCAGGGAGCCTGAAGGTAGCTTTTGGAGTATCAAAGCCCGGTTTGCGACTCAGATAGAAGATCAAGAGAGCGGGTTGCAGCCCTATGAGGACCGGATATTACTCATAAAAGCAGTGGATGAGCAAGATGCGCAGAAAAAGCTGCTAAAATCCTTTGAAAGTTACGAAGAGCCTTATTTAAACGCCTCGGGCAGGTTAGTCAGGTGGAAGTTTGAAAAGTTTTTAGATGCCTACGATACCAGTGTTTCCTCCATAGAAGCATTTTCCAGTGAGCAAGGAGTAGAAGTGTTTTCTGAGCTGGCAAACCGTAAGCTAAAGCCCGAAGATGTCTGGAAGTTAAACCCATGAAGAGGGTGACTATACTTGAGTAGCTGGCCCCACCATAGGGCTTTTGGTGATCTCCCCGGATAGCTGAGTAAACCTACGCTTATTTCCTCTTTAGGAGCCGCCTGCGGTGTGTTACAGGAAACTAAAGAAATGCATGGAGCAGTTATACAAAAGATTTCATGGTAGGGTAATCCATTTTTTCACTTCATGGCCTAGCACCTGCAACCTAGACAGGTATTTCACACAA
>NZ_JAUKPO010000122.1 GCF_030503435.1 Rhodocytophaga aerolata
GAATGCGGAAAAAAGCAAACTCTAAGCACAACTGCTGAAAAAGCGAAAAAGGATAGGGCAGCGAGGAAATCACTTGAACCGGCAGCATACGTGGTAAGTAGTTAAGTATATTTTACTAGATGAAACCCTTAATATGATATTATTATTATAGTATTTTGTAAATAATTCGATAAGAAAATCAACCAAGTAATTATTCATGAAAACGGCTGTTATTGGCTCTAGAAGCTTTGACGATTATACCCGTTAATAACAGATATTGAATACTTATTCTATTTCACAGATCATTTCCGGAAGGGCTGTGAGAGCAGATACGCTGGCTGAGCAATATGCCCTGAAAAAAGCATCCCTACACTGATTTTAAACCTGATTATGCCAAGTTTAGGAGAAAGGCTCCGCTGATACGCACCTGCAAATAGAAAGGCAAGTATTTGTATGGGAGCCGCCAAAAGGAAAAGAAGAAAAAAGACCATAAGCAAGGGCTAGCAGCATCGAAAAACCAAATGAAGTCTGGTAAAATCTTGGACAAGAGGGGGAAAAGATTTAATCTGATGTTTCAAAGATATAGTCTTCTTTCAAATGAGTATATCTAAAATTTTGACTGGCAATCTCGAAATTTTTTGGTGCCCAGCGTTTGTTTGTTGCTAGCAATATTTGAAAAGAGATTTTAACATCAGCTTTATCTTTGTAGCTGGCAAGATCCACCGGCAAGAGAAGAAGGGCTTCTTTTTTTGGTAAAAGGGAAACATCTGAAATTTCGCCTTTTTCCACCGCCTGAGATGATTTCACTACCTGCCACATCACCTTTACATGCAGGGTATCAAAACTATAATTTGAGCGCAATAAAAGCTCATTGCTTTTATAGGAGCTGATAATGAGATCTATTGGCTGATAGTTTTTCTTTAGCTGCTTTTGTTCATCGTCTGTCATTTTGGACCATCTTTTTGAAGCATTCACTTGCCTAGTGCCTGCTAAGAGTTGAGGGGTAAACAAGGGTCTATAACGGTCAATTCGTTTCAGGGAATCTTCAATAGCCGCTCTTTCACCTCCTCTAATGGCTTGTGTATTCCAAAAGAGCAGGCAAGGAGAATTTTTAAATTCATGCACACGGGCCGCTATCCGGCTAAGGGCTTGACTCGTAGTAAGCGAAGAATCTTTGCGGGCAGATGAGGCTTGCAGGGCAGAGTCTGAAAGGTCTTGGATGATAAAAAGGCCATGCTGTTCACACAGACGGTATAGGTCTTTTGTTGCCATCGCAAGGGGAACCATCAGCGTATTAATGTGGTGTTTTTTTAGTTTCCCGATGATGCTTTCGGGCGTATCGCTGCCCATGCCTTCCCCCTTCTTTATATCTATATCCCATAAAACCGGGCTTAGGCGAATAGGCGTGTTGTTGAGGTATACTTGATTATCTTTAATGGTTGAAGTCTGTAGCCCGATTCGGTGCAGATAAAAGGCACTTTGTTGCAAAAGGGGATTTTCCTGCCGGATAAGCAGGTAATGCAAATTGGGAATCTCATCTGACCAACGTAAAAATTTAGCATCCGTAAAGCTGACAATACTCCAGGAACTTTCCCTGGTGGGATTTAAAAAGGTAGCCCTCCCTACAGGTTTGGCTTCAACTTGTCTTTCTAACTTCAGGTGCCTGTCATAAACCTGGAAACTATACTTGAGCCGGTCTGTATCAAACATGCTAGCTATGTGATTTTTTACCTTATAGAATATTGCCAGCGAGAAATTGCTCCAATGCCCATACTGCCGCTGGTGAGTTGTAAAGATTAGCAGGTCGCTCAAACGTATACTTGGGGAAGCATAAACAAATAGTTCGCTCACCGGCGCTTTCTCTTTTTTGCTTTTGTCTGTAGAGATAAGCTCAATAAGATTTTGGCCAGTGTTAGCAAAAGGTGTAATAGTTAAATGAAGAGGGATGCCTGGTGCTAATCTTGAGACTAACCTGCCATTCATGTATAAATCTGATGAGGTACTAAGTGGGGCAATAGAGAGAATCTTCTCTAATCCTTGCCAATCATTTTCCAGGTACAAGGTATCTTGAAAGAGAATAGATTGGTTTTGGGCTTGCAGGGAAAGCTTGTTTTGCAAGCGGATATATTTTGATCTAGTCTTCTCATACAAAAGGTTGCTGACAGCAAGAAAATCCAGGCTATCAAAAGAGAAGCGGTTATCTCTAAGTGGAATTAGTATAGGGAGAGGGTTTGCAAGATCTATTATTTGACTGCTCTGCGCATAAACGCCCCTGGAGGCGAAAAATTCAAGTAGAAGGAAAAAACCTAGCAGGAAGCCACTATTTATCTTAAATTCCTCTCTCATCTGTCTTTAGTTAGCCAATCTTTTAAGTAAAAATCACTTGAAAGATTCTTTTGTTTATGAACGCACAGGCTTGTGCGTTCATAAAAATATAATTAAATTTCCTTACCCTCCCTAAGACCTAGGGCAACTTAGAGAACAACTAAGGCCGTTTTTATTGCATCTACAGCATGATACTTGATCTCCACAGTCCAGAGCATTGATAAGTGTAGGGCGACTCTAGCCTTTGATAGAGCTCACAAAGGAGGCAATGTATGTCTGTATGTCGTCAGATAGAATTGGACAACTGATGGCAAAATAGAAGAGACAAATGA
>NZ_JAUKPO010000123.1 GCF_030503435.1 Rhodocytophaga aerolata
CAGAGCAGTGGCAGTGCTGTGGTAAGCGCAACCGGGGGGGTGCCTCCCTACCGTTATCAATGGTCCAATGGAGCCACCTCCCCTGCCCTGGAAAAATTGCCGGCCGGCTCCTATACAGTTACTGTTACAGATGGCGCCGGGAGCTCTAAAACCGCCTCCCTGTCCCTTTCTCAACCGGCTGCTTTGACCCTGCAGCAAACCCTGAGTCCTGAAACAAGCAGTGGCCGGGATGGTGCTATCTCCCTTGCTGTTGCCGGGGGCACCGGCAGCTACAGCTATCTGTGGTCCACCGGGGCTACCACTAAAGATCTCACAGGCCTTGCTGCCGGCAACTACCAGCTAACTCTCACCGATGCCAATGGCTGTCAGCTGAGCAAAACCTTTACCCTGGCCCGCACGCCTGCCGCCCCGCTCCGCCTTAGCTTAACGGCCCGGCCGCCAGCCTGTCAGGGAGCCTCCAATGGAAACATCCAGGCGAGTGTCTCTGGTGGGGTGGCCCCTTACAGCTATCTTTGGTCTAGCGGCGCCACCACCCAAGACTTGTCCGGGATTGCTGCCGGCCGCTATAGCCTGACTGTCACCGATGCCCAAGGCACACAAACGGCCGCTGAGCTAACTTTGCAACAGCCCCAACTGCTGCTCATCCAAGAGCAACTACTGGCTGAAAGTCCTGCTGGCGGCGATGGCTCGATCAGCTTGTCGGTGAGCGGCGGCACAGCCCCTTACAGCTATCTTTGGTCTAGCGGGGCCACCACCCAAGACTTGTCAGCTCTTTCGGCCGGCAGCTATCAGGTGCGCGTCACGGATGCCCAAGGCTGCTACCAAGAGCGCACGTTTGTGCTTGAGCAAGCCCCGGCAGCGGCCTTGCTGCTGAGCTATCGCTTTACCCAGCCCCGCTGCTTTGGCTCGGCTAGCGGCTCGATCCGCCTGAGTGTATCGGGGGGAGTGCCTCCTTATCGTTATCAGTGGTCTAATGGAGCCACCACCTCAGAGCTAACAGGAATTGCCGCCGGCAGCTATCAGGTGAGCATCACCGATGCTAAAGGCAGCAAGCAGACCCAAACGATCCTCTTGCCGGAAGCCACCCCGCTGCAGATCAGCTACAGCGCTACCGCTCAAAGCCTGCCGCAGGAAGATGGCTCCATTCGCCTGTCAGTGAGTGGGGGCACGGGTCCCTACAGCTATCTGTGGTCTAATGGAGCCACCTCCCAAAACCTGTCCGGTCTTATAGCCGGCACATATGGGGTCAGCGTTACCGATGCCTATGGCTGTCAGGTCCATGAAACCATACAAGTCAAGCAGACAAGCGGGCAAACGGCTACCACTCCCCTTACTCTTACGCTCAGCAGCCAACCGCTGCGCTGCTATGGACAGCCGGAGGGCGCTGTGGCCGTAACTGTAACCGGGGGGGTAGCTCCCTACCGCTATCAGTGGTCCAATGGAGTGACTACCCCAGAGCTATCCAGTCTGCCAGCCGGCTCCTATACGGTCACCGTCACCGATGGCACCGGGAGCTCTAAAACTGCTTCCCTGACCCTTAGCCAACCCCAGGTCCTGCAGCTCAGCGGGCAGGTAAGTCCGGCCAGTGCCCAGAGCAGCGATGGCTCCATCCGCCTGTCAGTCAGTGGGGGCACCCCGCCCTACCGCTATGAATGGTCTACCGGGGCTAGCACCCCGGATTTGTCCGGCCTTGCCGCCGGCAGCTATCAGGTGAGCGTGACCGATCAGAACGGATGCCGCCAGCAGACAGGCTTTGAGCTAAGCTCTTTGCCACCCCTAGCGCGCATCCAAAGCATCAGCTTGCTCAATGCCGCGAACGATCAGGTGCTGGCTGCCTACCATCCCCTGCAGGAGCAGGATACGATCAATCTGGCCTTGCTGCCTTCCCGGCTGCTCAACCTGCGGGCCAACACCAGTCAGGGAGCCATTGAGCGGGTAGAGTTTGTGCTCAATGGAGCGGCTAGCCGCGATCTGACGGCTCCTTTCTACCTGCAAGGGCCGGCAGGGTGGCGTCCGGAGGTGGGCTCCTATCAGTTGATAGCCATCCCTTACACGAAAGGAGGCCAGAAGGGCGAAAGCTACCAGCTGAGCTTTTCTGTGATTGACCAGCCACCGGTGGCCAAGGGCAAGGGCATTGAGCCGCTGCTCAGCTGCGTGCAGGACAATGGCGATGGCACGCTGACAGCCACCTTGGGCTATGTGAACCATAACCCCTTCCGGGTAGAGCTGCCTAGAGGCAAGGCTAACTTTTTATCCCTGCCGGTTTTGCAGGGAGAACTACCCGAGTTTTTTGAGGCAGGCACCCATGCGAAGGTGTTCACCCTGCGCTTTGCAGCTAGCGACAAGCCGGAATGGAAGCTGACCGGACCTGATGGCAGGCAGCACAGCCTGGAGCTAAGCAGCCGCTCCCCGCTATGTACTCCGCAAGGCGAGCCGCTCAAGCCACGCATCGTGTTTTCCCCCAATCAGGATGGCATCGATGATTGGTGGCAGATTGACAACATAGAGCAGTACCCGGGCTATGAGCTGCTTATTTACAACCGGCAGGGCAGCAAGGTGTTTGAGGCAAAGCCCTATCAAAACAATTGGGATGGCACTTTTCAGGGAAAGCCCTTGATGGCCGAAGC
>NZ_JAUKPO010000124.1 GCF_030503435.1 Rhodocytophaga aerolata
TGTATATATTAGTCGATTGATACGCCAGTGTATTAATTCAAAAGTAGGCCAGAGGGGTTAGACAAAAGTATCAGATATAGCATAGCAAACAATATATAGAAGGTATTTTTTAACCTGAGCTACTCATTCTTTTTTAGCGGATTCTTTCTGCAACCACTGCTTGGTTTCCTTCATCCGGTAAGATTTTCCGTTCATGTTGATGATATAGGCCCGGTGGGTGAGCCGGTCTACCATAGCAGCTGTGAGCACCGGGTCACCAAAGATTTCTTTCCATCGGTCAAAAGACAGATTAGTGGTAATGATGGTTGATTTATGGCCTGCTCTCAAAGAGAGATGGGTAAACAGCAGTTCGGCTCCTTCTTTATCAAAAGAGATGTAGCCAAATTCATCACAGATCACTAAATCATATTTTTCAAAGCGGTTTTCTATCATCCGCAGGGCTTTCTGTGAACGGGACTCTCTGATCTGAGTCAGTAGCCGGGAGACACTAGTAAAAAGCACCTTATAGCCCTGCAGGCAGGCTTTTACCCCTAAGCCAATAGCCATGTGGGTCTTACCTGTACCCGGGTTTCCGGCCAGAATCAGGTTTTGTCCATTACGCATAAAATCTAAGCGTTCTAAAAGGGAGAGTTTTTCGGCTGCTTCTGCCGGCAGATCTTCTAGCGATAGGTCCGGCAGGTATTTGAGTTGGGGAAAGCCTGCCTGCCGCAAAGCTACCTTACGCCGGTTTTCTACCCGCATCTCATATTCTTCTTTGAGTAGCCCAAGTAAGAACTGTTCATAGTCGAGCCTTTGGGTGGCAGCTTGCTGGGCTATTTCACTAAACTGCTGACGGATAGCCGGAAGTCGTAGTTCTTTACAGAGTGAGCTAATTTGTTGATGTGTGGGAGTTTGCATAGAGATAGATGGAATAAAGTGAGTAAATAAAGGGGGCATCATACAATCGTTGTCAGCTAGCCTGGTAGTTGAACAAAGAAGCGATTTCCTGTAATTGTGCTTCACACAAAGCTTCAATAGGTCCACCAGCAGAGGGTTCACTAGCAAGGGGCTTGTTGCCCAGCAGGGCTATGAGTTTGTCTGCCGTTACATCAAAGGGACAAGTACTGATAAGCTCTGCCACCGTCTTGAGTAAGTGCTCGGTGGTGACCGAATACTTCTGGCAATACTGCAGCAAGTCAATAAAGGAACGGGTCTGATCGCGGAAATAGCTTTGATACAGTTCCTGCAAAGCCTGGGTGCTTTGCTGCAGAGCTACTGACCCTGGCAAGGCACCCGGTTTACGACTCAGAGTGGTGAGATAGTGCTCCAATTGCATCCGGACCCCAGATCAAGCCTCTGGTTTGAGGTCCGGCCAATTGTGCCGCAGGTAACTACGCGGATGGGTAGCTACCTTCTTACCCTGATAGAAGCAAATAAGCTGCTGTGCATCAATCTTTACTTCCAATAAGGCACCTACTAAATGATCCGGAACGGAATAGTGATTGGTTTTATAGCAGATAGTGGCTTGTTTGTCTACTCTGAGGGTCTCTAGCAGATAGCAACTCATCTCTCCGGGATTGGCCCACAGCAGGGGTTTCTCTTGGGCAAATAAAGCCTGTGCGGTTTTTGTTTCCCTATAGGTAGCATTGATTTGCTCACAGGTCTGCAATAGATGCACTTGTGCCTCTTGCAGGTTTGCAAAGTGATATTTTTCTGCGAACGCTTTGCGCCTGACCACTTCGACGCTGCGTTCTACATGACCTTTTTCGTTGCCCCGGGCGATGTTGCAGAAGCGGTAACGGTAATGATAAAAGCTGCTCAGTTGTCTCAGAGCCAAGGTAGGTTCCCGTTCATGAGGACCGGTAAACTGCGCTACGGCTACACGCATGTTATCATAGACCATCTGCCGGAATACGCCCCCACAGTGGGCAAAGAAAGCCACATGAGAAGCTTGAAAAGCGAGCGTATCCTGCCGCTCGAATAGCAGGGCAAAACGGTAGTTGCTGTAACAAGCTGTAAAAACGGCCAGGTACAAACGTCTATTCTGCCCGGCTATCTGCAAACGTACTTCTGCCCAGTCAAACTCACAGCTGTGAGCTGGTTCATAGTGCTGGCGAATAAACACCTCCCGGGATGGTTTTACTTTGGAGCGGATATAATTACAGACGGTGGTATAGCCTACCTGATAACCTTCTTTAAGCAGTGCCTGATGGATATCCTGCTTGAGCAATAGTTGTTTACGCAAGCCCTGCCGCTTCTTTTCTTCATTTTGAAGTAGATAACTATCAATACGCTTCTGCAAATCTTCATGCAGGCGGCGCTTGTGGCGGAAACCGGTGCGGTACTTGGGAGGTTGGGCCAGATAGGTATCAGCCGTGGCTTGATGGGACTGTTGGATGGCCAAGGCCTGTTCATACTCAGCAATATATTTACTGACCGTTTTACGGCTCAGCCCTAAGTCGCGGCTGATCTTGCGGGCGCTGGCACCTTCCCGGTGGTAGCGGATGATGATTTCTTGTTTTTCGGCCATTTGGATCATGGTTTAAAGCTCGTAAGCTTTCTCTTACAAGCTCTTCCACTGGCCTACTTTTGAACTGAAATCTGGTGGATCATTCAATTAATATATACA
>NZ_JAUKPO010000125.1 GCF_030503435.1 Rhodocytophaga aerolata
TATAGGTAAATCTTTATGTATTCATTTCTCTGATTTTAATTTATAGCTTAACTTAATTATTGTCCCCATACTTATTTTAAGGTAAATTGTTTTAAGTAGTAAGACAGAATTAGTTTAAAGTATAACCAGGGGGCGAGAAGTGTATATATAGCTCATTCCTGTAGCAGCAAAAGCACAGTTGACCGCATAAAATAACTCCTCCTTGGTGAGATAGTCCTGTGGTGTAAGCCATTCATATTTGAGTTTTCTCCATAAAGTTTCGGCTAGGTTTAGATGCGGAGAATACAGGGGTAAATACAATAAGTACAAGCCTCTGCTCTGCCAGATAGGTGCTCTTTCTTTGATGTCTGCTGCCATATGCGGTTTAGCATTATCTAAGACAACAACCGTAGGCTTTTTAATGCTAAAAGGGAATCTATCCATCTGCTCAATAATAAAATAGCTGTTTATAGCACTAGTAGTAGTGTTCCATACAAAGTCATTTTTGCGGGAAATCATACCAAAACAATTAATCTTACCTGCTTTGCTTGTAGGCATACCCACTTTTTCTTCTTTAAATTGCCAACCATAAGGTACACAGGGGGTAAGGCTTATTTGTGTCTCATCTGCATAGTAGATATCAATCAAGTTCTTCTCTGCCAATTTGTCTAACTCCAATAAATAAGCCTTCTTGGCTTGATATACTTCTTGTAAGGGTTCTGCTTTTACAACTCGTCTAATGCGTTTGAAGCGTCCACGAACCTTAAACGTTGTTAATCTTCGGTTCGATTTTTTTGACAAAGCGCTTCAGGGTTTTAGTAGAAAACTCTTTGTTCAACTCTTTTTCTAGAGCTGCTTTGGCTACCGATAGCCGTTGGCGATTAGCTTTTACAGCCTCTTTCACCTTCTCAAGGTCAGTTATTTGATTGAGTTTAGGTTTGGCTCCTCGTCCCGGTTTTACTTTTAGTCCTTCAATTCCTTGTGTCTTAACCCCCTGAATAGTTGGACAAAATTGTAAAAACAGTTTAGTTCATTAAATTCAGGAAATCATGAGTAAGATTAGAAGAAAATTCAGCCCCGAAGACCGCTATTCTATTGTGCAGGAATCGCTTCGAGAAGGCCATACAGAAACGTGTCGCAAGTACAACTTATCGCCTTCATTATTAAGAAAGTGGAAATAGAAGTATTTAAATAAAGGCAAAGAAGGCTTAAAGGATGCTTATCTCCGTATTGATCCTCAGATGCGGGCTTTGGAAGAAGAAAACG
Source organism: Rhodocytophaga aerolata (assembly GCF_030503435.1). Taxonomy (GTDB): domain Bacteria; phylum Bacteroidota; class Bacteroidia; order Cytophagales; family 172606-1; genus Rhodocytophaga; species Rhodocytophaga aerolata. The sequence continues at coordinate 1,246 of NZ_JAUKPO010000125.1, forward strand.
AGCGATTGAAAAGAATCATTGCCCGGCAGGCTCTAGAACTGGAAATAAAAGATGAGTTGCTAAAAAAAACTCCTATTCAACTCAATAAAAGATAGCCCTGGTGAAACAGTTCGAACAACATATTCCCCAGATTCAGCTTTGTAAGTGGCTTGACTTGCCTGGCAGTGTTTCCTATTACAAGCGGCGTGAAGGCAAACCGGGTGCCCAACCAAGTCAGGTAACTACCAAACTCGACGGAAGTTGTGTACTCAACCAACAAGTGGTAGAACGTATTGGGGAACTGCTTAGTGGTGAATTTAGTGCATTTGGATATGAATACACTACGCATGAACTTAAGAAAGAGTATTGTATCAATAAAAAGAAAGTTTATCGGTTAATGAAGGAAAACAACTTACTGCTTGGAAAGGTAATCCGGACCACAGGAAAAAGGGAATTTGTTCAATTCCAACGTATTCAAGCTACTAAGCCCTTGGAGTATTTGTGCTGGGACATTAAATATATTTGGGTGCAGGGAGAAGGCCGTAATTACTACTTATTAAGTGTGATGAATGTGTATAGCCGCAGAATTATTGACTGGCTCTTTCAAAACAATATTCGCCAAATGGATGTAATCACCTTAATAAAACGCATCAATGCAGCTCATCAGCTCCAAGGAGTTATCTTACGCAATGACAATGGTAGCCAGTTTATGGCTCACCGGGTACGCAACCTTTTGAAAAACTGCCAGGTCAAGCAGGAATTTACTCATATTGCTACCCCGGAGGAAAATTCCTACATTGAAGCTTTTCATAGTATTTTGGAAAGAGAAGTGATTGAACGGCATGAGTTTGGAAGCTATTATGAGGCCAAGCAAATCTTGCAGCGTTTCTTTGAGCATTATAACTGTCACCGCCTGCACCGATCCATTGGCTTTGTAACACCTGAGAAAAAATGGCAAAAGGCTATGCACACAATCATTTTAGAAAATCTGTCCAACTAATGGGGGGCTAAGACACTTGCTCTTGCCGGCGGTCCAGCCAAGTGTTAATGCTCTGTTCACATTTGCCAAAGATAATAGCTAACTCTTTAGAAGTACGACCTTCACTTTTTAAAAGAACCATTTGGCAAAGCTGACGGAAAAAGTGTGTTTTCCCTTCTTTGTAACCTTTCTCTAATGCCTTCCTTTGTACATCATTTAACTCTATTGCTCGTATTTTGCCCATACCTATTGGCTATTTGAGCAAAAATAAATACTTTAATCTAAATCTGTCTTACTACTTAACAGCTTTTAATAACATGAATGATTTAGTTAGTAATGTGAGTCAAGAGTTGAAAACTAAAATAAAAAGGGCAGCAGTGATTCTTTCA
>NZ_JAUKPO010000126.1 GCF_030503435.1 Rhodocytophaga aerolata
TGCGCGCAGAGCTTATTCATGTATCACCGGCTGCGAGTAGCGGCTGGTCTATTAGGCACAATTGAGGAAGTAAATAACACATCTTGAGTTATATGAATATCAAATCAGTACTATTATTTGTTTGTATCAATCTTTTATTTATCTCCTGCGAAACACAGCAAGATATATCTCCTTTGCCGGATACGCCTCCTCTACCAGTAACAGACATTGATGGTAATGTCTATAAAACTATTAAAATTGGTACTCAAATTTGGATGGCAGAGAATTTGAAAGTTACAAAAAGTAATGAAGGGGATACCATTTCTAGCTATGCCTATAATTATGAACCAAGCTATATCAATACTTATGGACGTTTATATGATTGGCAAACAGCCTTAGAAGTTTGTCCAAAAGGATGGCGTTTACCTAATGATCAAGATTGGTTTATACTCCTATCGTGTCTTGATAATACAATAAAAAATCCTATATCAACGGGATAATTAGGAGAAGAAACTGCCGGACAATTAAAATCTATTATAGGATGGGTAAAACCTAATGTAGGTGCTACAAACTCAACAGGTTTCTCGGCTTTACCTTCAGGTAGTTACTACCAAAATGCTTGGTATGATATGGGATATATAACCAGCTATTGGTCTTCAACTGATAGTGGAATAATAACTCTCGAGTACAAATCAGCTACTGTGTTTAAAGGCTATAGTGAAAGATACGTTGCGAATTGTGTACGTTGTATAAAAGATTAAGAATTGTGCCTAACATCAAACCTGCCATCAACCGTGCTCCCAACACTAACACCTAAGCAAGCAACGGTATGTGGAGGTTCCTGTTCCATTAATTGCCATAATAGAGTTTTAACCACTCAACTCAAGAATATATGAAAAAGATAAAATGGATTTTGATTGGAAGTGCAGTTATTGTTATACCATTGTTTATGGCTTTTGTTAGTTTGCCTAAGGCTTACTTTTTATCCAAGCCAGATTGCAATACTAAAGTTGCCAATATGATACATGGCACTGCTGATTTTACTTCAACAGAGTATCAGAAAGAGGTTATTAAATTGTTGAAATCTAAGGAATCAGACGATTTTAGGTATTTTTTCAAAACATTTCTTCAAGAAGGAGAAATGGTATATATGGTAGTGAATTTCCGCAATCAGCAACAGTGCTTTGATGCGAAAATGAAAGTAGACAAATGGGATAAGCTTGGCGGGATGCGAAAAACAAATGGATTGTCTTACCCAGAAGAATTGTATGAGGTAAAGTGGAAAATTGAGGTAATCAAGGATAAACAAGAATTAGTTTATCAGGATATGCATGCAATTATAGATTAGAACAAGTACGGCAGCCAACACTTGCTTCATCCGATCAGCGGCCCATCCAAAGCTTAACCTTAGCACAAGGGCTCGCCGCCGGGAAGCTGTGCTACGTTAGGCACTATCAAATGAAAAATTTAGGAATACTTATTATTGGAATAAATTTACTTGCTTCTTGTAATCAGGGTAACAAAGAAGAGTCAACTATTAATCAGGATGATAACAACTATGTAGTTATAAAAGCTGCTAGTGATACAGTAGTGGAAGGGCAAATGTATCAAGTTAGCGTGTGGTTAGACCCCAAGCAAAAAGATAAGTATACATTAATAGCAGGTACCTATAATGGTCACAATATACCTTTTCTTCGCCCAAATGATACCCTTAGATTGGAGTTTGTCACAGGTTGTAAAGAAGATGAATCAGGACTCAATAAAAGATCTTACACCATTGGAGCACACTTGAAGACGAAGGAAAACGATTCAATTTGGATAAGCCAAGAAAAGAATTACTTTACAAACTGTAGATAAAGTGAAAGTGCCTAACACCAGCCACGGCTGACAACCGTTGCAGTCAACGCAATACCAAAGCAGATGCAAACGGTGTGCAGGTGGCCATGTTACATTAGCCAAAATTAAATAGTAAAACGAATTTTCCCTAAAACAATAAATCTAATATGTTAAAACAGCTAGTAGATTTACGTGACTTTTGCTATGTGAGGTTAGAAAAGCATGAAGGAGAAGAGTCAGCTAAATTGTGGTATAAGATTCAGCTTATGGCTTTTTTTGGCCTTTACTATATAGCGTTTTTGTTGCTGGTAGGTACTATCATGAACAGGACAGGCATCGGTTTGCCCTCTATTTTTTATTCACAGAATATTTTGATAGTGCTTTTCTCCAGCCTGTTGTTGTTTGTGCCCTATATCTTATTGTTTCTCTACCTTTTCCGAAAAATTGCCGTTTATCCCATCAATAAGCAAATACCAGCTCAAAAATACAAGAGGCTTGTAAAAATATCATATCTAATGTTATTGACAGGTTTTGCCTTATGTATACTCATACCCTGGGGTTTGAATAAACTTGTACCGCCCATCATCAATCCCCCTATACATTATGAATCATCTGGTAAGTAAAGGGATGATTAAACACTTAGTAGATTTGCGAGATTTCTGCTATGTTTTCTTAAAGAAGAAAATGGGTGAATCCT
>NZ_JAUKPO010000127.1 GCF_030503435.1 Rhodocytophaga aerolata
CTAAATCCCCGTCATTGTCTAAGTCGCCATAGGCTGAGCCATTGGAAAAGGAAGGCTGAGCCAAGCCCCATTCAGCAGCTTTGTTTTCAAAGCTCAAATCTCCCTTATTCTGAAAGGCATAATTCGATACCGCTTCTGAGGGAATTAAATCAATTAGTTCTTTAAAATTTGCTTTCCCGGAAGTTACCAGGTTAAAGAATTTCTCGTTGGAGATATACTGTATATAATCCTGGTTAGTAAGGTCCTGATAAATACCATTGGCGACAAAAATATCTTTGAAGCCATCATTATCCAGGTCGGTGATCAAGGCGCCCCAGCTCCAGTCGGTGGCATGTACCCCCGCATACCGGCCTATCTCCGTGAAAGTTGTATTGCCATTATTTACCTGAAGCATATTGCGGGTAAACTGATGGTAATACTCATGTTTTAAGGATAGCTGGTACCGGTTCCAGTTCTCAAACGTAGTGTTCGTCTTAATGCGGGATTCATCTTCCGGCAGCATTTCGGTAACAAATAAATCGGTATGGCCATCATTGTTGATATCTGCCAGGTCAGCGCCCATAGACGCATTGCTGGTACTCATCATGGCTTCTTCCAGCATTTCTCTGTAAGTGCCGTCCTGCTGATTGAGGTAGAGGTAATCGCGTTCAAAGAAATCGTTGGAGACAAAAATATCCAGCCAGCCATCCTTGTTGATGTCACTCACCGTTACACCTAACCCAAAACCTATAACACTGCCATAAATACCGGCTTGATCACTTACATCTGTGAAATGCGCACCGTCGTTCCGGTACAGTTTATCACCCCCTAAGGGATCACGGATTGTGCGTTCGTTTTGTTTGAGGTTAAAACTGCCAATGGCCTTAAAGGAGTTGTTTAACAGATACATATCCAGGTCACCGTCCCGGTCATAATCAAAAAAGGAGGCGTGCGTAGATAGACCTTTATCATCTATCCTATACTCTTTTGCCTTTTCTGAAAATGTGAGATTGCCATTGTTGATATATAATTCATTTTCCTTACTATCGCCTTTTACATCGCCGCTGTTGCATACATAAATATCCAGCCAGCCATCACCGTTAATATCGGCCATGCTCACCCCGGTAGACCATTTTCCTTTTTTTCCAATTCCGGCTTTTTCGGTGATGTCTTCAAATTCAAAATTGCCTTTGTTTACATACAAGCGGCTGGGCAGCATATTGGCTGTAAAAAACAGATCTGGTAACCCATCGTTATTAATATCACCTATGGCTACTCCGCCGCCATTGTAAAAATTCCGGTAGGTGTAAATATTAAATTTATCATCATACGAAAGGGTATTGCGGAAGTTGATATGTGTATGAGCCGGATCTACTAACTGAAATAAGGCTGACGGATTGGAAACTACAGCTTGCTTCTGATGGGTTGTTTGTTCTTTACAGGCACACAAAGCAGTCAGGCAAAAGAATAGTAAAAGCAGGCTTGTTAGTTTTCTCGTTTTTCCAGGTACGTTTTCAGTAGAAAGACCGATAGGTGTGTAACTGAACACCCTGCTATGCAGACCTGTTTTTATGGATAACTTTACTGAATACTGTAATCCTGCCATTTATTTCCTCAATTGATTTTCTACCAGCAAATCGGTGTAATCCACCTTCACATAAAACTCATTGTATTTGCCAATCGTAATGCGGCGGTTGCCATCTACTTTCACATAAATGGTTCCTTTTTCTTTGTCAGAGATTTCTATGAACGGATTCCCGCTGTGATACCATTTCTTATAAAGCTTCACAACATCGGCATATAAGCTATCAGAAGACAGATGCGAATTCCAGGGAGCCCAGGCATCGTATTGGAAAGAAACACCCATTTTGTAAATCTTATCCTGATGAAATTCCGGATAAAAATTCATAGAGGCTGAATAGTTTAATTCGTGCTTGTTTAATTGATATAAGACGGCTGTATTACTCTCCCCATCGGTAAAGAGTCCCTTTTTATTCATTTCCCAGCAATATCCATAAAACTGCTTACTCGACATCCCTAGCCGAATGCCTAAAAACAGGCTATCTACCCGTTGACCTTTAGCCAATTCTTTATTCTTTACTGACTCATACAATTTATACCCGGTTTTTTCCTGGCAACCCATCCATAGGGAAATTCCCACAAAAAGCCAGATTACTTTACTTACTTTCATGTGTATCCAGTTCAACTAGTTGTACCTGATTGTTATTTTTGGCAAATAAGATAAGTTGTTTATTTCTGTTTCTCAAAGCAATTATATTCCGGACTGCCCCAATGGAGAATATCCCGCTAGCCTGGGCAGGGATAGAGGTGAAACTGCCATCGCCTATGCCTTTGAGAAACAAGCCATAGCTGCCATCATAGATGC
>NZ_JAUKPO010000128.1 GCF_030503435.1 Rhodocytophaga aerolata
TATAAAAGAAATACACACAACTCAAAGAGTCAAGGTGTGTGTATACATATGTTAGGCACAAACAAAAGAATGATAACTTCAAGATTTGAATATGTGGATAAACTGATTGCGATACTTGACGCTTGCCAAGTGGATTGTGAACTTGACCTTAGCTTCAATTGGCCTGTAGAATATTTTGATACATCGAAAGAAGAAAATATAAAAGCAAAAGCATTAAGCAGGTTTGCTGATAAAGATTGGACGTTTCAGATTACAGCTAATAATAAAGAAGAGTTTCTGTCTACACTCGCTAATACTTTAAAAGATGGGGACTTTTGCCATTATTATATAAAAGTAGGAAATAAGGAAATTGGAAAAGGCTATGATAATTTTGGCATAAACTTTCTTGACCCAGATTACTTCAAGCTAACAGAAAATACTTTATTGCGACTCGGAGATAGTGATATATACTTGAAAAAAGAAATAGAAAAAGATTAAAAGGCTGTGCCTAACACCCCATTCACCATTAACTGACTTTGCCTCACCGCAAGGCTCCACCTCAACAAGAGCAGTTTATGGGAATGGTTGGTTCATTGCCTACTATAAAAATGAATAAAAATTGAAGCAAGATGTCAAGAGGGAAGCAGGAAATCTATAAAGACATGTTATTATGGATACTTCCGCATTTACGCAACGTTCAAACCAATGGCTTTTGGGTAAAGGGTAAAGATAAAAGCTGTTATTTTGAGGCTCAGTTGATTCACAATTTGCCTCAATCCATGTTTGAGAGTGAATTTATTGAGCATGATCTACACTTTTTAAATCATCAGGCAAGATGGTATTTAGAAAAATGTAATGATGATATTTCACCTTTGTACAGCCGTAACGAAGCTTTGATTCGGGAGCTAATCAGCATTGCTCCCAAGGAAATAAAACAGAACTTACAATGGAGTTTTGATTAAGAAAAGAACAAACAGTAGGCAACACCTGACTCAATCCGACAACCTGCCCATTCTAAGCGCAAAGCCACAGCACAAGGGCACGGTGTGCGGGAGTCATTGGGCCATTAGGCGTAACATAAAAAATGGAACTAGGAGTTGAAAGAGGTACGGTTCAGATTGTACCCTACCAGCAAGGTTGGCGGGAGGCTTATTTGCGGGAGAAAACCCTTCTGGAAACGCTATTTGGTAAGCAAGCTTTAGTCTTTGAACACGTAGGCAGTACTGCCGTTGAGGGTTTGATGGCAAAGCCTATCATTGATATAGCCGTCCAGGTCCCATCAATTGAAGTGGTGCAAGGCTTCGAAAATGGATTGCGAGCAATGGGTTATCGGGAACGCATCAATCGGTTGGAAGGCCCTCAAAGGGTATTTGGCAAGGAGCATAACAACTGGGTTACCCATAATCTCCACCTGATTCAAGTAGGTTATCAGGAGTGGAATCGTAAGATTTTGTTCAGGGATTATTTACGGAATCATCCTCAAGTAAGGCAGGAATACGAAGAACTCAAGATGCGAATCTTGAGCTTATTTCAAGCGATGGATGGAACAGGAGGGACCTATAATGATCAAAAACAAGAATTTATTATCTCAGTGGTGGTAAAAGCAGAACAAGAGGCCAAACAAAGAACATAAACTGTGTACGCCTAACACTACCCACGGCCGACAACCGGTGCTCCTTACCGCAATACCTAAGCTTGAACACACGGCTGCGGGTGGGTTTGTTACATTAGCAACAATGCATAATAAAAGATGAAGACAGGCATACTATTCATGTTGATGATTTGTATTGGAGGATGTGTATCTCCTTCAAAGGTGAATAGTTATCATACAATATCGAATGTCAATAAAGATGTTTTCATTCTCTCTTCTTTAATCCAAGACTACTTAAGAAAAACGAAAGGACGAGGACGAGACTTAGACCTTAATGAATTGATTGAGCGGGACACCTCGAGAAGAATACCAAACAACTTCGAAAAAATTGAATTGATAAGTCGGGGAGGCCATATTGCTGTTAAGTTCAAGTTTCTTGGTTCAAGAAATCAAAGGACAGTTGAGTTAGCCGACCAAGAAAAGGCGAAAGCAGAAAAGTTGAAATGGATAATAAAAGATTCAAAAGAACAATACGATGGCGAAATTCAATTTGAATACGGGGAAAGGTTTCATATAATTAGAAAGATTATCATAAAAAAAGGAAGCAATGTTGCTAACACCGCACCCCTACGGCAACCAAGCCGCCATAGCACAATACCTCAGCTGAAGGCTTTGGTATGACGTGGGTGCTTGAACCATTAATTGCCATTAACCGGAGAAAAAAGGAAAAGGCTTTTATTGATTTAGAGCCAA
>NZ_JAUKPO010000129.1 GCF_030503435.1 Rhodocytophaga aerolata
AGAAAGGGGCTGTTACTTTAACTACCATTTATTGTTACCCTATTTATCTCTTTAGGTTTTTTAACCTATGGATGGTAAGTTAGGTACATAGAATTAAGATAAACTTTAATACCTATTGCTGAGGGCTCACTCGCAAAACTTCGTCCGGCCCATTCATTAACAGATACATCGCCCCATCAGCTCCGAATTTAACATCGCGAACACGTCCATAACCTTTCAAAATTAGCTCCTGTTCTAACACTCGATCTCCATCAATAACAAGTCTGCGAATCTCCTGAAAGGCGAGTGCTGTGACAATAAGATTATTCTTCCACTTGGAAAATTTCTCAGAAGTTACAAACTCAATAGCGCTTACTGCAATGGATGGAGTCCATTTAGCTATAGGCTGCTCCATGCCCACCTTTGCCGTGTCATCTGAAATAATGCTACCATTATAATCTATACCAAATGTTATTATAGGCCACCCATAATTTGCCCCATTCTTAATGATGTTCAATTCATCACCCCCCCTGGGGCCGTGCTCACTGGCATAAATAACTCCAGTAAGGGGATGTTGTGCCATGCCTTGCACATTCCGATTACCCCAGCTATAAATTGCTTGAAGAACATTCTCATTTCCATAGAGCGGATTATCCTTAGGTATTGATCCATCTGCATAGATGCGATACACTTTTCCTGATGGGCGCGACAAAATTTGGGAATCAGCTCCACGTCCCATATCACCAACTGAAAAATACAAGTGGCCTTGTTTAGTAAACAACAACCGGCAACCCCAGCGAACGCCCTTTGAAAGCTTGAGAAAATCAGCAACCTGGAACAATACTTGCTCATCCCTCCACCTATAATCGAGTATCTTTCCACGAAGTACCTTCGTCATGCCAGGGGTATTCTCATCCTGAGAGTTGATCGAATTCTCACTGTATGCAAGATACACCCATCCATTCTTCGAATAATCCGGATCAAGGGCAATATCCATGTAACCTCCTGTAACCCCTTGCGCATAGGTTACCGGCGTTCCAGTTATGGGTTTAGGATCTAACTTTCCATTTATCATCCAACTCAGTTGCCCGGATCGTTGAGAAATTAAAGCTCTCTTCTCATCCACAAACTCAATTCCCCAGGGGGTGTCCAAACCCGAAGTAATAAGTTTCTCAATCTTGAGTTGATAGTCTTTGGTTGGAACTACCAGCGGCAGGGATGCTACCTTATTCTGCACGGGCTTCTTCTGGGCTGCCAGAATAAAGTCAGTTACTGCTTCGATATCTTTAGCAGAAAGTATACCTTCCCATTTAGCCATCTCTGTGCCAGGGATTCCATTGCTTATGCTTTTCATGATTGACTTTCGATCACCCCCATGTTGCCAGCTTGTCTTTACAAGTGAGGTTGCTGCACTCCCTTGTAATTTTGAACCATGACATCCGCTACAATAGTTTGCATAAATTTTCTCGCCTGATTGAGCGGAAAGAAAATGTGCTGCAGCCATGCCGGCAACAATAAGCAAAGTTTTCTTCAGGAAAAGAATTCTCAAAATCATACCTTCATTCGTTTGGGTGGTGTATCATTGTTTAAATTGTTAAAAAGTGAACGATTTTCAATTGCTTTTTGCTCTATAACCGTAAAATACTCCGGGCTCAGTTGACACGATGCTTCTACGTGAGAGCTTTTGGATCGAAATGCTCAAAACGAAAACTAGTCTATAGAACCTTTTAACGGAAACTCTTTTTATAAATATTCTTTGAAATACATCTTAACTCTTATCAATAAACTGTTCATTGGCCTGGTTGTAGCGCGCACCTGAGTAATTTCTCCGATAAATCCATGTAAGTGAATTCCTAAAAAATACATATTCTTCTCTTTAGCGGCACTAGTAGCTGTGGTAATACATGCTTTTTGGCAATTAGGATAGGAAGACCGATTACCCTTGATTTGCCTTTTTGTAGAGTATAGCATAGAGAGCAAACAGAACGGAGAATACAACTGCCACTCATGAGGCTTTTCAACAGCTAGTTTACATGCCAATTCTACTTGCTTTTCACAGTTGTAGGATCTAGCGGAAACATAAGCTACTTGCTAACCAAGCACCTACTATCTTTGGTACATGGTCAATTGATCATATAAGTTTAGGTTTTAGGTGGTTTTAAACAAAGGATGTGCTGCATATTTTTTTTATTTATCGACAATCACCCCTTTTCTATCACATCTTCAGCTTTCACCTATAATAAGGCTTACTTGTTGACTGTCAAACCTTCTAT
>NZ_JAUKPO010000012.1 GCF_030503435.1 Rhodocytophaga aerolata
GCACTACCCTATGGCTGCCTAATGTTGCACCGGCTAATCCATAGTTCACGTTATAAATAGATAGAGGTAAGTTCTAAAAATAAAACCTGTCATTTTGATATACTCACGTAAATGTATGACGAACTCCAGACAAGTATTTGTAAATCTCTGTTCTTTTGGATTATTACTCGCTTTATTCTCTTGTGATGAAGTTGAAACGCAACCTCTTTGTGAAGGCAAACCAAATATTCAGGTAGCCTTTTCCGGCAAAAGAAAAACGTTTATTGACCCTGCTTCCAAAGCACATCATGTAATTTATTACCTGAATGCAACCAACAAAAGTAGCCAGAGTTGTACACCAGACAGTAAGCAATGTTTTATCCAACAACAGGTGTTATACAGCCAAACTGAAGATTTTTCTACAAATGTGGTGGTACTAGATGAGTCTTTTATTACAGTACCTACCTTAACCGCAGACCAGATGATTGAAGTAGAATCGAAAGTTGATTTTTATAAATCAGGTTATTACAAAATTCAATGGGAAGCAGATAAGCAAAACGCTGTAGATGAAAGTGATGAAACAGATAATATTTTTGCTGTTAACAAGTTTCATGTGCTAATTGAATAAATGAAAATCAGAAGTTTAGCAAAGGCAGATTAGTTCTGTATGTGCTTCTGTGCTTATCAAGTATAACATATTGCGTTTATTTTAGTTGATAATCTTTGCATAGGCTTTGTCTGGGCTAAACTACCTACTTAGGATATAACCTGACATCAACCATAGAATAAGGGCATCCATATACATGAACAACTTTAAGCGTGAAGCAGCTATTGTAGGAGCAGGAATTGCTGGCATAGCAGCCGCCATCCGTTTAGCCAATAAAGGCTTTCGTGTAACTGTTTATGAAGCTAATTCTTATGCCGGTGGCAAACTATCTGCGTTTGAGACAAAAGGATACCGCTTCGATGCAGGCCCTTCCCTGTTTACACTGCCGCAACTGGTAGACGAACTTTTTGTTGTTTCTGGCAAAAATCCATCTGACTATTTTGAGTATATCCGCCTGCCTGTTGTATGCCAGTATTTTTATGAGGATGGCACCAGAATAACCGCCTATAGCCAGCCAGAAGAGTTTGCCAGAGAGATAGAACAGAAAACAGGTGAGCCATGTGAAAACATCCTGCATTTTCTGCAAGATAGCCAGACAAAATACGAGTTAACTTCAGAAGTGTTTCTGCACCGCTCGCTGCATAAAGCCTCTACCTATTTAAATGCACATGCCTGGAAAGGATATACCCATTTTCCTAAACTGGATGTATTCCGCACCATGCACCAGGCAAATAAAGCTACCTTTAAAGACCCGAGAGTAATACAGCTTTTTAACCGCTATGCTACCTATAATGGCTCCGATCCTTACCAGACGCCGGCCACTATGAATATTATTCCACATCTGGAATATAACATGGGTGCTTATTTTCCAAAGAAAGGGATGCATCATATTACCCATAGCTTAGTGCAGCTGGCAAACGAAAAAGGAGTCAATTTTAACTTTAATGCCCCTGTACAGGAAATACTTACCGATGGGCAGCAAGCCAATGGAGTAAAAGTACATAATCAGAATATACAGGCAGATATAGTGATTAGCAATATGGATGTGGTGAATACCTATAAAAAACTACTCCCAAAAGCTTCCCAGCCAAAAAAGATACTAAATCAGCCTAAATCCAGTTCAGCCCTTATTTTCTATTGGGGCATTCAACATCCGTTCCCAGAGCTAGATATGCATAACATTTTTTTTAGCCAGAACTATCAGGAAGAGTTTACGCATATTTTCCAAAAGCAAACTGTGTATCAAGATCCAACTGTGTATATTAACATTACCAGCAAACATAAGAAAGACGATGCGCCAGAAGGCTGCGAAAACTGGTTTGTAATGATTAATGTACCCAACAATGCTGGGCAGGATTGGGATAAATTGATTCAAGAGGCCAGAAAAAATATACTAACGAAACTAAGCCGGGTCTTAGATAAAGATATTGAGCCACTGATAGCTTGCGAGAGTATATTAGATCCCAGAACAATCGAAAGCCGGACTTCCAGTTCGCAAGGGGCATTGTATGGCAACAGCTCCAATAACCGCTATGCGGCTTTTTTGCGTCATGCAAATTTCTCATCGCAGATTAAAAATCTATACTTCTGCGGAGGGAGTGTACACCCAGGAGGCGGAATTCCTTTGTGTCTGCTTTCAGCTAAAATTGCCACGGACTTGATTAAGTAACCAAGAACAGGTATTATATATCCAAGGCTTACATGTTATATTAGGTACGGTTTCCGTGTTAGCCGCCCATACCTTTATGATTAGGAGTAGCTATATTAGTTTATTGATTCTTCTTATCCGATTCACAGCCGGTGGGCAACCGGCATTACCAGATTCTTTGTACTACACCTACACGTTTGAAGATTTTTTCTACAGTTTACCAGATGTGTATAAAACCATTGACATCGGAGAGCCCAATTACCATTTACTGGATGCAGCAATTTTCCACGCAACAAATGAAGCCAGAGCCCTTGAAAACCTTCCTCCATTAAAATACAACCAGGCATTGCATAAAGCAGCTGCCTTGCACGCCACCCATATGATTGATCTGGACTTTCATAGCCACTACAATGAACAAATACGGTATTTTTATTTTCCCTTAGACAGAGTCCGTGAGTTCGACAAAAGAGTCCCGCTTATTGGCGAAAATATTGGCGAATACCCACTAATGTGGTCTAGAGAAACGTATTGTCCGGAACGGCAGAAAAACGGAAAGTTCATCTACTTTAATTGCAAAACACACAAACCACTGGAGATATATTCGTATATAGCGTATGCAAAAATGGCTGTGGATAAGTGGATGAATTCGCCACCTCACCGGAAAAATATTTTAAGTCCGGATTTCCAATATATGGGCTGTGCTGCCAGGTTTTCTAAGAATCCGTATCAGGAGCGGAAGCTTCCTTTTGCCCGGCTTACACAAAACTTTGGCGGCTATTAGAAAGTGAAATTAATCAACCTTCCAACAACGAGTATTTTTCTCACGCAAATGTATATATTAACACCTGGCTAGAAATTTTACTATATACTTGCATTGGCGTTTAGCTTTTTCTGTATTGCTGCATGATTAAACCTGCCCATTATTTGCTTACCGACTGGTTCTGGCATGTGTATCTGAACTATATCCTCCGCTCAGATTTTAAGGAGATACAGTATAACAAAGATATACTGATTAGCCAAGATAAAGCGTTGCTGGTACTTGGCAACCATTTCAGCTGGTGGGATGGCTTTATTTTATTCCGGCTCAATGAACTATACTTCCACAAACGATTGCATTTAATGATGCTGGAAGATCAGCTAAGTAAAAACTCCTTTTTACGCTACGCAGGTGCTTATTCTATTAACCGGCAAGGCCGCAAAATCCTGGAATCGTTAAACTATACCTCCACTCTACTGGAAAATCCGGACAATCTGGTAATTATCTTTCCGCAAGGTAAAATAGAAAGTATGCATGCTCCCTATATTCATTTTGAAAAGGGAATTAAACGAGTAATAGACCAGTGCCGGAAAGAGGTACAAGTAGTTTTTTCTACCGCTTTAATAGATTATTGTGCCCACCGCAAACCCACGTTGCATTTCTATCTAAAAGAATATACATATCAACCTTCCTGCACATTGGAAGAGATAGAAAGGGCTTACAATTTACATTACCAGGAGGCACTCCGGAGGCAGCGGCTTACTTACTCAGCCTGATACAATAATGGGAAAAAGTCACCTTCCATTTTACTTCCTTTGGGTATCGGTGGTACGCCTGCCAGCATCTCTTCATTGGAATTGGAGATTACTCCATCCTTGAATACATTAATAACAAACGCCCTTCTGGGCCGGTCAGTTTTGTTTTCATAAGAGCCATGCACCAGCAAGGGATGATGAAAAGAGCCATACCCTTTTTTCATCTCCACCGGAATAGGTTTGAACTGTGCTTTTTGCTCCTCAGACAAAAACCGCTGAATGCCATTCATGTCTCCGGCAAGTTCCGGCATATTCAATAAATTCCATCTGTGGCTACCAGGAATGTAATACATACATCCATTCTGCGTATCAGCATCATCCAGGCCGGTCCAGCAGGTGAGATGCGCCATAGGAGTGGTACGTGTCCAGTAAGAGTAGTCCTGATGCCAGGCTACTACGCCTCCATGTTTAGCAGGTTTGTAAAACAGCTGATCGTGCCAGAAACGTACGGAACCACCTAATAACTGGCTAGCTGCCATTACAAAAGCCGGATTCCACAGCACATCATGAAAGCCTGGTGTAATTCGCCATGCACCCAACGCGTGAAACAATACGGCATTCGGATCACTTGATTCATTGGAATGGAATTCATAGAACAGATGATTGCCTGGATGCTTGGGATCAACAATTTCTGTTAGTTCCGACCGCAATACCTCTATTTGTTCATCTGTCAACAGTTTTATGTTTGACAAATAGCCATTTTCATGAAAGAAGTTAACCTGTTCTTCCGTCAATTTGTAGGGCTCCCAGTCTTTGGGTGTTTGAGGCATCCTGAATAAATCACTTACCAGGGTATGCACTTTAGAAAGGTCTTGTACGGGTGTATGTATGGTTTCCATCGGTAGGGGCGGTTAAACTAATTTTTTCTTACCTATAATTAATCCAGTTTGGGCAACGCTAACTTGTTAAGTACACTGCTCTTAGCCATCAGGGCTTCTATTTCCTCTGATTTGCGCGGAGCCATTTTCGACAGATTTTCATAGCCTTTTTCTGTAATCAGGATGTCATCTTCTATCCGTACAGCAATGCCCCACCATTTTTTATCACACTTACTGCTATCCGGAATATAGATGCCTGGTTCTACAGTTATCACCATACCTGGCTTTAGAGCTCCATAATTGCTGCGGTCATGCACGTCTAGCCCTAAATGGTGAGATGTTCCATGTGGAAAGTACAGGTGCCGTTCATTTTCATCAGCAATAATGCCCAGCTCCTTCAACCCTTTGTTAATAATTTGCCGGGCAACCCGGCCTGGTGCCTGTACTGAGCTATCCGTCAAACAAAGTTTAAAAGCTTCTTCCTGCGCTTTATATACGAGGTCATAAATGGCCTTTTGTTCCTTAGTAAATTTACCATTGGCCGGAATGGTACGGGTTACGTCAGCTGTATAGCCGTGATATTCGGCTCCTAAATCCATCAGCACCAGATCGTTTTCCAGCTTGGTTTTGTTGTTTTCAATATAATGCAGCACACAGCCATTATTGCCGGCACCTACAATAGAGGGATAACCTTCAAACTCGGCCCCATACTTCCGGAAAACAAACTCATGAATTCCCTGCACTTCTTTCTCGGACATACCCGGGTGCATCGCCTTCATTACTTCTATTTGCCCAACAGCCGAGATATTGATTGCTTTGCGTAATAGCTTTAACTCTTCCTGCGTTTTTACCTCCCTCAAAGTATTCATCATACCATCTAAAGCATAGCCATTAATATTGATTTGTGGCACTTGCTTGGCTATTTCTTCCCTGGTTTTCTCATCCTGTGCCTGGGCATAATCCGACAGTATTTTATCTTCTTTGAGCCGTTCGTTCATTTGTTGGTAACTGCGGATTGTTTGAGCAGCATTTACGCTTTTGTCGGCTTTTGATTGCTGAATGAGTTCATATAATTGATGTGCCTCTGCATTATAATCAGCCGGATAATTCACTTTCTGTTTGAACTGAGCAATGAGGTCGTACAAATCGCCTTTGATATTTTCTTCATCCCGCACATCGTTGTGGAAGGGAAGGAAAAACACTTTGTTGAACTTAGTAAAATCAATTGAGGCATCTGTAAAGTCAGTGTTATTGAAAACCTGCTTCATACCCAGGTTCTGTTTCACACCTTCTACGCCCTGCCGTTTACCAGTCCACATTTCCCGGAGTGCATCTTTGGGTTGAACATATAACAATTCCTTATAGACTTCTCCCTGCGCATTTTTCTGATCTTCGGAAAAGATCATCAGCATGGCATGTGGTTCCTGATAGCCTGTGAGGTAGTAAAAATCCGGGTCCTGATGATAGATATATTCCACATCATTGGCCCGGTTGCGGACAGCGTTGGCAAAAAACACGGCTACCGAATTGGGTGGCAATAATTTCCGTAACTGGTTTCTTCTTTCCTGATGAAAGGCAGCCGGTAAATGATCTTGCGGAGTATCGTTACTCAGCCTGAAACTGCTGATAGTAAATAAAATGAGAAATAGAACAGCGGTGTATGGAACAATGGCTCTCATCTGATTAATTATTGAAAACTAAACAAAAATATGTATTCAGGTAAATGTACTTGAAAATCCTGGTAATATCCAGTATCCGTTTATTGATCCTCTTAGACAGTTCTTAACAAGTAGTTTCCTCCAGCACAATAATATGTAGGAATATATGCTGCAGATAGATCTTAATCAATTCAGTAACAGGGGTTACCAGAGGCGCATAATTTAATAAAAGCCAATCTCTAAAGTACCCCTCAGCCTAGCATATTTCTGTATCATGAAAACATTACTCCCAATACTACTATTTCTGTTCACCGTCATACTATTTTCTTGCACGCCAGATGATGAAATACCGGAACCTCCGCTTACATCCTGTACACTTGTCTCCAAGAAGTACATGTACCCGGATAAATCTTTTAATGAAACCCACTATTTCTATACCTCCACTGGCCAGTTACAGAAAACAGAAGAATACAATCAAACTGGAGAATTGTTTGCTTATACTGAATATGAATTCAGCAACGGCCGGGCAACTAAATTGGTAACTGGCTCTTCTTCTGGTAAATCAGCTGAAACGCTGTTAACCTACGAGGAAGATCGGGTGGTAAAGCTTGAACATTTCGTAAAAAAAGCAGATCAGACCTATGGAAAGCTGTATGAAAAAACCTTAACATATACCGGAGACAAAATAAGCCGGGTATCGTATATGTTCTTCAATGGAGGCTCTTCTTTTTACGCTATCTACGAATATACTGGAGACAACATCACTATTGTAAAAGCCTATGATCTAGCTACTGGACAGCTGGTGGAAGAAGATTACTACCAGTACGATGATAAAGCCAATCCCTTTTACCATACCCATCCTTTCCGGGCCGATCATGTGCAGGAATCTTCTAAAAACAATGTGATTCATTCTAAAATTGTCTCCCACCGCCATCAGCCAGAGCTTCCGGAAGTATCCTATGCGTATCAATATGACAATGGCGGAAAACCCACTAAGAAAGTTGTAAATGCGCCAGGCTGGGAAGGCATAGCAGAAGAAGTTTATTCGTATGCCTGTAACTAAAAGGTACCTGCGTAACCTTTGTATTTTTGATAACTTTATCATAAACACCCAATAAGGCAGCTACATATTTTCTGATATTCCCTTGTTGGTTTTCAACAATTGCTTTCTAGCAAAACAAGCCATGTGAAACTCTAGCGGCTATACACCTGTTTTCCTCCAACAAATGTTTGGGCAACTTTTATGTTTCTCAACTCTGCGTTACTTGCCTTCATAATGTCTTTTTCCAGGATCACAAAATCAGCAAACTTGCCTTTTTCAATACTTCCTTTTTCTTTTTCCTCAAAATTGCTATAAGCTGCCCAGATTGTCATCCCGCGTAAGGCTTGCTCACGGGTCATGGCATTTTCTGGCTGAAAACCACCTTTGGGATAGTTTTTGGCATCTTGCCTGGCAACAGCTGCATGAAATCCATATAAGGGTTCGATGGCTTCTACCGGAAAATCACTGCCAAAAGCAATGGTTTGATTTTGTTTGTATAAATCCTGAAACGCATAGGCCGTTTTTACCCTGGTTTCTCCCAAACGTTCGCCGGCCCAGTACATATCCGAAGTGGCATGGGTAGGCTGTACGGAAGGAATAACTGAATATTCCCCAAACTTTGCTACATCAGTTGTAGCAACCACTTGTGCATGTTCTATGCGCCACCTGCGGTCATTTTTGCCTTTCAACAGCCCTCCATAAAAATCAAGTAATAAACGGTTAGCCGAATCGCCGATACAATGGGTGTTCATCTGGAAATTATGCTGATATAAAGCTGTAGCTATATTTTTCAAGTCTTGCGGGGTTTGCAGCAAAAATCCCTTGTTGCCCGGCCTGTCATGGTAATCGTGCAGCAGGCAAGCACCTCTGGAGCCCAATGCACCATCGGCGTATATTTTAAAAGACCGTACATTCAATTGATCCGTTTTATAAGGTCCACTTGTAAAATAATGGTCCTGGTTCTCCTGCGATGGATTCAGCATTACATACATCCGCATGGTTAACCCTTTAGCTTTCTGTAATGAATCAATCAGATCGACCTCTGCCTTGCCCAACCCGGCATCATCTACCGTAGTCAATCCTACGGCAAAGCAGTTTTTTTCTGCTTGTTGCAAAGCTTGGCTTACCTCTTGGCGGCCAGGCTGGGGTATAACCCTACTTACCAGATCTGCCGCATTATCTACCAGAATCCCGGTTGGCTCATTGTTTTTCAACTCCACTAAGCCTCCGGAAACACGTGTGCTAGTCGTGACCCCGGCCAGATCCAGGGCTTTCTGATTTACCAGAGCCGCATGCCCGTCTATGCGTTCCAGGAAAACAGGCGTATCTGGAAATAACAGGTCCAGGGTATCTTTGGTAGGAAATGCTTTCTCTGGCCAGTCATTCTGGTCCCAGCCGCGGCCTACAATCCAGCTGGCAGCCGGGTATTTGTTGCGGTGAGCTTGTATCCGCTCTATAATTTCCCCGAAAGAAGTAGTTCCGGTCAGGTCTGCATTCTGTAGAGATAAGCCATACCGCAGAAAATGGCAATGGGCATCTATAAACCCTGGGTATACGGCTTTGCCTCCGGCATCTATCGTCTGATCTACTTTATAGTTTTTTAGAATTTGCTCATTGCTGCCACTCTCCAGAAACCTGCCATCTTTCACGGCAAATGCTTGTACTACAGTAAAACTGCTATCTACCGTGTATACTAGGGCATTATGTATAATCAGGTCGGCTTTCTCGGTAGCCGTGCAACTGAACAAAAGCAGCAAAACAAAAGTTAGTAAAGCGTATGGAGTAGCTAGTAAAGATGACTTGAGCATGTAGGATTGTTTGGAAGTGTAGGTTCAATAAAGTAAAGATAAAGTCATTTTTTGAAATCTGCACATGCTAACAACCGCTGCTTTTCTTACACTCAACTAGTGTGGCTTTACATTTGCATAGATACATATATGCTTTATTCTTTTTAGTTTACATCAATTTTGTTAGAAATTTATCTTATGAAAAAAATAGTTGTCCTGCTTATAGGTGTTATTATCAGTTCGTACTCCTACGGACAGTTTAGCCTGAAAAATCTGAAGAAAACAGTAACCACGGCTACTTCCTCTGCTACCTTATCCGAATCGGAAATTGCTAAGGGTTTAAAAGAAGCCTTAACCGTAGGTGCAAAAAATGCTTCTTCCCAATTGAACGCGGTAGATGGATTTAACAAAAACATGAAAGTGCGCATCCCTTTTCCGGAAGATGCCCAGCGGGTAGCCACTAAACTGCGGGAAATGGGCTTTGGCAAAAAAGTAGATGAATTTGAGCAAACCTTGAACCGGGCGGCTGAGCAGGCTGCCAAAGAAGCCGCTCCTATTTTTGTAAATGCCATCACCTCTATGTCCATTACCGATGCTAAAAACATTTTAATGGGTGCGGATACGTCGGCTACCAGTTATCTGCGGACTAAAACGTCTGATCCTTTGGCTTCTGCCTTCTCTCCCCATATTCAAAAAGCGTTGGATGCTACTACAGCTACAAAAAAATGGACTGAATTAGCAACACTATACAATAAAATACCTTTGGTAAAAAAAGTTGAAACAGACTTAGTAAAATATACTACCAGCAAAGCACTGAAAGGATTATTTACGGTAGTAGCGGAAGAGGAAATAAAAATCAGAAAAGACCCTGCTGCCAGAGTAACCGACCTGCTGAAAAAAGTATTTGGCAGCACAAACGGATAATTCATTACAACCTATCTGCTAACGTGTAGTCCTGCTTAAAGCAAGCAGGACTTTTTTATGTATGCAGACTGTGTGTTTAACAACATATAAAGATAAATCAAGGCTGCTGTAGAAACTATGCTTATATCTATCCGCTTTGAAAATGTAAAAATGACTAATGGGTTTTCAACCGGTTGCCTTTAATATTTTGCCGTTGAAGTGAACCGTCAGACTCAGACCTGATCTGCATCAAAACGTTGGTTACCAACCATTCATTGGCATATTAGCACATTTCCAAATTTACACATTTCCTTAGGTATACTTGGGTTAGTAATAGCCCATTGTACCCTTCACTACAGGTTTCTCTATAGTTTGTTTTTGCTGCGGAATTGTTTGGGGGTACAGTTTAGAACTTTTTTAAACTGTTTGCTGAAGTTGGTCATATTGTTGTAGCCACTCTCATAACAAATACAGCTAATCGACTCTTCACTTTCCATCAGCCGCTTACAGGCATACCCTATCCGGATTTCATTCACAAACTGGGAAAAATTCTTTTTTGTATGGTTTTTAAAATACCGGCAAAAGCCAGAGTAACTCATCAAGGCTATTCCGGCAAGTTTCTCCACCTGAATATCTTCCTGAAAATGCTCCATGATGTATTCAAATATCTTGCTTAGCCGGTCGCTTTCCTGCGGAGAGTGGCTGTGTACCTGCGGATCGGATAACAATTCATATTCTTGGCTTTCCGCTAAAACCGACAAAATAGTAAGTAAGGAGGTAAGCCGTTGCATCCCTTTCAGTTCGAGCAGGCGGAACATTTCTCTGCTCACATACTCACGGGTTTTGCCATAAAAGTGCATGCCCATCCGCGACTTTTCCAGCAACAAGCGTATGGACTGCATTTCCGGAACAGCTACAAAATCTTTTCCCAGAAAATCTTCCCGGAACTGGATAACTAACGAGCCGCCTGGTTGATTGTGACTGGTTTTGCGGTACAGGTGCGGCAGGTAAGCCCCTATAAATGCCAGATTTCCCTCTTTGTAATCAGATATATGGTTACCAATTAATCGCTTTCCTTGCCCATCTACAATCAAGGCTAACTCATACTCCGGGTGAGCATGCCAGGGTGTTTCAAAATGGGGCGTGCGGAAAATATCAGCCATAAAACTGGAATTCTCCGACAAGGGCAGCTTCTGAATATGTGTTTTCATAAGCAGTTTAGTAAAATTCAAGCTGTACTTTTGCCAAGTATAAGAAGATTACGTTTAAAAAGTTTATTTTTTTGAGTAAAAAGTGGTAGTCTCCTCTTGACAAATTTCTCATCTTTGTCTAATTAAATCTATAGATAATAATACTTTTACCATAAAACCTACTAACCGAATGGCTAAAATAGCAATGCTGGGAACGGGGTTCATCGGAGAGTTCTACACAATGGCTCTGCATGGACAACGGAACCCTGACCGAGTAGTTTCTGTATACTCGCGGAGTGAAGAAAACGGGAAAAAGTTTGCCCAGAAATGGAACATCCCCAAGTGGACCACCAGTATGGAAGAAGCCGTAAACGACCCGGAGATAGATGCGGTAATCATTTCCCTGCCTAATCACCTGCACCTGGAGGCTGTACAACTATCTGCCAAAGCCGGCAAAGCCGTACTCTGTACCAAACCCCTGGGACGTACCGCTGCGGAAGCCAAAGCTATGCTGGAAGCAGTTGAAGAAGCTGGTGTGATGGGCGGCTACCTGGAAGATCTGGTGTATACACCCAAAACTTTAAAATCAATTGATTATGTAAAAAAAGGCGCATTAGGCAAAGTTTTGTGGGCCCGTTCCCGCGAGGCACATCCCGGTCCGCATAGCGACTGGTTCTGGAACTTTGAGATGTCTGGTGGGGGGGCTCTGGTAGACCTGGGCTGCCATTGTATTGAGATTGCCCGCAGTTTCATAGGCAAAGACATAAGGCCGGTAGAAGTGATGTGCTGGGCCGATACCCAGGTAAAACCCATCGATGCTGAAGACCATGCCATAGGCCTAGTAAAATATGCCAACGGGGCCATAGGCCAGTTTGAAGTAAGCTGGTGTTTCCGTGGGGGTATGGACCTACGCGATGAAGTTTCCGGCACCGAAGGCAGTATCCGCACCGATCACTTTTTACGCACCGGGTTTGAGGTATTCACCGCCGCCGATCAGCGGGGCTATGTGGCCGAGAAAGCAGAAAGTGAAACCGGCTGGCTTTTCCCGGTAGGTGACGAGGTACACGAACTGGGCTACACGCATATGTTTACTGAAATGTTTAACTGTCTGGAACAAGGCACGGAGCCTACCGAAACTTTTTATGACGGCTATGTAGTAAATGCCATAATGGATGCATGCTATAAATCAGCCAAAACTAAAAAGTGGGAACCAGTAGAACTGGAAATCTGGCGTGGCCGGAATGATGTGCAGGATGGAAAAGCAATTCAGGAATACGATGCCCAGTATTTATTGATTAAAGAAGAAAAGCTTCCTAACGGTACTAAAAAAATCATCCTGAAAGATAAAAAGTCAGGTGAGATCATTCAAAGAGAAATAGCCTGATTATCATGTATAGGATAGGCATTGTCGCCTATCCTATACATTCATTTTCATATTTTCTAATCTTCAAATTTCCTAAATCCCCTCCTATGGCTCCTCATCAATTTACCCAGGCAGATAAAGACACATTTGACCGCGATGGCTATGTGGTTCTGAAAAACTTCTTTACCAACGAAGAAGTAGACCTCATTTACGGTACTTCCACGAAAGATCATGTAATCAGCCAGAAGTCCTTCGACTTTAACGACAGCAAAGGCTTGCGTACCAAACTGGCTTTATGGTATACCCCGCAAGACGATGTATATGGCATGTACAGCCGCTGCGAACGCATGGTAAATGCCGTGGAAATGATCTTAGGCGGACAGGCAGCCCACTATCACTCTAAGTTGATGCAGAAAGAACCTAAAGTAGGCGGCGCCTGGGAGTGGCATCAGGATTATGGGTATTGGTATAACAATGGATTTCTATTTCCGGATATGGTGTCTGTTATGCTGGCACTTACATCGGCCAACAAAGAAAACGGTTGCTTGCAGGTAATTAAAGGTTCACATAAAATGGGCCGCGTGGAACATGGCATAGCCGGTCAGCAGGTAGGCGCCAGTATGGAAAAGGTAGAAGAAGCCCTGAAACGCCTGGAGTTGGTCTATGTAGAACTACAGCCTGGCGATACCTTGTTCTTCCACTGCAATATTCTGCACCGGTCGGAAGCCAATCTGAGTGAAAATTCCAGGTGGTCGCTGATTTCGGCCTACAATTTAGTAAGCAACAAGTCGTATAAAAATGAGCCTTCTTCCCACTACACGCCTATTGCCAAAGTTCCGGACGATGCCATTGTAAAAGCAGGCATGAAAGGTATATCTGACAACGCTGATTTTCTGACCCAGGAAGTTGATTCGAAATTCAAAGAAACCATTGTGCAACCGGAAGCTTAAAATGGATGTGCTGAGGTGCTAGTGTGCTGATTTATATTCCTTGCTGGCACGCTGCCGATTTAATTTAAAGCATACAATGCAGTAAAACCTGTTAGGTTTTCAGAAACCTAACAGGTTTGTTCGAGCAAATAAGTGGACTACATGTATCACTACTCAGATTACATCCGCATATCACCACATTAAACCATCAACCTTATGCTCTCCAGACGAACCTTATTAAAAAGTACACTTGCCCTGGCAGGAATGAGTGCTATATCCCGCGATTTATTAGCAGATCCGGTTAGTGGCAGTAAGGTGAAAAGCCGCTTCAATATTGGTGCCTGCGACTGGTCTATTCAAAAAGCTAACTCTGTAGAGGCAATGGAACTGGCTTCCAGAATTGGCCTGGATGGTGTACAACTGAGCCTGGGAACGGTGGATAATGATATGCACCTGCGCCGCAAAGACATGCAGGAAGCCTATAAAGCGGCAGGGAAGAAACATGGAGTCCGCATAGGAGGCCTGGCCATTGGAGAACTCAACAATATCCCTTACAAATCCGATCCGCGTACGGAGGCCTGGGTAAGCGACAGTATTGATGTGGCCAAAGCTATTGGTGTAAAAACTGTGTTACTTGCCTTCTTCCACAAAGGCGACTTGAAAAATGACCCGGAAGGGCAAAAAGTAGTAATCGAACGGCTGCGCAAAGTAGCTCCCAAGGCAGAGAAACAGGGCATTATTTTAGGCATAGAATCGTGGTTGAGTGCCCAGGAACATGTGGATATTATTCAGGCAGTAGGTTCTAAAAATGTACAGGTATATTACGATGTAGCCAACTCCCACCAGATGGGTTATAACATTTACGAAGAAATCCGCTGGCTGGGCAAAAACCAGATTTGTGAGATACATGCCAAAGAAAACGGATACCTGTTAGGCCAGGGAAAAATAGACTTTAAAGAAGTACGCAAAGCCATTGACGATATTGGCTATACTGGCTGGGTACAGATTGAGGGAGCTATTCCGGAGAAAAAAGAAGTTCTGGAAAGCTACCAGCAAAATAACCAGTTCTTACGGGGTATTTTTCCGGAGAGTAAAAGGAGTTAAGGTGCGGTTCTTATGAAGAAAAAGTCGGAATCACAGATTTAATCGATTAGTTGATTTCACGGATTATGGAGGAGTTGAAGCATAAAGAAATAACGGAAAAAATTATTGGGGCTTCGTTTGAGGTGCATACATTTTTGGGAAATGGATTTCAGGAAGTGATATACCAAAGAGCCCTTGCCTGGGAAATGAGACAAGCCAGACTGGACTTTGCCAGAGAAATTGAGCAGGATATTTTCTACAAAGACCTGCCCGACCCTATCGGGAAACGCAGGGCAGATTTTATAGTAGAAAACAAGGTACTTGTTGAACTGAAGGCACTTATAAAATTAGAAGATGTACATCTGGCGCAGGCGCTCAACTATCTGAAAGCTTACAGGCTTGAAATTGGGTTGCTAATTAATTTCGGCTCAAAGAGCCTTGAATTCAAGCGGTTAATACTTTCAAACAAAAATCAGCGTAATTCCTAAATCCGACTAATCCGTGATCCAGATAGATTGACCATGAAACAACACATAGCTCTTATTTCCCTGCTGGTAGACGACTATGATAAAGCCATCGCGTATTATACTCAAAAATTATCGTTTGAACTGGTGGAAGATACAGTAATGAGTGAAACCAAACGCTGGGTAGTCGTAGCGCCTAAAGGCGGCAACAGTTGCAATCTGTTACTGGCAAAAGCAGCCAATCCTGCGCAAGTCAGCCATATTGGGAATCAAACTGGCGGGCGGGTGTTTTTATTCCTGCATACCGACGATTTCTGGCGGGATTACCGGCAGATGCAGGAACATGGCATTCAATTTATAGAAAATCCCCGGGAAGAAGTATACGGAACAGTGGTAGTCTTTAAAGATATCTATGGAAACCTCTGGGATTTTGTAGAGCCAAAGTAGGTATGTAAACTCCCATGCACAAACCACTACACACCCCTTAGATAAGTCAGCTTAGCAAACAAACCTTCGTATGAAATACCTCCTACTTACCAGTTGCCTTACCTTCTTCTTTGTTAGCCACAACCAAGTAGTTCAACAACTTTCCTATCCCTCCGTTTGGAAAGAAAGAAAAACTGAACCATTGGAATTGGTGCTACCCGATGACCTGGAAGCTACTTTGTGGGCTGAATCTCCGCAGTTCTTCAACCCTACCAATATAGATGTAGATAACAAAGGTCGTATCTGGGTAACGGAAGCCGTAAACTACCGGGATTTTAATAACAAACCAGAACGACACCATCCACAAGGAGACCGGGTAATGATTCTGGAAGATACCGATGGAGATGGCAAAGCGGATAATTCTAAGGTATTTGTACAGGATAAAGACCTGGTAGCTCCACTGGGAATAGCTGTTATTGGCAATAAAGTAATCGTTTCCTGTGCGCCTAACCTAATTATTTACACCGATACCAATGGCGACGACAAACCCGATAGCAAAGAAATCTTTCTGAAAGGGTTTGGTGGCTATGATCACGACCATAGCCTGCATTCGGTGGTGGCCGGGCCAGATGGCAACTGGTATTTCAACACCGGAAACGCAGGTCCACATACGGTTACCGATAAAAATGGATGGACCCTGAGATCGGGAAGTATTTATACCGGAGGTACGCCCTATAATAAAGAGAACCAGGGCAACCGCAAAAGTGATGATGGCCGGGTGTGGGTGGGCGGCATGGCCTTACGCATTGGCAACGATGGAAAAGGCCTGAAAGTACTGGCCCACAATTTCCGGAATGCATACGAGCTAGCCATTGATTCCTATGGCAATATGTGGCAGAACGATAACGACGACCAGGTTGTCACCTGCCGCACTACCTGGCTAATGGAAGGGGGCAATGCAGGTTATTTCAGCGCCGATGGTACCCGCTTCTGGCAGGCAGACAAACGTCCCGGGCAAGATATGTTTGCTGCCCACTGGCATCAGGAAGATCCGGGGGTAATTCCTGCCGGTGATAACACTGGCGCAGGCTCCCCTACGGGCGTAGCCGTATACGAAAGTGATGCCCTGGGACCCAACTACAGAGGCATGCTGCTCAGTGCCGATGCCGGACGTAACGTAATTTTTGCGTATAAACCACAGCCGCAGGGAGCAGGCTATCAACTCAACCGCATCGACCTTATTTCTTCCTTAAAAGAATCTACAGAAAATTATGTGTGGAATGAACAGGTAAATGACTTGCGGAAGTGGTTCCGGCCCAGCGATGTGGCCGTAGGCACAGATGGAGCCATTTACATAGCCGACTGGTACGACTCTGTTGTAGGGGGCCACCTCATGCACGACAAAGAAGGATATGGACGTATCTACCGGATCACTCCTAAAAACAAGAAACTTATTTCTCCATCCTATAATCTAAAAACCACCTCTGGTCAGATTCAAGCATTACTTAGTCCGGCTATTAATGTCCGGAATACTGGCTTTGAAATGTTAAAAGCAAAAGGGAGTAAAGCTATTAAGCCTGTCAGAAAACTTCTGGAAGATACAAATCCCTATCACCAGGCAAGGGCTGTGTGGCTACTGGCTCAGTTGGGCAGCAAGGGAATAACTGAAGTAGAAAATCTGTTAACCCATACAAATCCGGATATCCGCATTACGGCTTTCCGGGCATTAAAACAGGTAAAGTCCGATAACCTCCTCACGTATACAACTAAACTGGCTCAAGATAATTCTCCGGCTGTTAGGCGTGAGATAGCGGTTGCTTTGCGGGAAGTTCCTTTAGAGAAAAGTCAAGCTATTATTACTGATTTAGTAAACGGCTACGATGGCAAAGACCGCTGGTACCTGGAGGCCCTGGGTATGGCTCTGGAAGGAAAAGAAGAAAGCATGTATGCTCAACTCATAGCAAATGCCGGGGAAGCTGTGAAGTGGGATGAAAAAACAACTAGTTTAATTTGGCGGTTACACCCGGTTGCCGCTATTGAAGCGTTAAAATCCAGAGCTAATGCAGCTGAACTTTCAGCGGAAGAAAGGAAAAAAGCACTTGTGGCTTTAGGATTTACAAAAGATGCGAAAGCCGCCCTGGCTATGACAGAACTGAGCAAGAGCACTTTGCCAGATGTAGCCGACCAAGCCTACTGGTGGCTGAAGTTCCGCCAGGGAAACGATTGGCTGGCACTGCTCAACTGGGAAGAAACCTTTGCCGACGATCAACTTGCCTTACGGGAGAAAATGTATACCCTTCAACAGCAAATATTAGACAAGACCAAACCCGCTACTGCCCGTACAGAAGCCGCACTGGAAATGGCAAAAGACAAAATAGGTGGCCAGATGTTAATTAGCCTGGTGTCTGACAAAAAATTGCCTGCAGAGGTTAATGAAGCAGTCAGTTCGGCTATTTTCCTAAATCCGGATCAAACGGTACGGGTGCTGGCAGGAGATTATTTCACAAGGCCTGGCAATGCTAAAACCGTATCGGTAAAGCAAATTACGCAATTGCAGGCATTTGTAGATAAAGGTAAGGCCATATTCCAGAAGAACTGTAGCACTTGCCACAAGCATGGGAATACAGGAGGCGAAATTGGCCCGGACTTAACGCAAATTCATAAAAAGTTTGACAAAACCGGCCTACTGGATGCTATTATCAACCCAAGTGCCGGTATGGCTTTTGGCTATGAACCCTGGATGATTCAAACTAAAAAAGGCTCCTCCTTCTATGGCTTTCTAATGGCCGATGGCCCAACCCTTGTCCTGAAAGATCCGGCAGGCGGGCAACATACATTTAAAGCCGGAGACATTGCGAGCCGCAAGCAACTTACCACCAGCCTAATGCCCGACCCCCTTACGATGGGTCTGGCAGAACAAGACCTGGCAGACGTAGCCCAATATTTACTATCTTT
This sequence comes from Rhodocytophaga aerolata, assembly GCF_030503435.1. Classification (GTDB taxonomy): domain Bacteria; phylum Bacteroidota; class Bacteroidia; order Cytophagales; family 172606-1; genus Rhodocytophaga; species Rhodocytophaga aerolata. The sequence continues at coordinate 18,425 of NZ_JAUKPO010000012.1, forward strand.
CCCTACTAATTAACTTATAATGAAGATTCAATTTTTTAGCCCGCATTGGGGAATGGAGAGTCTGCCCCTGGAACAAGCTTTTCAGAAAATAAAAGAAGCCGGATATGATGGCGTTGAAATGGCTGTACCCTTTGATGCCAAAGAAAAAGAGCATTTTTTACACCTGTTAGCCAAATATGAACTGGCACTGATTGCCCAGCAATGGTCTGCCGCAGGAAATACCTTTAATGCATACAAACAATCCTTTAAAGAACATCTGTATCATTTTGCGGCTGTAAAACCTCTGTTCATCAATTCCCAGACAGGAAAGGATTATTATACGTTTGAGCAAACTAGTGAACTCATCCGGCTAGCCACCGACATTGAAAAGGAAACTGGTACTCCCATTGTCCACGAAACACACCGGGGTAAATTCAGTTTTTGTGCAGCCACTACCCGAAAATTCCTGGAAGCCATACCAGACTTCAGCCTTGCAGCAGATTTCTCGCACTGGTGCAATGTATCTGAATCATACTTGCAAGATCAGCAGGAGACCGTAGCGGTTGCTATTGGTAGAGCAAAGCATATTCATGCCAGAGTAGGTCATCCGCAGGGAGCACAGGTAAGTGATCCCAGGGTGCCAGAATGGCAAGAAGCATTGACTATTCACCTGCAATGGTGGGATGCGATTATTGACAGACACCGCAAGGCCGGAACTACACTGTTTACCATCACGCCAGAATTCGGTCCCTGGCCGTATATGCCTGCCTTACCATATACCCGGCAGCCGGTTACCAGCCAGTGGGAAGTAAATTTATTTATGCGAAATCTGTTGAGAGAACGGTATAAATAAGCGTTTTCTACTAACTATTTCTCAGCAAGTTTCCTGGCTCAGGGCTTCGGCTTCTTTTTCACCTAACTTTTTAGCTAAACTCCACTCTTCACAAGCTTTTTGTTTGTTACCAGTGCGTTCGTAGGCTAAGCCCAGGTAGTAATGAATAGATTCTATGTTATAGGTAAGCTGAGTGGCTGTCTGAAAATCTTTCAATGCCAGCTCTGGTTGTCCGGTTTCCAGGTAGTAGATTCCCCGGTTACGGTAGGCCCAACCATTTTTACTGTCCCGTTTAAGCGACTCCTGAATATCAGCCAGGGCATCTTCCAGTTGGTCTAGCTGCAATTTTACATAGCCACGGTTGTTGAGATAATACGGCTGTGTAGGATTTAGCTCCACTGCCCGGTTTAATAGCTGCAAGGCTTCTGTATATTGTTCCTGATTGGCTTTTACCAGGCCCAAGTTATTATAAGCAAAGTCCTGTCTCGGGTTTAATTCAATGGCTTCACGAAAGTCTTTTTCGGCAGCTTCGTATTTTTTTTGATTAAAATTTAAGAAACCCCGGTTTACATAGGCATCTACATTGTTTGCATCCAGTTCTAGTGTACGTTCAAAATCAGCAGCAGCTCCGGAATAATCATTTAACTGTGCTTTGATGGTAGCCCGGCTCAAATACACTTTGGCAGTATCTTTATAAATTTCAGCTACCTGGTTTATATCTTCCAGGCTCGCTTTATAGTCGGCAAGTTCAAACAATGCGTTGGAGCGATTATAGTAAGCATCAGTATAGGAAGGAGCTATTTTCAGAGCCTGGGTATAATCGGCAATGGCGGCTTTGTAATCGCCTAAGTGGTATTTAGCTATTCCGCGGTTATTATAAGCATCGGCAAACGTAGTATCTGATTGAATAGCTTCTGTATATAGCCGGATGGCTTCCCGGTATTCTCTTTCGCGGAGTTTTACATTTCCCCGCTGAAAAAACCGGATAGTATCATCGCCCCGGCTGGCTGTATTACATGCAACAACTAGCAAGCTAAGGCCGAACACAAACAGATAATAAATATATTTCCACGTAAAATGCATAACAAAAAGTAAGTTGACCAGATATAGCTCTCTACCTGCTTGTTCATGGATGCATGAGCAAAGCATATACATTTCCAAAATGGACTGGCTATATATTTTTAACTAAATTTTTAAGAAAAAAGATTGTAAAACTTCATTTTTTCTTTTGTCTTTGAAAAGAGTACGTTCTTCTAGCCTTTCTTGCTTGTGTCCTTCTCTTCTACTTAATGGCTGCTGAAGCGGTAAAATACGCCTAAGGGTAATTTTTTATGAAACTGGTCTTCCAGGTATAATTCCCCCCATTCCGGATTGGCTACTTTGCCAAAAATCCCATTAATCAAGTTATCGACAATGAGTGCAGAAAAGCCTAGTGAATATAGGTTAATGATAAAGAAATAATTCTTTTTATCTAGCAACTGGCTGCACAGTTTCAGCAACTCATTTATATTTTCTTCCAACACCCATTTCTCCCCGTCTGGGCCACGGCCGTATGCTGGCGGGTCCAGAATAAGTCCCTGGTAAATGCTACCCCGTTTTACTTCCCGCTTTACGTATTTTAATGCATCTTCTACTACCCAGCGGATGTTATCCAGTTTGCTAGCCTCCATATTTTCCCTAGACCAGCTTACGACCTGCTTCACTGAATCCACATGGACTACATCGGCACCTGCACTTTTTGCTGCCAGCGAAGCGCCACCCGTATACGCAAACAAATTGAGCACTCTGGGTTGAGGCTGGGCGAACTGTTTTGTTTTTTCATAGATAAAATCCCAGTTAGTAGCTTGCTCAGGAAAAATACCTACATGTTTAAAGGAAGACAAGGCAAGCTTAAAGGTTAAATTCAGCTGCGTATGCTTGTAATCCATAAACCACCGTTCCGGCATTCCTTTTTTTAATTCCCATTGCCCTTTTTCTGGATTGTTTTTCTCTTTTCTGAAAAAGGCAGAGGCCATTTTTTCCCATTCATTTTGCGGCAGCGATTTGTCCCATACGGCCTGTGGCTCCGGGCGCGACAGTGTAAAGTCGCCGAATTTTTCCAGTTTCTCAAAATTGCCGGAATCTATAAGGCGATAGGCTTTCCAATGTTGGGGGCTAAGTAGTTGCATACGTAAATTTGCTAATCTGAGAACTATGCTAATAGAATAAACGTGCTTTTGCTTGCGAAGGTGGAAAGACAGTTGTTAATTAACAAGTGCTGTGTGGGCAAAGTATAAAATAAAAAACCTCACAGGTTTGTACACCTATGAGGCTAATCTATTTTCTGTACTCTACTAAAACTCTACTTTACTGAAATAAAATACACTGCGTTTTCCTTTCACCTGCTCATCTTTCTGGTTACTGATTTTTTGCAAGCCCCATGCCAGGAAGTTATTCTGATACCAGTAATCTACGTTGTCTGTATAACTTCTTTTCACTTTATCGCCTTCGTAGTTGCTCAGCTTAATGTTGCCTTTTCCTTCTACAATGTCGTTGCCACGGATTACTTTGGTTTTTAGTAACCCATTGTGGCTGTAGGCCAATAAAATATTTTCGTTATCAAAGCTTACTTTTACTTTTTCACGCAGGTTGAAGCTTTTTACATCGTTTATCTCAAAACTATTATCCCAGAGCAGATTACCTTGCATATCGAAACCTGCTATTACCGCATGGGTGTATACCCAGCCATCGAATACCGGCATATTCCGGCCATACCCATATGGACTGCCATACATGCCATAGCCGTAGCCAAAACCTCCCATGCCATACATGCCAGGGTAATAATTGTTGCTGCGGTACTCCGGATAATAGGCTTCGGCTACCATAATATACTGGCCATTGTGCTGAATAACATCGTGTACCAGCAACCGGTATTGCAATTTCAGATCCTTACCTTGTTGTTTTCTTTTGCTGATACGCTTTTCCATCCGCTCCTGTGCCCGTTCGCCCATAAACTTAAAGAAGTTCTTAAAGTCGGTGAAGCTATAATACTTCATAAATTCCGGCGCTCCATTCTGCATTTTACTAATGTATAAGCCTTGGGTATAATCTGCCTGGCCTGTATATACACTCCTGGTATAAAATCCACGGGAATAGTTTGTGTAACTAGATCCTCTGCTGCCGTAGGTGCCAATAACCAGATCTTCACTTTCATTCAGCGCAGATACCCGGCCAGTCAGTAAACTTTTATCTGCCTCTGAATCCATGGCCACTGTTTTTGCTTGCATGCCTTGTGGCGTAAAAGACTTAATAAACATCTTATTTTCACGGTTTTTCCAATTAGCAAACGCCACATGAATTAATTCATTGGTTGTGTCTACCTCCATAGACTGTATTTCAGCTTTACCTTTAAAGGAAGTAGGCAATACACGGGTTTGTTTGCTAAGCAGGCTTAAATGGAGCAGAATAGGCTCGTTGCGTGTTTTGCCGGAAATAAATACGTTATTCCCCATGGCTTCAAAATCAGTAATTTCGAGTTTATTCAGGGAATGTATTTCGTATTTTTCTGCAAAACCTGCGCGTACATTTAGCTTTACTACCTGATAGGTTGGGCTTTTAAACCGGTTAAATAACAGGTACAAGGCATTGTTGCGGTACACATATTTAGATAAATCGAGGGAGGAATTAACCATACAATCGATGGACCAGTCTTGCTGTAGATCAGTTGTGTATTTGGTGAAATTGTATTTCCCAGGCATTACCTGAGAGAAGAGAATTAAGCCATCTGCACCAATAGGAACTACGGCAATATCATTTGCATTATTCCGCATTTCTATTTCAATGCGTTTTTTCTCCTGGGCTTGCGTGCCAGATACAAGCAAACAAGCAAAGAGCAGCGTAAAAATGAGTTTATTTATCATAGAATGAAGCTATAAAGTAGCTAATTAACGTTATATTGTTCAAAAAATTATAGAAAATATACTATTCCAAAAATCCAATTGGAATGATGTAGTGTATCTCTAAAACAGTATTTTCTGGTTAAAAAGTTTAGTTCTGGTAACTATATTCCTAACTTTTGACTTGCCTTATTTAGTCTTTCCGGCATACTTTTTACAAGTATACACAGTCAACCCTTACAAACATTTATTACAGTTTGGTCGATAACCCCATGACCCTCCAGGCGGAGCAAAGGTTGCACAGTAGATCAGATAGCCGAGTACTTATTTTTTATTGACTTCCTAAGGCTACAATGGCATCAAACTCCTCTCTTTTCAAGGGCATTACCGAAAGCCTCATTTGCCGGAGCAGGCCAATGTTTTCCAGGCGACTATCTTTCTTTATCTGTTGCAGCGTAACCGGTTTGGCTAGCCGCTGTACTGGTGCCAGATCTATAGCTACCCAATCAGCCTCATCTGTAGTAGGGTCCGGGTAGGCTTCTTTTATTACTTTGGCAATACCTACTACTTCTTTTCCATCGTTGCTGTGGTAATACAGCACTAGGTCATCATTTTGCATTGCTTTTAGATTGTTTCTTGCCTGGTAATTACGTACACCGTCCCAGAAGGTACGGCCCTCTTTTTCAAACATTTCCCAGCTATACTTATGTGGTTCAGATTTTACTAACCAATAATTCATGAAAAGGTAGATTTAGTTTTGGCAGATTATAAATTGGTATCCAGATTCCTTTGCAAAGTTTAGTATTTGAACCAGCATTCTGAAAAGAAAGGCAAAATTAATATTGCTTACTAGCTAGAAAAGTTACTAAGGCTGATGACAAACAAAAAGAGAAGCTTTTGATTAGCTTCTCTTTCCACTGGTAAGGTTTCGATATAATTTATTTACTGACTTTTTGATCAAGTGTCAGGGTCTTCTTACGGGTTTCTATCCGTTGAATTAAATGTGTGCCTACTTTGCGGCCCATTATTATACCATCTTCAATAGCAGAACGGTAATGTATTCCGCCATATAACCGGCTAATGGCGGCTTCTTCAGAAGCCTGAATAAATGAATTAAACTCGCGTGGAGGCAGCCCAAAATCCATCTCCGTAGAATCTACAAAGGTAAAATTATCTCCATACAAATCAGTAAGTGCCACAGCCGCAGCAGATGAAATAACACTATGACCACTTGGATATTCTGGGAATGGAGGGGTAGTCAGCATAGGTTGCCAGGTTTCGTCCAGATGCTGATTAATTACTGTTTCCGGGCGGATTAATTTACTGCGGTATTTTTCATCCCAGCAACTGATAAAGCCATCTGCCAGGGCCAGAGATACGATGGCATAGGTTTCGGCCGATTGCAGAAAATCAGCCTTTGCTTTGCGGCAGGTAAGAGCTGCAATTCCTATCCAATGTCCTCCTGGCGATATCTTTTTCTTGCCAAACATAAAATGGCCGGTGTGCTCTATATTAAACGGATTACAGTCCCAGAAATTAGCTATCTCTTTCTGTTCTTCACTAAGCTTGCTAGTGGTTTCATATACCTCTTTCAGTTCTTTATAAAATTTGCTCGTGCTATCGAGGCTGTACACAGGTAATTGTTGGGCTTTAAACTGGCTGCAGGAATCTAATACAAACGTCCGGATGCTGTTCCAGTGGGGTTCAATGGCATCCATATAATCGGGAGGGGTAGGAACCCAGGTACCCGGCAGGTTAGTAACCGTATACCGCTCAAAGCCTCTGGACTCTTTGTATTTATCTTTAGCCGCCCAGGCAAGTACAGCTTCTGCCACTTGCTGCCCATACGCAATAGAGTTTTTATATACCTCCTTTGGCATACCAGTGTCTTTAAACTCTTTGAGAATTTCCTGTTCAAAAGCTTCTATCTTTTCTTCCGAAAAAGTTAGGGTTCTGCCAACGGTTAATAAGGCTTTCACACTGGCCAGAGGAAAACAATATTCCAGCCCGGGAGACACAGCAGGCATCTGCTCTAATCCTTTTAACTGCCCAACCATAGACTTGTACTCTTGCTGATTAGGCAATAAAGCTTCATAGGCAGCAATACTGGCATAGGTATAAATGCGGCTGGCTACGGGAGGCGAAAAAATATCATATACGATAACATCGGTCAGTTTTTTTACAGACCGGTGGAGGAAAGCCGGATTATTGGCTTTGGCACGGTATTCACCGGTATTTTGCTGGCAGCTGACTGGCACAAAAATCAGCATGGCAAGAAGCAGGAAGTAGGTGTAATGCTTTATCCTCATACAATCGGGTATTTTAACAGCTAACCTTGTGATAGATGGTATTTGCAGGAACTCACAACGGGGTTATAATAATTATTCTATTTTACTTTACAAAAATACAAAAAAAAGCCGGGTATAGAAAATACCCGGCACCTGAATTACGTCTATATAAGCCTTAGTTATCTTTAGATTGTCTTTTACGTTTTCTCTCTTCCCGCCGCTTTTTACGTTCTTCTTTCTTTTGCTCTTTGGCAGCTTTTTCTTCCTGTTTCCGCTGCTCTCTGGCTATTCTTTCTTCTTCAGCTCTTTTCTTATCTTCTTCACTCCGGTTCCGTACATTCAGAATATTATCCAGCAAGCGGTCTACAAAAGTTTCCGCAGTGGAGGAATCTTCAATATAAGCTTCACAAGACAAACGTTCTTCCAATTCTACAGGTAATACAGGAAAGCGGTCTGATCCATTGGCTTTATAAACTTTTTTCTGGCTTACAGCTTTCATGTAATCTGCCCATACTGGTAAGGCCGTAGCTGCGCCACCTCCCAAACTTAACGTGCGGAAGCGTACAGAGGGGTGTTCCCCTCCTACCCATACGCCGGTAACCAGCTTGGGTGTAAAGCCAATAAACCAACCATCTGTCTGATCTTGGGTTGTACCGGTTTTTCCGGCTATGTCCATGGTTAGTCCGAACTGCGATCTAATTCTGGCGGCGCTTCCTTCGTTTACTACAGCCTGCATCAGCTTGGTTACCAATAAAGCTGTTTCTTCAGAAAAAGCTTTCACTGGAGCCGCGGGCTTATATTTTCTGATAGTTTTGCCCCGTCTGTCATTAATTTGAAGAATATATACCGGCTCTATACTTTTTCCTCCGTTAGCAATGGTTGCATAAGCACTTACCATCTCCAGTAAAGAAATATTAGCCGCTCCTAAGGCTAGTGCCGGTACTTTGGGCAGGTCAGACTTAATACCCATCCGCTGCGCCAGTTGAATGGTAGGCTCAATACCTGTTTCCATAATTAACTGGGCCGAAATTGTATTTACAGAATTAGCTAATGCTCCCCGCATGGAATATTCTCCCCCATACTGGCCATCTGCATTGCGGGGTGTCCAGTTTTCGTACTGCGCGTAGGTTACTTGTTGATTGGGGAAAAAATCGCAGGGGCCAATGCCTTTTTCCAGGGCAGCTGCATATACTATGGGTTTAAAGGTAGAACCCACTTGCCGTTTAGACCGCACATGGTCATATTGGAACTCCTCGTGGCTGATGCCGCCTACCCAAGCCCGTACAAAGCCACTACCTGGTTCAATAGATACTAAGCCTGTATTTAAAAACTTCTGGTAATACCGGATGGAGTCCAGTGGGCTTATAGTTTTTTCGATGGGCTTTTCCCAGCTGAACAGGCGCATAGGAATGGGCTTTTCAAAAATTTCTCTGATCTCTTCTTCAGAATAACCTTCTTCCATCAGCATTTTATACCGCTTCGACTGCCTCATGGCGTTCTGTATTACTTGCTCATCGCCTTGCCAGGGGTTGCGTCCTTTCCAGTGAGCATTAAATACTTTTTGTAAGGCAGCCATTCTCCTGGCCACAGCTTTTTCTGCTTCCGCCTGCATACCTGAGTGGATGGAGGTGTAAATCTTTAATCCATCGGTGTATAAATTGTACGGCTGTCCATTTTCTTTACGTGTATTTTCACACCATCTGGCTAATTCCTGCCGTAGCTGCTCTCTGAAATAAGGAGCCAAGCCATCGTTGTGGTCTTTAAAAGAGTATTTAATCGTTAGCGGTAGATTCTTTAACGAATCGGCTTTGTTTTGAGGCAGATAGCCATATTTCACCATTTGCTGCAACACTACATTACGCCGTTGCCTGGACCGGTCCGGGTAGAGCCGGGGGTTATAGGAAGTAGTTGCTTTTAGCATGCCTATTAGAACAGCTCCTTCTTCCGGTTTTAAATCGCTTGCTTGTTTACTGAAAAACCGGTCAGCCGCCCGCTCGATCCCAAAAATATTCTCTCCCATAGGTACGGTATTGAGGTAGAGTTCTACTATTTCCTTTTTGGAGTAAACTTCCTCCAGGCGGCGGGCAGTGATAATCTCTTTAAACTTATTAATAGGGGTGCTGAAAAAGCGGTACCGGCGGCGTGGGAACAGGTTTTTTGCCAGTTGCTGGCTAATGGTACTTCCTCCACCGGAACTTTCATTACCTAAGATTAATGATTTAAAGAACACCCTGAACATACTCCTCGAATCGACACCATTATGCGAGTAAAAACGGGCATCTTCGGTAGCTACTAAGGCATTGATGGCATCTGGTGCAATACGGCTGTAGGGAATATTGGTACGGTCTTGAATAAAATAACGGCCAAGCAATACACTATCGGCAGAGTATACCTCTGAGGCGGTGCTGTTTTGCAATTCTTTTAACTGGCTCTGGCTGGGTATGTGTCCGAATAATCCTGCATATACCGATATATAAAACAGAATAAAGGTAGCTACAAAAAATAAAAACATTTTTCCGCCTAGTTTCAGCAGGTAAACAGCATCTGCCCGCCCTCGTTTCCGCCAGCTATAGTTTTTAAGTGCACGAATTTTTTGTTGCCAGTAAAGCTTGGTAAATACCGGCCTTTTCCTGAATGTAGTCAGTGTATGTTTAAATCTGGTATTTTGTATCTTTTTCACACGTTTATGTTCTCCATAGTTTTATACGATACTAGGCTTGGTATAAGTTAAGTAAAAATAGAAAGCCGCCACACCTAGGTAACAGATAGGTATGTAGAGAACATACAGAAGCAGATTAGTAAAAACAGTGTTCTTCCATAATCAGTTCTCCTTATCCAAGTTGGTATACTTTTCAACAAAACCTGTAATTTGCACCGCATTTAGCCTGCATCTACTATGAAAAAGCACGTATACCTGTTCGCTTACTTTCTTATTTTCCTGAATATAACTACGTATGCCCAGGCGTCTCTTCTACAAGCCGGCCCCATGGTAGGCTATTCTGAAATGGTAGAAGTGGCGCTATGGGTACAAACAACAAAGCCTGCCAAAGTAAAGTTTATGTACTGGGAGACTGCCGCTCCACAACAAAAGCGATCCACAGAAGAAGTAACGACTACTCAGGAAAAAGCTTTTACCGCCCTTGTAAAAGCCGATCAACTGCAACCCGGAAAGAAATACACTTATGAACTCTATATAAATGGCAACTCAGTAAAACGGCCTTATCCCTTACAGTTCCAGAGCCAGACGTTATGGCAATGGCGTAGCGATCCGCCCGAGTTTACCTTTGCTATGGGAAGCTGTGCCTATATTAATGAACCGGAGGTAGACCGGCCTGGCAAACCCTATGGCAGCGGCTATGAAATTTTTACTACCATCCACCAGCAGAAACCAGATTTTATGCTCTGGATGGGCGATAATACGTATTTACGGGAAGTAGACTGGAATACCCGTTCTGGAATTTTACACCGTTATACTCATACACGGGCTACGAAGGAACTGCAGCCCCTTTTGGGCTCTATTCACCATTATGCCACCTGGGACGACCACGACTTTGGTCCTGACAATGCTGACAGAAGTTTCTGGAATAAAGAGATTACAAAAGAGGCTTTTAAGCTTTTCTGGGCAAATCCTAATTATGCCTCCGGTGAGAAGGAAGGTATTTATGGCACTTTTCAGTGGAACGACGTACAATTTTTTCTACTGGATAACCGCTATTATAAAACGCCTAATCACAATTTCCTGGGAAAACGCACCCTTTTGGGAGCCGATCAGTTACAGTGGCTTATCGATGCCTTAATATTCAGTAAGGCTACGTTCAAGTTTATTGTTATTGGCAACCAGGTAATAAATCCTACAAAGCTGGAAGACAGTTATACCTTTTATCCGGAAGAAAAAGAAGAACTACTAAAAGCTATCCGGCAGGCAAACATTCCCGGAGTTGTTTTTCTGGATGGCGACCGGCACCACAGTGTGCTGATGAAGATGGATAGAGAGGGCACCTATCCCTTATATGACCTAACCGTTTCTCCCCTGACAGCTGGGGTTGCCAAACCATGGCCTGAAGAAGATCTGTCATTGATGGTTCCAAACACTATGTTTATTGAGCATAATTTTGCCTTGCTTTCGGTTAAAGGGCCACGTACCGATAGAGTGCTTACCATCCGCCTGATGAACGACAAAGGAACAGAAGTGTGGAGCAAAGAGATTAAAGCAAGTGAATTGAAATAAATTTATCCGCTTTATTAGGGAGGTAATGTTACAGAAATTATAACCTACATTCATGGTTCATCAGCCGATTCGTCCATTCCATCATAATTTTACTTTGAAATATCATAATTCGTGTTATTTAATGTAACTTTATAAAAGTCTACTGTTAGCCTGCTTCCAATACTGTTATTCAGCACTAACCTCAGGATTCTATTTATATACCTATGGGCAAAATATTATTGATTTTACAGCGTGAATATCTGGTTCGAGTTAAAAAAAAGTCGTTTATCATCATGACTATCCTGGGGCCTCTGCTCATTGGAGGTTTGTATGCGACTGTAATATACCTGGCAGTTTCTGAAGGCGGTAGTGATAAACGGACCATTGCGTTTATCGATGAAAGCGGATTATTCAATAATACTTTTGAAAGTGGTCGCAACCTGACATTTATTCCAGCAGTTGCTTCTCTGGAACAGGCCAAGAAAGAAGTACTGGCCGAAGACTATTATGCGTTAATTTATATCCCAAAAATAGATATTAACAGTCCGCAGGGTATCCGCATGTATTCCAAAAAAGGAATTAGCCTGGAGGTACAAGGCACGGTAGAACGGGCATTGAAAAGAGCCATAGAAGATAAAAAATTAATGGATGCCGGGATTGATAAGCAAATACTGAAAAATATCGAAACTAATGTAGCTATTTCTACCCTTAACCTGAGCGAAGATGAAGGCGAAAAAGGAAGTAGTTCTGGTACTGCCACGGCTGTGGGTTTTGCAGCAGCATTCATCATTTATTTATCTATCTTCATTTATGGAGTACAGGTCATGCGGGGAGTAATTGAAGAAAAAACGAACCGGATTGTGGAAGTAATTATTTCTTCCATCAAACCGTTTCAGCTGATGCTGGGAAAGATTTTAGGAATTGCTTTGGTTGGCCTTACCCAATTTCTGATATGGATTATATTCAGCTTACTTATCAGCACCACTGCCCTGTCTATATTGGGAACAGACAAACTTCAGGACGAACGTGTAAAAGCCGCTATGCAGCCCAATATGCCAGCTGGCGACCAGGTTCCGGCCATGGTTACTAATTTTGAATCTGCCATTGCCACAATTAATTTTCCGCTGATCTTATCCTGCTTTCTGTTTTATTTTCTGGGAGGTTACTTAATTTATAGTGCCTTATTTGCTGCCATTGGCGCCGCGGCCGACAGTGAGACCGATACGCAGCAATTTATGTTTCCGATTACTATTCCGTTGATACTCTCTTTTGTGTTGGCACAGTTTGTAATTCAGAATCCGGATGGCAGTATGGCTTTCTGGTTGTCTATGATTCCGCTGACTTCGCCTATTATAATGATGGTACGTATTCCATTTGGTGTACCTCCTATTGAACTGGTTGCTTCTATGGTCTTATTATTGGGTGGTTTTTTAGGCATCACCTGGGTAGCTGCCCGTATTTACCGCGTAGGCATTCTGATGTATGGCAAAAAAGTAAACTATAAAGAACTGGCCAAGTGGGTATTATATAAGGTCTGATAAAATTAATTGTACCCGGCTATACCGCTGCCAGTACACCTGAGTATTCTAAGCTCGATAGCTATTGTTTTTCATGAACATAATTTTGTAGCTAACCTAGGAATTACTAGATAAAGAAATAAGAAATTCTAACAGTGATAAAGTAAGTTAATCCGCACTTCAATGCACCTTTCCTCCTATACAGATATGTAGCATTCTCTACTTTATTTAGTAATTTTGCCAAAATTTTCATCTACTTACATACTTTATGATTGATTTCAGAAAAGTCAACAATCTGACTGGCTGGGTGGTTTTTGTTATAGCTGCCATTGTTTATGGACTTACCGTAGAGCCTACTGCCAGTTTTTGGGATGTTGGCGAATTTATTGCCGTTTCTTATAAGCTGATGGTGCCTCACCCACCTGGAGCCCCTTTCTTTCTGCTGGTAAACCGGATGTTTTCTTTTCTGGCCGGAGATGTAACTAACGTAGCCTTCTGGATGAATTTTTGTTCTGCATTGTGCAGTGCCTTCACAATACTTTTCTTATTCTGGTCTATTACGCTACTAGGCCGGAAAGTCCTTAATGTAACCTCAGATAAACTTACCTCCGCACAAACCTATATTTTAATGGGAGCTGGCGTAGTTGGTTCGCTAGCTTATACTTTCTCGGATTCGTTCTGGTTTTCAGCCGTGGAGGCAGAAGTATATGCTATGTCTTCCTTTTTCACGGCCTTTGTTTTCTGGGCTATATTAAAGTGGGAGTTAATAGAAGATGAAGCGGCTGCAAACCGCTGGCTTATACTGACGGCGTATATGGTAGGCTTATCCATAGGCGTACACTTACTGAACCTGGTAGCCATGCCTGCTTTGGCTCTTGTATATTATTATAAAAAATACAAACAACCCACCACAATGGGTGTGATAACATCCCTGCTTATCGGTGGTGTTGTAATTGTAGCTATTATGATAGGGATTATTCCTGGCTTACCATCTTTGGCTGGCAAAATGGAAATTCTGTTTGTGAATGGATTCGGGTTACCTTTCGGATCAGGTATTATTGTATTTACGATCCTTTTCCTGGGGGCTTTGATATATGGCATTATCTATAGTGAAAGAAAACACAACGTATTATTAAATACTGCCCTCCTTTCTACTACATTTATCCTGATTGGGTACGCCTCCTATGCTATTATTCTTATTAGGGCTGAATACAACCCGCCAATTAATGAGAATAATCCAAGTGATGTGCTCACGTTTGTTTCTTACTTAAAAAGGGAGCAATACGGTGACAGACCTCTATTATACGGCCCTACCTTTGCTGCACAACTGGTAGATCAGAAGAAAGGAACGCCTAAATATATCAGAGGAGAAAACAAGTATGAGGTGTATGATTATGATTTGATCAATGAATTTGATCCGCGTGGAAACATGCTGCTGCCCCGGATTCATAGCCGTCAGCCAGGCCATACAGCCTTATACCGCCAGATTCTAGGCTTACGGGAAGGAGAGCGGCCAACGATGGTGCATAATATACAATTTCTGCTCACTCATCAGCTAGGGCATATGTATTGGAGGTATTTTATGTGGAATTTTGCAGGCCGGGAAAGTGATATAGAAGGTGCCGGATGGCTTACTCCTTTCAGTTCAAGCAGAGATAATCTGCCTTTTGAACTGGCTACCAATAAAGGCCGCAATAATTTCTATATGCTTCCCTTTATTCTGGGCCTGGCAGGCTTTCTTTTCCAATTCAGTAAGGACAAACGAAGCTTCCTAGTACTTACCCTGCTCTTCTTCCTGACAGGTATTGCACTTATTCTATACTTGAACTCACCGCCAGTAGAACCTCGTGAACGGGATTATATTTATGTAGGTTCATTTTATGTGTTTGCTATGTGGATTGGCATAGGCGTAATGGCGGTAGCAGAACTATTTACAAACCTTATTAAGAAACCAGCTACAGGTAATATTGCCGCCTCAGTTTTATGTCTGGTTGTCCCTGGAATCATGGCAGTTGAAGGATGGGATGACCATGACCGTTCTGACCGGTATCATTCGGTGGATTCTGCCAAAAATTTATTAAATGCTTGTGCGCCTAATGCTATCTTATTTACCGGTGGCGATAATGATACTTTCCCTCTATGGTATGTACAGGAAGTGGAAGGTTTCCGTACCGATGTGCGGGTATGTAACTTAAGTCTACTGGGTACAGACTGGTATATTCAGCAAATGAAGCGGCAAACGTATGAATCGAAACCATTGCCTATTTCTCTGGAGTACAAAAATTATATTTCAGGTACCAACGACCAGATTCCTGTACTGGAAAACCCGAATGTAAAAGGAGGCTTACCGCTGCCTCAATACATAGATTTGGTACGTAAGAATAGCCCGGCTATTAAAGTACCTTACCGGGATGAGCAGTTGACCATTCTGCCTTCTGCTACGCTGGTACAACCCATTGACAAAGAAAAAGTACTGCAAAGCGGCCTTATTATGCCTTCCCTGCGTGATTCTTTAACAGATAGGATGATCTGGAATGTAAACAGAGGCGACTTGTTGAAACCTGACTTAATTATCCTGGATATGATAGCTACCAACAATTGGGAACGGCCTATTTATTTCTCCAGCACCTTGGCTCCTTCCAGTTATCTGAATTTAAAAGAATTTTTACAGGTAGAAGGAATGGTTTACCGTCTATTGCCTGTGAGAGTGAGTGGAGCTTCGCAAGGATATGTTAATACAGACATTATGTTTGAGAACATGATGAAAAAAATGTTCTGGCGCGAAATGGACAATGCAGATGTATATTATGATGAAAATTATCGCCGCTTCCCTATTAATGCGCGTTTGCACTTCTACCGGCTAGCTGAAACGCTGCTAGAAGAAGGCAAAACTGACAAAGCGAAAGAAGTAGCTCTACATTCGTTAAATGTATTACCAGATGCCGGAGTGCCCTTCGATGAAATGACATCCAATATGATATCGGTGCTTATTGCTGTAGGTGAAACTAAAAAAGCGGTAGAGGTTTCGGACATTCTGGCCTCCAGGGCAAACCAAAGCCTGGAATATTATATGACAAAAGAGCCAGGCAATACGCGTGAAATCCAAACAAATTTATATATATTAAATCAGGTAGTGTCTGCTTTTAAAGATGCCGGCAAAAAAGAAGGCGACAAATACGAAGCTATGTTTACAAAGCATTATACAAACTTCCTCAATAGCCAAGGTATGCCTGGTTCCTAAGGCTTACGCATTCACTTCACTAACAAAAAAGCGGTAAATGACTTTACCGCTTTTTTGTTAGCATGTACTTTCAGAATTTCTTCAAAACTTTTTCTATACCGCTTAAGTACCCCGATCCAAATAAATTTACATGCACAAGAAGCGGATAAAGATTATATATTTCTATGCGTTCTTCAAAACCTTTTTCTACCGGATAAGCTTCCATATATGCCTGATAAAAGGCTGCATTAAATCCACCGAAAAGCTTTGTAAAAGCCAGCTCTGCTTCCCGGTTGCCATAATATACAGCCGGATCTATTAAGCATACCCATCCGTCATTTCCTATCATCACATTTCCGCTCCATAAATCGCCATGTAGTAAGGCTGGTTTCTCAGCAGGCAGTAAGTTTGGCAATTTCTCGTACAAGGCATCAAACTTGTCGTACAAAACTCTTGTAATTTCGCCGTTATATAAAGCCAGACCGGCTTGTACTTTTAAGCGCTTTTCAATAAAAAATTGTATGCCGTCTTCCTCCCATTCATTACTCTGCTTTAATGATCCTATAAAATTGTTGTAATCCAGGCCAAAATGAGAATGTGTATGTGTATGTAATTTAGCTAGTGCTCTCCCAAAGTGCTCCCAATACCCTGCTTGTGGACGATTAGAACTAATGTATTCAAGCATGATATAGGATTTCTGCATTTTATGCCCATAGGTTATTACATGCGGCAGAGTTATTTCCTGAGTACTTCTTAGCAGTTGTAAGCCTTTAGCTTCAGCGGCAAATGCTTCTGTATGGTCACTTTCATTCCATTTCACAAAGAAATATCCTTCCGCTGTATCTAGTTTTACGGCATTATTGATATTTCCGCCAGACAAAAACTCATAACTAGTCACAGGGATTTCTTTGCCTAGGCCCTCAAATAAAATACTCTCAAAAAATTGAATCTGGTTGTTATGTATACTATTAAAATTCATTGATGAGCTGGTTACACGATAACTTGACTATAATTGATGTTTTTCAATTAAATAATTTAAAAATTGGGTATTGGCTTTTAGTAACATTTGATATACTTTTTCAAATCCTTGCTGTCCGCCAAAGTATGGGTCAGGTACGTTCATATTGCCTGGAATTGGGTCGTATTGGCGCATGTAAACTAACTTGTCAGCATAGGAATCTTTCCACTTTGTATGAGTGATGATAGTTGCATGATTTGACTCATCCATTGCAATAATATAATCGAACGCTTCAAAGTCAGTACCTGCAAGTTGGCGGGCCCGGTGTGTAAGGTCTATATCATATTTTCGGGCTGTGCTACGCATACGATGATCAGGTAAATCTCCTATATGATAGTTAGAAGTGCCGGCGGAATCGCAGCATATCTTATCTGTTAGCCTTTTTTCTTGAATAAGTTGTTTAAAAATGCCCTCTGCCATAGGTGAGCGGCAGATGTTTCCTAAACAAACAAAAAGAACTTTTATCATTATAGTAGATTCTGTCTGTTAAATTTAGCACTTATATTGTACATGTACAGTTTTTTATAATATAGATTAAGCACGCATATTAATTTTTTGTAACTTTCCTGCCTAAAAATGAATAGAGCATTTAATTTTGCTCGTACAGTGGCTACTTATGAAAAGAAGGAATAGCAATTTTTCTTTCGCCTTTAAAATAACTCTTCTTGGGATATTGGTTATGTTGGGCAGGGTATGGCAAAAAGATACTTCTCAATATTTCTACAATAATATAGATGCTATACACATGAAGAAAGACACAAACAGTGTACCGTCTGACAGCAGATATGTATTCCTAAAAAATGTTTCCTGGCAATCAACTATAAAAGAGTAACCTATACTCTGCTCCTATTTATCTTCTTCTATTACTACAAATACGTCTTCGGCATTTTTTTTCATCAGGTATTGTTCTCTTGCATACTTCTCCAATAATTTAGGATTGCTCAGCAACTCTCTTCTTTCTCTCTTTACTTCTTCAATTCTCTCCAGATAAAACCGTTTTTTCTCCTCTAAATCATTTACCTCTCTTCTCATCTGATACTGCGATATAAAATCATTTGCATCAAAAAATAGCATCCATATTAAAAAAGTGGTAGTAGCAATAAAATAATAATTTCTGGTAAAAGACGGGAGTTTCCAGCGCATAAGATAAGATTAATTATCTCTAATAGTTTTAATCAACAGTAATTTACACATATCTGCCACATGTAAAAAGAAATGCCTGAGAAAAACGGTTTAGGGAGAAGTATCCGAGGAAACCTATAGAGTAAACAAAAAGGTGCCACTCTGTGAATGGCACCTAAAAAATTAAAATTTAATACCTGGGAAATAGGCTACTTCGCCTAATTCTTCCTCAATTCGTAGCAACTGGTTATACTTGGCCATTCTATCAGAGCGTGAAGCAGACCCTGTCTTAATTTGCCCGGTATTCAAGGCAACAGCCAGGTCAGCAATAGTACTATCTTCAGTTTCGCCGGAGCGGTGCGACATTACGCTTTTATAAGAATTACGTTTAGCCAGATTTACAGCACTAATAGTTTCTGTAAGAGATCCTATTTGATTTACTTTTACTAATATGGAATTGGCAATTTTCTGATCAATGCCTTGTTGCAGCCGCTGTACGTTGGTTACAAACAAATCATCGCCTACTAATTGTATTTTGTTGCCAGTCAGGTCAGTCAGTTCCTTCCATCCGTTCCAGTCATCTTCTGCCATGCCGTCTTCTATGGATATGATTGGGTACTGGTTTGCCCAGTCTTTCCAATAATTAGCCATCTGAGAAGAAGTCAGTTTATCGCCGGTAGATTTTTTGAAATGATACATCCCCGTACCAGCATCATAAAATTCAGAACTTGCTGCATCCAGCGCAATAAAAATATCTTCACCGGGCTTGTATCCGGCTTTTTCAATAGCCTGTAAAATAACCTCCAGAGCCGCTACATTTGAAGGCAAATTAGGCGCAAACCCACCTTCATCCCCAACATTTGTAGACATTCCTTTGTCTTTTAATACTTTCTTTAATTGATGAAAAACTTCTACTCCCATTCGTAACGATTGTGAAAAAGAAGAAGCTTTTACAGGCATCACCATAAACTCCTGAAAATCGATGGAATTATCGGCATGGCTTCCACCATTCAAAATATTCATCATAGGAACGGGTAAGGTATTGGCACTTACTCCTCCAATATACCGGAATAAGGGCTGCCCTGCTTCCTGTGCAGCTGCTTTGGCTATAGCTAATGAAACACCTAAAATGGCATTTGCCCCAAGTTTAGATTTGTTGGGCGTTCCATCCAATTCAAGCATAATTTTATCCAGCAGGTTTTGCTCATACACGGAGTAGCCTATAAGTTCATCAGCAATTAGTTCATTTACATTTTCTACCGCTTTTAATACTCCTTTGCCTACATATACTTTTTTATCATCATCTCTTAGTTCCACAGCTTCATGCGAACCTGTAGAAGCTCCAGAAGGAACGGCAGCTCTTCCAGTGAATCCATTTTCTGTTTTTACGTCTACCTCCACAGTAGGATTGCCTCTTGAATCCAAGATCTGACGTGCATGGATATGTTGTATAATGCTCATAATTTATTAGAATTTGGTTTTGGTGCCCGAAAATTAAATAAATGGTCTTTGAATTACAATTTTTACAGATATTTATCCGGCAATTATCCTTATTTTGTTAAGAGATAGTTTGCTCAGGGATAGTTTATATACTAAAAAGGCCTTCTATTTGGAATAGAAAGCCATGAAACGAACAGTTATTTTACTAGATTATTTGTTTTTAATAAGTTTTACAAAATCATCGAATAGATACCTGGAGTCATGTGGTCCTGGAGATGATTCAGGGTGATATTGTACGGAAAAAGCTCTTCCATTCTTCATGCGAATACCTTCTACACTTTTGTCGTTTAAATTGATGTGGGTTACTTCAACATGCTTGTTTTTTTTTACATCTTCTTCATTCACACCAAATCCATGGTTCTGAGACGTAATTTCACCCCTTCCGGTAATTAAATTTTTAACCGGGTGATTCAATCCTCTATGTCCATTGTGAAGTTTATACGTAGATACATCATTTGCCAGGGCTAATATCTGGTGGCCTAAGCAAATTCCAAATAAAGGTGTTTCTGTTTCTATAATATCTTTTACTGTATCTACTGCATACGGCATTGCGGCAGGGTCACCAGGACCATTAGATATAAAATAACCATCCGGATTCCACTTGTTCATCTCTTCGAAAGATGTTTTAGCGGGGAATACCTTGCATTGAATATTTCGTGACGTTAAATTCTCCAGGATACTAGTTTTAATACCTAAGTCTAAAACGGCTACTTTATATTCTGCTTCGTCACTTCCAAGTACAAAAGGTTTAGGTGTACTAATTTGAGATGATAGTTCCAATCCATTCATTGGCGGCACTTCTAATAACTTTCTATGTAAAGCTGCAACATCCAGTATTTCTGAGGAGATAATGGCATTCATTGCTCCCTTATTACGAATATGCTTTACTATCTGGCGGGTATCTACCTCTCCGATCCCAACAATGTTGGCTCTTTCAAAATATTCCTGTAAGGAAAGTTCTGCTGTATTTCTGGAGTAAATTGTTGAAAAATGATTACAAACCAAGCCGCTAATTTTTACCGTATCCGACTCCTGGTCTGCGGGTAGGGTACCATAGTTACCTATATGAGAAGTAGTATTCAGTATAATCTGACCAAAGTAAGAAGGGTCTGTATATATTTCCTGATAGCCGGTCATTCCGGTATTGAAACATAGTTCGCCCCCAATAGTACCTGTTTTACCTAAGGCAATTCCTCTGAACAAGGTGCCATCTTCTAATAATAATAAAGCTTCTTTTCGTGGTGTGTATTTCATAGTTTTTATTTATTCTGGTTGCTAACATTTATTGATAGTTAGCGGTTCATTTATAGTTTATTTTTTTCTATACGGTCAAAAAAAAGGGATTAGAACCAAGTTCCAATCCCTTTTATTGTTATTTTTATTAGTTACGATCACTATTCTTTATTTTCTGGAGCGTTATCCTTGCTTTTAGTTTCAGCGTTGGCTTCTTCTGCAGCTGGTGTTGTAGCTGTACCTTTAGTAGTTCTGCGGCCTCTGCGTGTTCTGCCTTTTGTTGCACCTGGTTTAGCTTTCAGCAACGTCTCGTTATAATCTACCAGTTCGATGATACAAATATCTGCGTTATCGCCAGGACGTGTGCCTAACTTGATAATTCTGGTATACCCACCCGGACGGTTAGCTATTTTTTCTGCTACTTCACTAAAAAGCGTTTTTACAGATTCTTTATTCTGAAGGTAAGAGAATACCGTTCTTCTCGAATGAGTAGTATCATCTTTTGCCTTGGTAAGCAGCGGCTCAACGTATTTACGCAATTCCTTTGCCTTGGCTACTGTAGTCGTTATTCTTTTATGCAGAATCAATGAAGAAGCCATGTTAGATAACAAAGCGTGCCTATGTGAAGCAGTTCTGCCTAAATGATTGATTGTTTTTCCGTGTCTCATTGTTAAATAGTCTCTAGTCTTTAGTAGTAGAGTCTTTAGCGATTCGTATACTAAAGACGTGTTACTAATTATTGTTGTTAATCTTCATCCAATCTATATTTGGACAAATCCATTCCAAAAGTAAGATTTTTCTCTGCTACCAGTTGCTCAAGTTCAGTCAACGATTTCTTTCCGAAATTTCTAAACTTCATCATATCTGAAATATCCAAGGATACCAAATCGCCTAGTGTACGTACATCCGCAGATTTTAAGCAGTTGTATGCTCTTACTGAAAGATCAAGATCTGCTAGAGAAGTCTTTAATAACTTTCTCATATGCAGCAATTCTTCGTCTACAGTGTTTTCTTCTTCCGTTTTAACCGCTTCAAAGGTCATTGTTTGATCGGAGAATAACATGAAGTGTTGAATAAGAATATTAGCCGCCCCTTTTAATGCATCTTCCGGATGAATTGAACCATCGGTTTCTATATCCAATACCAGTTTTTCGTAGTCAGTTTTTTGTTCTACACGGGTATTTTCAATGCTGTATTTTACATTTTTAATGGGTGTAAAAATAGCATCGATAGCTATGTGTCCAAAAGATTGATCAGCTGGTTTGTTTTCTTCAGCTGGTACGTATCCTCTGCCTTTTTCAACAAGGAGTTCTACTTCCATGTTTACCGAGGTATCCAAGTTGCAAATTACAAATTCCGGATTGAGTACCTGAAAGGAAGTGCTGAATTTAGAAATATCTCCAGCTTTGAATACTTTTTGATTTTTTATAGTTACTACTATTTTATTATCAATCACATCAGATACTTTCTTCAAGCGTACTTGCTTTAGATTCAGTATCACTTCTGAAACATCTTCTACAACACCTTCTATTGATGAAAATTCATGCAGTACTCCAGGTATTTTTACACTTGTTATAGCATAGCCTTCCAAAGAAGATAATAAAATCCTCCTTAGTGCATTGCCGATCGTAACTCCATATCCCTTCTCTAATGGTTTAAACTCAAAGAGACCATGAAAGTCATCGGCCTTTTCCATCACCACCTTATCAGGCATTTGAAATGCTAATATTGACATATGCTTTTTTTATTTTTATAAGTTAGGTTACTCTGTTTCGCAAATAGCAAGACTATTACTTAGAGTAAAGTTCGACAATCAGCTGTTCTTGAATATTTTCGGGAATTTGGTCTCTCTCAGGATAGGTTACAAATTTACCTACCATTGAAGAACCATCCCACTCCAGCCAAGGATATCTTTTGGCGTTTCTGGCTGATAAGCTGTCAGTAATAGATTCCAGGGATTTGGACTTCTCACGAACGCCTACTACATCTCCTGGCTTTAAAGAATACGAAGGTATGTTTACAATAGAACCATTAACAGTAATATGGTTATGTAAAACCAGCTGGCGTCCTGCCCGGCGGGTAGGAGCTACGCCTAATCTGTAAATGGTATTATCTAATCTAGCTTCGAGTAATATCAATAAGTTATTACCGGTGATACCTTCTCTACGGGCAGCTTTGTGAAACAGGTTTTCAAATTGCCTTTCCAACACGCCGTATGTATACTTTGCTTTTTGCTTCTCTGTCAACTGCACAGCATATTCAGACTGTTTTCTTTTTCTGCCTCTCCCATGCATCCCTGGAGGATAACTCTTTTTTTGTAAAGCTTTACTGGGGCCTAAAATTGGTTCGCCAAATTTTCTAGCAATTTTAGCTTTTGGACCTATATATCTAGCCATTTGTGGTTATTTAAATAATGATGATTGAATGATTATGAACAACAATTATCCATAGATCATAATCATTGTTCATCAGCAAATAATTAATTAAACTCTTCTACGTTTAGGAGGACGGCAACCATTATGAGGCAAAGGAGTAATGTCTTTGATAGTAGTTACTTCTATTCCTGCATTTTGAATGGTTCGAATGGCAGACTCTCTACCTGCACCAGGACCTTTTACAAATACTTCAGCTTTGCGCATACCTAATTCATATGCAGCCTGCGCACAATTTTGTGCAGCCATTTGCGCAGCATATGGAGTATTCTTTTTGGAACCTTTAAAGCCCATTTTACCGGCAGAAGCCCAGGAAATCACCTGACCGGCACCATTCGTAACTGAGATAATTATATTATTGAAAGTAGCTTTGATGTGAACCTGTCCAACAGGCTCTACAATTACCACTCTTTTCTTTGCTTTATCTTTTCTTTTTGCTTGACTTTGTTGTTGAGCCATCGTTGTTTATTTTTTATGATAGGTGATTAACTCTCACAGCTAATATATTCCTATACTATCTCTTATTTGGTAGCTTTTTTCTTATTGGCAACTGTCTTACGTTTACCTTTTCTGGTACGAGTGTTGTTTTTCGTACGCTGTCCTCTAACTGGTAAACCTTTACGATGTCTTAAACCACGGTAGCTACCAATATCCATTAAGCGCTTAATGTTCAACTGCACTTCTGACTTCAGTACACCTTCCACTTTATATTCTGCAGAAATAATGCTTCTGATAGTGTTAGATTCATCATCCGTCCATTCACTCACTTTCTTATCGAAATTTACCCCTGCTTTACTAAGGATATGTTGTGCTGATCTGCGACCAATACCATAAATGTAGGTTAGAGCAATTTCTCCTCTTTTCCTATCTGGAATGTCTACGCCTGAAATTCTAGCCATATTATTAAATTAACCTTGTCTTTGTTTATATCTAGGATTTTTCTTGTTGATAACGTAAAGTTTGCCTTTCCTGCGGATTACCTTACAGTCAGCACTACGTTTCTTGATAGATGCTTTAACTTTCATGTCTCTATTAAATTATTTATATCTGTAAACAATTCTACCTTTACTTAAATCGTATGGCGACATTTCTAACTTCACTCTATCGCCTGGCAGTATTTTAATATAATTCATCCGCATTTTTCCGGAGATATGAGCAATAACCTGATGACCATTTTGTAGTTCTACTCTAAACATCGCGTTGGATAAAGCTTCTACTATAGTTCCGTCTTGCTCAATGGATGATTGTTTGGCCATATTTGGATTTAAGTACCTCTTCTATGTATTTAAAAGTTGTTAATATATCGGCTTTGTTATTATTCAGGGCAACTGTGTGCTCAAAGTGAGCAGAAGGTTTACGGTCTTGCGTACGTATAGTCCAGCCATCTTTTTCTTGCACTATATTTTTTGTACCCAAGTTCACCATCGGCTCTATAGCAATTACTAAGCCTTCTTGCAATTTAATTCCGTTTCCTCGTTTACCATAGTTTGGAACTTCCGGACTTTCATGTAAGTGCTTACCTACTCCATGTCCTACTAATTCTCTTACTACTGAATAGCCATATTTTTCTACATGGGATTGTACTGCATACCCTATATCGCCTATCCTGGCACCTGCGGTTACCTGATCTATAGCTAAGTAAAGAGACTCTTTGGTAATTTGGAGTAGATCAGCTATCTCTTTACTTACTTCACCAACAGCATAAGTATATGCACTATCGCTGTGAAAACCATGCAATTGTACACCACAGTCTATAGAAACAATATCCCCTTCTTTTAGTTCATATTTTCCTGGTATTCCATGTACTACCTTTTCATTGGTAGATATACATAGTGAAGCAGGAAAACCGTTGTAATTTTTAAAAGAAGGTTTTCCACCATGATCTCTTATAAACTCTTCAGCCCGTTTATCTAATGTTAACGTAGTAATACCGGGCTCTATTAATTTAGCAACCTCAGCATGTGCTTTACCTAGCACATCTCCGCTTTGCCGAATTAATTCAATTTCTTCTTTCGTTTTTAGAAAAAGTTGTTTCTTACTCAATTCTTCTCCCTTCTACAAACTTAGGCTACTGCGACATTTTCTGAACGCCCCCTAATCCTTCCAGATTTCATCAGGCCTTCATAATGTCTCATTAACAAATAACTTTCAATTTGTTGCAAAGTATCTAGTACAACTCCAACCATAATCAGCAATGAGGTTCCACCATAAAAAGCAGCAAACTCTCTAGTGATTCCGAACAAACTTGCTATAGCTGGAAAAATAGCTATAATCGCCAGAAAAATAGCTCCTGGTAATGTAATCTTAGATAAGATTTGATCGATATATTCTGTAGTTTGTGCTCCTGGCTTCACACCTGGTATAAACCCTCCATTTTTCTTCATATCGTCCGATATGTTTTTTGGACTC
Organism: Rhodocytophaga aerolata; assembly: GCF_030503435.1. Classification (GTDB taxonomy): domain Bacteria; phylum Bacteroidota; class Bacteroidia; order Cytophagales; family 172606-1; genus Rhodocytophaga; species Rhodocytophaga aerolata. The sequence continues at coordinate 44,057 of NZ_JAUKPO010000012.1, forward strand.
ACAGAGATTGCAGTATAGAAGAATGTAAACAGAATAATCAGAACAGCAAACAATACGTTGTATTGCCATGAAGTGAAATCAGAAAATACAGCCGCCGTAGAATTGGCTAACTCACTTCTGTCTGCCCAGAAAGAAGCAACTGTTGCTGGTAGGAACATAAGTGTTTGCGCAAATATAATTGGCATAACTCCTGCCGCATTCAGCTTTAAGGGTATATATTGCCTTTGACCTCCGTATACTTTATTTCCTATTACTTGTTTGGCATATTGTACAGGTATTCTCCGCGTGGCTTGTGTAATCATTACAACTCCCATTACTACAAAGAATAGTACTATTATCTCCATGATAAAAAAGAGAATTCCATTGGAACCTCTTGATAAAGCTTCTCCTGAAATAGCGGCCGGGAATCTTGAGATAATTCCTATCATAATCAGCATAGAAATACCATTTCCTATTCCTTTATCTGTAATCTTCTCGCCCAACCACATGCAGAATATAGTACCGGCCGTAAGGATAATCATTGAAGAAACCATAAAGAATGTTCTATCTATAGTGATGGCTTCATTCGGTATAGTGCTTGTAAGATAAGCAACCGATTGAGCCAGCGTTATTACTATAGTAAGATATCTTGTGTACTGATTAAGTTTTTTTCTTCCGGACTCACCTTCTTTTTGCATTTTTTGAGCTGCCGGAAGTGCTACAGTTAATAATTGTACCACAATAGATGCCGATATATACGGCATAATGCCTAAACCAAAGATTGAGGCATTACTAAAAGCACCACCAAGTAAATTATCTAATATTCCTAGAACTCCCTCAGATCTACCAGGCAACCGGTTAGGATTGACTCCTGGCAATACTACAAAAGAACCTAGCCGGAATATTACTAAAAACAATAGGGTATTTAAGATTCTTCTTCTTAAATCTTCTATTGAAAAAATGTTTTTAATAGTGGTGATAAATTTCTTCATAATTAAATAACGCTAGCTTTTCCGCCTGCTTTTTCAATAGATGCAATAGAAGAAGCAGAGAAAGCATGTGCTTTTACCTCAACTTTAGCATTCCACTCACCTCTACCAAGCACTTTTACTAAATCATTTTTAGATACTAGTCCATGCTGTTGCATAAACTCAAAATCAATCACCTCTACAGAATTGTCATTCAATAATGCTTGTAGTACATCCAGATTGATTGCCTTGTACGATACCCGATTGATATTTTTAAATCCAAATTTAGGTACTCTTCTTTGAAGAGGCATCTGTCCACCTTCAAATCCTTTTTTAGCTGAGTGACCTGATCTGGACTGTGCGCCTTTATGGCCACGTGTGGATGTACCGCCTTTACCTGAACCAGTACCTCTACCTTTACGTGTTTTGTTTTTTACAGATCCTTTTGCAGGTTGTATGGAACTTAAATTCATTGCTATATTTCGTTAACAGTAACCAAATGTTTTACTTTTTCTATCATTCCGGCAATTTGCGGAGTGTTTTCTACCTCTACACTTTTATTAATTTTCCCTAAACCTAATGCTTTAACTGTTAGCTTTTGATTTTTGGGCCTATCTATAGTGCTCTTGATCTGTGTAATTTTAACTTTTGCCATGGTTTTTATCCATTAAAAACTTTTGTCAATGCTACACCTCTTTGGTGTGCTACTGTGTGAGGAGCACGCATCTTCAGTAATGCATCGAAGGTTGCTTTCACTACGTTGTGAGGATTAGATGATCCTTTAGACTTAGCCAATACGTCTTTAATTCCGGCACTTTCTAAAACAGCACGCATTGCACCGCCGGCAATAACACCGGTACCTGCTGCGGCTGGTTTTAAAAGCACAAAACCTCCACTATATTTACCAAGTATTTCATGGGGTACAGTTGCTTTCAATACAGGAACCTTAATCAAGTTCTTCTTAGCATCTTCTATACCTTTTGTAATAGCATCTGTTACTTCATTGGCTTTGCCCAATCCATATCCTACTACGCCATTACTATCGCCAACAACCACAATAGCTGAAAAACTAAATCTACGGCCTCCTTTTACTACTTTAGCAACACGTTTAATGGCTACAACCCGTTCTTTCAGGTCTGCTTCGCTTGCTTTTACTGATCTGATATTAATCTGAGACATATCTTATATTAAAATTTAAGTCCTCCTTCACGCGCACCTTCAGCCAAAGCTTTTACTTTTCCGTGGAATAAGTAACCGCCTCTATCAAATACCACGGTTGAGATACCATTGGAAACGGCTTTTTCAGCTAGTTTTTTTCCAACGTTTTTGGAGATCTCTATATTCAATCCTTTTGATTCAATTTCTTTCGATGATGCACTTACTAATGTTTTGCCAGACATATCATCTATTATCTGAGCATATACACCGGTATTGGAGCGAAATACAGATAACCTTGGTTTTTCAGCAGTTCCTGAAACTTTGCTACGTATACTTTTTTTGATACGTGTTCTTCTATTTTCTTTCTGATTAGCCATTTTACTTATTTTTTAGAAGCTGTTTTACCTGCTTTTCTTCTTACTGTTTCACCAGCAGTGCGAACACCTTTACCTTTGTAAGGTTCTACTTTACGCAATGACTTTATTTTTGCAGCTACTTGTCCAAGCAACTGCTTATCAATACCCTCTAAGGTAATAGTAGGATTTTTTCCTTTTTCAGTGAGAGTGGTTACTTTTATTTCTTTAGGTATCGCTAAGAAGATGTTATGTGAATACCCAAGACTTAATTCTAGTATATTGTTGGTAGCAGTAGCTTTATAACCAACCCCTACAATTTCTAATTGTGTTTTATAGCCATTGCTAACGCCTTCTACCATGTTATTTACCAAAGCTCTGTATAACCCATGCAATGCTTTATGGCGTTTTTGCTCAGTAGGACGTTCAACGATAATTTCTCCATCAACTGTAGAAACTCGTATATCCGGGTCTACTTCTTGTGTTAGGGTTCCTTTTGGACCTTTAACAGTTACTATATTATCGGAGGCCACACTTAACGTTACATTGGCAGGCAGTGTGATCGGTTTTTTTCCAATTCTAGACATTGTCTTTTTTTATTAATAAACGTAGCACAATACTTCTCCACCTACATTATATTGTCTTGCTTCTTTATCTGTAATTACCCCTTTGGATGTAGACAAAATGGCAATACCTAAGCCATTAAGTACTCGGGGTAATTCCTCTGCATTGACATATTTTCTTAAACCAGGTTTGCTGATTCTCTCTAGTTTAACAATAGCAGACTGTTTATCCTGGGGATTATACTTCAAAGCTATTTTGATAGTACCCTGTACTGAACTATCATCAAATTTATAATTTTGAATATATCCTTTATCATGCAGCACCTTAGTAATTTCTTTCTTTAGGTTGGATGCAGGTATTTCTACTATTCTATGTTTAGCCTTTATGGCATTTCTCACTCTGGTCAAATAATCGGCTATTGGATCAGTCATCGTATGTGATATTTAATACAAAACCGTTTCGTTTTGAAACGGGCTTGCAAAATTAGTAATTTAGATGATAAAAAAAAAGTAAATATATAATTTTTACCAGCTTGCTTTTGTTACACCTGGTATTTTACCATCTGATGCCATCTCCCGGAAAGTTACCCTGGAAATACCAAATTTCCGTATGAACCCTCTTGGTCTGCCAGTCAAACGGCATCTATTATGCAATCTCACAGGAGAAGCATTACGTGGAAGTTTATCTAAAGCTTCGTAATCACCTGCTTCTTTCAATGCTGCCCTTTTAGTTGCATATTTAGCAACTAACTTTTCTCTTTTACGCTCACGCGCTTTTACAGATTCTTTTGCCATTTTTTTGTATTATTTCTTTTGATTTGCAAAAGGCATTCCTAATGCTTTCAATAATTCTAAACTTTCTTCGTCTGTCTGAGCAGTAGTTACAAAAGTAATATCCATACCTGAAATACGGGTTACCTTATCTATGCTAATCTCCGGAAAAATAATCTGTTCTTTAACTCCTAAGGTATAATTTCCGCGTCCGTCGAATCCTTTATCGCTAATTCCTTTAAAATCTCTTACCCTTGGTAAAGCAACCGTTGTTAGGCGATCAAGAAATTCATACATTTTATCTCCCCTTAAAGTTACTTTGGCGCCTATCGGCATATTCTCCCGTAACTTAAAGTTTGAAATAGCCTTCTTAGAAATAGTAGGTACTGCTTTCTGCCCTGATATCGTAGTTAACTCTTCTACACCTACATCTACTAACTTTTTATCTGCTACAGCTGCACCAATACCTTTGTTGATTACAACTTTAGTAAGTTTTGGTACCTGCATAATAGATTTATACCCAAACTTATTTTTTAAGCCGGGCACAATCTCCTGTAGATATTTATCTTTTAATCTTGGATTAGCCATTTTTGATTATTTCTCCGGTTTTTTTAGAATACCTTTGTAATTTTCCCTTATCATCCAACTTGCGTCCTACCTTAGTGGGTTTGCCATTTGTTGGGTCCACCAATGCCAGGTTGCTGATGTGTATCGGTGCTTCTTTTTTCTCTATACCTCCATTAGGAGTATTAGCAGAAGGTTTAATATGCTTTGATACTACATTTATTCCCTCTACAGTAGCACGGTATTTTTCAACGTGTATTTCCAACACTTTACCGGTTTTACCGCGGGAGTTACCAGAAATGACCTGAACTGTATCGCCTTTTCTGATTTTTATTTTTATCTTCTTCTCCATAATTATAGTACCTCAGGGGCTAATGATACAATTTTCATGAATTGCTTCTCCCGAAGCTCGCGAGCCACAGGACCAAAAATACGAGTTCCCCGTGGTTCATCATTATTATTTAATAAAACTGCTGCGTTATCCTCGAATCTGATGTATGAACCGTCTTTACGGCGTACTTCTTTGGTTGTGCGTACAATAACAGCTTTAGAAACTGTGCCTTTTTTTAAATTGCTAGAGGTAAGAGCAGATTTAACTGTGACAACTATTTTGTCTCCAATAGAAGCATATTTTTTCTTGGTACCACCCAATACACGTATTACGAGTACTTCTTTTGCACCGCTGTTATCGGCTACATTTAGCCTTGACTCTTGCTGTATCATGATTATTTAGCCTTTTCAATTATTTCTATTAATCTCCAGCGCTTATTTTTACTAAGCGGACGAGTTTCCATTATCCGGACAGTATCACCAATCCCACATTCATTGTTCTCGTCGTGAGCCATTAACTTGGTGGTTTTGTTCATAAACTTTCCGTAAATGGGATGCTTCACTTTACGTTGTATGGCAACAGTAATAGATTTTGTCATCTTATTACTGGTAACCTTACCTACTCTTTCTTTTCTGACGTTTCTTATTTGCTCCATTTTCAAAAACTATTTTGCTTTAGCAAGCTGTTTTGCTCGTAATTCTGTTTGTATACGGGCAATGGCTCTTCTGCTTGCCCTTACCTTCATTGGGTTTTCAATAGGAGATATTGCGTGAGCAAACTTCAACTTTGTTAAAGATTCCTGCTCCTGAGTCAATTTCTCTTGTAACTCCTCAATGCTAAGCGATTTTATATCCTCTTTTTTCATGATCTTCTCTCTATTCTACGTAATCTCTACGTACAACAAATTTAGTTTTGATTGGTAATTTCTGAGCAGCCAGACGTAGAGCTTCACTTGCTAATTCAGTGCTGACACCGGTAGCTTCAAACAAGATAGTGCCTGGTTTTACCACGGCAACCCAATATTCAGGAGCTCCTTTACCTTTACCCATACGTACTTCAGCAGGTTTTTTGGTGATAGGTTTATCAGGGAAAATACGTATCCATACTTGTCCTTCTCTTTTCATAGCTCTAGTCATAGAGATACGAGCTGCCTCAATCTGACGGCTGGTAATCCATCCTGCTTCAAGCGATTTTACTGCAAAAGAACCGAAAGCAATAGAATGTCCTCTAGAGGCTATTCCTTTCACTCTGCCCTTTTGCATTTTTCTAAATTTCGTTCTTTTCGGCTGTAACATCGTTATTGTGTAATTAGTTTTGTTTGTTAGTTTTAGCCGGTGACTTATTTATTATCAGCTTAAATCAGCACTGCTAAACCTAGTCTTTAATATTATCTTCTCTTTTTCGGACCACCTTGACCTTGACCTCTGCCTCTGTCATTTCTGTTATTACCACCTCTATCACCACCCTTATTATCTCCATCAGTTCTTTTTCTTCCTTCACCCCGATCGAAATCTCCTCTTCCACCTTCTCTTCTTTTGCCACCACGTTCATTTCCGGAGGCCTGTTGTGATTGTCCGGCTGCATTAGCAGAAGCACTCGCTTGATTAGGAGTTAGGTCACGTTTGCCGAAAACTTCTCCTTTAAATATCCATACTTTGATACCTATCTTGCCATATACTGTATGTGCTTCAGATATTGCATAATCAATATCAGCTCTTAAAGTATGTAAGGGAATCCGTCCTTCTCTGTATTGTTCAGAACGAGCCATTTCAGCACCGCCTAAGCGACCAGATACTTTCACACGTATACCTTGAGCACCTACACGCATAGCAGAAGAAATTGCTTGCTTCATTGCACGACGGTAAGAAATTCTAGCTTCCAGCTGTTGGGCAATTGCTTCACCAACCAGTTTAGCATCTATCTCCGGGCGTTTGATTTCAAATATGTTAATTTGAACATCTTTGCCAGTAAGTTTTTTCAACTCTTCTTTTACTTTCTCTACCTCTATACCGTTCTTACCTATTACTACACCAGGACGAGCTGTATTGATGGTTAAAGTTATCCGCTTTAAAGTTCTTTCAATAATTACTTTAGCAATGCCGCCTTTTGGAATACGGGCAAGCACATATTTGCGGATTTTTTCATCCTCTACTAGTTTGTCAGCAAACGTTTTGCCTCCATACCAATTAGAATCCCATCCTTTAACTATACCTAGTCTTAGTCCGGTAGGATTAACTTTTTGTCCCATTACTTATTATCTTTATCTTGGTTAGTACTAGTTTCTGTCTCTGCAAACTCTACCGGAGCAAAAGAATCAACGATCAGCGTAATATGATTTGAACGCTTACGTATTCTGTGTCCTCTGCCTTGTGGTGCTGGCCTTAATCTTTTCAACATCCGGCCACCGTCTACAAATATGGTTTTTATATATAAGTCAGCCTCTTCTATACGGGCTCCTTCGTTTTTTGCCTGCCAATTAGCCACAGCAGAAAGTAACAAGCTTTCTATTTGTGTAGCACCTATTTTAGGCTGAAACTTTAATATGCTTAATGCTTTATTTACTCGTTGTCCTCTTACCAGGTCGGCCACTAATCTCATTTTGCGAGGGGAAGTGGGTACGTTTCTTAGTTTAGCTACTGCTTCCATGATAATTATTTTTTACCTTTATCCTTTTTAGCTACGTGACCTCTGAAATTTCTGGTAGGGGCAAATTCGCCTAACTTATGTCCTACCATGTTTTCTGTAACATATACCGGTATAAATTTATTACCATTATGCACAGCAAATGTATGTCCTACAAAATCAGGTGAAATCATTGACCGACGGGACCAGGTCTTGATAACTGATTTTTTTCCTGAGTCATTCATAGCTTGTACTTTTTTGTCAAGCCTGTAATCTATATAAGGTCCCTTTTTTAATGAACGTCCCATTATTTTTTCTTCCTGCTTATAATTAATCTGTTAGAATATTTTTTCTTGCTACGAGTTTTCTTGCCTTTCGCCAATAAACCGTTTCTTGAACGTGGGTGACCACCAGAAGACTTACCTTCACCACCACCCATTGGATGGTCTACAGGGTTCATAGCAACACCTCTTGTACGTGGACGGATACCTAACCAACGGCTTCTACCAGCTTTTCCAATGCTTACATTCATATGGTCAGCATTAGAAACAGAGCCCACAGTTGCTATACAAGTAACGAGTACCATACGCATTTCACCAGAAGGCATCTTCAGGGTAGCATATTTGCCATCACGTGCTAACAACTGAGCATACGTTCCAGCACTACGCGCCATTGACCCGCCACCACCTGGACGAATCTCAATATTATGTACAATTGTACCTAATGGAATAGCCGAAAGTGGCAGAGCATTTCCTACTTCTGGGGCTACACTTGCACCGGAAATAACTGTTTGGCCAACTGTAATGCCTTCCGGAGCAATAATATATCTTTTTTCACCGTCTTCATATTGCAGCAATGCAATCCGGGCAGAACGGTTAGGATCGTATTCTACGGTTTGTACAGTAGCAGGTACGTCAAATTTATTTCTTTTGAAATCTATTATTCTGTATCTCTTCTTATGTCCACCACCTATGTAGCGCATAGTGAGCCTACCGGAATCGTTTCTACCACCAGATTTTTTGATGGCTACAGTTAATGACTTTTCAGGCTTGTCTGTTGTGATCTCAGTAAATGCCGGAGCTACTCTAAATCTTTGCCCTGGTGTAACTGGTCTTAGTTTTCTTACTGCCATTTTATTGTTAATATATGGAGTTATAAATGTTTCTAACCTTTACAGGTAGCTTATAACTCTCGGTGTACATAATGTTTATATACCACTGTAGAAATCTATCACTTCGCCTTCAGCTACTGATACAATAGCTTTTTTGAAAGTGGAAGTTCTACCTGAAATTACTTTTGTAGAAGTGTATTTGGTTTTGGCTTTTCCTTGGTAGCGGATTGTTCGCACAGTTTCCACTTTCACTCCATACATTTTTTCTACCGCTTTTTTTATCTCTATTTTATTGGCGTTTGCATCGACTATAAAGCCATATTTGCCCTTTTCATTTAATGCGGCCACTTTTTCTGTAACCAATGGTCTTTTTAAAACACTCATCGCTTTTTATTTAAAAAGTTCTTCAATTCTTGGCAGCGAGCTTTCGCTGATAAATAGCCTATCCGCATGTAATAATTCATAAGTATTCAACTGGTTTACAGTTGTTACCCTAGCTTTAGGCAAATTCCGGCTAGACAAGTATACGTTTGTATTTACCTCGTTAAGCACAAAAAGTGTTTTTTGATCTACAGCTGAAAAATTCTGTAAGAACTTCAGATAGTCTTTTGTTTTTGGTGCATCAAGCGTAAAATCTTCCAATACGGCAATAGCTGTAGTAGACGCTTTATACGCTAAAGCAGATTTTCTAGCAAGAGCTTTTACCTTCTTATTCAATTTAAAGCTATAGTCTCTCGGCCTTGGACCGAATACCCGGCCACCACCTTTATATAAAGGATTTTTGATGCTACCCTTACGTGAACCACCAGTACCCTTTTGCTTATGAAGCTTTTTAGTAGATCCAGAGATTTCACCTCTCTCTTTAGACTTATGTGTGCCTTGTCTTTGATTAGCCAAGTATTGCTTTACATCCAAATAGATGGCATGATCATTTGGTGTGATACCAAATATTTCATCTGGCAGGTTTACTTTTCTGCCTGTATCTTTTCCTGTATTATTTAAAACTGAAATTTCCATAGGTTTACTTCTGTAAAATTACCAGTGAATTTTTAGCTCCGGGTACAGATCCACTGATCAAAATCAGGTTCTGTTCAGGAATTACTCGTATCACCTTTAGGTTCTGAATTGTTACTCTATCTCCACCGGTACGGCCTGCCATTCTTGTTCCCGGGAAAACTCTTGATGGAAACGAAGAGGCACCTACCGAACCAGGGTGACGCTGGCGGTTGTGCTGACCGTGTGTTTGGCCACCCACACCACTAAATCCATGGCGTTTTACTACACCTTGAAAACCTTTACCTTTGGAAGTACCTACGGCGTCAACAAATTCTCCTTCTTTGAAGACATCTGCTACTGTTATTGTATCGCCCAAATTTACAGCGTTAGCAAAATCTTTAAATTCTACTAACTTACGTTTTGCAGTGGTACCAGCTTTTTTAAGATGGCCTAATAAAGCTTTAGGTGCATTTTTTTCTTTCGCATCTCCATAAGCTAATTGTACTGCCACGTAACCGTCTGTTTCTACAGTCTTCACTTGCGTAACTACGCAAGGACCAGCCTCCACCACTGTGCATGGAACACTTGTTCCATCGGCACTATAGATGCTAGTCATTCCGATTTTTTTACCAATTATACCAGACATTTTTTATATGATATTTAATAACAAAAACTATCGTTGTGCGTTTATTGATAGTTTTTTCGTAAAGGACTGCAAAGTTATGGATTAAATGTAAGTTTGCAAATAGTTGAGAAAAAATTAATTACATATTTTCTCCCTTTTTACAGTTATATCTACGCTTTTCCTCATAAAAGTACAATCCATTTTTTATATAATTTGTTAACCTACTTTATATACAAAGAAAAAGACCTAACCACAGGCTAGGCCTTATTTATTATATATACTAAAGTACTATCAAACTTTTATTTCTACATCCACGCCACTTGGCAATTCTAGTTTCATTAATGCATCTACTGTTTTAGCACTAGTGGAATGAATATCTACTAGTCTTTTGTAGGTACATAATTGAAATTGCTCTCTGGATTTTTTGTTAACGTGTGGAGATCTCAACACTGTGAATTTTTCCTTTTCAGTTGGCAAAGGAATAGGGCCGCTTACTACCGCACCGGTAGACTTTACAGCTTTTACAATCTTCTCAGAAGATTTATCTACTAAGTTGTGATCGTAAGATTTTAACTTTATTCTGATCTTTTGGTTCATATATCTTATGAGTCTTCAGCAATCACCATCAATAGCATAAAATACTTCTGATGGTGATTTTCTGTTTATTTTCCGCCTTTTACTTTTGCAATAACTGATTCTGCTAAGTTAGCAGGTAAAAATTCGTAATGTGAGAATGTTAAATTTGCTGATGCACGTCCGGATGAAATTGTACGCAGGTCGGTTACATAACCAAACAACTCAGACAAAGGAACATCGGCCTTCACTACCTGAGAACCGGCTTTTGTATCCATTCCCTTCATCAACCCACGTCTTCTATTTAAATCTCCTGTAATAGGTCCGGTATATTCATCAGGTGTTATTACTTCTACTGCCATAATAGGCTCCATTATTTTTGGGCCTGCATTTTTTGCAGATTCTTTAAAGCCAATGCGTGCTGCTAATTCAAATGACAAAGCATCGGAATCCACATCGTGGTAAGAACCATGAAATAACCGCACCTTCATTGAATCTACTGGATATCCTGCCAGAACACCATTTTTCATTGCCTCTTCAAAGCCTTTCTGAACAGATGGAATAAATTCTCTTGGAATAACCCCACCCACGATAGCATTTACAAACTCCAAGCCTGGCTTACCATCTTCCCGTGGACTAATTTCAAAGCTGATATCTGCAAATTTACCTCTACCACCAGTCTGCTTTTTGTAAACTTCGCGGTGAGTAAAGCTTTTTGTCAGTGCTTCTTTATAAGCTACTTGCGGTGCACCTTGATTAATTTCCACATTAAACTCGCGTCTCATGCGGTCAATAATAATCTCTAAGTGTAGCTCACCCATACCTTTTAATACAGTTTGTCCAGTTTCGTGGTCTGTCTGTACATGAAGCGTTGGATCTTCTTCCACTAGTTTTGCAATGGCATTACTTAGTTTATCTACATCTGCCTGTTTCTTAGGTTCAATAGCATACCCAATTACTGGCTCAGGGAAAACCATAGATTCAAATACAATTTTTGCATTCGGATCGCAAAGGGTATCTCCTGTCTTGATATCTTTAAAACCTACGACCGCACCAATATCACCAGCCACCAGTCTCTCGATCTGGTTTTGCTTATTAGCATGCATTTGGAAAATGCGCGATATACGCTCTTTGTTATTCGAACGTGTGTTAAACACATAAGAACCTGACTCCAATATACCAGAGTATGCGCGCACGAAACACAAACGGCCTACATATGGGTCAGTAGCAATTTTGAATGCAAGACCGGCAAAAGGTTCTTTTTCGCTTGGTTTACGGGCTACTTCATCACCTGTATCAGGATTGACGCCAATAATACTTTCTTTATCCATTGGTGAAGGACACAGCGCCATTACATAATCGAGCATGGTCTGTACACCTTTGTTTTTGAAAGAGGAACCACAGAGCATGGGTACAATAGCCATGTCAATAGTAGCTTTGCGAAGCGCAGTTAGTATTTCATCTTCAGTGATTGACTTAGGATCATCAAAGTATTTCTCCATTAACGATTCATCATACTCAGCCACTGCTTCTAACAATTTCTCTCTGTATTCCAAGGCCTCTTCCATCATGTCGTCAGGAATTGGCACTTCTCTAAAAGTCATTCCTTTATCATGCTCATTCCACTCAATTCCACGGAAGTTAACTAAATCTACCACTCCTTTGAAATTGTCCTCAGCACCGATAGGTAATTGCAACGCAACCGCATTACTGCCCAGCATTTCTTTCACCTGCTTGCATACACCTAAAAAGTCAGCACCTGAACGGTCCATTTTATTAACAAACCCAATCCGAGCAACTTTGTAATTGTTAGCTAAACGCCAGTTAGTTTCTGATTGTGGCTCTACCCCATCAACAGCACTAAATAAAAATACCAGACCGTCCAGTACGCGCAGAGAACGGTTTACCTCTACGGTAAAATCTACGTGGCCGGGTGTATCAATAATATTTATGTGATATTTTTGTTCTCTGTAAGTCCAGTCAACTGTTACAGCAGCAGATGTAATAGTAATACCTCTTTCCTGCTCTTGCTCCATCCAGTCAGTGGTAGCAGCACCCTCATGAACCTCGCCTAACTTATGAGACTTACCAGTATAATAAAGTATCCGCTCCGTAGTGGTGGTTTTACCTGCATCAATATGCGCAGCTATCCCAATATTTCTTGTATATCTTAAATCGCGGGCCATAATTAAAATTTAAAATGTGAGAAAGCCTTGTTTGCTTCAGCCATTCTGTGGGTATCATCTTTCTTCTTCACAGCAGCACCCTCTCCTTTAGAAGCAGCAATAATTTCACCTGCCAGTTTCTCAGTCATTGTTTTTTCTCCACGCTTTCTTGCGTAGGCAATTAACCATTTAATACCTAGCGATTGTTTTCTTTCTGGTCTTACTTCACTGGGTACTTGAAAAGTAGCGCCCCCCACCCGGCGGCTTCTTACCTCAACACCAGGCATAATGTTGTTCAATGCTTTCTTCCATACATCCACCCCATTTTCATTTGTGCGTTTCTGAATAAGGTCACAAGCATCATAAAAAATATTGTAAGCGACACTCTTCTTGCCATCATACATCAAGTTATTTACAAACTTGGTCACCAGCACGTCTTTGAATTTGGGATCTGGCAGGATATATCTTTTCTTAGGTTTTGACTTTCTCATTGTTGATATTATTAGCTTTTAGCTATCAGCTATCTATTGTATTTGCTTTATTATATATAAATGCTACCTGTATTATTTTTTGCCTTTGGCTGGAGGTGCACCTTTGCCACCTTTAGCCGGAGCTGCTCCTGGTTTTGGACGCTTCGTTCCGTATTTAGATCTTCCTTGCAAACGTCCGTTTACACCAGCTGTATCCATAGCACCTCTGATGATGTGGTAACGTACGCCTGGCAAATCTTTTACCCTTCCACCTCTGATCAATACGATAGAGTGCTCTTGCAGATTATGACCTTCACCTGGAATATAGGCATTTACTTCCTTCTGATTAGTTAACCGCACTCTGGCTACTTTACGCATAGCTGAGTTTGGTTTTTTAGGGGTAGTAGTATACACTCTGGTACAAACACCTCTACGCTGAGGGCAAGAATCCAGTGCGGGTGACTTTGATTTAGTTGTTAACTCTTTTCTACCTTTTCTTACTAATTGCTGTATAGTAGGCATTTATGATATAATTTTTAGTAAATTTTAACGCTAATTTTTTTAGAACTGCAAATGTAGAGCAATTGTACAAATTATACAAAAGTTATTCTGTAATATTTTTTGTAAGGTAATGAGAATAAAGGGATACGGAACCGACGTAAACTAGTAACTGCCCAACCTGAAGATATAATCTACTGATGCAACCGCTTTGTGAAATACAATTTTGGTGAGTATAACTTTATAAAATATACGAATCAATCCTCAAAACAAAAGTACATATAAAAATTCGACAAACCTTTATATGACAAAATAATAGCTTCTACTTTATCTTTTCTAATGATTTCCGGTGGCGTTAGTATGGCAAGATGGCGTAAGGTATCTGATTACTTTTGCAGGCACGCCTCCTACTAATGTATAGGGAGGTACATCTTTTGTTACAACAGCCCCTGCAGCTACTACTGCCCCTTTCCCAATGGTTACACCTTTTAATATAGTACAGCGGGTAGCCAGCCAGACATTATCTTCAATAATAACAGGAGCTGGCTTTTCTGGGGTAGCTCTATTCTCCACGCCGTGAAAGTCATTATCCATAATAATTACCTGAGGAGCAATCTCACAATTTTTGCCTATTACTACCTGGTTCCGTACCGAAACAACAACACCTGTATTAATAAAGGTATTATCGCCAATAGTAAGATTTGCATTATCGCCTACAGATATTTGTGTAATAGTGATATGTGACCATATTTTTACCCGATCACCAATGAAAATGGCACCCTTCCCTTCTACTCTCAGATTCCCTCTTACAGTTACCATCCGGCCTACTTGCAAGCAACGCCGCAATTTAACTTTAGCATTTAGTAAGCGAAGGAAACCTACAAAATACCTCTTGCAAGTAGATACTAGTTGAGCCAGCCCTAACTTAGGTTGGGAATTATCCTTTTTTACCTCAACCATTAATAATTCTTTGATAGCAGAAGACATAATAACCTAAAGTCATTTCGTTGAGTTAATATATACAGCTTTTTCATCTACCTTATCTGTTTTGCTTTATCTCCCCATGTGGTGTATGAAGAAAAGTATATCTGGCTTTGCGGATTTGAAGTACAGAGAAGATAAATTGAATAAAGAGTGCTGGCATGGCAGATACTTCTTTCCAGGAAATTTTCTTCAAAAGAGCGTTGGGAATGGAGAGGAATAATGAAACTATTAGCAACAATACTAGGGTACTGCTAAAAACAAATAGAGGCATATGCTGCAACAGAACTGAAAGCAATGTAGTACCGATGGCTAAGCCTAACAGAAGTAACCGCGGTAACAGCATAAATTGGAATACTTTATCAAAATAAGCCACATTGCCTCGAAATAATTGAATAATTCCACTAAAAAAATTATTCGTTAAATAAGTAAGCTGTGCAGCAATCCAGCGGGTACGTTGTTTTTTGAAATCTACTATACGCTGTACTTTCTCATCATAAACCAAGGCATCTTCTGCATAATAGATATATCTTCTATCTTTTAGTATGGCTAATTCCAATTCCTTATCAAATCCTGATACTGCCGTAATGCTTGCCATTGTTTGCTTAAAAAATTGAAAGTCGAACGCCATGGCTGAACCAATTAGCGCTGCAGGCAAACCTAAAGCACAATGCCCTTTTCTAAAGATATGATTATTTATTTCTTCGCTGATAGCATCTAATATAGCTATGCTAGTATTTGTGTTCTTTGCAATCCGGTGCCCTTGTATGATGGTATATCCTTCAGCAAAAGCTTGCGAAACTTTTTCCAGAAATTGAACATCCATTATATTATCTGCATCTAACACCACAGCCAGATCATAGCCAAACAACGGCTGTAAAGTTGCATTAATGGCTTTAGCCTTAGTAGGATTACTAAATTTTACTTCTACTACCGTAATTGGTAAGGCTTTTAAAGCCAGTATAGTCTCTTGCTTCAACGAATCGCAAATAACCGCCACTTCATACAAATTTTGCGGATAATACTGCTGTAATGCTTGCTTGGCTACTTCTACAATTACATTGTCTTCTTTATAGGCAGGAATTAACACAAGTATTTTATATCCAGGTTTTTCTTTTTTTTCGCTTATTTCAACAGGTTTTACTAGTCTGCCAGCAATAGCAAAGAGAAATAAGTAGCTTGTACATATAGCTAAGTATATAAGCACTACACTGGTTACTACTAGTACTCCTGTCATCAGTTATTTGTAGATTGAAATGTTTTACCCATAGCCTGCATTAATGGATTTGCTGAATAGATTGTTTCATTCCTGTTGGATATACTGTCAAAAGCACCTTTTAAAAAGGCTTTTAACAATAGGAAATCGCCTTTTATACATAAGATGATACTATTTTTTGGAATAGAAATACACAAAAAAAACAGTAAATAAAGCAGAAAGGTATTGCCAGGAAAATTTCTTTTCATAAATAGCGTACGATTGCGGGTGGTGTAATACATACGTAAGGGGCTATTTTTGCCTACAGATACAGATTCTTTATGATAAACCACGGACTCGCCTACTACATATAATATATATCCTGCTCTTTTTGCCCTTTCACCCCAGTCTAGTTCTTCATAATAGAGAAAAAAACGCTCTTCCATTCCCCCTATTTGTTGAATTAATTGCCTGGAGAGCAGCATGGCAGCACCGTGAATAAGTTCTGTAGGTTGAGTAGAGGAGTATTTTAGGCTATCTGTTTCGCCACTACCTTTGAATTTCCCCCGCCCAGTGATTGGATTTATTTTACCTCCTCCTGCGTACTGAATAATATTTTGTTGATCGAAGTATTTAATTTTCGGACTAATGATTCCTGCTTGTGGGAGACGCTTTATACCAGCTACCAGAGGCTCCAGAAAATCAGGCTCAACTTCTGTATCATTATTTAAAAGTAATAGCAACTCACCTTTTGCTTTTTTTATACCCAAATTGTTGCCTCCAGCAAATCCCCTATTAATTGTACTCTCAATAAATGTTACGTTTGCATAATTACTTAGGTAGGTTTCCAACATATTATCATCACTACCATTATTTACAATAATCACCTCATAGTTTGGATAAGTTATTTTTTGAATAGACTGCAGCCATTCTATTGTAACCTTTGCCTGGTTAAAATTGATCGTAATGATAGAAACTAAAGGAAATTGTTTCTGAATCATGCTGCTTTGTATTTGCTATAGTGTTGAATCGGCTGTTTAATTATAAAATAGCTGGTAGCAGCTAATTCACTCAGTTTTATGGGTATTGTTTTATTTAACAAAAACCAACCAATTATACAACCACTGATCACAGTAAGAATGGTAGCTACAGCCATAAGTATAGGAGATGCAAAAAAATGAATAGCCACCAGATTACCCACAATATTAAGTATCACCATTAGCCACACTTTAAGGAGATTTACCTGAGGCTTATTCAGGATATCCAACGTAATTCCCAAGAATCTATCTAAAGGAAGAAATAAACTATAGATTACAAAGCATCTAAAGATAGTGGCAGAGCTAGCATACATCTCACCCCCTGCTATGACTACCATCGTTTCTGCAAATAAGAACATACCCAACGTGACTGGTATAAAAAGCAGAGTCAAGATTGCTGTATATCGGTAGAATAGTTGCTTTATAAATAAGAAATTTTGTTCACCACTGTGCCTTACAGCTTGAGGTAGATAAGTAGCAGCTACACTTCTGAGCGGAATTTCCAGCAATTCAATAAGCTTATATGGCAGATTATAAGCGGCAAGTGCTGCAGGTCCTAAATACCAGCTAATCATAAAGGTATCCGCACTTTTCAGCAAATTGGTGCTCAATAAAGTGCCCATGGTGTATTTCCCAAAGGACAGCAGTTTTTTTATAACAGCCACTTTTGCCTGAAATAATGTTTGGATACCACTCCACCCACAGGCTATAACAACACCTGAGGTTACCAAATAGCTCAGTATGTGTACTTGCAGTAGGGTTTGCAGGTGAAAAGGAGAGAAGAATCCACTTAAAGTAAAGCATAGAAAAGGTACAGCTAAGATCAACCGGATACATAAAATCCGGTTATACTTTTCTTTTATCTGCTGCAACCAAAGTGAAAAAGTAAAGGGA
Organism: Rhodocytophaga aerolata; assembly: GCF_030503435.1. Taxonomy (GTDB): domain Bacteria; phylum Bacteroidota; class Bacteroidia; order Cytophagales; family 172606-1; genus Rhodocytophaga; species Rhodocytophaga aerolata. Next base: position 61,911 of record NZ_JAUKPO010000012.1, read on the forward strand.
AAAGAAGTTATAATAAGCAGTTGCAGGTATAAACCAAGTTCTGGTTCGAAAGCCTTTTCACTAAATATAGGTATACTGAGTTCAAGTAGCCATACAAGTAGTAGTAATACTATTGACAGTATAATTCCTATTACCCATGAAGAACCTGTTACTGATCCTGTATCTTTCTGAGTTGAATGTTTAATAAGGGCTGTATGAATGATACCAGAACGCAGCATATCACTAAAAGTAAAGGCTGTTATATATAACAGCCATTTACCCAATTCTTCTGCATTTAATATTCTGGCTAATGCCCATATATTAATAAAACCTGCAGTAGCACTAAGGATTGTCCCAGTTAATGAAAAAGCATTATTACTCACCAAAAACTTTTTCACATCAAGCCATTTTATAGTTCAGATCATGCTTACAAGAGAGCTAGATTGAGCAGATGCCTGGCAATCAAACCATAATACCTGCATGGTGAGTTGCCTCAGACATTACTCCTTTTTTCACCAGTACACTGGCAACAGCAGCACCGAATTGCTCGCCTCTTTTCTCCCAGGAATTACCTTGTGCCAATGCTATTCGCTGCTTCCTTTTCTCAGGTGTATCATTACAAAGGTTTTCAACTACACCCTGTACAAATGCATCCTGTCCGCTGGTAACAGAAATAAATGAACCAAATTCAGAGAATGATGCAAAATCCGTAGAAATTACCGGTATACCGGCAGCCAAGTATTCATTCATTTTCATGGGATAAATACCTGCTGTTTGCTCATTTTTCAAAAATGGAATAATTCCGGCATCAAATCTTTTTAAGAAGTCCGGTAATTCCTCCATTCTTTTAGAATCCCAGAATTTAGTATTTGGTAACTTATCTAGTTTAGCTACTTTACTCTTTTCTACAATTCGCCCGACAAACTCAAACTTTACGTCTGTTAGTTGTTCTGCTAAATGAGCTACTAAATCATAATCTATCCGGTTATCCAGGCTGCCTATATATCCTACAGTGATGTCAGCCGTTTTGTTCTTATTTCGTAAATCAGCGGCCTTATTAAAATGCGCAAAGTCTACCCCATTTTTTACTAGATAGCAGTTATCAGTGAGTAAACTTTTGGTTTGTAGTAAGCCATCAGAGGAAACAATTACGCCATCTACTTTGCTTATATATTCTTCCTCTAGGAGTTTCCCATGATTTTTCGTCCAGGTACATGCGCTTATTTCATCATAGCAGTAATACAGGGTAGCTGATTCTCCTATTTGATTAAGCATAGGCAATCCTACAAATGGATTGAATGCATTGATCATCACAGGATTTTTAATATTCAATTTCCGCATAGCTTGCGTAACAGCTCTCTGGATTTTTCTACCATTTGAAAAAAGTAACCGCTTATACTTTGCAGGATTTTTAATGTGGTTGACAGAAAGTACGGGTGGAGGTGTTAATATATGGATAAAACTATTTTCTGGCAGACTAATCTTACGTAACCTGTTGCTAGTGCCAAGCACCCTGCCTACCGGAGCCTGCTGCTTACCAAACCAGGTAGAAAATATATCTTTGTAAGTATATGCATACTCCACATACAATACCCGGTTACGTTTAGCCAACTGAGACATAAGTTTTATGGTACTTTTCTCATAGTTGCCATCCCAGGCTGGTAAACCAATGCATACAATGTCTTTATCTTCAAGCATGAAGGTGTTCATTTTCATCTGTTAACTACTATCCGTCAATAGGGCCTTATCCACAAAGACTTAGCAACATCTGGCGCTATTGAATCATTAAGCAATTAACTAAATTTCTTATGAACCCTGGTTGTAATTTAGAGGCTAAAATTACATATTACTTATGTCTACGGATTTTACCGATTATGCCTTCCAGATAAGAAATTTTAACTTTATTTAATAGCAATTGAACAGGATGAATGGCTACTTCTTTATACCGGGATAAGGAGTAGGCATCAGCATCTTCCCATACTCTATTAGCTGAAACTAGCAGCAAAGATAAATTTGCTTGCCGGATCAACTCAACTGGCAATGCATGGTTGATAATGGATGGAATCTCTAGTATCACATAATCATAGGTGCTCAAACTCCGGTTTGTTAAAGTTTGTAAACTGGTAACCGAGCTAAAATTAGCAGGCACTTTGTATGGCAAGGTTGTATGGCCAGATTGGTTCAAACTATCAGCCGGTTCACACAGTATGGTTGAACTTCCACTACGGTTTAATTTTTCTGTTAAGCGGCTACCAAAATAAGTTTTTCCTTCTTCATCCAATATACTGAATAAAACAATAACAAATGGTTTTTCGCCGGAGTAGCTGTGCGACAAGGTTTTTATTTTTCCAATGCAATGGTTCAGTAGTTTGCGTTCAGTCTGGGTATAACGGGCACTCACATTTGTGGCATCTGCTATTGGAAGTGCACCAGCAAAAGGCAAACCTATTAGTTTTTCTGCACGTTCAGGGTCGCGTAGAGTAGCATCAAAATATTCTTTGGTAAGTATATAACCCATACAAAGAAATAAGCCTGCCAGAAGGGAGCCCAGTATCAGTATAAGGCGTTTAGAAGGATTGGCTTTAAGCGGAAAAACAGGTGAGTCAATAATCCGGAGCTTAGAGGAAAACTCCAGATTCCTTTCCCGAAGTTTACTCATATTTAAACTATGAAGTATTTCCAGGTATTCTCTTTCCGCTACACCTACTTCTCTTTCTAACCGGTTCAAACCAGAACCTAACGGAGCAAATTGCTCATAGAACTTCTGGTAACCCCGTTTAACTTCATCCATCACTTTGATGCGGGCTTTTCCTTTGTCTACTGCCACTAAGGCATCTACCCAATCTTCAAATAAAGCTTTAGAAGGAATGCCCTCTTTGGAATTATTGGAATCATAAAGTGAAGATATATCTTGTTTCAGCTTATCTTCCAGCATACCAATCTCTCTTCTTAAATCTGAGAGTGACTGCATATCTGCTTCAGGATTTATTTCAAGAGTGGTTAGCTTGGAGCTTAGCTCAGAAATTTTATCACGGTCTTTATTAATCTGAGCACTTTTCAACGTAATTTCCTTACGAATAGATAGTTTATCATCTAATTTTTTGAAAGCTGCTTCTGCAGCTGCCAGGTTAGAGTACTCTTGCTGAATTTCCAGATCAATGTCACGCTGCTGAGCCGATATATACTTGGTTTGTTCATAATAATTGATAATTTTATTCTTTGTAGAAAAGTCCTTTAGCCGGTCTTCGCCTGCCCTCAGGCGTTCCAAGGCTTTCTTTAACTCTTCTTCAAAGTAGGCGACTACCGAGCCTGTTTCTTCTGCTTTTATTTTACGGTAACGGCCAAGAAATATAGACGTAAGAATTTTAAGTGTATATTGAGACACAGCCGGATCGTAGGCTGTATAAGAGATTTCCACCATATCACTGGTTCCAACCCGTTCAGCTTTCAGGCGGCTAGATATACCTAATTCGCTATAGTATCCATCTTTGGAGGTTAATATATCCACTATTGATTTTTCACCCTTGTTATACGCTTGGTAAATATTTTGAACAGTTTTTGGAAATGATTTTTCATCAATCAATTGTGCTCTTATATGGGCAGGTACAGCAGCATATAACTCAGTAAGCGTTTCTTCTGAGGCAATTTTCGGATTTGATTGATTCATTAAAAGGTGTTGTGCTAGTAACCGCACACCTACTTCCTCTATTGTTATTCTGGAGCGTACAGTATTTATTAAATTATCAAAAGCATTATTAATTGCCAGATAATCTACACGGGAACCTTCCGCGGTTTCCAGTGTATAGCCAGAAACTAAGCCTGTATATACTACCGTTTTGGAAGTATATTGCCTGCGCATGCCACTAGTAAATGCAAAAACTAACAGGGCTAATGCAAGTGGAAACAACAGCAGCAACCATTTATGTTCTTTGAGTAATTTTTTAACGCGTAAAGGAGTCATAGATTAAAATAATTTGGTACCTACCAGGTTTTCTAATACTTTAATGTTTCTATAGAACTCTTGCTTAGCTATTTCATATTCAGTGGCTGCTTTGGAAGATATTTCGATTATTCTGGAAAGTTCTGCCACTGGGATATTGGCCTCGTTAAACTCTTTTTCAGCCATCGATCTATTCAAGCTGGTAGCATACTTGGTGTCGCTTTTAATTTTTAATATATTTTGTGACGCGATTAGGGCATAATATAGATCGGTTATCTCAGTTGTTACGTCACGAGCCATCAGGTCTTTCCGGTAGCGTGATTCTTCAAACTCACTTACGGCCATGCCTACTTCATTTTTTCTTCCAAACAGGTCATATAAAGATATACGCAGGGTGGCTCCTACCCGGTAGCCATTATTAAAATTATTGAAGTTCGTAACCTCTCCGGTGGGTTGTTGTACTAACAAGGTCTGATTTCCCATACCGGCGGTTATATCTGTTGCAATGGCATCACTCCATTGCCTTTTTTCACTTTTAATCATATAGGCATTCTTGCGCATTAAGGCCTCCTGGGACTTTATCATAGGAGAAGTTCTTAAAGCAATGGCAACTAATGTATCTAGTGGAGGTATTCTTAAGTCTGATTCATTTCCTACCTCAATCATAACCGGGGCTTTTGACTGCTTTGCTACAGGCTTCTGCTGGGCGTTTGCCAGTGAAATTTTACAGAGAAAGATTAGCAGAACAAATGTATATTTTACCGTAAAATTAATTTTCATAGTTCCTGTTTTAAAAAATCGAAGAGTAATTCAGAGAATTCAATAATATTACATTGTACTTTAATTAATACTTTTAAATCTGCAGATAGTAACCATTGACCTTGAAAGCACCACTTGCGTAAGCCTCTGAGAATTATTTATATGTAAGAAGCTGATAGGTGTAGGGTTAGAAAATAAAGGTAAGAAGAAGGGATGCAGGCAATAACAGACTTCAGCAAGTTGTCATTTGTTCAAAACATGATTCTTAGCCTGTGAAATCTTACGTATGATGTATGCCTTTTGTGGAACTTGGCCCGCTTACCAGATTATAAATAATGGCAATACTCAGATAAAATAGAATGGCTGTAGGCATCTGGCCTAGTAACTGATTTCCATAATTAGCTACAAACACACCAGCAATACCAGCATACAAAGCAAGCAATGGCTGTTTTACCCGGTATTCGTTCAGTTTCCATAATTTTACCCCCAGATACAACAGAATGAATAAGGTAATGAGCAGATACAGAGTAATACCTACAATCCCTGTTTCTACCCATATTTTTACATACCAGCTATCTACTGGTGTTTTTGCCAGAAATGTATCCGGACTGAACCGTAACCCCCAGTATCCTGCTGAACCAATCCCTCCACCAAACGGACGGGTTTCTAGATACTCACTTAATTTTAGCTGATTTTTGATTCTTACCTGAAAAGAAGGATCATTGAAGTTAAAAGCACTGCGCATCCGCTGAATCTGATAATTACTATGGCCCACATAGGTAAATTTCAATAAGAAGAAGATTCCTCCTACTAAGCAGGCCCCCACAAGCAATGTTTTAAAGTTTTTGCTCAGCAATAGATAGCTGATAATTCCCACTAATAAAACAAATAAAGCCCCTCTGGTACCAGATAAAGACATTGCATATAGCACAATACCTGCACACACCAGATAAGCAAGCTTTCTCCCAATAGAATATTTTCCAAAAGCCAGAATGAGTGCTGCTAAAGCGGCATGAGCCATGGCAGCTCCAAATTGTGCGGCATCTGAATAAAACGAAAATACCCGCAGGTTTCCAAACAACAGATGTGTAGACGCATTCTGACTTAACCAAAGCTTTTCTGCATCGTCCAACCCTATAAAATATTGTTTAAAACTATACAAAGCAGCCAGCACGGAAAATGCCAGCCATACATGTAATAGCCGTTCTACCTCCTGTAAGGTTTTTATAAACAACAAGCCAATAATCAAAGTAAAAAGCATATAAAATGCAGGGCTCCGGACGGCATAAACCCAGGCTTCGTAACTTACCACTTCCGGATTGAAAAGCTGAAACACACAGTATAGTACCCAAATCACCACACTTGCGACTATCGGATTTTTTAACTCCTGCCAATTTTTTGAATCAAATCGTTGAAAGAACGTGGCTAACAGGGTAAGCGCCAGAAACACATCTATACTTAGTCCCAGAGGCGCATCTATATACCTGGTTAAGCCTGTGGCTACAAAACCTAAAAACAGACAGGTATACAGGCCAATAACAGGATATTTAAACAGAAAGAAAAAATAAGCGGCTATAAATGGTAGCAAAAGCATACCTACAACAGCCGTAACCTGACCTGCAACAATAACAATGGCCAACACTACTAAACATAGGCCTATTTGTGAAAATTTAGTAAATCGGGCAGTAGTGATCAACGTAGTATGTCAGGAATAATGAGTTTCAGTCTATTAACCTATGGATAGTTACTGGCATTTTATAAACAGCCATTGAGAATAAGGGTAATACCCTGTGCGCTTTTGCGCAGTTTTGCCTTTAGAATAATTTGATTACAAAATCCCAAGTAAAACCTTACATAAATTCTTAAAACTATAATAATGTAAATTCCTGGTGAATTAACTCTCAATTATTTATAATATCATAGCAAATTCTGCTACCTTTGCCCAATTTTAACTAAACCCTATCCATGCCCAGAAATCAAAATATCAAATCTGTTTTAATTATTGGCTCAGGCCCTATTGTTATTGGTCAAGCATGTGAATTCGATTATGCAGGCTCACAGGCTGCCCGTTCTTTACGGGAAGAGGGAATTGAAGTAACCCTTATCAACTCCAATCCGGCTACTATTATGACGGATAGTGTAACAGCTGATAATATTTACCTTCGTCCGCTGGAGAAAAAGTACATAAAAGAGATCCTGGAAAAACACAAAATTGATGCTGTACTTCCAACCATGGGCGGGCAAACAGCGCTGAATCTGGCTATAGAATGCGAAAAAGCTGGTTTGTGGAAGAAATACGGCGTGCAGATCATTGGTGTGGATATCAAAGCCATTGAAACTACGGAAGACCGTGAGAAATTCCGCTTGAAAATGCTGGAATTAAACGTAAACGTATGTAAAGGGGCTACGGCCACTTCTTTTCTGGAAGGGAAAGAAATAGCTCAGCAAATTGGCTTTCCGCTGGTTATTCGCCCATCCTTTACATTAGGTGGCACAGGTGGCGGCTTTGTAAATGATGCTTCCAAATTTGACCAGGCGTTGAATGCTGGTTTGCATGCATCTCCTATTCATGAAGTGTTGGTAGAGCAAAGTATTATGGGATGGAAAGAGTATGAGTTGGAATTATTAAGGGATAACCTAGGCAATGTGATAATTATCTGCTCTATTGAGAACTTCGATCCAATGGGCATCCATACCGGAGATTCTATTACAGTTGCTCCGGCAATGACTCTGCCAGATACCGTTTACCAGCAGATGCGTGATCTGGCCATAAAAATGATGAATGGTATTGGTCAGTTTGCCGGAGGGTGTAATGTACAATTTGCCGTAAATCCGGTGGATGATACCATTGTTGGCATAGAAATAAATCCACGGGTTTCCCGGTCTTCGGCCTTAGCCTCCAAAGCTACCGGATATCCAATTGCTAAGATTGCAGCAAAACTAGCCATCGGCTACAACCTGGATGAGCTAAATAATGCTATTACCAAAACAACTTCTGCTTACTTTGAACCGGCTCTGGATTATGTAATTGTAAAAATCCCCCGCTGGAACTTTGACAAATTCAAAGGCGCCGACCGGCATTTAGGCTTACAAATGAAGTCAGTAGGCGAAGTGATGGGAATTGGCCGCAACTTCCAGGAGGCTTTACAAAAGGCTTGTCAATCCCTAGAAATTAAGCGGAATGGCCTGGGAGCCGACGGACGGGAAGTAACAAACCAGGAAGTATTGTTAGATAGCTTGGCAAACCCCAGCTGGAACCGCTTATTCCATATTTATGATGCTTTCAAGTTGGGTATTCCATTCAAGACTATTCAAAACCTGACTAAGATAGATAAATGGTTTTTACACCAGATAGAAGAACTTATTCTCCTGGAAAAAGAAATCAGAAAGCATGATTTAGATAGTCTTCCTTCTTCCTTACTGTTTGAAGCAAAACAAAAAGGGTATGCCGACCGTCAGATTGCTCACCTGCTGGAATGTTATGAAAGTGAGGTATACAAGAAGCGGAATGATCTGGGAATAAAACGTGTATATAAGTGTGTGGATACCTGTGCCGCTGAATTTGAAGCAAAAACTCCTTATTATTATTCTACTTTTGTAGATGGAAGTCATACCTCTCCGCTGCACCTGGAAAATGAATCATTTGTATCAGACCGTAAAAAAGTAGTAGTATTAGGCTCCGGGCCAAACCGTATCGGGCAAGGAATTGAGTTTGATTACTCTTGCGTACATGGTGTGCTGGCAGCCAGAGAATGCGGCTATGAAACCATTATGATCAACTGCAATCCTGAAACGGTTTCTACCGATTTTGACATTTCGGATAAGTTGTACTTTGAGCCTGTTTTCTGGGAACATATTTATGATATCATTCAGCATGAAAAGCCAGAAGGAGTAATTGTACAGTTGGGTGGACAAACCGCCTTAAAAATTGCTGAGAAGTTGCACCGGTACGGCATTAAGATTATCGGTACCAGCTACGAAGCCTTAGACTTAGCTGAAGACCGCGGTAGTTTCTCTACATTATTAAAAGAGAACAACATACCTTATCCAAAATTTGGAGTGATTGAAAGTGCTGAGCAGGCGGTAGAATTATCACGTGAATTGGGCTTTCCGTTACTTGTACGTCCGTCCTATGTACTGGGTGGGCAAAGTATGAAGATTGTAATCAATGAGAAAGAACTAGAATCGCATGTAGTAGACATTCTGCGGGATATTCCGGATAACAAAATCCTGCTCGACCACTTCCTCGAAAGAGCTGTAGAGGCCGAAGCTGATGCCATTTGTGATGGAGAAGATGTATACATCATTGGGGTTATGGAACATATTGAGCCAGCGGGTATCCATTCCGGTGACTCGTATGCAGTGTTGCCAACCTTCGATCTGAGCGAAAATGTAGTAAGGCAGATTGAAGAACACACAAAAAAGATTGCATTAGCCTTGAGAACAGTAGGGTTGATTAATATTCAGTTTGCAATTAAAGATGAAGTAGTATATGTAATTGAAGCCAACCCCCGTGCTTCCCGTACAGTACCATTTATTTGCAAAGCCTACGAAGAGCCGTATGTAAACTATGCTACTAAAGTTATGCTGGGTGAGAAAAAAGTAAAAGACTTTACCTTCAATCCTAAAAAACATGGCTATGCTATTAAGATACCTGTGTTTTCCTTTAACAAGTTCCCTAATGTAAATAAGGAGCTTGGCCCGGAAATGAAGTCTACCGGAGAAGCTATCTACTTTATAGAAGACCTGCAGGATGATTTCTTTGTACAGGTATATGGAGAAAGAAATTTGTATCTGAGCAGATAAATGCACATTTCAAAAACAAAAAAGGCGGATATTCCAATCCGCCTTTTTTGTTTACACAAGAAACGAATACATTTTTGGGAGCAAATGATGTTTTTTTGTGAAAGTGTATGCAAAGAAACAATAAGTATGGTTAGCTACTAACTAAGGTAAACTATCTTCGTAGCGGTAAGAAACAGCGTAAAATATAAAAAACGAGAAGTAAAACCTTCATAAGGATAGATGGTGTGCATAAAATGAGATAATACTTGTAATCCTTTATAAAGTATAATAACTTATCTGGCCAAACCTGATAGATCATTTTTAAAATACATGCGCTTATTTATTAAAAAAACGCTTTTGCTTTTTCCAAGCTTGCTTTCAGCTTCGCTGGTAATATCACAGGACTATCCCATTAATCCAGTAGAGTTTACCCAGGTACATTTGCAATCCAGGTTCTGGTCGCCTCGACTGGATACCAATCAGAAAGTAACTATTCCTTTTGCTTTTCAGAAATGTGAAGAAACCGGACGGATAGATAATTTTGCCATAGCCGGAGGGTTAAAAGAGGGTAAATTTAAGGGAATTGCCTACGATGATTCGGATGTATTTAAAGTAATGGAAGCAGCCGCCTACTCGCTGGCTATACAACCCGACAAAAAACTAGATGCTTATCTGGACGACCTAATTACAAAGGTAGCAGCTGCACAGGAACCAGATGGGTATTTGTATACCATTCGTACTATTCATCAAAAAAATCCTGCTCAACCAATAGACCAACGTGCAGGCAACCAGCGCTGGAGCAATTTGCAAGACAGCCATGAGCTATATAATGTAGGCCATATGTATGAAGCCGCCGTAGCACATTACCTGGCCACTGGCAAAAAGAATTTCCTCAACGTAGCCATTAAAAATGCAGATTTTCTGGCAAACACTTTTGGTGAAGGAAAAAAATACGGTGTGCCCGGCCATGAAGAAATTGAAATAGGATTGGTTAAACTTTACAGAGTAACCGGAAACAAATCTTATTTAGAACTAGCCAAATTTTTTATTGATCAACGGGGCAACCACCAGCACCGCAAAATGTATATTGCCGATTGGGCCAATCCGGTAGACTCTGCCTATTACCAGGATCACATTCCGGTTACCCAGCAAAAAGAACCTGTAGGTCATGTGGTGAGAGCCGGTTACTTGTACTCAGGCATGGCCGATGTAGCCGCCATTACTGGTGAACAATCATATATTACTGCAATTAACCAGATCTGGGATTTTACATTCAACAAGAAGATGTATGTAACCGGTGGCCTGGGTGCCGAAAGAGGGACAGAAGGCTTCGGCAAGCCCTATGATTTACCAAACCTTACCGCTTATAATGAAACCTGTGCTGCCTTAGCCAGTATGTTATGGAACTACCGGCTGTTCCTGCTTTCGGGCAACTCACAATATCTGGATGTATTTGAACGGACACTGTATAATGGATTTTTATCTGGTGTTTCTCTGGAAGGGAATTTGTTTTTTTACCCAAACCCTTTGGAAGCAGATGGCCAACAGAAATTTAATCATGGCCATGCTACCCGCAGCTCCTGGTTTAGTACCTCTTGCTGCCCTACGAATGTAGCCCGGTTCTTGCCCTCTTTACCCGGTTATGTATATGCCACTAAAGCCAATGACATATATGCCAACTTATTTGTAGCCGGAACAGGCACTATCAAAACAGCCAATCAACAAGTGCAGATTACCCAGCAGACCGATTACCCCTGGAACGGCCAGGTTACCTTTACCTTGCAGCCAGAAAAATCTTCCCCATTTGCCTTCCATATCCGCATTCCTGGCTGGGCTACTAATCAGCCTGTGCCGGGAGACTTATATAGCTATACTGATTCTCAAAAACCAACCCTAACAATTACTGTAAATAAGAAGCCAGCTAAGTACCAAATGCAAAATGGCTTTGCAGTGCTAAATCAAGTCTGGAAAAAAGGAGATAACGTTGAACTTACGTTAAGTATGCCCATCCGGCAAGTAATCAGCAACCAGCAGGTGGAAGAAAACAGAGGAAAAGTGGCTTTAGAAAGAGGTCCGTTGGTATATTGCGTAGAAGGAGTAGATAATGGGGGAAGTATAGCTAATGCCGTAGTCTCCAGGAAAACAAAGCTAACGGCGGAGTTACAGCCAAAGCTATTACATGGCATAATGGTTCTAAAAGCGAGTGATACATCTTCTAAGGCTACTAAGCCTGAAGCAATTTTTACGGCTATTCCTTACTATGCCTGGTCGCATAGAGGTGCCGGCGAAATGGCCGTGTGGCTCCAAAAGCAAGATTAGTGCTTAACATATTATCTTAGGCTATAGGGTAAATAGCACTACCGCTTATATAAATTTATACTATAGTTTTTAGGGCTATTAGTATATTTGCCTGAACAAAAAAGTAAAAATTTCCATTAAATAGATAGATACTTGTTTCGTTAGAGTTAAAACATATTGCTAATCGATGATACTCAAATTTTTAATAATAACCTTCCTTATCATTTTTGTACTTATCCGGATAGGTGGCTTTATTTTTAAAACACTTTTCTGGATGCTAGGTGCCCGTGCCGGTAACCGGAATATGTACAGGCAAAACGGACAACGTCCGCAACAACATAGAACTGCTGGCGATATTCATATAGACTATATTCCAGAGAATGATACCAAAAAAAATAAGACCAGCTTTAATGGAGGCGAATACGTAGATTATGAAGAAGTAAAGTAACCTATATCTTAACTTTACAGGGTCTTGTTTTTTTATACCTATCTTTGCTTCGTCAATTAATTTTCTAAACATGCTTCAATACATAGTCTGGGATGTAAAGCCTGAAATTTTTACGTTAGAACTATTTGGGATGGAGTTTGCTCCCCGGTGGTACGGTTTATTGTTTGCCCTTGGTTTCCTTATTGGACAGCAGATATTATTTCATATATTCAGAAAAGAAGGGAAGCCTGAAAGTGATGTAGAAACACTTACGGTATACATGGTATTGTCTACCATTATTGGAGCCAGGCTAGGCCATGTGTTGTTCTACGAACCTGCTGAATATCTACGGAACCCAATAGATATACTCAAAATCTGGGAAGGTGGCCTTGCCAGTCATGGAGCTACGATAGGTATTTTATTCGCCTTGTATTTATATGCCCGCAAGAAAAAAGACCAGACCTATTTGTGGGTTGTAGACAGAATAGTAATTACTGTTGCCTTCGCCGGTATGCTGATACGGCTCGGCAACCTGATGAACTCTGAAATTTATGGCTACCAGACCGATTTACCCTGGGGATTCATATTTGCCTTACGAGGAGAAACTGTTGCTAAACATCCTACTCAAATCTATGAAGCCTTGTTTTGCCTTGTTTTATTCATTACCCTTTTCCAGATATGGAAGAAAAGAAAAAGTGCCATCCCCGATGGCTTATTACTAGGCATCTTTCTGGTAACGTTGTTTTCTTTCCGGTTCCTGGTTGAGTTTTTAAAAGAGCCTCAGGTAGAGTTTGAAGCAGATATGTTGTTGAATATGGGACAAATATTAAGTATACCTGCTGTAATTGCCGGCATAGTAATCTTGATGATCGCCCAGAAAAATGCGAAGAAACAAGCCCAAGGTATTACACAAAGTGCTGTAAGGTAAGTAATAAACTTTTATTTCACAGGATCGTAGCCGCTCCCTCCCCACGGATGGCAGCGGCCTATTCTTTTTAGGCCTAGCCATGTTCCTTTTAGGGGTCCGTATTTCTGTATAGCCTCAATACTATATTGCGAACAAGTTGGCGTATACCGGCAAGCACCTGGCAGAAAAGGAGAAAGGGCATACTGATAAAACCGGATCAGTAGAATAAAAATTTTTCGCATCATAGCAATAGGCTGTTTTCTCTGTACACTAACAGGCAGCTTTGTTTATAAGTTTATTCAATGCCGTCTTGTTAACAAATTATTTATGATAAACTGATGGTTACCTTTGTCCTCTAGGTAAATTAATTTAAATAAATAGCCGCCAGATATAATTGCCAGTTAGCTATATATATGCTTATGGTTTCCGGAATGGCAGGCTAGGCACATTATAAATAAATTGCGTAACTTGTACAGCTTTACTCAAAAATTACCTGGTTTTGCAAGCAACTATTTCTCATTGAACAACGAATGTTAGCCATATTATTAGCCTTGTTGCTAAACCTTCGTACCACACAGCCTGCGGTTGCCACAGTCGCAACTATAGCAGATAAAGATACTTTGGCAGCTGAATATGTCATTGTAAATCACATTATTATAGAGGGCAATGTAAAAACCAAAGAAGCCATGATTTTGCGGGAACTGGATATTACAGCCGGAGATACCTTGCATGCGGCTTCTGCCGACTTGGCTTTGCTCAGAAATAAGAATAAAATAGTCAACACGAATCTTTTCGTAACAGTAGACTTGCACATGCTGAAGGTGGATAAAAATGTTGCCTACCTGCTGGTAAAGGTTACGGAACGCTGGTATATATTTCCGATGCTGATTTTTGAACTGGCTGATAGGAATTTCAACGAATGGTGGGTAGAACGCGGAAGAAGTTTAAAACGGGTAAATTATGGATTTAAAATTGCCCATAAAAACTTCCGCGGACGGGGTGAGCAATTAAGAGCTACGGCGCAGTTTGGTTTTACCAAACGTTTTGAATTAGGCTACAGCATTCCTTATCTGGATAAAGCCCAGAAGACCGGAATTGGATTTGATATATCCTATTCTCAAAATAAATCCGTTGCCTATGAAACACAGGCACATAAGTTAGACTACCTGGATTCAGAATCCGTTTTACGAAGTAGATTCAGTGCCGGAATCCGGTTAACTCGCCGGAATAAATACTATTGTTTCCATACCCTGGAAGCCAAATACCACGACAGCCATATTGCCGATACATTAGCTATACTCAATCCGGATTATTTCCTGAAAGGACGCACGCGGCAGCAGTATGTTCGTCTGGCTTACACACTCACCCTTGACCGCCGGGATATAGCGGCTTATCCCTTACACGGCCATTATTTTACCACGACAATAGCCCAGTCAGGTATTACTCCTAAAGAAGATCTTCATCTGACTACCCTACTGGCAGACATTGCTTTGTACCGCCCCATTAGCCCCAAATACTTCTGGACAGCCAGCCTGCGTGGCAAAGTATCTTCTCCGGAACAGCAGCCATTTCATAATATCCGGGGATTCGGTTATGGACAAGATTTTGTCAGAGGGTATGAGTATTACGTAGTAGACGGGCAAAATTATGGCCTGGCTAAGCTAACATTCAAAAGGGAGTTATTTAATGTTCAGGCAGATATATCGGAGTATATGCCCTTCCGCCAGTTTCAGACAATACCTATGGCTTTATACTTGAAAGTATATGGAGATGCCGGATATGTGCAAAACAAGACCTATAATGTGGAAGATAACTTCCTGGCTAATAAACTCCTGTATGGATATGGCGTAGGGTTTGACTTTGTAACTTTCTATAACACAGTATTCCGTGTAGATTTCTCTATGAACCGTCAGAAACAAGCAGGTTTTTTCTTCCATTTCGTACGGGATATTTAATTGTTGCAGAGGAGGTTTATCAAATCCGTATAGGTAGCTTATTTACTTACAACAGATTATTTACTCTCAATATACCTTTTCAAATCAGAAATACTCTCAATATGTAAGGCTTTGGCTTGTTCCTGCCGCATCAGCAAGGCATAGGTATTGTTAAAGCCCAAAGGTGGTAACCAACGGATATTGAATTTCTTCTTGTACTCCCGATCTACATACGCATATAAATATTCCGGATTTTTGCTTACTGAATCTGGCAGCAGGTGTTTCTGCTTCAGTATTACTTCCAAACCAGTGCCGGAATATTCGGGATACAGATCAATGGCTCCGCTAGCCAGGGCTTCAAAGCAAATCTGGGTACCACCCATGCCTGTTTTTACGTCTGCTTTCAAATTGGTATATCCTTCAATAAGCCTGGCTATCATTTCTGCCAGAATATATTGCTCAGTAAATATTTTGGAACCAATCCGGATCACCGCTATTGGTTTTTGCGTGGGCGGCCTGAATAAACCAATTCGCTTGAGATAATTTGTTGCCACACTAGCCGGAGATTTTTTCAGCACATCTACCTGGTAATTTAGCTGAATCATATCCGCATCTGTAAACTTGCTCGACAGTTGTTCTAATGCTGTTCTTATTTGAGGGTATGTATCAAGTACCTCCTGCCGGATTGTAATTCCGGCATCATACGAAGGAAAATGCGATAAATCATCTTTCAAAGTAAAAAGCTTATATTCTTTAATCCGGCCATCGGTTGAATAGCCACTGATAACATCTACTGCTTTTGCATGCAAGGCATCATACATTAAACCAGATTGCAGCACTACCGTACTTAGCTGAAAATTATATGTTTTTCGTAAGCCTGGGTAACCTTCCGACATGACCATAAACTCCGGAGCAAAACCTGCCCGGAAAGAATGGCTGACCGAAGAAAACAACATCCATAGGGTAATACCTGTTATGCTGAGCCATATACCCAGCCATGCTCCCGGCTGAATCCTTGCAACGTTCTTGCCTTGCAACCACCCAAGAAAATTATCTAACACAATAGCCAGCAATGCCGCAGGAATAGCTCCAGCCAGAATCATGTACGTATTATTCAGGGCAATTCCCCCAAAAATAGATTCGCCCAGGCCGCCAGAGGCTATTAAAGCGGCAAGCGTAGCAACCCCTACATTAATTACAGTAGCGGTGCGTACGCCTGCAAAAATTACTGGCAAGGCCAGTGGAAGTTCTACTTTTGTTAAAAGCTGTTTCCGGGAAAGGCCCATGCCTATAGCTGCCTCACGCACAGAAGGGTCCACCCCATGGATACCTGTAACTGTATTTCTGACGATAGGAAGCAAGGCATACAGAAACAATGCTATTATAGCCGGCAAAGCGCCTATACCTACTACCGGAATCATAAAACCTAATAAGGCAATACTCGGAATTGTTTGCAGCATTCCCGTAACTCCCAAAACTATGGTTGCTAACTTCCGGTAGTGCGTACATACTATTCCTAAAGGCACGCCGGTAAGTATGGCCATTGCTACCGATACGATAGTCAGGCCCAGGTGCTCGGCTGTTTGCTTAGCCAGAAGGGAACCATTTTCCATAAAATAGGCTAACAAGCCTGAAAGATAATCCATGTACAAAAGGCTAATGCTCAAGTCCTGAAAGAAAAATAAACAACCTACCGGTGTCAAGCCTGTTGATCACTACTATGCTCATTCTTGTAGCTCAAAATAGTAGAAAGTGTAGTATAATAAACAGAAGGTCCTTGTTTAATGCCCAACCACTGCTCTCCCGTTTTCACTTCTTGTAGTTTATTTACAACATTCCATAAGCTAACATCAGCGGCAAAAACCGGCACTTCCCTAGCATTTGGTAATTCATTTAGTGAAATTCCTGGCAGAATATCAGCTAAAGTTTGTACCATAAGCTCCAGCTGAAAACGGGTATGATTGAAAAACTGCTGTACAAATGTATTAGCTGGGTTCAGCAAAAGTTCCTTTGCCGGACCTATTTGCTGAATACGTCCTTTATCCATCAGGCAAATGCGGTCAGCTAGCTGAATGGCTTCTGTTACATCGTGCGTTACCAGTATGGTGGTTTTGTCTTTTAACTCGTCCAGTTGCAGAAACTCTTGCCTGATGGTGTGACGGATAATTGGGTCTAAAGCGCCAAAAGGTTCATCCATCAGAATAATAGGCGGATTGGCTGCCAGAGCACGTGCCAGACCTACCCGTTGCTGCTGGCCACCGCTTAACTCATGCGGATACTTCCGGATAAATTGCTCTGGCGGTAAACCCAATGTTTCTAATAGTAAGGCTGTTCGCTGTTTAATTTTAGATTCAGGCCATTGCAGAAGTCCAGGTAGTAAGCCTATATTTTCCGCTACCGTATAATGCGGAAAAAGCCCTATTTGCTGAATGACATAGCCTATTTTTCTACGCAAGGCTACTATTGGTAGTGTAGTAATATCTTTTCCATCAATCCATATCTTTCCAGCCGACGGCTCTACCAGGCGGTTCAGCATTTTTAAGGTGGTGGTTTTTCCACTGCCACTGCTGCCTAGTAAAACAAGTGTTTCTCCGGCAGCCACCTCAAATGACACATCGGCAACTGCAGCGGTTCCGCCAAAGTTTTTATACACATGTTCAACCTGTACCATAAAAAGGTGAATTAGGCGGCCTTAATCTACCCGGCCTGCCGATGCATTAATCAGTGGAGCGAAGAAGATTGCATTCATAAACAGCTTATTGGTTCCATACCAGAACGCACGAAAATTAGGGTTGTCTGCCATCAGAATTACTCTGCCTGCTCCTAAATTGCTTACTACAATTCCTGCAGAATTTCGAAGCTGTTTCTCATTAGCCGGGTGTACATAGCCGCTGATTAAGGGGTTATTTGTATACATTAACGGTGCAGCGTAGGGGTTTTTAGGTTTTTCGATGAACAGGGTATGGTCACGGAAAACCGGAATGAGTTCCTCTGGGTACCCAAAAGCTAGCGGATGAGACCTGTCCAGCCTGGCCTGAAATATAGCCCCGGCAATTAGTTGGGCTCCCTGGAAACGTTCTAACTGTGCATAGCTCCGTTGCGCTGCTAAAGAATCTGTAGGAGCATTTTTTAGTTTTACCGTAGAAAATCCTTTGTTAATAACCCATGAAATAGCATCCGTCATACTGATTAGCGAGCCGCCTGCTTGTATCCATGCCCGCAATTTATCTTCTTCCATTTTGCCTAATGAATTATAATTACCTCCTACCATAACAACCGTGGTATACTTGCTTAAGTTAACCCGGTTTAGCGATTGAATGTCTACCATAGTAGGAGGCATGTTATACCGTTGATCCAGCAGGTGCCATACCTCGCCGGCATCGTTGGCATTAACCCCTGTTCCCACCAGTAATAATACTTTCGGTAAAGCCAGCTGGGCGAAGCTGGCACTTCCTAAATCTAATCCTTCCGGAGTTAAGCCGGTTTCTAGCCCATATATTTCTATGCCATCGCGTTTAGCCAGTTCCTGCAAATACGTATGTATCTCGCCTTTATCCTTTGTTTGTGTGCCAATCGGCAATAAAATAGATCCGTAGTCAAATAACTGCTGCTTCCCATTATTCATGGTTGTAATAGGCTCGGTAGCTACCCTTACTTGATAGCCTTGTTGCAATAAAGAATGTACCGCACGTGGAGCATAATAGCCTTTCCATGAAAACACATAGGCATAGGCCTCTGCACTGCCATAAAGCTTCCCTTCCGGATAAGATAGTTTCTCAACTTTTTTTCCTACTGTTGGTGCTGATTTAGCTTCTATATAGGGCATATTAAACGCCATAGGCAATGACCAAGCCGATATATCATAAAACAAACTGTCTTCAAAGGTGGTGGTTAGATCGAAAATACCCCGCAGAAGGCGGTACTTAGGTTGATTAGTTGGGATTGCATATGCCCACTGCGGATCAAATGTTTTTCCATTTTGCGACATACTTTTGCCTAGCTGGTACACCTCTATCTGATGCTGTTGCAGAATTTTCAGCATCTGATAGGTACGAACCGGATCATCTTTGCTACCAAACACATATCCTTTTATAGCGGATGCAGCACCCTCCTTGGCAGAGGATTTATAAAAATCCCGTTGGAAATTGAGCAATTCTAACCTCAACGCACGGACGGCTGCCAATGTAGAAAAAGACGTAGTAACCTGGTTACGGATGGTAAAAGGAAAACGCAACACTCCATTTACACTTTCCTGGGCATGCCCACGGGAACTTGCCTGTTCAAATAGAATCCCCACGGCCCCATTTACATCAGGGAAAGTAGATCCCTTCCCATAATAAAAATCATCATAATTTTCACCAGTAAAGTATAACGAGCCAATTTTGTCTAGAGCTTTTGCATGAAAATCACCCATGCGGGCTGTTAACTCTCTGTTTTTTTGCGGTGTAAGGGGGTTAATACGGGTTGGTTCCCCGGGCTGGAAGAAGAAGGTAGAATTTGTACCCATCTCATGGTGATCGGTAAGTACATTCGGCTTCCATTCATGAAATTTAGCTATTCTACCCTGGCTCTCCGGATGCTGCACATATAACCAGTCGCGGTTCAAATCAAACCAGTAATGGTTGGTGCGGCCATTAGGCCAAACTTCATTTAACTCGCGGTTATAAGGATCAGTTACCAGATTTTTGCTTTTATGTGTATTTACCCAGCTGGCAAAACGGTTCATGCCATCCGGGTTGAAACTTGGATCGAGCAGAATAACAGTTTCGTTGAGTAACGAATCTATAGTCGGTCCTTTAGCCGCTGCCAGATGGTAAGCTACCACTAAGGATGCGTTGGTGCCACTAGGCTCATTGCCATGCACACTATATCCCATCCAAACGACTGCTGGCATGTGCTGCACATTCAGACTACTAGCCTTTGCCGGATCTGAAAGATCCCGGTGCTGCGCTTTTATCTGATCAATATTTGTGTGGTTCTGAGGTGAAGAAATGGTTAGCAACAGCAACGGCCTAAATTCGTAGGTTCGGGCATACTGTACCAACGTAATTCTATCTGATACCCTGTCCAGCTCACGCATGTAGGCTACCAACTGGTCATGCGTAACGTGCCACTCACCTACCTGGTATCCTAAAAAAGCTTCCGGTGTTGGAATAGCTGGATCATACGAAGTCTGCCCTGGCAGATAATAACTTAACTCTATCTGTTGTGCGAAAGCTGATAAATAGACTGAAAAGTAAAAGAAAACAAACAGGTACAGGTATTTCATCAGGGTGTATAGTTAATCCGTAAAGCCCACTTTTCCTACAAGTTTTAGTGTTTGTGAAGGACGGAAAGAAGTTAAATCAGTTTTGCATAGCGGTTTATCCAACGTTGAGGCAGTTCGCCCTTTAGTGCCATCTGGTAATCGTTGTAACTGCATGGGATAACAGAATTCTTCTCAGGTTTGCTGGGATAAGGCACTTCCATCCACCACTTTTCATTAAACTTATTTTTATAAAAAACAATCTGCTGCGACTCTGATTCTGACATAGGCACGACATACCGGGTATACGTTTTGTCTGAAAACTCTACTTCTTTCTTGCGGTGATAATAGCCTTCTACAAAATACCAGATCATGGTTGCAAGCACTTCTGCTGTCTGGCTCCGGTTATCATAATCTGGGTTGTATTCATAAAAACCCACCGAAGCCATTCTTTCGTTCAAACCTGCATACCAGCAAATCTGACAAGCCTCTTCAGCGGTGAGGCCAAACACATGGGCATTGGCATTCCCTGGCGCATCTGCCATTTTGATAGCTTTTATATCAAAGCTCATCATGTTCGCTTCCCGGATAACTGGCTCTATTTCTGCCAGATTCTCGCGTAACTGACCTAAGCGGTGAGCATCAAAATATAATTTTTCAAGAATAGCTAAATCGTGTGCTGAAGTAAGGTAAGACTGATAAGCCAGGTGGCTGAAGGTGAATAAATAATTAGGCTCATGCACGAGTATTTCATGTATGTGCCGTTCACTCATGGTATAGGCATCACTTTCCTGCATATCCAGGGTAGCATCTATATTCAGCAATGAAACCCGCATAGGAATGTGCTCATAGGCTAAGTACTGTCCATAATCCAGATCATGGGAGCCGCCAATAATGAGTGGCACTACATTATTCCGCATGAGGGTTTCGCATACTTCCCGCAGCCGCAAATAGGTATCTGCTAAAGTAATACCAGGCCGCAAATCTCCCAGATCAGTAATTTTATAGGCTTTGTTGCCTTTCTTTAGGTTGTATAGTTTCTTTCTCACACCCCACATGGCTTTATGCGTTCCTTTATTGGTAGGTGTTCCTCTGTCTTCTGGCACGCCAATAATAGCGATGTCACTATTTTTCCACGAAGGCATACGTTCAATATGGCTATTTATATATTGCTGCAGGGTATCTGGAGCCGCATGAGGCAAGAGCAGGCTTTCGTCTAATGGATCGAAGAAAATGGTTAAATCCATAGGATAATCAGGTGAAATGGTAAGTATGTATTACTAATAGCTTCTGTGCAATATAGAGAAGAATGTAATGAGAAACCACCAGCCTACAGATAATTTAACCAGCTATAACAAAAACACCTCACAGGTTTTGAAAACCTGTGAGGTGTACCTCTGCAATTATTTCTAATTCTACCCTCCGAAGTCGTCGAAGCGGATGTTATCTTTAGGAACACCTAAGTCATCTAACATCTTTAATACAGCGGCGTTCATCATTGGCGGGCCGCATAGGTAATATTCTATTTCTTCTGGATCTGGGTGTGTTTTCAGATAGTTTTCAAACAACACTTGGTGAATAAATCCTTTATACCCTGTCCAGTTGTCTTCTGGTAATGGTTCAGAAAGAGCAATATTGTATTTGAAGTTTGGAAACTCTTGTTCGATTGCCCGGAAATGCTCTGTGTAAAACAACTCCCTCACTGAACGGCCCCCATACCAGTAGGATACTTTCCGGTTGGTTTTCTCTGTATGAAACAGGTGGAAAATATGTGAACGTAACGGAGCCATACCAGCACCACCACCAATGTAGATCATTTCCCGGTTAGTTGGGTTGATATGGAATTCACCATACGGACCAGAGATGGTAACTTTATCGCCAGGTTTTCTGGAAAATACATACGATGAACACACACCAGGATTTACATCCATAAAGCGGTTATTTGCCCGGTCCCAGGGTGGGGTAGCAATACGGATGTTCAACATAATAATATTGCCTTCTGCCGGATGGTTGGCCATTGAATAGGCTCTGAATAATGGCTCCGGATTTTTCATCTTCAGGTCCCAAATTTTCAGCTTATCCCAATCAGGGCGGAACTTGTCTACATTGGTATCTACTTTAGGATCTGGCTTAATATCCATGGTCTTAAAGTCTACATCAATGGCTGGCACATCTATCTGGATGTATCCGCCAGATTCAAAGTTCAGAAATTCTCCCTCTGGTAACCGTACCACAAACTCTTTAATAAAGGTAGCTACGTTATAGTTAGAGACTACTTCGCACTCCCATTTCTTGATACCAAATACTTGCTCTGGTACCCGTATTTTCATATCCTGCTTCACCTTTACCTGGCAAGCTAAACGGACATGATCCTGCTGTTCTTTTCTGGATAAATGACCTGTTTCTGTGGGCAGCACATCTCCTCCACCTTCTTCTACTACGCAGCGGCACATAGCACATGTACCACCACCACCACAGGCAGAAGGCAAAAAGATTTTATCGTTGGCAAGTGTGGATAATAACGACGAGCCAGCAGGAGTTACCAGCTTTTTCTCATTATTAATCAGAATTGTAACATCTCCACTTTGAACGAGTTTTTTCTGCGCATACAACAGGGCAAATACCAATAACAGAATTACAAGCGTAAAAGCAACTATTGATGTAATTACAACTGGCGCCATTGAACTATTAATTTAGATAATTAAGTTTTGCTTGATTAGCAGCCGCAAATATATTGATATTTCCTAAAAAGGATGAACGCTTTTTTACATTTTATTTAGCTTTTCTACCTGATTGCAGCTAAGTTTTTCGTAAAAAATGCAAAGCCCACCAAATTATATCAACAAGCCTTTGCCTGATAGCTGTTGCTATTAAACCTCTTGCACAGCCTATATGGTATAACTCGGTCAGGTAAATAATTGTTTCCAGGTTCCTTTGGTAATAGTATACTTCCAGGTACTGGGCAAAGCTTTCCACCAATATTTATTCATCTCTACAGCAAAAGAGGGCTGCATATAGCAGTTAATGGTACAGCCTTCACAGGCAGGAAGCCGGCCTTCCATCGTAATAAGCTTCTGCACAGGAGCTGAGTGATATAAAGTATACAGATCGTTTTCTATGTTAAATGCTTCTGTTCCCAAATGGTAGCAAGGCACAACCAGTTTGTTATCCGGCGATATGACGATGGTAGAACTACCCGCCCGGCAAACAGGCTTATCTGTATGATTGCCTCCATCTTGCCTCAAGGAAATAAATGCTTCATTCAAGTAAATGTTTTTCTGCTTTGCCCAGTAGGAAAGTTTCTGTAAGGTTTGAGTGGATAATTTAGTGCCAGTCTGTACGGCATTGTACTCAAAAACCGGATTAAGAATAAGAACTAACTTGTTAGGCAAGCATATATCCCTCCATATCACTTCTATTTGATCTGTGTTGTGTTCAAAGACGGTAAAAAGTATATCTGGCCGTTCGCCCAAGTTTCGGGCAATCCGGATAGATTCCATTACAAAGTCGAAGCATTTTACTCCCCTAAGCCGGTCGTGCTCTTCTTTATCGGCCGAATCCAGGGAGAAATGTAGCATATCTACTTTCCCTTTTAATTTTTCAGCATATTTTGGATAGAGCAAGCCATTGGTAGTAAGGGTGGTAATAAAGTTGTGTTGTTTTGCGAGAGAGACTAACTGATCTATTTGCCGGTGTAGGAGTGGTTCGCCCCCTGTAAAATCTATTACTTTTACACCAAGTTTTTTTAAGTGTTGCAGATTTTGAGTTACCGATTCCAGAGTAACATAGGGCGAAGGCTTTTCCCATATATCACAAAAACTACAGGTTGCATTACAACGGTAGGTAACATAGTAATTGCACAAGACCGGATGATGAACTAACCGCATATTTTTATCTACTGTTGAGATGAATTGTTTACCTGCCCTATTTAACAGATAGGTTTTTCATCTTCTTTTCCAGCTCTTCCAGCATTTCCAGCTGCAATTTTTGGACGACATGCAAGTTCTTAAACTCTTCAGCTATTAGCAAATCAATTTTGCGGTGCAGGTTTCTGATTTCCAGTTCCGCTTTTAAGTTTATCTGATAGTCATTTTCTGCACGTTTTCTATCTTTTTCCTCTTTCCGGTTTTGGCTCATCATAATAATAGGAGCTTGTAGAGCAGCCACAGTGGATAATATCAGATTTAGTAAAATAAAGGGATATGGATCGAAAGGATGCGCAATAAGAACAACCGTATTTATACTAATCCATATAAACAAGCCTAAAGAGAAGCTGATAATAAACTTCCAGCTTCCTCCAAACTCGGCTACTTTATCTGACAGCCGTTCGCCTAATGTTGGTTTATCTGCAGATTGTCCATATAACTTCTGCGTAATCAGTTGTTCTTCCTGAATAGCATCTACAACAATCTCATTCAGGCGCTGGATATGCTCATCTTCAGAAGCTAATAATTCTTTTATGTGATCTTCACTAGCCATTTTTCAAATGCTTAAAATCAGTTAATCTGGTTCTGAATGCCGGATAAGTTGCATCAGTTGCAAGGTTAATAAAATAAAAAACCTTCTGTAGCTAAACAAACAGAAGGTTTTAAAAAGAGTAAAAGTATTATCATTTCAACATTCCTACTAATGTCGCAATTTTGGTTTTAAGCTCCTTCCGGTCGACTATAAAATCCAGAAAGCCATGTTCCAGAACAAACTCTGCACTCTGAAAATCTTTAGGCAGGTCTTTACCGATGGTTTCACGGATTACGCGTGGGCCGGCAAAGCCAATTAAGGCACCCGGCTCGGCTATATTAAAATCGCCAAGCATGGCATAGGAAGCCGTTACACCACCTGTGGTAGGGTCTGTCAGCAGGGAAATGTAGGGTATTTTAGCTTCAGCAAGTAAGGCCAGTTTAGCAGAAGTTTTAGCCATCTGCATCAAAGAAAAGCCTGCTTCCATCATCCGTGCACCACCCGAACGGGATATCATCAGAAAAGGAATTTTATGGGTAATGGAATAGTCAATAGCTCTTGCAATTTTCTCGCCTACTACCGAGCCCATGGAGCCCCCAATAAAGTCAAAATCCATACAACTGATTACCAGATCATAGCCATTTACCGGGCCATAAGCCGAACGGACAGCATCTTTCAGGTTGGTTTTTTTCTGGGTAGCTACTATACGGCCGGTATAGGGTTTGGTATCTACAAAGTGAAGCGGATCTGAGGAACTCATATTTGCATCCAGCTCCGTAAACTGATTTTTATCAAATAGCAGTTCATAATACTCTGCCGAACCTATTTTTTCGTGGTAATTACAATGGATACAGGTATACGCATTTGTTTTGTGTTCACGTGTATGCATCACTTTCTTGCAGGAAGGGCATTTGTACCATAATCCATCAGGAGTTTCTTTTTTAAGCTCTGTGGGGGTATGTATACCTTTTTCTTTTCTGGTAAACCAAGACATAATCTCCAATAATGAATGTTGAATGAATAATAAGCAGCACCAGAGTTACTCCATCAGAGTGATCGTTGGAAACTGTTCATTAAAATTGACTAGTAATCCTTCCGTGACATAACATGTATGAATGTATTTTTCAGAGAAGAATAGCAAAGATATTTATAATTTACAAAACCCTATCAGCCCAGACGGATATTTTATATCGCCAGATACACAGGCTGTGGCTCAAAAAATAATATTATCTTTTAAAAAACTCTTTCTCCTGGAGTATACTGGCGGCCTTTTCGCGGTAAGGATGGTGCGGCTGGCGGCTGATCTTCTCAAAAAGCACTTTGGCTTCTGCAGATTTTTCAGCTTTGAGTAGAGATAATCCTAACCTGAATTGCGCTTTCTGCTCCCATACGCTCTGGGGCTGGCGCATAACCGTACGGAAATTACGAATGGCGTTTACCGGATCGTCCATTTGGTAATAACAAACGCCCAGGTAATAATGCAAGGTATCGTTTGTGGGTTTGTGGATAAGTTGCTTGTACAGCGGTTGCAGATAGTGAGCAGGATCAGATTTGGAAGTAAACGTGGTACTGGCAGCGGCTAGTTGCTCGGTTAGCGAAATAGGCAGTACCTGAGAAAAATCTTCCTTCTCATCATAATAATATAACAAACTCTGCGAATGCTCAAAACGGGTAAAAACTAATAACGCAATACCAGCCAGAATAAATAAAATAACTGTAGCGGAAAGTGTAGTGGCAGGCTTTACCGTAGATGATAAATCATAATCTTGTACCCCTTCGGCAGAAGGAATAGAAGACGACTCACTTCCTCGATCAGGTACATTTTCGCCATCAATTAAATTATTTGTTGCCATGCTACGCTGATTTAAAAGAATTAATTCAAAACCAATCAGTTAAGTTCCCTAGCTGCCTTCTGTAAAAATACATTTTATCAGAAGATATTATTTGAAATCAATTCTTTTACTCCACATCTAAGGATGGATAAAAGAACAAATAATATAAATTGCTTTTAATTGTTTTTTTATTTCACCTGGCTCCTTAAAATATAGGTCCGTTAAAATAAAGGCTGTTAAGTTATAAATAATCTACTAAAAAATCAATAAAACAGGCAGGAAGTTTCAAGTGATGAGAAACTTCCTGCCTGTTGGCATAGGGTGTAGTTGAAATTTATTGTCCTGGATTGTTCTGTTGTACTCCTGCTTCAGCACCAGTGGGGCTACCAAACATTTTATCGCGTAGCCCATTTATACGTGCTCCTACTTCAGGATCTGCCTCGTATTGATGGTTTGCCTGCAAGGGCGGGCCATCTATGTTTCCATATACATAATCACTTCCAGCATTAGGATCTGATATATCTATTGTATTGTATTTAGACTGAGGGCCGGTACAAGCAACCGTACTGATTAACACCAGCAGGAAAGCAGCCTGTACAAATTTCGATTTGATATGGGAAATCTTTATAATCATACCGTTGTATTTAATTAATATTGCCACAAAAATAGACAGCTTTTGCTAACTACATAACTCCTTCCTGTAATTTTTTGTTAGAATTTAATTACCTGACCATAAAATTGCCCGGATACTATATAAATTATGTAGGGAGAAAGTATTGTTCATTGCCAGCATAAACTCTGGATTCATACCTTTGCTTTCATATTTCCTACCATATGTGGACCAGATTAGCCCATATTATACTTAAATACCGCCTTACCCTCATTCTTATTATAGGAGTGCTTACTATATGTATGGGTTTGCTAGGCAGAAAAGCAGAGATGAGCTATGACTTTGCTGCTGTTGTTCCTAAAGAAGACCCAGACTTTATTTATTTTCAACAATTTAAAAAGCAATTCGGCGAAGACAGTAACATACTGGCTATAGGCATGCAGGATAGCCAAGTATATGCATTACGTAATTTCATTGAGCTAAAAACCTTATCCGATCAGATTGCCGGGCAAACAGGCATTGTTACTGTACTATCTCTGCCCCGCTTACAATATCTGGCAAAAGACACTGCTACCAGAAAATTGATACCCCGTCCACTTTTCAGCCCTCTCCCTCAGAACCAAGCTGAATTGGATAGTTTGCTGGCGGAGGCTAATAAGCTGGAGTTTTACAAAGGACAAGTAATCAATCAGCAAACAGGAGCCACCATTCTGCTGGTAGCCATAGAAAAAAGTATGCTCAACTCTGAGAACCGGATTGGTCTGGTAAATGAGATAGAAAAACTGGGAGAACAATTTACGCAGCAAACAGGTATCCGGCTGCATTATGCCGGTGTGCCTTACGTACGTACTATTATGACCACACAGGTAAAAGCAGAGTTAAGCCGCTTCCTGGTGTTTTCTTTGGTAATTACAGCTCTTATTCTTTTTATCTTCTTCCGGTCTTTTTATGCCGTTTTTTTTCCATTGATCGTAGTTGGTGTAGTAGTGGTATGGGTGCTAGGCACCATTGTTCTGTTTGGGTACAAAATAACGTTGCTTACCGGGTTATTGCCTTCTATTATTGTTGTAATCGGGATTCCTAACTGCATCTATCTGCTGACTAAGTACCACCAGGAAATACGGGCGCATGGCAATAAGATTAAAGCCCTCAGCCGGATTATCCGCAAAATTGGCATCGTCACTTTAATGACCAATGCTACTACAGCCATTGGATTTATTGTGTTAGGTTTTGCCAATATCTCTATCCTGCGGGAGTTTGGTATTATTGCTGGTATCAACATTCTGAATACTTTTCTGATTAGCCTTATTCTTATTCCGGCGGTATTTTCGTATTTACCCTCTCCTACAGCCCGCCAGACCAGGCATCTGGACGCCCGGATGCTAAATGGCGTACTCCGCTTTTTTCATCATAGCATTCATCATAACCGTGTAGCTATTTATGTATTTACAAGTCTGGTAGTTGTTGTTTCTCTGGCAGGCGTATTAAAAATAAAGGCTCTGGCCTACATGGTAGACGACTTACCGGAAACAAGTTCTGTAAAAAAAGATCTGGCTTTTTTTGAAGCTAATTTTAAAGGAATAATGCCTCTGGAAATTGTAGTAGATACAGGTAAAAAACGGGGAGTACTGCGCCTGGAAAATCTTAAGCAGATAGAATCTTTAGAAGATACGCTGGCCCGGATTCCGGCACTATCTAAACCTGTTTCGGTAGTAAGTTTTGTTAAGGCATCTACACAAGCCTTTTTTAATGGCAACACCCAATATTACCGCCTGCCTACCAATCAAGAAAAAAACTTTTTACTGCGGTACTTAAGCAATCAGGATGACCAGTCTGGGTTACTCAAATCATTTGTAGATTCTACCGGCCAAGTAGTGCGGATTTCGGTAAAAATAGCCGATATGGGTTCTATTAAAATGGATTCCCTGGTGAAGCATGAGATAAACCCCAAATTACAGGCCACTCTGGCAGGTACAGCTATGAAAGCCTATGTAACCGGAACCACGTTGCTATTTATTAAAGGAAACGATTATCTGATCAAAAACCTGCAGTCCAGCCTCCTCATTGCCTTTGTGCTAATAGCTTGTATTATGGCCATTTTGTTCAAATCGCCGCGCATGATTATTATTTCGTTAATCCCTAATATTATTCCGTTGCTTATTACCGGGGGCCTAATGGGGTATTTTAACATTCCGTTGAAACCCAGTACAGCTCTCATTTTCAGCATTGCATTTGGAATTTCGGTAGACGATACAATTCATTTTTTGGCTAAGTACCGGCAGGAACTATTGCTGCATAAATTAAACGTACCCAAAGCCGTAAGTGCCAGCTTATTTGAAACCGGCTCCAGCATGATTTATACATCCATCATTCTGTTTTCGGGCTTTATCATCTTTGCGGGCTCCGACTTTGGCGGTACGGTAGCTTTGGGTTTCCTTACCTCCAGTACCCTGCTCTGTGCTATGTTTACCAACCTTATTCTGTTACCTTCCCTGTTAATTAGTTTTGATACAGGTAAAATTAAAAAAGGAGAATATGGCTGGATTGAAGAGTACAATGAATTTTATCTGGAAGATGAAGACGAGGAAATAGATTTATCTTTACTTGGCGTAAAAGCCGGTAAATCAGCCTGACTTGCATTATCCACTTCCTAACTTAATTGCTGTAAACAGGCACTATTTGCTTAACTTACCTTAATAATAGTCCAAACTTACTGTCTTACCTTACACACACAACCTGGTTACTTTTTTCTACGTTAGTTACCGTATCTGAAATCAAGGTTATAGAGGAGTATATAATTATCAGGTGTATGGAAAGGATAACCATAAATATTATTAAACTAGCTATAATAGCCGGCGCTGCTATATTCACTTTCTAGGCCAACCGGCAAAGCAACCCGCTAGATTTATAGAAGAAGACTATCCTGCTCAACAGTGGGAGGCAGACAACCATACGTAGCTGCATCTTATCTTTCGCCTTACTACAATTTTTCATACCTTTGCAGCTTATTTAAAGGGCATTAAGGTGAAATATAAGGAATATAAAAATCTAGATTACGCCAAGGTAGGTGAATCTGTATTGACCTATTGGAAAGAGAATAAAATTTTTGAACAGTCCGTCAGTTCACGCGAAGGCAAACCCAGCTTTACTTTCTTTGAAGGCCCTCCTTCAGCCAATGGTACGCCTGGCATACACCACGTAATGGCCCGCACCATTAAGGATATTTTCTGCCGATATAAGACATTGCAAGGTTTTCAGGTAAAACGCAAAGGCGGCTGGGACACACATGGGCTTCCTATTGAGTTACAAGTAGAAAAAGAACTCGGTATTACCAAAGATGATATAGGCAAAACTATCTCCATTGAAGACTACAATAAGAAATGCCGGGAAGCGGTAATGAAGTACACGGACCAGTGGAACGATCTTACGGAGAAAATAGGCTACTGGGTAGACCTGGAACATCCCTATGTTACCTATCATACCGAATATATTGAATCAGTCTGGTTTCTGCTCAAGAAACTGTATGAAAAAGGACTTCTCTATAAAGGATATACTATTCAACCCTACTCTCCTTCTGATGGTACCGGCTTAAGTTCGCATGAATTAAACCAGCCAGGCTGCTATAAGGAAGTGAAGGATACCTCTATTGTGGCCCAGTTTAAAGTAGTGAATGATTCAAAATCAGCCTTTCTTTTTACCAAGCCTGTAGGCGATGTATTTATTCTTGCCTGGACAACTACACCCTGGACGTTGCCATCAAACACAGCTCTGGCTATCGGTGAAAAAATAACGTATGTGCAGGTAAACACATTCAACGCCTATACACATAAACCAGTAAGTGTGGTATTGGCAAAAGAGTTGGTAGGAAAGTATTTCTCGGAAAAGAATAAAGACCTGAAACTATCAGCATACAAACCTGGCGATAAAGCCATCCCTTTTGAAGTGGTGCAGGAATTTACGGGTAAGCAATTAATTGGAACCCGCTACGAGCAATTAATGCCGTACCTGCAACCATTCTATGATGCCGACAAAGCTTTTCAGGTAATTGCCGGAGATTTTGTTACCACAGAAGATGGAACCGGGGTAGTGCATACCTCCCCTACCTTTGGTGCCGATGACTTCCGGGTAGCCAAACAACACGGTATTCCTGCATTAACTATACAAGATGAAGCTGGCAACGAACTGCCTACCGTTGATAGAAAAGGGAAATTCATCCGGGAAGTTGGCATAAAACTTCAGGAAGGAGTTGAGAAGTATAAAATTAAAACACATAAGCCGCTTAGCCCGGATGACTTCTATGTGAAGAATTATACTAATGAAGATGAAAGCCATCCCGATTATAAAACTACGGATGTAATTATCTCTATTATCCTCAAAGAAGAGAACAAAGCGTTTAAGGTTGAAAAATACGAACACACCTATCCGCACTCCTGGCGGACAGATAAACCAGTATTATATTATCCCTTGGATGCCTGGTTCATCAAAACGACGGCAGTAAAAGACCGCCTGGTTGAACTGAATAAAACTATTAACTGGAAACCAGAGTCCACCGGTTCAGGCCGGTTTGGCAATTGGCTTGAAAACTTGGTAGACTGGAACTTATCCCGTTCCCGGTATTGGGGTACACCTCTGCCTATCTGGCGAACAGAAGATGGGTCAGAAGAAACATGTATTGGTTCCTTAACAGAACTAAAAGAAAAGCTTGCCGAAAGCCTGAATGCGAAGGAACTGACAGCAGAGCAGAAACAAAGAAATACATCGTTTATTGAACGTATCAACAAAGGCAATATAGATCTGCACCGCCCCTATGTTGATGACATAGTAATTGTTTCACCTAAAGGAAAACGCATGTTCCGCGAAGCAGACCTCATAGATGTGTGGTTTGATTCTGGAGCTATGCCGTATGCCCAGTGGCACTATCCTTTCGAAAATCAAGAGGTGTTCAATAATAATTATCCGGCAGACTTTATTTCGGAAGGTGTAGACCAGACCCGTGGATGGTTCTTTACCCTCCATGCCATTGCCGGAATGTTATTTGATAGTGTAGCTTTCAAAAATGTGGTTTCTACCGGACTAGTGTTAGACAAGAATGGCAACAAAATGTCTAAACGGTTAGGTAACGTTATTAATCCCTTTGAAACGTTGAAATCTTTTGGTCCGGATGCTACTAGGTGGTACATGATTGTGAATGCACCCCCTTGGGATAACCTGAAATTTAATTTGGAGGGTATTACAGAAGTACAGCGGCGTTTCTTTGGAACCTTGCATAATACTTATTCTTTCTTTGCTCTGTATGCGAATCTGGATAATTTCACTTACCAGGAGAAAGAGATACCTCTGGCCCAGCGAACGGAAAGTGACCGGTGGATTATCTCTAAACTCAATAGCCTGATCAAGAAAACGGCACAAGCCTATGATGAATACGAACCCACCAGAGCCGCCAGAGCTATCCAGGATTTTGTGACGGATGACTTAAGCAACTGGTATGTACGTCTCAATAGAAAGCGTTTCTGGAAAGGAGAGTACAATGAAGATAAAAAAGCAGCCTATCAAACTTTGTACGCCTGTCTGGAAACGGTAGCTAAACTAATTTCACCCATTGCGCCTTTCTATGCTGAGCAATTGTTCCTGGATCTGAATAAGGTAAGCAAACGCGAAGAGGTAGTGTCTGTTCATTTAAGCCACTTCCCCAAGGTAGATGCACCAGCAATAGATCAGAACCTGGAAGAGAAGATGGCACTGGCACAAAATATCTCTTCACTGGTGCATTCTTTACGGAAAAAACATACCATTAAAGTGCGCCAACCATTGTCTAGAATTCTTATTCCGGTGTTGCAAGCAAAAGTAAAAGCGCAAATACAGGATGTAGAAGACCTTATTTTGTCAGAGGTGAATATTAAGCAGGTAGAATATATTGATGATACATCCGGCATACTGGTCAAAAAAATCAAGCCTAACTTCAAAAAATTAGGTAAAGAGTATGGGCCAAAAATGAAAGAAATTGCCGCTCTAATTCAGGCCTTTGGCCAGGAAGAAATAAAGAAACTGGAAAAGGATAAAACGCTTTCTGTTTCGTTGAATGGACAAGCAGTAAATCTGACGTTAGAAGATGTAGAGATAACTTCTGAAGACATTCCAGGATGGATCGTGGCCAGTGAAAATGGCTTAACCGTAGCTCTGGACATTACTATTACTGAAGAGTTGAAAAAAGAAGGAATTTCCCGTGATGTAGTAAACCGGGTTCAAAACCTACGGAAAGATATGGGCCTGGAAGTACAAGACAAAATTAAGATTGATGTACAACTATCCAATGATCTGGTAAATGCTGCCCTGGAATCCAATAAAGAATATATCTGTGCCGAAACTCAGGCATTGGAGCTTAATTTACAAGATCAGGTAGAAGGCGCCAACGCACTGGATATGGATGATTTCATACTAAATCTGAAGATAACTGTGGTGAACTAAGTGTTGACCGACCTGTTTAGGTGCTAAACCTAACAGTTCTAACAGATTAGCCAAGTGAGAAGGCCTCACAGGTTTTAGAAACCTGTGAGGCCTTTTGTTTAGTCTATCTTAAGCTACTTCAGTAGAAGCTATAAAATAATCTTGTACTTCGTTGGGAAGAATTTTGAGCACATTGGCTAACACTAATAGAACCAGCGTTCGAGAGGCAATGGCTCTGGGTATCTGAGCGGCTTTAGAGAACTCATCTACCGTAATCATCCCTTTTACGGCTAAGTGCTGCATGAGCGTACGTTCTTTATCTCCATATGTGAAGCGGATGTTCCGGGCTTTGCGTTCGCCTTTCAATACTTCCCGCATTTCTTTACTGGCTTGCACACTTCTGTCTTTTACCCGTACATATACTTTTCCAAGGTTATTCTCAAAATCGTAAATAACGGAGTGGGGTTTCTGTACACTAGCAGCAATAGCTAAAATAAGCACTTCCCGTTCAGGTTGTACCATTATCCTGCGTAAGGTGTAGGAAATAGCAGGCTTGCAATATTTCTCGATGGCTCGGGTCAGTATGTATTCGTCTTCATCGGCAAATTTTAATCCCGGTATGGATTTATCATCGCCTACTCCCACCAGTAGCAGACCTCCTTCTGTATTGGCAAAGGCTACTATCTCCCGGACAATTTTTTCCGGATGAGTAGCCTTAAATTTAAATTCCAAATGCAACCCCTCCCCTTTCTTCACTAATGCTTTTAACTCTTTCAAATCCATGGCCTTTGGTGAATGAGTTTACTATAAACGATTGACTTAGATAAGTGTGTTAATTCTACTCATCTATTCGTGCACACCAATACCATGCTTAATTCTTCTGACTTGCGCGGAATAGCTTTTGCTTTTCCTCCTTTGTCAGGCTCTCGTAGCCAGACCGTGAAATTTTATCTAAGATGGCATCTATCTCGTCTTGGTTTGGTGTATACGAATTTGGATTGTACGATGCCTTGTTTACATCGCGCCGGTGGTAGGTTACCTTCATGGCAGGCTTACGGGAAAACAATTTTCTAATGCTTTCTGCTACATTGGTTAGTGGCTGGCCCAGATCAGTGCCTTTTTTCAATTGCTTAACAAAAATAAACCCTAACAAGGCGCCTCCCAGGTGAGCTATATTTCCGCCGGCATTGCTGCCAATAGATTGAGCAAAAGATAGAATTACATAAAACGCAGCTATGTATTTAATCCGTACCGGACCCAGCAGAAACAAAAAGAAAGTATAATTAGGCATTAAGGTGGCTGCCCCAACTACTACGGCATATACCGCTGCCGAAGCACCAATCATTCCGGGAAATGAGGAGCGCACCTGGTAATACGGTATTAAGTTATAAATAAGCAGATAGATAATGCCCCCAGCCAAACCTCCCAGAATATATAGATTAATCAAACGCCTGTTGCCCAGATACTCATCTACCAGTTTACCGAACCAATACAGAAACAACATATTGAACAGTATATGAAAAATCTCTTCGTGGGTAAAGAAATAAGTAAATACTGTCCAGGGTTTATAGATAAAATTCCTGATCAACGGAGGAATCATCAACTGATTCGTAATGGTAGAATATACTTCTGGAACTTCAGAAATACTTAGTATCACTCGTAGCAGAATCAGTACAAGAAATACGATCACATTTATCAGGATGATCTGAATGAGTCCGTTATTGGGTTTGCTGAAAGCTCCTTTAAAATCGTCCAGTAGTCCGTTCATGGGTATTAATAAAATTTATTCCGCTGGCTTCCCCAGTATCTGATAAGAATATACGCAAAAAACATTCCGCCGATGTGTGCAAAGTGGGCTACGCTATCGCCCGGGGTGCGGCCAAAACCGGCGTACAGTTCATATAACCCATAAAAAGCTACGATATACTTTGCTTTTATGGGAAAAAGAAAATATAAAAATATTTCTGTGTTAGGAAAAAGCAAACCGAATGCCATCAATATTCCAAATATAGCACCCGAGGCACCTACTGTTGGAATATTAGCCCGGCCATTAAACACTTCTGCTACAACCCTTTTAGAATAATCCAAATATTCAGAACTGGTCGGATTTTCTTCAAAGTCGTTCAGAAAATTATATAACGAGTTATAAGAGTTAGACGCATATTTACTGATAAAAGATACAAACTTTGTAGGAGTAGGCGCCTCTATGTAGGCCTCTGTTGCATTACGCAGCTGGGAAGTTTCATAATAAGTAACACCTGAATGAAGTACGCCTGCACCAATACCTGTAAAAAAGTAAAAAAACAAAAACCGTTTAGGTCCCCAGAAACGTTCCAGCAGCGGCCCGAAAATAAGTAAGCCAAACATATTACCAAAAATATGTCCCCAACCATTTGTATCATGCAAAAACATGTAGGTGACAAACTGGTGAGGCATAAAATAGTCAGAAGTAACCGGATACAACTGCATATACCTCATAAACGGCAAATCCAATGATTGCAAAATAAATATTGCTATAGTAAGCAATAATAAATTCCTAACCATTGGCGTCAAATTAAATCCCATGCGATACGATGATGTCTTAAGTGTATAATTGTTTTTGGTACAAATTGTTAGAATGAAATAAACGATGTTGAGAAATTTACTTGCTTTCTGCTGCTAAAATACATAGAGCTTTGGCCCTAACATAGTTATTTAGCAAAAAAACTATTAATCTTTTCCAGGTTCAATACAACCAGGGTCGGACTTCCATCCGGCGCATAATTGGGATTGGTAGAAGAAAAAAGCTGTTCGATCAGCTTGTGCATTTCTTCAGAGGAGAGCTTTACACCTTTTTTTACGGCAGAACGCCTGGCTAGAGCACGTACAATATTTTCTTTAGCTGTCAGGTCAATTTGTGCTTTATTCCATTTAAACTGCTCAATTAACCCTTCTATGAGGTCTTTTTCGTTCCCTGTAGGTACATCGGCCGGTATCCCTTCTATAACTACCGTGTTTTTTCCCAACAGACGAAAGACAAAGCCCAGTTTAATAATCTCCTGTTGAATCTCCATCAAAATCAAAAAATCAGACGGATTCAAGTCTATCGTCACTGGAAAAAGTAGTTGCTGGGCTGTTGCTGTACTTTCATGCAGGTTCATAATAAACCGGTCGTACAAAATCCGTTCGTGTGCGGCATGTTGGTCTATCAGCATCATACCGCTTTTTACCTGGGCTACAATAAAGCGGTTGTGCAACTGGAATGTAGCTATTTCTTTTTCCGTAGGAATTACTGTAGAAGCAGACTTAGCCATGGGTAAATCGTTGGCTTTGCTTTCGAAGGTAAGAGAAGTAGTTTCTTCCTTACGCTCCTCTGGTATATCCTGCTTTGGAAAATTATTCTGAAATTCCTGATATAAGGCTTTCCAGTTATTCAAATTAGATTTTTCCAGAGGAGACTTTGTGTATGAACCAGCGGCACTCTTAAAACTATCAGCAGATGGCGAAGAAGCAGGCATAGTATCTAATCCCGGAAAATTTACATTAAAGCCAAAATCCAGAGAAGGAGAAATATTATGCGTACCCAAAGCCTTTTTTACAGAAGCTAGAATAATAGCATACACCGACCGTTCATCATCAAATTTAATTTCTGTTTTTGTCGGATGCACATTAATATCTATGTGTACCGGATCAATGTCTATAAACAGCACATAAAAAGGATAGCTTTCATCGGGCAACAAACCTTCAAAAGCTGCCATTACTGCATGATGCAGATAATTGTGGCGTATGTAGCGGTTGTTTACAAAAAAGAACTGTTCGCCCCTGGTTTTCTTGGCAAACTCTGGCTTACCAATGTACCCTGTTACGGATACAAAAGGTGTTTCTTCCTGGCAGGGAGCTAACTGTTCGCGGTAACTTTTCCCATAGATACCTACAATCCGGTGGCTTAACTTACCAGCTTGCAAATTGTATACTTCCTGGTCGTTGTGGTAAAGCGAAAAATTGATTTGTGGATTAGCCAGAGCCACCCGCTGAAACTCGTCCAGAATATGGCGCATCTCCACCGGGTTGGAACGCAGAAAATTCCTCCGGGCTGGTACATTAAAGAACAAATTTTTTACGGCAATGTTGGTACCTGGCAAACTAGCTACCGCTTCTTGTGCTTTGAGTTGCGAGGCCTCCATCCGGATTAAGGTGCCTAATTCTTCGTTTTCCCGGCGTGTACGCAACTCTACTTGCGCTACAGCAGCAATAGACGCTAGCGCTTCGCCCCGGAACCCTAAGGTCCGTATGGCAAATAAGTCATCGGATTGTTTAATTTTAGAGGTAGCATGCCGTTCAAAACTCATGCGGGCATCCGTTTCCGACATACCCGATCCATCGTCAATCACCTGCACCAGAGATTTACCCGCTTCTCTAACAATTAGCTGAATAGTGGTACTGCCGGCATCTATGGCATTTTCCAGCAATTCTTTCACAACAGAGGCTGGTCTCTGCACTACTTCCCCTGCTGCTATCTGGTTAGCGAGTGCATCGGGCAGCAGACGGATAATATCAGACATTAAGCTTTGTTAGATTCCTTGATAAATAAAATAAGCAAGATAAAAATCATCAGCAACGACATAATGCCGTTAAGCTGGAAAATATAATAGGCAAGAGCTACACCTCCGGTAGCAAACAAAATAAGCATTTTATACCACCCATTGCGGCTAACAGTCCGGCTTCTGCCAAAATATCTACCCTCCCGCATATGACCGGAAATGCGGCTGGCAGGCGATAGTATATCTTCTTCAGCTTCTTTTTCCTCAGATGCTTTACTAAAAAAATTGAAGGAAAGTAACCCCTTTTGCTGTAGAATATACAAACAAATAATTACACCTGTAATAATTAAAGCCGGAAAACCTATATAGAGAAACCCCACAAACGTGGCACTCAGCAGTAAGACCAGAAACAGTTGTAAGCCATTCATTTTTCCACCACTCCTGCGCTTGTCACGTACAAAAGCTTCAGAAATTCGTTGTTTAACTTGAAGTTCGTTCACAGAATCGGTAGAAACTGTATTTTCTGAACTATTTAATTCGCTTTTGATTCTTTCAGTACGATTTTTGATTTCCTCCTTTACAGGGTCATAATGCCTGGGTTCGAAGTTGAAACGCTTGTATTTTGGTACACGGACTAAAGATGGTAATTTCATACAGGTGATCAGAGAATATCTAAAATTTATACAAAAATACTTAATTTAAAGCCTCAATAGTATAGCCTTATAGTTTACAAACCCTACTATGTTGAAAAAAGTTTTTGCGCTGTTTCTTTTGCCTTCTATTATATTTTTATCTGTAGCCTCTGAGCATTCCCGTGAACCTTATGTATACAAAGCCAAAGAAAATAAATGGATAGACAGCGTTTTCAACGCTATGTCACCCGATGAGCGTCTGGGCCAGCTGTTTATGGTGGCTGCTTATTCTAACCAGAACGAAAAACACCAAAAAGATATTGAATCGCTTATACAGGAATACAACATAGGAGGGCTGATCTTCTTCCAAGGAGGCCCTGTACGCCAGGCTAATCTTACGAACCGTTACCAGCATGCTGCTAAAGTTCCTTTGTTCATTGGCATGGATGCGGAATGGGGACTCGGTATGCGCTTAGACAGCACCATCAGCTACCCACGCCAGATGACACTTGGCGCTATTACCGATAACGAACAAATTTACCGCATGGGTGCCGAAATAGCCCGTCAGAGTAAAAGGCTGGGTGTACATATTAACTTTGCACCAGTAGTAGATATCAACAGCAATCCTGAAAATCCGGTAATAGGCACCCGTTCGTTCGGCGAAGAGAAAGAAAATGTAGCTGCCAAAGGCATTGCCTATATGCACGGCTTACAATACAATGGCGTAATGGCCAATGCCAAACATTTTCCTGGACATGGAGACACCGGTTCCGATTCGCATGTTACGCTGCCAGTAGTGGCACACTCCAAGCAGCGCATGAGTGAAACAGAATTATTCCCCTTCAAAAAGCTTTTTGCAGACAGCCTAATGAGTGTAATGGTTGCCCATATGCATATTCCTGCGTATGACGCTACTAAAAATCAGGCTTCTACCCTTTCTAAAGCTATTGTAACAGACCTTCTTAAGAAAGAACTGGGTTTTAAAGGGCTTGTTTTTACAGATGCCCTGAATATGAAAGGAGTAAGCCAGTACTATAAGCCTGGCGAGGTAGATGTACAAGCTTTACTAGCCGGTAATGATGTATTACTTTACTCAGAGGATGTACCAGAGGCCATTAAAGGCATAAAGAAAGCCATTAAAACTAAGAAAATTTCACAATCCGAAGTAGATGCCAAAGTAAAAAGAATTCTTGCCGGTAAATATTGGGCAGGTTTACATTCGCCTGCTCGCATAGATCCAACTAATTTACATCAGGACCTGAACAATCCGCAGGCAGAACTGGTAAAGCGTAATTTATATGAACAAGCTATTACGCTGGTAGCTAATGAAAGCAAACTTGTTCCTTTTCAGGTATTAGATACTAATACTTTTGCTTCTGTCTCTATTGGCCTTCCTACAGGGAACGAATTTCAGGCAACCTTAGATAATTATGCTTCATTCCAGCATTATGCGGTAACAGCCGAGAATGCTACCGAACAATACTATCATACACTGGCTGAAAAACTAAGCCATTTTAAGGTAGTGGTAGTAAGTCTGCATAAGATGAACAATGCAGCAACCAAGTCTTATGGTATTAGCTTACAGACACGTACATTCATTGAACGGTTGCGCACGAAAACGCAGGTAGTAGTAGCTGTCTTTGGCAATCCATATAGCTTAAAGTATTTCGATAAAATTAAGCATTTGGTGTGCGCCTATGAAGACAATGAAATTACCCAAAGCTTAGTCCCACAAATGCTGTTTGGCGCAGTTGAAATGAAAGGGAAATTGCCTGTTTCAGCTGCTCCCTTTAAACAAGGGACAGGCATACAAACGGCTTCCCTTAAACGGCTAAGTTACTCAGTTCCAGAAAGTGTGGGCATGAGTGCTGCGTACCTCAACGAAGGCATTGACAGCCTGATAAACTGGGCTATTAAAGACAAAAACATGCCTGGTTGCCAGATACTGGTTGCCAAACAGGGAAAAGTTATATTCAGCAAATCATACGGGCATCTGACCTATGACTCTGTAGAGCAAGTTAAACCTCATACCATTTACGACATTGCTTCAGTAACTAAAGTAGCAGCTACCTTACAGGCCGTAATGTTCCTGCACGAACGGCAATTGCTAGATGTAAATCAGAAAGCATCGTATTATCTACCTGAACTGAAAGGGTCGAACAAAGAAAATATGCTGATACGCGATATTCTGATGCACCAGGCTGGATTGATTGCGTATCTGGCACACTGGGAAAAAACCAGAACTTCCGGCAAGGGTCTTAATTCGAGCTATTATAGTCAGATTCAAAACAACCTGCACTCCCTGGAAATTGCCCCAGGATTGTATGGGATTGAATCTATGAAAGATTCGTTGTGGAAGTGGACAATTGATTCCAGATTATTATACAAACCCCGGAATCAGACGCAACACCGGTTTGAGTATAGTGATCTGGGATTTTATATTATGCAGAAAGTAGCTGAAAGGTTGCTTAACCAGCCCATTGAAGATTTCCTGATGCAAAACTTCTATAGTCCGTTGGGTTTATACCGCCTTACCTTCAATCCTCTCTGCAACTTCGATGAATCGTGTATTGCGCCTACTGAGCAGGACAGAGTATTCCGGGGCCGGCAAATACGGGGAAGTGTACACGACCAGGGAGCAGCTATGATGGGTGGCGTGGCCGGCCATGCAGGGTTATTCAGCAATGCTAATAATCTGGCTATTCTTATGCAAATGAACTTGCAAAAAGGCTACTATGGTGGCAGACGTTATTTACTGGAGCCTACACTACCTACGTTTACCAAAAGCTACAATGCAGGTAACCGCAGAGGGCTAGGTTGGGATAGACCAAGACCAGAAGGCGGCGGCCTGGTATCGGATTTTGCTTCGAGGAATTCATACGGCCATACAGGGTTTACCGGTACGTTTGCCTGGGTTGATCCGGATGAAGAATTGGTCTATATCTTCTTATCTAACCGGATATATCCTAGTGCACATAATGAAAAGCTAATGAAAAACAATATCCGCCGGCGTGTACAAGATATTATATACAAATCTATTATTAACTATCAGGCTACCCATCAGACCAGTTTAACCAGTATCAAAAAAAGATAATTCCGGAAATCCAGACAGTAAAATATGGGAATACGGGTATCCTCTAAGTAATACTCATACTTCTATAGATAGATACAAAGGCAAAGAAGCCGCTTGCAAGGTTGCAAGCGGCTTCTTTGGTTATTTATATAAAGCAAATTCCATTATGGAAAATTAGAACCAACTCTGCGGCTTATTGGTTAAATAGGTGTAATTTGCGAAAACTGTTAAACATCGCAATATACTGTTATATAAACAGCCACTTAATACATGAAATAGCCATGCGTTATTATATATTTGGAATCAATTATTTGAATTCGGCTATTTCATCTGTCCATCTAAAATCCATTATTAGCAGATGAAAATAGGCATTGTTTGTTATCCTACCTTTGGTGGAAGTGGCGTAGTAGCTACTGAGCTTGGTAAAGCCCTAGCAAGTGAAGGACACGAGATTCATTTTATCACCTATACGCAGCCTGCCCGGCTCGATTTTATCAGTGAGAATTTGTTCTACCATGAAGTACCGATCTCTTCTTATCCACTTTTTGAATATCCCCCGTATGAACTGGCATTAGCCAGCAAAATGGTAAACGTAGTTAAGTACGAGCAACTGGATTTGCTGCACGTACACTATGCTATCCCCCATGCTTCAGCCGCCTATATGGCCAAACAAATTTTAAAAACACAGGGAATATACATACCTGTGGTAACCACGCTGCATGGCACTGATATTACCTTAGTTGGTAAAGATCCTTCATACGAACCTGTAGTTACGTTTAGTATCAATGAATCGGATGGTGTAACGGCCGTCTCTGAAAACTTAAAGCAGGATACCTATAATCATTTCAATATAAAAAAAGAGATTGAAGTTATACCCAACTTTATAGATCTGGATAGGTTTAAGAAGCAGAAGAAAGAGCATTTTAAGAAGGCAATAGCCCCACATGGCGAAAAACTGCTGATTCACACTTCTAACTTCCGCAAGGTAAAACGCATAGAAGATGTTATTCTGGTATTTAACGAAGTGCGGAAAAAAATTCCCAGCAAGTTGTTACTGGTAGGCGATGGCCCGGAACGGACAGCTATGGAAAGTCTGTGCCGCCAACTGGGTACCTGTGATGATGTTCGTTTTTTAGGAAAGCTAGATGCAGTGGAAGAAGTACTTTCTGTATGCGATTTGTTTTTAATGCCTTCTGAGAAAGAAAGCTTTGGACTGGCTGCTCTGGAAGCTATGGCTTGCGAGGTGCCCGTTATTTCTTCCAATGCAGGCGGCATACCTGAATTAAACATACACGGCAAAACCGGCCTGATCAGCGAAATAGGTGATATTGCGGATATGGTGCAAAATGCCTTGTATATTCTGAAAGATGAAAACC
Source organism: Rhodocytophaga aerolata (assembly GCF_030503435.1). GTDB lineage: Bacteria > Bacteroidota > Bacteroidia > Cytophagales > 172606-1 > Rhodocytophaga > Rhodocytophaga aerolata. The sequence continues at coordinate 105,130 of NZ_JAUKPO010000012.1, forward strand.
TACCCGTTTTTAAGAAGAATGCCATTGAACGGGCCAAAGAATTTGATGTAACAAGCATTCGTCCTAAGTATGAGGCATTTTACCAGAAAGTGCTAGAACAATATAAAAATAAAAACCTGCTACCCCATACGAACGAAACTATATAAACTATTTTTGTACAATAACAAGCTTTACATTCCCGATTAATTACCTTATATTCGCCTTGATTATCTTGGATAGCTACTAAAAAAGTTATTATGGCAACAACACATTCCACACCTATAAGACCAAAAAATAAAGGTCAGAAAGTAATTTTCAAAAACCCTATTCTAGAAAGACTGACCAGAACTCATATTGCTGTACCTATCTCTATATTTTCAGTATTTTCTGCAGGCTTAATCTATTATGCGTTTACCTATGCTCAGTTGCCGGCCTATTTAATAGGCACATTATTTTTGAGTGGTTTGTTGATTTTTTCATTTATTGAATATTTGGTTCACCGGTATGCATTCCATATGGATACGGATACTGAATTAAAGCAAAAACTCCAATACAATCTGCATGGCGTTCACCATGAATATCCAAAAGATAAAGGCCGCCTGGCTATGCCACCAGTAGTAAGTGTGTTATTAGCTGTGGGGTTGTTAGTTGCTTTTAATTTTGTGATTGGTGAATATACGTATGCTTTTTTGCCTGGCTTTATTATGGGCTATGCTTCTTATTTATTTGTACATTTTATTGTGCACGCGTATCAGCCGCCCAAAAATCTTTTTAAGATCCTTTGGATAAACCATAGCATTCATCATTATAAAGACAACAACAAGGCTTTTGGCGTTTCCTCACCGTTATGGGATTATGTATTCCGTACATTGCCTTAATGAGTGTATGTTCGCAAAACAGTATCATAAAAAAGCCTGGAATTTTACTTCCAGGCTTTTTTATGATACTTCAATTTGACATTATGATTTGGAGGAAGGTCTGCCTTCCAGCTTATCCGTGTCTACATCCTCTGTAAATTTATTGTTATCAACCGGATTCCTTCGTGGGTCACTTATCTGGTATGAACCTTCATATTGTTCATGGTCATTTGCTTTGGTTTCTTTATACACAGGATCTTGGGTATCAAAATTAATATTCTGATCCCAGTAAGCAGGCATCCCATAATATTTGAATAGTTCATTCAGTTTCTTATAATCCGTTACGTCGCTGGCATCCATTTTTGGCGCATCTTCTATCACATCTTTACCAATAGTAATCTGGTAATCAAACGTATTGGGGTTCATCTGTAAGGCTTCAAAAGGAATAACTTTGTGCGTATCTCCTAACCCAAGCACGCCTCCAAAAGACAATACAGCCAAGGCAATTTTACCATTCGAAGGGTCTACCAACAGGTCCGTAATGTGGCCGTAAGGCTCTCCTAATTTATCTGTTACCTTACCAGAACTCATTTTACTGGTAGGTACAAAACTCATATATCTCATAACTAGTTAGCGTTTAATGCGTAATTAAATTTTATGTATAGTAATGTACGGGTAAATGAGATAGTAGGTTGGAGAAGTTTTGCCAGCCCTGCAAAAGCAAAAGAAGTTTTATTCCTACTGAATATACTGGCTAAGCATGAAATCGTAACTCATTCAAATATCTTTTCATTTTCCAGTATTAGCAAGCCTAAGCGTTCTTTGGAAACGCCTTCAGCAAGTTTATAGGTGAATACTGGCTTGTTGCCTTCTATAGCAGATTCCATATACCGGAATAAAACATTTGGGTAAAGCTTTATTTCTGCTGCCAGCTCAGTGATATGAGAAGAAACAATAAATACACTATTCTTCCATTGCTGCAACCCATCTATTACCAGCTTAGAGCAATCATAGGCATCTTTTACATTGGTTCCCCGGAATAACTCATCAAAAATAAAAAATACAGAAGTATTGTCTTTTAGCTTATCTACTGCCTCCTTTACCCGCATAACTTCACTATAAAAGTAACTGTACCCCGCTGACAAATTATCTGAAGGGCTAATGCTACTAAATATGCCTGTAAACACACTTAACTTTGCACTACCCGCTGGTATGCCCATCCCAATATGAGCCAGATACATAGCCGTTCCAACAGCCTTCAGTAATGTGGTTTTGCCTGCCGTATTTGGGCCTGTTAAAAACAAAAAATTTGTTTGTGAATCAAAGCGAAGATCATTGCTGACGGGTGAGTTAATATACAGATGGTATAGATTATCAAAAACTATATAGGGAGTTTCGGTAGCAACAAATTCCGGAAAAACCAGTTGGTAGTTCCGGATACTTTGAGCCATGGATAAGAATGCATCCATTTCTGCCAATAAATCCAACAGCACAATAATTTGATCTTTTAACTGTACTCTAAAGAGGCGGTCGTACTCTATCACTTCTACAAAATTCATTGTGTTGTGCGCATAATTAGTTAGGGCCCGGCTTATACGTTCTTGCCTCAACACTTCCTGTACTTTCTCTACCCACTGACCTAGCAAATGTGGCAGTGTTTCTTCTTTCAATGAGTCTGTATATTTCTGGATAGTATGCAGAAAAGACAATAGCCTAAAGGTTCCCCCTCTGATATAGGCATATTCACTTTGGTATAGGAGCTGGTAACGGGCAATCTGAAGCAAGGTATCCAGCTTCGTATTAGAGAAAATGGGAGATATATTTGAATAAAAATAGTTTTCCAGGTTAAAAATCTCCTCCTCATGCACCTTAAAAGTACATTTTTCGATATCGGCTACTAAAAACCGTAAGCAGCTCTGTACCGCATATATTTCTTCCTGGCTGGTACAGTAATGGGATAGTTTTTCCCGTAGCTTTATCTTTCCTCTTCTGGTTTTGGTAAAATCAAGCTTAGTTAACAAAGAAGTGTTACCTGATCCGGATTCAAAAATTTCCAGTTCTTTTAAGGTCTGGTTATCGGTTTTTTGCATGAATTTTTACCTGCTGCGAAAACATCTTCCATAATATACAAAAACCGGAGTAAATGCATCTGCCTTACTCCGGTTTTTTATCAGCTCCTTAAAGAACGCTTTATCGTTACCTATATCTCTTGCCTCTGCCTTTGTCGTCTGTATCATCTTCATCGTCGTCGTCGCCAAAGGAGCCCGGCCCGGAAAACATACTGCTGAGCAGATCTTTAAACTGTAATCCTGCAGTCAACATATTTTTGCTGATCATGGAGTATTCAGCCAGGCCATGTAGAGCAAATTCCATCAGAAACAACTTGGTAGCTTCATCCTGACGGGCATGATACGCATCTATTAGTTCTCTCAAGCCTTTTACATTGTTCAGCGCAGCTTTATAATCTTTGTTAGACAGGTCGTTTAGCAAATCTATGGTATTACCCTCCCCAAACCAGTCGGTTATGCGGCGATAAGGATTGTCTGTTTTATTTTTTTGCTGTTTTTTTAGTTTTTCCGGGTCCGGAAAATACAGCAGGAATTGCGTACGTAATGCTTTGCCAATCAGATTCTGGGCTACAATCACGGGGCCTTCTTGTTCTCCTTCATATACCAGTTCTACCTTCCCGGTAATAGAAGGAATTATACCCCATAAATCACTTACGCGAACATAGGTATCTTTCTCACTGTTTAATAATGTTCTGCGTTCAGCCGCACTTAATAAATTTTCATAGGCCGAAATGGTCAAACGAGCCGATACCCCACTTTTGGCATCTACATATTCACTTTTACGTGCTTCAAAAGCAATCTGCTCAATCAGGTCAGCCACGAGTTCGTTGATCTGTACTTTATCTACTTGCTCCTCTTTTACAATGGCTTCTTGTCTGGTAATTTTCTTACCTATTTCAATGCTCTTCGGATAATGGGTTACAATCTGGCTATCTATCCGGTCTTTTAATGGTGTAACGATACTTCCGCGGTTGGTGTAATCTTCCGGATTAGCTGTAAACACAAATTGTATGTCTAAGGGCAAACGTATTTTAAAGCCACGGATCTGGATATCGCCTTCCTGAAGAATATTAAATAAAGATACCTGTATTCTTGCCTGCAAATCTGGAAGTTCATTTATCACAAATATTCCCCGGTGCGAACGTGGAATCAACCCGAAATGAATTACGCGTTCATCCGAATAAGGTAATTTCAGCGTAGCCGCCTTTATTGGGTCAGCATCGCCAATCAGGTCAGCTACCGATACATCTGGAGTAGCTAGTTTTTCGGTATATCTTTCTGACCGGTGCATCCATTCAATAGGCGTTTTATCCCCGTGTTCGGCAATCAGGTCTATCGCATATCTGGAAAGTGGCTGCAAGGGATCGTCATTTAGCTCAGAACCTTTTACTACCGGAATATACTCATCCAGCAGATTAATCATCATACGGGCCAGGCGGGTTTTAGCTTGTCCACGTAACCCAAGCAGGTTAATGTGGTGCATAGATAATATGGCCCGTTCCATATCCGGAATTACGGTTTCTTCATAGCCCCAGATACCTGGAAAAACTTCTTCTTTGTTCCGTAACCTGGCGATAAGATTATTCCGCAGTTCCTGCCGGATAGGGGTTGGCTGGTAACCCGTAGCCCTTAGTTCTCCTAAAGTCTTTACTTTTACTAATTGTTCTGTTGAGAGATCCTTATATTTCATGTTCCGATTTATCGTTGGTTTGATTTGAATGCATTGATATTAACTAGTAAAAAATGGGATGCAATCTAGCTTAGCTCCTTCTGCACAATGACACAAAGCAGCTTATAGCAAATAGCATAATACATCTTATCCTTTACACATTTTTCCGGCGGTTGCGCTGGTAGTCTTCAAAAATATAATTGCCTAATCCTTTGAGGCTGCTGTAATAGGCTCTGCCCTGGTTTACTTCGGTGAATTCGCGAACAAACTGCTGTAAATAAGGGTCGGTAGCAATCATAAATGTAGTGATGGGTATTTTTATACGGCGGCATTGGGCAGCCAGGTTCAAGGTACGGTTAAGTATTTTTCTATCTAAACCAAAGCTATTTTTATAATACCGGATACCCTCTTTTAAGCAAGTAGGCTTTCCATCGGTAATCATAAAAATCTGCTTATTCTTATTTTTCTGCCTCCGCAAGATGTCCATAGCCAGTTCTAAACCTGCTACCGTGTTGGTATGGTAGGGGCCTACTTCCAGGTAAGGCAGATCTTTGATTTGTACTTTCCAGGCATCGTTTCCGAAAACAATAATGTCCAGGGTATCTTTTGGATATTTCGTGGTAATGAGTTCGGCTAAGGCCATCGCTACCTTTTTGGCAGGCGTAATCCGGTCTTCTCCGTAAAGAATCATGGAATGGGAAATATCTATCATTAGTACAGTAGACGTCTGGGACTTAAACTCCGTCTCCATTATTTCCAGGTCGTCTTCCATGAGCATGAACTCATTAATCCCATGGTTGATCTGCGCATTGCGGATAGATTCCGTCATGGATATTTGCTCTAAAGTATCCCCAAACTGGAAGTTTCGTTTATCGGAACTTAGTTCATCACCAGTGCCGGAGAAGGGAGTGTGATGGTTACCGCTCTGCGTTTTCTTCAGTTTGCCGAAGATTTCTTCCAGGGCACTCTTCCGGATAGATTGCTCACTTTTAGCGGTCATCACAATTTTACCGCCGGGTGTTTCTTCCGTAATGTATCCTTTATCTTTCAGCTCCTGAATAAAATCGCCCATGCCGTACTCATCGGTAGTCATGCCGTATTGTTTGTCTAGTTCATTCATCCACTGCAAGGTTTCACTTACGTCGCCGGAAGTGACTACCATTAGTTGCATGAATACTTTCAGTAAATTATCAAAGGTGCTTTTTCCCTCTTCCGAAGGAGAAAATTGGGAGAATCTGTAACCAAGCATAAGTCAGTGGAATTTGTAAACTAACGTTACCAGGTTAACAATAGTTTACGGGATTTGGTTGTAAAATAAAGCGGTAAATGTAATTTATTGAAATTGAGTATTTTTTACAAGCTTACTAAAAAAATAAGTTGATTTTAATTGCAAGCTGCTGCGCTAAGCAAACACGAGTTGTTCTAACCAGCATATCTCTTCACCATTCATTTAATATACCTTTTCAGGAAGATGCAAGATAGTGCACTGATTTTCTGTTGCGGAGTATAGTCATAGCTTTCAAAAGTGGTGTAAACGAATGACCTTTTTTATGGTTCTGCATGCTTATGTTAAACAAAATGTGCCAATGCCGAAAAAGATGTTTATAGGCATGTGAAATACGCATCTGCGGATCGTAAATATGTGCAGGCTCTGAGTTAGCTCCATTCAGTTCAAGTATTTTTATATTCCGTCCTGCATACAGATCTTCCAGACCAGGTACTCTGATATCATATCTGCCAAAGTAAAACCCATCTATAGTTCTACTGATGTTGTCGAAAACCTGTACAAGCCCAGGTGTAATCAGATGATTGGCATTCAGAAAGGTAGTGCCCCGCGCATGATTGCCAATGCTTACTAATTCAAGTACTTCTCCTGGCTTCAACACTTTCGTGAGTTCCCCTTTATACAGCTTCAGCAACATAGGCAAATGGTACTTTGTCCGGGTAAACCGGTTAAACAATTCCTGTAAGGTAGACTTTCCATCGCCAGTGACAGACAAAAATTCTTTTTGTACGATAGAGGTTATATAACCCCGAGCCTGTCCAGGCATCCGATGATACATTATTCCAAATTCAAGCGGATAATCGATATATTCCTGTATCAATAATTTTTGGCGGTTCTGGCTCAGGTATTCCATAAACGCTTGACTGTGATTGATCTTCTCTACTTTCCACCCCCGTTCGCCTACATCTGGTTTAATAATTAACGGGAAAGACAGGCCCTGACTTTTGATTTGCTTAAGAAGTTCTTCCGGATCACTGACGGCTGAGTTTATCAATACTGTCTTCGGAATAAGTTCGCTAGAAAACTGCTTGATTACGTTGTATTTGGAATACCCCCCAAAACCTCCTAACTCCATTCTGGGATTGGCCGCACTAAAAAAAACAAAAGACCGGGCACGGATACTCAACCAGATCCAATAAAAGTAAATAGGTGTATAAAACAACCAGAATGGCCAGAATTCCCATTTCGTTAATTTTATCCAGGAGTTACTCATATTATTTGTGGGTACGCTAGCCGGCGGAAGGTTTGTTGCGCCAGTGTGTTAGTAGCTAAATCTTCATAATACATCCTGAGTAAAGATATTTCAACTTCTACACTAGTAATGCTCACGGTAGAAACGAGTCCTGGACGATTCATCCGGATATTATAGGATGTATCAGTTCCCTTGCCACCACTTTGATGAAAGCCTCTAATGGATTCTACGTTAAAAGCCTTTTCCTGTAGCCACTGTGAAAACCACAAAGTCCGTTCTTCTATCATTTGACGGTCGTACAAAGTTACCGATGACCATATATATGGCTGTTGAGAATTTGTTTTACTGATATGTTTTTCTTTCCCATCCCAGCGGAGTTCGGTTAGTATTACTGTGCTGGCATGTTGCACCATAATCATGGTAAAGGGTTCTATTCCCTGGAAATTATAAGCATGGATAAATTCATCTACAGATGCATAATCAAAAACGGATACTACTACCAGCCCGCGGCTTAGCCGGTATGGAGGTTCTGGTACATGATTTTCGAAAGCCCCATTCAGTAAACACACCGTTAATGTGCTGCTGCTAGCTATCCAGGTACCACCTTTGTCGCCGTCTTGTGGAAACAAAACCTTGGCATGGAAAGGGGTGTGTTTATATACAGGAAAAAGTGCAGGCTTACGGGCTATCCGTTCGTCGCGGCTGGACGTAAGAATAAACGTAGTATCGCTTGTTGGCAGATAGGTAACTGTACACATTACGGTAAAACAAGTAATAGCTTAAAAAGCAAAGGTATATAAAAAAAATTCCACCAGGCTTACAAGCAACCTGGTGGAATAGATGAATTACCTTCAATTACCTATGTTAATACCTGGCTGTCATCTGATTGCGGTGTGCATCCAATTTCAAGAAAATAAACAGCAAGATAGTAAATGACCACAAGGATGAACCTCCGTAGCTGAAGAATGGCAAAGGAATACCAATTACGGGCAGCAACCCAATAGCCATGCCTATATTTACAAAGAAGTGAATAAATATAATAGAGGCTACTGAATAACCATAAATACGTGCAAAACGGTCTTTTTGCCTTTCAGCTAAATAGATAATCCGGCAAAACAAACCTATAAATAGGCTGATAATAATTAAACTTCCAATCCAGCCGTGTTCTTCACCAATTGTACAGAATATAAAGTCAGTACTTTGCTCAGGTACATAGTTCAGTTTGGTTTGTGTACCTTCCAGAAACCCTTTACCTGCCAGACCGCCAGAACCAATTGCAATTTTTGATTGAATTACCTGCCAGCCTACGCCATGTAAGTCGACCATTGGATCGAAAAGCACCATAATTCTGGCCCGCTGGTGAGGAAGCATTACATCATTTACTATTTTATCTACTCCTATCGCTACACCAGCTATCAGCAAGCATCCTGCTAACACTAAGGCTATATTCTTAAATGTTTTTTTAGGAGTAAGCCCGATCACAATAAGGCCAACGGCTGCTATGCCTAGCACCAGATATAACTGAGGAACAATTAATGCCAGTACGAATACAAAAATGGCAAATGCACCCAAAATCAACACCCAGGGCGTAAGGCCTTCGCGGTACAACACCAATATAAAAGCAGAAAACACCATGGTTGATCCTGTATCGTTCTGGATCAGAATCAGTAAAGCCGGCACGCCTAAAAGAATGGCACAAGTAATTTGCGTACGCAACTGATCGAAGCGTACTCCTACCCGGCCCATGTATTTTGCCAGGGCAAGTGCTGTAGCAAACTTAGCAAATTCAGAAGGCTGAATACGTATGCTGCCTATCTCAAACCAGGATTTAGCGCCATTTACGTCCCGGGCAAGCGCCAGTACGCCTATTAATGCTATAAGCACTACGCCATAAATTATATAAGCAAAGAACTCGTAAAATTTATAATCTAAGAGCAAAATCACTAGAATAATAAAAACGGCACACCCAATCCATAACAACTGCCGGCCTGAGTTTAGTGACATGCTGAAAATATTCTGCTTGGCCTCCGGATCATACACCGCAGCAAATATATTGAGCCATCCAGCTATTACGCAGATGGCAAACAGTAGCACCGTCAGCCAATCTATCGTTCTGGAAACACTATCTCTGTCGTCGTACATCTCCTGTATAAAATTTAATAATTATCGGTTGCTTTTTATTTCTCTTACCAGTACTGGTTCTTCTGCTTGCTTAACCACCGTATCTTTCTTCACCACTTTCATTTCCTTTTTCACAATCGTTGTATCTTTTTTAGAGACTACTATGGAAGTCGGTTTAGGCAGTTCAGGCATAAAGCTTTTCTCAATTAATGATTTCTCTAAGGGCTTCCGCTTCTTGTTAACTTCACCTTTGATATATTTTTCCATAATCAGTGAGGCAATTGGAGCAGCTATTACCCCACCAAACCCTGCATTTTCTACATACACAGCCACTGCTATTTTAGGATTGTCTTTTGGAGCAAAACAAATGAATACGGAGTGATCTTTGCCTTTTTTATTTTCGGAGGTACCCGTTTTTCCACATACGGTTATACTGTCGATAATCGCTAACCTGGCCGTACCTGCACGTACCACATCGGCCATAGCATCTACTACCACCTGGAATTTATCACTTTCTACCCCCACATAGTTCCGGGTAGTATATTTGGAATCTATCTTGCCTTCTTTACCAACGCCTTTGATTAAATGAGGGGTATAATAATAGCCGCGGTTAGCAATAATGGCTGCTAAGTTAGCCATTTGCAGCGGTACTACCCCTAACTCACCTTCGCCAATAGCCATGGAATACCAGTTGGAGAATTTCCAGCTGCCTTTTCCATATACCCGGTTGAAGAAACTCGTATCTGGTACAAAGCCCCGTTTTTCATTAGGAAGATCAATACCTAACGTACGGCCAAATCCAAACTTACTAATGGCATCACGCCAGCGCATTAAGCCTCTTTCTGAATCTTTAAAAGTATTTCCTGTCTCTTTATGATAGATATACTGCCGGAAGGCCTGGTAGAAATAAACATTGCAGGAAAATTGAATAGCATTGTGCAACCCATTATGCGCCCCTGAATGGTGATGGCACCCCATAGGGCCAACATCAGGCAAATGTGCCGTAGTAGTAAGTGAACCTTGCTGCAAACCTACCAATGACTGCACCAGCTTAAAGATAGAACCCGGCCGGTATACTGCTTGTATCGGACGGTTGTATAGTGGAATTAAAGGATCTTTCTGCAATGGACCGAAATTTATCGGAAATTCACGCCCGGTAAGCATATTCGGATCATAGGTAGGCGAAGATACCATGGTAAGAATTTCACCTGTAGATGGTTCTATAGCTACTACACTTCCCACCTTGTTCATCATTAAAGTTTCTGCATACTGTTGCAGGTCAATATCTATACTGGAGGTAAGTGCCTCCCCGGAAACAGCTGAGGTATCCATCTGGCCACTTTTGAAGGAGCCTTTTTCTACGCCTTTTACATCTACCAATACATACCGGACACCACGTTTCCCACGTAATTCCTCCTCATAGGAAGATTCAATTCCGCTAATACCCACATAGTCACCTTGCTTATAATAGGTCTGTCCTGGAGCTTCCAGTTTCTTCTTGCTGATTTCTCCGATATAGCCTAATGTATTAGCCATTACCTTTTTAGGATACGACCGGATTGTACGGGCAGTAGCATAAAACCCAGGATAATCTACTAGGGCACCCTGGATTCTGGCAAAATCCACATTAGATACTTGCTTGAGAAAAGGATAAGGTTTTACCCGTGAATATGCTTTAGACGCTCTGGCTACCCGGAATAATGAATCGAATCCGGATCTGGTAAGACCCATTACGCGGCAAAAAGCCAACGTATCTTCAATCTTAACCTTTTTCGGAATCATCATGATATCGTATACCGGAGCATTGATTACAATAAGCTTACCCTTGCGGTCGTAAATCTGCCCACGTGTGGGGTATTGCGTAACCTTTAATATAGCATTGTTCTCCGCTGCTGAACGGTAGCTTGTGTCTACTACTTGCAGAAAAAACAACCGGATCAGGAACACCACTCCGACGGCTATAAAAATACCCATTACGACATATTGTCTACCTTCTCTCATGTATATATTGGTTGAAGTTAGTAGCTAGTTGATGACTCCGAAAGTCAGAAGGAAACGATAGCAAAAAGTCGTTCAGAAGATTTATAATCTGTAAAATTTTAGTCAACTTTTTATTATTTTCTATATCAAAAATCCAAAATAGTTATTGAATACACAACAAGTCCAGTGAAAAAAAAGATTCTTTTCTGTACCTCCTGTGTATGTTTTAACATAAAATGTACCAATCTATTAGCCTCTTCCTAAGAACCTGTTTTTATATTTCATCACCGCTGGCTCTGCTTATTTTTGTCATATTTACTTATCTGAAACGGACCAGACTAAGGCCAAAACAGAAACAGCTTTTATAACTGCTACAAGGCAAAAAGCCGGAAATCATAAATGCAGCATCGGTATTTGCCAGAAGATTTTTAAACTGAGTAATTGTTTTTTATCTATATTTAATGATACAACCTAAAAACCTGCTTATTATTTTTTGTATGTAGGGTTTATTGTAAAAAATATCCACTTTACTGCTTTACTCAACCAGCCTATTTTCAGCAGTATTTTTCATAGGAATATATCTGTTTTCTTTATTACAAAAGTCTCACAGTGTATGCGAAATAGTTATACATATTCCATAATAGCTCTCCTATTCTTTTGTTTTCTGCTGGGTGTTGGCACAGCTTACTCTCAGACAGGCACTCAAATAATTAGAGGTAGAATTACTGATAAAGATTCAAAGATCGGGCTTCCTGGAGCAGCCATTGTCTTACTGGACAATTCTCCTGAGATGAAAGGAACTGTAACGGATACTGATGGCTATTTTAAACTTGCTAATGTTCCACTGGGTAAACATAGCATCCGGGTTAGTTATATTGGCTATCAGGAGTTAGTGATTCCTACTATTGTGGTTAACGCCGGAAAAGAGGTAGTATTAGCCTTGGAGCTGGAAACTTCCATTATTACCATGACTGAAGTGGTAGTAAATGCGAATAGCAAAGACGGCTCTGTGAATGAAATGGCTACTGTCAGTGCCCGCACCTTTTCTTTGGAAGAAACGGAACGCTATGCTGGCAGCCGCCAGGACCCCGCCCGGATGGCCTCTAATTTTGCAGGTGTACAAGGCTCCGACGATTCGCGGAACGACATTGTGATCCGGGGCAATTCGCCAGCCGGGGTACTTTACCGGCTAGAAGATGTAAATATTCCCAACCCTAACCATTTTGCCATTGCCGGAACAACAGGTGGCCCGGTAAGCATACTCAATAACAAGGTACTGGGCACTTCTGACTTTATGACTGGGGCTTTTCCAGCGGAATATGGTAACTCTCTGGCAGGTGTTTTTGATCTAAAAATGCGTAATGGCAATAATACTACCCATGAATTTACCGGGCAGTTTGGTATTCTAGGTACAGAACTAGCTGCAGAAGGCCCTATCTCCAGGAAGAACCGTTCATCGTATCTGGCCACTTACCGGTATTCTACCTTGCGCATGTTTCAGGCAATAGGAATTAATATTGGCACCACAGCCGTACCAAATTACCAGGATGCTTCTTTCAAACTGAACTTCCCAGTGAGTAAAAAGAGTAATTTTTCCGTGTTTGGTATTGGGGGAACTAGCAAAGTAGATATTATTGTGAGCAAATTTACAGAGCCTCCAACCGACCTGTATGGCGATATAGACCGGGATCAGTATTTCCGCTCAAATATGGGTGTAGCAGGTGCTTCTTTTAGCCATACGTTCAATGCTTCTACTTTCGCCAAAGTTTCTTTATCCGCTTCCCACTCTAAGAGCTGGGCTTTCCATGATCTGGTTTTCCGCTATGTGGATAATACAGACCTAGTTCCATGTTTAGGCTACACATTCACTCAAGGAATTACTTCTTTGGCAGGCTACGTTACACACAAACTTTCGGCCAGGCACACATTAAATGCAGGTTTATTTGCAGACAGGTATCAATTTAATTTTATAGACAGTGTGCTAAATGAAAATACTAATGCCTTCGAAAACCGCTTCGATTATAGAGGAAACTCTTATTTACTTCAGCCATATGTGCAATCTAAATACCGCATTACTGAAAATTTAACCTTGAACTCAGGCTTGCATAGTCAATGGTTTTTGCTCAACAATAGTTTTTCTTTAGAACCAAGGCTAGGAATGAAATGGAAATTTTCTCCCCGTAAGGCATTCAGTGCTGGGTATGGTCTGCATAGCCAGATGCAACCAACCTATATTTATTTTTATCATATACCCGGTACAAACGCCAATGCACTGCATAATAAAAATTTGGGTTTTACCCGCAGCCACCATTTCGTACTTTCCTACGACCATTCTTTATCCAGGCAGGTGCGTGTAAAAGCAGAAGCTTATTACCAATCTTTATTTAAGGTACCAGTTAGTATCGTTCCTTCTTCGTTTTCTTTGCTCAACCAGGGTTCTACATTTGAACGGTTTTTCCCAGATACCTTAACTAATGCGGGAACTGGCGAAAACTATGGCATAGAGCTTACACTGGAGAAATTTTTTAATAATCATTATTTCTTTATGCTCACCGGTTCCTTATTTGAATCTACCTACAAAGGCAGCGATGGCGTAAAGAGGAATACAGACTTTAATGGAAATTTTGCCCTGAACCTGTTAGGTGGCACCGAATACACAGTAAAAAATAAAACTTTCACGCTGGGTGGTAAACTTACCTGGGCTGGGGGCAGGAGGCATTCACCTGTAGATGAAATAGCTACCCAGAAAGCAAATGATGTAGTAATTATTGATGAACTGAGAAACACCCTACAATTCCCGAATTATTTTAGGGCTGATATCAGGCTAGGGTTTAAACTGAATTCCAAACGGCTTACCCATGAGATAGCACTAGATCTGGTAAACTTATTTAATATAAAAAATATGCTGTCTGTCACGTATGTCCCCGACCGTCTAAATCCGGAAGCCGGCTATTTAAGACAGGAATACCAATTGGGCTTTTTACCTTTATTTTATTATAAAATAGATTTTTGACATAGCCTTTATACTTTACCCCATGTACACCTTGATGATTCTTTTGTAGATTCCTAAAAGGTATACAATAACACCATTAAACTAAAAATCTCGTGAAAGTTATTTCAGGAGATGTGTAGGTATGTACCTTGCCTGTATAATGTCTAATTACGGCCTTTGGAAAAAAACAGGTATTGGATAAGTGTGACTAACACAAACGTAAAAGCTGTACTAGCTACTGTTTTGAGCAGGGTAAAAAAGAATAAATTAAACTGGCTAGCCTCCACAAAAAACAGCACCGCATGATGTAGAAATATCAATATCAAAGCATAGGGAGCAAACCATTCCATGCCCATGCTTTGCAGAGTTAACCTGGCATTTTGTTCATAACCGCCACGGGGTGTGTTCAGCCGGATAACATATGGCCTAAAATAAGCTACAACCGTACTGGCCGCCGCATGTATACCTAAGGTATCATAGAAAACATCTATCAGCAGACCGGTACTGAACCCTACAAAGAGTAAAAAAACCGGACTGGTATCGAAGGGCAGCAGCAGGATAAAAGCAATGTATACAAAGCAGAACGCCACATCAAACAACACCATATTGCGCACCAGGAATACCTGCAACGCCAAATAGACCACGAAATAAAAAATCTGTAAAATATAATCCCTGCTATTCATTTAACCCGGTTAATGTACGTCTCTCTAAGGAATCCTGTTCTGTCTGTAACAGGTTCTCAACTATATATACATAAGAAAGCCGATAAAAATCTATGGAAAGATCCAGATTAATATCGTAAAAAGCATCGTCTCCTTTCAGGGAGAAATTTTTAACAGTACCTACCATAACTCCTTCCGGGAAGATCGTATTGTAGCTGGTCGTAACGACCGTATCTCCTTTCTGCAACTCCACATGGCGTGGAATATACAGCAAGTCTATTTCCTTGGCATTTTTGCCAATCCAGCGGGCTGTACCAAAGGTGCCATTTTTCTTAATCTGGGAAGAAACCTGCATTTCTGTGTGCAGCAGTGATACCACATTCGAGAAATGATCTGAGCAATATTTTATTTTACCTACCACTCCTTCCGGCGACACAACCCCCATGCCGGGCTTTATACCATCCAGGGTGCCTTTATCTAAGGTAAGATAATTATTAGTGCGGCTGGTAGAATTGTTGATTACTTTGGCTACTTTAAACCGGTAACGCTGGGCTACTAAAGAATCGAGCCAGTACCCTTTGGGTATAGCAGAGTCTCCCTGCTGCACTAGCCGGGCATTCAGGTTATTCAATTTGGCATTTTCATGGGCAAGGTCTGCATTTACCTTTCTTAAATTCACAAATTCAATTACCGTATTTGTAGCAGCCATCATCTGGGCTGCATACCGGTTAGTTGAGTTAAGAAAAGCCGCATTCTGGTAACGGTTGTTTTTTACAATCAGCCAGGCACAGAGCAGCTCTATCAGTATAAAAAATATAAATGCCCTGTATTGGTAAAAGAAAAGAAATAACCTTTGCATGGAGAAAGAATAATGAATAATGACGAACGATTAATGTAACTTTTCATTAATCATTCGCCATCAGTCACTGATTTGTATTATGTTATTAAAACAGCTTTGAAATTCTTTAAGTTCTTCAGGGCTACACCTGTGCCTCTTACTACGGCTCTTAAAGGATCGTCGGCTATATGAATTGGTAACTTAGTTTTAGCTGCAAGCCTTTTATCCAGACCACGCAGCAAAGCTCCTCCACCGGTTAAGTGGATACCATTTACATAAATATCTGCTGATAATTCTGGCGGAGACATCTCCAGTGCTTTCAGTACAGCTTCTTCGATTTTAGAAACAGATTTATCCAGAGCAAACGCAATTTCACCATAGGTTACTTTAATTACTTTTGGAATACCGGTCATTAAATCGCGTCCGCGGATTTCATAGTCAGGTGGAGGATTTTCCAGTTCGGTTAATGCCGCGCCAACTTCTATTTTCACCTTTTCTGCAGAACGTTCCCCAATCAGCAGGTTGTGCTGGCGGCGCATATAATCCAGAATGTCTTTTGTAAATACATCACCAGCAATCCGGATAGATTGTTCACAAACAATACCAGATAAAGCAATTACGGCAATTTCTGTGGTTCCCCCGCCAATATCTACAATCATAGAACCCATGGGCTGCTCTATATCTATTCCAATACCGATAGCAGCAGCTATAGGTTCATGAATCATATATACTTCCTTAGCACCAGCATGCTCACATGAATCTTTTACCGCCCGTTTTTCAACTTCAGTAATACCAGAGGGAATGCACACTACCATCCGGTGAGAAGGCGTAAACAAATTGCTCCCTGTATTAATCATCTTGATCATACCCCGGATCATCTGCTCGGCAGCTGTAAAGTCAGCTATCACCCCGTCTTTCAGTGGCCTGATCGTTTTAATATTTTCATGGGTTTTCTCATGCATCTGCATAGCCTCTTTCCCAATCGCTAATACCCGGCTGGGCAGGTTCCTGTCTATAGCAATAATAGAAGGCTCATCAATAACGATTTTATCTTTATAAATAATGAGTGTGTTAGCGGTACCAAGATCAATAGCAATATCGCTGCTAAGAAAATTAAATAATCCCATTTTAAAGAAATCTCCTGTTTAAAACCTACGTAGAGGAATAATATTTAGTAATTGTATATCAGGTTAACAAATAGCCAATTGAGCATTAGCGAAATTAAATCTATCTTTTTGTCTACTAAATCGCAAAGAGTAACATTTAATTTTATGCAATATCACTCTAATTATTGGTTATTATATATTTTGAAATGAAAAAAACATTACATTGATAACAAATAAAAGATATTTGCTTTAAATACCTGATTAATGTTTGAAATGCCTGATTCCGGTGAAAGCCATAGCTAGCCCATTGCTGTTACAATAGTCTATGGAATCCTGGTCTTTTACAGAGCCACCTGGTTGCACAATTGCCTGTATGCCAACTTTATGTGCAATTTCTACGCAGTCAGGGAAAGGAAAAAAGGCATCAGAAGCCATCACCGCGCCTTGTAGATCGAAGCCAAACGATTTAGCCTTTTCTATAGCTTGCCGCAAGGCATCAACCCGTGACGTCTGCCCAACACCACTTGCCAGTAATTGCCCTTTTTTGGCTAAAACAATGGTATTTGATTTGGTATGTTTAGCAATCTTAGCAGCAAACACAAGAGCATCTTTCTCCTCGGTGGTTACCTCGCGTTGTGTTACAGAGCGCAAATCAGCTGGCGACTCAGTACGGTTATCAATGTCTTGCCGGATTACCCCATTAAGTAATGTTTTCACAGAAACACTAGGCAAAGCTACCTCTTTGCGCTTCAACAGAATACGGTTCTTCTTCCCCTTTAAAATCTGAAGGGCTTCTTCTGTAAAACTTGGGGCAACTAATACTTCAAAAAATAATTTATTTAACTCTTCGGCTGTTTCTTTATCTACTGCTGAATTGGTAATAAGCACCCCGCCAAAAGCCGAAACAGGATCTGCCGCCAGTGCTTTTAAATAGGCTTCTTTTACGGTAGAAGCTGTTGCGGCCCCACAGGCATTGGTATGTTTGAGTATAGCAAAAGCCTTATCTCCTTCAAATTCATTAATAAGTAACACCGCTGCATCAATATCTACCAGGTTGTTATAAGAAAGCTCCTTGCCATGCAACTGCTCAAACATGGCCTCTAGGTCGCCATGAAAATACCCGGCTTGATGTGGATTTTCGCCATACCTTAATTTTTTTGTCTGACTAAGGCTTTGCTTAAAAACCGGAATTTCTGCTTCGTTATTGAAGTAATTGAATATGGCTGTATCGTAGTGAGACGTAACTTCAAAAGCAAGGGCCGCAAACTTTTTACGGTCAGCCAGGTCAGTAGTACAGTTTTTTTCTCTGAGCAAACTTTCTACATCGGCATATTGATTTCTGGACGATACAATAAGCACATCTCTAAAATTCTTTGCTGCCCCTCTAATTAAGGATATCCCACCTATGTCTATTTTCTCTATAATATCTTCTTCACCGGCACCAGAAGCAAGGGTTTCTTCAAACGGGTAAAGATCCACAATAACTAGATCGATGGATGGAATATCATACTCTTTTACCTGCGATTGATCTTCGGCTTCTTCCCGTCTGAACAGAATACCGCCAAACACTTTCGGATGCAGCGTTTTTACGCGGCCTCCCAAAATAGAAGGATACCCAGTGAGATTTTCAACAGCTGTAACAGGTAATTGCAGGTTTTGCAGAAAGGTTTGGGTACCTCCGGTGGAATATAATTTTACGCCTTGTTCGTGTAGTAACTTAGCAATAGGCGCTAAGCCATCTTTATAAAAAACAGAAATTAATGCCGACTCAATTTTTCTGGAATACATTGGTTAGGATAAGGTAAAAGTAAAAGTTGGTAGGGTGATATGGATAAATGGGTTTACTATTTTTTTGCGAAATTACGTTTTAATCAAAACATATTCAAAGATGAGGCTCTGAAATTAATTTTTCTATAACCGGGGCAAAATGAGCATGTTCTAGTGCTTGTACTTTGTGTGCCACTTCTTCTGGCGTATCTGTAGATGTTACCGGGCAAGATGCCTGAAATATAATTTTTCCTTTATCATATTCTTCATTTACCAAGTGAATGGTAATACCAGAATTGACCTCTCCTGCCTCTACTACCGCCTGGTGAACTCTTGCCCCATACATGCCTTTGCCGCCATATTTGGGTAATAACGCCGGGTGTATGTTCACTATTTTATCTGGAAAATGCCGGATGAGGTTTACCGGAATCAGCCATAAGAAACCTGCTAGCACCACCCAGGTAACCTGGTGTTTTTGCAGGATATGAATTACTTCGTCGGTTTCATAAAACTGGCTACGGGTAAAGGTAATAGCAGGTATATTAAATTGTTGAGCAACAGTTAAAACCTTAGCTTGGCTGTTGTTACTTAATACTAAGGAAATACGAACACTAGGATGCTGAGCAAAATACTCCATTATTTTTTGTGCATTAGACCCGGTACCCGATGCGAAGATAGCTATATTGATCACTTATTTTGTTGGTTTTAGTTGATAAGACTCACAGGGAGCAGGCGTATATTCTTCTCTATGCTATAGATTTTCATGTGATTACACCAGTGCCATGCTGAGTATACCGCTTAGCATTATCAGTTTGCAGAACTTACTTAAATAGGAAAACTCCCTTTTGGTATCTGCCCAAAATAATTTATAGGTGAGCCAGCCGACTGGCACTAAAATAAAAAAACAAAAGTACATAACTACCACATTTTGCAGATAGGCTGAGAGGGAAAATAATACAAGCAGGAAACAAAAAATCAGGATATATAACAATATTTTTGTCCGGCGTATGCCCCATATAATGGGCAACGTCTGGCAACCAAAGGTTGCATCTCCCCTTACATCTTCCATGTCTTTAATAATCTCGCGGATTAGTGAGATGAAAAAAGCAAAGGCTGCAAACGTGTACACCAGAAACTCATTTCTCGGCTGGTATATCCATACCACTAGCAGAGAGGCTGCTGTTAATAACGCAATAGTAAAATTTCCTGTAAACGGCTGCCTTTTTAACTGGTTCGAATAAAGCCACAGTAAAAAGCCAGAAACAAAAGTAACTAGCCCTACCTTCCAGTCTACCATAAAGGCCAACAGAATGCCGGTTACATTCAGTAACAGGTGTGAGATCATCGCCCATCGGCGGCGCAGAATCCTCCCAACCACTACCCGTTTAGGTTTGTTAATGGTATCTATTTTTATGTCGTAATAGTCATTAATAATATAGCCGGCAGCCGCTACCAGTACAGTCGAAAGGGTCAGCATCAGAAACCGTACATCCATGAAATGACTTACCCAGGCATCTCTGGGCCCAACCAGGAAGATTCGGACAAAGTATTGAGTAAGGATGATAAATAGCAAATTAGGCCACCGGATAAGCCTTAGAAAGCCCATTAATAATATTCGCCTGATCCGTAATCTGCGGGATATGCCCATACATTGATTTTGTACGAAGTTACTCGTCTTTTGCAGGAATTACAATGTGCAGGCATTTATTGATGCAGCTAACAACGGACGTTAGAAACGAAGATCTAAATCTGCATTTGATTCAGAGAAAGATATATCTTTTAAAAGAAGTTTCCGTACAACCTGGATAGTACTTCCCTGCTAATAAACCAAGGAAAGTCTGTTTCAGCAGGCTGAAGAACTTATTTTTCAGTGGTATGCTAAAGGGGAGCCGTATTATCCTGCCAGTTAAAAGAGGTTGTAGGGTAAGTGAATTTACCAGCGAATGTATTAGTAGGCAGGAGACACTCTTCATCATCGTTTCTGTTTATATTCTTAATCAATTCTAATTATACTAATAACCTATGCAAAAGTTAAAAGGTCAATCTGCATTAGTTACCGGTGCCAGTTCTGGTATCGGAAAAGCCATTGCCATAGAACTAGGGCGGGCAGGCGCTCAGGTAATCGTAAATTATCATAGCAGTGAAGACGGAGCAAAAGACACCGTAAAAGAGATTGAAGCGGCTGGAGGCAAAGCCATTGCTATTAAGGCAGATGTAAGCAAGGAAGATCAGGTGCAACGCATGTTCAAGCAGATGTTTGAAGCCTTTGGCACGATTGATATTCTGATAAATAATTCAGGCTTGCAAAAAGATGCCCCTTTCCTGGAAATGTCTCTGGATGACTGGCAAAAAGTGATTGACATTAATCTTACCGGACAGTTCTTATGTGCGCGGGAAGCAGCCAGGGAATTTGTCAGAAGAGGGGTTGTGAAAGAACGCTCGGTAGCCGCAGGCAAAATCATTTGTATCAGTTCTGTACATGAAGTGATTCCCTGGGCCGGACACGTAAATTATGCTGCTTCTAAAGGAGGAATTATGTTATTTATGAAATCTATAGCCCAGGAGTTGGCTCCTCTCAAAATCCGGGTAAACAGCATTGCGCCAGGTGCCATCAAAACACCTATAAATAATGAGGCATGGGAAACCAAAGAAGCAGAAAAAAAGCTGTTAGAACTTATACCGTATGGCCGGGTAGGCGAAACTTTAGATGTAGCTAAAGCCGCCGTATGGCTTGCCTCCGACGAGTCCGATTATATACATGGGGTTTCATTACTCATAGATGGAGGTATGGCTTTATATCCTGGCTTTGCAGATAATGGATAACACTTCTGTTATTTTACAGAAAAGGGATAGCAATACATCTACCCCTTTTCTGCACCTGCCCTGTTAGACTCAATGGGCTGTTGCTGATACTGGCATAGCACCAATTTGCTGCATAAGTGCAACAGTATCCACCTGCATCCAATGGTTAACGATTTTGTTGTTGGCTACCTCATAAATAATAATGCCTTCAAAATTTACCGGACGTTCTGTAGCAGGCACGCCAAACAAATCTCCTTTATGCTCGGCTTCTATCATGAAACGAACTGTTACTTTGTTTCCCTCTGCAATAATATCTTTAGGAAAAAACTGGTAGTTGGGTAAGCCTGCTTCAAAAATAATGATATGCCCCTTCAATACTGGATCGTTGACGTATTTATCGATGGTGGCTTCAGATTTTTCCTGGCATAGTGCCTGGATGTATTCTTTAATTAAATTCCGGCTTTGTTCAGTGGTCATCATAAGTTGGGTCTCCTCAGGTTAAGTTTGAAAACAATACAGAGCCTAAAATACATTCTTAAAATCTTTTTGTATTGTAAAAAACGGACATTCGTCAGGCTCCTATTACCTGTGCTATCCGCTGCTGGTAATGCCTGTATTCTGTTGGACTTCTACCCGAAAAATCGCTGATATCACGAATAAAATGTGCCTGATCATAATAGCCGCACGAATGCACTTTATCCATCCACGTACCAAAATCACCGGAAGATAAATTACTAACATAGTTGAACCGCTTGATGCGGGCACACATCTTCGGCGAAATTCCTACTTTTTCTGTAAAACGCCTGCGCAACTGTCTGGAGCTTATACACAGGTCGTCAGACAAATGACCAATCGATAAAATACCTTTCTTATGAAGAATAGCTTCTACGGCATAATCTACTATATCTGGTTCCGGATCTATCTTATGAATCTTATCTAACATAAACTTTTAAAGTACTTGTATACGTGTATAGGTTGTTTGGCACTCCAATAGGCAGTTTTCCAGACTAGCAGCTTCTTCCTTTAAAATCAATTGTAAATCAACGCGCTGATCTGTAAACTCTATCATTGGCATTTGTAGTACATAAGACAATCCTACCGGCCAGAATACCACTCCAATCATACCAATAGTTCCGCTTAGGCGCAACGTATAGTTCCTTGTGAACTGACCGGCAACAAAGCAAGAAGGAATACGCTCCGATGTACCATCATTTTTTAACAGATACGGAGGGTCGCCATAATTAAATACCATTCCGCCCAAACCATTCGGTGGAGAATTTATCTCTAGCGGTGAGACAAGTGGCTGTTTTTGCTCCCATACATAATAGCACATTATATAGGGCTGTAAAGCAACTGAAGGTGAAATCTTATAATACTTCATGGCTTAGTGCTTGGTGAGGCTAGGAATATACAGAGGATATCTGATATAATCAACTGATAAATAGGGCTTTTTAAACTTCAATCACTAAACTTTGTTCATTATCTTTGTTAGTAATCTGTGTTAGTTGCGTGCATAAATAAATAGAAATGCAACAGCAAATTTCAATAGGCTTATGTACAAGAAGGAAATATCTCAAAAAAGAAACCCGGATGCATACCCGGGTTTCTTTTATCAGTAATCTTGCAGCAGGTATTTACCTGTAATACATACCTCAAGAAGCAAGACTATTATAGTACGTTATAATTAGTTGTACTGCTTGCTTATTTTTATGATTGTATTTGTTGGCGTTCATAAACTGCTCTACCTGCTGGGATTTTTCGCCAAATACAGCCATAAACTCACTTTTTTTAGCGGGAATCTCCCTTATAACACCTTCCGTTATCAGATATAATTTTTCCTTTTTTATAATTTTTGCATCTTTCTCTCCTACGTTCAAGGCTACATTATAATTAGGTTTACTTATCTCAGCTGTTGTATGTGAACCGAGTATAATACTACCTGGAACCAGTATTTTAACAAACCCCTTCAAGGCTTTGCCCCCTTTGTAGTTCTGTATATTGCTATATAATATTTCTTCTGCATTTTGCTGTAGAACGAACTTGAATACTTCATAGCCCGGAAGGACTTTTACTTTGTTTTCATGTTGTATCTCCAGCTGATTGTTTAGGATATCATATTTAATTGGCAATACCTCCGTCTTCTGCCCTCTGTTCAGATAGATAGTCCCATTACTCCATTGGTCATTTGTATAGGCGCTCCCTTTTAATTCAGGTGGCTTG
The DNA here is from genome assembly GCF_030503435.1 of Rhodocytophaga aerolata. Classification (GTDB taxonomy): domain Bacteria; phylum Bacteroidota; class Bacteroidia; order Cytophagales; family 172606-1; genus Rhodocytophaga; species Rhodocytophaga aerolata. Next base: position 128,669 of record NZ_JAUKPO010000012.1, read on the forward strand.
CCCGGCAGTTGCCGCATATAGTTTCCCGGAATAAAGCTATAATCCTGAAACTGCTCCTTGGTGAGTACATTAGTAGCTGACTGGCTGTAGGTTAAAGAAGAAAATAGTAACAGGAAAGAAAGGAGTAAAATAATCTGTTTCATAGACTAAAATTTACATAAAGTTCTTGTAGTTTCCTCAAACAAAAAAGCAGAGAAAAGTATTTCTCTGCTTTTTACTATCTATCCATAAAAAGACTGTTATGGTCTTATTCTAACCCGTACCTGCTGTGTAACAATTTGAGTGTCGTCATCCAAAGTAACTAAGAAGATAAAGGCAAGTTCTCTAAACCCTGGAGCCGCTACAGTAGTAGTTGGAACAGTCGGGCGCTTCGTCTTAAATTCATCAAGCGTAGTAGTAAACGTAGCGGTGGTTCCACTTCCTGCAATAGGGGCTTCAGTGTAACTGGCACTATTTAACGTTCCGGCATTAATGGCTGTAGCACCTGCGCCTACTTTGGTAATCTCTCTTATGGTACGGCCACTGTTTTCTGGAATAGCCAATGTAAAGGTAATAGGTTCCCCTGCGTTAAGAGCTGCCAGAGATTTGTCTATATAGGGATTAAAGCCGAAAGTAGTAGCACCCGGAAATGTTACAGGCACCGCCGGCCTGTTATCTCTTACCAAGTCACTAAATTCATCATCTTCTTTACAAGAAAAAGCAACTATAGCCATTACCAGGAGCAGAAGCAATCTATTTATTATATTTTTCATAAGAATACGTTCGTTAAAGTTAATCAAAAAGTTAGTCTACATCCCACCACAACTTCTCATTAGACAATGGGCCTGGATTTGGGAAGTTAGGATTTCTAGATAGTTCCTGCTCTATATATTGAGCCCGCACAGGTCTGGTTCCATCTATTCCTACCGCATTTTGAGATGGAGCAAGCACCGGATACCCTGTTCTTCTCCAATCATTCCATGCTTCCAGGCCATTACCAAACCAAGCAATCCATTTTTGAGTCATAATTTGTTCCAGCTGTTGCTCTGTAGAGCCAGAAAGTGTAGCAATCGCTGGATTAGCATCCAGATAGGCTGTTATTTCTGCAGATGTTAATCCTGCCAACTCCATAGAAGCTGTAATAGCTTCTGTATAATATTCTTGGGCAGTTTGTGTTGTGGCAACTCCTGGCAAGGTTAAAGCAGCTTCTGCCAATATAAATGCACGCTGAAAATTAGTTACCAGGCGCACAGGACCTTCGCCATTAACACCAGTAACATACGAATTGTATCTACTCCAGTTTGCTACAGGCTGAGGTAATGTTCCTCTAAAGCCGTTATCTACGGTTACATAATCAGCTCCTGGTTTAGTAACGAATATCGGTAGTCTTGGGTCGTTAAGTGATTCTAAAACATCTACAAATCTGGTACTCACAATCAACTCATCTTTGAAACTGCTCACATTCGTATAGGTATGAATGGGACTCTGGCTACCCACACTCGCGCCAAATCTCACATTCAGATCTTCTGTGTTAGACGCAATATAACTTTCAGGACCTTTAGCTAATACTTCATTAATAACACTAGCAGCTAAGGCAGGTTCTCTACGGCTGATTTGCATAGCAAATTTCAATAGAAGTGTATTACCGGCTTTTTTCCACTTTTCTATGTCTCCTTCATATACGAGATCATCGCTACCAGGAGTAAAGGTACTAGCTTCTTCCAGGTCTGCTAACCCTTCTCTTACTAGGTCGAATAAACTCTGAATACCTAAAGCTGAGTTGCCTTTGTATATATCTTCTTGTGAATCTATTCTTGGCTGTAAGAACTCGGTACCTTTTAAAGCTTCAGAATAAGGCACATCTCCCCATACATCGGTTGCAATGCTAAAAGTGTAGGCTTTCATAATTTTGGCTATACCTACATAGGCATTGGCACCTCTTTCTTCACCATCTTCAATTAATTTCTGGTAATTTACTAAAGCACCACCGTAAATTTCAAACCGCCACTGGTTTCCGAAAACACCTCCATCTATATTGTAGATGTCGTAGGCTGCGGGGCTACCTGCGGCTCCCGCCAAATGGGTTACTGTAACGGCAGCAAATCTGTTAAGCTCATTTGCATTGGCAAAAGCTGTACCTGCTAAAGCACTTGGTAACAATACTGGAGGCGTAACAGCAAGTGGGTTATTAGGCGTATCATTTACGTCTAAATAATCTTCGCACGCGCTTACTCCCAATAACAAGGGAATAAGTAAATAGTAGGCGTATTTATATATATTAGTTCTTTTCATTTGAGTTAAATTTTATGATTCTATGAATCTGTAAATCTGCCAATAGCTTAAATCGAGGCTAGTATACTATTTTATAACCCTATCAATCGGGCTGTTATTAGCAGGAACTGTTGTTACAGGAAATTATAGAGTAAACCTTATATTAAAGCCATAATTCCTGGTGTTAGGAGCCCCATTTAAATCCATGCCCTGGATGTTACCGGCTCCTTGTGTATTAACTTCTGGATCGCCAATGAAATTAGGTGCAAAGAAATACAGGTTACGTCCGCTTACCCCGAAGGTAACTGAGCCAAAAGGAGTTTTGCTTAATAAACCTGAAGGAAGTGAATAATTAAGGGCCAGTTCTCTTAACCGGTATACTGTTGCATCGAAAACAGCCGCCTCGGAGGCCAATCCACCTAAACCAGCCCAGTAAGACTGAGCACTGATTTGAATGTTGTTTGGACGATAAGTACCATCGCCATTATCGATTACCCCTGGTAAAATTCTAGGCTGATCTCTATCTATAGCTGTTACAGCCAAGCTACCATTGCCACGGAGATCAACTGCACCAAAGGAATAAAGGTCTCCGCCTTGGCGGGTGTCTACCAATACAGAGAGCGAAAAACCTTTGTAATTAAATGTATTGGTCAAACCAGCTGTCCAATCAGGATTAGGATTAGCAATTACTTCACCAGCAATGCCGGGTACAAACAACCCATTGGTTGGGTTAATTAAATATTCACCGGCATCATTACGGGCATTGGCAGTACCAACAATTACTCCATAAGGTTGTCCTTCGACAATAGAAGGAGCTATACCAATAAATAGATCACCATCAATATTTGACTGTGTAACGCCAGGTGCAATAGACACCACTTTATTCCTGATACGTGTAAAGTTCAGGTTGATATCCCAGGAGAACGCACTGGTTTTGATAGGTGAAGTAGTTAATACTGCTTCCCAGCCTTTATTTTCCAACTCTCCTACGTTTGTAGTTCTGGTATCGTATCCGGTAGTATTTGGTACAGCTACATCGAATATTTGGTTTGTACTCTTAGACTCAAAATAGGTCACATCCAGGCCAAATCTGTTCTGAAATAACCCAAGATTTGCCCCAAATTCATAAGATGTAACAAACTCTGGAGTCAGTTCATTGCTACCAATCCGGCTGCCAATCTGAAAACCTGGGATACTGGCACTACCTACACTCATAGGGAAAGTTATACTTGCCAGATTGTTTCCATAGGTAGCTGGCACATATACGGTGTTTAACAGATACGGATCTGCATCCCTACCTACCCTAGCGATACTGGCTCTTACTTTTGCATACGACAGTATATTAGATTCTACATTAAACGCATCAGTAGGAACAAAGCTAATAGCAGCTGCAGGATAAAAATAGGCATTATTTGCTTTTGGTAAGGTAGAAGACTGGTCTACTCTTCCAGATAATTCCAGGAAAGCAAAGTTGTTATAATCAAATGATACCTGTCCATAATATCCAACAAGTCTTCTCAGTGAAGACTCCTCTGCACTACTAGTAAACACAGATGCATTAGAAACGTTTGTGAACTGAGGAATTGTTAATGATTCCCCTACTACGCTACTATTCTGAAATCTTCTTTGGTTTAGGTTATGACCCAATAAAGCGTTGGCATTGAAGTTTTCAAAAAATAAGTTATCCTTTTTAAAGGTAAGAATAATGTCCTGGTTCAGTTCTTGGCGGAAGAAGTTATCCTCAACAAGTTGACCTAGTGGGGCTCTTGCTGAACCAATCTGCAAAGTCAGTTTCCGTCTGTCGGAGTATACGTCGGCAGTAGCTCTGTAGGTAACACTAAACCAATCAGTTATGTCATATCCTAAACTAAAATTGCCAAATACACGGTCTACCTGACCATCAAGCACTTCATTTTCCGTACTCCAAAGCGGGTGATTTTGGGTAGTTAAAAAATAAATACTTCTTCCCTGTTCATTTGTATATGGCCTGCCTGTTAAATCATAACTTCTCGGGATACGTGTTAGCTGGCCAAAGGCACTACCTCCGTTACCCATAGGCGTACCACTCTGCCCGGTATTTACATAGGAGATCTGAGTTCCTACTTTCAAACCATTGTTCAACTTAGTATTGCCTCCGATCTGTACGTTGTGCCTGTTAAACTTTGTGCCTGGAATAACACCGTTTTGTAGTGTACTTCCTAAAGACAATGCAAAGTTTTTATCAGCATCGCCGGAAGCTATGTTTACAGAGTTTTGTAGGATACGGCCAGTATCAAAGAAATCTCTAACATTATTAGGATAAGCCTGATAAGGTACTTCTTCTCCTTGTAGATTTATTACGGTTGCATACCCAGGTGTACCGAAAGCAGGTCCCCATGAGTTGGTGGAGTTATTTACATAATCGTTGTTTGCTCCCTGGCCATACTGGTTCTGATATCTTGGCAAACCATATACATTCTGGAAGTTTACGGAAGAGTTTACAGTAACTTCTGTTTTGTTGTTCAGATTCTTGCCAGATTTGGTAGTAATAACGATGGCACCGGCAGAAGCTCTTGATCCGTAAAGAACGGCAGCTGCCGGACCTTTCAAAATATTAATTGATTCAATATTTTCAGGGTTGATATCAGCCAGGCGGTTGGAAGGCTGCGAGCCAAACAAGGTGTTCTGGGTATTGTTCAGGTCGTTGCTGAAAATAATACCATCTACCACAATCAGAGGCTGGTTGCTTCCATTGAAGGAGGTAATACCCCGGATATTAATATTAGTAGAAGCACCGGGTGCACCGCTAGCTCCCAAAATGTTAACCCCAGCTACTTTTCCCTGCAGGCTGTTTAGTAAATTAGGTTCAGAGCGCTGTGCCAGTTTGTCGCCATTTACCGATTGTACCGCATAACCTAATGACCGTTGATCGCGTTCAATCCCCTGGGCAGTTACAACAATCTCTGTCAGCTCTGTTACGTCAGATCCCATTTGCACATTTACTGTACTTCTGTTAGCTATAGCTACTTCTTGTGTGGTAAGACCTATAAAGCTAAATACCAGCGTAGCATCACCAGCAGCGGATATACTGTAAGTTCCGTCAGCAGAGGTAGTAGTACCGTTGTTTGTCCCTTTAACAATTACGTTTACGCCTGGCAATGCCGTGCCGTCGTCTGCTGAAGTCACTTTCCCAGTGACAGTTCTTTCTTGTGCCCAGAGCTGGCTGTGACTGGTAATGATCAGCAGCAAAGCAGCACACATTAGTAAAATCTTCTTCATACTAATTTGTTGGTTAAAATGTAAGGTAAGTTTTTTGTGAAACTAAAAAGGTTAACTATTGTTTGTAACTTATTCGTAGAAATATTCAAATAGGTGAACAAACAATATCAAAGGCAATTTAGTACAAAATAATTTTTTTCATAATAAGATGTTAGCAAAATTTTTTTCATCATTATATATTTTGTACTATTTGAAGCACGACTAAAATGCAAATGAAGGTTGGAATAGTTAAAATGCAACAAAATAAAAAATTCAAATTACTATTACCGATTTAATTCTATTTTACTGATTCTAAAAATACTTACGCTTCCAAAATTAGCTTCTTGGCATATTTGCCAAAATAATTTAGTATGCATACCTACTACTTTACTTAATAAATAGCACTTATTTTCAGAAAGACTTATATATAATTTGGCATATAATATTATTTTTGACCAGTATCAGATTACATCAGCATGAAAATTGGCTTAATAAAATACAATTTCGGGAAAGTATATGTGAGGTACTATAGCAGATTAAGTTCATAGAAGCGGGTTATGGTATTCTGTAGAAAAGTATTTTTTTAAGAGTAAGTAATAGAGTATCACAACTTATTCTACAAAGTTTCTTCTATAGGGCAAAAATTTTTGTGGCGGCAGTTAATTATCGCATAGAGGGCTATATCTAATATATTCATCTTTCATGACTAAGGCTATTTCAGACTAATGAGCTAACCTTATTAACAAACTGCTTCTTTATTTTATATGGTATGGCTTTAGATCCGGGAAGGCAACTGCTATAAAAGCAAGTGCTTTTAAGCATGTTATACTGAATATTCAGCTGAAGATGTGATAAGTAGAAATGATAGCAGAACTTCTGGCAGAATACATCTATCCTAAAAAAGTTGTAATGCAAATAAATAAAAAACCCCTGCAAGTAGCTTGCAAGGGTTTTTTATTCAATGCCAGTATTTATTATTCGGCGGTATATGTTATTGTTTCTGTATAAACAGGACCATTCTGCTGTAAGCGGTATGCATAATTGTAGCTGAATGTAGTAGCTGTTAGATCTACAATGTTATAATTTGTCAGATGTGTGGCACTTCCCTCCGATACAATAATTACATCTTCCTCGCTGATTGGAACAATTTGCCCGTAAGAAAAGAATTGCCCATTGGCAGATTGCAGCACTAATACTGTTTCGTCTGAGTTTAGCATCCAGGTTCCGGCATTAAATACCTGATCGCCTGTAGGATCGGACTTAGTTGGCCCCTCTTCAAAGGTATAGGTATTCGGATTTCTGTTAAATCTGACTACATCATCCTGGTAAGTGGTGCCATAATACTGAAACAAGTCTGTAATCACTGATCCATCCTGTGTCTGACGGCCTGGACTTACGGTATGTGAGGTAATACGCCATACTTTATTTGCCAATATGTCGGCTTTGGTAGCAGGCGCAGAATCATCTTTATTACAAGAAGAAAAGAAAACTAACAGGGCACCTAATACAAGTAGTAAATTTGTTTTTTTCATTTGTCAGATTTTTACAGTTAATAATTCACAGTTGCTATTGAAACTATATTTGGCAATTCTTTATATAGGCAAAATATAGTTTCAAATTGGCAGGAATACAAGTGAGGGGTTATAATTTTACTATTTTCCTCCAGATAGTTTGATTATTAGTTGTGAAGGCAACCACATATACACCTTTAGGCAGAGCGGTTAGATCAAGCACTTTTTCATACTCAGTACCTGATTTTACGTCTTGTAAAGCAAACACCTGATTTCCTATCGCATTGTATAAGTCTATTTGGACTGCCCCGGTTTTGTTATTGTTTAGTGTAAGTATATATTTACCGGCACTGGGATTAGGGAATATTTGCAATGCCTGATCTTCAGCAGGGGTTGGCGTACTTACGGTGCCTCTAACTACAATGGTTACAGAAGCTTCCGTGCGGCATAAGTCTAACCCGCCCCCGGTAACCGTATAAGTGGTTGTTTCTTGTGGATTGGCTACTACCTGCGGCCCTAACGTAGTACTGAGACTTCCGCTGCTGGCTTGCCAGGAAAACAGGCTGGCACCTCTGGCATTCAACGTAACTGTTTCACCAGGATTGATGATAAGCGTAGAAGCAGACACTTGCACAGAAGGTTGCATCCCTACATTGGCAGAAATATCGTGGGCTATATTATAGCCTCTGCTCACAGAAAATGTTTCCCATCGGCCGGTACTATCTTGCTCCCAGGCGGTGTTGAACACTGATTGTCCATTCTGCGTGGTTACCAATGCTACAGTATCTCCATCATAGGCGAGTTCTATGCCTACATGAAATCCTCTTCCAAACAAGGGTACATTTCTATCAAAGGTAATATTGGTTGGCTGGCCATTGTTTATATCCTGCTGAATGCGGCTTAATAAAACCTCTTTGCGTTCCAGTACAGCACCTGGTCCGCCCTGAAAACCCCGGGCATTCCACACAAGTACGGTAACGGTCGCATCATCGCTGGAAGCATGCACGTACCCAAACCGCAGAGATGCGCCGCCCAGATTGGTGTATCCAAGTGCATTTCCAAAATACTCTGACACAGCGCCAGTTCCGGAGGAATTATGTCCGGCTACATACCCTCGGGTAGTACTGTCTGCCGGAAACCTGAGTACGGTAGGGGTGCCATTAAAATTTGTACTATTGCTGCATATCCCCTCACTGGATACTTCAATAAAATCTTGCCTGGTCAGGGTATTGCTACCTTGTGCATTGCTAACGGTTAACGTTACATTGTATACCCCTGGCGTGGTATATACAACTGAAGGATTGCGTTCATTGGATGTAGCCGGCTCTCCCCCTTCAAAAGTCCATATCCAGGTGGTGGGAAAATTAAGAGATAAGTCGTTGAAATTAACTGTACCGCCTCTGAGTACCAGCTGCCGGTCGGATGTAAAGTTAGCGACAGGTATGCCTGCAGAAAGGTTTCCACATACATTAGAGGCACGCAACGTACTTCGCCGGGGGCTTACTTCCATTACTGTACGCATTCTGGCTTTTTGCCCGGCCGTAAATATATTAAAACAGGCATCGTCAGAATAATCCATGTAGTTTTGCACCATATTTACATTGCCGCAGGAAACCCGGCCAACCTGGCAACCTCTGCTGGGGCCGTCTGCCGGTGGCGTATCTGCCACAAAATCTTCTGCACAAGCGCCATCCCCCCAGATATGCCGCAGCCCCAGCCAATGTCCGGTTTCGTGGGTCATGGTACGGCCCAGGTTATTATTGGGAGATAAGTTGAAATTATTGCCCCGGCCAAATGACCGGTACCAGATAACAACCCCATCGGTAGCCGCTGTTCCGGTAGAACTTAATCCAGGTAAGTTAGAGCGGGTTGGAAACTGTGCATATCCCAGTAAGGTAGTAGCATCCGACCTCAGATCAGCAACTACCCACACATTAAAATATTTATCCGGGTCCCAATAGGTAACTGGTTTCAGGCTGTTTTCAATCTCATCTCTTGTCCAGGATGTTTTCCGGCCATTGTACCGGTGAATGCCGGGTTCTGGCATATTGCGGCCCTGGGGGTCTAGCCGGGCCAGGCAAAACTCTATTTCAATATCTGCACCTACAGAGCTGTTATTAAATCCTGGAGTGCCCGGTTTGCGTCTAAAGTCTTCGTTTAAGGCATCCAGCTGCGATTGTACCTGTGCGGCACTAATGTTTAAGCCAGTTCCGACAGCTTCGCCATTATGGATTACGTGTACAATAATGGGGATGGTTACTACTTCGTCTGTGGTTCGTAGGGTTTTCTTCCGCTCAGCTACTTCGGTCATCTTCAACTGCAAGTCTCTTTCAAAATCCAAGATAGAACCCATCTGCGGATATTTCATGCGCAGCAGGCTATCAGACTCCATCGTATAGCATTTCTCTATTTCTTCCTGACTGGCCGGTAAAGACTGAGAATAAGCATTAAAAATACTTATATAAACAGCCCATAATAAGAGTACGATTCTTTTCATGAATCAATAAAGTTACATCAGTTTCGCTGACTGGTGAATATAAAACGATAGCTGTAATTGTCTTCCTCAAAATAATACTCCATAGTAAACGAATTTTCGGTCAGGTTTTTTAAGGTGTATGTACCAGAAGGAAGCAGTGGCAATAGAAAATTAATGGTAGAGGTGGCATTTACAATAGACCATGTATCAGTGAAGAACACATCCGGGTCATTTGAATCACATTTGCTGGCCCCTTCCTTTATTTCAAAGGTGCGGTCTTTATCGGCATGAAATACATACAAATCGTCGTAAACGCAGTCATTGGGAATATTGAAGCTGAAAGGTTGCTTGCCTTCTTCAATAAGTTGTATCCCAGTGAGCCTCCATGACTTACTGGTAGTTCCTGTAAGCAATTGTGAATAGGTATAGGGCGTGGGCTTTACTTCTTCTGTACAGCCACCTAACCCAAGCATACCTGCCAGCAGACCAAAGATGTATATATAGGGTAGAATCTTTTTCATACAGTCTTATTCCGGAATATAAGTTATAGGCACTACAATACGGGAAGAGTCATTGCCAGCCTGGTCTTTAAGCAATACCTCAACATTAAAGGTTAACCGGCCATTTAATGGGTTTACCGAACCTGTACCCTGTATCGTGTCATTGGGCGCAGAAAGTACTTCTTCCGCTTGTTTAGGAATAGTCAGCGTATTATCTCCATTGTCGATGAACGTGAAATTCATAGCGATGCTAGGATATTCTATTAATCCGATGTTCCAGTTACTGGCTACATATTCCTTACAATCGGAACTGGTAATGGCAATTTCGGAAACCGGGGCTACATCGTCAACCCCATCCAGGATGCCTGTGTAAGAGCCATTTAAGATACAATCATCCAGAATGGTAAACGTAGTGGATCTACCGATAATGCCATCTTTACTGAAACCAATTTGTAAATCGGATGGTGTTACACCAATAATATTAAACGTAACATCCTGCGATTCTAAAATGTTATTGGCATTATTTAGTAAGCGCATAGTAATATAGCCAAAACTTTGCCTGGCCGGTATTACCACCGTGCCCTCTTCTCCTTCTATGCGGTAATCTATTCCCGGGCGGGCAGTACCACTAATCGTATAGCGGACCGTAATGGGTTCACTACGTTGCGGCCCCACCAGATGTACAGCTATTTGAATAGGCTTATTAACACTTTCACGGGCAGAGGCTGTAGGCTCTGTAAAACGAACATGGTAAGGCCCTTCAAAAATGATCTCTTTTTTCTCGCAAGCAATAACTACGCTTGTTGCCAATAATACATACACTAGCCGGAATATACTTTTCACAAATCGTTTAAATTAAAAGGTAATCATGTATTTAACAGTCAGATAAAGCAGCGGACAAAATTAATATCCCGGATTCTGAGCATTGGCCAAACCAGGATTGCTTTGAATTTCCCGCTGCGGTACAGGCCATAACTCATAAGCCGGCCGCCAGTTACGTGAAAAAGCAGCCATTACCTGGTTAACTCTGTTTGTCCGTTTCAGATCATACCAGCGGTGGCCTTCGTACGCCAGTTCATATATGCGTTCGCGCAGTATCAGCGACAGCATCTGATTTTGTGTACCGGCTGTGGCATTTGGTGCTTTTGCCCTTGCTCTCAATACATTTAAATCTTCTTCTGCACTTCCAGCACCATTAATTTTACCTTGCCAGGCTCTGGCTTCGGCCCGGATCAGATAGACTTCGCCTAGCCGGAATAACACAATGTTATTATTTTCCAGATCGTTGGGAACATTGCCATATTTTGCTACAATAAAGCCGTTGTCTGTTCCACGTAACAAGGCCGGATCAAAATTTACCGTCCTGCGGCGGTCTCCGGATGGTGCAGAATACAGGCTATCCAGTATTTCATTGGAAGGAATTACTTCTCTCCTGCCTACAAACAGGTTGTTCAACCCTGTGGCACTCGTACCTGGGTCGTCGTTGGCGGTGTAGCCTAGCTCCAGAATAGCTTCGGTGGTAAAATCCTGCTGCACAAGTTGCACAAACTCACTTACCAGTGTATAATTTTCAGAGGTAATTACGTCTGTGGCATACTGTTCGGCTTTGGCCCAATCCCGCTGGTATAAATAAAACCTGGCAAGTGCTGCTTGTACGGCTCCCCGGCTGGCAAAAGCTACACTGGCTGGTTCTTCGGGTAAATCTGGTAAGGCCGCCAGATAGTCTTGTTCAATAAATGAAATAATTTCTTCTCTGGAAGTGCGGTCAATATTTCTGTTTGTATTTCTGTCAGTGGTTGTCACTAAGGGCATGTCGCCATAGGTATTCACCCCAATGAAATAACAATAGCCTCTTAGAAAACGGGCAGTGGCAGTTACTTCCCGGCGTTGCGCAGCCGGTATGCCAGTTATATCTGGAAGTCGCTCCAGAATAAAATTTGCCGAGTAAATAGTGTTATACAGATTAGACCATAGGGCTGTAATAGCGGCATTGGCAGGTGTAATTTGCTTGGTACCCAACTCGCGGTACTGCGTAAAGGTACCCCGGTGAGTCACCATGTCGGCTGTAAAATCTCCGGCTATCATGGTAGGCGCACCTGTTCCCCGTAAAGCCGCATACAAACCGGTAACTACCGGGCCTACATCATTTGCATCGTTCAGGGCAAGTTCTGTAATCTGTAAGTTAATAGGTTGTGGGTCTAGTATATCATTACAGGAAGCAATAATGAACAATACAATGAATAGTGGATATTTAATGAATTTACTCATATGTCGATATACCTGTTAAAATCCCAGATTTAACCCAATTATGACAGTGCGTACCTGAGGCAAGGTGTAAAAGTCTATACCCTGTGCCGTGGTAGAACCATCCAACGTACTTACTTCCGGATCTGAGCCAGTGTAGGGGGTAAGTGTCCATAGATTAGTACCGGAAACATATACTCTGGCATTATTTAATTTTAACCGGCTAATCATATTGGGTGGCAGGCGATAGCCAAGAGTAAGATTTTTTAACCTCACATAAGAGCCATCTTCAATAAAGCGGCTGCTATGGTAATTATTAAATGTACTTTCATACTCATACCTCGGTACACTGGTAATATCACCAGGTTTTCTCCACCTTTTTAAAGCTTCTCTTACCTGGTTAGTATTTAGATCTTCTCCGGAATTCAACAACCCGGTATTGGTGAAGTTGAGTATATCGTTGCCATAGGAGAATTGAAAAAACACACTCAGATCAAACCCTTTCCAGGATACGGTATTTGTAATACCTCCTAAAAAGTCTGGTTGTGCATTCCCAATAATAGTGGCATCCTGATCGGTAATTTCGCCGTCGCCATTGATATCCTGGTAAATAGCATCACCAGTTGCCGGATCTACGCCCAGAAATTCAAGCCCCCAGAATGTACCCAATGGCTGGCCTGGAAGCACCACATTGGTATTGCCTGCCTGTGAAGCAGTATAGCCGCGGAAAATGGGCAGGGTATCTACCAGCTCTATCACTTTGTTAAGATTTCTGGAAAAATTAAGACTTGTACTCCACTTAAAGTTTCCATCAAAATTGATAGAATTCACACCCAGCTCAAATCCTTTGTTGGCTACTTTGCCAATATTGCCCTTAACCGTTTCAAAACCAGTAGTTGACGGGATAGGCTGATCAAAAAGCAATTTATCTGTCAGGTTATCGTATGCATCAGCCGTAATGTTAATGCGGCCATTCCACAGAGAAGCATCTACGCCAAAATCTACTTCTCTGGTACGTTCCCATTGCAGTTCAGCATTTTCGAGCCTGGAAGGAGCCAGACCAGAACTTCCGCTATAGGTAGCTGCTGAAAACGTGCCTAAGTATTCAAAATCGCCAATCCGCTCATTGCCGGTATACCCAAAACTGGCTCGTAGTTTTAAGTCATTAACGAAGGCAAAATTTTGCATAAAAGGCTCACCCGAAATTCTCCAGGCAGCGGCAGCGGAAGGAAAAAAACCAAATTGCCTGCCCCGCCCAAATCTGGAAGAACCATCTTGCCTGGCTGTAATGGAAAACAAATACTTATCTGCTAAATCGTAGTTCACTTTTGTAAAAAATGAAACCAGGCCATTTTTCAGCAGAAAAGAGCTTCCCTGGTTTACCACACCGGCAGAAGCAATATAAGAGAAAGTATATTCATCACTAGGAAACTCCTGACCCGTAACAGAAGACGTACGTTCGGTCCGCTGTAAAATTTCTGAACCTAGTAAAATATTAAAACTGTGCTTTTCTTTTAGGGTACGGGTGTAGGTAAGTACATTGGTATTAATTAAGGTAGAATACGTGCCAGTGCTGTAAACTCCATAGCCTCTGCCTAGCAAATACCCTCCAATAGCGGTAGAAGAAGGCTCAAACTGGTCTTCTGTAACACCGTTATAATCGATACTGAATTTAGACGTGAGCTTAAGTTCCGGCAGAAAAGAATAGTCGGCAAAGATTCCTCCTACAATTTTGGTAGTATAGGTATCAAAACGGGGAAGTATTGCCTGCCCTACCGGATTAAAATTTGGGAAAGACGGATAAGCCGGGTCGGAGGGGCCAATAAGCCGGCCTTGCTCGTCATACGGATGAAAAAAAGGCAGGCTTTTTAAAGCACCCGAATACACGCCATCCAAAAAGTTGTCGCCTTTTACCCGCATGTTTTTAGTACGGGCTAATAAAAGATTATTTCCAAAAGATAATTTGTTGCTGACTTTATGATCTAAATTCAGCGTGCCGGTATATCTTTCAAAACGGTTGTTCAACTGCACACCTTCCTCATTGCGGTAATTGCCACTGGCATAGAACCGGGTGCGTTCGTTGCCACCCCGGGCATTTAGTTGATACTGCTGATAAATGCCTCTGCGGAAAACGGCATCCAGCCAGTCGGTATTTACGGCATCGGTTACCCCACTGATCAGGCCCAGTTGTTCCGGATTTCCACCCGCATTTCTTACCGCTTCTTGTTGCAGTTCTAATAGCTCGGTTGCATTCAGCAATTCAATTTTACGTACAGGATCTATAATTCCATGCTGCACATCGGCATTGATAACGGTGCGGCTATCGTTTTTGCCCCGCTTGGTGGTAATATAGACTACGCCGTTAGCCGCTCTGGAGCCATAAATAGCCTTAGTGGCTACATCTTTGTATACGTTAATAGATTCTACATCATTGGGGTTAATGGTAGATAAGGCATTGTCGTTTTGGCCGCCAAAGTCACGCAAGGCTAGTGCACCGTCTTCTACAGGTACCCCGTCTACAATAAATAAAGGCCGGTTAGACGCAGAAACAGATGTAGCCCCTCTTACCCGTACTGTAATACCACCCCCCGGCGTGCCTGACGATTGAGTTACTTGCACCCCGGAAGCCTGGCCCTGCAATGCCTGATCTATACCTGCAATGGGAATATCTTTGAATTTTTCGGAGGATACGGTAGCTATCGAACCAATAATATCTTTCCGTTCCTGAGTACCATAACCGGTAACTACCACTTCTGTTAGTTGCGTAACATCCGGGCGCAGCACTACATTTATAGCCGTCTGGTTAGTAACAGGGATTTCCTGCGTAACATAGCCAATATAACTGAACACCAGTGTTGCCTGTGCAGGCACGTCCAGGCTGTATATGCCATTCGCATTGGTGGTAGTGCCATTGGCAGTACCTTTTACCAGCACGTTTACTCCGGGCAAGTCTGAATTGTCTTCAGATGAAGTAATTTTTCCGCTTACTGCACGCTGAGCCAGAAGTTCATGAGGTAAGGGAAGTAACAGGAATAAAAAAAAACAGATAAGTAGAACCTGCTTCATGCTGCTTGTAGGTAATTTGGATATAAACAGGAATAGGAAAGATAATAAGAAATTAACTTATTTTGCTAGTATATAGCTATATTTTTGATTTAGCACTATTTAATTAAATATTTCTAAGATTCTGTGAAAATTTCCCATCCCATTACATACATTTATCTCTTTTCCCGACAGGTAAATGCGCTATGGCCTACGGCTGCTGTATCATGGTGTGTGCGTATATACTACAGAAAGCTAAGCATGGCTCGTCAGGTATTAAACGATCTGTATCCCTAAAAGTTTATGCTTATATTAGTATGGTTACCTGTATTAGCTAGTATATGTTTTGCTTATTTTTATTGCCAGAAAAGTGTGTCAGTTTTACTGCATCCATAAACATATATAAGTAGCCTTGGGCTCTAGATAATAACCGGATAAGATTACCTATAATAGTTATATGTATTATACATTCATACTCTTATTACAAGCGAACAAGTAGTGGAAGAATTGAAAAAGGTAGGCCGGGAGGCTACAAAAAATATATTGCTGAAACATGGCGCTAGAGAACCTTTGTATGGGGTAAAAGTAGAAGATTTGAAAAAATTACAACGAAAGATTAAAAGCAATCCAGCTTTAGCACTACAACTATACGACACCACTATTGCTGACGCCATGTATTTGGCCGGACTCATTACCCATGGTTCATATATGACAAAGCAGCAGCTTCAGAAATGGGTAGAAGAAGCCTACTGGCCTATGTTAAGTGAATATACAGTACCTAAAGTTGCTGCTGAGAACATAGCTGGTTTTGAATTGGCTCTGGAATGGATTCAATCAAGTACAGAACATATTGCTGCTGCAGGCTGGTCTACCTTGGCGATTTTGGCGGAAAAATCCAACCCTGAACCAAACCGGGAAACGTTACAATCTTTACTGCATAAAGTCAAGCAAACTATTCACCTTTCGCCCAACCGGGTGCGGTATACAATGAATGGGTTTATTATTGCTGTTGGCTCTTATGTACATTCTTTATCTGGTTTAGCTGAAGAAACAGGCAGGCAAATAGGAAAAGTAACGGTAGATATGGGCGGAACAGCCTGTAAAGTACCTTATGCACCAGACTATATTCAGAAAGTAAAAGAAAAAAAGGCTGGCGGCAAGAAAAGACAAGAGGTTAACTAACCATTTGCCGGAATGGTTATGTATACTTGCGCAATACACCTACTGCATGAAGCCTTTACTGCAAGCCAAAAATGTTCAAAAAAGATATCCCGGACAAGAAACGGATGCTCTTACCAATGTTTCCCTGACGATACATCCGCATGAATTACTGGCTATCGTGGGGGCAAGTGGTTCAGGAAAAACAACCTTGCTGAAGATTTTAGCAGGATTGGAAGAAGCAGATGAAGGGGAAGTATGGATACAGGATGAATTAATTCCGCTGCCTTCCCAGCAACTGATTCCTGGCCATCCGAAGATAAAAATGGTGTTTCAGGATAATAAATTATTTCCTAACATACACATTTACGATACCATCCAACATACATTGCGGGCATATCCACATAGCTACCAGCAGGAACGAATTGCCGAAGTACTGGAGCTCTGCAAACTTACACACCTGCAACATAAATATCCCAGGGAACTATCTGGCGGAGAGCAACAACGGGCCACGCTTGCCAGAGCCCTGGCCGATGAACCACTACTTTTATTATTAGATGAGCCTTTTAGCCACCTGGATCTGCCACTGAAGCGGCAAATAAAAAAAGATATACAAGAAATTCTGCAGGCAAGTGGTATTACGGCCATTTTAGTAACCCACGATACAACCGATGCCCTTTCGATGGCTGATAGAATTATATTAATGAAAAACGGCCATTTTGTTCAGACAGATACTCCTGCTAACATCTATACTCGTCCTGCTACGCCGTATGTTGCCCGTTTTTTTGGTGATGCTAATATTGTAGACTGGGCCTTAGTACAATCTTATCTGCCAGAAAATACCTTTTATTCTTCAGCACCACAACAAAAAGTCTGCATCCGGGCGGAGAATATAGCCATGGGTACTTCCGCTCATTTTCACTGCAAAGGCCAAGTAGTGAGCATGGAATACCTGGGTGCGTATTCTCTAATAGAGGTAGAAATCAATAAAAACTTTTCCTTAGTGCTCCGGACAGCAGAACATACCATACAAATAGGTGAGTGGCTTCCTTTACTGATAGACATTCCGAAAATCCATTTTTTTCCATAGTGCATCCGCAAGGAGTAATGTTGCTATAGCGCCGACTCAAACACCTGCATATAGTGCTAGCAAAGAAATAGCTGTATACCAGACAAAATTGGAAAAGATTTTTACCTTTGTACCCAATTATTTTTTTAAGAAACCCAAACAGAACAATATTATGAACGGACAAAAAATAACAATCAGCAATGGAGCCTTACAGGTGCCTGACCAACCAGTTATTCCATTTATTGAAGGAGATGGAACCGGTCCGGATATATGGGCAGCGTCTGTACGTGTCTTCGATGCGGCTGTAGAAAAAGCATATAAAGGCAAGAAGAAAATTCAGTGGCTGGAAGTATTGGCTGGTGAAAAAGCATATAACCAGACCGGCAACTGGCTGCCTGCCGAAACCCTTACCCAATTCCGCGATTATTTAGTCGGTATTAAAGGCCCTTTAACTACCCCTGTTGGCGGTGGTATCCGTTCACTGAACGTAGCCCTGCGTCAGGAACTGGATCTGTATGCATGTGTGCGGCCTGTACGTTGGTTTACAGGGGTACCTTCTCCACTGAAGCAGCCTGAATTAACTGATATGGTTATTTTCCGGGAAAACACGGAAGATATTTATGCAGGGATTGAGTTTAAAGAAGGTTCTCCGGAAGCTGATAAATTCAAAAACCTGTTTAAAGAAAACTTTCCGCAACTATATAAGAAAATCCGTTTCCCGGAGACATCTGGTATTGGCATAAAACCTGTATCGAAGGAAGGTACTGAACGGCTGGTACGCGCAGCCCTGGAGTATGCGATTAAGTTTAACAAACCATCGCTGACACTGGTACACAAAGGAAATATTATGAAATTTACCGAAGGTGGTTTCCGTGACTGGGGCTATGAACTGGCTAAACGTGAGTTTGGTGCCGTAGAAATTGATGGCGGGCCATGGTGCAAACTGCCTGGCGGCCTTATCGTAAAAGATGCCATTGCCGATGCATTCCTGCAGCAGATTCTACTGAGGCCTGCTGAATATGATGTAATTGCTACCCTGAACCTGAATGGCGACTATGTATCTGATGCGTTGGCAGCCCAGGTAGGAGGAATTGGTATTGCGCCAGGTGCTAATATTAACTACGTAACCGGACATGCCATATTTGAAGCTACTCATGGAACTGCGCCTAAATATGCCGGACAAGACAAAGTAAACCCAGGTTCTGTAATACTATCTGGTGCTATGATGCTGGAATACATGGGTTGGCAAGAAGCGGCTGACTTGATTTACAGCGGACTAGAAAATGCCATTGCTGCCAAGCGGGTAACCTATGATTTTGAACGTCTGATGGAAGGAGCTACATTACTCAAATGCTCTGAATTTGGTACAGAGATTATCAAAAATATGGATGGAGCAAAAGTATCTGCTTAATCAAACAACTATTTAAAACAAAAACACCTCCAGGCATTGAAAACTTGCGAGGTGTTTTTATTCTATTGATGTTTTACATTAAAATAAGGTTTGTCAATATAAATTACTTATCCTTAGGTACCGTAGCTAAAAATACAAAACAGTGTATTGTTTACATAACAAAGATTTTTATCTGTGCCTAGATTATAAAGATACCGATACTATTACCACTGTGTTTGAATTATACAGAGGTGACTGTAGCAGAGCTTAATTTAGATACAAATAGCTGTTTATAATGGAGTTTTATCAGATCCGCCGGAGTTATATTATAAATAAAATTCTTTTTGTGAAGAATAAACTTCTGCTCATTGTAGGCTTTTTTTCAATTTTCTTGCAGGCTTGCGATAAATGCAATATTGATTATGATTTTGTGTATAACAATGGTCTAAATTTTAGGCTTTTAAGTAAGACAAATAAGCAGCCGTTATTGGGCTTAGCTGGCAGCTACAATTTCAATGATGTTAAAATCTTTAATGAAAATGGTAAATCTATAGATGTGGAAACTGATGGTAGCGCAACAATATACTTTTTAACATACGAAGACCGTAAAATTTCTTCGGGTACTCAGATACGCAGACAGTTTTATCTGTATTTATCTCCTACAGATACTGATACCATCACAGTTGACTTTGTTAAGAGCGTAGATGACTGCGGGTATGACAACTTGAGTAATGTAGAGTTCAGGTACAATGATATTTTATACACTAATGTCTCTTGTTGCCATAATATAGACTTCTATAAATAAAATCAATCATTTTTATACAAAAATTAAACACCTCACAGGTTTTCAATTCCTGTGAGGTGTTTTTGTTTAATTACTCTTTATGTTAAAGCAACTTCTTAATTATATCGTCTACTGATATGTTTTCGGCTTCTGCTTTAAAGTTGCGTACGATGCGGTGGCGGAGAATTGGTGAAGCTACAGCTTGTATATCTTCTATATCCGGAGAATATTTTCCGTTGAATAAGGCATTACATTTGGCTCCTAACACCAGGTATTGCGAAGCCCGTGGACCTGCCCCCCACTCTAAATATTGGTTAGCATCGGCAGAAGCCATAGTTGTATTCGGCCGGGTTTTATGCACCAGTTTTACAGCATATTCTACTACATTATCTGGTACTGGCACTTTACGTACCAATGCCTGAAACTCCCGTATTTCATTGCCATGCAGTATTTTTTGCACCTGGTAGCTCGAAGAGGTAGTAGTAGCTTTCACAATATCTACTTCTGACTTAAAAGAAGGATAATCCAGCTTCACATTAAACATAAAACGGTCTAGCTGTGCTTCAGGCAGCGGGTAGGTACCTTCCTGTTCAATCGGATTTTGCGTGGCTAGTACGAAGAATGGGCGGTCCAATGCATATTTTTGTCCGGCTATGGTAACCGAATATTCCTGCATGGCCTCTAGCAAAGCTGACTGGGTTTTGGGAGGCGTCCGGTTAATTTCATCAGCCAGGATAATGTTGGCAAAGATGGCACCCCGTATAAATTTAAAATGCCTTTCCTGATCCAGTGTTTCAGAACCTAAAATATCAGAGGGCATTAAATCCGGAGTAAACTGAATCCGGTTAAATTGCAAATCAAGGGAAGAGGCAATGGTCTGGATGAGCAAGGTTTTAGCAAGGCCGGGCACACCTACCAACAAACAATGCCCCTGGGAGAAAATAGCCGTCAGCATTAGCCTTACTACTTCATCTTGCCCGATAATTACTTTGGATATTTCGTCTTTTAATCGCTTATAGGAAGCTTGTAAAGCATTTGCTGCTTCTACATCAGAATTAAATTTCACAGGCAGTTTAGTTATAGATTAGAGAATTTGAACGCAACTGGTAGAAAAAAAGCTGCCTATAGTTGTAGGGAAACATAGCTATAGGCAGCAGCGAATAGGTTATTGCATATTGTCTACGAGATTACACTTATCGTATTCATCATCTACAATAATGGAAACATCGTTTCTGGCTTTTATAAACCATTCATTGATTATTTTATTTTTCTTTTCACCCAAGGCCGCATTGTATATTTTTTGCCAGTCGTCGCGGAGATTGGCATAGTGCGGATTTATTTTAGTCTTGTAGTATACAATACGCATGGCGCTTTTACCATCATCTGTACGGTATGCAATGGGAGTAGTAATGTTACCCACCTGCATGGTATCAATAGTCATGTATACCACCGGGTCTAGGTTTTCTGCAAATATTTTGGTGCTGTTACTGTTAGGGTCCACAAATAGTCCGCCGCTGGAAGATGTCATTTTATCGTCTGAGTATTCTTTAGCAGCCTTAGCAAACGAAATACTATCATTAAGGATTCTGGTGCGCAGGCTATCTAAGTAATTCTGAGCTTCAGTCAGGTCTACTTCCGCATAACTAGGACGTATCAGAATGTGGCGGCTATTATACTCATTTCCCCGGCGGTCTATTAGCTGGATGATGTGAAACCCAAATTCAGACTCAATTACCTGGGAAATTTCTCCTGGCTTTAGCTTTAAGGCAGCCGCTTCAAACTGTGGAACCATGGCACCTCTTTTAGAATACCCCAGGTTGCCCCCATTAGCCCCACTTCCGGGGTCATCGGAATGAACTTTAGCTAATGCTTCAAAATCTTCTCCTCCCGTAACAATACGTTCGCGAATCTCATTCAGCTTGGCTCTGGTCTGGGCTTTTTGGGCTTTGCTAACGGTAGCTGTTTTTACAATGTGGCCTACTTCTACTTCTGTAGGGAAATAAGGAATACTGTCTTTGGGTATGCTATTGAAGAATTTCTTTACTTCGCTGGGGGTAATTTTTACATTCTTGGTAATTTCATCCTGCATTTGCTGGGCGGTCATTTGCTCTTGCAAGGCTTTCCGCAGTTCAGTTTTCAATTGTTCTACACTTTTGCCATAAGCTTGTTCAATTTTTTCTCTGGAACCAAACTGCATTTCATAGTATTGCATTCTGCGGTCCAGCTCACTATCCACCCGTTTATCGTCCACAATTACGGAGTCTATTTCAGCTTTTGCCAGCAACACTTTGTTTACCACCAGGCCCTGTAAAATTTCACATTTTACATTCTCGCCAGATTGGCCTCCATTTGATAGTTGCTGCAAATAACTAGCCTCTAGTTCCGAGAGTAATACAATATGCTTATCAACTTTGGCTACGATTTTATCTATGGCTGTTCCCTGCCCTTGTGCCATAGCTCTATTAGCTGCCAGACAACTGCCCATTACCGTAATGGCACAAATCAATGAATGTATAAAAAAGCGGTTCATCATTTGAATTAGAATTGGAATATGTGGAAAGTTACAATTTGTGTTCCACATAGTATACTTTTTACTAGGATAAGTTCTGGTTTATAATAAAATATTGAAAGCCCTGTCACGACAAGCAACAAAAGACTGCTTATAGTAAACGTAGCCAATGGATAATTTCATGTATAAAGTTGCGCAATTCTATGTTTGCAGCGGTAGTTAAACTACTCAGACACTTGGTGTACTTTTATTTTATTTTTTTCTTTGGCCTCTTTGTATACTTTCTGCTCAAAGCTGTGAATCAAGGCTGTCTTCCGTTGATTAAGTATCACATCCCGGACCTGGTTTTTTACAAATGACAAGGGGGACGTCTGACTGGCTATTTTGTAATCATCAATGGCCAGCAGATAAATGCTTTCCTCATCGGTGTTTTCTGCATAGCTATTCTGCTTCAGAAATTGTGTTTTATTGGGTAGTTCTCTGAATGGCGTATGACTGATCATGCTTTCAAAATCTACCCAGGTAGAATCCCCGATAACATAGGTACTGGCATAACGGTAACAGTAATTTTTTAATTCCGTTCTGCTGCTTTCATCTTTTTGTTTCATCCACCTCCGGGCTTTATCTACCTCTGGCGTGCCTTTTGGCAAGCGGACCAGGCTACCCTGTACAATATTTTGCTTTAACTCAAAATTAGCCGGATTTTCCTCGTAGTATTTTTGTATCTGCTGATCGGTAACGGCAGTATCCAGGTTTTGCTGCAAATACTTTTTCTCCAGTTCATAAATCATCAGGTCGTAGCGGTAATCGGCTATTTTGCGCTCTATTTCCTGGTTATCTAGCTCCACCTCTTTTTCTGCTTTTACCAGCATGGCTTGCTTTCTGGCCCAGGTTTCTATATAGTTTGTAACAATAGTGGCGCTATCGGTTGCAGAAATGCCTTTACTTACTAATCCCGCCAGATCGGAAGCATACAAATGTTTATCTTCTACACTGGCTACCATCTGCTCACCTGTTTTATCGGGCATAGTAGAGCAAGCAGCTAAGCCGGAAACACTGAATATAATAAAAAAATAATATAATTTCTGCATGTGAATAGGAAATGCTTGTAAAACACACAGGTCCTACAAGCATTTTAGAATCATTTGTTTCTTATAAATCTATTGCTACACGTTGTATCAACCAATGGCTACAACCTGTTTGTATTTACTCCATCAGCTTTTTAACTTCTTTTTCATTGATGACCACCGCATACTTTTTGCGTAACTCCTCAATCCACTGTTTTTCTAAATAGGTTTGGTAATCGGAAATAACCTGGCCACGGGCTTCTTCAAGGGTTTTGGCTCTGGGTTGTTCCACACTGGCCACTTCAATGTAAATTACCCGGCCATTCTGATTTAGTGTATACGAACCAGGTTTCCAGTCTATGTTATCCACATATGCATTATCTCCTTTCTGAAAAACGCCTTCTGTAATCTCCAGATTTAATGGTTTGCGGGCATTTACTACTTTTTCAATAGCTGTTTTGGAGGTAGATGTAATACCAACTGCTACCCTACGGTTTTTTTGCCGGTCTGTTTTGGATATGGGCTTGAAGCGTCCAAAGTCTTTTACTACGATGCGGGTAATGTCCACGCCGTTTTCTACCAGGTAGTCGGTAACCGCTTGTGCCCGTTCTGCAGAAACACTTTCATTCTCCCGGATATCGGCATATCCAGATACCTCCAACAGTAAGTTTTTGTCCTGAGCCATAGCCTTGGCCAGGTTATCTAATTTTGCCTGGTGATCGCTGTTAAGTTTGCCAACGCCGCTATCAAAATAAATATCCTGGAAGGTAACTTCTTTTACCGGATATGATTTTTTCTTCAGCAACGTTTTTACTTCTGCTAACACTTCCGCGCTTGCGGCATTGTATACCGTAGCTGTTACGCGTTTACCCCACTGATAAGCAGTACGGTTGTTTTCATAATAGTTTTTATAGCCAGTCGTGTCAGTTAAAGAACGGGACCATACTTTATCTTCCATCCGCTGAAAGAGCAACATGCCATCCCGGTATTCTTTTACCAGATATTTGTATTGCGGGTATTTTTGCTCCAGGTGTTTTTTCTCATACTCCATAATACTCTGATTAACAAAATCAGTATAGAGCATTTTCATGTAATAAGCTGCCGTTAGATTGGGTTTAGCCTGCTGGTTCTTTTGCACATAAGCAAAAAAGTCGCCCAAGGTATATTTCTGTTTAAGAATAGTAAACAGGGTTTTCTGCAGATCTTTGCTATCGGTAGCATAGGTCCACTGGCCGGCCGGTAGCGCATTGGTGGCACTTTTCTCGGCTAAGGCATATACTTTGGGCTGCTCCACAAACGCGTTTTCTGTCTTCAGCCGCTTTAGTAATAATGTTCGGTTAAGCTCTGAACGGGAGTCCCGGGTAACTTTCTGGCGAAGAGAAGTTTCCAAATCTTCAAAAGGTTCAAGCCCGGTTTTTTCTACTAATTTGATAATATGCCATCCATACGGTGTAAGTACTGGCCGGGAATACTCTCCAGCATTTTTCAAGGCAAAAGCCGCTTCCTCGAATGCAGGGATCATACTGCCGGTGGTGAAAGGAGGAAGTACTCCGCCTTTGGTTTTAGAACCGGCATCTTCTGAAAATTGCATGGTCAGCTGGTTCCAATCTTCTCCCTTTTGCAAACGGCTGTATATTTCATCTATCTTTTGCTTGGCCGCTGTCGCATCTTCTACTGGTGCCTCCGGGTTAGTCCTGACCATAATATGAGCCGTTTTTATTTTACCCTGTGAAGGACGGCGGTCGATTACTTTTATTAAATGATACCCAAACTTGGTGCGTACTGGCTGTGATATTTGTCCGGCAGGCGTTTGGTAGGCGGCATCCTCAAAAGGATATACCATTTGCAGGGCTGTAAAATAGCCCAGATCCCCTCCATTAGAGGCTGCCGAAGGGTCCTGAGAGTTTTCTTTCGCCAGCGTTGTAAAATCAGTGCCTTGCATAGCCTTCTGACGGATGTCCGTTATTTTCTGATAAGCAGCCAGTGTGTCTTTCGGATCGGCATCTTCGGGCAAACTAATTAAAATATGGCTGGCATGTATTTCTTCTTTCAGGCGGTCGTACGCTTGTTTTACCAGGCTGGTGGTAATGCTGCTGTCCTGTAAGTACGGCTCTGCTAGTTGCTGCTTATAGCCGCCTAGTTCCTGATTGAACGAATCCAGGGTATCTAATCCCAGGCTTTCAGCTTCCAGTACTTTGAGCCGGAAGTTTACATACAAATCCAAATACTGTTGAAGACTTTCCTGAGCAGGCAAACTATCGGCTACTGCATTTTTATCATACACATATTTAAATTCGGAACTGTAAATGGGTGTATTTCCTACGGTAGCTATTACTGGATCTTTGGAAGAGGAAGCTTGTTGGTTTACTTTACATCCACCTGTGGCAACAAGACAAGCCAGTAAGGCCAGGCATGTGTTTCTATTCATCATAAAAATTTATGAAACTAATTGCAATTTTAATGATTTTTGACCGCAATTATTGTTTCAACGAATAAAATTATTTGATAATCAGCTGTTAGCCGATGTAATATGAAGGCTAAAAATTTTGCTTATGCAAAGAATAATACAGGCATTGAAGGGAAAAGAAGGCTTATTTCCACCAATTAATTTCTGCCCGTTGTCAGATGGCATGTATGAAAGCATAAAAAAACATCCATGTATGTTTAAGAAAAAACACAAATGGATGTTATATAATTGGTTAGGCCGGAATGATTACCTTGCCAGATGCTCACACACGTTCTGGAGCCTGAAAAGGAAGTTCTTTATATAAACGCCAGGTGCTCTGAGTATCTTTATATTCTACTTCTACTTTATCCATCAATCGCTTTACCAGCAACAATCCTACGCCACCATTGCGCCCTTCTTTTACCATTTGTTTTAAATCTGGGTGTTTGTAGCTGGCAAAATCGAAATAAGCTGCTGCCCGGTCTATAATTTCAAAGGTAATTCCGTCTTTTTGATTTTTGATACTCAATTCAATTGAGTCGTCGGCATTGCATTTATGGGAATGAATAATAAGGTTAGTGCATACCTCATCCACTGCCAGCACCATCTGGTTAATTTCAACATCTGATAAGGAATAATTCCGCAACACACTGGTAACAAAGTCGCGTATTCCTTTCAGATTTTCTCTGGAGCAGAAAAATTTATAATAGTGGATCATTGACTAACATCCTCGCTTCTTCTTTAGACGGTACTATGGTCAGTAGTTGATCCAATCCTAGAATCTCAAATACATTCATTACCTTTTCATTTAGACCAAAAAGCAATAAAGAGATATTTTTGTCTTGAAAATCCTGAAGATAAGACATAAATACCCCAAGTCCGGCTGAAGATATATAATTTAATTGATTACAATCTATAACAATATTATGTTTACTGGCAGACACAGCCTCAGCTATCGCTCTATCTAAGACGATAGAAGAGCTAGCATCCAGATCTCCGTTGACAGCGATGATATGCATACTGCCCTCGTGTGAAGTACTGATTTCCATATTCAGGTTACCTTACGTAAGTTTCAAAAGAAAGTTACCTTAAATTTAAATAAATTTTAAGAATACAGCCGTATAATCGTCATCCAGATTTTCACTTCCACAAAATTGCTGAATCTCCGTTACCAGCAAATGGGTAAACTGCTCTGCCGGCTGCTGAATATGCGTACGCATAAAGTGTAACAGGCGTTCGTAGCCATACTCCTCCCCACCTGTATTTTTAGCCTCCACAATACCATCTGTATACAACAGCATGGCATCTCCAGAATAATAAATAATCTCCTGTTTACTGATATGCAAAGAATAATCCTCACTGCGCAAAATTCCCAACCCCAGGCCCTTATCCTGTAAGTAGTAGACTTCATTATCGCGGAAAGAAAAGTACAAAGTAGGACAATGGCCAGCCCTGGCATACTGAATCGAATGAAATTCGGTATCGATAAGAAAATAGCTGGCAGTAATAAACTGATTTTTTTCCAGACACCGGCTTAACGCATTATTTGCATGGCGCAGAAACTCATCCGGATGCAGATTCATTTCTATTAAGCTTTGAAAAACTCCTTTCATTTGTGCCATATGAAAGGCAGCAGACGTACCTTTGCCTGATACATCGCCTATAATGATCGCTGTTTGGGTATCGGCCATTTTGTAGAAGTCGTAATAATCCCCTCCTACTTCATCCGACGCATGCGAAAAAATACTCAGCTCAAATTGGTCACTCAGGTTAGTGCAGGTAGGTAAAAGAGATTGCTGTACTTTTTTAGCAATGTTCAATGCTTCCTTATAACGTTCATTTTCTAATGCATTAGACACTAACCGGAAGTTTTCAATAGCTACCCCAGCCAGGCGGGCAAAAACAGTTACTGTTTCTGCATTTTCATTATCAAAACCATCTTTTTCTTCTTTTAACAAGGTAAGCATCCCATAATGCTTATTCTGGAAAAGCAAGGGTACTGTCAGCAAAGATTTATAGGGAATAAGCATGGAATCTGTAAACCCGCTTTTCTTTTTCAAGTTCTTCATTAACGGTACTGTTAGCTGGCGGTGCCCGTTTTTAGCATTCAGGTATTCTTTAATAGCCTGTGTCTGGCTGCGGGAAATGTTGCGGTTAATAAAAGACTGTATGTTTCCTTTATCGTCAGTTACTTCCAGCCAGGCGGCTTCTGCCAGTGTGGCTTTTACAGTGCCTTCAATCAGGGTTTCATATACCTTGGTTTCACTATCGCCCATCTGCAACGACTGGGTAAGTTTCTGAAAATTCAGTAACTCTTCAATCTTCTGTTCAAACACAGAGGTAGTAGGCAGGTTAAATAAGATCACCAGGATAGAAAACAATGCATAGATGAAAATAAATGTAAACATGGCCAGCATGTATACATTGGCGAAAATATCTACCGAACGTGCCCTGTCCAGGACGTAATCCCACAGGGTATACATGAAGTAGAGACTGAACAATACGACCAGAATAATCAGCAGTATGCCTTGCCATTTCTCTTTAAAGTTCAGATAAGCTACCCATCGTAAATTAACAGAAAGGATAAATCCATAGAGAGAAAGGATGCCAAACAAACCCAGAAAAACCGGACCAAACGTATTGGTCTGAAAAAAATTCAGCAGCAGGCTTGCCAGCAGGCAATATTCAAAAAAATACCAGAAGGTAAGCAGGCCACGGGACTTCTGGTACAAAATCAGTATTTTCCAGACGAAAAAAGTCTGGGTAAGGAAGATGGTAATCAGGCCAATATTAACATGATAGAAAATAGTAGAAACCTCCGCATGCTGGGCAAGTAAATTTTCTCCCAACAGAAACACCAGAAAACGCATGAGCACCGAAACGAGTACGGTTGTACACCCGGTAACTACGAGCCTGGTAAGCAGGTTGATAAAGGTATCGTCCCGCAGCTGTCCTACCGTGATGCGGTAATAGAAAAAAATAAAGGCGAGAAAAAGGTTAAGCAGGAGCCCTTTCAGGTAAACTGGCACCCCCAGCGCAGGATAATTATTCCATCCTAAAAAATTAAGAAGGTTTACTACCAGTAACAGCAGCCAGCTTACAATATTGACAGAAATAAAAATCTTAACCGCATTGCTACGTGATATCATGCACGAAAAGAATAAGTTTTACATATACTTTAAATTCATTTGATAGTAGTTACAAGTTCCGGTTTATGTTGAGCTATGCCTATGTTCCGGGATAGTAACAGATAAACTCATAATTAATTGTTTACCTGCCACAATTTTGCTATCGCCTTAAGTTGCCTAAAAAAGCTTTGTTAAATCCGGTATTTTGTACAATCCTTTGTTTGTCAAAGCTTTTGTTCTGCACTATACGGTCCATATTTTACACTTCAGTTGCTGCTTGCTTACAGGCCATTTATTCTGTAATGAAATGCCAGCCCATCACTGACCTTTATTGTGCCGCCAAAAATTACAAATACTCTTGTTATCTCCAAGTTTTTCTGCTACTGCCAGAGGTTACATTCCTAGCCAAGTGCCATTAACCAGCAAAATTACCAAGCAAACACCTACTACTTAAACAAGCATTTTTTCATCATGAAAGAGATAATTATAATCCTGTTTACCATGCTTTTTTACACCATGGTAGCTTACCTGGAGAGAAATAAAGATACTACATAGCTAAACCGGCTCAC
The DNA here is from genome assembly GCF_030503435.1 of Rhodocytophaga aerolata. Classification (GTDB taxonomy): domain Bacteria; phylum Bacteroidota; class Bacteroidia; order Cytophagales; family 172606-1; genus Rhodocytophaga; species Rhodocytophaga aerolata. The sequence continues at coordinate 158,049 of NZ_JAUKPO010000012.1, forward strand.
CTATAGAAAGTAGCCCTTTCCGGATAGGTCCCAGAGACAATGTTCTTTTATTGTTAATCTTTACTTTTCTGTGAAACTTATATTCATTCTGTTTGGCATTTTATTGCTAACGGCACAAACCTGCCAGAAGACTCAGTCAGAATTACCACCTACTCTTTTCGGCCACTGGGTACACTCCTTTGAGGAAGACAAACCAGCTATCCAAACTTACCGGCCTGCTTCCTATGCATTCCCGCTAGCCCGAGGCCGGGAAGGTTTTGAGTTAAAAGAGAACGGTAATTTTGTACTCCATAGCATTGGCCCCGCAGACGGCACAGAACCAATAACCGGAACCTGGAAGTCTACAAGCAAAAATACCATACAGGTTAGCTTTAACAATGACGGAATGGCACCCTATACCATTCAGCTTATACACATAACCGATTCCCTATTAACATTAAAAAAAATTATTAATTAAGTATTTATCATGTATACAACACTACTTACCTATGGCAGAGGATTTTTATTGGGGGTAGCCCTTTTTGGCCTACAGCCAGGCTTTGCCCAGGATTCTCCGCTTCCTCATAAAAAGAATACTAATTTTGGCGAAACAGTTATCCGCAAGTTTGGATCTCCTGCAACGCCTGCTGATAATATTCCTCATTTCGACCCTGCTCATAAATGTTATACCATGGAAGCCGATGCGTTTCTCAGGCAACGGAACGCCAGAATAGGCACTATAGACGATTTTGAACAGGATTTGCAAAAGAATATACAAGTTTATAAAGAAAAACTACGCACCTCCCGCACCCAGGCAGCCATTTACACCATTCCAGTGGTAGTACACGTCATCCATAACGGCGAGCCTGTGGGAACCGGTCCCAATATTACAGCCGCCCAGGTACAATCCCAGATAGATGTATTGAATGAAGACTTCCGCAGAAAACAAGGTACACCCGGTTTTAATACTAATCCTATTGGGGCAGATATAGAAATTGAGTTTGCATTGGCTTTACGCGGACCGGATGGCGCAACATTGGCTGAACCTGGGATACACCGGGTAAATATGGGCAAAGCTTCCTGGGACAAACAAGACGATCTGGAAAATACGCTAAAACCAAAAACCATTTGGGACCCGGAGAAATACCTCAATATCTGGACGGCTAAATTAGGTGGTGAAAAAGAAAGCTCATTGGGGTATGCACAGTTTCCTATCCGGTCGGGCCTGCCAGGACTGGATTTATCTGGCTACCCGACAGGTGCTACCACAGATGGTGTATTGTTAAATTACCTGGTATTTGGTAGAGGCGGCAATGTAGCTTCCCAGTTTACCGGACGCACGGCTACGCACGAAGTAGGACATTATTTAGGTTTACGGCACATCTGGGGCGATGACAATGGCGGATGTAATACAGATGATTTTGTAGCAGATACTCCCAAAACCGGAGATAAACACTATGGCTGTGCGAAAGGCGAAGACACCTGTACCGACCCTGGAAAAGACATGGTCGAAAACTATATGGATTATTCTGACGATGCCTGTGTGAATATATTTACCCAGGATCAGAAAACCAGAATGCGGACTGTTTTGGAAAAATGCCCACGCCGGAAAGAACTACTTACTTCTACGGTACATATTCCGGTTGGTGGCGGCAACAAACCCATTGCCGATTTCACAGTTAGCCAGACTGTTGCCTGCGATGGCGCTACTATCCAGTTTACAGACAAGTCATCTGATAATACGACTGGCTGGGCCTGGGAGTTTTTCAACAGTGATGGTGAGTCGCTGGCTACGTTTAATAATAAAAATGAGAGTATTACTTTTACCGGAGCAGGTACCTATGGCGTACGTCTGATTGCTTCCAACCCAACAGGCCGCGATACCATTTTCTTCTCCAACTATATTACCATTCTCTCTAACACGAATCTTGCCTTTCCTTTTGCAGAAACAGTGGAAGGCAGTACCAGTACTGCATTTCCTGACTGGATACCTTACAATCCGGATGGCGACAGAACCTGGCAGTTTTCGGAAGGAAACAGCAGCTTTGGCATAGGCAGCCGCAGTATTTATTTCGACAACTATAGTGGCGACGAAAAAGATAACCCTTATGGCACAGTAGATGGAATAATGAGTAATTCCATAGATTTATCTGCCAACCGCTTTGCCGAGCTTAGCTTTGACCTAGCCTATGCCCGCTACAATGCTGACCTGACAGATACCTTAGTCGTTTATTACTCAACTGATTGTGGAAAAACGTTTTCTCCTTTCTGGAGAAAAGGCGGAAAAGACCTGGCTACAGCCCCAGATGCCGAAAGTAGCTTTGTTCCTACAGATTCTCAATGGAGAAAAGAAACAATATCTCTGGCTTTCCTCAATGGCCAAACCGATGTGTACTTAGCTATTGCAAACCGCTCTGGCTGGGGTAACAATATTTATTTGGATAATATAAATGTACAAGTTCCGGCTCCTACTCAAAAACCGGTTGCCGCCTTTACAGTAGCTAGCCAAACCGTGTGTGTAGGTACGGCTGTACAATTCAGCGATGTCTCCCAAAATTCACCCAGAGAATGGAGCTGGACATTCCAGGGAGCTACACCGGCTGCTTCTACCCAACAGCATCCAACCGTAATGTACAATACGCCAGGTACCTATGCTGTAACACTTACTGCGAAAAATGCCTTAGGAATAGGCACTACTACACAACAGGCATATATTACGGTTACGGCTCAACCTGTATTACAGATTACCGCCAGCAAATCAGCTATTTGCCCGGATGATGAATTAGAATTGTCTGCTAGTGGCGCAGCTACCTATAATTGGTATGAAGGAAACACCTTTATTGGAAGTGGTGCCAAAATTACTGTAAAACCCATGAAAGATATAGCTTTCCGGGTGGTTGGTATGAATGCAACCGGCTGTGAAGGAAGTGCTACCAAGCAGATAATGGTGAACAGTGCAATCACCAAGCCTACCATTGAGATTAGTGCTCCGGCAGATTCTGCTACCGTAACTCTTACTTGCCCGACAACAGCGGACACCTACCAGTGGTTTAAAGATGATGTAGCTATAGCCAATGCAAGCTCAAAAACCTACAACGTAACTGCCGCAGGAAGCTATTCAGTAAAAGTTACTTCCGGACAGTGCAGCCTGATGTCTAGTGCAGTAGTGCTTACCAGCAGCCCTGAAGAAAACATAGCAAAGCAACCGCTAAAACTTTATCCTAACCCAGCTTCCGATGGCCTGACAATAGAACTTCCAACACTAAAGCAGTCTGTAAAGGTGATGATTTATAATACATTGGGCATGAAGCTGGCTGAATGGGAAGTGGCTCCTCATCAGGCAGATGGTTCCTTACAACTTTCTGTAGCTCAGTACCCACGTGGTCATTACATGGTGCGGATAACCGGTGAAGGTATACAGTATTCACAGCCTTTTATTAAGCAATAATCATAAATTAAGCTCTTATCACTTGTGGAAACCCTGCTTACTAGTAAAGCAGGCAGGGTTTTTCCAAATTCATCTAACTACTCAACTTCCTTTATATATGAAGCACATACGCATTTTCTTTTCTATACCCTTGCTCCTCATGATGAGCCTGGTTTTTGTAGCGGCTAACTGTGAGAGGCCAGAACCCGGTCCTGTTATTCCTACGGAAATCCAAACCCTCAGCAAAGAATGGAGAATAAAACGAGTACTGATAAACAATGTACCCGACCAATCTACAGACTACAGTGCTTACCGCAGGAGATTTGATACCGATGGTAATTATAACTTTACCGACGGACCAGGGAAGATTAAAACTGGTAAATGGAAACTTATCAGCAACAACCAGCGCATGGTGTTAGATGAGGCTACCACCACTGAAGAAACAGCTTTTATTTTAAATGGCATTAATGCAAATGAACTTCATCTGGAATTTACCTTACCCAAAGATTATAAGCACGACGAACGGAAAGTTGTTTATGAACTTATTCCGTAAACTTTAGAAACAACTAAGCCGGCGTATAGTATGATATACGCCGGCTTAGTTGTTTTATATGTCTATTCACTCTTACCGTTTCCTGAAAATGCTTTTCCGTTTTCTTTCTTTTCAGGCACGATACCAGGGCTTATTAAATTAGCAAAGAAACGGTAAGCACCAGGTACGCCTGCCGGCAATTGCCGGAAAAACGACAGGCCAGTGTATACAAATTTGCCTTTGCCATACTGTGTTACAAACACACTTTTATCCTGCGGTTTTTCATTGGGGTCCAGGGTAGACAAGATGGTTTCATAATGTGTATCCAGGCTATCCGGGAAATACAACCCCCGTTCCTGCACCCATCCTTCAAAATCTTTCTGCGTTATTTTGTTAGGGGTATTCAGCAACGTATGCTTTGGATTTAGAAAGGTAATGGGCGAATCTTCTACGGTTACCCGGTTTCTGGATAAACGGATCGGGTATGGGCCTAATTCATCGGTTTTCAGTCCATTGCTTACGTTGTACTGCACCAGCATCGTTCCCCCATTCTCCACATACTGCATCAATTTTGGCTGATAAAAAGGCATACGGTCTACTGTATTAAATGCCCGGACTCCTAGCACAATGGCATCATAGGCATCTAAAGTACCGGTAGCAAAATCACTTTCTGTAAGAGGCGTTACCTGGTAGCCTACCTGACGCAAAGAAGCAGGAATATCATCTCCGGCCCCCATTAGGTATCCAATATTTTTCCCGGAAGCGACTATGTCCAGCCGTACCACTTTTGCAAGCGCTTCTGGAAATATGGTTTGTACAGGTATATGGGCGTAATTAATGGTAAGCAAGCCTTTGGAAGAAGTTACACCAGAAGCTGTTTTTACAACTACTTTCAATAAATCATTCGCAGCTGTTGCAGGCGGTGTTACCTGGAAAGTAATTCGTTGCTCTTCGTTATTTTTGGTTAATGTAAATGGAATCCGTTGCGGATTCACTGTCCAGGATTTTGGCAAATCAAGGCTTAGCTCACCGCTTACCTTGGCTTTCCCTGCTTTTACTACTACATGCACCTCTTTCGGTTTTGTATCAGGGAACATATACACCTTTTCCGCCAGGTTCACCATCACTTCCGGCCGCACCTCAAACGGACGGTACAATTCCCCTTCTACCGGATCAGTCCATTTATAATTTACTGGTTTGGTATAAGTAAAAGAAGTGCCTTCTATAGAAAAAGTAAATGTTACCGATAACGGAGCCGGAGCTTCTGGTTTGCCAATTAACTGGAGGTCATTAACACTATATATTCCTTTGGCAGGTGTTTCCTGTAGCCAGTAAGGTTGTGTATAGGGAGTATTGGCAGGAATAATGGCCTTAAATGATAAGGTAAGTAGGTTGTTATTTTTTAGTGTGCTATTTACAGTAGTATCCTTCTTTACCTGCGTAAACTGCACCTTAGTTAAGGTAACCGGAAAATCTGACCGCTTTACCACACTGGCAGTTACTTTTATACTATCACCAGGCGTACTGGCAAAAGTAGTAGCATTGGCTTCGTACCATACTCCTGCACACGCAGCAATTACCTCTTCTAACTCCTGTTTTTTTACCTGTACCCAGTAATTATCTTTAGGCAATTGTTCAATTTGCTTGTAGGCTTGCAGCAACAATGGAAGACTGGCAGCAGGATTTTCTGGTCTGAAAGTCTCATAAGCTTGCTGCAATGTCTTGGCCAGCGTTTCGCTCCCGGGAACTCTTTTCCAGGTCAGGTCTACATTCTCAAACAAATCGTCTTTGGCTTTTTCGCCAGCTGTGTGGCGCAGGTAATCTATCCGCTCTCCCCGGCTGCGGGCAGAACCAAATCCCTGGCTTTTATGCATACTGCGGCTTTCAGCAGCTATTTCTGTGTAAGACTTTCCAAGTAATGCATTGTAAGCACCTAAATTTACTTTCGTATAACTCCCTGTGTCTTTAGGGGCGGTATTACTGAAATTTGGATTATAACTATTCCATACAATACGTTTGGCTTGCCAGGGTTGCACAAACTTGAGTTGCTCCGGGTAGCGCTTGGGATCGGCGGCGACCTTAAATGCTTCATGTGCCAGTACAGCAGAGGCACTGTGCTGCCCATGTCCTGCTCTGGAATCCGGAGGAAAACGGGTAATAATAACATCAGGCTTCAGATTGCGGATTATCCATACAGCATCCCCCAGTATTTGCTCTTTTCCCCAAATTTCCAGTGCTTCTTCGGTAGTTTTAGAAAAACCAAAATCGTTGGCACGGGTAAAAAACTGCTCAGCTCCATCTACCCTGCGGGCCTGCAACAACTCCTGTGTACGAATCAGTCCCATTAGCTCCGCTTGTTCAGAACCTATCAGATTTTGTCCTCCGTCGCCTCTGGTAACCGACAGGTAAGCCGCACGGACCAGCCGTTCCTTCGCCAGGTATGCCAGCATAGCGGTGTTTTCATCGTCCGGGTGGGCAGCCATATACAACGCAGTGCCTACAACAGTCATCTTTTTTAGGGCAAGCTGCAATTCACCGGCAGGATACGTTTTTGGTTGTTGCGCCCAAACAGGCAGCGATGCAAGAGAACTAATTAATAAGCAAAGAAATCGGATAGCAGTGTGGTTCATGAATGGTGATACATTTTGCAAGTATACAAGTTTAAAAAATTTACCCTAAATAAACTACATTCTAAAATGGGTACAGGGTATTTTGGCAAAATTTGTAACTTTAGAAGAAAGTGCAGGCATCCACCTGTTTAATTTCTATATTGCTTCTCATTAACCTAAAACCCAAAGGAGGACTTTCCTGTGAACCGCAGAGATTTTATACAATTAGCCGGAGTAGGTGCCGGAGCCATCATGCTACCCGGAATCCCTGTAATGGGCCGTTCTGTACCTGCAGAATCACTTCTGGATAGCGGTATGGATGTAGCTGTTAAAAAACGCTTAGCCGATGCAGCCTTGAATGCAGCCAAATCCAGAGGGGCCACCTATACGGATGTGCGTATTGGCCGGTATTTGAACCAGTTTGTTATTACCCGGGAAGATAAAGTGCAGAACATTGTTAATACAGAATCTTACGGAGTAGGCGTACGTGTGATAGCCGATGGTTGCTGGGGCTTTGCAGCCATTGTGGATGCCAAAAATGAAGCCGACACAGCAAAGGCAGCGGAACAGGCCGTAGCCATTGCCAAAGCCAATGCCCGCCTGCAAAAAGAACCTGTACAACTGGCTCCGCAAAAAGGATTTGGAGAAGTAAGCTGGAAAGCACCAATTAAGAAAAATGCATTCGAAGTGCCTATTAAAGAAAAGGCCGATCTACTTTTATCTGTGAATGCAGCCGCCATGAAAAACGGAGCAAATTATGTAAACTCTCTGTTGTTTCTGGTAAATGAACAGAAATACTTTGCTTCTACCGATGGCTCTTACATTGACCAGGACGTACACCGCATATGGCCAGTATTCCAGATTACAGCAATAGATCCGCAAAGCGGCAAATTTGAAACACGCAGTTCGCTAAGTGCGCCTATGGGTATGGGCTATGAATATTTGCAAGCCAATCCTAAAGATAAGGTAAGCGGCATTACTACCCGCTATAACAAGGGGTATGATATGCTGGAAGATGCTACTGCCGCAGCCAAGCAAGCCAAACAAAAGCTAACCGCCAAATCCGTAGAACCCGGCAAGTACGATCTGGTATTGGACCCCTCCCATTTGTGGTTAACAATCCATGAATCTGTAGGCCACCCGTTAGAATTAGACCGGGTGCTGGGCTATGAAGCCAATTTTGCAGGTACTTCGTTTGCTACCTTGGACAAATGGCAATCTAAAAACTTCAATTATGGTAGTAAGCAAGTAACCCTGTTTGCCGATAAAGTTCAGGAGGGCTCTTTAGGCGCTGTAGGCTGGGATGATGAAGGGGTTAAAACTAAACGCTGGGACCTGGTAAAAGATGGTACGCTGGTAAACTACCAGGCTATCCGCGACCAGGCTAAAATTATTGGGGAGGCTGAGTCGCATGGTTGTTGCTATGCTGATAGCTGGAGTTCCGTACAATTTCAACGGATGCCAAATGTCTCCTTGGCTCCTGGTAAAGCTCCACTCTCTGTAAATGATCTGATCAAAGATGTAAAAAAAGGAATTTATATCATTGGCGATGGCTCTTTCTCTATAGACCAGCAACGGTATAACTTTCAGTTCGGTGGCCAGTTGTTTTATGAAATTAAAGATGGAAAAATTGCAGGCATGCTGAAAGATGTGGCCTATCAATCTAACACACAGGAATTCTGGAATTCATGCACCCGCATATGTGATGAAAAAGATTACCGGTTGGGTGGTTCTTTCTTTGATGGAAAAGGACAACCCTCTCAAAGCAGTGCCGTTTCTCATGGTTCATCAACAGCCCGATTTAATGGCGTGAATGTAATTAACACTGCCCGCAAGATCTGATTCAGCTATAGCAACTCCTATACAAAGAGGATTAAACAGCGTAATTTTCAAAATTTAACTGGTTTGCTTTGAAAGCATGAGTATTCTCTTTAATATTGCAGCATCAAAAATGGTCCTGTGGCCGAGTGGCTAGGCAGAGCTCTGCAAAAGCTCGTACAGCGGTTCGAATCCGCTCGGGACCTCAATTAACTATAATACGAACCTTGAAAATTTTATTTTCAAGGTTTTTTCTTTTGATTCTCCCTTCATTCATTATATATAGAGACAGCCACGAAGTTTAGAACATCAGCCATTTGATGAAGTTAACAAATACGGTTGCCCTGTAAACTTTGTAACAGGCACTAGCAAATACCTTACGCTACCAAAAGAAGTCAGCCAGCAGACCTATAATATTTGAGCTTTTACCAGCCCTCTGTAGAAAAGAAATTATTTCTTCCACACATCCATCCCTCTGACTCTTATCACTTTTTGAGGCATGCTTTACACTAAGGTTTGGAACCTAAAGCTGTCAGTATTCAACATCAAGACATGAGTTTAGATTACTATCCACAACTATCTAAAAGCATCAACTATATGATTTTTCAAAGCAAGATTAACACCTTATATAAATATCTATTAAAATATTTATATATCTTATGACTTATATTATACAATTCATTAATGGAATCTTTCTAATCCAATTTATTATTATTGTTGTTGATATATTAACAGATAATCACTAAATAATTATATATTTAAACAAATAGATTAGAAACAGATTATGAATCTGTAGCCAAATCCTTACTATATATACATAGAAGAAAATATCAATTCGGTTTGAGTAAATGTATCTTATGAGTGTATTTTGACCGAAAATTTATAATTCCATTTCTAAGAATCCTTTAATAGCAGAATAACATACCATATAATATTTCCCAAATCTTGCATATCCCATAATTTTTATTATTAAAATAGTAAAAGATCTGCGTCTCTATTTTGAAATTCTGATTATCCTTCCAATATTTAAATTTTATTTCAAATCTCCTTTAATTATTTTAAAAGATGTCTTTTGATAATATATAAAAAATTACAAATTTGCTGCTTAGTACATTACAGAAGAATTATATTTTTCTACTTAGTTGATATTTCTCAACCAGCAATACTTTTGTAGCATTTGGGGTAAAATAGGGAGTTTGCCATTCTATATTTTGGAATACTTATTCAAAAATGCCCCTTTACTTTATGTACAGTAGAAAAGTAGAAGACTTGAAATTCATTTTAGTTAACAGAGTTCCCTTAATAATTTACCTAGTTCTATAACCTTAATCCCTTTTATTGTATGAAGCACCCCCCCACAACGCAACTAACTTGTTTAACCTCATTCTTTTTTAACATTAACCCATAAACAGTAACCCAACCAATCATGAATAAATGCAGTTTTAAATACACTTTATTTACCCTGCTCCTGCTCTGTTGTTTTCAGATAGCCTGGGCACAGCAAACAGTAAAAGGTAAAGTGTTAGATGATTCACAACAACCTTTGCCAGGTGTAAACGTGCTCGTAAAAGGCTCCACCGTAGGAACGGCTACAGATGTAGAAGGAAATTATTCTCTTCAGATACCAGATGGCAACAGTACACTGGTTTTTTCAGCCATAGGCTTCATTACTGAAGAAATAGCGGTTAATAACCAGACAACTATTAATCTTACGCTGGTTTCTGACATTAAAAGTTTGAATGAAGTAGTAGTAACGGCGCTGGGTATTGAGAGAGAAACCAAAACCTTGGGTTATGCAGTTACAGAAGTAAAAGGTGCAAACTTTACGCAAGCCAGAGAAACTAACCTGGGTAATGCCTTAAGTGGAAGAATTGCCGGAGTAAATGCCTCTCCTTCTGCTACTGGTCCAGGTGGTTCCAGCCGGATTGTTATCCGGGGTAATACTTCCCTGAGTGGTACCAACCAGCCATTATACGTAATTAACGGTATTCCGATTGACAACTCCAATCAAGGTCAGGCTGGTGAGTGGGGTGGTTTTGACCGGGGAGATGGCTTGAACAGTTTAAACCCTGATGATATTGAGAGTATATCTGTATTAAAAGGCGGTACAGCTGCTGCGCTGTATGGCTCTCGTGCAGCAAGTGGGGTAATTCTGATCACAACCAAATCTGGGAAAGGGCAGCAAGGGATAGGTGTAGAGTTCAATTCTACCTATACCATGGAAAGGCCTATTAATCTCTTTGATTGGCAGTACGAATATGGTTCTGGTACCAGAGGAGCCAAGCCTATCAGCCAGGAAGAAGCTATTTCTTATGGATTACTTTCATGGGGCGACCGTTTAGATGGCTCACCTGTAACACAGTTTGATGGAGTAGCCAGACCTTATTCTGCACAAAAAAATAACTTAAAAAACTTTTATGACAATGGTAGCAGCTTTACAAATACAGTAGCCGTAGCCGGTGGCAATGAAGTGGCTAATTTCCGTTTTTCTGCTTCTAACTTGGAGAACCAGAGTATGATTCCGAATTCTTCCTTTAACCGGAAAACATTCAACCTGAGTGCCAATGCCAATCTTTCAAAAAAAGTCATATTTGAAAGTAATGTTCAATACAATATAGAAAAGGGTAAAAACCGGACATTCTTATCAGATAGCCCAAAGAATCCAAATTACAGTGCCCAGTTACTGGCTACCAATATCGACATTCGTAGCTTAAATCCAGGCTATGATGAAAGAGGCTACGAAGAACTCTTTAACTCCAATGTGTATGCAACCAACCCTTATTTTGCGGTTAATAAAGTAACCAATGAAGATGACCGCCGCAGATTATTAGGTTCGTTCAGCTTACGCTACAACATCACTGACTTCTTGTATGTCCGGGGTAGATTAGGAACAGACTACTTTACGTTAGATGGAACAGATATTGAGCCCACTGGTATTGCTTACCGGACCGTTGGCGGCATGAATACTTTCCAGCAGAAATTCTTCGAGAACAACGCTGAAGTGATTGTTGGCTTTACAAAGGACGTAAGTGATTTTTCTATAAATGTAATTGCAGGCGGGAATATGATGAAGCGCCAATCACAAAGATTGAATGCTAGTGGGAATGAATTTTCTGTGCCATTCAGTTACTTCTTAAGTAACCTAAAAAACAGAAGCTTTAGCAATGAGTTTAGAGAGAATGCGATTAACTCAGTATTTGCTTCCGCAGATATTGGGTATAGAGGCTGGTTATACCTGAACCTTACTGGCCGCCAAGATTGGTTCTCTACCCTCTCTTTAAATGACAACAGCATATTCTATCCATCTGCTGGGGTGAGCTTTGTATTTTCAGAAGCATTTGGTATGCCTGCCTGGTTAAATTTTGGTAAGGTACGTGCATCCTGGGCACAAGTAGGTGGCGGATACCCAGATCCCTATGGTTTAACGTTGCCTTACAGTTTAACAGGACAAGGCCACCTTGGGCAGCCTTTAATGAATATTGCTACCAGCACTATTCCTAATCCTAACTTAAAGCCTCTGCTGAATACCTCTTCAGAAATAGGTGTTGAATTAAAGACGTTAAATAACCGCTTAGGAGTAGACTTAGCTTTATACAAGCGACTTACTACAGATGATCCAGTGTTGGCTTCTACTTCCCAATCATCCGGATACAACAACGTATTATTAAACGTAGGAGAAGTAAGCAATAAAGGTATTGAATTATTGTTAACCGGTACTCCAGTAAAAACCGCTGGCTTTAACTGGGACGTTAGCTACAACGTATCTTACAACAAAAACGAAGTAGTAAGCATTGCTCCAGGGTTAAAAACACTGTATTTGGGGCAAGCCAGAACTCAAAATGGCTTTGTATATCATGATGAAGGACAACCTTTTGGTGTAATCAAAGGCTATGAAATGAAACGTGATGCAAACGGCAATATAGTCTATAATGAAGCTACTGGCGTACCCGTGCAGAGTGAGTTAAAAATATTAGGACAAGGGGTACATCCTTGGGCTATGGGTATTACCAATACTTTTACTTACAAAAACTTTAACCTGAACTTCTTAATCGATGGTAAATTTGGCGGCGACCTGTATTCAGCAACTAATGCCTATGCCTACAATTCCGGTTTACACAAAAACACCTTGGATGGCCGCGAAGCAGGTATACCTGTATCTGGTGTGGATACGAAAGGCGAGCCATATAGTGCTACAGTTAGTGCGCAGGACTATTACCGCGGCATTGCTTTCCGGATTACCGATGAATTTGTGTATGATGCCAGCTTTATTAAGCTGCGTCAGGTGGTATTTGGCTACTCTGTTCCTAAATCCCTTATCGCCAATACACCTTTCCAGTCTGCCAGCTTATCATTTGTGGCCAGAAACCTGCTGATTTTGTACAAGAATGTACCTAACGCAGATCCGGAATCTAATTACAACAGCAGCAATGCCCAAGGATTAGAGATGTTTGGCGTACCTACTGCCCGCAGCTATGGCTTGAACTTAATGATTAAATTTTAATTCTGTTGAAGATAATGAATAACATAACCTATAAGATTAAAAAAATGGCGTTCGTAGCCGGCATGGCAGCTTTCTTTGTGTCTTGCGATAAAGGCTTTGAAGAAATGAATACGAACCCTAATGCCGTTACCGAGCCAGTGATAGAAAGTATGTTTTCTACGAATATATTGAGAACGTCGGGTACTGATTTTGAAAGTCACCGGACCAACTTGATCTATGCAGGAGCCATGATTCAGCACTTTGCTTCTACTACTACTTACTGGTCAGGAGACAAATATTTGTTTAATGATCAGTATTCAGGAGCCTTCTATGTGAGAGCTTATCCTGACCAGGTAAAAGAAATTGAGCAAATTATAGCGGAAGTACAAGATAATCCTGAGCAAATTAATCACTATGCCATTACCCGTATCTGGCGTGTATTTATCTATCACCGCATTACAGATCTGTACGGCGACGTACCTTATTCAGAAGCAGGCAAAGGATATATCAATCAAGTATACTCTCCAAAATATGATAAGCAGTCTGAAATTTATCCGGATATGCTACAAGAATTAGAAGAGGCGGCACTTGCTCTAGATGCGACAAAAGCTTCTTTTGGTGCAGCTGATTTTATTTACAATGGAGATACAGCTAAATGGAAAAAGTTTGCCTATTCCTTAATGCTACGTTTAGGTATGCGCCTAACAAAAGTAGACCCAGCTTTGGCAGAAAGCTATGTAAAGAAAGCCATTGCAGGCGGTGTTATGCAAAGCAACGATGACCTGGCAAAAGTACCTCATACAGATGGCCCGGAAGATATCAATCGCAATATGGTTGGCCGTCAACTAATTACTCAGGAGATAGATGCCGCCAATTTAAAAGGAAAAGCAAACAGTAAGTTAAGCAAAACCTTGGTTGATTTTCTAAAAAACAACAACGACCCCAGACTTCCTGTAATTGCTACTTTATGGCAAGGAAATGCAGATGAATCTAAATTAGCTACCAGTACGGCTCCTGCCTTACAAAAGGGATTGCCTAATGGCTATGATGCAACTTCTATCCGCACGTTGATTCCTACATGGGGCGTTACCGACTCACTCCCTCTGTATTCAGAACCTAATATACATACAGTTGCCAGCTCAGAGGCCCCTACTATTTTGCAAAGCTATGCAGAGGTAGAGCTTTTATTAGCAGAGGCGGCTTTACGTGGATGGGAAAGCGGATCAGTGGTAGATCATTACAACAAAGGGGTAACTGCTGCCATCCAGCATATGAACTTGTACCCTGGCGTTACTATTGACGCTGCTGCTACAACGGCGTATCTTACAGCGCATCCATTTGTAGGAGGCAGCATGGAACAACAAATGGAGCAAATTCATACACAGTACTGGGTAGCTACCTTCCTGAATTCGTATGAAGGCTATGCTAATTGGCGCAGAACTGGTTATCCTGCTCTTACTCCTACGAACTACCCTGGCAATGAAACAGGCGGAGTTATACCTCGCCGGTTGATTTACCCACAATCCGAAGCCAGTGTAAATTCAACACAATACAATGCTGCTGTACAACAACAAGGACCTGATTTATTCTTAACCCGGGTCTGGTGGGATAAACAGTAATAAAGAAACTACATACTCATATAAAAGGCCGCTGAATCAGCGGCCTTTTTGTTTATAAGATTGTATCATATCAAGCTTTCTATAGGATGCGCTACTTTACCCCATTTTTCTGCCAGCTTCCCTGCTTTTCCCACGATCTTTTTCTACATTTACTATAATTGACTATACATCGAATCCCTATTCTTCTAAACTTATGGCAGTAATTTTATCAGAGGCTGAAGCAAAAGCCCTGTTGCAAAAAGTTCTTAGGTATTCCAAAGCCGACGAATGTGAAGTTAATATTCTGGGAGAAGAACGAGGCAACATCCGTTATGCCCGTAACACCGTTTCTACCAGTGGCTCGCTGATCAACCAGAATTTAGAAGTCCGGTCTGCTTTCGGAAAAAAATCAGGAGTAGCAACAGTAGATGAATTCGATGATGACTCCATAGAAAAAGCAGTACGCCGCTCAGAAGAACTTGCACGTCTGGCTCCGGAAAATCCCGAATATATACCTATGCTTGGCCCACAGCAATACCTGGCTAGCAAAGGCTTTTTCGATTCTACTGCCAGCATTACACCTGCCACCCGGGCAGAAGCAGTAGCCAAAAGTCTGGAGTTATCGCGGCAGCAGAGCCTGACGGCTGCCGGTTTCCTGGAAGACCGCAAAGGATACACAGCCATGATGAATTCGAAAGGTGCATTTGCCTACTACCCTAGCACCCATGTCAACTTCTCACTTACTGTTCGTACAGAAGATGGTACAGGTTCTGGCTATGCTATTCGTGGGTATAGTGATTTCACTAAATTGGATACCGTAGCAGCTACCCGCACAGCTATTCAGAAATCTACAGGCTCTGTAGGTGCCAAGGCCATTGAACCTGGTAAATACACTGTAATTCTGGAGCCTACCGCCGCGGCTGTTCTACTGGAAAATATATATTTTAACATGGATGCCCGCAGTGCCGATGAAGGTCGTTCATTTTTAAGCAAGACCGGGGGTAAATCTAAATTAAATGAAAAAATTGTAGACGAACGGGTAACTATTTATTCTGACCCAACCCATCCGGATTTGCCCGCCTCCCCTTGGGCTGGCGATGGCCGTGCACAAGAGAAAATCAATTGGATTGAGAAGGGCATAGTAAAAAACTTATATTATTCGCGTTTCTGGGCGGCACAGAAAGGTGTAAAAGCGGTTCCCCAGCCTAACAATGTAATCATGGCCGGAGGCGATGCTTCTTTGGAAGATATAATCAAAGGTACAGAGAAAGGTATTCTGGTAACCAAACTTTGGTACATCCGCGAAGTAGACCCACAAACATTGTTACTAACCGGACTTACCCGCGATGGAACATTTTATATTGAAAATGGGCAGATTAAGTTTCCTGTGAAAAATTTCCGGTTCAATGAAAGTCCAATTATTATGCTCAATAACCTGGAAGCATTAGGCAAGCCGGAACGGGTAGTAAGCACGGAATCAGACATCAATTACCTGGTTCCTCCGATGAAAATCCGGGATTTTACCTTTACCAGCCTCTCAGACGCTGTATAAGATAATACCCATAAGGCAGCAGAATATAGCTTTCAACTAAAGAGCTAAGCTATATTCTGCTTTGTATATAAAAGTTTTACTCAACATTCAAGCAAGTTGGTAATATTTCCATTTGTATGATGCTAAATCTTAGCAGATAAACATTTTACCCTCAGCTACCTGTTTTATGAGCTGTACTTTTAACAGAAATAAAACAGGTAAGAATTTCTTTAGGAAAATTTTCTGGTGCTCAGTTAATTTATATAAATTACCAATATATTTATATCAAAATGTAATAGACATATCTATTTCTACTATTGCAAATGGATTGATAATAAAGATACCAGAGTAATTTACGAACAAATTTTACCAGATGCATACCCCCTTACATGATGTAGAATTATGGAATAAGTTTAGGAAAGGAGATAAGGAAGCCTATGCACTACTTTACAAAATCTATTTTAGAAGGCTGTATAACTATGGACGAAAGTTTACGTCAGACACAGAATGTGTAAAAGATTGCATTCAAGATTTGTTTACAAAGCTCTGGCGTAACAAAAGCACAGTTGGCGAAACCTCCTCTGTAAAAAATTATTTATTCTGTTCTTTCAGGAGAATTTTAATAGATAAAATTAATCATCAGAAGAAAGATGCATTAAGCGAAGAAATAGATGATTCATATACATTTGAAATCTCCTTACCTTATGAATCTTTATTAATTAATCACCAGGCTGAAGCCGAACGTAAGGAGGAATTAGCCAGAGCTATCCAAGCACTTTCCAGCAGACAAAAAGAAGCTATTTTTCTCAAATTTTATGAAAGCAATAGCTATGAAGAAGTAGCATCTATTATGACCATCAGTACAAAATCTCTTTATAAACTGGTAGCAAAAGCCATCAATACTTTAAGAGAAAGCGTTAAAAAAACATATTTTCTATTAAGCTTGCTTCTATTAATCTGATATTCCTTTTTTCTTTGGAAGCTTTACTAACATAAGCTCTAGGCATATATATCATTTTTTTATTAGAGTATTAGCATACACTACTACTTTATTTAACCGCCCTCAAAAGAGCCTTAGCATTAAAATGTTAGTAAAAATAATTTAAAAAAATAGGGGTAAAATTTAACAACTGCCTGTTATACTTATTAAAAGCACCTGACTATCGATTATTGCTATTTGATTTATATTTCAACTAGTAATCAGCTCCCTACATGAAGTATACTTATTATACGGCAGAAGATTTTATTCTGGATGAATCCTTCCAGCGTTGGGTAAAGCATCCGACCCCGGAAGCCAGCCTGTTTTGGGAAAATTGGCTGACAGCTAATCCTCACAAAAGAGATACTATAGAAGAAGCCCGGCAAGCCTTATTGGAGTTGCATTTTACGGAACATACTCCTACTGAAGAAGTGTACGACGAAGTATGGGAAAGAATAAACCAAGCAAATACTTTGTATGATCAGCAGCAAAAGAGCAAAATTATTCTCTATTACTCATTAAATAACTGGTATAAAGTAGCAGCTGTTTTTGCAGGTATGTTGCTTACAGCACTTGTACTGTATTATATATTTAACCTCCAAAAGCATATTGAATACACTACCAAGTATGGGGAAACACAAAACATAACACTTCCTGATGGCTCTACTATAATACTCAATGCAAATTCAAAAGTAAGTTATGCCCCCAACTGGACAAACACATCCATCAGGGAAGTATGGGTAGAGGGAGAGGCATTTTTTTCAGTAATCCATACCAAAACACATCAGAAATTTGTAGTACACACCACGGATAACTTTCAGGTAGAAGTGCTGGGCACGCAGTTTAATGTATATCAGCGGAAAAACAATACACGTGTGGTGCTGAAAGAGGGACAAGTAAAACTTAATATACAACAAGAAAATCTGGAAGAGCAAGTAGTAATGAAGCCTGGTGAACTGGTAGAAGTAAGAGAACAAATAAAAGGATATACTAAAAAAGTAGTAAACCCTGAGCTTTTTTCTGCCTGGACAAAAAATGAATTTATTTTTTCTGAGACACCCGTAAGTGAGATCATTACTCTATTGGAAGAGAACTATGGCCTGTCTGTAGTGCTGAAAGACAGAAGTGTATTAAAAAGGACTATAACAGGATCTGTACCAAGTGAAAATTTAGAGAGCCTGTTATTTGCGTTATCTGAAGCTTTAAATTATCGCATCGTACAAGAAAATAACCAAATCATTTTTAGAAATAAATCAATTAAGTAGCTAATCTTTTTCATTCAATTAGTACTTGAGGCAGGCATCTACAAATGTCTGCCCCAGCGGAAGCTTTGTTTAAAATTTATTTACCTAATCTAAACCAACAGTTATGAAGAAGTCGCACCTCTACTATGGATTGCTTGTACTATTATCTTCCCCTGTGTGCATGCATGCCCAGACACTGGCATCATCTGCTCTCTACGGTTTACCAGTTACACAACCGGGAGGTAAGCAGCAGGATGGAAAAGGAGAAAATATGACGCTGAAAAAAGCCTTATTAGATCTCAAATCTACCTACAATGTATCTATTATTTATGAGAGCAAACTTGTAGAAGACAAAACCGTGAAAGGTTTCCGCATACAAGGCTCACTGGATGAATCCCTCCAGCGTCTACTGGAACCTTTTAATCTGGCTTTCAAAAAGGACAAGCATGTGTATGTTATTGTCAGTAAGCAGAACCAAGACGAAGCTTTTATTCCGGCGCTCGAAAACAAAAAGCTAACCTATTATCTGGCAGATAATAAAGAAGAGCTGACTTCTACCAATACGGCTTCTGCTACAGCCACTATCCTTCAGCGCATAGAAACCGGAAGCTTAACTATAACCAATAAAGCTATTACCATTACCGGTAAAGTAACTTCACAGGAAGATAACCAGGGCTTACCTGGTGTAAACGTACTGGTGAAAGGTTCAGCTGTTGGAACCACTACAGATGCGAATGGAAACTACTCGCTGAATGCACCGGATGGAAATGGCACACTTGTTTTCTCCTATATTGGTTATACAACAGAAGAGGTACCGATCAATAACCATTCTACCATCAATGTAGCTTTGGTTGCCGATATACAGTCCTTATCTGAAGTAGTAGTGGTCGGATACGGAGAGCAACGGAAAGCAACCCTTACTGGATCAGTGGCTTCGGTAAAAGGAACTGAAATAATTCAAACACCTACCACCAATGTTAGTAATACGCTAGCTGGGCGTATGTCTGGCGTAGTAGCCGTAACCCGGAGCGGAGAGCCAGGATACGATGGTTCTACCATCCGCATTAGGGGAGTAAATAGTTTAGGAAATAATGATGCCTTAATTGTAGTAGATGGCATACCCGGACGTTCGCTGGACAGAATTGATCCCAATAGCATAGAAAGTATCACGGTACTGAAAGATGCATCAGCCGCCATTTACGGAGCCCAGGCAGCCAATGGCGTAATTTTAATTACAACCAAAAGAGGCCGGACAGGTAAGCCCGAAATAACTTTAAACCTAAACCAGGGATATGGCCGCCCTACGCGTATTCCCAGAATGGCCGATGCGGTAGAATACGCTACAATGTTGAATGAGATTGATGCTTATCGAAACCGCACGCCCAGATATTCCGCAGAAGACTTACAAAAATATGCAGACGGATCAGACCCCTGGCGCTACCCGAATACAGATTGGTTTAGTGAGGTATTAAAACCTTGGTCGGGACAGAACTATGGAAATATACAAATCTCTGGTGGGGGTGAAAATTTAAAATATTTTCTTCTTGCCGGAGCCAAAACGCAGGATGGTTATTACAAAAACAGTGCTGCCAAATATTCGCAATATGATTTCAGAAGCAATCTGGATGGCAAGATCAGCAATTATGTAAATATAGGTGTAGATATAGCCGGACGACAAGAAAACCGGAACTTCCCTACCCGTTCAGCAGGAAGTATATTTCGGATGGTCATGCGGGGTAAACCCAATATGACAGCTTACTGGCCTGATGGAACCCCCGGTCCAGATATTGAATATGGAGATAATCCGGTAGTAGTTAGTACCGATGCCACTGGATACGACAAAGACACCTGGTACGTCTTAAATAGCAATGTAAAGCTGAATATAATTGTGCCCTGGGTAAAAGGCTTATCTCTTACCAGCAATGCAGGGATAGATAAAGGTTTCCGTCACCGCAAACGGTTTGAAACTCCCTGGTTCCTGTACTCCTGGGATGGACAGTCTTATGATGCTAATGGACAGCCTGTGTTAATCAAAGGTAAAAAAGGCTTCGATGATCCACGCCTGACGCAAGAAACAGAGTTTAATCAGAGCATCCTGCTCAATGCCATGCTCAACTATGAAACATCCGTAGCAGAAGTCCATAATATAAAATTAATGGTTGGTAGTGAAAGAAGATCTGGCAACAGAGATCTGTTTAGTGCCTACCGGAGGTTTTTTATTTCTACAACTGTTGATCAGATGTTTGCCGGAGGTGATGCAGAAAGGAACAATGGAGGTACAGCATACTTAAACAGACGTCTGAACTACTTTGGACGGGCTAATTATAATTATCTGGAAAAATACCTCGTTGAGTTTGTCTGGCGGTATGACGGTTCATTTCAATTTCCAAAAGACAAACGCTTTGGTTTCTTCCCAGGCGTGTCTGCTGGCTGGCGGATTTCAGAGGAGAGTTTCTGGAAAAACAACATTGCCTTTATCAATAACTTTAAAATACGTGGGTCCTGGGGCCAGACAGGTAACGATCGCATAGAAATAAACGGTGTACCCTATGACTGGCAATACATTGCTTCATATGGATTTGATCCTAGCAATCAGACGTATGTATTTGGTATAGACCAGGAGAACAAACGTTTACGTGAAGCCCGTATACCAAATCCTAATATTACCTGGGAAGTAGCCTCACAATCTAATATTGGTTTTGAAACACAATTGTTTAATAGCAAATTCTTCATAGAAGCAGACTATTTTTATAACAAACGTTCACAGATCTTATGGCCCCGCAATGCTTCAGTGCCTGCATCAGCGGGTTTAACTCTTCCTCCCGAAAACATAGGAAAAGTGGCTAATCAAGGTTTCGACTTTAATATTGGGTACAACAATAATATCAATGACTTCCAGTATCAGGTATCAGTAAATGGAGGCTATGCAAAAAACAAAATCTTATTCTGGGACGAA
This sequence comes from Rhodocytophaga aerolata, assembly GCF_030503435.1. Taxonomy (GTDB): domain Bacteria; phylum Bacteroidota; class Bacteroidia; order Cytophagales; family 172606-1; genus Rhodocytophaga; species Rhodocytophaga aerolata. The sequence goes on from NZ_JAUKPO010000012.1 coordinate 179,202, forward strand.
GCGCCAGGTGCACCCGACTATCAATTATCTACTGGCCAGCCTATGAATACTAGTTTATATTACAATGCCATCGGTATATTCAGAGATGAAGAAGCCGTAAATAGCCGCCCGCACTGGGATGGAGCCAAGCCTGGGGATATTATTTTTCAGGATGTAAACAATGACGGGAAGATAGATGCCAATGACCGGGTACGTAATCCATTCACCAATATTCCCCGCTTCACCGGAGGCTTGAACCTAAACTTGCAATTTAAAGGGTTTGATCTGGCTGTTCTATTCCAGGGTGCTGCCGGTGCCGTCAGATATATACAAACAGAATCCGGAGATATCGGAAACTTCCTGAAAGAATACTATGACAACCGATGGACACCAGAGAATCCGGATGCCAGTGGCCCCAGAACGTTCAACCGGGATGAAGAATACTGGCGTAATCAACAGAACACTTATTTCCTGCACAGAACAGATTACATCCGGCTCAAAAATCTTCAACTAGGCTATAGCTTACCTGTTGCATTAACCGGAAAATTAGGTATGCAAAATATCCGCTTCTATATAAGCGGATTTAATCTGCTCACCTACAGTCCCGACCTAAAAGATTTCGACCCTGAAACAGACAATGCTAGTGGGCAGAGTTATCCTTTGCAGAAAGTACTAAATGGTGGTTTAACTGTAACTTTCTAAATCCAGTCACAATGAAAAAATCGATATATATTCTCTTAACTGTATGTGGTTTACTTTATGCCACTTCTTGCCAGAAAGATTTCTTAGATGTACAGCCCCTAGACCAGTTTGCTGAAGAAGCCGTATGGAAAGATCCTGCACTGATCCAGACATTTGTTAATAACATTTATGCTGGTATTCCGCATGGGTTTCATGCCCTCATGTTGTCTTCTCTGGTAGATGAGTCTATGGCCGTATGGGATTGGGAAACCAGCAATGCCACTAAAAGTCTGATCACGCCGAGCTACTACGGCGTATGGGATGAAGGCTTCTGGACCGGTGGCAGGTTCAAAGGGATGAACTGGACCAACAGCTATAAAAACATCCGGGCTTGTAACTTATTTATGGAGAAAATAGAAGAAGCTCCTTTTGAAGATGCGGAATTAAAAGAGCGTTTGATTGGAGAAGTACATTTCCTGAGGGCTTACTTGTACCACAATCTGGTTTCGCTATATGGGGGAGTACCAGTTATTACAGAAGCTTATAGCTTAAAGGCTGACTTTGCTGTGCCCCGCGATACTTATGAAGCGTGCATCAACTTTATATCGCAGGAGTGTGATAAAGCGGCTGCTTTACTCCCACTTACTCAGGAAGGAGCCAATAGAGGCAGGGCTACCAAAGGAGCTGCCTTAACACTCAAGTCCCGGGCACTGCTGTATGCTGCTAGCGATTTATTTAATAATCCATCCTGGGCAGCAGGCTATGCAAATCCTGAACTCATTTCATATGTAGGCGGGGACAGAACAGCTAGATGGCAAGCGGCCAAAGATGCAGCTAAAGCTGTAATAGATTTAGGTGTATATAGCCTGCATAAAGCTGACCCAGCTCCTGGCGACTCTACAGCCCGCAATTATGCTGAAGTTTTTCTTTCAAAAGAAACCTCTGAAGATATTTATGTACAATATTTTCTCCAAAGGACTGACCAAGGCTGGGATGCATACAATCCAGGCTTGTACAACGGACCTAACGGTTATCATAACTGGGGCGGCAACATTGCCCTTGGCCAACTGGTAGATGATTATGAAATGAAAGATGGAACCAGATTCAACTGGAATAATCCTGCCCATGCTGCTGATCCCTACAAGAACAGAGACCCCCGGTTTTATGCATCCATCCTATATGAAGGTGCTCAATGGAGAAAACGTCCGTCAGATGTTGTTGCCAGCGATCCGGTAGGTATAATCCAGGTAGGATACTGGGAGAAACCAGGTGGCGTAATTACCCCAGGATTAGATACCCGTAAAAGTCCAATTGAAGACTGGAACGGAACCTACACCGGCTACTATATGCGCAAATTCCTAGACCCAGCTATTGATGCCCAGTATGTAAAACAGGATCTGCCTTGGCGCTATATGCGATATGGAGAAGTGTTATTGAACTACGCAGAAGCTTGCATTGCCTTGGGGCAAGAGGCAGAAGCACGGCAGTATATTAATATGGTCCGCAAAAGAGCAGGCATGCCTGAAACCAATGAAAGCGGGCAGGATCTGGTAAACCGATACCGTAATGAACGAAGAATAGAACTAGCGTATGAAGATCATCGGTACTTTGATGTGCGACGCTGGATAATTGCACCACAAGCTTATACCAATGCACAAGGTGTAGATGTGCGCTATAAACTTCTGCCCAATAATACGACAGCTACAAAGCCTACTTTCTCGGTAATAGAGGTGCAGGATAGAGCCTGGAACGAAAGAGCCTATTTGCTGCCTATTAAACTGGATGAACTGAACAGGAATGATAAGCTGATTCAGAATCCTTTATATTAACTACCGTTTTAGAGGCTGTATACTAGAAAATAAGTCGAATTAATAGATAAGGCTTATTTTCTAGTTTCTTTTTATATAAAACCATTATAAAATAGAACTTTTCTATCTTTATATTTACATTAAATTGTTTATTAGACTAATTTCTTATGATCCCAAAACCTAACCTTATAAAAGATACTTCTGAGAAAGAAGCAAATTATCGCAAAAGCATCTGGGCTATACCTCCAGCTATAGTGGCGCTAAGTTTGGTAATTAGCACAGCGTATCAGCCTTCTTATGACCTCAACAAAAAGGAACAAGTATACGATACCTTATACAGTAAACTTACCGATGAAGAGAAACGGCTTCCGGAAAATGCCCTGAAAGGATTAAAAGTGGCAGAAGGCTTAGAAGCACAGTTGTTTGCCCATGAACCTATGCTCACCAACCCTACCAATATTGATGTAGATCACCGGGGACGCGTGTGGGTATGTGAAGCCTATAATTACCGCCCGGCTATCACCGGTAACCCCACTAAATCGGAAGGCGACCGGATTCTGATCTTGGAGGATACCGATGGCGATAGCAAAGCTGACAAACAAACCGTTTTTTACCAGGGGCCAGAACTGGCTTCTCCGTTAGGAATATGGGTGATGGGCAATAAAGCTATTGTTTCCCAAAGCCCCTATGTGTGGCTGTTTACTGATACGGATGGCGACGATAAAGCCGATAAGAAAGAAGTCATCTTCCAGGGAATTGAGGGTGAACAACATGACCACGGCATGCACGCCTTTACATTCGGCCCGGATGGTAAACTGTATTTTAACTTTGGTAACTCTGGCGAGCAACTAAAAGATGCTCAGGGCAATGTGATAAAAGATATAGATGGCAATGAGATTTCACCCAAGAACTATAAGCAGGGAATGGTGTTCCGCAGCAATCCCGACTTTACTGACCTGGAAGTACTAGGGCATAACTTCCGCAATAATTACGAGGTAGCCGTAGATTCCTACGGCACTATGTGGCAGTCGGATAACGATGATGATGGCAATAAAGGTGTACGGATTAATTATGTAATGGAACATGGCAACTATGGCTATACGGATGAAATAACCGGAGCCGGATGGCGGGCCAAACGTACCAATATGGAAAAAGAAATCCCCTTGCAGCACTGGCACCTCAATGACCCAGGCGTAGTACCTAATCTGCTTCAAACCGGTGCAGGCTCCCCTACTGGCATGGTGGTGTATGAAGGCCGATTATTGCCCAAAACCTTCTGGGATCAAATGATCCATACGGATGCAGGCCCCAATGTGGTACGTTCCTATCCGGTAACCAAAGAGGGGGCAGGTTATAAAGCCTCTATAGTGAATATTTTAGAAGGGGTACGCGACCAGTGGTTCCGCCCCTCAGATGTATGCGTAGCCCCGGATGGCTCGCTGATTATTTCTGACTGGTACGACCCAGGTGTCGGAGGCCACCAGGCTGGCGATTTAAACCGCGGACGTATTTATAGAGTAGCTCCGCCTAAAACAGCTTATACCATGCCTAAACTAGATCTAACTTCTGTTGATGGAGCTATTGAAGCCTTGCAAAACCCCAATCTTTCTGTCCGGTATCAGGCATGGCAAGCACTGAACGGCATGGGAGCTAAAGCTGAAAAAAAACTGGCAAAGCTCTATAAGAATGCCGAAAATCCAAGAATGAAAGCCCGCTCCCTGTGGCTGCTAAGCAAGATAGAAGGCAAAGGCAAAAAGTATATTGACATGGCATTGAAAGATGCCAATGCTGACCTGCGTATTACCGGTTTGCGGGCTGCCAGAGAAATGAAGATGGATATTGTTCCCTATATAAAACAGCTTGCCAATGACACTGATGCGCAGGTACGCCGAGAAGCAGTTATAGCTCTGCGCACCACCAAATCTCCGGAGGCCGCCCAATTATGGGCTACGTTAGCCAGCCAGTACGATGGCAAAGACCGCTGGTATCTGGAAGCATTGGGCATTGGGGCCGACAAGCAATGGGATAGTTTCTATCCGGCCTGGCTCAAACAAGCCGGCAACAATCCATTAGACAAACCAGCCAACCGCGATATTATCTGGCGGGCACGTACCGGACAAGCGATTCCTTTACTAGCACAACTTGCTTCCGACCCATCCACGGCATTAGATAACCGCCTCCGCTATTTCCGGGCCTTTGACTTCAACCCCGATGGAGCGGCCAAGTCCGCTGCATTGATTAAAATGCTGGAAGGCAACAGCCCCGATCAGGCGCAGATTAGCCAGCTAGTCCTTAGCCATCTTGATCCCAAACATATCCGTAACTCACCTGTAGCCATGAGTGCCTTGCAGGCATCCTTGGATGCGGTAGCCGGAACCCAGGAATTTGTAGAGATGGTGACACGGTATGAACTGAAAGAAGAAAATCCGAGATTATTGAAACTAGCGTTAGCCGAAAGTAATAGTAATGTAGGAAGAAGTGCAGCCACTACTCTGATGAAACAAGGCGGAAAAGAGTTGATAAAAGCCACAATTAATGGTAAAGACGAAAAAGAAGCGATAGGTGTGCTGACCGCACTTCGGGGCGTAGGCAGCGAAGAATCTATCCAACTGCTGGAAGAGGTAGCACTGAATAATTCGTATTCACTGAATATGCGCCGGGAAGCTGCCCAGGCGATCGGCGGCAGCTATAATGGCGAAGACCGGACGTTAGAGTTATTAAAAACCAACAAGCTGCCCGATGAACTAAAAGCAGCAGCGGTGAGTGGGGTAAGCAATGCCTGGCGCAAAAGTGTACGCACAGAGGCAGCCGGGTACCTGGGCAATACTGCTGCAGCGGCTAGCGGAAAAACCACACCAAGCCTGAACGAACTGTTAAAAGTCAAAGGCGATGCTAAAAATGGCCAGGTGGTGTTTAGCCGCACCTGTTCTACCTGCCATCAAGTAAATGGTCAAGGGATGGATTTTGGCCCTAAACTCTCTGAAATTGGAAGCAAGCTCCCAAAAGAAGCTCAATACATTTCTATTCTTCATCCGGATGCCGGCATTAGTTTTGGCTATGAAGGTTATATTATTAAAATGAAAGATGGCAGCACTAATGCAGGTATTATTGCCAGCCGTACGGAAACCGATATTGATCTAAAACAACCAGGTGGTACTACGATGAAACTGAAAACTAAAGATGTAGCCTCCATGAAGCAGATGGACAACTCCATGATGCCTTCTGGCCTGGAAAATACCATGAGTACGCAAGAACTGGCTGATCTGGTTGAGTATTTAATGTCATTAAAAAAGACGAGCTAAATTTTAGCACAACTAAAATACAAAGGGCCTGGAGGTAATTACCTCCAGGCCCTTTGTATTTTAACCTCAAAACAAATTGAAAAACTGCTGCCCTTCATACGTCCTCTAAACCATTCATCCTCAAATAGAGCCTTTTTGAAAATTATTTTTTGATAAGACCTTGCAAATCTAAAATCATGTATTACATTTGTAGTGTATTAGTTAAGTAGTACACTACAACAATAAAACAATGGTAGAGCTAAACAACGTAAATTTTAAGTATAAAAATAAAAAACCGCTCTTCACAGATTTGAATCTGCAGTTGGGGACCGGATTTATTTATGGGTTGCTTGGAAAAAATGGAGCTGGAAAATCTACTTTGCTCAAACACATAGCCGGGCTTTTGTATCCGCAGAGTGGCCAATGCAAAGTATTTGGTTATACGGCCAGCCAGAGAATTCCACAAATGTTGGAAGATATATATGTTATTCCGGAAGAGTTTGAACTGCCTTCTATTGCATTGAACGCCTATACAAAAAGCAATGCAGTATTCTACGCTAAATTCAGCTATGAGCAGTTCAACAAATATTTAACAGAATTTGAGTTGCCGGCAGATGCTAAACTTTCTACGCTGTCTTACGGCCAGAAGAAAAAGTTTCTGATTGCTTTTGGCCTGGCCACCAATGCCCGTGTGCTGATTCTTGATGAACCTACCAACGGCCTGGATATTCCATCTAAAAGCCAGTTCCGCAAAATTGTGGCCTCTGCCCTTACCGAAGACAAGATTATTATTATTTCCACACATCAGGTACGTGACCTGGAAAACCTGATAGACTTTGTGGTGGTACTAGAAAATGGCAAAATCATCTTCAACAAGAATATTGCTGAAATATCTGAACGGCTTGCTTTTGAACACAGCCTGGCAGGGGTACCCGCCAGCGATATTCTGTACCATGAAGATATGCCCGGCAGAAAGGCAGGCATTACCCGCAACAGATCAGGCCAGGAAACCAGGGTAGACCTGGAGTTACTTTTCAATGGGGTAATTAAAGATACAAGCGTTATTAACTCTCACTTCGTAAAATAACAGACTTATGAATAATATATTTGATATAGGCAGGCTTACAAAATTTATACAGCGGCAAGCTGTATTAAATGCACCTCCCATACTAATTGCTGCAGGTGCTATCTTCGGAACAATGCTGATTGTTTCTATCCTGACTGGTTACTATGGCCCAGAGAATATGGAAGGGTTAAAAGGATTTTTCCTGTTTGTGTTTTTTCTGGGTGGCTTTATTCTGACAAGCAATATTTTTGCTGAATTGCATACGCCTCTGAAAAGTTACTTTTATCTGACTTTACCTGTCTCCACAGCAGAAAAATTAATAGGCTCCTGGATATTAACCTCGCCGGTGTATGTAGTGGTATTCTCTGTTATAGCGTATCTCATCTATCTGATTCCGACAATTATGGTTGGTAATTCGTATCCGGTACCTGCTTTCTTTGACCATGATACCTTTCAGGCTATTGGCAGCTATATGGTAATTCAGACGGTGTTTTTTCTGGGAGCTGCTTATTTCCGGAAGTATAATTTCCTTAAGACTGTTTTATCTTTATTCCTATTCCAGATATTCATCGGATTATATGCCGGGTTACTCTTCTGGTTGTTGTTTGGTGGCGGTAATGTAAATGACCGCGATTTTGACAATGGGTTTAAAGGATCAATAGAAAATACCGTTCCGCAACTTGCCCATGTTTTCTTCTGGTATATACTCGGGCCGTTCTTATTAGTAGTTTCGTATTTCAGTTTAAAAGAAAGAGAGGTTTAAATGGATTTCAAGGAAAATCAAGCTATTTACTTACAGATTGCTAACCACTTTTTCGAGAATATTCTTCAGAAGAAATGGAATGGCGGAGAAAAAATTCCCTCTATCCGGGATATGGCGGTGGAATTTGAAGTAAACCCAAACACTACGATGCGTACATTTAACTACTTGCAGGATAAAGGCATCATCTATAACAAAAGAGGAATTGGCTATTATGTGGCAGACGACGGATACGAAAAAGCCCGTGCACTGAAAAAAGAGCAGTTTGTGAATGAAGATTTATCAGATGTTTTCAGAAATATGCAAATGCTGGGAATCTCGTTCGAAGATCTGCAAAGGTATTACCAACAGTTTATTAAGAATAACTAAGTACATTTTTACTTTACCACTATGAAAACAGGCCATAAACTTTTAATAGGATTACCGGTACTTATGCTGCTGACTATTGCTTTCTGCCTGGTTGTCGCCGGAGAATATAAAAATTCAGGTAGTATATCGGCCACCGGGAATGAGGTGGCACAGGCTGGCAGGGTTCCTGCCTTTAGCATCATTACCATTAAAGGGCGGGCTTTTGCAGCGCAGAAACCTGAGGTAACTGAAGTTCAGGAAGCAACTACGTATTCAACAGATCGAACAACTGACCAAAAGGCTAAGCTGTTTCCGATGGCATACAAGCTGATTAGCAGAGGCCTTATTTCCAAATAACAACAGTTTCGGTAAAGTAAAATGTATAATTAATTAAATGAATTAACTCCCACTAGATATATGAAAACAAGTAATAAACTTTTGCTCAGCCTGCTGATTGTAGCTCTGATAGCGGTAACTGCGTTTATTGGCACGGCCAAGCATTATCATCAGAAAGGTAACGCCGTAAAAGGCGACAGCAACCGCGCTACTGAAGCCAGAACCGTGGGCGAGTATAACGGTATAAAAGTACGAGGCAAACTAGAAGTGCGCCTAACCCAAGGGCCGGAAAGAAAAGTAGAGGTTAATGCCGCCAAAAATATTGTTCCGCTAGTATCTACCCAAGTAACCGAAGGAATTTTAGTAATTGAAACTACCAGCAGGATAGATGAAGATGAGAAGATTGAAATAATTATTACTGCGCCTGCTATACAAAGTCTGGAAATGACAGAAGGATCGTATATTGAAACAACCAATGCCTTAACAGGCGATAGACTGAATATCAAAAGTAATTCCGGAAGCAACGGACGGCTAAATCTGCAATACAAAAACGTGGAATGTGAAGTAAGTACTGGCGCTGTGTTTGACCTGGATGGAAGCTCTGAAGCCGCCAGCTTAAAAGCTTCTACAGGTGCAAGGTTGGATGCCGGAGACTTACTCACACAAACATGTATGGTAGAGGCAAGTACCGGTGCAAATACTTCAGTAAATGTATCGCAGGTACTTACAGCTGAAATTAACACCGGCAGTGAACTGAATTACAGGGGTGATCCGGCCAAAACAAATATTAATTCTAACAGCGGAGGTACAGCTCATAGAAGGTAATTTAATCAAGCATCAGCGTTGGAGCAAGCTATATCAGCCTCTAACGCTGATGGTGTTATATATTTTTTAGTCTGTAGTACTGATTACGTTTGTTACTGAAATTCTGACCTCAATATTTTACCCCACAATTGTAACATTTCCCTGCATTTGAGAAGCAAACAACCCATTCCAGCGCTTGTCTAAAATATATAATCACACTAAACGGATAAGCTCGCTCTGGGATAGCATTGTTAGAGTTTTCAATTGAAATAATAGTATCTTAGCAGTACTTTCCTCAACTGAATGAACCGCTATATCTATATATTTATCTTTATCTGCTTTATTACCATCACTACTTTTATTCTTTTTGAAGCCAGCGGTTTCACCTTTGAAGGTCTATTGCAGAACAAAACATCTAAACCACTTTTAGCTTTTATTAGCCTCCTGTTGCTGGGTATAGATGTTATTCTTCCCATACCTTCCAGCTTCATTATGATTAGCAACGGTGTACTTTTCGGATTTTTGGTTGGCGGTATCCTTTCCTTAGTGGGTGGACTTATTTCGTCTATGGTGGGATATTTTATCGGCTATAAAAGCACCAGATTAGCTAAGAGGTTTTCATCCGTAGCAGAGGAAGCCAAAGCCCGCACCTTTCTGGAAAAATATGGATCTATTGCTATTATTGCTTCACGGCCAATTCCGGTTCTCGCAGAATCAGTTTCTATTATGAGCGGAACCTTGCAATGGAGTTTCAGAAAAATTCTGATAAACTCATTTATTGGTTTGCTTCCAATCAGCTTTGTTTATTCGTTAACTGGGGCTTATTCTACCTCTTTTAATAGTGCAGGCGTTGCGTTTCTTATTAATATTGGCATGGCTGGCTTTATCTGGCTCATTACCCGCTGGAGGAAACCCTACTAATGAGAGATGATGTTATGTTCAAGGTGCTACTTTTCCAGGTACATATTTACCAGAGACAGAACACCATTTAAAATAAAGCTGACTCCGATGGAGAGTACAATAAAACCCATCATCCGGGAAAGAGCCGCCATACCACTTTTTCCTAAAAACCTGGTAAACTGCTGAGAAGAACGTAAGATAAGGTAGGAGGCAATAGCTACCAGAATAATGGCTGCTATAATAAACCCTACTTCATGATAGCCGGTGGCTTTATTGTACATGCCGATTACTACGGCAATAGAACCAGGACCTGAGAGCAGGGGCATCGCCAAGGGGGTGAATGAAATATCTTCTTTCTCTAAACCTTCTTCCTGCACTTCCTTAGATAGCCGTTTGCTACCCTTATGTGCATCATCCGGATTCAGTAAACTCAAACCGGAACGGGTAATAAGTATACCTCCGGCAATACGCAGGTCTTCTATGCGTAAGCCAAAAAAGTTAAGAATAAACGTTCCCGCAAAAAAGAACACCACTAAAATACCTACCACATATAAACAAGCTTTCAGGGCCTGTTCATTTCTGGTGGCTTTGTCCATGGCTCCGGTCAAGGCCAGAAATACGGGGGTAGCACCAAAAGGATTTATTACCGGAAATAAGGCTGAAAAGGTAGCTAAAAGAATTTCCATAGTTGCAAATTAAACAGATTTCTACATGTGAGGTTACGTGAATCTGAATATCTTTATTGTTAGTAAGTCTATCCTCCAGTGCACTTTTCCGGATAATCCAATAAAAAAGCCTGTCTGGAGTGAGACAGGCTTTCTATTGGGTATTTTATCAATATTAGCCATTGCTTGCCAATGCTTCTGCCCCACCAACAATCTCAAGAATTTCTTTGGTAATAGCAGCCTGACGAGTACGGTTATAAATCAATTTCAAGTCTTTCAATAATTCTTTTGCATTATCAGTGGCTTTATCCATAGCAGTCATCCGGGCGCCATGTTCCGAAGCGTTAGACTCCAGTAAAGCTTTGTAGAATTGTATCTTCAGTGTTTTAGGAATCAGCTCTGCAAAAATTTCTTTCTCCGAAGGCTCAAATATATAATTCGTGGTAGAAGCTTTCTGCGATTCATTTTTTACCTCAACAATAGGTAGAAACTGCTCTGTGCGGATAATTTGCGTAGCCACGTTTTTAAATTCATTATATACCAGCTCTACCCGGTCGAAACGCCGGGCAAGAAAACCATCCATGGCAAATTCTGCCACCCGGCGTGCCTGGTTAAAGTTTAATGAAGAAAACAGCGTAGCATATTCAGAATTGAGCGGATACTTTCTTCTGCCGAAAAAATCGTTGCCTTTTTTTCCAATGGTCAGCAATTGCACATTGCCTGCAGCAGCCTGGCTAGCATACTTACCTGTTAACAGAGAATTCACTGCTTTGGTAACATTGGCATTGAAAGCACCTGCCAGACCACGGTCTGAGGTAATTACAACCAATAATACTTTGTTGGGTTCCCGCTCTTCGGCGTATGGGTTAGAGGCTTCGTCTTCTAATTGTGAAGAAATATTCTGAAGAATCGTTTGTAAGCGCTGAGTATACGGACGCATCTGAATAATAGCATCCTGTGCCCGGCGCAGTTTAGCAGCTGCCACCATTTTCATGGCTTTTGTAATCTGCTGCGTCGAATTTATTGATTGAATCCTAAGTCTTACTTCTTTTAAACTAGGCATAGTTAATATGCTAATGGTTTTATGTGCCGGTTGGCTGATGCACTAATCTTATTCACTAGTACATCAGCCAACAAGCGCATTTATTTCTTATATCTCTTGGCAATATCCAAAGCTACCTGCTTCAATACGTTGGTTACACTATCATCTAACTTGCCAGCCCGTAAAGCGTCCAAAGTAGCCTTATGATTCGCCGTTAGCAGTGTAGCAAATTCCTTCTGATATTCTTTCACCCGGGTAATAGGCACACCATCCATTAAGCCATTGGTAGAGGCATAAATAATAGCTACTTGATGTTCAACTGGTGTAGGTGAGAATTGAGGCTGCTTCAGAATTTCCTGGTTAATACGGCCTCTTTCAATAGTACGCTTGGTAGAAGCATCCAGGTCAGAACCGAATTTAGAAAAAGCTTCCAGTTCCCGGAACTGTGCCTGATCCAGCTTTAAGGTACCGGCCACTTTCTTCATAGATTTGATTTGCGCATTACCACCTACCCGAGACACTGAAATACCTACGTTGATTGCCGGACGAATACCTGCGTTAAACAAGTTCGTTTCCAGGAATATCTGGCCGTCAGTAATGGAAATTACATTAGTTGGAATATAAGCCGAAACGTCGCCAGCCTGCGTTTCAATAATTGGAAGAGCAGTTAATGATCCGCCGCCTTTTACAATCGGCCGTAGATTATCCGGCAAATCATTCATATTTTTAGCTATTTCATCAATAGCAATTACTTTGGCAGCTCTTTCCAGCAAACGGCTGTGCAGATAGAATACGTCTCCTGGATAGGCTTCGCGGCCCGGAGGTCTTCTTAACAGCAAAGACACTTCACGATAGGCTACGGCTTGTTTAGATAAATCGTCGTAAACAACTAAAGCCGGACGTCCGGTATCTCTGAAATACTCACCAATGGCAGCACCAGTGAAAGGCGCATAAAACTGCATGGGAGCAGGGTCAGAAGCAGAAGCCGCTACTACAATGGTATAGGGCATTGCGCCGCCTTTTGTTAAGGCATTTACTATCTGTGCTACTGTACTTGCTTTCTGGCCAATGGCTACATAAATGCAATATACCGGCTGACCTTTATCGTAAAACTCCCGTTGATTGATAATAGCATCAATGGCTACTGCTGTTTTACCTGTCTGACGGTCACCAATAATTAGCTCCCGCTGACCTCTGCCAATTGGAATCATGGCATCAATAGCCATAATACCTGTTTGCAGCGGCTCGTTCACCGGCTGACGGTAAATTACGCCAGGAGCTTTTCTTTCCAGGGGCATATCGTACAATGGACCTGTTAAAGACGGACCGCCGTCTATCGGTTGGCCTAGTGTATTCAATACACGGCCACACATGCTATCGCCTACTTGTATGGAAGCAATAGTATTGGTTCGTCTGGCAGTGTCACCTTCTTTAATTCCCTGGTAATCTCCTAAAATTACCGCACCTACGTTATCTTCTTCCAGGTTAAGAACCAGGCCTCTTACCCCATTTGAAAATTCAATAATTTCGCCGGATTGTGCATTGGTAAGGCCATAAATGCGGGCTACCCCATCTCCTACCTGCAACACCGTACCTACTTCCTGTAATTCTGCTTCAGTAGTAGCATTAGCTAACTGAGCTCTTAATATTGCTGAAACCTCATCGGGTCTTACTTGTACCATATCAGAGTTTGATTATATATGTATATGGATTATGACTTAAATTCTTGTTCTAATTTTTGCAACTTACTTTTAATTGACTGATCAATTTGCTTATCGCCTACCCGTAAAACAAAACCGCCTATCAGGCTGGGGTCTATTTTTTCTTCTAGCTCTATCTTTTTCCCTAACGTTTCTCCAGCCATTTGCCTGAACTGAGCCCGCAAACTATCGTCTAACGGAAAAGTGGTTGTAACATGCGCTACATGAATATTTTTGTGTTTATTATATAGTTCATGAAAGGCTTTAGCTACGCCATACAGAACTTCTTCCCGATTCTTTCTAGTAATGATTTCAAAAATAGAGAAAGTAATCGGATGCAAACGGCTCTGAAATAAATCCCGCATAACATTATATTTCTTTGCATGCGGTACAATAGGGCTCTGCAACATCAAATACAAAGGCCGGTTGTTATCTATCGTTTGCACAAAAAACTGCATGTCTGTATGTACCTGCTCCAGCACATTTTTCTCCTGTGCCAGTTCAATTAAAGCTTTTGCGTACCTATATGCAACTCTGGATTCTGCCATTGTGTATTAGTTTAAACTTGCATCTTTTACCAACTGATCTACCAGGTCGCGCTGTGCTTTTTCTTCCTTCAACTGATTGCGAAGTAATTTTTCTGCTATTTCGATAGATAAAGTTGCTACCTGTCTTTTAATATCAGCTAACGCTGCCTGACGTTCGGCATTTATCTGCTGTTTGGCACTTTCAACAATTTTGGCACTTTCTACAGAGGCTTTGTTTTTAGCTTCTTCTACAATAGCTTCCGATGTTTGCTGTGCTTTGCGCAACATAGCATCTCTTTCTACTCTGGCCTCTTCCAGCAGTTTTTCATTTTCTGCTTTCAACTTTGCCATATCTGTTTTTGCTTGTTCGGCAGCCCGTAAAGCACCTTCTATACTTTCTTCTCTTTCTCTGAGAGAACTCATAATAGGTTTCCAGGCAAATTTAGCCAGTAGGAAGAGTACTAAAAGAAAGGTGACTAACTGCCAGAATATTAAACCTAAGCCGGGTGTTACTAAATTCATAGGATCAACTACTTATCTTTTTTATAATTTATTGATTATAAATATTTTACTTATACTCAATCAGAATTGGTAAGGTATTCTTTGTTTCTTTAAAAATCCTGCACCCGGCCTAATGCCGAAGTACAGGATTTTAATTCATACAAATTTTCTACTAGGTAGCTGTTGCAATAAGCAGACATACTACTACACCAAACAGGGCCACACCTTCAATAAAGGCTGCTGAAATCAGCATAGCTGTTTGAATTTTTCCGGAAGCTTCTGGCTGACGCGCAATAGCTTCTGTTGCGGTGCCACCAATACGGCCAATGCCTAAACCTGCGCCTAACGCAACAAGTCCTGCACCGATACCTGCACCCATGATTGCAAGCCCCATATCGTTGGCTGCTTGTAACAATAAACTAAGTAACATGATAGAGATTTATTAAGTGAAACAAAGAATTTCCAAATACAGGGAAGATCATTCTTAATGACCGTAATCATCATGATCTTCGTGGCCTTCTACTGCGCTACCAATATACATGGCAGATAAAAGGGTAAAGATATATGCCTGAAGTATAGCAACCATTAACTCAATTAAGTTCATAAACAGAGCAAATGGCACAATAGCTGCACTAACCGCAATATTTTTGGCTACAAATATGAGCCCCAGCAAACTTAAAATGATAATATGCCCGGCTGTAATGTTTGCAAACAGACGAACCATCAAAGAAAATGGCTTGGTAAATACGCCAATCAATTCTACCGGAATCATAATTGGCAAAAGCCATTTAGGTACACCTGGCGTAGCAAATATGTGCTGCCAGTAATATTTATTGCTGCTAAATAACGTAATGCATAAGGTGATTAAGGCAAGCACTCCTGTAACCGCTATGTTACCTGTTAAATTAGCTCCACCGGGCATCAAACCTAGTAAGTTATTGAACCAGATAAAGAAAAATACAGTAAGCAGATAAGGCATGTATTTTTCATACTTAGGCCGGCCATGTTTGTCTTTGCCGGCTATAGCAGGCTTAGCCACATCATCCCGGATAAACACAATAAGCGGTTCAAAGAAAGATTGTATGCCACTAGGCGCTTTTCCTCTGTTTTTGGTATAGGCACCGGCTATGCTTGAGAAGATAACCACAAGTAGAATAGCACTTAAAAACAGGGAAGCTACATTTTTGGTGATAGAAAGATCGTAGAATTTTCTACCTGACTGCGATACAATATGATCGTGTTCATCAAGCTTATAATCGCCGTATGAAAGGCTTTCGTTATGAAATTTGCTGGAAGAGAAAACTTCTAACCCCTGATCGGCCGAATAAATAATAACTGGTAACGGAAGTGTTATATGGGTATGTCCAATCGTAGCAAAATGCCATTCATGTGAATCACCTACGTGGTGCATGATCATTTCGCTTACTTTAAACTCTTCCTCGGTTTCCTCTCCTGTCTCTGTATGTTCTTGGGAAAATGCAGTAGTGGAAAATAAAATTGAAAAAAATAATACGTGAGTGAAGGTCAGAAATTTACGAAAAGTTTTGCGGTTCATGTCTCTCCTGCTGTCTTGAATTGCGCCGCAAGTTAGTCAATAAGGAATTAATTTCAAATGCTACATACAATAAATACAGAATAAAAAAATTCATCACAAACAGAACTCTGTCCTGAACCCCTTTATAGAGAAAAATTCCAATAAATATAATACTGATCAGCAGGCGTATCAGCATGACCACAAAATAAAATATGGCCACATTATCCTTACTCCGCTGGAAGGCCATTTCTGTAATGCGGTGCCCCATAACCGCCAGAGCAAAAAAGAAACCTAGCATTATCCATATTTGTGTATGAATCAGGTCAGGTATAAAAAACTGATTCGCCAGATAAATTACTATCACCAGAACAGCTGTGAAGAGGATGATTTTTAGCATAGTTACTCTTTGGGAAGACTCCTGATAAAAATAATCAGCGAACCTATTAGTGCAATACAAGGCAAAGCTACGGTGAAAGCCGGAAATTTCAATTCCAGCCATTCATCTAATTTTATACCTCCCCAAACAGCAATACCCAAGGTAGCCATCATCTGAAAGCCCAATCCTGAGTATTTTACATAATTATTTAACTGCTTCTTTTTGTTCTTCGGTTCGTCCATTCAATATATGCTCTTTAGACTCTTTGGGAGCATTACCCATTTTAATTGTTCCATTCCATACGGCACCAGCTTCTACTATCAATTTGCCTGTTATGATATCTCCTTTAATATTGGCGGTAGATTTCAGCGTCAGAATATCTGTTACTTCTACGGTGCCGGTTACTTCTCCTGCAATTTCTGCATTCTGAGAGATTATATTTCCTTCAACGAAAGAAGAGTCGCCCAGGGCTATTTTAGATTTAGATTTAATATTGCCAATGATTTTGCCCTCAATTCGCACATTTCCAAACGTTTCAATATTCCCTTCTACCGTAGTGCCCTTCATAATCTGGGTGCTGGAACCACTTAGTTCTGCCTGCTCTCTTTTTGCATCTTTGCCGTTGTTAAACATAACTAGTTAATAATTTATAATGAAACAAATATTTCCGGGTCAATAGGGTTGCTATTGTGCCATAACTCAAAATGTAAGTGCGGGCCTGTGGTCAGTTCGCCGCTATTTCCAATAACTGATATTATTTCTCCGGCCCGTACAAAGCTTCCCATCTTTTTAAGCAGCACAGAATTATGCTTGTATACTGAAATCAAATTTCCCTGGTGTTGCACGGCTATAATATGTCCGCTGTCATTCGTCCAGGAGGAAAGAATTACGGTACCATCGGCTACACACTTTACCGGCTCATCCTTCTTGGCCACAATATCAAGTCCGTAGTGGGCCGCTTTGGCGTCAAACTTCTGTGTAACCATACCTCCATTTATGGGAGAGAATAAAAACATCCGGTACAAATCATCTGATTCATTAACTGATAAGCTATTGGCTACGGAACGTACAGGTACCTTAACTTCAGCTTCCAGAGAAGTTTTGTTTTCAAACTCCTTTCGCAGCTCTGCATCTACTGATGCAATGCTGTCAATATGAGAGGGTTTTGGTTTATCTTTAAGGGTATCTTCCTGCGTACTTTCAGCCAGGTCCTGCTTTAAAAATTTATCGTCTCCATGGAGTACTTTGCTTATGCCGGTTAATGCTTTATCCCGGTATGCCAGCTGATTTTCCAATGAATCTACTACGGCACTTAACTGAATTATTTTCTTATTCAGGACCATCTGGCGGCCAGCCGGATGGAACCATCTGGAAAGTATAGTATTGGAAAGATAAAAGGAAAAAGAGAATAAAAAGATGACGGTAATCGTTATAAAAACAATTATTTTTGCATAGGTAAAGCTAAAGGTAGTTTTTTCAGCAAAGTTTTCCTCATTTCTTACTACCAGCAGATAGCGGTTTGTTAACCAGTCAGAGAATGTTTTTTTACCTTTCAACGTTTACAAATTAAATTGTGTGTCATTCAAAAATAAGGATATACTGGTTACAAAAAATCTTTGGTTTGAATGGTTTAGTAATGTATCGCAGTGTTTACATAGTTCTTTTTGCAAACTGATGAAGCATCTTTCTTTTTCTTACCTATTCCTGTTTCTTCAGATAATTTGTCTGGTTACCTTCTTTGGCTGCTCTCAGGAGAGTACAGGCCTTGTAAGTACAGCGTATCATAATACTACAGCGCATTATAATGCCTATTTTTTGGCCCGCCAGAAGATAAATGAACTAGAAACTACATTATTCAAAAACCGGCAAGATGACTATAACCGGCTATTGGATATTATACAGCCCCTGGATTCCAACATTGCCAAATCGCAGACTGCTGCTTCTGAGTATATCATACAGAAAGCCTCGCTGGCTATACAGCGTCATAAAAACAGCAAATGGGTAGACGACAGCTATTTATTAGTAGGAACTGCCCAGTTTTACCAGATGGATTTCCCCAATGCATTAAAGGCATTTAAATATGTAAATACGATTAGTAAAGGGAAACAAGAGCGGCATCAGGCGTTGATTAATATATTTCGCACATATGTACAAATGCAGGAATACAGCAATGCCAAAGCTGTAGTAAATTTCATTAAGAAAGAGAACCTTTCTAAAGAGAATTTGGCAGAGTTTTATCTGATCCGGGCACAATTACATAAGCAGGAACAAGAATATTTGCAAGCTGCAGGTACGCTTGCACTGGCGGTGCGGTTAATGCCAAAAAATGAGCAGAAAGCGCGTGTACACTTCGTTATGGGGCAAATTTATGAACAGCTTAATAACTCTAAACAAGCTTATAAAAACTTTAGATCTACTTTAAAAAACAATCCATCATACGAGTTATCTTTCTATGCAAAGCTGCATATGCTGCAAAGTTATGAAGTAGGAAAAAACGAAGATGCCAAAAAAGCCCTGGTTTATTTCAAGAAAATGTTGCGGGATGAAAAGAACATAGATTATAAAGACAAAATCTATTATCAGATGGGAATGTATGAAGCCAAACGCAGCAATTTTAAGCAGGCAATTAAGCACCTGCAAACTTCTGTATCTGCCAGCAAAGATGATATTCAAAAGTCATATAGTTATCTAAAATTAGGTGAAATTTATTTCGAAAACTTACAAGACTATGAATTAGCCAAAGCTTACTACGATAGCACCATTCAAGCCCTACCTACCACGGCTGTTAACTACGAAAGTATAGTAAAGCGGCAGCAAGTACTGGACAACTTTGTACAACAGGTTACTACTATTCAGACCGAAGATAGTTTGCAGCGGTTAGCTAAAATGGATACCGCCAGTTTGGATAAATACCTGGATGAGTTATTTGCGAAAGAGGAAGAACAGAGAAAAAAGATAGAAGCAAAGCAAGAAATGGAGAGCATACAGCAAGCTGGTAGCATTTTTGCAAACAATGAACAAACTGCAAACAATAGAAACCGAAATTCCAGCAATGGACAAAATGCCAGATGGTATTTTTATAATGTCGCAGTAGTAAGCCAGGGAGGAACAGCTTTTGCCAGAAAATGGGGTAACCGCCCTTTGGAAGACAACTGGCGGAGATCTGCTAAAGAAGCCTCTGTTGACTTTTCTGAACCTGGGCAACCTGCCACAAGCGATAGTACAGAAAGTACGCCAGTTGTGTCGGTTGAAAATCAGAATGAGGAAAAAAAGCAACAAATCATAGCTTCCTTACCCTCTACGCCGGAAGCCATGGCTGCATCAAATACGAAAATTGAAGAAGCATATTTTAACTTAGGGAAAATTTATAATCTGGAACTGCAGGAACATAAAAATGCTGACTCTGTATTTGTGACCCTGCTGACCAGATTCCCTGATAGTGATTTTGAACCGGAAGCATTGTATTTCTTATATCTTATTCATAAGGAACTGGCACAACCTGAGCAGCAAGAAGCGCACAAAAATACGCTTATAACAAAGCATCCGAATTCTGCTTTTGCTAAGCTTATCAGTAATCCAAATTATGTACAAGAGGGAAATATGGCAGATGCCCAGGTAAAAAACTTGTATTCCAATGCATATCAGTATTACGAAGACCGCAATTATGAAGAGGCGAATAATCTGGTAGATCAGGCAATTCAGCAATATCCGGAAAACAGCCTGACAGAAAGATTACAATTACTGAAAGTATTGATTATTGGCCGGACCCAAAATAAGGAAACCTTTAAAAAAGCACTTACTGGCTTTATGGAGCAGTATCCTTTCAGCAGTCTTATTCCTTATGTAGAAAACATCTTGAGGAATACTGAAACAGTGACAGGTGGGATACAACGGAATAATTAAAAAATAAAAAAAGTATAATATTATAATTTATATGGTTCAACTAGAAAAAGGGAAGTACGGCCGGTTAATTAAAGTTACCTGGATATTCTTCTCAGCTGCCCTGGCATTATTTCTTTTCTATGCATATGCAGTAAGTATCAACTTCATGGGGTTATTTGGGGCACTTCCCGATTTGAAATTTCTGGAGAACCCAAAAAATGACCTGGCCTCTGAGCTATACTCGGCCGATGGTGTGCTGATGGGAAAGTATTTTACAAGCAACCGGTCTCCAGTAGAATATGAACAAATTTCTCCTAATGTCATTAATGCCTTATTAGCTACAGAAGATGCCCGTTTTGAGAAACATTCAGGCATTGATTTTAAAGGAACGTTTGCCATAGCATGGTCTGTACTAACACTTGACCCCAGAGGTTCCAGCACAATTACGCAGCAGTTAGCCAAGAACTTATTTAATACCAGAGGCAAAGACTACAGAGGTTCTTTGGGAGGCGTACCCGGCCTTAATATGCTCATTATTAAAACAAAAGAATGGATAATGGCTATTAAGCTGGAGAAAAATTATACAAAGAAAGAAATTATTAAAATGTATTTGAACACTGTACCCTTTGGAAGTAATGCCTATGGAATTAGTACAGCCGCCAAAACATTTTTTGGAAAGAAAGCCTCTGATTTAACTACAGAAGAAGCTGCCTTGCTGGTGGGTATTGTAAAAGGAACCTCTTATTACAGTCCTATTTACCATCCTAACAGAGCTTTGGAAAGACGAAATGTAGTACTTGGCCAGATGGTGAAGTACGGCTATCTAAGCTCAGATAAATATAGTGAGCTGAAAACGAAGCCTATTGATATGACTAAATATGCAGTGGAAAACCATAATAAAGGTTCTGCTCCGTATTTTAGAGAAGTTATTAGAGGATTTTTATACAAATGGGCTAAAGCTCGTGGTATTGACCTGGACACAGAAGGGTTAAAAATATATACAACCATCGATTCCAAAATGCAGAAGTATGCAGAAGAATCTGTAACTGAAAATATGAAGGATCAGCAAAAGAAATTCTTTGCACACTGGAAAGGCAGAAACCCCTGGATTACGGAAGATTACAAGGAAATTCCCGGATATGTTGAAAGGGAAGCAAAAAAGACAGGTAGATTTAAGCAGCTTAAAAAGCAGTATGAAGATAATGAAGCAGCTATCTGGAAAGAGATGAACCAACCAGTGAAAATGAAAGTATTTTCCTGGAATGGTGAAAAGGATACTACTTTGAGTCCAATGGACTCCATCAGATACTACAAACATTTCCTGCACACTGGCTTTATGTCTATGGACCCTAATACCGGACATGTAAAAGCATGGGTTGGCGGTATAGATTTTAAGCATTTCAAATATGACCATGTCATGCAAGGCAAACGCCAGCCAGGTTCCTCTTTTAAACCTATTGTGTATGCTACTGCTATAGACAATGGATATCATCCATGCCAGGAAGTGTTAGATGCACCAGTAACCTTTGCCAGTGATATTGGAGGTGAACCCTGGACACCCAATAATTCAGATGGCCCTCCGAGTTACGAACGGATGACACTACGCAGAGCAATGGGAAGATCGATTAATACCATCAGTGCTAAACTCATGCAGGAATTTGGCCCCAACCGCGTAGTAGATTATGCCAAACGCTTAGGCATAAAGAGTCCTCTGGAACCGGTGCCTTCCCTTTGTCTGGGTACAAGTCCCGTTTCTGTATATGAATTATTAGGGGCATATAGCACCTTTGTCAATGGAGGTATATGGACTAAGCCTATGTTTATCACACGTATCGAGAACCGGTATGGCGAGGTAATTGAATCTTTTCCTCCTACTACGGTAGAAGCCCTAAGTGAAGAAACCGCTTATTTAATGGTGCATATGCTGCAAGGTGCCTTACAAGAAGAAGGTGGTACCGCACAAGGACTATTCCGTTATAAAATGGCCCGCACCAATGAAATTGGTGGAAAAACTGGTACAACCCAGAATTATTCAGACGGATGGTTTGTAGGTGTGACTCAAGACTTAGTTACAGGAGTATGGGTAGGAGGTGATGATATGAGCATTCACTTCCGGAGTATGTCGCTGGGCCAAGGTGGCCGGATGGCTTTACCAGCTTGGGGTATATACATGGATAAGGTAGCTTCAGACCCTAATTTGGGATTAAAGAACAGCAAGTTCCGCCGTCCAAAAAATCTTCCGGTATCGCTCAATTGTGACGACTACAATACAGTTGCTCCATCGGATTCAACTCAACAGCAATATGTGGCTCCTTCTACCGTGTCTACGGACGAAGGAATTTTATAAAATATACCCTAAACTTTTTAATAGCCCGTAATACATACGGGCTATTTTTGTTAGTAAATACCACAAAATGGATATATTTTTTATGGACTTAGCAACAGGCTGCGTTTATTATTAGTTTACAGGATTAACACTAATATCCAATACCACCTACTATGGAATCGTCATTTAATTATAAAGACTATATTTCTCATTTGCCCGAAAGTCCTGGTTCCTACCGCTTTTTTAATAAAGAAGGTGAGCTGATTTACGTGGGAAAGGCAAAAAATCTTAAACACCGCGTAAGCAGTTATTTTAACAAATCTGTTGACGACCGCAAAACACGTAGATTAGTAAGTCAAATCCAACGGATTGAATTTACTATTGTAAATACTGAATTTGATGCGTTGTTGCTGGAAAATAGCCTTATAAAAAAATACCAGCCAAAATATAATATTCTATTAAAAGACGATAAAACCTATCCTTTTATCTGTATAACTAAAGAACCTTTTCCCAAATTAATAGCTACCAGGAAAGTAGAAAAAGAATTAGGCACCTTTTATGGTCCATATGCCAGTGTAAAAGGTATGCATACCCTGGTAGAGCTGCTTAGAAAGCTATATACAATACGAACCTGTAACCTACACCTAACAGAAAAAAATATAACGGCTGGTAAGTTTAAAGTTTGCTTGGAGTATCATTTGGGCAATTGCAAAGGGCCTTGCGAAGGCCTGTTCAGCTCAGAAGAACATAACCGTAATATAGAGCAGATACATCATATTCTGAAGGGAAATATTTCTCCGGCCATTCAGTATTTCCGCAACAAAATGGCAGAGGCTGCCGAACAACTGGCTTTTGAAAAAGCACAAGAATACAAGGTAAAACTAGATCTTTTGAGCAACTTTCAGAGTAAATCGCTGGTAGTTAATCCTAATATTTCAGATGTAGATGTCTTCTCTTTATTATCAGATGAAAAATGTGCATATATCAATTTTTTGCGGGTAGTGAACGGCACTATTGTTCAAACAAAAACTACGAGTGTAAAAAAGAAATTAGACGAACAAGACAGTGATATTCTTACCATGATGATTGTAGATATCCGCGATGAATTTGGTAGCTATTCTAAAGAAGTAATAACTAACATACCATTAAGCACACCACTTGAGGGCATTCATCATCATATCCCTCAGATTGGTGATAAAAAGAAACTACTTGAACTATCGCTTAAAAATGTACTATATCTGAAAAAAGAATCTGCCGATAAACAATCTAATCTGGCAGAAAAGGACAGGGAAAAACGTGTGTTGTTAAAGCTTCAACAGGATTTACAATTAAAAACAATTCCACTACACATTGAGTGTTTTGATAATTCCAATTTACAAGGTACCAATCCAGTTTCTTCGATGGTATGTTTCCGGAACGGAATAGCTGCCAAGCGGGATTACCGTCATTATAACATAAAAACTGTAGTTGGGCCTGATGATTTTGCGTCCATGCATGAGGTAGTTTTCCGGCGATACCGCAGACTATTAGATGAAAATGCCAGCCTACCTGATTTAATAGTTATTGATGGTGGTAAAGGTCAGCTAAGCGCTGCCTGCAAAGCTTTAAAAGAATTGAGTTTATATGGTGAAATCCCTATTATAGGAATAGCTAAACGGTTAGAAGAAATATACTTTCCAGAAGATAGTATTCCTATCCATATAGACAAAAAATCTGAATCGCTGATGTTGTTACAAAGAATCAGGGATGAAGCACACCGGTTTGCTATAACTTTTCACCGGGATAAACGCAGCAAGAACAACTTAAAAAGTAAGCTTGAAGACATACCTGGCATTGGTAAAGAAACTTCTGCTAAACTATTAAAAACATATAAATCTGTAAAGAAGATAAAAGAGGCCGATTTAGAAGAAGTAGCTAAGCTTATAGGTAAAGAAAAGGCTACTACGCTTAGAAACTACCTTACTCAATAAAAAAGGAGATAATTGCTTATCTCCTTTTTTATTTATATATCTTATTCTATTAGAATTCCCACAGATTGTGTTCAAATTCCATTAGTTGTTGTCTGATCCAGTCTGAAGCTAACAAACCTTTTCTGTCACCATCATAGGTTTGAACCAAAAATTCATCATTTGGATTAGAAATTTTAACAATTCTTCCGGAGAATAATCTTAAATCAAAAGCGTCTGATAAATTTTTGTGTGCTGCATTATTCTGAGCATTGAAATAGATAGCATTTGGATTATTTTTAAATATTCTTTGCAAATCCTTATATCTAAAACTAGCCACTGGTTTATCAACACCGGCATCTCCGTTTTTATCAGCGGGCAGAATAATAGTTAAGGACTGTATGTCAAAATAAAGTCTGGAACGCTCTTTGTCAAAAATCACGTCTTCTTTTAATTCAAGCTGTGTAAATACGTTTGGCGGATATTCCTGAGCTCCTCCACCAGAAGTCAAAGCAGTAATTTGTGCCTGCTTTTCAGCTTTTGTCAAGAACGGATCGTCTTGAATTCTTTTTGTTTCAGCAGCTACTTCATCCTGAGTCATTTTACTGGCAGAAGCGCTCACATTAGTAATAAACTCTTCTATGCTTAGTTTGGTAACTACAGAATCTGTTTTGTAAGGTGTTAACAAACCTGCTTTAACAGCTTCAAATATAAACTTTGTAATTTCATTATTAACAGCCATAAATGGCTTATTTTGCTTTTCGCGTAGGTCTATACTTTCCCAGATTGTCTTTTTAAACATGACATCAGATTCATGTATAGGCCTTACAGACAAAGGGTTATACCCTCTAGTATCAGCTTCCTGAGCTACACTTGTAGTATATACACCTAAAGCACATACACAAGAAAGAATTATTTTATCAAATCTGAGCATATTTCTGTATAGGTTAACTTATATTTTGGTGATTTGTAGAAATGCAGACAACTAATTAAGCTAGTTGCCTGCATTCAAAATCATTATTGTAAAGGAATGTTTATGTAATTACTACCTGCAGGTGCAGACTCAACAATTTGTCCTTTGAAGTTCATCCGCTGAACGCTCTTTATCTGAACAAGAAGTCTGTCGCCTGGCTGAGCTTGTGAAATTAAAGAACCTATATTTGCTACGTTTCCGCTAGAGGCTACAGCTGGAGAAGCACGTTTACCTTTTACTAAGAATACATCGAAAGACGCTACTCTGAACTGGGCATCTTTAGGCAAAAAGCTTCTGAAACCTTCTTCTGCTAAAGCTCTTAACTCTAGTTTATTAGGATAAGGAGCAGCAGCACCTAATTTCAGGTCTATTTCTTTGGCATTGGCAAAAGCTGCTACGGTTGGTCTTGGCACTGGACGTACTTTAAATTTCTCTGAACCAATCATATTACCATTGCTGCTTACATTCAAGGTAACATCGTTGATGCCAGTTGGTACAACAGTAACATCGCCTTTGTTAGCACCTTGTATGAAGTTAGCGCCTGCACCTGAGAATACAGGTGAATAAGTAGCACCTAAAGCTGGTACGGATACTTTTAATTCGTTACCGCAGTTCACATATAAAGCTTGTACAGAAGCAGACTGAATTTGAATTACTGGCTTAGCTACAATGTATTCTTCAGTGTGCGTAAATGTAGTATCTCCACCACCTTGTTTAGGTATTCTGATCTGACCTGTCCAGGTCTTTTTCAAATTACCATCTTTATCATAATTACCACCTTGTGCCACAAACTCAACGGTACCCATACCATTTGATACTGGGATATTTTGTCCGTTATAGCTCATAGTGGGAGTAATATTTGAAGAAGAAGCAGCTAAGAACATTTCAGCTTTGTATTTAGTACCGGCAGCAACCACTTTAGCTTCCGGACGAACCATCGCTACAATTTTATCTAATTTAACTGCTACGGCATTTACATCTTCAGCGATCTTCGCTAGAATAGCTGATTCGTACCTGGAGATTTCATTTTGCTTCTGACTTAGCACAGCTAAACCTGCAACCATTGGAGTCTGAGCAAAATTCAATTCTGCGAAATCTTTATTTCTTTGAGCGGGATCTTTAGCGAGAGCAGGAACATCTTTTGCATCAAGCGCAAGCGGCGGGATTTGTGTACCACTTAACTGGCTCAATTCAGCAGCAAATTTATTTAACCGCTCTTTCACTTCGTAAGCTTTGCCATTCTTGTTAGGGCCTACCATTAAAGACTCCATTTGTGTTTCAGCACTAGGATTAGCATAGGTGCCATCTTCTTTTATACCATCTGCAGCCTTTACCATTTCCTGCTTTACACCTTCAATATAGGCAATCATTTCTGCAGTTTTAGCCTTTACACTCTCTGCCTTACTCAACAAGTTCTTGTTTTTCTGGCTAGGGTCTTCAGTAACTGCTTTTTGTATACCTGCAATCCGCAGGTCATTTGCTGCGCGTGCATCACTAAATGCACCTTCTAAGCTTTTATTAATCAAATCAAATTTATTGATGATTTCAGAACTCACCTGTAAGGCGAGCAGGGCAGTCAATACCAGGTACATCATCCCGATCATCTTCTGCCTTGGCGTTTCTTTTCCTCCGGCCATATTTTTATCTTAAATTCTTTTACCTTGTTTAACACTATAAAATATATAACCCTTTGCTTATTGACCTTTCATAGCAGATAACATGCTGCCATAAACCTTGTTCAATGAAGTTAAGTTAGTAGTAAGTTTAGACAACTCACCTTTAAATTGCTGTGTATCTTTGCTGGCATCTGTCATATTCTCCATAGCGGCAGTTAAGCTACCATAGAAAGAATTCATAGCTTTCAAATGCTTGCTGGTATCTTGCAATTCCAGTTCATACATGGCGTTCAATGCACTCATATTTTTGGTGATAGACTGAACCTGTGCATGATAAGCTTTGATGTCCTGAGAAGCAGTTGGCAAATCAGAAGTAGCACTTACAACATTAGCAAGTGATTTATTCAGCTGTATTACTGAATCAGAAGCCACTTTTACGTTCTTAGCATACTCTGTAGTTGCTACAGATGCATCTGCTAAAGTTGTAATTTTGCTTACAGAATCAGATAAGCCTTTCATGCTGCTACCTAAATTGTTTACCAGTTCAGCTGTAATTGGTTTAAAAATATTTGGATCTGGCAACACAGCGGCATGTCCGTTAGATTCTTTACGTACTGGTAAAGCACCTTTGTAATCGTCAGCAAGTTCAGGGTATACTCTTGTCCAATCTGGTTCGTGGGCTTGAGGTGCAAATGCACTCATAAAGAATATAAAAGCTTCTGTACTCAGACCTACAATCAGCATAAAGTTTGCTCCTGGCCAGTGCATAATTTTAAACATCGCACCAACGATAACGACTGCAGCACCTATACCATAAATAAATGGCATCAGTTTGTTAAAAACCAAATCTGCTGATCCACCTTTTCCTTTTTTAGCACTCATTTTAGTAATTGTTTAATTGTTGTTGTTTAGAATTGATAATTGTTTAACGATTGGTAATTAAGTTTAATTCAGATTATTTTCCTGTCAATGAGTTTTTTTATATAATGTAACCTGTTTGTTTATTCATTAAAATTCGCGTCCAGATGACCGTCCTAGGTAAGTCATGGCACATCTGAATCCGATATAGGCTTTGGTAGTATCTTGATATTCGAACGTACGGGTTCCTGTTTCCAGGTAATAGGCTACATCTTTCCATGAGCCACCTCTTACAACTTTGCGGGGTTCATTATCGTCGTTGTAAGTAGGATTAAGGTCCCAGGTTACAGCTGCTGCAGCAGGGTTATAAGCATCTTCTGTCCATTCAGCCACATTCCCAGACATATCATACAAACCATAGTCATTAGAAAAGTAGGAAGCTACTGGCGCTGTGTACATGTATCCATCGTTGTAGTAATTGCCTCTGCCTGGCTTAAAGTTAGCAAGCAAACAGCCTAATGTATTTGTCAGGTATGGATTACCCCATGGATACTTAGCCATGTCTCTGCCGCCACGGGCTGCATATTCCCACTCAGCTTCAGATGGTAGCCGGAAGTTTGGCATGGCAAAGTCTCCCTGGCCGGCTCTATAAGTATTAAGGTATTTTGTGCGCCATTCGCAGAAGTATTTAGCAGCCCACCAGTCTACGCCTACTACTGGATAATCATCAAATGCAGGGTGCATATAATAATATTCCATCATAGGGTCTCCCATATGGTGAGCAAAGTCTTTTACCCATACAGTTGTGTCAGGATAGAGCTCCTTCATGATGTAGTCCTCCCCTAACACTGATACAGAGTCTGTCAACATAATGTTGATAAACTGCCTGTATTCATTATTGGTGATTTCAGTATCATCCATATAAAAGCCACCGATGGTAATCTGCCTGTTCATGTTAATCTGTGTAGCAGGAACATCTTCGTCGGCCTGGCCCATATGAAACACACCTGAAGGTACTAAGACCATACCATACGGAATTACTTGTTTCCATCCTTCTCTTCCTTGCACACCAACTAATTCGCCTTGGTCGTCGCCTCTTCCTCTCTTGCCTAAAAGACCACAGCCTTGCAGGAATAAAGGAACTACTGCTAGCAAGCAATAGATTACTCTCAAATTCATTTTATTCATAACACCTTTAACTTAATTGTTTTTGTCTGTTTTTGTATTTTGTTTTGAATTGATAGAAACGACATTACAAATTTATCAGTTCGTGCAATCTTCATTCAGCAAAGATACCTTAAATTTACACATTGTAATGTTTATATAAGAAAACGATAATTGTTTGTGTATATTTTCAATCAAATAAGCTGGCAGATAATTTTGTTGATTTTTCTTAACTTTTAATGCCTGAATCGTGGGGTACGAATAATAGGCTTTGTTCTGGGAGGCTCTACGGGGATTCTGTAGGATAACATTACTTCATTAGAGGTGGGTCTTTTTAATTCCCTTGCTTTAATAATATAGTCAAAAGCATAGCCTAATCTAAGAGAGTTGTCTTTTAGCAAACTCATACCTAATATAATTATGGCTGCGTCTCCCTGCCTGAATGATAATCCTCCTGAGAATTTCTCATTGTATGTGGCTATAGCACTCACTTCCACTGAATAAGTATTTAAATCTGATTTGAATAATACAGAAGGCGAAAGTACCATATTATATGTAATATCATAATCATATCCGGCAGTAAAGGATAAATTATTTTGCAGAGGATTTTTTAGGGAATCAGAGCCAAAATTAAATTCCGATTTGATCAAGTGATTCATACTAATTCCTGCATAATATTTTTCTGCCCTATAGAAAACACCTGCGGCAATATCGGGTCTGATTTGAAACTCTTTTCCACTTTGCAGCAGATTGTCATCGGGGTTAATAGCCCTGTACAAATCAAAGTTTAATGTCTGAGAAAACATCCCGCCTCTTACACCTAATGAAAGTTTACCATTCTTTACCGGAAAATGATACGCATACGATACTTGAGCTTCCAGATTAGTTAAAGGCCCCAACCGATCGTTCACTACATGAAAGCCTACACCACTTTTAGCCCGCAGAATAGGTGTGGTAGCACTAAATACCTGTGTAATGGGAGCAGTGCCATCATCGAATGAAGCCTGATAGGCAGTCCATTGAGAACGGTGGATTAATTGAAATCTCGTTTGGCCTTCTATACCGGCATAGGCAGGATTCAAAAATAGAGTATTGTACATATACTGGCTAAACTGAGCATCTTGCTGAGCATAGGAAGGAATGGCAATAAAGGCGGCAAAAAGTATAGCTGAATAACAAATAAGTTTAATTGTACTCATAGCAAGTATAAAGATTCAGCTATAAATATAACAATTTGAAGTTAATCTGGTAAAATTTGACAAGATTATTTATAGAACGATACTTATAAAAGAATGTTTTATAAGGAAATCAAAGAATTATTTACAGATATGGATCAAATTATTACGCCTGAATTATACTCCTGTGTCAGTTAGTAATTTTGTTAGCTTTTCTAATATACATCTCTAGGGCGCCGGTCATAGAGGGTGCATTGGGTAATGGGGCTTCTATATCAAGAATTAATCCGGCGTCACGTACAGCCTTAGCTGTGGTAGGTCCAAAAGCAGCTATACGCGTTTTATTTTGTTTGAAATCAGGGAAATTTGCGTATAGAGAAGTAATGCCTGAGGGACTAAAAAAAGCAATTATATCATAATTGACTTCAGCTAAATCCGACAAATCACTGGCAACTGTTTCGTACAGTACCGCTTCTGTTAAATTTAATCCGTTAATATCCATAAATTCAGGGATATCATTTCTACGGATATTAGAGCAGGGAAACAGAAACTTTTCATTTTTATGTTTCCGCAACAGTTCCAGCATGTCGGCAGCCGTCTTGGTACCAGTAAAAATCTTTCTCTTTCTTACGACTATATATTTTTGCAGATAATGTGCTGTTTGTTCAGAAATACAAAAGTATTTCATATCTGCCGGAACTTCTATTTTGCTTTCATTACAGATCCTGAAAAAGTGATCTACGGCGTTGCGGCTGGTAAAAATAACAGCTGTATGATCTAGAATATTGATTTTTTGCTTCCGGAATTCTTTTAAAGGAACAGGATCTATTTGTATAAAAGGCCTGAAGTCTACTTTTATATCATACTTTTCTGCTAGTTCAAAGTATGGTGATTTTTCATCGGCAGGTCTGGGTTGGGTAACCAGAATACTGGACACTTTATGGAATCTGTCCTGGGCATCGATTGTCTCTGCTACACTCATTCTATCTTTCCTAAAAATATTTATTTGATAAACAAAAATTATTTACCTATCAATACTTTAATACCTATCAATAAAGGGGTTAATTCAGTGGCGCAAAGATATGAAAATAAATAAAGATTTTTTACTGATGTTAATTTATTTAAGGCAAAATTTATGATGAACAGTCTGGCAAAATTAAAGATAATTATAATTAGAATGACTTCTTCAATAGCTGCTGGCAGCAAAGCCGGGTAGGATATATAGATTACAAACACTCCGGCCACGAGTATAGTATAGAACACTCTTGAGTAAAGTAAATATTCAAAAAAATGCAGGTGTACTACTTTCGATAAATTAAACAAGTTACCCAACAGAGATGTAAAAATATATTTACCTAGTATTAAGCCAAATACAATAATAGTAGCAACGAAAAAGTAAGCAAACAAATCAAAGAAAGATACAGCTGCCTGCAGGTAACGGTCATTCAAGGCTAATTCTCCTGAACTTTTCTGTATAATCATATACAAAAAGCTTAGAAGCATGCTGTGAGCGAAAATAAACAGCATACTAATTCTGCTTAGCGGGCGGCTAATAAATACAGTATCTTCTTTGAAAGAGAGAGAGAACAGGTATTTTATACTATAAAAACTATTAAACGCTTTGGGATGGTAGTTCCATAAAAAGGCATATAAAGAAACAATAAGCAGGGCAGATAAAATAATAAAATTGCTTAACCCGCTACGGTTAACAGGTTTTAATGGGGCCAGATCTTTTTGGCCGTTTATGTCGGCAGCTGCTGCGGCTGATACTTTACGTACCATAGCCGCCGAAGGCAATAGTGTATGACCTGCTTGATTGTATAATGAAATAAGTATAACAGACTTCTGATGTGTATTTTTTAAGCTATCTATATTTAGTAGCACTTGTTGATTAGGAGCAATAGGTTTATATAGCTGCGCTTGAATAAACAAATAAGCCTCCTGTTTGGCAGTGAGCTGCAAAATATATCCTTTATAGGAGTCCAGATTCAGTTCCAGATATAGTGCGGCTGGCGTGCCATGCATTTGCTTCAGAAATGGCACATAGCTTTTATACTCTTTATCGTATACTAGCCACTGCTCTTCCAGGTTTTGTACTGTCTGATAAGCATTTGTTGGCTGCTCATCCGCGAAAACAGCGGTTATCCCCGATAAAAGGAACAAAGCAATGCCCAGTAAATAGGTAATACCATTTTTCATCTACCCTGATACTCGTCTAAATTTCATCAGAAACTCCAGCATAAAACTGAAGATTACAGACATAGTAATTAATATAAACAATAAGTAATTAGAACCTAGTTCCTGAAAACTTACCACAAACACAACAGCTAGCAGGTTCACAATCCCTAATGTACATACAGTTCCTATTTGAGAGAATCCTAAAGCAACTAATTTATGATGTATGTGATTTTTATCTGGAGTAAACGGTGAAATTCCTTTGACCAAGCGGATAATAGTTACCCGGAGTGTATCCCAAATAGGGATAATGAGTATACCTATTGCAACGGATGGCGTAGCTTCTAATGGACGCATTTCTACAAATTGAATAGCCAACACCGCTATGATAAAGCCGCAGATCAATGAACCCGCATCGCCCATAAATATAATGGCTTTATGAAAATTATACCGCAGAAAACCTAATATCCCCCCCATCAAGCATAAAGATACATCGGCATACGTACCAAACCGTTGCCCTCCATATAGAATAAAATAGCTGCCAAAAATGGCCGATATAATTACTATAATGGTTCCTGCCAGTCCATCCAAACCATCTATAAGATTTAATGCATTGGTAATCCCTATAATTACCAAAATAGTAAATCCATAACTAATTCCATCCTCAAGATCGTATATTCCAAACAAGCCCTGAAAACTGGTTATGCGGATATCTGCCATAAATACAACAATACCTGCAGCCAGTATTTGAACAAAAAATTTCTTGAATGCAGAAACTGTTACAATGTCATCCTTTAACCCTATGAAAAATAACACAATACAGCCAGCCATTAGCTGTTGTACACCATAGTCCATTCTTCCGAAAATACTTAAGGCAGATAAAAATCCGCTGAATATAGCTAAGCCTCCTAAGCGTGGCGTCAAAAAGGCATGTATTGTTCTCCCATTGGGTTCATTCAACAGATTTTTGGAGTGTGCTATATGAATTATGGAAGGGATAGCAAAAACCGAAATCAGAAAAGCCCACAGAAAAGGTAAAACAAGGGCAGGAATGGTATTCAAAGAGTTAAGGAATAAGGGTTGTTAACTTCTAAAATATGACGAAAAAAGATTGTTTTC
This sequence comes from Rhodocytophaga aerolata, assembly GCF_030503435.1. Lineage (GTDB taxonomy): Bacteria > Bacteroidota > Bacteroidia > Cytophagales > 172606-1 > Rhodocytophaga > Rhodocytophaga aerolata. The sequence goes on from NZ_JAUKPO010000012.1 coordinate 212,744, forward strand.
CAGAAAAGCTAATTCTATTGCTATACAAATATATAATTTTTAAATGACTCTATTAAAATCTGCTCGTAAATCCAAAATGTATCTTGGAAAAGTTGAGGGCAAATTTACGTTCGTCTGACTGGCTTAGTGAATAAACCAAACTAAAAATACCTGAGTTAGTGCTAAAACTTACACCAACGCCTGTACCTGAAGGAAAATCTGGTTTACTTTTACTGTAGGTAGAAATGTCTACATACCCCTGGTCATAGAACAAAAATATGTAGGAAGTAGCTTCCATAAAAAACCGGTATTCGGCTGTGGCTATACCATAGCCTGAGGCAAAAAAGAAATTTTCGTTAAACCCACGCAAACTAGTAAGTCCTCCTACTCTGAATAAATCATTTCTGAATAAATAGGGGTTCATTACTTTACCGCCTTCCAGCCGTGCTAGTAACACCGAACGGGGGGATAGCTTAAAATAGTTAGCCATATGCCCTTTAATGGAAAATTGCACGGAGGTGATATCCACACCGTCATACAACGTTTGTTCCAGAAATGGATTTTTCAATATTCTCTTATTCCCTGCAGACCCATCAACCGATAAATTGAAGCCGCGACTAGGATAAAAATAATTATCCAAATTGTTCCAGGTATAGCCAGCTCCATAATATAGTAGATTAAAATCGGAGAACTGGGGTAGTATCTCTGATGTCTTATATTGAGCATTGTTACCGAGCCTGGATGTTTTCAAGCCGGAATAAAATTGTACTTTACCAGCCATGCCTGTATGAAAAGCGATGGACAGTTGACGATTGATAGAAAGAAAGGTGCTGTCTTCTTTTAACAGATCAAAGTTGGCACTAAGTATTAAGGGTGTATTGAATAAAGCAGGGTGTTCATAGGCCATATTCAACCGTGGCGATGCTTGCCGTATTTGCTGCCACTTTACTCCTAGAGCTTTACCCGTTCTAAACAAGTTCCGCAACTGCAAATTCAATTCACCGGTAATAAGCAGCTTGTTTTGCCTTTGCTCATTGGGCATAAATCCTATAATACCATCTAGTTCACTGGCCTTACGTTCATCGGCAAAAAATACGGGATAGGCACGGTCGTTTTTAAAAATTACGGAAGCAGGTTTACTGATAGTTAAATATGATGTTTGCCGTAAGAGTTTTTCTGCTCTTGCTAACTTCTGCTGACTGAATGCCTGCCCCTGCCCTATGCGCAAAAAAGCAGCTACATACTTTTGTTTCAAGCGGGCAGTACCCTCCACTATTACTGTATCAAATCGTATAAAAGGGCCTGTTTGGTAGTGAAGACTTGCCGCTATGCTATTATATGCTATTTGAATAGAATCCAGGCGAATGCTTGCAAAAGGGTAGCCTTGGTTTTCTGAATAATCCAAAATTTTTTTCTCCAAAAGAGCCACCTGCTGATAAGAGAACCGTTTGCCAGTATATATTTTTTCCCGGTACCCAACGGCACTTAACATATCTTCACCTACGTTACCAGCTTTCAGAGAGGCCCATTTAAACGGCTCTCCTACATTTACCAACGCTATGACAGTATCTGCTCTAAAAAAAAGGCTATCGGCAGAAGCAAGCAGATACGATTGTTTATGTAAGTGAGCAAGTAACTCCTTTATATAGATAATTACTGAAGCAGAATCTTTGTGTACAGTTTGTAATTTCAACTTACTGAGCACATCTCTGTCCTGTTCTGTAGTTTGTACAGAAAGAAAGAACTTTTTTTGTGCCACAACCCGTTGCACACATACACCATGTGCGACCAGCAATAGCAGAAGTATTCTGATTAGAGATGTAAAGTGCTGTTTGAGAATGATACCTGAAAACGTTATTAGACAAATATACTATCTTTGGTTAAGAGAAGCATCTGTAGCTTTGCTGCATTTTTACTATAAATCTTTCATCTGTTTTGTCTGGCCTATATATACACATCCCCTTCTGCAAGCAAGCTTGCCATTACTGCGATTTTCATTTTAGCACAAATCTTCAAACAAAACAGCCATTAGTTGAGGCTATCTGCAAAGAAATACGTTTGCAGAAGGATTATCTGGAAAATAAAGCTACTCTGCAAACCATCTATTTTGGCGGTGGTACGCCCTCTTTACTTAGCGAATCAGAACTAGATAGTATTTTCCAAACCATCTACACCCATTTTACTGTTGCACCGAAAGCAGAAATTACGCTGGAAGCCAATCCAGATGACTTAACTGCTGAAAAGCTCCGTTTGCTCAGGCAATCACCAGTAAACAGGCTAAGTATTGGCACACAGTCATTTTATGAGCCGCATTTGCGGTATATGAACCGGGCACATCAGGTACAGGAAGCAATAGATAGTATTAAACAGGCCCAGGATGCAGGATTTTCTAATATTAGCATAGACCTGATTTATGGTATTCCGCATCCGGATCATTCCATCTGGGAAAATGATTTACGCACAGCCATCAACTTACAAATACAACACATTTCTGCCTATTGTCTGACTATTGAACCCGGTACAGCTTTTGGAAACTGGCTACAGAAAGGAAAAATAAAACAGGTGGAGGAAGAATTCAGCATTGAACAATTTTCTATGTTAATTCACACCCTGGCCGCAGCCGGTTTTGAGCAGTACGAAATATCAAACTTTGCCCTGCCTGACTATTATTCCAAGCATAACAGCAACTATTGGAAAAAACAAAAATACTTAGGCATAGGCCCTAGTGCTCACTCTTATAATGGCAAAACCAGGCAATACAACATAGCAAACAATATAAAATATATAAAATCTATTGAGAGTGCTACTATTCCTGCAACCGTGGAGGTATTATCGGTACCCGATCATGTAAATGAATATATATTGACTAGCCTGCGCACCAAATGGGGATGTAACTTAAAAGAAATTAAACTTTTGTATGACATAGATTTAAAAGAGAAAAATGAACATTATATAAGCACTCTCCTCAAAAGAAAATTAGTAACATTAGAAGATCATATTTTGAAATTAACTCCATCCGGAAAACTCCTGGCAGATCAGATTGCTTCCGATTTGTTTATCGAATAGCCATCATTTTTTATAGATTTGTTTATGGAACTTAGCTTTGAAATAAAAGGAATAGCCTACCGGTTCGACTCAGCAAAACCGCTGAGTATTGCCCTGCCCTTACGCAACGGAAAAGAAAACCCCAGTTGTTACTATGCTGCCCCCCCTGTTTTTGAAACTATTAGGATGGGAGATTTTACCGGTAGCACAGCAGAAGGCGGCCCGGTAAATCACAAACAGATTAGCTTGGCTCCTCATGGCAATGGCACCCATACCGAATGTTTTGGACATATATCCTCCGAAAACGCTGCTACTATTAATCATTGCCTGCAAGAATATTTATTTATAGCGCAGGTTATTAGCGTTTATCCGGCTAAAAAAGACGAAGATCATAGTATTACCTTGGCAGATGTGGTTAATGCCCTTAATGGTAATACGCCCGAAGCCCTTATTATCCGCACGTTACCAAACGAAGCTTCTAAACAAACTATGCAATATTCGGGTACTAATCCTCCGTACCTGGAACCTGATGTATGCACGTATTTAGCTACTATCGGTGTAAAGCATTTGCTGGTAGATTTACCTTCTATAGATAAAGAAATAGATGGGGGCGTTTTGCTGGCACACAAAAACTTCTGGCAATATCCATTATCCATCAGAAAAGATTGTACTATCACAGAATTAGCGTATATTTCCAATTATATTTCAGATGGTATCTATTTATTAAATTTACAGATTCTGAATATTGACTTAGATGCCAGCCCTAGTCAACCCGTATTATATAAAGTAACGCTGCAAGAATAAACAAGCAATCTCTGATTTTCTGTTCTCAGAGATTAAAATTATATTTATATGCAAACTGATGCTTACTACATGACAAGTGATCATAAAAAAGCTTTTTTGCTTCTAAAGTCAGTTATCTTTCACTACCACGGACTGGACGAAAGTGAACAAGAGTTGCTGAACGAAACGGCCGATAAACTGGATGCACATGAAGAGTTGCAATGGGTAACCGAATTTATAACGTCTGATACACTTTCAGCCTTTGAACGGGCAAGAGAATACCTCAATGGCTTGGCAACCAATTGGGATAACGCTACCAAACTCTCTTATCTGAGTATTGTGTGGGAAGCAACTAATAAGAAAGGCTACATTACCGAGATGGAAGCCACGGCTATGTTTAAACTAGCGAAAGACTGGCATATTCAGAAAGAGTTAATTGCCTTGGTGCGTAAAAAATAAATATTTCTGATTTTCATACCTAGTCTACAATTTTGCCGGCTAATAAAAAGCATCTTCTATATGTAGAATCTGTGGCGGGTTTTGTGAATGAATGGCGATAATATCAAAGCGTATGTCATGAAACCAGCCTACTTGTTTTACATATTCCTCGGCTCCGGCCAGTATTACCCGTATTTTGTTTTTACTTACTGCTTCTTCCGGTTCCCCAAATTCCAAGTTAGTACGAGTTTTCACTTCCACAAAAACAAGTAATTTGTCTTTCCGGACTATAAGATCTATCTCTGCTTTTTTATAACGGAAATTCTTCTCTAAAATAGTATAGCCTTTCTCTACCAGAAAATCTGCTGCCCGCTGCTCACCGTATCGGCCGGTTAAATGATTTTTGTACATAATTTAACGTGAACTATGGATTAGTAAAAGCATAAAGGGCTCAAAATGAATTAGCTTT
>NZ_JAUKPO010000130.1 GCF_030503435.1 Rhodocytophaga aerolata
GTATCCGTCCGGTAGAGTAGCCTTGATTTGTGATGAGCAGTGCTCCTAACTTTAGGAGAAAAAACGATGACACAAATCAGAACCGAAAAAGAAATGTTTCCGCTGGTAGCAGAGTGGCTTGCAAGCGGCATCAGCCAAAAAGAGTTTGGTCAAAGACATGGATTTGCGCTCCATATTATGCCCTATTGGGTGAGTAGGTACCGGAAGGTGCATGGATCAACTCAACCCACAGCTGCTACAAGCACAGGATTTATTCAATTACCCACTCCCCAAGCCACTGTAAGCCCTATGGAAGTGGCTTTACCTTCCGGAACAATCATCCGTTTTTCCTCCCTGATTCCGATAAGTTACCTACACGAGTTACTCACTTCATGTTCGCGTTAACGGCCTGGCAAAGATTCTTTCTATATGGGCAGGCAGTAGATATGCGTAAGTCATTCGATGCCTTAAGTGGAATTGTTTCTACAGATATGGGTAAAGATGTATTGTCAGGGGATGTGTATATTTTCATAGGTAAAAGCAGAGACAAGATTAAACTACTAGTGTGGGAGAGAGCAGGCTTTGTTTTATATTATAAGCGTTTGGAAAAGGGCACTTTCCATTTGCCCAAAAGCGGGCAGTGTAGTTTATCTTACAGCGAGTTATGTTTATTGATAGAAGGCGTGGAAGTGGAGGTCAAACAAAGGCATAAACGCTATGGGGGTCCTGCAGAAAAAACAGCTACACCTGCTTGACAACTACAGCAGCAAGATTTATCTTGTAGAGATCAAGTAGGATTGATATGTCTGCTACGCCCCTGTTATCTACTGTCCAACAACAAGCCTTATTAGAGGAGAATGAGCAATTGCGGGAAGAAATCAAAGAACTCAAACGGCTTATCTTTGGTAGTAAAAGGGAACGTTTTGTGCCGCAAGTTGATGATAGACAACTCAGCTTGGAATTAGCTTCGGCGAATGGTGAGCCGGCCGTAGTTGTCAAGCAGACCATCAGTTATGAGCGGGCCGTCAAACAAATAGCTAAAAAAGCCATTCGTGGAGGTTTTCCTACACATCTGCCTCGAGTAGATGTTATTCTAGAGCCCAAGGAAGATGTAAGTGGCATGCGTAAAATCGGCGAAGAAATCACCGAGGAGTTAGATTTAAAACCGGCTTCCCTGTTTGTCCGCCGCTACATCCGTCCCCGTTATGTAAGCAAGGAAGAGACTTTCCATATCGCTTCTTTACCCACACGCCCCATAGAAAAAGGTATGCCTGGTGCAGGTCTGCTCTCCCAACTGATCACCGATAAGTTTGTCTATCATCTGCCTTTCTACCGGCAGGCACAACGCTATGAGCAGTTGGGCATGAAAATCCCGGCCTCCACCTTGGATGGCTGGTTTGAAGGAGCTTGTTCCTTACTGGAGCCACTCTATCAGGCTTTACGATTATATCTTCTTTCTGCTACTTACCTGCAGGCAGATGAGACACCTATCGCTGTCTTAGATAAGCAAAAGAAGGCAGACACCCACCAAGGCTACCATTGGGTATATTACTCACCTGAGCAAAGGCTGGTACTGTTTGATTATCAACCAGGCAGAGGCAAAGATGGCCCGGCTAAACTTTTGAAAAACTACAAAGGCTATCTGCAAACAGATGGCTACGCAGCCTATGATCAGTTTGAGGCAAGAGAAGATATGGTGTTAGTGGGCTGTATGGCTCATGCCCGCAGGTATTTTGAACATGCCTTGGATAATGATAAAGCTAGGGCAGAGAAGGTACTGCTCTGGATGCAAGTCCTGTATGCAGTAGAAAGAGAAGCCCGGGAGAATAACCTCTCTGCAGAGGATCGCTATCTGCTGCGCCAACGAAAAGCCCGTCCGGTGATAGATCTGCTTGGAGAGTGGCTGGTGGAAGAACATAGTAAAGTACTTCCCAAAAGTGCTATTGGCAAAGCCATTCATTATTTAGTAGCCCGCTATAATAAAATCTATCTCTACTTAGAAGATGGCAGACTAGAAATTGACAACAATCCGGTGGAGAACTCCATCCGGCCAGTGGCTTTAGGCCGGAAAAATTATCTGTTTGCTGGCTCCCATGCCGGGGCACAAAGGGCGGCTATGGTTTACAGCCTGCTTGGCAGCTGTAAACTGCAAGACATCAATCCCAATGACTATTTACAAGATGTGTTACAGAGATTGCCTGATCAGCCTATCAATCAACTTAAAGAACTATTGCCTCCCTATTGGAAAAAAACCGAGGCATCACCTCTGCC
>NZ_JAUKPO010000131.1 GCF_030503435.1 Rhodocytophaga aerolata
GGGTGGTGTGAGAGCGCTGAGGTAGGGATTTTCCCTACCTTTCGCTACTCGATTATGCCCATTATGTTAGTTGTTAATTTCTTCTAAATACCAGTTTTCTTGTAATTTAATTTTATGATCTTCAATAAAACTTTCTATTCTATTACTGCTTGTATAGACAAAGTTTAAGTCTGGTAATGCTCCTCCCATGAATCCTTTTTTAATGGGGAATCTAATGATCATTACATTATTGGAATCTATCTCTACCCAGACATTATTTTCAGCTTTAGAAACATAGCCTATATCTTGAGGAATGCTAATTTTTATATTTTTATATTTTTGGTTGCTTTCTTTAGATTCAAGAATATAGTTTACGGCCTTTATTCTATTCTGCAAATGCCAGTTGAAATCAATCTTTATTATTAATTTACTTAAGAATGGTAAAAGAAAGAAAGTAGCTATAATCAAAAGAAATGGAACAAAGGAAAAGATTTTGTTTTGCGTAAATCTTTGTATGCCATTGACTAGATGCATGATGAATAAAAAGAAAAATCCAAGAGGCAGTACTACAAAGTTTAATAATACAACAATGGAGTTTGAGTAGCAATATTCAAGTATAGCACCAACTGCTACTGTTACTGCAAAGATGAGGGTCCATTGTATATCTTTCTTCATTTATATTGGGCATAATGGCCACAGCTAAACAGCGGCGTGGCTCTTGCTTAGGTTTTGTGGGTGGGCGAGCCGCTGATTATTTAGCCGATGTTGCCTGCTGTTGTTTCCTTTTTATTATTTATCAATTCAATCAAAATCGTTGTATTTTCAATTGTGTTCAACCAATCTATCATCTGCGTTTTGTTGTAGTTATGCTTTAGTTCTTTTTCGCCTTTCTCCGTCAGTTCAAACTTGGCATACGTCCCATTATCAAAGTAATGGGTTACACTTAAATTACCATTATTAATCAAGTTACCGATTATTGAACTTACCTTCAAATTGGTTCTATCGAAAAGAGTTGTTAGTCCATATATCCCTTTCAATGAAGGATAATAATGAATCAAAAAAAGTATAAGTGTCTCAATCAATTTTGTTAATGTCTTTTATAGCAGGCAATGGACAACGCTAAACAGCGGCGTGCTTCTTGCTGAAGATTTGTGCGTGGGAGAGCCGCTGATTTTTTAGCCGATGTTGCCTGCTGTTATATTTTCTTCATTTGTGGCTTGAGCTTATCGTAAAACTCTCTAAATCCTTGCTCATCTTCCGGATTAGTTATTCCCGGAAAACCACAGTTTTCAAAACAAATTCTTAAATAATCGATAAAAGTGGTGTTATTTGGTTCGTTTATTAAGTCACTATCTATACTTGGCTCCTGAGTTATTTTAAGGGAATATGGAGGGCCTCCACTAACATTATCTTTATGTAAATCATCGGCTGCTAACTCTAAAAAAGCAAAACCATAATCTTCATCATCAACATATTGTCTTATATCTTCTTGCCAATCATCATCGCTTATCATTGAGACAAGTCCATCAAGACTCACAATTTGTATGGGGTCTGCCACTGGCCATCTAATCTCATCATTAGTTTCATAATCCCAAACAAAATTGACTCCGCCTACAATTTTGTAGAAATATTTTAAAGATATGGGGACAAAACCAAACGGTTCAACAGCTTTATCCAACTGCTGTAGTAAGCTACCTGTATCAGGCAATGGTTTATGAAGTGGACGCTCGAAGTTTCCCTCAAATTGGGTTTTGAACAGATAATCTATCTTATTCAATTCTTCATAAAGTATTTCAAGATTGTAAGCTACTCTTTGAAATGTCTCTATCAAAACTTTCTCTATATCAGCAAAGATAGTTGGCTGGAAAGCTTTATTACCTAAACTCAGAATTTCTTCATAGACAGCTTCGGTCTCTCCATTTAAGTATCTTTCGTAATATGTCATGTAATTTAATCTTTATATAGCAGGCAATGTCTCAAAGCTTCTCGCATACTAGCCTACTGCGGTGTAGCCTTGAGCTAAGCAAGGGCTAGTTGGAGATAGAAGCTGGTGTTACCGGTATTTATTCTTTATTCGTCATACATAGTCACTAAGTACAATAAGCCAACCTATCCCTAAGGCTATTAAACCTATAGCTAGTAATATCCTGTAGTGAACCTGCTACCTTTGACTAGACGGTAAGTTAAGCGAAAATAATTATCTTAAC
>NZ_JAUKPO010000132.1 GCF_030503435.1 Rhodocytophaga aerolata
TGCCACTGCCCGCACAGCCGCCCTTCCTTCCATTCCCAGGGAATTGTATATGGATGATGCACCTGTAAGCTTTAATGACTTAGCCGAAGAAGAAGACCTGGAAATACCTGCTACTCTGGTAAGCTACCCCAACCCCTTCACCGACCGTACTGAGGTAAACTACTCGCTGCCGGAAGAAACCCTGGTTACCGTAAAGATTTATGATAGTATCGGCAACCAAATCCGTACCCTGCTGCAAGCTTCTCAATTGAAAGGAAACCATGCTGCCGTATGGGATGGCCAGGATAGTTGGGGCAATCCGGCCTCTACTGGCATGTATATTATCAAACTGCAGGCTGGTACGCAAATCCGATCCATCCGGGTAATCAAAAAATAATCAACTCCATTCAACTCAATCCAATTTTATGAAAACAATTGCAGGTATTTTATTTATCGTGTTAGGAATATTAACCGCCTATCAAAGCAAACAAGCGCAGCCTGCTGCGATAGACTACGCCAAAGAACGGGTTCAGATCTTACAGCTCATTGACACCGAATCCAAGGCTTTCTGGGATAAGGACTATGAAAAATGGGCATCCTGCTGGGCACAGGAGCCTTACATCCGCACGATGGGCTGGTGGAAAGCCGGAGGTGTTACGGTCGTGAAAGGATGGGAAGAAAGAGGCCCCAGAACCAAGCAGCACATGGAGCAGCATCCTAAACCAAATCCGCAGAACGTACGGCGGGAAAACATCAATATCCGAATCTTGCAGGATGCGGCCTGGGTCACCTTCGACCAGTATGGCAAAGATAACGGAGAGCCGGTGATGGACATGCCTGGGCTAAGCCGGGAGACCCGTTTTCTGGAAAAACACAAGGGGAAATGGAAGATTGTCTATGTCGGCTGGCTACTGGAAGGGGAAGGTAACTAAAATTATTTATAAGTAAGTATAAATCAGTTAATTATTCACTCAAAGATAACAATGAAATCAATCAAAATTTATTTTTTACAGGCTGCCATGGTAAGCCTTTGCGCCTTACCGGCTTGCCAGAATGACGAACTGGGTTCATTATCGCCGGCTGCCAGCCGTAATTCAAATAACACAGCTGTTCTTAACCCGCCACCGCCAGATGATTTAATACCCAATGGAGGGGTTATTATTCCTCCTTCCAGCGTCATTAAGCATGAATATCCGCAGGTTACCAGCTGGCTTGTTACCTGGAATAATCCTTTGCCTGATTACCGGTATTCCCTGGCAGGTATTTTTAGTACCGTAGATGGTTCTTTTCATAGTGTTCATTCACTGAACCAGTCTAATAAATCCTCCTGGGCGAATACGGCTAAAGCAGATATGTACTTGTTTCCTGGCAATGTAGAGGCGCTGAAAAACGCTTCCTACCTGCTACATGGCGCGTCTGCACCAGCAACACAGTTTAAACCGTCGAGCCTTACTTTGGTAGAGTTTATAAATGCCCTTCAAAGTAAGCAGGGATTTTTCCAGCAGCAGTTTGAAAACAGTCCTGATGAGGCTACTCCCATTCAACCATACAATTACGACGGGGAGGCGGATTATTACGATTCGGGGGATATATATCTGTTCAAAACAGGCCGTACCCCTGCTGTATATGGCGCGATCCGGATTGTGGATGCCACAAATGTCTGGACTGGTACAGTGCCCAGAACGATACAGATAGTCGTGCAAAAAAGTAATGCCATCTGATCCCTTAGCTAATTTCTATTTATCGTATTTCTAAGTATCCTATTCCGGCAGGTGCATGCCCTGTAGCTATGCCGGCCTGTTGAGTTCTTACATTAACTCCATCCTACCTATGTATATGCAAAATGAAAGTACCCTCTTCGAAAAAATCGGAGGGATGCCGGCCGTAGATGCGGCTGTTGAAATTTTTTACACCAAAGTCCTGGCCGACGACCGTATCAGCCATTTTTTCCGGTGGACACACATGAAATCCCAGCATGGTAAACAAAAAGCTTTTCTGGCCTATGCGTTTGGTGCACCACTCAAATACAGTGGAAAAAGTATGAGTGATGCCCATAAACATTTGCTGGCTATTGGCTTAAGTGAAGTGCATTTTGATGCAGTGATGCACCACCTGCTTTCTACCCTCAGAGATCTGGAAGTGGCAGAAGCCCTGATTG
>NZ_JAUKPO010000133.1 GCF_030503435.1 Rhodocytophaga aerolata
TCATTCCCCTCTGGCCCCTTCCTTTACATAATTCCATTTATGTAACTTCAAAAAATTCATTTTTTTAGTGATGCCGTTAGAGTAGAAATAGGCTTAAGTCTTAGAGCAGGGGTGCATGAAACTTTACCTTTTGTGAAAGCCTACTATGTTCAATTTCAGGAGAAAAGGTTTGCTGAAGTATGATAATAAGAAAAAGTTTCATGCACCCATTGGAACTCACCTTGACTTTTAAGTAAATATTAACTAACTCACCCCATAAGCCAGTTGCCCTCTAACTTAGTTGATGGATAGCCATCTGTTTCGATCAATTATTACAATTGCTTTGCCTGTAAGCCGAATAGTAATGAATCATGAGAAATGTAACATTCCCTGCTTATGCGTTTGCTATGGCTGCTAGTCTGCACTTTATCTGTCCATTGCTGTTTTTCTCAAACGTCGATGAAACTAGCCGGAAAGGTGATCGATGCACAAAGCGGACAACCGCTCTCTTTTGCTCATATCAGCTGTGAAACCTGTCTTACGGGCACTTCTGCTAATGAAGAGGGAGATTTTGAGATCACCGTAGATAGCTTGCCTGTCAAATTGCATTTTTCGTATGTAGGCTATCAAAGCGCCCAGCTGCTGCTGAAAGATTATAGCCCTACTCTTTTAGTCAAGCTAACCCCTGGCAGGATCCTGTTAGCAGAAGTGACCATTGCCGCTCAACCAGATAGGCGGTATCTGCAAACCCTGTTGTTAGCAGCTTTCAACAAAGCAAGGCAACAAGCTACCCATAAAGCCTTTGCCCAAGCTTTTTATCGGCAAACCACTAGCAATGACAGCGTTTACTCGGAAGTTTATGAAATATTCTATCACACGCAGGTATCCACTACAGGCATCCAAGAATGGCAACCGTTAGAAGGTAGATATGCCATTAGTGGAGATCTTGCAAGGAATAAATATGTCTATACGGATAACTTTACCTTTCTTTCTCAAACATTTAATTTGCTGGGGGAGTCCCCAACTACTCCCTTTCTGACTCCTTCTAACAAATATAGCCTCAAGAAGTATGTACTTTCTCTAAGCAAGATCCTGCAAACCAATGGGAGAAGAGTAGCTATTGTAGCCTTTAAGCCCTTAACCAACGTCAAGCAAGTAGCTTTAGCCGGTCAGCTGTGGATTGATCTGGACAACTATGACATCTTGCGCATGAAGGGAGAGCTCAAAGACCCTAAGCTACGGCTCATTGAGGTGTCGGGCCCTAAACGGAGGTGGAGTAACTATGAGCGAGTCTACGATATAGCTTTTAAACTCTTGCATGATACCTTGCTAGTGCCAGATTACTTGCAGATCGAGCATACCATGAACTATGCGGTCAGTAAAACGATCACCCGCAGAATCACTACCCGTTCGCTTATCACCTTCTATGCTTACAGGGACTCACTAAATATAGACAGAAACCAAGCAGAGACAAGCAAAGAGGATAGTGAACTAATTCAAAGCCTACCTTACAAGCCAGAGTTCTGGCAGAATAATCCTTATCTGTTGCAGACTCCCTTAGAAAAACAGGTGATTGAATCCTTTGAGCAAAGGGGAGCGGTAGGTAATTTATTCGCTGAACCAGGATCAATTCCTAAATAGGCTGCTTTACATATTGCTACTTATTGAACTTCCGGTCAATTCCTGAAATAACTTTACACTAACCCTGTAAAGTGATGACTAGAAGAAAATTAACCAAAACCGCTAAGAAGTCCTATTCTCCGCTTGAAAAGCGAAAGATAGTAGAAGAAGTCCGCTCCGGCTTCTATTGCCTACAACAAGCAAGAAAAAAGTATATCTTGTCAAAAACAAAATTTAGTAGGTGGAACCGGTGGTATTTTAAGATCCGACTGCTTCGCCATTTCAAACCTAAACCTTTTCCTTCTATGAAAAAGGCCAAACAGTCAGTGGAAGAGCTGAAAAAGCAATTATTAGAAGCCCAGGCACAAATAGATAAGCTGCAACTCAAGAATACGGCTTTGGAAACCATGATTAACATCGCCGAAAAACAGCTAAATGTGGATATCAGAAAAAAGTCTGGTTCCAAACAGTCCAAGAATTGAATCAGCAGTGGCCC
>NZ_JAUKPO010000134.1 GCF_030503435.1 Rhodocytophaga aerolata
AGTTAGACTCAGCTCAAGAGTCACCTCTTGAGCTGGTCCTCCAAAACCGGACTTGACAGCTTTCCCATCATCCGGCTCCTCCTTGGATTGGCTCCTTGTCAAGAGCACCTCTCTTTATTCGGTTTCTATCCATACAGGTCAACAGCCGTCTTCTGGTGATGACAATGCCTGTGCAGTAGTTGCAGGTTGTCTAGCCTATCCTTTCCTCCCTTTGAAAGAGGTTGGATGTGGTCTGTTTCCAGTTTATCTTCACTGTTGAAGTGTAAGGTACACCAATTACATTTCCCTTGTTGCTTTTTGAGCAGTATTGCTGTCCTTGTTTCTATTTCCGGATGGCGTGCCATACGGGTAGCCCAGTACATCCAATCTCCGTCATAAGGTGTTTTCGTGTCCTTGACTTTGATATGGGGTTTGATTTTTATCCCACTGTGCAAGCTAAGCCTACTATCTTTACCTGCCGAGAAGTCCCACTTGCCCCAATCCACTTTCCAGTATTTGTGGGCGATCCAACGTCTGCTTTTGTTGACATGCCTGCGTTTGGCCCAACTCCAGAGTTTGAGGAAGGTCAAGTGACTCATTTTTACAAAGGCAGCCGAAGAATTGTTCCTAGCAAAGTAATTGGCCCACCCTCGAATGATTGGATTAAGCTTATCAATCAAGGCTTGTTGACAAGCAGCCTGATGTTGCTCAATGACTCCTTTCAATGCCTGCTGGTGAGTTTTCAAACTTTGCTTACTGGGGTAGATCCGGGTGCAAAATCCAAAGGGGGTACCATCCCGGTAGGCTCTACTATGCGTCTTACCGGCAAGAAATTGCCTGATTGTACAACCTAGAAAATCAAATCCTGCTGCCCCTTCATACGCTTCTAAGGTATGCACAATACGTGTCTTACTCGCTTTCAGTTCCAGGTTCATGGGTTGCAACCATGTTTCCAGAACTGCTTTTGCTTTCAGCAGTTGGTCTAAATCAGCATGTAACACCACCATGTCATCGGCATAGCGAATCACATTGAGGCGGTAGTAGACCCACTTTCCTTGCTGCTTTTGGCGGTAGGGCGGACAAACCTTTTGCAGGGTGTGTTCCATGCCATGCAAAGCAATATTAGCCAGCAAGGGAGAAACACATCCGCCTTGGGGAGTGCCTTGATCGGATGGGAAAAGTCTGCCTTTTTCCATGATTCCGGCTTTGAGCCATCCTTTCAACACCCCTCGCAACAGCGGAAAGGTAGCTACTTTGCTAAGCAGAGCCTGATGATTGATCCGGTCAAAACATTGGGCAATATCGGCATCTAACACATACTTAGGTTTTTGCTCTAGACAGCGCCAAATAGCTTTTAAGGCATCTTGCGCACTTCTACCCGGTCTGAATCCGTAGCTGTTAGCCTCAAATTTGGCTTCCCATTCAGGTTCCAAAGCAAATTTAACCAGAGTCTGACAAATTCGATCAGAGATGGTAGGAATACCTAAGGGGCGTTTTTCAGCTTTTCCCGGTTTGGGTATCCAGATTCTTCTCACCGGTTTGGCCTTCCTCGTGATTTGCAAGCAATGAGCCAGGACTAGCCTAGCTTTGGCCGAAAGGGATTTTACTCCATCTACACCTGCTGTATGTTTCCCCCCATTATCCTGCGTAATCTTGCGGGTAGCCAGTAGTTTAGCCCAGTGGGAATGGAGCAACAATCGTTGTAATCGGTGCAGGGTTTTCACCTCCGCCCGTAAAGAGGCTTGGTAAATTCGCTTTTGGAGCTTGAAGACAGCCCGTTCAATTCTTTTCCAGGGCAGATCCTTCCATTCATACATCAGATTTGCATCCGTGTTCATAACATATTGACTCCTACTAATGACTTTACCTTCCAATTCTAAGGTGTCTAGGTGGGCATATCTGCGGCATTACCCGCAGCATTGGCTTTCTAGACAATCCTACTCCTCGTGTTTGTGCGGCTGACTACCTGCTTATTGGAAATGTTGCCACGGCCAATAAGAAAACACGAAGCTTTTCCTCGTTCCCAAGGTTGGTTTTGCGAAGGGGTAGGACTATACTTTCCACCGGGTTTTGCGGGAGTGAACACT
>NZ_JAUKPO010000135.1 GCF_030503435.1 Rhodocytophaga aerolata
CAAGTCCGGTTCTGAAGACCAGTACAGGAGGCGACTCCTGTACTGAGTTTAACTGGTGGTCATAAAATATGAAAAACAGAAAAGGAAATAGAGTTTCACAAATTAGTAATTGGTCTAAGATGCTACCAATTGGTACTCTGTTAATCGCTGTGCTCCTTTCTATTTGGTCTATTTATTACAAACCTAGTTTGAGTTATAGTTGGACAGAGATGAGACCCCAGATGAGAGATAGTGTGCGAATAATTGAAGAATATGGAGCCATACCGGGTGAGTTTGTTGGAATTGCAGCAACAACGCCTCAACAATGGTACACAAGAGAGTGGTTAATGAACAATGCTAAGGAAAATGAATTGATAAAACTCCTTGAGTACCCAAATGGAGTCGTGAAAGCGACTGCTTATGAAGCCTTAGTAAAGCAATCAAGCCTAGATAAGTATAGTTTACTAAGTCAAGTTTTGAATGATACGATCACCTTTGTTTATTATCAATCAGGGTGTCAAGGAGAGATGCTGATGCTTGGAGAATACATCTTAAAACATGTTATTTATCTACCATCAGACAAGACACCTTCCCCTCAACCGGGAGCATTAATGAATCTTGAATTGGCTCAAGTACAAGTACAAGAATTACAATATCTCTATGAGCACAGAATGGAGAAAAAGAAGCAGTATCTTAAAGAAAAGTTTAAGCAGAAAATATAAAATACGAACCGCCAACACCGGCTACCTTCGACCAACTTGCCGCCTATATCAAAGGCTAACGCAAATGGCATAGTCGTCGAGTAGCCTTGATCCATAAGTGTGCATTAAGAAATGAAAATTACAGCAATTGCATTAGTTGGAGTTGCGATTTTGAGTCTCTCTTCTTGTCGACAAGAGATTGATCAGGCGATTACTAACTATCAGTATTTTGACCTTGTTGAAACCGACACTTTAGAGAAATCAATTTTAGTGGCGGTTACTGACGAAGAGTTTTTAGAATATGGTTCAAGGGTTGCTTATGTAAACTTAAAAGGAGATACGATTATTCCACTAGGAAAATATGCCTATTATGGGACTGACTCCTTAATTCATTATGCCAATGTCATTGAATATCCTAATGATAGTACCTTTGGTAGACAGATTGCCATCAACCGTGATCAAAAAGTACTCTTCGACCTAGTAATGTTCGATAATGGGCCAGAACCATTTGTAGAAGGATTAACTAGAGTCAGTCGGAATGGGAAAATGGGTTACGCCAATGAAACAGGCAAGGTAGTAATCCCATGTATCTATGATTATGCCAAGCAGTTCTATCAGGGTAAGGCGGAGGTTACTTTTGAGGCAGTTGAATACATGGATGGGGACGAACACAGGAGAGTTGAAAGCGAGGAGTGGTTTGAAATTGATAGAAAAGGAAATAAAATAAAGAACGCACCCTAACACCTTACCAATGCCGTTGAGTTAAGCTAAATTCACTATTTTTTAGACTGCTAAAATCACATGTTTGGAAAGAAAATAAATATAAGTTTAGTCCTATTTAGGCTAAGAGAATTAAGGCTACTAAGTAAACGGGCATAGTCAGCCCTGCTTGTCTACAAGCTATCAAGATATCCCTATTTTTCAATGAACGCCTGTTGAGTCCTTTAAATAGCCGGCTTATAACTGTACTCGGTCTGATGTCTGTTGTTGGCTCTTAGGATTTTTTCCTTTCTTGGCTTACTTCTAAACAACCTTACTCTTTCTAGGCTTTGCAGGGAACGGCTAAGAAGAAAAGCAAGTGTAGCTTTCAGTAAAGATGGCCCGGCGGTGAATATAGTAGACAAGTTTCGTTTCAGGCTTTCTAGACTCACATTGCGATTAATTTGATAACAGGCCTTACGTTTGTCGCACTTGTTTGTCATGGCAGGTGTGGCAGCTGCTATCAGTAGGGTTTGCATATTAAACATAACGTGAACTATGGATTAGTAAAAGCATAAAGGGCTCAAAATGAATTAGCTTT
>NZ_JAUKPO010000136.1 GCF_030503435.1 Rhodocytophaga aerolata
TCTTCTTTCCCCGATCTCTCGATCTTTCAAGAAAACGAGTCGCACATGGCCCACAAACTCCCGCATACCGTGCCTCTGTGCTAGGACATGAGCTGAGAATAGGCCGGTTGGCGGTCGAGTTAGGTGTTAGCACCTGTCCTTATTTATTATCCTTAATCACTATTTCTAAATTCTCTTTAATAAAAGCTACCTTTTTGTCTTGGTATGAGGGCAAAGCATAATATTCTTCATCCAATTCATCAAATGCAGGGTTTCTTCTATCTGTGTAACTATCCCTATCCTGCAAGTATACCTGTTTAGATATTTGAGCTAATCGAATGAATGCCTCACTGCCGAACTGTTTCAATCCTTCAATCGCATCATCAATGTATTCAAGCTGCCAATTACGGTAAAACTGGTCAAAGCCTCCGTTATTGACTTCACCGTCTAAAACTTCACTAGCAACAAGCTGCTTTTGCAGAGAATTTAAAGGCTGTCTTAAGTTCACCTTCTCAGACAGAAAGTCTATTATCTGCCAATAGTATTCATCCTCTGAGGAGCTTACTAATGCCTTTTTTAGTTCGTTGATTCGGTCTTGCTCAAACTTCTGTACTTTCATATTCTTTGATAGGTGCTAACGGAGCATGACTAAACGGCGGTGTGGCTCGAAGCGTTAGCCTGGCGCTTTAGAGGCCCACTGACCGAATTAGTTGATGTTAGGCACATTACTTTTACTTCCTTCTGACAAATAGTACTGAATCAATCGGTTGTTCTTCTAAGCTAATCTTGTTTTGGTAATACTTGCCAATATCTGAGGAGCGAATTTTAGTTTTCTTCAGATAAAATTTTAACGTATCTAATTTTTCAAAATCACCCACATTAAACTGCCTATTATGCACATCTATCAGTCCATTATTTAATGAATAGTAATCAAGAAACTTCTCTCCTAAGGTATATGTCACTTCATTAAAAGTTGTGTCATTCCTATTAGCATCAAGTACTAAACCGTATTGATTTGGACTACCACTAGATTCATAAGTTATATTCTTCCAATTGCTAGCAGACTTCTCATAATAAGAAGAAAAAATAAAGAAGTGATGCTTCAATTTTACGGCATCCTGTATAAAAATCTTTCCTGGATGAAATACCATTGAATCATTAATAATTATCTTTTCACTAACTGGATAGTATACAGCCGCTAGGAACTCACTTTCTTCGTCTAATCCAGCTAAAATTGTAGTAGTCGATTCAGCCCGATTCACTGTTCTTATTCTTAAAGCTAGAAGAGCAATAGTAAGGATAACGATAACCGAGAATAATATTATTTTAAATATTTTCATTATGTATTGTGCCTAATGGGCCAATGCTTCCCGCATACCAGTCCCACCGGGGTGTAGCCATGTGCTAAGGCAGGGCTGGTTGGTGGACGAAGCTGGTGTTGCCTGCATAGCCTTTTAATCATTTTTTAAGTTAGGATAAGGATTCTCGAGAGTAGATTTCCTCCATATACTTCTTTCTGCCCTTTCTAATGCTTCCTGTAGATTAAAGTTGCTTCCTAATTTGTCAAGCAGGAAATCAGCATCAGTCAAGTCTGTCTCTTCTTTATAAATCACTTGTCCCAAAGTTTCTTTTGCTAAAAAATAAGCTACTCTATTTCCCAATATTTCATTACTTGCCTTAATTTCTAATATCAGAGGATTATTATTTATGGGATTAATATCAATAACTTCATCTTTATTTTCTCGGCTTGCAATATATAATTCTGTCCAATCTCTACTTGCCGGATTATAAGAGTTTCCATCTGTATCAGTATTATGAAAATCAGACCAAAGAAAAGATTCTACTAGTCTAAAATCAGGTCTTGGACCGTTTATCAATACTTTAATCTTACAGGTAAGCATCAATTTATTAATCTATTTAGCTTGCAGGCAATGTACCAATTATAACCGCAGCTGTTGCCCCTTGCTAGAGCTCTGCGGTTAAGC
>NZ_JAUKPO010000137.1 GCF_030503435.1 Rhodocytophaga aerolata
TAGCTTTCGAAGGTTTCAACTTCCGCACCTTTGATGTGGAAAGAACCACTGATGTATCTGTTACAAATTGTGATATTACATTTTCTGGGGGCGATGCAGTGTATGGCTTTTATACCAAAAATTTTAAATTAGAAAATTCTGTCATTGAGAATGCATTAAGTAATGTAGTATCGATGACCTGGGAATGTCCGGGAGCCACCATCCGCAACAATCAGATCAAGAATGTCGGCTATATAGTGGGTATGGGAGGAAGTAATAATTTTACCTATCAGGGTATCATGGCTATGGGACATAATGCCCTGATTGAAGGCAATAGTTTAATCAATATAGGCTACGTACCTTTATCATTCCGTGGCAACAACAGCATTGTTCGGAAAAACTATGTAGAGAACTTTTGCTACATCAAAGATGATGGCGGGGCAATTCATACCTGGAATAATATGGATGGTTCCACTACACTTTATGGACAACAAGTGACAGACAACATTATCATCAATGGTACAGGTGCACCGGAAGGAACATCAAATACCTCCCTTCATTTGGCCAAAGGCATCTATATGGATGATAACTCAGCCAATGTGGAGATTGCCCGCAACACAGTCAGCGATTGTACCTATGGCTTGTATGTACATAACTCACGCAACCTGAACATCCATAGCAATACCTTTTTTGACAACCGCGAATACCAGGTGCTTATGGAGCATGACAAAGTAGCAGCCGATAAACCCATCCGCAATGTTACGTTCAAATACAACGTGTTAGCTTCTAAAGAGAAAGGGCAGGAATTGATGGCTTTGTTTACTAAAGACAATGATATCTCCCAGTTTGGTTCTTTTTCCAACAACTATTACACCAGAACCATATCTACCTCAGTGATCGCTGTTACAGCCATTACCAACCGTTATGGCAGTTCACAATCCATTAATACCTATAATCTGAATGCCTGGAAAAAAGTGCATGGCTTTGAGTCAAGTTCATCGGAAAACAAACCGATGCCCCATTACCGCATTAATGAACTAACAAGTGGCAATAAATTCCCCAACAAAAGCTTTGACTCCAATGTTTCAGGCATTCTCAGCTATCATTCCGGTGGCAGCTTGCGCATCGAATGGGACAACAGCGGAAAAATTAATGGCGGCAGCCTGCGGGCCTCTTTTGCCTATATCTCGGGTAAAAAAGGGGCTCATTTCCGGGGCAATGTTGGCAGCATCGATAAAAACAAAAAGTACATTGTCAAATTCAGTGTGATAGGCGCTAATGCAGACAGAACTCTACAGATCGGCTTACTAAATAATAATGTAGCCAATGAGTATTTGGTTAGCCGCACTTTTAAATCTACCAACAGCCGCACCGACTATGAGTTTTTGTTTGAGCCAACCGGCAGCACCAGTTCCGCCGCCCTGCGTTTTGATTTTACCGAGAGCGATGGCACCTTGTGGATGGACAATATAGAGATGTATGAAGCCGATATCACTATGGATGCAGGCCATGTACGCCTTGAGCACAACCCAAGTAACTCGACCAAAACTGTCTCGTTGGGGAACACTTATCAAACAGCCAAGTTGCAGACCAAGAGCGGAAGTTTAAGTATTATCTCTTTTGCTTCCGAAGTGCTCATGAAACAATCCGGTTCTATTACTGAACCAGAGCCTACACCAGAGCCAGAACCTGAACCTACCCCGGAACCAGCGCCAAGTACATCATCCTGTGACAACACAGGAGGGATTAGTAGAGAATACTGGAGTGGGGTGAGCGGCTCTTCTGTTTCTTCTATTCCTGTTAGCATAACTCCTACTTCAGTAACCAAGCTTACTTCTTTTGAAGCCCCCTCCAATGTGGGAGATAACTATGGCCAACGCATCCGGGGTTATATCTGCCCACCGGTGACCGGCAACTATACCTTCTACCTGTCAGGGGATGATGCCAGCGAACTCTACCTGAGCCTGGATGCCAATGCAGGAA
>NZ_JAUKPO010000138.1 GCF_030503435.1 Rhodocytophaga aerolata
CTACGCTGCTTCTTTCCCCGATCTTTCGATCTTTCAAGAAAACGAGTCGCACATGGATCAACCATTCCCGTAAACCGCTCCTATTGCGGTGGAGCCTTGAGGTGAGACAAGGCCGGTTAACGGTGAATGGGGTGTTAGTGGCATGCTCTTTATATTTTTTGCAGTTTATCCTTTAATACCTTCAAATTAGTGTGGTATTCTTCCCATTCCACTAACTCGCTCCAGATAAGTTGCCTGTCAATTGCAAGTTCAACAACGGGTATTGCTTCAGCATCGATTGTGCCTTCATCAACTAATTGACCAAAGCCGGTAGTAATTACTGATAAATCCAATGTGTAAATGAATTGCTGATCATCAAAATCATCGTCATCGATTTGAGCGGCAATCTTTTTCCTGTTGAGCATTTTAGAGTTGTACTTTTGGAAGTCCATTTCCCCAACATCTTCAATTACCCATATCAAACACTCTAACAAGCTTTGATTAGGATTATTTTGTCTCCAATCGCGGTATTCTCCCAAGGCAGTATCTCCCTCATCACTTCCAAAGGGAGCTGCTTCATCGACACAATCCCAAAAGAATTCTTCAGGAATTAATTCTACCGCTTTGGGGTGAGCAAAGTCTTTGTCTATTCCATATGGCTTATCTTCTCCAGATTCCTGCTTGTTTTCCATACCTATTCTTTTTATAGTTGCCACTAATGAACATAGCTACACGACGGCCTCGCCTTTTGCGTTAGCCCTGCGCGTTCTGCGGAGGGCTGGCCGGAGTAGCCGATGTTGTGCGCTCTGCGTTTTCATTTGGCTTTCTTTTCTACACGCTCTTCACTTTCCCGGTGTGTCACTTTTCCCTCCTGCCGATTTTCTATCCACCATTTTATCATCAGGTTTTATTTTATGATGTTATAGACAAGTGGAACAACATATATTGCCCACGCTATAAAAGTACATTTAGCATAGTTTTCAAAATTGACTACTTCCATATCTAACATATCAGCCAATGATTTATCCTTAGGATTAATCTTGTCGTGTCGATTTTCCTTATCATTTGTTGCTTTATATATAGAAAGCCAAAGTAATACAATCACGCCGGAAATATATGGAATGATTAACTGTAGCAAGATGACATCAAAGAAATCTTTAGTAGGAAATCTGTTATTCAAGCCGTAACTGTATACAGCTCCCAATAGCAAATTTGATAAAGGTATAATCAAATAAAAAAACTGCTTGTAGTTGAGTCTATTTAGCAAGAAATATAAATAATACATAATTCTTTTTTTAAAGCCATTTCATATTTCGCTTATTGATAGCTCTGCTTGTCTTGATGTAACTCTGACGATCTCCTGTCCGCCGTTTCAGTTTTTATTCTTCCGCTGGCGCACAATGTAGCATGGCTAAACAGCGCCGTGGCCTCATGCGTCAGCCCTGCGCGTCTGCGGCCCGGTGATTGACTTAGCTAAGGTTAGCAGTTGGTCTTTTACCTTCATCAATTCATTTTCTCTGTTCAGGTCAGCAATTATCAATCTGTCAACAACTTGATTTTTAATTAACTGTTGTCTTTCACTCTCAAACGGTGCGTCATCAATCCAATAGAAGTCAGAGGAGAAATCAATACCTTCTGTTTTGAGCGTCTGCCAATCAGTAGCCTTGACTTTTGTCAACTTGTCAAGACTGTCCCTATCATAGTATCTGGAAAGGTATCTAACGGCTGTCTGTGCGTCTCCTTTGCAGTGCGTTGTCAACCAATAGCAGTCGAAATGTCTGGTTACAAATTCCACGAATTCTGCCCCTGAATCTGCACTTTTCGTATTTCGTTTTGTCAGTAGAACACCGTCTATGTCTAAGTACAGCTTTGTCATTCTTTTTTTTCACTAACTGCTAATAGACCAGCCGCTACTCGCAGCCGGTGATACATGAATAAGCTCTGCGCG
>NZ_JAUKPO010000139.1 GCF_030503435.1 Rhodocytophaga aerolata
CAGGGCATAAGTACCTGAACCAGGTAGGCTATGCCCAATATTTCTCAACCATCCCCTACTCCCTTATTCACAATTTATTTTCTAACACAATGCAAAAGATGAATTTACATTTTGTAGCACTTTTTGGTGCCTCCTCTCTCTTCTTTTTGGGTTCAGCTCAGCTGTATGCCCAGGGCTTACAAGACAACACCACGCCAGCATGGCTCAAAAACAGTAATAACTTGTATGTAACGCAATCAGTAAAAGTAGGCATCGGCACCTCTACTCCGGCGCGTAACCTGGATATCTATAGCAATACCGGTAGCACCTATCTGCGAGTAGGTTCTACGGGAGGTGCCCAGGCCTCAAGCCAGACGGCTGGTATCGAACTGAGACGAGTGCTTTCCAACAACACCAATACCACCTGGACGCTTGCCAATGAAGGCGCTTTTAAGATCAGGAATAACAATGTAGAGCTTTTCTCTCTTAGCGGAAGCATTACCAAGCTGGGGGCCTCAATAACTACCCCTACACAACTCAATATTTATGGTGCCAATGTGGAAAAAACAGTTATTAACGACATCTATCAAGGCGCTTTACGGCTATGGTCCAAAGTAGGCAGTACCACCCATGGCCTGCATATGGATGGAAATCAGATTGAAAGCGATACAGATTTGTTTTTGAATCATATCAAGTCCAGCCATATTGTGCTGGCCAATGGCGGGGGCAAAGTAAAAGTGAATACCAACGATGGCGAATCCCGGCTCAATATTGCCTCCAATACCGATATGCAATTAAAACTGATCAATTCCGGAAGTGGGGGAGGCGCCTGGAGAATCGGTGTAGCCAACAGTGGCTGGGCAGCCGGAGCCGGAAAATTAGTTTTCTCTAAAACCAATAATTCAGCCGATGCTACGATGGTCATAACCCCTGCCGGCAATGTGGGCATTGGTCTCACTACGCCTTCCAAAACCTTACAGGTAAATGGCACGATCAGCACAAAAATCCTTGAAATCACCGGTGGAGCAGATTTAGCTGAACATTTTGATGTTACTGCCAGCGAAACACTACTTCCTGGCACTGTAGTAAGCATTGACCCCCAAAAGCCAGGCCAATTACGGATATCAAACCAGGCCTATGATAAAACGGTAGCCGGTATTGTAAGTGGAGCCGGCGATGTACAGCCAGGTATGCTGATGGGCCAAGCAGGTACACTGGCCAACGGGCAGCATCCGGTAGCCCTTACCGGCCGGGTCTATTGCCGGGTAGATGCCACGTATGGAGCTATTCGTCCCGGTGATCTGCTTACCACTTCGCCTACAACCGGGCAGGCTATGAAAGTGACTGATCCGCAGCAGGCACAAGGCGCCATCATTGGCAAAGCCATGACCTCGCTGGAGGAAGGAAACGGACTGGTCCTGGTATTAGTTAGTCTGCAATAATTCCTGGTCTATTTAAATACCTATTGATGATGAAAAAACTCAGCATACTTATATTACTGGGAATGGTTTGTATAGCAGCCATTCCCGGTATGGCCCAGAAGATGGTTCCGTATAGCTTCCGGTTTGAGCAAGGGGCCGATAGCCTGAAAGAAAGGGAACTGAAAGTACTTACGCAGGTAAGCTACGCCAGTGCGGTTTCGCTTCGCCTGTACTTTACAGGCACCCATCTGGGCGAAAACAGTTACCTGCTGCTGGAAGGTGCGGACGGAGCCAAACAGGAGCTGCATAAACAGGACCTGGAAAACTGGCAATATAGTTCAGCTTACTTTAATGGCAATGCGGTAAAAGTATCGTTGGTGGCAGTAACTGGTGAGAAAAATACGGTGCATATCAG
>NZ_JAUKPO010000013.1 GCF_030503435.1 Rhodocytophaga aerolata
ATAACGTTTGGCCGATTCCACCAGCTGTGTCTTGCCTAGTTTGATGCCCACCAAAGCCGCATAGCGGTAGCAAGCCATGCGGCGGTTGTTGAAGGTTTGCATGATGCCATAGACCGTATGACCCGGTCCGGAAGCCGAGTAGTGAGTGAGCAGGTCAGTTCCACCCCGTTGGGAAGGCGACCATTTGCGGGCAGGGGTGTAGGCGGCATCAGCCGAGGAGGAACTGCGGTTAGTGAAGTTGCGGTTGATATCCCAATCCTGTTCGTGTTGAGCAAACTCAGCGGCAGCCAGCAGCCAGTTATCGATACGTTTGCGTTCTTCGCTGCTAAAGGTGTTTTCCCCAGTTAGATCATCGGAGATGTCAATATAATCATAGGCAAACAGGTAATTGTTGAACCAGTTCATCGTCTGGAACAAGGGATTAAGATCACGAAATCGTGTAGTAGGCCAGAAAGTGCGGTTAGTAAAGTCCAGGGAGCGGATAGAGGTGGCCTGCAACAGTTCGGCTTTGACGGCTTGCTTGAGTTGTTTGCGGTCCGAGCGGTTCTCATCGACTAAAGCTACAAAAGCCGCATCGCGGATATGATGAGCCAGGGCTTTGCCATTGGGTTCATTCTGTAACCGCACATCGTCGCCACCACCAGTTTTAACTGCACCAGAACCCTCAAGTAAGGTAGGCCCCCCCCATCGGAAGGAAGCAGGCGATGCCTTGAAGGCTTCTGCATTTTTCTCGATCCGGTTCCAATCGTCGGGAGAGTTTTCGGAGACATCGGAGCGGGTTTTGTAGGGGCCAGAGGCAGCCCGTTGGCGCCAGATGGTGAGTTCTTCCTTGGTTACATGTAAGCCCAGGCGTGTCTGAGCTTGTAAAGAAGATACGATATTTAGGCTAAGCCAAACAAAAGCTGCATAAACCAAGTATTGTAAATTCCTCTCCATTGCAAAAAGTGTTTCATGCAAAGAACTGCATTTACCATTTTTCTACTTTCCAAAAACCTACTTGATTAATACACGTGAGATAATATGAAATTATTAACTAAGCAGAGACAAATGCAATAGAAGAATACAGAGGATAATTTGATGTGTAATACTAAGGCTAGGGGAGATAGCTATTTAATAGGTTGTGCAGAAACCAAAATTGCAATGTCCTTATATCATTGGGCAATGATATAGGCAATCCGGTGCATTTATGATTAATAAGTAATTTGTTTTACTGGTCTGTTACATCAGTTGTGAAAGACAAGCGGTTACCTTTTCTACATACTGACTTTTAAATACGTTAGCTTTTTGCCATTTTTTACATACATTCATTTACCTGATAGGCTAACAAAGGGGAATGAGTGGGGTATACCTGAAGCAAGTGATGTCTAACATTACATGGCTTAACAAACCGCTTATTTACAGTAAGTATTCATCCAAAAATAGGAGCCTTACTCGATTATAGGCATCCGTATATTTATACTTCATCAATTTAACTTCTAACAACTTGCAGATACTGATCTTCAAAATAGCTTCATTAGTAAGCACTTACAATCAATAGATTAACCAGGCTAGTGTGTAATATTTATAAAAAGTTACTGAAGCCAGTGCATAAAAAAGGCTTATCTCATCGTAAAGCCTATGAAAGTTTACATGAGCTGCACTAGATCTATTACTTATTGATTGTATATATTAAGCTCTTGAATAGGTTGGTTTTTTAATCTTATAACTTCTATATATAGGTTCAGGAGAGTTTGATAATTAGATTCTTCGGAATATTTTTCTAAAAAAACCTGTCTTGCTCCTTTGCCAAGTAAGGACACTAATGATTTATCAAGGGAGAGTGTAAGCATTTTCTGTGCCAAGTCTTTTGCATCTCCTGGTGTAAAATGCAGGCCAGATATATTGTTTTCCACAATCTCACCCGGCCCCCCTAAGTTGGAACAAATAACCGGAGTACCTGATGCAAAAGCCTCAAGAATGGTCATCGGAAAACCTTCATACCATAGAGAAGCAAACAGCAGGGCTTTTGCTCGTTTTAGGATATCAGCAATAGTTTCTTTATCCTGAAATCCAAGATATTGAATGTTTGTATGGAGAGCTGCTTCTTTCTGGACCTCCTCCCGTAACGGCCCATCTCCAATGATTTTGATATTCGCCTTACTTAGTTTGGCACATTCCAGTATGGTTCTAATGCCTTTTTCTTCGGTTAATCTTCCAATGAACAGAAAAAAGTCTTCACGTGGATAATGGCCTGACCCTAAATCTGCTGTAAAATTAGGTTTTACAACCATTTTTTCTCCAGGAACACCCAGGCAGGATTCTAAAAATTTATTTTTAGCAAACTCAGTAAGCACAATATACTGGTCTACTTTATTTTTCCATGTTCCAAGTAACTTATGAACTCCAGTCATTAAAACTGCGGAAGCTGTTTGAATCCTTGAATTCCGGTACACTGCCTGAACTATTGCATCGAGGGGAAAAATGGAATGGATGCTTTTTTCATATATTTTTCCATCATGAAAAAGGGTAGCACTCGGACAAATTAATCTATAATTATGCAAAGTGGCTACTATGGGTATATTATGTTTGTCGGCTACGTAAAAAACAGCCGGAGATGCAATGGGAAAAATATTATGTACATGCATTACATCCGGATTAAACTTCCTGATGGCTGTTTCTAACACATGTGCACTCTCAAAATTATACAGACTTTTAACTCCTGCTAAAAATTTATCCCAACCACTTTGAATGATATAATTATCAAACAGGACTTTTTGTACAGTATGGCCATTTTTTTTAAGCAATTCACATTCAGCCTCAAAAACAACGTTTTCTCCGCCTTTTTGCTGATATTTATTATGTATCAGTAAAATTCTCATAATAGCCGAATTTATCAATTTTAAGTTCTGGTGGTATTAACGTAATACTATTTAATAAAGCTTCACTTTACATAAAAATGGATGAAATTTCCTAATGGATGTCAACGGTTCTCTCCATACATTTTATGTAAAAAAATCACTTAAAATGTATCCTTAAAAGCGATTTACTATGAAAGACATTTAATAGTAGTTGCAAACTACAAATTAATCCACTCACATAAATGGTTTCATGTGTAAGTCGGTACTAATTTATACTTTATTGAGAAACTCTATTTATCCAATAAAATGAGCATAATTATTTTTCTTCACTCAAGTTATGTCTACAATAGATACAACTTGCTTTGAAAATTAAAATGGAATATTCCAATACTTTACTAACTATTAGAATATATAATAAGAGGGATTGATGACTAAATTTAAGACTTTTTATTGCAAAATATTACTAATCAACTATCAAAAATTATTTGATATATTTAATGTTGGTCATAAAAATATTTAACCCTTCTAGGTTTCTGTATTTCTCTTTAGAGTTATACTAAAAAGGATGTTTAGTTAAGCCAAGAATAGCAAGAAAGGCCATTTTTAAATACTGTTTTTATCTAATTACAGATTGATTTAACCCATTGCTATACTATAAGCAAACATTTGAGTTAGAAATTGTAGTAATTAGATTGTTTGAACCACGAAAATTGATGCCCCTGGCACTAAGATTAGTAAATTTGATTCAACTTGGTTAACGGAAGTTATTCGATAAAAAAGGTGTATTCTATGTATTTTCAGGCTACCTGCTCGTGTTACTAACACAGACTCTTCCAAATATGACTTCATAAAAGATAACTACCAAAAAAAGCAGCTACTTGATGATTACAAGTAGCTGCTTTTGAAAAAATCTCGGATATAATCCTACCGTTAATTAACTATTTCTGATTCAGCATGAGAAAAGTACATGTTCTGTTCTTCTCTTAATTTGTCGCATAATCTACCTTCTGGCAATATAACATCATCATAGGTAAGCACTTGGTCTTTTGGTATATCCCGTTTTAACCGGCAGCCCTCGGCTAAACCAATGGGAAGCAGATTTTCAGCTCTCACAGTTTCATGATTTTCAGCCAAGCCATAGGTCATATATTCACCTAAACCATCAATACTTTCGCCAGCTTTCAGATCAATTTTAGCTGCAGCAACAACATCTACGCAAGGGCCTGCAATTGGAGCCAGTGTAGCATCGCCAAATAACACAGCTCTGGCGATGGTGTGGTGTACTTCGAAATGGCAAAGATGATAAGGGGTATAGAAGCAATACAATGGTCCTTGGCCTAATTTATACAGATTTAAGTAATGCTGCATCGTAGGATTGTCATGCGTACCTAATACAAATACTCCAGGCCCAGGCACAGCACCCACAACATAATCGACAATACCAGGACCCTGGGTTAGTGCTTCCAATGGGTAAAGATTGGCAGTTTGCTCTATAGGAGTACCAGAAGGAACAGTAGGACCAAACATTCCACGTTTAGCTACCCGCATGCCAGTACCATTAGCCACAATAGCATTTTCGAAAGAAATTTTGGTACCATCGGCAAAAGACGTAACCATACTTGGATTCTGCCCCCATTTCTTTGCAAAGCCTTCTTGCGTTGTTGGATTACGATAAGGATCGTGCAAGCCTTTTATATTGCCGCACAATACTGGCTTTACACCAATTGATTTTACAAACCGGTACAAATTCATCATCACCCCTGGTTGATCGCCATCGGCTCCTGTTAAAATAACACCTGCTTTGTCTGCATATACTTTCAGAATAGGGCCAACCGTGCCATCTACTTCAGCATTCATCATAATTACATGCTTTTTATGCTCTATGGCTTTCATAATTACCTGAGCGCCAAACTCAATAGCACCCGTAACTTCTATAATCGCATCAATTCCTTTAGCCTGGCAGAGCAACAAGGCATTGTCTGTTACAGCATACGTATCGCGGGAAATGCTATCTTCCAATTGTGAAACAGTTTCTACGACGGAGAAATCGGTTACACCAGCCTCTGCATACGCCCTTTTTGCTCCCTCCAGATGACGGTTAGAGATAGCTACCAGTTTCATGCCGGGCACATACTGGCAGAGTTGTAAGGCAATGCCTCTGGCCATAAATCCTGCACCTACCAAACCTACCCGGATAGGATTACCTTCTTTTTGTCTTTTTTCGAGTGCTTTGTCTATAATAAATAACATACAAGTAAAAATAAGTTGAGAGTGAATGGTACGGGGTTAGGCAGTGTAATCAGGATGGTTTTTGTCTTTGTCTGAAACCAGATCTACTGGCACAGGCCATTGAATGTTGAAAGAAGGATCGTTCCAACGTATACCTCCTTCCGCTCCGGGTGTATAATATTGAGTTACCTGGTATGCTACTTCTGTATCATCTTCCAGTGTAATAAAACCATGGGCAAAATTCTCAGGAACATAGAGCATCTTATGGTTTTGTTCGGTGAGTTCTACGCCTATCCATTGCTTATACGTAGGGGAGTCTTTCCGAAGATCGATAATGACATCATAAATAGCACCTCTGGTACAGCGGATAAGTTTGGTTTCTGCATAGGGAGAATGTTGAAAATGCATCCCACGGACGGTTCCTTTTTTCTTGTTGTAAGACATGTTGGCCTGTACTACATTGCCATTGAGCCCATGATCTTCCATTTCTTTTTTGCACCAGGTACGGCCAAAAAATCCACGTTCATCTTCTAATTGTTTTACTTCTAATATAAAAGCTCCTTGTAAAGCCGTTTCTGTAAAAATCATATGTTCAGGTAGGTAAAATGAAAGGTTTACTTATTTGTCCATTCTAGTTTTTCAGTAATTAATTCTTTTTCCTGAAGATAATTAAGCACTTTCAGGCGCATTAACTGAGAGTTGCGGAAATCTTTATCTTTGAAATTCATAGCTTCCAGATTATCCTTTAATTCTTGAATAGTGGATAGTAAATCGCAAACAGGCTGGTGATCGGGCGCTAATTTTTTATATAGATCAAAGCTAACCCGGTACGACCGTTTGTCGGGAGGAGCATCCTGGTTAATAGAAATTTTGACATCTGGCATAACCTGCGCCACAGCCTGAGCCAGATCTTTTACCTGATAATTCCATTCATTGCTTCCTACATTAATGGCCAGGAAGTTGCCTCCATTAGAAGCCTCCCGGTGTATACCCCAATCAATGGCAATGGCCATATCTTTTACATTGATTAAGGGTCTCCATGGACTACCGTCACTTAAAATGGTAATTTGCTTATTGGCTACCGCACCGGCGACAAAGTCATTCAATACTAAATCTAATCTTAGCCGGTTGCTCATTCCGCAGGCTGTAGCAAAACGCAGGCAAGTTACCGTGAACTGATCGTCAGCAAGAGGGGCTAAGCCTTGTTCGGTATATACTTTGGATTTGGCATACGCAGTCAGTGGGTTTAAAGAAGAATCTTCTGTTTTGGGTTTATCTTCTGCAGCGCCATACATACTACAACTGGAAGCAAATACAAAAGAATGCACGCCAGCTTCTTTGGCTTTCCGGGCGAGTTCTACGCTGGAGCGGTAATTTACATCTAAAGTTACTTCTTCAAACTTATTACCCATTGGATCGTTGGAAATAGCTGCCAGATGCACAATGGCTGTCACTCCTTCCAGTAACTTAGTAGGAATATGTCTGACATCACCAAAAAGCTGCTGATCGAGTTTGCTTTCAGGAAAAAAGTCGGCATTGGTTAACGAATTGGCAAAATATCCCATATCAAAACCAATCAGGATAGCCTCAGGATATTTTTTACGCAACAGGTTTACTACGCCGGGTCCGACGTAACCCATATTGCCGGTGATAAGTATTTTCATAAAGTAAAGGCAGTTATATTGTGTGTGTATAGTAAGTTATAGGATACGTTATCAATAGCATAAATAGATTCAATGGCAGGTAAATTTTATGTAAAAAAGATACTTACCAGGTTTGGCAGTATTTGGTGTATTACCAGACTTTCCATGGAGCTTTATGTTGCTGCCACATTTCCTCCAGCACTACCTTGTCACGAAGAGTGTCCATAGGTTGCCAGAAACCTGTATGTTTATAGGCAGAAAGGTTGCCGCTAGCGGCTAGTTGTTCCAGCGGTTCTCTTTCCCACACGGTCGAATCATCAGTAATATAGTCGAGCACTTTGGGTTCCAATACAAAATAACCTCCGTTAATCCAGGGGGTGGTATCATCCTGAGGTTTTTCTTTGAAGGCAGCAATAATGGCTTCGTCGCCTTTCAGATTAAAGGCACCAAAGCGGCCAGGTTGTTGCACTGCCGTAAGAGTAGCCAGGGTATTTTGACTTTTATGAAACTCAATGGAACGGCGGATATCTATATTGCTTACGCCATCCCCATACGTTAGGCAGAAAGCTTCATTGCCAATATATTCTTTTACCCGTTTTATCCGGCCGCCAGTCATGGTGCCTTCTCCGGTTTCTACCAGCGTAACCACCCATGGTTCGGTTTTATTATTGTGGACTTCCATTTTATTATGCCGCATATCAAAGGTGACATCTGACATATGCAGGAAATAGTTGGCGAAGTATTCTTTAATAACATGGCTTTTGTATCCGCAGCAGATAATAAAATCATTAATGCCATGATGCGAATAAATTTTCATAATGTGCCATAAAATAGGTTTTCCACCTATTTCTACCATTGGCTTGGGACGCACACCACTTTCTTCGCTGATGCGTGTTCCATAGCCACCAGCTAATATTACTGCTTTCATAAAAAAGGATTATTTTGTAAGTTAATATAGGCGATAATTCAATACGATAGTACTTGGATTAATTTTATATTAAAAAAAAATTAATACGATAGTTAGCTGTTTTGTTATACGTATAAAAAATAGTTGACTAAATTTCAATTTAATATTACGTCCATTTATTTACTTAAGTAAGTACCCAAACACTCTACGAATGTAGCCATTTGCCAGGACGAATGGAATATAATAAGGTGGACAATTTTTTAAAGTAAAATTCGTGAAGTTTACCAGATTACCTCCGCCCCGGATGCCAAATAGGTGGTTATAATAATTAGAAAAGCTTTTCTTCTGACGAAGTTTCCGTTCACCGCTTTCAGCCGGATAGGTTAGGAGTTTAGCATCATAATTACAATAGATTTCAAATCCTGCCCGTAGAGCTGAGTAGGTAAAATCGTAATCGGCATAGTAGTGAGGAAACTTTTTTTCATCAAATAATCCGATGGTATCAAATACCCTCTTAGGAATCCATAAACCCCGGCCTGGAAAGTGAGTAACTTTATGTATACCTGTTTGCTGGTTTACCGGTATTTTTTTTAATAAAGATTGATAGGAGTTCAGAAACCAGTTGATGGTTTCACCTCCATAGACTGGCTTTAGGGTAGCAGAATCAATAGCCAATGCTCCTAGTAATGCATCTGGCTTCCTGGTGCCCCAGAAATACATTTTTTCTATAAAATCAGGGGTGGCTACCGTATCGTTATTTAGTGTCATTATATGCGAAGCACCTTGATCTACTGCATGTCGAACCCCCAGATTGGTAGCAGCAGTCCAGAACAAATGGCCATTTCCCTCAATGACTGTAACTTCTGGAAATTCAACTTTCAACATCTGTCCGGTTCCGTCAGTTGAGCCATCATCTACTACAATAACCTTAAAGTGTGTATTGGTTTGTTTTCGGAGAGATAACAGGCATTCACGCGTAAACTGTTTCCTGTTAAATACCGGAATTACTATATATAGCATATGTTTTTTCTTCTGGCTCCAGTATATAAGTCTGATGTATGTAACTAATGGCTATACCAACAATGCCGAAATAAAAGCCTGGCAGGTTATAGGATATGCCAAACACTAAACCGCTGGCGACATAAGTTACTAAGGTTAACTGCTCGGCGGTGAGGGTGTATTTTTGCCGGGTCTTGTTTACAAAATAAAACACCAGAGGCAAAACCATTACAAGTCCAAGTAAACCAAAATAAAACATCCGGTCAACATAAAAACTGTGGAAATGGTGGCCTGTGCCGTCATCAAAAAAGGCAATGCCAGCTTCTGCATGATAAAACTGAATGGGTAATTCGAACCCTTTTAACCGCATGCCAAGGGCTAAGTTGTCTTCAATATAGGGCCAGTAAGACTTAAACTGCTCCAGGCGCCAATTACCAGTTCCTTGCGATTCTACATTTTGTATATCTTCTATCCGTTCAACAAATTTGTCTACTACTTCTGGGTTGGTAGACAATACAAAAGAAAAAAGCAGGAACCCAGCCACCAGTGGAATAACAATAAATGGTGTAAAAGCACTTAGCGGAAAACTGAAATCAGCTTTTCGGATTAACAAAAAATTAAGTGAAAGGGCAAATAAGGTAGACAACCATACAGTCCGGTGCTGAAGGTAAAGAATAAAAAACATGATAACCATGAATAATATTAGGTAGACCATTTTTCTGTCTCGCAAATAAACATTCAAAAAGAAAATGCCAGGAAGCAAAATAAAGTACGTTGATTGTGCCGTAAACCCACGGTTAGTATCAACAAACGATTGCAGGCTGAGTACTTCTGTTTTATAAAGAATCAGGTGGACAAAAAATATAACAATAATAAAATAGGCCGTATAGAGCAGAAGTTCTGGTTTAGGATCTTTGTAAGCAAGAAAGGCAAAAGGGATCAGGAAATAAATCATGACTTTTGCAAAAACGTGCGGGTACATCATAAAGGAGTAATAGGTATAGTACGACTCCAGCATGTAGATAACTAGTAATGCGAAAATGAAAATGACCCAGTTTCTGGTAAAAGAATTTAATCTGTTGATAAATACCATGCTTAGGGCACAGGCCAGGAGTATGAGGTATTTTTCAACAGGAACTATTTCTGTAGATGCTGATCCTTCATCCCCATGTTTTTCTCCGAAAACAAGCTCATACAGAAGGCTATCTGTCAGCATAATCAGAATAAGAGCCAGCAGATAATAATATTTAAAACTGAGTTCGTATTTTCCAAATGTAACTTTCATCGTTTACTAATTTAGTGCATACCAACCATAGATTCATAAAACTTTTTACCAAAGTCGAAGTCCGTGAACTCTTTTGCCCGCTTAATTAACTTAGCCGATAACTGTTTTCTGTCGGTTTCAGAAATAGTATCATAGGTAAACATACTTTCTACTATCTCGTTCAGGTCAAGTGTCTGGAGCAAAAGTTCTCGGCAGTTTGTTATTTCAAGTGCCGGGCTATTGACCCAGGCAATAGGAGGGCAGCCCTGCATCATCGCTTCCAATACCGGATAGCCAAATCCTTCGCAACGGCTTGGAAAGAGCAACGCGGCAGCCCCTTTATACAAAGCATCCCGTTCTTCGTTGCTGATACCGGCTACCAGTACTACATCTGGTACCTCTACATCATCCAGTGTTTTGCGGATAGCTTCCACTTCGCCTGATGGGGCCATTGTCAAAAACTTGGCTTTGCCACCCCGGCTTTTATATATTTTGTATGCAGCAATGGCCAGATCGAATCCTTTTCTCAGGTTGTTGTTTCCAAAAACGAAAAAATAATTTTGAGCTTGTAAGTCATATTTTTCCAATGTTTCCAGCATCAACTGATCCGATACTGTTTCAATGGACAGATTGTTGTGTACAACCTTTGACACCCGTGACTTGGAAGAAGGAAAAATACGTATGAGTTCCGACTTAGTAAATTCAGATATGGGGATGAACAAATCTGTCCGGACCAGCGAAACCAAGAAGTTTGTATAATGCCGGTACAATCCTTTTTTAAGACGGGGATAAAAAAACGTGTTTAGTCCGCACAGATCATGCACAATCGTTATCACTTTTATCTGCCGGCTTACCCGCAACGGGCATTGATGATACTGGCAAATGAGGTATTGAACAGGCGCAGAAATTTTTTTTAAGGCTTCAACCACACCCAGCTGAATCCACCTTACTTCATGAATAAATCGTTGGATAATATATTTTTTATTGGGTGTCACGAATGTAACTTTCGGCTGCGCAGCCAGCTCGTCGTACATATGATGATCATGGGGCTTGGTTGGTATGATCAAATAGATATGAGTTATCTCATCATTTTTTAATAAAGATTTTACCAGTTCATAGATGTAGATGGCATGGCTGCTATAGGGATTACCAACCAGTCTAAAGGCATCTATTGCAATATTTATCATGTTTGTTAATTAGTTATTAGGTACAGGTTTATGGGTAGAAATTTCATTCGCATCTGTTGTTTTTAGTGTAGCATTTCCGCTAATTTTCTGCTCTTCAAAGTGTCTGATAATCCGTTGATAATATGCCAGGTATTTGTGTGTCATTCTATAAATATCGAATCCTTTCAAGCCATCATCATACTGAAGATGTTGGAGTTTGGCTCTGAACTGTTCATCATCTAAGGCAGCAGAAAGCTTATCTGCCAGAAATTCAGCTGTAATACCCTGAGAAAACAAAGCTTCTTTTTGTTTAAGTAATTCGGGAATACCACCTACAGCTAAAGCAAACACCGGCACGCTAGAAGCAATGGCTTCTAGGAGAACGAGTGGGCAATTCTCATTCAAAGCGGTATGCATGTATATATCAGCCGATTTCAATACGGGAATGACATCTTCATGATGACCTAACATAACTACACAATCTGCTAAGTCTCGTTTCTGAATTTGGTCTTGCAGGTACGCATAATCTTCCCCATTGCCTACCATAGCACATACGAAATCACTTCTTTGCTTCTTTAAGTAATAGGCAGCTTCCAGAAACAAATCCTGATTTTTTCGTTTTTCCAGGTGTCCGATGTTCATAAGTACATATTTTCCAGGATACTGCGAATGTAAAACAGATAAGGGCGACGTACGCTGAACCGCTTTAAAATCTACACCATTATGTATGATTTCTACAATGGCATCAATGTTGAATAAGTGCCTGGAACGTTTGATTACGTAGGAAGAAACACCATTGTAATAGGTAATGGCTTTGAAAAGATGCTGATGCCACTTTTGGGTAAAAGTGACTGCCAGGCCAGTTAAATTCCTGCGTTTAATAGTTTCAGTGGCCGGATCATCGTTGAAGTGGCAAGTAAGTAAAACAGGTATGCGTCCGTTGGATGCCAGTTTTGCAGCATAGGCACTTCCTAAATCCTGGGCATTGATAATATCAAAATCTTTTTTGCGAATCAGCTGACGAACCGCTGTATATATCCGGATAAAGTTTTGACTTTCTCTTGCTAGTTCTTTTCCCAACCCTCCAAACAGCGATAGTATTTTCGATGCAGCTGTCGAGGTTTTCCGGATAATCGGTTGAGCATCTGCCACACTAAGCGTTTGTACCTGATGACCGGCACGCTCCAGACTTTTAGCGAGATTCATATAATGAACACTTACCCCGCTGGGGGCTTCAGGAATCATATAGGAAACAATCAATATTTTCATAGCTGTAAAAGTTTGAGACAGGTTAATGTGGTTTTTTTTCTTTGATATTCAGAAAAGTAAGGTAAGGCAGAATAACCCGCTCATAATATTTGCTGTTCGTCAAATTGAATTTAATTAGTAAGCTGGCTATCTCCTGTTTAAGAACAGGGTGCGGAATAATGAGAATCAGCAGTAGTAATATAAGTACTCCAGTAATCACCTGGCAACTGAATATTAACCAAAGGGGAGACTCTGCAGAGCGAAGCGAAGAAGTAACCAGATACAAAATACCTCCAACCACTACACCATTAATAATTCCCGGAATATAGCTGCCAAAGAGTTGTTTATAATTAACCAACAATATCTGCCGCATTAAGTACATGTACATAAACGTTTTGATGACTTCTCCTGTGGCAATGGCTGAAGCAAAGCCTTTCAATCCGTAGTCTCTCAGAAAGTAGAAAAGCACCAATATTATCTGGATATAGATGACATTCAGAATTATCTTTTTTTTGAGGCTGGCTGTGGCATCGCAAACTATACCCGCAAACATGGTAATCAAGCTTAGTGGAATAGCAATACAAATAATCTGAAGAATTGGAATGCTTTCAGTCCATTTGTCTCCTAATAATATCAACACCAATTCTCTGCCTGAAATAATTACTCCTACACTGGCCGGAATTAATACTGTGGCAATAATTGTGATACTGGACAGATAAATGGTAGTAAGTTTTTCACGGTCAAGCTGTATTTTGCTGAACGAAGGAAAAATAACTTTAGCCAGACTGGTTGTTAGAAAATAGAGCGGTAAGTAAATTAAATTATAGGCCCGGTTATAAATACCTAGTTTGCTTGATCCCAGAAAGTGGCCTATTAACAAGGTATCCATATTGCTGTACAAAAACTCCAGAAAACTGATAAACGACATCTTGCTACCATACGCAAACAAGGGTTTGTATTGCTGCCAGCTAAATAACAACTGAATGTTGTGTCTGACATACGAATAAGAGATAATGGCCATAATTATTGACTGGCTCAACGTGGCCAGTACCAAACTCCATACCCCGAAGCCAACGTAGGCCAGTACAATCCCTATTCCCAGGTAAGCAACGATGTATGAACAAGTTTCTGCAATTGACAGCACTTTAAATTCCATTTGCCGCCGCAACAGACTGTTTGAAGTAGAAGCAAACCCGCCAATTAAAAAGCTTACGGCCATAATCCTGACCACTTCAATAACTTTGGCGTTGTCAAATACGAGGATAGAAAAAGGAGCCAGTACCCAGATAAGGGCAAAGAAAAAGCCGCCTAAGAGCAAGCCGGAGGTAAAAGCAGCACGTATATCTTCTGTTGACAGATCTTTTTTTTGGATAATCGCCTGTGCCATCCCCATGTTGGCAAAGTAACCACCAAAACGTAAAATTACCGCAGACATAGCTACCAAACCAAATTCAGTAGGACCTAGCAAACGAGCCATTATTGCCGAATAGCCAATCTGCATAACAGAATTAGATACTGTAGCAATAGAAGTCCATTTTACGCCATTTAGGGTTTTTGCTGTTAAACTCTGACTCATTTTAAAGAATAGATTCTGCTTTAGGTTACATGTAGCTTGCTACGTCTTCAGAAATATACTGGCATCACACTGAACGCTCTATCAGGGTTAAGGCTTTATGTTACGTAGCAATCAGAATAGTTATTTATGCAATCTTTTCTCTGTTGGCCCAACCTTTGTGAGCTTTAAATCATACGGATTCTAGAGAAAAAGTACGTAAATATTGTCAGAGAATACGAGTAATAACAACTTTGTTTCAAAAATAAATGCAATTTAAAAACTGCAAATTTTGGCTTATCCCATGCAATCATTTTGTATCGTAAATAGTATATGTGTCTAGTATACGGCAAGCAATTTTTAAAAGTTGAATTTATTATAGTAGCTCTTACACTTCACTAAACTTTCCAATAGCTTCCTTTTTTAATCTAATTTTAATATGATTTTAATGTTGTCCTTGGGGCATTTGAATATCTTACCAAGACAATAATCCCTTATGAAGATACTGTATATTATTCTTGCCCATAAAGAGCCTTCTCAAGTCATAAAATTAGTAGAAACCCTTAGTGCCAATGAACATTATGTAATTCTCCACTACAATAAATTATCCAGCAACGAAGAGTTTGCTGTGCTGAGAGATAAATTCCAAAGTAATCTACACGTGTTTTTTTTAGACAGAATTAAAACTGCCTGGGGACACTTTTCTTTAATGGAGGTAGTTGTTAATAGTTTGAAAAAAGCGAAGTCGCTGGATATAAAATATGATCATGCCGTTATTCTAAGCGGCCAGGATTATCCTATCAAGAGCAATACAGAAATCAAACGGTTTTTGGAAAGCCATCCACAAAAAATATTCTACAGGCATTTTGAAATTACGCCAGATATGGGTGAAAACAAGCCGTATGTACATCCGGTGAACGATAGGGTAACTACACGGCCACAACATCACCGGATTGATTCTTTTTATTGGAGACTCAATAGCCGGAAGTATCTATTACTCCCCGGAGAACCAAACCCAGATGCTACCAGTTTGAGAAGCCTTGTTTCAAACAAGATTAAGTTCCTTTTAAGGAAAATTGTTAAACGCGAATTTCCTGATGGGTTCAGGCCATATTTCGGAGCTACTTTTGGTATTATTACATTCGAATTTGCTGAGTATTTAATAAACTTTTACGACCAGCACCCTCATTTCAATAAGTATATGCAATATGCTTTTTGTGCGGACGAAATGTATCTGGTTACGGCAGCAATGAATCATCCGTATTTTGCCAGTAAGATGGTTAATAATAATATGATTTTCAGCAAGTGGAGCGAAAAAGGAGGATTGAATCCTGTCTTATTGACTTCTCAGCATCTGGAAGAATTAATGCAATCCAGTAAGCTTTTTGCCCGCAAATTTGACACAACAGTGGACGCTTCAATTCTGGAGATGATTGATGAAAAATTGCTGCTAACGCCTGGCTTTACTGCTTCTGTTGACACAACCAACAATTAAATTACGATCAATAATAGATTGCCATATACTTATGAGTTATAAGTTACAATAAAAAGAGGCTACAAAATAGCCTCTTTTTATTGTGAAGTACCTTAATTACCTAGGTATTTTTGGCGCTGCCAGGCATTGCCTTCTGGTTGATGTAGCCTTTTGCCAGATTATTCAGAAGGGTGTCTGTTTTCTGCTCTTCGTTTAACGTCTGTTCCAAAAGTTTATAAATGTCGTTCTTGCCCAGGCGTTGTGCGAAATGAGCTGCAGTACCATAGCCGGAAATTTCATAATGTTCCATCTTCTGTGCAGATGCAATTAGTCCGGCATCTTTTACTTCAGGAGTTGCATTCTCATCTATCATTTCTTCACTCTCTTTAATTAAACCCTCCATAGCTTCGCATTTCATCCGGCTTGTAGGCATACCCATTAGTTGGAATATTTGTTCCAGCCGGCTTTTTTGCTGTTCTGTTTCTTGTAAATGGGTTTCAAATGCTTTTTTTAACTGAGGGTCATTTGCTTTTTTTGCCATTTTAGGCAAAGCCTCCAGAGCTTGTTTTTCAGCACTGTATAAGTCTTTAATAGAGTGCTCTAGCAAGTCATCTAAGTTTTTTAATTTAGCCATAAAAAATATTGTTTAGGTAATTTATTTTCTGTCTATACGAGCTTATCAGTATTAGGTTAATAATCCAGTGGACTATTTATTCAGGATAGACGTTTTATTTGTAGTGGTGCTAATTTCTTAGAGAATCTACCTGTATTTTTCCTTATGGCCTTTAAAAGATTGTTTGTTGCTTTATCCATCAAAGAACGGTTAAAACACTCGTTAGAAGCCTGTAGAGCTACTTTGCCTATATTTGGCTTGGCATGGGTTAGAGAGGAAAATCTGCATATTACTGTACTATTCTTAGGGAATATAGCTGAAGCAGACATTCCGGCCATCCAAGAAAAGCTACAAACATTATCTAACCTGAAACCTTTCCAGCTCCAATGCACCCACCTTGTACCAGTAAGTAAAAGAGGAAGACTTACAATGTTATGGGCAGGATTTGCGGAAAGCCAGGAATTTGTACGCTTTGCAACTCAACTAGCTAGCCTGTTGAATCACCCGCCAGATCATTCTCCATTGCCCCATGTTACACTGGCCCGCGTAAGAAAAGGACAAAAGGTGAAGCTTCATGAGAATCAGCTTCCTGTCTTTGCAAGCCATTCATGGGTAGTGCGTTCCTTTGGCTTATGGGTATCTGAACTTAATCCCGCTGGCGCTAAATACACCATCCTGCAAGAATGGGAACTGAATGGGTAAACAGGAAACTTTTGAGGCGTGAAGCCAACCTGAGTGGGAAGCAAAAAAAATGGAAAATGAAGCAGGGTAGATGCCAGAAGGACCTGTTACGGTGTGAGAAATGGCAAAAATTAGATAAAGTAAGACGTTGTTTTTTTATCTTTTCTGTGTTTTTTAAAATTAAATATTATAGTATCATTGCCTGAGATGTACACACTTTAATTAGTAAAAAATTGAAATACGCTGTTGTTTTTGCCTTTATTTTAGCTGCAACCTGGAGCCAGGTTTTTGCCCAGAATGGAAATGCCATTTTTCAGAAAGTTTCGAATGTTTATATTCCCCAGGAAGTATATTTTGCTGGTGAAAAAGTGCCTTTAGAAGATCCTGAAGTACGCGAGCGACTGGAGCGGGAACTGATTATTAATACCTATAAGCACGCAACCACATTTATCATATTAAAAAGAGTGAACCGGTGGCGTGATAAAATTGAGCCCATGCTGGTTGAAGAAGGCGTTCCTAAGGATTTCTTCTATCTGGCTGTTATTGAAAGTGAACTGGAGCCTTACGCAGATTCTGGAAAAGCACATGGTTTCTGGCAGTTTACAGAAGGTTCAGCAAGAGGGCAAAATCTGGAAATGAACAGATATGTAGACCAGCGCCGTGATCCCTTACTTTCTACTAAGGCAGCAGCCAGACACATAAAAAGTAACTATGCCGAAATGCGTAACTGGACATTGGCCGCCGCCGCCTACAATCTGGGGTTACCCACTTTAAAACGGGTAAAAAATTACCAGCAGATGGATAATTATTATGATCTGTACCTGACTTCTGAAACAGCCAGATACGTCTTCCGGATTTTAGCCATGAAACTGATCATTGAAAATCCCGAAAAGTATGGATTCTATTTGACAGACAAAGATAAATACCAACCTTATGCTACTACAACAGTAAAAGTAGACCGTACCATTGATAATATTGCCAAATTTGCTTTAGATAATAAGATCAACTATAAACAACTCAAACTGTATAACCCGTGGATAAAGTTTGATTCCAAAGACGATTATACGTACCGCTTCGAAGTAACTCCCGGAAAGGTTTATCATTTTCAGATCCCTGTAGTTAAATAAAAAGAAAGCTATTTTGCTTACAAAGGGCTTACTGTTAATCACAGTAAGCGCTTATTATTTATAA
This sequence comes from Rhodocytophaga aerolata, assembly GCF_030503435.1. Lineage (GTDB taxonomy): Bacteria > Bacteroidota > Bacteroidia > Cytophagales > 172606-1 > Rhodocytophaga > Rhodocytophaga aerolata. The sequence goes on from NZ_JAUKPO010000013.1 coordinate 17,805, forward strand.
GGAATATACTTGTTGGCTGACTAGATTTCTTTATAGCCTTTAATTTAGAAACTATATGTCTTTCTTGGTTCAGTTTGCTGTATCCGAAGATGGAAGATGACTATAATAAAATAGCCATCTGGTATTATACAAACCTTTTTGTTCACAAAGCTGTCGTATACAGGCAAAGAATAATCGTACAAAGCACATTGGATTAAATGTAGAAGAACATCTCTTGGTTAATGGATAGAAGATAGATGTAAACATGTGGTTTACTGATCTACATATATCTTTATCTGCAGTCCTGATACATTCAGTTTAAATGTTTAGTTTCCCTGGCAGATATGGCATAGGATACATCATCAGCATAGAAACTCTATAAACCGATGTTATAAAAATTGAGATAGGAACTTATCTAAAGAGATTATTTTAAAGATTATATAACTACAAAAGGCTACCTTATTGGGCAGCCTTTTGTGGTTAGTTTTGTTTATAATTATTGATATTGGATATAAAGAGGCTTTGGATTAAGCGCCAATACTTCTTCGGGCTTCATCAACCGTGACCCGTTTCTTATATCATTTTTGTAAAATATTTTAAATCCTGTGTATTGCACTGGTTCTTTTACAATATACCGGCGATACGTATCTTTTTTCAAGGTAGGAGCACCCCATCCATCCATATGCATTACAATCTGTACGCGGGGATCCAGTTTTATCTGGTCGTAGTTGGTAATCATTTTTTGTGTAAAGCGGTGTACAATAAACACTTTAGGCGGAATCTGGTGCTGATCTACCAGGTTAGCCAGGAAGGTAGAAGCAAAGTTCAGGTCTGCTGCATCAAAGCTTCCCATCTTTTTTCCTGGAACAGCGCCGTCTTTCATAGCAAACTCAGCATCCACACCTAAATGCACATTAGGCCGGGCAAGCAAGTGTGCAAATCTGGGCAATTCAGCCTGCAAATCGCTATGACCTACTTGAATATCAATAAAAACGATGGCATTCCGTTTGGCCGCCCAGGCTATTACATCTTCGGCTACTTTATCGGTCATGCGTAAACGGTATTTGCTATCCCGGCCGGGAGCTCCTTGGGCTGTTACCATAATTACATGCAAGGCAGGCATAATAGGGGTAGTAGGGTCGGCTTTTTTCCAGGCTTCTATTTCTTCATCTAACCTAGACAGCATTTGATCCGGGGGCAGTTCGCCTAGAATACCCATGAGTCTGGAAAGCGGATTGCCATAAAATGCAATAATCCGGTTGTGCGGTAAAATAGATCCTGGCAACGGTTCTGGCATTTCCGGCCACTTTACTGGCTTTGACGAAGCCGTATCTATGGGGTAAACTTTTGCTAATGTATCTTTTTTTGCCAGGGTAGCCAATGTATCTTTTTTAACAGAATCAACTTTTGCCGTTGCGGCTCTGCTGGCAAGAGTAGATGAGTCTACTACGGCCACCTCCTGTTCGGTTATTGCAATTTTGTCTTCTGTTTTAGTACCGCTGTTTTGGCAAGAAACAAGCATAACAAAAGTAATGGCTAGGGATACAGGGGTCAGGCGGTAAGAAATGGGAGAGAAGGAAAAGGGTTTTAAAAAAGTAACTATTTTCCTGAATGATAAACCAAAATTAGTTGTGCTTAATGCAACTAATGTAACAAAGGCTGCTCTAGCCTTCACAAATTTGTTCATATATGTGTTATTCAATTAGTAAGTGATGCGAGTAGAAAGCTGCCGAATAAGTGATAAAAAACTGCCTTTCTACTTATTCTGCTGCAATTGTAAGCAATTTGATTATTAATCTAGTATCTCCCAAATACGATTATTTTTTGCTTCATACATTCACGTAAGAAATGGATAATCTTTATATGGGAGTTCTGGTAAACAGGAATTCAACAAGAGTAACCTCTTGCCGCCATCAGTGGTAGATCCAGTAATAACTAAAGAATAATCTGAGTTTATAAAGTAGCCAAGGTGTGGCTATCCCTTATAACAAAAGAAATATAAAGGAGACAGACTGAAAATATGAATTTAAAGCAGAGGAAATGTTGAGTTTGTTAGAAACAATTTCTGCTTTCAGTAAAAATGGATAGTTTTCCTGAAAGCAGAAATTGTTGAATGAAAATTATGATCATCAGGCAGCTTTATGTAAGGTCGGATGAATGTTTATATCCAGTTTTTGCGTGTTGCGTAAAACTGTTAATGTTGATTGTTTATCTATTTTATCTTGAGTCAGAAGCTTAAATAATTCATTGGAACTGCTTACCATACTGGTTTCAAAGCCAATTATGATATCCCCTTCTCTAAGCAAAGAATTACCAGCCGGTGAGCCTTTCTCAATAGATACCACAAACAGGCCTTTGTTGTGTTTCAAACCGTAGAAGTTGACAATTCTTGGATTAATCGTAATCTCCTGCATTACTACGCCAAGATACGCTTTGGTAACTTTGCCGTCTTTAATCAAAAAGCCGGCAATATCTTTGGCTGTATTAATTCCAACAGCAAAACTTAATCCCTGAGCGCCACGGATAATTGCCGTATTTACACCAACAACTTCGCCTTCGGCATTTACCATAGGTCCGCCTGAGTTGCCAGGATTTAATGCTGCATCGCTTTGTATGACGTTATCTACCAGGCGGCCCGAAGTGGTTCGCAATGTTCTGCCCAATGCGCTAACTACACCCGTTGTAACGGTGTGCTGATATCCATAGGGATTGCCAATAGCTATAACCAGTTGCCCAATGTTTAATTCTTCTGAGTTACCAAGACGGGCAGTAGAATAACCACTTGCATATATTTTAATGACTGCTATATCCGTGTCAGGGTCATCACCCAGAAGAAATGCTTCTGCTTCTGTGCCATCCAGTAAGGTGACTAGAATTTTATCGGCTCCTCTTACAACGTGGCTATTGGTGAAGATGAAGCCATCGGACGAAAAAATAAAACCAGACCCTGAGCCAGCAGGAGATAACTTACTTTGTTTATTTTTAAGTATATCTATTTTAACCACTGCATTCTTGATTTTATTCACCGCATGAATAACAATGTTTGAAAATTCATCCATAAGTTTTAATATTAAGTGTTTGTTGTTTCAGGTTTTTACTACCCAGTAATGAACCATCTATAGTTGCATCTATGGCAAATTTATTTCCAGTTGATTTTTGCAGTAATAATGTCAGGTAGGGTCAGTAGAAATTACCAAGAACGACGTATTGGCAGTACGTGTAAAATACATGGGAATAAATCAGAAGAAAATCTATACAAGGAGGGTACAATTCCTGAAACAAGCAGTATTCGATTGTTAACTAGTTTTGAAGCAGTTATGGCTATTTCAACAAAAGTTTGTTCACATTTAGAAAATTTACAAATTATCCGGTCTGATATATATCAATGTGATGAATGTGTGGCCTTGGGCGATACATGGGTCCATTTGCGTATTTGCCAAACATGTGGAGGAGTGCACTGCTGCGATAGTTCGAAAAATAAACATGCTACCAAACATTTTTTAAGAAGCGGACATCCGGTAGTAATTTCGGCAGAGCCTGGAGAAAGTTGGGCGTGGTGTTATCAGGATAACACATTTACAAACTACTGAAGGCAACAAAAAGGGCACATAGTATATGTGCCCTGTGTTTACGTGCATTTACTTATGCTTTTTGGTAGTATCCTCGTGTTTTGCTCCGGTAGTCGAATCCATACATCTCAGAGAAATTAATATCATTTAATACGATGCTTAAGTTATGTAACGTTTTGCTCTCGTATAGTTCATTCACCATTTCAAGTACAGGTTTGCGGGTGTAATTGGCCCGGATTACAAAAATATTGGCATCCATATACTCTTTTAATACCATATATTCGGCAACATAGGAAATTGGGGGAGTATCAATGATGATATAGTCATATTCGAGTTTCAACCGCATAATCAATTCACGCATTTCATCCAGCTCTACTAACTCAACTGGATTAGGTGGCGTTGGCCCAGAGGTAATTACATCGAAATTCTTGATTTTGGTAGGCTGTACAATTTCATCCAGCTTGCTGTTGCGTATTAAGTAAGAAGACAAGCCTGCCATATTTTTCATACCTAGGTAAGAAGCTACTTTCGGTTTTCGTAAATCTGTATCGATGAGAATCGTTTTCTTGCCTGATAAAGCAAGCACCGTACTTAAATTTATTGCACAAAAAGTTTTACCCTCGCCACTTGCAGACGAGGTAATGCCAATTGTTTTGTGTTCGGTTCCTGCCACCAGATATTGCAAATTTACCCGCAGCGAACGGAAAGATTCTGATACAGAAGATTTATAATTGTCTGTACGAGCCAGGATGGCATTCTTCCCATCACTATGGCCAATCATACCGAGGATTGGGATATTAGTAGCATTTTTAACCTCCTCCTTCGTTTTGATCGTATCGTCAAACATATCAGCTACAGTAATGCCAATTGCCGGAAGACATAAACCTGCTAAAATAGCTATAAGAAAAATCGCATTTGTTTTTGGTGCTGTTTTTTCACCTACCTTGGCTTTATCTACAGGCCGTTTGCTGGCTGTATTCGTAGCTAAGAGGATTTGCGCTTCCGCTAATTTTTCTTGTAAATAATTTCGTGTCTGGTCGTTGTATTCGTAGCGCTGTTGCAAATTTCTTAACTGGCTTTCGTTTTCGGGAATGCGGTTGATATTTCCATATAAGGCGCCTATGCGCTGCTCTACACTGCGCAGGTCTTGTCTTCTGGCGGCCAAGCCTTCCCGCAAATTGCTAATGATGGATCTTCTCCGGGATACAATTTCAGTTTCTACAGGCTGGATACTGGGATGGTCGGGCTTTAAAGTAAGAAGCAATTTTTGTTTCTGCTGGTACAGGTTGGCAAGCTCGTTTACCTGCGTAATAATTACCGGACTGTCTATACCTGAGGTGGCAGGAACAGCATTAGTAGCCACGTCCTGATTCCTCTCCATGTAATTCAATACATCGGTATAGGTTCTGATCCTGGATGCTATTTGCTGTTTTTCGGCGTTAAACTGATCAATTTTATCATACACGTTCATCCGGTCTACTGTTACATCTGTTTGCCGGTTAGAACGGTAAGATGTAAGGTCATTTTCAGCGGTGGCTAGTTGTTTGGATACATCTGCCAGTTGCGTTTGAATATATTCAATGGTTTTGATGCTGGTTTGTCTTTTTTCAATCAAATCAGTTTCTGTAAATACACTTACCAGGGTATCCAAAAACTTCATGTCTTTGTCTACCACCGGGCTTTCTAACTGAAGATCTATAATGCGCGACTCCCGGCTAATGGCTTTGGCTTTTAGTCGTTTCTGGTAATTTTTGGTCAGATTGTTTTTGTTGTTTACTTCAAAATAAAATTTTTTGCCAGTATATTCTTCATGGCCTTCATTCAAAAATAGTTTGAAATTTAAATGCTTATCTTGAAAAGGCTCGTTAATGGTAACAATCTTGTTAATTTCAGGGCTTTCTATTTCAGCGGAAGTTTTGTTGGTTGAAATATTGTACAACTTTGTTGTCTGGCCACCTTCTACAGACAGTTGAAATTTGTTTTTTGATAGTATACGAATATAAATAGGCGTATTCAGTAACTGATTTGCTTCCGGATTCAGTACAATTTTGAATGGATAGTTATCAGAAATCCGCTCTTCTACTTTTAAATCCCCAAAAGTATTGATCCAGGCATCAGGAACGATGTAATAGGAAACGCCATAATCCAGCCGTTCAATGGCTTTTTCAATCATATCGAAGGAAGTGATCAAGCCAATCTGGTCTTCTACTTCTATCACTTTTTTCTGAGTTTCTACCACCCCAAGTAATTCACTTGTCCCACGCTGCCCGGCATTTTCATTTTCCAGCAATATGGTCGCATTCACCGCGTAAACCGGGTTCTGTATTTTATTATATATATATGCAATGCCTACACATAGTATAAGAGCAGCCAGGAAGTAATACCATTTTGCTACGAACTTAAAAAACAGTTTTTTTAAATCTATCTGTGTTTCAGGGCGTTGTTTCATTTTAATCTTAAATTTATCTGTTGGGGTTAAAGTAGTTTAGCACAAGGATTACAGCCGAAACTGCACCAAAGAAAGTGCCAAGTGGTGCTAAATTCGACCTGGAAATCGCCGCTTTCATGGGTTGAATATATACAACGTCATTGGGTAACAGATAGTAATACGGAGATTTAATGATATTAGGGTCTGTTAGATCTAATAAAACTACTTCCAGGCCATTGGGATTCTGTCGAATCAATTTAATGTTTTTTCTACTGCCATTCTGGGTAAGGTCTCCGGCTAAGGCAAGTACTTCGGGCAGAGTGACCTGTTCATTGTATACATAGTAATACCCAGGACTCCTCACATCACCCAATACACTGACTTTAAAACTTACCAGTTTAATAACAACAGTGGCATTGTTCAGATACTTATCTACATTTTGCTGCACCAGCGTTGAAACCTGGCTTACCGTTTGATTGGTCACTTTTAAACGTCCAATTGTTGGAATAGTAATAAATCCTTGTTCATCTACTGAGTAGCCAGTTACGTAAAAGTTGGCAGCTGGGTTTATGCCTCCACCAGCAGCCACAGCGTCCAGGTTAAAAATATTTGGTGTTGTATTATCCAGATTAGAGACAACTCTTATGGACAAAATGTCATTGGGCTGTATTTTATATTCAGGTCGTTTATTTTCAATGAGTGTAGGCGAATTTTTGGAGAACTTATTGCTTTGGAAGTATGTAAGTTTTTTCTTGGATATACACGAACATATGGATAGTAATAAAATTAAAGTGAATAACAGTTTTGACATTTTTGAGTCGTAGTTTTGTGGGTTAGGTATGTTACTAGTAGAGTTTTTAAAATTTTACAGACTATATATAAATAAAACAAGATAGTATTTGGCTACTATAGATAATTGTAGAAATAAAGTTTGGCATTACTTGATATTAATAAAAATAATGAGAGATCACTGGCATCTGGTTTGAGTTAAAAACCCTTTGTTAGGTAGATTAAGTAATTGTAAAAGAATATAATAAAACCTAAGGTAATAACTCTTATTGAAAATAAATTCATTAAAGTAAATATTAATTTTTTTATTTTCATGTAAAATTATTTAGTCATACGTAGATTGGCTGGAGAATGAATAAGAATGTAGATTTATATTTTTTTTCGTTTCTTAAAAAAATAAATACTATTAAAAAATGAAAATTAGTAGTAACATTGAATATTAAATGTGTTTATAGAATAGTTTGTACTATCACTTCTAATAAAAAAAATAAATTAGATTCATCTCAGCTAAGCTTACTTATTACACCAAGTAGGTATATATTATATATGTAATAATTTTGGCAATTATACCACTTATTCGTCACTTGCATGTGTAACATATTAGAATAAAATCCTGCTGTCATATCCTGTGTTCGCAAATATTGCCCTTTACGTAAAAGGTTAAAAAAAGTATAGCAGACGATGCTTAGGAACAGTAAAAGATATAAGAATAATATATGAAAAAAAACTTACCATATTCTCAGTTTGTAGGTATCTTTTTGTTGATAGCTGATTTTATTATCATTGATTTTTCATGTAAGCTGGCTTATTATCTACGTTTCGGGAGTAATACGAATCATGAAGATTACTATGTATCTCTCTTTGTAATCTTTAATCTGGCCTGGATTGCTTCAGCATTATTCAATAATGTGTACAATCTGGAAACACTTTTTAAATTCAAAGTACTGCTTACGAAGATTTTTTATGCATTCGTTTTCCATGCATTGCTTATGTTCTCTTATATAATAAGCTTCAAAGAACATGACTTTGCCCGGTTATTCTTATTTTATTCCTATATTCTAGCGTTTGATGCCATAATTTTCTTCCGGATTATTTTTATTCTTTTCCTGAAGTATTTTAAAATGGCTGGTATCAATGAGAAAAGGGTAGTAATTGTAGGTGCCGGTTACGCAGGAAACGAGTTGTATCACTATTTTATAAAAGACAAAAGCCTGGGTTACCGGTTTATGGGTTTTTTCGATGATGCTCCCGAAATTCCAAGCCTGATGATTAAGGGAAAAATCAAGCATTTGAAGGATTATTGCATTAAAGAAAATATAGATGAAATTTATTATGCATTATCACTTACCTCTAATGATCTAATAAAAGATCTAGCAGATTTTTGTGATGACAATTTCATTTATTTCAAGATTGCGCCGGATTTCAGAGGGCTTGTTCAGAAAAAGGTGAATATTGATTTTTATGAAAATATTCCCATCATGACCTTCCGCAGAGAACCTTTAGGAATAGCTTTTAATAGGGTAGTTAAGCGGGCATTTGATATAGCATTTTCATTAATGGTTATTTGTTTCATATTCCCATTTATCGTACCTGTCATTGCTTTTCTGATTAAGCTGGAATCCAAAGGCCCAATATTTTTTAAACAGCTTCGCCCAGGTAGGAAAAACAAACTTTTTGAGTGTTATAAATTCCGGACTATGCGGGTTAATAACCAAACAGAATTACAGGCTACTAAAGCTGATCCCCGGGTAACTAAAGTAGGTAAGTTCTTGAGAAAGACAAGTTTAGATGAACTTCCCCAATTTTTTAATGTACTGTTAGGGGATATGTCCGTAGTTGGTCCACGACCTAATTTGATTACCCAGCTGGAAGAATATTCAAAAATAATTGATAAATATGCAGTCAGGCACTTTGTTTCACCAGGGATAACTGGTTATGCTCAGGTTAATGGATACCGGGGAGAAACCAAACAGGTGCAACTGATGCAAAAACGGGTGGAGTACGACGTAATGTATATGGAAAACTGGAGTTTCTTCCTGGATTTAAAAATCATCTTCCTTACTGTATGGAATATGATAAAAGGTGAGGAAAATGCATATTAAGAAGATATATACAATGCATCAAACCTCTACTAGATAAAAGCAATTTTGTCAGACACCTAGCTATACAGACCTCAGCAGATTACTATGGAAAAAAGAAAAGTGTTGACTTCTTTGATTTCAACAGGCACTTTTAATGATTTTACAGAGACTATTTTTCGGTTAACAGAAGAAAAAAAATCTTCATATGTGTGCTTTGCCAATGTACACATGGTAATTGAAGCATATAAAGACAAAAATTTTAATAGCATACTCAATGAAGCAGATTTGGCTGCACCAGATGGAGCACCTATATCTAAAGTTATGTGGCTGATAGATAAATTCAAGCAGGAACGCGTGTGTGGAATGGATTTACTGCCGGTGTTACTGAGGGAAGCAGCCAAAAGAAATAAATCCGTGTACTTTTATGGATCTACAGAGGATGTATTAAATGCTATGCTCAAACGTATTGAAGCCGAACTACCCAATCTTAGGGTTGCCGGAGCATATTCTCCACCATTCCGTACGCTCACCGAAGAGGAAGATCAGCATATAGTACAGACAATTAATCAATCAAAGGCAGATTTGGTTTTTGTAGCCTTGGGTTGCCCTAAACAGGAAAAATGGATGGCTGCCCATAAAAACAAAGTTAATGCCTGTATGCTGGGTGTTGGCCAGGCTTTTTTGGTGTATGCCGGCCTTGAGAAAAGGCTTCCACAATGGGCCAGAGACCTTTCTTTGGAATGGGTATATAGATTATATCTGGAACCCAACCGGTTATGGAAACGGTATTTAACTACAAATTCTCAATTTGTTTACTTGTGTTTGAAGCAAAAGCTCGGGCTGATACGGTTTAATTAAAATTTTTTATACAAATTTAATAGCTGAATGAAAAAGTTGATTGTAACAGGGTCTAGTGGGCTTATTGGAAGTGAAGTAGTGGAACATTATTGCCAGAATGGCTGGAAAGTATTTGGAGTAGATAACAACATGCGGGCAGATTTTTTTGGCCCTAATGGCGATACCCGTTGGAATCAGAAAAAATTATCGGCAAAATATTCGAATTTCGAACATATCGAACTGGATATCAGGGATAGAAACAAGGTATTGTCTACCTTAAAAGAGATACGCCCGGATGCTATTGTTCATACGGCAGCCCAGCCCAGTCACGATCTGGCAGCCAGCCGTCCTTTCGACGATTTCGATGTAAATGCCGTAGGTACACTCAACTTACTTGAAGCAACCAGGCAAGCCAGTCCCGAAGCTGTATTTGTGCATATGTCTACTAATAAAGTTTACGGGGATGCACCCAATAATCTGAAACTTGTAGAAAAAGACACCCGCTGGGATTTTGCTGATTCCGCCTATTACAATGGCATCAAAGAAACGTTTACTATAGATCAGTCGAAACATTCGTTATTTGGTGCATCCAAAGTTGCTGCCGATGTATTAGTGCAAGAATATGGAAGGTATTTCAATATGCCAACCTGTTGTTTAAGAGGAGGGTGCCTGACAGGCCCAAACCATTCTGGGGTAGAATTACACGGATTCCTTAGTTACTTAATTAAGTGCAACCTGGCAGGGCGTCAATACAATATTTATGGCTATAAAGGAAAACAGGTACGCGATAATATTCATTCATTTGATGTAGTCCGGTTTATGGAAGAGTTTATTGCTCAACCTAGGGTAGCAGAGGTGTACAACATAGGGGGTGGCCGCGAAAACTCAATTTCTATTCTGGAAGCCTTTAGTCTTATTGAAAATATTTCTGGTAAGAAAATGATTTACGAATACGTAGACCAGAACAGGCAGGGAGACCATATGTGTTACATTTCCGATTTAAGCAAAATGAAAAGCCACTATCCAAACTGGGGTATTACTAAAGATTTGTCTACTACTTTCACTGAAATATATCAGTCATGGGTAGAACGGGTACCTTCATCTATTATGTAATTCGTACCTTAATTCAATAACACAAAAAGTGCTTTTGTCAGGTCAACGATCTGACAAAAGCACTTTTTGTGTTAATTAGCAGGAGTTGTTTTGAAATAACCGAGCAAAATCCCAGCATAAAACCAGTGCAAACAGTCTTTGGGCTCATAACGTAAAGCTTGGCTTCTTATCCGATAAAGCCACTGTATATGTTCTCTAAATTCTCATCTGCGGAACCGATGTGGTCTGGGAGATATGGATACTTGTAGTATCTTTGTTATTCCCAAACTTATCCAACGATCACTTCAGTCTACCACACAACATGAGCCATAAACTAATCCTGCCAGTTTTATTTGCTCTTGCTCTTACACAATGTACAGAGTCAGCTAAGCAAAAATCAGAAGACACTATTCAGTCAGTAGCCAAAGAGAAGCCATTTTCCTGGCGTAATGCCACTGTTTATTTTCTGCTTACCGACAGATTCAATAATGGTAATCCTAAGAATGATGTAAACTTTAACCGTACCTCAAAAGCAGCAAATTTGCGTGGGTTTGAAGGAGGAGATATAGCCGGAGTTACGCAGAAAATTAAAGATGGCTACTTCGATAAGTTGGGGATAACCGCTCTCTGGTTAACACCGTTGGTAGAACAAATTCATGGTAAAACAGATGAGGGAACTGGGGCAACGTATGGCTATCACGGTTACTGGGCAAAAGACTGGACTTCCTTAGATCCCAACTTTGGTACGGAGCAGGAATTGCTTGAGCTGGTAAATGTAGCACATGAACATGGAATCCGGGTTTTGTTTGATGTAGTGATCAATCATACAGGACCAGTAACAGATAAAGATCCGGCGTGGCCAGATTCATGGGTAAGACAAAGCCCTGTTTGTTCTTACAAAGATTATCAAACAACTGTTGAGTGTACATTAGTAAAAAACTTACCCGATATCCATACTGAAAGCAATCAGCCGGTAGAATTGCCTGAAAGCTTGAAGCAAAAATGGCAACAAGAAGGCAGGCTAGAAAAGGAAATTAAAGAGCTGGATGAATTTTTTAGTAAAACCAATTATCCAAGAGCACCCAGATTCTATATTATTAAATGGCTCACTGATCTGGTGCGTAAGTATGGAATAGATGGTTTTCGGGTAGACACGGCCAAGCATACGGAAGCCAGCATCTGGGCAGAACTGGAGAAAGAAGCACAAAAAGCATTTGATGATTGGAAAGCAAATAATCCTGGAAACAAATTGGATGATACTGACTTTTTTATGGTGGCAGAGGTATATGGATTCAGCGCAGGAGCCGGCAGAGCCTATGATTATGGCGACAAGAAAGTAGACTTTTATGACAATGGCTTTGAATCTATGATCAACTTTGCTTTTAAATACGATGCAAAAGGTGTGTATGACAGTTTGTTTACAAAATATGATACAGTTCTGCACGGAGGGTCACTAGAAGGACTAAATGTATTGAACTACCTGGCCTCCCACGACGATGGCGATCCGTTTGACAAACAAAGGCAAAAACCACTTGAGTCTGGTACTAAACTTTTGCTGGCTGGCGGAGCTGCTCAAGTTTATTATGGAGACGAAATAGCCCGGCCATTGGTCATTCCAGGAGCCGAAGGGGACGCTAACTTACGGTCAGTGATGAACTGGGAGGCGTTGGAAAAAGATTCACTGGCCAAAGCAACCTTTGATCATTGGTCTAAATTGGGGAGATTCAGAAAAGAACATATAGCCATTGGCGATGGTAAACATACCAAACTACAGGACACTCCGTATACATTTTCCAGAACATATGCCCAGAATGGCTATCAGGATCAGGTGGTTGTAGCCCTGGATGCACCGGCAGGCAACAAAAGTATATCAGTAGGAAATGTTTTTCAGAATGGGGCAAAGCTGATAGAATACTATTCGGGTAAACCGGTAGAGGTGAAAAATGGGAAAGTTGAATTGACAACTCCCTACACAACCGTACTATTAGCTGCAGAAGAAAAGGTTTCTTTATAAGCTCAATCGTTTCTCAAATAAAAGCCTGGCACTACTATGTGTCAGGCTTTTATTTGAGAAACTGAACTACTTAAAATCTGGCAGAAAGATTCACAAAATAATAGCCACCATTAAACCCAAATTGTGTAGCGGCACGGCTATATACAAACCGGCCAAAGGAAGAATTGTCTAAATTCGTAGGATCGCCGGGAGTAGGATATTGTCTAACCTGTATCTCATCTGGATAGACATTGAATAAATTATTCGCTCCCAGGGTAGCTTGCAAAAATTTAGTTACCTGATAACTAACACTCAAGTCAGTAAGGGCTTTGGGTCTGTAGGTTTCATCCAAGGCTGGGTTGCTGATGTCAAAAGCCTTTACTACGCCATAGTTTGTGATGCGTGCGTTGGCACCGAATTTTCCTGCTCTGTAGTTGGCGCCAAAGGTAAATTTATTTCGTGGCTGCGACCACTCCAGCCGTGAACGTTCCTGCCGGTTAAATAAGGCATTGCCAAATACATCTGCCGGCAATGTCTCAGAGACTTTTGGTTCACCCTGCACCTTGGTTTGGTTAATGTTGCCAGCCAGAGTTAGGGTTAGTATGCCTGTGGGCATAGTAATATCATTGGAAATTACCACGTCAATGCCTTGCGTGCGGGTACTGACAGCATTTGTAAAGAAAACGGCAGCATTCACTTCGGTTTGTCCGGCAGCGTCCAGGATTTGTGCTACCTGAGGTCCTATGCCACTGGTGCCCCGGGCAAATTGTCCGGTGAGTACAATACGGTCATCTATATCAATCTGATAGGCATCTAGAGTAATACTTAAATTTGACACCGGTTGAGAAGTAATTCCCAGGCTATAGTTAATTGATTTTTCTGCCGTTAATGAAGGGATACCAAAAGCCTGCGCCACAGGGCTTCCATTGGGAAATGTACCTTGCTGCCGTGGTTGCAGCCCTTGCCCGGCAACGGAAACAAAAACGGTAGAAATGGCGCTGAAATACCGTTGATGAATAGAGGGAGCCCGGAATCCATTAGAAAGTGTACCCCGTAACGAAAGAAAATCAGCAAATTTATACCTGGCGCTTAACTTTCCGGCCAAATTTCCTCCAAAGTCACTGTAATTTTCATACCGGCCGGCAGCATTCAGCAAAAGTTTTTCAGTGATATCAGTCTCAATATCCAGGTAGCCTGCAAAAACGTTCCTCGATTCGTTTACTGCATTTTCTGGCTGAAAACCTGGAAATACCTGTGCGCCGCCTGCCCGTAACGGACTTGCGTTTAAATCATAATTGCGGTAGGAAGCCTCTTCTCCCGGTTCAATCTCATAATTATCCAACCTGTATGACAAGCCTGCAGCTATATTAAAAGAGGTCAACCCTATTGCTTTTCCAAAATCTTTAGAAATTCCAACATCGGTCGTATTCTGATTGAACTTGATGGTACCTGCATAAAATTCAGTTTGCGCATTGGCTCCCCTGGCAAACTGAGAAGCATTATTTGAATTCTCTACGTCAAAGCGGAAAGAGTTTCCTCCAAATACACTAGACACATCCCAACGCCAGCCATTTCCTATTTCTCCCCCGACACCAGCCAGAAAAGATAAATCCCATATAGTTGAATGAATTTCTGGCAGAAAGCCATTTGGGTATAATTCAGGAATTACTTGCGTAGTCTGAAAAGGATAGCGGTAAAACCCGGCCGCTTGCCCTTTCCGGTGGTTCAGGATGCTGGAAAAGTAAACCTGGGTTTTGGGTGTTACCTGAAGTTCACCATTAAGCATACCTCCAAAATTGTTTACAGCTGAGTTACCAATTTGCATATTATTTTCCCGGCTAAATCCCCGTTCTTCAATGAGTGCCTCATCCTGAAGATAGAGGTTTTGCCGGCGGGCAAGCCAGTCTGCCTCCGTTTCATTGGCTCCTCTTGCTGCATTCCAGTTTACATACACTGGCCCGGTATACGTTCCAGCCCGGTTGGTGCCTTCCCGGAAACGAACATCCACAGCCGCTCCAATAACACCTAATTTACCAATTTTAAATCCATGATAAGCGCCAAACTGAGCATTACTACCATCTCTTTCATAAAACTGCCCAACATGCAGATTGGCTGTAGTACCGGTATCTTTTTTCAATACTACGTTCACTACCCCAGATATAGCATCTGACCCATACTGGGAGGCTGCTCCTTCGCGGAGTACTTCTATCCGGTCAATGGCCGAGGTAGGAATGGTATTAAGATCGGTTCCTACCGACCCCCGGCCTACAGTGCCATTAACGTTAACCAATGCCTGATTGTGGCGGCGTTTCCCATTAACGAGCACCAATACCTGGTCGGGTCCTAAGCCACGCAGGGTAGCTGGATCTATGTGGTCTGTGCCATCGGCAATGGTCTGCCGGGCAGAGTTGAAGGAAGGAGCTACCAGATTTATCATTTGAGTAGGCTCAATCTGCCCGGTAGTTTGAAGTTCCCGAGCTGAAATTACATCTACCGGGGCTACCGTTTCTACACTGGAGCGGACTTGGGTGGACCGGGAACCTACAATTACTACATCCGAAAGGGTTTGTATGTTTTCTACCAGGCCAACATTCAATGTAACATCCGTACTTGCAATGGTTACATTTCTGGTTTGCGCATCATACCCTACATAAGAAAATTGTATTTGATAGGTACCTGCTGCCAGATTCAAGGTATAGTTACCCTGCGCATCCGTGCTAACACCTTGATTGCTACTCTGCACTACTACCGATACCCCCGGCAAAGGCTCTCCACTTTGTGAATCGGTTACCTTTCCTTGTAAACTTTGGGTATATCCGGGAATAAAGGCTAGCAACGCTAGGAATACCGCACAGATAGTTAATTGATGTGGGTGGTTCATGGTTAGATAAAAGTTAGGTTACATAAATTGGATAAGTAGTTAAGTTTATAGGGTAACAGGTAAAACAACTAAATAGATACGTAACTAAGGTAAGGTGAAGTAGTAGAAAAATCGCAAGTAATCTGGGAAATATACTTTAAATATACAGGTTTTGTTTCCTGAACATATGTGATGCTGCTTATCCGGCTACGTATCCCATTATCTACTCAGATTTTAAGAGGATGGCATAAAAGAAAAGGTGTACAAACGTATAGATTGTACACCTTTTAAAGTTGAAGATAGTAGTAACGAAAGCTAAACGAACCCAGTAGGTTAACTTTTACCAACCGGATTGGGCGTGGTATTTTCTCCAAGGGAAAACTGAATAGGAATACTCATCCGCTGTTTTATAGGTACACCTTTTTGTTTGCCTGGATTCCATTTTGAAGAAGCTACTACCCGGACAGCCTCTTCATCGCAGCCGCCGCCTATTCCTTTCAAAATTTCAACATCTGTTACTGTACCATCTTCCTGCACCACAAACTGAACAAATACTTTCCCTTGAATATTAGCCTCTCTGGCTGTTGCCGGATAGGTCATATTGGTTTGTAAGTAGTTCATTAATTGAGCCATGCCACCTACCGGGGAAGCAGCTTCTTCTACAACGGAATATACACCCTTGGTATCTCTTAACGCTTCTGCATGGTTGCTCACATCTTGCAGTAAAATGCCTGTGGTTCCTTTTTTCGGATCAGCAAGGATAGCCAACGGTTTTTTAGTCTCTTTATATTTTTCTACCAGGTCAGCTACTTCTTTCTGATCGCCTTCTATATACGTAAACTTGGCATTGGGATCTTTTTGCTTAATTTTATTCACCTCTGCTTGTAATTCGGCTGGAATTTCTGATTCATTTACCTGGGAAAGTGTTTTATTGGTATCCATTACTTCTTTCATGGCCTGGTCCTGGCAGGCAACCACAAATACACTTCCGGTGAGTACTGGTACTACGACAGCCAGCTTCCACACGTTCAATTTTTTCTTTACAGATTTAATCATGGCAATACGTTTTATGGTGAGAGATTGGTTAAAATGGCTGGCAAGCGTAAAATTAGCTGATAGCAACGCTTCCCTAGCTAAAAGTTGGCAATAGTATTCCCGGTTGTAGGATTGTACCGTTTGCTGATCTGCCTGGTATTCATGAATAGCTGTAAGTATATTTTTTGACAGATGAACAAATGGATTGAACCAGAATACGATCTTCACTATTTCAATAAAGAGTATATCTAATGAATGATACTTGGACGCATGGGCCAGTTCATGGGTAATAATAGGATCCTTTTCCTGGTGGCCAAATCCGTGTACCCGGCTAATAAACACATAGTGGAAAAATGAAAAACTGGCGATAGGTTTGGTAGATTCCAAAATCCGGTAGTTGCCTTGCCGGAAAGAAACAGGCGTATTTTTTAGTAGCCATAAAAGGGTAGTCAGCCTGATACAAAATACTATAAAGAAAATACCCAGACCGGCTATATACACATAAGTTAATACATCCAGGAGTTGAAAAGAAGCGCTGAAACTTTCTGCCGAAGACAATGAATTTTGCAAAGCGGTTATAGTTACCTCAGGTAAGGTATATGCTTCAATAAACTGTGAAATTGCCGGAAGCGTATCTGACTGAATACTGAATTGAAAAAAAGGCAACACAATAGATAAAAAAAGCATGCCTACTATATATAGGCGCTTAAGCTGAAAATGATGTTCGTGGCGGAGAAAGATCAGATAAACAATAACCGATATCCCAACCATTGCATTAGCTTCCAGAAGATAAAGGAAAAAGAATGCTTTCATATAACTAAATGTTTAGTAATAAAACTAATTATTTAGTTATAAAGTTGCAACTACTTTTGCATTTATTTTTTGGCAAACAAAAGCTATTTAGTTTTATAAAAATATAGGTTTGGGTAGAGTATACAGGTCAACCTACTTTTGCCGGGTATTAAGCGGGGATAAGCCAGATCTGGAAGGTGCAAAAACTGAATTGCCGCCAAACTTGCGAAGGTTATAGGTAAAGCTTAGCATAACGTATGGCTGCAACACGTGGCTTTGCACGTCTTCAATATAGGTGTCGCTTGTATTGCGGACAATGCTCCGGTTCTGGTTGAGCAAGTCATATACACTTAGCTTTACTTCTCCTTGTTTTTGTTTGAAAAATTGCCTGCCAATACCCATATTCCATAGAATAAAATTCTGATTATAGGCGGCTGAGCGGCCACTGGTATTGTTGTAGGTTACTTCAGTCGTAAAAGCAAAGTGGCAGGGTAATTGGTAAAATAAATCCAGAGAGAGGGTTTTATTGAAAAACGATGTGTTTTGTGTTCTTTGTAAAGAATACCCAGCCCGCTGATAATTTATTTTTCCTGAAATACTAAAATCGAAGGCTTGGCTCAATGTTGAAGTAAGCACCACTCCCTGGCCCACTAACATGCGTTTGGCCTGATTCGCCTGGTTGTTAATAAAACTCTGCCCGGTAGTATAACTGATGGTGGAGTTAAAACTAATACTTGACTTTAGTGGCCTGATGCGCCGGCTGACCGACATAAATCCGTTTGCCTGAACATAGCTATTTGTATTGATAAAACTGGTATTTTGTAAGCCGTCAGGAGAAATACGAGCAGCCGTGCTTATTTTGTTAAATGTCTGACTCAGATTTACTACGCCAATGGTACTGCGGGAATTACTTGGGTTAAACTGATTATACATGGCCATCACCGTATTCATATATTCAGGTTTTAAGTCCGGATTTCCCTCCAAAATAACTAATGGATTGGTATTGTCTGGTACAGGTTGTAGCTGGGAAATGGAAGGTGCATTGATACGGCTTCTAAAATTGATACGCAGGGTGCGGTTGCTTCCAAAGTTATAGGTAAACAATGCATTAGGCAGCAGATTTACATAGTGTTTACTCAGGGAATTTTCTTTAGAAAGATTACGTGAATCTACATCTGTTTTTTGCAGGTCAAGCCCAAGAGCATATGTGTATTTTAGTCTACGGGTTTGTAACGCCACACCGCCTCGTTGCGTCATAAAGCCATTAGAAAAACGGTTACTGAGTTGATCATTAACCTGATCATAGTTACCAGATAATTCCGAATAGTCGTTTACATCTTTAGTATTCGTAGAGGTGTTGTTGCCAACTACATAATGAAATTCCAACGTTTTGCGAATGGAAAGCGGCTCAGTATAGGATACATTGACTGTATTACTCACAGATGTAGATGCTTGATTTGCTTTCTGATTAAATGATCTGCCAATTGCTTGTCCTGGTGATGCGTTGAAAAAAAGATTTTCTGACTTGTTTATTCCATCTCTGTCCTGATTATTTACTACGGTCTGCAGATTCAATGAAAATGTACGCCCTTTTTTTCGGAATTTATGCTTGTAGAGGAGGTTGTTGGTCCCATAGATGCCAACGCCATTTGCCTGATTTTGTAGGTCGCTTTGATTCAACGGAAGATTATCCGATGTAAAAGCCCGGGAATGGCTAAAATTTGTAAACTTGGCCTGTTGCCAGGTAAAACCAGGCGTAATACGGATGGAATTAAGGGAATCTATTTGGTAATCTACACGCAGATTCAGACGATGACCAGTCGTTACATTGTCAGACTGATTTTCCTGGTGATTGAGAAAAGAGGTATCTGGTAGCATTGTTTGCCGTACGCTTGTTTGTTTGGTAGCAACAGCAGACCGGTTTAAAAAGTAGCTGCCCGTAATGTCTATTTTTTTCCCCCAGGTATCTCTAAAATTCAGACCGCCAGCCCACGATTCTGTAATAGCATTTGCATTTGCGCCATTATTTCCTCCACCATTAAAGCGGCCGCCAGGCATCACCGATACTGTTTCACCCATACCCCCAGGTGTATCGCCACCTCCATAAAAGCCATTCTGGCTGCTATTGGAAGCAGCACCAAAGTTGAACATATCCTGAATAGTAAATCCCTGCTGATTAATATTGTTGGCTAAGCCAATAAGTGAAACTTGCTGCTTGTCATTAAACCGGTTTACATTTAGTTTTCCCTGGTAACGGGATTTTGTACCAATACCCAGACTGTTTTGTCCAAATACGCCTTTCCGTTTGTCCTTTTTCGTTGTCAGATTAATTGTTTTTTCACGGCTCCCATCATCAAACCCAGAGAAAGACGACTGATCAGATTGCTGGTTAAATACCTGTATATTTTCAATAATCTCTGCCGGAAGATTCCGGGTAGCTACTTTTGGGTCGTCTCCAAAAAAAGGCTTTCCGTCTACTAGAATACGTTTAACTTCTTCACCCTGTGCGGTAACTGTGCCATCGCGGCTAACTTCTATGCCGGGAAGTTTTTTCAACAACTCTTCAACCTGTGCATTAGGTTTCGTTTTAAACGAGCCTGCATTAAATTCAACTGTATCACTTTTAATAATAATGGGGGCTCTCTCTTGCAAAACCGTTACTTCTCTTAATTCAATAGAAGTCTGCACTAGTAAAAGATTGTTCAAGTCAACAAGTGGGTTATCTGGCGTTAGGGTTACCAGGGTTGAGCTATTTTTATACCCGAGAAAAGTGATTAACAGCCGGTACTGACCGAAAGGGATTTTTGTAAACGAAAAATTCCCTTCACCCCCTGTGATGGTATAGGTAACAAAGGAAGAATCTTTGGCTTGGAGTAGCGAAACCGCTGCTTCCCGTACAGCTTGCCTGGTGGTAGAGTCAATAACGGTACCTTGAATTGTTCCTGTGCCAACTGATTGAGCAAACAGCAAAGCAGAGGTAAAATAACACCATAGGAATAGAAGGCCGCATCTCATAGGAGTGGAAGCAAAGGTGAAAAGGTAGGTGGGGGTTTTGTAATACAGGAATGGAGCAGGAATGCAGCTAACTACATTCCTGCCAACAAATAGTTAATTACCTCCAGGCAAGCCGCCGGAGAACATTTTTTGGCGGAAATCGGCCATTGCTTTGTTGCGTACATCTTCGTATTGATCAGCAGGGAGTACCTGGGCATCGGATGAAAATGAGAGTTTACGTTCAGGAATTGATTTGTTTTCTACTTTGGTAGCTTTAAAAGCTTCGCCTGAACCTTCTATTTCCAGTACTACTCCCTTTTCCGGAGCAAGTCCATTGATAGGAGAATAGGTAAAGGGTAAATCCGTGGTATACCAGATCGTATAGGTTTCGCCTTTCCAGGGACAGGTAGCTTTTTTGCAGGTATATCCGGCAATTTTCTTGGTTTTTCCGGCTTCCTGCCAACCCGCAGTCTTTTTAAAGGGTTCTTCAGTCCGGTACGTCTGTACCTGAGCATCTTTTTTGATCTCCAGCAAACGAATGTATTTCTGAGTACCTAAATCTATGTAGGTGTTTTCAGTAAAAGGTGGTTCTACTTTAATGGTTTCCCGGGTAGCCGGCCCTCCAGGGCCGCCTTCAAATCGCCGGATTACCGGCCCAGAATTTTCCCGGATTTCTTTTGCTGCATTTTTGTCAAATACTAATTGTTGCGAGAAATTTACCACATCTGGCAAATCTGGTGGTGCATCTGGGCTGCCTGGTTGCACAACATCACCATTGATTACCACTCTGATTTGTGAAGGATCTAGTTTGCGCATTCCTTCATACGTTATGATGCCAGAGGTAGTTTGAGCAAATAGGGGAGTGCCCAGGCTGACAATTATCAGCATGAGCCATAAGCATGTGCTTGTTTGTTTCATAGGAATAGAGGTTAAACTTTATGAGATAAGGTGGATACTTGGCAATGCGTAGTAAGGCAAAGGTGAAAAGTTTTTTTTACCTAGGTGGTTAAGTACTGTTATCTAGTGTTAAATAGTGTTAAGGCCTTCAAAAAGCTGCACGAAGGATAGTATATTTACTTTACAGCTTATAAAACATGAAACGCCGGATACGCTCCATCTTCATTTTGATGACTGCTTGCATACTGGGAATTAATATTTTCCAGGGCTACTGGCTGTATACTACCTATAGGTTGCAGCATCAGCAGTTTACCCGCACGGCTATGGAAACCTTACTGGTATCATTGCAAAAAAGGCAGGAAATGGATGCAGATAAACTTTTTGCCCATGGACAATCAGCTTCCGGACGTCCCAGAACGATTTACAGAGAATTGGGTGAAAGGCGGCCAGGATCAAATGTACGTATCATCTATGAACGGGTGGATAGTACCCAAAAAGAGTTAGCCCAGACACCTACTGATATTCGGGAAACCAGAGATGTGCTCAGGTTCCGGCAAGAATTGGCTCCTCCCCTAAACATGGAGCTTGTTCCGGCAGATACACTTGCCAGACGTATTTCTAATAGAATAATTGTTAACTGGACAAGCAATTCAGTGGTTAACTTGCCAGAAATGGATTCTACGTTCAACGCAGAGCTTCAATTACGGGGCATGGAGGCCACTTTTAAACTTGATACTATCCATCCGGTAACTAATTCTTATGGGAATCCGGAGTTTGTCAGCCAGGCTGCCGCTGCCTTTCCAGTGCAATTACAACCAGTGCTGGTTAATCCAATTCACCAGGTATACCTGCAAGCTTCTTTTAAAAAGCCTTTTCCTTATATTCTCAAGAAAATGGGCTGGCTATTAGTGGGTTCAGTGTTGCTGCTGGTGCTTACTACTGGGTGTTTCCTGTATATGCTTTCTACCATACTTCAGCAAAAAAGGCTTTCGGAGGTAAAAAATGATTTTATTAATAACATGACACATGAGCTGAAAACCCCACTTGCCACCGTATCAGCAGCTGTAGAAGGTATGTTATCTTTTGGTGCCCTTCAAGATACGCAGAAGGCCCAGCGGTACCTTACCATCTCTAAAAATGAATTGCAACGGCTCTCCGATTTGGTGGAGAAAGTATTGAATATTGCGGTAGAAGAAAAAAAGGAATTTGAATTACTCCCCGAACCGCTGTTTCCCTCTATCCTGATTAAAGAAATTGTGTCTCAATACCAGTTAAAGGCCGCCAAGCCCATCCACTTTGTCATGGACTTACCGGAGGAAGAAGACACTGTAATTCTTGACAAGGTGCATCTGGGAAACACCATAACGAATCTTATAGATAATGCGATTAAGTATTCCTATGAACAAGTTACCATTCATATCAGCAGCCGGAAGGCGCATACCGCCTGGTGTTTATCGGTGAAAGATAGTGGCATTGGCATTCCCAAAAGCTACCAGAAAGCTATTTTTGATAGGTTCTTCCGGGTTCCAACCGGTGATCTGCATCAGGTAAAGGGATTTGGTCTGGGTTTGTCGTATGTCAAACAAGTGGTGGAAAAACATGGGGGGTATGTTGAAGTGCACAGTGAGCCTACTCAGGGCAGTGAATTTGTGCTTTGGTTCCCACTAGGCAACTGAATTCAAGTTTTATAGCAAATAACCTATGGCGAATGTATTACTGGTAGAAGATGAAGTGTTTCTCGGGCAGATAGTTAAGGATAGTCTGGAGGTAAGAGGCTTTCAGGTGCAACATGCAACCGATGGAATGCAGGGCTTAACTTTTTTTGCTCAACAAAAACCTGATGTAGTAGTACTGGATGTGATGATGCCACAGCTGGATGGGTTTTCTCTGGCCCAAAAAATCCGGGAACAGAATGCCTTCGTTCCTATCATTTTCCTTACTGCCCGTTCACAAACCGTAGATGTAGTAAAAGGCTTTGAACTTGGAGGCAATGATTATCTTAAAAAGCCATTCAGCATGGACGAACTGATTGTCCGGATAAAAGCGTTGCTGAACCGCCAATCTGGCATTCCTTGTCCTGAACCAGAATCTTACTCTATTGGTCAGTATGTATTTGATTATCCTAAACAGAAACTCCTTTTCAAAACCCAGGAATGTGCTTTATCTTATAAAGAGTCAGAGTTATTAAAACGGCTTTATCAGAACAGAAACCAGGTACTGGAACGCACTGCTGTATTGCTGGAACTCTGGGGAGACGATAGTTTTTTTAATGGCCGCAGTCTGGATGTATTTATCACCCGCCTCCGCCATCACCTGAAACAAGATCCTAAAATTCAGATTGTAAATATCCGGGGTATTGGCTACAAATTAATTATATGAGTAACTAAGGAATACCTATGCGTATTATGCTATCCAGATTACATTTGTTATGAAGTAACATTATATGAACTGCCCTGTACAATATGCTACAGGTTACAGATTCCACCAATACGTTAACTTAAGCACCAAAGCCCGGTTTTTCACTGCAAAAGGAGCAGGCAGATAGTTGTCGGTATAAACAATAAACAAGTCGGACGCAGGCTTGTACCGCCACTGCAACCTTGTATTTACATTGACATTTTTTATTTGCTCATTGTACTGCAAAAAGGCTGTAAAGAACAGTGTATTAGTCATGGTTACATCCAGGCGCGGCCCAACCAACCAGAAATCAGTGCGGCCCCAGGTTTCAGGCAAATTAATATCATCGTAACTAGAACTAACAGAAAGGCTTACATAAGGTTGAAACCGGTAGCCTATTTCTCCAGTGATATTGAGACGGGTACCGTTAGCATAATATCCCCCATATCTAGTTCTAAAAGCATACGTAAATAGACTTTGTGGCTTGGAAATAAATTCAGTTCCCCAAGAGTTCCAGCTATGTCTAGAGAATAGAGCAAGACTATCCTTACCTGATCTAGTTGGATCAAATAATTCGAAAATTTGCACATAATCGTGTGCAACCCAGGCACCTAACACACTCTGATCGCGGAAAGTTATAGAGTAAAGTAAATAATTTTCGTTATCAGTAGCTCGAAATGAAGTATTAAAGAAATTGGTAGAGTTCAAGGTAGGACCATGGCTAAGAATTTTGGTGCCTTTAGGAAAGAATAAATGTTTGATTTGTGTATTCAATTTCATGTATCCGCGGCGGGGAACATAGCCCACTTCCGGATTAAAATTTTTCCCCACATATTCATACTGGGCTCCTATATTCCATCTTTTACCAGCGTACAACAAGTTGCCGGCATATACCATATCCTCACCGGAAACACCTGGGCTGAACGATTTTAAAACCATGGCTTTGCCAGTCCAGACATTATTGGATGAAGCCAGATTATATTCAAACCCAACATTGCGGTTGTATCTCGAATACCTAGGTTTGGTAATATCTGCTATAGGCTCGTAGTTGATAGATTCTTTGTTGATAATGATTGCGCCGATATTGGAACGGCTGAAAATCCGTCTCTGCAATGCTACTACGGCAAAATTTTGTGTCGGAAGGTTGAGTTCATCCACTGCTCCGGTTTGCATATCCATAACACCCAGCCGCCAGTTTTTATCAAGCTTGCCACTTAACCTGGCCCCAAAATGAATAGGGGTGCCGAGGCCAATGCGCCGGGAGAAAAAAGGACGTAAATTTTGATAGCCGAAATTGGTAAACAAATCGCCGTTTTCTATAAAGAATTGCCTGCGTTCAGGAAAAAACAGCTCAAAACGGTCCAGGTTGGTTACTTGCCTGTCTACATCTACCTGCGAAAAATCAGGGTTTACAGTTAGATCCAGGTTAAGAGAAGATGTTACGGCAATTTTGGCGTCTACGCCTACATCCCGACGGAAAGTATTTTTAGTATCAACCGCATAATTTTTAGTAACGCCGGCTAACGCATAGGGTATAATAGAAACATTAGCACCGGCAGCAGGAGGGGGCTGATCCCAGTTCAATATACCAGAATACGCCAGAGAAGCTGTTGGAAACTGCCTGGGTACCGGGGCCCAGCTTGATTTTTCTGTTGTTTTCAGGTCCAACCGGCTGAAGTTTATTCCCCATTTGGTAATGCCTTTTTTGTATCGGATGGTTTTAAATGGAATGGCCATTTCAAAAATCCATTTATCCTCATAGTTTTTTACAACAGACGTCCATTTATTGTCCCAGCTCAAGTCTACTTTGCCTCCTTCATACATGAGGCCATCCCACTGAGCACCGGCGGCATTCGCCCCAAACGAGAAACCATTCGTCTGATCGTCAAATGGGTCCATGAATAGCAGGAAATTATCATTCTTTCCAAAGGCAAAATCCCTTCTGAGCGACTCTACCATATACCTACCTGGCAAGGCATGGTAACAAATGGCAATCAGGTAAAGATTGTGGTCGTCATAGGTCATTTTTACATCGGTA
Source organism: Rhodocytophaga aerolata (assembly GCF_030503435.1). Taxonomy (GTDB): domain Bacteria; phylum Bacteroidota; class Bacteroidia; order Cytophagales; family 172606-1; genus Rhodocytophaga; species Rhodocytophaga aerolata. The sequence continues at coordinate 43,586 of NZ_JAUKPO010000013.1, forward strand.
CGGACCTTGGCAGAACTGGTATCCATGGGAAGAACCATATAAAAATCGGTAGCAACCTGGGCTTCCTGCCATCCCGGTTCATCCATAATCCCATCAATTTCCATTGGTTGGGTAGTCCGCTGTATGTTCAGCTGATAGGCTTCATTTTTTTTCTGGGCAAAAATCGATAGGCTTAAAAGAAAAAAAAGGATACTAAGTATATATTTTCTCAAAGGGCAACAACTAGTTTGACGTAAAAAATTAACTGGAAGGGAATAATGCTATTTCTTCTATTGTTTATACAAATGTATTAAGACTCAAGGAATTTATAGGCTTTTACGAAGGCTCATTTTATTTGTCAAGCTTGAAGAGCAGAAAAATAATTCAGTAATTTGTTACTCCACCCAGCTATGTGTATAGTAGGATTATCTCCCCAATTCCACCGAACGTTTAAATGCACCAAAAAGACCATCCATAATTTCAGTCTCCAGGTTATGTCCGTTAAATACATTGAAAGCAGCCTCTGTGGTACCTCCCCGGGATGCAACCCGTTTCATGAGTTCCTCACAGGTAAGCCCATTTCTGTTCTGCAAGTGTACCGATCCCATAAATGTCTGGTTGACGAGCAGTTCCGCCTGTGCAGGTGTAAAACCTAACTCTACACCGGCTTTGATCATCGCATTCATAAAATAATAAACATAAGCCGGACCACTGCCAGATACAGCGGTAGCAGCATCTATCAACTTTTCCTCCTCTACATATAATGATTTGCCTGTGGCATTCAGCAAGTTTTGGATAATAAATAATTCTTTGCGTGACAAATCAGGGCTACAACTGAATACGGTCATGCCCATGCCAATCTGGGCAGGAAGGTTAGGCATGGCCCGGACTACCTTTGGGACACTTAATGTGGAGGATAGCGTAGCCAAACTTACCCCGGCCATAATAGATAACATGATTTGCTCGGCATGAATAAAGGGGAGGATAGCTGGATACAAAGCTGTATAATCCTGTGGTTTTACGGCAATTACCACAATATCGGCCTCACCAATGAAATCACCAGGTTGCTGGTGAATATTGTTTTGGAGTAGTTCAGGAAATTGTTTCTGAGATACAGGATACTTTTCCAGAATAAAAAGTTCTTCAGGGGTGGCAAAATGAGAAGCCAGGAAGCTTTTTGCATACGTGCCTCCCATATTTCCGGCTCCAATGATTAGTATATTCATAGGTGTTTAGGCAAAAGGCGAATGTATACATCCGCTTCTGTTGAAACAATAAAAAAGAGAATATTTTTTGGAATAAAAGGTAAAAGGCATCCTATGGGATGCCTTTTCTATACAAAACCTGCCAAAAAATGCCAGAGGCTAGCAGGAAATAATTTTATGTCAATCACTTAGTCGTCCATTTGTTGCTGATCTGTTTCAGACTCCATAACAAAGTCGGGCAGCTTTTCTGAAGCTTTTCTCCGGATGGCTAATGGAGTTTTTATTTTGCCGTTTTTAGTTTTATCAGTTGCTAGAATTCTTCTGGCAGGGATCATTACTTTTGGGGTGGTTAGCCCTTCTACCGGCTCGTGTACTGTAAGCACTTTCACTCCTCCTGGCTGCTGAATGTTTTTGGCAGCCGCAGCTTTATTCGGGTGTTTGTAATTATTTACAGAATACGTTGGGTCATTTCTCCAGATTTCATGTTCATGTTGCGCCTGTATATCAGAAAGCCCAAGGGTAGTTACAATACATAAACTGGTAAATATCTTTCTCATAGCTCTTTCACATTTTATCTATGCAAACATAATATTAGAATTGTAATAAAAAAATGATATTCGTCAATTTTTATTACCTTCTCATATTGATTAGTATAAATCGCTATTTTTTACGTAAATTCAATAGAGTATGTTTCCAATTTTTATGTTTTATATAAAAATTGCAGATCTATTCTGTAGTTTACTTAAGAAAAGAGCAAATTATGGAAAACGTATTTTGTAGCTTTTATATTAAAAAAATTATATAAACTGATGTTATCTGGAAGGTGATAGTTGAAAGAGCAAAGTAAAAAAAGAAGGGGGAATATTTGTTTACGGGCCTTTGACTAAAAGGGTTTTGCTGGGGCGTGGCTGGTTTTCATACTTGCTGCCCTTAATTTTTACCTCAATACTGAATTTTGATAAATTATACTGCAAAAAGGTTGAATACTCATTATTTGAAAATGAAAATTGCACCTGTGCTATCCTCTTTCTAAATGAAAACCTCTTCTGTGTTAGACTCACAGAAGAGGTTTTAACGGATGTAGCATTACCTTACACTTGTTCTAAGAGGAAGGCTTTCAACTCCTCGAAACTGGCAGCCATCGGTATTGATTTTTTTTCTCTACCTAGACAACTGGCAAGCTGGGAGGGCATCGGAGGGTCAATGTGCAGGGTGTCTTTCACTACTTCCCCAAATTTAGCCGGGTGGGCAGTGCCTAAAATAATACCTTGCACGGCTTGTGTATTTTGTTGCTGATACAGTTGAAAAGCTTTATACGCTACTGCTCCATGAGGATCAATAATATATTGGTACTGCTCAAAAATATCCTGCATTGTTTGCCTGGTTTCCTCATCCTTTAAACTAAAGCCAGTAATGTGTTGCTGCATTTTCTGAAGAGAATCACTAAACAAAGTCCGCATTCTGGCAAAATTACTTGGATCACCCACATCCATGGCATTCGAAATGGTAGCCACGGAAGGTTTGGGGCTATATGGGTTTCCATTCAGGTAAAGAGGCACGGTGTCGTTCGCATTGCTGGCCGCAATAAAATGATGTACAGGCAAACCCATTTGCTGGGCAAATAAACCGGCAGTCAGGTTGCCATAGTTGCCGCTAGGTACAGAAAATACTACCGGATCGCTGCTTTTGCGGCGGAGCTGGGCATATGCATAAAAATAATAAAAAGACTGTGGTAATAACCTGGCTATATTGATAGAGTTTGCAGAAGTCAGATATAATTTCTCCCGCAAGTGAGCATCAGAAAAAGCGGTTTTGACCAGCCGCTGACAATCATCGAAGGTGCCGTCTACCTCCAGGGCTGTAATATTCTCGCCTAAGGTGCAAAACTGCATTTCCTGTACCTTACTTACTTTTCCGGATGGGTAGAGAATAACCACATCAATTCCGGGAACTTTATAAAATCCCTGGGCTACTGCACTGCCAGTGTCGCCGGATGTAGCCACCAGAACATACACTTTTTTACCTACATCTTTTAGCAAGTGAGCCATTACCCTGGACATAAACCGGGCACCTACATCCTTAAAGGCAGCTGTTGGCCCGTGAAAGAGCTCCAGAATGTGTGTGTGTTCATTAAGCTGTACCAGCGGAATATCAAAGTTTAAGGCTTCTTCAATAATCTGGGATATTTCTTCTTTTACCAGTTCATCGCCAATAAAGGGCAGGGCAACCTCTTTGGCAAGCTGGGGTAAACTCATGTCTGGCAGCCTCTTAAAAAAATCATCTGGCAAGGTTGGAATATGTTCGGGCATAAATAAGCCTTTATCTTTGGCAAGCCCTTCAATTACCGCTTTTTGAAAGGTGGTAGGAGGTGTAAGTAAGTTGGTACTGTAGTATTGCATAATAAGAAAAGTAGGTATATGGCGATGCTTGAAAAAAATGTTTTGTTATCCGGTAATTACCGGGCCTTTTTTGTTCACCCTGGACACATAAATATCACTATCAATATTCAGGGAGCTGCAAACTTTTTGCATAGATTCGGCAATATGGGTGGCTTTATCAGATGAGGTACTGAAGGCAAATAAAGAAGGGCCAGAACCTGAAATATTGCAACCCAGGGCTCCGGCAGTCATGGCTGCTTCTTTCATATTTTCATAGCCTGGAATCAATACCGAACGGATAGGCTCGATAATAACATCCTGCAGAGAGCGGCCAATTAATCCATAATCTTCCATAAATAATCCGGCAATAAGCCCGGCGGTATTTCCCCATTGGGTTATGGCATCCTGCAGCGTAATTTGTTTCCGGAGAACTTTCCGGGCATCTTCGGTTTTTAACTCAATCTGCGGATGAATAATGCTGCAATATAATTGTTCAGGGGTTGGCAGAGGCACAATATCCAGGGGGCGGTAGCTTCTGATCAGCACAAAACCACCGAGTAGGGCAGGGGCTACATTATCTGCATGCGCAGACCCGCTGGCACACCGTTCCCCTTCCATAGCAAAAATTACCAGATCTTTGGTTGAAAGAGGCCTATCCAGCAATTCGTTGGCTCCAAAAACGGCTGCAGCAGAACTGGCGGCACTGCTTCCAATGCCACTGCCGGGTTTTACCTTTTTCAGAAAGGTAATTTCGAAGCCCTGTTTACTTTCTAGATGATTCAAAAAAGCCTGAAGAGCTACACCCGACGTATTTTTTTCAGGAGCCAAAGGCATTGAAGTAAAGCTACTCTGGTTTATGATTCGGATACCAGGTGTATTACTCCTTTTAATAATTATTTCATCGCCGGGTTTTTCTAAAGCAAAACCCAAAATATCAAAACCGGCAGCCACATTGGCAACCGTAGCAGGAGCAAAAAGCTTTATTTCTTTTTCCATGGGAACAGATGGCTTATTTATTGTTAACTCCCTGCCTTTCCACTAGGGTGGCAGGGATTCAGTAAGTGATTAAAAATCAGCAATACGGATAATATCGGCAAATACCCCGGCTGCCGTTACCGCAGCACCGGCACCAGCACCTTTCACAATTAACGGGCGGGCTTTATACCTTTCCGTCGTAAATAATACCATATTATCATTACCTTCTACCTGATAAAACGGATGACTCTGATCTACTGTCCGTAAACCTGTTTTAGCTGTGTTATTTTCATAGACGGCTACATAGCGTTGTCTTCTGCCTTCGCTTTCTGTTTTCCGGCGGATGTTCTCAAAGTATTCATCATATCTGGGCAATATCTGGAAAAATTCTTCCACGGAAGTAGCTTTCCGGCAGTCGTCCGGGAGAAAATTTTCAGAAACCACATCCGAAAATTCTAAATTGGCTCCTGCCTCGCGTGATAAAATGAGTATTTTTCTGGCTACATCCACACCGTTCATATCTATTCTGGGATCGGGCTCGGAATAGCCGAGTTCCTGCGCCTGTTTAACTACACTGCTAAACGAAACACCTGCCTTGTGTTCATTGAACAAGAAATTTAACGTACCAGATAAAATAGCTTCGATACGGATAATTTTATCGCCGCTCTGGGTTAAGTCATTTAATGTTTTGATAACAGGTAACCCTGCGCCAACATTAGTTTCATACAGAAACTTTACTCCTCTGCGGCTGGCTAATTGTTTAAGGTGGCGGTACGTATCATAAGGGCCGGAACAAGCAACTTTGTTGGGGGTAACAATGGAAATACCGTGTTTTAGAGCTGCCTCATACAATTCTACAATTTCAGCACTGGCTGTGCAGTCTACTAGAATACTGTTGCGAAGGTTTAATTCGTGCATCTTTTTGGCAAAGATTGCCCGCTCCATAGGTTCATTCGATGATTCCAGGGCTTTTTTCCATTCGGAAAGGTGAATGCCTTCTTCTTCAAAAAACATCTTCCTGCGGTTAGCCACGCCTGCCACACGGATTTCTACGGAGTGGTTGGTAAGCAGATAGTCTGCCTGGCTTTGCAATTGTTCCAACAAGGTGCTACCTACCAGGCCAGTGCCGATCAGAAAAATATTTAGCACTTTGGTTCCGGAAAGAAAAAAAGCTTCATGAATCACGTTTAAGGCTTTCCTGCTGTCTGTCTGGCTAATGACGAAAGAGATGTTATTTTCGGAGGAACCTTGTGCAATCGCCCGCACATTGATGCCATTTTTACCTAGGGCAGAAAAAAGCCTACCGGATATATTTGGGGTGTTTCGCATATTCTCACCAACAATAGCCAACACACTCTGGCCTTCTTCCACTACTACCGGTTCTACCTGGCCTGCTTGTAGTTCCCGGCTGAATTCTTCTTCTATCAGTTGTTTGGCTGCCGGTGCATCTACTGGAGCAATAGCCACTGTAATGGAATGTTCAGAGGAGGCTTGCGTAATTAATATCACATTAATTCTTTTTCGGGCCAACGCGCTGAACAAGCGCATAGCAAATCCGGAGACACCTACCATGCCGCTTCCGTTAAGTGTAACCAGGGCTACAGAATCAATAGACGATATACCTTTAATGGCTAAGTTGCTATGTCCGGTTTGCTCGGTTATCAGGGTTCCCGGGGCAGATGGATTAAAGGTGTTTTTAATCTTCAGCGGAATATTTTTTGCCAGCACTGGCTGCACAGAAGGCGGATATAATACCTTCGCACCAAAGTGGGATAACTCCAGGGCTTCTTTGTAGGAGAGCTGTTCTAAGGTAAACGTCTTTTTTACTTTTCTGGGGTCAGCCGTCATCATGCCATCTACATCGGTCCATATTTCGAGAAGGGAAGCATTAATCGCAGCTGCAATAATAGCAGCCGTATAATCGGAGCCGCCGCGGCCCAGGGTAGTAGTTTCATTGAGTTCAGTGGCGCCAATAAATCCTGGAAATATCAGAAGGTTTGCGCTTCCGTTGAAATGGTCGGCGATGCGCTTGTAGGTTACCTCGAAATTGACAGCGGCATTTCCGAAGTTATTGTCTGTGAGGATCAACTTCCGGCAATCGGCTAGTTCGGCTGGCAAGCCTAAGGTTTTAAAATATTCGGTAATAATAGAGGAGTTGAGCCGTTCTCCAAAGCTCATCACAAAATCGCGGCTCTTGGGGGTGAGTTCCTTGAGCAGGAAAAGTCCCTGTAATACATCTTCCAGTTCGTTGAGCAATACTTTAACATCTGCCAGCACATAGCTCTGGTTATGCACCGGAAGCAACTCACTAACGGCACTCATATGCCTTTTTTCTATTTCTTTAAAGCTCTGAATATAGGTATCGTTTCCCTGGCTGGCAAGCATGGCTACATTTGCCAGCTGATCGGTAACTCCCGACATGGCTGAAAAAACCAGGGCAACAGGTTCTTGCGCAAGGGCGTCCTTTACAATAGAACCTACCTTGCGGATCATTTCGGGAGATTTTACAGAAGTGCCTCCAAATTTTAAGACTTTCATGGGAGAGTTAAGGTATTAGATGAATGGTATGCCTGAATACAAAAATAGACTAGTTTATGAATGAAAAAGCAAAAGCCTGGTTTTACTTAATGCGGGACAGTTCCCAGATGACGATATGTGTGCAGCCAACCCCCTAAAGGGTTGTAATAATGGTGATAATAATAGCTGCCGTGCCAATGGAGCTACGATTGGAGATGGTATAAATGCAGGACGATGCTCTTTTTACGGAAGGGCAAATTGTATAAGAAAAAATATCGAATACCGGCCTTTTAAACATAGGAGTGCAACTTTACAAATTGTATTTTATAAATCAAATTTATTTTGATAGATAATTTTATGCTCTTATCTCTTTTCAAGAGAAAGTTGGGTTTATTTTACAATGTTCATCTGGCTAAATAATTTATCCAGGTATTCTTCGTCTTCGGAATCTTGTACAAACGGACCTTTGTATCCTTTTTCTTTGGCGATAGCAGCCACCCGGCCTTGCCCATTTAATAATACATCCGGGATGTGTGAGGCTATGGGGTCCTGATAAGCTTCTGTAGGGGAAATTATTTTCCAACCTTGGTTACGGATATGCTTCACCAGATCGTCTATAAACAAAGCCGCCAGGTCGTTTTCATGCAGTAATAACACATGCCTGGGTGACCTTTCTAAATTTTGAATAGCCATGCGATGGTAAAACTGAATACTTTCCCAGATATGCGTAATGTACATAGTTTTTAAAGCCGTATAATCCAGTTTTTTCTTTTGCGCTAACGCCTGTTGAAACAAGGAATTAATGTACCAGTCATAATTATCTACCGTTACGTAGCCATTGGTGTATCCCAGGGCAGATAAGGCCTGGCGAAGAGAATCCCGTGTAGGAATGGTCCGTCCTTCATCCAGAAAAGGAAAACGGAACCACGGCCGGAAGTTGGGCATAGTTTCTAACAGCTGATGTGCCTGCTGAATGTCTTGAATGTAGGCTTGTGTGCCCAGTACTTTAATTCCCCGGTGGGTATGGGTATGGTTGGCAAGTAAGTGCCCGGCTTTGGCATAGGCAAGTAAACGTTGTTTTTTTTCATCACTATCTATATGGCTGGTAGTTGAGAAAAAGGCCACCTCAGCAATGTTAAGTTTTTTTAATTTCTTGATTAATACATCAGTCCTTTCGCTGCCTGAGTAATGGTTGCCATCGCCTAACGGTGCATCATCAAAGGTGATGGCAATTTCCTGAGAGTGAGCAAAAAAATAAATGGTACAAAACAGCAAAGTAAAAAGAGATAGCTTCATAGCAAGATAATATTGGTACAATTTTTATGTAATAAATAGAGAGAAAAGAAGTTTTTTTATAACAATAAAAATTTTTATTTCGTAATGTTAAGAAAATGTTAAATTATTGTTAATTTTTTAGTATATTTATCTTCTATGAAAATACAATCAGCGATACAATCATCACCTGATACTATGCAAAGCGTTACTGTTAAAATATTGAGAATAGCTCTGGTGGTTTTTATTTTAGTGACCATTGGAATGAAACTCATGGATTACCAATCGTTATTGCCGCTTATTTTCCTGGCGGTGATTATGACTATTGGCACAATATTAATGATTTTGCATATGGCTACAACCGGAAAAGTAAAAGCTAAAGGCGCAAAAAGAAGAAGAAAGCATTTGCTGCCCTTTATCTATGACCGGAAAAAAATACACCGGTCAGAATCGATCAACAGAGCCATCCGGTCTACAAAGCCCAGAACAAACACACGGATAGACGAATAGTATAAAAAGATATAAGTTTAGGCTGCTCTGCATTGCAGAGCAGCCTTTTTATTTAGTAATTGCCAGATTTTTGTTAAACAAAAGGGCAGAGGCAGGTTAAACTTAGACAGCCTTACTTATTCAGCCACCCCTCTGATGCGGCTAGCTAATGTTGCCAGGCCGGAACGGACATTACTGGTAGCCCTGTTGGCAGCAATCATTCCAGTTTTTACGGTATTGGAACCAGCTTTTCTGGTAGCTTTCACAATGGATGAAACTACCTGACCTGAGCTTTGCATGACAATGGATTTTAGCATAACAGACGCTTCTTTGAAAGCGGCCCGCCGGGCTTGCCTCATTTGGAAGGTTTCCGTCGTACCGCAATACCGTTTAGTTACCACGCCTACCCGCAAAGTCAGGAAAGCATTAATGGTCCCTTCCAGCAAAGAATCCATAATAACATTGGTGATAGAACTAACAAAGGGTACCGATTTTAAGGCTGAATTTTGAAGAATAGTGCCAAATACAGGTTCCAGCTGTTCAGAAAAATCCAGGTCTTCAATCTGGGCAGCCAGAAAAGTGGTAGCTCCCACATTGGCATACAAAGCGACAATGTCCTTGGGAGCCGGCCGCTGGTAATAAATATGCGCCAGATCCCAGATCATTTTTGATTGGGTGATAAACACCGTTAGGGCATCTAGTTTTCCGTTTTGTGAGATAGACGTAGTCAAAAACACACTTTTGGCTGTGTTCTGGATAACGGTATCAGCCTTTATACTTAACAGATCCAGAGCCCGCTGTATGTCCGCTTCTTTGCTAAAATCAAAGTTTCCTTCCCGAAGCAGCGGGTTTTTGGATAAGCGTTTACCTAGTTTCTCCAGATACAACGGCTTCTCTGCTTCATTTGCCGGAGGCGTAATGGGTTTGGGTAAACGCAAATACAAAAGGACCGGCAGAATAAATAAGGCCAGAAAAAGTAAGGTCAGACTGGCCAGTACGGCTTTTCCGAGCAACGGATTAAACGCACTGGTATAAGTATACACCTGCATCAGTTGATTGAATACAAACAGCACAAAAGCGGTTAGTACAAGCACACTGATGGTGATAAACAAAAATTTTAGTTGGTGGCGCATGTAATAAATAATATATACGTATACATCCTATACTTATTACTGCTCAATAAAGTTCTTCTACGGCAGGTATTTACCGATAGAAAGAATACTTACTGCAACTGCGATGGTGTATGTGGATTAGATAACAGTTCTTTAAATAGCTCCCAACGCTTAGCAGTGTTTTGTGCTGTTCCGCCATTTTTCTCCACATATTGCTTTACCAGATCCTGCCCATAGTTATAGTTAATAACATAGCTGCGGTATTTGTCGATAAAATCCATGCGTTGTTTGGCCCGGTCGGGTGCCATTAACCCATACTTCACCAGCCAGTCAGCCGCTGCTTCCCTGGTTATTTTTCCATCCAGGTATTGCCTGGCTGCTTCATTACCTGCATAGCTCAAACCTTTCGTCAGATCCTGAATGCGGTAGTAGTCGGCAGCTTTTTCTTTGGGCAATCCGGCCAGTGGAAATAATACATCCCGTTCAAAGCCTACCCGTTCTTCGCCCGGGAAAGCCACATCTATTCCGTAGTTAGCGCTGCCTTCTGCTATTAAGGATTGTGGGCTAAATAAGGGATATACTGAAAACTCGATCCAGTTATTACCCCGCACTAGGTTTTTCTCCATTAAGGCATTGTAAACATGGTGGCCGGGATATCCTTCATGGCAGGCCAGATCTATGGCCCGGTCTATGTATATTGGCAGGTCGGTATTTACCTGGATTAAACTAAAGCTATTCCCCTTATACCAGTTGTAGCCAGACCAGGCTTTATTGGTTACATACTCCACCGTGAAATTTTCATTAGAAGGCAAATCTACCTGGGGTAAAGTCCGTTTGCGGGCTTCGGCAATGGCAGCTTTAAAAACCGTATCCAGCTTTTGCTTGGGAATAACAAAGCCTTTTTTGTATTCATTCAGGCGGTCAGTAACTGTACCTTTACCCGGAAGAGCTTTATCCAGATCCTGGATCAATTGCTGAAAATGTGCTTCTGTATGGGTGGGAGCCACGGCATTGTAGAGCAGTTTTGATTCTTCGTCGAATGAATATTTTTTTCCAGACAAGATATTTATCTCTGCCTGTACAGCAATGAGTTGCGTTAGCAAAGAATGATGTCTGGCTTTGTCGGAAGCAGATAGGTTGCCTACCTCAATACTTTCCAGCTTTGAAAGCAATGTTTCTACCTGTTTACCCAAGGTTTCTGCTGGAAAAGTGGCTTGCTTGCCTTGTGGATCTGGCTTCAGGGAATCGGGACCGTAATAGGCATCTACATAATCGGGGTTATACTGGCCTATATTCAAGACTAATTGTACATAGGCGGTGGCAAGAGAATCCATAGACACAGGTGGGGTAGTGGTTTCTTGGGTAGTATCGGTTTGTTTGCTTGTACAGGAGGCCATCAGCATACAGCCAAGAACGAATAAAGGTAAATACTTCATGAATGGGTTGATTACACTGGTTTTTGTAGGTTTGAAAAGTGAAGATACTTAAAATAAATAATGGCATGAATAGTAAAATCAATAGTTACTCAAGAGAGGACATTTGAGATTATGGTAAAAATTAGATTCAACTGCAAAATTCCACCAATTGTTGATTGATTTGGAAAGCAAAATCTCCTATTTTAGCAGAGAATTACCTAATGGGATGTTAGCTCAGTTGGTTTAGAGCGCCGCCTTGACAGGGCGGAGGTCATGGGTTCGAATCCCTTACATCCCACAGATATAAAGCCGCTTTTCTCTAATGAAAAGCGGCTTTTATTTTCAGGTTTATAGCGTGCAGGCGAAGGATGAATAATAAACCCTTCTGCTTTACTTTATCTAATCACCTGTCATAGAAAAGATTTGCAGATTCTGGTCCATTCTTATCTGGGTGAAGATTTTGCGTTTCCGCCAGTTTTTATTCGCCCGCCGGTATACATAATTCATATAAAATTCCAGGGTATACATTCCGTCCGCATCCTGAGAATAACGAAAGGTATCCCATAGAATCTCATGTTTATCCTCAGGTGTTCTTTTCCAGGCAGTTAAAAGCAATTTGTGTAACTTCTTTTCATTTACATTTTGTTCACTAAAGAACTGAGTCAACCTGGGTGCATAAAAATTGGTTGCCAGGTTTAGTTCTTTCGACCGCAAAGCCGCATAAAAATCTTCAATTCTGTTTTGAAGCTGTTCCGGCGACACACTCACTACCGGACTGGTTTCCATCGAAAAGCCAGCATGTGCTACGGCTGTTTGAGGAGTTTTGCTAGGCTGCTTCTCATGCATGGTTGCTGTTTGCTCTGATTCCGCTTCCTTAGTTGCCTGCGCCAACTCTGATGGAGAGGGGACTACAGCAGAAGGTAGTTTTGTTGAGTCAACTGGTTTTGTTGGGGTTTCGGGTTGTTTATCCAGCGTATCCCTTGTTTCTGCTTCTTCATTCAGGCTGAGAGTGGCTTCCCTGGAAGCAGTATTCTTTACATTTATACCAAGAGCCAAAGCACCTGCCATTAACGTGAGTACAACCAGCGATTGCCCAATGCGTTTTACCCGTTCCCGTCGCCTGGCTAGTTTGATGGTAGATATATTCTCTGAGGCACTTAACAAACTTCTGTCGTTAACTTCCTGCATTAATTGCTGAACGATTAACGTTTCCCGTTCATCTTTTTCCTCCAGAAAGGTCTCTTTTAGTTCCTGGAAGTCCTGGAAACGATAGAAAGGGTTTTTTGCCGTTGCCTTATCTATAATCGCTTGCATAGTATAACTATGGCCAAATGCCTTGGTATATAGTTTTATAGGCGGCAAAGAATGCTGACGTATTTTATTATTTATTTCTTCCGTAGATAATACCGGCGGATAGGCACACTGCCTGGTTAATAATTCAAAGAATAGTAAACCCAACAAATATATATCGCTTCTGGCATCCAGGTTTTCCCCCTGTACATGTTCAGGACTTCTGTATTGAACAGGGAATATATTCAGGTTCTCCAACTCTACTGCCTTATCTACCTGGTTAACCCATAAACTGGCCATACCAAAATCTAATATTTTTACCTCTTCCGCAGGTGTAACCAGGATGTTTTCCGGACAGATGGCCATATGAAGAACTCCTCTGGAATGGGCATACTGAAAAGCATCCGTTAATTGCGAAAAAAGGTCCCAAATCTTTTCTTCAGACAAAGTATAGCCACTTGTCTTTAAATACTGGCAGAGAGGAGTAGCAAGGATGTGTTCAGAGATTAGATATACTTGATCGTCTTGTCGCAAGCAGGTGTAAAATCTGGCAATGGCCGGATGATTTAGAGCGGTTAACGCAGCTTGTAAATTTTCCAGATTCTGGTAAACGTTTTCATTGACCAACGAAGGAGGCAAAACCCGGATAGTGACCAACGTAGCTGAGGGGAGGTGATGAGCCAGGTATACCTTACCCATCCCATCCTCTCTAATCAGTTCTTTAATGCTGTACTCGTTCATAATCCAATTATATGATATAAAAAATCTGTATACGTAAAAAGTCTATACAGGATTATTTGACTACGAGTTCAGTGCCAGCTTTATTTTTTTGCTGGAGTCAGCACAATATTCCGGTACTCAATGGGGCCATGGTCGCCTTGCAGCAGCAGCGGGCCGGGGTTTCCTTCTTTACTATTCAGTGCTCCGCCGGTAATACCAGGAATCTCCCGGTTACAGATCACCATTTTGCCATTGGCTTCTACCGTTACCATTCTTCCTACCAGGGTAATATCAAACGTTTGCCATTCGCCGGGTTGCTTATTCACCATTTCGCTTGGGGCAATAAATCCATAAACTCCTGCAAACAAATCATTAGAAGGCTGTGTGGTGGTGCTATCAGCTATCTGGACTTCGTAACGTCCCCGGAGATACACCCCACTGTTGCTTCCCTTGGGGTAGCGGAATTCAATGTGCAGCTTAAAATCTGTAAAAGACTGATCGGTTATCAGATTGCTGCCAGATTTGGGGCTGCGTAAAATGCCATCTACTGCTTGCCATTGATTTTCGCCTTGTGCGTGCCATCCATCCAGGTTTTTTCCGTTAAACAAGGTAATGGGTTTATCCCAGGTAGGTGTACCGGTTCTACGTAAAGATGGGGCACGGGTACCAGTCCAGTTTACTTTGTTGCCATTTGGCATAGTCATCGTTCCGGTTAATTGTTCACCTTGTAGACGTCCTTCCACTACCAGGTCATTTTTTTCAGTTTCCCATTGCGGAGGAATAGAAAAACGCAGTTGACCACCGGTAAATTCTATTTTAGAGATTGGCCTGGCACTTCCGGAAGCCCCTACAAAATAACCTACCAGGGTAGCATGTCCGGAATGTTTTACTTCCAGCCAGGAAGGCGTTTCCCCATTAGGCGACTGAACCGTAATATCCCAGCGTCCCAGAATTGGTTCCTGCGCAGGCGATACGGCTGCAAAAAGCAGACTTTGAGAAACGCCGATACAACTCAGAAATACTACCCATACCAGGCAGTAGCCGTTAATCGAAAGGCATTTGTAAGTAGGTATTTTAGACATGAAGAGAGTGTTTAGGTTAGAATTTGAAACAAAAAGAAAAGAGTACATAGTTAAAAAAATATCTGCTCGAAAGAAAGGCTATATCCTATTTCAGTTTCACTTGCGTAGAAAGTACAATCCCCTGAATATTTTGCTGCAACTGCCGCATACGGTATACCCGTTCGGCGGGATCATCCGCTTGCTGGTCTGGCGGACAGGTAAAGTTACCTTCCATACTTTCCAGCTTGTAGCCTACCCGCTGAGTTATCCCAAACATATAAGGCCGCCAGCCCCACCCAATATCTTCTTCTACAAATTTCAGGTAGGGAACAAGGTTACGGTTTATCAGAAAAGGGCCATAGGTGTATTCAAAAGCCTTTCCGGTTACCTCAGCGCAGCAGGCATTGATGGTCGTTTCTGTCAGTTGCTGGAATGGCGGAAAGGAGGCAAACGCCTCAGCTGACCGGGAAGCCAAACGGATACCAACAGTATCAGTATTGGGAAGCTGGCTGAATATAGGTGGTAGGCCATGCCGGAAAAAATCCAGTTTATCTGGTTCCGTGTAAAATAGATAGGCACTGCCAGCTTCGTATGCCGCCAGTAAACTCGTTCTGGCTTGTGCCCATACCCCTTTTGCCTCTGCCTGTAAAACGATAAACTGAGGAATACTATGCAGAAAATCCAGAAAGCCGGGGGAAGAACCTCCATCGGTAATATAAACCGGTACCTGGCATTCTGCCAGTTGCTGAAGAGATGCCTGAAGAAGTTTTTCTTCTGCTTCGGTACGTGCCCAGGAAATAGTAGCAATAGCTAGTTGGTTTTTAGGATTTGTATGCATCAGCTGTGTAAGTAGGTAATGGAAAGAAGGTAACATCCGTCAGGTAGTTCTACCTATCTGGTGTCTGTACGCTTACTTTTTAGTAATATCTTTTACTTGTTCGCGGATGTCGTCCATGTCAAATATTTTAGTCCAGTTTTCTTTGAATAGCAAGGGTTTGGCCCGTTTACTGATTTTGTAAGCAGCATCAGAAAAAGTACCATTTACTTCTTTAAACAACACCGCAATCTGAATACGTAGATGACCTAATACAAAGTCGCGGGCAGCCGCTTCTGGTACGCCTAATTGTACAATGCGGTCATATCCTTCTTTTACAACCTCCATACAGGTTTGCGCCAGGGTTTCTACCATAGCAGGCTCCAGAATGGCCATTTGCTCCAAGGTAATCCGGTGAGTATCTTTAATAGGACCATACATATCCTGGGCTACTTTTTCACCTAGCTGGTAATGTGCCTCTATGCCATGCATTAAGGCAACTACAATAGATTGTTTGGCAGAAATACCTCCATAAAAATCCCGGAAGGCTTTTTCTGTAGGTTCCCAGTTGAAGATAGAGGGGTGGCAGGGGTGGGCAATTACATAGCCCAGATCATCCCGGTGATGAATTACCCCATCCAGTGGAGCTGCCGGGTCGAGGGTCATTACCAGGGAACCAGGTTTCATCTGAGGAATAATTTCATCAGAAATGGCTCCGATTGCTACATCCGGCACAGCCAGAATCACTACATCGGACACAGGTACGGCTTCCTTCTGATTACTTACTGATACGCCTCTTTGTTTCAGGTTCTCAACCCCTTGCGGGCTTACTTCCAGATAGTCAAGCGTGTACTGTGGACATTTTAAAAAGTTATCGGTTAAGCGGCAACCCATTTTGCCACCTGCACCAATTAGTGTAATTTTTGTCATGGAGATAGAAGAGGTTAGTAGTATTTTTTTAAATGAATATGCGAGTCTTTACATGATATGTTTTTCTTACGTAAAATAAGGTTTCAAATACTGTATGCTTTCTGTTGCCCAGGCATCCTCTTTCCCAATTGATTTTTCCAAGGTATCTTCTGGTACTACCCATTGTTCCAGAATAGCCGTGTGGCATCTTTGGTAAGGAATAAGTTTTTCGAGCAACCAGGGTACATTGAGCATCCCTTTTCCGGCTGGCCTGCCATCTATCTGGAAGCCCATCAGGTGGGGCAGGCGTTTAATACCAAAATCTTTTATATGCACATTCACGGTATACGGAGCCAATATCTCTACTACCTGCTCCAGGCCTTCTCCGGCTCCCATGGAGTTTACAGAATCCAGGCATATTCCCACAAATGGGCTTCCTACCTGTTCAATAATGTAAGCAAATTCTTTGGCTTTCAGCCGGTCGTGGTTCTCAAGCCCTAAGGTCAATTGGGTATTCTCTAGCTGGGGCAAAAGGACTTTTATGATGGAAATAATGGTATCTACGTTAGGTTCATAATCTTTAGCATCCACCACAAAGCGGAGCAAGCGGGCATTGAGTTGACGGGCAATACGGATGTACAAATGCAGATGATCCTCAGTTAGTCCTCTTGCACCTATTTCAAGCGAGATGTTTTTTGCCTGCGCTTCTTGACTGAAGGTACGCAAGCTTTGGGCAGGTAGTTGATGGAGAGGTAGATTATCTCCAACCTGAACCAAAGACACGCCAACTTGCTCAGCTTTTGTTAACAAATCAAGTTCTGTTAAGTAAGTTGATGGCCTGTTTTCCGGGGTGCCAACGGCCCATCCGTAGGTATAGGTGCTAATTCCTAACTGCATACATGTAACTTGGTCAATTGTCTTTGTACATTGGTCATTAATTAAAGCGAGTTGCGTTTAATTAAATAAGACGGATTACTGATTTTTGCTTTTGCCCGTTTGGTTATTAACTGCCCGACTGTTCGGCCCATTTGTTCGAAGTTGGTAGAGATTACCGTGATGCCTCCTTCCAAAATCTCTTTCATGGGTGTGTCATCGTATGAAATTAAGCCGATATCTTTGCCAAGTTTTAACCCCAGGTTGTTCACTGCTTTAATAAAATCGATCAAATCGTGGTCGGAAAACAGCAGGTATGCCTCGCCTTTTTGTAATGGGGTGTAAGCAAACGTGGGTTGAATCTCATAAGGAATCTGGTGCATTTCACAGAACTTCGTGAATCCGGTGATAATCCTGCTTGGAATGAACTGAAAACGGTCGGTGGAAAGTACCAGTGTTATCTGATGGTATGCTTGCAACAGATCTAGTCCGGAAGATAAGGCATGAAATATATCTTCCTCAAAATTCTGGTGTACACTAGTATAGTCTCCTGGCAGTTTATCTACAGCTTTATCTATAATTACCAGTTTGTCTTTGGGAATGGTTTCTACCATAGCTCGTACATCTTCGTTGAAATGAGGCATTATTACATAGTAATTATACTTACCCAAACTGTTTTCAATCAGGCTGGCAAACAAGGGCAAATCATAATGATGAAAATAGAGATGAAGTTGCGTATCTGCCGGTAAAGATTTCTTCAACGCATAATATAAGTTTTCTTTATAGGCGTTCAGCGTGTCAAACAAAAGGAAAACATTCAACTGGCTACGGATTCCGGTAGTGGCTACATAAAATCCTTTGCCATGCTGTGCCCGGATAATCCCCCTTTCCTGTAATTCTTCATACGCTTTGGCGACGGTTACTTTGGCTATATTTTGCCAGGCTGATAGCTCACTGATTGACGGCAACTGTTGCCCCTGTTCCAGAAATCCATGTTCTATGGAATAAATAACAGCATCCGAAATTTGCTGATATTTTGGCCGGTTAGAGTGCTGATTGATCTGGATTAAATTTTTCATTGAAATAGTATGGGCAATTATGAGCTTAAGACTAAGCTATTATCCCTTTGCTTAGATGTTTTCAAAGCAATGGAACTCTGGCTTATTTTCTATTTTTTCTTAAGTTTATCTAATTTTATTTTGATAGCTGCAAATAAATAATATTTTTGCTAAAAGCAATACAGTAGAGTACAGTAGTGTAAAATTCCTGTATATTCTTTTTTAGAACTTCACCTATTCATGCAAAAATTAACGTTTGCCGTTTTCGGGACAGGCTTCTGGTCTTATTATCAATTGTCTGGCTGGAAAGAACTGGAAGGGGTAAAGCCGCTTGCCTTGTATAACCGCACGCGTTCCAAAGCCGAAGAAGTAGCCAAGCAGTTTAATGTGCCTTTCGTCTATGACAACCCCGATGAGCTGCTGGAAAAACATGCCCATGAACTGGATTTTATAGATATTATCACGGATGTAGATACGCATGCTCTTTTTACCGGGAAAGGAGCAAAATACGGGGTAAATGTGATCTGCCAGAAACCTATGGGCCCAAACCTGGAAGTATCCGGAGGGATGGTAGAAACTTGCAGGCGGGCAGGTGTGAAGTTTTACATTCATGAAAACTTCCGGTGGCAGGCACCAATCCGCAAATTAAAAGAAGTGTTGGACTCCAATGTTATAGGCAGGGCATTTAAGGCACGTGTTTCCTTCTGTTCCGCTTTTCCAGTGTTCGAAAATCAGCCATTTCTGGTTGAGCTAGACCAGTTTATCTTAACTGATATAGGTTCACATATTTTAGATATTTGCCGTTTTCTATTTGGCGAGGCTAGCTCCTTGTTCTGCCAGACGAGCCGGATAAATCCAACAATTAAAGGTGAAGATGTAGCTAATGTACTCTTACAAATGCAAAGTGGCCTGAGTTGTTATGCTGAAATGTCTTATGCTTCCATCCTGGAAAAGGAGGCTTTTCCTCAAACCCTGGTTTCTGTGGAAGGAGAGAAGGGCTCAGTAGTTCTAACCCATGATTTTGTTCTCAAAATTACCACCCGCCATGGAACAAGTGTTACGGAAGGCAAACCTATAGTATATCCTTGGGTAGATCCGGCTTATACGGTAGTCCATTCATCTATTGTAGACTGTAACCGCAATATTCTACAAGATTTACAGGGGATAGGGAAAGCCGAAACAACGGGAGAAGATAACTTTAAAACTGTACAACTGGTTTATGCTGCCTATGAATCGGCTAGGCTTAACCAGGTAGTATATATTTCATGATTTATAACAACAGATTCGTAACGAACAGCTTAGACTTTTCTAGTTTCCAACTTTTGCAAGTAAATGATGTATCTGCAACTTAAAGGTATCAGCAAATATTTTCCTGGGGTAAAAGCCCTGGAAGATATCCATATGGCGTTGCAGAAAGGAGAAGTTCATGCCATTTGCGGAGAGAATGGGGCAGGGAAAAGTACGTTAATGAATATCCTAACCGGTAATTTACAGCCAGATGCCGGTGAGTTATTGCTTAACACCCAGAAGATTCACCTCTCAGGCCCAATGCAGGCGGCAAAGATGGGTATTGCTATTGTGTATCAGCAATTAAGTCTGGTAGATACGCTTTCAGTGGCTGAAAATATTTTTGCAAACAGTCAGCCGCGTAACCGCTGGGGCTTTATTCAGTATAGCCAACTCTATGAAAAGACAAACCAGTTACTTAGCAGGCTGGGTCTACATGATCTGCAAGCTCAAACACTCGTAGTGGATTTATCTCCAGGACAAAAACAAATGGTAGAGATTGCCAAAGCTTTATCTAAGGACCCTACTATTTTAATTTTAGATGAACCAACAGCCTCCATTACTGAACGGGAAACTCAAGTTCTATTTACGCTTATCCGGCAGTTGAAACAGGAAGGAAAAACGATTATTTATATTTCTCACCGCATGCAGGAAATCTTTCAGATCGCCGACCGGGTTACCGTGCTGAAAGATGGAAAATACCAGGGCACTTATCAGACAAGTCAGGTTTCTGTTACGGAATTAATCCGGATGATGGTCGGAAGAAATGTGGTGGTAGAAAAATATGCGTCATCGGCTACCAGCGAACAAGTGTTGGAAGTAAAAAACCTTTCAGGCAAGCGGTTCCGGAACATTAGTTTTACCCTTCATGCAGGAGAAATTCTGGGTCTAGCAGGCTTGGTTGGTGCCGGACGTACGGAAATTGCTCAAACAATATTTGGATATTTGCCCAGAAGTTCGGGAGAAATACTGGTAAAAGGAAAGCCGCTTACCGTATCACATCCGGAAGAGGCCATTGCCGCAGGTATCGGGTACATCCCTGAAGAGAGAAAATCGCAGGGCTTATTTCTGGAAAAATCCATAGTTGATAATATTCTTGCTGCCAAGCTGACAACTGCTATCGAACATGGTTGGTATAACCCAGATAAAGCTACAAACCTGGCGATCATGTATAAAGATAAACTTCGCATTGTTGCACCAGACGTTCATCAGCCCACCGTATATCTCAGTGGAGGTAATCAGCAAAAAGCAGTAATAGCCAAATGGTTAATGGCAGACCCGGATGTCTTGCTGGTAGACGAACCCACTCATGGAATTGATGTAGGTGCCAAAGCAGAAATATATGCCTTGCTGAGAAAATTAGCTGAACAAGGAAAAGCCATCCTCCTTATTTCTAGTGAACTTCCTGAAATACTTGGGTTGGCAGACCGGATTTTAGTGATCAGGGAAGGAAAAATCAGTGGAGAACTTATGGGACAAAAAGCAACCGAAGAGGAAATAATGGCTTTGGCAGCAATTTAAGCCAAACGACAACGTGTGTAAACATACATAGTATGCTAAAAAAACTGCTTCAAGACCGGGTATATTCTCTGGGAATTACAATAGCCCTCATTTGTTTGGTGGCTTCAATACTCTTTCCTGCCAATTTCCCTACATTCGAAAATGTAAGCCAGGTGATGCTCAATTTGTCGATAGATACGATTGTGGCGGTAGGCATGATGCTGCTATTGATTAGTGGTGCATTTGATCTCTCCGTAGGCTCGGTAGTAGCTTTTTCAGGGGGGCTGGCGGCTAATCTGATGTATTTTCACAACCTGCCGGTGCCATTGGCTATTCTGGCAGGATTATCAAGTGCCATTCTGATCGGGTGGGTAAATGGATACCTTATTGCCTACCAGGGAGTAAATCCAATGATTCAGACACTGGCGATGATGGGGATTGTGCGGGGTGGTGCCTTACTGGTGGCAGGCGCAGGCATACAAAATCTGCCTTACTGGTACAATGCCATCGGGCAATCCAAATTGCTGGGTATCCAGATGCCGGTCTGGTATATGTTGCTGATAGTCGCTATACTCAGTTTTCTAGTCAATAAAACCGTGTTTTTCAGGCGCTATTATTATATCGGAGGAAATGAAAAAGCAGCACATTTGTCTGGTATCCGGGTTAAACAAATGAAATTGTATGGGTTTATTTTATCGGCTGCCCTGGCAGGAATTGCCGGTATCTTGTTGAGTTCCCGCTTAGGGGCAGCTATGTCTACCTTGGGTAGAGGAATGGAATTGCGGGTAATTACAGCCGTTATTCTGGGAGGAGCCAGCTTGAGTGGCGGGGTAGGAAAAATTCCGGGAGCCTTGCTTGGTGCAATGTTTATGGGAATTATAGCCAACATAATGGTTATTGCCAGAGTTTCCGGCTTGTGGCAAGATATTATTTTGGGCATAATACTGATTTTCGCGGTCTGGCTGGACCTGTTTGTGCAGAAACGCAGCCTGCATCAGAATTTTTTCAGGCCTATCTGGAAAAAAGAAAGTAGTAAAGAGCTGGGTAAAGCTGAACTTGTAGAATAGACAGCAGCAATTAATGACTAATTACAAACGACTCCCTTAAAAATGAAACGCCTTTCAACTGTTCTGTATACTACATGCCTGACTGGTCTGCTGGTTGCCTGTGAACTTCCCCCCAGACAGCATTCTGGTGAAAAACAAACAGCAGACATTATACGCACAAGTGCTAGTACCGAAGTAGACCCTAATGAGGAATATGTGATGGTGACTACGGCTATTAATATGCCCATGTATGTAAACCACGATCAGGCAGCATTTAAAAAATGGGGGGCAGCCAGAGGGGTAAAAGTTTCAGTATTAGGTCCGGCCGAATGGGATGTGCCAGCGCAGATTGAAACCATTGAACAGGTAATTGCTACCCGTCCGGCAGGCTTGCTGATCAATGGCACAGATCCTGGAATTACCCAAGCCATCAATAAAGCAGTAGCCGCCGGAATACCTACGGTTGTTTATGATTCGGATATTCCAGGTTCCAGACGGCATGCTTTTCTAGGAACCGACTGGTATCAGATTGGGCAAATGCAAGGGGAGGAGATGGTAAAATTGATTGGTGGGAAAGGAAAGATTGCTTATATGGGAATTTTAGGGCTTACCAATATGGAACAAGGCTTTCAGGGTTTACTGGATGTAATAAAAAAATACCCGGAAATAGAGGTAGTTGGCAAGTTCGATGACAAAGCCAATGTAGAAACTGCTGCCAAATTAACCTCAGACCTGTTAGCTGCCCACCCAGACCTTTCTGGTATTTGTGGCTTCGATTCTAATTCCGGGCCTGGAATGGCTTTGGCTGTAAAAGAAGCTGGTAAAGCAGGTAAAGTAAAAATCACCACCGTAGATTGGGAACCAGAGCATTTGCAATTAGTTCAGGAAGGTGTCATTCAAATGCTTGCCGGGCAGAAACGGGAATTATTTACCTGGTATGGTGCCCAGTTCTTATTTGATATGGTGCATAGTACCAATAAACTTTCTGCCAATGATGCCCAGATTGGCATTACCAATATTCCCCATACGATCAATACTGGCCTGATAAAAATTACGAAAGAAAATGTAGGCCAATTTCTGAAAAGATAAATTCTCCTGTTTAACATTCAAACTTCTCTATGCTCCTTAAAGCAGGACATTTTAGCCTAACCTACGAGAATGGTTTTTTGCGGTATGTGAAATTGGCAGAACATGAAGTTATCCGGATGATCTATTTTGCCGTCCGGGACCGAGACTGGAATACTATACCAGGTATTATCTCCAATGAGCAAATTTCTCAAACTGAGAATTCTTTTAGCATCCGGTACCAGGTTGATGTGAACAAAGAAGAAATACAAATGCAATGGCAGGTGCAAATTACCGGCCTGCCAGATAGTACCATAATCTTTGATCTTCAGGGTGATGTGTTGCATACGTTCCAGAGAAACAGGCTGGGAATTTGTGTACTGCACCCTGTAGAAGGCGTGGCCGGTGAGCCCTGTATCATTGGTCACCCGGATGGAAGTATTACTCAATCGTATTTTACGTCCTATATCAGCCCCTATCAGCCATTTAAAGATATCCGGTTTATGCGATGGACAATGGGTGAGAAGCATACCTTTCAACTGGATTTTGAAGGGGAAGCATTCGAAACCGAGGACCACCGTAACTGGACAGATGCTTCGTATAAAACCTATTGTACACCTTTGAATTTGCCTTTTCCTGTAGAAGTGCAAGCCGGTACGCATATTCATCAGCAATGTACTTTACGTTTGCTAAATACAACAAATGAAAATACACCTGCCCAGCCGGATGAAAAAATTGTAATTGAGGTAGTAAACCAATCTTCTGCGTTCCCAGATATGGGGTTGGGGTTGAACCGGGAAACGGAGGAGCTTAGAGAAAGTGAAATTACCTTTTTGAAAAACCTTTCCCTCTCTCATCTCAGAGCTGATATTTTTCTCAACAGATCAGGTTGGCAACAAGTATTGCAGCAAGCAATTGATCAGAGTACTAAAATAGCTAGCCCCCTGGAGGTAGCCTTGTTTTTTGGAGATCATCCTGGCAATGAACTTAGCCAGATGCTTGCATGCCTTACTTCTCAGCAGGCAACAGTCAAGCAGATGCTCGTATTTGAAGCTGCGACGAGACTAAGCACTACCTCATTACTGAAGCAAGTAGCACCTGCCATCCGGCTGGCTTTACCAGATTGTATGATTGGCGCAGGGACAGATGCCAATTTTGCAGAGTTGAACCGGCATTCTTTTGAGCATTCGTTAACAGATTTTGTCACTTTTTCAGTTAATCCGCAAGTTCACGCCTTCGATAATTTAACCTTACTTGAGAATATGCCGGCACAGGCAGATGTTGTCTTGAGTGCCAGGAGACTAGTACCAGATAAACCGGTACATATTTCTCCTGTTACTTTAAAGCCCCGCTTCAATGCTGTTGCTACAAGTGGGCCTGTTACCTCTATACCACCTGCCGATGCAAGGCAGGCTACTCCATTTGCCGCCGGCTGGCTGCTTGGTAGTTTAAAATATATCAGTGAGGCAGGGTCATCGGCTATTACCTATTTTGAAACTACCGGCAGCCGGGGAATTTGTTCTGGACAACAGATTTATCCGGCAGGTATACTCTTAAACCATATACTTAGTCAGAACCCCGGAAAAGTGATTCTTACCAGATCAAGTAAGCCGTTAAATGTTTCTTCTTTGTTGCTGCAAACGCCAAAAGGTCAGTTTTTATATCTGGCCAATCATACACAGGAGGAGCAATTCATTCAGCTTGCCAATGGGATTCAAGCAAAAAGTTTAACCAATATCCTGGAAAATACACAGCTTACTCTATCCTTGCCAACTAATAGTTTGATGCTGAAACCTATGAGTATTGTAGCAATAACAGTAGTTTCTGTACTAACCTAATCTTCTGAGAAGTTAATGCCTATACTTGTGGCAATGCCGATTCTAAAGCCATAATCCTGATATTTTCCATTCTGAAAAGAGGCTGCTGCTTCCAGCCGGAAAATCCGCAAGATACCATCTATAGAATAGCCAATCTCTGTATAGTTATTAGACGTAGGCGAGGCCAGATAATTCACAAATACATTTTCCCGGATACCAGTCATGCGGATTATAGGGAAAGCTGTTACTAAGAATTTCCTGAAGTGATAATGAACATTAGCAGTAAAGTATTTGTCTGAAGTGCTAAACTGGTAATAGTCCAATAAGCGGAAACTGCCTACCGGATCTGAAGTAGCAAAAGGTGTGCGGTTTCCAAGGAAATGCTTGAAATCCATGAAATAGAGCTTGTCCTTGTTCAAAAACATGCCCCCTTGGAAAGCAAAATCTACGGTACCTCGCACACCTACATCAAAGCGATGTTTTATGCCAGCTTCCACCTGGTCGAAGTTTACATCACTGCCAAACACCTGGTTAAATCCTTTGCGGTAGTCGAGTGTGAAAACAGGGGAGGAGAAGGGAATTTCCTGTTTATTGCCATTCCGTATGCGGTACTTTATCCAAGGGCGGATCACTAAGCCTGCAGAGCCAATAAACGCTTCATGTTCAGGAAAACTAGTATTGTCTATTTCTTCATTGAAGGGCGCATTGGGTGTATAGTCTTCGATCTTTTTCCGGTCAATGAGCTTAAAGCTGGAAGTATTAAAGAGTTCACGCCGCTTCATTAATGCCCAGTTGGTATGGAAAGAAATTTTATTGCTAAGCTTTTGCCGGTAAAGTAGATTTACAAAATCCCGTTCATACAATTTCATGAGGTTTTGCTCCAATAAAAGTGTGGTGAAAGTATTCACCAGCGGCCAGATGGGTTCTTCCTGATTGTATTGCTTCACATATCGCCCTCCCTGAAGTTCCAGTCGATAATTTTTGTTATATAATCTGGTAGTTAACAAGCCAGTAAGCTTTTCTCTAGAGAATGCATACCGCAGGGTAGGGCTTACGGAAAAACGGGTTTTATTGGTATCCTGAATAACGGTACCCAGCGAAAGCCGGTAAATTATGTTGAACCCTTCCACGGTGTTGAATCCACCCAGCGGAGTGTGAATGCGGAAGTTGCTGTGTTTAGAAATTTTGTAACTATCACCCAGAATAATATCCCAGGGCTGAAAACCTTTGTGCTTGGACTGTTTCAGGGTGTCGCCTTCTTCTTTTTTCTTTTCAACCACGGCTATACTGTCAGCAATCTGGTAGCCTTTTACTTCTGCTTTGGTTAAGGGCACCGGGCGGATAGAGTCCCAATAGGTGTTGTTTTTTTTATAGGCCAGGCTATCTATTTTGTACGTGTTATTTGAAACAACTTCTGGGGCTGACTGCTGTTTCCGTTCCTGCTTTTCATAGTCTTTCAGCATACCTCTCAGCTCTTTGCGGCTAATTTCTTTCCCTGAGGCCATCCGCTCTTGCAATTGCTGATTTTTCTCTCCATACTTTTCTTCTATCTCTTTGGCTTGCTCTTTATCTAATTTTTCGTCTACCACTTGCATCTCTTCCACATACAATTCCGGATTCATAGTAATCTGGTAGTCGCTGATGGTAGCCAGGTAATTATACACAAACTCGAATCCGAAGAATTTTCCCTGAATATCAAACTTATTGGAAATGGGCAGCCAGGCTTTATCTTCAATGGGGGCGTACAGCATTTTTATGCCAATATTCACCCCCATTTTGGTGGTTTTTACATCCAAACTATGAATGCTCCACCAGTCGTCCACAATATAAATGATACCTTCTACCACATTGTCTCCTCTGGAACGGGGAGTAACCTTTATCCGGTTGATCTCAAATTCGCGGTCTTTGAAGGTTCCCATTAACTGAAATCGGTAATACGCAAAGGCTTTGGGAGATAAGGGAGAAACAGTTTCAGCAACCTCTGGCTGGTAAAAGCTCCCAAAAATAAATGGATTGGGAGAAGTATTGTTGTCTTTTCCATCGCTGCGGATAGAAATTACTTTTTCATCAAAGGTATTGGGCCTGGTATAGGAAATGTCACTTACCGATTCGGAAATATATACGCGGTCTTTGGTGATGCCTTCCTTCTCTAGCGTTTTTTTGGCAAGCCAGGGGTAGTCTTTTAACTGGCCGGCACCTTTAATATACACTCTGGCTGAATACCGGTCGATGGCTTGCGTATGGTATTTGGCTTTGGAAATGGCTTTCCGCATAATGGTATAGGCCGGGTCTTCTTTGCCTGCCCGTACAATTACATCTTTCAGCACTACTACCTGCGTTTTTAATTCAATATTCACTTCCGTAAAACCGCTGCCTACTTCTATTTGCTTCACCACACTTTCATAACCCAGATACTGATATACCAACTGGTAGCTGCCGGCTGGCAATGTTATTTCATAGAGACCGTTTTCATTGGTTGTGGTGCCAGTACCAGTTTGCTTCACAAATATGGTGGCAAAGGCTAATACACTGCCCTCATCGGATTTAACTGTTCCGCGGATGCCGCCAGCAAATGCAACGAAGGGGAGCCACAACAAACAAACACTAATAAAAGTTGATAGCCTCACATGCATGGTTGAAAAGTTTAGGTAGTTAGCCGTTGATTCAAGTTATCAAGATAAGCAATGTGCGGGTAATTTAGAAGCCTAAGCCACATGTTCCCTTGTTTGTTAAACAGATGCTCATACAATAGAAAAAGTTGCATGCATGGTTGTATATTCTGGTCAGTGTTGTTGCCGCTTTCAGCTGGTATTGTTGTAGTTTTGCAGCAATTATTTTTTAGACAAGAGTTTAGACAATACGGGAAAGTAGTTTTAAACGTATGACGTTAAATCTGAAAAGAAGAGTAGCCGTAAGTGCCTTATTCTTCTTAAGTGGGCTGTGTTTTTCCAGCTGGGCATCCAGAATACCGGATATAAAAGTAAAATTAGGGTTAAGCGAGGGGCAGCTTGGTGGACTATTATTGGGTATGCCTATAGGCTCATTAATAGCTTTGCCGCTGGTAGGCTGGCTGGTAGATAGATTCGGAAGCCGGTCTATTGTTATTATAGCTGCTATTCTCTATCCCTTGGTACTTCCGCTGATCGGGCTTGCCCCTTCTTTCTGGGTGCTGGCGTGTATTTTAATCATTTATGGCATGTCTGGCAACTTGCTCAACATTTCCATGAACACACAAGCCATTGGGGTAGAAAGCATGTATGGAAAAACAATTATGGCTTCCTTTCATGGGTTATGGAGCCTGGCTGGCTTTACCGGCGGTGCGATTGGTGCGTTTATGATTAATTGGAAGCTAAACCCATTTATGCACTTTTGCCTGATAACCTTGCTTTCATGGGGTATTATTGCTTTTGCTTACCGGTTCACTATAATCCAGCAAGGCCGTAAATCTACCGGCGGGTTGGTTCTGCGTAAACCAGATCCGTTGATTTTGCGGGTGGGATTAATAGCCTTGTGCGGCATGATGTGCGAAGGTTGTATGTTCGACTGGAGTGGGGTATATTTTCAGAATGTAGTTCAGGCAGAAAAAGCCCTGGTTACGGCCGGATATATTGCGTTTATGAGTACCATGGCTTTGGGAAGATTCATCTCCGATTATTTTACTGACCGCCTAGGTACAGCCCGGATGCTTCAGATCAGCAGCTTACTTATTACAGCTGGGTTAGTGCTTTCTATCGTCTTACCTTATTTGGTTCCTGCTATTGCCGGTTTTTTACTGGTGGGGTTAGGGGTATCATCAGTTATTCCACTTACCTATAGTGTGGCTGGCAAAGCCAATACCTTATCTCCGGGAATAGCTATTGCCCTGGTTTCCAGTATCGGGTATTTCGGCTTTTTGTTTGGCCCGCCATTGATAGGATTTATCGCTGAAATATTTAGCCTCCGGATTTCTTTTGCATTTATTGCCTGTATGGGGGCCATTATTGGCGTATTAGCACTTAGTAGTTTTACAGCTAAATCTACCCCCCAGCTGGACGTTAGGTAAGCGAAATACAGCATATTTTGGACAATTAATTACTAAATAAAACTAGTTGCCCTTAAGCGTCAGTCCACTTGCTGCTTCTTTATCCAGCATCACCAGGCCATTGGGATGAATCTGGAATACGCTGGCTGGCACCTTGTTGGAAATTTCCCCTTCCAAAGCTTTGGCAATGATTGATGCTTTTTTGCTGCCACTGGCAATTAAGATGGCTGTTTTTGCTTCCAGCAAATGTTTTATTCCTAAGGTAATGCCTTGCTTTAATAGGGTTTCAGAAGTAAAATATTTCTGGGCAGTTTCAATTGTAACTGCATCCAGGTCTCTGACATGAGCATATAAATCAAAGGAGGAGCCAGGTTCATTCAAGCCAATATGTCCATTTAATCCGACGCCGACTAGCATGATGTCTATTGGTCCATGTTCAAAAATTGACTGGTCGATTCTTTTACATTCCTGGGCTAAGTCAGTTGCTTTGGCATCGAAAAATACAATGTTTTCTTTAGGAATGTGTAAGGGATGAAAAAAATGCGTATACATATACTGCTTGCAACTGCCGGGTGTGTGTTCATCCATTCCTACCCATTCATCCAGGCCTACAAACCGGCACTGGCTAAAATCAACTTTCTTCTCTAATCCATATTGAACCAGCAATTGTAGGGTACCGGTTGGCGTATCTCCAGACGGGAAACAGAGCAGAGACCGTGGGTGCTTATTTACATATTTGGCAACAAAATCTGCTGCTGCACGCGACATTTCTTGGTAATCCGGGAATATAGAAATTTTCATAGAAACAAGGTTTGCTAGGGGAATCCCAATCTACCGGAAAATCTTTTACGATCATACTATTTGAGTTTGCCACTGATAAATAATATATTCAGGGTTTGAATAATATTCATCCTACACATGACTACCTCTATTTTACAAAAAAGTTTATTCGCCTTGTGCATTTGTCTCACCCTCACCGGTTTTTCTATGTTTATTAAAAAGCAGAAAGTCGTTTTCTTCGGCGACTCCATTACCCAGGCGGCCGTTAAGCCCAATGGCTATATTGATGTGTTAATGAAAGAGCTTCAGAAACAAGGCAAATCGGAAAATTATGAATTGATAGGTGCCGGAATCAGCGGAAACAAAGTGCCTGACTTGCAACAACGTCTGGAAAAAGATGTGCTCTCCCAGCAACCAGATGTGGTTTTTGTGTACATAGGAATTAACGATGTATGGCATTTTACCCATCCTTCTACCAATGGACAGGGTACACCCATTGCTCAATATGAAAGCGGATTAACCGATGTAGTTAATAAAATAAAGGCTGCCGGTGCAAAAGTGATTGTTTGCACGCCTAGTGTAATTGGCGAAAAATACGATGGCTCCAATGCACAGGATACCATGCTCGACGACTATGCAGCGGTAAGCCGCAAGGTAGCCAAAGCTACTAACAGCCAGCTATGCGATCTGCGGAAAGCCTTTATCAGCTACCTGAAAAAGAACAATAAAGCCAACCAGGAACAAAATATTCTGACTTCAGACGGAGTACACCTGAATGAGCAGGGCAATGCATTTGTAGCCAGTGAAATGATAAAATTCCTGAAATAGATTCAATAAACAACGTAGAAGCCATCAGCTTTGCCAGGAGAAAAAGGAAAGTACCGCCTATAAATACAGTGTTTATTTGCCGGATTTTTGGAGGTATTTTTTCCTGCCAGCTTGCAATTGTCAAACGGAACCAAGCAGCTACCTGGGAAGAACATTTACAGGATGCTTCTTTTCCAGAAGGAGAGGATATAACTGTTACGGAAGAGTTATTGTAACAGCAGAAAGAACTATAAAACAAATTAACTCCTTATATAAAGCGCTTTCCAAAGAAAACCAATATGCCCTTACCTTCTGGGGAGTAGCCGATGCCGATAGCTGGACCAGGAGTTGGTTTAAGCGGAAAGACTGGCCCTTGTTGTATGACGATAGTTATCAGCCAAAACCTGCCTGCCAGGGATTCATGGAAGGGCTCAAAGAAAACAGGACTACGGCAATAGAATAAATTGGGAAAGAATACGTATACAGGTAACCGCTACTTTTTTAATTCATCAATCTTCTAAAATATTATTGATAAAAGTAGATTTGGTAAGCAGCCAGAAGAGAAAAAATACGATTGCCCAGCGTAGATAAACCGGATAATAGTCTTTTGTGTCCAGGAACCGAACTTCCGTGATCTTTGCTTTTTCGTAAGTATTAATCTGTGTAAAAATTTCTTCCAGATCTAGTGTGTTCGAAGCTCTGTAAAACTTTCCTTCCCCGATCTGGGCAATTTGCCTCAGAATTCGTTCATCGATGGTGTTTTCTACATATTGTATCTTGCCATTATCATCTTTGTACGGTAAGCGGCCTTCGGTTCCCACAACAATGCTATACACTTTTATGCCATAGACCTGGGACAGCTGGGCAGACGTAATAGGATCTATATTGCCGGCTGTATTATCTCCATCACTGATAAGAATCGCTACTTTACTGGTGGAAGGAGTGTCTCTCATCCGGTTTACCGTTACGGCCAGGGCACTACCAATAGCTGTGCCGCCGGTCTGAATCATTCCTGCCTTGATTTCATCTATGTATTCGTGCAGTAAACTATAGTCGGTCGTGAGCGGCACAAGTCCATAGGCGTCTCCTGAAAATACAACAATGCCAATGCGGTCGTGTAGCCGCCCGCGGATAAAGGTATGCGCCACGTTTTTAGCTGCTTCCAGCCGGTTGGGTTTAATATCTTCCAGCAGCATAGACTCTGAAACATCCATGATTAAGGTAATATCAATTCCTTCAGAGCTTTGTTCTAGTCTTTCCTGGTTTCGCTGAGGCCGGGCCAGACAAATGATGAGGAAGGTAAACGTTATACTGAGCAGCAGATCGGGCAGGAAACGTAATAAACTGACAGGTGACCAGCGGAGTTGTCTGGTGGGAAGGGCTACTTGCAGTTTTTGCCGGAAACGCGTATGCAGCAGCCAACGGAAAATAAATAAGAAAGGAATAACCGGCAACAGGAAAAAAAAGGGACGTTTATCCCAGGTAAATCCCCGTAATGTATCCAGCGTGAACCAATAAAACGAAAACCAGTTATCCATTTTTAGTAAATTTAGACATGTAAAAGTTTGAGAATATGGAAATGAATAGAGTAATAGAAAATGATCTCCAACATTTTACTGGTTAATGGTTTTTTGTAAGTAGAACACTTGTTTATCAATCGTTTCAAATAAAGTCAATTGGCTGATTTTCAAATTTCTATATATACTAATGGTTATTATACTTTCTGTTTTTCAATAAATGCTCTTTTTTCGATATAAGAACGTTTGGCTACATACGCCAATATACGGGTATACCGGATAGATTCTTCTGAAGCCATTTGTCCATAAATGATCCGGTCGGTATGTTGCAAGGCTTCGGCAAGCTGCTGGTTAGGAATTACTTCAATAATTTCTTTGGTAGTATAGGTGCTGAAGGGTTTGTTTTCCAGAGACTCCATATAGTTTTTCCATAATATTACAGCATTTTCTACATTCCCTACTGCATCTTCTGTCTGCACATTTTTAACAAAACGGTCGAATGCACTACGGAACTGGCTGTGTTCCCGGCTGATGCTGTAAAGCTTAATAAGCTTACGTATCCGTTTGCCAAATGCCAGGTTAATTAATAGCAAAGCCAGTACGATACCAGTGACAAGTAAGAGGGTATAGCCATAGTTGTAATAAGTGCGTACTGGCACATAATTCAGGTTTGTTTTAGCCGCTAAAGAATCCGGTGGAGAATGAACCATGGTGTGTAAATAAACTGAATCTGGTTTGGCAAATACCGCAGTACAATCCGTTTGCGTAATAATATAAATAGGAAGGGAAAGATATTGGACAGAATCCAGTGAAAACGATGCAAGCGTATATACAACGCTGTCCAGGCTGCCAGATTCATCCGTACGGGTAGGAAAATAGTCTTTGCCTAACCATTCAAAACCTGCATATTGAAAGCTGGAGTCAGGAAAAATTACTTCCATATCTGCCGGATGTTTCAGACTTAATGAATAGCCGATGGGATAGCCAATTTTAAGGGTATCTGAAAGAAATTTACCAATGGGCTGCGTACCCTGCCATGCAACAGGTTGTTCCTGAGCCAGTGCTGGCATAGTTTGTGCCATAACAAACTTGAGTATAAGCAGCAACCCGGCTAAGAATAGGTTTCTTTTTTTCATTACCGCTGCTTGATATTTCGTACCCGGAATAATTTTACCAGCCTCGGCACAAAATCCTCTTCGGTGTTTACTGGCAGGTAGTTTACTTTGTTTTGCCGGCTGAATTTTTCGAGCTGGGCTTGGTTGCCAGAAAAATGTGTGGTTAAATGCTGCGTTAAGGTTTTAGAAGAGGTATCAATCCAAATGGTTTTATTGGTTTCTTTATCATATACTGGAATAATGCCCAGGTTCGGCAACTGGACTTCCTGGCTATCCGAAAGGTGAATAATAACCAGGTCATGCCTCTGGGCCAGGGCTTTCAGGCCGGACTCATATCCGGAATCTAAAAAGTCAGAAATAAGTATGATGATACTCCGGCGTTTAACGATGTTCAGCGTAAAAGAAATTGCTTTGGCAAGATTTGTTTTAATGGAGGAAGGTTGCAGTTTAAACAGGTTCAATACCAGTTCGTAGCCATGTTTCAATCCTTTGCCAGGCCGGATGTAGGCTTCTTTTTTGTCAGAGAAACAGATAAGCCCTACCTGGCTGGCTTCTTTTACCGCCGAAAGGGCAAGTACCCCACAAATATCTCTGGCAATATCTATTTTCTGCTTGTTTTTGCGTCCAATCTGCTGAGAACCACTGACATCTAATAGGAAAAAAACGGTTTGCTCTTTTTCCTCCCGGAATAATTTTATATAGGTTTCATGTCCCTTGGCACTTACGTTCCAGTCGATACGGCGCACATCATCCCCATACTGGTAAGCCCGCACATCTGTAAACTCCAGGCCAGAGCCTTTAAACACAGAACCATAATCTCCCCGCATGTGCGAACTGACAGCTTCCCGTATCCTGATTTCAAATTTGCGTAACCTGGCCAGTATCTCTTTCATAGTAAAAAATGGAAATTAGTATTTTCCAGGTAAAATTCTTCAGGAACGAATATACACAACAGAAATTAAACCATAAACAATCAATATGCCGCCATATCTCTTCCATATGCTTACTTCTTTGGCTAAGATAGCAGTGTATCCTACTTACAAAAATACAACGTCTTCCCGGGAAGTATACACTGAAAATGAGTAAATTTGCCTGGTGAAAAAACTGCTTATATTCTTTTTGCTGCTACCGGCTTGCCTAAGCAAGGAAAAACCTCCCCAGGGTGTGCTTCCTTCAGACAAAATGGTAGCTATTCTGGTAGATATTCATATAGCTGAGGCCAGAGCTAACCGCATACAACTGCGCTCGTATGACTCTATACAAGCCTATTATAAGAAGCTGGAAGCCAATGTATATCAGAAGCACAAGGTAGATTCGGTGACTTACCGCAAGAGTTTCAGGTATTACATGGATCATATGAAACAGATGGATGAGATCTATACAGCGGTGGTAGATAGCCTGAATGTACGGGAAAAAGTAGGAAAATTAGATTATTGACGAACGACTATTGACTAATGGTGAATTATTAATGAGTACTTCACTTAATCATTAATTATTCGCCATTGCCCATAAAAAATATGTTATACCCCCATACAATAGAACAAAAATTAGGTTTTGATAAAATAAGAGAGCAATTAAAGGAAGAGTGTATCAGTACGCTGGGGCAGGCTTTTGTAGATAAACTTCGGTTTTCCAACGATTTTGATATGATTCAGAAGCTGGTTGGGCAAACTGCAGAATTTAAAGAAATACTCCTGCATGAAGGAGATTTTCCTTCCGGAAATTATATTGATGCTAATCCGCACTTGAATAAGGCTGCTATTGAAGGAGCTTTTTTATCGGAAGAAGAGTTTTTTGACATAAAATTATCGCTGCAAACGATCTATGCCTGCCTGCAATTTTTCGCCAAAAAGGACGAAACCGCTTATCCCAATTTGCGCGAGTTCAGCCAATCGGTGGAAGTGGATGTAAACCTGCTCAAGCAGCTGGATAGGGTTTTCGATAACCGGGGCAAACTGAAAGACGATGCTTCCCCGGAACTATTGTCTATCCGGCGGCAGATTATTTCCGAACAGAGCAACTTGCGAAAAAAACTAGATACTATTTTAAAATCTGCTAAAAGTCAGGGCTATATATCAGACGATGTATCGTTAACCGTGCGTGGCGGACGAATGGTAATTCCGGTAAGCGCCGAACACAAACGCCGCATCAAAGGCTTTATTCATGATGAGTCAGCTTCCGGACAAACAGTATTTCTGGAACCTGCCGAAGTTTTTGATATCAACAATGAAATAACTGAATTAGGGTATAAAGAAAGGCGGGAGGTTGTACGCATACTCACCGAACTAACTAACAAGCTGCGTCCTTATGTACCTGCCTTGAAGAAAGCCTACACTTTTCTGGGGTTAATGGATTTTGTACGTGCCAAAGCAAAGTTCGCCATCCGCACCGAAGCTATAAACCCAGTGTGTGTAAAACAAACCCTGATCGACTGGATTAATGCGAGGCATCCGCTGCTGATGCTTTCTTTTCAGAAGCAAGGCAAAACAGTAAGGCCCTTGACTATTAAACTTGACCATAAAGAACGCATTCTGATCATATCCGGACCTAATGCCGGAGGTAAATCCATAGCCCTGAAAACAGTTGGTTTAACTCAATATATGTATCAGTGCGGTATGCTAGTGACGATGGCAGAGCAATCCCAAATAGGCTTGTTTAAGGATATTTTTATTGACATTGGCGATGAGCAATCTCTGGAAAATGACCTGAGTACCTACAGTTCCCATCTGACCAATATGAAATATTTCCTGAAGATGGCAGACAAGTATACTCTTTTTCTGATAGATGAATTCGGTACAGGTACTGAACCAAGTGTAGGCGGAGCAATTGCAGAGTCTATTCTGGAAAAGCTAAACCAGTCTAAAGCATTTGGTGTGATAAATACCCATTACACTAACCTGAAATTTTTTGCTGAACATACACCAGGCTTAGTAAATGGGGCCATGCGTTTTGATTCACAGCACCTGGAACCTTTATACCAGCTGGAAATCGGCAGGCCCGGCAGTTCTTTTGCATTCGAGATAGCCAACAAGATAGGCTTGCCAGGAGAGGTGATTGCAGCCGCTAAGGAAAAAGTTGGGGATAAACAGGTGAATTTTGAAAAACTCCTCAGAGAACTTGAAACAGAAAAACGCAAACTGGGTACGAAGAATCAGGAATTATCTGTGCTGCAAAAATCCCTTAACCAGACACTGAAAGAATACAGTGAACTGAAAGGCCGCCTGGATACTGATAAGAAAAAGCTGATGAATCAGGCCAAAGAAGAAGCAAAACGCCTGGTAAAGGAAGCCAATCAGAAAATTGAACAGACAATCCGCGATATTCGGAAAAACAAAGCCGATAAAGAAGAAACCAAGCAATTGCGGAAAGAACTTCAGACTTTTGACCAGTCATTAAAAGTGGAATATGTACCCGAACCCACAACGGAGAAAGAAGAATTACAGGTAGAAGAAGGGGAAATAGAAGTAGGTAACCTGGTACGTATTAAAGGGCAGAATGCAGTAGGGGAAGTGCTTGGCATACGGGGAAAAGATGTAGAAATTAGCATCGGTGCATTAAAATCTACCGTAAAGCTCAACCGTTTGGAGAAGATTAGCCGCAAAGAGTACCGGGCTCAGGTAAATGAAAATACACCCAGAATGCTAGGTATTGATATGAATGAGAAAATGGCCAACTTCAGTTACCAGCTGGACCTGCGGGGAAAACGGGGTGAAGAAGCCATGACAGCGTTAGATGAATTTATGGATGATGCCTTAATGTTGGGCTCTCCGGAACTACGGATTGTGCATGGCAAAGGCGATGGTATTCTTCGTACGCTGGTAAGAAACCAGTTAAGGTCTTATCCTCAAGTGGCCTCTTTAGCGGATGAACATGCTGACAGGGGTGGAGCTGGGGTAACCGTAGTAAAGATGCGGTAAGGGAGTTATTTCTTATCTGCATCTGCTTCTTCTACCGGAGGCACCATTACCACATTAATAATATGGATTACGCCATTGGCTGATGTCATATCTGCTTTTTCTACATCTTTGCCGCCTGCCATAATTTTTCCACCTAGATTAGAAATCGTTATTTCTTTTCCGCCCAAACTTTGCAGCGTTTTTTCATTGGTAAGATCAGCGGAGGCGTAGCGGCCATTGGCCACATGGCTGAGCAAAAGGTTTCGTAGTTTCTCTTTGTTCTCTGGTTTCAGCAAATCTTCTTTGGCTCCTGCGGGCAGGCTGTCGAAAGCGGCATTGGAGGGGGCAAATACCGTAAATTCCTGTTTGGCGGTAATGTCAAAAGTCTTTTCCAGGTCAGCCGCTTTTAGGGCTTGGACAAAGGTGCTAAGTTGCGGATTCGCTTTGGCTACATCCAGTAAGCTTTTTCCTTTTGCTTGAGCAGATTTGCTATCTGCTTTTCTGTCTTGGCTATAGGCCTGTTCGTTACAGAAAACAAAGGCTAGTAGTAAAGCTGTATATAGAAGAATACTATTTATTTTCATAGCTTTTCAGTGGAGTATGGTTTATCATTCAAACTGAAATGCTATAAGCAAGGTTGCAGCATGGATTTTATTATTTTAATACATGTATCCATCCTTTGCAGCGGGTTCCTTGCGGGGAGGTTAGCAGGTAGTAATATACTCCATGTGGCACATCCGGCCCCCATTCATCCTGGTACCTATCGTTTATATAAACCGGTTTTCCCCACCGGTTATATATTTCTAGTTTAGAATTAGCATTGGGTGCCAAAAAGGTTTGATTGGCCTGGTCATCATTCGGGGTGATAACATTGGGAGGTAATTCTCCATTTTCTATAGTTAACACTTGCGTGCTGGTATATTCGCAGGGGCCTGTGAAAACTTTAAATATCACTTCAAAAATGCCTCCTTTTATTGGATATTCATAGCCTTCTGGCACTTCACCTCTCAACGTATCCCCATTGCCCATAATCCACAAGAAATTTTCTCCGCCAGCGGTATTATTCCGGAACCGGACCATGGCTGGTTTGCCACATTCTGACTCTACAAGTAAGTTAAAATCTATGCTTACTTCATTTTGCACCTCCACCTGTACCGTTCTTTTTTCTACACAATTGAATTCATTGGTTATGGTTACTGTATAGGTGGTGGTTAGCCTGGGGGAAGCAATGGGTTGGGCTGAGGTGGGATCACTTAAGCCAGCTACTGGTGTCCATTCGTATTTTATACCTCCTTCGGCTTGTAATTGCGTACTGGCTCCTGGACATATTTTTACTCCCGGACTTACCTTAAACTGAGCAGGGTAAACTTTAATTATTTTAGAAACACTATCTACTTTCAAACAGGTTTGGGGGTTAAAAACTTTCAAGGTAACGATGTATTCACCGGGTTTATCAATGGTTATACTAGCCGGGTTTTCAGTGTTACTTGAAGCCCCTGCAACGTCCCACAAATACGTTTTGCCTCCTTCGCTAGTATTGGTAAAGCTCGCATTGAAGGGAGCACAGCCTTCTACAACACCTAAAGTTCCGTTGCCAGTAATATCAAAATCTGCTTTTAAGCCATCCAGATCGAACTTGAAGGCTACGTTATTACAGCCATCATTTGGGTCATTTGGCGAAGGAGTAATTACATCGCCATTATTTACCCTCGACCAGACACCAGGCGTAGTAGGAAAACTGTTATTGTCCCGGCAAGAGCAGGCAGAATGGTATACCGTACCATTTTTATCAAAGCGGGAGGTGCCACCATCTACATGGTTGTTGCCTTCGGAACTGCCTAAAAAGGTAGCATAGAGCAAATTGCTGGCATTCTGGTCAAGAATCATTAAGTAGAAATCGTCACCAATTATCCCGTTGGTAGATTGAAGGGTATAGCTGTGCGAAGTTCTCCGCAAAGCATCAGCAGTCGTAGGCAAGCCACTGGTATTACTGTAGGCAATGCCCCGTTCGCCATTGACTGCGCCCCCCCAACCCGACAAATAAATAAATCCGCAATCATTTACCATGAAAGCCGTAGGAGAAATATCCGGCACGTTTCTGCCCGAGCCAATTACGGTAGAGAATAATGTCTGGGTAAAATCATTTTTAATGGCATGGATAAACTGCTTCCCATTCGTATTCTGATATACACCTTCAGAAACAGGATAGCTGCCAAAGGTGACCCCCATTACGTATACGTTTTCTTCCGTATCCAGGTCTATCAAATATACATTATCCCGGTTGGCTGTTCCGATATAGGTAGAAGTTACCAAAGTACCGCCCAGAAATTTAGCTATATACCCGTCTTCTGAATCGGCAATGGTGGGCTTAATAGCATCACTGCTAGCCGGCAAATCATTACTGGTAGTGCCTCCGCAAATATAGACACTTCCGGATTTGCCAACTCTGATACCGGAGGCAGCATCATAGCTGGCTCCCCCAAAATACGTGCTCCATTGCAAACTGGTTAACTCCGGATCAAACTGGGCAACAATGGCATCCTGGCTTCCTCCTAACGAAGCAGAAACAGGATTTACCAGGGGAAAATCTGCGGAAAGGGTAGTAGAGACAATATAAATGTTGTTGCTTTCATCTAGGTTCACTTCTCCGCGGAATTCATCGCCATAGCTCTTAATTACATCGCCAGATACATTTATTCCATCGTTGCTGCTACCTCCCAGAAAAGTAGAACCACGTAACACATTGCCAGTAGCATTCAGTTTGGCCACGAAAAGGTCAGAACCGGAGGTATACTCGATAGAAGCTTCTGTAAAGATAGCATCTCCCGTGTTAAAAGTATTGTCATAGGCGTTGGAGGTAGTAGGAAAGTCAATAGAGCCAGTGGTTCCCATAATAATCAGTTCGTTGCTTGAATCAACTATCATGCTATGAGGCACATCGGCAGCTATTCCACCCAGGTAAGTTGCATAGAGTAAGGTGCTTCCTGTTGGGTTGTATTTCAAAATGGCTACATCTACATAGTTTGCAAACTCAAACTGAAAAGCGCCAATAGTGGTTGGAAACAAGGCGCCAAATTCTATGCCGCCAGAGTACAAATTTCCTGTTGTATCTGGGGTAGCCGTAAATCCCCAGTTATCGGAAAAGGAGCCAGAATAGGTAGAAAAGACCAGGTATGGATCTATAATCAGCGGCAAGTTTTTGTTGTATCCTTTGGGGAAATCAAATTGTACGATGTTATTTTTTAAAATAAATGCTGAAGCTACCTCTTTTGCTGTGCTCCCCGCCAACTGATACGAGTAAGGTTTAGATTCCGTAATGGTGTTAACCGTAGTTTTTATTTGTAGGGTCCCTTTCTGCAAGGAAAGGTCTGAAGCACCATTGTACTGAAGTTTAATCTGGTTTATATCTGCTTTGGGAGCTACAATAAATTCATATTTCAGTGAAGCATGTTGAGAATACAATTTTAGGTCAATGCCAGGATAAATATTCCGGTAGTAAATTTCAGTGAAACTTTTTACATCTGAAGCCCACTTCGCTGGGTCTTTTCCCAGAAAATAATTCCGCTTTTCCGGAGTTTCCCCTGTGGCCTCTATCCTTGCATGAGGATTGGCATTCAAAAACTGTAGTTCAATTCCATGAGCTTTAATACGGCGTCTTTCAGGCGGAGCAACATCCATTTTTGCCCTTGGGTCATTTTTGGGATTGCCATGTAGATGGCTGGTAGCTTTTGTATCGTAAAATACATATTTCAACGAGTGGGCACCAATAAACACATATCCGCCAGGAATATCTGCCCTGTACAAAATATCTTTATCCCACTGGTTCTGGTTTTTTACAAACTTAATCGTTGGGGTAGGAGACGTTTCTGCACGGACGGTGAATGGAAAAATGAAAAGAAAACCAAGTACCAATAAAACAAACGGCATACAGAGGCAATTAAAGTATTTCAAATTACAAAAAATATAGTTGTGAATGAAATAAGGGCATTCTTTTGACTGAGGTACCAGCTACCTCAGCGTCAAATATACTTTTAATATAGAGACAATTTACAGCTTAATTCTTCAGTTTTAGGACATCCTTTGTAACTTGCAAGGCAAAAATCTACCTATTACCCAAAAGCTTGTATGAAACTCTGGCAGAAAGATTATCCGCTCAATCAAAAAATAGAAAATTTTACCGTTGGCAAAGACCGCGAACTTGATCTGAACCTGGCAGAATTTGATGTATTAGGTTCTCTGGCGCATACACAGATGCTTCAAACAATCGGGCTTTTATCCTCACAAGAACTGGAACTGATACATCAAGAGTTGAAAGCAATCTATCAGCAGATAAAAGACGGAAACTTCCGGATTGAGGAAGGGGTAGAGGATGTACACTCACAGGTAGAATTACAACTGACCAGAAAACTAGGAGATACCGGCAAAAAAATACACAGCGGACGTTCCCGTAACGACCAAGTACTGGTAGACCTGAAGCTGTACATGCGGAATGGACTGGAGAATATTGCCAGACAAACGCAGAATTTATTTACCCTGCTGATAAAACTTAGCAATCAATACAAAGATATATTATTGCCAGGGTATACTCACCTGCAGATTGCCATGCCTTCTTCATTTGGGTTATGGTTTGGTGCCTATGCCGAAAGTCTGGTAGACGACATGCACCTTTTGCAGGCGGCATACAAAATAACAAATAAAAACCCTTTAGGTTCCGGAGCTGGCTATGGCTCATCCTTTCCATTGAACCGGACTTTAACTACCCAGTTATTAGGGTTCGAATCGCTGCATTATAATGTGGTATATGCCCAGATGAGCCGTGGCAAAACTGAGCAAACAGCCTGTACAGCTATAGCGGCTATTGCGGCAACTTTGTCAAAAATTGCTATGGATATTTGCCTGTACAACAGCCAGAACTTTGGTTTTCTCACCCTGCCCGACGACCTGACAACCGGCTCCAGCATAATGCCCCATAAAAAAAATCCTGATGTGGCTGAATTACTGCGCGGACGAACGAACAGGCTGAAGGCCTTACCCAATGAATTTTCTTTGCTCTTAAGTAATCTTCCGTCAGGCTATCACCGGGATTTGCAACTAACCAAAGAAATTATGATGCCTGCATTCGAAGAGATACAAAGCTGCCTGGATATTACCTATTTTATGCTTGAAAATATACAGGTTAAACCTGACATCCTCTCAGATGCGAAATATGCACATCTATTCAGTGTAGAGCGGGTAAATGAATTAGTTTTACAAGGGGTACCTTTCCGCGAAGCCTACATGCAGGTGGGTAAAGAGATTGCCTCCGGAACATATCAGCCAACCAGGCAGGTGCATCACACACATGAAGGGAGCATAGGTAATTTATCCAATGAAGCTATAACCCACCAGATGGCGCAAGTTTGGAATTTGTTTGCCTTTGAAAAGCCGGCAACAGCCATCAAACAATTATTGCAATAAATAGCCTGGTTTCTGACAAAACAGGTAACCTCTTTGTAAAGCAGGCTCATTTCTTACGCCCTTTGCTGTGCCAGGTTCGGGAACTGATCGGGATACATACTATATTCGGAAAAAAGCATTGCTGACCGTATGATTTCGCTCCCCAATACACTTGATCAACAGCAGATACAGCCTGGTGGAAAAAAAGTGTTTACATTTTTTAAGAGTTTAGTCGAAGTGGACGACGAAAAGCAAAGTCCGGTAATTATGTACCTGATTTTGTTCAATGCTTTTATTCTTTTTTTGCACTCGTTCCCCAGCCTGGCTGCCTATTACACCATCTTTGATATTATTGACCATGTAATAACCATATTTTTTATTGTAGAGGTTGTAATTAAGATTAAGTTGCTGGGCTGGCGTAAATATTTTTCCAGAAACTGGCACCGGTTTGACTTTCTCATAGTTGTTTGTTCAGCGCCATCTATCTTATTGCTGATTCCGTATATGGCTGAAATTCTGCCAAACCTGCACTTTTTGCTGGTGTTACGGGTAGCCAGAATACTAAAATTTTACCGGCTGATAGAATTTATTCCAAGCTTAAAAGAAACTTTACGCGCTTTAAACCGGGCGTTACGGGCATCGCTCTTTTTAATTCTGGCTTTTTTTGTTTTCACCTTTGTTGTTTCTTTATTCACCTACCATATTTTTAAAGATGTAGCTCCTGAGTATTTTGGAAACGGATTAATTTCTTTTTATTCCATTGTAAAAACAGTTACCGGAGAAGGTTTCAACGTGGCCGATGAAGTAGCCGGCCAGGATACGGGCGTATTAAATGTGCTGACCCGTTTTTATTTTGTGGCCATCATTCTGTCTGGAGGTATTATTGGGTTATCACTGGTTAACACCGTATTTATTAATAAAGTTACACGCGAGGCAAATGATGAAATGGAAGAAAGACTCAAAAACGTTCAGCAAGAACTGGCAGAAATTAAGGCTTTGCTGAAACAAAACACTACCGGAATCCGGGAAGATTGATCGTATAATCTAGCTAACTTTAAAAATAGATGGGATGAAGCTTCATCCCTTTTTTATTGAATTCCAGGGCAGGAGCAGGGATGTGCACCGTGTTCAGGAAGAAAAACAAGCTTTTTAGAAATTTATTTTCAGTAGGTATTCTGTTGAAATTAATATCCAGCGAAAGATAATATTGACGGTAAGTATCGTAGCCATTCAACTCGTTCACTTGTTTATTGGCATACAACATATTTGTCGCTCCATACCCGATTGCCAAATTTACCCAGGCAGGAAACTTACTTTCATGTCTTAGCCAGGGTTGTATATCAAAGGAAAGCCAATAGGTTTGCCCATTATAATCTTTAAGTAACCGTTGTGGAAAGTTGCTTCCCAGAGTGTTTGGCCTTAAGGAGGCAAAGGGAGTTGGATGAAATGAAAACTTCGGATGTATGCGGGCTTGCTTCCACCATAGCCGCTGCAGACTTAAGGCAGCGCCAGCTGCATTGGCTACCAGGTCACTCCAGGAAGCCCCATACTCCCTGGAAAAACCATCCTGTATTTCTATCGGGATCATCAGGCCAAGCCCTGTGATAGCACCTATCCAGATGGCTTTTTTGTTCCTTATTACCGTCCATTCTAAAATCCTGGCGCTAGTGTGGCTAAGATGGTAGGATGAATAAAAGTGACCTGCTTTATC
This sequence comes from Rhodocytophaga aerolata, assembly GCF_030503435.1. GTDB lineage: Bacteria > Bacteroidota > Bacteroidia > Cytophagales > 172606-1 > Rhodocytophaga > Rhodocytophaga aerolata. Next base: position 87,651 of record NZ_JAUKPO010000013.1, read on the forward strand.
GAGTTGTTGCCATTGACGTGAATCGTCAAAAAAATGAAAACTGCTTCGGGGATTTTCTTTGTACCAGGCTTGATTTAAGCCTGCCATGGTAAGGCCATACGTTGACACACCACCTATTAATACACCAGTAAACCGTTTTTTATGAAACCGGCTTGTTGTCTGGATTGAATCCTGAGCATATAGGGGAGCAATAAAGGCGCAGGAAAAGACAAGGAACAAGCCAATAAATCTAATCCTGCTTGCCGGATAACTATTAAGTACTGGTACCAGATAGCTTTGGATGGTTACTAGAATAGTAGGTTTCACTTTCTTCATATAACATCCATACTATTCATTTTGCAAAACGATGCTTACCTAAAATTATTTGTTGGCATTTCTATTATTGGCTGGCTTACCGGAAGATTTCCCATTTCTTCGTTTTTTATGAAACCGTTTCTTTCCGTTTTCTGGAAACGAAGGTTTTTTACCCGGATCATACACCGGGCCTTCTCCAAGTTGTGCTGGCAAGGCAGGTTTTGTTACTTCCGTACCCATAAATTGCTCAATTCGGGCAAATTTGCGTATTTCTTTTTCATTGACGAAGGTTACGGCGATGCCGGTGGAGGAAGCTCTGGCAGTACGGCCAATCCGGTGTATATAATCTTCAGCATCGTGAGGAACATCAAAATTAATGACCATATCAATATTTTCAATGTCAATGCCTCTGGATAATATGTCGGTAGCTATCAGAATCTGGGTTTCCCGGTTTTTAAAGTTCCGCAACACTGTTTCCCGTTCGCCCTGCTCCAGATCTGAATGAATGGCTTTTGCAGCAAATCCGTTTCTCTGCAGGGTGCGTTCAACTTCTTTTACTTTTTGTTTGGTAGAGCTGAATATAATAATACTGGTAAATTCTTTTTCTGCCAGCAGATGGGTGATCAATCCGAATTTTTGCTGGTCGTAGGCCAGGTACGCTAACTGCACTACCCCGGCAGCAGGTTTAGAGATGGCAATATTTATCTGCTCAGGCTGAACCAAAATTTTATTAGCCAGTTCCCGGATTTTGTGGGGCATGGTTGCAGAAAAAAGCAACGTTTGTCTTTTTTTAGGCAACTGGCTCACAATACGCATAATATCTTCATAAAAGCCCATATCCAGCATACGGTCCGCTTCATCCAGAATCAGGTGTTCTAATTTGCTCACATTTACATAACCTAAATTGAGGTGAGCAATTAAACGGCCGGGTGTAGCAATAACAATGTCTGCTCCATTTACCAGGGCGTTTTTCTGCTGATCCCAGGAGGCACCGTCCCCACCACCATATACGGCCGCAGAGCTTACCGGAACGAAGTAGGCAAAACCTTCCAGTTGCTGATCTATTTGTAAGGCTAGCTCTCTGGTTGGCGCCAGAATAATTGTATTAATCTGATTGCTTTGCTGGCTCTGGGTAATTTTATCAAGAATGGGAAGTAAATAGGCGGCTGTTTTTCCGGTGCCAGTCTGTGCACAGGCAATCAGGTCTTTATTGTCGAGTATAGCTGGAATGGCTTGTTCCTGAATGGGGGTAGGCTTGGTAAAATTCATGGCAGACAGGCCTTCCAATACCTGTTCATGTAAATTAAATTCTGTAAAACTCAAGGTAAAGGCGGTTTATATACGGTTAATAATGTGTGGCAAGCAAGATACTTAAAAAGTAGTTTATGTACTAACGTGTTTAAAAGATTAGCTTCCAAGCTTTTGCATTTTTTGTATAAAATATCTTGAAAATAGTCTATATTCTGCAAACTAAACCTCCAATAGCGGCGTTATGATGCTGATAATGGTCATTATCGGCAGTAGCCCACAGCTCAGATTTTACTTGATCTCCGTCTATTGCTTATGTCTGGCTTTAAAGAAAGGAGGTACACGTGTCTAGTCCCAATCAAATTTTATCAAGTGTAATCAATGTCTCAAATTCTACAGGTGTAGGATTTTAAGTATCAATTGATTATACCTGTGATTTGAAGTTGAATTGATAAAATTTAACCGAGGATTTCGAAAATATCCGGTTTCCATCTTGGAGCCGGATATTTTCATTTTAAGCCCAAACTTAGAAGCTCTATCCGATAAAAAGTTTTTGTTTTAAAAGTCAATCATTCTTTGCTATTTTGACGCAGCATAATCAATGGTCAATTACAAAACTAGTTTATCCGTATGTTACCATCTATCAACCCAACGCAGACACACGCCTGGCAACAGCTAACTTCTCATTTTACAACAATCCAGCATACCCACATGGCTCAGTTGTTTAAAGACGATGCTAACCGGTTTTCTACGTTTTCCATCAAATTTGAAGATATCCTGGTGGATTATTCCAAGAATATAATGACCGAAGAAACCATGCAGTTGTTGGTAAAACTTGCCCAGGAATGTAAACTATCTGAATCCATTGAACAGATGTTTACCGGGCAAGTAATTAATGCCACAGAAAACCGGGCTGTGCTGCATACAGCTTTGCGAAACCGCAGCAATACACCAGTAATGGTAGATGGAAAAGATGTAATGCCGGAAATAAATGCCGTCTTAAAACAGATAGAACTCTTTTCACAAAAAGTAGTAAATGGCCATTGGAAAGGATATACCGGAAAACCAGTAACCGACATTGTAAATATTGGTATTGGCGGCTCAGACCTTGGCCCGGTAATGGTGACGGAGGCGTTAAAACCATATCAGAAACCTAACATTAAGGTGCATTTTGTATCCAATATAGATGGAACACATATAGCGGAGATTTTAAAAAAGGTGTCACCTGAAACTACCTTGTTTATGATAGCCTCTAAAACCTTTACGACGCAGGAAACAATGACCAATGCGCATACTGCCCGGAAATGGTTTTTGGATGCTGCCAAAGATGAATCGTTTGTTGCCAAGCATTTTGTAGCCATTTCAACCAATGAAAAAGCCGTAAAACAGTTCGGGATAGCCCCAGACAATATGTTTGTGTTCTGGGATTGGGTGGGTGGCCGGTATTCCTTATGGTCGGCTATTGGGCTCTCTATCGCTTGTACCCTTGGCTATGAACGGTTTACCCATTTGCTGGAAGGTGCTCATGCTATGGATGAACACTTCCGCACAGCCCCTTTTGAAAAGAATATTCCTGTATTGCTGGCCTTACTTGGTATCTGGTATACTAACTTTTTTGATGCGCAGACAGAAGCCATTCTTCCCTACGATCAATATATGCACCGCTTTGCAGCTTATTTCCAACAGGGAAATATGGAGAGTAATGGTAAATATGTAGATAGAGCTGGCAACGAAGTAAGTTACCAAACCGGCCCGGTTATTTGGGGAGAGCCGGGCACAAATGGACAGCATGCCTTTTATCAATTAATTCACCAGGGCACCAAACTTATACCTTGCGATTTTCTGGCGCCGGCCATTAGTCACAATCCCATCGGCGATCATCATAATATTTTGTTATCCAACTTTTTTGCCCAGACCGAAGCATTAATGAACGGCAAAACAGAAGAGGAAGTGGTGGAAGAACTGAAAAAGTCCGGAAAATCAGATGAAGAGATTCAGGTTATTACGCCTTTTAAAGTGTTTAAAGGGAATAAACCTACGAATTCCATTTTATTTACTAAGCTAACTCCCTATACCCTGGGTAGCCTGATCGCTATGTATGAGCACAAAATATTTGTACAGGGTATTATCTGGAATATCTTCAGTTTCGACCAATGGGGTGTAGAGCTAGGTAAACAATTAGCTAATAAAATTCTGCCAGAGCTACACGATGCTTTCCCTGTTTCATCGCACGATTCATCAACCAATGGTCTAATTAACGCATATAAAGAGATGCGAACCAAGTAAGTAGCATTTCGTTACGTTAATTTTTACGAAAAGAGTACATCCAAGGCAAAGTAAGTCAGTTACAGCCTACTTTATAGTATATTTGAAGGTGTGATACAAATGCCATTGAGGCTACTTACCAGATACCATAATTACCCGCCGCTTTCAATGGATGGCTTTTTCACAATAGGTGTGACGTTAACTAGTACTGATTTTTTTAATTCTAATGCGAAAAATACTAGCTTATTTTCTAAAAAATTATGAAGATGAGCCTTTTTCTGTCAAAATAAAAACCAGGGTTCTTATTAAATCCAATATTACTTGTGTGGCTGTGTTACTGCCAATCATAGGTATGCATATATTTTCCCGGGCACATGCCTTCCTGATCAGCACCGATCTGTTATTTGTAGCGTTGATGCTTGGCCCTTTTTTTCTGATCCGGAAAAGGAATTTCGAAGCGGCAGCAAACCTGATCATTTTTGGGGTGGCATTTGTTATTATCATGCAGAATCCGGTAACAGATCTTGTGTTTGATACGCCACATACGTATAACCGATGTCTGGAAACGTCTGTCCTTTTTATGGCCGCCATTGTACTCGTGGGCTTATTTGCTTACCAGAGCTATCAGCTGGTAATGCTGGTAGGTATAGCTTTAGCCGCTACCTTCGTTCACTACCTTATTTTAATCGAACGGTTTTACCAGGGACAACATAGTGCTGCTTCCATTACATTCATCGTTACGTATTTGTTTATCATGTTTCTTGCCGGATTGCTGTCAAAGTTTATGTTGGGCATGTATAACAAGATAATTTATATTGCTGAAAAGGAGTCCCACAAAGTAAAACTAGCTAATCAAACCTTGGAGCTTAAAGTAGCCGAAAGAACCCAGGAACTCGAAGTGCAGAATGAAGAGCTTAAGAAGGTAAATAGTGAATTAGACAGGTTTGTGTACAGTGTATCGCACGATTTAAGAGCTCCGCTGCTTTCTACCTTAGGATTGATTGAAATAAGCCGGAATGAAAAAGACGAGCAGGAAAAATACCGCTACCTGGAACTGATGCACAAAAGTATACGCAAGCTGGATAATTTTATCATCGATATTATCAATCTATCTAAGAATGCCAGGTTAGACTTACACCACGACTTAATTGATTTTGACAAACTGATACAGTCTGTGTTGGATGAACACTCTTATATTGAACAGTCTAAAAGTATTGAGTTTAAAAAGGATATTCAGCAAACCGGAGACTTTTATACCGACAGTAAACGGTTGTTAATTATACTGAATAACCTTATTTCTAATGCAATCCGGTACAGCAATTCAGAAATGCCCTTTGTGCAGATTACGGTGCAAGCCGACTTAGAGAAAGCAACTATTAAAATTTCTGATAATGGCATAGGTATTGGTCCGGAGCATCTGGAAAAGATTTTTCAAATGTTTTACCGGGCTTCTCAAAGCAAATCCGGTTCTGGCCTTGGATTATACATTGTAAAAGAAACTGTTCAGAAATTAAAAGGGACTGTACAGGTACAGTCCCAGGTAAATGAGGGCTCTACGTTTATAGTTGGGTTACCCTCTTTAAAAGCACATAAGCCTGAACAAACAAGCTATACCTTAGCAGACAAGCAAATTAACAGCTACTGATCTGTTTATCTACTGATTGCATCTGGAGAACTTTGGGCAAACTGGTCAAACAGTGATTTTACGGCTTGCTGAATCTTGGTCTTATCATGGGTAATTCCTTCTCCCTCCATAAATCCAGAAGCAAACCCTTGCCACAATAGTTTACCCGATTCTTTATCTATCAAATGTACCATTAAGGTTCCTGCTTCTACCTGATAACTTTTTGGCGTAGCAGGTTCAGGCACAGGTGTTCCATCCCAATAGGTATCTCCCATATCGCCTAAAGCACTGATTGTGGTGGGTTTATCAAAAAGGCGGAAATTTACTACCATATCTGGGCTATCTGCTGATTTCTCGTATCCTCTGCTTCCCAGTTCATGAGAAACAGCATTCCGTATATGTGCTTTAGCAATCAGGTCATTTACGAAGAACAGCCCTTCGTCCAGTTGATTATCTACCTGAGAGGCGAAAGCATAACTTTTAAATTGATCAAAATCTACATCTGTATTAGCATCTGACTGAACTACAGCCATTCGTTTGTTAGGTGAACAGTTTGTTAATAATGCAAGTAGTACTAACATAATCATTCCGAAAACACTTCTTCTCATCGTTACCTCCTTATTTAGTTTAATGGTTTATTTTATGTTGATATTAAAAATATTATATAATAGGTTACGCAAGTTTGAGAATTAGGTTATAAATCCTATAAAAAATGACAAAATTTGTGTTGTGACATATAATTTTATAAATGAATAATATTGGCATACTTTTCCAACTACCCATAGGTAAAAGCGTATATTGCATACATAGAAAGCAGGTTACTAATTTACCCTGTCAACATTAATAGGGCATGTGCTTTACAATAAGCAACAGCTTTCTAAGAGTATTCAAACAAACGTTTAAGCCATGATACAAAAACGAAAAGGAGCCTTCATCCGCAAGGTAAAAGATATAACAATAAGCAGCACGTTGAGCCTGGGCCTGTTAGGAACCACTTTATTTATGCAAGGCTGCGATAATAATGGATCGGCTGACAGTAATACAGAGGAGTATGAAGTAGCCTTTACAAAAGGTATGCAAACCCATATACAGGAAACAGAAAAAGGTGTATTTAAAATAACAGACGAAAAAGTAGTGGGAGAAGGCGAATCCAAAGCAATTGTTACCTTTTTGAATGGACAAACAGACACACTTTCTCTGGAAGCTGCTAAACGGATAGTTGATGCGGAAGGAAGTAACTGGGATGACAACAACCAACAAGAAGTAAGGCAAGGGAATTATGGAGGGGGGGGACTTAGCAGTGTTCTGATGTATGGTGCTCTTGGCTATTATATGGGAAGGTCTATGAACAGTCGGCCCAATCCTGGGTTTTATGCAAGCCCGGATGTATATAACCGGGCACAGCAGCACACATCAACTATACAAAGTTCACGGATAAGCAGACCTGTTAATAGCAGCAAAGGGTATTTTAAAAGCGGTTCCAACAGAAGTGTGGGTGCCTAACATTAATAAGGTTGAGGCAATTACTTGTTTCATAGTTTGCCGGTTAGCAATTATAGTTTTTCAAGTATGATTACATTAAAAAATTTGCCAGTTACCCCGGCAACGCAGCTCAGAAAAATTGGATGGGACTGGATGTTGGGGGTAGATACGTTACCTTATCTGGCTCAGGATGTTGTAGTAGTCGGTAAAGAGGAGGCAGAAGCCTATGGAAGTGCCGCAGAAAAACTATACGAGATGCTAATTGAGGCTGGGGAATATGTTATTGATCAGAACTTATTTGCACAACTAGGTATCCCTGAAAACATTACCGAATTAATCCGCTACACCTGGGAAGATGATAGGCACCTGCATCTGTACGGACGTTTTGATTTTAGCGGTGGACTAAACGGCCAGCCAATTAAATTGATTGAGTTTAATGCTGATACAGCTACTTGCATACCTGAAACTGCCGTAGTACAATGGGCACATTTACAGAGTAACCGCCTCGACGATTCTTTGCAGTTCAACACCTTATTTGAAACACTCACTACTAATTTTCGCCGACTCAAGAGTTTAAATACTGACCTGGCACCCACCTTACTGATTTCCTCAATGCGGGATAATCCGGAGGATGATACCAATGTTACGGTTCTGGGAGAGGCGGCTAAAGAAGCAGGCTTTACCGTTGCCTACCAATATATTGATGAAGTAGAATTTTCGCCGGAAGAAGGCATATTTCTTGAAAATGAACATGGTGAATTTCTTCAGTACAACTTTTGGTTTAAGCTCGTACCCTGGGAATACATTGCTTATGACGAACCAGACCTGGCTGCTGTATTAACACAAATGGTAAAAAATCGCAAAGCAGTTATCATCAACCCAGCTTACACCTTGCTATTTCAATCCAAAGGTATTTTGAAGATCCTATGGGATTTGTATCCGTATCATCCGTTATTGCTGGAAACTGACCATTATTCTCTACCGCATAAAGCGCATGTAGAAAAAGTAATGTTTGGAAGAGAAGGGGCCAATGTTAAAATCATTGATTCAAGTGGGAAAATAGTCCACGAAAAGCAAGGAGAATACGGCGACTATGGAAAAATTTATCAGGAATATACTGAATTTTTAAAAGACAGCTCAGGAAATTCCTATCAGGCAGGAGTTTTTTTCGCTTATGAAGCTTGCGCATTAGGTTACCGCAAAGGAGGGCTTATTATTGAAAATACCGCACAATTCGTCGGCCATATTATTCATGGATAGCTTATACAAAGAATAATCATTCAACAAACATAGTGGGTGTATGATAACTACGCACATTAATTAGACCCGGATAGAAGGATTTGCATATTTTGAAAAAAACGTATGCCCGGTTTAATTGATGACAAAACTCCTGCTTTCCTTCCTGTTTTTACTGTTTACACCCCTGTTGCTGCTGGCATCTGACGGATTGACCCTAGGTTATTCTGATTTCCAGGCTTCCAAACCTATCCGGCTTGCTTCTGCTATTGAGGTGGTAAGTGATCCGAAAGGTACTTTACTGATTGATTCTATTATACATCCTGCGTTTTCCTCCCGGTTTATATCCTTAGCCAAAACTCACATAGCAGACATTAGCCCAGTCTATTGGGTAAAATTCACTGTAAGAAATACCTCTGCCATTGCCCAGGAATGCAAACTAAGTGTACCCTTTGCCGACTATGTACATCTCTACTATCCGGATAATACAGGCGCTTATCATATGCAGTTTTCGGGCGATATGGTGCCTTTGAATAACCGGGCAGTAAAAACCGGAAAGTTGGTTTTTTTTCCTATATATCTGCCTGCCCGCAGTGTACAAACCTTTTATGTAAGGTGTGAAAGCAGAAATGCCATAGCCCAACAGTTTAAATCATTTACACTGCGAACCCTCAACATTTATCCACAACCTGTTTTTGAAGAAAATTTTGGTACGGCTCATCGAATAAACCAGGCTTTATTTTTTGGAGCTATGTTAATTATGCTCTTATATAATCTATTTATATTCAGTACATTAAAAGACATAACTTATTTGATGTATGTTGGCTATACCTGCATGCTGATTACTTTTGTGGCATCTAATGACGGATTTATTCTCGAACTGTTTCTTCTCAATAAGCCTCACCTAGATTTGTACATTCGGTTTATTTCTACGCCTGCCCTTATTTTCTTGTATTTACTGTTTAGCAAAAGTTTTTTAAAACCTCATCAGTATGCTAACAGATGGACAAGGCCCATAAATGGGTTGCTCTGGGTATTGCCCTGCATTATGCTTAGCATGTGTCTGGGATACTGGCATATCGGGCGAAGTCTGGCAATTATTTCAGCAATTATTAGTTTTTTGCTTATTCTAATCGTTTCTTTCAAGAGCTTAAAGGAAGGGTATACACCTGCTAAATTCTTTCTGATTGCCAATATTCTACTTATTGCTGGTGCTACGCTTTATGCTATAGACCGTTTTTTCAATACCAGTCAAAACCTGGTAATCCAATATGGGCTACAGTTGGGAATCATCTGTGAGGTAGCTTTCTTTTCATTTGGTTTGGCGGCACGTATTAATTTAACTCAACTAGAGCTTAAAGACCAAATACTTGAAAATGAACGTCTCGAAAAAGAAAAGGAGATAGGGCTTAAAAGAGTAATCGAAGAAAAAAACCGTGAACTCGAAGAAAAAGTAATAGAGCGGACGGCAGAAGTGGTTCACCAGAAAGAGGAAATTCTGACGCAGAATGAATTGCTTTCCCTGAATTACCAGCAATTAGAAGCAGCACAGCAGTTGATAGAAAAACAAAACCAGGCACTGGCGTCGGCGAATACTAAATTAGAAAAAGCGGTAATGATGCGGACAAAAGAACTGCAAACAGCCAACGAAGAATTACTTAAGTCTAATCAGGAGCTGGATAGATTCATCTACCGGACTGCACATGACATAAAAGGACCGTTAGCCAGATTAATTGGCTTAAGTCATGTGGCCTTATTAGATGTGCAGGATGGCCTATCTTTGAGCTATCTGGAAAAACTGAATTTTGAAGCTAACTACCTGAATTATATTCTTTCCAGGTTATCGAGTATCTACGAAATAAACCATAAACAACTTGCCATCAAGCCAATCAATGTTGAAGAATTAATCCATCGTACAATAGATCAACTAAAGTTTGTAGAGGGGTACTCCCAAACTACCTTAGCTGTCGAAGTGTTGCAACAGGTCAACTTTTCTTCTGATGAATATCTGCTTACCTTTATTTTACAAAACCTGCTGGAGAATGCTATATTTTTTCAACAGAAAACAAATGAGGTGGCTCACCAGGTTGATATACTAGTTAGAAAAGAGGGAAGTAGTCTTTTGATTTTCGTACGAGACAATGGAACTGGTATACCTTCGGAGGAAGCCGCTACTATTTTTGATATGTTCAGTAAAGCGGCGGGAAAATATAAAACCGCTGGCATGGGCTTGTATATGGCCCAACTTTGTGCGCATAAATTAGGCGGAACTATTCAATTAGTAAAGAGTGAACATGGAGCTACTGAATTCCTTGTAAAGCTACATCTGATGATACGGAAACCCACAGTCAAGAAATGGCCTAGTCTATTGGAAAATTAAAAAAGCCTGAACTTGAAAATCAGGCTTTTTTAACCGGGAATTACGTATTTTATTTATACGTATGTGTACCTATATCGGTAACTGCTCCAATGCTCACATTCACCTGATCAGCTGTTTCTGTTGGCCATTCGCCACCTCTGTCAAACACAACTTTATATGTTCCGCCAGGTAGTCCTTTTATTAAAAAAGCCCCACTAGCATCTGTGTAGGTTCCAACTGTATCTATGCCTGTAATAGCGTATACAGCCGCCTGTTGTATAGGAGTAACGCTTCCTTTAATTGCACCACTTTTTGCTTCCACGATGGTCCGGATCACCGGTTTTAAATTATAGTTTCCAGAAGAGCCTGTTTGTACAACCGATTTAGCTGCATCAAAATCAAGGAGTATAGTATAAATAATCCCATCCTGCAATGTAGTATTTACCTTTAGTTTCAATCCGGATTGTTGAGAGGAAGGAGTTTTAAGTGCATAAGTAGTTCCATTCACTTTTACTGAATTCTTGTTTCCGAGGATCAATCTGATCTGTGCAATTTTACCGGCAGGAATCACCTCCGAGGCTAAAAGTGTATCTAGCCCATTGGTAAGTTTGAGTAAATCATATACACCTGCTTGGGTATTTTTCAGCCGCACCCAACCGGCTGTTTCATCCGAAGTATCACTAGAGTTAATTTCAATGCCTTGTAAATCAATATATACGGCTTCATAATCTCCCGGAGCATCTGTCAAGCGAACCTGCAGGGTGGCTTTTCCAATATTCTCCTGATCTTTATTGCAAGCAGCCATGCTCAATAAACAAAGTGCAACTAAGAGAGCAGAAAAGTTCTTTTTCATAATAAAGTCTAATTTTATTCAACTATGTATTCCGCGGCTAATTTGAACAGTAACTAACAAATACATGGGTAGAAATAGGTTAAGCCGTAAGTTTCCAAAGAAAAATACTTGCCTAGACTAGGCACTGAGCTGTATAGGAGCCCTATAGAAAAACATGTATATTTACCGGATGAAACTACTTGTTGCTCCTTCCATTCTTTCAGCAAACTTTGCCAATCTGGAGAAGGATATAGAAATGATCAACCAGAGCCAGGCAGACTGGATTCACGTAGATGTGATGGACGGCCATTTTGTACCTAATATTTCATTTGGAATGCCCATATGTGAAACTGTCAGCAATATTGCCCGGAAACCACTGGATGTGCATCTGATGATTACCCATCCGGAACGGTATCTGGAAGCATTCCGGAATGCAGGTGCACAGCATATTACGGTACATTATGAAGCTTGTACCCACCTACACCGCACACTTACCCACATTAAAGAACTGGGTTGCAAAGCTGGCGTTGCCTTAAATCCACATACACCGGTGCAGGTGCTGGAAGATATACTCACTGAAGCGGATATTGTGTTGCTGATGTCTGTAAACCCAGGCTTTGGTGGGCAAAAATTTATTCCACAAACCTACCATAAAATCAGTAAACTTAAACAATTGATAGCTGCAAGCCGCACCCAGACATTGATAGAAATAGATGGGGGAGTTTCAACGAGTAATGCAGGATCATTGCTTGCAGCAGGGGCCGATGTGCTTGTAGCCGGCAGCTTTGTTTTCTCTTCCAGCAATCCTACCCAAACTATATCCGATTTAAAAAATACAGTAGTGCAATACAATGTTTAATTTTTCATGCAAGTAACATACGGCTTTTGGGGGCTACTCCTAGGAATACTTCTTCTGATTCAACCTGCGTATGCACAACAAGCCGTATTCCAGGGTAAGGTATTAGATAAGGAAGGCGTGGCTATTGTTGCAGCTTCGGTCCGGGTGCTGGAACTTTCCATTGGCGTTGCTACAGATACTGCTGGAAATTTTCGTATGCAGGTGCCTGCAGGGAAAGCGTTTACTTATGTATTCTCTCATATCGGATATCAGGAAAAACGCTATTCTTTCACTCTGACAGTGGAACAAGTATTTGATTATACGGTTCGACTTACTGATAAAACCCGTATGCTTAGTGAGGTTGAAGTAAAATCCGGAAAAGTGATTAGGCTAAGGCCAGAAATCAGCATCACTAAAATTGATCCGCAAAACGTAAAAACACTCCCATCTGCTTTTGGAGATTTTAATAAAATGTTAAGTACTCTTCCTGGGGTAGTTAGTAATAATGAGTTATCATCTTCCTATTCCGTCAGAGGAGGCAATTTTGATGAGAACCTGGTGTATGTTAATGGCATAGAAGTTTACCGTCCATTTCTGGCAAGGTCTGGGCAGCAAGAAGGTCTGAGCTTTGTAAATCCGGATCTGGTGCAGGATGTTGAATTTTCTTCTGGTGGCTGGCAAGCTAAATATGGCGACAAATTATCATCCGTTCTAAATATCTTATACAAAGAGCCGGAGAAGACTTCTGGCTCACTGACCGTTGGGTTATTGGGTGGGGCTGCGCATGTACAAGGCATTAGTAATAACAAGAGAATTGCCTATGTTGCCGGGGTCAGGCAGAAGCAGTCGCAATATTTGTTAGGCACCCTGGATGTTAAAGGAGAATACCTTCCCAGTTTTACAGATGTTCAATCCTACATTACGCTTGATCTTTCAAAAAGGAAATCATCTTCTGCTGAAGAGTTGACTCCCAAAACATCCATTGGTATTCTGCTATCCTACGCCAGAAACAGGTATTTCGTAAAACCGGTAAGCCGGGAAACCTCTTTTGGTACACGGGAGCAGATCTTGAAACTGTTTGTTGCCTTTCAGGGGCAAGAATTATTGAATTATGATATGTACCAGAACGGAGTAAAGTTTACTCATCAGCCAAACCGCAGACTTACGCTAAATATACTGGCATCTGCCATGCAAACAAGTGAACGGGAGTATCTGGAAACAGATGGATATTACCGTTTATGTGATGTAGACGTTGCCATTGGATCTAATAGATTTAATGAGTGTATTGCTACAAGAGGAACTGGCGGCCTATATACGCATGCCCGTAATAAATTAAGAGCAAGTATATTAACTATTGAATCCAGAAACAGGTACGAACTCAATGTTCGCAATTCATTTGAGTGGGGCGCTAAAATTGGACATGAACGGATTAGTGATATACTGGATGAATACTCTTTTACAGATTCGGCGGATTACGTTCGGATCAATGAATTACTGTATACAGATATTAGTCTGAGAACATGGCGGTATAGTGCCTATGCCCAACATACCTTTCTTTTAAACCCGCAACACACTATTACATATGGCTTCCGGCTAGGATACTGGAATCTGAATAAACAGTTTTTAGTAAGTCCAACGGCACAGTATTCCTACAAACCCGGTTGGGAAAAACCGGTAATTTTTAAACTGGCCGCTGGCATCTACCGGCAACCACCTTTTTACCGAGAACTCCGTAGCAGAACTGGACAACTTACGCCTTCTTTAAAAGCCCAGAGTTCGCTGCACCTGATTGCGGGAGCTGAGCGCATCCTTAAACTATGGAACCGAGATTTCCTGTTAACTACTGAACTCTATTACAAATCTATCTGGGATGCTGTGGCTTACGATGTAGAAAATGTACGTATCCGCTACTTTGCCAATAATAACACGAAAGCTTACGCCATGGGAGCCGATGTCCGGTTGAGTGGAGAATTTATAAAAGGCGCAGAATCGTGGTTCAGTATGGGTATACTCAATACACGGGAAGACCTAGGGTTTGATACCCAGGGTTTTGTTCGCCGCCCTACAGATCAACGGCTTACTTTTGGTGCCTTTTTTCAGGATCACCTACCTAGAAATCCGACAATACGGGTATATCTAAATTTGATATTTGGCACCGGGTTGCCTTTCAGCCCTCCACAGACCTTACAATACCGTTCTTCCTTTACTGCTCCACCTTACAGACGCCTGGATATGGGATTTTCTAAAGTTATTACTATAAAGGACCGGTCTAAAGGTTTGGGCAAGTATACTGAATCTATATGGCTGGGAGCAGAAGTGTTAAATGTAATTGGTGCACAAAACACCATTTCCTATACCTGGATTACAGACATACAAAACCGGCAATATGCAGTTCCCAACAGGCTGTCTGCAAGGTTTATAAATGTCCGTGTAATAGCCAGATTTGATAAGCCCTAATTATTGATCTATATTCAGCTACGGAGTTTACCCTGTACCTACTTACCGTCTTTCATTCGGTTAAACATACAATTTTCTCTGTTCCTGTAGATTACTTTCATAGGCTTTATCCCGATTTTTCGTGATTTTATCAAGAATTGATTTTAAATAGGTTACTTAGGTATCAATTTTGAATCAAGAAAAGCAAGACAATATTCTATTAACTCGTATGAAAACTATAATTAAATTATCCAGTATTGCCCTATTCCTAATCATCTTCGCAAGTTGCGCCAAGCGTACGGTAACCCGTGTAAGTCCTGATCAACAAATAGATCTAAGCGGACGCTGGAACGATACGGATTCCAGACTGGTAGCCGAAGAAATGGTGAAAGATGCCATTAATCGTGCCTGGCGTTCTGATTTTGTTAATAAAACAAATAAAAAGCCAGTGATGATTGTAGGAGTTATCACCAATAAAAGTCACGAACACATAGAAGCTGAAACGTTTGTTAAAAATATGGAACGTGAGTTTATTAATTCTTCTACCGTTCGGGTAGTGCAAAATGCAGAGTTCCGTGAGAAAATGCGCCAAGAACGTGCAGACCAGCAAGAGTTTGCTTCGCCAGATACACAGAAGAAGTGGGGCCGTGAACTGGGTGCCGACTACATGATGTTTGGAAACATCAACTCAATTGTGGATGCAATCAACAAAAAGCAAGTAACCTATTATCAGGTAAATCTGGAGCTTGTTGACCTCGAAACAAATGAAAAGGTATGGATAGGTGAGAAACAGATTAAAAAATATATAACCAACTAATTAGGAGTATGAATGAGTAGTGAATAATGTTTGCTCAAGTTTATATCTATTGAACACTAGCTTATAATAAAACAGACAATGAAATTCCCGGGTTCTTTTTATAGAAATAACAAACATTTTGTATCCATTATTCTTTATTCATTCATTCTTTTCTTTTGCACTTCCTGCCTTAATTATTACAAGTCCATCTATACGTTTAACAGCAACTTTGAGCAAGGTAATTTTAAAGAAGCTGCCAATGCGCTAGATAAAGATAAGAAAGCGGAAACCCGTAAAACCAGGCTCATCTACTATATGAACCGGGGTGTAGTTGAATCCATGCAGGGAAACTATGAAGCAAGCAATGCTTTTTTTGAAAAGGCATATCTGCTAGGAGAAGATTTGCAAGTAAACTATTTCAACGAAGCTGCCTCCTTTCTACTCAATCCGAATATTGTAGATTACAAAGGAGAAGACTTTGAATTGTTGCTCATCAACTATTACAAAGCTCTCAATTACCTGAAAATGGGGGATAAGGAGAAAGCGTTGGTTGAATGTAAACGGATGGATATTAAATTGAGCAAACTCAGCAGTAAATACACCTCCGATAACAAATTCCAGCGGGATGCTTTTATTCATACATTAATGGGTATTATATACGATGCCAATGGCGACGCCAATAATGCTTTCGTAGCCTACCGGAATGCCCTTGAAATATATCAGACAGATTACCAGAAATTCTTTCAGATGCCAGTGCCACAACAGTTGAAAGAAGATTTGCTTAGAGTAGCGTATGAAAACAATTTTCTCGAAGATTTACATCGGTATGAGAAAGAGTTTAACATGAAATTTACACCCGATAAGGGAAAAAAAGGCGATTTGGTATTTCTATGGCATAATGGCCTTGGCCCGGTAAAGGCGGAAACCAGTATCAATTTTACGCTGATGCGAGGGCAAGCAGGAGTGGTAAATTTTTCTAATGAAGAGCTCAATCTGAATTTTGCTTTCCCGGTGGATGACAGTACCTATTATAAAAGTGGCTTAAGTCAGCTGGAACTAATCCGTATTGTTTTCCCAAAATACATAGAACGGCCAACATTATATTCGCATGCTGAGCTAAGCTGGAATGAAGAAGTAGCTAATCTGGATATGGTGGAAAACGTAAATGCAGTTGCCTTTAA
The DNA here is from genome assembly GCF_030503435.1 of Rhodocytophaga aerolata. Lineage (GTDB taxonomy): Bacteria > Bacteroidota > Bacteroidia > Cytophagales > 172606-1 > Rhodocytophaga > Rhodocytophaga aerolata. The sequence goes on from NZ_JAUKPO010000013.1 coordinate 104,242, forward strand.
AACGTTAAATCAACGGATGGTATGGGAGGTAAGCAAATCGCTTTTACGCGTAGCCATGAAAAAAGCTTCTGAGTATACCTTGCGGAAAGAAAATCAGGAAGCAGGCGCATTACTAGGGATTGTGAACGCCATAACCGAGCAAGCAGATACGCGCAACTGGCAGTCTGTTCCTCACAGCATTTATTACACCCGTATGCGGCTACCTGAAGGTACTCAGGAAGTAAAGTTTACAACAAAGGCCATAGCTAGCGGTAAACCAGATCAGAATTTTACATTTACTTTTGATATAAAACCTGGCGAAACTATTTTTCATACGTTTAGTTCATTAGAAACAGCTTCCGGTTTTGCTACTGCTTTACGGTAATGCAGGAGTAAATAATAAGCAATTGCTATCTAATTAAATACTATAAATAATAAAGGCACCCTTTGTAGAGTGCCTTTATTATTACATATCAGCGATACCTTTCAGGAAATTGAGTTTTAATGTTTTTTTGTCCTGAAAGCGGACCTGGGCATCTTTAATAATCTGGATAGCGGCTTGTTTACTATCCCAGCCTTCAATACCCACTTTTTTCTTTTCTAATTCTTTATATATCTGAAAGAAATGTTCAATCTCTTTTTTTAAGTGTGAATTTACTTCACTCAAATCGTCAATGTAATTCCACATAGGATCGCTTACTGGTACGCACAAGATCTTTTCATCAGGTCCTTTTTCATCATACATTTTGAATAGGCCAATTGGCTTCACTTCTATCAGACAACCTGGAAAAGTTGGTTCAGTTACCAAAACCAAGGCATCAATAGGGTCGCCATCAAGACCTAAGGTTTCAGGAATAAAGCCATAATCGCTGGGATAATGAACAGAGGAAAATAGCATTCTGTCGTAGCGGATCATTTTCCTCTCCGGATCGTATTCATACTTATTCCGGCTTCCTTTAGGAATTTCCACAACAGCATCTATCGTGAAATAATCATGTTTATCTTTCATACTAGTAGCGTTTGTCGCTTTAAAATATATATTGAATCAAAGTTAATTAAACGGTTTTGATTGTGGAAAAGCTAGATCAATAATCACCAAATGTTTATAAATTTTCATAGTTTCGTTTAATCAAAAAGCAAGTCCTGTATTTTACTCGTAAACTCTATTATATATGTTCATCAAGGCTGATTATCAAAAATATACATTACACTTCAAGTTTGAAGCTGGCACTTCCAGAGGAGTATTAACTCAGAAGGATACCTACTTTGTTAAAATATGGAATAGAGATAATCCCCAGGTATACGGAATAGGGGAATGTAGTGTTCTGAAAGGCTTAAGTATAGATGATAAAGTAGATTATGAATCATATCTAGCAAATATTTGTGCTGAATTAAGTGATTTTGAGTTTAGTGGAGATATAAGCGTTGTTCTAAATGAATTGATAGGAAACCAATATCCAAGTATTCAGTTTGGCATAGAAACAGCTTTACTGGATTTACTAAATGGTGGAAACAGAATTATCTATCCTAGCCCTTTTACCGATGGAAAAGCAGGAGTTCCCATTAATGGTCTGATATGGATGGGAGCAGAAGACTTTATGCGGCACCAAATTGATCTAAAACTAGAACAGGGGTATACGTGTTTAAAATTGAAAATTGGTGCATTAGATTTTGCAAAAGAATGTGCTTTACTCGAATACATCAGAAGTAGATATAGCCCTGAGCAGGTAACTTTACGGGTAGATGCCAATGGTGCTTTCTCTACAGAAGAAGCTTTACAAAAATTAGACATACTTTCCCAGTTCGAGTTACATTCAATTGAACAACCTATCCGGCAAGGCCAGGTAAAGTTTATGCATAGGCTTTGCAGGCAAACACCGCTACCTATTGCACTCGATGAGGAACTCATTGGCGTAATGACATATAAAGATAAGGCTTCGCTCTTAGATGAAATTACACCTCAATATATAATTTTAAAGCCTTCTTTGCTAGGAGGGTTTCAGCATAGCCTTGAATGGATAAAATTATGCGAGGCTCGGCAAATTGGATGGTGGATTACATCTGCTTTAGAATCCAATATTGGATTAAATGCTATCAGCCAGTTTACAGCTGTGCAGCAAAATACTCTACCTCAGGGATTAGGAACCGGGCAATTATATACCAATAATATAGACTCTCCTTTGGAAATAGCTTCTGGCAAATTATATTATACCTTGGATAACAGGTGGAAGTTACCTTCTTTCATTTAAAGAAAAAGGCTGCTGTTCAGTGAACAGCAGCCTTGGGTGTGAGTGTTGGAATAGTTTATTTAGATAATTTAAACCCTATTCCTCCGGTAGCAGTTTTGGTATCTACCTTCAGCTCATTTAAATCATCGATCGATAGTGTATGAATCAGTTCATCGGTACGCATTTCTCTTTCAATGGAGGCCATGCGTAAGTGTTGTTTTTTTACTGCGCCCTGAATAATCTTACGCACTGCCCGGGCATTTCCGAAGAATTTATCGCGGTTCGAATAAATGTTATCCAGATACAATTTCAGGTGCTCATTTGCTGTTTCATCGGGAGTAAGATGTTCGGTTTTTAACATCTGTACGGCCACCTGATGCAATTCTTCTGCGGAGTAATCGTCAAAATGTAATACTTTATCGAAGCGGGATTTTAACCCAGGGTTGGCTTCCAGGAAGTAGTTCATGTTGCTTGGATAACCGGCGGTAATTACAATAAACTCACCCCGGCGGTCTTCCATTTGTTTTAATAAGGTTTCTATGGCTTCCTTACCAAAATCATTATCACTACCACTTAGCAAGGAATACGCTTCATCAATAAAGAGGACGCCACCAATGGCTTTATCAATCATTGCCTGTGTTTTAATGGCTGTTTGTCCGATAAAACCAGCCACCAGGGATTGTCTGTCGCATTCAACCAAGTGGCCACGTTCCAGAATACCCAAGGCTTTAAATATTTTAGCCATAATCCGGGCTACAGTTGTTTTACCTGTACCAGGGTTTCCAGTAAAGACGGTATGTAAAGAGAACTTATGAATTACATCTTTACCAGATTCATTGTAGAATTTTACCAGTTTTACCAGTTCGTGCAATTCATTTTTAACATTAGCTAATCCAACCAGGTCGTTCAGTTCCTCCATAGATTCCAGAAGCTGTCTTTCATCAATCTTAATGTCTGGCAGTTCTCCTTTGGTACCTTTGAACATCTGCTGAATATCCGTCAGTTCAATGGTTTTCAGTTGATCCTGGGTTAGAGTACTCAAGTCGCAGGAGCGGATTACCCGCAGACCCATATTCATTTTAGCTTCTTCTACCCATGCATTTACAAGTCTTGCATTACCAAACGCTTGGTTTCTGTTCCTATATGCATCTATGATTTTCTCATACAGATAGGCTCTGGCTGTTTCAGCAAATTCTATATTCTTTTGCTCAGCCTTCATCATAGCAATTTCCATTAATTCCTGAGGCAGATAATCCGGAAAATGATAACTCAGGTTAAATCTGGAACGCAAGCCTGGGTTAGAATCCAGAAATACCTGCATTTGTTTAGGATAACCAGCCACAATAATTGCTAGATCTCCAGGTCCGTCAGACATCTCTTTTAGAATTACTTCAATAGCTTCGCGTCCAAAATCCTGTTCATCATTCTCGCTGCGCATCAATGAATACGCTTCATCAATAAATAATATACCTCCTCTTGCTTTCTCTATAACCTCTTTTACCTTCGGAGCCGTTTGGCCAATGTACTTACCTATCAATTCAACACGGCCAACTTCCATTACAGTACCTTTGGTTAGTAAACCCATTTTGTGATAGATTTTACCTAACATCTGGGCAACAGTTGTTTTACCTGTACCAGGATTTCCGGTAAATACAGTATGCAAACTGATTTTATTATTCTCTTCGAAGCCTTGTTTCTGACGAAGTTGTAAGAACTTCAGGTAAGAAGTATAATCATTTATTTTGCTCTTAATATCTTTAAGGCCAATCATATCGTGCAGATTGGTCATTACTTCTTCAATGGACTCCTCGGTTACCTGAGGGGCAGAAACTTTTGCCAAAGGCATCATGGAATGACTACCACCCGCATATACTTGGGGAACGCCTTGCACCCAGGATTCGCCAACTTCAAAAGGAAGGATAGCTATCAGGGTATCCATAAATACAATTTCAAGCGTGTATTTATCTTTAAACCAGGTGTTTTTATCGGTAGCTCCCCATCCTGTAGTGACACTAATCAAGTTGTTTGCAGGATCAGTAGAAATCAAACTCAGATAGGAGGTACTTCCTTTTAATTGACGGGCATCGTTGTAGAAATTAAAAAACAACTCGCAATGCCAAGGTTCTACATGTAAATTTTTAAAGTTGAATTCAGCAAAAATATATCTTGTTTCTGAACCATTAAATTGAGTATAATATTTACGCTGTTCTTTAGGCACTCCGTCATAGCCGCCTTCATACATTTTAATAGAATCGAAGTTGAAATACGGATTACTGTCATTGCTTACCAAACCACCTTCCGTAACATAGAATTTTCTATTTCCAACTAATTTGCCATCTATATATGCTTCCCATTCATATGCACCTTTTTTCCAGAACATACCTTGTTCGGCCATACCCCAGCTATTGCGGGCTAGTACTATGTTTTCTTCTTTTCTTATATGTCGGTCTACCTTCAGCGAACAAAGCTCTTCTTTGGTACCATTAGGTTTTATTGAATAAGCTTTAAAGCCTAATTGTACACTCCAGTCCTCTTCGTCGAATAGCTTATTATAAAACGACAATTCGCAGTAGATATAAGTGGTTTCTTTGTTCTCAAAAACACGTCTGTATTTTTTAGAATCACCCTCAAACGTTTCTGTAGAAGCATACGTTTTGAGATCTCTGAATTTGTATTTGATTTCCAATGTGAAAACAGTCTTTGATTTCTAATAAAATAAAATTAGCCAGGTTTATTTATAGATGCCTGATTAATTCTGGCAATTAATTACATATATCTTTTTTTTAGCAAATAAGATGCAAAATTTGTAGCAGTAGAAAGTTTCATTCATTAATAGGTATACAATTTGTATAAATATATGCTAAGAATCAGCACAATACCTTATTTAGCAACGTATAAATATTTGTTATTTTTGTTTGATACCCATATAAAAGTATAAAATAACAGGAATTGTAATGCGCTTAATTTTGTAAAAACCAGATTTTGAAACTATTTCTTTTCATAAATTACGCAAACTAGACCTAAAAAAGAGCAGAATAGTCAATTAGCCGTTTACCTTTTATATAACTTTTTTTTAAATGTAAACAACTTTATAGCTAATCTGTCGCATTATGTAGCAGTTGATGAGCAAGCCGCGTCAATCCGGTACTGGCCATTTCTTCAATAAAATGCAGATTTGGCTGTTGAACTACTGCAGGAATTTTTACATCTACAATGTATTTGGGCACTTCTGCAGCTACATAGTTTAAAAGTCCGGCAGCAGGATATACTGCTAGAGAAGTACCTACTACAATAAACAGATCTGCCTGGGCAACTTCTTGGATAGCCTGTTCCATCAAAGGGACCATTTCACCAAACCATACAATATGCGGTCTAAGCTGTGATCCCCTCTCACAGAAATCACCTATATTTAACTCCCAGCCATCTATCGTATAAACAAGGGAAGGGTCTAGCGTGCTTCGGGATTTGAATAGTTCACCATGCAAGTGAATAACATTTGATGAGCCGGCTTTTTCATGCAAGTTGTCTACATTCTGCGTAACTATCACCACATTATATTTTTCTTCTAACTGCGCCAAAGCCAGGTGTCCCGCATTGGGTTGGGCTGTTAATCCATTTTTCCTCCGCTGGTTATAAAAATCTAACACCAGTTGTTTGTTTTTGCTCCAGCCTTCCGGTGAGGCAACTTCCATTACATCATGCCCTTCCCAAAGTCCATTAGCATCACGAAATGTAGCAATTCCGCTTTCTGCACTTATGCCGGCTCCAGATAAAACAACAATTTTTTTTCTCATTGCTCAAAAAGTAATCATAATTCCGACCTCTCTATTTTAAGTCTCCCACCGAAATCTTACAAAGTTGCAGGACAGCAGTGAAATATGTTCGCTAATAAAGCTCGGCAGGTCGAAGTATTAAATAAACTAAGCTTGTTACCAATAGAACTAATTTACTAAATATACATAAAAATAGTAAAAAATAAAGGATGTCTACTTTTTTAGACATCCTTATAAAGATAAATTAATGTATATGTTTTCTGTTCTTTTTTCTTAATAATTTTTATTTGGCTTTTTTCTTAGCAGCAAATTTGCCTTTCTTTTCAGGTGCATTTTTTGCTAAGTTTAAACATTCTTCCAGTGTGAGCCCTTTAGGATCTTTATCTTTAGGGATTTTTATGTTTTTCTTGCCAATGGAGATATAGGGGCCAAACCTTCCATTTAGTACTTTAACTTCCGGATTTTCAGCAAATTCTTTGATGAATTTTTCAGAATCAGCTTTTCGTTTATTTAGTACTATTTCGATGGCCCGGCTATCAGTAATACTATACGGATCGTCTTCCTTTCCAATAGAATAAAACTTATTGTCGTGCCGGATATATGGACCAAAGCGGCCAATAGCTACTGACATAGGTTTATCTTCCAACATTCCCACTTCGCGAGGCAGCTTAAAAAGATCCAAGGCATCCTCTAAGGTCAGCCTTTCCATCATCTGGCCTTTCTTCAGGTTCGCATACCGCGGTTTTTTATCTTCTTCTGCTTCTCCAATCTGTACGACTGGTCCGAATTTTGCCAGCCGAACGCTTATTTTTTCACCTGTTTCCGGATGAATGCCTAATTCTCTGGACTTTCCAACGGAGGACCGCTGAATTTCCTGGGTATCTTCTATGCGGCGGTGGAAGCCATCGTAAAATATTTCCAACATTTTTACCCATTCTTTCTGTCCCTGGGCTATTTCATCAAACTCTTTTTCAACCTTGGCAGTAAATGAAAAATCTACCACATTGGGGAAATGCTGCACCAGAAAATCGTTTACAATCATGGCAATATCTGTAGGGAACAACTTGGCTTTTTCAGCCCCATATACTTCCTTATTTAATGCTTCTTTGATGGCATTTTGTTGCAGCACAAACTCTTTAATAGATCTTTCTTTGCCTTCGCGGTCTTCTTTAATAATATATCCCCGTTTCAGAATTGTAGAAATAGTTGGAGCATAGGTAGAAGGTCGGCCAATACCCATTTCTTCCAGTTTTTTTACCAGGCTAGCTTCCGTATATCTGGGAGACGGTCTGGAGAAACGCTGGGTAGCTTTCATCTGACTCAGATTTAATGCCTGACCAATGGTAAGCGGTGGCAGCATTCCCTTGCTTTCTTCGTCCTCATCTTCATTGTCGCTAGATTCTATATATACTTTTAAGAATCCATCAAATTTTATCACTTCACCAGTGGCAACCAGCTGTTCTTTTAACTCCCCAGAGTTAGAAAGCAGAGCTTTTTCTAGCGATAACTCAGCTTTAGGTTTGATGGCAATCGTAGCAGTGGTTCGCTCTAAGCGGGCATCGGCCATTTGTGAGGCAATAGCCCTTTTCCAGATGAGTTCATATAACCGTTGTTCATTCCTATCCCCGCTTACGCGCTGTGCTGAGAAATCCGTGGGGCGTATAGCTTCGTGGGCTTCCTGGGCAGATTCAGACTTTGTTTTATATTTTCTTACCTGGATATACTCTTTTCCGAAGGAACTTTCAATTTCAGCCGTTGCTTTCTGAATAGCTTCTTCCGATAAAGAAGTAGAATCTGTCCGCATGTAACTTATTTTTCCAGCTTCATACAATTTCTGGGCAATAGTCATGGTCTGTGCTACAGAAAAGTAAAGTTTCCGGCTGGCTTCTTGTTGCAGGGTAGAGGTAGTAAAGGGGGCAGCAGGCGATTTTTTAGCAGGTTTGGTTTCTAAATTCTTGATAGAAAAAGCAGCGCCCACGCAACGTTCAAGAAAAGCTCTGGCCTCTTTTTCATCCTCAAATCGGCTCGGTAGTTCAGCTGCTAGGGTTTTACCCTTTCCTAGATCAAATAGAGCGGCGACTTTATAGGCAGACTTGGACTCAAATCCTTCAATTTCGCGCTCGCGCTCTACAATTAACCGTACTGCCACAGATTGTACCCGTCCGGCAGATAAGCCTATTTTAATTTTTTTCCAAAGCACCGGAGATAGTTCAAAACCCACTATTCTATCCAGAATGCGGCGGGCCTGCTGTGCATTCACCAGATCAATATCTATTGCACGAGGAGATTGAATGGCATTTAAAATAGCATTTTTAGTAATTTCCCGGAAAACAATCCGTTTGATAACACTATCTTTCAGATTCAATGCTTCTTTTAGGTGCCAGGATATGGCTTCACCTTCGCGGTCATCGTCAGTCGCCAGCCATATAATTTCTGCTTCTTTGGCTAATTTCTTTAACTGAGCAACAACTTCTTTTTTATCTGCAGTGATTTCATAGGTGGGCCTGAAACCATTAGAAATATCAATTGCGTTATTATCCTTAGGTAAATCCCTGACATGACCAAAGCTGGATTTGACCGTGAAATCTTTGCCCAAGTAACCTTCTATCGTTTTCGCCTTCGCCGGAGATTCTACTATTACTAAGTTTTTTGACATACTATCGATGCTTTAAAATTTTATAATCCGCCAAATATGACGAAATTCTGGTAAAAAAAACAAACGTATATTTTAAGTAATCAGTTTATGGTTTTATTTTTTAATTTATTTTTGCTTCCTGTAGGGTACCTTGCATTCCAATCTATTGACATTATCTAGCAGGTTCAAGTTCCTCGGAGTACAGTATTTATAACACTTATTTATCAAACCAATGGTTAAACATTTGATTTTACTCCGGCATGCGCAAGCTGAACCCTACTCACCAGCGGTGGTTGACGAAGAGCGGGAATTAACTGGTACTGGTATAGCCGATGCTTCCAGGATGGGCGTTAAATTAAAATCCCTTCAAGTGTGTCCGGAAATACTTATTTGCAGTCCGGCAAACCGGACAGTAACTACTGCACAATTAATTGCCGAGCAAGTAGGCTACGAGCGGGAAAAAATTAAAACAGATCCAAGTTTATATGAAACCTCCATGCGGAATCTGATGAGTGTTATCACTTCGCTACCGGAGTCGTTGTCTCAAGTATTAATTGTTTCGCATAACCCTAACCTGACATACCTGGCAGAGTATCTTACCCAGGATGAAATTGGAACCTTGCCAACCTGCGGCTGTGTAAATATTAAGCTCGTAGATAAAACATGGGCTGAACTTTCAGGCGGCAGTGGCTCGTTGGTCTGGTTTGAGTATCCCGGCAAAAATTAACCTTTCTTTCATTCGTTTTAATACCTATTAATTTATTAATCCTTTCATGGTAAACAATCATTATTTAACAATTGCTCAAGAATTATCTATTACAACCAATCAGGTAGCAGCCACGGTAGAATTATTAGATGAAGGAGCTACTGTTCCCTTTATTTCCCGGTACCGGAAAGAATTAACCGGAAGCCTGGATGAAGTAGCCATTGCTGCTATACGCGACCGTATAGAACAACTGCGGGAATTAGACAAACGTCGCGAAAGTATTATTAAGACCTTGAAAGATCAGGGAAAATGGACAACTGACCTGGAAGAGCAGTTAAATGCTGCCAAAACTATGTCGGTACTGGAGGATATTTATCTGCCCTATAAACCAAAACGCCGCACCAGAGCTACCATTGCTCGCGAAAAAGGGCTGGAACCATTGGCTCAGCTAATTTTTTTACAAGAATCCAGTAATCTTATTGAGGAAGCTGAAAAATACGTTAATGCGGAAAAAGAAGTGCCTACCGGCGAAGAAGCATTGGCTGGTGCCAGAGATATAATAGCCGAATGGATTAACGAAAATGCAGAAGCCAGGGCATCTGTGCGGCAATTGTTTTTAAGCAAAGGTACGTTTAAAACACGCGTAATTCCTGGCAAGGAAGAGGAAGCCCAGAAATATAAAGATTATTTTGAATGGGAAGAACCTATCACTACTGCTCCATCTCATCGAATACTGGCCATGCGCCGGGGCGAAAAAGAAATGTTTCTTATGTTAGATACGGCCCCTCCCGAAGAAGAAGTACTGGACAGTCTGGAAAGACAATTTATTACTGCTAGAAATGCCGCTGCTGAGCAGGTGAAACAAGCTATAAAAGATTCCTATAAACGCTTGTTGAAACCCTCTATGGAAACGGAAGTGAGGCTGGCTTCTAAAAAGAAAGCAGACGAAGAAGCCATCCGGGTGTTTGCAGATAATTTACGTCAACTCTTGTTATCTTCTCCTCTAGGTCAAAAAAATGTATTGGCCCTGGACCCTGGTTTTCGTACAGGATGCAAACTGGTTGTGTTAAATAAGCAAGGAAAGCTTTTGCACAATGATGCTATTTATCCCAATGAGCCCCAAAAACAATATGCCAAAGCAGGAGAAACCGTTACTAAACTGTGTGAGAAATTTGGTGTAGAAGCCATTGCCATAGGGAATGGTACAGCCAGCCGGGAGACAGAAAGTTTTGTAAAAAGTTTAAAGTTGCCTTCATCTATTCAAGTGTTAGTCGTAAATGAAAGTGGTGCTTCCATTTATTCGGCCTCAGATGTAGCCCGCGAGGAGTTTCCGGATCATGACGTAACCGTTAGAGGAGCTGTATCTATCGGCCGGCGATTAATGGACCCACTGGCAGAGCTCGTAAAAATAGATCCTAAATCTATTGGTGTTGGCCAATACCAGCATGATGTGGATCAACATGCACTGAAACAAAGCCTGGATGATGTAGTAATGAGTTGTGTAAATGCAGTGGGTGTTGAGGTAAATACGGCTAGTAAACAATTACTAACCTATGTTTCTGGGCTGGGGCCACAATTAGCTCAAAATATTGTTGATTTCAGAAATTCTAACGGACCCTTTACCTCCAGAACCCAATTAAAGCAAATACCAAGGTTAGGTGAAAAGGCTTATGAGCAGGCAGCTGGTTTTCTCCGGATACGGGATGCAGAAAATCCCTTAGATAGGAGTGCTGTTCACCCCGAAAGCTACAAAATTGTGCAACAAATGGCCTCGGATCTTAATTGCACCATTCAGGCATTAATGAGTAATGAAGCCTTACGCAAAAGTATACAACTCAAAAAATACATGAGTGATACGGTTGGATTACCAACGTTGCAGGATATCATGAATGAATTAGCTAAACCCGGCCGTGATCCCAGAGCCCAGTTTGAAAACTTTAGTTTTACAGAAGGTGTGCATACTATTGAAGATTTACGGATTGGAATGAAGTTGCCGGGTATTGTTACCAATGTTACCGCTTTTGGTGCTTTTGTGGATATAGGCGTACATCAGGACGGATTGGTCCACATTAGCGAAATAGCTGACAGGTATGTCTCCAATCCACATGAGGTTGTAAAAGTGCAGCAGAAAGTTGAAGTAACGGTAATGGAAGTAGATGTAAAAAGAAAAAGAATTGCCTTATCGATGAAGGGAAATGCTGCTGCGGGTAAATCTGTTAAAAAGGAAAGCACCCCTACTGAAGAAAACGATCTGCAATCAAAGTTGAATAAGTTAAAAAATATGTTTAAGTAAATAGGTGTTTCTTTTTATTGAGCGGCAAAAATAAACTATAGTTTATTTTTGCCGCTTTTTTGTATGTTTCGTGTATTTTTTCTGTGCTATTTCTATTAAAATCATTAACCAGAGCAATTTTTAACAGATAAATTTACGGGCTCTACCATTATTCTCCGGATAAAAAATTAACAGTTTCCTAACACTACAAAAAAAATATTGTCAATTAAAAACCATATTAGCTAGTGTGGTATTCTTTTTGTTATATAATTTTATGAATAAAGCATAGGATTTGTTCTTCTCAACTGAGAAAGTCCAATTCTATTCTTTTGAAGGCAGAGAAGTAAGACAGTTGTTAAATTTCAAAGAAATTGTTAGCTGCCGATCTTATGTATATTATAGATAGAAACTGATACGTGTAGGATAAGAGCTGAATTGCACATATTATTTTCAAGTGGATGTGGTAATTTTGAATTGTAAACAAAAGCAGATCAGAAAAGCAGAAGTAAAGTTTACAAAAACAAATAGATCAAAATAATTAAAGTCATATAAGTTTAGGTTTTAGGTGGTTTGTTTTAATGAAGTCCCCCGGTGGTTTCTGCCGGTGGGACTTTTCTTTTTATCCCCTTTGTACTTAGCCAAAAAATAATACAGTGCATTCCATTTTATTCATTTGGTAGCCTTATAACTGAATGAAACCTTGTATTCCAACAAATTCAGCTGTAATTTTCCTAAATCAACTGCTGATCAACAGAAAGCAGAGAACTTTGAGACCTGTCTACTTATATCATGTAAAAGCTGAGCTATTTGCTCAGCTGACAAGAGGTGGGTTAATTAATGTTCAGGTTAAGACTAGAAATTATTATGTTGGATACCCATACCCCCGAATATATACTTAAGCAATACTTTGGTTACGATAAATTCCGGCCAATGCAAGCCGAAATTATTGAGCAAGTATTATCTGGCAAGGATACTTTAGTCTTAATGCCAACTGGTGGAGGAAAATCTATCTGTTATCAGGTGCCGGCTATGTTAATGCCTGGGATAGGAATTGTAGTTTCTCCCTTAATAGCCTTAATGAAAGATCAGGTAGAAAGTCTGTTAACTAATGGTGTTCCGGCGGCATACCTGAATAGTTCTCAATCTACAGAGGAACAAATATACATTGAAGACCAATGCATAAAAGGGAATATTAAATTACTGTATATCTCTCCTGAAAAACTTCTGTCTAATGGAAGTAAGCAGTTTTTAAAAAAATTACCCATAAACTTATTTGCCATCGATGAAGCACATTGTATTTCCGGCTGGGGACACGATTTCCGGACTGAGTATACACAATTGCATATCCTGAAATCTGATTTTCCGCAGGTACCACTTATTGCCCTAACAGCAACAGCTGACAAACTTATCAGGCAAGACATACTCGATCAGCTACGTTTACCAAATGCAAGCGTTTTTTCCTCATCCTTCGATCGTAAAAACTTAAGCTTAACCGTGCGGCCAGGGAGGGAAAAGTTTACTCAGCTGATGGATTTTCTGGATGCACATGCTGGTGAAGCAGGAATTGTGTATTGCCTGAGCAGAAATGGGTGTGAAGAACTAGCTGAAAAACTACAAAGGAGCGGGTACAAAGCTGGCTATTATCATGCTGGTATGGCAACCAAGGAGCGTTCATTTGTGCAGGAAGCATTTCTGAAAGATGATATACAGATTATTTGTGCAACCATTGCGTTTGGTATGGGCATAGATAAATCCAATGTCCGGTGGGTAGTACATTATAATCTTCCTAAAAATATGGAAAGTTATTACCAGGAAATTGGCCGTGCTGGAAGAGATGGGTTACCGGCAGATACCATCTTATTCTACAGTTTCAGGGACATAATCGCCTGGCGTGAAATCTTAACAAAAACTACCGATGATGAAAAAAGGTTAGAACTTCAATTGGTCCGTTTGGAGCGTATGCAACAATACGCAGAAGCATTATTGTGCAGGAGGAAAATTCTGCTGAACTATTTTTCTGAGCATTTATCCGAAGATTGCCATAATTGCGATATATGCAAAAATCCACGAACTCGTTTCGACGGAACTATATTAGCTCAAAAGGCTCTCTCTGCCGTTATACGCTTAAATGAATCAGTGAACATGGGTACGTTGATAGATGTATTGCGTGGCAGCCGGAATGCCGAAATTATGGAGAAGGGCTATCATACAGTTAAAACTTATGGTGCCGGAGCTGACTTGAAAACCAATGAGTGGCGGGAGTATCTCCAACAGATGGTAAATACCGGCATTCTGGAGGTAGCCTATCAGCAGAAATACGCGTTACACAAAGGTGTACTCAGCCAGAAAATTTTAAACGGAAGTTTACAAGTTTTGCTGGTAAAAGCAGAAACCTATCCAATTACACAAACTAAACCTGCAGAACCCAAAAAGTCAAAAGCCGCTCTGCTTCAGGATCAGTTGCTGGAGAGGTTGAAAAGAGTTCGGAAGCAAATAGCAGATGCTCAAAATGTACCTCCATATATAGTATTTAATGATAATTCACTGGCAGAAATGGCCAACAAACGGCCCGGTAACAAAGAGCAGTTTGCGCAAATTTCTGGGGTAGGTGCTAAGAAGATGGAGTTATATGGCTATGCCTTTTTAAAAGAAATTAAAGAATTTGTTCTTACGCAAACACAGGAAGGCACTAAGATAAAAGGAAGTACCTATTTGCTTACCTATGAAATGTATCAGCAAGGGCATACGCTGGAAGAAATAGCCAGCCTAAGAAATCTCAATATAGTTACGATACAATCGCATATAGCTACTTTATGGGAACAAGAATATGACTTGGATATTTTTGAGTTTATTAACCCGCATGAAATAAAAATTATTGAACAGGCTATTGACAAAGTTGGTGATTCAACTAAAGCGAAAGAAGTATTTGAGTTGTTGCAGGGGAAATACGATTATTTTAAAATTAAGCTGGCTGGGGCAAATTTTAGAAGACAACGGAAAAATCAATTGCGATGAGAGAGGTAGCATTAAAAAAAATTAAAATAAAAAGGTTATGTATGAAATAGGGTTATTTTTCGATTTGAGCCTGTTCTAGCTGTGATTTAGCTAGGAAGACGTTGAAACAAGCAAATTATGCATGTAAGGTAGGAAGAGACCAGTTATTAAAACCTGTTTTACACCTTGGCTTACACTAAATCTTACATCTAAAATTAGCAAACCGATTTCCAAAGAGTTTGCATTAATTAATAAATGCTACATTAGTTAGTTAAATGAGCAACCAAAACAAGGAAGGTTCCTTAAGAAGATACTAGTAGCCATTATTCCTAATTAGCTACTTAGTTCAAAAGTGTACAATGAACATACTAAATTTGTTTATCGCAACAGTTCAAACCATACCAGCACAAACAGCCAGCTTATCTGGTATGTCTGTGTTAGCCTTTATACAATGGCCTTCATCTTTCATACCTGTTTTCCTTAGCATAGGAATGATAGCATTGGGGGGGCTTTTGTACTACTATCGAATGTATACTCAACACAAAAAAAACAATCTTTTACTGGAACAGAATATCGGTCAGCTGAAAATAAAAACTAATCGCCTGCAAACTGAATACAATCAGCTCAAAATTGCTGAGGAAAAATTAAAGAATACAAACTTTACTAAAGACAAGTTCTTTTCTATTATTGCACATGATTTGAAAGGCCCTTTAAACTCTCTTACTGGCTTACTACAATTATTAATCAAGTATGCTGACAGCTTTAGCAAAGATGAGTTAAAAGACTTTGGAAGAAATATGAACAAATCTGTGAATAATTTACTTGATTTGCTTGAAAATTTATTGCATTGGTCACAGTCTCAATCCGGAATGATGGAGTATAGTCCGGAAGAGATAAATCTGCATGAAGTAATAACCAAAACAGTAAGCTTGTTAACGCCTGCTGCTGAAAATAAAGATATACGCCTTACCTCGCAAATCAATAATGACTTAGCCGTTTTTGCAGATAGAAATATGATAAGTTTTACATTAAGAAATATTCTATCCAATGCTATTAAGTTTACAAATAAGGGGGGGAGTGTTTCCATAGTGGCTACTTTAAGAGACGGCCAAGCTGAAATTTCTATTCAAGATACCGGAATTGGGATGAGTGCAGATGATTTGGAAAAGCTGTTTCGGATAGATAAATGTTATACAACCAATGGCACTTCCAACGAAATAGGTACAGGCTTAGGGTTAATATTATGCAATGAGTTTATAGTAAAAAATAAAGGTAGAATAACTGTTGAAAGTGAAGTAAACAAAGGTTCTGTTTTCCGGTTTGTTCTGCCAGTGGTCACAACAAATGAACGAATACCGGTTGAGGATGTCTATTGATTTGAAACCAACCCGATCTTATTAGAGCAGAT
Organism: Rhodocytophaga aerolata; assembly: GCF_030503435.1. Classification (GTDB taxonomy): domain Bacteria; phylum Bacteroidota; class Bacteroidia; order Cytophagales; family 172606-1; genus Rhodocytophaga; species Rhodocytophaga aerolata. The sequence goes on from NZ_JAUKPO010000013.1 coordinate 120,237, forward strand.
GTCAATATTGATATATATTATTCTTACAGCAAGTCTACTTATTATTAGTGGGCTTGCTATCTATTTTTATAACAAAGCCCAAAAGGAACTAAATGCCTATAAAGTTCTGAAACAACAGCATCAGGAACTTATGCAGAATTATGAGCAATTAGTATCGGCAAATAAAGAATTGCAGGAAGCAGAGCAATACCTTCGGGAAGTAAACAACACAAAAGACAAGTTTTTTTCTATTATTGCCCACGATCTGAAAAGTCCATTAAACACCATTGTGGGTTTTTTGCAATTACTCAATGATCATGTAGATGCCTTTACTAATGACGAATTGAAAAATTTTGCTGGCAGCATGAATAAATCTGTAAAGAATTTGTTGGGCTTGCTGGATAATTTGCTTCAATGGTCACGTTCACAAACTGGCACCATAGAATACAATCCGATTGAAATCAATCTGCGCGATTTAATCAACGAAAACATCACCTTATTAACAGGTCATGCACAAAGCAAAGGAGTACACATTGAAAATGAAATAGATGAACATATTTGTATTAAAGCGGATGTGAATATGTTGCATGTTATTTTCAGAAATCTGTTATCAAATGCTGTTAAGTTTACAAGAAAAGGCGGAGTGGTTAATGTGGTAGCTGAACATAGCAAAAATTTCCTTCACATAAGTGTTAAAGATAATGGTGTTGGAATTAGCCCTGAAAAGTTAGACACCATATTTAATCTGGGAGCTACGTATTCCTCTAATGGTACAGCCATGGAAAAAGGGAATGGGCTAGGTTTGCTGCTGTGCAAAGAATTCGTAGAAAAAAATAAAGGCAATATCCGGGTGCAGAGCCAACCTGGCAAAGGTTCATCGTTTACCGTTTCCCTTCCTCATGCCTATTCCGTTGATAATATATTGCTTTAAATAGGATTAAATCCGGTAAAATTTAGGGAGTCTGAAAAAAATTATTATTTTGGCTAATAATTTTGACAAACACTTGAAATTTTCCTGGAAACTATGTCTACCGTTAGCAATAATATCAAATATTTACGCCGGATGAATGGCCTCACTCAGGAGCAATTTGCGAGGAAAATTGGTATAAAGCGTTCGTTGTTAGGTGCTTATGAAGAGGCCAGAGCAAATCCGAATTTGGAGAACCTGATGAATATCGCTAAAATATTTGGCACAACTGTAGATAACCTGATAAAGAACGATTTACGAACGCTAAAAGAAACAAGGGGAGTGCCGCTTCCACAGCCTTCCCAGCAGTTGGCCATAAAGGATACACCGGAGCCTCCCAAACAATTAGCTGATTTACTTGATAAATACTACCGGCCTTCTTCCTCCAATAGCTTACCTTTTGCTTCAAACCAACCTGTTGAAAAACCTAAGCCAGATATTCGTCCTGTATCCCAGCAAATAGCTTTTCAACCAGTAAAAACGACACAGGTCCCGACATCTGTAACTCACGTACCTCAGCCTGCGCCAGTAACTCATTTTACTTCGTCTGCACCAGCGTCAAATTTTACTACCACTCCACCAACAACAAATGATAAGAGCAAACAAACCATAGAATGGGTAAAGCAGACAGACATAGCTGAATACTTGAGCAGTTATGCCTATGCTGAATATTTAAAACAACTGCCCGTTTTTCAATTACCATTGTTGCCTACAGGCAAATACAGAGCTTTTGAAGCAGGAGCCGATTTTTCACAACCCGGTTCTGTACTCGTTGGGCAATTTGTAAATAACTGGTATGATATTAAAGACGGTCAGCAATACATTATTGTCATACATAAACAAGGTATTTTATATAGACGTATCTATAATCAGGTTAAAATAAAAGGAACCTTGCTGTTAAGTTCAGACAACCCGGCCATTTCTTCTGTGGAAGTTTCCATAAAAGAAGTGCTGGAAGTATGGGAAGCAAAACTTTTTATCAGCCATACACTGCCTGAACCTTCAGTAGGCCCTTCATTAGATCGATTACAAGGCTTAATAATGGCTCTTCAGGAAGAAATAGAACGCCTAAAAAAGTAACAAGTTTTAACTATGGATGTCAATCATTCAGTAGTTTAGGTATGTTTAAAATCAGGTTTGGATCAGGGCATATATCCAGATAATTCTTTGCCGAAGATGGTGTGGCTACCCCAGGAAAATCACCCTCTAACCCTTGCATATCGGATATTATTTGAAAATGCAGATGCGGAGGCCAGTCCCCATTATCCGGATAATTACCAATTCTTCCCAGGAGTTCGCCCTTGGCTATAGGTTGTTGCTTCCTGAGAGCAACCACATCTGCTAAACTTAAATGGCCATATAGTATATAAAAAGTAATATCTTCTAGTTGGTGTTCTGTAATAATAGTGGGCCCGTAATCACCAAACCCTATATTGTTGCGGAAACTATGAATTTTACCTTCAAGCGGGCTAAAAATTTCTGTTCCGGCCTGAGCCCAAATATCAATACCCAGATGAATGGTTCTATTCTCCACTCCAGAAAAATGGGAGCTTCTCCTGTATATTATTCTGTTTTCATTGTATCCACCTACCGCTGCCTCTGCTCCAGATTTTGCCATCAATCCTAAAATATACGCTTCAAAAGATTCAGTAGTAACCAGATTTTTACCCTGTAAGTCTTTATTATTTTCAGACAAATCCAGTACAAGTAAAGACGGATCTTTCAAATCCAAGGAGGTAATCGGACCAAAATCATGGTTGTATTTTTTTAGTAATACCGATAATTTTTTTTCTTTTTGCATACATTCAAGAACAATTTTGTATATTTTTAATTATTATTATAACATAGCACAGATATTCCTTGTATCTTTAGTACCATTCAACTCTCCTTCCTTTGCTGAGTAAATATATACATATAGATGAACAACTAACTTCCAGATTAAAAAATGGAGAAGACCAGGCATTCCGTGAGATATTCTACCATTTTCACAAATCTATGTATGCTATTGCCCTAAAGTACCTAAGGGATACTGTGCAAGCGGAAGATGCTGTACAGGAGGTGTTTGTAAAGCTTTGGATTAATCGTCATCAGCTAGATGAAAACTTATCTGTTAAAGGATACCTGTTTACCACGCTTAAAAATCATTTACTAAATACTCTACGCAACCAAAAAATCGCAGTAGCAAAACAGCTAGAAATAGGAGCCAGGCAACTGGAAAGTCAAAATACTACCGAAGATGACTTGTTGCTGAAAGAGTATCAGATGCATTTAACTAATGGCATTCAAAAATTATCCCCTCAACGGCAGAGTATTTTCAAAATGCGGTTTTATAAAGGATTAAATAATCAAGAAATTTCCCAGAAACTAAATATTTCAATCAACACAGTAAAGTTTCAACTCTCGCAAGCAACGAAGTTATTAAAAACCTATTTGAAAAGAGATTTTTAATAAGTACGCCAGTTCCCTCAATACCAACGCTCTGCGCTAAGAATCCAATCCCAGCCCCGAGAATGGAAATAATCTCAGAATAAATAAAATTTTTTCTTTCCTCCTATAATACTTTCTAGGCAGGTATGTGTATTCTATATGCAAAGCCCAGAGCTGTGTAAGATTTATTTTTTATTAGCCTAGCTATAGATAACATACCTATGGATGCAGAAGTACTGAACAGATATTTTCAAGGAAGGTGTAGTACAGAAGAAATGCTAGTAGTAGCTGAATGGTTTAAATCTCCGGAAGGGCAAATTTACTTGAGCTCCCAGCTAGATGAAGACTTTTTATTAGCCGGCGCAAGCAGCTCAGAGCAGTGTATATCGGATACCGATTCAGAAAAACTACTGGAAAAAATTATGGCTGCTAAAGAAGCAACGGACATTGCGCCATTAATACATATAGAAAAGACAGAGGGCGTACTACCCCAAAAAACAAGTCAAAAGCATCCAAGTGTATTTCCATTATGGGCTAGATATGCCGCTGTGGTCACAGGTGTATTGGTACTTGCTTTTGCCTTTTGGATCACAAGTAAAACAGATACCATCATGGAAAAAACAGCTTTTGGCGAAACGAAAACTGTTATACTTCCAGATGGATCTACGGTAATCTTAAACGGAAACTCTAGTCTGCAGTATCAAACGGATTTTCATCTGGCGGAAATCAGAGAAGTCTGGCTGGATGGAGAGGCGTTTTTCTCCATCGCACACCTGCCAGAAAATCAAAAGTTTATAGTAAATACTTCCGATAACTTTAATGTAGAAGTGCTAGGCACCACCTTTAATGTGCTGACAAGGGAGGAAAAAACAAAGGTTGTTTTAAACACCGGTAAAATTAAACTGAATATCCGCCCGGATGAAAACACAGAAGAGCATCTGGTAATGAACCCTGGCGAGTTAGTGGAGTTTGATAACTTATCTACCACGTATATTAAACGCAAGGTAAATCCTGAAGCCCATTCTTCCTGGAAAAGCAAGAAAATGATTTTTGAAAATACAAGCCTCTCAGAAATCTTGTTGCTGCTGGAACATACCTATGGCCTTGAAGTAGAAGTTGCCGACACTAGCCTGCTGAGTCAAAAAGTAAACGGAACTATCCCTACTGAAAATGTGGAGGTGTTGCTGGAAGGACTTACGCATGTGTTCAGCTTAAAAATTTCCAGAGATAATCAAAAAGTTATTATAGAAAACCAATAACCAACCGCAAACCCGAATATGATGCCTATGAAAAGATTTTCCAAGTTACTGTACAGTCTAGGATGTTTACTGGGCTGTTTACATTTCTCTGCCGTAGCCCAAACGCTGGCATTTAATGCAGGAGGAGCCGGGCCTGTAAGAACACAAACTGCTGATCAGAACAGTACACTCAAATTTATCCTCAGTGAACTGGAATCTACTTACGGAGTTTCCTTTATTTATAAAAGTGAGTTAACAGATTTAAAAATCGAAGGGTATGAAAAATTAAAATTTACAAATGTTGAGGAAGCCTTAGTCAAATTTCTGAATCCTAATGGGTTGAAATTCAAGAAAGTCAGAGAAAATTTTTATGTGGTTACCCGCAACACGAACACCAAATACATCCGGAAAATTAGCAATCAGTTACAGGAATCTACCTCAGATGTTTCTGCACCCACCAACCTGATGGTAGACCGGCTGGGCAGGCTGGGACTTACCTTGAGCAGTATAGCAGATGTAAATGTAAGTGGCCGGGTTACTTCTGAAACCAATGAAGGTTTACCAGGGGTGAATGTGACTGTAAAAGGGTCCACAAATGGTACCGTTACAGATGCCAACGGCAGCTACCGGTTAACTGTTCCGGAAAATGCTACGCTCGTTTTTAGCTACATAGGCTATGTAACAGAAGAAGTAGCCATTGGAACACGGACCACTGTTGATGTAAAATTAGTGCCGGATATAAAATCTCTTTCGGAAGTGGTAGTGGTAGGCTATGGAACGCAGGAACGGGCAAAAGTAACTGGGGCTATCTCTTCTGTTTCTTCGGAAGAAATCAGTGCCTTGCCAGTCGCCAGTCTGGATGCTGCCTTACAAGGCCGCGCGGCTGGGGTTACCATTACTAACCGTGGCGCTCCGGGAACGAACCCCACTGTACGTATCAGAGGGGTAGGCACGGTAGGGAATACCGATCCCTTATATGTAATAGATGGTGTGCCTGCCGGGGGGTTGAATGCGATTAATCCGAATGATATTGAATCTATTGAAGTTTTAAAAGATGCGGCCTCTGCTGCTATTTATGGTTCCAGAGCAGCAAATGGGGTAATCCTGGTAACCACTAAAAAAGGCACTAGAGGCAAAACAAAGATAACAGCAGATGCCTACTATGGCGTACAGCAAGCCTGGAAGCTATTAGATCTGTTGAACCGCGACCAATATATTGCCTATGGTACCGATCTGTTACGAAATGCAAATGCTGCGCTGCCCGACCGCTTCTCTAACCTAGGAGAATTTGCCAATGTTGAGACAGACTGGCAAGATGAAATGTTCCGGACAGCACCCATACAAGATTATAATATTGGCATAAGTGGAGGTACTGATAATGCTTTGTTCAATATTTCAGGAGGCTACTTCAATCAGGAAGGGATTATGCTGGGAACCGATTTTCAGCGGGCATCTTTCCGGGCAAATACAAGCTTTAAATTAGGTAGAGTAAGTGTGGGGCAAACATTAACGGTGGCTTTCACTGATCAGAATAATGAACCCTTTAGTGGTGGCAGATCGCAGCTGGAGCACATGATTAAAAGTGTGCCTTATATTCCGGTACGTGATGCAAGCCGGCCAGGTGGTTTCCGTGCCCCAGACCGGATAGATGGCTCAGATCCGGAAAACCCTGTATTGAATGCCACCTTACGTAAAAACCTCACACAGAACACTAAACTACTCGGTACTGCCTTTGCAGATGTGGATCTGTTTGCCGGGTTGAAATACCGTTTTCAGCTGGGGTTAGATATGAATTATAGTACCAACGAAACGTTTACTCCTAGTTTTAATGCTGGCGATTTTAGTGTTTCTCCGAATGCAACACTTGCTCAAACCAGAAATTCGTATGTTTCGCCCGTTATTACAAATCAGTTAAGTTTTAACAGAACGTTTGGAGCCCATACCATAGATGCCTTAGCCGTTATAGAAAGGCAAACTTCTGTATTTACTTCCTTAAACGCAGGCGGACAAAATGCCCTTACTAATGATATTACAATCGTAAATGCAAATGCAACAACCCCTAATATTGGAGGTAGCAGATCTGAAACAGCCTTGCTTTCCTATATTGGCCGTATCAATTACGATTTTGGTGGCAAATATCTGTTAGGTGCTTCTATCCGCCGGGATGGTGCCTCCAGGTTTGCACCAGGTAAAAAATGGGGATGGTTCCCCTCTGTGTCTGCCGGTTGGCGCATCAGTCAGGAATCCTTTATGGATGCGGTCCCGGTTATTAGTGATCTGAAGCTACGGGCAAGTTATGGCTTAACAGGAAACTGGCAAATTGGAGATTACGGATATCTGAACACAGTTAATGGAAATTTCTTCTACAAGTTTGCCGGATCTTCTTTAGTGCCAGCCTATGCTGTAACGAACTTGGCAAGTACCAATATTCAATGGGAAAGCACAGCTATGACCAACGTTGGCTTAGATATGGGATTCTTCGAAGACCGCTTAACAGCGAGCTTTGAATGGTTTAGCAATGAAACCCGCGACATGTTATTACCTGTGCCTATTCCTCCTTCTTTAGGATATGATGGGGCTCCTACCGAAAACGTAGGAAATGTGACCAACAAAGGGGTAGAGTTTATGGTAGGCTACCGCAAAAATGCAGGCGCATTTCAATGGTCAGTAAACGGTAACATTTCCTTCATTAAAAATGAATTTACCAACCTGGGTACAGGAAATACCATCTTCGGACCTGGGTTTGAAGGTGATCCGGTAAGTTATACAGAAGTAGGCCAACCCATTGCGTATTTCTATGGATGGGTAGTAGATAAAATTTACCAGACACAAGAGGAAATAACCAACGATAATGCCTTAGATGGTAATTCTACTACTCCTTATCAGAATAATGCTACCGCTCCTGGGGATATCCGCTTTGTAGACCTGAATAACGATGGTGTTATAAATGCGAGTGACCGTACCAACATTGGTCATTTTCTGCCTGATTTTTCTTATGGCATAAATGCAACAGCTAACTGGAAAAATTTTGATCTGACATTGTTTATACAAGGCGTTTCCGGTAATGAAATCTTAAATACTAACCTCTATGACCTGGAGGGCATGACCCGCTTGTTTAATTCTGGAACAGCCGTATTGAACCGCTGGACACCAACGAACACCAACACAGATGTGCCCAGAGCCATAGCCAACGATCCGAACAGAAATTCAAGAATATCTTCCAGGTTTATTGAGGATGGTTCCTACCTGCGGCTGAAGAACTTGTCTGTTGGATATACACTTCCAGCGGATCTGTTGAAATCATGGGGTAATGGATTTATTTTAAACATCCGGGTATATGTTTCTACACAGAATCTGCTAACCTTCACTGGCTACTCTGGCTGGGACCCTGAAGTAGGAGTACGTTCGGATATAACTGGCAATAATGTAACCCTATCTAATGGGGTGGATTACGGCCAGTTCCCACAGGCAAGAACAATATTCGGTGGTATTCAAATTGGGTTTTAATGATTCATAGGTAGCAATTAACATTACATACGATGAAAAATAAACTGTTTATATTAACCATTGCCTCTGTTTTTGGGGTAGCTTCTTCCTGTAATGAGGATGATTTAGAGAAAAACACGAATCCAAACAACTTAACAACAGAGACTTTCTATAAAAATGAAGCACAAGCACTTTCAGCAGTAAATGCAGTGTACGCCGGGTTGCAGGCGAATAACCTGTATAACAGAGAGTACTTCTTTTTACACGATCTGCTTTCAGACGATAACCAGTCGGGTGGTCCACAATTGGAAGCCCCCAGAGGCCAGATACTCAACCATGTATTTGATGCCTCAAATCCACTTGTTCTGGCAGTATGGCGTGGATTATACCGGATGATTCACCGGTCTAACCTGGTTATTGAAAATGTTCCAAAAGCTGACGATGTGCTGGTTCCGCCAGCCCTAAAAAACCGTATTGTAGGAGAAGCACGATTCTTGCGTGCATGGGCATATTTTGATTTGGTAAGCCTTTGGGGAAGAGTCCCTTTAATGACAGAGGTTGCTACGGCACCGGCAGATAACAAAGCCCGTTCCTCTTCAGAAGACGAAGTATATGCCGTTATTTTTGAGGATTTGACGTATGCAGCAGAAAATCTTCCCTTAAGATATACCGGATCGGATATTGGCAGAGCTACTAAAGGAGCCGCACAAGCACTAGCCGCCCGAGCCCATATGTTCCGTGGTGAATATGCAGAAGCCAGACCCTTATTAAATGAAGTAATTACCTCAGGAGTTTACAGCCTGATACCCAACTTCATCGAAAACTTCCGCGAAGAAAATGAGTTCAACAGCGAATCTTTATTTGAAGTGCAGTTTACCGAAGCTTTCGGTGATAGTGGCGGATGGAACGCAGATGGCAGTGGAATTGCTGAAATAACCTTCCGTGGTCAGGAGTATGGTCCGAATGCCTGGCGAAATGTAATACCCTCTAACAGTTTGGTGGCTGAATTCGAAACAGTTGCTAATGGGGCTACCAAAGATGATCCCCGCCGCGCAAGTTCGTTTTACTTTATCGGCGACCAGTTTGCGAACGATACCAAAACCTTAACTACCACTGATGTTCAGGGAGATGTAACCAAGCCAAGCTGGAAAAAATACCAGATGATTTACAAACGGGATACCGAAAATTCCAGGTCTGGTATAAACATGCGGGTCATCCGGTATGCAGACGTTCTTCTTATGATGGCAGAATGTGAAAATGAGTTAACCGGGCCAGTTGCCGCATTACCCTATATTAATCAAGTAAGAGCCAGGGCTACCATGCCGCTTTACCCAACAGCCCAGTATCCAGCCAGTACAAAAGAAGAAATGTTGCGGGCTATTGTGCATGAACGGAGGGTAGAGCTAGCCGGGGAGCAAATCCGCAACCGGGACATCCGCCGGTGGCGTAAACAAGGTAAACTTGCTGCCGAACCTATTGCTGGTTTTCAGAGTGGTAAACATGAGTTACTGCCCATCCCTTTAGAAGAGATAGATAATAATAGCTCATTGACTAATGCCGACCAGAATCCAGGATACTAGATAAGTACCGTGGAAACAAAAGCTCTTTCTTGCAAAAGGGAGAGCTTTTGTTATATAGTCAGACAACAGTAGATAATCCGGAATGAACATTTTCTCTTCATTTGTTATAGGAATTATTTGGAAGGTAGGGGTTACAGCAAGTATACTGTATTTGCTAGTGGGTACTTCCTGTCAAAAGTCTGACAAACAGTTACCTATGGTAAAGTTGTTGGAGAAGGTTAGTAAAGAAAAGTTTTATGTTTCAGAAAATATATATGCAAGCAGTGTCAGAGTTGCGTATTATGATAGCCTGTGGCAACAAGCAGGTCCATCTGAGAAAAATAAGTATCTCTTCCAGAAAGCAGTAAATCTATTATATGGCGGCCAAACTACCCAGGCCATTCAATTGTTGGAAAACCTACTTGCCATTAAAAAACAGCATTACATAGTTGAAGGTTTACAAGCCTATGAGGAAGATCAGCTGGAAGAATTGACCGCTCTGGCCTATTTGAGGTTGGGAGAGCAGGAAAACTGCATTCTGAATCATACGGCTGCCTCATGTATCATACCTATTCGTCCGGAAGGCTATCATCAGTTGCCACAGGGTTCCCAGCAAGCCATACATATTTATCAGCAATTACTCAAGCAAAACGGGTATGATCACAGCAGTCGATGGTTATTGAATGTAGCATATATGACGCTAGGGAAATATCCTGGAGACGTACCATCCGAATGGTTAATTGATGAAAGTGCTTTTCGATCGGCCTATCCTTTACCTAGATTCAAAGATATTGCTCCTGACCTTGGGTTAGATGACAATCGCCTGGCGGGTGGAGCTATTACCGATGACTTTAACAACGACGGATTCATAGACCTGATGCTTACCAGTTGGGGGGCTAATCACCAGATGAAGTTTTTTATCAACGTGGGTAATGGAACGTTTACGGAAAAAACAATTGAAGCAGGTCTGCAAGGAATCACCGGTGGATTAAATATGATTCAGGCTGATTATAATAATGATAATTTTTTGGATGTGTTTATTTTACGGGGCGCCTGGCTTGAAAAATTAGGCGGCCATCCGAACTCACTTCTGCGTAACAATGGCAATGGTACCTTTACAGATGTTACCTATGAAGCAGGTCTGCTTTCATTTCATCCCACACAAACCGCCGTATGGACAGATGTAAATCTGGATGGTTGGCTTGATCTTTTTATCGGGAACGAAAGCACAGCTTCAGACAATATTCATCCCTGCGAATTATTCATCAATCAGCAAAATGGCACATTTAAAGAGGTGGCTCAGCAGGCAAACATTACTGTCAGCAGGGCAGTAGGAGACATATATTATGTAAAAGGCGTAAGTGCTGCCGATTATAACAAAGATGGATGGCCGGATATCTATGTGTCAGCCTTAGATGACCGTAATAGAAATCTGTTATTCCGCAATAATGGGGTTGATAGAAATGGTATTCCCACCTTTACAGAAGTAGGAATAGATGCCGGGCTAGGGGAAACTATTTCCTCCTTTCCTACATGGTTCTGGGATTATAATAATGATGGATGGCCGGATATTTTTGCAGCAGGCTTCCGAAGGAGCAACCCCTGGGAATCCATAACTGAAGATGTAGCGGCCGAATATTTAGGCTTACCCCATCAGGCAGAAACTGCCAGACTTTATCTGAATAGAAGAGACGGAACTTTTACAGATGTAACCAAACAAGCAGGACTTAAAAAAATCACGTATGCGATGGGAGCCAATTTTGGAGATATGGATAACGATGGTTTTCTGGATATGTATTTAGCTACTGGCGAAGTTAATTTTGCATCCATCATACCAAACCGGGCTTTCCGTAACGAGCAGGGAACGATTTTTCAGGATGTAACAACCTCTGGTGGTTTTGGACATTTACAAAAAGGGCATGGCGTATGCTTTGCCGACCTGGATAATGACGGAGATCAGGATATTTATGTTGTGATGGGAGGTGCGTATGAGGGGGATGGTTTTCAAAATGCCTTATTTCAAAATCCGGGAAATACCCACGGATGGATCACATTACAACTTGAAGGAAAAGAAGCGAACAGGGCAGCCATTGGAGCACAAATTAAAATTACCGTCCTTGATAGTGCTGCAAATAGAAGAATAATATATAGTACTGTTAATTCCGGAGGCAGCTTTGGTGCTTCCAGTCTACAACAAGAAATAGGCCTGGGTAAAGTGAAATCAATTGAACAAGTGGAAATTACCTGGCCAGATACGAAGCAAACCACAACCTTATATACGCAACTAAGTCTTAACAAAAAATATAAAATTATGCAGGGTGCCGCAAAACCTATACCAGTTAACATACCAGTAATCGAGTTTGATTCTTCTTTAAATGAGCATACTTCAACCCAAGCGCATTCCATCCATAAATAAGCTTGCTGCCTAATATAGTTACCCTACACGGGCAAGGCGTACAAAGTAAGGCTCTGATAATTAGCATTACTTTATAAAATGAAAAATCATTTTTTATTTAAAAAAAAATAATAGAAAAAGGTTTACAGGATATTTCTTATAAATAATATTACTTGAGAGTGCAGATTTAAAATTATTTTGGATATTTTTGATAACAAATAAAATATATAAAATAAATTGTATTTAAAGCCCAAGTTTTTTAACTTAGCAGGGTTATATTTGATGCAAAGTGTTCCTAATATTTAGGATTCAAGTAATTAAAGAAACAGCAAAAAAAGGATACTGATTACTAAAATTTAAAAGGACTGATATGGTAAAAACTTTACTATCGCTTAAACACAGAAGTATTTCTGATTCAACCACCCATGCAACTCCGGTAATAGACAATGCATTTGTCATACCTTTTACGAAAGCTTCCAATTTTCGGTCCAGCCACGCTTAATTGTATTTAAACATTTGATGTTCTTAAATCCACGCCAAAAGCAGAGGTGTATAGGTATTTAAATTGTACTTTACTAATAATTAATGTTACATAAATCGTAAATTTTATTCTAATTTTTAACCCTAAATTTTTAATATGAACAAAAAAATGTAAATGTAAAACGCTGTACACTAATTTATTACAACTATTTTAACCTTAAGTCAATTACTATGTTTAACAAAAAACAATTCTTTACCCGTCGATCAGAGGATTTTACCTTTGAAGCAACTGGCCAAGGACCGGGCACCGGATCTGTAAGAAAAAACTCAAACCTTAAGTTTGGGGTATCTTTAGCTGCTTTGGCTTTTTGTCTTCTATTTTTTGCCTTCCCTACATTTGCACAAAACCGTACGGTAACAGGCACGGTTACCGCATCTGACGATGGCTCTACCTTACCTGGTGTAAACGTTTTAGTTAAAGGAACTACATCAGGTACTACTACCGACGGTAATGGTAAATTCTCTATTAGCGTTCCAGGAAATGATGCAACCTTAGTATTCAGCTTCATTGGATATACTGCAGAAGAAGTAGCCGTTGGCGCCAGATCTGTCATAGATGTAGGACTTGTTCCGGATGTACAATCCTTACAAGAAGTGGTAGTTACAGGGTATACCACTGAAAACAGACGGGATGTAACCGGTGCGGTAGCTACTGTAAAAGCTAGAGACTTGGTAGCGGTTCCCTCGGGTAACGTTGAGCAGCAATTACAAGGCCGCGTACCTGGCGTTACGGTTATCACCAATGGCCAGCCTGGTACAACCAGTGTGGTACGTTTAAGAGGATTTGGTGCTTTTGGTGGCAATGAGCCTCTTTATGTCGTAGATGGGGTACCTGTAGGTTCTACTGATTTTCTTAACCCTGATGATATTGAAACTACTACTGTCCTGAAAGATGCACCTTCAGCCTCTATATACGGAGCTCGTGCAGCTAATGGGGTAATTGTTTATACTACCAAAAAAGGATATGATGGCAAAATGCGTGTAACCTACGATGGGGTGTTTGGGGTGTCTACACCAGGGAAAGTGAATAACATTCTGAACCCACAAGAACAAGCCGATTGGACTTGGCAGGCGAAGCGTAATACAGCACAGCAACTTGGTTATGCGCCTGGTAGTGAGCTATACAATAATCTATTCAAAACTGACCAGTACGGCAACGATCCGGCAGGTCCAGTATTGCCCGATTACCTAATGGTAGGCAATCGATTTGGAGTGGTTGGTAATATTAATCTTGATGAAGAAAGAGCCAAGTACAATAATGATCCACGTTTAGGATCTGTGTATCTGGTGATGCCAGCCGATAAAAACGGCACTAACTGGTATGATGCCCTAACCCGCCCTGCCCTGCTTAACCGCCATACCTTAGGTTTTTCAGGAGGTAGCGAACGGAGCAAGTATTACATTAGCCTGGGCATGCAGAACCAGCAAGGCGTTCTGATTCACCAAAAATTTGAGCGGTATGCTATGCGCCTCAATTCCGAACATAACCTAGCCAAAGGGGTACGATTCGGACAAACCCTTCAGGGTACTTACATTCGCCGGCAAGGACTAGTAGGAGGTAATGGCGGTCGTGGTGCAGCGGGTGAAGAAAACAATTGGCTGGATGCCTTCCGGATGCCAGCTATCATTCCAGTGTACGATGCCTTCGGCGGCTACGCAGGTACACAGGCAAAAGGCTTCAACAACCCGCGTAACCCTGTTGCAGCCCGCGACCGGTCTTCTGACAATGGCGGCTTTGGGTATGGATTGTTTGGAAACTTTTATGTAGAAGTAGATCCCATCAAAGACCTTACTTTGCGTAGTAGCATCGGTGGCGGTCTTTCCTCAGGCTTTTCTAATTTCTACAGCCTACCTTCTTATGAGAATTCAGAAAACCAGTCAGCCTACTCTTATGGTGAAAATTACAACTGGGGTGCCAACTGGGTGTTTACTAACACAGCTCGTTACAATAAAAAGTTTGGTATACATACCATCGATCTGTTAGGCGGTATAGAGTCTCTGAATACTGGTTTTGGAAGAAATATAGGTGGCAATGGCCAGTCTCCTTTTTCGCGTGATCCAAACTACGTTACCCTGACTACTACCGGTAATCGCGTAGTGAACAGCGGCTACAACAGAGGTATAACTTTCTTCTCTATTTTTGGTCAGGCCAAATATATTTTCAATGACAAGTACATCTTTACTGGCGTACTGCGTCGTGACGGTGCTTCTAGTTTCGGCCCTGAAAACCGCTATGGGGTATTTCCTGCAGCATCTGCTGCCTGGCGTATTTCATCAGAAGACTTTATGTCTGGCGTACCATTTATTAATGACCTGAAAATACGGGGTGGTTACGGAATGATGGGGAATACCAGCGGACTTAGCTCCAGCAACCAGTTTAGCTTATTTGCTGCCGACCTGGGTTCTTCTTTCTACGACATTACCGGCGGTAATGCAGCACCTGAACAAGGTTTCTTCCGTAACCGGATAGGTAACCCTGCCGCTAAATGGGAAACATCTATTACGTCTAACATCGGTTTTGATGGGTCGTTCTTTGATGGCAAACTTGATGTAGTATTCGACGTATGGAGAAAAGACACCAGAGATCTCCTCTACTCCTTAGAGACGGCAGCTGTAATAGGACCTCAGGCAACTGATCCTGCCATCAACATCGCAAAGATGCGGAACGAAGGTATTGATATAGGAGTGACCACACGGGGCACCCGCGGGGCTGACTTTAATTACGAAGTGACCTTAAGTGCATCTTTCCTGAACAATGAGATCGTAGCATTGGCGCCAGGTGTTGAGTACTTTGAACCTTTTACACTCCGGAATATCACTCCAATCCGTAATCAGGTAGGCCGTTCTATCTCGGCATTTTATGGCTATGATGTAGTAGGACTTTTTCAGAATCAGGCAGAAGTAGACGCCGCTCCAACACAAGATGGTAAAGCTGTAGGACGTTTCCGTTACAGAGACATCAACGGCGACGGAGCGATTACTGTAGACGATCGTACCTACTTGGGTAGTCCGGTACCAAAGTTCAATGGAGGGATCAATATTAAATTAGGGTATAAGAACTTCGAGTTCGAAACATTCCTGCAAACCTTCCTGGGAGTACAGAACTACAACTTCTCTAAGTGGTATAACAACTTCTATCCTTCATTTACTGGAACGGCCTACAGCACAGCAGTAAAAGAGTCATTCACCTTTGAAAGAGGTGGTAACACTGTACCGATTTTTGAGGATGCATCTAACTTCAGTACCAACACGCAATCAAACTCTTTCTATATAGAAAGTGGTAACTATGCCCGTTTGACTAACCTGCAGCTGGCTTACAAACTACCAGAGAGCATGATGGGACGGTATGGTTTTTCAAGAGCACGGGTTTACCTGCAAGCTACTAACCTGTTCACTATCTCCAAATATTCAGGTTTGGATCCAGGAGTAGCAGGTAATGCAGATACTACACTGGGTATTGATGTGGGTAACCCACCTATGCCCCGCGGCTATAACATCGGTTTAAATCTTACCTTCTAAACAATCAGTGAGAGGTTGGATGAGCAGTATTCATCCACCTTCACTCTTCAAAAAAACGATTTTATGAAAAAAACAATTAGAACTTTCGCAGTAATTGCTGCCATAATGCTTGGCCCAATTGCCTGTAAAGACGAGTTTCTGGAGGTGCCCGTAACAGGCCAGCTTACAGATGCATCATTGAATACCCAGGCAGGGCTTGAAGGCTTACTGATTGGGGTGTACTCTCAGCTAGACGGTTCAGGCGGAGGTGGTGAATGGCATGGGGGAGCTGTTAACTGGTTATGGGGAAGCATCCGCGGTGGAGATGCCAACAAAGGCTCTAACGCTGGTGATTTCAACTCAATGACTCCAATAGAACGTTTTGAACCACAGGTCAACAACGGAGAGCTGAACGCCAAATGGATGGGCTCCTATGAAGGCGTAGCCCGTGCCAATTCGCTTTTGGCTATCATGTCCAAGGCTACAGCGGTACCGGAAGCTGCCAAAACACGTATTGCGGCTGAGACGCGCTTCCTGCGGGCTCACTTTTACTCAGAATTGCGGAAAAATTTTAAGATGGTTCCATGGGTAGACGAAACAATGACTGATGCTGAAGCTGTTAAGGTACCAAACAATACTGATATATGGCCGAATATTGAAGCCGATTTTCAGTTTGCAGCGGATAACCTGCCGGAAACACAGCCTCAGGCAGGTAGAGCCAATAAATGGGCAGCCATGTCTTATCTGGCGAAAACATACATGTTCCAGAAGAAATATGCGGAAGCCAAGACTTTATTCGACAACATCATTGCCAATGGCAAAACTACCAATGGCAAAAAATACGGCTTATTTCCCGATTTTGATGGATTGTTCAACTTAGAAAACGAAAACTCAGAGGAATCTATCTTTTCATTTCAGGCAACTGGGGGTGCAAGCAGTACCAATAATGCGCTCCACGAACTGGCTATGGCTCAGCCATACGGAGCAAAAATTGGCGAGGAAGCTGGCAGCGACTGCTGTGGCTTCTTTCATCCAAGTTTCGATTTGGCTGCTTCGTATCGCACAGCCAATGGCCTTCCTTTGTTAGATGGATCTTACCGCACTGGCACAAATGAGCTAAAAGCGGATCAGGGTCTGGCTACCACTGATGCTTTTACGCCAGATCAGGGGCCAGTTGACCCTCGCCTTGACCATACAATTGGCCGCCGGGGCCTTCCGTTTGAGGACTGGGGCCTTCACCCCGGGAAAGCCTGGATTCGTGACCAGAATTTTGCCGGACCCTATACACAAGAGAAGTATGCCTTAAATAAGAATGAATATGCTACCCGCGATGCCAGCGGATGGACACCAGGTTACCAGGCAACTAACTTCATGATTATCCGCTTCGCCGATGTACTGCTGATGGCAGCGGAAGCAGAAGTAGAAGTAGGAGACCTGGAAAAAGCCCGGATGTATGTAAATATGGTACGGGCACGCGCTGCTAATCCTGCAACTTTTGAGAAGATGCCGGACGGTTCGAATGCAGCAAATTATGTAATTAGTGAATATCCTGCTGGCTGGACGCAAGATTTTGCCCGGGATGCTGTTCGTTTCGAGCGTAAGCTGGAATTGTCCCTGGAAGGGCATCGTTTCTACGACCTTGTACGGTGGGGCATTGCTGAGCAGGCGCTGAACTCTTACCTGGTTTACGAGGCAGGCAAACTTCCTAGTCAATTTGGTGGCCCTCAGGCCGTCTTCAGTGCAGCTGAGGACGAATACCTGCCAATTCCTCAGCGTCAGGTGGATTTGCAAGGCAACGATGTCTTAACACAAAACCCCGGATATTAATTTTATAAATTAATATATATCTAGAGTGATTAAAACAGGTCAGGTAGTTTATCTGACCTGTTTTTTTATAGGTAGCTAAATAATTATGTTTTATTCATATTAAGACTATATTCTGCAGAAGAGTTTTAAATTACTTAAATTGCTCATTAATAAAGCTTGCCATTCAACGATCTGCTTTTGCTACAAATTACTAGAGTGAAGATATTTAGGTACGTGTGTTCAACCCTGAAAAATTGTGCGGGTTTAGTATTGCTAGTAGGAGTCACAATCTTCTCATGCACTTCTAGAACAGAAACAGCATCCAGTGAAACATCTGACCTTGATTCTTTAAAAATATTATCTGCTACTGTCCATACATTAAATGAACGCCAAGTGGCGCAAGCCCTTTGCGGAAGTTGTCATGAATTTCCCGATCCGGCACTTCTCGATAAAAATACCTGGAAAAAAGGCGTTCTTCCACATATGGCTCTACGACTGGGTTTTATGTCTTTTGCAAACAATCCCTATGCTAAGCTATCCAGAGCAGAAATAGAAGCAGTTGTAAAAGCAAATGTTTTTCCGCATGAACCTATAATTGATACGGCAACCTGGGAGAAAATTGTACATTTTTATGAACAGGAAGCCCCTCAAACGCCTCTAAAGCAAGATAAAAAAGCGGTAATTCTACACGATATGCCAGCTTTTGAAATAATTCCAAAGAAAATTCCTGGCAATCCCATGCCCTTAGCTACTTTGTTGCGATTTGATGCGAAGTCTAGCAACTGGTATATAGGCAACCGTCAGGCTATGTTGTATAAGCTTACTACACAATTTCAAGTTGTGGACTCGCTGAAACTGGACAGCCCCCCAGCTGATCTTACCCATGATTCACAAGGAAATATACATATTGTAACCATGGGAGTAATGGACCCGAACGATAAGGCAGCAGGGAAAATTATCAAATTAGGTGCACCCACTTTTAATGTAAATCAGTCGACTACTACACTAGATGGGCTGCTCCGGCCGGTACAAATGCTATTTCATGATTTAAATGCAGACGGTCTGGAAGATAAAGTAGTTTGTGAATTTGGAAATTATACAGGTAAACTTGTTTGGTATGAAAACGAAGGCAATGAAAGATATACGCAACACATCCTGAAACAGAAACCAGGCGCACGGAAAGTTTTAGTACAAGACATTAATAAAGATACATTTCCGGATGTAGTTGTTTTAATGACACAAGGTGACGAAGGAATTTTTGCTTATATAAATGATGGGAAAGGCAATTTTACAGAAACCATTCTCCTTCGTTTTCCCCCAGTCTATGGATCAAGCGATTTTCAGTTGATAGATTTTAATGAAGACGGTTTGCTTGACATAGTATATGCTAATGGCGACAATGCAGACTTCTCCTATTCACTAAAAAAATACCATGGGATACGCCTGTTTCTTAATAAGGGAGGCAATTCATTTGAGCAAAAATGGTTTTATCCAGTGCATGGAGCTACCCAGGCAGTAGCCTGTGATTTTGATCAGGATGGAGATCTGGATATTAGTACGATCGCCTTTTTTCCGGATTTTGCAAATGTAGCCGATGAAGGCTACCTGTACTTTGAAAATACTGGCAATCTTTCATTCCAGCCTCGGACTTTTCCGAATGCTTCCTTAGGTAGATGGCTCACCATGGAGACAGGCGATTTTGACCAGGACCATGATGTAGATATTGCTTTAGGGTCATTTATTTTTTCAGCAACGCCAGTGCCGCCAGAAAAAAGGCAAGAGTGGCTCAGAAATGGATATCATGTAGTCATTCTTGAAAATAAAACTTGCCATCCCGCCCGGTAGCACAGCAAAATGACGGTCTTGTATATAAGAAGTAACCGCATAAATTCTGTAAAGAGCTGTTATCAGTTTAAACTAGAAAGGTTTATATATGCATCGATTTACTTGGTTCTCCTTGTAAAATACCACTAAAAATTGTATTTTTACTATTTAATATCTTCTTACCCCTGTATGTGTAGTAAGCTATCACCATTCTATCTGCTACTAATTCTTAGTGCTTTACTTTTGGGTGCTTGTGAATCCAAAAAGACTCTGTTTAGCCTTATACCTGCCGATAATTCGGGAATTACTTTCTCGAACACCATTGTTGAGAATGATACCATGAACATACTAGATTTTGAGTACGTGTATAATGGGGGAGGAGTGGCTATTGCAGATTTCAACAATGACGGTTTACAGGATGTGTTCTTTTCAGGAAACCAGGTTTCAAATCAACTTTATTTAAATAAGGGTGATCTGGAATTTAATGATATCACTGAAAAAGCTGGTATAAATGGGCAAGGAAAATGGTCCTCAGGCGTAGCCGTGGTCGATATTAATAACGATGGCCTGATGGATATTTATGTAGGAGCCACTGTAAACAAAGTTGCGAGGTTGCGGGAGAACATGTTGTACATAAACCAGGGTGTTCAGGAGGATGGCCTGCCAGTTTTTAAAGATTTAGCAAAAGAATATGGGGTAGCAGATGATGGACACACCACTACTGCCGCTTTCTTCGATTATGATAACGACGGCGATCTGGACCTGTATGTAGTAACCAATACCATAGAAAACTATCCCAATACATACCGGAAAAAAGTACTTGACGGCAGCTCGCCAACAACCGACCGGCTTTACCGCAACGATTGGAACGAACAGCTAAAGCATCCGGTATTTACTAATGTATCTAAGGAGGCAGGCATAGTAGCCGAAGGATATGGCTTGGGAATAAACATAACCGATATTAACCGGGACGGATGGCAAGATATATATGTTACCAACGATTATATAACCAACGACTTACTATATATTAACAATGGCAACGGAACATTTACCGACAAAGCAGCCACTTATTTTAAGCACACAAGTAATTCGGCTATGGGAAATGATATTGGTGATATCAATAATGATGGCCTCGTAGATGTGGTGGTGGTGGATATGCTTCCGGAAGATAATTACCGGAAAAAAGTGCTTATGGGTGCTAACAACTACCATGGGTATATAAATAACGACACATATAAGTATACGTACGAATATGTACGGAATACATTACAACTTAATCAGGGCAACAAACCAGGAACCAATGAACCGATTTTTAGTGAGATCAGCCTGTTAGCTAATATGGCCCAAACAGACTGGAGCTGGTCGCCGCTGATTGTAGATTTCGACCATGATGGTAACCGGGATTTGGTGGTTACCAACGGATTTCCAAAAGATGTTACTGACCGGGATTTTATATCTTTCCGTGCACAAAGTTCATCTGTTGCCTCTAAAGAATACATTTTGTCACAGATTCCAGAGGTAAAGATAAAAAATTACGCATTCCGCAATAATGGTGACCTTACATTTACAAAAGTTACGGACGAATGGGGATTCACGCAGCCTTCTTTTTCAAATGGTGCGGCTTTTGGAGACCTGGATAATGACGGCGATCTGGATTATGTAGTAAATAATATTAATGACCAGGCTTTTGTTTACCGCAATAACCTGGTAGAGAAAAACCTCCCTAATTCAAACTATCTACGCATCGTATTTAAAGGCGCTGAAAAAAATAAGATGGGCTTAGGGGTTTTGGTCGAACTGGAGTTACCAAACGGGCAAAAGCAGGTATATGAACATACCATTTATAGAGGCTACCTGTCTTCTATTGAAAATGCTGCTCATTTTGGCTTAGGAAGTAACCCGGTAGTCAAAAAAATTAACATAGTATGGCCTGGAGGGAAAAAACAACTGTTGGAAAATATACAGGCAAATCAGACACTAACAGTAGATATAAAGAATGCCTCGTCAAGTAAAGAGCCGGTATTGGCTGCTGAAACCATACTTACGGAAGTTACCGATTCACTTCATGTTACCTATGTACATCAAGAACCTGATTATATTGATTTTAATGTTCAAAAACTGCTTCCTCATAAACTTTCTCAGTATGCACCTGCCCTTGCTGTGGGAGACGTAAACGGAGATGGCCTAACCGATGTATTTACCGGCGGTTCACGGCAGCACCAGGGAGTATTTTTTATGCAAAACAGTAAGGGAAATTTCGAACAGAAGGAATTGCTGCCTGCTATAAAACAAGACTTAAAAGAGCAGGAAGACATGGGTACACTACTGTTTGATGCAGATGGAGATAATGACCTGGATTTATATATTGCCAGCGGAGGAAGTGAAAAAGAAGGAAATAATCAGGCTTACCAGGACAGGTTATATATAAACGATGGAAAAGGTAATTTTTCACTTGCTCAGGAAGCATTGCCGCCATTTACCATTAGCAGCAGTTGTGTAAAAGCCGCCGACTTCGATAAAGATGGCGACCTAGACCTGTTCGTTGGCGGCCGTGTAGAACCAGATAAGTATCCGAAACCAGTTACCAGCTACATTTTGCGGAACGATTCTAAACCCGGTGAACCTAAATTTACAGATCTTACCACACAAGTAGCTAGTACACTTACTAGTATAGGCCTGGTTTGCGATGCCCTATGGACAGATTATGACAATGATGGCTGGATAGACCTGCTATTGGCCGGAGAATGGATGCCCCTGACGCTGCTAAAAAACAACGGTGGAAAACTGGAAAATGTAAGTTCCCAGGCCGGACTCGCTTCCCATACCGGATGGTGGAACAGTCTGCTTTCCGGAGATTTTGACAACGACGGAGATACCGATTATATAGCAGGCAACCTGGGATTAAATTCGCTGAATAAAGCATCCGACGAATACCCGGTAACTGTTTATGCAAAAGATTTTGATAATAATGGTAGTTTTGATGCCATTCCGACAACTTTTTTTCCCGATAATACCGGAGCCCTGAATGAATATACTTTTCATGGACGCGAAGACCTGATTAAACAGATGATCAGTATGCGGGCACGTTTTCCGTACTACAAAGATTTTGCTAATGCCTCCTTAGATAAATTACTTTCCGCAGATGAAAAAAAAGATGCGCTTATTCTAAAGGCAAATTACTTAAGTACCTGTTATCTGGAAAATACAGGGAAAGGCAACTTTATCATTAAAGCACTCCCTGTACAAGCACAAGTAGCGCCGGTTTTTGGAATGATTGCTACTGATATTGACAATGATAGCAATTTAGACGTGCTACTGGTGGGCAATGATTTCGGGAATGAGGTTATGATGGGCCGCTATGATGCATTTAATGGGCTGATTTTAAAAAACAATGGGAAAGCGGAATTTAAGCCATTACCTTTACAAGAAAGTGGGTTTTTTATACCTGGTAATGCAAAAGCCCTGGCTCAGTTTACTACCAAAGATGGCCACCAGATGATCATAGCTTCACAAAATAGGGGCAGACTGTGTTTGTTTAAGAATAAACAGAGTACAGAGATTATTAAACTACAACCCAACGATGCATTTGCCTGGATAACTTATGCAGATGGCCACAAAAAGAAAGAAGAATTTTATTATGGACATTCATTTCTTTCACAATCGGCCAGGGAATTAATGTTGCCGGAAAATGTGAAAGAGGTAGAAATTTATACCTACCAGGGAAATAAACGGACCTTACCTTTGCAGTAAATCATCCAGGAAACAAGCCAAAAGCATCTTAATAGAATAATCTAACTATAGACATATACTTACAAAGATAGTTTCATGAAAACATGTTATCTGTTAGCACTGGTCGTATGGACTTGTCTTCTGGCAAGCTGCACCACGGAAGAAAAACGTGAAGCCTCAACCTTCAAACCTGACAATCCGGACGTATTACACGCGACTGTCAAAAAATTAACTGATGTAATTGTATACGATATCTTTTCCCCACCGGTTGCCAGCCGGATTTATGCGTATTCCAGCCTGGCAGCTTATGAAGCCATCCGGTTCCAGGACCCAAAGCAATATCCCTCATTTGCCACTAAACTCAATGGATTTTCTTCTATTCCACAACCTGAATCCGGCAAAACGTATGATTATACATTGGCAGGAATCAAAGCCCTAATGACGGTTGCCCAGAAAGTAACTTTTTCTGTTGATACGTTAAAGATATTTGAACAAAACCTGATGGAAAACTATGAACATGTACTCAACAAAGAAGTATATGATAGATCAGTGCTGTTTGGAGAGGAAGTAGGTAAGGCAATTCTGGCCAGATCTACCCAGGATAATTACAAACAAACCAGAGGATTTGCCAGATATACAGTAACAGAATCGGAAGGTAAGTGGCGGCCAACACCTCCAGATTATATGGATGCCACAGAGCCGTACTGGAATACCATTATGCCTCTGGCTCTGGATTCGGCTGCTCATTGCAGGCCTCCTAAACCTCTGGAATATAAAACAGATGCCCAAAGCCCTTTTTACCAGGAATTCAAATTAGTATATGATATTGGTAAGAATATAACTGAAGAACAAAGAGAAATCGCCCGTTTCTGGGATGACAATCCTTTTGTATCCCATCATACTGGGCATGCAACGTTTGCAACTAAAAAGATGACACCCGGAGGACATTGGATGGCTATAGCCTCTCTGGCAGCCCGGCAAACAAATGCGGATGTTATAAAAAGCGCACAAACCTATGCCTTAACAGCTACCGCTTTGTTCGATGGCTTCATTTCATGTTGGGAGGAAAAATACAGGAGCCAGTATATACGGCCAATCACTGTTATCCATCAGCAACTAGATGAGCATTGGGAACCTTTGCTGCAAACACCTCCCTTTCCAGAGTATTCAAGCGGCCATGGGGTAATTTCTTCTTCAGCAGCTACTGCACTTACCTTCTTATATGGAGAAAATTTTGCTTTCACGGATACTACAGAATTAGAATATGGAATGGGACAAAGAAGTTTTACGTCATTCAATCAAGCGGCCATAGAGGCATCGCTAAGCAGGTTATACGGGGGCATCCATTATAAATTCACTTGTTTAGCTAGTGCTGAACAAGGGAAAAAAGTAGGCCAACAGCTATTGGCCAGAACAGGATTAACTAAACCGGAATGGGTAACTGCTAATCAATAAGTTTATTTACTGGGTAAAAGCCAAAAGAAAAGGCCAGAATCATTTCTGGCCTTTTCTTTTGGCATCTAAGATAATGGATTTACCCGTCTTCAAGTTAAGTTGTAGCTTTTGCGGCTTTTTGTACTAATTTTTCAATCCCTTCTACCACTTTCAATTCACACTTAGCTTGTGGTTTTTTAGCTTCTTCTAGCTGTTTCTTAGTGGTTTCTACCCAGCTGGCAGAAGGTGTTTTGCCTGTCCGTATATGTTCCATAGCTTGTAAGCCAATCTCCGACATGGCTGAAAGTGTTTGGGAAAGAGGGGCTACATCTTTCAGGATGGGAGCCTGTTTAAGTGTTTGCTGAAAGGCAGCATGATTGTTTTTCCATAATGTAAGCCAATAGGTTAGCTCTTTCGCAGCAGCTTCATTGGGAGAACTAATATATTGATCAGTTAAGAATCTGAACTTTCTGGCAACTGCTGCATCCGGGTTAGCTGCATCTGGTACTAAGGTATACGGGCCAAAACTGGTCAGGATGTTGCCTTTGCCATGCCTTTTATAATCTTCCACTGGTTCCAATACGTCTACCAGGGTTTTCAGCGAAGTAATATCCCGGCAACCAGCTAAGCGGCGCAGCATCATTTCATAGTTTTTTTCATGCAATAAACCCACTTCTTCCAGTTGAAGGCTTATAATATCCAGGCGGCGGTACATGTCTTCTACATCTTTTACACTGCCCGGCGACCAGAAACGTTCGGCAATGGCAGCTGTCCGTGGCCATATTCTGGAATCTATTGTTTCTTCGGTTGCTAATTCCGACCACATGGCAGCTTCTCCGCCCAGAATATTCTTTTTTTGTTCATCTGTTAAATCAGCATCTGCAGGCACGGGATCTATTAAATAGTGTCTGCTGGTTGACCAGGCCAGGTCTATGTAATAACCATTGGAAAGTATAGCTGTATACCCTTTTCTTGCCGCCTCGAACAGAGATTTTTTTCCGCGCCACGACTGGATCATGATTGATTTTGTGATTCCAGGTTGCCAGATTTCATCCCATCCCATCATTTTCTTGTTGTACCTGGTTACGATTTTTAAGGCCCGTTCGATAAAATGCGTTTGCAGATCATGATTGCTTGCCAGGTTATTAGCCTTCATAAAGGCTTGTATCTGTGTATTGGCTTTCCACTGTTTGCCGTTATTTTCATCGCCTCCAATATGCAGGTATTCGTCTGGAAACAAGGCAGCCATCTCTTTAATGAAGGTATCGAGAAATGTATAGGTTTCTTCTTTTGTGGGGTCAAATGTTGGATTCTTGATGCCAAACTTCCGCTCAATGGTATAGGGCCCGGGAGCAGAGGCTAACTCCGGATATCCTACAAACCAGCTGGTTGCATGGCCAGGTACATCAAACTCAGGCACTACCCGGATGCCCCGGCTATCGGCATACTGAATTATCTCTTTTATCTGTTCTTGCGTATAATACTGTCCGTCGGAGCCTAGTTCGTGAAGCTTTGGCAACGAGTTTGTTTCAACGCGGAAACCCTGATCATCAGTGAGGTGCCAGTGCAATACATTTAATTTTACAGCCGCCATTCCATCCAGGTTTCGTTTAATTACTTCTATCGGCATAAAATGGCGGGCTGCATCAATAAGCAATCCCCTCCAGGGAAACCTGGGTGCATCTTGAATTGTAACAGCCGGAAGGTAATAGCCATTTTCATCCCTTCCTACCAATTGTAAAATTGTCTCTAACCCTCTCAGTGCACCTATATCTGTGGTAGCTGTCAACTTTATTTTTTCGGAAGTCACCGTTAAAGTGTAGCTTTCATCCTCATTTAGTATTACTTTTCCGGGCCGGTCTACAGTAATCTGCAAGGAGGCTGAAGCATCGGTGTTATTGGACGTGATGTATGCCTGAGAAAAAAACAGCCCTGTCCGGCCATCCAGACGGCGTAACATTCTGGTTGCTCCGCCATATATTCGCTGATGTGGCTTTCCCTTAATAGCTAAAGTAAACTCCTGAGTCAGCGTAAATCTTCCATTCCCTTTTTCCATACGGGCAGGTACTGGCATCAAATGATGAACTAGCCCGGTTGGTTGGCTATATACTGCTTGAATAAGTAGGAGGCAGGAAAAAACAAAGAAGGAAAAGGTTTTTTTCATAAACTAGCTGAATTTGGCATGTAATTGAAAAAGCAAGTTAAAAAAACTAACTCCCTCGCATATAAGTTTATTTGGGTAAACTATACATGGATATTACATAGGAGTGAGTAAACCTGTGTAATAATTAGAGTAGGTAGAGCAGATTCATTACCTAGGCGGGTATAAAAAGCCCCCAGCTTAGTTCGCATACAGATTAGTGGCAAAATGCTTATATTTTTAGTAACTTGCTTTTCCATCTGTCGGATAAACCATTATTCACACAAACTAACTTCTCATTGTTATTGCTCTGCCAGGCTGACTATTCTTGCTTCGTCTACTTTGCAAAGCCATAACCAACCTTAAACCTACATGGAATCAACACAAACTGTACCCATTAACCAGAAAAAAACAGATAAATACCCGAAAAGTGTCCCCTACATCATTGGCAACGAAGCAGCTGAACGCTTCAGTTTTTATGGGATGCGTTCTATTCTGCCAACCTTTCTTGTAGCGCAGTTCTTCAATCCCTCCAGCAATCCGGCTATGCAGACTATGGCCGAGGCTCAAGCCAATGAGCAAACCCACTTCTTTGTGGCACTGGCGTATGCCATGCCTTTGGTGGGAGGCATATTGGCCGACTGGTTTTTTGGCAAGTATAAGGTTATTTTATATATCTCTCTATTATACTGCATTGGCCACTTAACGCTTGCCATTTACGATCATGATTTGCAAGGATTTACCTTTGGTTTGGTATTAATAGCCATTGGGGCCGGTTGTATTAAATCGTGCGTGTCGGCAAACGTAGGCGACCAGTTTGATGAATCTAATCAGCACCTGATGTCTAAAGTATATGGCTGGTTCTATTTCAGCATCAATGCAGGTTCTGTTTTTGCTACTTTAATGATTCCCATTATCTATGCAAAGTATGGCTCAGCCTGGGCTTTTGGTGTACCCGGTATTTTAATGGCCCTGGCAACATTTATTTTCTGGTTAGGCCGCAGAAAATACCGGAAAGTGCCTCCTTCAGGTATTCAGCGGAATAATTTCCTGTTTATCTCTTTATATGCTCTGGCAAATGTAGGAAAAAAGAAAAAAGGCGAATCCTGGCTGGATGTAGCAAAAGCAAATTTTAAAGAAGAGTCCGTAGAAGGAGTAAAGGCTGTTTACCGGGTTCTCATGGTGTTTGCCTTCATTCCGATATTCTGGGCTATGTGGGATCAGAACCTTTCTGAATGGGTATTGCAAGCAGCTAAAATGGATAGGACGGTATTTGGTATTGAACTTCTTCCAGAGCAAGTGCAGACCGTGAATCCAATGTTTTTGCTTTCTCTAATTCCCGTATTTACGTACATAATTTACCCATTTTTTGATAAACTAGGTCTTAAAACAACTCCTCTGCGCCGTATTGGTACTGGCCTTTTCCTGACTGCTTGTTCTTTTGTTATAATTGCTCTGATTCAGGAACAAATAGATAATGGGGGTTCTCCCACTATCTGGTGGCAGATTCTGGCTTATTTCCTTTTGTCTGCTGCTGAAGTGTTAGTATCTATTACAGGGTTAGAATATGCCTATACCCATTCACCAAAAGCTATGAAAAGTACAATGTCTGCTATATGGCTGTTAACTGTAGCAGTGGGAAATATATTTGTTTCTTTGGTAAACAGCAGCATTGCCAACAAAGGCTTTTTTGCACAGTTAGAAGGAGCAACTTATTTCTGGTTCTTCGTAGGATTGATGATGGCTTTTTTACTAGTATTTATGCTTGTTTCCGGTAGAATCAAAGAAAGAAGTTTTATTGTGAACGAGGCGGAAGCTTAAACGTATAATTAATCAAGTTACATAAGCCTGTATCCATAAACGGTTGCAGGCTTTTTTTCTACCTATCTTATCCGTAAGAAGGTGCTGCTGAATATTTTAAGAAAAATAAACGGTTACTTTTTGCCGGACAACTATACTTATGATTGCTTAACATACCCTGGCCGTTTCTACAGTAGTCTCTTTTGAACTTTGCTTACTAATTAATATATTGCTTACACAGAAAAATTATTACTACACATGAGAAAGATTACAGATCTGGATAGAGTTAAAATCTACGAACATGATGACAGCGTTCTGGAAGGAATGATCAATGAGTGCAACCAAATGATAGATCGGTTTGAATCTTTAGAGGATCAGGAAAGTGCGGAAGGAAAAGATTTAAAAGTAAATATCCTTAATTATAAAAATAAGATCGCTAAAATACGGAATGGCTATTAATATGCCTGATCACTCTATAGGTAGCTTTCTGTTATCTTCCCTGATTCTACTCCATTAAGATAACTTAAAATGTATAAAAAAACCTGTCTGCTTTTAAGCAGACAGGTTTTTGTGTTATTGGTAACGGCTTAAGCACGAGTCATACTGAGTTAAAGCAAGTGTAGTTAGAGATTTAGTAGAAACCATCCCATCATCAAAGTGCTTGTACCTATTTTACATCCATCACCTACATACAGCATCCATGTATAGCAATCATTAGATCAATATAATAGGGGGGAAGCACTAGATTACAGGTAACTAATAGTAAACAAAAAACCATGGCAACAAAATTACCATGGTTTTAATACATTAATAATAACACATTTAACTATCTTCTGTCAGCAGCAAGCTGACTAAAATTTTGAAGTTCGTTACTCCACTTTCATTACTCCGTTCATAATCCGCCAGTGGCCGGGGAATGTACAGACAAAGGGATAATTTCCTTTTTGACTAGGTGCAGTAAACTTAAGCCGGAAAGTCTGATCAGGGTTAACCAATGGAGTAGAGGCTATCACCTGCGAGATGGAGGGTACATAATTTTTTTCTGCGCCATCTTTGGCAGTAATTAGTTTATCCGCTGCCGCCCCGATAACTTCTAGTGACTTAGGTTTCCCAATAACCATGTTATGTTGCATGGCATCAGGGTTTTCGAACACAATTTCTACCGGCTGACCTGCTTTTACCGTAAATTCTTTTTTGTCAAACTGTAAAGCTTCTCTTACTGCCTTGATCTGGATAATTTGTGCATTAGGGTCTGATGCTTCTTCGGCAGAGCGCAAGCCCCAGGCCTGTAACAACTGATTGTACCGGTCTTTATTATCTACGCCGATGTTATTACTCAAGCTCGCCAGAAACTCCTTATCCTTTTCTTCTACAGTAGCTGTCTTTTTCATATTCCAGCCCGTAGTAACCCCTTTTACGATAGCTCCGCTTTCATCGGCACTTAGTTGCTGAGACTGTTTGAGTAAGCTGATCACTTCCGGAGCATCGGCTACAGAGGTATAGCTTCTTATAGCTCTTTCCAGGGCGTACGAAGCAAGGCTTTTAGGAGCCTGATAAACCAACTTAAACATAGCCCGGTTATTGTTTTCGTTTGCTTCCGCAATCTGATTGTCTTTATCAGCTACAACCTGTATCGTATATGTACCAGCCTGGTCTGAGTTAAAGCTAATTGGACCAGTCCAGGGACCATTGGTGTTTTGAGAAATGGTTACTTTTTCACCGGGAGCTATACCTGCAGAATGCACCATACTAACCATATTGATCAGTTTATTATTGCCTTCAATCCGGATAGCCAGCGGAGTAACCGTACCACTTGGTATAGCCGTTTCGCCCTGGTTTTGAACTTCTATAAATAAGCGGACGGTCTCACGCAGGGCAGGGGCAGCCGGTTCGCTACGCACCGAAGTAATTACTAAATCGGGTTTGTTGGATGAACTTACAGTTCTCTGCTCATTACCTGTATTGGTAGCAGTTTGCATAGCTTCGTGATTATGGTCCATAGCAGATGCCGAATTGCCTGCTGATTTTTGTGTGGTAGAGGCCTTAGCAGCTACTTGTTGCAAGTAGGCATTCATCAGCTTTCCTTTGTTACTGGTAAGTACACAGGCAAAGGCATCTGGCAACCAGCGGTCTGTGGATTCTGTGGCATTTTCCATACGGACCAATACTGCTTTTTCAGCTTCCGGAGAAAGCGGCATTTGAGACAGAGCCAATAATGAATGCAGCACTACGAGTGGTTCTTTATCATTTAAGGTATTGGCCTGCAATAATGCATTAACAGAACTAGCTTTGTAAGGAAGTACCTGTACGGCTGTTTTTCTAACGCCAGGGCATGCATGAGTTAATGCTTTTGTTACTGCTTCCATGGTTGCTGCATCTGAACCATCTAAAGTTCCTAAGCCATGGAGTGTCCAAAGGGCATGTATGGCGCCAGGATTTATACCAATTTCATCCAAAGATTGATCTTGCACCAAAGCAAGTAGTTGTGGAACAACATCCCGGTTGTTTCTTTCTACTAATATCCGCTGGGCTGCTTGCCGCCAGAACATATTGTTGTTCTTCAAAGCAGCTACCAGTTCCTGTGGTTTGTCTTTACTTAAAACCATCGGTTTGTAGGGGGGAGCTTGCTTATAAGCCACCCGGTAGATACGGCCGTGCGTATAATCCCGTAAATCGGTTTCATAGGCATTTCCCTCGCCATTTTCAAATCCTTTAGGGGTTGGATTGTGTTGGATAATGAAGCTATACCAATCGGCTACCCAAACGGCACCATCCGGACCAATTTCTGCGGCCACTGGAGATACCCATTCGTCGGCACCGGCTAATAAGTTAAAACCATCTACATCTTCATAATCAGTGCCCTTTTTAGCCATCACATTCTGATGCACAATATGACCTGTCGGTTCTGTCACAAATGCCACTGTATTCCAGTATTTTTTAGGAAAAGCTCTGGCGGTATAGAAGCTATGACCGGCAGCTGCTGTAAATCCGCCAAACACATCCACCTGGCGTACAGCACCGGTGATAGGCTTCATATCTTTATGCGTATCTGTACTGCGGCTACCATTGTCTACTCCAGGAGCGGAATTGAAGAAACGGTGAGCAATAGGCATATACCATCCATGTGAGTTATTGGCTGTAGAACCGAATACATCGCCGGTTTCATTGAAGGCAAAGCCCCAGGTATTGTTAGAAGTACTGGTTACATACTCCAGTGCCGAGCCATCTGGTTTGAAACGGAAGAAACCTTGTCCGAACTTTAAAGAATCTGCACCAATTTTACCTTTGAAGCCAGAGTAGCCTACGCTTCCATAGATCCAGTTATCAAATCCATACTTTAAATTGGAAGGACCTGCATGGGTATCAAACGTGCCAAAACCAGTATACAGGATCTCTTTTTTGTCGGCCTTATCGTCGCCATTGGTATCTTCTATATATAAAATATGCGGAGCCTGCGAAACAATTAATCCATTTTTGTATCGGACAAGCCCTGTAGGAATACTTAATCCTTCCGCAAACCGGGTAAATTTATCGGCTTTGCCATCTTTATTTGTGTCTTCACACAGTAAAATATAGTCACTGCCTCCATCGTCTTTGCGTTCGTTGGGATAATCTTTGGTAATCAATACGTACATGCGGCCTCTTTCATCCCAGGTAAGGGCAATAGGGTGCATGACATTGGGTTCACTGGCAAAAAGTTCCAGTGTAAATTCCGCAGGAACCTGGATATGCTTCATAGATTCTTCCGGAGTCAGTGCCAGCTGCTGCTTCTGAGTGCCGGGACGTTTCTCATAGTTAGGCAAGTTTGCTTCTTTATAAGCAAATGGCTGCGGGTTTAAGGCATCGTGCAGTTTTTTTACATCATCGCCAACCGCCCACAAAATGCCATTTTCCATCAGTTTATGAAATCCCACATTGCTCCAGGTATGATCGTCATGCCCATAAGCTGTATAGAACACGCGGCCTTTTCCATAGGAACGTGTCCAGGTATAGGGTTCTGTTTTTTGATTAGGCTTATCTTTTGTCTGGTCAGCTTTAATCTCCCGTTCCATCAGCACATTATTATCGGCTTGTAGTTGCTGATGCAGATAGGTTTCGTCAAAACTTTTGAATGGGGTAAAGCCTTGCATAACCGGATGTTCCGGTTTGGTTACCGTTGCCTGAATGGTATCCATGGTATGCCGCCAGAATTGTCCGCCTACCATCTTCACGTATTCGGAAGAGTTGCGGAAACAATAAGAAGCACAGTGTACAGGTATCAAGCCTTTGCCTGAAGAGACAAAATCTAGTAATGCTTTTTCAGGGGCAGCTGGGATACTGTCCCAGTTGGCGTAAATCATTAAACCATCGTATTTGGCTAAGTTTTCAGGATTAATATCTTCCAACTTATCCGTATAGGTGAGGTTTATGCCTTTGTTACCCAGGGCTGCCATTAATGCAGGAATCCGTTCAACAGGTTTATGATGTCCATTGTCGCCCAGGAAAAGAATTTCTACGCGCCTTGGTTTATTTTCTGCTTTGGCAGAACGGGTGTTGGTTCCTTTGCTGGAGGTGCAATACACCAGTACAAAGCAACTGATCAGCAGGCTTACCGACAGGTAAAAAATGCTCCGGAATGATCTGGTTTGTTTATTTAGTAGATGCATGTGACTGCTCGGATTGATAAAGATAATCAGTTGAAGTAAAATCAGGTATCTGGATAAGTTCTCCTCCCTTTAATGCTGACTCATGTGCCAGAATACCTACACTGGTCCAGTTGGCTGATTGGGGAGCATTCGGGAAAGGTTCGCGGTCTTCAATAATGCTCATAATAAATTCATGAGCTAAATGTGGGTGAGAGCCTCCATGGCCGCTTCCTTGCACAAAGGATAAGTGTTGATTGGCCTCAATATCATATACCCCTTTCGTTGTGAACATTTGAATGGATTCTGGTAGCAGATGCGCATAGTCTGGCACCTGAACTTTAGAAGGAATTTCATGTTCGTGTTTTTTAGCTGTATGAATCACCGGATCTTCTCCTTCAATCAATGGCCATTCGAATGATTTTTTGCTGCCATATACTTCAAAACTTTCACGGTACTGGCGGGCAGTGTCAAACAGGGAACGGTATACATTGGCGCTTAAGTCGCTGTCTTTAAACTTAATATGAGCACTTTCAACAGCAAACGGTGAGTTGTAATGCGCTATTAATTCTTCCCGGATTGTACCAGAACCAAAACAGGAAACATAGGCTGCATCAAGCTTTAATAACCCTGCTACCGGACCTACACAGTGCGTAGCGTAGTGCATAGGAGGTAACCCTGGCCAGTAATCAGGCCATCCGTCCATATCCTGCTGGTGGCTGGCTTTCAGAAACTGTACTTTGCCTAATTCGCCTTTCTCATACAATTCCTTGACAAACAAGAATTCCCGGCTGTATACAACCGTTTCCATCATCATGTATTTTTTGCCGGATTCTTTTTGAGCGGCTACTATTTGCCGGCATTCTTCTACCGTAGTTGCCATCGGTACAGTGCAGGCTACATGTTTTCCGGCTTTTAAAGCAGCCAGGCTCTGGGACGCATGCAAGTGAATGGGTGAGTTAATGTGTACCACATCCACATCCGGATCTTTCAACAGTTCATTAAAATCGCTGTATCGTTTTTCTACACCAAACGCATCGCCAATCTGATTCAGTTTTGACTGGTTACGCTGGCAGATGGCGTACATGGTGGTATGCGGATGCCGCTGATAGATTGGAATAAATTCTGCGCCGAAGCCTAATCCAACAATGGCAATGTTCAGTTTCCTGGTCATAATAGTTATTAGTTAATGAGGTGGATTACGTATGATAAAATGTGATCTTTATGTAGTATTATGTAGAGCAATAGTTGAGAAAACTCGGTAAATGTTGCTGCTTTTTTCTCAATTTATCAATCTATTTATCCTGGCCTACAAACACTTGGATTAAGATAATACAATATTAGTTAAATCCTAATAAAAAAAATGTGTTTCTTTTAACCAATTGTTCCTCTATTTTGACTATTTTAAAAGCTATATTTAATAAAAAAGGTAAATAAATAGATAGACTGGTTAAAGTTCAGGCTACTATTGGATCAAAAAAAGGTTCTGAGCCAGTCAGAAATGGCAAACTTTCCGGTATATCATATGGCCTGTTACCTAGTAAATAGATACCTGTTATGAAAGCATTATTAAAAAAATCCGTTTCCTCTATTCACTCCTTCATCGTGAAAGAATTCCATGATCCGGTATTCGACCCCAATTGGCATTTTCATCCGGAATACCAATTGTTTTGTGTCATGGAAGGAAGTGGCACCAGGTTTATTGGTGATAATATTAAGCATTTTCAATCAGGCGATATGGTTTTACTGGGGCCTAACATGCCGCATCTATGGCGAAGCGACGACTACCTGAAAAAAGACAAAGCTCCGAAAGCACATGGAATAGTCATTTATTTTGAGGCGGACTTTCTAGGAGCCGAGTTTTTTGAAAAGCAGGAAATGGTATTACTAAAGCAGTTGTTTGAAAAAGCTCAACATGGGCTGGAAATTACCGGAAATACCCATGAAGTGGTGTTAGCTAAAATGCTTGAACTGGTAAACAAAGAAGGCTTTGAAAGCATTATGGGTTTGCTGGATATATTATATACGTTAGCCTGCTCAGAAGAGTGCGAATTTATAGCCAGCCTGGGTTTTGAAAATAATTATAAACATACCGAAACGGAGCGGATGCGGGTAGTACACGAATATGTGATGCAGCATTTCCAGCAAGAAATATCCTTGGAAAAAGTGGCTGCCCTGGCCAATATGAGTCCCTCAGCTTTTTGCCGGTATTTTAAAGCGAGAGCCAATAAAACGTTTTTTGATTTTGTCAGTGAAATCCGTATAGGCCATGCTTGCCGCTTACTGATTGAAGGAAATTTGAGTATTACCCAGGTTGCCTACGAATGCGGATACAAAACTATTTCAAACTTCAACCGGCAGTTTAAGGAAACAGTTAAAGAAAGTCCGTCCAAATACCAGCAGCAATACATGCATCTGGCAAAAGGCTAAGACACCGCTACGTTAGTAATATTGGTTGGAATCAACTAGGTTTGCAAATTGTTCAGGATATATTGTGTCTAACCAGCCTATGTCTATATTTCCTTCGGAGTGCCGTGTCCGGCTATGTCAGCTTATTGTCATACTTTTTATCTTTACTTCCTGCCAGCGTACCAAAATTATTAATCCAATACAACCTGAAGAAACCTATACCCAAGTGAGTACACAGCCAGTAAGCCAGTTATCTGTTATTAATGTTCCGGTAACCATTCCGCTTTCCGAACTGGAAAAGCAAATGAATAAGCAAGTGAAAGACCTTATTTTTGAAGATACCAGCCTTGAAAATAATGAAGGAGATAACTTGTTATTGAAAGTTTGGAAAAGAGAACCCATTACTATTCAAGCAGTCAATAACCAGTTTCAGATAACTGTACCCCTGCGCATATGGGCAAAAGGCGGCTTGTCGCTGGAGCGGATGGGAATAAACCATACAGAATTTAAAGAAACCGATTGCGAACTGAATGTGCATTTTGTCACGAAAGTAAGCGTAAATGAACAATGGCAGGTACAAACTACTACCTTGGCAAAGGGATACGACTGGATTTCTAAACCTAAGATAAAAATAGGTTTTGTTGAATTATCGGTTGCTTCGTTTCTGGATAATACGATAGATACACAACAAGCCCGCATTGCCTCCTTATTAGATAAGCAGGTAGCCGAAAGATTAGACATCCGCAAATATGTGCAGAAGGCGTGGATAGGAGTTCAGCAGCCATTTTTACTTTCCCAGGAGTATCAAACGTGGTTGAAACTGACGCCAACCGAAGTATTACTTACCCCATTGGCAGTTAAAAAAAATCTGGTTACAGCCATGCTGGGTGTAAAAGCTTATTCTCAGACTGTCTCCGGCCTTAAGCCTGAAGTAGTGGTGAATGAACAGCTCCCGGCATTGCAACTGGTAAAACAAATGCCAGATAAGGTTTCTATAGGCGTAAGCGGCCAAGTATCGCATGCCTATGCCTCTCAGATTTTAGCAGAAAAATTTGTAGACCATACTTTCACTTTTAGTGAGGGTAAATACGAAATTACGCTGACTTCTATAGATTTATATGGGCATGGGGAGAATATCGTGGTAAAGGCTGGCATGGCCGGAAGTATCGAAGGTACCGTTTATCTGAAAGGAAAACCGTATTATGATCCGGATACTCAATCGGTGGCCCTGTGGAACTTAGACTATGATCTGGATACTAAGAATAAGTTGATTAAAACGGCAAACTGGCTGGCAAAAGGTAAATTCGTAAGGACTTTGCAGGAGAAACTACGGATTCCCCTGGGAGAGCGTATGGAGGAGGCAAAAGAGTTGATTCAAAGTAAACTTACGGATAAGCAAGTGGCCAAAGGGATAATTGTAAATGCACAAATTCAAGAATTAACCCCAGCGGATGTATACATAACTCCAGAAACGATTGTTGCCCTGGTAACAGCCAAGGGAAAGGCAACAGTTAAAATAGAAGGGCTAACAGAATAATTTTATCCAGACTTTCTTAAAAAAGAGCCCTGCATGCAGGGCTCTTTTTTAGACGCTTGCAATTATTAAGGTACATTATTTTTCCGCTTGTACCAGTTAATGCTTTCGTTGGGCACAGTGAAAGCAGAAACAATGCTTGCTACAATGAGAATGAAAATTAAAATTAGCCAGGCCATACAAATAATTTATAGAAAATTACAAATTGAGAATAAAAGAATGGGTATGCATTACCTAATACATTCATTTGATGCTGCTAGTTACGAAAATATTTGCATTCGAAAAACAGAAGACTAAGATTCTTCTACCCCCTTTTCGATAAGTTCTTCCGCTTCTTTTTTATCTTCTGCATCTGCTTTTTTGGGGTGCTGCTCTTTTTTCTCTTCGGGTTTGTATAGTAATTGGATCAAAATTGGAAAATGGTCAGAGCCAAATTTGGGTAATCTTTCCAGATGCACAAGCTTAAACCTGGGATCATAAAATACATGATCTAATGGATAGCGGAAGAAGGGAACAAATACATTATAGGTATTGAAAAAACCTCTACCAACCCGGGGGTCTAACAGTCCGCTAATCCGCTGAAATAACTTGGTGGTATGCGACCAGCCTACATCGTTTAAGTCTCCTGCAACAATACTGGCGCGTTTAGATTTTTTTACATTTTTTCCAACGATTAATAGTTCTGCTTCCCGTTTTTCGGTGTTAGAGCCAATAGTGGGAGGGGTAGGGTGCACACAACATAATTCTATTTCTTCACCAGACCGCAACTTTATAACCGCATGTACGGAAGGAATATCCTCCTGAACCAAAAATTGCAGGTTGGCCTTTACAAATTCAAGCTTAGAATAAACAATCATTCCATAGGTATTCTCTATGGGTTTTTTTACATGATATGGATACTCTTTATCTAATACAGCTAATTGTTCGGCCCACCAATGGTCTGGTTCGTTTATCAGAATAATGTCGGGTTTTTTGTCTTTTACAATCTGCAGGTATTTTTTCGATTTGCGGTTCTCCATCCGGATGTTGGAAATCATGAGGCAAATAGTATTGTTAGGGTCATTTTCTTTGCTACGTTGCGCCTGCTTAGGAGCCAGAAAAGTAAATGGATAGATATACCTGCCCTGTATGAGTAAGACAAGGATTAAGGCAGCTAAAAAAATGTACTGATATACATTTTCAACCGTGAAATAAGTAAGGTAACTTATTAAGATCAACAGGCTAATAAGGGCAATCTGAAATCTGGGAAAGTCCATGATGCGAATGAACCAGAGGGAGGTGCGGATCATGGGCAATAAAGTAAAAGCTAACATGAGCCAGCCAATAACTTCCAAAGCAATTTTCATAGGTTTTGAGTTTATATTTGTATCGTAAAAGGAAATGTACAGGTATCCCGCTTTATTCAGCAACCTTTCATTAAATATACATAAACAAAAAAGCCGTAAGAGAATAACAGGTTCAGCCACACAAATGGAATAGTTACTTTTCCAACGCAGGTATTTCCACAGGCTTTTTTAAATTAACTAAAAAAACCGTAAAGTTCAGTCAGGCTAATGCCTAAACGGTTAAAGTTTGAATTGGGTAGTCACAAAAATACCAAATTTGCGCACGCCTGGTTGATTCAAATACGTAAGTCTATGTACAGCATCTATACGTATAAATTTGAATATGTTTTCAATGCCATAACCTACTTCTACATAAGGCATGGAACCCAGGGGTTGGATGGGGGGGAGAATGGAAGACTGGTTTACTGTCTGTGGATATAAATGTAAATTTTCTTCGCGTAAACTTCCCTTAAGCACGTTAGCTGTTGCCAGCATACGCCATTTTAATTTTCGCATCAGGGGAATTCTGTTAAAAAGGAGTCCTTCAAAATTATGCTGATAATTCAATGATACATATTGATCACTGGAAAATTCAAAATAATTCATCAGGTTGTAAGAGGACGAGTTATAAAAATATGTTTGATTTCCCAAATGGTTGAAAAGCAGTGGGTAAGGCAATTTTCCGGGGATATACGCTGCATTAATGGCATAGTAGGATCTTCCCAGAATTCCTAAACGAACATCC
The DNA here is from genome assembly GCF_030503435.1 of Rhodocytophaga aerolata. GTDB lineage: Bacteria > Bacteroidota > Bacteroidia > Cytophagales > 172606-1 > Rhodocytophaga > Rhodocytophaga aerolata. Next base: position 159,694 of record NZ_JAUKPO010000013.1, read on the forward strand.
TGGCTGGCAGTCAGGCTGAATTTGTGATAACTAAAGTCCCCACCCAATATGCCTTTTAACCCAAGTGTGTATTGCAGCGAAATCACAGGTTTATTTGTCCCTAAGCTAATGCGTTCATTATCATTTTGCAAGAATGTTTCATCTTTGGTAATTCTTGTTTCCATCACAAGTTCGGTAGTAGAGAACCTGGTTAACAAAGGGGAGTTATCGCCATCTTCCGGATTTTTAAGGTAAGAAAAGTTATACAATGGATTGAAATCCATTTGCCGGAGTTTTATGCGCTGAGTAATGCCTTTCCTTACATCTGTTTGCACATAGAAGGTGTTTTCAGTACTCATAAATGGCCTTCGCAAAGTGCCAAACCGGGAGGCTGTCAGCAGCAACGTATTGTCATAAATATCATCGGTAAGCAAGCCGATTCTTTCCAGGTCGTAGCGGCGTTTAATTCCGGCTATTGTCCAGGGCTTTCGTGAGATAATCCGCTGTAACTCGGCACTGTATTTTAGCCTGGTATCTTTGGTTCCATAAGCCGCATACGCCTTTACTACCCATTTTCTGCTAAAATCTGCATTGGTCTTAAACCCAAGCTGAAATCTATGTCCTTCTACGGTATTCAGACCATAAGCCAGTACATATGGGCCCACATCTACCGGGCCAACTTTTTTGTACCCATTTATGGCAATATTTAAGATTTCAACATAGGTTTTAACAGTAGGTAGGTTTCTGACAGAATCAATCATCACATACACATTTTTTTCTGTAGAGGTTAATGAATCGTGTCTTTTCGCATCCCAATACCCTGCTTCCTTTTGCTGGGCATCTTCAGCTAGTTCCAGGGGTACGTCATAAAATTTAAGATCTTTGGGTTGGTTTATTTTGAAGTTTTTATTGGAGGTGTAAAACTTAGCGAGCATACCCGGTGATTCATCCCGTATTTCAGCTACATCAATTAAGACCCGGGTGCGTGAGGGGAGCCAGGCGTTTCCGCTAGTTGGCTCTAATTCCTGCTGAATTTTTATTTTTTCCACAAAATTCAGATTTGCCCCTTTGCCCACTGTTACATCAATTTGTTTTAAGGCATATGTTTTACTTTCTATCCACATGGTGCCGCTAAATGCCAGATCTTGTACCCGTTTGGGGGTAAAATCTATCCGGTAACACCAATGTTCGCCTACATACAAACTATCATTCAATAAAAAATCATAGGATGCTTTCCAGCCATCGGCCATTGGCGAAACAAAATCTTTTTCTAATATATTAAGCCAGTTATTGTAAAAATTGTATTCCTGAAAAGAAGAACCTACTAGCTGAGAAAGCAAACTGCCATCCTGCATGCCAATACCTGTGATGTTGGTTTTCAAAATAAACTCCCGCTTCTTTTGAGGAGTTTTGCGGTAATAAACATTAGAAAGCGACTCGGATATAAAAATGGGAAGAATGGGTTTGCCATCTTCCCCCGCAATTCGCTCAATACTATCCATCACCTGGGTTATTTTCTGCAAGGTTTTGTTACGCCTGAGCTTTTCAGAAAGGTGGTCTATATCAAATTCTATTTTATTGTAACTTTCATATTCATACGCACTCAGTGATCTTTTATCGTTTTTGTCTTTATTTTTAATCACATTCCGCATGATTGGGAAAGCAGGATTTTCTCCGGCTACCACAACTACTTCATCCAGTTTTACTTCGTTGGAAGATAATTGGAAGTCAATCACCTGATTGCCAAGCGAGCGGTTAACGTATTTGGTTTTTGCTATATAGCCAATGTAGGAAGCAACCAGCGAGTCAGTAGGTGTGGAGGTAGTAATGGAATAATAGCCATCAAAATCTGTAGTTTTACCGATAGAAGTTCCTTTGAAAAAAACATTGACAAAAGGCATTCCATCCCCAGTTTCGGCATCAGTAACCCGGCCTTTAATCTGAATGCTTTGTGCATTAGCAAAAGTGGATATTACCATGAATAACCAAAAGGCAATATAATTGAAAGCTGGTCGGTGGATGAACATTCAGGTATAGAAATGCAAGGCAACTAAATTACGGAAATTCCTTAGAAAAGTAGCTATATTTATTTTAACGGTCTGAAATTGATTTGATAATGCTTTATTATAGTGTATGAAAGTAATGTACTGGTTTAGTTATTTCCTTAGTCTCTAAAATTATAAGGAAACAGTAGTATCTACTCTGGAATGTAATTTTTTTAATCATAAATATAATTAACAGTACTTTAACCGGAGTAGTTTTATAAGAAATTAGACAAGTACAAAAATACAAGCAACCTATATGCAGGTATAATGGCTGTAGAACTATAAAAAAAGGCAGGTTCTAAGCCTGCCTTTTTTTAAAATATACCTAGTTGGTTAATATTCATTGTACCATTTTCGTCTTTTTTATCCTTATCGGTGGGCGGATGTATAATGAGCCGGTCTATATCTTTTTCAGGTTTACTCGCCAAAAGTTTAACCCGTAAGACCTTATAACTGGAAAGTTTTGTTCCTATGGCTTTCCAGCCACTTACTTTTGTAAGTAAATCCAGGTCAAAGGTGTCGGTTTCTTCTTTATCTTTAGGGCTTTTCTTGAAAGAAACTTCAACCTGTGGTTTTGGGTCAGAAGTGACCACTACCAGTTTAGAGCCTTTGGCATCCGAGATAAAGGAGAATTTCTTATCTACGCCTTTGGTTTCTATGCGGAAGCGCTTCACAAAGAAGTTAGCCTGGTTGCCATCATAATGAATAGCCGAAATTATGGTATTGGGGTCAAACTTTTCAATCAGCAGAATGTCATTGGGCTCGTAGCGGTTGGTAAGTTCGTAATTGGTTAGTTCATACTGTCCGTCTTTATAAATAACCAGAATGTTCTGCTCCCCATCAAACTTGCCTAGTTTCCGGCCGCGGCCATCTGTATTCAATCTGCCAATGGTTTCATCGTACCAGATGTTCAAGCCACCCATCGTAGAAACTCCCTCTGATTTAAGGCTGACTTTCCGAACCGGATATTTGGTAAGAATATTTCCCTGGGCTCCTCGTCCTTTTATTTCCAGCTCAGCAAAATTGAAGTCGAAATTTTTTACCTTCGCTTTGCAGGCTGCTGTCAGGTTCACTGTAACAATCTCCGCTTCGGCATTCGGATTAGCTGTGAAGTAAAGTACTTTGGAGCCCGGATTTCCTTTTGTCAGTTCATATTCCCGGTCGCGTGTAACGGCCGTCACCTGAAACCGCTTTACATAGGAAGTGCCTTCTTTGCCATCTGTATAGATCAGATTATATACCATGCGTTCGTCGTTTTTCTTGAAGACACTCGCATATATAATATCTTTTCCGACAAAAAGTTTGTCTTGTATTTTGCTCACTACACATTTTCCATCCCGGCGGAATACGATCACATCATCAATATCCGAACAATCGCCTATATGTTCAACATTTTCATCTTTTTTAAGGCCAAACCCAATAAAACCTTCTTTCCGGTTTACATAAAGTTTGTGGTTAGCCGCCGCAACAGCTGTAGCAGCAATGGTATTAAATGTGCGAATTTCTGTTTTCCGTTCCCTCCCTTTGCCATATTTTTTCAGCAGTTCCCGGAAATAATTGATGGCAAACTTAGTCAGATTAGCCAGGTTCTGGTCTGTTTCTTCAAGTTCTTCTTGAAGCCTTTTCATCAACTCATCTGCCTTAAAAGAATCGTATCTGGAAATCCGTTTAATCTTTATTTCCGTTAAGCGGACTATATCTTCTACGGTGATGGCTCTATAAAACTGCTTTTTATATTTATCCAGGGCTTTATCAATTGTGCTAATGACAGCATCCCATGTTTCACACTCTTCAATTTTGCGGTAAATTCTGTTTTCAATGAAGATTTTTTCCAGAGAGGCATACAGAAGTTTTTCTAACAATTCGGCCCGGCGAATTTCTAGTTCTTGTTTCAGCAGCCTTACTGTATTATCGGTATTTATTTTTAGCAGTTCATTTACACTTATGAAATGAGGCTTTTCTCCAATGATGACGCAGGTATTGGGAGAAATAGAAACTTCGCAATCGGTAAAGGCATACAGGGCATCTATGGTAATGTCGGGCGAAACGTTGGGAGCCAGCTGTACTTGTATTTCTACATCTTTGGCTGTATTATCTACTACTTTCTTGATTTTAATTTTGCCGGAATCGTTGGCTTTTATAATAGAGTCAATCAACTGATTAGTAGTTACGCCAAACGGTACATCCTTGATAGCTAGTGTCTTCTTGTCTAGTTCTTCTATCTTTGCTCGAACACGTATTTTTCCACCCCGCTGGCCTTCATTGTATTGCGTGATATCAATAAGCCCACCTGTCTGGAAATCGGGATAAATGGTAATGTCTTTCCCTTTCAGTAGATCAATGGATGCTTCAATAAGTTCGCAGAAGTTGTGGGGCATTACTTTAGTTGACAGACCTACGGCAATACCTTCTACCCCTTGAGCCAGTAGCAGGGGAAACTTCACTGGAAGTGTTACGGGTTCTTTTTTACGTCCGTCATAGGAGAGTTGCCATTGTGTGGTATCTGGGTTAAATACTACATCTAATGCAAATTTCGAAAGCCTGGCTTCGATATAGCGGCTCGCGGCCGCTCCATCTCCGGTACGTACATCGCCCCAATTTCCCTGGGTGTCTATTAGTAAATCTTTCTGGCCCATATTCACCATGGCTTCATTAATGGAAGCATCACCATGGGGATGGTATTGCATGGTCTGGCCTATGATATTAGCTACTTTATTATACCTGCCATCATCCATTTCCTTCATGGCGTGCAGGATTCTCCGCTGCACAGGTTTCAGGCCATCTTCAACGGCAGGTACGGCTCTTTCCAGAATTACATAAGAAGCATAATCCAGGAACCAGTTTTCGTACATTCCTGATACCAGTACAGCATCGTGCAAGGATTCATTTGACTGATTGTTGTTTTCCATGTACTACTATTCTATCTATTTAGACACTTACGGCTTAGTAAGCGAACGGTACAAAATATGTTTTTTATTTTAGGATTTTATTTATGGTAACCTAACAAATTATTAGTAAACTGAATTGGTGTGTTATCTAATATTACACTATATTATGCGAAGGTTATATCTAATAATTTGTTAGGTAAGCTATTGATGTTTAGGGTATTATAAATTTATTTTTGCCACTAAGATAATTTTAAATAACTACCTAGCCATTTCACATGAGAGGTGTGTTTTTGTAAAATTTCCTGGACCTTCTCATCTTCAATATGCCCGTCAAAATCTATGTAAAACCACGATCTGAATTTTTCATCTGCTCTGGTTGGCCGGCTTTCGATCTTGGTCAGGTTGATTTGTCTTTCGTTAAACTCCTGTAGAAAAGAGGCCAGACTACCTGGCTTCTCTGGTAAATCTACCACCAATGAGGTTTTGTCTTTGCCTGTGTTCTGGTTAGTAAAGTCTTTACTAATAATCAGGAAGCGGGTTCGGTTATATTGTCCATCTTCAATGTTTTCGAACAAAATGGGAACCCCAAACAGCTTGGCCGCAATATGCGAGCAGATGGCAGCACTATTTGGTTCAGTTGAAACAATTCTGGCAGCTTTAGAGGTAGATTCAATAGGAATTAAATCTACTTGGTTTACATCCAGGTATTCATTGAGAAATCGCTGGCATTGGCGGAAAGCTATATCTTTGGAATACACCCGTTTGACCTCCTGCAGAGTATGGCATTTGGTTGCAAAGGTATGATGTATGGGCAACAGCACTTCAGCTACAATTTTTATATCTAGTTCATACAGTAAATCGATTGTTTCATTGACAATGCCTTCCCGGTTGTTTTCAATGGGAACTACGCCAAATCTTACCCTTCCTGTATCCACACTTTCAAATACGGACCGGATGCTTGGCAGGGAAATATAATCACTCATGGCACCAAAGCGGCTTTCGGCTGCCTGATGTGTAAAACTTCCTTCCGGCCCCAGATAAGAAATACGCTCAGGCAGTTCGATGTTGCGGCTAACAGCAAAAATTTCCAGATAGATGGCCTCTATCGCCGACCTGTTGAGTGTACGCCCTTGATTGAGTGCAGACAGACGGTCGATAATGGCTTTTTCTCTTTCTGGCCGGTAGATGATAGTATTGGTAGCCCGTTTTAATTCGCCCACTTTTTTTACTATCTCCACACGTTTGTTCAGCAGCTCGAGCATTTGATTGTCAATTTCATCAATTTGCTGCCTGAGTTCTTGTAAATCCATGTAGGTGGTTGGTTGATATAAAAAATATTAAATTATACTTACTGATAAACAGAGTATTACAACAAATGCTTCAAGAAGTGGTTTAAGCCTTTTAGCCTATACGTCTAGTATGCTAATCTGCTTCTACCACTTCAGCTTTTTCCAGCGGCAAGGTTTCAGCAGTGGTTAAATCTTTTTCAACCCGTAAGTTATCAATAATAAACCGCTGCCGTTCAGGGGTGTTCTTCCCCATATAATAAGTCAGCAGCTTGGTAATGGAGGTATCTTTATGCAGAATGATTGGTTCCAGCCGCATATCTTCTCCAATAAATTTACCGAACTCATCGGGAGAAATTTCTCCTAAGCCTTTGAATCGTGTAATCTCTGGCTTTGGCCCCAGTTTTTGAATAGCCTTCTGCCTTTCTTCGTCGGTGTAACAATAGATTGTCTGCTTCTTGTTTCTTACCCGGAAAAGAGGCGTTTCCAGAATATATAAATGGCCATTTTTTACCACATCCGGGAAGAACTGCAGGAAGAAGGTGAGCATCAGCAACCGGATGTGCATACCATCTACGTCTGCATCGGTGGCAATTACTATTTTATTATACCGCAGGTTTTCTATACCATCTTCTATATCCAGGGCATGTTGCAGCAGGTTAAACTCTTCATTTTCATATACTACTTTCTTGGTCAGGCCAAAGCAATTTAAAGGCTTACCCCGCAAACTGAATACAGCCTGGTATTGTACATCCCGGGATTTTGTAATAGAACCACTGGCCGAATCGCCTTCAGTAATAAACAAAGTAGAGTCAAACCTTCTGTCTTCTGCATTCTTATCCGTTTTGGCATCATTATAATGAATGCGGCAGTCGCGGAGTTTTTTGTTGTGCAGGTTTGCTTTTTTTGCCCGTTCATTTGCCAGCTTTTTTATGCCGGCTATTTCTTTACGCTCTCTTTCCGATTGTTTAATCCGTTTTTCCAGCGCATCCGCCACATCTTTGTGTTTGCGCAGGTAATCGTCCAGGTGTTTTTTGATAAAATCTCCGATATAGCCACGAACGGATGGACCTTCTGGCGCCATATTTAAAGAGCCTAGTTTGGTTTTGGTTTGCGACTCAAATACTGGTTCCTGTACCCGTACACTAATGGCACCAATAATAGAGGCCCGGATATCGGAGGCTTCATATTTGGTTTTAAAAACTTCCCGGATAGTATCTACCACTGCTTCCCGCATAGCGGCTAAATGGGTACCTCCTTGGGTGGTATACTGCCCGTTCACAAAGGAGTAATACTCTTCCCCATATTCATTCCCGTGTGTCAAGGCCAGTTCAATATCATCTCCCTTTAAATGAATTATAGGATATCGTAGGCTGTCAGCGTCAGTTTTGCGAAGGAGAAGATCTAATAATCCTTTTTCTGAAAAGTATTTTTTGCCATTGAAAATCAACGTTAACCCTGCATTCAGGAAGGCATAGTTCCAGATCTGATTTTCCAGATACTGGGGGATAAAATGGTAGTGCTTAAAAATGGTATTATCCGGCTCAAATATCATTAAGGTCCCATTTTTCTGGGTAGTTGCCGTATCTTTGGATTCCATTTTAAGGATGCCTCTTTCAAATTCGGCCAGTCTCGTTTTACCATCCCTAAAAGATTGTACCCTAAAATAAGTAGACAAGGCATTTACTGCTTTGGTACCCACGCCATTCAAACCCACTGATTTCTGAAAGGCACCAGAGTCGTATTTTCCACCAGTATTTATTTTGGAGACACAATCAATCATTTTACCGAGCGGAATGCCCCGGCCATAATCCCGTACTTCTACCCGGTGTTCGGAGATGGTGATTTCGATTTTACTCCCAAACCCCATCACATGTTCATCTATGGAATTATCTATAATTTCTTTTACCAGTACATAGATGCCATCATCCTGTGAAGACCCATCGCCCAGCTTTCCTATGTACATACCTGGCCTTAAACGGATGTGTTCCCGCCAGTCCAGAGATTTAATACTATCTTCGGTGTAATTATGTGTAATTTCTGCCATATCTATAAAACCAGTTATCTGTGTGGTATTCCCTGATAACTATAGCTTGTGTTTAGGTTGCGTTTGCAAATTAAATAAAATACTAAAACAGCAAATCCATCCAGGGAGTGCTGTAGTTTTAGAATTGAATCAAAATAAAGGAATCCAGTTTAAATATACAAAATTTGTCAAGTGTTTTTGTGAATATACTATAGGACTTTTGTTGTCTACCTCTGGCCCTTCTATCATCCGTAAAGATACTCAAATTCCTTATCTATTAAAATTATTTACCAGGATTTCATTTCGAAGCTGGGAGTCTATACAATATAAATTGTATAAGAATTTTCAACTGTTTTAGAATGAAAAAACATTTCTGGTAAGAGAAAAAAATTAAGCCAACCTATGGGAGAAAACAACAGTTACTCTTGCAAAAAAATATCTATTGCTTGCAGATCCTTTGAAAAGAAAGTATCCTTTTTTATTTTGCTATCCTAGCAAATTCTGTAATTTTAAAGGGAATTCTTTTAACAATATCCATACAGTTGAAAGTCACTTATCCGCAAATACTTATTCTTTCTTATAGCTACATACTATAGCACCATTTCTGATTTATGGCAAATTTCACCTTAACTATTAATGGGGAACAGCACCAGGTAGATGTTGACCCACAAATGCCCCTCCTGTGGGTTATCCGGGATTTTGTAGGCCTTACTGGTACAAAGTTTGGCTGTGGCATAGCCCAATGCGGAGCCTGCACTGTGCACCTGGATGGCAATGCAACCAGATCTTGTGTATTGCCTGTTTCTGCAGTGGCCGACAAGCAAATTACAACTATTGAAGGCTTGTCCACAGAAAAGTCGCATCCCTTACAGAAAGCCTGGATCGAACACCAGGTACCTCAATGTGGGTATTGCCAGTCCGGACAACTGATGTCTGCGGCTGCGTTATTAAAGCAGAAACCTAAACCTACCGATGCAGATATAGATACAGCTATGCAAGGAAATATCTGCCGCTGTGGAACCTATGTACGGATACGCAAAGCCATACATTCGGCCGCCAATCTCATGAGCGATGCAACACCTACCAATAAAACAGGCAAACCATGACCGAACAAACCATAGACCGCCGTAAATTTTTAAAGCTAACCGGTTTTTCCGGGGCTGCGCTCACCTTAGGATTCTACTTTCCGGCACAGGGTAAAGCAAAGTTGGCAGAAGCACCCCTATATAATTTCTATGCTGACATTCCCTCAGGTGTAGAACTCAATGCCTTTATTATTATCGAAAAAACAGGCCGTATCACCCTGATTAACCCGCGGCCAGACATGGGACAGGGTTCTTTTCAGGCTGTACCCAGTCTGCTGGCTGAAGAGCTGGAAGTGAATCTGGACCAGGTGAATATAGTGCAGTCGGATGGCAATAAAAAATTTGGAAGCCAGTTATCCGGGGGCAGCAGCAGTGTACGAACCTCCTGGCTGCCGTTGCGAAAAGCTGGAGCTGCTGCCAGAGAGATGCTGGTACGTGCAGCAGCCAACCGGTGGAAAGTAGCTGAAGCCGACTGTTATGCAAATCAAGGCAAAGTATTCGAAAAGAAAAGCGGAAAATCGCTTGGCTATGGAGAGTTAGTAGAAGAAGCCTCTAAACTGGAAGCCCCCAAAGATCCAAAACTGAAATTACCTAAAGACTATAAATTATTAGGCAAAGCGTTGCCCCGCCAAGATATTCCAGCTAAAGTAGATGGCAAAACCATTTTTGGACTTGATGTAAAATTACCAGGAATGCTCTATGCGTCTATTGAACGTTCACCCGTCATTCATGGAAAGGTCTTGAAAGTTGATGACACCAAGGCAAAGCAAGTGAAAGGAGTAAAACAGGTTCTGCTATCGGAAAGACCTATGCCTCACAAAACTACACATGGTGTGGCGGTAATTGCAGACTCTTATTATGCTGCCTTGCAAGGAAGAAAAGCCTTAACAATCACCTGGGATAATAGTGAGTTTGATAAGATAAGCACAGAAGCTTATTTTACCAACTTACGGGAATTAGCAAAAACGGAAGGCGTTCTGTTTAAAGAGAAAGGAAAAGTGGAAGATGGGCTGAATGCAGCTGTAAAAAAGCTGGAAGCACAATATGAAACTCCCTTTATGGCTCATGCTCCAATGGAACCGGAAAATGCCGTGGCCTCTGTCAAAGGAGATACGTGTGAAATATGGGCACCGGTTCAGGCTCCTGACTGGGCTGTGGATCAGGTAGCAAAATACCTGAATATAAAACCGGAAAATGTAAAAATACATGTTACCTTCCTGGGTGGTGGTTTTGGACGCAAGGCCTATTACGATTATTTATTAGAGGCCGTTAATTTATCCAAACAAATTCAGGCTCCTGTAAAACTGCTCTGGACACGCGAAGACGATACAGCTCAAGGTCCATTCCGGCCGGGTATGCTAAGCGCCATGCGGGGTGGATTAGATAAAGAAGGTAAAGTGGTTGCATTTGAGCATAAAGCTGTTGGAGCTTCTATTCAGCAACAGGTTTTCAAAGCACCTATGGCAGGCAAAGCCGATGAATGGGTAATGGAATGCATTGGTCCGGAAGAAAGCCCCTATGCATTCGCTAGTGCCAAATACAGTTACGTACTGGCAGAAACAGAAATTCCTATCGTTTGGTGGCGGTCGGTGTATTGTTCCACTAGCGCATTCGGGCAGGAATGTTTCGTAGATGAACTAGCCCATGCAGCTGGAAAGGACCCCATGGATTTCCGGTTAGCAATGTTTGCAAATGCACCCCGCTTTAAAAATGTGTTGCAACTACTGGCCGAAAAAACAGATTACAAAACAAAGTTGCCTGCCGGGAAAGCCAGAGGAATAGCCATTGTAAAATCATTTGGTAGCATATGTGCACATGCCGTAACCGTAACTAAACAAAACGGGAAGCTTACCATTGAAAAAGTAGTATCCGTAATCGATTGTGGGCAGCATGTAAATCCGGATAATGTAAAAGCACAGACAGAAGGAAATATTGTGATGGGATTAACGGCAGCCATAAAAGATGGGATTACCTTCGAAAACGGCCAGGCAAAACAAAGCAATTTCAATACTTACCGGGTATTGCGGATACATGAAATGCCTGCAGTAGATATTCACATTGTGCAAAATACCGAAGAACCCGGAGGTGTAGGAGAGCCTGGATTACCACCTATCGCACCAGCTTTGGCTAATGCAGTATTTAACTTAACTGGCAAACGTATCCGTAAATTGCCCTTCAATCTAGACGAAGTATAAGCTTTTTCAGCATCCAACTATCACCGATGCTGCACAATTACCGAAAGCCGGACCAACGAAAAGGTCCGGCTTTCATACCCTAACTTCTCATTACGCCAGTATCCCTTACTCTATCTGTATGACCAAACCCTTACAACAACCCATCAGCCGTCGGGAATTCATTCATCTATCCGCATTAACTGGCGCATTTCTCGGATTAGGGTTTTCTCTTCCTGACCGAGCGCAAGCCGGAGAAAAATCAATCTTCAAACTAACCAATGACAATCCTGTTCCAACAGAAATTACTCCCTTCATTCTAATAGATTCTACTAACCGGATAATCTTGATTAACCATAAACCGGAAATGGGCCAGGGTACCTGGCAATCTATACCTGTGTTAGTAGCAGAAGAACTGGATGTGCGGTTAGATCAGGTTGAAATTCACATGGCTACTGCAGACAAAAAATATGGAGACATGGGAGTAGGAGGGAGCAACAGTGTAAAGGGGTCGTATATGCATTTACGGAAAGCCGGAGCTGCCGCCAGAGAAATGTTACTGGCAGCGGCAGCCCAAACCTGGAATGTTCCCCTTATAGATTGTACAACCAAAGAAGGAATGGTTTTGCATAAAAAATCTACTAAAAAACTCAGTTATGGAGAATTGGTAGAAAAGGCAAGCAAACTGGACGTACCGAAAGAACCTAAACTCAAAGATCCGAAAACTTTTAAGCTGATTGGTAAAGCCATTCCCAGGCCAGATGTGCCACTGAAGGTGGATGGAACGGCTCAATTTGGGATAGATATAAAAGTACCTGGTATGTTGTATGCTTCCATTGAAAGAGCACCGGTATTTTATGCCAAAGTTAAAAGTGTGGATGATGCTAAGGCAAAGACAGTGGCTGGAGTAAAACAGGTCCTGCGAAGCGAAAGAAAATTAAATAAAAATACTTTTTATGGAGTGGCGGTATTGGCAGAAAACTATTATGCGGCAACTCAAGGAAGGAAGGCGTTAAAAATACAATGGGAGACTGGAAATAACACCCAGTGGAATAGCCAAACAATCTACGCACGGATGAAAGATCTGGCTCAGGCTGAAGGAAAAATATCGCATAGCACCGGGGACTTTGATAAAGCTTTTTTAGCTGCCCCGACTAAACTGGAGGCGGAGTATAAACTGCCTTTTGCAGCGCATGCTCCGATGGAACCACAAAACTGTGTGGCACACGTGCAGGCAGACAAATGCGAAATATGGGCCCCTACACAAGTACCAGACTGGGCAAAAGGAGAAGTAGCCAAATACCTTAATATGCCAGAGGAAAGTATCACCTTGCATACAACGTATTTAGGTGGAGGTTTCGGCCGGAGGCTGTTTTTTGATGCGATTATGGAAGCAGTACACCTTTCTAAACAGGCCGGGGTACCGGTAAAAACAATCTGGAGCCGCGAAGATGACATGACGGCCGGCCCTTTCCGGCCTGGTACGTACAGCAGCCTGAAAGCAGGATTAGATGCTGCCGGCAAACCTATAGCCTTTCAGCATAAAGTAGTAGCTCCATCTATTAGCTACGACAATTTTGGAAGCAAAGACCCTTCTCAAAGGGAAGATGAAGGGGCCATGGAAGGCATAAAGGACAGTGCGTATGAATTTGCCCATGCAAAGTATCACACTATCTATGCAGAAACGACCATGCCCCTTGGCTGGTGGAGAGCCGTTTATTCTACGACAACAGCTTTTGCTCACGAAAGCTTTATTGATGAGGTAGCTCATGCCGCTAAGAAAGATCCATTGCAATTCCGCCTGAGCTTAATCAACAAAAATACCCGGATGAAAAAGTTATTAACTTTTCTGGGAGAAAAAAGTGGATGGAGCAAGCCCCTGGATAAAGGCTGGGGAAAAGGTGTGGCCATCTGGCAGTTTTTTGCAGGACAGGCAGGTCATGTGGTGTATGTTTCGAAGCTTAACGGACAAACAAAAATTGAAAAAATAGTAGCCGCCATTGATTGTGGTATGGCTATAAATCCAGATAATGTGAAGGCGCAAGTGGAGGGGGCTACCGTAATGGCGTTGATGGCTGCGTTGAAAGATGAAATTACTTTTGAAGGTGGAAAAGCCGTACAAACCAATTTTAACAATTACCGGATGATGCGCATTCAGGAGATTCCCCCCATAGAAGTATATATTTTGCCAAGCACCGACAAACCAGACGGCGTAGGAGAACCTGGCTTACCCCCATTGGCTCCAGCCCTGGGAAATGCGTTATTTGCGGCCACCGGCAAAAGAGTCAGGCAGTTGCCTTTCAGAATGGAGGAAATGTAAAAGTACAATAAGTAAGGTTTGATCAGTTTGGCAACTATTCTAAGGCATGATTTATGCTTTCCACCAAATATTATCGTAAATTAGTAGAAATTTTTCTCGTACTATTTACATTTATTTTGCAGAATAAACCAGTTTTCAAACATCACTCTTACATGAAACGTAGATTTTTAACACTTGCCTCCATTGCAGCAGTATCCGCTACACTGTATTCATTTACTGTAAGTCCAAGTGAATCAGGTACACCGACTTCCACACCAGTACAGGAAGATGCGCTAGCAAAAAGCATTAAAGAAGGGAAAACTTTATATGCCAGCTATTGTTCCATGTGCCATCAGCCAGAAGGACAAGGTATTGCCGGAGCATTTCCTCCTTTAGCTAAATCAGATTATCTGATGGCTGACACTAAACGGGCTATTGGTGTTGTAAAAAATGGATTGCAGGGAGAAGTTACTGTAAATGGACAAAAATATAATAACGTGATGCCAGCCCAGGCACTCGACGACCAGCAAATTGCACATGTATTAAACTATGTACGGAATAGCTGGGGAAATAAAGGAAAAATAATTACTGCCGCTGAAGTCAAAGCAGTAGCTAAAAAATAATTTTGCTGGGCTCCGCTTTACAGGGTTTGTGAAAGCGGAGCTTCTGCTTACATACATTCCCATTACCGATATGAAAGAGCTGAAAAGATTAATTGAGGTATATGACAAAATTGATTTTACCCAGCGCAAAGCTGCTTTAGCATCTGTAGTTAAGTTATATGGTTCCTCTTACCGCAGGCCAGGTGCCCGTATGCTTATAACTGACGATGGACGGTGGGAGGGAGCTATCAGTGGAGGTTGCTTAGAGGGAGATGCCTTGAGAAAAGCCCGGCAGGTAATGTCAAGTGGAAAACCAATGGTTGTCACCTATGATACCATGGATGATAATAACAGCAGTTTTGGAATAGGTTTGGGCTGCAACGGGATTATTGATGTGTTGATTGAACCAGTGGTTCCAGATACTTCCTCCAATCCTTTCTATTTATTTAAAAATTTTGCAGAAACGACAAACCGGGAAATAGCCGTATTAGTTACCGTGGCAAAAACAGCGGATGCTACTACCGTTCCTTTGGCCACTCGCTGGTTGGTTCAAAACGATGGTTCCCTGATTCAGCACACAGGTCAGGCGTTACCTACCCAATTGCAGCAGGCAATTAATCTTGCACTGCAAGGAGAGAAGCCTGCTTACGGAAACTTTCTGCTAAACAATACAGAAGTCGAGGTATTTTTAGAGATCATGCATCCAGGAATACAATTACTGGTATTTGGGGGAGGCTATGATGCAATTCCTTTAGTGAATCTGGCAAAAGATATAGGGATGCGGGTTATAGTTACTGACGATTGTATTGCCCATCTGGCTCCGCTGCGATTTCCGAAAGCCGATACGATTAAGCAAGTAGACCGCCATCAGATCCCAGGTAATCTACCCCTTACCAGACATACAGCCGTGGTTCTTATTTCCCACAATTATAAGTATGATCTGGCCGTTCTGACGCAACTCCTGGAAACGGATGTTCCCTACATTGGTATTCTTGGCCCCAGAAAACGTACAGATAAAATGCTGACGGAATACGAGGTAGCAGGAAAAACATTTGCAGACCAACAACTTGAAAAAATATACAGCCCGGTAGGTCTGGATATCGGCGCTGAAACACCTGAGGAAATAGCTCTCTCTATTGTCAGTGAAATTCAAGCTTTTTTTACTCGTAAGTCTGGTGGAAACCTTAAAAATAAACAAGGCTATATCCATGACCGTGCCGGTGAAATGGATATAGTTGTATCTGCACGTGACTATACCATTGGAGACACATGTGCCCTCTAACTAAAAAATCATCTATAGGCCTCATCATTCTGGCTGCCGGAGCATCGTCCCGTATGGGTAAACCCAAACAGTTACTCCCTTTCAGCGGCCATAGTCTGATTCAGCACATGGTGGAAAGTGGGCTTACTTCCAGATGTTTTCCGGTTGTGGTGGTGTTGGGTGCGAATGCATCCCTAATTAAACTTGAGATTGCTGAACTTCCGGTTTTTGTAACAGAAAATCCCCAATGGGCAGATGGAATGGGATCATCCATCCGTGCAGGCATGGAGATGCTTCTTACTGTAAACCCCCATGTAGAAGGTGTACTCATTATGTTATGCGATCAGCCGTATGTTAAAGCTACCCTGCTCAACCATTTTATAGAAGAATACCAGACTACCCGAAAACCACTGATAGCCTCTTCTTATGCAGATACCTTAGGGGTCCCTGCCTTTTTTCATAAAATGTATTTTCCTGTGTTACAGCAACTAACAGGGCAGGAGGGAGCCAGAAGGATTATTGCCAGTGCGTCAGAGGTACATACCATTCCTTTCCCAGAAGGAAAAGTAGATATTGATACTCCAGAAGACTACCTGAACTTAAGTGCCGACAGCAAGACAGACGTACTATAGGTAACCGGAAAAATTCAAGTTATGGCTGTTTTATCCGCCGGGCATGTAATTTTTATAGAAAATAGGCTGCACTCTTTCATAAGCAACCAGGTTGTTGGACCGTACTTTCGTATTAACTTTCAATTCAGCGATAAATAGTTTGCTAAATCCGGCAAAGGCATGCAGTTATGGATAGTAAAAAGGCTATAAAATCATACTATGGTCTAGTTGCTTACCTTACTTGATATGTATCCGGTAGAATTACCAGCAGAATGAAATGTGAGATAGTTGCTGATTTTCAATAAATCCCTTGCTGCTTAATTGATATTTTTGCGGTGTATAGAAACTTTCAAAATTGTTAACATACATTGGAAAATTTTAAGAATTATTTTGTTGTAATAAAATATATGCATCAAAATAGTATAAAGAATATTGCCTTGCTTATTGCAGGAGTTATTTTATGGACTTCTTGCCAGCCGCATGAGCAACGGGACACCCATATTCCTCCTTTACCGGAAGGGGAGTCTGCTACCTATAAGGTGCAATTGCAAGTATTGACTGACGCCATTGATGATTATCCGAATAACGGCGATTTCTTTTATAAGCGGGCGCATTTATATCACAGCCATGAGCAGTGGACACCTGCCCTGGACGATATAAGCCAGGCGATAGAATTAGACCCAAATAATGGGAAATATTATTTGCTGAGGGCTCGTTTGCATCAGCGGTTACAACATCCCGAACAAGCCTATGTGGATATACAAAAAGCAGAAAAACTCCAGGTACAATCCACAGATTTCTACACATTACTTGGGGAGTTGTATGCTATGCGTAAAGAGTACGACAAAGCTGGCGAAGCCTTAGATAAGTCTTTAGAAACAGCTCCCTATAATGGCTTAGCGTTCTATTGGAAAGGAGCCATTGCTGCAGAAACAGGCGATACAGCGGTAGCTTTAAAATATTTAACAGCTGCCATGCAATATCAACCCGGAAACGTAGAAACCTACGACCGCCTGGCGAGTATATTACAAGCTAAAAGAGATACATTAGCCGCCAAGAAGTATGTGTTACAAGGGTTACAGCTTTCTCCTTCACACGCCGGTCTTCACTATAAACTTGGCAATGTATACATGACCAGCGGCAGACTAGATAGCGCCAAAATTCACTACCGCAAAGCGTTGGAACAGAATTCTTCATTAATTCAGGCTAGCTACCGGTTGGGAGAAATCTATATGCTCGAAAAAAATTATCAGGAAGCAATCAATACGTTTACCCAGTTGCATGCCCACGATAAAAAATTGCCTGATATTTATTTTCTCACAGGGCTGAGTTATGAGCGGATAGGTAACAAAGAAGAAGCCTTAGCCCACTATCAGCAAGCGATGGAAATTAATAGCAACAACCCGAAATTACAGAAACAGTATGCTAATTTAAAATGGGCTATTGAACATCCCATTCAAAAACCTGCTATATTGCAACCATTGGAACTATTACCTTCCATTACACCTGAAATAAAACCGAACCAAGAACAAGAATGATTACCGGTGAACAAGAAAAAATAAAAATAACGCTTCCGGATGGAAGTAAGCGGGAACTCCCCAAAGGAAGTACCAGCATGGATTTGGCTTTGCAGATAAGCGAAGGACTAGCCAGGAATGTATTAGCTGCGAAAGTGAATGGAGAAGTATGGGATGCTACCCGGCCTATTGAAAAAGATGCCGCTGTGCAATTGTTAACCTGGAATGATACGGAAGGCAAAGCTACATTCTGGCATTCATCTGCGCACTTAATGGCAGAGGCTTTGGAAGCACTCTATCCTGGTATAAAATTTGGTATTGGCCCGGCCATAGAAAACGGGTACTACTATGATGTGGATTTTGGCGGAAAAGCTTTTTCACAAGACGACTTTAAAGCCATAGAAGATAAAATGCTGGAACTTGCCAGGCAGAAAAGTGACTATATCCGTAAACCAGTAAGTAAAGCTGATGCCATAGCCTATTTTAAAGATAAAGGCGATGAGTATAAACTAGATCTGATTGAGGGGTTAGAAGATGGCAGTATTACCTTCTATACCCAGGGTAACTTTGTAGATCTTTGCCGTGGTCCCCATATTCCGAACACTGGGTTTATCAAAGCGGCCAAATTAATGAACGTGGCGGGAGCTTACTGGCGTGGCGATGAAAAAAACAAACAGCTTACCCGTATCTATGGTATTACGTTTCCGAAGCAAAAGGAGCTTATAGACTACCTAACTTTGCTGGAAGAAGCTAAGAAACGCGATCACCGGAAATTAGGGAAAGAGCTGGAATTGTTTACGTTCTCAGAAAAAGTAGGCATGGGCTTGCCTTTGTGGTTGCCAAAGGGTACAGCCCTTCGCGAACGGTTAGAGCAGTTTTTGCGGAAAGCTCAAGTAAAAGCCGGGTATTCTCCGGTAGTTACGCCTCATATTGGTAGCAAACAGCTTTATGTTACCTCTGGCCACTGGGATAAATATGGCAAAGATTCTTTTCAACCCATCCATACACCGGATGAGGATGAGGAGTTTTTGTTAAAACCCATGAACTGCCCACATCATTGCGAAATATATAAAGCGAAACCTCGGTCATATAAAGATTTGCCTTTACGTCTCGCTGAATTTGGTACCGTTTACCGCTACGAACAAAGTGGCGAATTACACGGGTTAACCAGAGTAAGAGGATTTACCCAGGATGATGCCCACATATTCTGCCGTCCTGAACAAGTAAAAGAAGAGTTTATTAAAGTAATAGACCTGGTTTTATACGTGTTCAGAGCTTTAGGATTTGATGATTACACTGCCCAAATTTCTCTGCGTCACCAGACAGAACGTGAAAAGTATATCGGCGATGAGGCGCAGTGGGAAAAAGCAGAACAGGAAATAATGGAAGCAGCCAGCGAACGGGGGTTAAGAACAGTAATTGCCTTTGGAGAGGCTGCTTTTTATGGCCCGAAATTGGATTTTATGGTGAAAGATGCCTTGGGCAGGAAATGGCAGTTAGGCACCATACAAGTAGATTATCAGTTACCCAACCGGTTTGAGTTAGAGTATGTAGGGTCGGATAACCAGCGTCATCGACCGGTAATGATTCACCGGGCACCTTTTGGCTCATTAGAACGTTTTGTAGCTGTATTGATTGAACACTGTGCGGGAAACTTCCCGCTTTGGTTATCTCCTGAGCAAATTGCCGTGCTTCCAATATCTGAAAAATTTGCTGCCTACGCACAAAAAGTTTATACAATGCTGGAAGAAAAAGACATCCGGGGTTTTATCGATAACCGGGATGAGAAAATAGGACGTAAAATCCGGGATGCGGAGGTGAGCAAAGTGCCTTTTATGCTTATTGTCGGAGAGAAAGAGCAGGAGGAGGGAAAAGTTTCAGTCAGAAAACATGGTCAAGGAGATCTGGGTAGTTTTACTCTGGAAGATTTTGCAAAGTATTTCCAGAATGAAGCCAGCATTCAGCCTGTATCCGCCTGACAAACAAAAAAATACAAATAGCATTTTAATTATTTCAAAATTAATCTGATATTTGCAAACTTAAATAGTGTATAAAACAAAAAAGGAGGTAAACATCAATAGACCACAGAGACCTTATAGCCCTCGGGGGAGGGCTGAGGAGCCGTACAAAATTAATGAGCTGATCAGAGTGCCCAAGGTGCGTGTAGTAGGCGAGAACGTAGAACAAGGTGTTTATGATACCAAACAAGCACTAGCCATGGCGAAAGCTCAACAACTAGACTTGGTAGAAATATCACCGAATGCCGATCCGCCTGTTTGTAAAATCACCGATTACTCAAAATTCAAATATGAGCAGAAGAAAAAGCAGAAGGAGCTAAAAGCCAAAGCTCAGAAAGTAGTAGTGAAAGAGATCCGGTTTGGCCCTAATACTGATGAACATGATTTTGAATTTAAGCTCAAGCATGCGATTAATTTCCTGAAAGAAGGAGCCAAAGTGCGTGCATATGTACATTTTGTGGGAAGAACCATTGTATTTAAGGAAAGAGGAGAGATTTTATTATTAAAATTTGCCCAAGCCCTTGAAGAGCATGCAAAAGTAGATGAGTTGCCTAAACTGGAAGGCAAGCGGATGATACTCATGTTGTCGCCAAAGCCGGTCAGTCAGAAAAAATAGACTACTGATATTTTAATGTGCTGACAGGTAGCATAAAATGTATGCAACCATATTCAGCACATTAAATTTTTAATACACAATTCACCATTTATTCAGTAAAACGATGCCAAAGTTAAAAACAAATTCAGGTGCCAAAAAGCGTTTTAAGCTTACTGGTACTGGCAAAATCAAAAGAAAGCATGCTTTCAAAAGCCATATCCTGACAAAAAAGACAACCAAACAGAAAAGACGTTTAACGCATGCTACACTGGTAAGTGAAGCTGATGAACGCAGAGTAAAACAAATGCTTGTATTATAACTTATAATACACCTTAGGTTTATTAATTATTTTATGTTTCACCCGGTACCTGGCTTTAAGTACAAAGATTGTCGCCAGTTATCAAAAAATTAACAAAAAATGCCAAGATCAGTAAATGCGGTAGCTTCCAGAGCCCGCAGAAAAAAAATTATAAAAGCTGCCAAAGGATATTTTGGTAGAAGAAAAAATGTATTAACTGTCGCAAAAAATGCGGTTGATAAAGCCATGGTTTATTCAACCCGCGACAGAAAAGTTAAGAAGAGAGATTTCAGAGCATTGTGGATTCAAAGAATTAATGCAGCCGTACGGCAAGAAGGACTTTCGTATTCTCAATTTATTGGTAAGTTGAACCAAGCAAATATTGGGTTAAATAGAAAAGTATTAGCTGACCTAGCAATGAATCATCCAGCTGCTTTTAAAGCAATTGTAAGTAAAGTAGCGTAGTTTAATATACTTAATTAACAGAGAGCAGAAAAGAGTATTCTTTTCTGCTTTTTTTATGCAGTAGAAAATAGTGATTTACTGTTGTAAATTTATTAAAGTTCGATTTTGTTTGATTGCTGATTGTGTTTTGGTCGACAAATGGTTATGTTACATTTGTAATTAAGTTAATTATTAAATTATACTTCCTCATTTTTATACACTTACTGATATAAATGTATATCCTGTTACATGGTTAGATAAGCTTTAACAGTTCTGAAAAGAGACAATGTTAAACCGTATTAAATCAGTTTCATTTTTTGAAGGTAGCTACAAACTTTATTGAGGCGTACTGGTGTATATTTGTTACACACACTAAAGGCCACTACCAATTTAGGCAATTATACTTTTTTATTGCTACACAGCTGTATAGTTAATACATGCTAAATAGTCCGTAGAAGCAACAGATACAAGCCTCTCAAAATTTATAAGCGAAGTAGGTAGCATTACTAAAAGTTCAAGAAAAAATAATAGACATAAGTAAAACCATCAGTATAGATTTAGGTTCTTTTTCTATACTGATGATTCTACCTCATCTTGGTATTATATTACCATTCCCTCTGTTCAAGCTCGTGTTTCAGGCCGAGTCCTAACCTTTCCAGATAGCTGTTAGTCATCTCCATATTCTGATGGCGAATATGAATTTGTAATGTCTTTATATCTATACCTGCTTTGTAAGCATTGACTACACCAGTATGCCTCCAGGAATAGAGCGTTACATCTTTTTGTTTAATTCCACAAGCCTGCAACACTTTCCGGTGCATTTCACTAACATAGGTAGGATAGATTTTATGCCTCCCAGGCAATAAGTTTCTGGAAAAAACATAATCATCCGGATCATACTTATCTAACCGCATTGGGGCAATTTCAGCCAGTAATAGTTTGGGAATAGTTACAGGCTCTTCTTTCCGGTTTGTACTGATTTCAGCCGGCACCAGAATCTGTTTGTTTTTCAGATCAAAATCCTTGATTTTTAACTGTACCAGCTCACTTGGACGTAAAAATGTGAAATACAAAAATCTGGTAAATTTGTATAAGGGCAGATTATTATCTAACAGATACTTCTCTATGGTTAACCGTTGATGAAAATTAAGGGCTACATTTTTACATGATTCTTCAGGTAAAATTTCCACAGCATGACATGGATTTTCTTTCAATACTTCCTGTCTGATAAGAATGTTAAATGCAGTAGTTAACCTTTGTAAATAGTTGTTGTAGGTTGTGTTCCCAATACCTTTTTCAATTTTGAGCCAGTTTAGAAAAAGTATAATATGCTCCTCGTTTACTTCTGTAATTGGTGTGTTGGCAAAATCAGTACGGTTAACCCAGTCTTTAAAAATATTCAGGAAGCTGCGGTAGGTTTGAACAGTACGGTTACGGTCGCTGTTTAACTTTGTAACAATGGCTGATTCAATGCCCTGCGCAAATGTAAAGCGTGGGGCACTGATATGAGCAGTTTTTACAGTCAACGGCTTAAACGTATGTCCGGCATCTGCTTTTTCCTGAATTTCTTTTATTACTTCTCGGGCCCATTCTTCTCGGGCATTGGCTGTTTTTAAAGCGGAAGGTGCAAAAAGCTGCTTTCTCTGCAGTTCTGATTTGTCAGCGTTCCAGGCATAATACTCTACGTACCAGCGTTTGTCCAGGTCTCCCTTTCGGTTTACCAGGCGGGCAACTTGATAGCTTTTGTCATGGGAATTGGAATTCATACATAATAGGAGTTTAGTAATGGTTTAAGCAATAAAAATGCCTCCATAACAGAAGTTAAAGAGGCTAGTATTCCAAGACAACTTTGTAGAATGTTGTTTAGTAATAAGGTAATTTTTGTTGCGTTTTGTATGATCAAATACTTTCTAAAATTGAAGCGTTGAACATGAGAGGAACGAAAGGTTTCTATAAAAATTGCACAAAGAACCTGTTCATTAAATTTTTTTCCTCTATGCAAATTATCATCTTATTCAGGGAATTGCAATAAAAACCTGATATAAATTAGTGCTTGCCAAGCAAAAAACTATTAGTTCCGATTGCCTTGGGAAGTAGTTCGTTTCTTTCGTAAGAGTATGAAAATGCACCTCGCTGCAGGTAGTACATATCTATTTTAAAGTATGAATTCAACAGCATGTCAATAAAACAATTTCCATATATAATGATTATATAGAGTAGTTACTTATTTACGAGAAAATGTCACATCATTCAGTAATCATAATAGGAGCAGGAATTGCAGGCCTCACGTGCGCTACGTATTTAGAGCGGCAATCAGTGCCATTTGTCATGCTTGAAGCAGCAGAAGAGGTAGGAGGAAGAGTCCGGACTGACCTGGTGGATGGATTTCAGTTAGACAGAGGTTTTCAAATATTTTTAACGTCTTATCCTGAAGCAAAGCAGATATTATCGTATGATGCATTGCAATTCCAACCATTCCGTTCTGGCGCAATTATCAGAAAGGAAGGCCGTTTTTTGCAATTGGTAAATCCGCTGAAAGAGCCATTAGCTGCCATACCCGATCTGATTACACCTATTGGATCATTGCTGGACAAAATAAAAATTTTAAAGCTGGTAGCTGAACTGAAAGCAAAAACAATTGACGAAATCTTCAGCCAACCAGATAGCCGTACTAAACATTTTCTGCAAAAGTACGGCTTCAGCGAAAAGATTATCCAACAATTTTTTCAACCTTTTTTTGGTGGGGTATTCTTAGAAAGGGAGTTAAGTACTTCTAGTAACTTTTTTCAGTTTGTTTTCAAACAATTTGCTGTTTCAGATGCGGTGCTTCCAATGAAAGGTATACAGGCAATTCCAAAGCAGTTAGTTGCTAAATTGCCGGCTGGCAGTATTAGAAAAGGGATAGCCGTAAAATTGGTGAAGGACAATCAGGTATATCTCTCGAATGGAGAGGTGCTGACTGCAGATTGTGTTGTGATGGCCGTAGATGCGACTTCAGTGAACAAATTACTAGGCAAAAATCAGGAGTATGCATTTAATGATACAACATGTGTCTATTTTAATGCGCCTCATTCGCCGTTAGAAACACCCATGTTGGTTATTAACAGCGATGAAACAAGCCTGGTCAATCATGTATGTGTACCAAGTGATATTGCTCCAGCCTATGCCCCTGCGGGTAAATCGCTGATTTCGGTCAATATTATAAAACCTTATTCTTTTGGAGAAGAGGAATTGATCAAGCAGGTTAGGGCTGAGTTAACTCAATGGTTTGGTGAACAGGTACATACCTGGCAACATCTAAGAACCTATTCTATACCTCAAGCTCTCCCATCCTACACACCAGACACCCAATATGACCCGAGAGTGAAACAATCAGATACTCTTTATACCTGTGGTGATTACACGGCTTACCCTTCATTGAATGGAGCTATGCAAAGTGGGAGAGAGGTGGCAGGTTTAGTAGCGGAAAAAATAAAAGGAACTCTGACAAGCAACAGGTAGATAATTATTAGGCGAGGCCAGGTTTACGAATCATTTTGAAGTGTTGTATATTGCATTCTTCAAACATATCGCCAACCGGCTCAAACCCGAATTTACGGTAAAGCGGCATAGCTGAAAGTTGTCCATGCAGATATAATATTTTACCCTGTGCAACGGGCTGTAATTGGATATCAGCTAGTACAGCCCGAACTAAGGCAGAGCCAACACATCTGCCTCTGAATTCCTTCAATACAGCAAAACGTTCCAGTTTTATTCCTTTATCTGTATATCGCCACCTGGCGGTACCGCAAGGAATACCATCTGCAAACGCCAGAAAATGCCTGGAAGAAGTTTCAAATTCATCGTATTCCGCATTGGCGGGTACCTGTTGCTCATGGACAAACACAGTTTCCCGTATGCGGTAGGCAATTTCTTGATGTTGCGGTTGGGTAATATGAATTACTTCTATCAAAGGAGTATGTGGTTAGATGTGCGGTTAACAGAAAAATTCACAGAAAAGATGTATGCGATCAATTCTTATAGAAAAATCTTATAACTCTTTCTTTACCATCAATTTCACCGTGTTGGTTTGATTATCCGAGGCGACTCTGACAAAATACAAGCCGTTGGGTATAGAGCGAACGTCCAGGGATAGCCTATTACCGGAGAGTGAATACGAAACTGTATTCATTGTTCTTCCTACAATATCAACAACTTCAATTTTGATATTGGAAAGATCACTGTAATTGACATAGATATTAGCGAAATCTTTTGCAGGATTAGGGCCTATATGCACTGTATTGTCTTCAGCCGATTTGAATGCTTCGCTTGATCGACGTACCAACTCTGCCCGTCTGGGACTTACTTCCATAACTAAACGAATACGTTCCTTTTGATTTTGGGTGAACACATTCATACATAAGTCAGGCGAATAGTCTAAAAAATTTTCAATCATGTTCCGTATTTCTGTACCAGAGCAGGTTGAAAACAGATCGGTGCAGGAGGTTGTATTATTTGGACCAGAAGCTTCGGGGGTATCTTCACAATAATCGTTTCCGCAGTCATCGTCTCCCCAGGTGTGCAGCAAACCCAGCCAGTGAGCTACTTCATGAGTAGTCGTTCGTCCATCCCCATACACTTTAGAGGTAACAGTACCTGTACGCCTGCCAAAATTGGTATGGTTGATTACCACACCATCTGTTTTTTCCAATCCGCCAATAGGGGAGAGGCCAGGTACATCGTTTACATCTGGAAACTGGGCATATCCTAAATACTTATTTTTTAGTGAAGTTACCCATATATTCAGATACCGGTTGCTTGGCCAGTAAGAAATGGCTTTTAGTTTCTGATCATCTGTATTGATGTCGAAAGAGGCTTGTTCATCAAATACCCGCACAATTCCAGTAGTTGGGTTTCCATTTGGGTCCAGGCTTGCCAGGTGAAACTCAATATTTACGTCTGCACCCACCGGGTCTGTATTAAACCCATTTGTTCCTTCTTTGCGCCTATAGTCTTCATTTAATACTTCAAGCTGAGAAAGAATTTGCTCATCAGAAATATTTCCGTTGTTTGCCCCACCAACATATCCGCTTCTGGTATTATGTATTACATGGATAACAACCGGAATAATAATAGTCGTTTCTGTTGCATTGGTACGCAGATGAGCTCTGTTTACGGCCTTGCTACGAGCCTGTATGACCATCTGGTTTAATTTATCACGGTGTTGCCCCAGACCAGGATACCTGGCATGTAGTAAAGAATCGTACTGAGGGGTAAGACACCGGGGATCTACTTGACTATAGCCATTTGTTTGGCTAACCAAGATGAATCCCCAGAGTAGACTAAAAATAAGGCAGAAGTTTGTATAAGGTGTATTACTTCTTCTCTTCATTTTCAGCTTGATCATATGCTTGAATTATTTCTTTGACTAAGCGGTGACGAACCACATCTTTGGCATCCAATTCCACAAATCCGATACCTTTTACATTCTTCAGTACTTTAATGGCTTCCACCAGGCCAGATTTATGATGACGAGGCAAGTCTACCTGAGATCTGTCACCAGTAACGATCACTTTAGAATTTGGACCCATACGTGTCAGGAACATTTTCATTTGCATAGGTGTGGTGTTTTGTGCCTCATCCAGCAAGATAAATGCATTATTCAGCGTTCGGCCACGCATATAGGCCAGGGGCGCAATTTCAATGATGCGGTTTTCCTGATAATACTTGAGTTTTTCACTTGGAATCATATCATCCAAGGCATCATATATCGGGCGCAAATACGGATCTATCTTTTCCTTTAAATCACCAGGTAAAAAACCCAGATTCTCTCCGGCCTCTACGGCAGGACGGGTAATAATAATCTTTTTAACTTCCTTGTTCTTTAAAGCTTTTACAGCCAAGGCAACAGATATATACGTTTTTCCAGTACCGGCAGGCCCCAAAGCAAAAACCAAGTCATGCTGATCGGCACTCTCTACCAAGGTTTTTTGATTGGCTGTTTTTGGTTTAATTACAGAGCCCTTTGTCCCATAAAGAAGTATATCCTCTTCGTTGGTATGCTGTACATTTACTTCATCTTTCTGAATATAATTTAAAACATTCTCCTGGGTTACTCTGCCATATTTATGATAATGATCCAGAAGAGAATTTAAGATATCGTTAATCTTAATTATTTCAGGCGTACTACCTTTTATTCTGATTTCATTACCCCTGGAAATAATCCGGCTGCTAGGAAAAGCAGCAGCTACTTCTTTAATATTGTTGTTTTCTACGCCCAGAAAATCGATCAATGAGATATTTTCCAGTGTTATTACTTTTTCTACCAATGTATCTAGTTAAGGGTTAATAGTTAGTTAAATAAGCCGACTGCCTGTTGAAACAGAAAAGCAAATCAAAAATTAGCTATTTTTGTTTAAACCACCAAATATGACGTGAGAACTGTCACAGGCTATCATTTTCATACGGTAGCCAGCACCTCTCAAACATAGCTACTGCATATTTTGTTCACACTCAAGTTAATTGCTTTTAAGAAATAAATGATCACTCGCTTAGTAAAAATGACCTTTCAGGTTGACCAGATCAATACCTTTATTCAGCTTTTTGAACAATCGAAATACAAGATTAGGCAATTTTCTGGTTGTTTGCATCTGGAGTTATTAAGGGATAGTAACAAAGCAACTATTTTTTATACCTATAGCATCTGGACAGATGAAGATGCTTTGGAACAATACAGAAAATCGGAATTTTTCAGAACTACTTGGGCACAAACTAAAGTATTATTTGAGTCAAAGCCTGAAGCTGTTTCTCTGTACCAAGTATCCAACACAGATGAACTATAAAAATTGATAAAATAATTTGCAGGTTAGACATAATGCATTAGTTTTGCACACCCAATTCCAATAAATGCCCAGGTGGCGGAATCGGTAGACGCGTTGGTCTCAAACACCAATGGGGTCACACCCGTGCCGGTTCGACTCCGGCCCTGGGTACATTTTAAGCCTCTAATTTTAGAATTAGAGGCTTTTGTTTTTATATTGTTAGCTCATATCATACCAACTAAAGATGATAACCTTAGAAAATGATTACTTAAAAGTCTCTATCTCAGAAAAAGGGGCAGAACTGCATTCGCTGTATGATAAAGTTGCTAATACGGAACAACTCTGGCAAGCCGATCCGTCGGTATGGGCATGGCATGCACCTAATTTGTTTCCAGTGGTAGGTGGTTGTATAGATAACACTTTATTTATAGACGGAAAAACATTCACAATGGACAGACATGGTTTTGCACGCCAGTCTACATTTACCTTGCTTGCTTCTGATAGCACGCATGCTCTGTTTGATTTGTCTTATTCATCTGACACCCTTCTTCACTATCCCTTTAAGTTTCAATTTCAATTATCTTATAAACTGAATGAGAAGAAGTTATTTATTACTTACCGGGTTATTAATCAAGATGAGCAAGTAATCTGGTTTTCGGTGGGCGGTCACCCAGCTTTCAAAGTGCCATTCTATGAAGGCGAAAAATATACTGATTATTATCTGTCATTTCCGGAAGATACGCAATTAACCAGGCATTTGCTGGGAGATTCCGGGTTGTTTAATGGTAAAACAGAAGTAGTGCCCTTGACTGAACAAAAGTTATTCTTAACGAAAGATCTTTTCAGTAAAGATGCACTGGTGTTTAAAGACCTGCATTCCCGTAACGTTCAATTAAAAAGCACTTTACATACTAAATCTCTAAGTCTGGCCTTTCCGGATTTTGAGTATTTAGGCATCTGGGCTAAACCAGGAGCGGATTTTGTTTGCATAGAACCCTGGCTAGGCTGTGCAGATACCGAAGATAGACGGGTAGATATTTCAGAAAAAGAAGCCATCCAAAAACTTAATGCAGGCAACACGTTTGAAGCAACTTACACCATTGAACTTACCAATTAATCAGACTTATTTATAAAAGACCGTCAAAGCTGTATTTGGCATTGCTCCAAAATTCATCTAAAGCGATGATACGGGGCTTGAAAAAAGAAATTAATTGAGGCCAGTCGTCTTGATTAAAAACACTTACCTGGGTTATTTCTGCAAAAATCCGGCTGATTGTTTTGTCATTTTCGTCTCTAGTGTGTAGTACCCATACCCATTGTTCCTGTAAATGATTGTGGAGTAAATTTTTTAACTCAGCAAACTGCTCAAAAAACAGCTCCTGAATATCCGGATCAGGATGGGTAAGTTCAATAGCAATAGAAGCTTTTTTATTGCCGGCCTCCATTTTGAAATACACATGTTTTAACCCAGTTTTATAGTTTGACCAGTTTACTTTCGTGCCTTCGGCTGAGGGGACCGGGGCCATATATTGTCCAAAAGCAGTCCAGAAAGCTTGCCGGAGTTGTGTGGCTTGTTCTCGGGTATACATGTAAAATGAATTGAGTTGCCCAACATGAAGAAAAGCTAATAGATGAAGTAAATTAATTAGCATTCCCCCTGCATCAATGCATATTAACATTTATCTTTGCCAAAAATATCCAATAAACTAAAGTATATTTTATAATCATCGTATAGTATGGGAAGAGCATTTGAATTCAGGAGAGCCCGCAAAGAAAAAAGATGGGACTGGATGGCCAAAACTTTTACTAAAATAGGAAAAGAGATATCTATTGCCGTAAAGCAAGGCGGTTCTGATCCGGAAAATAATCCAAGGTTGCGCACGCTCATTCAAAATGCCAAAACCAATAACATGCCCAAAGACCGGGTGGAATCTGCTATCAAACGTGCGGCGTCTAAAGATGACAAAGGGTATGAAGAGGTAATTTATGAAGGGTATGGCCCCTATGGTGTAGCTATTTTAGTAGAAACTGCAACCGATAATCCCACGCGGACCGTAGCAAATATCCGGATGTATTTTAACAGGGGAGGAGGAACACTTGGTAAAACCGGTTCGCTGGACTTTATTTTTACCCGCAAAGGCGTATTCAGAATTGATGCCAACGGAATCGATAAGGAAGAGCTGGAGTTTGAAATGATCGATCATGGATTGGATGAAATAGAACAAGAAGAGAATGAGCTTGTTATATATACCCCCTTTGCCGATTTTGCCAGAATGCAGAAGTTTCTGGAGGAGAAACAAATCCCGGTAAAAAGTGCAGAACTCAAGCGGATTCCCAATACTTCTGTGGCTCTTAATGCCGAGCAGGAAGATGAAATAATGGAATTAATAGAAAAGTTTGAGCAAGACGACGATGTGCAGGCAGTATACCATAATGTATCTTAAAAAAAGATAACCCGTTTAGATGATGGTAAACTGTTTTCGTTTAATTTTTATATAAATGATTGATCCCGTACATTTTAGAATTGGAGGTGTACCAGAACACTTTAATTTGCCCTGGCATCTGGCCATTGACGAAGGATGGTTTGAAAAAGAATCGATACAGTTAATCTGGAAAGACTATCCCGGAGGCACTGGGGCCATGGCCAAGGATTTGCGGAGTGGCGAATTGGATATAGCCGTTTTGCTGACAGAGGGGATAGTGGCAGATATTGCGAAAGGGAATCCGTCTAAAATTGTCAGCATGTATGTGCAATCTCCATTAATATGGGGCATCCATGTGCCGGCAACTTCCTCCTTTACTAACATAGAACAGATGCAAGGAAAACGGTATGCGATCAGCCGGATGGGTTCAGGCTCTCACCTGATGGCTTATGTAGATGCCAGGCAGCGGGGATGGCAGTTAACAGAAGAACAACTGGTAATTGTGGGAGACTTAAATGGAGCCAGAGAAGCTTTTAAAATGAATACGGCTGACATTTTCATGTGGGAACGTTTTATGACCCAACCTTTTGTAGATAAAGGAGAGTTTCGCAGGCTAGGAGAATGTCCCACACCATGGCCCTGTTTTGTTATAGCTGCCCGCCAGGAAATTATTAACCAGTTTGGACACCAGGTAGAGAAACTATTGAAGGTAATTTTTCAGGCCAGCAAGCGGTTTATGGAAGATGAAACGTCTCCCGGTTTAGTTGCTCGGAATTTTGGTTTGAGTATGCAAGATGCTGCTACCTGGTTTGCACTTACAAAATGGGCACAAACCTCTCATGTTCCGGAATCAATCTTGTTAAATGTTGCAAATACCTTACTGGAGTTGCACTTAGTTGAAAAGCCTCTGGAAAGTAGCCAGGTTTACCAACGGATTTAGCCGATTGTGGGAAAAATTAGTTTTGTTCAAGGGTCATTTGCAACAAAACCAAGCTATACAATAACTCAGATTGGATATACTCAAAAGCCTGGGCTTTCTCCTGTTCCGATTTTGAATCCCAGTATTCTTTTACATGTTTTTCAGTTAATACTTTTAAATCGCCTATCATATCAAGCTTAAAAGCAGGATAAAAAAAATCGGTAGGTTTATCTGTTTTGCTGATCAGATCGATTAAAGAGGGGATAAATATACTCACCACACTCACACTTTTTTCGTTGTGTTCCAGGGCTGCAACACAATCTTTCATGGATTTCACTTGCTTTACCACTTCTTCTTGCATATGGCTTAGTGAGTTAGTGAAGTTTTCAAAACATACTATTTAAACGCTCCCACCCAAAGGAAAGTTATAGTAAGTTATTTGACTCCAGCAAGTTAGCTAACTTGTATGATATAGATATTATCTCTTCATCAAGGAATTATTAATTACACAGTTATTTATTTCTTACATATAGCTCCTCAAAGCCAAATACTTACGGTTATTACTTTACATAATTAAAATGTATCTATGAAAAGTTAAACTTTCCGTTTAGGGTAATTCAAAAACACACTTATTAAACACTAAATATTTTCTTGATGATCGAATCTATGGGACAATATATTTTACAGGCGAAAGATGACCACTCTTCTGTTATTTCCATTCAGACGAATGATCTGTTATATGTCCAATTACCTTTTGCATCTGAGGAGCCTGAAAAAGGACCGGTCTATCGGACTAATCTGAGGGTGATTTTAGATAAACGTTACAAAGATGAAGTAGATTGGCAGACTACAGAGTCTAAAAAAATTATTGTGCTGGCTAATCAAAAACAGTACATATTTACGGAGGTAGTCAAAATCAAAGAAATAGAATCCGGGTTCGATTATCAGTACTATCTGATTCTTGCATTTGATTGCAGGGAAAAAGTACAAATAGCCTGAAAATTGAGCAATAAATCCTACCTGTTTTTCTTCACTAATTGGCAGTGGCGCTTTCTGTAGCCGTTTGCTGCTTCCGCTGCCAGCTGCTGCATTTGCTGGCACATATACTTTTTATGCGCTCCCGCTGCTCCGGGGGCATAGAGGCTAGTTTCTCTTCAAATTTTTTCTGCCAGTAACCTCCACGCTGGTAATTTTTGTAGGACCAAGGCCTAAAGCTGAAGGTTATCATCCGCACTAATAATAATAAGCCCAGTGATTGCCAGTAACTTATTTTGGGGCCATTAAATATCTCTGGTATCAGGCTGTTCCATAATAGCATAATTAGTAAACTCAAAGCCAGAAGACTAATGCCAAAAATGAATAAAATTTTTACTAACCGTATGCTCCGCTGTCTTTTCATAACCACTGATAAAGATTAACCATGAATATTTTTTATAATATCTTGATAGGTACGTTCCAGATGTTTTCTTAGAAATAACACGGCATACCTTTTTCTAGAGAGTAGTGTATTAACGGCTACCCCTGTTTGTTCTGCTATTTCTTTAAAACTTTTTCCCTCCAGCTCATGCAAAACGAATACTTCTTTTTGCTCGGCAGGAAGTTTTTCCAAAGCAACCGCAAATTCTTCCCAAATCACCTCCCGCAGATACATATTTTCAGGATTATCGCCCGGTTCATACAAAAGATCAATCACCGTATAGGCCGGATCATCTTCCATATCGGAGCCAGAAAGGTTATCCAGCAATACAGGTTTGTGCTTCCGGTACCGGTCTATAATCTTGTTCCGTGCAACCCTAAAGAGCCAAGCCGTTACATGTTCAATAGGCGTGAGTATATTGAAGCTTTCCACAAAATGATAAAATACATCCTGGAGTATATCTTCTGCATCAGCCGTATTGGATACACGTTTTTTTATGAAGTCAAGCAGCCGTTTGCGTTCCTGTATAAAAGCATTGCCTACAGTTTGTTCTCTGTATAGCTGATATTCTGTATGTAGCGTTAATGAAGATTTCATGGGCCGGGTAGGGTTCTATCAGGATAGACGAATGGTTGGCCGGTATATTGTATAAATTCAGATTTTTATAGATTGGCTGCTTAATTTTTATATCTCAGTGCTCATAAAAATCAGCTATTGCTATCAGGTTTGTTTGTTAGTTATTTTTTTCGCAAGCTGCTCCTTCATTCAGGAATAGGCAATAAAACCGGAGAAAGTGAGAAAGAGAACGGATAGAATGATAGTAAAAAGGCTGTAAACAGAGTTACAGCCTTCTATAAACTAGATTTACTTTTGTTTTACCGGCACAGCTACCATTACATCTCCCCACATCATAACCAGATCTGAGCTGTTGGATTTATCATCCACTTTAATGGTAAACTTTTCCTCAGTCTTGGGAGCTTTTTTGGCAGGAACGTTAACTCGAACCAAATCTTTAGATTCATCATAGCTATAAGCCCCCCATTTCTGCCAGTCGTTGTTCAGGATTACTGTCCATTCTTTTTCGGTAGGAATTGTGAACAAGGCATACGTTCCAGCTTTTACATCTTTACCTCCAAATTGTACATCTTTGGTAAAAGTGATTTTGGTTGTACTGTCAGCTCCAGTGCGCCAAACTTTGCCATATGGGGCAAGGTCGGTTCCTAGTTTGCGGTTTCTTAACGAAGGCTGATTGTACCTGATTTTTACAAATTTTCCTTCAACTGTTGATTTAGGGCTTTGGGTGTTTTCTTTAGCTTGAGCTTGGGTGTAAGAGTTGAATGTAAGTACCATCAAGCAAGCCATCAGAAAGATTCCTAGTTTTTTCATACTATTTTTTGTTTTAGTAATGGTTTTAGCAAATATAAGTATTCTGTAGAATAAAAAAACAGCACTTTCTCTGACTTTCGCTTATAAAAAAATATTCAACAACAATACGCCTAGCAAACCCATTACAGAGACAATGGTTTCCATCAGGGTCCAGGATGAAAAGGTTTGTGGGAGTGTTAAGCCAAAGTATTCTTTAAACATCCAGAAACCAGGATCATTTACATGGGACAGCATCAAACTGCCGGCACCGGTAGCAAGGACCATTAATTCAGGATTTGCTCCAGTGCTTTGCATAACCGGTAAAACAATGCCTGCGGCTGTTAAACCCGCTACCGTAGCCGAACCCAGGCAAACCCTAAGCAACGCACTGATACTCCAGGCAAGTACTAAGGGGGAAAAATTACTTTCTTTTCCTAGTTCGGCAATATAGGTTCCTACGCCTGAGTCTACTAATACTTGTTTCAAGGCACCACCACCTCCGATAATAAGTAAGATCATCGCTATACCAGTAATAGCACTGCTGATAATTTGCATTACTTCCGGCATGGTTTTTCCACGGTTCAGTCCTAAGGTAAAAATAGCCACCAGCACAGCTACCAATAAAGCAATTACCGGATCGCCAATAAATGTTATAATGGGTTTAAGTTCTGAACTATCGGGTATAAATACATTGATTAGGGATGCAACCGCCATCAATAAGATAGGTACTAAGGCCGTAAAAAGGCTGATCCCATAGCCGGGCAGTTCATCTTCTTCAAATTTTTTTATCTTATAAAGTCCCTCTGGCGGATTGGCCTGTATGCCTTTTAAAAAGCTGGCAAATACTGGTCCGGCCAACACGATGGTAGGAATGGCTAGAATGATTCCGTAAACTAAAGTTAACCCGATATCAGCTTTAAAAATAACGGCGATAGCAGTCGGGCCAGGATGAGGAGGCAGAAATCCATGCGTTACAGAAAGCGCAGCAGCCATGGGCATACCTACATACACAAGTGGCAGACCGGTAGAAGCAGCTAATGTAAACACAATAGGAATAAGCAGTACAAAGCCGGCATTGTAAAACAGAGGAATCCCTACGACAAATCCTGTAATCACCATGGCCCAGTGAATTCTGGCTACTCCAAAGCTTTTAATAAGCCTGAAAGTTATCCGTTGAGCTGCACCGCTTTCGGCCACCAGGTTGCCTAACATGGCACCAAAACCAATAATTAAGGCTAGTGAACCAAGCGTACTTCCAACCCCGTTTTGGATCGATGTAATAACAGCTGCCGGGGTCATGCCCTCTGCAATGCCTACTGCCATCGATGCCAGGATAAGTGCTAAGAATGCATTCAGTTTAAATCCGATCATTAATAGCAGTAAGAACAATACACCAAAAACAACAATGACTAACGGCATGAGATGTGAGTTTAGGAGGGTTTGTTTTAAATAATATCTGGTTTAATAAATGTATCTGTTAAGCGTTGAATCAGTAAGCCGGTTAAGCGTTTTTGCAAGGCTATCCGATTTGATAGAAAAATCGTGTATTCTTGTTCTGTAAAATGCCCGATGATGCAGCCCATTAATGTATGCCGGATGGGCAAATCCTTTTTTATGGCATTTTCTATAGTTACCCGCTGTTTAAAGGCATTCATGGAAGATAAGGCAATGGATTTTTCTTCCAGATAGTGAGTGAATATGGCTATCAACAGGTGATGCTGAAGTTTGAGAATAGGCCTCAAACTTGTGTTAGCGAAGTATTCTTCTTCTAGCGTTTTTTCTGAATTTAGCTCTAGTACAGGCCGTAATTGGAGCAATTGCTGATCTCGCTGCATAAGAGGTGAAGGCAATTATAGGTTTAACAGGCGAGCTACCTTTAGAATACCGGCTACACTGATGGCATCTGTTATCTTATTATCCATCACCATGTCTACTGCTTCCTTTAAATGTACCTTCCGGATAGCCAAATCTTCGGTTTCTTCAAATGCTGTATCTCCGGCGGTTAATTCTTCGGCTAAAAAAATATACCCATCTTCATCTGTAACCGAATTGGAAGTATGTATATGAGCAATAAATGTCCATCTGTTTGCCGTAAATCCGGTTTCTTCCTGCAATTCGCGTTTAGCAGATTCCAAAGGCTCTATGCCTATTGGGCCTCCTCCCATAGGTATTTCCCAGGAATACTCATTTAAGGTGTAGCGGTACTGGCCAACGAGATACGTATAGCCTTCCTTATCGATAGGAATAATGCCAATGGCCTTATTTTTCATGTGAATTACGCCATAGATGCCATGGCCCCCACCAGGATTGATTATCTGGTCTTCCCGGATACTAATCCAGGGATTTTCATAAATATGTTGAGTAGAGAGAGTTTGCCAAGGATTTTTATGTATGTCCATGTTTCAAAATAAGTAAATAGCCTGACACAATCCAAAAGCAATCTCAACCAGAACATAAAATATCCGTTCAAAGGGGATAGGCTATACACAATTATTCCGGATTTATGAATCTTACTCCTACAGGCATTTTTATCTTGCTATTGACCATTATTTATCTTGTTATCATTATTCTGGACTTATTGCTTAATTTTCTGGGATTTGAAAGGCATATAGCTATCGGGCAAATTATTCTCTGCTTGGTTATTATTGGCGCAGTATTTATGTTATTCAAAAGAAGATTAAGGTAACAATAGCTGACTGGTTCTATTGCATCTGAATAGAGAATTCATAGCTGATGTGAAAGTTTAGTATAAATTAAATAGTTTTGCGAAGTTTTAGTAGAAACTTCAAGCCTGTAAACCTATTTGTTAAAATCTGCTTATACTGACAATTTAACCGAAGCCGGATTAGATGAAGCCGGAAGAGGGTGCCTGGCAGGCCCGGTTATGGCTGCAGCTGTTATACTTCCTAAAGATTTTTTCCATCCTTACCTAACCGATTCCAAACAACTCTCCAGGAAACAGCGTGATATCTTCCGGGTGCAAATAGAAAAGGAAGCCATCAGCTGGTCGGTAGCACAAGTATCTAGCCTGGAAATAGATCAAATAAACATTCTCAATGCCA
Source organism: Rhodocytophaga aerolata (assembly GCF_030503435.1). Classification (GTDB taxonomy): domain Bacteria; phylum Bacteroidota; class Bacteroidia; order Cytophagales; family 172606-1; genus Rhodocytophaga; species Rhodocytophaga aerolata. Next base: position 196,805 of record NZ_JAUKPO010000013.1, read on the forward strand.
GTTTTCTGGCCATGCACCGGGCAGTAGATACCCTACTTGTGCAACCCGAATTATTATTAGTCGATGGCAACCGTTTTACTACGTATCCCTTTATCCCTCATATTTGTATCGTAAAAGGAGATGCCAAGTATTTTGCTATTGCGGCAGCTTCTGTACTGGCCAAAACCCACCGAGACGAACTTATGGAACAATTGGCTAAAGAGTGTCCGCACTATGGCTGGGAGAAGAATGCCGCTTATCCTACGGTTTATCACCGGAAAGCAATCCAGCAACATGGAATAACTCCCTATCACCGCTTGAGCTTTAATTTAAAGGAATTATCATAAGCCATAAAAAATGTTTTACTTTGTAACTGGTAATTTTCATAAGCTCAATACCAATTAGTAAACAACTAGCCAATGATTTCAGATAACACGTTGAAAAAAGTCCCTTTGCATGATAAACATGTAGAGCTTGGAGCCAAGATGGTGCCCTTTGCAGGGTATTATATGCCGGTCCGCTATTCGTCAGATATAGAAGAGCACACGACTGTCAGGAATGGGGTAGGCGTGTTTGATGTTTCGCACATGGGAGAGTTTCTTATCAGCGGTCCACAGGCTTTGCCGCTGATACAGAAGGTAACCACAAACGATGCCGCTAAATTAGTAGATGGCAAAATTCAATATTCTTGTTTACCAAATGATTGGGGAGGGATCGTAGATGATTTGCTCGTGTACCGTATAGCTGAAGAGGAATACATGCTGGTGGTGAATGCATCTAATATAGAAAAAGACTGGAACTGGATTCAATCTCAGAATACCGAAGGTGCGCAGATGATTAATATTTCGGATCAAACATGTCTGTTTGCTGTTCAGGGTCCTAAGGCTTCTCAAGCTCTGCATTCATTAACTGAAGTGAATCTGGCTGGCATGGACTATTACACATTCGTGAAAGCAACCTTTGCTGGAATAGAAGATATACTTATTTCGGCTACCGGTTATACCGGAGCCGGCGGATTTGAAATTTATGTGCCCAATGAGTATGCCTTACTGGTTTGGGAAAAAATTTTCGCTGCAGGAGCACCCTACGATATCAAACCTATCGGCCTTGGAGCAAGGGATACCTTACGGCTGGAAATGGGATTCTGCCTGTATGGGAATGATATAGATGATACAACTTCTCCTCTAGAGGCAGGATTAGGTTGGATTACAAAGTTTACCAAAGAATTTACAAATGTTAAACATTTTCAGGATCAGAAAACCACTGGCTTGCAGAAAAAACTGGTTGCTTTTCAAATGATAGACAGAGGCATCCCCAGAAGCCATTATGAAATTGTGAATGAAAAAGGAGAAAATATCGGAGTAGTTACTTCAGGCACCCAGTCTCCTTCCCTAAGCATTGGTATTGGTATGGGTTACGTGAAGTCAGCGTATAGCCAGCCTGATTCAGAATTCTATATAGTGGTGCGAAATAAGCCTTTAAAGGCAAAAGTTGTAAAATTACCATTCTATAAAAAAGCACCTTCTTCTGCTTCCTAAAACAGTTATTTTATAAAACACAGACATTACCATATTCCTTACACAACATTCCATGAAACTAATTGATATATGTCTTACGCCTGAACTTTTGCATTTGTATAGTGTAAAGGACAGAGTAGTTGTAGTAGTAGATATTCTACGGGCAACTTCATGTATGACAACCGCCTTTGCCCATGGGGTAGAAAAAATTATTCCAGTAGCTACTCTAGAGGAATGCAGAGCATTGCAAAACCAGGGCCTTTTAGCTGCTGCGGAACGGGATGCAAAAAAAGCCGATGGTTTCGATTTAGATAATTCGCCATTTAGCTATATGGATGAGAAATTAATTGGGCAAACCATTGCCATGACTACCACAAACGGCACGCAAGCAATTACTAAATCTAAAGAAGCTATTCAGGTAATTATTGGATCGTTCTTGAATAAAACCGCTATTATTAATTATCTGCAGTCCCAGCCCCACCATGTGTTAATTCTGTGTGCCGGATGGAAGGGTAGGGTAAACCTGGAAGATACGCTGTTTGCAGGTGCCGTAGCCGATGAATTGCGCGATGGATTCACTATTGAAGATGATGCATCGCTTGGGGCACTCACTATTTATTCTTGTATGAAGTACAATATGTTGAAGTCAATGGCATCATCTTCGCATGTAAAACGCTTACATAGGCTTAATCTGGCAAAAGATATTGAATTCTGCATCAGAGAAGACTTATATAATGTAATACCTGTTTTGGAAGGAGATGGGTTAGTCAAAATGAAACTCCCTTACTAGTTTGTTGATATAAATATAGTTATGTTAAGTAGAGAAGATATTCATTTGTGCATAAAATCAACAAACTATATCAGTTGGTACATATGTAGTAAATATCCATTACCTTTATTTAGTGCCTGTTAACAAATTAGTATACTGTGAGTTATTTTACGCTTAATAAACTCATTGCATTTCCTGATACTATAAAACAATGAAATATTTTTTCATACTGCTAATCAGTATACTCATTCTAGGTGAAGGTTGCCGGCCTCCCAGATGCCCTTTGCCTAATTGTTATGTGCGGATGAAACACCGCCATGGAGGAGAGAACTGGAAAGCCGCTTCCGCACCTTCCGATTTCGATCCAGACCGCAATCCTAATGCTAACCGCGGAAAAGAATTCAGAGGGGTGCCTTGGTGGAAGAAAAATAAGAATCCTAAAATTGGTGACGGATATAAACCTGGGTATAAATACGATTACCGGAAGCCTAAGCCTAAAAAGCAACGGAAAAAGAAAGATTTACCAGAAGAGCAAGCGCCTGCAATGGAAGAAGATCAGCTAAGCGAAGAAGAGTCAATGGAGGGCGACCAACCCAAGGAAGAAGGAGACATATCAGCGCAACCTCAGGAAGAAAGTGTTACCGAACAGGAACCTAAAAAGAAGAAAGGTTTGTTTAGAAAAAGGGAGAAAAAAGAAAAGCAAAAAGATGCTGAAAAACCTGTAATTGAAGAGCCTGAAGAGGAGAAAAAACAAGAAAAAGAGGCAGACGGATTTTAAAGCAAAACACTATTTCTTAGTAGCTTTTTCTCATTGTATTATCATGTTTTTGCAATTAAAATCACTAAATTGCAACTTAAACTTTAAATTGTTTTACACTGTACATGGCAGAAAAAGAAAATATAATATCCATCAATATAGAAGATGAAATGCGTGGTGCATACATTGATTATTCAATGTCTGTGATTATATCCAGAGCACTACCTGATGTAAGAGATGGGTTAAAACCAGTTCACCGGCGGGTGTTGTTTGGAATGGCTGAACTGGGGGTAAATTATAATAAACCTTATAAAAAGTCAGCAAGAATAGTAGGGGAAGTATTAGGTAAGTATCATCCACATGGCGATTCCTCTGTATACGATACGATGGTACGTATGGCGCAGGAATGGTCGCTCAGGTATCCCCTGGTAGACGGTCAGGGTAACTTTGGTTCAATAGATGGTGATTCTCCGGCGGCTATGCGTTACACCGAAGCCCGTCTAAAGCGCATTGCAGAAGAAATGCTGACCGATATTTACAAAGATACAGTTGATTTTCAACCAAACTTTGATGACTCCTTAACAGAACCATCCGTATTGCCTGGCAAAATACCTAACCTTCTGGTTAATGGCACTTCTGGTATAGCTGTCGGGATGGCAACCAATATGGCTCCTCATAACCTGACAGAGGTTATTGATGGAATAGTAGCCTATATTAATGACCCGGAAATTACCATAGCCCAGTTGATGGAGTTTGTAAAAGCCCCGGATTTTCCGACTGGAGGCACTATCTATGGCTATCAGGGGGTAAAATCGGCTTTTGAAACAGGCAGAGGCCGCATTGTTATGAGAGGAAACGCCACCTTTGATACAACGCCTACCGGCAAAGAGCAGATCATTGTTACTGAGATTCCATACATGGTGAACAAAGCCAGTATGATTGAAAAAACAGCACAATTGATCAATGAGAAAAGAATAGAAGGTATTTCCGATATACGGGATGAATCTGACAGGGATGGACTCCGGGTTGTATACGACCTAAAAAAAGATGCTGTGCCAAATGTGGTACTTAATAATCTGTACAACTATACCCAGTTGCAATCCTCCTTTGGTGTTAACAATGTTGCCCTTGTCAAAGGACGTCCGCATACACTTAATCTCAAAGAACTGATTAAGTATTATGTCGAGCACCGTCATGAAGTTGTTGTTCGCCGTACCAGATACGAACTGAAAGAAGCCCAGAAGCGTGCACATGTGTTGGTAGGATTGCTGATTGCTTTAGATAATATTGATAAGGTTATTTCGCTCATACGTGCTTCCCGTGATCCGGAAGAAGCTAAGTTTGCGTTAATGCGTGGCGAAGGCTTTGACACAAGCAGAGTGTTGAGCCAGTTAAATATGCTTTCTGCTTCCAACGAAATTACTCCATCTGATAATGGGCATTCCAGCACAGAAGGTAATATTTTGTCAGAAATTCAGGCCAAAGCCATTCTAGATATGCGTCTGCAAAGGCTCACTGGCTTGGAGAGAGATAAAATAGAGAAAGAGTTTGAAGAAGTATTAGCTTTTGTTAATTATCTGCAGGAAGTACTGGCCAATGAATCCTTACGGATGAAAATCATTACAGACGAACTGTTAGAGTTAAAAGAACGCTACGGAGATAAACGTAGAACCCAGATTGTGCTTGCGGCTGACGAGTTTACCATGGAAGACATGATAGCTGATGAGCCAATGGTTATCACTATTTCGCATGCTGGGTACATTAAGCGTACCCCATTGGTGGAATACCGTACACAGGGCAGAGGGGGCGTAGGTTCAAGGGGTGTTTCTACCAAAGATGATGACTTTACGGAGCATCTTTTTGTTGCTTCCATGCATAATTATCTGATGATTTTCACCGAAGGAGGTAAAGTGTTCTGGTTGAAGGTATATGCCATTCCGGAAGGTAGCAAAACCGCCAAAGGGCGTCCGATACAGAACTTAATACAGATAGATTCGGATGATAAAGTCCGTGCAGTAATCAATGTTAAAAACCTGGATGATGCTGATTATGTAAATAATAATTACTTGATCATGTGTACGCAGAAAGGGACTATTAAGAAAACTTCCCTGGAAGCCTACTCAAGACCCCGTCAGGCAGGAATAAATGCTATTACTATTAATGATGGAGATCGATTATTAGATGTAGCCCTCACAAATGGCAGCAATGATATAGTGCTTGCACTTCAGTCAGGCATGGCCATCCGTTTCGACGAATCCCGTGTGCGGCCGATGGGCAGAGTAGCAGCAGGTGTGAGAGGTATATCATTATCTGAACCAGATGATAAGGTAGTTGGTATGGTGTGTATCAACCGTTCCGATGCCCAGCTGCTGGTAGTATCTGAAAAAGGGTTTGGTAAACGTTCGTCTATCGAAGATTACCGGATAACTAACCGGGGCGGGAAAGGCGTTAAAACATTTAATATTTCCGATAAAACAGGATATCTGGTAGCTATTAAAGAAGTAACCGACTCTGATGAGTTGATGATCATTAATAAATCAGGTATCACTATCCGGATGGAAGTATCAGATTTACGGGTAATGGGCCGGGCTACGCAGGGTGTAAGACTGATCCGGTTGAACGAAAACGATGAAATTTCATCTGTTGCCAAGATTGAAAAATTAGAAGAATCCGTTGTTGCAGATGAGTTAACTAACAACACAAATACTAATGGCGTAAATCATGTATTGCCAGACGAAAATGAGTTATCACTGTCAGACGATGATTTGTCCGAAGAAGAATAAATAATTCCTTTTTACATCTAAACTTAAACTATTCAATTCCAAAACCTTTTATGAACATTATGAAAAAGCTTATTTTTTTAAGTTTGTTTAACCTGGCTGTAGTTGGCGCTTTTGCTCAGGGTGGAGCAGTTACAAGTGCAGTTTCCTTCCAGCAACAGGGAGTACTTGATAAAGCAAAGGAGCAGATTGACAAAGCTACGGTACATGAAAAGACCAAAACAAAAGCTAAAACTTGGTATTATCGTGGAGAAATATACAGAGGTATTGCATCTGATCAGACAGGCATGTACTCTAAACTGGATACCAACGCAACTATAGAAGCCTATGAAGCTTTTAAAAAGGCGGTAGAAGTAGAACCAGGAAGTTCATTTGCTAAAAAAGCAGAGGAAGGTTTAAAGCAAATGCACTTTTTTGCCGGTGCACACAAATACAAAAATGCCGATTATCAAAACGCATTAGCGTTGTTTAATTTAGCCAGTGCCGCTTCACCGCAAGACACACTGCCTTTGTTATATGCCGGTATTACAGCCCAGCAAATAAAAGACTATGATCAGGCAGCTAAGAATTTTGAGAAACTGATCGAAATAGGTACTACTATGCCTGATATCTATACAACTTTGGCATCTATTTACAGAAGCCAAAATAAAAACGATGAGGCATTAGAGGTATTGAAAAAAGGTACGCAGAAATTCCCTGAAGATAAAGCTTTAAAATCTGAAGAATTTAATCTTTACATTTCTACAGGTAAAACAGCTGAAGCCAAAGCTAATTTGGAAGAAGCTATGAAGCGCGAGCCAAACAATGCAACTTACTTTCTGAACTATGGTTTATTGTCAGAACAGACAGGGGAACCACAAAAAGCTCAGGATAGCTATAAAAAAGCATTGGAGATCGATCCTAATAACTTAGATGCAAATTTAAGTATGGGCGTATTGCATTATAATAAAGGTGCTGATATCAGCAAAAAATTGAATGCGATGGATCTAAAGCAGTATCAGAAAGACGGTAAAAAGATGGAAGATCAAATGAAAGTGCATTTCAAAGAAGCGTTGCCATTCTTTCAAAAAGCATATTCTATTGATCAGACTAATCTGACTGTGCTTCAACCTTTAGTAAGTATTTATAAAGTACTTGAAATGAAAGAAGACGAAGCTAAAATACAGAAGCAAATAGAATCTCTAAATTAATAGAAGAGGCTGCTAATATTTAGTTAACAAAAAAAGGCTACAACGTTGTAGCCTTTTTTTGTTAAGATAGAATAGAAATGGTTGGGGGAGATAAACCTAAAATAACTACTTAACATAATATAAATTATATAACAATAATATATAGTTTAATTAAGATCAAGTAACTCGTATATTACTATAATAGACCTTAGTATAAGGTAGCAGGTATATTAGCAATATATATATGATATATAAGTTCCTAATTTTGTAAGCTTATCTAAATACAAATCCATTTGGACCAATCGTTACATTAATAGAATCTAACGGAGCTCCAGTAGCAGTGTTAAATCTGATAACTTTTCCATCGCTTGAGAAACTTGCTTCAGCCCCGTATAAAATATCATCTACCGGATCAAGTCCAAGCCCATAAAATGATCTGCGGATTAATGGTGTAGCTGATAAAGTAGTTGAAGTAATATCATGTGTGTATACGGCACCAGCATAGGAATAATATAACCGTGATCGTTGGCCGTTAATCTGCAAATCTTCGGGTGAACTTATACTGGCAAACGCTAAGGTTAATTCAACAGCTTGGGTCGCAGGATTTAGCCGCACTAATGAGCCAGCTGTGCTAGCTATTTCATCTATATAATCTGGTGGATTGTTATCATACACTTTTTTCCCACCACACAATACCCAAAGCTTAACATTAGAATCAATTCTAAAATCTGACGGCGCATCGGCTACCGTAATATTTTTTTCAAAGGTTTCAGTAGATAAATTAATAACTGAAAGAAAATTCTCACCACTATTTGCTACATAAATTTTGTTATCAATAATGGCTAATTGTTCAGGAAGCTTGCCTACTTCAATGGTTTTTAGTACAGTGTTGCTTGTAAGATCTATCACAGCAACCCGGCCATTGGATGAAAAACTTACCCATTCAGATACATAGCCTTTGCCATTGAGGGCAATCATGTATCTGGGTAATGCCAGGTTTTCTATCACACCCAAGCTTTCAAAAGTACTGGCATTAACGACCTCTATTTTATTGCTATTGTTGCATACTATATATCCGGTATTATCTATCACTGACATCGATTGTACTACGTCGCCTCCTAATGGGCGCTTGTTCACCGTTTCAAAAAGTTTATTGGTTACTGATTGTGTTGTTTTATTATAGTAACTAATCTCCCCATTGGAGTTGTTGAAGCTACCTTCATTGATAATGAATACACCCCTCTCATACTCCCCTGCAGGTCCCCGATCACGGTCTTTTACACAACTGCTAAGCAAGAAAGCAAGCGCCAGCTGAAATTGAACAAGTCTGAATACTGTGTTTTTTTTGTACATAATAGGTTTAGTTAATCAGAAAGTTTATTGGAATTATTTGGTTTTGAATGAAAAAATAAGCTTAACCGCAGTTCTAGATTTCTGCCAGGCATGGGTCTGTTTTCCATATTCTGGTATAAAGTATTCGTCAGGTTATTTACCCGAGTGGAAAGTTCTACGGTGGTTTTGTGCCAGTAAAAAGATTTTGCAGCATACCAGTTAAGTAAGAAATAGGCGTTCAACCAGTCGGAATTACTATTATTTGTGTACCGGAAACCGGTGTAGGCTACATTGGTACCCAGTGAAAAACCTTTAAAAGTTACTAAACTATGAAGTGTGCCCGTATGTAAGGGAACATACATTAATTGTTTGCCAACCGTTTGGCCAGATAACTGGTAGGATTTACTAACGGTTGATTCAGTATAGGCATACATTGCACCTATAGAAGCATTCACCGTTGAAGCATCTATTATCCACTTCGTAGACAATTCAAACCCACGCGGTTTCACCTGCATTATATTAGTAGGTGACCAATACCCTTGAGAAGTTGGCAGCCACTGTATCCAGTTATCTACGTTCATCGTGTACACTGTGAGTTCAGACACAACCTTACCTCTTTTATGTTGCCACTTATGGAGTAAGCCCTGTTCGTAGCTTCTGCCATTTTCTGGCTTAATGTGCGGATTGCCCCCCTGTTGCCAGAACCGTTCATTTAAAGTAGGAACCCGGTAACTTCTAGCAACATTTCCTTTGAGGGACAAATTGTGTAGTTGGCTATTCAGCAAAAAGAATTGATATCCTGCAGATGGTGTAAAGGGTGGATTAAAGCCATCAACGAAAGCTTGCCTTAAGTTGAGGTTGATGTTGAGTCTGGGATGCAGGTGTAGCTTGGTAAGCAAAAAGGCACTTGAACGGGTTTCAGTTTTGGGTTGGCCGTACCCGTCAACCTGGGCATAAAACTGTTGTAGCTCTGCTCCCGCTTTAATGGTTACTTTATCTTTGAAGCTATATTCATGTTCAGCTTGCGATTGCAAGGTTTGAATAGCTGTTACTGATTGTACTTGATCTTCGGAATACTTGAGCTTCTCATCAAAAAAGGCTACCCGGATGGTAGTATTGCCCAACGTATGAAACGTATTCCATTCAGCGGATAGACGCAGATTTTTATCTAGTTGCGTAGCATTACGGTGGACAGCACCCATGGCAGGTGGAATGTGCCGGTAATTGTGAGTATACCATGCCCTAAGGGTTAGTAAGTTTTTGGAAGATAGCCAAGTTCCTACATCTTGTGTAAAACCATATTGTTGAAAGGAGGCATTTTCTTGTCTTTCGGTGGGCTTGCTGAATTTTGTAGTATTGCGAAAGGTAAAATTATTCTGGGCTTGCTGGTGAAATAGTTTTGTTTGTACAGACCATTTTAAATTGCTGAAGCCGGACTGAGCTGATGTGCTATAAAGCCCAAAGCTGCCAACTGTTTGTTGAATACCGGCAGCTACCCCTTTGCCGAATTGTAAGGGAGATGATAAAAGAATTGTTCCGCCAATGGCTCCAGAACCATAGGTTGTACTGCTATTTCCGTGTTGGATATCGACTATATCTGAAGAAAATACTGGGATTGTAGCAAAATCTGTTTGTCCATTCGAAGGCTGTATAATGTTAAACCCGTTCCATAGTACAGCTGTATGGGAAGCTGCTGTTCCCCTGAAAGAAATACTGGATAGCATACCTGGCCCATACGTTTTAAGATAAATTGGGGTGGCCATTTGTAAAACATCTGATAGGCTTCCTGTCCGGTACCAATGCAACGTGGTGGTGTCTAGGCCGGTTATTCTGCTTCCAGCTGAGTATTTTTCGGGACGTTTTGCCCGTACAATAATCTCTCTGATAGATTGAGTTTTAGCTATACTATCTATTTTTACTGTATGGTTCTGTGCATATACAAGCTGATTCTTGCTGAATAAAAAGCACAGGAAGCTTATGCCAATAAATAGAATACTTTTTTTCATGAATGAATTGAACTGAAACACTAAGCAGCATCCTACTTAGACTAATTCAAAACCATCAGAAAAAGCCAGCAAATAACAACAGGATCTAAGGTGATCGGTAGAGCCAGTACTTAGAAATGATTGTTACCTGATAACCTTTCACCCGAAAGTTCAGATACTAAGCAATTGGCAGGTCTCCTGGCTCACCATTTGTATCTGCCTTCCCATCCCCTTTAGGCGGAGAAAGTGGCTTAAAATAGATACAACAAATTGTTGGTTTACAGTTGCGGGGACAGCACAGGTATTACACCTGTTTCCCTATTAAGCATTACTACTGAGGTTTAATTCAATGGTTAATGCACCAATTACCCGGCAAAGGTAGATAAATTTCTTAAAGTATGAGAATGGATGTTTACTTTTATTCGTGCTGTTAGACTACCCAAAACAAAAAACTCCCCAGAGGAGAGTTTTTTGTTTGACAAAGCTAAGTAGTTAACTGTTTATTCGGGTTTATATTCAGTGAATGTTTTGTCAGAGTAAAAGATTAAAATCCGTTCAACCTTTCGTTTATCGTTTTCTACAGACTCTTCTGAGGTTGGTATTGGAATAGAGGTTTTTTCTTTACTTACTCCATTGGTTGAGGGTGCCGTATCTTTGGTTAGGATTGTTTTAGAAAGCGTTTGTACAGGCTGATCATCGGTCTCTTCTTCTAATTCATCGTCTTCTTCAAAAATCCATTCGCTCCCTAATTCCGGAAAACGCCTCACAATCTTCTGAATTATTTCAAGGCTGGGTTTATTTCTCCCGGAGAGTATATGAGAAATACTAGAACGTTGTACGCCTATCTCGTCTGCAAATCGAGAGGGAGACATGTCTTTCATTAACAAAATATTCTTTATTTTATTATTCATAATAGTAGAGTTAAAATGTTTACACAAGTATACAAATATTTATTTATAATTGTAACCATTTTAATTATTTATTTTTTTGTTTCAGTCATTATACAATACATATAAGTATACATATGTAAACTATTAGATATTGATGAGTTTTTACTTAATTAGTATATGCTCAAAAAGTTGTATACAGCTAAGCATAGTGCATACCCATTAAATTAATATACTTACTTATTTAAAATAAGAGCTTGTTTAAGCTTCTCAACAATTTGAAAAGTTGCAGGACAGATAAATGTATTCTGTAGGGTGAGAGGTAAAATTTGATAAAACTTTTTCCGGTTTGTATGCGGATATTCCCGGCAGGCCTGTGGACGGGATTCATAAACGATACAAGTATTGTCAGAGGTTAAGAAAGGGCAAGGAGCTACATTTAGCACATAATCATTTTCATTATCTATGTGCAGGTATTGGCTAATAAATTGTCCGGGTTTTTGGCGGAAATGTTTTGCCAGCCTTTCTATATCTTTGGAAGTAAAAACCGGGCTGGTTGTTTTACAGCAGTTGGCACAAGTAAGGCAATCGGTATGTGTGAAAACTTCCTCATGCAAATCCGCCATTATTGAGTCTAACTTAGCGGGAGGATTTTTCTTTAATTTTTTAAAATATTTCTGGGTACTTTCACTCGCTTTTTTTGCTCTTTCATTTAACTGCGTTAAATCCATACTAGCCATCAGTAATAAAAGGCAAATCTAGCAAGTTTCCGTTAACCTGCATAGAAAGAATTACTCTGGAAATTCATACTGAATTCCTTTATCCGTTATTCTTAGTAGCCCTTGCTTTAATAAACCACCCACCGCTTTTTTGAACGTTTTTTTGCTCATATATACTTTCTCGTAAATTTCCTGCGGACTGCTATTGTCATGAAGTGGCAAGAATCCATTGTTCTTTTTCAGGATAGTTAGTAATTCTGATTTTGCATCCTGTACTTCAGCATACCCTTTTTTACGGAGGCTTACATCCACTTTTCCATCTTCCCTCAATTTTTTTATGTAGCCTTTTGTCTGGTCGCCTACATATAAAGGACTGAATACTTCATTATGATAAAGTACCCCACTGTATTGTTGGTTAATGATTACTTTGATTCCCAGATCTGTAAATTCCCATACAAGCAAGTCTACTTCCTGATCTTCTGTTAAAGCCTGAGGTGCATCTGTACTTAAATATTTTTCAAGTCTAGCACTACAAACGACCCGGTCTGTTTTTTTATCCACATACACCCAAACCAGATAGCTCCTGCCAGGCATAAGTTTTTTGTTCTGTTCGGAGAAGGGCATAAATAAATCTTTTTCCAAGCCCCAGTCCAGGAACACGCCAAATGAAGTAGTATCAGTTACACGCAGACAGGCAAAGGAATCAGCGACGGCTAATGGTTTTTGTGTGGTAGCAATTAATCTGTCTTCTGAGTCCCTGTAAATGAATACTTCCAGCATATCGCCGATTTGTGTATTTTCCGGTATTTGTCTGACAGGTAATAAAATTTCCTCTGTACCAGCAGCCAAATACAAACCAAAGTCCAGAATTTTGATAACTTCCAGTTTTTGATAGTGTCCTACAGCAGGTTGTGTGCCCTTCATTCAAGAATTACAATAAGTATATTAAGTTTATTTTCGTCTGAAATGCTTAAGGAGCCGGGCCATCACGGCAAGTAGGTACCGAACTTTTGGGAGAGGAATAAGTAAAAATAGTATACTTATCGAAGGAAAATAAAGATATCCAGTATGTGTTATTTTCTAAAGAAGGGTTCACATCTGAAATTGGTGTGAACGTATTGAGAATAAAATACCCAAAGAGCCGGTCTATAAAGAAGAACACATCCATGAAAGGCTTACGTTTGTTTAAGCCCAACAAGCCGTTGCTGCATTCTACTATATATGTATCTGGCTGCAGTTTCATGATGGTTCTACGCGGTTGTCAAGTAAAAATATAAAATTATTTGGTAGAAGACTATTTTATTTATTAGATAATTGATTTATTGGTCAGAGTTACTTTATATACGTAATTCCAGAAGAAGAAGGTATTATGTAAGGTTTAAACTTTCTGAAACTTTACTTTTATTTAATCAATCAATTTTACTTACCAGATTTTAAAATTTATGAAACAAATAGCTGTTATAGGGAGTGGTACTATGGGGAATGGCATTGCGCATGTTTTTGCTTTAAAGGGATATAAAGTTTCCTTGATAGACGTTTCAACAATTGCTTTAGAGAAAGCTATTCAAACCATTAGTAACAACCTAGATAGACAAGTTACTAAACAACAAATCTCTGATCAGGAAAAAGCCAAAACCCTACATAATATACTTACGTTTACCCAGCTACCGGAAGGCGTGAAACAAGCTGACCTGGTTATAGAAGCAGCCACAGAAAAAGTAGAAATTAAGCTTAACATCTTCCGTGAACTGGATCAATATTGCAAACCTGAAGCTATTCTGGCATCTAACACATCTTCTATTTCAATTACAAAAATAGCTTCTGTTACCAAGCGGCCAGGCCAAGTTATCGGCATGCACTTTATGAATCCGGTTCCTGTCATGAAACTGGTAGAAGTTATCCGGGGATATGCTACCACGGATGAAACGGCAGCCACTGTTATGGAATTAGCAGTAAAATTGGATAAGGTGGCAACTGAAGTTCAGGATTATCCGGGTTTTGTAGCGAACCGAATATTAATGCCAATGATCAATGAAGCTATTTATACCCTCTATGAAGGGGTAGCAGGTGTGCAGGAAATAGATACAGTTATGAAGCTGGGTATGGCACATCCAATGGGTCCATTACAACTGGCAGATTTTATTGGCCTTGATGTCTGTTTATCTATATTGCAGGTACTTTATGAGGGGTTTGGCAATCCAAAGTATGCACCTTGTCCATTATTGGTAAACATGGTGCAAGCAGGTTTTACAGGTGCAAAAGTAGGTGAAGGGTTTTATCAATGGGAAAAGGGAAGCAAGGACTTAAAAGTTTCTAAACGGTTTTTATAAGGAAATACACCCACCGCAATATCATAAATGTGGTGGGTGTGTTTTTAAAGTTATACGGCTACATTGTTTTCGCGCAGTGCATCGTTCAATGAGGTTTTCAAATCGGTGCTCTCTTTTCTTTGCCCTATTATAAGTGCACATGGTACTTGATAATTTCCTGCCGGGAACTCTTTCGTGTAGCTTCCAGGAATTACCACACTCCTAGGAGGCACATACCCTTGATAAGTTACCGGCTCTTTACCTGTTACATCGATAATTTTAGAGCTTTTTGTTAAGATTACATTCGCACCAAGAACAGCCTCCTTCCCTACTCTTACGCCTTCTACAACAATACATCTGGAACCCAGAAAAACATTGTCTTCAATAATTACAGGAGCCGCCTGCACCGGTTCAAGGACACCTCCAATACCTACTCCCCCACTGATATGCACATTTTTACCCACTTGCGCACAGCTTCCAACGGTTGCCCACGTGTCTACCATGGTATTACTATCTACATAGGCTCCAATATTTACATACGAAGGCATAAGTATAACACCTTTGTTAAGAAAAGCACCATACCTGGCCGTGGCTGGTGGTACTACACGGACGCCAAGTTGTTTATACCCAGTTTTTAAGGCCATTTTATCATGATATTCGTATGGGGCTACTTCCATCACTTTCATTTGTTGTATGGGAAAATAAAGAATAATTGCTTTTTTTACCCACTCATTTATTTGCCAGTTCCCATCTTCTAATGGTTCAGCTACCCGTCTCACCCCTTTATCAAGTTCCTCAATGATTGTTTTAATGGCAATTTCTGTTTTTCTTTCTTTTAATAACTCTCTGTTTTCCCAGGCTTGATCAATAATTTCTTGTAATTCCATAAAAAAAGGTAATTAATAATTAGGTTTGTTTATGACTAAAATAAATTTGGTTATTGCTTCCATCCTTAAACCCATTGATGACCCCCGAATGTACGAAAAAATTGGTATTACACTTGCCGATTCTCAAAAGTATTCCGTCCACATCATTGGTTTTAAAAGCAAAAATGTCCCTGCCTATCCTAATATAAATTTTTATCCGCTGTTTGATTTTAATAGATTATCATTTCGCAGAATTTCTGCGTCGCTGAATATTTATAAAAACCTACTTAAACTAAAACCTGAAGTCATTATTATAGAAACACCTGAACTACTGATAGTTACAATATGGTACAAAATAATATATGGCTCTAAATTATACTATGATATTTTAGAGAATTACTACTACAATATTTTATATATTACCAGGTATCCGGTTTTTGCTAAATATATTTTGGGTTTTATTACCCGGGCGGTTGAGTATCTATCATCATATTTTGTAGATGGATTTATGCTTGCTGAAAAATGCTATCTGAGTGAACTACCCTTTCTCCGAAAAAAAATTGCAGTACTTGAAAATAAGGTTTCGCATTTATACAAAAGTTTAGATAATCCTAAAAAACAGTCTTGTTATCATTTGTTGTATAGTGGTACAATAGCAGAATCTTTCGGAATTTATCACGCCATTAATTTAGTTTCAAAGCTGAACAGATTGGATAAACGTTTTCACCTAACGATTATTGGCTACTGTGCTGATAAGAATGAATATAATCGTTTTAGTAAAACTATTGCCGATTTACCCTTTATACGTTTAATAGGTGGAGATTATCCTGTACCTCATTCAGAGATCATGGCCGCGATTCATACTGCAGATATTGGCCTAGTGCCCTATCTATATAACAGGTCTACAAAGGATAAAATGCCTACAAAATTGTATGAGTATACCCTTTATAAGGTCCCTATGTTAATACCTGGAAATCCATTATGGATAGAGTTCTGTAATGTATATAATAGTGCCTTAGATATAGATTACGATAGGGTTAATATAAAGGAATTACTTATGGCCATTCATTCAACAGGGTTTTATAGGTATTCAGTAAATAATGATACCCTTCTATGGGATAAGTCTATATTATTAGGTCTATTTAACTAAATTTGAGTTATTAAATATTACTATTATAGTTAGCAAAATTTTAACCAAAATACTAATTATATTAGCAAATATTTTAGTTATACTAAAATTTGTAGTATATTATTAATGCTAATATTTTATGCAAACTCTAAGCTTTACAGAAGAAAACTATATGAAGATAATATACAGGGCCTCTAAACTAAGTAGTCCTGGTAAAACTAAAGAAGTAACCACGAATGAAATAGCAGAGCTTACCGATACAAAACCTGCTTCGGTTAGTGATATGCTTAAAAAGCTAGCTGCCAAAGGACTAATAAATTATGTTAAATATCAAGGCGTAACTCTCACTACAGATGGTGAAGCTAAAGCATTACTGGTGATACGCAAACATCGGCTATGGGAGGTATTCCTAGTAGATAAACTGAATTTCAGCTGGGACGAAGTACATGATATAGCAGAACAACTAGAACATGTACAATCAGACGAGTTAGTAAGGCGCCTAGATCAATTTTTAGGATTTCCTGAATATGACCCTCATGGAGATCCTATACCTAATGAAAAGGGTGAGATGAACAGTAAGAAAAAAGTATATTTAATTAACATGAAAATTGGAGATAAATGCGATGTAGTGGGTGTGAAAGATACTTCTCCTTTATTCCTAAAATATTTAGATAAAATTGGACTGACCATTGGCGCTTATATCGAAATTACCGATAAAATTGAGTTTGATCAATCCTTAGAAATAAAAGTAAATAATGGTAGAACCATAATTATATCGAAAGAGATTGCAAATAATATTTATACATTAGATTAAAATAAGAAATGGTTTCCTATACTATTTAATGTATAGATGTTCACTACACAATAAGTGGAGCTTCTTCCCTATTTTGACATATCAAGATAGAGAAAATTAATAAAACAATGCACTGCTTAACATAAGATAGTTTATCACAACAAATTTTGATAGATAATACTAATTATTCAATTACTTTTCCTTAATGGGTAGTTTTTCCAACAGAATTTCTACACCCTCATCTATTCTACGTCTCAACTTATTTGGATTATCGGAAAGGGTTCCTTGAACTACACCTTCCCAAACAGGTTCAATTTTTCTCCGCATCAACCAAATCTACAGATACAGTTCCTGTTTTATATCTAGCTACTTCTACTTCTTCACTTTTCCATGAGTATCTGCGTTGGCCAATATAAACTGGAGCTTCCCGTATATCAGTTTTGCGGGTTTGCACCTTATCTTCAGTAACAATACCAATATTCACCCAGAGATCCGGCTCTTGCGCTTGTTGAAAACCTTTCGCTGATAATTCTCGGACAATCGCCTCTTTTAGCATCTGTATGCCTGGGTGATTTAATTGTGTCAAACTGTCGTTTTTTACCTGTATATCCATAAAATTGAAAGTTTTATAGGATTGAAGCTCAACGGTTGGATGCTTTCTGGTACTAACTACTTTTACTGGCGTACAATACTGAAATACAAAAAGGATCAACCCTAAAAAACAAAGTCTCTTACTCATCATGATGATTTTTTATAAATCCGACCGTTGTACACTATGAAGCTGTTTAAAGTTTATTAAGTTTAATAATTCTGCGTAAGAACAGCAGAGAGAAAGCCATCATATGAAAAGCAAGCCAAGTCTGAGTTAATACTTCAAAACGGATCAGCAGTGTCTTAAAACTGTCTAACCAAGCATTCGCTTGTTCAATGACTCCTCTTTTCTTATACAATTGTTCATCAAAGTAGCAATCAACAAGAGTCTCTTGACTGCTTCGCTTGTTGATAGCAATGTTAGCTTCTATTTTTTGCTGTGCACATTGTTTTCGTAATTCTTTACAATCAAATCCTGCATCTGCATTCATAAATACACCTTCTAAGTTGATTCCTGCTTGCTCTAATAGCAGACATAGACTTTTAAAGCATTCACTAATCTGATATAAATCATTGTGTTCTCCGCTAATAGGCTCACTACAAGCTAACATCAAGCCTTGATTATCAGCCAGAAAAAGCATATTAGTAGTCACAGCTTTTTTTCTTTTCTGATAA
>NZ_JAUKPO010000140.1 GCF_030503435.1 Rhodocytophaga aerolata
TAGCTTTCGAAGGTTTCAACTTCCGCACCTTTGATGTGGAAAGAACCACTGATGTCACAGTAGCCAATTGCAACATTACCTTCTCTGGAGGCGATGCTATCGGAGGATCTTACACTACAAACCTTACTGTAGAAAACTCTGTTATTGAAGGTGCTTTAAATAATGGAATAGGCCTAATATGGCAATGTCCGGGAGCCATCATCCGCAACAATCAAGTGAAGAATGTTGGCTATATAGCTGGCATGGGAGGAAGTAATAATTTTACCTATCAGGCTATTATGGCAATCGGACATAATGCGTTGATTGAAAATAACAGCATTATTAATAATGGCTATGTACCATTGTCTTTCCGTGGCAACAACAGCATTGTCCGGAAAAATTATGTAGAGAACTTCTGTTATATCAAAGATGATGGCGGAGCCATTCATACCTGGAATAATATGGCTGATGCAGCAGAATTAAGCAATCAGAAGGTAACCGATAACATTATTCTTAAGGGTACAGGCGCGCCGGAAGGAACAGCGAATCCTGACTTATATTTAGTTAAGGGTATTTATATGGACGATAACACAGCCAATGTGGAGATTGCCCGCAATACGGTCAGTAAATGTACAAATGGCATATATGTGCATAACTCACACAACCTGAACATCCATAGTAATACCTTTTTTGACAACCGCGACTATCAAGTAAAGTATGAACACGATAAAGTAGCGCCTGATAAACCTATCCGCAATGTGGTTTTTAAAAATAATGTATTGGTAGCTAATACACCCGATCAGGGGCTAATGAACTTGATTACGAAAGATAATGACATCTCCCAGTTTGGCACATTCGAAAGTAATTACTACACGAGGGCTATTAAAGGAAGTGTGGATGCCGTAACTACTATTAGCGGACGTTATACAAGCTCACAAGTTATTACTACTTATAATCTCCCAAAATGGAAAACCGTATTTGGATTTGAATCAGGTTCTGTAGAGAATACGCCTGTGCCTCATTATAAGGTCAATCAATTAATTGGCAGCAATAAGTATCCAAATAAAAGTTTCGACTCAAACATAAATGGGATAATGAAATTGTCGGCTTCAGGTAATTTAAGAGCTGATTGGGATAATACGAATAAATTAAGCGGTGGTAGTTTACGAATGTCATTTGCACAAGTAGCAGACCAGAAAGCTATTGGGCAGGCAGCAGCTGTTGTGGGAAACATTGATGAAAGTAAGAAGTATCTATTAAAATTCAGTTTTATAAGCGCCAATACAGATCGCACGGTAAAAGTTATTTTAATGAACAATACTTCACCTTATCAAACAATTGAACGAAAATCATTCAAATCGTCTGGTAAGCGCATTGAACACGAGTTCCTGATTGAACCGAGTAGTTCCTTAGCGCAAGCTTCTTTAAGATTTGAGATAGCAGAAACTGATGGTACCGTTTGGATAGATAATATAGAATTGTATGAAGCAGACGTAGCTATAGATCCTGAGCATGTACGTCTGGAATATAATACAGGTAATACGAGTAAAACAATTTCTTTTAATGGGATTACCTATATAAATGGTAGAGGGGAGAGTAAGTCAGGTAACTTAAACCTGGAATCTTTCGCTTCTGAAGTATTGATTAAACAATCAGGAGAACTGAATATAGTTTCACCCTTGGAGATAAAAATCGGTTCAAAGCCTATCCTATGTTATGGACAGAGCAGTGGCAGTGCTGTGGTAAGCGCAACCGGGGGGGTGCCTCCCTACCGTT
>NZ_JAUKPO010000141.1 GCF_030503435.1 Rhodocytophaga aerolata
TGGTTCAGCGTCAATCTCGGTGAATGCTACCCACTCCGGATCAGCACCCGTAGGCGCAACAGATCAAAATCGGCTTTACCGTACATCTGCCGCTTGATATTTTTGAGCCGGTTCACCTGCCCCTCAGTTTGACCATTGCTCCAGATAGAAGTCATTGCTTGCTCGACGGCCGCAAAATCCTGACGAATCCCCCGGACAAAACCTTTAAATAGCGGTAGTTGCTCGGCTTTCTGGCACCAGCTCTCCAGTTGATGGCCCCTTTTGGTTTCCATCAAGGATTTGAATTCTAAGCTTAATTGCCTGGCTTGATCAAGTATGGCGCTCTTTTGGAGAAGTTTCAGCAGGAAAGGTTTCTGCTCGTCTTTCCAGTCCTCTTCTTTGTGGCACAAAGCAATGCTGAGGCTACGACTGGAATAGGTAGTGCCTTTCTGAGCAGGGGGAAGGGCATGAGGATTGGGTGTGTTGGGATATTTTGAAAGAAAATCGGCCAGAATGGAGTAACAGCCATTGTATCCCATGGGCTTGATTTCTTTCCACAAATTTTTGACACAGGTTTCTCCTTCGCCCCATCGCTTGCGCAGATAGGATTCAAATTCAGCTAAATTACTGCGTCGGCTATGCACTTTAGCAACAAAGCTTGACTGGGCAAAATATTTTCGGACCGTATTGCGTGATAGGCCCAGATGGCGGGCAATGGTTTTTCGGCCATAGCCTTGTTGTTGAAGGCTTTTGACCTGCCCGTATTTGGGATAACGTTTTTCAGTAGACAGTTGAGCAATGGCTTCATGGTTACCTATCGTCTTTAAGCCCAAGTTAGCAGCAAGACTTATGAGTGGGTTGGTATTTTGAATAGGAGTTGCTGCCTGCTTTTGGTTTAGTTGCCCGGCTACTGCCGTTATCAGCGAGCGTTGTATATCTAAATAGCGCGCCATATTCTCCGATAAATTTTTCAACAAATGCCAGCGGTCGGCTACCTGAACAGCCGTGGGAGCTGCTGCAGTGACGGCATGGGCATACACCACTGATCGGTCCCGGGAGACCACTTCTACACCCGGATGCGCTGTGAGCCATTCCTCCACAGTTTTGCTTTCCTGATCCGGTAATAGATCAATCACCTTTCGTTGCGTTAAGTCCCCTAGAATGGTTCCATAGGTATTCCCTTTGCGAAAGGCAAAATCATCTATTCCTAATACTTTAGGTGTTACCACTTCCGGCAGGGGTGTTTTCTTCATCACTCGAAGTAGGGTAGAAGCACTCACAGGTAATCCAATCAATCTACATATTTTAGCTCCCGGCTTACTACCACAGCTTAATCCGATTTGCCCAATTTGAGCAGTAGACCGTTGTAGCCTTCGCTGATAAGCTGGCAGATATGTATCGAAGCGTTCAGCAAATATTTTTCTGCAGCACGCTTCCTGCTGACAGAAAAACTTCCGCACGCTGATGCGCAGCCAGACCACTTTACCACTCATGGGCAAGTCGCTTACACTTCGCTCATAATAGCTGTGCACTTTGTGACTCATGTGCCTACATAAGGGACAAGTACCGAAAAGAATATTACTCATTAGACTAAGGCTAACACTATTTTTGGAAATACTACTATAGCGTAAAATAAAGCCTGGAGGCAAAAGCAAGGTCAGGTTCATCCTTACTTAACGATGAATCCTCCTACTTTTCACCTAATCTGACGCTGAACCAACA
>NZ_JAUKPO010000142.1 GCF_030503435.1 Rhodocytophaga aerolata
AGCATGGACCGCGACTATGCTTTTCATTGGAGTTATGGCAAGCTGGAGACATTGACATTGTTAATTCCTAACTTGTATGGAGGCTCCAGTGCTGGTAGTTTAGGCTCCTCTTCTGCAAGTTATCAAGCCATTTTGCAACAAGGAGGAAGCCCCGCCCAAGCAGTGCAGTTTACCAGCCAGCTTCCCCTCTATTGGGGCAGCCAGCCCAATACGTTAGGCCCGGCATATGCAGGAGCCATTGTTTGCTTTCTGTTTGTGCTAAGTCTTTTTATAGTCAAAGACCGGATCAAATGGTGGCTGCTCGCTTCCACTTTACTGTTAATCTCCATTGCCTGGGGTAAAAACTTCTTTTTGAATGATATTTTATTCTCCTACTTTCCCTTTTTTAATACATTCCGGGCTGTTACAATGACGTTAACAGTGGTACAGGTATTTCTCTCAATGGGAGCCGTACTAGCCCTTGGGGAAGTGGTGGAAAAGAGTTACAGTTGGGCAGATCTAAAAAGACCGCTGCTCTGGAGCCTGGGTTTAACAGCAGGTGTCGCACTACTATTTGCCCTGGCCGCAGGTATGATCTTTGATTTCTCTTCTACAAGTGATGCAAGATTAGGGTTGCCGGCCTGGCTACTAGAAGCTATCAAAGAGGATAGACAATCTATGCTCAGAACGGATGCTTTGCGATCTGTAATATTTATTCTCCTCTCAGCGGGCCTGCTTGTCGCCTACCTGTTCAAGCGATTGAATATTAAAATACTGTATCTGTCTTTGTCTCTGCTCATACTCATAGATCTGTTCAATGTAGACAAACGTTACTTAAATAATGAGGATTTTGTGGCCAGGCGTAAAGCAGAGAAGGTAGAACCCACGGCGGCAAATCTCTCTATCTTGCAAGACACTACCCAGTACCGCGTGCTCAATCTAACAGTAAGTCCTTTTGAGGATGGGTTAACCTCCTATTTTCATCACTCAATTGGTGGGTATCATGCAGCTAAATTACAGCGATTTGGGGAGGTTTCAGACAGCGTTTTGTTTCCCGAGCTGAACCGTCTAGTGTCAGGTTTGCAGAGCCAGTCATTTTCACCGGCAGCATTAGAGCAACTGCCTGTCCTTAATATGCTCAATACCAAATATTTTATTCTCGGCAATGATACGCAGTCCGTGTTACAAAACCCCTATGCCTTAGGTAATGCCTGGTTTGTTCAAGATCATAAAATAGTTGCTAATGCAAATGAAGAATTACAAGCCCTAAAAAGTTTTGATCCTGCTCGCACAGCTATAGTGAAAGCCCGCTATGAGCCCCTATTAAATGCTCAAAGCCTTCAATGGGATTCTACAGCTCGTATCCATTTAACTGCTTATTCTCCTGACCACGTAGTTTACCAGTCGAAAGCCGAAACGCCCCAACTAGCTGTATTTTCCGAAATTTACTACCAAGGCAACAATGACTGGCAAGCTTACGTGGATGGTAAGGCTGTACCCCATATGCAGGTCAACTATTTATTAAGAGCGATGGTGGTACCTGCAGGTCTGCATAAGATTGAATTTATCTATACTGCTCGTACGTATGAAAAGGGGGAGGTTATTGCCTTGATAAGTTCAAT
>NZ_JAUKPO010000143.1 GCF_030503435.1 Rhodocytophaga aerolata
CATAATGCAATTTCTTCATGATTTTAAAAGTGTATATTTATAAAGTGTATATTTTGGTAGTATAAAGGCTATGTCGGATACATATGCGAGGTGGTTTAGGGAGGATAGAGAACTAGAATAAGTTGGGTAAAATCACTCATATGTTAATATAA
Organism: Rhodocytophaga aerolata; assembly: GCF_030503435.1. Lineage (GTDB taxonomy): Bacteria > Bacteroidota > Bacteroidia > Cytophagales > 172606-1 > Rhodocytophaga > Rhodocytophaga aerolata. The sequence goes on from NZ_JAUKPO010000143.1 coordinate 153, forward strand.
AGAGTTATAGTTTAAGATATTAGCCTATATGTTTTCTATAATTATCCTGTTTAAAAGTTAATAAAATATTGATATTATACATTTTGAATATTGATACTCAATATTATGTAGAAAAAGAGGTTGCATTATAATTCTATTTTTTCTAAAAATCAAGAATTGTAGCAACTGATATCTCTCTTTTAAAAATTACTTTATAAAAGTATGTGAGCATTTAAATAAATATAAAACAATGCCCATTAAAGTTAATAAACCATTGTTGATAGAATATACTAGTTTGCTTTGCCGTACATTGCTTATAAGTTTTTAGATTAGAAGCTTATGATATCTAATTGCAATTAGATTTTTGTAAACTATGATTAGGAATCATCTTGAAAATACAACTAGTCCTTTTACAGTAATAAATTTGCATATATAACTGCAAATTGTGTTTATCCTGATATGCAATAATATATATAAAAAAGTAGAATTGCAACTTACTATTCTGAGTTGATTCTCTCAAATGAGATGTAATTGATGCTTTTGAGCACTATAAATGTATAAAAACATACCCTAAAAAATCTTATAGCCTACCTTTTCATAGACAACTGTAAGAAACAAATGTAATTGACAAACAACCTTGGTATGTAGTTATAAAATATAAAATATATAATAATTCTAATTTAATCAATGTTTTAGAAATAATTTACTATAAAGCAGGAGTTATGCAAAGTGCAGAATGAATCCTCTTCAAGCCTGTACAAATAATTGACGGTACAGCAAGGAGAAAGAATCCAGTAGGTCATTTTCCACATGGTGTTGCCCCGAATACAAATAGGTGATTAACTCATTTTCTGCTTGACCATAAGGTATATCCAACAATGAATAATCCGTTGTTAAGGTTCATCAGATTGCTAGTAAATGAACTACTACTTTTTTGTAAAAATATTTGCTTGTGTAGTTGCCTTGCAATAGATAAGAGTTTACGGCATCATGCGACAACTCCAATACTTTAGCTGATTTTACACACCTGCTACCTATTGGACTGCTCCATAAATACTTATGTATTCTTCTAGGCTCATCAAAACTAATTTTACCCAACTATTTCGATTACCCTTACCCTGCGTAATTACTGTATAATTTTGATTGTATGTAACCTCCTCCCAAAAATAGGGCCGGCTAAATAATTAACAGATAGCTTAATAGTAATGCATCTGAATATACTATTTCAGAAGTTAAAAATCGAGTGAGAGCGGTGTTACAATCCATGCTTTATGGCAAGCGTATGTTTTGCAAGCTTGTTGATATAAATCTTAGCAAGCACGTTGTTAACTTTGAAATTTAATGGAATCCGCCTAACCTACTAAGAATATCAGCTATGAAAGTAACTTAATCAGACAATTTACATGTTGATGAAAAACCTGTGTTATA
>NZ_JAUKPO010000144.1 GCF_030503435.1 Rhodocytophaga aerolata
CTTGCGCGCAGAGCTTATTCATGTATCACCGGCTGCGAGTAGCGGCTGGTCTATTGGGCGTTATTGGATTGAAATAGACTAGCTAAATGGATAAACAATTTCCGGCATACTATTGCCAAGAAGCATTTATTGATGTAGTTCTACCAGCAGATGAAATCAAAATCGATGAATCAAATCAATGGCTTATAATTGGTTATCCCGGAGTAGACGGTATTGAATTTAGAGTTTACAAACATAAAAGGGATGCAGCAGTTTATGCCTACTACCCAATTGATGATGAACATATTTGGATTGCTAACTCGGCTGAAGATTTGATAAGTAAATGGAAAGAAGGGAAAATAGTATTGTAGACAAACAAATAACAAACGCCCAACATCGGCTTTAGACGGCCAGCAACCCGCCGAACGCACAAATCTGACGCAAAAGGGCGTGCCGTCGTAAAGCTGTGTTCATTGGTGGTAATTAAAAATGGCAAACATAAAAGAATCTATTAGGACATTTAAGGATAAATTCTTGCAACAAGGAATTGAGTTGAAAGAGGCTTTCAACAGCCTTGCAGGAGATGCTATTGTACAAGTTTTTTATTCACAAAATAGAGAGAACGAATCACCTTTATGTATTGAGAAAGGGAATTGCCATCATGTTCCAATTTTAGGGATAAAATTTCGCATGCAAAGTGGAAGAAAAATATTGCTATATGATTCTAATTCTTTCTCTGACTATGGTGGGACTTGCGGAATCGATATCAAAGAATTAGAAGTAATCACTTTAATTGAAGGTCAAGAAGAAATGTCGGCAGACTATCAATGGAGGGATCTGGTAAATGTTAAAATAAAATATATTAAGCTAATATGGCTAGATGATGACGGTTGGGAAGTACCAGGAGAAGTCAATAAATCTATGGGCATATTTCCTCATGGAATAGAAATGAAATTTGAAAATGGACGGACAATTTTTATCCTTGTTGCAGAACCTGACGGATATGATGAAGCAGAAGAGAGGTATAATTATTTGAGAGGTGGAGAAGAGCTTATCATTGCTTTTAATGAAATAGCAGCTAAGAAACAAAAGTTAATAATTGAAGGAATTGATTTAGAGTTATAAATAAGAACAACCACCAATCGAGTAGCGAAAGGTAGGGAAAATCCCTACCTTTCGCTACTCGATTGGTGGTTGTTATTTTTACTTTTCTCTTTTATGTCCACATGCCGCACAAAAAGAAGCTTTTGGGGTTCGATATGGCTTTCCACAGTTTTCACACGCAGGACCATATTGAGCAATGCGGTGGTGCATGATTGCATTTGGTTCAGTTTCCTCCATTCCTGTTACTTCTTTGTAATAGTCAAGTAAAGGTTTATAGCGAGCTTCGCGCGTTAATCCGGACGTTGGATTTCGAATACCTTCCCCATATAATCGATAGGCGATTTGGTACTCTTCTTCATCCAACATAGGAATTTCCATTTGACATCGCCAACAATATAGTATTTTCATCTTTTCAATAACCTACAGTTAGACTCAGCTCAAGAGTCACCTCTTGAGCTGGTCCTCCAAAACCGGAC
>NZ_JAUKPO010000145.1 GCF_030503435.1 Rhodocytophaga aerolata
TTCTTTGTGAAAGCGGATGCGGGCAAACCGGTATCGGTGATTCAGATGGCCGCCTATCATGGCTGTTGTGCACAGGTAGAATATTTCCAGTGGTATGCCAAAGGCTCCACTACCAATACGTTCCTTACCGGCCATAATGCTTTAGATGGACAATCCCTGCTGCCGAGAAGAAACAATTCTTCTACGGCTTTGGCTGAAGGAAGCTTCAATCCGACAGGAGCGTTTGGACTAAAGGTCAATCAATCTTTCTCAGATCGGACCCGCAACGCTGAGCAAAAAATCGGGATGCGTATCTGGAAAGTAAGGGATTATAACGGAAACATCATTCCCAATGCCTACATCATTGGCCATGACTACATTAATCAGCCTGGCATAACCAATTACGATTATCAGGACAATATGTACTACATCAGCAACGTGCGTCCGGAAACAGGTTCTGTAAACTATGCTGAGCTGGCTGCTACACCTTCAGCCGTGAAATTCCCGGATACTATGCTGGGGCAAACGGTTTCTTCCACCACTACGCTGAAAAGCTTAGGGCTCACTTATGGGGATGGGTCTGCCGATCCAACGCTTAAAATTACCAAGCTGGAGTTAACAGGCCCCAATCTGAATGAGTTTAGCTATACGCAGCCTGCTTCTGCCACGCTTGCTGCAGGTGCTTCCACAACCGTAAGTGTTAGCTTCCGGCCAAGTAGTAGGGGCATTAAAAATGCTGCCTTGCTGGTGCATTACGATAACTCGCCTACCCCCTTGCGCATACCCCTGTATGGTACAGCCAATGATAATTGCTCGGCTATTACCGTAGCCAAGCGCATCAAAGGCGCTGCCGATGCTCCGCTCACCATTAATGGAATAACCTGGGAAGCCGACAACACTTACCGCAAAGGCTCTGTGCAATTAGATCGGCCGGCCGCTACCCCAATAGCCGCTACTGATGATGATCTGCTCTATCAGAGCTATCTATCGGCTGCAACGAATCTGGGGGTGACCCGTTATGAGGTTCCCCTGCCCAATGGCAACTACATGATCCGGATGCACTTTGTAGAGAATTTCTTCACTACGGTAGCCTCCAGGGTGTTTGATATCAGCATAGAAAATCAGCGCCGGTTAGCTTTCTTTGATATCTTTAGTGAGGTAGGCTATAAATCGGCTTTGGTCAAGGATTTTGAAGTAAGCATTACCGATGGCCGGTTAGATGTGAGCTTTACTCCAACAGCCAACCGGGTGGCAATAGCGGGCATGGAAATATACAATGCCGGAACCGCCTGTGCCACAGCTGCTGTAGCTCCAGCTAGCACGGCAAGATCATTAGCTGAAGAAGTGAATGCTGCCCAAAGCTCGTCTAATGAAGTGCAACTGAATGTATACCCCAACCCAAGTCTGGGCGGGCAAATCTACCTGGACATGGCCGGCTTTGGAAGCTCAGAAGAAGTAGTAGTACAAGTAGTAGATGGAGCAGGGCAGGTGATCATGCTGGAAAGAGAAGTTAGCAAGACAGATGGAACGCTGCAAATCAGCTTGCCTATAGCCAAGCGGCTCAAGCCGGGATTGTA
>NZ_JAUKPO010000146.1 GCF_030503435.1 Rhodocytophaga aerolata
CCCCTTTGTCTTTACTTCTAATGTGTCTAATTTCTTGGGAGGGGATCAGCTTGGTCAAATCACTTGTCTTTTCATAAGGTCAAATTTAGTAGATTACTAAATCTTCCTATCTTTTCCCTCCACTCAAAGGTAGCAAGTTCATTTGAGAAGGGAATAATTAAGAAAACCTGCTCATCTGCAGGCGTGATTTATATACATTGTTTTGTGCCGTTTTATTGTGCTGCTCGAGTAGAGATATGCCATCCACTAAATGGTTTTACAGTAGCACAATTTGGTCCACCATCTCTACCAGTACCGGGAACCCTTGCTTCTAAAATCTTATTATTATTAGTTGAAAGTTCTTTGATAGTGTTCAAGCTAATTCCCATTAAAGGAATTTTCAATCTTCGACTCCAGGTTGTATCTTTTTGACCCGCATATGTCCCAATATCTATATAAATGAAACGCTGAGTAGGAGGTCCTTGAACAAATCCACCAAGAAAGTTTGGAAGGCCATCATTAAGCTTGACAGTAATTGTGAATTCAAACTCTACATTCTTATCGCTGGATCTTTGTATTTGAATTGTCTTGTATTTATTTCCACTTCCTTTTTGTAATCCGAAGTCTACCCCACTTGGCGGCTTTTCTAAAACAATTTTTAGAGTTAATTCTTGGTCTGCCATTATTGTCACTTTACAGAATTACAAAGTGTAACCAATTTCCCAAATGTGTCCAAATGGGTCTTGTAGTTTTCCAATTCTCCAATCTTCTTCGGTAGTCATTGGACAAATTTGAGTCGCACCAAACCTTATTGCCTTTTCAAATAACTGGTCAGCATTTTTGGTTTGTAAAATTATTCTAACTGGGCTACTCGATGTTAGCTCCGGGCTTAGATTTTCATGATGAGTTTCCTGATCCCCTACATAAAACTCTGCTTTGTCAATTTCAATGACAGATGATATTTTCTGGTCAGGCATTTCAAATCTTTTAGTCTCAACAGCTCCAAAACAGGACACATAAAAGTCAATAGCTTTCTTCGCATTGTGTACGGTCAAAAAAGGTTTAACGGTTGTGATAGTATTCTCTGTCATAAAAGGTTCTTTATTAATGATATCTGTTTTAGTTGTTTTGAAACTCACTTTATATGTAGTGTATGTTGTGATTTTACAATGACCGTTAACACACCTCAGACCCTCGCATACCGTGCCCTCGTGCTGTGGTTTTACGCTTGGAATGGGCTGGTTGCTGTGGGTTAAGTGTGTGTGCCCAGTATGGCACAGTCTATTTTGAAAGAAATATACAATAATTATCTCAGGAGTGAAAGTCTCCTACTGGCCAGTTGGTGAAGCCAGTTAGCAAGCGGCAAGGTGGTTTGAGGGGTTTTGTACTGATATAGGTTGACAGAAATCGCTCTATAGTCGTGTTTGAAAATCAAAGGGCTTGAAGGGTGAGAATAACCATCTAGGATTCTTTTTTTAACTATTTTACATCCCCTTTCGCCCATTTTCAATTTAAGTTATAGAAAGAGAAAGTAGTTAAAATAACTTCCCCTTTCAG
>NZ_JAUKPO010000147.1 GCF_030503435.1 Rhodocytophaga aerolata
AAACCTCCGTGGCTGTGGCACAACGAAAAAGAATAAAAAATAAAGAATATTGACCTGCTGTAGATGCATAATTTGAGACTTGGCTTTGGGGTGAGTCAACCCACGAAGTAATTTTTGCAGATTATATGCTACAGCAGCCATCAGCATCATTTTATGAGCTGATTGTTTGCCGCGGGCATTGGCTCTCCACATGCCAAAATTATTAAGTAAACTACCAAAAACAGGTTCAACAGTAGCCATTCTTCGCCATTTCATATATTTCCCTTTTCTACTTTCCAGTCTTTGCTGCATGCGCTGGTAATGATTATGATAGGCCGTGACTACCAACTTTTTGCGACCTCTATTCTGACAACAAACCTTCTTTAGTGGGCAAGCAGTACACTCACCTTGTTTAGCTAGATAAGTAGCATTAGCAAAGCCTTTTTCCAGGCGTATTCCTTGATTACTCAGCTCTTTGCCTTGCCTGCACAGATAGACATCCTTTCGAGCGTCGTAGCTAAAGCCTTCTCTCACCGGATGATAACTACCTTGTAAAGGTATGTAAGCAGTATAGCCACAGGATTCTAATAGAGCATAATTTAATCCTGAGCCAAAGCCTCCATCAGCTAATATATTCTTCAAAAGCAAGTTATGTTGTTTGAAGTGTGTGGCTATTTTATCTACTATGGCTAATAGATGAACAGAATCACGTTCATCGGCATAGTCTGCCTGTATATGGGTAATTATATGATGATAAGTATCCACAGCCATGCTGGACAAGTAATATAAACGAAAAGGCTTACCTGCTTTTTGAGCTAATCGAGCCTGCGGATCTGTGTTGCTTTGATAGAGAGTATTGGATCTATCCGGTTTTCTAGGTTTAGCCGTCTTTTCAACTAAACTAAAGGCTATAGCTTGGGAAGCATTTGTAGAGGGATCGTCTGCTAATACTTCACCTGGTAGCAATTTCCATTGCAATACCAGCTTAGATTCAAGCTTGTCTAAAGAGGCATTGGCTTCGACAAAAGCCCCGTCGATGGCTTGACTTTGTCCTCCCACCATACCTGCATCTATACAGGCATTTAGCACTTTTTCAAACAACTTTTCAAACAGCACTACAGGCAAGCGTTTTCTTGTTCGAGAAATCGTACTATGGCAGGGCAATCGCTCTCCTAATTTGAAGTCAAGGAAGTATAAGATGTCTAGTCGCAATTGACTACTGACAATTAGCGCACGATCAGAGCAGATATTTTCAAAATGCCCAACCAGGAGCAATTTGAAGAAAACCACTGGATCAATAGACTTCTGCCCACACTTTCCATAAAAGGGTTTTACCGCCTCATAGACAAAGTTCAGCTCAAGTATTGACTTTAAGCGACGATAAAAATTGTTCTTGGGAACATAATTTTCAATAGTCAGTGATGGGCAGGGGTTTATTAAATTTTCTCTTTGGCCTACCATTATTAAAGATACTCAGCTACGAGAAATAATGAAAGAAGGAGTTGTGCCACAGCCACCTCCC
>NZ_JAUKPO010000148.1 GCF_030503435.1 Rhodocytophaga aerolata
TGTATGTCGTCAGATAGAATTGGACAACTGATGGCAAAATAGAAGAGACAAATGAGTAAATTGTCTTACCCTAACCTCCACGATTATGTCCAAAAACAGCAAATCCCTTTCTAAACCTAGTGCTACCCCTGCTCAAGTAGGCAAAGAGCCTATTAAACCCACACCTCTTAAGCAGCCAGTACTCTCAGTAATTAAAGACATTCAACGCCAAACTCGCAAGCAGTACTCAGCCGAAGAAAAAATACGCATTGTCCTGGAAGGCTTACGCGGAGAATTTTCTGTAGCAGAAATTTGCCGCAGAGAGGGCATCAACACCAATATCTACTACCGCTGGAGCAAGGAATTTTTAGAAGCAGGCAAGAAACGGCTGATGGGAGACACTATCCGGGAAGCTACTGCTCCGGAAGTGCAGATGATGAAAACAGAAAATGAAGCCTTAAAGCAATTAGTAGCTGAGCTAAGTCTTGAGAATCGCTTGTTAAAAAAAAGCCTGAAAGCCGAACAGTAACCAAACCCAATAAGCGTATGACACAGGCAGAGAAAATGGAAATTATTACCATTGTAGAGCAGTCACAGCTAAGTGTAAAAGCTACGTTGACACAACTAGCTATTGCCCGCTCTACTTTCTATCAATGGTACAAGCAATACTTGGCTAAGGGATATGAGGGATTAGCTTCTCAGCCAGTGGAGCGAAGAGGCTATTGGAATCAAGTGCCGCTCAAGGAACAAGAACAGATCGTCACGCTGGCTTTAGAGCGCCCAGACCTTTCTTGTCGGGAACTGGCTTGCTATATCACCGATCAGGAAAGGTGGTTTGTGTCCGAATCTACTGTCTATCGGATTCTCAAAAGGCATGGCTTAGTCACTACGCCTGCTTACCGATTAATGGAAGCGGCCGATCACTTTGCCAATCCTACTACAGCTATCCATCAGCTTTGGCAGACTGATTTTACTTATTTTAAAATCCAGGGTTGGGGCTGGTACTATTTATCAACTGTCATGGATGACTATTCTCGCTATATCCTCTCTTGGCAGCTCTGCTCGACCATGCAAGCGGTAGATGCGGAACGAACCCTGCAGCAAGCCATGCAAGCAGCCCATTTAAATGAAGAGCAAAGGCCGAAGGTATTAACCGATAATGGCTCTGCTTTCGTAGGAAAATACCTGCGGGAATATTTTGACAAGCAGCATATACAGCATATCAAATGTGCTCCGCATCATCCCATGACTCAGGGAAAAATTGAACGCTATCATCGGTCAATGAAAAATCTACTCCTGTTGGAGTTCTATTATCTACCACAAGAGTTAGAAAGGCGGATCAATGAGTGGGTAAATCATTATAACCATCATCGGTATCACGAATCATTAGATAACTTAACGCCTGCTGATGTATTCTTTGATCGCAGGCAGGAAAAGCTCAAACAAAGAGAAAAAACTAAACAGCTTACCCTAATTAAAAGAAGAAAAAGTTATATTC
>NZ_JAUKPO010000149.1 GCF_030503435.1 Rhodocytophaga aerolata
GAACCACTGATGTCACAGTAGCCAATTGCAACATTACCTTCTCTGGAGGCGATGCGGTATATGGCTTTTATACTAAAAACTTTACTTTAGAAAACTCTGTCATCAATAATACTTATAATGATGTAGTATCGATGACCTGGGAATGTCCGGGCGCCACCATCCGCAACAATCAGATCAAGAATGTAGGCTATATAGTGGGTATGGGAGGAAGTAACAATTTTACCTATCAGGCTATTATAGCTATGGGGAACAACGTAAAAATTGAAAATAACAGCATTATTAATACAGGTTATAATCCTTTATCATTCCGTGGCAACAACAGCATTGTGAGCAAAAACTATGTAGAGAACTTTTGCTACATTAAAGATGATGGCGGAGCTATTCATACCTGGAATAATCTGGATGGTGGCTCTACTACACTATATGGTCAGAAGGTAATTGACAACATTATTCTTAAGGGTACAGGCGCGCCGGAAGGAACAGCGAATCCTGCCCTTCGTTTAGCAAAGGGCGTGTATATGGACGATAACACAGCCAATGTGGAGATTGCCCGCAACACGGTTAGCGATTGTACCTATGGCTTGTATGTACATAACTCACGCAATCTGAACATCCATAGCAATACCTTTTTTGACAACCGCGACTATCAGGTGCTTATGGAGCATGACAAAGTAGCAGCCGATAAACCCATCCGCAATGTTACGTTCAAATACAACGTGTTAGCTTCTAAAGAGAAAGGGCAGGAATTGATGGCTTTGTTTACTAAAGACAATGATATCTCCCAGTTTGGTTCTTTTTCCAACAACTATTACACCAGAACCATATCTACCTCAGTGATCGCTGTTACAGCCATTACCAACCGTTATGGCAGTTCACAATCGATTAACAGATATAATCTGAATGCCTGGAAAAAAGTGCATGGCCATGAATCTGGCTCTGCTGAAAACAAACCGATGCCTCATTACCGGATCAACCGCTTGACAAGTAGCAATAAATTCCCCAACAAAAGCTTTGACTCCAATGTTTCAGGCATTCTTAGCTATCATTCCGGAGGCAGCCTGCGCATCAACTGGGATAATACCAATAAGCTTAGCAGTGGTGGTAGTATGAGAGCCTCTTTTGCTTATAAAACAGGAAAAGACGCCCACTTTAGAGGCAATGTGGGCAGCGTCGATAAAAACAAAAAGTACATTGTGAAGTTTAGTGTTCTCAGCTCTAATGCAGACAGAACTCTACAGATAGGGTTGATGAATAATAATGTTACAAACCAATATTTAGAGAGTAGAACGTATAAATCAACGACGAGCCGCACCGATTATGAGTTTTTGTTTGAGCCTACCGGCAGCACCAGTTCTGCCGCCCTGCGTTTTGATTTTGGAGAAAGTGATGGTACTTTGTGGGTGGATAATGTAGAAGTATATGAAGCCGATATCACTATGGATGCAGGCCATGTACGCCTTGAGCACAACCCAA
>NZ_JAUKPO010000014.1 GCF_030503435.1 Rhodocytophaga aerolata
GGTACTGCCCTCACAAGGTGGGAGAGTAGGTCCCCGCCACCTCATTATCAAGCAAGAGCCTCCCCACAAAGGAGGCTTTTTTGTTTCCTATCCCTCCTCCGCATCTCAACTCCCGCTCGTTGCTTCTTTCTTTTTTTGTGCCCACCCCATACCATATTAAATAAAAAACTAAAGGTGGAATTATTTATTATAGATCCACCTTTTCAAAATGTCTTAATTTGCTTTTTTAAAAGCTCTCTTTAAAAAAAGCAATCATCTTTTGCCAGGTATCTGTAGCTGCTTCACGATTATATACTTCCGGACGAGTGTCATTAAAAAATGCATGGCTTGTTCCAGGATAGATGGTGAAAGAATATGTTTTACCTGCCGACTTTAGTTTCTCTTCTAATGCCTCAACCGCTTCTTTAGGCGTAGTTTTATCTTTCTCTCCAAAAAAACCTAGTACAGGTCCTTCTAGCTTACTAAAATCAGGATTTACGCTTGGATGGATACCATAATAATCTACTGTGGCTCCCACTTTAGTGTTAATTGTAGCGGCATATAAAGCCAATTGACCACCCATACAAAAACCAACAACCCCTATTTTTTTTGTCGATACTCCTTCATGATTTGACAAATACTCTATAGCACTATTTAGTTTTTTTGCTGCTTCATCAATATTTAATGCCATCATCATTTTTCCGGCATCATCTGGAGATTTTGTTGCTTTTCCATCATACAGATCTGGGGCTAATGCTGTAAATCCTGCTTTAGCGAAACGGTTGCAAACATCTTTTATATGGTCTACTAATCCCCACCACTCTTGAATTACAATTATACCTGGGCCTTTTCCACTCTCAGAAGTTGCCAGATAGCCAGATGCTGTACTTCCATTCGATTTAAAAGAAACCATTGTTCCTGCCATAATTATGAAATATATGTTTTAAGTGATTGTTATGCGACTAGCTTTTAATCTGATATATTTATTTTTCTGATGTTGCTTTTAGTAAGCCAGCTCTCTTTAACAAAGCTTTAGCAGAAGGCTCTTTTCCTCTGAATCGTTTATACAGTTCCATAGGTGGTTCACTTCCTCCGGCAGATAATACGTGGGTTCGGAATAACCTTGCTGTTTCCCTGTTAAATATTCCCTTCTCCTGGAAAAACTCAAATGCATCTGCATCCAATACTTCAGCCCACTTATAACTATAATATCCGGCGGAATAGCCGCCTTGGAAAATATGTGAAAATGAGCAGCTAGTATTGGTGTTTTCGGCAACAGGTAATACTTGTGTGGGCTGTAAAATTTGCTTTTCAAATGTATCTACCGATGGAATGGAGGTTGCCGTCGTAGAGTGCCAAGCCATGTCCAATTGTGCAAGGCCAACTTGTCTGACGGTGGCATAGCCGCTTAAGAAATTTGCGCTATCTCTTATCCGCTGAATAAGCTCCGCAGGTATTTTCTCTCCTGTTTGGTAATGTTTCGCAAATAAATCCAAGCATTCTTTCTCATAAACCCAATTCTCCATTACCTGAGAAGGTAATTCCACAAAATCCCAGTAAACATTGGTCCCGGTCAGGCTTTCATACGTTCCGTTTGCTAATATACCGTGAAGTGCATGCCCAAATTCATGAAATAAGGTAGTTACTTCATTAAATGTAAGGAGAGAAGGTTTTGTAAGAGTGGGCTTTGTAAAATTGCATACAATAGAAATATGTGGCCGTTTATCTATACCTGCTTGCTTGTTTTGCCCACGGTAAGAAGTCATCCAGGCTCCGTTCCTTTTTCCCTCTCTGGGGAAGAAATCGGCATAAAAGACAGCCAGGTGTTTTCCATCCTCGTCTTGTACTTCGTATGTAACTACATCGGGATGGTATGTAGGAATGCTTTTATTTTCTTTAAACTGAATGCCATATAAGCGGTTAGCTACTTCAAATACACCTTGAACTACGTTTTCCAGCTGGAAATAGGGTTTTAACATTTCATCGTCTATGGAATATTTTTCTTTCTTCAGTTTTTCTGAAAAGAAAGCAAAATCCCAGCGTTGTAGGGAAGGTAAATTTGCCTGTTGCTGCGCATAATCAGTTACTTCTTCTACATCCAGTAAGGCTACTGGCTTGGCATGAAACAGTAAATCATTTAAAAAGCTAATTACTTTTGCCGGTGACTCAGCCATACGTTCTTCTAAAATATAATCAGCATGACTGGCATAGCCCAATAACTTTGCTCTTTCTTCACGCAAGTGGACAATCGTCAGAATTACTTGTTGGTTATCATACTCATTCCCTTGGAAGCAACGTGACCCATAGGCATAAAAGAGTTTTTCGCGTAAACTGCGGTTTTCAGCATATGTCATAAAGGGCAGATAGCTGGGCAGATGCAAGGTAAATACCCAACTTCCTTCTTTGTCTTTTTCTTTAGCTGTTTGTGCGGCTGCTTCTACCACACTTTCCGGCAGCCCTTTCAAGTCATCTTTAGCTGTGACTTCCATTTGAAAGGCATTGGTCTCATGCAGTAAATGTTCGCCAAACTCGAGGGAAAGTTGGGAAAGTTGCGTATCAATTTCCCGTAGGCGTGTTTTTCCTGTTTCATCCAGATTGGCACCATTGCGGACAAAGCTTTTATATGTTTTGTCCAGCAGCATGCTTTCTTCTTTAGAAAGTTTTAATGAGGCTTTTTGCTGATAAACGGCCTGCACTCTTTTGAAGAGGGCTTCATCTAATAATATATCGTTAGAGTAGGCTGTTAACAAAGGAGATATTTCTCGTGCTATGCGCTGAATTTCTTCATTGGTCTCCGCTGCATTCAGATTAAAGAATATAGAAGAAATAGTGTTTACTAACTTACCGCTTCTTTCCAGCGCTTCAATTGTATTGGTGAAGTCAGGGGTGTTTCCTGTAGCCGTTATGCTGGCTATCTCCTGTTTTGCCTGAGCAATTGCTTCTTGTACAGCAGGCAGGAAATGCTCATTTTTTATACGATCGAACGGAGCAGTTTCAAAAGGAGTATTAAAAGGTTCTAAGAGTGGGTTCATTGATGGTGTAGCGTAAGGTTTGTTGTAGAAAACTGGTTGAATATATGATAAAACTAAAAAATATTCTGCAAAATTCACAAAAGCTGCTATTCTTGTCTAGTATTTTGGTTAATCGAGAATGGCACTTAATACTTCCCATACATTTTCGGCCAGAATATGATGGCCTTGGGCATTAGGATGGATGCGGTCCATCAGGTTGAGATGGGCAATACCTGCTACTCCTTTGAGCAAGAAAGGAATATAAGCCATATTGTTTTTTCTGGCTATTTCTCCAAATATATTCCGGAAAGCGGCCACTACCGGATCATTTAAAAACATAGAAATTTCTCTGGGAATTACTAAGCTAGGCACTTCCATACCAGCCAGTACCATTCTGCTTTTGGGGTGAGTCTCTTTAACACGGTCTATAATCTTTTGGAGATTTGCCGCTGTTTGCGTAGGTAAAATACCTCTGGGAAGATCATTAATGCCTAGTTCCAAAATAAAAACGTCAATAGGGTCAGGTAAATACTGCTCAATACGGAGTACACCTCCTCCGGAAGTATCACCATTACGTCCTCCATTGATAATATGATAAGGCATGCGAAACGCGTGGAGGCGTTGTTGGATAAGGGTAGGCCAGGCTTGTGAAGAAGATAATCCATAACCGGCCGTTAAACTGTTTCCAAAACACAAAATATTTTTAATCCTTGGCATGGCATCTGGTCAAAGTAACCCTTACTAACGGTCATTTGGATACAGGGTTATCTATTTGAAAAGCAGGATATTTTGTATAAATTAAAATTTGGGTGCCTACGTTCTGGCTTTGTTGTGAAAGCCAAATGAATAATTAACAGTCGTAGAGCAATTTTATCTGAATAGTAGCCTTGTGTTTCCAATTCCTGTTTACAGGAATGACAGTTTACTTGCCTAAAAATCAACTTTCTATCTATGAAATTTTTTACTCTAGTACTTGTATTGATTCTGCATATTACTGCATTCCCTGGTTACAGCCAGGAAATTACACCGGCAGCTATTTTAGGTGAAAAATACAAGGCTGGGTTATTTCCTGAAAAGTTTGAGTACCTACAGCAGATAGCAACCTATAAGCAAGCTTTAAAAGAAAAAAGTACGAATATGAGAAAACTAGATAGCCTGGCTTTGCTGGAAACATTTTCCATGTGGCCTGAGGAAGAGCAGCAAAAGTTTAAACAGATTATCAGCCTGGCAAAAAACGATTTATCAGAAGATACTTACGACTATATTAAAGAACTAGGGTCTGATTATGCATTTACGTTGAATAAAGTGCTTAATCTAAATGAGCTTTATCAACTGGAAAGAATTATTATAAAATCAAATAAAGAGATAAAAGATGTTGAAGAGTGGGCAGCAAACATAGCAAAAGTTGTTACTTATTTTTATGATGATTTCATAGCTGATAAGCTGGAAGAAGATATGTTTTATTACCAGACGGTATTGTATGTAGAAGATAAACTACAAACCGTTAGTAAAAAATACCATCAGGATATTGGCTTATTTCTTTTAGCTAATGAAGAAGAAGCCCGAAGTCTGTATTATACGTGGAAGAAATGGAAACCAGCCATGAAGCCATCGCCGGCCAGGGAATTGCTATTCCTTCAGCTTGAAAAGAGGTTTACAAAAACGTTTACCGACTAATGCAAAATGGTAGCTACACCGGAAAAAATACAATGGCAATAATATAGGATATAAAAGAAATAACTAAACCAAACATAAAAATGGTGTAGGCTACCCGCAAAAGTTTATATTTTTTTCCGAGTACTTTGCCCAGAAAGTAATTATCCCGGATCATGCTGCCATACAGGTAGTCACTGTCTTTCATCATCTCCTGAATACCCCATTCATAATCGTCCAGGTTCATGCTGTGGAAATTGCCAAAGAACAGCAAATTAGTCCGCTTTTTATACACATCTTCCTTAGAAAATACGCCTGAAGTTACATTGGGCCGGGTAGCCAGCACAGCAAAAATAATTGTTAGCAAACAGGCTAATGTTAAAATAAGGGTAGGAATATAAAAATTAGGATATTCTTCCAGCCGCCGGCCTAACACAGATACCACAATGGAAAGAATAATTGAATTAACCGTAATCATAATGTTTGCCTTATTGTCGGCAATGGCACTCAACTCCATCTGATTCACTGACATTGTCCGAAACATGGTCTCTATACCTCTGACAGGCGTATGGATGTCCTTATCCATATGTTTATCTTTCTTTTTCTCCTTTTTTTCTTTTTTCCACTCCTTAGCCTGCAAATGTTCTGGCGAATCAGGATGCAAATGAGGTATAATGTGTGAGTGCTCTGGTGAAATAAATTCTGGTTGTCCGTTTTCCATTTCTTTAAGAGCTTTTTTTAGTTTTTTAACATTCTTTTCTTTTGCGGCTTCCATTTCTGTTTTCCCATACTGCGTAAAAAATAGATGGGACTTCAAAAATTCCCGGTTAGTAGCTATCCATTCACGGCGGCCAATCTGCTTATTTTTAACATGAGTCAACTCCAGGCGAAGCTGCTCAGCTCTTTCAAAATAATTGTCCAGGGTGATATGGTACATATCGGCATCACATAATACTTCTTCCAGCAGCGTATGCGGTTGTTGGGGATATCGGGTAGCCCGGATACAGCCCAGCACTTTTTCGGTTTTTTCAGAGGCCGCTTGCTGCTCTGTCAGAAATTTACGGGCTAGCCGTATACTATCTTCTTCATGATTGTCGTAACGGCAGCAATATCCGGCATCATGCAGCCAGGCAGCCAGCAATACAACTTCCTGTTCGTCTTGCGTTAAATGCGTTTTATCTGCAATTAGTTGAGCAGCCGCAACTACTTCTTTCGTATGTTGTAAATTATGATACGTATATTGGTCAGGAAGCTGCTTTTGAAACAGAGATTCCACAAACTTTTTAGTTTCTTCTAGCAAGGATGTTTGCTGAATCATAAAGGGCAACAGGTTATGTGTGTATAAAACATGCTTAACGGAAAAGATGTATAGGCTTGTTAAAAGAATATAAAGTATAAGAGCTAATAAAACCTATAAACTCTATGTAAGAACATTGTTATTAAAAGAAATCTACTGTAAGATTACATTTTTTAAAATAAACAGAAGCTGGCACTGTAAATATAGAGAAATGAAAAGATTTTTGTTAAAGGTTGTTATTCTCTTTATGCTATATATACATACTGCCTGTACTGGTTCATCTACCGACCAGTCGTCAGGTGAAGGAGAACTTTCGAAGGCATTTCCATACCGCATTAATGAGCCATCAGAAAGATTCTGGTTGCCCTCTGAGCTGGAAGAAATTTCAGGCGTAATGTATGTGGAAGATGGGATACTGGGAGCCGTACAAGATGAAAAAGGCATACTTTATATATACGATACCAAAAGTACAGCTGTTATCAACCGGATCAGGTTTGGTGCCTCAGGAGATTATGAAGATTTAACTCTGGCCGGAGAGGCTGTTTATCTTGTTCGCAGTGACGGAAATTTGTATAAAACCTCACTAACCGGAACAACCCCTGCAGAAATAATAGATACGCCCCTTTCTGGTAAAAACGATGTAGAGGGTTTGGCCTACGATGCTGAAAACAACCGTTTGTTATTGGCATGCAAAGGCATATCGGGTATAGAAAAAGATGATTCTGGCAACCGGGCGGTATTTGCTTTTGATTTAAAAAATAATACCCTCCAGCCAGATCCCGTGTTTGTACTATCAGTAAAAGAGGTAAAACAATTAACCAAGAGCAAAGAAAGTTTCCGTCCTTCAGGGATTGCTATTCATCCGGTAAACGGGTTGGTATACGTCCTTGCTTCGGTAGGAAAAGTATTGGTTGTGTTGAATAAAAATGGTAGTATTGAAGCCGTACAGCCACTTCCTGCACGGTATTTTAAACAACCTGAAGGTATCTGTTTTGCTCCTAATGGAGACCTGTTTATTTCTAATGAAGGCAGAGGCAGTATGGCAAGCATTCTCAGGTATAATTTTGCACCATAATGAAGTATTTCCTACCTATTCTTATTCTGCTCTTTGCATGCATCTCTTTCACCTTTGCACAACCGGCTACTCAGCCAGCTGTGCCGGTTGCTTACACCGTTTATCTGATAGGTGATGTGGGTGCCCCTTCCCTAACTATACAAGAACCAACGCTTGCCTTGCTGCAAAATCAACTAGAGGTAAGTGATACAGCCAGCGCCGTTATTTACTTGGGAGATAATATTTATCAGAAAGGGTTACCGGATTCAGCGGAGAGGAAGCGGAAAGAATCTGAGCAGTATTTGCTGGAGCAGTTGAAGATCACTGATCATTTTCCGGGCCAGGTATTTTTTATACCAGGCAACCACGACTGGGCTAGAAGTGGCAGAAAAGGCTGGGAACGGATAAAAAACCAGGAATTTTTTGTAGAAAACTATCTGAAAAGAGGCAATGTTTTTCTGCCAGACAATGGGTGTCCCGGACCGGTGGAAATTCCGTTAGGCGACAGCCTGGTATTAATCGTACTGGATACGCAGTGGTTTATTCATGCCTGGGATAAACCTGGGGAAGATTCCGATTGTGAAGCCAAAACGGCCGATCAGGTATTGGTACAGCTGGACGATATAGTAAAAAGAAACCTGCACAAACAAATACTGGTTACTTCGCACCACCCCATGTATACGTATGGGTCGCATGGCGGGTATTATACAGCTAAGCAACATCTTTTCCCGCTGACTGATTTGAATGAAGATCTATATATTCCTTTGCCAGTTTTGGGGTCTATCTATCCTTTATACCGAACACTTTTTGGCGATCCGCAAGATACCCCTCATCCCAAATACCGCCTAATGCGCAAAGCGCTCATCAATATATTTTCACAGCATCCAAGTATCATTCATGCGGCAGGCCATGAGCATACCTTACAACACATTGTACGCGATAGTATGAACTTTATCGTAAGCGGAGCAGGCTGTAAGCAGAGCCATGTAGCAGACGGCAAGTATGCCCAGTTTGCAGATATTGGCGAAGGCTTCGGAAAACTCAAGTACTATGCCAATGGAGAAGTATGGCTGGAGTTCTGGAAACCTGAGATGGAAGGGCCAGAAGGTACGTTGGTTTATGCAAAAAAACTTCAAGTACGCCCTCTAAAAGATCAGTTATCAGAAGAAGAAAAATGGAAGAATATAGATCTTACCGATAGTACAGTAACCGTGCAGGCAAGTAATCAATACAAGACAAGCGTTTTAGGGAAAACATTTTTAGGAGAAAATTACCGGGCTATATGGTCCCAGCCAGTAAAAGTCCCCTTGCTAGACATAGGGCAGGCTCAAGGCGGGTTAACTATTTTGCAACGGGGAGGCGGTATGCAGACCAAATCGTTGCGGCTGGAGAATCCGGCAGGCCGGGAATATACCTTGCGCTCGATAGAAAAATATGCTAGTGGAGCCGTACCCGAAGCATTAAAAAATACATTTGCCGTCGATCTGGTGCAAGATCAAATTTCTGCCTCTCATCCCTATGCCTTTATGGTAATACCTACGCTGGCAAAGGCAGCAAATATTTATCATACCAACCCTCGTCTGGTATATATTCCCGACGACCCCAGGCTAGGCAAACAAAGGTCCGCCTTTGCCAATACATTAGCCTTATTTGAAGAGCGGCCAGCTGGCGAAGGAGAAGATATTACTATTGAAGGGCTCAAAAATGCCAAAAAGCTTTATAGTACAACTAAAGTGCTGGAAAAACTTCAAGAAGATCACGACAATCACATAGATCAGCTAGCGGTATTGCGGGCCCGTCTGTTCGATCTGGTTATTGGCGACTGGGACCGACACGACGACCAATGGCGGTGGGCAGGTTTTGATCAGCATAAAGATATGGTATTTAAACCGATACCCCGCGACCGCGATCAGGCTTTTTTTGTAAATGAAGGCTTGTTACCTAAGCTTGCCAGCCGCAAATGGATTATGCCTAAAATTCAGGGATTTGGGAGCCGCGTACGCGATGTAAATACATTTATGCACAATGCCCGCTATTTCGATAGATCTTTCCTTACGGAACCTTCTTTGGAACAATGGACGGCCATGGCTGATTCTTTGCAACAAGACCTGACAGATGAGGTAATTGCAACAGCATTACGCCAATGGCCCGAATCTATCTATAAACTATCGGCAGATAACGTAGCAGCTAAACTCAAATCTCGCCGCGATCAGCTACAGCGGGAAGCCACCAAGTATTACCTGTTTTTAGCAAAGGCTGTAGACATAACCGGTAGTGATAAAAGGGAATATTTTGAAGTAACACGTCTCAACAATAAGCAAACACAGGTTACAGTATCTAAAATGGATAAGCACGGTAAACGTGGCGAGGTAGTATATAGCCGTGTATTTAACAAAGGAGAAACTAAAGAAATCCGCTTATATGGCTTTGGAGGAGAAGATATTTTTCAGGTCAGCGGTCAGGTAAGTAAGGGCATTCTGGTGCGTATAATTGGCGGAAACGAGAACGACCAGATTACCGATGTATCAAAAGTAGGCGGGCTTTTCAAAAAGACCAAAGTATATGACACCAGAAAAGGCAATCAGTTAGTATTGAACAGCGAAAGCCGAAACCTGACGTCGGATGACCCGGATATAAATGCCTACAACCGCAAAGCATTCCAATACAATTACATTGGCCCGCTGGCTTCTATAGAGTATAATTTAGACGATGGTATATTTTGGGGAGCCGGTGTTTTATACCGTACGCATGGCTTCCGTAAAGAACCGTATGCCATGCAACACAGTTTGATGTTTAATTATGCGCCCCTTACGTCTTCTTACCATCTGCGGTACCGTGGTATTTTTACAGATGTAATTGGTAAAATGGACTTGGATGTAGACTTTGACAGAAAGAAGCCGAACTATGTAACCAATTTCTTTGGTCTTGGCAATGAAACTCCCTATAGTCTGCCTGAAGAAGGCATTGATTATTACCGTGTCCGCTTTACACATACCACCTTAAAAACATTGTTGCGGTCACAAATTGGAGGCTTTGGTACTGTATATTTCGGCCCAACATACCAGAGTGTGGATGTGGAAAGTACGCCAGGCAGGTTTGTCGCTGATTTTTCCCGGAATGGGTTAACGCCTGATAGCTTTGAAGAAAAGCATTATGCTGGTGCTAATGTAGGCCTATTGCTAGATAAACGTGATAATACCCAGATGCCTACCGAAGGCATTGTACTAGGTATAGATGCTAATGTGAACAAAGGAGTTAAGCCAACGGCAAATGATTTTGGGCAGATTTATTCTTCTCTGGCCTTGTATTTTACCTTCCGGGTACCTGCCCAAATAACCATGGCTACCAGAGTAGGAGCCGGACGAAGTTTTGGGAATTACGAATTTTTTCAAGCGCAGGTATTAAGTGGCAATACTAATCTGCGGGGCTTCCGGAAAACCAGGTTTGCCGGCGAGAGCAGTTTCTTTCACAACCTTGAGCTGCGGATGAAGTTGTTTAGTTTCCGTTCGTATCTTTTTCCGGGGCAAGTAGGTTTAATCGGATTTAACGATGTAGGCAGAGTATGGCTGGATGGAGAAACTTCCGCTAAATGGCATCATGGTTACGGTGGCGGAATATATGTTGCCCCGCTTAGCAAAGTAGTTTTATCAGCAATGGTAGGTTTTTCGAAGGAAGAGGTTTTGCCTTTAATTAAAGCAGGTTTTCTATTCTAATGCCGGCTCATAAATTTCCTGGGCGGCACAGCAAACAAGCTAAAACTAATTAAAGAAGCATGATTTAGCTGGTTCTGAATAAGTGCATGGCGGGCAGGGCCCATTTTATTGGACAAAGTGAAGTTGATATTAGATTGCATACCCGCTTCCAGGCTAAACCAGAGCCAGTCGTGTATTTCTTTTTCCAGGCTTACTACATACCGGACAGCTGCCCGCCGCAAAAACAGATCTTGCTGAGGCAACGCAGCATTTCCAAAATTTACCCGGTACCGTGCGCCGTTCAGCTCAGTAGAGGCATATAGCAGCGTACGGTCATTAATTGTGTAGCGCAGCTTTACTTTAGAAGGTAGCAAGGCTTCTACCCCCCAGTTCTTTGTGAACGTATGGTTATAGGAGATTACTGGAGAAATAAGATTGCGGCCAAAAATATTGCCATAGGTAAATCCGATTCCATACGATAAGTTTTCGTTTCTTTTCCAACCAAAAACCGGAGCTATGTTAAACTGCAGAAAATTAGTTTTTGAATAGCCATTCATCTGATAGTCTCCGTTCAAATCGCCGCTAAGCCGTAACAATATAAATTTATTTCCACGCAGAGGTTTTACTACATATAAGGCTCCGCCAATAGTCTGCAAAGATTTATCTTCCATGCTACTGAACAAGGGAACATCCGTAGTAGGTTGTTCCGGTTTTTCGAAGTAGTAGTTTTCTTTGGAGTAATGAAAACCGGCAGCTAAAGCAAAACCAGGCTTGGAAATAATGGGTAAACGCATTTTAAATTCCAGGCGGCTGCTGGCACCAATCTCTCCGTTGGCTACCGTACCATCTTTGGCGATAGACCGGATGCCATAATCCATCAGATATTCCTGGCGTAGTATAATGCCTTTGGTGCGGGGCATACCAATCACGCTGGGCACACAAAAGCTGGTGTCTGCAGAATGTGTTTTGCTTATTTGTGCACATACAAGCTGTGCTATTAGCAAACTCAGTATTACCAGAAATAGGGGCTTCATAGAGTAGAGAAGTATCAGCTAAACAAGTATAAGCAAATTTAGTTCCGTTTTCATTAACTATTTTTTTTGTTCCTGATGGGTTGTACAATAAAGCTGCTGATTTTTTTGTATCTCTGTCGTTTCTGGCTTGCGAAATCATCATTTATTTTGATAAATTACTGTACCTAAGTAATTTATTTATGCGTCTGCTTTTGTTCCCTATACTATTCCTGCTTATGAACTACGGATACGACTCCGACCACTTACGAGATGAAGAACGCAAAGCCAGGCTCGAAAAAACGATAGAAGCCAGCCATCAGCACACAAGTAATGAAGCACAGGTTAACTCTGCTCTTTCACAGGCATTAGCTAACTATGTGGCTTTTATCAGTTATGCGGCAGACGAGGCCGAATCCATTGTTACTCATTTGCAAACCTATTATGAATCAGCAGAAGCCTGGAAAAAAGGTAAAGCAGCGGCTGTACGGCTTCCAAGGCCTTCAGGATCACTGGAAGAATATCAGTATCAAAAATCAATAAAGGAGAGCACTAGCCTGGCTGTTGCGGATAGCAAAATGCTGAACCAGAAAGCTCAGGAACTATGGCAATCGCTTGGGAAATTAGACGAGCAGTACAAATCGCTGGAGGTGTATATCCGCTTAGATGAATACAAAGGCGACAAATTACAACAGGGAGATAAATTGCTCATTCAAATGCAGGCACAGCTTGCAGAACTACGTAAAGCTAGCAGCAGTTTATACCAGCAAGTATCCAACATTTATCACAAATCAGCTATTTATCAGGAGTCTAATCCATATCAGCAGGCAGCTAAAACCATGCAGGCCGTACTAGCTGATGAACAAGAATTGTTAGATGCCTGGTCCTATAACCTGGCGGAGGAAGTGCCCACTGGTTGGCCCATAGAAACTTTTCAGCAAAGTATCACTGCTGAGGAAAATCGGGTAACTGCGTTTAAACAAAGCCCAAAGAATATAGAATATCCGGCTTCCAGTATGTACACTGGTTTTGGAGAATCTATATATTCGCTACAAGAAGCCAAACGAAATGCGGTAGATAACTATACATATCAGGCCAAACAATCGGATAAGCATGGAAATGAAGTTTATAAAAACCTGCTGAACTATTATAATAATGATCTGCTGGTAAATTATAACCAGTTTGTATTGTATGCGGCGCAGCAAGGGCAATATTTGTTAACGGCTCCCAAGTACTGTCCCCTTTTTGAAATCCGTACAAAAGGCAAACAAGCAACAAGCACTGCTCAGACAAAGCCCTTCCGGGATATGGATACGCCAACCTTGAAAATAATTCCAGAGAAAACGCCTATTTCAGCACCTGCGTCTCTTGCCTTAAACCAATATGTAGACTTTATCAATGAATCGGTACGGGCTATGCACATGTTACAACTGGGTATGCGAAATTATCAGGCAACAGCGGAGTATGCCAAAGGAAAAGCTTCTTCACAGAACCGGAATGCTATCTATTATTCCCATCAAGATTTTAAAATTCCGCTGTCGGCTTATCAGCAAACGCTACAAGGGAGCAACACCTTGCCAGCCGGTGTAAAACCTGCTCTAACTACTCAAGCGGAAGTGCTGCTAAATATGCTCAAAGAAATGGATGGATTAAGTGTAGAACTAACAGAATATGCGGCCGGGAAAACATACGTCCAAGATCAGTTTCGCCGGTCAGATGAGATTGTAAATAGATATGCTCTGCTATTTGAGCTGTTCGACAAGAAAAAAGAAGCATTGTATACAGATGTGCGGAAAGTGTTTGAAAACTATCCACCAGCTGAAGCTAATAGCCCATGGTACGTATCTGGTAAAGCTTTGCTACGAGCACTGGATAACGACAGGCAAGGCCTAACAGGTGTTAAACTATATATAACAGGTAAAACCCCTACACTGCCTGTCACTGATCAGATTACAGCCAATGTCCGTGAGCTAATTGCTAAAGAATACACAAATCTAAAAGGATTACAGCGGATTGGCCGTAATAATGGTCTGTGTCCCTATAATCCTTATGAAGACCTGGCAGAAAACTCCCGGGCTTTTGCTGAAAAAATAAATACAGGTTCTCAACCTAGCACCTATACCAAAACCATTAACTACGAAGATTTTATCTATTTATACAATAACCAGTTGGTGTATGAGTACAATAAGTTTTGTGAGTTATCTAAAGTGCCGCTTTTAAAATCCGTTTTACAGCCTCATTACTTTATTAAACAGACAGTGGCTGCAACTCAACCTGCCCAGCCAGTAACGCATACACCGGAAACTACAGCTCCGGCTAATCCCACTATGGTTCAACAGCAAAACCCAACTACACAAACGAATACTCCGCCAGTGCAAAATCCGGCGATCCATACCAGAGATACGGTGTATATTGAGAAAACGGTTGAAAAAACAAGGGTGGATACTGTATACATTTCTACTTCTGGTGGAGAAAGTACCGGAAACTCCATGGAGGGATATGCCTACAACAATATGGTGCTGTTGCTGGATGTGTCTGGCTCCATGAATTCGCCCCATAAGCTGCCATTGCTTAAAAAATCAGTAAAAAACCTGTTGCACATGTTGCGTCCGGAAGACGAAGTAGCCATTGTGGTATATTCAGGTAATGCCCATGTACTGCTGGAACCTACACCAGGCAACCAGATCGACAAGATCAGCCAAGCTATAGATAAACTAAAATCGGATGGTGGAACCGATGGAAACGCCGGCTTAAAACTAGCCTATAAAGTAGCTGATAAAAACTATAAACGTGGCGGCAATAACCGTATTATCCTGGCAACCGATGGTGAATTTCCGATTAGCAGCCAGAGTTATGACCTGATAGAGAAGGGAGCCAGGGAAGATATATACCTTACTGTGTTTTCCTACAGCCCCAAAGAGAGCATTACTAGTAACCTGCAGCGGCTAAGTGAGCGGGGTAAAGGCCGTTTTGAGCATATTACCCCCGAAAACTCCGATAGCCAGCTAGTCCGGGAAGCCAAAGCCAAGCGTGCCCGGTAATTAGCTTGGTGCGTTTACTGGCTTCCGTATGGAACAACTCTGAACCGGTACCGGAGCATGAGGCTTTGGGGCAACAACTCATCGTCAGTTGAAGTTGGGTTAGACCATTCAGACCAGATCATCGTATGTGCTGGCTCCTTGGGTAAGTTCAGCACAAACGTAACCAGCTGGTCGTGCAGAAATACACGTACTTCCCATTCTTTTACAGTGAACAAAGTAGTTTCCCAGGGTAAAATAATAGCATCTTCTTCTTTTCTCACTCGTTCCGGGTGGGGCAAGTTGAAGTTTTCCCCACCTGTAAACTGAATGTAACAGGCATCTTCAATAGATTTTCCCAGTAACACGGAAGCGGATGCCCGTAATTCTACCTCAAGTATAGGGCGACTCTGGGCATACGTAAACTTTTGCGGCTGCCTGTCCAGGTGCATCCACCAGGCCAGTAACCAGCCAGCCAATAAAGCGGCATCCACTAGCTGTATATATTTTAGAAAAGGGGCGGAGAGAAAACGGTTAGCTACAAAATAAAGTAAAAATACCCAGGCTACGGCTGCAACCATGCCTAGCAGGGCACTTGAATAAGCATAGCCTATCACTATATCCGAGCCACCTTTTCCAGCCATAGAGGCGGTAAGCCACGCAAAAAGAAGAAAGGCCAAGGGGGCCGTAAGTAATGCTGTAACAGCTAAGGTAAGAGAGCGTTCCATAACAGTGTAATGAAGTGTATTATCTCCATTCCTTTATAAATAACATAGAGATCGTCATTAGGCCAAATAAAAAGCCCGGGACAGCAAGAACACCTAGCAGCAACTTGGCTATACCTAGGTAATCAATTTTCATCAGTCCTAAACTACCAAGTAGTATTGCAGCAAGTCCGGCCAAAATCAGCATCCATAAACCTATATTGAAGGAAGATACAGAGCCATCGGTCAGGCCAATAAAAAAGAAATAAAGAAAGATTAATGCAATGAAGGCATCGAAGCCCCAAAGTATCCAGAAAAATGTCATAGGTGTAAATTGTTTGAGTATGAGTGTTATAGTGAATGGATACAAAGGTATACTCTGGAAGTATAGCCAGTAAATTTTACTGGTATTCAAAAGGTTAACAGGCTTAACAAAATGGTGTACAAAAGGTTATACTGCCCTACAATCATATTGGATGCCCAGTAATCTTCAACAAAATGAGTGTTACAGATTGGCAGATAGAAGTAAATAAATGCGTAGCTGGTAAGCCTGGAAACTAAAAATAAAGGCAAGAATAACTCTGCCGTATTGGGAGACACTGCTGTAGTAGCAAGCATGAAAAACTGCAAAAAACAGGCAAAACAGCTTGTTTACCTTTTGCTTACCTTCTTTTTTTCTGCTTGTTCACCTTTTGCCTACTCTGGTTAATAGGATATACATGCCTTTGTCGCTTTTCTTTGTATCATCATCCATCACCAAATCATAGCATCATAACTAACACTCTAATATTTACCCATCACCACATCGTACACATGGAAACACTACAACTTGCCACCCCACAAACTCAATCTGATATACAAGCAGACGCCCAAACCATTTTACACCGCATTTACAAACATATAATGGCTCAGCCTGTGGGGCAGGATTTTTCTCTGCTTGGTGGAGAAATGGGCTTTGCACTTTTTGAACGCTACTACCAGCATCATTTTAACTTGCCGGAAGAGAGCCGTACCTGGGAACGCATAGAAGCCAGCTTAGAAGCCATAGCTGAAGGAGATCAGCTACACACATTTGCTGGAGGAGTCGCCGGAATGGCCTGGAGTTTTTTACATCTCACCAATGCAGGACTGCTTTCAGGTTTGGAGTCTGATGCACAACGCATTGTAGAGGATCTGGACGAACCTTTGTTTAACGCATCTATGAAGTGTTTGCAAGAAGCGGAATTCGACTATCTGCATGGAGGCTTAAGTGCAATGCTTTATTTCCTGGAACGTACGCCCAGTCCCAGAATCCATCAGTACATCACAGCCATGGTACTGCAACTGGAAAATATATCAATTCTTAGCCTCCATGGCGGTATTACCTGGCTTTTTAAAAAACATGGCCTTTACAAACCAGGGGATACGCCTGAGTATAATCTTAGTCTGTCACATGGGGTAGCCAGTATAGTTGCTGTGCTTGCCTTAGCGTACGAAAAAGGGTATGAACGGGATCGATGCCACAAACTTATTCGTCTGGCTTTGCGGTGGATGTGGAATGTACGCAACAAACAAGATACCTCTCTATTTCCATACATAGTAACCGATGTGCTGCAAGATCAGCACAGCCGCCTGGCCTGGTGTTATGGCGATTTGGGTGTAGCCAGTGCTTTTTACCTGGCTGGTGAAAAGCTAGACTACAAACCCTGGAAAGATACAGCACTGCATACCATATATAAATCCACGTTGCGCCGCGAGTTTGCCGATACACATGTACGCGACGCCGGAGTATGTCATGGATCAGCAGGGATTGCCTATATTTATCATAAATTTAGCAAAGTTTCCACCAACCCCATTATTAGCTCTGCAGCCCGGTGCTGGTTAACCAATACACTGCAAAGGAGCTTGCCAGAGACGGAAGAGGCTGTATATGTACAATTAACGCCCACCAAAGAAGGGTTTGTGCCTTATCAGAGTAACGGACTATTAGAAGGGGAGACAAGTATTGGGATGGTTCTGCTTTCTATGCTGGGAACTCCTACCGGGTGGGACCGTTTTCTGCTGCTATCTTAACTAGTATGTTATAAACCGGCTCACTATCAAGCAACACATTTTTTATCAATACCCTGAACCGGCTTTTAAGCATTTGCTTGAAAGCCGGTTCTTTTTTAGTAAAGTCACCCGGAGAGCACTGACTACCTTGCTCGAAACAAACCCCCTGTTATTACACCTCTTGTACCATCTGTTAAGTTAGCCAGGTATTGGCTGAAAGCATGGTGGTAATTCCTTAGAATGAGATATCTTTTGGTAAGGGCAAATTATACTTTGATATACTTGAAAAAATGCTGTGCGTTTTTAAAAACATATAGCCTTTAGATTGAAATATATACTGCTGATGAATTTTATATGCTTCTAGTCGGGTATAGATTAGCTATACTAACAGGTTCAATACGGTGACGGAGTAACGTAACAGATTACTAATAAATCAGGAATTATTTTAATGCCTGTTCTTACAGGCAAGAGACTATTTGAAAGCTAAATACCATTTCCTTTCTATCTGTATTCTTCGCAGATTCTGCTACTGTTCCTTCCATTTACTGCGTAGTGTGTCTGTACTGTAAAAAAGCAGGCATTGTTTTGAATATAATTTTTCTAAGTCAGGTAAAAGAATGTATCAATAGATATCCTACTGATACATTCTTTTATTATCTCATCATCTACGCACCACCCAATTCAATAATACCTGGAATTTTCTCAGGTCTGTTTACCAGAGTTACCTCTTTTTATATCAGCATTTTCTAATTTTTATTATTTCTTCCAATGAGTGGACAAAAAACCATCAAGATGAAAAAAATATAAAAAGGGCTTTTATGATGAAAATGAGGTGTTTTTATCTCCTGTGTTCACCTTTTGATACCGTTACTAACAGTCATGTATACGCGCTGTATACCCTTTTTTTGCCATCCGTTCACTGTTTGTATACCCCTAAAAATTGACATGGGGCCAGGCCGTGTGCTATGTTTGTATCATCAAAACGACAACAACACAACCACACAGGGACAGCCGAAAACCTGAAAACAAAGTAGGCCAAAATATAACTTATATAACAAAACAATCAAACTCTCTAAACAAGTAAAACTATGAAAAAGCAAGTAAAGAAAATCACCTTAAGAACAGACAAAATAGTAAACCTGTCTAATACTCAGGCAATGAATATACAAGGCGGAAGGGCGGGAATCTGTCCAACTTCCCGCCTAAATGCCAATGGGCTTATTAGTTGCTATGATGGTCCTAAGTAATCGTCCATCAGGGGTAGCCGAAAACCTGAGATAGAGTAGGCAAACAACAAATCATCTAAAACACAATCACAAACTCTATAAACAACAAAAAACTATGAAAAAGCAAATTAAAAAGGTTGCTCTGAAAACAGAAAAAATTGTTAGTCTATCTACTGCACAAGCTCAAAATGTGCAAGGCGGCAGGATGCACAAACCATTCGTATTAACTATGTGAATAATCACCACTCTCTATTTAAACAAAATAATTCCAACTCTCTAAACAAAACAATTATGAAAAAGCAAGTAAAAAAAATCACATTAAAAACTGACAAAATTGTCAACCTGTCTACCACGCAAGCTCAGAACGTTGTAGCTGGTGCCAGACCTTCTGGTAACACTACTGAGTGGGTAAACACAAGACCAACCTGCTTGTAAAAACCAATGACTGTAATCAGTCATCAGGGGTAGCCCAAAACCTGACAACAGAGTAGGCAAACTTTTAAATCATTCAAAACAAAACAATCACAAACCCCTTTAAAACAACAATAATTATGAAAAAGCAAGTAAAAAGAATCACTTTAAAGACTGATAAAATTGTAAATCTGTCTAATACACAAGCTCAGCAAGTAGTAGCCGGTGCTAGACCTTCCGGTAGCGGTAATACTACTAAGTGGGAAAACGGAATTCCTACCTGCCTGTAATCAATTATCAGGGGAAGCCGAAAACCTGCAACAGAGTAGGCAAATCTTAAATTATCTATTGCCACTGTACATACCTTCTAGGTAAGATGGATTCTTTCTCCAGTAGCAACGTTCAATAGTGTATGACCAGAATCTTTGCTTGTTCTGGACTATATAATAACCGGACGGCTGATTACCTGTAAAAGTGCCTTTTTGGTGAAATTTAGGATGTTTTTTGGGCCCATGTTCACCTTTTGCTACACACTTTTAGGCACAGTTCAATGTTTGTATACCCTTATTTTCCCGCTGTTCACCGTTTGTATACGCCCAAAAATTGACTTGGGGCCGGGTAGTGTAGTATGTTTGTTTCATCAGAACGGCAACAAACAAAAGGAATTTGATAGTAGATTACTGGCAACAAACATTTAGGATAGTCCACTTACCTTCAAAAACAAACCATCTAAAACAAATACTCTTTAAACGAGCAATAACTATGAAAAAACAAGTAAAAAAAATCACCTTGAAAACAGATAAAATAGTAAACTTAACAAAAAGCCAGAGCCAGCAAGTGGCAGCCGGACGCTCCATTATCACTGGCTTCCTTTTGTGCGAGATTCTGACAACAAAAACTATCTAATACCCAACTAATATAACCTACCTGCCCACAGGTATAGTACTCGTCCGGAGCATCAGCAAAAGCTATCCATTATCAACCTCAGACGAGCCAACACTTTCTTATTCCAATAACATTACGATAATTTAATAAGGTACGATGCACCAAACATCAGCGGAGGCGGAGCTGTGTCCGTTGACCACGCCCCGCTGCTGTTTTATTTGCCGTATCGCTGCCTTCCAGTAAAAATTTGAATTCTGCGTACCTGTATCACATCGAACCTTATGAAAACGACATCTTTTGAACAAGCCTTTGTGCGCGTTCCCCTGGCTGGCTACTCAGCCATTGAAAATCTTACCTGGGCTACTTTATCGGCACAGCTACAAGACCCGGCTTTTTTAGAAGCCTTATTTATAGCTTCTCCTTCTCTCTATGAGGAGGCAATTAAACTGGATCTGATTAAAGAGCCAGACGAGAAAAACCGCAAGGTAATTTACTCTTTAATCAAATACTTATCCCGCTATGCCACTCGTTGTACCCCTTTTGGCTTGTTTAGCGGGTTCTCAACCTTACCCATTGATACGAATTCTACACATGTAACAGTAAAAACCGAAGACCAGGTACGCAAAGTAATCCGTCTGGATATGAACTACCTTTGTGCATTAGCCCAAGACCTGGAGAAGCATCCGGCAGTAAAACCTTATCTGCACTTTTACCCTAATTCCAGTCTCTATGAGATTAACGGGCAGTACCGCTATGTAGCGTATCAGTATAATGCGGCCAATATGCGTGTTCACCACCTGAGCAGCGCAGAAAAAACACCCTATCTGGAAACCTTATTTGAAAAAGCACATGCTGGCGCACGTATCAGTGAGCTGGAGGCTATTCTGGTAGGCGAAGAAGTAACTAATGAAGAATCCCAGGAGTTTGTAGCCCAGGTACTCGATTCCCAATTGCTAGTGAGTGAACTGGAACCTTCGTTGACCGGAGAAGATTTCCTGCTGCAAATTATAACAACGTTAGAAAAGGTACAGGCACAGTTTCCTTCCGTAGAACTGGAGTTCATTATTGGATTGCTTAGCGAAGTAAAAGCGGATTTAAAACGCCTGGAAACGGAAGGCCAGACCCACAGCACCGGAAAATTTATAGCTATAGAACAAAAACTGGCTGCACTGCCAACACCCATTAACCGCAAAGCCCTCTTTCAGATAGATACATACCTGCCGGAAACCAACGGCAGTTTGAATAAAGGCCTCATTAATAAGCTCATTGCCAAGATTCCGGCTCTCCTCAAGTTAACTCCTCATGGCGAAGGAATCTTAGGCGATTTTAAAAATAAATTCACGCAAAAATACGAAGACGAAGAAGTGCCGCTGGTAGTAGCCTTAGACCCTGAATTGGGTGTAGGCTTCCCGGCCGGAGGAGAGAAAGCAGATCTTTCACCTCTGGTGGAAGGTGTACCCATGGGAAGTGAGGGAGCCAGAAGCAGGTCTTTGACCATTCCTAAAGAACACGAATTTATTGTGCAGAAAGTGGCCGAGGCGCAGTTAAGCCGCCAGTTCCAGATTACTCTTTCCGAAGAAGACCTACGCGGCATAGATACGGTTGAACAAAACCTGCCGCTGACTAATACGGCTATGTTTTCGGTACTGCGTGAAGGAGGAAAAGAATACATCGTACTGGATACCTTTGGCGGCACTACCGGCACCTTTTTGCTCGGCCGATTTGGCCACACAGATCCTTCCGTGCTGAACCTCTTAAAAGATATCAGCCGCGCCGAAGATGAAGCCATGCCTGAAGCTATTTTGGCAGACATTGTACACCTGCCAGAAGCCCGCACCGGCAATGTGATTATCCGCCCGGCATTGAAAAACTATCAAATCCCTTATCTGGGTAAAGCCTCTGTTGACCGGAAACACCAGATTCCTCTGACTGATCTTTTTATCAGTGTCCGCGGCAACCGCATTATTCTGCGGTCTAAATCCTTAAACAAGGTAATTATACCGCGTCTTTCCAACGCCCATAATTTCTCTAATCCAGATTCACTGGATGTCTACCACTTTTTGTGTGCTCTGCAGTCTCAGGGAGTGCGTACCAGCCTCAGTGGCGTAGTGAGTAGCTTTAGTTCCCTATTTGTATTTACACCTCGTATTGTGCTCGACAATATTATTCTGGCTGAAGCCCAGTGGAATTGCCGGGCCGGACAACTGAAAGAAGTAGTAGCTGCGGCAAAAAAAGGAGAATGGACAGCCCTGAAAGTGCAAATAGACCAGTGGCGGCAAAAATACGGGATTCCACAGCACATCTGCTTAGTAGATTTCGACAATGAGTTATATATCGATTTAGAAAACCAGTGGCTAGCCCAAACTTTCGTTCAGGAAATAAAAGCAAGGGAGATATTTACAATTAAAGAATACTTATTCCATCCTGGTAATGCGGTTGTGGAATCACAAAAAAGTAAGCATAGCAACCAGTTTGTGGTAGCTTTTCAAAATCAGCCTTCAACGGCAGCACAGTCAGTACAACGCAGCACAGCTTCAACTACTTCCCAGCAAGCAATAGCCCGTAAGTTTTTCTCCGGCTCCGAGTGGCTGTATTATAAAGTATACACTGGCGTTAAAACCGCAGATAACCTGCTAACTGAAGTGCTTTATCCGCTTACCGAGCATTTCAAAGCCAAAGGATGGATAGATAAATTCTTCTTTATCCGCTATGCTGATCCTTCACAGCACTTCCGTTTCCGCTTCCACCTGACACATCCCAAATATACTGGCAAAGTAATCGGAGAATTGCACAAGCATTTGTCGCCTTACCTGGATAGCAAAGCCGTTACAGCTATTGTGAATGATACCTATAACCGCGAACTGGAACGTTACGGCAGTAATTCCATAGATGCGGTGGAAGAGTATTTCCATACCGATAGCCAAATGATTTTGCAGTTTTTAAGTATGATTGAAGGGACCGAAGGGGAGGAGTGCCGCTGGCGCTTCGGCATGCAAATGCTCAATGATTTACTCAACCTGTTTGGCTTTGATCTGAAACAGAAATTAGACTTTACAGAGCTAAATGCCATGTATTTCGGCAAAGAGTTTGGCTACAATCAGGACTTGAAAAAGAATCTGGATGCCAGATATAAAGAAATTGAAGCAGCTATGGTGGAGCTCTTCGCAGAAGCAAATGAAGAACATACCTTCTTCTACCAGTTGAGCCATCAGCGCAGCAACCAGTTTGTGGATTTTGCCCAGAAGATACAAGCTCTGTCTGCCATGGGAGAGCTACAGATCTCTGTTCAAAGTCTGTTAGGAAGCCTCATTCATATGAATGTCAACCGCTTGTTCCGCAGCCGTCAGCGGTTTGTAGAGTACTCCCTCTATTATCACCTAAGCAAGTATTACCGCATCCAGTATGGCCGCACGGTATTAGCAGGAAAGAAAGGTCAACCTCAACTAGCCACTGCTTAAATTCCCGGAAGCCATGACCAATTTTCTTAAAACCATTACTGGTGGGAAGATGAGCCCCTATGCGCTCGTAGATACCTTTCCGCACATCAGCCAAGGTGCTTCCATGGACTGCGGCCCTACCAGCCTTGCGATGATCTTCCGCTACTACGGAGCAGAGAATACACAGTACCTGCTCACCAGGCTCAGCGAAGTAACTACGGAAGGTACCAGTTTATACGACTTGATGTCCGTAGCCGAGAGCTTTGGTTTTAAAGCAGAAGGCTACGAACTGGATTATGAATACCTGCAAAAGATTCAATTGCCTTGCATTGCTCATTACGACGGACAGCATTTCGTAGTCGTGTACGAAGCCACCGACAGCTATGTACGCGTGGCTGATCCGGCCTTTGGCAAGGCCCGTTACACCCGCGAGCAGTTTACCAATAAGTGGAGCGGCGTAGTGCTGGAACTCAAACCTACCGACAAGTTCAAAGAAAATACAGAGCTGAAAGAAGCAGTAGCCAAACACAAAGAGGAGAAACAGTCTATTTTCAGGCAACTATACTTGCCCATTATCAAGGAAAATAAAAAGGTACTTCTCGAAATTGCCCTTTTCTCACTGTTGCTGGAACTAGTAGGTCTGGTATTACCGCTGTTCACACAGACCATGCTCGACAATGTGCTCATTAACCAGAACAAGAAGCTGCTGGTAGGTATTTTGGTAGGCTTGATGCTGGTATTTGTAGTGCAAGTGGTGCTCACCTACACCCGCAGCATGCTGATGGTGCATTACCGCTTTCGGTTTGAGATGGACTTTATGAGTAAGTTCTTTGAGCGGTTCATTTCCCTGAAGCAGAAATATTACGATAACCGCAAGCGGGAAGAATTTATGTCCCGCTTTCAGGAAGGGGTAGGTATCCGGCAATTAACCAATCCGGTAATTATCCAGAACTTTCTGGATGTATTGTTCATGATGGTGTACTTTCCGGTGCTCATCTGGTTTAACAGTGCCTTGGGCTTTGTGGCGCTGGGCTGCTTTTTAGCTTACTGCCTTACTACAGTCTATTTCATTCCTATCGTTAAAAACCTGCGGTCCAAAGTCTATCACAAAAACCAGGCATCTCTGGGAGGCTTTCTGGATGCCCTGTTGGGTATCAAAACCGTAAAACTACTTTCCTTAGAAAAATATAAATTGTCCCGCTGGAAGCATATTCATCGAGAGTCCATTAACTCGGTAATGGACGATGAGCAGAAGCAAATCCTGATTAATTCTGTACAACGGCTCATTTTTATCTTTTCCCAGGTAGCCATCTACTGGCTGGGTGCCTACCAGGTATTTACCTCTCAGCTGAGCATTGGCCAGTACATGGCTTTTACCTCCATCTTTATGACAGTGATGAACTCTGTGAACAGTGTGAGTATGCTCTGGATGATGGTGACGCAGCTAAGTGTGAGTTTTGAAAAAGTAAATGAAATTTTCCTGGAAGAGAAGGAAGAGACAGATGTACAGGGGAAATCACACCGCTTTTCTGATGAAGTAATCCGCTTTGAGAATGTTTCTTTCAAATACAATAAAAAAGACGAAAAGTATATCCTGAAAAATTTGAACTGCCAAATACGCAAAGGCGAACGCATTGGTATTGTAGGCCGTAACGGAGCCGGAAAATCTACCTTTGTTAAACTGCTTATGAACCTGTATCCGGATTACGACGGCAATATTTGGTGCGATGGTACAGAATTGCGGCAGGTACATCCCAAGGTCTTGCGCAAGCATATACATATGTTTCCGCAGGAAACCTACATTTTCAATGACACTATCAAGGAAAATATCCGCTGCGCTAACCTGTCAGCCAGCACCGAACAAATTGTAGAGGCAGCCCAACTAGCCGACTTGCACGACTTTGTAAAAGCGAATCATCTGGGCTATAACCATATGGTGGGCAATTTTGGTAGTAATCTGTCTGGTGGGCAAGTACTGAAAATTGGCTTTGCCCGCTTGTTTGTTACCAGTCCTGAGCCAGATGTAATTATTCTGGATGAAGCCAGTAGTGCCCTGGATGTGGAAACTGAGAAAAAAATCCTGGAGAATATCTATGAACGGTATGCTGGCAAAACCATCATTTCTATTGCCCACCGCTTACATACGCTTAAGAATGCCGACCGTATCCTGGTGTTTGACCAGGGAACCATTGCTGAGCAAGGCAAACACCAGAGCCTGTTAGCACAAAAGGGCATCTATTATGATTTCATGAAAACCTATGTAGACTATTAACCCTATGATACCCACTGATATCGAATTTACCCTGGCAGATACTCAAGTATCGCATACAGATAGATTAACTAAACAAATACTTTCTACTAGAACCGGGCCTTCTATTCTTGCCGACCTGTCAGAAAAACAGTACGAAGAATTGTACCATGTAGATGATGCGCCCATTGCCGATGTACGACAAAAAGCCCTGAGCCGGATGGGATGGTGGGCCGTTTTTCTGGCAATTACCGGTGCCATCGCTGGCTGCCTGGTGAAGTTTCCCGATATGATTCAGATTCCATTTGTAGTCAAATCCCAGGTTTCGGAAGAAATTTACCGGTTTCCCTCCAGCGTATACATTGAAAAAATATTGGTAAAAAGTGGGCAGGTGGTAGAGGCCGGGACCCCGGTCTTAGAAATAAGTGCGCCGGATATTGCTGCACTTGTAAACCAATACACACTTGCCCAGGCTAAGCTAAACAGCTTTCAAAACCACAAAAGGCTCTCTTCCGAAAATGAACAAACTATTTTGCAAATTAATATAGAAAAAGTAAAAGAAGATATCCGCTTGAAAGATGTGCAGAAAGAAGGGCTGGAAAAGAAATGGGCAGGTGAGAAAGTAAAGCTTCAATACGAAGTAGAAGAGGCCAGGCGGATTTATGAGGCCAATGAACAGATTTACAAAACCGGAGACATTAGTAAGAATGACTTACATGGGTTGAAAGCAAACCTGCTGCGGGCAGAACAGGGGTATACTACTGCGTATCAAAACTACCTGACTGAACGCAGTTCTCTGCAACAAGCAATTGTTTCCGGTAAGCTGGAAGTAAATAGTCTGGAAAAGCAGATTGCCAAAACTAGTAATGACCTAAACCTGGAAGCGGAGCAACTCCAAAGTTCACTGGCTTCCATCACAAAACAAATTGAGGGTACCTTTGGCGCATTTGAAATTACAACTACGCACCACCTGCTGTTGAAGGCACAAAAAAGTGGCAAAGTATCCTTTGTCTTTGAAGGAGAAAAAGAAGCCGTCCCTGGCACTATTCTACTGAAACTGATTGTGAAAGATGCGCCTTTGTATGCCTATGTACAGGTAAACTCTTCCCAGATAGGTAAGGTAAAAAAAGGTCAGCCAGTGGTAATGAAGCTGGATGCCTATCCGGTGTATGAATGGGGAAGCGTAAAAGGTATAGTAGAGGAAGTATCACTGACGCCAGATGAAAAAGGAATGTTTAACCTACGGGTACAGATCACAAATTATAATAGACTCCAACAACTGGTACGCATTGGCATGCAAGGAAACGGAAATATTATTTTCAATGAACGTACCCTCTTTGGCTATATATTTATCAAATTCCAGAAAGCGGCCAGCGACCTCACTGAGTAAATGCTTCAGGCCTTTCTTTGCAAGTAAATCTACCCCAATAACTCTATTTACTTCCCAGCTTCTGCTGAAAGTTAGCGGTATATTATCAGCTAACTATCCGCAGGAGCTTATTTTTAAGTAAGTATTCGGCAGGCAGTACAGATAATTTTCAAAAAATACTTGGAATTTTCATAATAAATTCAATATTTACTAATTGAGTATCAACCGCCTGCTGAGATTTACCTTCAGCCAAAGGCTCCTATGCAACACTATGAATCCGACCAACACCTCAGATCCCGAATATTACCATAAAGTGGTAGACTGCCAGTATGCTTGTCCGGCACATACCCCAGTACCCGAATACATCCGGTTGATAGCTGCTGAAAAATATACGGAAGCCTATATGATCAACTGGGAATCCAATGTGTTTCCCGGAGTGTTAGGCCGTACCTGCGACCGTCCCTGCGAACCTGCCTGCCGCCGGGGTAGAGTAGAAGAAGAGCCAGTAGCCATTTGCCGCTTGAAGCGCGTAGCGGCTGATAACAAAGGAGATGTAAAAGCGCATATGCCTCAAGGGCCTTTTCTACCCAATGGTAAAAAAATAGCCTTAATTGGTGGCGGGCCTGCTTCCCTAACAGTTGCCAGAGATCTGGCGCCTCTGGGCTATGAAATCCATCTATTCGATGAGCAAATAAAGGGCGGCGGCATGATGCGAAGCCAGATTCCGGCTTTCCGCTTACCAGAGACAGTATTGAATGAGGAAGTAAACTATATTCTGGATATGGGTATCCACACCCATTTTAAAACCTATGTGAGTAGTTTAAAAGAGGTGTTAGGAAAAGGATACGATGCTGTATTTGTAGGAACCGGTGCTCCCCGGGGCCGCGACTTAAGTAACCTGCCTGGGAGAAAAGAGGGAGCAGCTAACATACATATAGGCATAGAATGGCTGGCTAATGTAGCTTTTGAACATATTCATTCGGTTGGCAAAAAAGTAATTGTGCTTGGAGGTGGGAATACCGCCATGGACTGCTGCCGTACTTCCCGCAGATTGGGTGGCGAACAGGTAAAGGTGGTAGTACGTAGCCCGTTTAAAGAGATGAAAGCTTCGCCCTGGGAAAAAGAAGATGCGATGCACGAGGATGTTCAAATTTTTGAAAACCATGTGCCGCTTAGCTTTGAGGTGCAACATGGCAAACTCATCGGGATGAAGTTTGAAAAAGTACATCCAGTGTATGATAGCAGCGGCAAACGCCAGTTGCTGCCAACCGGCGAACCCGATGTGTTTATAGAAGCAGACGATGTGCTGGTTGCCATAGGCCAGGAGAACAGCTTCCCCTGGATTGAACGCGATTTAGGTCTGGAGTTTGACAAATGGGCGATGCCTGTAGTGAATCAGGCTACGTATCAATCTACATTACCAAATGTATTTTTTGGTGGCGATGCGGCTTTTGGCCCTAAAAACGTCATTACGGCCGTAGCCCACGGACATCAGGCAGCCGTGTCGATAGACCTGTATTGCCAGGGGAAAGATTTGACCAACAGGCCAAGCCCGCTTACCAACCTGATTAGTCAGAAAATGGGTATTCACGAATGGAGCTACGATAGCTTTGTAGCCGCCGATCAACGGTTTGTGGTGCCTCAGGCTGAAAAGACGGAGACGTTAAGAGACCGCCGGAAAGAGGTAGAACTAGGTTTTGATAAACTTACTGCCTTCAAAGAAGCACAACGTTGCCTGAACTGCGATGTGCAAACTGTATTCACCGAAAACCGCTGTATCGAGTGTGATGCCTGTATGGATGTGTGCCCTACCTCGTGCATTACCTTTACTCCCAATGCCGAAGAACCTGACCTGCGGATGCAACTGCTGGTGCCAGCAGAGAATACAACACAGGATTTACTGGTTTCTGCGCCCTTGGCTACAGGCCGGGTAATGGTTAAAGATGAAGATGTTTGCCTTCATTGCGGATTATGCGCGGAAAGGTGCCCAACCTCAGCCTGGGACATGCAAAAATATTTTTATAGTGTAGCCAAAGCCGGGTGTAAGTAGCTGCGGAATAATTTGTACTGGCTCCGATTGAAATACTAGAAACTAAGTTTGATATACTTCTGGCTCCATTTTAATGATGAATAATAAAATTAATGATTTTGTCGTACGCTTTGCTAATGTAAATGGTACAGGTTCGGCAAGTGCCAATTTCCTTTTTGCCAAATCTATTTTCCGGATGGGCATTCCGGTAACACCCAAAAATATTTTTCCATCTAATATACAGGGCTTGCCTACCTGGTATGAAGTACGCGTAAGTGAAAAAGGCTACCTGGGTAGGCGTGAAGGCATAGACCTAATGGTGTGTGTAAATCCACAGAGCATGGCTCAGGATGTGAAAAGTGTAAAACCCGGCGGCTATTTTATGTACGACAGTACAAAAAAACTACCTGTGGAATACATACGGCCTGATATCACCTATCTTCCCATTCCGCTAATGGAAATGTGTAATGCAAATTTTACAGAACCACGTCAGCGGCAGTTGTTTAAAAATATTATTTATGTAGGTGCCCTGTCTCAGTTGCTGAGTATAGAATTTGGCGTATTGCAGGATTTATTGTCGGAGCAGTTCACCGGCAAAGAAAAGCTTATTGCCCCCAATGTTAAATCACTGCTGCTAGGGATAGACTATGTAAAAGCTCACTTTGAGTATCCATTAGCTATTCACCTGGAAAGGCGGAATCTGGTGGGTGATTCTATTATGACAGATGGAAATTCCGCCTGCGGATTGGGTGCTATTTATGGAGGAGCCACTGTTTGTGCTTGGTACCCCATTACTCCTTCCACATCGGTGGCAGAAGCTTTTGAAAATTATGCCAACGAACTACGGATAGATAAAGAAACCGAAGAAAAAAAGTTTGCCATTGTACAGGCAGAAGATGAACTGGCCGCTATGGGTATGGTAATAGGCGCAAACTGGAACGGGGCCAGGGCATTTACGGCTACTAGTGGCCCCGGTGTATCATTAATGAATGAATTTCTGGGCCTGGCCTATTTTGCCGAAGTACCGGCCGTACTTATAGATGTGCAACGGACCGGCCCTAGTACTGGTATGCCTACCCGTACGCAGCAATCCGATATTCAGCTGGCAGCTTATGCATCGCATGGCGATACCAGGCATATATTATTGTTTCCGGCTACCCCTAAGGAATGTTTTGAGATGACCGCCGAAAGCTTTGATCTGGCAGAACAGCTACAAACTCCGGTAATTCTGATGACTGACCTGGACCTGGGGATGAATGACCACATGAGTGCTCCTTTTGAATGGAACGATACCCGTAGCTACAAACGCGGAAAGGTGCTTACTGCTAATGAACTGGAAGATATAGGACGTTTTGGCCGCTACCTCGATACCGATGGCGATGGCATTACTTACCGCACGTATCCAGGCACACATCCAACAAAAGGTGCTTTTTTTACCCGTGGCACTTCCCGCGACGAATATGCCGTATATACAGAAGATGGGGCTGCTTACAAGCGTAACATGGACCGGTTGATGGTAAAGTGGAATACAGCCAAAAAAATGGTGCCCCCTCCGCAAATGTACCAGGAAACGAATCAGAGCAACTTAGGAATTATTTTCTTTGGCACTTCTACTTATTCGGCAGAGGAAGCTATGGATCAGTTAGCCAATGAAGGTACAGTTTTAGATGCTATGCGAATAAAATCTTTTCCTTTCACTAAAGCTGTAGAAGAGTTTATTCATATGCATAACACCCTGTTTGTAATTGAACAGAACCGCGATGCCCAGATGCGTGGCCTGTTGATGTTGGAGTTGCAAATAAACCCGGCTAAATTGATTTCAGTGTTAAATTACGATGGCATGCCTATTACGGCACATGCCATTGCCAAACAGATTTCCAACCATCTTTTACCTATTACCCCTCAGCAAAATGAGCTACCTGCGACCGTTATTTAGGCATCCGAAACTGCCAACCAATAAAATTGGCTATACCAAAAAAGAATATGAAGGGGCCTTATCTACCCTGTGCGCTGGCTGCGGACACGATAGTATTAGTGCAGCCATTGTTCAGGCATGTTACGAAATGTCTATCGCCCCGCATCATGTGGCAAAGCTGTCAGGTATCGGTTGTTCATCCAAAACACCTACGTATTTCCTGGGTAATTCCCACGGATTTAATTCTGTACATGGCAGGATGCCTTCTGTAGCGACAGGAGCCAATATGGCCAACCGCGATTTAGTATACTTTGGCGTTTCCGGCGATGGAGATACTGCTTCTATTGGGATGGGCCAGTTTGTGCACGTTATTCGCCGGAATCTGAATATGGTGTATATTGTGATGAACAATGGCTGTTATGGCCTTACCAAAGGACAGGATTCGGCTACCGCTGATGAAGGCTCCAGAAGCAAAGCTGGTTCAGTAAATCCTTTTCAGGCTATAGATCTGGCGAGTCTGGCGGTAGAGTTAGGGGCTACGTTTGTGGCCCAGAGTTTCAGTGGAGATAAACAACAGCTTATTCCGCTCATTAAGGCGGCCATCCATCATAAAGGGTTTGCTTTTATTAATGTGGTTTCTCCCTGTGTTACCTTCAATAACAATCCCGGTTCTACCAAATCGTATGATTATGTCCGGGAGCACATAGAAGCAACCGCTACGGTAGATTTTGTTCCGGAAAAAAGAGAAATAACTACTTACTATGATGAAGGTACGGATAAACTAGTAACCATGCATGATGGAAGTTATCTGCATCTGCATAAACTGGCTAAAAATTGGGACCCCACAAACCGGATATCTGCTGCTAGCGCCTTACAAAAAGCCAGAGCCAATGGGGAAATTCTGACAGGTTTATTATATGTTAATACCGAATTTAAAGACCTGCATGCTACGCTGAATACCAGTAAAACACCCCTGAATACCCTTATCGAAAAAGATTTATGCCCCGGCTCGGCTGCGTTAGCAACTATTAATGCAGGTTTGCGGTAATAACAACACTGCCTGCTATAGATAGTTTTATAGTAGGCAGTGTTAATTTAAACAATTTCAAGATTGGTACTCTGGCAACCTATTTATTTAGTAAGAACCATTTTCTTATTGTCTACCGTGTTGCCATCAATAACCAAGTGGTAGATGTAGGTGCCGGGGGTCAGGATCTGGGTAGAAATTTCCACGGCTCCTTCATCCATAATTAAGAGTTGTTTGCTGAACACTTCCTGTCCGGTAACCGAATAGACTTTCAAGTAAGCCGAAGAGGCAGTAGCGGGCACTGAATAGCGGATGAGGGTAG
Source organism: Rhodocytophaga aerolata (assembly GCF_030503435.1). Taxonomy (GTDB): domain Bacteria; phylum Bacteroidota; class Bacteroidia; order Cytophagales; family 172606-1; genus Rhodocytophaga; species Rhodocytophaga aerolata. Next base: position 32,318 of record NZ_JAUKPO010000014.1, read on the forward strand.
AAGAGCCATAGGGGTTGGGCTGATTCTGCCAGAGTCTGGCTACCGCGTCGCTGCCCGGATTTTGTTTGTTGAGCATCTGTTTGATCTGGGCTAGCTCACTTTTTAACTGCTCATTCTCAGACTTAAGTTCTTTCACCGCATTCACCAGCATATAGGTAAGGGCATTGGCATCATAATCCAGGTATTTTTCTTGCTTACCGGTAGTATCTTGGTAAATGAACTCTCCAATCATATGAGGAGCTACCTGCTGTACCTGTTGGGCAATGACGCCTACATATTTTTTATCGGTAGGCAAACCGGCTTTGCCGTTGTAGCGAAACCAGACAGGTTCAATGGCCATCACCTGGCTTAATCCTTCCTGATAGGGCTCTACCTCTTGTTTTAAGTTTTTATCGGAAGCTACTACCCAGCTACCCCCACCTACTTTAGCAGCATCACTGGCATTGACATGCAGGCGGTAGCTTGGTGAAGTAGTGCCAATGCCTACATTGGTATTGGCAGTGGCTCCATTGGTGCCATTAATGCTGCCTAATACAAGCTTGTTGGAGCCTGTTACACGGGATTTATGACCAATAGCGGTAGCATTGGAAAGGTTATTTACACCAGGTCCGGCCAGGTAACCAAGGGCAGAGTTACCAAAACCAGATAAGTTTCCTGTACCAGCAGACCTGCCTACAAAGGTGTTTTCATAACCTGTAGTGTTATTATCGCCAGAACTGCGGCCCAGATATGTATTCGATGAGCCTGTAGTTGTATTTAATCCGGCATCTTTACCCATGAATGCGTTGGAATTTCCAGTACTATTATTGCGGCCGGCGTAATATCCTAGAAAAGCGTTATCTGATGCATTATTATAGTAGCCTGCACCACTTCCGAAAATAGAATTTCTTGTTCCGGTAGTGTTGCTTGTACCTGTTCCGCTTCCGAAAAAGGAATTGCTGGCACCGGTAGTGTTACTAAAACCTGCAAGATTACCAACAAACGTATTAGAACTGGCTGTCGTATTATTTGCTCCGGAGGCATACCCAATGAATGTATTACTTAATCCGGTGGTGTTGTCATACCCGGCTCCACTGCCTATAATTACATTGTAGCTACCACTGTTATTGGTATAGCCAGCGTTACTGCCTAGGAATACATTATAAAATCCATTGCTATTGTAGAAGCCAGACCGGTACCCAACAAATACATTCTCACCAAAACTACTGGAAGTAAAATACCCTGCATAAGCACCTATGGAAGTATTAAAACTGGTAGATTTGTTGGATGCACCGGCGTAGAAGCCAAAGGCTGTATTAAGTGAACCTGCTGTATTGTTTATACCTGCTCCATAGCCGGCAAAAGCATTATAGTCGCCGGTAGTATTGTTGGCTCCGGCAGAAATACCGCTAAAATAGTTTCCTGATTGAGAAAAAGCAGGTTTTGCAGACAAGGCTACACATAGAAAGGTAGCCAGACATAGGTAAAGATTGGGTTTCATAAGTACAGATAGATTTAAGGGGAAAATTGATTACACTATTCAAGGGCAAATGCGCCTTTAAATTTTCTATATGGATTAGCACAAATGCTAGGAAATACATTAGTAGCTAGCTGTGATTAACCAATTGAAGTACTCACCTTGCTGCAAAAGCAAAGAATATAAAATGCCTAAGCACCTGGTATGTGCACTGTTACTATACTTTAAGTAAGAAAATTTAGCCTCGGTTTAAGCAGATAAACCTGTTTAATTGAGTAAAAAAGAATACTGAAAAAGTCCATAGCAGATAATCCATTAGTGAAATGAATTAGGAATACAACAGTTTACGATCTATGGTCGAAATCCCTAAAAGTCAACAGCAATTGGCTGTAGAAATTTTAGGTGCAATAGCTGAAATTTGCAAGATGTGGTTAAATAAGTCGCTGTCAGTAAGAAGTTTACTTAACTAATTTTACAAAAAAAATGGCAGAATTCAATATATAGAACTATAAATATTTTATGTTCTTTTTGTCTGTAAGAGGGCATTCCATTCTGCTTTGCTTCTGCTCACCTAGAGTAGTGCGGTTCCCTTTAATCTTATTAACCATCGCCTATAATTCTGACCGAACGGGGCACACCGGCCAGGCTACCATACGTAATTTTGTAAACGGGGAGTATTTTAGTATACTTACGTTGATTCTTGACTCATATACCGATATAAACCACTTATACGCTTGAAACTTGCCGCAATTGACATTGGCTCCAATGCAGCCAGGCTACAAATTACAAATGTATTACACGACGGACCAGATGTTCATTTCAAAAAAGTAGAATACGTCCGTTTTCCCCTCAGGCTAGGCCACGATGTATTTACCATTAAAAGAATAAGTCCCGAACGTGAAGAAAAGTTAGTGAAACTATTGCACTCTTTTAAGCTGCTAATGGAACTTCACGAGGTAAAAGATTACTACATCTGCGCTACGTCGGCCATGCGGGAATCGGCTAACTGTTCAGAAGTCAGCGCACATGTACAAAGCCGATTAGGCATGAAAATCCATGTGATTGATGGGAGCAAAGAAGCCGAACTCACCAACAAAGCTATTATCACCTATCTATCGCCGGATAAAAATTATATACATATAGATGTAGGTGGGGGAAGTACAGAGCTTAATTTGTACATTAACAAAGAAAAAGTGGCTGCCAAGTCGTTTAAACTAGGTTCTGTGAGGCATTTGGAACATAGTGAATCTCCGGTAACCTGGCGCAAAATGAAAGAATGGATAGAAGACCATGTGCTATCGGTACAAGGCACAATAATAGCGGTAGGCACCGGGGGGAATATAAGTAAGATTTATGATATGGCGGAAAGGAAAGAAGGTAATGCTATTCCGCGGGAAGAAGTGGTACGCGTGCAAACCTATATTGCCGGATATACATTAGAAGAGCGGATTAATCACCTGCAACTTAATCCTGACCGGGCCGATGTGATTGTGCCCGCCACTGATATTTACTTGTCTGCCATGAAATGGGCCAAAGCCACCGAAATTATTGTACCCGATGTAGGCCTCAAAGATGGCATTATTCAAATGTTGTTTGAGAAACATAACCAGCCCCGGCAAATTAAGGCAGCCAACCGTAGCAGTATTTAATTAAAATTCTAACTTTGCAGACTATTTTATTTAAGTAACGAAAGATGCTCCTTGACTTTGAGAAACCTATTGCAGACCTAGAGGCAAAATTGGCAGATATGAAACAGCTGGCACAAGACAAACATGTGGATGTACATACAGCTGTGAAATTTCTGGAAGAAAGTATAATTAAATTAAAGAAAGAAACGTACCAGAACTTAACCCGCTGGCAACGTGTGCAACTTTCGCGCCATTCCGAAAGGCCCTATACTTTAGATTATGTTTATAATATTACCGATCAGTTTATTGAACTGTTTGGCGACCGCACAGTAAAAGACGATAAAGCCATGGTAGGCGGGTTTGGTGCTATTGATGGGCAAACCTTTATGATTATTGGGCAGCAGAAAGGCCGCAACACTAAGCAACGCCAGCAGCGTAATTTCGGCATGGCCAACCCGGAAGGCTATCGAAAAGCATTGCGGTTAATGAAAATGGCCGAGAAATTTAATAAGCCCATAGTTACCTTTATTGATACCCCAGGTGCCTATCCTGGTATTGAAGCAGAAGAACGCGGCCAGGGCGAGGCCATTGCCCGTAACCTGCGGGAAATGTTTATGCTGAAAGTGCCTGTTATTTGTATCATTATTGGTGAAGGCGCTTCAGGCGGTGCCTTAGGTATAGCTATCGGCGATAAAGTATTGATGCTGGAGAATACCTGGTATTCGGTGATTTCTCCTGAATCTTGCTCATCTATTTTGTGGAGAAGCTGGGAATATAAAGAACAGGCGGCAGAAGCTTTGAAACTAACCGCCGAAGATATGATGAAGTTCAAGCTGATAGATGGCATTATTGAAGAGCCTCTTGGAGGAGCACATACCGATATCAATCGTATGTCGCAAACAGTAAAGCAGGAAATTATTCGCAACCTGGATATACTCAACCAGCTCACACCGCAGGAACGCATTAACCTTCGCATAGAAAAATTCTGTTCTATGGGTGTGTATATCGAGTAACAGCAGTAGTTAATACATTATTTTCATGCAGCTCCATACTATAGATACCGGTTTTTTTAAGTTGGATGGCGGAGCTATGTTTGGTGTAGTGCCCAAAACCATCTGGCAGAAAACCAACCCAGCCGACGAAAATAATATGTGTACATGGGCTATGCGGTGCTTGTTGGTAGAAGATGGAAACAAGCTGATTCTGATTGATAATGGCATAGGTACTAAACAAGACTCAAAATTTCTGAGCTATTACTACCTGCATGGCGAAGCCGACTTAATTTCTTCCATTCATAAAGCCGGGTATTTACCTGACCAGATTACCGATGTTGTTCTTACCCACCTCCACTTCGATCATTGTGGGGGCGGGGTACAATATAATGCCAGCCGGACAGGCTATGAGCTTACGTTTAAAAATGCTAAATACTGGACAAATTCCTCTCACTGGCAATGGGCAACTCATCCCAATCCGCGTGAAAAGGCTAGTTTCTTAAAGGAAAACCTGCTGCCGATGCAGGAAAGTGGCCACCTGCATTTTATAGAAACAGACCAAGCTTCTCCCTTCACACATATAGATTTTATTTTTGTAGATGGCCATACAGAAAAAATGATGCTGCCCAGAATTAATTATCAGGGTAGAAAAATTCTGTTTGTAGCCGATCTGTTTCCTTCTACCAGCCATATTCCTATTCCCTATGTAATGGGTTACGACACCAGGCCCCTGCTGACTATGGAGGAGAAAACAAATGTACTTCATCAGGCAGCCGACGAAAACTATCTCCTGTTTTTTGAACATGACCCTTTTGCTGCTTGTGCTACCGTAGCATATACCGAAAAAGGTATCCGTGTTAAAGAAAAAGGGCAACTAACCGATTTCCTTTCGTAAGCGCGTTTCCTATTAGTTCATAAATAATCCCCTCCTGCTAGACTTATTTTCATTTTCTACGTGTTTATAAACATAGAAGCATTAATTGTTTTACCTCTATACATAAGGCCGTATTCATACTAAAGGTAGCTTACCTTCTTTCATAAACTTATCTCATGCAGAGAATTTTGCTTAATGGGTAATTTAGATCCATACAATTTCTCCCAATAGCCGGAATAATACAGATTTGAAAGAAAAGGTTAAATAGCTGACCGGGTATTTTTAAGGCTTAATGCCTTTTTGTGTAGCTAACAACCTTAATAAAACGTAACAAAATAACCGATGAAAATAGGACTCGCATTATCTGGGGGTGGTGCCAAAGGATTTGCCCATTTGGGGGTAATGAAAGGCCTGCTAGAACAGGGATTTCAGCCGCAGATTATTTCAGGTGTAAGTGCCGGAGCCGTTGCAGCAGCTCTGTATGCAGCAGGCTATCATCCGGACAAAATTCTGGAAATATTTATTGCATCCAAGTTTCACCGGTTTATGCGAATTTCGGTAAGCTTTACCGGTATCCTGCGTATGGAACGGGTGGAGAAATTATATGAGATGTACCTTCCGGCTACTTTTGAAGATCTAAAAATTCCGGTAGTTGTATCAGCAACAGACCTTCAGGCTGGTAAAACTGTTTTTTTTGATAAGGGACCTTTAGTAAAGCCACTGATTGCCACTTGTTGTATACCTGGCATGTTTGAGCCTATGCGGATCGATGGCCGGATGTATGTAGACGGAGGTATATTGAATAACCTTCCTGTAGAACCTCTGATAGGCAAATGTGACTATATTATTGGAGTACATACGAATCCCATAGACCCTGAGATGCCATTGCGGTCTATCCGGGCAATTATGGAAAGGACTTTATTATTGGCTGTTCAGAATAATGTAAAAGAACGGGCAGCTAAATGCAACCTGGTAATTGAACCTCCCACTTTACATCAATTTACTTCCTACGATGGCCGGAAGGCACGCCAAATTTTTGAAATAGGCTATGAATACACGATGCAGTTAACCGAAAAACTAGCTTCATTTAAAAATCCTTTGCCAGTAGATTCGTAATTAAATTCCTTTCCCTGTTTTGTCGGTAAATAGATGAGAATACCAGAATCTTTCTAAATTGCACTATTTTCCGGGAAAATACGACAATTCATGAGAGCAATTGCCAGGATTTATTTTGCCATTATCGGGTGGAGAACATACAATGGTATTCCTGCAGAGGTAAAAAAATATGTAATGATTGGGGCGCCACATACCAGCAATTGGGATTTTCCCATAGCCATGGCTGCTCTGTTACTAATGCGTGTTAAGGTTAATTATCTGGCTAAAAAGGAGTTATTTAAATTTCCTTTAGGAATTATTATGCGGTATTTTGGCGGTATATCCGTCGACCGCAGTAAAAATACCCGCATGGTAGATAGCATGATCAGCGAATTTAAAAAGCATAATGACTTGGTATTATTAGTGCCTCCGGAAGGTACCCGTGGTTATGTTAAAGAATGGAAATCTGGGTTTTATTATGTGGCTTTGGGTGCCGGTGTACCAATTGCCCTAGCCTACCTGAACTATGCCAAAAAGGAAGCAGGTATTGCTAAGCTATTTTACCCAAGCGGCGATTATGCCAAAGATATTGAAGAGATAAAAAGCTTCTACAGAGGTATAACTGCCAAACATCCCGAAAGATCCAGTGTGCATTAGCTAGTTATGTCATTCAGCCGGCAGCAGAAAATTGAATGCTTGTTGCTAGCAAAAAAATTGTTAGAACGCCTGTCTAATTTCTGCGTTGATGCTACGAATCAATTCCTTAAAATAAGCCGGTGAATAAAGCAGGCGGCTGCCATACCAGGAAAACATTTCGCCATCCACCAATTTTACAATTGCCTGTGGATATATTTCTTTAAAATAAGTCAGATGCTCTTCTTTAAACGGGTAAGGCTCAGATGATAAGAAGATATATTCAGGATTTGCCTCTGTCAATTGCTCTTTAGTGATCTGCGGGTACCTCTTTAGATGAGCAAATACATTGATAAACCCACATTTGCTTAGCATTTGATCAATAAAGGTGTGCGACGCAGCTACCATATACGGATTTTGCCAGATAAAATACGCTACCGTTGGTGGATGTTTAAGTTGTGTAAGATCCTGAAAGGAGGTGAGAATAGTTTTTACCAACTCAGAGGCTTGTTGCTCTTTACCAGTTAGGCTCCCTATTTTATGTATCATGGCTAAAGCGTCTTCCATGGTCTTTATATCACTAATCCAGACAGGATACCTTTGTTGTAAAGCTTCTATGCCTTCTTTGTAGTTCTCCTCCTTATTCCCAATAATTAAGTCTGGTTGTAGCTGGTCGATCCGGGAGAAGTTGAAGTTTTTAGTGCCACCAATAATTGTTTTTGTTTTTAATAAATGAGGCGGGTGAATACAAAATTTGGTAATGCCCACTATCCGTTCTTCCAAACCTAAATCTACCAGTAACTCCGTTTGAGAGGGAACCAGAGAAATAATGCGTTTTGGCAGACTAGGCAGAGTCATAGGCAAAAATGATCAGTTTTGTGCTATTTATTTTTTTCGAGTTGCTTAATTAATACAGCAAAATCTTTGGGATAAGGCGCCTCTACCGTGATGCGTTCACTATTCATTAAACTGAAACTTAAAGAGAAAGCATGCAATGCAACTCTTTGAATGAGGGGTAGTTCTTCTGTATCTTTTTTCAAATTAAACTTGCGTTTGATGCTAGATAAATAAATATACTCGCCGCCATACTGAGGGTCGCATACAATGGGAGCTTTTAAAGCAGTTAGGTGAATACGGATCTGGTGCATACGGCCGGTAACAGGCCGGCATTGTACGAGCGTATGCTTGTGGTATAATTGCAGCGTATCAAAAAAGGTTTCGGCTTCTTTACCCCGCTGCCGGTCTATTTTTACGCTACCATTGGTTAGTGGATAGATAGGCAGATAAACACAGATGCCTTCAAATACATGGATTCCACTTACTACTGCATGATATACCTTGTCTACCTGCCTCTTTTCAAACTGAATAGATAATGCCCGGTAAGCTTCCGGATGTTTAGCCAGGGCCAGGATACCAGAAGTTTCTTTATCCAGCCGGTGATTTACCTGAATATCTCCAAAATAGTCTCTGGCCATCCGTAGAATACTGGTGCCTTCGCCGGTACGCTCGTCCAGAGAAGCAATATGTGGAGGCTTATTTATGAGAATATAATCTTCATTTTCGAAAATAATTAAGTCTTTAAACGGTATGACGGGCATAGGTGAGATAAAAGCAGTTAATAAAAAATGTAAAGGTAATGATTATGGTAAACATACCACTTGCTTAAGCTGTAAACTTTGGTATAAAACGAAATAGGCTGTATTGTAGAGATACAGCCTATTTATATGCTTACTTATAAACTAAAACAGTTTAGGAAATACTGATCTGACGGGCAGATTTTTCTTTGGATTCTTCCCGCTTTGGTAAGCGTACATTTAATATACCATCGGTATAATTCGCTTCAATTTTCTCAGTATCAACTGTATTTGGTACTGTAAACGAACGTTGGAATGAAGTATACCCAAACTCTTTGCGGGCATATTTACCTTTAGTATCTTCTGTAGAATGCTCGGTTTTAGAACCAATCGTTAATACATTGTTGTGAAAAGTTATCTGAAAATTCTCCTTCTTTAAACCTGGAGCAGCCACTTCAACTTTAAAAGCATCTGCAGTTTCTACCACGTTTACGGCAGGTACGGAACTAGTAAAATCCCGGCCTACAAAATCTGATAAATCTCTGCCAAAAAAGTTTTCCAACAAATTTGAGAATGCAGGCAGATTTGAATTTTCATTAGAATTCCATTTTACGAGTGTCATAGTTTTATCCTCCTTTTATATAAGTTGTTTACTATTCAATTGATGTACGTATACCCTTTAATCAACTTGAATGCCATCCCCTCAAATAAAACATTTTGACTACTCTTTGAGACATTTTGTCTTAAAATACTCAGTATGCAATGAATAAAACTGTCATTATGGCCTGACTGAGCAGTAAATAACAAAAAAAGCGCAGCCTACTAGAAGCTGCGCTTTTGCAAAAGATGGAAGTAAATTTATTTTTTAGGAGCTATTGGTGTGGCCGCCTTGGGTTGTTTATCATTATACTGTTTGTTCAATCCGGTCAATACTTCATTGGTTATCTCCAGGCTATTGTCGGCGAACAAAATGCCTCCGCCCCGGCTATAGCCCAACACTAGTCGGTAGGGCTTATCTTTCGTATATTCTTTCAGGTATTCAGTAATATTGCTATATAAATCTTCAATTTTACTTTGTTCTTCCTGTGCCAGCTGCTGACTTACTCTATCACGGTACTGCACTAATTCCTGTTGCTTTCTGTATAGATTCTGCTCGGTAAGTTGAGCTTGCTCCAGGGTCATGTTTCTGCCTTTTTGCTGATACGACACTGCTTCATTTTCCAAAGAACGGGCTCTTCCGCTTATATCTGTTTCCAGTTTTTTGCGTTTCTCTTCCAGTTCTTTAATAGAACTTTTGTAATAATCATAATTAAACAGCAGAGAATCAGAGTTGACATAAGCAATTTGTTGCATGGTGCCATCTGCCTTTACTAATGTATCTGCTTTGGTAGGAGTGGCCGTAGTAGCGGCTTTACTGGAGTTGCTTGAGAAGTGTAGGTAATACAATACAGCTACAGCTACCAGAAGCACGGCATTCAGGATTAATGATAAATTTTTCACGATTTAAGAATATTGTTAACTAGATAAGCAAAGATAGGTAAAAGAAATTATTTGTTTGAGCATAGACAACCATGTACCTGAATATCCTTTCCTACAGGTATAGTTTTACGAGGAGTATCAGCCTTGTTTTATTAAATAACCGATATAGACCATATACGCTACGAGTAGAACGGCTGCTTCCCATCGGTCAAGTTTACGGGCTTTGCCTGCAAACATAGCTATAAAAAGAAGGGCTGTGCCTATAACTACAACCAGAATATCCTGGTTCATAGCCGGGTTATAGGGTATAGGTTTAATAAGTGAACAAATAGAAAGAATTAAAAAGATATTGAAGATATTAGAACCTACTACATTACCTATGGCTATGTCGCTTCTGTTTTTGAGGGCAGCCACTACCGAGGTAGCTAATTCTGGCAGCGATGTACCGGCGGCTACGATGGTAAGGCCAATAAGTTTTTCACTTACACCAAATGTCTGAGCTATTTCTATGGCATTGTCTACAACCAGTTTGCCCCCAAGAATTAACCCGGCCAAGCCTGCCGCAATGAAGGCAATAGTTTTGGGCAATCCATAAATTTTTATGGGAGAGTCAGCTGCTGCCGGGTCATTTTCAATACTGACAAATACATACCATATAAAAGCTGCAAAAAATACCAGTAAGATCAATCCATCCATCTGGCTAAGCACATTCTCTGTAGTATTAAATAGCCATACATCGTTGGCTAATATGAATAAGAGTATGGCCGCTACTAAAGAATAGGGAATTTCTTTCCATACCGTACTAGACTGCACCAGAATGGGGTAAATAACACCTGCACAGCCCAGAATCATGTATAAGTTGAAAATATTACTGCCAATAATATTACCAAAAGCTACTTCATTATGGCCTTGCACGCTGGAGATAGCACTCACAATAAGTTCAGGAGTAGAGGTGCCAAAAGCTACTACTGTTAAGCCAATGGCTAATTCAGATACCTTAAACCGTTTAGCCAGAGAGGAGGCGCCATTCACTAAAAAATTAGCCCCATAAATTAACACAATAAAACCTATAATCAGTAGTACAAAATTCAGAACCATAAAGAAAGAAGCCAGATAAATGAAAACCGTAATTTAATGGCGAAGGTAAACATAAGTAAACCTACTGAGTTGCTTATGCAGAAAAAATAGCGGCCAACCACAAACATTTCTTATACAAGCTGCATAACACCGGAAGAGAAGCAGATAATGTCCTATCTTTGCTGCATGGTGTTACTCCTGGATAATTTTGATTCGTTTACCTATACCCTGGCCGATTATATAGCCCAATGCGGAGCAACCTATAAAATAGTGCGCAATAATATAGCTTTAGAAGACATTATAGCTGAATCGTATCAAGGAATTATACTCTCTCCAGGGCCTCAAACGCCACATAAGGCAGGGAATTTAATGCAGGTAGTAGACTATTATGCGTTTAAACTGCCCATTCTAGGTATATGTTTAGGCCATCAGGCGCTGGGTATCCATTTTGGTGCCCAACTAACAAAGGCTATCCGGCCAATGCATGGTAAGTTATCTGCTGTAAGCTACCAGCCTGATTATTTATTTGACGGCCTACCAAAATCAGCGACAGTAGTTAGGTATCATTCGTTAATTCTGGAAAATATACCTCAACCCTTGCAAACCATAGCTACTACAAGCAGTGGGGAAGTGATGGCCTTGCGGCATGGGGAGTTACCTATCCGTGGAATTCAGTTCCATCTGGAAGCCGCTCTTACATCACATGGATTGGCAATAATGCAGAATTGGGTAAAATTTAATAAAATAGCCTGTTGAAGTTTTTAAACTTTATTTTACTTTGCATAGTAAAAGTAGTAAATTAAGAATATTGTCATATGAATTATACTCCAAAACAGGAAGCAGGTTTTAAATACCTCGACGAAGGTAAAGGTGAAACTTTGCTGCTACTTCATGGATTATTTGGTGCGTTGAGCAACTGGGATAGCGTAATACGTGAATTTTCTACCAGGTATCGAGTAATAATTCCTGTTATGCCGATCTATGAAATGCCTATTAAAACGGCTAGCCTGGATGGGCTGGTTTCTTTCATAGAAAGCTTTGTTGCCTTTAAGGGCTTGAATAATTTAACACTGTTAGGTAATTCGTTGGGTGGACACGTTGCCCTGATCTATACCTTAACTAACAAAAAGAATGTAAAACGGCTTGTCCTTACCGGCAGTTCAGGTTTATTCGAAAACTCTATGGGTGGCTCGTTTCCCAAAAGGGGAAGTTACGACTACATTAAAGAAAGAGTGGCCTACACATTTTACGACCCAGCTACAGCCAGCAAAGACCTGGTAGACGAAGTTTTTGATATTACCAAAGATATTCCTAAATGTATGCGGATTGTAGCCATCGCTAAGTCAGCTCAGCGGCATAATATGGCCAAAGAAATAACTAAAATTGAAGTGCCCACCTTGTTGGTATGGGGATTAAACGATACCATTACTCCACCAATGGTAGCACATGAGTTTAATAAATTAATACCTAATTCTGAATTGCGGTTTATTGATAAATGTGGCCATGCTCCAATGATGGAACATCCGGCAAAATTCAATAAGTTGCTCTCCGAGTTTATGGAAGCAGAACATGTGGATAATCTGGAAAAAATGAAAGTTTAAGTAAGGCATCAGCAATTATTTGCTTGCTGAGCGTAAACAATTAATTGCTTATATATGTAGTATAGAAGCTAACACTTCTTTTAGTATCCAAGTAATTAAAGCCGGATAAACAGGGCGGGAGGCTGCGGTATACATTCAATAAAAAGAAAATGTAGAAAGACTTCCTAAGAATCAGGATTTAGAAAAGTCTGCACATTTTTTGTTTGCTTCTATTATTATCTATACTTCTATGATTGCAGAAGAGTTAATTAACCAAATGATTCCACCATTAAAAGTGACAGACACTGCTGAAAAAGCACTGCGCTGGATGGAAGAATTACGTGTACCGCAGTTGCCTGTGCTGGAAGGCCAGGAATATGTGGGACTTATCAGTGAAGAAATAATTTTTCAGATTAATGATCTGTCTTATTATTTGAGTGAGATGCCGCTAACTGCACAGGATGTATATGCGCTTAATTATCAGCATTTTTACGATGTTCTCAAACTAGCCCTGGATCATCACATACAAGTAGTTGCTGTCCTTAACGACGATAAGGAGTTTATGGGAGTAATTACCGTACATAGTACTATAATTGCTTTTGCACAATCTGCTGTACAGGAACCAGGAGGTATCATCGTATTATCACTTTATGAACGGGACTATTCCTTAAGTGAGATCAGTCGCTTGGTGGAGTCTAATGATTCTAAAATATTAAGCAGCTATGTTTGCCCGGATAGATCAGATCCGTTGAAAATAAAACTGACCATAAAGCTTAATAGAAAAGATATATCCAGAGTGGTAGCTACTTTTGAACGGTTCGATTACCGGATCATTGCTAAGTTTCAGAATGCGCCTGATTCTGGAGAAGATAAAGAACGCCTGGATTTGCTGCTTAAATACCTGAATATGTAATAGGCCAAACACCATTTGCTATATCTTTTATACATATCCATTCTCAAAACATTTACTAACCCTCATCGAAAATTTACAATAGACAGCAGCATGCGAGATAGCCTATAACTTATTATAATTTGCCGGCAATTCTTACATTCTTATATTTCTGCCTAATCTCACCTTACATTCGTTTGTGCCTCATGAAAATCGCCATCCATGGAAGAAATTTTAAGGAAGAAGCTAAACCGCAAATACAGGCTATGTTTGATGAGCTGGCCACCAGAAATGTAGAGTTACAACTATCCGAAGCTTTCCATACGTTTATTCATAAAGCAGGTATTAAAAAATTACCTCCAGTAAGCCTTTTCAGCCATTATAGAGATATTTTTGACGCGAGCCTGGTGTTCAGCGTTGGTGGAGATGGCACGCTACTCGAAACAGTAACCTATGTGGGCGAACGTGAAATTCCTATATTGGGAATTAATACAGGCACCCTTGGCTTTCTGGCCACAACCTCCCCTTTGCAGATAAAAACCGCAATAGATTGCATTTTTAATGGCTATTATAGCTACGATGACCGCTCGCTGATCCGGCTGGAGTCTGACCGGGATATATTTGACGGGCTTAATTTTGGCTTGAACGAGTTTACCGTAACTAAACGGGATACCTCCTCAATGATTATTGTAAATACTTTTATTAATGGTGAATACTTAAATTCTTATTGGGCAGATGGCCTTATTGTAGCCACGCCTACAGGTTCTACAGGGTATTCATTGAGTTGCGGTGGGCCGGTTGTAATGCCTCAAACCAATAATTTTATTATTACTCCGGTAAGTCCGCATAATCTGAATGTACGTCCTTTAATAGTTTCTGATGACAGTATTATTTCTTTTGATATTCAGGGTCGCGGAAAGAACTACTTAATTTCTCTTGATTCCCGTTCCAAAGTGGTAGATGCCACAGTGCAATTAGCTGTAAAAAAGGAAAGATTTATAGCCAGGTTAATGAAATTAAATGGAGATAATTACTTGAGCACACTACGGAATAAACTTAACTGGGGGTTTGATAAACGGAATTAAATTTTTTTTATGCCTTTTACTGCTATATTTGTAGCTTATCACGCTTTAGTACTATTTCGATACACCCGGTTTGCAAAGTTTCTGATTATATTGTTTTCTATATGAAAAAAAGTACACTGTTCTTGTTTCTGATTTGCTTCATTTGGGCTATACCCCAGTCTTTTGCGCAGAAATACACCAGAAACAAGCAATATACCAGTGTTGGCGGCAGTATTAATGCAATGAATTATTTTGGGGATATTACGCCGAGTTCATCGTTTACCAGTGCCGATGTCCGGTTTACCCGTCCGAACTTAGGCGCTTATATACAACATAGGTATACGCCGAGGCTTAGTGTAAGAGCAGCTTTTTCCTGGGGCCGTTTAAAGGGCGACGATTTTATTTCAGCTAATCCAACAGATGTGAACGGAAGATATCGTTATGTTCGAAACAACCACTTCCGTAATGATATAAAAGAATTGTCAGTAGTAGGGATTTGGGATTTGTTTGAGAACCGGAATACGTTTTTAAGAAGACCCGATTTTGTTCCTTATGTATTTGCAGGTATTGCACTGTTTCATCATAACCCAAAAGCACGTACGCCAGAAGAAGACGGCCGTAACTGGGTAGCCTTACAACCTTTGGGTACTGAAGGGCAATTTATTTCAGGACAGAATAATCCTAACCCCTATAGCCGTATACAAATAGCTTTACCAGCAGGTGTAGGGGTGCGGTATAAACTTTCTTCCAGAATCGATTTAGGTTTTGAAATAGGTTACCGCTACACATTCACTGATTATTTGGATGATGTAAGCGGAAACTATCCGGATATGGCTGCTTTACGTACAGCAAGTGGAGATTTGGCCGTTAAAATGTCGAACAGAACCCTGGAAAACATAGCTGCCAATACTGGAGAATCCAGAGAAGCTACCCTAAATAGAATTTTAAATGATACTGGACTTAGAGCCATCACCTATGTAGGTTCAGATGGGAACCTCTATGAAACAGTAAATGGCTATGGAATAAGAGGCGATCAGCGGGGTAAGCCCTCCGAAAAAGACTGGTATCTGGTGACTGGCTTCCAGATCAATTACATCCTGATAAAAGGGGTGCGATGTCCAAAATTTAGATAAAAACCAACACACCTTTGACTGTTAGTAATTCATACAAAAGCTTAAATAAAATAATCCATTTCAAGTTTGTACATGCATACAAAATACTCAGTGTGATTTTGATATGTTGTGTATGTACCCACGTAAATGCCCAAAAACTGGAAATAGGTGCCGGGGGAGGTATAGCACTTTACAAAGGAGATCTGTCGCCTGCCCTAGATCCGAGATTTGCCCGCCCAGCTGCAAATATATTTTTGCGCCATACCCCTAAGCGTGCCGTAACCTTGAAATATAGTTTCATGCTGGGAAAAATTCATGCAGACGATAGCCGGGCAACCGATCAGTTTGCTAACAGACGCAACCGGTTTTTTAATGCCCGCCTTACAGAGCTTTCTGCTACAGCCGAATATAATTTTTTAGATTACCGGAACGAACAAAGCCGCAAGCCATGGACTCCTTATTTGTTTGGTGGTATTGCTGTATTTAAGTTTGATCCGGTAGAAAACTATAGGCCTGATTACCAGCTTACACAGCTAGCTTTACCCTTTGGTATTGGTATAAAATATGTTTTAACTGGCCAGTGGAATCTAGGCCTGGAGTTTGGAGCCCGCAAAACGTTTACCGATTATCTGGATGGCGTTGGTCCGTTGGATACTACCAATAAATTTGCCAACGGCAACCCATATAATAACGATTTATACACCTACACTTCCCTATCTATCAGCTACACGTTTTATAGTGTAAAATGCCCCAGGTTTTATTAATAATTTGTTGAATAGCAGCAACAATCTTCGTAACTTGCATTTTATTTGCAGCACAACGGGGGCATGAAACAACAGATTGACGTAAACAATTTACCTAGACATATTGCCGTTATAATGGATGGTAATGGCCGATGGGCAAAAAACCAGGGGGCAGCCAGGGTATTTGGTCATAAAAATGCAGTAAAAGCCGTGCGAGATACGGTAGAGTCTTGTGCAGAATTAGGTATTGGCTATTTAACTCTATATGCTTTTTCTACAGAGAACTGGTCCCGGCCGAAAGATGAAATAAATGCCTTAATGCAGTTACTTGTCTCCACAATTCGTGGTGAAACCCAGACGTTAATAAAAAACAATATCCGGCTTAAATGCATTGGTAATATTGAGAACTTACCCAAGGTTTGTCAGCGGGAGTTACGGGAGGCAATAGATATTACCAGTCAAAATACAGGGCTTACCGTGGTACTGGCCTTAAGTTATAGCGGACGCTGGGAAATTCTGGAGGCTACCCGGCACATAGCTGCGGATGTAGAAAAAGGCAAGTTACAGGTAAGTGAAATTACAGATGAAACCTTTGCACACTACCTGAATACAAAAGACATTCCAGACCCTGAACTGTTAATCCGGACAAGTGGTGAAATGCGCATCAGTAATTTTCTGCTCTGGCAAATAGCCTATTCAGAACTATATATGCCGGATGTATTGTGGCCTGATTTTAGAAGAGAGCACTTATATGAAGCCATCCTGGCATATCAAAAGCGTGAGCGTAGATTTGGTAGAATCAGCGAGCAAGTAAAATCTTAAAAAAAGTAATGAAAAACTTATTAGTTATCCTCACGTTGCTGCTTGTTCCGGCTCTTGCGCAAGCACAGTTCAAACTTAATCCTTCTGCGGGTTCTGCTACTCCTTCGGTCAGTTACAGTGAACCTAAGGAATATGAGATAGCAGAAATTACCGTAAGTGGAGCCCGCTTTTTAGACCCTAATGCGTTAATTTCTATTTCTGGCTTAAAAGTAGGCGACCGTATAAAAGTACCAGGAGACGATATTAGTAATGCCATAAAACGCCTTTGGGATCAGGGGATTCTGGGCGATGTACGGATATCTTATACTAAAATTGAGGGAGATAAAATCTACTTGGATGTATTCCTAAAGGAACGCCCCCGCTTGTCTAAGTTTACGTTTAAGGGAATTAAAAAAGGAGAAATTGACGCGCTGACAGAGAAAATTAAACTTATTCGAGGAAAGGTTGTAGATGATGCGCTTGTTAAAAATACCCAGATGACCATTAAAAAGCACTTTGAAGAAAAAGGGTTTTTAAATACATCTGTAAATATGGTGCAGGTAGAAGATACAGCCAGAGGCAATACCATTACGCTGAGAATCAATGTAAATAAGAAAAAGAAAGTAAA
Source organism: Rhodocytophaga aerolata (assembly GCF_030503435.1). Classification (GTDB taxonomy): domain Bacteria; phylum Bacteroidota; class Bacteroidia; order Cytophagales; family 172606-1; genus Rhodocytophaga; species Rhodocytophaga aerolata. The sequence goes on from NZ_JAUKPO010000014.1 coordinate 49,943, forward strand.
GATTAATGAACTGGCTATTAATGGCAACGAAGTTTTCGCAGATAACAAACTGAGAAGAAAACTTAAAAAGACCAAGCAAAAGAATCCTTTACGTATTTTTACGCCTTCCAAATTTATAGCTTCCCAGTATGAAGAAGATAAAAAGAAACTGATTGCTTTTTATAATGAAGAAGGCTACCGGGATGCCCTTATCGTATCCGATAGTGTGTATGCCCATGATGAAAATACCATAAATGTGGTAATTAACCTGGAAGAAGGGGAAAAGTACCACTATCGCAATGTAACCTGGGAAGGAAATTATGTGTACACCGATACACAACTAGCCGCTGTATTAGGCATCAATAAAGGAGATGTATATAATATAGCGGAACTTGAGAAAAAATTAACTTTTAATCCAAATGGATCAGACATTACCTCTCTCTACATGGATGATGGGTATCTGTTTTTTAATATAGAACCAGTAGAAGTAGCCATTGAAGGGGATTCCGTAGATATAGAAATGCGGATTGTAGAAGGCCCTCAAGCTACTATTAATCAAGTGCGAGTAGTTGGAAATACGAGAACAAGTGACCATGTAATTCTACGTGAGATCCGGACCTTGCCAGGCCAGAAGTTCAATCGTTCTTTATTAATACGTACTCAACGCGAAATATCTACCTTAGGGTATTTTAACCCAGAAACTGTAAATCCGGTGCCCATACCTAATCCGGCTGATGGAACGGTAGATATTGAATACCAGGTAGAAGAGCGGCCAAGCGACCAGATAGAGCTTTCTGGTGGTTGGGGCGGTGGCGGCCGCAATGGGATAGGCGTAGGCTTTGTAGGTACGCTGGGCGTGGTATTTAATAACTTCTCTACCCGTAAATTATTTAAATGGGGTGAATGGGGCGGCGTATTACCTTCCGGAGACGGACAACGCTTAGCGGTACGGTTCCAGGCAAGCGGCCGGCAGTACCAAACGTATTCTTTCTCTTTTACAGAACCCTGGTTAGGTGGCAAAAAACGTAACTCATTTACGTTAAGCCTTAACCATACAGTTAGTCGGCCATCAGCTGGTTATGAACGGTATTATGAAAGCCTAGGATATAATGTTAATACGTTTGGCTCTTTCCAAATAAGTGGTGCTTCTCTGAGTCTTGGCCGGATGTTAAAATGGCCAGACGATTATTTCAGCTTAACACATGCCCTATCGTATCAGCGGTATCAGTTAGATAATTATGATATATTCAGAATACAATTTGGAAATGGGGTTGCACATAATTTAACGTTCAATACAACCATAGCCCGGAATAGTGTAGATAACCCTATCTTCCCAAGAGGTGGATCAACCATTTCCTTAAGTGCCACTTTTACGCCTCCTTATTCAGTATTAGGTATAACTGGGCAGATTAAAAGCACCGGTGAAAATGGTACAAGTCCTGACGATATAAGCATGGAATACCATAAATGGATGTTTGATTCCAATTGGTTTACTCCTTTAGGCTTAGGCGGTAAATTAGTTTTGAGCGCGCGTGCACATATGGGCTTTATAGGTAGATACAATAAAGATTCACCATACACCTTTGCAGAGCGTTTTATTATGGGTGGTTCTGGTATGGCTGGGCAAGGGGTGTTTTTTGCGGCAGACATTATTGGCCTAAGAGGTTATCAAGATCAATCGTTACTGGGCGGACCAGCTTTACCAGGGCAACCGCAAAGTGGTATTGTGTATAATAAATTTGTCACTGAATTACGTTATTTAATTTCACCAAACCCATCGGCTACAATATTTGTTCTCGGATTCTTGGAAGGTGGCAACAACTGGAATAATTATTCTGAGTTTAATCCGTTTAAGATACGGAGGTCAGCAGGGATTGGCGCCAGAATTAATATGGCTGCTTTTGGGTTGTTGGGAATAGATTACGGATGGGGCTTCGATCCGCTTCCAGGTCAGAAAGGCGGCCAGTTCCACTTTACGATCGGGCAGCAATTCCGTTAATCGGGTGAACTAAAAAGAAGAATAAGTGATTTATGAATAAAGTAAGTTTTGGTATAATATTGGCAGTACTTTTCAGTGTTTGTAGTATATTGCCACTACAAGCACAGAAATTCGGGTACATAGATACGGATTTTATCCTGAGTAAAATGCCTGATGCAACCAAGGCTCAAAGTGAGATAGAGGCATTTGCCAGTAAATGGCAGCGTGAAATTCAGGCAAAATACGACGAAGTTAATCAGATGGAGCAGGATTTTAGAGCCGAAGAAATTTTGTTAACGGACGAAATGAGAAGCCAGCGCCTTTTAGCTATTGAGCAGAAAAAGAAGGAAGTCAGTGAGTATAACAACAAGGTGTTCGGATTTGAAGGCATGTTGTATCTGAAAAAGAAAGAGCTGATGCAGCCTCTACGCGATCAGATTTATGAAGCTGTGCAAAAAGTAGTAAAAACCAGAAAATTAGAGTTTATGTTTGATAAAGCAGCAGACTTAGTAATGATCTACTCTGATCCCCGCCACGACTATTCTGATTATATTTTAGAAGAATTAGGTTTGGCTGAGAACAAAGATGGTCAAGGCCCTGCTAGTCAAACGTCTCCCAGTGCGCCACCCAGAGCTGGTGGGGCTCCAGTAAATAAGAATTAATCAAAATCTAAACCCTTTATACAAATTTTATCACTATTTTATTTATCATGAAAAATCAGATGAGAATATTAATTGCCCTGTTTTTTATCTTTGGTATTGGTAGCATAGCAAATGCACAGACTGCTGTAAAAATTGGTTATGTTGATTCACGTGCGGTGTCTGATAAGTTGCCCGAAGTAAAGCAAGCCTATGCCCAGTTATCTGAATTCCAGAAGCAAAAACAGAACGAATTGCAAAAAGAGGAAGAAGCTTTTCAAAAAGAGGTAGAAAAATATCAGCAGGATGGTCAGGGGATGGATGCTGCTATGAGAGCATCTAAAGAAAGAGAATTGCAAGCCAAGAATGAGCAATTACAGTTAAAAGCTACCAATGCCCAGGCTGATATTCAAAAAAGACAACAAACAATTTTCGATCCTATTGAGAAAAGAATTCAGGAGGCTATTACTGCTGTAGCAAATGAGAATGGCTATACCTATGTTTTAGCTAAAGAAGTATTATTGCATTCACCTGCCGGAGATGATATTTCTGATCTTGTTGCCAAAAAATTATTAGCTAGTTCACCAACCAGCAACAACAATCAAAAGCCAGCCGGCGCTACTACAACTCCTGCTAACAATCAGAAGCCAGCTAATACGCCTGCACCAAAAAAATAACGTATAATTTATTTTTATTTAAAACCTTCTTTAATTGAATTTAAAGAAGGTTTTTTTATGTGTATAAACTAAGCTTTTTTGCAGAAAACATTGTTTAAAAGGTATAGTTACATAATAAAAGAACAAGCAGATGCCAAGCTACCTCACTAAACGAAGAGAGCCTTTTAAATTTATGATGGGCGTATCTATTATAGGGATTATTTTATTGTTTGTCTCTCTGTCATTTCTGTATCTGCTACGTAAATCGAGCCCAGACTGGCATAATTTCAAGTTGCCGGCTATTTTTTGGCTAAGCACAGCCATTATTCTAGCTAGCAGTGGCTCTTTGTATGTAGCTGTTCAATCCTTTAAACGAGATAAGTTTATTGCCTATAAATGGTTAATTGGGCTTACTTTACTACTAGGCGTATCGTTTATTCTAACCCAGATCGTTGGATGGAAACAGTTATTTAATACAGGAGTCTATATGCATAATAATATAGCCGGTGCTTTTTTATATACCTTATCTGGCTTACATATTCTGCATATTCTGGGTGGAATTATCTACTTAGGCGTTACATTCTCTCATGCTTTAAAAAGAGTAACTTACGTAGATTCTTTTGTGTATAGTGTAAATCCTCCTACGCAATTGAAATTACAGATGGTGTCGATCTACTGGCATTTTATAGACATCCTATGGATTTATTTATTTGTCTTTCTTCTCTACCACCACGGCCATTAGCAAGAAGCAGGAAAATTTACATAGAAAACTTTCCTGCTCTTGTTTATACACTTTGTTTTAATTCTTCTTTTACAAACGTAGCTGTATAAGAGTTTTTACATTTAGCTACTTTTTCCGGGGTTCCTTCACATAGAATCATTCCTCCTTTGGCACCGCCTTCTGGGCCAAGGTCAATAATATAGTCTGATACTTTAATAACATCCAGGTTATGCTCTATGATCAGTACGGTGTTGCCCTTGTCAACTAACTTATTCAGTACATCCAACAACTGTTTTATATCCTGAAAGTGCAAGCCGGTAGTAGGTTCATCCAGAATGTACAGCGTTTTGCCCGTATCTTTCTTAGAAAGTTCCTGCGCTAGTTTAACCCGTTGGGCTTCTCCACCAGAAAGGGTAGTGGCATGTTGGCCTAGCGTAATATAACCCAGTCCAACATCAAACAAGGTTTTTATCTTGCGCAGAATCTTCGGCTGATTTTCAAAAAAGTCTACAGCTTGCTCTACCGTCATGTCCAGGACATCAGATATGGATTTGCCTTTAAACCGGACTTCCAGCGTCTGGCGGTTATAACGTTTACCTTTGCAGGTTTCACAAGGTACGTATACATCCGGTAAAAAGTCCATTTCAATCAGCTTCATACCGGCACCTTCACACGATTCGCAACGGCCGCCTTTTACATTGAAAGAGAACCTGCCGGGTTTATACCCTCTGATTTTAGACTCAGGCATTTCAGTAAATAAGCTGCGTATATCTGAGAATACACCAGTATAAGTAGCCGGATTGGACCGGGGTGTACGGCCAATAGGTGATTGGTCTACCTCAATAACTTTATCTATATGCTCCAAACCCTCGATACTTTTGTAAGCCAAAGGTTCTCTCCTGGAGTTATAGAAATAATTATTCAGAATCGGAAACAAGGTATCATGAATGAGTGTAGATTTTCCGCTGCCGGAAACACCAGTGATAGAAATCATTTTACCCAACGGCAGCTTTAATGTTACATCTTTTAGATTGTTGCCACTTGCATTGCGTAATACCAGTTCAAGGCCATTTCCTTTTCTACGTTCCTTTGGGACTTCTATACCTGTTTTTCCGTTCAGAAAAGCAGCCGTCATGCTGTTATTTTTAATGAAATCCGCCGGAATACCCTCGGCTACTACTTGTCCGCCATGTCTGCCTGCTCCAGGGCCAATATCCAGAATATAGTCGGAGTGTAGCATCATATCTTTGTCATGCTCCACTACCAAGACCGAGTTTCCTACATCACGCAGCCTTTTTAAGGCATCTATCAGCTTTACGTTATCCCGTTGGTGAAGCCCTATACTCGGTTCATCTAAAATGTACAGCACACCTACCAATTGGGTACCTATTTGCGTAGCCAGGCGGATACGCTGGGCTTCTCCGCCGGAAAGCGTACGTAAGGGGCGGTCTAAGGTCAGATAATCCAGACCAATATCCAGTAAGAAGCCTATTCGTTTACGTATTTCTTTCAGAACTTCTGAAGCAATCATATTCTGTCGGTCACTCAGGCGGGTTTCCAGATCGCTGAACCAAGTGGCCAGTATCCGGATATCCATTTGTGCCAGTTCAGCTATATTTTTATGATCAATTTTAAAATGCAAAGATTCTTTTTTCAATCTGGCTCCGTGGCATTCCGGACATACAGTAGTTACCATATAGTCTTGAATCCAGGTTTGCATTTTATCAGAACCGGTTTCCTGCTGCTTTTTTAGGAAATTAATGATTCCCTCAAACTTAAAGCTATAATTGGCTCCTGCCCCTTTTTCATTAGCTGCCTTATTTACTGCATCAGAACCATATAATAATACATCCAGGGCTTCTCTGGACATATCTTTAACTGGGGTAGATAAGCTAAATTTGAACTTTTTAAGTACAGTAGCCATCTCTTTAAAGATCCAGATATCGCGGTATTCGCCTAGTGGAGCGATTGCACTTCTGGTAATACTCAGTTCACGATCAGGAATAACGGCATCCTCTGTAATTTCTTCTATTACGCCCAAGCCGTTGCAAACTGGGCAAGCGCCGTAGGGAGAGTTAAAAGAAAAATTGTTAGGGGCAGGTTCATCATAAGCTATACCAGAGGTGGGGCACATTAAAAACTTAGAAAATTGAACAGGCTTACCATCATCGCCTAGAATCATCATGGTACCTTTGCCATGTTGTAAGGCTGTTTGTACAGATTGTGATATCCGGAAGCGTTCATCTTCTCTGGCTACCAACCGGTCAATTACAATTTCAATATCGTGTGTTTTATAGCGGTCCAGCTGCATTTTGGCAGTAATATCCTGTACCACTCCATCTATCCGGACTTTAGTAAACCCCATTTTACTGATCTGAACGAACAATTCGCGGTAATGTCCTTTACGGCCTTTAACAACAGGTGCCAGCAATACCAGCTTCTGATTTACAAAGTTTTGCAGAATATGTTCAATAATCTGATCCTGTGACTGGCGGGTCATTTTTTCGCCGGTTACGTATGAGAAGGCTTCTGCTGTACGTGCAAAAAGCAAACGCATAAAATCGTAAATCTCCGTTACGGTACCTACGGTAGAGCGGGGATTGCGGGAAGTCGTTTTCTGCTCAATAGAGATCACTGGACTCAATCCATTAATCTTATCCACATTTGGCCGTTCCATATTTCCCAGAAACGAGCGGGCATAGGCAGAAAAGCTTTCCATATACCTTCGTTGACCTTCAGCATACACCGTGTCAAACGCAAGCGAAGATTTGCCGCTTCCGCTAATGCCAGTAATAACTACTAGCTTATTTCGGGGAATAGTAACATCTATATTTTTAAGATTATGCTCTCGGGCACCGTAAATCTCTATATTTTCATAACCGGTAGCATCGGCGGCTACTGTCTGAACAGGTGCTGAATTAAGGTCAGGATTGCCTGTTGCAAGCGGGTGGTTCATCTGCATTGGATTGTAAACAATCTGTAAAACTACTCAATTTTCTGCTGATTCTGTAACAATTAACGAAACGTATATGAACTAAGTAGCCAATTGCAAATAGCTGGCTTTTTCATGCCATTTCTTTAATAATGCCAGCTTTTAATTCAGCTTATGCATGGAGTATTTACAGGTAATTAATTTGCTTGTATGTTGGGCATGTAACACCAATAACAAAGCAGATAGTTTCTATCGGCGGGAGAGGGTAGAGTCAGTAACAGAAATTTTAATAGAATCTGTTTGCGCCTGCTGGGGAGAAGCATTTTTAGTCTCTTTTTTAACCAACATTTCCGGATTTCTGGGTACTAGAAGTGTATAGGTTTTTTCCGGATCTTTAATGGTAAGACTGTTTTTCAGTAACCAGGCATTGTGTTCTCGTAAGATTTCCAGGGTGATGCCATGTTCTTCAGCAAACACTGCCAGGTCAGGAATGGATTCCTTCACAGGAATTCTTTTCATGGGAATGGCATATGGATTATACCGGGGAACATTGTAACCAAACTCTTTCGGATGCTCCAGTAATTGTTTAATGGCTACAATCCGGAAAATATAATCTGCTGTCTGGCTATTGAGGTTTAACTTATAATATGAAGTTTCGTTCTGGTTACGCAAGGCCCTACTTAAGCCGCTCATGCCTATATTATACGAAGCGGCAACACTGGTCCAGTTACCAAACTTTTTGTAAGAATCTTTAAAATACTGGCAGGCCACATGGGTTGCTTTAATCGGATGGTACCGTTCATCTACTTCCTCATTGATCTCCAACCCATATTCTGCTCCGGTACTGGCCATTATTTGCCAGAAGCCCGCTGCCGATTTGGGAGACTCTACATTGTTGAGCATGCTTTCCACCACTGCCAGATACTTGAAATCTTTCGGTATGCCATGTTGCTTCAGAATAGGTTCCAGCTGAGGCAACCAGTGTCTGGCGCGTTTAATCAGGGATATTTTGCTGTAGTTCCAGAAGGTTTGTACTTGCAGCTCATTTTCAAATTTTTTAGCCACTACTTTGTCTTCCAGCGGCATTTCCTCTCCGGCAAAATAAATTTTTTCCGGTGGGTCTTCTACAGAATATACCTGGTAGCGAGAATCATACTCATAAAAAAAATCATACTCTTCCGATAAACGGGAGTATATTCCGTAGGTGACGAGCGAAATAATAAATCCGAATATTAATATGAGCTGAAACTTCTTCAAACATTAAAAATTTGGTTGCAATAAATATTTAGAGTAGAAGTCATCTATGACTTTTACTGCATCGGTAGGCGTATCTACGATATTTATCAACTTTAGGTCTTCTTCACTAATATTCTTTTCCCGGCCCAGCATTACTTGTTCTATCCAATCCATTAAGCCCTGCCAGTAATCCCTGCCCACCAGAACAATAGGGAACCGGCCAATCTTTTGTGTCTGAATTAAGGTAATAGCTTCAAAAAGTTCATCTAATGTACCCATACCACCAGGCATGACAATAAAACCTTGGGCATACTTCACAAACATTACTTTTCTAACGAAGAAATAATCGAAGGTGATAATTTTATCCGGATCTATATATACATTGTGAAACTGCTCAAAAGGCAAATGAATGTTCAAACCTACTGACTTACCTCCCTGCTCAAAAGCGCCTTTATTGCCAGCTTCCATAATGCCTGGGCCACCGCCAGTAATAACTCCATAGCCATGCCGTACCAATTTGGCAGCTATTTCTTCCGCCATTTTGTAGTAAGGATTGTCGGGCTTGGTACGGGCAGAGCCAAATATGGATACACATGGACCTATTTTGCCTAGCTTTTCAAAGCCGGTTACAAACTCAGCCATTACTTTAAATATAGCCCAGGAGTCTGCTATTTTAATTTCATTCCAATCTCTGTCTTTGAATGCCTGTCTGATGCGGTGTTCTTCCGGGCTGATATTCTCCTGTTTAACTTTTTGCATAGTCTATTAACTAAATCTTATTCTATTATTTATTCAATACAAATTTATTTCTTTCCAAAGGGCTGCAAAGATACCTCTTTTTTAACTAAAAAGCTTAGCTACTAACGAGTTACTCCTGCTACTTGTTTTATACCTACAACAGAGGGTTTTTATAAATGAAAAGCGTATCGTCTTGTATGGCTTGTATATAGTGCAATTGGCTCTGTAATAAGGGTGCGGCTATTCCTTTGCTAAAAACCTGGCTACTCTTGAAGACTCTTGCTTCATCCCATAAACGCAGTTCTATAAAACTATTTAATAACTTGCTTCCTCCTTCTATAATTACCGATTGTATCTTACGTGCGTATAAATCCTGGATAATTTCTTCCAAGAAAAGGGGCGAATCAGCAAGTTTGATAAACTCTAAATTGTCCTGCCTTTCTGTTTTTAGGGTGTTATAGCAAAGGGTAAGCACTTTTTTGTCAAACATATGCAAGGAAGAGGGTAACCGTAAAGACTTATCTATGACAATTCGCACCGGGTCAGTTCCCGACCAATCACGCACAGTTAGTTGCGGATTATCATACAAAGCTGTTTGGGTACCTACCATTATGGCATCTTCCGAAGCCCGCCAACTATGAACGAGGGTGCGGGAAATACTATTGCTTATCCACTTAGAAGAATAGTCTTCCCGGGCAACTAGCCCATCTGCCGTTTGTGCCCATTTAAGAATGATATAAGGCCGCTTTTGCTCCATATAGGTAAAAAACCGTTTATTCAGTTCCCTTCCTTCTTTTTCGAGTACACCCGTTTGAATATCTATACCTGCCTGCTGTAGCTTCTGTATGCCTTTGCCGCCTACCAACGGGTTAGAATCCACATTACAGATTACTGCCTTTTTTAGCTGATGCTTAATTAACAAATCGGCGCAGGGAGGTGTTTTGCCAAAATGGGAGCAGGGTTCTAAGGTTACATAAGCGGTGCTTTCTCTTAATAAAGCTTTATCATCTACTGCATTTACAGCATTTACTTCCGCATGCCAGTCTCCGTATTTTTTGTGCCAGCCTTCACCAATAATTTTGTTCTGATGCACAAGCACACAACCCACCATAGGATTGGGGCTTACCTGTCCGCTGCCCAAAGCTGCCAGTTCCAGAGCTCTGCGCATAAAAAGTATCTCTGATGAAGAATTACCCATTACTGTTATGATAAATAATTTACCTGTACATTCGTAATCTTACGAAAAAATCTGTATGAATTACTCTTCCAGACAACTGCTACACCGGATTACGCTTGAACTTCAACCCATCTATGACACAGAAGAAGCCAGAAGCATGGCATTTTTGTTACTGGAACATTTCTATGGGCTTACCCGTTCAGCTGTTCTAACAGATAAAATACTGGAACTTCCGGAAACCTTTCAACTAGAAAATGCCCTGGAGCGGTTGAAAAAACATGAGCCTATACAGTATATTATCGGTTCAACTGAGTTTATGGGTAGAGTGTTTGAAGTGAACCGCCATGTATTAATTCCCCGGCCGGAGACAGAAGAGCTGGTAAACCTCATTATTGAAGAGAACAGACACATGTTTCCGTCTAAACTAGTAGATATTGGTACTGGCAGCGGCTGCATTGCTGTTAGCCTGGCTGCGGCATGGCCAAAAGCAGAAATACTAGCAGTAGATGTATCTCCAGAGGCCTTGCAAGTAGCAAAAAAGAACGCAGAAAAATATGTGCAGAATGTACGATTTATGCAGGCAAGCATTCTGGACACGCAATGGCAAGCAGATATGGATGCTATGGAATTAGATATAGTAGTGAGTAATCCTCCCTATGTAACCTATGCCGAAGAGCCGCTCATGCGAAAAAATGTAACTGAGCATGAACCTCGTTTGGCCTTATTTGTAGAGAACAATGATCCGTTGCTGTTTTACAGACATATAGCTTGGTTTTGCAAAAGACACTTAAAAAAAGAAGGGATGTGTTATGTAGAAATTAATGAGCAATATGGGGAAGAAGTAAAACAGTTATTTTTAGGAAATGGCTTCTCGACGGCTGTGGTTTTGCAAGATATGTTTGGTAAAAATAGATTTGTCAAAGGCATACAATAAATAGCAGGTACAGAACGTGATCTGTGCCTGCTATTTGTTGGTCTGTTAATAATTTGCTCCGGCTACTGCTTCCTGAGATTGTTTTTCTTTTTCTTTCAGGCAAGCGAATACTTCCCGGTAAAATTCCGGATGCGATTGCCAGGTTTGGGCAGTAACTATATTTTTATCCCGTACGGCCTGTGCTGTATCATATTTCCCTCCACCCATTTCTATTTCTGCCCGTACGTGTTCATAGGCAGTCATACAGTTTCCCTGGGCAAGTCCGGCTGTTACGAGTATCTGCACGCCGTGGCAAATAGCAAATACCCATTTACCGCTGTTGTGAAATTCCCGGACTATGTTTAATAGCTTCCGGTTGTTGCGTAAATATTCTGGAGCCCGTCCGCCAAGCAATACAATGGCTTCATAGTCTTCTACAGCTACTTCTTCAAAAGTGAGATTAGCTTCCAGGCCATAGCCTTTCCGTTCGATATAGGTATCCCAACCTGGCTCAAAATCATGAATAACCAGATTAAGTGCGCGTTTACTTGGAGCAGCAATTACAGGTTTGTCGCCCTCTTCCAGAAAACGGTGATAGGCATATAACGCTTCGTAGCTTTCGCCACCATCGCCAGTAACAATTAAGATGTTGCGGTTCATAGGTAAAAATTAGTATAAAATGGAAAAAGATAAATTTATCGAAAAATAAATCAAAAACATATACTATACCCTGCCTAAAAGTGAACTTGCTGGCTACTATCCTGAATCTATATTGCCTTTCTGGTTGTTCAACTTTTCATATTTTCGCCTTACCTTTGCTCATGTTTCATACACCAGCCATACCACCCTTAGCCGAGCGGATGCGTCCGCGGAATATAGATGAGTTATTAGGGCAAGCACACTTAACGGGTAATACCTCTGCTTTACGCAAATCCCTAACTGCAGGCAATGTACCTTCCATGATTTTGTGGGGGCCTCCGGGCGTCGGAAAAACCACACTCGCCTCTATAGTTGCTAACCATACACATTTGCCATTTTTTACCTTGAGTGCCATTAGTGCGGGTGTAAAAGAAGTACGCGAGGCTATTGAAAAAGCAAAAGTAGCTGGTAAAGCCATTCTGTTCATAGATGAAATTCACCGCTTCAACAAATCGCAGCAGGATGCCTTACTGAATGCTGTAGAAAAAGGAATTATAACGCTGATTGGTGCTACTACGGAGAATCCTTCTTTTGAGGTAAATGGAGCATTGCTTTCCCGCTGTCAGGTATATACGTTGAAGTCTTTGCAAGAAGATGAACTAATCCGGTTGTTGCAGCGGGCTATGCAGGAAGATACGTATATAAAACAGAGAACGATCCAACTGAAAGAGACAGCAGCGTTGCTTAACTTATCTGGCGGCGATGCCCGTAAATTGCTGAATTTGTTTGAACTAGTGGTTAACTCTTTTGCTCCTGGAGAGGAAATGAGGGTAACAGATGCTTTGGTGATGGATGTGGCCCAGCGGAAAGTTGTGATATATGATAAGAGTGGGGAGCAGCATTACGATGTTATTTCAGCCTTTATTAAGTCTATCCGGGGCAGCGATCCGAATGCTGCCGTATATTGGCTTGCCCGGATGATAGAAGGCGGTGAAGATGTAAAATTTATTGCCCGGCGCTTGCTGATCCTGGCTTCTGAAGATATTGGCAATGCTAACCCTAATGCTTTGCTAATGGCTACCAATTGCTTTCAGGCAGTAACTATGATAGGATATCCAGAATCTGACATTATTTTATCTCAGACGGTGGTATATCTGGCTTCTTCTCCTAAGAGCAATGCTTCCTATATGGCCATCCGGGAGGCACAGGCATTAGTGAGAGAAAAAGGTAGTATGCCAGTGCCGCTGCACTTACGGAATGCCCCTACCAAGTTTATGAAAAACCAGGGCTACGGCAAAGGCTACAAATATGCCCATGATTTTGAAGGTAATTTCACCCCTCAGGAATATTTTCCGCAAGGGTTGGAAAATACTAAACTTTACGAACCAGGCCACAATGCCCGGGAGCATGAACTCCGTAGAAGCTTAAAAAACTGGTGGGGGGATAAGTATGACTATTGAGAAAGACTTATTAAAAGATAGTGTTTAATGCTCTGTATTATCTTTTAATTAATTTACCCGTGCCTTTAATGGTACTAGTTAATTTTTCCGGTTCATGGTAGTAAGCCACGTTTCCATTTTGCAAAATGGCTACTGATAACTCTTTCATAGGAAGTACCCGTATTTCATTGCTTCCCCCATGTTCGACTGAACATTGCTGTACAGATAAATTTTCTGCATGTACCCGGCCAATGGATTTGTTAAGCCATATAGAAGCCGTAGTGGCTTGTCCGGATAATTCAATAAGTGCATGGCTGTTACTGTAGAGAATTAATGAGTTGGTCTGTAGCTTAAGATTAATATTTCCTCCGGCATCTAAAGAAAGAATGTATGCATCCGGTACGGATAAACCCTCCGAACTGGTAACTTTCCCATATCCCCGGTGAAATAGTGTAAAACTTTCAGGCGTAATAGTTAGGGTTACAGAAACCGGATATTTATAGCTTCTTACCCATTCACAGGTATTTTTATTAGAGATAAATAAGGTATCATCTTTCTGCCGAAGCTCTATCTTTGGTATCAGATTTTTTCCTGCTTCAATGGTAGCTAGTCCGGAAGTAGCTGGTTTTAACTGTAAGTTGATATTGTCTTCCAGAATAATGGTGTGAAAGGGGGCAAGCTTTCGTTCTTCCTGTACTATACTGCCTGTGCTTTTTACACAATCAAACGCATTTTCCTGGTTGCAGGATTGAAAGGAGAAGTTCAACAAAAATAAATAAGCCAGTAATCGCCAGGTATTCATCAGAAATTTAAGCAAAACGAACCTATAAATTTACAGCTTCTGATTAAAATGTAGTGAGCCTAAAGTAAAACTAATCATTTTTGCTCAACTTATCTGGTACTTGCAACGCTTAGCCCACCTATTGCCAGTGCTGAATTTTAGAATAGTTTCTGCCATTCTTCCATCATTTCCGGCAGATTATATAATTTGTTAGGGATAGTCATAGGTAAACTTGCTAAATTCGGCCTTCATTTTACCAGTTACCATGCAGCCTTTACAAATATACCAGCAACGCTTACAGCAATTTGAACAAGAAACCGCCGCATGGCACAAGCAGTACAATGCCGTATCCTGGATCAGGGTATTTGTTTTCCTGGCAGGTGTGGCTGGTACAATTATCTTGTATCAGATGGGTATTGCTACCTATCTTATTGCCGGGTATGCTTTTGTGTGTCTGGGTCTGTTTCTGTTTTTTATGAAAAAGCACAACCAGATAGCCTATACCAGAAACCAGTTCCGCAACCTGGTCACTATTAACCAAGATGAAATTAACCGTTTACAAGGAAAGCATTATCCACCAGAAACCGGGCAACTACATGCAGATGCGGCTCATCCCTATGCTACCGATCTGGACATTTTCGGACGCAGCTCTTTATTTACTTTACTCAACCGGACTACCACCTGGGGCGGAAACCTGCTGCTAGCAAACTGGCTGAAATACAAAGCACCAGTTGAGCAGATTCATCAGCGGCAGCAAGCCGTACAAGAGTTGGCCTCACAGCTGGGCTGGCAGCAAGAGTTTCAGGCAACCGGTATGCATGCCAAAACAGCTTCTGAGGATTTAGAACTATTGCTGCAGTGGATTAACACAAAGTCACGTATTAAACCACAGAAACTACTGGTAGCCCTGATTTACGTAATGCCGGTGCTCACGTTAACTGCTATTGGTCTGGCCATTTTTACAGATATTACCTATCACCTTCCGGCATTATGTATTCTGATTAACTGGGCAATTTTAGGCTTCACTTTCAGAGAAGTAAAAGACGCCTCTGAGCAAACTTCCAAAAGTGCCCATATTCTCAAAATCTATGCAAACCTGTTGAAGATTATTGAGAACAGTACGTTTACCTCAGCGGCTTTGCAGCGGCTGAAAGAGCAGCTGAAATACCCCCACAGTACAGCTTCTGCTAAAATCAAACAACTATCGTCCCTGCTTTATAGCCTGGAAGCCAGGCAGAATGCCTATTTTTATATGGTAGTCAGTAGTACTACCCTGTGGGATTTGTTTTTTCTGTTACGGCTGGAAACCTGGAAAGAACAAGTAACGGCAGATATACAAAAGTGGCTGGATACAGTAAGTGAAGCAGAAGTGTTAAGCAGCCTGGCTGCCTATTCTCATGCGAATCCGACCTACGTCATGCCGGTAATTTCTCCGGACGATCTATACCTGGAAGCACAAAATATGGCACATCCGCTGATAGTTAAAGGAGAGGCAGTAAGTAATTCTGTTAGTTTGCAGGGAAAAGGAAAAACTATTGTGGTAACGGGTTCTAACATGTCAGGAAAAAGTACGTTTCTGCGTACCGTTGGTATCAATGCGGTGCTGGCGATGGCCGGTGCACCGGTCCGGGCAAGTTACTTTGCTATTTCTTTGTGCCAGGTCTTTACATCTATGCGCACACAAGACTCTCTGGAGGAAAGTACGTCCTCGTTTTATGCAGAACTAAAACGGCTGAAACAATTAATAGATAGCTTGCCTTCCAATAAACCAATTTTATATTTACTCGACGAAATTCTGAAGGGCACTAACTCCCATGACAGGCATTTGGGTGCACAGGCGTTAATCCGGCAATTACATAAACACAATGCGTCAGGATTTATCTCTACACATGATCTGGCGTTGGGAGAAATGGCTGAAGAACTTCCTGGTTCGGTATTCAATTACAGCTTCAACAGTGAAATCGTTAATGATAAACTATATTTTGATTACAAACTCCGGCAAGGGGTCTGCCAGAGCTTTAATGCAAGTAAGCTCATGCAGCAAATTGGGATAGAGATGGAGTAACCGTCTTTTTGTTAATTAAAGAAGTGCACATAATTCAAAAGATATTTAATAAAAATATATGAATGCGTTTAGCAGCAATTTTAAACTGGGAATTTTAGGCGGAGGCCAGCTGGGCCGGATGCTAATTCAATCGGCTATAGATTTTAATATCTATATTAAAATTCTGGATGGAGATGCCAATGCACCGTGCCGTCCGTTTGCCCATGAATTTGTGCAGGGCTCTCTAATTGATTTTGATACCGTGTATGCTTTCGGCAAAACAGTAGATGTACTTACCATTGAAATAGAACATGTAAATGTAGAAGCACTGGAGAAACTGGAAAGTGAAGGGATCAAAGTATATCCACAACCGGCCGTTATCCGCACCATTCAAGACAAGCGGGTACAGAAGCAATTTTATAAAACCCACTTAATACCTACCGCTGATTTTATTTTACTGGAAAATAAAGAGGAAGTACATCAGCATAGCCACTTTCTACCTGCCTTTCAAAAACTAGGTAAATCTGGCTACGATGGCAGAGGCGTACAACGGTTAAAAACAACAGATGATCTGGCTAAAGCCTTTGCAGAGCCCAGTTTGCTGGAGAAAGCAGTAGATTTTGAAAAAGAAATTTCTATTATAGTTGCCAGGAATGCAAGGGGGGAAGTATCGGTTTTTCCACCGGTGGAGTTAGTTTTTCATCCGGAATATCATCTGGTAGAATATTTATTTGCTCCTGCTCAGCTAGATGAACGAATTATTGCCCAGGCCAACGAGATTGCGACAGGTGTGGCTGCTAAATTAGGTATTGTAGGTTTACTGGCTGTGGAAATGTTTGTGACCCGTTCGGGTGAAGTACTAGTGAACGAATCGGCTCCGCGTCCGCACAACAGTGGCCATCATACTATTAAAGCAAATTACACGTCCCAGTTCGAACAACACCTGCGGGCTATACTGGGCTTGCCCCTAGGAGCTACTGATACGCAAAGTTATGCAGCTATGGTAAATCTGCTGGGCGAAGAGGGCTATACTGGCGATGCAGTATATCAGGGTATGGAAGAAGCCCTGGCTTTAGGAGGCGTATATATTCATCTATACGGAAAAAAAACCACCAAGCCGTACCGAAAAATGGGCCATATCACTATTATGGATACCGAACTACAGGCATTAAAAGAAAAAGTGCAAAAGGTAAAAGTTCTGGTAAAAGTAGTAAGCGAATAGTTTACAGAAAAAATATAATCTACAGCGTATTAAGCTTTTAGTATAAACATGCCGGATTATTAATCCGGCACATGTTTCTTAGTTGTTCTGGAGAATCAAGCCCGCTTCTTTAGTAAAACAGCTGGTTGCTGCACATTACTTTTCATCAGAAAGCCTGTCATCCGGTTTTGAATCTTGGTAAGTTCCTGATTGCAGGAGATAAAAAATAACACTATCCGCAGCAACAAAATAACATTTAACCCAATAATAAAAGCATCGCCTGACTTTTGGATTAGCAGAAAGGTGCAAACCAGCGTAAACAGAAAAGCAAACCAGTAAAAGCCCATAAGCAACCGGTTTGCCTTTAATTTTATAGCAATCTTGTCGAAGTTCCGGCCTTTGTCTATTCTCCCTGAAATACTATAAACTACCGAATTCACTTCAATAGGAAAGGTAAATTTAGGTAAGTCGATAACAGGTTTATGCAACCAGGAAAAAAGCTCTCGTTTAGTGCTTTGCTTAATTCTATACGCTGCAAATAATTCCTGTACTTTACTATCCAGGTCTACCATTTCGGTAGGTACACGGGTATGTATTTTTTTGGTAAATAAAATATTCTCTATCAGTTGGTTCAGGCTTGGCATAGGCTCAGTAAGAAACGATAATGTATAAAGGTAGAATAGCAGGCTTACACAGGGGTATATACCTTATCTATGGCTTTTGCCAGCTTATGATCTTTCTCTGTTACAACGTTGCCTGCATCATGCGTGTTTAGTTCTATCTCAACTTTATTGTACACGTTAGCCCACCAGGGATGATGGTTCATTTTCTCAGCAATCAGGGCTACCTTGGTCATAAAGGCAAAAGCTTCCACAAAGTTTTTAAACTCAAATGACTTTTTTAGCTTATTATCTTCTTCTTTCCACATAGGGATAGGTTTTAGGTATGGGTAGGTTTTACACTCCGAAATTGCGAAAAAAAAGGCAGCCACGCAAAACATTCCTGGTCTTTGCCAACTTATTATTTCAACTAATGAAAAAGATAAGCTATGCATAGTAACAAGCAACCGGTAGCTATTTTCTGGTTCCGCAGAGATTTACGCATCCATGATAATACAGCATTTTATCGTGCCCTAACCAGTGGTTTGCCTGTATTGCCCTTGTTTATTTTTGACAAAGACATACTAGATAGATTAGAAGACCGGGATGATGCCAGAGTTACCTTTATTCATGATACGATACTTGCACTGCAAGATACATTTGCAGCTCAGGGAAGTGATTTGCTTGTGCAGTATGGTAAACCTATAGATATATTCAGGCAACTTCTTTTTGAATATAATATACCGGCAGTTTATATTAACCATGATTATGAGCCGTATGCTACCAGGCGGGATGCAGAAGTGAAGGCTTTGCTGGCAGAATCTGGAACTGCTTTCCATACTTTCAAGGATCAAGTTTTGTTTGAATACCGGGAAATTGTGAATGGACAAGGGCAACCGTATAAAGTATTTACTCCCTACAGCAAGAAATGGCTGACTACACTTTCAGAAGAGCATATAAAAGAGCAGCCTTCCCAAAAGCATTTGTATGGCTTATATAAAACAAAAACAGAACCTGTTCCTTCACTGCAAGAAATGGGGTTTATAAGGTCATCTATTGAGATTCCGGCTAGTAAGATACATCAAGATGTGTTGGAGAAATATGCCAAAGAAAGAGATTACCCGGCCAGGGAAGCCGCTACCCGTATTGGGATTCATCTCCGTTTTGGCACCATCAGCATCCGGGAAACAGTTAAGAAAGCCCAACAACATAGTGCTATATGGCTGAATGAACTCATCTGGAGGGATTTTTACAGCATGCTGCTGGCCAATCATCCACAGTTGGAACATTCGGCATGTAAACCAGGCTATGACCGTATTGAGTGGCGAAACAATGAACAAGAGTTTGAACGGTGGTGCCAGGGAAAAACGGGTTATCCTATAGTAGATGCCGGCATGCGCCAGCTAAACCAGACTGGGTATATGCATAACCGCGTGCGCATGATAGCCGCCAGTTTTTTAGTAAAACATTTATTGATCGACTGGCGGTGGGGAGATGCCTATTTTGCCCGCAAACTTCTGGATTATGAAATGGCTTCCAATAATGGCAGCTGGCAATGGATTGCTGGCAGCGGCTGCGATGCGGCACCTTATTTCAGGGTTTTCAACCCCAATGCCCAGGCAGCTAAATTCGATAAAGCCCAAGAATATGTTAGAAAATGGGTGCCCGAATTAGGTACAGCTACCTACCCCAAACCTATGGTTGAACACGAATTTGCCCGTGACCGTATGCTAAAGGTATATAAAGCTGCTTTAACAAAACAAGAAATGGTATAGGAAAGCAGCCATACATAGGAAAATTAAGCCGATGAAGATTATCTTGCTGGTAAGCATTCTGATTATTTATTTTCCGGTACTCTATCTTTTTAAAAGAAAGATTATCCGGACAATGGGAACAGAAGAGGTGCCTGCCCACTTGAGGTGGTATGAAGGGGCGGGTTATCTTATAAAACATAGCCATGATGATAGCAAAGTAGAAAAGTTAACCCAATTGCAAAACCAAATACGGATGGCAAGCATAACAGGGATACTTTTGTTCTGGGCAGTGGTGCTTTTTTTCTAGTTTGCTTGCGGATGATGAATAAGTGGATTAATTAACCTGAACCACAAAGGAGGAATCATCCCAATATAAAACATTCCAAAATATCCGCTTGGTAGCACATAACTATCTTCGTGCGATTCCAGTAAATAATAGGGCTTATAGGCTTTTACATGGTGGTCGGAATGGCGGGAAAGCTCGAATAGGGTAAACCGGCTGGATATAGCATCCGATTGCCAGGAATGATGTATATTCACCAGTTCGCCTTTTTGCCGGGCCAGGCCGTAATGCTCTATGTAGTTGACAAACTCCAATAAAAAGAAGGCAAATATACTTTGAATTGCATAGGCCCAAAATACATTTGTCCCAAGCCATACAGCTAATAAAACCATACGTGTTATCTGGCAGAGCATAGACCGGATAACAAAATTCTGTAAGCCATACCTGCGTTTCTGCTGCTTTGATAAACGTTTTACTTCAATCTGCAAGCCACTTTTCCACTGTGCCGGAACCGTACGGATAAAGAAGTGATAAAAGCTTTCATTATACCTTGCCGTTGCCGGATCTTCCATGGTGCCAACCCGTACATGGTGCCCTAGCCGATGTTCTATATAAAAGTGCGTATAATTAGCCAGAAATAAATTCCAAATGCCTAGGTTTTGCAGCCACTTTTTCTTCCGGTGAATTAACTCATGTGCGGAGTTTATTCCTAAGATGCCAGAACTAAATCCGGTAGAAATAGCGGCTGCCCAAATCCACTCCCCGGTGATACTTTCTGTATAAATTCCAAAAATTAACGAAATCACCGCTAAGGCATGGCTAAGCACAGCCAGGAGCAGAATACAATCGGGAATGGTACCAGCAACAGATTTTGGCTTCTGTGTATTGGTGGGCAGCACCCAATCGGCTAAAGGCAGTAACATCCCTGATAAAATACTATTCATCATGGTGAAATGGCCTCCCAATACATTACCAGCAATAACTAGTAATGCGGGCAGTAAGCTAACCAAATAGCTAAGCGAACCAGCTTCTTTCCATATATAAGCATACTTGTGTTTTAAAAGTAATACAGATGGTTTCATATATTTTATGGAGGAAGGCATACAGAACAATTTACATAATTTTCCTCTTTTTATGTATATGTAAGTTTTATTGAAAAAAAAATGATTGATGATTATTTATGGTATTGATTACGGGAGCAAACTGGCGGGAACTACGGTAGTTGCCTGGGTAGATACACTAGCAAAGTTTATACACTTGACTAGTTCCCAAAAGAAGGAAGATGCTGATTTATTTATTCATACTACTTTACTAAAGCTTAAACCAGCCACTGTATTTATGGATGCTCCCTTATCATTGCCTGGAGTTTATACCCATTTAGCCAACTGTCATGATTATTTTTTCCGGGAGGCGGATAAACAACTACAAACTATGTCGCCTATGTTTCTGGGTGGGTTAACGGCAAGAGCTATAAAGTTAAAAAGGGAGCTAGAAGCTCTTTCTATACCGGTATACGAAACATACCCGGCTGCACAAGCTATCCGATTAGGTTTGGTAGAAACTGGCTATAAGAAAAGTTCGGTAGCCATACCTGCTATTGTTAGACTATTGGAGAATCATATGACACCTTTTATCCTGCCAAACAATCCGCTTACTACCTGGCATCAGGTGGATGCGTTACTTGCCTTACTGGCCGGCCTCCGGTTTATGAACAAGCAGCATGAGGTATTTGGCAATGAAGTGGAAGGGGCCATTCTCGTCTGACCAAAATTTAGGGTATTTAGAAAGAATAGAAAAGTGTATGCTTGTTCTCTAGGCCACTTCAAGCTAAATACGATGACAGTTAAAGCCAATGATTTGTATCATTAGCATCACCGTAATAATGTATCAGTCTTGCTTTGCAAGAAATCTTAAAGAGCTAGGTTGTAACAAAATAAAAAGCCCTTCAGATATATCTGAAGGGCTTAAAGATATTTTCTTTAAATGTTATTGAGCAGTAGCATCTGCAATTTTTACAGTGATATCTATATTACCTGCAGAAGTTCCTGTAACTGAGTTAACAAAAATAATTCCTTTTTTACCACCTTCAGTAATAAAACCAATTACTTTATTAGCAGTTAAGTTGTTGATTTTAGTAGCAGTTGCACCTGTAGCAGCAGTTTCAATAGAAGCAAAAGTAGAAGCCTCAAATTCAGCTTTGGTCATAGTTAATTCTTTGAATTTAGTAGTATTTAACTTAGACCAAGTCTGTAAGCCTGTAGTGCTGTTGTTATACATCGTTTTTGCATCAGCATCTGAAGGGGTAGCTAAAGTTGCAAGGTTAGTAGCTCCATAAAAATATAAGAAGTCTACTTTAGCTGCGTTTGTTTTAGCATCAGCTTGCTTGTAAACAGTACCAGTAGCTTCAGTAGTATAAAAGCTTCCATTAGTAGTGTTATCTTGTCCGTAGATCAATTTAGCACTCTGTGTTCTAACACTTCCAGTAGCATCTACTTTAACAGTATGAGTAGCATTTACTACACGGTCTTTGCTATCAGTTACAACAATAGTAAATTTCAATTCTTTACCACCGGCAGTTGACGGAATAGCATATTTGAAAGAATAATTATCTGAAGTAGAATTAGTGAAATTACTGGTTTTTGTATCCAGGTCAGCGTTATCTAAACGGGTTACGATACTTTTAATTTTAGATTGAGCTACTACAGCAGCACTTAGGGTAATTTCATCACCAACTTTGGCAGTAGCAGGAGTAGTAGAAGCAATAGTAGCCGTTGGAGCCGGATCTACTGTATCTTCTTCGCTAGAACAAGAAGTCATGGTGAACATACTTACTGCAGCAAATAAGCTCAGTAAATGCAAAGAGAGTTTTCTCATAGTGATTGGTTATTGTTTAATTGTTAAATGGGTTAATGAATTACGATTGACTGATTGTAAACTGCTTAAAATGTCTAAAGCCATAATCACTAGGTGCGTTTAGGCTATTGCGATTTCATTCACAAAACAAGGCAAAGTCTGATAAAACCAATATGTGTTTTCGCCCGGATTCAGGCATATGTAATTTTTTGCGCGGAGTAGCAGCAGTTGCCAATAGGCTATTAGGTAAAGCAGAGGGCTATGATCAATAAAAAACGTCTGTGGAGGTAACCACAGACGTTTTAAAAAGGAGTAATAAGTTGAAGGTATTTAAAATTTACTTAGGTTATCTTTCGCGTTTGCTTCTTTATCAAATATCAGATTGCCTTTTTCATCCCATTCTTTTAAGGTAAACGGTTCAAAGTTTTTAGTGAAGGCATCCGGCGCAAACTGGATCTCCTTCTTTTTGCGTCGCCTGAATTGATAATATTCACTCCACTTCCCAACTTTTATGTTGTTCTCATATTGCCCTTCTACTTCTACCTGGCCACCTTCATAAAAGGCATAATATTTACCACTTTTCACCCCAAATTCAATAGGAATCACTTCCTTAATTTTAGTTTTGGCTGCATCATAATAATTAATCTGTGATTCTTCCGGCCATCCACGGTGGTACCTTGTTTTATCGGTCAGTGCATAATTACCATTATATTGTTCCCAACGGCCATGCTTTGTGCCTTTATAATAGTATCCTTCTTCTATAATCTTTCCACCTACAAATTTCTTATATGGCCCATGTAACGGGCGCATAAATGTTTTGTCAATATTTTTTGACCGGCTGATAGCTTTTTTCTTCATATCATACCAATACACATCCTGGGCATACAAATTAGGATCTTCATAGGTGTGCATATAATAAAACAACTCGATTACCTGCCGGGGCCCGCTACCCACTTTGGTAAACTGCTTTTTCATTTTTACACCCAGGTATTCTTTCTTATTTTTCTTCTTTGCCGGTGTTTTTTTCTTTTCTTCCTTCTTTGTACTGGTTACCAAATCAAGCTCTGGCAGTATAGAGTTAGTTAGGCTGTCTTCTGTAATCTGCGCATGTGCTGCGTTATGCCAGAGGAAGGAAATAAGGAGTAAGGAGAGTAGGTTGATCTTCATAACTTCAAGAGATGTGTGACATTACCGGTAACACCTGGCCAGTACACAGCAGCATGGATTATACATGCAAAAGTACTATCTTTGAACGTAATAACATATGTATTTATTTTTAATTGCATATCAGGCAAGCAATATTTACTACTTATATTAATAAATTTATAATACTTTGGAAAAACACGCGAAAATATATGTAGCTGGCCATCGTGGCATGGTGGGTTCGGCTATTGTCAGAAAGTTACAAGCTGAAGGGTATCATAATTTTGTGTTCAGAAAATCTGCTGAACTGGACTTACGGAACCAGGAAGCAGTACAAACATTTTTCGAGACAGAAAAACCCGACTATGTATTTCTGGCTGCTGCTAAAGTAGGCGGTATCCTGGCAAATAATATTTACCGGGCTGAGTTCCTGTACGACAACCTGATGATTCAGAACAATGTTATTCACCAGTCTTATGTATATGGCGTAAAAAAATTGCTGTTCCTGGGCTCATCGTGTATTTATCCAAAGCTTGCCCCGCAACCGCTAAAAGAAGATTACCTGCTTACCGGATTGCTGGAGCCAACCAATGAGCCCTACGCCATTGCTAAGATTACTGGTATCAAAATGTGTGAAGCCTACAGAAGCCAGTATGGGTGTAATTTTATTTCTGTCATGCCTACTAACTTATATGGGCCTAATGATAATTATGACCTGAACAATTCGCATGTATTGCCTGCCTTGATCCGCAAGTTCCACGAAGCAAAAATAAACAATCAGCCATCAGTTGAGATCTGGGGAACAGGTTCTCCTAAAAGAGAATTTCTACATGCCGACGACCTGGCAGATGCCTGCTATTATCTGATGCTCAACTATAACGAGCCGCAGTTAGTGAACATCGGTACCGGAGAAGATGTAACTATTAAAGAACTAGCCTTATTGATTAAAGATATTGTAGGCTACGAAGGCGAACTCACCTGGAATACCAGCAAACCAGATGGTACTCCCCGCAAATTAATGGATGTTTCCAAGCTAAAAGCTGCCGGCTGGCAATACAGCATTGGCTTGAGAGAAGGTATTGAGCGGACCTATAAAGAATTTGCTGAAAATATGGCAGAAAGTATCTGATGTATGAAAGATTGCCTATTTGGAATAGCATAAGGTATTCCTCATGAATAGCTATGCAATCCCACTTGCAGCTATAGAGTTAAAGTAATAATTGAATTCTAAGAATTGTAATACCAGGCGGATGTACTTATTTTTGATATAAGTATATCCGCTTTTATTTTCAAAGACATGCAAAAAATAGTACTGCTATGCATTTTACTGTTTTTGGTGATACGAATACCATCTCATAGTCAGTGTCCACAACCTGCTTTTACGCTGCCAGATACAGTTTGTATCAATGAGCCTTTTAATATTATCAACAATAGTACAAATGCAGTCCGTTATGAATGGGACTTTTGCAGTGGCGATTTAGAAAAAAAACCGACATTACAGACAGTAACTACCCTTACGACTGCTGTTACTCCTACTGATATAACGCATGTATTTGATGGATTGAATTGGTATGGCTTTGTAAGCAGTAGAGATAACCACAAACTCTTCCGGTTAGATTATGGCAGTAGCTTAGATAATACTCCTGCTATTGTCGATTTAGGTAATCCTTCAGGTTTGCTATCCCGGCCAGAGCAAATGAAAATAATTAAAGTAGGTTCTGAATGGATAGGTATGGTGGTTAACTTAAACAATTTTGTCAATGGCTTCAGTGTAACCAAACTTAACTTTGGAAATAGCCTCACTAATGTTCCTGTCGCTATAGTCGTAAATCCTTTAAAAGATTATGTTCAATTCCCTAGAGGAATTGAACTTATAAATGATAATGGTAATCTTATAGCTTTGATTGCCAATACCCAGTCGAATGTATTAACGATAGTTAACTTCGGAAACTCATTCGATAAAGAGTTAGCTGCATTAGACATAAAGTCTGTACCTTTACCTAACACCACCACCGGCCATAACATTATGGGAATCTCCGTATTGAAAGTATGTGATCAGTGGGTTGGATTAGCTGTTTCTTACAGCAATAAGATGTATAAATTACAGTTTGGTAATCAATTATTCTCAGCACCTTCTATAACTCCTATTACAGTTGCAGAATCTTTAAATCTATCTCCGGTAAAAGTATCTTTAACTACTGATTCCGGGAAATATTATGGTTTTGTTATGCATAGTAATGGAAAGTTGCTGCGACTTGATTTTGGATCAGATATGGTGACAGACACGCCTCAAGTAAAAGAAATAGCCAGTATAGTAGGTGATATGGTAGGGATGGAGCTTACAAAAACAGCAACAAATAAATATTATCTTTATACAGTCGACTGGCAAGCAAAGTATGTTTATAAACTGCCTTTTCCACAGGATTGTTCGGCTAACAATATAAATTCTACTTCAGCAAGCCCAACAAACATCTCCTACAACACAGGCGGCATACAAAAAATCACCTTAGTTGCCTATAACTCTACAGGAAATTCAAGCATATATGTAGATTCAGTATTTGTAAGACAGGCAATAACAGCAGATTTTACAGCCACAAATTTATGTGAGGGCAGCCATACACAATTTTTTAGTCCGGCTTCTCCAGTAGGCAATCAAATTAAATCCTGGCTCTGGGATTTTGGTGATGGCACCACTAGTAACGCCGAAAATCCTATTCACTCATTTGCTACAGCTGGCACAAAACCAGTAAAACTTATTATAACAGATGTATGTAACAATAGTGTAGCCTTTACTAAAGATATAGGTATTTATAAAACTTCTACAGCCAGTTTTGTAGCTCCTGTAGAGGTGTGTTCTTACGAAGAGGTCAGCTTTCAGGATGCCTCTACAATAATAGATGATACCATTGTTGCTTGGAAATGGGACTTTGGGAATGGTGATACATTGAAAATTAAAAATCCAATATATACCTATAAGCAACCTGGGAATTATGCGATAACATTAACGATTACAGGGATCAGTGGTTGTACAGTAAGTGTTACTAAATCTATCGTAGTTAATCCTGGAGCTAACGTTAACTTCTCTGTAGAGAACGCTTGTTTCGGTAACCAAACCGCTTTTAGAGATTTAACGGAATTTGGCAATGAAACGAATTTTGTAGCCAAAACGTGGAACTTTGGGGATGGATACACTTCTGATCTGCTAAATCCTGTTCACCAGTATCAGAATGAAGGCAGTTATACAGTAACCTTATCTGTACAGAATGATAGAGGTTGTACTGTCACACACAGCAAAATAATAACTATCAGCCAGCCGCCTCAACCGTCTTTCTCTTATTCTCTGGCATGCAATGGCGAGCCTACGCTGTTTTTTGATGAAAGCACAGTGCCTCAAGGTGAGATCACATCCTGGTTGTGGAATTTTGGAGATCCATCGAGTGGCGTAAGCAACCTAGCAGAAAGTCAAAATCCTTCTCATATTTTTTCTGCTTCTGGTAGCTATGCAGTTACGTTAAAAGTACAGACGATCTATGGATGTGTGGATTCTATTTCCAGAACGATACAAGTAATACAATCACCTCAAAGTAGATTTGCTTATCAATTAGACTGTACCAATAAACAGGTAAACTTTTCAGACCAAACTTTTGCTGCTGAAGCAATAACCAGCTGGTATTGGGATTTTGGCGATAACAGCAGTTCGACTGAACAAAATCCGGCACATATCTATAGCAATCCGGGAACATATACAGTAAGCCTGATTACCACTGCTGCTTCACGTTGCACGAATAGTTTTAGTCAGGCCATACAAGTAAACGATGCTCCCATTGCAGATTTTATTTTGCCAGAGTTCGTATGCATAAATACTACGTTATTGTTCACAGACCAATCTCGGGCTGCTACCAATGATTATATTATTAATTGGGAATGGGATTTTGGTAGTTTCGGAACTTCTACACAAAGAAGCCCTTCCATTCACTTCGCTTCTGAAAAATCAATCTCTATACCGGTGACTTTGAAAATCACTACCGCCGCTGGTTGTCAGGCCATGCTTACCAACAATATTTTACTTCAGGCACCTCCTGTAGTTGCTTTTGTTTATAAGGCTGTTTCAACATTTACGCCTTTGCAGTTGCAATTTTCAAGCAGCGCAGATGGCGAAATGGCCAAGTATTTCTGGGAGTTTGGTGATGGAGAAATCAGTGAAGAAAAAAATCCGGTTCATACGTATAAGCAGAGCGGAACTTATTTGGTGTCGCTGAGAGTAGAAAATGCACAAGGTTGCCAGGTTGCATTGGAGAAAGAAATCACATTGAGTACAGTTGCTGATTCATTCGAACTGAAGCTGGAATATATAGAAGCTATTCCGGTAAATGGTATGCTTCAACTAACAGCGTATATTCATAATAACAGTCCATATACCATTCAAGAATTGGACTTTGTGACAATTTTGAATGGGCAAGATGAAAACCAGGAAAACTGGCAGGGAAGTCTACAACCTGGGAAGGGACTTAAATATACTTATACAATTGCTCAAAGCAACATTTCATCTATCTGTATATTTGCTGAAGATGCAGTAAGGCAATACACCAGCAACCGGCAATGTATTAGTTTGAAAAATCAGTTTTCGTTATTAGATCCCTATCCAAATCCGGCAAACAGAATGGTAACCCTGCCTGTACTAATGCCTGCACAAAGTACCGTTCAAATATCAGTGAGAGATGTTACAGGAAGAAAGGTTTATTCCATTACATCAGATTTATTACATACCGGATTTAATGAAATTTCCCTTGGTTTAGCGCCGTTGAAACCCGGTATGTATCTGATACAGCTCAATTATGCAGGAAATAGCCTTTTTAAGAAATTTATTGTACAGTAGATAGCTGGAAAATGTACTAATAGCTAGTATTAGCTTGCATCTATATAGAAGATACTCACATTGTTGAGTATTTTTTTGTTATTTTTGAAATCTGTTAGGTGTTACTCAGCTAGATTAAATGCAAAAGTTAATTATTGATGCAAGCAAAAAGAGCATAAGCATTAATACAAAAGAACTGTTTACTTATAAGGATTTATTTGTAATCCTGGCCTACCGCGATCTGCGCGTACGGTATGCACAAACATTCCTTGGCCTGCTGTGGGCGGTAATACAACCTTTGTTTACTCTACTCATTTTTGTATTGGTATTTGGTAAAGCCATTAAAATAGATACGGGTGGCGTACCCTATCCTATTTTTGCCCTTTCCGGTTTAAGTGCCTGGACGTATTTTGCATTTGTGATGAATCAGGCAGGAAATTCCATTGTTGGAGCCCAAAACATGATTCAAAAAATATACTTTCCGCGGCTGATCATTCCATTATCAAAGGCAGTTGTGGGACTGGTAGATTTTATAGTGACTTTGCTATTTATGGCAGGTCTTATGCTATGGTATCAGTTTGCGCCATCACACAATCTTTTTTTTCTGCCCTTATTTATCCTACTTACCATTATCGCAGCCTTAGGTATAGGTATCTGGCTGAGTGCCCTCACCATCCGCTACCGGGATTTTCAGCATATTGTTCCTTTTATGGTACAGATAGGATTGTATGCCACCCCTATTGCATATCCGGCATCTATTGTTCCAAGTGAATACCAGTTGCTATACCATATTAATCCCATGGCAGGGGTGGTAGAAGGTTTCCGGTGGAGTATAACAGGAGGAAGTTCCCTTGAAGCAGTTGCTTATGTCTCCTTTGGAGTAGCTATCGTTTTATTTATATCAAGCTTGTTCTATTTTAGAAAAGTGGAAAGAGTAATGGCTGATATTGTTTAAAATTCAGTGTAGAGAAGATGTCTGATACAGCAATTAAAGTTGAAGGTTTAGCAAAGTTATATAAAATAGGTGCACCCAAAAGCAGTTCTTTAAGGGAGAGTATTGCACGGAAATTCTCGTTTCTATCACGAGACAAAGAAGAAGCTAGTAGTACAGATTATTGGGCTTTGCAAGATGTATCCTTTGAAATTAAAAGAGGAGAAGCAGTAGGCATTATAGGCAAGAATGGGGCAGGCAAAAGTACATTGCTCAAAATATTGTCCCGAATTACGGAACCAACCAAAGGCCGGATAGAAATCAATGGCCGGGTAGCTTCTCTTTTGGAAGTAGGTACCGGCTTTCATCCGGAATTAAGCGGACGGGAGAATGTATTCCTGAATGGAACGATCCTGGGTATGACCCGCCGGGAAATAAAGGCCAAATTTGATGAAATAGTGGATTTCTCTGGTGTAGAGAAGTTTATAGATACACCTGTGAAATTCTATAGCAGTGGTATGTATGTCCGCCTGGCTTTTGCTGTAGCGGCGCATCTCGAGCCTGAAATATTAATTATCGATGAAGTATTAGCCGTAGGTGATGCAGAGTTTCAGAAGAAATGCTTAGGTAAAATGAGTGAAGTGGCAGGGCAGGGAAGAACAGTAATATTCGTTAGTCATGATATGCAGGCTGTATCCAGATTAGTTAGTAGCTGTGTGTACTTAAAGCAAGGGGTAATAGTAGCAAAAGGGGAAAAAAATAAGATGATTAATAAATATTTAGAGGATATTAACCCTGGAAAGAATGAGTTAGCCTATGTTGATCCAATACTTGAGAACAAGCCCAAAATAACTGCTATCAAATTAGAAACATCAAAGCCAGGTAATTTTCATGTTAATGCTGATTGTTTAAAAGTATGGGTTAATATTTCTATCCCATATAGAATTAAAAAGACTTGCATTACTCTACAAGTAAAAGATAACAGGGGAATAGCTTGCTTGGACTTCTCCTATTTTGATACAAAGTTAGTATGTAGTGATGCTGGTACGTACCAGCTTGAGTGTGTTTTCCCTTCATTTAGATTATATATGGGTAGATATACAATAACAGCTTATTTTGCTGAACCTCCTGGCGGAGAGTTTTTCCAGCAGATAGAGAATGTTTGTCCCTTTGAAGTAGTAATGTATGGTGCTACAAGAGGCGATTGGGAATGGCAACCATATACTACAATTTATACAGAAGAATATAATTGGTATATAGCCGAAAGCTCTACTATTCTAATTCCTAATACTAATTAATTTCCTAATACGATTTAATGTTTTTTACAGAGCATTTCAGCAGAGATATTATAAATGAACAAAATAAAAAGCCCATTAACAGGTTCTTTGAACACAACTTTAGAACGTTATATAAATAGTAAATATATTATAGAAGGCTACAAAAAATACTTAAATATAGATGTAACAAGATTTTTTGAAACTCAGAATAAAGTTAGTATATACAGATGTAATGATACAGGTTTTAGGTTTTATTATCCCTTTGATATTGATGGAGATCCAAACTTTTACAAAGATTTGCAAAAGATCGATTGGTATTATAGTGACTGGCGCTGGGAAAATGAAATAGCTAACAACTTGATCAATCCAACTGATAAAGTTTTAGAGATAGGCTGCGGCAAAGGTGTATTTTTAGAAAGGCTTACCAAAAGAGGTATAGAATGTTTAGGGTTAGAACTTAATGATGATACAGTAGCAATTGGAGAATTAAATAATATAACAATACTGAACGAAAATATAGAAGATCATGCCAATTTAAATCCTTCTACATATGATTGGATTGTTACATTTCAGGTTGTTGAGCATATAGCCTTTGTTAAATCCTTTATTGAAGCATCATTGAAAGCACTTAAACCAGGAGGAAAATTAATTATTTCAGTACCTAATAATGATGCAATTTATTTTAGTTTTCATAAAGAAATCGAATTAGAACTTGCTTTTCAACAACGTATATTATTAATGAATATGCCACCTCACCACATGGGTTTATGGAATTCATCTTCATTAAGCAAGTTAGACTTAGTATTTAATTTAAATGTTGAGAAAATCTATAAAGAACCATTTCCTGAGCATAGAATAGATTTAGTGAGTGAAATTTTTGCGAAAAAATATATGGGCTTTAACAACTATTTAATTAGAAAAATATTTAAAAGTATTATCTATAGATTTAAAAAGACGGTGAATTTAGAGGGTACTACTGTACTTGCGGTGTATTCTAAACCATTTTAATTTGCATTATATATAAACTTTTGTTTAGAGCATATAATAGTGTTAGTTAAATATATGAGAATTGCTTTTGTTTCAACCATGTCTGGCACTCCTTGGGGAGGGAGTGAAGAGCTATGGGTAAAAACTGCTCTTGAGGCCCTCAATCAAGGCCATACTATATTAGCATCGGTTATTGATTGGAATGGCATTCATAAAAAACTTCAAGTGCTACAAAATAATGGTGCTTTAATTCATCTACGACCTCGATTCAGAGAATATCCTAGCAATTTACTCTCGCGCATAAAAAATAAAATAGATCGCACTATATTTAACTCAAACCCTTACTTCGAAGAGATTAAAGATATTATCGATTTCGAACCTGATGTCGTTATTTTTAATCAAACAGGGACTTATGGAGTATTATGGGCTAATTCGTTAACTTATTTATTAGATAATTTCTCAATAAAATATTATTTGATTTGCCATGGCAGCTCAGAACATGACGTTCTCCCTTATGATTTAATAAAAAAAGCTAGAAAAATTTTTGAAAATGCAAGCCTAATAATATTTGCTTCTAAAAGAAACCATTTAAATGCGGAGAGAGAACTAGCTTGTAAAATCGAAAACTATAAGATAATTAGAGAAACGTTATCAATTGATGACCTTTCTGTTGTTGATTGGCCATCGGAAGACAGGGTAAGTTTTGCATCTGTTGGTAGGTTAAGTATTGGTGATAAAGGTCAAGATATACTTTTATCAATATTTAACCAACCTCATTGGAGAACTAGAAATTGGAGGTTAAACCTCTACGGTGAAGGAGACGATGAACGATATTTAAGAGATTTATCTAAATTTTACAATATCAGCGATAGAGTAAATTTTTGTGGATATCGTAATATCAGAGAAATTTGGACGATTAATCATTGTCTTTTGATGCCCTCAATTATTGAAGGCACTCCTATTGCATTAATGGAAGCAATGATAATAGGAAGGCCATCTGTAGTATCTGATGTTGGTGGCAATGCTGAGGTGATCACAGAAGGATTAACAGGTTTTGTTGCTGGAACTTATCATGTGAATTGCTTCAGTAAGGCGATTGAAAGAGCATGGGCAAGTAAAGAAGAATGGAGAAACATTGGACTTGAAGCACATTATTGGTCTTTAAATAATCTCGATCTCTATAGCCACAAAACTTTTTTACAGTATATTCTAAATTAATCTTCATAATTAATGTATGTCTCTCCATTAGTGTCTATTGTTGTTCCTTGTTTTAACTATGGCCATTATATACTTGAAACTTTGACCTCCGTTTTAGAGCAAAGTTTTCCTCATTGGGAATGCATTATTGTGGATGATGGTTCAACAGATAATACACGAGATGTGGTAGTAAAATTTGTAGAGAAGGATGAAAGATTTAGGTATATCTATCAACCAAATAAAGGAATGTCAGGAGCAAGAAATACCGCTTTTAAAATGGCAAAGGGTTCATATATACAACTGCTTGATGCTGATGATTTGCTTGAGTTTGATAAGCTCAATGTTCAGGTAAATTTTTTGCATAATAATCCTGATGTTGATATAGTATATAGCGATGTTCGTTTTTTTACTGATAAAGATAAAAATACATTGTTGCTAAATTATCCTGGTATGGACGGTATCATTCCTATGCCTCGTATATCAGGAAGAGGTGCAACGATAGTAAAGGCATTTTTGAGAGGAACAATAAAAATAAATACTGCTTTATTCAGAAAGAGTATCTTAAATAAGATCGGATACATGGATGAGAAGCTTACTATAGCTGCAGAAGACTGGAATTTCTGGTTAACAGCAGCTATCTATAAATTAAAATTTTTTTATCTTGATATTCCCGATACGTGTGCTCTGGTAAGAGCACATAGTGAAAGTGTAAGTATGCCAGATAGTAAAAAATTACTAAAGACAAGGCCTTCTACAGAAGCTATGCTGGAGTCAATATATGAAACTTATAGTAGTCTTGAATTACTAAAAAAATTAGATTCAAAGGTTGTAAGTGAGATATTCGGTAATAAAGCATTAAATGAAATATCTGCAGGAGATATTAAGAAGGGCTTATATTATTTATATTTAAATATTCTGTGGGGGTATAGAAAGCTTTATTATTTACATCATGGCATATACCATTTAAAAGAAAGATTGATAAAAAATATAATTATCTAGTGAATATCCTTTTTTCTATTGGCACACTTGATGTAGGAGGAGCACAAACTATCGCTTTAAGATTGGCTTCGGAGTTTGCCGCAAAGCAAAATTATAATGTATATTTTTATAATGTGGCTTCAGAAAAGATTGAGTCAGAAATGGTAGAAGCTATATTAACTTCGCAAGTTAAATTTCTTTCCATCTATAATTATCCCATAATAAATTTTTTATTATGGAAGGTAAATGGAATTTTGAAACTAGCTGGTATCAGCTACAACTTCAGAGAAAAAGCTAAAGAGTGGTATTTTAAATTTTGCATTAAAAGATATAAAATAAATTTGATAAGCAGCCATTTGATAGGTTCAGATTTGTTCTGCACCAGAATATTAAAGAAGTCTGCAATACCAATAGTTATTACCGAGCATGGTGATTATGTAGTTCATAAAAAATTAGGAGTAGAGTATCTTGAGCCACAAATGCAGGGTATATTTAGCAGAGCTAATTTTATAGTAACTGTATCAGATTACTGCAAAAAAAATATAATAGAGTTTATGAATACTGATACTAAGCCTGTACAAACAATTTATAATGGAATAACTATTGTCAAACAACAATATTATGGCGAAGCGAGACGCAAATTAGGGATTTCTGAGAAAGCCATTGTATATGGGTTAGTCGCCCGTGGAATAGAAGAGAAGGGTTGGCGCGAGGCTATAGAGGCATTTCTATGGGTACAGTCCAACACAGGAAAAGAGTTACATTTAGTATTAGTGGGAGCAGGTGAATTTTTAGATAAGTTAAAACAGATATATACTCAATATACTAGCTCTATTCACTTTGTTGGATATTCTAACAAGCCGGCTTTCTGGATTGAAAGCTTTGATGTAGGATTACTACCTACTTATTTTGAGACTTTAAGCAACACGGTAATTGAATACATATTTATGGAAAAGCCAGCAATAGTTAGTAATACTGGTGGCGTTCCAGAGGTAGTCTGTAATAATGGAGAGGTAGCTGGTGTCTTAATTGATTTAGATAAAGATGGAAAACCATGTATAAAGCAATTAGCAGATGCTATGTTGAAGTACGTTACCTCTACCAATTTAATTAAAAAACACTCTGTTATAGCTAAGAAAGCTTTTAAAAAATTTGAAATTGATAGTTGTGTTCAACAATATGAAAAATTATTTATTTATCTCACAAAGAATCAATGATTAATACGCTAAAAAATAATAAGTTCTTATTCAATGCTGTATGGTTCCTTAGAAGTTTGAGGGGAGTTACACCAGAGCAGTTAAATACAAGTTATTATATACAAAAAAGGAAGCCCATAATTGAGGCCTATTTTGCAAATAATACAATTAAAAAGTTACAAATAGGATCCTATAAAAATATTTATGATGGTTGGTTAAATGTAGATATTAACCCTCCTTCAGACAGTGTTGCTTTTTTAGATGCTACACAACCATTCCCCTTTCCAGACGCATCCTTTGATTATATTTTCACGGAACATATGATTGAGCATATAACATTGTCGGAAGCAGAGAATATGCTTTGTGAATGTTACAGAATATTAAAAAAAGGGGGTAAGATAAGGATTTCAACACCTAATATGGATGAAATAGTAGATCTAAAAGAGCCAGTTAAGGTAGTTCAGCAAGAGTATATCAGCTACAGTCTAAAAAATTATGTAGGTGTAGAATACACAGATAATCCGGCATGGGTAGTCAATAATATGTTTTATAATTTTGGCCATAAGTTTATTCATAACCTTCATACATTAAGCTTTTTGTTGAATAAAGCAAACTTCAAGCAAATTCATCAATATCAGCCTGGCGAAAGTGATGACCCTATATTCAAAAATATAGAACGTCATGGCTTGTATATTTCAGAGAAGTTCAATCAATTAGAAAGTCTAGTAGTTGAGGCTGTAAAAGAATGAAAGGTGTAAGTGTGGTTATATGCTGTTATAATAGTGAGAAAAGACTGTCTCCAACCATCAAACATTTAGCTGAACAAAATGTGCCTGATTATATTATGTGGGAAGTAATTGTTGTAGATAATAATTCGACTGATAATACAGCAAAAATTGTAAGAAGTTTATGGAGCGGCTATAAAATCAGTGAAACTATTAGGCTTAGGGTTGTAAATGAGAACCGAGCAGGCTTATCTCATGCACGGACAAGAGGTATGACTGAAGCTAGTTTTGATTTAATATGTTTTGTAGATGATGATAACTGGTTAAATAAAGATTATTTAGCAATAGTATATGAAATTATGACAGCCAATCCTTGTATTGGAGTATTAGGAGGAGTAGGGGTGGCTGAGTGTGAAATTAATTCTCCTGAATGGTTTACTTCCGTGAAAGAAAATTATGCTGTAGGCAAGCAATCTAATGTATCGGGTGATATTTCTGAAAAGCGGGGTTATGTATATGGTGCAGGTTTTGTCTTGAAAAGAGAGATTTTACAAAAGTTAGCTTCTATTAACTACTCTAGTTCTTTAACCGATAGGAGAGAAAATAAATTAAGTGCAGGTGGAGACTCTGAATTATGTTATTTGACAAGATTGGCTGGATATCTAATCTGGTATGACGAGAGGCTCACTTTCAAACATTTTATCCCAAAAGAAAGGTTAAGGTGGGAGTACTATAAGAAGTTAATACAAGGTTTTGGAGAAGCACGTTTTTATCTGGAACCCTATCGAATAATATTAAAAGGAGGAACAAAAAATTATGTGGGAAAGAATATAGTATGGCTAATAGAGTTCTGGTATAGCCTTTATTATTTGATACAGACATTCATTTTTACTCCTTTTAGTAAAGATCGAAAAGCTTTAATGGCTGATTTGATTTACCAAGCCTCTTATTGTAAAATGTTATTAATAAAAAATTACACATTTGATAAAAATCTGGAACAAATATATCAATTACAACACCATTTACTAAATAGATAATAATGATAGTGGGAAAGATTATATTTTATGCTTTTGCTTGATAGTGAAAATATTACAAGAAATCACCCGGTAAATCTTCGGCCGGAGCATCAGAGATACTTCGAAAAAGAATACAATAAAACACTTCCTTCGGTATACCTTAAAATGCATAAGAATGTATTGCTTACTAGTGAAGGAATTATATTTAAGAACTTAACACTTATTAAAGAATCTCTCTTAATGCCTGAGCATGGAACTACTTTTAATCTAAGGTATATTATTTCAGTAGTACTTCGTAGAAAGAAAGTGGTTTTGCAAGATGGTAATTATCTATTCGTATTCAACGTATGGTATCAAGGATATTTTCATTGGTTGACTGAGTGTTTACCTAAATTGTATCTGATTAAGGATTTTTTGCATCAATACACGTTACTCTTGCCAGATAATATATCATCATTTCATCGATCGAGCCTAAAAGCTTTTCAATTTAAAGAGATTCTGTATTTTTCTACAAACGAATACTTAGCCATTCCTAACTTGGATATTATTACACAGCTTGCTGAAACTGGCAGTTATAATATACAGCTCATAAAACATATGCGGAGTTATTTTAATGACTACTTCTCTTTTACTGAAACTTCTATTTTAGCGGAGAAAATATATATATCACGCAGAAAAGCATCACGCAGAAAAATTATTAATGAGGAGCATGTAGAAAAGTTACTCTCAGATGCAGGTTTTTATTCAATAATAATGGAGGACTTCTCTTTTGAGGAGCAAATTGCTATAATGCGTCAATGCAAATATCTAATATCTATGCATGGTGCAGGGTTAACAAATATGTTATTTATGCCTACTAATACCTGCGTTTTAGAATTTAGACCAGAAGGAGATGAATCTAATTTATGCTATTTTTCTTTAGCTTCTGCATTAAATATCTTCTATTTCTATCAGTTTGGCCTACCTAATAATCTTAAAAATATCCATAATGCCGATATCCTAATAGATGTACCTTTACTGCAACAGACAGTTGAGCAGATGTTAAAATATTAATCCTACATAAGTGATCAGCAATACCATAAAAAAAATATTTACCGTATTTGGCCTTGAAATAAGGAGGAAGCAGTTGCAGAAGAAACAACTTATAACACCTCAGCGTACTTCCATGCAGGCCTCTCTACAGCACATAAAATCTTTGGGATTTAACCCGCAAACAATAATCGATGTGGGAGCAGCTCATGGAACCGATGCGCTTTTTAATGTTTTTCCAGATTCGAAGCATATATTGATTGAACCGTTAAAAGAATTCAAGGAACGGCTTACTGCTCTAAATAAAGAATACAGCATAATTTATATTCCTAAAGCGGTCGGCGCTCAAAAAGGAGAATTAAAAATAAATGTACATCCTGATTTATATGGTACCTCATTACTTCAGGAAACAGATGGAAACTTATACGATGGAATAGCACGTACAATAGAGGTTACTACTTTAGATGATATTTATAAGGAAAATGCTCTAGTTGCTCCAATTATATTGAAGGTAGATGTGCAGGGATATGAAATACAAGTATTGGAGGGAGGGAGCTTAGTGATGCAGCAAGCAGAGGTTGTTGTTTTGGAATCATCCTTGTTTAAATTCATGAAAGAGGGTGTAGACTTTTATGAAATAATTCATTATATGAAACAAAAGGGGTTTGTTGTGTATGATATGGTAGAAGGGCATAATCGTCCTTTAGATGATGCTTTGGCACAGGTAGACTTAGTCTTCGTGAAAGAAAAAGGACAACTTCGGAATAATCATAATTGGGCTACTCCTCAGCAACGTAGGGAGTTACAGGAAAGAGTAAAACATTATAATTAATATTAGCTATGAGTGAGTTATGTGTTGTGGTGATGTCATGTGATAAGTATTCTGATATATGGCAATCATTTTACACCTTATTTGATAAATACTGGTCTGACTGTCCTCTTAAGGTATATCATATATCAGAAACAAAAAAGCTGAATCATCCTAAAGTAGTTTCGTTGGTTGCAGGTGCAGGAACAGAGTGGAGTGAAAGATTAGCTTGGGCTTTAGCTAAAATTCCAGAAAGATATGTGCTATTCCTACTGGAAGATTATTTGTTGATAGATTATGTAGACACTAAAAGAATTATAGATTTAGTAAACGTTATCAAAGCAGAAGAAGCAGGTTACATGCGTATTTTTCCTTGTCCTGCACCAGATATAAATTATAAAGAATATAAAGATATTGGGCTAATTCTTAAACATAGCCCCTATAATGTAACTACTCAAGCCACTATCTGGGACAAAGAAATACTAAAAAGTATACTTGTACCTACAGAAACAGTTTGGAAGTTTGAAATAGAAGGCTCTAAAAGAACTACACAAATAGAAAAGATCTTTTTAGGCTTACAGGAGAAAAATAGCAGGATCTTTAAACCAAGTGATTATCCTTACCCTTACTTTTGCACAGCTGTATTTAAAGGTAAATGGATGCGTGGTGCTGTAGAACATTGCACTAAGGAAGGTATCAAGTTAGATTTAGAATATAGGCCAGTAGAAAGTAGTATGGATGAATTTTACAGAGTTTATTATCCTAAGTCTCCAGTTTTTATTCAACACATAATGGATTTTGTAAAATCCAGGGTATAACATTAAAACATTCTAAAATGATATCACTGAGCAAGCCTGTTCTAAAAAAGATTTATAAAATGCAAGGGAAAAAAAGGTTTCATAAATTATTTGAAATTATGCATAATCTTTCTTTGCCTGGAATGAATTATGGGGGGGGAGGAGATATAATGTTGAGTGGAGAAAAGTTTGTACTGGAATACTTACAGAAAACATTAAGTCAAAAACAATGTATAACTGTTTTCGATGTAGGCGCAAACATTGGGACCTTTACGAGGGAAGTGCTTGCTACACTAGGCGAAAAAGCTCAGGTTTATTGTTTTGAGCCATCGGCATATACTTTTAAAATTCTGTCTAAAAATATAGGTAGTTGCCCGAAGGTTAAGCTTTTTAATATAGGATTAGGAAGCACCAATACTGATAAATTATTATTTTACAATGATAAAGGTTCTATTTTAGCTTCTATGTATGAGCGTGACTTATCTAAATATAATGTAACGCTTGACAAGCAAGAAATAGTTACACTCGAGGAACTGGATTCTTTTTGTAATAATAATAAAATCTATAACATAGATTTCCTTAAATTAGATGTAGAGGGTTTTGAATTTGAGGTATTGAAGGGAAGTAAAAGTATGATAGCTAATAGAAAAATAGACCGTATACAATTTGAATTTGGAGGTACACAAATTGATTCAAGAACCTTTTTTAGAGATTTTTTTCTTTTGCTTTCGCCAAGTTATAACATCTACAGGATATTAAAGGATGGATTATATCTTATAGATAGGTATACGGAAAGTCTTGAGATTTTTCTGACTTCTAACTTTTTAGCAGAGCTAAAAGCATAATCTATAAATTAGAATGAAGTTTTTAAGCAATAAATTCAGCACAGGCTTAAATCTGTACAGGAAATTCCTTCATCCCTTTGGAAGCCCTGTACGTATTATACCAACTATTACGAAGTACCTGTCCTATTTTTCTGATTTAAAAAAATATAAGCAGATGAATAGAGATGAAAAGATAAAAATTGCGGATTTAAAACCCATTTTATTAGAAAAGACGAGTATCCAGCCTTTCGATAGTCATTACTTTTATCAAGATATATGGGCGTTCAAAAAAATCATGCAATCTAACACTGCCAATCATGTGGATATTGGCTCAAAATTGGATTTTGTTGGTTTTCTGACTGCAATTACTAAAATTACATATATTGACATCAGGCCAATGTATGCCAATCTGGAAAATTATGAAGGTAAGCAAGGAAGTATATTGAACATACCATATAAGGATAATTCTTTGACATCAATCTCTTGTTTACATGTAGCTGAGCATATAGGTCTAGGCAGATATGGAGATCCCATAGATCCTGCCGGCACTATAAAAGCTTGTAAAGAATTAATGAGAGTTCTAAAAAAAGAAGGTAACCTGTATTTTTCTTTACCAGTAGGAAAATATAAAATTTGCTTTAATGCGCATAGAGTACATTCGCCAGAGCAAATCATAGATTATTTTAGAGGATTGAAATTAAAAGAATTATCTGGTGTAGATGATAAAGGAAATTTTGTGCAAAATATAGATATAGAAACCTTGAAGAATGCTGAATATGCCTGTGGCTTATTTCATTTCGTAAAGCAATAGATCTAATAAGTATGAAAACTATACTCAAAAAAATACTTTATCCTGTAGCCGGAAGATACATCCGAGCATTTCAAGAAGAAAAACAGATAAGTCAATGGAAAAATGCAGGTAGTCCTGTACCTCCAATACATATTGTCAAGCAGCGGGAGATCAAGAAATATACTGGTATATACAATATTAAAACTTTAGTAGAAACAGGTACTTATCAAGGAAATATGGTGGAAGCAATGAAAAATAATTTTGATGCAATATTTTCTATAGAACTAGATGAAGATCTGCAAGAGAAAGCGAAGAAGAAATTTTCTGCTTACAATCACATCAGAATACTGAAAGGAGATAGTAGTGAAGTGATAGGTAATCTTCTTACAAACGTAATTAAAGAAAGATGTTTATTCTGGCTGGATGGGCATTATTCTGGCGGAGTTACAGCTAAAGGTGCTTTAAATACGCCCGTACTTCAAGAACTTATACATATTAAAAATCATATCATTAAAAATCATATTATATTGATTGACGACTTACATTGCTTTGATGGAACAAACGATTATCCGACTCTAGAGGCTTTGAAAAAATTTGCACAAGAGAATTTCCCCAGACATAACATCCAAACGGCTTATAATATAATTTACCTTTTGCCTAATTAATACTTCACGGTTTTGCTAAAAAATAATTTTCCACGGATCTCTATTATTACCCCCTCATATAATCAAGGACAATATATTGAGCAGACTATACAATCTGTTTTAAATCAGAATTATCCTAATTTAGAATATATAGTTATTGACGGAGGAAGTACTGATGAGTCAGTGAAAATAATTAAGAAATATGAGAGATTTTTAACTTATTGGATAAGCGAAAAAGATAAAGGACAGAGTGATGCTATCAATAAAGGCTTGCAAAAAGCTACCGGAGACATCATTAATTGGCTAAATGCAGATGATTATTATGAGCCAACCGCTTTGTTGAAAGTTGCTAAAGTTTTCAATCATACAAAT
Source organism: Rhodocytophaga aerolata (assembly GCF_030503435.1). Lineage (GTDB taxonomy): Bacteria > Bacteroidota > Bacteroidia > Cytophagales > 172606-1 > Rhodocytophaga > Rhodocytophaga aerolata. The sequence goes on from NZ_JAUKPO010000014.1 coordinate 92,073, forward strand.
GCTTTGATGGTAAGCGGAAAAAGCCGTTTGTTTAAGAATAAAAATGAAACTGTGGAATATTCCAGTGGTACATGTATTTATCCCGGAAATCTGGCCAAGACTATTGGATGGGCAAAAATCGATCAACCTGCTACTTTTTTTCATTCTTCAGCTATTCAGAAAATAGGTCTATTAAATAATAATCTTCATTATATAATGGATAAAGATTGGTTGATACAGTATTTATTTCATTTTGGCCTTGACAAAATTGTCCAGATACCTGATGTACTTGTTAATTTCCGGCTTCACGATAATTCCAAAACAGTTTCACTGAAAGAAAGCTTCGTGGTAGAAAATGATGCCTATTACTGTACTTTAGCTAATGCTTTCAATCTTCATCATTTCACAAGATCGCTAAATCATGCTGTATTCAAAGACGATCAAGTTACCTTAAAGAACCTGCAAAATTGTGATATTAAATTAGTTGAAGCAGCATTAAATTATTATATGCTGTTGAAAGCCATAGAAGCATATATTGTATATAATAAAAGTCTAACGAAGAAATTTTTTAATAATATAAAGGCAGATATACTTGCAATGGAAGATAGACAGTTATGGCAGAGACTAGGTTTTAAAATCAAATACGTTCCTTTTGTTTTAATTAAGCTTTTAAAAAAACAGTGAAAGTTTCACTTATTATTCCTACTTACAATGGCGCAAGTAAAGTGCTAAATATACTGAAAGCTTTAGAGAAACAAACCTTTCGAAATTTTGAAGTGATTGTTGTTATAGATGGCTCTTCAGATAATACTAAAGAAACTTTAGAAAATTTTAAAACAGGATTAGATTTAAAAATTTTTTATAGACAGAATGGTGGCCGAGCTGTAGCCCGAAATACAGGTGCTCGAGAAGCTAAAGGAGACTTATTAATATTTTTTGATGACGATATGCGTCCTATGCCTGATTGTGTGGAGCAACATGTGACTCATCACCAGAAATACATAAATTCTATTTGTGTAGGAAGCGCCATGGATGATAGAAATTTTGTAAAAACTGATTTTCATGCCTTTCGAATATATATTAACAACACATGGAGCAAAAATCTGCCTGTTTATCCTATACCAATGAATAGCCATAATCTGCTTTTGGCAGCAGCTAACTGCTCTATAAACAAAATGTCATTTCTACAATTGGGTGGCTTCGATGAACGATTGACTGATGCAGAAGATTTTGAGTTAGGTACAAGGGCGCACGAGAAAGGTTTTTCAATTTATTATAATTCTCAGGCACGGGCATTTCATGATGATCCGGTGACTTGTCGTTCGTATATTCGTCGTCAACGGGAATATACAAAAGCACACATAAAGCTACATAAAATACGGCCGGAAATTGTTGGGAACTATAGTAATGCGAGTATTTATAAGCCATCTCCGCTGAAGAAAGTTGTATTTTGTCTTTTTGCTAATAAGTTTTTTGTTCATACCATTGATCATTTTAACTTTTATCGGTTTGTTATGCCTCAAAAAGTTCGCTACAAATTATACGATCTAGTAGTTTGGGGAATGGCTAAAGTTTTTCCTGATAGACAATTATAGAAAAACCTATCGAAATTGCGGACCAGAATAACATATATACTCTCTAACATCAATAAAGCGTTAGCATTTGAATGGATTACAGACTATTTGGATAAAAATAAATTTGAACTATCTTTTATTCTGCTAAATTCCGGAGAGTCCTTTTTAGAAAGGTATTTACAAACCAAAAATGTCAGGATCTGGAGAATTCCCTATCGTGGAAAAAAAAATTTGCCCAAAGCTATTACTAAAATTTACCAGATACTTAAGCAAGAAAACACACAGCTTGTTCACTGTCATTTATTCGATGCCTGTATAGCAGGTTTAACAGCAGCTAAGCTAGCAGGTATAAAAAAACGGATCTATACCCGCCATCATGCTACATTCCATCAAGTGTATTTTCCTAGGGCTGTATGGTATGATAAATTTATTAGTGCTATGGCGACAGATATAGTAGCCATTAGTGAAAATGTAAGACAGACTTTAATAAATGAAGGGGTGAAAGCCGAAAAAATACATACTATTCATCATGGATTTAAATTAATAGATTTTCAAAATACAAGTAGCAATCAAATTCAAATTCTCAAGCAGAAATATAACACTCAGGGTAAATACCCTATAATAGGAGTTATATCAAGGTATTTTGAGTTAAAAGGAATACAATATGTTATTCCGGCCTTTCAAAAATTATTAAACTCTTATCCCGAGTCATTACTCATTCTGGCAAATGCTACGGGTAATTATGCTTCTGACATAAAACACCTTCTAAAACAACTTCCACAAATAAATTATGTAGAGATTACTTTTGAACCAGAAATCTTTGCACTCTATCAATTATTTGACATTTTTATTCATGTACCAATAGATCCTACCCTAGAGGCATTTGGTCAGACGTATGTTGAGGCATTAGCCGCCGGAATACCTTCTGTTTTTACATTATCTGGCGTTTCAGGTGAGTTTGTACAACATGAGAAGAATGCCTTAGTAGTTCCTTTTAAAGATTCTGAGGCTATTTATGAAAGTATATTAAAAATATTAGAGAATAGGGATTTAAAAAATAGATTGATAGCAGAAGGAAAGAAAGATGTGAATAAGTTTTTTGAACTGCAACAGATGATTATGAAGTTAGAACAAATGTATGAGTGAATTATTAAAAGCAATAAGGCAAAATGCATTCATTAATAAATTGGTACGTACAGGGTTAAAAAAAATCTCAGAAGTTATACCTATACTTACAAGGCTTAAAAAAAGATGGCCAGTATCAGGTATAGTAACTTTGCGATTCGAGGGGACTTCTTTCAAAGCGTATGCAGCCTGTGATGATCATATTATAAACAATCTATTTTATGAATCTACTTATGAGCAGAGAGAGCTTAAAATTATTTCAATTTTAAGTAAAAGTTGCAAAGTAATTCTAGATATTGGAGCAAATACAGGTATTTATTCAATAGTTGCTTCTCTCAATAATCCTTCGTTAAAGATTTTTGCTTTCGAGCCGCATCCTCAAAACTATGTAAGATTGCAAAAAAATGTATCGCTAAATCAACCTAATTCTGTTGTGCCGGTTCAAAGTGCTGTGGGGAACAGTACAGGAACAATAGATTTTTACATCCCTGCAGATGACAGTATAACGGATATATCGTCTGTTTCAAAAGAGTTCTCTGAAAGTATTTATCGCATGAATTTCAAGAAAATAGCTGTTGATTTAGTTACTGTGGATGAATTTTTAGAGTTAAGACAAGAGCAAAAAGTAGATGTAATCAAAATTGATGTAGAGGGATATGAATACGAAGTTATTTTGGGCGCATATAACACTATTAAACAACAGAAGCCTATTATACTTTGCGAAGTATTTTCTTCACCCTGTGAGAGCGAAGAGTCATTTAAAATAAATCATCCTAATGTATATATGTTGCAGTGTCTATTGATCGAACTGCAGTATCATATATATGAAATTGACGATAATAGTCTGAATTATCTAACCTCATTTAACTTTCCTCATAAAAACAGGAATTATATTTTTTTACATAATAAAATTGTGGATAAAAAAATAAGTATAAATAAAGACTTATATAATTTAGTATGTAATTGAATATGCTTCTCTTCTCCATTATTATTCCCACATACAACAGGGCCGATTTTATAGAAAATACTGTAAAGTCTGTGTTAAGGCAGACTTATACACAGTTTGAGGTTATCATAGTTGATGATGGGAGCACAGATGATACGGAAACAGTGGTACATTCTATACATGATAGAAGAATTACGTATTATAAGAAAGAGAATGAGGAACGGGGAGCCGCCAGAAATTTTGGAATGCATAAGTCAAAAGGAGATTATATAACATTTTTAGATTCCGATGATCTGTTCTATGAAAATTATCTGATGAATGCTTTAGAATCTATTAAAAAATACGATATTCCTTTGTTTTTTCATCTCGGCTACGAGGTTACAGATGAAAATCTTAAAAGTAAAATTAAAATAGATTACCTCAAATCTGATGACATTGCTATATTTGTAAAAGGCAATCCATTAAGTTGTTTAGGTGTCTTTCTTCACAAAAGTATTATCAGCCAATATAAATTTACAGAAGACCGTGATCTTGCCGGTTCCGAGGATTGGGAATTGTGGTTGAGGGTGGTAGCCAATTGTGGTATTAAAACCGATAACCGGATCTCTGCCGCTTTGATAGATCATGAAGGCCGGAGTGTGCTAAATTATGAAGAAGATAAATTGATCAAAAGAAAAGAACTTGCTTTAAAATATGCTTTTGAGGATAAAGCTGTTCAAGAGAAATTTGGGCCATATATGAATAAAATGATTGCTTATTGTGATTCATATATTGCTCTTCATTTGATTTTGTCTAAAAAACATAAGCAAGGCTTAAAATATATAAAAAGTGCTTTTTTCCGCACCCCCAGTTTTTTGTTTGAGAGACGGTTTGCTGCTATTGTAAAACATTATATTTTAAATTCTATTTCATAAAAAAATCCATGTGCGGTATAGCCGGCTATTATTCCAGTTCAATTTTTAACAAACAAGACTTGCAGGCGATGACTCAAACATTGAGTCACCGGGGGCCGGATGCAGAAGGGTGGTTTACAGATGAAGTTTGTGGCCTGGGGCACCGCCGGTTAAGTATTCTTGATCTTTCAGAAAATGCCAATCAACCTATGTACTCGCATAATAAGCGGTATGTGATGGTGTTTAATGGGGAAGTGTATAACTACCAGGATATTGCCCGTAAATATGACCTCGTTTTATCTACTACATCCGATTCCGAAGTTATTCTTGAAGGTTTTGTAAAACTAGGAGCAGCCATTGTTCATGAGTTGAATGGGATGTTTGTATTTGTCATTTATGATATCTTCCAGCAGGAACTCTTTATTTTTCGTGACCGGGTAGGTATTAAGCCCCTGTTTTATTACTGGGACGGACAAAACTTTGCTTTTGCCTCAGAGCTTAAATCGCTGGTGAACTTTCCTCAGATCCATAAAAAAATAGATGTTCATGCCATAGGTCATTTTCTCAGTGTGGGCTATATTCCAGCTCCTCAGACGATTTATGAGAATATATTTAAAATGCCAGCTGCAAGTATGTGTAAGCTTACACAAAGAGGCCTGGAGCAAACACCCTATTGGACTATGACCCCCTCTGCTCAAGGGAGTGTTCTGGAGAATGAGCAACAAGCAAAAACTGAATTGCATGAACTATTGAAAAGTGCAGTAAAGTATCAGCTTATTAGCGATGTGCCTTTGGGTGTATTTCTCAGCGGAGGAATTGATTCTAGCTTAGTTACTGCACTGGCAGTATCTCAATCAGCCACACGTGTTAATACGTTTTCTATCGGTTTTAAAGAACAAAAGTTTAATGAAACACAATTTTCAGGTGGTGTTGCTAAACACCTGGGTACCCAACATCATGAGTTTATTGTCTCTGTAAAGGAAGCCAGAGACCTGGTGGAAACCATGCTAGATGTATACGATGAACCTTATGCAGACTCATCCGCTATTCCTACCATGATCGTTTCGGCATTAGCCCGCAAACATGTTACAGTGGCTTTGGGGGGAGATGGAGCCGATGAGTTGTTCTTTGGGTATGGGATGTATAAATGGGCAAGCCGTTTGGCTACACCAGGTATAGGAATCCTGAAAGATCCACTGTCTATAGTACTGAAACAGCGGAGTAAATCTAAATACCAGAAAGCTTCCCGCATGTTAGATTTTGAGGATAAGCAGCATTTAGCTCATCATATTTTTTCACAGGAACAAGGTTTTTTTACACAGAAAGAAGTAAAGGAATTATTAAATGTGGATGTACAGCCGTTTTGTACAAAAAATATAGCAGCTAAATCTGGTTCCCGGTCACTCACCGCCATGGAGGTTCAGTCTTTGTTTGATTTGAATTTTTATTTGCCTGATGATTTACTGGTTAAAGTAGACAGGGCTTCTATGCAATATGGGCTGGAAGCTAGAGTTCCGTTTCTGGACCACCGGGTGGTTGAATTTGCCTTAAATCTCTCGCCCCATCTTAAGTATAAAAATGGCGTATCTAAATATATTCTGAAAGAAATTCTGTACGAATACTTGCCTGCGGAAATGTTTAACAGACCCAAGCAGGGTTTTTCTATACCGTTGCATGAATGGTTGCGCCAAGACCTTCAATACCTAATTCATGACTATCTGGATGAAAAAGTAGTAAAACAGTATGCGATAGTAGATAATGCGATGGTTCAGCAGATCAAGCTGCAATTTCTGGAAGGGAATGATTTTGTTTATAATCGCTTATGGCTATTAATTGTGTTGCACCGTTGGCTGGTAAAGAATGTCAATTAGCTAGCAGAAAGTATTGTTACCATATGAGACAACCTGCTACTTTACTCAAGCCTCAAGCAACCACTATATATTTTAAAGGGTTAAATGGTCTGCGGGCTATTTCTGCTTTGGCTGTACTTGGTTTGCATATCAACATGTCGCTACAACAATTTGGTTTACCTGGGCTTTCTACCCTGGATTTAGCCGGATTTTTATAATAAATAGACCATAAGAAGAGCCATTTTAGAAAATACTATCACTATCAAACCGAAAACTACAAATATTCTCTACCTTTCTTATGATGGCCTTACTGACCCATTGGGCCAATCTCAAATATTGCCTTATTTAATCGGATTAAGTAAATACGGCTATCGTATTACGATTATCAGTGCTGAGAAAAAAGAAAATTTTACCAAACGTAAAGCATTAATAGATGTTAGCATACAGCAGAATCATCTCTCCTGGGAGCCTATCATCTATTCTAAAAAACCGCCTGTTTTCTCTACCTTGTGGGATATCTATAAGATGAAGCAGAAAGCGCTTCAACTGCATAAAATCCAACAGTTCCGGATAGTGCATTGCCGTAGCTATATTACGGCTCTCGTCGGTTTGTATTTAAAGAAGAATAAAGGCATCAAGTTTATATTTGATATGCGAGGATTCTGGGCAGATGAACGAGTGGAAGGAGGGCTATGGAACCTGAATAACCGGCTATATAAAGCTATCTATCACTATTTTAAATCCAAAGAAAAGGAATTTTTACAGCAAGCCGATTATACAGTTAGCCTCACGTATGGAGCAAAAGAGGATATTCTAACAAGGCCGGAGCTAGAAAATATTCCAATTCAAGTAATTCCTTGCTGCGTAGATACTACATTATTTACCCATCCGTCAAATACTCCGTATGAATCTGAAAATAACACTGCCAAAAGCTTGCCAGCTAAGCATATAGAACCACAGCTTGCAGATTCTTCCTTTGTTATTTCCTATCTTGGCTCTTTAGGTACCTGGTATTTATTGGATGAAATGCTACAGTTTTTTAAACGCCTGCTACTGACAAAACCTGAGGCTGTTTTCTTATTTATTACACCGGACGATCCAAAGCTAATAGTGCAAAAAGCAGCGTTATATAGTATTCCAGCCGAGAAATTAGTAATCAGAAAAGCAGAAAGAAGTGAAGTGCCTGAGCTTTTAGCAGCCAGTCATTTGTCTATTTTCTTTATTAAGCCATCCTATTCTAAAAAAGCTTCATCTCCAACTAAAATGGGTGAGATATTAAGTATGGGTATTCCTGTTATTTGTAATGCAGGAGTGGGAGATACAGATTATTTATTTTCAGCCTATACCCCTGGTTTATTGATCGAAAATTTAACGGATGAGGGCTACGATAAAGCTATTTCCCGGCTTGAAGAGGCCTGCCAAATTCCTGCGCAAAACTTACGAAATATTGCCTTAGATTATTTTGCCTTAGAAAAAGGAGTAGAAGCATATCATCAGATTTATCAGACAATATTGCAGTGAAAGTTCTGTTTATCTTTCCATATCCATCAGGTACAGCTGCCTCGCAACGGTTCCGTTTTGAGCAATACCTGTCATGGCTACCCGGAAAAGGAATAAGCTACACATTAGCTCCCTTTTTGGATAAGCCAACCTGGGATATTCTGTATAAAAAGGGATATACCCTGCAAAAGGCAATGGGTATTATAAAGGGTTTTTTGCGGAGACTACATCTGCTGGTTACCATTCGGCAGTATGATTTTGTATTTATTCACCGGGAGGCAAGCCCGGTAGGTCCGCCGATTTTTGAATGGTTCATGGCCAAAATAGTTAACAAAAGAATTATTTTTGATTTTGACGATGCTATCTGGCTGCCGAATACATCTGCCAATAACAAGCTGGCCGCCGGTTTCAAATGGCATCAGAAAACAGCGGCTATTTGCCAATGGGCATATAAAGTAAGTGCAGGCAATACTTATTTAGCATCCTACGCAAAGCAGTTTTCTACAAAAGTATTTGTAAATCCTACTACCATTGATACAGTCCATCTGCACAACCAGGTAAAAGATCAGCAGGCCGGGAAACTAGTTATCGGCTGGACCGGTACTCATTCTACAATCGGGTATTTATATGGCATTATACCTGTGTTACAAGAACTAGAGAAAGAATACGATTTTACTTTTCTGGTAATTTCAGATAAGGCGCCAGACGTACAGCTAGCCTGTTTACACTATCTGCCCTGGAATAAAGAAACTGAAATAGCCGATTTGCTTAGGATGAATATAGGTATTATGCCACTCACAGACGACAAATGGGCAAAAGGAAAATGCGGATTTAAAGCCTTGCAATATATGGCTTTGGGTATTCCTGCATTAGTATCGCCAGTAGGTGTAAATACAGAAATTGTAGATAGTGGGATCAATGGGTTTATCTGTACCACAAATCAGGACTGGAAAGAACACATCGGTTTGCTGTTACAGAATAGTTCTTTACGTATACAAATGGGACAAGCTGCCAGAGCAAAAGTAGAAAAGCACTATTCTGTTCAGGCGAATTGCTGTAACTTCTTAGACTTTTTCACGGCCTGACTCTGTATGATATACAACGCTGCCAGAAAAAAGGGCATCATCGGAATTTTATACCGGACCAGTGTGCCAAAATTATAACTGGAAATTCCTACGGCAAAGGCAAAAGTAACAGAGAAGACAAAGCAAAATAGCAAAACAGGCTGATCGTTCAACATTTTGAACAGTACTTTGATCTTAAAATTCCGGAACATTTGTATCGTTAAATATAGAAAAAACAAAGCCTCCAAAGCGGATAATAACATAACCGGGTTACGCACCTCCCAGATAAATGGCCTGTATAACGTAACAACTACCGCTTGTGGAAATTTGGATAACATACTTGTAAATGTACCATCAAATTCTCCCAGTGAATAAACAGACCCTTTCTGTAACGTGCCCATTTGCGTTAACCATTCAGCCGTTACTTGAGTAGTAGTGGCTATATTTTCCAGCTGATAACGGGCATTATCCTCTGTTACTTTCTCTATAGCCAGATACCCTAAAGGTACGGAAGCTACAATCGTAAAAGGCAAGGCTAAAAACTGTAATGCTCTGGATTTGATTTTTGCCCGGTATTCCAGGAAAACCCAGAAAAAAGCCGCTGGTAAAAAACAAAGCAGAATATATACTTTAATGGCTTTGATAATCAGCAAGCTTACAACTAGAATCAATATATTGCTGATAATGTTTTTTCTGCTGATCAGGCCGAAATAAAACCCATAAAATGCCCATCCCATAGCACCGAGTGTAATTGTATCTTTCATTAAACCAGATCCCCAGAAAAATACCGATGGAATAAAAAAAACCGCTATGGCCATCTTCTTATGCAAGTGCGGATATAAATGGTAGAAAACCTTGTACATAGCCCAGACTCCGGTAAAACTGGCGATGGCAAAGAAAACAGCTATTAGTGAGTAGGTATGAAAAGTGAAAAAACCAAAAAAACCTGCCAGACGGATAACATGAAATGAATAAGAATCTACATAAAAATAAATACGGCGGGTGTATTCATACAAATCATAGTGATATTCACCATCTGCCAATACAATTCGTAAAGCGGTAAGGGGCGAATTGGTAAAAGCCTCCCAGATTACCTTACTGTCGTTGAAAAAGTTATAGGTATCGCCTCCATTATAATAGAATTGATAAATAATTCCAAGTGAAATAGCGCCTACTATTTTCAAGGTGAGGGCAGGCATAAAATACGCCTTTGTATGCTTATCGCATAGCCTTCTGCGGAACATAAGTGCTACCAGAAAAATAAAAGGCAGGTAGATTGGTGTAAGCAGCAGGTCTTTAAAATCCATCGTTCAAGTTACAACTTTTTGCACAGGTAGACAAGCTCCTAAAAGTTAGCTCTGTTTCAGAGTGCTGATGATTGGATGTAGTATATCAACCTGTTTTCAATGGCTATCATCCGGCCCATCCTTCCCTATCCAGACTACGGTATTGAATGGCTTCTGCCAGGTGTTCTATTTTAATCTGTTCACTGCCGGCAAGATCAGCAATAGTGCGGGAAACTTTTAGGATGCGGTCGTAGGCTCTGGCTGATAACCCGAGCCGCTCCATGGCTGTTTTTAGCAGCGTTTTCCCTGCTTCATTTATCTGGCAAAGTTGTTTTACCATCTGGGGCGGCATCAAGGCATTGGAGTAAATATGAGGTGTGTCTTTAAAACGGGCTGTTTGTATATCCCGGGCTTTAATAACCCGTTCCCTAATCTGGGCACTACTTTCAGCTTTACGGTTGGAAGTCATTTGGTCAAAAGAAACAGGCGTAACCTCTACATGCAAATCAATCCGGTCCAGTAGAGGACCGCTTATTTTATTGAGATACTTTTGTACAACGCCAGCCCCGCAAATGCATTCTTTTTCCGGATGATTATAGTAGCCACAAGGGCAAGGATTCATACTGGCGATTAACATAAAATTGGCCGGAAATTCAACGGATATTTTAGCCCTGGAAATGATTACTTTCCGGTCTTCTAATGGCTGACGCATAACCTCAAGAGCTGTGCGTTTGAACTCAGGTAACTCATCTAAGAATAGCACGCCGTTATGTGCCAGAGAGATTTCTCCGGGTTGAGGAATACCACCACCTCCTACTAAAGCCACATCACTTATGGTGTGGTGAGGGGTGCGGTAAGGACGGGTGGAAATCAGAGAAGACGCTTTGCCTAGCTTCCCGGCTACGGAATGTATTTTTGTGGTTTCCAGCGCCTCATGCAACGTCAGTGGTGGCAATATAGAAGGCAGCCGCTTAGCCAACATAGTTTTTCCGGCTCCCGGAGGGCCAATCATAATCACATTATGGCCACCGGCTGCAGCTATTTCCAAAGCCCGTTTTATATTTTCCTGTCCTTGTACATTAGAGAAATCGGCTTCATAATCATTCAACGTATTATAAAACATGTCTCTGGTGTCAGTCTGCAGGGGCTCAATATGGAGTTTACCTTCAAAGAACTCAATGGCTTCTTGTATGTTTTCCACACCAATTACATCAAGATTATTCACAATAGCTGCTTCATTAGCATTTTCTTTAGGTAATACAAAACCTTTATAATGCTGTTTGCGGGCTTCAATCGCTATAGGCAATGCTCCTTTGATAGGCCTCAATTTACCATCCAACGCAAGTTCGCCCATGATGATGTATCTTTCCAGTTTATCAGTAACAATTTGCTCAGAAGCGGCGAGGATTCCCAAAGCTATAGGCAGATCATAGGCTGAACCTTCTTTGCGGATGTCGGCAGGAGCTAGATTTACCACCACTTTTTGCCGGGGCATGCGGTATCCAAAGTGCTTGATGGCAGACTCTACCCGTTGTTCACTTTCCTTCACGGCACTATCTGGCAGGCCTACCATAAAAAATTTAGTGCCTTGACTTACGTTTACTTCTACAGTAATTATATATGCATTTACTCCATATACAGCACTTCCAAATGATTTTGATAACATAGTTGGTATGAGAAAAAAGCTACTGGTAAAGATAAGAGGTAAAGCCTGTTAAATTTTTTCTTATCAAAATTAGCACGTAATATTGTTTATTAAATTTACCCTTGTGAATGTTATCCAAAAAAGCTAAGTACGCCTTAAAAGCCTTATTTGTGCTTTCAGAAAGCAAAGAAAACAAATCCATGATGATTGGAGAAATAGCGGATAAAGAAAATATCCCAAAAAAGTTTCTGGAAGCTATCTTGCTTGATCTGAAAAACCATGGGATCTTGTACAGCAAACGGGGCAAAACAGGCGGATACTTATTGCGGAGAAGCCCGGATAAAATTACACTCGGACAAATAATCCGCATCATTGACGGGCCTCTGGCTCAAATTCCCTGTGCCAGCCAGACGGCTTATTTACCCTGTGAAGAATGTAAAGATGTGGCTAGTTGCTCGATCCGGATAGTGATGCGCAAAGTACGGGATGCAACCGCACAAATTCTGGATAATACCAGCCTGGCTGATATGACGCATAGCTCCATAGAAGCCATGAGGGATTCCTATGATCCGATTATCTAACGTTAGCGTATCTTGTACGCATCTACATTTACGTTTTTAAGTTCTGCTGCTTTTTCTTCCGGTATCGTATCTGCCATAAAATTGCCCCCGCCAATCTCTGGCCCTGCTAAAAATTTAACTAAGCCAGGTTGACGCAAGGGAGGCAGAATTGACATATGCAGATGATAAAGTGGATACTCTTTTCCGTCTACCGGGGCTTGCTGCACACTCATCACATAAGGAAAACTCATTTCAAAGTTGAGATTGTACCGCCGGATTACTTCCCGGAACACCGCGGCTAAATCGTATAGTTCTGTATCCGACATAGTAGCTAACGTAGCATGGCGTTTTTTTGGAAAAATCATCACTTCATATGCATATCTGGCAAAAAATGGAATGAAGGCCACAGCTCCTGTGTTTTCTGCTACTATCCGTACGCCTTCTTCTGTTTCATTTTCTATGATTTGGCCGAACAGGTTACGGTTGGTATCTTTATAATATTCGTTTGCCGCCTGAAGTTGTTGTTCAGTATGTTTAAATACAAAATCAGTAGCATATATCTGGCAGTGCGGATGCGGATTAGAAACACCGCACAGTTCTCCTTTATTCTCAAAAAGTAAGGCATACTTTATATAAGAGTTCCTAATAAATTCCTGCATCTGACTTCTCCAGGCAGAAAATACCTGGGCTATCTGGGTAATTTCCATTTCAGCCAGGGTAACATTATGGCGCGGGTCATAACATACCACTCTGGCAATTCCGAGGGCTTTTTCTTTCCTATATAATCCGTTGCCTTTAACAGCCTCGCTTACTGAAATTTCTGGTGCCTGAAGGCCTACTACCGGATGATCGTTGTCGAAAATATAAACACCTGTATAGGCAGGATTCTGTCCTCCATGTATTCTTTGATTCCCTGGACACAAATAGCAGGCAGGATCGTATGCCGGAATTGGCTTTTCTGCTATTATTGACTTACCTGTAGTCCAAGGCCGGTTATTGCGGTGAGCGGCATAGATTACCCATTCCTGACGTAAGGGATGCCATCTTTTTTCCCATTTTCCTTCAAACAGCATAGAATACGTAACGCCTGTGAGCGTATGTGTTATTTTGTAAGGTGTAATATTTAATGAAAGCTTTGCACATAATTCATAAACATTTTTCCCCAGATTGAGGGAAAAGCATCTCTTTCATTTATAAAGCTAATGTACGTAATAAAGCATTCTAATTTGTACTTTCCTTCAAAAGGTTATTTATCGAATTTTGATGAAGTAATTCAAATCAATATATCTCTCAAAATCTTATAATTATACTGTATGGCATATCATTTACCACATAAACACCCTGTTACTTCCACAAAAAAATCTCAGACCGGAACAACTGCTTCAGTGAAAGCTTCTAAACATTCCTTTTCAGATTTTGACTTTGATGAGGACGAAGATGAAGACCTGGGAATCAATCCATTACTGGATGTAGACTTCACCGATCTGGAATTAGATAATCAGAAAGAGTTCTCTTACCAAGAAGAAGAAGAGGAAGATTATTTTGATGAAGATGAAGACGAAGAATTAGAGGACGAAGAGTGATAACAGGCAAAATATTTTAGTTTTTTCCGTTACCAGCTGCTACCTGGCAGATTATACCCGCACAATACCTATCATTCACAAAAAGTAAACATCCATATAGTTCAGTTACCTGTCTGGCAGGTGGCAATCATTTCAAACTTTACTCCAATCATTAAAAACGTTACAGTTATGGCAGAATATATACACCAGTGGGACGAAACTCAGTTTATTGCAAGAGTTGAAAACCTGTCGAGAAATGGGTTTATCAGCAGAACCGCTTTACGGAGTTTAATGGATAACCGTTTTGCAAGCCCGGCGCTGAAAACGACTATTCATGAAATGCTTACCAATAATTTAAGTAAGCAACAGTTACATTTAAAGTACGACCTGGGTATAAAAAATCTGAGGCCAGCGCCAATTTTAATATGGAACGAGCAAGAAGTAGTGAAACAATTGAATGACTTATCAGACAAGCAATTGTATGAGAAGAATGATAACCGCTGGACGGTAGTTACTGTTTCCAGAGCCAGCTTAAAGCAAATGGTAGACGATTCCAGAGTATCAGAAACCCATCGCAGAGCTATTTCTATTCTGATGGAAAGAAACCCAAGTAAGAAAGTTTTCAAGCCACAAGAAGTGGAATCATACTTGAGAAAGAACTTATAAGATACCTGTATATTGGGATAAGCAGGCTTAGATTAAAGGTACAGTCGTATTCATACAAGACATAAATTCTATATCGAAAAATACCTTTGATACTGTTTACCTATTGCATGCAGTATAGTCAACCACAAACGCCAGGCAACAACCTGGCGTTTGTGATTTTTGCTTGATCTCTTTAAGCAGATATCGTTATTTCTACCCGGGAAGCTTATTTATTTGATATGCTCATAAAATTATTTCCGGTTTTGTCATAGGTTTATCGGGAATACGGGTACAAGATTGATTATTTTATAGTATCTTTGCACTCCAAAAGAGACGGACGGGTTCCGTTGTTCAACTAATTTGTAAAGTTAAAATGGCAGTAAAAATCAGATTGGCCCGCAGAGGCCGCAAAAAACTGGCACTATATGATGTAGTAGTTGCCGATGCTAGAGCTCCACGCGATGGACGCTTTATTGAAAAAATAGGTACGTATAACCCAAACACCAATCCTGCTACTATTAATTTGAATGAGGAGAAGGCCTTACAGTGGGTAATGAATGGGGCTCAGCCTACGGATACCGTAAAGGCGATGCTTTCTTACAGAGGCATTCTTTTAAGAAAACACCTGCAAATTGGTGTAAACAAAGGCGCCATTACACAAGAGCAAGCTGACCAGAAGTTTAACGACTGGAAACAGGCCAAAGAAAGCAGGATTACTGGTAAAGTAGATACCTTGGCTCAGAAAAAAGCAGAAGATGCAAAAGCCAGATTAGCAGCAGAAGCTAAAGTAAAAGAAGCTAGAGCCGAAGCAATCAACAAAAAGAAGGTAGTACCTGCTGAAGAAGCACCTGCTGAAGATGCTGCAGCAACCGAAGCTCCTACCGAATAAGACTTAACATGCACATGAATCTAAAGAGGTAAGAAAGCGTAAGCTCTTCTTACCTCTTTTTACATTACACCCAAAGCATCAGCCAATAAACAAAGTAGCTTTATTCAAACGTTTATAAGAGATAAGGCTTTTATCAGATCACTAGACTACTAATATATGAATATAGACAATTGCTTTCAGCTCGGATACATTACCAAAACACATGGTGTGCAAGGGGAGGTTACGTTTGTACTGGATGTAGACAATCCGGAAGAGTACGATCAGCTAGAATCGGTTTTTATAGAAATTAATGGCAAACTGGTTCCTTTTTTTATTACACATTTTCAGTTACAACGCGAAAAAGCCATAGTAAAATTAGAAGATGTAAACTCATTCGACAGTGCAGATAAACTGGTAGGCCATGCCTTATATTTGCCCCTTACCGAGTTGCCCCAGCTAGAAGAAGATCAGTTTTATTACCATGACATTATCGGGTACCAAGTAATAGATGTAACAAAAGGCCCATTAGGGACAATAGCTACCATTTACGAGTTGCCCCACCAGGATCTTATTGCTATGACGTATCAGAATAAAGAAGTACTGATTCCGATTACTGATGATATTGTTACCAAAGTAGATCATAAGAAAAAAGAACTGGAAGTAGACTTACCCGATGGCTTGTTGGAAATATACCTGTCAGACGAAACAGAAAAGCCAGACGATGCAGAAGGCGAGGAGGAAGCATGAGAATAGATATCATTACTTGTTTGCCTTCCTTGCTGGAAAGTTTTTTTGCTGCCTCTATTCTGAAAAGAGCCCAAGACAAACAATTAGTAACCGTACAATTGCACGACCTGCGGGCATATGCCATTAACAAACACCGGCAAGTAGATGATTATGCTTTTGGCGGTGGAGCCGGCATGGTATTAATGATAGAGCCTATAGCTAAATGTATCCGGGCGCTTCAAGAAAAGCAGGCATATGATGAAATTATCTACATGACACCAGACGGAGAGTTGTTTACGCAGAAACAAGCAAATAGCCTCTCGTTAAAAAAAAACCTGATTATTCTCTGTGGACATTATAAAGGGGTAGACGACCGGGTGCGCCAGCATTTTGTAACAAGAGAAATAAGCATAGGCGATTATGTGCTTTCCGGAGGTGAACTGGCGGCAGCAGTAGTGGCAGATGCTGTCATCCGGCTTATTCCGGGTGTGCTTTCCGATGAAACTTCAGCGTTAACAGACTCATTCCAGGATAACCTCTTAGCTCCTCCGGTATATACCAGGCCAGCCGAATTTGAAGGCATGAAAGTGCCGGAAGTATTGCTTTCTGGCCATGAAGCCAATATTGAAAAGTGGCGCTCGGAACAATCTTTAGAACGTACCAAGAAACGCCGCCCGGATTTACTGCAATACTGATTGCATACGCTTAATAAATAGGATTTAAACCTTTTATGGGTTGCAAGAAAGTCTATTTGCCTGAAAATTAGCCTGTAATGTAACCTTCCCCCGCCTCGGCAAGTATACCAAAGCTGTTAAAAAAAGAAAATATTTGGTATGAGACGGCTAAGTAAAGCAGGTATTCTCCTTATCACACTTGTTGCTGTACTAATAGTAGTTAGATTGTGTTTGCCTTCTATCGTAAAATATTATGCTAACCAGACGCTACAGAACGACTTAAAAGGCTATACTGGAAGCATACAAGAGATAGATATTCACTTGTACCGTGGCGCATATGCCATACATGGACTACGCATAGATAAAAAAGTAGGAAAGCTGCCTGTGCCTTTGTAGCAGTAGATAAAGTGGATTTTGCCATTGAATGGCATTCTTTATTCAAAGGTGCCTTTGTAGCTACCATAAAAACGTTTAACCCAAAAATTAACTTTGTAGACGGACCCAGCGAAGAACAAAGTCAGACAGGGGAGGAGGGAAACTGGCAAGAAACAGTAAAATCTTTGTTTCCCTTACAAATAAACACCCTGACTGTTAACAATGGGGAAGTGCATTTTCAAAATTTTACTACCACGCCAAAAGTAGATATTGCTATAAATCAGATACATCTGGTAGCCCGTAATTTCACCAATACGCAAAAATTATCTGGCAATGAAATAGCCTCCATCCGTGGAGAAGCCAAGATGTTAGACAAAGGACAAGTAAACTTGAACTTGGAGTTAAATCCCTTGGAGACACAGCCACCTTTTAATCTGGATTTTTCTTTAAAAGAAGTCCCGCTAGTGGAGTTAAATGATTTTTTGCGGGCCTATGCAGATATTGATGCAGAAAAAGGCACATTTTCTTTATTTACTGAAATGACCGGCGAAAACAATCAGTTTAAAGGATATATTAAGCCTTTGTTTATGGATGTTAAAATCCTGGACGTAAAGGAAGATAAAGCTAAGCCCCTTTCTTTGTTAAAAGAAGCAGGCATAGGTTTGGTAAGCATGATCTTCAAAAATTACTCTGTAGATCAGGTGGCCACCAAAATACCAGTTTCTGGTAGTTTCGATGATCCAAAAGTAAATATCTGGCGCACCATCATGAATGCATTGCGCAATGCTTTTATTGAAGCTATTAATCCTGAATTAGATGGTACGGTGGATATGGGGAAGCTGGTTGAAAATGAAAAAAATCTAAGAAAGCAACGCAAAGAAGAACGAAGAAAAGAGCGGATAGAAAGACGTGAGGAGAAGAGGGAAGAAAGACAAGCCAGACGTGAAGAGCGGAAGGAAGAAAATAATTAGTAAAATCAGCGTATTGCTGAAAAAAAGCTAACTTTCCACAGAAAATTTGTTCAAATAAGGGAAGGTTATTCTTTCCTGACTAGAGCTATACACCTTGAGGTATTTTATTGAACTTGCTTACCGGGGCACGCGTTATCATGGATGGCAGATACAAGCCAATGCCCTTTCCGTGCAGGAAGCTTTTAACAAAGGTCTTAGCACACTGCTCAAAGAAGAAGTGACTACTATTGGCAGTGGCCGTACCGATACTGGCGTACATGCCTTGCAACAATACGTACATTTCGATACAGAAAAAGTACTGCTTCCTCATCCGCATATTTATCAGCTCAATGCCCTTTTGCCACCAGATATTGTAGTAAAGCAACTTTTTAGCGTATCCGGCAAAGCACACGCCCGGTTTGATGCCATAGCCAGAAGTTATGAATACCGCATCAGCACCTGCAAAAATCCTTTTTTAACGGATATGTGTTACTTGTATACCAAATCATTGGATGTTTCTCAAATGAATGAGGCAGCCTCAATTCTGTTGCGGCATACTGATTTTGAAAGTTTCAGTTTGGTAAAAACAGATGTTAGCCATTTCAAATGCCAGATCTATAAAGCCTGGTGGGAAGTGTCGGGAGAGAAGGTAATTTTTTACATTCAGGCTAACCGTTTTCTGAGAGGTATGGTAAGAGCTATCGTTGGCACCCTAATGGATGTAGGCTTGGGAAAACTATCCATACAAGAATTCGAGGAAATTATCCAAAGTAAAGACCGCAGAAAAGCCGGCCGGGCCGTACCCCCACAGGGCTTGTTTCTTACACAGGTGCAATATAATGGCCCCATAGAAAATCTGTAAATAGGCAAACTTGTAAGAAACAGGGTAATTTCTTACAAGTCGCCATTTTTACTCACGAGTTAATTCTATTTAGCTTTCTGTGAATTTTTCTATTTTAGGTATCTGTAGTAACCTTTATGGATAAGTAGTTGATAATAGTTTTGTCTCCAATACCGGTGATCCGGGTTCACCTATGAAAAAACCAAGTAGTTATAAAGTATTGATTGTAACAACGGATGAACAAACTTATACACGTTATACTAAATTATTAGCCGGGCAAAGCAAATATAATATTGCTGCCCGGCCTGTATATAATATAAATGAAGCCTACTCCCAACTGGTAGATTATCTGCCTGATGCCGTACTGCTGGAGAAAGGTATATTGGAAGAAGGTACCGGGTTATTTTTGCAAGAGTTAAAACACAGTAAATCTTTCCGGAAGTATCCGGTAATCTGGCTTACGCAGGTAAAAGATGGCAAAAAGCATACGAGTGCATTTAAATTAGGCGTGCAAGATATTTTACTAACCGATGAATTAACCGCAGGATCACTGATCAATAGTATTGTAAAAGTTGTAAAAAACAACCGCCTGATAGAAAAGTTAAAAGAGCAACGGAAAACGTTACTGGAGAAGAACAGAGAGCTGGGCGAATATAAAAAGTATTTAGAGCTCCGTATGATGAGCAGAACAGCTGAATTAAAAGAATCCTATGAGCAGCTGGTGGAAGAAATGATGTTGCGCAAGCGTATAGAAGAGCAGTTAACCTCCCGCAACAAAGAGTTGGATACATTTGTGTATAAAGCTTCTCATGATCTGAAAGGCCCTCTGGCTTCACTAATCGGCGTGACTAATATTGCCAGGCTTGACCTGACGCAGCCGATGGCTGTTAAGTACCTGGAAATGATCAATGAAAGTGCGCAGAAACTCAATTTTATTCTTGCCAATTTACTGGAAGTTACCAAAATAAAATACATTGATCCGGAAATAAAAGTAGTCGATTTTACTGATTTATTAAGAGGGATTGTAGCTGACTTTACTTCCAGATTAGAAGATGAAAAAATTCAGCTAGATATAAAAATAAGCCAGAAACAAGTATTTATGAGTGATCCGTATCTGATCGCAACTATCCTACAGCATTTACTCGACAACGCCATACATTATAAAAAAGGCTATGGCGATCCGTTTATTGCTGTTGAAATAACAGATACCACTGGAGGTGTCGAAATCTGTGTAAACGATAATGGCCAGGGTATAGATAAAGAAGTACAATCCAAAGTATTCGATATGTTTTACCGCCACAATCTTCAATCCAAAGGGTCAGGCTTGGGACTATATATTTCCAGAAATTGTGTGGAAAAACTATCCGGAGAAATTACACTTAGCAGCCAGGTAAATCAGGGTACAGAAATAAAAATTATGTTACCCGATCTGAAAAAAATAAATGGGTAAACCAGTTCTAGCCAAAGGTTCAATTCGTATGGCTACCGGCCAGTAGAGCTAATCCGTATAAGCCGTATCTATTCAAAAAAATCGCCTTACAGTCAGCAAGTTAAGCTCTATTTAAATTAGACTGGTTGTATATTTTTATTTGATAAATACTTTACATATTTTTGCCTAAATAAACTTATCCAGAAAGACGGAGGGAATGGACCCCATGATGTCTTAGCAACCTTATTAGTGACGAATGATTAATGACTGTAGACTACCTTCTCATTAAAATCAATCATTAATCATTTACCAGTTTTCACTGATTTACGGTGCTGCTTTCCACTTAAGAGCCATAACTCTTAAGAAAGATAAGGTCGGTGCTTCACTATAACCTTCCCCTTCTGAATAAGCTGTTTAGTATAATTACTGATGTATGAGTAGTCAAATACTCAGTCAGTAATCAGTAATCAGTAATCATTTAATCTTTCATCTTTCATCGTTACGATAATGAATATTACAGAGCTTTTAGGCAAGCGTATCCTGGTGCTCGATGGAGCCATGGGAACCATGATCCAGCGGTATAAACTCGAAGAGGCCGATTACCGGGGAGAACGCTTTAAAGATTTTCCATACGATCTGAAGGGAAACAATGACTTGCTTTCGCTTACACAGCCGCAGATTATTAGGGAAATTCACCGCCAATACTTTGAAGCCGGAGCTGATATTGCTGAAACAAATACATTTAGCGGCACTTCCATTGCCATGGCTGATTACCATATGGAAGATCTGGTATATGAGCTCAATTATGAGTCGGCCAGAATTGCTAAAGAAGTTGCTGAGGAGTTTACGAAAGCCAACCCAAATAAACCCCGTTTTGTAGCAGGTTCAATAGGCCCTACCAACCGGACAGCTTCTATTTCGCCAGATGTCAATAATCCGGGGTTCCGGGCAGTTTCTTTTGACGAACTGGTGGCTGCTTATACGGAGCAAGTAAAAGGGTTGATAGATGGCGGAGCCGATTTGCTTTTGGTTGAAACAATATTTGATACTTTAAATGCGAAAGCTGCTCTATTTGCCATAGAGCAATTTTTTGAAACAATAGGCGAGCGTATTCCGGTGATGGTGTCGGGTACCATTACGGATGCCAGCGGACGTACACTTTCCGGGCAAACCGTAGAAGCTTTCTTATATTCTGTTTCCCATATTCCCTTACTGAGTGTAGGCTTTAACTGTGCCTTAGGAGCAGATTTGCTTCGGCCGTATGTAGAAGAACTGGCACAAAAAGCTCCGTTCTACACGTCTGCACACCCCAATGCCGGGCTGCCTAATGAGTTTGGCGAGTATGATGAAACGCCCGAACACATGGCTACCATCATTGAAGATTTTTTGCAGCATAATTTTATAAATGTCATTGGGGGTTGTTGTGGCACCACGCCAGACCATATTAAAGCTATTGCCGATGTAGCCGCCAACTATTCGCCCCGCCAGGTTCCCACCAACGATCATTTACCTAAATTCAGTGGTCTAGAGCCACTTAAAATATTCCCTGGAGCTAATTTTGTCAATATAGGCGAACGCACCAACGTAACCGGTTCCAAAGCTTTTGCCCGGTTAATTAAAGCTGGCAATTTTGAAGAAGCTTTATCAGTAGCCCGCAACCAGGTTGAAGGTGGTGCCCAGGTAATTGATGTGAATATGGATGAAGGCATGCTTGATTCAGAAGCTGCTATGGTTACTTTTCTCAACCTGATTGCTTCTGAACCAGATATTGCCAAGTTGCCCATTATGATTGATTCCTCTAAATGGTCAGTGATAGAGGCAGGATTGAAATGTGTGCAAGGCAAGGCCATCGTCAACTCTATTTCCTTAAAAGAAGGAGAAGAGAAGTTTAAAGAATATGCTACCAAAGTAAAACGGTATGGAGCCGCGGCAGTAATTATGGCCTTTGATGAACAAGGTCAGGCAGATTCCTACGAACGACGGATTGAAATATGTGAACGTGCTTATAACATTCTTACCAAAGAACTCAACTTCCCGCCCGAAGATATCATTTTTGATCCCAATATATTAACTGTAGCTACTGGTATTGAAGAACACAACAACTATGCAGTAGACTTCATAAAAGCTACGGAGTGGATTAAGAAAAATTTGCCATATGCCAAAGTAAGCGGGGGTGTCAGCAATATATCCTTTAGTTTCCGTGGGAATGATGTAGTCCGGGAAGCTATGCACTCAGCTTTTCTGTACAGGGCGATCAAAGCCGGTATGGATATGGGTATTGTCAATGCCGGAATGATTGCCGTATATGAAGATATTCCCAAAGATTTGCTGGAGCTGGTAGAGGATGTTTTATGGAACCGCCGTCCGGATGCGACAGAACGGCTTGTGTCTTTTGCTGAAAATATTAAATCTAAGGGTAAAGAGCAGGTAAAAGACGAAAGCTGGCGCCAAGGAAGCGTACAGGATCGCTTAACCCACTCCCTGGTAAAAGGAGTAGTAGATTACATTGATCAGGACATAGAAGAAGCCCGTCAGCAATACGAAAAACCCCTACAGGTTATTGAAGGTCCATTAATGGATGGAATGAACGTTGTAGGCGATTTGTTTGGCGAAGGGAAAATGTTTTTGCCCCAGGTAGTAAAAAGTGCCAGGGTAATGAAAAAAGCGGTGGCTTACCTATTGCCGTTTATTGAAGCAGAAAAAGTCAGACATGCGGCTGCAAATCCTAACGAAAAGGCAGATGGCCGGGGAGATACAGCAGGTAAAATATTAATGGCTACCGTTAAAGGCGATGTGCATGATATTGGTAAAAACATTGTAGGCGTAGTACTCGGGTGCAATAACTATGAAGTAATTGATTTGGGCGTAATGGTTCCTGCTGAAAAAATTCTGCAGGCGGCCAGAGAGCATAAAGTAGATATAATTGGCCTGAGCGGACTAATTACCCCTTCTTTAGATGAAATGGTGCACGTAGCCAAAGAAATGGAGCGGCAAGGGTTTAAAATCCCTTTACTTATTGGCGGGGCTACTACTTCCCGTATCCATACGGCTGTAAAAATTGCACCTAACTATTCCGGAGCCGTCGTGCATGTACTGGATGCCAGCCGAAGCGTACCGGTAGCTGGTAAACTGGCCAACATGAAAACCATGGATGAATTCGCAGTAGAGATTAAGGCAGAATATGAGAAACTTCGTACGGACCATGCCTCCCGGCAAAAGGATAAGAATTATGTTTCCATAGAAAAAGCCCGTGAGAATAAGACTAAAATAGACTGGGAAACTACGACGGTTACAAAACCTTCATTTTTAGGAAATAAATATTTCCATGACTACGACCTGGCCGAAATAGCTAAGTACATAGACTGGACTCCATTCTTCCAGACCTGGCAGTTGCAAGGCAAGTATCCAAAGATATTCGATAATCCGACGGTAGGTGCTGAAGCTAAAAAACTATATGAAGATGCCACTAAGCTATTGAAGGAAGTAATAGATCATAAATTATTAACTGCCAAAGCCGTTATTGGGTTTTACCCAGCTAATGCCGTAGACGATGATGTAATTCTGTATGATTTTGAACCGGTAGAAATTGAAACCCCTTGCGATAAACATGGCGTACACAAATCAGTGAATTACCAGTTAAAGGCAATGAATGGTTCTGCTGCCAGATATGCCCCAGAGATTACTAAACATTCCAAATTCGAAATTGGCAATAAAATTCATTTCCTACGTCAGCAAGGTCAAAAAGCTTCTAATGTACCTAATATTTCTCTGGCTGATTTTGTAGCTCCTATCGAGACAGGCAAAGCAGATTATATAGGTGCCTTCGCCGTAACAGCCGGGATTGGTATAGAGAAACTGATTGAGAAATTTGAGAAAGACCATGACGATTACAACAGCATTATGATTAAAGCCATTGCCGACCGGTTGGCCGAAGCATTTGCTGAATTAATGCATGAACGGGTACGGAAAGAGTTCTGGGGCTATGATCGCAAGGAAAAGCTAAGCAACGAAGACCTGATTGACGAAAAATACCAGGGTATCCGCCCGGCACCAGGCTATCCGGCCTGTCCTGACCATACGGAAAAACGCATTCTGTTCGACTTATTAGAGGCTGAAAGCAAAGTAAATATTCAGCTAACCGAAAGTTTTGCTATGTATCCGGCATCTTCCGTAAGTGGGTGGTATTTCTCCCATCCGCAATCTAAATATTTCGGTCTTGGCAAAATTGCTAAAGATCAGGTACAAGAGTATGCCAAACGGAAAGGTATGTCAGTAGAAGAAGTGGAAAGATGGCTGGCTCCGAACCTTAATTATGACTAATTCAAATAAACAAATATCTTCATTCGTACATTACAGAAGTTTTTCTAGCAACAGAAGATGACTAAAATAACTCAATACATTAAAGACGCTAATACCAAAACACTTTTTTCGTTTGAAATTCTGCCTCCCTTGAAAGGAGAAAGTATTCAAAGTTTATTCGAGGCCATTGATCCATTAATGGAGTTTAAGCCGCCATTTATTGATGTAACTTACCATCGGGAGGAATATATTTATAAGAAGCGGGAAAATGGACTGTTAGAAAAAATTTCTACACGTAAACGTCCAGGCACAGTGGGTATTTGTGCGGCTATCATGAACCGGTTTCATGTAGATGCAGTACCCCATATAATTTGTGGTGGTTTTACAAAAGAAGAAACCGAAAATGCGTTAATAGACCTGAGTTTCTTGGGAATAGAAAATGTACTGGTGCTTCGTGGCGACCCTATTAAGACGGAACCTGCATTTAGCCCGGAACCAGACGGCCACCATTATGCTACGGAGCTCTTAAAGCAAGTAGTGAATATGAACAAAGGCATGTATCTGGATGAAGAAATGAAAACACCGATTGCTACTGATTTTTGCATAGGGGTGGCAGGTTACCCGGAAAAACATTTTGAGGCTCCTAACCTGAAAACAGATATTAAATACCTGAAAATGAAGCAAGATCTGGGAGCTGATTATATTGTAACTCAGATGTTTTTCGATAATAAAAAATATTGTGACTGGGTAAACAAATGCCGTGAAGAAGGAATAACCATACCAATTATTCCAGGCTTGAAACCCATTACTACCAAAAAACAAATTACGGTATTGCCCCGCATATTCCATATTGATATTCCGGATGAGCTGGCAGAAGCTGTAGAAAGTTGCAAAACCGATGCAGAAGCTAAACAAGTAGGTGTAGAATGGTGCATTCAGCAATCAAAAGATCTTATGAAGTTTGGTGTACCGGTATTGCATTATTATTCCATGGGTAAATCCGACACCGTTAAAAAAATAGCTTCGGCCCTGTTTTAATTTGAAAATTTGAGAATGTGGAAATTTGTAAATAGTTTTCATTTTCACATTCTTACATTTCCAATTTTTTAAATTTATGAAGATTGTAGAGTGTCCACGGGATGCCATGCAGGGATTGCCAGAGTTTATTGATACAGATACTAAAGTGGCTTATATCAATAAACTGTTAAGGGTAGGCTTCGATACAATTGATTTTGGCAGCTTTGTTTCGCCAAAAGCTGTTCCACAAATGCGTGACACAGCCGAGGTAGTGGCAAAACTAGATCTAACTCAAACAAATACTAAACTATTAGCCATTGTAGCCAACCTAAAAGGTGCAGAGCAGGCTATTTCTTATCCTCAAATAACCTATCTGGGGTATCCACTCTCTGTCTCAGAAACCTTTCAGCAAAGAAATACTAACAAATCCATTGCCCAGGCATTAAGGGAAGTAGAGCAAATTCAACAGTTGTGCAAGCAAACCAACAAACAACTAGTGGTATATCTTTCTATGGGGTTTGGTAATCCGTATGGAGAGGAATATAATCCGGTTATTGTACAAGATCTGGCTCAGCAATTAGTACAACTAGGTATTCAAATTATTGCGCCATCCGATACCATTGGTTGTGCTACTCCGGAATCTATTTATGCCTTATTTACGGCGCTGGTGAAAGCTTTCCCAGATACAGAATTTGGTGCACATTTGCATTCTACACCGGATACGGTTACCGAAAAACTGGATGCTGCCTACAAAGCTGGTTGCCGGCGTTTTGATGGAGCTATAAAAGGTTTTGGCGGCTGTCCTATGGCTACAGATGACTTAACCGGAAACATTGCGACAGAAAAAATGATTGCCTATTTTGAAAGCTTATCAATTGATTTGTCTCTGAACAAAACTATATTTAATGAGGCATATCAATATGCACATAAAATTTTTGGAAATTAGAAGCCGTATTTCATCTCTTTATTTTCATGCAAAAACCTATTATTGTAGATATATTTATTCCTTGTTTTGTAGACCAGTTAGCGCCGGAAATTGGGTTTAATATGGTAAAAGTACTAGAAAAAGTAGGCTGTATCGTTAATTACAATCCTGATCAAACCTGCTGTGGGCAACCGGCTTTTAATGCCGGCTACTTTGATGAATCAAAAGAGGTAGCCAAAAAATTTCTGAAAGATTTTCCGCATGCCGACCGCTACATAGTTACCCCGTCAGCCTCTTGCGGTGGTATGATCCGCAATGCCTACGAAGACTTATTCGATAAAAATTCTCCGCAGTTTGATGATTGCCAGCGGGTTCAAAAAAATACCTATGAGTTTACAGAGTTTTTGACAGATGTCTTAGGCATCAATCAAATAGAAGGAGCTAAACTTTCTGGTGTAGCTACCTACCATGATTCTTGCAGCGCCTTGCGGGAATGCCAGATAAAAGAAGGGCCTCGTCAACTGTTAGCCGGGGTAGAAGGCCTCGAACTACGGGAAATGGTAGACAATGAAACCTGTTGTGGATTTGGGGGTACTTTTGCCGTAAAGTTTGAAGCTATATCCGTAGGAATGGCTGAGCAAAAAGTGTTGCATGCAGTGGAAACCAAAGCAGATTATATCATATCCACAGATTATTCCTGCCTCATGCACCTGAATGGCTATATCAATAAAAATAACATGGCTATAAAGGTGATGCATATTGCTGATGTGTTAGCTAGTGGCTGGTAACATCTGTTAAAGAGTTATATACCAGCTGATACTAATTGATCAGACTATACTAAATGAAAGAAATCATCCACTCTTCTTATGATGTAGTAATTGTTGGCGGAGGGCACAATGGATTAGTGTCGGCATCTTACCTGAGCAAAGCCGGCCTGCGTGTGTTAGTGGCTGAAAAGAATGCATATTTAGGAGGAGCTACGGTATCCAAAAAAGTATTTCCCGACTATGAGGCCTATCTTTCTGTATACTCCTACCTCATCAGCCTGTTTCCGCAGAAAATCATACAAGATCTGCAATTAAGTTTGCCATTAAGAAGTAGATCAATCAGTTCTTTTACGCCATTTACTGAAAATCAATCCCACAAAGGGCTACTTATCAGCAATACATCGGAAGAAGTTACCAGACATTCTATAGAAGCTCTTGCCGGTGCAAAAGAATACAGAGGTTACAGAAAATTGTTGGCAATGGAGCAGATATTGGCTGATACTATCTGGGACAGTTTTCTTCAGCCCTTACAAAGTAAAAAATACTTTGAAAAACAGTTCGTTACAGCACAGGAGAAAGCTATCTGGCAGTCTTTTGTAGAAGAGCCGCTAGGTAAAACTATTGAAGCTCATTTACATCATGACATATTATGTGGAGCTGTGTTTACAGATGCTAAAATAGGGGTATTTACTCACCCGTACGATGAAAGTTTGTTGCAGAACCGAACATTCCTTTACCACATTATTGGCAACAGGACTGGTGAGTGGAAGGTGCCGCAAGGAGGAATGCAAACGTTACTGAATGAGTTAACCCGTGCAGCTACCTTATATGGAGCCACCCTGGTAACCAATGCCTTGGTAAATCAACTGAATACAGGAGGCAAACAACATACACTATCAATTGAGTATGCGGGAAAAATATATGAAGTGCAAGCTAAATATGTATTACTGAATGCAGCTCCACAAGTATTGGATAAATTAACAGGAAGAAAGCAGGAAAGCAAAGATGAAGATGAGGGAGCGGTATTCAAAATAAATATGCTTTTAAAGAAATTACCCAACTTAAAAAATACAACAGTTAGTTCTACAGATGCTTTCACTGGCACATTTCATATAAATGAGGGCTACCAACAAATGAAGCAATCGTATGAAGAAGCTAAATCCGGTAAGTTGCCGGCTATCCTGCCTGCAGAGATCTACTGCCATACCCTTACAGATACCTCCATTCTTTCGCCTAATTTGGTTGCACAAGGCTACCATACATTAACTCTATTTGGATTAGATACACCTTATTCTTTATTTGCTGGCCCAGATGAAAAAGTTATTTCACATGAAGCATTAAAGCGTTTTTTAGCGGGTTTGAATGAATTCCTGGATGAACCTATAGAGGCGTGTATAGCGCTAGATTCCTTAGGCAACTTGTGTTTAGAAGCCAAGAACCCGCTTGATATTAGCCTTGAATTAAGTATGCCCCAGGGAAATATTTTTCACAATGCCTTAAGCTGGTTTTTTAGTGAACATAAACAAGAGGAAGGTACCTGGGGTGTAGAAACAGACATCGAGCGCCTCTATATTTGTGGTTCAGGAGCCAAAAGAGGAGGTGCCGTTAGCGGTATTCCGGGCCATAATGCTGCCATGAAAGTATTGGAGCTGGAAGGCAGACTGTGAGTTTTAACTTTTGCTTAGAATTACCTCCAGCTGATTATTTTTAATTATTTCTAGCCTTTTTACTGAAGAATAAGAACTTTTTCTTATCAGCCTGCTCCTGAGATTCAACGGGCGCATCGGTTGTTTCAGCAGAGGCAGACACTACTTGTGTGGTAGGTGCAGGTAACACAGCCGCAGGTTCTGCTACAGCCGGGGTAGATAGTTGAGTGACAGGTATAGAAATTGTTTTGTTTTTTTGTAATTGTGCCACCTCTATCGGCTGTACAGCTTCTATAATAGTAATAAGTTTTACTTGTGTGCTCTTGGTAGATAAGGTAGTTTGCTGCTTACTTTGAACTGTCTCAAACAGCTGAACACTTACCTGGAGTGTATCCAGACGAGGCGTATTTCTAAGGGTGATAGCTTCTTGTTGTTTCTTTTCAAAGGCTATATTGTCTGCAAAAAACAGTTGATCCACAGCAATAGTATTTGCTTCGGCAGGTGTGCCTCTCTTAAGAATTTTATAGTACAACGAGTATCCTAGCAATGAACCTAAAATTACAGATATAGTAAAATGAAAGAAGTTCTTCATAGAAAGTTTAGTTCAGGTTGTTAGAAAATATTCTAAATATTACATTAGATATACTTTTTAATAAAATCAATTATTAATTTCCAAGGTACTGGTTAAAGTAACCACATAACCAGTATCATATTTATAATAACCACATTTACAATGTTTTATAAAAATGAACCAAGTCTGTAAGTAAAGAAAGGTAGGAGTATGCTTTGTAATAAAATAGCAATAAGTTTGCCATAGATAGTACACGGTACTAAAGAAATAATAGTAGCTTTGTAGAAATAAGAACAGATCAATGAGAAGATATCTGGCAATATTCATTCTTTTGGCTTTCATCTATTCCTGTAGTGGATACCGGTCAAGACCACAGCCCTGGCAGCCCAAACAGCATGGTGGGATGAGTAATACTAAGAAACCGAAAGGCTACAGAAGATAAATTATCAGGTTTGGTAGCTGCATCTATCCAAATAGGGAATCATCTACTTTTTGTTAACACGCATTAGCATAGATAAGAAGGATTTACAAAGTTCTTATTAGTTCAGGTTCTGTCTACTGAAAGAATTTCGGTTTAAATTATTATTAGTCATAGTTGCATGCTGTGTAGTAGATTTTTCTAAGGAAAATCATCCAGCCATCCGGGTTACATTTCATAAGATTCATCATAAAAAATACAAACTATACTTATGTGCTTATTTGAAGCAATAGATAAGTATTGATTTTTTGTAACCTTCTAACCATATTATTTATGAAAATTAGTTGCTTCGTCATTTTTGCCGCATTATTTCTAGCGGTAAATTCTGTTTCAGCTCAGGGGCTGAATAAGTTAATGAGAAAAGTAGAAGAAAAGGCTGATAAAGCTTTAGACAAAGCCGTTAGTAACAAGGCTGAAGAAAAAGTTGGCTCTGCTACCGGTAATTCCTCCACAAGTACCACCCGAACAAAAGCTCAGAATAAGGGTGGTGGGTTGGTTACCACTCCACCAGATGTAAAACAAAACCTGGCCGATGCAGAGACTTCTTATAAGGCTGGAAGCTATGGGGAAGCACGGTCTGCTGTACAACAAGCTATGATGGGGGTAGAAATGGAAATAGGCCAAAGTATTCTTAAATCGTTGCCGGAAACGATTAGTGGATTGAAAAAAGATGCAAGTGCCGACCAGGTTGCCAGTACTGGTTGGGGATGGGCAGGATTAACTATTCAGCGGGTATACACAGGAGATAATGATAAAGAACTCACTGTAACCGTGGCCAATAATTCTGCTTGGATGTCAGCTGTTAATATGTACATGGCTAACGGAACTTACAGCCAGACAAGTAATAGTGAACAGAATTGGAAACATACCAAAGTAAAAGGATATAAGGCTATTATTGAATTTAGTGAAGATAGTGGTTATAAATTGAGTGTACCTCTGGGGCAGTCCTCTTTACTTGTATATGAAGGAGTAAATTTTGCCACAGAACAGGAGGTAATGGCTGCCGCTAATTCTCTGGATATAGATGGAATAAAAAAGAAACTTGGTGAACAATAATGCACATTGCTCAACACCATTCCTTAGTATACTTTCATTCTATCACCCAATATCAGGTATATCAACTTAACTGCTTCTAAACGAACATAGTATTATGAAAAAGATATTCTTTCTGTTAGTAACCTTAACCATTTCAGCTTCTGCTTTCTCACAGGAATTTTCCAAAAACCTAACCGCTGCCCGTACATCGTACACGTCTAATAACTTAAGTGATGCCAGATTTGCTATGGAGCAAATGCTCCGGGATTTGGATGTGGCAATTGGCAAAGAGATTTTAAAAATGCTGCCAGAAAAAATGGACGCTTTAGCTGCCATTACAAAAGAAGATAACGTAACTGGCAGTGGCAATGCTACCGGCTTATTTGTACACCGTACGTATGGCGCGGCACAGAAAAAGGCTACTATAGATATTGTTAACAACTCCCCGATGATTAACTCATTAACAGCTTTACTTTCCATGCCATTTGTAGGCGCTGCAAAGGATGCAAATCAGAAAATTGTGAAAGTGCAGGGGTACAAAGCGATACTTACCAAAAATGAGAACACTGATACTGGCAAAACAGG
The DNA here is from genome assembly GCF_030503435.1 of Rhodocytophaga aerolata. Lineage (GTDB taxonomy): Bacteria > Bacteroidota > Bacteroidia > Cytophagales > 172606-1 > Rhodocytophaga > Rhodocytophaga aerolata. Next base: position 123,888 of record NZ_JAUKPO010000014.1, read on the forward strand.
CTACGATTTACAGGTTCCAATGAACAATACGCTGCTTACCTTTACCATGGATGAGGCTGCAGAAGCAGACGTACTACGTCTGGCAAATGATATTCCCCTAGCAAAGATTGCTCAAATGGCACAATAAGTATATTATAGAAAACGACAGATCATAAATTAAAAAGGGAATACAAAATACTTGTATTCCCTTTTTAATTTGCTTTCAGTAGGCTAGCTTACTTATTATCTCCTTTTTCAAGTTTAAAACTAAATGTTGTTCCTTTGCCCATCTTACTTGTGACACTCACTTTAGACCTGTGGGCTTCTATAATGTGCTTTACTATAGCCAGGCCAAGCCCAGTTCCACCTTGTTCTTTAGACCGGCTTTTTTCTATACGGTAAAATCTTTCAAATATCCTCTTTAAATGTTCGGGTTCAATACCAGGGCCATCATCTTTTACAGATACAATCAAATGTTCCTTATCAGAATCAAATGATACAAGCACTTTCCCTTCTTCCCTCCCATATTTTATAGCATTGTCTATCAGATTGGTCATTACCTGAGTAATTCTATGCCGGTCTGCGTAGGCCCACACAGGCACACTCATTTTTTTGTCGAACTTTAACTGTACACGTTTAGCCTCTGCTTTTTCCTCTAATTGCTCAAAAATATCAGAGGTCAGGTGGCCAATATCAAATTTTTCGTAATGCATCTTAATATCTCCGGTTTCCATCTGCGACAAGGTCAACAGGTCTTTTACCAGTGCATCAAGGCCATCAAGGCTTTTGGCAGCCTTATCTAAAAATTTATCACGTACACTTTTATCGTCAATGGCTCCATCAATTAATGTGTGAATAAAGCCTTGTGCAGCAAAAATGGGAGTTTTTAATTCATGCGAGACATTAGCCAGAAACTCTTTGCGAAAATTTTCCAGCTTTTTTAGCTCATCAATCTCCTGTTGTTTCCGGGTAGCATAGGCAAAAATCTCTTCGTTCAGCCTTTTTAGCGGATTAGTATCAATGACTATCTGTTTGCGGGGTAGTTTAAAATCCTTCTTTTTGACTTTGTCAATTACCGTGAATATTTTGTTGATTTCGCGGAACACCAGAAACTCCAGCGAAAAGTAAAAGAGGAGGAAGGAAGAAGCAAAAGCAATACTAAAAGCTACAAAAAGGGCAGAGCCAGGCGTGTCTTTTATTAGAGACAGAAATGCAGTAGTAATAATGGCAACAGACCCAGCTAATACAAAGGCAATACCTTTCGGACTAAATAGCATTAGCTTTTGTGAATAGAATACTTATAAAACTAAAATTAATCGTTAAGATCAAATTTATACCCAACACCTTTTACGGTTTTAATATATCCCTCCCCAATTTTTTCCCGTACTTTCCGTATATGTACATCTACCGTTCGGGCAAGCACATATACGTCTGTTCCCCAGATATTTTGTAATAAGTCATCCCGGCTGAATACTTTGTTGGGGTTTTGAGCTAGGAAGAATAATAATTCAAATTCTTTTTTTGGAAGAGTAATAGGCACCCCTTTATTAAACACCGTATAACTTTTCCGGTCAATCATTAAATCGCCAATAGTAACCTTATCGTCAGATTTAGTCTTTTTAGATTCCCGGCGGAATAGAGCGCCAATACGGCTCATCAGTGCTCTCGGCTTGATAGGTTTGGTAATATAATCATCAGCACCAATATCAAAAGCCGCTACTTCTGAATATTCCTCTGCCCTGGCTGTCAGAAAAATAATGTAGGTACTGCTTAGTTCAGGCATTTCCCGCATCCGCCGGCCAGTTTCTACGCCATCTATATTGGGCATCATAATGTCCATAAGGATCAGATTTGGAACAAAATCTTTAGCAACTTCTAAAGCTTTCTTGCCATCTGGCGCAGTTTTAACCTCGTACCCCTCTTTAATTAAATTATATTGTAGTAGTTCTAAAATATCAGGCTCATCATCCACGACAAGTACTTTGTGAGATTGAGTGGTGCTCATATAAAGAGTAGATGGGATTAGGTACGCAAGTTAAAAGGTTATTTATTAAAAACATAGGCCGCTGTAGAAATTTTAGCTTTCTACAGCGGCCTATGTTAGACGAAATGTCCGATATGGTTGTTTATATGCGGTTTTAGCTTTTTAGAAGTTTTTTTAAGAAGGCATCCAGTTGCGGACCTCTCAGGCCTATGGCGGCTATTTTGCCATCACGGTCTACTACAAAGGTAGCGGGTATTGCCTCTACACCATACTGGGTGGCTGTTTCCCCCTGCGCATCTAATCCATGGTAAGGCCAGGTTAATTCATCTTTGACAATCGCTTTTTTCCAGGCCTCTTTGTTGCGGTCAAGCGAGATACTAAAAAATGTAAATCCTTTATTTTGGTAGGCATCATACATTTCTACATTGAAAGGATTTTCTTTGCGGCAGGGTCCACACCAGGAAGCCCAGAAATCCAATACCACTACTTTTCCTTTCAGCGAGGATAATTGTATAAGTTTGCCATCCACATCGGGCAAGGAGATGTCGGGTGCCAGCTGACCAATTTTTGGGATAGTGGCTAATACTTTGGTTGGTGTACCTACTTTAGGTAGATTGGTTTTTCCGGTGAAGGAAGAAACAGCTAGTGCTAAAGTACATATAAGTAACAAAGATAATTTATACATAAAGAATGAATTAATAGAAATGAATGTCGTTTTTAAGGCCTTTGTGTTTCTTCAGTTCAAGCACAATAGCTCCCAGGAAGAAATCAGCTTCAACTTTAATCGGAATTTTGTTCTTATCGTCAGAAATATAGACACTTATTGAGTTTTCGTCTTTAAACAACTGGTTAGGAGGCATAACTGGAGTTACCCGTATACACTTAATTTTTCCAAACCTTGTTTTAACTTCTTCTCTCCCTCGAAAACGTACTTTAAAGTCATAAAATTCATCATCGAAGAATGCTTTTACAGCAATTGTATCACCATCCGAAAATTTGTTGAAGTTTAACGTCCGTAAAAAATAGTAGCCACTGATTAAATCCTGAACATTATTAGGAATGCTGAATTCCTTTGTTTCCTGATTTTTTTCTTCCGAACGGACCGTTCTTTTTAAGTGGTCAAAAAAAACCGTTTCCTCTTTGCGGTATTTATTCTCCTGAATATTGGTGTAGAACTTTTGTGGAACCAACGCACTGGTATCAATATAAGACCGCCAAGTGTCTCGAACTTTATAGCCAAGTTCAAAGGTGCCTGATGTTCTTCCGAAAACATTAACTTTATAACAAATCCGGTTATTTACTTTATACAAGGTAGGGCTCACCTCTACAATGCCTTCGCCTATATTTAAAAAACCATAATGTACCCTATACTCCAGAACTTCACCTGCAGTAAAACTCTCATTGGAAATATGCCTGTAAGAATCTTTCCTGATGAATCCACAGATTACCGCAACAAGGATCGCATAGGTTAATAATCTCTGCATGTACGAAATAAATTTCACTTTTTTCTCTGAAACAAAAGTTATACCAGTTAACCAGTACTCTCAGACCTGGGATGCTATGTAAAAATACATATTTCAATCAATACCTCTCATTACTAAAACTTCCTCTTTATGTGATTATTATGTAATATAGTACCCATTCATACTAAAAAATTAGTAGCTAAAAGGACTATGCTCCTAAATTGAAGGATATGTTTTTTTTAGATACGTTAAATATTTTTTGAAATTTGAATTAAATTTTGTTGCAAATTCTTCTTCAAACTGGTTTTGTTTAGATCGGTATCGTATGTAACTCATAAAGAAAGCATTATTAGGTAAAGGTTCTTCTTTTGTATTGTTACGGGTTACAAGCGCCTTTTTAGTTGTACCAGAATAAGTCAGGGTATCAGTAGTATCCATTATCTTTTGAATGAGCCCATTTTTCAAGTTATCTTTTGTGACTTTATCCATCTTAGGAGTGAAGCTTTTGTATAAACTGTCAAGTAGGTCTGCTCCATGCAAAATATGTTGTATATATTTGGCCTGGTTATTTCGTGAGTTAGTATATGTTTTGTACTCGGCAGATTCTTCGCCATACTTATATCGCAAAAACTCACGTGCACCATGGTCACCTACAAAGCTGGCTAAGTTTTCGTTATAATCAACATTACTCTTTATATACAAAGTAGCATGGGTCAGTTCATGAATAATTAAATTAGCCAGTTGGCCTTCTTTCTTTTCAAGCATACTACTAAGGATAGGATCGCGAAACCAACCTAGTGTTGACCATCCAGCTACTTCATCTATTTCGGTATCATAACCCTGTGCTTTAAGTTGATTTTCTTCTTTCACTGCTTTTTCATGGTCGAAAAAACCTTTATACGACACACTACCTAACAGAGGAAACTTCCATTCTTTTGCCTCCAGAGCATATGGCTCGCTTGCGGTAACCACCCATAATATAGGTTTTCCTTTCTGATCAAATACGGTAGTATAGTTTTTAGAATCGTTTATACCTAATGAATCTATGGCAAATTTCCTTATCTCTTGTATAAGAAGTAGTTTCTGTTTGAGTGAATCTGGAAAAGCATGATCTGTCAGATACTCTTTCAATGGACGTGCATTATAAATAATACGGAACTGGCCATATGCCTGGCCTAATCCATACCAAATAAGCTGATATTGCCATACAGCTAGAAGCGCTACACCAAGTAAAATACTATAGAAAACTTTCTTTACCACTTCTGATTCAGTATAAATTTAAACTTTGTAAACTAAACCTGACTGATACTTCAATCGTTCGCTGGCCGCTGGAAAATAATAACTTATTTATATATAAGCGGCTTGTAAACAATACTTTATATTTTTTTAAAGCATTGTGTATTTTATAACTAACCTATCTGCCAGTATATTTTTTTAATTTTATTAAAGTCAACTATCCGGTAATACCTTTTCACAATTCTTTAAATTAAAAGTATACCATTGGAAACGATACCATGTATGAAGTTGTTATTTCTTCAGGCGTATAAGTAACAACTTTATAAATATTCATTTAATTAGTTAACCATTTTCTGATTCATCCCTGATAAAAAGTTAAATTGAATTTAATATACTTATGGTATTGTTTACTTTCCTTAGCAAGCATTATTTTACATTCGTTGGATAATATTTTTCAACATTTCTTGTATATTTTTCTTTGATTTAAGAAAAAATGTGTAACTTGTTACTCAATTCCAATTACAGATAATTAACTATCAACACAAACATTTTATAGAATGACTGATAATTCAGCAAAGTTAAAAGCCTTACAAACTACCATCGAAAAACTAGATAAAACGTATGGAAAAGGCACCGTAATGAAGCTTAGCGACGAAAAGATAGTCGATATTCCTGCTATTTCTACTGGTTCTCTGGGACTGGATATTGCTTTAGGTATTGGTGGTTTGCCTCGCGGAAGGGTAGTTGAAATATATGGTCCTGAATCTTCCGGTAAAACTACACTTACGATGCACTGTATTGCAGAAGCACAAAAAAGTGGAGGTATAGCGGCTTTTATTGATGCAGAACATGCTTTTGATAAAACCTATGCAGAAAAATTGGGTATTGACACAGAAAACCTGCTCATTTCCCAACCTGATAATGGTGAGCAAGCGCTTGAAATTGCTGAACACCTGATTAGTTCTGGGGCAATTGATATCATTGTTATTGACTCAGTAGCTGCTTTGGTACCTCGTGGAGAATTGGAAGGAGAGATGGGAGATAGCAAAATGGGTTTACAAGCCCGTTTGATGTCTCAGGCTTTGAGAAAATTAACCGGTGTAATTAACAAAACAGGTTGTTGCTGTATATTTATTAACCAGTTGCGTGAGAAGATTGGGGTAATGTTCGGAAACCCTGAAACCACTACCGGGGGTAATGCTTTGAAGTTTTATGCTTCTGTTCGCTTAGATATCCGCCGGATTGGGCAAATTAAAGAAGGGGCCGACAATATTATAGGTAACCGTACAAAGGTGAAAGTAGTAAAAAATAAAGTAGCTCCTCCATTCAAAGTAATTGAGTTCGACATTATGTATGGAGAAGGTATTTCTAAAGTAGGTGAAATTCTGGATCTTGGTGTAGAATTAGAAATAATTAAAAAGTCAGGTTCCTGGTTCTCTTATGATGGAAATAAATTAGGGCAAGGTAGAGATGGTGTCAAAAATATTCTACAAGATAATCCGGAGTTGATGAATGAGATTGAGGCAAAAATCCGGGCAAAGATTAAAAATGGGGAAGCTACTATTCCTGAAGAAAAAGTGCCGGCAGGTGCTAAATCTCCTGTAGAGAATTTTGAAGACGAAGCATAGATTTTTATAATAATCTGCTACAATAAAAAACCTCCGCAATCCGGAGGTTTTTTATTGCAGTCTTGTATAAACAAGTATTAAAAGTCATATCCAAAGGTTAGATAATACTTGGGGCCACTTACTACAAAATCTTCAACACCCCAGGCTACATCAAACTTAAGATAATATCCCAATAACAATGTACGAATACCAGCCCCGTGGCCAGATAAGAATGGATTTTTAAAATTAGTTACTGTAGCCCGGAATGGATTGTTGTCACCTCCTTCAATCCGGGTATTCAAACTGTTCTGGCGGCTAAAAGGCCCTTTTCCTGTCCAGGCGGCTCCTATGTCGGTAAAGGCAACAAGCTGTAGGTTCTTGAAGAAATTAGAGGTAATAGGCCCTCTGTAAAAATATTTAACGATAGGAAACCTGAACTCGGCATTAAACAATCCAAAGTTGTTACCAAATAACTTATTGTAATTAAAACCACGCAGAGGGGTTACAAATTCCATAAAAAGCTGGTCGCGTCTGTCTGCTGCATAATCATAATAGGCTAATAAATCACCTCTTCCTTGATTATCCCGCTGATTAAATATCCAGTTGTCCATACCACCCATTACATAATTTCGCCGGGCTTTGCCACCAAATACCCCATATGCCAGACGGGTAGCAAAAATAATATCACGGTGAATTTTCTGATAGTTCCGCAGGTCAATACTCAAATTGTCGAAACTTTCATTAGGCGTATTGGCTGCCATATAATTTTCATACCTGATTTTCATCCGGGTGCCTTCTATCATGTTCAAACCATTGATTGTGGTGTTGTCGAATACATATTCTGCCCGTACACCGCCATATAACGTGTTGGCATCGGGAAGTACGCCCGAGCCACCAATATATAAAGGATTGCCTATGGTATTAGTAAATCTGGCATTTGCTAAGAACGGTGCCACTGTAACACGGCTGGATACAGAAAATGGATATGAAACCGGGAACTGGAGTTTGTTTAGGTTGTAGCGTTGGAATATACTGGAACTATTAACAAAAATTGTTTTTTTATCAAAGCGTACACCAAAATCAATCTGGTGCTTCAAATATTGATATTCTCCAAAGAAATTACTGCTTCGTAAATCAGTGATGGCCAATACGCCCCCATATATTTTATGATCTTCCAGGATGTCATTCATGTTTATCGTAAATAACACACCAAGGCCTCTGAGAGGATCTATTAATACAGAGGATATAATATTATCTGCACTAAAGCGGCTTTTGTAAGGGAACGGGCCTTGCACACTTACATTCTGTCTTCTGGCATTGGCAGCTATTGGTGGGTTCAGTAAAGTCCGGCGTGAACGGTTTTCGCTTTCTTCCCGCTGTTTCTTTACATCAATATCAAACTGATAATTGTCTGTATCTACTTCGCCTTCTTCCAAAGCTAACCGGCTATCGGAGCTGTTAACCGGAGCTGCTGTAGAATCTCTCCGGGGTGCATTCGATGATGGCTGTATAGTAGACAATCTTCCTGGAGTTCCTCCGGCTGTTTCTTCCTGAATCTCACTGCGTCTGGTCCGTATGGCGCTAACCTGCTCATTAAAGTTAAAGTCTTTATCCAAGCCAATGTAGTTTCTGCCATTCCGGGTTAACATATATGCTAGACTATTGGTTGGTAAATTAACCGCATAGGCTTGTAACCCCTGCTGGAAACCCGTAACCTGCGATACGGAGTTGGTTGTTAAGTTAAATCTGTGCAATTGGTCTATCCCATTTTCATTACTCAGGAAAAATACTGCGCTGTCGCCGGCCACTACTGGCTGCGATTCATTTCCGGCAGAATTGGTAAGCCGCCGTAAAAGGGTAGTTGATTGATCGGGATTGAATACATACAGATCAAAATTATTATCCAAGATCTGAAAACCGGTTTTACCTGTACTTAAAGAATCGGTATTACGGTTAGAACTAAATACAAAAGCTGTTGTAGAATTGGAAAGGAATTTAGGCTCTTTATCATCGTAAATGTCATTTGTGATTTGCCGGATACTATTCCTGTTCAAATCAAAAATATATACATCGTTACGTCCGTTGCGCACAGCACTCATTACTACGGCTGTGCCATCGTCTGAAATATCAATGGATTTAACCTGAGTAAAGCTTTCCAGTGATTTTCTGGTTTTTTTGGTATTGGACTTAGAAAGATCCAGAAGATACAAGTAGTATTCCCCTTTATTTACTGTAACAACAGCCAATGCATTGTTATTTCTCCATTCTAACAAAGGCAATTCTTCATCGATGCGTTGGTTAATAACTTTGGAGCCGCCAGACATTACCCAACGGCTTTTTTTGCTGTCTGTATTCCGTACAATTACTTTGTATCTACCCTCATAATTTTGCGAATAAGCTATCTTTTTTCCGTCAGGGCTTGTTGCAAGCTGGTTATAAAGAAATTTATTGCGTTTGTTCCGCTTAATAATTAAGTCAGGTTCGGGTAATTTGTAGCTACTAGCTACGGTAGTGGCCATTGACGTGTAATAGTTGCGCCATTCACCCAGAAACTGATTATACGAAGGTATACCCAGGGTGCTAGTAATGCTGCTTTCTTCATTCCGGATAATCCGTGTTAAATTCAGAATATTGGATATATTGGATTTGCCGTACCTTTCGGCAATAAAATTCCAGATAGATTGGCCAATAAGTACAGCTCTGTCCCCAGAAAGCGTAGATGGCCGACGCAAATTTTTGTTAAGGGCTGCATCACGTATATAATCATCCATCTCCACACTCCAGCCTTCTGCTACATAAGCCGCTGCCCCAGACATAAACCAATCAGGAAGGGTAAGTAAATAAGAACTTTGTACCATATCCCGCAGGCTGCCTCCAAACATCATTTCCATAATAAACATGCGGGCAATGCCTAAACTGAGTTCTTTTTTGAATCCTGCCTGATCGCCAGGGTATGGTATTTCAACACGTGATTTTATAAAATTAGTCTGTCCGCCGATTACATACGTGTCATCCTCCAGACCGGCATTGCTTTGTTGCAGGTCAGTAATGGAGTTATAGATAAAGATTTTAGTCTTAGAATATGGGGTATATCCTAATATGTCGGCAATACGGTCGAAATCGGATTCGGCATAGCGGGCTGCAAAATTAGCTATTTCATTCCCTCCCTGATAATAATATATTTCAAAGTTGGTGGTCGTAAGCAGCTTCCATTCAAAATTCTTGTATTGAACCCGGTTTTTACCAAAGGTTTCCCAGGTGTTCTGTGCCTGGGTATGAAATGCGAATAAGCATAAGCCAACTATCAGACTACATAGTTGCTTACACTTAATAAACTTCGTAATCATATTTACGGTATATGGTTTAGATAGTACTAGTATTACTTAGATTTGTAATATAACGAAAAGTACCGGTTTATGTGTACTTCTTTATCCAATTCTTTGTTCTTGTTCAGGTGCTCCATAAAAAGATGTGCCAGATAGGGAGCCAGGGAAACTCCTTTGGTACCCAAACCATTGAAAATTCCAAAAACCGGATACTCCGGATGAAGACCTATAAACGGTCGGCGGTCAGCGCTGGCAGGTCGTATACCTGCCTGATGATCTATTATGGTAAACGGTACTTTTATCAACTCTTTTAGTTTATCTGTAAGTTCTTGTTCAGCTTCTTTGGTAGTTTCCCAGGTTAAATTATCCCACTCATACGTAGCTCCTACTTTGTATAAGTCATCCTGTAAAGGCAAGATGAAAATTCCCCGGTTAATTATATGATCCAGCTGTATACCCGGGATATGTACGATCAATAATTCACCCTTTACCTGCTCGAAAGGCAGCCAATGGAAATACGGATTTTTTGTGTTATAAGTGCCTTCACAAAACAATATTTTTTTTGCCTGTATGCCCTGCCAGACTACTTGTCCATCAAGCACTTCTACATCTGTATACGTGAAAACTTTTTGCAGGTAAGATTTCTGGTCTATCAAATATTTCTGGTGTGCCTGTAGCATAACCGGTATATCAATATAGCCAGAATGCTTAATAAGCATGCCTCCGTACGGATTATGTATAAACTTTGAATAAGCACTATTGTTTACCTGTGTATCTGTATAAGGAACAAGATCTGGTGAAGATGTTTTGGCTGTCCAGGAATTTTGCTCTTCTATGGTTTTATACGGCCGGTAAATAGGCATCGGATAGAAAAGTTTGGCACCCAGTACTTTTTCCATGCCGGTATAAAATGCCTCCAGAAATGGGAATATCTTATCGGCTTCCCAGGTTTTTACCAAACGTTTGCCCGTAACCGGATTAAAAATGCCAGCTGCTACCTGAGAGGAAGTATATGTTGAGCCACTATCAAGTACCATTACCTGGTATCCTTGCCGGATCAGCATATACGATAGTACAGTACCCGCTATACCTTGGCCAACTATAAGATAATCTACCTTCATGTCAAGAATAGTATATGGAAGTTTGAGTTAAACAAAATTCTTTGTCTAAAAAATTAAACGAACATACGCATTTAGCCGTACATCCAAAATGTTTAACCCATATACTGCCGAGTTAACGATTTACAAACCAGTATAGGTATTGATACAGGAGATCATAGTATGCAAACGAAAAGCAAATTTACCAGAGCCGGTCAACGCAGTGTATTCACGGTAAGCCCTGGAATTATTGGAATAAAAATGATATTTGTGAATGCTTATTTGGTAAGAGCCAATGAGTATTCCAATGCATGGGTGTTAGTAGATGCAGGGTTGAAGGGATATTCGGGTAAAATAAAAAAGGTAGCTGAGCAGTATTTTGGTGAAGGAAACCGGCCTGAAGCTATCTTATTAACCCACGGGCACTTCGACCATGTAGGATCATTAGTAGACCTTGCCCAGGAGTGGAACGTACCTATTTATGCACATCCCTTAGAGATGCCCTACGTTACTGGCCGTTCCAAATATCCGCCACCAGATCCTACAGTAGGAGGAGGAGCTATGGCATATCTAGCCTGGGCATATCCCAGAGGCCCGATAGATGTCAGCAAATATATACGCCCCTTGCCATTAGATGGCTCTGTGCCAGGTTTATCCGATTGGCGTTGGATTCACACGCCGGGACATACCGCAGGGCACGTTTCTTTTTTCCGGGAGTCGGACCGTACCTTAATAGCCGGAGATGCTTTTGTTACCAGACATGCAGAATCTGCTCTAGCAGTAATTACTCAGAAGAAGGAAGTACATGGACCACCTGCCTATTTCACCAGTGATTGGCGTGCTGCTCAATGGTCGGTGCAGGATTTAGCCAATCTGCATCCAAACACAGCAGCTACCGGCCATGGGATGCCCATGCGTGGACAAATATTACTGGAAGAATTAGAAAATCTATCAAAACATTTCGGCAAGCTAGCTGTTCCGGATAGAGGAAGATATGTGCCAAAACCTGCTGTAACAGATGAATATGGTATAGTTTCGGTGCCTCCGCCTATTATGAGCCAGACTGAAAAAGTACTGCTAAGTATTGGTTTTACCACCTTAGCGGCCGCAGTTCTTTTAGCATTCGTCCGGTATAAAAACACGGAATCACTATAGTCATTTAACATTTTCAGTAAGTAAACGTTAGAGGAGTTAAAAAAAATAATGTGCTCTTGTTTAATAAATTACAACAATAAAATAGTATATTTTGAAGTTTAAACACATATAAATTAGTCTATAACCCTTAACACCTTTACAACTTATGAAAATTGCGCTATTGTCCTTTTTAGCAGGATTGTTTTTTGTAGGAAGCCTGGCTGTGTATACCAAAGAGGCAATTATTAAAGATTATGGAAAAATCTTCACCGCAAAAGTAACTGCTGCCGGTGACCAGAAGAAGATTACAAAGGGCATAAAAAAATTGCCTGCCAGTCATTTTCTCGCAGACATGGTAAATAACAATCCTCGCATGATAGACTATCTGGTAGATAATTATACTACCTTGGATACAACAAAAATGAATTCCTTAACAGGTGATCCGGCTGCTTTAGACAAAGCCTATATTGCCTCTTTACAAGCAGATTCTACCTTTAATAAAGCTTTCATAGAAATGGCGGGCCATTTCTTGGCTTCTAAAGACAGTGAAATCAAAGGAGAAACCTTCACCAAGGATACAATGAGTGTGGATGAGCTGGCAACTATTGCCGCTAAATTTTTCCATGCAGATGCTGTAGGCGCAGATGGTAATATCAAATGGAAAATTGGTGCAGGCATTGATAATATGGCTCAACTTCAGGGAACTCCTCATCCTATTGCAGAAGCCTTCAGCTATGCTACCATATTGACCAACTACAACAAATCTGCCGGCATGAAAGATGATTTTATGAAAGGTGCCAGCCAGGTGCAGGGTGAGCAGAAAGTAGTAGTAGGAAGTATAAGCGATACTACCTTAATGGCTGTACGGAAAGGCGTAAATGATTTTATGGCTAATAGCGCCGGCTTAAAACAAGCATTGCAGCAAGAATATGAGACTAAAAAAGACGTGCTGAATTTTGTATTATCTGGTAGCAATGCAAATGATGCCGATGATAAAGATATAGAGCCTAAAGAAAACGCTGCCGAAGGAGACACCACCAAACCGGCAGACAATAAAAATTAAACCTTAAGTAAGCCATAAAAAAAGCCACTCCAGGGTATGGAGTGGCTTTTTTGTTTTTTCTTTTTTATATTATGACTCTATAACAACAAAACGATCCCATTTATTGCATGCTTGAAAAATAGTTGCATTATTTTTCAAAATAATATATATTCAAATCATAGAGTTTATCCATGCTATAAAGTCACGGTTTTGTAGATCGCCATATATACTAACCGGTAATTCTGTAAATATAACTATCGCTCCTACTATGAAGACAAAGCACGTATACGAAATGGCCGTAATTCCTATTGGCTCCCTTAACACAATCCGCAAAAAAGAAACCCATTATGCGTATTTCTCAAATTTGCGAAAAACCATCGAGTGCCTGACAAGCGTGCTGGCATTAAACGGATGGCCCATACGCGTAACATATTCATCGGTGTACAGAAGCCTGCAATTAAGAGACAAGTATACCCGGGACTTTGAAGTGGGAGGTAATAAGGTTTTCCGGGTACAAATTGTCACCAAAGAGCTTAATCCGGCCCTAACTACGCTAGGTATTGAAGAAATGCCTTACAACCGCGTAAAATAACCAAAGCAAACGTATGCATGCCTGTCTGATGGCTAGTGGCTATGCTTTTCTGCAAACTCCTTCAGCGTTACTGTAGGTCTGCCTAATTCCTCCCAGGTAACCTTTGCTGTAAATTTCTCCGGATAATTATTTAATGCCTCTATAATATGTACACCATAATGGATTTGCAGACTGAAATTGCCCAGAATCTTCAGTAAACCTAAAGGAGCCTTTAGTACATGTAGGTTAGCCTTGGTATAATTGGATATAAATACTTTTGCTGCCTGGTCAGCCGTGTAAGGTTCCAAGCCTTGCACTACATACTCTTTGCTTTCTCCCTGGTAATTTTTAAAAGCGCTGGCCACTTGTTTTCCATAATCTTCCGCTGCTATATAATACATCGGCGCATGCGATGTTCCGGCAAGTAATATATTGTTTCCACGCCGGTAGGTATATAAAAAATTATCCATAAACGTGGAAGGATAAAAAATCAGGTAAGGTATACCAGACTGTTTTATTTTACGTACAGCTTGCTGCTTTACATCAAATACCCACCATTGAAACCCATTCATTCCCTGGTAATTCATAACCACCGAAGAAATCAGGCTAATACACCGAATGCCAGTCTGATGAGCTGCTTCTAGTAAATTATTCAGGCCTTCTCTCTCCGGTAACCACACATGAGGCTTAGCCGATTGTGGTATATTTAGATTACAATAAACAGCTTCTTGTCCGGTGAAGGCTTTAATTAAGCTGCTTTTGTTATGCAAATCTCCTTCTATAACAGATGCAGCCGGGAAAAGGAGTTTCGCTTTTTCTATATCCCGGGCTACAATGGTAACCTTGAAACCTGCCGTAAGTAATTCCTGGGTAACTGGCTTTCCTAACATGCCTGTTGCTCCGATAATAACTATTTTAGAAATTGGCTGCATCAATTAAAAGTGGGAATCTGGTACACTAGATATCTGCTTTCAATATATTCTTTTCTTTTCATCGGAGTGTAAGATCTATAAAAAACTTCTGCTAGCTACGGCATATAAACTCTCACCAGTTATAAAGTATAGATACAATGCCTGAACTTGACAATGAACATGCGTATATAAATAATTGTTGACAATGCTAAGTATATACATAAGACCCATTATTGCTTTATGTCACCTACTAATCGCTACAATAACATAGATAATATATTTTTAACTGATCCTACCTGTTAAAGTATATATGCCAACAACAATTTAGCCTGTAAAGAGTAGTTAGGATCAGGCAAAAAAATAGTTTAATTCAACTATTAATTCTTGGTAAGTAGCGACAACCTGTATTCATGCTACCCAGATAAGAAGCAAGCATAGAAAAAGACATTTTCTATATATCAAATAAAGCCGGAGGAACTGGAAAGTAAGTTTTTAGGCGCTTATGTACATAGGTATTGCTATACAGCTAGTTTTACATGCTTTCTCACTCCTACAGGTTATACTTATATTTCCTTCGCTACTGTTTTTTTGGATGCTATGGCTCTACCTGGTAAATTCAATCAGAATATTATCAGGCAAAAACATATGTTTCTCAATCATTTAAGAAATCCGTTTATCAACTTACAGACCAGTGAGGCAAATTTCAATAAACTGGCAGCCACACATCTGGAACGTTTAAAAGCGAATAATACCGGCAACAGGTTTGAAAGTTTAATCTTACAGACAGAACCCCTGTATCAGGCCTATATTAGTACAATAACTACTAGCAGCGGCACAAGTTCTACCAAAGAAAGTAAAACAGTAAGCACAAACGAGGCTATCGCCAATTTAAAAACCTATATATCCCGGAAAGAAGGCGTAATTGCTGATAAATTTCCTAAAAAAACATCTGTTTACCAGGAGTTTTTTCCGCTGGGGTTGAGTGAGTACCGCTTAGCTTCTAAAAAGAATATTCAATTACTGGCCGAACGTTTTATAAAAGCGGCACAGCTACATAGTGCTACCGTAGGCAAAGAAATAGCGAAAGAAGCACAAAGTTTATTAGATATTTATACAGCCAGCCGCACGCAGCAATTACAAGCCATCGGAAGTGTAAAAGGCATGTCTGGCGAAAGCAAAGCGCGTAAAAAAGCATTAGCACTTCAGCTATATAAAAACTTGCTGCATATATTATTAGAAAATGTAGAACAGACTGATCAGGTAAAAACCTATTTTGATATTTCTTTTTTACGAAAAACCCGCCGGGAAGAAAAAAGTATAGCAGCTTAGAAGTAACAGATAGGTAAGAGAAAGTATCGTATGAAAAATACCATCGTATTCTCCTATCATAAGCTTTTGAAAGCAGACATAATTATTGCTAAGAAGCTGCGTAGATTAGCTTTGTTTTTAATAAAACACTTGCCAAAACCGGCATTGCTTTTCTGCAATTCATTCTCTTTGTAAGTGAATAAGTATCTCTCCTGGTAGTAGATACTAAACAAACTAATTACAGGCATGCACTAATTTATAGCATCATAGGTCCTGCAATACCTGTATGATAATCAATTTTTTCGTAATAAATTTCATTTAAATACTTAGTACATTTGCATTGATGAAAATAGGAATATTTTTCGGAGGTCAGTCCCGGGAACGTGAGATCTCCTTCGCCGGTGGCAGAACCGTATACGACAACCTGAATAAAAGTTTATTTGAAGCCATACCTGTATTTGTAGACAGTTTAGGCAACTTTATATTATTAAACTGGGAGTATATTTATAAAGGTACTATCCGCGATTTTTATCCGCCTGTAGGTGCACTACCAGCTTCTACTCATCAATTCCAGATATATATTGAGTCGTTAGGAGAGTTGAGCCATGAGGAATATGAGTCAATCATTAATCAGGTAGGCAAAAAAATCAGTCCGGATGAGTTCAAACACTATTTTGATTTTGCCTTCCTTACCTTGCATGGACCTTTTGGGGAAGATGGTAATATACAAGGCTTATTAGAATGGTATAATATTCCGTATTCTGGTTCAGGTATTCTTTCTTCGGCTATTGGTATAAACAAGCAAGTACAGAAAGACCTTATGCGGAATGCCGGTTTTGCTTCTCCTAAAACAGCTACCTTTACCCGCAAAGAGTGGCTCAGTACAGAATATAAGGGTGATCTATTGGAGAAGCTTGTTCACAAAATAGGGCTTCCGTTTGTAATTAAAGCCCCTAACCAGGGATCTTCTATAGGCGTGTCTGTCCTTTCTGAAAAAGATAATGAACGTTTTGTAGCAGCCGTAAACCGGAGTTTATTTATTCAAGAAGTGTATGCCAGTACATGGAATGAGTACTCGGAAACACAAAAAGTGAAATTTATCACTACATTGGCAGATATCCGGGAAGGTATTGGTCTGCCAATATATGCCAATGACCAGTTAATCTATCACCCGGAAGATCTATTCAATTACCTGAATACGACCAAGGCTGAGAAAACAGTATTGATGAACGTAAATGGCGAAGAGTCTGTGTTGCTGGAATCGTTTATCCCCGGCAAAGAGTTTTCGTGTATTGTGGTGCAGGATGAAAATGGCAAACCTATTGCTCTGCCGCCTACCGAGATCATTAAAGGTACCGACCTGTTTGATTACCGTTCCAAATACCTGCCAGGTATGAGCCGCAAGGTAACCCCTATCAACATTCCCGATGCACATATTGAAAAAATCAGAACAGAATGCTGCCGTTTGTTTGAGCAATTGCAGTTTAATGTATATGCCCGGATAGATGGCTTCGTTAATAGCCTGGGAGAAGTATTTTTGAACGATCCAAATACCACATCTGGTATGCTTCCTTCTTCTTTCTTCTTCCATCAGGCAGCAGAAATAGGCTTAAATCCATCCCAGTTCTTAACCTATATTATCCGTACATCTATTGCTGAACGGATTAAAACCGGGAAAGCCAATATCCGCTTACAAAAAAGTTTAGATGCCTTAGATGCCAACATACTGGCCCTGCAAACTGCTTCTACCGAAAAGATCCGGGCAGCTGTGATTATGGGAGGTTTTTCATCAGAAAGACATATCTCCGTAGAAAGCGGCCGCAACATCTATGAAAAGCTAAGTTCTTCTGTTAAATACCAACCAATTCCTGTTTTCCTCACTGGTAATGAGCAGCAACATGAGTTATATGTGATGCCTATCAATATTATGCTGAAAGATAATGCTGATGATATCCGGGAGAAAGTGCATGCACCGAATGAGAAGCATCCGGTAATTAAACGCATTGTAGCAGAAGCCAAAGGGATTACCAGCAAATATGTAGGCAATGCCATTGAGTATCCGCAAGCTATCGGGTATGAAGAATTAGCAGAGATGGTTGATGTCGTATTTATTGCTTTGCACGGAAGACCAGGAGAAGACGGTGCTGTACAAACCGAACTGGAAAGAGTAGGACTTCCCTACAATGGATCTGGTGTAGAAAGCTCACGCATTACTATTAACAAATACGAAACCAACCGTTTGCTTCGTCAGCATGGCATTTCAGTAGCTAACCATACCTTAGTTTATAAAAATGAATGGCAGGCAAATCAAGAAGGGCTGATTAAAAAAATTGAATCGGAATTTAATTATCCGATTATTGCCAAGCCTGCCGATGATGGGTGTAGTTCAGCTGTAAAGAAGATTAAGAACCGGCAAGAGTTAATTGCTTTTGCACAGATGATGTTCCGCGAAACACCAGAGTTCCTATCTGGTCCGGTACAAGTGCTTTCCCTTAAGCGGAATGAAGAGTTCCCGCAAAAGAGTTACTTCCTGATCGAAGATTTAATCACTGCCAATGGAGCTAAGCATTTTCTGGAAGTTACCGGTGGTTTGCTTACCAAACTGGATGACCAAGGAAATCTGGTGTATGAAGTATTTGAGCCTTCCGAAACCTTAGCTGTAGGCGAAGTACTGTCTCTGGAAGAAAAATTCCTGGCAGGCGAAGGACAGAACATTACTCCGGCCCGGTACGCTAAAGATAAAGAAGCTAGTAAAATTATCTCGGCGCAGGTACGGGAAACCTTAAAGAAAGCTGCACAAATATTGCAGGTAGAAGGGTATGCCCGTATAGATGCTTTTGTGCGGATTTATGAGAATAACCGGGCAGAGACTATTATTATCGAAGTAAACTCTTTACCTGGTATGACACCAGCAACTTGTATCTTCCACCAGACTGCATTAAATGGCTATAAGCCGTATCATTTCATAGATGCGATTCTGGATTTTGGTATGAAGAAAAGAGCTTTAAGTAATGGATAACGCGTAATGACCAGTGATTAATTAATCATTGTGTGGTCGTTATATTAATTGTTTGTCAGCAATCGTTATTTTTACTAATCATTAATTACTAATCATTCGTCAATCTAAAATGATTTATATTAAAACAAATTCTTTTAAAGATGTACTGATACATGTGGGTATTATGCTTAGCATACTAGCCATTATTGTATTAGGATTCTTTTTCGTGTACCTGCCTAATACTACCAATCATCTGGAATCTATTACCGTACCTGATCTTACCGGGATGAAGGTGGCAGATGTAGAAGCTTTTCTGGAAGATCATGATCTGCGGTATGAAATTAACGATTCTACCTTTTTGCTGAATAAGCCGCCATCTATTGTGCTTACGCAATATCCCAAGTCAGGGGAGAAGGTGAAAGAGAACCGCAAAATCTATATCACTGTTACCACCAATAATCCGCCGAATGTGGAAATGCCCAAAGTGGTGGATATTTCGCTGAAAAGTGCCGAGATGTTGTTGCAGAGTTATGAGTTACAAGTAGGAAAAATTAAATATGTCCCACATCTTGCTCAAAACTTAGTATTAAAACAAGAATTTAAAGGCAAAGAAATAAAAGTTGGTGACCGTATTCCAAAAGGCTCTACCATTGACTTAACCGTTGCTGATGGCCGGGGTAACACAGATTTCCAGATTCCGGATGTGGTAGGTAAAACCTATGAAGAAGCAAAATTAATTATTGAAGGATCAAACCTGGTAATTGGTAGCATATTGCCTCCTGGTACCGAACCTGCGCCAGATAGTAAAGTAGTAAGGCAGAATCCGGCAGCGGTGCAAGGCAATACCATCCGTGAAGGCGAAGTAATGGATATATGGCTGGAGACTTCCGGTACTCCGCCCGCTAATTAGGTTGATCTGCAAATGAAAAGATGTAGCGGATAAGGAAATAGTGTTTTTTTCGTTATCTCTCCGTAATTCCTCCTCATGACTACGTACCAGTACCCTAACGTATATGTACCAGATAGCGCAAGACAGAAAGCTTGCGCTATTTCTGTTCCTATGAAGGTAATTCTTAGCAAAAGTATACTTTTTATTTGTTGCTGGGTAAGTATATGCTTCCCTGCCTTTGCGCAGTTGGAAGTATTTCCCCTTCAACATCCGGTTACCCAAAAAGCAAGTGCTTCCCTTCGAAATGCCAGAGTACAAGCAGATACCATCGGCTTGCCCTTTTTTGATGATTTTTCTACCTATGCTGCGAATGGAAGTTTTCCGGATATAAATCTATGGCATAGTAAAGGTGGTGCGGTAGTAAATACTAACTATGCAGTAAACCCACCCAGCAAAGGAGTAGCTACGCTAGATGGACTAAACTTTCTGGGCAGACCTTATAATTTTGATCAACGGCTTGCCCAGATTTCCGCTGATACTCTTACTTCAAAGTCCATCAACTTGGCCGGGCTGGAGAATGCAGGCGTATTTTTAAGCTTTTTCTGGCAAGCCACCGGATTGGGAGAAGTTCCGGATGCCACAGATTCACTGGTACTGGAGTTTAAAGACGTAAATAGTGTATGGCAGGTAGTACGCAGTTTTAAAGGAATAACTACAGTCAGTTTTCAACAAGAGATAGTTGGGGTAGCATCTCCTGGGTATTTTCATAGTGGGTTCCAGTTCCGTTTCAGGGCTTTTGGCCGCCCATCGGGGGCTTACGATACCTGGCATATAGATTATGTGTACCTAAACCGGGGCAGAAATGCCAATGATATCTATGTGCGGGATGTGGCCCTTACCAATCCATTAAGTTCACTACTGAACACGTATACAGCCATGCCCCTAGTACAGTACCGGGCTAATCCTGCAGGTCTATTAGTGCCAGAAATGCGTACATCTATTTATAACTTGCAGTTCAGAGGTATATTTGCTCCTTATACCTTTTCTGTCCGAAACTTGCTAGGCAATGAGGCGCCCTATATATTTTCCAGACCAGTGGCCGATATTCCGGTAGAGTCCCGTCAAACGCAGGAAATTGCAGCTCCTATACCTGCTGACCTTATCAGCCGTTTTTCAGGAGATTCCTTAAGGCTCCAATATACTTTCCAGATCAATGCTGGAGACGATGCCACGGCCATTCCCCCAATTGACTTACGGCGGAATGATACCATCTCGGGAATTACTGTGTTAAAAGATTATTATGCCTATGATGATGGCACGGCAGAATATGGCGTAGGCGTAAGGCAAAGGCAAGGACGGGTAGCCAGTAAGTTTTATGTAAATACGCCTGATACTATTTCGGCGGTGCGCATCTATTTTACCCAACTGGAGACTAATCAGCGGGGACAAACATTTGTACTCCGGGTATGGAGCCAGCTGGATAACTTACAAAGTTCTGTATTATATGAAAAAAGTGAACCTGTACGATTTGCTGATACATTGAATAAATTTATAGAATACAAGTTGTTGCCGGCAATTATCGTATCGGACACTTTTTATGTAGGGTGGCAGCAGAATACAAATGATATATTGGCTGTGGGCCTGGATAAAAACACCGATTCAGGTAGCCAGTTGTTCTATAATACAGCCGATGAATGGATACAGAATACCACAGTGCAAGGTAGTGCCATGATTCGTCCGGTATTTGGGCAGGTGACTACAGTAGGTATTGATGAGCAAGAAGAGGAGCAACTAGCCAAAGCTTTTGTGCTCTATCCTAACCCTGCCAGTGACAGAATATCCTGGGAGTTTCCTGGAGTTTCGCAAATACAGGTTTTTGATATACTGGGAAGACAAGTAACAAGACGGGTGTATACACCCGATGCTCAACTTACGTTAGACGTTTCAGACCTGGTTAATGGAATGTATGTATTACATATCAGGCTGAACAACCGTACCATCATCCGGAAAATTATGGTGCAGAAGTAATTATTTGTAGATGGAAGAATCTGAATCTTCTTCTTTAGTACTATCTACAGTTATGGGCATTGCTGTATTTAGATTGGTGGAAACACTTTGTTGCGGATAAACAATAACAAAACTGATATCATCAAAATCCCTGGCCAGTTTCTTAGGAATTCTATCCAGTACAGTCGTATAGGAAACTGTTTCCTGCCGGGCACTCACTACCATAAACAGATCACTCGTTGTAATTTCTTTTCCCAGATCAGAGAAGTGTTCCCAATCATCAAATGTTTTAAAACTAGCTTCAATCGTTGGTTTAGAGGCATTTAAAACGGATTGCAAAGCTCCGGCTGTTTTAACGGTCGAATAGAATTGTACTTTGGTGCCAATCTGCCGGGCGATAACTCTGATATTATTTACCCAGCCAAAAAATCCTTTTTCTTTTTCAGCATTAGGGGCTACGGCAACTATCAACCGTTCCATAGTGTTGAGCGGATGCAGTATTTTACATACCATAATCATCTGGTGACTTTCCTCCAGTAGATTATCCAATATACTGCCAAACATTCGCTCTCGGGCCGTTACTTTGCCATTCCAGCCGATCACTACTTCTGTAATCATGAGCTCACGCATGGCACGTAAAATTCCACTGGCAATGTTAATATCTATCCGGGACACTAATTGTACGGCATTTTCTGTAGCTGAGGCATGTAAAATAGCTTTTTGCAGCATTTTGTTGCTTGCCATCAGCTGTGCATCAGTGTCTTCGGCATCTTTTACTACGGCCAGAGGATAAATTGGCTCATGCGAATGAGGTTCTTTAATCAGAATGGCAAAATCTATCAAATGCTCAATGGTTGCCGGGTTGGAAATAGGCACTAGAATCCGGTTAGGCGAACTGCTCAGGTCGGGCATTTGCTGGCTTTCAATAATAGCTAACTTTCTGCCGGCTTTTTCCACCACCAGTGAACTGACCACACATGTTACCAGGATCATAAGTATTGTTCCATTCAATACATTTTCATTCAAAATACCTAAATCATAGCCTATCAATACGGCAGTAAGGGTTGCTGCGGCTCTGGCATTGCTTAACCCAAAAATTACATTCCGTTCGGCTACAGAGTAGTTAAATAACTTTTGGGTAAAAAATGCTGCCAGCCATTTGCCTGCATTGGCAATAATGATCATCGTAATGGCTACTATCCAGGCTTCTAGTCCATTTACCAATACTCTCAGATCAACCAGCATCCCCACTGAAATAAGGAAAAACGGTATAAAAAGTGCATTTCCTACAAATTCTATCCGGTTCATCAGGGGAGAGCTGTGAGGAATAAGTCTGTTGAGAACCAGTCCTGCTAAAAAAGCCCCAATGATGGGCTCAAGTCCGGCTACTTCAGCTAAAAACGCTGTAGCAAACACGGCAGCTAATACGAAAATATATTGAGATACTCCTTCACTTTGCACATTCCGGAAAAACCACTTTCCCAGCCGCGGCAATCCCCATACTATTACAAACACATAAATAGCCATAGAAACAACTAACCTGATCCAGAAAGCAGAATTGAGCTGTCCACGGGCAGAGTCTGCAATAACTGCCAGGACAAGCAAAGAGAGCAGGTCAGCTACAATAGTGCCGCCCACTGTAATGGTAGCCGAACGGCTTTTAGTAATACCCAGTTTGCTGGCTATGGGATATGCTAGCAAGGTGTGCGAACCCAGCATGCTTCCAAATAAAATTGAAGCGGGTATGCTGAACTTCAGAAAATAATATCCGGCAACAAACCCAAAAATCTGAGAAACCAGGAAAGATAACACCCCAAAAATGATGCTTTTATTCCGGTTCTTTTTAAAGTCATTCATGTCTATCTCCAGACCGGCAATAAACATAATGTATAGTAAGCCAACCGTGCCAAATAAAACAATGCTGATATCTCTATTTAATAAGTGAAACCCGTTGGGGCCAATAAGTATCCCTGATAATATAAGGCCTATAATCCCCGGTAGGCGTAATTTACTGGCCAGTAACGGGGCAAAGAGAATGATAAGCAGTACAAGTGTAAATACAAGAACAGGTTCCTTAAAAGGCAATTCAAACGAAATATTCAATAACTGCATAGAGTAAGTTAGGTTATAAATGCTGATTACCGGAAGAAATAAATCCTTTACCTAGTGTAAATCATTTGAACAGGTGGCCGACGCCGGAAATTAATAGCTGTTATAGGTAGCTTTTTTATGCCCACGAATATATCAGCTAAAAAAGTATAACAAAAGCACTCTGTTGTATGTATATACATATAATAGATTCTCAAATTTGGGAAAAGATATAACAAACACTTAAATGTATACCTATTATGGCAGTTAAAGTTGCAATTATTTATTACAGTGCTACCGGTACCACTTACGAACTAGCCAAAGCTGTAGAAGAAGGAGCTAAAAACGCAGGCGCCGAAGTCCGTTTCAGAAAAGTAAAAGAATTAGCTCCGGAAGAAGCTATTAATTCCAACAAAGGGTGGGCAGCACACCGGAAAGAAACACAAAATATTAACGAGGCTACCCTGGAAGATCTGGAATGGGCAGATGCTATAATTATAGGATCACCTACCCGTTACGGATTACCTGCTGCCCAGGTAAAGCAGTTTATGGACATGACTGGTCCCTTATGGGGGCAAGGTAAATTAATAAATAAAATAGCTTCGTCGTTTGCTACAACGGCCACTCAGCATGGTGGGCAGGAAACCACTATTACTGCCATGAACAACGTATTTTACCATTGGGGGTCTATTATTGTTGCGCCCAGTTATGCTGATCCTATTATGTTTCAATCGGGAAATCCGTATGGGGCTTCGTTTACCAGCAATAATGGCGAACTTAACCCAGATGAAACTGCGAAGGCCGCTGCCCGTTTTCAGGGCAAACGTGTAACAGAAGTGACCGCTCAATTTGTGGCTGGGAAGAAGTAACACAACACCAGTTTTTTCAAAAAGCAGGCAGCAATCTAAAAAGGTTGCTGCCTGCTTTTTTGCTCTACAATACGTTGGTAATGGTTGTATTTATCTCTTGTGTAATATAGTATTACATATTCCAACAGTATCTTAGATAAGAAGAAAACTATAACCGGTAGCTATTCTAATAAAATTTGCTTATACCTCTTTCTAGTGGCTGAAATTTTGAAATATTTTTTCTGCAGGTAACATAACTCTAGCACTCCATTCAGCTTTAAGCCCGGTGCAGCTATGGAGAAATAGATCATTTCTCTCCTGAAATAGGGGATTTATAACATACTTGTTTTATTCGCTACATACACTTTGTTCCGGGTAGTTTTCTGTGGAAAACATAGTGTACTGGCTACAGTATTAAGCCTATCAAACAGTTTATTAATCAATAAAAGTATACTGATATGCTAAACGAAGTTACGTTAACAACACTCCAGTCCAAAGAGTATCTGACCACTAAATACGCCTCCATTTCCTTCATCCCAGCTTCAAGAATTGCTATTTGTACAGTTAATACCTCTTATATTCCTATTACCGATTTTAAAGAAACATTCTCTAAAATTGGTGAGCTGATAAAAAAAGAAAAGATTACTAAGTTTATTTTCGATAAACGGAAAATGACTATTTTTCATCAGCCTTCTATGGAGTGGTATCATCTGATCTGGAAAGAAGAAATGTATAAGGTTGGCCTTGCATCGCACAGAAAGCTATTGCCTAATGATAAATTGTTTGAGCAGAGTGTGATTACCGGTAGAAAAAAAATTGCCAGAGATAATCCGGATTTTATATTTGAGAAATTCGATATACGCTACTGTACTTCTATAGAAGAGGCAATCAGCAAATAAGTTAGCTGACTCATTAAACTAAAAAGGCTTTCAACTCAGTTGAAAGCCTTTTTAGTTTAAACAGAATCATCCTTTTCGGAGTATACAGTGTAGCAGAGAGAAACTTGACTCTTACTACTAACTTAGATGTATGGCCCGCAAAAATTTACTTGAGTTTACACCCAAAGGAATCTATTGTCAGCAAGCCGATATATATATTGATCCCTGGCAACCAGTAAATAAAGCAATTCTCACTCACGCCCATGGCGACCATGCCCGCAGAGGCAGCAACTATTACCTGGCACACCATACTTCTGCACATGTGCTCAGATTACGGTTGGGTGAAGATATTAACCTGGAAACCATAGCCTATAATGAGCCCATATACATACATGGCGTAAAAGTAACCTTGCACCCGGCAGGGCATATTGTGGGCTCTGCCCAGATCAGGCTGGAATATGAAGGGGAAGTATGGGTTGCATCCGGCGACTATAAAACAGAACCAGACTTTATTAGCCAACCTTTTGAGCCAGTAAAATGCCATACCTTTATTACCGAATCAACTTTTGGGTTGCCTGTTTATCAGTGGAAACCTCAGCCTCAGATAATGAATGAAATTAACCAATGGTGGGAAGATAATCAGAATCAGGATAAAGTAAGTGTGGTATTTGCCTATTCTTTAGGTAAAGCACAGCGTATTTTATGTAACCTGAATCACGAACTAGGAAAAATATTTGTGCACGGGGCCATCTGGAATACTAATGAAGCACTAAAAAAAGATGGCCTACACATTCCTGCAACCATTCGTGTCAATAGAGAGCTGGCTAAAGATGAATACAGGGGTGGAATAGTTATAGCTCCTCCGTCAGCCCTAGCGACTCCCTGGCTCAAAAAATTCCAGCCATATGCCACTGCTGCCGCTTCCGGCTGGATGACGTTACGGGGAGCCAAGCGGCGTAAAGCTTTGGACCGCGGCTTTGTCTTATCTGACCATGCCGACTGGAATGGCTTAACTTCAGCCATTGATGCCACCGGAGCACAACGGGTATATGTAACGCATGGTTATAAATCGGCTTTTGCCAGGTATTTGAATGAAAGAGGAATAGAAGCCTATGAAGCAGAAACTTTGTTTGAAGGAGAAAGTATAGACAATGTGCCGGTAGAGGGAGAAGATTAATTGTCTTCTATTGGACTAACAGCCAGCTTATCGGAACAATGCTCTAATAATTCCTGATTAGTTTTGCCAAGCACCGGATGTACAAACTGCGGGGCTATTTCTGCCAGCGGAACAAGTGTAAATCTGCGGCTGGCAATTCTGGGATGTGGAATACTTAATGTTTCTGTTTCAATAATTTGATCATTAAAATACAGTATATCAATATCAATTATGCGGGCTTCCCACCGGATTCTTCTTTCCCGCCCAAGCTCTTTTTCAATTGAATTAATTACCTGTAACAATTCTTGCGGAAGCAGAGTTGTTTGAAGAAGCAAAACCTGGTTCCAGTAAGCAGGCTGGTCGGTAACCCCCCAGGGCATAGTTTCATAAATAGAAGATGTTTTTATAATCCGGCCTGCCTGTTCAGAAAGATGTACCATTACTTCAAGCAGGTTCTGGTGTTTGTTACCTAAGTTTGTGCCGAGCAGCAGGTATGCTAAATTTGCCATTCATGTATAAGTACTCAAATTTATACAACTGTTTATATACATTTGCTATATTTTATACGTAAATATTCATTCTTATTATTATATTAATCCATGCTACAATTCTTTAAATTTGTTTTAGCCACCATCGTAGGTTTGTTCTTCTTTATGCTGCTGATGCTGGTTATTTTTATAGGAATCGGTTCTGCAGCTTCTTCCGGCGATCCGGTAAAAGTGGAGGCTAATTCTGTACTCAAACTAAAATTCGACAAACCTATTGTTGAACGCAGCAAAAATGATCCGCTGAGTGAACTGAATCTTCCTTTTGGGCAGCAAAATAACATAGGCCTGATCCAGCTACGTGAAGCCATAGCCAATGCTAAGTTAGACGATAACATTAAAGGAATTTTCCTGGAAATGGATATGTCCATGAGTGGTGGCTATGCAACCATTGAAGAAATTCGTAATGCCCTGCTAGATTTTAAAGAGTCAGGAAAATTCATTGTGGCGTTCGGAGAGTATTATACAGAGAAAGGATATTACCTGGCATCAGTAGCCGACAGTATTTATGTACATCCGGTAGGTGGCCTGGAGTTTAATGGCATTAGTGCAGAAATGCTTTTTTTGAAAGGAACGTTGGATAAACTGGAAATTAAGCCAGAAGTATTTAAAGTAGGCGAATATAAAAGTGCAGTTGAACCTTTCCTGCTTGAGAAAATGAGCGAACCCAGCCGGGAGCAAACCATGTCTTATCTGAATTCTATTAATAATTTCTCCTTGCAGAATATTTCCAAAACCAGAAATATCCCAGTGTCAGAGTTAAAAAAGATAGAAGATTCGCTGCTGATACGTGAACCCGAAGATGCCTTAAAATACAAGCTAATTACCCACGTGGCTTATTACGATCAGGTAGCCTCTGGCATCCGCCGTAAATTGAAGATAGAAGAAGATAAAAAAATTAATTTTATTGGACTGTCGCG
The DNA here is from genome assembly GCF_030503435.1 of Rhodocytophaga aerolata. Lineage (GTDB taxonomy): Bacteria > Bacteroidota > Bacteroidia > Cytophagales > 172606-1 > Rhodocytophaga > Rhodocytophaga aerolata. The sequence continues at coordinate 151,875 of NZ_JAUKPO010000014.1, forward strand.
GTATTCCAAAGCAGAAAAGAAGTTGACCTTAGGTAGTGCAGATAACCGTATTGCTGTTATTGTTGCCTCCGGTGATATTCAGTCTGGTAAAAATCAGGATGAGGTAATAGGCTCTGAAGATATTGCCGAAGAACTGAGAAAGGTCCGCCTGGATAAAAAAGTAAAAGCGGTAGTATTACGAATAAATTCACCTGGTGGAAGTGCCTTAGCTTCTGATGTTATGTGGCGTGAAGTAATAGAAACCAGGAAGGTAAAGCCAGTAATTGCTTCTATGTCTGACCTGGCCGCTTCCGGAGGCTATTATATGGCGATGGGCTGCGACACCATAGTAGCTAACCCCAATACTATTACTGGTTCCATTGGTATTTTTGCGGTATTGTTTAATGTAGAAAACTTTCTAAAAAATAAGCTAGGCATTACCACAGACAATGCTGAAACGAGTCCATACGCTGACCTGGGATATCCAACCCATCCGGTTTCGGAGTTTGAGCGGAAAGTTATTCAGACGAGTGTAGAGAGAGGATACGACATATTTACTACCAAAGCAGCTCAGGGCCGCGATATGCCTGTAGAACAACTTCGTAAAATTGCTTCCGGACGGGTATGGTCAGGATTAGAGGCTAAAGAAAACGGATTAGTTGATATTTTAGGCGGTCTGGACGACGCCATAAAAATTGCGGCAAAATCAGCTAAAATTGACAAAGATTACCGGGTTCGGTATTATCCGGCACAGAAAACTTTTCTGGAAGAATTATTCACAGGTATGAATGATGAAGCAGAAGCTAAATTGTTAGAAAGCCAGTTTGGTGCCATGGCTCCTTATGTAAAGTCATTCCAGAAAATACAACGATGGGAAGGTATTCAAGCCAGATTGCCTTTTGACGTAGTTTTTAAATAATATAATTTTTAATGTAGTTGCCTTAATGGCTAAATTGATAATTTTTCATCAATTTAGCCATTAAATATTTTGAGCATTCAATACAAAATGGGTTATGGAAATCAGAAACAATTGGACCAGAGAAGAAATAGCTGAACTATATCATTTACCGGTTTTAGACCTAATCTATAAAGCTGCCACCGTTCACAGACAGCACCACGATCCACAGGAAGTGCAGGTATGTACCTTGCTTTCTGTAAAAACAGGCGGGTGCCCCGAAGATTGTGCCTATTGTCCACAAGCAGCTCGTTATCATACGCAGGTAAAAGCACACAAGCTATTGCCTACGGAAGAGGTCTTAGCGGCAGCTCTCCGGGCGAAGGAATCGGGAAGTACCCGTTTTTGCATGGGTGCTGCCTGGCGTGAGGTAAGAGATAACAAAGATTTTGACCGGGTACTGGATATGGTAAAAGGTGTAAACCAGATGGGTATGGAAGTATGCTGCACCTTGGGTATGCTTACCGAAGAACAAGCCGTGAAATTAAAAGATGCCGGCCTGTATGCCTATAATCATAACCTGGACACCAGTGAAGAGCATTATGATAAAATAATCACTACCCGGACTTATAATGACCGCCTGGAAACAATCGATCATGTTCGGAAAAGTGGAATTTCTGTATGCTCAGGAGGCATTATCGGATTGGGCGAAGGTGTAGAAGATAGAATAGGAATGCTGCATACCTTAGTAAATCTGCCGGAACACCCGGAATCTGTACCAGTAAATGCCCTGGTTCCTGTAGAAGGCACACCTTTAGAAGAGCAGGAAAGAGTATCGGTATGGGAAATGGTGCGGATGATTGCTACTGCCCGTATCCTGATGCCCAAAGCGATGGTACGCTTATCAGCAGGCAGAGTACGGATGAATACCGAAGAACAAGCCTTATGCTTTCTGGCTGGAGCCAACTCTATATTTGCCGGCGACAAGCTGTTAACTACGCCTAATCCGGAAATAGATGCCGATAAACAGTTGTTTCAGACTTTAAACTTAAAGCCTCGCCAATCGTTTAAAGGAGAAGGCAGCATTCGGTTTGAACAAATACCTTTGTAAATAATTTGCTCCATGTTGTGCAGATTTGAAAGGATATTTACGTAGCTGTATTCATTCAAATACGTAGCCACTGACTGATTTTCAAATTTGCACAACGTGTGTATGCTTGAACAACTGATAGCACAAGGGGAAAATACCACAGTAGAATTTAAGAGTACCATTGAAAGTGCCGCTAGAATTGCTAAAACGCTGGTGGCTTTTACTAATACCAAAGGAGGTACCCTGCTTGTGGGAGTATCCGATAATGGTAATATTACTGGTATATCTTCCGAATTGCAGGAAATGCAGAAAATAGAGCAGGCAGCCCAGTTTCTGTGCGACCCACCTATTGAACTTAGTTATCAAACTATTTCTGTGGCATCTAAAAAAGTATTGCTTATCTCAATTGAAGAAAGCAAGCATAAGCCGCATTTTGTGAAAGAAGCGCTAGGAAAACAAACAGCCTATGTCCGGGCAAAAGATAAGAGTGTACCGGCTGGCAAAGGCATGCTCAACTTGTTACATATAGAAGATAGCATTCAAAATGTGCAGCTATTGCATTCCAGGCACGTAAAAGCTTTGCTTACTTTCCTGCGGACTAATGAATATGTAACAGCAAAAAAATATGCCAAGCTTATTAATATCTCGGAGGGCAGGGCAGGTAAAATACTAAAAGAACTCTGTGTAAGTGGCATCTTGCTGTTACACGACCGGCAAAAGCCAGTTATGTACTCACTCAAGTAAAAATTACAAGTCAATCTGTAAGAATAGCAATTCAGAGCCGCCCTGGTCACTATCTGTTACGGCTACTACATCTATTTGCCCGGAATTTACCTGCCCAAGAACGGCAATTGATTCTATTTTACCAAGGTAGGTGGCACCTTCATACTCCACTAAGCTGCTTTTTAAGGTATGGTTGCTCAGATCTATCAAACCAATATAACTTCCTGCAATCTCTCCGTCATCAATTTCATTTAAGGTGTTTTCTACAGAGGCTGTAAAAAATAAGGTAGATGTACCGGGAATAAACGTTATACCTGAGAAACCAGCCTGTACGCCTGTTAACCTGGGTAGAGCAAATGATTGAATAACTGGAGCCGGCAAATAAGCTGACTTCTGCAGCAGGTATTCATATAAACCTTCAGCAGGATAACTGATGAGTACATTTTTTCCGGTAATGTTTCCCCGCTGAATGAATACAATATGTTCTGGATTAGCAGCTATTCCCTCTATATTTAGCTTACCTGTGCTTACTACTTCTGGCAACTCCCTAAGCTGGTTGTACATACCTGTTAAAGGAAGATGCAGAACGGTATTGGTTGATAAATCTAGTAAATATCCGTTGTCTCTTTCTGGACTTTTAGAACCCGAACCTACCGCCAGCAACCTTTTCTTTCCATCTACTTCTATACAGGTTAATGCTTCAAAGTCTGGTTTATTTTGTTTAGCTATTCTTCCCTTTAGTGTAGCTGGCGAGTTGAATAAGGCAATCTTGTTTAATAGCTGTGCTTGTTCATTCAATACATATAGCCAGGAAGAGTCGTCACCTATAATATAAATGGACTTGTCTATTACTTCTACGCCGGAAGCAGAAGGTACATCTGATAAAAAATACTTGCGGCGGATATATACTTTCATAAGAAATCAAGAGAGATTGCCCGATAACCTTGCTTGTAATCTAATGCTATTTATTAAAAAAGGATAGGCAACGCCTATCCTTTTTTAACGTAAGTATCGTAAACCTATCTAAGCAGTAGCTACATTTTTGTTAGCAGATGTTTGTTCAATAGCCTCTTTACCAAACTTCTTTAGCATCTTGTAATGGGAAACAAGTGCTCCACCAAAGGTTTCATTTTCAATATATGGTAAATTAAATTCCTCTGCAGTCGCTTTAACAATATCCGATATAGTCCGGTAATGAATATGGCAAACACGTGGGAACAAATGATGCTCTATCTGAAAGTTTAATCCTCCGCAAAGAAAATTAGCTAAACTGCTTTTACGGGCAAAATTAGCTGTAGTCCGCATCTGGTGTATGGCCCAGGCTTCTTCTATATTGCCACTTTCATTAGGCATAGGAAAATCGGTACCTTCTACCACATGAGCCAGTTGAAAAACTAGGCCAAGTACTAAGCCTTCTGCCAGATGCATAGCTACAAAACCGATCAGAAATTGCCACCAGGTAATATCCAGTACAACTAAAGGGATGATAATGAATAAGGTATAGTATACAGCTTTATAGAAAAACAGGTTAAATATTTCTTTCTTAGGATGCTTGCTGTTATCATAGTTGCCAATTTTTTTCTGAAAGAACTTTTTGTAGTCTTTTCTGAATACCCATGAAATAGAAGCAAGGCCGTACAATAGAAAAGCATATAAATGCTGATACTGCTGAATCTTATTTATTTTATCCTCGGGTGAAAGGCGTATCAACCCTGGTGCTACTTCTATATCTTCATCATGTCCTGGAATGTTAGTAAAAGTATGATGCACCACATTATGAGTAATACTCCATACATAGGCATTAGCTCCAAGAATATCAAAGGTATGTCCAAGTAATTTATTTGTCTTGGGATTAGAAGTAAAGGCACCATGAATAGCATCGTGGCCGATATTGAAAGCTGAAAAAGCTGCAAACATTCCTAATAGGATAGCCAGGATAAGCATAACTCCCGGACTGAATATATTAGAAATAATTAAACTGTATAGGATTACTGTACCTCCCAGAAAGAAGATAGCTTTTCCCCACATTGCAGCGTTTGCATTTTTAGAGAGATTATTTTCTTTGAAATAGGTATCTACACGTTTTTTAACAGTTGCAAAAAATTCAGACTTTTGAGTATCTATAAACCGGACTTTATTGGACATAATAAGATAATGAATAAAATAAATTTAACAAAACAATGCACACCAAACAGACTTATCATATATCCTTATGCTCTACATGTAGAGAATAAAGGCACATGAAGTATAAACTCTATTTGTCGCGAGGAAGTTAAAAGATTTTGAAAATTAATAAAAGCTGTAGGGTTGTTACAAAAGTTAGTACACATTCGTTCAGAATTAATCATTTGAGGAAGTAAGGATTCTGGGTTGAATTAAACGTAGAACAGGGTTAAGTATATAATTATTCTTGAAGCACTACAGCTAATAGCGTTATATACTACTTTTAGTAACGATTTTGCCTAAAGCTTTAGTACGCTCAATCCTCCTCTTCATCTTCGTGTTTGAATGAATAAAGTGTATTATCCAGGACTAATTTATTTGAATTAAAGTCATTGACAAATTTCTTGATTACATCTTCTGTAACTTCTTCTATATTCAGGCAGGCTTCCAGCGCAACACCATAATCGAAATCCGGATCTACGTTTACATGTTCCTGTACTTTTATGGCATCGGTATCTTCTAATTCTGCCATTACTTCTGCCTTAAAGTTTTCTGCTTCTTCATCCAGGTCTTCCGGGAGGAGGAGTTCTCCATTGGCATCTTCTTCAAAATCCCATCGTTTATAGTTGGGGAATTGCTGGGCTGTTTTGTCTTCTGCTGCTTCGTATAGTACACTGCTGTGGTGCAGGCGAAGCGTATATAACACGGCATCATAAATTACTTCCTTGCCTTCATAATCTCCTACAAACAAAAAATGGGCAAACTCCTCACCCTGAGGTTCATTTTCATTTAAAATGTACGGTTTGTTCTCTTTTCGGCATGCATCCTTTACTTTTTGAATTTCCTTGGGATCCAAGCCCGGATTTTGTTCAGACATAACAAGTAGTAGGTTTATTGTAAAAAGTAAATCTATAAAAACTGTTACGTATTTCTCATAAAAGTGTTAAAAATAAAAAAGGAGCCAAAAACAACTACTCCTTTCTGATAGGAATAGTTGTTTTTCAACTCCTCTTATTACGTATAGCAGATATTTTTATCTAACCATCAGCAACTCTCTGTATTTAACTAAAGGCCAATCTTCATCATCTACCAGTAGTTCTAGTTTGTCTACTGCATAACGAATCCGGTCGAAATAGCCTTTTACTTCATTGCCATAAATGGTAGCACGTTTCTGGATATTTTCTGTGTTGTTGGCTTTTTTACGGGTTTCGGTCATGTCTTCTACAGAAGCCAGCAACGTATCTACATACTCAGAAATTTTCTTGATCGCATCTATGGTGTTTTTGGTGTGCTTTGCTTCTATACCCACGCCCCTTAAACCTTCCAGGTTTTTCACCAGTACACTTTGATACTTAATGGCTGTTGGAATAACATGGTTCAGCACCAGGTCGCCCATCACACGAGATTCAATCTGGATTTTCTTGATATAGTTTTCCAGCATAATTTCGTAACGTGCATCCAGTTCGCGGTGAGAGAATATGCCATGTTTTTCAAATAGTTCTACACTTTTCTTAGATACATACACACCTAGTGCTTCAGGAGTAGATTTCATATTGGATAAGCCTCTCTTGGCAGCTTCCTGTACCCACTCTTCAGAATAGCCATTTCCTTCAAATAAGATGTTTTTAGAGTCTTTAATGTATCTGCGCAGGACATTTACAATAGCTACCTCTTTTTTCTCCCCTTTGTCTATTAACACATCTACCTCTTTGCGGAACTGGAATAATTGATTAGCTACGATGGTGTTTAGTACAATCATGCTGGAAGAGCTGTTGGCTGCTCCACCTACAGCACGGAACTCAAACTTATTACCAGTAAAGGCAAAAGGAGAGGTACGGTTACGGTCAGTGTTATCAAGTAAGATAGGTGGTATTTTGTCGATACCCAGCTTCATGTACATGTTGTCGCCTTTATCAATCTTGATTGTAGCATTTTTCTCCAGTTCATCCAGTACGCTAGTCAGCTGTGAGCCAATAAATACCGACATAATAGCTGGCGGCGCTTCGTTAGCACCCAGGCGGTGCTCATTTCCGGCAGAAGCAATACTGGCCCGTAGTAGATCAGCATTATCGTGTACAGCTTTGATAATATTGATAAAGAAGGTCAGGAACTGCAGATTCTCTTTAGGTTTAGAACTAGGAGAAAGCAGGTTTTTTCCTGTGTTTGTACCTAAGGACCAGTTGTTATGTTTTCCGCTACCATTGATACTAGCGAAGGGCTTTTCGTGGAAAAGTACTTTAAAGTTATGCCGTTCAGCTACTTTTTCCATCAGATCCATCAGCAGCAGGTTGTGGTCTACAGCCAGATTCACCTCTTCGAATGTAGGCGCACACTCGAACTGGCTGGGAGCTACTTCGTTGTGGCGTGTACGGATAGGAATACCTAATTTTAAGGCTTCTGTTTCGAAGTCGAGCATAAAGGTAAGCACCCGCTGTGGAATAGAACCAAAATAGTGGTCTTCCAGCTGCTGTCCTTTTGCCGGAGAATGGCCAAATACAGTACGTCCTGTCATAACCAGATCAGGGCGGGCAGCATACAGGGCTCTGTCTACCAGGAAATATTCCTGCTCAGCACCCAAAGTAGCGATGACTTTGGTTACACTTTTATCAAAATAATCGCATACAGCCGTGGCTGCTTTATCTACCAAAGAGAGAGCTTTTAATAATGGAGCTTTATAATCCAGTGCTTCTCCTGTATAGGAAACAAATATAGTAGGAATACATAATGTACAGCCTGATGGACTTTCCAGAACGAAAGCAGGAGAGGAGGGGTCCCAGGCAGTATAGCCTCTGGCTTCGAATGTATTCCGGATACCGCCACTAGGGAAGGAAGAAGCATCAGGTTCTTGTTGTACTAGAGCAGTTCCCTTGAATTTCTCTAAAGCTTTTCCATTAGGCATCAGATCAAAGAATGCATCATGTTTTTCTGCGGTAGCACCGGTTAGCGGCTGAAACCAGTGGGTATAATGGGTTGCGCCTTTGGAAAGAGCCCAGCTTTTCATGGCTGCAGCTACTGCATCCGCTACATCCTCATCAATTTTATCGCCTTGCTCAATGGCGTTAGTTACTTTCTTGAAAACATCTGAGCTTAGGGTAGAACGCATGGCGTCTACACCGAAAACATTCATTCCGTAATAATCGGATACTTTGTTAGAGGGAGGGGTTACTGGTATTGAAGGCCTGCTCTGTGCAAGTTCCAAAGCCTTAAATCGAAGTACTGCCATATTTTGTAATTTTTATAATAAGGGGTTAAAATCAGGGTTAAAGCTACAAATTTTATATGAATTACAAGCAAATGACTTAAAATTTTTAATAATTTTTTGGTAAAACTATATATTTTTTGTGAAATGCCAATTTTTTGCCTTCTCGGTCAATAACTCTATAGATCGTAAACCTTTGGCGAATTGTGAATGTATAGGATGTAGAAAAATGACATGTACTATAAAAGTAAAAGAGGCAGATGCAAGCTTATCCACAAAAACCACTCGTAACTATTTTAAGGCGTGAAGTTTAAAAAAGCAAAATTTTATATGGTTCCAAATAAACAGTGGCTTATCTTATTCTGCATACGTTTACAAGGGTAATCAAAAATAGAAAAGCCTTGTAAATTATACAAGGCTTTTGCAAAACATCTAAAAAATACCAGTATTTTTATTATTTTTTCATTAAAATGTTCAGTAAATAGTAAAATTTTGGAGGTGTTTTTAAGAAAAGATGTCTTTTTTCTTGAAAAGCATCTCTTTTTAAAAACAAGTTAATTTGTCCATGAACCGAATTTTCCACGCCGGTAATCTTCATACGCCTGGTGAATTTCTTCTTCAGTATTCATAACAAAAGGCCCCTGGGCCACTACAGGTTCATTTAAAGGTTCGGCATGACCAAATAATACAATACTTTCTGATTGTGCTTCCAGTTGCATAAGTTCATCATCATTATTGAACTCCGTAAGATGTAAAGCTTCTATGGTTTGCCCGTTCACCAGGAGTTTGCCCCGAATTACATAAAAGAAAATATTGTGGCTCACTGGCACTGTAAAAGTAAGCCTGCCTCCCGGTTTAAAGTATATGGTGTTTAAATGCACACCAATTTGTGAGGTAAAAGCCCCACTTTTTCCCTCCCATTCTCCGGAAATCAGGTTGATTTGCACGTTTCCGTTATCAGTTGTAATAGTTGGTATAGCTTCTTTTTGCAAGCCTATGTAGTTAGGTTCGGTCATCTTTAGCCTGGAAGGCAGGTTTAGCCAGAGTTGCAATATTTCCATACCGCCCCCTTTTTCTTTGAAAGCTGGCGAAGAGACTTCTGCATGTATTAATCCTCTACCTGCTGTCATATATTGTACGCCTCCGGCTGTTATTACACTCTCATGCCCGGCAGAATCTTTATGCATAATGTCTCCATCCAGAATAAATGTTACTGTTTCCATTCCTCTATGTGGATGCGGGCCAAAAGGCAGGCCATTATTACGCGGTTTGTAGTGCTGTGGCCCGTGATGGTTTAAAAACAGAAAAGGGTCAATTTGCTGCAAGGACCGGGAAGGCAGCGGTGAATACGTAATCAAGTCAGCAATGGGTGCATAAGCTGCTTTATGAATTTTCTTTATACTTCTCATACTCTTTTAACTAAGGAAAGTGGTGTGTTTAATTTACTCTCCATGTAACAACTATTACGTACGTATTTGTTTGAAATTTCTACCTCTGGCTTCCCACTATCTTTGGAGCTTGCCTCTGGTCGAATGCACTCCTCAGGTTCCCACATTAATAGTTTTGCTAGCAACTCTTGTATAATTTATACCCATGCCAAATTGCGGCCTGTCAAATACTGATTTATCTGTTGGATACCTACATGCACTGCATCTTGTGCATGCAAAAAGCATTTAATCTAGCCACCCAAATCAGGACAAATACACTCAATTTTATTGCTGAAGTAGTAAAATAGAAGTGACTATACTTATTATATCAAGCCAGTATAAATTACTACTCCGTAGCCGGCTTATGCAATGGATTCTTTGCTCCATGCTCCATTTACCAGCCGCCAAATATTTAAAGGATTTTCATTTTTTAAGGCATCCGGTAATAATACTGCCGGAAAGTCCTGGTAGCATACAGGCCGGGCAAATCGTTTGATGGCAGCCGTTCCTACAGAAGTAGACCGGGAATCGGTAGTAGCCGGATAAGGTCCACCATGTACCATGGCATAGCCTACCTCTACTCCTGTTGGGTACCCATTAATTAACAAGCGGCCTACTTTATTTTCCAGAATGTCTATTAACTCCTTATATTCTTCCAAATCCTGTGGCGTAGCATGCAACGTGGCCGTTAAATGTCCTTTCAGATTTCTGGCTGTTTCCAGTATTTCCTCTTTAGTATCGCAGGTAATATACACGGTAGAGGGGCCGAATACCTCTTCTGCTAGTTGCGGATTTTGCTGCAAAGCTTTGCCAGTAGATTGTAACAATACAGCTCCGGCGGCATTGCTTGCCGGTTTGCCTTCCACTTCTGCTACAACTTCCACACCGGCAACCGATTTTAAATGGGCTATTCCTTTGTTAAACGATTGGCTCATAACAGGCGTAAGCATGGTAGCTGGGGCTGTTGCTCTTAAATATTCCCCTGTTTTTGTTATAAAAGCTTTGGTAGCTTCGGATTGCAAGGTAACTACTAACCCCGGATTGGTGCAGAATTGCCCTACACCTAACGTAACCGATTTGCTAAGCCCATCCGCTATGGTTGCACTTCTTTCTTTTAAGGCTTGGGGTAAAACGAACACTGGATTAGTGCTGCCCATTTCTGCATATACTGGAATGGGTTCTTCGCGTTTGGCAGCCGCATCGAATAATGCTTTTCCCCCTCTGTATGATCCGGTGAATCCGATAGCTTTTACCAGCGGATGATTTACCATAGCCATACCTACTTCATGTGAAGTACCATGTAGCATAGAAAAGACTCCTTCTGGCATACCTGTATCTTGTGCAGCTTTTTGAATAGCCCGGCCTACCATTTCAGACGTACCCGGATGCGCCGGGTGTCCTTTGACTACTACTGTACATCCTGCAGCCAAAGCAGAAGCAGTGTCACCGCCTGCTACTGAGAAAGCAAAAGGAAAATTACTAGCTCCAAAAATGCCCACTACACCCAACGGAATATGTATTTGCCGGATATCTGGCCGGGGCAAAGGCTGGCGGTCGGGGAGGGCTGTATCTATGCGGGCATCTAGCCAGGAGCCTTCGCGAAGTACGGTAGCAAATAATTTTAACTGGGTAGTTGTCCGGCCTCTTTCGCCGGTTAGGCGGGCTTCCGGCAAAGCGGTTTCTGCCATGCACTGTTTAATTAAGAGATCACCTAAAGCCATAATTTCTTCAGCTATTCTTTCCAGAAAAGTAGCTTTTTGTTCTGGGCTGGTTTTGCGGTAGGCAAAGAAGGCTTTAGCTGCCAGTTGTACGGCTTGGTCTACTTCGGCCTGTGTAGCTTCATAAAATGTAGTTTCTAATTTATTATTGGTTGCAGGGTTAATGCCGGTAAATGTTTGTGTACCCTGGTTAGAAAAAGAGTTTCCTATAATGTGTTGTCCGGTTAATGTCATGGTAGTTAAGTGGAATTTGTTGTTTTAGTTTTACTAAGGAAAGTACGAGTAGCCTAATGGTACGACTATACTACCATAGGTAATTTGTTTTCATAAACCTTGCCCTTCACTCAAATTTGATCGAGTTATTCTTTATTAAATTTTTTTGATAATACTGAGACGTTCAATTTTCCAATAAATATATTCTCCTATAATTCGTATATCGTTTGTCCAGTATCCTGTTTCTAAGTCAATATCTCCAAAGTCAATCACTACTGGGTTAATTGATTTTATTTGCCCATATCCTTCATATTCCCAATCTTTACTATGAAACAGTTCTTTTTTCTTCGTTCTGTTTTCCGAAAAATGGACTTCCCAAGATAAAGAAGCATTCAGAGAAGTTATATAAACAACAGCTGTTTCTCCCTTTGCAAAGCTTTGTCCATAAGAGAAAGCTGTAATAAGCCCTCCATTTTTCCCTCTGAATAATACAGAACCCTCAGGCGGATCTTTACTGAGAAACCAGTCTATATCAACTATATTCACTGTTGTTTCTAAATCTGGCACCTCTGGATCTGGTATTATAGATTAATTCACAGTATTTACCAACGTACCAATATGTTCAATGGTAATACGAATTATGTCGCCACTTTGCAAGGTAAAATCATTGTCTGGTACAATGCCAGTACCTGTCAGCAAAATGCTTCCTTGCGGAAAAGAACATTCCTTGTATAGGTAGCCTACCAGTTCTTCTTCTTTGCGTTTCAGGCTTTGCAAGGTAATCTCTCCATTAAATACCCTTTTGTCGTTTCTCTGAATAATCATCTCTATTTTACTATCCCTGGAAATCGGCTGTTGAGTAATATATACGCAGGGTCCCAAACCACAGCTCTTGTCATAAGTTTTAGCTTGCGGCAAATACAATGGGTTTTCGCCTTCAATACTTCTGGAACTCATATCGTTGCCAACGGTATACCCTACAATTTTGCCATTTGACGTAATAACTAACGCTAATTCTGGTTCAGGCACATTCCAGGTAGAATCTTTGCGGATATTTACCCCTTGTCCGGACCCTACTACTCTGTTTGGGGTAGCTTTAAAGAATAATTCTGGCCGGTCGGCGCTATATACCCGGTCATAAAAATCGCCTCCGCCAGCCTCTTCTGATTCTTCCTGTCGGGCAATTTTGCTTCGCAAATACGTTACTCCTGAAGCCCAAACTTCCTGATTGCCGATAGGAGGCAGTAATTCTTTTTGCAGATAGCTACTTGCATCAGGGACTGGTTTGGCAGATTGGATACTTGCTGAGACAGCATCATATAAGTCATCTCTGTTAATAAAACTATCCCAATCTGTTTGCGGAAGTAAAAAATAGGCTTGATTATTTTCAATGAGAATACCATTGCGCAAGTTGTATGCTTTCATAAGGCAGGTGTAAAGCTTAGATTTAAACGTGTTTTTGTATATAGCTCACAAATAAATCAAAATTTAACTATTCCATCTTTCTTTTGCATGAATTATTTACAATATTGAGCCCCGAACATAACCATAAATTAAACTTATACGCCTAAACTTTATGAAACTATTCCGTTTCGGTGCACCTGGGCAGGAAAAACCCGGCCTTCTTTTAGCTGATGGACGTAAAATTGATGCAAGTGCTTTTGGGGAAGACTATACCGAAAATTTTTTTGCTACTGACGGACTTAGCCGTTTACAAGCCTGGTCTATAACCAATGCAAATACTGCCCCCACTGTAAAAGACGATGTCCGCCTGGGCCCTGCCATTGCCCGTCCAAGCAAAATTATCTGTATTGGGTTGAATTATAAAGATCATGCAGCAGAAAGTAAAATGGCTACACCTACTGAACCTATTGTATTTTTTAAAGCCACTTCTTCGTTATGTGGGCCAAATGATGATTTAGTTATTCCTAAAAACAGCAAAAAAACCGATTGGGAAGTAGAATTAGCTGTAGTAATTGGCAAAAAAGCTTCTTACATAAGCGAAGCCCAAGCCATGGACTATGTAGCGGGATATGTGTTGCATAATGATTACAGTGAGCGGGAGTTTCAACTGGAGCGGGGCGGCCAATGGGTAAAAGGCAAAAGCTGCGATACCTTTGCCCCACTTGGGCCTTTTCTGGCAACAAAAGAGGAGATTGTTGATCCGCATAATTTGCGTTTGTGGCTGAAATTGAATGGAAAAATGCTGCAGGATGGCAACTCTTCCAACCTGATATTTAATATACCTTTCCTGGTAAGCTACCTGAGCCAGTTTATGTCTTTACTTCCTGGAGATGTTATTTCTACAGGCACACCGGCAGGTGTTGGCTTGGGATTTAATCCTCCCATCTATCTAAAGCCTGGCGATGTAGTAGAATTGGGTATTGATGGCCTGGGCTCTTCCAAACAAGTAGCTAAAGCGTATAGTGGCGCAGAGTCATGAAACAACTAGCCAAAACTATCCTGCTGAAGGATGATCCTAAACTGATAGCCCAATACCACCACTACCATAACCATATATGGCCTGAAGTAGTAGCTTCGTTCAAACAAGTAGGAGTGGATAATATTCAGATATGGATAGTAGGCAGACGGCTATTTATGCTTATGACTACGACAGATGCGTTTAACCCGGATACAGATTTTGATAAGTATATTCACCTGCATCCAAAAAACAAAGAATGGGAAGAGCTAATGGCTACTTTTCAGGAAAAGGCTCCGGAAGCAAAGCCCCATGAACATTGGGCAGCAATGGATCTTATTTTTCAAATGAACAGCTAATTGTGCAACCTATTTGTAAATATTGCTTATAAAGCCTAACAAGTTATGGGAGTCTAAGAAGATACATTCAGCATCAACTGCTATCAAACTTAGATCACCATTCGTAGTATCACCGAAAAACCAGTTATCACATGAAGATTGACGCACATCAACATTTCTGGCATTACTCGCCTCAAGATTTTACCTGGATTACAGAAGATATGTCTATGATCAGGCGGAATTTTTTACCCCAAGATTTATTGCCTGAACTTGAAAAAGCCAATTATCATGGATGTGTAGCTATACAAGCAGCCCAGTCAGAAGACGAAACCCGGTTTTTATTAAGCGAAGCGGAAGCACATCCGTTTGTTAAAGGAGTTGTTGGCTGGGTAGATTTGCAATCTATTCAAGTAGACGACAGATTAGCGGTGTTTGCCAGCAGTGGAAGACTGGTAGGCGTCCGGCATGTCGTACAGTCTGAGCCGGATGACCAGTTTATGCTGCGGCCAACCTTTCTCAATGGAATCAAGCTTCTGGAAAAATATAACCTAGCCTACGACATTTTAATTCACCCTAAGCACTTACCGGTAGCGGTTCAGTTCGTCAAGAAAAATCCAAATCAGCGGTTTGTACTGGATCATCTGGCTAAGCCTTATATAAAAGATAATTTACTAGAGCCTTGGTCTAGCCACCTGCATGCACTGGCTACCTATGATAATGTATATTGTAAACTTTCTGGCTTGGTTACAGAGGCCGACTGGTATAATTGGGCTCCGGAAGATTTTATTCCTTATCTGGAAGTAGCCTTAGATGCATTTGGAACTAACCGGCTGATGGTAGGGTCAGATTGGCCAGTATGTACCTTGGCAGCAAATTATGAGGAAGTTATGCAAATTGTAGAAGATTACGTATCTGATCTGTCTACGAATGAACAAGCCCGTATATTAGGACTGAATGCAGTGGATTTTTATCGGTTAAAATAAGTTTACTCTTTCAACAAAAAAATCGCTGATCTGAATCTATGAATTTACATTTAACACATAAAGTAATCATTGTAACCGGCGGTTCAAGTGGCATTGGGGAAGCCATTGTAAAAGCATTTCTGTCAGAAGGAGCCATACCTGTTATGGTAGGCAGAGATGAAGAAAAAGGCAGAAGTTTAGAGGCTGAGTTGAATGCTACCGGAGCGCAAACATTTTTTATTCAAGCTGATTTAACAGCAGAGGATGCATGTAAAAGGGTAGTTGAGCAAACCATTAGCAAATTTGGCAAAATAGACTGCTTAGTAAATAATGCCGGTGTTAACGATGGCGTGGGATTAGATAAATCCCCTGCTGAATTTATGAAGTCCATTCAGAAGAATTTGTTTCATTATTATACCATGGCTCATTATGCTTTACTGCATTTGAAAGCCACCAAAGGCACTATTATCAATATTGGTTCTAAAGTGGCTAATACTGGTCAGGGAGGCACCTCTGGTTATGCAGCATCCAAAGGAGGGATTCAGGCTCTTACCCGCGAATGGGCGGTGAGTTTACTTGAAGACGGTATACGGGTTAATGAAGTAATTCCAGCAGAAGTCTGGACTCCTTTGTATGAGTCGTGGATAAATACCTTTCCCAATCCACAAGAGAAATTACAAGAAATAACTAGGCGTATCCCTTTTGGAAAACGGTTTACCACATCTGAAGAGATAGCCGATGCTGTGCTTTTTCTGGCATCCGACAGAGCTTCGCATATAACCGGACAGCATTTATTTGTAGATGGAGGTTACACGCATATGGATAGAGCTGTTGGTACCTAATGTAGAAAAGTTTACTTTTTTAATAAACTACTGTAGGTAGTCTAGTATAAAAGTCAGGAACTTTTCATTCATAAATTGCATTATATTAAAGCTGTATAAGGAGAGTAAAATTGCAATAAGCACTATTTGGTATTTTTTCTAAGCGTTTCAACGCTTTTCTACAAAGCCGCTAATTTTTATATCCTAAGGTATTTTAATAAAGAGATAGGTTCAGTATCGAAAATTTATTCTAAAAATAATTGCTAAAGTATTTGGAAAGGTAGGAGGAGTCGGGTAGGATTGCAACCCGATTGGGAAGCGAGCGGGAGCCAACGGTGCAGGGCAAGAATCTGAAGGCTAAGGCAAGAAAAAAAGAGTAAAAAAAATAGGTCTTTAGATTTGGGGGGAAACAAAAAGC
>NZ_JAUKPO010000150.1 GCF_030503435.1 Rhodocytophaga aerolata
GCAAATCTAGATAGGTTATAATACAATCCCCTTTAATATTAATATTCCAGCTTTTCTATATAAATGGGCAAGAGGGGGATAAAATATTTTTCCCCTTTTGCCCATTTTTATAGTATCAGCAAAGGGGCCGTAAATGTAACTACTTATTAATTATTCAACTTCCATGACAAAATAAATACAAGGGACAATCATATTAACATATTATTAGTACAGTATCAGTTCACCTCTTGCCTCTTAGTTTGCATAATTCCAGTAGCTATTGCAAAACTCCATTGCTCAGAGCCTTTGTTGTTGAAAGCATAGGTCAGGTGCTGTTATAATTAAATCGATACTAAATATGCGATCTTTCTACTCTCTATTTTTAGGAATGGGCTCCAGTATATGCATTAAATAAAAAGATTATTCCCCTTATAAAACTGTCCATTCCCGGACAGGAGTTGTGCTGAATCCGAACACTTAACAGATTTTCCATCCCACTTACTAACTTACTCTACACCGTTCCCCTTTTCTTAACTGCTGCCCTATCTACCATCCATCTAGGCTACTCACCATTCATTGATTTATTGCCATCCCAAAGCAACTTATAGGCTTTTTCTTCATCCTATGGTATAGAATTCTCATATAAAGAAGTGAAAAACAACAATCATAGAACTCAATTGTAATCAAACTAAAACCGTATAAAGACATGAAAACGCTATCAACTATTGCTCAAAAAAACAACCTTACTAAATTAATTGCCGGCCTTACTTTATCGATAGGCCTGCTCGTAACCGGCACGGCCTCTGCACAAACTACCCCTCAACAGAAGGTTAGCTTTGCAGACAACCAAGCCTTTCATACCCAAACCTCGGATGATTTCAAAGTAGCCGTTTTCCCTATGGCCAATTCCTTAACCATGAAAGTAGTGTTAGAAAATCCTAACAAAGAAAAGGTGACCGTACTGATCAAGAATGCTGAAAATGAGGTGGTATACAGGAAAATGGTAGGCAAGGATCCTATCATTCATGGTAAATTTGATGTGTCTGGGCTTGTTAATGGGAGCTACACCATGATCATTGAGAGTGTTCATCAGAGCCATTCTAGTCCTTTTTCCGTGAAAACTCACCAGGAACGGTTGGCTAAAGCCTATTAAGCATATATCTTCTTTTTTATTCCTCCAACAGGGACTCGCTAATGGTAAAGCAGTTCCTGTTGCTTTTATGTGGAGGCCAATAAGTATTTTGATAGCAGAGGAACTTACTAAGCAGTTAATCTATTTGATTTCCTTCTCAGATTTGATTGCTACTATCTTATAGGTTTGTTTTACTCCCTCATGATCCAGTATAAGAATTCATACTAATGCGATCAAATAAGCGGTGGCTGGCCATCAATTAAATCTACAATTGTGAGTTACCTGAAAAGGAGAATTATTTTAACTACTATACTCTACTTCTTTCCCTCAAGAAATACTTTCAT
>NZ_JAUKPO010000151.1 GCF_030503435.1 Rhodocytophaga aerolata
TATAACTTTTTCTTCTTTTTTCTATTGACTGCTTTTTAACTATTTCTCTTTCTTTTAGCTTTTCCTGCTTTTTTCCTTGAAATACATCTACTGGAATCAAATTATCTAGTGATTCATGGTAGCGAGTGCAGTTATAAGATTCCACCCATTGGGCAATGCGAGCAGTTAGCTCCTCTGAGCTGTAATAGTGCTCAAGTAGCAACAGATTTTTCATGGATCGGTGGTAGCGTTCAATCTTGCCTTGCGTCATCGGATGCAGTGGAGCACTACGGACATGCTTGATAGACTCGCTCTCAAAATACTGCTTTAGATACTTGGAGACATAAGCTGAGCCATTATCTGTTAACACCCTTGGACGTTGACCTTTGCGCAAACCGGCTACTTGCATAGCCTTCTGTAATGTGCGTTCTGCATCAGTAGCTTGCATGGTAGAACACAACTCCCAAGACAAGATGTAACGCGAATAGTCATCCATGACAGTGGACAGATAATACCATCCCCAACCTTGAATTTTGAAGTAGGTAAAGTCGGTTTGCCATAGCTCATTGACAGAAGTAGTAGGATTGATAAACTTATCAGAGGCTTCCATCAGCCGGTAAGCTGGCGTGGTAATCAGATTATAGCTTTTTAGAATGCGGTAGACAGTAGATTCTGAAACGAACCAGCCCTCTTTATCCACTATATAACAAGCTATTTCCCTGCATGATAACTCTGTACGTTCTAAAGCCAGGTCCACTACTTTTTGTCTTTCTGCGGCAGGAAGTTGATTCCAGTAGCCTTGCCGTAGTGGCTGTTTATCCACTAGTCCGTCAAAGCCCTTTTCTAAATACTTTTTATACCATTTATAAAAAGTGGACCGGTTGATACCTAACTGCTCTAAGGTAGCTTTTACTCCCAAACCGGATTGTTCTACAATGGTAATAATTTCCATTCTTTCTGATTGTCTCATACGCCGGTACTTTTCTACTCCTGTTCCGCCTTTAAGTTTTTTTTAAGCACCCGGTTCTCCAGACTCAATTCTGCCACTAGCTGCTTGAGCGCCTCATTTTCTGATTTTATGGATTGAACTTCTGGAGCAGTGGCTTCCCTGGTAGTATCACCATTTAATCGCTTTTTACCGGCCTCCAAAAACTCCTTACTCCACCGATAATAAATATTGGTATTCAAGCCTTCTCTGCGGCAGATTTCAGCCACCGATTCTTCACCTCTGAGGCCTTCTAAGACAATACGAATTTTTTCTTCTGCCGAGTACTGCCGCCTGCTCTGGCGTTGAATATCTTTGATAACGGATACAACAGGCTTTGCCTTTTGCTTTTTAGTTTGCTCTGTGGTGCTTGTGGTAGGTACGTTTGTTGTTTTGGACATAACATAGATTGTTGAAGGGTGGATAATTTAGAAAATTATCTCTTATTTTTCTTTCCCTTTTGTCCACTTTCATCTGACTACATACAAT
>NZ_JAUKPO010000152.1 GCF_030503435.1 Rhodocytophaga aerolata
GCAAACAAAAGGGGAAGTGTTGTCAACTTATAACTTCACCAGAATAGGGTGAGAAGAACTTAGGTGCAGGTTTACCACGCGGAACAGTTCCACTTCTGTTTCCTTGCCTCGAAGCGTTACCCTATCTAACCTCTCCCATTCATATTCACTTATCCCTTTCAGCTGGTTGAGGAGAATACCCGACACCAGGCAGTCGCACCCATAGTGATTGCAGGCATGTTGAATTCTGGCTGGTTTTGAGTACATCCCCATTGTAGACGATCTCGCGTTTGAGATCCCCTATTTGGGCACTGATCACTTTTCCGCAGTGCAAGCCTGCCTTGAACTCGGGCTGCAGGCCATACTTTTTCAGGTACTTCTCCTTATTGCCAAGCAGGCTTTGCTGGAAGAGGAAAAACATTTTCAGACAATTTGCCTTCTCCAGCCCTTGTTTCATCTCCCAGGTAAGCACTACCTCATCTCCTACATATTGATAGATCTGGGCTTTGGTCTCTAGTACTGGTTGGGAAATCTCATGAAAGAGTTCATTGAGCAAGCTGTAGAAGCGTACATGTCCCAACTGTTCAGCGATGGTTGTAGAGGATTTCATATCCAGAAACATAAAGATGCGTTCCTCCTCGCGGGGCTTGTGGTATTTGCCAAGGATAAATTTCCATAAATTGCCCTCTCCTAACAGATGGTTAACCTGTAGAATGAATATGAGTAAATTGTAGATGATGAGTGTATAAAGGACTAAGATCAATTGCCTGGTTGAGCCCAGAAAGCTTGCTAGTTCACTCAACTTACGGCCCTCCACCCAACCTGCTACAAGCATTAAGGCTAGGGTAACCTTGTAAATGAGGGCCGTATACAAGAGGGTTTTGACTACCAGCATCTTTGTAAAGGACCATTGCCCAACCCAGATCTGAGCCTTGGGGAACAGATAGAGTTCCAAAATACCAAAGCCCAACCCCAAAGGAAATCCCACTATAACACTATTATGATCCAGGCATCCTTCATGGATGAGTTGATAGAATACACCGGCAAGACAGGTAAACAGACAAATCCAGGCAAGTGTTTTAAGTTTTCTTAGGTGCTTAGCTTGCATAGGGGAAGAAATATAGGATGGAAAACATGTACTATTCCACATGGATTGTAGCCTAGCAAAATACGCTTCAAAGCCATGGGACCAGATCAACACAGAGGAGCAAGCGATCCCCTTATCAGGCAAGTCACAACCAAGCCAATGGTGATTACCTTGAAAGCTTACCCATATTACAGCTTTTTGCTCAGAAACATTCTACCCTAAGCTTGAGCCTACTGCTTAGCTTAAGCTAATATAGCATTTCTGCTAAATAGTTAGTCACACGAAGATAACTAATTGCAAAGGGAAATCTTTTTTAGGTAAGAGCTAAGGGTCTTGTCCTAATATAGGTTGACAAAAAT
>NZ_JAUKPO010000153.1 GCF_030503435.1 Rhodocytophaga aerolata
ATCATTATTGTATATAGAGAATTTACTACAGGTAATAGCTTTCTTTCATCCCTTATTGGCTAACCTTTAGCAACACTCGTCGATACCTGGTCAAAGCAGGGGTACCGCTGTCCTGTACCTCTACGATCAAATGAATCGTTTTGCCTTCCGCGTCTGTAGGAACAGTTAAGTGGATGGTAGGCTCTTGAGAGTTTGCTAGCACGACTTGTCCGCTATAGCTGTCTTCTTCCTGGTAAAGCCACCATCTGTAGTGCAGCTCATCCCTATCCGGATCAGAGGAGTCTATTGCCTTTTTACTTGTTAAGTAGAATTTTACTAAGGAATTAAAAACGTCTAAATGCTTCCATTCCTATACATAAAAGTTGCGCAAAGGCTACTTATCCTGTTTATCTTATCTTAGACATCACTTTGTGGAATTAAAGAAATTAATAGCAATTTCATTCATCAGCTCTGGTTTCTCATCAAAGACTGAATGAGATGTATTTGGAAGGATACATAACTGAGAATCTATAATGCTTCTATGCATTTCAAGCGCATGCTCTAATTTGATCATATCTCTATCACCTTGCAGAATCAAGGTTGGAATCTTCATCGATACAATTTTGCTCTGAGGAAAATACCCATCAGTTAACCACATTTTCTGCGTATTTTTAAGGTAAGTAGTTAGCTTTTCTGGTTGAGGCGTTAAGGATAAATAGGTTTTTGACCAGGCTGTATTCTCTTTTGCCCAACTTATCAAATCAGACTTTATCCATTTAATAGCTTCCTCACTCAAGCCATCTACTCGTGTGTTGGCACCCACAGCAATGAGTTTCTTTACTTTATCTGCTCTTTCTGCAGCTAGCATTAATCCAAGGATCCCTCCGTCGCTCCACCCCATAATATACAAACTATCCAGTTTAAGCAGATCTATAAACTGGGAGAGATAAGTTGATAGAAGTGGATAACTCAAGGAGTCAAGTTGACTGGAACGGCCATGGCCAGGACTATCAACGGCTATGATTAAATAATGCTTAGATAGTTCTGGTATGCATTTTTCAAAATTTACAATGGACCCAAGTCCACCATGAAGCAATAATAAGGGAGTTCCCTGCCCATAGGTTTCATAATACACTTTAATCTTATCTATGGTAATGTATTTCCCATTATCCCGATTGGAACCATACTTACTCATAGGGGCAGAAGCTTGAGCATAACTTTGGTGATTAATGATAATTAGCAATACCAAAAAAATGAGATACTTTTTCATAGGTATGGGTAAAGGGGTATACTAATCTAGCTTTCTCAGAGAAGCCCAAAAGATGGTACTTATCTGGGACAAAAAGCTTATAAAAGATAAGCTTTTAGTAGCCCAAAAGCAAATCTAGATAGGTTATAATACAATCCCCTTTAATATTAATATTCCAGCTTTT
>NZ_JAUKPO010000154.1 GCF_030503435.1 Rhodocytophaga aerolata
AGAGACTGTAAACTAAACTGTGTCAGGTAAAAAATTAACATAATTTTTACCTTTGACCAACAGTTAGATTATGGACAACAAAGAATTTGATTTTGAAGCCTTCAAGAAGCAAGCCATCGAAGGCATGTATGCGGGAAAACCGCTAAATGGCGAAAAGGGCATCTTTGCCCCACTACTCAAACATTTCTTAGAAGCGGCTTTGGAAGGCGAACTGCACGCCCACCTTCAGGAAGAAAAAGCTTCCGGAAATACTAACCGTAAGAATGGCAAGACGGCAAAAAAAGTAAAAAGCTTATCCGGGGAGTTTGACCTGGAAAGCAGCCGAGACCGTAATAGCAGCTTTGAGCCGGTAATTCTACCCAAGCGACAGGTTATCATCACAGAAGAATTAGAAGAGAAGGTGATAGGCTTGTATGCCTTGGGTGTCAGCACCCGCGATATTACTAAGCATATCAAAGAACTCTATCAAATGGACATCTCTGCGGCTACCTTATCGGCTATTACCGATAAAGTCATTCCTGCTATGAATGAGTGGCGTACCCGTCCACTGGAATCTATCTATGCCTTTGTTTACTTAGACTGCATGCACTATAAAGTTCGGGAAGGCGGCAGCGTAGTGACTCGTGCTGTGTATAATATTTTAGCTGTTAACCTGCAGGGGCAAAAAGATTTAATAGGGATGTATGTCTCTGAGAGTGAAGGAGCAAAGTTCTGGCTCTCTGTGCTGACAGATTTGAAAAACAGAGGTATGCAGGATATGTTGATAGCTTGTATAGATGGCTTAAAAGGTTTTCCCGAAGCCATTGCCAGTATCTTCCCTCAAACTGAGATTCAGACCTGTGTGGTGCATCAAATCCGTAACAGCCTGCGCTATATAAGCGAGAAGGATAAGAAAGTCTTTATGGCTGATTTGAAGCTTGTCTATCAGGCTTCTACCAAAGAAGAAGGCTATGAAAATCTGATGAAGTTAGAGGAGGAATGGGGCAAAAAATATCCCGTGCCTATTGCCTCCTGGTACAATAACTGGGAGCATCTTTCCACCTTTTTCAAGTATGATGCCCACATCCGCAAAGTCATCTATACTACTAATATTGTGGAGGGCTTTCACCGGCAAGTGCGTAAAGTGACCAAAACCAAGGGAGCCTTTACCTCTGATAATGCTCTTCTGAAACTGGTGTACCTGGTCGTGAGCAGAATCAGTGAAAAATGGACCATGCCTATACACAACTGGAACTTGACTTTGTCGCAACTCTATATTATGTTTGAAGAAAGACTCAAACCTCATCTACAGCGCGCATAAGTGCAAAACGAAAAAGCTGTGGATATATGGAAAACTCGAAAAGAGTTTACCACATACCCACAGCCTAACGACAATAACTGACACAGTCTAATTTACACTCCCT
>NZ_JAUKPO010000155.1 GCF_030503435.1 Rhodocytophaga aerolata
ATTATAGTGTGCCTTACCGCTACATTGGCAAACGGGTCAAGATCATCTATAGTCACAACCAAGTGGAAATTTATAATGGCTATGAACGTATTGCTTTCCATGAAAGGGATAGAAAAGCCTTTGGTTATACCACCTTGAAAGATCATCTGCCATCTTCCCATCAATTTGTCTTGGATTGGCACCCGGAAAAGTTTTTAAACTGGGCAGCAGATATTGGTCCTTCTGTCAAAAGCTTGATCGCAGGTGTACTCCAGATTAAAGCCCACCCTGAGCAAGCTTACAAAAGCTGTGTAGGTATATTAAGTTTAGCTAAGAAAGCGGGCCAGCAACGCCTGGAGCTGGCTTGCCAAAGAGCTCTTTATTATCAGAGCTATAGTTATCGTACTGTCAAGAACATCCTTGACAAAGGACTGGAAGAATGGCCGCAGGAAGTCTTTTCCTCACTAGCCCAAACGCCTACCCATAGTAACATTCGGGGAAAAGCGTATTACCAATAAATCATTTATCCACTCTTACCCCTCATTTTATGAACAATCATGCCACCTTAGAGAAAATGAAACAGCTGCGCTTTTTAGGCATGCAGCAGGCGTTCCGCACCTGTATGGAAAGCAATCAATCTTTTACTGCTGACGAACTGATCGCTTATTTGATAGAAGCTGAATGGAACGAACGTCATAACCGCAGGATTACTACCTTGATCAGAGCGGCACACTTCCGTTACCAGGCTTCGATAGAAGAACTTGACTTTTCTTTAACAAGAAACATAGATAAGAATATGTTGATCAGACTTTGTGATTGCAGTTTTATAGAAAAAAAGCAGAACCTGCTTATTACCGGCTCTACCGGGGTAGGCAAAAGTTATATTGCTTCTGCGTTGGGTCATCAGGCCTGCATACAAGGCTATAAAGTGATGTACTTTAACCTGGGCAAACTCTTTTCCCGGTTGAAAATAAGTAAAGCCGATGCCAGTTATAGTAAAGAAATTAATAAAATAGAAAAACAGGATCTGTTAATCTTAGATGATTTTGGACTCCAACCCTTGGATAGTGCCAATCGACTGGCTTTGCTTGAAATTATTGAGGACCGCCATGGCAAACATTCTACTATCATTGCTTCTCAATTACCGGTCAGCCAATGGTATGACCTGATGCAGGAGCAGACCATTGCCGATGCCATTCTAGACAGGATCGTCCATAATGCACACAGAATAGAGTTACAGGGAGAATCGATGAGAAAAAACAAAAAAATAATTAGCTAACAATCCATAAATTTATCTACTTGACAAAGCATGCAGCAGCATAAGTTTTTTGGACCAGTTTTCCCAGAATCACTGGACCAGCATCGCCAGAATACGCA
>NZ_JAUKPO010000156.1 GCF_030503435.1 Rhodocytophaga aerolata
CCCCGATCTTTCGATCTTTCAAGAAAACGAGTCGCACATGCACCAAACATTCTCGCAACTGATGCTTTCGAGCTGAGGCTTTGTGATTAGGCAAGCTCAGTTGTCGGAAGAATGTGGCGTTATAGGGCGTTCTTATCTTTTCTGTTTTTATCTTTGATTTGGCTCACCTATTAATTCAACCCCTAAATCAATTTCTAATCGTGGTTGCAAATATCCACACGTATTAAAATCAAAGGGGCTTTCCTCCCAATTATAAGCTACTTCCG
Source organism: Rhodocytophaga aerolata (assembly GCF_030503435.1). Taxonomy (GTDB): domain Bacteria; phylum Bacteroidota; class Bacteroidia; order Cytophagales; family 172606-1; genus Rhodocytophaga; species Rhodocytophaga aerolata. The sequence continues at coordinate 267 of NZ_JAUKPO010000156.1, forward strand.
AAAACTTGGATGCCATAATATTCCAAGCATGCTTTGGTAACTGTATAGTTGATTTAGCATTAAAATCTGGAACCTCGTCTGATACAATCAAAGTAAGTTTACCTAGCCGGCATTTTTCTCCATTACTTAAATTCTTGATTTTTCTAAGTTCAACCGATAGTTGCTGAATTTGATCAGCTGTTCCTCTGAATCTGAATTTATCTTCGAATTCATTTATCTCAATTCCATTAGGAAGATTCAATTTCATTTTTATTCTTTAATGCCCTATAACGTATCAAGTGCAGCCGTCACACCGTGGCTCGAAGCTCTGGCCTTGTGTGTAGAGGCCCGGTTGCCGGCCTGAACGGTGTTATGGGCACATCATTTTTCATTTTCTTTTCTTATGCTACGCCATTCACTTGAAGTCCAAACAGTTCTTTGGTCGTCAAATTCACTTGTATTTGCCAATGATAACTCCCTCCGTCATTTACCTCAGTCTGCTGCTTTTTCCATTTATCATCAGGTTGCTCAATTCCTTGTATCCTGTCAATGAAGTTGTATCTGAAGTAGTTGCAATTTACATAAACCATCCTTTCTCCTTTTGGAGATATGTATCCAAAATATTGTCTCTGGTATTTATGCAACCGTTTATGAATCACAGGTCCCATATAGGAACCCTGATTTATCATGGGTTTATTAACCTCCTTCAAAGAACTCTTTAACAAATTCTCCACCAATACTATTTCTTCAAGTGTGGGTGTAAATCTTTCGCTACTTCCAATCCATGCAGGATAATCTGCTGAAAAAATTACTCCTTCAAATCCTTTACCGGCCACATATGTTGTCTGTTCGGTGATTTTCTCCGTTCTTGTTATTGTCTGTGCTACAGAACTGAAAGAAGCAAACAGCAAAAGAAGTATCAGTTTTTTCATCTTTGATTGCCCATAACGGAATATGAACCTCCACAAACCGTTGCTTTGTGCTTAGGTATTAGCGTCGCTAGCACGGTTGATGGCAGGTTTTATGTTAGGCTATGACATTTTTTATTGCATCCATGT
>NZ_JAUKPO010000157.1 GCF_030503435.1 Rhodocytophaga aerolata
CCCCTTTGAGTGAAATCATCAAAAGTGTGTTTGGTCCTAAAAAATGGTGACTTTTTTAAGACCGCACACACTTTTTTGGAAACCCCCAGATGGTAGCTCCTGCCTGTTGACATAGGGTTGACACTGGCATATAGTATTTTGTAAAAGTTTTCTAATGTAGCGATAACTCTTATGGACCTATCTGACTTAGTTTCCAGAAAAATGGAATAAATAAATTTGATTGAGCCTTCCAAAGAGCTGCAATAAGAAAGCTTAAGTTAGTAAAACCCAATATTCACTAATTAATCACAGCTCACAAACTGACATTAGCATATGGTAAAAACAACGATTGCGCAATTACGGCTCATAAATCAACGAATTATCCAACACCAATGTAGTTCAGCAAAACAAGTAGTCAGTTGGTTAGGGGCTGTTCAAGCTCAGGACTATATGATGGCTAAGTGGGCTATTGGCTGCCGCTTGTCTGAGGGAACTAATCAGTCAATTGAGACGGCAATTAAGCAGGGCGATATTTTCAGAACTCATCTCCTGCGCCCTACCTGGCATTTTGTAGCAAAAGAAGATATCCGGTGGATGCTTGAGCTGTCTGCTCCACAACTGAAGAAGGCAACGGCAACAATGAACCGCAAACTGGAGCTAGATGAGAAGGTATTTAGTAAAATCAATCATCTACTTATAAAGCTGTTAGAAGGTGGCAAACAGCTTACCCGGCAAGAACTTGTTACGGCCATACATGCAGCAGGTATTGGTACGAATTCACTCAGGGCTGCCCATATTCTGTTTCAAGCAGAAATAGAAGGCATTATTTGTAATGGAGCAATGAGGGATAGACATTTTACCTATGCTTTACTAGAGGAAAGAGCACCTGCATCTATCAACACCCTTACCAGAGAAGAAGCCTTAGCCAGGCTTGCCAGCCGCTATTTTAGCAGCCATGGGCCTGCAACCTTACAGGACTTTGCCTGGTGGAGCGGTCTCCCTAAGGGAGATGCCAGACTAGGGCTTCAGTTGGTACAAGCAACTCTTCTGTCCGAATCAGTGGATGGACAAACCTACTGGTTTCCAGATGGATCAGCAGATCAAAATGGAAACCTCTCGTGTCTACACCTGCTTCCTGCCTTCGATGAATTTATGGTCAGCTACAAAGACAGGACGGCTTGTCTTTCGCCAACCTATAGGAAAACGACTATTACCGCTAATGGCATTTTCAAACCTGTTATCGTGGTGAATGGAGAAGTGCTAGGACTTTGGAAACTTTCTACACATAAACAAAAAAA
>NZ_JAUKPO010000158.1 GCF_030503435.1 Rhodocytophaga aerolata
TAATCATCAAGCTCTGCTTAGCAAAGTATCGACCTTTCCTCTGCTGCGAGGTGTATTGAAAGGATGGCTCAAAGCCGGAATCATGGAAAAAGGTAGGCTTTTCCCATCCGAGCAAGGCACTCCTCAAGGCGGATGTGTTTCGCCGTTGCTGGCTAATATTGCTTTGCATGGCATGGAGCACACTTTGCAAGCGGCTTTTCCTCCCTACCGCCAAAAGCAGGATGGGAAGTGGGTCTACTATCGGCTCAATCTGATTCGTTATGCTGATGACATGGTGGTGTTACATGCCAATTTAGGACAACTGCTGAAAGCAAAAGCAGTGCTGGAAGAATGGTTACAACCTATGGGACTGGAACTGAAAGCAAGTAAGACACGCATAGTGCACACCTTAGAAGCGTATGAAGGCAAAGCAGGCTTTGATTTTCTGGGCTGCAGGATTGCTCAATTACCCGCAGGTAGAACACACGGAAGAGCTTACCGGGATGGGACCCCCTTTGGTTTTCTTACCCGCATCTCGCCTAGTGAGCAAAGCATGAAAACCCATAATGAGCAGCTCAAAAGAGTTATTCATCAGTATGGGAATGCTCCTCAGGAGGCCTTAATTGGAACGCTAAATCCGATTATCAGAGGGTGGGCTAATTACTTTGCAAGTGAGAACTCTTCGGCTGCTTTCAGAAAGATGAATCATTTGACCTTTCTCAAACTGTTGAGTTGGGCCAAACGCAGACACGTCAATAAAAGCAGACGCTGGATATGCCACAAGTACTGGAAAGTGGATTGGGGCAAATGGGACTTTTCAGCAGGCAAGAAAGGCAGACTTAACTTGCATAGCGAGGTAAAGATCAAACCCCATATCAAAGTCAAAGGAGAAAAAACACCTTATGATGGAGATTGGGCTTACTGGGCTTCTCGAATGGCCCATCACCCTCAAGTGGGATCGACAACGGGAAAACTACTCAAAAAGCAACAAGGGAAATGTAATTGGTGTAACTTACACTTCACCAGCGAAGATCAACTGGAAACAGACCATATCCAACCAAGTTCAAAAGGGGGAAAGGATGGGTTAGACAATCTGCAGCTTTTGCATCGGCATTGTCATCACCAGAAGACGGCTGTTGACTTATCTGAAGTGAAAGAGAATTAAGAGAGGTGCTCTTGACAAAGAGCCAATCCAAGGAGGAGCCGGATGATGGGAAACTGTCAAGTCCGGTTCTGAAGACCAGTACAGGAGGCGACTCCTGTACTGAGTTTAACTG
>NZ_JAUKPO010000159.1 GCF_030503435.1 Rhodocytophaga aerolata
CTTTTCATTCTCATCGTTCTCTCTGTTCTATATTGTCTCCCTTTCCTGAAACTGTTATATATGGGCAAGAAGGGAAAGTACTGGAAACTATTATCTTCCCCTCTTGCCCAATTTTGCTTTTGATGGGAATAAAAAAGGGTAATTAAATTAACTAATCTGTTTTGCTAGGTCCATCTTACATCTGTTATAAAAGAAATTAAAAGCTCTCTGCCAATACTAGTAGTGTTGTTAGTTTTGATTCTCCTCTTTACTTGAGATAAAGAGCAGATCTTACAGCAAATTAATTAAAAGCATCCCTGTTTGTGGCGACAGTATACCTGGACATACTATTTGTAGCGACGCTATTTGTAAATGCTATCAGTTATCTGGTCGTCATTCCCTTATATCTTGCCCTGTTTTGTTTAGGCCTGCAGCTGGTCTGGCTTTCTATGAAGAAAAAAGCGATCAGTGAAGAAAATAAACAGTTAAAAGGAGAGCTTTATGCGGAAAGAAAGAAACATGAGCAGCTGCGCAACGCCCATTCCCTGATGCGCTTATTGCGGGACTTGCAACATGAATTTACAGCTCTTGAGCTCTTAGAGCTAGCCTTAGATGACCTGTTAAAAGAAGTCAATACTTCGATGCATCCATGGACTTGGATGGGCGATCAACTCTTACTGGAGCATGTGAAAGTGCAGGCAGAGTTGAAAGAGCTGATCAACCACAATCAGACAATTAAGACCCTGACCAGAGGCTTTGATCGAGCAGAACTGATTCTAAGAAAAAGCCAAACCTGTGACTTAACGGCAGAAGATAAAGAAATCTTACGGACAGAATTTGTTTTCATCTATGAGACATACTGTCGAAAGGCCATTGCTGGCCTGCACCTATTAAAAACTCCCCTGCCTAATTCAGCCATTGTGCCCTATGATTTACTTGAGTGTACCCACACTATTGAGCTACTAGAAAATTATTTTTCCTGCTTTCTGGAATAAACTTATCTTCATTGTACCTATCACAGGTGCTTCAAAAAAGGCTATAGGTCATCTGTTTAGCAATTGTTATAAATTTTGCACTCCTATTAGGAATCTACTTATAAAATAATACTTATTGCTCTTTAAAGTCCTAGAAAGTTGCTTAATATAAGATGGACCAATAACTGCACCTAAATAAATACAATTTTTAAGTAACCTGAAAGGGGAGGTTAAAGTAACTATTGCTAATAAGTAACATCGATTATTTTCTATAATTCA
>NZ_JAUKPO010000015.1 GCF_030503435.1 Rhodocytophaga aerolata
AAGTACTACTTCTTAACCAGTGCTTCCTTTTTAGATAATAACTTTAAACAGCTTCTATGAATCACCTACGAAAATGGAAAGGAAAAGTAAAGTTTTTCATTATTAATGTTTAATAAATTACAACTCATATTTCAGTAATTTTATGGAGTTACTTATGTATATGGCTGATTCTATTTATATAACTCCTACAGACGATACCATTGTTGCACCTGCCACCACACCTGGTACAAGTGCCATTGCGGTAATACGCATTTCCGGAAAGGAAACGTTTAACATGGTTAATACGCTTTTTAAAGCAAAAGATCTTACAAAACAAGCTACACATACCATCCATTTTGGTACATTACGGGAGGGGAATACAATACTCGATGAAGTACTTGTTTCAATATTCAAAGCTCCAAACTCATTTACTAAAGAAGATGTGATCGAAATATCATGTCATGGCTCAGATTTTATTGTAAGAAAAATAATCCAAGCATTGCTTAAACAAGGAGCACGATTAGCCAGGCCCGGAGAATTTACAAAAAGAGCATTTTTAAATGGGCGGTTTGATTTGACACAAGCAGAAGCAGTTGCAGACTTAATTCACTCAGATTCAGAAGCTTCACATATAGCTGCGATCCATCAAATGCGAGGGGGTATCTCGAATGAAATTAAAAATCTGCGTGAAAAACTAATCCATTTTGCTTCTATGATTGAACTTGAGCTAGACTTTGGTGAAGAAGATGTAGAATTTGCCGATCGTGCTGATCTACAAAAACTGATTACTGAAATTCAAAAAGTATTGAGTTCCTTAATTGAATCTTTTGATGTAGGCAATGCTATAAAAAATGGGGTGCCTACAGTAATTGCCGGTAAACCAAATGCTGGTAAATCGACCTTATTGAATGTATTATTAAATGAAGACAAAGCAATAGTCTCTGCGATACCAGGAACGACACGGGATGCCATAGAAGATGAGGTAATGATTGAGGGAGTCCGTTTCAGAATTATAGATACAGCAGGTTTGCGTGAAACCACCGATACAGTTGAAGCAATAGGTGTATCCCGGACACGAGATAAAATGAAACAAGCCTCACTCATTATCTATCTTTTTGATGCGGCTACTACGAATCCATATGATCTTGAAAAAGAGCTGCAAGAGATAGCTCAATTAAATATACCCTTCATAGTTGTAGCTAATAAAAGCGATCAACTTCTCCCCTCTTCTGCTATTTACCAATGGCCAGAGTCAAGCCAGCTTATCTATATTTCAGCGGCCAATAAATTGAATATAGAAGAGTTAAAATCTAGAATGCTAAAAGAGGTAAAAGCTGAAAAGTTTGTCACAGGAAATACGCTGATCACCAATATCAGACATTATGAAAGCTTACGGCAAACCTACCAGGCGCTGCAAACTGTTTTAACATCCATTAATACAGGGCTCTCAGGTGATCTGCTGGCCTTAGATATCCGGAGTGCTCTATATCATTTAGGAGAAATAACCGGAGAGATTACCACGGATGATCTGCTAGCTACAATTTTCTCTAAATTCTGTATTGGAAAGTAATAGATCATTGAGTTGAATTAGGCCTACCTTTCATTCAAGACTTTTGCTAAGTCTGGCTTAAGAAATTAAAAGCCCGGAAGTCCGGGATTTTAATTTCTTAAGATAACCCCTATACATTATCTTTATATAATGTGATCATGTTTTTGGTAATTGATTCAGGCCTAAAATTTTGTTGATAACACTGCAAAGCATTTTCAGCCACTTGTCTGTATTCTGCAACAGACAAAGTAAACAGATGCTGTAAGCATGAAATAGCTTTAGGAACCGTAGACACGACATAGCCAGCCTTATAAGCCAATACCGTATCTGCAATGGGTATTTTGTCAGAGATAATGATGGGTTTCTTCATAGATAGGGCTTCTACAACACTTAAACCAAAACCTTCAAACCTCGACAACTGAAAATAAGCATACGATTCTTGCAGAATTCTGTATTTTTCCTCCTCTGATACTCGCCCTGTTAAAATTACTTGATTTGTAGTAAGGGTATAATGCTTTAGCAATTGAGTAAACCTCTCTGCTTGATTTGGAGAATAATGTCCTATGAGAACAAATTTCACCTCCGGAAATGTCTTAAGCAATTCAGAGAAAGAAGCTAACATCAGATCTATGCCTTTCTGGTATACATCCATTCTTCCAATAAAGCAAATTTGCTTTTTTAACAAGACAGGCAAGGCGAAAGGATAAGGGGAAACGAAATTAGTAACCAGTTTTATATTGGTATTAGCCGTATATTTTGAAATAGTTAATGCGCCGGAAGGAGTAATCGCGTGTACGGCTCGGGCACCATCCATCACCTGCTTATCAAAAAAAGCCAGGTACAGTTTTTTAAATACGCGTTTACTTACCATACTTTCTTCACTGTACGAATCGTGGGGAGTATGTATATAAGGAATACCCCGTTTCTGAAAATATCTGGCTAAAGCAAAATTAGGCACATAAAATACACTATGCAGGTGAAATAGAAATTCCTGATCTGTTCGCTTCAATTTATTTACCCATTGCTTAAAGCAATATGGTAAATGTAGGCCTAACAACTTGTGTTTAGGAAAATGTAATATTTGTATTCCATTGATTAGTTCTTCTGTATAGCCGGATTCATTTCTATCAAATTGGACAAACACTACATCTACTCCCTCTTTGGTTAACTGATTCGACAATTGGTAGAGATATTCAAGTACACCCAATCCGGAATTAGATTTATAGGCATGGCCGATTTGAAATATCTTCATAAAAAACTAAAATGTGCTATTTCATTAATTAAGTTACTCAAGTAATTGTAAATGAAAACAGAAAAATTAACATTTCCTTAGTGTATTGGTATGGAATGGTCACTATTTCATGCAAATTATTTTATAATTACAATTTGAAACTTAACCCTGGGTATTTAGTTAGAATAATAACCAGGTTCCGGAGAAGGACTTAGTTCAAAATTCTTTGTAGGTATTAGTTTTTTACCTAATTTGGCTTGCCAAAATACAAGTACCAACATGTATTTTGTTTTTTGTATGTATATGTATTCATTCTCAAACAGTAAACCAATATAACCAACCTTATGGCAGATTTTGCAGAATTACATCTAGAAGGTAAAACATATAAGTTGCCTGTAACCATTGGCACTCAAAATGAAAAAGCAATTGATATAAGTGATCTAAGAGACCAGAGTGGATATGTTACCCTTGACAGAGGTTTCAAAAATACAGGCTCAACAAAAAGTGCTATTACCTATCTGGATGGAGAAAATGGCATTCTTCATTACCGGGGTTACCCGATTGAACAACTGGCAGAAAAATCGAATTTCCTTGAAGTGGCCTATTTACTAATTTATGGGGAATTACCTACTCAGCCGCAATTAGATTCGTTTGCCAGAGAAATCTCAATTCATACGTTAGTGAATGAAGATATGCGCAAAATTTTTGATGGCTTCCCTTACAATGGTCATCCGATGGGAATATTATCAGCATTGGTATGTTCCTTAACGGCCTTTTATCCTGAATCGCAAGACCCTAATAAGTATGAGGAAACCCTAGATGCAACCATTATCCGGTTGCTTGCTAAAATGCCGACCATTGCCGCATGGGCTTACAAAAACTCACAAGGCCATCCACTAAATTACCCTAAAAACAATCTGGATTACTGCTCAAACTTCTTATACATGATGTTTGCTTTGCCGGTGGAAGAATACCAGATTGACCCCGTAATTGTGGATGCATTGAACAAGCTGCTGATACTTCATGCAGATCATGAGCAAAATTGCTCCACCTCCACTGTCCGCCTGGTTGGCTCATCCAGAGCAAGCCTGTATTCATCTGTGTCTGCTGGAATTAATGCTTTATGGGGACCTTTACATGGCGGTGCTAATCAGGAAGTTATAGAAATGTTAGAGGCGATTAAAAAAGATGGTGGGGATACAACTAAATTCATCAATAAGGCAAAGGACAAAAATGACAACTTCCGCCTGATGGGTTTTGGTCACCGGGTATATAAGAACTTTGATCCACGGGCGAAAATCATTAAAAAAGCTGCTGACCAGGTTCTTCAACAGTTAGGCATTAATGACCCAGTACTAGAAATAGCTAAAAAATTAGAAGAAGCCGCATTAAGCGATCAATATTTTGTAGAAAGAAGATTATATCCTAATGTAGATTTCTATTCAGGCATTATCTATAGAGCTTTGGGAATTCCTACAAATATGTTTACCGTTATGTTTGCCCTTGGCCGCTTACCTGGTTGGATTGCTCAATGGAAAGAAATGCGTGACCAGAAAGAACCTATCGGAAGACCACGTCAGATTTATACCGGCTATACAGAGAGAAACTATGTTGGTATAAATGAAAGAAAATAGATTCTTATACAAGAACAACAAAAAAGCCATAATCAGATTATGGCTTTTTTTGTTTGCTACGATAATGAAATTAACATAAGTATTATACCGGTGTATCGTATCCGGTAACAATTTTTTCCAGTTCCGGATTTTTAATTACAGGATTGTTTGGTTTTACATATGGCCGTATAATTAACCTGGTATTCTTGTCAAAAGTAAAGTAGCTGTACATCCAGTTCAATAGCACCACAATTTTACTTCGGAAACCGATTAAATACATCAAGTGAATAAGCATCCAGACAACCCAGGCAAAAAGTCCTTTAAAATGTATTTTTCCAGGCATATCAACTACTGCTCTGTTTCTACCCACAGTTGCCATACTTCCTTTATCAACATACTTGAATGGCTTAAGCGACTTCCCTCCTTTTCCAAACATGGTATTTAAATTTCTTGCTAAGTGGCGTCCTTGCTGCATTGCCACAGGAGCAAGCATAGGATGGCCATTAGGGTAATCCTGAGTAGCCATAGATGCGATGTCTCCTATCGCATAAACATTGTCATATCCTACTACTTTGTTAAATTCATCCACTTTAATACGGTTTCCTCGCACAATTGAGTCAGGTTTAAAACCTGGAATCATGTTGCCGGTAACCCCTGCCGCCCATATTAACGTATTAGACGTAATGGTACTCTGATCTTTCAAAAAGACGGTGCGACCATCGTAAGTTTCTACAATCGTGTTTAGCTTGACATTTACCCCAAGTTCCTGTAGATATTTTATCGCATGGTCAGAAGATTTGGTAGACATCCCACCCAGGAGTTTGGAAGATCCTTCGAGTAAATAAATATTCATCTCCTTAAAATTAAGCTCCGGATAATCTCTGGGAAGGATATGATTTTTTAATTCCGCTAAGGCTCCGGCTAACTCCACTCCTGTGGGTCCGCCACCAACAATAACAAAATTCATTAATGCCCTCAGATTTTCCGGTTGATTGACCAGTACTGCTTTTTCAAAATTTTGAAGAATGTTGCTTCGTAAATCTAATGCTTGAGGTATTTGCTTTAGAGGAAAGCACTTCTTCATCAGGTCTTGATTGCCAAAATAATTGGTTTTAGAACCTACACTCACAACCAGTATATCGTAAGATAATTTTCCTATAGAAGTCAGAATCATGTTCTTCTCCGGAATGATTTCATTAACAAGCGCCATTCTGAAATAGAAATTCTTCTTGTTATCAAAAACTTTTCGCAATGGGCTGGCAATAGAGTCTGGCTCTAAAGCGGCCATTGCTACCTGGTATAACAGAGGCTGAAACGTATGATAATTATGCCTGTCAAACATCACCAGCTGTACGTCTTTATCAGATAATGCTTTAGCAAACTCAAGCCCACCAAACCCTCCGCCAATGAGGACTATCCTGGGAAGGTTTGAAGATGGAATTTGGATGGAGAAATCAGTGGATTCTGCCATAATATGAAAATTTAATTTATAAATGATACTTTTTAAACAATGTATTCTTTTAAATGTAGCTAGCTCGGAAGAACGTCACTATTGAACTATTGCTACATAAGGTAAACACCATTAACAAATCGAATGTTCTTTATCTATTGAAAATGCTAGGCAATATTCTTTTATTTAATAAAATTATTGTATAAGACAAAAGGAGATTGCATAGCAAGCCCCTTTTGCAACAATCTATGATACTTTTGAGCATGAAGCTTACCCATAAATTCTAAAGCAATTTTGAAGTACTAAATATCTATACTTTTTAAGACTTAATTCTTAGTGAAAGCAAGTAATGTATTTTAATGGAATAGTAATAATTCTAATTACAGGGCACACGTAAGAATTATACGGTAAAGAACCCGCCATCGTATAGTAAGTTTACCGCATTTCGTGGATTTCTTTAATTATTCCATTTTTAACCCTTTGTCTTTATATATATACACATACCTGCCAACAGAATACACTTGTAGGGCAGTATAAGAAAAAGACAAAGTTTACAAATATATTTTGTCTGCTTACCCCTTCGCTTTTAACTTACACCTCATCAGGTGCATGGCTGGTTTCATTTGTAGCTACTAAAAAATAAAGGGTATATATTCATCTCAACGAAATGTATTGAACAGTATTTATGAAAACAGAATATATACACGCGAACGAACAGGTTATTTTTATTACCAATGATACTTCCATGATGCCTCAATTGATGCCTGGAAGTATGTTATCAGGTCACTATATTGAAACATACTTATGGAGTAAGCAGACTAACGGGGTTTTTGCCATTCTATTGGATGGAGGTATAGTACTGATACGCCGGGTAAAAGAAAATGAGTTAGAGACGAAAGGTATACTAACCCTTTACAGCGATTATAGAAAGAATACCAGCGAAGTAGTAACGGCAGACCAGATTCATAGCATGTATATGATCGATGAAATAATGAAACAAGCAGTGTATTAACAAAAAAAATACACTATCAAAATGAGGGAACGTTGCGATGTTCCCTCATTTTTGATTATACCCCTTTTTATCCTCTCGAGTAATTCCCATTGTTTTTTACACCTACGTATAGTATTTTGAAACAAATTTCGATGAATCTACTTATTAAGTAATAAAAAGTAATTCATGGAAATAGATTCGTCACACGTAAGCAGAACATACTCATTCAAGCAATTCCTTTTACCCGGTTATATTTTCTTATTTTTCTGCATCTGGATATGGACTTTTGTAGAAGCATATGACCTGTATGTATGGATCATGGAAAATATATTGCTTTTCCTAATGGTTGTTGGTGCCGTATTCACCTACAAGAAGTATCCCTTTAGCCATTTAAGCTACAGCTTATTAATAACTTTTTTATTGCTTCATTTATACGGCGCCAGGTACACCTACGAAAATAATCCGCTGGGCTTATGGTTTCAATCAATTGCCGGCACTGAACGAAATTCCTATGACCGGGTAGTGCATTTTTCATTTGGTGCGTTATGGACCTATCCGGTTTATGAACTGATCAGAAAATATGGCAAAATTCCGCTCGTCTTTGCTAGCATAGGTACATTTACCATTCTTACCACATTAGCTTCTTTGTATGAGTTAGTAGAATGGATCGTAGGCGAGGTGTTTTTTCCAGAACAAGGCACCGCCTTTATTGGATTACAAGGAGACGTATGGGATACACAAAAAGATATAGCTCTGGCACTTGTTGGATCACTATTCACCCTAGCACTTATCCTATTTGCAAGAAAACCTACAATTTCCGCTTCAAATGCCTAGAAACTCTGGTACATAATTTCACTCTTAGTAAAGAAAAGTGTAAATTAGTATTTTAAGGTATGATGACGTTTTCATGGTAAACTCACATTGGTATATATTTTTTTTTAGTTTTATACTTTTTTGTAGCGGCCTCACCTGTAACATTAATTCTGTTTTTGCTCAACCTAAAGATATTGCCTTTGACCACATAACCATTGACAAAGGGCTTTCCAGTACCTCTATCTATGCTTTAGCACAAACAGAAGATGGTTTTTTATGGATAGGCACGCAAAATGGGTTAAACCGGTACGATGGATATAGTTTTAAAGTTTTTAACTATATACCAGGTACAAAAACATCTTTATCCAATAACTGGGTCAAGGCTATATGTAAAGATAAGCACGGCCATTTATGGGTTGGCACAAGTTCCGGCCTTAACCGCTTCAACCGCGAAACAGAAGAGTTTACCACCTATTTTAATCACCGGTACCGAAAAAATTCCCTGGCAGACAATAACATTTGGTCCATGTTTGTAGACCGGGAAGGTACCTTATGGATAGGTACCAATAATGGATTGAGCAAATATGACGAGGCTAACGATCAGTTTGTTAACTATTATACCAATAATGGTACTATTGAAGAAACAAGCAGTGCGATCAATACAATCATTGAAGACAATTTCGGTAATCTGTGGGTTGGTACATGGGGAAGCGGTATGTTTTTGTTTAACAAAAAGACTGGCATCTTTACCAATTTTGTTGCCATCACACAGCAACAGCTAGCTGCCAATCAACTAGTTAAAGTGCTTAAATTTGATTCTAAAGGGCTTTTATGGATTGGTACGCAAGATAACGGTTTGCATTGTTATGATAGTACAAGCAGGAAATATACAATTTATAAATATGATAAAAACAACTCACTGAGTATTAACGATAACTCGGTGCTTTCCATCAAGGAAGATAGCCGGAATAACCTTTGGTTTGGAACCTACTCAGGTGGGATCAACTTATATAACCGGAATAAAAAAACCTTCACGCGTTATCAACATGATCTTTTCTCCCCTCAGTCTTTGCAAGGTGAATGGATAACTTCTTTTCTGGAGGATATGGCAGGCAATATCTGGGTTGGCCATGAAAACGGGTTAAGTAAATTCAATCCGCAGGGTCCTAAATTTCTTCACTATAAGCACAATCCGTTCGAGCCAAACAGTATACCGAATAATAATATCAATGTTGTTTTTGAAGATAGAGAAGGTGATGTATGGTTTGGTACCTGGGGAGGCGGGCTTTCGAAATTTAACCTAGAAAAAAATACCTTTACCCATTTTACTCATTCACCGGAAGACCCATCCTCTATTGCTGACAACCGGATCTGGGGAATTACTGAAGATAGTTTTGGTACCCTGTGGATCGCTACCTCCTATGGACTGGATAAAATAGATAAGAAAACAGGCAGGTTTTTACATTTCAATCAATTGAAGGTAGCCAGTAAAATCAACTATATGGCGTTGTCTTCGATGACGGTCGATCAACAAGACAGACTCTGGATTGGTACCTGGGGCAATGGTGTGTATGTGTATGATATCAGAAAGGATACTATTTTTCACCTGTTGCATAATGAAGACGACAACAATTCACTTTCCAACGACAGAATCAAGCATATTTTTGTAGATAGCAGGCAAAACATATGGATTTCAACCTCAGAGGGAGGACTTGACAAAATTACGTTAGATGCAAAGCAAAAGCCTCATTTTCTCCACTACCGGTATGATGTTTCCAAAACACATGGAATCGGTAGTGATAGTCCCTGGATTGTATACGAAGATAGGAAGGGTAAAATCTGGGTAGGAACCGAAGGAGGCGGCCTTAGTTATATGGAACCTTCCGGAAATACCTTCCGGCGTATTCAAACAAAAGGAGCTGTTACTTTTCCCACCAGTATATATGGAATTCTAGAGGATAATGCAGGCAATTTATGGTTAAGCTCCAATAATGGAATCATCCATTACAATCCTGCTACCGGTCAGGTTAAAGGCTATGATGTTACCGACGGCTTGCAAAGCAATGTCTTTTTTTATGGGCACTGCAAAACTAAGAGCGGTGCTATGATTTTTGGAGGCCATAATGGCTTTAACCTTTTTTATCCAGTAAAGATCACAGAAAGCAACTTTACGCCGAAAGTATATTTTGATGAATTACGGGTTTTTAACGAATTGATTGAAGTAGGCAAAACACACAAAAGTGCAAATAGTGGCCAAAAACCCCTTCTTAGCAAACCCTTGTACTTATGTAAAGAAATTAGGTTATCCTACAAAGATTATATTCTTTCTTTTGGTTTTACTTCGCTTGATTTTACCTCTCCAAACAAAAATAAATATGCCTATATGCTGGAGAACTTTGAAGATGAATGGAACTATACGGATGGCAAGAAAAGATATGCTACCTATACTAACCTGCCTCCTGGCGAGTACTTTTTAAAGGTAAAGGGGACCAATAGCGATGGTGTATGGAATACGGAAGCCAATACACTGAAGATTATTATTACGCCACCTTTCTGGCAAACCTGGTGGTTTAAAACACTTGCAGGAAGCATTCTACTACTTATTGCCTATACCATCCACAAAGTATGGGTACAGGTAAAACTGGAAAATCTTTTAGCGCTCGAACGTGTAAAAGCGCAAGAAGCGGAAGCTATCAGAAAAAAAGTGGCCATGGATTTTCATGATGAAATGGGCAACCAATTAGCCAGTATTACAGCTATTATTAACATGATCAACATCCGGCAGAGTAAAAAAGAATTCTATATAGAAGATTTACTTTCCCGATTGAATCAGCATGCACAGACTTTATTTTATGGTACGAAAGACTTTATCTGGTCTATTGACCCTAAAAGTGACAAACTGGAAGTAATACTGCTTAATATAAAAGATTTCGGTGAGGATCTTTTTGATAAAACCGGTATATCGTTTACATTCCAAAATGAATTAGACAATCAGGATTTTATTTTCGCCGGTGGATCTAGCAGGCACATTACACTCATTTGCAAAGAAATTTTTACGAATGTAGTTAAACATGCCCACTGCCAGAATGTACAAGTAAAAGTAACCAGCCCAAATCAACATTTGAATATCTCAATAAAAGATGATGGCTGTGGTTTTGAAATGAAAGGGTCGAAAAAGCATGGGTTTGGACTTGAAAACATGCGTTCCAGGGCTAAGAAAATTAATGGGTATATAGATATTGAATCCAAGCCAGGCCTGGGTACAGAAATCACTTTACGCGTGCTAATCCCGAAAAAGGGGGAGGACAAAAAAAAGATACTTTTGGACATAAGCAATTAATAAAAAAACGATTAAATTTCTGTAGCTGCGTACTTATACCAAAAATAATTTGCTGATTTACCTTTATGAAAAAAGAAACTGGCCTGCGAATCATTATTGTTGAAGATAATATTGTGGTAAAAGAGGCTTTCACAGTATATATTAATGATTTAAGTAACCATTCTGTGGTTAATTCTTATACAAATTGTGAAGATGCTTTAAAAAATCTGTTAGAAGACCATCCAGATATTATCTTAATGGATGTGGATCTTCCTGGGATGAATGGCATACAGGGTATAAAAGAAGCTAGAAAAGTATTACCAACGGTAAATGCCATCGTAATTACTGTACATGATAATACCGAAACTGTATTCGAAGCTCTCTGTGCTGGTGCATCCGGGTATATTACCAAAACGTCAAATCACTTTAAAATTTTGGATGCCATAAATGAAGTTGCTGCCGGTGGAGCACCCATGAGTGGCAATATAGCAAAGATGGTTGTGGAATCGTTTAGAAAAACAACTGAATCTCCCCTAACTAGCAGAGAAACAGAGGTTTTGCATTTGATAGCCAAAGGAAAAAGTTATAAAGATATAGCAGATATCCTATTTGTACACGTTGAAACAATCAAAAGTCATATCAAAAATATATACTTTAAACTTGAGGTAAATAACAAAGCAGCAGCTATAGAAAAAGGCTTAAAAAATAAATTAATTTAGCCAAAGCTCCCTCCTTTTGTCCAAAAATAACATTTAAAAATCCCTATTTCAGGTGATTTACAAAGCTTCAACCTTATAGTATCTTTGTATTGTCGGAATAAAAAAAGATTTTCAACGAGTGCTTGATATCTGATTCTGCCTTTGATAAACATACCCTATAAAGTTGAAATTATGATTCTCCCAAATGCTTCTAAACTAGTTATGCTCTTGTTGAATATTTATTTTAATCTGGCTATGGTGAACCCGTACCTGAATAAAGTGGAGCTATGGAATGTAAAAATGTTAAATTCAGAAGTAGTTGGATTTCCAAGTCAAGCGGGAAATTCTCCGGAAGCTAAAATAGATTTATTGATGCAAGATTATATAAAAAGCCTAACTCAGCTAAAAAATATACAAAATGAAAAAATAGCTTCTTCCATTATGATCTCGACTCGTGAGAGTTTTCTTAAAAGAGCAACAGAAATACAGCCTCAACTTAACATCTGGCTCTCAACGGTAGATGCGAAACAAACCGCTATTTACAAAGAGCAACTATTGATAAAATCGTATTTTAAAATAATCAATGATTTAACAATGGAATGCAGTATAAAACTTAATCTTGAGCAAAATCCTGTTCTAAAAAAGAATTTTAATTCTATGAATGATTTTATGAATGTATTGTATAAGTAAGCAATTATTTACATTTACCAACTATTTACATTATTAATTAATATCTTATATAATATTTACGATAGCATAATACACAAAAGTAAACAACAAAAAGCCTGATGAAATTTCATCAGGCTTTTTGTTGTTTACAATATTAACTTTAAATATATAATTTTGAATAATATTCGTCTACCATTCGATCAGAATCGAACATAGGATAAACATCAAGCATGCTGTTCTTCACCAGTTGCTTCCATCTGTCCGGCTTATTATAATACGTTGGCAGAATTTCATTTTCTAAGATATACATCATGCTGTAAAAATCCTCATTATCCTGCTGATCAATCGGCTGCGTAGGATCAGTAGTTGGAATGACAAAAGCATTTTCACCATGACGGGCGAACTCAATAACCCATCCATCACTAATAGAAAAATTAATTGCCCCATTCATGGCAGCTGTCATCCCACTTGTTCCGGAGGCTTCTCTTGGCCGGCGTGGAGTATTCAACCATATATCCGCACCTTTTTTAAGTAGGGCTGATAAGGCAAGTTCATAACCAACTAATACTGCGCAATTCTTTACTTTTCTGTTGGATGTAACCAAATGGTTGAACACACTTACCGCGTTGGCATCGAGGGGATAGGGTTTTCCTGCCCATATAATTTGTACAGGTCGGTCTTTGTTAGAGATTAATCTGTTAAACCGCATGATATCTCTCTTAATAAGGTCTGGGCGCTTGTATTCAGCAAACCTTCTTGCCCAGACAATGGTCAATACTTCCGGATCAAATATTTTTCCTGTCTGATCACCAACATAGTTCAGTAGGCGTTTTTTCAGGTGCATTTTTCTGTCGAACAACCTTGCATCGTCTCCTTCAGCCAACGATTTATCCAAAATTCCATCTGCCCAATATTTTTTATTTTGCGCATTGGTTATAGCTATAATAGGACATACTCCTTGTTGATCGGCCCACATATCGCGGGAAACTTCGCCATGCAGTTGAGATACACCATTTGCTCGCCGGGAAAGACGTAAACCTACTAGAGTATGGCTGAACATTTCCTCTTCAACCATGGTAATTTTTCTTACTTCTTCCAGAGGAATAGAACTAAAAAAGCCCATATTATCCAGCATTTGAATAGGATGTTCTTCATTTCCGGCTTTCTCTGGCGTGTGCGTAGTAAAACGTACTCTATTTTTTACTTCCTCAACATCACGATTGAACTGGGTGTATAAATGAAAAGCCAGGGGTAAAGCATGACCTTCATTCATATGATAAATATCTGCCCCACCTAAGGCATCCACTACTTTCGCCCCGCCTATGCCCAGAACAATACTTTGTGCGATACGGGTGTAGGTGTTATTATCGTAGAGCTTGTGAGTGATTGTCTGTGCCAGGTGGTCGTTTTCTGCAATATCAGTTGTCAACAGATACATAGGTACTGTACCAAATACCTCAGGACGCAGGTAGTAAGCTTTTACATAAATCTGGTGCTTGTTTACATATACAGGTACAATAATTCCCGGATCTTCTAAAAAATTATAAAACTTTTCAGCAAACAACACATTCATTGTATTGTCACTATTCCTGGTCTGATCATAATATCCATACTTCCACAGTATGCCGATACCGAACAGATTTTGCTTTGTATCATAGGCGCTTCGCATATGTGAACCTGCCAAAAATCCCAGGCCTCCGGAATAAATTTTAAGTGCCGGATGAATGGCAAATTCCATACTAAAATAAGCTACCCGTTTCTTATAGGAGGGGTTATATTCGTAGGGATGTCGTAATGTATGTGGTTGACTCATTGAAAAATAACGTTAGTTTGTTCCAAATATATAGTATTTTTTTTAAAACTGTTTTTTTTTATTAGCGGTTGGTGTTTTCCTTTAAAGTATGATATAAATTAATAAAACAGTTGTATTGCTAGTATGGCTATAAGCTAAGCAGACAGTAGTTAAGAAAATCTGCGGTTACCTTTCCTTACATTGAAATTAAAGTAACTTTCAGAGTATGAGGGCATAAACCAATTATTTGATATAATTTTGCGCTACAATATCTGTTTTTGTAGGTGATTTATTACAGATGCAATTTTATGCATCAATAACCTAATTTTCTCTTTTAATTAGGTTATTTGATTCTAATGGGCAGGAATTAGCTTGTTATATTTACAGATCAAATTGCATTTTACCAATACAGCGATTGCAGTATGTTTGTCCTTTTAAGGAAACTTTAGTTTTTGGCATGACGTTTTCAGAATATATTTTTTCGCCCATGATAGTATGAAAAGCATTAAATTAACATGTATATTCCTTATTTTTTTTACAGTCATCTTAGCATCATTTGTCGAGTTGAAGAATACACAATTTCCGGATTCACAATACGCCCAGTATTCCTATGAAAGTTTTGCTAAGCTACCAGCTGCCAATGAAGAAATTGATATAGCTGCTATAGATTATGATTTGCTCAATGCTTCCATCTTTTATGCTACTAATAAACAAAGAAAAAAGTTTAACAAACCGGTTTTCACCTTCTATCCCCTATTGCGGGATGCAGCCGTTGTACAATCTTCCCAAATGGTTAAGTTTAATTTCTTTGATCATGTGAATGAGAAAAACGCAAAACTTAAAACTCTAAAAGATAGACTGGAAAGTGTGGGAGGTTCTGGCAACTATGTTGCCGCAGGAGAGAATATTTCTGAGTATTTCTTAATGGACTATCAGCCAAAAGAATATTTCCGGGTTGAAAAAGTAGGCAACAGAAATGTTTATTATAATAGTAAGACTAATAAACAAATTAAACCTCATACGTATCGTACCTTTGGAGAAGCAATAGTTGAAGATTGGATGACTTCCCCTGGCCATCGAGCAAATATCCTGGATGACCGGTTTACGCATCTTGGTTGTGGCACATTATATAGTACCAAGCCCAATGAATTTCCAAAAGCTAAAGCCACGCAGGTTTTTGGTAAACTAAGACCGAGCAAGTAAAAACAACAAAGGGCCGTAAACTCACGGCCCTTTGTTGTTTTTACTTCATCTTCGTATGTTATATCACTACGTTGACAATTTTCTTTGGCACAACAATAATTTTCTTAGGTGCTTTACCATCCAGCCATTTTTGGACCTGCTCAGAAGATAAAACGGTCTTTTCAATATCTGAAGGCGTTGTATCCAAAGAGAAAGACATTTTAGCCCGTAATTTTCCATTCACTGAAATTGGATATTCAAACACATCTTCCACCAGATATTCGGCATTAAAGGCCGGATAGGCGGCTTTAAAAATGCTTTCATTCTGACCAAGTATATGCCATAATTCTTCTGCTATATGAGGAGCATACGGCGCAAGTACGATTACCAGATCTTGTAAGATGGATCTTTTATTGCATTTTAGTGCCGAAAGTTCATTCACACAGATCATAAAGGTACTTACAGAGGTATTAAATGAAAACCGGTTAATGTCTTCCTCCACTTTTTTTATGGTTTTGTGCAGAGACTTAAGCTCTTCTTTCGTAGGTAAATCATCGGATAATTTAATATTACCTGCTTCATCATGGAACAAACGCCACAACTTTTTCAGAAAATTATGCACTCCGCTAATGCCATTCGTATTCCAGGGTTTAGATTGCTCCAGCGGCCCTAAAAACATTTCATATAACCGCAAGGTATCTGCACCATATTTTTCCACCACATCATCAGGGTTTACCACATTGCCAAACCGTTTCGACATTTTTTCTACTTCAGCTCCGCATATGTATTTCCCATCTTCCAGCAAGAAAGTAGCTTCTGCAAAATCCGGCCGCTGTTTCCGTAAAGCATCTATGTCTAAAATATCATTTTCAACAATATTTACATCTACATGCAAGGGGGTTACCGGTGTAGAGCGAATTAGATTTTTGGAAACGAATAATGAACCGATAGCTATCTTTTCTTCGAAAGCAGGACTTGCGATTTTACCTTGCAACGCATCTTTAATTTTCTCTACAACACTATCCGTGTGAAGAATCGCTTCTTCATGCGACACAAGCAACATGTGATAATTGCTTTGTTTTAAGTATTGATTATTAGCTTCATAAAACTCTTTCAGCAATTTATGAGGCTTTATTTCTATCACCAGTCTTTTAGCAACAGACAAGAAATCGAATTTATGTTTACCATCGGAACATTTCTGGGTAAACTCCTCCCCTAGCTGTTTGTCCTTGATTTTTTCCCAAATCAATTCCTCCGCATACCCTTCCAGATCATTTAACCGGTAAACGAAATTGGAACGGCCTTGTATCATGCCCTGATTAATGAGTTTTTTGAAAGGTTCCTGAACGGTTACATAGCCCAGGTCATAGAGGAATTTAGTCCAGAAACGTGAATACAACAAATGCCCGGTGGCATGTTCAGACCCTCCAATATATAAATCTACATTTTCCCAATAAGCCTGTGCTTCTTTGCTACAAAATGCATCCGGGTTGTGAGCATCCATATACCGGAAAAAATACCAGCTTGAACCCGCCCATCCTGGCATTGTACTCAGTTCGTATTCGTACCTGCCTTGATACTTCCAGTTAGCTGCACGTCCTAAAGGGGGTTCACCCGTTTCAGTGGGTAAATAGGCATCTATTTCAGGCAATACTAAAGGAAGGTCTTGTTCACTGATCAGATAGGGCATGTGAGTGGCTTCATCACCTGTAACCGGCTTAAAATATACAGGTACAGGTTCTCCCCAATACCGCTGGCGGCTGAAAATGGCATCCCGCATCCGGTAATTGATCTTGCCTTTGCCTACGCCTATTTCTTCCAGTTTTTTTATGGCAGCAGGCAGCGCTTCGTATACTGGCAATCCGTTCAAGAAATCTGAATTAATCATCGTGCCTGCTTTGGGATCAAAATTCTCAGACAAAATATCACTGTGCTCGCCTTCCATTACCGGAATAATGGGAAGATGGAAATGTGTAGCAAACCGATAATCGCGTTCATCGTTGGAAGGTACGCCCATGACGGCTCCTGTTCCATAACCGGCTAACACATAATCTGCCGTCCATATAGGAATCTGTACTTGGTTAATTGGATTAACTGCATAGGCTCCTGTAAACACGCCAGATACTCTTTTTACATCTGTCATACGATCGCGTTCTGATCGGTTGCGGGCCTCGTTTACATATGTATCAACAATGGATTTTTGTTCAGGCGTAGTTAATGCAGCCACTAGATCTGACTCTGGGGCAATTACTAAAAAGCTTACTCCAAAAATAGTATCAGGCCTGGTAGTGAATACTTTGATAGAAATATCATGGTTTACAACAGTAAAATCTACTTCTGCTCCAAGCGATTTGCCAATCCAGTTGCGTTGCATTTCTTTTAATGGATCCGGCCAGTCAATCTCATCTAACCCCTGCAACAATCGCTCTGCATAGGCAGAAATTCGCATACTCCATTGTTGCATTTTTTTTCGTACCACCGGATATCCCCCTCTTTCCGAAAGACCATCTTTCACTTCTTCATTTGCCAACACGGTACCTAGCTGCGGACACCAGTTTACAACAGTATCAGCTAAATAAGTCAGGCGGTATTTCAGCAGAACTTCTAATTTTTGTATTTCAGAGTAGGAATGCCATTCTACAGATGTAAATGAATGAGTATCTTCATCACATACCGCATTTACATCTGTATTGCCCGATTTTTCAAATGTCTTGATTAATATCTCTATTGATTCTGCTTTATCCAAATCCTTATTGTACCAGTAATTAAACAAGTGCATAAAGATCCATTGGGTCCATTTGTAGTAATCCGGAGATGAAGTACGTACTTCTTTACTCCAATCGTAAGCAAATCCAATATTTTTTAACTGCGCTATATACCGGCTAATGTTTTGCTCTGTTGTGATGGCAGGGTGTTGTCCCGTCTGAATAGCATATTGTTCTGCTGGCAGGCCGAAAGAATCGAATCCCATTGGGTGAAGTACATTATAACCGGCAAGCCATTTGTAGCGGGCTACAATATCGGATGCTATGTAACCAAGTGGATGCCCCACATGTAAGCCTGCTCCGGATGGGTACGGAAACATATCCAACACGTAATATTTTGGTTTATCAGGTATAACCTCTGCCTGATATACCTTTGTTTCTTCCCAAAATTGCTGCCATTTTTTCTCGATTTCTCTGAAATTGTACTGACCCATACGAAGCTATTTTTCTCTTATACTGGATGATGAATGCTGTAGAATAAACCTAATAATTCTGCAAAGGTAATAAATTTGTGGTATTGTTTGACCACCTATTCATATCCCAAATGAGCAATAGATTCTACCGGTTGCCCTGAGTAAGTTTGGCCCATTATATTACCCTCATCGATTTCAGATAGCTGGTATTCTTGGAATAATTGTTAACTCCGGCCACTTAGTGGACAGCAAATCGGCTAGCAGACTCAGGCCAAAAAGTTCGCTCCGCTTATGTCCGACCGCTACTATGCTCATGCTTGTAGCCAAGGCTGCACGTCTAGCAGGTTCTCTGAATTGGCCGGTACAATATAGTTCTACCCCTTGGTTGGCTGCATTTTCTATCAATTGTGCGGTCATGGCGCCAACAAAAGCTACCTTGTGTATAGTCTTTCCGGTGAGTTGAAAGGAACTTTCTAAACCTTGAAATAACTCATCAAGAATTTTGCAAAAGGCTGCATCCATTTGTACAGGGATAGTGCCAGACATTCCTACCGGTCTCCCCTCCTTTGTACCTAATACCTTTATGTCCGTCAGTTTTAGCCTGTTGGCAAGAATTCTATTAAACCCTACTGTTAATTGTTCATCGAAAGGTAAATGCGAGGAAAAGAATGTGATATCATCAGGAACAGGATATGTAGCTAATTTCCAAGGCCTATGCAAAAACACGGCATCCATTGCTTCTTGTTTAATCCATTCTGCCAGATATGAATCTGGCTCCAATGCTAAGCCTAGCCGTTTGATTGGCCTTGGGGATTCTTTCCATATAGCAGGTATTTCCTCTGGATACAAATGCCTGGAGAGCACACTATCCAGGAAGGTAGCAATTTCTATACAAGTGAGCATATGGGAATTTAACCATGAAATAAGATCTTCAACTATTTTAAGAATAGCATTAGCGGTCTATTTGTTTTTATTTTTTTGATTTGTAAGTTTGTAAACCTTATAAATACCTAGGTATTTCTATCCTCAGGCCACGTGGTGAAACTGGTAGACACGCCATCTTGAGGGGGTGGTGCCTTCACTGGCATGGGAGTTCGAGTCTCCCCGTGGTCACATAAATTAGCTTAAAAAGCCTTTAATTTAAACAATTAGGGGCTTTTTTCTTAATAGGGCAAGTTATAGGGCAAGTGTATAGACTTTCATTTAAACAACCTTAAATTAATCAAGTATGCAAGAAGACTCAAGACATGATTTGATTAGGAATTATAACAAAGAAATTATTAAGATCTATCAAGAGGAGAATCTTAATAATTTAGCTGGTCTTCAAGGCAATTTTGAATTAAATGGAAGAGATATTTTGTCATGGTACTTCGATACAATTAGAAAAGGTCAAATAAAATTCAATGATTTTGATTTTAACAAACTATTTGATGATCTGTTATTTTGTTCTGATGAAATTATTTATACTGTAGCACATCTCTTTCTTTATAGACCTTATATAAATAATCCATTAACTACCGGATCTTTTTTTTATGGAAATGAAGTTTTCGCTAACTATCAAAATCTTGAAGGAAAAAGGTACGATATGTACTTAGATATAGTTTCTCAACAATTTTATAATTATTGGGATAGAATAGGTGATCTATTAGCTGTTTATTTTCCAAACATATTCCTGAAAAAGAAAATATATTTTTCCACTACTATTGAAAGCATTCCAAGTCTTTTCCATGGTTCTGAAAATTACAAATGGTTGAAGGAATTTGCAGATAACCAATACAAAGCCTTAAATAGAATACGCAAAGACATAGTTCACTATGTCACTTCAAGCACCAATTTTAAATGGACTCACTTGCAACATGCACATGATAGATCCGAAATGGAAAATTGGTTTAATAACCGTATAGGATTAGCTGACTTTTATAAAAAGCATAATGTGTATACTTTAGAAGGATTTGAGAAAACAATATTGCTTATTGAGGAAATTACAGCTCTTAAAAGATATTCCTGATTTACCTCAATCCAACACTTGAGTATCAAACTATAGTTAATTGAGTTGGTTTCATTTTTTTTTACATCTTTACAAGAAACCGAATCAAGGTACATGAAATGGCTAAAAATGCACCCCTCAGAATATCATTCGGTCATACAGTTACAGTACTTTTTTTCTTGATGGATTTAGCAGAATAAATAATACCTAGGGATTATTAAATTCTTCACAACAAAGCAATATACCTTTCCTTTAGTCTTCCATTTCGTTAATTTCTTTTCCTGTTTGAAATAACTCATCTAGTAATACGGCTCTTTTCTGAGCAGACAAATACTGCCCTTCGCAGTAGTCATTAAGAATGGTTGCGCATTGATTGTACTTCTTTTTAAGTTTAACCAATGTCCGGCCATCGGTAGCCAGTATTTCTCTAAGCGGGACAAACTGTTTCATAACAAGCAAAAATGACTAATTTCTGAACACTGCCTCAGTCAGAAATAATTAGAAAATAATTTTACACCTTGCCATACTTACGATTCAGATATTAATCCAGTTTTTTTTAACCTCAAAAACATGCATATTTTTATTACCTCGTTTAATGAGAGCATTATTAAGCTTTCATTTAGAATATAACCTCCTGTTTTTAAAGTATTTTGACTCTAGTAACAATACAAGATCATCTTACAGTAAAAATGGGAAAGCTTAGTTTTACAGAAGATACTGAACAGAGCAAAATCAGTTCTCAGTGAATTCATTGAATGACCTACTGTCAAAAGCATTGATAGTTCGTGTTTCAGGTATTTAACCTGATTCAGGATACCATAATTTTTAATGTTCTCAGGTAGTGTTACAACTTTGCTGCTTATTGGATCTAATGATATGGAATGGAATACTATACACCCTTCAAATTATCATCCAATCATTCAAGTAATCATAGGCATCGTTGCCATAAGTCTGGCTATGTGGTTACATCAGTGGGTATGGGAAAAGAAAACGGAATACTGGAGAGGATACAAGTATAAGAAAATTAAAAAGCGCAGAATACCCAAATAAAAAATCTATTTACCCTTTGAGTTTTGTATATACAAAAGTGTATCTGCTATAAAAAATGTTCTTTTACCCACCTGATTATCTTAAAATTACTTTTTCCGTATTTCCGCTATTAAGAAGTAACTCTTAGATCTTATTATTATGATCCTAATCTTACTTCTGACATTCGTAGGCATGTTTATTTTAGGGGTGTATGAATTGAAAAAAAACCTTAGCGACGTCAAATCCTTTGTGGAAAAGACAAACCAAATTCCTACACATGGAATTCAAAAAGATGTTCAAAAGAATAGGTATAGTGAAAATGTCTCTCCAAAAAATAAAATCAAACTGAAGAAACGTAAAGAGATAAGCTCACCAAGAATGCTACATAAGCATAATCAATAACGCATCCTCAGGTTAGCTTTATTTTGGATGCTTCTCTTACTAAGGCTTTCGACTATGCCTGTAGCATTCTGCTAGCCGTCAAGTTTTTCTACTGTGAAGCCTGCATTTTTAATCCTGTCCTTAATTTCCTTATAATTCAGATTACTTCCAGTTACGGTTAATAGATGATCTTCTTTCAGGATATCTACGTGCCAGTATTGAATATTGTCGTCATCATCTAAAAGTTGGCGGATTTTAGCTACCGAATCACTGCTATCTATATTACTCTTAAAAGTTACCGTTTCCATATCCAATTCTTTATACCCCACATACGAGACTTCAACAACCATGTTTCATTACATGCACGTTTGTTTGGAAAAAACAAATTCAGCAGATGAAACAATTGATCAATCGACCCATCAGAAGCAATCAACTTCTATACTAATCAAAATTTCAACTTACCTCTGGTAGAAATAGCGAATAAATAAGAAAAACATTACATCCTATGCACTCAGTTGAATACTTCTCTTTAGGCTATGTCTTATTAGGAATCGCTTTTTTACTGTTTGGCAGGAAAACAGAAAACCAGTTCTCATCTAATCAGAAAAAAAATAGTTAAGCACACCAACAAAGGGTATACTATTTCCTGTATGAGCCGGCATACTGTTTATGATGTTTGTAAAGTATGGCATTTTTTGGCTTCCGGCATCCAACACCTCCATGTTCATTTACTGTAATACAGGAACTCAGCCAAATACTAATACAAAAAATGATTACACAGATTAGTTTATTCATGGTGATTTGTGACATGGGATTATGTGTATACAATTTAAAATACTTCCTTTAATTTAATCAATGGAAACTGTAGGATGTAATTCCTATACCTTTACTTCTAAACAAGCTTAATCCGGTAGACTTTATCAATAGAACCTAAACAATTACTTCATATTTTATTTTCACTGCATTTTAATTTACTGGCTGTAGGAAATTTCAGGTTAGTTCATAAAATTTTAACAAAAATGAACCCTACAAAGTTTTTTAGAACAGATACCTGGTCAATAAATAAATTTTTAAGTTACTTATTTTGGGTAATATTATTCGGGCTGATGTAGTTCTATCCACTGGTGTTTTATTGGAATTTACCCTTTTTTACAGCAATCATCCTTAATGAAAGTAATTTTTTTAGCTTTTTACAAATCATGGGTGTATCCCATAATAGAATCCATACTGGAGTGTCTCAAAAAGATTTCTCCGCTAAAAGCTCATCAACTATGTATTTTCTTTTGTGGATATAATTCAGGTAATATTGTTTGCATATAACAATTTCACCTAATTCTTCCCTCTATTACCTTTGTAATGTAGACTTTTTCTTCATGAATAAGTTTTGGTTTAGGTTTAGGTTTAAAAGGTAAAGAAAGGATGTGATGCATCCTTTTTTTATTTCTATATATTGCTTCTAATTGATAATTTATCCCTCATATCATCACTTCCTCTCGCTTCGATTCTTTCAGGTTTTAGAAGCATGTTTATCCTAGTTCCCTGTTCAAATTTCCTACTGAAGAGAATTCTGTTTTTATCTAGTAAAAATCAATTCACTTTGATCAGGTTAAACAATTTAGGATAAAATTAGTAATACTATTAATACCAAGTAAGATTAATCTTAGTTAGCCAACGTTGGTATGGGTTTAGGTTCAACTTATAATCAATACAGTATGTATAAATGATAGGATACTACAAGCATAATACGGGCATAGTATGGTATTTTTGATAATTTCCTATCCATTGCATCCAAGTTGTATATATAGGACTTTATTTAGTTATAAGTGTACAGTAGTGATAGGATGAGATACGCATTGCTTTTTCCATCCCATAAAAACGTTGGCATAGGAAAGTCGCTTGGATGGAAATTAACGTTTTGCATACTTTTAATGAAGGGTAAAAATGAAAAGGATACGTGTACACCTAATTTTAACCATTTTGATAGCTATGAGCATGCATTCTTTTGCTCAAGAGTTAGATAAAGAATGGTTTAGTGGGAAAATTTATTTAGTAAATGGCGGGATGATTGAAGGGTTATTGCAGGTTGATTTGCAAAAAGACTTTATCCTTGTGAAAAAAGCTAACCGGTTACAAACATTTAATGCTCAACAAGTGGAGTACGTTGACTACGTAGATCATGTGGAGAGCCGCATTCGCTCGTATTATTCGTTAATTCATCGAGTGAAGCACCGGGAGAAACATATGTTTTTTGAGTTGTTAAAGCAGGGTGATGTATCATTACTCTCCAGAGAAAAATACGTAACAGACTATGGAAATTTAAACAGATCGTTCTATTCTTCAAGCCGTTCCAGAAATGAACCGGTACCTAAGGAAGAATATTATATCCTTGATAAAAATAATAGACTACAGCTATTCACCGGTGAAAAAAATCAATTGCTGACTATAATGCAAGACAACCACAAAGCCATGGAAAAATTCATCAGCTCGGAAAAACTACAAATGGATAGGCGTGTGGACTTACTAAAAATATTCTATTACTACCACCATTTAAAAGAGCTTCAGGTCAAGGAAGCAGATTCAGAAGAATCTTAACTGTACTTTCTAAATAGGTTAATTATTAATCTCAAGAATTCCTTGGTCCTCTTACCTTCATTAAGAGAACCAAGGAATTTGTTTTTTATGCAACTAATGACGGCGCAGAATGAGTTACTTTCATTGCCAGTTTTTTACCTCCAATGGTTGTTATAATCTCTTCTGCTACCTTTTTTCCTGTTTCGGCTGCTCCGTTCATATACCCCTGAAAGTTAATGCTGCAATGTTCTCCTGCAAAAAATAACCCGTCTACAGGTTTTCGTTCAGCGCCTGCAATAGTAGTATATTGCCCTACTTTATAACAAGCATAACTAGCCTGGGTGTATGGTTGGCTTGGCCAATGCATCCGGGCAACTAAAGATGGTTTAAAACTATCCTTCATACCTGGCCAAATAGTATTCAGGTGAGGTAAATAAGCAACCGCTTGTGTTAATGAAGTACCCTGGCCTAAGTCTACGCCTGCTTTTCCTCCTAAATAAACGGTGTATCCGCCGCTTGTTCCTTGTTGTAGTTGAGTATTATCCCAACCGGTTTGCACGCCATTATCTGTAAATAAATACCCGGTATATCCTTTTGTACGCCAGATTTTTGTATGAAATCCAAGCATCAATTTAGCATTTGTGCCATACCCCAGATTGTTAATGGCATTTAGTTTCCAGCCGGGTAACGGCACATGTATTTTCACGTTCCGTAACATAGTAAAAGGCAAGGTAAGGACAACCATATTGGCAAACACGTCGGCGGTGGCGCCATTTGAGCTCTCAAAACTTAACTTATAGCCTTTTTCGTGAGAAGTGATAGCTACAAGTTTACGGTCAACGATTACCTGGTTTTGTACTTGTTTATAGAGAGCATCTGTAAGTTGAGAATTGCCACCTTTGATCTTATACCGCTCATCGCTATCACCAAAAATATCAAATCCCCCTTTAGAGGTATCCGGTGAAAAAAGCCAAAGAAAATTGATACAACTTTGCTCATGCACTTCTAATCCATATTCCGTCAAATAGGCTACTTCCAATAATTTTCTGATCCATCCATGCATACCTATATAATCAAAGTACGCTGCAATTGACATTTGGTCATAAAATGTGGCCTTGCCAGGATTGTTATAGGTAATGACACTCGGCAAAGAATTGATATCAGCCGCGATTTTTACGGCATATGGGGCAAATGCTTCAATCACTTGTTTCACTGAATAATGCTGCCCGTTAAAAAAATAATCGTCTTTAATTAGAGTTAGCTCACTTGGTGCAAACATATCAAGCAATGTGAGACCAAATTCTTTGACCAGGGTTAACATGTCTTTATGCCCACTATCAATAAATTCTCCTCCCAGCTCTGTTGTATACCCCAGCCCCATAATATTATTTGCTGTATAAATCCGCCCACCTGTACGGGCACTGGCTTCATATACAGTTGATGTCAGCCCAGCTTTTTTCAACTGATATGCACAATTTAGTCCTGCTATGCCTCCACCGACTATAGCAATACTAGGACCGGCCGCTTTTCTTGCACGGGCATCTTCCTTTGCCGGGACAATGGGAATCACCTTTTCTTTTTGGCAAGCAGCCAATACCGAACCGGCTCCGGTAATAATACCTGCCTGTCCAAGCATACGCAGAAAATAGCGGCGGCTATAGAGACTTTTGTCCTCAAGTATCTGGCTTATCTCATCTGCTGGCAAAGAACCAGAAACCGTAGATAACAGAGCTGTTCTAAAGGCTTTTTGTAATGAACGAAGCAAGGGAGTCCGGGCACTCCGCATAGCAAATGCAAAGGGAAGTTTAGATTTCATGATAGGGAGTTAAATTTGGATTGTTTTCGTATGAAATATACAAAACTTCAGAATTCTACATCCACCGGGTAGTGTAAAAAATTTGTGTCGCTGATAAAAAATTCACCCTCATCTACTAGTATGCCTATATTATCTATGTACATATTATGAATGTAGTACATGAGTAACATCACAAACATTGGTAACCCATTGTGGTAAGTATTACTACTTAATCTACTGGCTTTAGATTTTGCTTGAGTTGTTCTTGTAATTGGTATAATGCTGCTAATTCTTCAATTAGTTCTGCTTCCGTATTCTGGTAGATGGTTTTTGTTTCCAGGCATGAAGCGGTTTCTATAAAATATTGAGTATCGGCTATTTTGCGTTCCAAAATCACTATTTGATCACTTAACCTGGCCAATGTAATTTGCTTTGTCATGTTCTACGGACTTTAAAATAACATAACTTTTTATAGGGAACTTAATGTATTTCATTGCATGAAAAAAGCAACATTTTTTGCAATTAAGAATAGAATGATTAATTGCGATAAAGCATTCATTTAGTGTTAATAGCCTTTTTCACTGACAGAAATACCGATATGTGGTAAGCCAACCACTAACTTAATTCCTTAAACAGTACATGATTGCTGTAATTCTACTTGTAGAATATGTATTCTTATCTTTTTACCAAATGTGATTGTGCCGTATTCACCGTAAATCAAAACAATAAACATAATGGCTAACACTAACGCAACAGTAAAAAAAGCTAGTACTCCAGCTAAAAAAGTAGAACATCCTGCAGCTAAGCCAAAAGCTACTCCTGCTAAACCTGCTAAGAAGTAGTACAACCTTCATCTTTTTATGAAAAAGCCGGCCTCAAAAGCCGGCTTTTTTCATTAGTACTTGGTTAACCTAGTATTTCTTAACAACACTTTCATAAAATGGCTGATATAATTTACTAGGTCAATCCGTTTTGTAATCCAGGTGACTAGTTGTACTGGCAGGGATAGCAAGCAAAGGGATAGACGACTGGAAAGCAAGTTTACGGGTATTACTTTTATTCAAGGCAATATCCCAAAAGTCGTGTTGCTGCGGAAGCATTACCAGCAGATCAGGGGTATAATCCGTTATCGCTTGTTTGATGCCTGCAGCTATGTCTTTATGCGTATAAAATACATATTCTCGGCTACAATTGGGTAACAGATTTTCTAATTCAGCAGTCAAACTCTCAGCAGGCGAAGTCTTTTCTAGCGAAGACTCAGCTATATGGAGCAATTGAACATGCCCTTGATAAGCTTGCGCTAGTTGACCTATCAAGGCAAGCGATTTAATTTTGTGCAATTGTAGATCAGTAGCTACCAAAATTTTAGATAAGGGAGAATACGGTCTATTTTCTGGCACGACAATTACCGGAAAGGCTGCTTCATTAATCACTGATGAGGTTGTGCTCCCAAATAGCCATTGATCAAGTTTACTTAGTTCCCGCATACCCATTACCACCAGGCTTGCCTTAGTCTGGTAAAAAGTTGTTAATAAAAAATCGGAGGCTGGCATTGGTCCGGTTATATGGGTAACTTCTATACCATAATTTTTAATTATTTCATCGGCTAGTTTTCTCAATCTGGCTATATTCTCCGCTTTTAACTCATTTTCTCCCGGAAGTTCCTTTGGTACCTCCATATGGGTAACCATCATGTAATACGCATGGCATAGGACTAGCCTGGCTTTTAAATGCCTGGCTAAGTTAGCAGCATAGGCTATTGCATTTGTAGCTGCGGCTGAATAGTCTGTAGCAACAAGTATTGTTTCCATAGTATAGTGATTATAAGTCTTTACTTAGCGCTAGTTGAATTTACAGAAATAATTGATAGATTGAAATGCGCTTACTAGTTTTAATCTGTAGTTATTATGGCTCCAAGAATAGAAATCACCTATTGTACCCAATGCAGATGGCTTCTCCGGGCTGCCTGGATGGCACAGGAATTACTGACAACTTTTGAAAAAGAAATTGGTGAAGTTGCTTTAATCCCGGCAACTGGTGGAAAATTAGACATCCGGGTAGACGGCAACCTTATTTTCTCCCGGAAAGACGAAGGAAGATTTCCTGAGATGAAAGAATTAAAACAGCTTATCCGGGATCGCATTGCTCCGGACAAACTTCTTGGGCATAGTGACAGAAAAGACTGATAGTTATCCTATAAATAAAGCTCCCCATAGAAGCAGGTATTATTTGAAAATACAAAACTCTATCCTTTCACTTAGCAGGATAGAGTTTTATAAGTATGTGTTCAGGTTAATTAACTAACGAGGCTCAGGAGACTGTTGTACTTGTTCTACCTCTTGTTTGTTGGCATCCCGTTCTTTGGCTTCCGCTTTTGCCCTTCTTCTGAAATATCCCCGGAAAAGGAAATTATGTTGCAGGGCTTCCATATTCTCATCGAGTTTTTCTGAGCCTGTTTGAAGGTTTTCCATAGTTTTTTTCACATTCGTTGCCAGCTCCTGGTCATTCATCAAGGCTCCCAGAGTATTGTTACTTGAATTAAGCTGGCTACTTACTTCTTTAAAATTGTTTGCCATTTCTGCAGCCGAATTAGCTGTTTGTTGCAACTGAGATACAGAAGATTTTAGGTTACTAAAAACCACCGTATCTGTAAGTAATTCATTTGCCAAACCACCCTCCGTGTTGAATTTTGCAGATAAGCGGGCTAAATCTTTAGAAACTTTCACTGAGTTGGAAGAAGCATTTTGTAAACTGGCCAGAATCGTTTTAAAATTATCTGCCAGAGTAGTATCTGTAAGAATTGCTCCTGCCATTCCTTCTCCATTTGCCAGCTTTGTGCTCAGCACTTTCATATTATTGGTAATATCTACCAGATTTTTGTTGTTCTCCTGCAGGGTAGTCATTAAATCATCTGTACTCAGGGCTGTGGCTGTAACCAGACGATCACCATTTTGAACTTCAGGCGCTTGTTCTGTGCCACCAAATATCTCAATCAATTTGCTGCCTATTAAACTTTCAGCCCCAATGCGTGCTTTGGAATTTTTACGGATATATTTTTGTGCATCCTGCTCAATGTTCATGATAATTTGCACCTGTGAGTCGCCATAAAATTTCATCTCTTTAACTGTGCCAATTTTCACGCCGGAAAACCAAACATTATTCCCTACCCGTAAGCCCGCCACATTGTCGAATACGGCATTCACCCGGATGGTTTTTTCAAATCTTTTCTGCTGTCCACCGAGTATGAAAACCCCGGCTACAAATATTACAATACCCAGAAATACAAATATTCCTACGGTTACTTTCCGTTTATTATCAGTTGTGCTCATTTAATCTATAAAGTTATAATCGTAAAATGACTTTACCCGTTCATCCAGAGAACTAAACACTTCATCGAAGGTTCCCTGGTATTGAAATTGACCATCCAATAACATAACTATCCGGTCGCCTGTTGCTTTTGCACAGGTAAGGTCGTGTGTAATGATAATGGAAGATGTATTGAATTTTACCTGAACTTCGTTAATCAGGTTATTTATGTCCATACTCGTGATCGGATCGAGTCCGGCTGTTGGTTCATCATACAGCATAATATCCGGGTTCAGAATTAAGGTTCTGGCTATCCCAATCCGTTTGCGTTGACCGCCAGATAACTGTGAGGGCATTTGATTTATCGTCTGTGATAAGCCAACAGCTTCCAGCACAGTACGTACCCGTTCATCGACTTCTTGCTGACTTAGATTTTCCACATGTCTGACCAGCGGAAACTCTAAGTTTTCCCCTACCGTCATGCTATCATACAAGGCACTGTTCTGAAAAGAGAACCCAATCTTCAGCCGGAGTGCATCCAGTTCTCTGGGCGATATATGATTCATTTCTTTGCCCAGTACGTTCACACTTCCGGAATCTGGTTTTAATAACCCAGCAATTATTTTTATAAGCACCGATTTACCAGTACCCGAACGGCCCAACACCACCAGGTTTTCTCCTTGGAACAATTGCATATCTACCCCACGCAGAACATGAAAATCATCAAAAGACTTACGCAATCCCTTTATGGAAATTACACATTTTGTTCTGTCAATATTAGGAGACTGGTGTTTCATTGTTTACTCTTTTCAACTGAATAGTTTATTCGATAATGTATGCTAAACTTATAACTCAATCAGAACAGCTATTTGTTACCCTGCCCGTAAGGCATTGATAATTTGTAAAGCCAATAACTCTTCAATAAATACAAGAAACATGGAAGTAACTACCGAAGCATTAGCCGCTTTGCCTACCCCCTCGGTTCCTTTCGAAGCATTATACCCCTTGTAACAGCCTACCATGCCAATCGTAAATCCGAACAATATTGATTTGATTAAAGAAGAAAATATATCCAGAAAAGAGGTAGCATCAAAAACCTGTTGAAAGTAACTAGTAAAACTAGTCAGTTCATTTGCATGAATGTTTACAAAGCCTCCCATAAGGGCAACAAAGATGGTATAACACATAAGTGTAGGAATCATTAGTGTGGTGGCAATTACCCGTGTCACGACTAAGTAATTAAAGGGGTTAATGGCCGAAACTTCCATGGCATCTATCTGCTCAGTAACTTTCATCGAACTAATTTCAGCGCCAATGTTAGACCCTACTCTACCGGCTGTAATCAAAGCGGTAACCAAAGGAGCCAATGCCCGCACGATTGCCACAGATATTAAAGCAGGCAATAAGGCCGTGGCGCCAAGTTCTGAAAGTGAGGGACGCGATTGGTTGGTGAACACTATACCCATAATAAAACCGGTTAAGGATATTAAGGGGAGTGAACGGTACCCTATCTCATAGCATTGCCGGATAATTTCCTTGAATTCATAGGGCGGCACAAATACTTCCTTAAAAAATCTAAGTAAAAAAGAATATATATTATACAAGTCGATAAATATCGTATCCAATTTTCTGGATAACACATGTTTACGTGTACTTGATGCCTCTTCCTTTTTATTATTAGAAATCATTTGCCGTAAAATAGGGGCTTTTGTGCCGGTTTAGGTTTACTATTCAATAATTTATATACTCCGATATTATACTCGCATGCGTAATAAATGTTTCAACGGTATTTGCGCTGAAACAGACAATATTTATCCGGCAATAAAAGAGTTTCAATGGTTAAAATCTACTTTCTTTCAAATAAATTCTCCGGCTGTTCAATTAACCTGTATTGATATAAGCTAATGCAAGCACCATTGCCAGTCTTAAAGTTGTACGTCGGGCGTGGTTCATCCAGGGATATATAATTAATCTATTAAAAAAGAGACTCTTATAGAGAAATTTTGTCAATTAGTCGAAATGTTAGCTGGAATTACAGAAGATGCGTTAACTTAGATTAAGTTAAAAGTTTGAACATATTATAAAGGGCCTTTCCACTGGGAAGGCTTTTTATTTTCAACGAAACTTCAACTTTAAAAAACACAGGTATAAAACAAAAGCCTGGTGAGTAACCAGGCTTTGTTATATCATAGCTGTTTGTAAAGATCCAAATACGGAGCTACTTCCTTTTCAAAAGAGAAGTAACGGGCATTTATTTTCCTTTACAACGGAAAGAACAGGATTAGTGTTTCCCATTCAGCTTACTTTTTAAAAAACTGCTTTCCTCTGTGCTTGTACCGTTGCTAAATGTTTAACAATTTTACAGTTGGTGAACAGTTTACATCATATTTGTTTTACATTTCGTACAGACTTAATTTTAATCGCATGTTAGAACCTAATTCAATAGATAAAGTACTGGATACTCAGCAAAAAAAGCTCGCATTTTTTCAAAACCTGTTATTGATCGCTGCAGCCGATGGCAGACTGGATGCCAACGAAAGTGATTTTATTTTGCTGATTGGCAACAAACTCGGGCTTTCCAGCAAAGATGTAATGCCACTGGCAGATAATTTAAGCTTGTTGAGTTTTATTATTCCTGAATCAGGCCTGCAAAAAACACTTGAGTTGCAAACCCTTGTTCAGTTAATGGTGCAAGATGGACAAGTACATGATAAAGAATATGTACTTTGCCTGGAATATGCACACAGGATTGGCTACACAAAAGACATTCTCGACAACATGATCGGACAGTTCTCAGACGATACTTCAAATCAGTAAATACATGGTGCACTAAGCAAAAAACTTATCTCTTAGCTGAAATAAGTTTTTTGCTTATACCCATATTTGGCCCCATCCCTTATTTACTTCTTCCTCTTTTTATCTGAAGTTTAAACTTATTCTCAGCCTCTCTTTCGGTATGCGGACGGGGAGGTAGTTTTCCTATTTTTTTCTTCAACAAATCAATGGCTTCATGCAATGCTTCTTTTTGAGTGAACCTGAAATCTCCTTTCACTTTTCTGCTATACACATAGTCTTTCAACCATTCCAGGTAGTCCTCACCCATTACCAGCGTAGTGCGGATATCTGCACTCGTTGAGGCAAGGGTTGCACTATCGGGTTCGCCATTTTTTCGGGTATTATCTGTCTGTGGTTCTTCGGTGCGTTTAATCAGGGTGCTTATGCCTCCTTTGAAATCTTTTTTAGCCATACATTTGAAGTAGAGTAATACACTTAATTTTAGTCAGAATAGTAAAAAGTATACAATATAAGTAATGTTACCAGTATTTACTAATGTTACCTATATTCAGTTGGTTACTTTTGTTTCCGGGTTTTCCTATGTTTTTTAATTATCTCAGTAACTAAGGCCATATAGTCTTCTGCACCCTTGCTTCGGGCAGAATAATCGTAGATATGCCGCTGAGAGATGGGTGCTTCCGCCAGGGATACATTTTCTCGGATAATAGATTTGAACACCTCCTGAGGAAATTGATCTTTTACTCCTTCTAAAATATTCCGGTTCAATACCCGGCGGCTATCAAATTGGGTTAAAAAAATACCGCCTATTTTTAACCCAGGATTAAGTTCTGACCTGATCAATTCCATTATTTCCATCATTTTACTCAATCCGGATAAAGCTAAATATTCTGCCTGAAGAGGAATAAAAATTTCGTCGGAGGCTGTAAATGCATTAATGGTAAGTATACCCAGAGAAGGCGGACAATCGATCAGAATATAGTCATACTTATCTTTATGGGGGGTTAATAATTTTTTTAAGACAGATTCTCTGGCAATTTTACTGGCCAGTTCAGATTCTATAGCGGCCAGATCAATTGAAGAAGGCACTACATCTACAGTAGCAGGAACAACCGGAAGCTGATCCCCCTTCATCGCATGATAGATCGTTTTGCCGGCATTCTGAACACCTAATGACTGGGTTAAATTAGCCTGTGGATCGAGGTCTATTAATAAAACTTTTTTTCCTTCATTTTTTAAACCAACACCAATATTAATGGCACTTGTGGTTTTTCCTACGCCTCCTTTGTGGTTTGAAATGGAAATGATCATACGGTTTTTAGGATTTACAAATAATGGGTTTCAGATAATGGAAGTTAATCGTTTAAGGTAAGGTTACAACTAATGTTACTTGGATTATTAAGGTTCATAAGACTACGCTGATAACGATATATTACCAGGTTACAAGTATAATAATTTTATCAGCCAAAAAGGGAGTAACGAATTAGTAAATAATCTTACGTTTTAAAAAAATTCGCATAAATCACAGCCTCTCAGATACTTGTAGAGTATGTTTTTTATATGTAGTTTTATTTACATTCAATTATTGCTGCTTCTCCGGTAAATTTTATTTTATGAAAAACCTTCTCTATTCTCTGATTAGCAAATGTATTGGATTATTAATCTTAACATTTGTAGCTTTTGTCTGGGTATTATATGCATGGAAGCAGCTTGTAAACCGTGTTTTTTCTAAACGAACGAAGCCCCAAGTCACGATCAGCAAGCAACAGCAAGTAGACATTAAGGTAAAGCAACCTATGGTGCTGACAAAAGAGGAAAATCTGTCTCAGGAACAAAAAAATATGCTGTAAAAAGAGGAAAATACTTACATTTATTTGCACTCCTATCTCTTACTTTTCTGATAACACCCTACAAAAGCTTTCCTGCCGAAAGCTTTTATTTTTTCCTTTTGATTTCATTTACCTAACCCAAAAAAGTAAAGAGTAATTATCTCAACCAGCCATAAACGGTTCCCATACAGCAGGCTACTAGCATGTTCTTATTTTGCTATTTTCATCTGAGAAGTATAATTGTCACAAGATATAATCGATTTATTCATTTCAACAAGATAACCTTCAATTGCCAAGTGAAGGAAATATTTGCTTGCCCCCAGATGTATTTTATCCGGAGATTTTTCTATATTGTCTTTTTAACACGGCCATTTTTTTACTCATAGTTAATTTTATCAATGGAGCCTCTGCACAACAAACCCAGCCAATTATCCAGAAGAGATTTTATCAAGAATTCCGCCTTATCAGCAGCCGGCTTTTTAATTGTTCCCAGGCATGTGTTGGGGGGTAAGGGTTATATTGCCCCTAGTGATAAAGTAACGATTGGCATCATCGGAGCTGGAGGGAAAGGAAAAGAAAACACAGCTGCCCTGATGAAGTTGAATGATGTTCAGGTAGCCGCCATTGCCGATCCTGCGCCTTACTGGAATCTTCAGCGGTTTTACTATAAAACAGAAGCAGGACGGGGTCCTGTAAAAAAAATGATTGAAGACCAGAATAAAGCGCAATCTTCTTCAGTGAAACTTACCGAATATGAAGATTTCCGTACTATGCTCGATAAGCAGAAAGACCTGGATGCCGTGGTATGTTCCACTCCAGATCACACCCATGCTTATGTAACCTTACTAGCTTTGCGGGCTGGCAAACATGTTTATTGTGAGAAACCATTGACACATAATATATGGGAAGCCCGAAAAGTGCAGCAACTTGCTAGGGAAACTAAGCTAGCTACACAGATGGGGAATAATGGGCATAGCACGGAAGGCATTCGCCAAACAGTTGAATATTTACGGGCAGGTGCAATAGGTAAAGTGCAGGAGATCCACTGCTGGGTACCTGCTACCAGATGGAGTCCACAGTTGAAGGGCGTACCCACCGATAGTACACCTTTACCCAAAGGACTGAACTGGGATTTGTGGTTGGGACCCAGAGAGCCCCGGCCCTTTCATGAAACGTATGCACCGGTAACCTGGCGTGACTATTGGACCTTTGGTTGTGGAGCCTTAGGTGATTTTGGATGCCACGATATGGATGCTGCAACCTGGGCATTCGACCTGCAAGCACCTGAAAGTGTAGAAATTCTTCCGGCCGGTTTTAGTGATGAAAATATAATACCGTATGGTGAAATTGGTTTTTATCAGTTTCCAGCCCGCGGCAACCAACCCGCAATTAAGCTAACCTGGTACTCTGGAGGCTTACGCCCGCAATCTCCGGAAATA
This sequence comes from Rhodocytophaga aerolata, assembly GCF_030503435.1. Classification (GTDB taxonomy): domain Bacteria; phylum Bacteroidota; class Bacteroidia; order Cytophagales; family 172606-1; genus Rhodocytophaga; species Rhodocytophaga aerolata. The sequence goes on from NZ_JAUKPO010000015.1 coordinate 35,595, forward strand.
CTTCCCGGGAATGTTTCTTTACCCAGAAGAGGAACAATGTTTGTCGGAGAAAAAGGCGTTCTGGTGAACGATGGCGGAGAACGTATGCCCAAACTATATCCTGAAAGTTTACAAACTTCTTTTACTCCTCCCAGCCCTTCACTACCCCGGTCTAACGGCCATTACCGGGATTGGGTAGATGCTATTAAAGGTGGGCAAGCCGCCAGCTCTAATTTTGAGTATGGAGCCAGACTCACTGAAATTACCTTACTTGGCGTACTTTCTTTACGGCTTGGTGGAAAAAAAATACTGTGGGATAGTGAAACGATGAAAGTAACAGGTATGCCAGAAGCAGATGAATATATTCAGGAACCAGTACGCAAAGGGTGGGAAATGGTGTAGCAATTTTAGCGATAGTCAACAGCGAACTACACAACGCTACCTGACCTAGAGTTCTTAATTCGTCACTATTTCTTGTAGTTTCATCACTTTTATTATATTCCCTACTTGCTTTAAATTATCATTGTGTACTTAATCCTATACAATGAAAGACCTGATAAAAAAGCCGGAATCGTTGAGTAAACTCGAATTCTGGGCTGCCACCACGATATATGTATTTTCTGTATTTTTATTGATTACACCCGCCGTAAACAACGAACATTCGGTGGTTTTTACACCCAATAAACCGTTGTTTGATGAGGCAAACATCTATTTCAATTATTATAAAAACTATTTTATTCCCCAGCTCATCCAGTATACAACCTTTTACCTGGCATTCATGGCTTTAAATTTTTCGATTATGCCCATGTTTCTTAGTAAAAAAGAATTAGCAAAAAATATTCTCTTTGTTGTTTTCGTATTTTTGATTTGCAGCATCATCCTGGGAACTACGGATACCTACCTGAAAAATTATCTTTTTGCCCAATACGAAACCGAACAGGATACCTATGTAGCTTTGTTTCAGCAAAATTTTTTGTATACGTTCTGGCTGCTGCTGCTTTTTGGGTTTTATACATTTATTAAATACACCGGAGTTTATCTTCTGGCACATTCCGAAGCCATCCAGTCACAATACAAAATTATTACACAGGATGCCCTGGCCGCTTTTGTGCTTTGGATGGTAAGCATGTTCCTGTTGATGATCGGCGATGCAGAAGTTGAATTTATCATAACCTGGGGAATACTTATTCCCTTAGCTATCTTGCTCTATTGCTACTCGATTTATTCTCTTATACCCTCCTCCCTTACCGCCAAAAAACCTTTTGTAAGCTATGTCAAAAAGAGCATATTTGCCTTGATTCTTAGTTTAATCCCGGTATTTTTATCGGCTTTACTATTAACTAAAAGCCTTGATGGAGCACTTATAATTAGTCTTATTAATATTCCATTCCAACTTCTAATTACGGTTCCTTTTTCGTGGTATTTGTTTAAGCGGCAGATGAAAGGCAAGGAAGATGTGTATGTATTACAAAAAGAACTCGGCCAGTCTAATGCTAATTTTGATTTTCTCCGCTCGCAGATTAATCCTCACTTTCTGTTCAATGCATTAAATACCATTTATGGTACGGCTATTCAGGAAAAAGCGGAAAGGACTTGCGAAGGCATTGAAAAACTCGGTGATATGATGCGTTTTATGCTTCAGGAAAATATGCAGGAAAAGATATCATTGTCACGGGAGGTAGATTATTTAAACAACTATATCAGCCTTCAGAAATTACGTACAGATCCTAATCCGATAGTTAAAATTGATTCCAGAATTGAGCCGCAAGGCAACGGCGTACAGATTCCGCCTATGTTACTTATTCCGTTTGTCGAGAATGCGTTTAAACACGGAATCAGTTTCCGGGAGCCATCACACATTAAAATAAGCCTGGAAGTAAGAGAGCATACCTTGTATTTTGATGTTAATAATAGCAAGCATCTGAAGCAGGAAAACGACCCGGAAAAAACGAAAAACGGAATTGGGCTGAGCAATGTAAAGCAACGGCTTCAGTTGCTGTATCCTGCCAAACACGACCTGATCATTCATGAAACGGGAAAAGAGTTTTTTGTACACCTCACCATGCAGCTTTCCTAAGTTGTGTATTTTTTATCAAATGTCCTTCAATGAAAGCAATCGCAATAGATGATGAACCTATAGCCTTAGACATCGTAAAGTCGCATGCATCTAAGGTTCCCTTTCTGGAATTAAAGGCAGAATTTACCGATGCATTCAAAGCCCTGGATTATCTGCAAAGAGAAAGCATCGACTTGATTTTCCTCGATATTAAAATGCCTGATATTTCCGGTATTGATTTTTTTAACAGCTTACCTAAAAAGCCATTGCTCATATTTACTACTGCCTACACAGAGCATGCCGTTACCAGTTTCGAAATGGATGCAGTAGATTATTTGTTGAAGCCATTTTCGCTTTCGAGGTTCATCAAAGGCTGTAATAAGGCGTATGAGTTGTACAATGCCAGAAATGCCAGTCAGTCCTTAGACCATATCTATATCAAAACCGGCTACGAGCAGGTAAAGGTGTTGTATGAAGATATACTTTTTCTGGAGGCAACCGGAAATTATGTAACATTTGTGCTAAAAGACAAGAAAATACTTTCGCGAAGTACGTTTATTGAAGCCATAAATCTGGTTCCTACCGATAAATTTGTACGCGTTCATCGTTCCTACCTAGTCGCATTAAATAAAATTGATAAAGTAGAAAGGCATCAGCTAACGGTTCAATCAAGTAAAGTTCCTCTGAGTGAAGCCTACCGCCAGAATCTAACAGCCTTTTTAAGTTAACGATCCTCTTGCTTAGTAACGGAATTGAGATACACATAATTAGCAAGGATTAATCTCTCTTGCGTTGAATAACGCCATCTTACACATTTGAGTAGGCAGCAAACACTTGTCAGCATTTTCCTCCCGGTAAATTTTGCAAATCCCCTGTGCTCACCAAATGGCATTTTTGACGAACGTACTTTTGCTGGATAACTGGTCTGACAGTATCCCGCTTAACATATTGCCAAGGCCAGGCACTGAGTAAACCCATCAGGAAAAAACTATATAGAATCCAGAGTTTCATAGGATGACAAATTTTAGGTTGGTTAATAAAGTTTGAAACAGAACTGTTCCCCCGATATAAACTTCATGTCTATGAAAGGCAAGCTATCAGTAGAAGTAGACTGTATGGAGGAATACCATCAAGTGTATTATTCTTTTGTAAGAATAGTCAACATTTTACAGGGAATAAATTAAATGGGATGAATGACGGGAAAAAAGTGATCAATTAAGGAAGCGTACTATGAACCTAAAAAACCATGATAAAAATGGTATCTACCCGAATATTTTTCTACAAGAATTCTATTCAAAATAGCCATTAGCAGATCTTAAAGTTGCATAAAATTATCTGACCATACTTTCGTTATAGTATTGAAAAGTATTTTACTTTTTGTTTTTGTATAAAGGTATACATAAAAAAGCCCGGGTTTTGCCCGGGCTTTTTTTTAATGGTAGAATCAAGAATTCAGAAACCCACCTATAGAAGTATAGGTAGAGTTGCCTATAAATATTAATTCAGGTTTTGCTGCTTAGTGAGCAGAGTAATTTTTTTCCGGTTACCAGGATCAGCCTGAAAATTTGAACCAATCTTTACCAGCATCTGCCGGATATGATCATCAGTAAGTAAGTCTACTTCAATATTTCGTTTCCTGGGAGTAGTTAAAATTTGCTTTTCCTGAGATTCAGTCAATGCTATACGTTGGGATGTTTGTTGTAAATTCATTCTGCAAAAATACTTCACCTTCACCTAGCCATAAGCAAGGAAATTATACACTATCCTACCCATGTAAGAACTTCAGCTAATAACTCAGGTAAAATGAGCCTCTTTACTGGTTACCTCATTGCTTTCTCAGCAGACGGGCCAGAACAATCATTGACCTCCCTTCAAGTTCAACCAACATAGTTCCCTTCTTACTACGGATGCATTTTCCGTTTTTTCGTATAGCCCGGCAAAGTTTACCTTTCCAAGCCGTATCTGTCAGCTTATCTCCCAGATAAATATACATCGTATCCATTTGCTGCAAAATATACTATAGAGTGACTTAGTAAAAATGAAATAAAGGACAGTTCAAAACCAAGGGTTGTTGTCTATCTTCAAAATTCCCATGTAGAGTTGAGTTATTTTTCGTAAATTACTTATTTCATGACTATTCGCAGAGCATACTTCCAGTATGTCTCTGGCATTAACATTAAATGCTTTATGAAAGTGACAGCCTATTTTTTTGCTTCACTTCTGATATATCTGGCAGCTATTGTACTAATGGCTTGCCACCGGGAAAAAGAACAGAGTAAATCAACAGTTTCTACCCGCGATGAGCCGATCAGAGAAGAAGTAGGCGCGCTGCCTGAAACGTATATTTCTCCGGTAGACAACCCCAGTACTGCGGATAAAATAGCATTAGGACGGTTATTGTTCTATGATCCTATTTTGTCGGGCGGCAAGGATGTTGCCTGCGCTTCCTGCCATCATCCGGATTATGGGTATGCCGAGAGCCAGGAACTTTCCATTGGCGTAAATGGAACTGGTTTAGGAGAAATGCGGAAATTTAATCATCCCAACTCGATCCCATTTGCCAGGCGGAATGCCCATTCCCTGTTAAATACCGCCTATAATGGAATAGATGTGGAGGGAAACTATACGCCTGAAAAAGCGCCAATGTTCTGGGATTTGAGGGTTGAAAGCCTGGAGAAACAAGCCTTAGAACCTATAATTAATTTTGAAGAAATGCGTGGCCCATCGTATGAGACAGAGGTTACTTTAGACAGTATAGTTAACCGGATACAACAGATACCTGCGTATGAACTGTATTTTGCAAAGGTTTTTGGAGATTCCTCATCTATCAATGCAGTAAACATAGCAAAAGCCCTGGCTACGTTTCAACGGTCACTTACTGCCAATAATTCCCGTTTCGACCAATACATGCGGGGTGATCATAAAGCTATATCGTCGCTGGAAAAGGAAGGGTTTGCAGCCTTTATCCGGTCGGGGTGTGCCAAATGCCACAATGGTCCTATGTTCTCTGATTTTAAACTGCATGTGTTAGGGGTTGCCGATAACGAAAAGTTAACAATACCCGATACTGGCCCCAAGAACAGCTATGCTTTCCGTACACCCACCCTACGTAATTTACGGTATACCGACCCGTATATGCACAATGGTAAATTCAAAACCCTGCGCAGGGTGATGGAATTTTATGAGGATATGGCCAGTAAAGAGCCAGAAAATCCACAAGTCAGCCGCAAGCAACTAGATCCGCTTGCCAAACAGATGAAATTAAAATTTAAAGATTTTCAAGCCATAGAAGCCTTTCTCAATACATTGAATGACGATCAGTTTGACAGGACAATCCCAGAAAGTGTTCCCAGTGGCCTGCCTGTTGGAGGTAATATACATTAATTGAGAAAGGTGCATCTTATGAAGTTGATTAAGTACATTTACCTGTTCATTACCAACTGCCCCATTTTTTTACCTGTTTACCAACAAGAGTGAGGGTATTCATTTCAAATTTTACCTATTGGACTTTAACTTTATATTTTTTTCTTATTTTTATATATTCAAGAAGTGCTTTTTTACACAAAATCTATATACCCATACTCAACAACTCTCAGGAATTGAACCTCCTAATTTGAAACATTTATGAATTTTCCACGACTACTTATTTTATCCGCCATTGCCCTTGCGTTATATCAACCTGCCAACAGTTCCGTACCTGGCCCTGGCAAAGAGGTTGTACAATCGATGAAAGTAGCTCCTTTCGACCGTGACTACACATTGCAAGCAACCATGCTAGGTTACTTTGGTGAAGATGGCAAACGAAATCCGGTACTGAAAGCGAACAAAGGAGATCTGGTACGCATTAAAATTGTCAATGGCGAAACCATGACGCATGATATTGTCCTAGAGAAACTGGGTGTAAAAAGTAAAGTACTCGTACAAAAGGGAGATACGGCCAGTATCGTTTTTAAAGCTGCCCAGAATGATACGTACTTTTGTTCCATTCCAGGACATAGGGCTGCCGGCATGGTGGGTAAATTTGAGGTGGTAGAGGGTAACATTACCGAGGAAGCAGCTATTGTGGGTATACAACCCAAAAAGGCAGGCAAGCAACTGAACCTAGGATTTGAAACGGCTACCTTATCAGACTGGACAGCCACTGGCGATGCCTTTACTGATCCGCTGGTATCTGCTGACCCCTCGCCTATTCATGAAAAAGACATGCAGATTGGTTTTTCAGGCAAACAATTTGTAAGCAGCGGTGGCACTAAGAATTACAAAAAAACAGGCACCCTCACATCAGTACCCTTTCCTGTAACGCATCCTTTCTCCTCATTCAAAGTATCCGGTGGAGCCTTGCAAGACACACGGGTTGAACTGGTACGGGCTGATAATAATGAGGTGTTTTTTCAGATTACTGGTTCAGGACGGGCTACGCTTCAGCCTGTTGTGGTAGATGTAGCTGACTTACTCAACAAAGAAATGTTCATTCGGATAGTGGATAATGAAACCGGCATATCCCAGATACCTTATATTGGAGACGATACCTGGGCTCACATTAATTTTGATGATTTTCAGTTTCATGCAGAACGCCCCAATTTTCCAAACGAACTCAAGCAAAGTGATATTATCATTCTTCCGCCATTAGATCCCATTGTGCATTCAGGCTTGTCAGCTGAAGAAGCAGCCAAAAGCATGACTATGGAAAAAGGTTTCTCCGTGAGACTGGCGGCGGCAGAACCGGATGTTGTCCGTCCGATCAGCTTTACGATAGATGCCCGCGGTAGATTATGGGTTGCCGAAGCACATACCTATCCGGTGCGGGCGCCGGAAGGCCAGGGAAAAGACCGTATCTTAATTTTTGAAGATACGAATGGCGATGGAAAACTAGACAAACGGATTGTATTTACCGAAGGATTAAACCTGATTAGTGCAATTGAAGTGGGCATGGGTGGTGTCTGGCTGGGTTCAGCTCCTCACCTGCTGTTTATTCCAATTGACAAGTCTGGCGACAAACCTGCAGGTCCTCCGCAAATTCTGCTGGATGGTTGGGGATATGAAGATACGCATGAAATGCTGAATAACTTCCGCTGGGGACCAGATGGCTGGCTATATGGAACACATGGCGTTTTTACTCATTCAAACGTGGGCAAGCCAGGTACCCCGGACAATCAGCGGACTAAGCTGAATGCCGGTGTTTGGCGGTATCATCCCACTACCAAGAAATTTGAATTGTTTGCTGAAGGCACCAGCAATCCATGGGGTATCGATTTTAATGATTATGGACATCCGTTTATTACCGTATGTGTTATTCCGCATATGTTTCATGTGATTCAGGGAGCCAGATACCTGCGGCAGGCAGGGAATCATTTTAACCCCTATACCTACGAAGACATCAAAGAGATAGGCGACCATGTACATTGGGTAGGCGAACGCGGACCGCATGCCGGGAACTTCCGGTCTAACGCTAAAGGTGGCGGCCACGCACATGCCGGTGCCATGATTTATTTAGGCAGCGAAAAATGGCCGCAGCAATACCGCAATAGCATTTTTATGAACAATATTCATGGCAGCCGGGTAAATGTAGATTTGCTCACAAGAAAAGGCTCCGGCTACACAGCCAGCCATGATAAAGATTTTCTCTTAACGAATGACACCTGGTCGCAGTGGTTAAATTTCAGATACGACCCCAGTGGTTCTGTGTTTGCCATTGACTGGTACGATAAAAATCAGTGTCATAGTTCTAACCCAGATGTTCATCAGAAAACCATGGGCCGAATTTTTAAGATAAGCCACGAAACTGATCAGTGGGTGCAGGTAGATCTCCGCAAGGCGTCTGACATAGATTTAGTAAACTATCAGTTGCATAAAAATGAATGGTATGTGCGCAATGCCAGATTGATTTTGCAGGAACGTGGGCCAAACAAGAAAGTACATAAAGCGTTGAGAAATATCCTTACTACCAATCCGGATGTTTCCCGCAAGCTGCGTGCTTTATGGACATTACATGTTACAAAAGGATTAACTGAAAAAGACCTGCTCCCCTTACTGGATCACGAAAATGAGTATATGCGTAGCTGGGCTATCCAACTGCTGGCAGAAGATAAAAACCCTTCTGAAGCTGCCCTGGCCCGTTTTGCTCAGATGGCTAAAAATGACACCTCGACTATGGTACGCTTGTATTTAACTTCAGCCATACAGCGGATCTCTCCGGAGAAAAGATGGGCTACTGTAGAAGCCCTGCTTCAGCGCGAAGAAGATAAAGCAGATCACAATTTACCGCTGATGCTATGGTATGCCTTTGAACCAGCTGTCCCTACAGATATGCAACGGGCTGTAGACCTGGCTTTGTCAGCCAAAGTGCCCCACGTTTTACCTTTTACTATTCAACGGGTAGCAGCGGTAAATAATGCTGAATCTCAGAAAATTTTGCAAGTGCTGCAACAGCGGTTAGATAAAATGGATCATACAACGCAAAACCATGAACTTGCCGCTTTGCTAAAAAAAGTACTGGAGCCCAAACAGTAAACAAACAATAATAGGATAGCTAAAAAGTTTCGTATGTTCTTATAAATCAAAAAGCTTGTGTTTCTACTCACAGGCTTTTTGTTTGTAGGTACGCACGTGTTTTTATCACTTGTTTTCTGCAGCTACTTTATTGATATAATTCAGCAACGAATATTCTCCTTCCGCATCTCCCATCAGTTGCCAGATCATAATGCCAGAGGCCTGTTTTTTTGCTAACTGTACTTTTTTCTTTATAGTCTCCAACCCATTGTAATATAACATTTTTCCATCTGGCATTTTTAGCTCATCGGCCAGGTGAGATCCGGGATACGTTTGTGTAATTTCTTTAAAATTCATACTGATGGCAGCAGCTTTTCCGGAAAGATCATACCCATACCCATAAAAAGGCACACCCAAGGTCATTTTTTGTTTCGAAAGTTGCCTCTCCTTTCCAAAATAGGTCAAATCTTCCAGGGCATGTTCATAGGTGGCATGCGGACCGGGTTTATCCGGCCGCCAGGGCCCGGTCCGGTCATAACTCATCACATTGACAAAATCATAGGTGGCCAGGGCTTTATCTGATAATTGGTCTTTATAATAAACGGCAATAGCGGCAGTGATCAGCTTATTAGTAGTTCGCAGGGCAGCTGCCAGCTCTACAACAAAGGGTTCATAGTTTTCATCAATATCACTTCCTTCCAGATCAACGTCTACTCCATCTACGCCTTCCCGATTGGCCAAAGACACCAGGCTCTGAATAAAACTACTTCGTTTTTCGGGTTGCAACAATTGATGATACTGTGCTTGCTTGCTTCCTCCGCCAATTGAAAATAACACCTTTACCTCTCTAGCATGCGCTGCATCAATAAATGATCGAAGTCCTGTGAACTCTTGTGTAAAGTTGCCAAGCGAATCCGGATTGACAAACCAAAGATTAATGTGTGTCAGTTTATCAAACGGTACTTTCGTCAGATCAGCCGTTAATGCTGCTTTCAACGGATAATACCCCACAATTTTAAATCGGTCTTTGGCTGACTTTGTTTTTGTCTGAGCACTGGTTCTGTCAGAAAGGCTCATAAATACTAGCAGTAACAACCCTACCAGAAACCAAAACCCGGATACGCTACTTTGATAATTATTAGTTTTCTTCATCGGTACCTCACGTATTTTCTGTTAATAAATTATATGTTGTAAAAGCCTTTTTCCTTTCCTCTAGCCCACATTTCGGACTGTTCTGCAGAAATTTTATCATGGGATTACCTGATAGTCTATTTCCATAAATTCTGCTACCTCCACTAGCCACCTTTCCTTTACAAATGCCTGATGGCTGGGATGATTAGTATAGGCTTGGTAGCTGTGCTCATCAGCAAATTCCATAGATAAACCGAAGTCAAAAGCATTCTTTGGACTAATTTGTTTCAGGCATTCAAATTTCTCCACCCCCGGTATGGCTGCAAGCTTTTTTGCAGCGGTTAGAAAATCTTGTTCTTCTGCTGAATTTTTGGGATGTTTCACGGAAAAAACAACCGTATGCCGAATCTTAGCGTTATCTGATGAAACCATGAAATAGAGGTAGTTTTAGATTAAAAATAAACCGGATAGTTGTAAAAAGGTTGAAGCTGGCAAGAAGTACATCTATATTTCTATTGCAACCGGCCTAGCTGGGCATTATAATACTCGATGGTTTGCATCACAGAAGGCAGATTACTTGGTTGGTCTTCAGCATCGCGTTCTAGATAAATATGTCCGTTGAACTGCTGATTTTTTAACTCCTCAAATATGGCTGGAAAATCCACTACGCCAGTACCTACGGGCACATCTTTTAACTCAGGATTATTGAAGGCAGCTATATCTTTCAGATGCACGCTAATAATATGGCCTTTTAGTTTTTTTACTGCCTCCAGCGGATTAATTCCACTCTTTGGCCAATGGCCCAGGTCGGCACAGGCACCAAAATTCGGATGGTCTTTAATGGCTGCCAGCACTGAATCCGGATGCCAGTATTGGCTTACACCTTTCCAATGCTCATGAATGGCCACTTTCATTCCATATACACCAGCAAGGCTATCAATGCTATCCCACATAGAAGTTGGCGGCTCGGCTGTTACAAATTTTGCTCCTAACCCCTTGGCAATATCAAACTGTTTTTTCCAGGAGTTAACGGTAGAATCGCCAACGATGTAAACCGATTCAGCTTTCATGCCTTTTTGCCCGATGAGGTTCTTTAGTTTTTCGATGCCTGCCGGTGAAAGTTGTAGGATAAGTGAATCTTTTAACTCCGGGCCGGTTTTATGAAATGTATTCGGTTCAATATAAGTTAAACCGGCGCTATCTACTTTGGCTAACGCATCGGGGAAGTTAAAGGTGTGAAATGTCCACAAAGCTACACCAAATTTCCAGTCGTTGGTAACATTTGCTGAGGTGGCAGTTGTATCTGTTTGGTTGTCGGCATTATTTTTTTTGCTCTCACAGGCGGCCAATGCTGCCAGAAAAGTCAGGAATAGAAATACACGTTTTTTCATAATACAGGGCTGTAGGTTTAGTTACTAAACAATCAATATTGTATATTTTTTTGAGTAATCCATGATCCCTACCCAATAAAAATCCGCTCCTATAAGCGTTGCATTTTATCTTTTTAACTCAATACTGGTTGACAAGCAGGTGCTTTTAGAATAAACCTCTACAAATTTCATTTATACAACACGTAAAATGAGTAAATTAAGCTAACAAACCGGACATCCCTCAGAGCGTATGATAAGCAAAACTGGTTTTTGTACATGCTTCATTATCCTGCTGTTTCAGGGGATAGGCTATCCATGTTTTGCCCAGCATTCAACCGATAGCCTACTCACCGTACTGCAAGCCTATCCTCCGGATTCAACCCGGATTGATCTCTACATTGCTTTGCATAAAAACCTACTGGCAAATGATACCACGCAGGCTACCAGATATCTCAGCAAAGCCATTTCGATGAGTGAACAGATGAATGATAAGAAAAGAATCGCCCGTTCATATTTGCAATTAGCCCGTTATTTCGACAGGAAAGGCTTATTACCTGATGCCCAGAATTCCCTGGCAAAAGTGGCGCAACAACTGGTTTATGTGCACGATACGTCCATTGAAGCTCCTTTCTACATGATGCGGGGAATCATCAATTATTATGAAGGCGATTACAAAAAGGCGGTTAACGATTTGTGGGCGGCTCGCAGCCGCTATGAGCAATTAGGCGACTCGGCTACCGTTGCTTCTTGTTATCTGATTATTGGCGTGGCCTATCAGGAGTTAGAAAAGCTTGACAAAGCACTGGAATATTTTGAGAAGAGCCTGGAAATCTACAAGCAGGTGGGCGACAAAAAAGGCATAGCCATGGCATCTGGGAATATGGGGGTTGTGTTTAAGAAAAAGAAACAGTACGATAAAGCCCTTGAATACTATAATCAATCGTTGCGGGTACACCAAAAGTATGGCTATAGGGAAGAAGCCAGAATTGACCTGAGCAATATTGGAAATATTTATCTGGCCCAGAAAAAGTATGACGAAGCATTCGAAAATTATAAGATGGCTAAAGAAATAGCGGAAGATTTAGGTTCACAAATTGATATATTAAGCACAGCGTTTGACCTTGCCCTACTGGAATCCAAAGTTGGTAACTATCAGCAATCGGTACTTGCTTTTGAGCAGATTATTAAACAAGCTACTGACTTACAGTATAAGTATCTTATTAAAGAATCATATCTGGCTTTATCCGAAGTGTATCAGGAAAGTGGCAACTTTTCACAGGCGCTGAATTCCAGAAAGCATTATGAAGTCTGGAAAGACAGCTTGCTTAACGAAAATCATCTGAATGAAGTAAAAGAACTGGAATTAAAGTACCAGACCGCTGAAAAAGACAAGCAGATCAGTTTGCTGGCCAAAGAAAAGCAACTTCAGGAAAACGAGGCCCAGCGGCAGGCTACCCTGAAAAAAGCTTCCATCGGGGCAGGTATATTACTCTTTTTATTTGCTGGGGTACTGGTATATGCCTTAAAACAACGGTATAAGAACCGTCAGCTACTAACGGAAAAAGATGCCCAAATAAAAGAAATAACCTATAAACGGCAGATGAGTGAACTGGAAATGAAAGCACTCCAGGCGCAGATCAATCCGCATTTCTTCTTCAACTGCATGAACTCTATCAACCGCATGATCTTGCAAGGCGATACGGAAAATGCTTCTTTATACCTGGGTAAATTTTCCAGACTGGTGCGGCTGATCCTGGAAAATGCGGAAAGCTCCAAAGTAACGCTGCACAATGAACTAGCCTTACTGGAGTCATATATACAACTCGAAAGTTTGCGTTTCAAAGGCCGGATTTCATATAAAATCCACGTAGATGCGTCCATTGATCCTGATGACACCTATTTGCCTTCCATGATTTTGCAACCCTTTGTAGAGAATGCAATCTGGCATGGTTTGTTGCACAAGCCTGCTGAAGACCAGCAAGGGGTCATAGATATCTCAGTAAAAGAAGAAAACAACCGTTTGTATTGTATTATTGAAGATAATGGCATTGGCCGGGAAAAAGCCCGGGAACTGGATGAACAATCTGTTTTTAAAACCAAATCCCTGGGCATGAAAATTACCGAAGAACGGCTCCGGCTCCTCAGTAGACAACAGGTAGAGCACCTGATCAGCATTACCGACCTGAAAGACACGTTTAACCATGCCCTGGGAACCAGGGTAGAAATTAACATACCTGTAAGTTAACATGCTCCGCGTACTCATTATCGACGATGAAGCCGACGGCCGCAATGCCCTCCGGCTGGCATTGGAAAAATATTTTCCGGAAGTAACAGTACTAGGTATCTGTGAAACTCCTGAACAAGGGTTAGAAACGCTTAAACATAGCCAGCCGGATATTGTTTTTCTGGATGTACAGATGCCTCATATGTCGGGTTTTGACCTGCTTAAAGCTGTATCTCCTTTCCAGTTTGAAGTTATTTTTGTAACCGCTCACGACCGGTATGCCATCAAAGCTATCCGTTTCAGTGCCCTGGACTATCTGTTAAAACCAGTAGATATTGACGAGTTAAGGGTAGCGATTGAAAAAGCTAAATTCCGCCTGGAACAGAAAAATACGCACCATCAGTACCAGTCTGTGCTGCACAATATGGGCCATAAAGCTGGCAAAATTGAACGCTTAGCTATTCCTACCCAGGAAGGGATCGAATTCTATAATACGCAGGATATTATTTATTGCCAGGCAGATGGTAGTTATACCAGGCTCATCCTTACTCACAAGCAAAGCCAGCTGGTTTCCCGCAACCTGAAAGAGTTCGAAAGTTTGTTACAAGAATCTGGCTTTTGCCGGGTGCATCATGCCTACCTGATCAATTTGCAGCATGTACAGAAATACATCCGGGGAGAAGGCGGCTATGTTCTCATGACAGAACAACATTCGGTAGATGTTTCCCGGCGAAAAAAAGAAGAGTTTTTGCAGCTACTCCATACACTTTAGCACCCCTTCAGCAGACCTCCCAGCTGCCTCACCAGATATTTTCTTTCCCCAGCCAGTTGTAAACCCACCCCAGCCAGCGATACATCCGGCATAGCTATTTGTCTACTCCTCCCCTATCTTTTCTCAGGAATCTAGCAAGGTAGTTCATCGGAATTAACTCCCTATCCTCTAGCATGATTTACCACACGGGTACAGTTCCAGTAAACAAAACCAAAAGCCATTTCCCTATCCCTATTTTATTGCTATGAAAACAGTAAATTTTCTTACTAACCTCTTTTTTATCAGTTTATTAGCCGTGCTTTCTTTATCACGTTGTTCTTCACCTGAAGATACGGAACCCATAAAAGATACCACCCAGCAAGGCCATAAAGAGCCAACGGCATTGCAGGAAATATTAAAATTTGATAAGGCAACTAAAGTTTCCGGTGCTTTACCTGCGGTTGCCAATATATCTTTACTAAAAACAAATACACAAGATACTATATTTGCCCTGCCAGGAATAAAAATGCCCATCCGTATCTCTCATCCCAAGTCAACCATCTTAAAAGGCATCTATATAGCTGTGAAGCAAGGAACCTTTTATTATGACATCCCCATAGAAAGAGAAGAAGAAAGCGACACTGTATCGGTAATTTTACTGGAAGTTGATCCTGAAAAAGAAGACCAGACCTACCATATTCCGGCAGATATCATCCCCTATGACGATACCAAAACACCCCTGGATAAAATTGAGCGGATTATTACGGTAGAACCTGCTGCTGGAAATACTTGTGGGATATTAGTTGATAAGCCTACTACTCTGGGTGACACCAGTGGACTCTGGACGCCGGAATGGTTCTGGTTTGCCACCATGGTTTTTGGCCCCACCAACGAAATCAGCTTTTTAAATGCACCAGGGAATAATTTCATTACCAATACAACCTACGAAGGCTGCTGCGATCCCAACCGGCCTCAAGGGAAATGCCATCCGCTTAGCACAACCTTGAATGCTACGGCCCGGGCTACCATTGCTTATACCATAGAAAGTGAAACTTTCACCTTTTTTACCAACGGTACCTTCGCTAGGCAAACCCATGAGCGGAAACAAAATTTCAACCCGGAAACCACAGACTGGTGTAGTGGCACGGCTGGGTATACCTTAGATGATATAGTAGTTTCGTATTTCGGACAGCATGATTACCTGCCTGGTGATAAAACTATCTCCTATGGCACTACCTATGCTAGTTGCGATTTGTGTGGCTATGGTTCCAGAGGAGGTGATCTCAAGCACACATGCCACCTGTTGATTATTTCCCGCCAAACAGAAGCTTCCAAAGAAATAAGAATATATGTACGGAACCCTGTTAGTATATGGTATGAGTAAATTTTGGTTAAACCTTTATATGGTATACCTGCTCAGTATTGGTTTAGCCAACATAAATCTGGCTTTCCGGATCAACCGGTGAATATACTTAAGCTTTTCTAAAACAGGTTGGGTAAATATTTCTGGTAGAATATCCATTAGTCCCATTGCCCGGTTCACTTCATTTACTTTAATTCCTATCTGCAAATAGTTAGCTATCATGGTATCAAAGTTTTTGCTGCCTTGCTCTTCCGAGTCGTAGGTTAACAGGTAGGCATTCTCAGCGGTGTTCAGCACACTGACCATATCCAGATAGGCTCCCCATGTTTCGGCAAAGTCCTCCCAGGGATGCATGGTGGCATAAGCACTTATATACTGCTCCCACCAGGCAGGCTTAGGGCCATTTTTATAATATTGATTCAAGGCTTCGCTATAGGTGGGGTTTTTATGGTCGCCAAAAAGTGAGATAAATGCTTCTTCGTCTCTATTCTGTACCAGCAACTGCCAGTAATAATGGCCTATTTCGTGCCGGAAATGGCCAATCAGTGTACGGTGCGTCTCGCCCATATTTACCCGAAGCTTTTCACGTTCTACGGAATCTGCTTCCCGGATATTTATGGTTATTTTTCCGTTGGCATGTCCGGTATATACTTTTTCTCCTCCCCCTGTATTACGCCATGCTCTGCTGGAAGGCTCTATATCTGCTTTAAAATCAAAAGACAAGGGCAATTCAAACCCTTCTGCTTTAGTTCCATACGGTAGTTTAAGCAAATCAAGCGTAAACAATAAACGCCGTTTGGCTACTTCCAGCTGGTACCATTTCGCCAGGTTTCCTTCCACCGAAAGGTCTGGAATCGTTTCATTAAAGCGGCAATAGTCGCATAATTTATCATGGGTAGCAATTGTTTGTTCTGCCTGTTGAACGGCGATCATCCGGTTGCATACATCGTGTACAGCATAATTATGGCATTTCATCAGATGTGCCTGGCAGTCACTGTTGGCGCAGGTATAGGTACCATCTCCATGCGGTAGCAAAGCATGGATTCCTTTACAAACCGGGCACCAGCCCACTTCCCGCAGGCAAACCAGGCACTGGGAGTTCTCAAAGAACAAGGTGTTTCCACAGAAACAGGTATAGATATTCATTGGGTTATTTATCAGAAAAAGGCATGGAACAATTTGAGTACAAATCCGGTAAACAAACGGTAAGCAACAGATTTTGTTTAGTTTAAGTTGCTATAGCCGGGCTACTGTTACTGAAAGATAACATACTTTTGCCTGCACGCGTATGCGCCGTATACCTACCTTCAGCATGAAAAAGCTATTACTCCTTCTGATCGGCCTATGTTTCCATTTGCCGGGCATCGCCTGCGTTACCTGTAACAAACAGATTCAGGAAACTATTTTCGACAGCACGTTTTATCCAAATTTAGTTACTATGCTATCGGCGTTCATCGTGCTGGGCTTGCTAGTGGCCTTACTGGCCTTTGTCTCTACTCGCAGGCACCGGCTGCAGGTAGCCGCAAATCCCTCCGGAAATATTCTTAATCCTGTACCTTTAACCTCGGCTGCCACCGTGCTCGGGATTGGCCTGGGCGGGTTTATAGATGGAATAGTGCTGCACCAGATTTTGCAATGGCACGAAATGCTCTCCAACAAACTGCCACCCACTACGCTTGTTACTAAAAGTGTAAATATGTTCTGGGATGGTATATTTCATGCATTCACGTTGCTGGTGGTAGGGGTTGGCATTGTGCTGCTCTGGCGGCTTTTGTTCAGGAAAGATATCAGCCGTTCGGGTAACTTGCTCGCTGGTGGAATACTTCTGGGTTGGGGATTGTTCAATATTGTAGAAGGCATTATTGACCATCACCTGCTGAAACTTCACAATGTGCGGGAAATTACCGAAAACACAGCTGCCTGGAATTATGGATTTCTTGGCTTATCCCTTCTGCTGATAATAGCAGGATTGGCTTTGACAGGTAGGGAAAGAAAGGTAGAGAGCCTTGGTTGATAAGTTGATCTATTGGAGAAAAATCTACTCTTCCAAAATACCAAAAAGTTGGTTTTCTGTTAAAGTCACTACTTGCGTGTTTTCTTCGCCGACTTCCAAAGTCAAACTATTGTTTGAATTCCAATTCACTGCTTTACAAAATGCATAGTCATTATCTAGTTTAGCTAGAAACGAACCTAAGTTTTTTGTGTGTAAAGGCACTATTTCAGGATTTGTTAAATCAGCGATTGTAACAGTAGGGCAATTCATCATATCTTGTCCATTGATAAATAAAAGGTTATTTGACCGATTGTATTGCATACCCGAGATATACCAGAACTCACTAATACATTCTTGTTTGTCTATTATGCATTTATCAGCAAATGTATGAGCTTTGTTTTTTGTGATGTTAAAAATGGTAAACTGTAGTAAATCAGCACCACACATTAAATATTCACTGGAATTGGAATGGCAGAAATAATAATGGAAGGGATTTCCGAATACATTTTTATACTGATATAATATTTTATCCCAGCGGTTTAGTACAATAATCAACTGACAGCTAACAGAGCAACCCACTTTTTCCGATATGGTATAGGTATGATTGAAATAATCTATGACAACCTTATAATTTCCCGATAAAGCGATTAATTCTTGATGAGTGAAAAATGCTTTACTAAATATGTAATCGAATTGGCTTACATATTTCATGTAAGCTATACTATTTGCAATATTTACTCTTTCAGGCATATAGTAAACATCTTCATTCAACTTATTATAAACTCAGGGATACATTCTTCAAAAGAAACCAATTACCTCAAAATAAAATACAAAGCCACCAGGAAAACCACCAGCAACATAGCTACCCGTTCAATGTCGGCCCAGGCCGTTTTTTCCTGTTTATAAACTACACGGTAATAGGCCCAGTACGTAAATAGGATAATTGAGGCAATAATGGCAAGAATCATAGAGAGTGGAGAAGTTACCCTTAACGGGTACTAAATGTACTAACGTTGGCCTGACCTGAAAATTATCCTTCCATGGTACGCAGAGAACCATGTTGTACCCACTCTACCGCTTCCATACGTTCGTGCACATCAAAATACCGGACTTCTCCCCGTTTTACAATGTCTGCCAGTTTAGTAATCCAGGCCTGCCAGGATTTTTCGCCTACCATGGCAACTTTGCTGTAACGGTTTGCAAAGGCAATATCAAAAAGGGCATTGTCCAGGAAGCTATCCAGCTGCCAGCCATCAAAAGACAGCATTTCAAAGTACACCCGCACGTCCCCATACTGCTCAACTACTTCCCGGACCATGGCTTTGAACTGGGCAGTTTCTTCGGTAGTAAGTGTATCTGTTACCCGCAAAGCTATTAAATTATCCCGAGTCATTGGGAGCAGTTGCATGTTTGTCATTCCTGTGTACAATTGTTGAAGTATGTCTATTGTACGGATGAACAGCCGGTAAGTTGGTAGAAAAGGCTGGAAAAAACAGGTACGCGAAAGATAGTATTCAGCCCTTTTCCTGAAACCTTCCTCACACAATTATTGGCATGGGGTCTCCTTCAAAACCATGTTATCAGAAAAAGTTATCGCTTTTTTATTCGTAAACACCATTTTCCCGTTTTGCTCTTTTACATCTCCATAGCCTTCCACTAAGGTATTTTGCCGTTTCAGCATGGCAATTTCCCTGACAGACGTACTACCCTCCGACTGAAAGGTATAATCGGCATACAGCGTATCGCCACTCATTTGCCCTTCGAAGGTGCCGGTGTTGTTATCTTTCTCAAACAGGCTGTAAACCAGCTGTCCCTTTACCTGGGTGCCAGTGGTGGTTAGCTGGATGCGTACACTATCTTTCCCGCTTACATATTTGTAGCAGGTCGTCTGGCCGGAAGTATTATCCACCGGTTCAGGAGCAGTAGTCACGGAGGTAGTATCTTCGTTTATCTGGCTGCCAGAAGTAGGTTGAGAATCACATCCCACACAAAACAGGCTGAGCATGAGAAAATAGAAAAAAGATTTCAGAATTGCGTTCATTG
This sequence comes from Rhodocytophaga aerolata, assembly GCF_030503435.1. Lineage (GTDB taxonomy): Bacteria > Bacteroidota > Bacteroidia > Cytophagales > 172606-1 > Rhodocytophaga > Rhodocytophaga aerolata. Next base: position 54,994 of record NZ_JAUKPO010000015.1, read on the forward strand.
TTTATAAGATTAAGAAAGGAATACCTGTACTATACAGCTGTTATAGTTTATTTGGGATCGGTAAAGTTTTGCACCGTATATAAAATACCTAAGCCCAGTCCCTGACTAAGCTGTACCTTCGTGTCCTGATCCCGGTCGTAAAGCAAAATACCTGTCAGATTCACACTAATATACCTGCCAACTTTTGCCGTTATAGTCGTGCTTAGCCGGTGATCTATCGCATTCAGGGCCAGTGTTTGGTAGTTGGCATAGAGCTGATAATTGGCTTTCAGGTTAAGATTTTCAGATAAATCCCGCTCTAGATCTGCCTGCACCATGGCCGCCAGCCATTCGGTACGCACGCTTTCTCCCACTGGTACGCCATACCGCTGGTTAACGCCTACGGCATCGTCGAAAAGGAAAGTAAAACGGGGTGCAAACGGGCTCAGACGTAAAGAGAACCAAGGTTCTGGTTTGTATTCAAAGCCAATGGCAAAGGTGAGAAAAGCCGGCGCCATCAGATTAGAGATCAGGGAGTCGCTGCCTGCTGCATCTGTATCATAAATATAGCCTGGTGCGAACTGTGTTATAAAATTTCCGGAAAAAAAGCCATTCCAGTGGCCGCTGAGCTTATAGCCTACTTTGGAGTCCAGAAAAATACGGTCGAGGCTTTTACGCATGCCTTGCCCGGCATTCTTAATCATGCCGTATTGCAGTTCGGTGGTATTATCCCAGGAAGTTCTGTCGCGCAGATAATTGGCTTTGGCATTTAAAAAAAGGCTTAAAGCAATGGAATTAACCCCTCCGGCCTTCCAGTTGCTGCTAAACGATGATTGATTAATATTGGCACCAGTAGATAAGGATTTGCGCCAGTAAGTCGTATCTGTTTGAGCGCTAACTGTACTCAGCCAACAAATACCTAGGCATAGTAATAAAAATGATCTGATCATACGTTTGAAAGTTTAGTATAACAATGCTTGAAGGTGACGAAATTCAATAAAGGTAGTAACTGCCAGTAAAGGGATAAATATGTATGGATATTATGCAAGCCAGGCGGCTGAATATTATCTGTTTGTTGAGTTAGCAGGGAAATTCAGCACGAAATATAATCCTGCCAGTATTCATTTACAATGTTTTCCTTAATTATTTCGCGTAGCGCAGTAATTGCCCCAAAGCCACCAGAAAAGGATTTTTTCAGCTAATCATCCTGTATAACCAACTAGCACCTGTATTGTTCGTATAGTTTATTGGTTTCTTACATATAGCCACGTAACTTTCGTAAAATTTCATTTTTTCATGCAACAGGTAACTAATCTCATCTTGTCAGCATCTTTATTTGGTACACAGGAAATGTTCAGAGCCCAGCTAGATGCCTATACCTCAAAGCTGAAGGTGTCACCCTTTGCTAAACTAGACAATTGCAGGCAGGGAGGAGATAATTGCCTGCGGGCTGATCTGTTTGTGGCAGCGTTTACCGACTTGGATCTACGGGCATTTATTGAATTCTTTTTATCGCTGCACTATGCCTATCAGGGACAAGACCAGAAAAAGACCCTGCAAGTATTTATTAAACGTCCGAAAGATGAGTTTTTTTTAGTATTCACTCAGGAGACTATAGCCGAATGGGACTTTACAGCCTAATATAGATAGGAAGAGACTGTTACACATGGCTAAGTAAAATTCGCAAAGTGCGTATACGAATACGGAAAATCGCCTGTTAGCGTAAGGCATTTTTGCTATTCTTACCAAACAGCTATGCGGCTGTACACTGTTCTGTATTTTCACTCTCTTCTTATGAAATCACTCGTTCACGGAGCTATAGTTTGCCTTTGCATCTGTTTTTTTTCCTGCACCACCAATGCCCCCAACCAGCAGGTCACGCATGTGCAGCCGGTGCATCAGGATACGCTCTATTCCCAGGACTTTAGTATTCAATACAATCTAACAGAGGAAGCTACACTGAAAAAAGTGCTTTGCGACCGCAATGGCCGGATTTCAATTTTATCAACGGCAGGTTTACGTACAACCCATGCTGGCGCTTTTCTCTATCCTGGTTCGCTGGTGCCGGAGGTTTCCTACAGGCCGCTACAAGACAGAAAGATTACCGGGCTTACGCTGTATGAAGAGCAACTGGTGTATTTGGATGATAAAGCCCTGTTGAGTAATGCCTGGGCAGGAAAGCTTTATATCAACCATAGCCTTCCCGGTGCTACGTTAGTTGCACCCGGAGAAGATTTTTCTTTTCTCCTATCAGATGGTCATACTGTTCAGTACCTTACCCAGAAGCAGGTACTCTGGCAGGGCAACATTCCCGGACCTGTAATAGATATAGTATTCGACAAAACCCGGAATACTTTCTGGCTGTTAACAGAAAAATCACTTGTTACTTTTTCTGTGGCCAAACAAACCCTGGACACAGTTTTTGAAGGAGAAGACTTTACCTGTTTCACCCTGGCTACAGCCACCCATGAAATAATTGTTGGCTCAAGCAATGGGTTTCTACGAATTGATGCTTCATCCTATCAGCAGAAAGGTGAAAAGCAAACAAAGCTTCCCTGGACACACATTACCTCCGTACAGGAAATAGACAACCTCCTCTGGTTTGGCTCTGAGAAAGGTGCCTTTCAGCTTCTACCGGACGGAAAATATAGCTACTATGCTTCAAAACGCTGGCTTCCCTCCGATAAAGTCATCCATATTGCCAAGGGTCACCAGGGAAGTGTACTCATACTAACAGATAAAGGCCTGGGAGAAATACACTTCCGCGATATGACATTACACGATAAGGCTCTTTATTTTGAACAACAGGTACGTAAACGCCATATCCGCAATGGATTTAACGCCACCATCGCAGGGATGACACCTGGTAATGTAAGCACAGGTTATCTGGAAGATTCCGATAACGATGGGTTATGGACAGCGATGTATCTGGGTTCGCAGGTTTTCAGGTATGCTGTGACTAAGTCCGAAGACGCCTTGCAGAATTGCCGTGAATCATTGGATGCTATGGAGCGGCTCTACACCATAAATCCGGTGGCAGGGTTTCCTTCCAGGTCGTTTGAGAGGCGGGGGTATGCCCTGCATGATAAAGCCAGATGGCGGCCGGCAGACGATCCTCAATGGGACTGGAAATCTACGACAAGTAGCGACGAAGCCATCGGGCATGTTTTTGCTTTAAGCGCCATGGCCGAACTCTTAGAAGATCAGGAGTTAAGAAGGAAGGCCATTACCTTACTAGATACCCTGATGCAACATGTGGTTTCTCATGATTTTTACCTCATTGACTGGGATGGCAAACCTACGCAGTGGGGAAAATGGCACCCGGATTATGTAAATGCCCGGCCCAAAATGGTGGGAGACCGCAAACTGAACTCATCCAATATTATTGCTATGCTCCAAACGGCCTATCATTTCACCAGAAAAGAGATATACAAAGAAAAAGCCTTTGAACTTATGCATGAGCATGGCTACCTGGACAACCTGAAGCGGCCAATCAAAGAAATTGGTATGGCTCCCGAATCTGCCGATGAGTTAAGTAAAAATCTATCGGAAGCCTGGAATCACTCCGACGATGAAATGTATTTTTTGGGTTATTGGGGCCTTTACCGCTATGCATTTAACGATTCACTGAAAATGATGTATAAAGAGGCAATTTTAGATCACTGGGAAGCGGAACGGCCAGAAAAAGAAGGTGCCTGGAATATATTCACCGCCATTACTGGTGTATCAAATTTTGACCTGAATGAAGCCGTCTGGTATTTGCAGCAGTATCCCCTGGATATGAGAACCTGGCAAATAACCAACAGCCAGCGGAAAGATATTGACTTACTTGCTCCCAATTTTCGACAGCAAACCACCCAAGAAGTACTCCCGCCGGACGAATTACCTATTAACCGCCACAATGCTAACCGCTTCCAACTAGATGGAGGTGACCAGGGTACAGCCGAATACAGTGCCGGAGATATATGGCTTCTGCCCTACTGGATGGGAAGATATCTGGGCGTTATCAGCGCCCCTAAGGCTTCGGAAAGTGCTACTGAAAATTTAAAAGACAAAGAATTGCTTTCTGATTTGTAAAAACTCAAGCTTATTTGGCAGTATAAGTACTATCTATGCGAGCGTATTTTTATATAGTTATTATTCCAAAGAGTTCTAATACAAGGTGATACCTGAAAACATCATTTTATATTTGCTACAGCACATCAGCGACCATCAAAAAGGGATGATTGACAAATGGGGAACTTCTTAGTAAACGCAGTTTATACTTCTACCTGTTTTTCCTTGCCTTTATTGGCCAGAACAGAAGCCAGAAAACCAACCACAAAAATGATCAGGGTACCAAGTACAATGGTCAGGTAGCCGTGAAATGGGCTTGCAAATTGCTTAAGAGGCTCCTCAGTAAAAATAACCGGAGAAAGGCTTAGCCAAAGAATTGCCACGATTCCAGCGACCATACCTGCAATTGCCCCTTTCTGGGAAATTTGCTTAACAAATGCTGCCAGTAAAAATAAACCCAGCATGCCGCCACTGAACACCGAAGCAAGTTTCCACCAGGCATCCAGGGCACTTTTTACATTGATCAGCGCAATGCCAATTACAATCCCTAACAGGCTGACTACTACAGAAGTCAGATACAATACACGGATGGCTTGCTGGTCGGTAACCTTGCTTTTTTTATACCGCTTATAATAATCTGTCAGCACCACAGTAGCTGAACTATTGATGCTGGTAGAAATGGTACTCATGCCTGCCGCAAAAATAGAAGCGATCAAGAGCCCGGTAAACCCGGCAGGTAGTTTGTGTACGATGAAATACGGAAAAACCCGGTCGCTCATAGCTTTATTGCGCAGGTCGGCAGGTAATTGCTCCGGCAAGGCTGTATAATAGGCATACAAAGCCGTTCCGATTATAAAAAAAAGCAGGGAGACCGGTATGTATAATAAACCACCCCAGAAAGCAGACCGTTTAGCCTCTCCTTCCGTGCGGGAAGCCATGTAGCGCTGCACATAATTCTGGTCTATGCCATAGTTCTGCAGGTTGATAAATATCCCATAGATCAGCACCACCCAAAACGTAGATTCAGACACATGCAAACTAAAACTTCCGAGACTGAATTTATCCTGTTGGGAGGCAATCTCAAACACAGCAGATGGCCCACCTGGAATGGTTACCAGAATATAAGCCAGGCAGAACAAAGCCCCAGAAATCAACACAATCCCTTGAATGGCATCCGTCCAGATTACCCCTTGAATACCTCCAAGCAAGGAATATACCATTACCAACAGGCCAGTAATACAAATGATAGTCATAATATCCCATCCGAACATACTGTTCACCGGGAGGGCAAGCAGATACAAGATGGTACCCATCCGCATTACCTGAGTAAGCAGGTAGCAGGCGGATACATAAATACGAGCCCATGGCCCGAAACGGTATTCCAGAAACGTATAGGCTGATGGACTATTTACTTTCCGGTAGAGTGGTACAAAAAACTTTACGGCGATGTAGGAGGCCACAGGCAGCGACAAACTGAACACAAAAGCATTCCAGTTGCTTTGAAAAGCATTTCCTGGCAGGGCAATAAAACTGATGCTGCTGACAAACGTAGCAAAAATGGACATGCCGACTACCCATGTTGGAAAATTGTTTGTGCCCAGTGTAAAGGCTTCAGAAGATTTATTTTTGCTGTAAAACGAACTCCCAAACAGGGTGATTCCCAGCATATATCCCAGAAAAACAACTAAATCCAGTGTATTCAACCGTATACTTATTATAGATTATGGATGGATGACTTTGGGTTAAGCACTAAATTTATCGTGTGCCTACTAGCCAGTGTGTGGAACATATCAAATAAGGCATCAAACCGGAGTTTATCTGCCTGAGTCATGGATTCAGTTGGAATACGGGAATTAGCAGCAATTCGCAAGCCTCTTTTTTGCAGGAAAAGCTTGGCTGAATACGGATAAAAAGTATGCACCAGCTTATCCATCACCAATAACATGGAGTAAAGTTGATTTAACTCGGGAGTTCTGCCAGAATGTTGGAAGCGCTTTAGCAGGTATGTAAAAAGCTCCGGATAAAAATTAGCTGAAATGGGAGAAACTCCCCGGGCACCAGCTTCCAGCGAATCCAGGGCAGTAGGGGTATCGGCATTGTACAAACCAAAGCTGCTTCCTTGGGTTGCTTGTATTTTTTTTTGCAGCGAACCTATATGACAGCTGGTATCTTTATGATAAACAAAGCGGCCTGTATCTGCCAGCCACTTCATCAGTTCAGCGCTTACCAGTCGTTTATACGGCATAGGGCATTCGTACAACCCTAAGGGAATACCTTCCGTTCTGGAAATAATTTCTTCAATCCGGCTTTTCAGCACATCTTCCTCTTCGTCATTTCTGGCTAAAATGCCGGTAATCAGCACAACAGCCGAAGCTCCGGTATCGTAAATCCGTTTGATAAAATCTATATTGGCTGGCATGTACTCGCTGAAGGTTCCGGTACTCACCACAGGCACCCTTCCATTACTTTGCTTCGCCACGGTTCGTGTAATGGTCAGCCGCTCTTCGGCCGTTAGCTGGTACATTTCACTGGACAAACAATTGGTAAATAAGCCATTGGCTCCCGCTTCCAGATAAAAATCAGTCAATTCCTGCAAGCCTCTCAAATCTAGTTCATTGGTTTCCTTTAACGGAGTAAGCATCACAGGCCATAGTCCTGGTGGTAATAAGTTAATTGTTTCCATAGGTTGCAAAGCCATTTAATAAAATAAAAAACAGGTTGGTAGCCATACAAGTTAAGACTTAATTAGCAGGAAAAAACCTCTTTTACGTAAATATTTCCTCAAAATACGTAGTCTAAAGCAAGGCTAAAAAGTACACCTTCATAAATAAATAGAAGCTGATAACTATCCATTAAAGCTATTATTTCCACCTCTATGTATGAACGTATCTAACAACTTAAATAATTGATTATCAAATTATAGGATGCTATGACACTAATTTTCTGCCATCTATCAGTCTAGTAAACTTTCTGAAGTAATTGTCCGTACCTTAGTAATAATACTTATCTACATCTTTCATTATACTTAAATAAAAACCAGCATGCAAGTGTCATGGTAACGACTTTTACTAAAGGCCCCAGGAAAATGAGTGATCAATAGAACTACGTAGATCTATCGGCTCCTGATTGGCAATCTGCCCGGAGTAAAAGTTATAGGTAATGAAAATGGAAGAAGATATTATTCGAAGAAATTTTATGGCAGAGATGCGAAGTTAATGCTGATCTACCTGACTAATTCATTTAACACCGTTCCTATGAAAAAACATGTATTAATTAGTTTGGCTGCCTGCTTGTTGAGTCTGTTCAGTTGCAAGGAAACAGAAGAGGTAATACCTGATCCGGTGGAAGATCTGGAGATCTATGATGTGGTAAGTTTTAATAAAGTAGTTGCCGGTACCTTGCTATCTGCTGTCACCAGTGATAGTGGGTTAGTCATTCCCATGACCAGTTTTAATTCCATTTCTCCTGATAAACCAGTAGCCGCTATGGTATTTAATTCCAGCCTTCCTCATTGGGAAGATGTAGACCTGGGTACCCCTAATCAAAAATTTGGCGGCAAAGGTAAAGGCAAAGGAGGCGAAAGCGGAAATTTTATAAACAATACCGCTTTGGGAAACATAGTCGTTCTTCAAAACTTCAAACAATTTGGCACCGTGCCTAACGATGATGATGGGCCGGGGTATATTACTTTCGACTTCAGTCGTGTGAACGGAGGTATTAAGGCTACTTCGTTAACTGTGCTAGACGTTGAGACGGCCAGAGAAAAAGAGACAGGTGACGTTAAGCTATATACTAGGAAAGGAGGTACCCTGTTGTATACGGCTACGTTTCAGGATACAGAAGCAAACGGGGTAGGTATAGTTGATTTAAAAAACACTCCTGGGGTAGGTTACCTGGAGGTAAACATCAATGGTTCTATTGCTATAGACAATTTACGTTTCTATAAGTAAACATCTGTTAATAAGAATCAATAGAGAGCTGAGTTTTTGCTGTATACGGTAGTTTTAGGAATAAGCCGGTTTCGTTCTAGGAATCGGCAAGCAAAACTTCATGGGTAGGCTTCTGTTGTCCAAAAAGATTTTTCTATGTGTTAGTACATCTTCATCTATGCTATTTTTTTTGATATAACAAAGCCTTTTTGCTTAACCAGATGAGTACTTATTTATTCGTCCAATAAAAGCGTATTCACTTTCGTATTTCATTCTCCTTGCGTATATTGAGGGAGCCTGTACGCCAAATGCGTAAGCGTAAAACCAACTCGTACACAGTTTAGCCTACACTACCTGAGTTATGAAGCGCAATGTACTGATCGTCTTTTTGATATTTTTTATCTTCTTCGTTATTTCCTTTCTAACCAATATTCTGGGCCCGATCATTCCCGATATTATTGACAGCTTTGATCTGAGTATTGGGCTAGCCGGATTTTTACCCTTTTCTTTTTTCATTGCCTACGGCATTATGTCTATTCCTTCGGGCATTCTTATGGAAAAATATTCAGCTAAACCTGTGCTACTTTGGGCATTTTTTATGGCCTTTGCTGGAGCCTTGCTGTTTGCTTTGTTTCCTACGTTTGAGATAGCTATGGTTTCTTTGTTCTCCATCGGAATTGGCATGGCTATGTTGCAGGTAGTCATTAACCCGCTTCTCAGGCAAGCTGGCGGTGAGGAACATTTTGCGTTTAATTCGGTAATGGCCCAGCTGTTTTTTGGGGCTGCCTCTTTTCTCAGCCCTTTGTTATACAGTTATCTGGTGCAGAACCTGCATAGCCAAAATACCAATCCGGTTATCTCCCTTTTTAACTCCCTGGTAGCCGCAGACCTTAAATGGGTATCTTTATACTGGGTTTTTGCCGTAACAGCACTCGTGGTTGCTATTATTATTAAACTGGTAAAGTTTCCGGCAGTAGAGTTGAAGGAAGACGAAAAGATAGACACAGGTAAAGCATTTAAAGAACTGTTAGGCAACCGGTATGTGATCTTATTTTTTGTAGGTATCTTTTGCTATGTTGGCACCGAACAAGGCATTGCCAACTGGACATCCAAATTTTTGCAGACCTACCATGGCGTAGATCCGGCAACGACTGGTGCTACCATAATATCCTATTTCTGGGGGCTGCTTACCATAGGTTGCCTTCTGGGACTTGTATTTCTGAAGTTATTTGATAGCCGTACGGTGCTCATTGTCTTTAGTTCGGGTGCTATTATTTCGTTAGCCCTGGCACTTTTCGGTTCTGTAGATATAGCCTTAATTGCATTTCCCCTTACAGGTTTTTTTGCCTCCGTTATGTGGTCAGTTATTGTTTCGCTGGCGCTTAATTCTGTCGGCCATCATCATGGCACGTTCTCCGGCATTTTATGTACCGGAATTGCCGGAGGGGCGGTAGTGCCATTAATTATCGGGGGTTTAGGTGAATTGCTGGGCTTGCAGCTGGCTATGGCCTGTATGTTTCTTACCCTGGGCTATATTCTAAGCATTGGCTTGTGGGCCCGGCCATTGGTTAAGAACGCCACCATTAAACACTGGAGTGATTTATTTAAACTCAGTCAGGCGTAGGTTCAAGACAAATCTGTCAATAAACGAATTCTTCGAATGCTATGATCAAGCTTATTTTACTCAGCGATTTTGCAGAAGAGTATTTCAAAAGTCTGCTGCGGGGCATTACCCGGTATTCGGTAGATCATGGGCCCTGGGCTTTCTGCCGGATGCCTCAGTTTTACCGGGAAACTATTGGAATAGAAGGCATACTGGAATGGGCAAAAGACTGGGGGGCAAATGGGATTATCGGGCAGTTCTACAATCATTGTGAAGTCGGAAAATTTACACAGGCTGGCATTGCTGTTATAGCCCAGGATCTGCAAGAACGTTTTGAAGAAATTCCCAATATCACCGGAGCCTATCACGAAACCGGTCAAATGGGTGCTGACTACTTTTTGAAAAAAGGATTCAACCATTTTGCTTTTTATGGCTTTCAGAATATTGTATGGTCCAGAGAACGGGCTGAAGGTTTTGAGGCTAGGGTGAAAGAAGCAGGCTACCGGGTACATTATTTTGAGCCGGAGGAATCGAATGCTATTGCCTTGTGGTATTATAAACCTTCCGCCTTAAGCAGGTGGCTGAAATCCTTACCCAAACCCATTGCCCTCATGGCATGCGACGATAACCAGGCTCACCACATCAGTGAAGCCTGCCGCCATGCTGGTATCCGCATTCCCGAGGAAGTAGCCGTACTAGGGGTAGATAATGACGAAATGCTGTGCTGTATAGCTGATCCTCCCCTCTCCAGCATCAGCCAGGGAGCAGAAAAAGGCGGCTATGAAGCTGCCAGGCTGATTGAATATATGATCAATACACAAGATTTTAATCCGTATAATATTGTCGTAAAACCAACCCAGTTGATCACCCGGCAGTCTACCGATATATATGCGACCAATGACAAATACATTGTAAGTGCCTTGAAATATATTCACCAAAACGTAGACAAGAATCTGAAAGTAGAACAAGTGCTGAAAGAAGTACCTTTGTCCAGGCGGTCATTGGAGAAGCGTTTTTTTCAGATTACCGGGTACCCAGTGTATGAGTACATTTATAACCTGCGCATCGAAAAGTTTACCCAGAAACTTTTGGAGACCGACATGACTATTTTTGAAATAGCTCTGGATCTGGGCCTGAACGACAGCAAGAACATAGCCCGGCAGTTCAAACAATTGAAAGGCCTCACCCCGGTTGAATACCGGAAAAATCACCTGATCAGCAAGTAAATTCCTGATACTGTTTGAGGTAATATTACTTTTCTGCTACCGGCTGATCTTTTATCCATTCTGGCGGGAAACTGGAGTATTTTATGGTTTTGTGCGGTTGGCCTTCCCGGTCGTTATAATGATAGCTATAGACGATATGTATCTTGCCATCTGCTCCCTGGATAATGGCCGGATAATGGCTGGCTGTGGCTTGTTTGCCACGGGTATCGTTTTCCAGACTTTTGCGCCATTGCCAGGTTTTTCCATCATCTGTGGAAAGGGCTACTTCCAGGTTGTATCTACCTTCTTCGGTATGGTTATATACCATTAGCCAGTTGCCATCTTGTAAGGTGACCATATCAAAACCTGCACCAGGATTCGGCAGTTGATCGTCTTTAGCAATGGTCCAGGTTAGTCCTTTGTCTCTGGATTCCGTTCGCTGCATTCGCTGGGGAGGCGGGCCATTGTCCCGCAGATAGGCTACTAATAGACTGTCTTTCGTAAGGGCAATTGTTGGTTGAATACCAGCACCTCCCATAACTGGATTGCTAAACTGCCAGGTCTTGCCCCAATTGTCCGAAATGGCAAATAGTGAACAATCCAAGCCATCAGAATACAAAGGAACAATAAGGCGGTTTTGCAGAATAAAAGGTTTATTTTTTGTTTGCCAGCCCATTCTGGTGGAAAGCGGATAGCCAAGCTCCTTCGTAGTTGTTTGCCCGTTTTCTACGATACGTCCGCTGCGCATCATATTCTTTCCTTTGGCCAGGCTATCCATTTTCGTTTTATACGTTTGCCATTCTACCTGCATGCTCGCTTGCATACTGTCAGGAAGTTGGGGAAGTAACGTTTCAGTGAAGTATGTTTCATACGTAATTAATTGATGTTGTACAGCTTTTACAAAGCGGTCATTCGGTTGGATGCCACGTTCGTTTTTATCACCTGGTTTTACAAACAGCACATCCTGCCAGGTCCATTCGGGAGCACCTGCTGAGGTATACTTTGTACTGATCCGGTACATCGGTATAGAGGTTTCCCACTGATTGGCCAATACAGGATACCACATGAGCCATAAACGTTCCTGGGTATCCATAAACAACATGGGATTAATGTCTGGAAAATCCGCTACATCAGCCATCAGAAACGGGGCAGACCAGGTGGTATCTCCTTTACACAGCCTGGCTCCCATAATGCGTACATCATCCGCCCAGCGTTCACCAGATCCCTGAAACCATGCGGAAAGCAGATCGCCGTTGGGTAATTCCACAATGGTTGGCCCATGTACGTGCTCACGTTGTAATGGGAAAATAATATTGGCTTGAAAAGAGTCTGAAGCCTGTTTGTTTTCTTTCGGAGGCTGACAGCCAACAGTTAACAGCAGAAGTAATGTCAGGATTAATGTATATCTCATGTTAACTAAACAATTTACTACTAAGTACAAAAACTTGAAGTAAAAATAGTATGAACACAAACTGTATAAGTTAAGAAGACCTGTCAGTTTTTGAAAACCTAACAGGTCTGGTTAATGGTAGGTAACTTACCTATCTACCAAGGTTTATTTGTACCTGCGATAATCCATGGTTTAGACCACTGACTATTTTTTCCACGTAAGCCGGAATGTGGCGTTACCTGCAATTTATCTATGGCATTTTTAGAGTTGTTGGCATTCAACAGAATTTCATTATCTCCATAAATAAAGCGCACTGGCAAAACGGGTTCAGGCGAAGCAGGACCAGCTTGTAATTCAGGATAACCCGTTCTTCTGAAATCGAACCAGGCTTCTGTGACAGCTGTCCAACTGGCGATCCATTTCTGCTCCATAATTTGAGCTAGACTACCGGTATACGATACGCCTTCCTGTGCAATATATGTACTAAATTCACCGGCCACGCCCCATGCGTCCAGAGAGCTTTCGATACCGGCTTTATAATGCTCTTCTGCACTACCCACAGACCATCCTTTTAACGCCGCTTCCGCTAATATAAAATGCGTTTCTGCAGCAGAAGCCAATCTGGCTTTTAACAGATCACCACTTCCCTTCCTGTAAATATCGGCTAGTTGCGAGACATGCTGATTCTGTAATACCTGGCCTGGGGTAGGGTTTCCATTATAGGCATCTGGCAGCAGGATACCAACCGGCATACCTACGTATTCGCCGGTATCTAGGGTTCCGTTATATAGCGCCGGATTAAAATGACGGGTATAATTCCCCGGTGTTTTCTGGAATTGTTCATCCATAATGGAGGTTACTCCTTCCTGAATTACGCCGTCTTTCCGGATAAACGCATCGACAGCGGTAGGCAAGGTTGGATCGGCTATCCAGCGGACACGAACTGGTGCAAACCAAACACTCATTCTGGGGTCCTGGTAAGCCATCAACTTGCTAAGTAGAGGTATGGCCGGTTTACGGTTCCGCACATCAGAGCCATCGCCACCGACGGTACCTGGCCAGGCATTATCAGTGCTTGCTCCAATATAACTCATGGTGGCATCATCACCCGCTTCATTAATATAGATGCCTGAACTATAAATGCTTTCAATACCTGCTTTGGCTACGTCTGGCATTTTATCGGAAATGCGCAGGTAGTACCGCAATAGTAACGTATTTGCGAATTTCTGCCATTTAGAAGCATCCCCTTTATAGTATACATCATAGTTGGTAAGAACACCCGTTACATCACCCGAAGCAAAAAGTTCAGAAGCCGACTTCAGGTCATTAATAATTCCTGCATAAATTACCTCCTGGCTATCGAAGGCTGGCAGATTAAATTCTGTTGATCCCAGATTACCTTTTACAGCATTGGTATAGGGAGCATCTCCCCAAAGATCTGTAATGACTCCGAAGATAAAAGATTTCATAGTTAAGGCTACTCCCTGATGGAATTTGAGGTTCATGTCTACTGCCCGCTCAAACATCAAGTTGTTGCTGCGCAAGAGTCCATACCAGCCAGCCCAATCCTGAGGTGTCCAGTCATAGGTGTTATGTCCACTATACCAGCCGGATTTCTGGGTGTGCTGCATTACGCCAGCAATATCTCCAAAGCCCAGCTCCAGATAACTTTTGGCAGCTCCTGTCATTACGGTAGGCATTAGCAGATTGGGGTTAGCGGTAGCCGGATCTATTCCATTCGGGTTTTCGTTCATTTCCGTTAGCTGATCCTTACAGGAGGATACAATCACCAGCAGCAGAATGAGTGCAGATTTATTGATAATTCTAAAGAAGTTCATGGATAAAAAGTTAAAATGAAAATACAGGACATGATGAATTTACAGGCTGAAGTTCAGCTTGAACCCGAAAGGAATAGTCCAGGGCATCACATTTTGGAGCTCTATCCCCTGCCTAAATGCATTCGCTGTGTTTCCTTGGGCGCCACCAGTGATCTGGAAAGCCCTTTCCGGATCAATACCTATTTTGGCAGCGGTCCAGAGCATGATGTTGCGGCTGAAAACAGAGATATTGGCATTGCGTAAACCCAGGAACTTAGGCAGATCGTAGCTCAGGGAGATTTCACGTAATTTAATAAAGGAAGCATCGAAGGTAATTTGTTTGTTATAACTCCAGGGATACATATTAGATATGGGGTAGATATTTGTATTGGGTCCGCCCAAGTGTTCTTCATATACCCCGTCGGATGTCTCGATCACCCCAGGAATAAAAGCTCCATCATAGGCATCATCTACCGGATAGCCACCGGTTTCTTGTGTATGTCCTCCTACTCTGGGGAAGTTTCCATTCTGGGGAATGATGTATTTGTGAGGGTCTGATTTTAATAAAGCGATCAGCTCTTGTTCTGAATAAAGCCCCCCGGCAATCAGGTTTTCTAGCTGCCGTTCTGACTTCCAGTCAGACTCTCCGTAGCGGTAGGTGTAGGACTGAAATTCACCGCCTGCCCGCCAGTCTAAGCTGGCACTCAGAGTAAATCGTTTGTAGGAGAGTGAGGCTTGCATCCCCATTAGAAAGTCTGGGTTAAAATTTCCTACTTTTTCTCTGGCATCACGGTCATTTACAGAAATCCATTCGCCATTTTTATCCAGGATTGGCCATTTGTAATAGGGAGAATTGGGATCTTTCACATACGCATATCCCCGGCTATACAAGTTGCCTATTTCTTCACCAACTCTGGTAAAGGAACCTCCGCCATTATCATCCCATAAGGTAATAAATTCCAACCCATCAGCAAGTTCTTCTACCGTGGTCCGGTTTCTGGTGAAGTTCACAGTCAGGTCCAGGTTCCAGTCACTGCTACGGATAGGTGTACCCCCCAGGCTGAGTTCCCAGCCCCGGCTGGCTAATAAACCTGCATTTACCATGCGGCTGGTATACCCGGAGGATGACGGGGAAGAAATACTCAGTATCTGGTTTTCGTTGGCAACATAATAGTAGGTTCCTTCGAACCGTATCCGGTTGTTAAATAAGTTCAAGTCCATGCCCACCTCGGTAGAAGTAGCTATTTCGGGTTTAAGCTGCGCATTCAACAAAGAAGCCGGAACACCGGTTGTGATCAGATTACCCCATGATCCAGTTTGCAGAGTGTTTTGTAGTTGATAAGGTTGCGTATCATTACCCACTTGCGCCCATCCGGCCCGGAACTTGAGTAATGAAATAGCCTGCGGTAGTCCAAACGTATAATTTGCCAGCCAGCTTAGAGAAGCAGAAGGATAAAAATAAGAGCGGTTAGCGGCAGGCAACGTACTCGACCAGTCGTTACGGGCAGTTAAATCCAGATACAGCATATCTTTGAAACCAAAGGATGCCATGCCATAGAGGCTATAAATGGCTTTTTCTGACGTAAAGTTATTGGTTAGCAACTTGTCTGCGGGAATATTAGATAAGCGGTACAATCCTGGTACGATTAATACCTGATTACTATTCTGGCTGCCGGTATACATATCTCGGTAGTTTTGTTTCATGTAGTTCCCACCCCCGGAAATACTCAAATCAAAACTATTCAAGGTTTTCTTATACGTCAGCAGAAAGTCGGCATTGGTTTCGTTACGGGCTATATCCTGTAAATGGTACCCTCCTCCCCTAACCCGGCTATAACTTTGCGGGATTTTGGTTTCCCGGTTTTCAATAAAATAATCGTGCGATAGTCTGGCAAAAGCAGTAAGGTCGGGGGTGATGTTCCAGTCGAGTTTCAGGTTACCGAAGGCCCTGTCACGCACAAAGCCATTAGTCAGCTGATAGGCCAGGAAATACGGATTATCGAAAGAGGGATGCGGCGAACGTTGCTGAATTTGTTCAGCGCCTGGCATCCAGTAGTCTTTCAGATCAGATACATTTACCTGAGGCCAGAAGTAAACGGCTTCTACCGGATTGGCTCCCCGGTTCCCGGTAGATGGACGGCTGTTGGAATTAGAACGGGACAAGTTGATGTTGGCATTCAACCGTACATTTTTGCTGATATCATAGGTTGTGCTGGTAGAAATGGCATTCCGGTACAGATCAGAATTAGGAATCAGGCCTTTGTTTACCATGTTGTTGAGAGAAATCCGGAACGTAGCTTTATCTCCGGAACCTGATAGGGCAATATTGTTGGTCGAGGTAAAGCCTGTTTGAAGGAAGTTCTTCATATTATCCTTGTAAGACCTGAGTTCGGTTGGTACTTTATTTCCATTGGCATCCACCGGACTATTCCATTGAGGTGCCAGGTTGCCAGCATCCAGTTGGGGACCTGCCCAGTATGCTGATCCTTCATCAAAGGTATTGTTCCGCTCGCCATTCCCATACCGGTAGTGAAAATCAAGGTATTCCACAGGTTTTTCGAACACATTGCTTGATGAAAAAGAGATTCCTAGGGGCTGTCCTTTTTTACCGGCTTTGGTAGTGATCAGGATTACGCCATTGCCTGCTCTGGAACCATACAACGCCGCTGCACTGGGTCCTTTTAAGACGGAAACACTGGCAATATCATCCGGATTGAGGTCAGTAATGGCATTGCCATAATCTACTTCATTGCGGTCGCCCATAACCCGGAAATTATTGAGTCCATTGGCTACCGGCACTCCATCAATTACAAATAGAGGCTGGTTGTCACTGGATAAAGATTTTGCTCCACGGATTACAACACTTACTGAAGAACCTACTCCACTCGTCTGGTTGATGGTAACTCCGGGAATTTTAGCAGCTATGCCATTTAACACGTTTTCCTGCGCCACATTAGTTATGGAAGCTCCCTCTACTTTGCCTACCGAATAGCCTAGTGACTTTTGCTCCCTTTGGATGCCTAAGGCCGTTACCACTACCTCACTGAGGTTACCTAAGCTTGGTTCCAGCGAAACATTGATAGTAGTCCGGTTATTAACCGCCTGTTCTAGGGTATTATACCCTACATACGAATAAACCAGGACCGCATTAGTAGCAGGTACCAGAATAGAATATTCGCCGTTGACACCTGTGATCGTACCATTGTTGGTACCTTTCAACAGTACATTGACCCCCGGTAGTACTTCCCCACCTTCGGAAGACGTGATGCGCCCGGAAACCGTAATATCCGCAACCTGTGCCAGGCTATTTCCGGCCAGCAGAACGGCCATTATCAGCAAGCACAGATACCTGCGCAGAACTTTTTTCTGGTAATCGTTTACATTCATGGTTTTAGTAGTTAGTGTGTACTAGGAATGATTTGCAAAATCTGAGTTGAGCTACGCTTGTATAATTACTTCAGGAAATTTGGGGCTGGTTCTTTCTCATGCCGGGTGGTTATTGGTTGGATAAGGCTTTTTGCTTGCACGAGCCGATTTTGTAACTGTATGCAGAAGGAGGTTCTTTCCTCTGGCTTCTCCCTGTTGACTTCTTCTACTTTATTTTTCAGCTTACTTATTTTGGCTCAGTATGCAGGCTATGGATGTTAATCTGGTGTCTTCGTTTGTGAGATACCTGGAAGCCTATAAAACCTGGCTACTTAGTAATAAGCTACCTACAAACTCAGCAGATTATCTGGCATGTAGAAGACAACAATCAGTTCACAAACTTGTAGGCAGTAGTAGCCGTGTATGGCTTAGTTAAAACAGCAGTAAAGTTCCAGTGTGTAGTTATTCGCTTGCGTTTTTGCCTGTCCCTGGTTTTCCTTTACTGCTGTCCGGTAGCATGATTAGAGAATGCATTCAAAAAATTACTTGACTTTATTTCCCGGTTATCAGTCCTAAAACCGGGAGCGATTCATGCAAAAGTGTATATTACCAGAAATATATCAGTAGTATGGCTATTCTTTTTATACGTCCGCTCAATAAGATATCTAAATGTAGGGATTCTATGGTGGCTATTATACGCTTTTTGCGTTAACCTATACAGATTTTGCGTACAGCTCATTCATATATTCAGTGTTCTACTTATCTAATCATCATCGCACTCGGGTTAAGACGAATGTTTTAGTACAGGTAATAGTTGTTTTTACAACAGTTTTATGGGGCTTTAACAATTGCCCGAAAATACAAGGTACAATTCCGTCCAGGGTATATAAAAAAAGCGTAGAGTCTATCTACGCTTTTTGAATTTTTAGGTATGTTAAATAGGCTGCTATATCATCATTACTTACTGGTCCCACCAAACTTTGGTGTTTATGTCATTGGGTCCCTGCCTGGCTACTGCTGCTTCTACGTTTTCTTTGTTGAGAGAAAATTCCGAAGCAGGATAAATAAAACGCACAGGAATACGGTTTCCATTTACATTGGATATACCAGGAGTAAGTTCCGGATAATTGGTTCTTCGCCAGTCAAACCATGCTTCGAGTCCGGAATAAAACAGGGCAATCCATTTTTGTGTGCCAATCTGCTGCAAAGCGGTTGCCGGTGAAAAAGCAACGCCAGGCTGAGCCAGATATCCGGCCGGAAGGTCCTGTTTAAAATACTCAAAAGATGCCTGTATCCCCTGCTCGTAATATTCTTTAGCTGTACCGGAAGTAACAAGCCCTTTCTGCGCGGCTTCTGCCAGGATAAACTGGAGTTCTGCATAGGTCATAATAATACCTCTGGCAATTTCCCGCTGTTCCTGCGTAGGGGTACCAAAGCCATCTATATAATAAGGATTACCAATCCGGGACATAAAATTAGCACCCCCATTATACTGAAGTGCAGCATTATCATCGAGTCCATTCGGAACGCCAACATATTCAGGGGTAGCCGTACCGGTAGAAGCTGGTGTTGGGCGGGCAAATACCTGTAGGCGGGGGTCATTGTATTCTTTCAACTTATCGGCCATAGTTTTACTCAGCCGGAACTCATTAAACGAACCAATTCTGGAAGTATATAAAGGAAACTGATTGGGTACGGTTGGCAGATACAGCAAAGCAGCATTGTCGTCGTTCTCTTCAAAAATGGGTGAAGTCGCCGGGTCATTCAGAATTGCCTGCATATCTGGTCCAACATTCCGCTTGTTAGAAACCCGCATTAAATACCGCAAACGGAGAGAGTTAGCTAATTTTTTCCACTTCTCTACATCGCCTCCATACAAAATATCTCCCTGCACGTTTTCAGCCGTTGACCCAAACAGCTCATTTGCCCGTGACAAGTCTGAGAGAATGCCGTTGTAGATCGTTTCCTGGGTATCATATTTGGGGAAATAGACACTGCTTTTTCCCTGCGTTGCTTCCGTATAGGGTACATCGCCGTAGGAATCGGTTACCAGAGACATCATCCAGGATTTCATGACCAAAGCTATACCCATATAGTTGCTTTGTCCTGCTTTTTCGGCAATCGTATACACATTGTTTACATTCCGCATATTGGTATACATGGTATTCCAAATGCCATTCTGCTCTCCCCACTGGTAGCGGTCTTCGTTCACAAACTGAATTTTGGCTGTCTGCTGGATGACAATATTGCCTATACCCCAGGACATCCCCATGACTTCATTCACCGTTGAGCGGATAATATTAGGCAACAAAAGGTCTGGCGTTACGGTATTGGGCACATTGGGGTTGGTGTTGATCTCTTCAAAATCTTTATCACAGGCATTGAGCAGCAGTAAGCCCAGTGCCATAAAAATGATTTTCAGGTTTCTATATCTTTTCATACGTGTCGTTAGTAGTCGGTGATAGAAAATAATTTACAAGCGGAAGCCTAAGTTGAAGCCGATGTTGCGGGTAGATGGGATAGCCACTGACTCTGCCCCGGGAATAACGGTACTTCCAGCAACCGAGGAAGTCTCCGGGTCAATGTGGGGTACTTTTGTCCATAAAGCCAGGTTGCGGCCAACGATGGAAAAGTTAACACCCCGGATAGGCAGCTTTCCTAACACTTTATCAGGAATGGTATAGCCAAATTTTACTTCCCGGAGTTTTGCAAAGGTAGCATCAAAAATAGCCCCTTCCAGTACACTTCGGCCCAAAGTAAAAGCGGTATGCCATTCACGGGCACTTAATTCGCGGTCCGTTGGCTGGCTGCCATTCACATGAAAGGAGTTAGATCCGTCTGAATTTTTAGTCAGAATAACACCTGGCGAATAAACCCCATTGCCCTCTACAGACAAGTCGTATCCGTTGGCGCGGCCTTCCAGGGTTTCTATTAACTGTCCGCCTTCGCGGCCAACTACATAACTATGTGAATATACCTGGCCACCATACCGGATGTCGAATAAGAAGCCAAGGTTAAAGTTTTTGTAAGAGAAGGTGTTGTAGATACCGCCAAGCCAGTCAGGATTGTAGTTCCCTAGTTTTACCGTATTGCCGGTACGCAGCGGACGGCCATTTTCATTGATGATCTGTCCTACATATTGCCCACTTGGGTCGTAATATGGACTGGCTGGATCATTGCTTACCCGCTGATAGGCAAATCCGTACATATCTCCCATGCGTTCTCCTACGCGTGCTTCCACAGAGAAATACCGGTCGGCCAACTGGTATCTCTGGATGCCAGCTGCCAGTTCTTTCACTTCGCTCCGGTTGCGCGACCAGTTAATGTCTATATTCCAACGGAAACCATTGTTTTCTGCTTGTACCGGCACCAGGTTCAACATCACTTCCCAGCCTTGATTCCGGATCAGACCGGCATTCTGCACAACAGTTCCATAGCCTGTGGTGTTAGACAAGGGCACGAAGATGATCTGGTTCCGGCTGTCGTTACGGTAGTAGGTTACATCCAGCCCAATGCGATTGTTGAGGAAGCGAAGGTCTACGCCATATTCCTGGGAAGCACTAATCTCTGGTTTCAGGTTCAGGTTGGGTATCTGCGAAACTTCCCCAAAGGTAGGCGTGGTGCCCCACGGAGTAGCCGGATTGAATGGCTGGGCAAACTGATAGGGTTCGGTATCATTTCCCACCTGGGCAATTCCCGCCCGTAGTTTAGCAAATGATATAAATGCAGGCAACACAAAAATATCACTCACCACGGCACTTAAGGAAGCAGAGGGATAAAAGTACGAATTATCGGCTGTTCCTTCTACGCCATTCGGTAAGGTAAGTGTACTGGCCCAGTCGTTCCGGGCAGTCAGGTCCAGGAACAGAAAGTTGCGGAAACCTACTTGTGCCTGGGCAAACAGGCTGTTCACTTTTCGTTTAGTCATCGTAGACCCATATTCCAGAGGCACTCTCGCGTTGTTGATGCTGTACACCCCTGGAACCGTTAATTGGGAAGCAAATACATCCAGGTAATCAAACGTATTTACCCGCTGGTTTCCCCCTAAGGTAGCATTGAGAGTAAAGTCTTCGCCAAAACTTTTATTTGCTTGCAGCAATAAATCTGAGTTCCTTTCGATGGTTTCGACTGTTTCGCGGCGGAAGGAGCCGAACGGATAGCGCTGTGTGCTAAACGCCCTCCTGCGTGAACGTAACTCATCTGCGTAATCTACCTGGGTACGGGCTTGCACACTCAGCCAATCGGTAAGCAAATAACTTAACGTAATATTTCCAATGATGCGGTCTACATTTTGTCCATTGGTGTTTTCATAGACATTAAAATAGGGATTGTCGTGGTAGTTATAATTGAAGTTGAACTGCTGAATATCTTCCAGACCTGGCTGCCAGTAATTGCGTAAAGCCTTGGTATCAATCTGGCGGCCATACCAGCAGTTGAACAAGTACATAATGTTTTCTGTACCATAACTCAGGTTGGGCCGGTTGTCGCTGTTGCTGCGGATATAGTTTACATTGGCTCTGGCAGTAAATTTTTTTGTTAGCTTGTAGCCCCCATTGAAAGCAAAAGTATTGCGCTTTAAGTCAGTATTAGGCACTATCCCTTTCTGATCCAGATTGGTATACGACAAGCGGAAATCACCGAATTCGTTGCTGCCAGTAAGGGCTATGTTGTTGGTAAACGTCTGCCCGACCTCAAAAAAATCTTTAATATTATCAGGATGTGGACTAAAAGGCGTAGCAGTTGCATTTCCTGGTCCACCTGGCACCTCTGTATCACCAGCCCGTAAGCCTTTATTGGTAGGTGAATCATGCTGCACAATCAGTTGTCCTTCCATTTTAGGTCCCCAGTTTTCGTCTACGCCATCTTGTAAGCCCCCGCCAGAACCATCTTTGAAACTAAACTCGCCGCCTAAGCCTTGGCCATACACATTCTGGTAATCTGGCAGGCGCAGCGGGGTATCAAAGGTAACATTGGAATTGACAGATATGCCTAACCCTTTGGTATTTTTGCCACTTTTGGTGGTTATTACCACTACCCCGTTGGCTGCTCTGGAACCGTATAACGCTGAAGCATTGGCTCCTTTTAACACCGTCATAGATTCAATATCATCCGGATTAATAAACCCTGCTCCATTTCCATAATCTGCTTCCTGATTGTTACGGCCAGACGATCCTACAAAGTTATTGCTTATGGGCATGCCGTCGATAACAAACAGCGGTTGGTTCGCATTGATATTCAGCGAGCGTTCACCCCGGATGGTAACTCTGGAAGAACCACCAATCCCAGAAGGGCTGCTTACAACCGTTACACCGGCAATTTTTCCGGCAAGCTGATTCACAACATTGGTTTCCCGTGCCTGAATGAGGCTTTCTGAGCTAATTTTTTGAGTTACGTACCCTAGTTCCCGCTGCTGTTTTTCAATACCCAGAGCCGTTACTACCACTTCAGAAAGCGAAGTAACATCTGTTTCCAGCTGCACATTGATTTCGGACCGGTTGGCAATCGGAATTTCCTGAGAAGCATACCCGATAAACGAAAAAACAAGCGTAGTTGCATCTTCCGGGACACTAAGGCTATACCGGCCATCTGCATCAGTCGTAGCGCCGGTAGTTGTTCCCTTAACCAGAATGGTTACACCAGGCAATGCAGACGATTCAGAGGCTGAGGTTACCCTGCCCGACACTTGTTTTCCTTGTGCCTGGCTTGTTCCAATGGTTGCTATGGATAGCAGAAACAGGCATACCCATAGCTGAACCAAGGTAGGTAAAGGCCGTTTTCTTTTCGGCCAACGCTTAGAATGTAGCGTATTTTTCATAGATTTGTACGTTTTAATAAAGGTTTAGGATTTTGTTAAGACATAATAAGGCCACTCTACTGCCAGGCAGTAGTTATTTTGCGGTAACTGGTGCGAAAAGGAGTAGAAAACAGGTATTATTGGGCCGGGACTGTTGCCGCAGTTCCGGCTTTTTGCTTTTTCCTACTCAGCAACTTATGCTTTTTTTTTGTACATAGGCATCTGGTTTACAGGTCAGGAAATTAGACAGGTTTATGTGAACGAGTAGCAGGTATTCCAGGTATTTTATACATTACATCCGGTACAGAAGCAAACTACCAGATGTGGTAAACAATCAATTATTCAACTTCTATGTGCTTTTAACACGTCAAATATAAAAATGTAAAGTTTACTTATATTAAACAGTTCTTTAATTATTTGTTAATTTATAAAAATTTTTCTTTCATTTGTTTAATATAAATAAACAATAATATTTAAGTAACTTTAAGTAAACCTGAGTATTGTATATTTCCCGCGGCAACTCCTGCTATGGAAATACTTTACACCTGTTAAGCCTGTTTACACTTTACATATCTTGAAGCAAAACAGCGACATAACTAGCTACCCTTTTATGAATGGTCAGATAATACTCAGGATTGGAAAAAAGATCAGAGAAATACGCCAGAGGCAACAAGTAAAATTACACGAACTCGCCGAAGAGGCCCAGATCAGCAAAGGCTTATTGTCGAAAATTGAAAATGGCCGCACCATTCCTTCTTTGCCTGTACTACTTTCCTTAATACAGGTGCTGAAGATAGAAATGAGTGAGTTTTTCAATGGCATTGAGTTAAATGGAGGCGGTAGTTATATCCACAAAAAAAAGGAAGAATATATTCCTCTGGAAAAAGAAGAAGCCATCGGTTTTTTGTATCAGTTGATCGTAAGTCAGAATATATTAAACATGGCATTTGAAGCAGTCATCCTTCAACTGGAACCAGACTCGAAGCGGGAGAAAGTAGTGACGGATGGCTATGAATTTAAATTTGTGTTGAGCGGAGAAGTAGACTATCACCTGGGTGAAGAGATCGTAGAACTGAAAGCCGGAGATTCGCTTTTCTTCAATGGAAAAATACCCCATGTTCCGGTAAACAAAAGCCAGCATGCGGTTTCTATGCTGGTAATCTATCTGCTGGTACCTACTGAATAACTATTGACAAAGTTTATGGACTTACAAGAAAAACATAAGGCAGTAACTGCAGAAATATTTGCGCTCTATGAAAAGCACGGAGCAGAAGATTATATTGGCGAGCCTGTATCCCAACTGGAGCATATGGCGCAGAGTGCCCAGCTTGCGGCCAAACAAGGATTTGATGAAGAAGTAATTCTGGCGGCCTTTTTCCACGATATCGGCCATTTTCTGTCTTCCGACCAAACGCAGCAAATGGATGGCTATGGCGTGATGAGCCATGAAAAATTGGGAGCTAACTTTTTACGAAGCAAAGGGTTTCCAGAACGGGTAGCCAAGCTGGTCGAAAGCCATGTACAAGCCAAACGGTATCTGACGTTTAAACACCCTGACTATTATACTCAACTCTCAGAAGCCAGCAAACGGACATTGGAATTTCAGGGAGGCCGCATGAGTGCATCAGAAGCGGCTGACTTTGAAAAAGATGAATTGTTTGAGTTAAGTATCCGGATGCGGAAATGGGATGAACTAGCCAAGGAAGAACATGTTCCCCTACCCGATCTGGCCATCTACAAACAAATGTGCTTGAATTGCCTGAATAAAGCTGAGAATTCCTGATCAGGTAGGCACTTTCCCAAATTGAATACCCAATGTAAATCAAGCAATTAGTCATTATTCATTACTCCCTAGCCTCCCACCTGCCAGCTGGCAGTAATAGCATTTGCTTGCAGAACTTCTTCAGCCAGGCCAAAAGAGAGGGTCATGCCGGCGCCACTGAGGCCATTTACAATGGTTACTCCTTTTTCCGGCTGTGCAATGAATTCGGTTTGTCCGGGAAGTTTTGGGTAAATGCCATGCCAGCGTTGGGCAATATGGGTGTCCGGGAAATGAGCAAATGTATGCAGGTAGTTTAGAATAATCTGGTCTATCTCATCTTTATCGAAAGGATCTGGTGTAAGGTCATATTCATGCGAATCGCCAATGGTAAGTTCGCCAAGCCGGGTTTGAGAGAGCAACACATGAATGCCCCATTTTTCAACTTCTGGCGATTCTGCTAATACTCGTTTATCCAAAGCAGCCAGGCTGGTACAATGCCTGAACGAAGCATAATGACGTAAGGTAAGACCGGCACATAAGGCAGGTCCCAGCTGCCATCCTCCAGGCTGAGAACCGGTACGCATCATCTGTAGTTTACATTTGGTTAAGCCACTGCCCGCAAAAACAGACGGGTATAAAGTTTCAAAATCCGCCCCACTGCATACATATACATGATCTGTTTGCCACCGTTCCACAGCTGTGTCTACATACGGCATGGTGATAGAAGTAACAGCCGTGCCAAACCTGAATTGCACACTATACTGCGATTCCAAAAAAGCCGGCAACTGACTGATTACTTCCCTCGGATCAACGGTTAGTTCAGTTGTACTCCATAAACCTGCCAGCAATCCATGAGTTTTTGCCGCACTACTTTTCTGGCTTACTTCCTCTGGTGTCAGCAATTGGCACTGGTAGCCATGCCCTGGTGCCGTAGTCATAAATTCTTCCAGTACCGCCAGTTCATCCTGGTTATATACCAGATGCAAACAACCAGTTTGTGCTGCATATAAATCTGCTTTATTTACCAGTTCCTGCCATACCTTGCGGCTGTTCAGCGCCCGTTCATACGCTTTCCCAGGCGCCTGGCCAATAGGCCATATCAGTCCAAAATTACGGATAGAAGCACCTATGGCTTTAGTGTTTCTTTCAAAGACTATTACTTTCAGTCCTTTTTTGGCGGCTGTATAGGCAATCGCCAAACCCATAATTCCAGCACCTACTACAGCTATATCCGCGGTTTTATTATTCTTCAGTATCATACGTTGGTCAATGAAAGTCAATTCTCTATTACTCAACTAAGCGGTGCAGCATGAAAAAAGCTAATCAGTTTTTTTTCCCTTATTCAAAAGCAGCTTTCACTGGCTTTCCAATCCAGCAGGCGGGAGGCACATACCCCAGCACATACGCCAGGGTGGCGGCTGTATCATAGGTATTAATAAATTCCTGTATTCGATAGCCTTTCTTCACCCCAGGCCCGGCAATGATCCAGGGAATATCCCGTTCTTCCGGCGTGTCTCCGCCATGGCCTTTGCCTTTGCCTCCATGATCGGCAGTGACCAGAATAAGAGTTTGATTATAGATATTGGCTTGTTTTAAGCTTGTCAGAATTTCCCCGATCAACCGGTCAGCTTTTTCTACGGAAGAATAATAGTTGGCTGTACCGTGTCCGAAATCATGTCCGGCGTGGTCTACATGATCCAGATGTACAAACGTAAAAAAGGGCTTATTTGCCTTAATGTATGTGGCCGCTTCCCTGGCTGTTCTATCTTCTCCTCTGGCATCGGCAATAAGTGTAGGGACACCAGGTTCGACCAGCCGGCCAAACCCATCCCAGTCATAAAAACAGGCAATATCTGCTTCTGACTTGTTGCTGCGGATCACTTTGAAAATAGTAGGAAAGGTTTCTCCCTCCTTTCCTTCACAATAGGCCTTGTTTCGGATATCCGTCCGTTCCCAGTCATTGGAGGTAATTTCATGCTCTTTTGGGGAAGCCCCCATGATCATGGATGCCCAGTTGGGACTGCTACTGGATGGCATCACCGCTTGAGCCTTGAAGGAATGCGCCCCTTGTTTAACCAGGTCATCCAGGTTTGGTGTTTTCGCTTTCATTATTCCATCAGGACTTAATCCATCCACCCCAATTACTACAATATGTTTCACATTTGTAAACTGCTGTGCATAAGATAGTGAGCTTAGCAGTAAGCCAAGGTACAAAATCAGGAAAGCTTTCATAAAGTAATTTATGGATACACGGTTGAAAATCAACAGTAAGAAAGCGGAAAGCTACTAAATTTCTTTATCCGCTAGCAAGAAAGGCAGTTAAATAATCTTAACGAAAAGTTTACTTACAGGCAACAAAACAGATCTTCGTCAGCAAGGGCACCCGTTTAAACAGACCTGTTTTATTCAGCCGCAACAGACGCTATATTCATCAGAGGGAGCAACTCAGATAATTGACTGATAATATGTGTATGCGGCTCTTTAACGAGTGCTTCTTTGGTAAACGCACCGGTGGTTACTCCTACTACAAAGCGGCACCCAGCGGCTGTTCCTTGCTGCAAATCTGAAGCGGTATCGCCTACTTTAGCAACCTGCTTGGCATCAGTAACACCAGTCAGTTCCATAGCCCGGAATATCATATCAGGATACGGACGTCCTCTGGCTACTTCATCGCTGGTAATGCTTACATCTAGCAAGCCTTTTTCCTGCCACCCGAGCCGCTTCAGGATGGTGTCGGCAATGCGGCGGTCGAATCCAGTATCAATGGCTACTTTTATCCGGTTTTTACGCAGTACATCAAATAACTGACTTACTCCTTCGATCTCCCGTACTTCCGGCGCATGCTGATAGTAGTTTACCATCTCATTCTGGAAGTTTCTGAATACCTGTTGAATAAAAGCTTCCTCCGGGTTTGCATGGCCTCTCAGTTTGAGCAGTTCATAAATAGCTACAGGTTTAGGATAGCCCATTACGTCGTTGGCTTCGTTCCGGCTAACGGATATGCCTTCCATAGCAAAGGCTTTTTGCAAAGCAGCATGTACATTATCGTTATCTTTTACAGTAGTACCTGCCATATCAAAAACTACAAGTTGGATGGTCATGAAATATATAGTTAGGTGTGAAGAACACTGGAACAGGCTTGGCAAATAAAAGACTTCAGCAAACAGCTGCCATTCGTTGCCAATATATAACACTTGTGCTTTCCATCAGTCAGGATGGGGTGTTATTTTTTTGTTACCTATTTTTTGAAGAATAAAAGCAATTTCACCTTGATAGATAATATATTGCTTTTTTATAAAAAACTTGTAACATTCGTAGATAAACGATGGATCATTTACTAAATTCACGATTTATACTTTTTCACGTACATAAACCTTAACCCTTTACTTAGTTGAATACGTTTACTCTCAACCGCCGTCAGTTCCTGAAAGGAGCTTCCGCATCCCTTGCCCTTACTACCTTTGGTGCTGGGGATTTCCAACTTTTTAATCCAGCTAAACCCCTGCGAGTGGGTTTAATAGGAACAGGCTGGTATGGCAAAAGTGATCTGTTCCGCCTCATACAGGTTGCACCTGTAGAAGTAGTAGCCCTCTGCGATGTAGATAAAAAATTACTTGAGCAGGCGGCCACCATGGTTAGCCAGCGGCAACAATCTAAAAAGAAACCCAAGCAGTATGGCGACTACCGGAAAATGCTATCCGACAACAAAATGGATATTGTTTTAATCGGTACCCCAGACCACTGGCATGCCTTGCAA
The DNA here is from genome assembly GCF_030503435.1 of Rhodocytophaga aerolata. Taxonomy (GTDB): domain Bacteria; phylum Bacteroidota; class Bacteroidia; order Cytophagales; family 172606-1; genus Rhodocytophaga; species Rhodocytophaga aerolata. Next base: position 83,652 of record NZ_JAUKPO010000015.1, read on the forward strand.
ACCATAGATGCCCTGAAAGCAGGTGCCCATGTGTATGTGCAAAAACCGATTAGTGTAGATGTGATGGAAGGCGAAGCCATGGTGGCTGCCGCCCGTAAATACAATAAGGTAGTACAGGTAGGCACCCAACGGAAAAGCACCCCCCATTTAATAGATGCTAAAAAGAATATAGTAGATGCCGGTTTGCTGGGCAACATAAAACATGTAGATATGTGCTGCTACTTCCATATGCGGGCCAATGGCAACCCTCCAACAGAGCCGGTACCAGATTTCCTGGATTATGAAATGTGGACTGGCCCTGCTCCGCTGCGGCCCTACGATGGCTTACCGCATATCCGCTGGTGGCGCACTTTTAATGAATATGGCAATGGCATTATGGGCGATATGTGTGTGCACATGCTGGATACTGTCCGCTGGATGCTCAAACTGGGATGGCCCAAAAAGATTAGCTCTACCGGTGGAATTTATGTGCAGAAAGACGGCAAGTCAAATATTCCGGATACGCAAACGGCTGTGTTTGAATACGAAGGGTTAAATGCTGTATGGCAGCACCGTTCCTGGGGAACCCCTGCTAATCCGGATTATCCCTGGTCATTTACCCTGTACGGCGATAAAGGTACTTTATGGGCAAGCACGATGGCCTACGACTTTATTCCATATGGCGAAGAAAACAAGGACAAAAAAGTACATAAAGATGTCGTGTATGAGAAAGAGAAATATCCCGAAGACCTCAATGAAGAAAGAATCGAATTAAATGCAGCCCCTGCTACCAGGTTACATATGCTTGATTTTCTAAAAGCTATTGAGACCAATGGTAGACCGATAGCCGATATTGAGGAAGGGCATATCTCAACGGCAAGTTGCATTATGGCAAACATATCTATGAAAGTAGGCCGCCCTATCGTATATGACCCTGCCAAGCGTCAAATTGTAGGTGACCAGGAAGCAAATGCCTTACTTTCCCGGCCATACCGCCAGCCCTGGCAACATCCGGACCCAGGCACTGTATAATAAATAAAAGAATAATGAACAGCTGAACAAGGAAGGGCGAATGTTGAAGTATTCTCTTCTTTATTCCTACTTCCTTGTTCGGTTTTCGATAGTTAGTTAATATAATAAACCAATCTCCTTTCTGCTCTTGTCTCATGTGGAAGCATGTGTATTCTAGTTGCTTGATTATTGCTTGCCTGGCAGGTCTGTGGAGTTGCACCCCCAAGCCAGCCACAACACCTTCCGATGTAGGGCAGGTTTCCGCCCGTGCTGATGAGGGCCCTTCTCCGGCGCGTACGCCAGCGGAAGAGCTTGCTTCCTTTCAGCTTCAACCAGGCTTGAAAATTCAATTAGCCGCTTCCGAACCCATGGTGCAAGACCCGGTAGTCATTACCTTTGATGAAGATGGCCGCTTGTGGGTGGTAGAAATGAGAGGCTTTATGAACACCATTGATGCAGCTGGGGAAAATGAACCCACCGGGCGCATTTCTGTTTTGGAAGATACCAATGGCGATGGCCAGATGGATAAAAGCACCATCTACCTGGATAGCCTGATTATGCCCCGGGCTTTAGCCTTAGTACCTGGGGGAGCACTGGTTGCCGAAAATCAGGCATTATGGCTAACGCAAGACAAAAACGGAGACCTGAAAGCAGATACCAAAACCCTGATCGACAAAGAGTACGCTGGCAGTGCCCTACCTGAACATTCTGGAAACGGCCTCTGGCGTGGCCTGGACAACTGGTATTATAATGCCAAATCACGGCTCCGCTACCGGTTTATTAATGGTGAATGGCAGCGGGACAGCACCGAGTTCCGGGGTCAGTGGGGCATTAGCCATGATGATAAGGGGAGATTAATTTACAACTACAACTGGTCTCAGCTTCATGCCGACCTGGTGCCGCCAACTTACTTCTCCCGTAATAAAAACCACACCTCCACTACTGGCATCGATCATGGCCTGACCACCGACCGAAGAATCTACCCTATCCGCCCCAATCCTGCCGTTAACCGGGGATATATTCCCGGCACCCTGGATGAAGAGGGTAAATTACTCGAATTTACAGCAGCCTGTTCTCCGCTATTTTACCGGGGCACTTCCTTATCCAAGGAATTTTATGGCAATGTATTCGTCTGCGAGCCTTCCGGCAATCTGATAAAACGGAATGTAGTGAAGGAAAATGGCTTGCTGCTTTCTGCCTATGACCCCACACCAGGAAAGGAATTTCTGGCCTCTACCGATGAACGGTTCCGTCCGGTACACATGGCATCCGGGCCTGATGGCGCATTATATGTGGCGGATATGTACCGTGGTCTGGTTCAGCATGGAGCTTATATTACTCCCTACCTCAAGGAACAAACCTTGCTTCGTAACCTGGTGCTGCCAGTACACCGGGGACGCATCTGGCGTATTGTTCCGCAGGAATGGAAACCTACCAAACCTGAAAAGCTTTCTTCACTTTCATCAACCGGCCTTATAAGCAAGCTTGGGCATTCTGACGGATGGTACCGGGATATGGCGCAACGGCTGTTAGTGGAACGGAAGGATAGCAGTATAAGAAAGACATTAATTGATTTTGCCTTAGCAGGAAAAGATGATCTTGGCGGCTTACATGCACTGTGGACGTTGGAAGGAATGAATATGTCAGATCCAGACCTGCTGCTGACTTTACTTTCCGATCAGAATACGCTTGCATGGACTGCTGCCCTGCGTTTGCTGGAACCTCTGGCAAAGGAAGATCAACAGGTACGGGTAAAGCTGGAAGAAACATTATTAAAAGCATATCCGCAGGCACCCATTGAACACATTCTTCAAATAGCCTTATCTGCTCCGGTGCTGAGTGAAAAAACGGCTCATGCAGTATTAGCCGGAATTATAACGAAACACGATACTTCTGCCCTAATCCGGGATGCGGTCATGAGCAGTTTATATAATCAGGAATATACTTTTCTACAACACCTCTGGCAATCGCCAGCCTGGCAAACAGCCCAGCCCTCCAAAGAGATTTTTCTGGAAATGCTGGCCACCGCCATTATCCGGAAAAGAGATGCCGCAGAGCTTACCCAGCTATTAGCTTTACTAAATACCAATAAAGGAACCCTAGGATGGAAAGAGAAAGCCATTGTTACCGGTTTGTCTATTGGGGGAAGCAACAGCAAACTTGAACCCATAAAGCTTACAACGGCTCCAGGTTTGCTGACCCGTTCAGATCATGGCCTTGATCCTTCCCGTCTATCTGCTCTCAAAGATTTATTTGTTTGGCCAGGGCATGAATCTGCCAAAAGCCATCAAGCGCAGAAAAATCCACTTACGGCAGAAGACCAGAAACTTTTTGCCCTGGGCAGGCAACAGTACCTGACTACCTGTGCCGGGTGTCATGGCACGGATGGAGCTGGGCTCAACCGTTTTGCTCCGCCTTTGGCTAATTCCCAATGGGTAACCGGTGATGAGAAACGGCTGGCCCTGATTGTGTTGCACGGCATGGAAGGCCCGGTTGAGGTAAATGGGAAAATTTATACCACGCCAGATATTCTTCCGGTAATGCCAGCACATACCACTATGGATGATGGAGCCATTACAGCAATTCTGACCTATATCCGCAATGAGTGGGGAAATGAAGCCGGCCCGGTGAGCCGTCGCACTGTCGGCACTACCAGGAATACCTCTCAAGGAAGGGTTATGCCCTGGACTGCTACCGAACTGGACAAATACATACAGGTGACCAAAGAAACTACCGGAAAGTAAAGTTCTAATCTGGAAAGTAAAACAAGATAAATATAAGTCAGACACCCATACTTTTTCACCTATCAATCCTATACGCTATGCACAGAAGAGATTTTTTACAGAAAAGCGCGTTAGCCTCCTTTGCCTTATCCTTCCCGGCCATGCCTTCGCTTTTTAAAGATATGCACATGGGTGTAGTAGTGCATTCCTATGCCAGCCGATGGAATCCCAAAGAATCTAGCCAGAAATACCCTGCTTTTACTGATGCTATTCAACTCATAGAACATTGCCACCAGATTGGGGCCGGCGGGGTGCAAGTTGGGGTAAATAAATGGACAACTGACTTTGCTAAAAAAGTACGCGACAAACGGGAGAAGCTGGGAATGTACCTGGAAGGATCTATTGCCTTACCAAAAAAACCTGAAGATGTTTCCCTTTTTAAACAAGAAGTAAAAAATGCACAGGAAGCCGGAGTACAGATTTTACGCACGGTAAGCCTGGGAGGACGGCGGTATGAAACGTTCCAATCCAAAGATGCCTACAACAAATATAAGCAGAATGCCATTGCTGCCTTGCAACTGGCCGAACCGGTGCTGAAAAAACACAAACTTAAACTGGGCGTAGAAAACCATAAAGACTGGTTTGCCGAAGAACTGGTGCAAGTACTCAAACAAATTAACAGCGAATATATAGGAGTAACACTGGATTTTGGCAATAGTATAGCTCTCCTGGAAGACCCTATGCATGTAGTAGAAACCCTGGTGCCTTATACCTTTACTACGCATGTAAAAGATATGGCCGTAGAAGAGTACCCGGATGGATTTCTGTTATCGGAAGTACCACTGGGGAAAGGTTTTCTTGATTTACCCAAAATAGTAGAATTGTGTAAAAAACACAACCCAGCCGTTACTTTTAATCTGGAAATGATCACCCGCGACCCGCTAGAAATCCCTTGCCTGAAAGATGAATACTGGGCTACTTTTGACCAGATGAATGGCAAGGAACTGGCCAGAATTCTACGAATGGTCAGGAAGCACAAACAGGCAGAAGGCCTCCCCAGGTTCTCTCAGCTAAGTACCGATGAGCGGCTGGCAGCAGAAGAAGTAAATATACAGCAGTGTCTTGCCTACAGTAAAACTACACTAGGAATTAAGTAAAATTGGTGGCAGATACCGGTTATCTATATTTATGTATTTTAAGATAAAAGCTAATGTTTTACTCTATTCTGTGGCCACTGTTTATAAAAGGTATCTCTAAAAAATTCATTATATAATCATATCACTAAAATACGAATGAGCAACGAAACACTCCCAGGAATAAAACAATTTGATTTAAGCGGAAAATCTGCCATAGTTACCGGAGGGTCTAAAGGACTGGGCTTCGCTATGGCCGCTGCCCTGGCTTCGGCCGGAGCCAATATTATGCTGGTGAACCGAAATGCAGCAGAGGGTGAAAGTGCCGCACAGGTCCTTCAACACGATTTTGGTACACAAGTAATCTCCTTTGCGGCAGATATCACCAATATCGGCCAAACCGAAGCGATGGTAGACAAAGCTATGGATACCTTTGGAAAAATAGACATCCTGATCAACAGTGCTGGCATTAATATTCGGGGGGCCATTGATGAAGTGACACCGGAAGATTTTAATAAAGTGATGGACGTGAATGTAAATGGCACCTGGCTTTGTTGCAGAGCCGTAACCCCACCTATGAAAAAAAATGGCAGCGGAAAAATCATCAATCTGGCCAGTACCCTGGGAGTTGTGGGCCTGGCTAACCGCACCCCCTACACCGCCAGCAAAGGAGCGGTTGTGCAAATGACCAGAGCCCTTGCTTTGGAACTGGCTCCTTTCAATATCAATGTGAATGCCATTTGTCCTGGTCCTTTTTTAACAGAAATGAATTTGCCGATTGCCCATACCGAAGAAGCGAAGAAGTTTGTAGTAGGTGCCACGGCAATGGGACGCTGGGCCGAACTCCGGGAGATCCAAGGTGCTGCTATTTTTCTTGCCAGTGATGCTGCCAGCTATATGGTTGGCTCTTTGCTGATGGTGGATGGCGGCTGGACAGCAAAATAAAGTATGTTTCCTTAACATACAAAAACCGGCCTGGACTCAATTCAGGCCGGTTTTTGTATTTTGGTTGTTGTATCTTAGACCAAGTAGGAAAATATGTAGAGTAGAATAAAAGCTGTACAGGCTAATATTAATGTCCCCAGGCTATGTGTCTGGTTTCCTTGCTTAATATTCATTCCGGAAAGCTGGGTCATGGCCCAGAAAAAACTATCGTTTGCATGTGAAATAGCAATTGCTCCGGCACCAATGGCAAGTACTGTAAAAACTTTTAAAAGTTCTGTATCCAATCCTAAAGTGGGCATCAGCGGAGAAATAATAGACGCAGTTGTAATTAAGGCTACTGTTGATGAGCCTTGTGCTGTTTTCAGAGCCAGTGACATTAAAAAAGGCAGTAATAATCCTACGCTTATACTGCTTAAATTAGAACTTACCAGGTCGGCAATTCCAGAGTTCTGAAGCATTTTGCCAAAAACACCACCTGCTCCGGTAATTAAAATGACTGGTGCCGCCGCCAGCAATGAATCGCCAATCCATCCGGTAGATGACAACAGCTTTCTATCAAACTTTTCGGGCAAAGCAAAGGACAGAAAAGTTCCTAACAACAAGGCAATTACCGGGCTTCCCACAAACATTAACACAGCCGATAAGGCATTTTCTCCGAACGGATGGGTCGGATAACTGGCTACAGAGGCTAATACAATGAGTAACAATGGAATTATAATTGGCAAGGCAGATTTGCCCAAAGAAGGATATTTTGTTACAACTGTGTTTTTTTCTACTTCAGCAAAACGTGGCTCCAGGTGGACTTTACTCACATAATACTTCACAAAAAAGAAGCATGGAATTAATGATAACAAGCTGACGATTATCCCCCAGAAAATAACCATTCCCAGGTCGGCTCCTAAGATACCTGCTGCAGCTATTGGCCCTGGGGTGGGCGGCACCAACGAATGGCTGGCGGAAACCCCAAGAGTTAAGGCCACTGTTGTAGCAGCATAGGGCAGTTTCCCTTTAAAAGACAACGATTTGTTAATGGGGTTCATCATGATAAAGGCACTGTCGCCAAATACGGGAATTGATAAGATCCATCCGGTTATCATCATGGCCAGCATCACAGATTTTTCTCCGATAACCGAAAGGACTTTCTGCGCTATTACAAAGGCGCCACCTGTCTTTTCAAGAAATGTACCGATCATTACGCCTAACAGAATAACCAGTCCTATTTTACCTAACACCCCGCCAAAGCCCTCTTCCACAGACTGGAGAATGAGTTTGGGAGGCATGCCAGCAAGTAAACCGTAAAGAATAGCTCCTACAAAAAGTGCCAAAAACGGGTGAATATCAAATTTAATAATGGCAAGAATAATCAGGGCAAGGGCAAACAGAATGGTCAGCAGGAGAAGCATGCTTTGTAAGGGGAGTTTATTGTGATAGAAAAATATTACTATTTACATAATCATTTGGACTTTGTAAGATATAGGTTTAGCTACGGAATTACAAATGATCTACCCCAATAATATTTTTACAGTGAAAGGTACCTACTATAAAGTGCAGCATAGGCTGGTACATTATTCCAGTACCCTAATAGAACTCATTGTTTAACAGGCTGGAATGGTTACATTTTACATATAAAGAGTTACTGTACAACTGACAATGTATTACGTAAAGGTTTTCCAAAACCATCGGCCTCAATTTCAAATACATCTCCTGGCTGTGTTTTAATGTTATCTCCAAAACTCAGAACAGACGTGCCAAAAAAATGTACATGCACATCTCCTGGCTGACGGAACAGGGTATACTTAAAATGATGATATTCCAGGTTTGCCAGGTTATGACTCATATTGGCTTCCCCGGTTAAAAATTCCTTTTCCCATAGTACTTTTTTATCCCGGATTATGCGGCTTTTGCCTGTAATGTGGCTGGGCAAGTCTCCCAGGAGCAATTCCGGTCCGTAAGAACATGGCCTGAGCTTGGAATGGGCCAGGTATAAATAATTCATTCGTTCCGTCTGGTGGTCGGAAAACTCATTCCCTAATGCAAAGCCCACCCGTACCGGATTTCCGGATTTATCAATTATATACAGGCCCACTATTTCTGGCTCCTCTCCCCCATCCAAAGCAAATGGCGGAGAAACCAACGCTTTGCCTGGTGCTACCGCCATTAAGCCATTTCCCTTATAAAACCACTCCGGCTGTGAAGCAGGCACGCCGTCTTTCATTTTACCATTTTCCTTGCCCATCTGGAACATCTTCATCGAATCGGTAAGTTCCTGGGCAGGAAGTGCATTCAGCTTTTCATGCATGGCATTTCTGGAAGCAGCGCTTCCCAGATGTGTAAGCCCGGTTCCGGTTATCCAGGTATGATAGGGGTCTGGGTGATCAAAAGGCAATTGTACTTTTCCCTCTGCAAGGAGCTGGTCATATTTTTCATAATGGCCGGATACTAACTGCTGAATGGTTTCCTCTACCGGCAACTCTCTGCTAATAAGGTCTTCGAACAGCTGATAGGTAGAGTTAATTCCTCGAAGCACCTGTATTATGTCGTTTTCCACGATTCCTACACGGCTTTCGTTCCGTTCATTCAAAAACTGTATGATTCTCATAAATTTCTCTGGCGTTAAACTACTCTCTTATTTATAAATCTATGTATGTTCTATAAAATCAGGCTGCCAAGTTATACCTAAAGAGACCCAGAGGTCAGCTTATAAGAATACGTTGGCCTAATTTCCTTTCATGGATTTGTACTTGGCAACATAAGGGTATAAATTTATTCGATTAAAATATAACTATAGTCGTATTTTTTTTAACTTTCTCGCGTTAACTTTTTCTCATGAAACCTATCGTCCAAATCTCCCTTGATCTTACCAACATTGATGAAGCCCTGGAAACTGCCGCATTGGCCATGCGGGCCGGCGTAGACTGGCTGGAGGCAGGTACACCGCTCATACTGGCTGAAGGCTTACATGGCGTACGCAAACTGCGGGAAGCTTTTCCCGGGGTGCCTATTGTAGCAGATCTGAAAACCATGGATGGCGGCTACCTGGAAGTAGAGATGATGGCTAAAGCAGGGGCTACGCATGTGGTGGTTATGGCCAGGGCGCATGAAGAAACCATAAAATGTGTGGTACAGGCCGGCCGTGATTTTGGTGTACATGTGATGGGCGATAATATGGTTTGCCCGGATATGGTGGCTGGAGCAAAATGGCTGGAAGACCTAGGCTGCGACTATGTTATTCACCATATTGGCTACGATGAACGCCGGGGGATTGCTGCCCAGGGTAAACGGATGCCAAGTCCTTTAGATCAGTTGCGGGAGGTTGTGAAGGCGGTGAATATTCCTGTGCAGGCGGTGGGTGGACTTTCGCTGGAACAAGCCATCCGTTGCCCGGAATATGGTGCGCCGCTGGTTGTACTAGGGGCTCCGCTAACCATAGATGCAGATTCATTTAAAACGGCCAAAGGAGACCTGGAAAGCTCGCTGCGCCTGATCTGCGAAAGAATACATGCCTATGGAGATGTCCTGGTAGGGAAAAAAAACACTTAGAACACACCTGTTACGTTTTCAAAACCTAACAGGTGTATACCTTAAAGTATATTTCTATAATGGATGTGCAATAGCTTCATCCCTTTCAAATTTTCTAATCTTTACATTTCCATATTTCCACACTTTCAAATTCTTCGTATGAAATCCCTTGCTGTTGTAAATTATGCCCCGGAAAAAGGCTCCGTTGAAATACGCGAAATAGAAAAACCCACCATTGGGGACGATGATGTATTGCTAGAAGTGGCCAATGTAGGTGTCTGCGGAAGCGACCTTCACCAGTGGACTTCCGATCACAGCTGGCCTGTAAATTACCCGGTAGTATTGGGCCACGAGTTTGGCGGCTATGTGGCTGAAGTAGGCAGCCGGGTTTCCTGCTGGAAAGAAGGTGACCGGGTGGTAAGTGAAACTGCTGCGGTTATAGACCCAGACAACCCCATGTGCCGCCGGGGGCTGTATAATCTGGACCCTACCCGCAAAGGATTTGGCTATGGTGTAAATGGAGCCATGACTAAATATGTACGGGTTCCGGCCCGTTGTCTGCATTATGTACCGGAAGGTTTGCCCTTTGAACAAGCTTGTCTCACAGAACCTTGCAGCGTAGCATATAATGCTGTCGTTGAAAACTCACGCATCAAACCAGGCGACCGCGTCATTGTGTTAGGCCCTGGGACTATTGGTATTTTATGTGCAGCTGTTGCCCGGCTGTGTGGGGCAGAAGTAGCCTTGGTAGGGCTGGAAGGAGATAAACAACGGCTGGAAATTGCCCGTCAGTATGGCTGTGAAGGTATTGTGGGAGATGCTACTGAATGGGCCCTCAAACGGGATGGCCTGGGTGCCGACTGTGTGATAGATGCTGCTGGCGTAAGCATTACCCTAAAAACAGCATTGCAATTGGTCCGCCCGAGTGGACATATCACCAAGGTAGGCTGGGGACCTCAACCCCTTAACTTTTCTATTGACCCACTGGTGCAAAAAAATGTAACCTTGCAAGGAAGTTTCAGCCATAACTGGCCGGTATGGGAACGGGTACTGGCCTTGCTTGCCAGCGGACAACTGAATGTAAAACCCATCATTGGTGGGGTGTGGCCGGTTACTGAGTGGCATGAAGCCTTTGAAAAAATGCATAAAGGCGACGTAGTAAAGAGTGTTCTTAAACCAGTATAATTCATGCGGCTGGAAAACAAAGTAGTAATTATTACCGGAAGTTGCACCGGAATTGGCAAAGCCATAGCCGAACGGTGTGTGGACGAAGGTGCCAAAGTGTTGATACATGGCCTGGAGCATGACCAGGGAGTAGCACTGGCTGCGAGGCTTGGAGAAGAAAATGCTGCGTTACATATAGAAGATATAACCCTTCCCGGAGCACCAGAACGACTGGTCGAAAAAGCAAAAAATACCTTTGGGCACCTGGATGCTATCGTCAATAATGCAGCGATGGTAACTTCTTCCAATATCCACAGCACAGATCTTGCGTTTTTTCGGCGTATCCTGGAAGTGAATACACTGGCTCCTTTTGCCTTAATTAAAGCTGCCTTACCCTATCTGCGGGAAAGACATGGCTGTGTGCTTAATATTGGCTCGGTGAATGCCTGGAGTGGCGAACCAAATCTATTTGCCTACAGTGTATCTAAAGGCGCTTTAATGACCCTCACCCGTAATCTGGGGGATACACTTCACCGGGAAGACGGGGTGCGGGTTAATCAGATCAACCCGGGTTGGGTGCTCACCGAAAAAGAAATAGACCGTAAACGGGCCCATGGCCTGGCCGACGACTGGTATAAAGCCCTTCCCAATGTATTTGCGCCGGCAGGCCGCATCTTATGGCCGGCAGAAATTGCCGCTGCAGCCATCTACTGGCTTGCCGATGAAAGTGGCCCCATTAGCGGTCAGGTGGTAGATTTGGAGCAACACCCCTTTATTGGCCGTAATCCCCCGAAAGACACCAGTACTATTGCTCAATCTGGCAAATAATTAAAATGTCCTTCTTTTAACCTAACCTAAGCGAATGAAATACCTGCTAATTGTTGCTTTCCTATGGAATATACCATTAATTGACTTGCTAGCACAAGAGTATACTACTCCACTGCAAACAGAGCTCTTGCAAATACTGGAAACAGATCAGAAATACCGCATGCGGATGGATAGTGTCAGCAAAGCTTATGGATTTAAGTCTAATCAAATGAAAGAGCTTTGGCAGGTTATGCGTAAACAGGACAGCATCAACCTGATAAAAGTAAAAGCTATTGTAACGGAACACGGGTGGATGGGACCAGACAAAATAGGTTCCAGACCTTATATGGCTCTGTTTTTAGTGATTCAACATTCCGATCAACAAACAAAAGAAGAATTTCTCCCCATGATACGGGTGGCTGCAAAAAGAGGCGATGCGCTGGCGAGTGATCTTGCTCTGCTGGAAGACCGGGTAGCCTTAGGACAAGGAAGAAAACAGCTTTATGGAAGCCAGATTGGACAGGATGAAAAATCCGGTAAAATGTATGTGCTCCGCTAGAAGATCCGGATAACGTGGATAAACGCAGACAATCAGTTGGCTTACCTCCTATGGCTGAGTATGTACACTATTTTGGAATTACTTGGAATCTGGAGGAATACAAAAAACAACAAGCATCAGACAAAACCCAGTGACCAGTCCTAATCCGTGCTTACAAGATTTAACTTTTTTAAATTTAAAAAGCACTTTTTTTGCATGTAGCATCTTACAACTACTTCATTTCCAAATTATCAAATTTTCATATTTCCAAATTCTTATTCTATGCCCAAATTAGCTGCCTTTCCCAAAGCTTTTATGCAAGCCCTCTGCAAGGATGGCACCATGCGAGTATCAGAGTGGATACAACTGGCTTCAAAATTAGATATTGACGGCCTGGAATGGTATGCCGGTTTTCTGGAAATGGCTGATGAAGCTAATTGGACCCGTTTTCGGCAAGAAGTAGAAAATTACGGCAAAGTAATTCCAATGATGTGCTGCTCTCCCGATTTTACTCATCCGGATCAAGCCTTCCGCAACAAAGAAATAGCCAAACAGAAACGCTGGATTGATATGACTCATGCCTTGGGCGGCTCCTATTGCCGGGTCCTCTCCGGGCAGCGGCGGCCGGAATTAACGATAGAGGAAGGCATTAAGCTGGCAGCTGATTGTATAAATGCTTGTTTGCCTTATGCCCAAGAGCGGGGAATTATCCTTATAATAGAAAACCATTACAAAGATGATTTCTGGGAATATCCGGAATTTGCCCAGAAAATGGATGTATTCTGTAAACTGGTAGATCAAATTCATCATCCTAACTTTGGCGTGAACTATGACCCGAGTAATACTTATATCGCCGGAGAAGATCCTTTGGACCTATTATACAAAGTATCCGGCCGGGTAGTCACCATGCATGCCAGCGACCGCTACCTGATTGAAGGAACCATTGAAGATCTGCGGCGGGAAGAAGGTGGCTCAACTGGCTATGTAAAACGCTTACGTCATGGAGAAATCGGCAAAGGCTTAAATAACTATGATGCTATTTTTACTGAACTTAAACGGGTAAATTTTAACGGGTGGATCAGCATTGAAGATGGTGTAGAGGGCATGGATCAACTGGAACGAAGTGTAGGATTTCTCAGAAATAAAATGGCTCACTACTGGCCAGACTAATGTCTGGCTTAAACCACATCTAGCCATACGTGTTAGTTGGCTTACGTATGGCTAAATGGGTATACTTTAAAAATATCGTTATGGAAGATGATTATCCCCTCGACGAGGGGATAATCATCCGGAAGTACCTGGGCTTCAAAACCATATTCCTCTAATAAACTTACGATTTTCTGCGGTTGAACCGGTTCATCCATGGCCTGAACACGCAGGATCTTATCACAATCTTCCAGGTCAAAATTGGCCGTATAGGAAGCAAAATTATTATGTATCTGATCTATAAGCCAGCTAGCTTCCAGATTGTGGGTTACATTGGTTTTAAAAACTTCTACCATTAGTTGGTTTGTTAAGTATTGCGGTTTGTTTTCAAGAATAGATAAGCTGCTTTTACCAAACCTGTCAGGTTTTAAAAACCTGACAGGCTAAAGGGTTTAAGGCTTTTCTGACAGTTCTTTTACTTTAAGTAAAGCCCTTTCCCAGGAAGCAGACATAGATTCAAAATGTTCTTGAGCCATGTCAAACTCTATAGATACCTGTGTGCCACCCTCCTTTTCTGTGAGGATATAGGTTTCACGGGCTCCTTTTACTTGATGGGCATCTGCACTCTCATAGTCCTCTTTTCCATCTGTGAATACACCCTCAAATTCAATAGAGAGTTTTTCGTAGAGCTTATTGGTAATAATTCTGCCTACCATACCAAAGCCGCTTTTATCTCTAAATACAGCTTTACTTCCCGGTTGCCAGTCAGTTTGGGCATAGGTACCTTCGCTAAATTCTGCATACCAGATGCGGGTATACTTGTCGTTGAACAGGACTTCCCACACTTTTTCTCTGGGTGCCTGAATGTCAATTGATTTTCTGATGGTTTGCTGTGCGGTGTTCATAGGTGTTGGGTTTTATGATTGAGAATAGGTATAACTTATCATCCATTGTATGCCGAATTTATCGGTCAGCATACCAAAATAATCGCCCCAGAAAACTTTTTCCATAGGCATAGTCACTTTACCGCCTTGGGAAAGGCTTTCGAATATCCGGTTGGCTTCTTTTTCACTTTCTGTACCAACGGCTATGGAAAAATTGGTGCCGAAGGTTACCTTATCCATAGGCTCCAGTACATCGGTTCCCATAATCAGGTTGCCTGGGCCAATAGGTAAGGCTACATGCATAATTTTCTCCTTGTCGGCAGGAGGTAAATTGCCGGCATGTGGAGTTTCCCCAAAGCGTTGCAAAGCTGCAAATTCTCCGCCGAATACAGATTTGTAGAAAGTAAAGGCTTCTTCTGTATTCCCGTTAAAATTCAAATACGGATTGATCGTTGCCATTTGAGTAGGTGTTTGGTTTGTTAATCTTACTGTATAGTGGTTGGGTCCATGTACACGAGTTCCCAAAGATGTCCGTCCAGGTCCTGGAAACCCCAGCTGTACATAAATCCCTGGTCTTGTTTAGTTACAGGCGTTGTAGCACCGGCAGCAATCGCTTTGTTTACCAGTTCATCTATACTTTCTTTGTTATCGGCCGACAGAGCAATAATTACTTCCGCACTTTTGGTGGCATCGGCTATATCTTTTTTGATAAAAGACTTAAAAAAGGGCTCTACTAACAGCATCACGAAAATATTCTCTCCTACGATCATGCAGGTAGCCTTTTCATCTGTAAATTGGGCATTGAACGTGTAGCCAAGCTTAGTAAAAAATTCAACGGACCGCTTGAGGTCTTTTACGGGTAGGTTTACAAAAATTTGAGTTGCCATAAATTTGGGTTTATATAATACTGGATTAGTAGTTTTAAAATTTTACTTAGTCGCTATGTAATTTATACTGCTCAACACTTGACTTTTGAATTAGCAATTTGCAACTTGCCATACAACTATTTTTGTGTATACAATTTAATTTGCATATACAAATGTAAAATAGATAAGCTGATTTAAGAGGGGGTAAATGCGGCAAATTCCAGGTTGATTGCGACATTTTTTTATCATATTCCTATGAAACATATAGCTATTCTTGTTCCTAAAGGTGCCATACTGGGCAGTGTGGAAGGCCCCAGGCAGGTGCTCACAGAAGTAAATAAATTCTTCAAAAATACAGGCAGAGATCCTGTATTTGATGTTCAACTCACGGGACTCACCAAGGAAGTACAGGTGGCTGGTGGTAAGTATACGGTAAACACCGATGTGCTCACAACCGATTTACCTAAAACAGACCTGATTATTATCCCAGCGTTGGATGGTAATATGCCTGTAACCCTGGAACAAAACCGTGATTATATACCCTGGATTGTAGAGCAATATGGACAAGGCGCAGAAGTAGCCAGCCTTTGTGTCGGAGCTTTTCTGCTGGCATCAACCGGCCTTGTTACCGGCCGCAAATGTGCTACTCACTGGATGGCAGCCAACGATTTCCGGCGTATGTTTCCTGAAGTGAATCTGGTGGAAGATAAAATTATTACCGATGAATATGGCATTTACTCCAGTGGCGGTGCCTTCTCTTACCTTAACCTTATATTATATCTTGTTGAAAAATATGCCGGCCGGGATACCGCTGTGTTTATGTCCAAGGCCTTTCAGATAGATATTGAACGGCACAGCCAATCGCCATTCGCCATATTTAAAGGGCAGAAAGAACATGAGGATGAAGTAATTAAAAAAACGCAGCTTTATATTGAAAACAACTACCAGGAAAAAATTACGGTGGAAGAACTTGCTTCTATGTTTGCTGTAAGCCGGCGGAACCTGGAACGCCGCTTTAAAAAAGCTACATCCAACTCTATTGTAGAATACTTGCAACGGGTACGGATTGAAGCAGCTAAAATGTGCCTGGAATCGTCCAGAGATTCTATTACGGAAGTAATGTTCAAAGTAGGCTATAGTGATAGCAAAGCTTTCCGCGATATTTTCAAACGGATCACCGGGCTATCGCCTCTGCAATACAGTCACAAGTATAACCGGGAAATGGCGGCTTAATGCTTGTTCCCATCTAATTTTATTTTCTCTCACAAACCAACCTTTCCTTCTATGAAAAAACTCTTTTTGATCAGGCATGCCAAGTCCAGCTGGGACGATGCCTCACTTCCAGATGAAGAACGGCCACTCAACAAACGTGGAAAAAAGGACGCCCCCCTCATGGGTTCTTTGCTTCGTAAACAAGGCATAACGCCAGATTTAATCATATCCAGTCCGGCCAAAAGAGCCTTTAGTACGGCAAAAAAAATGGCAAAGGAGCTCGCCTATCCCAAAGACCATATTCTGACGTTTGATAAATTATACCTAAGTAGTCCGGCTGCATTGCTGGAAGTAATTAAGTCTCAACCTGCTGAAGTACGCACCCTGCTGGTGTTTGGTCATAATCCTGAACTTACTCAGCTTGTTCCCCTGCTGTGTGATCATCCCATAGATTCTATCCCTACCAGTGGCGTGGTAAGCATCACTTTCCAGACGGACACCTGGCAAAAAATAGAGAAAATGAATGGCCGGTTTGATTTTTTTGATTATCCGAAAATGCATAAAGAGCCTTTATAGGTCCGCTCGTTTGGAAACCTGGTTTAGCCCTATTAATTACAAGAGAACACAAGTAACCTGTTACAAAATTCACTAGCTGTTGCCCATATCCACGTAAGACATGTTTTTTCAGTGAGACAGAATTTTATAAAAGAAGATTAGAAAACAACTTTAACCGTGATTGAACAACTTTCCATCATGCAGACAGTCTAGTGGCAAATTTACATTCATGTTTTTTATACCTGTAGGTTTGCCAAAACAAGTTTAAATGTTGTCCCCTTGCCACATTCACTTTTCACGGAAATACTGCCCCCTAACTTTTCAATGGTTTGTTTAACAACATACAAGCCCAGCCCTGCCCCTTCTGACTTATCGGTAGCTTTAAAAAACATGTTAAATACTTTAGGTAAATATTTTTTCTCTATACCCATGCCATTATCTTCCAGCGTGATCAGTGCTTTAGTTTGGGTTACGGCAATCTGAATATGGAGATAGCTTTCCTCCGCATAGGGATTAAAAAACTTGAGGCTATTGGAGATGAGTTGCTTGAAAACAATGGCAATCCGGGTTGCATCCTGGTAAAAGACATGACCGGCATTTACAGTTAACGTGGTTTTTACTTTTGCATGGCCCGGAACATATCCCAGCTCATCCAGGCAAGTATAGACAATGTGCGAAAAATTAATTTTGGCAATCTGTGCAGGGGTATGAAGCGCATTGGAATGATTAAGAATTGTTTTAATAAAGTTATCCAGCTTATATACGCTCTTTTCAATCAGTTCCAGGTAATGAGTGTTCATTTGTTGATTATTCTCCGTTTTCATTAAACTGATCAATCCCTCAATGGTGCAGAGTGGCGCCCGTAGATCGTGAGAAACTTTATAAAAATAATTATCCAGTTCATGGTTTCTCCATTTCAATTCTTCTAAGGTAGTGCGTAACTCTTCTTCTGTGGTTCGCTGAGCCGTTATTTCCTGTGCGAAAATAATAATGCCAGTTGTATCTCCTCTTTCATCGTAATAAGGTATCTTATTAGTTTGCAGCCATTTAGTTTGTCCGCTGGGAAGCAGAATTTTTTCAATGATGTTTAGCTTGGCAATGCCTGAGGTAATTATTTCAATATCTTCTTTATGGTATTTGGCAGCAAACAGGGGGTTAAGTTCGTAGAGTGTTCTGCCTTCGATTTCGCCTTTAGATAAACCATAAAATGAAGCGGCCGTGCGGTTAGCCCGCAAAATCCGGTTGTAGGTATCTTTAAAAGTGATCAGCGCTGGTACGGAATCAAAAATAATCTGCTGCTCCTGCTGCTGCCTCCTCAATTTACTTTCGGCCTCCTTCAGGGAAGTAATCTCATGCAGATTTACTACATATCCCTGGATATCAGGTCCATGCAACTGATCGCTGATGGTGCAGTCAAAATGTACCCATTGCCCATTCGTGTGTTTACAACGGGCCGCCGTCTTTTGTATCTCTTTAGGTATAGGAGTTGCGTTAAGCAAGGAATTTATAGCTTCCTGATCTTCGGGATGAACCAACTCAAGAAAGGGTGTTCCGATGGTAGTTGCCGCTGAATATCCCAGTACCCGCTGCACAGAGGGACTTGCAAAAGCCGTAATTCCCAGATGGTTTACCACCAAAATAATATCCGAGGCATGTTCAATCAGGGCATGGAAATACTTTTCACTGATGTTGAGTTGCTGAAGCGTTTGCTGCTGGGCAATCCGCTGCCTTACCTGATAGACACTATAGGCCAGATCTTCCGTTAATTCAATCAGTAGGGCTACTTCTTCGGCTTCAAAGGTATGGGCCCCTTTTCCATAAAGCGTAAGTACCCCCAGGATCTGGTTAGTGTATAGCAAAGGAATGGAAATCAGCGAAGAGAGCTTATGGCTGGAAGCTTTCTCCTGCCATTGTTGCGAAAAGCCAGGCGAAAATAGATCCTGTACAATTTGTGGGTGCTGGGTCCGTAACGCTTTTTCGGTCTGTTTGAGCGGGCTATGCCGCCATATATCTTTTACTGTGGCAGGGTGCCCTGCTTGAAACTGCATGTGGTGAATACGCCTGGCTTTTTTGTTTTCTTCCAGGACAGCCGAACCGACCCAGGCCATCTGATAGCATTCATTTTCTGTTAAAATCCGGCAGATAGCCTCCAATAACTGTTTTTCCTCCACTGCCCGTATCAGCTGTTGCCTACATTGATTTATAGTTTGAAGAATGGATACCATCCGGTTTGTTGGTAGACCCGCTGAAAGGGCAGCAGCAGCAACAGCCGTATCAGTGCTGTTCAACGAAATAGCTGTTCGGGCATCTACAGCCTGGACCTTTTTAATCATGTTAGGGTTAAAGGGATTTTATGAGCCTGAAAAATAAAAGAGGGCATTGCCTGCCCTACCTATTCAACTCTTTACAAAATTATGCCATTATGGCTTGCATTAAGCAGTTTTGGAACAATTTTCATAGTTGATATTTACCCGTTTATCGAAAAAATCTATCTATCCAGCGTATACTGTAGTAGTGGTCAACACAATTTTATTGCATACATTCAAAACAGGCTAAAATTACCAGCACAAACAATCAGGATACTAGCCTGTAAACCATTAAACAAAACAGAAAATTAAAGGTACGAAAGGTATATATTCGATCAGTGCCTCACGTTTCCGGCGCAACGCCTGAATAGCCTGATGAATATAATTTCTGACAGATTGATAGTTGAGGGAGGTGAGTTCGGTAATTTCGTGGTAGCTCAGGTTTTGGTAAAACTTTAAGTACACCACTTCCTTCTGCCGCGGAGAGAGCTTATTTAGGGCGTCCTGCAAATGGACTTGTTGCTCCAGGCAAGACTGGCTCCGAATAAGATCCCGCTCGTAAGAAGAAACCATCTCATCCTGGTAGTTCTCCAGCAGATAACTTTTATCAACGTGTTTGGTAGTAGCAGTTAAGGTCCGGATGACATGCCTTCTAAAAGATTTGAGTAAATAAAACTTAATAGAAACGGTATCGCCGAGCCGGCTGCGGCTTTCCCATAGAATGATAAACAACTCCTGAATACTATCTTTAATCAGGTCTTTGTCAGAAGTCAATTTAGATCCATAATTATACAAGAAGCTGTAATATTTGTGAAAAATATAGGAAAAAGTTTGCTCACATCCTCCTTTGAATTTCTTCCATAATTCCTGATCTGTGCAATTCGAAATGTCTCTGAGTACCATTCGTTGAGTTGAAGGAAATCTATAATTATTTTGTGAAAATGTTTTGTTCTGCCGTATTAATCCCTAGTAATTTATATAATATAATTTAAAAATACAATGATAATTTATGCTATCTACCTTCTGTTTCTCCTTATTTTCTTCTGTAATCTGCTGCCGATGTTGGATTATTCTGGGAGGAATGGGCAGTTTAAAACGTTTAAGTTATTAACAAAAGATGTTTTCAGCAGCTAAGAATATTTGTAAGAAATAGTTAAAAAATTTCTGGTTACTATTTAAAAACAACTATTCCCGGCGTTTTTTTAGAGCCAACAGAACTAGCCCAGCGTGGCAGAACTAGAAAAGGGTATATTTGGGATACATGATGCAGGAAGCTTTTCTTCATTTTTTATGGCAGTTTGGCTATTTTAATCGCAGTCAGTTAACTACTACTGGTGGGGAAGCAATACAAATTTTACACCCAGGATACCCAAATGCAGATGCAGGTCCCGATTTTAGTCAGGCCCGTTTACGGATTGGCCCGATAGAATGGGTAGGAAATGTAGAAATTCATATTCATTCCTCTGACTGGCACACCCACCATCATCAGGAGGATGATGCCTACGACCAGGTAATTTTACATGTGGTATGGCTACATGACCAAGATGTTTACAGGAAAGATCATTCCCTGATTCCTACCCTGCTATTAGCCAATAGAATTGACCATGATCTGCTGACAAAATACCAGTACTTTACCAGCAATACGGAAGATATTCCCTGTGCATCTCAATTTGGGAAGGTTAACGCTGTGTATAAAATTCAAGCTCTGGAAAATGCCCTGATGCACCGGCTTTCCCAAAAGGCAGACTTAGTTACTACCTTGCTTGCGCGCAACCATTACGACTGGGAGGAAACGACCTATCAGCTACTTGCCCGCAATTTGGGTTTCAAGTTAAATAATGACCCTTTTTTACAACTCTCCCAGGCAGTTCCCCTAAAGTTGCTCCACAAACACAGCGATCAATTGATGCCTATGGAAGCCTTGCTTTTTGGCCAGGCAGGCTTGCTGGATACCCCTTTAGAAGATACCTATTATAGGCAATTGCAAAAGGAGTATAGCTTTTTATCGCATAAATATAGCCTGAGGCCCAGTAAACTTGACGCACACGCCTGGAAGTTTTTCAGGTTGCGACCGGCTAATTTTCCTACCTTACGTATAGCGTACCTGGCTGCTTTACTGCAGAAACATAAAAATTTATTTTCCTTATTTATTCATCTGGCATCAGTTAAGGATTTTCTGGAACTGTTTCATTTACAGCCTTCCCCTTATTGGCAGCAGCATTATACCTTTGGTAAAACTTCGCCCTCTGTTGCCCATTTTGGGAAAGAGAGTAAAGAAAATATATTGATCAACACAGTGGTTCCCTTACTGGTTTGTTACTCGAAAGTAAAAGGCAAGCAACTGTATACTGACCGGGCCATTGAGTTGCTAGAGGCGCTGCCAGCGGAAAACAACCGCATCACCAGGTTCTGGAAACATATGGATTTGCCAATCGATCATGCATTAGATGGACAAGGATCTATCGAACTATATAATCATTTTTGTATGCAGAAAAAGTGTCTTTCTTGCCCGGTAGGTATATCTTTACTGAAACCGGCAAGAACCCCAGTAATCCATTGATAGCATTTCTTATACATATTCCCTTTCTTTTCCTGCTCAGTTGGCTCCTTTACAGGCGCAGTGTCGGCCAACCCCTCCTTCCGTTTTTCTGGTGGGGTTTACCGGCAAAATTCCTGGCGGGTATAGGCATCGGCTGCCTGTATCTCTACTATTATCCTTACCAGGGCGACACCTTTGCTTATTTTGAAGATGCAGTAAGGCTTGCTTCTTTTGCCAGGCAAAATCCATGGAAGTATGTAAACGCTTTATTTTTTTCTGAATCCGGAGCTGAATCTTTTCTGTCGACCTTGCCCTTGTGGGAACAACCACGGGCATTTTTTATGGTTAAACTCGTGAGTATACTTTGCCTGTTCACCTTATCAAATTACTGGCTCTGCGGATTGTATTTATCCTTATTTTGTTTTTACGCACTCTGGAAACTAGCTAACCTATTGGCAAATCTTTTTCCTGCATCGCGTATATCTGCGGCTATTGCTTTTCTTTTGCTGCCATCGGTAGTATTCTGGAGCGCCGGACTGACCAAAGAAAGCATTGCCGTAGCCTGCATTGCCTGTATAGTTAGCCAGTTTATTCAATACAAATTCGCCGCTGCGCTCCCAGGTAAATTGCCCTCTCTGTTATCCTGGCTGCTATTCCCAATATATGTGCTCTTGCTTTGGAAACTAAAATATTATTACCTGGCTGCCCTGCTGCCTGCAATGCTAGCCTATCTGCTTACGGATTTTCTGGCTAAACATGGGTTAAGAGACAAAAGTATTGGTCTGAAAGCAGGGACGCTTGTTTGTATTTTCGCTGCTATTTTGCTTGTCGCAAGTTTCCTTCATCCAGGTTTGCATCTCTCCCAGTTCCTGGATTCACTGGTAACTAACCATGACCTTACCGTTCAGGTATCTGCACCTGAAAGTATAATTTATTTTCATGGATTGAAAGCCACTCCAGGTAGTGTAGCAGAGCACTTACCCAAAGCTTTATTTTCTGGGCTGTACCGGCCCCTGGCATGGGAGGCTAATTCCCTATTTCAGCTTTATATTGGCCTCGAAAATGCAGGATTACTTATCCTGTCCTTAGTTGTAATTATTTACCGGATAAAACATTTTACAACACTCTCCCCTACCTTTAGTTTGCTAGCCGTAGCGGCTTTTTTGTATAGTGTATTACTTGCTGCTTTACTGGCTTTGTCATCCCCAAATTTTGGTGCGTTAAGCAGGTATAAAGTCGCGTTTATGCCTTTTTTTGCATACTTGCTGTTATCTGCAGTGTTAGCTGGAAAAACAGGAAGAAGAACTTAGGTGAGAATACAGTCTATTTTAAAAAAATAGAAACCCATCTAGTTCTTATCCGTTTAATCATAATGTTTTCTGTAAATAGCATTTATTTTTTCTTGAAGACATCATTAACATAGGTTTAACTAATTTAAACAACCTCTAAAACAAAATTATTATGGATAACTCTCAAAACGCAAGTGCACAAGTCAGACCTCATGAAATATCAAAAACTTTCGAAAATGCCTTACATTTATATAGAGGAGATCATGAAAAATTGCCTGAATTGCTGAAAGATGCAGGTGCCTTGTTACTACGGTTCAGCCGCAAACTAAGCACCCCGCAACTGATTTTAGCGGTAGGTATAGTAGCTTGCGGAGTGGCACTGGTGGCTGTAAATATTGCCAAGCAACAAGAAGAGATGGATAGAGAAGCAGGTGGCTATACGAACAACAATCCAGGAAACAACCCAAACTATAAAGCAAATTCTGGCAATCAAGGTTCTACAACCTAGATTTTTTTAGGGAGTAAAGAATAAAAACCCGGCCTGTTGAAGGCCGGGTTTTTTCGTAGAGGGGTACTAACCTTTGAAGGATGTATTTAAAGTACAAATGTTACCGATGATCACATACCTAAAAGCATTTTTACCACTGGAAGAGCCTGTTCTGCCCTTGATGCATCAAACCCGGGAGTATGTTTATAGGCAAAACCTGTTGACTGTCCGGCAGGGAGACCTTTGGCTTTTTCGCCCATTTTTCTGCGTTCAACCGGAGAAAAGGTAGAGAAGGTTCTCCGCAGCAGTGGTAATAAATTTTTAAATACTTCTCCGTCCAGGGTGGCTACCCATTGATATAATATATTCCAGAGCACATCATCCAGAAGCAGGATCATGCCGCTGCTTTTGAGAAACCCTTCCAGCCAGGCAGCAGAATATCCTGGCTCATTCGCAGTAGACAAAGCCAGACTGAACCGGGAAGCCATTTCTTCGGTGGGCAACGCTTTGCCATCAAACAATATCCGGCAGGCACAACCTGAGATCAGTCCATGTATGTGTTCTTTGGCGCTTAGTTCCAGTAAGGTATGATGCCAGAGGTCAAGCTGTGCGTCTTGCTGCAACAGGTTAATCGCATTATTTACTTCACTTATGTGGGCAAACATACTGGCCGACGCATCTTCATCCAGTGAGTAACAGGCATTCGGTAGGCCTACGCAAATCCGGACGATTAAACTGTCTACCAGGGCACTCAGCATAGCCAGGTCTGTTTTACGCACATTTCCGTAGCGGCTTACATATGCCAGGGGTGGTAAGGCCTGCATCAACTGCACAATATCCCCTGCCATGGATGCCAGCTCATTGATCCGGTTCATTACTGCATCTACTGCCCCGGGTAGTTCAGCTGGTATGGTTCGTTCCAGTAGCCTGGCTACCTTAGACAGTTCCTGAACTTCTTTGCTTTGGTGGGCTATAAACTGGTTAGTTGCTTCTTCAATGGTATTTCCCCAGACTCCCATTTCTATTACCTTAATCAAGAGTTCAGGCTGCCACCTCAGCCGCCATTGTTCTTTAAAGGTACCCTTCCCGGATACATTCTCTTGCCTTCCCCATTTAATATCCAGTAAAGACAAGCGGTGCAACAGCTTACTGCGGTCCAGGTCGGTTGGCTGGCGCAGGTCTAAGACATATACTTTATCATCGGCTTTTGGCTGCAAGCGGCATTTACTTTGCTGTTTTTCAAAATCGTGTTGGAGAGGTACTTTGGGTGCATTGCCAGGAACCTGCCCTAGTTTGTTGCTCACAATAAGTTCATCGCGGATGAGTTGCAATAAAACTTCATCACCAAAACAAATTACCGATTGGGTTGCTTCATTTAACTCATGCAAGCCAGGCCGGGGGTAATTCCGCAGCAAGGCAAGCATGTCTGCCAGTCGCACCGCTTCAATAACATGCGCAACCGACGTATCCATATTTTTCTGGCGGAACAATGCCGCAACTTTTGCCAGCCAGGAAACAGCCGTATCTTGTGGAAAATCCCACAAATGTTGATACCAGCCTGGCGAATGAATACCTGCTCCGTAGCCACTATCAAAGGTAAGGCGGCTGTAAGTCCAGGGAATCCAGGTGAAATCCACTTTGGTTTTGGGGAGTTTCTTAAGCAACTCTTCGTCTGCTTTTTTGGTATCCAGATTCGTTAGTGCCGGAGCATGCCAGGCTCCACAGATAACGGCTATGTTTAGAAATCCTTCTTTCTGAGCACTGCGGATTATTTTCCGCATATAGGCTTCCCGGAGTGGTTCTTTCTTATTTTTAGTTTCAGGCAAAGCCTCCCGCAGGGCTTGCATAGATTCCATAATGGCAGCGAAACTTTCTTCCGTATTCTGCCTTTGTTCAAACGTATGTTCCCACCAAAGTTCACTTTCCTGATACCCGGCCGCTTCTGCCAGATATTTTAACGGGTCGCGGTGAATATGTTCCACAGGTGTATCTATTAACCCGGTTTCCAGTTCCTCCTTTGCTGAGAAATCTTCATGGCTTATTTCTGTCTCTGCTTGGCTGGGTAGAATTTCTTCTATATCCGCTGGCTGATCAACTAATGGCGTATCTTTTTCTCCCTTATCCATTGCCATGCTGTGGGTAAGTGGCAAATCCATAAACCGTACAGGAATGGCGGCTTGCTGTGCATACGCGATGGCCTGCCACTCCGGGGAGAATTGAGCAAATGGATAAAACACAGCCTGTTGCGGATCATCCGGCATATAGGCTAGTAAGGCCACAGGTGGCTCCATACCCTCTTGCCCGATATAATGAAGCATAACATCAGCATCAGGTGGGCCTTCTACCAGAATAATATCAGGTTGAAGCTGTTGCAGCGCTTTTTTTACACTTCTGGCTGATCCAGGTCCGTGGTGGCGAATTCCCAATATATGTATACTCATGTATGGTGCACTTGGCTGTGCTTCTTAAAGAAGCGGTTATCTTAACTGGGTTAGTGAATTTTCTATACACACCCATGAATTACCCATCAAACGACAATATCGCGGCAGGCCCGGTAAATATCTTTCCATCCTTCGCGGCTTTTTACAACCGTTTCCAGGTATTCCAGCCAGACTACCCGGTCTTGCACCGGATCTTTCACTACCGAACCAACCAAACCGGCAGCTACATCTTCTGCTTTTAACTGACCATCGCCAAAATGAGCAGCCAGCGCCACGCCACTGTTTACTACCGAAATAGCTTCGGCAGTACTCATGGTGCCTGTTGGTGATTTTATTTTTGTTTTGCCATCCAATGTCACACCAGCCCGGAGTTCGCGGAAAATGGTAACGATACGCTTAATTTCTTGCAAAGCAGGAGGTTCTGCTGGCAATTCCAGTACTTTGCCCAGGCTTTCCACCCGGCGTTTCACTATGTCAATCTCTTCTTGCATGGTTTCGGGAACAGGTAGAATAACGGTGTTAAAACGTCTTTTCAACGCACCCGAAAGCTCATTTACTCCTTTATCCCGGTTATTGGCTGTAGCAATCACATTGAAGCCTTTCGTGGCCTGCACCTCGGTATCTAACTCCGGAATAGGCATCGTCTTTTCGGATAAAACCGTAATTAAGGTATCCTGCACATCGGAAGTGATCCGGGTAAGTTCCTCGATACGGGCTATTTTGCCATCTCTCATGGCACGCATCATAGGTGTAATAACCAAAGCGGCCACCGTCGGACCTTCCGCCAGGAGTCTGGCATAATTCCATCCATACCGCACGGCTTCTTCACCAGTTCCGGCAGTTCCCTGAATGAGCAGTGTAGAATCACCAGATACCGCTGCAGCAATATGTTCCGAAACCCAGGATTTGGCTGTTCCCGGAAGTCCATACAAGAGCAATGCCCGGTCTGTGGTCAAGGTAGCTACGGCAATTTCTATCAGACGGCGGCTTCCAATGTACTTTGGGCTCACCTCATATCCGCTTTTAAGCTTGCCTCCCATCAGGTAGGTAACTACTGCCCAGGGTGATAACTGCCAGTTGGGCGGACGTTGATAGGTATCTACTTTTTTAATCTCTTCTATTTCTTCTGCAAATTGATGTTCGGCATGTGCCCGTAAAATGGTTGACATATAAAGCTTATAAATTAATGTATGTATCTCACCTGTTTTGCCTACACAGGTTTAGTAAAATCTGTATGGGACTTTGTATGAATTGTTAACTAAAGACGTCGTTAACCCGTTTCTTTAAATCCAGAGAGTTCAGCAGCAAAGCGGTAGCCTGTTGCCATCGGGCCTTGCCGATTTCGCCAGAAGGCTCCAGGGATGGCCATTCCCGCAATACCTGTACCGGCAGGTAATGGCTAAGTTTCTGCACTTGCCTGGCATCATAGTAATAGTAGTAATATTGGTTAGAACTACATTTTTCTGCAATCTTTTTCAAGGCTTTTATGGCCACAGGCATAGGCCATTCATAATCAAATATCTGTAGATAGCTGTAAAACAAATAATTGTCGTTATCTAATAAATTCAGTAAATCTTCAAGATACGTTTGTTTATCGGGCAATATGTTGATCAACTCGTATTTTAATCCCACTACTTCTGCATCGGCCTTGGCCGGTTTAAACAACTTGCTTATGTCAGCAAAAACTTTTAAGAGCACGTTGGCAAAAGGTATGTCTTTGTGCAGCAAACTGGCTCCAAAAAGGGCAGGCAAAAATTTAGAGTAATCGTTATTGAGCAAAAAACCGACAAAAGTAGCCGTATCTATCTTGAGTTGCTCCGGCCACCAGGAAGGAGGAATAACAGACATTACCTGATATATCCATATTTCCGTTTCCGTACAGCCATTGACTGCCCACTTCTGTATGGGATTTCTGGAAGTAAATTCTTTTAGAAACTTATCGCGGTTTGGTTCGATGCCACTATGTATAAGGATATCTGGCAAAGGTTTAGGGATGTGCAATTCGAGTCGGGTTTTTTTGCTGAGTAAGGAACCGGATTTTTTCAGCACCACCCAGGATTTAGTCTCTTCCCATACCCGGCTGATCAACCTGGAACCAGCTAACTGGTAGAGTAATTTACTTGCCACCTCCCGTACTTTTTGGCTTTTGTCCGTCAACATCTCTTCCAGCATCGGTTCATCGGCCATAGAAAGATTATTGACAAACACTTGTAGTAAGGCGGCTTTAGTATTGGCGTTCTCTGTTTTCCACACCTCCTGTATCCATTCCCTGGCTTTGGCTGGATCTTGCCTGCGTATTTTTTCTAATACTTCCTTGCGTTCCTCCAACTTGCCGGTATGCCAGGCATCTTCTGTAAATATGGACGAAAGATATGCCCAATCCGGATTAAGATCAGCTAACCATTCTCCCCGCTTGCCAATGACTTTTAGTAGGACAGGTTTTAGTTCCGGATGTTCTTTCCCAGTTTCTAATAACTCTGGGATTAGCTCTTCGGATATCCGCTGATTATTTCTGGCAAGCTCTTGTAAGAACAACTCCAGCAAATCGTCTTGTTTATCGTAGATAATCCGCCTGAGTACTTCGGTTGCTTCTCTGGAACATAGCGCCAAGGTTTCAGGCTCACTGGGTTTGGGCAGGCTAGCTTGAATCTGTGGAAATTCTTTCCCGGCATTGGCATAATTCATTACCAGCGCAGCTATTTTCAGAAAGTTCTCTTCCTTATCAGTACTCTCCCACTCTCCTAGGGATTGCTTGATAGCAGCAGGTAACGGCAGTTCGGCAATGGTATGTCTTGCGGTACCTAAGAGAGATGCTTTCGTTATTTGCTCCCAGAATTCCATGTAATGCTTAGCAAAAGTGTATGTGATAATTAATAAATGACAGAAGTAAACAAGGCCTTGATGCTTTATAAAACCAGATACCGTTGCTTAAACCACAGGCCCAGAGGCAAAAAACAATCATCTTCCCGTACAAATGACATTGTCAGAGGATGACCTCCGCTGTAGGCAAGCAATTTCCAAAGTTTATCAAATTTTTTATCAAGCATTGCTACCCGGTTGCCCGAATCTTTCAGTAGCCATTGTTTCTCCTGCGGAAATACCGTTATATTTTCCACGATGACTGGCCATTGATGAATCCAGGGGGATAGAGTACATTGCGTAGCATAGACTTGAGATACAGCTTGCCAATCGGCAAACCCGGCTGTTTCCGGAAACTCAACGGTTCGGATGCGTTCTTTCAACAAAGCCCGTAAGGGTATACTGCCCGGATAAAAAACCAGTTCTGCTTCCATAGCCGTACCGGGTACCAGGCTCAAATCAACCGTCTGGGTACGGTAAGCAAAATTTAGTATGAGGGCAAATTGCTGATTTTTTACTCCGTATAGCCAGTTCCGCTGCACAGTTATATCACCTTCCTGTTCGGTTTGCCTGCCTAGTACCAGCCAATGGTCATGCAACCCATCAGCTGTTTTCAGTTCCTCTGCCTTCTGGGTCCAGCCAATCATGGAGCGGATATCGGCTTGTAAAGCCTCTGGTAAAGTATCTATGCGTTTAAATCCCTGCACAGCCAGGTATAATTTTGTTAGTTGCTGTAAAGCCAGGGATTGCCAGTTGTCGCTGAAATAATTAAGCTCACCCAGGCTTCTGATCATATTTGCCAGGCCAGGGGCCTGAGCATCTACCATGCGTGAAGCGGCCGTTTGCCAGAATTTTGGACTTTTATCTGGGGCAGTAATCAGGCCATTGCGGATTAAATCTTTTATCCAGAGTTCTATCTCCTCTACGCCAGCTTCTACTTTGGCTTTCCGGGCTTCTATCCGTTTCGCCTGCGCTTTGGTATCTGGTATGTCCTCTGTTTTGGTTTCTACCTTTTTCTGAAGTTTATCTCCCCGCTTATCTATCCATTCCTTTACCCAGTCAGCTTCCTCCACTTGCTTAAACACTACCGGTTGATGCACATATAAAAGAAATAAGCCCAAACCATGTTTACAGGGAAATTTGCGGCTCGGGCAAGTACATTTAAAGGCGGTGTCCCGTAGATCAATCTGGGTACGGTAAGGCAAGGACCCACTACCCTGGCACTCTCCCCACAAAGCTCTTCCACTAACCCCGGCGGTTACCCATTTGGTAGGTTTAGCCAGATCTTTCCCGGATTTGGTAGAGGAAGCATCCGGCGATAATGCTAGTATCTGTTCTTCAGTCCAGGTCATGTATACAACTAACTACGCTACAAATAATGTTCAATATATAGATTTCTATTTAGACCGAAATTCAAAATTAACAATTTTAAAAAGCTTTGGAGCCAATGTCAGCGTTTATTTAGTAACGTATTGAGATACAGCTGGATAATTTTAAGAGAAATGTATGGATGTTTTTTAGCTGAACTTTGATTCAATCCAGTGCTTGGAACAGTACGTTGAAGTTTGTTTCGCTTGAAGCCAGGTAAAAATATATTTAGCACTCCTGTTTGGAAGTCTCCGGGAAACTTATTTACTTTGAAACACAAAGTACTTTATTTATGGATTCAACAAAAGAGCATTTAGACACCCTTCAGGAGATCCGGAATTTGATGGAGAAGTCTTCCCGTTTTATTTCGCTCAGTGGGCTTTCAGGGGTGTTTGCGGGATTATATGCACTGGCTGGTGCTGCCGCTGCCTACTATTATCTGGACCTTGGTTTACTGGAACCTTCGTATTATGAGTACTTATACACCGGAGGTAAAGTAAATACCGATTTTATCGTATTCTTTCTGGCAGATGCATTAGCTGTGTTGTGTGCCGCCCTGGCTACCGGTATCTTTTTAACTACGCGGAATGCTAAAAAACAAGGCTTGCCTATCTGGAGTAATACCTCTAAACGGCTGGTCATAAGTATGGCTATTCCGCTTGTGGCCGGAGGCTTGTTTTGCCTGGCAATGTTGTACCAACACATGTTTGTTATGCTTGCCCCAGCCACTTTACTATTTTATGGACTTGCTCTAATCAATGGTAGCAAATATACCTTGCGGGATGTGTATTACCTGGGTTTGTGTGAACTGGCTTTAGGCATTGCCGGTTCATTTTTGCTGGGATATGGCTTACTGATCTGGGCCATTGGATTTGGCGTGTTACATATTATTTATGGCACTGTGATGTATTATAAATACGAAAGAGTATCGTAGCTTTGGAAACAGGAGAATCTAGATAAATTTCCCCTCCTATGCACTTTACGTACCTTTTAAAGAAACATAGTTTTACTTTCACTCATACCTGAATTGAAACAAAAGACGAAGAACAGAATAAGAAACACAGCCCCGAGGATTGTCGACTGACGTATGAAAGAACTGTTACTGAACATAAATAAAGCATTTGAAAGCAAAGCCAGGCTGGGAATTATGTCGGTGCTGATGGTGAATGAGCAGCTGGATTTCAACTCCCTGAAAGAATTGTTAGACCTGACAGATGGCAACTTAGCCAGCCACCTGAAAGCCCTGGAAGAAGGAGAATACATTGCCGTAAATAAACAATTTGTCGGCCGTAAACCCAATACCACCTACCGGGCCACCGACATAGGGAAAAAAGCTTTTGAAGCCCATTTGCATGCCCTGGAAATGCTGATCAAAGGAAACCGCTAATTTTTTTGTCTTTTTACTTTGAAATACAAAGTACTTTTAAATTCTATATAACAATATGAATTCACTCAAAACAACACTTATCTGGCTTACCCTTTTTAGCATAGCCATGGGCTATCTGGAAACATCAGTTGTAGTTTACCTGCGGGAACTGTATTATCCGGATGGATTTGATTTCCCTTTAACTCCTATCCAACCCAGTATCGCCATCACTGAATTCTGGCGTGAGGTAGCTACACTAGTGATGCTATGGGGAATCGGTACACTAACAGGCAGAAATAAAACGGAAAAATTCGCTTTCTTCCTCTACAGTTTTGCTGTATGGGATATATTTTATTATGTTTTTCTGAAGGTGCTTCTCGGATGGCCGGCATCTCTGTTTACATGGGATATTCTATTTCTAATACCTGTTCCCTGGGTAGGCCCAGTGCTGGCTCCTTGTCTGGTATCTTTCACAATGATTCTGCTAACGGTGGCTGTAGTTTACCTGCATGAAAAAGGCTACCGGACTCAAATTACCTGGAAAGAATGGAGCTTTCTTCTTGCCGGAAGCTTTATTATCATCTTCAGCTTTATATGGGATTATTTACAATATGTAGAAAAATGGGGAGGCGTAACCAAACTCTGGACAATTAGCAGCCAGAACAGCCTGTTTATGGAAGCTCCGCAATATATCCCACAGCAATTCGACTGGTGGCTTTTCTGGATAGGCGAATGCGTACTGCTGCTAGCTATTGGTTTATATGTGAAGCGTATAGTATCCCAACCCTTGAATAAGCCTTCCAAAATGGCCTCCCCTGGCCCTGTGTATTCGGGAAATTTTGCAGACTACCTGGATGGTTTGTAATAGTTTATAAACCAAATCTTCCTTTTTCTACATGCATTTATTGATTTTTATATGAAAGTTAAATTCATATTACCTGCCCTTACAGAGGCCAAAAGTCCTTACTGGCGTCCGATCAAATATTCACTCTTTCCGCCCTTGGGATTAGCCACGCTGGCGGCTTATCTCTCCCCGGCAGATGAGGCTACCTTACAGGATGAACATGTGGAAGAAATTACGCTGCATGATCAGCTGGATTTGGTAGTGATTCAGGTATATATTACCAACACTTACCGCGCGTATGCGCTGGCAGATCATTACCGGGCTAAAGGATGTTATGTTATTCTTGGGGGATTGCATGTAACCTCGCTCCCGGAAGAAGCAGCCCCTCATGCAGATAGTATCTTTCTGGGACCTGGCGAAGAAACGTTTCCTCAGTTCCTGAAAGACTTTAAAAACAAATGCCCTCAGAAGCGGTATTTCTCTCCGGTCCGGACGCTGGCAGGCATCCCCCCTGTACGGCGGGATCTGATAAAAAGGCATTTGTATCTGGTGCCCAATTCAATTGTCGTAACCAGGGGCTGCCCTCACCATTGCGATTTCTGTTACAAAGATGCTTTTTTTGAAGGAGGGAAAGGATTTTATACGCAACTAGTAGAAGATGCCCTTTCGGAAATAGACCGGCTGCCGGGAAGGCATCTATACTTTCTGGACGATCATCTGTTAGGAAATCAGAAATTTGCTACTGAGCTTTTCGATGGCATGCGGGGAATGAACCGGGTATTTCAGGGAGCTTCCACGGTGGATGCCATCCTTCGGGGCAACCTGATTGAAAAAGCCGCGGATGCGGGGCTGCGAAGTGTATTTATTGGCTTTGAAACCTTGAGCACCCATAACTTAAAAGCTAGCAATAAGAAGCAGAATTTAGGGAAAGATTACCGGAAAGCCATTCAACGCTTGCATGATCTGGGGGTGATGATTAATGGAAGTTTTGTTTTCGGGCTGGATGATGACGACAAAGATGTATTTAAACGCACGGTTGACTGGGCAGTAGAGAACGGAATTACCACTTCCACTTTTCACATTCTTACGCCCTATCCTAGTACCAAACTGTTTGCAGACATGGATAAAGCCGGACGTATCCTACACAGGCAATGGGATAAATATGATACACGCCAGGTAGTTTTCCAGACAACCAGAATGTCTGCCAGGGAACTAAAAGATGGCTACGATTGGGCCTACAAAGAATTCTACAGCTGGGCTTCTATCCTGAAAGCCAGTACGCAACACGAGCAGGTAAAACACATGCTCAAACATTTTGCCTATGCCGGCGGCTGGAAGAAGTTTGAGCCTTTATGGAATTTTATTATCAAATCCCGGCAGCTTACTACCATGCTTCCGCTACTGGAAGCCATTCTTTCGAAAGTGAAGAAACAGTCAGTAATTCAAGCAGAGCCAGAGTTGGTCAGGACGCCGCCGATACCATTAGAAAGTTAAGTGCTTTATTCATTCTGCTTTTATTGGCTACTAATCACTCGATGCTACTCTTTATAGGCTTTGTCGTAATGCTACTGTTATTCTATATTTTTACTCTTTATAGTATATCATATGCTTTGATGAGTATCGTACTAAGAAAGGTTACAGATAGTTTTTTTGTTAGGATGTTTTTAGGTGTAGTACTTGCAGCACTATTGGGTTATTTACTTTTGGTTTTACATGAGTCTGGGTTAAGCACAGGATATGAGAATCTGCTGCTTTTTTTTGGTAGCTTACTAGCTGGTATTTATTTACGGGAAAAGCAAGCAAAAAAATCAAAACACAGGTAATCAGCTGATAAACTCTTCAATTAACTCATTCACCAGCTGGCTTTTTTCGTGGTGTACCCAATGGGTGGCATCTGGTATAAGGTATAATTTCCCTTTCTGGCAGTAGGAAAGGCTTTTCCTCGCCATTTCTTTTTTCAGGAAGGTATCCTTTTCTCCCCAGAGTATAAGCGTCTGCACTTCTATTTTATGATTGCCCATGACAGCCGGATTTCTGTACCGGACAGCAGCCCGGTACCAGTTAACCATACTTGGTATAGCATTTTGCTGTTGCCAGGCCTGTACGTATTGACTCATATCCGCTTTGCTAAACGTGGATGCATAAGAGCTTTTCAGCATACTATTCTGCAACATTTTGAAATTTCCCAGGCTGATAAGCTTTTCAGGAATAAACGGAATTTGAAAAAAGCCGATGTACCAGCTTCTTAGCATCTGACCGGGATCTGACCGGAGTGTTTGAAAAAACACCTTCGGATGCGGCACATTGATAATAATTAACCTGGTAATTAGCTGCGGATACAAATAAGCCATGGCCCATGCTACGGCTGCCCCCCAGTCGTGGCCAACCAGGTAAACCTTCCTCTCTCCTGCCGCTTGTATTAACTGGGCAATGTCGCTGGCTAACTCTCTTACCTGATAGGCTTTGAGTTCCGTAGGTTTACTGCTCAGGTTATAGCCCCGCTGATCTGGAAGCAATACCCGGTAGCCTTTTGCTGTAAAATAGTCTATCTGGTGTCGCCAGCCATACCAAAACTCCGGAAATCCATGCAAAAAGAGAAGCACAGGCTGCCCTTTCCTCCCTTTCTCCACCACATGCACCCGGATGTTATTTACCTCATAAAACTTGCTGTTTTCCGTCATATCTGTTTGTACGCACTAAGGAAAATAAGTTAACGATTTTCATAAAAAAGAAACGTCAATTCAACTCTCTCCGTTACAACAACACTTTTGAAACGGGAGCTTATTTTCTCACAAAAGGTATACGGATATTTCAGCCTATACAACCATTTACAGCGTGGGGCTCATTATCCATTTCTATAATTTCATTATTTACATATTTTGTATGGTAGTATCTTTTTATGGGGCGGCGCAGATGGTGACTGGCAGTAAACACCTGGTAACTTTATCGAACGGCACACGCATTTTACTGGATTGTGGGATGTTTCAAGGCAAAGGAGCCAATAACAAAAAGCTGAACGAAGAATTCGGGTTTGAACCGGAAAAAATCAACTACCTCATTCTTTCTCATGCACATATCGACCATTCCGGCCTTATTCCTAAGCTGGTAAAAGAGGGGTTTGAGGGACCTATTTTCTGTACGCCTCCTACACTAGAATTCAGCAAACTAATTTTAGTGGATAGTGCCCGCATTCATCAATCCAATACCTCTGGCGGGGCTACAGCGGATGAGCCTTTGTATACCGAAGCCGATGCAGAAAAATGCCTACAACAGTTTGTACCCATTCCCTATAACCAGCCACATGCAATTGATGAGAACATTGAATTGCTATTTACCGATACAGGGCACGTATTAGGCAGTGCGGCAATAAATTTAACCATGCAAGAAGACGGGCAAACCAAACGCTTGTGCTTTAGTGGAGATATTGGCCGCTTTACAAACCGAATTCTAAAAACCCCACAGCCTTTTCCGCAGGCAGATGTTGTTATCTGTGAAGCTACCTACGGCAACAAACTGCATATGGCCCTGCAAAGCACCGAGAGCCGGTTAGAAGAGATCGTTCAGGACGTGTGTGTAAACCGGAAAGGCAAGCTGATTATTCCTTCCTTCAGCATCGGCCGTACCCAGGAATTAATATATTCTCTCAATGTACTGGCAGAAGATGGCCGATTGCCTGAAATTAACGTATTTGTAGATAGTCCGCTTTCCGTTTATGCTACTGATATTATGCGCGACAACTCCGCCTATTTTAATGATGAAATGTTAGCATACATCAAATCCGATCCTGATCCGTTTGGTTTTCCGCAGCTGCATTATGTAGTAGACCAGGACGATTCAAAGCTTATTAATACAGTTGATGAACCATGTATTATTATTTCTTCCTCCGGTATGATGGAAGCCGGCCGCATTCGCCACCACCTTAAAAATACGATTGATGACCCGAAGAATGCCGTGCTCATTACCGGCTACTGCGAACCCTCTACTCTAGGCGGTCAATTATTGAGAGGAGCGGATAAAGTAAGCATCTTTGAAGAAGAACTGGAAGTAAAAGCCGAAATTATCTTAATGAAGGAGTATAGTGCACATGCCGATTTTGGAGACATTGTAAAGTTTTTATTCTGCCAGGATAAAGAACAACTACAGCAGATTTTTCTGGTACACGGCGAAAAAGAGGCGATGGAGAAGCTGAAAGAAGAATTAGGCGAGTATGGATTTAAAAACATCCAGATAGCCGAATTCCGGATGTCATACGAAGTATAAGTTTCCTGTGCTTTAGACCCGGCAGGTATTGCACTCCACATAGTTGTTAATCATCCGCGACAAAGTATAGTTTTGCTACTCATTGGATATGCATATACCCTGGCTCAACAAAAAACTCAACCATTTGCTGTATCAAAAAGCCTATAGCCGGGCCATATTTACCACCTTCGGTTTGGTAATAAAAGAGATGCAGCAAAGTTTCCGGCAGTTCTTTACCTGGCACAGTCCGCTGTTTTCGTTGTTGCGGTCAATAAAATATATGCTGATCCCCCTATTGCGGCTGGTGCAAGGCCGAAATGTGCGGATCAGTTATGGATTTACCGGAGAAGACCGGTTGATTGAATCCCTGCTGAAAACGCAGATCACGTATAATGGCTTTTATGTGGATGTAGGCTGTAATCACCCACAGTTTTTATCCAATTCCTTTTTGTTTTACCGGCGCGGATGGCGGGGAATCTGTATTGATGCCAATTCAACGCTTATACAACTGCATAAACGAGTCAGACCCTGGGACAAAGCCGTATGTGCTTTGGTTTCGGATTTACCCGAAGTGCGTACCTTCTATGAGTTAACCAATAATGTGCTTTCTACCACCGAACCTCAGTTTTTAGAAGAATACCTGTCAGAAGGCCTACAAGTAATGGCTACCAGAAGCATAGTACCCCAAACTCTTACCTCCATTCTGGATGCCTGTCAGGCTCCTGCACATATAGATTTTCTCTCCATAGATGCCGAGGAACATGATTTACACGTGCTGCAATCACTGGATTTCCGTAAATACTCGCCAACACTAATTATAGTGGAAGACGAATCATTTGATCCGGCTACCCCTTCTCAGAATACCATTTTTACGTTTCTTCAGCAAAGGGAGTATAGCCTGGCTGGCAGTATTCTAAAAAATGTGTATTACCTAAAAAACAAGCAGTAATGTCAAGTTTTCAGCTAAATTCGGCTTACTGTTTCTCCTTTTTCTTCAGGAATTTTCCATCTGCGGTAAACACGAGTTCCGTTTCGGATTTATCCTTTTTTAGTTTTACTTCATATACATTTTTGCTGGCATCTTTATCTTCCTTCCATTCAATCTGGTCTATCTTGTGGGAAGCATAGTTTTTTTTAAGGTAGGCGGAAGCCTGCTCAGGTAAATCTTTGGCATCTATCCGTTTGTCTGCAGAATCCCAGGTGCCGTCGGCCATAAATTTGGCTTCGGCTTTTTTACCATTTTGCCTGAAATCCGCTTCATATTTGCCGCTTTTATTTTTTTTCCATTTCACCTCGGTAGCATCCGGATACTTGGTGGAGAAACTACTGGAAATGGCTTGCGGAACATCGGTTGGAGCCAGGTCTTGAGCCTGCAGGCTCTGTGAGGCCAATACGACAAAACAGCCTATGTAAAAAAAAGATGAGAATTTCATATGGTATGCAGCTTAAATAATTTGACATGCTTTCAATCAGAATACAAAATTACCTAAACTCTTTCTTTTAGTTATACAAACGTTCAACATTTGGTTTTCTGAGTACTCTGGCTATAACCCGGAAAAATTACCGATGTAGGTTACCTTAGGTATATTGCTGTATGTTATGAATATCAGGGAGTTACTTAAAAAACAAGGCAACTTGCCTGACAAATTGCTTATTTTTTTCATTCAAAGGAAGCCTGTTCAGAACATTTTGTTCAAATATGTGTTTTTAAATACAAAGGTCTTTATGAACGAACAAAAGGTAAGCGGCTTGTTTATCAGTTAACAGAAAACGGTTGGACTTAGTATTAAGAAAATTAAATATTTACCACCCCCTATATCATCCCTAAACATCCCTTGGTATTTATTTTTATTCTATATTTTAAATGATTATATTTGAATCAGCACGAGACCTTTAAGTAACCATTTTACACGTTATTAACCGGAAACCAACCTATTTTCATACACTTTCACTTATTTAACTTTATTGATAAACCAGATAAACCTAAGGAATTTACAAATGGATACATTACAGATACTACTCGTAGAAGATAACCCCGGTGATGTACGGTTAACCCAGGAAGCCTTAAAGCAAAGTGATTTCCGCACCACCCTACAAGTAGTTGGAGACGGAGAAGAAGCCTTGCGTTTCCTACGAAAAGAGAATGGCTTTGCTCAGGTGTTCACTCCCGACCTTGTTTTACTGGATTTGAACCTGCCTAAAAAGAACGGATTTGAAGTACTCGAAACCCTACGGCAAGACAAAAACTTTAAACAAATTCCGGTCGTTGTGCTCACCACCTCTGTTGCCGAAGAAGACATTATCCGTACACACCACGCCAATGCCAATTGTTACATCAGCAAACCCTTCGATTTTACACAGTTTTTGATGGCGCTGCAAATCATTAATCAAAGCAAATACTCACCACTTAAAGTAACTCACGACATTTAATCTGTATTATCTTGTTAATACAAAGCCGGTAGCCAAAAAGCTACCGGCTTTTGATTTTTATACCTGAGGCAACCTATCTGCTGTAAAAATATATAAACTTTTGTAGGTCAAAGTATAGCCAATGGGGAAGTGAATTTCTGTAAAAGATTCGCATCCGAGATACTTGCATTTCATGAGTTATTATGCTTAATTTAATTTTTAGTTTTCATTTTTAAAGATTCCGATGCAAATTTCTCAAAGCAGAAAAGAATACGACGTATGCATTGTCGGCTCCGGTGCCGGCGGTGGTATGGCAGCCAAAGTCCTTACTGAAGGTGGCGCAAATGTACTAATGTTGGAAGCAGGTCCTAACTGGGATGTAAACAAAGACGGCAAGATGCTTGCCTGGCCGTATGATTCTCCCAGAAGAGGTGCCGGAACAACCAGGCCTTTTGGCGAGTTTGATGCAGCCCTGGGAGGCTGGGAAATTGAAGGAGAGCCCTATACTAAAGTTCCCGGCTCCGATTTTCAATGGTTCCGTTCCCGGATGCTGGGTGGCCGTACAAACCACTGGGGACGTATTTCCTTAAGATTCGGCCCCCTGGATTTCAGACGCCGCAGCATAGACGGCCTGGGAGATGACTGGCCGATCACGTATGATGAAATTAAACCCTACTATGACAAGGTAGACCGCCTGGTAGGTATTTTTGGTAGCAAAGAAGGAATATATAATGAGCCGGATGGCGAATTTTTGCCTCCTCCCAAACCCCGTTGTTATGAGTTATTTGTAAAAAAAGGCTGCGATAAATTAGGTATTCCTGTAATTCCTTCCCGTTTATCTATCCTTACCAAACCACACAACGGACGTGCGGCCTGCCACTACTGCTCCCAGTGTAACCGTGGCTGCTCTACCCATTCCAACTTCTCCTCCCCTTCGGTACTTTTACCTCCAGCCTTGAAAACTGGCAGACTGGAGATTATTACCGATGCCATGGCTAGGGAAGTAACTGTAGACCAGGAAGGACAAGCAACGGGCGTATCGTATGTAGATACCAACACTTTGCAGGAACATCATGTAAAAGCCAAAATTGTGGTACTGGCAGCTGGTGCCTGCGAAACAGCCAGGTTGTTATTGAATTCTAAATCAAGCCGCCACCCGAATGGCCTGGCTAACTCCAGTGATGTGGCCGGAAAATACCTGATGGATTCTACAGGTACCAACGTTAGCGGCTTTTTCCCCCAGATGATGAACAACGTACCCCATAACGAAGATGGTACAGGCGGTATGCACATGTACATGCCCTGGTGGTTGAACGACAAAAAACTGGACTTCCCACGTGGCTATCATATTGAGTTTGGAGGTGGCCGCCGTATGCCGAGTTTTGGTTTTATGGGAGGTATTCATAACTACAATAATCCTAATCCTTCGCATAACACGAGCGGCACCTACGATTCGGAGAAAAAAATAGATCCAGCCAATATGGTAGGAGGCGGATATGGTAAACAGTTAAAAGATGATTACCGCCGTTTCTATGGGTCAACGATTGGGTTCTCAGGCCGGGGCGAAGCCATTGCATTTAAAACCAACTATTGCGAAATAGATCCTAATACGGTAGATAAATTTGGTATACCTGTCTTGCGTTTCCACTACAAATGGAGCGAATATGAGTACAACCAGGTAAAACACATGCAGGAGACTTTCCGCGAAATCATTGATACGCTGGGCGGTGTAGCTCTTTCTCCCATGCCTACTAAAGAACAAGGCTATGGCATTGCTGCCCCTGGCCTCATCATCCATGAACTGGGTGTAACCAGAATGGGTAATGATCCTAAATCTTCGGTGGTAAACAAGCATTGCCAGGCGCATGAGGTGAAAAACCTATTCATTACCGATGGGGGCTCATTTGTTTCTCAGGCAGATAAAAATCCTACCTGGACCATTCTTGCCTTATCGATGCGTGCCTCTGAATATATTATTGACCAAAAGAAAAAGCAGAATATTTAACAGAACCCCAAGAGACACTCCCTCTGGGTTGGTTTAACTTTTTATGCTTTCCCTTTCTCACTTTTCAATTATCCATTTGCCATGAGCAAAATAAGCAGAAGACAATCATTGAAATTTTTAGGGGTCGGCTCTGTCGGAGCTGGCCTTACTATGGCCGGATGTGATACCAAGTCTACCGGAGACCATACCAGTGAAAACAAAGATGCCGCTGAACATAACCACGTAGCTCAGTCCGTAGATCCCAGCGACCGTGATAAACAGCTACTAAAAGAAAAATTCTTTACCGACCAGGAAAGAAAAACGGTACGTACGCTGGCAGATATTATCATTCCAAAAGACGAACGGTCTGGCAGCGCATCGGATGCAGGTGTTCCGGAGTTTATCGAGTTTATGATGTTGGATCAGCCCTACCGCCAGACGGCCATGCGGGGAGGTTTAGCCTGGCTTAATAACCGTTGCCTGAAAGTCCATGGAAAAGATTTTGTAGACTCCGATGATGCACAGCGGAAGGCAATTCTGGATGAAATTGCCTTCCCGGCAAAAGGAAAAGCAAAGAAAGAAATTACTCAGGGTATTTCTTTCTTCAATAGTTTCCGAGATCTGACAGCTACCGGTTTCTGGACCAGTAAGATCGGCATTGATGACCTGAAATACATCGGTAATGTGGCTAATCCGAACTGGAATGGCTGTCCGGATGAGGCTTGCAATCACCTGGGCGTACAAAATTCGGCATAAAAAAAGGGTAAAGAAGTGAAAATGTAAAATAGTTTTTGTAATTTATACATTCTATTGCCCCATAAACACTTCAGTGACAAACACTTGTTCCACTTAAACCTTCATACCTATGAAAACCGCAGAAGAAATCCTTAGAGAAAAAGCAAGGGACATCATAACTGTTACTCCCGAAACATCCATAGAAGAAGCCTTGCAATTGATGGTTTACCATAAAATTGGCGCTATACTGGTAAAAGAAGGAGATGATATTGTGGGTATCTGGACTGAACGTGACCTGATGCAGGATATATTACAGGAAGGCTTTTCTATTAAAGAAGCCCGGATCGGCGACTATATGACAACCGGTCTTCTGTCGGCCCCCTGCACAGACACCAGCTACGAGCTGATGGATAAGTTTTTAGGTATGCGGCTGCGGCACCTGCTGATTGAAAAAAATGGCCGCTACATAGGCATGCTCTCTGCCGGTGACGTAATGAAGGAGACTTTGCTGGATAAAACCCGTGAATATGAGGCGTTGAATTTTAAAGTAAGCTGGGACTATTACGAGAACTGGCGCACGCCGGTAACTAAAGCAAGTACAGAACCCAATGAACTGTACATACCTTATCCGGCTAATATTCAAGCCTTCCGCAACAGGTAAAACCAGGGTCTTTACCACTAAAAGCCTGTAGACACCTAATCAAATGGTGTTTGCAGGCTTTTTTATTGATGGTTAATCCAACAGAATATCATTTTCTAGCAATTCCTGCAATTTTGCAACTTTTCAGCCTGCTTTACACGTATTGGGCTACAACAATCATTATCAATCTTTTCCTCCTGATTTTTTGTATTACTACTAACTAATTTCTACAACAAATATTTGTGTTTCAAATATTTACTAATTCTACCACAACTAATTTTATCCATGATAAGCAATACTGCAAAAAAAACAAAGCGCACAACAAAAAAGACTAAACTGAATGTCTGGATTGGTAAACCGTACCCCTTGGGAGCCACCTGGGATGGTGATGGAGTTAATTTTGCCTTGTTCAGTGAGAGTGCAACCAAAGTAGAATTGTGTCTGTTCAATTCCGCAGAAGATTCCCAGGAATCTGTCCGCATCCGGATGCGGGAACAAACCGACTATGTATGGCATTGCTACATCCCAGGCCTGAAGCCCGGACAATTATATGGATACCGGGTATATGGTCCACACCATCCCGAACATGGCCAACGGTTCAATCCGAGTAAGCTACTGCTTGATCCCTATGCAAAAGCTATTACCGGCCGCATTAACTGGAGCAATGCCATGTTTGGCTATCCGGTAGAGTCCACAGATGAAAACAGGCATTTGTTACTCGATACACAAGACAGTGCTGCAGGTATGAACCGCTCTGTAGTCATCGATGAAGCCTTTGATTGGGGAAACGACAAAAGCCCGAATATTCCGCTCAATGAATCCATCATATACGAAGTACATGTAAAGGGATTTACCCAGCTGCATCCGGAAATAGATCCAAAAATCCGGGGAACCTACGCAGCCCTGGCCACCCCGGAAATTATTGATTACCTGAAAAAACTAGGTATAACAGCTGTAGAACTACTCCCGGTGCATCACTTTGTGCACGATAAAATTCTGGTAGAAAAAGGGCTGAACAATTACTGGGGATATAATACCATTGGTTTTTTTGCACCCCATGCCGATTACTCCTCACTGGGTATATTCGGTCAGCAGGTACTGGAGTTTAAGGCCATGGTGAAAACCCTCCATAAAGCCGGCATTGAAGTAATACTGGATGTGGTATACAATCACACTGCCGAAGGCAATCATTACGGGCCTACCCTATCCTTTAAAGGAATCGACAATCAAGCGTATTACCGGCTGGTAAATGGCAATCCACAATTTTACATGGATTATACTGGTACTGGAAATACCATTAATATGCTCCATCCTAAATCTTTGCAAATGGTTATGGATAGCCTCCGGTACTGGGTTACGGAAATGCATGTGGATGGCTTCCGCTTTGATCTGGCTTCAACGCTGGCTCGGGGTCTGCACGATGTAGGCAAACTTTCTACTTTCCTGGATACCATACACCAAGACCCTATCCTTTCTCAGGTAAAACTCATTGCCGAACCTTGGGATGTAGGCGAAGGCGGCTACCAGGTAGGAAACTTCCCGGTGAAATGGGCTGAATGGAATGGCAAATACCGCGACAGTGTGCGCCGATTCTGGAAAGGCGATGAAAGTCAGGTA
The DNA here is from genome assembly GCF_030503435.1 of Rhodocytophaga aerolata. GTDB lineage: Bacteria > Bacteroidota > Bacteroidia > Cytophagales > 172606-1 > Rhodocytophaga > Rhodocytophaga aerolata. The sequence goes on from NZ_JAUKPO010000015.1 coordinate 127,257, forward strand.
GCCGAACTTGCTTACCGGTTGAGTGGCAGCAGCGACTTATACCAGCACAATGGCCGCTTGCCGGGCTCCAGCATCAACTTTATTACGGCACATGATGGCTTTACCCTGAACGATCTGGTAAGTTATAATGAAAAGCATAACCATGCCAACGGCGAAAACAACAACGATGGCGACAGTCATAATAATAGCTGGAACTGTGGAGTAGAAGGCCCTACGGATGACGAGGATATTATTTTCCTTCGTGAAAAACAGAAACGCAATTTTCTGGCTACCCTGTTTTTAAGCCAGGGCGTACCTATGTTGCTGCATGGCGATGAATACGGCCGTACACAACATGGCAACAACAATGTGTACTGCCAGGATAATGAAACGAGTTGGTTTAACTGGGAATGGACGAAGACAGAACAAGCCTTGTTTGAGTTCACCTCCATGATAATTAAACTTCGCAGAGATCATCCGGTGCTGCACCGCCGTAAATTCTTTCATGGCCGGGAAATCCGTGGTACCAAAATTAAAGATATCCGCTGGTTGCGTCCCGATGGAAAAGACATGACCCGCAAGGAGTGGCACAGTTCTTATGTCCGCTGCCTGGGTATGCTGCTCAATGGCCAGGTAATGAGTGAGTATGACGAACGGTCTCAGCGTATAAAAGATGATATTTTCCTGCTAATTGTGAACAGCTATTGGGAGCCTATTGATTTTAACGTTCCTGACCGGCCTATCAAAGGTAGCTGGGAAATCATCATCGACACGCACGAAGATATTCAGTCTGATGATAAGAAAAAGAAGAAAATCAATTTTGGAGAAGCATACACCTTGCAGTCCCGTTCGCTGGTGCTGCTTCGTATGATTCCCAAGGCAAGCAAGCAGAGCAATCATCTTGCGGAACAAGCAGAATAACAAAAATCTACCCTCACAGCCTGCACAAACTGTGAGGGTTTTTCTTTACCAATTATTGATGAGCGTTGTATAGGCAAGGGAATAGAACTTTTTTTAAGAAAAAACTTTTCGTGTTCTCTTCCGATATACATTTCCTTCGAATCCCCTTCAATCCTGCCAAGAATAGATGGGTGGTATAATTTTTCTACATATGTGCTAAAGTAGAGTCGTTACTTTATATTTTAATTACAGAAAATCTTATCAAATTTTATGGCCTTACGTATGCTACTTGCATAGGTAACAGATGCCTTCACATGTTTCATATTTAAAAGAAAGGACGATTTTTATGTTAGCAATGAATTATCGGGGGCCTCAACGGGTTCGTATTGATCATAAACCCTACCCAAAGATAGAGCACCCGCAAGATGCCATCATACGGGTAACCCGTTCCTGCATCTGCGGATCGGATTTGCACCTATATAATGGAAATGTGCCAGATACCCGCGTTGGCATGACCTTCGGGCACGAGTTCACCGGAGTAGTAGAGGAAATAGGTCCAGATGTTGAAAAGCTGAAAGTTGGCGATCAGGTATTGGTGCCTTTTAATATTTCCTGTGGCAAATGTCATTTTTGCAAACAAGGCTTGTACGGAAATTGCCACGAATCGAATTCGCAGGCTACAGCCGTTGGCGGTATTTTTGGCTATTCTCATACGGCAGGCGGCTACGATGGCGGGCAAGCGGAATATGTACGCGTGCCTTATGCAAATGTAGGGCCTACCGTTATCCCACCCGGAATGGACCTGGATGATGCAGTATTACTTACTGATGTGGTGCCTACAGGTTACCAGGCAGCTGAAATGGGAGGCATTCAACCCGGCGATACAGTAGTAGTCTTTGGAGCCGGCCCGGTCGGTATTATGGCAGCCAAATGTTCCTGGCTATTCGGCGCCGGCCGTGTAATTGTAATAGATCATGTAGATTACCGGCTGGAATTTGTCCGCAACTATGCCCAATGCGAAGCCTATAACTTTAAGGAGATGGACGATCCGGTGGTGTTTTTAAAACGGACAACTGACTGGATGGGTGCTGATGTATGTATTGATGCGGTAGGAGCTGAAGCGGCTGGCAGTGCACTGCAAACTATTACCGGAAGAAAGCTTTTACTCCAAGCAGGTTCTGCTACTGCCTTACATTGGGCTATAAATTCTGTCAAAAAAGGCGGCATTGTATCTATTGTAGGCGTATATGGGCCAACAGATAACTTGGTTCCGATAGGAAATGTGGTAAACAAAGGCCTTACGATCCGGGCTAATCAGGCTTCTGTAAAACGCTTATTACCCAGATTGATAGAGCACGTTCAGAATGGCGTGTTGAATCCGAAAGCATTGATTACGCACCGGGTGCCTTTAGAAGATGTAGCCGATGCGTATCATATTTTTTCAGAAAAGCTTGATAATTGCATCAAACCTGTTCTTATCCCATCATCCAAACGATAAAATAGATCACTATGAATAATACAGCAAAAGATTTTTCACATATAAAAGGCTGGGGCATAGATGCAGATCCAAAAAATGACCCAACCTATCCGATGAAACGCCGGACTGACGCAGAGCAGCAAGGATATAGCTGGCAGCGGCCAACGCAACAACCGGTAAATATTGAAGTGTTGCACTCCATTGAACGACCGAATGTAAGTGCTGTCTTTGGTACGTCTACTCCTCCTTCCGGTCTTAGTGGCATGATCCGGAGGTTTGCTTTTAAATACAGTGAATCCAGTTATGGCCATTGGTTACCCTTGTTACTAGCCGACCGGGTAAACGTAGTAGAAGGTGTGCTAGAAGATCTGTCCAAGGGACATGTACCCAATATTTTTGCCGAGAAAGGCTGGAATGCCGAGTGGAAACATAATCCGAAAGGGTTGGTACAGAAAGTAGCCATAGGGGTATTAGTTACAACCGCTGTTGTTGTACTTCTATCCAGAAAAAAAGAGCACAAACATACCAGACATACCGGGTACTCAGAAGACGAAAGGTACTCGGAAGACCAAGGGTATACAAGCAATAAAAGCTATTCCAAGCATGACTTGTTTCCCGAAAGCAAACCTATAAAATAGCTTATTCCTACTCACACAAAAAGGCTCTCTTTTGCAAGAGAGCCTTTTTGTGTGAGTAGGAATGCAGAATGATCCAGCATATTTTTACGCATTCTTCTCTAATGCTTTTCTGCAATACTCCACACATTTGGCTACCTCTTTTACGGCATCTGAACCTTCCGGAATCTGATATTCCAGTTCTACTGTTGCCGGGAAATTATATTTGTTCTTTTTCATCGTTTGTAATATCTGCACAATGGGCGTATCACCAGTTCCCCAGGGAAGATTAGCCCGTCCATTGGCTTTATTTTGCCGGTCTTTCAGGTGGGCACTGGCAATGCGGTCGTGTTTTGCTTCTATGAGTTCAACGGCATTGTACCCGGCGGCGGTGTAATGTCCCAAATCGCAGTTCAGAGCATTATTTCTAGACTGACTCAGGGCTGTATCCCAAAAAGTAGGCGTTTGCTGCTCATGTCCATGATAGGCGACCAGAATTTTATTTTTGGCGGCTAAGTCTCCCAGCCGTTTCGTCTGTGCAGGATCTTCCGGCAGTTCCAGGGTTACATGGCTTGCACCTAAGGCTTTTGCTGCCCGCATTCCATACTCTACTTCCGCATCAGAATTGGTGGCACTAAAGGCATTGGGTTTATACGCATAAATGGAAACACCGGCAGCTTTGTACATCTTTTTAATTTGCTCGAACTTCTCCATAGAAACCTTGGCACGCCATTGGGCCAGATCTTTCATACGGGCTGCCCGTTGTTCCTGCTCTTCTGGGGTAGGTTGCGGCCGCTGCCCTGGCGTTCCTCTAAACACCATCGGTTCGGTGGAACTATGCGGCGCTCCGGCAAAAGCTTCGGCAGTATTCCCCATCAGCTCAATAGCGCTGATATTTGCATCCTGGCAATATTGTAAAATTTGCTCAACATTACTCGGCATACTTCTAAAGGAGTAGGTTATCGTTCCTATCTGTACACCGTTGAATTTTGAATTAGGCTTTCCCATATTCTTTATGTACGCAGGTACCCCAAACGTTGAGGATGAAGCAAGGGCTGTTCCGGTTAATGCAAGGGCGGCAGTGCCTAAAAACTGGCGTCTGGTAATAGGTTGAGTTTTCATAGTCTTTGGATCAGGAGTAAAAAAATTGAATGTGGCTAAATAAACGATAACGGAAAGTAACGGAAATAAACATACACAGCTGGCTACCTTACTGGCTTACTTTTTCCAGTTCCTCCCAGGTAAAGGTTTTGGTTCTACCCGCGGTTTGGTCCCTGGCCTTTTTCACTTCTTCAGGCGTTACTATAACTCTGGATAAAAATTCAGGGGATAAGTTCCCTCCAAAGCCCCGCTCCGAAAGGCCTAAATCGTAGCGGACATAACTCAGAACAGAAGCCACCCACTCGTCATCATTGGTTCCCATCGGGGGCATCATATCCGGATAGGTTTTGCCTTCTACTGGCCCGGTTAAGCCATGTAACACAATCTTAATCATGGCCTCTTTCTTCTCCATCATCCGGCGGAAATTGCCTACCAGCGGTGGGGCAATCTGGGTAGGCAGTCCTTTTCCATCCCCGCCATGACAGGTAGCACAAAGAGACTTAAACGTGATTGACCCATTCAGTATCAGCTTCCGGCTGGCAGCATCCAGATTGCCAAGTTTGTGTCCGAACTTGCGGATCTCTGTATTTTTCTCAATGGTTTTCTTTACACTCGTCAGCATTTCATTGCCTGCATTAGCACTTAGTATATGATTCATAATTTCTTTTGCCTGTGGGACTTCACTGTATTGAAGAGAAAGCAACAGCTGGGTACGTACATCATAGCTTGGGTCATTTTGCAAGGCAGCCAGGGCATTGATTAGTGCTGTATCATTTTTCTTCAGGTAGGGTTCGCTAATCCATATTGCCGCGCGTCGTACCTGCGCATCCTGATCTTTTAGGGCGTTTTGTACTACTTCTTTATCAATAGCTCCAAGGCCTTCCAGAGTCCATAGGGCATGTAACCGGCCTAAGGCTCCTGGCTTCCGGCTAAGATTTCCTTGCTCACCTTGTGCTATTTGTTTCAGGATTGGTACTACAGTTTGATCTGCCCGGACTATCACTTCTTTCTGGGCATTATCCCGCCACCATCCGTTGGGGTGATCTAAATAGGTAACTAGCTTGTTTGTAGATTCAGTCAACATCTGTGGCTTTGGTCCTGGTGTTATACCTTCATAAACAAGCCGGTAGATACGGCCACGCTGCTTATTCTGATCCAAGCCCAGCCGCAAAATTTGTGGACGAAGGTAGCTGTCAGGTCCAGTCCAGGTGCCTTCCTGGATAATGCCACGGTTCATATCAATAATATACAGACACCCATCCGGGCCAGTGTAGGTGTTCACCGGACGAAAATTCATATCGGTAGAAGCAATAAACTCTTCTTGCTGATAGGCATTTTCCAGGGTTGTTTTTCCTTCGTTAGCAATTACTTTTGCCCGCCGGATGATTCTGGCCACTGGTTCATTAATTAAATAATCTCCCACAAGGGTCTGTGGTAAACGGTCGCCACGGAAAATTGACTGGCCATTGCCGGAAGTAAAATGATTTAGCGTAGAATCTTCCCTAAGCCTTTTTAAGCCGCCTTGAATATCCGGTGTTTTGATAATTGGCCACACAGCCCCAAATGTAGAGTCAATATAGGCGTCGCGGAACTCAAGCTGGCCATAAGCGGGATTTATCTGGAAACCGGAACCGGCATTTTCTCCTCCGCCCCGGCTAAAAAACAACCGGCCATAATTATCATGTGTTAAGCCCCATTGCCCATTAGAGCCGTTAATTAACGTATCGGGTTTCAGCTGGCCATTTACATACCGGAAACGGACCGGGTCTACGGTTACATAAATCCAGTTATCCAGGTTCCAGTCTAATCCGCTGCGCTGGTGTTCCAGATTTCCCGGAGATTTTTTGCCCAGTTTATACACCGGCCTTTTCTGATCTGCTTTGCCATCTCCATTGGTATCTTTGTAGGCATATACATCATAGGTATCCGTTTCATTGACCAGCAGTTCATCCCCCACACAAAGTACCATGCGGGGCAGCATGAGTTTGTCAATAAACACCGAACTTTTGTCCATTTTGCCATCTCCGTTCGTATCTTCCAGCAGCATCACCCGGCTGGCAGACACATGCTCTCCGGTGGTATCTACCGTTTGCATATATGTTTCCATCTGTGCCACATACATGCGTCCATTGCCATCCCAGGTTAAAGCAACCGGCTCGCTAATCATGGGCTCGCTGGCTACCAGTTCCAGCCGGTAACCTTTCGGTACCCGGAAAGTCCGAAGGCTTTGCTCTGGGCTCAACGGCGCTGGCGAAGGATTTTGATCTACCGTGCGGGGTGTAGCAAAGGACATTTCCTCTTGCACATTCGCTGGCGCATCATTGGGTGATTTTTTAGAAACCTGGCAGGTTACCAGAATAAGGGAAACAGATGCACTGGCAAGAATGCTCCAAATGGCTTTTTTCATTTTGAAAAGAAAACAAACGTACAGATTAGCTAAGTTGTCATTTTTACTTAAGCAGTAAAATTGACGATCATTCTAAAAGTACAAATAAATATTGTTTTTTTTCTGTTGCTATTAGACCATTGGTGCTTTTTTTTCGACAATCCGGTCAGGTATGCTTGCTCCACCCAAATGTACAAGGCAGGATTGAAAGCCTTCTGATGACTTGATCCTGCCTTTTGTACCCTACAAGAGAAACCTACTCCTCTAAAACCTAATACGCATTACTTACCAACATCAGTAACAAGATGACTAGCACTAGCATAATATACCCCAGGGTATACCTGATGTCATACAAAGTGTTGATCGTTGCCATGGATTTAATAATTAAAGGTGACTATGAATTTTCCTATTCTGATACAAACTTAGCCGTTACTAATTGGAAGAACAGCTGATGAAAATTAGCTGAAATATTATCAGCCGACAATGATTTTAATCAACCAGGAAGATGAGAAAACCAGGAACAGACAAACCTAGCGGCTTCCCTCATGGATTTAGTGTGCAGGTAAACGATAAGTTATGATCGGTATGGAGGCCTGATTGACTAGCCGCTCGGCCAGGCTGCCTTCCAGTACATGGTCTACCCCTTCCCTTCCATGCGTTAACATGGCAATGAGGTCAGCTCTTACTTCCTGGGCGTAGGCATTAATTCCTTCCAGTTCGGAATAATCATCCACCATCTGTATAGTAAAATCTTCTTCCTTATGTTTTTTCAAAAATGTATGCATCCGTGCTCTAATTTGCCCGGTAGTCTGAAAGTGTAAGGGAGTGTTCACATATAAAAGATGAATGGTAAAATCAGATGCCTTTTGCCATTGCTGCAAAGTATGAATGAATGGGTCTGCATTCTTAGTAAAATCAGTCGCAAACACCACCTGCTTGAGTTTAAAATCCTTCACCTTTTTGCGGACCGTAATAACTGGACACAGGGCTCTGCGTACTACTTTTTCTGCATTGGACCCGATAAAAAATTCATGCAATCCACTATCTCCTTTGGTACCCAGAACAATTAAATCGGCTTCCAGTTTTACAATATTATCGGCAATATCCTGGAAAATGCTGCCTATTTTTACAGATCCTTTCATGGCCACATCCTTCACCTGGTAATGTTGCACCAAGTTTTCAATCTCTAATTTGGCTAAGGCTACCTCTTCTTCAAAGGCTTTCCGCCCTTCTTCCGGCAACGCAGCCGTATCGGCATAGGCCTTATCATAAAGGGATGGCAGAATATGCACCAGCTCAATATTTGCTTTCATTTGCCGGGCCATTACGATAGCCACATCTATTGCATGATCTGCTTCTCTGGATAAATCGGTGGGAACAAGAATGGTTTTCATACTATCGGGCTATAGCAGGTGTATGTGTGTATTTGCTTCCTGTATATTTGCTTCACTGCTACAGTGTAAAAGAAGCACATTTGAGTGTTCAGACCAATGATTTTTGTGTGCCTGGCAACTGATTTTTCTCACCTTCTGTAGATAGACGTTATTTTTTTCGATACTATTTTGAGTTAGTTATTCACCATTTGTCTGGCGCCTGAAGGTTGTAAAGCAACTAAAGTAAGTATGGCGGAAACTAGTAACGAAACAGCCATAAAAAGATATGATGCTCCAAATCCTCCGGTAGTAGCATTTAAATACCCCACCAGATAAGACCCAATAAACGAACCCAAGGCGCCCATACTATTAATTAAAGCCATAGAAACACCGGCAACATTTTTAGGTAATACTTCCGGAATGATTGCAAAAAAAGGCCCGTATGGCGCATACATAGCACCTCCGGCAATCACCAGCAGCGCAAAAGAAAGGTAGAAATTACTGGTACCCAACAGATAAGAAGTATAAAAAGCAATGGCCCCTATTAGCAGAAAGGGCCAGACAAAAGCTTTTCTGTTCAGGGTTTTGTCAGAGAAGTAAGAGGCAGCTAGCATGCCGACGATAGCAAACAGGTAAGGAACAGAAGAAAGCCATCCGGTTTTTACAATCGTCATGTTGGGGGCAGCGTTGATAATGGAAGGAAGCCACATTACAAATCCATAGACGCCCACACTCCACAATGCATACTGCAAACTGAGCAATACCACTGTTCTGGACTTAAATGCCTGGGCATAGTTTTTTACCGGTTTTATGTGTTGTTGCTCTTCCTGCATCCGTTGGTCTAACTGCCGTTTTTCTGTATCCGATAGCCAGGTGGCATTTTTGGGTTTATCCTCTACCAGTTTCCACCAGAAAAAAGCCCAAATAATGGCCGGAAGTCCTTCCCAGATAAACATACCCCGCCAACCAACGGCTTCTATCAGGTAGCCAGATAAGATAGACATCCACAGTACGGTAGCCGGATTGCCCAGAATCAGAAAAGTATTTGCCCTGGAACGCTCGGTTCTGGTAAACCAGTTGCTAAGCAAAATAAGCATGGCGGGCATTACGGCACTTTCTACCACGCCCAGCATAAAGCGGATACCAATCAGCAAATTTACATCACTTACCAGTCCAGTAGCTGTAGCCAGACCACCCCAGGAAATCAACGACCAGAAGATTAACTTTTTGGCAGAATATTTGGCAGCATAATGGGCTCCGGGAATCTGAAAAAAGAAGTATCCGAGGAAAAACAAGGAACTCAGCAAAGACGAAGTGGCTGGGGTAATCTGTAAATCTTCCGCCATTCCACTGGCTGCCCCAAAACCAAAGTTTGCCCGGTCCAGGTAAGCCATGCTGTAGGTAATGAAGGCAATTGGTATCAGGCGGTACCACCGGCGTTGGGCGAGAACTTTTTCCATCGAAAGTGCAGTAAAGAGTAGAAAATGCCTGCCAATATATAAAATTACTGGACAAAACAAGTATTCAGGCCAGGATAACTCCCTTTTCACTCAGTAGTTGTCATTCTGCTGTTGGCTTCCATACACCATTGCAGGGATTCTAAAAAGGCAGTTGTCCGTTTATCTGTTACTTCCTGGTTAGCAGGCATACCTTCTTCCGTAAAGGCTTCTGTTACGGCTGGTACATGGTATCTGGCAGGCACTACCCAAACACCCTTTTTCCAGAGAGAGAAAACAAGTGAAGGCAACAACAATGCACCTCCAAACGGGCCATTGGAAACGGTAACAATACCGGTAGGTTTTCCTTTCCACTCGCCAGACAACAAATCAAGTACATTTTTCAAGCTTGCCGGATATCCTCCATTGTATTCCGGACTAACCACAATAATGCCCTGGGCCTTTGCCATCTTTCCGGCAAATGCCAATACTTCCTCAGGGGGGTCGGTCATGTGCCGCAATCTTTCTTCAAAGATAGGAAAGTTGTACTGCTGCAAATCCACAATTTCGCAGCTGGCCAGCTGGTTCTTTTCTATAAAATGCTTGAAATAAAGGCTTACCCGGTGGCTTTTCCGGTCTTTGCGCACGCTGGTAGAGAGAATGGCTATGTGTTTCATAAAATAAAAAAAGGTAGTTGGGGTGTATACGAAAATCTCTAGCAACTAACACATATCCTAAGTTGGTTTTTCCTTGTTCCGGCTTGCTTTAGCAGAAGTACCTTTATTCAAGAGTTCTCTGTATTTTCCATGCTCTAGAGTGTTCAACCAAAAATCTTTTCAAAGAAAGTAAGTATTTTTCCTTGTTTCTACGTGTAATACCCTTTGTTGAACCACCTAACGTACACATACCTTATGAAACCTTATGTAATTTGCCATATGCTTGGATCGGTAGATGGCCGGATCAAACAGAACATCTGGGGATTTAAAGACCATCATAAATATTTTGAAGAAACTGCCGAAAAAATACAGGCCGATGCCTGGCTTGTCGGGCGGGTGACGATGCAGGAATTTTCAAGCAAGCAAACTTATTCCTTAACGCATGAAACTACAGCTATACCAAAAGAAGATTTTGTAGCCAAACAACCGGCTAAAACATATGCGGTCGTTATTGATCCGTCAGGGAAATGTTTCTGGGATACAAATATGGTCTCTACTGAACATGTGATAGAGGTGCTAACCGAAAAAGTATCCTCCGCCTATCTGGCCCATTTGCAGAGCAAGAATGTATCCTATGTTTTTGGAGGCAAACAAGAACTTAACCTGGAACTGGTCTTGCAGAAACTATACAAATTATTTAACATACAGGTGCTGCGGATTGATGGTGGCGGACATGTAAATGGTTCATTTCTAGAAGCAGGTTTGCTGGATGAGTTTAGCCTGGTACTGGCCCCGGTAGCCGATGGAACTATTGGCTCCCCTACTGTTTTTGAAGCCGAGGAAGGATATGGCAACCGGAAGGCAACCCATTTTACCATTAAATCGGTAGAGAGAATCTACGACGACTTTCTGTGGATTCGATACCAGGTAGTAAAAGATAATACAACTTCCAGATAACCTAGCCCCCAGGCTGTTTCAAGTACATGTTCGTCCGGTTTCTTATTGGGCGAACATTTTTATGTACTTTCATCTACTCCCTTTTACTCTAGTTTTGACATGATTTGGTCAGTTTTTATCTAAACACCATACCAGTTTCCAGGCATTTTTTTACCCGGCAATTTGAAGTAATTTCAGGCGGAAATTCCTATACTACCCATGATTAAATATGTATTGTTTGCATCCTTAGCCCTTAACTTATTTTTTGTGGCGTTTTTTGCCATCCGTAAATTCAGATACTACTTTCCTGGCAAAATCCTTCACTATGAATATTCATCGGCAAGAAACCACTTGTTCGAAGTAATGCCACGCCGGGATAATTCTATCATTTTTGTAGGCGATTCCCAAACTCAGTTTTTTCCGCTAGATGAGTTATTTACCGATACTATACTGAACAGGGGCATTAGTGGCGATGTAAGTGGTGGCGTATTGAACAGATTAGAAGAGATTACACGACGCAAGCCTGCCAAACTTTTCATACAGGTGGGAATTAATGATATAACCCGTTCTATCCCACTGGCAGTAATTACACAAAATTATGCGGCCATTCTTCAACAGGTAAAAAATCAAAGTCCCGCAACCAAAATATATGTACAATCATTGCTGCCGTATGGGCCTCGCTACACGAAAGTACGTGAGTTTAACACCTTGTTAAAACAATTAGCTATAGGTGAAAAAGTTACCTACATTGATTTATACAGTCCCTTTGTAGAGAACAACCGCTTGGGCAGCCCTTATGATTGTGGAGATGGGCTTCATTTATCCGGTGAGGGATATTTACTTTGGCGGGATATAGTGAGCAGTTATGTGGCCGAATAAGTTGCTCCACGCTAGTAACAAGTAGGTGCAGTCGTCTGGCAAAATTCAACCATATAATTTGTAACCATATAAATGAAAAGCCTGTTGCTATCAAACCTAATTATCAGGTAAGAGATGGTTACTGCTTTGTTACCTGTAATGCCAGATCTATTCGTTCTTCATTGGTTTTAGTGCCTATGGTATTCAGCCTGGTAAAATCTCCCCTCAAGGCTTTCAAAGCATATTTTTCAGTATCTATTTCTTTTCTGGTACGGTAACCCAACCGTCTTAAAATGGGTAAAGGCGGGCACCATCCTTGAATGGCATGCCACAGGAGAAAAGACGAAACAATGCCAGGAATTAGGTACCAATTGCGGTTCAGGGTAGATCCCAACAATACGCCAGTCAGGCTCAAGGTAGAGGCATTTGCCACTAATGTGCGGTCGATGTCCCATTCCTTGTCGAGTTCTTCTATCCGTTGGCTTAGTTGTTAGGCGGTTAACTTACCTTGAAAGTCCTGAAGGTTTTCGCGGATTTGTTGATCTATATCCCGGTTTACTTTTTCCGGAGTACTTTTTCTGGACTGATCGAACTTATTTTCCTGTGCGACTGAGTTCATAGGAGCTTGTCTGTTTATGTAAAAAACCAGTAGAGTACTTTACTCTGGAACTTCTACGAATTCTTCCTCCTTGAGTTCAGGTACGTCTCCATGGTCGCAAGAAAAACCACAACCACCTATCTAGCAGCATTGCATTGGGAATAGGGTAGCTCCTGGAAGTTCCAGGGTAAAATAGGCATAAGTAATCTAAAAGTTGTTTGCTGACACCAAGTTTAGCCGCAAAAAATATAAATTCGCCCCATTCATTCGTTTACCAACTAGATTAATTATTCATTTTTTGACATGAAAGTAGTAATTGCTGAGAAACCTTCCGTAGCCAGAGACTACGCCAAAGTACTAGGTGCCACCAGCCGGAAAGATGGGTATCTGGAAGGAAATGGATACCAGGTAACCTGGGCAATCGGACACCTGGTGAGGCTGGCTGATGCAGAAGAATATGGCTTTGCAAAATGGAAACTGGAAGACCTGCCCATTATTCCCGGGCAATTTAAGTTATCGTTGACAGGCGATGCAGGCTTGCAAAAACAATTTTCGGTTATCAAAAACTTATTTGCCAACGCAACAGAAATCATTGTGGGTACAGATGCCGGGCGTGAAGGAGAATTGATATTCCGCTACATTTATCAGATTTCTGGCTGCAACAAACCCTTTAAACGGCTCTGGATTTCTTCACAAACTGACCAAGCCATACGGGATGGATTTGCCAAACTAAAGTCCGGGACCGATTACGATAATTTATATTTTGCTGCCCGTAGCCGTAGTGAAGCCGATTGGCTGGTAGGCATTAATGCCACACGGGCATTAACCCTTTCTTCCAGGGCTAAATCTGTATTATCTATTGGCCGGGTACAAACCCCGGTCCTGTGCATGATTTGTGCCCGGTATCTGGAACATATCAATTTTAAGCCGGAAGCCTACTGGGATTTGTACATTACGCTGGAAAAAGACAGTAAAAAATTCAAAGCCAGGCATCCGGTAGCATTTAAAAAACAAGAAGAAGCCGAAGCGGCCCATCGCCAGGTTACCGATACGGCCACCTGTACACGGGCAGAAACCAAAAAAGTGTTAGAGCAGGCACCCTTGTTATTTGACCTGACCAGCCTGCAACAGGAATCCAACAAAAAATTTGGGTTTCCGGCACAGAAAACCCTCGATATTGCTCAAGATTTGTATGAAAAGTATAAGCTGATCACCTATCCCAGAACTGGCTCCAGGTATCTGTCTGATGATCTGTATCCTAAAATTCCCGGAATGCTGGATGTAGTGGCCAGTAAAACAAAATTTACTGCGCATGCCAACTTACTTAAACTTTCTCCCATCTCCAGGCGGCCATTCAATAATGATAAAGTAACAGACCACCATGCCCTGCTACCTACGGAAACAAATCCGTCTGGCGTAAGCTTGCCACCAGAAGCAGAAAAAATATATGACCTAATTGTGACCCGTTTTCTGGCTGCCTTCTCCCCTCCTTGCGAGAAAGAAGTAACCGGGTTAGATTTTTTAAGTGGCGGATTACTTTTTAAAGCCTCAGGTTCTGTTATTCTGGTTCCTGGCTGGCGGGCTGTAGAAGAAGAACTGAAAGAAAAAGACGATGATCCAGCTGACGAAAATCAGAAGTTACCCAAAGTTTACCAGGGAGATATTTTGCCTGTTACCGACCCGGCTGTTATTAAAAAGATGACCAAGGCTAAACCTATCCATACCGAATCCACCCTACTGAAACTGATGGAGACAGCCGGTAAGGAACTGGACGATGACGAACTGAGGCAAGCCATTAAAAATTGCGGCATTGGCACCCCGGCTACCCGGGCTTCTGTGATTGAAACCTTGTTTGAACGAAAATACATTGACCGGGAAAAGAAAAAAATCATTCCTACCGAAAAAGGATTGCAGGTGTACGAACTGGTGAAAGATCAGCCAATTGCCAGCGTTAGCATGACCGGCAACTGGGAAAAAGCCCTGAACTTAATTGCCGAAGGTAAAAGGAATTACAGTCAGTTCATTGTGGGAATTCACACCTATACTCAGGAGGTGGTTGCTACCATGAAACAAGCCGGGCTAGCCATGCCCGGAGCCCAAAATCCAAAGGTTGAAATACATGAAGTGGGCAAAATCGGGGAAGATCTGGTAAAGGCAGGTAAGGGGCAATATGGTACATTTATTATTTATCAGGAAAAATTTTATAACGTAGCCGACAAAGAGCCAACTGAAATAACTCCCGAAATAGCTATGGCTGCCATTGAAGCGAAAAAAGTTCAGGATAAAGAAAAGGCGGCTTTGCGTAAACAGAACCTGGTGGCAAAAATCGGAAAACGGTATGAGATCCGCAATGGCCAGTATGGACTCTATGTAACGGATGGAAAAATCAATGCTAGCCTGCCCAAAAATATCACGGCAGAAGTGGCGGCAACCTGGAAGGCAGAGCAATGTAAACAAACCATTGCTTATTATGTAGAATGGAAGAAAAACAGAGATGCCAGTAAGCAATAATCTACTTATTTCCCTATGACTCTGTATAGTGTCTAGCAATTTCTACGGGATACTTGTATCTACCGAATGGGAAGATTTGGAGGATACTTAATCAGAAGCTATAGAGTTGACTACCTATGAACTTTAATTGTATTTTAATCCGTTTTTTTAGGCAAGCGGGAAGAGATGAGTTAACTTTAAAATGTAATCTTTTTCCATTGGTTACATAATAGTAAGGTAATTTTTGAAAGAGCCCCTTTTGTAAAGAGGCTTTTTCTCTCCCTAGTTCATACATTGGTTTGGTTAGCCAATTGATCTGTAGCAAAAGCTTCTCCAGTGGAGAAGCTTTTTTGCTACTATACTCTGCCATTCGAAATTTAATTTTCTTTATAGACCGGTAGGGTTTTATTTTAGCAACAACCGATAGACTTTATAAAAACCACAGAGTAGGTAGTTGGTACCGGCTCTTTGGTTTACCTGTCGTATGTGATCACAACTCATTAGGGGTATGGATGGGTTCTTTCAGGGCCTCTATCTGCCGGAGGTATTCGCTTTCTTTGCGGTGCATTTCTTCTTGTGTAGCTGCCAGCTCTTCTAAATTCTGGCGCATTTCTTCTTCCTGGGCCCGCAGCATTTCTGCCTGATTCTGGGATTCTTCCAGCAGTTTGCGGGTCTTTTCATTGATGCGGTAATTCTGTATAAAAGAAGCAATGTTCTCCCCGGCTTTTTGGATAAAAGCAATCTGGTATTGATCAAACCTGGTAAACGAAGCGATTTCAATTAGTCCTTCTACTTTATCGTTCACCTTCAACGGCATAATTAAAATGGCTCTGGGCGTAGATTCTCCCAGCCCTGAGGTTATGCGGATATAATCAGTAGGGACTTCCGTCAGATAAATATATTCCTTTTCCAGGTAAGCCTGACCAATTAATCCCTGGCCTGGGCTATAGGACTGATCCACGAATTTTTTACGGGAATAGGCATAACAGGAAGCCAATTGAATGGAAACCTGCGTGGCTTGTTCACTTTCTTCTACTATGTATATCCCGCCTTGGTTGGCTTTCAGATAGGTTACTAGTGAAGCGATGAGTTTATCATATACTTGTGCATGATCTTTATTACTTTGCAGTATCTGCGCAACCGAAGCAAACCCTTCACTTGCCCAGTTTCGCTTTTGCTCTTCTAACTGGGATTCTTCTACTTTTTTCAGGTTCTCCTTCAATATTTGCTCAGAAACTTTCAGCGTCTGGTTTTTTGCTTCCATATCCTCCAATAGTTTCTCACTGCTTTTTTCTGCTTGCCTGTTCAGAAAAGCCGAGCCAAGCATACAACCAAAACCTGTAATGACGGCTAATGAAACCGTAACATCACTTAGCCAGCCTTGCCGTAACACCATTGCATTAGCATTGCTCAGTTCTACCCAGTTTTTCGTAATGGGGAACGTTACAATCACCAGAGCACAGAACAAAGCAGTAGATGTCAAAAATACTTTTTCTTTCAGGTCGAAAATAACAAAGGGAATTAAGGAAAAACTAAGTTCCGTTAAGAACACACTGGAAATAGGTTCATCGGCTCCTTCGCATAAAAAAGCATTGTAGCTGGCAGCCAACAGTAAGGGTAATACCGACAGTAAAATTCTGGAATAATAAATTCCGCCAAAATAATTTATAAACAGCACGGTTATACACGTGAGTCCGCCCATTCCGGGAATAAAAGCTAATACCGGAAAATAAAACAGCGAAATTATAACAAAGGGAATAGCTATAGCAACTATGAGAATGAGTGCAATCGTATTGGTAGGCAATACTTTTCTTTGTAAAAAAACCGGCAGATTCTCATCCTGGCCAGTATACAATATGTTAGTTAAGCTGAATGACATTGTCTGTGAGAATAGATGAGAATAGTCGGACCATTCATTGAAGTACAGCCTTAAAAATACGCATGTCCCCAGCCAGAGTTATTTTACTTTTTCATTGAAACATAGACAGGTAAGGTATTCGAATAAAAGTTTTCAGAGGCGACTTGCTTGTTTTAATTACATCCTCGGTAGTCACCAGATTTACCTATATGGGCAGGATATGCTATATACTTTGAGGAATTATAGAACAGATAGTGGTTTCTCTGGGAAGCACTACTGAACACACCGTATTTTTACGGATGAAAGAAAAAGCTTTATACTGAGTAAAATTAGTAAATGTACTGTGTGCAGAGCCTTTATCTGACATTATGGCCATTGAATTGATCTCATAAATTTCCATAGGTACCATTAACCCTGTTTTCAATACCTTAGATAAAGCTTCTTTAATAGTCCATAACCGGGTGTAAAAGATGGCGTCATCTTCTCCAAGGGTTGAATTCAGACTCCGTTCAAAATAAGTAAGTTGGGAGCCTATGTTCTCTTTCGCATCCGGTGTTATGGTTTCAATATCTATACCCATGGGGTGTTCCTCTGGAAAGGCGAGCACCACGGCATACTCATGTGTATGTGCCATACTAATGGCAGGTTTCTCACTGGTAGCATAACAAACCAGCGGTTGTCCGAATATTCCCGATTTGATTACAATGCGTTGATGATCCTTTTCGTCCAGGTAATTTGCGAGTACTTTTTTTGCCAGGAACCTGCCCTGAAGGAATGACTGCTTTTTTCTTTCATAAAGTAATTTACTGAATTGTTCCAACTCCAGCGGATGCAAAAACGCCTCTTTACTTGTATGTAAATCCGAATATACGTTATTGGAAAAACCCATGGTTGAAAAAAAATCACCCTCCCGTCTAGTCAATTGGAGTTTGTAGAGTTCAGCATGCGCTTCAGTAGAAGTAATGGTTTTGGGAAAATCAAAAGAATGAATCATTAGTATAAACGAGTGGATAAAAAGTAAGGAGCATGGCATAGCCATCTCCCTACTCACTGTTTGGATAAAAGAATATCAGGAATGGGCGACTGCTACCTGTAAGGCTTCCGTAAGGCGGCTGAGAATTAACTCTTTGTTACGGCTTAAGAACCAATGGTCACCTTCTACTACCTCCATAGAAAACGTACTGGCGGTCTGCTGTTTCCAGCTCCTGATTTGCTCTACCAGCACTACTTCATCTTTATCAGCGGCAAAGGCATATATCGGAAAATCAAACAAGGCTTGTTCCTCATACCGATAACTCATAATCAGGGGCATATCTTTCCGCATAACCGGCAGAATACGTTTCAGGAACTCCACATCATCAATATAAGTCATCAATGAAAGCAGTTTTTCTTCTGAGTTAGTAAACACAGCTGTCTCCCGGATAGAATCTGTTTCCTTCCACCGTTTGGTTAGCTGCGGAGGTATGGTACCGGTAATAAAGAGTTGTAATGGTGTAACTCCGAAGTGTTTACGAAGGTAGCGGATTAGTTCAAAACCAATAATGCCTCCAAAGCTATGTCCGAGAATGATAAATGGTTTATCCAGATACGGAGCAATCACACGGGCCATATCTTGAATCAGCAAGTCCATGTTTTCGTAAGGAACCTCTGCGCTTCTGTTTTCCCGGCCCGGTAGTTGAAAGGCCAGTACATCGGTTTCCTGCGGAGGGTTATACATAAAGTGACTGAACATAGAGGCCCCTGCCCCCACTGGGTGAATACAGAATATACGCGTTTTTATTGCCTGGGTGTTCTTTTTGTTTCTGACCATCCATGTATCTAACACTTCTATATCCGTTTCGCTGGCAATACCTGAAGTGTCCGCGGCGGCTGCCTGAGCTGGTGTATTTCCCACTGATAACTCTCCAATTAATTGAGTAGCTAACTCTGCAATACTTGGCCCTTTGGCAATTTTCATCAAGGGATAATTAATGCCCATTTTCTGTTGAATCCAGTTCCGCAGCTGATTCAGCATTAACGAATCCAGACCTATTTTAGAAATAGAGAGGGTACAATCAATTTTACTGGCTGAGGTACCCAGTATTTTTGCCAGGGATTCTGCTAGTTTTTCCTGCAGGAAAGCAGGTTGGGTTTCAGCTGGCAAGGCGATTAACTGGTCTACCAGAGCAGCATTGGTACTTGACCCACTTTTATTTTTCAATCCTTCACTGGTCATCAGGTGTGCAAAGCGGCTATCCGAATTGAGATGCGTAAAAAACTCTTTGAACCGTTTCCAGTCCAGGTTTGCGGCCATGCGTTGAGCTGGTTTCTGTAATAAGATGTTTTCCAGCTTGGCCGTTACCTGTGTTAGGGTGAGGGGAAGCCAACCCTGATTGGCCAGTACATTTATTACTTGTCCGCCTTCTTTAGACATTCCGGCATACATACCCAATACCCCTAAGTTAACTGAGCTGGCGGCCAAGCCCTTCGACTGCCGGTAATGGGCTAGCTTGTCCAGGAAGTTATTGGCTGCCGAGTAGTTAGACTGGCCTGGCAAGCCAAAAATAGCAGAGATAGAAGACAACATCAGGAAGAAATCTACAGGCTCATTCAAAGATGCCTGATGCAGGTTCCAGGCACCCAATACTTTTGTATCGAACACCCGCTGGAACCGGCTTTGGTCCATGTTTGGAATAGTCGCATCGTCCAGGATAGCGGCACTATGGATGATTCCTTTTACTGGTGGCATGGTGTCTTTGATCCGGTTAAATACTTTTTGTATGGCCGCTGCATTGGTTATATCTACTGATTCCAGGACTACACCAACGCCTTGCTGCATCATAGAAAGTACAGCCTGCGTATCTTCATCCGTTTTACAGCCACTTCTGCTTAACAACACTACATACCTGGCTCCTTTTTGCGTTAACCAAGTGGCTAGTTCTAATCCAAATCCGCTTGCTCCGCCGCTTATCACATACGTACCTTTCGCATCCAATACCAGGTTTTCGGCCGGCGTTACATTTACCGGATGTTCATCTACACTGATAACTAGTTTACCCACATGCACGGCTTTACTCATATAGGCAAGCGCTTCGGAAAGCTTAGCCACCGGAAAGGTAGTATACGGAAGCGCCGTAAGCTGCCCACTCACCAACATAGCCTGAATTTCAGTAAACAACTTTTTACCCAGTTTTGGCTTCTGCAACATCAACCGGTCTACGTCTACTGCATGGTACGACAGGTTATTTCCGAACCGTTTGAGTCCTAGTTTTGCATCGTTATAAATATCTGCTTTTCCGATCTCAATAAACTTTCCAAAGGGTGCCAGACATTTAATGCTTTGGGTAATTGCTTTGCCTGAAAGTGAATTAAGCACCAGATCAACGCCTTTGCCACCGGTTACGTCCATCACTTGTTCCGCAAACTGCAAACTTCTGGAATCGAAAACATGAGGAATGCCCAATGATCGTAAGTAAGCGCGTTTTTCTTCACTGCCAGCGGTAGCTATTATTTCTGCACCGGCAAGTTGCGCAAGCTGGATGGCTGCAAGCCCTACGCCACCGGATGCGGCATGGATCAGGACACGGTCCCCTTCGCTGATTCTGCCCAGATGATACAAAGAATAGTAGGCCGTAAGATACACAACGGGAATCGTTGTTGCCTGCTCAAACGTTAAATGAGCTGGCTTTGGTACCACACAGGAAATATGGGCGATGGTATACCCAGCAAAACTGTCCGAAGCCCATGCCATTACAGCATCACCGATGGCATAACCCTGTACATTTGCTCCTACTGCGGTAATAATACCGGCACATTCCAGGCCTAAGTTCTTCCCTACGACTCCGCCTTCTACGGCCTCATTGGAAAGCAAGCCCATGGTATTCAACACATCTTTAAAATTCAAGCCAGCTGCTCTTACTTCAATTTCTACTTCATCTGCTTTAGGCAAAGGCCTTTTGGTTTCCTGAAAAACAATACCATCCAACACTCCATATGCTTTTACTACCGCCCGGAAGGGATACCTTAGGGCTGCAACGGTTTTACTAGCAGTCATGGTTGCCGACTCAGCCGTTACTTTTTCGAGTTTACGCAGATACTTGCTTGTTCCGCGGAGCGCCAGTTCAGTTGCAGAAGCTTGCCTGGAGATGCATTCTTTGTATAAATTATCTATTTCTGCGGCAGTCACCTGTTGGGAAATATCGAGGATAGAAAGCGGAATAAAGGGATATTCATTTTTCAGAACCCGGCCCAGCCCATACATAGCAGCCTGGCTTACATTCACCGCTTCTTCTGCTGACAACGCTTCTACCCCCTGTGTGACCATGTAGATAGCAGGTTCTATTCCATTGTTTACTACTGCCTTCAGCATAGACATTGTTTGCTGAGTAAGTAACTGTTGTTGCATAGCAAGTTCCTGGCAGGTGAGTGTTTCTGAAAATTCTGTGTCCAGGCCCCACAAGTAGATAATTTTTTGCACCTTTTTTCCCTGCAGCCACATCGTTTCAAAAACCTGATCCATCGCTTGCTGGCTGGCAGTGGCATCAAAGGCATTTCCTTTCTTTAAAACGGTGGGTTGTATGCCACTTGCCTGCAATCTATCGGCTAGTTGTTTGCCTATGCCTTTGCTATCGGTAAAAATCAGATACGTTTCTGCAGAAGCGGTGCCGGTTGATCCGATGGTTTGCGCGGCGTGTGGAATAGCAGACGTTTCTTGTTCGGTCATCCGTTCCCATTGGTAGGTGTACATGCCATTATAGAGATCATTGGGCTGTTCGCCACGAGAGCCTTCAATGTACTTGCAGGTAACTTCCTGAATCTGTGCAATGGTCTCCCCTGTTTCTGACAAAATAAAGAAATCGCCGGTCAGGAAGGAATCATTGATCTGGGTGAGTTGAACATAGCTAAATACGTTGGTACCCGGTTGTTGATACATCTGCAGCCGCTCGATATGTACTGGTAAATACACACCTCTTCTTTCAGTGTCGGTGCCAGGTTTTACAGCAAAAATGATATGAAGGCAAGCATCCAGCAATGCGGGGTGGAAATGGTATTTTTCCAGGCCATACACAGTGCTTTTGTCTAAGGCCAGGGCTCCCAGCACTTCTGTTTCACTGCGCCACAATTTTTGTATACAGCGGAACGACTCTCCATATTGAAGGCCATCTTCCTTTAACTCCAGATAATAATCTGTAACTGACAGCTGTGTATTCACCCGTTTTCTGATTGCCTCTAAATCAACCCTGGTGGCTGGAGCCATAGTGCTCAAGGTATTTATTTTACCTCTGGAATGTTTTGTCCAGGTCGCTTCTTGGCTGTTGCGTGGCTTGCTACACAGCACATAATCTCCTTCCAGAGATGAGATTTCCAGTCTTATTTCCGGAGATTCTCCTTCTTCTGGCAAGAACAGGGCTGCTTCAAAATGAATATCTTCCAGGAAGCTGAATTTGTCTGGAAAGGAAGTATAGGCAATGGCATGGGCTATTTCCAGATGCCCGGTACCCGGAAACACAATGGTTCCGTCAACTTTGTGATCTTCCAGATAGGGAAACACCTGTTTATCTATGGATAGATCCCATAGCAGTAAATTTGCATCTACTGCCGATTGTTTGCATGTATCCAGATAAGGATGCAAGGTGCTGCCCAGGCGTTTTTGTTTATGTTCGTCACTTTCAAACCAGTAGCTTTCATGCTGCCAGGCATAGGCGGGAAGTTTTACAAACTGACAGGAATCATTGAAAAGTTTTTGCCAGTTGAGTGGGTAACCATGAACGAACAGTTTACCCAAGGTACCCATCATGGTTACTTCTTCCTCTTCTTTGCGGCGCAGGGAAGGTAACACAAGGCCATTGCGGATGTTACTATGGAGCAGTTCAGTAGCGCCTTCTGCCAGTACCGGATGCGGGGCTATTTCAATAAAGGTATCATACCCATCGTTGACCATTTGCTGCAAGGCATCTGTAAAGTATACCGGCTCCCGTACATTCTGAAACCAGTACGAGCTTACCAGATGTGTCCCGTCTTCCTGTTTGCCGGTTACCGTTGAATAAAGTGGAACAAGTGCCTTGGAAGGAATCAACTGCTCTAATGAACTTATTAACTCTTCTTTCAAGGGTTCCATGTGATGGCTATGGAAAGGCACATTTACTTTGAGTATCCGGTGAAAAACATCCCGTTTATCCAGGCTTTGGGCTATTCGCTCGATTACCTCAGTATCTCCAGATAAGGCCACCATCTTAGGTCCGTTAATCGCTGCCACGGACACCTGTGCTTCCCATCCATTAATTTCTTTACGGGCAGCATCCAGTGGTAAACCTACAGCCAGCATCCGTCCTTTATCGGTTGCTTTATCTTGCCCCCGGCTCCTGTGATAAATAACTTCTACGGCTTGCTCCAAGGTTAGCGCCCCGGCTGCATAGGCTGCCGCTACTTCACCAATAGAATGGCCTACGACGCCATCCGGCAAAATACCCCATGATTTCCAGACTTCTGTTAAGCCAATCTGAATGGCCATGATGGCCGGCTGGGCAATACGGGTTTCGCCTATCCGGGAAGTGGCTTCATTGCGGCTCATTTCTTCTAGCAATGACCAGTCCGCAATTTTTGAAAAAAGTTGATCTATGCGAAGTATAACCTCTCTGAATACCGCAGAAGAGTTCAGCAATTGCTGCCCCATCGCAAACCACTGCGGCCCCTGGCCAGAATAGATAAAGCCAAGTTTAGATCTTTTACCGGCATCCTTGCCTGCATACATGCCCGGCCGGCTTTCATCGGCCAGGTAAGCTTCCAGATGTGCCAGGAGCATGTGTTTCGATCTGGCAGCTACCGTTAGTTTATAGGGATGTACTGACCTTCTGGTTGCAGCGGAAAAACAAATATTCCGCAGGCTGGCTTCTGTGTTTTGCAAAAATGGAATATATTTTTGAATAGTAGCTTTTAGTGCCTCCGCATTTTTTGCCGATAAAGTAAACAACTGCAATTGTTCATCATCAGCTGGGGTTTCAAGTGTTGGTAGCGCCGGAATTTTGGGTAGCTGGTATTCCTGTAACACCACATGGGCATTTGTGCCACCGGCACCAAAGGAATTCACACCACCAATAGCAGGACCTCTTTTATCAGGCCAGGCTTGCAGCTCGGTAGATACTTTTAGCTTATATTGATCAAAGGGTATATTGGGATTTGGATGCAGAAAATGCAGATTCTTGGGTATTTGCTGATGCTTTAAGGCCAAAGCTACTTTAATTAAACCAGCAACTCCGGCAGCAGATTCCAGGTGTCCAATGTTGCTCTTAACCGATCCGATTAATAACTTGTTGGAGTCTTCCCGTTTTTCGCCCAGTACGGTACCAAATGCTTTGGTTTCAATAGGATCTCCTACCGGTGTACCAGTACCATGTGCCTCTACATACCCAACCTGCTGAGGGTTTACCCCCGCATCGGCATAGGCATTCCGGAGCATATCTACCTGTGCATCATAACTAGGCACTGTAAACCCTTCTTCGGTATAGCCATCTGAATTTACGGCTGAACCACGGATAACGGCATAAATATGGTCTCCATTTTTTTCTGCCTGGGCCAATGGTTTGAGAAATACCACGCCTGACCCTTCGCTGCGAACATATCCGTTTGCCCGGCTATCAAACGATTTACAATAGCCATCCGGGGATAAAAATCCTCCTTTCGACATCATAATAGACGATTCCGGGCGCAAAATCAGGTTTACCCCACCGGCCAGTGCCTGCGTACTCTCCCCAGACCATATACTCTGGCAAGCCAGATGCACGCCTACCAAAGAAGACGAACAAGCTGTATCCAGGGTCATGCTGGGGCCTTTCAGGTTGTATACATAGGAGATTCTGTTGGCAATAGCTGTCAGGGATACACCCATCGGCACATGCGGACTTATCTGGTTTCTTTGCAGGCTGGATACCTGGATATCCCAGTAATCATTCATGAACACACCCATATAGACTCCGGTTTTAGAACCTGAGAATTGCTCCAGGGTAATACCGGCATCTTCCAAAGCCTGGTAAGTAATTTCGAGCAACAGGCGTTGCTGTGGATCAATGCGGGAAGCTTCAGCCGGGAAAATATCAAAAAATTCGGCATCAAACTTATCAACATCCGGTATAAATCCGCCTTTGGCAGACTTTATTTTGCCAGCTTTGGAAGCATTCGGGTCATAAAACGCATCCAGACGCCAGCGGTCTGCCGGAACATCTGTAATAGCATCCATGCCGTTTTTTAAACCGTTCCAAAATTCCTCCGGGCTGTTTGTATTTCCAGGAAACCGGCAACCTATGCCGATAATGGCAATAGGTTCTTTTGCAATAGTTGATTGCCTCTCAGATTCCTGAGTGGACGAAGACTGTTTACTCATTATTTAGTAAGGAGAAAGATTTAGGAGTACAAGAAAAATTCTTAAAAGATATATCCTGACAGGATATTTTTAGGAGGTGGTTTATACGATCTTTATTCCATTACCCGGCTTCCGGAAGCCAGAGGTAGTAGAATACGATTTACATGCAAAAGATCTTCAGAAGATGATGTACAAATATACAGCTGCCTTACGTATGTAATCAAGCGACGATTCTGCAAAAATACTAACATCTCTGAGGACAGAAAACAGCTCTGAAATGTGGACTGAATGAGAAGAATGGCCTTTTCTTAGGGGAAACTTTCCTGCTCATTATAACATAGGGTATTTGAAAAGAAGATAAATACTTTCTGTTTATTTTCCGTATACTCCTATTTATTACATTTAAGCCGGAAGCATATATTTAAAAGAAAAGGAGATTTCCTGTGATCTGTACCTATGCAGCATTTGAAAAAGTTGATCCACCTCATTAACCAGAAGGGGAAGAAAAATATCGTACTTTTTGAACAACTCACCATCAAACCTGGCAAAGAACAATCTTTGTTTCAAGGAGTCGTGAATGCAACATTTCACAACGATCATACTGCTTCAAAGTACCTGTATAAATCGCTTCCGGAAGATACCAGGTATGTCATTCTAAAGTCGCGGCTGGAAGCAAAACTACTCAATTACCTGTTGTTTCTGGATTTGACCGAAAGCAACCAGAAGCAGGATGACAGTGCTAAAAGACGGTGTGAACTGTTAGTTCATCAGGCAAAATTATTGAGCAGGCAGAGGGAATACCAGATGAGTGAAAAAATTCTAAGGAAAGCCATCCGAATGGCCAAAGAATATGAATATACGGCTTTGCAGATTGAAGCCCAGGAACTGCTCCTGCATATTTATTTTACGGAAGAAGCCCTTACTTCTTACCAGACTCTGAAAGTACAATATAGCCAGCAAAGGCAAATATTAGCAGCCGAACGGGATGCCTTTTTGCTGTATCAGCAGGCCCAGCTGGAGTTGTTGCAAGACAAAACTACAGAAGACACCTTAGAATATATTTACTCGATTACCCAACAATTGCAGCAACGCTGGCAACAATTTCAATCGTTTACCCTATTTGATTTATACTACCGGCTTCATGTCAGGCAGTTAGAGCTGGAAGAATCCTATCCGCAACTGCTGGTTTTAACAGCCATGGCTGAAGAATTCGTTAAAGAGCTAAAAGTAAATGACAAGCGGTTTAATTATTTGCATAATTATCGTTTGCGTTTATATGCTTCTTTACGCGCAGGGGAATTGGAGGCTGGGCTACGCTTAGCTGAGCAGGGAATCCCTCTTTTTGATCCTTCTTCTGAAGATTGGTTAGGCTTTACAGAAAGTTATTTTCTGCTTTCCCTGCATAGCAAACACTATCAGCAAGCTTCGGCACTTTTAAAACAGGTAGAACATAGCCCCATTTTTACCAAAGCTCCTGTTGTTAGTAAAGAGAAATGGTATCTGTATAAAGCCTTTTTGCATTTGATGAGTGTAGAGCAGGCCGATGGGTTGCCGTTTGACTATGAGACCCTCCGGCAAAAGTTACCCCAAAGCAGAAAAGATAAACAGGGTTTGAATATAGCTTTACTCCTGATAGAATTTTGCTATCTGTTATTGACCCATCAAAAAAATGCGTTAACTAAAAAAGCAGAGACGTACAAAAAGTATTTAGAGCGGCACTTTACTACCCCTAACTTACTCAGGGAACGTATATTTTTTTTACTGATGCTGTATGTTATCCGCCATAATTTCAGAATTGAACCTATTGAACAAAAATCAGCAAAGTTATTTAATCAATTAAAACAAAGTTTATTACCCAGGGGAGCTCATGTAAGCAGAATTGAAATTGTCCCTTATCCTCAGTTGTGGGAGAAAATAAAAGAGATTTTACGCCAGAAAGAGTAAGTTCAAGGTACTATTACAGTCCAGATAAGCTGATTTATGCTTTGGCAGGGCACCCACATGCTAGGTGTAAAGTTGACTACTACCTTTGCATCAACTGTGTAAGGATGATTAAAAGTAAACGGTAAACGTGCTGCCCTCATTTTCTATGCTTTCAACCGCAATTGATCCTCCGTTATTTTCGAGCATCCGCTTTATCATGTACAGGCCCACACCCGAGCCTTCTACATGGTCATGAAAACGTCTGAACATCGTGAACAGATTTTGTTGTTGAAGGGCAGATAACCCCAATCCGTTGTCAGTTATGCTGAGCATTACCTGATTGTTCACCAGCTTTGTATCTATGGAAATTTTAGCCGGACGTTCTGTTGAACGGTATTTGATCGCATTGCTGAGCAAGTTAAAAAGTATGCTCCTTACATTTTGCCGGGAGTATACGACAGAAGCTACCTCCACTTTCTCTTGAATTTCAACGCCTGCCTCCTGAATAGTATCCTGCAAATCTGCTTTAATATCGACTAATATATCAGAAAAATATACCGTTTCCCGTTTATCATCCAGGTTTCGCTGAACTTTGGCTATTTGGGTTAAATCTTCAACAGTGCGGCTTAAACGAGTGATCGATTCATCAATAAGGGAGGTTACGTGCAAAGCATCTTCATCTAATTTCCCATTCATTCGCTTACGAAACAAAGCGAGCAGCCCTTTCAGCGAATTTACCGGAGATTTCAGATCATGAGAAGCGGCATATACAAAATTATCCAGATCTACATTCACTTTGCCCAGCTGTTCGTTTGAAATTTTCAGCGCTTCGTTGTTCGACAGCAGCGCTTCATTGGTGGCAGCCAGTTTTTCGTTTGTGGAAGCCAGTTCCTGGCTTAGCGATTGAAGCTTTTCTTCATCAACTTTTTTATCGGTAATGTCCATCACGACTCCTGCCATTCGGGTGGGCACTTTTTCTTCATAAAAAGTCTGACCTCGCAGGACTAGCCATCTGGTAGTTCCATCGGTACGCCTGATCTGTATTTCTGCATTTAGCTCTCCGGTGGTCAGCGCTTTTTTGAAAAGCTCCTGTACTCTAGGTTGCTCTGCCGGTTCTGCATGATTTACAAACTGCTCTAAGCCCCAGTGAGGCAACAAGCTGGTATAGCCAAATAACTGATCGTGTTGAAGCGAGCGGATAGATTCATTGGTTTGTAAGTCTAACTGCCAAGTACCCATTTTGCCGGCTTCCAAAGCCAGTCTTAAATTTTGCTCACTCTGTTCTATCTTCTTTCGGGCAAGTAGTTGCTCAGTAATCTCATAGGCAAAAACTAAAATACCATTGATCTTCCCTGTCACATCGTGCATGGCTTTGTAGATGAAGTTCACATAAATTTCTTCTCTGGTGCCATTGTTAAACCGGTCGATATTCACCCTAACCTCGTTACCAATATAGGTTTCTCCGGTTTTATACACGTTATCTAAAATTGTTTTGAACGGCTGGTCTTTTAGTTCCGGGAGTGCTTCTAGGATGGTTTTCCCTTGTAATTGCCGGTTAGAGAAAAGCTGTTGATACAAAGGATTAACCAGGTCAAAAATATGATCAGGCCCGGTAAAGGTACAAATCATGGCCGGAGCATCCATAAAAATCTCCTGAAGCAGTTTCCATTGTTTCTCGGCTTCCTGCCGGGCGGCCTGTTCCCGGATTACCTGTGTTTCCCGTTCTGCTGCTTGTTTCTGGGCAGTAATGTCCATAACAATACCCGACAAGGCAGTTGGCACTCCCTTTATATTGAAAGATGCTTCTCCCTTCAGATGTATCCAGCAAATTTGTTTATCGGCTCTCCGGATGCGCATCTGGCAGTCCAGATACCCGGTTACCAGCGCCTGCTGATAGATTTCTTTAACCATTGCCCGGTCTTCGGGGGCAACGTGTGCAAGTAATATAGGAAAATTCCACTCCGGCACTGCTTCAG
Source organism: Rhodocytophaga aerolata (assembly GCF_030503435.1). GTDB lineage: Bacteria > Bacteroidota > Bacteroidia > Cytophagales > 172606-1 > Rhodocytophaga > Rhodocytophaga aerolata. Next base: position 156,153 of record NZ_JAUKPO010000015.1, read on the forward strand.
CATAGCCAAATATCTGGTCGTAGCCTATGGATCTGGTAGTAGTTCCTACGATCAGATCTTCATGCCAGGTACCCATTTTGCCGGCTTCCAGGGCTACTTTCAACACTTCTTCATTGCGTTCTGCTTTCTGCCTGGCTTTTACGGAGTTGGTTACTTCATTAGCCACTTGAATCACACCAATAATTTCACCTTCATTGCTTAACAAAGGCTGATACAGAATATTAAAATAACACAGTTCTATCCGGCCTTTACGCTCCAGGGGGGCGGGCATTTCACTTCCTGAAAATGGCTCACCGGATGAGACAACTTTGGCTAAAATTTCTTCAAACCCCTGGCCGGAAACCTCAGGCAAGGCAACAAACAAGGGCTTATTCAATACCTGCTCTTTGGTACGGCCCCATATTTCACACATTTTGGGATTGGCAAATTCTATTATATGATCATTGCCCATATACACACCAATGGCAACAGGTGCTTGTGTATATAAATGCTGTAACCATTGACTTTCTTCTAAACTAGGGGTAGCTACTATTTTCGTCACCAATTGTATAAATTATAGATCCACACTTTGTAAAATAACGGTTTCCTGGTGAGAGTTGGCTGGTAGAATATATCTACAAAAATAGGTATAAAAATGATAAATACCCCAGACTCCGTGCACAACCCTTTTTATTTCTTTTATGAAAACTACCGGCATTCAGGTTTTAATCTTAATCAATCTTAAACTTCAGGTAAAATATTGATTTATTCAAAGCTACAAACTCTTTCACCAATCGGTAAACTTCAATTCTTAGAAACCCTTGCACTTGGAATCCGGGCTGATGAATGTAAGCCGGGAAAATGCTTGTTTATAATATAGTATTTTCAAGAAATTTTCTCAGACTTTATTTGTCATATTGCCTCTGTTTTAAATACCATCTCTAGCCTGTCCATAGCCATTTCTTGCGGGTAAAGGTAGTATTCTTACCTACTACTTCTTGCCTCTTGTACCTGGGTTGCTGGCAGTTGTTTGGCCGATAATTTTTTTGGTAAGTATACACTAAAGGTGCTGCCCTTTTTTTCCTCGCTTTGTACTTCTATTGAACCTCCATGCATGGTAACAAATTCCTTACACAGCAATAGTCCCAGACCTGTCCCTTTTTCTTCGTTAGTGCCCAAAGAACTATGTTTGACGTCTAACCGGAATAATTTTTCCAGGATGTCCTTACTCATGCCTACGCCAGTGTCTTGTATGCTAAACGTTAGGTGAGTATCTGATGCTTCTACAAAGAGTTGTATCGTTCCGCCTTTTTTTGAAAACTTAATTGCATTGGCCAGTAAATTCCGTACAATGGAATGCAGCATGTTCTCATCGGCTTCCAGAAAAAAAGTATCCTTAATTGAATTGATAATACCTACCTCTTTCGATTGAGCGGTTTCCTTCAACAAGTCTACAGCTTCTTTTATAACCTGCCCCAGGTCTACTGTTTGCGGATTAAATATCATATCACCTGTTTGGGTGCTTGCCCACTCTAATAAATTGGTGAGCAGCCGTTTCAGGCGATTTGAAGATATAAAAATCCCTTGTGCAAATTTTTCGATTTCTTCCTGTGATAAGGTATCTATATGATAAGCCAGCTGGTTAGCCGACCCAATTACTCCGTTAACCGGACTTAGCAGGTCATGGGCAATAATGGAAAAAAACCTGTCTTTTGACGCATTCAGTTTTTCCAACTGTTCGGTACGAAGTTTTACTTTTCTCTCCAGTGATTCTTTCTCCCGTTCCAGCAATTTCTTTTGCTGATTCAATTCAAAAAAATTAATCACTTGTTGGGCAAGCAGCTGGAGTTCTCTTTTTTTTGTTTCGGTTAAGCGGCGTGGTACGATGTCAATGATGGCCAGAGAGCCTATTCTAAACCCTGCTTCATTTATCAATGGAGCCCCGCAATAATACCGGATCAATGGTTCACTGGTTACCAATGGATTATCTTCAAAACGTTCATCTGCATGCGTATCTGGCACTTCAAATACTTCAGTGTTCATTATAGTATACTGGCAAAAAGAAATGCTCCGTTGTGTTTCCTGCACACTCAAACCCACATTAGCTTTAAACCATTGCCTGTTCTGATCCAGAATTGTGATAAGCGCAATAGGCACGCCGAATAAATTAGCCGTAAACTTGGTTAATTCATCGAGTTGTGGATCTTTTGCCGTATCTAAAATGTGATAGTCTAATAATGAATGAAGTCTTGCAGCTTCATCATTTGGAAAGGGTTGAACCATAGCGCATGTATTGCGGTTGAAAGCCAGAATAATAAAATAAGTTGCTTATTGGTTTACAGGTTAGGTGAGCACGTACTGCCAACAGAAGAAATTGTACGGCTATTTAAAAGCTGATCAGAATGGTTATAAGTAATAGCTTATACCTGACAACCCAAAAAAGGCACGTAATCCATTTCCGGTGATATCATACTGATTGGCACTAAACATCAGTTAAGCTAGTAAAATATTAGTTACCAAACAATAGTCTGAAAAGGGAATAAGTCAGAAACTGAATAGGTTAGATTACCTTTTACCTTTTTAGATTTTCACGAAAACTTACTTCGTATAAAACTTCCAGCTGGGTTTGTAGGATTTGGATAGTGGCTGATTAGTCAGGCTGGCACGGATTAACTCTACTGGTAAGGCATTTTCCTGCATGACAGCATCATGAAATTGTTTAAAGGTGAGTTTTCCGCTGTCTACCAGTTCTTTTTTCAATGCATAGAATTGCAAGCCGCCCACCATATACGCCAGTTGATATAAGGGACTATAGCCCCCTTCGAATGAACGGCGTACCTCACCCTCAGCATTGGCCCGTTCATGCCCTACGCGCTCTACCAGAAAATCAATACATTGCTGGGGCGTCCATTTACCCAGGTGATAATTCAAGGAGAACAGAATACGGGCACACCGGTGCATCCGCCAGAATAACATGCCTATTTTGTCTTCCGGCGATTGTGGAAATTTCAGATCCCAAAGAATAAATTCCCAGTATAAGGCCCATCCTTCTGTCCAGAAGGGAGTATAAAAATGACGGTAGGTTTTGTAGCGGTCATTCATAAAAAACTGCAAATGATGCCCGGCAATTAATTCGTGATGCACGGTAGCCCTGGAAAAATGCGGATTATTTCCCCGCATACTCATCAGCTTGTCTGCTGGCTGCATGCGATTGGTTGGGTAGGAGATAATAATTTCTTCGCCTCCCAGAAAAAACGGGTTAACCAGCTGCCTTTCTGCGGACATCATGCTCATCCGCCAAGTTTCTTCTGCTACCGGAGGAATAGTAATTAAATCGTTTTCCTTTAAAAAACGGATGGATTCATTATATAAGCGTAAAATAAGCTCTGGTTGCTTGCCAACCGGTACGTAGGTATTTTTCACTTTTTCCATGGCCTCCCTCCATTTATCTCCAAAACCCATCTCTCTGGAAGCTTTCAGCATTTCCTGGTCGCACCAGGCAAATTCTTTGTTGGCTATGTCAATAAGCTCTTCCGGGCTATAGGGAATAAGTTCGTACTGCAACTGACGAACCAGTTCTTCCCTGCCAATGGGGTTTCCTGCAATGCCACTGCCATCGTCTTTCTGCGGCGATACAGTTTTACGCTTAGTGCTGAGTAAAGAAGCATAGGAAGCCAGCAAACTATCTGCTTGTTTATATGGTTCTGGTACCCACCAGCTAAATTGCGGATCGTATTCATTATAAAACTCATACACACTTTTTAAGGCTTCCTGCAATCCTTTAACGGTAGATTCTGCCCGCCTGGCCAAGGCTCCATCTATAGCTGGTTGAGCAGCTAGTATCTTTTTGGCTTCTGTAATTTGTTTGCAAACAGCCGTTAAATCGGCCGCTATTTGCTCGGCCTGGGGTACTGCTCCCCGGCGGCGGGACTTTTCAATGGCATAAATTTTATCAGCAAATACAATCCAGGGGCTAATCTGCGTATATTCTTTTTCTTCAATAGCTAACTGGCGGAGCTCTTCTGTTAAATCTTTTTCAAAAACGATATAATCTATTTTACCGCTGGTACTAAAGTTTTCGAAGGTGAGTTGCCGGAGTTTTTGCAGGTATTCTTCATATAGCTTTTTTAAGCGTTCTCTTCTTTCCGGAGAGTTTTTTACAAAGTAAAACCGGCTAAGACTCCCTTTATCTGCTTCATACTGCACAAGTAGATGATGTACTTCGCTGGTTTGCGTAAACAAGGCAGAAGGGTTGGTAGATGCCCCCGATTGTGCAAGCACCTGACAACTTGTGCCGGCAATTAAGCATACTATTATTGAACAATGAATATATTTTTTTACCTGATGCATAATATACTAGTTAAATAAACCGATGGTGATGGAAATGGCGATACGGAAGATAACAGGCTTTTTAACAAAGTAAAAGCACAAACCAGGATACCTTGGTATACTTTAATTTTTCTGTGTTCTTCAAAAGGGATTCTTGGCACCCTTCATCACTCTAGCAATTCATCTATTCTCACAAATTTATACCCTTTGCTTTTTAACTCAGTTACTAATCTATCCAGCTGGAAATAGAATTTGTCTGTTCTGCGAGGGTCAGTCCCGACATGCATCAGTAGTATAAACCCATTCAATCCATGTGTATCGGTAGCTTCACACGCCAAGATGGAGCGATAAATCTGATCAGAAGACACATACCGCTTTCCCATTTCCGGATAGGTATAATCTGTAGTGGAACGTGTGCCGGGTGTGAAATTGACTAATTTGTAGCCAGCTTCTTTTGTCCATTGAGTAATAGTGGCATTATACCATTCAAAAGGAGGAATAAAATACACCGCACGCTTCTTTTCTACGCCAAAGGTAGCCATGAGGGCATAATTCGCCTGTAGATCTTGTATAAACTGCTCTTGACTTACCAGCAAACTATCCCGGTTAGTCCAGTCGGCATAGAGCAAATGTTTGTCTGAATGTGCCCCCAGGTAATGGCCGGTTTTCTTCAATTTCCTAATCAAAGTGGCATAGTCCGGATTGGCATAAAAGTTACCGGTTAAGAAAAAAGATCCTTTTATTTTCTGTTGTTGCAAAGTAGCTTGTATCATTTCTCCCCCATCGGCAAATGCATCTCCTGTAAAAACCAGGGCTAACTCTTTTCTGGAAACATCGCCACGTACAATGGCACCCTGCGAATCAGTTACTACTTTTTTCCCCGGACTCCCCTCCTGGAGTCAGTGTCTTTAGCTGCCAGTAAATAGATTAAGGAGGCGGTACCATCCATGGTCGGTTCGTTGGTGCTGTAATCTCCATAGTCGTCATGATATACTACCAGGTCTGACTGGAACCGGGCATATTCATCGGCACTTCCAAGTTTAAGCCCCAATAAACTGTTGTAAATTTTACCATACACGGGCCCATCTACCAGGCCGCCATCTAAGGGGTACTGATGCAGCACCGTGAATGAAGAATGGGGGTCAACCGGTGTATCTCCCTGAGCTGGCAACCCATAAACCATACTCGTTCCCCAGGGATTACAGCCAAACAACCAGTCGAAACATGCCTGCTCTAATTGTATATATGTCTGGTCTCCGGTTAGTGTCCGGTACAGGTAACATTGGATGGCAAAAGAAGTAGTTAAGTTATTGGAACACCAGATAAAGGGAACACCCCGGTAGAAGGCATTATGTTTACCCCGTTGCCATATCTTTTCAATTCCTTGTTTGTAATAACTCATCAGTTTGGCTCTGGCTTCTTTGTCACTTTTCAAAGCTAACTCGTAGTGGCCGAAATTATGGAACGGGTACCATTGGTAATGCCGGGCAGTATCTTTGACCATCCAGGGAGTTATTGGTTCCTGGCTACTATACTCCATTCCCTGTTCAAAATACTTTTTGTCATTGGTAAGCTGATACATAGCTGCTGCGCCCAATTCCATATCATCTACCCAGTTATCTTCTTCATAAAAATAAGGAGCTTTTACAGAAGCTGTCTGTGCTACGCCTGGTTTGGCCTGTCCATATTGAAAAGCTGATAGTGATTTCACTTTTAAGGTTTGGGCCAGGGTTGGGTCAAGAGCAGCATATAGCTGGGAGCCGAGTGCAAAAGCACTGGCCAATTTTCCGGCTGTAGAAGCAGTGCCAGTTGCCCGGTTTTTAAATTTCCCCAAGCCCTGCACGTCGCCAGTAATAAAATAGACCGGCCGGCCTTTGCCCTTTCCATACCCATAATCTACAGTATCTTTGTTAGGCATCCGGAACCCTGCATGATCCCGGTCGTCGGCTAACTGGTTAAACATCCAGTCGGCCCGGGGATGCATTTTCATGAGCCATTCCAAGCCCCAGGTTGCTTCATCTAGAACATCTGCCCGTCCATTGGTTCCTACTAACCCGTTTGCCTGGTGTTTGTCTGTGAAACTTTCAGGAAAGTCGCGGTAAGCGGCCAGCAGATGATAGGTAGCATTGGCCGAAGTAGTCGCATATTGCAGATAATCTGTGGCATCGTGCCAGCCGCCGGCTACGTCTATATGGGTTCCATCCGGCATGGGTCCATATACAGTATAGCCGTCATGCGTATGACAGGAATCTTTCAAGAACGGATTATAGCCGCTTCTCTGCTGGCGCATGTACCGCAAAGCAAAATCTGCTGTGCCCTCATATATATTTTCCCGGATGGAAAACTCTGGCGACCGGGCGGAACCTGCTTGTAAATAATAGGTTCCAGGCACAGAAAACTGGGTAAAATCGAGCCGAAAGGCATGCACAAAGGGACCATAAGCTCCAAAATCTTTTCCAGCCGCTTTTTTAAGCACCACTCTGGCTGTTTTTACTTCTACGAGTTCAAAAGTTTGAATGGACTGGCTTGTATTTTTTGTGCCATACACGGCCACCTTCACCCCTGCAGGCGCATAGCCTACTAGATTAATTCTGATCCAGGCTTGGGAATGATCTTGTCCTTTTAGGAAGGTAATGAAGAAAACATGCAGGAATAAACTAAGGATGAAATTACGTAAAGACATAAGAAAGCAGAAAGGCAAGCTTCTAAAAAATGTATCCGTTTAGCGAATATAGTAGCAGGGCAATCAGAAACAAGAAACAGTATCTGATTATTTATTCCGGCAATACTATTGATTTATCATTTAGACTTCAGCCAGAGGCAAGCTACCCTCTACCGTTGTTAGTGGATTATTTAGAAAAAAGCAAACAGGCTTTTCAAACACTGATTAATGTACTCTACTTAATTACGCATTTTGGTTGTATATTGACGGCTCAGTATATAGCCATAGGAAGGGTCTTACCGGGCAGATATATTTGGTTTAACAGCCGTTTTTCTTAAGTCTTCCAAATCTTTTTCATTGATTATACCCCTTCTTCTCATCAGAAAAATAATATGATTTGCTTCTTTCAATCTTGTATTGGACCTCCACAGAAAAAAGATCACTGTGAGGAGTAATATTTTTGAAACAATGAGGGCAAGTAACAATAAGGTGGTTGCGGTCATAGGTAAAGATTAATTAATGATGTATTAAACTCTTTGATAATGCTGTGCCTACATACTCTGCACTGGCTTAATTTGCATCCTTTGAAAATTAAGACAAGTTACAGTATTTTGCTACTACTTAAAAATACACTGCATCATGGAAATGATGACTTTTTTCTTAATTGATGGTGTAATGATCAGGTAAAATTCATAAAAGTAAGTATTGACAGCTAGGCTAAACAGTCGTAATTTAAAGGTTTGAAACTTGAAAGTTTCAAAATATTTCATTCTGACTTACTAAACAGCCCTTCCATTAGGAGGGCTTTTTGTTTTCCTATTCAATTTAGACTATATAAGCTGCCTCCTGAAAGCAAGTTTTAGTAAAGACGATTAACGTTTTTGATTATTGGGAAATTAATCTTGTTCGGTTGGCAGCCTTGGTAGCAGGTTATTTTTCGCCTTTTGCTGACTTTTATCCAATCTTTTTCTTTCAAATGCCCACATCCGGACACTTGCTGTTCCAAATCCGGACACTAGTTGCTACTCCATTTAAAATATATGCCTGACCTACCAAAACTGGATCAATTATTCTCCTAGCCTATTTACCGCCTGTACCTGCTAAATACCATCCATTTATAAAGTACTTATACTATAGCCTCAACCAGGTTGTTATGCCATGATCTGGTATCAAATTTTCATATTGACTAGTACACACCGTGTATCACTTACCTTTTAAATAAACGAAAGACACAATAAACTATGAAAACGCTTCCTACTTCAATGACTACCCTTCGTAACTTACTTGCCGGATTCTTTGTATCTGGTGCTTTTTTCATGACCGGAACAGCGGCTGCCCAAGATGTTAAATTTGTAGACAATGCGCCTATTCATACCCAGATCACTGAAGACTTAAAAATAGCCTTATATCCTGTAGAAAATGAACAAATGATTAACGTGCATGTAGAAAATCCGGAACATAAAAAAGTAAGAATCCTCATCACTAACAGCCAGAATGAGTTAGTTTACCAAAAAACCGTAGGCAATGGTTCTATTATTTACAGTAAATTCAATTTATCACAGCTGGAAAAAGGAGTTTACACCATGGTAATTGAGAGTGCTACTCAACGGTATGCCAATAGTTTTGCCGTAGAAAATCGGCAGCATATGGCTAAAGCTTTTTAAAGCCCACATTTATTGGCTATTTCTGCAGCAGGTTATACCTACATGGTATTCCTGCTGTATTACTTTAGCTACCGTACTCATTTTCTACGATTGAGAATTCCCTAATTAATTGATCCATCATGTTAATTGCCTCCTAAGCTTAGCAAATACACCTAACCTTATTCCTTACTGATACTGGGAGCAGGATAGCTTAAAAGAGAAGCTTATTATTATACCAATTAAGGCATTCTAGGATTAGAAAACCATATCAGAAATCTAGTTCTGGCCCAGGTTTATAGTTCGTCTCCCCGAAAATACGTATGTCTGTGATTGAGGTACTCACCCTTTCAATAATGCTTATACTATTCCCTAAACTGCAGCCGGCACATGCACAAGAAGTACAGTTGTTATAAACTTATCTATTTTAGAAGACGAGATTTTTTATATTACTACCAGTGAGTTGTATACCCTGCAAGACAGCAACAAACCTTTATCAATAGCTGCAGGATATGTTCAATCAGAGCTATGTTCAGACAATTTAAAAGTAAAACACTGCCAGTATAGGTATTTTATCCAATAAAAATTAGTTTAGCTTTCTTATACCAACCAAGTAATTGCTCATTTATGAAAATTGAACACTTTGCTCTTAATGTAGAAGATCCGTTGGCTATGTCACACTGGTACACTCAACATCTCGGTATGCACGTGGTTAGGCAGTTAGACGTAGCTCCTTTTACTACCTTTCTTTCTGATGATAGTGGCAGAACGTTACTTGAGATATATAAGAAACCTGCTGAGAATGTGCCGGTTTACAAGCAGATGGACCCCCTTCAATTACATTTGGCATTTGTTTCTTTTCAACCGAAAGAAGATGCGGAAAGATTAGTAAAAGCAGGAGCTAGTTGGGAAAAAGAGGATCAGTTCGCAGATGGCACACTTCTGGTCATGTTGAGAGATCCATGGGGATTAGCATTACAGTTATGCAAAAGAGCTTTCCCACTGCTTACTGAAGCAGAGATAAAGCCTTTCTTCTCATAAAAAGTAGTTATTATCCATCTTTTATGGTGTTTGGTTTTCTACATAAATTCTTGTTAAAGTTATTGGACGGCTATCTGCAACAGATGTCTTTTTTACTGCGTTGATTATACTACTTAGGTCTATACTATCCTCACTTTTGGCTTTGTAATTGACCATCTACTTTAGGAAGTTTATACACACTTCCTATCCATGAACTAAATTTCTGTTGATCAGGTGAGTTCTGGAAAAGCTTCCAATCACCAAATAGGTCATCCAAGTTGAAAGGAAGATATGCTGCTTACTATCGCTTATACTCTGAATTAATATATTTACTAGAATTCATTATTTGTTAACCTTCCTCTATACTTCCTGTAGAATAATTATACTCTATACTTGAATACATAGTCTTATTTTGTACAAAAACTGAATCAATCAGCCTTTGCTAGTTAGCTATAAATTTCTAGAAAAATTTTACGCGGATAAGAGGGTCAATTTTTTGCAGGATATCTTGCTAGTCGTTCTGTTTTGACTGTACCTTATTCACAATGAGGTTGTATTTTCTCAAAATAAAGTCAGTTTTCATCAAAAAGCTCTTTATTTCTTCTTTAGTAGTGAAGAAATAAAGAGCTTTTTTAAAATGCAAAGGCAACTATATTTTTTTAAGAGAGAAAAATCAGAAAGCAGCTAATTACCTGTTGAGTAGGCGATTATGTAGCCTAATAAATGAGGGTAAACTTGTGTATTGCTCGTTCTGCCGCCTCTTCCTGCACTTCATCTTCTGTTAGAAGCCTCACTTTATGGCAAGCGTGCTTTTTACATTTTTTTTGAAACAGACTGTAAATGCAAGCTCTGTAATTTTGAATTTTACTTATGCCACCTATTCTTAAACGATACCAACTATGAAAGTAACGCTAATCAAACAATAAACATGCCAAAGACACACTTGCATTATGAAATCGCCAGAATTATTTTTTTCTTTTTATTTTTTATCTGCCTGTTGCCGGCTCAAGCAGCTACCTACTACTTTTCAGATAGCGAGGGCAACGACTCCTACAGCAGCTCGCAAGCGCAAAATCCCTCTACTCCCTGGCG
>NZ_JAUKPO010000160.1 GCF_030503435.1 Rhodocytophaga aerolata
ATCCATATACAATTCCCTGGGAATGGAAGGAAGGGCGGCTGTGCGGGCAGTGGCACCGGAAGCCCCAATGATTACTTTTCCTACCGGCGCGCTTAGCTTTAAGGGTTTGTTGATGTATACAGTTTCGTTGTAAGTTCCCTTGGCAATGTTTAAAATATCGTTGGCCGCTGCTTTTTGCACCCCTTCGGCTACGGTGAGATAAGGTTGATAGATATTTCCATTGCCGGCGCCAACTATACTCGCTTGATCTACATAGGTCATAGCGGTAGTAAAAAACTCCCCCAGATGTTTGCGGAAAGCCTGGTCGCGGAATCCGGTACCAAAAGAGGGGCTATCAGCCAAAGAACTTCCTTCAGAATGAATGCCCACAGCCACGTTACTTCCCTTATACACAATCGGGGCCCCTTCTATATCATCATCCCATATTCCTGATAATAGGTTAGGTATATCATACACCAGAAAGCGGTCTTTGTCATCGATGCGGGTGATCCAGTAATTGGGGTCTTTAAGCGCAACAGTCGTTTTTTTGAGCGTATGGCTGCCTGCTCCCCAGTTACCCTTCGAATAATGAAAAATGTCCATCTCATAGGTGGCCATTACCCAGCCCGAATTGTGATTGATTACCTGAAAGTATTCTCCGATCCGTTCCCCAGGCCGCTGGCCTTTATTGTTGGGCAGTGCTTCGATGATGGTGTAACCGCCTATATAGTTTGAAAGACTCAATCTATCATAGTACCATACTCTCAGGAAATTGCTCCCTTCAAAGCCATTCAATGTGTAGGTGCCATCTATTCTTCTCCAAAAAAAGTGATTCTTACTGAGGTGGAACTGGTCGTCGGGAGCAGGATGCTTAATGCTTCCATCCGGGTTGGAAGGAGGTACATTAAATTCAATGACATCAAAATCATTTAAATGGTTTTCATTTCCAATTACAACATCTTCATAACTACCAAAATTGATGTCAGTCACAATGGCTCCATTGGCAGCAATCCACCCAGTTCCCTTGGCGATTGTACCATTTGTAAACCTGCCTACGGCCTTTGCAGCGGGGTTGTCTTGCACGATAGAAGCGGAAGCGGAGGAAGCCGACTGAGTTTTTGACTGAAGGCTTTCTGACGATATTCTGGCTGCATTGCTGTGTTTTGCCTGTGGCTCGCCTACTTTAATGCCGCTGATATGCACCGTATTTTTCTCACCAGTTACTGCCACCAACGATACTTTTACCG
>NZ_JAUKPO010000161.1 GCF_030503435.1 Rhodocytophaga aerolata
CATCTTCAAAACAAACCAGGTAACTGTTAGGTACTAGTACTCCCTGACGGTCTTTTAGCGGATAAGTACGTACTGCATGCAGGGCAGGTCCGCCGGCATTCAATGGATCTTCTGTATACGATAATCTATCCTGCAGACCCTGCACGAATATGCCGAATGTATTTGTTTGTGGATCGAAGCGGTCAGAACCGGCTACAATCTGCGGGAACAAAGCTTGATGCTGACCGGACACGCCCGAGAGTGTTCCAACGCCTGTTCGTACAGGCGCATCATTTTGCTTGGTATAAAAGCCAAAAGGTAATTCCTGATTAGGCGAGTACCGGGCTACCGGTGTGATGGTAACTACACCTGCTGCTGCTTTTTTGAACAGTTGTACAGCTACTTCTTCTCCTTTCAGTGTTGCTTCAACTCCATCGGCTAAAGTCGTCCATCCTACGTTAATTTTATATCCCAGTACATCCACTACCGTTTGTAAAGGCGGCTCATTGCTTCCTTCATATCCATTTAATGACAAACCATATAAGCTAATGCTTAATGCCGGATTGTTTGATGCATCGCTGGGTACATTCAGTATTGCATTGAATGTAGAAACAGCACTGCCCGGTATAAATGATAGTTGAATTGTTTTAGTTTCATTGGGTGCAATTGCATTGCCGGTAGGTTCCCCTTCTACTACAATATTGTCTAGTCTAAAATTGCTTGCATTGACTCCACTGATTGTCAGGTTACCCAGGTTTAGGGTTTGACCACCGGTATTGGTGATGGTTAAGCGCTTGGTAATAGTTGTGCTTTTTAATCCATCAAAAATAAGTTCATTATTACTTACACTAATTACGGCAACTTGTGTAGATGAACTTACTGTCAGGTTTACTTGCAGGGCAGCGCTGCTGTAACCGGTGGCTGAAGCAGTAACGGTAGCTGTGTACGTACCGGCAGCAAGGCCTGCCGCATTGATGCCAAAAGAAAGCTCACCGGTTGCATTAGCCGGTAACACTAACCAGTTGCTGTTGGCAGATTTGCTTAAGCTAACGGCAGGGGTTCCGCTGTTGGCACTAAGCGTAGCTTTTTGAGCTGTCACTGTGCCATTTACTGGCACTGTAAAATTTAAGCTTGAGGGAGTAAAGCTAAGTATGTTAGTGTTCGAAGAAGCTGGCTCGATTAGTAGGGAGTTGATCTTGGTGTTTACTCCATTGTAAGCTACCCCATTGATCGTCT
>NZ_JAUKPO010000162.1 GCF_030503435.1 Rhodocytophaga aerolata
CGGTAAAAGTATCGTTGGTGGCAGTAACTGGTGAGAAAAATACGGTGCATATCAGTGAAATTAAGGTAAGTGATGCACAGGCTGAACAGTTTAATGGAGCCAAAATATCTTCAAAAACCCTTCAGGCATCTGCGCAAGCGGCCTCCGCTACATCGGCCTCTATAGTAGAGAACTACCCGCATGCAAAGGCCGTAGGCAGGTTTACTAACGGAACCAACTCTTTTGGTACCGGCTGGATTGCCCCTAATGGTGCTATCGTTACTTCATTTGATATAGCTTATTATTATCATATAGTGGCTGAAAAAAAATACGATATCATTGAGTTTAACGTGCCGGCCTCTGAGGGAACCACCGTGAAACACCCCTCCCCCCAGGACCAGTACAAGGTGATAGTCGCAACAGAATCCATAGAGAACTATGCGATTTTCTTTAAAGATGGAGAAGGTTATTTCAATGCCAATGGAACTATTTTAATTCCATTTCCTTCGGATGGGTTGTTGCCGGGTGAACGCCAGCAGCAATTTTTCCGGATTGCCCCTAATCCGGGTAATTTCACAATTAATGCAAAGAATAAGAACAATGATCCCATACAGGTAGATATTTTTCACTATGGTTCCCTGGTGGGAGACAATCTTGCTGGCCGGTACCGGACACTGCATCTGCATGAAACCTCCTTGTATGAACAGAACCAGTACCTCAAAAGTACCTCTGATGGGGAACGGGATTGGTATGTACTATATGATGCGGGACTGCTTTTAGGATCTGATAATACACTTTATCACACAACTAGTGATGACGGCGGCCCTATTACCTACGCTGGTTCTAATTTTGCCATAGGCATCCATAACCAAAGCCTTAAAGGCAACGGCTATGCTTCACATGGATTGGGGTTCAGCAACGAAGCTTTCCGGAATAAACTGAAGAATGTCTTTTCTGCCAAATCCGTGTATGTAGACTATGAACCCCGTAGCACAACCAATACCGGTAATGGCAACATTCATTTTCCTTACCAGACTGTTTCGCAGGCAGTTATGGCAGCACCGAATGGAGCACAAATATATATCGCCAAAGGAAATTATTCCTCCACCTTTACCATTAACCGGCCCATGACCTTGCGGGCACCGGTAGGCAAAGTGGTCATCGGTTCATCAGCTGCCACTGCCCGCACAGCCGCCCTTCCTTCCATTCCCAGGGAATTGTATATGGAT
>NZ_JAUKPO010000163.1 GCF_030503435.1 Rhodocytophaga aerolata
TGAACTTGCAACAATAAACTGGACAAATAGTTAAGCTGCGTTTTTATAACTGTTTAGCTTTGCTTCATATTCAATAGGTGTTAAGTAGCCAAGCGATGCATGAATCCTCTTTCTGTTGTACCAGATTTCGATAAATTCAAAAACTTCTATTTTTGTCTTTGCTATGGATTTTACTTCCATAGGATGGATCAATTCAGTTTTTAGAGTTCTGAAAAAGCTTTCCGCTACTGCATTGTCCCAACAGTTAGCTTTCCTACTCATACTCTGCATCACTAACGGATGAATTTTAAGTACATCTCTAAATTCATAACAGGCGTATTGTACACCTCTATCTGAATGAAAAATCAGATTAGTAGTTATAGGTCTATTTGTGATGGCCATCTTCCAGGCAGGAATCACTGTATCAGAGGTTTTCATCGTCTGGCTTAAAGACCATCCCACTACCTTCCGATCAGCTAAATCTACAATCACCGTCAGATATAACCAGCCTTCTATAGTTTTAATATAAGTAAGATCAGATACCCATGCTTTGCCTATATTTTCTGGTGCAAAGTCTCTGTTTAATAAGTTTTTAGCTACCGGATAATTATGATTAGAATCTGTCGTGCAAATTCGAAATCGTTTATCAACGATGCTTCTAATCCTAGCTTTTCTCATAATTCTGGCTACCCTGGGCCTAGATATAGAAACACCTTTCTTTTTAAGTTCATAAGTAATTTTTGGGCTACCATATCGGCTCTTGCTTGCCTCATGTATTTCCTTAATCAACTTAAGAGCTTGTTGCTCATCTACCTGCCTGACAGATGGCTTCCGGTTGAGCCAATAATAATACCCACTCTTACTGACTTTAAACACCTTACACATCTTCTCAATGGCAAACATAGAGTGGTGCCTTTTCATGAATTGAAAAATTTGCCATCGTTCTTGGAGAAGATGCTCACAGCCTTTTTTAGAATGTCGCGTTCAATTTCTGCCTCTCGAAGTTGCTTTTTCAACTTGGCTATTTCGGCCTGTTCTGCTGATAAAGCAGGCTTGCCATGCCCTGAAAAACTACCCTCCTTTCTTTGCTCATACTCTCGCTTCCAGCGGCTGACCAGTTGGGGGCGCAGCCCTAGTTCTACAGCCACTTCAGAAGTTGATTTGCCCGAGAGGCACAGCTCGACGGTCATCAACTTAAATGCTTTATCA
>NZ_JAUKPO010000164.1 GCF_030503435.1 Rhodocytophaga aerolata
CCCTGGGTGTTGCACAACGTAGCGGAGAACAAAATAAAGAACAAGCAGATGCTGAGAAGGAAGGACTTGAACTTTATTTTTTGGATCTGGTATATGAGTGAGGATTTTTTGCAGATTGTAAGCACAGGCAGCCATGAGCATGAACTTATGAGCGGCTTGTTTCCCCTTCGCATTGCTTCTCTTCATGCCATAGTAGTTGAGTAAACTGCCAAATACCGGTTCTACGGTAGCCATTCTTCGTCCTTTCATTCTCTTACCTTCTTTGCTTTCTACTCTCTCCTGCATCCCTTGATGATAATGACGGTAAACACTGAATTTTAGGCTTTGCCTCCTTTTATTGCCATAACATTCTTTTTTAAAAGGACATATACTACAATCTTTTACTCTGGCATGGTAGTGATGATTCGCAAAGCCATACTCTATTTTGATACCATGGTGGTAGAGCAGTTTTTCATTGCGACAGATATAGGCATTTTGTGTTACATCATAATGAAAGCCTTCTCTTGATTGACCCGATTCCGTGGTCAATTCGAATGATAACTACCCGGTAAAGAAATGAAGCCTTTAATATGACGTGCCTCCAATGAAGCTTGGAGCCGATGCAATCGGAGGTGCTTCGCCCTCCGTTCGTAGCAGGTCCATTCTCGCCTGATCCGAACCCACCATCTGCGAGTAAATATTGAACAGGCAAGCCATATTGTTTAAGTTTACTTGATAGCTTGTCTACAATGGGTAGTAGATGTTTGGAATCTCGTTCATCGATGAATCATGACTGATTCATTCAGTCCGCTTGCATATGGGTAATCACATGGCGGTAGGTGTCTACACTCATACTAGAGAGATAATATAAACGAGAAGGTTTGCCCGCTTTTTGACTGAGCTTGGCATCCGCATCACTCATACTGATATGGCTGCGGTTATTTCTTGCACAGCTTTTCGGCTTGTCTGTCTTTGCTAAGGCAGTGAAGGAAGAAGCTTGCCCTGTAAACTCGGCAGATATAATTTGTTTTCCTTCACCCTTTACCAATTGCCATTCTAGCAACGCCTTTCGTTTGAGGCTATCTGTAGAAGCATTGGCCTCTACAAAGGCCGCATCCACTATTGACCGAGAATGGTCAGTTGGGTGTGCCCACTGACCATACCTGCCTCTACACAGGCAGTCAGAATAGACTGAA
>NZ_JAUKPO010000165.1 GCF_030503435.1 Rhodocytophaga aerolata
TTAATCCGGTCAAAACATTGGGCAATATCGGCATCTAAGACATATTTGGGTTTTTGCTCTATACAGCGTCTGATAGCTTTCAAGGCATCCTGGCAACATCTGCCCGGTCTGAACCCATAACTATTGGCCTCAAACTTGGCTTCCCATTCCGGTTCCAAAGCAAATTTAACTAGTGTCTGGCAGATCCGGTCAGAAATGGTGGGTATACCTAACGGGCGTTTTTCAGCTTTTCCCGGTTTGGGTATCCAAATCCTTCTCACCGGTTTAGCCTTAGCCGTGAATTGCAAGGAATCAACTAAGGATAGCCTTGCCTTAGCCGGAAGGGATTTGACTCCATCCACGCCTGCCGTATGTTTTCCCCCGTTATCTTGTGTGATCTTGCGAGTGGCTAGCAGTTTGGCCCAGCGGGAATTGAGCAACAATCGTTGTAATCGGTGCAGGGTTTTCACCTCTGCTCGTTGAGAGGCTTGGTAAATTCGTTTTTGGAGCTTGAAAACTGCCCGCTCAATCTTTTTCCAGGGCAGATCTTTCCATTCATACATCAGATTTTCATCCGTGCTCATAACATGTTTACTCCTAGTCATGACTTTACCTTCCAATTCTAAGGTGTCTAGGTGGGCATATCCTGGGAATTACCCTAGGCATTAGCTTTGTAGACAATCCTACTCCTTGTGTTCATGCGGCTGACTACCTGCTTTCTGTTATAACTTCTAACAGAAAGAGAACATAAGGTTTTTCCTCGTTCCCAATGCTCGTTTTGCGAAGGGGTAGGACTATACTTTCCACCGGGTTTTGCGGGAGTGAACACTGGTCAGAACCATCACTGCCAGCCCCTATCCTTTACCATTTTGGTTAAGCCCCTTAGCTCACGTGGGCTTATAGTTCGTTACGATGGGTCAACATATATTCGCTTGCGCTGTCCATACCTTCCTGCTTGCAGGGATTCGCTAGAGAGCTTAGCGTTACCTGCTTCTTGCCCCTGCATCCACCCCTAGCTTTGTCAAGGCTAGTAGTGGGGGCAATGCTTTCTCCAATTCACTTTTGAGAGAGGAGTTGACTTGCTAGTCGCACCTCTTCAGGCATTGAGTTGTCAGTGTGTTACCACACTTCTTCTTTCCCCGATCTCTCGATCTTTCAAGAAAACGAGTCGCACATGGCCCACA
>NZ_JAUKPO010000166.1 GCF_030503435.1 Rhodocytophaga aerolata
CTAAGTACATGTCAAAAGTTGAATGTATTTAAGTACAATCTGATCATCGTGCTTGAGGGCCTTATTAAACTGGTCTAATCCGTAGCGAAAGATGCTGCAAGCACGTCGTTGATGGGTTTTGATTTCAATAGGGGTAATGGCGTTGTTGTACTCCCCGACAATATAGACCCAAGTGAAGGCAATAGCTACTATGGCCAGAAGCTTACTGAGTCGCTCATGATCTTTAAGGTGGGTATTTTCAATCTGAAAACCGGCCGACTTGAGGGCCTTAAAGAAACACTCGATACTCCAGCGTTGGGCGTACACGTTGAAGGCAAGAGGATCAAAGTAGTAGGTAGCCACAATGAGAAATTCGATCTTGTTTTTGTCATTGATGATTTTCATGCCTGACAAGTATATGTACTGGTTAGCTAACAGCACTGGTTTTTCAAGGTGTCTGCCTCTGTTCAAGGGCAAGTTATTGAACAACCAAAAGAGTTTAACTGGGGGCTTATGGGAGTAGTTGATCCAGAAGTTAGCCCGCAAGCGGATGCAGTAGCGGATGTTGAGTTTGGCTAAGAATCCAAACCAGGCATCGCCGACAAATTCCCGGTCAGCCATTAGATAATCAATTGTTTCACTGCCAAACAGGCGCACATAATTGAGCAGCAGTTCCTTTCGCTCCTGTGTGTCGGAGTTACCGGCTTTGTTGAGCATAAGCCACAAGACCGGCAGGGAGACTTTGTCAGCTACAATGGTTAGACACAAGATATTGAACTCCACGCCCCCAAAACACCAGTGCGTTCGATCCAAACTCAGTCGGTAAGGCGGTTTTACCGGGCTAATAGCTACTAGCAAACGGGCTATTGAGTCGAAATTGATTGTGTATTGAGCGAAAAACCGTTGTATTCGTCTCAAGTTTACTAAACTTGACTGGTTAGTCAGTACACTGGCTAAACGGGTGAAACTCACGTCTCGCTCCCCAATTAGCGTGATGATCAGTAAGTCAAGGAACTTGAGGCGGGCCTTATGCCATTGTAAATGCAGTTGCAAAACTGCGCTTAATCTCCCATATTTAGATGCCATGAGTCACTCCGGGTTGTTTTATGTTGTCTGAACAACCTCATATTACAACTTTGGAGGCTCTTGGCAAACTTTTGACATGTACTCAG
>NZ_JAUKPO010000167.1 GCF_030503435.1 Rhodocytophaga aerolata
AGGGGGATATAGATTGACGCCTCTTTGTTGGGCACTCCATATCCCTTCATTGAACGTTCAACTTTACATTCCTAAACATGAACGTATTATCGCTGATGCGCAGGGGCTTGCCACTGGCTGTGGTCACATTCCTGAGTATAACTTCTTTGGTGATCACATAAGGAAACTTTTCCTGATAGGAGCTGTCTGTCAGTTGAGGATTAAAATTGGAGAAAAGAGCCGGCCCCTGGTAATTCTCTGCATGGTTGGAGTCATCAATATGCAGATTTTCAAGGACGACCCGCTCCGGCATGTAGCAGGTATACCCAAAATCATGCTGACCCGAATTCGCTCCCCCGATCAGAGAAGGGCTGCCTTGTCTGCCGCCTGCTGGCACGAAAATGCAGTTTCTGATCAGCAGTTCACCCTGCCAGGTGCTGCCATAGTCTGAGCGCAGATTCACTAGGGTATTGCCGCGGATGGTACTGTTCTCCACCCTTAGCGTTCCGCTGCCGATGGCGTTGATGCCCATGTGTCCTAAAGTCGAGTTGCGGATGGTGGCATTGGCCACACCCATGTGAGCATCGAAGCGTGAAAGGACACAATGGTCATATAACATATTTTTGCAGTAATTGGACCCCAGGATACCCCAATAGGTGCGGTCATTGATATCATTGGTCTGGCTACAGTTGATGAAGGATACATTCAGGGCACGGTTGGCTGAAATGTCGTAAGAACCCATGGAAACAGGTTTTCCTGCTGCCCCAATGGTTGTGTAGGTTTTGTGGCCGGTCAGGATGGTGTTCTTAACTGTTACATAGGCGCAGTCGCTGATATTGAGGAAGCCGCCATAGGGTGCCCCCTGCTCTCCCTCACCTCTGATGCGGTGTTCGAGCCCGTCGATAACAACATGGGAGCGTTTGATCAGGATGTTGCGGCTATAATAGGTATACCTGGATTCTGCCCGATTGGCAATCGTAGTAAAGCGCCCTCCGCTGATGATCAGGGGCTTTTCATCGATAGGAAGCGCACTCATCTGAGTAATTTGATCGAAGTCCCAGAGGATGGGGGCGTCCAAATCCACCTTTCCGGTTTTATCTACCAGAAAGATATCCGTCTGTGCCGCTCCATTGTTTTGGTTCAATCCAAACCGGATGTAGTGCTTCAC
>NZ_JAUKPO010000168.1 GCF_030503435.1 Rhodocytophaga aerolata
TCGCCTGTGAGCACCAGGTCCTGATCCCCATCCCTATCATAGTCCAGCCACTGCCCATCACTGACCATGCCGGCTTTGAGCAGCCCAGGAGCTACCTGGCTTGTCACATCTTTGAACTGCCCTTTGCCATCGTTTTGTAACAGGTAGCTCTTGCAGGCTTGTCCATAGCGGAAAGGCTTGAGCCTAACGCCTACAAACAGATCCTGATCTCCATCTCCATCATAGTCGGCTGAAGCCACCGAGCTGCTGCTCTCAAAGATGAAGGAGGGTAATAGTTGAGGCGATTTGGAGAACTTGCCTCTGCCTTCATTGATATACAAGCGGTCCAAAAGTGCAGCCGCATTGGGAGAAAACTCATTGCCGCCGCTGCACACATACAAATCCATATCCCCATCCCCGTCACAATCAAAAAACAGGGCATCTGTATCTTCACTTTCTTTATCCTTTTCCAGTAATGCTTGATTAGACCTTGTAAAGTGGCCTGTGGCAGTCTGCACATACAAAGCACCGGCTTGCCCTTTGGCTCCTCCTAGATACAGATCCTCTAAGCCATCCCCATTCACATCGCCTTTGGCTAAGGCAGGACCTTGCGAAGAAAGCATGTGGAAAGAAAGCTTGTCACGGTCAAAGTCTGAAAAAGGGTTTTCCTCATGTACAAAATCTATTCCGTAATCTGCTCTATCCGCTTGGCTAAACAAAGTAAGCTCTTCTAGCTGACTGAGCTTCTTAGTAACCATAGCTAAGGCGGCTTCTTGTTGCTTGAGAGTCAGATGTTGATTGGGTGTTATCTCTCTCAAGACCTGCACCTTGCCATCGGGCCACTGCACGACAAGTGAATCTATCTTTGCTGCTTTGCCTAGCCCGAAGTTGAGCCGATAGTCTACACTCGACTCAAAGCCGCGCATCGGAATTTGCTCCTGATAGGACAGGGTGGAATCATAGTACAACGTTACTTTTGCCCCGATGCCATAGCGGTTTTTGTCTGCTCCCTGCAAAGAGACTTTCAGATACTTATGTTCGGGCAGTTTCTGCACTGATTCATTGCGGTAGACAAAGCAGGGCATATTCACATTGTTGACCACTAGATCTAAATCCCCGTCATTGTCTAAGTCGCCATAGGCTGAGCCATTGGAAAAGGAAGG
>NZ_JAUKPO010000169.1 GCF_030503435.1 Rhodocytophaga aerolata
TAAGTTAAGCTATAAATTAAAATCAGAGAAATGAATACATAAAGATTTACCTATAGCAGCCAAAGCTAACGCGGCAGCATAAAATAGAGCGTCTGCTGATAGATAATCTTGCGGCTTCAACCAACGAGCTTTCAACTCTTTCCACACCCTTTCACAAATATTGAGATGGGGTGAGTAAGGAGGTAAATAAAAGATATATAAGCCTCTTGATTGCCAAACTTGCAAACGTTCTTTGACTTTACGAGCCGTATGAATTCTAGCATTATCCACTACAACGACTGTGGGTTTTTCAACGGTAAAGGAGAATCTTTCTAATTGTTCTACAATAAAAAGGGCTGTCATTTTCTCTCTGGATGTTTGATAGAAGAATTGATTGTTTCTGGAGATCATACAAAAAAGATTTATTTTACCCCCTTTAGCTACCTGTATACTGACATCTTCCCGAGCAAATTGCCAACCATAGGGCACATAACCCTCTTCACATATTTGACTTTCATCTCCGTAGAACAAATCAATATGGCCTTGCCTGCTTTGTTGCTCTAAAAGAGCTAATGCCGCTTTACGCACCCTATATAGTGCTGCATCGGGTTTACCTTTAGGCCGCCTCCTTACTGAATCATTCCTGATTCATTTTTGTATCGGCAGTGGATCTTAGACGATGTTAATCTTCGGATCCAAGCTTTTTAAAAAGCGTTTGAGAGTTTTCAGGCTAAACTGCTTATTCAACTCCTTTTCCAGGATGACTTTGGCCCCAGCCAGCCTCTGACGTTCTTTTTGAACAACTTCTCGAACTCTAGCTTCATCTTGCCCTTGATCAAATACTTGCTTACGACCTCTTCCGGGTTTAGTCGTTAACCCTTCTATCCCCTCTGACTCATAGCCATCTAACCACTTATTGACTGAAATCTCATTCATCTTAATAATGCAACTCACTTCCTTCGAGGTTCTGCCTTCGCTCTTGAGCAATATTAGTTGACAACGCCTGCGGAAAGCATGAGTTTTTCCTAACTGATAACCTTCTTGTAAAGCTTTTTGCTGCTCAATCGTTAGCTCTATTGTCCGTATCTTTCCCATATGGGAACTATAACATGTTTATACTTAATTTTGTCCCCATACTTA
>NZ_JAUKPO010000016.1 GCF_030503435.1 Rhodocytophaga aerolata
ATAATGAATAATGAATAATGAATAATGAATAATGAATAATGAATAATGAATAATGCAAACCACCTAAATTAAATTGACTGTAAGGAAACAAAAAGGTCTGGCTCCATTGAACCAGACCTTTTTTATATAATGTATTTGTGTATTTGACTATTACCTCTGTACTTCCCAGGAAGGTGCCGTGCTTGGAGCAGGCAAATTAGGTTTATTGCCAAAGCGTTTTTTTACTTTTGAAATAACTCTCTCAAAGGTCATATAGGCAGAGGGTACTAATACCAGAGTTAAGAGCAAAGAACTGGTCAATCCCCCAATAATTACCCAGGCCAGGCCATTTTTCGTTTCAGCGCCTGCACCGGATGCCAAAGCAATGGGCAACATACCGAACACCATCGCCAGGGTAGTCATTAAGATAGGACGCAGACGTTCCCGGCCTGCTTCTATCAGCGCCTCACGCACAGCCATGCCTTTTTCGCGCAAGTGGTTGGTAAAGTCTACCAGCAGGATGGCATTTTTGGCTACCAGACCCATCAGCATAATCATACCAATGATAGAGAAAATACTTAGGTTTTCTCTGGCCAAGGCTAGAGCCATTAATGCACCAATTAAGGCAACTGGCAGCGAGAACAATACTATAAATGGATAGATGAATGAATCGTACAAAGCCACCATAATCAGGTAAACAAACACAATCGCAATGACCAGGGCAATACCCAGACTGCTAAAGGCATCGCCTTGCTGCTGCAAACTACCAGCATATTCAATGACAATACCATCGGGCAATGTTTTCTTTTGCATAAGTGCTTGTATATCTGCACCTACCGTACCAACCGGGCGTCCAACTACCTGAGAGTTAACCGTAATAGATGTAAGCCTGTCGCGACGTTCGAGTACACTGGCACCTAATTCCTGATTTACTGTCGCAAATTGTTTCAACTCTACCTGCTGACCCCGGTTGTTGACAAACATAAGCTTCTCCACATCTTCTTTGCTTGAGCGGTTAAACTTATCGAGCGAAACCAGAATGTCGTATTCAAAACCTTCTTCCCGGTATTTGGACTGGTCGTTTCCATTGAAGGCTGTTTGCAAGGTGCTTCCTACGTCTGCCACAGACAAGCCCAGTGCCGCCATGCGTTCACGGTCGATATGTACCTGTAATTCCGGATTAGGATCTTCCACAGAAAATTCAACATCGGCTGTGCCTGGTACCTGCTTTACAACATTGAGTACAATATTGGCAGCTTCCTGTACCTTGGCTAATTCGGTACCTTTTAAGGCAATCTGGATAGGGGCCTGGTTGGCATTTCCGGTAATACCAGTAGGCGCAGCTTTCACCTGTACACCAGGAATTTTATTAATTTCTTTCTTAATCTGTGCGCCAAACTCCTCACTGCTAATGCTGCGCTCTTTTTTATCTACCAGAATTACCGTTAGTTCAGAGCGGTTGCTGGTACCTGTACTGGCTCCCATGGTAGTGCTGGAACGCCCTACCTGGCTCAACACCAGTTTCACTTCCGGGCGTTTCCGGATAAGGTCTTCTACCTGTTTGGTGATCTGATTATTCTGATATACGGTTACCTGTGGGTCCATTTTCAGGGATACAACTATTTCTCCACGGTCGCCCTGCGCTGTAAATTCACTTCCGATAAACCCAAGCGGAACCAACGCAATAGAACCTACAAACAGAATAAAGGAAACCAGATAAATTGCCCAGCGGTGACTTAACGCCCATTGTAAGATGCGGGTATATGCTTCTTGTAACGAATTAAAACCTCTTTCAAAGCCCAGAGATATACGGCCCCAAAGCGTCTTATTGGTAAAATGGTCCAACTTACCAAAGCGGGAAGCCAGCATTGGCGTAATGGTAAAAGACACAAATAAACTCATTAGGGTAGAAAATACTACCACCAGCGAAAACTCGCGTACGATGTTACCAATCAACCCGGAAACTACAGACATTGGCAAGAACACCACCACGTCTACCAAGGTAATGGCAAGGGCTGTAAAACCAATTTCATTCCGTCCATCCAGGGCAGCCGTGCGTTTGTCTTTGCCCATTTCCATGTGGCGGTAAATGTTTTCCAACACCACAATGGAGTCATCCACCAGAATACCTACCACCAGCGAAAGAGCCATCAACGTCATCAGGTTGAGCGAGAAGCCCATTACATACATCAGAATAAAGGTAGATATCATAGAGGTTGGTAAGGCCACCATAACAATGAGTGAGCTACGCAAACTATGCAGGAATACCAGCATTACCCCTGCCACAATAACAACTGCCAGCATCAGGTCAAACTGTACAGCATCGGCAGAGGCAAGGGTATAGGTAGACGTATCGTTGGCAATGCTGAATTTTACTCCTTCGGCCGCATACATCCGTTCAACGTTTGCCAGTTCTGCCCGTATTTTCTCACTTACATCCACCGCATTCGCATCGGCTTGTTTCTGAATGATAATACCAATGGATGAGCGGCCATCTATGCGGTTCAACGTCGTAATTTCGGCTACACCATCTACCACTTCTGCTACGTCTCCAACGGTAATGCGGCTTCCACTCGGCTGATAGGATACAACCAGGTTACGTATTTGATCAAGTGAAGCAAACTTTGCGGCTACCCGCAGGCTGTATTGCTGCTCCGTAGTTTCTACCTTTCCGGTAGGGAAATCCTGATTAGCACTGATAATAGCTTGGGTTACCTGATTTAGAGAAAGGCCATATGCTTTTAACTTTTCCAGATTTGCATTCACCTGGATCTCACGTTCCTGGCCACCAACCAGTGTAATCTGGCCAACACCTTGTACTTTAGCTAACTGTGGCTGTATCCGGTCTTCTACCAGCTTATAAAACTGAGTAGGGCTTACATTACCAGATATTCCCAGCTGCAATACTGGCAAATCACCGGTAGAGAATTTGTTTATAGTTGGGGCATCTACCTCATCTGGCATCTGGGCCATTACCGCATTTACTTTGCGCTGGGCATCCTGTACGGCCTGGTCTATGTCTGCTGACTGTAACAACTGAATCACTACCAACGATACTCCTTCCCGGGAGGTAGACTGAATTTTATCCAGATTTTCCAGAGAGGAAAGAGCATCTTCCAGCTTTTTCGTAACAGATGTTTCCACCTCGCCAGCTGCTGCACCAGGATATACCGTAACAATGGACATTACGGGCGCCTCAAATTCGGGAAGCAGGTTATAATTCAGATTAGAGTAACTAATCATCCCAAGAATACCTAGCACGGTAAAAATTACAATGACCAGTGCCGGGCGTTTAATGGATATTTCGGTTATTGACATTTTGTTGATTTCCTGTTAAATGATTGTTCGATTAAATCAGTATTGGCTGACATACTTTCCCGATTACTGATTCATGCTAGATGTATTACCAGAGGCAGCTGCCTTACCAGTGTCTTGAGCTGTTACACCGTTTTGAGCACCCGATTGGATAATGCTTACCTTGGTGCTGTCTGCCAGGTTGATCTGCCCGGTAGTAACTACCCGTTCGCCTTCCTGCAATCCTTCTTGTACTTCCAGATAGCTGCCATTATCGGCACCTACGGTTATTTTCTTTAACTTAGCTACATTGTTCTGGTCTACCACATATACTTTGGCATCACGGATACTACCCACCAGGGCATCTCTTGGAATTTGCAACGTAGGAACCTGGCTTTTCCGGTTAAAGGCTGTATTTACATAGGTACCAGCTTTCAAAGTATATTTGCTCTGGTTGTTGAAAGCAATTTCTACCGGATAATTATGGGCATCGTCGCCACGTGGGCTGATAAACGTAATTTTACCTTCATAAGTAACGCCAGGAAATACGGTAGCAGTAATTTGTACAGGATCACCCACTTTTAATGCATACACATCATTTTCAGCAACATTCAACTGCACTTTCAGGCGGGATACGTCTACTACCGTAACAATAGAAGTACCGATGTTTACAAAGGCTCCGGCCTCTACGGCTTTCTGCGTAATCTGTCCGCTGATTGGCGCTCTGACAACTGCGTTAGATAACTGTTTGCGGGCTTGTTCTACAGCAATTTGTGCATTTTCGAAGCCTAGTTTATACTGATCGTATTGTGCTTGTGTAGCCGCTCCTCCTTCAAATAGGTTCTTATACCGCTCCAGGTTCTGTTTGGCATCCGCTAGCTGTTGTTCCGCATTTGCTACCGCTAAGGCCTGTAGTTTATTGTCAATGCGTCCGATCACCTGACCCTTTTTTACTTCATCACCCAGGTCTACATTCAGGCTAAGTAAGTTGCCCTGTACTTCCGCCTTTATTTCTATTACCTGATTGGCAGCTACAGTACCAATCATGCTCAAATTTCTCTCGCTGATCCGGTTTTGCACTGGCGCTACATTGACGGCAACGGCTACATTGGTATTATCCGGTAATTTATTCTTTTCATCAATAGCCTTTTTATTGCTTACCAGGCGGAAGGCAACTAAACCAACTACTGCTATGATGACCACTATTGTGATAATTCGTTTCATACGTTCTAAACTTTGCTAGTTATTGTGTGCGTAAAATTTATTTTGAGTTAAGATAGGAGAGTAAGTTGCCTTTGGCTCTTTCCAGATCCAGGCGGGCAGTATATAAGTCTAACAGGGTAGTGATATAGGTGTTCTGAGCCTGCCGCAGGGCAGTTTCTGCATTTACCACATCGGTAGAAGTACCCACTCCTTCTCTGAATTCCAGTTGTGTAACCTGGTATACTTCCTGCGCCAAGTCAACATTTTGCTGTTCATCTTCAATGCGTTGCAAGGTGTTGCGGTACAAGGTTAACGCATTGGATACTTCCAGGTTGATGCTTTGCCGGGTAAAGTTTATCCGTTCTTCCAGCTGCAGGGATTTTAGTTTTGCCTGCTGTACCAGCGCATTTCGTTGTAAGCCATCGAAAATCGGAATCCGCAACCGCAGACCAATGGACGAAGTAGCATAATCTACCCAGCTGTTTCCGGAAGTTTTGAAAAAACCAAAATTCGGACCTTGTCCTACATACCCATAATTAGCAAAAGCTGTCAGGGTAGGAAAGTAGCCGGTAACGGTATTCTTCTTATCCAGTTCCTGCAATTCCAGATTGGTTTGTAAGACTTTGTATTCTATGCGGTTATTGTAGAAGTTATCGGTTACATCCGTAAGCACAGCTTCTTCCTGACTGAATGTAAGCACGGTATCGCTGAGGGTAATAGGCTGAGTTAATGGCATACCCATCTGGAACTTCAAGGCATTGGTAACCTGTACCAGATTGGCTTCTGCCTGCTTAATCTGAGATTCCAGGTTGCTGGCATTTACCCGCAAGCGGTTTACATCTACCCGTTTGGCTACTCCGTTTTTGTATTGCAGTTCGGTGTTGGCCAGGGTAGCTTGTGTGTTTGCCAGATTAGTTTGCAGGAGCACCAGTTGTTTCTGCACCACAATTACCTGATAATAAGCATCCGCTATGCTATAGGCTGTTTCCTCATTTACCTGCTGGGTAGTCTGCTGGTATAACTGGTTACTGGCCTTGGCTGCTTTTAATCCTACCCAGAAAGAAGGGTCCAGGATCATCTGGGTTGCTTCTCCGGTAAGCGTGCTGTTGTATTTAAAACCCAAAGGTATACCGGCTCCTTCGGCATTATTGCCATTGTTGCTGCCACTCCCAGTTCCGGTTGTATCACCACGGCCCAGAAAACTGCCAGCTCCAGGAATTACCAGTAAAGGCACTTTCAGCCTGTTTTCAAAATTTCCATTGATGTTTACCTGAGGTAAGCCTCGCCCCCGGATCTGATTTACCTGTTGACGGGCAATGCGCTCATCGAAGCGGGCAATTTTAATGTTGCTGTTGTTCTGGCTGGCGTAATTGATACAATCTTTGATAGAGAAAGCCTCAGGTTCGCCAGCAGACTGCGCAGTAGCCGGATTTGCACCCAGCAACAAGCCTACGGCTACTAACCCACAGGTTACCTGCCGCTGAACTGCTGAAATAATGTTGTGTAAACGATTCATTGCTATACTTCTGATTGGAACGACTCTGTTATTCATGTAGATTTATTGTAAACTTTTAATGAACCGGCGGTTTGCCCTTTCCAGGAAATGCTCCGGCTCCCACTCATCCTGTTCTTTATTTTTGTCTTGCATAATTAAGGCCATGGTTACAAAGCCATTCACAATACACATCCACTGAAAGAACAGCTCTTTTACTTCTTTTTCCTGTAAGGATGGCGCTAAAGATTTAATTGTACTCTTTATTAGTTCGCCGATGGCAAGCAATTCCTGTGGCCGCTCCAGAGCCAGCGATGGGATTGTTTCAATGCCATACATTAGTTTATATAGCTCTGTATGTTCATTGGCAAATTGCCAGTGAGCCATAGCATAATTAACTAACCGCTGGCTGGGGTCCTCATGCGTTTGAGCTTCCAGTAAACTCCGCAGGATATTAAATCCTTCAATGGCCAGTTCGTAAAAAACAGCCTCTTTGTTGGCAAAATGCTCATATACAATGGGCGGCGTATAGTCTATTTCATCAGCAATTTTACGGATGGTAACCGATTGCCAGCCTTCGGAAATAGCTATTTTCCGGGCTGCTTGCAGAATACCTCCCCGTAACGATTCTTTTTGCCTGATTTTTCTATGTGTACTACTCATTCATTTAATGGCTTTAGAAAATCTAACTAAGTTAGATAATGCAATAATACTTTTTAATTTGAATAAGTTTCAAATTTCCGGACAAAATATTTTTGGAGTCGATGTAAGATAAATCCAACTATGTAAAAAATAAGTGATCTATATTTTAGCTAATATTTTCTTTATTTAGTACATTTTGCGAAAATTAAGTGAATATTCATCTTGAAATTTTTCTAAAGTCATAAAACCTCCCTTATTCTATGAAAGGAATCTCTATCTACCGTGCTACTTTTATACTTGCATTTGGCATAGCCTTGGTTGCTGCACTTTACTATGGCCGTCAGTTCTTTATTCCTTTTACATTCGGATGTTTGCTGGCTATGCTTTTTCTCCCGGTATGCAAAAAACTGGAAAGCTGGGGTGTCGGCCGTGTGCCTGCTATTCTTCTTTGCCTGTTCCTTATTTTTCTATTGTTAGGGGCTGTTGCCGCAGTCTTGTCTTTGCAGGCTGCCAGCTTTGCCAAAGACCTGCCCCAGATACAGGAAAAGCTTACGCAGGTAATTACTACGTTGCAGGACTGGATACAAAGCCGATTTGGTGTATCGCCACAGAAGCAGCTGGACATGCTCAAGAAAGGGGTTTCTTCACTTTCTCAATCAGGTAGCAATTTTGTAACAATGTTTTTTTCAGGGTTATTGGGTAGCCTTACATCTTTTGCTCTGGTGCTGGTATATATCTTTTTTCTATTATGGAAGCGGGAGAAATACGAAGAGTTTTTCTTAAAACTAACCAGAAACGAAAACAAACCAGAGGCAAAAGAAACATTAGGGCAGATTACCAAAGTTTCTTCCGATTACCTGGCCGGGCGTATGTTATCTATGGGGATGTTGGCTATTCTCTACAGTATTGGTTTTTCAATTGTCGGGTTAAAGAATGGAATACTGCTAGGCATTATTGCCGTTATTCCTACGATTATACCCTATGTAGGTCCGTTAATCGGTGGCTTTTTTCCTCTGGCCATGGCCTTTGTCGCTAGTTCTTCCGATTTAGTTATACCTGTGCTGCTGGTTTTGGTGGTAGCGCAAGCGGTAGACAATTACCTGATTGAGCCATTTGTACTAGGTTCCAACCTGAATCTGAGTCCTTTTGTCACGATTGTAAGTATTGTTGTGGGAGAGTTAATCTGGGGCGTGGCGGGTATGATCTTATTTATTCCGCTGTTTGCCATGATTCATATTGTGGCAGATCATGTGCCGGCTTTACATCCTATTGCATTTTTGCTAGGTGATACAGAAGGCGAACCAGCGTTTATTGGGAAAATAAAAGAATGGGTTGGTAAAGCCAAAGAGAAAGCAAAAAAATAAATACAAGCCAGGAAAGTAGAATAGTCAGAATTGAAAGATAGCAGCCGCTTTATTCAAATGGAATTACATCAGTAAAGGGCAGGCTTTGTAACGATTTAACTTTAATTTTTATAAGACTGATTGTGCCTGGCTACGTATAAGGCGTAATACAACCTATTTGTCCATTAAAAAACTTCATAAACCAATTATGCAAACCCAGGCACATCCACTTACCAAAGTAATATCTTTTAAAGGCATCCAGGTAACCGGCGTAACTAGTAGTGAACAGGGAAGGCTTTTTGCTAATTTTCCCCGTTGGCACGGAAACCTACCCTTCTCGGTGGTAGAAGTTCTCAGGGATGGAACCTATCAGCCTTACCCAACCAAAGAATGGAATACCTGGAGCGGGCAACCGCAAGAAAATACCTTTACCTGTGTTCAATCGGTCGTAGCCCACGGCAACTCATTATTTGTACTAGATCCGGCGAGTCCGATGATGAAAGGAGTACAAGGAAATGCAGCTTTATACGAGTTTGATTTATCCACCAATCAACTAAAACAAAAGTGGACCTTTGACAAAAGCATTGCCCCGGAAAAATCTTACCTCAACGATTTGCGGATTGATGCCGAAGCCGGAAAAATTTATATGACTGAATCTGGTCTGGGAGCCATTATCGTTCTGGATGTGCATACTGGCCAGGCCAGGCGTTTACTGGCCGATCATCCTTCTACCAAATCTGAAGATGTATGGCTAACGGTGGAGGGGGAGAGATGGGTAAAAGAGGGAGAAAAGCCCCAAATGCATGCGGATGGCATAGCCCTCTCACATGACAAGCAATATCTCTATTACCACGCCCTCACGGGTTATACTTTGTACCGCATTGCCACTGCCGCACTGAACGACTCAGCAATTGACGAAGCAACCCTGGCATCTAAGGTTGAAGACATGGGCCAGACCCCGGCGCCTGACGGAATGATTTTCGATCAACAGGGAAACCTCTACATGGGCAACCTGGAAGGCAATGCAGTGATGTACCGGACGGACGATGGCGTAATACATATGCTGGCGCAGCATGAGGAATTAAAATGGCCAGATACCTTTACATTAGATAATCAAGGAAATTTATACGTGACTACTTCCCGCATTCACGAAATGGAAGGAGATATATCGGATTTAGAATTTGCTATTTTCAAAATGAAGACTGTTTAGCAAAAGCAGGAAGGGATACATTGCTGGCTTAGGCAGAAATGCTTAACTGCCTATTCCAGTTTATGCACCAGGTAATCTGTTAGCTTTTGCCATTGCACCTTCTGGAAGAACGCCCAGCCTCCTTCGGCTATTAATGTATTGATAACCGAACGATTGCCTGCTTCCTCTCCCTGATTATTGATCCCTTCATTTTTGCCGATTTCTGAAGCGGTTATGCGCTTTCCCTGCCATTCCACCCGGAACGTGCTGCTGGCTTCTTTGTTAAAAAAATGCTCAATCTTGTTATCCGGATCATGGGTAGTAGGATTTTCACTGGGATTCACCGTAAATTCTGCCAGCTTGTCTTCCGAACGTATACTGGTTACCTGAACCCAGTTTTCCGGCATGGGTCCGGGCAAAAGTATGCGGATATAGTCGCCAACCTGGGGAGACTGCGCTTTTTTCCGTTGGCCGCCAGCTGTATGTAATTCAAAGGAGGAGCTTAATCCTGGTAACGCTGACCAGGCATCCACATCAAACAACTTCTCCTTCGATCGCTTAAAATGCTGGAAAGCCATTTGCTCGCTTTCAAAATCCTGGGAACTGGTGTAGAGTTTATCCTTGGTTTCTTCCCCTTGTAACACGCGGCCTTCTTTTTTTGCACCGCTAAAAAAATCTTTAATACCCATAATCGTATCTATTTGTAGATAGGCATAAAAGTCAGCACTATCCTGAAACAGTCTTACGTATATGGGCTATTTTCGGTTTACCTGGATGCATGTAGTAGAATCAGGTTATCTGTGAAAAAGGTACTGGTAAGTTTAAACGGGAGGTTGTGGATTTGGCTTTCAATTCAACGTTTACTGTTTCGGCATTCGATAAAGCGGCTTTGGTAAGTTGTCAGTAATAATACTTATTTGCAGTTATAGCGGTAAGTTTAGACTGCTAAATGAAAGGAATGAGTTAAAAGGCCAAAATTTTTTATGTTTACGATTGGTTAAGCTTTGATCTATAATCAAAAAAATTAAATCTTAATACATAGGAAGGATATACAATTGATTCGCTTTACCTTTTTTTTCACAACAAATTCAATGGCTTGTCTTCTATTTTTGTTATTCTCTAGAATAAGATTACTGATTTAACAAGATGTTTATTTTTTCTAAAATTATTGGAGTGTAAGCATTTACCGCCACGCCTTCTAATAAAGTTTTAATTGTTCTTAAAGACTCATTTATAATAATAAACTTTGGTTTTGGGGATTTGCTTTGTGCAATAATTGTTTCCAATTCTGACAAAGCCTCGTCTTTCTCTTCTTTGCCAATTTGAATTATATCAATAGCCTTTTTAATCTCTTCAACGAGTAATAATATTGAGTCCGTATTTTCATTTTTATATGAATTACTCTGAAATGCGTTTGGGCTTCCTTGTTGAATTGAGGAGCCGTACATATTTTGAACACTAATTATATTAATGGGCAAAAAGTGTTTGGTTGGCTTTTCTGGGTGTTCAATCGCTTCTTCAATTTCTAAAACACCTCTATGAGTTATAGTTAAAACCCTATCCCTCGTTTTACCCTCTATGAGGTATTCTCCTTTCAAAAAGGACACAATATTATCTGTTACCTCATTGTCTAAATTTAATTCTTGGCCTATTTCATAGGTATATACACCCTTATGTATATTGCCGTCTGTTTTTTGATATAACCTTTGCAAAAACAAAAATCTATATTTCTTCTTTTCTTCAATATCCATATATCAATTTACATCTATAAATAAAATTAGAAGATAATAATGCTTATAATGCCCTCTTTATTAGAGTACGCTATATTTGCTTTATGGAATCTATTGTATTTTATACCCAACAAATAGCAAAGTAAAAAATTTATAAATTTTGTATCGTTTTTTGTATCGCTAATAAAGAAAAAGCCCCGTAACTTCTTGAGTTACAGGGCTACAGGGGTTTGCTTTGTAGCGGGAGCAGGACTCGAACCTGCGACCTTTGGGTTATGAGCCCAACGAGCTACCAACTGCTCCATCCCGCGCTATAATTTGGTCCACAAACTTACCTGGTATTTTTGTATAAAACAAGTAGCTTTGTAAAATATTTTTAAATACTGGCCTTTCAAATAGTAAATGTTTGATACTGTGCACAGTCTTTGTAAAATTTACGTATCTCTGCATATTCACACTGCATGCTATGACAACGCCACCAGAACACAAAGCCGGATTTGTAAGTATTATCGGGAAGCCTAATGTAGGGAAGTCCACCTTGATGAACGCCTTGGTCGGCGAAAAGCTTTCAATTATTACATCAAAAGCGCAGACAACCCGCCACCGCATTATGGGGATTATCAATGGAGACAATTTTCAAATTGTATACTCCGACACCCCAGGGATCATTGAGCCCAAGTATGAACTTCACAAATCCATGATGCGTTTTGTGCAAACCTCACTGGAAGATGCCGATGTAGTGTTATTTGTTACCGATATTTATGAAAAAACCGGGGAAGAAGAGCTTATTGCCAGGCTTCAACATATACAGGTACCGCTGTTTCTGGTGCTGAACAAAATAGATCAGGCCACCCAGGAGCAGGTGAATGAACGCCTTACTTTCTGGCAGGAAAAAATTAATCCCAAAGAGGTAATGGCTGTTTCTGCCTTGAATAAATTTAATACTGAACGCATTTTGCAGGCTATCCAGGAACATCTACCCTTACACCCGCCGTATTTTCCGAAAGATGAATTAACCGACAAGCCCGAACGTTTCTTTGCGGCAGAGATTATCCGGGAAAAAATATTTCTAAACTATAAAAAAGAAGTGCCCTATAGCTGCGAAGTAGTAGTTACCGAGTTCAAAGAAAAAGAAGATATTATTGTGATCCGGGCGGAAATAATGGTGGAACGGGCTACTCAACGGGCTATTATTATCGGACACCAGGGAGAGGCTATTAAAAAAGTAGGCATACAGGCCAGAGAAGATATGGAAGCTTTTTTTGGAAAAAAGATATTTCTGGAACAATACGTAAAAGTAGAACCAGACTGGCGGTCTCAAACTAAATCGCTGGACAGGTTTGGCTACAATAGCTAAGCTAAAAATCCGGGAATCTGTGCAGGAGAAATTTTAGCTATGTTTGCAGGATTCCAAGAGGTAGCCTTATAAGGCTTAGAATCATACAGAGGTAGGCAAACCTGTAGCACCGGAATTATTTTGAGCCAATGCATGGAAACCACTGGCTCACATACTATACTCAATTACTCAATCTATTTATTATACAAGTAAAATGGCAAATATAGTTGCAATTGTTGGCAGGCCCAATGTTGGAAAATCTACCTTGTTTAACCGGCTCATCGAAAGCCGCAAGGCCATCATGGACGATGTAAGCGGTGTTACCCGCGACCGGCATTATGGATACGCAGAATGGACAGGGAAATTTTTTACGGTGATCGATACTGGGGGCTATGTAGTAGGCTCTGAAGATATTTTTGAAGGAGCCATCCGCGAGCAGGTAGAAATTGCCATTGAAGAAGCTTCCGTCGTGTTATTTATGGTGGATCTTAACACTGGCCTTACCGACCTGGATAAAGATTTTGCCTCTGTTATGCGCAGATCCAAGAAGCCTGTGCTGGTAGTAGCCAACAAAGCCGATACACACGAAAAAGCCATGGCCATGCATGAGTTTTATGCCTTGGGCTTGGGAGAAATCTACCCTGTTTCCTCACAGAACGGCTCTGGAACCGGCGACCTGCTGGACGAAGTGGTGAAGCATTTCCCGGATGAGGGAATAGAAAATCCGGAAGAAGGTATTCCCAGATTTGCTGTACTGGGAAGGCCCAATGTGGGTAAATCATCGTTTGTAAATATGCTGCTGGGGAAAGACCGTACTATTGTTACAGATATAGCCGGCACTACCCGCGATTCGATTCACACACATTACAATGCTTTTGGAAAAGAGTTTATATTAATTGACACAGCCGGTATCCGCCGGAAAGCAAAAGTAACCGACAATATTGAATTTTATTCAGTCATGCGGTCTATTCAGGCACTGGAAGAAGCAGATGTTTGTATTATTATGCTGGATGCCACCAGGGGTATAGAGTCGCAGGACGTAAATATTGTTGCCCTGGCAGCTAAAAACAAAAAAGGCATGGTATTGATGGTAAATAAATGGGATTTGATTGAGAAAGATACACAAACAGCTAAGAAGTTTACCGAGGCTATTGTGGATAAGTTGAAGCCCTTAGATTACCTGCCCATTATTTTTACATCGGTTACCGAGAAGCAGCGGATTTTTAAAGCTATTGAAAAAGCAGTAGAAGTGCATGAGAACCGCCGCCGGAAAATTCCTACCTCTGCCCTGAACGATGCCATGCTCAAGGAGATAGACAACTATCCGCCGCCAGCTATTAAAGGGAAGTTTGTGAAAATTAAGTACGTAACCCAGTTGCCTATTTATACGCCAACGTTTGCCTTTTTCTGTAATTTGCCCCAGTATATTCAGCCTGCCTATGAACGGTACCTGGAAAATAAGCTGCGGGAACACTTTAGTTTTGAAGGGGTGCCTATTACTGTGGTGTTCCGGAAAAAATAATACCTGTTTACGCGAATGCATGCAAACAAAAGTGGGGAGAGTATGTTAAATACCTTAAAATTCAAACCACTTAGTTATTATGCCTTACATACAAGCAGAAAAAAATGTAGAATTATTTTATCAGGACTGGGGTTCCGGCCGGCCAGTTGTGTTGATTCATGGCTGGCCCCTGAGCCACGAAATGTGGGAATACCAGCTTACCGAACTGCCAAAACATGGCCTCCGCTGCATCGCCTATGACCGCAGAGGCTTCGGTAAATCATCCAAACCCTGGCAAAGCTACGATTACGATACATTAGCATAAGACCTGAATGCCGTACTGGAGCAATTAGATTTACAGGATGTAACCCTGGTCGGTTTTTCAATGGGCGGGGGAGAAGTAGTGCGTTATTTGAGCCGGTATGGCAGTGCCCGTGTGGCGAGTGCCGTACTATTGGGTGCGGTTCCGCCCTTTTTGTTGAAAACAGATAATAATCCCTAAGGAGTAGACCAGGCTGTTTTCGATCAGATAAAAGAACAAATAACACAAGACCGGGCAGCTTTCTTAACCGATTTTGGCAAAAAGTTCTTCGGGGTAAGTCTGTTGAAACATCCGGTAAGTGAGCCAATGCTGGAATACGCCAGAATGCTGGCTTTACTAGGTTCACCTAAAGCTACCCTGGACTGTGTAGTCTCTTTCTCTGCCACCGACTTCCGGGCCGACTTGCCCAAGGTGCAAGTGCCGACTCTAATTATCCATGGCAGCAGCGACCAGACTGTACCAATTGAAGCCTCCGGCAACCGTACCGCTCAGATGATTCCCCAGGCGCAATATATTGTATATGAAGGCGCTCCACATGGGTTCTATTATACTGAAAAAGACCGATTAAATCAGGATTTACTGTCGTTTATTTCGCAAACTGCACCCAAAACGGCATCTTCAGCAGTGAGCAATTAATTTGCTTGCTCCCTATTCTATTACAAAACACCTCACTGGTTCAAACTCCGGTGAGGTGTTTTTTTTGCCATCTACGATTCGGTCGGCTACGCTACTATCTTCAGTTATTCTTACCAAGTAAAGCTTTTACGCATGTTTGGCGTATATTTTGTAAAATCATTCTAATAAAAAAAATCTACTTTCACGCCGGATGAATCTTATTATCTTGTAAATTTTAGAAAAATCTATCGCATTACCCTGGCTTTTCCCTAAAGCACCTTATGAAAACAATTAACCTTAAATTCTCTGTATTTCTTGCCTTGTTGTTGGTATATGCTTGTAAAAGCAGCCAGGTGGAGGTACGCACCCGCAACTTTCAGGAACAGGTAGATCTGCAACAAAACCTGATTTTTACCTTTACCAATGATCTGATTGCTGACTCGCTGGTGAACAAATGGGACACTACAGCTTATATTGAGTTTACTCCCAACGTCCGCGGCAAATTCAAATGGACCAGTACCAATGAGTTGCTCTTCTCGCCTGACCCAGGCTTCCGGCCAAGCACCGATTATCAGGCTACGCTTACCAAAGCAGTTTTAAATAAGGCTCAATCCGGTACTAAATTAGCTTTGGCAGAGAACACAACCTTTGCTTTTCATACACCTTACCTGGCATTGCAGGAAAGCGATATGTACTGGGCTAAAAATCCCAATGATTCCATAGAAATACGGCTGAATCTCAACTTTAACTATCAGGTAAACCCCATGGAAGTGGCCAACCTGCTGAGTATCCAGATTGGCGGACAAAAAGCTGCTTTTAAGGTAACCAGTTCTGTTATTGCCGAAACAGTCAGTGTAAGTATTACCCAGCCAACCGGTACAACCTATGATGATAAAACTGCCGTGATCACCATTCGGGAAGGCTTAAAATGTGCCCAGAGTGATTATGTGAGCAAAAAGCCCATGGAGCTGAAAAAAGATATTCCTGGCAAAGATGAATTTAAAATTATGCAGGTGAATGCTGAATATGAAGGCGAAAGTGGCTATATCCAGGTGTTTACCAACCAGACGGTCGAAAGCACCAAACTTTCCAGATTCATCACCCTGGACCCAGCTACCGACTTTTCAGTAGAAACCGGCGACTTCGGATTTATTATCAAAGGTGACTTTAAAGTAGGTAGTTATTCGCTAAAGATTGCAAAAAACCTGCGGGGAATTTTTGGTGGCACCTTGCCCGATGCTTACGAGCAGGTGGTTGTTTTCGGCGAAATGCAGCCTTATATCAGCTTTGCTTCTAAAAAAGGTTTATACCTGACCAGCAAAGGCAGCAAAAATATAGGTGTAAAAATTATTAATGTGCCTAAAGTACGGGTAACCGTTTATAAGATCTACGAAAATAATATTCTGCCTTTTATGCGGAACAATGGCATCTACAGCCCCTGGTATGCAGAAGGCGAGTACGAGCCAGGCTATTATTTAGGCGAAGAAGGCGATAACCAGTATGGCGATGTAGTCTTAGACCGGGAAGTAGAAACCAAAAGCCTGGGTAAGTCCGGAAATATGCATGTGTTGAACCTGGAATTGCCATCCAGTACCAATGCCTTTAAAGGGATTTATGCGGTAAAAGTATCTTCTACCGAAGACCAGTGGTTGTATTCGACCAAACTGGTATCTATCTCAGATATGGGTTTTATGGTGAAAGAAACAGGCAATGAAATCCATGTATTTGCCAACTCCATCCTTACGGCCAATCCCTTAGCTGGGGTAAGTGTAAACCTGATCAGTTCTAATAACCAGTCGGTCTACACGGCCGAAACCGATGCCGATGGCGTTGCCCGGTTCACAGACCTTCAAACAAAAGCACCTGATTTTAACATACAAATGATTACTGCCCGCCAGGGAGATGATTTTACGTACTTGCTCTTTAATCAGAATAAAGTAGAAACATCCAGATATGAAGTAGGCGGTATGCGGGAAAATCCTTCGGGCTACCAGGCGTTTATTTATGGCGAACGGGATATTTACCGGCCAGGCGAAACCGTGAATCTAAATACCGTAATCCGGAATGCACAGTGGAAAACAGTAGGGGACATGCCAGTGAAGTTGAAGGTTTTGCAGCCGAATGGCAAAGAATTTACTATGCTGAAAGGCAACTTAAACAGCCAGAGTGCCTTTGCCGCTTCTTTCACTATTCCTACAAGTGCCGTTACTGGAACCTATATGGCAGAGGTATATACGTCTAATGATGTGCTCCTGAGCAGCAAAGCCATCAGCATTGAAGAGTTTATTCCAGACCGCATTAAGGTTACTGTGAATTTAGGTAAGCCTGTGTATGAGGCAGAGGAAGAAATAGCTGTGAAAGCCACAGCCCTCAACCTGTTCGGTCCTCCGGCGGCTAACCGCAATTATGAGATGACGTTCGATTTGAAACGAAAAAACCTGATTCCTAAAGCCTATGCAGATTATACGTTTTTTGTTACAAATAATTCTGCCGGAGGCGAAAATAGCAGGCAGGGCAGGGGCAGAAATAATTCAGAAGGGTTTACTTTTAAACAGGAACTCCGCCAGGGAAAAACCGATGCAGAGGGATTAATCCAGGAGAATTTTACCGTGCCTGCAGAATACAAAGATTTCGGTATCCTTACTGGTTCTATATTTACTACGGTGTTTGATGAATCTGGCCGCCCGGTAAACCGGATGAACCGCTTTGATGTGCTGACCCAGGAGGTTTTTTATGGCATCAAGCAAACAGATTCCTATGTATCTACCAACCAGCCGGTGCAAGTGCCTCTGATTGCTCTTAATAAAGATGAAAAGCCCTTACAAAACGTAAAAGCCCAGGTGCAACTAATCCGCCTCAACTGGCAAACAGCCCTGGTGAAAAACGAATCTGGTTCCTATAATTATGTATCGCAGAAGAAAGAGCAATTTTTAGAAGACAAAACCATTACGGTGAGTGGTACCAATACAGTCTACACCTTTGTGCCCCGCCAATCCGGAGAGTACGAAGTACGGATAATGAAACCAGGTTCAAGTGCTTATGTCAGCATTGGTTATTATGCGTATGGATATGGCTATACGGAGAACTCTTCTTTTGAAGTAGATAAAGAAGGCCAGATTACCATGGAACTGGACAAACCAACCTACCAGGTAGGCGACAAAGCGCAAATACTCATGAAAACGCCTTTTGCCGGAAAAATCCTGGTATCCATTGAGCGGAACAAAGTATTTGAACATGTGTATGTAAACACGGATAAAAAATCGGCTTCCGTTACTATTCCCATCAAAGAAGAGTACCTGCCCAATGTATATATAACCGCTACGCTTATTAAACCAGTAGACGATGGGGCTATTCCGCTGACAGTAGCCCACGGATTTGTACCTGTGCCAGTAGAAGCACCAGATAAAAAACTTCCGGTAGAACTCGTAGCGGCTGCCCAGTCAGGTTCCAAAACCAAACAGACCATTACGGTTAAAACCAAACCTAATACAGAAGTAACACTGGCAGTAGTAGACGAAGGGATTCTGCAACTGAAAAATTATACCTCCCCCAATCCATATGAATATTTCTTCCAGAAACGAGCCCTGGAAGTAAAATCGTATGACTTGTATCCACGGCTGTTTCCTGAACTGAGCAGCAAAAGCAGTGTAGGGGGAGATGGGTATGACCTTTCCAGAAGAGTAAATCCGCTGACGAATAAACGGGTAAAACTGGTGGCTTTCTGGAGTGGCACCTTAACCACTAATGGCAATGGGGAGGCGCAATATACGGTAGATATTCCGCAATTCTCCGGCGATCTGCGCATCATGGCTGTGGCGTATAAAGACAATGCCTTTGGTGCAGCCAGCAAAAATATGAAAGTAGCCGACCCAGTGGTGATCAGCACTTCGATGCCGCGTTTCTTGAGTCCTGGAGATAAATTACTCGTGCCTGTAACCCTGACCAATACAACAACTGCTGCCACGAATGCAACCATTAAACTACAAGTGAAGGGTGGACTGGCCATAGAAGAAGCGAGTGAGCAAACGGTGGAATTACCAGCCAACAGTGAATCGCAGGTGCAATTTGCGGTAAATGCGGCTCCGGCAATCGGTAGTGGAGAAGTGGTAGTAGAAGTACAGGCATTCAACAAAACGTATACAGATAACACGGATATTACCATCCGGCCAATTACTTCGTTGCTGAAAACCAGTGGGTCAGGAGTGGCAGCAGCCGGAACATCTACCAACGTAAAAATAGCTGCCGATTTTATACCGGCAACTACCCAGGCCAAGCTGGTGGTGAGCAAATCTCCTTTGGCTCAATTTACCGAACACCTGGAGTACTTACTGGTTTATCCGTATGGCTGTGTGGAACAGACTACTTCCGGAGCTTTTCCACAGTTGTATGCAGCCGAACTTAGTTCTGCTCTTTCGAAGAACCGGGCAGCGGCAGCCTTTACAAGTAAAAATACCCGCAGTATTGCCCACGAAAATGTGCAAGCAGCCATTAGCCGCCTGCAATCTATGCAAATGTATAATGGGGCGCTTAGCTACTGGCCAGAAGGGGGCTATGAAAGCTGGTGGGGTACTACCTATGCCGGGCATTTCTTATTGGAAGCTAAAAAAGCCGGTTTTCAAGTAAGTGAGGTGGTCCTGGATCGGATGATGTCGTATCTGCAACAACAAGTGAAGCTGAAAAAACTGGAGGAGTATTTCTATTATAATGAACAAGGCACCCGCCTTTCTAAAAAAATTGCTCCCAAAGAAGTAGCCTATACCTTATATGTACTGGCTTTGGCGGGTGAGGGGGATATTGCCAGCATGAACTACTACAAATCTAACAAAGATGTACTGGCCCTTGACTCTAAATACCTCCTGGCAAGCACTTACTTACTGCTAGGCGATAATGCCGGATACAAAGCCCTCTTACCCACAAGTTTTACTGGCGAACGTTCGGTAAATGCGTTTGGCGGCAGTTTTTATTCCTATATCCGCGATGAAGCAATTGCCTTGAATGTGCTGCTGGAAACCGACTCAAAAAATGCCCAGATTCCCATGATGGCAAAACACCTCTCTGAACAGATGAAGGCACAGAAATACCTAAATACCCAGGAAAGAGCCTTCGGCTTGCTGGCTTTGGGTAAACTGGCTAAAAAGAATAATGAAACGGAAATAAAGGCGGACCTTAAACAAGGCAACACAACCCTTGCCTCCTTCAATGGAGAAGACGTGGTATTGACAAAGAATCTGGCAAACAAAAACATTACTATTCAACCTAGCGGAAGTGGTTCTTTGTATTATTTCTGGCAGGCAGAAGGGTTAAGTGAAACAGGTCAGGTTGCTGAAGAAGATAGTTATTTGCAGGTGCGGAAAACCTTCTATAACCGCTTTGGTAAACCTATATCCGGCACGTCTTTTAAGCAAAATGATCTGGTGGTCGTAAAGATTACTCTCTCGTCTACCGATGGGTCGTCTGTGCAAAATGTGGTAATTACTGACATGCTGCCTGCCGGCTTTGAAATTGAAAATCCACGCATAGCCGACTTACCTGAAATGACCTGGGCTAGCAATGCGGCCACTGCCGACCACTTCGACGTACGTGACGACCGCATCAACTTTTTCACGACAGCTACTGCGCAGACACAAACATTTTATTATGTAGTTAGGGCGGTATCTAAAGGTACTTTCAAAATGGGTCCTGTCAGTGCCGATGCCATGTATAATGGTGAGTATCACTCTCTCAGCGGAGCCGGAGAAATACGGGTGACAGAAAAAGGTGGAGAGGAGCTTTAGCAGTTAAATCCTGCTATGTAGGTATACGTATAGTTAGTAGGCAGACCAAGGAAAAACTTGTTGAAGGACTTTGTTTCTTGGTCTGCTTCAAACAGCAACGGCTGCATCAGAAAAAACAGAAACCGCTCTCAGGCTTTAACATCTTCTGTGGAATGCAAGCCATGCTTATTGTTTTCTTTGCGGCACTTTCCACACGAAAATCATTCTTTTCTATAACCTTACTCCTTGTTTTCTACCTGTATTTTACTAATTACAGAAAAACCTGCTACTTATCAGCCAGAAAGTAAAAACCTGTAGATAATCCATTGAAGCCTGTTTATTCGCAACAAACAACACGTTTTATTAATGCATGAATTCAATAGACCTTTACCCGCAAAGTCCGCAAAATATAGATAAGTCTATTACCTCGCCAGGCAAAGAATATATCAGACAAGTGACGAAAGTGTTTTGTTCGGTAGTTCTGTTTATGCTGATCTATATGGCTTTGTTAGCCATCGCCGGCGGTATGTTATATTATGGCATACAGGGAGCTTTTTATATCATCACTGCAAAATTTAGTTTCATTACGCTGGCTGCTGGTGCTGGTATGGTAGGCCTAGCAGTGATGTTTGCCTGGTTTATGGTAAAATTTATTTTCAAAACCCGCAAAAATGAGAATCCGCAACGGATACAGATTTTTGAAAATGAGCATCCGCAGCTTTTTGCTTTTATCCGGAAACTGGCTACTGAAACCGGTACCCCTTTCCCTAAGAAAATATTTATTAGTCCGGAAGTAAATGCCTGTGTGTTTTATAACTCCAGCTTTCTGAGTTTGTTTCTGCCTGTACCCAAAAACCTTGAAATTGGCCTGGGTTTAGTTAACTCAGTAAATATGAGTGAATTTAAAGCAGTTATCGCCCATGAATTTGGGCACTTCTCTCAGAAAAGTATGAAGTTGGGAAGTTATATATACACGGTAAATCATATGCTGTATAACCTGGTCTATGAATACGACAGCTGGGATCATACGTTGGAAAAATGGGCGAACATTGGCGGCATCTTTGGTTTTTTTGCCATTGTTACTTTTAAAATGATTAGTGTGGT
This sequence comes from Rhodocytophaga aerolata, assembly GCF_030503435.1. Lineage (GTDB taxonomy): Bacteria > Bacteroidota > Bacteroidia > Cytophagales > 172606-1 > Rhodocytophaga > Rhodocytophaga aerolata. Next base: position 21,504 of record NZ_JAUKPO010000016.1, read on the forward strand.
CCGGTTTATTCTGGGCAAAGCTTATAATTTCATCAACTTGTTTTATATGAGTTTATCCAGGGCTATGGAATACCATGCCGACCTAGTGGCCGTAAGTGTAGCCGGAAGTATACCTATGAAGCATGCCCTCCGCCGGATAGAACTAAGTGCCGTAGCCTACGATTATAGCATGAATTATTTACAGACTCAGGCGGAAAAAGGCAGGTATTCCAGCAATATTTACCTGAATCACCAGGCGGCTATCTCTCATCTGTGCCATACCCATGAGTTGTCAAAATCCGGGCATTTGCCTGTGATTGAAGATACAGATGTGCCCAATAATGCCAGTAAAAGCAGGCTTCGCATTAAGGATCAGTGGGCTTCGCATCCAAGCATGGAAGAACGGGAATTGAATATTTTGAAACACCCGGCAACTGTGGTAATCCACGCAGGTTCTCCCTGGAAACTTTTTGAAAATCCTGCACAAGTACAAGAGGCCATGACGAGGCATCTTTATCAGTTATTGCTGCCAGATACCAAAGACCTGCAGTTGGAAAACGCAGAAATTGTTCAGCAGCACATTAATCAGGAAATAGAAGCTGGCAAACTGGATAGCCGCTACAATGGCTATTACAATGGCCGCACGATAGAATATTTTGATGTACCCCAGACAATAGCTGATATATTTAATAGCCAGGGATATTTTACTAAAGAAGCCGATTTGTTTTCTGATGCTGTGGTGCAGAAAATTGAACAACTCCATACCAATACTCATGATCGGCAAACACTGCAGCAGATAATCTCCGGTCAGGTAGATGCCAAATTTTTTGAATTTGATGCCATTAAATACAGACGGAAAGAGGCAGGACAGCTACGTACTAGGCTGGATACAGAAATTGCTGAACAGCAAAAATGGCTTTGCAATCAGGATAAACAAGTGTTTGGCTATTATTACCGGCTGGCTATGGCACAGGGCAACACCCATTCTATACCATATGCCGCATCGTTTACAGATTACTTTGCCTTACAAGCAGAAGAGAAAAAATTTGCCGGGCTGCTTCACCGGATGCAAGTAGTACAATACCAGCTTATTACCAAACCCCGCTGGACAGACGACGAGCAACGGAACCTGGTTGGCGAAATTAGTTCCTTGCATATGCTGTTTGAAAAGTACCTGCGGGAGGCAGAAGCCATTAATCTTTCTGTACCTATAAATGATCAGGCTGGAGAAAACCAGACTTTCCGGGCATGCATTCTGACTGAACCAGTGGCCGCTGTTTCATCGGTTACCTTTGATTATGAACAACTTCAGGTGTTTGGCAACCAGGTTTCACAGGTAATTAACCGGATAGCAACAGTAACTAACGAATGTTTTAAAAGAATTTTGGCTATGCAGATTTCCCTTAGTCAGGGGGATAAAATCAGCACAGATAATCAGATAGCTTGCTAAGCTGTAAAATGCATAGATATTTAAAACCCAAAAGCTACCTCTACAGGTAGCTTTTGGGTTTATAGGTTTGCAATAGTTTATTCTACTTCCAGTAAAATGGGGCAGTGATCGGAATAAGTAATATCACACAGAATCGAGGTGCTTTTTAATCTGGCAGCCAGAGGAGCGGTAGCCATGTGGTAATCGATACGCCAGCCTAAGTTTTTGCCTCGAGCACCTGCCCTATAACTCCACCAGGTATAATTGTGAGGTTCCGGGTTAAAATGCCTGAACGTATCTATCAGCCCGGAGTCTATAAACTTTGTCATCCACTCACGTTCTTCTGGCAGGAAACCGGAGCTGTTTTTATTAGAAACCGGGTTATGAATATCAATCGGTTTATGGCAGATATTATAGTCGCCGCTGATAAGTAGATTGGGTTGTTGCCGCCTCACATCCTGTATGTAGTGGTGAAAGTCGTCAATGTACTTTATTTTAAACGCTTGCCGGTCTTCACCACTGGAACCAGAGGGAATGTATACACTCATCACGGACAGGTCTGCAAAATCTACCCGGATTGTTCTGCCTTCACAATCATACAGATCCATGCCGCAGCCATATTCTACATGCTGCGGTTTTTGTTTAGTAAAAATAGCTACACCACTGTAGCCTTTTTTATGGGCCGGTAACCAGTAAATATGATAGCCCATATCCTCAAAAATGCGGCGGTCAATCTGGTCTTCGCTGGCTTTTACTTCCTGCAAACACAAAACATCGGCATCAGTAGCTTTTACCCAGTCAGCAAATCCATTTTTTAATACCGCCCGGATACCATTAACATTATAGGAGATAATTTTCATAGGGATGCATAATGCAAGTAATACCATAAATCTGTGAGCAAAAGTAGGAAAATGCGGGTTAAAAGCCTTAGAAAAACAGATGTAGAATAGGTTTGTTTTTAATCTGCCAGAAATAAGGAGACTACAGCAAAAGCATCTATAATGAGTAAGGTGAGAGAAACCTCTTCCTTCTTGCCGATCATTAATTTAATGACGGTCCAGCTGAGAAAGCCCCAAATAATACCCTGCGTGATGGAGTAGGAAAAGGGGATTAATACTAAGCCAAGGAATGCGGGAATGGCATCGTCCAGTTGCGTCCAGTTAATTTTTACAATGGGTTTCATCATAAATACGCCTACCAGAATCAGCGCAGGCGCTGTAGCAATGGCCGGGATAACCGATAGCAAAGGAGATAAAAACATAAAGGGCAGAAACAGCAAACCAGCTACAATGGCTGTTATGCCTGTTCGGCCTCCTTGCTCAATGCCTACCGCCGATTCAATATAAGCTGTACCCGGACTGGAACCTAGCAACCCGGAAACCGTGGTGGAAAATGCATCGGTAGTCAATGATTGTTTGATGTGGCGGGGTTCTCCTTTTTCGTCGTATAACTGGGCTGCTTCAGCTACACCCACAAATGTGGAAAGGCTATCGAACATATCGGTGAACACAAAAGCAAAAATAACCGGCCAAACGGCAAACTGTAAGGAACCAGCCATATCCAGTTGTAGGATTAGACTAAAATCCGGGCTTGCGGCAAATCCCTGCCAGTTCACCAGCAATCCATTGCCTGATGTGTCGCCCCACCACCGGCCAATAGGAATGGCCAGTATCGTAGTTAAAATAATCCCTATAATTACTGCTCCGCGGATGTTTTTGATCACCAGAATGGCCGTGAGAAGCAGCCCTGTTATGAAAATAGCAGTGGTTACATTCATCGGGGCAATTCCGATAACTGTTCCTGGATTGGCCGCTATAAATTTGGCATTGATAAACCCGATTAAGGTAATAAACAGACCAATACCGGCAGAAATAGCATACCGGAGTTGTTTAGGAATAGCCTGCACAATATATGTCCGGATATTGAAGATAGATAACAAAATGAAGACTATGCCTGCCCAAAATACAGCTCCCAGGGCTATTTGCCAGCTGATTCCCATCCCGATAACAGCCGTATACGTAAAGAATGCATTTAAACCCATGCCAGGTGCTACTACTATTGGGTTTCTGGCATAAATACCCATCATCAGGCTACTGAAAAAAGAAACCAACACAGTAGCTGTTAGAACTCCGCTAAAAGGCATACCTGCCTGGCTCAGTATCGCCGGATTTACCACAATAATGTACATAGTAGCCAGAAAGGAAGAAACGCCGGCAATGATTTCTGTACGAAAGGTGGTCCGGTTCTTTTCAAATTCGAAGTAGCGTTGTATCATTCCTGACAGGTGTTAGACGAGAGAAGAAAGCATCAAAGCAAATATATAGAAAAGGCAGTATGAACTACTTTGCGAAGATTATTTTATCAGAATAATCCAGAAATATATGGTATCATTTACAGTTCTTAGTATTACCCGAAGTTCTTGTTATATATATAGTAAAAAATCCGGTATTTGCCGGATTTTTTACTGTTTATGGAATGTACTAAAATGCATTTTACCTCTGGCTAACGGTTATTTATAGATCAATACTTCTGACTTACCATCTGCCTTAATGTAGCCCCTGTACATGCCTTCGGAGTTAAAGGGCATGGCAAAATTTCCCTTATTATCCAGGGCTATTACGCCCCCTTCTCCTTCCATTTTTACCAGTTTTTTCATTACTACTTCGTCTGCCGCTTGTTTTACACTCATGCCTTTGTATTGCATTAAGGCTGATATGTCGTAAGCCACTACCGCCCGTATAAAGTATTCACCGTGCCCGGTGGCTGAAACGGCGCACGTTTGGTTATTGGCATAGGTACCGGCCCCAATAATGGGTGCATCTCCTACACGGCCGTACCGCTTATTGGTCATACCACCAGTAGAGGTGGCAGCCGCCAGATTCCCATATTGATCCAGGGCAACCGCACCTACTGTTCCGAATTTTTTGCCTTCAAACATCTGTTGCTCCTCTTCCAGGCTGCCTTTATCTTCTGAATGGTCCAGTTGTGTTTTTTCTTCTTCCTTAATTTTCTGCAATTGCTGGTAACGCATATCTGTATGAAAGTAAGAGGGATCTACTATTTCTGCGCCTTTCTCTTTGGCAAATTGTTCTGCTCCGGTGCCAGTCATCATCACATGTTCAGATTTTTCCATCACCATTCTGGCTACGGTAATGGGATTTTTAATGGTGGTAACTCCGGCAATAGAACCTGCTTTTAAGGTTTTACCTTCCATAATGGAGGCATCCAGTTCGTTTTTGCCAGCATTGGTAAATACAGCCCCTTTACCAGCATTAAATAAAGGAGAATCTTCCATTACACGGATGGCTGCTTCTACGGCATCCAGGCTGGTTCCTCCTTTCTTCAATACAGCATAGCCGGTTTGTAAGGCTTCATTTAATTTTTCGGTATAGGCTTTTTCCTTTTCTGGAGTCATGTTTTTCCGGGTAATGGTACCTGCCCCCCCATGTATGACTAAGGTAATGGTATTATTCATTTGCTTAGAAGCTGTTTGTTGTGCTTGTACGTGTACAGCCGGCCAGAGGATAGCAGGCAAGAGCAACAGTATACAGAATATTCTCATAGAATAAGCATCAGTTAAATGGTTTGTTTTCAAATTTAACCAATTATTCCATAAAGCAATTTTGAAAAATAAGCTGGTATTGATAATAAAAGGTGTAGGCACGCAGCCAGAAAAGGCATGGAAATAAAAAGCCTGCCTCACACGGTAGGAGACAGGCTAAGTTAAATAAATATACTGTAGTGGTTAGTTAGCTGCGGATTGCTCGGCCGTTTGAAAACCAGTAGCTTGTTTTAAAGTCCGTTCATTATCGGATTCAGGAATTTCATAGGTTCGTTCTTCCACTGTAATAAACAATTTTTTACCCACTAATTTCTCTGTGTTTGCTGTGGCTCCTTCTTCCAGGGGCATATTTACCGCTTCAAACAGGCTGGCAATAATTGGCATACCGGCTTTAGAATTATAGAACCGCTGTGTTACAAAACCCTGTTCATTTTCAAAACGGCAAGCAAAGAAAGGTACGCCTTTGTGTTCACTGGTTCCTTCTTCTATATGCGTTATTTCTACTAAGTGTCTGCCGTTTTCCAGGAAGGGTTTGTCCATTCCTTCATTCACTTTTATTTTCATAGCTGATCATTTTTAAATTACATGTAGTATGATATACGGCATATAAACAATAAATGTTGTATGGATTATACAAATACTTTTGTGTAGTACGGTGGGCGGTTGAGAACCAATGAATTAGAGTTCAATTATTTGAAAACCTAGCAGTAGCTAAATCTATCTTGGTTTATTGTGAGAGGCTATATAGTCGCCAATTTTATTTTTCATGGAATGGTAAAGCATTAAGGTTTTTCCTCCAATTAAGGCTCCATCTGTGTTACTGGCAATAAACACTACTGTTTCTTGTTCTTCAAAATATAACAGTAAGGAAGCCCCGCCAAATACTGCACCCGAGTGTCCGTATTGTGGTTTATTCTGAAACTTATAAATATCTATACCTAGCCCATAATCATTAAAATAAGCTTTCTTCATTTCGTTGTAAGATGCAGAAGAGATTATTTGCCCATTTACCAGCATATCCATAAAATGGACAAAATCTATGGCTGTAGCAACCAAGCCTCCATCACCAAGTTCGCTATAGATTTCTACTTTGGTAGGAAGCGTAACATTTTGCAGTCTGCCGTCGCCGTAGCGGTCCAGGTAATAATTCGGCATCGACAGGCCTTCCAAATAGCCAGGTTGAATTTTATAATAGGTTCTCGACAATTGCAAGGGATCGAAAATATGCTCTTTCATCCAGGCGGCCTCTTCTTGCCCGGTTACTTGGGTAATGATAAGAGAAAGCAACATATAATTGTTGTTGGAATACGAAAAACCGGAGCCTAGGCGGAACAATAAAGGCTGATCATACGCATAGGAGAGGGCTTCTTCTGCTGTCCATCCTTGAGCTAAGTTATTGAACCAGCGCATACGGAACGTAGTATTATCAATATAATCTCTGATGCCGGATGTGTGATTCAACAGCATACGGACAGTAATACTATCTGCACGTGTAATTCTGGTAGAGACGTTTGCCGGCAAATAGTTTGTAATGGCTTTGTCTAGTTGCAGTTTATTCAATTCCTGAAGCTTCATAATTGCCGCAGCCGTATATATCTTTGTAATACTGCCTCCGGCATGTACAAAACCCGGCCTAAGCCTGGTGCCGGTTTCTATTTTTGCTAAGCCGCTGGTTCCTTCCCATACCCCTTCTTTGTCTCTAATAGCCACCACAGCACCCGGCAAACCTTTGGCTGTGAATTCATCCAATATAGCTTGCAAATCGTTGGCTTTGGAGTGATTTTGATTAAAAGGTTGTGGGGATGGTAGCGCAAGGATCATGCCTTCAAAAGCTTCTTTTTTGCAGCCAGTGAAAAAGAACCAGCCTGCCAGAAGGAATAGTATATTTACTGTTTTCATGTTATTTCTCTTTTATAGGGTTGTCAAATTTGATTCGGGTGCCAACGGAAATCAAGGAATACGGAAGAATGGAAAAGGCATTGTTGTAGCGGATAATAGGGGTAGTCTCGTACCCTATGTAGGGTGTAAATGTGGTGCCATTGGCTAGTGTGGTCCGGTAACCCATGCTCAGCGAGAGAGGAACCTGCCAGTGACCCTGCGTTTGTTGCGTGCTTTTTTTCCACGAACCATTTGCCAGTTCGTAATAAGGGTTTTGTGAATTAGATATGGCTACTGCCCGGCCAATACCCAACGCCAACCCAGGTTCTATCCGGTTAAACAGTAGAGGGCGGTACGCAAATTGAGTATTTACGTACACCAGTCTTTCATGCGCTGTGTGGCATTGAAAGCCTATTGTAACACTTTGGTACAAGGTCTGAGAGCGATTGTATACATAATCTACACCAATGGCTCCGCCTACATTCCGGAAACTTTGGGCTAGATTTTTAAAGGGTAATCCGTATGCCTGAAAAGTAAGTTTGGCCGAATAAACCAGGCGGCTTTGCCGGTAATCCTGTGCGTGAATATCATGAGCCAGAAAGCCCAGAAAGTATACCAGAACCAGGAATTTTCCTTTTGTTAGTAGCTGTTGCATTGTTGTTTTTTTTCTGCAATATTATAGCATTCAGTAAGGCAAAAGTTGGCGGAAAAGCCAGACAGACGGATGAGAGCGCTGAGCGGCTGAAAATTTGAGGCGACCGGAATGATAATTTTTGCAAGTGGAAGTTAATTTTGCGCCTACTATGACAACTATGGGAACCAACATCCTGCCATCTGTGCCGTATGCAGACCGATGGATGAAAATCCTGTGTATACCTTTGTGGGCAATTTTTTTCCGGCATACGGCTGAAACTGCTCAGGTAATTGATCTGTTGCGTAGCCCCCAGTATTATATAGATATCCTTTATATCATGCTTGCTTCGTTTGTGCTTTGGCAAATAAATGTTTATCTCATCCAGTGGATAGACAAAAGATATTCCTGGGCAGAGGAAACACGCAAAAGGTTTTACATACAAGGAGCCTTAGGCTATGGAATAACAGCCTTATTAATAGCCTCATTTTCGGTTGTTTATTATACCGTTGTTCTCTTAGAACCTCAGCCACTCAATGTTAGTTACTTGTTGCTGACAGAAATATGCCTTAGTTTGCTATTTGTTACCATTATTCATTTGCTGTACACAGGTTTATGGATGATTCATTATCACCGGCAATGTTTGGTATCTCTAGAAGAAGAAATAAGAACATTGGAAAAAAACCATGCTTTTCACGGCGAAGTAAACTCACCAGAAGAGCCCAAGAAGCGGACCTTACTTGTCCATCAGGGCAAAGGTTTAGTGCCGGTAGCTACCGAACAAATCGCCTATATTTTCCTAGCCAATGAAGTAAGTATTGTGCGGACGCTCAGCGGGCAATCCTATACAGTGGATGGCACTTTAGAACAACTCACCGAGCAACTGTCCTCCAAGGATTTTTTCCGCATCAGCCGCCAGTGTATTGTCCAGAAAGGGGCTATCCGCAAGGTAGATAATGAAAGCTCAGGCCGGTTGCTGCTGCATATACAGCCAGAGCACACCGAGCAACTAACTGTCAGCCGCCGTAGAGCCCCGGAGTTTAAAAACTGGATGGCTAGGTAGTAACCTGAATGATTCCATGCCTTTTGCTATCCAAGTAGCCACAACACAACGGCTTAGGTATCCGGGTCTAGATTGACTTTGGGCAATTGATCTTTTAGTATATAATTCAATGTATGGGAGCCAGGCAAGTGCTTAACTTACCAGAGAATGGTACAAATACAGGTAAAAGAGAAGGATAGTGTGTATATGAACCTTTAGAATATTACTCTTGATGGGAGGCTACCAGCTTCTGTTCATTAATTAAGTCCAGTAATACATCTATAATAGTATCGCAATTCTCTAGATTCAGCCCTTTACAGACATAGGTCAAAATCTGGCCAGTCTCCATCTGGTAGATAATTACTTTTTCTTTTTTCTCCTTCTTCCATGTCAACCGTATTTCATGAAAGGATCTGCCTTCCCCATCGGTGAAGCAACACTTTGTTTTCCAGGAAATCTGGCTGTTTTCGGCTGCAAGCTTGGTGAGTAATCCTGCAATCATTTTTTGATTTGCCATATAGCTAAAAGATTAGGTTGGAGAAAGGTTTAGTGATTCCTCTGCCTCATACTATATTCCTGCACACAGATATATAATGGAAGTTAAGAAATATACTATTATTTATTGATAAATTACTATTATTTTTCCTATATACAAAAGAAAAGCCCGGTTTGTTTAAAAACCGGGCTATATTCAATATAAAAACTATGGAGTTTATAAAGTACTTAAGGCATTTCCTGTTAATTGGTTAGCAAAGAAGTAATTTAACGCAGCTGTATTAGATAGTAATTTAGCTTTCTTCTCATAAGCTGTGTTAGGGTAATAAATGAACAAACATGTTTTGTCCATCAATGTATTAATTACCTCCTGGTGATTCGCTGCCGGAATAGCCGGACATCCTAAACTTCTTCCCAGCCGTCCATACTGATTAATAAACTCTTTATTTACATAATCAGCGCTATGCATAACGATTGCACGGGTACGGGCATTGGAATTATATCCGGCATCCATCCCATCCAGGTACAACGACAATCCATGCTTGCCGGTATAGGTACTGCCGGTAACATAAAACCCAAAGCTGCTCATATGGGACTCCAGAGTATTAGAGAATTTTTTGGCAAACTCTTCACCGGATTTACGGCCATGAGCAACTAAAGAATGAAATAATACTTTTTTTTCAGCCAGATCAATGCTCCAGAACCGCTCTTTAGTGGAAGAAAGGCGGAAGTCAATAATAGTTAAAATGTTCTTGTCAGAGAGTTTGTTGGCTGCTTTCAGGTTCAGAAAACCCACATACGCTTTCCGGAATAATTCATAATCCGGGCGGGAATCGCCAAAAACAATAGATTGATATAAATCTGTGATATGATTCTCAAACAGTACCTGCTTAGAGGCAGACTCCTTTTTTTCTGTAAGAGAGTTATCCTTGTTGCCATCATTTGCAAACACAGGAGAGGTAAATAGGAAAGAAAAGAACAAAAAAGCCATCATTAAAACTCTGCTTTTCTTCAGCATAACGTAGGGTTTAGGTTTGGAAAAAGGATTTTTTAACTGGACTCTTATATAGAACGCCTTTAGCAGCCGTATAATTCCCCTTGGCGCCAAATATTTGTATTTATTTACTATAATGTTCTAAAAAAACATGCTTGCGTACTCATTTTCAGTAAATACAGGCAGATTCTCTATTATATAATTGTCAACAGCAGATCGCATAAAATATACTACTTGCCCGAACGACTTACCTGGTAGGGCAGCAAACTAGAAGCTGTCGACTAAACAAGGCAGGTAGCTTTGTGCAAATAAATTTGATCTTTTCTGCCTACTTTTGCTATCCGTACGTACTAGCCACCAGTAAGCTTATCATACTATGAACTACCTATTATTTGATGATCCAACATTACGGATGTCATTAATGCCATTTACCCTGACCAGGCCAATAGCAGAACTGAGATGTGGTATAGCTACTATTTCACAAAAGTGGCAACACTTGCTGAATGCCACCCCGTCGTATATAACAGAAGCCTATCTGCAGGACAAATTTCCTGGTATCCGGTCAGGTAAAAACCTGTATATAAATGGAGCGGTTTGTCCGGTTGAGCCACTTCTCAAAGTTCTGGATAAATTAAAAGCCGGCGAAAAACTTATGCAGGGCGACACGTGTATTGCTTTGAAAACGGATGATTTCTTCGAAGACACGGAAAAACTAATGGTTGCCATTAGCCAGGCCAAAGGAAAAGAATTCCCGGAGCCACTTACCGTTATACGCCAGGTTTATGATCTGTTTATTCAAAATGGTGCCCAGATCAGATACGATTTTCATTGGCTGACCAAAGGGCGGGAATCAGTGCCTATTACCGACAAACATACCAGTGTTTATAACCCCAAAGAAGTGTTTGTGGAAGAAGGGGCGGTTATTATTTCTGCAGTACTCAATGCCAATGCCGGCCCCATTTATATAGGAAAAAATGCGGAAGTTCAGGAAGGGAGTCTGGTGAGAGGGGCTTTTGCCATTTGTGAAGGATCTATTCTGCATATGGGTAGTAAAATGCGTGGCGACAATACCATAGGCCCGTATTGTAAAGTAGGCGGTGAAATCACCAATAGTGTGTTTATGGGGTATAGCAACAAGGCGCATGAAGGATATCTGGGAAACTCAGTAATTGGCGAGTGGTGTAATATTGGTGCAGATACAAATACCTCCAACATGAAAAATGATTATGGGTCTATCAAAATATGGAGTTATGCGGAGAATAAACTGGTTAATACCGGGTTACAATTTTGCGGCCTGATGATGGGCGACCATTCCAAGGCAGGTATTAACACCATGTTTAACACAGGTTCGGTTGTGGGAGTGAGTGCTAACATATTCGGAGGCGACTTTCCACCTAAGTTTGTGCCTTCATTTTCCTGGGGGGGAGCCAAAGGCCTGGAGGTATATCAATTGGAAAAAGCGTTGGATGTAGCCGAGAAAGCCTTGCAGCGCAGGGGAAAAACCTTTGAGGCGGCAGATAAAAAAATTTTAGAACATGTTTTTCAGCTTACACACCGGTCAAATAAACGGATTGGCTTTAAATAATGAGCAGTAAACGAATGATGAATGATTACCAACAACATCCGTCTGAATCAATATTCATTCCTCATGACTGATTAGTCCTATGTTTTTCAGAGAAATTCCTGGCTTAGAAGATATCAAACAAACCCTTGTTGCGGCTGTGCAAAAAGGCCAGATAGCCCATGCCCAGCTGTTTTTTGGCAATGAAGGCAGTGCTAATCTGGCTATGGCCCTGGCATATGCTACCTATATTAACTGTGAGAACCGGCAGAATCAGGATTCTTGTGGGCAATGCGCTTCCTGCAGTAAAATAAACAAGCTGATTCACCCGGATCTGCATTTTGTATTTCCGGTGGCTACAACCAAAAAAGTTTCCAAAGATCCGTTAAGTGAAAATTTTTTACCTGAATGGCGCACCTACCTGAAAGAAAATGTATACGCTGGCCTGACCGACTGGTGCAGCTATATCGGCACAGAAAATAAACAACCCAATATATCAGCCGAAGAAAGCCGGTCAATTATTCAGAAGTTGAGTCTGAAATCGTACGAAGCGCAATACAAGGTGCTGATCCTGTGGCTCCCGGAACTGCTAAATAATACTTCTGCCAATGCACTGCTTAAAATTTTAGAGGAACCACCGCCTAAAACAGTATTTCTGCTGGTTAGCCAGAGTATAGAGAAGTTACTCACCACCATTATCTCCCGTACGCAACTTATCAGAATCCGGTCTTTTAGCGGCCAGGAGATTGAGAAGGTACTTGTAACCAGTTATGGGGTAGAATCTAAAAGGGCAGGGCAGATCGCATATTTGAGTGATGGTAACCTGTATGAAGCTTTGCGGCTTATCAAAGAGACGGCCAACGATAACCATGAACTGTTCCGTGAATGGATGCGCCTATGTTTCCGGGGCAATGTGACCGGACTGGTAGACTGGATGGAAAAATTTGCTAAAATGAGTAAAGAAAGTCAGAAAAGCCTGATGATGTATGGAATGGAAATGGTTCGTGAAACCCTGGTATGGCCATATAAAGAAATCCAGTTAAGCAGGCTGGAAGGAGAGGAGCGGACATTTATTGAGGGCTTTTCTAAAGTGGTGAACGCAGCTAAAGCAGAAGGTTTATATAAGCAACTGAATGATGTCTGTTTTCATCTGGAAAGAAATGCCAGTGCGAAAATAGTATTTTTAGATACTTCCCTGGCTATTTCAGGCATTATCCGGTCTGCCTGACTTATAAACTAGCCGGAAAATAGTATATTAATTTAATCTTCAAACATTCCAACACGTTCCTATTCAACCATTAGATTCTTTCATGAAAGAAAAGCCACAAAAGTGCCTGATCGGCAGAAGAGATCTGATTGATTTACCCGGATTTGGTCTGGAGAATATAGAAGCAAAAATTGATACTGGCGCCTATACGTCGGCCATTCATTGTTCACAAATTAAGATTATCGAGAGGAACGGGCTAAAAAAAATAAGTTTTCACATCCTGGGCTCTCACCAGGAAGGCCTGGGAGAGAAGGTGTTTATCACCAGGAATTTTAAGGAAAAAAAGATTAAAAGTTCTTTTGGCCAGATTGAAGAGAGATTCGTAATAAAGACTAAAGTTAAAGTATTTGGGAGGGTAATCAGGGCTGAGTTCTCCTTATCTGACCGCACAGAAATGAAATACCCCATATTGCTTGGAAGAAAATTACTAAAAAACAGATTTATCGTAGACGTATCTCTGTACAATCTGTCCTACAATCAAAAAATTAGACAATCCTAATGCGTATCGCTATATTATCCAGGAATGCAAGTTTGTATTCCACCAAACGGCTAGTCGAAGCTGCTAAGCTCAGAGGCCATGATGTACTCGTACTGGACCATCTTAAATGCTATGTAATCATTGAAAGAGGAAATCCGGTGATCTATTATAATGGTAAAGTTATACCCAAAGTAGATGCAATTATTCCCCGTATTGGCAACTCGGTAACGGCATATGGCACGGCCATTGTGCGGCAGTTTGAAATCATGCAGGTATTTAGTGCCGTAAAATCTCTGGCTATTGTCCGTTCCAGAGATAAACTGAGAAGTTTACAGATTTTGTCGAAAGCAGGGGTAGGCTTACCCAAAACAGCCTTTGCCAACCACACCAAAGACATAGACCAGGTAATCAGCCAGGTAGGGGGTACACCGGTCGTCATTAAACTGCTGGAGGGAACCCAGGGAATAGGGGTAATGCTGGCAGAATCGCGAAAAGCGGCTAAGTCCATTATCGAAGCTTTTTACGGATTGAAAGCCGATATTCTGATCCAGGAATTTATTAAAGAAGCCGCCGGTGCTGATATCCGGGCATTTGTGGTAGATGGGAAAGTGGTAGGAGCCATGAAACGTCAGGGCAAAGGAGACGATTTCCGCTCGAACCTTCACCGGGGAGGTAGTGGCGTATTGATTAAACTCAGTAAACAGGAAAAAGAGACGGCCTTAGCCGCAGCCGATGCGCTGGGGCTGGCGGTAGCCGGGGTAGATATGCTGCAATCCAGCCGCGGACCCTTAGTAATGGAAGTAAATTCGTCTCCAGGCTTGCAGGGTATTGAAGCCGCCACCCAGGTAGATATTGCCGGAAAAATTATCCAGTATATTGAAAAGAACATTAAAGTAAAATCCAAAGACAAGGTGGGTGTGTAGAGCAATAATTAAGGAATAGTGACGAATGAATACTGAGTATGCTTATTTAGTATTCATTCGTTATTTGCGTTTTTGGCTTAACTTGCACATTCCAACTAACTGATTTTAGATTTTGAATGCACAAACCATACGTATAGGCACCCGTGGCAGTGCACTTGCCCTATGGCAGGCACATCACATTGCTGCCCTTCTTACCAAAGGAGGCCTGCTTCCACAGATTGTTACCATAGAAACCAAAGGAGATAAAATACTTGATAAATCCCTGGCGAAAATAGGCAGTAAAGGCGTATTTACAGCTGAACTGGAAGACGGTTTACGCGATGGCAGCATAGATATTGCCGTACACAGTGCCAAGGATATGCAATCGCAGCTACCGGAAGATCTAGAAATTATAGCCTTTACCCAGCGGGAAGTTACCAATGATGTCCTCATTAGCTTTAATAAAACTATATCTCTCGACGATCAGCATCCCTGGGTAGTGGGTACTTCCTCTACGCGGCGGGTAGCCATGCTGAAGCACTACTATCCGCACATTAAAACAGTAGATATGCGGGGTAACTTACAAACCCGCATGAAAAAGCTGGAAGATGGCCAGTGCGAAGCCATTATTCTAGCCTTTGCCGGCGTACACCGCATGGATTATGACAAACATATAGTCTCTCGGTTGCCTTTGGATAAATTTACACCAGCTGTAGGGCAGGGAAGTGTAGCTGTAGAATCATCTGTGGCGCTGGATGCTGAGAAACGAAGTATTATCCGCAACCTTTGCAACCATCCGGATACTGAATATTGTTTGCTCTCAGAAAGAGCATATTTGAATAAATTACAGGGTGGATGCAGCATTCCGGTTTTTGCCTTGGCAACGTTGCACAATAATATAGTAAACATTACCGGGGGTATTATTAGCCTGAATGGAAAACAGCTAGTGAAAAAGACTTTACAAAGTCCGGCAGAAGAAGCCGTAGCTCTGGGGCAGCGGTTGTCAGAAGAAGTATTAGGTGCAGGCGGCGATACCATTCTTAAAGAAATTAGAAACACCCTGAAAGATATTCGCAAAGAATAAATAATACCTCAGCCGGAAACTAGTTTTGAGTGTAGTCTTACATGCCGCATTATAAGCAACTAAGCAGCGTTTGGTTTTATTTTGTAATCTCCGTATTATCATAGCTTCAATCAATCAACGTTAACCATACCGGGCTCCGCTCAGCATCTCTGGCAGGCTAGGCCCACAAATTGCCATTCATCGTTTATGAAGAAGTATTTTATTTTATTGCTTGTTTTAGCTATTGCCCATGCAGGTGTTGCCCAGAAAAAGTCGAAAAAAGACCATTTAATTACTATTTCCACCCAGTTTGGCGACATGCAACTAGTCTTATTTGATGAAACACCCAAACACAAAGCGAACTTTCTCAAACTAGCCGAAGAAGGATTTTACAATGGTACCCTGTTTCACCGGGTTATTGATGGATTTATGATTCAAGGTGGTGATCCGGATTCG
This sequence comes from Rhodocytophaga aerolata, assembly GCF_030503435.1. Taxonomy (GTDB): domain Bacteria; phylum Bacteroidota; class Bacteroidia; order Cytophagales; family 172606-1; genus Rhodocytophaga; species Rhodocytophaga aerolata. The sequence continues at coordinate 37,241 of NZ_JAUKPO010000016.1, forward strand.
AAAAAAGCCAAACCAGGCGATCCACTTGGAGAGGGAGACTTAGGCTATACCATTCCTGCCGAGTTCAACGATAAGTTGTTTCATAAAAAAGGAGTTATTGCAGCAGCCAGAGATAATAATCCACAGAAAGCATCTAGTGCCTCTCAATTCTATCTGGCCCAGGGCAAAGTTTTTAAAGAAGAAGATTTTGCGGCCGTAGAACGCCGGACAGGCCGGCCCGTACCCGCTGCCCATAAAGAAGTGTACAAAAAAATCGGTGGTATTCCACATTTAGACCAGAATTATACCGTTTATGGCATTGTTATTAAAGGCCTCGAAGTAATAGATAAAATTGCCCAGCAACCCAAAGATAGCCGCGACCGTCCGAGCAAAGATATTCCCATGAAGGTAAGTGTGAAGAAAATGCGGAAGAAGAAAATTACCAAACAATATGGCTATCAGTATTCGTAGCCTGACGCTATAGCTCTATAGATTAACTACTGACACTAAGGTATCATCTCTGTTCTATGAACGGATATCAATAGACAACTAACTTACCAAACCCCATTATCCTGATAAGCCCGGTATAGGAATGAAAAAAATACTAATTACAGGTTCTAATGGCCTGCTAGGACAGAAGCTGGTTGCCCTGTTGGCAGACAAAGCTACTTACCAGGTAATTGCTATTGCCAAAGGAACTAACCGGCTGCAATCGTCAACTGCCTATACTTATCAATCAATAGATGTTACCGACCAAGAACAGGTAGAGAGTTTGATTGCCAGAGAAAAACCAGAATTCGTTATTCATACGGCTGCCATGACCAATGTCGATCAGTGTGAGACGCAGAAAGAAGCCTGCTGGCAATTAAATGTAACAGCAGTAGAATTTCTGGTAAAAGCTTGCAGAAAACATCATTGTTTTCTTGTTCACCTTTCTACCGATTTTATATTTGATGGAGAAAATGGCCCCTATACTGAGGAGGCACCCGCAAATCCTATAAACTATTATGGCCAGAGTAAGCTGGCGGCTGAGCAATTAGTAACCTCAAGCGATATCCGGTGGGCTATTATCCGTACGGTGCTGGTATACGGAATTGTGCAGGATATGAGCCGGAATAATATTATTTTGTGGGTAAAAAAATCTCTGGAAGAAAAAAAAACGATACAGGTGGTAACAGACCAATGGCGCACCCCTACACTTGCCGAAGACCTGGCCATGGGTTGTTATCTGATTATTGAACAGGAGGCAGAGGGGATTTTCAATATTGCCGGAAAGGAGTTATTAAGCCCTTACCAGATGGCATTACAAACAGCCAGCTATTTTCACCTGGATGCCTCTTACATAAATGAAGCTGACTCCAGTACATTTAGCCAGCCAGCCAGAAGGCCACTCAAAACCGGACTCTTAATCAACAAAGCTCAACAGCAACTTCAATTCAGGCCTCATTCCTTTACCGATGGGATAGCCAAAATAGCAGCGCAGGTACAAACACACAGCTTATGATTATGAGTTTTAATTTGGCCAGATGGCAAATGTTCATATCCAATGATAATTATCTGCTAATTAGGAAATTTGCGGGTTGAGGCTCTTAGGGTTTATATAACTATTTCAGTAAGCATGTGGATTCATCTGCCAGAAATAGGGAATTAAATTTTGCAATTATGGCTAAGATAACTAAATTTCAACTTTACACCAGGAAACCAATAACTGCATGAGTTCATCCACCACCACTACTACCACATCTCCTTCTACAAATACTGAATCTTGGGGCTCCAGAGTGGGGTTGATCCTGGCCATGGCCGGAAACGCAGTTGGACTTGGCAATTTTCTTCGCTTTCCGGTACAAGCAGTGCAAAACGGGGGCGGTGCCTTCATTATTCCTTACCTGATCTGCTTCCTGTTGATGGGTGTTCCTTTATTATGGATTGAGTGGTCTATGGGACGCTTTGGAGGTAAACATGGGCATCATTCTACGCCCTTTATCCTGGACACCATGGACAGGCGAAGTTTCTGGAAATACATAGGGGTGTTTGGCATATTTACCAATATTGCAGTAGCCTCCTATTACTGTTATCTGGAAAGCTGGACCATGTCCTATGTATTCCATTCGGTGGCAGGTACTTTTGCAGGAATGGATCAGGGGCAGGTAGCTAGCTTTTTTGAAAAATATGTAGATGTTGGCGTATCCACTACTGGTATCCCTTATGAAGCAGTTATTTTCTTTTTACTGTGTTTAATTCTAAATACCTGGATATTAAGTAAAGGATTAAGTGGAGGGGTTGAAAAAGCTGCCAAAATTGGTATGCCGCTGTTAATCTTGTTTGGGGTATTCCTTGCGTATAAAGGTATTACCCTGCAAGCCGGTAAAGAGGGTGCACTGTTTGGTGGTTCAGTAGGTTTAAATTTCCTCTGGACGCCTCAGTTTGACTCGTTGGCAAATCCTAAAGTGTGGTTGGCGGCCGCTGGCCAGATATTCTTTACCTTATCTGTTGGTATGGGTACTATTCAGTGTTACGCTTCGTATGTGAGTAAAAAAGATGATATAGCGCTTAATGCCATGTCTGCCGGATGGATGAACGAGTTTGTGGAAGTAGTATTAGGCAGCGCCATTCTGATTCCTATTTCTGTTGGCTATCTGGGTATAGACAGGGTAATTGAGCTGACCGCTAGTGGAGGCCTTGGCCTTGGTTTCCGTACCATGCCCTTTCTGTTTAGCCAATGGGGAACCTTTATTGGTGCTTTTGCTGGAGTAGCTTTCTTTGGTTTGTTATTCTTTGCAGGTATTACCTCTTCATTAGCTATGGGTACTCCCTGGATGGGTTTTATGCAGGATGAGTTCAAGTGGACACGTGAAAAAGCTGCCCTTTCTTTTGGAATCATTGTACTTATTTTAGGCTTACCTACTGTTCTGTTCTTTAACGAAGGGGTATTTGATGAGTATGATTATTGGGCCGGTACGGTTTCGCTGGTAGTTTTTGCCTTAGCGGAAACCATTCTGTTTGCCTGGGTTTTCGGAATGACCAAAGGCTGGAAAGAAATAAATGATGGGGCCGATCTGAAAGTACCCTCTTTTTACAAGTTCGTCATTAAATGGATTACGCCTTTCTTGTTGATATTTGTTTTTGTTGGTTCATTAATTGGACCGGCCGGCGGAGATTGGGGGGCTGCCTTTGCAGGTTTAGGCAATGGAGAAGGATGGAATCTGGATAACGGCTCTATCATTGCTCAACTGATGAACAAAGGTATAAAACAGCAAATAGCCGCTACAACAGACTCAGCTCTTGTTGAATCCCTGGAAAGCAGAATTACTTATATTAATGGAGCCAGGTTATTGCTGTTAGCTGTATTTCTAACAGCAGCTTACTTGGTGTTTGTGGCTTATAAAAAACGTATTAGAGAAGGGAGATTTTCGTAATGAATTCAAGTGCTTTAGTTATGATGGTGGCTACACAGCTGATAGTTACGGGCTTTACCGGCTATTTCTTTTACAGAGTGTTAACTGGTAAGCCCAGTACGGAACCAGACTCATTTTCAGAAAATGACGATGAACCCAGAACCTAAGCAATACCTGTTGTTGGGTTTGTATGAAAAAAGTAAAGTATTGGCTCCGTAACGTTTTTGGCTTTTCCGGGAAAGAAATCAGTGGATTTGGTGTGCTTACAATAATCCTGGTGTTGGCAGTAGCCGCACCTTTTTTTGCTAACCTCCTGTATTCCGGCAAACGTGCAGAGGCTACTGCAGATATTCGTAAGCTGGATAGTTTAAAAGCCCTACTGCAAGAATCCACGGCCAACTCTTCCGATATTCAAGCGGCTGTTCCCTCACCCTCCGATAGTTTTCCAATAAGTTCTTTCAATCCCAATGATCTTTCTGTGGATCAATGGCAGACATTAGGGCTTCAACAAACCATAGCACAGCGGATTAGTAATTACCGGCAAAAGGGAGGTACATTCCGGATAAAATCAGATTTGCTAAAAATATATGGCTTTCCGGCGGAAATATACGCACAACTGAAACCCTATCTCCTCTTACCTGACTCTCTCACCTACACAAAGAAAGAATATTCAACTACTCCATCTGCTAAGATTGAAAAACGTGTTACGCCGGAAGCAAAACCTGAAAAAGAGGTATTGTCTTTTGATTTAAACCTGGCAGATAGTACACAATTAGTTCAACTAAAAGGGATAGGACCTGGTTTATCCAGAAGAATTATTACTTACCGGAATAAGTTAGGCGGTTTTTACACAAGCAACCAATTAAGAGAAGTGTACGGCCTTGACTCAGTTGTGGTAGAGGAAGTGTTAAAACATGGGTATATCAAAACTCCCATCTTGCAACAAATCCCTATTAATTCGGCCACAGTACAGGAATTAGATGCCCATCCATACATTACTCCCAAAATTGCCAACATAATTGTCGACTTCAGAAAACAACATGGAAAGTACACAAGTCTAGAGAATCTTTATCAGATACGTGCGTTGGATAAAGGGACCTTGGATAAATTAGCTCCCTATCTTAGCTTTGATTAATCAAACAGATAGTTAAACAGCCATGCCAGTCCTTTGTTTCAGAAACCAATATGGATGGAAAGTATCTGTGCAGGACGATCTTCATTTACGGAGGCAAAGGACATTGAAAAAGCTTTCAAAAAAGCATTTGATAAGGGCAGAAATACTACCGCATGATTGAAAAAATAAAAGAATGGGACACACAACTGTTCCTCTTGCTGAATAGCTTTCATACTCCGTTGATGGACACAGCTATGTACTGGATCACAGACAAATGGTTCTGGTTTCCGTTTTATGGCCTTATCATCGTTTTTCTGATTAAGCGGTATAAATGGCAAGGGCTGTGGATTGTGATTGCCGTAGTTATTGCTATTACACTGGCAGATCAGATTGCCTCGGCCGTTTTCAAGCCCTATTTTTTGCGGAAGCGTCCCTGTTATGAAGAGGCGATCACGCAGATTGTTCATGTGGTGCGGGGTTGTGGCGGGCAATATGGGTTTGTTTCTTCGCATGCATCTACCACGTTCGCTTTTGCTATGCTGATGTGGCTCTTGCTGAGAAATTCATTGCCTTATATTTCCTACTTATTTTACTGGGCCTTTTTGGTTTCCTACAGCCGCATTTATGTAGGCGTACACTATCCCTTAGATTTGTTTTTTGGAGCAATGGTAGGAATCGGATGTGCTTTAGTAATGTATATGCTGTATAAACTACTGAAAATTGATAAACGGGCAATCAGCAGTAAGCAGCAAATAAATAATTAAACGCCCTGCTTTGAAGTTGATAGGAGCAACCTTACAGGATATTTAACTTTTTCAAAAAACCATCTTTATAGGAAGCACCAATGGGAATAAGCTTTTTATTGATGATAATAGAGAGGTCTTCAATAGATTCTATTTTTTCGATGTTGATAATAAATGAACGGTGTACCCGCATAAAACCTCCGGAACTCAGCCTCTTTTCCACGCCTTTCATAGTAGAATGTACCACATGGCGGCTGCCATTAGCTGTGTAGAACATTACATAGTCTGCCAGAGCTTCCACATAGAGCAAATCTTTCAGGTGAATTTTTACAATTTTGGAATCTGTCTTAATATATAGGTCCTTGGCATAGAGTTGTACTGGTTGCTGGGCATCAAAAAGCTCTTTGGCTTTGGTTACAGCTTTTAAAAATCTGGCATAGGTAATAGGCTTCACCAGATAGTCTGTAACGTTATACTCAAATGCTTCTACAGCATAGTCGGCACGGGAGGTGATAAAAATAACCTGTGGCTTTACCTGGAGGCTCTTTACCAGTTCCATGCCCGACATGTGCGGCATTTCTATATCCAGGAAAAGTACGTCTACTGGCGTTTGCTGCAATACGTTTGCCGCCTGAATAGCATCCGGGCAAGATTGAACCAGGCTGAGAAAATTGGTTTGCTCAACAAAATGTTGAACAATGGAACGGGACATATCTTCGTCATCAACAATCAAACAAGTCATGTATACTAAGCTGGTTATAAAAACTACGGTTATTCTACCCGAAAAAGGGAATGCAGAACATTACTCTTGCATTTTGAAAAATAGATTTTACAAATACAACAAAAAAATCAATTAATTGCTATTCATTACTTAAATCTGTCAGGAAGCATGCGCATTAGGTATTTACCAATAATATCAAATTCCAGGTTTACCGTGTCTCCTTTTTTAATCTCATGAAAATTAGTATGGGTAAATGTATAGGGAATAATAGCTACTCTAAATGTGTTATTGGTGGAGTTGAAGGCCGTTAAACTTACGCCATTAACACAGATAGACCCTTTTTCAACGGTAAAGTTACCTGAAGTAGCCTCGTATTCAAAGTCAAAGAGCCAGCTTCCGTCCAGTTCTTGTACTTGCGTACAAATACCAGTCTGGTCTACATGGCCTTGTACAATATGCCCATCAAAACGTCCATTGAGTTGCATGCACCGCTCCAGGTTTACTTTGCTCCCAATAGTAAGCTTTCCCAAATTGGTTTTCGACAAGGTTTCCTGAATAGCCGTTACCTTGTAGGTATCTGCTGTAATATCTGTTACGGTCAGGCAAACCCCGTTATGCGACAGGCTCTGGTCTACTTTTAATTCTGGTGCCAGTGGTGAGGCAATAGTAAAAGTAAGATTTGTTCCCTGCAGCTCTATCTGCCTGACTTCTCCAACTGATTCAATAATTCCGGTAAACATAGGTATTGACTAATGATGAATGATAATTGAGAGCGACTATTAACAAATGACTAATTACGCATTTTTATTTGTTAATAGTCATTATAATACGCCTTTGGTGCTGGGCATACTTTGCAGGTTTTGCACATCTCTGGCCACAGCCATTTTCACTGATTTGGCAAAAGCTTTGAAAATGGCTTCTATTTTGTGATGCTCGTTCGTGCCTTCTGCTTTAATATTTAAGTTACATTTCGCTGTATCTGTAAACGATTTAAAAAAGTGAAAAAACATCTCGGTCGGCATGTCACCAATCTTTTCCCGTTTAAAGTCTGCTTCCCAGACAAGCCAGTTTCTGCCGGAAAAATCTATCGCTACTTGTGCCAGGGCTTCATCCATAGGCAACAAAAACCCATACCGGTTTATGCCACGTTTATCTCCCAGGGCTTTGGCATAGGCTTCTCCCAGGGCAAGTGCTGTATCTTCTATGGTATGGTGCTCATCTATATGCAAATCACCCTTTACCTTAATTTGCAGGTCGGCACCAGAATGTTTAGCCAGCTGGTCGAGCATATGATCAAAAAAACCGACTCCAGTTTGCATATCTGCTTTTCCCTGTCCATCTAAATTTAATTCAATAGTAATATCCGTTTCTTTGGTAGTCCGACGCACCTGTGCTTTGCGTGCCGGTAAGCTCAGAAAACGCTGAATTTCCTCCCACTCTTGCGAAATCAATACAAGTGTTTCATCTAACGCGGCCAATTCTGTATCCGGAGCAGCGAATAGAATGGCTTTCGTACCCAGGTTACGGGCCAACTTTACATCTGTTAACCTGTCGCCAATTACATAAGAGTTGGCTAGGTCATAGTTGCCGTTTAGATACGCAGTAAGCATACCAGTACCGGGCTTGCGGGTAGGCAGTTGCTGGTGTTCAAAACTTTTATCGATATATACAGCTGAAAAATGGATACCTTCCCCAGCCAGTGTTTTTATCATTTTATTGTGTGCCGGCCAGAAGGTATTTTCGGGGAAAGAATCTGTTCCTAAACCGTCCTGGTTGGTAACCATTACGAATTCATAGTCTGTCTGTTTGGCAAGGCTATGGAGGGAAGTAATTACTTTAGGCAGAAATTCCAGTTTCTCTAGTGAATCTACCTGATAATCGGATGGCGGCTCAACAATAATGGTTCCATCACGGTCTATAAACAGTACTTTTTTCATGGCATGCAAGTTAAGTCTTCCTGAAGAGAAGTAAAAGCATCAGATAAAATTGGCAGTTTCCTCTGATAAACACGTAGCTTTGTTAGTAGTTTCCAACCTATGGCAAAAAGGACAACCAACGTATTTACGCCACATCATTTTAGTGAATTCAGGCAAAAAGCCATAGCCTGGGCACGCCAATTCAGCCATATGCATTTGTTCGACAACAATGCCTATACGTATCCTTTCGGGGGATTTGCTACTCTTCTGGCAGCCGGACATGCAGCTATATGTCCCATAACACCAGGAAATACGTTTGCATCTATGCAGCAGTTTCATGATGTGCACCAAGACTGGCTCATCGGGTATTTTACCTATGATTTAAAAAATGAGCTGGAAGACTTACAAAGCCGTAACCCAGATTATCTGCAATTTCCTCCGGCGTATTTTTACATCCCACTGCATATTATCCATTTTGACCAGGAAACTATCCGGATAGAGACCTTAGCAGATCCAGATAAGGTGTATCAGCAAATACTATCACAAGACCTGCCAAAAGAACCTGCTTCTCCTAAGATGGCTATCCAAATAAAGCAACGGACTACTGCTGAAACCTATCTGGCACATGTGGAGCAAATCAAAAAACATATTCTAGAAGGGGATGTCTATGAACTGAATTATTGTATAGAATTTTTTGCTGAAAATGTATCTATCCATCCCTGGCAGCTGTATCAGGAATTAACTACCAAATCTCCTATGCCTTTCTCCGTATATGGCCGCATAGAAGATTATTATTTACTTTGTGCCTCTCCCGAACGGTTTTTGAAGAAAACATGCAACCAGTTACTTTCCCAGCCGATCAAAGGCACCGCCCGGCGTGGCAGCTCTTTGGAAGAAGATGAACAAATAAAGTTTCAATTGCGGCATAACGAGAAAGAACTGGCAGAAAACATGATGATTGTAGATCTGGTACGTAATGATCTGGCTAGGAGTGCTGTTACGGGAAGTGTGGTTGTGGAAGAGCTGTTTGGCATCTATACTTTTCCCCAGCTCCACCAGATGATCTCCAGTGTGTCGGCTACTATTCGTCCAGATTTACCCTTTACCGACGCTATTAAACATGCCTTTCCCATGGGAAGTATGACTGGTGCACCTAAAATTAAAGCGATGGAGCTGATTGATGTGTATGAGCAAGCTTACCGGGGATTGTTTTCCGGGGCGGTGGGCTATATTACCCCAACAAGCGACTTTGATTTTAATGTAGTTATCCGTAGCCTTTTCTATCATGCCCAAACAAAATATCTTTCCTTCCAGGCAGGAAGTGCTATTACCTATGATGCGCAGGCGCAGCAAGAATATGAGGAGTGTTTATTAAAAGCCAGAGCCATCTGGAACATTTTGCAAACCGGGTAATACAAAATTATGGATTTGAAAAAATATTTGGTTACAATCAATCAGAGGTATAAATTAAGCTTAAATATTACATTTGTTTTTTCCTTAAAAACGAGTTGTTTTATAGGGTTATTTGATTATATTAGCTGCACTTTTACTAGTAAAAAGTATAAATGCTTCAACTAGAAAATCATTTCTAACTATTTTTATGATTTTTTGTAGTTATTGGCGTTAAGCTAATTGTTGAATTATTAGATAGTTCAAGCTTTTATATTACACTACCTGCCTATGGTTTTAAAATCTACTAATACTCCTGAAACATACAGAGAGAATCTTAAATTATGGCAAACCCAGAATTTTGATAAGAATCTAACAGAATACTATCATTTGTTTCAGGAAAATCCGGTGATGGATATTATATTGAATGCCGGCCCCTCCATGACCATTATTACAGATCTGCGTATTTCCAAGTATGTGTACGTTACAAAAAACTGCGAACATATATTAGGATTTACAAGTGCCGAATTTTTGCAGAAAGGAATGGATTTTGGCCTTAGTCTGATCCATCCGGATGACATAGAGGATTATCAGAAGGCGTTAAAATTTGTCTGGGATTTTTTACTCTCTTTGCCCGCGGCAAAAAGGAAGTATTATAAAACAAGCGCTGACTTCAGAATATGTACCAGGGCAGGCGTATACAAGCGGGTGCTGCAGCAAAATACTACTTTGCAGACTGATAAATCAGGAAATATAGTACTACTGCTCATGGTACTTTCCGATATATCCCATCTCAAAAAAGAAACTGGTGTATCGGCTGCCATTATATCTACAGAAAACGAAGGATATTTGGTGTGGGATGCAAAAGATTCACAGTTGAAAAACCAGATTGCTTTTAGCAAACGCGAAAGGGAACTTATAAAATATTTAGCAGAAGGATTCAGTACAAAGCAAATTGCTGATCGGTTAAATTTGAGTGAATACACTGTAAGTACACACCGCCGCAACATGCTCGACAAAACCAAACTACCCAATGCTAGAGCCTTGGTTAGTTATGCCATTAATCATGGAATGCTATAGTCAGCAACTGATCAGAAACTGGCTTTAAATGAATCAGCCCCAGGTTTCTGCTCCTTCTGCTTTCACTGCCTTGCAAAAGCCAAGGTCTTTTGACTATTGATTTTTTATTTGCTAACTTACTTGAAAGACCTGTCTCTATGAAAAATACATCTCTGCCATTGTTATTATTTCTTTTATTGGTGTCCTGTTTGGCCTCTGCACAAAGTTTTGAAGGAACCATTAAATACAACATGAAAGTTAATTTACCGAAAGAACAACAGGAGCAACTAGATAAAATGGCGCAAATGGGGTATGCCGTGCCCATGCCTACAGGTTTTGAGATCACTTCCAAGGCTCCGGTTACTAAAATGAAAATGCTGAATGGCAAGAGTACATTTATGGAATTTGTGACATTGGATGATAAAAAAGAAAGCTATTTGTTGAATCATAAAGAGAAAAAAGCTTATAAAATGCCTGAGGAATCAGAAAAAAGTGAGGGTACCAAACCGAAAGTTACTAAAACCAGTGAGACCACTACGATTGCCGGATATAAGTGCATTAAATATGTAGTAGAATACGCTAATCAAAAAACAACCCAACATATATGGGCTGCCACTGATATAAAGATGCCTGCTTCGGCTTTTAAAAACAGTATGGGGGGAAATAGAGGAGGTTCGTTGTTTATGGAAGGTATTGAGGGCGTACCCTTAAAAATGACCGTGACAGAAAATGGGAGTACATCCGAAATGACAGCCACTGAAGTGAACCGGGCAAAACTCAATATTGCTGATTTGCAAGTGCCTGCCGGATATACCGTAGAGCCCTTTAATGCCGCAGCCATGACCCGCATGATGATGGGAGGAATGGGAAATTAGCTATAAAGATTGAAAAGTATTTTAGAACAGAAAGAACGTGCTGCCTGGCAGTGCGTTTTTTGTTATGATATGCTATCCCTATTGTAATTTTATTGAATTCATTCCTTTTTTCTGTGGCATATTTTACCTTTGCAGGCTTAGCTGGCATTGTCTGGCAACTTGCCTGATACAAGTTCCGATTAAAGAGTGTTAGTAATCCAATATCATTTTAACGCGCATTCTATTTAGCTAAACTTTATGCAACATACTTTTATCCGGGATGTACTTATTGAAATAGGGGAAGCCGTTTGTAAAAAAGTGCACCGCTCGCTGCAGGAACAAACAGTAGAACAACGAAGTGCCGTTTACAAGGAGGGAGAAGACGATACAATCTATCAGATAGACCGCGACGTGGAGGAAATTCTTATTCCCATCCTGGAGAAAAATGCCAAAGTACTGAATGGCATTGTGCTTATTGCCGAAGGAATAGGCGAAGATACAAATGCGTTGGTTTTGCCAAAAGGCAAACGTGCCGAATCGGCTGCTTTACGAATCATCATGGACCCGATTGATGGTACCCGTGGAATTATGTACGATAAACGTTCTGCTTTTTTCCTGGCGGCTGCCGCCCCAAACAGAGGCGCGGCTACTTCGCTGATCGACATAGAAGTAGCAGTAATGACCGAACTTCCGACTTCCCGCAGTATCAGCAGCGATACGTTATGGGCTATCCGGGGGAAAGGTGCACACGGATTCACCCGTAATTTACTGACCCATGACATCACCAAACGGGAGGTTGCTCCTTCCAAATCTAAAACTATTATTGGCGGATTTGCACAGATCGCCCGGTTCTTTCCTCCCGGAAGAGACTTGTTAGCCCGGATTGAAGACGAGTTAATAGAAACCATAATGCCAGATATGCCTGCCGGGAAAGCAATAATATTTGAAGATCAATACATCTCAACCGGTGGCCAGTTATATGAAATGCTTATGGGCCACGACCGCTTCATTGCTGATATCCGGAATGTGCTCTATAAAAAACTGGCAAAAGAAGGAAAAAGGCCCGGCCACGTTTGCCATCCCTATGATATTTGTACGAAGATGATTGCCAGCGAAGCAGGAGTAATAATTACCGATGTATACGGTACCCGCCTGGATGCACCTCTGGATGTACTTTCACCAGTTGACTGGATCGGATATGCCAATGCCCATATACGTGCAGAAGTAGAACCTATACTACAGCACCTGATGAAAAAATATGGTTTATTAACGTAATCCTAAATTTTTGATGGATAAAACATTACTTGCCAGTTTTTTTTCACCCGATCAAGCTTATGTAGTAGCAAAGGCGCCTGGCCGGCTGGATGTAATGGGCGGTATAGCAGATTATTCCGGGTCTTTGGTGCTTCAAAAAGCAATTAAGGAAACTACCACGGTAGCTATCGCCCTCCGGCATGATGGAGTAGTTCGGATTAAAAGTTTAACAGCTGATAAAGCAGACCTTCAAACTACATTTCTGTATCAGGATCTTTTAAAAAATAGACAAGAGGTTGACTACGCAATTGCCAGGGAACAGGTAAAAAAGATACAAGGAGGCGATTGGGCAAGTTATGTGGTAGGCTGCTTTTTGGTCTTGCAAAAAGAAAAAGGCATTGTTGTATCCGGTGCAGACATTCTCATTACCTCTGACGTGCCAGTTGGCAAAGGAGTATCTTCCTCAGCCGCCCTGGAAGTAGCCACCATGAAGGCATTGAAAGAACTTTATCCACTTACGTTTGAACCTACAGAACTTCCCAGACTGGCGCAAAAAGTAGAAAACCTGATAGTAGGGGCGCCTTGTGGATTGATGGATCAGCTGGCATCCTACTTTGGCAACCATTCTCACCTATTACCCATCCTTTGCCAGCCGGATATTGTTCATGCACCTGTAGCTATCCCTGCAGGTATTTATTTTGTAGGGATTGATAGTGGTATCCGGCACTCAGTAGGGGATGCGTCCTATAGCGATGTTCGGGCAGCGGCCTATATGGGGTACAGTATGATCGTCCGGGAAAAAGGTATTACCAACGAGCAACTTGCCCATGCTAAAACCCAAAGAGACTTTTTACAATTGCCCTATCAAGGATATCTGGCTAATATTACGCCTGCAGAGTTTGAAGCTAGCTATGCCCAAAAACTGCTGTACCGGATGGCCGGCCACTATTTTATCAGACATTATCCGGTGCATCCAGACCCAGTGACAACGGTGGAAGAAGAAAAGTTTTATGCCATCCTGGATTGCACCAGGCACCCGGTCTATGAAAACTTCCGCGTAAAAACATTCCTATTGCTCCTGCAATACCTGGCTACAGGCCTTAATCAACAAAGCCGGATACAATGCCTGGAACAGTTAGGCGAACTAATGTACCAGTCTCATACGAGTTATTCGATCTGTGGCCTTGGCAATCCGCATACAGACGAACTGGTAGAAATGGTAAAACAGAACCGCAACAAAGGGGTATATGGCGCTAAAATTACCGGGGGTGGGTCTGGCGGAACAGTTTGTGTGTTATGTGACGGCGCAGAAGGGTTGCAAACTGCCCATACTATTCATCAACAATACCAGGAAAAGCACAGAAAATCTGTTAAATTTTTTGAGTAAGGAAAAGTAAGATAGATTATTTCCATAATTCCAATTTTATTTTACGCATTCATTTTTATTCTCATTGGCATTTAATATCTTTGCGTGGCAAATAACCATACGTAAACTGATTATTTGCCATGACCCTAGACAGCTCCAAGCTTTTATTCGAAGCACTTACCTACGACGACGTTTTATTGCTTCCTGCTTATTCCGAAGTGCTTCCCCGCGATACGCAGACTACTACCAAATTAACACCTAACATTACCCTCAATATTCCGCTCATCTCTGCTGCCATGGATACCGTAACAGAGTATGAACTAGCTATTGCCATGGCGCAGGAGGGAGGAATAGGCATTATTCATAAAAATATGTCTATAGAGATGCAGGCAGAGCAGGTACGAAAGGTTAAACGCTCCGAAAGCGGCATGATCCTCGACCCGATCACCCTGGATACCGATGCAACCCTAGGTGATGCACATAAGATTATGCGTGACTTTAAGATTGGAGGTATTCCGGTAGTAGATAAAAATGGCAAATTAGCCGGTATTCTTACCAACCGCGATCTCCGCTTTGAAAAAGTGATGAACAAACCTGTACGGGAGATAATGACGAAAGCAAACTTAATAACCGCTCCGGAAGGCATCAACCTGAATGAGGCAGAAGAAATTCTGCAGCAATATAAAATTGAGAAGCTTCCTATTGTTAATAAAGAATACAAGCTTATTGGGCTAATTACCTATAAAGACATTTTGAAGAAGAAGAGCCATCCGAATGCTTGCAAAGATTCCTTCGGACGTTTACGCGTGGGAGCAGCTGTGGGCATAACCCCAGATTACCTGACCCGTATAGCTGCGTTGAAAAAAGCAGGCGTGGATGTAATTAGCATCGATACAGCACATGGACATTCCAAAGGGGTTATTACAGCTCTAAAAGAGATTAAAGCTTCCTTTAAAGATTTAGAAGCCATTGTAGGAAACGTAGCCACTGGTGCCGGGGCCAGAGCATTAGCCGATGCAGGCGCCGATGCTGTGAAGATAGGGGTAGGTCCGGGTAGTATTTGCACAACCAGAGTGATAGCAGGCGTAGGCATGCCACAGTTGTCAGCTGTATATGAATCTGCCAAAGCGTTGGAAGGTACGGGTATTCCGGTTATTGCCGACGGCGGTATCCGGTTCTCAGGCGACCTGGTGAAAGCGATAGCCGGAGGAGCCAGCAGCATTATGATTGGATCATTGCTGGCAGGAGCTGAAGAAGCGCCGGGCGAAGTACTGATCTATGAAGGACGTAAGTTTAAAACCTACCGTGGCATGGGCTCTGTAGAAGCGATGGAAGATGGCTCCAAAGACCGTTATTTCCAGGATGCAGAAGATGATATAAAGAAACTTGTTCCGGAGGGAATTGTTGGCCGGGTGCCCTTTAAAGGAAAAGTAGCCGAAGTAGTATATCAATTAATTGGTGGATTACGGGCAGGCATGGGTTACTGTGGAGCAAAAGATATTGAAGCACTAAAGCAAGCTAAGTTTGTGAAAATTACGGCCGCCGGGGTGAAAGAAAGCCATCCGCATGATGTACAGATTGTTCGGGAAGCACCTAATTACAGCAGATAAACAGCAGCATTTGCCATTAAAAAGCCGTACAGATTAGTTTGTACGGCTTTTTTAGTTTGTCAGGTAGACATGTACTCACAGTACTGGCAGTAGTTGAACTATGAACGTATTAGCCAATATTCTTTCTATACCCTGAATTCACTAAATGCTTCTTTATAACTAATCTCATATCTTCTGCTTTTAACAAAGTTTCATGAGTTAAATGATCAATTAATAATTGCTTTGTTTCTTGTATGTCATTTTCTGTCAACAAATAAAGCTGAGAATCAATATTGAGTAGATAAACCTCTTTCTGTTGTTTCTTTGTTTTCAATCCAAGGGAACTGACATTTATTGTATAGGTTCCTTTTTGTTTTCCAACTTTTCCTAAGCAAGTTACTTCTGCAGAAGAAAAGAGGTTGCCGTATGCAAACGTTATATTGCTACTTGAAAACCTTTCCATTTTAGACCATTTCCCAAGAAGTTCAGTTAATTGTATAGATACCTTGTTTTCTTCAACCATTAACTCAAGTAAAGAATCAATAGGAAGGCTACTATTTGTAGGACCTCCTTCAGCATGAGCAAAGCTGGTAAGTATTAGCAACAATCCGGTATAAATAAACTTCATTGGATACTCTTATATGTTCATAATGGTAAGTAGATGCTATTAACTCAACTCTTCTGCTGCGATTCTTTGGCAATCTGTTCTACTTCGTTCCATACCCGGAATACATTATCCGAACAAATCTTGCGGATATCTTCTTCAGAATACCCTCGTTTGAGCAAGTGAAAAATCAGGTTTGGGTAAAAGGAAACATCTGTTAAGCCTTTGGGCAGGGTAGGACCGACTCCATCAAAATCAGAACCAAAGCCTACATAATCAATGCCCACTAATTTTACCACATGATCTATATGGTCGGCTACTACCGATACATCTGATAACCTGGTGTTGGCTTTCATATATTCCTCCTCATATGCTTCTACTTTCGGATCGTCTGGAGAAAGGTTGTTTTGTTTAATCCAATCGGCCATATGTTTATTATTCAAGTCGCCTTGTTTGCGGGAAGCAGAATCCACAAAGGTAGAACCGAAGTTGATCTGGATTACGCCACCTTTGGCAGCCAGTAGCTTAATCATATCATCCGTCATGTTTCGTTCAAAACCGGGGGTAAAGTGGCGGCATGACGAATGAGAAGCAATAACGGGTGCTTTAGAAAGTTGCATAACCTGATAAAAAGCACTATCCGAAATATGCGATACATCTACCATAATGCCTACCCGGTTCATTTCGGCTACCACTTGTTTTCCCATCGGACTTAATCCATTCCAGGTACGGGTAGTATCATAGGAAGAGTCGCAGATAAAGTTGTCTTTGCCATGGGTAAGTGTAATATAGCGGATACCTTTCTTATAGAAATAATCCACGTTTTCTAGTTTCTCTTCTAAGGGAGCGCCATTTTCCATGCCCATAGGGAGGGAAATCTTGCCCTGTTCATAATTTTGCTTTACCTCTGCCGGAGAGTTGGCCAGAGCAAATTTATCCGGATGATCTTTAGTAATTTTTACGACCATATCTATCAGGGAATCGGCTAATGCTTTGGCTCCGCCACTTTTCTGGTACGAAGAAGAAACATAAATAGACATAAAGGGAGCATCCAGACCTCCTTCTTTCGCACGTATATAATCAAATTCTCCCCCTGCTGTTTTCTGGGATACATCTTCCATTTTGTTGCGCAGCCGGTAAGGAAGATCAATGTGGCCGTCGGTAATAATGTATGTATGGGCTAGTTCATTGGCTTTTTTTCTCAACTCATCATCAGTTTCTGTAGTTGTGTTTGTGGTTTGTTGCTGGTCGCAGGAAGCAAGAATAAGTGTGCATAAAACAGAGAAGAAGAGTATTGGAATTTTGGGAAGTAAATGGATTGAAGTCATGTATACATAAACGGTTAGTGGTCATTGGGTAATCTATCTATATTTTTAAAGACAACAAAATCAAGCCTCATTAAAATAAAAAACTCCCTCACATTTAGGTAAGGGAGTTTTTTTAAGAAATTGTTGAAATTAGTTCTTTGGCAATTCCACCATCATAATTTCTGCTTTGCGGTGATTTTTCTTTGCCTGCTCTGCTTCATCTTTTCTGGCTTCTGGTGTCTGTCCCATGCCTTTGGCGGAAACTCTGGCAGAAGGAATTCCTTTGGAAGTTAAATACCCCGCTACGGCTTTTGCCCGTTTTTCTGAGATCTGTAAATTATGTTCTGCTGTTCCGTCAGCATCCGCATACCCGGCTATAGTAATAGCATAGCCAGAATTATTTTTCAGGTACGCATATACCTTTTCTAGTTCCGGCATAGCATCCGACTTTAGATTCGTTTTGTCTGTATCAAAGAAGATGATGTATGTCAGATTGGGCTTGATTACTGTTTCTTTCGTGATTTTTTGCTTCTCTTCTTTTTTTGCTGGTTCAACTTTTACTACCTGATCGCCAGTGATATTGAAAGCGGGCAGGGTGTAAATAGTTTCTCCGTTAATCACTACCGGTTGTAATTTGCCTTCATTATCTGAGTAATAATAGGTACCCGTCAGTGGCTCGTTAGGTATTTTGGTTAAATCTACCGCATTTTCGTTATACATCATGTTCAGCAGATAATCCAGGGCTACCGAGTCGGAAGCAGCAATAATGTTATCCATCAGTTCGTATAGGTCCAGTTTATCTTTGCCAAATTTTGCCGGATCTATTAAGGTGCTGTCTTTGGTAATATCATAAAACACATTCTTAATAGATACCTCCTGGCCAATCTGCTTACCGGCTTCCACAATGCCTTTCATACGGATTTCCTGATATAATTCATAGAAGTAATTCTGATTTGGGATACACACATTCACCAGATAGGGCATATAGCCTTTTGCTTCAATCACCATATCGTAGCTTTTTCCCGGAGGAAAAATTACCAGGTACTGGCCCGTTTTACTGTTTGGATTATATACGTTTTTAATTACCTCTCCACTTTCTTTTTCAATAATCTGAATTTTGACCGGTACTTGTTTATCACCGGTAATAATTTTTCCCTTCATCATGGTTAGTGGCACTACTCCTTGTTCTTCCGGAATACCCAGGAAATAAATATCCTGGCCGCCTAAACCGCCGGGGCGGTTAGAGGAATAGTACCCTTTTTTTCCATCTGCAGAAAGTACAAAATAATTATCGTTATACACAGTATTTATCGGATATCCCATATTTACCGGCATTGTCCAGGATTTGCCTTTGTTCACCGTTTTGAAAATATCACTGCCACCCATGGTATTGTGTCCGTTGGAGCTGAAATATAATGTCTGGCCATCTGGGTGGATAAAGGGAGAATCTTCATCATAGGGCGTATTAATCATTGGCCCCAGGTTAACAGGGTCGCCCCATTCCCCGCTGTTGTTTTTCCGGATTACATACACATCTTGCCCTCCAAAACCTCCGGGACGGTTACTGGAGAAGTACATGGTTTTCTGGTCTGGAGTAAGGCTGGCACTGCTTTCCTGGGAAGTGGAATTAATTTTAGAGCTGAGTTTTACCGGGTTTGTCCAGTTATCGCCTTGCATTTCGCAGCTATAAATATCACCGTTGTTTGTTTGACCACCCATATAAATCAACAGGTGCTGACCATCGGGTGATAAGCCTACAGAACCAATATTTGTTTTAGCATTTAGCCCGATACTTTTGGGTGCCGACCAGCTGCCATCTTTTTTATAGGCAATGGCAATGTCTTCTGTTTCTGTAAGCGTACCTGTGGCTCCTGGTTTTTTGGCTGCCTGCTGTGGCCTGAGAGAGGTATACAGCAATACACTTTCATCCGCTGAGATTACCGGGCCATATTCCGTGAAATTTGTGTTAATAGGGGCGCCTACATTCTGAATAAATACATTCAGGGTATCTTTAATTAACTGCTGGGCATTCCGGCAAATTTGTAGCTGGCGTTCAGTTTCAGCCAGTTTAGCATCGTTTTTTGCTAAGGTCTTTTTATAGGCACTAAAGCTGGCAATAGCTTTGTCGAACTGGTACGTGAGATGATAAAGTTGCCCCAAATATTGATGGATTTTGTCGGGTATGCGTTCGTTTTTATGTTGCCGGGCATACTCAAAATAGGGTAATGCTTTTTGTTTTTCATCGGTCGTGCTGAAATAACACAGACCAATGCGGAAATTGGTTAGAGCATCTTTGGATTCTGTTTTGTCCAGATCCAGATATATGGGCAAGGCACTCGCAAAATCATTGATCAGGAAAAACTTGTCGGCTTTGTCTGTTTTTGCAATTGCTGACTTACTCTGTGCCTGCAGATGTACCGAAAACAAACCCAGGAAAATGATTAAAATACTTGTGGTGTATACTTTCTTATGCATGAAATAAAAAGTTAACGGCGTATTATCCTTAAAAAATTGCATTTTAGTGCTTACGCTACTATTGCAGGGATAAAAATAGAAAGTGTACCAGGCAATAGATGTATGATGACCTATTGCTTGGTACACTTGTAATAAATGAAGGAAAAATATACTGGCTTTTTACCAGGCGGAGATCACCGGAAACAAGGATTATTTAAAGCATACATAGGTAGAGCCGCTGCAATTTTGCATAGGTTATTAACCTAAACTGATTTCAAACTGAACAAGGTCTACAAATTCCTGTACCCGGCTATCCAGTTCGTCTTTCGATAGGTGTTGAAGCCGTTCGGTGCCAAATTTTTCCACGCAAAAAGAAGCCATAGCTGATCCGTAAATAATGGCCCGCTTCATATTTTTAAATGACGTATCTTTTGTACTTGCCAGATAGCCAATAAATCCTCCGGCAAAAGTATCACCGGCTCCAGTGGGGTCAAAAACATCTTCTAAAGGAAGGGCTGGGGCAAAAAATACCTGGTTTTCTTTAAATAATAAAGCCCCATGTTCCCCTTTTTTGATGATCAGAATTTTGGGGCCCATCGTTAATATCTTCTTGGCTGCTTTTACCAGGGAATATTCTTTGGCTAGCTGTCGGGCTTCTTCATCGTTTATGGAAAGCACATCTACCATGGTTAGCACGTCCATTAAATCAGTCAAGGCCACATTCATCCAGAAATTCATGGTATCCATCATAATCAGTTTCGGGCGTTTATGCAGCCGCTGAATAACTGTTTTTTGAACAGATGGAGCCAGGTTACCAAGCATCAGGTATTCACAGTTCTGGTATTCATCCGGAATAATGGGATCAAAATCTCCCAGTACATTCAGTTCCGTAACTAAGGTGTCCCGGGTATTCATATCATTGTGGTATTTGCCAGACCAGAAAAAAGATTTTTCGTTTTCTTTGATCTGCAACCCATTGGTGTTAATGCCGTGCTCCTGCATCATCTTAATATCTGACTTCAGGAAGTCGCCGCCTACAACTGCCACTAAGTTGCTGTTTTTTGTAAAATAGGAAGCAGCAAGGGAAATAAATGTGGCTGAACCACCGATGATTTTGTCTGTTTTTCCGAAAGGAGTCTCTAATGCATCAAAAGCAACGGACCCAACCACTAATAAACTCATGAGAAAATAGTTAAGTATATAATTTAATTTGAGCAAAATTACAAATCTGCGGTACTATTGCTAGCATATTGAGCGAATACTCTTTGTTTGATGGCCGGCCACTCGCTGTCTAGAATGCTGTAATACACAGAATCCCGGCTCCGGCCACTTTCCGTAATCAGATGCTTGCGCAGGATACCTTCTTCGGTAGCTCCCATTTTCAGCATGGCTTGCCGGGAATTAGTGTTCAAAACATCCGTTTTCAATTCGACCCTCTGCATGTCTAGTACAGTAAAAGCGTAGTTTAATAATTCGTACTTGCAGGCCCGGTTCAGGCCGGTTTTCTGATAATCTACGCCCAACCAGGTCCATCCGATTTCCAGTTTCCGGTGTTCAAAGGCAATGTTGCCGTAACGGGTACAGCCAGCAATGCTATTTGTTTGTTTGTCTATAATGGTAAAGGGTACCGATTGCCCGGCCTTACGCTGCGCAATGGCTGTTTGCAGGTACCGGAGCAGATCTTCTCTGGTATCTACTTTGTTGGAAGATATTTGCCACAGGGAAGGTTCCAGGCCAATAGATACTAAGCCTTCAAAATCTTCTTCGCCCAGGGGTTTTAGCAGCGACCGGTTATTTTGTAGCGTAGGAGGGTGCAGGAATACAGGATGCATAGGAATAAATAATTAACGGCATATATTAAACTAATTACAAAAGTAAACCATGAAAAGAGTAAATTTTACCGGATGTATGTTTGTAAACAGCCATATTGGGTAGTAAACCAGATACATATACATGAGCTTAGGTATTGCATTAAATTACCGTAGCCCGTTTGAATGGTTTGGAATCATCGAAAAGCTTGCGGTAAGTAACATGGGTTTTACAAACTTTTCCTCCCATTATTTCTACCATTTTCATCATGGTTGGGTTAAAATCTCCAATCCAGTTCATTTCGAAGTCTTCATAGATTTGCCCAGGGACTTGTACATGTTTGCCGGCTGCCACCACAATGGCACTTTCCAGTCCTTTGCCCTGGTATTCTGGGATGAAGCCGAATACTAATCCGAACATTTTCTTAATCGTCCGGCGGTATTGGTGCCAGAGGAGTTTAACAATGCCAACTGCGTTTAGTTTGCCATTTACATATTTAAATATCTGGTTCATTTCCGGTAACATCACAAAAAAGCCGATAGGCTGTTCTTTATGATAAGCAAACCAGACAATGTCTTCATCCAGAATAGGCTTAAATTGTTTCATCAGGGCTTTTACTCCATCAGAGGTCATCTCTTGAACGCCTTCGTGGCGGGCCCAGGCTTTGTTATAAATACTGCGTAAATCTTCCCCGTATTTTTCCAGTTTACTTTTTTCAATATGCCGGAAAGAATACTCCGGGTTCTGGAAAATGCGTTCTGCTTTTTTTACCACAATCGGATGAAGCGGTTCCATTACCTTTCGGTGATAGGTATATTGCTGAAAATAATCTTTGAACCCATACGCCTCAAATAAAGCCCGGTAATACCGGTGATGATAAAACATGCCATAATTGGGTTCTGTAAACCCTTCTATCAATAAACCCCACCACTGATTCCGGTCTCCAAAGTTTACCGGACCATCCATGGCTTCCATTCCTTTGGCTTGTAGCCACTGTTTACATATGTCAAATAAGGTAAAGGCCGCCTCCTGGCTATTAATACACTCGAAAAAACCCATTCCCCCGGTTGGCTGATCAAATTTGGTAGCGGTATTATGGTCAATAAAAGCAGCTACCCGTCCAATCGTTTGCCCTTGTGAGTCTTGTAAAATCCACCTGGTACATACCCCATGTGTAAAAAATTTATTTTTTTCTGGAGTAAAAACATTTTCTATATCGCTATCCAGCGGGCGTATCCAGTTTTTATCATCTATGTACAATCGTACGGGCAGTTGTAAGAATTCTTTTTTATGGGCAGGCGTACGTACTTCTATTGCTTGCATAAGAGGCTATCTGAATAAAAGCCCGAAGTTAAGGCAAACAGGTAAGAAGAAAAAATGGATGGGTGTTACAAAAAACCATAACCATTGAACAGGTGAGCGGATATTTCAAACATTTATGCTTCATTAAAAGTATATTAGCTAATAAGCAATAGTCTTACGCCTATAATCATTCAACTATGTCCCAAAACGTATTAATTACCGGAGGAACCGGCCTGGTGGGTCAACGGTTAACACAACTTTTGTTGCAGGAAGGCTACCAGGTTTCTTACCTGAGCCGCAGCAAAGAACCCATAAATGGTGTACATGTGTATGCCTGGGACATTGAAAATGGTAGTATAGAAAATGGAGCTGTAGAAAAAGCCGACTATATTATTCACCTGGCTGGTGCCGGGGTTGCCGACAAACGGTGGACCAGTAGCCGCAAACGGGAAATTCTGGAAAGCCGCACTAAGTCAGCTGATCTGTTATATAAAACATTACAACGAGGTTCTCATCAGGTAAAGTCGGTAATTGCTGCATCGGCTATCGGATATTATGGGTATGACACCGGCAATGCTCTGATTACAGAAGATTCTCCGGCTGGGGATGATTTTCTGGCGGATGTTTGTCAGCAATGGGAGTTTTCTGTAGGCCAGATCCGGCAGTTAGGTATCCGGACGGTTAGCTTCCGGATAGGGATTGTTTTGAGCCCACAGGGTGGAGCCTTGGCGAAATTGCTTCAAACGATAAAAGTAGGGGCCGGCGCAGCCATAGGGAGTGGCAAGCAATATTTTTCATGGGTACACATCGAGGATGTTTGCCGTGCTTTTATGAAAGCGATGACAGACGATACAATGGAAGGCATATACAACCTGACAGCGCCAAACCCAGTTACCAATGAACAACTCACCAAGCAAACAGCCGATGTACTGGAGAAACCTTTGCTTTTGCCTAATGTTCCTGGCTTTGCCTTAAAACTGGGTATGGGCGAAATGGCTAATGCTGTATTAGGGGGTAGCAACGTTTCCAGTCAACGGTTACAGGCTACTGGATATCACTTCCTGTTTCCTGAACTGAAGCCTGCCCTGGAAGATTTGTTGATAGAATAATTTTTGCTTTTCCTTACAAGTCTAGCCCTAAACTGTGAGTTGAGTCCGGTCAAACATTGGCAAAATCTATAGCATAGAGAAACTGCAATTGCTTGTTGTTCGCACTGGCAGGTACAAGTCTTAACAAAGTGTTTCGCAGGCTGAGTAACAGTTTATTTTCAAGCTGGGCCACTTTTCCCAGTTGCCAGGAAGTATTAACGATTCTGGTGGTACGGGATATCCGCTTCTGTTCAAATACTTGAAATGCTTTTTCTAGATCCGTGGCGTATACGGACATACAATTAGCTAAAATAACGGCATCTTCAATGGCCTGGCAAGCGCCTTGTCCCATATTTGGCGTAGTGGCATGGGCAGCATCGCCACAGAGCAGTACTTTACCAAAAGCAAATTGTTTAATAGGTTTTATATCTATAATATCATTCCAGATTAACTGCTCATCGGTGGTCATCGCCAGAATGTTGGGAATGGGCTGGTGATAATCCTTAAAGTTGTCTGATAACTCTTTTGTGGTGAATTTTGCATAATGCGTATCCTGGTAGGGAGCATTTTTACAGGCAAACCAGTAAATACGGTTTTGTGACAAAGGTACAATGCCAAATCTGCCTTTGCTACCCCATGTTTCGGTAGCTTTTTGCTTGTGAAAACCCTCTGGCTGGCCTTCTATTACTGCCCTCCAGCAGGTATATCCGGCATACCTGGGTACACTGCCCGGAACCAGCTTTTTTCTTACAACGGAATGTATGCCATCGGCAGCTATCAAATAATCTCCTTTTGCCTCACTGCCATCTTTAAAAAAAATCCGGACACCTGTAGATGATTGCTCAAAGTCTTTACAGGCTTTCCCTAACACAAGCGTGTGGGGTTGCAACTGTTGCACTAAAAGGTGGTGTAAATCAGCCCGGTGTATGGTAACATTATCAGTACCGAATTTTTTGCTCACTTCCAGGCTATTGGTTTTGGTAATTAACTTGCCGTTTTCTGCCAGAATTTCAAAGCTGGTTAATACTGCTCCAGCTTGTAGTAATTCTTCACCCATACCCAAATCGGTTAGTGCTTTTACAGCATTGGCTGCCAGACCTAAGCCTGCACCCAATGCTTTTAGTACAGGTGCACTTTCGTAGATGTTAACCTGAAATCCTTTTTTTTGCAGGGCAATGGCCGTACATAAACCTCCTATACCGCCACCTAAAATAGCTATTGTTTTCATCAAGTTAGAATTTTTGTAATCCGGAAATCTACTTACAGATACAGATAAGTAGTTTGTTTATTGTTTAGGACAAATGTACTAATTTTTAAATTTAGGACAAATGTTCTAAATAATTTATTTTTGCTGAATGACTACTAAAGAGAAGATAATAGATACAGCCTTACAATTATTTAATAAACAAGGTATCGATCCTGTTACTACCAGACATATAGCCAAAGAGATGAATATCAGTCATGGTAATTTGTGTTATCATTACTCAAAAAAAGAAGACATTATTGGGCAATTGTACCATAACCTTGTGGCTGAACTGGACCAGGAAATTGCTGCCATACAATCTGGTGTTCCAAGCCTGGAGATGTTAATGCAAGCAACGGCTGCTACTTTCCGGATTCAGTATAAATACAAATTTATTCTGCAGGATATGGTGGCTATTATGCGCAAAATTGAGCCTATCGGGCAGCATTTTAAGGTACTTTATCAGCAAAGGAAAAATCAGTTCCGGCTAATTATTCAATACTTGCTTATGCAAGGGCTTATAGAGTCTGAAAAGGTAAAAGGGCAATACGATAATTTTATAGATCAGTTTTATATCATTGGCGATTTCTGGGTATCGGAAGCAGAAATTTTATTTGACGGACCGGACGAAGAAAAATTAGCTCATTACACGCAACTTGCTTTCAGTCTGATCATACCTTACTTTACCCCAAAAGGCCTGGAAGCCTACCAGTATTTACAGAAGGCACATCAAAAAGATTAAGGAGGTACAGGTAAATTACTTCCATTATTAACAAACAACTATGCAACAGATTTCTACAGATGGCTTACTTAACAAACAGGAGTTACTAAAAGACATTATACGTCCCACCAGACGCCGGAAACGGTTTTTTAACAGCCTGCTGGATGGAATATTTTTTAGTCTTTTCTTTTATGCCCTAGTTATGATTATTGTGTTGGGGTATGGCGTTATTTCATTTCTTACAGGCAATGATTCTTCTCAGATGATCGGCGAGGAGGCAGGTATGATGATTTACCTGATTTATTATATAGGCTATCTGACGTACTTTATTACATTTGAACACTATTTTGGAAAAACCCTCGGAAAAATGGTGACCAATACCAGAGTAGTGTTAATGGATGGTTCTCAACCTAAGTTAATTAAGCTTATCATGCGGTCGTTTGCTAGGTTGATTCCCCTGGATTTTCTTTCCTACTTATCTAAAGATCCCCGTGGCTGGCACGATACCATATCTGATACGATGGTAATAGATGATATTCCGCTATACAGGGTCGGACCTAAAGCCATATCGCAGGAAAAAGAGGAAGAGGTTTTCTAATTCAACAGGTAAATTGAAATAAAAAAGGCGGGCTATCGATAGCCCGCCTTTTTTAGGTGTTTTCCTCCATACTCAGCTCTTTGAGTTTTGCCCGCACCACTCTTGCACAGATGGTAATACTGATCTCATACAACAAGAATAAAGGTATAGATATCAAAATCTGGCTGATAACATCCGGAGGAGTAATAACGGCTGCAACGATAAGGATAACTACAATGGAATGTTTCCGGTACTGACGCATAAGCGTGGGGGTGATAATGCCCATCTTCGCCAGTACAAATACGAGCATTGGCAATTGAAACATAAGCCCGCAACCGATTACCAGGGTAACCAGGGTAGAAATATAAGAGCTGATGTTGAATTCATTTACAATGGATTCGTCTATCTGGTAATTGGCTAAAAAATTAATGGAAAGGGGAGCCGCAATGAAATACCCAAACATTACCCCCAGCAAAAACAACAAACTAACAAAAAAGGTAGCGCCTGTAGTCATGCGCCGTTCGGTAGGATGTAAGCCTGGTTTTATAAACCGCCACATTTCCCAGAAGGCATATGGAAAAGCCAGAACCAGACCAATTACTATGGATGAACCCAGGTGCATGGTAAACTGCTCGGTCATCTCCCTGGCTTGAATAACAAAATTTAGTTTCTCAATACAAAGCGCATTCGAATCCATCAGCTGCCCCAGCTTACAAAACATGCGGTATGTCCAGAAGTCTATCTTCGAAGGGCCTAAGATGATCTTGCCAAAAAATAACTCCTTATTGGTAAAGGCAATAAAGCCAAATACAAAAATTGCTGCTACCGACCGGACCACATGCCACCGGAGTTCTTCCAGATGGTCAATAAACGACATTTCCTTTTCTTCCTCTTCTTCCACAGGTTTTTGATGAGGGTTTCTTCTGATGATACTGCCAATCATTCCACTACTGCCTGATCCGTTACTAGATTTACTATCTTCTTTCAAGGTTGTGCTGAGTTAATATGCCATAGGCTTACTTACAAAAATAATTAATTTTATTTGCTTTTGGCGACTTATTCATACAATAATACTTACGGAAAAGGCGATCTTCCGGACTTGTGATGGGTAATTTCTCATAAGCTGCCTAGATGAAAGAAAAGCAAATACATGCAGCAGCGGTAAATCAGGAAGCATACTAGGTAAACAGGTAACTCAGTTTATGTAACCGGCAAAAAGATAGAAAATACTCAGCCGCCTTTTTTAGTGGTTCATCCGCAAAAAATGCCATTTATAAGAATCTGTTTTCTGACCTGGTACTTTTTAAATAGGTTTGAGTAAGTAAATTCTTTTCATTATTGGTTTAAGGTAAAAAAAGGGCTGCTATCGCAACCCTCTTTTTTTGTAATCCAATTTCAACAGCTACTTCAGTTAAAGAGTAGAATTTCTCTTGTCAATAAAATTGAAGTAAAAAAGTTGTTAGCCTTGTGTACGACTATCGATGCTGCAAGTAGTATTAATGCCTCCGCGGACATTATAGATTGTAGAAACCACTAACCGGTCAGGGTCTTCCAGCCATTTCTTCAGGTCTTCATAAATGTAGGCAGTTACATCTTCCTGGGCTATACCCACATTGCGCCAGGAGAGAATATAATACTTTAAGCTTTTTAGTTCTACAATCCAGGAGCCAGGCACATACTCAATCCGGAGTACACCAAAATCTGGCAACCCTGAAAAAGGACATAAGGCCGAAAATTCGCCTGTTTCAGTTTCGTACACTACTACCTGTTTCGCCTTATGCGTATAGGGTAGGCGGTGAATTTCTTGTTGCCTGCTATCTGGGGGAAGAAACAAGTTAAGTTTACCGTCTGGCTTTATGCCATACTGAGCCATATAATCCAGGGCAACCTTGGTATGGTCCAGAGCTAGTTTATACGTTTCTTCTAGTTGTTGTTCGATTATTTTGTTTTGTTGCAAATCAGCCATTGCGTTAATTTTTATTCGTATGCTTGAAACACTGCTGGGTTATAATTAGTGCAATATTAGCTAATTATAATCGCTGTGAATAATCTTCAGCAAAATAGCGTTGTATTTATCTGCATTGGTAGGTTATTCTAGGAGTACCCGTTCTTTTTTCGGATATTTTACCTCATAGGATACGGTCAGTTTCTTTTGCTGGGCGGGATTTATTTTTACCTGCCAAGTTAGTTTACCGGTTTCTTCTTCCACCGTGGCCTGGGACGATTCCAGCCTGGTAACTTCAATGTCTTTATTGGTAGAAACAGGGAATTGGTCTTCAACAATAAGGGTAATGGGTTGGGCTTTTTTATTACGGATGTTAATTTCAAAAGCTCTGGCTTCTTTCTTATTTGCTCCGATAAATTGTTTGGTTGTAAAATTTGGGAGCTTCGTTCTGCTAACGACAATGTTTTTGTCCCGCCCCAGAGACAACTGTAAGGTATCGGTAAAGGTTTGTACATCTAGTAAGGATTTGCCCAGAAAGGTGCCTTCAAAAAACAGATTGGCTTCGCCTTCCAGCAGATTGTATTCATCCCAATTGGTGATTTTAGCCATCAGAAAAGCATCCGGGTCTAACTTCGGTGTGCAATAATATTCATAGTCTGCAGGCACACTATACTCTTTCATATCCACCGTATACTGTTTGCCATCCGTCGGGATTGTGTAGGGATAGTCGATGCTGAAGGTTGCCTGTGTCTGGTTACGCACCATAGTGGCATTTACCGGAATGCTTGCCTCTTCCTGGTCCTTTTTCTTGGTTACAACGCCAGCTATTTTCCCAGCAAGGCCTCTGCTAACCCCATAGCCGGTAATCACCACTTCATTTAAGGACGTTATGTCTTCTTGTAGGGTGAAATTCATTACCGGTGAATGAATAGGCGATTCCAGGGTATGATAGCCAATAAAAGAATAGACTACCGTAGAAGAATTGGCTGGAATAGTTAATATATAGTTGCCATTGGCATCTGTTGACGTGCCAACGGTTGAACCTTTTATCTGTATATTTACCCCTGGCAAGCCATTTCCGTCGGATGCCGTAATACGTCCTCTGATTTGCCGGATATTTACACCGGCCATTGCCGGAGCAACCATTGTGGCATATGTGGTGGCATGTGGATGGAAAAAACTAAGTTGCCAGGGGGTAAGCACTGGTTTAGTGCCTCCTTCCTGCGGATTGCCAGTAGAAATGGTGAGTTTTACATTGTTCCAGTCCTCGCCGGATTGCTGAAATACATTAGCTTTATATACCAGGGAAATCGGGTTGCTGATGTTTTTTACCCGGATGTCATAGGTGGGGTGCCAGCCAGCCTGGTTTACCAGATAGCTTACCGCAAATTTTGCCTGAACGACTGTTTTACTGGATACTGTTACCACTATTTCGCCGGTAGGCTGATCTGGTTGGGCGTGTAAGGCATTGAGTTGTTTGTCTGTTATGGACATTTGTTCGGTCAGGCTGCGGATGGTTTTGCCGATTTCTAGCTGTTTTAGTTTTATTTCAGACAGACGTGTCCGGTAAAAGTCTGCCGCCTGTTTTAAGTCATTAATGTTTACTCCTTGTTGCTCTCCTCCGATTGCTTTATTGGCTTGTAATACCTGTTCTTCCTGTGCATATACGTTTAGCAGGCTATTTTCTACATCCAGGCGGTCTTGCAGGCTGATTTTTATCTTACTTAATCTATCAATTTCCTGATTCTTTTCTTGTTGCTGCAAGTAGTTTAACTGGTAGACAACAGAAAGAACGGTAAAATTTCCTTCGCTGCTTACTTGTATGCTTTGCGTTTGAATGTTGGGGGCAATATTGCTGAAAAGCAGGGTAGTCGTGCCAGGCTGAATCGTCGTGTTTCCCGTGCGTGTTACCTGGGCACCGGTAAGAAAAACCGTTACTTTATCAATGCTTGTGTTAACCGTTTTCCGGGGTGTTTCTGCCAGAAGTGTATGGTAAAAAAAAGCCAATACCAGAAGTAAATAACATTTTCTCATAACAATAAATTTAGTTTTACTGTATGATGCACGACAATGGGCCTATTCCATAAACAGTCTGAATTATTCTTCCGGACTATCTTTTAAAATAATTACCTCAGCCTGATAAAAATATTTCTGATAGATAAAAAAGGCTGTTACACCATTTACAGCAAATAATAAAAGGATAGGAATCCGGAAGAGTAGACTTACAAAATAAAAAATAACCAGAAAGAACACATGCCGGATGAACTTCTCCAGATCTAACTGGCGGAACAACACATAGCCATGAAAGATCAGTTGAAGACTCAATCCGAAAAATACCAGTTGCAATCCCAGCCATACGTCTATATCTCCGGCGAGATGGCGCATCAGCAATAGTATCTCTGGAACAAGTAAGCCCAAATACGTTACTGTATTATTGAAAAAACGCTTGTATAAAGACAAAGGGAGATTTTTGAAAATTAAAACATCCAGCTGTTCAAACCGGTTAAAGTGAAAGCAAAGGATAGCATTGGTGCTGAAGGCCATTAATCCTCCCAGAGCCAACAATACTGGAGAAAAATTTTCATATGTGTAAAGTTTTACTGTACCGGTAAGTAAGAACAAGCTGAACAACTTTGTGAGGAAATACAACGAACGTTGCTTTTGAAGTACCTGATAGAGAAAAAAAGTAAAATAGGGCTTGGTAAAATGTTGATCCAGATAAGTGCTCAGCCGGTTCTGTTTTTTTTCAGCAGTCATGTATGGCAGCCGGTATACATAATAAGCAGCTGCGCCACTAATTGTTACCAGATTGAAAATACCCAGTAGTAGCAAAGAACTTAATTGCCCGAAATGTATGGCATAATATCCCATAAAAGCAGAATAGAGCACAATAGGCTCATATAAAATGAATTGGACCAAAAGCATTCCTGAAAACTTTACAGCTGTTGGTAACAGGTAAATATTATGCAGAAACAGATTTTCTTCCTGTGCGAATGTCCGCAAGGTGAATTGAATAGTTTTAAGTGTATATACAGTCCATAACCCAAACACAAGTGCCATCAAAAAGTGGGAATGAACCAGGTAGGTAGCTATAGCAATGTGCTCAATAGGACGAAGCAAACCGAAGGCAAACGCAATGATGACAAAAAAGAAGCCAGCATTCAGGCGGTAGTACTCTACGCAAACCGTCCGGATAAGCACTTTGTAAATACTTCTATAGCTCATGCTGCAAATGGATGGTTTGCTGCGATACAACATAGGTGGCCTGAATAGCTAAGGAACTAAAGCCAAAATTCTGATGGGAAGAAAGCAAAAAGCCTACTCCGGAAGCATAGTATTCATTTATAAGCGTATATACTTTTTGTACCGTCTGATCGTCAAGGGTAATAAGGGGTTCGTCCAGGATGATGAGGGCGGGATTCCCTAAAAAAGCCAGTGCCAGAGAAAGTTTTTTGAGCATGCCTGACGAATAAGTGCCACAGGGTTTATGGTAGAAATCCGTTATGCCAAGTGTATTAATTAACTTTTCTTTTTGTGCTGGAGAGGCTTTTTTTGTTATGGCTATAAAATTGACCAGATCTTTGGCTGTTAGAAAATCCGGAAACACTGGCTCGGCTTCCCCGAAATTAATTAACATGCGGTAGGCTTGTGGCTGCGTTTTTCCACTAAAGCCTTGCTCCAGTTGAATGCTGCCTTCGTAGGGAAGCAAGCCTGCAATAGATTTAAACAAGGTGGTTTTTCCTGAGCCATTCTGGCCTTTTATCCAGAAAATTCCTTTGGGCAAAGCCAGTTGAGGTATTTGTAAGGCTAATACGCCATTATAATGTTTAGTGTAGTTCTCAATAGTTAACATGCATGTTGGTCAGAAGCCCGTTCCCTGTAAAGTAGGAGAAATTACAAAAATATACCAATGTGCAATAAAAAAAGCCTCTCAAGATGAGAGGCCCTTTTTCAATTTTTTGTTAAACTATTGCATTATGCAGGTTAATACATTGCTGCCTGCTTATGTAACAAGCAATAAAGCCTGAATTAGTAAAAACTTGGTGAATCAGGTATAGGTAAACTTTTTGCCTGAAGAAAACAGTAATCAAGTAGTAGGCTTGCTACGGATTTCTGGCCAGAGAATCTTAAACAAAGTTGAAAGTAGTGGTATAAAAAAAGTTGTTGAATCTGTTAAAAACTGCCTTTCAGACATAGAATGTATAGAGTAAAAGACTATGCACATACCTGCCGTAGTTATTTGCCTAATTCCTGTAAGGTATCTGATGCATGAATATGTTTGCCAGGCAGGGCTTGCTTGGCAATAACTAACATTGCTTTAGCAACTTTATAGCCTTCAATGGGCTTGTATTTTTTGAGGCCGCCTATCATTAAGGCACTAAACGCCGGCATCACCTTTTGGGCAATAGCCTCTCCCGTGCGGCTTTCATTGCGTTCGCCTAATAAAAGCGAAGGATGAAAAATATGAAACGAGGGGAATTGCAAGCCAGTAATCAGGTCTTCTACTTCTCCCTTCACCCGGTTGTAAAAAATGCTGGAATCTTTATTGGCACCCATAGAAGTTACTAGCAGGTATTGCTGTGCCCCTTGCTGGCGGCCTAACCTGGCGGCTTCATAGGGATAGGTGGCATCTACCTTATAAAAGGCTTCCTGCGAACCGGCTTTTTTAATGGTAGTGCCCAGGCAGCAGAATATGTCATCGACCTTAAAAGCATTAATATGTTGCTGCAACTTGTCATAATCTACTGTTATTTGCTCTAGCTTGGCATGTTGCAGTTGAATGGGTTTCCTGACGAAAATTCGCACGGTGGAATATACCTTATCCTGCAAAAGTAACTCAAGCAGGTGGCTGCCAATGAGCCCGGTTGCTCCTAGTACAAGTGCTTTCCTGCTATCAGGTATCAACGATTGAGATGTTGCCATGCGTAAAAAGGTGGATTATCCGTTTGTTTCTATGCGTTAAACATACATTTTTTGTGACCATTTTACTAGCAAGGCTTCAAATTCCTGTTGTAGCTGCTGCGCTTTGTCTTTGGCATACCAGGCATGGACCGTTTCTGTAAACTGACTATAGGGGATTTGTGGGTTTTTCTTGTATTCCATCACCATGGCTTGTAACACGGCCGGGCGTGGACCCCAGGTACCTATTTCCGTTAACTTACCAGCTTGCAGGCAAATAAGTTTAGGGATAGAACGTGCCCCGTTAGTCAGATACTGGTTCATTAGTTCTGGGTTTTCATCGCGGAGCAGGAGTTTTACAGAAATGTTGTCATTTACGGCAGCCATTTTAACAAGTACCGGAATAGTCTGGGCAGCATCGCCACACCAGCCTTCCGTTAAAATCAGCCATATCCATTTAGCTTGTACCCCTTTGAGTGTTTCAACCAGATGCTCGTTCAGCACAGCGGTTTTATCCCACCGGTGCATGCGTTGTATGTTTAACTTAGTGTATTGCACTAGTTCGGGTGTTTGCTTGGGTCCGGTTGTCTGGTTACGTGCCAGGAGTTCATCGAGCATGGTACGGTATTCTGCGTAAGTATGGGCAGCATCCAGCTTTTTTTGGGTGATAACCGATGGGTTTTCCATAGTTTTCTGGTTTACACACTTTAACTAAAACTCTTGCTAAAATGTTAGTGAATGATGCTAAACAAAAGTCCCGGATTTGGGTGCCGGGACTTTTGCGAAGAGAAGAATAGATCAGTTCTAGAACTTGAGTATCCGTGTGGTAAATACTTCCCCTTCTACTATAAGTTGAATATGGTAGAGCCCACCCCGGCGGCTTTGCAAGACCTGGCTCATCTGCCGGCTTAGCTCCAGTGCATTACCCTGGCCACTATAAATAACGTTACCTTCCGGCGAGCGAAGTGTTGCCTCCATGGTTTGCTGTTGAAATTCAGTTACAATATGTATTAAACCATTGGTAGGGTTTGGCCAGAGAGACAGCAACTTTTCTTTCAAGTCGCTCAATAAATTATCCGTAATGGTCAACGCAAATGTAGCATGGCTTGCATCGATAGCTAATCCCTTGCTGGTTTCACTAATAGTGAAGGTAAGTGTTTGCGGGGATTTCTTTTTAACGGCGTTCTTATCTGGAATTACCTCAAATGACACAGTGGTTGCACCTGCCGGAACTACCAGGGTGATTTTTCCTGCAGATCCATCCGGACTGATTATGTAATCGCCTTTCCCATGTAATCCGTATCTGGCCTTGGTAGAGATAGAAACTGTGATCGTTTCCTCCTGTAGTTTAGGTTTAGATAGCGTAAGCGTAATAGGGTATTTTCCATCCCGTTCGTCAATAGTGGCCGAAGCAGGCTCTGTAAAACCCACCACCGGATTCTGTAAGCTAAATCCAGTTAGTACCGGATCATGGTCTGAAGAACGGAAAGGGTTCGGCTGGTATAAATAATCTGGGTTAAACTCAGTATTATAATCTAATGCCCGAGGCTCGTCTGCATTGATGTGCCATTTGCCACCACCAGTAAACTGTTCATACAGGCTTGGAGAAACCAGGGCATGGTCCAGTGAACCGGACTGGCCGTCGAACAAGTAGGAATAACTTTCCGGGCCAAACAAACTAAGATAGCCAGCTGCCCGCAAAACGTCTATGGGATCTTCTTCAAAATACGCATTCAGGTCGCCCATTAGTAACACATCCGGATCTTTTGCTGTTGGAATTACCGTTGTATTAATAAAATTTACTAGCGCCTGCGCTTGTTCAATCCGGTCTTGATTAAAGTTGCCTTGTCCATCGCCCTGGTCTGCATTAAGTCCGGTGCCGGTGCCACTTTTGGATTTAAAATGGTTAATAATTGCCGTTAGCACCTCTCCATTGGTGTTCAGCTTAAACGTCTGAGCCAAAGGTGGACGGTTGTGTACTGGAGTAGGGTCTGCAAGTGCTGCCCCGAGTGGCGTTACAATGCCAGGTTTGTAGATGAAAGCAACTTTAATCTGATCAGTGCCTGTGCCGCCATTTACCGGATCACGAATATAGTCGTAGGTGCCTGCGCTCAGTTGTTCATTTAAGCCATTTACCAGGTCAGCAATGGCAGAGGTAGGGCCATCTCCATCATTTTCCAATTCAATAAGTCCCACAATATCGGCATTGAGTCCTTGCAGGGCAGCAATGATTTTAGCACGCTGGCGGTTAAATTCTTCAGGGGTTGTAGCGCCTCGGGAGGTAGGGAATCCGCCTCCCTGCCCATCTCCATTAAAATAGTTGAGCACATTAAAACTAGCTACTGTTACGTTGGCATTTCCGGTTGAAGGAGCCTGTATGGGGCGGGCAGCATAATTGAATTGAGGTGCCTGCGTTGGCTGAATACGGTACACATTAAACCCAAAACCTAAAATACCAGTCAATTCACTTACCTGACTGCCAACACGTAAGGTGTTTTCATCTGATAAATAAGGTACTGTGGTGGGATTCTGCGTGTTGCTGCCATCGTCAAGTAGAATAGTATGCAAAGCATTAGCGGTTTGCTGACTAACAATAGCCGCTTTGTTGTCCTGATCATTTTCTGTGCCGGCTGCAGGGATGTCGGTGGGGTCAATAAAGTTAGTTGGGTTGAACAAACGTCCATCGGTTTCAAAGGGATATTCTGGCTTGGCAGACAAAAGCACTTCACCAAAACGGGCCAGATTAAAGTTTTCTGTAACGGTCAGTGTCTGCTGGAATTGCACCAGCATTCCCTCATATCGTTCCAGATCAGTAGTAGCAAATACTGGTAAAGCAATTGTTACAGGGGTGATGCTGGCCGTTCCATCTTGAATAGCAATACTTACATTATCCCCGGTGTTACCGATCTGCGTCTGGTTAAACACTTCCCGTACTGGTCCGGTTACTTGTACTACCTGACCTTCAGTTGCGGTTGTATTGCTGAAGACAAAAATACCATCAGACGTAGCTAAGTCACCATCCCCGGAAATATCCTGAATATAAAATCCATTCAGGCCGGTACTTCCTTGGTAATCTCCGGTTACTATACCAGTAGTTGTTACCGTTTGCCCAACTAATGGGCTTGCTAGTCCGCTTCCCTGAATGGTATAGATTGGGGTAATGGGTGTGGCATCATCATTCAAAAGGGTGGCTGTGCCCGAAAGGTTACCAGGGGTGGCTCCCTGAACATCTGTAATAGCCACAGCAAACGTTTCATCCTGCTCGGCTTCTGTATCTCCGTTTACTTCTACCGTGAATGAGTACGTTGTAGCGCCAGCAGCTATAGATACACCTGTTAAGGACTGAGCTTGGTAATCACTGTTGGCTAGTGCGGTACCATCAGCAGTAGCTATGCTAAAGCTGACAGGCGAAGTAGCAGCCGGCGATAAAGATATAGTAAAAGTGAAATCAGTACTGCCACTGTTGCCTTCTTGTTTGGTTACATCACTTATCGAAAGTACTGGCAACCGTATGCCACTATTCTGGCAATCTGCTTCATGCGTTCCTAAGCCATCAACTATATCAATAGCTAAGCCTTCCCATTCTACAGTAGGATCAAAGACATTGCTGCCATCTGCATCTCCGGAAACTACGGTTTTTTTCCGGCGAAGGGTATTATCAGCTGTAGAAGTAAGGCCGCTACCCCATTCAGTGCCAGGGTCAAAGCCTATCTGACCTATTCTATCAATAATTGTAGTACCTTTTCGCAAAACTACCACATCATCTCCGTTGAACCATCCGGCCCCATTGGTTTGATCTGCCTGGGCTAAAATAGCCGCATTGGCTCCGGCTTGCGCAAGTATAAATACGTCTCCTTTGGCTACACTACCGGTTAAGTTAATAGTTAGTCCGGCAGAGGTAGCTCCGTTAAAATACATCTGCACATTATACCCGGATGCGGCTAAATCAATAGTATTGCTCGTGCCATTATAAATTTCTAAAGCTTTGTTGTTGCTGCTACCTTCTATGTATTCAGAAAAAAAGAGTTCATTGGTAAAACAGTCGACAGTATGTGTACCCAATCCATCAAAAGTATCGGTAGCTAATCCATCCCATTCAACTGAAGGATCAAACGCATCGGCAGGGTTATTTTCTCCAGTTAATACAAAAGATTTCCGGCGAAGGGTGTTATCAGCTGTGGATGTAAGGCCGCTGCCCCATTCAGTGCCAGGGTCCGTCCCAACCTGACCAATTACATCTATAATTGTTCCTGTAGGGCCACCTTTGCGAAGCACAATGGCGTCGTCTCCATTAAACCATCCGGCTCCATTGGTTTGGTCTGCCTGGGCTAGAATCGTTGAATTGGCAGTAGCCTGTGCAAGTACAAATACATCCTTAGCTACTACTGTTCCAGACAAAGCAATACTTAATCCGGGTGTTGCACTGCCATTAAAGTACATTTGAACTACATATCCATCCGTTGACAGGTTTACTGCTTCGCCTGTGCCGTTATAAATTTCCAGGGCTTTATTGTTACTACTGCCTTCTATGTATTCGGAGAAGAACAAACCAGAAGACTGGCTCCAGAGATTTCCGGCACTGGCTGCCAGCAGAAAGAAACTCATCACGGCCAGAAGAGTAACTTTGCGTAAATGTTGATTCATAGGTATGGTTTAGGTTGATGAGTTGTAAAGGTAATCCGAACAGATAAATGTAAGACAATGGGTATGTTAATTGTTTGTCATTATTCTGTTATTTTCAGATGATCTTGTGCTCTGTTGTGCTGCAGGCATACCGGATAACAGGACTTACCTAAGCAAGTTGGCTGAAAAATCAACATATACGTATATACATTTATTTCCATATGCATGCTCTTTGAAAGGCAAATCAAGACAGGCAGAAAGTAGTATTGAACATAATCCTATGTAACTATGAGTCAACATGTATTAACTTACAAACCACTATTTATAGATGCACTGTTAGGTAAAAGACGTGTAACTGGCGGTCTGGCATTTGAACATAAATTGCACCCGGAGTGGTTTGATTTCAGTCAGGACAGCCTTTATTATATAGATAGTTATTTGTTATCGGTGTTTGCCTTCTACGACGAACTGGAAGAAAAACAGATTGAAAATACCATCTGGGCCATTGGATTTTATGTGGGGGAAGTAATCCGCAGGCATTCTGAGAAAGCCTATCAATGGAAGAATTGGGAAGAGTTTTTTCCGTACCAGAAAGCTGATATACAGGATAACTACTTTCAGACCATGGGAACTTCAGCCGTGTTGGTGACAGCAGATAATACATTTATTCTGCCAATTAGCCGGGTAATAAAGTTTCTGAAAGAAGGTCCGGAAAATAGCCTGCATTTTTATGCCAGCCAGGAAATTTTAACAGCTGATGTGTAATAGGGGACTTACTTAATTCTACTACATAATGTATGTGGTTAGCTGCTGGTTTTTCAAACTTTCTATTTTAAGAGGAAGTTTAGATGAAGGTGCTAGTTCCACATATACTTGATCTCCAACTACATATTTTTCATGATCAGCTATCGCAATAGTAAACTCTTCCTGATTAGAAGTGATCAGTTTAACCAATTGTTTTTTTTATCTATATTTTTCTGCTCAATAGTGGTAATGAAAGTCCACTTATGCATAAATGCCAAATCTGATTTAGTTTGGACCATTATCTGGTAAATAGGTCTATTTATCCACAACAGTACAGAGTAGGAGGTATTGATAAAATAAAAAATTTGATTACATAATCATCCCAACTCATAGTTGCCCATCCTTTTATAGGGAAGCCTGTTAGAAGAAGAGCAAAAAATAAAGTTAAGAAAAGAATTCGCCTGGCTGCTTCTAAACTACTTAGATCTGTAGCAAGACAGAATTTCAATTCTTCAATATCTGTTTGAGTAAGGGGCTTTATCCTTTCATTTTTAATTCTCACTTATACAGCTTAATAATATTTTACCCAAAAATGATACATATATTTATAAATCTTCTCTAAAACCGCAGGCTGAAAACCGTGCCCTCATTTTCTACCGATTGCATTTGAATACTGCCTTTGTGCAATTGCATGATCTGTTTAGACAAACTCAGCCCAATACCAGAGCCATTTTTGTTGGTAGTAAAGAAGGGAATAAAAATATTTTCTGCCAGCGAAGGAGGAATACCAATCCCATTATCTATTACTTCCAGAATCGGGCGGCCATTTTCACCTAGTTTCCCTACTAACTTAACAACAGGTTTTTCGCGGTTTTTTACAGCTTCAGCAGCATTTAATACCAGGTTAATTAATACTTGCTCTATCAGGCGGGCATCTACCTGTAATAGCAGGTGCGGAGGAACAACCGATATTTTCAATTCTATATTTTTCTTCTCCAGATCCGTCTGCATCAATTTCTGAATGGTTTCAAACAATTCCTTCGCCGTAACATCACTTAGTACCGGGTCGGAGATTTTACTCATGTTGCGGTACGTTTCAGCAAATTTCAGCAGGCCTTCGCTACGCTTGTGAATTACTTCTACGCCTAAAGCTACATCTTCAAATACATCCCGTACAGCATCGCCATCTACCATATCACCGGCCGTATCTACCATAATCAGGTCTTCTGACTGATGAAGCCGCTTCACCAGGGTATCGGACAGCGAAGCAATAGGAGCCACCGAATTCATGATCTCATGGGTCATTACGCGGAGCAGTTTTTGCCAGGTGGCTGTTTCATTTTCTTCCAAGGCAGAGCTTACGTTCTGGAAAGCAATTAACATAAACTTTTTGCCATGAGCCTTAAAGGTAGTGGCAGAGAGCATTAACTTTAACGTATTCTGATTTATATCCAGCCGGAGTAGTTTCTGTTCGCCTACTTTGAGGGTGGTAATGGCCTGATATAAGGTTTCATTTTTCTTCTGGAGGGTTTTTATGTTCTTCAAATACGGCACATTCAGCATCTTCTTAAACGACTGGTTCATCATCTCTACTTCACCGGTCGTATCAAAAGAAAGAATTCCGGTATCTATAAACTCTATAATGGTTTGCAAATACTGATGATGGGTTTCCTTCTCAAACCGCAGTTGCCGGAACGTATCATGCACTTCATTAAAGGCATGGCGGAGTTCCTTGAAAGATTGAGGAGCTTCCCGTTCGTTAAAGTGATAGGAAAAGTCGGTGTATTTTACGGCCATGATAAATTTGGCCAGTTCATTATTGGTTTTGCTTACAAAATTTACTAGCTCTACCAGCAGCAGGGCTGTAAAAACGCCCAGGGAGCCAATAATGTAATTATTTTTTAGCTCAAAAATGCAGTACACCAGCAGCAGCAACGTGCCAAAAAGCAGCAGTACACGAATAATTACGCCTGCGTTAAATCTGTTAAATGTCATGTTTTTCCAAACGTCTGTACAAGGCGGTACGGGTAATGCCTAATTCTCTGGCTGCTTTGGTAATATTGCCCTGGTGTTTTTCGATCACCCGGAGAATGGTGTTTTTTTCCATTTCATCCAGGCGTAAAGCATCCCCGGCAGATACCACTTCCGGGGTAGCTTCAAAATGGGTAAACACAAAATCATCGGGGCGCAATACACTCCGCTCAGCCATAATTACGGCACGTTCCACCGCATGTTGTAATTCCCTTACATTTCCGTGCCAGGAATATTGCTTTAATTTTTTTATAGTTGCTTCTTCAAACTGCGGAACCGGTTTATTATACTTTTTGGCATAAATTCCGGCAAAGTGTTCGGCCAATACAATAATATCATCGCCCCGCTGGCGCAGTGGTGGCAGGGTTATTTCTACGGTATTTACCCGGTAAATTAAGTCTTTCCTGAACTTATTTTGCGTAGCCATTTCATAAATAGGCATATTGGTAGCGCAAATCAGGCGGATGTCTATATCTACGGGTTTGTTGGTACCCAGCCGGGTAACCTGCCGGTTTTGAAGTACAGTTAATAATTTTGCCTGATGCGGCATGGCAATATTCCCGATTTCATCCAGGAACAAAGTACCCCCCGAGGCAGTTTCAATGCGGCCAACGCGGTCTTCCTTGGCATCGGTATAGGCTCCTTTTTTATGTCCGAATAATTCGCTTTCAAACAAGGTATCGGTTAACGAACCCAGATCTACGCTGACAAATGGTTTATCGGCCCGTAAAGAAAACTTGTGCAAAGCTCTGGCAATGAGTTCTTTGCCGGTTCCGTTTTCTCCTAAAATAAGTACATTGGCATCTGTCGGGGCTACTTTCTCAATCTTTTTGCGTACGTCCATCATCACTTCCGAATTGCCGATCAGTTCAGAGAAAGAGAACCCTTCTTTGGGAGCAGGCGCATGATTTTCTTTTACCTCTACAGAAACTTGTTTTTTGGATTTATTCTGGCTTTTCTGGTAAGCGTCAGCAATGGTGGCCAGCATTTTATCGTTGCGCCAGGGCTTCAGAATAAAGTCCGTAGCTCCCTCTTTCAATGAACGGACGGCCAGCTCCACATCGCCATAGGCGGTGATCATAATTACTACAGCCTCTTTGTCTTTTTCCAGTATCTTTTTCAACCAGAAAAATCCCTCATTACCGGTGTTTAAGGCACTTTTGTAGTTCATATCCAGCAGAATCACATCAAACTTATCTTTTGACAAAATGCTTAAGATTCTTTCCGGATTTTTTTCAGTAACTACTTCTTTTACTTCGGGCTTTAGCAGCATTTTTACGGCTACCAGCACATCATTATCATCATCAACAACTAATACTTTGGCGTTTTTGGATATCATACAGGAGAGATTCCTTAAGTTAGAAGATTATACAAGTTTATAATTTTCTGTATTCTAACAAATATACAAAATCTGCCGTCAATCGAAAATTGTCCGAAACCGAACAGATATTGTATCATAACCGTACACTACTATATGTAATTAAGATTTTTTGTACTGATAATCAGCATCTTATAATTAGGCATATTTTTTTGGTATAGGGTTATCAGCTGATTGAGTGAATACAAGCAATACCGATTGCTACTTAGATGCAAAAAATAACAAACCGTTGCTTATAATATATAAAAAATTTATCTTAAAAACATGGACAGAGTAATTGAAAAAAAGAAGTGGCCGCCAAAAAAGATCATGACGTATGTGGGTGTGGCGTTATTAGTTACCTTAATTCTGGCAAGTTACTTCTCCACCAACGGAAATTCCAAGCTAAATGTAGATGAGCAGAAAATAACTATCAGTGAGATCAGGAAAGGAAGCTTTCAGGAGTTTATTCCGATTAACGGAGTAGTAATGCCCATTAAAACCATTTACCTGGATGCCATTGAAGGAGGAAGAGTAGAAGACTTGTTTGTAGAAGACGGAGCCATGCTAGAGAAAGATCAGCCTATTATGAAACTAGCAAATACCGATCTGGAACTGGACCTGGCCAATCGCGAAACTGCCGTATTTGATCTTATTACCAACATGCAACGTTTACGCAGCGAAGCCGAGCAGAACAGTATCCGGCAACTAAACCAGCTGGCTGAAGTAGACAATGCCCTGGCCGAAGCAGAAAGACTGTATACGATGAATAAAAAGTTGTTTGATGAAAAAGTAATTGCCGAGCAGGAATACAAGTCCAGTAAAAATATGTATGACTTTCAGGTTCGCCGCAAGAAACTTACCGAACAAACCCTGCGAAACGATTCAGTTTCCACCAAACAGCGGCTCAGACAAATGCAGGAATCCGTTGACCGTACCCAGGTTGCCCTGAATCTGATGCGCAAAAAAGCCGATGACCTGACCGTAAAAGCACCAGTAGCCGGCCAATTAACTTCTTTGAATGCAGAAATTGGAGAATCTAAAACCCGTGGGCAGCGCCTGGGCCAACTGGACGTACTGAGTGGCTTTAAAGTACGGGCTGATATTGATGAACACTACATTTCCAGAATATTTGCCGGCCTGAAAGGAATGTTCA
This sequence comes from Rhodocytophaga aerolata, assembly GCF_030503435.1. GTDB lineage: Bacteria > Bacteroidota > Bacteroidia > Cytophagales > 172606-1 > Rhodocytophaga > Rhodocytophaga aerolata. The sequence goes on from NZ_JAUKPO010000016.1 coordinate 80,480, forward strand.
CCTTTGCTGGAAAAGACTATGAACTGAGCATCAAAAAAATCTATACACAAGTAACGGATGGACGTTTCCAGGTAGATATGGAATTTACCGGAGAAGTTCCCAATGGCATCCGCCGCGGACAAACACTGCAAATCCGCCTTGCTTTAAGCGACCAGACACAGGCTGTATTATTACCTAGAGGTGGTTTCTACCAACAAACCGGTGGTAACTGGATATACAAACTGAATGAAGCAGGTGAAAGTGCTACCAAAGTAGATATTCGCCTAGGCCGCCAGAACCCGGAATATTATGAGGTAATGGAAGGCCTGCAACCCGGTGATAAAGTAGTTACTTCGAGCTATGAAAACTATGGAGATAAAGATGAGTTGCGGATAAAGAATAGTGAGTAATGTAAATTTGTAAATGTGAAGATTTGAAAATTTACATTTTAACAGCCTGACCTTCTAATTTAACCATAATACGCTTTACGCAATTTAAAAGTAACTGATTAAAAATCAAATCAACAACCTAAACAGATCATTTTTATATTTCCTAATTATCATATTCTCAAATTAAATACAGTCATTCGTCCATAATCATTAACTTTTCCTGCCATGATACAAATTGAAAATTTAGAAAAAACCTACCGGACCGAAGAGGTAGAAACAGTAGCGTTAAACAAAGTATCCATAGAAATTAAAGATGGAGAATTCGTAGCCATTATGGGACCCTCCGGCTGCGGAAAATCTACTTTATTGAATATACTTGGGCTACTGGATAACCCCGATTCAGGTAGTTACAAGTTTCTGGGACAGGAAATAGCCGGCTTTAATGAAAGGAAACGGGCCAATTTGCGCAAACAAAATATAGGTTTCGTATTCCAGAGTTTCAACCTGATAGATGAGTTAACAGTGTATGAAAACGTGGAACTTCCCTTGTTATATCTGAAAGTGCCTGCTTCTGAACGCAAGAAAAAAGTTGAAACGGTGCTGGAGAAAATGCAAATGATGCACCGCCGGAACCACTTTCCACAGCAACTCTCCGGTGGTCAGCAGCAACGGGTAGCGGTAGCCAGAGCCGTTATTAACAATCCGAAATTGATATTGGCGGATGAGCCGACCGGTAACCTGGACTCCAGCAATGGAAACGAAGTAATGCAGTTGCTGACTGAACTGAACGATGCCGGAGCTACAGTGATAATTGTTACCCACTCCAACCACGATGCGGCCTACGCCCACCGCATTATCCGCTTACTGGACGGACAGGTAGTGATGGAAAATATCAACGAACAGTTTGCCGTGTAACGTAACAGGACTACGCTAGACTAAAATCTTTTTTCAAACTTTTAATTACCTATTAAAACAAATCAGTTAATTCCCTATTTTGGAAGCTAATAAATTATGCTGGAGAGCCTATGAACCCTCCCGGCTGATTTATTAGCTTTTCTGTTTAAAAAATTAACATTTTTCCTTATTCCTGTGAACCTAAGAAAGATACTTTTACCTGTTGCCTTATGTTACTTCATGCAGGCTCATGCCCAAACAGACCTGCAAAAGCACTTCAAAAATTGTAACCTGCCAGGCAGTATCACGATCTACGATTTAAAAAATAATAAGTGGACCTACAGTGATGAAAAAGATGCAAGCAGGGCTACAGTGCCAGCCTCTACCTTTAAAATAATAAATTCCTTAATTGCCCTGGAAGAAGGCGTAATTAAAGATGAAAATGAAGTGATGAAATGGGACGGAGTACAGCGGGACATAAGCCCCTGGAATGCAGACACGGATATGAAAAATGCCTACAAAAACTCCACAGTTTGGTTTTATCAGGAATTAGCCCGGCAGATTGGCAAAGATAAATATGCGGCTTACCTGAAAAAATGTACCTACGGCAACCAGAAACTCACTTCAGCTATTGACCGCTTCTGGCTGGATGGCAGCCTGGCTATTTCACCAAAAAACCAGGTAGAGTTTTTAAAGAGTTTCTATGAGGAAAAATTACCTTTCTCCAAGCGGTCGTATGAGATAGTGAAGCGCATCATGCTGCAAGAGGTGCCCGAGAATGCTACCTATGAATTGCGGGCAAAAACCGGATGGGGGAAAGTAGAAGCACAGGATATTGGCTGGTGGGTAGGTTACGTAGAAAAAAAAGACAATGTATATTTTTTCGCTACCAGGGTGCAAAAGCCAATAGAGATCACAAACGAAAACTTTATGGATTGCCGAAAGGAAATTACGAAGAAGGTGTTAACGGATTTGAATATTCTACCTTAATATTAGTTGATGCAGTCAATTCCTAGGATTCAGTAAAGCATAATAGCGTAAATCAATATACTGGCCGTTTTTGATCTCACATTCTTTGTGTGTTCCTTCAAAATTGAAATGCAACTTCTCTAGAAGACGGCAGCTGCGATGGTTCTCTGTCTCAACAATTGCCTCAATCCGGTGTATCTGTAATTGGGTGAACGCATAATCAATAATAACTGGAATACATTCAGACATAACACCAGAGTGCCAGTAGTGGGGTAAAAGCCAATAGCCCATTTCGGTGCGTTTGTGTTCTTTCTTCCAATCATTAAATCCACAGGCTCCAATAAGAGTTTGCTGATTAGTTAGAGAACAAATACCCCACCATATTCCGGTTTGTTTCATTAACAAACTATCATACCAATCCAGCTGCCGTTGAACTTCTTGCAACGATTGATAGGAAACACCATAATATTGAATAACCTGTGGGTCAGATAAGCCCTCAAATACTTTTTCTTTATCCGTGTCCACAATTTGCCGGAGGGCAAATCGGGGTGTTTGTAGGGTAGGAAACATAGGTTTACTGCGGTAATAACAAAACACCTCCTAGAGTTTGAAACTCTAGGAGGTGTTTTGCTTAAATAAATGGTTACTTACTAGCTACAGCTATTTTCTCACTTGTTTGCTTAGTATACATAGCTGTATTGTTTCCGCTTCCATTATAAATTACCCGCCAGATACGTCCTTTCTGGGAGTCGGCAATATAGAGCGAGCCATCCGGACCTTGTGCCAAGCCCATGGGCCTGTATTTAGCGTTATCAGGGCTTCTTAACGTATCAGTGCCTGTAAAACCCTGGGCAAAAATTTCGTAATCGCCGGAAGGTTTGTCGCCATTGAAGGGCACGAAAGCCACCAGATAGCCTGCCTGTGGCCGCGGAGCCCGGTTCCAGGAACCATGGAAAGCAATGAAAGCCCCGTTTTTATATTTGTCAGGAAACATATCACCAGTATAAAACAATACATCGTTAGGTGCCCAGTGCCCTGGAAAGGCCATAATAGGTTTATCCATGCCTTCGCAACGGTCTATTTTCTTGCCGTCGCCGCCATATTCAGGATTCAGCACTTTTTTGTTCTGCTGATGATCATTATAGCAATAAGGCCATCCGAAATTAGAACCTTCTTTTACCAGCATAAATTCTTCAGAAGGAAGCTCTACGCTTTGTTCCTCCGTATACAAGGTAGGCCAGAAGGGGTTCAGCATATCGCGGCCATGTTGCAGGGCATACAAATTATTCCCATTCTTGTTCCAGTCAATAGCTACGGCATTGCGGATACCAGTAGCATACCGCTGGCCATCTTTCTGTGTCTGGTTTGGCTGGTCGACTTTAAAACGCCAGATACCACCAGCATACTCCAGAATAGGGCAGGGGTCTTGACCCTTCACACCGGGCTGGCGGTCTGGCTCCTGACAGGCATTGGAAGGAGCCCCAATATTCACATACAGATTTCCTTGCCCATCAAAGGCAATGGATTTGGCAGCGTGTTGCCGTTCAGAAGTAAGCCCTGAAACAATGGTTTCAAACGTCTCGGAAGGCTTCAAGTCATTGCCATTTAATTTATAGCGGAACACGGCAGAGTCTGGGGCGAAATATAAATACCCGTTCCGGATGTCTATACCAGTACCAGGATATTGCCCGAACCGTTCTATCTGATTGGCTTTCCCATCATTATCGGTATCGCGAAGAGCCACAATAGAGCCGCCTCCTTTGGGTTCCCGGAGAGATACATAGATATCGCCATTATCCCGCACAACCATATGGCGTGCACGTCCCAGAGTATCGGCTACGACAATAGCACCAAAATCAGTGGGCAGTTGAATATCCCCATTGCCTGGGTCTGCTTGTAGCCCGGCTGTGGTTTTTTCGGATGATTGATCTTTTTGCTGGGTGGAGGAGCTATCACAACTGCTTAATAAACTACATACGGCAAAGGCAATACCAGGCAAATACCTGAAGCTGACTTTCGCAATACGTTGGCTGATCAATAACACAGGTTTTTTCATGATTTATGGGTTTAATTTACTCATTGCCCCTGGCTACTTTTTAAATTCGTAGGCCATTACTTTGTTATCAAAAAACGTAGGCACCAGCAGCAAATTCTGAGAGGCTATGTATTCAATATCGGCGGCATTTACTTTTTGTTCTTTGGTATCCAGTAACACTTGTTTTTCGCCTTTGCTGTTGATGTACGATACTTCGCCATTCCAGTTAGAAACCAGATATTCGTCTTTTCCGACCATTACCACACCATCGCCACTGCTGACGCCTTCGGCGAACTTTGTCATTTTTTTGTCCTTAGTACTGATTTTATAAAATGCACCATCCGCATCCATGTCCAGCATAGCCAAATCGTTGCCCATAGCCAGCAGGCCATTTGGTTTTTTTAAATCTTTGTTTTCCATCCAAAGTTCAACTTTGTCGTTTTGAACCCGGAATATTTTCTTGGTATCGGAGTCGGAAACGTACACCACCCCTTTGCTATCTACGGTAACATCATTAAGGAAAGAAGCTCCGGGTACATCAATGGTTTTTAGTACTGCTCCGTTGGCCGTGTTAACAACAAGTACTTTCGTAAGGTCTGCAATGTATAATTTGTTGTTGTATACACCCATCCCTTTGGGAGCATCCAGGCCTTTTACCCACTCCAGGTTTTCTACTTTGCCGTTCAGGGATACTTTGGAAATAAACCCATTACCGTCTTTGTCTCCGGGTTTGCCCACAATGTTGGAGACATAGAGTACATTTTGTTTCTGGTCATACAAGACAGATTCAGGCACATTTAATACAGCTTCCGTTTCCCATTTTTTTGTCAGCGTAGCCTTGCCTTGATAAGAGGTTGGCGGAAGAGTGGCATTGGTGAATAAACAGCTAAGTAGCAGCGCACTGGCGAAAAATTGAGTTTTCATAAATATATTCAGGGTTTAGGTAAAAAAATAGTCTTATGTAAATACTGCTAAAGCAACACATCTTTTATAAAAAATGCAAGCGCCAGACCACGAATTCACAGATTAAACAATGTAAATCAATACCAGATCGCTTGTATAGGGGAGAGAGGATAAACCGGAAAACAAACTACCTGGGAACAACGCTTGAAAATTCTTCAATCTCAACCCATGGTTCAACCTAGTTAGCTTCCCACTTTTCCATATTTCCATCCGGGTATTGGACATAGCAGGCTTTGGCTTTATATTTTTTTAGCAGCTTCTTGCCTTTCTTCAGGCCTACAATACTTATGGTAGTCGACAACAAATCAGCTGTGGTGCCATCGGCAGCAATAACGGTAACCATTACCTGGTGAGTAAGGCCTAGTCCGGTTTGCGGATCAATAATATGTGAATACCGCTTACCGGCTATTTCTACGAACTGATATAGATCACCCGAAGAGGCCATTCCGGCATGCGTTAAGCTTACCTGCTGCATAGCTGATGCTGGAGCTTTGTTTTCTGGTAGAGAGCCTATTTCCACCTGCCATCCTTGTTGCCCGGGAGGAGCTGCACGAACGGCAATATTGCCGCCTCCATCTACCAAAGCTGAAGAAATTCCGTGCTGTGTGAGTACTTTCATGGCCTCGTCAACGGCATACCCTTTGCCAATAGCACCCAAATCCAGTTGCATCCCTGGCATGGTGAGTTCGATGGCTTTCTCATGCGGAAAAAACCTTATATGCTGATACCCTACTGATTTTTTTGCTTTTGCCAGCGCCTCCTGGGAGGGTAGTTCTCCTTGCCGTCTGGAACGCCGCCAAAGTTTGCTGTATGGTCCTGCGGTAATATCAAAAACGCCGTTACTGAGTTTAGATGCTTCAGTCGATTTTGTTAAAATATACCACAAGTCTGGGCTTACCTGTACTTTTTGCCCCGTTCCGGCTGTAGCAGAAAGTTGGTTCAATTCACTAGCTGCCTTATAATCACTTAGAATATCATTCAACTGATCAACCCGCTGAAAAGCACTACTGGCTGCCTGGTTTGCCTGAGTGCTGTCAGGTGCATGCAGCACAATCCGGAACAGCGTGCCCATTTGTTTGTGCAGAAACTGGTACCGGTGAAGCGAGTCAATAGCTTGTGCAGATGCAGGGACCTTAGCCGATAGAAAAATGAAAGATAATAGACAAATCAGGTAAAGCCTGCCTGAGTTTAGAAATTGAATCGCTTTGTCTATTTGTTGCTGTGTAATTTTATTTCTTTCCGGTTCTAAACTTTCCACAATCTCCAGGTATAATTTAAATAAATAGTAGATTTTTTCTAAATTCAAGGCAAAATTAAGCTTTTATCCGCTAATTACTTTTTAAGCAGAGAAGTCAGCAGGCGCTACACAACTATTGCAACGACATTATTTAACCCTAACTTATACTCTATTCTCATGAAACGCAGAGATTTTTTTGTAAAATCAAGTTTAGCTGCCGGTACAGCTGCCCTTACCGGATTAAGTACTTCCTCAACTGTGCTTGCACAATCTAAGCCTGGTACGAAAGCACCTGCGGCCGATCCAAAAAATAAATTTAAACTAAATTATGCCCCGCATTTCGGCATGTTTGAAAACAGTGCCGGAAAAGACCTGATTGACCAGCTGAAGTTTATGGCTGACAATGGATTTATGGCCCTGGAAGACAATGGGTTAATGGGCCGCCCGGTGGAGATGCAGACTAAAATCGGAGAGACGCTGGCTAAACTCGGCATGACCATGGGCGTATTTGTGGTAGACAAAGGAGGCAACTCTCAGAATTCTCTGGCGGCTGGCAAGCAGGAATATATTGATATTTTTCTCAACGGTTGCAAGCGGGCTGTAGAAACGGCTAAGCGGGTAAATGCTAAATGGATGACTGTTGTACCAGGTGATTATGAGCGGAATTTACCCATTGGAATTCAGACAGCCCATGTGGTAGAAGCCTTGCGGCGGGGTGCTGAAATACTGGAGCCGCATGGCTTGACAATGGTATTGGAACCGTTAAGTGATACACCCAATCTGTTCCTCCGCTACTCCGACCAAACGTTTCTGATCTGTAAAGCGGTAAATAGCCCTGCCTGCAAGATATTATTTGATATTTATCACATGCAGAAAAACGAAGGCCGCCTTATCTACAACATGACCCACACCTGGGACGAAATTGCCTACATTCAGATTGGCGATGAGCCCGGACGCAAAGAACCGACCACTGGGGAGATTAACTACAAAAATGTATTTGAATTTATTCATAAAAAAGGCTTCAAGGGCGTAATGGGAATGGAACATGGCAACTTCAAACCAGGAAAAGAAGGAGAACTGGCTTTAATAGAAGCCTACCGCCAGGTAGATAGCTTTAAGGTATAACCAATAGATAGGTTACCATAAAACAAAGGGACAAGTTTTAAAACTTGTCCCTTTGTTTTATGGTAACCGCTGTTACTCCTCTACCTCCAGCAATTCCAGGATATTGGCCAGGTCATCAAAATCTTTAAACCCAGGTCTTATCTCATGGCTGCCTTTCAGGGCAATTCCTTTCAGGAAGGTGTTTTTTAATAAAGACTGAACCGTTTGTTCATAAATACCAAAGCCCAGGATCAATGAAAATTCTGCAGAAAGTATGGTTAGCTGTTCTAAAACTTTTGCCGAAATAGCATCCTGTTTAGAAACGAGTACAAAATACGCTACATAGGGTTGTATAGCCTGGTAATGATAGGTAAACCACTGAGCTGTAAAATCTCCATCTACCCAAACCTGGCAAAGCAGGGGAGTGCCAATGGCCCGTAATTTCTGCCAGTCTGAGGATGTTTCTGTCATAATATAATCTACCGGATAAGCCTGAAGCAACGTTTCTGCATCCTGGTCAGCAGCTTGAGGCACTACACCTACCGTATGTATACCGGCCACCCATTCGGTAATTGCTTTAAACGAACCAGGTTCTATGTACGAACTATCTTGCGGATCTAAAGTAAACCCAAGCATTTCTACACCCATGCCAGCACAATAGCGGGCATCGCTTAAGTTAGTAATATTGCTAACCAGTACTACTGTTTGTAAAGCCATATGCATGTAATAGAGAAAAAACTATCGGAATAGCCAACTTGTTTTTGTTTATAGTTTTATGATGTAGTGGGGAAATCCATAATGCAAAGTTGACAATGTAGTGGGGAAATCCAAATATAAAATCAACTGATAACCATCTAAGGCTATCCCTGCAATTGTATACGCATCTTCGACCAGATAAATTGCCGGAATGGAGTAAACTCAAACTTGGTTTTATATGTTCCTACACATATACGTTGAAAATTCAACACACTTACCATCCAAACGATGAATACAGACTCGAAACTTAAACTGAGTATACTAGACCAGTCCCCGGTACGCAAAGGCGGCAACGCCCGGCAAGCCCTGCTGGAAACCACCCAGCTTGCCCAACTAGCTGAACAATTAGGCTATGTCCGCTTCTGGGTATCCGAACATCATAATATTATTAGTCTGGCTGGCTCCACACCAGAAGTACTGATTGCTCACCTGGCCAACCATACTCAGCACATCAGACTTGGTTCCGGAGGTATTATGCTGCCTAACCATAGTGCTTTAAAAGTAGCAGAAAACTTCCGGATGCTCGAAGCCCTTTTTCCAGGAAGAATAGACTTAGGCATAGGCCGTGCTCCCGGAGGAGATAAATTGACGGCCTATTTGCTAAATCCCTCTAACAACTTTAACGAACAGGATTTTGTACAGCAGCTAATTGACCTGCAAGGCTTTTTATCAGACGATAGTGAAGAGGGCACCATCCACGAAAAAATTAAAGCTATTCCACAGGCTCAAACTATTCCAGATCTGTGGATATTGAGCTCCAGTGGATCGAGTGCATCGGTGGCCGGTCACTTTGGAATGGCTTTCGCCTTTGCTCATTTTATTAACCCGATGGGAGGTCCACAAGCCGTGGCTGCTTACCGTGAACGGTTCAAACCTTCTGTGCGCCTTCAAACTCCCCAGGCGGCGGTAGCTATTTTTGTGCTCTGTGCCGATACAGCCGAAAAAGCAGCGCAACTCCAGGCAATTATGGATTATCAGATGGTACGCATGGAACAGGGGATCATTAATGGATTTCCCTCGTATGAAGAGATTAAAAATTTTGAGTATACACCTGCCCAGCTTGCCCGCATCGAATATAACCGGCACAGGGTAGTAAGCGGCACCCCTGAGCAGGTGAAGCATAAGCTAGAAACACTGGCCGCTCAGTATGGCGTAGACGAAGTTGTAGCTGTAACGATTACTCATGATTTTGCAGACCGTATACGTTCCTATGAACTTCTGGCCGAAGCCTTTGCCCTACAAACATATCAGCCAGCAGAGGCAGAAGTTTCTTAAAAAGACCAGTTCTTCAAGGTTGAAAATAAAGAAAACCAGCTATAAAATACGCCTGAAAAACAGGCGTATTTCTGTTAAAAAAGGAACCTGCAACTATTTGTTTACTGTTTGTACAATAGCCAGTATATATCTGTTCAATCGAACAAAATAAAACAGGCTAAGTTATCCGTTATACACATACAGTAAATAAAAAAATCAGTACCCGGCGATCGTAGTCTGATGAGAATAGGGTAAACGGGTTTATCATCTTTATTAACCATTTTATGATAAAATTGAATGTTCGTGTGCGCCAGCTGCACCTACGTAACTTTGGAAGGAATACCATTGGGGCAAGTTTGCTAGCTTTTTCAGTAATGCTAGGCGCTTGCCAGAAAAATTTTGAAGAAGATCCGGTCCCAACTACCGATCCGGATGTACAAACGGAGCAGACCGATAATGAGTGGATTCTGGAAAACATGCAGACCTATTATTTCTGGAACAAGCAATTGCCTGCCAAACCAGATATGACTCAGGTCCCGGAAGATTTCTTTAATTCTTTATTGTACAGCTATGATGCGGCTGCCCGTCCCGATGGTGACCGGTTTTCGTTTATCGCTGCCGATGCAGAGGAGTTACAAGCCTCATTAAGTGGCGAAGGTACCTCTACCGGAGCGGAGTTTAATTTGTATCTGGCCAGACAAGGGTCTGATGAAGTAATTGCACAGATCTTGTATGTATTGCCAGGCTCCCCGGCAGATAAAGCAGGCCTCAAAAGGGGAGATATTATCGAACAAATAAATGGACAGACACTTACCAGAAGCAATTATTCTAGTCTGTTATTCGACCAGAATACGATGGTTGTAGGGTATTCCAACTGGCAGAACAACCAGTTAGTAAAATCAGATAAAACTATCAGCATTACCAAAACAGTGATCCAGGAAAATCCAGTACTATTGGATTCTGTTTACACAGTAAGTGGTAAAAAAATAGGGTATCTGGTATATAACCAGTTTATTCCAGGCCCGAATGGAAGCAATGTCAACACCTACGATTTGCAGTTAGACCAGATTTTCTCCCAATTTAAGGCAGAAGGAATTAATGAACTGATTCTGGATTTGCGCTATAACCCAGGGGGCTATGTGTCTTCTGCGGTGAACCTAGCTAGTTTGATAGGTAAAAATGTAGATGCGACAAAAACATTTTACCGCCAGGAGTGGAATGAAACGTTAACCCCTGAGTTGGAAAAGGAGTTTGGTGAGGAGTTCTTTGTCAAAAAATTTACAACTAAATCTGAAAATATTGGTAATCAGCTTAGCCGTGTTTACGTACTCACATCCCGCCGTACCGCCTCTGCCAGCGAACTTATTATTAATGGACTGAAGCCGTATATGGAAGTTATCACCATTGGTACGCAAACTACTGGTAAAAACGTCGGTTCTATTACAATTACCGACGATACGGGTAAGAAAAAATGGGGATTACAACCCATTGTGTTTAAATCGTATAATGCACAAGATCAGTCAGATTATACAGCAGGTTTTCCACCTACCCTACAAGCCGAGGAACCTCTGGAGCTATTGCCTTTGGGAGATACTAAAGAGGCTATTTTAAACAGAACATTGTTGCAGATTACCGGTGCTCCAACGGCCCGTTTGAGAAATCTGGAAGCTGCTCCGCTGCCCTATGCCGGTTCTTCCTTAGAACGCAAAGCTGCCGGAAGCAATATGTTCGACGGGCAGATTAAACGTTTGCCAGAAGTTCAGTAAGGATAAAACTATCTGATACAAAGAAGGGTGAAACTTTATTTTAGTTTCACCCTTCTTTTTTTATAAGTCTACTTTCACAAGGCAAGTACCTGATTCCAGATTTCTTCGTCTACCGGAATACCCTTATTGCGGTTTTCCTGCCGGGTAAGCAAGGTGCGTTCCCCGGGGTAAGATATGGCTTCATCCGGTTCTACAGGAGCAGAACTTTTAATATAAGATACCAGCTCGTTGGTTACCTGCTCAATAAAAGGCAGATCGGCCCGTTCGGCATCAAAGCAAATAAATACTTGTGACGAAGCATATTCTGCTTCCAGATCTCCAATATTTTTCACTGCATTTCCTTTAGAAAGCAGGGCTGCCAGCATATCCAGCATGATAGAAAGCCCGGAACCTTTCCAGTAGCCAATGGGTATGGGACGTTTGGCCTCCAGGATAGCACCTGCGTCTTTGGTAAGGTTTCCGTTTGAATCAAATCCTCCCTCAAAGGGCAATGGCTGATTTTTTCGTTTGTAGACATCCATTTTGCCATATGAATATAAGGACATAGCTGTATCCAGTACCAGATGGCCTCCTTTCCTGGGCACGGCTATTACTAATGGATTATTACCAATGCGGTTATCGGTGCCTCCCCAGGGCGGCATATTGGGGATGGTGTTGGTAAAGTTAATGCTGATACAATTGGCTTCGGCTGCCTGCCAGCCATACGTACCACCCCGCATCCAGTGGTTGGTATTACTTAGCGCCACACAACTCATGCCATGCGTTTTTGCCAGTTCAATAGCCCGGTTCATACTGCTATAGGCATTTAGGTTGCCAGGCCCTAAGTTGCCGTTCCAGCGTTCCCAGGCACCAAAACTCTCTTCCAAGGTAGCTTCGGCCTCAACCTTTACATAGCCCTTTTGAATATACTGGATGAAGGTGGGAAAGCGGTTCAGCCCATGCGAATGAACGCCATCCAGGCTGTTTTCTGCAAAAAGTTTAGCGCACAATTGGGCTTTTTGCTCCGAGAAGGAATAGTTGCGCAGTACCCGTACCAGCTGGGCTTGCATTTCCTCAAAAGTAATTCGCATAGGTAAAAGGAAAATAGGTGATTCTTGTTGTTAATTTTCGGATAAGTATTAAAATTAACTTAAAAGCTCAGATTGTCTTTTACTATTGAAAATATCAATTTCGTTTTGATCAAGATAATCCTCAAAGTATTCACGCCCTTTCTCTTTTAATAAACTATATTCTTGAACTGATATAGGAAAACCGCATAAAAATTTTATATTCTTTGTTCCAATTAATAAATCATCAAAGTCGTGTTTCCAATATCCTGGACCAGGAGGAAAAGTAAGATACAAATGAGGTTTATCTTTTAAGACAGGGTACATATTTTTAACCACATCAACTACTACATTGCCAATACTCATCGCGTAGTTCTGGGTAAATTGAAAAGCTACAGCAGCTAGAATTCCTGGGTAATCAAAAACCGACGGCTCAATTGGGTGAACAGCGGAAATAATTTCAACTCCAAAGGGTAGTTCATGACCTTTTAAATTTTTTAGAGGATACCTAGATACGCCAAGAGTTGAAAAAGAATGGATATTTTTAAAAGGCCCATTTCCCTCTAAAACATTGCAACTAATTCCCTTTATGAGTATTTCTCTTTCAATAAGTTTTGATCCAAAGCCTTCCGATATATAATCAACTAACTTTTTCATTATGAATAATAAGACTGCTTAGGTTAAAGGAATTGTTGCTGACGAAAATTAAAATACATCCCTGCTCTTTTACTTGTAAGAGCAGGGATGTATCAGCTAAACTTGATGAATAACAAAAAATTAATGCGAATCTCTGGCTACTTCCGATCCGGATTTACCCACTAAAAAGTCCAGATCCGCTCCTTTAGAAGCTTGCATTACATGGTTTACATACAGCCTTACATACCCCCGGTCGGTCGGGGGTTGCGGAGCCGCCCAGTTGCGTCGGCGGTGGGCAAGTTCTTCTTTCGGTATATCCAGATGCAGGCTCCGGTTAGCCACGTCCAGCTCAATCATATCGCCATTCTGTACAAAAGCCAGGGTGCCACCGATAGCCGATTCAGGGGATACGTGCAGAATAACGGTTCCATAGGCTGTTCCGCTCATGCGTCCATCCGAGATCCGTACCATATCTGTAACCCCTTTAGCTAAAATCTTTTTCGGCAAGCCCATGTTGCCTACTTCCGGCATGCCCGGGTAGCCTACCGGCCCTACATTTTTCAACACCATTACACACGTTTCGTCAATATCCAGGTCCGGATCATCTACCCTGGCATGGTAATCTTCAATGGTTTCAAACACGACAGCTCTCCCGCGGTGCTTCATTAAGGCAGGCGTAGCAGCCGAAGGTTTAATAACCGCTCCATCTTCGCTAAGATTGCCTTTTATTACTGCAATGCCAGCTTCTTTGAGAATAGGCTGATCAATGGGATAGATCACATCCCGGTTATAACAGTTACAGTCGGCTTCTGCAATATTTTCGCCCATGGTTTTGCCATTTACGGTCATTACATCTTTGTGCAGATACTCCTGCATCTCATTCAGTACCACCGGTAAGCCACCAGCATAGAAAAAGTCTTCCATCAGGTATTTACCGGAAGGCATCAGGTTTACTAGCAACGGAATGCGGCTACCCAGTTTGTCGAAATCATCCAGTTCCAGTTCTACACCCATACGTCCAGCAATGGCTAGTAAGTGAATAATAAAATTGGTTGAGCCACCCACCGCAGCATTTACCCGGATGGAATTTTCAAAAGCTTTGCGGGTTAATATTTTAGAGATTTTTAGGTCTTCTTTTACCATCTCCACAATCCGCATACCTGACATGTGGGCCAGAAGTTTTTTGCGGGCATCTACGGCTGGAATGGCGGCTGCCCCTGGTAATGTTAATCCCAGAGACTCCACCATACAAGCCATGGTAGAGGCTGTACCCATGGTCATACAATGGCCATTGCTGCGGGACATACAGCTTTCGGCAAAAATATAATCTTTAGGCGTCATCTGCCCGGTGCGTACATCGTCTGAGAACTTCCATACGTGTGTGCCAGATCCGATATTCTGCCCGCGGTATTTTCCATTAAGCATTGGCCCGCCTGGAACGACAATGGTTGGCAGGTCCACACTGGCAGCTCCCATTACAGTAGACGGAGTGGTTTTATCGCAGCCCGTCAGGAGCACTACCCCATCTATGGGGTTAGCCCGGATAGATTCTTCGGCATCCATACTGGCTAGGTTGCGGAAAAGCATGGCGGTCGGTTTCATCAGGGTTTCGCCCAAGGAAGTTATCGGAAACTCTACCGGAAAACCTCCAGCTTCATATACGCCTCTTTTTACGGCTTCTGCAAAATCGCGCAGATGCGCATTGCAGGGGGTAAGTTCAGACCAGGTATTGCAAATGCCGATAACCGGCCGGCCATCGAACATATGGATCGGGTGACCCTGGTTTTTCATCCAGCTGCGGTAGATGAATCCCATTTTGTCGGTTTTGCCAAACCATTCGGTACTTCGTAAGTGTTTAGGTTTTTCGTCTGTATGATCGGACATGAGGGAATAGGAAATTAGAAAATTTGAAACTTAGAAAAATTGAAAATGAAAAACCTGCAAATTAGCGAAACAAGCCTAAGATTCAGTTATTCATCTTTTTTAAAAATTGTATTTTATTGGCTTTAAATATAAAGGATTTCTATTTTTATTGCATGGCTTAGTGTTAATTTATACAAATAATTTTTATTTTTCAATTTCCAAACTCCTTTGCTTACGAACCTATGAACCGTAGAGATTTTATAAAAACTTCAGCTTCAGCTAGTATGGCCTACTCTGCATTGCCCCTCGCTTCGGCCCTCAATGTTAATCAAACCAAGAAATACCGGACCGCTCTGGTAGGTACCGGGTGGTGGGGAATGAACATTTTACGCAGTGCAATGGCCGCCGGCGAATCCAAACTAGTAGCTATGTGCGACGTAGACCAGAACCAGCTGACCCCAGCGGTGGCAGAGGTGCAGAAGCTAAGCAGCGACAAACCCAAACTTTACAAAGACTACCGCGAACTACTGGCCAAAGAAAAACCTGAAATTGTGATAGTAGCCACGCCAGACCACTGGCATCCGCTGATTACCATTATGGCAGTGCAGCAAGGGGCACATGTATATGTAGAGAAACCCATTGGGCATACAGTGAAAGAAGGGAGAGCCATGGTAAATGCGGCCAGGGCTACTAACCGGATTGTACAAGTAGGAACACATCGCCGGGTTTCGCCACATAATATATCTGGTATGGAGTTTTTAAAATCCGGCAAAGCCGGGAAAATAGGCATGGTGCGGGCCTTTGTGCATTATGGCGGCGGAGCCGGCCAGGTAACGCCGGATTCCGAACCGCCTCAAGGCCTGGACTGGGATATGTGGTGCGGCCCAGCTCCACTGCGTCAATATAATAAAACCATGCATCCTAAAGGTTTCCGGCAATACCTGGATTATGCCAATGGTACCTTAGGCGATTGGGGAATTCACTGGATGGATCAGATCTTGTGGTGGACCGAAGAAAAATATCCAAAAACGATCTATTCTACCGGTGGCCGCGCCATTAAGCAAGACCAGACGGATGCACCGGATCATCAGGTAGTAAGTTATGATTTTGAGGATTTTACAGCTGTTTGGGAACACCGGCAGTTTGCTGGGAATAACGCAGAAAAAGGAGAAAATGTAGGGTGCTACTTTTATGGAACAGAAGGCACCTTCCATATGGGATGGCAAAAAGGATGGACGTTTTACCCAGCTGATAGCAAGAAGGAAATTATTCACGAAGAACCTAAGCTGCATAAACCCGACGATCAAAATATTCCGGAGTTATGGGCTAATTTCCTGCAATCCATTAAATCGGGTAAGTTACCAGTATGCGATATTGAGATTGGCCACCGTTCTACCAATTTAAGTTTACTAGGCATGATTAGCCTGAAGACCGGACGGAGCATTCAATGGGATGGTGAAAAAGAAACTATTTTAAATGACCCGGATGCCAGCAAACTCCTCAGCCGCGACTACCGTAGTCCCTGGCAGTACCCGAACGTGTAGAAAAGCAATTTAAGACAATACAGCAGGTAGATGGCTGCTTCCTCTACTGAACAAAGCGATGAAAAAAGGTAACATCAGTTGTGTTTATTTTCTAAACTCAACTGATAAACGCAAGTATTTTTGTAAGTTGTATTTAGTAGAATGTTGTGCCCAAGCTAAAAAAGAAAGACTATGATAAAAGGAGTCAATTTAGCCTACTACGAAAAGAAAGACTGGGCTCGCTTTCTAGAAATGATTGACGATAAAGGAGCTATGCATGAAAAGTGGGAGGATTGGTACAAAGAATATCAGAAGGTGAAAAAAAGGCTGAAGGAAGAGGGATTTGCTGTTAGAGAAGTAAAAATTGATATTGATGAGCTGTATCGCTATTGCCAAACTCGAAAGATTGCCTTAGATGGCAAAGCACGCTCTCAATTTGCGCAAACCAAATAAAGGATAAAAGAAAAAGCCAAGGGCACAACACCTGCTTCGTCCTATCAGCGGCCTGCCTCAGCAAAGGCTTCACCGCAACAGGCTCGCCGCAGGGAAGCGGTGATACATTAGCTGAAATAAAGAAGCATAAAAGGGCAACCATCTAAAAGAAGAAAGGGTCATCATAAAAGACAATATTGTATTTGTGCATAAAAATAGTCATGCCTTACTCAATAACCTCCTTAATAAACTATGAAAAATCTACTATTCAGCAGTATTCTAATATTCATATGCTTTAGCGCCTGTTCTAAGAAAGATGAGGCTAAACCAGATGAGTTGGATTATTATCCAACAAGCAAAAATTCACAGTGGAAATATGTTTGGGAATTGACCTCGAATAATGAAGTTAATTTAGAAAATGCCAAATCTCAAGCCCTGGGTGATACAATAGTAGATGGAAAGCAGTATGCTATGATAGGAGATCCAAGTATGTTACAGCCATATTTTCCTTTATTAGTGCGTAAAGAAAATGGGAAGTATTATCAAAGAGGAGAAATCTATGGGAAATATGGTGCTGAAGAACTCTTTTTACAAGATAATTTACCTGTAGGTAGCACATGGATAATTCAAGATACGCCTGATATAAAGACAGTTAACACTATTGTTTCCAAGGATGAGACGCGCATGATTGGAGGCCAGGAATATAAGCACACACTGGAAGTTAAGAGAGAATCTTTTATCTATATTCCTAACAAAAATGAATATATTTTAGACTATACTGATGCTAGGATATATGCTAAAGGAGTGGGATTGGTAGAATGGTCAACGGATCAAAGGAGGATTGCTTTAAAAGAATATCAAATTCAATAGAATAACCTAGTTCTGCTAACACCACCTCCACGACAACCAGCCCTGCCTCACCTCATAGCCAAAGCTTAAGGATCGGTTTGCTACATTATCCATAATTAAGGAGCAATGAAAATCAGATTATCGCCAATTTTATTATTAAGCATTCTTATTGGTTGTAAACAGGAATATAAAACTGAAAATACAACCGTCACTAATATAGACCCTAAAAAGGAAATTCTTCTTATAGGTACTTTTCACTACAACAATCCAGGTGCTGATGTAGCAAAAACAAAATCATTCGATATTTTAAGTGAGAAGTCACAACTTGAATTAGAAGGGATTTCTTCAAGTATCATAAAATACAATCCTACCAAAGTATTCGTGGAATGGCCATTTAAGGAGCAAAGTAAATTAGATTCTCTATACGCGCTGTATAAAGAAAATAACTATTTTACCAATGAGAGTCTATCTGATTTTTATTTAAAAAACGAAATCTTTCAATTAGCATTTAGGGTGGCAAAAGGGAATAATTTGGACAAAGTATATGCAATAGATTACCCTGAGACAAAATTCCCTTATCAAGAGGTGATGCATGATATTGAATCAACTAATCAACTTGAACTTAAAGAGCGAATCGAAAAAACTATTGCTCAATTCACTACAGAGTTTGATAATATGATTGAATCTGGCGCTTCCCTTAAAGAACTCACCTTTGCTATGAACACAAAACAAATGAGAGATGCCTCCAATGACCTCCACATCAATATGTTTTCCCTGGCCGGTTCTACAAATGATTTTAATGGTGTCTACTTGACTTCAGAATGGTACAAAAGAAATTTGTATATGTGGTCATTGATTCAAAAATATACTTCCGTTTCAGATGAACGAGTAATGGTTTTAGCTGGCTCTAGTCACACGGCTATGATAGACCTGTTTGTTAAAGAAAACAGAGATTGGAAAATTAAGGAATTGAAGGAAATTATTAATGAAAAATAACTATGGCTACTACCATATTTAATCGACAACTATGCTACCTAAGCTCAAAGCCCTAGTTAAGGCAATAGTTGCGTAAATAATTGAGCCACTAGGGGCAACCAGAAGAAAAGATAAGATTAACTTTTAACTAATAAAACTTAAATACCATGACTAGAACTAAGTATTGGGCAATCCTGATAAGTATACCAGTAGCAATCGGATTAATTTCTAATTACATAGCCTACACTTCTTCTTCACAGCAGGCCCAAGCCTTTATGTGGCAAGCCCTGTGCTATCATATTCTGCTGTGTATCCCTGTTACTTACTTTTTCCGGATGCGACACCTTGGATTTACTTGGAAAGAAATGCTAGTAAGTCTGGTACCATTTATTGGGGCAAAATATAGAAGTAAAGCACTATTTGACCCCAAATAATCAACGCCATACACTTTATCAAATACGGAGCGTATGAACACCTGCTTCACCCTATCAGCAGCCTGCTAACCTACAAAGTTAACGCTTAAAAGTGCCTTGCCTACGGGAGGTGGTAATGCATTCATCGAAAGCAAGATAAAATAATACAACCCTACAAAAAGAGGAACAGGCATGGAAGAAACGCCAGAACTTACAATCCGAACGGAGGCATCACAGATGGATGTGGATTTTATTCATCAATTCTTAACCAATATCTATTGGGCTAGGGGCCGCAGCCGGGAAGCTGTGCAAGCCTGCATTATTAACTCCTTTAATATCGGCTTGTTTCTGGAGGGCAAACAAGTGGCCTATGCCCGGGTAGTAACAGATTATGTGGTGTTTGCCTACTTGTTAGATGTTTTTGTAGCAGAACCCTACCGGGGACGCGGCTACTCCCTGATCATGCTGAAAAATTTATTGCAACATCCGCGCTTAACTAGTATTCAGATCTGGCGATTAGGCACCGATGATGCGCAAGGCTTATATGCGAAACTAGGCTTTACTGTAGCCGCTCATCCCGAAAAGCTAATGGTTTTACTAAAGTAACAAGCGCTTCTGCCAACATCTTGCACGGACCCGCAACCAGCTAGTGCCTCAAATTACTACTGCAGTTGGGAGCAGGTTTAAAACCCACGTACACAGTATGCAAACGATCAACATAAATAAAGTAACCCTACAAGACCTTGGCCAGTTGCAGCATATTAGCAGGCAAACTTTTTTTGAGACCTTTTCGGTAGGCAATACAGAGGAGAATATGAAAAAATACCTGGAAGAAGGTTTTTCTACCGAAAAATTGACTGCTGAACTGAATAACCGTAACTCTGAATTTTATTTTGCCAAGCTTGGTCATACGATAATCGGGTATGTAAAACTCAATTTTGGAGAATCACAAACGGAATTAAAAGACGACGAAGCACTAGAAATAGAACGGATTTATGTGTTGAAAGAATTTCACGGAAAAAAGGTAGGTCAATTGCTCTATGAAAAGGCCCTGCAAATTGCCAGACAAATCAATGCCGAGTACGTGTGGTTAGGAGTTTGGGAAGAAAATCCAAGAGCTATCAATTTTTATAAGAAAAATGGGTTTGTTGAGTTTGACAAGCACATTTTCAAATTGGGCAGCGACGAGCAGACTGACATCATGATGAAACTATTATTGAAAGACACGTGAGATATAATAAACAGGCATGCCACCATCCCCACACATGACCAGCAACCAGCCCGACAAAGCATAACTTTCAAAAGAAGGTTGAAGCGTAACAGGAAGTAACAAAGCAGTGTTGGTTTGTTGCATTGTTTGCTATATTGGCTAAAATTAACACATATGATCAGGTTAATATTTATAGCTTTATTTCTATCTCTACAAACACCTACTTTTGGGCAAAAGCCAAGGGCTAGAGATATAGGAATTCCTTTTGACGGAAAGCCTGGAAAATACAATGCCATTACAGATGTAAAAGGAGTGGAAGTAGGATATAGCACAATTATCTCTGGACAAGGAAAAAATATCCGGGGTAAAGGACCTGTTAGAACAGGGGTGACTGCCATATTGCCCAGAGGCAAATCGAATAATCCCGTTTATGCCAATTGGTATGCACTTAATGGAAATGGTGAAATGACTGGGACCACGTGGATAACCGAGTCGGGCTTTTTAGAAACACCTATCATGCTCACCAATACAAATAGTGTAGGAGTTGTCAGAGATGCCGTATTAAAATGGTTCGTACAAACAAATTGGTACAAAGAAGATTTTTGGTATACGTATCCGGTTGTGGCAGAAACCTATGATGGTTTCTTAAATGATATTTATGGATTTCATGTAAAAGAAACCCATGCTTTTGAGGCACTAAACAAAGCAAAATCGGGATTCTTAGAAGAAGGCAATATAGGAGGCGGAACAGGCATGATGTGTTTAGGCTTTAAAGGAGGAACGGGCACTTCCTCAAGAGTTGTTGCTATCAAGGATTCAACCTATACCGTTGGTGCACTGGTCCAATCCAATTTTGGTGCAAAACATAATCTAACTATTGCAGGTGTAGCAGTTGGAAAAGAGTTAAAAGATACCTTAAATTATCAGTTTAATGCACCTCCCTCATACCGACAGGAAGGCGATGGTTCCATCATTGTAGTAGTTGCCACAGATGCTCCTTTGTTACCACATCAGTTAAAGAGAATAGCAGCTAGGGTTCCTATTGCTGTAGGCAAGGTTGGGGGCCGTGGTGAAAATGGCTCCGGTGATATTTTTATTGCTTTTTCTACGGCTAACCTGACGGCATTTCAGAGAAAAGATTTTACTGAAGTAGACCAGCTACCCAATGATCTGATAAACCCCCTGTTTGAAGCAACAGTTCAAGCTGTAGAAGAAGCTATTATTAATGCTATGGTAGCAGCAGAAACAATGGAAGGAATCAATGAAAATAAAGCATATGCCCTCCCGCATAAAGCCGTGATTAATGTATTGAAAAAGTATAATAGATTAAAATAGTTTATGAAGAAATCAGAAGAATGTGCCGATATGGGAGAAATCCGAAAGGAAATTGACAAGATAGACCAACAGATTATTCAGCTTCTTGGCCAGCGATTTGGCTATGTAAAAGCAGCTTCCAAATTCAAAACCAGCGAGATGAGTGTAAAAGCCCCAGAACGGCTGCATAGTATGCTCCAGCAGCGGCGGATATGGGCATCAGAAGCAGGATTGAATCCAGAAGTTATTGAGAAAATGTACCGCGATCTAGTGAATTATTTTATTGAAGAGGAGATGAAGCAGTGGCAAAATCATGCTCCCAAATGAAGTGACCCAGAAAAGCAGGCCGAAGCACGAAGCACAGGTAATAGAGGTTGATTGAAAAGATCGAAAAAACTATATTTAGCTTCTTTTGAAAGTTGACCTATCAGAAAAAAAATAATTATATGTAATTTAAAAGCTACGCTACGTTACCTAATTTACTACTAGCCAGATGATTTATTATATCCAGATTATATTCGTAAAAGACGGAAAACAAGAAGTGTTTCATGCGTTTGAGGAACACGTTTTACCCTTATTACAAAAACATAAGGGCGAATTACTTTACCGCATAAGGCCCACAAAAGATAGTATAATTGCCTCCAGTGGAGAACATCCCTACGAAATTCATCTGGTTTCTTTTCCGGCCAGAAAAGATTTTGAATCTTACCGGGATGATAAAGAAAGGCTACAATACATGCACCTAAAAGAAGCATCCATCGAAAAGGCACTATTGATTGAAGGAAATCTATTGTAAAAAGACCTGCCTGTAGCCAATACTGGCGGAAAAAAATTAGGATAAATAAGTATAGTGAAGGTCTGAAAAGCATTTTGACTTAACCAGCATTTGTATGAAACCCCACCTTTCTATATGCTATTCCATAGTTTGCCTGGTGTGTATACTCGCAAGCGTATCATGCAAAAAAAAGAATACAGCCGAAACAAACACCGCCATCAGCGAATTGAACCTCAAGCGGGGCGAGGTCATTACCTGTGGCCCGCCTGACAGGGAATTCGGATCATTGGTTTTTCAGACGTCGTGTGGGGACGAATCAGAAAACTTTAATCTGGCTCTAAAGCTTTTACATTCTTTTGAGTACGATGAAGCTGAAAAAGTTTTTGCCAGTATTATTGACAGGTTCCCGGACTGTGCCATGGCGTATTGGGGAGTAGCCATGAGTAATTTCCATCCGCTGTGGACTCCACCTACAGAAGCAGAGCTGAAAAAGGGGGCAAAAGCCATTGAACTGGCCCAGACGCTTTCGTCAAAATCTAAAAAAGAAGCAAGTTACATAGCCGCCATTGCTTCATTTTATAAAGATTGGGATACAGTAGAGCACCGGGAACGGTGCCTGCGGTTTGAAAAAGCCATGGAACAAGTAGCTGCCGACTATCCGGAAGATAAAGAAGCGACCATTTTTTATGCCTTAGCCCTGAATGCCGCTGCCGATCCATCGGATAAATCGTTTGCTAAGCAAAAAAAAGCCGGAGCTATTCTACAAAAAATGTCCCCGGAAGAATCCAACCATCCTGGTGTTATTCATTATTTAATTCATACGTACGACTCTCCTGAACTGGCTACTCTGGCATTGCCGGCAGCCCGCAAATATGCCTCAGTGGCCCCATCTTCCGCCCATGCCCTGCATATGCCTTCGCATATTTTTACCAGGCTCGGGCTTTGGGAGGAATGCATCCAGTCTAACCGGGCTTCTGTTTCCTCTGCCCAGTGTTATGGCGAAGCGGCAGGTATACAAGGGCACTGGGACGAAGAGTTGCATGGCCTGGATTACCTGATGTATGCACATCTGCAAAAAGGAGAAAACACCCTGGCAAAGCAACAATGGGACTACCTGCAAACCATTCAAGAAGTACATCCGGTAAATTTTAAAGTGGCGTATGCGTATGCAGCTATACCGGCCAGGTATGTTCTGGAAAACAAACGCTGGCAAGAAGCAGCCACCCTGCCAATGCATCCGGCAAATTTTCCTTGGAATGAATATCCCTGGCAAAAAGCCATTATCCATTTTACCCGGCTTCTGGGTGCTGTCCACCTGGAAAATTTGGCGTCTGCCACAACGGAGTTGAACGAACTGAACCAGATACATCAAACCTTGCTGAAGCAAAAAGATGCCTATAAAGCCAATCAGGTACTTATTCAACTGAAAGCAGGGGAAGCCTGGATACGTTTTAAAGAAGGCAAACCAGCGGAAGCTTTGGAACTGATGCAACTGGCAGCCGATATGGAAGACAAAACCGAGAAACATCCTGTAACACCAGGTGAAGTAATTCCGGCAAGAGCTTTAGAAGCCGACTTATTAATGGAGATGAACCAACCCGCCAAAGCCTTGCAAGCCTTCGAAGCGGATTTTAAAAAACATCCTAACCGGTTTAATAGCCTCTATAGTGCTGGGGTAGCTGCCCAAAAGGCTGGCAACCCAGAAAAAGCAACCTTGTATTATAAGCAGCTCATCACGCACGTTACATCTCCTCAAACCACCAGGCCGGAAGTGAAAGCAGTGAAACAGTATTTAAAAATGCCATAAGAGTACTATACGAGGAAGGGTAGAAAGAAAATATACTGGAGGAAAAACGAGTAAAAGCAACCAACATCCGGCAAAATCTTGTTTAATTTGCTGTCAATACATTTTACTCCAAGATAACCATCCATGGACCGAACGGCTGTTGATAACAGAACCTTCCACAAAATAGATTTTACGGAAAACCTGCTCCAAAAAGGAGAGTATGAAAATTGCTGGTTCACCAACTGTAACTTCTCTGGTACTGATCTGTCAGGGGTAAAATTCATTAATTGCCAGTTTACGGATTGTAATCTAAGCCTGGCCAAATTGCTGAAAACCTCCTTTCAGGATGGTGTATTTAAAGATTGCAAAATGCTGGGTCTGCGCTTCGATACCTGCAATCCTTTTGGGTTATCCTTCAGCTTTGAGAATTGCTCCCTTAATCATTCTTCGTTTTACCAGACAAAAATCAAAAAGACGGTCTTCAAAAATTCCCAGTTAAAAGAAACAGATTTTACTCAATGCGATTTAACCAGTGCTGTTTTCGCTAATTGTGACCTATCTATGGCTCTTTTTGACAATACTTTGCTGGAAAAAGCCGATTTCCGTACTTCCTATAATTATTCCATTGATCCGGAACGGAACCGCATTAAAAAAGCCAAGTTTGCTATGCCATCCGTCATCGGGCTGCTACACAAATACGATATAGACATTGAACAATAAAGCGCTGCAGCTAGAGATGGATAACCTGCCCAAAGGAGTACTAGTCTGCGTAGTGGCTTCAGCCAGACATACCTGCCTTAATGACCGTTGAAATATCCTTGAAAAATTCGTAGTTCTAAACCTATTTACATACGCTAATTCCATGAAACAAACAGTTACGTTGATCCTGGGCAGCCTCCTGCTTATGGCATGTGAAACAGAAACAACACCCAATCAATCCAGCCCGCAGGCTAAACCCATTCAGGGAACCTGGCAATTACTAACAGGAACAATTATTGAAAAGGGGGACACTACCGTTACGGATTATACCCAGAACCGATCTTTTATTAAAGTTATTAACGATACCCATTTCGCCTTTCTGCATCACGATTTAACCAAGGGAAAAGATTCAGCAGCTGTTTTCTCTTCCGGAGGGGGCCGCTACACATTGGCCGATAGTGTGTATACCGAACATCTGGAATACTGCAGTGCCAGAGAGTGGGAGGGAAACGACTTTTCTTTTACCGTTACCATCGAAAACGATACCCTTATTCAGCGGGGAATAGAGAAAGTGGAAGAGGCCGGAATCAACCGGTTGAATATAGAAAAGTACGTGAAAGTGAACAAATAATGAGGGTAGTATCTGCTGAATAACTACTACAGAAAACCTATAATTCATGCACTTCCATATAGATTTAATTAGCGTGATATAAAAAGAAGGCTTGAGCTTAATAAAGGCAGAAGATTCCCCAACTTTGTTCTATAAAATAGGGGGCTAACCTGTTATATTTGTCTTTTGTATACTGAAATAGCCTGCCAAGATGATACACTTAGTACGAACAGATTCCGCCCATCCCGACTTTGTAAGCCTGGTAAAATTACTGGATGCAGACCTTGCGGTTAGGGATGGCGCTGACCATTCATTTTATGCCCAGTACAACACGATAGATAAAATTAAGTACGCGGTAGTGGCTTACGAAAATGGGAAAGCCTTAGGCTGTGGAGCTATTAAAGAATTTGCGCCGGATGCCATGGAAGTAAAACGGATGTATGTCTCGCCGGAAAGCCGCAAAAAAGGCATTGCTTCCAAAGTAGTAGCTGAGCTGGAAAAATGGGCAAAAGAACTATCGTATGCCAGGTGTATGCTGGAAACAGGGAAAAAGCAGCCCGAAGCCATTGAATTATATAAGAAGAGTGGCTACCAGCAGATTCCGAATTATGGCCAGTATATAGGAATAGAAAACAGCCTTTGCTTTGAAAAGAAGCTTACCTAACATTGTTGAGTTTATCCACGCATTTTATTTATCTTATCTATCATTTTCTGGCTTCTAGTATCTTACGTTAGTATCGTATGGGAAAATTTATTGACTTTATCCGGCCTGCCGATCAGGAGTTTATCAGCAGGCAACATATCTTTTTTGTGGCTACCGCGCCACTGAGTGCCGATGGCCATATTAATCTGTCACCCAAAGGGCTGGATTGTTTCCGGGTGCTTTCCCAAAGCAAAGTCGCCTACATGGACCTGATCAGCAGTGGCAATGAAACTTCGGCACATACCCTGGAAAATGGCCGCATTACTTTCATGTTCTGCTCTTTTGAAGGAGCACCCAATATTCTGCGCTTATACGGAAAAGGAAAAGCTGTATTGCCGGGTTCAGACGAATGGCAAACTTATGCCCCTCATTTTACTATTTATCCCAGTACCCGGCAGATCATTGTAGCCGATATCCATCTGGTGCAAACTTCCTGCGGATTTGGTGTGCCCTTATTTGAATATGAAGGTGAACGGGATATTCATTTTACCTGGGCGGAGAAAAAAGGAGAAGCGGGGCTGGAAGAATACATGCTGGAGAAAAACTTAAAAAGCCTGGATGGCTTGCCTACCGATTTTGGACTAACCCAGCAACCATAGGTATTTCTTATATGTCTTTCTTCAGATGCCAGATCCCCGTTTCAAATATCCCCGCACTTTTCATTTGCCGTATTCCTTAAAAAAGGGGCACGACGATAAAGTACTGGCAACAGACGATATTTTTCACGGCAAACAAGTAGTAGTCACCGAAAAATTGGATGGGGAAAATACCACCCTTTACCCCGATTACCTGCATGCCCGTTCTATTAATTCCGACTGGGATGAATCTAAACGCTGGCTCGACAGGTTGCGGCTGCACATTGCACAGGATATTCCCACTGGCTGGCGCATCTGTGGAGAAAACTTGTTCTATAAACATACCATTCATTATACATCTCTGGAAACTTTATTCTATGTGTATTCCATCTGGAATGAGCAGAATGAATGTTTATCCTGGCAAGAAACCCTGGAATGGTGCAAGTTGTGGAACCTAAAACCCATTCCGGTACTATACGAGGATGTGTATAAAAAAGAGCTGATTCTGCAAGCATTTCAGAACTATGCAAGCCAACGTACCTATCCCGTAGAAGGATTTGTCGTAAGATTAGCCACAGGCTTTGCTTTTGAGGCTTTTAAAGAATCGGTAGCTAAGTTTGTAAACGACACTTTTCAGATCAACACCACCAAACATTGGAAGTACGACGTAAAAGAACTCAACCAACTAAAAAACAACCGCAATGTCTGGGAAATTATTAGCTGACTACCCCATTGTTCAAGATTACCGCAAGCAGTTTGATGCCATGAAAGCTACCCGGCAAGACCGCATCCATCATCAGGAGGGCGACGTGTATACGCATACCCAACTCGTGCTGAACGCCCTGCTGAACTTACCGGAATACCGGGAACTTTCTGCGTTTGAAAAACAGGTTCTGGAGTACACGGCCATCTTTCATGATATTGCGAAGCCAGTAACCTATACTGTACTAGACGACAACCGGATTACGCATCCCAGGCATGCTTCTGTAGGAGCCAGCATGGCCAGGCAAATGCTCGATAAAGAAAATTACAAATTTAACTTTATTTCGGCCGTTTATTATACCGTCTTTTATCATGGCTATCCCTTCTGGTTGCTGGAAAAGGAGAATCCACTGAAGTCGGTCATTACCACCAGTCTGCTTACCTCCAACAAACTGCTGTACATTTTTGCCAAAGCCGACCTGTTAGGGCGCGTATGCAAAGACCCGGATGATATGCTTTACAAGCTGGAGTTATTTAAAGAGTTCTGCCTGGAAAACCACATTTACGACAAACCCAAACAGTTCCACGCTGCCTATGACCGTTTTTACTACTTCAATCTAAACGACAGTTATCCGGATACCCAACTCTTTCATCAGTATGACTATACGATCTATATGCTGTCCGGCCTGCCAGCTTCCGGCAAAGACAGTTATATTCATCAACGGTGGGGAGAAGAACTGCCCATAATCTCGTTGGATGATATCCGGGAAGAACTTGACATTGGGCCTACCGAAAATCAGGGAAGAGTAATTCAGCTGGCCAGAGAAAAAAGCAAAGAATATTGCCGAAGAAAACAATCGTTTATCTGGAATGCC
The DNA here is from genome assembly GCF_030503435.1 of Rhodocytophaga aerolata. GTDB lineage: Bacteria > Bacteroidota > Bacteroidia > Cytophagales > 172606-1 > Rhodocytophaga > Rhodocytophaga aerolata. The sequence continues at coordinate 108,812 of NZ_JAUKPO010000016.1, forward strand.
ACCAATATCACTAAAAATATGCGGGCACAACTCATCCAGACCTGGCTGCCGTATCATCCTAAAATTGATATCATCTTCCTGTTCAAGAATATTAACGATGTGCTGCGTGACAACACTGGCCGGGAAAAAGAGTATAAAATCTCCAATGAGAAAATACTGGCTATGCACGAGAAAGTGCAGTTTCCGACCGTGCTGGAATGCCATACGCTGGAGGTAGTTGCTAATTAATGTTGCAGCACATAGGAATAGCAAATTAAGTTGACTCGAACATGATATACCCAGGAGATATTATATCCTATACAGAAATGTGTCAAGCAGAAGGGTACGCTCTTCAACGGGGGATGAATTTTAAAATAGGAGGCAAAACCAGTGTAATATTAATGTCTTTACGTAAGGGAGCTCCCTATGCCGACAGAATCGAAGAGGATGGGAAGGTATTGATTTACGAAGGGCATGATGTACCCAGAAACTTGTCAAGTAACCCAAAGTTAGTTGATCAACCCAGATACTCACCGCTTGGTAGTTTAACACAGAACGGGAAGTTTTATGAGGCAGCACAGAAGTACAAAGAAGGAAAAGCGGAGCCTGAATTAGTAAACGTATATGAGAAAATCAGAGACGGCCTATGGGTGTATAATGGGATATTTGAATTAACAGATGCTTGGCTTGAAAAAGATATCAGTAGAAATGTATTTAAATTCAAACTACGGGTTACGCCTCATTCGTTGGATTTTAAAGTTAGAAGGGTTGACGAATTGTTAGATCTGGATCATCATCGGATGATTCCTACCTCAGTAAAAGTAGAAGTTTGGAAAAGAGACAATGGAAAGTGTGTAACCTGCGGAAGTACCGATAATTTACATTTCGATCATATCATACCTTTCTCTAAAGGAGGAACATCGTTAAAAGCTGAAAATATCCAATTGCTCTGTGCCAGGCATAATTTACAAAAACTAGATAAAATCATCTGATTCTATGAAAGCCATCTGGCTAAAATTGGAATTAGTGGCTACTTTTAAAGCTTGATAGTAATAGAACACACATGGAATCGGAAGAAACAGTAAAAAGGTGGCGGCTGATACTAGGCGGGGAAGAGGCAGATGGAACCGGGGTGAGTCTGCAAGGAGTGGAACTGCAAATGGACCAGACCCTGGCCGCTTTATATGATGCAAACGATAAAGAAAAAAGCCGCGGAAGTTTAGGCGCTTCATCACCCAATGTATCCAGGTGGCTGGGCGACATTCGGACGTATTTCCCTTCATCCGTTGTTAAGGTAATGCAGCAAGATGCTCTGAAACGGCTGAATCTGCAATCGATGTTGCTTGAGCCTGAGATGTTAGCATCTGTTACGCCTGACATTCACCTGGTAGCCACATTAATGACGCTGAGCCGGGTTATTCCAGACAAAACCAAAGACACGGCCAGGCAAGTAGTACGGGCGGTGGTAGATGAACTAATGAAAAAGCTCACTCATCCGATGCAGCAGGCCATTACCGGCAGCCTCAACAAAGCTACCCGTAACCGCCGGCCCAGGCATAATGAGATTGACTGGAACACGACTATCCGCAAAAACCTGAAGCATTATCAACCCCAGTATAAAACTATTATTCCGGAAGTACGCTATGGCTATGGCCGCAAACGAACCTCCTTACGCGACATTGTGCTTTGTCTGGATCAGAGTGGGTCTATGGGTACTTCTGTTATTTACTCTGGTATATTTGGCTCTGTCATGGCTTCCATGCCTGCCGTTAACACCAAAATGGTGGTATTCGACACAGCCGTGGTAGATTTAACTGAAGAGTTAAAAGATCCGGTTGAGTTGCTGTTTGGAGTACAACTGGGCGGTGGCACAGATATAAACCGGGCTTTAGGGTATTGCCAGGGGCTAATTATGCGTCCGGCAGATTCCATTATGGTACTCATTACGGATTTGTATGAGGGAGGAAATCAACAAGAAATGCTGAAGAAAATGGCAGCTATTGTGGCTTCTGGCGTACAACTGGTAGTATTGTTAGCCCTTAACGATGATGGTACCTCTTCCTATGACCACCAGAATGCTTCCTTCCTTGCTAATCTGGGAGTGCCGGTATTTGCCTGTTCCCCAGATAAATTTCCTGACCTGATGGCCTGTGCTATTCAACGGCAAAGCATTGCTCAGTGGGCTTCCACAAACAATATACCTATGGCTAGCGGAAGTAGCCGATAAATGTAGGGTGAATTAGAAAATGCGGAAATTTGAAGAATTGATAAAAAGTAATGGATTTTCAAATATCTTTTTATCAATTCTTCATTAACTACCTTTGTTGCTCAGTTTATACGAATAAATTGTTTGATAGCTTTAGCTAGCAGCACATTCTCAAATTCTTAAAATTTATCTCCCTTTTGCTCGAAATTATTTATCAGGACGAACATTTTGTAGCCATCAATAAACCTAATGGGTTACTTGTCCACCGCACACGGATTGCCGAAGAAGTAAAAACCTTTGCCCTGCAACTGCTCCGCGACCAGATGGGGCAGCGGGTGTATCCTTTGCACCGCTTGGACCGGCCAACGTCTGGCGTATTGCTTTTCGGTTTGCATAAAGAAGCCGCCCAGTTATTAATGCCAGCGTTCGAAAGCCGGGAAGTAGAAAAAAGTTACCTGGCTATTGTGCGGGGGTATGCTCCGGAAGAAGGAACTATCGATCATCCATTAAAAGAGGAAACTTACAAGGAACACCAGGCGGCCGTTACGTACTTTAAAAGAATAGCCACCATTGAATTACCGATACATGTAAACCGGTATCCGACATCCAGGTATTCGCTGGTACACGTACAGCCGCTTACCGGCCGGATGCACCAGATCCGTAAACATTTTGCCCATATCCGGCATTACATCGTAGGTGATAAAAAACATGGCGACTGGCGGCATAACCAGATGTTCCGCGAAACATTAGATAGTCCTGGTATGAAGCTGCATGCCTGGAAGTTGTCTTTTGTTCATCCGTTTTCGGGTAAGCACACACAGCTTACTGCTCCGCTTCCCCCGCACTTCAAAAACATCTGCAATCAATTTGGCTGGACAGAATTGATCAAGTAGCACCTCACAGGTTTTAGAAACCTGTGAGGTGTATGCTATTTTCAAATTGCCAAATTTTCAAATTAATTAAGCTACTCCTTCAAATTCCCGCTCGTGAATCTTTTTCCTTTGCAAGGCATTATCTACTGACCAGCGGCCACTGCCGGTTAGGGTAAGGGCTATAGCCATTGCTATGGCTAACAAATGATATTCAAACCCTTCGCCGGCCTGCTGCCCGGACCAGTTCATAAAAAAGCCATTGGCCAGGTGCGCTTTAACTATTGCTCCCACCATTACCACCCCTATGCTAAAAGCCATAAGCCTGCCAAGGAAACCTAGTACGAGTGCTATAGCGCCAAAAAATTCAATGATGATCACTAAAAAGGCAATAATCCAGGGTAGCCCGCCTCCGGTAGTTAAGCCTTCCAGGGTGGCTGAAAAGCCTTTTCCACCAAACCACCCCAGCATTTTCTGGGCACCATGCGGAAACATAACGGCTCCCAATACTACCCGCAAAACGAAGGCGGCCGTGTCATTGCTGTTCGTACGAATTAATTGTTGAAACATAGCTGATTGTTTAGGTTGATTTAGATTAATAACTGAAGGTCTTTAAAGTGTTGCCATAGGAACAGATTCTTTGTTATATAGAAAGAAGCAGGCCTATGTAGCCTGCTTCTTGATTTGTACTGTTTTTTGCAAAATAAGTTAAGATACTTTATTAATTCGTCTGAAACTGCGTATACCGCTTATCGAAGAGTGCCTGGTATTGCTGGGCATCTTTGTGCTTTTGTTCACCAAGAGATACCGCCAGTTGGTTCAATACCACCAGATTATTTTGAATAGCTTGTGCATCATACTTGCCTTCCTGGTAATAATAAGCCAGATTTTCATCTGCCCGCTTTGCCATAGTCTGGGCAATTTCAAGGGCTTTTTTCTCTTCCCCTACTTTCAACAGAGGAGCTACATATAATGAACAGATACGGTCATAGGGAATGGTTTCGTCAGGCATCACATTCAGCGAACGCAGCAATACTTCTTTCGCCTTTTCCTGCTGTCCTTCATTGAGTAGTTGTGTGCTTAATTGCAGAAAACTCAGGCGGCCCCAGTTAGAGATATAGTTGCGGTGTACTTCATCATGGTAGGTAGTCTGGCTATCCAGGCCGCGCCAGGCATATTTGTTCATCAGGTTATTGTACATAATTTCTGAATTTACAAAGCCCTGAGAACCGGGTACTTTCACTGGTAACAGGCGACAGGCAAAGCCCTCTATTTGTGTATATTCTTCCAGATGATATTTGGCGGCCGTAAACAAGGAAGAAAAATAAATAGGTCTTTCCCAATTGTTATTAGCTAGTATATCCAGGAAAATCAGGTCATCTTTGAACAAGTGGTTTTTATCCAGGTTAATCTCCATACTATCAGGAATCAGTTCTTGCATATCTTCTGACACCATCCCTTTTTGAAGAACCGTTTGCTTGTTTATTGGCAGGAACAGGCGGTTAGTAGGTAAAATACTCAGCTTTTCCCCACTTTGCAGGGCCACCTTTAACCCCTCATAATCTTCCCGGATCAGTCGGATGTAGTCTTGTAAATTGATAGCCCCCTTAATATTCGGATTTTCATAGTAGATAATCTGATTATTGGTGCTGGCAATATAGTTCTTCTCCTGCATGGAAATGGGCAACGCTTCCGACTCGTAGGTTTTGCGTTTGAGCTGGTCTATATACCAGTCGGTACCCATAAACTGGGTTACACATACGCGTACATCTTTGCGGATACCCTCTACTTCCTGGGCATACCAGAGTGGGTAAGTATCGTTGTCACCATTGGTAAACAGGATAGCATTCGGCGCACAGGAGTTCAGTAAGTTCCTGGCAGAATCCAGGGCAAAGTACCGGCCCGACCGGTTGTGGTCATCCCAATTCTGGGTAACTAACATAACAGGCACCATGGCACCCAAAGCCCCTGCCAGTACAGGTGCCGAAAATGATGATTTACTTACCTTGCTGAGTAGGTCAACTAGAGCCAGTACTCCAAAGCCAATCCAGATAGCAAACGCATAAAAGGAGCCTACATAAATATAATCCCGTTCCCGGGGTTCCACCGGAGGAGAGTTCAAGTAAAGTACCAGAGCAATGCCAGTCATAAAAAACAGCAAGCCTACCAACAAAAAATGCTGTTTATTTTTGATGTACTGGTAAATCATTCCGGCCAACCCCAAAAGCAAGGGCAACATATATAAGCGGTTGTGCGCTTTGTTGCGCGTCATTTCAGAAGGTAAATCCTTGGCCGATGTAAGGGAAGCCATCCAACCTGCACCTTCCTGGTCACTTTCTTTTCCGGCAAAATTCCACATAAAATACCGGCCATACATATGCCCCAGCTGATGGGAGAATAAAAAGCGCAGGTTATCTCCAAAGGTTGGTTTCTGGCCTTCCCGTAATCCCAGCATCTGCCGGTACAAGGCCACATGATTCGGATCGTGGCTATAAATACGCGGCAATAAGGTCATTTGGGTAGGTTCATACACATTTACCAGGTCATGGTCCAGTATTTCATATTCGTTATTCCGTTTCACATATTCAGGGGCTCCCTGTTCCTGGTCAATAAGGGGGGCTGTAAAGTAAGGGCCATAGAGCAAGGGGCGGCCGCTGCCATACTGCTTCATGTTTAGGTAATTCATGAAACTGGCTACATCATCCGGGTTATTCAAATTAACGGGGGTGTTGTACTGCGCCCGTATCAGGATAACGGAATAGGAGGAATACCCGATCAATACAAAGGTTATAGCCAGCAAAGCAGTATTCAGCATACTCTTCCCATGCTTGATAGAATACCAGATGCCATATACCAGTGCTCCCAGGCAAATCAGGGCAAAACAAATAACGCCAGAGCCAAATGGCATACCTAGTGTGTTGACAAAGAAAATGTCAAACTTTCCGGCTAAGGACGGTAAACCAGTCCGCATGCCCACCATCAGCAGCCCGATCAGTAACAGGCCAACACCCAGTGTCAGGACTCCACCAAGTAAACTTGGTTTGTATTTTTTAAAATAATAGATAAAGGCCAGTACCGGAAGGGCTACCAGATTTAGCAGGTGAGTTCCGACCGATAAACCGATTACATAAGCAATCAGGTTCAGCCATCGGTTAGCGGCACTTTCGGTCTGGGTGTTTTCCCACCGCAACATGGCCCATACCACAAAAGCAGTTAGCAGGGAAGAAAGGGCATATACCTCCGCTTCTACAGCGGAAAACCAGAAAGAATCGGTAAAGGCATAGGCTAGCGCACCAACGGCACCGGCAGCTAACACGCTAACCGTTTGTGGCAAGGTAGGCTGCTGGGGCACTGGGAGAAACTTCCTGGCTAGTAAGGTTATCGTCCAGAACAGGAAAAGAATGGTAAAAGCACTGCTCAACGCAGAGAGTATATTTATCCAGTAAGCTACCTTGCTTACGTCACTGCCCGCCAGAAAAGAAAACATACGCCCCAGCAATAAAAAGAAAGGTGCTCCCGGCGGATGCCCTACCTCTAGTTTAAAGGCACTGGCAATAAATTCCCCACAATCCCATAAACTGGCAGTTGGTTCAACGGTAGCTACATATACCAAGGAAGCAACAGCAAATACTGCCCATCCGGTAAGGTTGTTGAGTCGGTTAAAAGAAAGCATAATAGATAAGTAACTTTAGCAAGGTATGAAGGACAAAAGTAGGAGGTAAATAGGTATTTTTAAAATAAAAAATTTTTTGTTTTTCAAAGATTAATTTATATTTTAGAGGTACACATCTCATTTACTTCTACTTTTTTCGTTCAACGCTTTTAACTGCCGAAAATAATTGTGGCTTGTTTGCCGCGCATACAACCAGCTCATTTTAAGCAGATTTATATACCCTCTTCCAGTATATAACTGTGTCTTCCGTAATTTATTTTACTTAGTTAACCTTCCTTAAATCAATGTCCGTATGAAAAAAAAGTTTTACTATTCTTCAGGCAGGCTATACATATCCGTATGGCTTGTATTTTGGAGTGCCATCACTATGGCTCAGACGAAAACCGTATCTGGCAGAGTCACGGCAGAAGAAGACAATACCGCCCTGCCAGGGGTAAATATTGTTGTAAAAGGAACCACTACCGGTGCTGTTACAGATGGCAGTGGAAATTATTCGATTTCGGTTCCAGGAAATGAGGCAACCCTTGTATTCACCTCTATTGGATACACGGCTCAAGAAGTACTAGTGGGAAACCGCAGTATCATCGATATCATGATGACATCGGATGTAAAATCGCTTCAGGAAGTGGTGGTAACCGGGTACACGACGCAAAACCGCCGCGATATTACTGGTGCGGTGTCGGTTGTAAAACCGCAGGAACTGCTAGCTACTCCGGCAGGTAATATACAGCAACAGCTACAAGGCCGGGTAGCGGGGGTGGTCACCAGTGGTACTGGCGTGCCGGGTGCCGGGGCAAAAGTCCGGGTGCGGGGCTTTGGTTCTTTTGGCAACAACGATCCGCTGTATATTGTAGACGGCGTACCTACCTACAACGTGAACAATATCAACCCGCAGGATATTGAATCAATGCAGGTATTGAAAGATGCCTCCGCTGCTTCTATATATGGGGCAAGGGCTGCCAACGGGGTAGTAATTATGACGACTAAAAAAGGTAAATCTGGCGTGCCAACCATCAGTGTAGATTCCTATTATGGCTTTCAGCGCGCACCCAAAGGCCCGGATATGCTCAATCCCACCCAGCTGGGGCAACTTTTCTGGGAGAGCCAACGCAATGCCGGACAGACACCCAGCCATCCACAGTACGGATCAGGTGCCGAACCCAGATTTCCAGATTATATCATTGCCGGTTCTACGGCTGGAGTAATGGAGGGGCATCCCAATACCGATCCGGCTTTATATAATATAGATTTTTCCCGCGATCTGCACCGTATTGTCCGATTCAACAAAGAGGGCACTGATCAATGGGCTGAATTATTCCGGACAGCGCCCATTCAGAGTCATCAGGTAAATGCTAGCGGTGGTACTGAGTTTAGCAATTATTCAGTAGGCCTCAACTACTTCGATCAGCAGGGCCTCATGCATTATACCGGCTACAAGCGGTATTCTTTGCGGGCCAATACCCAGTTTAAAGTAAAAAACCGGATCCGTATCGGAGAAAATGCCCAGATCAGCTATAACCAAGCCAAAGGTACCCGCTCAGGTGAAGAAGGTGGAGAAAGTTTTGTACTGCAGGCTATCCGGATTTATCCCTTTGTTCCACGCTACGATATTAACGGAAACTGGGGAGGTACTGCCGGTGCCGGAGCCGGAACTGGTCCTAACAACTATGCCGAACTGTATAGGAGCAAAGATAATACTAATTCTGCCATCCGGATGTTTGGCAATGTGTATGCGGAAGTGGATATTATCTCTGGCCTGACAGCGCGCACGTCATTCGGGGCCGATTACGAAACCCGGTATGGCCAGAACTATACCTTCCGTACCTACGAACGGGCTGAAAACATAGGAAGCAATGCCTACACCGAGCAAAACGACTATAACCTGAACTGGACCTGGACCAATACCCTGACCTATAAAAAGATATTTGCTGAAAAACATGACCTGACCTTACTGCTAGGGACCGAAGCCGTAAAAGAGACCGGCCGGGGCGTGTTTGGCAGAAGAATCAATTACTTTTCAGATGATCCGCTCTTCCGGGTTTTAACCCGTGGAGCTCCTGTTGGACAGGATAACAGCAGTTATGGATTTGCTTCCACCCTATCGTCTGTTTTTGGACGGGTGGATTATACCTTCAACGACCGCTATTTATTGAATGCTACCCTGAGACGAGACGGTTCTTCCAGATTTGGTAGTGAAAACCGGTATGGTGTATTTCCTGCTGCCAGTATCGGATGGCGTATTTCCAGTGAAGAGTTTATGAAAGGCGTACCTTTTATAAATGACCTGAAAATTCGGGCAGGATGGGGCCAGATGGGTAATCAGTTGAACGTAGACCGCGAAAATGCCTATAGCTTCTACCGTTCTACTCCCGGTAACTCTTCCTACGATCTGGGTGGCACCGGTAACTCGGTGATAATGGGTTTCGACATGGACCGGGTGGGATTTACCCGGACTAAATGGGAGGCAGCTACCACCACCAATCTTGGCCTGGATGCTTCCTTGTTTGACAACCGCTTTGATATTGCCCTCGACCTGTACAACCGTACTACTGAAGGGCTGCTGATCCGGGCACAAGCCCCTGGTACGCTCGGACATGCCACATTGCCATTTGTGAATGTGGGAGATATCCGCAACCGGGGTATAGACCTGACATTAGGTACCCGGGGCGATATTGGTGGCAGCGGCCTCAAATACGATGTGGTGCTTACGCTGGCTCATTATAAAAACGAAGCGCTGAAAGTAGGGGCTAACGAGAAAGATTTTATACAAGGCTCTGTTCTGCGCAATGTTGAAATTACCCGCAGTGAAGCCGGCCAACCTATTTCCTCTTTCCGGGGCTACACCATCGATGGTTTCTTTGAAACCCAGGAAGAAGTAGACGCAGGTCCGGATCAGCCGCAGAAAAGGGTAGGTTCCTGGAGAATACGCGATTTAAACAATGATGGCACCATTAACGCCCAGGATCAGTCTTATATCGGAAGCCCTCACCCGGATCTTACTGCCGGTCTGAACTTTACGCTTGCATACAGGGGTTTCGACCTCAACATCTTTCTGTATTCTGTGCTGGGTAACGAATTGTATAACAATACAAAATGGTGGACAGATTTCAATTCCTTCCAGGGAAACAGAAGTGTACGGATGCTGGAGCAATCCTGGAGGCCAGGGGCTGATAATTCCAATGCCGTGTTACCGATCTTAGACGCTACCGATACCTACAGCAACAGTATTGCCAATTCATATATGGTAGAAAGCGGATCTTATCTGCGTGCCCGTACCATTCAGCTAGGCTACAACTTTCCGGTATCCTTTACAAACCGCCTGGGAATGAACACCCTGCGGATATATGTGCAAGGACAGAACATGTTTACGATTACCAATTATTCAGGCATTGACCCAGATGTCAGTACCCTGGGTAGCGAAACTGGCATGGGGATAGATATGGGCTGGTATCCGAATCCGAAGCAATATTTATTGGGAATAAACCTGGCCTTTTAAGGAAACAACTTAGACAGGCAAACGGGTAGTTTAAAAACCATTCACACAAAATTAATCCGATATGAAAAATAGTATAACCATAGTTGCCATTTTTCTTCTGGCAGGTGCGGCCTTGGTCGCCTGTAAAGATTCATTTCTGGATGAGCCGCCCAGAGGTACATTCAGTGAAAGTATTCTGAAAAACCGGGCAGGCGTAGAAGGTATATTAGTTGGTGCATATTCTCTGCTCGACGGCGTTGGCGGACCTTCCGGAAACTGGGAAGCGGCCGGTTCCAACTGGGTGTTTGGCGATGTAGCTTCAGATGATGCTTACAAAGGAACGGATGCTGGCGACCAGATCGAAATTAACCCTATTGAACGGTACGAACCCTTACCCACCAATGGCTATTTCAATCTGAAATGGCGGCATCAGTACGATGGCGTTTCCCGGTCTAACGACGTACTCAGGCTCTTGCCGGAGGCTACCGACATTCCGGATGCAGAAAAACTCAGAATTACCGCTGAAGCCCGTTTTTTGCGGGGCTATTATCATTTCGATGCCAAACGGATGTGGAATATGGTGCCGTATGTAGATGAGAAGACGATTATATTCACTGACTTTACCACAGCCAATGTTCCGAACAATACCGATATATGGCCCAGAATTGAGGAAGATATCAAGTTTGCCTATGATAACCTGCCGGAAACTCAGGCACAAGTAGGCCGGGTAAATAAATGGGCAGCCGGTGCCTACCTCGGGAAAGTATATATGTACCAGAAGAAATTTGCAGAAGCGAAACAAGTGTTCGACAATGTAATTGCCAATGGAACGACGAGTGCCGGTAAAAAGTATGCATTGAATCCCCAGTACCACGACAACTTCCGTGTAAGTGGGAATAACAGTGCGGAATCTGTGCTGGCGGCACAAACCTCTGTAAATGATGGCGCCAATGGATTAAATGCCAACTGGGGCGACATCCTGAACTTTACCTACGGGGGAGGCCCTGGAGGCTGCTGCGGGTTTCATCAGCCTTCGCAAAACCTGGTAAATGCCCATAAAACGGATGCAAACGGACTTCCGCTGCTGGACACCTTTAATGAGGTAGATGTAAAAAATGACCAGGGCATTCTGGCTACTCAACCCTTTGACCCCTATGCCGGCAACCTGGACCCCAGACTCGACTGGTCTGTAGGCCGCAGAGGCATTCCTCACCTGGATTGGGGTAACCATCCCGGTGTAACCTGGATTCGCGACCAGGTATATGGAGGCCCTTACAGTCCTAAGAAAAATCACTACTATCAGGCAGATATTGGAAAAAATACAGATGGCGGCAGCTGGACGCAGGGCTTAACCAACATTAATATTAACCTGATGCGTTTTGCAGATGTGTTGCTGATGGCCGCAGAAGCAGAAGTAGAACTGGGAAATTTAGAGGCTGCCAGAACCTATGTGAACAGAATCCGGGAGCGGGCGCAAAATCCGGAAGGGTTTGTAAAACGGGCCGATGGCACAGCCGCTGCTACCTATGTAATTGGTACCTATACCACTCCCTGGATAGATGCAGCCACAGCCCGGAAAGCCGTGCGGTTTGAACGAAGGCTGGAACTGGCTATGGAAGGGCACCGCTTCTTTGACCTGGTGCGTTGGGGAATTGCTGCCGAAACTCTCAATACGTATCTGGCTAAAGAAAGGACCCTTCGCCAGTATCTGGTTGGTGCAACATTTAAACCCGGAGTAAATGAATATTTCCCGATACCTGAGCAGCAAATAGTCTTGAGCACTCAAGGTGGCCAACCGACCCTTCAACAGAATCCTGGTTACTAAACTTTTATAACAGATAATCAAGTTACTATTCTACCTGCATGGCCCTGGCTATGCAGGTTTTTTATTGCCATTTTCAGGGATTTAGCCGGGTGCCGCAATGCTTGCAGTACGCAGAACCAGTATCATGGTCTTGAGCCAGGCAGTTAGGGCAGGTCTGTGTACTGACGGTAGATTTATAGGAAATCTTAGAAAGTTCGGAAGTCACAATCCCGGTAGGTACAGCAATAATACCATATCCGGTAATCATGATAAAGGAAGCCAGGGCCTGTCCTAAAACCGTTTTTGGGGCAATATCTCCGTAGCCTACCGTTGTGAGGGTGACAATAGACCAGTAGATGCTTATGGGAATACTGGTAAACCCATTTTCCGGACCTTCTACCAGGTACATAAGCGTACCGGCAATAATAACAATGCTTACTACTGTCAACAAGAACACCACAATCTTATGCCTGCTGGCTTTCAAAGCTGTTGTCAGTACGGTAGCTTCGCCTAAATACCTGCTCAACTTTAAAATCCGGAATATCCGCAGCAGCCGGATGGTCCGGATCACCAGCAAATACTGCGACCCTACAAACACAATACTCAGGTAGGTAGGAATAATTGCCAGAAAGTCGATGATACCCAGAAAACTGAATATATACCGCCGTGGATTTCGGACGGCAATAAGCCTGGCAAGGTACTCTGCGGTAAACAGAAAAGTAAAAAACCATTCAAGGGTACGAAGCCAGTCTCCGTAGTTGGCTTGTATGCTGCTTACACTCTCCAGCATCACTACCACAATGCTCAGAAGTATGGCTATCAACAGGGCAATATCAAATCTTCTGCCGGCAGGTGTATCAGCCTCAAAGATGATCTCGTAGAGGCGGTTTCGCCAGGTAGTATGAAATGTTTTTTCAGATTGTTTTTGCATAAACTGACTATTACGTATCTACTAAGTAGGCAGATCCCCTGAACTGCCTGGGAGGATGCCACTGACAAGAAAACAGGAAATTACTGCCTTACCCCATCACAAGTTACTACGATCTGTTAACTTTAGCTGTTTACCGGTGGATATTTACAAATTATACAACAATAGGTAGCCATCAGCTAACTTTCCGGAAAATAATTTTCCCGGCCTGTAACTTTTCGCTTGTGTCTTTGTCTTACGGCCAACAACCATGCATGTAGCCATTGTTTTTGAATGATTTCAGTTGAGGAATATAACCTGGCGGTAAAAGAATATACCCGGCGTATATTCCGCTTTCTCTATAAATCGCTGAGAGACGAAGAAGCGGTGAATGATCTGGTGCAGGATTGTTACCTGAAACTGTGGCAGAATAAAGATTCCGTAGATCCGCAGAAAGTAAAAGCCTGGCTGTTTTCAGTGGCTTACCGGGCCATGCTCAATTATGTAAAAGCCCATACCAGAAAGGTGCCATGGCAGGAAGACAGTCATGCGCCGGCAGTGTTTCAGAAAAATGAATTTGACACCAGAGCCATCCTGGAAAAAGCCTTGAATGAACTACCTGCTTTACAAAAGTCTATACTCCTGCTGCGCGACCTGGAGGGCTATGAATATAAGGAAATAGGGGAGATTCTGGGAATTTCCGAAGCCCAGGTAAAAGTGTATTTGTTCCGGGCCAGGCAAAAAGTGAAAAATTATATTAAAGAATTAACCAATGTACTCTGATACCGGCAAGAAAACCAACATAGTCCTTAGTATACATTTTTGATCGTACAGTTGTAATTAATATTTGTTCTATGAAGCCATCCGCTGAAGATTGGGAAAACCAGGAGTTAGATAAGCTGCTGTTTGAATACCTGGAAGGCAACCTGCCCGACGAGCAGGCCAGGGAACTGGAGAAGAAAGCCGCTAGTGATGCCTTGCTTGGTACAGAACTGGAATATTGGAAAGAAACTAAAGTAACAGCGGAACTTTACGATACACATTTGCTGGAAGAGAGACTAGTAAGAGTAGAAAGCATACCTGCCAAACAACCGGTGGAATCCACTAAAAACACTAACGCATCCTTGTATGCATTTGTCTGGCTGGTGTGTATATGCAGTGTGTGGCCAATAAGATTAAAGCAAGAGAAAACTACGCTGGCACCAAAGTACATTGTTGAAATTCTCGCCAGAGAGAAGAGTACCCCCATTTTGGCAATCGTAGAACAAAAACAGGAAACAAGGTTTACTAAGAGGAATTCAGAAACTCAGAAGCGGGATTTACCAATCTCTACTTCCCTCTATACTGAAAAGACTATACCGCACTTGCCAGACCTGAGAAAAGTTGAATCAAATCAACTACCTGTTTCTCGGCAAATACAAGAGATACGGATACCAGCCTCAGCCTCAAAAAAGCTAAGAGTTCCGGCCATACCGGCTACCAGGACGATTACCCGCAAACAAGCCAGACAGATTGCCCGCATGAAAGAAAAAGCGCTACAGCGGCGCATGGCCAATGAGTTTTTGAAAGGCCGGGTGCCCTATGTGGTTCCTCTGAATACTCAAAACTTTTAACTCACCTATAGAATGTTCAAACTTTTAACAACAATTATTATTACGTTCGGCTTTCTCTTGCCGATTATTTCTTTTGGACAATATGCTCCTTTAGGAACATTACCGATGCAGTATAACCCTTCTTTCGCTGGACAGTCAGGTGGGCCAAGAGTCAGTTCTAATATCCGGTATGGATTAAATGATTATAGCAATGGCCGGTCTCAAGGAGCATCTGTTTACACCTCTTATGACCAGTTTATTCCGGCTATCAGGAGCGGAATTAGTGTTGCAACTAACTACGATAATGCGCAGGCTAGATATGAATATAGTTGGGATTCCAGTTATTATTACTCAGAAAATGTTGGATTTACTGTATCTGCAGCACCTAAAATATCTATAAAGGGCAAATACACTATATCTCCTTCGATTGATTTAGGTTATTCTGTTTGGGATATTACATCAAATATCAGATGGATTCCCGATACTACCTATAATATAGATGGAAAACAACACGGCCTAAGCAGCCGGGCCGGTATCTTATTCAATACCAATAAGTTTTATGCAGGGTACACCATCCAGTTATTTAACTCTATATTAAAAAATAGTGCTGTTGATTTGAACAGAGTTCAATCATATACATTTCTCTCCTATGTTCAAGTAGGACATATCTTTCAAAGAAGTTCACAATCTAAATTTTCCTTTACGCCTCAGATTGTTCTGGAAATCTCCCGGATGAATTATTTTGAAGATAGAGTTTCTCTACGCTTATCTGCGTACAACCTGAATTTCCGCTATAAAAACTTTATCTGGGGGTTAAATAATGAGGGATTGCATGTGGGCTGGCAAACAGATAAATTCAGGGTAATGCTGACAAACGATGTAGGTGTCTTTAGTAAGTATGCATCCAACAACGACTATACCGGCAATCTTTCTTTCCGTTATATTTTCAACAGCAAAGATTACAGGCCGGGTAGGACATGGTAATAAATCAACGTTTGGGCAAAGTAATACTGACTTTTGTTTCCTTATGTTCAAACGAAAAAAATGGTCTAGTATCTTTTTTCAATAGCTATGTTCAAACTTTTAACCTTTGTTGTTCTTTCAGCTGGAATACTTTTGTCGCAGCCTACTTTTGGGCAAGGCTGGGCTGATATTCCCCTGGGTGCAATGCCGATGCAGTATAATCCCTCGTTTGCCGGACAAATGGGCGGGCCACGAATCAGTTCAAGTATGGGGTATGATGTGCTAAAGTTTGCCTATACAGCTGCGCCTGAGTCCCGCAAAAGGTCTTACAGCCTGTATACGTCGTATGACCAGTTTATTTCTGCTATAAGATCTGGCATAGGCATTACGGCTGGTGTTGAGAGAGATAAGAATAGCTTTAATTCAATTGACATAAACAATAAGCATGTCCGGCAAGATATGACTGAAAGAAGTAGATTTCTTTCCGTAGCGGTGGCTCCTAAATTATCTATACATGGAAAATACACGCTTTCTCCTTCTGTGGATATTGCCTATGCTACGTTCCGGTCACATACTATCCATTATCCTGATTACCCTGCTGACTCTGGCCGGAGAGACATTAAATTTTATAAACCAGGAGTGGCAAAGCAAGGCAGGGCTTTTGTTCAATACAAATAAGTTTTACATGGGGTATTCAGTGGTCTTGTTTAATTACCTTAAAAACCCGGCTACCAATTCGTTTTTGAACGTAAAAGAAAATTTTCAGTCATTTTTACAGCTAGGCTATACCTTCCAAAGGCGTTCAACCTCAAAGTTTACGTTTACTCCCCAGCTATTGCTGAGTATATCAAAGTTTCATAGTACGGCTCCATTGCGGCTGCAGTTTGAAGATATTATAATCAACTTCCGGTATCAGCAGTTTATATGGGGAGGCAATAACCGGGGCATTCATCTGGGCTGGCAAACCGATCAACTGCGGATACTATTCACCAATTCATTAGGTATAGGTGGAGGCAGCGGTACCAACCATTTTCGCTATATTGGCAATCTGTCTGTGAGGTACATTCTCAGTAGTAAAAATCAACGTGTAGGCAGGTCCTGGTAGTAGGGGTAGCAAGCTACATACGAGTATCATGGCCAAGTAATACCTATTTAAATTTAAATCACCGTGTTTGATTTATTGATGAGAATTTAATGAAATGACTATGTTCAAACACGTAACAACCATATTGACTTTAGTAGTAGGGATGCAGGCTCTTTGCTGTATGGGGCAAGAAAATCCGTTAGGCGCCTTGCCTATGGAGTATAACCCTGCCTTTGCCGGACAAATGAGCAGCTTTAGAATCAGTTCAGCTAGCGGATATACATTTGACAGAGGTTTTACCACTCATTCACAGGAACATTTTGTGCGTTCCTCCCTTTCTTACGACCAGTTTATTCCTGCTCTCAGGACAGGTATTGGCCTTACCGCCGGCTCAGGATGGAACCAGTCAGGTTATTCTTTTAATATCAGAAGTCAGGGGCTAAGTTTATCCATCGCTCCCAAATTTTCCATAGAAGGGAAGTATACGGTTTCGCCTGCGCTGGAGATTGGGTATGGACAGACCAATAGTATGTGGCCTCGTTACCGGATAGACCGGGATAGTAGTTTTGATAAATTGGTTGGCAAAGCCTACGGGATCAGTAGCAAAGCAGGGCTTCTGTTTAATTCCAATAAATTATATCTGGGATATGCTGTTTCGCTGTTCAGGCATACTACCGGAAGTAGATTACTAATTCCTGCTCGAGGGTTTAATTCCTATCTGCAGGCAGGCTATACCTTCCAAAGAAGTGCCCAGTCTGCTTTTTCATTTACCCCTCAACTCGTTATCCAGATTTCCAGGCTCAGTCATCAGCCGAAAGTACATGTTGGTGTAGAAGCTTATAACTTTACTTTCCGCTATAAGCACGTAATATGGGGCATAAATAATGCCGGCATCCATGTGGGCTGGCAAACAGAGAAACTCCGGCTCATGCTGAGTAATGATGCAGGTGTTTTTAACAGAAATGGCGCTGACACTATGTATTCTGGCAACCTTTCTTTCCGCTACGTTTTCAGCAGGAAGAACCAGATTCCTGGAAGAGGTTGGTAGAGTTGGACTATACCTTACAAGTTGAAAAAGTCTGTGAGGTGTATAGGCAATCGACTAGATACTGATTTTCTCACTAAACCTGGCAATGGCATCGGGGTTGCCGAATACATATAATACATCATCCTGCAGAATGCGGGTATCAGGATGTATTTCCGTAATAAACTGATTATCCCGTTTAATGGTCAGTACGGTTATGCCAAACACTTTCCGTATCTGCGATTCCCCAATTTTTTTACCTACAATGGCATTGTTTCCCTGTTGCACGGCAAGCGTAGAAATATCCATGTCCGGCATATCCAGTTCCAGGCGTTTCTCGGGTTTGCCTGTGTTGGTGGATGGCCGCAGCATCTGGTAATTGTCTGCCCGGATTTCCCTGGTAAATGCTTCTATTTCATTCTGTGGCACCAGGTATTTATTGAGAACTCTGGTAAATATTTCAATGGATGTTTCAAACTCTTCTGGAATTACTTCATCGGCTCCCAGTTTAAAGTTTTCGTCCATTTCCTGGATAAACCGTGTCCGGATAATAATATAGGCTTTCTGGGTAATAGACCGGATATTTACAATTATTTTCTTGGTAGCCGCCGGGTCAGAAATAGCTACCACTACCACTCTAGCTTTGTGTATTTGCACATGATGCAAAATAACATCGCCGGTAGCATCTCCATAGGTAATGGGCTTGCCACTGGCCCGCTCGGTGCGTACAGTATCCGGGTTTAGCTCAATAATCACATAAGGAATGTTGGCCCGGGTTGCCGCCTTGGCTACGTTACGTCCGTTAATTCCATAGCCGATGATAATAATATGGTCACTGTAGGAAGTTTCCGCAACCTGGCTGGCTTCCAGTGGCCGGGCTTTACGTACCAGTCTTCTTCGTTGCCGGAAGGGCAGCGGAGCGCGGAGCAATACATAGCTGATCCGGTCTGAGGCAGCAATAAGAAAAGGGGTGGCAGCCATCGTAAGGATGGAAATGGCCAGAAAATACTGGTAAGAGGTGTGCGAAAGCAGGTTGTTCGCTAAGCCGGTTTTTGATAGAATAAAGGCAAATTCACCTACCTGGAAAAGAGATAAACCTACCATAATTGAAGTACGCTTGGGGAAGCGAAGTATGGCCGCTGCCGATGCAGCAATGGCAGCTTTGAGAACAATAGTAAGCAGGGTAAATAAAGCTACGGAGGGGATGTGGTGAAAAACGAAGGAAACATCCAGCAGCATACCAATGGACACGAAGAAAAAGCTAGTGAACAGCTCCCGGAAGGGGAGTATGTTGCTGGTTGCCTGATGGCTGTATTCCGATTCGGAAATAATAAGACCAGCCAGGAATGCACCCAGGGCCAGAGACAATCCCATACTGGACGTAAGCCAGGCCACTGCAAAACAGATAACTACAATGGCCAGAATAAATAATTCTTTGCTTTTAGTATTAGCTACCATATACAACAACCTGGGTACCACAAACCTGGCACTTAAAATAACAAAGCCAATAATAAACAATCCTTTCATGAGCAGAAAGAGCAGGGTAGTGGTCACATTCTCTGCCTTTCCTGCAATTAGCGGCGTAAAAAGCATCATGGGTACTACAATGATATCCTGGAAAATAAGTATGGCCAGGGATATTTTTCCGTGTGGACTATTAATTTCCCCTTTCTCCTGGAGTAGTTTTAAAACAATGGCTGTACTACTGAGTGAAAACAAAAATCCGATAAATATGGCTTCTGCTCCCGAAAAACCTAAACTACTACCGACGAGGACGGCGGCCAGTATAGTTACGCCCACCTGCCAGGTGCCGCCCAGAAAAACGGCTTTTTGTATAGCTGCCAGGCTTTTCAACGAAAACTCCAGGCCAATAATGAAAAGCAGGAGAATTACCCCGATCTCTGCCAGCATTTCCACATTATGTGCCGATTCAGTGATTAAATTTAATCCATGCGGCCCGGCAAGTATGCCCGTCATCAGGAAGCCCAGAATAGTGGGCAGTTTAATTTTCTGAAAGAGCAAAAGCACTCCGACAGATAATCCGAGTATGACAACAATATCCTGTAAAAAAGGTGTTTCCATCTGGTTGGAAGCAAAACGGTGTACGTAACATTGGTTGTTTTGTCAAACAAAAAAAGGGTTTTATATGCTGAGAAACAAAAATTATACAACTATCCCTGCCATAAAAACTCTAAACTCCGTAACAGAGCGTGCCGGGCAATACATCACCATTGGTTGATGGAAAACAAATTTGTATACTTACAGTTGTTTCTAGCATATTTAAGAAAACTTCCTATGAAAACAGTTAAGATTATATTTATAAGTCTGGTAGTGCTTATTCTACTGGTAGGTGGGTATTATATTTTTGGCAGCTACAGCGAAGGTTCCAGGGCTGGCACAATTGTAAAACTCAGCAGGCGGGGAGTGCTGGTAAAAACATATGAAGGGCAATTGAACCTGGGTGGATTTTCCGGAGAAACCGGCAGCCCGGCTTCCTCCCTGTGGGATTTTTCTGTATCCTCCGGCCAGGAAGATGTAATCCGGCAGCTGGAAGAGGCATCTCTCAACGGTAAGCGGGTAAAGCTATACTATAAAGAGAAGTTTTTTCAATTATCGTGGCGCGGCGATACCAAATATTTTGTCTATAAAGTAGAATCCGGCCCCCAACTTTAATTATGCTTTTTTCCTGAACCCAGACTCTTATAGTGTGGGTTTTTTTTTGCGGTATGCTTTCAGACATTTAAATCCTGGTAGCTTTTATAAAATTAAATTTTATGTTCAGCAGCAAGCCAAAGGACTCCAACGGAGAGGTAACTTTAGCTGGAAACTCATGTAAATTCTTACTGCTGTAGGTTGCAGAAATTTCTGCTAGGCACTCCATAAAATATATTCATTGCAGCTACCTTTACAGCTGAATTTCTGCTTGAAATTAATTTTCCACCTGCATGGAACATACATATACAGCTACCATTCAATGGACAGGCAATTTAGGGCAAGGTACCCAACACTATAAAGCGTACAACCGGAACCACACCATTCATATTGAAAACAAAGCTGATATTCTGGGCTCTTCTGATCCGGCCTTCCGCGGCGATGCAGGCAGGCATAATCCGGAACAGTTATTTATTTCGTCTCTGGCAACCTGCCATATGTTGTGGTATCTGCATTTGTGTGCAGTAAACGGAGTAGTGGTGGTTGAATATACCGACCATGTAAGCGGAACGATGCAGGAATCGCCTGATGGCAGTGGTTTTTTTACCGGAGTCACACTGTACCCTGTTGTAACTGTCACAGAACAAGCCATGCTGGAAAAAGCCATGAGTTTACATCAGCAGGCCAATAAGATGTGTTTTATTGCTAACTCTGTGAAATGTCCGGTAAACCACAGGCCAGAAGTGAAGCTTGCTTCATCCGTTTAGCCGGCGTTTTCAGAACATCTTTTCTCTATAGGATACGTTACTTCTTCTTAGTATGGGTTTCCAGTAAGTGTAGTGTATGCGCCAGACTTTTTTTGTTTTCCCAGCTTTGATGGCCTGGTATCACATAACTTGGGTCAGGAAACTGCTTTTGCACATTGCGGATAGTGGCAGGCCAAGCATTCAGGTTAGCATCCGATAAATTACCCATATCCTGTGTTTCGGTGCTCTTAATCAGGCAGCCACCATATAATACTTTTTCTTTCGGTAACCACACCACAATATTGTCCTTAGAATGGCCCTCGCCAGGATAAAAGGCCTGTATCCGGTGATTGCCTACCTGGAAGGTAGTATCGGCACGGAAGTAGTTTGCTGCCTGGGGATTGTTATGTGTCTTGCAAAGGTCATAGGTTAATTTGCTGGAGTAGGTTTGTATACCTTGCTGTTTGTAATAATCCAGTCCTGCGGTGCGGTCTGTGTGGTAATGGGTAGATATGCATAACACTACCTTTGTATTGTGTTTACGCTGAATACTATCCAACAGTGGCTGGAATTGCGTTTTATCCCAAGGGGTATCAATCAGTACGGCACCCTGGCTGGTAAGCAGGTATAAGCTATTGGAAGGAAATAGTTCGCCCTTATAGGTATTATAGGTGGTATATACATATACATCGCCTGTCAGGCGCTTAATTACCAATGGAGGCTGCGCAGGTATGGTAGCTTTATCGGGGAGTGTATGTGTTGAAAAAAAGGAAATAAACAAGCTAAGGGCAAATGGGAAAAACAGGCTTAGGTTCATCATGCGATATTATCACATTTCCGGGATTATACAATCTTACTCAGCTATTTTTTTAACAAAGAAGCGATTATGTACTGTGGTTAATTTGAATTATGCGGATAAAAAAAGGAGACTCTTTTCAGTCTCCCGCATCCTTTGTTAAATTTTTCTTATTTGGTGCCTCCGTATACATGGCCTATTTCCTGGTCAGTAACCAGCTTGGCATTTTCATCGCGGATGGTCACACTTTCTACCCGGCCAATAAATAGTACATGGTCACCCTGGGTGTGTATAGCATCCACCAGGTGGCATTCAATGGCTAAAGGGCAAGCAGCAAGCAAGGGAGAACCCGTTGCACCGTTTTCAAAAGAAAACCCATTTAAGGCATCGTCCGACACGGCGGTTTTGCCACCAAAAGCCTGAATAAGTTGCTGATTGGCAGAACCAATAAAGTTTAAGGCGAAAACCCGGCTTTTGGAAATGGTTTCGTTCAGGTCGCTTTGCTTTTGTACAGCTACCATTACCAGGGGAGGTGTAAACGATACCTGGCTCACCCAGGATACCGTGCCAGCTGCTATATAATCTTCGCTGCGCTGGCTAAGTTCTTCCGCTTTTTTTCTGGTAGTAAGAATATAAAATCCGTAAGTGAATTTGCGTAAAGCCTGATTAAATTCTTCCGGCAGGTTTGCTCTTGCAGACATAATGATTTCAGGTTAGGTTGGTTTATGTTACTATGTTAATTAAAAGATTAAGTATCTAGATTATTGGCTTTACGGGTAAACCAAGAGCAGGGTTGGTGAAATTGCCAAAAACTTTCGGTAGCAGCTCTACGCAAAAATGTTCCTAGGCAGATATAAAACAAAAAAGGCATACGAACGACGTATGCCTTTTTTGTCTTATGTTACAACTGCTACTTAGGTAGTCTTTGGATTTTTGGGTTTTTTAATCCCAGATGTATCCGTAGTACCGCCTACTGGAGTAGTAGTGGCTGCCGGAGCAGCTGTAGTAGCTGTAGTTGTAGTGCCAGTACCAGACGACTTCTTAGATATTTTATTGATTGTGTCGTTAAGCTGAGTACTTAGCTGGCCTGTCAAATCATTGGCTTTTTTAGATAGATCTGAAGCTTTTTCGGTAGCTTTTTTAGATAAATCATTTGCCTTTTTAGAAAGGTCGTTTGCTTTTTGGGCTATAAATTTTCTGTTTCCTTCGCCAGTATCCGGAGAAAGTAACATGCCTGCCGCAAGACCGGCAGCTGCACCAAGTACAAAACTCAGTAAAATATTAGAATTGTCGTTATTCAGATTGTCATTCATAATTATGGACTGTTTTAGTGGATAATACACATAAAAAAATGCCTAGTAACAGGATCTTCTCCACTTACCAAGCAACCGGTATAACTTCTACCTTTATTTAGTTGACAAGGTTGCAGAAAAGATGGAAAAATCTCAATCATTCTTATGTAAAGCTCAAAATTATATATAATTCCTAAATTGTCAAGGTAATTTTTACGATTAGTAACAATTCGTGTTGAACGGTCATACGAAGAACGGTTCTTTCAGCTGACTTTTTTGGTAGGTTAGCCCATTGTTCTATTTACGGCTGATCGTGATACCTGGCCAGTCATCGGTACGGAAGGGGGAAGCAGGTAAACCTTCTTTATTATACAAATTTGCTTTATCGGGATTGTTTGCCCATGCATAACGCACGGCTACCGGGTTTTGTACCTGGTTGCTGGAAACCACTACGGTATTGCCTTCGATCTTTGCATCTGCCCACATAAATTTTTTATCCGGCCCGGCTATCGCAAATTCTTTTAACTCTCCTCCTTTGGCTACTAGCCCTCCTCCTGCGTTCTCAAAGGTGAGAATAATTTTGTTACCTACAGTTTTAATCGACTTATAGGTAGGGCCTGAATATACCGTATTTTCATTATATGCTGTTTTTTGTGCAGCCATAGCCAATCGTTTGCCTACATCTTGTTTATTTCTGGGATGAATATCATTCGCATCGCCCACATCTATAATGACGGCCATGCCGGTTTTGGGCAGCGAAAGTGTCATGGATTGAGCTTCGCGGAGTTCGGCCCAGTCGCTTTCTACCGGCTGGCTTTCTACCTTCATAAAATTGGCTAGTTGAACAAACAGAAAAGGAAAATCCTGCTTCCATTGCTTACGCCAATCTTTGATCATTGCCGGAAAAAGGGTGCGGTATTGGTAGGCCCTGCCTGCATTGCTTTCACCCTGATACCATATGGCGCCTTTAATGGCAAAGGGCACCAGGGGAGCGATCATGGCATTGTAAAGGACAGTTGGCGAATTCTGATTAACTGTTACTTTGGGTTTGGCAGGCATTTGCGAAATATCCAGAGCCGTCTGGTATTGCCATTTATCTGCTAACGAAACAAGAATTTTATCTCCGGCGGTAAGTTTTAGGTTATCTGCTTGTCCATACACACCGCCGCCACCTCCGGTATCTACCACACGAATGGTGATACTGTTTTTTCCTGCTTTTACCAGCTTTCCAGGAATGGTATATTTTCTGTCAATATTGTATCCATTGGTAGCTCCTACAAGTTCACCATTAAACCAGGTGCTATCGGCATCGTCAATGGAAGCCAGGTGTAAAGTCAGTTCTTTGCCTGCTTCATTATCTGGAATCATTACTTCTTTGCGGAACCAGACAATACCATCATAATCTGGCAAATCCGTGGTTTCCCATAACATAGGCAACGTCATAACCGGCCAGTCGGCAGCGTTGAACGCTGGCGCATACCATTTAGTAGCAGCAGCCAAACCTCTGTCGCCACCACTAACCTTGCTTTGCCATTCTTTGAGTTTGGTTTGGTATTCCTGCATCTGTGCTTGAATGCCGGAACCATTCTTTTCCAGGTCGTTCACAGCCGTTTGATATTCAGGAAACGCCTTTAAAGCTTCAGTGCTTGTCCAGGCTTCGGAGGGTGTGCCTCCCCATTCGGAAGTAATAACACCTACTGGCACTTTATACCGCTGATGCAAATCCCTGGCAAAAAAATAGCCTACCGCCGAAAAATCACCGGCAGTTTCAGGGCTGCATATTTCCCATCCTTTACTCTCAAATTCGGTTAGCGGTTGGGTAGCGATAGCATTGGTTACATCCAGAAACCGGATCTGGGGAAAGTTGGCATTGGCTATTTCCTGCTCAAAATTGTTTACCGTATGCGATAGTTTCCACTCCATATTGGATTGGCCGGAAGCCAGCCACACATCTCCAACCAGGATATCCTTAATTGTAAGGGTATTTTTTCCGGCAATGGTCATTTCATAGGGGCCACCTGCTTTCATAGCCGGAAGGGTAAGCATCCATTTACCCTGTGTATCTGGCTTGGCCGTATATTTTTTTCCCAGGAAGGTAAGGGTGACGGTTTCGCCTGCATCTGCCCAACCCCAGACAGGCAATTTGGCATCACGCTGTAAAATCATGTGGTCACCCACTAATTTTGGCAGGCGGACATCAGCAAATGACTCTAGTGAAAGAAGGGCAAGTAAGCAGCAACAAATTATGCGTCCATAATGGCTGACTTTTTTCATAAGTAGGATAAGGTTTTCGGTTGTATAAAGTAAGACAAGTCTACAAAGTAGTAAATATTTTCACAGAATTATTATATGTTTTATAGCTACCGGTTATAAATAAAAATTCCGCTCTTGCGAAGCGGAATTTTTGACAACTGAATAGCTGAAATAAAATGTTTTTGGATTAAATATGCCAGCCTTTATTTACTAACTAATAAGATAGCTTCTCAAACTATATTATCTTAAATCTATTAGAACCGCTACTGATGCAAACCTTAGCCCAAGGTGTTGCTTCACTCTTTAGTTGCTTGATTGCCGATTCACCAGCGTAATTACTTGTTGTTATTTTGTTTCTTTTGTAGTTCTAAAATCCTTTTCTGTCTTTGTATTACTTGATTCTCCTTTTCCTGTATCATCCTTTCCCTTTTCACTTCAAATCCCTCATCAGGTAACTCAAATTGACAGCCTCTATAAAAGTCCTGGTCTTGATAAATAATATCAGTGAGCAATTCTATCTGCCGGTTAATGCTGTCATTATTGGTTCTCAATTTTTGAAAGCCTCTCCATGTAGAATTACGCTTTAAGATAATACCAAATTCAGGTACCCAAAAGTGACTCACACAACCATCCATGCCTGCTCCATTGCTTGAATACTTATACACCTTATATTCCCTACGTCCTCCTGGAGAATTACTATAGATAAGGATGGAAGAGCTGTTAACCCTTGAAAACAACTCATCAGACCTATTATGTCGATTGGAGACAAATTGTACTTTGAAGTTTGGTGCCTGATTCAAAATATAGGTGATAGTATCTTGCTTTGGTGTATGCTGATAAATGTAAGTAAGTGTATAAGTGCTATCTTTTATTTGGAATGAGTACTGCACAGGCTGTTTTTGAATATCTACCATGGTACAACACTCCATATCATAAGATACATAATGAAATTCAAGCTTTTGATTAGTTTGTTCCTCTCTGTTCGCTTTCTGTGAGCATGAAAAGAAAAGTAAGCCAACAATGACAATTAATGTGAATCTCAATTTTTTCGTTTATAGCAAGTAATAATCATATATGTATTATTAAGTGATTGTCCGTTCAGCAGTTAAGTATTTATACCCTTGCCGGTTGTAATTTTGGAGACAACAGTTGGATAACTCCTAAAGCCAGCAGATAGGCAGAAGAAGCAATAATAAACAGGGGTAAATAACCATATGTACCGGCAATGGTCCCGGCATTGTACGAGAAAAGTGCCCCACCTAAGGCTCCAAACATGCCTCCAATACCTATGACGGAGCTCACTGCTTTTTTAGGAAACATGTCGGTGGCAATAGAGTACAAATTGGCGCTCCATCCCTGATGTGCCGCAGCGGCTAAGGCAATTAATGCAACGGCTATTGGCAAGCTTTCGGTAATGCTGGCAAAAAACACTGGAACTACACACAGGGCACATAACAACATGGTCACTTTTCGGGCAGCATTCTGCGTCCAACCTATACTGATGAACTTACTGGAAAGCCAGCCAAAGAGAATACTTCCTGCGTCGGATACGATATAAATAATAATAAAAGGCAGAGATAGTTGTTTGAGGTCAAGCTGAAATGTACCGGCTTGCTTAAAGAAATCAGGCAAAAAACTCAGGTAGAACCACCAGATCATATCTGTAAGAAATTTGCCCATGGCAAAGGTCCAGGTTTGACGAAAACCTAGCAGTTTAAACCAATTTACTTTAGCGGTACTTGTTTCCTGTTCTCCATCACTTCGTATATAGTCCAGTTCCGCCTGCGTTACTTTTGTGTGTTCTTCCGGACGGCGGTATAGCAACAACCAGCAGATTAGCAGAACAAAGCCCAGAGAACTGGTAATAAGAAATGTTGCCTGCCATCCATAAGCTGTAATGACTACCGGAACAAGGGCAGCAGTAAAAATAATGCCTATGTTGGCCCCTGAATTAAAAATTCCTACGGCTTTACTTCTTTCTTTGATTGGAAACCACTCCGCTACTGTTTTGATGGCCGAAGGAAAGTTGCCCGCCTCACCAATACCTAAGGTAAAACGGAAAAGCCGCAAACGTCCGAAAGTGGTAGCAAAACTGTGTGAAAGGGCTGAACCCACCCAGAGAAAAATCGCCACCGCATATCCTTTTCTTACGCCAACCCGGTCGATAAACCAACCCATGAGGATAAACCCAAGACCATACGCAAATTTGAACACCGCATCTACCCGGCCATACTCAGCCAGAAAAGCCGTATGGTTTGCTTCCGTAAGGGGCGCAGTGGCCGCCAATCCCAGCATCTCCCGGCGAAATCCATCGTCTGCCATAACAAAGCTCAGCACATTGCGGTCTATGTAATTGATGGTGGTTGCAAAAAACAGCAATGCACAAATACGCCAGCGGTAGTTGCCTATTTTGGTTCCTATGGATTGAAGGTTGGTTGTTTCTACGGGTTGCATGGGCAATAGGTACGAATTTGAAACAATGAAAAGTTGAGGTTCTACAGTTGATTCTATCTTTTTGCGCTGAAGGCAGTTAACTTCTTTATATTCTGGGCTTGGGATTCAGCTTTTTTACAATATCCATCACTGTAGCAGCTTTGCTTGCAATGGAATTAAAATCTTTGGTGGCTAGTACCTCTTTTGGAAATAACTGCGATCCGATACCTACGGCTTTTACTCCCGCTTTAAACCAGGTGGTCAGGCTTGCTTCTTCTGGTTCTACACCACCAGTGACAATAACGCTGCTCCAGGGCATCGGACCTTTTAAAGATTTTACAAACTCTGGCCCCACCACATTTCCCGGAAATACTTTGACCATTTCGGCTCCCAGTTCTTCTGCCCTGGAAATTTCGTTCATGGTAGCACAGCCGGGTACCCAGGCTATTTTTCGGCGGTTGCAGGTGAGGGCTACATCTTCTTTTATAACCGGCGATACAATAAAACTGGCTCCTAGCTGGATGTATAAGGAGGCAGTACCTGCATCAAATAAGGTTCCAGCTCCCAGAATCATGTCTGGGTAGCGGGCTTCGGCAAACTTGTTGAGTTCACCAAAAGATTCGTGGGCAAAATCCCCGCGGTTGGTAAATTCAAAAACCCGGATGCCTCCCTGATAGCAGGCTTCCAATACGCCTTTACAAATCTCTACATCTTCATGGAAAAACACTGGCACTACGCCGGTTTCTGCTATTTTTTGTACAACTTCTATTCTGGTAAACCTGGACATGAAAAAATGATTTATTTAAGATGTTCGTATGTATGATCAGTAATTATATTTTCTTTTCCAGCAGAATTCTATACTCTGCCAGGGTTTCTCTGGGTTCTACCCCTATGATCTGAAATCCATTTTTTATGGCAAATAGTAGCATAGCCTGATGCCGGTTGCGGGTTTTAAAACGGATATGTTTGTACCCATTTTCGCTAGCCCATTTCTCTTGTATGCTGGCTAAACTTTTGGCAATTCCTTCTTTCCGGTAAGCCGGCAATACCCCACCCATCCAGCTGTAAAAGGAGCCATCTGCTTCTTTTTCGTAACCTACTTTAAAGGCTACCGGTTTTCCATCTGTGTAAGCTACCAAGATCAGCTGTTTTTTTCCGGCAAGCCGTTTTATGTATTCCTCCACCTCATGCGGATGATCAAACTCTGGCATTAGTTTCGACAGGGCAACTACTTCCTCGATCGAACCGGGTTTGATAATAAAGCTCATCGAACCAGTCTGCCGGAACTATCGCCTTTCATGACCGGTATTACTTCTTCGGCTGTTACCAGATTCGCATCGCCTTCTACGGCATGTTTTAAAGCCGAGGCAGCTACGGCAAAATCCAGTGCCTGCTGATCGTCGTTGTAGGTAAGTAAGCCATAAATAAGTCCGGCCATAAAAGCATCGCCCCCACCAATACGGTCTACAATGGGAGAAATCTGATGCATGGGTGTTTTCAGATACTCCGCCCCATTCCACATCACCCCGGTTAAAGTATTGTGTGAGGCACTGATTGATTCGCGTTTGGTGTTTACAATTTTCTTCACTTTCGGGAACCGGTTCATTAATTGCTTGCACACGGAAACAAAGCCGCTGCCTTCTCCTTTTTTTGGTTCAATGCCAAACATATCCGCAGCGTCGCCTTTGCTGCACACAATAATATCGCATCCGGCAACCATTTCGGGCATTACCTCGCGGGCCGTTTTTCCGTATTGCCACAGATTTTTGCGGTAATTTGTATCGGCTGACACAGTCAGGCCTAATTTATTGGCAACGGTAATGGCTTCCAGGCAACTTTTAGCTGCACCATCCGATATGGCTGGGGTAATGCCTGTCCAGTGAAGCCACTGGGCCTCTTTTAATATTTCTTCCCAGTTTAGCATCCCTGGCTCTAGTTGCGCAAAGGCTGAGTTAGCCCGGTCGTATACTACTTTACTGGGCCGGGCAATGGCACCTGTTTCCAGAAAATAAATACCGAGCCGGTCGCCGCCATACAGGATATTGGCTGTTTGCACACCGTATTTGCGGAGTAGGCTTGTGGCTGCTTTGCCCAGATCATTGTCCGGAAAACGGGTAACGTGTTCGGCAGGTATGCCGAACTGGGCTAGGGAAATGCCTACATTGGCTTCTCCTCCGCCATAGGTTATGTTAAAATTATCAGCTTGTATAAACTTAGCATATCCAGGAGTAGATAGCCGAAGCATGATTTCACCAAAGGTTACTACTTTTTTCAATCTATTCTGTTTTAAGGTATATCAAATCCAAAATATTCGCGGGCATTGTTGTAGCAGATATTTTCTACCATTTTACCCAACCATGCTGTTTCGTTGGGCAGTTCACCATTTTCTACATCACGGCCAATTAAGTTACATAAAATCCGGCGGAAATACTCATGCCTGGGGTACGAAAGAAAGCTTCTGGAGTCGGTGAGCATGCCTACAAAGCGGCTCAGCAAACCCATATTGGAGAGTGTATTGAGTTGCTTTTCCATGCCATCTTTCTGATCGAGGAACCACCAGCCTGAACCAAACTGCATTTTCCCAGCCACTGAGCCATCATTAAAGTTACCAGTCATAGTGGCTATTAATTCATTATCTCTGGGATTGAGGTTATAGATAATCGTCTTCGTTAGTTTATTCTGGGTATCTAATCTGTCAAAGAACCTGGCCATTGGGCGTCCTACCTCAAAGTCTCCGATAGAGTCCCATCCGGTATCCGGGCCGAGTTGCCGGAGCATGCGGCTGTTGTTGTTGCGCAGCGCCCCGTAATGAAACTGCTGCGTCCAGCCTTTTTCATGATCCATCAGGGCAAATTCCACCAGCATAGCCGACTTGAATTTCAGCACGTCAGCTGCACTCAATCCTTTTCCGCTCCGGACTTTAGAGAATATCTGGCTGATTTCCCCTTCTGTGTAGTCTTCTGCATAGATGGTTTCAATTCCATGATCGGATAAGCGGCAGCCCATGCTGGCAAAATAGTCGTGCCGTTTGCGTAAAGCCGTGAGATAACTGTTGAAATCCCGGATATCTACATTGCTTACAGTGGCTAGTTTATCTACCCAGGCATTAAATACTTCCGGATTTTCCGGGGCCATGCCTTTATCCGGACGGAAAGTAGGAAGTACCTGTATTTCAAAGCTAGCTGCTTTTAGTTGTTGATGATATTCCAGGCTATCTGTTGGGTCGTCGGTAGTGCAGATCACCCGTACATTCATTTTCCGTAAAATACTCTTTACCCGGAATTCTGGTGTTTGCAGTTTGGCCGTACATTCATCGTAAATTTCTTTGGCTGTGGATGAATTCAGCAGCTTTTTTATGCCAAACGGGTTGCGCAGTTCCAGGTGTGTCCAGTGATATAGAGGGTTGCGCATGGTATAGGGCACGGTTTCTGCCCATTTTTCAAACTTGGCATAATCGTCGGCAGTTCCGGTACAGTATTTTTCCTCTATGCCATTGGTGCGCATTGCCCGCCATTTATAATGGTCGCCATAGAGCCATATCTGCGTCAGATTTTTGAACTGCTTGTCTTCGGCTATTTCATTAGGCGGCAGGTGGCAGTGGTAATCAATGATGGGCATTTTGCTGGCATGTTCGTGGTACAGCAAGCGGGCCGTTTCGGTTTGCAACAAAAAATCTTCTGACAGGAAAGGCTTCATAACAATGAATAATGACAATTGAAAAATGAATAATGTCTGAACCAGAATTTATAGGATTAGCGGATTTACAGAAGTACTAGCAGGCCATACTATATCCCGAAAAGTGTCACCAAATCCGGCTACTCTTAAAATCCTTTGATCCTGTTTCAGCCTAATGACCGTTCGATGCCTAATTCCAGGCCGCGTAATTCGGCTAGTCCTCTCAGGCGGCCGATCGCTGAATAACCAGGATTGGTTTTTTTGTGCAAATCGTCCAGCATTTGGTGCCCATGATCGGGGCGGAAAGGAAGCTGAAAATCGGCACGTCCGGCGGCTTTGCGTTTGCGTTCTTCCAATACCAACGCTTTTACTACCCCATACATATCTACATCACCAGTCAAGTGGTCCGCTTCAAAAAAGGTATCGGGCTGCTGCGGATCACGTAAAGTGCTTCGCAGGTGAACAAAATTTATTTTATGTCCTAGCCGTTCTACCATCCCTACCAGGTCGTTATCTGCCCGGACCCCAAAAGAGCCGGTACACATGGTAAATCCATTAGACGGAGAATCTACCACGCTGAGCAACGCTTGTATGTCTTTTTCTGTGCTCACCACACGCGGCAAACCCAGAATGGGCCTGGGCGGATCATCTGGATGGATAGCCATACGAACGCCTACTTCTTGCGCCACCGGAATAATTTCTTTCAGAAAATACGCTAAGTTTTCCCGCAGCCTCTTGTCATCTACCTGTTTATAGGTATCGAGCACTTGTTGAAACTCTTCCATCGTAAAACTTTCTTCAGAGCCTGGCAATCCGGCAATAATATTGCGCTGCAGCTGCAGCTTCTGTGCATCGTTTAGCTGGCCAAAATAGTGTTTGGCTGCTTGTTTCTGCTCACCACTGTACTGCTCTTCCGCTCCGGGACGTTTCAGAATATATAATTCAAAGGCAGCAAAAGCGGTAGCATCAAAACGAAGGGCTTTAGAGCCGTCCGGCATTTCATAGGCCAGGTCGGTGCGCGTCCAGTCGAGTACGGGCATAAAGTTGTAACAAATGGTGTAAATGCCGCACTGCGCCAGATTCCGGATCGTCTGCTTATAATTGTCGATGTATTGTTGACGGTTGGCTTGTGCTGTTTTAATGTGTTCGTGGATGGGTACACTTTCCACAACTGACCATCGCAATAAGGTTCTTTTAGGTGGGCTTGCCTGGTCGTTCCACTCAATTAGGCGTTTGCGTTCCTGAATTGCCGCTACTGGCCATATTTCTCCATTAGGAATATGGTGCAGAGCAGTAACAATACCGGTAGCGCCTGCTTGCATCACATCTTGTAAAGAAACTGGGTCTTTCGGGCCAAACCAGCGCCATGTTTGCTCCATGCTCATAGGGGTAGATCAAAGGTTTACAGGTTTTCAACAGGTAAAGTACCTGATTTTTACGTTTACAATCTAGTATAGTAGCCTCATTTCTTTTCTGATGCTCAACTTTTGAAACCCTAGACGTGTACGTGCTCTACTCAATAAGATACTGTTTTAGGAGTTTTGTACTCAGTAAAGGCTTCTTTTTTCAGAAAAATTTTAGTTTTTGTATAATTCTATAAGCGGTACTGTCATTTTACAGATGAATGATTATTTTCGTGGCAGATATTAAAACCTCCTACCTATGCAAAGTTTAACGGCCGACCACCTGAAAAATAATACACTGCCTGGCTCACCGGTAATTGTACCCGATCAATCGCTGCTTCAACTGCCGGAAAAAGTATTGCAGTTTGGCACCGGTGTATTGCTGAGAGGCTTGCCCGACTATTTTTTTGATAAGGCCAATAGGCAAGGTTTGTTCAAGGGTAGGGTAGTCGTGGTAAAATCTACCGATTCAGGCAGCGCCGATACATTTACCGCTCAGCAAGGATTATATACGCATTGTATCCGAGGCATAGAAAAAGGGAAGCAGGTAGAAGAATTTATTATTAACTCGTCTATCAGCCGTACGTTGTCTGCTAAATCGCAGTGGGCGGAGGTGCTTGCTTGTGCTCAAAATCCGGAATTGCAGGTGATTATTTCTAATACCACCGAAGTAGGTATTCAATTAACTGACGATGATAGTAGCCTTTCTCCACCTGAGTCGTTTCCTGGAAAGTTGCTGGCATTTTTACATGCCCGGTATAAGGCATTTAAGGGAAGCCCTGAGAGCGGAATGATCATTATCCCTTGTGAGCTGATTGTAGACAATGGAAAAAAACTGAGGGAGATTGTGCTGAAACTGGCTGAGCAGAATAAATTACCGGCTGACTTTATTGCCTGGCTTACGACTCATACTACTTTTTGCAATTCCTTAGTAGACCGCATTGTGCCAGGAAGTCCGGATAAACAAACCAGGGAAGCTATTTTTCAGAAAGTAGGATATACCGATGAACTACTAACTGTTTCGGAAGTCTACCGCCTGTGGGCCATTGAAGGAGATGACCGTATAAAAGAGAAGCTTTCGTTTTACCAGGCAGACAAAGGCGTGATTATAGAGCCGGATATTACCCCTTACCGGGAACGCAAACTTCGCTTGCTGAATGGCACGCATACCATCAGTGTAGGTTTAGGCTACTTGTACGGACTGGAAACAGTAGGGGAGTGCATGAACGACGAATACCTGAGCCGCTTTATTAGCCAGGTGATGCAGCAAGAGGTGGTGCCGGCCGTGCCTGTAGACGAAGAGAGTGCCAGAACATTTGCTGAAGAAGTACTGGACCGCTTCCGTAATCCTTTTATTGTACATCCGCTGATCAGCATTACCTTACAGTACACATCTAAAATGAAGATGCGCAATGTGCAAACCTTAGTGAATTATCATCAGAACTATGGAAAAGTGCCACGCCTGTTTGCCCTTGGATTTGCCGCCTATCTGTTGTTTATGAAAGCTGTGAAGGAAGAAAATGGAAAATATTCAGGTGAGAGAAATGGTAAGCCGTACCCCATTAACGATGATTTTGCTGCCTACTTTTATAAAGCCTGGCAAGGGGTAGATACCTCTGCTAAAGAGGCTATAGAAGGTTTTGTGAAGGAGGTAACTGCTGATACTTCTTTGTGGGGAACCAATTTACAAAGTTTGTCCGGGTTTGCTAACACTGTTTCAGATTATCTGTATGCCATGTTGCAGGAGGGGGTAAAAGCTGTAGTGCAAGCACAGGTGAAGAAGTAAAAGAAGGGAGAAAGGTGGGTGATTTGTTGGACGTAGAATATACGTTTGAATGTAAGGTATACAGCCTTATTGTTTTTGGTAATAGTCTCAATTTTGCTTTTTTTGATGCATGATCCGTATATTTTTTTTTATTTTCCTGCTTATTACCTGTTTTTCTTCCCTAACTCATGCACAAAATACCAGGCTTCGCGACAATAATACTATTGGATGGTATACCTATACTGGTACTTTCCGGGTGCAACCCAAATGGAGCCTGCATACTGAATACCAATGGCGCCGGGAAGATTTCGGCACAACCTGGCAGCAAAGTTTATTACGTGTAGGGGTAAATTATCAGCTTCATCCCAATGTGCTCCTTCATCTGGGATACGGCTGGATTGAAACGTTTAATTACGGCGACTATCCAATTAATGGCTTTGGCAAACAGTTTCCGGAACACCGGATTTACCAGCAGGTAAATGTTACCCAAAAAACCGGCCGGGTAGACTGGCTGCACCGGTACCGGCTGGAACAGCGATGGAACGGCCGCTTTAATTCCGCTGATAGTGATAACCCCGATGGATGGACGTACCTGAACCGCTTGCGTTATATGGTCCGCTTACAA
This sequence comes from Rhodocytophaga aerolata, assembly GCF_030503435.1. Taxonomy (GTDB): domain Bacteria; phylum Bacteroidota; class Bacteroidia; order Cytophagales; family 172606-1; genus Rhodocytophaga; species Rhodocytophaga aerolata. The sequence goes on from NZ_JAUKPO010000016.1 coordinate 144,028, forward strand.
GTACCCTTACAAGGCCCTACGCTGGACGACAAGGAGTTTTATCTGGCTGCCTATGATGAAATATTTATTGGTTTTGGAAAAAATGTGGCGCAAAATGTATTTGACCAGAACCGGGTAAGCTTTTTAGCCGGTTACCGGCTGAATAAAAACCTAAAAATAGAAGCAGGCTATTTGCAGCAACTTGTTCAGCTCTCCCGCCGCATCAACGACCGCAATGTGTTTCAATATAACAATGGCCTAATCGTAAATCTGGTGTTGAATGCTGATCTGAAAAAGGGATTATAAATGAGCTTTATGCAGTTTAATAAACCTGTTAAGTTTCTAAAACCTAACAGGTTTTGCATGTATATTCCTAACTAAGAGAGAAAATACTATTACCTTCTAGTTACTTTGCCTTTGTTCTCCCAGTGACTCAGTTCTATTGCGCCATTTTCTGTCCGTTTTTTAATTATACGCACATACCTTTCTCCGGCAATAGCCCCATCTTCCCGCCGTTTACCAATAAATAAAGTCACAGGTTCTCCATGTTCATTAGTAATGAAAGTAAGATCATTGCCCCGGAAATGATCATCAATCCGGGAAGAAGGTTCATATAATTTGCTGAGTTTCTCCGCTAGTTTTGGGTTTAATGGCATAGGCTTTTTTGCTTTTACGTGCAATTTCTGGAGCAGGATACCTTTATCACCGGCTACACTTGTGACTTCTATTTTCCGGCTGTTCGCTACACGCATTTTACAGTTCACTGCAAAGCACTTTTTGCTTATTTGTCATTTTTGCATTATTGCATACGTATTCACTGTAACTCTTTAACGCCTATGTTTACCACTTTACCCTTTCACATGATAGCCTGTATAGCTGCTGCCCACCTGGGCCTTTTATTCGATATGCATTTGTTGCAAACTTCTCCGGCCACTACACCAGTCCATACTTCCACAGAAGTAGTACAAGATACCAGTGTCCGGAAAAGACGTACCTATCAGTACACGCATACGGACAACAACCAATCTACGGAAATTAATTATGATGGAGAGATTGCTTTCACCGATGATGAGAAAGATATAAAAAGCATTTCTCCGGGCGGATTTTTTAAGTTCAGTAAAACAACTTTCGGCAACCGCCGGGCTGTACATATCGAGAGTAATTCCAATGGCGAACTAAAGCGGACGTACTATGTAGGCAAAACACAAGAGCCCTATGAACCAGACGGACGCAAATGGCTGGCGGATATGCTGCCGGAAGTAATTGCCAATACCGGCATTGGGGCCGAAGAACGGGTAAAAAGGATATATGCACAAAAAGGGATAAACGGAGTATTGCAGGCTATTGAATCTATAAGCAGCGATTATACAAAATCTATCTATTTTGGCTATCTGCTACAACAAAATGGCTTGAAAGAAAAAGAGCTGAGCACCATAATAAACGAGGTGTCGGATCAGGTGAATTCTGATTTTGAAAAAAGCAAACTGCTGCAAAAGGTTAGCGGAAACTATTTGCAAAATGCTACCTTAACAAATACCTATTTGGATGCTGTGAAGGGAATATCCTCAGATTTTGAAAAAGCCAAGGTCCTCAGTCATGTGCTTAGTACTAAACTAAATGAAAGCGGTTTTACTAAATCCCTGGATGCTGTAGCTAGCATTAGCTCTGATTTTGAGAAGAGCAAAGTGCTTACAGAAATGCTTACCAAGCAAGAATTGCCAGATACGTATTTTAAACAAACATTGACAGTCGTATCTGGTATTTCTTCAGACTTTGAAAAAAGTAAAGTATTTAATAAGCTTATCAGTACAAAGCCCAAAGTACTGAACGAACATTTTCCATTATTACTGGAAACGATAACAAAAATTAGTTCTGATTTTGAAAAAAGCAAAACACTGGCTACTTTATTAAAGAATGCCCAGCTGTCTGAAACCCAATATGTGCAATGGATGGGGGCGGTAACACATGTACATTCAGACTTTGAAAAGGGGAAGTTACTACAACAAGCTAGCAGGACTATGCCTAAGGATAAACCTGCTGTAATAGAAGCCTATAAAAAAGCAGCCAAAACCATCAGTTCCGATTTTGAATACCGGAAAGTAATGGATAACCTGGACTGATCTGACGAAACTATCTCTTGCGATACAAATGCTATTTTAAAGTAATAAACGTTTTGTGAAAGAGTGAGTAAGGCTGCTGGCTGCAAGGTGCCTTACTTACATGGGTGCTACCGTTCTTTTGCAGCCAGGTTGAAAAATAAGCAACATACCCCATGAAACCACTTAGATTACTTCTCTTACTGCTTGCCGGAACCTTGATTGGAGGGGTATTCTACACGTATCTGTTTTATAGCGAAACCGGTAAAACGCCCAATTATACAGAAAATGTTCAGCTCCTGCTTTATACATTAGCTACTTTTGTAGCTGTTGCGGCAGTTGTATCGGTTTTGCGGCTGAGGTTAAATAAATGGTTTCCCTGGCAGCAAATGATCACGGTGCGGTTGCTAACGGGCATGCTGCTACATATTCTTTTGAGTTTGCTGATTATTGGCGTAAGCGCCAGTCTGTATGTTTACACAACAGCTGCCAGGCAACCGGCAGGTGTTTTTCTGGAAACCTACCGGGATGGTGCTATTAAAGTAGGTATCCTGGTATTCTTAGGAGTATTTGTGTATACAATTGTTGATGTTACTTTATTCTCTTATAAGCAGTTTGCCCAGCAGCAACTTACCTCTGTCAGGCTCACCCAGACCCAGCTTTCCCTGCAACTGCAGATTCTGCGAAATCAGCTCAGCCCGCATTTTTTGTTCAACAGCATGAATACGATTTCCGCATTGGTTTACCAGAACCGGGCAACAGCCGAGCAGTTCATCCGGAAGCTGGCCCATACGTATCAATACATATTATCTACGCATACAAAACCCTTGGTAACCCTATCCGAAGAAACCCAATTTCTACATGCCTATATTTTTATGCTCGAAGCACGGTTTGAAGGAGCCGTGGACATCCAGATAAACTTGCCAGATCATGTGATGCAAAGTAGGATACCTCCGCTTACCCTGCAATTGCTGGTGGAAAACGCCGTAAAACATAACCAGGCAACCAAAGAGAATCCACTTCAGATTAAAATATATGTGGATATGTATGATCAGATAACAGTAAAAAATACCATTCAGCCAAAAGAAACTGGAAATGATTCTTTTAAAATCGGGCTGGATAATATCCGGGGCCGGTATCAGTACTTAACTAACCGGCAAATTCAGGTTTTGAAAGACAGCCATTTTACTGTAAAACTTCCACCAATCGAACCTGTTCATGAAGCAACTATTCATTCATAACGCCTATTTCCGCATCCTTTGCCCGCCGGTGTATGGATTAGTGGTATATGTGCTGGTGCTGTTGGTATTTGACAGTGTAGGCCAGATCACAGAAAATTTTTTCAGCCAGGAAGTATTACTTTGTATCGTGCTTACCTATTTGTTATCTGAGTCATTGCGGCTGATGATTGACATGGTGAATAGGTATTTACCAGCAGAAAAAGACATCAAAATTCTTACTGCCACACAGCTAGCAGTGAATATGCTTTGCTCGCTAACCGTAATTAGTGGGGGAGTGGCTATTTATTTTTATTTTATTGTGGGCTATTCCACTTTCCAGGTTGAGTTACTTACGCTCAACAGTATTTATTTGTTAACTACCTTCCTATATACCTTACTTTACTTGAGTATTTATTTTCTGCAAAAACACAGCACAGAAAAGCTTACTCAGGAAACAGCCCTTCGCAAAAAGATGGAACACCAGCTACAGCAGCTTAAACAGGAGGTAAATCCTGGTTTGTTGTATAATAGCCTGGAAACGCTTATTAGTTTAGTACAACAAGATGCCGGCATGGCAGAAATATTTATAGACCGGCTTTCTTCCCTCTACCGCTACACCCTGGACCACCGGCATAAAGAACTGATTGCTTTAGAAAAAGAACTGCATGCCCTACAGGATATGGCCTACCTATACAACCATAAATTTGAAGGGAAAATTAAGGTGACCATCTGCATAGCGGAAGAGGAACAGGCATTATTGCTTTTGCCAGGAAGTTTACCGGAATTAATGGAAAACAGTATTTTATCTACCATTATGCATCCTGGCTTCGTTCTGGCGGTGGATGTGTATGTGGAAGATTCATTTGTGGTGTTACATTACCCCAGCAACAACCGGCTACTGCTGCATAACCCTGTCCAGGAAACCATTCACCGTTTATCACAAACGTATAGCTTCTTTACAGATAAGAGAGTAGTTTACCAGCCGTCGCAGGTAGAGTGCATCATTAAATTGCCTTTGCTTCAGGAACATCCAGTTGTAGACAACAGAACGCATTCACTCACAGAAAAACCACAAGTCATTCATCAATCCTAACTACCCACCGGCCAACTACTAATCCCTGCAACCCATGAAAGTTCTGATTATCGAAGATGAGAAACCAGCCGCCGACAAACTGGAGCGGTATATTAAGCAATATGATCCTTCTATTCAGGTGCTGGCAAAGCTGGAAAGTGTACAGCAGGTAAACCAATGGTTCAGTAGGGAAATAGCTGAAGTAGACCTGCTATTTATGGATATACAATTGTCGGATGGAGTAAGCTTTGAGATTTTTAAGCAGACTCCTATCCAAAAGCCAGTCATTTTTACCACTGCCTACAGTGAATATGCTATAGAAGCCTTTAAAGTAAATGGCATAGACTATCTCTTAAAACCCATATCGTATGAAGCGTTGGCCAGCAGCATGCAAAAACTGGAGGTATTGAGAAGTAGCCTTCCATCCCGGCAACCGAGTATACCGCTGGAGAACCTTTCCAGAATGCTTTCCCAGCTACAGAAAAAGAATTATAAAAACAGGTTTATGGTCAGGCTGGGCGAACACATTCACTCTATTGCGGCAGATAGTATTACCTTGTTTTATGCCGTAGACCGGGATGTATTTCTGTATACAACTACCAAAAAGAAATTTATCGTCGATTATAAGCTGGAAGACCTGGAGGAAATTATAGATCCTGCGTTATTTTTTCGGGTAAACCGGAGCATCATTCTGCACATCAATGGCATCCGGGATGTATTGGTTTACTCCAATAGCCGCCTGAAAATTCACCTTCAGCAGGAATTCGATAAAGAAATAATTGTAAGCCGGGAACGGGTTAATGATTTTAAAGAATGGTTTAATGGCAACAGCCCGCAGGTTGCTACTGATTAAGTAGGAGTTCAACAATAGTGAATTCTATTACATGATAAAAGGCTTGGGGCTAAAACTAAGAATGAAAACGAGCAGCGATAGCCAGCCTAGTGCTTGCCTGCCAGCCGAAAGCGGACGGTCATATAAGACTGGCGGATGATACACACCCAAGAACCTGCCCAGGATAAAGCTGAACAGCAGCCATCCATAATAGCCTTCAATGCCCGGAAATAAGAACGACAGTAAATACTGACCGGCAAACACCGATAAGCTAAGCAAAATGGTGTTTTTTGCTCCATTCACTGTGCGTGAAAAAGTAATAAACAAAAAACCAAAATAAAGCAGTGCCCAGTGGAACGTATCCAAAAACTCAGTCTCAGAGGCTGGCGGCACCACCAAACCTAACCCGGCATAGAAGACAAAACCGACAAATAGAACTGGAGCAATCAGGCTATGCTTTCGGTATCCTACCATGCTAAACAGAATATGTCCGCCATCCAGTTGTCCGATGGGAAGCAAGTTCAGCGACGTAAAAAAAAGCGACAGGTACCCTGCAAATAAGAAGGGATAATGTGCCATTTCATACACATTGGGGATACGTGCCGGATCAGTCACCACCCATTTCTCAAACAGCACAAAGAGTAAATTTCTGCCTAAGGCAAAACCCCCTTCTGTATCTTTATATACATGCTGCGCATAGGCTAAGCCATACTGTTGATATTCCGGATGAATTGTAAAAATATGTTCAGGGGGCGGCAAATGCGTAAAGCCATACAACAATACACCCAAAGCCAGAATGAATCCTGCCAGTGGGCCCGCAATGCCTACATCAAAATATTCTTGCCTGGTATGCATAGGACTTTTTATGCGGATAAAAGCCCCCATTGTACCAATGGAGCCTATTCCCAACCAGAAAGGAATGTAATAGGGCAAGGTCAGGCGGATTTTATATAAACGGGCAGTAATATAGTGGCCAAATTCATGTACCGTTAGTACACTCAGGAAAGGAATAGAAAAATACATGCCCTGCCAGAATTCCGGCCATCCCAGCGGTTGCGGAGAAAAAATAAAACTGTTTCCAAACATCCATTCAGCCCCTGCAAGGGTAGTAGTAATAAACGTAAGTATGAACAGGAAACTGTGTAGGAAATACGTTTTAATTGAGTGTTCACCCATTAGCGGAATATATCTAAAATAGTAGCCGGAGTTTGTAAATGAACGGTTTGAATGCCTATTTGTTTTGCTCCCTGTATATTTAAAGCACTATCATCAATAAATAAGGTTTCCTTAGGGAGGATGCCGGCATCTTTCAACACATACTGGTAACAATCGGCTGAGGGCTTCGCCAGTTGAATTTGATGAGAATAATAGGTTTTATCGAACAAGTCTTCCAGGCTGTAAATCTGATGGTCGCGTTGTAAGATGCGGTTTACCTCTTGAATATGAATTGCATTTGTATTGCTCAGCAAATAAAGCGTATAGGTTTTGCGTAACTCTTTCAAGAGTTTTATTCGTTCCTGTGGAATGTCGAAGAGCATTGAATTCCATGCTTGATCTATTTGTTCATCGGTTAGCGAAGTTTCCAGCATATGATTTACCGTAATGCGGAATTCTGCATCTGTCCATTTGCCAACTTCATGATTGTAAAACAAACGCCGTTCTTCTATTTGCTGACGGATAAAGGGAATATCTTTTTCACTTAATTTACTGAAGGACAGGGCCACCTGTTGAAAATCGATATTTAAAATGACGCCACCCAGATCAAAGAGTAGATTTTTAATGTGAGAAGAAATCAAAATTTTTGTAATTTATTTGTGGATTGTGATGCAAATATGTAAAATTGCACTCCCAAAACAAAGCAACTGAAACAATGTTGTTTTGCGGGCTTGTAGCTCAGCCGGTTAGAGCACCTGACTCATAATCAGGGGGTCCCTGGTTCGAGCCCAGGCTGGCCCACGTGAAAAAACCCTCAATTCTGCGGAATTAGAGGGTTTTTTACTTTTTAGCCTCTTCCTGCCTCTTTTTGCTGCTTTGATTTTTATAGCGAAAAAGCCTATTTTTAGCCACTCAATATTAACTATTGGGACCTATATGAGACCTAGAAAAATAGACTAATGAGTGTATCCGCTAAATTATATTGCAAAAAGAGTAAAGTTAAACCAGACGGTACAGCTCCTATTTATATTGTGTTAAGAATCAATAGTAAGCCAAAACTGATATTAACTGGTAAATATATTAATCCGAACCTGGGCGATGCAATTATTTGAGGATGCCTTAGCAATAGAGAAATTAAACCCTGATGTAGCAAGAGAAGCATCCATAGCGGCTATAGATGCAGGGCATGTTGAACTTGCAGTAAATTATTCGCTTGAGGCAATAAAAAGGTTGCCCACTGATTCAGGTTTAATGTGTAACCATGCCATTAATCTAATGGTAGCAGGAAAAGATAAAGAGGCCCTTGAGTGGATTGAGAAAGCCTTAGCCATAGATCCGATGGATAAGATAAACCAGAATGCTCATCAGCTGATAAAATTAGTCTCTGAAGGCAAAAGAAAAAGACCAAAGTTTGATGAGTTAATGTAAAAATAATAAGCCTAACACCACACACTATCGACAACTAGGCTGCCTCACCGCAGAGCTCCAATTTGAAGCCATAGTTGCGAGTGTGTTTGGTTCATTAGGTGGCATAAAATGATAAAAAATGACCGAACAAACTATTCTATCTGATAAAGAAGCAATAAGAGAATGGTTTGCTGATACAGTGTACGAACAAAGTATATTAATTGAACTTGTAATCGACAAATCAACAGAAAAAATAGTATTCATTACCTCTTGTTCAACGGAACCATTAAACAGATATCAGTACAGATTTAGAAAGGTTACCTTCTATGATGTTAAGGATTTAACGATAGGAAAGTTTTTGTATAAGCAACTTGCCAACAATGAGTATCAAGAAGATATAAGATATAACAGTGGCAGCAGAAGAGGAACTTATATTATTGAAAGGATTCAGTTAAAAACTTATCCAGATTATTTTACTATACACCTCAATTTTGGCGATTCAAACAATAGTGTAGATTTTCGATTTTCCGGGGTTGCAATTCAAGAACGATTGGGTATATATCAGAAGAGTGAAGAAATAAAAATACTTGATTTGCAATCTCGACAAGACATTAAATTTGATAAACCATTTGAATGAAAAAAGAACGCCACCTAACATTAAGCAGACCTTCCAGCCCGCCGCTGATACGCAAAGCCTCAGCATGAGGCAAGGCCGTCGGCTGCTCATATTCCGTTGTGCGCAAAAAAGGAAAATAAAGTGACAAGAGAAGAACAAGCAAAAGCATTCACTCAATTACATGAACATCTTCAATCATTGATAGGGAAGCAATTGCAAATCGCAGAATTTATAACAGACAGGGAATATGATAGACATGGCACTAGCAGCATTTATTTTACCCTTACCGTGAAAGAAATAAATTGGAGATTTAGTGGCTTCAGACTGAGGATTGAAGGCAATAATGAGGAATTATATGAAATAAGCCCAAGTATTAGTGAACTAAAGATAGAGGCAGATACAATTGAAGTAGTGGAAACTTTAGGGATAAGTACGATAAATACACCCTTGAAAAGAAAGACTAGCATTAAAATTATATAAATTCAGCGCACAACACCACATTGAAGTCGACAACCTGGCCGCTTAAGCACAAATCTAACGCATGGGCCATGGCTGCGTCAATGTTTGTTACATTATGGCTCATTAGAACGGATGAATTAATATCTTATCAGTGATTTAACTTTTGATAATCATTGTATCTATTTATGTTTAAGAATAAACTCTTGTATGCTTTATTACTTATAATAGCATTTATAATTGGATATACTGTAAATGAGATATTTTCTGAGGATAACAGTGTATCAATTAATACAAATACAAAGCCATCTTATGTACTATTTGAGCCCAACTATAATGTTGCTCATGACCAGTTATTAAAAGAAAATTTTGAACAATCACATAGATCGGATAATTATGAGTTGGAGAAAAAATTAGGTGAAAAAGTAACAGTTACCTATTGGATAGACTATCCAGAAAGGCTTATTCTAAATGAAACGTGGATTATTAGATTTGATACGTTTGATATAAATAAAGCTATTGAATACATAACAGACAAGGAAGGCTTCATAATTACTGATATTTGTCCAGAGAAGCCTACTGCATATAATTTCTTTGTATTTGGTTCAAACAGTGATTTATATTTTGACTGTAGCTTTGTAAATAAAAATGACATAAATAACTATTATGAGTCTAATGTATTAATAGTCGGTCATAGATATCCGGCATATGCAAGAGGTGGTATTATGAAAAACCACAAAAGATTTCAACAATAGATATAAACTAATAAAAACGAGCCATAACACTTAACCCTGCGATTTCTATGGTCTAAGCAAGTAATTGCAGCTTTATTTTATCCTGTTTTATCTAACTAGGTGAGCGGCAGAAATGGTGTGGAAATATGGATAACTTCCCTTACCCAAGCCCATCCAAAAGTTACCCACATTCCCACACTGTAACGACAATAGTTCTTTCTTAATATTTATCCGCTAGAAGTCGCTTGATACAGATACTCAGCACTATACTGGCGATTGTTTTTTACACAGGCAAATATTCTCAACACCAGCTTGTTTCTAACAGCATTGATAACAGCCATTTTATTTTTCCCTTCCCCTACTTTTCGCTCATAGTAGGCTTTCAATTCAGAACAGTGTACAATGGCACATAGAGCGGCCATATGTAATAAGGTTTTCATTGACTGATTAGCCATCTTAGATGTTCTGTTTTTGCCTCTGATACTGCTGCCAGAAGAATGCTCATAAGGCACTACCCCGGCATAAGCAGCAAACTTTTTGCCTTCTTTAATGTCGTTAAATTCATTCGTGGAAAGGATGATTTGAGTAGCTGTGATTTGACCTACCCCTTTGACAGAGGTAATTAAAGTGAATAAGTGGTTTAGCTTCTGATCTGATTTGATAATGGCTTCAATGGCTTTGGTGGCCTTCTTTTCATCCTTAGCTAAAGAAAGCAGGGAAGATTTGCATAAAGTAGCGAGTTCTTTTATAGAAGTTTTATCTGAGAAATGAGCAGTCTCTGCAAGGGCTGTTTTTAATTGATGATTAGCTCTAATGAGCCTATTCCTTAAAGCGACCAGATATTTTAACCGCTTCATCACCGGCCGTGGGGGTTGCCAAAGCTCGAGTGTATCCCTTTTTAAATAAGCGTACAGAGCAATACGTTTGGCATCGATTTTATCATTTTTTCCTCTTTGCAGCCCCAAGGAGTATTTAATTTGTATAGCTGCCTGTAAGCAAATATTAGCTTGCAAAGAAGTTAAAGCCTCAAGTAGGAAATGATTATAGATCCCGGTATGTTCCATACAAAACAGCGCTTGCTTGATCTCAAATCCGGGTAAATCCTTTAGCTTTTTGATAAAACAGGCAATGCCTTTTGGATTGTTAGCCGTGGTTAGGTGAAATAATTGATTTCCCATTTGCACTAGGGAAAAATCAAGGGTCTGCTTGGAGATGTCAATCCCAATGAAATAAATGAACTTTTGCATAATCAAAGAAATGTTTACATTACAGAGAAGAGAAAGAATACAGGATAACACTTTGAAGACAATCAAGTCCTTAATAATGAGCCTGAGCTAATAGCTGTTTGCTCTAATTTCTATTTGAAGTTTCTTCAAAAACCTGCTTAAGGATTCAATCGCAGGATAGGCCTAGAGCCTGGGCAACCGCATAATGCGCCTTGAGCAAGGTTATCTTTAAATGAAGTTCATGGAATTTTACAACTATACAAAGCTAAAGGGCAACCGCTTTGTTCTCAGCTGTAACCTCAGCACAAAAGGCCGGTTTGCGAGGGTTCTTGAACCGTTACTTGCCATAGAAGGAAATAAAAAATGGGTAAAGCTAAAGAACTAGATGGGGTACCTATTTCTGATTCAACTCCTGAATTTCATTTTGGGTTAACTAGCCCTAATTGTAGATGGGTTGAATTTGAGAAAAACAATTATTCAGCCTGGAGAGGTAGCTTTACCAATGATGAGTATGGAATTAATAAAGTGATAGCTCTTTCGGATAATAATGAGTTTTTAGTTATCGCTATGGGAGCAGGATATTGGATCGATAATGAGTTAAATGCTTTGATATTTCGAGTACCTCTGGAGTCCATTAGTTTCGCTGCCAAGATTAATGAAAAAGAAGTGTTGGTAGCAAATTGGATGGGTTTTTACCTATTACAGAGTGACAGTCAATTAGTAAAAGTCGAGCATATGTCAGATTTAGGCTCTATAAAAGTAGAACAAGAGGATAGTATAATGGTGAAGGGAAAACTTGAGGCGTATGATTTTGATTGGGAGGAAGTACCTTTTCAATTTGATAAACAAACCAAGCAGTTAACAATAAACAACGGCAAGTAACGCCAAACCTGCCAGCAACCCTACTGCCTACGCCACATCCTCAGTAGAAGTAAGGGTATGTGGAGGTTCTTGGCTCATTGGCTGTCAGTAAAATATAAAATTGGATAAAGTAAAAATAAACATTGACTTGTT
>NZ_JAUKPO010000170.1 GCF_030503435.1 Rhodocytophaga aerolata
TGAGGTACTCCCCATTATTAGGACCAAAAATGGGTAATTGTTGATTGAAATTTCGCTTCAGGCGCTACTGGCTAATGCACCCAAATAAACTGAAACGGGTAATTGCCTTCCGATACCTTGATGGCACTTTTGATAATTGTATCTTTCAAAGAATGCCTTCAATCCCTGATATAGTTGCCAGCCATCTTCAGCAGGACAGATATAAATGTAATCATATTTTACTGTCCGCCATAACCTCTCAATATATACATTATCAATGGCTCGTCCCTTTCCATCCATACTGATGAGAATCTGCTGCTCCTTTAGATACTCTACCCATTTTTTACAGGTAAACTGACTGCCTTGGTCGGAGTTCACTATGTGTGGTTTACCATGACGGATAAGAGCAGCATGCAATGTTTCTACCACCCAATCGGAATCCATATTGTTAGAAATATCCCAGCCTACCACAAATCGGCTATAGACATCAATCATAGCCACCAGGTACATAAAGCCTTTGGCCATAGGAATATAAGTGATATCTATTTGCCATACCTGATTACTCTCAGTGATAGGTAAATTTTTCAATAAGTAGGGGTAGATATATTCAGCTTTGCCTAGCTTACTCAAGTTAGGTTTAGGAAAGATGGCCATGATTCCCATTTTTCTCAGTAATCGCCTCACCCGCTTGTGATTGATGCTAAAGCCTTGCCTACGCAGATAGTCCTGCATTTGCAATACACCTTCTGTTGGATAGCTCAGATACCGCTCATCCAACAGACGCATAATACGCAGATTTTCCTCCGTTTCTGCCACTGCTTGATAGTATAGCACGCTTCGGTGCAGCCCTAGTAATTCACACTGTGCCCGAACACTCAACTCACTTTTCGTATCGATCATCGCTTTCAGCTGATTTAGCCCAATTTCTTTAAACTTTTTTTTAGAAATTCATTTTCCAGCTCTAAGCGACCTATTTTAGCATATAACTGATCCGGATCAATCTGCTCCTCAGATTCAGAGTCAGCAGGTTTTTCGAATACCGTGGCAGCTCTACTCAGAAAGTCTTGCTTCCATTTACCGATC
>NZ_JAUKPO010000171.1 GCF_030503435.1 Rhodocytophaga aerolata
AGGGGGATTAAATTAACTACTACATATTAAAAACTTCCTACATAAAATTAGGAATTCGTTTATCTGCTTTTATCAAAGTTAGATTCTTTGAGCCCCTTGATTTTGATAATCAGTGTAGTGATTTGAGCAGCTAATTGTTCCCCCTGATCCGTTAGTGGATTCTCAAGCGTATTGTACTGCTCGATGAGGATATTGCATTCTTCTTTCAATCGTTGAACTGTTTCACTATCTGTATCCAAGAAGGATAATTTGTCTTTTTTAAATCGCTGCATAGCTGCCATGTAGGTGAAGGTAAAATTACCCCAATTTTACTTAAACTACCTATCTGGGATTCACTTTAAGCCTGAATAAAGGTTAAACCCTTTCAACTTCAACCATGAATTATCTGCAAATAGCAGATTGATTTTCTCTATGAAAGTGAAAAAGGGTTGGTTTAACATCCGGATTTTTTAAGTTTCTTGGAGGGGAGTAAATTTACTACTAATAGAAGCTGCTGAGGGTTGATGCAGGTTGCTACTTCATGGAAAATTAATAATATTACACGCATAAATAACAATTTCTCATTTCTAGAAACACAAAGGAGAAAAATTGCTCAAACATACAAATCCATGAACAGGCCACTTGCACTTATCAACTCATCAAAAGACCCATTTCTATTCAAGTGCCTGCTTTGGGGGGTGTGCTTGTTGACTAAGGCAATGGTGGCCGTGGGGCAGACCGAAAGCCTGCCAGAAGCAGTAGTCTTTACTTCCCTGAGTGGGAAAACCAGGGTACACACCAACCAAATCGGGCAACTACAGGTAAATGTCTCCCCCAAAGATGCGCACATCTTTAAGAGGCGCGGATGGGTCGGGTATGGTGACTTCGGCGCCAGGGGTGACGGAAAGACCGATGATATCGATGCTATAGCTGCAACGCATGCCTTTGCCAATGGGCAGGGTCTGCCGGTAAAAGCTGATAAGGG
>NZ_JAUKPO010000172.1 GCF_030503435.1 Rhodocytophaga aerolata
AGACGATCAATGGGGTAGCTTACAATGGAGTAAACACCAAGATCAACTCCCTACTCATCCAACCGGCTTCCTCTAGCGGCACGCCACAGCTGGTTTGGTCGATGAATACACAGAGCCTGGTCATTGAGGCCAATACCCCGGAAACGAGCAAGACGTTCTCTTTAGAGCTGAGCCGCTCAGATAACCGCAACGTTCAATCCACGCTGGCTGCAAGTTATGGCAGTGGCGGATCGGGCTGGCTAAGTTTCAATGCTACCCATAATGGTGAGGAGCCCAATGTGACCTTTGACTACACGGCGGCTAAAACCTTAGCCGTGGGTACTTATACAGCCCTCCTTACGGCTTCTGCCTCCGGTTACCAACCGGCTACAGTCAATGTACAACTTAGTGTGGTAGACGCAGGAAGCTTGCGGCCTTATGTGATGTCTTCCACGCCAGGAAACGGGGCAACCGGCGTAGCCTTGAATCCCACTATTTCAGCCAACTCACTCTATGTACCTAATATACCTGGTTTTACCGGCGGAGTAGATAACGCCACTATTACTGTAAACACCGTAAAATTGCTGAAGGTAGTCGGTCAAAGCACCACCCAAATCCTGGGAACAGCGCAAGGAACCGGTGGGGGAGATGCCATCAGCTTTTCTCCAACCTATGCCTTAGAGCCGTTTACTTCCTATAAATTTGTCATCAGCGAAGGGGTGAAGTCTTATGCCGGCGCCCCTTTCATGCCCTATGAAGCAACGTTTACTACTGGAAATCTGCCTAACGAACCGGCAGAATTACCTGTAGCCTTCAAACCAGAACCTGTGCCTGGCACGCAGAACAAAAAATATACCTCAGTGACATTTGGCCCCGATGGCAAGTTTTATGCCCTGCGTTTAGATGGCACTATTGAGCGCTACACCCGTGATCTATCGACCGGTCAGCTGAGCGGGATGCAGGAGA
>NZ_JAUKPO010000173.1 GCF_030503435.1 Rhodocytophaga aerolata
TACGAAGCTGAATTATGTGATCATCGATCCGGCCTCCACAAGCCCGGATACCACCTCGCCGGTAGTAGCCGTGAGGCTGACAGGGAATCTGCAGTCCGCAGGTGTATACCGTAATCAAGTAAGCCTATCACTGGAAGGCTCAGACAGCGGAGGGTCAGGTTTGGCGCTGCTGGAATACAGTATCAACAATGGTGTGTTTACTCCCTATACATCTCCTGTGTTGATCAATACCCCTGGTGCTTATAGTGTGCAGGCCAGAGCAACGGATGGCAGTAATAATCAGACGCTAAGCAGTGTAACTAGCTTTAGTGTGATAGCTGCCGGATTGAACAATACCCATATGGTAGTAGAAAACCTGGACAAGTTCCCGGCAAATGATCACCTGGTGTTCTCCAAGATACAGATCCCCTGGCGCCGCACAGGAACACCTTATAACCAAAATCATGACAGTGTAATGGTTAAAGTCACTAATAAAGGCACAGCTGCCCTGGTAATTAACTCCATGAACTTCACGAATTCGGGCAGGTGGAAACTGGTTGCCATTGGAAAAAAAGCGTTCGATGCGGCCACAATGCTTCCTTTAACTATTAACCCGAATAAATCCGATACATTGACTATTCAATTCGTGGCTATGGATGAGGCTACCGTGCCCAAAGTACTGCATGACACCTTGTATCTTACTTCCAATGATGATAAGTTTCCGACAAGGAAGATCATGCTGCACGGTATGTTCCAATACCAAGGGGAAGGAAGCCATGAACCAAATGCTAGTGAAATAATTGATGCTTTTGGATTTAAATCTAACCCTGGGTTTGGTGATCGGGATGGTACAAACCTAGGTTCCAGCAAGATGCCTGGCACAAATGATGAGGTTATCTCTTCCTTCTTTGTGAAAGCGGATGCGGGCAAACCGGTATCGGTGATTCAGATGGCCGCCT
>NZ_JAUKPO010000174.1 GCF_030503435.1 Rhodocytophaga aerolata
CTTTTCATTCTCATCGTTCTCTCTGTTCTATATTGTCTCCCTTTCCTGAAACTGTATATATGGGTAAGAAGGGAAAGTACTGGAAACTATTATCTTCCCCTCTTGCCCAATTTTACTTATGATGGGAATAAATAAGGGGCATAATTTATTACTATCTTTCTCTTAGTTGTCGGCCCACTTTCATTTGACTACATACACATCTCAATCTAATTTTTTAATAACAATAGTGATAGCAGGAGAGTTTAACAGCATGAAGTCAGGAGAACTTATCAACTGACAAGACAATATTTTCATATTATTCATTAAAAAATTAACTATATATGAATACTCCCATATTAGCCCAAGGTGCAAGATTAACCGCTGTTACCTTAAAAAATCAAGCAGGAGAAGAAGTTGGGAAAGTAATTGAATGGCTCATGGATGTGCAAGAAGGAAGGGTAGTTTACGTAGTTGCCAAGTTCAACGAAGCCAATGCCTATTTTGCTATACCCTGGGCTTTGATGAAAGCTGACCTAGAGGCAGGAGGTTATCTTGTAGACCAGGACAAAGTCAAAGAGCACAACCTACAAATTGACCACAATTCATTAAGTGAAATCGTGCTGGATAAAGAGTTTCTTGACCGGATCTTTGATACCTATCAACTTCCCAAGTATTGGGAGGAAAATCAACTACCCACCGGCAATCATTCTTCCAGCACTACTATTGGTTCTGGACCTTCAGGACAAGAAGATTCTGCTACATCGAACGCTGATGAGAGTGAAGGAAAAGGCTATGGCGGCTGATCAACCAGAGTTTAAAAATATAAGTAGTAGCATGGACTTGCCTCAAAAAGGGGTAGTTAAGATAACTTCCCCTTTGAATTAACACATCTAATAGACCGTAAGGGCAGTAGGGAAGATATCATT
>NZ_JAUKPO010000175.1 GCF_030503435.1 Rhodocytophaga aerolata
ACGTGAACTATGGATTAGCCGGTGCAACATTAGGCAGCCATAGGGTAGTGCTGTGGTGGGTTAGGAATAAAAATAGCCGGCTTGTGATCGAGGAATTGATAAGCGATTATAGCAGCGGCGATATGGGAAAAGGCATTTTCAGGTTTGCGGTGCCTGGTATGCTCCAGATCACATATGCTAACTAACAGATCATTGACTGATTCAATCAAGGCCCTTTTTCTCAGGTAATGAGCATGATCGGCTAAGCAGGCAGCGTCTTTTTTCATGTTGCGCTTAGGTTTGATCACCAAGTGGAGTCGCTGCTGATAGAACCATTCAAACAGAGAAGTAAAATAGCCTTTGTCGGCTAGACAAATACCTGTAAGCCCCTTGAGCAATCCTTGTAGTAAGAACTGGTTGTTATCAGCTACATTACCGGGAGTGATAGTCCAGTTAATGCTTTCTCCCCGGTCGTTGATCACTAGATGTAGCTTGAAGCCATAGAACCAGCCGGTAGAAGATTTGCCTTTGCGGGCAGTAGCCCAGAATACCTGGTGGGAATGTTCACGCTTGAGGTGGCATACTGGCAGAGGTTTAGAATCGATAATGTACAAGCCGGTCCGCTGAGCTTTCAAACAGCAATGCAGCGACCAGAGCCACATCAACTCATAGTTGCGGCTAACCAGCACTAAAAATCGTTCGTAGCTAGGAGCTTGAGGAAAATAACTGGCATAACTCTCTTGGATTACCTGCCGGTAGTAATATTCAAAGCATTTATAGCCCGAGAGATGATAGGCAGCTAAAATGGTACATACCTCTGAGGCACTTAAGCAAGGCTGGCGGGTCGGTCGGCGCGCTTGGCCTACCTGCCGCGACT
>NZ_JAUKPO010000176.1 GCF_030503435.1 Rhodocytophaga aerolata
AGAAAGCACATTGAGATATTAAAGCAAGAAGAGTGATATGGTTACTCGAAAGGGGAAATTATTTTAACTACTCCTATCTATAACCTGCTAACAAAATACCTAAAAGTAAGTATTGCTATTTGGTTATGCTGTATATAAATTGATTCTATAATTCTCTATACATGCCTGCCTCATCTACTACCGATCAAATTACTGAAAACAGCCAGCCTACAAAAGGTTATGGGGCGTGGTTGCTTCTGATGATGGGTTATATGCTACTAATAGCCTTTTATATTCTAGATAGATTTATGGAAGGAAGACTAACCGATGGGAGCCTACTCAATATCTTTACTGGTGAAGTAAGTGCAAGTAGAAGTCTTTCAGGTCCAATTGGAATAACAAGATTATATGCTTACACCAATCCTTTAGCTAATCCCATATTTTTTTATATGCAGTTTATGCTGATCACAGTCACCTTTTTTAACTTTTGGAAAAGGAAAAGGAATACTCCTAAATGGATGATTGCTTTTTTTGTGATAAGTATCATTTATGCTATAGGTGAAGTGATTGGAATAGCTAACAGTCCAAGCTTTGATGACTTCAATAGGTCAATGATGCAACAGAATGCCATTCATAAATTGGTTGTTTCTTGTTTGTTTTTTATACCGGCTATTTTATATCTGATCAGATCAAAGAAAGTAAAAGAGGTGTTTGTTAACTGATCTGGAGGTAATTGACTCTAAATAAATCCTCCTTAAAGTGTCTTCAGCTCTCTAGCTCTATGGTATATTTAGCTTGAACCTTTTACTAGGTTAACAGAAAGGGGCTGTTACTTTAACTACCATTTATTGTTACCCTATTTATCTCTTTAG
>NZ_JAUKPO010000177.1 GCF_030503435.1 Rhodocytophaga aerolata
TGGTAAAGTTCAACCTGGCTACCAATCACATAGAAGAAGCGTACCGGTTTGATGGCGTACTCAGCAACAAAAGCTATATCAACGATGTACGGGTCGACACCCAAAGAAAAGTAGCTTATTTAACAAACTTCAATGAAGGAGGTATTGTGGTTGTTGACCTGAATAGCGGCATCGCCCGGCAGTTACTCCATAACCATTATTCCGTGAAACACGATCCTTCCTTTACATTGGTAGTGGATGGGAAAGAATTTAAGAAAAACGGGCAGCCCGTCCGTCTTCAATCAGATGGCATTGCCCTTACCCCTGACAGGGAATGGTTATATTATAAGCCCCTAACGGATAATAAACTCTACCGTATTAAAACAGCCTACTTACGTGATGAAGAATTAAGCGAGCAGGAACTGGAGGCTAATGTAGAAGACCTGGGACGTTTTGTAGTAACTGACGGGATGATTTTTGATACGAATGGAAATCTTTACATGGGCGATTATCAGAATTATTCCATTGTTCAGATCAACCCGGCTCTTGAAATGAAAACGCTTGTTAGCGAGGAGAGATTGATCTGGCCGGATAGTTATTCTATTTCACCGGATGGGTATTTGTATATCAGTTGCTCTCAAATAAATAAGCAACCTGATTATAATGAAGGCGAAAATAAAAGGATATCTCCCTATACCATTTATAAAATGCCCTTGCCTGCATAGGTTAACCCTTCAATAGGATGTTTCGTCGGTTATTAAAACAGTAACGAAGCGACTAATGCACTTACCGGAAATAGTCACAGTAGCATTACTAGTCCGGTTCCAGGCGAAAGCCGGCAAAGAAA
>NZ_JAUKPO010000178.1 GCF_030503435.1 Rhodocytophaga aerolata
CATTGATCTGTGCTTCATAACGGCTGCTTTTAGTAACGGCCGCCTTCAAATTATCCGGTACAATGGCTTTGGGTACGCCATTAAAATAATGCAGGGCATTTTCCAGGCAAGAGAGAAAAGCCTCTTTTTGCTGACTTAGACTTGCTTCTACATATGTGAGCTGACTGCAACCTAAAATAGCAATAAATACTTCTACTTCTGTAGGTGGGCTACCAGGGGCGGGAAAAATATACAACTTTTTGCCGGTATAGTCTACAAAGAGTTTATCACCTGCTTTATGCTCAAAATGCATAGTAGCCCCTTTATGTAGCAGCCATTGCTGATAATGATAACAGAATTGACCATATCCATAGCCTTGCTGATGCTGCCCTCTATATTGCTGCCAGACAAGCAAACGGGTGACCCCGGTCTTCTTTAGATCTTTTTCTATCTGTGGAAATAAAGCTTCGAGGATAGCGTATCTACCGGGAGTGAGAATGGGAGGCTCTAATAGCCTCCATAGGTCAGCATCTGATAAAGCCAGCAGTTGTTGAGCTGAGAGTCCTGTTTTGTCAAGCAGTTCTATGTATTTATTAACAGTGGTGCGGGAAATGCCTAAAGCCGTTGCTATAATACGCCCGCTCATCTGCCGGCTCTTTAGACTAATAAGTTCTCTGAGGGTATTCATTCTGATTGTCTGGTTAGCCATAGTGTATCTCTTGGTTAGCCTCTAAAAGATAAGGCTGTCCAAGTCGACAGGCATGCAATCAGTTATAAGTTTTCCTATTAAATTTAGGTGGACCAGTTTGCCCAGAATCACCGGCCAGTTTGTTCCAGAATCA
>NZ_JAUKPO010000179.1 GCF_030503435.1 Rhodocytophaga aerolata
AGGGCAACGACTCCTACAGCAGCTCGCAAGCGCAAAATCCCTCTACTCCCTGGCGCAGCCTCGCTAAACTCAATGCCTTCTTTTCCTCTCTTAATGCAGGAGATGTAGTCTTGTTTAAACGCGGGGATACCTTCGAGGGAACCATCATTGCCACCAAATCCGGCTATGCCGGCAATCCCATCACCTTCTCAGCCTATGGCTCAGGCAACCGGCCCGTCATCAGCGGCTTTGGCTCAGTGGGCAGCTGGACCAATATCGGCAACGGGGTGTGGGAAGCGGCTTTCAGCTCCGAAACAGCTACCCTCAACATGGTCACCCTTAATGAAACAGCCTATGCTATGGGCCGTTACCCCAACAGCACAGCGGCCAACAAAGGCTATCTGACCATCGACAATGCCTATGGCTCCAGCTCCATTACCGACAATCAGCTAAGCTCCTATCCCAACTGGAACGGGGCAGAAGTAGTCATCCGCAAAAACCGATGGATCATCGACCGCAACAAAGTAACCAGCCACTCAGGCTCAACCATCAACTACAGCACGGCCTCTTCCTACACCGCCTCCAAAGGCTATGGCTACTTTATTCAGAACCACCCCTCAACTCTAGACAGCTTTGGCGAATGGTACTACAACAAATCCACCAAAAAACTGCGGGTGTATTTTGGTTCTAACTCGCCTTCTTCCTACCGGGTGAAGGCCAGCCGCAAAGAGGTTGGGGTCAGCTTCAACCGCAATGGCTACCTCAAGTTTGACAACTTAGCTTTCGAAGGTTTCAACTTCCGCACCTTTGATGTGGAAAGAACCACTGATGT
>NZ_JAUKPO010000017.1 GCF_030503435.1 Rhodocytophaga aerolata
CTAAAGTTAGGAGCACTGCTCATCACAAATCAAGGCTACTCTACCGGACGGATACGAAATAATTGTCCATTCCTTGCTCTAATTGCCAGCCGTCCTCATAAGCCTTTAAGTAAATGTCTTCATATTTGACCGATCGCCATAACCTTTCCACAAATATATTATCAACAGCCCTTCCTTTACCATCCATGGAGGGTTGAATGCCATTAGAAAGCAATACTTCCAAGAACAGATCAGCCGTAAATTGACTGCCCTGGTCAGTATTAAACAGAACTGGTTTACCGTGTTTTGTTAATGCTTTTTTCAAGGTTTGGCTACACCATTCCGATTCCATGGTATTGGAAATAGACCATTCCAGCACGTAGCGGCTATACAAGTCAATGATAGCCATCAAGTACATAAAGCCTTTTTTCATCGGAATATAGGTGATATCGGTAGCCCAAACCTGATTAGCCCCTGTAATGGACAATCCCTTTAACAGATATGGGTAAATTTTATGTGCTTTGTTTGCTTGAGATGTATTAGGACGGCAGTAAATGGCTTCTATACCCATTACCCGCATCAAACGCCTCACACGTTTGTGGTTCACTTGATAGCCTCCCTCTTGCAAGAACACGGTCATTTTCCGATATCCATAAAAGGGAGTCTTCAAATATTGTTTGTCTAGTAGAGACATTAACAGTAAGTCTTCAGTGTCCACTGCTACAGGATGATAATATAAGCCTGAACGATGCAATCCCAACAAAGCCGTTTGACTAACCAGACTTAAGGTATGGCCAGGTTCAATCATCTTTCTGCGTTTCAACAGGCTCATTATCCCAACTTTTTTTTGAGAAAGCTAACCTCCATTTGGAGCCGCCCGATTTGTTCATACAGAGAGGAGGTGTCCTCCAAGGGTAAAACTATCTTTTTCCCTTGAGTACTAAATAATTCCTCTGAGCGCTCAAGTACTATCTTTTTCCAATCCATAATTTGACTGGGATGTATTTGATGACTTTTAGCGATCTCAGCAATCGTGGCTTGTCCCTTGAGAGCTTCCATAGCTACTTTTACTTTGTAGGCGGCAGTGAATTTGCGTTTGTCTTTCTTATTCATAAGTATCAAATTTAAACAGGCTATTATACTTTAGTAACCTGTCCTAAATTTGGGGTGCAGCATAGAGAGCACTTTGTATATTCGAGTTATAGTTACCATAAGAACTTTTACCATTAGGCTTAGTCAACCTTTTACTATTTATCGGTACATCATAAGTTATGACTGCCGTTTCTAAATCATACTCCTTAATCCGTCTTTCTATCTCTTGGTCTATTGCTTCAGCATTCAAAGTATTTTGGTCAAAATCGTTACCCGTCTTTATCCATAATAAATTTTGTTTTGCATACTCATTTGCATTTGCCGCTACAGGTTTTGCAAACGAGGTAGTTCTCGGTGGGCTGCTTTGCGCATTTACTTTAATAGTAACAAATGAATAAAAGCAGATTAGTAAGATTAGTCTTCTCATTATTAAATTTTGGTTTAAGAGAAAATTGTGTACAATAGTCTAAATATATACCCTTGATTTTGGCTTATTACTGAGCATGGATCTCTTCTATTTTCTGTTTTAAATGTTGTAGTATTACACTTAACAGACTTTCTATATTATAGCATTATCAGCACAATAATATATTGCAAATATTTAAAGGAAAAGTATTTACATAAAATAAAAAAGCGAATTGCTACAATCCGCTTGATTCAATCTCTAATAATTACTTGTCCTAACTCATTATCTACTAAGATATTGCCATGGTTTTTTCTTTTAGAAAGGCAAATTCATCTACACCTAGCACTGTAGAGGTCTGAGCAGATTCAACGTATAGTTATGCATTAGGCGTAGCATAGTGGAACTACTAACCAGCATAGCTAACAAAGTAGAAAGTCTGCTTCCTGCCTGGGCACTGGTAGCAAAAGCTATGTTAGTTAATCTATTATTCAAGCGAGTTGTGCGTCTCGCATAGGGCATCAAAAAAGAAAATCTTTCTGCAAAAGTTTTACGGCTACAATTTTCATTGTAGTAAAAGAAGCGTCTGGTCTGTAGCAATAGTTTTACCCTAAAGTCTGACCTTGGCAAGTCACCTGCATTTCGCACATAGCTACTATACACATAATTTTGTCCTGTTTTACAATCCGGACAGATGGCGAGAGTAGTCTGCAAACAGAGGGTAATTTCAAGTACTTGCTCCCGCTTCTCAATCGATGCTATACTCATTCCGGAAGCGGGTAATAAAAGAGATGTATCACTTCCGCAAAACATCTATTAATTCTTTTTTAGTGCCTGTTCACAGAATGTGTCGATGAACGAGTTATGGTGATATTTAACACATGTTATGACAATGCTGTGTTTTTTTACCTAGAAAAAGGAGCTGGTTTACAATCGGCAGTACATAGGCCAAGCAGGATATTTTCGAGGATATCCATAGTTTGTATAATTCCAAGAGAAGACATTCTTCAATGGGATATTTAAGCCCTGATCAAATTGAAAAAAAGTGGTAGTACACAATGGCTGCTTGATCTAGACTTAGTATCCACTATATCGGGACAAACCCATTTTAGTTATCAATGCATTTATTGAATTTTTTTATAAAAAAATATTTATTTTTAGGTATTTTTTTATAAAAAAATTTTACTCAAATTGAGTGCATCAAACTAAGTAAGTAGTAGCAACAAAAATCAACTTTTTTATTAGTATTTATAAAATATTAACTCCTCTATATTGTAAAGCAAAACATAAGTTTACTAATTGTTAATCATTTAACTATACAAGCATATTGAAAGTAAATTAGAATATGTTCAATTGACTTACTATCAGAAGTTATGCTTGGTTTAATTTATAAAATTTAACTAAATATTTCTAGAATCTATACTGGAGCAAAGCTATAAAACATTGAGCCAGATTTTGAATGATAGAACCTGGAAAAACGATCAAAAAGATTTATTACATATTGTAAATCTTAAAAAATATTTCTGCTTAAAGAGAAATATTCACATCGCCCCATATATCTATAAGTCATATTAATCAATACTGTGAACAGAAATTAGATAGTAAATATGCTCCATTTATATAATAAAGATAAATTGATTGAATTATTAGCAACTCAGCTGTCAACCTGACTTTATAAAAATTATTTTCACATAGGGATTAATTAATATATCTGCCTTTCAAGCGGTTTTCATTATGTTAATTTCTGTTCACAGTATTGATTAATACAAAACTTGTCCACACAAAAAGTTCTTGTGAAATGAGATATTCTAAAGTTTTACTGAATGTAAGTCTTATGATAACATTCTGGCTCTTTGTTGATGATAATTTATTTGCACAACAATTTGATTGGGTAATACAAGCACCAGGACCAATTACAGGAGGACAAGTAGAAAATATTAAAGACGGTGAAGTTGTAGGTGCAATCAAATCTATAGCTGTCCATCCAACTAACGCTAATATAGTATACGTTGGTGCTGTTAATGGCGGTATTTGGAAAACAAATAATGCAATGGCTACAAACCCAGTATGGATTAATCAAACTGATGACCAAAAATCTCTTTCAATAAGCGTAATTAAGTTTGATCCTATTGATGTAGCCGGCCAAACTCTTATTGCAGGTAATGGCCGCTTTAGCAGCTTTTATGGATATGGAGGCCTAAGATCAGGATTATTACGTACTACAAATGGAGGATTAAATTGGAGTTTAATTGATGGTGGAGGCATATTAACAGATATTAACATATCCGGTGCTGCAGCACGTGGACCTATTATTATTGTTAGTTCTAACAACGCTAATGACAGAAATAAAATAGGTGTTTGGCGAAGTACTGACATGGGTCGGTCCTGGCATCAGATGTCCGGTGACACCAATACAGGCTTACCAAAGGGAATAAGTTTTGATCTCGCAAGCGATCCTTCTAATAATGACATATTATTTACTAATATTTCAGGAGTAATTTATCGTAGCCTTGATATCGGCGAGACATGGACTAAGGTTAGTAATCCAACTATGGATGGAATTATGGCCGGGGCTGGTAATATAAAAATAACGGTTGGTACTAATAATGTCTATGTCGCCGCAGTAAGATCAGGGAGATTAGCAGGTGTTTTTAGATCTCCTGATGGTGGAAATAATTGGGTGACAATGAGCATACCAAATAATAATGAAGGAGGGATACATCCTGGATCACAAGGTAATATTCATCTATCTCTTGTAGCTGATCCTAGTAATCACAATGTTGTTTATATTGGAGGTGATCGTCAAAGGGTATATTTTAACGGCGATCAACCCATACCTAACTTCATAGGAGCTAAGGATTATTCCGGAATTCTTTTTAGGGGAGACGCATCTAAACCACTTGGTCAACAATGGGTACATTTAACACATTCAAAAGATAAAGGCCCAACTGGAGGGGGAACACTTAATAGTACCGCCCCTCATGCTGATTCTCGTGATATGGCAGTAACTATTAATGGTGTTCTAATTGAGGTGAATGATGGCGGAATTTATAAACGTACTAATCCACAGAATAATAATGGTGACTGGTTTTCAATGAATGGAAATATAAAGATATCTGAATTTCATTCTATAGCATGGGATGCCAACTCTGATATCATTATTGGCGGAGCTCAGGATACAGGCACTCCAGTTCAGAAGCTGCGTTCTAATCAACAATGGAAAAGTGTTTCAACGGGAGATGGCGGAGTAGTTGCTGTTGATGATATCAGTATACCTAATTCTTCTATTCGTTACTCAAGTTATTATAATCTAAGTAATTTTAAGCGAGACGTTTATAACAGAGCTAATGTACTTCAAAGCAGAGATTTTCCAGGCTTACAAGTTCTTAATGGTGGATCTAATCTCATTGCTCAATTTTACACTCCAATTAAACTTAATTCGAAAATACCAAAACGCCTTATCATTGGAGCTCAAAATTCTGTTTATGAATCTATAGATCAAGGTACAACTATTATGGAGATTGGATATGGGATAAAAGTTAATGATGAAGGTGCAAATCCGATAGCCTATGGAGCAACAGATAATGAAGATATATTATATGTAGGTTCTTACAATAGAGTGTATGTTAGAAAAGAAAAGTACCCAGATGTATTGTCACAATCAAACTCTTATAATGGTGGAAGGGTAATGGGTATAGCGAACAATCCTAATAAAGCTGATAATGCTTTTGTGATTTCAACTAATAGAGTATATCAAACTACTGATGCAGGTGTAATGTGGAGCGATATAACTGGTAACTTAGCAACTTATATTCCAGGTAATCTTCGCTCTGTTGCCTATAGTAATTATTCTAATGAAGGCGCACTTATCATTGGAAGCGATATAGGTATTTTCATAGCTATGGGACCAGATTTTTCACTTTGGAATAAGTTGGGTAAGACATTCCCTAGAGTACCTGTGCTTAGTCTAGAGTACGATCATGCAGACAGAATCTTGGTTGCAGGAACATTAGGTCGAGGCGCATTTTCTATTAACTTTCCTACTTCTGACCAAGCCCCGCCTCCTGCTGTTTTGGCAAATATTCCAACAACTCCAACAACTCCATCAGATCTAATGCAATCATTAGCAAGTCAAAATTTATCGAACCAATTCCAAAATGATAGCAATAGTGTAACCTTGAGTCCAGGTGTGGTTATCAATATTGATAAAAAAACAACATATATTATGAGCCCAAATGGTGGGATTGATGCGATAAATTTAGAAACTGGAAAAAAGATTTGGAATAATAAATCAACTGATAAACCTATAGGATTTGCTTTGAATTATCTGATTAGTCAGACAGCATCAATCTTTGCTGAAAACACTCTTCAAATTGCAGCTCTCAATGCAACAACAGGGACACAAACTTTTTCTAAGAAATTAACTTTACCTGAAGGGGTTAAAGCTTCAGTAGTTGATACATTTAGCCACTCTTTTGCTGCTATCGCTGAGTCTGTAGATGGAAATATTCAAGTAAACTGGCAATTTGCTCAATTTGAAGATCCAATGAGCCAAAAAGGACTCCCACCAGGTACAGAAGAAAGAATTCATGGACAAGAAGATAACTCAATGGCCGCACCAAGTACAATAGATACTATTGTTACTAAAAGTGGTTTGTTCCAGATAAATTTATCAACGGGTAATGTATCAACGAATATAGTGGTTAATGATTCTATAGAAACAAATATTTCGCCTGTTAAGGCACTTACAAATTTAGAAAATACTGGAGATATTTCTGTTAATCAATTCTTATCTGCAAATGAACAGCATATTTTAGTGAGTCAGCAAGTTGATAATCAAAGTTGGGAAAAATATAATCTGATAATCTTTGAACGTAAAACAAACACTCGTATCGGTGAATTTAAAAGCCATTTTTCGTTTATTCCATTTATTGTAATAGGGTCGCACATATTCTATGTAACCCAGCCTTATACTCGCAGAACACCTAAGGGCATAATAGAGGAACCCCTTAAGATTCGAGCTTATGATTTGAAAACTAATAAAGTATTATGGAGTAGACAAATTCGTGATACTACCTCACAAAAGATACTTCCACCTTAAATAAATTCTACAATTCTTTATTTACTCAAAGGTCTGTTAAAGAACCTATTTAAAGCTTTGCTAAAAGCAGTGAAATAGTGCGTAGGCCTGGAAAAACAGCAGGGCAAGCATAAGCCATGTGCACAGAAGCTTTATCAACTACGTTGGATCTATTTGCCCTTCGGCTCGAGAATCCTAGACTTTTTTTGTTACTCAAGGCATAGGACTGGCTCAAAACGTGCATTTTGCCCTGTGGCAATGACAAAAAAGTAAGAAGGTACAGTTAAAGCTATATGGTATAACTTAAGGTTCAGTAATATTTTAAATAACTTTAAACAGCTTCAAACTTTATATTTTAATATTTTATAGATTTTCATTGCTCAACAAGTTTTTTGCGTTGAACTTCCAACTCCTTGTTTATTTCTTGTATAAAGAGTAGGTTATTCAACAAAAAATACCTAAAACTAGGTATTGCAAATATAATTAAATAGTTATTCCTTTATCAAAAATCTAACTACACTTGATAAAATATAGGTAAATCCATATTGACGCTTACTTATATGTCATCGCTTAATTACATACATTTCTATATCTGTACCTTGATCTAAAATTGAATATCTACACTTAAGACTATATATATCTATTTAAAATTTGATATTTGAATGCTATGAAAACAATGTCATTTTCATTATTACTATTCTTTTTTTTCTCATTTGCATTTTCTCAAGTAATTACTAAACCTGTAATTGGGCAGCAGCCACAAATTCAAAATGCAGCTAAAAAGACAGGCATTCTAACAGCTAACAGAGTTATTATTCCAACTACTATAAGTGGTATTGATACTATTTTTTCTCCTGTGGTTACATCAGTAAATCCTACCCCAAATGTTGAACCACATATTGAAGTTTTTGAAGCATATAAGGACACAGCAAAGCTTGTTTATAATCAGAATGAAATTGAATTTGAACCAAGAATCCCTATTCCATTTATAATAAAACAAGGATTTGATGGTAGTATTAACGATAGTAGCCCTCCATTAGACAATACTATTGCATGTTCAAGTAGTGCTAGCAACAACTTTGTAGTTAGTGTTACAAACAACTGCATAGAATATTATAGAGACGATTCTCCCGCTTTTAAATTTAAGAAAGATTTACGTTCATTTATAAATTATGTAATATCGTATCCTTGCGACCCTAAAGTGTTTTTTGATCCTTTAGCAAATAGATTTATTCTATTTATGCAAAAGTGTGGAGATCCAATTCATATAAATTCTGAGATATTAATTGCCTTTTCAATATCAGATAATCCGTTAGATGGTTGGAATTTTTATAAGATCTCAGGAAATCCATTGAACAAACAAAATCATTGGTTTGATTACCCAAAACTTGGTATTACCAGAGATGGACTTTTTATAAGTGGAAATATATTTATTGGACAAAATGGTTCTGGAGGGTTTGCACAAACAGTTGTTTATCAAATTGATAAAAATTTGGGGTTTAATGGACAACAATTAAAATATCGTGTTTGGTATGATATAAATGATACTCCAGTTACGATCATGCCTGTTAGTTATGCATATAACAATACCTATGATCAAGGAGCATTTCTTTTAAGTACAACTTTTCAAAGAAATGCTGATTATATTAAATTATATGACATAACAGGAGATATTTATAATAATGCAACTACTATGAATTTTTATAAAGTACCTGTATTAGATATTAATGGCAATCCAACAACCTATGGCTTTTTTGCAAAAGCTGTTCAAATTAATACACCTATCGATAACGGTGATATACGTATCCAAGATGCGATACTAAGTAGAAATAAAATTTATTATGTTTTTACTTCAGGGAATGATAGAAATTTTAGTCGTATTAATTTCAATATTTTGGATATCCCCACTTTACAGAATAAAAGTATTCTCATAGGAGATAAATCAAATGTAAGTTATGCTTATCCCTCATTGCATATGTTCTCTGATGAGAATGAATCAACTACAGTAATGATTCAATACAATGGAACGTCAAACCAATCATATCCAGATATTAGATGCAAAACCTGCGATGATAACTTCAATTGTAGCCAAGAAGCAATTATCAAAACAGGAGAATCCATTATTAATGGATATGATAGATGGGGTGACTATTCATGTGTGTCAAAAAAACAGAACTTAAAAAATAACTTATGGTTAAGTTCTAGTTATGGAAAAAATCAAGAGAGGCAAACTTATATAAGTAATATAGTATCATTTACTCAACCGGCAATACCAGCTGATACAATACTTGCAAACCAGCTCTACAGTCCAGCTACTGTAAATTTTTCTTTGGCCTCTGAGGCTAACATTCAGGTATTGCTCAAAACAGCAGAAAAAACACAGATAATTTTTGATGGTAAAGCTGCAAAAGGAGAAAACCAGTTTCAAATTAATACTAAAGAACTTCCGGAAGGCAATTATACTATTGAAGTCGTAAGAAAGAACTTGAATAGGAAGTTAAATTCAACAACATTCGAATCTAAATAAACTTAATGAGATTAACATTAATCTCAAAATAAAAATTCAAATGAAAGAAGTTAAGTAAGTGGATAAAATAGATTAAGCTATAAATTAAAATCAGAGAAATAAACAAAGATTTAACCTATAACAGCCACAAAACCAAATTCAATAAGTATTTACATTAAATGGTTAAATCCACTTAAATATAAGTTGATATGGAAAGATTCTACATTAATAGATTAACGTGACAAGATAATTACAAATTTTACTAATCTGGTTTTGGAATTTATACATTATAATCCAGTCTGACCACTTTTGCAGCTACTTATGTTGCTACCAGTAATAATACATCTATTTAAACCTTATCAAATAACATTTCCATTTTGCGGTCATAGAGAACAAGTCTGGCTCATGGCAGTGCAAGAATGGGGAATGGCTACATGAAAGCAGTAGCCAGCTTTTTAACAAGAGCTAGATGATTTGGTAGCCATCTGTTTCTTTATGGGGTACTTGAGGATGATATTCTGTAGAGAGTAAATAATCATATTTAGCCTGAAAAATATCTAAAATTAGGTATTTCGGACAGTAAGTGTTTTCCTTAACTTTTAAAAAATTCTTATTAAAACATCCTCTTTATTATTAAGTAGTTCCATTATTTATCTAACTCTTTATTCTTAAAATTAAAGCCAAATATTTATGAAAAAATTGTTACTGATTGTACTCTTTTCATTCTTTCATCAAGTTCTGTTTAGCCAAGATATAAGAATTTATCATGGTGAAATATCTGAGTCAGTTTTTCTGAAACAAAACGATAAATTAGAAAACTCAAGTAGGGAAAGTGTCAAAATTACGAGGGGGGTAAACGGCATTGTGACAATACATATATTGAACCCTAATCCCTTCTTCTACAATTATGAAATAAAGACCGAAGACGTTGATATCAAAGACGATTATTCAGATCAATTTGCAGAATTGGTTAAATTAATCAATGCTTTACCCGACGTATCGAATCTGCTAGCGAACAGTATTCCAGTACCTGCTGCTGTAGGAGGTGGGCCATCAAGCTTTGATATATATAAAACCTATTTAGTACTTCTCAATACAGACCTTACTAATGCCAAGAGCTTCATAGAAGCATCTGACAGACCCGAAACAGTTGAAGAAGCGTTAAAAAGAGTAAGCAATAATGCTGGCTATGGATTTAGAGCAGCAGTTGCTAAAATTCAGCAGAATCTGCCTTCAGTTAAAGGCCGTTTTAATAGCAAATCGCTTGAAAAAGATTTAAATGACATCCTTGAACAAGCAGTCAGTGATGGTACATTTGATGCTTCCCTCACCTTAGGAGGGGATGCTACTTTAATAGCACTATTCAAATCAGCTTTTTTAGGATTAAATAATCAATTGGCCACAGCTGTGAAAGAGATATTAAAAGTTACTGAGAAAGATAGAATTATACGTTTTACAGTACCAGTTAAAGATAATAAACAGACAAATGTCAAACTTATCATCACAAAAATAAATGCAGAAGCAAACACCGTTCGGGAATTGTTAAATGAAGAGGTCGCCGCGATACTCCCTTTATATGTAAGAAAAAGATTTGAAATAGTTCCTGTTGTAAACCTAGTTTTTCAAGCTAATCGTCAAAAATTTTCAATTGAAAATAATTTGGTCAGAAGTGTTTCTGATGACGATGCCAAGTTTAATATAGGGGCAATGGCATTGATGAATTTCGCCTCTTTCGGTGAATTCAAAGAATATGGCGTAGGTTTTGGAATTGGATATTCAATACAGCCAAATGGTAAGGCAAGTAGTTTTTTTGCTATTCCATCTTTATCATACAAAGACATTGTTAGGTTTGGTTTTGGGTTTGGATACAATTTGTCTCCTGTTGGATTAACAAATGGAGCAAAAGTAGATGCTCCACTTCCCCCTAATATATCCAATATTGAAGATGTCATTGACTATCAAAGAAAACCTGCAGTAGTTTTTACGATTGCCATCGCTGGAATAAAATTATAAAACTATGTCATAACTACATCGATTAAAAAGTTGAAAAATTCGTGTTTTGTAACACTTGTCATTGATTCTACATTAGAACCCAGTAACCATGGAATTAATTGTAGTTTA
Organism: Rhodocytophaga aerolata; assembly: GCF_030503435.1. Classification (GTDB taxonomy): domain Bacteria; phylum Bacteroidota; class Bacteroidia; order Cytophagales; family 172606-1; genus Rhodocytophaga; species Rhodocytophaga aerolata. The sequence continues at coordinate 11,182 of NZ_JAUKPO010000017.1, forward strand.
CAATATTGTATTTATGTCCATATTAATTGGGCCGATGATGACATCGTCTGCTGGTCCGTTTCTGAACAAGTAAATGGCACAATCAAGAATGAATTTTATTGTCGGGGTTTCCTTACTTTCCCTTTGGCCCACGAACGTATAGCAAGAGCCATCCATTCGTATAACTATCTGCGTCCACATGCCGGTTGTGATTACTTAATGCCTGCTCAGGCGCATTTCATAGAAGGCTGACTTACTAAAAGATGGTCTATGAATAGTACTAAAAAATAGTAATTATTAATACAAATAATTTATCTTCAATTCTGTAAAGCTATTTTAGCACTAGACCCAAAAACTTGGCAGCAACCAAGTATCAGTAAACTAAGGTCTTATATAGCCATATTTTCACTGTTTATTTTATTCAATCATTCGTTAGTAGTCATATATGAGTAGAACTGCTGGATTGCTTGTATTTCTTTGTTGTGTTAGTTGCCTAGCAACAGCTCAATCCATTCTGGTATTGGATAAGGTTAGTCTCCAGCCCATTGAAAACGTAATGATCTATACACAAGCTACAAATAACTATGTAAATACCAATATCCAAGGCATAGCCGATATTAGTCTGTTCAATGATTCACCAAAGATTCTCATTAGCCATCCTGCCTACCAGCTACAAACAATATCGTATCAGGAGTTGGCAGAAGCCAAATTTAGAGTGTTGATAACAGAAAAAATATACAACCTGGATGAAATAGTAATATCAGCCAGCAAATTTGAAGAGAAGAAATCTGATCTCCTAGGACAAGTACAGGTGCTGAAGGCACGAGAAATTGCTTTTATGAATAGTCAGACATCGGCTGAAGTACTGCAGAACTCTGGCAATATTCTGGTACAAAAAAGTCAGCAGGGGGGAGGTAGTCCCATTATCCGGGGTTTTGAAGCCAACAAGGTATTATTGGTAGTAGATGGTGTACGCATGAATAATGCCATTTACCGGGGAGGCCATCTGCAAAATGTGATTACGCTGGATAATGCAATGTTAGACCGTATAGAAGTAATTTTTGGACCAGGTTCTGTCGTATATGGCAGTGATGCTTTAGGGGGAGTCATGCACTTTGTTACAAAATCTCCGAGCCTCAAAATAGATTCTGCCACAAATGCAGTCTCGGGAAATGCTTTTATACGGTATGCGACAGCCGCCAGAGAAAAAACAGCCCATGCAGACGTAAATATTGGATTTAAAAAGTGGGCTTTCTTAAGTGCTATTACTGCTTCTGATTTTGATGATTTACGGCAGGGAACCATCCGGCGGCACGGATATGAGGATTGGGGAAAACGCACATTCAAGGTAAAAACGATTGATGGTCAAGACCAGACGCTTCCATTAAAAGATGTAAATATTCAATCTCCCTCTGGCTACACACAGCTCGACCTGATGCAGAAAGTGGTATATCGGCCAAAAGAATTCATAAGTCATCAGCTGAATATCCAATATTCTACCTCGTCAGATATACCCCGCTACGACCGGCTAACCTTGCTTGATGACAGGAGCAACCCTCGTTTTGCGGAATGGTACTACGGGCCGCAGAAACGCCTGTTTGGTTCTTATCAGCTGGAACTAAAAGCAACTAAAGGATTGTATAACAAGGCCCGGTTTGTTGCTGCTTACCAGAATATAGAAGAAAGCCGCATGGATCGCCGTTTTGAGAATCCAGTGAAAAACCACCGGATTGAAAATCTGGACATCTATACCCTAAATATAGATTTGAACCGCAATATAGCCAGCCATGAAATCCGCTATGGGCTAGAAGCTACAGATAACCAAGTTAAGTCCAGGGCTTTTGCCTATCACCAACAGCGTGGAGAGTACTCTTCTTTAGATACCCGCTATCCGGATGGAGGCAGTTTTATGCGGACTTTGGCTGCTTACCTGACTCATACCTGGGAGATCAGCCCGAAAGTGATCTTTTCAGAAGGTATCCGCTACACAGGAGTAAACTTAGTAGCAAAGTTCAACAATAAAGAATTCTTTTCCTTCTTGATGGATGAGGTGAACCAGCAATATGGAGCCCTTAATGGTAATATTGGGCTGCTGTTTAAAACCAAAGGTTGGCGTTTATCTTCGGTTGCTTCTTCCGGTTTCCGGGCACCCAATATAGATGATCTGAGCAAAGTTTTTGAGTCAGTACCCGGGCAGGTTATTGTGCCTAATCCTGGCATTAAACCAGAGTATACCTATAATGGGGAAGTGGGTATTGGAAAGGAAATTGCCGGAAAAATACAGGTAGCGGCTACCGGTTATTATACTTGGTATACCAATGCAATTACTACACAGCCTACTACGTTCAATGGGTCCAGCACGCTGCTTTATGATGGACAGGTAAGCCGGGTAACCAGGAATGTAAACGCTGGGCAAGCATTTATCTATGGAGGCAATGTTAGTATAAGCGCACAACTCAATGCACACTTTTCTTTGCAAAGTACCCTCAACTATACGCATGGTCGCATCCGCACCGACAGCACCAATTATCCGCTGGATCATATTCCTCCTCTATTTGGCAAAACAAGTATTTCTTTCACAAGCAAACAATTCAGAGCTGAGTTTTACTCCTTGTACAATGGTTGGAAACATTTAAAAGATTACAACATTGTAGGGGAAGACAACCTAGCCTACGCTACTCCTGAAGGAACACCTGCCTGGTATACTTTAAATATGCGGACAGGTTATCAGTTTAACCAGAAGTTACAGCTACAGGCTGCCCTGGAAAATATACTAGACTATAACTACCGGGTATTTGCCTCAGGTATCAGTGCCCCAAGCAGGAATCTGATCTTGACACTTCGTATCAATTTATAAGGGTGCTTGAACTTGTAACAAAGATTTGACAAAATAGTAAGCAGCTAATAGTTTAACATTAGTGAGTTATTCCATTTATCTTGGTATACAGGATTTCAAGCTAGAATGTAGCCTTTCTCAGGTATATCGGTTTTTAATTATCTTGTCCGGCGAGAGGTTGACAAAACCTCTTTAGATATTTTCCGGAAATAACAAAGGCAAAGGGCAAAGAAGATAGCTGAGTTAGATTTAGTGAGCTTCATTCTTCTCCTCCCGCCCAAGTTAAGGAGGTATATGTAACACCATAATAATAAACTAAAAAGTAACTACTGCCAATTCAGCTGCATTTATAAGGAGTGGATTATGATCAGTAAATGGTTGAGTTACAAAAAATGGCAGCCATTCATTTACAAGATCCAATATATAGTCAGTACTTTCAAGTATAAATGAACTTGTGACCTTTGATTGGCGAAAAACCAGCAGGGGAGAGGTAGCTATCTTTCAAGGGGTATTACTCGTGAAAAACGCTTCTTCAGCCTGGCTAAGCCATTGATTTTTCCTAGCGAAAAGAGGTAAAAAGGGTATTTTTGAAATTATTTTTCGAGACCTATTTGAGACCTGTATGGTATAAGTAGCTGATTTATAGCATAGAGGCGCTATACTTGTAATCAGTAGGTCGTTGGTTCGATTCCGACTGGGGGCTCTTCAAAATCAAGCAGTTACAATCTAAAAATTGTAGCTGCTTTTTTATTTGATACACATATTGATACACATAAAGATTGCAGGTGTCAATACTGAGTTCAGAATATCTGTCTAAATATGGCAAATGATCTAGTCGCATATTCTCGTGCAGGCGATATTTTTCATTATAGATGGGCAGCAAGGCGGTGTTTAAGACTTGTCTATCCTAATTCTTCATTGAATAAAATAATCATTGAAGGATCTTCTGAAACTGAAAAGGCAGGTGAGTATGTAATTGATGTTACAGAGTATGCAGAGAAAGCAGGCTATCAAAAAATTGATTACTATCAATTAAAGCATACAACTGTTCAACAAGATGAAGCTTTCACCTTAAGTGACTTGAAGGATACTTTTGAAGGATTTGCAAAAAGATTTCTTCAACATCAGCAAAAAAACCCGTCTGAAATCGCCAACATTTCATTTACTATTATTACTAATAGAAAAATAGCTGACTCATTTAAGGAGAACCTGTCAGCAATTGTGCAACAAAATAAGGCAGACGCTACTTTCACAAAAACAATTGAAAAATATACAAGTCTTACTTCAGAAGACTTGCGTTTGTTCTGCGCAGCAACGAAGTTGGAAGACAGTGAAGGAGACTACAATGTTCAAAAGAATGAGTTAAGAAGCGAATTATCTCAGTTAATCGCAGGCTCAATTGATAATGCTCAGATTAACAATCTTGTTGCATTAGTGCAGGAAAAAGTTTTGCCAGATTCTGATGGCAGTATTAACCGAGAAGAGGTTCTAAAGCGTTTTGGGATAAGTTCTGAAGGACAGTTATATCCTGCTCCTGCTATACTTGAAGAAATAAGTAACATTGTTGAGCGAGAACAACATAACACGCTTAAAGAGAAAATTATTAATTCCTCTTACCCAGTTATTGTTCATGCAGCGGGTGGAGTAGGAAAATCTGTTTTCTGCCGCCAGCTAGTTAACTCCTTACCAGAAGGTTCTGTAGGTATAGTTTATGATTGCTTTGGAGCAGGGAAATATAGAAATCCCAGTGAGCCGCGCCATGGGCATCGTCATGCGTTGGTACAGATTGCTAATGAATTAGCCACAAAAGGTTTATGCGATCCTTTGCTTGTCCAAGATACTTCGTTGGATGAGAATATCATTCGAAATTTTCTATTAAGAGTTGCAACTGCAGTTGGATCTCTGAAAAAGATAGTGGAATCGGCTCAACTATTTATAGTAATTGACGCTGCAGACAATGCTGAAATGGCTGCTAGGGAGCTAAATCATAGATGCTTTGCTCACGAACTAATAAGAGAACAAATGCCCGAAGCATGCAAACTTGTATTTTTATGTAGGACAGAACGAATCTCTTTATTGCAACCTCAAAGTTTTATTCTAAAACTGGAGCTGGACTCATTTTCCGAACAAGAAACATTACAAAACTTATGGAAACGATTTCCGAATGCAATGGAACAAGACGGAGCAGAATTTCATCGATTGACTGGTGGCAATCCTAGGGTTCAGGCAAACGCCTTGGATGTAAAGCATGATTCTGTTAATGAATTACTTTCTTCTTTAGGACCATTCGGCACATCAATTGAAAAGCAAATTGAGTTGCAGTTGAATAGGGCGGTATCTAAAATAAAGGATTTGCTCCCAAATGAGTTTCAGGATCATATTAATGCAATATGCTTAGGCTTGGCAAGCTTACCTCCACATATACCAATAGATGTATTGTCAAGAGCTGCGGACGTTAGTGTTGAGAATGTTAGAAGCTTTGTTGCAGATATAGGTCGTTCTTTATGGTTATCAGATACATCTATACAATTCAGGGATGAACCAACGGAGACGTGGTTCAGAAATACATTTTTAGCAAGTAAAAGCGATTACGAGAAGTATATTGTAAAATTAGAACCTTTAGCAAATACTTTATCCTATGTAGCAGAGGTCCTTCCTCAATTGTACTTACAAGCCGAACATTATCGAAAACTTATTGATATAGCTCTTTCAGACGAGTATTTACCTGAAAACAACCCTATAGATGCACGAAATATTCGTGTTTATCGCTTACAATTTGCCTTTAAAGCTGCCCTCAAGGCCAGAAACTATAAAGATGCAATAAAGTTAGCTATGAGGGCAGGAGAAGAGGTAGCAGGAAATCAGAGACAATTATCACTCTTACAAAATAATATCGACTTGCTTACTTCACTACAGAGTAAAGAGAAAGTACAAGAAATTGCATTCAAGAGACTGTTGAGTAGCACGTGGAATGGCTCTGAAAACGTCTATGCAGCCTCATTGTTATCCGGGATAAAGGAATATCATGGAGAAGCAAGAGGTTATTTACGCGCCGGTCTGAATTGGCTACATATTTATTTCGATGAGGCTAGGAAAAATAAAGATACAAATCGAGATGATGGTGTAAATGACAGTGATATTTTGGAGTTGGCTTATACCCATTTAAATCTTCATGGTGTAAAAGATTCGGTAGGTTTTCTACTAACTTTAAAACCCAAGGAGGCTATCTTTAGAATTGTACAAGATCTTACAAGAAGACTTATAGATTTTGGACGTTTTAAGGATATTTATGAATTTTTACAAACTAGTAGATCTGAAGTCTATTTTACAGTTGCTGTAACCAGTGAACTAATCCGAATAGGAAGATTCCCTGAGAAGTCTCTAGCCGAAGCATGTTTAGAACTACTTTGCCACTCTAGATCTAGAATTTTAAAACCGAATGATTCTCACAGAGATCAAATAACTCCTGCTATAGTCTCCTTTGTTGAAGCATGCTTATCCCTGAATTTGTCAACACAAAAGGTTTTACGTGTATTGAGGCACTATATTCCTATTAGAGCTTCACGAATGGTATATAATTCTCATTTTTCAAGTGAGCGAACGATATACCTAAAAGCCTTAGCGATTAGGAGTCTGCTTTTAGGTAAGGAAGAAGTAGATCTAGAGGAGATTTTACCGAAAGAGTTTACTGCTGAGAAAAAAAACTATGAATTAGAAAGCGAGATTACAGAGTTTAAGGAAATTGTTGGTGGTTTATTTCCCTGGTTTTTACTTCGTACTAAGATATTGTACATTAAAGATATTAAGTTAATTGAAGCTGCATATCAAATTAATGAAAAATCTGTAATAGCAAGAACGAGCAGGTATCGTAGGTATGATACTTTGCCAAGCGAGATAACCGAAATTTGTGCTTCCATCATTATACTTTACAATCAGGCAAGTACTGAGGATGTGAGGATCTTCTACGAAAAATACCTGCAAAATGATAATGCATTCAAGGTACATAGTAGACTAAATATGTTGCGAGCCGTCTATCGAACAGATCATCTTACATCTATAATTCAGCAACTTGAACCTTCTACTTTCCAGCTGATAAAAAGCTTACGTGATGACGGGCCTGAGGAGATAGCCAACAGATATATTTCACTTGCTCGCGCTGTTTTGATTACATCCGCTGAAGATGCAAGTGTTTATTTTGATGAAGCTATTAATATCGCTTCCAAATTTGGCGATGAACTTGTCTACAGATGGGAGGCTATTGTTTCTTTGGCCAAACAATCGTGCAATAGTAAAGCTGCTCCAAATGAGTTGGCATATCGATTCATTCGGTGTGCTGAATTAGTAGGAGATAATGTATACCGTGAAAAGCATTGGAATCGAAGCGAAGCAATGCGCGTTTGTACAAAAATGTCTTCTGGCATAGGCATATCAGCACTAAGTAGATGGAGAGATAGAGATATTGGAAGATTTGAATATCAGTTTGAGGAAGCCCTATACGAACTAGTGAATTCCAAAGTAATTACATCTGCTGTTGGATGGGCGTTAACCCGTTTTTTCTCCAATCATCGCCTTAATCGTTATCTGTCAATCTGTTTGGAAAATGAATTGTCCCATAATGTAAGACAGAAAATTCTGAATGATGCTGTCCATTTACTCCAGATACAAGGTACAGACCCAAGATATTGGAAAAAGTTGAATAGCGTTGCTAATAGGTTTAATCTAAATAATGAATCACTAAATGTGATTATTAAATTTTATGCGGATCAAAAGAATACTTTAGAAGAGGAACAAGGTAGCACGTTAAGTAATTCGTCTACAACCCAGTATTCTGAAAAAGATTGGGATGATATTTTCAATGGGCTTACGATTACTAACCCGGAGAGCTTTGTTAAGTTGATTGAAAGATTTGAAGCAACACTTAATAATCATATATATGGGCGGCCCATACAAAGTTTATTAAAAGAATGTCTAGACCGACTAACCTTAGAATCATTTTGGGATTTTATTAATATGCTACTAACGTCAGAAACCATCGACCGCTATGATGTTCAATATGTGCTCAGCTCTATCCCAAAAGAATGGACAAATAAAGTAAGTTTCAAAAAGAAGTGGCCAGGTATTGTGTATCGATTTGGTGAGCGATATGCACACGATTTAACTGATGAGTACTCATTTGACTCATTTATTAAAGAAGTAAACGCTGACGAATATTTAGTTTCGAAACTGAAGCTGGGAATATTTTCCGGCTTAGCAAATGGATATGAATTTGCTAATGCAAATATTTTTTTTGGATTTGTTGATCATGCATCATCCTTTATTGAAGTGCAAGATGCTTGTGACTTAGTAGAATTTTCACTTTCCCGATTTGAGTTACATACAGAGGCAGATTTCGGAGATGGGGTATGGAGTAACTGGCTAGATGTTCCAGAAGATATCAATAAAAACATTGCTGGTTTTATCTGGTCTGCGCTTGGTTCCCCTAAGTCAGCTGAAAGATGGAATGCAGCACATTGTATACGAAAACTTGCTGACCTAAATTGTACAGATATTCTTGATTCCTTGATTGGATGGTTGGAATATGATAAAGTAGATGCATTTGGTAGCAAAGAGTTTCCATTTTACAATCTCCATGCAAGGCTTTACTTACTAATAGCTTTATCTAGAACTTCTTTGGATCAACCCGAATTGGTAAAGAAGTACAGTAGTGTATTTGCAAAATATGCTTTAACTGAACCTCATATTTTAATACAAAAGTTTGCTTCTAATGTTGCGTTAAATATAGAAAGGGTTTTTCCATTGACATATGATAGCGGTATACTAATAGCCATTGAAGGCGTTGGGAAGAGTAAAATGCCCATTCAGGAAGCGGACTTTGATTTTAGTACAGATAGTTATTGGCATAAAAAAGGGGAAGTAGATACTGATATTAATTTCCATTTTGGTTGGGATTTTGACAGATACTGGTATAAGCCTCTTGGAGATGTTTTTGGAGTTTCGGGAGAACAAATTCAAGACTTAGCCGCAAATATTATTGTTAAAGAATGGAGATTAAAGTATAGGGATGGGTACAATAAAGATCCCAGAAATATTCTTTGGAATCGCTCTAGTCAAGACCGAGAAACATGGCATGACCACAGCAGTTATCCACGAACTGATGATCTGGATTTTTATTTATCTTATCACTCAATGCTTGTAGTGGCGGCAAGACTTATTGAGAAGATGCCGGTTATTTCAAAGAGAGATTGGTATGACGATGAATGGAGTGAATGGTTGTCACGGCATTTACTAACACGGGAAGACGGAAAATGGTTGGCTGACTGCAGAGATCCTTTACCATTGAAAAGACCAGAATGGATTTTTAACAGGGTTGATGGGAATGATAATTGGAAAATGGCAATTACAGATCTAGACTTTCTTACTTGCCTTAATGATCAAGAAAAGAAGGACGCTTGGATCACTGTAAAAGGAGGTTGGCATGAGAAGCAGGGTGAAAGAAGTGAGTCTTTTCATATTTCTTCAGCATTAGTATCAAAAGGAGCATCCAATGCACTTTTAAGAGCATTGGCTACGTGTAGCGATCCCCATGATTATAAACTGCCAGATTACGATGAAGATGGAATGGAGATAGACTCTGGAATTTTTAGTTTGAAGGGATGGATTAATAAACGTTCAGGATCTGAAGGGATTGACGAATTTGATCCATATGCTAACCAAGTTGAATACCCCCCTTACTCTGTCGGAAGTTCAATAAAAGAGATTCTAGGTTTAACTTTGAATAGTGAAGGCAAGTGCTGGTCTATTAATGGTTCTCAAGAAGTCTCTCTAATTTGCGAAACATGGAATAGCTCCAGGAAAACTAAAGACGAAGAGCCAGCCCAATCTGGTATGCGATTAAAGGCGAGTTTAAAATTTCTTAAACATATCTGTAAAGCTCTTAATTGTGAATTAATTTTTAAGGTCTCTATTAAAAGAGAAATCATTTATAAATATAGAGAAGGCAAAAGAGAGTATGAAGAACCACAATACCGAATTTTTATTTTATCAGAGGATGGAAAACTCAGAACTACTCACGAAAGTTATCAACTTAGGTAAATTATTTGTAAAAGAGCTTGGGCTTGAGCCAGGTGTGGATACTTTTTCCCGGTGGATGGCCCATTATATTGCAGAGAAGATGACTCTGGCTGAAAATTTACCTTCAGGTAAAGAGAAAGACGATGCTGAAAAGGATTGTTTTGAAACAATATTAAAGCTATGGAAGCATAGAAGCTTCCTTCCCAATGGTAGAAGGCCATTGGAGAATTTTGAACCAATTCTTAAGGTAATAAAGAGTCTTGATCCGGAAAGTAGTGAGCCTTTTTTTTATAAGCTTACTAAAAACAAATTATTAGAAATTGAAACCGATAACCCCATCTATCACAAAATAAAGGATTACCTTGAAAATACTTTGCAAATTGATCGGGTTGCAAAAATTTGGATAGAGTATCTTTTAAACCAAGCTGCTATAAAAGCTAGTGACGAGAATACAGAAGGATGGCTTAACATCGCAGGTGATATTCCTGATAATGATGATGTACAAGCAATCAAAATTATTTTGGAGGATTTGGAGGATATAGATTCGGAAGAGCTTAAGGAAGAGCAGCTCATTTCCTCATGGGAGAAATCTCAAATAAAAAAGAGAATTGAAGAGCTAGAAAAATTCGCAGAGCTAAACACGTTTCTGCTAAATCATTATAAAGCAGATCTTTTAAGATTGTAAGCGTCTGATGAGGTATAGAGGGATTGAGATGGTCTAGTTTTACTTTATCCAGCAATTCCATAAACATTATGGCTGATGGTCACTCTTCTAGGAAGATATCTTATGGTAATTTGGAAATGGACTGCCCTTATTAAGTAAGAGAAGCTGTTATATGGTCGCTACTACAAGAAAATATTTGAGTTATTCAATATAATTCAGATAACGATAAAGAGTAGCCCTTCCAATGCCCAGTATTTTAGCTATTTCTATTGCTGACTTTTCCTTTCGCTCAAACAGAGCTTTTGCTGCATGAACTTTTGAAATGGCCTCTTTACTTAATCCTTTTGGCCGTCCACCCTGGCGCCCTCTGGCTTTAGCTGCAGCAAGACCTGCTTTGGTACGCTCACGAATGATTTCTCGCTCGAATTCAGCTAGAGAAGCAAATATATTAAATACTAATCGGCCTTGAGGAGTAGTAGTATCAATGGAATCATTTAGGCTGATAAAGCCAATCCCTTTTTGCTGAAAGTTTGTAACCCGCTCTATTAGTTCTTTTAGTGAACGTCCTAACCTATCAAGCTTCCAGACCACTACTGTATCCCCATTACGTAGTGAATCCATCATTTTCTGTAACTGCAACCGGTCAGTGCTGGCAGCTGATACTTTTTCCTTATATATCTGCTCACAACCAGCAGCTTTTAGTGCGTCTAGTTGTAATTCTAAATTCTGATCCTGGGTACTTACTCTGGCATAACCAATTTTCATATTTGTCTCATTAATTCAGTCTCATAAATATAATCATTATTTGATATATGAGATAAATTTTTGAGACATATTTCAGGAAGGAGACAATGAAAATTAACCAAAAGTATTTTGTCTCATAATATGTTCATTTTTTGAGATCAAGCTATTTAAATGTGCCGTCTTACATTTGAATTGACTCGTCCTAAGATGTGTTGACCCTTAAACTGGTTTAAGGGTATTTCTTAAACTAGCTTATAGGTCGTTGCGCTCAATCATTGGCAATTTTGTATTGTAATTTAAATACAAAGACAATGAAAAAATCATTATTAACCCTTGCAATAATTGCATCCATGCTTACCTTCCAACAGGAAGCTAAAAGTCAATCCAACAACCCAAAAAGTAAAAAAGTACAGACAACAGTAACTTCAGAAAAAGCAGCTATTGAAAAGCTTATCTATACCTATCAGGATGCGCTTAATGCCTCTGATGTAAACAAGGTTATCAGCCTTTACACGACTGATGGAGTACTAATGGCAAATGCTGCACCTACAGCCGAAAGAGCTGAAGGGGTAAAAGGCACCTATCAATATGTATTTGACAATTTTACCTACTCTCTAAAATTTACCATTCTTGAAATAGAAGTAAAGGGCAATACTGCATTTGCTCGATCAACTTCACAAGGTTCTTTTGTTATTAAAAAGACTGAACAAAAGGTTCCGGATGAAAATCGCGAATTGTTTGTATTTGAAAAAGTAAACGGCCAGTGGAAAATTGCCCGGTATATGTATAATAAGACAAAATAAGGAAGGTTCAACCAGCATACTAATTTAAAGTAAACAAAATGAAAAAAATGTTTTTATTATTGACAGTCGCTATAGCGCTTGTCTCTTGCAATAATGATGATGCCAGTGATGGAATCCAGGTTCAAAAAGAAGGTGATGCAATAAAAAGCTTAGTTACAGAAACCTACCGCAACGCTTTGGCGGCTTCAAATCCGGATGCTGTAACATCAGCCTTTACAACCGATGGAGTTGTTATGGGCCATGGTTCACCCACTGCTGCAGGTACTACCGAGCTTAAAAATACCTATGAGAGCATATTTGGTATTGTGGGACTTGATCTTAATTTCAAGATCGATGAAATAATAGTTGGCAATCAATATGGGTTTGTAAGATCTACTTCTGCAGGCAAGGCAACAATGAAGGCTAATGGAAGCTCTGCTCCTGAAGAAAACAGGGAATTATTTGTTGTACAAAAGGTAAATGACCAATGGAAAATAGCCAGATACATCTACAATAAAATGGGTACTTTAAGCCAAGCTACTGATACAAAAACTGTTGAGAACAAGTCTATTAGTTATACTGATGAGGATAGCAAAAATATTAGCACACTTATCAATTCATCCTATGCTAATGCGATCGCTTCTGCAGATGCACAAGCTGTATCAAATATATTTACCACAGATGGTGTTTTAATGGCTCCCGATGCTCCAACTATGGTAGGCAATGCGGCAATCAAAAGTACATATGAGAGTGTTTTTGGTGCAATCGGACTTGATCTTGTATTTACAATTGATGAAATGGTTATTGACGGTGAATATGGCTATGTAAGATCGCATTCTGCAGGAACGACTCTAATTCGCGCGAATGGTCAGACTGTTCCTGCAAGCTACAGAGAGATGTTTGTAGTTAAAAAGGTGGATGGGAACTGGAAAATAGCCTGGTATAAGTATAATCAGCCCCAATAGTAACTTTAATACTTTAGAAAATGGATTTCTGTTGAAGGGCTGGTAGAAGGAACAAATTCCCTCTACCAGCCTTTTTCTCACAAGTAATAATGTCCTACCTGGAGAGCTAAAGAGGAGGCAGTTAAACCCTTATTTCTCATAGGTCGATTAAGATGATGAAGTTAAGATTTAATTAGAGGAAAATAGGTAGTCTAATCTTAGAATAGTTTTTAGAGGGAAAAAATAACTTTACAAACGCAACCATTTTAAAATTTTAACCGATGAGTCATTTTTAGTAGTAGTTTTGTACGTAACGACTAACTATTAGCAGAGTCTTACTCATTTACCAATTGATGCTTCAACCACTTATAGATCATTTTGAAAGCTATCTTCCTTTAGAAGAAAGGGAAAAAGAGTTGCTGGAAGGCAGAGTAACCGAGCGACGAATCAAACGTCGACAGTTCCTCTTGCAGCCAAGTTTCCCCTGCAAACACTACACCTTTGTAGTGGAAGGATGCTTTAAAATGTATGGAGTGGATAATAAAGGAAATCAGCACAATATCTTGTTTGCAGCCGAAAATAACTGGATTGCTGATATTGGCAGTTTTCATTCCGGGAAGCCCAGTAAGCTATTTATAGAAGCGATTGAGCCTTCCCTTATTTTGCAGATTGAAAGGCAAGATCTTTATTTTTTATATCTGAACATTCCCAAGCTTGACCGGATCTTTAAAGTAATCATTGAGAACAAATATGTTGAGCTTCAGAACCGGGTATTACAGAATTTCGGCTCTACTGCACAAGAACGCTATCAAGCTTTTCTGGAACAATACCCTACCTTAGCCATGCGTCTTCCCAATACACAAATTGCTTCTTACCTGGGCATCACCCCTGAATATTTGAGTGAAATCCGCAGTGATCGCAAGTAACACTGCCTTTACCCTTAAACTATCTTAAGCCTATTTCTTAAACTAGCTTATGGGTCACTTTGAATAATCCAGTCCAACTTTGCATCGTTATTCAATCAACTTTAATAAGTAAAAGAACAATATGCAAACGAAAGCAAAGGTGGCCATTATTGGACTAGGTACGATCGGCAGGATACTTGCCACCAATCTTACAAAAGGAAACCGTAGTGTTATTCTAGCTGACAGAAACGTAGGCAAAGCAAAAGAACTTTCCCAAAAGTTAGGAGCCCTGGCTCAGCCTATGGAAATCTCGGCGGCTATTAAAAAAGCAGATATCATTGTACTGGCAATCTGGTTTGATGCCATCAAGGAAATACTAGTTACCTATGCTTCAGAGCTTCAAGGCAAGATCATCATAGATCCTTCCAATCCCATTGCACCGGATGGCAAGGGAGGTTTTGTCAAGAAAATAGGTGAAAAAGAATCAGCCGGAGAGATCCTTTCTGCAATGCTGCCAAAAGATGCAAAGCTAGTAAAAGCCTTAGGTACACTCGGAGCAGCCTCTTTAGAAAAAGCTGCTTTCCAATCACCGGAACGGGCAGTGCTGTTTTATGCTAGCATTGATAGGAGTAGTAATCAGCAAGTGGAAGAACTGATTCGGGATACAGGTTTTGACCCTTTACAAATTGGAGGAATAGAACAATCTATCCGCATAGAAGTATTTGGCGACTTGCATGAATTTGGCGCACTAGGCAAAACTGTTACGATGGCTCAGGCCGGAATAAAAGCATATGTAAAACAACCTTTAACTAACTAATCTAATCCTTATTAATCTACGCATGAAAACTATCCAATTTTTCACTACTCTAGGTTTCATTTTAGGCACTATCCATTTTGCTCAGGCACAAACATCCATTGAAACAATGGTAAAAGAATGGGAAAGAGCCAAAGCCTATACCAAAGAATATCTGGATGCCATGCCTGAGTCAGGATATGCCTCCAAACCTACGCCTGACATGCGTTCATTTGCCGAGCAAATGCTCCATCTGACAGATGGTAATTATGGCTTTGCCTCCGCGGCAACCGGTGCAAAAAGCCCAATAGGCCAAGGAGAATCAGAAAAGACAGCCGATAAGTCCAAAGCCAATGTAACAAAGCAGGTGATGGCAGGCTATGATTTTGTGATCAACAATGTAAAGAAAATGACACCAGCTCAACTAAGCGAACAAATCAAATTATTCGGACAGTTTGATATGAGTAAAGGTACGGCCCTGACCAAGCTTTTTGAGCATCAGACACATCATAGGGGGCAAACAACGGTTTATCTGCGACTAGCAGGAGTGAAACCACCGCAGGAAAAACTATTCTAATTCTAATATAAATGAAGCTGGGCTTCATTCATTTAATAAAATAAAACACGAAACACATGACAGCTAGCGAAACACTCACAAAACAAATAGTGAATCATCACCTAACAGCCTTTGGCAATAATGATCTCACCGAGATAATGAAAGATTATACAGAAGAATCGGTTGTACTAACACCTGATGGAGCTTTGAAGGGGCTAGCTGCTATACGAAAGTTTTTTGCAGATTATTTTGTAACTATTCCAACAGGTTCAGCATTTGAAATGAAGCAACTACTTGTTGCAGGCAATGCCGCTTATATTCTATGGACAAGTGAATCTAATATTGCTAAAATCCCTTTGGGAACCGATTCGTTTTTCTTGGAAGGGGATAAAATACGGCTGCACACGGTGGCTGCTTACATTCTTGCTAACTAAGCACAAAGTGGCAATAAGCAGAAATCTTAGAAAATCTTTGATAAAACACTAAAGTAATCGTTATGAAAGCAAAGTTCATCAAAAGCATTGTAGCTTCCCTAGTACTTCTAGCCTGTGTAGGGGTAACTACCCAAGCACAGGAATATGTATCTCCGACTACTCCTGTCCAAACAGGTAGGTCACCGGGTGTAAAAGTGAAGCTGCTGAGTACCAATGGGGAAACGAAAACCTATGTGCTCATATTTGCAAAGGGAGATGAGGTAGTATCAGGCTTAACAGAATTTGCTCAAAAATATAATGTAAAGAGTGCCCACTATTCAGCTATTGGTGATGCTACCTCTGCCAAAGTGGGGTGGTATGACTACGAGCGTAAAATGTTTAAAGTAATCCCTATTAGTGAACCATCAGAGGTTTCATCGCTTACCGGTGATGTAGCCCTATATAATGGCAAACCAGTGGCTCATACACACCTAAACGTTTCTACTTCAGATGGTATCAGCCGCGGCGGCCACCTGCTTGAGTTGTTTGTTGGGCCTACCTTAGAGGTGTTTGTTATAGTGGAGCCAACGCCTTTATATAAAAAACTCAATCCTGAATTTAATGCCGGAGTGATTGATCCATCGCTGGATAAATAAACCTGCTAGCTATAAATGACTTTGAATGGTTGAGTGTTTTTAGAAAGAGGCTTCTTTCAAACAGTCTCTTTCCAATGCAAATTCTGAAACCATGCTTACAAACTGATCTAGACAGTATACTCTTTTAAATAAAAAATGAAATGATGAAAAGTATCATATTCGTAATCCTAAGTTGCTTTCTACTTGGTT
The DNA here is from genome assembly GCF_030503435.1 of Rhodocytophaga aerolata. GTDB lineage: Bacteria > Bacteroidota > Bacteroidia > Cytophagales > 172606-1 > Rhodocytophaga > Rhodocytophaga aerolata. The sequence goes on from NZ_JAUKPO010000017.1 coordinate 27,714, forward strand.
CAACAGCATTGTATTCTCAAACTGTAAAGCTTGAGAATACAAGATTGGAGCCGGTACAGGTATCGATGTCCATGGAGAAAGTAATGGGCAAAGAGGCAGTAAAAGTGATCAAAGACTCTACTGTAAAAGAGGTTGACGAACCTACCTTTGTCAAGATTAAAGGAATTGACTTTTCGAATGGAACCATCGAGGTAAAGGTGCTGAGCCGACTGCTAAAGAATGCACCTGAGTTTGCCCGCGGGTTTATTGGTATTGCATTTCGCATCAATGAAGGTAATTCCAAATATGAGAGTATTTATATTCGCCCGACCAATGGGAGAGCAGAAGACCAGGTGAGGCGCAACCATTCCATTCAGTATTACTCTTATCCTGACAACAAATTTGACCGGCTTAGAAAAGAATCCCCAGAGAAGTATGAATCCTATGCGGACATGGTCTTGAATGAATGGATTACTATGAAAATAGTCGTAAACGGGCCACAAGCCAAACTCTATTTAAACGATAATAAGCAGCCCTCCTTGATCGTGAATGATCTGAAGCTTGGTGCGAATGCTACAGGAGCTATTGGCTTATGGGTGGATGTAGGAACAGAAGGCTATTTCACTGATCTGAAAATAGCTAAAGATTAATCTTGTTTTGCTAGAATGAATTAAGTGTGAACCCACCCCTGCAGCATACGTAGTATCCTTGGACGCTTATCCCAATAACTCTATGTATCATCACTTACAGCAGCATATCAGCAAGTATGTTACCCTTACATCTGACGAGTGGACTGTTTGCCAGGGTGCTTTTCTTTCCAAGCCTGTTCGTAAAAAACACTACTTATTACAGCAGCAGGAAGTGTGCAAATACTTAGCTTTCGTAGAAGAGGGATTACTCCGTTCCTTCACAGTGGATTCTAGAGGAACAGAACATATTATTCAGTTTGCCTTACCAGGGTGGTGGATATCAGATATGTTTAGTTTTCTCACCGGGGAGCCTAGTATCTATACAATTGAAGCATTAGAAGACTCCCAGGTATTATTGTTAGATGGGCATTCCCAAGAGCAGTTGTTTGAACAAGTACCCAAAATGGAGCGCTATTTCCGCCAGCTGCTGCAAAAGAACTACATTGCTACTCACCGTAGACTAGAAGGTAGCTTAAGCCAAACGGCTGAGGAAAAATACGCAGCACTCATTGCCACTTACCCCCAAATCATTCAAAGTGTTCCCCAACATATGATCGCTTCTTACCTGGGTATTACCCCTGCCTTCTTAAGCCGGCTGCTGAACCGGAAAGCTCATCAAAAATAACTTGGCTAACACTTTCAACCGAACATAATTGACCTAGTATAACTTTCCTTGTTGTACTAGGTCATCGTTTTTTCCTATCAGGCGATGGTATCTTTGTAACATAAATAAAAAGAACATTTTAAACGCGTTACAACTATGTCAACAACCATTGCTGTGATTGGAGCCACCGGAAATATGGGCTCTGCCATTTCAAAAAGTCTTTCAAAAGGAAACTATCATTTACTGCTTAATGCCAAAGACGAGACTAAACTTGGGGCGGTACTAGGGGATATTAAGAAAGGTAATCCTGCTGCCAATGTGAAAACATTCGATTATTCGGCCAATGCAAGTTGGGAAGCCGATGTGATCATTCTGGCCCTTCCGTATGGGGCTGAAAAGGAAGTAGCCCAAAGAATTAAAGGTATAGCTAGCAATAAAATCGTAATCAGCATCTCAAATCCGTTGAATGAAACCTACTCTGGACTAGTGACCTCTCCTGACACGAGTGCTGCAGAAGAATTGCAAAAGCTGTTGCCAGATTCAAAAGTAGTAAAAGCGTTTAATACGACGTTTGCTGCTGATTTTTCATCCCCTGTCATTGCCGGTAAACAAGTAGATGCTTTCATTGCAGGAAACGATGGGCAAGCGCTACAAACTGTTTCGGAGCTAGTCAGTACATCAGGCTTTAATCCAATTATAGCCGGTGAGTTACCAGTTAGCAGAACACTGGAAAACATGGCCGCTTTGTTAATAGGATTAACTATCAAATACAATTATAACTGGGTAGCAGGCTGGAAAGTCTTACATAATTAACAGTTGTAAGTGAGAGAAATATTTTCCCTTGCTACAATTTTAGTTATGGAAAGGATAAAATAGGATTTATGAGCAATAAACACCCTGTAAATTATGGAGCGCAAACAATTTATACAATCAATTTTAGTGGGAGTAATAGGTATGACAAGTTTATCATCATTTATTCGCTTTACAAGCGAATTGAAAGAACAAGAAGAGTTGATGCCTGTATTATTTGTTGGTCATGGCTCACCTATGAATGGCATTGAAGACACCCAGTTCAGCCGTAGGTGGACCCAAATGGCAAAGGAAATTCCTACGCCAACGGCTGTACTGGTGGTATCGGCTCACTGGTTCACTAAAGGTACGAAGATAACGGCTATGGACTTTCCCCAAACAATTCATGATTTTGGAGGATTTCCCAAAGAGCTTTTTGCTGTACAATACCCGGCACCTGGACATCCTGCACTGGCCAAAGAAACTGCTCAGTTGCTTCATTCCGCCCATGTAGAATTAGATCACGACTGGGGACTGGATCATGGTACTTGGACCATAGTCAGACACATGTATCCGGAAGCGAAGATTCCAGTGCTGCAATTGAGTATTGATTTCACCAAAGGCCCACAGTATCATTATGAGCTAGCCAAAGAGTTGTATGCTTTACGAAAGAAAGGAGTGTTAATTATGGGAAGTGGTAATATGGTGCATAATCTTCGCATGGTAGCCTGGGACAGACTCAATGACTCAAACTATGGGTATGATTGGGCAGTGAATATCAATAACAAGTTTAAGGAGTTGATCACAGCAGGAGACCATAAGCCATTAATCGAGTACAGTAGTTTGGGCAAGGAAGCATTACTTGCTATCCCTACTCCAGAACATTACCTACCCCTGATGTATACACTTGGCTTAAAAAATGCGAAGGACAAAGTATCTTTCTTTAATGATAAAGCAGTGGGAGGATCACTTACCATGACATCTATAAAAATCGGATAACAAGCACTTAGATGAAGTATTTGTTAATACCTTTTATTTCTATCTATTTATTTACAGCAATAAGCTTTTCTATGAAAACAACCATGATAAAAAATACGGCTTCTACGACAAGGGATGAAACCGAATTATCTTACCTAGTCCGGGAGCCAACAGCAAAAGCCGGAAAAGGGAAAGCCATTATTCTGCTTCATGGGGTAGGTAGCAATGAAGAGGACTTATTTAGGCTCGCCCAGCAGTTACCAGGTGATTTTTGGATACTTTCGCCGAGAGGTCCCTTTTCAGCAGGTCCAGGTAGATACGCCTGGTACGGAGTTGATTTTTCTACCGGTAAACCCGTTATTAATGCTGGGCAAGAAGCTTATAGCCGAGATCTCATTCGAATGTTTATTAGGCAAATAAAGCAAAAGTACTCTCTAGAAGAAGTCTACCTGGGTGGATTCAGTCAGGGAGCAATCATGAGTTATAGTATAGGCCTGACAACTCCCAAAGAAGTGAATGGCATTATCGCGCTCAGTGGTAGGGTACTTGATGAAATCAAACCCTTTGTAAAGAAGCGTGAGGAGTTTGGGCGATTGAAAGTATTTGTGGCACATGGCCTATTGGACAATACCTTACCTATTCATTACGCTAGAGGGGCACAAGCATACCTTCTTGACTTAAAATTACCTGTAAGCTATCATGAGTATCAACTTGGCCATCAAATCAATGAGGTGGTATTAGAAGATATGATTGATTGGCTTAAATAATTTGTGTTAAAATAAATATAGCGTTTTCATAATGAACTCTGCCGCTTTTGTAAGCGTCTCCTGGGCGGCCTCCTTGTGAGGGGTGTGTCCTACCTGGGGCACGATGAATTGGAAGGCTACCCCACTTACCTGGCTAGTAATGCCTTCTACCTGGTGGAGTGTGCCATACTCATCTTTTTCTCCCTGGATGACTAACACCGGGCATTGAATCTCCGGTAAGAAATGTTCGATATTCCAGCTTTTGAACTCATCACTTAACCAGGTTTTTGCCCATGCCCAGACTAGGGCATCTGTTTTATCTCCGTGATATTTTTCTAATCTCTCCTTTAAGTTCGTCGTTTGGTAGGTTTTTACTGCTTCCCGTATACCTTGTAGGGTGATATCTTCTACAAATATGTGTGCGCCTTCGGTAATAACGCCTAGTATAGGAGAGGGGTATTTTGCAGCAGTAATTAAGGCGATAGACCCCCCATCACTATGGCCAAATAAGATGGCTTGCTTAACTGCGTATTGTTTGATTAACAGGTATACTATATCTGCTTCTAGTTCCAGATAATTATTCATTCTATTATTACTGATGAAAGGACCCGATTTGCCGTAGCCCTGCCTGTCGTACACAAGCACGTTACAGCAAGTAGCTTCACCTAATTTGCTAGGAAAGTCTCGCCATAACTTGATGCTACCTAAAGAATCATGCAAGAAAATAATAGTTGGCCTACCTTCCCATGGGTTCGAGCGAGCAACCATTAATTGATTATCTCCTATGTAAACATACTCCTCTTGCATAGTGTATAATGAAATTAGTTGGGCTAATGGAGAAAATTGGAAATCTTACTAACTAACTTAGAACCACAATTTTCCCGCCTGCCGTATTACTTTCCATCAATTGATGCGCTTGAGCAATATCGTCTAGGCTAAAGACTTGACTTATAGAAAGTTTTATTTGGCCTGACTCCACCGTTTGGATGAATGCTTGAAAATCCCCGATAGAACTTCTGATTTGTCCACTATCATAGATTGTCAGATGAACGGTTGCCGGTATAAACTCCATGGGGGCAAAATCGGGAATGGACCATTGCTCGGATAACATGCCAGTCATACAAGCTACTCCCCCAGGTTTAACACAGGCTAAAGAATCTTGCAGGGTTAGTGTACCCACGAGTTCGAGCACCTTATCTACGCCTTCTGGAAAAATCCCTTTCACCCCTGGTGCCAGATGGCCATTATCAATGAGTACATACGAGGCTCCATTGGATAGAAGCAAAGATTCTTTCTGAAGGTTTCGAGTGGTAGCAATTATAGTAACTCCTGCGTTTTTAGCCATCTGCGTAGCAAGCATGCCAATAGATGAGCTGCCGCCCCGTATTAATAAGGTTTCATCCTTCTGAATGCGAAGCGACAAATAGAGTGAACCATGTACGGTCTGAAACATTTCCGGAATGGCTCCGAGCTGCTCCCAAGAAAGCTTGCTGTGAAAGGGATAGAGAATGTATTTGGGGAGAACGGTATACTCGGCATAACTCCCGTCATACTCTCTGCCCATACCTCCCATGCATGCAGCGATCTGCTGACCTTTCTTATATTCACCTGAAGGGTCAGCTTCCACTTCCCCTACACATTCAATGCCTAATACCCTTGGAAATCGCACATTAGGCGATAATCCCTTACGGGTCATGAGTTCTGAGCGGTTTAGGCCAAAGGCTTTCACTTTCACTAATACCTGCCCTTCCCCTGGAGTAGGTACCGGCCTTTCTTCCAGTTTGAAATTTTCTGCCCCGCCAGGGTTATATAACACAGCAGCTTTCATAAGAAATAGGTTAATTTATAAGCCCTTTAACGGGAAAATACTTGTGATCTATACACTCTTTTGCCAAAGCACAGCGGCAAAAGAGTGCTCTCGGTCAAAAAACATATGGACTGGCTTAAAGCATGCTTTCTGCCCTATTTGGGTAATAGAGTAGTTTACTTTAATAGTGCACACATGCATGTTTACCCATCTGAGCAATAGGATTGCTGTCCCTTTATATAAGTTGATACAGAAGATGCCTGGTTAGATTACTTGGTAAATAATCCGGCTCCTAGATTAGAGCCCAGTGTGCCTGGCTTTAGGTGAAGATAGTTTCGCTTCGTCTGGTCTTCCTCTATTTCTACCTTACCTTCTTTTTTGATAATTACATCGGTTCCAAATTTTAATTTTTTCGGGTCAGCTTTCACTCCAAAATTATGTGGTCCCCCTCCTTTATTAACTAGTTCATTGTAGCCTATAAGCAATGAATTTGATAGCTTGAATGAGGCTTGTTCATCTTTATTTAATACCCAAAAAATATTGGCACTAGCTACTATATTATTGTAATACTTAAAATCTTCTGCGGCAGACCATGTCCATACGGCAGCTCCATAATTGCCTACTACCAAGTTATGATGCATTTCACAACGCTCTGCAGGACGGTCTGAAAACCAATAAACGACTGCATCTTTCACATTATAGAAAACACAGTGGTCAACAACAACCCCATGGCCGCTGGCAAGAATGGCAACGTGGTTGGGAATAGCGTGTCTGTCGCCAATAAATAGGCATTGTGTAATCCTCAGGTCATCTAGGTTGCGGCCTTCTCGTACAATCGGATAGTTCCTTCTAACAAATCCCTCGGCAGGCTTCTCATGAATGGGTGTTCCCAGCACTCGCAACCCCTGAATAGTTACATGACTGGTTTCAATCTGAATACCATAGGAAGCGCCTTTAAATGGGTCTTCATTTCCATAAGGTTTGAAATTGAGTGGCATAGTGGACACGATAACCGGCATTTTGGCAGGATTCCACTCGGCATCGTCTGGTAAAACCTCTGCCTGGATGGTTAGCCTATCTGTTTGTGAGAACCACCAGTTTACCGGGTGAAAGGTAACCGTTGCATTTAGGCTATAAATCCCTTCAGAAAGAAAAATAGTAATAGCTCCTTTCCCATTGGCTTGATTAATCCTACGGGCTGCTTCATGCAATGATTGGAGGGGACTCTCTTTTGTACCACTATTTATATCCTTCCCAAACTCTGGATTTATATACATATTCCCATCTTTTGGTATGGAAGCAGTATTATAATTTCCTTGTCCGAAAGAGAAATTAGACGAGAATACAAATATCCCGGCCAACAGGATTAGTATACTTCGAAGAGTTTGTCTTCTATCCATCATGTATGTTGAATTGAATTATTTATGAATGATTATTCCTCATTTACTTTTGAAAGGGTATCTATACATTTGCCAAAGTGATCTTTTTAAATTGCACCCTTTCCCAGCTTTGCATGCAGTATTGGCCTACTAGTATTACTTTAGAAAAGGCACTATGCTTGTCCAAACAGCCGGAAAGTTCTCTAAGAAAACACCGTGTGTGCCATTAGGAACAATGCTAAGCTGACTACTAGGTATCATTTGTGACGTGTTCACTACACGATCAACCGGGTTGGAGGGGTCACGATCGCCTGCCATCACTAGAACGGGGCATTTGATAGTAGTAAACAGTTCTTTTCCAACAGTAAGACGATTATACATACCACCTAGCTTACTGAACATTTCCTGTAACCTTTGTGGCTCGGGCATCAATGTAAATTGCTGCTTCCAATACAAGCTGTCTAAAGCTACTGCCTGCTTGGCATCAAACTCAAACTTGCGTACACCAGGGTATAACTCGCTTGCACCAATAGCTATTAGTTTCTTTACTCTTTCCGGGTACATGCTGGCTAGCTTAAAACCAGCATATCCTCCATCACTAAAGCCTAAGACCATGACACTGTCTTTGGTTACCGCCTTTATTACCGCCAGTACATCATTGGCCTTTTGTTCATAGGTAATTGGGTTGGTTCCCAGCTGGGATTTTCCATGCCCCCGTGTGGATATAGCAATTACTTGATAAGTCTTAGAGAGGCTATCAATAAAATGAGCCATTTCATAGGTCGACCCAAAAATTCCACCATGGAGAATAACAAATGGTTTGCCTTTCCCATACAGCTCATAATAGATTCGTGCATCCCCTGCCTTTACATAGTGGCCTGCTTTGGGATTATTACCATAGGGTATCGCATGAGGCGGTGAGGGGGCCTTCTGCATAAAGCGTCGAATTGACTCAGAAGGCGGATTCTGGCTAAAAGCTGTGGAAAAAATCAATAAAAAAAAGAAGAGTAACCTCGTTTTCATTCGTGCATTGCTTAATTTCAATGCAAAATTAGACACACGGTAGCGACTGGACCTATAAGATAGTTTAAGAAATACCCTTAAGATAGTTTAAGGGTAGAGCAGTATCATACACAATTCGCCTGAGAACGAATGGGTATCTCAACAAAAAATTCTGTAGGCATCAAAGCAAGAACAGAGCCTATAAAACTTGGTAAATTATTGATCAGGTTTTCATTTACAAGATTCAGTTTATAGTCGGTCATTTCTATTATATATGCTCTTGTTACCTTTGATTGGGGAAATAAGAAAGTGGGGGAGGAGCTATCTTTCAAGGGGTACTGCTTGTATACAACTTCATACCTTTAGTTGATTTTTTTTCTAGCGAAAAGTGCTAAAAAAGCTAATTTAAAAATTAGTTGTCGGACCTATTTCAGGCCTGTGGTATTTAAGTAATTGATTGACAGCAGACAAGCGGCTTCCTTTTTAACAATAGATCGTTGGTTCGATTCCAACTGGGGGCTCAGTAAAAACCGCTAAATTTCGCAAATTTGGCGGTTTTTTGTTTTTAAAATTTTCAGTACCCAAAATGCAGAGATTTTTTTGAGATTTTTTTTAAAATTGAAAAGGGGTGTTATTTGGCTTTTCGCTATTAACTTTAAAAATGATCTAATTTTTCTACTAACTACATTCACTAAGTGCTGTAAGGGTAGATAGCTAAATCGGAATATACTACCATTATTTTCTTTACTATTCACAACAAACCATTACCAGAAAACAGGATTTCTATTCCAAATTCATTGGACAGAAGGAACCTATGAATGGATTCGAGTACTAGCGCAACAGGATTTATTGGTACATCCAACATTCCCAATTTGGGATCAAGTGGGCAGGAATTTATGATAATCAAAATGCAAATCGAGAAAAAGAACCGATTCTTACTATTTTAGGCAATGGTGTTGAAAGGGCACATGCGTGATTTATCCCTACTTGAGCACAAAAGGGGAGGTGCTAAAATACTAATTCCAATCTAATATATCCTAAAGAAAGCAGGAGTAGACAATTCTTAAATATTTTTACTTAGAAAATTTATCCTGTGATACTAATTCTAAAACTTCAGGGCAACTAATATTTAAGTTTTAAGTATTGTGAAAATTCAGGAAATTATTCTAATTTCTAAAAAAAATAAAGTAACAACACTACATTTATTAAATTAGAAAAGCAGGTTATGGAAAGAAAACTAGCCATATTAGTAGCAGACTTGGCCGGCTATACTGCTTTAACCGAAGCACATGGAAGCTTTTCCGCTGCCCAGATAGTGGATAAGTATCTCCAAATAGTAAATAATTCATTGACAGGATCGAGCAGGCTTGTGGAACGTGTTGGAGATGAGGTAGTTATTATAGCAGAAATAGCCCGTGACTTGGTGGAAACAGCGCTTAGACTGCGTCAGCTTGCAAATGAAGAGAATAACTTTCTAGCCATCCATGCTGGAATACATATAGGTGATCTGTTAGAACGGAATGGCTCTTTTTTTGGAACAGCCATCAATCTAGCATCCAGAATAGCTTCCATCTCTAAAGGAGGCCAAATTCTTTGTTCTGCCTCCATCATTAAAGAAGTTGCAGAGGCATCGAATATCGAATTTACATGTTTGGGAGAGGTATCATTTAAGAACTTGAGAACTAAGATAGAGCTTTTTGAAATTAAGGCTGAACCCCACTTACTACCTCCACATATTGATCCGGTCTGTCGAATGCTTGTGTTGCCCAACCAAGCTATCCATTGCCAGCATGAAGGGAAGATGTATTATTTCTGTTCTGGCGAGTGCCAAACTCTTTTTGTCTCTTCACCTAAAGACTTTGCTTCAGCGCATGAAGATGAAACTATTGGTAGTTGAATTTAGGTTAGAAGTTGCCTTAGTTCCTTAGTTATAGAAAGGGAGCACCACTAAAAATATTTTCAATCGAGTTAGTAAATTTCTGTCACAGTTTTTTCAACTCAGGTCGAATAGGTAAACTTTAAAACTATCAGACCATGACAATACAATCTTTCAAAGGAAAAATCGCCATTATCCTTGGTGGCACAAGTGGTATCGGTAAAGCTGCAGCCAGAATACTACTCGAAAATGGGGCTACTGTGCATATTATTGGTAAACATCAAACCAAAGTTGATACAGTTGTTCTTGAATTAAATTCTTATGGAGAAGTAGAAGGATATCAGGTAGATATTGCTGATTTTAATCGAGTAAAATTCTTTGCCAATACTATTAACCAAAACTTTAGCAGGATAGATTACCTGGTAAATGCATCAGGTATTTTTGCTCCAAAACCTTTTTTAGATCATACCCTTGAAGACTATAACTCCTATCTGGATTTAAACAGAGGCTTCTTTTTTATTACTCAATCCATAGTTAAAAAGATGAAACAAAACGGAGGCGGAGCTATTGTTAATGTTGGATCTATGTGGGCTAAACAAGCAGTAAAAGCTACCCCTTCTTCAGCCTATTCTATGCAAAAAGCAGGTTTACATGCCCTTACACAACACCTGGCTATGGAGTTAAGCGAATATAATATCCGGGTTAATGCTGTATCTCCAGCAGTTGTACAAACACCTGTTTATGATAAAGTATTTGGTGGGAAAGAGCAAGCTGCCAAAGCTTTACATGGATTTAATAGTTTTCAACCCATTGGCAGAAACGGACAACCAGAGGATGTAGCTAAAGTTATTGCTTTTTTACTTTCTGAGGAAGCCTCCTGGGTTACAGGAGCTAATTGGGATGTAGATGGGGGAGTAATGGCAGGAAGAAATTAGAAGCTTCTGCTAGCGTTTCAAAAAATTATGAAAACAATAGCTGTAATTGTGTAAAGAGATTTAAACCTTAGTACAGTATTTTTCAGTACGCTTCTGAAAGTGAAGTAATAAATCAATCTCAGATTCTTCATTCTTCTCTAATATGCTACTCTTTTCAAATAAATATGATGAATCTGAGGATTTATCACTACTCAAACAAGCAAAAGAAGGTTCCAGGCAGGCTTTAGAAAAACTAGTTAAAAACCATCAGCGGTTTATTTATAACATTGCTTTAAAGTTTGTCCATGACCAAGATGAGGCAGCTGACCTTGCACAAGATGTGTTAATCATAATGGTAACTAAGCTTACACAGTTCAAGGGGAACAGTAGTTTTAGAACCTGGCTTTACCGTATTGTTGCCAACCATTTTATAAAGAGCAAAAAGCGTAAATCTGAATTACAGGTAAGTTCTTTTGAGCAGTATGGTGAGTTTTTAGATCAGGCATATAATAGCGAAGAAATGACTGATGAAGAACACATCAAGTATAACGACATGATTATTGATACCCGCAACCGCTGTATGGCAGGAATGCTGCTATGCCTGAATAAGGAGCAAAGAATGGTATTTATTCTGGGGGCTATCTTTAAAATAAAATCAGCTTCGGCATCCAGGATATTAAATATAACGGCAGAGAATTTCAGGCAGCAGTTATCGAGAGCAAAAGCAGATTTATTCCAGTTCATGGAGAATAAATGTGGATTGGTTAATCCTGCTAACCCCTGCCGATGCTCTAAAAAAACGAAAGGGTTTATTCAGGAAGGTAAAGTTGACTTTAGAGACAGGAAATTTACAACACAAACCATACAAGAGATGCATAATGTTTCTCCACAAGCCAACCACCTGCTGGATCAACTCATAGAAGGGAAATACCTCCAATTTTTTATGGAACAGCCATATGAGCATTCTGATGCCGGAAATAGGCTACTCGACTCCCTGCTACTTGACAGAGAAATCAAAAACCTATTTAGGCTTAACTAAAGGTGTGTTCATTTGAGGAGGGTATTTGTATTTATAAGTTAAAGAGTGGTAGATTTTAAGACTTATGTATTAGCTTCTGATAAAAAATATCTGTAAACATATCTCTTTGACTAATGAAAAGATCATTCTGCTTGCTCAATTGCAACTAAACTCACTTGCTGAGTATGGTGCTGTTATCTGGAAAATAGTAACAATAAACCCAAATTTTATAAATACATGATAGAAGAATTAAGGACATTATATGAGAGGGATATTCAGAGATTGCATACTGAAATTGACTCTTTTCAGCAGGATGCGCATCTGTGGCAAAAGAGCGGCCACGTCCCAAATTCAGCAGGCAATCTGGCATTACATCTAGTAGGAAACTTATCTACTTACATTGGCAACACCCTAGGTAAGCAGCCTTATGTGAGAAACCGCGAAGCGGAATTTGCTACCAAGAACCTTCCTAAGCAGGAGCTACTTCGGCAAATAGAACATACAAAAGCGGTAGTGATTACCAGTCTGAAAGCTTTGCAGACGGAAGACTTAGCGCAGGGCTATCCGGAAGAAGTGCTGGGGTATAAAATGACTACTGGCTTTTTCCTGATGCACTTATTAGCTCATTTGTCTTACCATTTAGGTCAAGTGAATTACCTCAGGCGAATCCTGGAATAAACCGGTTTTAGCTTCACCCAGCCTAATACGGACTCTCTTCAAATATTAGCCTGTCGTTTCACATAAGAGCATGCAGAAAAGAGAACGCATGAAATATTCCTTTTAGGTATAGGCCTTGCTGTGGAAATAGTAACCAATGGTAGTGGTCTTACTCTGTTGATAGGCTACTATCTAAGCTAAAGAAACAGATACATAGTTTTGCCTGACGCTTAGCCTATTTGCCATATTCGCCTTCAAGGCATTATCAGTAGATAATACACCTGAAAATTATATAAATAATACCGGTTTAACTGTAAAGCTGTAAGATGAATCGGTATGTATGTTTGCATTGTGTAAACAAAAGTAATAATGTTATGGTAACAGAAACAAAATCAATCGAGGTTACAGATAGTAACTTTGATGAAGAAGTATTACAATCTACAACGCCTGTTTTAGTAGATTTTGGTGCAGACTGGTGTCCTCCTTGTAAAGCCATTAGTCCAATTGTAGATATGCTTGCTACAGAGTATACAGGCAAAGCCAAAATTGCCAAGCTGGATGTAGATGCGAACCCTTATATCACGTCCAGGTATGGGGTCAGAAATCTTCCGACACTACTGTTTTTCAAGAATGGTAAACCGGTAGATAAAATTGTAGGTGCCGTTCCTAAAAGAGTAATGGCAGATAAACTTAATCAATATGTATAATTTGCTGAAGAGTCTACTGTAGAAGAAGTTAATTACTTCTACAGTAGAGAATAAAAGTTTTTAAGTAAAATTCAGTCTGCTAAAAATTATATAAATCTTACCGGAAATTATGTAAGGGTAATACCAGAGGCTGTCCATAACTTTGTAATTATAAAAAAGTAACAATTAAAATTTATTAAAACCATGGACAAATTTCAATTTAAAACCAATATAAAATGTGGGGGTTGTGTTGCTCAAGTTACACCGCACCTGAATGAACTTGAAGGAGTAAGAAGCTGGGAAGTAAATATTCAAAATCCGGATAAAATCTTAACAGTAATAGCTGATGGTGCAAAAGTCAACTCAATTAAAGAGGCTGTCACCCAAGCAGGATTCAAAGCAGAGAAATTGTAAAAGGCCGGCAGGAATATTCCTGCCCTGCTCTGCATTACCTTTAAAACTTATTCATATGCTTAAGTCAATATTGATTCTATTAACAGGTTTTAGCCTGCTCTCTTTTACCTTGCAGACACAGCCCAATGGTGCAGTACAAAAAACTACTTATACTCAAGCCAGCCCTCAATTTAAGGCTCAGCTCACAGCTCTTTATAAGAGCAGTCTGCATTTAAAAGAAGCATTAATATCTTCTGATGCAAAGAAAGCACAGCAAGCTGCAGGTGGGGTAAAAAAAGCCCTCACACAAGTAGACAAGACTCTGTTAAAAGATAAAGCATATGCGGAGTGGATGAGCTATCAAAATCTTTTGAATAGCAGTTTGGATAAGATAGAAAGTGAAAATAAGCTAAAATCGCAAAGGAAGTACTTTGCTCAGTTTAATGATGCTTTATATAAAAGTGTAAAAGCATTCGGAATAGAAGAAACAGTGTATTACCAACATTGCCCGATGGCTTTAGATGGGCAAGGCGCTTACTGGCTCAGTGACAGCAAGCAGATCAGAAATCCTTATTTAGGAGATAATATGCTTACGTGCGGCTCCACAAAAGAAGCTTTAAAATAATTTAACCCAATATGAGAAGATATATTTTATTAGTTAAGACGTTTGTTACTATTGTCATTGCTTCTTTTTTTGTATTTGGCTGTACTTCGGCAAGTAATGACAGTGAGGCATTACAAAATGATGCTAACACAATGGTGATGCAGGTGGAAGACCAAAATCATAGCCCTCAGCTTCCGGAAGGAGAACTCTCCAAAGATCAGGTGTGCATGGTAAATAACGCCTATATGGATAAAAAACAAATTCCTGTAGCTTTTGAAAATAAAACCTATTATGGCTGTTGTGAAATGTGCGCAGATAAAATAAAAACGAATAAAGCAGTTAGATATGCCTCTGATCCATTGACAGGAAAGGAAGTAGATAAAGCCACTGCTTTTATTGCTTTGAATCCTGCTAGCCATGATGGGGCTGTGTTTTACTTTGAATCTGAAGAAAGCTTTAAAAAATTCAAAGCAACACGCTCAATTCAATAATGTAATGTTGATTTAGCTTAAAGCACAGTTGATTTATAAAGCTATAGCTAACCAAATTTTTTGAAGGACAAAATTTCTGTTTCACAAGAGTAATTTTCAAAAACATTAGAAATTTACTTCATTTTTATTTATTCATGTATTAAGATTTCTTTTAAGTGGTTAACTAATACGTAGGTTATTCTTGGGATTTACTTCTCCAAAGCCAATTTTATTTAAAATCTCCTCTACAGCTTAGTAATGGTTACTAACTATTGAGCAAGAATAGGTGAGGGCAATTTTTAACAAATGGAAGTAATACCCTTCCTCTCCTTGAATCCCTTTACCATAGCAAAAACCGCCTTAATCATATGCAAAACCTCAATCCTTTTGAGATTACTTCCTCCAATCTTAATCATAACAATATTAACAAATACCAGGAAAGTGCATACACTATCACTGAATTTATATACCATAATATTGATGGCTGTCCGCTACATGCAACCTCAATAGAGCTCAATAATGCACCTGAAAGTACTCATGAAGGCACAGTACTCATCCTGCTACACGGCGGAGGGCCAGATCATCATAGTATGGTGCCACTTGCACAAAAACTCGCTGACTGCCACACAGTGATATTACCAGACATTAGAGGTTATGGCCGCTCTGTCTGCACTGATCCCAGCCTCCACACATGGACCCAGTATACCAATGACATTATCGCTCTTTTGGACCATATTGGTGCTTCTAAGGCCATTATTGGGGGAGCTGGTCTTGGTACAACCATCGCCCTACGTACGGCCATTACACATCCAGACCGTGTGCATGCCTTAGTACTGATAAGCATCGAAGAGATAGAGGACGATAATGCAAAGGAAGAAGAAATTGTTTTTCTTGACGCATTTGCAGCACGTGTTCAGGCTGAAGGTATTATGGCAGCTTGGGAACCCATCCTAGAAAAATTCCCTCCAATCATTGGCAACATGGTACGGGAAGCCATTCCACGTTCCAATCCAGAAAGTATTGCAACAGCAGCAGCAATTGTCCATGATCGCTCTTTTCGTAGTGTTGACGAGCTAGCAAACATAGACGTTCCTACACTAATTATTCCTGGTATTGATGATCGACACCCAACGGCACTTGCTGAGCATATTGCCCATATTCTCCCAAATGGGCACCTTGCACCAGTAACCATCTCAACGGATCTTCAAACAGCTGATGACTTTGCCCGGATTTTTGCCCCAATTATCCGCAACTTCCTCATCAATACTGTGCCGCGTAAATAAATATCTCTTTTTAATTTCCTGGATTTCGGCTAACTGATAACAAAGCCTACTGCTTAACAGCCATAAAGTTTCGTCAGTTTTTCACTTTATACAGTATTATCAAAAACTGAAATAGTATGCCTTTATTTCATTAAGTCGAATGAAATGAAGGCTTTATGATTTTCTACCTTTTCAGGAAGGAACCTAAAAATTATATAAATCATATAAGGAATTGTGTAACAGAGATTGGTGGTATAAAAGCTATTTTTGACCATGGATTTCTATTCATTGAGAGAAAGGGCATTTAAACTACATAAGATGATGGACAATACAGATAATCACCACCCAGGCCATAAGCCTCACAATCATTCTCAAGGAGAGCATGTACCTCAAGAGGAGCATAACCATGAGGCTCATCACAAAGGTGACAATGTAAAAAAGAATAAAGAGGAAGTTAAATCGCTGAAAGATGATTTAACTCAAACTACTCTTCACGGACATGATTCAAAAGAGATGAAAGGTGATGGCCATGCCATGCATAGGCAGCAAGATCATTCCCAAATGGCACATACCAATGGGGCACATGGCGGTCATGGACACGATCATCATGCTATGATGATTGATGATTTTAAGAAACGCTTCTATATATCGCTTGCCTTAACCATTCCAGTGCTCATCATTTCTCCGATGGTGCAGAATATATTTGGCTTTTCTTTTACATTTCCGGGAGATCAATATTTACTATTTGGCCTTTCTTCTATCATCTTCTTTTATGGAGGCTGGCCATTTCTTACAGGCCTTGTAGATGAAATTAAAGCCAAGGCACCAGGAATGATGACCTTGATAGGTGTGGCGATCATTGTTGCCTATTTGTACAGTACAGCTACCGTATTTGGCTTAGAAGGCATGGATTTCTACTGGGAGCTGGCTACGCTGATTGTGATTATGCTGCTGGGCCACTGGATGGAGATGAAGTCAGTGATGGGTGCATCCCGAGCTTTAGAACTACTGGTGGAAATGATGCCCTCCGAAGCCCATGTAGTACATGGCGATCACGTAATGGATGTAAAGCTGGAAGAAGTAAAAAAAGGAGATATTTTGCTCATCAAGCCAGGGGAGAAAGTACCAGCCGATGGAGTAATTACAGAGGGTGAAGGCCATCTAAATGAATCTATGTTAACAGGTGAGTCAAAGCCTGTGAAAAAAGGGGCAAATGATTCGGTAATAGGAGGTGCCATTAATGGCAATAGTTCTTTAAAAATTCAGGTACAGGGCACCGGCGCAGATAGCTATCTGTCCAGAGTAATTACCCTTGTACGGGAAGCACAGGATAAAAAATCAAGTACACAGCGCCTGGCTGATAAAGCCGCTTTCTGGCTTACTATTGTAGCCTTAACCGCCGGTTTTGGCACCTTGTTTACGTGGCTTGTTTTAGGTAAAGATTTTGCTTTTGCTTTAGAGCGAATGGTAACTGTAATGGTGATTTCCTGTCCGCATGCCCTAGGACTGGCTATTCCATTAGTGGTAGCTATTTCTACTGCCGTATCAGCAAAAAACGGTTTATTGATCCGCAACCGCACAGCCTTCGAAAACTCTCGTAAAATCACTACACTGGTGTTTGATAAAACAGGTACACTCACCACGGGAGAGTTTGGTGTAACGCGGTATGAAAGCCTTTCTGACCAATTTTCAAGGGGATATATACTTAGCGTAGCCACTGCTTTAGAGCAAAATTCAGAGCATCCGATAGCTGTAGGCATTATTAGAAAAGCAAAAGAATTATCATTAAGCATACCGCAGGCACAGGCATTCAATGCCATTACCGGAAAAGGAATTGAAGCAATGGTAGAAGGAAAAAGCATAAAAGTGGTTAGTCCCGGCTATTTAAGGGAAATAAATGTACCTATACCAGAAAAGGCATCTTCTCAAATTATAGAAACAGTCGTGTTTGTCTTGATAGATGATAAACTATCTGGCTTTATTGCTTTAGCTGATCAGGTCCGGCCGCAATCAAAAGAAGCAATCAAAACCCTGCAAGCAAATGGGGTAAAAACCATTATGCTCACAGGAGATAACGCAACAGTAGCTAAAAGTGTAAGTGAAGAGTTAGGTATGGAGGGTTTTTTTGCAGAGGTACTTCCCCATCAAAAGTTGGATAAAATAAAAGAATTGCAGCAAAAAGGAGAATTTGTAGCCATGGCAGGAGATGGGGTGAATGATGCTCCGGCTTTGGCCCAAGCAGATATAGGCATTGCTGTAGGCTCAGGAACCGATATTGCTGCTGAAACGGCTGATATTATTCTGGTAAACAGTGATCCCAAAGACATCGCTTCTTTGATTTTATTTGGAAAAGCTACCTACAAAAAAATGATCCAGAACCTAGTGTGGGCTACAGCCTATAACGTAGTTGCCCTACCATTAGCTGCAGGTGTTCTCTATAGCCAGGGAATTATGATTTCACCTGCAATTGGGGCTGTTTTTATGAGTTTATCTACCATCATTGTAGCCATCAATGCGCAGTTATTGAAAAAAGAAATTAGAAAGTAAAAGCTTGGTGACGCCCGTTTGAAAATTATTTTGTCTTTAACCTAAAACTGAAAATACTTTGGAGAAAGCTACGCTACATATAAAAAATATGGTGTGCAGCCGCTGCATGAAAGTGGTAAAAACAGAACTTGAGAACCTGGGTTTACATCCGGAGGTGGTAAAATTGGGAGAAGTGCTGCTGCATGAAAGTGACAAGCAAATAGATAAGAAGAAGGTTAATGAAGTCTTTGCTAAACATGGGTTTGAGCTGCTTGATGATAAAAAATCTCATATAATTGAAAAGATTAAAAGCACCGTAATTGAGCTCATACATTATCAAGAATCGAAAGAACATAAAAAGCTCTCCTATCTCATTGAAGAAAAAATAGGGTTAGATTATACGTACCTTAGCTCTTTATTCTCAGCTACAGAAGGTATAACTATTGAAAAATACATCATCCTGCAGCGGATAGAACGCGTAAAAGAACTCCTGGTATACGATGAGTTAACGTTAAGTGAAATAGCCTGGCAGCTGGGCTATAGCAGTGTACAACATCTTTCCCATCAGTTCAAAAAAGTGACAGGGCTAACTCCTTCCCACTTCAAAGAGATTAAAGAAGACAAACGCAACTCCTTAGATGACGTAAGATGAAAATTATATAAACTATTTCCGGAAATGTGTAAAGGCTAAACTAAGGGTATATACGATCTTTATAGCATACCCATAAAACAGTTTTCGTATGGAAAAGACAATAAAAATCAAAGGAATGGTATGCAGACGGTGCATATCAATTGTAAAAGATATTTTTCAAAGCCAGGGATTGGTGGTGTATAAAATAAAACTAGGGGAAGTTACTTATCAGGAAAAGGAAGCTTCTGCTTTGAAAAAATTGGATGAATTGCTACGAGAGGAAGGTTTTGAAATTTTAACAGACAGACAATCTACTATCATAACCAAGGTAAAGGAACTTATTGAAAATGAGCTTATCAATAGTGAAAGCCATACCAAAAATTTTGCCTCCCTAGTTACCGAAAACCTTCATATGGATTATGATACCGTAAGTACACTTTTTTCAAATACCGAAGGCATTAAGTTAGAACAATATGTTATAGGCAAGCGGGTAGAAAAAGTACAGGAGTTTCTTAAATACACCCATTTTTCTTTAACAGATATTGCTTTTCAATTAGGCTATAGCAGCGTACATCACCTATCCAATCAGTTTAAGAAAATTACAGGTATGTCTCCTTCTCATTTTAGAGAATTGCAAGTTGCTATAGAAGAAACAGTAAAGTAAGCTTCGCACAATTTATTCCTTGGGCTAAACTTTAACAGGTTTAGCTTTTTTATTTTCTGTTAGTATACTTCTAATTGGTGAATGTCCGGAAAAAACGCATTCATTGAGTCAATACCTAAAAATCATATAAATCATATCCGGAATTGTGTAAAACGTTTGAAAGAGTAGAGGAGTAACTTTGTATAGTTAGATTAATAGTAAGTCATTAAATATATTGAGTTATGAATATAGCTACAGAAACCTTAAATAAAAGTGCAAGGTTGAACACTAAAAATAAAGCAAAAGATAATAAGATCACTGTTCCTGTAACAGGAATGACCTGTGCAGCTTGCGCCGTGAGTGTGGAATCTATACTTAAATCACAAGAAGGTGTAAAGGATGCAGGAGTAAACTTTGCCAATCAGACTGCCTGGGTAGATTTTAATCCTTCTCAGGTAACGCTTCCTAAGCTTCAACAAGTCATACAATCCATTGGCTATGATTTGATCATTGATGAGGAGAATGCGAATGAAAAGCAACAGGAAGCACAGCTAAAGCATTACAAGCAGCTTAAAAGCAAAACCATCTGGGCAGCTATATTATCAGCACCAGTGGTGGTGATAGGCATGTTTTTTATGGATATGCCTTATGCTAATTGGATCATGCTGGTGCTTTCTTTACCTGTGTTGTGGCTAGGACGGAACTTCTACATAAATGCTAAAAAACAGGCGCAGCATGGTAAAGCCAATATGGATACCCTAGTGGCTTTAAGTACAGGTATTGCCTTTTTATTTAGCTTATTCAATACTTTAAATCCACATTTCTTCCATGAGCGGGGGTTACATGCTCATGTCTATTTTGAAGCAGCCATCATGATTATTGTTTTTATCCTGCTGGGCAAACTGTTGGAAGAACGGGCAAAATCCAATACATCTTCTGCTATCAAAAAACTCATGGGTTTGCAGCCAAAAACGGTGAGAATTATTGAAAATGGCGTAGAAAAAGAAATTCCTACTGCCCAGGTGGGTATAGGTAATCTGCTGGTGGTGCGGCCGGGAGAAAAGATTCCTGTAGATGGCAAAGTAACTTCGGGTAGTTCGTATGTAGATGAGAGTATGATCAGCGGGGAGCCAGTTCCAGTAGAGAAAAAAGAGGGAGAAAAAGTTTTTGCCGGAACAGTGAATCAAAAAGGTAGCTTTAGATTCGAGGCAGAAAAAGTAGGTGGCGATACTATTCTATCGCAAATTATAAAAATGGTGCAGGAAGCGCAAGGAAGTAAAGCGCCGGTGCAGAAACTGGTAGATAAAATAGCCGGCATATTTGTGCCGGTAGTCATTGGAATAGCTATCTTGAGTGCACTTGCCTGGATGGTACTAGGTGGAGATAATGCCTTTACTCATGCCTTACTCGCATTTGTGACTGTTCTTGTCATTGCTTGTCCTTGTGCCTTAGGCCTTGCTACCCCTACAGCCATTATGGTTGGTGTGGGGAAAGGTGCTGAGAATAACATTTTGATTAAAGATGCTGAGAGCCTCGAATTAGGCTATAAAGTAAATGCTATAGTCCTTGATAAAACCGGAACTATTACAGAAGGTAAACCGGAAGTAACTGATGCCATATGGTTAGTGGAAGACTCAAATAAAGCTTTATTCGAGTCTATACTATTAGCGATTGAAGCAAGTTCAGAACATCCGCTTGCCGAAGCAGTAGTAAGACAATTAAGAACCAAAGAAAATGATTCCCTTACTTTAACTGCATTTGAAAGTATTACCGGAAAAGGCGTAAAAGCAACTTATCAGCATGAGGTTTACTTGGTAGGTAATAAGAAATTATTAACAGATTACAGCGTACCCCTTAGTAATTCCATAGTATCCCAGGCAAAAGCCTTGCAAGAAGAAGCTAAAACAGTAATCTTCTTTGCCAGCAGCAAACATGTGCTCGCCATATTTGCCATTGCAGACCGTATCAAAGCTACTTCCAAACAAGCCGTTGAAAACCTCCAAAGCCAAGGTATCGAGGTATATATGCTGACAGGAGACAATGAACAGACGGCAAAAGCAGTGGCAGCACAAGTAGGATTAGCCCATTACAAAGCAGAAGTATTGCCGGCAGATAAAGCGGACTTTATAAAGCAACTGCAAGGAGAAGGTAAAGTAGTAGCGATGGTGGGCGATGGCATCAACGATTCACATGCTTTAGCACAGGCAGACGTAAGTATTGCCATGGGGAAAGGTTCAGACATTGCGATGGATGTAGCCAAAATGACACTGATTACTTCTGATTTAAACCAGATTCCAAAAGCCTTAAAATTATCCCGCAAGACTGTACAAACCATTCGGCAAAATCTGTTCTGGGCCTTTATCTATAACATCATAGGGATTCCGATAGCAGCAGGTATTTTATATCCTCCCTTTGGTTTCCTGCTTGATCCGATGATTGCAGGAGCAGCTATGGCTTTGAGTTCGGTGTCTGTGGTAACTAATAGCTTACGTTTACGCAAAGTTAAGTTGTAAGTCAAACAACAAGTTTAAAGGAGTTGAGGCATACAAGAAAAGTCTTCTCTTTATTTAATAGTTACATTTTTTATAGTTACACAAAGCTTAAGAAAAAATGAAAAATACAGTTGATATACAGCTAGAATTTAATAATAACACTTTAAGAGCAAAGGAACCAACTACCCTTTTGCTTATCCCTATTAGCTCTGAAGAGAGTACTACACCTCTTAGTTTAGAAGAAGTGCATACAAAGGATATTCATTTAATCGTTGTATCCGAAGATCTTTCCTTTTTTACTCATGAACATCAACAAAAAGAAGGGAAAGGGTATACGGTAAATTTAACTTTTCCCTTCGCTGGTAAGTTCTTTCTCTACAGTGACATCAAGCCTCTTGGCGGCTTTCCTGTTGTAGTCCAAAAAACGGTTGTAGTGGCCGGAGAGCAGAAAGAAGCTCAGCACTATCAGCATGAAGTGCTAAGTGCCAGTATCGAGGGTGTATATGTGCAGCTGGATGTAAATGATTCAAGTGCCATCAAAGTACATATTCAGCGCAATGGCATTCTTATTCCAGCCTCTTCGCTTGGCGACTTTCTGGGTGCAAAGGCGCACGTGGTCATGATATCTCAGGAGAGCAAGGAGTACTTACATGTTCATCCAATGGTGCATAAAGATGAGCTCGTGTTACATGCTGATGTTAAGGCAAAGGGAATCTTTAGGACTTGGCTCCAATTCCTGCTGGAAGACAGGCTGTACACTTTTGACTTCGTACTGTCAATGAAAGAGTTATCCCTATCTGGGCATCATCACTGAATGGCGGCAGAAGTGAGATATTCTTAGCTACATGCTGATAAAGGCTTTTTAAACCGTGGTATTACATCCTAAATAATATTTGCTTAAGTTGTTATCCCAGTTCCAAAGTTCTAACATTCCATAAGTATGCTCAGCTTGAAAGAAATAACAGCTTCAACAATGATCCTATTTTCAGTGATTGATATTCTAGGAAATATCCCCTATATCATCAAAATCAGGAAAGGTCACTGTGGCGTTCAATCCGGAAAAGCAACGGTTATATCTGCAATATTAATGGTTGGTTTTCTATTTATGGGAGAATCACTCTTACAATTCTTAGGTTTAGACACCTCCTCTTTTACCATAGCAGGAGCTATAGTTATGTTTATTATTGCTATGGAAATGATTATGGGCATTAGCCTTATTCGGGAAGATTCTTTAAGTAGTTGCTCTAGTTCTATTGTGCCTTTAGCATTCCCGCTGATTGCAGGAGCAGGCACGCTTACTACTATTATATCCCTACGCAGTGTTTATGAAATACCAAATATTTTGTTAGGTATTATTCTTAACATAATCATTATCTATGGAGTATTCCGTTCCAGTACTTGGCTGGAGCAGAAAATTGGAAATACAGGATTTAGTATCATGAGAAAAGTTTTTGGTATAGTAGTGCTAGCCATAGCCATCAAAATTGTCAAATCAAATTTGTTTATTTAATCAAAAGAAAAAAATAGTTAGGTAACGAAGAGTATTTTTAATAGACTGCATTTTAAATACAAATTAGATTTCAATAAAATAAGCCTAAAACAGGCTGCCTCCCCCTGATCACTTCTGATTTAAACCAGATACCGAAAGCCTTGAAATTGGCTCGCGAAACAGTGGCGCAATGTGAAGCTTTGATTCAAATCTCTTAAATTCTCTAATGAATAGAAAAAGGGGTACTACCCCTTTTTCTATTCATTAGAACAGGATCAACTGTTTTTCACAAGATCAGGCTAGTGTTATAGAGCTGTCGCCGTAAACATCCTGCACTAAGTTCAGTAATTTCACACCTTCCTCAAAAGGACGCTGGAAAGCCCTTCTACCCAGTATAAGCCCCATGCCTCCCGCTCGTTTATTAATGACTGCTGTTCTAACGGATTGCTCCAGATCAGTATCTCCAGCAGATTCTCCTCCAGAGTTAATAAGTCCCGCCCTGCCCATATAACAGTTTAATACCTGGTAGCGGCATAGGTCAATGGGGTGATCAGTGGCTAATTTATTATACATATCCTTATGCCACTTAGAGAAATTTACAGCCTCAAAGCCTCCATTGGTTTCCGGCATTTTTTGCTTGATGATATCGGCCTGGATAGTTACGCCCAGATGATTAGCCTGTCCAGTAATATCTGCTGCCACATGGTAGTCTTTATCTTTTGTTTTAAAAGCTGAATTGCGGGTATAGCACCATAAGATCGTAGCCATTCCAAGTTCATGTGCTCTTTCAAATGCCTGTGAGACTTCAATAATTTGCCGGCTTGACTCTTCAGAGCCAAAATAAATAGTAGCCCCTACAGCAACAGCTCCCAGGTTCCAGGCTTCTTCTACAGAACCAAACATGATTTGATTATACTTGGTAGGGTAGGTAAGCAATTCGTTGTGATTGATTTTAACAATAAAAGGTATTTTGTGCGCATACTTCCTAGCAATCATCCCTAAGTTACCAAATGTTGTAGCTACCGCATTACAACCTCCCTCTATAGCTAGTCGGATAATATTCTCAGGATCGAAGTAAATAGGATTTGGGGCAAAAGAAAATCCGGCTGTATGCTCAATACCCTGGTCGATGGGTAAGATAGAAACGTAGCCTGTTCCAGCTAAACGGCCATAATTAAACAAGGTGGCTAAACTTCTCAGCACTGGAATGCTCCGGTTGGTTTGCACAAATACGCGGTCTATAAAATCCGGTCCTGGCACATGAAGCAATTCTTTGGAAACAGTAGTCGATCGGTACTGCAGCAGATCCTCTGCACTTTCCCCGAGTAAGTCAATTATTGTCTGGTCTGCCATAATCAAGGTGATTTAGTAATCTTATTTTTTACGCAAGGAAAGCGTATGTGTTGGAGCAAAGATTCATTTATAACTAACTAATTTTCATTTGTCTATGATGGGAATAAAAATCATTTCCTAAAATTCTATTCAACCTAAAAATTATATGAATCAAACCGGTTTTTGTGTAAAGCCTAAGCAGTAGAGAGAGTGTACCTTTGATATATAATTAATCATTAATAAAAAAGTAGAATATGGAAACGCTGCAATTAAATATCGAAGGTATGGGAAGTGCACATTGTGTAATGATAGTTAAGAATACTATCTCAAAACTTCCAGGTACAGAAATCTTAACTATAGAAGTAGGAAAGTCTCAAATCAAGTATGATAAGGGTAAAACAAGCCCTGATCAGATCATTGGAGCTATAGAAAAAGCCGGCTATAATGCCAAAAGGGCATAAGAAATTTTTTATCTAAAACTTATATACTTATGAACACACTCAAATTTAAAACCAACATCAAATGTGCAGGCTGTGTAGCCAAAGTTACTCCACACCTGAACCAAGTAGAAGGTATTGAAGGAAACTGGCAAATAGATTTCTATAATCCTAATAAGTTATTAACAGTTGAAACAGATAAAGTAAGTACAAGTCAAATTAAAGAAGCGGTACAAAAAGCCGGATTTACGATTGAACAAGTATAAAAAGGAACAGGCAGAGGGCCGAATCCCTGCCTGTTCTAAAATGAAATTGTGAACTAAAAACGATATACAAATTTATGAAAACTCTTTCTATACTAGTATGGGTAACTATAATATTTTTTGCTCAAACTACGCTTGCTCAACATGAAGGACACCATCAAGCTGTTCCGGTTCAAAAAGATACTTCAATTACCTCAAGTGATACGCTTAGGGATGAACAATCTGAATCAGAACATTCATCAATGCATGATGTGCCGATGTCGAATGCTTTTTCGCTGAACTTGCCGATGAATCGCAATGGTTCGGGTACTGGCTGGCTACCTGATGCCGCTCCTATGTATGGCTACATGATCCACTCCAAAAAATGGATGTACATGCTGCATGGTAATCTGTTTTTACGCTATACTAATCATGATATCAGCAACAAGGGTTCTCGTGGTGGATCTAAGTTTGATGCCCCTAACTGGTTTATGGGCATGGGCCAAAGAAAAGTAGGAAATAATGGTTTGTTCCGTTTCAGTGCCATGGTTTCTTTAGACCGCTTAACCGTAGGCGGAGGAGGCTATCCCTTACTTTTCCAATCCGGAGAAACTTGGAAAGGTGAACCCTTGGTTGATAAACAACATCCACATGATCTTTTTTCTGAACTCTCTGTAGCCTATACGCATGCTTTCTCAAGGGATGTAGATGCTTTTGTGTACTTAGGCTATCCAGGTGAACCTGCTTTTGGACCTGTCGCTTTCATGCACCGCCCTTCCAGTTTATATAATCCGGATGCACCTATTGGGCATCACTGGCAGGATGCTACCCATATCACTTTTGGTGTAACTACTTTAGGTTTCCGCTACAAGAACTTTAAAATTGAAGGTTCTAATTTCACTGGAAGAGAGCCCAATGAGGAAAGATTTGGCTTTGACAAACCCAGATTTGATTCTTGGTCTGCAAGATTATCTTATAACCCAACACCCGAGTGGGCTTTACAAGTATCTCAAGCCTGGGTGAAAGATGTACATGAAATAGGTGAAAGAGAAGATGTCAATAAAACCACTGCTTCAGTGATTCATGCTAAAAAACTGGGAGCTAAAACTTTCTTAAACTCAGCCGCTGTATGGGGCTATAACAAAGCCGTAAAAGGCCATCATGAACCGCAGCATTCCGCTTTAGTAGAAAGTGCCCTTACCTTAAACAATACAGCCATTTATGGAAAATATGAATGGGTAGAGAAATCAGCAGAAGAGTTGTTATTAGATGAAGAAACATTTGGGCATGGAGCAGTTTTCCCTGTGAATGCCATCACGGTAGGCATCAATCAGAACCTCTTTAAGGTAGTTAACACCCATCTTTCCGTAGGGGTACAGGGCACCTGGTATGGTGTGGATAACAAGCTGCAAAACTTATACGGCAAAAATCCGCTTTCCTTTGAAACCTATATTCGCTTCTATCCAGGCTTAATGAGCTCAGGAGCAAGCCGCTAATCTTACTTTCCTACATACACAATAAACTGTTTCTTGATCAGGCTTTAAAAAATGCCTGATCAAGAGAGTGGAAGAGGTTTGCCCTCTCTGTTTGAAAAATTGAATACAAATGAAGCAATTCATACTTAAATCCCTACAACTATGAAAAAAATACTTATGTGGTCGCAAATAATACTAGCCACTATTTTACTCACCATGCTTCTTTCCTCTTGTGAGACAAGTGAAGCAGAAACTAACAGCGGAGCTACTCAGGCTCCCATGCAGAAACTACCAGTAGATGTAAAGGTAGTACAAGCCTCATCCTACCAGCAGGATGAATTAATCGTAGGAACCATTGTCGCTAATAGACAAGTAGAGATTGTCAGTGAAATTCCAAGAAAGGTAATATCAATTACATTTAAAGATGGAACCTATATACAAAAGGGTCAATTGCTCTACAAACTAGATGATGCTGATTTAAAGGCTAAGTTAAAAAAGATAGAAGCACAATTAGTATTAGCCCGGACGGATGAAAAGAGGCTGTCAGAACTTCTAAAGACACAGGCTGTCAGAGAGCAAGAATATGACCAGGTACTAAGCACTCTTCAAGCTTTACAAGCGGAAGAAGAACTTTTGCAAGTAGAGCTTTCAAAAACAGAAATCAGAGCCCCATTCGCTGGCCGTATCGGTATTTCTAAAGTGCATGAAGGAACACTTGTTGGTCCAAATATGGTATTAACCAACTTACAGGATGTCAGCAAGGTAAAAATACATTTTGCCATCCCTGAAAAATACATTGGCAAAGCAAAAGAGGGCACTAAAATCACTTTCAAAACAGATTTCTCAGAGGAGAGCTATACTGCCCAAATTACTGCCACTGAACCCCATGTAGATGCTGGCAGCCGTAGCCTGCTTGTTGAAGCCATCGCAAATAATCCGCAAAATGAATTAAGAGCAGGACTTTCCGCAAAAGTATCATTTCCAACTATTTCAGCAGATGCTCAGGCTATAATGATTCCGTCAGAAGCCTTAATTCCGTCCCCACAAGGATATACTGTGTTCACTATCAAAAATGGAACAGCCAGGGCACAGGCAGTAAAAGTGCAAAATAGAACAGAAAGCGAAGCAATGATTCTAGAGGGGCTCTCATCCGGCGATACCATCATGGTGTCAAATGTCTTACGCGCCGGAGATGGTGTACCTGTTCAGATTGTGAGTGCACAATAATAACCCTAAAACTATATTACGATGAACTTATCAGAATTAAGTATTAAAAAACCAGTACTGGCAGGTGTTTTCTCCGCTGTTATTGTACTGTTAGGGTTAGTGGGCTACAATTACTTAGGTGTCCGCGAATTCCCCTTAACTGAAGCGCCTGTCATTTCAGTTACTACGATTTACCCAGGTGCAAGCCCCGATGTAATTGCTTCTAAAATCACTAAACCATTAGAAGAAGCCCTAGCCGAAGCAAGTAATGTGCGCACCATTTCCTCTGTCTCCAGAGAACAAGTAAGTGCCATTTCTATTGAGTTTAATAGAGATGCCGATTTAGAGGATGCACTCAATGATATACGGGATAAAGTAGCCAAATCGCGCAATCAACTGCCTGTAGATGTAGATCCACCTATCGTAGAAAAAGCAAGTTCAGTAGATAACATTGTCGCTTTCTTAGAGGTGGAAAGTGACAGTAAAGATATCAAAGAAGTAAGCCACATTGCTTCTACAGTAGTAAAAGAGCGGATGCAGTCCATTCCTGGCGTAAGCCGGGTAAATATTGTAGGTGAGCATAAATATGCCATGCGCCTGCGCTTTGACCCAGTGAAACTGGCTGCTTACAGCCTCACCCCAGAAGACATTCGTACAGCACTGCTAAGAGAAAATATAGATTTGCCCTCTGGCAGAGTTGAAGGAAATAACACAGAGCTTAGCGTACGGACCCTTGGCCGCCTTACTTCCCCAGAAGATTTCAATAATATGATTATCAAGGGAAGCGGCATGAACATCATCCGTCTGAAAGATATAGGATATGCTGAGTTAGGAGAGTTCAATGAACGTAATGCGATTGTAAATAATACAAATAATATTAATAGAATAGGTGTGGGTGTGGCCATTGAAATTCAGCGGGGAGCCAATGCTATAGAAGTAGTAGACGAGTTTTACAACCGCTTAGAATTATTAAAAAAAGAAATACCTTCTGATTTTAGACTAATCGTGGGCGTTGATTTTACAAAGCCAGTGCGCAACTCTATCAAAGAAGTGGAAGAAACACTGCTGATTGCTTTTGGCTTAGTCGTGCTCATTATCTTTATTTTCCTCAGAGATTGGCGTTCCACGCTTATTCCGGTACTTGCCATTCCGGTATCGATCTTATCTGCCTTCTTCATTATGTACATGGCCGGTTTTTCAATCAATGTACTTACATTACTCGGTTTAGTACTAGCCATAGGCCTTGTGGTAGATGATGCCATTGTAGTGCTGGAAAACATCTACGAAAAGATTGAGAAAGGCATGAGCCCGGTAGAGGCAGCTTTAAAAGGTTCAAAAGAAATTTATTTTGCTGTTATCTCCACTACCATTACACTTGCTGCTGTTTTTCTGCCAATCATTTTCATGGGGGGTATCAGCGGACAATTATTCAAAGAATTTGCTATTGTTGTATCAGGATCTGTACTGGTTTCAGCCTTTGTAGCCCTTACGCTTTCTCCCATGCTGAGTGCCTATTTGCTAAGGAAACAGAATAAACCAAACTGGCTTTATAGAGTAACAGAACCTTTCTTTATTAAATTAAATAATGGCTATGCAGCCCTTTTATCTCTTTTTCTGCAAGCCAGATGGCTTGCCTGGGTATTCTTGATCGGGACTACTGCCATTATCTACTTTGTAGGTAAAAACCTACCTTCTGAACTTGCTCCGTATGAAGATAGATCCAACCTAAGTTTGATTGCTATTGCCCCTGAGGGTGTCTCCTTTGATTACATGAAGAAAAATATGGCAGAGGTAGGCAAATATGTAAATGACTCCACAGAAGGCTTATATCAGACCTATTCCATGGTAGCTATCTCCTTTTCACCAGCGCCTGCGCCAGTAAATTTTGCCATGCAGAGTATCTATCTGAAAGATCCTAGCCAAAGGCAAAAAACAGTACAAGATCTGTATAACCAGTATGGCATGGCATCTGGCAAGTTCAGAGGTATTTTGCTGTTCCCTTATTTGCCTCCAACCATCGGTACACGCTATGGTGGTGGACAACCCATCCAATATGTTTTGCAGGCTCAAAGCCTTGGAAAAGTAGCAGAGGTGCTACCAAAGATTCTGGCCGAGGCCCGTAAGAGCCCTAAACTCATGTTTGTGGATAGTGATCTAAAAATCAACAAACCTGAGCTGACCTTAGATATTGACCGCAAAAAAGCAACTTTAATGGGCATATCTATCCAGGAAGTAGCACGTGCCTTACAACTATCCTTCTCTGGTCAACGCTATGGATATTTTATCCAGAATGAACGGCAGTATGAAGTCATTGGTCAGGTAGAGCGATCTAAAAGAAATGATATCAGTGATTTAAAATCAGTATTTGTTAAGGCAGGTAATGGCACTATGGTGTCACTAGATAACCTGGTAACGATCAAGGAAGGCATCAGTCCGGCAGCTATCTACCGCTATGAGCAATATACGTCTGCTACCCTTTCAGCTGGTTTAGCACCAGGTGTAAGCTTAGCAGAGGGGATTGAGGAGATGGAAAGCATTAAACAAAGAGTGTTAGGTGAAACCTTCAAATCTGCGCTGGCAGGCCAATCTAGGGACTTTATAGAAAGCTCTTCTAACCTACTGCTTACCTTCCTTATTTCTTTAATCTTTATCTATCTGATTCTAGCCGCTCAATTTGAAAGCCTTAGAGATCCATTCATTATCATGCTTACAGTACCAATGGCTATTACAGGAGCTATCTTAAGCCTTAATTGGTTTGGCCAAAGCCTGAATGTGTTTAGCCAAATAGGCATCATTACTTTAATTGGGTTAATTACCAAAAATGGCATTCTAATAGTAGAGTTTGCCAATCACTTAAAAGAAGAAGGCTTAACTAAGCTGGAAGCGGCTAAAAAAGCAGCCATTTCAAGATTCCGCCCCATCCTGATGACCTCTCTAGCCATGATCTTTGGTGCATTGCCTATCGCTCTGACCGTGAACAGCCGTCAGTCCTTAGGTATTGTGATCGTTGGAGGATTACTGTTTGCAGGTATTCTGACCTTATTTGTCATCCCCGCAGTGTATTCTTACTTGTCTACAAGTAGAAAAAAGAAAACCATAGAAACGCCTCAATTAGTAGGTGCTTAAAGCGTAGTCCTAAAATTTTAAATCCATGAAAACAAATTTCATCTATTATATGATGCTCTTTGGCCTGTCTATCTTACCACTTGGTAAAATAGCAGCTCAGAGCAAGCCCCTATCCCTTGAGGAGGCTGTAAGCTATGCTCTTGCAAACAATAAGGATATTAAAGTACAATCCTTAGAGGAAGATAAATCTTTGCAAGCCGTAAAGGAAGCTAGAAGCAATATGCTTCCTAGTGTAAGTGCTACAGGTGCATATTCTTATTACTTTTCAAAGCCTGTTATTTTTATGCCGGGAAGCTTAACAGGCAATGCGGAAGAGCCTGTAGTGGATGTAGCTGTTGGTGGTAAAAATGCTTTTAATAGCGTGTTAACGGTTAATCAGCCTCTACTTGCGGCAGCCTCCAGGCAGCGGGTAAAATCAACTTTAGTAGCAGGGCAAATTACCAAAGAAAAAACCACTGCTTTAAAAAGTGAGGTGATCCGGCAGGTACATGCGGGATATTACACCATTTTGCTTCTCCAAAAGCAATTGGAACTTCAGCATCAAAGCTTTGAGAGAAATAAACAAGCCTTAGATGATTCAAGATCACTTTTGAAGCAAGGAAAAGCGTTGGTAGTAGATACGCTAAGAAACTATATAGCCCTTCAAAACCTAAAACCCACTATTTCAAGCCTGAAAAGTAGAATCAACATCTCTAAATCAGAGCTCAAGACATTGATAGGTATAAAGGCTGATCAGGAAATAAATTTAAGTGATTCTTTAGTTACAAGTTTATATGATGCAGATAAGCCACTAAGCCTGGAGCAGGCTGTAGAGATAGCTTTGCAGCTAAGACCAGACATTAAAAGCCAGGTACTCACTATTGAGCTTAGTAAAAAACAAATGGATGCAACCAAAGCAGAAAGATTACCAAGCCTTTGGGCAACCGGACAATTTCAAGTCCAAGGGCAAGCCGATAATAAAAGCTTAGCTGACTACAGGTGGCCAAATACCTCTTTTATTGGGGCTCAACTCGTGGTTCCTATTTTTACTGGATTTAAAACAGATGCAAGAATAAAACAAACCAAAATTAATTTTCAGCAAAGCAACATTGGGTTTGAATATACCAAAGAAAAGGTAAGAAATGAGCTTTCTTCAAAACTATCCATCCTGGAAGAAGCCTATGAAAGATGGTCTATTGAAGAGCAAACTGTTAAATCGGCTCAAATAAGCTATAACACTATGAGAGATCGCTATCAGCAGGGCTTGTCTTCAAGGCTTGAATTCACTGATGCAGAACTAGCCTTTTCCCTAGCAAAGATCAATCAATTGCAAGCAGTATTTGATCTGCATATGGCTCATCTGGATCTAGAAAAGGCATTAGGGAGGTTGCAGTAAAAGGCCTTTCTCGTGTTAAGGACCAAAATTCAGTTTGGAATTAAATTATTCATTCTTCAATCAATTTCCATCACAAATAAATAAAAATTTGTATGCCAACTGTTGCTCAAAAAACTCAAAATATACAATATGATAAAAGGTGGACAGCATTATTTCTACTATGTACTGCCCAATTTATGGTCATTATGGATACTTCCATTATTGGAGTAGCGCTACCTGCTATTAAAGAAGCGCTGGGATATTCCCAAGCTAATCTACAATGGATATTTAATGCCTATGTTATTTTCTTTGGAGGTCTGCTGCTCTTAGGAGGTCGTCTCTCTGACTTATTTGGAGCTAGAAAAATCTTTTCGGCAGGTTTTCTGATTTTGACTGTCGCTTCTCTATTGGCAGGGCTTGCCTGGTCTGAGGCTTCGATGAATACAGGAAGAGCTTTGCAAGGATTCGGCTCAGCACTTATTGCACCTGCTGCACTTACGCTTGTCATGAGTATGTTTACTGATCCTAAAGAGTTAGGGAAAGCATTAGGCTTTTGGGGTGCTTCTGCCGCTGCCGGAGGTTCTGCAGGGGTATTTTTGGGTGGCGTTATTACAGAATGGCTTTCATGGCGATGGGTATTCCTGGTAAATATTCCGGTAGGTATACTTGTATTAGTATTTATACCTACCCTATTGCTGGCTGGCAAAAAGAAGCAAGGTAAAATAGATATAATAGGGGCTCTTTCCGTTACCTTAGCTTTAGTGATGGCTGTTTATGCCATTGTGACAGCAGACCAAGCCGGATGGGCATCTTTACAAACCTTAGGTCTTTTAGGAGGAGCCACCGCATTTTTTATAACATTCATTCTCATTCAACGCTCTACCAAAGAGCCTTTGATGCCTCTGCACATTTTCAAGGCACCTAATCTTCCGGCTGCGAATATTGTCATGGCTTTGCTTGCCGCTGCCTGGATTCCTTTGTGGTTCTTTCTGAATTTATACTTACAACAGGTTCTTCAATTTTCCGCTTTTAACAGTGGACTTGCTTTACTTCCAATGACCATTGCGATTATGATTCTAATGGTTGGATTTACAGGCCAATTAGTAGGAAAGTTCGGATTTAAAGCCAATCTGATAGCTGGCTTATTAATATTAACGCTATCGCTTATATTATTTGCGCAGGTACCTGTCAATGGCTCATTTGTGGGTAATGTGCTAGTAGCTTCTTTACTGGCTGCTTTAGGTATGTCTCTTTCTTATATACCCGGAACCATAGCCTCTATGTCAGGGGCAAAACCGGAAGAAACTGGCCTGGCTTCTGGATTGGTGAATACAAGCTATCAAGTTGGTTCAGCTTTAGGGTTAGCGGCTATGGTCGCTCTTGCTAGCTCCAAAACATCTTCACTCCTTCAGGCAGGCTCAGGGCAAATAGAAGCCCTCAATTCTGGCTTTCATGCTGCATTTGTTGGAGCTGCTCTTATTGCAGGCATTGCTACAGTAATTGCTCTAGTCTTTATTAAAAGTAAATAAGTTAGGTTTTATTTGATAGGCAGACCTGCAAAAGTTTCTTTTATCTGTAGATCTGTCTATTACAAAGAAATAAAATAACACTAATATTGTTATGAAAACATACCAAAGGCTCCTTAAGGTAAAAAATGTGGTGAAGGAAACGATGGATGCGATTACCATCTATTTTGACGATGCGGATCAAAAAATCAATTATAAGCCAGGACAATTTTTCACCCTTACTAAAGAGATAGAAGGTAAAAGGGTGAGCAGAACATATTCCATTTGTACTTCTCCTTACTTAGATGCTATCTTGGCTGTAACCATTAAGAAGGTACCCAATGGGGTAATGTCAAACTATTTGGTAGAACATATACAAAAAGGCGATGTATTGGAGGTATCAGGACCAAACGGCAACTTTACAACAGAGTTATTGTATTAAGTTTAATTGATACAAAATTATATTAGGGAATCTTAGGCAAATGATTTGAATTATAGGACATTATGACTTTAATCATACTCTTCTATATTAGCTGTTAATACTTTTGAGTTAACCAATATAATAAGCTTAGCTTAAATAAACTTTATTAACCAAGGGTCTTTTATTGTAAATTTTGCAACCTCTATCTTAAAATTTTGCAAAAACGAAACAAAATTGTGTAAAACATAGTAATTAAAATATAGTTAATTTTGCAATTGCTAAATTTATATTGCTTTGAAAAAAAATGTTAGTATTCTCCTGATGTTTGTCTATTTGCTTTCCATCCCTGGATTAGCCTATAGCCTGCATTTTTGTGGAGAAAAACTAACATCCTATACTTTCAAATCAGCTGAGAAAAAATCTTGTGTTTGCAATCAAGCAAAGACGCAGCAAGAAAATCCTCCTGCAGCCTCTGACTGTTGTGATGATCAGCAAGTAGACCTATCAACAGACAATAAACAGGCTTCGAGTTTTGATTTTAAGTTAGGAGCACCTGCTTACACTTTACTTCCTTTATTTTTCCTACAACTTATTTCAGGACTTCTGTACTCATATGAGGCAGCCTTTTTCCCTGACACTACTCATACATCCTCTTTAAAGGTTCCTATTTACCTTTTGAACCGGTATTTCAGAATTTGATACCCTTCTTATTTACACAGCCGTGTAGCAGAAAGCCTATGCAAAATAGGAGCTAATATCTATTTGCTTTCACGCTGAGGCTCATCACATTTTCTTCTTTTAGTAATTTTTTATTATTGACATGATCAATAGAATCATTTCCTGGTCTATCCATAACCGGTTTTTTGTATGGATAGGTATTGGGCTAATCATCATCGGAGGCATTTACTCTATATGGCAAACCCCCATAGATGCTATTCCTGATTTATCCGAAAATCAGGTTATCGTCTACACAGAATGGATGGGCAGAAATCCGCAGATCATAGAAGACCAGATTACTTATCCACTTGTTTCCAATATGCAGGGTTTGCCAAACGTGAAAGCCATCCGGGCATCTTCTATGTTTGGCATGAGCTTCATTTTTGTCATATTCGAAGACGATACTGATATCTACTGGGCTAGAACAAGGGTATTGGAAAGATTAAATTATGCCCAGCGTTCCCTTCCACAAGGCATTACCCCCACACTCGGTCCGGATGGAACAGGCGTAGGCCATGTATTCTGGTACACCCTGGATGCGCCTGGATATAACTTGGGCGAACAAAGAGCCATTCAGGACTGGTATGTAAAGTTCGCCTTACAGAATGTGGAAGGGGTAAGCGAAGTAGCTTCTTTCGGTGGTTTTCAGAAACAATACCAGATCACCATTGACCCTCAAAAACTGGTGTATTACAACATACCCTTGATGAGCTTACTACAAAAAGTAACGCAGAATAACCGGGATGTCGGCGGAAGCATTTATGAGATGAATGACATGGGCTATATGATCCGTGGCCTCGGCTATATAAAAAATGTAGCAGATATAGAGAACATTCCCCTGGGCATGAACAAGTCTATTCCCATTCTGGTGAAAGATGTGGCTACCGTTCAGATGGGCGGGGAGTTTAGGCTGGGAATTACAGAAGAAAATGGAGAGGGAGAAGTAGTAGGCGGTATTGTGGTGATGCGCTATGAAGCCAACGCCAAAGCAGTAATCGACCTGGTCAAAGAGAAAATGCAGGAAGTAGAAAGAGGCCTTCCACCAGGAGTAAAGTTTAAAATTGCTTACGATAGAAGTGATCTCATTGAAGCGGCAGTAGCCACCTTGCAAGAAGCGCTTTGGGAAGAACTACTGGTAGTGTCACTAGTGGTCATGGTATTTATTTTTCATGTCAGAACGGCCCTGGTAGCTATTATCACCATACCACTGTCTGTGCTGATTGGCTTTATCCTCATTCAACTCTCCGGAATCAGCCTTAATATTATGTCACTTGGAGGCATTGCCCTGGCGATTGGTGATTTAGTGGATGCAGGGATTGTGATGGCTGAAAATACTTATAGGGAACTGACAGATGAAGTGTTAAACAAAGAAAGGGTATAAAATGGAACGGGAACCAATTGTACATACCAGATCTCTCTCAGAAGAGCAAAGAGTCGCAACCATAGAAAGATCTGCCAGGACCGTAGGAAGGGCTGTTTTTTTCTCTATTCTGATCACCCTTGTTTCTTTTGCACCTATACTTTTCCTCACCGGGCAGGAGAATAAGCTCTTTTCACCACTGGTGCTTACCAAAACTTTTACCATGATCGGATCAGCTATTGTGGCCTTACTTATCGTGCCGATGCTGATGCGTACCTTAATCAAAGGCAAGCTCATTCCTGAAAGCCGCAATCCGATTTCGAGATTTTTTATCAGGATATACAGCCCGATAATAAGACTTTGCCTGAGATGGAAAAAAACAGTAATCGCCCTCTCAGTGCTTATCGTGCTGGGAAGTATTCCTTTTA
Source organism: Rhodocytophaga aerolata (assembly GCF_030503435.1). Lineage (GTDB taxonomy): Bacteria > Bacteroidota > Bacteroidia > Cytophagales > 172606-1 > Rhodocytophaga > Rhodocytophaga aerolata. The sequence continues at coordinate 64,951 of NZ_JAUKPO010000017.1, forward strand.
TTATCCGGATGGGAACAGAGTTTATGCCGCCACTAGATGAAGGCTCCATTCTGTTTATGCCCGTTACCTTACCGGATATCTCCAACTCAGAGGCCAAACGAATTCTGCAGGTACAGGATAAAATTATTAAAACGATTCCGGAAGTAGAAAATGTGCTGGGTAAAGCCGGAAGAGCCTACACTGCCACAGACAATGCCCCCATGAGTATGATTGAAAGCATCATCATACTTAAGCCCCGTTCAGCGTGGAGGGATGGCATGACAAAAGCAAAACTCATTGCAGAGCTTGATGAGAAAATGCAGATTCCAGGCGTAACCAATGGCTATACGCAGCCCATCATCAATCGGATCAATATGCTTTCTACTGGTATTAGGACAGATGTAGGCGTAAAAATTTATGGTGCTAACCTGGATACCATTTACTCCATTTCCCGGCAGGTAGAAACGGCACTGAAGGGAGTGGAAGGATTAGCAGATTTGTATACCGAACAACTCACCGGAGGAAAGTACCTGGACATACAAATCAAAAGAGACCAGCTAGGAAGATATGGGCTGAGTGTAGATGATGTGAATATGATTATTGAATCGGCCCTTGGCGGAATGAGCTTGACCAACACCGTGGAAGGCAGAGAAAGATTCAGTGTGAGTGTACGGCTGGCACAGGATTATAGAAATGATTTTTCAGAAATTGCTCGCATTCCTATCCAGACAGCCGCATATGGTGTCATTCCTTTGTCGGCTGTTGCAGCAATTGAAATTACGGAAGGCCCACCCATGATCAGTTCTGAAAATGCTTTGCTGCGTGGTACAGTACTATTTAACGTGAGAGGAAGAGACATGGGAAGTGTAGTAAGTGATGCCAAAGAACGCATAGAAGAAGCCTTTGATAAGCTGCCCAGCGGCTACTTTATTGAGTGGAGCGGTCAATACGAAAACCAGATCCGGGCAGAAAACAGGCTAAAAATCATTATTCCTGTAGCCCTTATAATCATTTGCTTTATCCTGTATTTCAACTTCAAATCCATCACAGAACCTTTGATTGTGCTTTCCAGCCTGCCCATTGCGTTGATCGGAGGTGTGTATTCATTGTACTTCTTTGAAGTGAACTTCTCAGTAGCCGTAGCGGTAGGTTTCATTGCCCTGGCAGGTATTGCCATAGAAACAGGTATTCTCATGATTGTGTATTTAAATCAGGCCATCGGGCAATTGATAGCAAGAAAAGGAAATTCCGCTGCTACTATCTCCCGGAAAGACCTAGAAGATGCTGTGTTTGCAGGAGCCGTGTTAAGGGTTAGGCCTAAACTGATGACGGTAATGGCAGATATGCTTGGACTGCTCCCGGTGCTGTTAGCTACCGGGGTAGGAAGTGATGTAATGAAACCTATAACCATACCCTTTGTATTCGGACTGATTTCATCCACATTATTTGTACTGATCGTGCTACCGGTTATCTATCAATTAATTAAAGAAAGGGAGCTTACAAAAAAAGGGAAACTGCAAGTGCTGGACATTAAAGAATAAACAGATGAAGACAACCCATATTTATACCCAAATCATTATGCTGGCCGCCATGGTAAGTTTTCTGCCTCATATAGTCGCTGCCCAGGAGCATGTGAGTTTAGCTGAATTACTTGAGCGGGTAGAAACAACTTATCCTGACATCACTAAATATGAAGCCAACCTGAAGGCAGCGCAAGCAAGAGTAGAAGGTGCCAGGAGCTGGATGCCGCCTACATTTTCTGCCGGCCTCAACCGCATTCCTTATAATGTTTCTATTATGCAAAATGAAATGGACCCAATGAATCAGGCAGGGCTGATGTTTTCACTAGAGCAAATGATACCCAATCCTGCTAAGCTGAATGCAAAGGAAAATTATTACAGGTCTTTAGGGCAAATACAGCAAAAGAATGCCGATTGGGCTAAAAATTCCTACAGGGCTCAGGCAAAAGTCTTCTACTACAACCGCTATATCAATGAAAAGCGCTTAGCCATTATCGGAGAAAGTGAAGAGCTATTGGGGCTTTTTATTAGTACTGCTGAAAACCGCTATGCTTATAATCAGTCGGAATTAAGTAACATTTACACCCTGAAAGCCCGCCTGGAAGAAGTAAAAAATATGCGCCTGATGGCAGAAGCAGGCATTGCTGAATCTACTATAGGCATCAATACACTGCTGAACCGAGATCCGGATCTAACTTTTTCGATTGATACAGTAATGAAGGCGAAAGAGTACGTGAATATATCTGCGGTAACAGCGGCCCAGAACCGGGCTGATATTGAAGCCATGGAAAGCAGTATAGCGTCCATGCAATTAAATAGAGAGGTGATGGCAGCAGGCCGCAAACCCGATTTTGGTGTCAGGGTGGAGCATATGCAGATGTTTGGTATGCCCAATCAATTCTCTCTGATGGGAATGGTCACAATTCCTATTGTTCCCTGGTCATCGGGAATGTATAAGTCAGAAGTAAAGTCTATGAACTTTGAGATTGAAGCGATGCAAAAAGAAAAGGAGGGCATGCAGTTGATGGCCGGTAGAATGATCAGTGAGAAGCTTACGATGCTGAAATACGAAAAAGCACAACTAAAGAATTATCAGGAAAACATCATTCCTGCCTTCAGAAAAAGCCTGGATGTAAATTTTATTGCTTACAGGCAGAATACCGGCAGCTTTGCTTCGCTGATGGATGCCTGGGATATGCTGCTGATGAAGCAGTTAGAAAAGTTGGATAAAGAAGGAAATGTGTTAAAACTTGAAGCAGAATATGAATATGAAACGGGTAATCAATAGGCAATATCAAGTTTATAGAAATTTAATAAGATTGGGATTCCGCATAGGTAGTATACTACTCATGTTTCTGTTAGCAGCTTGCAACCCTGCAACAGAAAAGACTGACCACGAGGGTCATACAATGGGTCCGAATCAGAATCATGCTACATCCACAGTAGATACTTCCTTAGCAGATATTGTGCGCTCGGTAAATCAGACGGTAATTTCCAGCCAGGAAACAGTAGAACCTGTTGTGAAAGCATCCGGAAGTGTAGTTAAGCTAAATGGATATATCAGCGAAGACCCCATGAGAAACCAGGTGCTATCAACCAGGGTGGGAGGAAGGATTGAAAAGTTGTATGTAAAATATAACTACCAGTATATCGGGAAAGGCGAAAAAGTACTGGATTTATACAGCCCCGAATTAAGAACCAGTCAGGAAGAGTACCTGTATTTGTTAAAAAGTAATGCAGATGAAAACCTTATTAAAAGCGCTAAAAGAAAGCTGGTATTACTTGGCCTTTCCGAAACTCAAATTAATAATCTGGAACAGAGAGATAAAATATCACTTACCATAACTATTTACAGTCCTTATACCGGGTATGTTATTCTGGAAAGCGCCAGCCCGGCTATGACAAGTAGTAGAGAAGAAGGTACAGCGGAAGGAATGAGTATGATTGGGGATGCTTCCGCTACCAGCGATAAAGCCTCAGGTAATACGCAGACAAATCCACAATTGAGGGAAGGTGCCTATGTGAATGCCGGACAAACACTTTTTACGATCAATGATTTCAAGAAAGTATGGGCATTATTAGCAGTAGATGTAGAAGACCAGTCTTTTATAACGGAAAATACCCCAGTTAAAGTAGTAAGTGAGGTTTATCCGGATAAACCCATTGAGGGCAAAATCAACTTTATTGAGCCTGTATATAGCGAAGGAATACAATTTATGCAGGCCCGTGTGTATCTGGATAATTCCGAGGAAGATTTGAAAGCAAATTCACTGGTAAGAGCAGAAATTCAGACGGGCAGTCAAGCACGCATGTTAGTACCCAATAGCAGTCTATCCGATTTAGGTGGGCGGAAAATAGTGTGGGTGAAAACAAAAGATACCCCATCCGGAAAAAAGGTGTTTGTGCCTAGAACTGTTTTGACAGGCATCAGAAGTGATGATTTTACTCAAATTACTGAGGGGCTGAATAAGGATGAGGTGATAGCAAAATATGCAGGGTATTTATTAGACAGTGAAAGTATTGTAGAATAATGGAAAGATTAAAAAAATATACACTTTGTATACTTACACTCCTGAGTATGTTTTCCTGGTCATGTAACCGGGAGCAGGGACATGACCATACCAATCAGACGGGGCAAGAAGAAGCTTATTATACCTGTCCTATGCATCCAACTGTGCGGTCTGAAGAGCCTGGTAGTTGTCCTGTTTGTGGGATGGATCTGGTGAAAAAAAACGCACAAAATGCAACACCACAAGCTAATAGGCAAGAGGAAAGTTACTACACCTGTCCTATGCATCCAACTGTGCGGTCCCAAACGGCAGGCAATTGCCCTATTTGCGGTATGGATCTGGTGAAAAAGGAGGCCGGGCAAAGTCATGAAAACATGATCCATTTAACAGAAAGACAGCAGCTTTTGATCAATCTTGGTACTGATACCGCAGGCGTTAAAAACATGCATGAAAATAACCTACTGCTAGGCACAGTGGCGCAGGATGAGAAAAGTGTACAAGTGATCAGTGCCCGGGTGCGTGGCAGAATAGAGAAGCTATATGTACGAAACCCTGGAGAAAGGATCAACAAAGGGCAGTTACTTTATGCTTTATATAGCGAAGAACTATTAGCCGTACAGACCGATTTCATTCAGTCTTTGAAACAGTCCCAAAAATTTGCTTCACAGAAAGAAATACTTGATCAGTTAATAGAGGCAGCCAGAAATAAATTGCTTTTGTGGGGTATGAGCGAAAAGCAAATAGCAGAGCTTTCAAAAGCTGGAAAGCCTTCGCCTTATAGCAGTTTTTACAGTCAGGCGAGTGGCTATTTAGCCGATTTGAAGATAACTGAAGGGGTTTATGTAGAAGAGGGGATGCCTTTGTTTGAAATAGCCAATCTAAGTTCATTATGGATTGAAGCGCAAGTGTATCCCCAGGAGTTCACTATTTTAAAACAGAATCCTACGTTAATAGCCGAATTTGAATCGCTGCCCGGAAAAAAATATACCGCCAAACCAGTTTTCAGCGCCCCGGCTCTGGAAGAAAATCAAAAGATAGGCCTTGTCAGGTTTGCCATCCAAAATCCGGATGAGCAGATAAAGCCTGGAATGATGGCCTATATCCGCCTGAGCCATGGTGGAAAAGAGGCGTTGGTCATACCTAAGTCAGCCCTTTTACTCGAGCAGATGAAAATAGTGTGGGTGGAAGGTGAAAAAGGAATGTTTGAAAGAAGAATGGTAACAACCGGCATTGAAAACAAACGGGAAGTAGAAATTCTTTCCGGCATAGAAGCCGGCGAACGGGTAGTCAGTTCCGGTGCCTATCTGTTAAATAGTGAATTTGTGCTTCAGCAAGGAGGCGCTCAAAAACATACGCATTAATAACACAAACAAATTCATAACTAAAACAAATTCAACATACATAAACCAATTAAAACGATGAAAAAACAAATGAAAAAGGTATTGGCAACAGGAGTTATTGCCCTATTTGTATTCAACTTTACTGCATGTGACTCTAGTACCTCCAATCATTCCACTAGCGAAAATGCTACAAGCGAAGACCACACCGGCCATGCAGATGCAGGTGAAGCCCTAACAAATACGCCTGACCTTACTGCTGTTTCTGAGGAGGTTAAAAATCAAATTGGGGAAACCTATAAAAGCTACATTACTTTAAAAAATGCATTAGTAGCTGCAAATCCGGAAGAGGCAAAAAAAGGCGCTCAGTCGCTGAAAGCAAATGCAGAGAAGGTTGCTAGTGCACCAGTGAATGGAGAAGCAAAAACATTTATCAGTGAACAAGTAGCCATGATCAATCAACATGCTGATCAAATTGCCAGCAGCGGAGATATAGAAGCTCAAAGAGCTCAATTGGATATGCTCTCCACCAGTTTATTTTCTTTAATAAAAGCTACAGAGGCTAACACCGAGACAGCTTATTATCAATATTGCCCGATGGCCAATAATGAAAAAGGCGCCTACTGGATCAGCGAGAATAAAGAAATCCGCAATCCCTACTTTGGAGATAAAATGCTCAAATGCGGAGAGAATAAAGAAACACTATCTGTGCAGTAAGAACAATCAAAAGCTTACGTCTGATATCTTAAATGCTGACTCAAAGTATTGGATGTAAGCTGCTGGTTTTTATTTTTTGAACCACTTATATTGAAACTTCTATAATGGAGATAGCCACATTACATGTGAAAAACATGGTCTGTCCGCGATGTATCAAAGTCGTAAAGGATGATATGGAGAAGCTGGGACTTGAAGTAGAGCACATTCAATTAGGTGAAGTTACAGTAAAATCAGCTGACAGCTCCATTGATATGAATGCTGTGAAAAATATCTTAGTAAGCGAAGGTTTTGAGTTAATAGAAGATAAACAAGGGTTAATAGTAGAAGAAATAAAAACTACCATTATTGAGTTAATCTATTCAGGCAAAATTGAGAATATACACATTAATTTTTCTGATTATCTGGCTGCTATCCTGAATAAGGATTATCATTATATGAGTAATGCCTTTTCAACCCTTGAGCATATAACCGTAGAAAAGTTTTATATTTTACAGAAGATTGAACGGGCCAAGGAACTTCTTTCTTACCATGAATTAAGTCTGGGTGAGATTGCCAGAAAGTTAGGCTATAGCAATATTGCCCATTTTTCCAATCAATTCAAGCGTATTGTTGGAACATCTCCTACTCAATACCGGAAAGAAAATGGCAGTAGAAGAAAGTTTATTGACCAGTTGAAGTAAATTGTTTTATAATCAAATAATTTTTGACAAATCTTAACATGTAGATAAATGGCTCTTTCTCTTATACATCAACTTTTTATATTATATACTTTCATCTCCGTTGTCTTCTATACTCAGGTGCAAGAAGAGGAGCCAATCACTATCGGCTCTGGCCTGCAACCTAAAGCGGTGATTAATGACCATGGGATACTAAAGCTGGTATACGGGTTGGAAGATAACCTTTATTACATAGAATCTACAGACAAAGGTAAAAGCTTTACCAAACCCGCCTTAGTAGCTGGCCTGCCTGAGGGGCTGATGCTTGGGATGGGGAGAGGTCCTCAGATAGCTAGTTGGGGCGATCATACGGTCATTACTGCTGTCAACGAAAAAGGAAATATCTATAGCTGGAAACTAAATAGGCATTCCCAGAAATGGGAAGGCCCCAGTAGAATCAATGATGTAGATACAGTAGCCAAAGAAGGTTTCGTGGCAATAGCTAAGGGTAAAGGAAGTAATATATACTCAGTCTGGAACGATTTGAGGAGTGGTAATAATCAGCTGTATGGTTCAGTTTCAAAAGATGGAGGTAAAACATGGAGTAAGAACAAATTAATTTACGCTTCACCTGATACTACTATCTGCGAGTGTTGTAAAGTATCCATGATTTATAATAACCGCGATAAGCTGTATGTGATGTGGAGAAATCAATTGGATGGATTCAGGGATATGTATTTAGTGTCTGTTGAAGACGGGATGAATAAGGTTTCCTCTCCTGTAAAATTAGGAAGCGGTAGCTGGAAATTGGAAGGATGTCCCATGGATGGAGGTAGCCTCTATAGCGATGAAAAAGGTGATGTAATTACTGTCTGGAGACGGGAAGGAGACATATTTTTGTGTGAGCCTGGTAAAGAAGAAGTAAAATTAGGTACAGGTAAAACGCCAGTTGTAACAAAGAATGAGCAGGGAATCAAGGTATTATGGAGTGAAAACAATGAAATTTTATCGCTTTCTACTACATCCAATAAAATTACTTCCTTAGGGAAGGGACGTTATCCAAATGTTGTTTCAGTAAAAGATTTTACACTAGCATTCTGGGAAACTGAAAACAAAGAAATTGTAGTGAAGCCGTTAGATGCCAAATATTAGATATTTACCTCCAGCTGTATTTATTATCTTATTTTAAAGAGTAAAACCAATAAAGCCATACTAAGTAATAAATGATTCATCTGGTACTTCATTTACTTATGCCAGGCCTGATAGCCTGGATTTTTTTCAGGCATCAGTGGATTCGTGCCTGGCTAATAATGGGGGCTACCATGATAGTTGATGTAGACCACTTATTAGCAACTCCAGTATTTGATCCAAACCGGTGTAGCATTGGCTTTCATCCCTTGCATTCATATATAGCCATTTTCATATATGCTTTGATGGTTCTACTTCCAAAGCTTCGTATACTATCAATAGGGTTACTTATTCATATGCTACTTGACTATCTAGATTGTTTAACTATGTAGTTTGTTCTAACAAATTATGTAAAACTCTCCAAGAATTATGTAAAACCTTTAGGGATTTTATTTGTACAATTAATTGATTTCTGATTTTATCTTTTTGCTCTGATAGAATCCTTTACTGGGCTTGTATAAGCATATGACACACCATATTTAACCTTAAAACTATGACAAACCACCGTTTACTTTCACTGTTAACTTTAGTCTTTGCCTGTTGCTTTGTTTTCACAGGCTGTCAATTTCTTGGATTGCCTGAAGATTTCAATCCTATCAAAGAAAATCAAAAGAAAGAAGCCTTTCATAAAGAGATGGACGCAGCCATGATGACAATGATGAAAGCCATGATGGAAACGCCCATGACTATGGACCCGGATGTTGATTTTGCTAGGATGATGATACCCCACCATATAGGTAGTGTTGATATGGCCCAAATAGAATTAAAGTATGGACATGAAGCAAAAGCACGGCAGTTAGCACAGGAAGCAAAAGATGCAGATGAAGCAAGTATAAAAAGATTACAAGCTTTTCTTGACTCTTATGGATCGCCAGAACCTGTATCTGAAGAAACCTATAGTAAATTTAAAATGAAGATGGATGAAGCCATGAAGAAAATGGAAGAAACAATGGGATCTGTACCTGAAACAATTGATCCAGATTATGATTTTGCTGAAATGATGATACACCATCATCAGGGAGCAATTGATATGTCGAAAATAGAGCTTGAATTTGGGGATGATGAACCTGCTAAAAAGGAGGCACAAATGATAATAGATCACCAGGAAGAAGAAATTATCAAATTAGGTGAATTCCGCAACGAGCATGGCCAGCCTCTTTTCTAAAGAAAGGCAAAGGTGAAAGTAAGACTAAAATTGTCTATTTCAAAGACTCCTTAAGAATTGTTAACCTCAATTAGAATTGTTGATATGGAAATACTTAAATTCAAAACAAACATTAAATGTGGCGGCTGTATAGCAACAGTTACTCCTTTTTTAGACAAAGAAGAAAGCATACAAAATTGGCAGGTGGATACTAGCAGTGCAGACAAAGTGCTTACTGTCTCCGGCCATGATGTAAATCCGCAAAAAGTAAAGAATGTTGTGGAAAAAGCAGGCTTCAAGGCAGAAGTTATACAAGTTGCTGGCATAGGTGGTAAGGATTTATAGATATTCTTGTTGTCAGAATTAATATATAATTAAATCAATATCAGAAATTTTGTAAATAATACTATAAATATTGCAAAACTGCTTGAGATACAGACCGTAGTAATAAATATATTAAACCTAAAATTATATTACTATGTCCCACGAAAAATTTCAAAGCTGTATTGATGCTTGTTTAGCTTGCGCCGTTGAATGTAATCACTGTGCTACTGCCTGTTTGCAAGAGCAAGAGGTACAAATGTTAGCGCGCTGTATAAAATTAGATTTGGATTGTGCCCAAATATGTTCACTGGCTGCTGATTATATGGCTAGAAGCAGTGAATATGCCAGACAAATATGTGATCTGTGTGCTCAAATTTGTGATGCTTGCGCAGCTGAATGTGAAAAACATGCCTCTCATCATGACCATTGCCGTGCTTGTGCAGAAGCTTGCCGACGTTGCGCAGAAGAGTGCCGCAGCATGATGAGCATGAGTAGTAGTATGTAAAAAGGAGCCATTCATTTATAAGGTGAAATTTATATCCTATTCTATCAAATATATTTGGATTTGGTATCTTTAACTGGAGTAAAAAAGTAGGAGGGAAGTGGCTACCTTTCAAGGGCACTGCTTGTGCCCCTTAGCTTTATAAGCCAAACTTAGTTGACGTTTTTCCTAGCGAAACGAGATAAAAAGGGTGATTTAGAAATTATTTTTTCGGACCTATTTCAGACCTGCATATCATAAATATCTGATTTACAGTATATAGTCTACTTGCTTGTAATCAGTAGGTCGTTGGTTCGATTCCGACTGGGGGCTCTTGAAAATCAAGCACTTAGCATTATTTGTTAAGTGCTTTTTTATTTAGTTGCAATACAACTTGCAATACTTTAATTAGATCATCCCAGCTGGCCTACTTAGAATAAAAAAAGCCTCGAATTTTTTAAAATTTGGAGTTTCTCTGATTTTGTATATAGTGAATAGATCTACGTTCATCACTTAACAGTTTACTGTAATTCAATTAGAATAAAAATCCTTTTTATCTGATGTTGTTAGAAAAAGTTAGTTAAATTGATAGGAAAAATATGCAAACTATCAAAGAAAAATGTGAATCTGCACCTATCGTTGCAACTGTTATAATTTATGACCATCAAGAAACACTTATCTATAGTACTTCTGATAACAAAGATTTTTATAATGAGGTATTAGGTGATAAACATCCTACTCCTTTACAAAAAGATGTATTGGTTCCTGATAAAGAAATTACGATTCAAAACAAAAAATATAGAATATACAGAATAGCTATTGAAGGTTATTCTTCCATGACAGAGGGTGTAGCCCAACATCCTATCAATACATTGATCAAAATATATGTTAAGCCCTTATGATCATTCACAAATTGAATCTTATAACAAGACAACATAACCTATATGGGCTTTTTTAACAATCTTTTTGGCACTAATGAACAAGAAATATTAGCAAAAGCAAAAGCTGGAGAGAGAAATTCAGGTATTATAATTTTTGATTTAGCTTATACTTTTGCTGACATACTTATTAACTCAGATGGAAAAAGCAGTGCCTATAAATGTATAAAGTCAGCCAAAAGTGGACAGAAAGGAGTATAAGCGTAAGAGACTTTTTAGTTTGTTTGTAACTTTTGATAAATATAACTTTTTCTTCTTTTTTCTATTGACTGCTTTTTAACTATTTCTCTTTCTTTGAGCTTTTCCTGCTTTTTACCTTTAAAGACATCTACCGGAAGCAGATTATCTAAGGATTCATGATAGCGGAAATGATTATAATACTCCACCCACTCAGCTATACGAATCGATAACTCCTGCGGGCTATAATAGTGCTCCAACAGCAATAAGTTTTTCATCGACCGGTGATAACGTTCTATTTTGCCTTGGGTCATGGGATGTAAGGGTGCACTACGCACATGTTTAATGGATTGTCCCTCAAAATACTGCTTGAGATACTTAGACACATAAGCTGAGCCGTTGTCAGTCAATACACGTGGTCGCTGGTCTTTCTGTAGACCGGCTACTTGCATAGCCTTTTGTAGTGTGCGTTCTGCATCGGTGGCTTGCATGGTCGAACACAGCTCCCAGGACAGGATAAAGCGGGAGTAATCATCCATGACAGTAGATAAATAATACCAGCCCCAACCTTGAATTTTGAAATAAGTAAAGTCTGTTTGCCACAACTCATTGACAGTTGTAGTAGGATTGATAAACTTATCTGTTGCTTCCATTAACCGGTAAGCCGGAGTAGTGATCAGATTGTAACTTTTCAGAATACGATATACGGTAGATTCAGACACAAACCACTTCTGCTCATCAGTGATATAGCAGGCCAATTCCCGACACGATAAATCTGTACGTTCTAAAGCTAGATCTACTACTTTCTGCCGCTCTTGGGTAGGCAACTGATTCCAGTACCCTTTTCTTTGAGGCTTCTTATCTGCTAATCCATCGTAACCTGCCTGTAAATACTTTTTATACCACTTATAAAAGGTAGAACGGTTGATACTTAGTTGCTGTAAGGTAGCCTTCACACCCAGGTCAGATTGTTCAACGATGGTGATAATTTCCATTTTCTCTGATTGAGTCATACGTCGGTACTTTTCTACTCCTGTTCCGCCTTTAAGTTTTTTTTAAGCAAGCGGTTCTCCAGACTCAGTTCTGCCACTAATTGTTTAAGGGCTTCATTTTCAGATTTTATGGATTGCACCTCTGGAGCAGTGGCTTCCCTGGTAGTATCTCCATTGAGCCGTTTTTTACCTGCCTCCAAAAATTCTTTGCTCCATCGGTAGAAGATATTGGTATTCAACCCTTCTCTACGGCAGATTTCTGCTACGGATTCTTCGCCTCTGAGACCTTCTAATACAATGCGTATTTTTTCTTCAGCTGAATAATGCCGTCTGCTCTGTCTTTGGATATCTTTAATAACAGAAAGAACAGGCTTGGACTTTTGCTTTTTGGGTTGTTCTGTAGTGCTTGTAGTGGGAACATTACTTGTTTTGGACATAACCTAGTTTGTTAAAGGGTGGATAATTTAGAAATTTATCTCTTCTTTTTCTTTCCCTTTTGTCCACTTTCATTTGACTACATACACAAGCCATTTTGATAGAAACAAATGTAATAAGATGAAAATAAATATTCAAGAGAAAAGTGGGTTTTCTACAATTTTATTCAGACCAATTTTAATGGTTAAGCCACGATAAATTTTAAACAAATGGCAAAGAAACAAACAATTCCCCAACAAGCACGAATAAGAAAAATTGACCTGTGGCAATCACAAAAAGCAGCTTTCCTTAAAATTAAAACCTATAATAAAGGTAAAAGCTATGGAGCAACTGTTACCACCTCTCAGGTAACTACGATTAACAAAATACTGGAGGATTATATATCTAAGTTTAGACATCATAGCGCTTCCAGAGCAAAGCTTTATATCACCATGGGAAATTTGGCTGAACTTGCAGGATGTTGTGTAAAAACGGCATATAATCACCTATTGCGGTTGGTGCGGGCAGGTTTAGTAAAAAAGAAACTAACCGCCCATAGCTTCGATGGGAAAACGCTTACCCCTTGTATAGAAATTGAACTATGTAGGGACATTGTAAAATTCTCTGAGTTTACCTCTACGCCCTATGTGAATAACCCGGTGGATAGAGGCAAAAACAGAAGATTTATCGCCCCTCCGATAAGTTCTGCAAATATGGACTTGTATAAAGCAGGAGGGCATATTCCGTAATAGTCTTTCTTTTTGTCCTCAGTAAAAGTTACCGACACTTTCTTTTAAGAGAGTTTTAAACGAAAGTTTAAAATGAAAGAGCTGTGGATTATGTGGATAACTTTTTAAAGTATAAAATAAATCAAAGGGAAAAAGAAAAATATAACCAAGCAGCTTTTGCAGAATAAAGAACAAATCTGAAAAATATAAAAGAAAGTTACGAAGTCGGGGCAGTTGTGAGGAGAATGATCCCAACATAGTATCCATTGCTAATGTCTTGCTATACATACAAGATTCCAGTTACGCCCCGTTGCAGGGCTGGCTTTGAAATTAATCCACAACATTATAATATATTAGATACGATGAAGAAAAAATTGCCACCTAAAGATATAAGCGATTCCAGATACAAAACCGTTATTTTTTTCTTTAACGATTCGTCCCAGACCACTACAAGAAAACAAGATTTCTATTCTAAATTCATCGGACAGAAGGAACCTGTGAATGGTTTTGAGTACTGGCGCAACAGGATTTATTGGTACATTGGGCATTCAGAGTTTGGAATCAAATGGGCAGCTATTTATGATAATAAAGATGTAAATCGAGAAAAAGAACCTATTCTGACTATTTTCGGAAATGGTGTTGAAAAAGCGAACGAGGCATCTATTACTACATGTGATTAAATGGAGGCAGCACTCAAATATCAACTTCGGTCTGATATATCCAAAGAAAACTGGGGCAGAAATAATGTTACTTCCTTTGCTTCCAAAAGGGAAAATTAATTTGTTTGATTTTTTGCTAAACTTTAAGGCGTTATATAAGCCTCCATTTCCTGAAACTCATAATTTGGCAAGTGGAGAAATTATTATACTTGCCAAAGTTTCTGCAATGGTATTATCTATATATCATGTATATGAGTAAGCATGTCCTACAAACAGAATAGTGAATTTATTAATGAGAAGGCAAGTTAAAATATTCTCTAAGTCCTTCTTTAAATTTGACTTTCCTCTATATTCTTAATCATTAGTCAATAATTGAAATGTGAAGAATGCGACTTGTTATAAAAAAGTTTTGGCCCTTAGTAGAAAACTACTAATTAAGCCTCCTGTAATCATTAGGAGATTGCCCAACCCACTGTTTGAACAAGCGGGTAAAATGTTGGGGATACTTAAATCCTAATTCGTAGGACACTTCATTTACTGTTTTGCTTACATCAAAGAGTTTCTCTTTGGCTAGATCAATTACCTTTGATTGGATGTAATCCTGGGCTGTTTTGCCTGTTTCTTTTTTTATCAAGTCCCCAAAATAATTGGCCGACAAATTCAGTTCACCCGCACAATAGGCTACCGAAGGAAGTCCAATTGATAGTGGTTTGTCTGACTCAAAATACTCGTTCAACAAAGCCTCAAACCTTTCTAAAATGCCTTTGTGGACAGTATCACGGGTAATAAACTGACGGTCGTAAAAACGGATGCAATAGTTTAAAAACAGTTCAATATTGGATACGATCAGTCTCTTGCTATGCTTGTCAATTGCATGCTCTAATTCATATCCAATTTTGGAAAAACACTCCAATACAATTTGTCTTTCCCGCTTGGACAAATGAAGGGCTTCATTGGATTGATAGCCGAAGAAACTGTAATCTCCAATATGCCGTCCGAGCGTAGTACCATGGATTAAATCAGGATGAAATATAAGCGCATACCCTTTGGGCTGATAAGTTTCTCCATGGCTGTTCACTCCTGCCACCTGTCCCGGGGCAAGGAAAACGAGGGTGCCTTCCTGGTAGTCATAGGTATGCCGGCCGTAGACCAGATCTCCACATTTTACATCTTTTAAGAAGATGGTGTAGAAGCCGAAATACATCTGTGAACCTTGTCTTGGGGAAGCCTTCGATAAATCCACCACACTCACTAGTGGGTGGAGTGTTTCATGGTTGTTGAAGGCATTGTAATCACTGATTGTTTCAAATCGTCTCATCGTATCCATAACACTATTGTTTTAACATCACTATTGTTTTAACTCTTTCAAAAGTAGTACTTAATTCATTTCTAAGGTAATGAGCCTGCCAAAACCAGTAATATTGGTAGAACAATCCGTAATCTGTATACCATTTGGGTCAATAAATACTAAGACCTTTGCATTGTAAAAAAATACAAGCTATGCCACTATAAATTTTTTTAATCTTAAACCTATACATATCTCTAAACTTATAAAATCTCTATGAACGCTATAAAAATATCCATCCTCGGATTCTATCTCTTACTTATGAGTGTACAAGGGTCCTTGGCACAAACAAAAAAAGCAAGCACTTCTGCTCAAAGCAGCACGAATGAGGAACAAGCACTCATAACGCTATCCAAAGACAAGTGGCGTTGGATGGCAGACAAGAAAGTAGATTCCCTGGCTAATCTCTTCCATGAAAAGTCTATGTTCGTCCATATGGGAGGAAGTTGGGGCAAAGAACAGGAACTCAATGTCATCAAAAGCGGAGGAATTTGGTACAAGAAAGCCGATGTCTACTCAGCTTCAGTGAATATCATTGGTAATACGGCCATCCTGTTAACTGACATTGACTTGCTGGCAGTCGTCGGCGGAAATGAAGTCACCAATCCATTTATGGTAACTGAGGTATATATCAAAGAGAATGAAAAATGGACGATGGGCTCACTCACTTTTTCAAAATTAGCCAGGCCAATTAAAAATAATAAGCAGAACTAACACCACTCATTTTCGAGATAGCTATTTATTCTATTATCAATACCCATTTCTATGACGCATCTGCTGTTGGCATTTTTTCTTTTGATTGCTTCTTGCTCTTCCTCCCAACCGGAGGACACGCCTGTTATAGCTGAGTCTATGTTAGACACCAATAAAGTATTGATTGTGTATTTGTCCCGGACAAATAACACGAAGGCAATAGCGGAAATTATTCACAAAAACGTAGGCGGGACACTAGTGGCATTGGAGCTAGAAAATCCTTATCCCAAAGACTACCTGACAACCGTTGAGCAGGTAGCCAATGAAAATGCCAGAGGCTATTTACCTCCTTTAAAAACTAAGATTGAGGGCATTGAAAATTATGAGGTGGTATTTGTAGGCTTCCCTACCTGGGGAATGCAGTTACCACCCCCCATGAAGAGTTTTTTAAAGCAATATGATCTAAGCGGAAAAACTATTATTCCGTTTAATACCAATGGAAGCTATGGCATTGGAAGCAGTTTCCAGACCGTAAAAGAGTTATGTCCCAACAGTACAATCTTAGAAGGTTTTTCAACCAAGGGCGGAGTGGAACGAGACGGAATTTATTTTGTGATGGAGGGAGAAAAAGGAAAACAGGTACAAACTGAAGTAAAAAAATGGTTGGCAAAGATTAAGCAAATGAAATAAACACGACCAAGTTGTCTCTACACCTATATTGAACCCGACTGAGGACACTTCCGGAGTAACTGGCAAAGGTATATGTTGCCATACACGCCGCTTTTAGTCAATGAATAAGCCTACTATCGGGCGTGAGAAATGGCCAATCAACAATTTGTATAACTAATAAATAATCATAAAAATGAATAGATCAATTATAGGACTATTATTCATCATCCTGAGTGCGCAATTGTCCTTGGCACAAACGAAAAAAGCAAACGCTTCTTCTATAAGCAGCGCAGATGCGGAACAAGAAATCATTACCCTCTCCAAGGAAAAGTGGCAATGGATGGCAGACAAGAATGTAGACAAGTTGGCTCCACTCTTCCATGATGAGTCAAAGTTTGTCCATATGAGTGGAACCTGGAAAAAGAACGAGGAGCTCGATATCATTAAAACCGGAAGAATCTGGTACAAGAAAGCGGATGTCCACGATGTTGCGGTAGAAACTGTTGATGACACGGCCATCCTTTGGAACCGTATTACGCTGACAGCTGTGGTTCGGGGCAGTGACGTAATCACTGAATTTACCGTTACCGAAGTCTATAAAAAACAAGGCAACGATTGGAAACTGCTAGCCTTGACCTTTAGCAGTGTGCGGGATACGCATAAAATTGAACACTAATAAAATCAATTTGAAAGACTATTGCTAGCTATGGGCTGGGTAGTAGTTATGAGAATGTTGAAAGAATTTGCCCAATAGTGTCATATTGGATTCACCAGAAATGGAGTGCAAGGAGATAAAATTTATTTTGTAATGAAAGAAGAAAAAATGGCTGCAAAATTAAAGATAATTAAAATAATAGATAATGAATCTACCTCAAAATGAAATGATAAGGCAAAACGCAGGCTTTAAAATCAAAGCTCGTAAAGCAATCTTTTCTTTATTATTCTTAGCCTGTATAATGCTTAGTTACCATACTGCTCCGGCCCAGCAACAGGAAATGATGGTGCGTATGGCAGAAATTGAGATAGATCCGCAATATCTGGAAGCATACAAAGCCATTCTGAAAGAAGAAGCAGCTGCCTCTATAAAACTGGAGCCAGGTGTCATTTCCATTTTTCCCATGTATCAAAAGGAAGATTCCACGAAAGTAAGAATACTGGAAATATATGCCAGCAAAAAGGCGTATGAGCATCACTTGAAAACACCACACTTCCAGAAGTACAAAACCTCTACGCTTAATATGGTAAAGTCATTAAAGTTAGTAGAGATGGAAGCAATAGATGCGGCAACAATGCCCCTGATATTTAAAAAATTAAAACAGGATAAATGATGCACCTGCTAACTGCTCGAAAATGAAAGAATTTCAATATTATTTATTCTTAACTATGGCTTTGTTACTTTATAGTTCAAACACCATGCAGGCACAAAATAATGCTGGCGGAAATCAAGGCCTGCAACCTCGGCAGCAACATATTGTAACGATTTCGTCCTTCACTGCAAAAGGTGATGGGCAGCGGTTAAAAAAAGCATTGAATGATGGACTGGATGCTGGTCTTACCATTAATGAATGTAAGGAAGTGCTCGTTCATTTATATGCTTATTGTGGCTTTCCTCGAAGCATTAGTGGATTAAATACGCTCATCAACTTAGTAGAAGAAAGAAAGGCGAAAGGTGTGCAAGATAAGGTTGGGAAGGAAGCTACGCCTATAGAAGAGGAAGGGAACAAATACGAAAGAGGCAAGAAAGTATTGGAAACCCTTACCGGACGGCCTGAAGAGGGGCCTAAAACCGGGTATGCGGCCTTCAGCCCCGAGATAGAGGTGTTTTTGAAAGAGCATTTGTTTGCAGACCTTTTTAGCCGGGATGTGCTCTCGTATGCAGACCGGGAAGTTGCAACTATATCTGCCCTTATCAACCTGGGCGGAGTGGAACCGATGATGCAAGGCCATATGGGTATAGCCTTACACATTGGCATTACAGAATCCGGGCTCAAGCAAATCCTTTCTTTGATTGAGTCGAATGGTGGAAAAAAAGAAGCCGATGCTGGTAGACAGGTTCTCTCTACGGTGCTGACAACAAGGGGGAGGTAATAGAGAAAAGCAGCCAAAGAATAGCACAAGCTTTGAATAACTCATGAAGATGTAGTAATTACCTGACTTCGTCTCAAAAAACTAATTCTTCTTTAAATGAACCGTTCCCTTACAAAAACCATCTATTTGTTTGCATTATTTAATTTATGTTGTTTTAGCGCCAAAGGGCAAAATACCACAGATGCAACCCAAAGCGGCAGTATGCCTTTTCCAAAAGGAGAAAAAATTGAGTCTGCTAATTTTACGGGCAGCGCATGGCTACACATGCTGGTAAGTAGCGATACTACATTCAATACTTCCATTGGTAACGTAACCTTTGAAAAGGGTGCCAGAACCAATTGGCATTACCATCCTGGCGGGCAACTATTACTGGTAACTAGCGGCAAGGGCCGTTACGGTGAAAAAGGAAAGACCGTAAGAGAACTCAAGAAAGGAGATGTAATCAAATGTACACCAAATACGATTCATTGGCACGGTGCTGCGCCAGATAGTGAACTAAGTCATATTGCCATCGGCACAAATTTGAGTAAAGGGGCTGTTGTATGGATGGAGCCGGTGTCGGATGAAGAATACAAAATGAAGTAAACTAAGGATAACCTTTAGGTTTGATTAATCACGTAAAATATAGGAGCTATGCAAAAAAGAAAATTAGGCAAGGGCGGATTAGAAGTGTCCGCCCTTGGGCTTGGCTGTATGGGACTCAGCTTTGGCTATGGACCCGAAACCAGTAAAGGGGATGCCATCAGACTCATTCACCGGGCAATTGAATTAGGTGTTACATTTTTTGATACAGCTGAGGCGTATGGTCCGTTCAAGAATGAGGAACTTTTGGGTGAAGCGCTGGCTCCTTTTCGGGATGGGGTAGTAATTGCCACTAAATTCGGTTTTGAAGGAGGAAAGACCGATATGGGACTTAATAGTAAGCCAGAGAATATCCGCAGTGTAGCAGAAGCGGCACTCAAGCGGCTAAAAACAGACCGCATTGATCTGTTCTACCAGCACAGAGTAGATCCTTCCGTGCCCATGGAGGACGTGGCCGGAACAGTAAAAGAGCTCATCAAAGAAGGAAAAGTAAAGCATTTTGGTCTGTCTGAAGCTGGCCTGCAATCCATTCGTAAGGCTCATGCCGTACAACCGGTCGCTGTGCTGCAAAGTGAATACTCCTTATGGTGGCGAGAGCCGGAAAAAGAAATATTGCCCACACTAGAAGAACTAGGAATTGGGTTTGTGCCATTCAGCCCACTAGGGAAAGGATTCCTGACTGGAGCTATTAATGAGAATACCAAGTTTGACCCGACTGATTTTCGTAATGTGGTTCCACGATTTGATGAGGAGAATAGAAAAGCCAATGGGATAGTGGTAGAGAAGCTGACTGCGTTTGCAAGGAAGAAAAAGGCTACTCCTGCGCAGATTGCCCTAGCGTGGGTACTGGCTCAAAAACCCTGGATTGCACCTATTCCCGGAACAACGAAAATCCATCGACTGGAAGAAAACCTAAAGGCCGAACAAATTACGCTGACTGTGGATGATCTGCAGGAGATTGAAAGCGCCTTTTCCGCAATACAGGTGCAGGGAGCTAGATATCCTCAGCACTTACAAGCAAGAACTGGAAAATAAACGTATCTAAAACTGGTATGGTCTATTCTTAAATTGACTCTACACTATCAAGAGCCCTGGAAACCAGTAATTTTGGTAGATAATCCAGTAATCTGTATAAGTAGTTACAGAAAAATTATTGAGACCTTTGCCTAAAATTTGACTTAATTAAGATCACATATAATTTTTACCCTTATGGCCATCTTCAACTTAAACATCAATGGAAAGCAAAGTCAGGTGGATGTGGACCCTGCTACCCCCATGTTGTGGGTACTGCGTGATCACTTGAACCTGGTCGGCACCAAGTATGGATGCGGCGTTGCCCAATGTGGGGCCTGCACCATCCACCTGGGCAATGTAGCCACCCGCTCTTGCATGCTGCCTGTATCAGGGGTAGGCAATCAGGCTATCACGACCATTGAAGGCTTGTCAGAGAAAGGCGACCACCCGGTACAAAAAGCCTGGCTGGAGCACGATGTGGCCCAGTGCGGCTATTGTCAGGCCGGGCAGATCATGAATGCCGCTGCCTTGTTAAAAAGCAATGCTAGTCCGAGTGATGCAGAGATTGAATCGGCCATGAATGGCAATATCTGCCGCTGTGCTACGTACTTGCGTATCAAAGCGGCCATCCATACAGCGGCCAAATTAACTACCACTAAATCCTAATCACTAAACCCTTCTTATCCATGGAATCCGTAAAAACAACGATAAATCGCAGATCTTTCTTAAAGGTTTCTGCCCTTGCCGGTGGAGGGATGATGCTTAGCTTTAGCTGGCTGGCCGGTTGTAATCCATCTGCGCCGGAAGAGGTAGCCACTCTTCCCAAAGAATGGTTTGAGCTTAATAGCTACATCAAAATTGCAGATAATGGACTCATCACCCTGATGGCTCCTAATCCTGAATTTGGATCGAATGTGAAAACTTCTCTGCCCATGATGGTGGCAGAAGAGTTAGATATAGACTGGAAGGATGTAATGGTAGAGCAAGCTGATTTCTTTCCGGAGCGCTATGACCGGCAGTTTACCGGAGGTAGCCTGGCCATGCAGATGGCCTGGAAACCCTTGCGCACCGCTGGAGCAACTGCCCGGCACATGCTCATTGCCGCTGCTGCACAAGCCTGGCAAGTACCTGCCGGGGAAATTACTACTGAGAACGGAATGTTGCACCACAAAGGAAGTAGCAAAAAAGCGAGCTATGGGGAAATGGCTTCTAAAGCAGCCGGCCTTGAGGTGCCAAAAGAGGTACCTTTGAAAAATGTCAAGGATTTCAAAATTATTGGCAACTCGAAAAGAAACGTAGAAGGAGTAAATATTGTAACTGGCAAACCCTTGTTCACCCTGGACTACAAAAGGGAAGGAATGCTCATTGCCATGATTGCCTTTCCGCCTGCCTTTGGTTTGAAAGTGAAATCGGTAGATGATGGGGCTGTTAAAGCCATGCCTGGCATCAAGGATGTATTTACGATTAAAACCCTCGCGGATGATTACGAGAGAAACTTTTTTGACACGACCAGTTTTACTGAACTTGTCGTAGTAGTGGGAAATACCACCTGGGAAGTGATGAACGCCAAGAAGGCCTTGAAAGTAGAATGGGAAAAAATAGCTGATACGACGATTGCCTTAGCTGGCAGGGGGGGTAGTAAACAAACCGTCACCATTCCTGCAGGCCTGGAAAGCACCGAGGGGCATTTAGCGAAAATGGCCCAAATGGCCAAAAAACCTGGGAAAGAGCTTAGAAAAGATGGAGATCCGGAAGGAGTCTTTAAAAAAGCTACCAAAGTGATTGAGCGAACCTATACAGCTCCCTTCCTGGCACACAATGCGATGGAACCGGTCAATTGTTTTGCCCATGTGACAGCAGAAAAAGCCGAAATAGTGGCTCCCATTCAGGCACCTGAAATCATTTCACAAACCCTGGTGGCTCGCCTGGGTTTGCCCAAAGAAAAAATCCATATCAAGCTAGCCAGAATGGGCGGAGGCTTTGGTCAACGGGCGTATGGTCATCATTTGGTGGAAGCAGCAGTCATTTCTCAAAAGCTAAATGCTCCGGTCAAGTTAGTCTACACCAGGGAGGATGATATGACCTACGGCATTTACCGGCCTACCTACACGGCCACCTATAAAGCGGCGCTGGATGAAAATAATAATATGATTGCCTATCAAGTGAAGGCAGGAGGTATTCCGGAAAGTCCGCTGGGCTTTTCCCAAAACCGCTTCCCGGCAGGTGCCGTGGATAACTACTTAGCAGAAGAGTGGGTGATTAACTCTAATATCACGATTGGGGCATTCCGGGCACCCCGGTCCAACTTCCTTGGGGCAGTTGAGCAGGCATTTCTAGATGAAGTGGCCCAACTGGCTGGTAAAGATCCGATAGAGTTTCGCTTAGAGTTGCTGGAGCGTGCTAAGAAAAGTCCAGTAGGAAAGCAAAACGATTATGACCCGGACCGCTATGCAGGTGTGTTGAAACTTGTAAGAGATAAGTCTAATTGGAAAGGGGCTAACAAGGATGTGCACCGGGGCGTTGCGGCTTATTTTTGTCACAACACCTACGTAGCCGAGGTAGTGGATCTGTCGATAAAGGAAAACAAACCGGTGGTAGAAAAAGTATTTGCAGCCGTTGACTGTGGCATCGTAGTAAATCCTGATGCAGCCGCTAACATGGGAGAAGGAGCCATTATAGATGGTATCGGAAATGCACTCTATGGGGAGATGACATTTAAGGATGGGGTGCCACAGAAAAATAATTTTCACAACTATCGTATGATCAGGCATAGTGAAGCACCGAAGTCCATTGAAGTACATTTTGTCAAAAATGATAAAGATCCCACTGGCCTAGGTGAACCCTTGTTTCCACCCATTTTTGCTGCCTTGGCAAATGCTATATACAAGGCGACAGGCAAGCGGGAATATTCCCAGCCTTTCCTTCAGGGAAAAGGGCCACTGGTCTAACTAAAAGGATTTCCAATAAAGAAATCAGGGAAACAACGGCTCTAATCTTATTTAAAGGAGCATGTCAACTCGTATTAGGCTAATACGACCTACGGCTAATTTTAGAGCAAAGCATATGTCCACTATGAAAAATAAGTTATTAATCGTCGCTATAGCTGGTTTTTTTGCGGCTTGCGGTAATGGTAGTGAAAGTTCTACCAGTGCAGACAGTACTGTCAATAGTACCACTCCTCCACCAACCCTTGATTCAACCAGTGAGATAGGACCCATGATGAGTGATACATCAACAGCAGTAGCAGATAGTATAAAGTAGCAGGAGTACGTTTATTTTTAATGAACAGCCTCTGCCATATGATGAATTAAAGTAACCCTTTCCTTAAAGTAATATATAAGCTACCAGAATCATTTTTAGCAAAAAGATCCCGTACAATTATACAAAAAGCTATAAAACAACAGAACAATTAAATAGAATATAACCTAGGTTTTACCCTATTTATATTCATAGAATTTATAAACGTATCAGCAAAATTTTCACCTTGATAAGCTAATATGATATAATGTATTCCTTTCAGTCTACTTATAGAAAGTAAACTGAAAAAATGTTAATAAACTAGGATTTTTCAAAGCTGATTTGTTCCGGCAAAACATCCTGAAATGGATAACTAAAGATGACAAGATTGTGATAGCTCCCACTACGAGCATAGCATAATCAATGCCTAAAGAATCAGCTAATACTCCTGTCAGTAAGGCTCCAATGGCATAGCCTAAATCCCGCCAGAAACGAAACACGCCCATACTTGCAGCCCTTTGGTCTGGGTGGGTATCTGCAGCAATGGCAGCTAAAAAGGTAGGATATACTACAGCTGTTCCCAAACCCAATATAGCAGCAATGGATATAAAATGAACGAAGGAAGTGGACCAGGGGAAGAAAACAATAGCTATACCCTGCAACAGCATTCCATAGAAAAGTAAGGTCTTTTTGCAATACTTATCTGCTAAAGCCCCTGTAAAAAGTTGTCCAACTCCCCATACAGCCGGATAGGCTGCCACAATTAACCCTATCTGACTCAGAGAGAATCCTTTGATGGAAAGCAGTACGGGCAATAGGCCCCAGATCATTCCATCATTTAAGTTATTTACTAGCCCTGCCTGGGTTACTGCCCCAAGATTTGAGTGAATAAAAGTAGTATCCCAGAATACATGTTGTAGTCTTGCTTGTTTGGTCGTAGATGCCTCCTGCTTTACATGAGCTGCCGTATCCTTCACCAAAAAAATACTAGCCAGTAAGCCAAAAATAGCAAAGAGGATTCCAATCAAAAAAGGGTAAGGTCTGATCCCATATCCGGAAGCAATCCATCCGGTAAGAAAAGCAACCAGTGCAATGGACAGATAACCTGCAAATTCATTGATACCCATAGCCAGTCCCCGGTTTTTCTCTCCCACCAGATCTATTTTCATCACCACAGTAGAAGACCAGGCCAGGCCCTGGTTAATGCCTAACAGCACATTGGCGAAAACAATATAGTTCCAGGATGGCGCATACATTAAGATAAGCGGAACGGGTAAGCCAAATAGCCATCCATACACCAGTAAATTCTTGCGCCCAATTTTATTGGCTAAAGCCCCGGTGAAATAATTGGTAATAGCTTTGGTAAGGCCAAAGACCACAATAAAGGAAAGCAGGGCTGATTTGGCAACCAAGCCAAATTCCTGCTCAGCCAATTGGGGCAAAAGGGTTCTTTCCAGTCCAATCATGCCCCCAACAAAAGCGTTAATGATCACTAGCATGCTAAACTGCTGCCAGTTCTCTCGTAAACCTAATTTAGCTTCTGTAGTTGAATGTAAATTCATGTTTTTATAATAAATATCACATTAAGGTTGCTAGCTTAATTTGGTGTAGAAAACTAACCTATTGTGTAATTGGGTAGCCTTTATCAAGCCAATCTGTCTTCACATTAGTTGATAGATCCAGTAGCTGATGATGAGTGAACTGCATCTCATTTAGTAAATTAAAGGCAGGACGAACATTGGGACAGTTTTTGAAGGGGCAACATCCGCAATAAATTACAATATGCCGGTCCTTTGCCTGTTTGGCTAGAAGTTGTTTTAATTTTACAATATTCTCTTCTTCGCTTGCTGGGCCTATTTCCAGCGAACCTTTAATGAGACCAGCCGGACCTATGCTGATGATCAATGGAAGAGCCGTATCATGGCGGGCAATCATACCGGCTAAAACATTTGGCGCAAGCAATTGCTCTTTTTTCCAGGGCTCTGTTTGTTTACTGATCAAGCTGATGGAAAAAGCACTAAATAGTATAAGTCCTATCAGCAGGAGAATAGTTGTTTTTTTCATTTAAATGGTTAATAGGGTAATAAGGAATGGTTAAAGCCGGTTCATAAATTCTTCTATGTTATCCCGGACATATACTTTGTTTCTACCTAGCTCAATGAGTTTGAGTTTTTCCAGTTGCTTCATAAGCCTTGAAATGACTTCTCTGGAAGTTCCCAGTTCACTAGCTATTTCCTGATGAGTAATAGAAAGTTCATTTGTTTTTAATTGCTTTGCTTTTACAATCAGGTAGCTAAGCAAACGCTCATCCATCTTCTTAAAAGCCACGGCATCTAAGGCATTTAATAATTCCTGAAACCTGGTTTGATAAGTCATTGCCACAAAGTCTTTCCATTGTTTGTAAGCATTGGTCCAGGATTCATGCAGCCCAAAGGGGATGCCTATTACTTTGGTTTTTTCTTCTGCCACTGCCTTGATGTCGCTTTTCTGTAATCCGCTACAACAGGTAAGTGTCACGGCACAACTATCCCCTGCATCCAGGTAATACAAAAATAACTCTCGTCCATCAGGATCCATCCGCATTACTTTAATGGAACCTTGCAGAATCAAAGGCACCATTTTAATATATTGTCCCGGTTCAATCAGAGATTCTCCTGCTTCTAGCTCATAGATTTTTCCATGTTTGATAATGGCTTCAAGCAAATTTGGGTCAGTGATCGATGGTAAATAGGTTTTTAATTCTTGTATATCCATAGCTGTGTTTTTTTATTGATAGGTGAAGGCAAACAGGTTTTTATTTACTACGTATACGCTCATACCTTGGGATAAAAAGGTAACCATAAGGCTATACTTTTATTCCATATAGTCTCACGATATGTGCCTTTCCATCGTGCCCTTTTCCTTCCATTAAGATTACTTCTAGGTCATGTTCCTCTACCCAGGTGATATCGGTAAATTCATTCTTTAGCTCATTTACATCAAAAAGCAGATCTTTATTGGAGGGTCCACCTGATGTGTATTGCAACTGGTTTTTACCAAAACCCTCTAGCATTAATGCTCCCCCTTTTTGTAAAGACGCACTTAGTTGAGCATGTACGCTTGCTCTGATCGTAAGTGGAAGGTGAAAATAGATAAGTGCCACCGCATCATAAAGTTCTTTTGGGTATGGGAAGTCTAGCGCATCACAAACCGTATATTCTAAAAGAGTATTTTCGACTTTTGCTTTATTTAAGGCCTGTGCAGCGGCTATTGCACTCTGGTCAAAAGCCCTTACCTGCCATCCTTTCCTTGCAGCAAATAAGGCGTTGCGCCCTTCACCTTCACCTGGTAAAAGCAATTTTCCAGGGGATAGTATGCTTAATTTTTCCTTAAAATATTCATTTGGAGCTTTCCCGTATAGCTCCCGATGAGTAGCATATCTAGTGTTCCAAAAATTGATATTCATTAGTTCTATACATTCTTATTCACTTCAAAAATAGCCAATTCCTACAGAAGACTCTGTGACATTTGTTACATAAGGACACTTGATGCGCTATGTAACAAATATCACTGACTTCCTTAAGTGAAGGGTCTAGTTTTGCAGCAGTTAAACGTAAACAATGACTGCTTTGGAAATTATAGGATATGCTGCATCGATCATGATCGGTCTAAGCCTTGGCCTGATAGGGGGCGGAGGCTCTATTTTAACAGTACCAGTATTAGTGTACTTACTAGGAGTGAATCCGGTACTGGCTACGGCCTACTCCTTGTTTGTGGTAGGGGCTACTTCCCTGGTGGGTTCTTTCTCCTTTATGAAGAAAAAACTTGTAGACTACCGCACAGCCTTGGTATTTGCCGTGCCTTCTTTTATCTCGGTCTTTCTCACCCGTAAATACCTGGTGCCGGCTATTCCAGATTCGCTGTTTACCATCGGCGGCTTTGAAGTGAGTAAAAGTATAGCCATTATGGTCTTTTTTGCCCTAGTCATGGTGGCCGCTTCTATCTCTATGATCAAAAGTAAACGCAAGGAAGAGGAAGCAACTGGTGAGATCAAGTATAACTATCCACTCATTGGCCTGGAAGGCGCATTGGTAGGTGTACTAACAGGCATCGTAGGTGCAGGTGGTGGTTTTTTGATCATTCCTGCTCTAGTGATACTAGCCAGATTACCCATGAAGATGGCCGTAGGTACATCGCTTTTAATAATCGCTGCCAAATCCCTGGTAGGATTTTTAGGAGATATTAGTAATCAGCCGATCAACTGGACATTCATGCTCATTTTTACGGCTCTATCGGTAGGTGGAATCTTTATTGGAAGCTACTTATCCAGTAAGATTAATTCAGATCTATTGAAGAAAGGCTTTGGCTGGTTTGTGCTGCTGATGGGCTTTTATATTCTGTTTAAAGAACTTGCTATGTAAACTTTTACTCGAAACAAGTAGTAACTAACATTTAAAATAGAAATACACGATGAAAATACATCAATTTGAAGATAAAGGACTTTCCCATTTTTCGTACGCGATTTTAAGTGAATGTGAATCGCAAATTATATTGATTGATCCTGCCCGTGACCCCAGCCCTTATTATGCCTATGCCGGTGAAAATGGTGCAAAGATTATTGGGGTGATCGAAACCCATCCCCATGCTGACTTTATCAGTTCGCATCTGGAGATACATCAGCTTACAGGTGCTACAATTTATACTAGTTCACTAGCCGGGGCAGATTATCCCCATCAGGCTTTTGATGAAGGGGATGTGATAAGCTTTGGAAAAATCAAGTTAAAGGCATTCAATACCCCAGGCCACTCTCCGGATGGTATCAGCATTGTGCTGGAGCACCAAGGAAAAGATAAAGCCGTATTTACCGGCGATACCCTTTTTATTGGAGATGTGGGAAGGCCTGATCTGCGGGAAAACGTAGGGAATATGAAAGCTAAGCGTGAGCAGCTAGCCAGGCAACTGTATCAAAGTACCCGCCATAAACTCATGAAATTAGCAGATGAAGTAGTGGTGTATCCGGCACATGGATCAGGATCACTTTGCGGTAAGTCCTTAAGCGATGCCCATAGCAGCACCATTGGGGGAGAGAAGGTAAGCAATTATGCTTTGCAGCCAATGTCAGAAGAGGTGTTTGTAAAGGTGCTTCTGGAGGATCAGCCTTTTATACCTAAATATTTTGAATATAACGTAGCCTTAAATAAACAAGGAGCACCAGATTATGAACCAAGTATCAAAGCAGTCAGGCGCCTAGAGGATAACTTCAAGCCAGAGGAAGGAGCTATTATTGTAGATGCCAGAGGGCAGAAGGAATTTAAGTCTTCTCACCTCAAAGGTTCCATTAACATACAGAACGGCGCTAAGTTCGAAACCTGGCTGGGAAGTATTGTGAGCCCCCAGGAGGCCTGGTATTTAGTAGCAGACTCAGAAAAAGAGCTGAATGAGCTAATAAGGAAAGCGGCCAAAATAGGTTATGAGCTTACCCTAAAAGGAGCCTTTTTGTACAATAAGACAGAAGGTAAAAAATCTGCCTTTTTTGATAAAGGAACTTTCCTTGATGCTCAAGATAAATTCACCATCGTTGATATACGCAATGAAAGTGAGACAAAAGAAGGGACGTTTTTCAAAGATGCCATCACCATACCCTTGCCAGAGCTGCGCGAAAGGGCTAAAGAAATTCCGGCAAACAAGCCTATTGTAGTGCATTGTGCCGGTGGGTACCGTTCAGCTGCTGGCAGCAGCATTCTGGAATCTTTAATAGGTGCAAAGGCAGAAATACTGGATATGAGTGAAGCAGTCAATGAATTAAAGAAATCCTGATACAAATTGCCACATAAGAACGTGGTATTAAGTATAAAGGCGGATAGTGACGCACATTTGTCAATATCCGCCCTCATACAGCTATTCTCAACCCATTAGCTAATAAATCGTTATAACCTAAAAAAAACAAAGGCCATGAGTTACAACTTCACTAAAAAAACCTCTCTTCCTTTTGAGGAGGCAATCAAAAAAATCACTGAAGAGCTAAAAAAAGAAGGCTTTGGTATTATTTCGGAGATTGATCTGAAAGAAAAGTTCAAAGAAAAGCTTGGGGTTGATTTCCGCAGTTACAAGATTCTGGGTGCCTGCAATCCCAAAATGGCTTATCAAGCGATAGAAAAGGAAAGCAACATTGGAACCATGCTGCCTTGCAATATACTGGTGCAGGAACATAAGCCGGGAGAGGTGGAAATCTCAGCCATCAATCCCATGGAATCTATGTCAGCCGTACATAATAAAGAATTAGAAGCCATTGCCACGCAGGTAAGCAATAGTCTGCAGGCGGTCATCAACCGTCTATGAAAGGAATAATCAGTAACTAAAAACAAACCGCTATGAATACAGCACCCCAGGAAAATCAAACAGATCCATCCAGAAGAAGCTCCTCTGAAGAACTAAACCGGGAAATAGACCAGAAAACCCGGCAAAACCTGCAAGACTACCGCAATAAATTAAGTAATGAAAAAGTCTCAGAACGGATAGAAGAATTAGACAAGGAATGGGATATAGACCGCACCCTGATCGCCAATGCCTCCACGTTGAGTCTGACAGGGGTAATCCTTGGAGCCACGGTAGATAAGAAGTGGTTCATGGTGCCAGGGGTCGTCACTTCCTTTTTACTATGGCATGCCATACAAGGATGGTGCCCGCCATTACCTGTTTTTAGAAAGCTAGGTTACCGTACCCGAAAAGAAATAGATACAGAAAAGTATGCTTTAAAAGCACTGAGAGGTGATTTCTCCGGTCTTGAAACACCTGGTAACAGGGCTGAAGAGGGTAAAATTGATCAGGCTTTAGAAGCCGCTAAGAAATAAATTATACATAAAACATTAGTTTGATAGGAGGCTACCTAAGAGTAGCCTTTTTTATGCTCAATTCAATACTGTTTTGGAGGTATGCGCTTTTTTGCTACGTAACAATTGTCACAGACTTTGGCTCTATGGCAGGTTATCTTTGCATAGAAATTAACTAGAATCATTCACATATAAACGATCATAGGCTATGTTTAATTTATTTAAAAATAACCCAACTACAAGTTATACAAATGTTTCAGCCGCCGAATTTAAGCAGTTGCAGGAAGATAAAAATGCCCTCGTGCTGGATGTGCGTACAGCAGGAGAAGTAGCTGGAGGTAAAATCAATGGAGCCAGAAATATAGATCTCATGAGTAGCAGTTTTGAAAAGCAGTTACAAGGCTTGGATAAATCTAAAACCTACCTGCTGTATTGCAGAAGTGGCAGCCGCAGTGCACAAGCCGCCAGTACAATGACAAGTATGGGTTTTGAGAAAGTATATAATCTCAAAGGAGGTATTTCTGCCTGGCCCTATGAGCAAACAAGGTAATGTCCTGAAGGCTAATCCTTAAAAAAGTGATACCCGGTTATGTGATAAATGTTACTGTAGAGGCCTAGTAAGATCGCTACCTTTGTATCAGATAAAGATATAACCAGAAAAAACACCATTCAAAAACGTAATATAACTATGAAAATAGAACAAATATATACCGGATGTTTAGCGCAAGGCGCTTATTATATTGAATCAGCAGGAGAAGTAGCCATCATTGATCCTTTGCGGGAAACAGCCCCTTACCTGGAGAAAGCAGGGAAAGATGAGGCAGTAATTAAATACATTTTTGAGACCCACTTCCATGCTGACTTTGTTTCCGGCCACCTGGACCTGGCCAAAGCTACTGGTGCTCCTATTGTCTATGGACCTAATGCAAGGCCAAACTTTGCGGCTTACATAGGCAAAGATGGCGAGGAGTTCCGCTTAGGAAAAATACAAATAAAGCTATTACATACACCAGGTCATACCCTGGAATCTACCTCTTATCTGCTCAAAGATGAAGAGGGCAAAGAAATAGCCTTATTCACTGGAGACACGCTGTTTATTGGCGATGTAGGCCGGCCAGACCTGGCTCAAAAAGCCTTGAGTATCACACAAGAAGAACTAGCTTCTACCTTGTATGATAGCCTGAGAACCAAAATTATGACCTTGTCAGATGAGGTGATCATTTATCCTGGCCATGGCGCAGGTTCGGCTTGTGGAAAAAACATGAGTAAAGAAACCACTGATACCTTAGCTAATCAGAAAAAGACCAACTATGCCCTGCGGGAAAATATGAGCAGAGAAGAGTTTATCAAAGAAGTGACCGATGGCCTGCTTCCTCCGCCTGCCTATTTTGGCATGAATGTAAAAATGAATAAAGAAGGGTACGAAAGCTTTACGGATGTGCTCAGCAGAGGCGTACAGGCTTTAGATCCGGAAGCTTTTGAAGCAGCAGCCAATGAAACAGGCGCCTTGATTCTGGATACAAGAAAAGCCGGGGAGTTTGCCAAAGGTTTTGTACCTAATGCTATTAACATCGGTTTGGATGGAAGTTTTGCGCCATGGGTAGGAGCTTTGATACCGATGGAACAGCAGATTCTGCTCATTACCGACGAAGGCCGGGAAGAAGAAGCCGTTACTCGTCTTTCAAGAGTAGGCTACGACCATACCATCGGCTACTTGAAAGGAGGATTTACTGCCTGGATTGAGGCAGGCAAACAAATAGATACTATAGCATCTATTCCGGCAGGAGAATTTGCAGAAAGAATGAAAGATGAAAAAACAGCCTTGATCGTAGATGTGAGGAAACCGGGTGAATATCAGTCAGAGCATGTAGAAGGTGCGATAAATGTGCCATTAGATTACCTAAATGAACACCTGGCAGAGCTTTCAAAAGATAAGCCGTTTTATCTGCACTGTGCCGGTGGCTACCGGTCGATGATTGCCGCTTCTATTCTAAAAGCCCGTGGCTGGAATAATCTGATAGACATTGCCGGAGGTTTTAGCGCCATTGCTAATACAGATGTGGCTAAAACCAACTACGTGTGTCCTTCTACCCTTAAAAAGTAATTCTATGCAAGGGCAAAGGAGAACCCTGCTGACTATTCTTGTACTCATGCTGGCACTCACACTGCCAGCATGGGCACAGCAGCAGTTGGAGCAGCAGCAAGATCGTGAAGAAGAGAAGCAAAAAGGATTACGTAAGTTTTTAAAAAGGGGAGAATTTGAGTTGCACCTGCGATCATACTTTATGAGCACACTTAACCAGGGATCACTGACAGATTACAGCACACTAGCTACTGGAGCAGGCATTGGGTATTATTCTCCTGCCTACAAAAACTTCAGGGTAGGGATGAGTGGGTTTTTTATCCTGAGAATCTATGCGCATAATCTGGAAAAAATCGATCCGGCTACAGGAGCCATGAACCGCTATGAGATTGCTTTATATGATACGCATCATCCGGAGAATGGGATAGATTTAGATAGGCTAGAGGAACTGTTTATAGAATATAAAAAGAACCGCTGGCAATTTACCCTGGGAAGACAGAAACTACATTCACCCTTCCTCAACAAGCAAGATAACCGCATGCGGCCAAACCTGTTTAGCGGACTAACCGGGCATTATAGGGTAGGAAAGTGGGAAGCTACCGGAGCATGGATCACCGGTGTTACTCCACGAGGCACAATTGACTGGTATTCTATAGAGGAATCTTTTGGCGTATATTCTTCCGGAAAGCACACCGATGGTTCACCTTCTGGTTATAAAGATCATATCCGCAGCAAAGGAATCGGACTAGCAGGTTTGAGCTACAAAAATGATGTAGTAAAAGCACAAGCCTGGAATTACTTTACAGAAGATGTTTTTAACATTTCTATGTTCCAGGCAGACTATCATGCCAAAAAAAATACAATCAATCTGATAGCTGGTGTACAAGGATTTTATGAAAGGGCTATCAGTAGGGGAGGAAACACAGATCCGGGGAAGAGTTATATACTGCCAAATGAAAGCACTTTTGGAATGGGAATGAGCATAGGTGGGCAAGTAAAATCGCATACCCTTACTTTCAATTATTTAGGCATCAACAAAGGGGGAAGATTTCTGTTCCCAAGAGAATGGGGCCGGGAAATATTTTATGTGAGCCTGCCCAGGGAGCGTTTCGAGGGTCAAGGAGGAGTGCAAGCCTACGCACTCAAATATGAGTATCAAATCCCAGGCACCAAGCTAAACACGCAAGTAGGCGTAAGTAAGGTGGTGTCCCCGGCAGCCGATAATTTTGAGCTAAATAAATATGGCATTCCTTCTTACTATCATTTGAGTGGAATGCTCGATTATAAGCCTGCAGGCAGTTTGGAAGGA
Source organism: Rhodocytophaga aerolata (assembly GCF_030503435.1). Taxonomy (GTDB): domain Bacteria; phylum Bacteroidota; class Bacteroidia; order Cytophagales; family 172606-1; genus Rhodocytophaga; species Rhodocytophaga aerolata. The sequence goes on from NZ_JAUKPO010000017.1 coordinate 98,544, forward strand.
TTAGATATTAAACTACTAGCGGTGCATAAACTACCAGATCACAAAGCCACATTACCCGATCAGGTAGCAATAAACAAAGTAAACATGTGGAACCTGAATGTAGTAGTAGATTATAAATTTTAACAATACGAATTAAATTTAATAACAAGCATGGAACAACTCATAGAAACCATAAAACAGCCCTGGCCATGGTACGTAGCCGGACCCCTGATCGGACTTACTGTACCGCTTTTGCTTTTACTAGGCAATAAATCCTTTGGGATATCTTCTTCCCTTAGGCACATTTGTGCAGCCTGCGTGCCAGCCAAGATCCCGTTTTTTACCTATAACTGGCGCAAGGAAACCTGGAACCTGGTGTTTGTAGTAGGTATTTTGATCGGAGGATTTATTGCTACCACCTTCTTTGCCAACCCGGAAGCTATTACTGTAGCTGCTTCTACACAGGAAGACTTGAGAGCCTTAGGTATCACAAATTTTACACAACTACTACCCCAAGAAATATTCACATGGGATAACCTGTTTACAGGCAAAGGCCTGGTATTCTTTGTGCTCGGCGGATTGCTGATAGGCTTTGGTACCCGCTATGCCGGTGGATGTACCAGTGGGCATGCCATTATGGGATTAAGCAACCTGCAGTGGCCATCCCTGATTGCAACCATTTCCTTTATGGCAGGCGGATTTACTATGACTCACCTGCTGATGCCTTACATTATGGCATGGGTGCAATAAGATAATTACCATTTGTAAGACAAGCATAGTTTAGAATAGCTATAGAGTTAAATAAAATAAAGAATGACAATGAATAGAGAGCAAATAATGATAAAAGAACGAGTAAAAACCGCACAGCCAGTTGTTTGCGATGCTCCCAATGAACAAAAATATGGAGATAGCCCTCAAGGATTGATCAAGTATCTGATTGTAGGAATCGTGTTTGGGATTGTGTTCACCAAAGCAGAAATTATCTCCTGGTTTAGAATACAAGAAATGTTCCGCTTACAATCCTTTTTCATGTATGGGGTGATTGGTTCAGCTATCCTGGTAGGGATTCTATCGGTACAACTCATCAAACGGTTCAACATTAAAACCATACAAGGCGAAAAAGTAGTACTTCACGATAAAGAGTTTAGAAAAGGGCAGATCATCGGTGGCTTTATTTTTGGCTTAGGCTGGGCAATCACAGGCGCTTGTCCGGGTCCTATCTTTGCCCAGATTGGCAGTGGCTTTAGTGTGGTTCTGGTCACTCTACTAAGTGCCATAGCAGGTACCTGGCTGTATGGAAAGTTTAGCCATAAACTCCCTAACTAAAAATTCATTTGGTAAGTAATAAATTGTTTGTTTAGGTGATTAAAAAGGAGGATACGCAACTGAGTGCCTCCTTTTTAATTTTACTGATTTTATTAAAGTTTATGTGTATTAAAGATACTACTGCCTTTACTAATTATAAAATTGCTATTCCTAACCATATACTAGGCTAGAGAAACCCCTATCAATTTCCCAATCCCAAACGTTAAGGCAGCAGCGGCTAACCCAAATAAAACTTGTCTAAATCCTGAATACCAGACATTTTTACCTGTAAATAAGGTGATGGCAGCACCAATCATAAAAAGGCCTATTGCGCTAAGGGAAACACTCAAAATGATGCCTTTCATGCCACTTGTAAACATGAAAGGTAAAACCGGTATCACCGCACCTATCGCAAAGAGAATGAAGGAGTATATAGCTGCTTCCATGGCAGAACCTTTTAGTTCCTCTGCATCTATTCCTAATTCTTCTTTTACTAATAGCTCATGAGCCAGGCTTTTATCTTCCATCATCTCTGCCGCCATTTGATAGGATTGTGCTTCCGGGATACCTTTGGCCATATATACTAAAGCTAGTTCCTTCTGTTCACCTTCCGGATCAGCTTCCAGCTCCTCCATTTCTATCTGCATTTGGTTTTCGTATAATTCCTGCGAACTCTTTACCGAAATCCATTCTCCTAATGCCATAGAGAGGGAGCCTGCTAATAAGCCGGCAATTCCGGCTAACAAAACTCCTTCCTGGGAAGCCGTAGCTCCGGCAATGCCCATCACTAAACTAAAATTGGAAATTAAGCCATCATTTCCTCCTAATACAGCTGCCCGGATGGCATTTCCTCCAACAGACCGATGACGGCTTTCAAATTTTGAAATTTGTGCTCCAGTAACTTTTTTTTCTTTTTCAAGAATGGTTCTAAGTATGGATACATGGTTTGTTTCCATACCGGTCAATGGTTGTTTATTTTTTTGTTTTTGGTTAATCATGGCATTTGAAATACTCTTTTCAGTATCCATCAATGCGCCCAATACATAATTGTAGCCGAATAGTTTACCTATGATATTTAACGTTTTTGCTCTCCAGGAAGGCTGAAGTAAAGTAGCTAAAGGTATATTCTTCTTTTTGGCAAAGGCTTCAGCATGGCCCTTTTCGATCGCACTCATTTGCCTGTATACACTGGAAATAGTCTCATCCGTTTCCTGATTGGCAAGCTGTTGATATAAAAACCATGCATCAATCTCAGTTTGTATATTGTTCATATGGATTGTTTACCTTAGAAATATAGAGAATGGTTTCTGTTTAATGAATCGAGACTTGTGTGAGCCTGTTAGCAAGAAAAGCCAGTGTAAATATTGATTTTAAAAAGGAAGCTATTTAAGTAAATGCTTCCTTTTATTCAACAACTTCTATTAAATACTAGTCTTAAATACAATCAAATCCGTATCGCCTGTTTCTTCATTATGCATTTTAGCCTTATAATAAACTTTCGTGGAAGGGGGTATGCTTCTGGTAATCCATACATTTCCGCCAATAATGCTATCATGCCCAATTACGGTGTTTCCTCCTAAGATGGTAGCGCCTGCATAGATCGTTACATGATCCTCAATAGTGGGATGTCGTTTTTTTGCAGCATCTTCCTTATTTACACTTAAAGCGCCTAGCGTTACACCTTGGTAAATCTTCACATGATTGCCGATAATAGCAGTTTCTCCGATGACTATGCCGGTGCCATGATCAATACAAAAGGACTCCCCAATTTGAGCGCCGGGGTGTATATCAATTCCTGTTTTACTATGAGCATGTTCGGTAATAATTCTTGGAATCACCTGCACACTCATTATATGCAATTGATGGGCTATCCTGTAGGCAGCAATAGCATAGAACCCAGGATAGGTGCGGCGAACTTCATTGGGACTTTTTGCTGCCGGATCTCCTTGATACATCGCCTCTACATCCCCATCTAATTTTGCTTGTATTCCGGGAAGCGCCTCAAAGAAAACTTCTACTTGCCCTTCCCAATCCACTTGTTCCCTGCTTGGGTTTTTAAATAGAATATGCGATAGTTGTAATTTTAACTTATTTATATGGAGATCCAGTTCATCTACGGAAGCAAAATATTTCTTGGAAAAATCAGGAAACATGGTTCCTAAAAGTTCATCAAAAAAAGCCGCTACTACGGCAGGGGGAGGGCAATCCGGGCACTTGACATGTGCCTCGTATAAATTTTGCAAATAGGCTCTATCCATAATTTATAAACGCTTTGGAAGTAGGATTGGTTGAATAAAAATAGCTATTCAACCAATCGAATGAAACTACACTCTAGAATTTACTCTTTATCTTGATAGGCTACCTTTTGATTTTGTTGATTTGAGGTAAGAGTTTTTACCTGCGTATCATCCGCTAGTTCTTCGCTACCTTTTACTACTATTAACTCACCTGGGGCAATATCTCCGAAGACTTCTTGCAAAGAATCCCTGCGGATACCTTCACTGACCGGCACCCGTTTAACCCGCCCATCCTGTACTTTCAACAGAAATACGCCAGACTGACTATGCACCACACTTTTTACAGGAACCCAAAGGGTAGAATCCCTGCGACGCAGCATTAATTGTACCTGTGCATATTCTCCCCCATTTAAGGCTTTCGTTTGATTATCTACATCAAATTCTACCGTAACTGAACGCTGCTCGGAGTTTAGCACAACCCCATTTCTAGATATTAAGGAAGTAAATACTTTTCCAGGCCTGCTGCTGACAGTAAATCTTGCCTGCATATGGGGTTGTATGGACTGGGCATGTTTTTCTGGAACAGCCACAGTTAAGCGCAAACGATCCCCTTGTGCAATGGTAAACAAAGCCATGCCTTTGCCTGTATTTTCCCCTACTAAAGCACCCGCTGATACATTGCGTTCGATGATAGTTCCAGTAAAAGGTGCCCGGATGCTCAGGTATTCCTTCAGTTCTGCGACAGCTTGTGTGTTCGCTTTGCCTTCTACATACGCAGCACTATCACTTGCTAGTTGCGTGCGGGCTTTGTCTAATTCAATAGCGGCCACAGCACCACTTTTTGCTGAAGCCTTTTGCAAGCGTTCAAAGCTTTGCTTGCTGTATAAATAGTTTTCATGCAATTTTCTGCCAGCTGCTTGAGCCGATAAATATTGCTGGGTAATTTCCGGAGCTTCTAACAGGGCAAGCAGCTGTCCTTTTTTTACCTGACTTCCACGGTCTACATATAGGGCTTTTACAAAGCCTTTTACCTTTGGAAAAATGGCTACCTGCTCATAGGGTAGTAATTCTCCGGGCAGTGTCAAGGTATATTCCGGGTTGTCCGCTTGAGCTTCTTTCACGAGTACATCTGGCGCAGTAGCCGATGCTTGTTTTGACGTTTTTACAGGCTCATCTTTTTTCTGAGAACAACCTTCAAAAAGGAAGATTCCAAAGAAAAAAAGGATGAACGAATATATTGAAAAATGCTTAGTGATGTTCATAGAATTGATAAGAGTATAAATGAATAGATTATTTCAGGCTACTTGAAGTGATGCAAACTCACTTTCCGGGTCATCCGGATCTAAGGAGTTACTTTTTCTAGATGCTTTCTTGCGGATAAGGGTAAATAGGTGAGGCAAGACCAGTAAAGCGGTGATGGTGGAAAAAAGCAATCCTCCGATAACTGCCTGGCCTAAAGGAGCCACTTGTTCACCCCCGTCCCCCATGCCGGAAGCCATGGGAATCATGCCTGCAATCATGGCAAGGGTAGTCATGATAATCGGGCGTAGACGCGAAGAAGCAGCAAGCAGCGAAGCTAAGTTAGCCGACATTCCTTTCTCAAGCCGGTTAAATTCCGCCTGGTTTACCATCAGTACGGCATTAGATACAGATACGCCTACAGACATAATGATGCCCATATAGGATTGCAGATTAAGCGTGCTATCAAAGAGTAATAAAAACATCAAACTGCCTCCAATAACTGCCGGTACAACCGATAAAATCAGGGCAGATACTGAAAAAGACTGATAATAGGCTGCCAGCATCAGGAAAATAACGACAACGGCTACCAGCAATCCGGTTTGTAAACCACTCAGTGTTTCTGAGAGTAGCTCCAAGGTGCCTTCCCTTTTGACTAGCACACCTCGGGGTGGCTCTCCGGCATTTTTGATCGCTAGATCTACTGCTTTCGAAGCTGATCCCAGATCTTTCTGATAGGTATTGGCCAGAATAGTGACGTAGCGGTTTGGGCCTTTCCGGTTTACCTGCGCTGGTAGCTTAGTAAGTTTTAAGCTTGCCACATCTTCTAAAACAGGCCTTGGCTGACCAGCCTTCAAAGGAAGCGTGCGGAGCTTTTCTACGGACTGCATTTCGGCTTCAGGTATTTGAACCTGGGTTTGAAAAACAAGCCCTGATTTTGGATCAAGCCATAGATTTTTACTTGTGAAACGGGTAGAAGAAGTAGCCAGTGTGAGAGCTTTGGTCACATCTTGCATGGTAATGCCTAGTTGTCCTGCCCGCTGCCGGTCTACTTCTATTTCAAGACTTGGATATTCAAGTGGCTCTGCAATGCGAACATCCCGTAGAAACTCAATTCCCTTTAGTTCTTTGGCAATTTTGCCTGCATATGCGCCTGCTTGCTTAAGTTGCCCGGCAGCCACGCTAATCTGGATAGGGGTAGTAGCTCCCTGGCTCATAATCTTCTGCACCAGCTCCATGGGCTCAAAAGTTAAGGCAAGTTCAGGTAATTGCTCTTTTACCTCCTTTCTCACCCGTTCTTTCAAATCTTCCATAGAACCATCCACCAGATTTGCATCAATGGAAAGTTGCAGAACGGCTTCATGTGAGCCGCTTGTAAACATGAATATGGGATTAATGGCTGTAGCAGAGGGTTGTAATCCCACATAAGAAGAAGTGATTTTCAAGGCATCTTTGGGAAATTGCTGCTGAAAAATAGCTGTTACCTGTTTTACGTACTTTTCTGTTTTTTCCAGGCGTGATCCTGCAGGAGCCGTAATTCTTACAGCAATATCGCCGCTATCGCTAGCAGGTAATATATCTGTTCCAATCAGATAACCTCCTACACCAATCATAACCATTACGATCAGGGCATAGACGGCTATTACTTTTGGCACAAGCCTCTGGGCTTTTCTTGTCAGGGTCAGATAGTGGCTTTTAAATTTACCAAACCAGTTCGGCTTCTTTTTAGCATCCTTGGAATGGTGAGCAAAAGCATCATTTTTCATCAGCCAGTTAGCTAGAATCGGAACAAATGTTTGGGAAGCGATGAATGAGGCAATCATGGCAAAAGCCACAGCGAGTGACAAAGGCAAAAACATATCTTTGGGAATGCCACTCATCATAAAAGATGGCACCAGAACAGCCAGAATGCAAAACAGAATCAGCAGTTTCGGAATAGAGATTTCTAGTAAAGCATCCAGAATGGCTCTTTGTTTCGGCTTTTGCAGTTCAAAGTGCTGATGGATATTCTCTATCGTCACCGTTGCTTCATCCACCAGTATGCCTATGGCGAGTGCAAGGCCACTTAAGGTCATAATATTAATAGTCTGCCCAAACAGGTAGAGCATGATAACGGCTGATAAAATGGCTATTGGAATGGTCAGTACGACAATCAAGGCTCCCCGTTTATCTCCTAAGAACAGTAGCACCATTAAGCCGGTCAGCACGGCTCCCAGGATTCCTTCGTGGATCAGATTACTTAGGGCCCGCTCGATATACCCGGACTGGTCAAACACATATTTCACATCCACATCTTCTGGCAAAGCTGCTTTCAGCATGGGAATGGAGCTTTTCAGATTGTCTACTACTTCTAAGGTGGAGGCATCCGCTTTTTTAATTACTGGTAAATAAACGGAGCGTTTGCCATTGATCACCGCATAACCTGTGGTGATATCTGCCGCATCTTCTACGCTGGCAATATCCTTTACAAACACGGTGGGGCCACTGCCCACACGGACGGGTATGTCGAGAAATTCTTCCGGGCTGCGGGCAATGGAATTTACAGGGCTCATCAGATTCTGATCCTCTATGCGGATATTTCCCGCCGGGGAAGGCAAGTTGTTTTGAGCAATGGCCATGGTAATTTCTTCGGCTGAAAGCCCATAGGATTGCATTAGTTCCGGATTCACTTTAACAACCATCGTACGCACGTTTCCACCAAAAGGAGCTGGGGCAGTTACCCCCGGAATATTGACAAACATGGGCCGGATACGGGTTAAAGCAAGGGTTTGTAATTCGGTGATAGACCGCTGCGGACTCTCAAACACCAGCTGGCCAATGGGCTGTGAGCTGCCATCAAAGCGCACTACTTGTGGAGGTACAGCGCCTGGTGGTAAAAAGCCCAGCGCTCTTGATACCTGGGTAGCCACTTCGCCAGATGCCTGGGCCATATCGGTACCGGGATAAAAGGAGAGTTTCATGAGGGTAAATCCCTGCACACTCTTAAAATCAATATCCTTCACCCCACTTACAAAAATGAGCACTTTCTGAAACTCATTGGCCATAAAGCCATCCATGTAAGCAGGCGTTAATCCGCCGTAAGGCATGGCAATGTATATGGTGGGCAGTTCCATGTTTGGAAATATATCCACGTTGACTTTCCGGATGGCTGTCACAGAGAAGTAGCCAATGGCAAGAACCATCACCATGATGGTAATAGGTCTGCGCAGCGCAAATCGTATGATATTCATGTTGTGAAACTAGTTTAAAAGTGAGTGGACAGGTAAGAAAAATCGCCTGTAAATTCTGCCTTAAGAATAACTTGGTTCCAGAACTGATGGAAGGCTTCAATCTCTGATCTCTCGGCTTGCTGTAACAGCAGTTGTAATTGCAATAGCTCCGTCATAGAAATTAAGCCGCTTTCATAGCGGGTCATATACAGCGCGTAAGCTTGCCTGGCGCTGTGAACCGCAGATTTTGTGCTAATCAGTTGTTTTTGCTGTTCTGAAAGCCTTTTTTCAATCGCACGCAAGGTGGTATGGAGCTTTAATGCCTGCGTTTTATAGCGTGACTGAGAAATATGTGTATTTTGCTCCGCTAGTTTATTTTCCAGCCTGTTGTTATACACACTTGTCAGATTCCAGGTGAGCCCAATACCCACAAGATAATTATCTGCCCGGTTACCAAATCCGGCTGACCACTGCTCCCCAATGCCACCTGCCGAATAGCCGCTTCCCCTGGTGGAGATACCTCCTAAAAGAGATAAGGAAGGAAACAGATTCCGTCTGGTAAGTTGCCTTTGCACATGGGCTCTGCTTACCTCGTGTTGCAGGGTAATTAAATAGGGATGGTTGCTCACTGAATCAGGCGCTGTAAATAAGTTTGCTTCTGTAGGAGTCAGGTAAGAGGTAGTAGAGAAGCTAAGAGTATCCGTGGGAAAGGCCATGAACTCGCTTAATGCTGTTCTGCTTTCGAAGGCTTTTCCTTGCCAGTTTTCTCCTTCCCCTACAGCCTGCTGGTAAGCAGATAAAGCAAATAAAGTATCTGCACCGGGTTTCAACCCAGCTTCTGCTAAGCTTTTCGCTAAAGCAAGAATTTCCTGCATGCGGTCAGCATTTCTATGTGCCCATTCTACATTGACCTGATTATAGAGTATATCCAGGTAGCGTGAGCTGATTTCTGATCTCACCTTAATCTGAGACGCATGATACCGGCTTTTGTAAGCTTGCTCTTGTATGCTGGCTGCTTCTAACTGCTTTCCTCGCCTGCCAAACGCATAGATTTCCCAATCCATTAAAAGGGAGCCATACAGGTTAGTCATCGCATGAGGACTACCGGTTAGCTCTGCCGGACTTGCGCTGACATTGAATATACCTGGCAGCGGAAAAAAAGAGCCAATACTGCCAGCATAGCTGCCATAGGTATTCTGCAGTTGCAACTGCAGTTGAGGTAAAAACTGATGTTGAATGAGTTGTTTCTGGTAACTGGCAGCCTTGATTTGTGCCTGATCTTCTGCAAAAAGGGGATAGTTAGCTAAGGTTAGTTCCCATGCCCTCGAAAGGGATAGCTCAGAAGGCGCTTGGGAATAAGCGTGCAACTTAACAAATAGCAGAAGGATTCCTACCAGATAAAGTTTTAGCCTTATCATAGAATATGAGTAAAAATTGAAATGTGAGAAAAAGATTTACTGACTTCTCTGTAGATAAAAGAGAAGCGAAAAAGAGATCTCTTTTCCAAGCTATTGCAAGGGAAGAGATAAATTGAGGAAAGGAATCAAATTAGAAGTTTGCGCAGGCGCAGAAACAGAGCAGTATTACCTGCTAGGAAATTACCTGAAAAGGCAGGGGGAATAACTTTTCTACCTCTCTCAGTTATTAGTAAGAGGTATACGCTTGCAAGGCTTGCAGCCAGAAGGAAAAATGGATTTTTTACAGCAAAATTCTTTAAGAGCGGATTTAACTCTGTATCTGCTAGTATAGAATAGACAGCCATACTACAAGCTACGGTTGTAGCTTTCTGATCAAAATCGTATACTAGACTTTTAGCCTTCTTTTGAGAAGCCGTGCCGTTTTCTACTGGTGCACTCTTTGAGAATGCCCTTTTAAGTTCTTGCTTAAGTGGGCAGGAAAGAAGTAAACACAGCATTAAAACTGCTAAAAACATTGACCGAAAAGCGCTTACTAAAACCATCTCATCTTTGGCTGTTTTCGGTTTTGTTACATGAAATTTATTCATAAGCCATGTATTTTGTGTTCATCTATTTTATTAAATCTACACGCTTATAAAGGTGGTTTCAAGCGTTATTTGCACTGGCGCATGTTTAGACAGAAATTGCTCCATGGCTTCTACTGCCCCAATGGTAGTATCCCTCCGGTTACGGCCTAATTCTTTGGGCACTCCCTGTACGGTGATAAAGGCCACTTTATAATACCTATCCGGTTCTATAGCTCTATCATTGATAAACAAAGCCTGAATGCGGCAACCTTTGGGGTTTTCCATCTTGAAAAATACTTTTATTCCCATTGCCCGCTTTACAAAACCACCGGCTTGTTTATAAGCATCGGCAGAAAAGGTGTTTTCTAAATTATTTTCCAGCATAGCTAACATTTCTTCACCTGATAACTCTACCAGTGAGATCACAGGGTTCATTGGGGTAATATCATACAAATCATTTCTTGTAATAATACCTGCCCGAATCGGAGCACCATACCGCCATCCATTTGAAAAAGCAATCTCTGCCCCTGAGCTTTCCAGAATAGCTTTCAATAAAAAATTATCCATCGTGGATTCAAGGCAAGTACTTCTATCTAATGGTGTGGCGGTTGTTCCTACTACCTTTGATAAATGGTCTTTATAAGGAGCCATGCTTTGGTCAATTAACACTTGCATATCCTGGTCAGGCATTATTGTCTGGGATACCTCTATTAACTGATGCGTATAGTGAATGATCTTCCCTGCTTTAATCTCCAGTGCTAATTCGCCTATAAAAGCACCATGGCAGCCCGATTCAATCACAATGGTGTTACCTTGTATGATAGGCTTCGTAATCCGGTCATGGGTATGGGCATTCAGGCAGATATCTACCCCTTCAACCTCTGATAGCAGCTTCATAGTTTGAGGTAGACCCAAATGGGATAGCAAGATAATCAACTCTACTTTTTCTTCTTCACGCAAAGTCTCAATGATAGGAGGTAGTTCTTCCCGTCCGAGTGTAAAATATATCCCTTCACTAAATGAAGCAGGCATTGTTTTATCAACAATATTGTAAGCAATACCAATGATTCCTACCCGTATGCCGTTTACTTCTTTTACCAGGTAGGGAGGCAAAAAAAGCGTATCCGACTTTTTATCAAATACATTAATGGCAAGCATAGGGAAGTTGAGCCTGCTCACTAACTGTTGAAGTCTCTTCGGTCCATAGGCAAAATCCCAATGGGCAGTCATGGCATCAAATCCTACCTGATTCAATACCTCTATCATGACTTCCCCCTGTGATTGCACAGCTGGATAGGTACCATGAAAGGTATCTCCGCCATCAAAGGCTAAAACCTGGTTAGGATATTGTTTCCGTTTTTGATTAATAAGTGAAGCTATTCGGGCATAGCCGCCAGCAGGCCGGTAAACAGTACGGCCATTCTCCCAGAACCATTCCTGATGCAGCTCTAAATAAGCATGCACATCATTTAACTGTAAAATGACAAGTTTATTCCTGTTATCATTATCTGTGTCTTCCATCTTTGTGAGTTTAAATACCTGTATTAGTTTCCAGCTTTCAGATAACTCCAGCCTTCTTCTTGCTTTTTAACAATCTCAGCCACTCCTGATGGAACAGTTGTGATCCCTGGAAGTAGCGCAAACTTGTCGAGTTTACGTGATTTGAGTGTATTCTCACAGGCTGCAAATACAACTCCTTTTTTGATAAACCCGCTGATTTCTTTGGAGAATAAGCTCTCTTTGGCTAATACAAAGTCAAGGCCCTGGCTGTGATTTACAACTTCAATCTGCGCATCCGGCCACTCGGTTAATAAGTTCTGCAAATTCTTTAACAGCCCTCTTTGAGTAAGCGTATCGGCTGAAGATAACTGGAAGACGATTCTATGTCTTTGTTGCTTCTCACTTGTAGGTACAGAATTGTTTTTAGGTACCAGTGCTAGTAAAGTCATACTGACCAATACAAGGATGGCAACCCATAAATTGATACTTATATTTTTATTCAAATTCATAGTTATCTTTTGTTTGATATGTTGCTCATATAATTGCCCGTAAGCTTCATTTTAACTAAAGGTTGAACGTACATATATGAGTCATCTACTTTTACTTGGTAAGTGAGAGTAGATAGTTACTAAACTCTTCATTATCATAGTCTGCCATTCCTTCGTGTCTTGCCAGTATTTTTCCATCTTTACCCAGAATAAAAGTAGTAGGAATAGCATTTGAGTGAAAGTCAGCAGGCATACTTCCGGCAGGCAGGTATACAGGAAAAGAATACCCTTTTCTATCAATAAATTTTTTAGCCTTTTGCGGATCTTCATCTAAGGAAAGCATTACAAAAGCTACTTTCGTAGTATCCATTTTCTTATATAAGTTATGGATACTAGGCATTTCAGCGATACAAGGCGGACACCAGCTGGCCCACAAATTCATAAATACTACTTTGCCTTTCAGTTCTTGTAAGTTGATTTGCTTACCATTTAAATCCTGTAGAGGCATATTATACGCGTAGTTGCTGGTTTCTACGGTGTTCGTAGAAGACACTTGCTGAATAGGAGCAGATTCGGGTATGTCAGGTTTGCTAATACCTGTTGCTAAGACTAGGCGTTGCAAACCACCAATTACTTCTGTATGTAATCCGGTAGTAAATAAGATTACGATAATACCAATAGTAACTACCCATTGAATAATATCCTTTTTATTTCTTGTTGATTGAGTCATGATTGTAAAATTTATTGAATGAAATGGTAGCAGATCTTCTTTATAGGATATATTAAGCCTATTAATGATTAGAAATCATTGTAGCTTTTATAAAACCAAAAAGAAGATTACAATAGATTTTGAATAGTTGTACCCCAAGACAGAGGCACAATAAAATAAGACTTGCAAGGAATACAGTACAGTTACCCTCTTTTAAGAAAGAAGTAATTTATGTAATCTTAAAAAAGAAAAGTGTAGTATTTTCTACCAGCCAGTCTTAAGCCATCTTGGGAGGGCCAACGTCTGTGAGTAGATTCGGAGAAGTATAGTGTGTGGTAACACCAGGCAAATAAACTATTTGCTGAGAAAAGGTACTTTCTAAAGAATAAGCGTAGCTATAAGGTAGATTAGTTATATCTGCACCACATTGGATAACAAGTGCTTCTGCAGGTACAGACGCTTCATCGGATTGGTTTTGGTATACAACCCACGAATGACTAGTTAGCTTCTGTTTCTTTGCTTTCTTGAACTTACACTCCTTACGTATTTTAATATTACCTGTAGCAACAGAGGAGGGAATGGCCATAGCCTGTATAGCCTGCGCAAACAGATAAATAATCAAAAGTAAGCTGGCTATATACGTTCTAAGATAATACAAGATACTATGGTCTTTGGTCAATTAAAGCAACGCAAAGATAAAGAAAATAGTTGCTTTACAAAAACGACTGTCTATAACAATGAGAGAGGCACTTTGCCATGGGGTAACAGAATTATGGTAATTAAATTTGATTCCTATTTCTGTAATCACTGAAATATTTTTGGGACTTACACTTAGTTGTGTTAATAGGGGTAGATGCTAATTTATTCAAGTTGATCAAAGAGAGATAAAGCTACAAATATTGTAAATTCACTTTTATTACTTCCATTTGCCTATTGATAAACTATTTGCTAAAAAAGATTACTTTGCTGACTCCAATTTTTTAATATAGGCTTTCATTTTTACAATTTCTTCTTCTTGCGCTTTTATGATTTCATCAGCTAACTTCCTTACCTGAGGATCTTTTATATTCGCTCTTTTACTTGTGAGAATAGCAATTGAATGGTGCGGAATCATTGCTTTCATATATAGCACATCACTTATGGGAGTTTGCGTTCTCGCCAATGTCAAAGCAGTAACAAACACTAGCAAACTGGTTACTAGGACGGCTATGTTTTTCTTCCTGTTTTTGTACATAGGTTGCATAAAAGAAAGCATGATCACTGCCATTGCGGCAATCCCTAAACAGGCCATATAAAACCGGGTCAGGCTGAAATATACATGGTCCAATGCGTAGGTGTTAAAATACATAGTGATGTACATAGCAATAAAGGAGGCAACTAACATCAAAACAAATTTTGTGTAAGGCTTACTATGCTTCTGATTCATTACTTGATGGTTTTCCATTTAATAGATTTAAAGGTTATATATAATTTGTTGAGTTGTTCTAACTTGTAATAACAAATGCCTTATAAGGATTTTACGAAGATGTATTCTTTTAAGTTAGTTTATTGTTAGGCAAGCAACTGGAGTTATGTTGACGGGATTACATGCCCAACTACCTTATTAATTTTAAATGTTAATGTGTTGTATGTTGTCAGATAAAAGTGGACAAGTAAAGCAAAAACTAGTAGAGCAGAGGTAGCTAACTTTCAACAGGGATTGCTCGTGCAAAACGCTTCTTTAACTTGTCTAAGCCATTCAATTTTTCCTAGCGAAACGAGGTAAAAAGGGTGTTTTTAAAATTATTTATTCAGACCTATTTCAGACCTATGGCATCTAACTGCTTGACTGACAGCAGACAGGCGCTATACTTATAATCAGTAGGTCGTTGGTTCGATTCCGACTGGGGGCTCCGAAAAAACCGCTAAATTTGCGAAATTTGGCGGTTTTTGGTATTCAAAATTTGCAGTACCCAAAATGCAGATATATTTTTGAGAATTTTTTTAAAATCGAAAAGGGGTGTTTTTGTGCTTTTCGCTAGTAACTTTAGTAAGTGGGCATTTTTTACTACTAACTACATTCACTAAGCAATGTAAGAGTAGATAGCCAATGGGGATATAAAACATCGTACTTAAAGGCTTTGTTAGTAATCAAACCTGTTGAAGGAATTGAATGGGATTCTGCAGCTAGTATAATATGCAATATGTTCTTGGGAACAGCCATATTGTTTCTACATACATCAATTTGTTAGTTAATTTTAAACAAGCAAAACAGATGGGGCGATTCCCTTTCCTACCTATAAATCAATCGACTTTATATAAAGAGCGTATATAAAATTTCAGCATACGATCCTAGTTTTCCAATAATTTAAGTATACCTTTTGCGCAACAAGTGTAGCATATGCACATTTATGGCCCATTGGTCAACTATAGGTTGCTGTGTATAGGGCATAGTAGGCATATAATTGGGAGGCCCGAACTCTGTTAAAATCGTTAACGTTTCTCCTTTTGTTTTTTTTAGCTGCACAACTTTGTCCCACCAGGCAAAATGGGTTTCCACTGCCTCTACCCATTCCGGAGCCTGTGGGTCATTAACCTGAGGACCTTGTGCATGACCAATACGGGCATGTATATGATCTACTCTCGACAGTACCAAATCCATGGTGGTCTGTTGATCCTTCAATAAACTCTCACTTACATTACACCAATGGGATGCATCCAGCGTAATTCTCAGTTCCGGGTTTTTCTCGATGTATTGTTTAGCAATGGGAGCAGCAAATAACATGCGCGACCGGTGGGTTTCATGACAAATCCGGATGCCGGTTTTTTTGGATAGGGCTACAGTATAGTCAATAAAAGCTTTATTCTCATCTATACTGAAGTAGTCCTTTCCTGAGTGACAATTAATATACAAAGGCTTGATACCTGTATTTCCTGTGGCTGCATCAATCATTGCTTTAAAATAATCAAGATTTTCCCGCCAGTTGCTTTGATTAGCACCACAAAGGAAACCTGCCTCCAGGTTGTATTTTTTCAGAAGGGAGAATAACTCCTCCTGCTCCGTTTTTTTCATGGGCCACCATATCTCTATACCATTATATCCTTCCGCTTTTACTTTTGCACAGTAGCTATCCAAAGAGCCAGGAAAACCCCAATTGGTGGCTAGTATTTTTAGTTCAAAGGCGGCGTTCATCTGATAAGCAGATGGATGTTTGGCTGCAAATACATCCAGGGATGATAGCATTAAAGCAGTTGTAGAGGTTTGAATGAATTTTCTTCGGTTGATGCTCATTGGTTTTAGCCAGAAAAATGATTTCTTATTTTGTTGATGCTACGGATAGTTGTTGGGAAGAAGTACTTGTTTGTAAAGGGATTCCTGTGATAATTTGAAGCTTTTGCTGCTTTTGTTGCAAGGCGGCTACACCATCAGGGGTTACTTCTGTCTGCCATAGATATACTTTGCGTAAGTGTGGGAACTTTGCTAGCAGTAGAATCCCTTTATCCGTAACGGGATTGCCGTATAGATTGAGGTATTCAAGAAAAGACAAATCCAGCAGGCGATTAATGCCTTCATCCGTGATTTGGGTGTTCTCCAGATGCAGGCGTGTCAGATTTTCAAATCTGCTTATACTTGCCAGTATGCTATCAGAAACGGAAGTGCCATTCAGATCTAGGCTTACTAATTGTTCAGCCAAAGGTGCTAATGCAGATAGATCCTTCATTGCTGGGGCATTCACCTTTTTTTGCGCCTGCAGGAAAGGCTGATCTTTGGCCAATGGTAAGACTAAAAAGCCAGCGAGGTCGGCCGCTTGTAGGGCTTCTTTCGAAGCAGGATTTATCTTTTTAGCAAACACTGGATTAATCCATTTACTTTCTGCTGTTCGGTTCGCCAATGCCGCTTTAATGGTGGAGGTCTGCGTGAGTTCTTTCACCTTCTTATCTGCCGCTGCACCTCCTTGATTTATCCACCAGGCAATCAATTGCATCTCAGAATCGGTGAGCGGATCTTTGCCTTTGGGTGGCATAGCATGTTTATCTTCCGGCGGCAGCAACAAACGTTTGTAAAGCTTACTTTGGGCCACCTGACCGGCCTCTACCACAGAACCACCTTTGCCACCGGCCATCAATCCAGTAAAGTCATTTAACCGTAAATCTCCTTTCTTTTTAGCCGGATTATGGCAACTAATACAGCGGTTATCTAATATTGGCTGGATAATATCCGTATACACCACCGCTTCCGGCAGATTAGTAATTACCTTTGGTTGCTTCTTTTTATTTGCCGATCCGCTCGTAAAGGATTCCATAGAGGTGGGAAAGTAGGCGGTTAGATAATCTGCTCCATGGGTAAGAGAACCGCCATAATGGCCTGCCCCCATCATCAAAACCACTGAGAGAGTAAGCATCAGTCCATAAACCCGTTCTTGTAAACGGGTGGTATGCTTAGATAGACGTGTTTTTAAAAATAAAGCCACAACAGATGCGCCGGTCATGCCTATTCCCATCCACTGGTGTGTAGCTAAGAGATCTTCATCGTAACCACCGCCTAAGGATAGAAAATACCCGAATCCGGCTGCTAGTATAGAGCTCAACGCTCCTAAAAACAATACAAATGCACCAGCATGCCGGTAGCCATCAAAGCGAGGCAGCCGGGAAAACAGCTCAAGCAGAAAAGCGATAAGCAGAAAGCCTATAGGCAAGTGTACAAGAAGGGGGTGGAAACGTCCCAGAAACAGCACAACTTCAGGTGGGGCGGAAGTATCAAACATAAAAAACGCAAATTAATTAAAAGATCCTAATTGATGACACAAGCATCATTTTTACAGAGGCAACTGAGTAATTATACTACAGTTCGGATGAAAACCTAATTAATGACTTTCCTACTTTTGTCTACTTAGGCAATAACTTCTTTAATAACCTTACCATGTACATCTGTTAAGCGGAAGTTGCGGCCTTGGAAAGCATACGTTAATCTCTCATGATCCATGCCTAATTGGTTTAAGATGGTGGCTTGTAAATCAAAAACGCTGGTACGCCCACTAATGCCATAATAGCCAATCTCATCAGTTTCGCCATGGGTGTAACCACCTTTGATACCTCCACCAGCCATCCAAACTGTAAAAGCATCCGTATGATGGTCCCGGCCTTTAAAGGCCATCTCTTTCCCCTCCCGATTCTCCTGCATGGGTGTACGGCCAAACTCTGCCCCCCATACCACTAAGGTCTCGTCCAATAATCCTCGCATTTTCAGGTCCTGTAGAAGAGCTGCTACTGGCTTATCAATAGTGTGGCACAAGTTACCGAATCCTTTATCCAGCGCATTATTGGGATCATTACCGTGGGAGTCCCAGCCCCAGTCAAATAGTTGCACAAACCGCACGCCTTTTTCCACAAGCCGCCGGGCTAGCAGACAATTATTGGCAAAAGAAGCTTTACCTGGCTGAGTGCCATACAAATCATGAATGTACGCAGGCTCTTTATTAATATCCATTACTTCTGGTACAGAAACCTGCATGTTAAAAGCCATTTCGTACTGCGAAATTCTGGAGATGGTTTCGGGATCTTTCATTTCCTGGTAATGCAATTGATTTACTGCATTAATGGTTTCTATTGATTTCTTACGCAAATCACGGCTCATTCCGGCAGGATCACCCACATATAAAACTGGTTCACCATGCTGCCGACATTCCACTCCTTGATAAACCGTGGGTAAAAACCCGCTGCCATAACCGGCTTTACCGGCATCCGGAGCCTTGCCTCCGGAAAGCAACACGATAAAACCTGGCAGATTTTCATTTTCTGAGCCCAGACCATAGGTGGCCCAAGCCCCTATACTAGGCTTGCCAAGGCGGGCATTACCAGTTTGCATCAGTAGTTGGGCAGGTGCGTGATTAAACTGGTCGGTATACATAGCTTTGAGAAATGAAACCTCGTCAACCATTTTACTAAATTCAGGTAAGTGTTGCGACACCCAGGCACCAGATTGTCCGAATTGTTGAAATTTTGCCTGAGGTCCAAGCATTTTGGGTACGCCTTTAATAAAGGCAAACTTTTTACCTTCCAACAGCGAAGGTGGGCAATCCAGGCCATTGAGTTTTTGTAGCACAGGTTTGTAATCGAACAGTTCCAATTGGGAAGGTGCACCGGCCATATGCAGGAAAATAACTGACTTGGCTTTTGCTGGAAAATGCGGCTCTAAAGGCATAAAAGGTTTGCTTAGGTCACGAACCAGCCCACCTGTCGGTGATGATGAATCATTACCGGATTTTAGCCAGTTACAACCAATCAAAGATGTTAAAGCTGCTGCTCCTAATCCAGTCATACATTTCCAGAGAAAATGCCTGCGTGTCTGATATTCGGCCTTGCGTACCTGTGCTTCTTCAAAAATATTCATGGTGCAACTATTAATTTTGTTTTAATTATTCCTTATTGCCAGAAAGTATTTGAGACCACAAAATGGAATTAGTCAACAAATGCCTTTGGGGTATAAATCTTTCAGATGTTCAACTACCTACTATTTGGTAGAAAATTTCTACAGAAACTCATTCTTTCATTACAAACTCATCCAGGTTTAAAATCGCATTAGCTACCAATGTTAAAGCGGCCAGCTGGGGTGGGTTTCTATTGGTTGAGTAAGTTTCTTTGCCCAAAAATGAAACTACCTGATGAGGATTTTGCTTGTAAAAAGTATCCGCCTCATGGTAAAATTTAGTCAGCAATTTTAGTTTGGCTTCCGGTACCTGACGGAAAAGAGCAGAATAGTATCCTGCTGCAATCTGTTTTTCAGGAACTTCTTCAGCCATCTGCATTTTTTGAGCTAAACCACGGGCTGCCATCAAATATACTGTGTCATTCAAGGTAACCAGGGCTTGCAAGGGTGTATTGGTCCGGATACGTCTGGAAACGCATATCTCGCGACCAGCCGCATCGAAGGTAAGTAAGGAGGGATACGGACTTGAACGACGCCAGAAAGTATAGATAGCCCGCCGGAAAGCATCTTCTCCAGGACTGGTTTCCCATTTCATATCGCTGTATACTACCTTCCATACTCCCTCGGGTTGCATAGGCATGACACTCTTCCCATACATCTTTTGGCTCAGCAAACCGCCTACAGATAATGCCTGATCCCGGACTTGCTCCGCCGTGAGACGAAAACGGGGCCCCCTGGCAAGCAGTCGGTTAGCCGGGTCCTTCTCAATCAGCTCCGGAGAAGTAACAGACGATTGGCGGTAGGTATGGGATAAAACCATCAATTTAAGGAGTTTTTTTACTTGCCAGCCTTGTTGGCGCTGAAAGTTCATCGCCAGCCAATCTAGCAGTTCGGGATGGGAAGGCTGGGTCCCTTGCGAGCCGAAGTCTTCCATACTCTCTACCAGGCCATATCCAAAAAGCTGCTCCCAAAAACGGTTTACCGTTACACGTGCCGTGAGTGGGTTTTCCGGGCTCACCAGCCATTGCGCCAGGCCCAAACGATTTTTAGGATAAGAGTCAAATGATGGCAATATTTCCGGTGTTCCTGGCTGTACTTCTTTTCCTTTAGTCAGCCAGTTGCCCCGGTCAAACATATGGGTACGGCGCCTAAATTCTGCCGGGTTCTCCTGCATAACAGGCGTTTTTTCGGCATTGGCATTCAAAAGCTGCAGCAGCGTTTCTTTAGCTTTAGCGTACTCTGCTTTGTCAATTGTTTGAGGCAAGTCAGTAAACAAAATCCAGTCTATCTGGAAAACATAATCCTGGGCGTTTTTCAAGCTTGAGTTCTGGAATACAAAATATAAATCGTGCTTACCCGATGTTTGTTTAATTGAAATGATTTCCCGTTGTGCAGGTTGCCGCTTCCCATTCACTGATTGAGGTACTTTATATTCTGCCAGTATTTCTCCATCTAATCGGTCTTTCCGGATTTTGAGCGTACCACCATTACGAGTCGATATATTTAGAATAAGGTTTGTTTTGCCAGTTAAATCTATTCCTTTCAGACGGGCAAAACCATCATGGCCACCACCTAAATATTTCCCATCGATTAAAGCCGCATTTGTAAGCTGGTCAAACGTATGGGGATGTATCTTCGGTTCACCAATCCGCACCAGACTTTCCATTCGGTCTAGTTCCTGTTGTTGCTGCGTAGGGGGCAATGCCTGCTTTACCCAATCTTTAAGTTGAGTTATTTTAAGCTCATCGGCCGGATCAAAATGTACTAGCGTGGGAGCTTCACTGGGAACATCCTCATCCCGGGTGTTGTCAAAAAATGCCATCGACTGATAAAATTCCTCGTGTTTAATGGGATCATAAGGGTGGCTGTGGCATTGTACGCAACTCATGGTAACGCCTTGCCATACTTCCCAAGTATTGCTTACCCGGTCCAGCAGCGCTGCCGTACGGAATTCTTCATCATCCGTGCCACCCTCATCATTATTAGCAGTGTTGCGATGGTATGTAGTGGCAATAAGTTGTTCTTCGGTTGGCTGTGGCAACAAATCACCAGCCAGTTGTTCAATGGTGAATTCACTAAATGGTTTGTCTTCGTTAAAAGATTTGATTACATAATCACGATAGCGCCACACATTTCTGTACTGGTCTTTTTCATAGCCTTTCGTGTCAGAATAGCGGGCCATATCCAACCACATTGCAGCCCACCGTTCACCAAAATGCGGAGAGGCCAGCAAACGGTCTACTTGTTTCTCGTAAGCCTGGGAAGATGTATCATTTGTAAAAACCTGCACTTCTATTTCTGTAGGAGGCAACCCAGTTAAATCAAGGCTTAGCCTGCGCAGTAAAACAGATTTTGAAGCTTCCGGCATTGGGGTAAGTCCCTGTTGTTGAAGCTTTGCCCAGATAAAATTGTCTATTGGATTGATAGCCTTGCCCGAAGTATCAGCAGGTAC
The DNA here is from genome assembly GCF_030503435.1 of Rhodocytophaga aerolata. Lineage (GTDB taxonomy): Bacteria > Bacteroidota > Bacteroidia > Cytophagales > 172606-1 > Rhodocytophaga > Rhodocytophaga aerolata. Next base: position 120,052 of record NZ_JAUKPO010000017.1, read on the forward strand.
CGATGGCTTCTGCGGTGCAATATATGCCCAGTGTTTGGACCAATGTGCCCCTTGTTTTATCCATTCTTTAAGCTTGGCTATTTCCTCAGTAGATAAAGGTTGCGCGTGATAGGGCATCCGTTCTTCAGTATCCTGGGAAGTAAGGCGGCGCATGAATTCACTGTTGTCAGGGTCTCCGGGAATAATAGCTGGCTTTCCTGAATCTGTTTTGCGTAAGGCATCCTCCCTGGAAAACAGACTAAAGCCGGCGCTTTCCTTTACACCTCCATGGCACGAAATACATTTGGTATTTAGAATTGGCCGGATGTCAGCATTAAAATCTATGGAGTCTGAAGGTTGCCTGGTACAGCTAAGGTAAGCTGTAACGGCTATTAAGAGGATCGATAAAGATGTATAAAAATATTTACCGAGCATTATATATAAAATTAGAAGTTACTTAACAATTGTGCTGCACACCTTACCCAAAACTTATTAATTTAAAGGCTGGGAGTCTATAAAGGTAACATAATGATTATAATCATTATAATTATTATACAATATTACCTCCTTATGTGAGGTTAAACAATAGAGATAAATGGGGTAATGATGGATGTTTTTATTATCCAATTACTAATCATGCTCAGAGGACAGCCTCATTAGAAATAGGTTTCTTTGAAATTCAGGCAAGAATAGAAACTTAACTTGTTATTGAAATTTAATTTTCATACAGTCTCTAATTTCTTCTGTTTTCTTTAAGTTGCTAACTATTTTAGGGGAAGGTAGGCCGGTGAGCCATCTTGTGCTACCCTCTCTTTTAATAATTTTTCGTAGAGATTCCAGGGGGACTCGTCCGGAAAAAAAATGACGATTTTAGATTGATAAAAAATGAAATTTCAATAACAGATATAGCTTGACAAAAGTAAAATATTTCTTTTTTTGTACACTTGAATACTGATTTAACTTGACAATAAAAACATAATAGTTTTATCAGCCTATAGCCTGGGAAGACTTTTAGCTTCTGAAAAACTCATCTTCATTATGAGTTAAAAAAGCATGAATAAATCTCCAACTATTAGAAAAGTACAGGTTGTGATTATAAAAAGAACTCTAAATTTGTCATTCATTAAAATGCTGTTTCAGTCTAATAAGCGCATTAGTTTTGTTTTTTTGAGAATATCACACATATTGATGCATGGATAAAAAATATGGCTGTTCCGAAAAACATATTGCTCATTATACCAGTTGCAGAACCCCTAAATCTATAGAAATCAATGGCGACCTGGAGAAACCGGTTTGGCAAAGAGCCCAGAAATCACCCCGGTTTGTAGATATGGTAACAGGAGAACCCGGCTTTTTTGATACTAGGTCTGCAGTGCTGTGGGATGATCAAAACTTGTATATAGCTTTTTGGGTGGAAGAACCTTTTGTACAGGCGCACCTCACCGAGCGGGATTCTTTGATCTTTAATGAGAATGACATTGAAGTGTTTATAGATGGTGACGATGCATATTATGAGTTTGAAATCAATGCTTTAGGAACAGTTTATGAAGTGTTTTTCATCTGGCGGGATGCCTACAAAAAAGGTTCGAAGTTCGATGTGCCGGAGTTCGACTTAATTGATCAGAAAGCCTTATCCTTTGGCGGAAATGAAGACCGCATGGCCGATTCCTTCTGGCATGGCCGCCATCCCCGCAAAACCAGGTGGGCTTTTATTAACTGGGATTTTCCTGGTATGCAATCTGCCGTACGGGTGCAAGGTACGATTAATGATAACACTGATATAGACAAAGGCTGGACAGTAGAACTGGCGTTTCCCTGGGCGGGGATGAAATCTTTAGCCAATGGCCGGTCTTTACCCCCCAAAGATGGAGATACCTGGCGGCTTTTTCTGGGCAGATTCCAGAAACTCACCCCCAGCGGACAGGAAGTAAACCCTCATCCGGCATGGGCCTGGAACAGACACGGCGTATATGATACCCACTTGCCTGAATGCTTTACCTATATTCATTTCTCGGATAAGATTATTTAAAACGGAAAGCCTTGAATCTATAGATTCAAGGCTTTCCGTTTATACTTTGTCTAATGTTCAGATGTTTAATTCATCAGTCCCTTTATCTTTTCTACCTCTACCTGAATAGCCGGCTGGCATGCATTACTTGTCATGTAGTGGCGCAGGCTATAAAGCAATTGCCTGGCTTCCGGTCGTTTATCCTGGTCAGCAAGTAGGTCGATACCCGACACGAGGAGTTTTCCTTTTCCTACCATGCATTCAAAAAGCAGACCGAGCGGCTGGGCCGTTACCCAATCGTCAATCACCCGGACAATCGGCTTCAGATCGGGAGCTACAGCATCCAGGCGGATGGCACTCGAATGACTCATGGCATCCCACCATTGCCAGTTACTATGATATTCTGTTGGAAAAGCTTGCAGGGCTGGGTGACTGGGGTCGCAAAGAATACCTAGAGTATTTGGTGCCTGGCCATTTGTCCAGGCGGTGTTCCAGAAGATGCTGGAGAATCCGATTTTTACATCTCCTCCTTTATCTGGCTTAATGGATCCTTTTTTTGGCGTAAGCAACACATTGCCACCCTTGCGGAGTACTTTAAGCGCTCTTTCATCCAATTGCTGGGTAATTAGAATATTGTCATTGCCGGTGGGAAGGGTGGAGGGATAGACAAAAAGATCCCAGGTATTTTGGTAGTTGCCAATGGCTACTGTCAGCACCAGCTTACCAGGTTGAATGATTGACGTGAGGGACTGCTTGATCTCTCCTAGCTTAATGGCATTTCCAAGCGCAATATTCGTCTTGGCAAGCTGTCCGCCCAATACTGTTTTTCCGGTGGCATCAGATAGGGTCCAAGATGGAATTACTTCCTGTAGTTCGCTTTCCCCAAAATGAGCTACTTCCACAGGTATACGTAGTTCTTCATTATTCAGGTATATCATTTTGGGAAGTCGGGCCAATGGAACTGTTGTATTACAGAAGCGGCTGTATTCCTTGCCAGTGATATAACCTTTGTCTTCCCAGAAAGGATTGAGTACACCTACCAGTGCTGTGCCCTGTCCTGGAAAATCATGTAAATCCAACAGCTGGAATCCGCCGAAGCCAGGCGTGCGCAGAGCCGCTTCAATATCTGCCTTATAACACAGCGCCTGCAACTTGCCCGAAGCCAGCAAAAAACTATCTGCTAGGCTGGCCATACCATGATCCCGTAATTTTTCCTGGAATATTTCAAAATTCTTGGCTTTAAGTACCCCATTGTACTTGGCGATTTCTTTAAAATCGGGATACACGCACCACTGACCAATTTCATGGCTTACCGTAGGGTGCTGCCACTTGGCTATGGTATCAGACCAGTCGTAATTGCTACTCGGCGGCTGGCTGTTAATAATGCTTTTTAGTCCGGCTCCCCACGCTTGAATCCGCGGATCTGGCGTGCTGTTATAGTCACTCTCAGAAGTGACCGGCCATCCGGCAGCTGTTGTATACAGCAGACGCGGGTCTTTCTCCTGCCATTGTTTTACAAAATTGGTTAGGTATTTTACGTGGTTTTTGCCGGCAGGCTCATTTCCGTAGGTCAGCATACAAAAAGAAGGATGATTACCATATGCCTTTACCATGCGTTCGCTTTCAGCGTAAATGTACTGATCTAATGGACTTCCATCGCCAATGGTAGCCCCTTGGTTTGCCCAGGAACTACTTTCCAGTTGTAGGTAAAATCCTGCCTGGTCGGCGGCTTCAAAAGCTGCTTTGGGTGGACACCAGGAGTGAAAACGCATGTGATTCAATCCATAGGATTTACACACTTCAAATATGCGTGTCCAGGATGCTACGTCTGTAGGCGGATAACCAGTTTTTGGAAAAATAGCGCATTCCAAAGTGCCACGCAAAAAGGTAGGACGACCATTAATGGTAAACTGGGTGCCTGTTGTTGCAAACTCACGCATCCCAAAAGATGTTTCTTTCTCATGTACTATTCCTTTGCCAGTTGTGAGTTTAACTTGTAATGAATAGAGGTTGGGCTTAAATTCATCCCAAAGCAAGGGTGCTGCTCCCATGGGATAAACCAATTCAAGTACCGTACTATCTCCGGTTAAATTTACTTCTTTACGCAGTGGAGTTAATTTTTCGGCTTGCGGATTAGTGGAGGTAGCTAGCAATTCAATACTAGCTTTTCCCGGTTTACCGGCAGGTCGCCGAATCGTTACTTTGGCGGTAATTTGCTTGTTCTGGAGATCCGGATATACTTGTACCTCTTGAATCGAAACAACCGGACGGGTAGCCAGGAATAGTTGCCCTACCATGCCATTCCAGTTACTTTGCGTATGATCGGATATGCTATGTGAGTTTTGTCCTACATTGAACTCTTTTACCCGGTTATCAATGCGAATGGTGAGTTGGTGGGTTCCGGGTGCTAATGATTCAGTTAGGTCAAATATGTGCGGTGTGCCTAAGCTGTTTTGCATACCTATAGGTTTATTGTCCACCCAAAGGGTAGTTTCCCAGTGACTACGTTCAATAAAGAGCTCAATGCCTTTTCCTTTCCAGGTGTTGGGAATGGTGACGGTTTTCTGGTACCAGGCGGGGCCTTTGTAATACTTCACAGGTTGCAACCAGAAGGGCACTTTAATATTACCTGGTTGCCGGTATTTTGCGTATTCTGGGTTTTTAAAATAAGCCGAATCGAAAATGCTGCCAGTCCAGGGCGTTTCTAAACTAATATCATACCCTTTGTCATTAGAAGCCATGGAGCCGGGAAGTCGTATATTGTCTTTTAGTTTTTTTGTAAACCATTCTCCCTGTACACCTTCATCCTGCGGATCTATGCCAAAAGCCCACTCTCCCGAAAGGTCTATTTTCTCATTGTTTTGAGCATACGCAGAAACAAAAGATAAAATGCAAAGCTGACAAATCCAGAAGACGATGTTCAGTCTATAATTTTTGGGTGTTTTTCTCATGATAAAGGAGTTAATAAGCGGCTTATAAAAATATTTATATGCGATTCAGCTACGACCAGCATTGTAAAAGGCAGTGTTGTGTTAACGTAGGCTGTACTGTTTATCAATAAAATTTTGCAGCAGTTGCCTGTGCACAATTGCTCCCTGGTGCGCTGTATCCATAGCGAGCACCTGATCTAAATGGGCTTTTGCTTCCTGAATTTGGCCTTCTCCAAGTTTCCCCAGGCCAATCAGGTAGTGGCAATGAATCTGGTTACGCTTGGTCAAGTCATCGTCGAATATCATCAGGTCGGGCAAAGACACTGCAAAGAAATCAATTTTTACCTGGTCATCCATATGTGTAATGCCATAGGAAATCAGGTTTTGGAAGCGTTTCTTAGCCTCCTGAACATGGCCTAGTTTAAGGAGTGCCTGCCCCTGGTAAAATATCTTATCAGGCGATTGATCGTTGTAAAAAATGGCAGGCGCAGGTTCAGAAATGCCTACTGCTGCTTTCTCCCAGTAGAACATAGCTTTTTCCTGGTTGCCCAATCCCTCATATGCACACCCTAACCAGTAATGGATGTCATTTTCCTGCGCACCGTACAGCTTGCCTTCTCCCAAATTAGTTGGATAGACTTCTGCCTTTTGGAGTAGGGTGATTGCCTGCTGATACTGATCTTCCGTAATCGCCTGTTTGGCTAATTCCACATGTACCTGAATGTACTGTCCCGACACCTTTCCTTCGCCGCCTTCCCAGGGGTGGAAGGTACGTGAAGCTAATAATTTGGCAGCTTCCGTATGCTTACCTGTCAGATTATGCAGGGTCACATACTCAATAAAAAGATCGTCCCGGTCTTGTATTAGCTCGGGATAGCTATTCAGGAAGGCAAACCGTGTTTCTACCGGACGGTTTAATCGTTTATGTAACTGGTCTAGTTCAAACAAAATACGGGAGTCGCTCCGGTCCAATGAGAAAGCTTTTTCGAAGGAGTCCAGGGCTTTATGTACTTGTGCCAGACGGTTAAAGTAGGCAATACCCAGATTCCTGTGCACGGTTGGAAATTCATCAAAAATCTCTCTGGACTTTTCCCAGGCAGCTATTGCTTCTTGGTATTGCCGCTTGTCGTACCAGAGGTTGCCCAGGCAATACCATGCTTTGTAATCCTGTGGATTGAGTTCGGCTGCTTTGCGCAGCACAGCAATGTCTTCCAGGTGATTGGGAAATACCCTGTCAGGACTACAGGCAAAGCCCTTTGCAGCTAATTTGCGTGCCTTTTGAGATTGACCAGACAGACCGTAGAAATAAGCAAGATAGTAGAAAGTCAGCGGATGTGTATCCGTAGCGGTGATTCGTTCGATTAGTTCAATAGCTTCGGCATACAAACCGGCCTGGGCATAATCAAGCGCAACCTGGATGTAACTGTGGCTATTATTCCGCATCTGATGAAGAAGTTTATGCAAGGCATCTGCGGCTGCCCCGGTTTCACCTTTTGCTTCCAAAATCAGGTATAACTCATTACCGGAGGCAAAATCAAAAGAATCAATGGCTAATGTTTCCCGTACAAAAGTTTCTGCTTCCTGTGGCCGGCCTAATTTCCGCAAGGCAACAGTCTTTAGGTGACGGGCTTTAAAGCCATGGTAATTCCGTATTACAGAATGTGTAGCCGATTGGAGAGCTTGGGTAAAATTGCCTCTTTGCATATCTATCCGGGCCAGTTGCAGGTAGGCATTGTCCTGCCAGGCAGCATTCCAGGTAGCTTTGTAGAAAGCTGTATAGGCTTCATCCCATTTTTTCTGATATAGCAGCGACAATCCCAGGTTGTATAGAGGTTCGCCATCATAGGGATTGGGGTTATGCCGGGTCATTGTGTCAATGGCTTTCCGGAAGAAAGGTTCTGCTTTCGCAAACTGGCCTCGTCGTAGATAGCAACGGCCTAAGGCATTGTTACTTCGTACATCAGCCGGGTCTCGGCGAAGGGCTTCTTCATAGTACGCTACAGGCGAATAGGAGGCATGGCGATACTGTTCCAGGTGCAATCCCGCTAGATATAGGGCTTCATTGGTAGCAATGTCTTTTGGTTCGCCAATAGGTATTGCCGGTTCCGGAATGGCTTCGTCCTTAGGGATTACAGGAATATAACTTACAAGTTCCCGGCCTGAACTGTTAGTTACAGAAATTTGTAACTGCTCCGGTTTTATTCCATCGGGCAAGGGTACACTTTTTTTGTACGTCTGAGTTGGAGAAAGATCAACTGTATCCTGCAATAACACTTCTTCTCCATTTAAAAACTGCACAACTATCCCCATCTGTGGGGAGGTAAGGTATACCTGTACGATAGCTTGGTTACCTTCTATTTCGAGGTTTACGGCTGCTTCGGTGGTGGCATTCTTCACATATCCAATATTTTTGTAGGGCATGAAAAACTGCGTAAACTGCCTTTCCTCATTAGGCATAATCCAGCTGAAGTCGGGCTGATTATCCGTGAAAACGCCCACCATCAGCTCAAAGTAGGGTCCATCTTCGTCGGTAAGCTGGCGGTCCCAGGCTTGCCCGAATTCTCCACAACCCCAGGTCCACTGTTTTTTACCTGGGGAAATATGGTGGTTAGCTACGTGCAGCAAACCTGCCTTTTTGCTGTGATGGTAGCCACCTACGAAATCAAAGGCTGAATTCACAGCCATATAGGAAGTAGGTACCAGAATGTTCTGGTAGCGGGAAATATCCGTTCCTGGAGAGTAGTCTACCTTGTAATAGGTCCCCGTAGCAATAGGGAAAGAAGACACGTCCCGCTTCCCGTGATCATAGACCGCATGTACATCAGGAGGAAATACCGACTGGTAGTGTTCATCTACATGCACCGCCGGATTGGCCCACCACAAAAACGTTTGCGGGAGTGTAGTCCGGTTATAAAGTTTTCCAGTAATTTCCAGGTAAGCTTTATCTGGGTACAAAGTAAAACCAGCCATTCCTTTAGTACCGAACATTTTTTCAATTTCGCTCACCCATACCGTTTTGCTGCCATCCGGATTTTCTTCGATACTGTAATCTACCGGATCGAAGGTGCTGGGGCGGTGATGCTGCGGCCAGTTAAATTCAATGCCGCCCGAAATCCATGGTCCGGCCAGTCCTACCAGAGCAGGCTTAATTACCCGGTTATAGTATACAAAGTGGTAGTCATTGGTTTTGTCATAGGCCATCTGAATCCGTCCTCCCAGTTCTGGCAAGATCATGATTTTGAGGTATTCGTTTTCGAGAAACAATGCTTTATAAGACTTGTCTTCTTTTTCATCGTACACCTTGTCAATCACAGGATGCGGATAGACAACCCCACTACTGCCCTGATACACCCGCTTCTCTAAGAACATCGGATTTTTATCAGGTATACCAACTTTATATGTGGGAATGATCACTGTTTCTTCCCAAGATTTTACTTCTGAAAGGCTCTTGTTCAACATGGGCAAATGATGACTAAATTACACTTGAATTATAGATGAAGGCCTGATCCATATGCCTGCAATTAATGTGGGGTAAATACACCTTCCAGCTCTTCTAATGATTTGCCTTTCGTCTCCCGCACTTTTGCTGATATATATAGAAATCCTAGCAAGCAAATACCCGCATATAGCCAGAATGGTCCGTAGGTACCCAGTTTTTCAGCCAGGATGGGAAAGGTAAACACCAGTACAAAATAGGCCCCCCATAAGGCTACTATGGCAACTGAAGAAGCAAGCCCCCTGATTTTATTCGGGAATATTTCGGAGATAATTACCCAGGTAACCGGAGCTAAAGTCATTGAATAGGTACTGATAGCAGCTAAGACAGCCAAAGAAACCAGGCCGGGAGCCGCCTGCCGCTGAAGCAGGGTTGCCAGCACCACATACAATACTGCCAAGCCTAAGGCACCAAACCGCATCAGTGGGCGGCGGCCGAGTTTATCTACCTGCCACATGGCCACAAGCGTAAAAAGCAGATTTACTGTACCAATGGCTACTGTTTCAAATAGCTGCTGATTCAGTGAGGCACCCACAGATTCAAAGATGGTGGAGGTATAATTAAATACCACGTTGATGCCGCATAACTGCTGAAAAATAGCCAGGATAATTCCTACCTGAACGGCAGGCCGTACACTTTTGTGAAATACATCCCGGTAAGATTGCTTTGTACGCATTCCAGTCAGAGAAACTTTAATATCTTCAAACGTATCTTCTACAAATCTTCTGTTTCCGATTTTGGACAGTACTGCCTGTGCACGGTCTGGATGGCCTGCTTTTACAAGCCACCGTGGGCTTTCTGGCAACCATAGTACCCCAATGAGAAACAACACAGATGGCAAGGCACCAAGTCCGAACATCCATCGCCAGGCATCCGGACCACTATCAGCCAGAAAATAATTCACCAGGTTGGTCACCAGAATACCAGTTACAATGGTAAGCTGATTGATGGCTACATTGCGGCCACGGATGGAAGAAGGAGAAATTTCTGCAATATACATGGGCGACAGCATGGAAGCCATCCCTACCCCAATGCCGGCAATAAAGCGCATGAGCGAAAAAATGGATAATCCTGGGGCGAGTGCCATGCCAAGCGAAGACAGTGCAAAGATGCCGGCAGCCATCATGAGTCCCGGACGGCGGCCTAGTCGATCAGCTAACGAACCAGCTACCAGACATCCTACCATGCAACCCAATGCCAGAGTGCCTGTCAGAAAGCCTTCCCACCAGGCATTTAAACTGAATTCAGCCCGTAAAAAAGGCAGTGCCCCTGCAATTACTGCAAAATCGAATCCGAACAAATAACCGCCCAGAGCCGAAATAAAGGATATGCGAATGATATAGGCACTATTAAATGACTGAGCAAGGCTTTTCATTTGCTAATTATTTTTCAATTATTTCTTGCAAAAATGCTAAGCTATGACGTAAGTTTAAATAGTATTTCTCATGAAAATGATGGATAAAATTATTCTGCTTAGCCATGCGTAAAAAAGAAGGTTTTGAAGGACAGCGTTCGTATATCCTTCCTGAACCCTTGTTACAGGAAGTAGAGAAGCATCCTCTTTGCCAAGGTTTGCTCATCACTGATATTGGCTATTATCCCAAAGCCCGGTTTCATAACCGTGAGCGCCGGAAAGGAAGCAGGCAACATGTACTGATCTATTGCATACAGGGAGAAGGCTGGTACCAGGTGCAAGACCAGAAATATAGTGTCAAACCGAACCAACTATTTATTTTACCAGCCCACTTAAGCCACAAATACGGAAGCTTTAACCAGAATCCCTGGACCATTTACTGGCTACATTTTACCGGGTGGCATGCCAGTAGTTTTTTAGAGTATCTATATAATAATGATAACTATTCTCCTTTAACCGTGGTGCCCAATGAGGAACGGTTCCGCTTGTTTGAGGATATTTATTCTCACCTGATTATGTCCTTCAATCTGGATAATATTATCTATGCCAACAATTGCCTGTATCCTTTTCTAGTGTCATTCCGGGAGTCTGTATATAAACATGCCATTAGGGAAGAACAGGGCGATGTAGTGCAGCAGTCGATTGAATTTATGAAAGGGCATCTGGATCAGAAATTTACCTTGCAGCAGCTTGCCGAGCAGGTTGGCCTTTCTGCATCACATTATTCAGCCATATTTCGCCAAAAAACACAAAATTCTCCTGTTAATTTCTTTATGTTCCTCAAGATCCAGTGGTCTTGCCAGTTGCTGGAGAATACGAACCTGAGAGTGAAAGAAATCGCCCACCAGATCGGTTTTGATGATCCGTATCATTTTTCCCGGGTGTTCAGCCAGTTTATTGGTCTTTCTCCCCAGCAATTCCGGACCACTGAAAAGGCATAATAGCTCTTCTGTAGATGGATTTTAGCCTGAATCTTGTTAGTGTTATGTAAAGCAGACTATGTACCGTTTCGCTATCAGCTTGATCCAGAGCACTATCCTTTTATAGAATTCATACCCGCATTTATTGCTTATGTTTTTGATTATTATTTTTGTCCAGATTATTATTAAATAATCACCATAAAATCATCCATCATTAACAGAATTCTCTCTATTGATTTACTGCCTAAATGCCTTCAACTTTGTTTGTAAACTTTTAAATAATTGATTGTATTTTCTAAATACATTAATTGTTTCTATTCTCTTTTAATTTAATCTTTTAACCCCTAACCTTTATGCACTATTATTTACGGTATCTGTTTACAGTCTGTCTAGTGGTTTTTGTCGGGTTTACGGCCTTCGCACAAACACCCCTTACCGGGCGGGTGGCTGACGAGAAAAATGAAGGAATTCCCGGTGCTTCTATTTTGATAAAGGGCACTACCCGCGGCACTATTACCGACCCACAGGGTAGCTTCAGCATTAATGCTGCTAATGAAGATGTGTTGGTATTTAGTTATTTAGGGTATGAAACCCAGGAAATCACTGTTGGCAACCGTACTACATTCTCAGTTAAGCTAAATCCTGATGTACGTAGCCTGCAAGAAGTGGTAGTCGTAGGATATGGAACCGTTAAAAAGAGTGATTTAACCGGTTCTGTTTCTTCTATCCGATCAGAAGCTATCAAAGAAATGCCCGTAGTATCAGTAGACCAAGCTATACAGTCGCGGGCTCCTGGGGTACAGGTAACGCAAACCTCTGCGGCACCAGGTGGTGGTATTTCCATCCGGGTACGGGGAGCCAATTCCATCAACAGCGGCAGCGAACCTTTGTACGTGATTGATGGATTTCCAATGTATCCTGATAATGATGCCATCGGAACAAGTGGCAACCGCCGCTCTACCAATGCGATGGCTACTATTAACCCCAATGAAATTGAATCCATTGAAATTCTCAAAGATGCCTCCGCTACTTCTATTTATGGTTCCAGGGGAGCTAATGGGGTGGTACTGATTACTACTAAGCGTGGTAAAGAAGGGCAAAGCAGCGTTGATTATGAGGGTTCATACTCAGTGCAGAATATTGCCCGCAATATTGATGTACTCAATGGTGCCGAATATGCCCGTTATATTAATTTGCTGGAACAAAGCCAGGGTGGTAGCCCTCGTTATACAGATGCGCAGATTAGTCAAATAGGCGCGGGTACTAACTGGATGGATGTTGTCTCACAAAGTGGGAGGCTGTCTAACCACCAGCTTTCCTTTACCGGTGGCACCAAAAGCATGCGCTATGCCTTTGTGGGTAATTACCTCGATAATAAAGGCATTATCCAGAATACTTTTTTCAGGCGCTATGGATTCCGTATGAATCTTGATAATGACTTTCTAAACGGCAAAGCAACCCTTAGCAACAGTTGGTCTTACAACCGGACGGGGAGCAGCAATGTACCTACAGACCGTGGCGGACCGGGAGGTATCATTATCACAGCTCTGGGCCTGGACCCCACCATTCCGGTATACAACCAGAGCGGCCAATATAATTACCCCAGTTACGATCAGCGATTTACTATAAATCCCCTGGCTGAAGCACTCCAGGGATACGACAGGGACAATGCCAATCGTCTCTTTGGTACTTCAGCTATAACATTTCATATTCTGGAGGGACTGAATTTTAGGACAAGTCTTGGAGCTGATGTGGTGAGTGCCAGCCGGAATACCTTCTACAATAGCTTCACGTTTACCGGCCGTCAGTATGACCGGCAGCTGGAGAAGGCCAACAGAAATGTCACTAACCTGCTCAATGAAAACATAGTAACTTATAACCGGGAGATTCTGCCAGGGCATACCCTTGATGTAACGTTGGGCTATACCTATCAGCAAGAACGCAACCTGTTTGAGGCAAATACTACCAGGGGGCTTCCATCTGATGATGTTTCTTCAGTGAATATGCAGAATGGTAGTAAGCCGCAAATACCAGTTTCAGGCCGCACTGACTGGGAACTGCAATCGCTGCTTGGCCGTATTAATTATAACCTGAAGGATAGGTACCTGATGACTATAACCGTGCGTCGGGATGGTTCATCAAAGTTTGGTCCCAACAACAAATGGGCTACTTTCCCGTCTGCAGCGCTGGGCTGGCGGGTAGGTAATGAAGAATTCTTCAAAAACTCATTTATGAGCACTGTTTTTAATGAATTCAAATTCCGCGGCAGCTACGGTCTTACAGGTAACTCCCAGATTCCGGTATACCGCTCTGTGTCGGGCCTGGTACCCTATAATTATGTGTTTGATGGAACACTAGTGGCCGGGTATGCGCCTAATAGAATTGCCAATCCTGACCTGAAGTGGGAAACAACCTCTATGCTGAACATAGGTTTAGATATGGAATTGTTAAAGAATCGCCTTTCGTTTACAGTAGACGTATTCCGGAATAAAACCACAGACCTATTACTGGATGTGTCAATCCCGCAGAGTACCGGATTTAATACTATTATGCTTAATTCAGGCTCTCTGTTAAACAAAGGGGTAGAGTTTTCTTCTACCTATAAAATTGCCAGTTCAGATGCCTTTTCCTGGGATGTTAGCGGTAACGTATCTGTTTTGCGGAACGAGATTATAGATCTTGGTAGGAGTACTCCTTTCTTTGCTAATAGTACCAGTGGCCACCTTGGGGTATTTGGTAGCTGGGTAGAAGCAGGTAACCCGATTGGCGTATGGAGAGGATACCGATACGTAGGTTTGTTCCAGACGGATGATGAAGGTAAAAGCTACTCAGCTCTTGCCGGCTATCCAAAATACGAAGACGTAAATGGAGATGGTGCATATACTGCTGCTGATTTTGTAAAAATAGGAGATCCCAACCCCAAATTTACCTGGGGCTTAAACTCCAATGCCAAGTTTAAGAATTTCGATTTAGCTATATTCTTCCGTGGGGTACATGGCAACGATGTGCGTAACCTGCAACAGTCAGAGATGGGGGATGGGGTACAAAAAATAAATCAGATATCTACCATATTGCAGGACTCTTGGCGCCCGGATAACCCCAATGCGAGCCGTCCGGTTATTGATGGTCGCCGGGATTTTATATCCTTCCGCCGCTCATCATATTTCATTCAGGATGGCTCATTTATCCGGCTTCAAAACCTGGCTCTAGGCTATACTATACCTATGCAAAACAAATATATCCGGAATGCGCGGGTGTATGTGAGCGGTCAGAATTTATTTCTTATAACTAAGTATAAAGGTTTTGATCCGGAAGTAAATAACCAGGGACAGAACAATCTTAACCGGGGAGATGATTATGATGCTTACCCACGGGCACGCATGTATACCTTAGGGGTAAATCTTGGCTTATAATTTTATTGATTCTTAAAACCGACATCTTATTATGAAAAATATAATTTTTTCCAAAATCAAATACCTGGTAACAATACCCATTGCCATATTTGGACTTGGTTGCTCTGATCTACAGGAAGAACCAGATTTTATCAATCCTGGCACATTCTATAAATCGGCAAAAGAGTTACAAACAGGCGTCAATGCCATATATGACGATTTAGGGATGGGCATCGACTTTAATAACTATTTCTATAACCGTTATGTATTTGAGTGCTTGGTAGGCTACCAGGTTGGGTGGGAGAAAGGTCCCTTGCAATACAACCTTGGTAATATTAACCCAGCAGATGAATACATTGAGCTCTATTGGGGGCAGAGTTACCGGTCAATTAACCGGGCTAATGCAATTATTGAAACAGCTGAAACCTTGAATGATCCAGACAATGCCCAACTGGTAAACCGGCTAAAAGCTGAAGCACAGTTTCTGCGGGCATTCTATTATTATGGTCTGCTCAGTTATTTTGATAACGCACCACTCACTGTGAAATCTACGAAGGGTATTAGCGACTTTCCCTCTAATAATGGCGGCAAACGGGCGCTCATTGACCAGATCTATGCGGATGCCACTGCGGCTGCCGAAGTGTTACCTCCTGCTTATAGTGGTGCCGATAATGGAAGGGCTACCAAATGGGCTGCAAAAGCAATTCTGATGAAGGCCCAGCTATGGGATCAGAAATGGACCGAAGCAAAAGCCACCGCGGAAGATATTGTAAATAATAGTGGCCTGCAACTATTTACAGATTTTGGCCATAACTTTGATGTGCCCCATGAAAATCAGGGGGAGCGTATTTTTGAAGCGCAGATTTCCGCTACTGCCAATGCAAGTGAATACAGTAATCATTCTGCTCATTTCAATCCTGAGGATTACCCCAGTGAATTAGGTGGAGCCGGGTGGAGCTGGCTGAGCGCTACACAGGATTTCCGTGCCTCTTACGACAATAACGACAAGCGGATTGATGCCACCTTCCTTGAAGAGTATCCGACCGGGCGTTTGGGCAAAGTGAACGGAGAGTATCCCATTGTACGCTGGAGCCCGAATGCCGATTATAACTTATCCAGGTTTGGCGGTGTTGTGCGGACTGATGCTAATCCCAATGATCCTTCACAGTTAATTTTCGGCAAAGCCTGGTCAGGTAAGCTAGTAGAACTTGGCACCAACTGGACGAACACAGAACGAAACACTATCTACATCCGGTTAGCCGATGTGTTGCTTGGACATTCGGAAGCCAGCAACGAAAGCGGCCAGGGTGATGCATATATGGGCATTAATATGGTAAGGGCACGTGCCGGTCTTTCTCCATTAAGCGGCCTCAACCAGCAAACCCTACGGGATGCCATTATTAAAGAGCGGATGCAGGAATTTGTTTTCGAACAAGTGATGTACCCTGAGTTGCGGCGCAAAAGTACATTCGGCGGGCAACCAGACTACCTGGGTGATCAGATCAGGCATTTTTCTGCCAAATACAATGTGGGACGTGCTCCAAAAAAACAAGACTACGTATTACCCATTCCGCTCAAGGAAACGCAGGGTAATCCCAATGTGCAGCAAAACCCCGAATGGCAGTAAACTTAATAACTGGTAAAAAAAGGGCTGATTCAGCCCTTTTTTAATTATTTTTTTGCGACCTTCTCTCTATGAAATATTGTTGCTTTATTCTGATACTTCTGCTGTGGGGGTGCAAGGATCAATCTACCTCCTCATCCTCATTATTTACGATTTTGCCCGGTTCACAGACAGGGGTGCGATTTGAGAATACAGTTGCCGAAAATGATTCATTCAATCTGGTAGATTACTATTATGTGTACAATGGGGGAGGAGTGGCTGTTGGAGACCTCAATAATGATGAGTTGCCAGACCTTTATTTCACTGGAAACCAGGTGGGCGATAGGCTGTATCTGAATAAGGGGAATATGAAATTTGAAGATATTACCGAAAAAGCAGGTATTCTCAAAGGAGGCTGGTCCACTGGGGTAACTATGGCCGATGTAAACGCCGATGGCTTGCTCGATATATATGTGTGTAAATCTGGGAATTACCCCGGAGCAAGGCGGGCCAATCAATTATATATTAACAAGGGCAACCTGCAATTTCAAGAGACCAGCCATCAGTACGGATTGGCTGATACTACTTATACCAACCAGGCTGCCTTTCTGGATTACGACAAAGATGGAGACCTTGACTTATTCCTGCTAACTAGCACCAATCAGGTACGCAATCCGAATATTGTACGACCAGTTATTGCTGATGGGACTGGCCTGGCTAACGACAAACTGTACCGCAACGATTCTAATGCTTCTGACTCCAGGTTTACAGATGTTACTCAATCAGCAGGTATTTTGCATGATGGATTTGGACTAGGAATTTCTGTAGCAGATTTTAATGACGATGGCTGGGAGGATATTTATGTGGCTAACGACTTTCTGGCCAATGATTTTCTCTACCTCAACCAGCAGGATGGCACCTTTGCGGAAGTAGGTAAAACGTATTTCAAACACCATAGCCAATTTTCGATGGGTTGTGATGCGGCCGATATCAATAATGATGGGTTAACTGACCTGGTTGTCGCAGATATGCTGCCGGCCGATAATGAACAACGGAAAAAAATGGCTGGACCAGCCAGTCATCAGCATTTTGAAAGTATTATCCGGGCCGGATACCACCCCCAATTTATGCGGAACATGCTGCAGGTGAATCTGGGAAAAGCCCCAGATGGCCGCATGGTATTTGCCGAAATCGGACAGTTCGCTGGCGTATACAGCACCGACTGGAGCTGGTCGCCACTGTTAGCAGATTTAGACAATGACGGCTGGCGTGATCTGTTCATTACCAATGGCTACCTCCGCGATATCACCGACATGGACTTTGTAGCCTATAATGATAAACTGGCCCGGTCTGGTACACAAACCGCGGAAGATATCAACGCGCAACTTCGTAAAGGGGCTATCCATATGGCCACTTTACGGAAGACCAATCGTTTCTTCCAGAACCGTAGAGATCTGACGTTTGAAGATGTAACTACCTCCTGGTTTGGTACGGAAGAGTCGTTATCCAACGGGACATCTTACGCAGACCTCGATCGGGACGGTGATCTGGATCTGCTAGTTAATAATGTAAATCAGGAGGCATATATCCTTCAGAATAATACTACTAAGTCAAATTATCTGCAGGTAAGGCTGCAAGGTTCAGCCGGTAACCTTTTTGGACTGGGTACAAAACTTATTGTACATACTAATGGAATTCGGCAAACATCTCATCAATCCGTGAGCCGGGGCTATCAGTCTTCAGTAGATTACATCCAGCATTTTGGCCTCGGTACAACGAAACAAATTGACTCACTGACCGTCATCTGGCCAGATGGAAATATTCAAATTTTGAGAAACCTGCCTGTTAACCAATTATTGACGGTAAGTTATGCTCAGAGTAAGCCTGCATCTGTATCTAAGGAAGCTGTTCAAATTGCGTTATTGAAGAATGTTACCGACTCTGTAGGTGTACAGTTGAAACACCAGGAAGAACCATATTTGGATTATAATCAGGAACCACTGTTATTGCATAAACTTTCGCAGCAAGGTCCCAAACTGACTGCAGGTGATGTAAACGGGGATGGACTGGAAGATCTATTTGTGGGAGGTTCATTCCGGCATTACGGAAAACTGCTGATTCAAACTTCAGGAGGACGCTTTGTGGAAAAATCCTATACAGATGAGTCTAAGCCAAAAGATGAAGAAGATGTAGATGTATTGTTTTTTGATGCAGACAGAGACAATGACCAGGATTTGTATATAGTGAGTGGTTCTAATGAATACTACGATGGCTCACAATACTTTCAGGACAGAATATACCTGAATTCAGGAAAGGGAAACTTTACGAATGCCACCCATTTGCTTCCCTCAATCCGGCACAGTGGTTCGTGCATAGCAGCAGTTGATTTTGATAAAGACGGAGATATTGATCTATTCCGGGGAGGAAGGGGCAAAGCGCTGCAGTACCCCCTGGCTGGTAAAAGTTATTTGTTGAAAAATGAAGGAGGGCGTTTTACAGATGTAACTGAAGAACTGGCAACAGGATTACGGGAAATAGGAATGGTTACCGATGCGGTATGGGCAGATGTGGACGGGGATAGCTGGCCAGATCTTATAGTAGTTGGGGAATTTATGCCCATTACTGTCTTTAAAAACAACGGAGGGAACTTGCATAAGGTAGCTATTGAAGGCTTGCAAGGGTCGGAAGGCTTCTGGAACTGCATCCGGTCCGGAGATTTCGACAAAGATGGCGATATTGATTTTATTGCTGGTAATATGGGTTTAAATAGCCGCTACCGTCTTTCTCCAAGCCAGCCCTTGAGCTATTATGTCGGAGATTATGATAATAATGGCCGTATGGATGCCATTGCCAGTTATTTTCTGAATGGGAAAGAATACCCTATTGCTTCCCGTGACGAACTGGGACGCCAGTTGCCACTGATTAAATTCCGCTTCACCAATTATGCCAGTTATGCAAAAGCCCAGATATCTGAACTTTTGCCACCAGAACGTTTTAAAGCAAGCACTGTAGTCAGGGCCTACCGGCAAGAAAGTGTTTATCTGGAAAATACTGGGACTTCTTTCCGGATAAAAACATTGCCTGCACTGGCGCAATGGGCACCTGTTCAAAGTATATGGGTGGAAGATGTGGATCAGGACGGGAACCTGGATGCCCTATGTGTGGGTAATGCCTACGATGCAGAACCTATTGTTGGAAAATACGATGCATTTACTGGCTTGCTATTGAAAGGAGACGGAAAAGGAGGGTTCCATCCACTTCTCTTCCCCCAAACCGGATTTCTTGCCGATGGAGATTGTAAAAGTGTAATAGGCATACAAGGACAAAGGCACAGTTTTTTTGTGGTTGGCGTCAATAACGGACTACTACAGGTGTTTCAACGTCTAAAAAGTCATTTATAATATCAGTAATGAAATGATCACTCTATAAAACAGCTTTAACTAGAGGAGCAAATGGGTATGAAAACATTAACTATAGAAGATGATTACACCTTAATTGATGCTGTTCATAAAGGCATTAATATTGGGTATTTTGATAAACTGCTTCAGGTGAGTGGTATGCAAAAAGGGCTGCTTGCCTCTTTAGTAGGCATAGATGTTAAAACAGTGGATAACTACCGGAAGAATGCTAAAAAATTGATGTTTTGGAAGGGAGCTATTCTTAAAATTAGAACGATTATTCCTTTGTGGAGAGGAGGTTTTTGAAGACATGAAAGAGTTTAGAGAGTGGCTCGGGATCAATTCTTTAAGTTTAGGCAATAAAAAACCCATTGAATTTCTCAATACTTCTACAGGGGTTGATTTAGTTTATGATGAAGTCCTGCGCATAGTGCATGGGTATGTCGTATAAGGCATGGAAGTATTTCAGATTACTAAAGCTAAATTTGCTGACCAGCTCTATGCACCCGGCATGGGGGTAGATGGAATCAGCATGGAGAAGAAGTCATTTACACAGCATCCTCCAGGTCTTTAGCCTGTTTAGAAAACCTAGCCCATAAAGGAGGCAATGTCAACAAATAGGATCTGATTGGTATGTGGCTAAAGACACGCCGGTACTGAAAGTTCCCTCGGCAGTGATTTCTGATGAGTTCAACTATGTATCAAATGCCAGGCATCCAAAATTCAAAGAAATCAAATTAATGGCTGTGTTACCTTTTGCTTTCGATAAATGCTTATGGGAGGACTTCGAAGATCTACAAAAACAGCTAGATAGTTTATGAAAGAAAGATTCTTAAACACTTAAGCATGCAGAGGCTTACTTCTTAAACTAATTTATCAAGTAGAATGACAATATATGGTAGAGTATGAGAAAAAATGAGTAGTTTCATTATAGGCAGCTATTCATTTACAAGAAGGGTTCATCATCTGTCTTGTTAGTATGGATGAACTTACTACCTTAAATCATAGTACTAAAAATAGGAGGGTAGGGGCAAGTTTTTAAAGGTATTTCTCGTGCAAAACGCATCTTTAGCTTGGCAAAGCCTTTGATTTTTCCTAGCGAAACGAAATAAAATAAGCTATTTAAAAATTATTTATTCAGACCTATTTCAGACCTGTGGCCTATAACTACTTGACTGACAGCAGACAGGCGCAATACTTGTAATCAGTAGGTCGTTGGTTCGATTCCGACTGGGGGCTCAATAAAAACCGCTAAATTTCGCAAATTTGGCGGTTTTGTGTTTTTAAAATTTGCAGTACCCAAAATGCAGAGATTTTTTTAAGAATTTTTTTAAAATCGAAAAGGGGTGTTTTGGGGCTTTTGGCTATTAACTTTGGAAAAGGATCATTTTTCCTACTAAACACAACAATAAAACACAGGAATAGTAAAATAAGATTTCTATTCCAAATTCATCGGAGGGAAAGAGCCGGCGAATGGATGGGGCTATTAAGGACCAAGCTATAGGGAACACTTCCGTAGCCTGATACTGGAATAAGTAGTAAAAAGAAGGGGAGCTTACAGGCTCCCTATAGATAAATGCTGTTTATTGTTTTCATTGCAGAAATGAGGGTTGCCAAAACATGTAAGGAAAATACAACGCTAATTTCAGTATACTTTTAACCTAAACCTTTTAACCAGTATCAAGCTGATTTTAACGTTAATGAAAGAAAATGAAAAAGGTAAACTATCCTTGACAAGAAATAATTACTAGTTCCACCTTCCTATCAGGGAGCCTCTTGACAAGGACCACTCCATAGAAAGCGCTTCCTTGTCACCCCTTGGGGCAATTCTTCTTGTGGGGGTATCCCATCCAAGATAGGGATATTAGAAACAGAAGCAATCCTATCCCCCTGCCACTCCATTTCAAATAGGATCCGGTCTAACAGCACATCCAAGACATAGTCTGCCGCCTCTTGGGCAATCGCCTTGGCTTGTTCTTCCACAGAAGAATTGAGCAGATAATATGGGCAATTAAAGTGAGAATGCGTAATGAATTCGATCACTAATGTAATCTCATTGTCTTCTACCCACATCACTAAATCCCCAGTAGAGGGATGTTGTGCAGCTAACCTGAGGCAGGGTCCATAGTGACCAATTAATTCAAAGCGCCATTGAAAAGAAAAAAGTTGAAGTTCGTCCATCAATCGTTCAAGGAGAAGTTGGGCAGGAATGATAGGTGAGGTTTGCATGGTAAGACTTATTTTGTTTAGCTTCCACTCCTGTAGTGGATCATTGAATCAAAGATGGACAGCTCCTGCGCAGTCTATTTGCGCAGGAGGAAATATTTCACGATTTTTTTGTCGATTCATCTAACAGCTTCAATGCGGTGAGGTAGATTAGATTATAAGAGTTAGTTCTAGTAAGGACAGTTTCTACTTTACATATTGCTACTTATATACCTGCAAAAAATGGGGCATTGATTGTACAAAAGCGATGGGAGACAGGAGTTATCTGCATTCACCTTGACTTTTAAGTAAATATTAATTAACTCACTTATCCAATAAGCCTATTGCCCTATAAATTAGGTGTTTGATCGCCATCTGTTGCGATCATCACCTCGATAGCACTGCCTATAAGCAGAACAGAGATGAATCATTAGAAACGTAAACTTGCCTGCTTATGCGTTTGCTATGGCTTTTAGTCTACCTCTTGTCCGTCCCTTATTGTTTTTCACAGACTTCGATAAAAATAGCCGGGAAGGTGATCGATCAACAAAGTGGACAGCCGCTCGCTTATGCTCATATCGGCTGTGAAAAATGTCTGACAGGTACTGCCGCCAATGAAGAGGGAATCTTTGAGATCACCGTAACTAACTTTCCTGTCAAGTTGCTTTTCTCCTATGTAGGCTATTAAAGCGCCCAACTACTGCTCTCAGACTATTCGGCTGCACTTCTCGTGAAGCTAACACCAGGCACGATCCTGTTAGCAGAAGGGACAATTGCTGCTCAACAAGATGCCCAGTATCTGCAAACCCTTGTACTAAAAGCCTATCAAAAGGCCAAGAAACAAGCTAGCCAGAAAACCTCTGCCCAAGCTTTTTATCGACAAACCACCAGCAATGACAGCGCTTACTCGGAAGTTTATGAGATTTTCTACCAAACACAGGTATCCACTACAGGCATCCAGGAATGGCAACCACTTGAAGGCAGATGTGCTATTAGCAAAGATCTTGCAAAGAATAACTATGTGTATACTTATAATTTACCCTTCTTTCGCAGACCTTTCATCTGCTGGGGGAGTCCCCTACAACGCCCTTTCTGACTCCTTCTAGCAAATACAATCTTAAGCGGTATGCACTTTCTGTAAACAAGGTCATCCAAACTAATGGGAGGAGGGTTGCGATTGTAGATTTTAAACCCGGAGCCGACGTGAAGCAAGTAGCATTAGCCGGTAAGCTGTGGATTGATCTGGACAGCTATGACATCTTGCGTATGAAGGGACAGCTGACTACAAGCTGTAGCTTGAAAAACACAACCGGGTCTACAGATTTCTGCCCACACTTGCCATAATAAGGGGCTACTGCCTTGTATAAGAAGGTTAAGTCTAACAACGGCTTTAAGCGTCGGTAGAGATTCTGCTTTGGAATATAGTCTTCTACTGCCTGTGAAAGGCAATTTTTGATGAATTTTCTTTTGCCTACCATTCATAAAGATACTTCTCGCAGACCAAAATCAAAAGTATTAGTTGTGCAACACCCAGGGGTAGTTATTTGAACAATTTTATTTAATCTTTACTCTTAAGTTGGTGGTCAAAACTTAAACCGGTGAGGAAATTTAATATCTTGTGCCATACATGGATGGCAAGGGAATAATTTAAAACCTTCCCCAACCATTTGAATCCAAGAAAACAGAGTTTTATGCTTACACAAACATGCAGGCTTGCACTGCTGCTCCTAATTTTCATCACGCTCAATCTCACTGCTTTTGCTCAGGAAGTATTTCCGGATGGAACGCCCATACCAGAGTGGTTCCGCCAACACAAACCTACCGATATCACTAAATTAGGAAAGCATTACCGTATTACAGACTATTACCTCTCAAACGACAGTACCCTCATCCAGACAGAGCTTATACAGTCGGTTATAGATAAAGCCCATGAGAACGGTGGTGGCGTTGTCATTATACCTAAGGGGACTTTCTTAAGTGGTTCACTCTTCTTTAAGCAGGGCACACACCTACATTTAGAAGAGGGCGGCAAGCTAAAAGGCAGTGACGACATTAGCCATTTCCCACTGTTGATGACCCGTATGGAGGGGCAAACAGTAAAGTATTTTGCTGCATTGATGAATGCCGATGGCCTTGACGGATTTACTATTTCAGGGAAAGGAACCATTGACGGCAATGGACTGCGTTACTGGAAATCGTTTTGGCTCAGGCGTGAATTTAATCCCAACACTACTAATATGGATGAAATGAGGCCCAGGCTGGTTTATATCTCCAACAGCAAAAACGTTCAGCTTTCAGGAGTGAAATTAATCAATTCCCCTTTCTGGACCACTCACCTATATAAATGCGAAAATGCAAAGCTTCTCGACCTCTATATCTACTCTCCGAAAAAGCCGGTAAAAGCTCCTAGTACCGATGCAGTAGATATTGATGCCTGCAAGAACGTGCTCATCAAAAACTGCTATATGTCAGTAAATGATGATGCGGTTGCCCTCAAAGGCGGCAAAGGTCCGCGTGCCGATAAGGACTCTAATAATGGAGCTAACCAAAACATCATCATCGAAGACTGCACGTACGGATTCTGCCACGGTGCATTAACGTTAGGAAGCGAGTCTATTCATAACCGCAACATAATTTTGCGTCGCATCAAGGTAAACCACGCCGAGCGTTTGCTTTGGCTTAAGATGCGTCCTGACACGCCGCAAACCTATGAACACGTGCTGGTAGAAGACATCGAGGGCCATGACATAGGCAACTTTATATTCATCCGCCCATGGACACAGTTTTTCGACTTAAAAGGGGAACAGGTATCTGGCACCTCTGTTGCCCGAAACATCACCATGCGCAATATAAAGCTAGATTGCAATAACTTTTTCAATGTGGGAATAGCAGATAAGCATAGTAATACACCAGGTTACAAAACCAAGATGTTGGACTTTCGATTTGAAAACATTGAAGTAAAGGCGAAAAATTTCCTTGAAACAGACACATCCATGATAGAAAATTTTAAACTTAAGAACGTTGTCGTTAATAAGAAGAAACTTTTCTAGATAAATAATATCCCTACAATCCGCCGGCTGAACTATGCCCGTTAGATCTTTGTATAACGAAGGGGAGTTAAAATAACTCCCCCTTTCGGGTAACTGAAAAATCTACCTATCAAAACCGTTCTCTCTCCAATCTCCATTTTTATGAGGGAAGCCTAAAATGGCAGAGAAAGCCCTAGCATAGAAAGTAGACCCGGAAGGTGGAACCTTTGCCTACCTGACTTTCTACAGTAATTTCACCTCCGGCATTCTCAACCATCTTCTTGATCATGTATAAGCCAATGCCAGAACCTTCCACGTGGTCATGAAAGCGGCGGAACATAGTAAAAAGCTGATCCAGCCGCCTTGGTTGGATGCCTAATCCGTTATCACTGACCCTTAGCACTTGCCCTCTAGAGGTGCACTCACAACCAATATGCACCAGGGGTACTCGTTCAGGGGAACGGTACTTAATTGCGTTGGATAAGAGATTATAGACCACACTGCGTAAATTCTTCTCTGAAAAACGGATGGGCGGGCATGCCTTTACGTCTATGCTTACTTGAGCATTAGTGGCAACCATCAGGGGCTCTAGGTCAAGCAGCACTTCCCCAATTACTTGGGCTAAATCTACTAAAACCGCTTCTTTGCTGTTTTCCTTTTGCAGTTTGACTACTTCGGTAAGACTATCAATGGTTCGCTTAAAGCGTTCCACCGAATCTTGCAAGAGACTGCGGATGCGTCCTACCCGTTGCATGGCTACTAGATCAGCAGGCAATGTACGCCAGAGATTCTGTATGAGGCCCTCAATGTTGGTAATAGGGGCTTTCAAGTCATGGGAAGCCGTGTAGATAAAATTATCCAGGTCATTGTTGATCCGGATCAATTGTCTGTTTTTTGATTCAAATTCCTCAGCCAAGCTACGGAAACGCGTCTCACTTTCTTTCAGCCGTTGCTCGGCGTTTTTTCGATCATCAATGTCAAGCCCTACCCCCATCATTCCGATGAATTGCCCATTTGGTGAGAAGCGAGGGGTGGCTTTCCATAAAATGGTGCGGTAGATCCCATCCGTTCCTTTTTGACGATTTTCAAAGGTACATGACGCCCGTTTAGTAAATCCCTCCATATAGATGTTAGTAGCCGGCTCAATGTCATCAGCATGTGTGATTTCGGCCCAGGCCCGTCCTTTGGAATCTTCCATGGCTACGCCAGTATAGTCTCGCCATGTTTTGTTCAGATATTCTACCTCTGCATTCTCTCTGGCAAGAAAAAGGAAGACAGGGGCATCATCGGCAATCGCACGAAAACGCGCTTCACTTTCTTTTAACGCTTCTTCCATCCGCTTGCGTTCTGTCACATTGCTTGCTGAACCCAGCCATTCAACAAGGCTGCCTTCAGAATTTAGAATAGGAATTGCACGCGAGACAGTCCAACCTATCGTTCTGTCGGCAAGTCTTATTCTATGCTCTAATTGAAATATACTTTTATGTTTGATTGCTTGATTGATTGCATGTCTGACAGGTAATTGATCAGTAGGAGGAATATTTTTCTCAAACCAATCTCTTTGGGGCTTTCCCGTATCTGGAATGAATACATTGCCCTGCAGTACACCCATTTCGCTCCAATCTGCTGACATGGTGAAAATTAAATCAGAGCTTGCCGTAATAAGTGTCCGCAAATGCTCTTCTCTCTTCCCTAAGGCTTGTTCAGCCTGTTTTTGTTTCCTTTCGGCAAGCACCCGCTTTGTAGTTTCGACAACAATGGCCAATACGCCCGCAGGGTTTCCCCGCTCATCTATTACCGGACTATAGTTCAAGTCCATCCAAACTTGTTCTGCTTCATTGTTTCTATAAAGGGTAAACGGCTGATCTTTGTAGGAGAGCGTTTTACCTTCCAAGCCATTTTGCATCACATGGCGGTTAAAATCTGCTACCTCCGGCCACCCTTCCACTACCTTTGATCCTAACAGAAAGGGGTGTCTTGCTCCGGCAAAGACGGCATAGGCATCGTTGTAAATCATAACCCCCTCGCTCCCCCATAGCATGACAAGTGGAACGGGCGATCGAAGGACAATGCTAACAGCGGTTTTTAAGCTTTGTGGCCATTGTTGGCAGCTTCCAAGGGAGGTTTTATCCCAGTCAAAAGCCCTGATCAATTCTGCAAGTTTCCCGCCCCCTGAAAGAAAGTGACTCTTGTGTTCCTCGCCTTGTGGCTCGTTAATATTCTTCATTGATTCAACCTGTTCTCAAGGCATGGAATAGCTATCCAACCGATTCGATGCCTTCATCAAAATTTAGATTGAAATTTATGAATATTTTTGATTTGTACTAGGTAAAAAAACTTGGTTGTTTGGATTAATGAACAATTTTTTAATTGCACATCCTGTTTTGATTTTAAGATAGATGTTACTTAAGTTAAACCCATAAATTTTTAAACAGCCAATATTAACGGTAGTTAATTTAACCGCCCCTTTCTAGTAACAGAAAAGCAAGATAAATTAAAAAACTACTAAATTTTCTTCTCTGCATCTTTCCTACAAGAGGAGGCCTGCCAGGTGAATATATACCCTTATGTTGCTCTATGTTATTTGTGCTCTGAACTTAGCGTCCAGTTCATTGCCAAAATAGGTGCCTAGCCTTAACTTCTTACCGGCTGTGGAGCATCTTCAAAATGCTTATATTTTCCAAGAAGTTTACCTAGATGGTAAGTAGCCGGGATAATTGCCTTTTTTACAAAGCTGGGTATTTCGGGTAAGTCATATTCAGAAGCATAGCGGGTCATCAGATAAGCGCCATCAAAGGCTTCCGGTTCCCCTTTCCCCGATTTGTTTTGTGCAGCGTAAATGGATGAGAGAAAAAAAACAATTGTGTTTGCCGGTTTAATCCACCCTTTGCAATGCAATATATCTTCACCGGCATTCCAGAAGCGGTGAGCTATACCTCTTTTGAAAAATAGACTTTCCCCTTCTCCGGCATAGTGCTCTACTCCTCCTTGAATCTGATAGCCAATACGGCCTTTTACTACTGTTAACTCCTCGTCTTGCAGCCAGTGGGTATGCATCAGTGGACCTCTGCCGGGCTGTATATAGTTTTCTACCAGTACTTTGTCGCCATCTGGCTCTTGTTGCACTTTGAGGAAAATTAGCTTTTCACCCATACAGTTTTCTATGGTGTGGGGATAATTTATTGTCATAGGTTTATTGTTTTCAACAAAATTAATTACTTTTGGACAATGTCCAAACATTTTACTAATAATTTTTGGACATTGTCCAAAAGTAAATGAAAACAGAAGAGAAGATCTTAGCAAAAGCCCTGGAACTATTTAATGAACGGGGCGTGGAATATGTAGGCATGCGTGAACTGGCAGCTATCTTGAATATGAGAGTGAGTAACATTACCTACTATTTTCCAACCAAAGACGATTTGGTGTATCAGCTAGCGGTAGATTTGGGTGTACTAAACGCCCAGGTATTTGTGCATAATCCGGCTATCACACTTGAGGGTTTTCTGCACATGCTGAAGGCAGTATATGAGAATCAGCTTAGGTATAAATGTCTTTTTTTGAGTGTTGTCCACTTAATGAAGCAAAATAAAAAAATAGCTACCCGGTACCAGCAAACCCAGACTGAGCGGTTCGCTACGCTGCGGTTGAATTTGCAAACTCTTGTCCAATCCGGTGAATTGCTACTACAAGATGAAAAGGAGCTGGAAATTTTACTTTCCACTCTTTCCCTTGTCAACCGCTTCTGGATTTCAGAAGCACAGATTTCTTACCTGCACTTAGCTGCAGCGCAGCAAATACATCATTACTTACTGATAATTTCTCAGTTGTTGTTGCCTTATGCTTCACAGCAAGGAGCAGCGAAACTTAACTTACTACTCAAAAATGCAGAGATAGAGATATTCTAATTTTCTATCAAGTTTTCATTTATGTTAGTTTTCATTCTTACCCATATCTGAAGTTTCAGCAAAGGGGGAGATAATTTAACTACCAATAAAGTTTATATAGAGGATGGATATAAAAATGAAGAGCCTCTTTCAGGAGAGACTCTTCATCAGAGGCGAAACAAATTTCTGCATTTAGTATCTGCTAAAGAGGAACTTGCGCCTCATGTGTACCTGCTAAAACCATTGTAATGTTCAGCCGGAAAGAGGGGATGACTCTAATTGACTTTAAGGTAAGGAATATAATCTAGCTTGACAATACCTAGTTTTAGGTATTTTTATATTATTTTCGTTAACACCAATATTTTGGTCTTGAAAAAAGAGGACACTGATTTAAGCATTACGCACCCAAGGCAATAGAGAATAAAGGCAACTTTGCCCCATTCAGATAACTTCTAAAAAGTCACTTATTATGAATGGTATGGCTCTTGTTGCCAAAATCATCACCTATCCTTACTTTATTATGTTTAAGCGTAAGGTAGATAAGCATGGAATTTCAAGACTAAACAAACATCCGATTACTGGATTATAGCAATCGGATGTTTGTTTAATAGATAGGATTGATGAAGGTTGGATTACTTGCACTGGTATGAATAAGTAGTCTCATCTATATCTACATCATTCGCATCCACTATCCCATCTCCATTGATATCTCCTGTGCTTGTAGAAGTTGATCTGGTAGGAAATCCTTTTTCATTGAATTCATAGGTGAAGATTTCTCCACTTTCAGCTGAATCATCAGAAGCATAAGAAGAGGTATAGGTTTGCTTCTTTAGCATATTTTTAGAAGGCGTAGCTCCATAGCCTGTATTGAGTAGTTCTTCTATGGCTGACAATTTATTGTCCCTATCTAAGTAATACTCATAGGTTGTAGTATTGGAATAGGTACTGCTTCCCGCTGTATACGAAGTGGTGCTTTTAGTAAGATTGCCACCTGCATATTCATAAGTAATGATCCCATAACTGGTTGTCACTTTAGTGCGGTTACCATTGCTATCATATTCCGCAGTGCTCACCTGTGTAGCACTACTGCCTGGCTCTGAGCTGGTCATTTTGATCCATTGCCCTTTGGCATTATATTCTATTACCCCGCTCTCTTCTACCTGAGTATCCTCATAGGAGAGTATTTTTACTACCCGGTTATTGTTGTCATATTCAAGTATGGCATAGCCTTCCTCATGAGTAACTTTGCTGACACGGTTTTTGCTATCATAGGCAAGCAGTTGACTCTCGTTTCCATAACCTATTTGTGTCAGAAGGCAGGAAGGAGTATTGGCAGGTGTAACGGCTTGTTCATCTTTGCTACAGGAAGTAGTCAAGGTAATAGAGCCTAAAGCAATACCTGCAGAGAAAAGTAATTGTAGGGAATGTTTTGTGAAAATATTCATTTGCATAAAAAGGGTTATATACTAGCCTCACTTAAGAAGTGAGGCAACCCTAAATGCATATACATGTTGGTAAGTAACTGTTATAAAAGCAGGCGAGAAGGTAAGATTTTACTTATTTTAGCTAAGATCTTCCCTGATCAAGCTAGATGATTTGTCAACATATTTTGCTTTTCATTCCTTAACAGACGAGGGTAGTCAAAACACGCCCTCTGCATTTCGCTCTCTTTCCCATTTTATGTAGGAATAACAAAGGGAAGAATAAATTAAGCTACCTTCATATGTATACTGGCTTTTACGTATCATTTATTTTTTTGCAAAGAATAGCTCTGCATTTTTAGAATAGATTTTTTGTTTTTGTTGTTGGGATAAAAAGTCAAGTGCTTCTATAGAAGCAATCACCTGATGAATGTTTCCATTGTCGGACCCAAACATGAGCCGATCCTCTAAGCCTGCTCCAATAAAGCTTTTCATGATCGAATAGAACTTTTCAGAAGCGACAATAGCAGGGTTAGAAATGACAGAAACATCGGCATAGACATGTTTATTTAACTTCATAATAGCAATCGTCTCCTTGTAAAATATATCGCCACTGTGCATAATTCACACTTTCATGGTGGGAAATTTCTTTAGCATCTTCTCTAGGAGTAAAGGATTGCCCATCTCCATTTTAAAATTTGGACTCCCATGGCCAGGCCCTGCTCCACCAGTATGAATGCCCACCGGTAGCCTGTATTTTACAGCTAAGGCAAAATAGGGATTCAGCAAGGTATCCAAGGAAGAAATGCCATAGTACTGACTTAACACTTCCCCAAGAAAATCAATGTTGTTCGCTTTAATTTGTCCCTCTACCCATTTGAGATGGCCACTCTTTACCATCAGAAAAACAGGCCTGCAGGCTGTAAGGCACTTTGCCATTCGGACAAGGAAACATGAGTCCATACAGCAAGGACATCTTCGATTGAGCCCGGTAAGTGCTTTGACCCTCCCAGGAGCTACTGATGGCCGCCTTGTAGACACCTGCAGCTTGTAAAGCTTTTATATGGCCTATTATATCCTTTGCTCCATGTAAATGCACATCAAACACTTTAGGAGGCTCTTTTTTTGAAGCAGAAAAACAAAGGCAGCTAAGGGTAATCAAACAAAACCATGTCTTCATAGTGTTTTGATAAAATGATAAACCTAGATTCCTTAAAGCATTGCAGCCAATCGATAAATACAATATAAGGTTTCAAGCGTATAATTTTAGCAAAAGGATGATAAAACTGTAGGTAAGAGAGTAACTCTGGTAAAGAAGCTTGAATGCAGTTTCATCTATCCCCCGTTTAATATAGGTAGTTAATTTAATCTCCCTATTCGAGTAACTTAAGAATATGGCCAAGAGGGGAGCATATTTGTTATCAATATTCCCCATCTTGCCTTGATAGGCATTTTCCCAAAAAGGGTGAATATATTACTGCTCTTATTACCTTCCAGAACAAGAGCGAATTAAGCTTCATGAGCGTATTAATTTTTGCTGCTATAGTAGTTAGTTTAGATATACTGCTGATAGGTATATTAGCTGTAGCTACCAGTAGGTGGGTAGATGAGTGGATGAGCAAGAAAGAAGAGACCTATCTGTTTGGACATCAGAGAAAAGAAAGCGAGGAATTGACAATTTACTAGTACTGCTTTTAAAGGGTTAGTTCAGGTATAGTATGTAGAATGGGTATAGGTTTATTGATCTGTTCCTTTATTTAAACCCAAACAGCAAGGGAAACAGAAAGGTCACAATCATTGTCCATAGGCAGTAAATGGGCAGGTAGAAAGCAATGGCCTTACCCACTGCGCTTAAGTCAACCTTCTTTAAGAGTACCCTGAAGAGTTGTACTGTTACTAATATAAGATTTATCAAAATCAAGACATTTCCACCTAGAACAGCGGCCCTGTTAGGCGTAATCCCCCATTCTGTAATCCGGAACAAGATTGCAGATAGCGCAATACCATTTACGAGAATAGTTACCACAGATAGCAGAAAAATAACCCATAATTCAATTCCGTGTTTAGTTGAATTAGCTGTTTCAGCAACGGAAAAGAAAATAATGGCCATCACACCAATTAATAAGCCATTAAATATCAATAAAAACTCCCGGTCATTATAAGGGTCTTTCCCGGAATAATCGATGGCTACCAGATAGATCAAGAGCATCACTAGTACCAGTGGACTAAATATTCTGGCAATCACCGGGGAAACTCTACCAACTAACTGCGGATTAGTTTGAGTAAGATAGGTGCCAAAGATTGGTGCAGCAGGCAAACCAAAAAGGACAACATTCTCAAAATAAAACTCTTCAATCTGAAAGCCAATGAGTGAGAAAAGCCCAATAGTTAATCCGGTCATGATTCCCCCCGCTATAAACATGAGCGTGGTCATGACAATTAGGTCGCCATTATATTTCAAATAACTAAGCCGTTTCTCATCCTTATTTCTGATTTCCCCAACAAAGGCAAAACCCAAAATTGACCATAGAAATAAGAGTAAATGAACGCACGATAAGAGTAATGTATCACTTTTATTTACATCAGGAAGAAAATTGATGAATAGTAAACTCAAAAAGGTTGTACCCACAATAAAAGCAATCTTACTCCTTGAGAGTTTATTCTTCCAAGCAAAGTAGGCAGCTAAGGCAGGAAAAATGATGAAACCTATATTTCTGGGATAGAAAAAGTCTTCATCTATACTTAAAAGTGCCGGTAGTTTTGCTATCAGACCCGCTAGCAGACAAGCAATAAGCACAACGACCAATTCTCTGTTTGTACCCCAATTGATCTGATCACTTTCGTAATTTAAGCGTGCATTCCAGAAATCAGCCAGTGAGTTACCTTTTAGCTCCGGATAGAGTGCAAGGAATGATCGCTTAAAATGCACCTTATTTGTTCTGTATAGCTTTTCTAGGTGCCCAGGGTCGTTTAAATGAATACGTATTTCCTCCTTCATTCTGGTATATTTACGATCTCTTAAAGTAAAATCTTTGATAATGAATGTTTAAGTATTTCAATCCTAAAATGTACTAGGCCACATCCAAATGAAGTGTCCAATAAAAAACAATAGGAGATCTATCACTTTCTTCAACCTATTTACTTGTACAGTTAATACATAAATTAACACATGACACTACCTAAAGCTAGTGGTAGCTTTCCTTACTATATTATTCCTGTTTACCTTTTTAAAAGTACTTTGTATTTCAAAGTTAAAAGATAAGTTATTCTTATACAAACTTTGCTGAAAGTAATTTTTATAATACCATTATCATCCATGGGCGACCTGTCCTTGGTGGCTGATCTTTATGTGTACATCCGCTAAGTGGATAGGTCAATTAATCAAAAACAAAGGCAAATGATTGTTTATGGCATTGATTGCACATCTTTGCCCTTCCTAATATGGGTGGGTTACCTGAAAAGGGCCTGGGTGTTGCACAACTGCTGGTTTGAAATCTGGCTTCTGAGTGGTAAATTCAGG
>NZ_JAUKPO010000180.1 GCF_030503435.1 Rhodocytophaga aerolata
TTTAAAAAGACTAGAAACCATATGAGAAAACTGCTTTTAATATTTGTATTTTTTACATTAATTCAATTAAATGCTTTTTCCCAAAAGCTTTACTTGAAAGGTGCGTTTAGTATTTCTACTGCAGCAGCGCCTATGCAATATAATACTAGTTACAGTTATTACTTCCCTGAAAATAGCTCAAATAGAACTGAGTATCAAGTTGAAAAAGGTTCGTATGGAGCCGGTTTACGAAGTATAGTAGGTTTAGGTACTATGCTAACTGATAACATTGGTTTTGAACTGGAAACTTCTTATTTAAGAGGAGCCCCACAAAAGTCGTATTTTGAAATGTATGTAGAAGATAATAGTGACAAATCAATTACTAGTAGTTCCGGAAGATTATTGGCTTTTGTACCATCGTTATTAGTAACAGCGAAGAGAAGTATAATAAGTCCTTATGCGAAAGCTGGAGTATTAATTGGTAGACCTAGAGTGGTTCAAGAGACAATTCGAACTATTAAATTTGGTCAAACTTATACTAGTACATTCGAAGTAAATGGTAAGACGGCTTTAGGCCTACAAGGGGCAATAGGGGTTAAATGTAACATCTCAGAAAAATTTTCCTTATTTAGTGAGATTACTTTTGCTACGCTCTCATTTACCCCAGTAAAAGGGAAAACAACCGCCTATAAGGTAAATGAGGAGGATTTTATGCATATAATATCAGAATTCGAAAAGACCACAGATTATGTAACCTCATTTTCAACAGACGATAATTTAGATGTAACTAAACCACGTAAGAGTTTTAATTCTCCACTTCCTTTTAACTTTG
>NZ_JAUKPO010000181.1 GCF_030503435.1 Rhodocytophaga aerolata
AGTTAAATTTACCATCTTTATAAGTTAAAATGTGTATGTAATTAATCCCTATAACCGATTACTCTACTAAAAGCCCTGTATGGACTTTTTTATTTTCTGTTCAGATAAAATTGTAGCCCTAGATTAATGCTTGCAGGGTTTAATGAAAATTGAAAGTTCTTATCTGTAGCTTTATGTTCGACCTTGTTACCATCTGTAGTGCCTTCTCTTTTGCTTCTAGTGAAGCTATAGCCGATAAATCCTAAGGTTGCTTCAATGCCTACTCGTTTTGTAGCAAAAAAAACTATTCCGGGTTGAATTCTAAAACTTGGAGAGAGAATATATAGTTTTGATGTTGTCTCGCGGGTAACATCAAACGTTTGTTCTTTGTTAGTTGAAGCCATGTACTGATAACTAAATAGGGTACCATGGACAAAAAATCGTAGCTTTTCATTCAAACTTGCATAATAGCGGATGAATGGGGATAGGGAAAAGCTGCTATTTATAAATCTACTAGAATAGTCTTCCCTGGTAAGAATGGTTGTCTGTTTACTATACCCAGGATTCAATCCCACAGCTACATTATTCAAGACGAAATAGCCAAAAGTGGGATTTACTTGGAAGATAGTCCCATCTTCTTCTAAATAAACCTGATTAGTGGGATTGGATCTTGGGTTCTTGTCATTGTAATAGGAATCCTCATAGGAAAAATGTAAGGCTCCTCCAATCATAAAACTGCCTCTACTTATTTGAGAAAAACAGACAATTGAGGATACGACAAGTAAAAAGAGTGAACATAAGAGCGTTTTCATAAA
>NZ_JAUKPO010000182.1 GCF_030503435.1 Rhodocytophaga aerolata
ATGCAACCGGTGAGCTTTCTTTTGGCATCAATGCGGCAGGCCTTGCTGCCGGTACGTACACAGCTACCGTTACTGCTTCAGCCACCGGCTACAGCAGTGCTGCCCTGCAAGTAAACCTGACAGTAGAGAACCAGGCACCGGTTGCTCAAACCATAAAAATCAACTTCCAGGATGCGGCCACGGTTCCACCAACCGGCTGGCTGAAAGATTACGGCCGGCCATTTGGTCCGCGTACCACCACTGAGCAAGGCAGCGCTAGTGGCAGTGCCACCTACAGCTATGGTTGGAAGAAACGCTCTGATGGCAGCCCGCTAGACTTATCTGCCAATGGCCGGGCAAGACTGTCCGGAACCACCTACACGAATGCCTCTGAGGCACTGAAACTGCAGTCCTCGCTGATGCATATGCAGGCAAACAATATTGCCGGCAGCTTTAGTGGAGTAAAGCAGGAAGGCTATTGGGAGATAAGCCTGCCAAACGGGTTTTATAATGTATCCCTTTCGGTAGGCGACTACAACCAGGGCTCTGAGCCGGAAAGCCACACGATCAATGTGGAAGGAGTCAATGCCATCAATGCCTTTGTACCCACCGGATCAACCGGGGCTGTAGCCACGCGCATCAAGTCCACTGCATCGCCTATCCGGGTAGAGGTAAAAGATGGGGCTTTGACCATCAATGCTTCTGAGACGATCAATGGGGTAGCTTACAATGGAGTAAACACCAAGATCAACTCCCTACT
>NZ_JAUKPO010000183.1 GCF_030503435.1 Rhodocytophaga aerolata
CATAACGGAGCATGACTATACGGCGGCGTGCCCTCATGCAATAGCTTTAAGCGTTGGCGGGCCGCTGACCGGAATAGTTAATGTTAGTGGCTTTTTTTATTATCAATCGTTCTACATTTTCAAACGGCTCATTTGTTTCCATATACTGCAGGTTATCAAATCCAATAGCACATTTTCCTTTTGATACTTTTGACTTTATCAACCTGTTAACTAATTCTATGTTCATCGCATCTACACCATAGTAATCAAACATTATCGCCTCATTCGAACTATATAATCCGCTAATCGTTAGATACTTCCTCTCTGTAAAACTAATTTTATCTAATCGTCGGCTTGGCTCTATCCCTAATTCTGATATAATGCTTTCAGCCTCTTCTTTTGGTACTTTGAGATTCGTTGTTAGATATTTCTGGACACTCAAGGGAAACAGCTTCTCTGCTAACCTGTTTTGAGCATAA
This sequence comes from Rhodocytophaga aerolata, assembly GCF_030503435.1. Classification (GTDB taxonomy): domain Bacteria; phylum Bacteroidota; class Bacteroidia; order Cytophagales; family 172606-1; genus Rhodocytophaga; species Rhodocytophaga aerolata. The sequence goes on from NZ_JAUKPO010000183.1 coordinate 459, forward strand.
TTTTTCGCATACGGTAAAGATTCTTTTACAATCAATCCTTTTTCAGGTCTTGATTGCTTAAATACCTCAATAAGTTCAGTGGCTAAATCAACCCCTAATATTTCATTGTTTTCAGAAAAGTTAGGAATATATATCCGTATCAATTTACCGCTTTTCAATTCAAAAGGCGGAATCAAATATCCTCGTATAATAAATCCTTGGCTTTCTAAATATTTCATTGTTTTTAATAGCCACTAATGG
>NZ_JAUKPO010000184.1 GCF_030503435.1 Rhodocytophaga aerolata
ACAGTTTCAGGAAAGGGAGACAATATAGAACAGAGAGAACGATGAGAATGAAAAGCTGCAAAATGCCAAGCAATTGTGTAGCTTTCAGCCCTAATTCTCCTTTAGATAGCCCTATACTTTAGTTTCTCGCATATGAATAAAAGTAAAGCCTTCAATAAGCCCCTACAACCATTACTCTTCTCTACTCTGATCGTTTGTGCTTGGATGCTATTTGTGAGTTGCCAGAAAGAGGCCGGCTCTTCACAAGGAGATGTAGAGGCCATCAAAGCTATAAGTGAAGCCAGAGCAGAAGCCTTGAGGAATAGTAATGCAGCCGGTATCGCTGCCCATTTTACAGAAGATGCTATTCTAATGGCCCCTGACCAACCAGCCCTGATAGGGCGGACAGCGGTAGCGGCTTACTATCAGGCTTTGTTCGACAGCTATACACCTGCACTCAAGAGTGAGTATGAGGAAGTGGAAGTAGCCGGAGATCTGGCTTATGGCAGAGGAATGGCTGAGGTGGTGTTAACCCCTAAGCAAGGAGGAGAAGCCTTAAAATCTACAGCCAAATATCTCAACATTCTCAAACGTCAGTCGGATGGATCCTGGAAAACCACCCATGATATTTGGAATAGTAATGAACCAGCGCAGACACAGAAAAACTAAATTTTGCGTATCTCAAGGAAATTGTTGTAACGCTAACTCCC
>NZ_JAUKPO010000185.1 GCF_030503435.1 Rhodocytophaga aerolata
ATGAAAATACTGATTGTCGAAGACGAACCCAAACTAGCCTCCTATATCCAAAAAGGGCTGGAAGAACAAGCCTACGAAGTGCAACTTGCCTACGACGGCCTGATGGGCAAACACCTGGCTTGCAGCACCTATTTTGATGTGATCATCATGGATGTGAACCTGCCCAAAATGAATGGCTTCGATCTGGCCAACGCCTTGCGGGGAGAAAAAGTAAAAACTCCCATCCTGATGCTTACAGCTCTGGGGACCACTGAAGATAAACTGGCCGGCTTTGATGCCGGAGCCGATGACTATCTGGTCAAACCCTTTGAGTTTAGAGAACTGCTGGCCAGAATCCGGGCCTTGTACAAACGCAGCTCAGAAGGACCCATCAAGAATGGGGTACTCAAAATAGCCGACCTGGAACTGAACCTGGATGACAAAACCGTGCAGCGGGCAGGCCGCAAACTAGAGCTGACAGCCAAAGAGTTTTCTTTGTTGGAATACCTGATCCGCAACAAAGGCCGGGTAGTGTCCCGGGTAGACATTGCCGAGAAGGTATGGGATCTGCACTTTGACACGGGCACCAATGTAATTGATGTGTATGTGAACTTTCTGCGCAAAAAAGTAGACAAAAGCTTTCCTACCAAACTGATTCACACCGTGGTTGGCATGGGCTATATTATGAAAGAAGA
>NZ_JAUKPO010000186.1 GCF_030503435.1 Rhodocytophaga aerolata
CACGGTTGATGGCAGGTTTTATGTTAGGCTATGACATTTTTTATTGCATCCATGTTGGACCTCCTCCTATCTTTTTCCATTTATCTTGCTGTTTAGCTAATATAATAAAACTTCCATGTGCAGTTACATCAACAGGTAAGTAATCATATTGTACATAGACTACAGCACTATCGGCTGAAAATAAGGGCATAGAAAATATATAACATTTCTTAACTTTTCTTCCACTAGGTTTTTTAGCTGCTTCTATAGAGAAAATATCTGCATTAGGAATGGCTTTCTTTTCTATGGATACTTCTTGTGGATGAAGCAACTGTTGTTTAATATGCAGGGTATCAAGCCTTGTGAGTTTATACTGTTCTGTATATTCAAATCCGCTAGCAATTATAACCTCATTTACATGATGTACTCCGCTATAATCAGGAGCAGGTGGTGGCATTTCTATTCCATTTTCATCTCTTTGAATTGGAAAATAGATGAATGGCCTAATTTCTTCCGCAATGGGCGTTTTTACATCAAGAGAATCCTGCATGACTGTCGCCTCTATTATAGCGCTTATTTCATCTTCTTTTTTTATCTGGGTAGCTTGACATGAAAGCAAAACCAATGATAGAAAGAG
>NZ_JAUKPO010000187.1 GCF_030503435.1 Rhodocytophaga aerolata
GGAGAATTATTTTAACTACTATACTCTACTTCTTTCCCTCAAGAAATACTTTCATAGATGTCATTTGATTGAGAGCGATCTCAGACGGGTTCCACTATTTGCACCAACTTATGTCACCAATGGCACATCTTGTTTAGGCTTACCTGCGTTCTATCAATAGTAATTCTAGAGAAACCCAAGATGAGAAGTAAAAACCTGCTGCATGCCTTGATGTCCTTTTGTTTTTTGGTAGCCTTAAGTCTGACGGCTTGCCAAAGAGGTAGCGCCCCCACTTCACCAAGTAATGTGGAGACTAGCGACAAGCAGCGATTATCACCCGAACGTGTGGATATCCGAGGAAGCATCATTCGCAGCAGGTATAACCAAGGGCAGGTGATGCTCGAAATAGATGGCACTGCTTCCCAGTCGCAGAATTCTCGCTTTACTCGCGCCTATGTGCTGGTGCAGCCAAGCACCCAAATTGTGGATACTAACGGGCAGTCAATTAGCTTAAGTGAATTACAACAGGGGCAAAATGTAGCTGTTCTGTTGCGAGGTGGCGGACAGGGAAGCCTGGAGGGAATTGGTATTGCCCGCAGGATTTGGCTAGAGCAAGTCTATTAAAATATCAA
>NZ_JAUKPO010000188.1 GCF_030503435.1 Rhodocytophaga aerolata
TTGCGCGCAGAGCTTATTCATGTATCACCGGCTGCGAGTAGCGGCTGGTCTATTGTCTGCTATATTAGAAGTTAAATGGAATCTAACTCACTACTATCTGGAAGCTTTGAGTCAGGTCTTTCCTTAAATGCTTTGTTTACAATAATTAAGCAAAGATTTGAACGAACTCATATCCGAGAATCCGCCCACTATGAGTCGGGACAATATATCCGGACAGATTTTGGGCATGAGGGATATATAACATTTGAAAAAATAAATAGTAAAGAGTATCTTATTAGAGCAGATGCTGAATTGCCGGGGGACCTTTTGCAACTAGCCACCATACTTGACAAGGTGTTGAAAGAAAATCAGGTCAACTTGATTTTTGAAGTATATGATCGCTTTAACAACCTATATGCAAGTGACAAAATAAAAAGAGAGTAAAGGTACAGCAGACAACACCTGCTTCAGCCGGTCAGCGGCCCATTCCAACAACAACCTTAACACAAGGGCTCGCCGCCGGGAAGCTGTGGGCCGTTAGGCTATAACTAAAGTAAATGATAAAATATTATGTGCTCTTTCTATCATTGGTTTTGCTTTCATGTCAAGCTACCCAGATAAAAAAAGAAG
>NZ_JAUKPO010000189.1 GCF_030503435.1 Rhodocytophaga aerolata
ATACCCATATGGTAGTAGAAAACCTGGACAAGTTCCCGGCAAATGATCACCTGGTATTCTCTCGGATACAAGTGCCTTGGGCTAGGTCAGGAACGCCCTATAACCAAAATCATGATAGTGTAACGGTGAAAATTACTAACAAAGGTACAGCTGCCCTGGTAATTAACTCATTAAACCTTTCCAATACGGTGAGGTGGAAAGTAGTGCAATTGAATACAGTAACTTTTAATGCGGCTACTATGCTTCCGCTTACTATCAATCCTGGAGCCTCTGTCACAGCCACCATACAGTTTGCAGCAGTGAATGAAGACCTGCGGGTGAAGGTTTTGCACGATACCTTATACATTGCTTCCAATGATGATAAGTCTCCGACAAAGAAACTAATGCTGCATGGTTTATATCAAAATAAGGGAGAGGGCAGCAATGAGCCATATGCCCGTGAAATAATTGATGCTTTTGGATTTAAATCAAATCCAGGATTTGGCAAAACTGACAATTCGAATTTAGGGACAAATAAAATAGCTAATTCTGATGAAGTTATCTCTTCTTTCTTTGTGAAAGCGGATGCGGGCAAACCGGTATCGGTGATTCAGATGGCCGCCT
>NZ_JAUKPO010000018.1 GCF_030503435.1 Rhodocytophaga aerolata
CCTTACTTAACGATGAATCCTCCTACTTTTCACCTAATCTGACGCTGAACCAACATACTCCGGATTCTCCAGCTTGTCTCTCTTCATGGCATGGAATGCTTGTACGAATTCTTCGGCGGCTGAAAAGGTTCTGCCACTTGTTAGTACTACTACAGGTTTAATAAATGCTTTTTTATCATGGGCAGGCCAACTACCTGTGCCCTGACTTTCATAAACTATCTCTTCTCCCCTGGCACGCCGCAAGGGGCTATATAACTTGGAAGCGTAAGAACCAGTTTAGAAAGAGGAGTCTGTTAGATAGGCTAGATATCCCATCCATAATTACTGTGCCTACCTCCATTAAGCCGAAGGTCCAAAATAAGTGCACGACAAGAAGCAATCGAGTCAAATTTTTCTATGAATCCTTTTTTTGATGCTTCACTTTCAAAATCATTTAGCTGCACATAGGCAATATCACCGGCTAAAATGCGAAATCGGAAGGAAGCCGGCCATTTCAAATTACTATATCCCGAACGCGGTAGTAGCCGGTGGAAAGTTTTGCCTTTGGCATCTTTGAAGGTTAACCGGATAGATTGAGTTTTTGGCCCTTTCAGCAACTTATAGCTAAAGGCGGCCACATCCAGATACTGACTCGTAGAGCTACTTTGATAAAGCCTTACCTGCCTTGTGGCATATTCATGGACAGGTAGTTGATCTATATGGGTCAGTTCTAATCCCGGATATATACCTGTTTTTGTAAGGCTATCACTGAAAATTTCACCGATCATAACCTTGTCTTCTACCAAATAGGTACTAAAAGGAGGACTGCCACTCTCATAGCTAAATGATTCAAGTTGCTAGTTAGTAACAGTGTTATCGTAAGGAGCAATGGGGTAAGTTTGAAATCGCCAAACCTCAAATCTTATCCTTGTATGCTCTACGATAACACTATTGCAATATACATTCTGCTAGATGATATTTTTGGACTTGCTACCTTTGACTGGAGGGAAAAAGATAGGCAGATTTAATAATGTATTAGATTTGACACTATGAAAAGACAAGTATTTGATGAGGCATTTAAACAAATGGCTGTAGAGTTATCCTATGCAAAAGGATCAGTCAAACTAGCAGCAGCAGAATTAGGGATAGATCCAGGTAGATTAAGTAAGTGGAGACAAAATCAGCAGGATAGCCGTGTTGTTTCTAATGAAAAACCTGGGTTCACTGCAGAACAACTAGAAATCAAACGCTTACAAAAGGAGTTGAAGGAGGCTCAGTTAGAGCGCGACATTTTAAAAAAGGCGGTCAGCATCTTCTCCAGGAACGACGGGAAATATTCAGGTTTATAAATGAGCATAAGGACGTATTTTCTGTTGAGAGGATGTGTAGAGTATTCAAAGTGAGTGTAAGCGGCTATTATTACTGGCTCAAACACCCTGTTAGTTCCATATCTATCAAGGAAGAAAAATTATTAGTTGATATTTATAAGATATACGATAATAGCAAAAAACGCGGACCCGATGCTCACGCTCGTGGCAGGTCCATGGTAGTCCTAGAATTACAAGTGAACTAAGAGAACAGGGCATTCAAGTCTCACGTCCACGGGTGGCCAGACTGATGAAGAAAGCCAATATCAAAAGCATTATTAGAAAGAAATATCGAGTACAGACGACTGATTCTAACCATAAATATGCTGTAGCTGAAAATCATCTCAACAGAGATTTCTCTGCACCAACGACAGGACAGAAATGGGTAAAGGATCATTCTCGATCCGTGATCTGACTTATATCAGAACTGGAGAAGGATGGTTGTACATGACGGCTATATTAGACCTAGCTGACAGAAAAGTAGTAGGCTGGGCCGGACCTCAAATGAGATTTGATCTCAGGTCCGAGTGATACTATGAAAGCTGCAGACACTACGATAGCCGCTTGGAAAATGGCTATTAAAAACAGGCCTATAAAGCAGATTCTGTTGTTTCACTCTGACAGAGGTATACAATACGCCTGTACAGATTTTAGAGAACAGTTAAAAGGAATGCCCGTTTTGCAAAGCATGAGCAGGAAAGGGAACTGTTGGGACAATGCAATAGCTGAAAGCTTCTTCAAAACATTGAAAACAGAATTGGTTTATCATGTTAATTATGCTACAAAGCAGCAGGCGAAACTTTCTATTTTTGAATATATTGAAGGTTGGTATAATCGAAAGAGAAGACATTCTGCATTGGGTAACAGAAGTCCAGAACAATATCAATTCTATTTGGAAGAAAAAAGAATGGCTGCCTAAAAAAATCCTCCAGTAAACTGTTGCAATTCCACAATTCCTACGTAATCATTCACTAAACAGGCTTTGCCATAATCCGCTTCCTGAGCATCCATAAATCATCTGCCTCTTCCTCTTTCTTCATTAAATAGGAACTTCTTTTTAAAATGCCCCCTCCAGGATTCTATGATAATTTCCCCTAATAAAACAAATGGTCCACCAGCAGTTTCTATCCAATGCAATTTTTTCTTAACCTAATTTTTCTGTAGCAACTACTAATAAAACTTGAGTAAATGATTAGGGTATATTATGCTGCTGTTTATTAAATATTTTTTTAAAAGGTACGCTAAAAAATAAAGCCACTATACCGCTGAAAGGTATTCCAATAGGTATGACAATTGGAATACCATCAATAACAGAATGTTTATTTCCAACAAAACTCGTTATATGTTCTATTACCAAAGGCAAAGCAATTCCTACTAAAATCAGATACGTGATATAGCCTAAGATAAATGACTTTAAAAAAGTAAGATTGCCCTTATGCCATCGCTTGTAGAGTAGGTTTCCTAGCAATACAAAACTTAAAACAGTAAAATCCACCATAAAGAATACATGTTCATCCTGTTCCTTTACTTCAGGCACTATCACAAAGTACAGGAACAAAGCTCCTAAAATACCTGCTACGATAGAGGAAGGCAATATGCTTGGTTTAAATAGCTTTATTTTGTCACTTATAAAAAAGGAACATATAAAGTGTCGTAACCTATTTTAATTGTTAATCATGGTCTATGCTAGCTACTTCCACCATGGCACACGGGTTATAGAAACAGTTATGTATTTCGTTTTTTTTCAATCAGCCCATCTATCTCTCCCATTCTAGTTTGCCAAACCTCAGCCAATACCTGAAAGTACTTCTTATTTTTAACCGTATAATTTTCGGCTCTTGTCGTATAACTATCAACTTGCTCTAGGCAATACTGCCTGGCGGCTACTAATTCTGAATAGGTTGGTTCCATGAGATGATGAAGTTAAGTTGAATTTGGCTACAAAGTACTACTCTTCTTATGGAATCTACTATTCTGGCCAAACTTTAATTATGACGCCTTTTGCATGACACGCCTGTGTTTCGAATAAAAATAACAAGCAGTTTAAATTCAGGTTGTCTTCTGGCCTTATCTTAGGTTCTTCTACAGCGGCACCCAATACGTGAGAACAGCAAAGATCACTTTTGTACTTGGGTAACATTTTAAATTTTTCCCTACACTAAAAAAACACTCAACCTCTAAGCTATATAAACTTGATTAAAAATATTTATTGCAAAGAACTTTGCAATTCAAAGTTACTTTTGATACATTTAACCCTGTAAAAAAATAAAACATACAGGTTCTTACACCAGCCATCTTATGGTATAATCAGAAAGCTATGACACTCAAAATTACGAACATCTCCAAAACCTATCCGAATGGTGTGCAGGCGCTGAAAAACATAACCCTTACCATCCCTAATGGAATGTATGGCTTGCTCGGACCTAATGGTGCTGGTAAATCTACCCTGATGCGTATCCTGGCAACCTTGCAAGAACCTGATGAAGGAAGCGTTTACCTCGGAGATATAGATGTAGTAAACCAAAAGGACGAAGTTCGCAAAACGCTAGGCTACCTGCCGCAAGAGTTTGGGGTGTATCCAAAGGTAAGTGCCGAAAGTCTGTTAGATTATTTTGCTATTCTGAAGGGCATTACAACACGCGGAGCCCGGAAGGAGATTGTTGAGGCGCTCCTCCGGCAAACCAACCTTTGGGATGTACGCAAACAAAAACTGGGTGGCTATTCGGGGGGTATGCGTCAGCGATTCGGTGTTGCCGTAGCGCTTTTAGGCAATCCTAAGCTGATGATTGTGGACGAACCCACAGCAGGACTGGACCCGGCTGAACGTGTACGCTTTCTGAACCTGTTAAGCGAGTTAGGTGAAAATAGCGTTGTCCTTCTTTCCACGCATATTGTCGAAGATGTCAGCGAGCTCTGCACGCACATGGCAATCATCAACAAGGGAGAGATTTTACACGAGGCTGAACCACTGAAGGCAATGGAAAAGCTAACCGGACGTATTTGGCGTAGGATCATCCAGAAAAGTGCCCTATCACAACTGGAACGCGAGCATAAGATTATTTCTACCAAACTGCTGGGAGGGCGCACGGTTATCCATGTGTATAGTGAAGAAGAGCCGGCCGGTTTTGACAAGGTGCAGCCTGATCTCGAAGATGTGTACTTCACCACCATGGCCGGGTATTACCGGCAAGAAACTAAACAAGAGCCAAAGGAAAAATAACCATGAAATTCCTGGAAATTTTTCGTTTTGAGTTCATCTATCAGGTACGCCGACCCTTTACATGGCTATTTGTTATCGTCCTGCTTGTCCTCTCTTTCCTGATGGCCAGAGACGGCTCGCTGTCTGAAGTTCTGTATGCAGACTTCTTTCTTAACTCCCCATTTGCTATTGCAAAAACCACTGTGTTTGGCAGCCTGATCTGGCTGGTAATGGCTGGAGCCATAGCCGGAGATGCGGCTGCGCGGGACAGAGGAACAGGAATGCATCCACTCACCTATACCGCACCCATTAGCAAGGCCACTTATCTCGGCGGGCGATTCCTGGCTGCTCTCACGATGAACGCCTTGATTCTTCTGGCCGTACAGGCTGGCATTCTGCTGGGTGTCTACTTGCCTGGCGTAGATAAAGAACTGATTGGCCCATTCCGGCCGGCTGCATTTCTTACAGCCTATGCCTACATTGCCTTACCCAACGCCTTTGTAGCTACGGCGATCCAGTTCTTCATGGCCGTGAAGATGGGCCGGGGTATGGCAAGTTATGTTGGAAGTTTCCTATTGGTTTTCATGGGTTTCTTTGTCGCCTCACTTCTGCTATTCAACCGGGGCTTGGGAACACTGCTGGACCCCATCGGTATTCGCTTCGTTGTAGAAGATATCGCACATCTGTGGACACCGATTGAGAAGAACCGGCGACTGCTGGAGCTGGAGGGCATTGTGCTCACAAACCGCCTCTTTTGGATTAGCATTGCTCTAGTAACCATCGCAATCACCTACCTCGGGTTTCGTTTTACACACCACACTGGAAACATAAATTTCTCACTTCACGCCTTAGGGGCAGGTTGGTGGAAGCGCATAACACCATTCTTCAATCCGTTCAGCAGAGGATACCAATCCTTGCCTGCCAATTTTTACGATATGAAGCCACACTCCCACCTGTCCGGGCATAGCATCACGGATAGCCAGCTGATTTCCCTCCCACAGTTTCCTAGGACGTTCGGATTTGCCACCCACACACGTCAAACTTTGGTTATCGCCTGGGCATCATTCCGGGCGATCACGGGAAGCTGGGCAGGTATTGCCCTGCTGATTGGCATCCCACTCCTGACAGTGCCTGTCATACTGGATCAGATGCAATCCAACGGCGTTCCACTGCTCCCCACCACACCACTTGTCATTGCCGAATTGACAGCCCCTATGTCTGATGAATTGAGCCGCTGGGTGATAATCCCTTTTCTTATTGTTTTCTTCGCTGGTGAGCTAATCTGGCGGGAACGCGATGCCGGACTTGGAGAAATCACTGCCTCCATGCCCGGGTCAGAATGGGCTCCTTTGTTAGGGAAGTTCCTGGGCCTCACCCTCGTCCTCGTCCTTTTCATGGCAATGCAGGCAACAGCCGGAATTCTAGCTCAACTAATCATGGGCTATCAGAAGTTCGAAATAGGCCTGTATCTGAAAATTCTATTGGGTCTTCAATTGACTGATTATCTGCTTTTCGCACTCCTAGCCCTTGTAGTACATGTGGTGGCAGATCAGAAATATACTGGGCACCTGGTGGCAATTATGACCTTTGTTTTCATCACCCTCTCCTCCCTATTTGGAGTCGAGCACAATTTGTTAGTCTATAGTGCCAGTCCAGGCTGGACGTACACGGAAATGCGAGGCTTCGGACCATCCATAGCGCCTTGGTTGTGGTTCAAGTTTTACTGGGCCGCATGGGCAGTACTTTTCGCAGTAATAGCAAAGTTACTTTGGGTACGGGGCAAAGAGACTAGTCTACAGGATCGTTTTCAAATAGCAAGATATCGGCTCGGGCATTCCACACGGTGGGTTGCCGGAGTGGCATTGGTGTTCATTCTCTGGCTGGGTGGGTTTATCTTTTACAATACAAATATATTGAACGAATACCTCAACACCACTGAAACAAAAGAGCGGGCGGCTTCATACGAGCAGCGTTATGGACGGTATGCAACATATCCACAACCACACCTGACGGCTACCAAGCTGCTAATAGAAATTTATCCGGAGCAGCGAAGCCTGGGCATTCGAGGCACATACCGTTTGGTGAACCGCAGCGGCGTGGCGATCGACTCCATCCATATAGCGACTGTACCTGAGGTTGAAAATAGAGCCCTGACGTTCGACAGGTCGTCCACTGGTGTGCTTACCGACAAGAAACTTCACCACCGGATTTATGTGCTGGAAAAACCACTGGCTCCCAACGACTCGCTGCAGCTCAACTTTCAAGTTCACATTGAGCCACAGGGATTCCGTGAGAATGGAATTGATGCCTCAGTAGTAGCAAACGGTACCTACTTCACGAATGGATGGTTACCTACCATAGGCTACAAAAGCAGCCGTGAGTTGATCATCGCTAGCGACAGGCGTGAGCATGGCCTAGTGCCCCGACCCTTGATTGCCTCTCTTTATGATGTAGAAGCGCGAAAAGACCGTGGCCAAGGCAGCACCTTTGAAGCGGTAATTGGCACGGATAAGAATCAAGTAGTTGTTGCACCTGGGGCAATCCGCAGGACGTGGACAGAAGAAGAGCGCCGGTACTTCCACTATTCTACGAATGGCCTGGTCGGAAACGAATATGCTTTTTTTTCAGCTAACTATGCGGTGCATGAAGTATCTTGGAAGAATCCTGATGTAGATGCTGTACCATCACTTGGAGACTCTCAGCTCACAGGAGAAGTGAAGATCCGGATTTTTCATCATCCTGCCCATACTGCGCACCTGAACCGAATGGTTCAAAGCATCCGGGCATCTCTTGACTACTACACGGCACAATTTGGCCCCTACCGACGCAACTATCTGAGTGTGGTTGAAGGACCCGGGAATGGTACTGGAATGCATGCTGAGGCTGGAATGATCACGCATGCGGAAGGATTTACCTTCTGGAATCCGGAAGACGATCCGGAGAGCCATGATCACCCCTTTGCGATAGTGGCACATGAGATGGCTCACCAGTGGACGGTACCGTATGCAAACGTCGAAGGGGCCCCAGTGATGTCTGAAAGCCTGGCCTGGTATTACGGAATGAAGGCAGTAGAACACGCCAGGGGGCGCAGGTACCTCCGGCATCTTCTGAATTTCATGCACCAGCCGCATCCCTACCCGGCAATCCGCCGGGGTGAACCGTTGCTGCGTGGACTAGATCCATACCTTTCTTACCGCAGGGGGCCCTTTGCCCTATTCGCATTGAGCGAATACGTAGGTGAGGAGCAGGTAAACCGTGCGTTGCGGCTCTTGTTAGAGAAGCATCGACAGAAAGAGGCTCCTCTGGCGACAACACTTGATTTATACCGTGAGCTCCAGGCCGTAACGCCAGATTCCCTCCACTACTTGCTCCACGATCTCTTCGAGGTAAATACATACTGGATGCTTGAAACCAAGCGAGCGACTACGAAGCAGACTTCCTCAGGCATCTGGGAGGTGGCACTGGATATTGAATCGCGCAAACTAGTGCATGATAGCACAGGGGTAGAGACCGAAGTGCCGATGGATGATTGGATAGAGGTTGGCGTATTTCCCCCAGCCAAAGAGGATGAGCCAGGGCCCCCGCTTTACCTTCAGAAGCACCGCATCCGTTCCGGCAAGCAGACAATCCTTCTTCAAGTGTCCGAAAAACCTGCACGGGCCGGAATTGACCCGAATCAATTGCTGATCGATCTGGATTCAGATAATAACATCAGGCATGTAAAAATTGAATGATGAGCAAACGTAACACGCAACGTATGAAATTTATTAAAATCTTTCAATTTGAATTCAGGTACCAGTTACGCCATATTTCTACTTGGCTGCTGTTCATTGTATTTCTGCTATTTGGTTTTATGATCCTGAGAATGGTCACCCTTACCGATGATACCTACCTAAATGCACCTGGCACAATTGCCTTCTTTACTATTTTTGGCACCGTGATATGGATGGTGATTGGAGGAGTCGTTGCCGGTGAGGCAGCAACACGCGACCGGCAGACATTAATGCATCCGCTTACCTACACCACGCCGGTGAGCAAGGGCAGCTACCTTGGTGCACGGTTCCTTGCTGCATTAGCATTAAATGTATTGATTCTGCTTATCCTTTATACCGGCATGTTCTTCTCCTTTTATGGCCCTGGTGCCAAAACGCAGTTTATCGGGCCTTTCCGGCTGGCGTCTTATCTGACAAATTTCGCTTTCATTGCCTTGCCTACGGCCATTGTCACTACATCCATCCAGTATGCTTTTGCTGTAGTAAGCGGCAGGGCTATTGCCAGCTATTTTGGAACCCTTGTTATCCTTATACTTTCCCATCTCATCGGCACTACGGTCCGGTTCAAGCTTGAATGGGTGTTTTTCGGCAGTATGTTAGACCTCCTGGGTATTACGATCATCCAGGATATGGAGGGCTGGACACCCATCGATAAAAATACCCGGCTTATCACCTTAGAAGGCACATGGCTCTGGAGCCGCATCCTATGGTTTTGTATAGCTGCAGGTGCACTTATGTACACTTACTCCCGGTTTCAATTGAGTCATATTACGCCGAACGCTAAAGGATTGAGACTTTTTAAGCGTCGATTACGGATTCGTAGCAGCACTCAGGTGTCATCCAGTTCATTAACCTATACTCGCGAGGATGTAATTACTCCCGTCAATGTTCCGAACATCACTCGTAATTTTAGTTTCTCGACCTATCTGCTACAGGCACTTACCATCGCCGGGACATCATTCTGGACAATTGCCAGAAGCCCAGCTGGGCTTACGCTGGTTGCCGTGCTGGCCATTGGCACTGGGTTGTTTGCGACGGAGTATATGGAGTGGTTTGGCGTTCCACTATTTGCCCGGACTGAGGAGGTATTAAGAGTCTTAACGCCTCCTTTAAACAGCTACCAAACACACTGGATTATTATTCCTTTACTCACCATTTTCTATGCCGGTGAACTCCTCTGGCGTGAGCGCGAAGCAGGACTACATGAGCTTTCAGACACTGCTCCAGTGCCCGAATGGGTTATGTTGGTTGGCAAATTCCTAGGACTTTCCCTCATCATCGGTGCATGGGTAACCTTGTTAATGCTGGCTGGACTCATTAACCAGCTGGTCATGGATTATCATCATTTTGAGATGGATGTATACCTGAAAGCACTTTTTGGAATTCAACTGACGAACTACCTCCTGTTTGCAATCCTTGTTTTCGTGATCCATGTACTGGTAAATCAAAAATATATCGGTCACATGATGGCATTAGGGGTGTATGGTTTCATACTCTTTGCTTCGCTAATCGGAATTGAGCATAAGTTACTCATCTACGCTTCCGATCTGGGCTGGTCGTACAGTGACATGCGGGGTTTTGGGCCATTCATCAAACCGTGGCTATGGTTTAAACTCTATTGGGTAGCTTGGGCATTGCTTCTGGCGGTACTAGCAATGCTGTTCTGGATGCGAAGCAAAGAAACTGGACTAAAGATGCGGTTTCACCTGGCACAAGGCCGGTTAGCTACGTATAAAATGACTCTGGTCATAGCCCTTTTTTTGGTCATTGCATCTGGTGCTTTCATTTTCTATAACACGAATGTGCTGAATGTGTATAACAATAAGGAAGATAGAATGGAGATGCGCGCGGAATACGAGCGACGGTACGGGCAGTATGAAAACAAAATACAACCACTACTTGCGCGTACCAATCTGCATGTCGAGATTTACCCGGATGAGCAAGCGGCCGACATCCGGTGCACCTATCATCTGGTGAACCGAAGCAAAGTAGCCATCGACTCCATTCATCTTTCTACTACTCCCTACTCAGGGGTTACTGCTGTTTCTTTTAACCGGGAATTTATTCCTGTCGTTCTTGATACTGAGCTGGGTTACCATATTTATTCCATTAAAAATGCGCTTCAGCCTGGCGATTCTGTGCAAATGAGCTTCGAAGTGCATATCAAACCAAATGGCTTCCATAATAGTGGTGTAGATGCCTCCGTCGTCGCCAATGGTTCGCACATTGACAGTGATGACTGGATGCCTATAATTGGTTACCATCAGGACCGGCGCCTTCGCAATGCACGTGACCGTTCAACGTATAGGCTTGCTCCACGTCCGGAGAGACGATCTCTCGATGATAGTACGGCACGCTATGATACACGTCATATGAATAAGATAGATTTTGAAGCAGTGGTTGGCACAAGCAGAGACCAGATAGCTGTGGCACCGGGGGGGCTGCACCGCACCTGGGCAAAGGGAAATCGCCAGTATTTCCACTACGTTACCCAAACGCCGATACTTAATGAGTATGCTTTTTTTTCAGCAAGGTATGCAGTCCGTGAAGCACAGTGGGTGCCAGGTTCGCCAAAATCAGGAAATGGCTCAATAGACCCGGTTCAAGAACTGGAAAAGACAGCAAAACCTGTGACCATCCAGATTTTTTATCATCCAACACATGAGGCTAATATAGAGCGCATGGTGAGAAGTATACAAGCATCGCTAGACTATTACTCTCAGGAGTTCGGGCCTTACCCGTACAGTCACTTTCGTGTGCTGGAGCGGCCAGGGCCAGGCCGGGGGATGCATGCTGAGGCTATGACAATTGATTACCCGGAAGGCTATTCGCTGATGAATCCGAAACCCGGCGGCCTCGACCTCCCCTACCACATTATGGCACATGAAGTAGCACACCAATGGTGGGGCATTACTTTTAATCCTGCTGCTGTAGAAGGAGCCGGATTACTTGTCGAAAGCCTGGCGACCTATTCAGCTATGCAAGTGGTAGAGGAAACACTAGGCTACGAGCATTTGCTAAAGTATTTGTCCCAGATGCGAGAGGAGTACGAGGTACCCCGTTCGCGTGCGGCTCCTCCATTGCTGCGGGCCAACAACGCATTTATGAATTACCGCAAGGGGCCTTTCGCCCTCTTTGCCTTAAGAAACTACATTGGAAAGAACCGGGTAAATGATGCACTGCGGCAAATGCTGCACGGCTATACAGCTGTTCCTCCCCTGCCAACCACACTCAATCTGTATCGCGAGTTGCAGGCAGTAACGCCAGACTCCCTTCACTATCTGGTGCATGATCTATTTGCAGCCAACACCTTTTGGGAGCTTGAAACCAAACAAGCCACTTCGAAACAAACCGGACAGGATAAATGGCAAGTAACTCTGGAAGTGGAAGCGAGCAAGGTGACAGTGGATAGCATGGGCATAGAAACGAACATCCCGATGAATGACTGGATAGAAATGGGGGTCTTCGCACCGCGTGCTCCAGGCGAGCCCTCCGCAAAAAAGCTCTACCTCCAAAAGCACCGCATCCGTTCCGGCAAGCAGACAATCCTTCTTCAAGTGTCCGAACAACCCGCACGGGCCAGAATTGATCCGAATAACCTGCTTATTGATTTGAATAGGGAGGATAATACTAGCCGGGTGAAGGCAGAATAACTAATTAATGAACAGGTTTAGAAAGAAAAAAGCATGAAGCACAGTATCTTACTCTGACCAGTAATCCACCACCATAACCTCTGCTAGTAAGGGATCTGCTGTTTTGCTGAAGGCTTTATGATCTGGATGATCGCCATAGATGGAAAGATCCTTTTCATTCTGAACAGTAACAATAAAGCAATGGGTAAATTGGCCTTTCTTTGCTTGGAAATGCACATCTGCCCCACCTTCAAAGGCCAGGATTTGTGGTATTTTTTGCTGAAGGGCATAAAAATCCTGCGTCACTTTTTGCTGCTGTTGTAAGCTAACCTCCGGTTTAAACTTAAAAGCCACTACATGGCGCAGTTTCTTGGCTTGTAAAGCCCTGGCATTTACATAATAAAAGCTACTCAAGATAAACACCAATGAGAGAGCAATCGAAATGGTAACTTTGTTCATATTTAAAAAATGAAGTGAAGATAGAATAATCTGATACTAGCTAAAGGTAAGCTTATTATTTATACCATATTGACCTATAGGATGTGTTTCTTGGATTATATTTTTTTATATCCCGAAGGGTGGACAGGAGTAGGAAGTTGTTGCTCACTCCGGGGAGAATTAAGCTGATTAGCAATAGTGTCTGCATTAGAAGGAAGTAAAGACTACATTTTATATCCCCTGGATTGTATCTTTTCGTGTACAGGGATATTTTAACTTGAGTTTGTTTCTGATTTCCCTAAAATTTATCTTACCTTTTCCAGGTGTATGAACCAGATCCAGGCAATGTATTATTAAATAATGTACCCATGAACAAATCACTTTTAGTCCTTCTCACAATCATTTTTTTATCTACTCTCTCCGTAAAGGCACAAAATCAAATCCGGGTGATGATCCTGGATGGAGAGACCAACAAGTATCACCGGTGGGATGTGACCACACCCATCATTAAAAAGATATTAGACGAGCCCAACAAATTCAAGGTTGAAGTTGTAACAGCACCCTCCCAAGATGGCGATTTCAGCAAGTTTAAGCCAATGTTTAGTGAGTATCAGGTAGTGGTGCTCAATTATGATGTTCCTACCGAACGCTGGCCGGAGACATTGAAGAAATCATTTGAAGAGTATATGTCCAAGGGAGGTGGGTTGGTGATTATCCACGGAGCCAACAACTCCTTTCCGGAATGGAAAGAATTTAATAAAATGATTGGTATAGGTGGCTGGAGAGACCGCACAGAGAAAAGCGGCCCCTACTGGTACTATAAAGATAGTAAGCTGGTAGCTGACCCTAAACAGGGCAGTGCAGGTAGCCATGGAAACAGAATTCCCTTCCAGATGAAAATTGTTAATCCCAATCACCCGATCACCAAAGGCCTGCCTGCGGTTTGGATGCATCATAATGATGAACTCTATGCCCAGCTTCGGGGTCCGGGTGAAAACATGGATGTGCTGGTAACTGCCTATTCGGATAAGAATAACAAAGGAACAGGCTATGACGAACCCCAAATAATGGCTCTAACATATGGCAAAGGAAGGATTTTCCATTCCACCCCAGGGCATGATGCAGTAGGCATGAGTTCGGTAGATTATGTAGTGTTGCTGCAACGTGGCACAGAGTGGGCAGCCACTGGCAAGGTTACACAAAAGGTACCTGCTGATTTTCCAACCGCCAACACAGTTTCGTACAGGGCAGATATTGCTGCTATGGTTCCTGCGCCTGAGGCGAAAGCAGGAAACTAGTGCCTTTGCTAGGTTTTAAGAAGGTAGTCAAAAAAACCAGAATAAGAATCAACCTGAGTAGCAAGGCGGGTATAGGCGTAACTTTGCGGGATATTTTGAACGGCAAAGAAATAATTTTCAACATAACACTTCGCATAGGACTAAATAAGCTTGATTCCCAAGTAAAAAACTCCATGTGTTTTGGGCAAAAAGAGACAATAATATTTCCTCTTTTGCCCATTTTTTACAGGTTGGCCTAGCTTGTACAAGTTATCCGGCTATTCTCTGGTTGCACCTACGAATGATCATTTTTTATGCACCAAATAATAGGAGACAACCGTATCGTACTGCTGGTAATTTGTGTGAGCAGCCGAAAAGAAGACAATATCATCAATTTTGCGTAACTCTTTCAGAAACTCATCTCCTACATTGGCTTCAATATCCTTGGTAGAGAAGCTCAGAATATCTCCTTTCCGTAAAATAATTCCATTACTGGCCAGAAGTTCTAAGTTAGCAATGGTATCGGTGGCATATTCAATTTTCTGTTCACCTAAGTGAATCAAAACTTTAATTCGTATCATAGAAATAGGTTAAGTACGTGCATACGGAATTTGCGAAAGTATGGCGAAAATTTCCTTCCATTTATCTTGTATTTTCTTTTGCCTGTATACAGGCCATATACCCCATCTGTTTCTTAGGTGTAGCGAATGCCGATTGTTTCATACTTAACAATTAGCCGGCGGACTCAATAAATTTGATACTCTTTGTGGTAAACATCCACTGGACCCGGATGAATGAATTCTTGTTTTTACAAATGCGCTTACTAATGGCAGAAGCTATAGATGTAGCGTAAAGATTTTTCAATAGCATAAATGCATTTGGAAATAATTATTGGGATATGTTTTTAAAGAAGTAAATATTTTTTATAATTCATCCTGTTTTGTAACAGAATACTTCTATTTTCTAAAGTTCCGATGTTAAAACAAGCCGCCTTGTTGATTGTTTTTTTACATGCTCTTTCCATCCGGCTAGTTGGCCAGATGCAGGAGGCAGTACCCCAGCCTTCAGAAGCCGGAATAGTTATTTCAGATGAGGCTGCGAGCAACCACCTGCATTTATACAAGGGGATTGAGTATGTAAGTTATGAAGATCAGGCAGCGGGTTATCCGTTTTTTGAGTCAGAAGTGTTAGAAAAAGGGAGTCTTGTATATGATGGAATTCTGTATGAGCAGGTACCCATGTTGTACGATATTGTGAAAGACGAAGTAGTGATTGAGCACTTTCATAACTATTTCAAAATACGGTTAATTCCTGAAAAAATCGCTGCCTTCTCTCTGTTGAATCATTCGTTTATCAGAATTGAAGCAGATAGCCTGCCGGGTTCGGGTATTAGCAGTGGTTTTTATGAAAAGTTATTCGATGGAAAAGTAAAGGCATTGGCTAAACGCATAAAAATCACGGAAGAAGAAATTGCTTATCAACAGCTGAAGAGAAGATTTGTGCAAAAGGACCGATACTATATCTTCAAAGAGGCACATTATCTTCAGGTGAAAGGACAGCCGGGAGTTATCCGTGTGTTCAAAGACCGTAAAAAGGAAATCAAGAAATATATACGGGAAAATACCTTCACTTTCAAAAACAACCCTGAAGCCGCCATAATCAGCATCTGCCGGTTTTATGATACGCTGCAATAAGAATGATTAATTTTATAACCAGCTTCTTTCTTTT
This sequence comes from Rhodocytophaga aerolata, assembly GCF_030503435.1. Lineage (GTDB taxonomy): Bacteria > Bacteroidota > Bacteroidia > Cytophagales > 172606-1 > Rhodocytophaga > Rhodocytophaga aerolata. Next base: position 15,394 of record NZ_JAUKPO010000018.1, read on the forward strand.
ACTAATTACCTTAATTGCAGGGTTTTCTCCCCTCTCTGCGCAAGATTCCCAGCATAAGCTGATTAGTGGAGCTTATGAAAACACATCGTTCGAAAAGGTTGTTACCGATATTGAATCCAGGACAAGTTACCGTTTTTTCTTTGATATAACCCAGGTAGACACCGTAACAGTGACTCTACAGTTTCAGGATAAAACCCTGCCGTATATTCTGGCCAAAATCTTCGCCGGTACCGATTTCAGGTTTGCCATCGACCGGCATCAGCGGGTATTTATTACCAAAGACCGGTCAATTCTTACCAGAATTCTCACTGACTCCCTGGCACCTGCCGCACCAACAGAAAATCAACCGACAGTCAATGCTCCGTTTGCCCTGGATGAAGCAAACTCAGCAGTTCATACAGCTGCTGAAAACAAGTTGTATGAGCTAGGAAATAAAACTGCTGACATAGGTTCGGGTAAGGCTATACTAACCGGAACCGTAAAAGACAGTAAAACCGGAGAGCCAGTCATTGGAGCTGTTGTATACATTGAAAACCCCCGAATTGGCGTAAGCACCAATCAGTTTGGTTATTACTCTATTTCGTTGCCCAAAGGACGCCATGAACTAATGATCAAATCGCTGGGTATGCGGGATACTAAACGGCAGATTATGCTTTATTCGGATGCAAAGCTCGATGTAGAAATGCAGGACCAGGTCATCGGGTTAAAGGAGGTGGTAGTTGAAGCAGAGAAGTCAGTAAATGTAACCAGCATGCAGATGGGGGTAGAACGGCTGACTATTAAAACCATTAAACAAACGCCCACGGTATTTGGAGAAGCGGATATTTTACGGGTGGTACTTACCTTGCCTGGCGTGAAAACAGTCGGAGAAGCCAGCACCGGATTTAATGTACGCGGCGGCTCTACAGATCAGAACTTAATTTTGTATAACGATGCCACCATCTATAATCCTTCGCATCTATTTGGCTTTTTTTCTGCATTTAATCCGGATTTGGTAAAAAACGTGGAGCTGTATAAAAGCGGTATTCCGGCAAAATATGGTGGCCGGCTTTCATCGGTGCTGGAAATTACCTCCCGCGACGGAAACAAGAAAACGTTTGGTGGTTCAGGAGGAATTGGATTGCTTACCGGCAGACTGACCCTGGAAGGCCCCATCATCAAAGATAAAACCTCTTTTATTCTGGGTGGAAGGTCTACGTATTCCAGCTGGTTGCTGGGTCAGTTGAAAAATACAGCCTATTCTAATAGTAAAGCCTCTTTTTATGATCTAAACCTACAACTTACCCATGAGTTCAATGAGAAGAACAGCCTGTATGTTACCGGATACCTGAGCCGGGACCGGTTTAAGTTCAACACCGATACGCTGTATGGCTACCAGAACCAGATAGCCAGCCTGAAATGGAAACATGTGTTTAGCAATAAATTGTATGGTGTGCTCACCACCGGGGTCAGTAACTATCAGTACTCCGTAGAAAGCGATAAAAATCCGGTGAATGCATTTAACCTGGCTTTCGATCTGGCACAAACGAACGTCAAAGCAGATTTCAGCTATTTGTTAGGTGACCGCCACACCCTGGATTTTGGTGCCGGATCTATACTTTACAAGATCCATCCTGGTTCCTACACGCCTCAAGGCGATGGATCGTTCGTTGTTCCTGAAACCATACAAGCAGAACAAGCCCTGGAAAGTGCATTTTACCTGTCCGACCAGTTTGAAATTACCCCAAAACTCTCAGTGAATGTAGGACTGCGGTATTCCTTGTTTCATTTTCTGGGAGCCAACGATGTACTCAGGTATGCACCAGGCTTACCTAAATCGGAAGCTACTGTCATAGATACTGTATCCTATTCCTCAGGCAAAACCATTCAAACGTACCAGGGACCAGAGTACAGGCTTTCGGCCAGATATGTTCTTACAGATAATGCATCGGTAAAACTAAGTTACAATACGTTGCGGCAATATATCCACATGCTCTCCAATACAACAGCCATCTCTCCTACCGACATCTGGAAACTAAGTGATCCGCACAGTAAACCCCAACTCGGCGACCAGATTTCACTTGGCTGGTATAAAAACTTCCAGAATAATACGATAGAAACCTCTGTTGAGCTTTACCATAAGAATATCAAAAATTTTCTGGATTATAAAAGTGGTGCCAGGCTTATTTTGAATCCGCATATTGAAACAGATGTGATGGGTACGGAAGGAAAGGCATATGGCATAGAAGTATTATTCAAGAAATCAACCGGAAAGCTGAATGGCTGGGTTTCCTATACCTATGCCCGCACACTGCTCAGAGTAATTGATGCCAATGCTGGCGAATTAATCAACGATGGGGAATGGTACCCGGCCAATTTCGACAAGCCACACGATTTCACCCTGATTGGAAATTACAGGTTTTCTCACCGGTTCAGTACCTCGCTGAATGTTACTTATAGTACAGGCCGGCCAGTAACGCTGCCATTATCCTACTTCGACATGGGAGGGTCTACCAGAACCTATTATTCAGAGCGGAATGAATACCGGATACCCGACTATTTTCGGGTTGATTTCTCGATGAATATTGAAGGAAACCATAAGATAAAAAAACTGGCTCATAGTTCCTGGACGCTGGCAGTATATAATCTTACTGGCAGAAAAAATGTATACTCGGTGTATTTTAAATCGGAGAACGGCCGGGTAAACGGATATAAGCTATCTATTTTTGGTCAGCCCATTCCTACGGTTACCTATAACTTTAGATTTTAGTACCTTATGAAACAGTACCGTAATGCTATCTATATTGGCTGTCTGCTGGCAATGCTTACCGGATCGTGCGTAGACCCCTACAATCCGCCGGCTATTGCTGCTGCCGAAAGTTATCTGGTGGTAGAAGGCTTTATTAACAGCGGCTCAGATCCTTCGGTATTTACCCTATCCAGAACCAGGAAACAGGCAAATGCGGGTAATTTTATACCAGAGGTAGATGCCCAGGTTTCTATTGAAGGTGAAAACGGGGAAAGATACACCCTGGCCGAACAAACAGAAGGCACCTACGCCAGCAGTTCACTTACGTTGAACCCTACTACCAGATACAGAATTCACATCCTGACTCAGCGGAAAGAATATGCTTCTGACTATGTACCAGTAAAAAGTACACCTCCTATTGACTCCGTTACCTGGACACTGGCACAAGACGGAATACAACTCTTCGTAACAACGCATGATCCGGAAAATAACACCCGTTATTACCGATGGGATGCAGAAGAAACATGGGAATATGTGTCTGCCTTTTTCTCCAATTACCAATACAAGGACAAGCAGATGTTCGTCAGGTATGACGACGATCTGATTTTTACCTGCTGGCGTTCAGACCAGACCAAGCAAATTTACCTGGGTTCTTCGGCTAGATTAACAGATGATGTCATTTATAAGCAGCCCATCATGTTTACCCCGGTAGCCACCGGCAAATTGATGGAAAAATACAGTATCCTGGTAAAGCAATATGCATTAAGTCAGCAAGGATTTGAATACTGGCAAATTCTTGAAAAGAACACCGAAAGCACAGGTTCTATATTTGATGCCCAACCTTCCCAACTACAGGGAAATATTCATTGCCTTACCAATCCGCAGGAACCTGTTATAGGTTTTGTAGATGCTTCTTCCATACAGCAGAAAAGAATATTTATCGTAGGCCGTTCTTTACCCTTCCGTACGATAAATATAGGCTACGAGACCTGCGATCTGGATACAGTTCCCAACACTCCCCAACACCTGGAAGATAAATTTGGAGACGGCTATTTTGTCCCGGTTAATCCTATTGGAAGTTCTTCAGGCATAATTGCTTATACTTATTCAATAAACCAGTGCGTGGATTGCCGTGAAAAAGGAGGAACCACAAGTAAACCAGATTTCTGGCAATAATCACGAAGAAGAAGTAGATACAAGCCTTTTAAAAGGATATCTATTAATTTAACAACAAAGTCAGTAGCCATCATTTGTTCTCATGAACTGCTTGTTTAATTCTTTAAAAATTCTGCTTTCCGGATCACTATTTCTACTAAGCAGCTATGTTGATGGCTACAGCCAGGAGGCCCGGCTGGCTAATATCGTGAGTTCCTTTGAGAGCTATACCAAAACAACCTCCCAGGAAAAAATATTTGTGCACACTGATAAGGATTTTTATGTGGCTGGAGAAATTATCTGGTTCAAAATATACTGTATGGATGCTGCTTCTCATAAGCCTGTTGTTCTCACGAAAGTAGCCTACCTGGAGATTATTAGTGAATCACATAAACCGGTAGGGCAAGCCAAAATCTCTCTTAGCCTTGGCACTGGTCATGGATCATTGTCTCTTCCTTTTACACTTACGTCGGGCAAGTATAAAATACGGGCATACACCAGATGGATGAAAAACTTCAGTCCAGAGTTTCACTTCGAAAAAAACATAACCATCGTAAATTCCCTAGTCAATCTGGATATAAACAGTGCTAAACGCCTGCCAGTATACAGTATTCATTTTTTTCCGGAGGGAGGCAATCTGGTAGAAGGCATTCAGAGCAAAGTGGCCTTTAAAATAACAGACCAGTTTGGCCAGGGCGTGGAAGGCAAGGGTGTCATTCTGAATCAGAACAATGATACACTGGCACAGGTGGAGCCGTTCAAATTTGGAATGGGCTATTTCTTTTTGAAGCCAGAGCCGGGTGATGACTACAACGTTCAGCTTCAAACCAATGATGGAAAAACAATACGCGGTGCCCTACCCGACGTGTATTCGCAGGGGTATGTACTAACCTTGGAAAATACAGATGCAAACACCATCAGTATTTCTGTCTGGTCGAATGTTCCGGCGGCAGGCAACTCACCCGTTTATCTTCTGGCACACACCAGGCAAGTGATACAGGTAGCGCAAGCTCAAAACCTTCGGGAAGGAAAAGCCCTGTTCAGGATAGATAAAAGCAAGCTAGGAGAAGGAATTTCGCATATTACTATTTTTGATAAAAACGGGATTGCCCTGTGTGAACGCTTATATTGTAAACTTCCTGAACAAAAACTGCTGATAGAGGCAAGCACCAACCAACCCCAATACCATATACGCCAGAAAGTAATTGTAGATATCCTGACCAGCACCTCCGGTCGCAAGCCGGAAAGTACAACTATGTCCTTGTCTGTATTCAGGCTAGATTCCTTGCAGCAACCGGAGCCTTCTACTATTCAAAGGTATGTATGGCTGGGCTCTGATTTGACAGGAACCATAGAACATCCGGATTACTATTTTTCACATTCTAATGAGGAAGCAGAACAAGCCCTCGACAATCTGATGCTAACCCAGGGATGGCGCAGGTTCCGCTGGGAAGAAATCCTGCAGAACAATACCCCTTCTTTTGATTTTGTGCCGGAGCATGAAGGACACATCATATCCGGCAGCATAACTGATAAGCGTACTGGTTTGCCTGCCAGTGCTACTACCTATCTTTCTATCCCCGGCAAGCGGATTCAGCTATACGGGGCCATTAGTGACCAGAATGGAAAGCTTGTATTTAACACCAAAGACCTATATGGAGAAAATAAGCTAGTGCTCCAAACCCAATCACAGCAAGACAGCATACTGCATATCACGATAGACAGCCCATTTTCCAGCCAGTTTTCTACCAGGGCTTTTCCGGAGTTTTTGCCTTCTCCCCTGCACCTGGGGTTACTTGCCGACCAGAGCGTAGCCATGCAGGTACAACACATTTTTGCAGCTAATAAGGGGAACGAGTTTAGTTACCCACCAGTAGATAGCACACCTTTTTACCATACACCTGAGAAAACCTACCGGCTGGATGATTTTACCCGCTTCCCTACCATGGAAGAAGTAATCAGGGAATATGTACAGGAAGCAGGAGTCAGAAAGAGGCAGGGGAAATTACACTTCCAGGTGGTAGACCGCTCAAATGAAACGTTCTTTACAAAAGATCCACTGGTTTTACTGGATGGCCTTCCGGTAATTAATACTGATAAATTCTTTGCAATGGACCCACGTAAAATTGAAAAACTGGAGGTGATCCCACGGAGGTACTTCTGGGGCCCGTTAATTGCCGAAGGGATACTCAGCTTTACCACCTATACCCATAACTTGTCTGGGTACGAACTTGACCCGCATGCATTGATAGTAGACTATGATGGGCTTCAACAGAAACGGGAGTTTTACCAGCCTGCATATGAACACGAAAGCCAACAAAAAAGCCGCTTACCAGATCTGCGGAATGTATTAGTATGGTCTCCTGAATGTAACACAGGTGCAAGCGGAAAAAAGCAACTGAGCTTTTATACCTCTGACCAGACAGGGAAATTTATAGGCGTTATACAGGGAATTACAAGAAATGGAGAAGTTGCCAGCCATACGTTCACCTTTGAGGTTCTAGGTGAGTAGCAAATGCGTAGAAAAAGCTTCAGCTAGCAAGTCAGCAACCCGTATTCCTGGTATGAGTATGCAGGGAAAAATGCTGCTATGCATACATTACAAAAATTACAAAATATGAAGAAAACGTAAAATTTTGTAATATAGAGAGTAATTATTTACTTACAGTTCTGGAAGTTTACTACCTGGAGCGCGATACAAGCAGGAAATAGAAAAGCTTACAGAATACGCACGCAAAACCGTAAATGATGATAATTATTTTTACTGACTATAACAAATCATGAGCTACACCCGTTAATTGATTATCAAGCTTTTAACAACAAGTAACATGAAGTTAAAACAAATTTTTGCCCTTAACTAAAAAATGATTGTATTCCCAAACAGAGAGAAGATAGCAAAAAAGAATGAGTACCCAGAATCTATCTTACATACACTTGATGCATTTTATAAAATCGCCTATGCCGCACACTGGCAAACACCCTCAGCCGTCAAACAAATTTTTCCTGAAGCCGAAATACTAAAAGATGGAAGAATCATCATTGACATTGCTAACCAGTACCACCTGATTGTTAAAATTAATCCTCAATTTGGGGCGGTTCATGTGCAATTTTTTGAGTCTTATGGAAAACTTTCAGAAATATTGTCAAGTAGTTCGTATCTTAAAAAGCTCGAACCCCTTGATAAGACTACCTCATGACCACTATTGCTTTACGTGTCATAAAAAATAAAACGGATTATGATGCAGTAGTAACACGCATTAACCAACTATTTAATGCAAGCCCAGGAACTACGGAGGGCTATGAACTTGAACTGTTACTACTCTTGGTAGATAATTACCAACGGAAAAACCTTTGGCTACCAGATGTAGAGCCAGTGGAAGTAATAAAGTTTGTGATGACACAACGGGGCTTAACTCTCCAAGACATAGCCAATTACCTGGGTGGAGAAGATATAGCCCATCAAATTATGAGCGGCAAAAAAACGCTGACTCCTCAGATGATTAAAGCCCTCTCTACCTATTTGCATATACCTGTGGAAGCCCTTCTTTGAGCGTTCCATTTTAAAAAAATGAAAAGCCCCAGCCATACCTGGGTCTTTTTTTTGGTAGTATCTAACTATTCAACCCGTACTTTTCACTCACTAGCCGCCTATAGTTTAGTTTCGAATATTTAGTTTCATGTAACTACATTATTCAAGTCTTCAGTATTCTCCTGCTGCATAAAATTCCTTTAAAAGTACTGCAGGTAATGGTACAACTATTTTCTGCTTTCCATATTGATTTTTTATTTCTTTCACCATGCTTTTCCTAGGCTGAACCCTGCCAGATCCGATCATAGATTTCTTGCAGAAAAGTAGAGAAACCCACAAACCCAGGCAATCACCAAATATCTAATAACCTTCTCAACAATCACCTTTTACCAACAAACCTCTATAGGACGCCTGCCATCTGGCTACCCTATCAATTTCAGTAACCATAAAAGTTAATGAAGCAAACAGTAGTAATTTTTCGGGTATAGGCATGTTCAGTATAGAAGTATTTTGCTAATTTTTGTTAAATTTCTTGTTAATTGGCCCTGCTTTTTATAAGTGCCTTTTTCCGTACTGTTTTCTTCTTGCACCTAGTATAAAACCATATTCATGAAAAAGATAGCCATTACACTTGGTTATATAGTACTGTTATTTTTTGATCTGCCTTACAAATCAGCCCTTACGCAACCTGTATCACGGGTCAGCAGTCAAGCACCCACTACACCCTTTGAGCTGACTACGAATGACAGAGTAGTTTTTTTAGGAAACTCACTTTTTGAAAATGACCTGCAATATGGGTACCTGGAGTTAGTGTTAACCACTAGGTGGCCAGACCGGAATATAACTTTCCGTAACCTCGGATGGTCGGGAGATACTGTTTGGGGCGATGCCCGCAAGTATATCTCCCCTCCTAGCGGCTACCATTTATTGCTTGAACAACTAACCAAAGCCCAACCTACAGTTGTTATTATCGGGTATGGAGCTATTGAATCCGAGGAAGGCGAGCAAGGCATTGCCCATTTTAGCGAAGGGTTGAATAAACTTATTGATAAAATAGACCAGCTGGGTGCCAGAACTATTCTGTTGTCGCCGCAGCCAGTTATGCCCACAGCCTCTGGCCAGGATCTGGGTAGCCGAAATGTCATCTTAGAAATGTATACTTCGGCTATTGCTAAAACAGCCACAGATCGGGGCAAACCTTTTATTGATATTTTCCATCCCCTACTGGAGCAAAGCAAAACAGTGGCATTATCAGACAATGGCTTTCACCTGAATGAAAATGGCTATTATTATTTAGCCGCTACTATTGAGAAAGAACTTGGCTTAGTGTCACCAAATGCATCCGTGTATCTGGATGCTTCTAGGAAAACGGTAGAGGGAAAATTGAAAAGTAAAGTTCTGGAGTGGAACAAAAACAATGACCATATCCAATTTTCTATTGACGAAAACTACCTCCCCCTCCCCTTGCCTCAACCCGTGGATATACCAAAAGCAAATACGCAAACAGTAACAGTTAAGGGACTAAAAAAAGGTATATACACACTTTCCATAGACAATAGCCAGGCAGCTACTGCTTCTGCCAGTCAATGGGCAGCAGGGGTAGAAATCAAACAAGGGACAGCCTTTGATCAGGCAAAGCAGCTACAGGAGTTGATTGTCAAAAAGAATGAATTATTTTTCCATCAGTACCGGCCGCAGAATAAAACCTATATTCTTGGATTCCGCTCTCACGAACAAGGCAGGCATACAAAAGGACTGGAGGAATTACAGATTCTTATTACCTGGCTCGAAGGACAAATCGCCATCAAGCGTATGCCAAAGACGAGCGTTTATGAACTTACCCGCGTTAACTAGCATGAAAGAAAATAAACATAGTAAACCTGCAACCCAGTCTGGGTTCATTATTTCAGGCATAGAACCCAACAGAGGGTATATTGCCAGAAAATTCACTTCCGGCTTGCTTGTAAAAATTTACAGCAGAATCCTTTTCATCACCAGTAGCATACTTTTCACTTCCATGATAACCCAGGATAACCGGAAAGACAACCCAGATCCGGCAGATGAACTGGCATCTTTTCATGTAGCGGAAGGATTTGAGGTAACGCTGTTTGCTGCTGAACCGATGGTAGTAAAACCTATTCAGATGAACTGGGATGCAGACGGCCGGTTATGGGTAGTAAGCAGCACAGCCTATCCGCATCTGAAGACCGGGGAGCAGGCCAATGATAAGATTTATGTACTCGAAGATACCGATGGAGATGGAAAAGCAGATAAATCAACCATTTTTGCTGAAGGTTTGCTCACGCCTACTGGTATACTACCCGGTGATGGCGGCGTTTATGTGGCCAACTCCACGGAAATTTTACATTTTTCAGATACCGATGGAGATGGAAAAGCCGACAAGAAACGAGTTATATTAACTGGGTTTGGTACAGCCGATACCCATCATCTCATTCACACATTCCGTTGGGGGCCGGAAGGGCATCTGTATTTTAACCAATCCATTTACATTTACAGCCATGTAGAAACACCCTCCGGTGTAAAAAGGCTGGAAGGGGGCGGCGTTTGGCAATTGCAGCCCAAAACACTGGATTTAACCATTTATGCCAAAGGATTAATTAATCCCTGGGGACTACAGTTTGACCGCTGGGGGCAATCCTTTCTCACGGATGGAGCAGGCAACGAAGGAATAAATTATGCTTTTCCCGGAGCAACTTTTGTAACCTCCCCAGGAGCTGAACGGATCATCAGAGGCTTAAATCCAGGGCAACCCAAACATAGTGGACTGGAAATGGTCTCCGGGCGCCACCTGCCAGATTCGTGGCAGGGAAGTTTACTCACCAACGATTTTAGGGCAAACCGGATCAACCGCTTTACGCTGGAGCAACAAGGCAGCGGGTATGCCTCTAAGCAAGCTGAGGACGTATTATGGACCGACCATGTGGCTTTCCGCCCCGTAGATGTGTTGGTAGGACCCGATGGAGCCGTTTATGTAGCGGACTGGTACAATCCCATTATTCAACATGGAGAAGTAGATTTTCATGACCCGCGCCGCGATCAGCAGCATGGCCGTATCTGGCGGATTGTAGCCAAGGACCGGCCATTGGTTAAGAAGCCACAGCTAAGTAACGCACCGGGAGAAGAACTATTGGAAGCATTGACATTCCCGGAAGATTGGACACGCGCTCAGGCCAGACAACTATTGAAGGAACGCGGCACGAAAGAAGTAATGCCTGCCCTGGAAAAGTGGATAAGTAATCTGGATAAGAAAAGTGCCGATTATGAGCATCATTTACTGGAAGCCCTTTGGGTACATCAATCGCTGGATGTGGTAAACGAGCCTTTGCTGCTAAGCTTGTTAACTGCCCAACGCCACCAGGCGAGGGCCGCCGGTCTCAGAGCCTTACAGCTTTGGCATACCAAGATTAAAAATGTACCCTCTTTGCTGGCAAAGGCTGTAAAAGATACCCATCCTCAAGTACGTCTGGAAGCAGTGATTGCCCTCCGCCTTGTGAAAACGCCTGAGTCGGCACGGACCGCGTTAACAGTATTAGATTATCCAATGGATGAGTTTTTAGAGTACTCGTTGTGGTACACCCTGCGCGAACTGGAACCGTTGGTGATGGATCGGTTGAAAACTGAACCGGCTTTTTTAGGTAACGCCCGCCAGACAGCTTTTGCCCTTAAATCCATGAACAATCCGGAAGTAATTAGCCCGCTTTTAAAGCTGTATGAGAGCAATGAAATTCCGGAAGAATATCAACCTGATGTACTTCATTCCCTTGCCAAGTGGGGAAAGACAGCTCAGCTAAATACTCTTTTTGATATGGCTGTTACAGGGTATGCCAACCAAAACAAACAGGTTCCTGCCTTGCTAGGTACTTTAGTAGAAGCAGCCCGCCAGAGGGATGTCAGACCAGATAAAGACTTACATAGGATAGCCAGGTTTATCGGCAGTGATGACGAAACTACCGTAATTCATGCCTTACATTTAACCGGGTATTGGCATCTGGAAGAAATGCGGGAACAGTTGATTAGCCTGCTTCCTAAGAAAGATAGAAACGTCCAACGGGCTATCTTAGCTGCATTGGTGAGTCTGGACAAGACCAAGGCAGAAAAGTTATTGATCGGACTGGCTAGTAGTAAACAGTCTGTAGATTTAAGGCTTCTAGCTGCTGCTCAACTGGTACCGTTAAATGTCCCGGAAGCGGCACGTATAACGGCAGAGCTGTTACGTACGATGCCGGCAGAAACAGAGTCTGCTGAACTTTTCAGGGCTTTTTTAGCTCATCCGCAGGGAACTCAACTACTCGCGGAAGAACTGATCGCCAAAAAGATTCCCACAAATGTTGCGAAAGCTGTGAGGCCGGTTTTTCAACAGCAAATACCCTGGGGAAGGCATAAGAATGAAGATGTACAAAAAATGATACAGGCCTTAGAAGCATCCGGGGGCTTTCTTCCGGCAGAACGGATGCCTCAACAATTGAGTAGCCAGGAAATTAACCGGCTGGCCATTGACATACGCGGTGGGGCTAACTATGCCTTAGGCGAAGCAATGTTCCGGAAAAGTAATTGTGTAAGCTGCCATGCTATTGGAGGGGCCGGCGGTCTGATAGGCCCTGACCTGAGCAGCCTTGGTACCAGTTCACCAGTCGAAACAATTATTAACTCCATCCTTTTTCCTTCTAATTCAATTAAGGAAGGCTATGAATTACAGCGGGTTGCTAAAAAAGACGGCAGTCAACTAATGGGATACCTGGTAAGCAATGGCAACTCAGAAATCGTAATGCGGGATGCAGCAGGAAAACGGATTACCATTCCTAAAAGCCAGATTACGGCTCTCGAAAAAATACCAGGTTCTTTGATGCCCGCCGGGTTAACGGCCGGATTAGAAAAGGAAGAGTTTGTTAATCTGATTGGTTTTCTGTCCAGGCTTGGTGAGCCGGGAGATTACCGGGTGCCCAATACACGTTTTGTTAGAAGATGGACAACTATTGCAGCCAGTAAAGAACTTGCTGAAAAGACAAATGATGAAGGAGTAGCCTATGTGGTTAAACAAGCAGCCAGAATCCCTTCAACTCCAGCGTATAGCAACGTAGCCGGAAACTTACCCATCGAAGAATTACCTGTACTGGAGGTGTCAACGAATAAAAAATACAGTGTAGCCAGCTTTGAGATTGAGGTGCTGAACAAAGGTCAGGTACATTTGCTGATTAATTCAATTGCCGGAATCACAGCCTGGGTAGGTCAACAGCCCCTTACACTCACCGACCAGGGCGTACGTACAGAATTACCACAAGGCATCCACCAAATCACCCTGGTGTTAGACCGGAACATACGACCTAAAGGACCGCTTGGTATTCAATTACAAGAGGCTGCAGGTTCAGGGGCTCAAACCAGGTTAGTTATGGGGCAATAAAGAATGATAAACGTAAAACGTGTTGAAAGAAAGCTAATCTGGTGTTTCCATGTTTTGGTAAAAGAGGTTATTTAGCAAATAACCGAAGTATATTGAGCAAGGAATAGCCAATGATGAAGGAGTTTACCCCCATAATCGAAACTCATTGTACGACCTTTAATCATATAATAACTTCATTTATCGATAGTATAAGCGGGTTATTACTTCTTCCTAAACATCCGGTTGGTTAATAATTTTATGAGCTCAATACCCAGGATACACAAACCAGTAACAGCTAAAATCATCCGCATGGCATTCCAGTCCAAGGCATTCGTTTTAAATACAGATTCTGTAAAAGGCAGATACACAATAATGAGTTGTAGCACTACCGTCAGTACAATGGCTCCCCACATACCGATGTTGGCAAATAGCTTTGAACTGAACATGGTATGATACGCAGACCGAACGGAAAGGGCATTCCCTAACTGAATGAAACAAAGCAGGGTAAAAACAATTGTTTGCTGCGTTTGCACCACATATCCCTGGTTGGCAGCCCATGCCTGAGTTAAAATAACGGCAACCGCCATTAATACGCCAGTGAATAGGATTTTAGGAATTAAGCCACCGGCAAACAGATTTTCTTTCGGGGGCCTGGGAGGCAGTTGCATAATATCTTTTTCTGCGGGCTCTGCCGTAAGGGCAAGGCCAGGTAAGCCATCTGTTACCAGGTTGATCCAGAGAATATGAATGGGAAGCAAAGGAATAGCCAGGCCAAACAGCGGTGCAAAGAAAATAGTTAAAATTTCCGCCAGATTACAGGCCAGTACGTATAAAATGAATTTTCTGATGTTCTCATAAATGCGCCTGCCCTCTTTTACGGCTTTAACAATGGTGGCAAAATTATCGTCAAGCAAGATCATGTCGGCGGCTTCTTTGGATACATCCGTACCGGTAATCCCCATGGCTACGCCGATATCTGCCTGCTTCAGCGAAGGGGCATCATTCACACCATCACCGGTCATGGCTACAAATTCGCCATTGTTTTGCAATGCTTTTACTATGTTTAATTTTTGCTCCGGAGATACCCTGGCATAGACAAAAATATTTTTTACTTCGCGGCTGAATTCTTCTTCGGTTAGTTTGGCCAGATCGGCACCGGTTCTGGTATTTTTGGAACCTTCCTTTACCATTTGCAATCGTTCAGCAATAGCATAGGCCGTCAGGGGTTGATCACCGGTAATCATAACGGTTTTAATACCTGCGGTTTTGCATTCCTTTATGGCTTCTATCACTTCTTCTCTGGGCGGATCAATCATGGCGGCCATTCCCAGAAAATCCAGGTCTTTCTCTATTTCTTCCGTAATAACGGCAGGTTTCTGTTCAAACTCCTTGTAGGCAAAGAATAATACCCGCAACCCATCTGCTGCCCAGGCCCGGTTTACATCCAGCCATTTGGGAACCTGGTCTTTGTATTTACCGGCTAATACTTCCACTACTCTGGCCGGGGCACCCTTCACAAACAATATCCATTTATCCTGAGCCTGATGCAGGGTGCTCATACGCATGCGTACTGAATCGAAAGGTAATTTGTCAACCAGTGGTAATTGCTGTTCTGCTTCTTGTTTCGTATGGCCTTTCTCCAGCGCATAGGTAACCAGAGCAGTTTCTGTAGAATCGCCCAGGATAGTGCCATCCTCTGAAAACCGTACTTCATTGTTCAGGAGCATGGCTTGTTGTAACAACTCATCCCGTTCCGGAACAGCCCGGAACTTCTCTACCGTCATGATGTTTTGGGTGAGCGTACCGGTTTTGTCGCTACAGATGTAGGTAACAGAGCCTAAGGTTTCCACAGCAGGTAACACCCTGATTAAGGCTTTCTGTTTCACCATTCTCCGCGCACCATTGGCAAGGGCGATGGTGATTACCGCAGGCAAGGCTTCAGGCAAGGCAGCCACTGCTAAAGAAAGAGCCGTCAGGAACATCAGGAAAGCCGGTTCGCCCCGCCACAAGCCAAAACCAAACACTATGGCACATATAATTACTACGATTACGGCAAGCTGCTTGCTGAAAACGGCCAGGCGTTTTTGCAGCGGTGTTTGTTGTTCGCCTACTTCCAGCAATCCGGCAATCTTGCCAATTTCCGTATGCATGCCTGTAGACGTAACAATGGCTTTGGCCGATCCGTTGCTGATGATTGTTCCTTTAAAGACCATATTCAGCTGGTCGCCAGGGCCCAGTTGTTCTTTTGCAATAGCATCGGTTATTTTTTCTACCGAATGGCTCTCCCCGGTTAAGGCGGCCTCTTCCGTTTTAAGTGCACTAACCTCCAATAACCTGGCATCGGCCGGTACAATATCTCCTGCTTCCAGGAGGATAACATCCCCAGGCACCAGTTCTTTTGCTTCAATTTTAGTAGGATTATTATCCCGGATCACGAGGGCATATTGTGCTGCCATCTGCTGGAGCATCCGCATAGATTCTTCTGCATTATTTTCCTGCGCATAGCCTATCCAGGCATTTCCAATGATGATGGCCAGAATGACATAGGCATCCGTATGCTCCCCTACCACAAAGGAGATTATGGCTGCTATAATCAGAATAACAATCATTACATCTTTAAACTGGGCAAACAGGATGGCTAATTTACTTTTCTGCTTGGCCTCTTTTAAGGTATTTTTTCCATGCTGTTGTTGCAGTGAAGGAATTAATTCTTTTTTTAGCCCTGAGGTAGAAGATTGCAATTTCTTAACAACTTCCTCAGCCGGTAGCTGATACCATGTATCCATATGTGTAGGCAATTAGGTGTAGTGAAATGAGAATGGCTGACTTTATGCCATCCATAGAATTACTTTAAATAACCGCTGTGACAAAAAAGACTGTCTGCTAAACCTTTATGAATCGGTCAGGTTATAAATATCTTTTATGTCTTTAAGAATATGTTCAAAGTCAATGTTTAAATCTACTATCCGCCCTGTCCTGATGTCAAACACCCAGCCGTGTACCTGCGGATACCCTTCGGCCAGATAACTTTGTTGCAGGGCTGCCGTCTTGATGATGTTGATACATTGCTCCTGCACATTGAGCTCGGCTAATCGGTCGTAGCGTTTCTCTACGTCGGCTATCGCCTGGAGTTCTGTTTTGTGAATGCGGTAAACATCCCGGATGTTGCGTAACCAGGGATTCAGGATGCCCATATCTTTGGCAATCATGGCGGCTTTAATGCCTCCGCAGTTATAATGTCCGCAAACGATAACTTGCTTTACTTTCAGATGTCTGATAGCATAGTTGATCACCGACATCACACTCAGATCTACACTGTTTACCAGATTGGCAATATTGCGGTGCACAAACACTTCGCCAGGGCCTACGCCCATCAATTCTTCGGCGGTTACCCGGCTGTCGCTGCAACCAATGTATAAATAATCCGGGTTTTGCTCTTTAGCTAATTGAGCAAAAAAGTCTTTATCCGTGCCGGTTTTTTGTGCAATCCATTTGCGGTTATTTTCAAATATTTCTTCGTAGGTAGTCATAGCAATAGTTTAGTATATGGTGTATGCATTACAAGTAATACTCTTGATTAATGGGTTGAACAGGAGGTGGAATGTCTTTTTCACCCAGCATTTGTAACAGGTTAATCTCAATCGTCCGGCAAATCTGGTTAAGCGGAATACCAGTGGAAATTTCATCAAACGGGTCCATCAGCCCCATGCCATTCTGGTGCGTTACATGGAAAATAAAGCCAATAATCCATCCGATTACGATGGACCATCCGCCCACGGCATCGGCCAGAATTAAGGTAAGAAAGATAACAAAAGCCCAGATAAACAGCCTGGTAAAATAGATATATGAGGTAGGGAAAACCGTATTCCGGATACGTTCGCTTCTGCCCATATGGTCTGTTAAGGCACTAATCAATGTATTGAATTGTACAAACCGGAACTCATCAATGGCATGCGCTTGCGATAATTGTTGCAGGTCAATGGCATGCAGGGATAAAATGGCATTGGCCGTATTGCTTTCTTTATTTACTTGTTCCAGGTCTGTTTCACTCAGGAATTGCTTATAATATCCCTCCGCATTTCTCCGCAAACTCTCTTTTAAGGCATATATAAAAGCTATCTGCCGGAAAATTATTCGTTTTTTTAAAGCCGCTAATTCATCAATGGTTAACTCCCCGGGAACCGTATAATACAAAATATTGCGGGTCCAGCTGCGGCTATCATTTACAATGGCTCCCCAGATGGTTCTGGCTTCCCACCACCGGCTGTATGCCTGATTATTATTAAAACCTACAAAAAAGGCAATGGCTGTACCTAACAAAGTTGCCAGGGTAGCAGGTATCTGTATGGCTCTCGACACAATGTATTCATGCAGATAATAGGTAGCTACACAGGTGAAAATCATCATTAGGTCTACTTTCCAGGTGGACCGCAGAATCCGTACTAAGCTTAAATTCTGAGTAATTAACATGGGTAATAGTAAGGTGCCTTTCTCAAGTCAAGTAAAACCGTAATAGTATACCAACAATATGAATCAAATTTCTAACTCAATCAAGTTATCTGGATAATTCCGGCTATTTACCTTTCAGGAAGGAATGGGGATTAGCCTCTGGTCAGCAAGTAGAAAACAAAAAAGCCCTCTGGTTAGAAGGGCTTTCCGTTGTACAACTTTGGAGTAAGTATAGGGAGCATGTAAGTAACTAAACTACTAAAGCAGGTTCTCTACATACTCCCTCCAAATAAGATTACACACACAATAGGTACCAGAAGCAAGGATATAATGGAAGATAAGGACACCAGCAGCGAAGCATTCTCCGATTCTGTTTCCAGGAAAGAAGCAAACACTACCAGGTTAGCCGCAATAGGAAAAGCCGGAATCAGCAAAAGCAATTTTTGTTCATCGGGCTTGAGCTGTCCCATAACCGCCATTTCCAGCAAAACCAGCCCACCCATCAGCAAAGCAGCCGCCACATAGCGGATACCCAATAGTTTACTGAATTTCTTATACGCTACTTTTTTCAGGTTTACGGAAGTTAGCCCGATGCCTATGATCACCATCCCCAGGGCCGATAGTATCCAGCTCAGTCCTTCCATAACAGGAGCCAGAGATTCCGGAACCTTGAACCCCAGTGCATTGGCAACAATGGCTGCAACAGAGGCATATACGGCGGGTATTTTCACTACATTCAGTACGGCTTTTTTAATCGGCAAATCTTTACTGCGGGAAACCAGATAGTAGCCTATGGTATCTCCATAAAACACATTACCCATATACGCACTGATAATCAGCGGCATCTGTTGTTCGCCGAACAGAGCCAATACCACCGGAATACCAAACCAGCCAATGTTGAAATACGAATACGAACAGAATAACAAATATTTATTCATATCCTTTGCCACATACCGGTGAGTGATCCAGGCAGGCAGGTTCATGAGCAAGCCTAGCACAAACACCATCAGTGAAACAGTCAGCAGTTGAGACAATTCTGCCTTTGCCAGGTTATCGAAAATGACTACCGGAATTAAAAAATACAGCAGAATTTTAGAGACCGGCTTACTCTTTAAGCCGAACCACCGGCTGGCTGCATAACCGGCTGCAATAAACAGATAGAGAGGCAGTACATGAGAAAACAGTTTACCTAGTACGTCCATGGCATATCCGGTTAGTTATAGCACTGGCCATCCGGTCAATACAGGTTACATTGAACCATACTGCATTGGTGTCGAAAAGTTCGCCTACCAGCAACTGCCCGGTTCCATACAAAGGCGCATCCGGATGTCCGGGTACGTGTACTTGTAAGGTATAAGTATCGGCCCGTATGCCTCCTGGCTTATATGGAATAAGCAGGTTTTTCTTCAACAGTTGCTCCAGCAAGGGAATACGCATATAGGTAATATCCCGTGCGGTACCAGTTGCATTCACGAGATAAGGCACTTTATCAGTCTTTCCATTAGCCATTCTCAGCTGGAACAGTTGTTCTTTAGCCTCCCACTCTACTTTTTCTGAATGGCCTTTTACCGTAAGTTGCCCGGATTCCAGCAGCCTGATTAGTTTACGGCCATTTTCCGGAGGTATACAATGCCTGTTAATGTCGAAGTAATGACCAACCCATTTGGAGAACAGAATTTTCTGATCGGTAGGCAACAATTTCCATATTTCAAAAGAAAGGTACCGTGTAGCGTAAAGGATATTCTGAAATTCACTTTTTCCTTCCAAGGCTACTTCCAGATCGTATTTGAGTAATGCCAGCGGGTCCTTGCCTATTCTGTCAAACTTTTTCCAGTCTGTTTGTTTGCCCATTACCCGTTCAGCTTCTGCCCGGAACAAACGGATCAAGTCTTTAGCCCGCAGGGTACGTTTTTGCTCCCGGATTATTTTGCGGATGTTTTCCATGGTCAGGATTTTGCGTTCAAAATCTACATCAAAAGGTGTTTGTATCCGGGGCAACAATCCGTGTCTGGAATATAAGGTGAGCTTGCCGGTATGCCCGTTATCCATAAACGTCATCAGCGTGTCGATAGCCGTAAGACTTGTGCCCAGAATAGCTACTGGCGCATCGGCAGGAATATCCCTGATCAGCCGGCTGGAGGGCCAGGGAAAATCAACGTACGCAGGTGAAGCTTCTAAATGCCGGAAGTTATTGGGTTTTGGTGTGCCAGTTGCCAGAATGGTTACATCCGTTTCAAGTGTCTCTCCGGATTTCAGAAAAAGATCCACCTTCCCTTCCCGTATTTCTGCATCCACCACTTCATCATGGCATAGTTCTACCTGGATGTTATGCCGGCTGGCTAACTGGGTATATTCGGCGACAACATCTTTCAGGTATTGGCCATACAATTGGCGGGGCAAATACGCATCCGGATGAATCACAGCCTGCGGGTATTGTTGCTGCACGTTGCTTTTATGCGTTTGAAGCCACTCTACAAAATGCATGGGTTCGAAGGCAAAAATACCCATTAAACCAGCAGAGGTGTTCAGCAAATGGCCCTTCTGAGAGGTATCATAGGCAAGGCCGGGGCCAACCTCTTCTTTCTTTTCAAACAGGGTAATAGAAACTGGCGTAGGGGCCGGTTCAATAAGTAATTTTAATACAAGGTGGACAAGTGAAGCAACACCATTTGCCCCTCCTCCGACGATAGCTAGTGTGGTTGATTTCATTAAAAATGCCTATTCATATGTTTCTTCCAACTACGGGCTTTGTTGTTTTGTTTAGAAACGGATGATAAAAAGGAAATAACCTACATTCAACGAATAGGCAACCCGGCAAATCAATAGTGCTGTAACAACAAGAAACAATCCATCCGGAGAAGAAACTTGCATCCACCGGCTACGTTAAGGAAACGTATGAGCAGAGCTTTTGTAAAAGAAGATGATTCCGGCGAACCGCCTATTATTCCACCAAGGGCTGCCCTGCCTCCAGGTACGCCCAATTATGTAACGCCGCAGGGCTTGCAAATGCTTCGGGCAGAAGTAGGCCAGTTAGAAATGGAACGGACCGCCATTGAAGCCAACCGCCAGGATGAACCCGAGCGGAGAAGGCAGTTGTTAATCATTAATGGCCGCTTGAGTGCCCTCACCGAGCGGTTGGCAAGCGCCAGGCTGGTAGAGCCCCTCAGTGAATCAGCAGACCAGGTGCGTTTTGGCGTTACGGTAACCTTACGCACCAAATCCGGAGGCAAACCCGGCACCATCCGTCAGTTCACTATTGTGGGAGTAGATGAAGCCTCGGTACCCGATGGTCGTATCTCGTTTGTTTCGCCACTGGCAAGAAGTATCATGGGCGCTACCTTAGGCCAGAATATAGCCCTGCGCATGGGGCCGGTAACCGAAACTGTGGAAATTGCTGATATTTGCTATTCTTAATCTACCTTTGCAAACTCATATAGTATACGTTATTAATGGACGATTCATTTGAAATTCCCGTACTCTACAAAGGACAAGACCTGCACTTTACCTCCCGATTGCTTGTCTCTGGTTACACGCATAAAATCGAGGTAGATGTAAATGGCACGCCTGTTCAGTTTGAACCTGATGAAGAACGCAACTACCGGGCTATTGTAGATGCTGAAAAAGTAATTTCTACCCACAAAATAGACGCAGCCTTGCTAAAAGCTATAGCTCAGGCAATTGAGTCTATTGTGAAGTAATAATTGTATACCTGATGAGAGAAAACCCACTACTTTCATCCAGTAAACTTCGAGTTAACTTAGTATTCTTTTTTCTGTGAATTGCTCACAAAAGCAAACGATTTGCTATCTGTCTATCAGGAATAGACATGAATCGTGGCCGGGCTTCCTTAAAGAACGGCAAGCAGGTTAGGCACACCTTCTGCTACCCTCATCAGCCCTACCATTACCTGCTTACCGGATGGATGAGAATATCCGCCAAGCCTCAGATCATAACTTCCACGACCTCCTGTCTTGCATAAAAACAACTTTACTCCTGTATCGCCGTATCGGCTTGAGAGTTTGGAGAAGTTGCTTTGCGGCTTATTTCGGCATATAAACAGTTTTTAACTTAGGTAGCAATGAATTTATCTGGAAATACAGTGCTGATTACCGGTGGTGCTTCAGGCATAGGCCTGGCTCTGGCCGAACGTTTTTTGAAGGCAAAAAGTGAGGTAATTATCTGCGGAAGGCGGCAAGACAAACTGCAGGAAGCCAAACAAAAATTCCCTGCGCTACATACAAAGGTCTGTGATGTAGCCAATGCCAATGAACGTGTTGCATTACTAGAATGGATAGAAACCGAATTTCCAGAAACAAATGTACTGGTTAACAATGCCGGTATTCAGCACCGGGTAAATTTAGATGCAGGAACAGCCGGCTGGGAACATTACCGGCAAGAGTTACTTATTAACCTGGAAGCTCCTGTTCATTTATGTATCCTGTTCATTCCTCACCTGAAAAAGGTAAATCCTTCGGCAATTATAAATGTTAGTTCGGGCTTGGCTTTTTCACCCGGGGCATTTGCTCCGGTGTATAGTGCCACCAAAGCCGGGCTTCACTCCTTTACTTTATCGCTACGGCATCAGTTAAGCAAGACTTCTATTGAAGTGATTGAAATTGTGCCTCCGGCTGTTAACACTGATTTGGGTGGCCCGGGTTTGCATACCTTTGGTGTTCCGGTGAATGAATTTGCCGATTCTGTTATGAACCGCCTAGCCAATGGAGAACAGGAAGTAGGCTATGGCACCTCTGAAAAAAACCGGCTGGCAAGCCGTCAGGAACTGGACGAAATTTTCAAACGGATGAATGGCTAATCTTCCTCTCATTAATACTTCCTACTTGATTCTACTTTACTGGGAACAGAACCAATACTGAAAATAATTTTCATCCCAGCACATAGATTTTTTGTGCATTTTATTGGATATTAGGCCATACTGGTAAAACAACTGCTTATCAGTCACTATACCTTCTTAAAGGCCTTAACTTATGAAAGATTCCCGACGAGATTTTCTGAAGAAAAGCAGTTCCTTAGCTGCTTTATCCCTCAGTGGCCTAGATGCCCGAAAAGCCATGTCCGTTCCTTCTGTCAGAGAAGTGGTGAAAGATGCCGGCATGCAGCTATGTCTGGCGTACTTCTGGGGAATAGAACCCAGGAGAGTAGCACTGGCCAGGCAAATGAATGTCCTGGGGGCTGTTGGAGGAATTAACCCTGGTATGGCCGGACTGAAAAATATACCTGCCTGGGACGAAAAAGCCGTCAGGGGCGTGAAAGAAGCCTGGGAAAAAGAAGGCTTACAACTCCGGGTGGTGGAAGGTCCCCCTTCTCTCGGTACGTTAACAAAACTAGGATTGCTAGGCAGAGATCAGGAGATTGAGAATTTTATTACCTTAATGAAGAACCTGGCCAAAGTAGGCATTGATACCATTTGTTATAACTGGATGCCAGTTATTAGCTGGGCCCGTACTACACTCGACCGGCCTAGCCGCGGAGGTGCACTGGTTAGTGCATTTGATGTGGAAGACATAAAAGATCAAACTCCGTTTACCGAATATGGACCCTTGACTCATGCGGGTATGTGGAAAAACCTGGAATACTTCCTGAAAGCCGTTATCCCAGAAGCTGAAAGAACAGGCATAAAACTAGCCCTCCACCCGGATGATCCACCTGTAGATCAGATCCGGGGTATTCCCCGAATTATGACTTCAGTAAATGCCTTTAAACGGCTGTTAGACTTGTATCCTAGCTCCAGCAACGGCCTTACCTTATGCCAGGGAAGTTTTGCCTCCATGGGCGAAAAAGATAAAGGCGAAGATATTATTGGTGCCATCGAATATTTTGGCAAACGGAAGGCAATTCATTTTGTACACTTCCGCGATGTTAGAGGCAACAAAAATAACTTTGAAGAAACCTTCCATGACGATGGCAAAACGGATATGTTCCGGGCCATGCAAACGTATTACAACACTGGCTTCCGGGGGCCGATCCGCCCCGACCATGTGCCTACCATGGCCGACGACAGCAATGAACATCCTGGTTACAGCACCATTGGGGCTTTGTTTGCCATAGGCTATATGCGCGGACTAATGGAAGGGGTCAGTAAAAGCAGTAGGTAATGTTATATTTCCAGCTTGATCGGAAATACAACTACCTTCCACTTAGCTGAAACAGGACTATAACTAGTGTGTCAGAAGTAAGACAAATTAGCCTAAACAAGTTTATCACCCTGGCACTGGTGAGCAGTGAGTCAGTAACTTTCGTACAACACCAGGCGCCGGAAAACTAAGAAAGGTTTCTGACGGCTAGTTTATTTTCCGAACAACTATACCCGTACAGAAACCTTAGTACCAGTTTTCTTTTGCCAGTAAGTATTCTCTACATTCTATATATGAACCTGTTTAAACTTTTAAGAATAATTATTAGAAAGTGCGTTGGCCCGGAAAAACAGCGGGGTGTGCGTAAGCCTTGAGCGCAGAAACATAGTCAACTGCGTTGGTTCCTTTCGCATTCGCATGCTTGGGAATCCTAGACTTTTTTTGTTACTCAAGGCACTGGGCTGGCTCAAAACGTGCGTTTTGCCCTGTGGCAATGACAAAAAAGTAAGAAGGTATGGTCAAAATTATATGCTTTAGGACACACTTAATTGATAGTTTAATAAGTTTAAACAGCCTCTATATCAATTTACACACTTTGCAGATGTGGTTTAGTACTTGTTTCCTGTATAATGGTCCCTACTTCTTCTATCCGCAAGAACTGTTTCTGCTCAAAGTTATACGCATAAACACTGCCGGTTTCAATATGATACACCCAGCCATGCAAGGTAATTTTACCCATAGCCAGCCCGGCAGCCACACTTGGGTGCGTCCGCAGATTTGCCAGTTGAACCAGTACGTTTTCTTTTACGGTGGCAAGCAGTTTTTCCTCAGCTGTTAAATCCGGATATTTTTCCTCCACAATCCGGCGGGTTGCGTCTGCATGCTGCAACCAGCTGACTACACTGGGCATGGAGGTAAGTTTGTCCTGGTGTAATAACCCATGCATGGCGCCACAATGCGAATGTCCGCAGACAATAATATCCCGGATACCAAGCGCCGTAACCGCATATTCCAGCGTAGCTCCTTCTCCCCCATTTGCTGCCCCAAATGTTGGAATAATGTTGCCGGCATTCCGCATAATAAACAGTTCACCTGGCTTTGTCTGGGTGAGCAGGTTGGGATTGATGCGTGAATCGGAGCAGGTAATAAAGAGCGCCTCCGGTTGCTGACCACCAGCCAGCCGCTGAAAAAGTTCGCGGTGGGAGCTGAAAATCGTATTTTGAAAGTGATGAATTCCGCGGATGATTTTTTCCATAAGGCGTTGTTGTTGAGAGGAGTTAGGCGAAGGTAAGTAATATACACACGTTATGGATATAATCCAATCTTTACAGAATTTACCTTATACCGTGTAGTGAAAAAAGAAAAAGAAGGACTAGGGCCAGTTACACTTCCTAAAGGGAAATACGAACTGGCCAGTCCATTCTATTATAATATAAAGTACTCTGATTTGCTATTCTTTTCAGTTCTTTCCATACGTTTACTATCATCAGCCAGGTGGCTTTCTTTAAGCATTTGCCTTAAATCACGTTCTATGGTCCTGGCAATGCTGGTTACAGGCGTATCGGTTGGCTTATTTTCAAAGGGGTCTTGCAAATGAATAGCCATTTTCTCAATTAATGAAAGGGAGACCACAATAGCGATCACTAATGGAATCTCGGCTAGTCCAAAAAACTCAATAAGGCCAAAAGGGAGTAAGGCAATAAACAAGACCAGGGCGAAATGGATGTACAAACTGTACGTTACCGGAAATACCGTATTCTTGATCCGCTCACAGCCTCCCATGGCGTCGCAGAGTTTGGTTAAGGTTTGCTCCATGTGTACTTGCTGATATTCGTTGATCCATCCTTTTTTTAAGGCGATCCGCAGGTCATCAGCATGTAATTCCAGCAGGGCTACGGGCTTGTTTGTGTACCGTCTGGCAAAATCGAGTTCCTCTTTGGTTAACAATTGTTCTGTTCCAGCCAGGGGTGAGAGCTTGCGTAAGGATTGCCCTAAAGAATACGCCCAGGCTACCTGCCTTTTAATAAACCGCTCGCGGAAATACTCAACCTCGGAGGCCTGATAGGGATCTTCTACAAATGCCAGCACTTGCCTGGCTAAGGTACGCGAGTCGTTTACAATAGCTCCCCACAAGGTACGCGCTTCCCACCAGCGGTCGTAAGCCTGGTTAGAGCGGAACGCCAGTAACAAAGACAAAATAGTGCCCATTATTGCAGGCACTGAAATAGGTATAGAAATGCGAGTAAAATGAAAGGTGTTGTATACCACGGCTACCACAATAGCATAGATACTTACCACAATCACTTCTGTTTTTATTTTGCCCAGTACATATTTTACCGGAATATTCTCTTTTAATAACATATAGGCAGTTATCTAAGCGTCAATCAAAAAATTAGTTATTAGGTGGCCTTCCCAATGAGGAAAGGCTTATTGTTACTCTCATTCTTCAAGCCTGCCTTCTTTAAAGAAATTAATTTAACGACCATTGATAGGTCATATTTTTAACCCAGGCATATGGACTTATAGGCTTTTGTTTTTTCTCTTTCTGTAGAATCAACACTTCTTTTCCACTTTTGGCAATTAGCTTGGCAGGGTCGAAACTTTCTTTGCTTAACTGCTGAAAATGATACTGTTGCGGGTATACAATTAAATCTATCTTATGGCTTTCCAGGTAGTTTTTAAAAACAGCTACGGTGCTGCCATAGAAACAATCTACTTTAATGGAGTTAATCTGCTGCCAGTATCTGCTTTCCAGCCGCTTACAGTTACTCCAGAATTCATCACTGATATAGCTATACTCTTTGCGTCTGCGGGATAGCAGCATCAGATCGACCACCGAATTTGACAGCAAAAACACGTGTACAAATACAATATTGAGTTGCTCGGAGCGGAATTTATGTACCAGGTCTTCTATGCAAGCCAGCGATTGCAGACTAAAGTCGCTCGGGATTAAAATGTTCTTCATAGGCTAGTTGGTTATTTGTTTCAATGACACAAAACTAGCTTTCAGTTATTAAGAACTTTTAAGAAACTTATTAAAATCTGATTAGAATTATGATGGGTGCCGTTGTATAACTACCTGTAGCTTTTCCTGCACAAATGCCTGTTAAGCCTGCTGTATGCTGGCGCAAGGCTGAAAATACGAAACAAAAAATCTGTGAAAACTGCCTGTGCTAAGAACGTTGTGAAACAGGTATTTCCTGCGCGGCAACCTGGTTAATAACGTGTGGCTCTGCTACTGGCAGGACAATACTGATATCGGTTCCTTTGCCTTCTTTGGTATTAATTTGTATGCTGCCTTTGTGCAGCCGGATAATATTCATAGACAAGGGCAGACCAATGCCATGGCCTTCAAAATCACTGGTATTGGAAGCCCGGAAAAAAGGTTCAAAAACGTATCGGAGTTCCTGTGCCGGTATACCGATGCCCATGTCTTTTACCTGAACTACTACTTGTTTGTCTGTACTTTGCAGGCTGATAATTACCTGCTGATTATAGGAATATTTGCACGCATTGGCTACAATATTACTGATTGCCAGTTTAAGCAGCGTGGCATTGCCATGTACTTTCAGTTCATCTTCCTCGGGCGGTAACTTACTAAAATCTACCTGTATCTTGTTTTGCGGGTATAACTGATCTACCGACTCTTTTACCTGCCAGATCAACTCATCTGTCCGGATAGCTTCCCAGTTTTGTTTTTTGCCATCAAAGCCGGTTTGGGCCAGTCCCAGCAAGCCGGTAATCATTTGATTCAACTTTTCTGATTCCCGGTGAATGACCTCTAACGAATACAAATGTGCTTCCGTTAAGCCTGGTTGCCGAAGCGCCAGTTCAGCTTCTCCTTTAATAACCGTGAGGGGCGTACGCAACTCGTGAGAAGCATTGCTTACAAAATTGTTTTGTATTTCAAAGGCTGTTTCCAGGCGGGTAAGCATATCGTTGAATGTGTGCCCAAGCATATTCACCTCATCTTTGCCCCCATTGGTTTCCAGGCGCAAATGCAGGTTCTGAGCCGTAATATTCTGTACATTGTGGATCATCTCCCGGATAGGTTTAAACGTCTGATAAGAAAACACTTTTCCTACCCAATACACCACCAGAATAGAAATACCAAACCCCAGAATGAGGATGTTTTTTAAATGATTCATCTCCTGAAAGCCATACGGATCGGTAGCCGATACTACCACCAGGGTGAGTTCTGTAGGACTGCGGTAGAGGGTGCCGGCAAAAAATTTATTATCCTGGCGGTACCGTGCTTTCTGGTTTGTACGCAGGTCTGCTAAGAATTCTTTGGGTAGTTCCTCCGGAAGGGACGTCATAAGTTGCTCCCCGGAAGGGATGGGTAAATAATATTCTTTCTCGGAGGGAAGTTTTTCCAGGTATTGCTGGCGTATATTTTGCACTACCCGGCTGCTGTCTGAGTTTTTATTAGAATAAATAGACCGCACAATCTGAACCCTGGTTTCCAGGCGTTTGTAAAAATCTTCGAAGGCATAGTGGTTAGCAAACAAAAAGATAAACCCATTGAGGAACAAAATGACCATGGAGGTCAGAAAGAAAAACAGTATGGTAACTTTTGTTTGTATATTCATCTTAAAAATCAGGGTTCTTTCAACATGTAACCCATGCCGAAAACTGTTTGAATGAGTTTGGGTTCGAAGTCTTTGTCGAGTTTCTTGCGCAGGTAATTGATATATACGTCTACAACATTGGTGCCCAGGTCAAAATTTATATCCCAAACGTGTTCCAGAATCTCAATTCTGGAAAGTACCCGTTTCCGGTTAGTAGCCATAAACTCCAGCAGCCGGAATTCAGTAGAGGTTAAAGTAATGGGCTGATTATTACGGGTTACACTTTTGGCGGCCAAATCGATGGCTAAATCAGCAATTTTGATGATATGGTGTGCTGCTATGCCTCTGTTTCTGCGGATAAGCGTCCGTATGCGAGCATTCAACACATCAAAATTAAAAGGCTTTACCAGATAATCGTCGGCACCGGTATCTAGGCCGGTGACAATATTCTCGGGCGTACTTAACGCAGTTAAAATCAGAATAGGTACCTGGCTGTTTTTTACCCGTATATTCCGGCAAAGCTCAAGACCTGCCATACCTGGAAGCATCAGATCTAATAAGATGAGATCGAACTCATAATTGATGGCTAGTTTGAGCCCGGAATGTCCATCCATCGCAGCACTTACCTGATACCCTTCGTGGGTGAGCCCCCGCTGAATCATGGTCACCAGGCTGGCTTCGTCTTCAATTAATAGTATTTTTAATGCTTCCATGTTACAGCAACTAGCAACAGCGCAGAATGTTTTACCGGGAATACTCCTGATACCTTTGCTTAAATAAACCAATGAGATATAGCTGAGTGTATGAGCGAGCCTACAAACCTACCCTTGAAGAAAACCAGGATTTTATTCGGAAATTGGCAAGTTAGCATGCACTTCTGGTACAGCTAAACCTTTTATACGTTCCTGTTATCCATGAGTTTTACTAATGCGCTTCTTCTTTGTATAAAGAATTATTTCCAGTATAAAAAGCAGCGGGCAGACACCTGATGGTAGTATCTGCCCGCTGCTTGCTGTTTTGGAAGGGGAACCTGTTAGGTAGTCTGAAGTAATTCGTCTAAATTTTCGAGAGCTGAACTAAAGCCTTCTTTAAAGCCCATTTCCAGTATTTTTTCAAGATCGGCTAAGCTATCAAAAGTAAGTTCGATCAGTACCAGGGTAGCTTCTGCGGCTTGATTAAATCTTGTATGCCACTTATTTTGAGGCAGTTCTTGAGTAATTACTCCTTGTGAATCACAAAAACCTTCCATTGCTGTAAACTCCTTTAATGCTTTAATCGATTGATAATCCATTCTTGCCCAATGGGTTTCCCCCTCCGGCCCGACCATTGCATAGAGCCAATATCCTCCTTCGGTAAAATTCATCAGTTTAGTTTTGGCTTTCCAGGGCTTTGGCGCCCACCACTGGTCGAGTAAGTCACTTCTTGTCCATGCTGCCCACACTTGAGAAAGGGAGGCGGCAAATTCTCTTTCAACGGTAATTTTTCTGTTTTTCTTGTCTACAGAAAAATTCATGGATAAACTACTGTTCATGTTGGGTAGATTTTAGGTTTGTCAATAATTGATCAAGTTGAGTAAAACGGTTTTCCCAAAGGGTTTTAAACTGTTCGAGCCAGACATACATTTCTTTCAACTTACTGGGCGCTAACTGGTAGTATATTTCCCTGCCTATCTTTTCTTGTTTTACTAATTCACATTGCGAGAGCACTTTAATATGTTTAGACACAGCCTGTCGGGTAGAATTAAAATTATCGGCCAGGGCATTGGGAGTCATGGCTTGCGTTGCCAGAAGCAGCAATATGGCCCTTCGGGTTGGGTCTGCTATGGCTTGAA
Organism: Rhodocytophaga aerolata; assembly: GCF_030503435.1. Lineage (GTDB taxonomy): Bacteria > Bacteroidota > Bacteroidia > Cytophagales > 172606-1 > Rhodocytophaga > Rhodocytophaga aerolata. The sequence continues at coordinate 45,147 of NZ_JAUKPO010000018.1, forward strand.
AGACGTCTCGTTTCATAAATAAATTATCATCATTTGCAACCAAGTAGTTGCAAATATACGCAACTACTTGGTTGCAAAAAATATTTTTCACTATTTATTTAATATTTCACTCTCCTAGTCAGGTAGAACACCAATAATGGATCAACAAAAAACACTTATATAATTTATTACTTTCCTTACCATATAGGATTTTCAGGTTTGTTTTTAGCCATCCGAAGCTGCATAATAATAAGTAAAAAATTGCCGCAAATGCCCTGCAAGAATGCCTTAATCACACACGATAAAAATCTTCTGTATACACGTACTTTGTACTAATCAAACACACAAAGCTATGACCTCACGTAATATCACCAAAGGTATTTTTTGGACCACTACCACCCTCCTCTTTCTATTTGAAGGAGTAATGCCTGCCCTTACCTCTCATACAGAAGTAGCAGTAGAAGGTATCAGGCACCTAGGCTATCCGGATTACTTCCGGGTTCTGTTAACTGTTTTTAAGGTGGCAGGCGCCCTTGCATTACTGATGCCCTTTGTTAAAGGACGGGTGAAGGAATGGGCCTATGCAGGTTTCGCCTTCACGTTTATCAGTGCCATTGTTAGCCACTGGATGGTAGATGGATTGCATGTACAAACCTTTTTCCCGCTATTCATTTTAGCTATTCTGATCACCTCCTATCTATCGTACCATAAACTCCTGAAACAGAAACATCCGGTGACTACATCTGCCCAGTCACTGCCGTATACCAATCCAAGGCTTGTATCTTCTCATTAATTCTACGCTGGTTTCTTGCTTTCGTAACCTACTAATTTGCTAGACGGAAGAAATGGCCTTATTGCAGAGTGCACGCCATGAAAAAGGTTTTAAAAGAGGCCGGAAAACCGCCTACCCACTACCTATGAAAAATTTATTGCTTACACAATTTGATCTACACCACCGCTTGTATATGAATGTGCTGGATGGTTATTCCGATGAAGAAACAAACAAGCGGCTGCAGGGCCATCCGCAAATAAATCATGTAAAGTATCTGGCTGGCCACCTGTTGAATTCACAATATGGCCTGGCTTCCATGGCAGGTATGCATCCGGAAATTAAGTGGAATGATTTATTTGCCGTTATGGGCCAGTCGAAAGCCAAAGATAATTTTCCATATCCTACGATTGAAGAAATTAAAGCTGAATGGAATGGCCTGTACCAACCGTTAAGAGAATGCCTCAAAAAGTTAACACCGGATGGGCTGGCACAAAAACCAGTGGCTCCTTTTGATGAAGTAGCTTCCTCTTGTGGGGAATTGTGGGCCTTTATTAATCACCATATGGCCTATCATATCGGTCAGATTGCCCTGCTGCGTAAAGGATTCGGAAAGAGCCCCATGAGTTACGAGTAGATGCGTCTATAAAAGCTGCAGGAATTTGGTATACGGCTATTTTGAAAAATAAGTGGGAAGGAAAGAACGTATCTTCCCTTTCCGCTTTGTTTTTTCTAGCTAACACTAATAGGTTTGTCCGTTTTCAAATAGAGTAGTTCAATCGTTACCAGGTGTTTTCAACAATTATTCAAAGGAAAAATCAGTAGGGTATACAGGTGGCTAAATTTCAGTGTTAAAAACAGGTATCACGCCGGATTAGTTTTCAGGGTAACTTCATAGATATACCCATTCGTATACCAGGTATCTCCCTGCTTGAACACTCGTATAATTCCTTGTTCATTCAATGTTAGATAATAGGCTAAGTTTTGCTGTACAAATTCTTTAGCTGGCAACTGCGCAAGGGCTAGTAGTTTAACATTGTATGAGCTAATGGCTGTTTGCAGTACCTGATGATAGTCTGTTAATGTATGTACTGGTAGATAGAGTCTGCTTTTGGCATGCATATACGTTTTTGCTTTATCTAACAGTTCTAAGATAAACCGGTTTCCACTTTCTCCACCATCAAAGGTATCTGCTAACTGTTGGCCTAGCTGGTGGGCGTATACTGGCGGAACAATTTCATTGGGTAAATTAGCTATAATAACCTCAAAGGGCCCATCAAAATCTCCAAACAAAGAACCAAGTCTTACCTCTACCGGTACTCCATTCAATTGCGCATTCCGCCGGGCTAGTTCAACGGCTGGCACTTCTATATCTGTAGCCGAGACAATAGCTCCTTTTTTTGCCGCGTAAATAGCCAGTACCCCTGAACCTGTACCAATATCGATGACCCGTTCCTGAGGGTAAATGCCGAGTGTATTCGCATAAAAAGACCCGTTGGGGGAAGGAGCAAACACAAATTGATTCAGCTCAAGTGTTATATTCTGCTCTTGAACTGTTACGTGACGTATTTCATTCTCTTGAGCAAACATTGACTTTCCTTTTACAAGTTGTGGGTACAAGTGTTGCGATGCTATACTTTCCAAAGGGATGAGGTTGCTGCCAGCTACCTTATTGCAGTTTGGTATGGCCCAGCTCTCCGTAGGGAGAAAGTTTATTTTTTACGTTTTCCGGTTTGTTGTGCTGGTTTCATAGGTGAACTAAGCTTTTCGGCCAGTTTGCGGTACCCTTCCGCATTCGGGTGTAAGCCATCTGTAAAGAGTGTTTCATCAATTTTGCCTTCTGATGTCAGCAGCACCCTGCCAGGCTCAGCATACGTTACATTTAACTCCCCAGATGCCTGGGCAATGCCTTCATTCAGGCGGGAAATCCGTTGCTCTTCTTGGCGGCGAGGAAGTATCCCTAGTAACAAAATAGCTGCCTTTGGCTGGCGGATTTTAATGGCTTGTACCAACCATTTCAGTCCTTCGACTATTTCTCTATCTGAATTGAGGTGCAAATTATTTGTACCCATCAGAATAATAACCTGGTTGGCTGTGTACCCGTCTAGTTCCTCATGATACACCCGCCACAGTACATTTTCAATCCGGTCCCAACCATAGCCTAAATTCTGCGTTTTTGAGGAGGCAAACAAGCTATTCCACGAATCTTTTCCCCGGCTGATAGGTGCTTCCGGTTGTCCTGCCCAGTAATGAGTAATAGAGTTTCCTATAAATATAATTTCAGGTGGGCTAGTTTTAGTCAGGGCTAGTATGTCCCTGTGCCTGGTTTCCCAATCATAAATCTTAGCATCTCTCGATTGAGTGCAAGGCTGCATAGTCGTATAGGTGCCGATGGGTTCTTGTAAAATAACCCGGATTCTCTTTTCGTAAGCATCGGCATACTGTTGCATGCCTAAATCCGAGGGATGTGTACCATCCACCATAGCATCCAGACTCAGATTAATTTCTGACTGGGGAAGCAAATAGAGTTGCTCTACGGATTCCATCTTCAACTGGGCGAAGGCCTCCCGCATCAGCGCATTTACCTCCTGATATAGTTTGCGTCTTTCCGGATTAATTAGTCCTTCTGTATAACCGGCGTGTTCCACTAACAGGATGGACGTAGTTGGGCGTTTTTGCCGCAGTATTTTCACCGATTCTATGATGCGTTGCTTTATTTCCTGAGGAGAAATTCCTACGCTAGCCACTAAATTGGGTAAGCAATCCAGTATGTATAGTTTAGCGTCAATATGTGCTAGCAAGCTTACTACTTCTTTTTCTAACCGGCCATTGCCCGAAAAGCCCAGGTTAATCAGGGGACGGTCCAGTTTACGGCCGACAATAGCCGGCCAGGCCATACCCGGCCTGGAAGCACAGGCACCCTGGGCAATAGAAGTTCCATACACTACAATTGGTTTATCTACCCGCACTGGCAGTGGGGTAAAACTTGCACCTTGCGGCACCCCTATTTGCATCCACTTCACAGAATTATACAATGGCAGGTATAGCCGGTATTCGCGTCCTTTTGGGTGGTAGGTATCATTGGGTTGCAGGCCGGTAAAACTGTATTGAATAGTATCGCCGAATGTATATTTTCCGGCACACCAAAGATAGCCTCCATCACTGGAAACTGCATATAAATCCACTCCACTTACGCCAGTAGCCGGCATATGTGGTAACGCATGTTTCCCCTCCACCATATACTTTATAATTACCTGGTCGGTACTGGCCCGGAACCGGATAAGCAGCCCAGCCGACTGGCGCGACAAATTCCATACTTCTTTTCTGACAGTTTGCTGGGCTGATGCTGGGAGCCGGTCGTAAGGATGTTCTAGTTGGTTAGGCCAGGCTTGCCCTTCAATTACCGGAAAATCGTGTTGAGCAGGGTTCCACCACACATAGTTTGCAGGAGCCTGAGAAAAGGCAGCCAGGCTTTGCAGAAAGGTGGCCAGCAATAAAAGCGTTTTCTGTATAGATCGGGAGTAAGTGAACATGTGATGCCAATTTACTCCAAAGTAAAGGGATACTGCCGGATTAGCAAATAGCAAGTTAGTTAAAAGATGCGTCCAATGAATCTTCTCTTTTTATTCTTGCTGATTACAAAAATCAAATCTGTGCAATAAGCCTTAAAACTGACTAGTAGTAGTTGAAAGGATTAGCTTCTACTAGCGAATAGTTGAACTGAGCTAGTAACCCGTCTATTGATAGGCTGCGCGTTTACTAACCGGCGGCTTTATTGGGAAGATGAATGCTAAAACTGGTGCCTTTGTTAATTTTACTTTCCAGGGTAATGCTGCCTTGCAAAACCGTAACAGCTTGTTTTACGATATACAGCCCCAAGCCCGAACCTTCCGACTGGTCGGTAGCCCGGAAAAACATACTAAATATACGATCCTGGTAAGCCTGCTCTATGCCTACTCCGTTATCGGTAAACACAATTTCTGCCTGACCCGGCGAAAGGGTGATATGAATGTGTAAATAACTGTCGGGTTTGGCAAAGTCCTGATACTTAATGGCATTAGAAATGAGGTTGGAGAAAATGATTTTCAAGCGGAACGGATCTGAATTAATGTTTTCTCCGGTAATCTGGGTAGCAATTTGCAGCCGGTCGAAATGTTTCAGGCTTGCCAGTTCCTGTAAACATTCTTCCATCAAAGCCGGAAAGTGAATACTAGCTGATCGAACTGGTGTTCTGGTGTTGCGGGAATAGTCCAGCATCGATTTAATAAAGGTATCTAACTTCTGTACTCTTCCTTCAATTAAATCCACATACTGCATTTTGGTGCTTTCTTCGGCTTCCCCCCGGATAATGGTCACTAATCCCAAAATAGTTGTCAGCGGAGCCCTCAGATCATGAGATGTTTTGTAAACGAACTGGTCTAATTCAAAATTTTTCTCATGCAGTTCGGCCAGGGTATTTTCCAGCATTTTCTGCGTTTGCTTTTGCTCTTCAATGTCGGTACCTACCCCAAACCACTCCAGCAGGTTGCCTTCTGAGTCAAATACGGGCACAGTTCGCCCCAAATGCCAGCGGTACGTACCATCTTCCCTTTGCAAGCGGTATTGTGCTTGCCAGATTGATTGGCTCCGTTGTGCCTCCTGCCAACTGCTATATACAGCTGGCCTATCTTCGGGGTGGATAAGCTCGTAGGTGTTTACTTTTTCTCCTACCGGGATTCCACAGTAAGAATACCAGTGAGAGTTGTAGTAAGTAGTGTTTCCTTGTACATCCGTTGTCCAGGCCATGGCTGGAATCCCTTCTAAAATACTCCTTATCCGGGAGCGGCTTTCTTCGATTTTTTTCCGGGCGTTTACCTGTTCACTCACATCATGGCCAAAAATCAGCACACCGTTCCTGCCGCCCGTCTTGTTGCGTATCGCCTGAAACAGCAAATTATGATAGGCATCGGGTGGGCCTTGCCGCCCGGTAAGCTGGATAGGCATTTCAATAATTGCCCTTGTTTCCCCAGTCTGGTATACCTGTTGAATCATTTCAAAGAAATACCCGGCTGGCAAGCCTTCCAGGCAATTTGCCAGGGGAACCCCTACCTGTAGAATATTACCTAAGAGTTTTTCCAGATGCGGGTTAAAAAATTCGACTATGTGCTCAGGGCCCCTGACAATTGCAATAGGACTGGGAATAGCCATCAGCAGTGAATAAAAATAGTTCAACTGATCTTCCGTTTCCGTTTTGGCTTGTCTTACCTCTTCAATATCGGTACAGGTACCAAACCATTTGATGATTGTGCCATGCTTATCTTTGTAGGGGACGGCATCCACTTGAAACCAGCGGTAAACCCCATCGTGCCGGAGCAAGCGGTGTTGGATTTGGTAATTAATACCCTGTTGAACAGACGTATACCAGGTCTGTAAGGTGAGTTCTCTATCCAATGGGTGAATAGCCTTTGTCCATCCATCGCCTACTATCTGCTTCATCGCTGACCCAGTATATTGTAGCCACTGCTTATTTACGAAATCGGCATGTCCATCTGGTTGCGTACTAAAGACCAGGGAAGGGATTTCATCCAGTAAAAACGCATACTCGTTTGATAACTCTTCCCGGGCAAGTTCAGATTCTTTTTGCTTGGAAACATCCTGCAAGGTGCCTATCATACGCACTGGTTTGTTCTGGGCAGCATATACGATATACCCCCGCTCCAGCACATACGCATAGGAACCATCTTTTCGGCGGAAGCGGTATTGCTCTACCCACTGCGTACCGCCTTGTTGAAATAGTGCCTGCAGACTTTCCTGAACTCTTTCATAATCTTGCGGATGCAGGTGAGCAGACCAGAAATGAATGGTATGCTCAATGGCTTGTTGCTCACAGCCAATCAGGTGAAGAAAGCCTTCATTCCAGGAGAGATACCCCGACAGCAAATCCCACTCATATACGGCATCATTGGTTGCCTGCAGGATCAATTCTGTCCGCTCTTTTGCCAGAGCCAAGGCTTGTTTTAAGTGAAGAACTTCCTGTATAAGATCTTCCCGGCTAAGGTCCTCCAGCGAATGGCTGGATGAACTATCTTCTTGGAAAAGCATATAGTGCGTTGTTAAAAGTTGTACTACTAACGTAAACGTATCCTGGAAATGTATCCCACTTACTGGGAGAATTCCCTGTTGGTTTATACGGGTCTTACTGATTTTGTTTAGTAATCCGGTAGCTTTCATGCTTTCCGGCAGGTATACCATGATGGTGTGCTATATCCGGATCAGGTACCTAGCCACATCCTTGTACGTGCTCTCAAGCGGCAACTTTCCTTTGAAATTCCGAGGAATACTTTCAATATACTGTTCCCTGGCAATGCCTTGTTTTCATCTTTGTGTACACCCAAAAAGTTGTAGATACTAGGCGTATCCAGCAACACCCGATCCCCCACTTTATCAAAGCCTACTTATACGGGTATACAGAAAGGGAAAAAGCAGCAGACTCAAGGTATAGCTTACCTTTACTAGTTAAGAGTGATTCTTTGCCAGTAACTGAATGCTACAAAAAGTTTGAGCCTAACGTACGTTCTTTTGTAAACTGATACACAGGAAAGTCAGCATGAGTACGTATTCCATGCTAAAACCTGATAACCAGTTTACCGATTGTACTTCCTGACTCTAGCTGCTTATGGGCTTGTTTAAAATTGTCGGCTGTCAATCCTTCCAGCGTTTGTGTTAAGGTAGGTTGTAATACTCCCTGATCCAGCAAATCGGCTACCCGGTTCAAGATAATATGTTGCTCTATCATGTCTTCTGTTTGAAAGGTAGAACGGGTGAACATTAATTCCCAGGAAAAGCTCACACTTTTACTCTTCAATTTATTCAGCAACACAGGCGTTGGACTGCCAGTGATGGAAGCAATGTGGCCTTGTGGTTTAATTAGTTCTGCCATGGCATCCCAGTACAAGTTGGTATCCACAAAGTCTACTATGTAGTCTACCTGCTGATACCCTGCTTTCCGGACCTCCTCTATCAGATTCCGGTGGTTGACTACTACATCGGCTCCCATTTTTTTACACCATTCAATGGTTTCAGAACGGGAAGCAGTAGCAATTACTTTCATACCTAGTAGTTTTTTGGCAAGTTGTATGGCTATGGAGCCTACCCCTCCTGCCCCACCAATAATCAGCAGTGTTTTATTTTGATCTCTTTCGGCGGATAAACGCATTCTGTCGAAGAAAATTTCCCAGGCAGTTAAGGCAGTTAAAGGGATGGCCGCGGCTTCTTCAATGGTTAATGAAACCGGTTTTTTGCCTACTATCCGCTCATCAATCACCTGATAAGCTGCGTTGCTGCCTTGCTTGGTAATATCCCCTGCATAATAGACTTCATCTCCCTTATTAAATAAAGTTACGGCCTCACCAACGGCTTCTACTGTACCTACAGCATCCCAACCAATAATTTTAGGTTGTGCTAACACTGTGTTTTTGGCTGAATTTTGCCTGATCTTATAATCAACCGGGTTTACGGAGATGGCTTTTACTTTCACCAATAATTCATGCCCGGATGGGGTGGGTTTTTCGGTTTCAACTTCTATAAAACTTTCTGGTTCCGAAATTGGGAGGGATGTTTTAAATCCGACAGCTTTCATTTTGTTATGTTCCATTTGTGCTAATTCTGTCAATTAAATATACTTGGTACCTATAATTCTGTAAAGTAAGGAAAAAGGCTGTGTTCCTGAAATAAGTTGACCTGTTAAAATAAATGATTCCTACAAAAGCTCAACCAAGCGAACGGCCACAATCCCTTTTGTAGGGCAAGCAACGAAAAGAAACGGTAGCCTTTTGTTTGCTATTGGAGAGGAGAATGCAGCCTACTCCAACAATTAGCAAGTGATGTCGTAGAATAGATACCCTACTTACAGTTGGTGTACATGTATATGACTGATAGAGTAACGTGTATTGCGTTATATAATTTTTAGCTTCTATTTTTTATCGACCTTTACCAATGAGTAAACCACTATTGCTATTAGAATCACCCTGGGCTGGCATCACGCTGTTATCTACCTCTAAAAACAAGGATGGAGACCTGGTAGACCTGGTGATCGAACAAATAAATACAACGGCACAAAAGCAGTTGGGCTATCTGGGCATAGCAGAAGGAAAAAAATATTCGCAGGTGTTTCCGCTCAGCCCGGAACTTCTTGCTTTATACCACACAGTACTGGACACACGAACGCCTGTAGAATATCAGCTTTGTTTACCCTTTGAGGGCAAGGATATATGGTGGCGCAACCGCTGTTTTATGTACAATAACGACTGGCTAGTAGTGATTAGTGAAAATGTGACCGCAGTAAAAAAAATGGAAGCGGATATTCAGGAGAAGAACAACTTATTGCAAGCCATGAACGAGGAACTGCAAGCAGTGAATGAGGAATTGCAAAGTGCGAATGAAGAACTGCAAGCACAAATTGAGGAGTTAAAAGCAAAAGATAAGGTTATTCTGGCCTATAAAGAGTTTGAACGCCTGCTGGAAACACTGCCCCAGCTGGTATGGACCACCAATCCGTATATGACAGCAGGAAAAAGTATGTATATCAACCATCGGTGGTATGCGTATACTGGCCTGCCAGCTGATAAGGATTTTACTGATATTTACAGAGAATGTGTACCGGTAGCGCAACAAGAAGCTTTGCAGGAACACTGGCAACATTGTATGGCCACCCATGAAGATTTTGAAAGAGAAATCTTGCTTAGACGGCATGATGGGGAGTACCGGTGGCACATAAGCAAAGCTATTTACGCCCCAGACACCAATCATTGGGTTGGCACCTTTACAGATATTCATGAACGAAAAAGAGCGGCCCAGGAACTTTCAGAAAAAAACAAACAACTTCTGCTGATTAATACCGATCTGGATAATTTTATTTATACCGCTTCTCATGATCTGAAATCTCCCATTGTGAACATAGAAGGATTGGTAATTGCCCTTACAAAAAGATTAACCGCTAACTATTCCCTGGATGACGAACAGAACAGAATACTCTCTATGATTGCCGCTTCCATCAACAGATTAAAAGCTACCATCACCAACCTGACTGAAATTGCTAAAATCCAGAAAGAAGACACACCCAAAGAAATCATCTCCGTAAGTAACCTACTCGAAGAAGTAACAACTGACTTAGCCAAACTTATGGAAGATAAGCAGGTAGTGTTGCACAAAAAACTGGCGGCAGATAAAATTGCGCTAGCCCCTAAAAATATGCGCTCTATCATCTATAACCTGCTATCGAATGCCATCAAGTACCACTCTCCAGAAAGGCAGCCTGTAGTAGTTATTGAAACCAGAAGGGAGGAAAATTTTATGTTGATGAGTGTAACAGATAATGGCATTGGTATGGCGCCACAGCACGTAAAGAAACTCTTCACAATGTTCAAACGCTTTCACACGCACGTAGAAGGCACCGGGATAGGACTATATATTGTTAAAAGAATTGTAGAAAATGCCGGAGGTAAAATAGAGGTAGAAAGCACCCTGGATGTAGGCACTAAATTTATAGTGTATCTACCTTATTAAGAGTACAAGCAAGCCAGAGTTACGCGGCTTTACTTATCTGGAAAGATACTTCCAATAAATGCATTTTCCAGGGCATATTGAGTCATAAAACCTGCGGCCAATAGCTGCAAAATCTTTTGTTCTTCTGGAAGAACGAGAAAGAATTACTTGGCCATTTGTGTTTCAGCCCTGCTATAACTGTTAGCAAAATGATATTTCTGTAAAAACAACTGATTAGTAGGTTATTACCGATAATAAGGGTATATTCACATAAATAGCTGCTTACGGCTTGCTTTGTCTAACGTCAGTTACTCTTTGCCTCAATACGCAAACTTTTCTGTTTTTAGCCTCACTCCGGATTTGTTTTTCTGCTGCTGAATACCGTTTATTTTTATCATACTTCTTACCTTCCTTTTTATGTTATCCAGATTTATTTACGTAATTGAAACAAATGCCATCGACCGCTACATGACAAGTGCATGCCTGATCGACACCTTCCCCTTGTGCAGGATTTTCCCTTTCAACACCGTTGATAGTGCCATTCATTCCCTGCAGCATGCCAGCGAATATCCATCACTTATTTTAGTAGATCAATACATGCCAGATAAAGACGGATGGGATTTTCTGGAGGAGTATATTTCATTAGATACCTACGTATTGGATAAATGCAAAGTAGTTATGCTTTCCTCTACGTCTAATCCTTTTGATGCTGTAAGAGCGAAAAAGTATGAATGTGTGGTAGACTTTATCAAAAAACCGGTAACCGACAGTTTTGTGGCGAACCATGTAAAAGCACATTTAAACTAAAAGAACGTTGCCTGCAAACAAGGTATACTAGAGCCTGTATTATTTCACTACCCTGGAGCTATGGGAAGTCCACGATACAAATCTCTAAGGACATGGGTATGACTGCTTTTTTATAGGAATCTCCATAAGGGAAGTTACCAGCTGAATGTTTTAGCCCTGGCATATGTTACCAACGGATACAAACCACTGCTTCTAACATTTATCCTATGCGGATTGCTATCCATCATCACACCCATTACGAATATGACCGCCCGGTGCTCCTTTCTACCCATTTTCTCCGGCTTAAGCCTGCTGCTCATACACGTACACCTATTGAATCGTATACGCTTCAAATTCATCCGCAAACCTACCTTATCCACTGGCAGCAAGATCCGTTTGGTAATTTTGTATCCCGCATAGATTTTGAAGAGTTCATGAAAGAAGTGTCTATCGAAGTGGCTATTGTTGCAGATATCAGCCGCATAAATCCGTTTGATTTTTTTATAGATGCATATGCCCAGTATTTTCCTTTTCAGTATGAGGCTCAGTTAAAAAAAGACCTTGGTCCATATCTGGAAATTTCGGAAAATGGCACGCAGTTACAGCAATGGATAGCTGCTATAGACTATTCCCAAAAGGGGATTATTGACTTCCTGGTTATGCTCAATGAGAAGGTGTTTAAGCAAATTAGCTATACTGTCCGGATGGAACCAGGGGTGCAAACCTGCGAACAAACCCTTCACTATGCATCCGGCTCCTGCCGCGACTCTGCCTGGCTGCTTGTGCAACTACTCAGGCACATCGGGCTAGCAGCACGTTTTGTATCAGGCTATCTGGTGCAACTGGCAGAGACTGCCCCACATGGCCACTCATTAACAGGCACCGAAGAAGATTTTGCTGCGTTGCATGCCTGGGCGGAAGTTTATATTCCTGGTGCTGGCTGGATCGGCCTGGATGCTACCTCGGGCTTAGTTGCCGGGGAAGGACATATACCTCTCGCCTGCACACCCGAACCGGCAGGGGCTGCTCCTATTACCGGTACAGCAGAAAAGGCCGAAACCCGCTTCACCTATGCTACCACCCTGGTTCGTTTATGATTGGCTGGATTCCACTTGGTAGTTTATGGCTGAGTCTATATTCATAGTCTATCAGTAAAGAATGGTACTTTTATCTATAGTCATTCTGTTGAAATAAAACCATCTTCCGGTAGAATTCAGCAAGGGGGCATTTATCAAAAAGGTTCTGTGGACACGGCAAGCAAGGCCTGTTTTTTTGTGAGTATTTATATCTTCTCAAATACAAACCGGAAGTGGTCCATTGTTTCTCTTTCAAAACAAACTTTATTGGGACTTACCTTAAACACGGCTACCTGGTGCCGGAACTCTTTATCTGTCAGGAACCTGGGAATTAAGCAGGCATAGTAATAATATTTTTTTAGATGAAACTGCCTGAATTTTCTTCTCCAGCGTTTAATGGTTTCAATATAATCCAGCCGGCCGCTGCTTTTGGAAATGAGTTTAAAAAAGGGGCTGGCATTTTTAATAACCTGCCCATCGCCGTAAGGCAACCAGGAACCAGGAAATTCTTTTATCATTAACGCCAGTACATACGAGTCTGAATTTTTACCGGCATCGACACTGATTTTCTCTAAAGGCAGCATATTTTTACTGAATACCATGGTCTGCATATAAAACCGTCCCCCAACCGGAAGCAGGTTACTTACAGACTGGAAAAAGTTGGTGTATATTTCATCTTGTTTACCTTGCTTATATTCTTCTACCGAACAAAAGTGTTCCAGTCCACCAATGCAGGTAACTGCATCAAACTCACCGAATGTTTCAGGGCTAATATACCGGCAGTCCATCACATGCACATCCAGGCCATTTTTTTTACAAGCGGCGGCTTGTCCGGTAGATAACGTTACGCCAGTACCAGTGGCTTTAAGCTTTCTGACATAGTTAAGAAAAGGTCCCCACCCACAAGCCATATCCAGTACTTTACTTCCCCGGTGAATATTTAATGATTCGGCAATAAATTGATGTTTGCGCAACTGGGCTTTTTCTAAACTCATTGAAAAATCGCCCTTAAAAAAGGCACCGCTATAGTCTCCCATTTCGCCAATAGATAAGCGGAATATTTGATCAATGGTGGTATAGGTAAAATCTAGGTCTGGTTTTGTAGCCATATGAAAAGGGGGAGTTTCTCAAAAAAAAGTGTTAATAGTCCGCAAACAAAGGATGCGATGAATGCACGGATGCGTAGCTAGCTTCGCAGAACTATACTTTGCATTTTTGCTCGTATAGTTTGGGAATCCAGTACGCTACAATCTGGTGTGTGTTGAAATAGGTAATGCCGGCTGAATAACTTAGTTCAAACCATACATCGTTTTCCCTGTTCTGCTGATCAAAACTAAAATTTGATTTTTCAACATCATTAAAGGTAAATTTTACTTTATAAGGAAAAGGCGTGCTGGCATTTTCGGCTAGTTGCACAAACAATAAGTTTTTGTAAGCAGGACAAGATATAATCAGTTCAGAAGCTACGTGGTAGAACTTCAATACTGCATAATTCTTATTTATCATGTCAATTTTTTGCTGAAAATGCATGGCTAATTCGAAAAAAGCCTGGGCATAGGCATCATACGTTGTACCCTGCAGCTCATTTTTCACCGAAGTATGCTGCTTAATAATCGACGTTATTTGTGCTGACACTATTTTCATATCGTCGGCATCCTCTTGTTGGATAGCTTTATATAACGATTGCGCCAGGGTGGATGGAATGACAGGCAATTTCAGGATTACTTCGTAAAGCCTGCTGGCTTGTTCTACCGGATGGTTGGCAGCCAGCATTAGCCTTTGGGTTTGCAAAGCTAACTTCTCTTGCATGAGTAACTTACCAGTAAGCAGCGCATGCACGCTTTTGAATTTTTTGGGCATCTCAGTTTATTTCTAAAGTAGTAACCTGTTCCGGATTATCCGGCAGGCGTTTGGTAAACTAAGGTAGCCAGGCTGGAAGCAGCGCTAAGAAGCAGGAATGTTCACAGGCAACCCAGCAAACAGATGGGCAGAAGTGAGTGGCTATTACCCGGCTGTCTGCTTCTCAGACCATCTTACGGATAGCAGACATATGTTTTGCTTTACCTACGGTGAGAGGCTTATTATTCAGCCGAAAGTTATTCAAACCACCAATAGCTTGCAATGCTTCCGTTTCATTGGGCATTGAAACATACCCAAATCCACTGGAAATGCCTGTATGCGGATTTTTCTGGATTCTTAACGAATGTATTTCTCCGTAAGCGCCAAAAAGCTCCAATAGCTCCTTTTCCGTTACCTTTGTATCAAAATTACCTATATGAATATCCATAACTCCAACATATTATCCCTGCAGGTTCAATCTTTTACTGATCAATGGACAACAAAGCGCTGGAATGTAGAAGGGGGTTACAAAGCAGATGCGTGTTTATACACAGTAGTCCTTGCTTTAAAGCTACACATTATAAACACGTAAAGCTACGCTTACCCCCTTTTTATTTCTTACCATTGCCCGGCACGGGCTGTTGCTGTTACAGTATTTCTATGCAGCAGCTCTGGCAATTTCTCGTATACGCCTGAAAAAGGTATGCATAAGTAGCCACTGAAGTTCCGGCTACACCCGCTTATTTCTTTACAATCTGGGCTTCTCTGAGCATCTGCCTGAAAGGTTTTCCTTTTACCCGTTTGGCCTCTTTTAAGCCCAAGGCCGTTTTTACTTCTTCAAAGTTTTCATAATTGATGGAAGCTTTCCGCCCATTCGGCGAATCATCGGCAGGTACAATTACAATCCGGGCAACCACATCTGTAAACTCAGTCTGGGCATCCAAAGGGTAAGATGCTTCCAGGAAAATCCGGACATCTTCTGCGGAAAAATCAAAATTCATATTCAGGATGCCTTTCGAATTAAACTCAGTCACCGGCATCATCCGCCAGACATCTAAAGGCTCATTATCTGTTTCTATCTGATCCCATAACACATATACCAGGGCTACATCTTCCAAGTAAATTTCATCTTCCTCCGGAAAAGTATAAATCATTTCCCACTTATTCTCTACATTCAAATCAAACACCCGTTCATACATCAGTGCTACGGTTTGAGGGCCGGCCGGTCCACGGGGTCCGGTAGGTCCTGGCGCACCTGCAGGCCCAGGCAGGCCAGGCTCTCCTTTGCAACTCCATAAGATACCGGCCAGTAAGATCCATACAAATAATTTTAAGGAATATTTTTTCATAGAGTATCAAGCTTTTTGAGTGATAAGTTAGTTTATCATAAGCCATATCAAAGAGAGAGCCAAAAGTAACAGGATAGCCTTACTCGGATGAT
Organism: Rhodocytophaga aerolata; assembly: GCF_030503435.1. Lineage (GTDB taxonomy): Bacteria > Bacteroidota > Bacteroidia > Cytophagales > 172606-1 > Rhodocytophaga > Rhodocytophaga aerolata. The sequence continues at coordinate 60,559 of NZ_JAUKPO010000018.1, forward strand.
TTTAAGTAAGTTTTTGCACCATTGAATGCGCATGGAAATATGTTTATCTTTGTTGAGTGAAGAATCTTTCCATTTTTCAAAAACTTCTGTTTTCCCATCTTTTTATCGGAATATGCACTTTGCTGCTGGTAGCTTATTTGTTCTACCACTCTTCCAAGGATGCATTGATCGAACGTACCGTAGCCCAACTGTCTTCCATCAATCATCTAAAAAAAATCTATATAGAAGATTATTTTGAAGGAATGCAGCAGAGCACCCAATTGCTGGCTCGCAATTCGCCTCTGTTAGAACTAACGGTGGCCCCTCAAGCTTCCAGAGATACGGCTGCAACCAACCGGATGTTCTCTTTGCTTCAGCAGGAATTTGCCTACCAGGATTTGATTTTACTCGATACCAGCCTTCATCTGTTGTATCAGCAGACACAGTCATTTCAGTTTCCTGCTGATACTTCAGCCAAGTTTACAGAAATACGCCAATTAGTAACCAATACCCTGGCTAACTCGCATCCTGGCGAGATACTGGTAGATGGAGAATACTTACTGTTTACCTCTGCCCCGGTTAAAAATGCATCTGGGCAAACAACAGGTATCCTGTTAATGAGGCTTCCGGATGGGCCTATGGAATACGTCTTGCACCTTAGGGATGGTATCGGACAAACCGGTGAATCGTATGTGGTAGGGGCAGACTTTCGCATGCGTTCCCACTCCAGATTCTTTCCAGAGGCCGCTCCCCATGACATGGAAGTACGTACATTGGCTACCCAGAATGCATTCACCAATCAGACGACAGACCATATTCTGGCAGATTACCGCGGTGTTCCAGTGCTGAGTGCCTACCAGCCGTTACAGATCCCTGGATTACCTTGGGTTATTATTTCGGAAATTGACCTGGAAGAAGCCATGCAGCCGGTTTTTCGGATGCGTACCATTATGGTTGGCATTGGCCTTGGCGTATGCGTTGTTATTGCCCTGCTTACCTGGTTTGTTTCTGTACCTTTATCTGCGCGTATCCGCGAACTTAGGCAGGTAGTCTTACAGCTTTCCAGAGGGATATGGCCCAAGGAACCCTTAATAATTACCAGTAAGGACGAAATTGGCCAGATGAAAGGCGCCATGAATCAGCTGATTCTTGGCCTGCAACGTACGGCTGCTTTTGCCAGCGAAATAGGAAACGGGCAGTTAGCCTCAACTTATGAACCCTTAAGCAACGAAGACTACATGGGGAATGCGCTGCTACAGATGCGCGAAAAGCTGCAAAGCAGTCAGCAAAGAGAGTTAATTTTAAACCGGCAACGTACATCGGCCTTACTGGAAGGAGAAGAAAACGAACGGCGCCGCATTTCCAGAGAGTTACATGATGGAATCGGGCAACTGCTCACAGCCATACAATTCAAACTCAACACGCTTGATGGCCAGGAGAAAGTACGCAGTGAAATCAAAGCTATTCTGGAGGAAACCATTGTGGAGGTACGGCGTATTTCACACAACCTTATGCCCAGCGTGCTGCAGGATTTTGGATTAGAGGCAGCCTTGAAATCTTTATGCACCCGCACCGCCCAAGCTTCTAGACTGAAGGTGAATTTTAGTTTTGATACCCATCCTGATTCACCCCCCCTTTCCCAGGAAGTCAGTATTAGCCTCTACCGGATTACCCAGGAAAGTATTCATAATGCAGTAAAATATGCCCAGGCCACCCAACTTGATATTATCGTAGATTGCGAACCGGATCAGGTACAATTGCGGATTCGCGACAACGGAATTGGCTTTGACTGGGAAGCCTATCAACAACGCACGACACATGAAACACACGGAATCGGAAATATGCGTGAACGCACCTATTTGCTGGGAGGTACTTTTGGGTTAAACACCCGAGCAGGCGCTGGAACAACCATTACCGTATCAGTACCGCAGTAGCAATACCAATTACTTTGATTATAGGTTTATAACTCACTATTTATTACTACTTAGTCCTCCACCTATGACAGAAAACCCGATACGTATCATTATCGCCGATGACCATCCGCTGGTGAGAGATGGCCTGAAAACAGTACTCCATAAAATACCAGACTTTCAGGTAATAGCCGAAGCAGAAGACGGCCTGCAATTAATGAAGCTCATCGATCAACTTCACCCAACCCTGGCGCTTGTAGATATTTCTATGCCGCATCTCAATGGATTAGAGGCATTGAAAAAGCTTAGCGGGTTGTATCCCAACCTTAAATTAATTGTGCTGACCATGCACGAAGAGCCTGAATACATTTTAAAGAGTATGAACAGCGGAGCCCATGCTTATTTATTAAAAAATGTGGAGCCTCAGGAATTACAAAAAGCCATTATGACAGTGGTAAATGGAGGCAAATACTATACGCAAACCGTAGCGGGAATTATCATGGACAGCCTTTCTAAAACCGAGCCTGAGCAAGAAGCCCTCACTCCCCGGGAACTGGAAGTGCTCAAGCTGATATGCCACGGCATGAGCAACAATCAGATTGCCAGTGAACTGTTCATCAGCATCCGCACTGTGGAAAAGCACCGGGTGAATGTGCTCAAGAAAATGCAGGCCGTCAATACAGCCGATCTGGTTAGGAAAGCGATAGATAAGGGACTACTAGAGTAGGCATATATAGGTAGAAATACCCATAGACGTATACGTAGAAACCTCCATAAAAAAATACAAAAATATCGGTATTTACATTGGTATTTAGAGTAAGTATCTTTGCATAGTTCAATTATGTAAAATACAAACCCGATATATCATGAAACTTCAAGCATTTATAGTAGTACTTTTTTTGGTTTTTACCGCTCATACCATGCAGGCTCAGTCACCGGTGGTTTTTAAATATAAGTATGATCCAAGTTATTCGGTTCACAATTATAAGCACCCGAATAAGGCAGCAATAGCCAAAAAGCATCAACTGGACCAACTGATTACTATTGAATACATCAGGCCAATGCCGGCAATAGACAAAGTACAAAGAAACTATAAAATCCAGGGAGCCCCTATACAAAGGCAACCATCAGGTGCAGTAATACCAGTTACTCCCTACAAAGAGAAATTCAACAATATGAACTCACCTGCTAATTATAAGCATCCTTTTAGGCGGTAAGTTGCGCTTTTACCTTTCAACCACTGGAATAGCATCACATTCCAGTGGTTTTTTTATGCTAGAAACAGTCCGAACTAGAATCTTTTGTTTATCGCCAGGTTAGAAACACGCCAAAAATCAAAACTGCCACAATCATTTGTTAGCTATTTTGAGGGTTCAAGGATATCGGCAAAAGGCAAAACATATGCGTATCCAGACTTTAAACCCGGATCACTTTTGTGTCCTTAATTTGATAATCTTCAATTGATTCAACAATTTCATCGCCAGATATCCGGCATCCACCTCAAACCACTTAACCGAGTTATTAGGGCGCGAAGGAAATTTATGGTGGTTATTATGATAGGCTTCCCCCCAGAATATAAAGTCAAGCGGAATAAGGTTTTTAGAGGTGTTATTTACCTTAAAATTAACATAGCCTACCACATGAGCTAACCAGTTAACAACAGCTCCCTGGATAGCACCCATTCCAAAATGAAGCGGCAACAACAAGTAGTACCACCCCGATGGAGCAAGCAAATAATATAAAAATACATAAAAGCCGCACCAGGCAACTCTGGAAATAGGACTATGTGCAATTTTATCAAATGCATCCCAGCGGGGTAAGCCGGTTTTGTACTTTTCTTCTACGTTTGTTTTGCCAGAATAAATATTAAAATAGTTGTTACGGGTTTGCCACATCATGGTAAACACATTGCTTGAGTTGCCCGGAGAGTGAGGATCATCTTTGGTATCGGTATGTGCATGATGCAAGCGGTGTAGAATGGCATACGCATAAGCACTTATGTAAGAGGAGCCTTGAGTTAAATAGCAGCCGATGTAAAAGGCTTTCTCCCACCCTTTTGTCATAGAAAACATGGCATGGGCAGCATAGCGGTGGTGAAAAACAGACTGAAAAAAAAGAGAACTGTACCAGTGAATAATTAATAAAAAGATGATAGCCATAAAAATATGTAAATAAAACAGTATACCCCTTATGCTTTGTCAATTCATAGTTCATAAGAGGGGCATGTACTTTACATGTTTCCGATGGTTATATATTAATGGCGGCAACGTGGATTTATTAGTAACTATTGGTGCGTGTGTACTGACTTTCTGGCGTCTACTTCCTTTTTTAACGAAGAATCATGAGGCGGTATAAGGTGTAAATCACTAACGCTTTTAAATTTAATGCTAGTTTACGTATAAATACTGATAATATGAAGATGAGTATTGATACAAACCGATTTCTCTCTTTTACGTAATTAACGCATAGATTTGTTGCCAGCACCAGCTAGTAAAGTTCGTTTGACCTGCTTGCCTTAGAATTAATCTATAACTATTTTGCTTTTTACTGCTATTGGCTACCGGATTAGAAATCAATAGTTTCTTGTCTTTTTATAGGTTTACCTGAAATGTAGCTGTGAGGAGCTTTTACTGTATTACCCGATAGGAATGGGCAATTTTATAAAATTGCTTACTTCTGTCATACCTTTTAATTTAGGGTTGGTTTGTACGTATAGCTCTAAAGGTATACCCTGCCTAATTCATGTGTTACGGCTTTGCGCTGCAGGGGGCGTGAGGAGTGGCCAACTGTAGTAATTGCCCGGTAGTAGTGTCCAGATATTAATAAATTAGTGGATTTTGCCTAACCAACCCAAGTATTTTTACAAAGCAGGTTTATTTACTTGTTTCATTTTATAGAGAACCTAATCAACGTGTTTGAATTTAATATCCTTATCTGATATAAGATCGATCAACTGAATTTTGGAGTGTATAGAAAAGGGTAAATTTTGCAATCCCTTTTTGGTTCAAGGCCGGCACAAAAGGAGATCTAGGGAACTGAATTTTAACTCTCCTTCTAGTAATTATTTCGTCCACTACAGTTGTGCTATTTGCTCAAAGTTTTAAAATTTCACTGTAGTATCGTAAGTAGCTTACAACGTAAGCAAGTGGTGTAAATTTTCTAACTTACAGAAAGAATATTGCCTTAAAGAAAGAGAAATTCAACCGTATTAGCCAGGAAGCCTAACCATATTGTTTACAGGCCGGTTTGTAAAGAAGACAGTCCCCTCTGTTCAGAACAGGTTAGAAGGTGAAAATGCGAAAGAAAACGGTAAATCTTACTAGAGGAAAAAGCTCGTATAGGTTTACTTTTAGGCTATTACTTTACAGTCGCTATATTTACTTTATATCTCAACTGCTGCAGCAGATAAAAGGTAGCCAACAAACAAGTAAGTGTGGCGGAAAGGGAAGACGCAACGAGGAGATAGTAGAGCCATAGACAAAGCTAGTCGGGGCGCGACCAACAAACAAAGTCTATGTCAACGTTATCTCTGATAGTGATCAAAGCGCCGGTATCTTTAGCCGGAAGAGCTTAACGCAAAGCGTATCGTACAGGTTCGACTCCTGTCACTTACAGTGCGTGACATAATAGGGAAAACCAGCAAAGTACAAGCAGGTAACTACCTATAGTAGGGATAAATACGCTAGCCTATTTAACACCCTCCAGACAATAGCCCCTATCTTTTACAAGTAGGGGCTTTTTCTTTCTGCTCCCACACATCTAAATTATCTTTGGTAAATCCGGTCAATAGTAATGGTGCCAATAATAATTCATGATTATAGGCTCAGGTAATTGAAAAGGAAAGTTAATGCAACCATTATTTGGTTTGATTTAAACAATGTATTACCTGTATAACTGATTTCTCTCCGGCCTACAAATAGAAAGAGTTGTTCCACTGAAAAGAATTGAAGCATAAAATATATAAACTTATAAATATTTTCTTTACTTATATAAGGAGAAAAGTTTATTTTTACCATTTCAACTAAGTGTAGGTAACCTGTTTCCCTGAGCATTTACAAAGATATGAGCCTTAAGGTGGACCGCTATTCAGATCGTATGCTTGATTCTTCCGATGAAAAAACACCTGTGAATGCTGATCCGGCAAATGGACAGAAGCAGATGACTACTGGTCAAGTGGAAGACGTGAAGTTATGGCAGGCCTTTAAAAAGCATGACAAACATGCTTTTAGACTTTTGTATGAAAAGTATGCCAAGGTGTTGTATAACTATGGCCGCCACATTTCCGGAGATGATAACTTAACCAAAGACTGCTTGCAAGACCTGTTTACTGAGTTATGGAACAGCCGCCAGCGCCTGAGTGATATTGATTCGGTAAAACACTATTTATTTAAAGCCTTCCGGCGGAAGATTCTGGAAGCTATTAAGCAACAACGTAAATTTGCCTGGACTGCCGATGAACACATCCCTGTTGATTTTGAAATAGAACTTTCCTTAGAGAGCCAGCTTATTTCCTCTCAAATGAAGGCCGAGCAGCAGGAGAAAATTCAACAAGCACTTAATCAACTCACCAAGCGGCAAAAAGAAGTAATATTTTTAAAATTTTACCAGAATCTTTCCTATACAGACATTGCCTCTACTTTGTCACTGACCGTCAATGCCGTCTATAATCTTATATCTAAAGCCTTTCATGTCTTAAAAGAAGCCCTGAAAGGTCAAGCTTTTTTAGGCCTGCTGCTTCTGGCATGTTCCTGAAAGAAGGGTATGGCAGTTGTTTGACATTCTACTTCTCTCCAATTTCTTCCGCCTCTTCCTTATTTTATCAAACATGGCCGGATAATTACTTTCTCTTTTTTACCCATGTTGGTAATACGAACCATTGTTTACCCTCAGAGCAGATAATAATAAAAGTAGGCTAACAAAGTGCTACAGGATATGGGTAAAAGAAAAAAAGTGAATCTAATTTTATTAGGAAAATCTTATATAACAAACCGTATCGGTGTATATATTCTTGCTAATTTGTGTCTGACGATGAGACTTTTACAAGCTAAGTAATATTTGTGTTTGTAAAGCTGAATTATATCTTTCCTTCTAGTTCCTATAAAATATAGTGTTATCCCTGAAAAAAAACTTTAAAAAAAGTGGTGAGTTTTTTCCTGTCCCTCACTCTTTAACATTAGTTATTAATCAACAATCAGCTTCTACCCATCAGCATCAACCCGGTTTATTCCCATGCACTACCAGTACAAACACTTTTCGGCAGAAGATTTTGCAGCAGATGAACACTTTCAGCAGTGGGTTCTGCAGCCAGACGACGCCCTAGACCAGTATTGGGAAGAATATCTGATGCTGCATCCTATGCAAAAACAAGCCATCACGGAAGCACGCCAGATTATCCGCTCGGTGAAGTTTGCTAGCTATGAACTGCCAGAAGAAGATTTTCAGCAGATCTGGCATGCTATAGACCAGAATACGGTACAGACGGCAAGGAAGAGGCAACCGGATTCAAGTGAAAAAGTACGAACCTTTTATAACTGGCGAAGCTGGCAAAAGATGGCTGCCGTACTTACCTTGTTGATCGTAGCTACCCTCGTCTTTTTTGTAATCAACGCCTACCGGAAAGTGGAGCACCAGACGGCGTATGGAGAAATTAAAACGGTGCAACTGCCCGATGGCTCTACGGCTATACTCAATGCCAACTCTACCCTCAGGATGTCTCCCAACTGGTCAACAGATGAGAGCCGCGAAGTATGGATTACCGGAGAAGCTTATTTTTCGGTCGTACATACAGCTAATCACCAGAAGTTTTTGGTACATGTGGATGAATCGAGTACAGTAGAAGTGCTGGGTACGGAGTTTGATGTGGCGAAACGCCGGGGTAAAACCAAGGTAATGCTTGCTTCCGGTAAAGTAAAATTAAATCTGAAAAATGAGGCTTCTCTGGTAATGAAGCCAGGGGAACTGGTAGAAGTGGTAACTACTTCAAACAAATACACCAAAAAGACAGTAGATCCGGCTACGTACGCTTCCTGGAAGGAGCATAAACTTATATTTGATGGTACGCCACTTTCAGAAGTGATTATACTGATGGAAGAAATCTATGGGGTACAGGTGGAAATAAGGGAACCCTCCTTAGTAACGCATAAAATGTGGGGATCTATGCCCACACGGGATATACATGATTTTCTGTCAGGGATTTCCCAGTCGCTTGATGTAAGTGTCACCAAAACCGGAAACCGGGTGGTTATAAAAAACAAGTAAAACAACCGTAGTATACGCAGTTGTATCGCATACTACCCTGATTATACATTAATTCCATACGCTTCCTGTAAAATCGAAGAGCTGCTGTAAACGGCTCCCAGGCTTGTATTGTCTTTTTTAATCCATACATCTATGAAGAAACACATTACCTATTTTCTGGCTCAAAGCATAGGCCTGTTGCTGCTGGGGCTGCCGCCAGGGTATGCCTTTGCCCAGAGTCAGTCCATGGCCCTCCACACACCGGAAACAGCTACTCACCTGCAAAATCTACAGCAAGCAGGCCAGTCGCTGAAACGTGCCCTTTCCCAGCTGGAGCAAAAATATAAGATATCTATTATCGCCCGTGACCAGCTGTTGCATGGCAAGACGGCGGGGCAAGTCAGTACTTATACTTCCGTGGAAGAAGCCTTAACCGACGTACTCAAAGGAAGTAAACTAACGTTCAAAAAAATTAAGGAAGGCTTCTATGTGGTACGGCCGGTAGAGGAGAATATGCCTGGCAGAGACAAAACGGATTCCCTCTCTTCCCGCAATACAGCTGCTCCATCTTTAAAAGCCCAGCGGAATGCCCGTACCATAACAGGCAGGGTAATTGACGAACAAAAGCAAGGCATTCCCGGCGTAAGCATCGTACTAAAAGGCACTACCACCGGAACGGCTACTGATGCGGAGGGGAATTACAGCCTGAATATCCCGGAAGAAAATGGCACGCTTATCTTTTCTTATATAGGCTATCTTTCGCAAGAAGTAGCCATTGGCAACCAGAATGAGATTAATATTACCTTAAGTCCGGATATTAAATCCCTGGAAGAAGTAGTGGTAGTCGGGTATGGTACATCCCGGAAAATAGACCTGACCGGATCGGTGGCCTCTGTAAAAATGGAAAATGTAGCCATGCAGCCCAACGTAAATCTAGTGCAATCGTTACGCGGCTCCCTGGCCGGGGTTCAGGTTACCGATAATGGCCGGGCTGGTGCCGATGGCAGCATTGTGATCCGTGGTTTTTCTTCCATCAGTGGCAGCAATGCCCCGCTGATCGTATTGGATGGCATTCCCTATTATGGAGGTTTGTCCGACATTAATTCGAATGACATTGAATCTATTGATATACTCAAAGATGGAAGTTCTGCCGCCATCTACGGTTCCCGGGCATCAAATGGCGTGATTATGATCACCACCAAAAAGGGCAAAGGCGACCGCCCCAAACTCACCTATAGTGCCTATTACGGCATGTCGGATTTTGCCAGTGTTCCGAAAATGATGGGGCCGGAGCGGTATTTGCAATTGAAACAGGATGCCAGCGCCTTTACCGGCAGGGACCTTACCCAACTCAACCCCCTGGAACAGGCAAACTATGATGCCGGACGTACCATAGATGTATGGGATGCCATTAAACAGGATGCCCCGGTTCAAAGCCACGAACTGAGTATATCCGGTAAAACCAACCGGGTTACCTATTATTTGTCGGGCTCCTATGTAGATCAGAAATCTCCACTCTATGGGGATGAGTTCAGCCGCTTGTCCAGCCGCCTAAACCTGGATGTAAACATTACCGACTGGCTAACTGTAGGAACTAATACCGGCTTTTCTGTAAAAGATTACTCTGGTATTGCCGCTGAATATGGGTATGCAAATCTGCTCAGCCCTTTTAGTGATTTGTATTTTGAGGATGGCTCTCCCAGGCGCTTGCCCATGAACGACGGCTTAGGTGTAAATCCGCTATTCAACACCCTGCATAACGATAACCGCGATGTGCGCTATAACCTGTTCAGCAATATTTACGCAGATGTAAAACTTCCACTAAAAGGCTTAACCTACCGGATACGCAATGGAAATACGCTGTTGCAGAGTGAAGTATTCAACTATGCGCCTTCCTATAATAAAGAAGGCTTTAATACCTTAGGCTCAGGTTCCAAATCGCATGGCAAAACCTATAATTTTTTACTCGAGAACATTCTACGCTACGACAAAGAAATCGGCTCTGGCCACAACATAGACCTTACCTTATTGTATGGCGTGGAGAGTTCAACCGTGAACGGCTCCTCCCTGTCAGCCAACAATATTTTCAATGATGCCTTATCTTACAACGGCCTGGGGATTGGCGAAAATCAAACCATTACTACTACAGCTACCGAATCAAAAGCAGTTTCAAGCATGGCCAGACTGGGCTACCGCTACCGCGAAAAATATATGCTTAACTTTACCGTGCGCCGCGATGGTTTCTCTGCCTTTGGCGATGGCAAAAAATATGGCGTATTTCCTTCCATGGGTGCCAGCTGGGTACTCTCCAACGAAAACTTTTTAGCACCTGTTACCTGGCTCGACCTGCTGAAACTGCGCTTTTCCTATGGAAAAAATGGCAACCGGGGCGTAGACCCTTACGCTACCTTAAGCAATGTAAGTCCGGTATACTATGTATTCGGAGATGGTGGTGTACCGGCTACCGGGCTGAATCCTACTTCATTTCCCAATCCTCTGCTTGGCTGGGAAACTACCCTGTCTTCCAACCTGGGCCTGGATTTTGGTTTCTTCAAAGGCCGCATTAATGGTTCTGTTGACGTATATACCCGCAACACCTCCGATTTGCTCCTGCAACTTACCATTCCGAATGTAAACGGCTACAACCAGTTTTTTGCCAATGTTGGTAAAATGAATAACAAGGGTATTGAACTGACTTTGAATACTGCTAACCTGGATACAAAAGGATTTCAATGGGCAAGTTCAGTGGTTTATACCTTAAACCGCAATGAGATTCTTGAACTCAACGGAAAAGAAGATGACATTGCCAGCCGCAGGTTTATCGGGGAGCCGCTCTTTTCGCACTACGACTATGTGTATGACGGCATCTGGCAGGAAGGCGAAGATTTCTCTATAGATCCTGCCGCAAAGCCAGGCTACCTTAAATTTAAAGACCTGAACGGGGATGGAAAAATAACCCCTGACGACCGGCAGGTGGTGGGCACCAGCCAGCCTGATTTTACGGTAGGGCTAACAAATAATTTTACTTACAAAGGATTTACGCTGTCCTTTCTTTTCAACGGACGCGTAGGCGGCATCACCCCTAACCCGGTTACCAATCCGGGAACCAATTTCTACGACCGGGTAAATGTACTGGACCTACCCTACTGGACACCAGAAAACCCGCTCACTGACAGGCCGAGTGTAGGATATCCTAATCCATTGGGATACGGCTTTTACGAGAAAAGAGATTATGTACGCTTGCAGGACGTAACCCTGGCCTATTCGCTTCCTGCCAATCTTATCAATAAAATCAGACTCGACAATGTGCGGGTATATATCAGCGGAAAAAACCTGAAAACCTGGACTGACTGGAATAACTATGACCCAGAAAATGGTGAAAACAGAATTTACAGACCTGCCTCAGGGGAAGAATTATCAGGGCCTTTGATTAGATCCTGGGTACTTGGAATCAATATCGGACTATAATCTAACGGAACCCCTATGAAAAATATACGAACATATATCAGCCTGTGCCTGGGTATGATGCTACTTTGTGTAGCCTGCGGTGAAGATTACCTCAAAGAACAAGCCCTGGACCGGTTCAGCCCGGAGAATTCCCTGGTCAATAAGTCAGGATTTGATGCTTACTTAGTTACCCTGCACCGTTTTGCCCGCGAAGAAAACTTTGAAGACCGCCCCGACCCAATGGGTAATGGAACGGATGTAGCTACCAGTGGCGTGGCAGACGGACGTTTTTTTACCGATTACACCCAGCTGAATTCGCAGACCGATGTAGTAGTCAGTTACTGGAACTGGGCCTATGCCAAAATGCTAAAGGTAGCCAATCTGGTGATTACCCGGGCAGAAAACCCCAACGTAAACTGGACAGAAGAAGAAAAAAATGCCGTACTGGCTGAGGCCAAATTCTTCCGGGCATATACCTACAATACGTTGGTAAATTTATACGGAGGCGTACCCATCATTGACCGGGAACAGTCTATACCTCGTTTTGATTTTGAGCGTGCCACAAGGCAGGAAGTATTACAGTTTGCCATGGAAGACCTGGAGTTTGCCGTACAACACCTGCCGTTGGTAAAAAGCGGATTAACGTCCGATGGACGGATTTTAAGGGCAGCCGGCCTTCACTTACTCACCGAAGTCTACATCAGCATGGGCCGGGTAACCAACGATGCCAGTTACTACGACAAAGCCATAGAAGCCGCCACCAAGGTAATTGATAAAAGTGCCGGCGACTACCAGCTGATGACCGAGCGATTCGGGGATCTGCAACGGCCAGGCGATGTGTTCTCCGATTTATTCTGGACTGGCCAGCAAAACCGATCTTCCGGAAACCTGGAAACCATATGGGTAAGCCAGTACGAATTTGGTACACTTGGCGGGGGCGAGCAGGAAAACGTAACGGTGCGCTGGTGGGGACCCAAATTTGAAGATGCCAGAGCTGCCGATAACCGCAATGCCTTGCTGGTGAGCGATAGTCTGGGTAGATCTCAGGGCGGCAACCGGGGCACTGATTATTTTCATTACACCATATGGAGTGATAAAAATGATATCCGCAACTCCCCCTATAATATCCGCCGGAAATGGTATAATAACAATAAAGCCTCCGCTTTTTTCGGGCAGGAATACAAAACGGCTAAAGGGCCTGATGGAAAGTTGTATGCCCTCAATGCAGATGGCTCTCTTAGCAATGTGGTGATAGACACCCTGCGGACATTGTATCCCATGATCCGGAAAGTAGAAGGCAAGTATTTTTTCGGTGCTAACACTGGCAGAACATCCAATGATAAAATTAAAATGCGCCTGGCTGAAACCTATCTACTCCGGGCCGAAGCATACCTGCTGAAAGGAGATCCCGCATCCGCCGCAGCAGATATTAATGTAGTACGGGCAAGGGCCAAAGCAGCCCCCATTACAGCCGCTGATGTAAGCATTGATTATATACTCGACGAACGTGCCCGCGAGTTAATTATTGAAGAACCTAGGAGAAGAACCCTGGTACGAATGGGCCTGCTATATGAACGCACCAAACTGTATAATTTCAGGTCAAAAACCACTATTCAGCCTTTTAATGAATTGTGGCCGATTCCGCAAAGCTTTATTGATGCCAACAAGGAGGCTACCATTGAGCAGAACCCTGGGTATCCTGGTGCCTGACTGTTTTAGCAACTCAGTATTACATACTTTCTCTTTTACTTTTACGAAATTCTTGGTAAGTTATATACAATGAAAAGAAGACAATTTATTCAAAGCCTGGGTGCCTTCACTGCTTCTGGTATCCTCTCGCTTCATCCGGCTGCTCAGGCGATGGCCAAAGCCAAAAGAATTCTGCTGGTATCTGGCTGGCAGGATGTAAATATTGGCGATATTACCCATACGCCGGGGCTTTTACATATTCTGGAAACCTACCTGCCCGATGTGCAGATTACCCTCTGGAAGCGAAGCAACGGAGCAAATGTAAAGGCCATGCTCAACCGGGATTTTCCTAAAGTAAATATTATCTATGGCAAAGTAGATGAGGCGCGCAACGTAGATAATCCGGAGGTGCTGGAGGCATTTAAAAACAATGATTTTATGCTGCATGGCTCCGGGCCAAGCATTGTGGGGCAGGAAAATCTGGAAGCCTGGGTAAAAGCAACCGGTAAACCATTTGGTATTTTCGGAACTACTATTCAGCAGATCAATCCGACACTCAAAGCTTTGCTCGAAAGGGCAAGCTTCATCTATACCAGGGAAACGGCTTCTATTAAGGTGCTAAAGGAAAATGGACTCTCAGGCGATCATATCGGATTTGCCCCGGATGCTACATTTTTTGTTAATCTGAAAGACGAAGCGAAAGCAAAAGCCTTTTTAGAAGAAAATAAGCTGGAGTCGAAAAAATTTATATGCGCCATCCCCCGCTTACGGTATACGCCTTACTACAAATGGGCCCCAGGCCCCAGCTGGACCCAGGAGCGGATTAAGCACATTGAAGAAACCAATGAAAAGCACAAAGAAGCCGACCATGCCAAACTCCGCGAAGCGATGATTGCCTGGGTAAGGCGAACCGGAAACAAAGTACTGGTATGCCCGGAAATGAGTTACCAGGTAGAAATTATGGATGAGTTGCTGATTAACCCTTTGCCAGAAGATGTAAAGCCGATGGTGATCAAACGGGGGTACTGGCTTCCCGATGAAGCGGCCTCTGTGTATGCGCAGGCATTTTCTGTGCTAAGCTTTGAATGCCACTCGCCCATCATTGCAGCCGCCAACCGTACTCCGTTCTTTTATCTGCGCCAACCGGAAGACACCATCAAAGGGCAGATGTACTATGACCTGGGCTTCAACGACTGGGTATTTGAAATTGAGCAATCTACAGGCAAGCAAATCACTGAGCGCTTGATGGCCATGTGGAAGAATTATGGGGCGGCTAAGGAAAAACTGGCAACTGGTATGGGAAAGGTGGATGCCATCTACAAAAAGGCCACCCAGCGGGTAGCAAAAGTGGTTTAATCTTCTGGCCAATAAATCAGCCGCCATTCATACATATACTATTCTATCGGATTTATACCTGATAAAAAACAAAAAAATACAGCAGTTTGAAGGATGACATAACAAATTTTCCTTGTTATGCTTTTTAATTCAGACATGAACCACTTTACTAAGGAAGGCAGAAAGAGAGAAGATATAGCATCATAACTTTTGGGCTATTCTCAAAGAGGGAGGTACATGTGACTTCCCTCTTTGGGGTAGCCATATGCGTTAAAGTCTTAAAAGCTTACGATTTACTTTTGTAACCCCACCAACAAACAGGTACCCGGCTACTTACACCTTTCAAAAAAGCTGCGGATTCTTCTATGGATTTTTATGCCAGCTTTTATTAATCAAACGGATGTTGGTTTTGCCCAATAAATTGGCCTGTACACCCTGCTGTACAGCTGTAGTTTTTCAACTTTCCTACCAGAATTTTGTAAGGTGACTAGCCTTGGTGCTATGTATAGTACTGTATGGAATTTGTCACAGCCGATTATTCCCTTCCATATTTTCCCTACATATTACTTTTCTTACAGGAGGGTTTTCTTCTTACAAAGAAGATGAGCATATATTGTAGTATTTTGTTTTTATTGTTCTGTTACTGCTATAGACCGGTGCTTTACAGATACAGATCAAGGGAAGCAACTGTAGTGCAACAGCCAGCCCTGTATTCTTAAGAGTTTATACATCCACCTATTGACCGTTCACTTGTTAAACAGATATCAAAAACCATCTCCTACCCCAATCAGATTCACTTACCTCAATTTGTAGTTACTTATGAAACTCTGGGTGATACCTTTTCTTATACTACTAATAAGTTGCGCAAAAAGAATAGATACTGTACGTAGTGGAAGTTATGAATATAGCTTTACCCAACAGACGTTGACACCGGCAAATTCTTGGAGCCTGTTAATTACACCCCTCAAAAAAGATAGCGTTTCTCATCCCCCTATTAAATATTATCCTTCCGATTATTACAAAATTTTAAGTGTCGGACAAATTAGTGACAAACACTATGCCTGTATTCCTGTCAAAGACGGGCTTCTGGAAATCTCCGGAAGGGATTCGATCCGCTTTTTGAACAGGTATAACTCCTCACTGGCCAGCCTCGGTCCCATTCATCAGATGGTTGAGCAGGATAAATCTATATGGATAAATACCAGTTATCAACTCTACCGCCTCTATCAGAACGATACAATTGTTTACCAGCTGGGTCCACAGGGTACTTACCCCATACGTTCGATTAGCCCTGCTTCCTCCGGCATTTGGGCACAGGTTTCCGGAGATCTTTTTCTTATCCGTGAGAAAGCAGCAATTAAAATTGAATTGCCGGAAAATATATTACGCTGGGTGGCTTTATCTAACAGTCAAATGCAGGGTTACTCTGCTACCGGGGTATATACGGTATCTGAACAAGCCGTTAGTTTTAAGAAGAAAGCCATTAGCCCATGGTTTCCTAAAACTTTACAGGAAACCAAAGGTAACTGGACCATCTCTTCTTTTTCCTATCAGAATGAACTGTATCTGATAGATCCCATAAATAAAAAAATCTATCTATTCACCGAGCAAGCAGATTATCAGGCTGATTTTAATGCTGCTCAATATAAAGGAATATCACCGGATAATGCGTTATGGACCATTGGTTACAACCATAAGGCCTACTGGCTACAGGTTTCGGCACCTGGCTGGCAAAATCGCATTAAGAATAATACTTTGCAAGCTCAACCCAAAGCAGTTCTTCCAGGGTACAATGAATTTACAGGTAGTAGCTTTTTAAGAAATAATGGAGAGCCTGTTGTGGTAAGTGCGCAGGACGGTACATTTTTTTACCGGCAAGGAAAGTTACATACAGCGAAGGAGGCGAACCTGACTACTATGAACTCCTTTCTTGAGCTGGAATCCCTTCCGCAGGAGGTGTATCTGAAAAAAGTCCCACCCACCTTATGGTCGCCTTATCTGCTCAACAAACCTATAGTAGCTGACAATGGCATACAATTTAATTTCTACTCTACCCAGGTGGACAGTAAAGGGGTAAGCTGGCTGGTTGACAATGGCAAGTTAACTTCCGGTTCGCCACTCTATCAGACGTACACCATAGCAGAGGAACTTGCAAAGCGGGGCTTAATCCTAGCAGAGCCACTGGAAAGCTTTTCTTTGCTGATTTCCTACCGGGTTTATATCAACAAGCAGGATATCATTCATATTTTCGGAAAACATACCCTTATACTTTTTAATCCCGGAAAAAACGATTGGAAGGTTTATCCGATTCCGGCAAGCTCATCTGCTGAGATACACTATGGACGCATCTTCGAAGATACACAGGGATGGCTATGGTTCGAGGTATCGGAAAAAGGTATCTACTGCTTTGATGGGAAAACACTGCAACTCATGGTTCCATTAAGTAAAGTGGATTTTTGGCAAATAGATTCCGGCCGTCAACTGACAATGATCAAAGATAAGCTGATTGTGCTAATGGATCTGAGTGATGCCATTGCTGAGTTCTCTCCGGTGTTAGCCACCTTCCCCATCCAGGAAAGAGTATATGGGCTGGGTTCAGTTTCCGGGGTGGTTTGGAGAGGAAAAAAACCAGTACTAATCAACCATGATGGATTTTACTTTTATCAGTAGATTATACCTCACCTGGGAGCACCTATCAGGTAATAGGTTGCCCGGAATCGTCCGTTCATGTAATGACTACTATATTCATTCTTAGAAATTAACCTCACTTACAAAGAGGCCTATGCCTCTGGTAAGGTACAATTTTTAAACCCCATCCCAATAGAGTTACCTTAACAGGCTGATCACTAATGCTTGTTCCTTATGGCCATACCTTTCATCTATACCAGATTGCAGGAATCTGCACTTTCTCCCTATCTTCAGGAAGAAATACAATACACGCAGCATTCATAATTGTTAGCTATTGAGAGGGCTTAAAGGCTCCTATGCGCAATTGATTAGCATCTTATGCTGCTAAAACTCTACATTCCAGGTTTGTACTAAACTTTTCAAGAATCCAGTCATGAATGCAAAGCAATTTTTTAAGATCAGGCTATATATTACTGCCTTATTAGCCATAAGTATCTGGACACTTTTGGCGTGGAATCATTTTCATGGGGGCATACCATCTCACCATATACTGGCCGATGAAGAATTACCTGCTTTTTCTAACGGATGGGGTGCTCTTTTACTTCCGATGCTAACCTGGTTCCTGTTGTATCGCATCCATAAAAGTGTTTTTGGCAGCAAGCCTGGTGCTTCTCAACCTCCAAAGATATTGTTGAATAAGCTCTATGGGTTTACGGCTTCCTTGGTATTCGGAATTTTACTCTCTGTTTTCTTTACTTTAGCATATACTCAACTATGCGGGTATATGCTGCTGGGGCTACTTCCCCTTGGCATTTTCTTTCCAATTTATCGACCCGAGTACCTATTGGGCTTTGTCTTGGGCATGACCTTTACCTTCGGTGCCGTGCTGCCAACAGGAATCGGAATTATCATAGGGATGTTAGCATTTGGGCTATTTGTATCCTTGCGGTACATTATACATTTTCTAAGGTTGAAATCTGCTTAACTTCTTTTCTGAGCGGGCTTACCTATATACCCTTCAATTAACTACTTTTCTGGTGTCCGGATGAGTACCTACTCTACTTCTGTATTTTCATGGAGTTTGCCCAAATTAAGAATAAATGAATAGCTTTCTTTCGGGTTATTAGTCTATAGGAAGGTAAACATTATGAGTTCAATATTGGTGGCATTGCTTGGAAGAGTATGAGAACCTGGGCAATGGTGTAGAAAAACCAAACTATTCTTATGGAAAGTAGAGAGCCTATGCATCATTAGATAAAAATTTATCTAGGCACATTAAACCAAATAACGATGGCTAAAAGTACAAACAGAGTTATGCCCGAAATCAATGCAGGCTCGATGGCTGACATTGCCTTTCTATTGTTGATTTTCTTTCTGGTAACTACTACTATCGGGGCTGACAAAGGGCTCCAAATGCTTCTTCCCCCAGAAAAAACACAAACTACTCCTCCATCGAATGTACACGACAGAAATTTGTTTAAGGTAATTATCAATTCCAAAAATGAGTTACTGGTAGAAGATATGCCTATGGATATTACTAGTCTAAAGAAAGAAGCAAAGAAATTCCTTGCTAATAATGGGGCTGATCCTTCGTTATCTGATAACCCCCAAACAGCCGTTGTATCTGTGAAAACCGACAGAGGTACAGACTATGAGACTTATCTGATGGTGTTAGATGAATTAATGGCAGCCTATAATGAACTTCGGGCAGAAAAACTGGGAATTTCAGTAGACCGTTATCTTCAATTAGACGAGAAGAATGTAAAGGAAAATCAAATGCTGAAATATGCCCAGAAAGTATATCCCAGACGTTTGTCTGAAGCAGAAGCCACACGTATAGAGCAGTAAGGAGATATGTAAAATGAACATCCGGATAATTTTATATAGGACCGTTTGATTGGCTGCTAGAGAAAAGGGCAGTCAATCACATGGTTTCACCGGGTAGTAAAGCCTGCACTAGTATTACTTGGTATAGAACTAAGTAGAAAAAAATCTGAATAGAGATAAGAGCCTTCCTCTTGGGAAGGCTTTTTCTTTGGAAGTAAAAAGCACTTATGAATTTCCAGCATAAGTACTTGATTCTCACGTAGTCCAGCCTGGGCTTGAACCAGGGACCTCCTGATTACGCAATAGGTACAACATGCATATAATCAATTATTTACAATCAATAAGTCTGACATAGGTCTCAAAAAATAATTTTTAATTTAATTTTTTTCTCTTTTCGCTATGAAAAATGATCAACCAAACATGACTTATGCAGCTGTATACATAAGCAGTATCCGTTAAAAAATATTTCTCTTCTCTCCTACCTTTTTCCTCCAGTCAAAAGTAGAATGTTCATATTTACAGGATAAAAATGATTGTATACCCTTCTTTTAAATGAATATCTGCCTCGGGTTTAACTTAAAAATTATTCTACTGTAACATATAATACTATATTATAAATCATTCGATTACAGAATTAGTCTTAAACTGGGTGTCAAGTGGCCCTGAAACAGCCATCAAACCGGTAAAAGCCTCTTTTCCCCTTAACTGCACCTGGTCAAGCCTACAGAAAGACAGATAGTGAGGCAGAACCAAACTACCAGCAAGCGTGTCAGAGACTAATAGTTTATTGCTATACACGTTACATAATTCCTGTATGCGGGCTGCAGTATTGAGCACATCGCCATGATAAACTATTTCACTTTTTATATCTCCAACCTGCGTGGTTACTACTCTGCCACCATGAACTCCTGCTTTAAAGCCGGGCACCAGCCCATATTGCTCCCTATAGTATTTCTCCCTCTTTTTAACCATTTCCTCTATTTTGAAAAAGCAAAGAATACAATAAGCCTGTCGGATACCTTCTTTTAATTTCCAGGTGATCACCACTTCATCTCCCACATATTGATAGATTTCACCTTTGCTTTCCAGCACCGACTTACCCAGATCATAAAAGAAATCCCGGAGCAAGTTACTGTAGCGGACATTGCCTAATTTTTCGGCTATGGTTGTAGAGGATTTGATATCTAAAAACATAAAAATACGTTCCTCTTCGGTTGGCTGGTGGTACTTCCCCTGCAGTAAGCGCAGCAATGTATTCTTACCAAGCATACGGCTCATCTGGTTAAAAAATACAAGGGTAAAGCAACCAACCAGATTTATGAATAGGAGTTTAATAAAAACAGGTGCATTTTGCTTTAACAGATGAATCCCTAACAGATTGGGGTGGATACCCATTTTGACAATAAACGGATGATTGCGCAAAATCTCACTCTTTGAGTAAAGCAACGGAAGTACATTGGTTAACAGCAAAAAGGTGGTGAGTACTACAGTCAGATACAGGAATGTCTTTATGGCGACAATAGCGGGAAAATTCCACTTTCTGAGCTTACCGGAAAACAGATGCAACTCCAGCAAGGCCACTGTTGTACCGATAATAAGGCTGTCAATAAAGGCATTCATTAGTACAATGATATTTATTCCTTCCAGTATAATGACTTGTAACCCCATGAATAAGAAGAAGCCTAAGGTCATCTTGCCAATTTTCTCCAGTTGATAGGCTCGTAAGGCGGTCAGTCTCATATCGGTAAAAAGTTTTTTATTGCAGCAAACGTGTAGTACAAATGCCTATCAACACTATTGAGTTATACCGTTTTGCGGTAACGCCACATGGCTAAAGATAAAATAAGCACGGTGAGCAGCGATAGGGCAAAAAACTGTGACTGTACCTCATAAAAGCTGCTGCCCTTAAGCATGACATTGCGGCCAACTTCAATGATGTATTTCAATGGGTTCAGGTAGTTCAGATACTGCGCCCACAGGGGCATATTTTCGGTAGAAGCAAACAAGCCACTTAATAAAATAAATAAAACCAGACAGAAAAAGGCTGCAAACATGGCCTGCTGCATGGTTTGGGAAATGTTGGAAATAAACAAACCTAACCCTACACATAAGAGCAAAAAAAGCAGGGCAAACATGTACATTAAGAGTATACTTCCTTCCAGGGGGATACCAAACAAAAACACTCCCACCAGAAGACCTGCGGTAAACTGCACAAGCCCAATAATAACAAAGGGCGTAAGTTTGCCAATGATGAACTGGTACTTTTTAATAGGCGTTACATTCAGCTGCTCCATCGTGCCCACTTCTTTCTCCCGCACAATGTTTAAGGAAGCAATCAATCCGCCAATCAGGAGTAAGAGCTCAAACAGAATACCAGGCACCATAAAGGTTTTGTATTCCAGTTGTGGATTGTACCAGTACTGGTTTGCAATCATCACCTGCCCGTTCTGTAGAGGTGGAGCCGGAAAATTTTCTGTCAGTATTTCAGCATTAAAATCCCGGATAATACTTGCCGCATAGCCACTGGCAATACCCGCCTTGGAGCCATCAATGGCATTTACCATCAATTGCACCTCTGCCCTATTATTACGGTACAAATCTCTTTCAAAATGTGGCGGAATTACCAGCACAATGTCGGAGCTGTTTTTTAGTAATTGAAGCGATGCCTGCTTGTAAGAAGGCTCATAGGTAGAAATATGGAAGTTTTCTATGTGGCTGAATTTACTTACCAGCCGCCTTGAATAGGTAGAATGGTCGCTGTCTACGATCGTTATTTGCAAGTCTTTTACCTCAAAATTAGCGGCATAAGAGAGTAAGATCAATTGCAAGATTGGGGTGATGAGCATCATGCGCAGCAGCACCCGGTTGCGTAGTATCTGCTTGAATTCTTTTTCCACCAGAAATAAAATGCGTCTCATAGGCTTCGGGTTTTTAATTTTCTCAAACTCATGAAAATGAACAGGCCTGCCATAGCTAAAAGAATCAGTGTCTCTTTCAGCAGATAGCCAATGCCCACGCCTTTGATCATGATGCCTTTTACAATGGCAATAAAATATTTAGCAGGTATAATGTTGGATACAACCTGTAAGGGTTTGGGCATACTTTCAATAGGAAAAATAAAGCCTGAGAGAAAAATAGTGGGCATCAATAAGATCACTAGTGAAGCAAACATGGCTACTAGTTGAGAGTCTGTCAGGGTAGAAATAAATATGCCGATAGAGAGCGAAAGAAAGATAAAAAGCAAGGTTTCTGTGAGTAGCAGCAGCAGGTTTCCGTTCATGGGCATATCCAGCACCCATACCCCCAGGGCAATAATGAGGCAGCCATTGATAAAGGATAGCAAAAGGTAAGGCAGCACTTTTCCGAATATAATTTGCGACTGGGTAAGCGGAGAAACAGAGAGTACTTCCATGGTGCCCATCTCTTTCTCCCGGGCAATGGTAACTGAAGTCATCATGGCGGAAACCAGTAACAACACCATGGCCATTACTCCCGGCACAAATACAAAAGCCCCTTTCAGCTCCGGATTAAATACCATTCTTGAACGCACATCGATCATCATGGGAGAGGAAGCCACCGGATTCTGCGCTGCGCTATAATCGCCTATAATAGCCGATGCATAGTTTACCAGGCTGATAGCCGTATTCTGCTCTGAAGCATCCGCAAGCAATTGAATGTGTGCCCCTTTGCTACGCTCGTATTCACTGTCGAAGTCTTGTGGAAATACGACTACCATTTTGATTTTACCCTTCCGGAACGCTTTTTCTATATCTGCATAAGTAGTCAGATTTTCCTCCAGCCTGAAATACCCTGATGAAAGAAGCCGATGGGTTATCTTTCTGGAATGCATGCCTTTGTCATTATCCAGAATGGCTATTTTAGCATAGCTGATCTCATTGGTGAGTGCAAATCCAAACAGCAGCACCTGCACGAAGGGCAGCCCGAACAGAATCAGTAAGGTGCGTTTATCGCGGAAAATATGCAGGAACTCTTTGTGTACAAAAGAAAAAAAGCGTTTCATAGACAATGCATGTTTGATGGATTATTTGGTGGAAGTGCCGCGGGCTAAAATCTGAAATACGCCATCCATAGATTCTACTCCGTATTGCTCCCGCAAACGTCTGGGCGTATCCAGTGCCTGAATGCGGCCATCCACCATAATGGAGACCCGGTTACAATACTCCGCTTCGTCCATATAATGGGTGGTAATAAAAATGGTGGTTCCATTACTTGCTGCCTCATAAAGCATGTCCCAGAACTGCCTGCGGGTAATGGGGTCTACGCCACCGGTAGGTTCATCCAAAAACACCACCGGCGGTTCATGCAGCATGGCAATAGAGAAAGCCAGCCGCTGTTTCCAGCCCAAAGGCAAAGAGGCTACAAGGGTATCTGCTACTTCTCCAAGGGATAATTTCTCTAGTATATACTCTGTTTTTGATTTAATGGCCGGTAAGCGGAGCCCGTAAATGCCTCCATAGAATTTTATATTTTCCCTCACTGTAAGATCTTCGTAGAGAGAAAACTTCTGACTCATATAGCCGATTCTCTCTTTGATTTTTTCAGTTTGCGTATAAACATCAAACCCGGCTACTTTTGCATCCCCGGAAGAAGGCTTTAACAGTCCGCACAGCATACGCATAGCTGTAGTTTTGCCGGCACCATTGGCTCCCAGAAAGCCAAAGATTTCGCCTTTGTCTACGGCAAATGTTATCTCGTTGGTAGCTATAAAATTTCCGAACTTCTTTGTTAACTTATCTGCGATTACTACTTTTTCCATGGTAAGGAGGGTTGAGAAGAAGATAAAACTTTGATAAGAAGCCTCACATTACTGCCTATCCATTAATGACATAAAAGTATCCTCAACAGTAGGTGATATGGGGTGCATCTCTATTTGCCTGTGTTGCTTTTGCTGCAAGAAAGCTTCAATATATGTTCTATCTACTGATTCACTTTTCAGTGTCAAATGCAGGTACTCACCAAAAGCGTAACAAGTATGGGTAAACGGAGCGGTGCGCAGATCCTTGATCAGCCGGTATGTGTCTGCTCCCCGGATAGCCAGTAGTGGTTTAGTAAAGTGGGTAGTAATACCTTCCGGTGTGTCAATAGCGAGAATAGTTCCATTCTGTATCAGGGCTATCCTGTCGCATAAAACGGCTTCATCCATATAGGGCGTAGAAACCAGAATAGTCAGGCCCCTGTTTTTTAACCTGCCAAGCATCTCCCAGAATTCTTTGCGGGAAACGGCATCCACTCCGGTAGTAGGTTCATCCAAAAAGAGCACTTCCGGCTTATGGATGAGGGCGCAGCAAAGGGCCAGTTTCTGCTTCATACCGCCAGACAAATTCCCGGCACGCCTGTTTTTGAAAGGCTCCAGCTGCGTGTAAATATCGGCAATCAACGCGTAATTAGCCTCGATACTGGTGCCAAATACTGAGGCAAAAAACTGCAGATTCTCCCCTACCGTTAAATCCTGGTAAAGCGAAAAGCGGCCTGGCATATAGCCGGTAATGGTGCGAAGCATTTTATAGTCTTTTACCACATCAAACCCGGCAACCGTGGCTTTTCCGGCATCAGGCAACAGAAGCGTTACCAGAATTTTAAACAAGGTAGTTTTACCGGCTCCATCCGGACCAATCAGCCCAAAAAGCTCCCCCTTCTGCACCTCAAAGGAGACCTGCTGCAGGGCTCTGGCAGATGCGTATGTTTTAGATATGACTTCTATGGCAATCATCGCTTTTTTGTTTAATTGAATACTACTTCACCAGGCATACCTATTTTTAAGCTGCCGTTATTCTTCACCAGTATCTTCATGGCATATACCAGATTGACACGCTCTTCCTTGGTCTGGATTACTTTAGGGGTAAATTCTGCCTTACTGGCAATCCACTGCACATTGCCTTCATATTCCTGGAAAGTATCATTCGGCGCATCCACGAGTACTTTCACCTGCTGACCCACCTTGACTCTTACCAGCTGGTCGCCGCTTATATAAGCACGGAGCACAAGCTTGTTTAAATCAGCTATTTTATAGAGTGCTTTGCCATAACTTACCACTTCTTTAGGCTCTGCCAGACGCATGGTAACTGTACCGCTTACCGGATTTACTATGGTTGATTTTTCAATCTGGTCACTGAGCCGCTCAATCTGTTTTTGAAGTGGTAAAGTTTCTGACTGAATGCCTGTTTTCTGTGTGGTGAGAGCAGAAGCTTGGGCTGAGCGTTGGCCTTTGATGAGGGCAATTTGTTTCTCAATCATACTTATCTGCGTATTGATATCATCCAGCTGCTTTCCCGGCACCGACTCTGCGGCCAACAGGTTCTCTGTACGCTTTTTTTCACGTTGAAGTGCTTTGAGTTGCTCTTCCTGCAGGGCAATTTGCTGCTCATAGAATGAGGTTTGTGTAGCAATATTGGGCGTACGGGAAGAAACTGTTAGCAGGCTGGCTTTCAGTTGCTCTTTTTGCAGCGCCAGTTGCAGGGTATCTATAAGACCTACCTTTATGCCGGCATCCAGTGTTTGTCCTTCTTCAACCGCAAACGATTCCAACACACCAGTTGCTTGTGCAGACACAATGGTTTCAACAGCTTCAAAATTGCCATAGGCATCTGTCTGGTTGCCTTTGCGGTTACAGCCCCAAAGAGAAATAGCCCCAATAAAAAGGAAAGTGAGAGTTTTCATATAGAAATATCAATTATGTATGAATAGAATATGTGTGAGTTGGAAGTGATATGTCTGCTGGTAACAAATGCCGGATTAGTTACCTGTTAAAGTCAGGTACTGCAGTTTGGCCATTTGCCACTGCACACGGTGAGTGTTTAAGTTGAGCCGGGCCTGGTTTTCAGCATTTAACTCACTGATATAATCGCGTGCAGCAATAGCGCCATTTTCCAGTTGGCTGGCAGCACGCTGCCGTAACTTGCTCCGCAAGGCCACTATCTCCGTATCTTGTTCAAGCAGGTATTGATAGCGTTCAATTTCTGATTGCTGCTGGCGTAGCTCAAGCGAGAGGTTTTTCTCAAAAGTCGCCTGCTGATTGTTCACCATTTGCTCTTTAAGAGAAAGAATGGTGCGTTCTCTTTTTAAGGTATATCCATTGGAAAGTGTCCAGCTCAGGCGGACACCTCCTAGAAAAAAGCTACGAAAGTCGTTATTGAGAAGATTGAGTGCCGGACGGCCTGCGCCTGTTTGAGCGAAAGCACTTACACGCGGCTGTATTCTGCTACTGACAAGTCCTTGCTGAACAGCAAGTTGTGAACGCTGCAAGCCGTATAACTTCATCTCTGGCCTTTGATTGGGCAGATTCTGAATACTTATTTCCTCCTGCTCTATCCCTAGTGTGGTGTTTTCATCTATAGATAGCCCGGTAAGTATCGCCAGCATCTCTTTGAAGCCATTGCGTAATGCCTTAAATTCGGATAGTTTTTGCTCCAGCTGCAAGTATTCAGCCTGCAAGGCATCTACCGTGGTTTGTGGTGCCGTACCATAAGTCACATTTGCCGAAAGC
This sequence comes from Rhodocytophaga aerolata, assembly GCF_030503435.1. Taxonomy (GTDB): domain Bacteria; phylum Bacteroidota; class Bacteroidia; order Cytophagales; family 172606-1; genus Rhodocytophaga; species Rhodocytophaga aerolata. The sequence continues at coordinate 87,115 of NZ_JAUKPO010000018.1, forward strand.
TTGTCTATCTGGTTTTTTACATGTGTTTGTTGCATTGCCATTAGCTTGCTGTTTTCTTCTGCCAGGAGCGCATTGAGAAAGTACAGGTTCACTTGGCTTTTTACTCTGTTTAGTTCTACTTCTATCCCTTGCACTTCCCGCGCTGTACTTGTTTTCTGCAGTTCCCTTTCAAATCTGTTTACTCCTCCGTCATAGAGCGTGTACCCTGCGTCCAGGGTGATTTTATATTGATCTTTGCTCAACTCCGGCACCTGAACACCAGGTACTTCTATCGGAAGTCTGGTTACTTCTGACTGCCAGCTTGCCTGCCCATTAACGGACATTTGCGGTAGCCAGCGGTTCGCCTTCAGGTTACTAATGGCTGCTTCACCGGTTTGAGTATACAGCCCTTTTTGCCTGGCTAGCGGATAATTTGCCAGAGCTGCTTTCTGGCACTGTGCCAGCGTGATGGTATCTTGTGCCTGCAACAGGGGTACACAGAAGAGCAAACAAGCAATACATAACAGATACTTTTTCATATAAACAGTGTTTATTTTTGTCATTATTAAATACATGTTTTAAACATTTGTTTAATATAAGGGCAAAAAAAATTTACCTTACTTTCAGATAGGCCATCAGCATTTCTGGGACTATTTTTTTACGTTCTTCCATAAATTTGCGAAAGCCTTCTTCATCCATATCTCCGATATAGGAAATAATAGGACGTGCCAGAAAAGGGAAAACCACATTGCCCATAATAGAAAATATCACATGCAGAGGGGCAACTTCCCGGATATTACCTTTGGCAATTTCCTCCTTCAGCTGCTTGGTGAAATAAGCTGTATGGATTACCTCTTTTACATGCATTTCCTTGAAAAGCAGGCTTCCCTCCTCTCTGTTTTCAGATAACACAAATAGGGGCATAAGTGGGTTTTCCATAATAAGATCCGTATAGCGGTCTACTATCTTCCATATCTTTACCTCAAAAGGAGTCTCTTCGTTAAGTAGTAAAATCATTTTTCCAAAAAAAGCACGGAAAGATTCCATATAGATACTTTTAAAAAGCTGCTCTTTGCTTCTGAAATAATAATTGACCAAAGCCACATTGACATCTGCCTCTTGAGCTATCTGGCGAATCTTTGTTCCCTCATAGCCATACTTTAAGAACACCCGTTTAGCTGCTTCCTTAATACGTGTTTCCGTATCTAATTCTTTTTCCATGTGTGTAAGTTAGGCAAAGATATACACAAGATAAATATAAAACAAGTGTTTTAAACATTTGTTTAAATATTAATTTACAGTTCAACACATTTACTTGTAAGTTTTAAATAACTACTTCCGATACATTTCTTTTTGAAAGTACTCCTACACTTGATTATGTACAGGTCTCTACCTTATAATCTAGGTGAGTAAAACAAGTCCATTTACCGATCCTTTTGTACGAGTCCTGCACCAAAGCTCTCTAACTATTCCTGAACGAAGCAGATATTTATTGCCATACAAGGTTCATTTGAACTGCCGCCTCATTTGTCAAAACTCCAAACTACTTGCTGTTTTATTCTTTACCAGTTAACTAAATGAATCGTTTGCTATGCCCGGAAGAATCAATTCCTACAGTTCTTTTATTCAGCAAGCAGGTGGCCTTTTTGCTACAAGAGTTTTGCTTTTATAAAGCCAATTTCCGCTGATGTGTGTATTTACTCTGGAAAAATACACGTCTGCAGCGGGCATAAAAAATAGGTATGTTTCCTGGTACTTTCATTGCATTGTAGTAGATATTGATCCGGAGATTTCATAAATAGGAGAGAAAGTTTAGTCCCTTAAAGATACTCGCAGACTAAACATACACACTAAAATTACCTTTTTTGTCCAGGTCAAGGGTATCTTTGTCCAGTTTAAGTGCTTATATGCTTCCGGAAGAAATTTGACGTGTAACTTGACTACGTGAAAAGAGGGTTGATACATAAGGCCTCGATTACGGCACCCATTATTGCTATGTATGGGTTGGCCCCTGTCTACCTGTTTAGTTCAATGGGCTGGTTACAGTTTTTAGTAAGCTATACGACACTCACCCTGGGTATCTTATTTTTCTGGTTTTTCAATATCTATCTGACAGAAAAAAACATCCGAACGGGCACCAGGTATATAATCAGTTATTTATCCACTTTCCTGCTTCACTCTGGTACTGTATTCATCGCAACCGTATCCGAGGGACAAATAAACCCAGGTAGTTTGATTATCTATTCAGTGGTAGGCACATTGGCCGTTAATACTATTATTCTCATTATCATCCATTCCGATTTGCTCAAGCACAAAAAAGACCTGGCTGAGTTAGAAATTGGGAAGCTAAAAGTAGTAAATCTGGAAGCGCAGAAAAAGGTACTTTTACAGCAATTGCAGCCCCACTTCCTGTTCAATGCTATGAGCACCTTAAAGTCCTTGATAAGCGAAAACCCGCAAACGGCTGCTGATTATACCGTGAAGTTGTCGGAGTTTTTGCGCTACTCTGTCCAGTACCAGAACCATGAGCTGGTTTCTTTGAAAGAGGAACTGCAGTTTACTAGCGATTATATAGAACTTCAGCAGGTCAGGTTTGGAAATGCCTTGCATGTTCAAATTAGTATTCCCCAAGCGGCTTTAGCTATGAAATTGCCCGTTTTTGCCTTGCAGTCAATGGTTGAAAATGCCATCAAGCACAATGGGTTTACGGAGAAAAAGCCTCTTACCATTGACATAACATTTGAGCATACCAGCCTGCGGATTGCCAATAATAAGTCGCCCAGGGCTGTGGGAAAAACCTCGGGTACCGGGCTCAAAAACCTGAGCGAACGGTATCAGATAATTTCAGGGAAAACACCGGAAATCGCAGAGACCCACACCGGATTTATAGTATTCTTACCCTTACTTGAACCATGAAAATAGTCATCATCGAAGATGAAAAACTGACGGCAAAAGACCTGGCCGCTACCATACGCGGCGTAGAGCCGGATGCAGAAATATTGCCTTTTTTGTATTCTGTGGAAGAGGCCGTCCGGTTTTTTGAGCAGCAGCCGGAGGTGGATTTGATATTTTCAGATATCGAACTGGGCGACGGATTAAGTTTTGATATTTTTGAGCAGGTAAATACACAGACACCCATCATTTTTTGCACCGCCTATCAGCAATATGCGCTGGAAGCTTTTCAGACATTGGGCATCGATTATGTACTCAAACCCTTCAATAAGCAAGCCATTGAGAAAACCCTGCAAAAGTTCAAGCAGCTAAAAGACAAGCTTGCCAAAAAAAACGATAATCTGGATAGCCTGATTGGTTCCTTAAAAAATAGCCTGCTTCACAATATTCCTTCCGTAATCGTATATCAAGGCGAAAAAATCATCCCTATCAGCGGCAGTGATATCGCTTTTTTTTTCATCGAAAATGAGGGCACATTTGCCTATACGTTTGCCCAGAAAAAGTATCCTGTCAGCCAGAAATTAGACAAACTCGAGCAGACATTTCCTTCTTTTTTCAGAGCCAACCGGCAGTTTCTGATTAACCGCAAAGCCGTAAAAGACGCCTCGCAGTACTTTAACCGTAAAATGCTTATCAACCTGCTGTTCCCCTACAAAGAGCCCATAGTAGTGGGAAAACTCAAAACCACCGAGTTTATCCACTGGCTTTCTCAACAATAAGCCTTCCCATTTCCCTGTCCATTTGGGAGAAAGTTTTGTCCGGTTCGCCTGCATAGCCATTGTGCAGTTTTTTTTGTGTCTACACTTTTGTATCAAACATAAGTAGCTGATGCCCATGAAACGCCTGATTCTCTTCGGTTTATTGACTCTACTAACCTGTGTGTTTACCGGCCATAGTGCCGCAGCCCAGGGGGCTGATACTATTTTGGGAAAGTGGCAGGATGCCGCCCACCCCGAAAAGCAAGTGGAGTTTCATAAAAAAGATAGCCAATATACCGGCAAAGTGATCAATGACCCGAAAAATCCATCCAGAAACAATGCCATCCTGTTCAGAGAACTGGTATGGAACAACACAAACAAGACTTATCAGGGAACACTTATCAACCCAGATAATAAGGATGAATACAAAGTGGAAATAAGTCTTCCCGATAACAACACCTTTCAGTTTAAAGCGGGCAAGTTCATATTCTCCAGAACCTTCATTTTTAAACGGATTTAATCATGACGAAAGCTTCTTTCTGTATGATGTGTTGCTTCTGGATAACGCTTTTTACCCACACACGTGCCCAGACAGTGATTAGCAGTTTTGATGAACTCTTGCAGCTGACAGGGGCAAAAAGCCTGACGCTAAAAAACACAGACATCACTATTACCCAAGCCAAAAAAGCCCGGTTGGCTTCACTTATGGGCATTGTTGACCCTACGGGCAGTGTTTCCGGTTCGTACACCAACAACACGCAGTTGCCGGTCAGTCTGTTTCCGGCTGAAATATTAGGCGGACAACCCGGCACTTTTCAGGAGGTACCTCTGGGTGTGCAATACCAGACCAATTTCAATGCCTACATTGATATAAAACTATTGAACCCGCAAGGCTGGTCAAACCTGAGGCTGGCGAAAATCAATATAGACTTGTCGGAAACAGAGCAGAAGCTGACACGCAAACAATTGTATGAAGACATAGCCGCCGTTTATTTTAATATCCTTACCCTGCAAGAGCAACTAACTGCCACCGGACAAAATGTAGCGGCAGCCGATACCTTAGCCCAAACGGTTGCCGAAAAATACAGACAAGGCTTAGCCAATGGGCAGGAACTGAACGATAGCCAGGCAACGCTGCTGTCTACACAGGAATCGTACCGGCAGATACAGTACTTGGTTGAGCAGCAGATTTTGTCGCTGAAAGTGCTGTGCGATATTCCGGAAACAGAGCAAATTCAGTTCACGCAGCCAGTACAGGGCAATGTTGATTTGTATACAGTAAACATTTCGGAAAATACCCTGCAGGCTACCAATGCCATGCTCCAGGAGAAGTATGCACAGGTGAATTATTATAAAATGGTCAATAGCAACTTGCCCACCTTATCGATAATCGGCTCCAGTACACGCCAGCAGTTTAATACCGTACCCCGGCTTTTCGACAACCGGGTAAACTGGATTCCGAGCAGCTATATCGGCTTGCAGATTAGTATGCCCATACCGGGAACCAACTCCATCGCAGGCTTTTACAAAGCCAGGTTCGATTATGAAAGAGCCAGGAACGGGGCCATACAGGCCAGAGCAAATGCCCAATCGGCGGCAAAGCAGCTACAGGTTGAGTACAACAAGTCCTTTTCGCAATACAAAAACAATCAGCAAGTGTATGAGCTTCACCGCGATTCGTACCAGAAAAATGCCTTGAACTACCAGGCCGGTATCCTCACCCTCGACCAGACCATTAATAGTTTTAATACCATGGTTAACAGCCAGTACCAGGCTATTTCGTCCGCCATTCAAGTGCTGCTGACAGAGGCGAAAATCAACATTCATAACAAAATTCAATAAACTCATGAAATCAATCCTAATTATGGTGATTGTGGCCATTTTCGGGCTTATTTCCTGCGGCAGGCAGACAGAAGAAACCAGGCCTATCCGGAAAGATGTCACCGAAACGGTGTTTGCCTCCGGCACTTTAGAAGCCGAAGGCACCTATAGTCTGACGGCGAGGGCCGAGGGGTATATCTCCGACCTGTCGTTCCAGGAAAACGACCTGATTCAAAAAGGCCAGACCTTAGCCGTGATTGATAACCAGCAGAACCTGATTAATGCCAGAAGCGGACGCGTACTGTATGACATTGCCCAGGCCAATACCTCACCGGATGCACCGCAACTGGTGCAGGCAAAAAATGCCATGGAGCAGGCAAAGAAGCAAATGGAGTATAATTTAACGCAGGTTGACCGGTATAAAAAACTCCTGGAAGCCAATAGTATTTCACGGGCTGATTACGAAAAAACAGAACTGCAGTACCAGTCTGCCAGAACAGAGTACGAAAATGCCCGGCAGAATTATGCGCAGCTGAAACGGCAAGCCGAGCAGCAGCTGGTAATTAACCGTTCGCAGAAAGACATCAATGCCACCTTATCAGGTTACAACCAGATTCGTGCCGTGAAAGCGGGGCGTGTGTTGAAAAAACTCAAGCAGGCAGGGGATTTTGTAGCTCAGGGAGAAGTAATTGCCCTGATTGGCGAAGCCCGGTCTATGTATGCCAGAGTCAATGTAGATGAGGGGAGCATTGGTAAAATTAAGGTGGGGCAGCCGGCTGTTATCGGGTTAAACATCAATAAACAAAAAACCTACCGGGGCGAAGTGGCCGAAATACTTCCCACCTTTGAGGAAGCCACACAGTCGTTTGTCTGCAAAATCTATTTCAAAGACAGCCTGGATTTCAATATTGCCGGTACGCAGTTGCAGGTAAATATCATCGTAGACACCACCAAAAATGCCCTGCTCATTCCCAGAAAGTACCTGGGCTACGATAATGAAGTTCGTATTAAAGGCGAAGATAAACCCCGGAAAATAGAAACCAAACTAGTGAGCAGTGAGTGGGTGCAGGTGCTGTCGGGCATGGATGAAAATGCGGTTTTAATCACCGAAAACGGACAATAATATGAGGCTGAAAGTAAACTACGACATTGCGTTCACGCATATCCTCACCCGCAAAAAGCAAACCCTGGTTGCGGCTATGGGGGTTACAGTGGGTATTGCTTTGTACATTTTTTCTAACTCCATTGTATCTGGGGTAAGCAGTTATACCAAATTGAATATGTTTAAAACCATACCACATATCCGCATACATAAGGAAGATGAAATTAGTAAATCACTTATTGCAACCGACAGCACTACTTTCAACCTGATAAGCAACCCCAAAATTACCACTACCAGTAAGACAATTATCAACCCATATGGACTTATTGACCAGTTGAAAAAGCAACCCTATGTATTGAATGCGGCTCCGCAGGTAAATGTAGATTTGTTTTACAGCAGCGGCAAATCACAGCTCAAAGGCATGGCCAGTGGTATAGACGTACAAGCAGCCGATGCCATGTTCAACATCACCAGCACCATGCTGGCAGGCAATCTGGAAAACCTTTCATCGGACTTAAACGGGATTGTGATTGGGCGAGGAATTGCCGAAAAACTGAACTTGCGGATGGGCGATAACCTGAGCATCATTTCGTCTTTGGGGGTGAGTAAGGTGCTGAAAGTAATTGGTGTGTTTGCCACCGATAACCGGGCAACTGACGATAGCAAATCCTATATACACCTGGCCACCGCCCAGCAACTCATCGGGGGAAACCCCACTTCCGTAACCGACATTTATGTAAAGCTGAGTAATCCGGATTCTTCCGGTGTGTATGCCCCCCGGCTGCAGCAACTCACCCAATACAAAGTAGAAGACTGGCAGATAGAAAATGCCGACCAGCTGGCACAAAGCAAACTGACTGGTACCATGACTCCCCTGATTTCCTTCTCTATTATGCTGGTAGCCTCTTTTGGCATTTACAACATCATCAACATGACTATTACCCAGAAAATGAACGACATTGCCATTCTGAAAGCCAATGGATTCAAAGGGAAAGATATCATCAAGATATTCCTGACTGAAGCCTTTATCATGGGCGCTTTCGGAACGCTGCTGGGGGTAAGTATCGGGGCCATACTGGTGTATATAGCCAAAGGAATTTATGTGGGCCCGCCGGTGGGGTATTTCCCAGTCCGGTTTGATGCATCCATTTTTATTTCCGGCATCTTCTTCGGCCTGTTTGTATCCCTGGGAGCAGGGTATTTTCCGGCCAGAAAAGCTGCAAAAATTGACCCGGTTGACATCTTCAGAAAGTAATACCAGAATAATCTCTTTAACAAACGATAACAGCCTTTGCAAAAGACGCCTTAGACCCTTACAGGGCAACTCTTGGCATTATCAGTGGGTTTGTGCGGATTCTATACAGCGGTGTTGCAAAGGTGAGCCCCACCCGGCCTTGAGGGCAAAGCTTACGAAAAGGTGTACGAGCAAGGCTTACTACGCAAGGTCGATTTTATAATTGTATAAACTATACTATGAAAAAAGAAGTCATTTTAGCTACCAAAGGCCTGAGCAAATACTTTCTTGAGCCGGTAAAGTTCAAAGTACTGGATGATGTAAGTTTTGAGGTGATGAAAGGCGAGTTTCTGACTATTGTAGGCAAAAGCGGTTCAGGGAAATCCACCTTGTTGTATTGCCTGAGCACTATGGATACAGATTATGAAGGAGAACTGCTGATCAGTAACCAGCGGATAACCGGGCAAAAAGCCGATACCCTGGCCTCTATCCGGAATGAAAAAATCGGATTTGTGTTTCAATTCCATTACCTGCTGCCTGAGTTTAGCTGCCTCAAAAATGTAATGATTCCTGCGCTAAAGCTGGGTGAACACAGCTATGAAGAAATTGAAGAAAAAGCTTACGAAAAATTAAACATACTGGGCCTGGCCGACCAGGCTTTAAAAGATGCCTCAAAGTTAAGCGGCGGGCAACAACAACGGGTAGCCATTGCCCGGGCATTAATTAACGAACCAGACATTATCATGGGCGACGAACCCACAGGCAACCTGGATAGTAAAAACACAGCCATTGTATTTGACATCTTCCAGCAGATTGCACAGGACTACGGCCAGACCATTATTGCCGTAACCCACGACAACGACTTTGCCAAAGCCAGCCACCGGACGATTGAGATGGCAGATGGAAAAATTATTAGTCACCAGAAAATTTTTGAATAGATGAAAGATCTCAGAAATTACTTCTATTTCCTACCTGCTTTTCTCTTAAGCCTGATTGCCTTGATTAAAATATTGATCTATTTTCAGAATCCAAGCCGGCTTCCTCTACCCCAGCTTGCCATGTTGGAGTTGTGTTGCCTGCTGCTTTTTGTAAGCCCGAGAACGGTAACTATAGGCTTCTTTCTACTATGCAGTTAGCTGGGTGGTGCCATTGCCGTAAACCTGATTACCGGCCTCAGCAGCCTGGTAGCTCCAGCCCTCACACTTACTCTGTTCAGGATTAGTATGTTTGTGAAAAACAGGCTACTCTTCCTTCGCTAGACGATAGGTATTTATGGATACCTATTCAATATTTTTGCTCTACCTGTTAGGCGCTTTTCAGGTCTTGTTTGCAGTTTCTGCCCTTTGGATAGGTTATTTTACCTATCAGACAAATAAAATATGCCAATGTCTGACAAATCCTATTTATGTTTCACATTTGGCAAGTTCACATTCTGTGAATTCCTTCGATAAGAATTCTGATCCATCTTTTTAATAAGCAGTATTCAACTTTACATCACAGCAGACAAATTAAGCTCCTTGCCATATTTTCTTCTTAAAGTAAAAGCTTACTTTTTGTAAGTAATAATGAGCGTTAAATCTTCTTTGCCACTTTGGGCTAGTCCATGTGAGCTTCCCGTGCGTGTAAGAATAGCATCTCCTGCTTTTACGTGCATTTGCTGACCATTGATCATCATTACTCCTGTGCCTGACAGAATATAATAGACCTCATCTTCGGCTTGTGTATGATATCCAATGGTAGCACCTGCATGAAGCACCCGCTTGCGGAATGCAAACTCATAACCCGCTGCTTGTTCAAAAAAAGAATAGCCTGTTGAACTGCCTTTCCCATTATGTGGACTTGCTCCTTTTTTCTCAACCTCACTATCCCGCTCAAAAATGTATCCTTGATCTGGAATAAATTTGGCTAGTTTATAGGAAGCCAAACCGATCATGGAAATAACTAGCACGAAGATCAAAAGTGGTTTCATAGGAGAAATATTTTCTTTCATAAGTTACCTATTTACTGAGACTCCAATCAGGGAATTCTTGGTTTTTACAAGCTCTATTTTGTTAGCAGAACTGGTAACAATAAGCCCATAGCTTCAAAGATAGAACTACTACTTAATAGACTATTTGGCTTTCTAATGGGTAGAATTTTCTCACCTAATACTACTGCATTGCTTCCAATTTTTCTATAGCATTAACTTTACAACATATCTTCTGCAGGTAAATGGATGAACCTATTTACTATACTCTTTTTTCTAGAAATTCAGGTGACTCACGCTTCCGTAACCTTCAATGGATTAATACATATAAATTACTTCATCACCAAAACCATCCCGCTTATGAAAACGGCTGTATGCGCTAACCACACTATCTTCGCCACTTGCTTTTATACTGGAATGGCGGATAATGATCTCAGTAGTTAACCGTTCTGTACGGAACCGCTTGTTTTTGCCAGCCTGCTCTATTTCCTGTATACATAACTGAGCCGCTGTACTCCCCATCTCATAGCCTTTCGGATGCAGGCCAGTTATTGCCGGGTGCAGCAGGGCATGTACCGGATCGCTGCCAAAAGCAACCAATCCCAGATGGTGAGGAATTTCCAGGTCTATGCGCCGGGCTTCTACCACCACAGCCGTAGCAATCTGGTCACTTGCGGCAAAGATGGCATCGGGCCGGTTTTCCAGCTTCATCAATCTAGTAAATCCAATCCGGCCATCCTGATAGCCGAACCCTGTATGAATTACCAGATCCTGGTCAAATGGTAAATTGTACCTTTCCAGGGCTTTCTGATAGCCAGACAAACGTTCCTGGCATACAGCCAGCTGTTCAGGACCCGAAAGATAGGCTATACGTGTAAAGCCGGACCTGATCAGGTTTTCGGTAAGGGCAAAACTGCCGGCTTCATTATCAAACAGCACGCGGTGAGCGGCTAAACGTTCTGGCGCACGGTCGAAAAATACCAGGGGTAATCCCTGATTCTTTAACTGCCGGAAATGATCTATTTTATGGGTATGCTGAGAAAGACAGGCAATTACGCCGTCTACCTGGTTAGACAAGGCGTACGTTTGCATCAGTTCCCGTTCGTAGCTTTCCCCGGATTTGCTCACCAGCACCTGGTAGCCTTTGCGGAAGGCTACTTCCTCAATGCCATTCAATACCGATCCATATAAGTGCTGTTGTATTTCCGGAACGATCACGCCCAATAGTTTGGTACGTCTTTCCCGCAGGCTCTGGGCAATGGTGTTTGGCTGGTAGTTAAGCTTTTTAGCCATATCCTTCACCGCTTCCACAGTTTCGGGCCGGATATCCGGATGGTTACGTAAAGCACGGGAAACGGTGGAAGCTGAGATACTTAACTTCTTAGCTATATCATAAATGGTAACCGTGGTACGGCGGCTGGGGTCTAATCTGGGCATGGGAATAACTCTTCTGTAGTAAAATCTAACCTACTAAAAAAATATTTTTTATGCAACCGATGTCGCAATCGCTTGCATAAAAAAGTCTATTTTTTTATTAAAAATGTTATATTATACTTGTCTCCACACAAAGTTTTTACCACTTTAACATATACTTATATGGAGGCACGCCCACTACTTAAACCACTGCGACTGGTCTTCCTGTTGCAATTCCTCTGCATGATTCACCTCTCGCTGGCTCAATCAGCCGTAGAGGTTCGGTTGACAGGCGTCATTACGTCTGAAATGGATGGTAGCCCACTGCCTGGGGCTAATGTTATTGTTCAATCCACTTCCAAAGGTACCACAACCGATGCCAATGGCCAGTTCCAACTTACGGTGCCTGCTAATGCTACTTTAGTAATAAGTTATATAGGCTACCAGAGCCGCACAATTGCCGTAGGAAACCAGACACAAATCAAGGTTGCCCTGACTCCGGATGTAAGCAGCCTGGATGAGGTAGTGGTAGTCGGGTACGGTACAGTGAAGAAATCGGACTTGTCTGGCTCAGTGGCTACCGTAGCCGCAGAAGAGATCAAATCATTGCCTATTGCTTCTCTGGAACAAGGTATTCAGGGCAGGGTAGCAGGGGTACAGGTAATGCAGGGAAACTCAGCGCCTGGAGGAGCACCGCAAGTACGTATCCGGGGAGCAAATACCGTATTGGGAGGCAGTGAGCCTTTATATGTGATTGATGGGGTACCGGTTTATAATGCCGGTCTGATTAATGAAGATGGCCTCAACATAGGCACACAACCTTCCAATGCCCTGGCCTCCATCAATCCCAATGACATTGAATCGATGGAAATATTGAAAGACGCCTCGGCTACGGCGATTTATGGAGCCAGGGGTGCCAATGGGGTGGTAATTATTACCACCAAACGCGGTAAAGCCGGAGAACGGGGCCAACTTTCCTTTGAATCGTATTATGGCATGCAACAGGTAAGCAATAAACTTGATCTGATGAATGCACAGGATTTCATCCGGATCATGAATGAACGGGCACGTAATTTAGGCCAGGCAGAACCTTATGCCAACCCGGCCCAGTATACCACCAGCACCGACTGGCAGGATTTATTATTCCGTACCGCACCTATTCAAAACTACTCCCTGTCGTATTCGGGAGGATCGAAACAGAACCAGTATAATGTGTCGGGCAATTGGTTTGACCAGCAAGGAATTGTTATTAACTCCGGTTTTAAACGGGGTTCCGTTCGAATTAATCTGGATAACAAAATCAATGACCAGCTTAAATTTGTTACCAGCCTTACCGCCAGCCGTTCTATTAATAACCGGGCATCGAATAACTGGCTGAGCAATGCTTTTAGTGCCTTTCCTACAGTCAACCCATACAATAGTAATGGCGGATACAATGACTTTTCCGATTCGGAAGCCGCCGCCGACCCTACCAATCCGCTGGAAGTAGTTGAAAAATCCCTTAATAAGCTGACCGTAGACCGGATATTAGGCAGTGTGATGGGTGAATATACATTACTGGAGGGCCTAACCTTTAGTATCCGTATGGGTCTGGATAACCAGAATCAGCTCAATGATATTTTTGTCCGCAGAGGAAATTTCACCTATCCCTTTCCGGGAGCTACCGTCAAGCAGGATTACAACACCAATGTACTGAATGAAAATATTCTTTCTTTTAACAGGGAATTGAACGGAAAACACAAAATAAATGCCATTACTGGGTTTACCTGGCAACAGAACACTTCCCGTTATTTTCAGCAAGGTGGTACTGGTTTCCAGTTTGAGGCATTTGAAACAAATAATTTAGGCGCTGCTTCCATCACCGAACCGAATGTTTCCTCCAAGGGTCAGTCTACCATTTTGTCATGGCTGGGCCGGGTAAATTATGTGTTTGATGATAAATACATCGTTACATTTACCTCCAGAGCAGATGGCTCTTCCCGGTTCGGAGAAAACAACAAATGGGCATTTTTTCCATCAGGTGCTCTGGCCTGGCGGGTTTCCCGGGAAAACTTCATGAGGAATATCCCCTTTATCAGTGATCTTAAAGTAAGAACGAGCTATGGGGTAACCGGTAACCAGGAGATTGGCCTGTATAACTCTATTTCCAGGATGAGTTCGGTCGTAAACGTAATGGGCGCATCACAAAATGCAGCGATCGGCTATGTGCCCACTTCCCTGGCAAATAAAGACCTGAAATGGGAAATTAACAAACAATTTGATGCAGGTATTGACCTGAGTGTATGGCAGGGACGTGTATCGCTGACGGCCGATTACTACATCAAGCGCACCGACGACCTGCTGGCTAACTTACCCATTCCAGGATCTTCCGGTTTTTCTACCATCCTGATCAACTCCGGTTCTATAGAAAACAAAGGCTTTGAACTAGGGGCTACGGCACATCTGATCGATAAGGCATTTACCTGGAGTATCAATGCGAATATTTCCAGAAATAATACCAAAGTCCTTGACCTGGCCGTTGAAACCGCTGAATTCTTTGCTGCTTCCATCCCTTCTCCCATCGACAGGCCGGTTAACATCATCCGGGAAGGCGAAGTACTGTCTGCTTTTTATGGATTTGTGGAAGATGGACTGAATGAAACCGGTGATATCCGCTACAAAGACCTGAATGGGGATGGCGTAATCAATGATAATGACCAGACCATACTGGGCAGTCCGTATCCTGATATTATTTACGGTTTCACCTCTAATATGGCGTTCAAAAACTTCTATTTGAGCATCTTTTTCCAGGGGGTGGAAGGGGTATCTGTTTTTAACAGCAACGAATTCCTGACAGGTAATTCACTAGCCAGGATCGGCAATCAGCTTACCGCTGTAAATGACCGCTGGACTACTGATAATTTTAATCCGAATGCAAAATACCCAAGGGCAAGCAACATTGCCAACCGAGTTTCAGACCGTTACATACAGGATGCTTCCTATCTGCGTCTGAAGAATATTGTATTGGGCTATAATCTGCCGGCAGGTAAACTGGGAATCAGCTGGTTACAGGCTGCAAGAATCTATGTAAGCGGGCAAAATCTGTTGACTTTCACCAAGTACAATGGCTACGACCCGGAAGTGAGCCAGACCGGAACCAATTCATTGGTAAAAGGCTTAGACCGGGGCTCCTACCCCTCTGCTAAAGTGTACAACATCGGATTGAATGTAACTTTTTAACCCCTATCCAACATGAAAACCATCAGATACTTTACATATTCATTTCTGCTGTTAGCTGCAGGTCTCCTGCATTCCTGCAAGGATGCCTTGAAAGAGGAAGTATTTTCCTTTGTTGCTACCGAAAATTACTGGAAAACAGAAGCAGATGCAGAAGCAGGCATCATAGGTACTTACGAATCTTTCTTAAGCAGTAATTATTACGGACGCTTTTATTTTGAGCTCACCGAATTACCTGCTGACTTTGTCACCATTAACCGCAATGATACCTATCAGACCCTTGACCGCTGGGACCTGATTGCCAACCATCCTTTTGTGCTGCAGGTTTGGAACACCATGTACCAGCAGATCAGCCGGGCCAATGGTGTTATTCAGTATGTACCTGCCATCGCTATGGATGAGCAAAAAAAGCAGGCTATTGTCGGGGAAGCAAAATTCATACGGGCTTTCAACTATTTCAATATTGTACGCTTGTGGGGAGATTCGCCTATGCCTCTTGCAGTAATCGATAACCTGGCCAATACTTCGTTACCTAGAACCTCCAAAACACAGATTTATGCCCAGATTGAACAAGATCTTCAGGAAGCAGAAGCTGTATTGCCTGAAACACGCACCGGTGCAGCCGTAGGACGGGCTACATCCGGTGCAGCTAAAACCTTATTAGCCTGGGTATATTTGACGCAGGAGAAATGGCAGGAAGCTGCTTCTAAATCCAACGAGGTGATCGGAAAATACCAACTATTGCCTAAATTCGGAGATGTGTTCAGCGGAACGAATGAAAATAATGCAGAGATCATTTTTTCAGTGCAGTTTGATGGCACGAATCGCGGTCATTCCCTAACCTCATTTGCCCATGCCGGAGGTACACAAAATCCTAACTGTACAAATGGGGTGAGGGTATATTCTGTCGACAATAAGTCTGATATCTGGACCAGGTGGGACACGACAGAAGCCCGCCGGAATTTTAGTGTATACCGCTATTTTACCGGAAGAAATGGAACCCGGCAAGATGTAGGGAATGATTATCCGGCTTTCGGTAAATACAATGCACCTTCCGAAACAGGCATCAATAACAGTTATATAAATCCCATTGTATTGAGATATCCGGATGTTTTATTAATTTTTGCTGAAGCAGAAAGCCAGGCCAAAGGTGGCCCTACTGCCGAGGCTTATGAGGCGATTAATAAAATCCGCAGAAGAGCCTATAACCTACCGGTTGATCAGCCTTCGGCCACTGTTGATCTGACCGGACTTAGCCAGCAAGCGTTCCGGGATGCAGTAATCCAGGAAAGAGGCTTTGAGTTTGTCATGGAGTGCAAAAGGTTGTATGATCTTTTGCGCACAGGCACCTTTAAATCAAAAATTCAATCCCTTGGCAAAGCCGCAACTGCCGGAGATTTACTGCCAATTCCTCAGTCAGAAATTGATGCCAACGCTGAGATGGCGTCAGCGGATCAGAATCCTGGGTATTGAGTAGGCTCATAAAAGAACAAATAACATATGCTGATTCTCTTTTTGGTTTACCTGATAATGTATGAAACAGAAAACTATTTTTAGCATGCGTCTTTATTTGTATAACTCTTTTCAAAGAAATGGACTCTTGTCTTCTATGATGGTAATATGATTGCACCCTTTTGACTAAACAAAATACATCAATTGTTCAATATTTAATTTTCACACTGAATGAATTTACCATTAGAAGGAAAGGTAGCTCTGGTGACAGGTGCCGCCCGGGGTATTGGCAAAGGCATAGCGCTTGTACTAGCCGAACAAGGTGCCGACATTGTAATCAACGACAAAAAGATGAATTACGAGGGTGAAGTAATAGCCAGCAAAATCGAGGAAATGGGTCGGCGGGTAAAATTAGTGGAGGCAGATGTAAGTATAGAAACCCAGGTGAAGACCATGTTTCAGAGCATCCGTACTGAGTTCGGAAAGCTGGATATTCTGATTAACAATGCCGGTATGTCCAAAACCCAGACCATCTTCGAAGCCTCTTTTGAAGACTGGAATTATGTGCTCAATACTAACCTGGCCAGTTGTTTTCTCTGTTCTAAAGCAGCCATGGAACTGATGGCCACTCAGCGGTACGGACGCATTATCAATATCAGTTCGATGGTAGGCGAGCAAGGCGCTTTGTTTGGGCATGTGCATTATGCAGCTACGAAAAGCGGCATGCTGGGCTTTACCAAAACCCTTGCCCGCACCGGAGCACCGCTGGGTATTACCGTGAATGCCATAGCTCCGGGAATTATCGAAACCGAACTGTTATTTAAAACCCACGGGGTAGATGGAGCCGAAAAACTCAGTGCGATGGTGCCGATGGGTAGCCTCGGCAAACCCCGGCATATTGGCCTGGCAGTAGCTTTTCTGTGTGGCGAAGGTGGCGACTATATCACTGGTTGTACACTCGATATTAATGGAGGAATGTACATGCGTTAGCCCATGAAAGAGAAAAATGAATATAAGTGGGAATTGCTGCTCTGGCTGTGGCTGGCTTTTTTCTTCAATCAGGCTGACCGGCAGATTTTCAACGTAGTTTTGCCCCTAATCAAGGATGATTTAAGTCTTTCAGATGCACAGTTGGGTCTGGTAGGTTCCCTGTTTGTATTAACCCTTGGCTTGCTGATACCCTTTGCCGGCGTAACAGGCGATTTGTTTAACCGCAAAAAAATTATTGGCTTTAGCCTGCTGTTCTGGAGTGCGTCCACCTTGCTTACTGGGTTGAGCCATTCCCTGTTGCATTTAATTATTCTGCGGAGCCTAGCAGTGGGTGGCGGTGAGGCTTTTTATGCCCCGGCAGCTAATGGACTCATCAGCCAGTATCACCAGAAAACCCGTGCCCTAGCCATGTCCATTCACCAGACATCGTTGTATGTGGGTGTGGTGGTAAGCGGTGCCCTGGGAGGTTATATAGCCGAGTTGTACGGCTGGAAAAATACCTTTTTCTTGTTTGGCGGTGCCGGAATGGTTCTATCAGTTATCCTGTTTTTCAGACTCCGCCCTACCGCAACAGCTATTGCTACTGTTTCTATATCAGCCCAAAGAACATTTATGAAAGAGGCTACTCTGGCCCTGCTGCGAAAACCGACTGCGGTATTTTTGTGTGGTGCATTTCTGGCAATGGTATTTGTCAATGTTGGCTACACCACCTGGACTCCTACTTTCCTACATGAGAAATTCGGACTTTCCATAGCCGAAGCCGGGTTCAGTTCCATGTTCTACCATCACCTGTTTGCATTTATGGGTGTTATAAGTGGTGGATGGCTTTCAGATAAAATCGCCTTGCAGGCCACTAAATACCGGCTTATGGTCCAGAGTGCCGGATTATTTCTGGCTGTGCCTTTCATTGTAGGCATGGGACAAGCCTCTACCCCTGGTCTAACCTATGTCTGCCTGGCTGGCTTTGGTTTTTTCCGGGGGGTGTATGATGCAAATATTTATGCTACCCTTTTTGAAGTGATCGAACCACAATACCGCTCTACTTCAGTGGGCTTGTCGGCTATGTTTGCCTATGTTGTAGCAGCATTAGCGCCGTTTCTGCTGGGATACTTAAAACCAACTTTGGGCTTATCAATTGGGCTTTCGGCTTTAAGTATGGTGTATATGCTTGGCGGTATTTGTATTTGGGCAGCATTGCAAGGGTATATGAAAAATAACCAGATTCCACAAGCGATAGATGTATGAAGATAACCTGGCTAGGACAAAGTGGATTTCTGATTGAAAGTGCAGGCCACCGACTGCTGATAGACCCTTTTATGAGTGATATTGTAGAACAGAAACAAGGCTTGAAACGCTTGAGGGCTTTTCCTTTATCCATCGCAGAACTACGGCCAAATACAGTCTTTATCACCCATAATCACCTGGATCATTTTGATCCCATTGCCTTACTGCACATTCATCAGATGTATCCGGAAGCACGCATTGCCGGGCCGGAAAGTGTCATGCAAAAAGCAAGGGAAATGAATTTTAACGAAGCAGTATTAGTGTCTATGCCGAAAGGTAGGCTAAGTAAACTAGGTCCTTTTACGCTGCGATCAACACCTGCTTATCACAGCGATCCCTATGCGGTAGGTTGTGTGCTGGAAGCAGAGGGCAAAATAATTTATATGAGTGGAGATACCCTGCTTACCGATACCCTTGTTGAGGAGGTTACTAGGCTTTGTCCGCAACCGGTAGATGTGGCTTTCATTGTCATTAATGGCCGGCTGGGTAATATGAATAGTACTGAAGCTCTACACGTAGTAAGTCAGCTAAAACCGGCTTTATCTATACCTATGCACTATGGCATGTTTGCTGAAAATACGGCTGACCCCTATGTATTTGCAAAGGCTTGTGATGAAATCGGGTTAGCAAATAAAGTACTGACCTTAGGCGAAGCTTATGTTGTATAAAATCCCTGATTTCCCTTCAATTATGAAAATAACTGCTATTGAAACGTATATCTGCCACGCTTACCGGACCAACTGGGTATTTGTAAAAGTACTCACCGATACAGACGGGCTGCATGGTGTAGGAGAAGCTACCCTGGAATACAAAGAATTAACCGTAGCCCAGGCTTGTAAAGAGCTGGAAAGCATAGTCGTGGGCAAAGATCCGCACCGCATAGAAGACATCTGGCATACAGTCTACAGGGATGCGTACTGGCGTGGCGGCCCGGTGCTGATGAGTGCACTTTCTGCCATTGAAATGGCCTTATGGGATATCAAAGGTAAAGATCTGGGTGTGCCAGTATATCAGTTGCTGGGCGGTAAAGTACGGGATAGTGTGCCCTGTTATGCCAATGGCTGGTTTGCTCCTGCTAAAACCCCGGATGAATTTGCAGAAAAAGCGCTGCAGGCTGTAGCCCAAGGTTTCAAAGCCCTGAAGTGGGACCCGTTTGGTTCTGCTTATCTGCAGATTTCCAGAGGGCAACTCAATGATGCTTTAGCTTGTGTAGGTACCGTATACGAGGCCATTAAAGATAAAGCAGACCTGATAATTGAAGGGCATGGCAGGTTTGATATTCCTACGGCTGTCAGAATCGGGCATGCCCTGGCAGATTTTGATATTCTCTGGTTTGAAGAACCTATTCCTCCACAAAATCTGGAAGGCTTAGCTGATGTAAAACGGCGGGTACAGGTGCCCATTTCAGCCGGAGAAAGGCTGTATAACCGCTGGGATTTCCGCACGCTGTTTGAGCAAAAAGCAGCTGATTTTATACAACCCGATGTGAGCCATGCCGGAGGAATTATGGAACTGAAGAAAATTGCGGCGATGGCCGAAGCCTATCATATTCCTGTTTGTCCGCATAACCCCAGTGGGCCGGTGGCCAATGCAGCCACCCTGCAACTGGCAGCCTGTATTCCCAACTTTTATTTGCTGGAAACCATGAGTTCCGATGTGCCCTGGCGGCAGGAGATTACGAACGAAACCGTGCTGTTTACGGAGGGGCATATGCACATTCCCGATAAGCCGGGTCTGGGAATAGAACTCAATGAAGAGGCTATGAAAAAGTATCCATACTCACCCAAAGAACTCCGGCATTATAAAGGCACGCTCACCGATATCAGGCCGGACAATGCCAAAAGCTACTTCAGCTAACCTATTCGTGCACGTTAAGTAAATCATTCATTTAATACGTTTCAACTCCTGCCGCCTATGTGGATTAACAAAATTTTACTTTCAAGCTTATTATTCTTTGTCTGTTTTCCCCAGATAAATGCCCAGTCAACCTTCACCATTAAAAATGAAAATATTGAGGTGTCTATTGATAACCAGGGAAATCTACAAAGCCTGAAAAACCTAAAAACCGGATACAACTATGCCTCAGGGAAACCTATATGGCGCTTGTACTACGACCGCCCCGACTGGAAAGACAATGAAGTCATAGCTGCCAATAACCAGCCCCAGGTGAAGCAGCAGGCAAATCAGTTACTCATCAGCTATACCGGATTGAAAGGCCGCCGGGAAAAGGTAAATATCAACCTGCAACTCACTATTCTGCTGGAAAACGACCAGGTGCGGTTTGCTGCCGAACTTCAGAATAAAGAAGAACACAGCATTGTGCGGGAATTACAGTATCCATTGGTGGGCAATTGCCAGCTGCCAGAGGATCATCAGTTGCTTACCACTGAGTATGGCGGCCAGTTGTTTCCGGATGTAATAAGCCTGGTGAAAGGAGCCAATGCCGCCTGGCCACCTTACTATCCGCCTGCCCAGGATTTTCTGCAACGGGATGTAAAATACCCCCGCGGTCCTTCCGCTAATTGCTATGCGTTTGTAGGCAAAACAGGCGGCTTATACTTCGGCAGCCACGACCCCAGCTTTGAAGATACCGGACATGGCTTGCGCCTGTATCCGAGTAAAAAATTTGTATTCGACCAGCTGGAAGCAGGTATGTATAAATACCCCAACTGTGTGAGCGGGCAAACCTGGACAAGTAATGTGAATGTTGTATCACCTTACCAGGGCACCTGGCACGAAACATCCAGGCTGTATAGAACCTGGGCAAACACCTGGTGGAAACACCGGGAGCCTCCGCAATGGGTAAAGGAAATGAAAGGCTGGCAGCGAATTATTATGAAGCACCAGTACGGCGAAATTTTGTTTCCTTACACAGATTTAAGTACGAGAGTGAAAAAAGTTGGGGAGAGTGTAGGCATCAATACCGTATTTGCCCACGGCTGGCACAAAGAGGGCCACGACAACGATTACCCCAATTATATAGCAGACCCAACACAGGGAGGGGAAGCGGTGCTTAAAAAGCAGATTGCCGAGTTTCAGAAAGATGGCGGAGCGGTAATATGGTATTACAGCGGCCGCTTAATTGACAAAACCTCCCAGTATTACCGCAGCGGCATGGGCAAAAAAATAGCTATTAAAGATAACACAGGTTCTAAAGTCAATGATGCTTACCGTTTCAGAGGACCGGGAACCTTTACCGGTTCTTACGATGCCAGAACCTTTACCGTGGCTGATTTCCGGACACCTCAATGGAAGGAAGAACTCAAAAAAATGGCCGACCAGACCATTGCCTATGGCGCTAAATCTGTGTTTTATGACCAGATGGGCATGGGTGATAATCCGGACTGGGATTTAACAGGGGAGTTTGCCATGCCTAACCTGCGTACGGTTGCAGACAAAGCCGAAGTAATGGGGTTGATGCATGATTACCTGGATTCGAAAGACAAAGAAATTGCTTTGGGTATAGAAGTACTCACCGATGTTACGTCCATGCAATCGGATTATATCCACTGGTACGGTCCTCCAGCCTGCAAAGCCATACTCAATCCTGGCTGGGAGCAGAAAGGCGAAAAGCCCCGCACGGTGTTCTTTATGGAATGGTTCCGCTATACCTTTCCGGAAATCATTGTCTCTGACCGGGATATCCGGGATGATACCGATATTGAACGGCGGGTGAACCATACCGTACTGCGAGGTTTGCGGAACGATGTGGAGATTTACCGCTGCCGGGCCTTGATTGACGAAACGCCCCATTACCAGGCGTACCTGGCAAAAGTTAACCAATTAAAAGACCGCTTCAAACACCTGCTTTTGGTAGGAAAATATACGGATGCCATCGGGTTTTCTCATGCGAACCCCGAAGTAGATGCCAGCCGTTTTGAAAAGGACAACCAGGCAGCCATCGTGTTTACACAGCATCATCTCTCCTCCGCCAACACCGTTCTTACCATTCCGCAGGGCTACAGCTACGAAACCTATGGTGCGGTGGGCACAGCAGAATTAAAAGCAGGAAAAGAGACGGTGAACATAACGATGGGTAAACATGCTCTGGTAGTAGTTGTGGTTAAGAAAAAGTAAAAACACAACTAATGAAAATACCCAGGCAGAACTTTATACTGGCTACAGCCGCAACAAGCCTAACTGAAGGCAGAAGATAATCTTCATGTCTGAATACTTATGTAACATATTACTTTCATTGAAAAGCCTATTATTTAAAAAACTACTTCTAAAAGCCAGACTTTAACAGAAGAATATACCTTCGAGCATATGAGCCTATCTGCAAAATCCATTGTTATTACCCTCTGTATACTAGCAGGAATTGGGTTAAGCGCCTACTTATTTTCTGACATAGTAAAAGTTTTGAGACCTGAAAGTGGTCAATGGACTCATTATGGGTATGATGCATCAAACAGTAAATTTTCGCCCCTGGACAAAATTAACGCTGGCAACGTCAACCAACTCAAACAGGTATGGCATCTTGAGGACAGTACAGCGGGCGGTTCGGGTATTTTCTTTAACCCGTTGATAGTTGGGGGAAAAATGATTGTGTTTATGCCTTCCAAAGTACTCAAAGCCTTAGACGCAGCCACCGGCCGGGTTATCTGGTCATTTAAACCCGACAGCACTGAGATCAATAACTGGACAAAGGGTGCTACCTATGTACCGGGAACAAACGGAAGGCAGGATGCCATCTTGTTTGTGTTTGGCTCTACCCTATACTCTGTCAATGCAGAGAATGGAACATTGATGGAAGCATTCGGAGAAGGAGGAAAAGTTGATTTCTATACTGGTCTCTCCGTAGATCCTGCCATGCGCAAGCGTGTGCATGTGACTAGCAATGCACCGGGCGTTATCTATAAAGATCTCTTCATTGTGGGCTGCAAAGTGCCCGACGAACTGCCTTCCACTTCGGGAGATATCCGTGCATTTAATGTACACACAGGTAAGCTGGAATGGATATTTCACACCATCCCTAAAGAGGGAGAATATGGCTATGATACCTGGCCTGCTACCGCACGCAAAAAAAATGGAGGAGCCAATTGCTGGGGAGGTATGGCGCTGGATGAAGACCGGGGAATTGTGTATGTACCCACGGCTTCCCCCTCCTTTGACTTTTATGGCGCCGACCGGGAAGGGCAAAATCTGTTTGCCAATTGCCTGCTTGCCCTGGATGCGGGAACCGGCAAGCGCCTCTGGCATTTTCAGACTACCCACCATGACCTATGGGATAGGGACAATGGCTCTCCGCCTAACCTGGTTACCATTCAACATGCGGGCAAAATGACAGATGCGGTAGCTCTGGTTACTAAAATGGGTTATGTATTTGTCTTTGACCGGCAAACCGGACAGCCCTTGTTTCCTATAGAGGAAGTGCCTGTGCCTACAGCAAGTGAGATGCCCGGAGAGAAACCCTGGCCTACCCAACCTATTCCTACAAAACCTGCCCCCTTCACCAGGCAGAGTTATAAAGAAGAATACTATAAAGGGCTCAGTCCGGAGTCCAAGCAATACATAAAACAACGGCTGGAGGCTGGTAAGTTTACCACCGGGGTATATGTGCCTCCCAGCCTGAATGGATCGGTGGTGGTTCCGGCAGCCCATGGAGGCGCTAACTGGGGAGGGGCTTCTTTCAACCCCAACACAGGTATTTTATTTGTGAATGCAACGGAACTGCCCTGGTTTCTGAAATTACATAAAATCAGTGAGTTGTCTGCCAATAATGCGCTGAGTGGCCAACATTTATTTAAGATCAATTGCAGCAATTGCCATGGTGCCGATAAAAAAGGCACCAGTTATGGTCCGGATATAGCTGAGAAAACAAAAACCTATCCGGCAAAACAACTGGAAAGTATCATTAAAAAAGGGGCTGAGCCTATGCCTTCTTTCCAACACTTGCCTCAACTTCAGATTGATGCCATCATTGCCTACCTGAAAGATGGGCGGTCAGATGTAAAAGTAGTTTCCTCCGGTGAGGATGCCATATCAACTAGCAGGGAGCCCTATGGATTTTCAGGATATAATTTTTTTGTGGACGATAACAAAGTTCCCCTCATTGACCCTCCCTTCGGTACACTCACTGCCATTGACCTCAACAAAGGAGAAATACTCTGGCAGGTGCCACTGGGAGAAGATGAAAAGCTGGCTGCAAAGGGAATTAAAAATTCGGGAATGTACAACCGGGGAGGTGGTATTGCTACAGCAGGCGGACTAGTATTCATAGCAGCCACCGGAGACAAGAAGTTCCGGGCTTTTGAGCAGGCAACAGGCAAAATGGTGTGGGAGAAAGAATTACCCGGCAATGCCTATTCAATTCCTTCTTCCTACCTGGTAAATAAGGCACAGTGTATCACAATCGCTGTAAGCCCCAATCCTTCTACCGGTTATAAGGGTGGGTATATCACATTTAGCCTGGACAAATGACGTGGATATGTACTTTACAACATACATTGATATGAGTTATTAATTTTGGGCCGGGTACCTAAAACTTGAAATGCAGGAGGATTGCTATCCGGTTAACTCGCAGGTTATAGGCACAAAGGTCGTACTACCCAGAACAATAGTCAGGTAACGTAAAGGCAGGCATACATGAAAAAGTAACTAAGAAATAAATAAAGATACTGACCTGTAATCTGCAGGGGAATTGTCTCTATATAACTAAATCTTATATGAGTTTACGTCTGATCTTAGCTAGTAGCTTGCTAGTTTTTACCTTGAGCCAGACAGTTATGGCACAACAAAAGCACATAAGCAGTCCCTTTTTTGTATTTAACAATGGTATTAGTGATACGGCAGTTTACAAAACACATCAGAAACAAGCGCAGCTGGCGGCACAAATGGGTTTTAATGGCGTAGAGAAAAACCGTCTGGATAACTTTGATACCTTTTATGAGGTTTTATTAACTAATAACCTCAAACTCTACACGATATATGTAGAAGTAAACCTGGATGAGGAAAAAGCTCCCTACGACCGCCGGCTGGAAGATGTGTTCAAAAAAATCCAGGGAACCCAAGCCATGCCATGGCTATATGTGACCAGCAAAAAACACAAACCTTCTTCTGCAGAACAGGATGCCATAGCGGTGCCTATTTTGCAGGAAATTGCGGATTTGGCTAAAAAGTATGGGCTAAAAGTTGCCCTGTATCCGCATACCTGGTTCTGGCTGGAAACGGTAGAAGATGCCATTCGGGTGGCCGAAAAGGTAAACCGGCCTAATTTTGGTATGGCTTTCAACTTACCCCATTTCCTGGCTACACAGTACTATGGTGGAGAAAACCCCGATAAGAATTTGCAGATATGGGCACAGAAAGCCAGACCCTATGTATTTGCCTTAAGTATAAATGGAGCCGACTATCCGCCAGCCTCCTCTGACCGGGGTAAAGTATGGGAAAGCCTGATTAAGCCATTGGGAGAAGGAAATTATGATACGTATGCTTTCCTGAAAACCTTCTGGGATATGGGATTCACAGGTCCGGTAGGCCTGCAATGTTATAATATCAAACAGGAAAAATCCATACACCTCGAAAAATCGGTACATACCTGGCAAGCCTATAAAAAAAGGTATGCAGCCGGAAAATAATCATGTACTTCCCTGAAAAGTAGACCGTCTAAAAAAGGTATTGTATAATTGTGTTAGTAAATAGATGTTACCTGCGATAATCTATGCAGTTACAAATTATATCCCCTTCCGGGTAACTAATCTACGAACAATCAATCCTGAAAGAATGGTATTCGAGATGTCAATAAACTTGCTGAAGCCTCATAAATTTATATAATGAAGCTGTTTAGTAAGCTTCAAAATTCATCATCATAAGATAGTCAGTGTAGAGAAGGCAAAAAATACACCCTCTAGTTGGCAAAGTAGCTTCCTTTAAAAGCAGCTTTGTACGTCTTGCTGGTAACTTACCTGTAGAATCTGCGTAGGCAATAGCTAGAAGAGCTTGCCAACTGGCAGCTTTCGAGAAATAAGAAATTGATAGCAGATGAAAGGTGGAAATTTATGGAACTGACTAAAACCAAATTAAAAATAGTAACAGGCATCCTAGCTTCTTTACTAGTATTGTCGGCAGCAGGCAATGTGTATTTTTGGAACCGAACAAATACGCCTACAACAGCAGATGATCAGGATAGGGAGGATGACTTCACAACCTCCTTACTTACACCAACAGGAGATATAGACCGCCTGAACAAAAAGCTAGCAGAAATAGAGCAGCAAAATGGGCGATTACAAGCGCAAGTAGGAGACCTGAATGGCCTACTCCAGCAGGCAAACAATCAGGTATGGGAACTGCGGACCAGAAAAAGCAGCCCGGTAACCGATCTATCTCCGGCACAAGTGGGCAGAAATAGGCAAGCAAGTGATCAACAGGCCATGCTCAGCCGGAATGAGCAGTTGACTGCCCAAATAGCCAGCTTACAAGACAGCCTCAAGCGGCTGGCCAATCAAAAGCTTGCAGCAGACAACTTCCGGATGGTAGCCTTTAAACGCAATAGCAAGGAGACGGCTAAGGCGAAAAAAGTAAACAGGCTCACTATTTCACTCACTATGCCGGCAGCTGAGGGAAAGCCAAAGGGTGAAACAGTGTTTCTGAGCCTGCTGGACCCGGAAGGCAAGGGCATTTCTTCTCCCCTAGAGACACTTACGCTGCCAGGTCCGGAAGGAAAAGCAAAGGTTCCGGTTCATGCTAAAAAAGAGGTGGATTTGGGCAGCCGCGCTAGTTGGCAGCAAGTTACCTTCACTATTCAAGAAACGGACGACATTAAGCCAGGTACCTATCAGGCTTACCTATACACCCAAAACAAATATCTGGGCTCAGTGCAAGTGCAGTTCCGCGATAGTTTCTGGTTTTTCTAGACCATTTTCCTGGCACTCACCTGTGGGAGCAATAGATCCGCAACCCCCTTGGCCTTGCATCGGCAAAAGGTAAGCATATCTGCTCTATATAGCAGGTAAACTAGAAACACAGTTATCTGAAAAGGGGCAGTTTGATTAACTCCGATCTTACACTGCATGAGGTATGGATGATCCTCTGACAATCAGTTTAGTTTGTAAGACTTTAGTCTGTGGTTTATATTCTTCCAGATCTATATCTACTTGTTCTAAAAACAAATAGGCTGCTTCTCTGCCTATATCAAACACGGGTTGAGCTACTGTGGTTAACCCAGGTTCAATTAAGGCCGAAGCTGGGTCGTTGCTGAATCCTACAACGGCTATATCCTGCGGAATCCGCAGGCCCTTATCCTTGATCACTAACATGGCGGCTATGGCAGTAGGGTCATTAATGGCAAACAAGGCATCTGGCGGATTTGGCAGGTCTAGCAGGTGCTTTACATAAATGGTGGCTTTTTCAGGAGTCAGGTCATACTGGATGATTAGGTCCTCTTCTACTGGTAAGATATGTTTTTGCAAAGCATCTATATACCCTTTGAGGCGGCGA
Source organism: Rhodocytophaga aerolata (assembly GCF_030503435.1). Lineage (GTDB taxonomy): Bacteria > Bacteroidota > Bacteroidia > Cytophagales > 172606-1 > Rhodocytophaga > Rhodocytophaga aerolata. The sequence goes on from NZ_JAUKPO010000018.1 coordinate 114,657, forward strand.
CGGCTGATGATCAGCGAATCTGGCCCAGCCAGATGGGCAATTCTCTTTCGGCCGGTTGTAATCAGATGTTCTACAGCCATAAAAGCACCTTCGTAATCATCCACAATTACTTTTGAAACTTCCAGTTCTTCACATACCCTGTTAAAGAATACAACCGGGATTCCTTTGCGGTGCAAGGCTTGAAAATGATCAAAGTTTCTGGTTTCGCGGGTAACAGAAGCTAGTATACCATCTACTCTACTGGCCAGTAACGCTTTTGTATTGGCTACCTCCATCTCATACGACTCGTTCGACTGGCAGATCATAACATTGTACCCGGCTTTGCTCATCACCTCCTGTGCTCCCATAATTACGGATGGAAAAAAAGGAGTAAGAAACTCCGGTACTACCATGCCCACTGTATAACTCTTGCTCATTACCAGGCTTGTTGCCAGTAAATTTGGCTGATAATCCAGTCTGCTGGCCAGCTCCAGTACCTTTTTCTTTGTCTGTTCATTAATATCCTGGTGCCCGTGCAAGGCTCTGGAAACGGTAGATTTAGATATGTTAAGTTCTTTGGCAATATCAATAATGGTGACCTGGTGCCTTTTCATAGGAGTTTATTTGGTGTGCTGTTGGTAGAATTAGTTTGTAAATCAGACTTCCTGTTAGACACTACTTTATAACTAACCAGGCCTGCTCAGAATTTCGTTATACCGGCGCTTATCAAAAGGTAAAATATAACTATTTATATATCTTCATAAAATACCTAATTGTATTTATTATCTGACCATTTTACAAATAATAATTTATAAAATACAAATATATATTTTTCCGGGAACATTCCCGGGAATGTTCCCGGAAAAATATCTTGAAAAAAGTTAGAATTTTGCTTGCTTATCAACATTCAGCATTTATCATTGTTTTATTATCCGTTTTATACCTAGCAGAAGAGAAGGAATAGCTATCCTTTTTTAAAGCAGACAATCATAATAAAATTGAATTATTTAAATACGCATTCTATCTAAGGATTTTGCCAATACTGCAATGCACTGATCTATTTCCCTATTATAACCTATATACCTATGTCCTACTCTTTACCTAATTTTTGCAAGATGCTATTCCTAACAGCTATGCTTACTTGCATCTTCTTACAGGCACATGCCCAGGAAATTACCATCCGGGGTAATGTAACAGAAGAAGGTACTCCTTTGCCTGGAGTGAATGTGATTCTTAAAGGTACTTCCAATGGTACAGTTACAGATGCCAATGGTGCTTATACGCTTTCAGTGCCTTCCAATGGCACTTTATCATTCTCCTACATAGGGTATGTGACCGAAGATGTAGCCATCAATGGCCGTACAATCATTGATATAAGCCTGGCGCCGGATATTAAATCATTAAATGAAGTAGTGGTAGTAGGCTATGGCACCCAACGGAAAATAGAAACAACTGGGGCTATTGCTTCTGTAAAAGCTGCCGAAATTACCCAAACACCTGTTGTAAACGTAGCACAAGGCTTACAGGCACGGGCAGCTGGTGTACAAATCACGCAAAATTCTGCTGCTCCTGGTGGGAATATCAGTGTTCGAATCCGGGGCACAAACTCCATTAATGGAACCTCTGAACCACTCTATGTAATCGACGGAATACAAATTTCCAATGGCGGGGGAGTAAATGAGGTAAGTCCGCTTTCCAGCATCAATCCCAATGATATCGAATCGGTGGAAGTCCTGAAAGATGCATCCGCTACAGCTATCTATGGAGCCCGGGGAGCCAATGGTGTTATTCTGATTACCACCAAACGCGGCAAAGCAGGAGCCTCCAGAGTAACGTATGAAGGCTATTACGGCATTCAGCAGGCAAGCAAACAATTGGATGTATTAAATGCTACCCAATATGCCCAATTGGAAAATGAAATTTATGCAAACAACCCACCCTATACAAATCCTGCCTCTTTAGGCGAGGGTACCAACTGGCAGGATTTAATTATGCGCGATGCTTCCATACAGAACCATCAGCTGTCGGTTACCGGGGGCAGTGATAAAACACAGCTAGCTCTGTCTGCCAATTACTTCAACCAGGATGGAATTATTATTAACTCGAATTTCAAACGGTATTCTATCCGCCTGAACCTGGATCATCAGATCAATAACCGCATTAAAATAGGCACCAGTATCGTAGGCAGTTATAACGGTAGTGACCGTATACCTACAGGTTCTGAAAGTATAGATGGGCCTGCCGTTACCGGAAGTATTGTAGGAGCAGCGCTAGGGGCCCCACCTGTATTGGTTCCTTACCGGGAAGATGGTTCTATTTTTCCTTTTGGCGAACAAGCAGGCGGTACCTACCGGGAATTAGCCAATCCGCTTGGCTTAGCAGCGATTTTAAATAAAACGACTTATAAACGGACTCTGGCAAATATTTACAGTGACTTTTCTCTCTTGGAAGGGCTTACCTACCGGGCATCTTTCAACATTGATATCGAAAACCGCCTGTTCGACTCTTATTCGCCCAGGTCTATCTTAAGCCAGGTAGATTTAGCTTCCGGAGGAGGCAGTGCCGAAAAAACCAACAGCAATTATCTAAACCTGCTACACGAAAGCATTTTGACCTATTCCAAAACTTTTGCAGCCGTACATTCTCTGAAGTTTACCGGATTGTTTGCTACCCAGGCTAACCAATTTAACCGCAACACAATTCAGGCATCAAAATTTCCGAATGATGTTACGGGAAACGAAGCAGTACAACTAGCTATTGACCGCACCATTAGCAGCGACCGAAGCAAAGACCGCCTGGATTCCTACATGGGCCGTATTAACTATGGTTTCCGGGATAAATATTTCTTAGACCTCACGGCCCGCTACGACGGAGCCAGCAAGTTTGGCAAAAATCATAAATATGGCTTTTTTCCGGCTGTATCAGCTGCCTGGCGGGTGATTGAAGAAGGGTTTATGCAGAATATCACGCTGATCAGCGACCTAAAACTACGGGCCAGTTACGGAATAACCGGAAATGCGGGAGCTATCGGGCCTTATCAGTCTCTAGCTACGGTAGCATCCAGCAGTGGCTATAGCTTGAACCACATCTATGCCAATGGTCTTAGCCCTAACCGGATACCCAATCCTGATTTGCGCTGGGAAAAATCTATTCAGACAGATATTGGATTAGACATTAGTCTGCTGAAAAACCGGCTCAGTTTTATTGTGGACGTGTACAATAAGAAAACTAATGACTTACTGTTTGTAAAAAGCCTGCCCTTATCTTCGGGCTATGGAACCATTACAGGTAACTTTGCCGAAATTCAAAACCGGGGGATAGAACTATCTGCAGATGCCCGCATTCTGGATGGAGCATTTAAATGGAGTGTAAATGGCAACTTTACGGTTAACCGTAATAAATTATTAGCTCTGGAAGGTGGTTTACAGGAATTTGTAGTAAATAATTATACAGTATTACAGGTAGGGCAACCCATCGGTATTTTCAAAACCTATGTAAATAATGGTATCTATCAGACAGATGAACCGATTCTGCCAGGTTCTGGTAGCCGTACCGGAGGTGCCAAAGTAGCCGACCTAAATGGCGATGGGCAAATTACCGCTGATGATCAGACCATTACTGGCAATGCCAACCCAGATTTTATTTTTGGCTTGTCTACTAACATGGCCTATAAGAATTTTGATCTGAATGCTTTCTTCTCCGGCGTTCAAGGCAATGAAATTTATAACTTGGCCCGTTACACATTTGAAAATCCCTTAGGGCAACGGAATATGTTTGCCGGAGCCGCCAACCGCTGGTCGCCTACCAACCCTACCAACGATTTTGTAAGTGGATTCCAGGGAGGTCGCTTGCCTATTTCCGACCGCTTTATGGAAGATGGTTCGTATATCCGTTTAAAGAATATTACCCTTGGTTATACGCTTCCTAAAATCAAGTTTGTTTATAATGCCCGTATTTATGTGAGTGCCAATAACTTATTCACCATTACTAACTACACTGGTTTTGATCCGGAAGTAAATACTTTTGGCAATACCAATACCCGAATTGGGGTGGACAATGGCGTGTATCCGCTGGCTAAATCGTATATAGGTGGTGTTCAACTTACCTTCTAACCTTCAGACATACTACTATGAAAACATATATAAAATACCTATTTGCTGCCGGTGTACTAGCTTGCCTTAACGCCTGCGAACTGCAAGAAACACCTTATTCTTCCATTTATACTAATCAGTTTTACAAAACCTCTCAAGATGCCGAATCTGCCTTGCTGGCAGTATATGGTGTGGTTGGCGATTTATATGCAGGTCCGGCTCCGCTGATGATTTCTGACTTCAGTGCCGACCAGGTGTACCCCCGCCCGGTAGTAGGCCGCGACACTTATACTTTATTCTCCTACGACCCTAACTATACAGCGGTTAAAAGTTTTGGCAGGGCAAATGAGTCGCCGTATCAGATCTGGACTTCCTGTTATTCTGGTATTGAAAAAGCCAATTGGGTAATAGCCAGGGTACCAGATGTACAGATGGATGCCAACCGCAAAACCCAGATTCTGGGCGAAGCCTATTTCCTCCGGGCATTCTACTTCTGGATGCTGACCAAAAACTTTGGTGATATTGTGGTAAAAACCACCCCCAGTACATCTCAACAGGAAGCCATTGCCGAGAAAAGCACAAGAGTTCAAGCCTACCAGCAAATTTATAGTGATCTGGAACAAGCGGCTGCCAGCCTGCCTTCCTACACGCCCAGCCTGGAAAAAGGTCGTCCTTCCAAAGAAGTGGTTCTCGCCTTACATGCCAAAGCTGCTCTGTATAACGAAGATTGGTCTGTAGCTCAGCAAAAAGCACAAGAGGTAATTAGCTCTGGTAAATATGCTTTGATGCCAGATGTACTGGATGTATACAATGTAGCCAAGGAAGACGTAGCCAGGCAGGAAAATATGTGGGCATTTGAAGCAGAAAGCACTAATCCTGGCAGAACATCCCAGATCATGGGCTTATATGGTCCCCCCAATAGCAACAGTCCTGCCTATGGCAAAACTACGTTTGGTTCCATATTCGTGTATCCTTCCTTTTATGCCTCCTTCGACCCAAAAGATAAACGTCTGCAATTGATGGATACCAATTATGTAAATGCCAAAGGAGAAATTGTGAAGCAAAAGGATGTAACGCCTATTACGCCCAAAGGTATATTAGTTAAAAAATACCAGGACCCCAACTCTGTAGGTTCTAGTCATGCTAATAACATACCCATATTACGGTTAGCAGATGTGTATCTGATAGCTGCCGAAGCAGAAGCCAGGCAAAGCGGACCAAGCGGCAATGCTTATACGAATATTAATACTGTTCGGCAGAGAGCAGGTCTGGATAATTTGCCAGAAGGATTAGGTAAAGAAGAGTTTATAGAAGCTGTATTGCAGGAACGTTCCTGGGAATTGTTCAGTGAAGGCGACCGCTGGTATGACTTAACCCGGACAAATAAATACCTGACTGTGGTACCTGCTGCAGTAAATGATGTATTTAAAACGCGGAGCCCTCAACCCAGGCACAAGTATTTCCCGATACCACAAGACGAAATCAATGCCAATCCTAAACTTACGCAAAATACAGAATGGCAGTAATGAATAATGGCTCTTGTGTCATTCTGAGGAAAGAAGAATGTTTTCATTTACTGAATAATTCACCTTCTAACATAGAAGCAATTTCTCAAAGCAAGCTTGCATCCTTCACACCCATGGGCTTGATTGTGTTGATTTTACGTACCGAAAAAGGCATTTTATTAATTCTCTTAGCGCTACTTCTTCTTATGCATATACGCATGACAACCCAACTCTTCAACCAGTTGAAGCATAGAAAACAAAGGAATCAAAATCGGCTGTCAAAATATTTTCTGGCAGGTTTTATACTCGTACTGCCCCTATTCAGCCATGCCCAAAAAAAGATTACTCTGGTAAATTCATCACTTCAGCTGGAGTGGCAAAAAACAGCTGAGGGATATACACTCAATAAAGTGCAGGTACAACAGAACAATAAGAATGTTCCGCTACCTATGCCTACCGGGGAGTATACCTTTCTATACTCCCCGGATAAACCAGATTCATTGCCTCTGTTTAACCAGGTGGATGATCATGCCAGAAATTTTCCGGAGCCTATTTACAAATACATTGTCAATACCTGGCATTCGAACCTGAAACCTGTTGCTATGAATACGGCAGGCACTGCGCACCATTTTTTTCCGTCACAAGCAAAACAGGTGGGTCATTCAGAAGTTCGGTTTATGCAAGATTCTAAAGAAGCCACTGTAGAAGCCAGTTGGGCCTTGCACCCCATGTATAAAAATGATATCCTGGTAGAAATCAACCTTACAGCCAAACAAGCGGGTTATTTTTCACTGGCCTCTCCTACCCTGGCTACTATTTCAGAAAAAGATCTCACCTGGGGAATTATTCCGGGGCATTTTCAGGGAAAAGCCTTACAAAATGATCTGGTATTAAGTTATGCTTATGGACAAGGAATTCCCAGAAAACCCATTGTAGTGCGGGAACGAACCGCCAGCACTTTAGCTCCCTTAATTAGCCAGAAGAATGGGTTTACCCTTGCCCTTATCCCGGAGCCTGGCACTGGCCGCGATCCCTGGGAGAAGGATAAAAACACCCATAACGACTGGCAACTGGGCCTATCACTGATGAACCGCAAAGCTGAACTTACTCCTACTGCCTACTATCCGGTGCTGGGAGAAAAAAATTCGTATTTGAACGCTGGAGAAAGCCGTACGTTTAAGTTCCGCTACACTTTGCAACTGTCCGACTGGTATCTGGTATACAAGCATGCCATCAACGATGTATACCGCTTTCCAGATGTACTAGCTCTAAAACAAACCAGGCATTCTTTAACGAACCGGGTGCTGGCTATGCTGGCATATGTAAATAACGATACCACTTCCCTGTGGCGGCTGGAAAAATTCAATGGGCAGCAGATCGGAGCACAGGCCTACTTAGGGGGTGTTGTTGGTTCTGACAAAGATGCCATGAAAAATTCCGACTATGGAGCTATGTGGATGCTGGCCACGATTTCTGGCGATTCGGTATTGCGGAAAAGCCGTTTGCCGTACGCACGAAACTTCAAGTTAGCCCAGCAGCAAAAAGAAGCCGGCTTCTTTCAGGGAGCAGCCGTTGGCCAGTATTATTTATCGAAAAGCCAGAAGTTTACTGAAGAATGGGGACCGTATGTAGAACCCATAGGCCTCACTTACTACACCATGCTGGACATTGGGAATGTACTGCTCTTTGACCCCAATGACACTCAACTGAAAGAACGTTTAAGCTTAGGTGCGGATCGCCTGTTAAGCTGGCAGCACCCAGATGGCCATTGGGAAGTAGCCTATGACCGAGAAACCCAAAAACCCCGCTTTACGGAACTGAAAGATGTACGTCCCACTTTTTATGGCTTACTCGTAGCTTACCGGATACTGGGCGATAAAAAATACCTGGATGCTGCCCGCAAAGGTGCCGACTGGTTTGTAGAGAATGCTGTCCATAAAGGCCATTTTTTGGGTGTCTGTGGTGACCTGCGGTTTGTACCAGATTTTGCCACTGGCCAGAGTGTACAAGCCTTACTGGATCTGTTTGACCTCACCGGCGAAAAACGCTACAAAGAGGCTGCGCTAACAACCGGAAGAATGTATACTGCCTCTATCTATACACATCCCATTCCTACCAGGGAAAAAAAGCTGGTAAACGGCATCGCCCGGGAAGACTGGGAGATCAGCCAGGCTGGGCTGAGCTTTGAACATGGCGGAAGTGTAGGATCAGCTAATATTCATGGACCCATCCAACTGGCAAGCCACGCTGGGATGTTTGTTCGCTTGTTTGGACTCACCAACGATTCTTTATACCTGAATATGGCAAGGGTGGGTGTTCTGGGTAGAGATGCCTTTGTGCATGAACCTACCAGTGTAGCCTCATATTACTGGCGGGCAATGAATGCCGGAGCTGGCCCCTATCCCCATCATGCCTGGTGGCAAATCGGTTGGATCACCGATTATTTGCTATCAGAAATTTCCTTACGGTCTGGTGGCCAGGTAGAGTTTCCCAGAGGCTTTGTTACCCCGAAAGTGGGGCCTCACCAGACCTATGGTTTTGCTCCAGGAAAGGTCTTTGGCAACGAAGCTCAGCTACATCTGCCTGCTAACATGGTGCAAGTAAGTAACCCACTTGTAGATTACATGGGGGCTACTTCTACAAAGGCAGGCAAAGTATACGTGCTGCTATTGAATAATGATAATGACATGCGGACCACCACTATTGGGTTTAATGCTCAACACTTACTCTTCCATAAGAAGGCAACGATTCAGAAAGCAAACCTCTTGAATAACCTTGGACAGCCCGAATCAGACCTGGATACAAATGGAAACTGGACTATTCAATTGCCTCCTTATGGCTTGAAAGTAATAGAGATAGCCTACCAGTAAATAAGTTATTAACAGTTAGAAAACTCCACATGCAATCGTTAAAACATACGTATATTTTACTTTTCCTGACCTGCTTTCTGCATTTATCCTCCAGCTTAGCACACATACAAACGGATGCTACTTTTGAAAATGCAGAAAACACAGGTGAAATAGCTTTTTCATTAAACGGAAACTGGCAGTTCAAAACAGATCCGAATACCATAGGTGAAGAGCAACAATGGTTCGGACCAAATTTTCCAGCCAATGGTTGGGAAAACATGACGGTTCCTGGCAATTGGGATGTAAAGAATGAATATGCCCACTTCTCCGGCAAAGGATGGTACCGCAAAACCTTTGAAGTACCTGCCCAATGGCAAGGAAAAACGATGCGGTTGCATTTTGAAGCAGTATACCACGATGCCAAAGTCTGGCTCAACGGACAGCTACTAGTAGAAAGCCACAGCGGTTTTTTTCCTTTCGAATTTGATGTTAGCAAAGTTATTAAACCTGGAACAATAAACACCGTGGTAGTTTGTGCAGACAACACCTTTCGGCGGGGAGCTATCTGGAACTGGGGTGGCATACGCCGTCCGGTGAAATTACTAGTAAATAACGCCTTGCGTATTGAACAGGCACAGGTGGTGGCTACCCCGGACTTAGCCAAAGGAACTGCAGAAGTAACCGTAAAAGTATTGCTGCGCAATGATTCGGATCAACCTAAATCTGTAAACAGCCTAGCAGTCATCAAGAATAACAATAGCATTGGTAAATCAGCAAATCCTGATAAAAAGCTGACTGCTTCGCTGACTATCCCTGCGAATAGTTCTAAAGAATATACGGTAAAAACCACACTCCCCAAATCTCAAACACATCTCTGGCATTTCGACGATCCGCATCTGTACAAACTGGAAGTAACCCTAAATGAGAATGGTAAGCTAATGCACCAAATACAAGACCGCTTTGGTATCCGCAAAGTAGAAATAGAGGGTTTGCAGCTAAAATTAAACGGAGAACCAGTACGCCTGCTTGGCTACAACTGGGTACCCGACGACCGTACTACCGGAAATACATTACCAGCATGGCGCTACAAACAAGACATAGACCTGATGAAAAAAGCAGGAGCCAACATGGCACGGCTTTCCCACTTGCCTCTCCCAAAAGAAGTCCTGGATTATATAGATGAAAAAGGGATGCTGATCTATAGTGAAATTCCACTCTGGGGACAAGATGCCTTGGTAGATCTAGATAATCCGTTGCCAAAAGAATGGCTTAAAACCCTTGTTACTACGCAGTTCAACCATCCTTCTATTATTGGCTGGTGTGTGGGCAATGAGATAGGCTTTATCCATCAGAATCCGAAGGTAATGGAGTATGTCCAATCAGCCATTAATTATGTAAACCAGGAGCTGGACAACTCCAGAATGGCTGTGTATGTAAGCCACTCCGCGGATGTACAAGTAAAAGACCTAACTGCACCACAGGCCGCAGGCGCCACTAAAAGCAAACAGGCAGCTTCCACTGCTCCTCATCCAGATGCCATGGACCCGGCTCAATACTCAACTATGGTGCTGTTTAACAAATATGGCAATCTCGGAAAGAATGCAGATAAGGTACATCAGCTACATCCTGGCAAACCTGTTTTTTACTCCGAATACGGCTATAACTTAACCAGCGAAAACCTGAACCTGGGCGTAATAGATGCCAAAAAGATGCTGAATGACATTCGTGGACGAGACTATTTGATGGGGGCTTCTCTGTGGACATTTAACGATTACCGTAGCCTCTGGCAGGCACACGCAGCCTGGAATACCGCTCCTACAGGCAACCGCAGCTGGGGGATAGTAAATGTATTCCGCCAGCCCAAGCGTGCATATGAAGAATTCCGCCGTGAATATGCACCTATACGATCGTTGTCAGTAGGAGGAATGAAGGAAGTAAAACCTGGTGAAAAACAAACCTCTACTCTCACGATTCATCCGAGAGCAACACTGGATCTGCCGGCTTATACTTTGCGGAACTACCAGCTGGTATGGGAAGTAAAAGACGGGCAAGATAATACGGTAGAGAGCAACTTTGTCCAACTACCTACTATCCAGCCAGGAGACCAACCACTTACTCAGACTATCAACTGGACTGTTCCTTCTTCAAATCCAAGTCATATTAAGTTTTCTTTGCTCTCTCCGGTAAACTACCATGTGTATGACACCATCATTTATCTGCAAAAGCCAGCAGCACCTGTGGTGAAAAAAGTAATTGCGGGAGAAAATGGCGTACGGATTGTGTTCGAGAAAAATGTAACTGCTCCTTATTACACAGTAAAATACGGAATAAACGGCTTCACCCGGCAAAGTGACACAACCATCAATCATTATATTGATATTAAAAAACTGGATAAGGATCAACCTTACCAGTTTCAGGTGATTGGGATTAATCATTTAGGCGAAGGCACTCCTTCTCAGACAATAACCGCTACTCCTACCACCCAGTTACTTCCTCCGGTAATCTGGCAGGCTGAAGCAGCTGACAGCAGCTTTTTTATTGGGTATGGGTATGAGAATTATGATTATCTCTACGAAATCAGGTATGGCCTGGAGCAAGATACCACAAAATGGAAAACCTTGAAAGTAACAACAAAAGGCGTATGCCGGATTCCTAATCTGCAAAACGGCAACACCTATCAATTTCAGATGCGGCGGATTGTACAGCAGTATGTCACCAGCGGCTGGTCGGAAGTATACGAAGTTACACCTGATGGAAATAGGCCTCCCCGGTCGCCACGGATTACCAGCATTGCCCGCAAAGGCAGTGAAGCAGTAATAGCTTTTAAGCCAGTAGAGAAAGCTACCGGTTACCTGGTAAGCTATGAAGAAGGTGGCAATGAGAAGCAGTACACACTATCTGGAATGGCTTTAGACTACATCCGGTTAAATGGATTGCAGCCTGACCAAACATATACCTTCCGGCTTTCAGCTATCAACTCTAATGGAAAATCGGAGTCGTCGCAGGCAGTTACAATCCAAGCTGTAGCAGTTAAATAAATCGTGTTATAAAATAAGAAAAGCTTTTAAAAGTCATTGGTCATTTAAAAAAATACTTCTATCCCTTGGCGAATGACAATAAAACTATCATACAATGATTAAAGAAGAATTTACAGAAAACAGGAGGTTAAAATCTGAAAGATTGCAGGCGGATCTGGTAGTGACTGGCGGTGGCCTTTCGGGTACGTGTTGTGCCATTACAGCTGCCAGAGCAGGCATAAAAGTACTACTTGTACAAGACCGTCCGGTACTGGGTGGCAACTCTTCCAGCGAAGTGCGGCTATGGGTTCTGGGCGCTACCTCACATATGGGCAACAACAACCGCTGGGCACGTGAAGGGGGTGTAATAGATGAAATACTGGTAGAAAATACCTATCGCAATCCCGAAGGAAATCCGATCATTTTCGATACTGTCGTACTGGATAAGGTGGTAAATGAACCTAACATTACCCTGCTGCTAAATACAGCTGTAATAGCAGTAAATAAAAAAGATCCCGATACCATTGAAAGTTTAACTGCTTTTTGCAGCCAGAATTCTACGCAATATACCCTGGTAGCACCATTGTTTTGTGATGCGTCTGGAGATGGCATCGTTGGTTTTTTGTCCGGAGCGGCTTTCAGGATGGGGGCTGAATCGAAAGAAGAATTTGGGGAAAAGTTTGCTCCGTCGGCTGAATACGGAGAATTGCTGGGGCATTCCTTATATTTTTATAGCAAAGACACGGGTAAGCCTGTAAAGTTTATTCCGCCAACGTATGCTTTACAAGATATAACCCAGATTCCTAGATACAAACGATTTACGGCCAAAGAACATGGCTGCCAGCTCTGGTGGATAGAATACGGCGGCCGGTTAGATACCGTACATGATACCGAAAAAATTAAGTGGGAACTCTGGAAAGTAATTTATGGTGTGTGGAACTACATTAAGAACTCCGGCAATTTCCCCGAAGCGGAAACCCTGACGTTGGAATGGGTAGGCCAGATTCCTGGCAAGCGGGAAAGCCGCCGGTTTGAAGGCGATTATATTCTAAAGCAGCAAGATATTGTAGAGCAACGAACTCACCAGGATGCCATAGCCTTCGGAGGTTGGTCCATCGATTTACATCCGGCAGATGGGGTGTTCAGCGAAAAACCTGGTTGTAATCAGTGGCATGCCAAAGGCTTGTATCAGATTCCGTATCGTTGCCTCTACAGCCGTACTATCAAAAATTTATTTCTGGCCGGAAGGATTATCAGTGTGTCGCATGTAGCTTTCGGCTCCAGCCGCGTGATGGGCACCAGCGCTTATATAGGCCAAGCCGTAGGAATGGCGGCAGCTATTTGTCAGGCAAAGCAACTCTTACCAAGAGACTTGAGTAAAGCTCCTCATTTGTACGAACTACAAAATGCCTTGCTGAAAACTGGTCAGCATATTCCTGGACTGATTTTACGCGATGAGAAAGATCTAACCAGAAAAGCACAAATTAACACATCTAGTGAATTACTCTTACAAGAATTACCAATGGATGGCCCTTTGCTACCTCTGGATGCTTCTGCTGCACAACTTATTCCTCTCTTGCCTGGAAATGTTCCTGAGTTACGCATTCATGCCATAGCGAGTCAAGCGACAGAGTTAAACGTGGAGCTACGTATTAGCAGCCGGGTAGATAATCATACACCAGATGTTACCTTAGAAAAGCAGGCCATTTCTTTAAACGCCGGATTAAATTGTATTCCACTGCATTTTACTGCACAGATTGAGCAGCCCTGTTATGCCTTTTTATGCCTAATGAAAAATCCGAATGTATCGCTGCATTATAGCCAGAAAAGAGTAACCGGATTACTTTCCGTATTTAATAAAACCAATCCGGCTGTTTCTAACTATGGTAAGCAAACACCTCCAGAAGATATTGGCATTGATGAATTTGAGTTTTGGTGCCCGCAGCGCAGGCCGGAAGGGCATAATTTTGCTTTGAAAATAAATCCAGGAATCCGGGTATTTTCAGCGCAAAATGTCAGCAATGGAATTGCCAGACCAACCTCGCAGCCTAATACCTGGGTAGCCGATTTTCACGATCCGCAGCCAACACTTATCCTGGAATGGTCTTCACCCCAAACTATTTCGAAAATAGACCTAACTTTTGATGCCGACTATGATCACCCCATGGAAACGGTACTAATGTCACATCCTGAAAATAGAATGCCTTTCTGTATCCGCCATTATCGCCTGCTGAATGATACTGGACAAGTAGTATTTGAAAAGGAAGACAATTACCAGACCCGGAACAGCTTTACGTTAGATAACCCGATTACTACCAAACGGTTGATTTTCCAGGCAGAAGCACCTGGCGAACACATCCCTGCTGCTCTATTTGAAATCAGATGCTATTCCTGATGGATGTAGGCTACTAATAAGAAACTACTTACTTTAACTCAATTACTCATTCTCCTGTTTATATGCAAAATATAGATTTTATAGTAATGATTGTGTTTGCCCTATTGATTATGGCGATGGGACTGGCATTCACCAAATCGGGAAGTACGGATACCAAATCCTTTTTTGCAGCGGGCGGACAGGCACCCTGGTGGATTAGTGGATTGTCTTTATTTATGAGTTATTTTTCGGCAGGCACCTTTGTAGTATGGGGATCTATTGCTTATAAATCCGGATGGGTAGCAGTAACTATTCAATTGATGATGTGCCTGGGCGGATTACTCACGGCTCTGTTTATTGCTCCCCGCTGGAAAAAAACAGGTGCTATTACAGCTGCTGAATTTATAGGAAAACGTCTGGGAACGAAGGTACAACAATTTTATACGTACTTAATTTTATTTATTAATCTGTTTAGCACCGGCGCTTTCTTGTATCCTGTAGGAAAAATTGTTTACCTGGCTACCCCTTTTTCTCTAGAAGCTTGCATTATCGGGTTAGGCATTATGGTTATCCTGTATACAGCTGCGGGTGGCCTATGGGCAGTATTGGTGACCGATGTAATGCAGTTTGTAATCTTAACAGCTGCCGTCATTATTGTCATTCCTCTTTCTTTTGCACAGGTAGGTGGTATAACAGAATTTGTTGATAAGACGCCAAATGGCTTCTTCAGTCTCTTTACCAGTGAATATACGCCGGCTTTTATGGTAGCTTTTGTGATTTATCAGACCGTATTTATTGGGGGCAACTGGGCCTATGTTCAACGGTATACAAGTGTAGCAGATGAAAAAGCTGCCAAGAAAGTGGGCTATTTATTTGCAGGATTATACTCTATTTGCCCCATCATCTGGATGCTGCCTCCTATGATCTACAGGACTATCAATCCAGATTTGAAAGGCCTGGAAGCAGAGGGAGCGTATCTGCTGATTTGCCAGCAAGTGATGCCAGCTGGTTTAATGGGCCTGATGCTTGCCGGGATGATTGCCGCCACTGCTAGTTCTGTCAATACAACGTTGAATTTGGTTGCTGCAGTTTTTACTAATGATATATATAAAAATCTAATTCGCCCCTATGCAACTGACCATACTTTAATGCTCGTAGCCCGATCAGCCACGGTTGTTTTTGGTCTGATTACCATTATAATAGCCTTGCTTGTACCTTCTATTGGCGGTGTTGTAGAAGTGGTATTAACGATTGCTTCGCTTACCGGAGGAGCATTATATGCACCTATTTTATGGGCTTTATGCTCTAAAAGGCAAACCGCTGCTTCTGTTTTTACCGCTACTTTGGTTACCCTTAATGTAGGTATATTCTTTAAGTTTATTTCTCCTATCCTGTTCAACATTAGACTCGACCGGATACAGGAAACTTTATTAGGTTCTCTCTTACCCTTGATGATATTAGCTATGTATGAAATCTGGGCATGGAGTCAAAATAAAATTTCATTCCAGTATGAGCTATTCAAAGAATCAAGGAAGATAAAACAAGATAATAGCCTATTTGAGACACAACAAGATTTATCAAACAAACAGAATGCGTATGGAATACGTGTTATTGCTGCTTCAATGGCGGTTACAGGAAGTGGTATTCTTATGCTGAGTTTTATAGCAAAAAATAGTGAACTAATTACGGCAACTGTCGCTATAATCGTTCTGGCAAGCTCCTATCCACTTTGGCATATATCAACTATGAGAAATAAAAATCAGATAGATACCGTGAAACCTTTCACAAAGGTATAAAACAATCAAATCTAGTCTGAAAATAAAATATTACACCTATTGAAAACCTACTTGTCTGTTCTGTTTCCAGCCACCTTAAACAAATAGATCATCCCTGCACAGAGTAAAAAACTACAAAGCAGAATCAGTACCAGTAAAAGAAGCCCGATCGATAGCTGTCTAGTTTGGTATTAAGCAAGCAAATACTTTTATAGAAGTAATAAGCCTTTTTGAAACCCTAACCGTTGAACTGGAGGCCACTGTTGGTAAATAAACTTTTATAGGATAGTTACAAGAAAGAAGGAATTAAAATAACTGCCCCTTTGCTAAAATCATATACTTAAGCCTTTCAGAGTAAATCATAAACAATTCTTTACGGTCTCTGTCAAAAAATTAAGGACCTGAACTCAACAGATGGCTTTAGTATACTTTATGTTAAAATACGCTTGTAAAATCTGTTGTACTTCACTTTGGGTTGTCAACAGCTTTTCAGAAACAGTATGATGCGTTGTTATTCTAAATTTGTTTCCTGTTAAGGTGATTCGACCTAAAGTTGTGGGTTAATAATTGGTAAAACAACCCGTTTAACTGGTAACAAAATCCCCCTTTATTTTCGACGAGTACAATTTTATCATATGAATGTGCCAGGTCAATTGTAATGCGATAGTGAATCGCAAGATTCTCGAAAGGAACACTCATCAGATGAGCTTGTTGAAGAAGGGAGAGCAATTCTAAAGTGGGTGTTAAGTTCTCCCTAATAGTGAACCCGCTTTAAATATAGTTGAGTGTTCATTACTTTGTCTTTTTGCCCTTTAGGCTACCAGGTATACCACCTAAAAGAATACGAGGAGTTACGCATGTAGATTGTATAGGGAAAGATACGAAAGGCTTGGTCATAAAAGCAATAGCTGACTTGTGTTGGCAATTAGAGGAGGTCAGCTATAGATTCTTAAAACAGCAGGATTTTTCCTGACTACAGTTTTACCTGTACGCTTTGGCCCTATATTTTATTTACCTGATTTTCAACCTAATAGCTATATGTAGGTTTGAAACAGGTCTTAAAGTTCCTAGTGAACAACTCAAAAACTCCTCTTTTAGATATAAAAAACTCAAACCTAAAGCAGGAAAAATGACAAAGGTAAAAAGCAAAAAACACCTATAAATACTTGATTTATAGGCGTTTAACTCACATGAGCCCGCCTGGGCTCGAACTTGCCCCCTGATTATGAGAGGTGCACTCCTACTGATAGTCAGTCACTTATATAGCATTGGTCTGATATAGGTCTGAAAAAATAATTTTTAATTGGCTGATTTTTCCTTTTTCGCTATTAAAAATAGCAACTAGACTGCGCTAGACTTAGGAAGCTTTTGCATATGCAATGCCGGTTGAAGGATAGCTCCTTCCCTCCTACTTTATTACCTTTCGTATTATTGCTTTATGAAAGTTGACTAGAAGGTTACTTTTACTTTACCATAAGTATATGTCTCAGTAAAGGAGCAAATGTACAGAGTAGAAGCTTGATTACATTTGTTCTTATTAGCTTCTTGTATTATATGAGATCTTTACTTGTCACCTTTTTGGTATTTGCTTACTTTGTTTCATTTGGACAAGAAATTGGAAAATGTGTTCAAATTCTTGGTGAGGATAGTGTGCAGTTCTTCTTCAATGGCGTTCTTTGTGATAAAGAATGTGCTAAATATTACAGAACGGCAAAGCTCAACCACTATCTCTATTTTTTTGAAGGGTCATTCAAGGATTATTACTCTTCCGGCCAGGTAGCCGTTGAAGGGTCTTACCTGAACAACCTACTGCAAGGGTCTTATAAAGCATTTTATGGCAATGGACAACTGAAGGAAAGTGGTCAATGGCAGCAAGGATATAAAACTGGAGAATGGAAATACTGGTATGAAAATGGACAACTAAAAAAAGTAATACGCTTCAATGGGCAGGATTACTACTTACAGGAATTTTATAAATCCAATGGAAAAAGGCTGACCTTTGATGGCCATGGAGAGTTTAGCGAAATCGATCTGCTACCGAAGACCTTGATACGAGGAGAAATAAAAAATGGGAAACAGCATGGAAAATGGACTATTTATATTCAAAATTCTAACTATAAGGTAGGTGTAGAAGTATTTGAAAATGGCAGATTTATTGAAGGAGAAAACATAGCAGAAGTTGCAGGCTTTAGTCACAAATATTTTGATGCTCCTACTACCCTAATCGATAGAACAGAAGATCTACTTGGTAACTACTCACAAAAAACAGATTGCGTTAAGCTTGGTGCAACACATAGCTACCAAGTCAGAAGATATAATAGCCCCTACTCCGATCTGCCTTTCTATGATTATGTGTATCAAAGATTTGACCCTCCATACCTTGAGAAGGGGTATATCTTAGTGGGATTTACGATAAATAAATCGGGTAAACTTATCAATCCCATTCTCCATTCAACGCTGCATAATACAACAGTAGAAAAGCAGCTTGTCGATGTTTTAACTGCATGTGAAACTTGGGCGCCAAGAACACATAATGATAAAGCTATGGAGTCTGATGAACTGCTTGTGTTGCAATTCTTACCTGGCACCTACAAAATATTAGGAGACAGCAGAAACAGTTTTCCAGCTATAGAATATAGTGCTGAATTTATCTATGGCAGGGATAGCTTACAGCATTACATAGAACAAAAGATTGATCTCCCGAGTCATTTTTTCTCCAAAGACTTCCAACTGGCATGCACGATTGATTTTGATGTGGATGAAAAAGGAAATTGTAATATTGATAACAGTCTCTTTTCAAGCAGACTCAGGATAACAGAGCAAGAGCGGATACTTTATAATGCGTTAAACTCTATACTAAAAAAAACAAGCAGTTTATGGAAACCTTCCATCAAAGGGGCTACTCCCACAAAGCAACACTTCATTGGAATTCTTACAATCAAAAATGGTATCCCAAAGTTTAGATGGATCAGTAATAATTTGGTTTTAAATTAATCACCTATCAGCACTACCGATAGATCAAGATAAACTGACAGCAAAAAGCCACAGAACTTTATTCCAGAAATAGTATCTGCTTTTGATAAATGATATCTGCCTTTCGTGTAACTCCACCATCTTTTGATCATTATGCACTCCCTACAAAATCAGCCATATTGGCAGCAGTTACAAAAAGTGGTTAAAAAAATCAACGTTCACTTAGCTAAATTTGATGAGTTTTTGTTACTCTTCAAGAGTGCCAAACTTTGTATAAAGTACCGCATACCAAATCAGTCTTAAAGTAATCTTTAATTTATAAGAGGCGAAAAAAAAGGGCCAAAAATAGACAACCCAAATAATTTATGGCTTTACTTTCGGGCTCTTTGTACCGTATGAATCTGGAGTGAGATTGGGGAAGACCAGGGAGGTATGACTTTTGGCCATCCAGTTAATAACGAATATAGTATAACGTGATTAATATATTAGAGCATTAATAATCAACTCCTTATTCACGTTATTTACCACAAGACGCACTGCCTATAAAAAAAAGTATATAAGTCATGCCGGCACGCCTTATATACGAGCATTACCTGCAATAGAAAATGAGTGAAGAAAAGAAAGTAGGACCCAATAAGAATCAGCGCTTAAGCAAATAAGTATAAGCTATAAAAGCTCAAATCTGTCAACTGGCCACTAATACCGATTTAGTTTAATTTAGTTTACTCATTTCTGGCAATCCCTTTGGGTTGCTGATTATCCGAAAAAACGGTATCTATTTTTAGTGCCAACAGCAAACCATGAAATTCCCGGTGTATCGCCTGCCGGATGGATTCCCGCTCTTTCTGCTGAAAAAGCTTTACATGATACGAATCTTTTTCGCGGGTGATATGTAAATGTTGTTTTTTATGCCGGTTGGTTTGCTGGCCATCCTTGTTTTTAATCTCTTCAATCCGCCGTTTATTGTTTGAAAACAAAACATCGAGCACATTTACATCCAGGTAAAAATCAGCCGGGCCGTTCATCTGGTAGCTGCCGCTAAGCTCAAATGGAGCAATATTATTGATTAAGTTCACGCCTGTGCTAATAAAACGGTTGTCATGCAGCAGAAAATGGGTAGTGAGATCATCGAAGTAGATGTGCCTGGAACGCTCTTTGCGCAAAAAACGGAAGGCCTGCTGGATAGGAGCTACCTCAATTAATTCCATCCGGCGGAGCTTTACTTTAGCATAAGCAGAACTTCTCTCTATATCCGGGGCAAAACTTTCATCTAAGCTGGTATGCAGTACAAGGTCACAATCCATTTCACCACTAATGTGCTCACTACCCAATAAATCCAGGTTCAACTCATCCGTAATGGCAAAAAGCTTTTTTAAGTCTACATCCTTGATCTGGGTACGCAGTTTCACCGGAAGACCTGTGGCGGTACGGTTTAATGTTATATTTCCCCTGGAGGCAAACCAGCCTCCAAAAGCTTTCATCGCAAACTCTTCTACCCTAGCATGCTGGTTATCAAGACGGGCTTTTAAAGTAAAATATTCGGCTTTTAGATGCTGGTAGTTCAAGCGGCTGGCTTTTACCTGTAAATACACGTCAAATTCTTCCTCGCCAAGCGTATGTGTTTCTTTCCGGTTTTTTCTCAAGGAAGCATTCTCTGCTTTTTTCTCTGATGATCGCTTTACCAGCGGAATTATATCATCGATAGAGGCAATTTGTTTCATAAATTGCTGTAAGTCGATGGAGTTATACTTGAATTGTAAGCGCAGGAAAGGTTTTTTTACCCCATTGCCGGCTAACTGGAATCCTCCATTTCCTTTCACGGAAGCACCCAGGGTTGTTCCAAAAGAAATGGCTGGAATCTGTACCTGCGCACCCTTTTTCTTCACCTGAAGAGCTACCCTAGTAAGATCTTCGCTGCCAGGTAAGCTTATTTTCCGGGCATGTAAGGAAATATCAGCGTTTGCAGCCTGCGCCATTTCCTGTAAGTAAGGGGGTAAAGAAGCTTGTGCCACATTGGAAGCTGGCTGTTTTGCTGCAGCTTTATTTACAGAAGTTTGTCTGGGCTGCAAATAATTTTGTGCCAGTTGCCTGAAGTCTAGATGTTTAAAACTAGCTTTGAGTGTAACCTGAGCCGGAATAGTGCTTTTCTGTTGATTGAAGAGATACATACTTCCTTGCAGGTTTCCTCCTCTCAGCGAAAAGGCAACCGGAGAAAGGGCAATCTGTTTTTTTGAACTTTTCACTTGCAGGCGCAGATTTGTAAGGGTATCTGTAGACAGCAGCAATTGTTGACACGCTATTTTCAGCTGCAGTTGCAGAAAACTAGGAATTATATGCGCTGCCTGCGAAGGTGTTTTTTTTGCCAGAATTTTTTTGGATGCTTTCCCAACTGTGGACTTTGGTTTGGAAAACCACTGGCTGTTCATACTGGTGACATATATATTTCCATCTACTTGCAAGGTTGGGTAATTTCCTGTCAGATAGGCCAGTAAATGTTCAATTGTCACTGAAAAATGGAAAGGAGCCCCATTAAGCTTGCCGCTGGTTTTATCAATCACTAGCAGATTATTTCTGAATCTGGCCTTCCCATTTATGCCGGTAAAAGTAAGCGGTATATCCGCCAGCCGGAACGTACCCTGTTGTAGTTGAAGGTTGCCTTTCCATACCAGCTTATTTTGCAGGTAATTGTTTAGAATACCCTTCAGTTGATCCTTACCTGCGCTTGCAGATCTACCTGTGTTTTTCTTTCCATAAGCTACACTTCCATTCACTGATACGCTACCTACCAGCTTACCTGAATAGTGCGCACGGTAAGGCAAATGCAGTATAGTAGCCAGGTGTTGTAGATCAAATCCGCCACTGAACTGGCCCTTGATCACTGGTGCAAGAAAATTATGGATGGCCAGTTGTAAGGCGATGCTGTCTGTACCGATGTGCGCCTGTAACTGGTGGATCGTTAGCGTATTGGTAACAGCCGAGCGTTCTTCGCCATTGTCGTATTCGCCCCGAAGCCGGAGCCTGGAGATAGCAGTGTTCGAATCGGGCCAGTGTAGTTCGCCCTCATTTACCTGGAAAGATAGCTTTCCCCTGGGGCGTTTCATCGGTCCGCTTTCCCCGCTTAGCTCATATTGCAGGGTGATCCTAGAAGCAGAACGTATCTGGTTTAGGTAGACTTGCCTGTTTACCGGAATGACTTCTTTCAAAACTTCCATCAGGGGTTGTTTTCCGCTCATATGAATAGCTAGTGTGGTGCCGGTGCCATCGGATAGTTTGGTATGACTGCCTGTAATGGTGAGTGTATCTGCATTCATGCTGACTAGTACCGGATGGAGTGAGCCCTTTTTCTCTTTCAGATGATAGGTATAGTGGGCCTGTGCCGTAAATGGTTTGCTGCGCAGCAGTTCCAGCTTTTTGTTTTTTATATAGTCTACCTTTCCTGCCAGATTCCCCTCCAGACGTATACTATCACCGGCTACTTGGGCAGCAAGCGTAGCCTGGGAGATGTGCACCCGAAAGGCATTTTGCTTATAATCATTCTGGTTACTGACCTGGCAATCTTCAATTTCTATATGTGGAATGTGCAGCCAGAAATCGGTGGAATCTTTACGGGGTGTTTTGCGGGGATTCAGGTGAAAATTAATTTTGTGGCCTAGCGTATCTATCTGCTGGGTATATCTTACACCTTGCAGCCTGGCTTGCTGAATATTTATGTTTCCATGCCATACATCCGAGAGGTTTATAGTGAAAGACGCCTGCCCGATACCTAGCACTTGTATGGCCCGGGTGGTAGAGGTATCTTCAATAGAAAGGCCTTGAAACGTAAAAGTAACCAAAGGAAAATGCTCCCAAAGCGATATACTGGTTTCAAATGGCTGCAATTTCAGGTCGGTGTGCCGGGAAAACTGTGTTTTTAAAAAAGTGGCAGCTTTTTGGTGGTAAAAGGTGGGGATGAGCAAGATACTTGCGCTTGTCAGCAGCACAAGAAAAACCAAAATTCTTCCCAGTAGAGGAATGATTCTTATTCTTGCCATATAGGTATTAAAAAGAAACTTAACTTTTTGATTAGTTTTTTATTGCCAGTTCATTTTTTATGGTTCATGAACATACGTATGGGTAACAACGGGCAGAATTATTTTAGATAAACAGCCACAAATTTTGCAAGTGGTGCCATTCGTGCTCTTGTCAATTGCAAGGTGTCGTTGCTTAAATAATAGCTGTCTGCATTTTGAAGAGCCTTAAACAGTAAGTCTTCAGTTCGTTGCATATTATTACAAAACATTTTAGTGGCTGCTAAGGGAGAAAAGGAGATGCCATTATTGGCTCCTAGTTGAAAGGTTCCTGTAAAGCTGTTGCATCCACCATGGCCGGTTACTCGTTTATCGCTTGTATGAAGGATCATGTGTGGCTCTCTTTTGCGATTTGCCTCAGCTATAACGGCATTGCCGTTCACTTCAATTAGCTTCCAGTATTTATTTAAATTATGTTCATCTTCTTTCACCAGTACGTTCATTGAGGAAAGATTACCCTTTACAGGATTTCCGTCAAGACCTAATTGGGTCACCTGGTTTTCTCCAATTTTATAATATATCGGCGCCCTTCCTTCCTTGCTGTTTTTAAGTGTGCTTTGATTACCCGCTTTATTCCACTCGAAACTTCCGTTAGACGAAAAAGCATCCTCGCTCTTTCCCGGGTAACGTGTTTGCAGATCGTACGTGTTGCCATCACGCAAAGAGATTCTTGTAAGAATGCCTTCACAATCGGCACAGGGACTACACCGCTATAGGTACCTTTCCAGTCAAGAGAGTTTTGAGAGTTTTCGCTTGTTTTACGAGTGCCGATGCAATGAGTAACTACCAAGCTAATACTAAGAGTCCAACATACTGTGAATAGCATATCCATAATCAATCATTTAGTTATTACCTATTTCCTTGTGTTGATCATTACAATACCTGATAGGATCATCAAAGGAGAACAACTTTTATTGGCATATGATGGGAAGGTGTAAGAATTGGGTGCTTAAAAACAAAACAAATTGTATCAGAAAGGCTTTTTTTTAACTTATTATCAGGGAGTATTTTTTTCTGCAGTACGTTGAGCCTGTTTAAAAATCAAGCCGTGCCCCTAAGGTAATGAATAACACATTATTGCGGGCATCCGAAATGGAATTGAATACCTTTGAAATACCAAATTCATAGTTTACATCCAGTGTCAGGAAGAATAGATCGATACCACCACCTACTTCCGCTCCCCAGATACTTGATTTAAAATCTTCTTTTTCCAGCTCAAAACGATTGTCTTTTACCCCGCTGACCCAGGAAAAGGCCGGGCCGGCTTGTGCACGTAATTTAAAAATACGCGTATCCACTACTTTATAGCCTGCAAGACCTTTTATTTGAAAACCACTTATGGTAAATTCTTCGGTGATGTCATTGCCGCCACCTATAGGGTCTCCCCCGATAAAACGCGGATTCTGACGCATCCAATAGAACCCTGGCTGCGCATACAGCCGTCTCCCGATACGTGTGCTTACACCAAACTGGTAGCCTATCCGGACCCCATCAGCGGCATCGGAAGTGAGTCTGGAGAGATTAAAACCAGTTTGTGGAATAATAGAAAAGACAGAAGCTTTTTCGTCTTGCTGGCTATAGGCGGTAAAGCTCATCATCAGGCAAATAGCTGAGAGAATAATGTTGGTTTTCATAGCAGTAAAAGAGTGAAAGTTTAAACGGTTGAAAGTTTATTATCAAGCAGAAGCTGTAACGTGAAACCATTACCCGGGAAATTCAACTATCATTTTTTCAGGACATACCTGTCTGCCAGCTGGCTGGTGACTTTATTGCCTTGCTGGTCGAGCTGGGTTAATGTATTCTCTCCTACCAGGTATTGATTGGCTCCTTCTGCACCTTCCAGAATAATAGTATTGCCGGCCTTATTCCAGGTAAAAGCGCCTGTTGTTTCAAATACTTGCGGATCATTTTTACCCAGATACCTGGTTTTTTTTACAAAAGAATTTCCGGCATACAAGCGTATTTCTGTTTCTATTCCTTGACAATCTGCACAGGGAAGTATGCCGGTATATGTTCCCTCATAATCGAGTGAATTGCGGGCATTATGCGAATTGTTTGCTCCTACAGAAATGGTATCAGTAGAAGCAGTAGCAGTGTCCGATTGCCTGGTAGAGCTACTGCCGCAAGACCAAACCAACGCTGCTAACAGAGAAAGGATCAGGTTTATTTTCATAAAAAATAATAGGTTATTAAACAAAGTCATGAGATGGAAGTGGAATCAGATGAGCTGTCGTTTGTTTAGCCATCAATTACCGGCTGCTACTACAATTTTTAAGTCTACATTCCCAAAAGCAGGATTAGTAACTGAATAAATAGTAGCGCTACCGGAAGAGTATTGAAAATCAAAGTGCACGGCCGGAATACTGGTTATCTCGGTTGAAAATCTTCCGGGCAAAGCTGTCCAGGAAGTATTATTGCTGTTAGCAGGAGCAATAAATGCAGATACAGTGCCACCACTCAGGATTTCGCCGGTAATTTGAGGTACATCCACCAGTACCTGATACACATTGGCAAGCTGGTTAAAAGTAAACGGTTGGTTGACAATAATAACCGCTTCCACATTGGCATTTCCTGGTGGCCCTTGTGGCCCTTCCGGGCCTTGAGGACCTACTTCCTCACGGGTACAGGAAGCCGCCAGCAATAAGAGTCCCATGATTGGAAAAAATACATTTCTTTTCATAATAGGAGTAGGTTGGGTATAAGAAATCAAAAGAGTAATTAGTTGACTATTGACTATGCAACTGAGTTTCACAGAAGATTTTGGGGTAATCTCTCAGCTAATCAGTATAGTGGTAAAACTTCAATCACCGAATCTTCTATGCCCGGATTGATAACCTCACAACAATTTAACTATCCGTAAAGTATATTTTTCATTGCAAACAATAATGCAGGGTATCTGATGCACCATTGTTTAATATTTACATTTATGCAGAATGCAGAGAACCGGCAATTGCAAATACAGGAAAAGGGCCGTAAAACTAACTTGTCAATAGGTAGTTATTGGCGCAAATTAAGTTATGTTACAGCTAACCAGCTGAAATATAACTTATAGGCACAAAAAATGTTTTTAAAAATCTACACTTCTAACTATTATTTTTCACTCGATAAAACAACCAATTCATAAGGGAGTATCTAAAAACAGGAAAATGATATAAAACAAATGGCTTCTATTTAACAGCACAGGAAAAACAAAAAATTTCTTATAATATCAATTTAATTTTTTCTTACTAAGAGCATCAATACTGTTTCAATTAGCAATCATGCTATCATATAAATATCTGATCGGCAGATAATTAAATATATAATATATAATACCAGTGAAATCCTACCCTTTATTAATTTTCGGTCCTTGTTTTCGCTTTGTGGAAAGAGGTTATTTTTTTTAACAAATCCAGCTTACTTTCTTAATTTCACAAAAGAGGCGAGTTACTCGAAAGGGGGAGTTATTTTCACTTCTTCAGTCTAGGTTTAGTGCTTAAGGAATTTCATGTTTTTTCATAGAAGGTTGGCATTAAAACGCTCCCTTTATATGAGGAAAAAGCCCTGAGTTGCTCTCCTTCAGCTAACCTTAGTATGACCGCTAAACAATTAGCATTGCATATCTAAAACTCTTAATCGAATCAATTACGCCTGCCTTATTTTTTCAATATCTATCCTTTTCATCCCATACAAGGCTTTATTCGCCCGCTGTGATTTTTGATGGTCATCTCCCTCCTCAATATCCATGACAATACCTGGAACGATCTGCCAGGATATACCATATTTATCTTTTACCCACCCACAAGGTTGCTCTTCGCCTCCTTGAGAAAGTGTTTGCCACAACCTATCAATTTGTTGCTGTGTATCACAAGTAACATATAAGGACATGCTTTCATGAAACTTACCAAAATAACCACCTCCATTCAGGGCAACAAACTCCTGTCCATTGAGCAGAAAGCGGATATGTTTTACAGAACCGGCAGGCCCTGGCATGATATCTTTGTCCACCTCTGGTAGCTGAGTCAATGCATTTAGTTCTTGCTCACCGTAGCGGGTAGTTTTTACTATTTTGGACTCACCTTTAGCCGTGCCGAATACGGTTGAAAAAAGTGAAACATAGACATTAACTGCCTCTTGGGCATCCTTGTTGAATGTTAAAAATAGCACGATAGGCTTCATAAGGTAGATAAGGGTTTAGGTTAGCAATTAGAGTTGGCAGGGAGCTGAATGGTGCTCATGGGCAATAAGCCATTTTCCTTCCACTTTTTTTAGTCCCAAAGTAAGCCGGCATTGTGGTTGATCCCCACCAATGATAAGTAAAGCATGGCAAAAGGCTACTGTGTTACCAGCAGTAATTTGCAAATCCACAAAGTCAAAAGATCCTTTTCCCCCTTTACTGTATTGAAAGAACAATTTCCAGGTCTTTTGGTAGGCTGCAATTCCTTTAGCTTGTAAAGTAGGAGCCACATCAAACATGAGTACATCTGTTGGATGAGCTGCTAAGATGCCTTCCATGTTCATCTCGCGGATGGCTTGTGCCCAATCCTCTATTACTTTCCGTATTTGCTGCTGATTTGAATCCTTGTTGGTTATACTCATAAGGCTAGGATGAGAGGTGATTGCTTGAGAATATGAAAAAAAAGGTGTACATCTTTTTCTTTTTGGGATGTAAAAACAATATTGGGAGGGCATCATTGTGACAATGCCATTTTGGAACTATGTGGTCAACTGTTTGCTCACTTGTTTTACCCTCTTTCAAGTATTTATAGGAATTTAAAATGGTAGTTAATATAATTCCTCCATGCTAAAACTTCATGTATGGGAAAAAGGGGGAACTACTGAATCTCATTGACCTCTGTCCAAAAAAAGGAGCCTTGCACATAGCAACATACATGAATTATTGTATGTTGCCACATGTAAAGCTTTTAGCAGGTTAGCACTTTGTTAGTTTATTTAGGCTCTAAAAGCTCATCTAGATTTTCAAGTGCTGCTATAAAGCCATCTTTAAAGCCCATCTCAATAATTTTCTCTAGATCGGCTAAGGTGTCAAAAGATAACTGGATATCTACTAAAGTTGTGTCTGTGTTTTGAGTAAAATTTGTCTGCCACTTATTTTGAGGCAGTTCTTGATTAATCACGCCTTGCTCATCACAAAAGCCATCAATGGCTAGGTAACCCTTTAATGTTGTAATGGATTGATAGTCTGTTCTTGCCCAATGTTGTTCTCCTTGTGGGCCAATCATAGCATACAGCCAATAGCCACCATCCCGAAAGTCCATTGTTTTGGTTTTAGCTTTCCAAGGTTTAGGTGCCCACCATTGGTCTAGCAGCTCGCTTTGGGTCCAGGCAGCCCATACTTTTGCAAGGGGAGCCGCAAATTCTCTACCGACGTTGATTGTGTTGTTTTCTTTATCAACGTCAAATTTCATTAAAAGACTACTTTTCATGATCGTGTGAATTTAAGTGAGTTAATAGATTGTCAAGTTGAGTAAAGCGGTTCTGCCACAGTTGACGGAAGGGTTCTAGCCATTGCCAGGCTTCTGATAGTTTCTCGGCTTGCAAAGAACAATAGCGTTCTCTGCCTTCCTGAGTGATGGCTATCACCCCACATTCCTGTAATATTTTCACATGGAGGGAAATGGCTTGCCTGCTCATGTTAAACTGATGGGCTAATGCATTCACGTTTTGTGATTTGCTAGCCACAAGTCGAATGATCTCTCGTCTTGTGGGGTCGGCTATAGCTTGAAATACATCTCTTCTGGGTTCCATAACATAATAGGCAAG
Source organism: Rhodocytophaga aerolata (assembly GCF_030503435.1). Taxonomy (GTDB): domain Bacteria; phylum Bacteroidota; class Bacteroidia; order Cytophagales; family 172606-1; genus Rhodocytophaga; species Rhodocytophaga aerolata. Next base: position 143,050 of record NZ_JAUKPO010000018.1, read on the forward strand.
TATGTGCTTGCAAATTTATACGCAAGTATTCACTTGCGCAAACATTTATCTGTTTTTTTAGAAAGTTTAACTTGTCAGTTCTAAAGTTTGGGTAAGAGCTGGAAAGAAGATAGATGATCTTAATTAATTTATAAAACTTTAAAGTCACAAGAAAGGGGCGGTTAAAATAACTACATCTTGTTATTGAATTACTCATTTTTTTTAACTCGATAACTTTTACTTTACTTGTTCTTAAACCGGACAATAGAGTGTCCGTTTCCGTACACCCGCCTGATGCATTTAACTTCAAAAACTGCTTTTCCTGTCTAAGCAAGCACCCTATCTGCAATGGCAAGCGATTTGATCAATTTCATCTTTGAATCACGAAGAGGACATTTTGAATTTATATAAATGACACACGTATGTTATACAGTTACATAAAAATTGCATTCCGGAATTTCATGAAACGGAAAGTGTTTTCTGCTATCAATATAGTTGGTCTATCTATCGGATTTTCCGTATGTCTCATCTTATTGTCTTTTGTAGCCTTTGAACTTAGCTATGACAGACATCATCAAAAAGCTAATCAAATTTATCGGACTGTATCTTCTTTTTATATCAATGGAGAATTGAGAGGAACTTATCCTCTCTCTGATTTTGGACAAGGCCCTGCACTCCTAGCAACTATTCCTGAGGTCAATAGCTTCGTTAGAACTCACCTTATTCATGGGGGTGCTGTCATTAGTACTAATGACAGCCCATCCAAACGCGTCCAGTTCTATGAGGACGGGAACATACAATATGTTGATTCCAACTATTTTAAGATGTTTACTCACCAGACCATTGAGGGCAATCTTCAAAGGGCACTAGATCAGCCAAATGCAATTGTTCTCACAGAAAATGCGGCTCGTAAGTATTTTGGAAACCAAAAGCAAATTACCGGAAAGGTGTTGAATGTATCAGGAAGCTGGTGGACAAATGGGGACTACATCGTAACCGCTGTCATTCAAAATGTTCCAAGTGCTTCTCATTTCAAGTTTGACTTTTTGATCCCTACACATTCTTTACTACAAAGTGAATTCTATAAGTCCAGCAGTGGAAGCAGTACGGAAGGCAATTTTGTAACCTACCTCGAATTAAGCGAGAGGGCAGACTTAGAAACACTGCAGAATAAATTACCCTCATTTATAGAAAAATACCAGGGAGAGGAACTCAAGAGAATAGAAGGCAAAGCTTCCATAATGCTTCAACCCCTAACAGATATTCATTTAACCCCTGGATACAATCTGGAGATGAGCCCTACCATCGGTATGGATACGTTGTATTTTTTTATTGCCGTTTCCATGCTGGTTATACTGCTTGCCTGGATAAATTATATTAACTTGACAACGGCCCGGGCTACCGAACGGGGAAAAGAAGTGGGGATAAAAAAAACCCTCGGAGTTCAACGGTATCAGCTTATCTCACAGTTCATAACAGAATCATTACTCCTTCATGTAATCAGTGGACTTTTGGCTATTGGCATTGCGTATGTACTATTACCCTTTGTTGGTCAGGTGGTCAATAAAACGCTTAGCTTGGATTTTGCCAATCCTAACCTCTGGATTGCCTTTTGTGTTTTTACTTTCCTTGGAAGTTTTATAGCAGCCATCTACCCTTCACTAGTTTTATCTTCTTTCAAGCCTATTACCGTACTGAAAGGTATGAATGCTAGTCATTCCAGGAAATTCTCTTTACGTCATGGGTTAGTTGTATTTCAATTTTCAATTTCAATTTTGATAACAGCCGGTACCTTTGCCGTAACCCGACAACTTTATTTCATGCAAGCTCAAAATAAAGGGTTTGATAGTGATAAAATGCTTGTCATAAAGGGGCCAGGATCCATTACTGACTCCAGAATTGAGAACAGGGTAGCTTCCTTAAAGTCCCAGCTAGTGAATCTTTCAATGGTAAAGCAGGTAGCCACTTCTGAGGCCATACCAGGGGGTGGATACAATTGGGGGACTGGCATGCGAAAAGATGGGGTTGGGGTAGAAGAAAATAAAAGCGGAGAAGTTGTATTCGCTGATCCTGATTTTATTGATACCTACAAAATGACTTTATTATCTGGCCGTGGTTGGTATAAGGGTATGCCTGAACAACGAGAGTCAGTTTTACTCAATGAGATGGCGCTGAAAACATTTGGTTTTGATAAAAAGGAAGATGTAATTGGGGAGAAACTGATTGTTGACAGTGACACCTTTGAGATAGCAGGCGTCTTGGAGGACTATCATTGGAGTTCGCTGAAAACACCCATTTCGCCTCAAGTGTTAGCTTCCAGAAAAATATGCGGAGCTTATCTGTCAGTACACCTTCAAAACGCCCATTGGAGGGAATCGATACATCAAATTGAGAAATTATATAGGGCAACATTTCCTGAAAAACCATTTGAGTATTTTTTTCTTGATGACTTTTTTGATAGACAATATGGGCAAGATCAACAATTTCATCAGGTGGTTAGTCTATTTGCCCTCCTTTCAATTATCATTGCATGCCTTGGTCTTTGGGGAATGGCTTCATTCTCCATTAGCCAACGAATGAAGGAAATCAGCATACGAAAGGTGTTAGGCGCATCAACAGGGAGTATTCTTTTCTTGCTAATGAGTGGCTTTCTCAAACTCATTTTAATTGCCAGTATCATCGCCTTACCCATTAGTATCTATGGAATAAATAGCTGGCTGAATAATTTTGCTTATAAGATCAATCAGTCTTGGGATTTATATGCGATCCCTATAACAGTTCTGCTTTTCATTTCAATCTGCACGATTGCTGCCACTACAATTAAAGCCACGCTAACTAATCCGGCAGACAATTTAAAAACGGATTAACAAAAGTTGTATGACAATATATATTGAGAATATACTAACACATTCTTAACCACCCGGAAGCAAGTGCCGCACATGACAACACACACCCAACGCACCTGCAAACGCGGCAATGGACTGCTACCTTTGACTGGAGGGAAATAGAGGCTGGAATTACTTCTTTGAAAATAGAAAAAAAGAACAGATTCAATAGGCATGCCTCTGAAGTTAAAAGAAAGGGGGAATTGTTTTAACTTGCTCTTTGGGATAATTTCAACCATTGCTATCTTTTATGATAATTTGATTAGATAGTAGTTTTTTGGATGGATAGCAGAGTATTAAAAGCAAATTGATATTTGTTGTTTATAGTCTTATATTGTGCTAATGAGTTGTAGCTTACTTACTCAAGTATTTACCTGGTAAGCGGTAGCATACCTGATTAGAGAATTATTCTTTGACTCTCTTCTCGTGATTAGTCATATGAACTTGCATTTATTCATTCTTTTGCTTTTCCTCCCCTTTCTCTCCCATCCACAGGGAGTCGGTAAAAGAGTGGAAATAGCCGGTAAATTTATTCATAGCCATCCTTTCCAGGACAGGATGTATCTGCTGAGCTGGACAGTCCCCTCAGGTATAGCATACATGGATACTATTTACCTGAAAGAGGATGACTCTTTTCATCTGCAGACATATAAAATCACCGGACCTGTGCTAGCAACAATAAATTATCAAAATAACAGAACCCTGGGACCTCGTCTGTTGCTTGCTCCCGGAGATAGCTTGCAGCTATCCATAGATATGCTTGACTTGAAGAATGTGCAAGTCGGTGGTAAGCGCAAAGCGGCTAACAGCTATTTTCTCCTTATCGAGAAAGCCCTAGCTGATTCCTTGTTTGTACAAAAGTATAGAAAACCTGCTATGCTTGCCCAAGCAGATTTTGAAGACTATATCCATAGACGCAGGCAATTATCCGATGCTATCCGAAAGCAGGTATTTGCCAAATCCATTGATGATGCCTATGAGCAAGATTTTGAGCATATGCTTTACCTGGAAACCCAATATGAACTGATGGCACTCGTCCATGATCAGGCTTGGTATACTTCCAAAGCCCCCCAAGCCATGATCGATCGAATACTTGGCAGAGCATGGAAAAAAGAGTTAAATCAGGCAGCCAACCTGATCTCACCCCGATTTCGGAATTTTCTCCAGTATTTACCCCGCTACACCTACTGGGCCACAAACAATTACCGGGTTTCACCTGATAGCATTCCTGCCCTCTACAGGTATGAGTTTGCTATGAAAAATTACAGCGGAAAGGTGCGGGATTACCTTTTGGGTATGTATCTATGGCGTGACATGACCAAATCGCATGCGGCTAAAGAGGACTTTACCCAAATGATGGCTACACTTCAGGTTTACAGGCAGGTTATAGTCGATCAAAAGCTGCTTGCTTATCTGGATACTACCCAGGCTGCTAGGTATGAAGAGCTGGAAAAAGAGCAGACAGCATTGAAGAATGGAGATCAGGCACCTGCTTTTTCATTAAAAGACATTAATGGAAAAAGCTACACCTTGGCAGAGTTCAAAGGTAAAATCCTATATATAGATCTATGGGCGAGCTGGTGTGGCCCCTGTAAAGAGCAAATACCTCATCTGGCAAGACTATATCAGCAATACAAAGCGAGTGATGTGGTCTTCATCAGTATTGCCCTATGGGACCGCTATGCTGCCTGGCAGAAAACATTGCAGAAAGATCAACCTGGCTGGCTACAATTATTTGATGCCACAGATATGGTAGCAAAGGCCTATGGAATACAAGCTATTCCTCATTTTATGCTGATAGACAAACAAGGGAAGATTCTCCAACAAAAGGCTCCTAAACCCAGTGATACAATGCAGATTAAGACCATTCATGATCAGCAGACAGGTAGGTAAGCATAAATGAGCAAAGAGGGAGTAGAGATGTGTTTGCTATATAGTAAATCAAAACTGATCTCTTCCTATTACTGGAAGTATCGTTTTACCACCCTTTAGAGTAACTTTATGTGTAGGCAAGAATAATCATCTATTAGGAAGTTTTTCCACTTGTCTCAGCCATAATTTGTAGAAAAATTGAGGCAACATTGTTGTCAACCTATAGCTGGAAAAGACAAGTGCCTAATGTCTAATATTCCTCATTATACTTGGCCCGGTACTCCAAGGGAGACAGGCCAGTTATTTTCCTGAAAATCGTTCGAAAGGCTTTAACATCCATATAACCCACTTCATACATCACTTCATTGATTGTTTTCCGGCTTGTTTCCAACTGCTTTTTGGCCGCCTCCATCTTTACTCGCTGGATGTATTCTACTGGGGTGTTGTGAGTGGCTTTTTTGAATCGTCTTTCTAAGTTTCTTTTACTTATTGCAAAATGGGCAGCCAGACTTTCAACCGTTAGCCTCTCGCCGGTATTTGCTTCAATGTAGTCCTGTACCTGCCGAATCCCCTCATCCTCGTGATCCTTCTGACCGGCAAATACCACGTAAGGCGATTGACTGCGGCGGTCAATGTCTAACTCCAGGTCTTTTGCACAAATCACCGCCGTTGGCCGGTCATACAACTTCTCGATCAGGTAAAGCAGGAGATTGAAGGAAGAAAACGAGCCGGCAGAGGTATATAGACCCTTTTCCTCCGTTATAATTTTACTGGTCACCAGTTTTACCTTTGGAAAGCGTTTTTGAAATTCATCCGCAGCAGTCCAATGGGTTGAACATTGCTTGCGATCGAGTAAACCTGTGGCGGCCAGCAAAAACGTGCCTGTACAGAGGCTAGCAATTTGGGCACCTAGCCGGTATTGATTTATGAGCCAGGCCAGCAAAGATTGATTCCGAACAAGGAAAGCATCCACTTCTTCCTCCTCGATAGCAGGGATAATGATTAAATCGGTCCGATCCACTTCCTTAAAATGAAGTTCTGGTGTCAGCGACACAAACCCTCTAACAAAGGCGTGTTGCTGTGCACATCCCACGAACTGGATGGTGAACACCGGGTCGTAGCCTTGATCTTCAAAGATTTCATTGGCAAGTTCAAATATTTCGCGGGTACCGACAATCTTCATCAGGTTGGCTTGCCCATCAGGAATTAAAATGGAAAGATGCTTCATGGTAACTCACTAGATGCTAAGGATAGATCGAAATAAACTGGCGTAGATAGCCCCTCATATTGTCGTTTATACACCCTTTCGAAGTCAAAGTAAGACAATATCTTTGCAATGTACTTAATTTTTAAACAATGGAAAAAAGGCACTATACGTTACTGGATTTTCACCGGCCTTTTAAGAGTCCTAATGATTCTGAGCGCCATCCTGAATGTGCTTTGTCCCTGGAGGTAGTTTTTAATCACCTGATTTATCCTGCCTATCTGCTGCCTTTCCAGATTCAAAGTAGGTCAGATCCTAAGGTCAACAAAGAGGTGTCTACAATGACAGGACAGAAAATGTATTTTTCCAGTCTTAACCAGTCCTCTACGCTAAACGTTGATGTAGGCAGTAGAATAAAGGTACCTACACGATCAAATCGCATACCCCCTCCAAGGTCAGTTCAGAAAAGGTGCTTATCCAGTAACTAATCAACTAATATTTACATCTATTACACTCTTCATTTACAGGGCATAAGTACCTGAACCAGGTAGGCTATGCCCAATATTTCTCAACCATCCC
>NZ_JAUKPO010000190.1 GCF_030503435.1 Rhodocytophaga aerolata
TTCCATTTGGCCAAACATGAAGAGCAACCCGGGAAAAATACCCCAATCCCCTGTCCATACCACATGCTTGCCCTGCCCTACCGGCCGGCTCCAATATGGGCTCATGCCCTCACCCTTGCGCATGTACATGGCCTGGATGTCCTGGTCTTTGTACTTGAGATTAGCCATCGTCAACCAGACATCATGCAAAGCTTTCCAGCTGCTGGTCTCCCCATCAATCAAATAGCTGCTATTCAGGTTGCTCTTGTTGTTGGTGCCATACCACTTCACTTGTTTGGCGGCAATCCTGTACATCATCTTCAGGGTCTTATGCAGGTTTTTGCTTTGTCCCTGACTACCTTCAGTCCCGTACAAGCCGATTGAGGTGTTGTACTCATACAAACTATGGTCACCTTTTCTGGCTAAGGCATCGGCAATCGAGACCGCTGAAGCAATCACATCAGTGCAATAGGCCCAGCCTAAATCCGGAATAGAACCTGACCATCGCTCCATTTCTCCCATTGTGCCATCGGTGAACACCGAGTACTTGATCCAGTCTTTGACATAACGTTTGGCCGATTCCACCAGCTGTGTCTTGCCTAGTTTGATGCCCACCAAA
>NZ_JAUKPO010000191.1 GCF_030503435.1 Rhodocytophaga aerolata
GGTGTGTGTGCCCGGCATGGCACAGTATATTTTGAAAGAAATATACACTTATTATCCAGAGGGTGCAAGTCCCTTATTGGCAAGTTGGTGAAGCCAATTAGCAAGCGGCAAGGGCGTCTTGGGTAACCAAGGGTCTGAAGGAAGCCGGACTGCAAACGTTGGTGCTGACGAACAGGAATCGCATAAGAGGCTGTGTGTGGTGGGTGAGCAAGCACACCTTTGCTAAGCCCCTGACCAATAAACCACATGGAGTAGATGCGGCAGTCATCAATGGAAGGATAAGTGTCTTACCCGGGGAGATCCTCAAAGTAAGATTTGGGGAAGTCAGCAGAGGCCATAGTAGCCAAGGAAACGAGCTGTCATAGATAGACAGAGGTCTCACAGACATGGTCAAGGGCCGAACGCTAGGTTGTCTTAAATTCGATCAGGAGGTTCAAACCTTGAGTTTGCCAGCCTGCTCTTAAACCGAGACAAAGGAGTAGTTGGTGTAAAGAGCGGCTACTCTATGCTTAGCGAACCGCCCTGTACGTGATCCGTACGCAGGGTGGTGTGAGAGCGCTGAGGTAGGGATTTTCCCTACCTTTCGCTACTCGATTA
>NZ_JAUKPO010000192.1 GCF_030503435.1 Rhodocytophaga aerolata
CTTGGAATTTTCCCATAGTAGCTCTTTAATCCATTCTCGAACCTGTGGTTGACCTCGTCAACGTCTGTTACAAGCAGATAACACATGGTTGCATTTTCCGATGCCACAACCTTGCGGCTGCCATAAAAATGCAGGTCAATATTTTTCCATTTGAGACAGGCATATGGATTGGGGGAAGTATAAATGCCTGCTACTTCAAATCCCAGCGCCGTATAAAATTCAACCTGCTCGCGGATATTAGCACATCCCATGATGGGAATAACTTTTTCCTGATGATCGAAACTATTTTTGTCTGCTTCCATGAAAAAGTAAATAAAAGACAAAAGTAGCCCTTCCAATTATGCTAAAATTGGAAAAAATAGACATCATCAATAAGAGGTAACCGAACGGTAGGTACGGGGAGTGAACCCTGAAAATTGTTTGAATTCATTGTTGAAATGGGCTTGATCGTAATAGCCAAGTTCAAGAGCCATATCCGTGTAGCTATCGAATTGTCTATCGGGGAACAAAGCGCTTTCAAATCGAACTATTCTGGAATACAATTTTGGGTTGAAACTGCAGAAATTTTTAAATCTACGCTCAAACTGTTTT
>NZ_JAUKPO010000193.1 GCF_030503435.1 Rhodocytophaga aerolata
TAATGGACCACAGCTAACCGGCACTTTGCCTTCGTGCTTTGACTGTGTGTATGAACAGGCAAGTGAACGGCTTAGCAGGTGTTGGCTGTCGGTCTTTCACTTTTGTTTTTTTATCAACTCTTGTAGTTCAATAAATTCTCTCTCCGGAAACGCATTCTTCCACTTCTTTCTATATCCTTCTATACCATAACTTTCTTGAAGGTGATAGTAGGCGTTAATTATTTGATTAGTGAGTTGCTTAAGTTTACATCGCGTGGTGAACACTAGCTCACTTTTGTCAATAATGTCCTTCAATGGCCTTTCCCGGAAATCATAAAATTCATATACCTTCACCTCTACTACTTCATCGGCTTGTTTGAAGGACAACATGATTTCAGGTGATTCACAAAAGATTGCACACTCAGCCTCTTGTAATCCTTTATTGAGCAAAAGAATTGGAATCAACAGTCTTTGCAATCCGTCAAATATATAAGACGGAAAGAGGGAAATTTTATTGACACTATCTTCAATGTCAATTCTTGCGCTTCCATAATCAAACAAGTCAATGTTTATTTTTACTTTATCCAATTTTATATTTTACTGACAGCCAA
>NZ_JAUKPO010000194.1 GCF_030503435.1 Rhodocytophaga aerolata
TAATTGAACAAAAAAGGGAATCAGCTAATAACTTAGTGTGACCAAACAACAAAGTTATGCAAGAGCAATTTAATGCCCTGACTGATTCCCAGTGGCAAGTTATAAAAAAGATAATAGATACAGGTAGAAAGCGTAAGCATTCTTTACGGCACATACTAGAAGCTATTCTTTGGATTACCCGTACCGGTACGCAATGGCGCAATATGGAAAGTAAGTATCCTGCCTGGCAGATAGTTTATTACTACTACAGCAAATGGAGAGATGATCAGAGCCTCAATAAACTGCAAAAGGCTTTGGTAGAAATGGAGAGAAGGGCTAAAGGAAGAGAAAAACAGGCTTCAGTGGCTGCCATAGATAGTCAAAGTATAAAAGCAATGGCTTTTACTTATGAGCAGAAAGGAGTGGATGCCAACAAAAAAATAAACGGAAGAAAAAGGCATATTGTGGTGGATACTTTAGGCTTACCTTTAGCTATCTATGTAGGAGCAGCTAATGAGCAGGATGGGGTAGCAGGGATAGAACTATTATGGCAGATGGAGAAGACAAGTAAAAGGCTGCAACTAATCAGAGCAGATA
>NZ_JAUKPO010000195.1 GCF_030503435.1 Rhodocytophaga aerolata
CTGTCAGGGGATGATGCCAGCGAACTCTACCTGAGCCTGGATGCCAATGCAGGAAGCAAACGCAAGATCGCCTCTGTCGATGGCTGGACCGGCCCGAGAGCCTGGACCAAGTTTGCTTCCCAGAAATCAGCCACTTACTGGCTCAAAGTGGGGGAAAAGTACTACATCGAAGCCTTGCACAAAGAAGCCGGCTATAATGACAACCTAGCGGTTGCCTGGGTAGTGCCCGGTACGTCTGCAATCAATGTCATTCCCGGTTCCCATCTGATCCCCTATTCTTCTTCCAATGCCAGAATGGCGAGCGGGGATGAAGAGGAGTTCGAATCAGCTGCTACCAAAGCTTATCCTAATCCTTTTCAAGACAGGCTATACATTCAGACAGAAAAACGAGGAGAGATACAGATCAGCCTGATCGATGCCTTAGGCAGAGTGTGTTATCAGCAGACAAAAGCTGTACAGGAATCAACCATTGAGTTAGATTTCTCGGAAAGCAATCTGAGCAAGGGCCTCTATTTTGTCAAACTGCAAGCTGGGGATCAACCTGCGGAACTCATTCGGGTAGTTAAAAAATA
>NZ_JAUKPO010000196.1 GCF_030503435.1 Rhodocytophaga aerolata
GTAGATTTGCGAGATTTCTGCTATGTTTTCTTAAAGAAGAAAATGGGTGAATCCTATGCCGAGCAAGGCTATGCGTTTCGATTTATGGTATTACTTTGTGGCTATTACATGGCATTATGGGTACTAATTGCCATGCTCCAATATAAGGCAGGGATTCCTGTTTCGCCCTTAGAGAAAGACAATTTTATCTTTCAAACTATCTTTGCAAGTCTCGCCTTTCTTCCGTATCACTTTTTTATAAAATATCTGCTTCGACGCATAGCAATATTTCCGATAGATAAAGATATGTCTGCTACAAAATACAAGTTGCTAATGCGTAAGGCCATTCTCACCCTTGCTACTAGTTTTGCTCTATGGGTACTCATTGCTTTGGGCGTAGATAAACTTGTGCCATTCTTCTAATAAAATGTATTCACATATACAGATTAATCATAAAAATCATAAGGAATTTAGTTGAAGATAGGTGAAACAGTTAAAAATAAAATTACTTTGGCTAACACTAAATCCGGCGTCAACCAGCCCTTCCCAAACACATAGCCTCACCG
>NZ_JAUKPO010000197.1 GCF_030503435.1 Rhodocytophaga aerolata
CGGTTGTCAGCCGTGGCTGGTGTTAGGCACATGTCTTTTGTTCTCACTATCTATGTTTAAAATTCTGTTCTAGAATAGGTTTACCATGATCCTCTAGTAGTGGATCTGCTTTAGGAGCTGGAAGATCACAATCGCATAAATAGGTATAGTATCCTGTGGTATCATGTCTTAAGGCTCCAAATCTATCTATTTCGTTTGTCTCATAATCTTTGAAAACAAACTTAGCAGGTAAATTTACTACCGTATAAACACCTCCCTGTAAGGATTCTAAATAAGCTGTATCTTTTTTCCAATATAAAAACAGTTCATAATCAGATATCCTCTTTGGTGTTCCTACCTTTAAATACTGATCTTCCGGAATCTTCTCTTGATCATATTTTCCATAGACAAAATAGGTATGTCCCTCATGTCTTATTCTTGTAAGTACATTTGAGCTATCTTTTTGATCAACAACATAATCAAATTCATAAGAACTACAACTTGAGAGAAGAATAAGGATAAAGAAAACCGCTAAATTTTGTCTCACTACTAAT
>NZ_JAUKPO010000198.1 GCF_030503435.1 Rhodocytophaga aerolata
AATTATCTCTTATTTTTCTTTCCCTTTTGTCCACTTTCATCTGACTACATACAATGCGGTTTTCCATAGAAATAGAGTTAGCGAAAATAAGTTAGAGTACTCAGGTAGGAACAAGGATCAAACGCTAGTTTCAAAAACAGCCTATTCCTTACTGGCTTTATTGATTTTAGCAGGGCTGTTCACCATGGAAGTGGGTAGCAAGTAAGTCGCCAACCATTTCCTCGGTCAATGGCTTGTTGAGAAATCCTTGGATTGGGGCTTCTTTCAGCCGATCCATATCCTTGGGATTGAGCGAGGTAGTCAGCATGACAATGACTACCGATTCTTTTTGAGTAATTTCTAGGTTTGCAAAGGCATCCAAGAACTCAAAGCCATCCATCACTGGCATATTAATGTCGAGTAAGATCAGCTATATAATCTGGTATAAAGGGCTCTCCCGATCTTTTGATGATTTAGGGGCTGGAGTAAATATTAGCAGCAAATTGTTGTATAGACAAAGAGGAGACTTAATTGAATGTTGATTGTTTGTTGCC
>NZ_JAUKPO010000199.1 GCF_030503435.1 Rhodocytophaga aerolata
TAATGTGAGTCAAGAGTTGAAAACTAAAATAAAAAGGGCAGCAGTGATTCTTTCAAAACTGCACCCAAAGCCCTCTTTCTGAGAGAACTTTGGAAGCTATTTGAATAGCTGTTTGCTCATTGAGCCAATGGAAAAAGCTTCTACGGGTTGTCTGACAGTACTTACATAGCAGGAAAACAACCTATCTGCCGCCTCTAAATACTGCTGTCCTTTTTTGAGTTTAACTGGTGTAACAATTTTTACCTCTTGAACTTTTAATTGCTCATCAAGCACTTGTGAAGCAAGATTTTATCTGCTACCACTTTACAAGCTTTTAATTGGCTGAGCACTGGCTTTAACAGGGTTAAAGCCTTAATTGCGGCCTGACTAAAACCTATATACTGGGCCTGAGGCAAACTTTGACAGCCGTCTGCTCCCATAAAGTGCAGCTTTACGCCATGACAATATAGGTTTTTTAGTAGAGCAAGTAACCCTTATCAGCTACTTGTAAAGCTACCTTGGCCTGCCAAGCTCTTTTGGAAAGAATGCTAGG
>NZ_JAUKPO010000019.1 GCF_030503435.1 Rhodocytophaga aerolata
TTCCTACCAAACTGATTCACACCGTGGTTGGCATGGGCTATATTATGAAAGAAGATTAACAGTTCCGGCACTCGCTATAGAAAGTAGATACTGTTTCTCTAAAATATTTTTTACAAAATACCTTATAGGTTCCGTTTTCTCTATAAGCAAGCATACTGCTTGTTATAGGCATATATAATTGTACAGAGATCAGCCAAAAGCTAGAAAACTATAGCAACCTGCATAGCCAGCCAAGGTTATGCGAAGACAATGCAACTCAGCAAGCAGCAAAAAATCCTTTTTAATCTACTTTTAATCTAGCTTTAATGTGCTTTTAATTGCTACAAAGCACTTTTGACTAGATACTAATGAAGGCTTACCTGCTTAAATGCTGCCTCTAACTTTGATTCACCGTGAACTGCCGATTCTGCCAGACCCTATTAACGCATACTTTTATTGATCTTGAACACAGCCCACCTTCTAATTCTTTCTTAACAGTTGCTCAGTTGCAGGAGCCGGAAACGTACTTCCCACTAAAGTTATTTGTTTGTGACCAGTGTTTTCTGGTGCAGCTGGATGAAGTAAAAAAACGGGATGAAATTTTTAACAGTGAGTATGTGTATTTCTCCTCTTATTCTAAAAGCTGGCTTACCCATGCAAGAAAGTACACCGAACAAATGGTAACCAGGTTTGGCTATGACGAAAATTCCTTTGTACTGGAGATTGCCTCTAATGACGGATACCTGCTGCAATATTTTCAGGAGAAAAACATACCGGTATTGGGGATTGAACCCAGTGCAAATACGGCTGCTGCCGCTGCATTAAAAGGAATTCCCAGCATTACAGATTACTTTACTTCTCATTTAGCTAAAGAACTCCGGAAAGAAGGCCGGTGTGCCAGTTTGCTGATAGCCAACAATGTACTGGCCCATGTTCCGGATATTAATGACTTTGTAGAGGGATTAAAAATTGCCTTAGGTGATAAAGGAATTATTACCATGGAATTTCCTCACCTGTTGAAACTGATCGAAGAATGCCAGTTCGATACCATTTACCATGAACATTACTCGTACCTCTCTTTTCTGACGGTAAAAAAAATAATTGAAGCACATGAGCTGGTATTGTTTGATGTGGAACAGTTGCCAACCCATGGAGGTTCTTTACGGATTTATGCCAAGCACCGCAACGACAGCAGTAAACCCATAATGCCTCAGGTGCAGCAACTGGCCGAGAAAGAAACACTGGCAGGTTTAGTGGATTTACGGGCCTATAAAAACGTTGAAAAAAGAGTAAGCCACATCAAATTTAATTTTTTAAACTTCCTGGTAGAGCAGAAAAAGCTGGGAAACAAACTTATTGGCTACGGTGCAGCAGCAAAAGGAAATACCTTATTAAATTGCTGTGGCATCAAAGGCAATCAGTTAATAGAATTTGTGGTAGATGCTTCGCCGTATAAGCAAGGCAAATTTCTGCCCGGCAGTCATATACCCGTATTTGCCGAAGACCAGATTATTGCTTTCAAACCTGACTACATTATTATTTTTCCCTGGAACTTAAAAAATGAAATCATGGACCAACTCTCTTATATCAGGAATTGGAATGGAAAATTTGTAACATTTATTCCCCATACACAAGTTTATACGCCTTAATCCCGTAAAGAAGCTGTTGCCTGTTTTATCATTTACCGATGCCAGGCTGCTTTACAGAGTAGTACCAGTACTTTTCACTCGAACCACACCCTATGATTTCCCCAGTTACTCATCCGGCTACCGATAGCCACGTTACAGGAAACAGGTTATATGATTTAATTGTTGAGCTGTTTCCCATTTGCCGCAGCATTACCGGAAATGGAGTAAGGCAAAGTTTGCAGATCCTGCAACAACACATTCCGCTCACCGTGCATGAAGTGGCCAGCGGTACCCAGGTATTCGACTGGACAGTACCCAAAGAATGGAATATCCGCGATGCTTACATTAAAAATGCGAAAGGTGAAAAAATTGTTGACTTCAAAAATTCTACCTTGCATGTACTCAACTACAGCACACCGGTTCATAAAAAAATGTCCTTCGCCGAGTTGAAGCTGCATCTGTTTACCCTGCCCTCACAACCCAGCCTGATTCCTTACCGCACCTCCTATTATACAGAAAACTGGGGCTTCTGCCTCAGTCACAACCAATACCTGGCTATGACGGAGGAGGAAGAATATGAAGTATGCATCGATTCTTCGTTAGAAAACGGACACCTCACCTATGGCGAGTATCTGATCACAGGAGAAACACCGGATGAAGTATTAATTTCCTGCCACATCTGCCACCCTTCCTTGTGCAACGACAATCTTTCTGGCATTAGCATTGCTACGCTGCTGGCAAAGGAACTGAGCAGTTTATCTCTCCGGTATTCTTACCGGTTTTTATTTATTCCAGGTACTATTGGTTCCATTACCTGGCTTGCCCTTCATGAGCAAAGTGCCTTCAACATCAAACATGGGTTAGTAACTACCTTGTTAGGCAACCAAGGAAATTTCACTTATAAACGGTCACGCCGTGGTAACACAGAAATTGACCAGGTAGTGGAATTTTTGCTGACCAACACTGGAAAAGAACATACGATTATTGATTTCTTTCCCTACGGATACGATGAACGCCAGTATTGCTCGCCAGGGTTTAACCTGCCGGTGGGTTGCCTGATGCGTACCCCTCATGGACAATTTCCTGAATACCATACCTCTGCCGACAACCTGGATTTTGTTCAAGCACCTTATTTGCAAGAAGCATTTTCGCTTTTCTGGACCATTATTCAGACCTTGGAACATAACCGGACATACCTTAATCTTGCGCCAAAATGTGAGCCGCAATTGGGGAAAAGAGGCTTATATAAGGCAATCAGCGGCGAGGCAGATTCTAAATCACGGGAAATGGCTATGCTCTGGCTGCTCAATATGTCGGATGGCGAACACTCTCTCCTGGATATTGCCAGCAAATCGGCTATTGAGGTAGAAACCTTGAAAAAGGTAGCAGATGTATTAGTACAACATCAGTTATTACAGCAACTACCCTAGATTAACTTCATCCCTAAACTTACTGGTCTGCTACGTCAGCCGGATGCTCATACACTATGAACCTTCAACAATCACTCGCTTTACAACGCCGGTTTCATGCTGCCATTCCTGGGGGTAGCCATACCTATGCCAAAGGAGACGATCAGTTTCCCGAACATATCCTTCCTATTATTGCGAAAGGTAAAGGATGCCTGGTATGGGATGTAGATGGAAATGAATACATGGAGTATGGCATGGGATTGCGATCAGTTACCCTGGGGCATGCCTATGAGCCTGTTATTGAAGCTGCCTGCCGGCAAATGCAATCAGGCATAAACTTTAACCGGCCGGCTGCTGTTGAACTGGCTTGTGCCGAACAGTTTTTAGATATCCTTAAAGGAGCGGACATGGTGAAGTTTGCCAAAAATGGCTCTGATGCAACCAGCGGAGCTATCAAACTTGCCCGGGCTTACACCGGACGGGATAGAGTAGCCATTTGTGCCGAACACCCTTTTTTCTCGGTAGACGACTGGTTCATTGGTTCTACGGCTATTAATGCAGGTATTCCACAAGCTGTAAAAGAGCTAACCCTTAAATTCTCCTACAATAGCCTGGAAAGTGCCCGAACCCTTTTCGAAACCTACCCTGGTGAAATTGCCTGCCTTATTTTGGAAGCTGAAAAAGAAACTCCTCCAGCGGAAGGGTTTTTACAAGGCTTAAAAAAGCTATGCCACCAGCAGGGTGCCCTTTTTATACTCGATGAAATTATTACCGGTTTCCGGTGGCATCTGGGCGGCGCACAGACCTATTATGGCGTAGTGCCAGACCTTTCTACTTTCGGCAAAGCATTAGGCAACGGATTTTCTATATCAGCCCTGGCTGGAAAAAAAGAAATTATGGAACTTGGTGGGCTTCAACATACAAAAGAAAGAGTATTTCTGCTTTCTACAACCTATGGGGCTGAAACTCATTCGTTAGCGGCAGCTATGGCAACCATGCAAGTATATAAGCAACAGCCGGTAATTGAGTTTTTATACCAACAGGGGCTACGCCTGGCCAAAGGCATTGGTAAATCCATTCAGGAACATGGGTTAGAAGAATATTTTACCCTGATGGGTAAACCTTGCTGTCTGGTGTATGGAACCAAAGACTGGGAAAAGAAGCCTTCACAACTATTCCGTACGCTATTTTTGCAAGAAACATTAACAAGAGGTTTATTGATGCCCTCTCTGATTGTCAGTTATTCGCATCAAGATACGCACATAGACCGAACTATTGAAGCCATCCATGAGGCCCTGGCCGTGTACCGCAAAGCTCTGGATGAAGGCATAGACAAGTATCTTCACAGCCGCCCGGTAAAACCTGTGTACCGTACTAAAAATTGATAGCACTTGTAGAAACCATCCCTTAGATGTACTGGATGAATCAGCTAACCTACTACACAAGATCATTAACTGGACATTCATGCTGAAGATGTCCGGAAATGCATTTTCTCAACCCTACTTCACAAAATCGTTACAGCTTGTTGACTATGAAAAAACTGTTTGGTAAAGTCAAAAATAAGGGCTTAAAATGGCTACGTAGGCTTGTTCCACACCATACGTTCTATAAACCTGTCAGAGCCCTGGAATCCAGTAAAGCTTATTATCAGAACAATCAGCAGGTAAGCGGCCTAGAATTCGTAGAAGTGTACCCAGCTTATACCACGTCACTAAAAGTGCCGGAAGACTTTCTGGATGCTGTACCCTCCTACTGCATGTACGACAAACGGCACCACAGTTTACCTTCTACACTTACGGTTACAACCAACTATGTAGTAGTAGCTTTGCCCCACGGACGGTTATATTCCAATAATGTAGATATGGTTGCTGTTATCTCAGCCGATGGTGTACTGCTAGGAGATGTATCCCTGCAATACTTACCCGACCGGGTAGCTAGCGCAACCGAAAATGCTATTTTTAAACAAGCCTATTTCACTCCACCAGTAAACTATACAGGCGTTGTATTTACGATGCTGGCTGGCGGTGGTCCTATTCATAACTATGGACACTGGCTGGTAGATGTATTGCCTAGGATTCATCTACTGAAAAAAACCGGATGGTTCGACAAAGTCAATTGGTTTGTTGTGCCCAATTATCAGCACGATTTCCAGAAAGACTCGCTCAAACTGCTGGGCATCCGGAAAGAGCAAATTATCCGCGGATCGGATAACCTGCATATTACCGCCGACCTGTTAATTGCCTCTACGGCTCCCCGGGGAAAACGCAGTTACCTGATGCCACAATGGCTGGTAGACTTTCATCGGGCAAGTTACTTAGCTACCATCTCTCCAACCGCTTCATATGCACCCCTTATCTATATTAGCCGCAGGGACGGCACTACCCGTAAAGTCCTTAATGAACAACCATTGATTGAATTATTGGCGCAATACAACTTTCAGGTTATTGAATTAAGCAAGCTCTCTTTTGTTGAAAAAATCAACCTGTTTCAGTATGCTAAAATCCTTGTCTCAGTAGTAGGCGCAGCTTTTGCCAACCTCGTTTACTGCCAGCCAGGCACCAAGGCACTGGAGGTATTTCCCGAATTTTTGGTAGACACTTTCGATTACAACTTAGCCACCTTCGTAGGCGTCGATTACCGGTATTTAATTCTTCCATCGGCTGTGCAAACCAGGAAATTAACTAAAGCCACAAACGCCGATATGACGGTAGACCTACCTGCCGTAGAAAAGGTGGTACAACAGCTCTGCGCAGAAGTAAAACAGGAGGTACGCTAAAACTTGAAGCTATCCTGTTCAAAAGGGCTTCTTGAAAAGGGCTTCTTGGATAAGCAGAGAGCACACCTTTTGCAGAAAGATTACGCGTTAGAGCCACATAAACGGATCGCCGGAGGCAATATGGGAGACAGGCAAGCCAGAAAATTTAGGTTTTAGCCAGTCTACCAGCCATTCCATGCCCGGTTCTTCACTTACGGAATGGCCCAGGATAATTAATGACATTTTTCTGCCTAACAGCCTGGCATCCCGGATGTACTCGGTTGTTTCCCACTCCGGGGTCTCTCCCACTACTACCACATCTGGTTTTTCACTCTCTGCTACCCCAACCTGCCGTTGCCCGCCCCATGCCCCAGGAAGCAAGGCAATCCGTTCACAAGACTGGTTCAGGTCGCCGATCACTCTCAGTTGTTTTATCCCTAAAGACGATTTCAGATGAGTTACTAACTGCTGCAAAGAAAGTTTTGGGATGGTGAGTATCCGCTCTCCGGGCTTGTAATAGGAGAGCCAGTTTGCTTTTTTTGCCACCCCATAACTGATTGCATCTGGTTTTAGAGAATGACAATAATCGTGAAACCGCCATACGACTATATTATGTTTTTCCAGTAGTTGTTGCTTGTCTTTAACGACCGTATTTCCGGCTACCCATTCCGGATTGTCTGTATGGTTGTAAAACGTAGGTTCATGGGCCATAATAAAATTGGCTTTCCGTTTAGCCGCTTCCTCAATTACAGCAATGGTAGCAAACATAGTTGTGACAATGCCGCTTACTACCTGGCTGGCTTGCCCGGATTTGAGTGTATCTACGGTTTCTTTCAAAGGGGACAACTCTCCTTCCTTCAATATATGATCCATTACTTGTTGTACGGTCCATTGTTTTTGAAAAACGTTGGCTGCTTCTTTCGTATAAGCCGGTTGCAGCCCTAGCAGTGCCATGCCACTTCCAGAAAGGAGGGTACTGGTAATAAATTTTCTTCTACTAAGTAAATAGGCAGATTGGAAAGATGCGTCTTTCATAATAGTATGACAGGGTTTAAAAGTCTAGCAGGTTCATTCACTTAATAAAAGTATGCTTTAGGCAAGTAAAGGTATTCTTCTGAAAAAAGTCAGCAGATACTGTAAAATCTATTTATGCTCAGCCTCTGCACTACTTGCCCGACCGGATAGCAGGTTTTATAGTCCAGGCTTGTAGCTTGGCTAATTCCATCAAGGCAGGGGAATGCCACCCCGTTGGAAAAAGCCATCCCCACAACTGCTCGCTGTCCTGGGCTATATATTGGGTAGTGGTTAGTTTTGCCGGCTTACATTCAATAGTTTGCGGAGGCTTGCTATTGCCTAATAAAGGGATCAACCTGGCAATAGTAGACAGATAAACTTCCGGAGAAACGCCTTTACTGCCCAGCCAGATGGTAGCAGGGATCCGCTTATGTTGCTGTAAGTAACTGGCTACATCTACAGCCGTGCGTTGCAATTGATTCACAGAAGTGGTATAGGGTGATTCCAGTATAGGTCCAGGTTCGGTAGGTCCATACAGTGTATCTGGCAGGATAAACGCTTGATTGGTCTTATCCGGATTCAGGGGTGCCGCGATCCGGTTGTTGAGCAAACTGAATATTTCTGCCGGAGACACGGCCCATCCTTCTCCGACCTGGAAATGTATACTATCTGTTACTGCTTTGGCAAGTGCCTCTACCTCAGGTATGGTAAAAGTATGCTTTAAGGCTTGGTCTGCATAGATGGTAAGGGCATCGCGGGCAGTTACAAAACGTATCTGCTCTTGCTTTTTCATCCACTTCAGGTATGCATGAAAGGTTTCAAAGGCTAGTTCTGTTTCCTTGGCACTTTTTTGAGGAGGCAACTTCCAGTCTTCCCTGGGTGGATTTTCGCCCTTGTTGAAATTTACGCCATCCCAGAATTCCTGGTGGACCCATTCGCACGGATGATAATAGATATGCACTGCTCCTCCGCCTTGTGCCAGTATTTGTGCTTTAGCGGCCATGAAATCTTTTTTGGCTTTTTCCAGCTCGTTTTTTCCGCCAAGCTCCATGCGAAGTGTATGTCCTAAATGAAAGATGGTAAGTACGCCTCCATACCAGAGCGGCTGGTCAAACAAATTTATATGATTGCCGAAATCCATGTAGACCGGAATATTCATCCGCCGCATGGCAGCAAACGATTGGGGTCCCCAGGAACTGCCGGGTTGCCCGTAACAACTAGGTTGCTGATTAAATATCCGGGCTACATCTTTCGCCCCCGGTTCTTCTCTGCGGACAAACTCTGTTACGCCCTCCTCCCATCCTAAGGCTGATAAGTATTGGGCAGGTGTAGGATGGACACTGTGCCAGTTGGAATGGTAGCCTATTTCATGTTTTTTCAATGCATCAATCACATCCTGCCTGCCGCGCCTCTCCAAGGTACGGGCTTTTTCACCCACCACTTTAAAGGTAGCCCGCACGCCTTCCTTAGTTAACATGTCAGCCAGTCGCAGGGCGGCATCATCGCTGGCAGGTAACAGGTAATCTTCCGTATCAAACCACAAATAAATATCCATGGTGGGCGAAGCTTTAACAGAAGTGCTCCCGGAAGAAGGTACTGGAAGTTGAGCAGGTTGCCCCATGGTTTTTACCAAGGAACTTAACAGCAGGAATGCAATAGCCAGAAGTGGTTTTCTCATGGTGTCAGAATATGGCCGAATATATAAAAAATAGGCAAATCAACCATCTTTCGCTGGTTTATCACAGTGACATTTTGTAAATAATTGGTTGCAACGAAATAGGCTTAACAAACTAAAATACCCTGCGGGCAAGGCCAAACTGCATTACTGAAAACCACTCCTAATAAATAGTGAATTCTTTTGAGGTTTTTGGCAAATTTGTGGGTTTGCTTACGGTAATATCCCGGTCGAAGAGGCGAGCCAGATTGTTGCCAGCCAGATCTTCCAACCTGGATTCAAATGCCAGCTGGTATGTTCCGGGTTGCCAGGGTGCAGCAGGTTCAAAAAGAAGGGTACTTTCCTGGTTACTCAAGCCTATTTGCCCTGGTAACTGCTTCCCCTCTTGATCTAGTATGTAAATGGCATTCATCAGCAAACTATAATCAAGCGGTTCCTGGAAGTTTACTTCCAGAGCATGTTTTGTCCCGGCTTTGGGTAGTTGTATTTGCCACAAGTTAGGGTCCGGAGAAAGGCTGTCTCTATGAGTAACAACAAATATTTTCTGGTACGCTTGCTTTAAAACAAGGCCCTCCGTGTCTGGCCAGTCGGGCCGGATATACAGGCGGTAGTGGCTGGCTAGTTGTAAAGGCTCTCCCAACTGCTGATTTGGCTGAAGTTCCCGCTTAATTCTGCCTGGATCGAGCCACAAAGTAAGCAAGGTGTGGTCCTGGTTCCATAACTCTGGCTGCAAGTCTAAAAATACGTTTTCCAGTGTATCGCGGGTATCTTTTATCAGCACTAACTGTTTCAGGGCTTTTCCGGTTTGCATGGGTTTCGAAAACCGGATGTACATCTTCAGCAGGTTGTGAGGCAAGGTATCTTTGGATGGATAAACGGAAAGTACTTCCGGCGCATCGGCAGTATCTGCCAGGGGTATTTGTAGTTGGCCAACCGGCTGGCCATTTAATTGAACCTGGTAAGTTAGCCCCCGGGTAAAAGGAATTAATGGCTCAAATACTATTTCTTCTTCAGCCCTCAGCCATTCTCCTAGAACCGCTGTATGAGAGGTATCGCCTTTGAGGGTGATATGTACGCTAGTGGCCAGCGAATCGTTGGGTAAGCTATTCAACAACTGGCGAGGGATACGCAAACCGGTGGCCCGGTTTTGTTCCCAGCGGATGGTAAGTTCTGCTGGCTGCTTATTTCCGTTTGTACAGCTACTAAATAAAAAAGAAAAGATCAGGCCCATTGTGCATAGGAGCCTGATCTTACTAAGCGGTAAACTTAAAACCATCTTTCTGCCGAAGCGGTCCATAAATCCAGATCACCATTGGCTTTGCGTTGCAGCACTACTACCTGGCTATCGTCCAGTTTATCCATCTGTACTACATTCACGGCTGGTAAAGTTACAAAGTCTACACCGGCAGTAGCATAGCTTTCCTGTACTGGCTCGGTAAGCGAACCGGCATAGGCTTCAATATTCTTGTATTTCACCCGCATTACCGGACGGTTTGTGTTAGCCATCACCAGAAAAGAATCTCCTCCTTTTTTCATCGAAATCATATCTATCGGTGAATTGCCTGCCCCGAATTCTGCCACCGTTCTGCCTTTTACATGCTTGCCTGGTTTTAGCTCATCCAGTGGGAACAAGACCAGAGGCGTGCAGGTATAGCTGGCCACCAGGTATTTTTTGCCATTCAGCTCAGCTGTGGTAAATGTCCGGATAGGGGCATTGGTTTCGTATTTTCCATGCGCGGCGTGGTATATTTCCAGAGAAGCCTGCTCCTGTTTATCGGTAAAGGGAAACGGAATTTTTCTGAAGGTGGAACTGAACTCCTGGTTAGATAAGCCGCTAACCATTACACTGCCATCGGCAAAGGCAAGGTCTGATATGACTAATTCCCGTAATGGCCGGCCCCGTCCATCCTTGGCATCTGCTGCCGGGGCATTGGCCACAGAAACCTGGCTGAAGGGCACATTTTTTAGCTGCACCGACTGAAACTTGTCTTTATCCAGGATGAGCAGTACCGGTGTACCGTCGCTGTGCTGCACGGCACAATACAACTTCTTCGATACAGGATTGACTACCATATCCAGAATGGTGATGTTTTTTACTTCCGTACCTAGTTGTGACGCAATTTTTTGATCCAGGTTTTTAATTTCAAGGCTTTGCCCTTTCTCTACAACCGTTTTATCTTTTGTATCAATTGCAAAGACAGCTGCACTCTTAGAATCGCCAACGAACAAGATACCGTCTGATCCAAAGGCCAGGGCACTGATTGATTGAATTACCGGTGTACCAGTTTCAAACCCATATGGATGCATAGTAGAACGGGTAGCCCCGGTGAGCAGCAATAGGGCAGGCAAAGCTGATGCCACTATACAATAGAACTTTTTCATAGGACGTGTGTGGTTTGGAAGAATAAGTTAACAAATTAATCGGTACCGTATTGGATATAAAGCTATTTTAAATTTTCAGCAGCGATTGCATAAAAGCAGTAAACAGTTCAGCAGCCCCTTCCTATTTTAGTATACCCCTGAGGATATTTTTTCCAGGTATATTTTATTGCAGGCAGGTCAACCTATGAACCATTACCGGGATCTATTGTTTGATAGCGGATTATTTTTAGTGTCCATCCCGGCTGACAATCAAGCGTATGCGCAGGAATAACTTTCGGATAGCAAAGCGAAAATGCGGATAAAGCTTACTTTTACATCCACTATTGCTTGTTTATGATTCATCTTTCCACCTATTATTCACCCAACAAGCTACGTTTATTCCTATACCCAGGAAAGATACATGCTAATTCTGAAGAAATGTTGAAGCGGACGCCTGAAGTAAGAAAATCAGAGGAGCAAAACCAGTTACCGGAACAGGGACCGTACTCCCCGGTTTGCAGAGTTAACTATGCAAAATAGGGAGCTTTTGTAGGAAAACAGCCAATATTCGCTAAATTTGAGCCGTAGTAGTTTCAAACTTTATATAATTAGTTTAGTTTATTGAATGTCAAACTTTTACATTTTGATTATTATGAGCCTGTAAATTAACATGTTAAATTTTTTTTAAAACGTACAATGATTGTTCTCCCTTATCGAGCTTGGATTACCAGAAATGTTTCATTACCCAGCGAAATCATCGAGCTACTCGATGCGTTTTATACCATTGCTGGTGCCGCTAAGTGGCAGAACCCACAAGATGTTAAAGCTATTTTTCCTGCTGCTGAAATACTCACCAACGACCGTGTGCTAATCGACATTGCCAACCAGTATCACTTACTAATCCGGGTAAATTATGCCCTGCAAGCTATACGGGTACTGCACTTTGATTCTTATGGAAAATTGTCGCAATTGCTGCTGAATAATCCTTAATTTTTTTGAAAAAACAGCCGCAGAATTAGTATATTTCTAACAAGTTTTAGACAATTAACTTTAATCCCTATGACCACCATAACCGTACGAGTAATCAAGGAGGACGCTGATTATGAAGCCCTCCTGCAACGAATCGATGAAATATTTGATGCCAAGCCCGGAACCGAAGAAGGCTATGAACTTGAAGTGTTATTACTGCTTACCGAGAGCTACCAGAAGAAAACCCACCCACTCCCTAATGTTCCGCCGGTAGAAGTAATAAAGTTTGTTATGCACCAGAAAGGGCTTATGCAAAAAGACATTGCTCACTATATGGGGGGCAAAAACCGTACTTCGGAAGTGATGAGAGGGCAACGCGAACTTACTGCACAAATGATCCGGAAGCTCTCAAAAGGCCTGAATATACCGGCCGCTGCCCTGCTCTAATTGACAGCCAGTAAAGCATCCGCTTAACAGGTGCCTGTTTGCAAATTTGAATGCATCTGCACTACTTTTTATCATTTTTTTACAACGGTAAGGGCTTTCGTATCTACAGAAGTTGCTTATTGCTACCTACCCAGCCAGCTAAACTATTACAATTACTCAGGCTTAGTTTGTTCACTAACCCTGGCCAGACAGTATAAATAGCTACGTGTAAGCCATCCAGCTATTGTGTAAGTAATCATACTAATTTTTCTTAAAGTCTAACGGATTCATACCTGTCGTAAAACCTGGATAAAGCTGTGTATCCTTCCCTGGGTTGCCCGAGCTGTATGAGTCTAGCATATGTACAAGGAATCAATGCTTAATCTATAAAAATAAACCTATAAAAGTAGATGTTGATAAATCAGTATACGCAAACGCCTGTATATGTGGCGTTCGCCCGCGAAATGCTATTTTTTTCACGCCGTTCATACCTGTTTGTAAAGAACCGGCTAAAACATAAAACTATTCTATTTTACCCGGATTACCCTTTCCGCAGAGCAGAAATCTGGAAGATTATTTCCCGCACCAATTATAACATTACCAATAATCCCGATCAGCCCTTCGACATGGTATTCTATTGGAAAGATACCACCCGGCGAGCCCATGACCCCTTTCTGGAAGCACTGAGCAGGACCTATCCCATTATTAACCTGCGGAGTGTTGATATTGGAAAGGATTATGTGGATAAAGTTTTCAGGGAAGTGTTTGGCTATTCCTCCCTGATTGATCCGCTTACCTACCAGGGCAAGTGTGTAAAGAAAACCATTATTAATGGCAAACACGATGGCCAGATTATAGATTGTCCTATTTTAAAAGTGCAGGAAGGCTATATTTATCAGCTCCTTATTGATACCATTGACGCTAGCCAGGAAGCGCTAGATTACCGGGTACCCATCTTCAAGCGGGAAATTCCCTTTATGCTGCTCCGCTACAAGCATAGCAACGACCGTTTTGACCAAACCTTGCATGTTAAACTAACTGACCCGGCAAACATATTTTCAGCCGATGAGCAGCAAAAAATTATTACTTTCTGCCAGCGAATGGGAATTGAATACGGTGAATTGGATATACTCCGCCACCGGGCAGATAACCGGATATATATTGTGGATGCCAATAATACGCCTTCCAGCCCTCCAGCTTTTGTTCCTTTTGATAAACAAGAGCGGCAAATTATGTTACAGAAATCAGTAGAAGCATTTACCCGGAACTTCTTATCCTAACCGATATTTTATACTTTCATCGTTCTTCAATTGCGGTTTTAGTATACAAGTTTTTGTATCCACTATCTTGAGGCGGTTGCAAACGTACCAGCCGGCAGGCATCGCTGGTACGCCTCTTCCAGCATGAACTAGATTCCTTTCGCCTCCCATCAGGTCAGTATTGTTACAGGTATGTTTCAGCTTATGGATTTACCCTGCTTCTACATCCAGTAGAGTATAGTTCCATTAACTAGTTATAAAGCAGCTAGCAGATAAGCAGATAGTAGAAAACGTAAGACTGTAGCAGGTATAAAATCGTCCTGTAAAAATATTTCAGCGAAAATTTTGAGAAGTAAATTTAAGTTGTATGTTTGTACTATATGTATATGACAATAGTACATTCATACAATGATCGATTTTCAATTAGACCCCAGAACGGGTACACCTTTTTACCGGCAAATCATTGATCAGATCAAATTTGGCATTGCGGCAGGCAAACTTAAAACCGGTGAGCAATTACCTACGGTCCGTTCGCTGGCGGTGGAATTAAAGGTAAACCTAAACACCGTGGCTAAAGCCTACAAAGAGTTAGAAATTCAACGGGTGCTGGAAACGCAGCAAGGTACTGGCACCTTCATCAGTGAAATTAAAATTCAGCTTTCCGACAAAGAAAAGCATGGCAAACTAAAGGAGATATGCGATGAGTTTACAGCTATTGCCTTCAGCTATGGATTTTCCAGAGAGGAACTTATTAATCAACTAAAAAAATCCTAACAAGATGATCATGAACAAACATACAAAATTAGGGGTAAACCCCATTTCTTTAACAGTGTTTAGTATACTAGTTGGAATCTCGGTCGGGCTGTACTGGCTTAGCTATATCAGTGTTCCGTTATTAGTTGCTTTACTTATTCTATCTATCCTGCTTGCCAGCTCTATCCATATCGCCGACCAATGGGAAAAAGCAGTGGTTTTACGGGTAGGTAAATTTGTAGGGTTGAAAGGACCAGGCATCTTTTTTATTATCCCTATTATTGATAAAATAGATACCTACATTGATCAGCGGGTACGGGTAACCGACTTTAAAGCTGAGCAAACACTTACCAAAGATACCGTGCCGGTAAATGTAGATGCAGTGGTTTACTGGACTGTGTGGGATGTAGAAAAAGCTGCTCTGGAAGTGCAGGAATATGAAACGGCCATCTACTACATTGCCCAAACCGGCCTCCGGGATGTAATCGGCAAGCATGAACTGGCAGACTTACTTCAGGAAAGAGACAAAGTAGCCGAGGTATTGCAAAAAATGCTGGACGAGAACACCAATCCCTGGGGAATTACCTGCCAGACTGTGGGCATTAAAGATATTATTATTCCTCAACTCTTAGCCGATGCCATGAGTAAAGAAGCCCAGGCTGAACGCGAACGGCGGGCAAGGGTGATTCTGGGAACGGCTGAAACAGAAATTGCAGAAAAATTCGCCAAAGCAAGTTTGCAGTATCAGGATAACCCGGTGGCCCTTCACCTTAGGGGGATGAATATGCTCTTTGAAGGCTTAAAAGAGAAAGGATCTATGGTGATTGTTCCCAGTTCTGCCCTTGATTCCATGAACCTGGGTGCCATGGGGGGCTTAATTTCATTAGCCAAAGCAAATGAACCCAGACAACTGCCTAACAGGGATGTTGCCAATGAACGGGTACTCACCAAGGATACGCAAGAAACCCATATCCCCGATCAGGCCACCTAAGCCTGACAGATTCTGAACAGCATTTCATGGTAGTTAGTATCACTTCCTTTATCTATTTCTTAATTTACTGATTATGATTCCATTAAGCACCCGCAGCTTTTACTTAGAAGGCGTTACCCCTGATTTCTTTTGGAAGGAGTTAGACAAGATAACGGTTGGGCAGTCTATCGACCCAGAATTTGGCTACACAACGCCTCATTTTGGAAAGTTTGACAATGTGTTTGGTGGGAGAAAAGTAAAAAATTCTTTTTCGGTCTTTTTGTACCGTCCCATTAGCCAGCTGGTGCGTACAGAAATTCTGGCGAAAGGTACGGTAGAAGAAAAAAGTTCAGGAATCAGAATCACGTGCCGGTTTGAATATCCTTTCTGGAGCCTTCTTATGCTGATTCTCCTGGGCTCAATGCTAGTATCTCCTTTTTATATGCATTCGCTTGAAATGGGCTTTATGGCAACGCTGTTTGGGCTGTTCCTGTACAGCTTACTTGTTGTTTATAATCATGCAAACATAAAACAAGAACTGAGCAACCAATTGAAATTACTTGAGCAGAAAGCAAAAAAAGAGATAATTAGCCCCGGTTTCTGAACTAGTTGTATTTCGCATATGCACCCTTGTTAGAGGAAATGCTGTAGTAGGTTGTTTGCAGAATTTTATGTATGTTGTTCTATATTCGATACCTGCATGGCTGGCTTTGCGAACGAAATATACGCTGCCTTATCCGGAGAAAATCAACGTACAGGGCGGTATTTCCTACAATAAAGGCCAGTCTGTACCTTCTCTTATTGCTATATATGAACAAACGTTTGACTATTCCCTTATGTATTGGGGTAATGTTTTTTTCGGGCATCGCAAGCAGCCTGGCCCAGACCAAAGAGATAATGAAAGCCAGATGGCCGGTGGGAACAAAGCAAGAAAGCCATGGATTTACTATTTTGCGGGAGACAGGCGATAATGCGGCTAAACAGATTACCAATATTAGCTATATGCCTTTGCCTTTGCTTATAGAAGAAGCGAAAACAACTGCGGAGACTGAAAAATGGACAGCAGAACAACTAGCCATCCGCCTAAGTAAATTACAGGGACAGGGGTCTGGTGGCCGAGTGCAGGTGTATATTAGCAGGCCAACAACCGAGGCGGCAAATGCTTCTAACTTTACGCTTCTTGTAGAGAATGAACAAGGGAAAGAACTCTACCGGGAGGAGTTTGACCCAGAAACGGCTTTGCAATCTGCAGGCCGGAGTAATTTATTTGAGGCTTATATTCCCATAGAGATTGGAAGTATTTTCTATGTCTCACTTATTGATGAACTTTCCAGGCCTACACCCAGCTACCGGTTTCTTATCCGGAAAAAGGATTAAACCAACAGCTTATAAACTAGCACCCCCTTAGCCCACTGCTTATACCCAAAATTAACCGCAACAGGCTTAGGGAGTAATACCTGACAGTAACTAGTTACTGCTGCTGTGGCAAGTTAATCTTGCGGATGTTGCCGGCTCCTTTTTTACCTTCATTAGAAATAAAAATCTCCCCTGTTGGGCTAAAAGTAATTCCTTCCGGCTTTGCAAAATCCGGTTTTGCTAAAGAATAAACCATTTTCAACTCTCCGTCCGCATTCAAAAGTAATAGCTGGTGATGTACTGCTTCGGTAATATAAATATCACCAGTCAAGGGATGAATATCTATATCGGATGGCTGCAAAGCTGACTTTTTACTTTTTGGTGAGTAAGCAGCTGCCAGCACAGGGTCATGCAACAATAGTTTGTATACTGGCTGAGTTTGCAGTTCATTAGAAGCCAGGTCAAAGGCGTAAACTCCCTTATACGCCTGGCTATGCGGGTCCACGCCTTTAATAGAAAGCAGCAGCCGGTGATTTGCTGCATCATAGCATAGTCCTTCTACGTCTTGCTCTGCCGTAAGAAAGCTTTCAAACTGCGTAACTTTTGGCTGAGCACTAAGCAAGTTGTCTACTTTAAAAAGCCTGCCATCGCTACGTACCACATAGGCAGTATTTTCCACCAAGGTTATGCCTTCATAATCTCCGGCATCTGCAAAGGGAATTACCTGCTCTATGGAATGGCTAGCCAGATTATAAATATAAATATTGCCTAATTCGTCCTGAACACAGGCTATCTTATTGGCAGATAAGTAAGCTATGCCTGACACTTCCCGCAACACTTCCGGCAGTTGCCAGCTACTTTCTATGCGTACATCCGTAGCAGTAACTACGTGTGAATTCTTTTTTTTCGTTTTTCCATCCTCACTATAGTCATAAGGCGACTTACTTTCAGCTCTATTGAAAAAAGTTTGTCCGGTATTTTGCCAGAGAAAAGAAAGGGATGCAACCGCTACTAACACCATAGCAATGCCTTTTATCCATGTATACATGCGCAACTTTGTTTATTCTGTAAATGAGTATGCCTGATAAAACGCCAATCCGGGCTCAGCAACCTGACACAATCCCGGAAAGGTGAATGTTTTACTAAACCACTGGGCTGTTAATTAGTTTATTCCAGCGTTCTTTTCCAATAGTTTTCCTTCAGCCGAATAAATAACCTTGTATTCAACTAACCCTTTTTCCACTTCCACCCGGTAAGTAGTAACGCCAGATTGTTTGATACTTTCTGCTTCATCGGTGGTATATCCCGGATAGTCTTTCTCAATAGCTGCTTTTACAGCCTGTGGTAATTGATCAACCGGCATATCTGCTTTCACTTTAAGTAATTTGCCATTGGCATCAATATACGCTTTATGATCGACGGTGTTTATTTCAAATTCTACGACATACAGGTCTTTCTCTTTTTCCCATTCCACATCGGTAGTAGCCGTAAAGGAAGTAAGAAAGGTATTTTTGACAACAGAAGGCACCTGACTTTCGGGAATATCCTGTCCATAGCTTCCAAAAATCGTATTAAACATAACGGTTAGGGCAACAATTGATTTCATAGCATTAGATAGTTAGTGAATGAATTAATTTTTAAACAAAAGTAAAGGTGAATACTGGAAACATTTGGGAATAAACCTCTTTAGTGTACAGAAAAAGGATTTTTTATAATCAGATCCACGGCAACATGCATCGTACTGATAAACGTATGTTCATGCAAGCGCCAGTACTGATGCATCAGGCCCAGATCCAGGTCCCAGTTCAGCCTGGAAAGATGGTGGCGGAAATATAGGGAAGTGCGGTTTTCTGTAAAATGAAAAGGCTTCATATCTGGCCATAGTGTAAAGCCTGCTTGTTTACCTGCGCCTTTAGCGGAGCCCATCACTTCGGTTAGCACTATCAACGAATTCGTCTTGTTGCCGGATAAAGGTAGGGTAGCTTTACCCTGGTAACGTGGCCGGAGTTCCAGGGGATCTTTCCAGGAAGACCAGTCTGGCTGATAAAAACGGCGGATATCAAGCCGGAGTGCCTGTGAGAAGGAAAAGTTGCCCCTTTTGAAGGAATGGCTCAGCTTAGGATACAACCGGATTTCCTGCTGATATGGTGGTAGGCTCTCTTCATAGTAGGCACGGTTTCCATACATTGCCGTCAAGGAGAAAGTAAAATGGCGGGAGAGTTTGTAGGCCATACCCTGCCGGAGTGTAAATGTGCCTTGTTGTTCTATTACTGCATAATCGGTTAGGTGGCTATGCCTTCCAATACCGATGGTTGTATAGCTTGTCCAACGTTTGTTTAGTTGTTGTTGAACTTCCAGGGCCGTCCAGACAACGGCTTTTCCACCTTGCCCCGGTGAAGTTACCTGAGCCTGGGCTCCTGTTGTTAGAACAATTCCCAGGACAGAAGCCACCAGATACTGAATTTTATGTTTCATGGTCTATGTTTATTACGTACCTGTCAAACATAGACTCACAATCTGAAAACAAACTGGAAACCCTTAGAAATCGATACTAATTCGGTGATGCTGCTCGTATTGGTAGCTCAGCTTTAGCCCATACAGATCTGCAATGGCTTTTACAATAGAGAGGCCCAGGCCGGTAGACTGACTGCTGGCAGAGGCTTTATAAAACCGTTTAAATACTTTGTCAGGGTCCAGGGCTTGGGCAGGGCCGGAATTATGGATAGCTATCTGATTTGGGTGAATAACTACGGTAACAAAACCGTTTTTTACATTATGAATAATGGCATTTTTCAGCAAATTACTCAGCATCATCTCTAACAAGTCTTTATTCATGCGCTGATGAAGTTCGCCTTTGGTTTCCAGGTGGAGCGTTACCTCTTTAAACTGCGCCTGCTCGGCAAACTCAGCCAGAAGTTTAGTTACGACAGCATTTACCTGTATATCTTGTTCCTGGGTAAATTGTTTGTTTTCAATTTTAGACAGCAACAACAAAGACTTATTCAGCCTGGTAAGTTTTTCCAGGTTTCCAATAACAGACTCCATCAGCATGGCCTGCTCTTCGGTGAGTTCCGATTTTTCTGCCAGCAGTTCCAGCTTATTCAGGCTGATAGCTACTGGGGTCTGCAATTCGTGCGAAGCATTTTCAATAAATTGTTTCTGGCTTTGGTAAACCTGCAGATTGTTTTGCAGCAACTTGCTAACAGATTCTTGTAAATCGTTGAACTCATCAATTTTGGATGCCTGAAAGGCTAGCGGAACAGGCTTGTCTAGCCGGTACTCTTTCAGGGTATCTAATAGCTTGTAGAAAGGCCGCCAGATGCGTTGCAGCAGCGATTGGTTAATAAAAACGACACACACCACCATTACCGCATACAACCAAAACAGGTAATAGAAAAGATCTTCAATTAAGTCGTCACTTTCCACAAAAGAGGTAATAATGGTGAGCTGGTAATAGTGGTCTTGCTGGTGGAAAAAGGTCTTTAGCATACGCACAGGCTCATAATCGTTTTCGTTCACCATAAACAGCAAAGTATCCTGGTACTGGTCTGTTGCTGCTAGGGCTGCCTGTTTGGAAACCGGCTGAATCCGGTAGTTGCTTTCTCCAAACTCTGTTTTCTGTAAAACAGCTGCATCCTGGGAAGCCCGCCGGAGGATAAGAATTTTGGAATTCTCCAGGCCATCATCTATGCTGTCGTATACCTCATCAATAATAGCCAGATAAAAAAGCACAGACCATATGCTGATAATGCCTAGCAGGGCAAGGGAAAAATAGGTAGTGGTGTAACTGGAAAGCTTCACTCGGTAACAAGTTTATAGCCTAACCCATACACAGCCACCAGTGAAATCCGGGCTCCGTTATCCTGCAGTTTTTTTCTGAGGTTTTTTATCTGAGAATAAATAAATTCAAAGCTATCGGCTTCATCAATCCGGTCTCCCCAGATATGTTCGGCCAGAGAGGTTTTACTCACAAGCCGGTTCTTATTTGACACAAAGTAGAGCAAAATATCATACTCTTTGCGGTTAAGAACTATCTCTTTTTCATCAATAAATACCATCCGGTTTTGCAGGTCAATAGTGGTATTAGCCAGGGTAAGAAGGTTAGTTCCTTCAAATTTTTTTCTTCGCAGAACCGATTTCAGCCGGGCATGTAACTCTGCCAGATGAAAAGGCTTGGGTAGATAATCATCGGCCCCCAGGTTCAATCCTTCAATTTTGTCGTCCAGTGAATTTTTGGCAGAGATAATAATGACACCTTCTGTTTTGTTTATTTTCTGTAATTCTTTCAGCAGGGTAAGTCCGCTTCCACCGGGCAGGGAAATATCCAGCAGAATACAATCATACTCATAAATATGTATTTTTTCTAAGGCGGCCTGTAGCGTATAGGCATTTTCTACTACATACTTTTCCTGTGTTAAGGAGTGGCTGATGCTCTGAGCCATCTCCGGTTCGTCTTCAACAAGCAGAATTTTCATATACCCAGGGTTAGTTTGCAAAATACGAAATCAATTCTGGAAACATTCTGGAAAATGAGTGCTTTTGCACAGAAAATTTACCTTATCTATCACACAAAGCTACCATTAGCTATTTCTGCAAACCTTCATTGGCTACCGCAGTTACAACAAAACGCCTGGCTATTGCTCCCTGTTTCAGGGGATAGCCAGGCATTATAGAATCAATTTGCCCGTTAGTTAACTAATAAAGATGCTCAACAGGCAAGCGTCAGGAATGATACATTACTGTTTCATAACTCGAATGGTACGGGCCGAAACCCCATCGTTCACCCGGATTACATATAAACCTGCCGGCCGGCCAGAGATATCTACTTGTGTATTACCCAAGCCATCTGTTTCTCCGGTATACACCACCTGCCCTTTTACATCCAGTACCGTAACCGTTGCCCGCACCGGATGCCTGAGAGTAAAGGTGCCCCTGCTAGGATTTGGGTATACTCCCATGGCAGGCGTAGTAGATAACCCTGGTACTTGTACACCAACTGCTTGCCCATTACCTCTGGTTACATCTTGCGTATTTCCGGCCAGTGCTACAGGCTGTGCTTGCGCAGCAGAATTAATTATTGAAAAGCGGATTAATTTAGTGCCTCCTGCTTGTCCGCCGCCGCCACTGCCGGCATACGTAGTCGCTTTGAGTACATAGTCGCCTGGTCCCAAGAGTGAATCGGCCAGGGGACGGTACCGCACCGGGTCTGAAACAAAATCTCCGCCTAACGCATATGGAGGCCTATTTTCTACCACACGGATAGTACTGGTTTCATAGGGAGGTATATATGACCATACACTATATTCAAACACCACACTACCTACCCGTTCAGGATTGGTATTTGCCCGAATATTTACCTGCTCACTGGGTAGCCAGGCCAGGTCAATCAGCAGTAAGTCAGTAAGTTCACCTAAATCCTGATGGGTAACTGCATCCACCAGGGTAAAGCTCTCTACGGTTCCTTCTACTACCCTGAACTGTACCGATAATGACAATCCTTCCGTACCAGATTGGTTTGCCCCGGTATAGGGTGTAGCCGTAAGAGAATAGGTGCCGGGGGTGAGTTCAGGGGTTAGGGGCTTGTAGCGGTAAGGAGTAGTAACAAAGTCACCGCCAAGGGCATAGGGCAGCTGGTTTTCTGTGACACTTCGGCCATTAAAAGAAAATAGTACGCTACCTACTTTTTCAGGGGCAGTAATGGCTACAATGTTCAGGTTTCTGGTAGGCAGAGCAGCCAGATTCAATAAATCACCATCCAGTAATGTCCGGATCTCTTGCCCATTATCGGCATTCACCAGTACCAAGCGTTGTACCGAGGTTGTCTGAATGGCTTTTTCAAGGGCTTTGTCTGCCTGTACAAGCCCGTAACCTGTACCAAAATCAAAGCCCGAATCGAAGCCTGGCGTAAATGGATCATTCATGTCCAGGGCCGTTTGTTGCAAAATATCCCGTACCTGGGCAGGGGAATACCTGAGCCCGGCGGCCTCCAGCAAGAGTGCGGCCACTCCGGCAGCATGTGGAGCTGAAGCAGAGGTTCCAAAGAAATTGGCAAAGCCATCCTCCTCCAGATCTAGGCCTGGAATAAAAAACGTGGTATTTGCCCCATCCGGCGCAGTAATTTCCGGCTTCTGGCGGATAATGGGTTTAATGCGGTTGCCCAGAGAATCATAGAGTATGGGTGTGCCGCCAGCAGAGGAAAAAGGTTCAATTACCGGTGCAGCTACTCCGAAAGCTGGTGTTTGGGTATAGCGGGCAGCTCCTACTGCAATGGCCCCCCTGGCATTCGCATGGTCGGAAATGGTGCTGCTGTAGGTGAAATCTTCCCTGCCTGCCGGAAATACAATATCATAGCTAATCATCTTCACCAATTCCGGATTGGGTCCGGCTATTTTTTCAATAGAAAGAGCAAACGTTGCGGTAGGGCCGGTGTTTGTAAAAATGATGCCTTCAAGAGGGTCGTTTCCAAGGTTATCGAACTGGGAAGCAGCCACAATTCGGCGTTGCGATAGGTTTACCAGGTACAGATCAAGGTCTGTTTGTGCCCCTTTCCCACCACTGATGGAGAAAAAAGGATCTGCCCACTGCAAAATAAATATGACTTCGGCTCCGCTTGGGATAGTAATAGGCAGAAAAGGATTTCCGTCACCAAAATCATGCGCTTCGCCTTCTACTAAATTTATACCACTAGGCTGAAAAGCTTTTTCATACGAAGACCGGTTATAATTGCCAGCCGCCGAAAAATACACAGAGCCCTTTTGTACCACCTGGTCAATGGCCTGGCTAACTATGCCATCCTGATAGTACGGTTCGCCTAAATACCCTATATCATCCATAATTACCTGGCAGCCTGCTTTCTGCAAGCGAAGAATGCCCTGGGCGTAGTCTGCTATTCCGTTGGATGCGGTGTGGAAGGAAAGTTGCGCACCAGGCGCTACATCGTGGATAATTTCCATAATTGCCCGCCCTTCGTCGGTTCCTCCCCCGGAAAGCTCAGATAGTACTTCTACTGGCTCAGTATACCCATTGGGGTTCTCAGGGCCTGGCAGGTCACCGGTGCGTATGCTGAGCCGTTCGCCAGTGAGGTTATTATAACTATCCGAGAGCACCCCTACTTTCACCCCTTTGCCATCCACCTTAAACTGTTGGCGGGCAAGGTCCGAACGCTGGGCTTTGTCACCCTGGCTTTCGACAAAGCCTACTTTGGAGCGTGGTTTATAGGCTGGCCGCACAAAACGCATGCTGGGCACGGCAAACAGGTTGCTTATTTGTTCCAGCGGTAACTGGGCAGACACCCACCGGCCAAACGTAGTGATTCCGATAGCACCCAATGCCTGTAAATCTTTCTGCAAAGCCTGCACGTCCTGCTGGGCAATGGCATCTATGACCACATACCTGCCCTGCCGCAGTTGAATGTAGGAATTAGAGGGAACAAATGGCTCGGTGCGGGCATTGGGCCTGGATTGGTATTCTGTAAATTCCTGAGCTACTTTGCTTAAATCGGCGGTAACTTTGCTCGTTTTTTTCATGGATTCCGGCAGTATCAGCTTTGTCCCAGGTTGAAGTTGGGCAGTTGCAGCAAA
Source organism: Rhodocytophaga aerolata (assembly GCF_030503435.1). Classification (GTDB taxonomy): domain Bacteria; phylum Bacteroidota; class Bacteroidia; order Cytophagales; family 172606-1; genus Rhodocytophaga; species Rhodocytophaga aerolata. The sequence goes on from NZ_JAUKPO010000019.1 coordinate 24,135, forward strand.
AGGAATTACCAAGAGGATGGAGGCAAGCCAGCCCAGGTTGAGCCAGCGAAAAAGAGTAGATTTTCTCATAGGTTAAATGGTTCATGGGTTTAGAAATCGATTCAAAAACAGGTATTTCATATGGGGTTGACCTGAGAAGCATGTCAGCTGTTACGAGCTACTAGCTGTAAAAGAGGAATACCAGGCAACACTAAGGTCAGGGTTATTGGCCATATTGCCCGGCAAAAAGACAAGGCACGGCCGAATAACCAAGCATAGTTACCAGTTTTGTTATGTAGCTGTCATCAGTTGTGCCTTTGTATAAGTCCTTACTATTGGTGTATATTCAGGCTTTATCAAAGGAAATGGCCACTGTTCATGTACCTGCTTAGTGCTTGAGCAAGAAACATAGCAAGGGAGTAGCAGGAGGTAATTGCCACTGAAGCCAAGATACATATTTTATGTATGCACGTTTACTCTCCGACAATTATTTTTTTGTTATGTATTTACACGTATGAAAGCGTTTTGCTGAACTAAAAGCGATACGAATAAAGTTTATTTTCTATCTGTTTGTCAGATAACTAAGAATGGATGGGTATATAGTTAGAGAATCAAAATAAAATGGTAGCAGCACTAGATGGTCAATTATAAAAGAGTACCCCGGTACGAAGGCGTTTACAGCGATCATACCGGGGCCAATTACTTTGGTTGCGTAAATTATCTTTGTTCAATTGTAACAGACCGGACAATTTTTCCTTCGGCATCACTCATTTTGGCTGCTGCTAGTTGCTGACCTTTAACTTTTTGCACGAGCAGGCTGAAACCCGCTACGAGTTCTGCCTCCGTAAAAGTGCAATGCCCATACCGTTGGACAGTGATGGGGGTAAAATAGGCACTTTTACCTCTGAGTATAGTCTTCGCCTGATATAAAGGCAAGTGCCAGTATAATTGGATGGGATCTTTGGTGGTATGGCCAGTTACCAAAGGTTTAATAAGGTTACCACTGGTTTCATAGTAGTTTTTAATGGTAAGTAAGGCCGTTCTATCTGCCGAAAACCGCTGCACCCGTAAATTTAGCTGAACATCTTCCCGAATATTCCCAGTACCAAAATACACTTGTTTCCGGTTATCAAAGGGTTGTCCGCCCAGCACCCGAACCGCATTCCGGAAATTCAATACATCATAGGCCAATACTCCAATCACGGTCTGCCCAATAGTGCTTGGAAGAGCCGGGTCATAGGGGGCCTGGGCTGTGCGGAGCAACTTCAGGGCAGCGGCAGGGTTCTGGCTGATGGCTGCTATCACCTTAGGCACGTACACTTGCTGCCAGTTGATAATCAGTTCATCGGGAAAGTTAATAGCATTTCCGGGAAGTACACCTGGAAAAAAATAATCAAACAACACCCGGAAGTTCCCATAATAATTAATTTGTCCCTGAAAATAGCCACAAGGACCACACAGAGAAAGTCCTCCACTAAATAATTGCGGATACTTTTCTAAAGCTAAGGTAGTAATAATACCTCCCTGAGAAGCTCCTGTCAGGTACACTTCTTTAGGCTGGCCATGCCGTTTGATAAACAAAGACCGCAGATTGAGCATATCCTGGATACCACTTTGAATAGCTAATCCATTTTGCTGGAAACTGGTGGTGGCAAAAGCAAAGCCAAGGCTGGTATAGAGGGGCACATAGGCCGCTGCTTCTACCGGGAGCCGTAAGGGTTCAAACTCCGTTACATAGCCATGTGCATATAAGATCAACTCACCGTTCCAGAGGGCCGGCATACAAATCTGAATGATCTCTCCGGATGGCAATACCTCTTGCTGGCAATTAACCTGCATAACAGCTCCATCCATAGTGGTTACCGTTTGTACACTGGCGGCCATGCGGGCATTGGCCGTGCTATTGCTTGTGGAGGAAGCCGTTTCCAGATCAGGTACTGTCTGGCACTGTGTAAAGATAAAAAGGACGCATAACCAGCTAATTACTCGCAAAAACAAAGTCCTATGACGGGGGCCTACAGGTTTTGTTCCGTTGGTGAGTTGTTGTAAAATAAGCCTGGCCGGGCGATAGTAGGTATGTAAGCAATCTGCTGATGGAAAAGAATCTGCCTGTGTTTTCATAGGAATGGAAGGGGTGGTTTAAGTGGAGAAGAGGCTATGGTAGAAAGAAACGTACTTACTCGACTGTGGCAATAACCATACGTGCATAGGAAAAAGCAGCACATGTGCCAGAACTACAGCACCGCCCGAAAGCTGGTATATTCCCTGCATCCTATTTCAGTGGTACTGTGAACTAATAAAAATTATAGTGTTCAGGAAGCAGGTTTTTGCAGGCTGTTTATGCGCTTTACAGCTATCAAGGTAGCACTTCTTTATTCCTTTATCAACACTTAGAGTATTTCTTTTTTTACATAAAATAGCTATAAAAATCCACTATTCTCAAGCGGGAAAAGAGGATTTACAGGGTAGGATTGTAGCCGGAATCTTATTTATACAACCTGTTTTCCGCCTGGCGGATGGCTGCCTGAAAACGGGTTGTGCGAAGAAAGCCTATTCCTTTTGCAGGAATGTGTGAATTATAGCTCTGTATATTTTTTGTTAGAATTTTTGCTTTTCTCTACCGGATATTTAGCCGCATTTTTGTCTATTTTTTTTGAAATAGCTTCCAGCAGATCAATACGGTGATGCCGGCTAATATAGATCAGGAATATGGCTATGTCGGCTAACTCATCGCTGATCTTTTCAACTGGGATTTCCTTTTGCTCATCAGCTGACTTCCACAGATACAAGGCTTGTAACTCTGCAACTTCTATGTTCAGGCCCAGCAGCAAATCTTTTATCTGATGAAACTGTTCCCAGTTGCGTTCATTCCGGAAGGCAATTACTTTTTGTTCAAGTTCGGTATAATCCATACTCTATCAAATACAGTCTGTGAAGATTTCTTTTTCCAAGGGCAACAACCCCTCATTCTTTGTATATACTTACTTTTACGAAAGTAGTTGTATTGGTGAATCAATCCGCTTTTATTGCCCAGCGTAGTTTCGCCGACCGGGCCCGCGGATTCTGGTTACATTCTTCTGCCGACGGGCGGATGGGGCTTGGAGCAATCTCTTTGTACATTCCCAGATGCAGGTAATGTTGAAAAGATTTTTTTACCCGGCGGTCTTCTCCGGAATGGAACGTTAGAATGGCTACCCGCCCACCAGGGCTAAGTACTAACGGAAGTTTTTCCAGAAACTTTTCTAACACGCCAAATTCATTATTTACTTCTATCCGCAGTGCCTGAAAACATCGCTGACAGGCTTTTTTTACTTCTTCTTTCTGTTGGTTACCCGGAAGAAAGGCAAGGGCTTCTTTAATGGTATCTGCCAGGGCGGTAGTAGTTGCTAGTTTGTGGCCTTTGTCTATGGCAGTCCGGATGGTTTTGGCAATGGGTTCATGGTAGGGTTCATCCGAATTTTCCAGAAGTATCTCCTGTAGCCTGGCTTGAGAAAGAGTTTTCAGCAGATCGGCCGCTGATTTGCCGCTTTTGGGATTCAGCCTCAAATCCAGTGGGCCTTCGGCTTTAAAGGTAAACCCCCGTTCCGGATTATCTATTTGCATAGAAGAAACTCCCAAATCGGCAACTACACAATCAAAAGTACCTGCCTGGGCAGCCAGCTGATCTATCTCCGAAAAATTCATTTTCTGTAGGGTAAGCACCTCTGGCCCATAACCCAAAGCTGCCAAGCGCTCACGCGTGCGGGGCAATTCAATAGGGTCAACGTCTATGGCATACAGGTGTCCACCTGGCAGCAATCGTTTCAGCATTTCCTGGCTATGGCCTCCATATCCCAGTGTAGCATCCAGGCCCTGTTGGCCAGGAACAATTTGCAATACGTCCATGATCTCCTCTACACAAATGGAACGGTGCATTCCTGCCGGGGTACGCCCTTGTTGCTTAATTTTTTCTACTTCTTCTGCGTATTGCTCTGGTTTAAGCTCTTTGTATTTTTCCCCATAGGCCTTTGGATGGGTGCCTTTGTAGCGAACCCGGCGGGGTTGTTTTGGCCCTTGCTCATTCATAGATATAAAACTAGCTATTTCGCTGATGGGTTACGGCCTTGGTGGGACTTATTTTTTGAAATGGCATTTATTGCCAGAAAAAGAGTTTTTGTTTTAGCCTGGTTAGGGAAGATGCTTGCTGCTGGCTATCGGGCAACTTTTCATCTACTTTTTTCCGGCGTTTTATTTTTCTCACTTCTTTTACTTTCAGGCCAGTTTGTTTGGCAATTTCCGGTACCGTTTCCCCTTGTGCCAGTAGTTGCTCAACCTGTGTCTCTGTAGAAATAGGGGGAGGTGAAAATGACAGCTGAGCCTTTTCACTCGAAGGAGGGTTATTGGCTGGCAAGGTTTTTATCACTTTCGGGCTAGCCGAAGAACGCATAGCTGTCCATTGAACAGGCTCCGGAGATTTGCTTGTAGCCGCTACCGCCAGGGAGCTATTCTTCGCAGGAACTCCCTCAGCCGGAGGATTGATCAAATAAACTTTAGTAACCCGGTTATCCGGATAAACTAGCTTGATAATTACATAGACCGCCAGGGCCAGCATAATCAATGGCAAGTACGAGAGTCCTTTTCCGTTTCCGTCTGTATTTTCCATGTTAAAGACACAACAGGTAACTATGTCTCTTGAACGACGGCTTATGGGTGCATGTTATAAGGAAAAGCTGATTTTATTGTAAAAAAATAGGGATAGCCCAGCAAGCCAAAGCAATTGCTTGCCAGCAGTTTACATAGGTATCCTTCTGTTTTCCAGATTATATTCCGTAGAGCCCTGATTATGAAAACATTCACTGTACCTACATTACTAGTAAATATATTTTCACTTTCGGCTGTGACTGCTTATTGCACATTTTGCTGAACGGGTAAAATCTGATCGAACATCAGGTTGGCTATTCCTCCTCCCCTACCTGCTTGTTTACGCCGGCCTATCCAAAGAAAGGTTTTGCCATTGAGGCAGCGGGTGATGTACTAACCTCGGCTGTAATTTCAACTTCTGAACTAATCAAGCACGTGACACCTTTTTAGTAGTATATAATAATTTATTTGTTTTTTATCACTTTTTTATCTTACTTGTGTCCCTATTCAATTCCATTTTAGGACAGCTACTACATAGGTACTTCTTAGAATCTTCAAAGAACCTACCTGCTATTTTTAATAAATTCAGATTGTACGTAATTAGCAGCCTTGGAAAATTTAGCCCTTTTCTATGGGTTTAACTTGTTCAACCTGGAAATGCTGCATATTCCTTTTCTTTAGTCCGTTGCTCCAATAGAGCCTTGTTTGAGTTGTTATGTATGCGTCTGCCAGATGTAGATGCCATGGTAGCTAACCCTCTACCTTTTTAATTTTTGAGGTGCATGTATACCCTGCTTTTTTTGGTAAGTTCATTTTTATACAGCAGTTGCCAGGTATATACCCGGCCGTCTGACGCTATGTCCGGATCAGTTGCACTTGTACGCATACAAAGCCATCAAAGAAGCTATATGGCCAGTGAGAAACTAGTATTTACTGTTACGAATAGTTTAAACAAACCCATTGCCACGCTCAACCAACGAACCTATTGCAGTACCATAGTTCTGGAGAAGCAAACAGAAACCGACTGGCAGCCGGTTAGTAATTGCACATCTAACTCACCTAGTTTAGAAGTTACAATAAAGGCAGATTCAAGAACTACCGTTGAATTAGCTCCTGGCCCACACGCGTTAGGCAACATGCCTACCGGTAACTACCGGGCCAAACTAGTATTCACGGTTGGAGACCATTTTATGCCTGCCGATACACAACAAGTTTTTTCTGAAATATTCGCCGTGCAATAAACTTGTCGGATATGAGCCTTTGAATAGTCAAGCACTTTTAACGTAGATGTACACCTGCAACCCATGAATCCGGATCACTCACCATCATTCATAAGGAGGTTTATTATGCACTATTCATTACCCCATTTACTTGTAAGGCTGCTATGGGTGGTCTTACTTCCCCTACAAACCTATGGCCAACTGCCAGATGATGTACCTAGCCGGCAACAGGCTTCCCGCCCGGCGGTGCAGTATTCGCAGCAACGGCAAAATGTTCCAGGTTCGGCACGCAGGCTTTCTGCAGAAGCATTGCCAGGAGAAATTCCAAATGTTAATGTTAGTAATTTAAATGGCAACGAATCTGAAGTAAGTATTTCTGTTAATCCCACCAACCGCAACAACCAGGTTATCTGTGCCCATGCGGCCGACTTCTCAGTAATGAATACCTTTTTCACTACGGATGGCGGACAAACCTGGACCCGCGTTGCTTTGGGCCAGGCGCAAGATGGAAATCCGGCAACCTTCCGGTTTGATCCTACGGTTGCATTTGCCGGAGACGGCAATGTGTATGTAGCGTATGGAATAGACAATGGTTCAAACCGTGATCTGGTGGTGGCCCGTAGTACCAATGGGGGCGCAAGCTATGATCAGTTTACCATTGTCGATACCGAACCGTCTCTGGATAAATGGATCATTGGCACCGGGCCAGATAGCAATACGCCTAACCAGTTTAATGTATATCTGGCCTACCGGATCAATGCCGGAAGCAATGTTGTTACCCGGCTGGCATCTTCCTACGACCAGGGGGCTACTTTCCCAACCGATGTACTGGTAACTACTACTGGCGACCTGAATACGTTTGGCATGCCGGCCGTTGGCCCGAATGGAGAAGTGTATGTAGTATGGGATGACCAGACAAACCGGCCCACCAGCAGCGATATACGGATGGCCGTGTCCTTAGATGACGGAGGCACCTTCAGCGCCAGCCGGCTGGTAGGAACCACTGCGGTAACCAGAAATCCAACCCGTTACATGATTCCAGCCCAACCAGACAGAGGGGTTTTGGCTGTTCCCTCTATTGCTGTTGACCGTTCTGGTGGGCCAAACAATGGACGGATCTATGTAGCGTATACAGTAGTAGGCGGAGGAGGTGCTAATGATACCGATATTATTGTGCGAAGTTCGGATAACCAGGGAGTTAACTGGTCGGCGCCGGTAACGGTGAATACGGATGGAGGAAGCAATAGTCAGTTTTTACCTTGGCTGGATGTAGATCAGATAACCGGCCAGGTGGTGGTGGTTTGGTACGATGCCCGGAATGATACAGACAATCAGCAGGTAGAACTTTTTCTGGGCGTGAGCAACAATGGCGGAGCCAGTTTTACTAACACCCTGGTTTCAGATAATCCATCCGATCAGTCAACGGATAATGCTAGCCGGACAAGCAATAATTTTCTGGAATACATCGGCGTTGCCAGCTTAAATGGCGTAGCTTTTCCTGTATGGGCAGATAATAGCCTGGATTTATCTGATCTGGATATATTTACTGATCAAATTCCTATTGGATTACCTCCGGTTGCCAATGCAGGCCCGGATCAGACCATTGAATGTGCCGGACATAGCGGAACGGCGGTTACCCTGGATGGTTCTGGCTCCAGCGACCCCAACGGAGACCCGCTAACCTATTCATGGTATGAAGGAGCCACTATTATTGCCGGGCCAACGGCAACTGCAACTGCCAATGTTTCGCTCTCACCAGGTGTCCATGTAATCCGCTTAGAAGTAAATGATGGAAATTTGCTCACTGATAGCGACGAAGTTACCATTACCATAGAAGATACTACACCACCTGTTATTACCCTGAACGGAGCAAGTGAGATTGTGCTTGAATGTGGCATTGATACCTATACCGAATTAGGGGCTACGGCAACAGATATTTGTGATGCCAGCGTGCCCGTTAGTATTTCGGGTACAGTTGATACGCATACACCAGGCACCTACCTGGTTACTTATAATGCAACAGACGATAGCGGCAATGCTGCCGTAGAAGTAGTGCGTACCGTGAAAGTAGTAGATACTACTCCACCAGTAGTTACGGTTTTGTCTGCACCTACCACGCTGTGGTCTCCCAATCACAAATATTTTACTTTATCCCTCTCCAATCTCACCATTTTGGTAGAAGACCAGTGCGATACAGAATTGTCTCAAAATGATGTAGTAATTACAGCGGCCACCAGTGATGAACAGGAGGATGCGAAAGGCGGCGGAGATGGCGCAACTACACAGGACATCGTAATTAGCAACAATTGCCGGTCAGTAAACCTTCGGGCAGAACGCAAGGGCGGAGGCAATGGCCGTGTATATACCATTGTTCTCAAAGTAGCCGATGCCAGTGGCAATGTGGGTACCACCACCTACCAGGTACATGTGCCTCACGACAAAGCCTCAGGTCCACTGGCTGTAAAAGATGCCACGCAATATTCGGTAACTTCCAGTGGCTGCGAACCTATTGCTGCCTCAGCCATTGCAAAGGCGAAAAATGCCATACAAGCCGAAGAGGAATTTTCCACTGATTTTGCTCTGGAACAGAATTTTCCAAATCCATTCCGTTCACAAACCCTGATCCGGTTTACCCTTCCGGAAACAACACCAGTTTCTCTGAAGGTATACAATGTGCTTGGTCAACCAGTAACGCAACTGATTAATGAAGTGCGCCAGGCAGGCCGCCATGAACTAAACTTTGATGCCTTTGGCTTAAAAAGCGGCACCTATCTTTATTTATTAGAAGCTGGCCATTTCAGAAGTCAAAAGAAGATGGTCATTGTTCCCTAGAAACGGAAAACATAGACCCTATATCACTAGAGCCAGGAAATTAATTCTGGCTCTCTTTATTCATTTCTCTGCTCTATTCTTTTACTATATTCTACTTTCTGCTATTTGTTAAACTATGTGAGGACAGGTTATTTCGAGCGCCTACTGGATACTAATACTATATAGCCAATTTAATACATCTCTTTCAAATGAACATCTATCTACAGGAATTTGAGAAGAGCTAGTAGTGTATAAATCCAGAAGTAAACCAATGGAATAAGATCGGTAAGCGGACAGGACGTATTTGTTTTAATGAAAAATGTATACCTTTAGCCATAGCTTCTGTCTACTGAACAAGCCTGGGTATTTAAGGTAGAAGATAGAAATTGAGCTGGTTAATTCCCATGAATAAAGTCCTTGCCTTATTACTTGTGTTGGTCATTGCTTATCAGAGTTTAAGTCCTTTGATAAATCTGTTCAGCAGAAGAAAAATCCGCAGAAAAGAATATAAGGTAACTTTTTCCAAACAGCTCAATCACCTGTTTTCGGCCACCTTACTCTTGCTGGTGCCATTAGTAACTATTAGCAGCTATTATCAGTTTTACGAGCAGTTGCCACTGTATGTCAAAACAGGGTTAATTGTCCTGGGTAGTTTGTGTGTCATCAGTGCTTTAGTTAGCTTATACCTCTACCGGGAATACAGCCGGAAAACCCCCTACGATGCCTTGATCTATGATTCTCAGGTACATACCATGGAGCTTTCTTTACCTACCGGCAAGAGCATAATCCGGCTTCCGAATGTACACCGGGTGGAATGGTATAGAACCCAAAATGCCTTTCGAATGATGCCCTGGAGCAATTTTGAATATTTTATTCTGGAATTACGGAACGGCAGCAGAGTTATTGTTACCTCCCTGATGGTTCCCCCTGCACAATTTGAGGCCTTGCTGAATCAATTGGATCTGGAAATTATCCGGCACAAAAAAATTATTCCCACAATCAAGTAATTCTTTCAGCAATTGCTACACCTTCAGCTACAGCAACCTTACGGTTTACATAAAGTGGTTGTATATACATCATTTTTATTTTTTGGGTATATCTGAGTAAGTCCTTTTTCTTTTCTGCTCAGATAATTGCCAGGCTTGCCCAAATTGCCTGAACACAGCCTGTACGGTCTCCGGTGCTTTTGCTAAAGCCTGCGTAAGCGTAGAATCGGTTAATGCGATACCTTGAGCCTGCAACACTGAAGCCGCTTGCAAGGCTACTGCTGCATCATAGCTGGAAAGTTGATTCACTAACTTTTTCATGTCTCCATTGGCATCAGCCACTAGTTTCTGTGCATAATGATAGGCACTGGTTCTTTTTCCATCGCCATCTCCGTCTATCCATACAGCACCAGAGCAGCCCATTACACCGGGTTTCCATTCAGAAGATACAGGCTGATAGGGTTTGGCAATAGGCCAGAATGGCCTATAATTCCCGGGCCCCTGCGCCAGAGCAACCAGCTGAATGTCCTGCCCGGATACTGGTATTTTCCAGGTTTTTGTCCATTTTATGCCTTTCTTGCCCTGGTCTTCAATTATTTCCTCTTTAATCTTATACCCGTTGGCATATAACGTTACTTTGTTGGCACGAACCCAGGATGGTCCTAAAACAGTTACCTCCACCTCTACTTCTTTTCCTACACCCGCCTGCTGCGCAAAGGTATTTACTTGTTTGGCTTTTACTTCAGCCATTAGCCCGAAACTAACCATCACCTTTCCCTCCAACAGGTTAGTTACAACCTCAGTCACATGGATATTGCCCGGATCGTTGTCTTCACATTTAATATAAGTTCTGGCCTGGCCAACCAGATACCGTCCTACATCATGGGAATCGCTGGCTCCCATAGGCGTGAGAAAACACCCCCGGTTGAGCATCCCCAGCCAATCGTGAAACAGCTGTGTCTGGTCTGTCTGCTGGGAGCCAGAGTTGATAATTTCCATGGCATTGGCAGGCAGTTGCCATCCATCTTTATTCATACCGGCCGCTGCTATATGCCGGTCTTCGCCGAAAGGACGGAACTGGTGATGTACATCGCGGGCATGATTCAGGATAATTACCTGCGGAATTGGCTTTTTGCCTGGCTGATGGATAGATAAGTTTTTGGCTAACATTTGCCAGTTTTCTACCTGATGATTCACAGGAGGTTGCGTAGGAGATGTCGGGAAAATATTAAAATGGCCCACTTCAGTGGTAACTTCATTGCCGGTAACAGGCGTAAAATACTTGCGCACATTCAGGGCTATGGCCGTGGAATCGATAGTTACATGCACGTTATGATCCGTGAGCACAGGCAGTTCAATGCCTTCTCCGGCCAGGGTAATGGCCCGCTCTGCCAGGCTGGCATCTCCGTGGCGGGAATAGGTATAGGTATGTATATGTGAATCAGCACTTATCCATCCGGGAGTAGGCACTTCTCTACTGATGACAAGTCTTTTTTCCAGCACCTCGCCTTTTTTTACGGTAACTTGTATAGAATCTACGCCATATTCAAAGCCTCGTGTTGCGTAAAGGGTATATTTTCCTGCTGGTAATCCGAAAGAGGCCTTTCCATGGGCTGTATAAATCATTCCCGGCCGTATGGCTAGGTGATAATTGGAAGCAGTTCCAACGGTCTGTAAGGTACCGTCTGTGGTAGTGATGGTAATCCGGGAAGGCAGTAAATTGCCTGTTTGTTGATCTGTAACGGTGATATCGATAGTAGCCTGAGAGAGCAAATCTTCTGTCGACATCGCATGCAATTTGATCTCTCCTACCCGAATATCATCTACCAGGGTATCAGCCTGTATAATTTGGAGGCTGTTTTTTCCCTGTTGAAGCCTTTTGGTAGGAACAGGCCAGTAACTGATCATGGGATTTTCGTCTTGGTGTAATTTTGCCAGTTCTTTGCCATTGAGCAATACCCGCCACTTTTGTTTTACATCTTCTTGCTTCAGGCTTAGTGTGTACGGCGTAGTGTTTGGCTGGGCATCAAAAGAAAGCAATAGCTCTTTATCTACCTTCTTAGGAAACGTGCTCCATTCAGGAATAGCTCCTCTGCGTAAGGAAATCATCTTTCCGGTAATTACGTTGTTTTGGCTAAGGGATTGAAGAGGCAAAGCCAAAAGCATTCCGACAAACCAGGTAAAAATTGATAATCGACTGAACGTATGCATACTTTTCTTACGAAGTATCTTTAATTTCAAAGGAAATATACAAAAGTCAACCACCAAACACTATCAGCAACAACAGAAATGTAGAGAAGCAAAATGATTTTTTACTTTGCTTATTACTATTGAATGGGGTCAGAAAAATAAGGTAAAGCAGCTATAACTCATATATTAATTATAGCTGCTTTCGTATCTTCCACCATTTACCTAGATCATTTCACTAAATCAATTCTTACAAACCATATTTAGCATTCAATACTCTGGTTTGCTCGGCAATCTGGGCATCCGTTGCCGCCATTCCATAGGCCACTATCTCTCCAATTCTTACTCTGGTATAACTAGGGTTAACCGTTGGGCTTCCGGCACAAAGCATGGCTCCTTCATTACTTACCAGCGGCCGGGTTTTGGTTGGATCTTTTGCAATCAGCACGCCATTCTGGTATATAGACATTCCTTCTGTTTGGCTGAAGCGCAGTGCCATTACACTAAAGGCAGCAGAGGGCGCAAAGGTGCCATTTTCGGTATATACCTGCTCAGTTTTGTGACTAAACCTGAAGATTTGATTATTCTGAAAACCAATCATCAGCTGTTTCAAATTTTCATCATTGGTACCCATCATAAAATAGCCGTACCGGTTAGGCTCATTTACGATTGTCTGCCAGCCATTGGCCTCTTTTCTTTCCAGCTTTACCCGCTCTGGATAGGCTACCACGGCAAAAACAGTGTAATCAGTATTCGCAAAAACACCTCCTGAATAGGTTAAGCGGTGGTAGATGTCTTCGTTTATTCGTCCGGTATTGCCTCTGTAAAACTCCACAGCTGGCCGACCATTATTGAAGGCACCTGGAATAAACATAGGTCTGGACATGGGATCGCCTGCCACTGCACTGGCATGAAACTTATTATCCGACAGGTCTTGCCATTTTTTTACAACGGTACCTCTTTCTGTCCAGTCATCAGAGTCCAGGGAAATGGCATCAGTAGGCTGAAAATACCGGGTTTTCCCATCAGTAGCCAGGCAATCAGTACAGAATTTTCCTTCATTAAACTGGGTATTTCGTGTATCCAGGTCGGAAGCATCGTAGAACAAAATGGGTTTGCCCAGTGGGGTAGATAAAGGCAGGCAAGTTTTTACTTCATATTCAGTAGCCAGTTTTACGCTTACCACCTCTCTGGTTAAGGCACTGCGAACCACATAGGATACCGGTACGCCTGAGGCAATATCAGTGCTTTCGCCCAATAGTTCTACTAGTTCGCCAATATCGGCTTTCCCTATGGTAGATATAGTACTTTGCGAAGCACCCCCTAGCGCCATAACTTTTATCTGTAGATCACTTAGGTTTTCCAGGTACGAACCGCTTACTTCCAGATCCACACTATTCACGGCTCCATTGAAGGATGCATTAATGGCTGTTTCTATTTCCTGTGAACTAGAGGAAGATTCTATCAGCATATAATACACTCTGCCATAGGTAACATCAGATATAAAAGTAGCCGGATTGCCAGGTCCTACAAACTGGCTCAACTCTTCTGGCGTAACGTCGGGTGCAAAAAAATCATTGGCTGATGTTGGAATATCAAAACTTAAGGTATAAAACGATTGCTGTAGCTTAACAATGAAGCGGCTGTATTCTGACCCCTGACGGAAACTTAGACTGGTTGCTACCCCAACAAACTGCGTCTCTACATTTAACCCCAGGCTTAGGGCCAGTTGTTTCTGAGATTGTACCTGCTGGGCAGAGAAACTAAAATTGGCCGGTACCATCCCTGTGCTGGCACCTATAATTTTATTGGCTGCATCGGTAATCGTGGATTTTTTTACTTCATCCACGGTGAAAGCGGATAGTTCAGAGCCATCAAACACATTAATAGAGATGGTTCCTCCTGCCCGCTTAAGTGGAATAACGGAAGGGGAGGCATTTTTTAAGGTATTGCCTTGCAGCATATTGCCAGGGTAAATAACCGAGGCATTCGGGTTGAACAAAGGGAAATCGTCCGTTGCTTCTTCTACGCTGTATTTCTTACTGATACACCGCCAGGTAGTACCATCGCTGCGGGTTTCGGTGGTTTGCAGGGAGTCGGTTACTTGTTTTTTTTCTGAGACCTGCTCTGGAGCGCCACCAGTTTTAATAATTTCTGCAAATGTTTCTTTTACTAAAGGTGCTACCTGCTGATCATCTTTTTTACAAGCTATAAAAAATACTACCAGACTTACTGCCCAAATGATGTTGAATACTGTTTTCATCTTCTTATTACTTTGATTGACTTTTAGAGATTTTGCGGTTGGACTTTGGTGAAAAAGTACATTGCAAAGTCAATCATTTTAGCCTACAAGCACGTTAAGCTATGTTGCAAAAGCATTAACTTATGTTGCAGCGGGCAGTTATAGCCATAAAAAGAGAAGATTTAATAGATTTTTGGCCTCTTCCAGATAACAATGGGACAGATTTTATAAAAACTTAGGGACTTGCTAAAAAAGCTAGCAGGAAGGCTATTTTACTTTTAGCTCACTAGGCGGATAGCCATAGTATTCGGTAAAGCAGGTAGAAAAATAGGTGGAAGAGTTAAAGCCAGTCAGGTAGGCAGCTTCTGAAACATTATGTTGCCCATCTAACAATAATTCTTTAGCTTTTTGCAGCCGGATAATGCGGATGAACTGGCTTGCCGACTGGTTAGTTAGGGCTTTAAGTTTCCGGTGTACTTGCGTCCGGCTCATGGCTAGCTCGCTGCTAAGCTGCTCTATACTGAATGATTCATCAGAAAGATTGGCATATACTACTTCTTTCAATTTAGTAATAAAAATATTTTCGATGGGAGGAAGCGCAGCTGCTGGCTCACTGGAAACAGCCTGATTTAAATATCTACTTTGCAACTTTTTGCGTAAGGCAATCAGGTTTTTAATGCGGGCTTTTAGTTCCTGCGTGTTAAATGGTTTAGACAGGTAGTCATCTGCTCCGGTATCCAGGCCTTCTAGCTTACTTTCCAGCCCTGCTTTTGCTGTCAGGAGAATAACCGGGATATGACTGGTTTTTTCTTCCGATTTTAACAGCCGGCAGGTTTCATACCCATCCATTTCCGGCATCATTACATCAGAAATAATCAGATCAGGAATAATTTCGTTTGCTTTCTGTACGCCTTCTATTCCGTTCACCGCCTCTACTACCTGGTAACACCCCCAGAGGGCATGGGCAATAAACCGTCTGACTTCTTCATTATCTTCAATCACCAGAATAATTTCTGACGGAGGCTCTATGCCAGTTTCCATCAAGGCATCTGTTGCACTTTGTGCTTCAGCCATGAAAGGCTGCTCCTGTGTGTGTGGATGTAGCCATACCTGAGTTGCCGGCATAGGTTGCGCAGCCAATGGGGCATTGGTCGTAACAGGCAACTGAACAAGAAAGGTAGTGCCCTGGCCGGGCTGGCTACTTACCTCAATACTTCCCTGATGTATTTCTACCAGTTCCTTTGTAAGTGAAAGACCGATACCGCTCCCTTCAATATCCCTTACTTTTCCATTGGATGCCTGAAAAAAACGTTCGAATACAAACGGGACCTGATCTGACGGTATGCCGATTCCATTGTCTGCTACGGCTATCTGCAAGAAAGAACCTTTGCTGCCTGAAACCTGAGCTACACTAACCTCTACTCTCCCACCCTCTGGCGTAAATTTAAACGCATTAGCCAGTAAGTTACTCATGATTTTTTCCAGCTTATCCTCATCAAAATCCATAGGCAAGGAATCTACTCCGGAAGAGAATACCAGGGCAATATTCTTTTGTTCGGCTAAAGATAAAAAAGAGTAGGTAAGCCCCTTTAAAAACCGAACAACATCCTCTTGTTTCATCGTCAGACCAATGATACCCGACTCGATTCTGCTCAGGTCTAGTAACTGGTTAATTAGTAGCAGCAACCTGGATGCATTGTTTTTCACCATCTTTAGCAAATCGGCTTCTCTGCTTGAAGAACTGTATCTGTCCATCAGGCTTTCTACGGGACCTAAGATTAGTGTCAGGGGAGTACGGAATTCATGGGCAATATTGGAAAAGAACCTGGACTTGATCGCATGTAATTCTGCCAGTTTTTGTGCTTCAAACTGTTGTGTCTTAAGTTGCTCACTTAATAAGAGACGTTTACTTTTGGCTTTTGCCCGGTAAATCCTGAAAATCAGAAAAGCAAACACGAGGAAGGCTATTAAAGCTGCCAGCAGAATATATTGTAGCATGGTTTTTCGGCTGAGTTCGCTTTTTTGCAAGGCTGAGTCTTTGCTGAGCAAGGCTATTTGCTGCTCTTTTTTTTCTGTCTCATATCTGGTCTGCAATTCCAGGAGTTGCCTGGATTGTTCGGCAGTATAGAGGCTATCGTTGTCTGCAACAGACTTTTCAAGATAACTCAGGGCTTTTTCATATTCTTTGTTGGCTTTATAAGCTTGGGCAATCAGTTGATGAAACTTAAATATATACTCTCTGGCGCTGAGTGACTCAGCTAAGGATAAGCCTTTGAATGCTATTTGCAGGGCTTCTTCTGGGCGGCTCATAGCTGTGTATACCTTGGTTAGCCCTTCCCAGTTACTTAATAGCGACTCCTTCCATTGAATTTGTTGACCAAGCTCAACGGAACGGGTAAAGTGCTGCATAGCCACGGTATATTTTTTTTGCATCAGGTAGATTTCACCCAGATTGCTTAATACTGCTACCTGGCCTCTGTTATTGCTAATCTTCATAAATAACTTCTCGGCCTCAGCTAGTACGGTTACAGCCTCCGTATACTTCCCCATGTTCTTATAGAGAATACCCAGGTTATTTAACGAAGAAGCCAGCCCATAGTCATCATCAATTTGCCTGTAAAGCCGGATAGCTTTTTGCTCAAAAGCCTCCGCCTGTGTATATTGTTTTTGCTTTTTATAGATAATGGCTATCTGATCATAATCTGAGGCGACCCCTTGCTGGTTGCCCAGGCTTTCGTCTAATTTCAGACATTCAAAAAAGCTACTCAGGGCTTTTGTATAATCGCCCATACCTTGATAGGCTATCCCAGCATTGAGCAAGTTATTGGCCAGCTGAATACTATCCTGTAAAACCCGGTACAGCGATATACTCTGATTAAATTGTTCTAACGCCAGTGCATACGAAGAATTATTCAACAGACTAATTCCTGTTTTACTGGTGGCATTGGCAAGCCCTTTCTGGTTTCCATTACGCTGAAAATGCTTTTTTGCAGCCTGATAGTGTATAACTGCCTGGTTGTACCGGTTAGCTTTGTTGTGATAATATCCCCTAAACATTTCTCCCAAGGCTAATCCCTTTTCATAGCCAAGAGCTTGAGCAAGGGTTAGTGCCTGCTCAACTGTTGCACGTGCCCGGCTGGTATCCTGGTTGCCGTGAAATTGCCAGGCAAGTTCAACTAAGGTTTTTACCCGGCTGGTGTCCTGTGGCAATTGCTTAAGCAGCGTCTGAAGACTATCTATAGTGCCAGCCGGCTTCTGGCTATAGGCGTCTGAAACAAAAAGGGATACCACCATACAAACCAAAGCTAACAAATAGGTGATATAAGCGGGTAGACGATGTTGCATCTGGTGAATTTACTATAAATTTCTTCATGTACAGATGTGGTTTCGTCGTCTAGGTAACAAACTTTTTTCCGCACGTGGTGGCTAGTGGTGAAGTAGAATACAAGTGATGAAAAAAATGCAATACGGCTTTTCCAGTCAACCTTATGTGGATGTATTGTTGACCAAACTTACCTGTTAAAGGCTTGCCTCATTTTCTGATGGTTTCTTTTCCACCATCCATTTAAATGAACCTATTCCTGATTCCTTCCATATACTTTTCACTACACCTCTATCACCGGTACTGCTTATAAGACACAGCTTTAGCAAAGCAACCCGACAACCTGGAAACAGAATCGAAACTTAATTTATATGTTACTACATAAATTTTTTTTTGAGGAATAGTTTACTTTGGTATCACTTCGCCATTAACGATACCTAGCCGATAAATCACAGTTAAGATCCTCTCTTTAAAGTATTTACAAGTAGCATTTATTTTTTACAAACCACCTAATCAATTTATGAAATCATTTGCTTTAAGTAAAGCTGGCGGCGTAGCCCTGTTGCTCACACTGGCTTTTGTAATCGGCTGGGAAAGCTACTGGCGGAGCCAGAAGTTTGAGCTTTCCTACAACGACGATGAGCCCCTGTGGGCCTATCACCGGAAACAGATTTACGACTCTTCTCCTTCAGCCCCGGTACTTATTGGTTCTTCCAGAATTAAGTTCGGAATGGATCTGTCTACCTGGGAACAAATCACTGGAAAAGCGCCTGTACAGCTTGCCCAGGTGGGTACTTCTCCCCGTCTGGTATTGGATGATCTGGCTAATGATGCCAGTTTCCGGGGAACAGTGTTAGTAGGTGTTACCGAACCTTTGTTTTTTTCTCCTGCCGGTGGGCCGTTTGATAAACAAGCCCGCAGCAGCCTTGCCTATTATCCCAACTGGTCTCTGGCCCAGAAAGCCAGTTTTCATATTAACCAACTGGCAGAGTCGGCCTTCCTTTTCCTGGATGAAGAACGCTTTGCCCTGCGCTTCCTGCTCGACCGTGCAGCTATTACCAACCGGCCCGGTGTATTTGTGATTCCCCCTTTCCCAATAAAGTTTACCGTGAACGATTTTAACCGGCAAACCTTCATTACCGAAGACTTTGTGGCTAGTCCGCAGATGCAGGAAGAGCAAAAGCAGATCTGGTGGAATTTATTTACCAAAGCTCCCAAGATGGCTATGAGTGAACAAGATTTTGTGGCTATTCTCGATCAGGTAAAAGCAGCCGTGCACAAGATACAAGCCAGAGGGGGAAATGTATTGTTTGTCCGCATGCCCTCCGATGGCGACTTGTGGGCATTTGAGCAGAAAGTTTTTCCCAGAGAAAAATTCTGGAACCGGTTGCTGGCCCATACAGGTGCCAAAGGTATCCATTTTGCCGATTATCCACAGCTAGCTGGCATTCCTTGCATTGAATGGTCGCATCTGGCTCCGGCACAGGCGAAAGCATTTACCCGTGAATTTATTCCTCTTATGCAGCAACAAACCGGATGGCAGGTTCAATCAGCCCACGCAATTCCTGTTTCTGCTACTTCTTCTATCCCTACTTCAACATCCCGATAATCATGGTCTTTAATTCATATACCTTCATTCTGTTTTTTGGCATGGTACTGCTGCTGCACTACCTGCCTTTCTCCTGGAAAACAAAGAAAATTAACTTGTTGCTGGCTAGCTACCTCTTTTATGCTGCCTGGAATCCTCCTTTTGTTATCCTGCTATGGCTTTCTACCCTGGTAGACTATTCTATGGCGCTATTATTGGGCAAGCAGGAAAATCCCGGTAAGCGGAAGGCGCTGCTTTGGGTAAGCCTGGCCGTAAACCTGGGTATGCTGGGTTTCTTTAAATATGGAAGTTTTCTGCTGGATAATTTCACCGGACTGATGTCCGTACTGGGCATAAATTATCATCCGGCAAAAATGGATATTATTCTACCTGTCGGCATTTCCTTCTATACTTTCCAGACCCTTTCCTATACCCTGGATGTATACCGCCGCCACATACGTCCGGAGAAATCGTTGCTGGACTTTAGTTTGTTTGTTACCTTCTTTCCACAACTGGTTGCCGGTCCTATTGTGCGCCCGCAGGAGTTGATGCCACAATTTAAAACGCCTCATCAGGCAGACAGACAAAAATTTACCTGGGGATTATTCTTACTAACCTTAGGTTTGTTTTTAAAAGTAGGCGTAGCAGATGGGTTGTTAGCCGATACGGCTGATACCGTTTTTGGAGTGCCTTTTCCATTGCATCCACTGGATGCCTGGGCGGGCGTTTTTGCTTTCTCAGCCCAGATATTCTGTGATTTTGCCGGATATTCTACCGCCGCCATTGGTGTTGCGCTAACGCTTGGTTTTACTATGTCAGATAATTTCCGCTATCCGTATGCAGCCATTGGGTTCTCGGATTTCTGGCGGCGCTGGCATATCAGCCTTTCCACCTGGCTTCGCGACTACCTGTATATTCCGCTGGGCGGCAACCGCAAAGGTCCGGTCCATACATACGTAAACCTGATGATTACTATGCTGCTGGGCGGCCTCTGGCATGGGGCAAACTGGACTTTTGTGGTATGGGGCGCCTTACATGGGTTATACTTATGCATAGAAAAAATCATACAGGAACGTTTGTTTAAAAATAATCCCCAGCTTACTAAGCCTGCCCTAGCAAATCAGGTGATACAGAAAGCTTCCGTCATTCCCGACATTCCTATCAGCCGGAACATTGCCCGGTTTGGGTTGGCGCTGATAACCTTTATGGTGGTGAGTATTACCTGGGTATTTTTCCGGGCGGCAGATTTTGGTACAGCTATGCGTATTCTGCTGGCGATGTTCGGCGTAATTCCTGTTCAGATCCCTGTACTTACTACCGTTGCTATACTAAAAGTAGCGGTTGTTACCGTAGCCTTACTTGGCAGCCATTGGTTCATGCGGGATAGCGCTCTTTCCAAACTTGCCGGAAAGTTGCCCTGGTGGGCTATAAGCTTAGTATGGGCTGGTATGCTTATTCTATTACTATTGACACAAAAAAGCAGCGGTTCCTTTATTTATTTCCAGTTTTAATCTTTGTCTGCTTATTGCCAGGTAGCTTTTTCCAGGTTCTGGTATGGCCTTTTCTGGATAGCTGCCAATAAAGAACAGCGTGAGGTACATAGCTTTGTTGGTATACTCAGGTACCACAAGCTATGTACCTTTGCTTTTGCAGGAAATTACCCTTTCCTAACAACCTTATAAAAATACCCGGAAACCTGATACACCAACGTATGAGTGCTGACAAGTAAAAAAGGGATAGCCGAAAATAAAACAATGCAGGCTAGAATTGGTTTGCCCTAGTATAAAGCCATTTGCCTGGCTGCTATTTAACACAAAGCATCAATAACCCCTTAAAAAGAGGACGCACAGCAATTAATAACCCTATACCTATCTCTAATTCCTATTATAGCCCATGAAATTAACTTCAGCAGACCTGCTAACTTTAGACCAACGGTACCGGACCACCCTAATTAATTCTCTGGCCGGGCATAAGCAAGCCGTGCTGGTAGGCACAGCTTCCATACAAGGAATAAGCAACCTGGCTATATTTAACTCTATTGTCCATATTGGAGCTAATCCTGCATATTATGGGTTTATTTGCCGGCCCGACACAGTAAAGCGGGATACTTTGGAAAATATTGTGGAGACAAGCAGCTATACATTCAATTATGTACGCAGCCAGGATTTCGAAAAAGCACACCAGACTTCAGCCAGGTATGCTGCCGGGGTATCAGAATTTGAGGCAGTGGGATTTAGCTGCGAATGGAAAGATGCCATCTTGGCTCCTTTTGTAAAAGAAGCTATAGTGAAAATAGCCCTGAAGCTGGAAGAGAAAATACCTATTCAACTAAACAATACCCTGCTTATAGTAGGCAGCATTCAATATATTGAAATAGCCGATACGATTGTTGAAGAAGATGGCTTTGCAGCTCTGGAAAAAGCATCTGTATTAACTTGTGCAGGCCTGGATGCATATTATGAGCCAAAATTGGTAGGACGGTTGTCGTATGCCAAACCAGACAAATGGCCCTCCTTGATCCGCTAGCTTTTCTGGCAACAAGTACCTTCTACCTGCCTTAACTTAGTATTCCTCGTGGATAACAGCAAGCCAACCTGACTACGGCATTTTGCTGAGTTGGTCTAGCTACATAGGGTTTATAGTTAAGCAAACCTGTATATAAGTTTGCTCCTATTCATCAGACATCCGGCAAAGGTAGGTTGGAAGCTGGCAGGATGCACCCTATTTCCGGCAAGGCCAGTAGTTACTTCGCAAAGCTGTTAATCTGGTCTTCGAGGGCCTTTAGTCCATCCTGCAATTTCTTCGGATCTTCTTCCGGCTTCATCCTTACCATTCGGTTGAGTTGGGTGGCTAGCCTGTTAAACCTGCTTTTCAAGGCAGTTAGCCTTACCGGGTCGTCTGCTCCGACTATTTTAAGTTTTATCATGAATATTTCTTCTTTTTCTTGCAATATACAACCATTTTATATCTTCTAAACGTGTAGACGAGAAATGTCACAGTTGGCCTTACACTTTTCTACTGGGTAGTTGTGTTGCAATAAGGCATGTACGCAGGACTATAAACAAGACTTAGATTATTTACTCAGCCTTGAAACTAATCTTCCGGAAAGCTTACTTGCTGACAACGAAAGAAATAGTATGTTGAAACAGATCACTTCCCGCTTGTATGTTTTTAACCTATCGCTGCACTCTTTTACCAAAAATTGCCTGCCACGGAAGAAGAACTATAGCATTTTAAAGCAACTATGCGATAGACTGTGTATATTTCCTTTTTTTCTGCAAACGATACACCTATGCTTACTTCTGCTGTTAAACGAACTTACTTCCCTATCTTATTTTTTTGGATTGTATGCAGTGTGGGAGTAACCCTCCCTTGCCGGGCTCAAATACCCGAGCGGATAAAATCCATTTTTCCTGCGTCTACGGTTTTTCACGCAGATATAGCCTATGCCAATGATACGCTAAAAAAACACCTGCTGGATATATACCTTCCGCCACAAGCCAAGGGCAAGCTACCCCTGGTTATCTGGGTACATGGCGGCGGGTGGATGACCAACGACAAATTTGCCGATATGGGCTACATGAAGCAGACAGTGAAAGGTTTTCTGGATAAAGGCTATGCCCTGGCTTCCATCGATTACCGCTTTAGCACCACGGCTCCCTTTCCTGCACAACTACAAGACTGTAACCAGGCTATAGAATTTCTTTACCAGAATGCTGCAAAATACAACCTGGATAGAGAGAAAATAGCCTTAGCAGGTTTTTCTGCCGGAGGACATCTGGCTACC
Organism: Rhodocytophaga aerolata; assembly: GCF_030503435.1. Classification (GTDB taxonomy): domain Bacteria; phylum Bacteroidota; class Bacteroidia; order Cytophagales; family 172606-1; genus Rhodocytophaga; species Rhodocytophaga aerolata. The sequence continues at coordinate 46,877 of NZ_JAUKPO010000019.1, forward strand.
TTGCTGGCGCTGGCAACAAATCAGACAGTACCCGGGTTTTATGCAAATCAGAAAAAGCCTTCGTTTACCATTAAAGCGGTGCTTGATTTTTATGGCCCCTCCGATTTGCTAGCTTTTTCCAGCAGCCCGGAAATGCTGAAAGCTGACAATCCCATTTCTTTGCTGCTCGGCGCATCGCCAATAAAACGGCCCGACCTGGCCAAAACGGCGAGCCCTATCAGCTATGTAGATAAAAATGATCCTCCTTTTCTGATCATTCATGGGGAGAAAGATGAATCGGTGCCCTATACCCAGTCTGTGCTCTTGCAATCGTATCTGGATCAGGCAAAAGTTAAAAATGAATTAATTATTGTAGAGGGTGCTCCCCATTATGGCGAAATGTTTGACCAGGAAAATATACGCACCAAAGTATTCCAGTTTTTAGATACCTATTTAAAGTAAGTACCGGAAAGCAACCAGTATGCTTTCCTCAAAAGTAGATGCAGATACCGCTATACCAGCTACAGTTAATTTATCCATTATTCCACCCATTGACTAGCAAATCCCATGAAAAGAAGAACATTCCTGCAAGTATCTTCTGCCATAACCGGCGCTGAACTGCTGCCTTTATCTAAATGGATGCCCGACGAAAAACTTAAAAACTGGGCTGGCAATATTGAATACAGCACTGATAAGGTCTATTATCCTAAATCGGTAGCGGAGGTGCAGGAAACAATAAAAAAATACCCGAAACTAAAAGGTCTGGGCACCCGCCATTGCTTTAACCGGATAGCCGATAGCCAGCATCACCTGCTTTCTACCAGAGAATTGAATAAAGTACTTTTCCTGGATACCAATGCCCGCACAGTGACCGTAGAAAGCGGAATTAAATACGGTGAGCTTAGCCCGTATCTTCATGAAAAAGGATATGCCCTGCACAACCTGGCCTCTTTGCCTCATATTTCCGTAGCAGGTTCCTGCACCACAGCTACCCATGGCTCAGGGCTTACCAATGGCAATCTGGCTACTGCCATCGTTGGGCTGGAAATGGTTTCAGCCGATGGTACTGTTCACAAGTTTTCCAAAGAAAAGGATACCGAAAAATTCAACGGGGTGGTTGTTGGCTTAGGGGCTCTGGGAATTGTCACCTCTGTAACACTTGCCATCCAGCCCACTTTTGAGGTGCAGCAATATGTATTCGAAAGCCTGCCCATGCAAGAGCTAACGGCCAACTTTGAGGCAATTATGGGTGCCGGATACAGTGTAAGCTTGTTTACCGACTGGCGAAACAATTCTATGAACGAAGTATGGATAAAAAGCCGGCAGGACCAACCTTTTAAAGCTACACAAACGTTTTTTGGGGCAAAAGCGGCCACCAGAAATTTACACCCCATTGCTGAACTTTCAGCAGAGCATTGCACCGAACAAATGGGTGTACCCGGCCCCTGGCATGAACGCCTGCCCCACTTCAAAATGGGCTTTACCCCCAGCAGCGGCAAAGAATTACAAGCAGAATATTTTGTACCCCGCCAGCAAGCCGTAGAAGCCATCCTGGCTGTGGCGCGGCTCGGCAAGCAAATTAGCCCACATCTGTTTATTTCTGAAATCCGCAGCATTGCTGCCGACAACTTCTGGATGAGTCCTTGTTACCAGCAACCTAGTGTGGCAATTCACTTTACCTGGAAACAAGACTGGCCCGCCGTGAGTAAACTATTGCCGGTTATAGAAAAAGAACTAGCTCCCTATAAAGCAAAACCACACTGGGGTAAGCTATTCACCATGCAGCCAAAGGCCCTGGCATCTGTTTACCCAAAACTTCCTGATTTCAAGCAACTTATTGCTACCTATGATCCGACCGGTAAATTTGAAAACGGCTTCTTAGCCACCAATCTTTTCGGTAAATAGAGAAAGGTATATCAGCGGGAAGGCACTTGTTACCTAAGGCATGTAGCCCTCTTATAATTTCCAGTTCCACTGGTCTTTTTTCGTAGAATTAGGTATATTGTCTACCGCATCAGCGACCAACCCAGATCTCGTATGGAAACCACCAGGCGTCAGTTTTTCTCTTTTTTAGCTGCCCTGCCTTTTTCCGGCTGGCTCATGGGTATGTTTACGGAGGTACCCCTGCTTGAACCCACGCCGGCCTGCGATGATGGAGATGAACCTACCCCTGCCCAAACGGAAGGGCCCTACTTTACTCCCAACTCACCACAGCGAAGCAACCTGCGGGAAGATAAGATCCCTGGAACAACCCTGGTCCTAAGCGGACAGGTATTGAATACAAAATGCCAACCCGTAAAAAAGGCCTTGCTGGACTGGTGGCATTGCGACGACAAAGGGGTATATGATAATGAAGGATATACTCTACGGGGCCATCAGTATACCGATGAACAAGGATTTTTCAAACTGGAAACCATTGTGCCAGGTATGTATACCGGGCGTACCCGCCACCTGCACGTGAAGGTACAGGCCCCAGGTAAGGCTATACTAACTACTCAGTTGTATTTTCCGGAAGAGGCTGGCAATGAACGGGACCGTATTTTTAATCATAAACTGCTGGTATCCCTTACCCGCAAGCCTGCACACCTGCAAGCCGGATTTACATTTGTGGTGAAGACTTAAGCAGATGGAGAAAAGCCATTGTAACATCATTCCAAACAAGTTCAGAACACTGCTTTGCCTGAGTACCTTATTGCTGAAAATTCACATCAGCGAAAAAGAACAATAACAGAAATATAGGTGGCTACCGCCAGGGCAAAGCCCACCATAAACACATTGTAGGCTATCCGCAATAATCTGTATTTATGGCCTAACAGTACGCCCATGCGGAAAATATCTTCAGTCATGCTTCCGTAAAGATACTCCCGGTCACTCATCAGGGTATTCATGCCTGCTTTGTACTCAGCTAACTCCATTTTATAGAAATTACCAAAAAAAAGCAGGTTCCCTTTTTTCCGGGCAACTTCTTCTGGTTCGAACCGGCCACTTCCTGCAGATGGCCTGGCAGCCAGCACCGAAAAAATGATGGTGATTACCCCGGTCACCAGAAATAAAACCGTTGGAATAATCAGGTAGGTATTTTCGTGCAACCTGCGGATGAGTAAAGAAACAATAACCGACACCAGAATAGAATTCACCGAGATCATAATCCGGGCTTTCCGGTCGGCCATTTCGCCCAGGTTAATATGGTTTGAGGAGGTAATGCGGAACATGGTGGTAATATCCCGGCCAAGATCATTTTTGTGTTTTTTCTTCTTCTTTTCCGCTTTCTCTACGTCCCTGGCATTTACCCTTTGTTGCTGCCCTTTTTGTTTGTGCCGTTCTTTCGTGGCTTGTTTTTGCTGTAAATGCTGCAAATGCTGTTTTTTCTGTTTTTCCAGCAGCTGAGTGGCATAGCTGGTAAAATACTGATGCGCCAGCAGAAACTCGATCGTGCATGTACGCCATTGGCTGCCTTTTATTTTTTCTCCGGTGAGCAGTTCTTTCTCTTGCCGAAGCAATTGACTATTCTTATCAAAATCTGGCGTACCCAGGTGAAACAAGTCAGCATCGCAGAGTATTTGTTCTACTAGATTGTGCGGCTGCTGGGGCAAGTGTGTAGCCCGGATACAACCTTGTACCTGTTCAATAATTTCTTGAGCTACATTTTGTGCCTGTAAAAAAGAAGTAGCCATTTCAATGCTTTTTTCCTCATGCCCTTCTGTGGGGGCAACCAGGTGGCCTACATCATGAAACCAGGCAGCTATGGTTACGGCTAATGCTTTCTCCTCTTCAAGCATATAATGTTTAGCCATTTGTTGCACCGCCTGCACTACCTGCTGGGTATGTGCCAGGTTATGATAGGGCAGTTCTGGCATTTGATGCAGGGTAAATAAGTGAATTACCTGGGTTTCTACCTGCGGCAATATGTTTACTATAGCATTCATGGATTCAGGCATTTACAAGGTTAAGCATCCGTTACTTGCAAGCAGTATGGGTTTCTATGATACCCTAACCGGTTACTGTCAGCAATCATGGGTAAGTTACACGGGAAATATGGCTGAAAGAATGAGCTGCATCACCCTGCCTGATGATTGTTTACTTTTAGCCTCTTGTAAGATGCAACCGCTGCGTGAGATGCATTTGCTCTAAAAAATCCTCGTCATGGGATATAACAACCATAGCTCCTTGGTAAGTACGTAATGCGCCTATCAATTGATCCATACTGACAAGATCCAGGTTATTGGTTGGCTCATCCAATATAAGTAATTGGGGTGCATTATCTGCTGCCAGCAAGCAGGCTAGTGCTAACCGCATGCGCTCCCCGCCACTCAGATAGGCTACTTTTTTGAACACACTATCATGGTAAAACAAAAACCTGCCCAAGCGGATACGGAGTTCATGCGCTGGCATGGTGGAAGGTGCAAAACGCCCGAGGTTTTCCAGTAGGGTTAACTCATCATTAAGGAAGTGTAACTGCTGATCTATCAGGCCGACTTTGTCTGCGCCTACATACACGGTTCCACTAGTAGGAACAAATGCGCCAGTTAGCAGACTAACCAGGGTAGATTTGCCGGAGCCATTGTTACCTGAAACCGCCAGGCGGTCTTGGCTACACAGGGTAAAGCTAAGGGGTTCAGCCCATAGAAAGTTTGTTTGGTCATAGCGGTATTGTAAGTCTTGGGCTACCACTATTTTTTTACTGGCAGGCAATCTGCTGCTTGCCAGATCTATGGATATGCTATAGTTGGGCGGTACCTGGGCTTTTGCCTGCGCCACTTTATTGGCCTGCTGCTGCACTTTTTCGCCATGCACGTTTTTGGCTCTGGCCAGTGTTTTTTCTCCCAGATCTTTCAGCGTATTCAACGTCATTTTGTCTACACCCTTAGCCCGGTTGGATTTCTCGGAACGGCTGCTTCGTTTCTCTTGCGCTTCTATAACTTTCTGTTGTATGCGGATGCTTTTTTTCCATTCAGTAGCAGCCGCCTGATACTGTTGCATAGCTGCCTGCTCTTCCAGGGCTCTCTGCTCTTTATAAAAGTCATAATTGCCGCCATACAGCTTTACCCCCTGTGATGACAATTCCATGGTTTGGTCCATCAGGCGCAGCAGCTGCCGGTCATGGGAGACTACAAGCAATCCTTTCTTGAAAGACTTCATCAGCGCATAAAATTTTTCCCTGGAATGCCTGTCTAAATGATTGGTGGGTTCATCGAGCAGAATAAAGTCTGGTTCCTGTAACCATTGAGCGGCAAAAAGTACTCTGGACATTTCACCACCACTCAGGGAAGCAAAAATTCTATCTAAAGACAAATAAGCCAACCCAGCCTGCCGGAGAACCTGATGGATGTTGTCTTGTATATCCCAGTGGGAATCCATCAGCAGAAAATCCGCTTCTGTGCCCAGCCCTTCTTCTATGCGGTGCAAGGCCTGCAACAGGGCATCCACCCCTAATACTTGTGCCAGGGTTTGTTCATAATAGGGAGAAAACAATTGCGGCATCAAAGCGATTTTAGCTTCGGTAACAATGTTTCCGGAGGTAGGCACTAGCTTACGTGCCATTAAATGAAGCAGCGTAGATTTACCTGACCCATTATGCCCTACCAGGCCTGTTTTGCCATAGGGAACAGTAAAGGTTAGCTGACTGAACAGCGTTTGGCCGCCGGGAAATTGATAGGAAAGTTGATTAGCTCCAATATACATACAATCATCTGGTTTATGTGAGAAAAGAAAAACAAGCGGGATGATTGTGTAATTTTCATTGGAGTAAAATCAGGTACAACAATAGGGCAAAGGTAAAAAGGTTGCCAGACAAAGTCAAGTTCCTGTAGCAGCTAAGGCCTGATTTAAGGAGCAATGCCGCTTTTATAGAACAATTTAGTTGCCTGGCAACCTTTACCGGGTAATCAATCTTGTTTCCTTTTCCGGCGTAACATAGCATTTCCAGAAATGTTGCCCCTATCAGTTTTATTCGCTGCGTAAAGAACTGGCCGGATTAATAATGGAAGCTTTTATAGCCTGTACACTAACTGTTGCCAGGGCAATTACTAAAATAAGCACGCCTGCCAGAGCAAACATCCACCAGGAAACATCAATCTGGTAGGCAAAATTTTCAAGCCAGGTACGGCTGCTGTACCAGGCGGCTGGCACAGCCATAACAAATGAGAAGAGCACCAGCTTGATAAAATGAGCCGACAACAAGGTGGCAATCTGGCTGGCAGAAGCACCAAATACTTTCCGGATGCCGATTTCCCTGGTACGCCGTTCGGTAGAAAGGATGGTAAGTCCAAATAAGCCGATGCAGGACACAAAAATACTGAGCATGGCCGCCACGGTAATAATCTGTTTCCACTTGGCTTCGGCTTCATAATTCTTTCTGTTCACCTCATCCATAAAGGCAAATTCAAACGGACGGTAGGGCACTAGCTTGTGGTAGGTTTGCTCAATGGCTTGCAATCCCTTTAGTGTTTGCGCTGGTTTCAGCTTAATCCACAAATCGCCGGTACCTAGCCTGAATAACAAAGGTTGTATCTTTTCTTTCAGGGACAAAAAGTGATAGTCTTTTACCACCCCAATAACCGTCAGGTTTTTAGCATTGCCATTCACGTTGTACACTGTTTTTCCGATAGGATCTTTCCAGCCGGCTTCCTTTACAAAGGTTTCGTTGACGACAATAGAGTTTTCTGCATCTGCCGGATAGTTTTTGGAAAAATTACGGCCTTTGGCCAGGGGTATCTGAAGGGTGGGCAGGTAGTTTTCGTCAATGCGGCTGAAAGCAAAAAATAGTTCTTTCCCTTCTACTTCAGCAATGGTAAAATTCTGCCCGAAATCTTTGCTAGCTACCCGTTCAACAGATGCCTCATTGGCTAATTCATTTTTAAACACATTTACCAGGTTGCTGTGATCGCCTCTGCCCAAGGAGACATGCACCAGATGCTCATCGGTATATCCCAGATCTTTAGTGGTGAGGTAGTCAAACTGGGAATACACTACAATGGTAACAATCATGAGGAAAGCCGCCAGAGAAAATTGTGCAATTACAAGGCCCTTTGTCAGGTAGTTTTTTCCGCTGAAAGTATACCGCTTAGATAAACTCTGAATGGGATTAAACCCGGAAAGAACAAATGCCGGATAAAACCCCGCAATTAGGCCGGTGAGTAAAAACAGCCCTAGGTAAGCCCCTGCTAACGTTCCATCCAGTAAATAAGAAAAGCTCAAGCGTTTGTTGGCTAGTTCGTTAAAGAAAGGCAAAACAAGCACAACCATTAGCAGTGCCAGCACAAAAGCAATAAAACAACACACAAACGACTCATTTAAAAACTGCCGGATCAATTGCCCCCGGTTGCCGCCTACTACTTTCCGGATACCTATTTCTTTGCTCCGCTTGAGTGAATGGGCGGTAGTGAGGTTAATAAAATTGATGCAGGCAATGAGCAGAATGAAAATGGCAATGCCCGACAAAATATAGGAGTACATAGGATTGCTGCCGTATTGCAGGCCATTGCGAATGTCGCCATACTCTGTATCCAGATGAATTTGCAACAGGGGCTGCAGGCCAAAATGAGGAACACCTTTAAAGCCATTTTGTTGTGCCCGTTTCAACTCTTCGGTTGCTTTACTCATAAATACCTGGTCGAGTTTAGGCTCTACGGTTTGGTACTGTGCCTGCGGATGTAAAACCACAAAGGTATTGATATAAAAGCCCAGCCATTCTTTATCCGGGAATCTTTCGGCTATATACTGATACGGAAACAGCAGGTCGAACTGGATAGACGAATTCTGAGGCGTATTTTTTGCCACGCCGGTGACCGTGAAAGGTTCAAAAGTTTCGCCCATTTCCAGTTCAATGGTTTTGCCCACTACTTTGCTGGTACCAAAATAGGTAAGAGCCATTTGTTCCGTGATCACCACTGCCCGGATATCTGAAAGCACCTTGTCCGGATTGCCCGAAAGCAAGGGAAAAGAAAACACAGAAAAAAAATTCTGATCCACCCATAAGGTTTGCTGGTTAAATGTTTTGGTTACTACTCTAATCACATGGCGGTCGCTGGACATACGTACATAGGCTTCCATTTCGGGTATTTCCTGCTGTAAACTCGGACCTACAATCATATTGGTGCTGCCTGTTTTAAATACGTTTCCTTCCGGATCAGGAAGTGTAGCACTGACGCGGAAGATGCGGTCTTTCTTCTCATGAAAACGGTCGAAGCTTACTTCATCTTTGGTGTAGAGAAAAATGAGCATACAACAGGCAAGTCCGACACTGAGGCCGGCAATGTTAATGGTGCTGAACACTTTGTTCCGCTTCATGTGGCGGAGGGCGATAATGAAATAATTTTGCAGCATATCGGTAAAGCTAGCTTGTATATAAGGTGGAGATTTGCGTTTGAGTGTAAAGGGGCGGATGAAACTCAGCACACAGCCAACATACGCCGCATCGGCCGCTGCTTTGCCCCGCTCCTGCCTCTGTTTATGGTAACGTTCGTGTAGATCTCCCTGAATTTCTTCCAGCAGATGCGGAGCACAAAACCAGGCTAACAACTGATCGGCCCATTTAGGAGGTCGTATGGATGCATTCATTGATTAAATCTTTGGTGTGGTGACTAACAAAAATTGAACAGGCTATCTTATCCGGACTTGGGCATCATACCCCACAGGTGCATCCGTACTTCTTGTATTTCCTGCAAGGCCCGGCTGCCAGCTACAGTAACTGTAAAAAACCGCTTTCTGCGGCCTCCCCGTTCCTGGGTGGCTCCCCCCATTCTGGAATGTACAAATCCTTTTTCTTCCAGCCTTTGCAAGGCGGCATGTACGGCGCTTAGACTCACCGACCGCCCTGTTTGTTTCTCTAATTCTTCGGTAATCATCAGCCCATATGCCTGACCGTTTAATACAGCCACGATCAGCAAAACAACTTCCTCGAATTCGCCTAAATAGGTTCGCTTCATACTGTTTATTAGTTCAACTTTTGTAGAACAAATATATTGCCAATCCTTTTATATTACTGTATATCAGGTATTTATTTACCAATATGTTGTATCCCTGAGCTGAGTATTGTCCTATACCGGACAGCACAGTGTCCGCTAGAGAACAATAGGTAGGTAACAGCCGCGGGTATTCCATCATTTACCTGGACAGATAGGAAAACAGCTATCTACCCATAACTCTTGTGGCTATCACACGTGTAACAGAGATATAGCTCTTGACACAAGAAATGCAATGGACATACCAGGCGGTGTATGGAAAATCCATTGTTACATGGCTACTTTATCTTCCCGGTTACATGACTAGAAAGTTCTGGTTCTTTTTGTTGAGTACATGTATGTGGTTACCCCTGCTAACAAAAGCACAGGTGGCAGAAGATTCTACGGCCACTACACATAATCAACATTCACCAAAGGAACGGATAACCGTTGGCGGATACATAGACGTGTATTATGGCTACGATTTCAGCCAGCCGGCTACGCAAGACCGGGCGTATTTTGTTTCTTCTGCCCGGCACAACGAATTCACCCTGAACCTGGCCTTTATAGACATAAAATATACGTCTGACAGGGTACGGGCTACGCTGCGTCCGGCTTTGGGTACCTACATGGCTGCCAATTACAGTGCTGAGCCTGCTATATTCAGAAATGTGTATGAAGGCCATGTGGGTGTAAAGCTGTTTGCCGGTAAAAATATCTGGCTGGATGCTGGTGTGCTGGGTTCGCCGTATACGAATGAAAGTGCGGTTTCAAAAGATCACCTGCTTTATACCCGCTCGTTTGCTCCGGAATATGTGCCCTACTACCTGTCGGGAGTAAAAGTAAGTATGCCCATCAACAACAAGGTAAGCCTTTATCTGTATCTGCTCAATGGTTGGCAGAATATCCGGGAAACCAACAAAGGCAAATCCCTGGGAACGCAGCTGGAATATAAACCTGCTGATAGATGGCTCATAAACTGGAATACCTATGTGGGGGATGAACGCTCAACGGCAAATCCGGAAAACCGTACCCGCTATTTTTCAGATGTATATGCCGTATATAATCCGGATGGAAAAGTGACAGCTACGGCTTGTTTGTATATGGGTGCCCAGAAACGTTTAAACGCTGCCGGAGGAATGGCCGGAGAAACAGCTTACTGGTTTACGGCTAACCTCATGGGACGCTACAAGTTTACGCCTGCCTTTTCCCTATCGGGCCGGTTGGAATACTTTACCGACCCGGATGAAGTACAGATAAGCCCCATTACAGGAGAAAAGGGATTCCGTACATACAGTGCTTCACTAGGAGTGAATTATGCCCCGGCAGCAAACATCCTGTTGCGGATGGAAGGAAGAAGTTTTTTCTCTGACAAACAGGTATACCAAACCAGCCGAAGTACGCCCGCTAAAACCAATGCACTGGTAATAGCCAGTATGGCCCTTTCCTTTTAAGAAAACCCAGCCAGTTATTGGAAATAACTAAACACTTTTGTTTCCTAGCAACCATACCCAGGCTTAGCATTTCATTAGTAAAAGCAGCTGCCGGGGTGCATTTTTCTACCCATCAGGTAATGTTTGCAGAAGCATTTGCCGGCAATCTTTCAGACAAAACCCCATGTACAGCTGATAAACAATCTATGCAACCGCTTCCGGTTTGCCATATCCCAGATACCCATGTATAGCTTAACCTACATTGCCTCATTACCAAAAATAAATTAACAGCAGGAGGTTTACTGCATATAGCTTCTTTGCATAAAGAGCAAAAATTACAACTGTCAGCTTTGTCTGTTTGTCAGAAAAGGGCTCACTACCTGGTATTATACTCACAATTCACATGATCTTATCACTAAAGAAAACCTATTTATTACTACTTTGTATTGCTGCTATTTGGGGATGTAAAAAAGATGATTCTCCGCTACCTGTTCAACCCCCTTCTACCGGAACACCGACAGAAACCCCCACCACACCGCCAAAAAGTCTGATCACTGAAAAAGGCTCTCCGGAAGGCACCCTGGTAAGTACAACCATTGGACCGGAGGGCGGAACCATTACTTCTGCCGACGGCCGGGTAAGCCTGCTATTTCCTGCCGGGGCAGTAAGTAGCAGCACGCCGGTTACCCTGCAGCCTATCTCTAATAAGATGCCGAATGGGCAAGGGCAAGCCTACCGTTTTTCACCTGCTGAAAAGGAATTCAGCCAACCGATAGAGATCGTTTTTACCTACACGGATGAAGACCTGCAAGGAACCAATGTTGAACACTTCCGGATTGCCCAGCAAAATGAAAAAGGAGCCTGGCAAAGTGCAAAAGAAGTGACAACCAATACAACCAAGAAAACTGTGTCAAAGAAATTTAAGCGGATTACCGACTTGTCCCTGTATGCCGATCATCTGCTTATTCCCAGGAATGCAACCTTGAAACCGGGCGAATCCATTGAGCTGCAAGTGCGGACCGTGTACATAACTTTGCCTACCCCTGGCAGCTCGGATGTTTATGAAGTAGAAAGTGAAGAACTGGCAGATGCTAAACTCATTAAATCATGGAAAATAAATGGACAAACCGGTGGGGGTGCCAACGGAAGTTTATCAGGCACCACGGCTAATAAAATGACTTACAAAGCACCTGCTGCTGTGCCGGCACAAAATCCGGTAGCCGTAAGTGTGGAAATGAATGATCCTACCGGTGTTAAAGTAATCTTGGTAGCTAACATCAGCATAACCACCACCATTTATAGTCTGGAACTGGACTGGCAACGGCTGAGTACCTGCTCTCCTGGGGCTATTGCTTCTTTTCAATATACAACCAAAGGCAGAATTGAATTTGAACTGGACAAGTCGAAAGTTAAAGTCATTAAGATGGAGGGCATGATTGATTCTCAGTTGAAAAACGTAAAAAGCTGCAACGAGGATTTTTATTCAGCCACTGGCCAGGTAACTGGTATTTTTCTGATGGGTATGGAGGGAGAGGTAGATCCTAAAACCGGTATCTTGACGTTTTCTATACAAGGCAAATGGATGGATTTCCCTACGTTTACCCTGCATTATAAAAATGGCGAAAGCTCGGTAACTGAAGAATCTATACACCCTTTTGATGGCATCAACCAGTTTACCAAAATGCCTTTGAAAGATGGCGAAATACTAAATATGCGTAATGCTGAAGATGCCGGATTTATATTTACGCTGAAAAGTGTAAAATAAACTATTCCGCTTCATTACTAGACCCTGCTGGCAATTCCGGCAGGGTCTATTGTTTTATAGAAAGAGGAACCTTGAGCTTTCCCTGGCAACATTTCCACTCTGTTGAATAACGGGTACAACCATCTGTTTTACAAATCCTGGCATTTCAGCGAACAAACTCACTTACTAGGAAGTAGCTGGTATAAAAACAAAAAAGCATTCTAGATGGAATGCTTTTTTGTTTTTATACCAGCTATGCAAGGCATACTGGGTTTAGTTGAGTTGTATAACTCTTTCCTCTATGTTTGTTACATTCTCGGCCTTCACTTGTTTTGTTTCCACACTATAGATGATCCATCCACTTCCGGCATGAATTTGTGAAGCAGTCCATATTTCATTGGAGACCTGCGGAAAGGCATTTCTGGCAGGAAAAGTATTTTTTGCGGGCGACACCTGTTTGAGAAACGCATACGTAGCATCGGTCAGTTGCTGTGGGTTCACTTGCTGATACATCCGGATAATGCCATACCCTTCTTGCTCATTTATTTCATCCAGGCTAACTGTTACATCTGTATCAAAGGGTTTTCCACCATAGTTGTTTCTGAGTTGCATCTTTGCTTTTAATTCTTTTCCAAGGCTATATTTCGCGCCATGAAAGGTATAAAACTGCTGGGCATCTTTAATGGCATTGGCCTCTATTGCTTCTTTACTCTGATACATGGCCATTAGTTGGGTCATCATACCTTTCGCATGGGGTATAGCTGCCAGTTCGCTTTCCAGATGAGTAGCCATTTTTTGCATATAGTCCCGTACTTCCTGCCAGTTGCTCACGCCGGTAATAGCTCCATACTCATTTGTCTGGATGAGAACCGCTATATCCTGAAAAAGAGGGATCATCTTTTTTACAAGCGCATTTTCCGACTCAATGGCATAGTTGCGGTAAAACCACTCAATGGTATAGCCTTTTGCTGTAGAGTCTTTGATGGTAACCTCCACCTGATACGTGATCAGCTCACGGGAAGTGGTATCTGTCCCGGTGATTTTATATTTTTCATGAGAAACCGAAAAAGATTGTTTTTCCTTATTCTGCCAGTAACCCACTACTTGCAGGGTAGAATCTGCCGGATTGATCTGGGCATACAACTTTCCTGTTATACAAAACAGAAAGGCGAGTGTTAAAAGTTTGTGCATGTGCTCGATAAAATGGTTAAAATGTAGTAGTGTTCTTGGAGTTTATGCTGGCTAAAAAAGCTTGCAGACTTTGAGAATACAGCAAAAACAGAAATAGTAACCGGAATAAAGAAACAAAGTTGAATTCACCAAAAGGTACTATTCACCCCACGCCAGGTAAGAAAAAGCAGTTTCGTGCCCTATAACCAGAAGGCAGTTTTATACCCTATTAACAGGTTAGAAGATGAAAAATCTATTCTCGCTCAACAACAGATATTAACGAACTTCAGGAAATTGGGAAATACGCAACTTGCTACACCCATAGGGAATCAGAATAATTTCTTCCTCCGCACCAGTTTCTAACCCATTGGTCATACTATAAGGTATGGGTCCAGCCATATCGTTGTATAACGTCCAGGAGGGAATACGTTTTGCTTTGGCTTTGATGGTGATAGGTGCATTTTGCAGATTCCAGGGATAAGCCTCCAGGTTGTCTTTTTTTGTCACAGGAAAGGCTTCTGCCAGCTTATTATCCGATATATGAACAAGTCCGTAATTCCAGGGATTTTTAGGCAGCACTTCATAATAGGCATCTCCATACTGGATGGGGTCTTTCGTATTTTCTACCTTTTTCCATTCTTCTTCTATTTTTAGCGCATAAGTTATTGGGCCACGTTCGATGGCTACTGAATTTTCATGCCAGGTGCTTTTAAACACATGCATCGGAAGTTGCAATTCCACCACATCTCCTGATTTCCATTCCCGGTTAATTTTAAGAATCTGGTTGCTGTTGGCTTCCTGAAATAGCTTGCCATTAATGGAGATGGTGGCTTTTTTACACCATGCCGGAATACGCAGATGAAAAGGAAAACTGACAGCCTTCGTTTTTTTATCAGTAGTTAAGGTAAATGTAATGGTCTCACCGAATGGATAAGTCGTCTCTTCCTTTAGGGAAACCTGCGTACCACCAGCAACATAGGCGGTTACCTCACTTGGGGAATATATCAAAGCCGCCAAACCCTTATCAGGGGTAGCATACCACAAATTCTGGGTAAACTTTGGCCAGCCCTGGTGCATGTTGGATGTGCAACAGGGATAGCCGGAAAGCAGGCCATAACAAAGGTCTGTGCCTCCATGATTCTGGTCAAAGTTGCGGGTATGCCGGGTAATCATCACCTGGTTGGCCTGCTGAAAGTATTGCCTGGCCATATAATCATCGGTTGCTTGCGTAGGTAATGCATTAAAAGCAATTTTTTCCAAGTGGTCAGCATAGCTTACCTCACCGGTTATAGCCAGAATACTTTCCAGCGAAAACATCATCTCCACCGCCGAACATAATTCAGAGCCCTGGGTAGGATTACTTCCATGCAGGGCCTCGTCTCCTCCATAGAGCCCATGTGCCATACCGTTAAATTTGCGGATGTCTGCAAAGCCTTTCTTTACCGCTTCTGTATATTTTTGCTCCGGATGTTGCTGAAAGTAAATTACTGGTTCTTTAATGCCTTGCGCCAGGTTTACACAGTGAATGCTTCCTTGGCTGGCAAGCATATCGCCTCCCAGAAAGGCATCCGTATAGTTGAAGGTTTGTTTATGAACAATTTCAGCCAGGTCAAGCAAAAATGCATCGCCAGTAATATTATACAGCCAATAGACGACCATCAGGTTATCGCCACCGCGGTAACGTGCCCAAAAAGTCCAGTTATCTAAAGGTTTGGTAGGAAGCTGTTGCAGCTGGTATTTAAAATAATTCGTCAGTAAGGAGATCACCCGATCATCGCCGGTAGCCGAATAGTACTGCTTAAGAATTTTGAGCATGACCATTTTTGGCCACCAGTCGCGGCTATTATTCCGTTGCACACCTGGCTGGGGCTCGTAATCTTTATCTGGCCCAAAATACCCATCCGCTTGCTGGCTTTTGAGTGCCCACTCTACCCAGGGTTTAGCCTTTGCTATGAGCTCTTTGTCATCTAAAATATAGGCAAGCGGCAATAATCCATCGATCCAGTAAGGGCCTCTCTCCCACTGATCGCCGTCTCCCCCGAGCCAGCCATTGCGCTGGTTCATTACCAGCGGATAGAGTTTATCCAATTGTCCGGTAGCCCCATTCTTTTGCCGGATCAGCATTTCCTTCAACCAGCCTTGCGGTTTAATGGCCCCCAACGGAAGTTCGATATAGGGATTTTCCCGGAGCGGAGAGCGGTTAGGGGTATATGCTTTGAAAGGGGCTAGTTTCTTGGTGTTTTGCTGCTGTGCCAGCGCAGGGACTAACAGCATTACCAGACAGATGAGCAGAAAGCTTTTTATTCTCATGCGTACAATGGATTTGAATGGTAAGGAATTAAGGTTTTTTAGGAAACACCTGGTATGTGGATGCCCAGCTTCGCCATTCTCTGGTTAATCTTTCTACTTCCTGCGGATAGGTTGCCGACAAATCTTTTAGCTCTGTTTGGTCTTGTTTTATATCGTACAAATGCCAGGTGGTATCTTTTGACATAGACAGTAGCTTCCACTGCCCTTCTCTCACAAAACGGGCATTAAAATGTTCATTAAATAACCGGGTATGCGCTGTACCTTCTTTCCCCTGCAAGGCCGGCAGCAGGCTTACTCCTGGAGTGGGAGAAATAGTTCTGCCTTTGTATTGGGTAGGATAGGTAGTCTGAGCGAGTTCAATAAAAGTGGCCATAAAATCCATTACATGACCAACATGATGGCTAATACTCCCTTTTTTCGCTCCTATTCCTTTAGGCCAAAAGGCAATCATGGGGGTGGCTATGCCCCCTTCATAGGATTCAGCTTTTGCATGTTGAAAGGGCGTATTGGAAACATTTGCCCACTCCGGACCAATGGAAGCAAATACCGTCTCTGTTCCAGGCATCACTTCCTTTTTTACCGGGTAACGAATGGCTTGCCCCTTGCGGGTTTCACTAGGGCGGTCAAATCCCGGGCCATAGGCGGCACAAACTTCCGGACTTGCTCCATTATCGCTGAGAAATACGATCAAGGTATTATTCAGTTCACCGGTTTCTTCTAAGGCTTTTATTACCCGGCCAATGCCCTGGTCCATCCGGTCTATCATGGCGGCATGCACGGCCATGGCTTTTGTATCCCATTCTTTGTCTGGGTTATTCTCCCAGGTTTGTGCAGAATTTATCCTGGTGGGTAAAGGTGCTTTTGCCGGATCAATCATTCCTTGTTCTGTCATTTTTTTGTAGCGGGCCTCCCGGATAACATCCCAGCCGGCAGTATAGGTAGTTTCATACTTGGCTATATCCTCTGGCAAGGCTTGCAAGGGCCAATGGGGCGCTGTATGGGCCAGATAAATAAAGAAAGGCTTATCCTCTTTACTTAACTCCCGGATGTAGCGGACAGTGGTATCGTTGAGAGCATCGGTATGGTAGTAGTTTTCAGGAACGGAAGCGACAGGCGTAGTGCCATTCACCAGGCTGAAGGGATCAAAAAAATTTACTACCCCAAAGATGTTTCCATAATATTTATCAAAGCCCCGACTGGTTGGATACTGCGCTACCGGCGAAAAATACGGGTGTGTTTCCTGATGGTTGAGCCAGCGCAGCTGTGCTTCTTTGGTTGGTTGTTCAATCGTATTGGATACATGCCATTTGCCTGTCATGGCGGTAAGGTAGCCACTTTGTTTTAACACTTCGGCCAGCGTAACTGTGTTTTCTGTTAGATAGCCGCGGTAGCCGGGTAGGTTCCGGTCTGTGGTCATTTCGCCAATGCCTGCCTGATGGTTATACAAGCCTGTGAGCAAAGATGCCCTGGTAGGGCAACAGCGGGATGTATTATAAAAACGGGTAAACCGGAGTCCATTGGCTGCCAGAAAATCAAGGTTGGGTGTCTTAATTTCTCCTCCATAACAACCCAGGTCCGAATATCCCAGATCGTCGGCAAGAATTAAAACAATATTGGGCCGATCGTCTTCTGCTGAAGCTGCTGCTGTTGTAGTGGTTTGTTCCTTTTTTCCTGCTGTACAAGAGGCTAAAAATAGCCCTATACTTAGGAGAAAGGAGGAACTAAGTTTGTGTAGAGTCATGCGGGTAAACTAAGTTTATAAACAATTCAGTAACGTGTAGGCCACTCAGCAGCCGTGGGATTGGTAGCATGCCTTACTTAATTCCGGATGGTTTTTGAATGGGTGTATCTGTGGAGAGAGGTGTTCCAAAATCGGGCATTCCATCCGCCTGCCAGGTAATTTTCTGAGCCCTTGGCGAACGGGTGGGTCCACAAGGATTTTCAGCTTTGTCGTTGGCATGATACAGAATCCAGTCTTCGGTGCCATCCGGAGATTTGAAAAAACTATTGTGTCCGGTGCCAAACACCTTATTCTCCGGTGCTTGTTTAAAAACCGGCTGCCGGGATTTGGTCCATGATTTTGCATCCAGCAGGTTACTTGTTGCACTGGCTGTAAGCATGCCTAAGGCATACTGGGGTGTCCAGCAGCCACTGGCCGAATAAATGACAAACACCTTATCGCCGGTGGTATTTTTCAGCGGCTGCGGGCCTTCGTTTACATAAATGGTGTAATTAGGCGTCCATCCATCTGGGTTTTGCCAGTTGCGTTCCCACTCAAATTCAGGTTTGGAAATCAGCACGCGTTCAGAGCCTAAGGTCCAGGGATTAGCCATTTTGGCTATATAAATACATTGGGTTTCTGTGCTGACGCGGCGGGTTTGCCAGCCTGACCACACCATATAATAGTCTCCCTGATGTTCAAACACCGATCCGTCTATCGCCCAGTTATTGCCAGGGTCTGTCTGGATTCTTGCTTTCATGGTAAACGCTCCCTCAAACGGATTTTTGGAGGCATTTTCCAATACATACAACTGGTGATTATCCGTGTTGCCATCATCCGCCGCATAATAGATATACCATTTCCCTTTAATGTAATGGATTTCAGGAGCCCAGAGGTCTTTTGCATTCTTAGGGTCGGTAGGTATCCAGATGGTTTTATACTCCGCATTTTTCAAATCCGTAATATCCTTTGTCCGCCATAGCCCAATGCTGTCTATCAAGGTATGGGTATAATAATAATATCCCTCATGGTAAAAAGCCCAGGGATCCGGGCCTCCTGGCAAGAGCGGATTTGTAAAGGTATTTTCCAGGTCAGCTTCAACCTCTGCTTCCGTGACTGTACTAGTTTTAGACGAACAGGCGGCAACAATCAGCAAAACCAGCCAAAGCACATTCCCACTAAGTAGTCGTTTTTTCATGGTGGACATTTTAAGCTTTCATACCAGTGGCAATAACCTGAAATAGATACTTGTAAACGGTTACAATCTTCATTCAAAAAATGTAGGCGGAAAATATATTGCTCATTGTTTTGTTTTTACAGATACCTACGTCCAAGCTGTTAGTTGGCAAATTTTTTCTCCAGCAGTTTGATAAAATACCCCCCTACCACACTTCTGGCCTGAAAGCCAACCTGCTTGCCGTTCGTTGTTTCATGCCAGTCACTGATGGGTACGCGGGAAGGGGTTTGTACAGCAAACTTATACACCGGATCTACGAATGCTTCAAAGTCTTTCTGGCTGGAGGCTAGCGTAGATGTCCAGATGATCCAGTCGGATTTGGTATAGGTTTTCCGGCTGTCTAAGGGCAAGCCATATTCATTTTGTTTGCTCAGGTAATACGTTACCTCTTTCTCGTAGACAGATTTAGGAAATAAATTTAAGCCCAGAAGCTTATCCCATACCAGGTTATACTTCTGGCTCCAAGTACCTTTTTTATCAAAGGTTAACGCATAATGATCGCCATCGTCGGCTAACTGCATCCACTTTTTAGCCATTTGAGCCGCACTGGCTTTGTATTTTTCGGCGGTGGCTTTATCGCCTAACATGCCTGCAAGCATGGCATAAGATCCCAATCCTACAATAGCTTTTACAGAAAGGTTGGCGTTACGGGCCAGGTGCCCGGCAAAATCATCAGTGCATAGCTGATTGGCCGGATCAAAGCCTTCTTTGCTTAAGTACTCGGCCCAGGTGGTTAAGGTTTTCCAGTGCGTTTTGGCATAGTTGGCATTCCCTTCGGTTTTGGCAATAGCTGCCGTCAGTATCAACATATTTCCGGATTCTTCTACTGGCATATCTTCTCCATAGGTTTGTCCATTGGCTAGCGGATAAGTTCCCAGATCATGCGCAGCAAAGGGTTTGGTCCATTTGCCACTTTCACTGTAGTAGAAAATGCCATTCAGCATACCCTTTAGCAGATCCGGGTTATAGGCCAGAAATAAGGGAGCCGATGGATAGGTAACATCCACCGTATTGATCGATCCATTGCTATAATTTTCTTTGGAAAGAAACAGAATCTCTCCCTGCGGACTTTTTACCAGCTTATGTGCAGCAATGCTCTGGCGGTATCCTAGCACACACAGCTTAGCATACTTTTCGCCTCCTGCTGCTACCGCTTCCTGATACATCTGTTTATTGAACTGCTCACATTGACTAAGTATCTTTTTATAATCTGCCGCTGCTTTGGCTAATTCTTTTTCCATGGTTTGCGAAGCATCCTGTTTCCACCAGGGCTTTAAGTTTTGCCCAAAATATTGCACCGGATTAATATCATCATAGCCCAACAGAAGTACTTGTTCTGTGGGTGTACTGCCTACTTTTCCTAGTGGTATAATCGTACGTAATGTCAGCTGTTTCCCTTCGGTAGGTGATTGTGCAGAAGCACTATTTACGCTTGCAAAAGGGTCTTCTGCCTGTGTAGCGGTCAGAATCAGTTGTTTAGCATTTGCTGCTCTTGGCAGGGCTACGTACATATAGCCCCAGTATATCCGCAGGTCGTCGCCTTTCTTCTGGAGCACTGGTTGTTCTTTAGTGCCTGCTTTCAGGATAGATAATCCGCCAGTAGACATTTGTTCGGCAGTTACCACTTGTGCAGGCGTATTTACAGCAATCTCTGTAGAGGCCCCTAATGAAAGGTCTACTTCGTGCGTTGCGCCATCGTTGGATTTTACTTGTGTGGTAATATAGGTTACTGGCCTGGCAAGCAGATTCAAATCACTCATTAATAAAGGAGAAGTGAAGGTAAGCGTAAGGTCTATTTTGCCGCAGGTGAACTGGTATATAGTTTGGGTGGCCTTGAGCTCTACACTTTTTTGCAAAGCTGTAAGCATGGCGGTGTTTGGTTTTGCTAGCGGTTCATGCACAATGCCAGCATCCAGCCACTGGCCGCCAGCCGTATTGGCCACATGCACAGCCAGAATGTTTCCTTCTTTTTTCAGCTTTTGCTTTACAGCTTCCGGAATGGGATAATATTGGTATTTGTTCAGCCAGCCTACATGGCTGTATATCTTTTCTCCATTCAGGTACACCTCTACATTATCGTCGTGGTTGAGTTTAAGGAACAGCTTATGAAAATTCAGATCAGGTAACGCAAAGGTCCGCCGCATCCAGATATTTTTGCTCAGCCATTCTGTTTTGGCCAGGGATTTATTGTCGCCAAAAGGAGCCGTGCCAGTTTTCCACTGGCTGTCGTTAAAAGCTGCATTCATCCATCCTTCGCCAGGTTCGGTTTCTGTGTATTTTGCCTGGTAGTTTTCTTCATCGGCGGCAGCTAGCACTGTCTGGTACACGTTTTCTTCTTTGCCTAAAAAGCGGTATACTTTCCCATCTACCTTTGCATAACCGGTTAATGAATGACTGCTGCCTGTCCAGTGTTTGGTAGGCGACGCATGCAGCGTATCGGTAGCAGACCAGATACTGAAATACGGGTCGTGGGTAACTAAAGGATAGGAAGGTGCCCGCATCTGCTGGGCTTGCAGGATAAAGCCCTGGAAGAGCAAAAAAAGCACAAAAAATTTCTTCATGGGTAAACGGAGGTTATATAGGTGTTCCGGCAGCAATAACTGTAATATATATCTTAAAGCAATTACCTATTTCAACGGCTGTTTGGCTACGCCTTCAAAAGTAATTTTTACCGGCTTGATCAGGCCTTTTTCATCAAACTCCATCTTGTCTATACAGGTTACCCGGTGGTTTCCGTCGGTTTCGCCTAGTGGCCTGCGGTGATACACAATATACCACTGGTCTTTACCCGGCACTTGCAACACCGAATGATGCCCGGCACCGGTAGCTACCTTGGGGTCTTGCTGTAAAATTTTGCCTACCCGTTCAAAAGGCCCGAAAGGAGAATCGGCCACAGCATAGGCCACTGAATAATTAGGGCCTGTCCATCCGCCTTCCGACCACATAAAGTAGTATTTGTTGTTGCGGATAAACATGATCGGGCCTTCTACATAGTTTTTGGGTGTGATTTCTTTAAAGGTGGTACCATCCTCAAAAGGAATAAAGCCAGTGAAGTCTTCCTTTAGTTTAACAATATTACAGTGCGACCAGCCGCCATAGATCATATAATATTGGCCGTCTTTGTCTTTAAACACATACTGGTCTATGGGCTGGGCTCCATTGTGTATTTCACCAATCAGGGGTTTGCCCAGGTGATCTTTGAAAGGACCGGCCGGATTATCGGCAACGGCTACCCCAATACCGCCGATTTCTCCTTCATGTACATCGTTGGCTCCGAAAAACAGGTAATACTTGCCTCCTTTTTCAATAATAGCCGGAGCCCACATTGCTTTTTTGGCCCATTTTACGGCTGCTGTATCAATAATGCGTGGGTGCTTGGTCCAGTTTACGAGGTCTGTTGAGGAGAAAGCATCCATAAATACTTGTTGTTCATATTTAGCGGAATAGGTGGGATAAATCCAGTATTGCTTGCCAAAGATGACGCCTTCCGGGTCGGCATACCACCCTTCAAAAATGGGGTTACCAGACTTGTTTTTTGCTTTTGTGTTGCCATTATTGGCAGAATTTTCCTTTTTACCTGCCGCACTTTGTGCCCAGGCAGCGGTAGTAAAACAAACGAAGGCACACAGAATAAGTAAATTTTTCATGCTTTGTAGAGATATTAACTTTATAAATTAGTGATACGTTAATGAAAATGAAGAAAAAACACCAGGCTGGCTTTCCTCTCCATACTGAAACAGACCTGCCCGGGCACTTCTGTCCCACTGCGGCAAAAAACTGCCATCATAAAAAGAATGCTCACCTGCTGGTTTTATCTCTGTCCAATCTTTTCCACCGGTCCTCCAGTAGAACCGGCACATAAATCCGTTTTCTACCAGTAGTTTTAGTTGTATAGGGGCTTGCATTACGGTTTCTTCTTTGATTAATTTGCGCTGATTGTTCTTTACTTCCCATACTTCTACCGTGTTTCCCTTTACGCCTATACCCACCGCCTGACTGGAATCGCCATATAACACCAGTCCTTTCAAGGCATTATTTTGGTTAACCACCTCTGTGATGATTTCATAATTGCCTTTTGCTGGCCTCACTGTTAAGGCAATACCTGTTTTATTGCCAGAAGCAACTTTTCCAGATAGATACAAATTACCCTTTTCTATGTTAGTGACTGGGGTATACGAACGGAAATTCCATTGCCAGAAACTGGAAAGAGAAGTTGCCTCAAATGAATCGATGAATTCGCAGGATTTCTGCTGGCTACTGTTAACAACAGGCATGGGGGTTTGTATACTAGGACTTTGGGCGTATTTAAAGTAAGGCCATCCGGTCGCCTCATCCCATAAGAGTTCATCAAGCATGGCTTGCCTGCCGGTATACACATGGTCATGGGAATTGTAGGCGTGGTAGAGGTAAAACGTACGTTTATCCGGTGTTTCTACCAGGGTTCCATGTCCTGGGCACTTCCACTGGTCATCTTTATCCAATAAGGGATTTTTCTCGTAGCGCACAAAAGGTTCGTTAATGGATTTTGCCCTGGCAACGCGGACATTATACGTGCAGCCTGAGCCACAACAAGCCCCGGCCGAATAGAACAGGTAATAATATCCATTCTTCTTCACCAGGCACTGGCCTTCTATGCCTTTTTCATCCGGACTTTCTTTCAATAACGTAAATGGCTGACCCTGCAATGTTAATCCATCGGAAGATAGTTTGCTAGCCAGTATTTCTATCGGGCGTTTATCCAGGCCATAGGCTTTCCAGGAGATATACAACTGGCCATTCTCATTCCATACATAGGCGTCAATGGATTCAGAGCCATGTTCCACTACTATGCCATGATCGGTAAAGCCTTTGCTCAGGTCTTTGGTGGAGGCTACTCCGATGCAGGATTTGCCATCGCTTTTGCGCTTTACGGTATAATACACATAGAAGGTATTGTTCTGATAAAACAATTCTGGTGCCCAGAAAGAAGACTGCATCCAGGCTGGTGTCGTAGGAAAAACATAGCCCATTGGCTCCCAGTTAACCAGGTCTTTGGATTGGAAAAGCGGATAATGCGGAGCCCATTCGGAAGAGGTACCTGTGGCATAGTAGGTGTCGCCTACCCGGATCACGGAAGGATCGGCAAAATCTCCGCTGATAACCGGATTGCGGTACGTGGCTTCCTGTTTAGCTGCCTTGTTGGATTGAGCCTGTAGATCTTGTACACAACCAAACAACACGAAGCCAATGAACAGGCATTTAAAAAGTATGGCTACTCTGACTGATAATTGCATTAACAAAGGTATAATCTTCCATAGAATCTACATTAGGGTTGCCAAAGATCTGGCAAATAAAAATCAAAAAGCTTTACCTGGCAGCCATTTCTTCAAACTGCCTGTCCAGGCTTTTATTTCTTTCCAGGCTCCGTTGAATTTGCTTTTCCAAGGGATGAATTTTTGGCATGGGGTATTCTGCCCAGAAAGCTTCGTTGTAAGGAAGTGTAAGTACTCGCAATTCCTGCATCCGGTCTGTTTTCTCTTTTTCTTTCATCTTCTTGAATTTGCCAGTATCTACCCTGTTTACCCACAAGGTATGAATATCCAGCTGATGCCCACCTATATCCTCATTTATGATCCTGGGAACTTTTACCTGGATATAGTCCGGATAGTAGCGGCCATCTATTTTTTTATACCGAACGTGCACCTGTTCTGTAAAATCATACCCGAATAGATAAATAGCTCGTTGATATTCTACGATTGCCAGATCACTCCTGTTAATTTTCAGATAGCTGGTGCCTTCCGGCATAAGCGCATCACTGATCAGGACATGAAAAATGGTATCGTTCTCCACAAGAGAGGTATCACGTATCCGGAAATTTATTCCTTCTGTAAAGCGGCCTAATGAGTTAAAAATTGTATGTGGGCTATTATACCCTCTCAACGAATTATACTCATACGTCCGGTGAATAGTATTACTACTGGCAACCTGATGTTTTACATGTTTGGCCAACCGTTGAGTTGAATTCCTGACAGCAATCACTACTTCTTCATCTATCTTTCCCCATTCCATGCTTTGCCGCTGTTGCAGTAATTTAACGTTGAGTGCACTGTGAGAATACGTGGTATAACTACTATCTTCCATTAAAAAAGCCGCCTCCAGCAAGTGTGTATACTCATTTTCATAGGTAGATACTTTCCGGTAAAAACCTTCCATCTGATGAGGCCTATCCGGATAATTTTCCGGAATACGGTCTATGGCTTTCTGGATAAGTTCTTTGGTCCGTAGATCAACCAGCGGTTTAGTAATTTCCTTATTTGTAGGTTTTCTGGTAATTGATTCAAGGGTTTCTTGCTGGGCAAATAGTAGGCAATTTCCCAGCAAGAAGGCCAGGAGCAGAAATAACTGTTTCATAGGACTGCTTTAGGTTAGTTTGAACAAGTAGGGTATATATATTCGGCTACTGAATGTACGCAACTTTATTCTTTCAAGCTACCCAATGCCGGATTATATAATTTGCTATGTACTTGTTTGAGTTTAGCTTCCGGCACTTTTATTACTTTCCGGTCGTAGGTCATCAGGCCGTTGGTTTCTACCTCTACATCGGTGGTTTGGGTATACACAGCGGCGGACAGTCCTTTGCCGATCATGCCTGCCAGGCTATTCATAAATTCTTCATATTTGGCAAACAGTTCATCGGCATTTTTGAAGCTCTGGTAGCCCCAGTTATCTTTCTGCTGCCAGGTATGGTCTTCCAGAGGTAAGCCCAATCCCCCAAACTCGCCTAATACAATAATTTGTTCTTTGCCAAACAAATCTGGCTGGGGCATGGCAGGCTCCGGGTAGTTATGCAGATCAATAATATGGCCTACTTTATGAAAATTACCTCCACTGGCACTGTTCACCAGGCGGCTCTTATCATAATCCATGGTCCATTTAGTAATCTCTTCGGTTTTGAACTGGCCCCAGGCTTCATTAAATGGCACCCATACCACAATAGAAGGAAAGTTATAGGTAGCATCCATAATGGCTTTCCATTCGGTACGGAATATTTGCTCAGATTCGGCTGTGCGTTCTTTTTCGGTGGCCCGCCCAATAATTCCCGGACGCGAATCCCACCGATTACCCATGTCGCCACTGGGCATATCCTGCCATACGAGCATTCCCAGCTTATCGCAGTGATAATACCAGCGGGCAGGCTCTACTTTTACGTGCTTGCGGATCATATTGAAGCCCATCTCTTTGGTCTTTTCAATATCAAACTTGAGGGCTTTGTCAGTGGGAGCTGTATATAACCCATCTGGCCACCAGCCCTGGTCTAAGGGGCCATATTGAAAAACAAACTGATTATTGAGCAGCATCCGCAGCATGCCTTTGCTATCTGGCTGCATAGAAATTTTCCGCATAGCAAAATAACTTTTTATTTCGTCTACTACTTTCCCCTTGCGTACTACAGCTATGCTTAGATCATAGAGAAACGGATTTTCCGGTGACCACAACTTTGGGTTATTTACCTGCAACACCGCTTCTGTATTGGCGGCAACTTCTTTTTCGGCTACCTTGGTTTTTCCATCCCAGGCCGTAATTTTCAGCTTATCGCCGGATTGCAGGTTCTGCACCTGGCTTTGGATTGTCAGGGTTTGCTTGTCAATATCGGGCGTGTGTTTAGTAGACGTAATATAGGTTTGGGGAACAGCTTCCAGCCATACTGTCTGCCAGATACCGGTAACTGGCGTATACCAGATGCCATGCGGATTTTTGATTTGCTTGCCGCGGGGTTGTGGCCCGTCGTTGGAGGGGTCCCATATTTTCACACTTACTTCCTGCTGGTTTCCCCCTTTGAGAAGTGGGGTGATGTCGAAAGAGAAAGGGTCGTATCCGCCCTGGTGTGCGCCTGCTTTTTTCCCGTTCACAAACACCTCACATTGCCAGTCGGCAGCCCCAAAATGCAGCAGCACCTTTCCTTTTTTAAAGTTTGCCGGTATGCTTATTGTCCGTTTATACCAGAGCAGGGTATCTTTTCCGGCTTTTTTTCCAACGCCAGATAAGGCTGACTCTACCGGGAATGGTACTAGTATTTGTCCGGCAAAGGCAGAGGGTTTGCTCTCTCCCTGCGATTTTGGTACTAAGGCATAGTCCCATAAACCATTCAGATTCATCCAGGTTTGGCGTATCATGTGCGGCCTTGGATATTCCGGTAAGGGATTGGCAGGGTTTACTTTTTCTGCCCAGGGAGAAGCAATTTTTCCTCCCACCATTTTCCAGCTGCTCTGCTGTGCCTGAATGAAGTAGAACTGGGTTAGCAGGAGAAGAATCAGAAAAGTACTGTACTTTTTCATAGGTAGTGAATAAGTGAAGATTATTTTCAGAAATACCTGTCCTACTACTACTTTCCGTATTGCCCGCGATTTGGGTGTAGTAAGTATTTCCAACTAAGGTTTATTGGGTACGAAGGTATTATTTATAGACACAAATTTCAATGGATATTTTATTTTCACAAGCGTAAGTCAATTCGTAGGGCTTAGATACAGAGCTGGAGCATCTATTCAAAGTTAACCCATGCAGATGGTTATACTTACTCCATTTACCTCTTTAGTGGCAATGCTTGTACGGACAACCGGTGAATACCTGTCTAATCCTCAAACTCAGTTTACTTTTGCAGAAGCCGATATTTTATAGCAGAATCCTTTATCAAACAGGTTTATGCAACGGATAGCCTTACTTTTGTTGGCTGGAAAGCAAAAACACTTTTTCTTGTCTTCTTTTTGGCAAAACACTAATCTTTCCTTAACCTTTGTAAGTAGGTACAGCCGTGTAGGTAGCTAAATAGTATAGTTTGTATGAGCAGATAATGAAATATTTCTCTGCATGTATAACACGGACCTGTCCTAGAAAAGCATCAGTTAAAAAATTTAACATAAACTTCCACTTAAACTTAGTTACGATTGTTCATGCGGCATACGTTTTTAGTAGTTATCTTAGCCTGGTTAAACATAGGTCAGGGGTTTTCTTTAGGAAATAAAAACTCTTTCATTCATCAGAGAACGCCTGCTTCCAGCGCAGATCCTTCCCAAACCAAGGCCCTTCCCCGGATTGCTATCGCCGGGCTGGCCATTGAGTCGAGCACTTTTTCTCCGGCACTTACCCATGAAGAAGCCTTCCATGCAAAATATGGGGCCGACGTATTTACCTCTTATCCATTTTTGTCCGCAGCTTCTCCTTACCATAAACGGGCAGTTTTTATACCAACGATCATTGGCAAATCCCTGCCAGGAGGAGCCGTTACCAGAGAAGCCTATGAATCGCTTGTCAGCAAAACCTTAGATTCACTGAAGAAAAACGGACCCTATGATGGGTTATTCTTCGATATTCATGGAGCCATGAGTGTAGTTGGCCTGGATGATCCGGAAGGCGACTTTATTGAAAGAGTCCGCAAAGTAATTGGCAAACAAACCATTATATCTACCTCCATGGATCTGCATGGAAATGTATCCTGGCGGCTGGCCTCCCATACTGACCTTATTACCTGTTACCGCATGGCACCTCACGAAGATGCCATGGAAACCAAACAGCGGGCTCTTGAAAACCTGCTGAAACGGCTTGAAAGTGGAAAAGGGAAACCTCAATATAAGGCATGGATACCTATTCCTGTTTTATTGCCTGGCGAGAAAACAAGCACCCGGATAGAACCGGCAAAAACTATTTATCAGGCAGTTGCGCCTGCTGCGGCTCAGGAAGGAATAGTAGATGCAGCCATTTGGGTAGGCTATGCCTGGGCGGACGAACCGCGTAATCATGCAGTAGTGATGGTAACTGGCGATGATAAAGCAAAAGTAACAAGCACAGCCGAAAAACTGGCCACCAGTTTCTGGAACGCCAGAAACGAATTTGCCTTTGTTGCACCCACAGGTTCCTTAAAAGAAAGCCTCGACAAAGCCATTGCCAGCAACAAGCGTCCCTTCTATATCAGTGATTCTGGCGATAACCCGACTGCCGGAGGCGCAGGCGATGTTACCTGGACATTACAGGAAATACTGGCCAGGCCAGAATTCAAATCCCCTAATGGTCCTTCCCTTATCTATGCCTCCATTCCAGGTCCGGAGCTGGTAAAAAAAGCCATCGCTGCCGGGGTGGGTGGAAAAGTGGAAGGAAATGCCGGAGCGGCAGTAGATGCACGTTTTGCTCCCCCGGTAAAGCTTTCAGGAACGGTTACCGCTATTGAGTATGGCGACAGGAATGCTGAGGTAGAAGTAGTAGTGAAGGTAGGCAGTGTATCGGTGATTGTAACCCAGAAACGCAAGCCTTACCACAAGGAAATAGATTTTACCAGGCTAGGGTTAGAGCCACGGAAAGCGGCCATTGTCATAGTAAAAATCGGGTACCTGGAACCTGAATTATATGCCATGCGGGCAGATTGGATTCTGGCACTGACGCCAGGCGGCGTGGACCAAAACCTGGAGCGGTTGCCCTATAAGCGGATCAAGCGGCCCATGTTTCCATTAGATAAAACGATGAAAGCCCCAGATTTAGCCGCTAAGCTTGTGCCCATCTCTGATCAATTATAAGTGTATTTAATGGTATCTATTCTTCCTTAGGTCTGCTTTCTTTCTACTTGCTAACAGAGGGAATTCTACAAATAAAATCCGGGTTGATGAGGGTTTTGGCTCACACATCAACCCGGATATACCATCTTCAGCAAAAAGCTTCTCTGCACGACCGCAGGCTTAGCACCGTTTTATCCATTCCTGGGCTTTTTCTACTCTGTCAAAGTATCCGATTGAAATTTGTGCGGCTAGTTTTTCATCCTGATTTGCTTTATTCATGGCTACTTTTCCGAATACATCTTTTGGCACGACAAAAGCCAGGTGTCGTAAGCCTTCCTGCATGGCTTTGCTATTCCATTCTTGCTGCAACCAGTGCTGGTCTGGAAGGCTCATTACGCTAAGTCCGGCAATATCAATAATTAGTTTATTGGTTTTTTTCTCTTTGAGTAAGGCTATTTCTTGCAAAGCAAACGTTCTAAACTGTTGAGAATCTACTCTTCCGGCAATGGTGGCAACAACCGTGTTGCTGGCTGCATCAAATATTAAATGAGTTTGCATAAAAGTGACTGTTTACTAGAATTAGTTTTGACTGCAAGACTATCCATTTTTTGAATCCCGGTACAAAGTCAATTAAGGCAATACCTTACCTGTGTAAACCCGGGTAGTTTTATAGATTCAACGGCAGCCTATATGTTTGCTAAAAAAGAAACCCGGTCCTCCTACAATTATAGGATAACCGGGCTCTGATTTTTATCTATTACACATTCACTAAAGAAATCTATAGTGCTGTACAGGTAATTACCAACCTGGGTTTTGCTCGATATTCGGATTAGTATTTAACTCATTCTGCGGAATTGGGAAATACGCATGTCTGGCAGGATCAAAGAACTCTCTTCCTACTTTGTCGCTATTCTTTATTTCCTGTTCCAATAATCCCCAGCGTTTCAGGTCATAGAAACGGTGCCCTTCGCGGAACAATTCAATCATCCGCTGATGACGAATTTCCGCCATCATCTCATCCTGCGAATAGGTTGCTGGCAGTTCAGCTAGATTAGCTCTATCACGCACCCGGTTAACTGGCGCAGTGGCTTCCACCACTTTCCCTTGCATGGTCAATGCTTCGGCATACATCAGTAACACATCGGCAAACCGCATAGCCTTTTCGTTGATTTCAGAGATATAATTACCATTAGGCTGTTCATTATCATTCCACCAGTTCTGGTACTTACGGATCATGGATTGATAACCAAAAACTAGTTTAAACTCTTTAAAAGGCCTGTTGTAATACATGGCACCAGGATAATCCCATACAATAGAAGCATACATCCGCGGATCATAATCTCCTGTTATTGTTTTCTCTTTCTCGAATTCAACAAACATCGTATCAGTCGGGGACACTTCAAACCAGCCGGCTACTTCTGTGGGTGCAAATTCCTGGGCAGTGGTTACCCCTAAAGCTTCATTGGCATTTTCACCAGCCCATGGTTGTACACCGCCTACATTCTGCAGTTGAATTTCAAACACCGATTCTTCGTTGTTATCAAACTCCGGACGGAAATTATCGGCAAAGTTTGGCCTCAGGTCGTACTGGAAAGGAGCAGACATAAGTAACTTAAATTCATTCTCTGCATCGGCCCAACGTTCATTGTATAAATAAGCCTTACCCAGGTATCCAATAGCGGCACCCTTGGTAGCTCTGCCTACCCATTTTTCATCGTACGATTCTGGTAAGCCTTCTTTTGCAGCTGTAAAGTCGCTGATAATCTGTTGCCATACCTGTGCTTCCGGGGAACTGGGCTGAAAATACTGGCTTTTATCAGTAGGCACAGTAGTTATAATAGGCACATTACCAAAATTAATGGCTAAATGAAAATAATTGAGTGCCCGGATAAACTGTGCTTCTGCCGTATACTGCTTTTTTGATTCTTCTGATATGGGAGCCGTTTGAGCATTTTCAATAATCTGGTTTGCCCGGAAAATACCAGTATAAGCCCCCTGGAATATAGAAGAGGGTGTTCCGGTAGAGGGAGTATTAGTAAACGTAGAAAGCTGATATAGTGCCTGTACGTCGTTACGGATAAAAAAATCATCGCCCCGTCCGTTGGTTAACTCAACACCCCTTACTCCCCAATAGCCATTATTTACATCCCGGAAAACTTTATACGTTGCTGCTAAAGCTGACTGAAAATCTGCATCGTTTTTCCAGAACGTTTCCGTGGTAATTACATTTGGATTCACTACCTCTAACTCCTTTTTACATCCGGCTAAGGAGAGAGTTATTAGAGAAATTATTATATATTTTTTCATGATATTAGCCTAATTAATTTTATAAAGAAAGTTGAAGCCCTAACATAGATGTTCTGGCCAATGGATAAGAGACATGTCCAAAATCCACTCCACGGTCGAAGATGCCTTGGCTTGTACCACCGCTATAGCGCCCCAAATCAGGATTGTAGCCATTGTACTTAGTGAGGGTAAACAGATTGTCAAAGCCTAGATAGACCCGGCAGCTGGTTATTTTCACCCGCTCCAGCAAAGCTTTGGGTAAGGTATAGCCTACTTGTAAGGTCCGCAATCTCAAATACGATCCGCTTTCCAGGAAACGGTCGGACGTACGGGAATTATAATTTGGATCGTTGATTACGGCTCTTGGGAAATCAGTAGGATTCTCTGGTGTCCAGGCATTCAAGGTAGATTTGCCATAGTTAAACTCCAGAGTCATACCTTCCAGGTCCTGACGTAAGCCATTATATATTTTATTGCCATGTGTTCCCTGGAAGAAAACGCTTAGATCAAAATCTCTCCAGCGGGCATTGCCACCAAATCCATAAGAAAAATCAGGATTAGGATTGCCTACATTCACCCGGTCGTCTTCTGAAATAATTCCGTCATTGTTGGCATCTACAAAGCGGATATCGCCAGGTTGGGCATTAGGTTGAATCAACTTTCCTTCTTTGCTATGTGCTGTTACTTCATCGGTATCATTGAAGATTCCATCGGTTTTAATCAGATAGAATGTACCAACAGGTTGCCCGGCCATAGTTATAGTAGCAGATGAGCCATGGTGCGTAGGTTGCCCACCAGAAATTTGCTGACTGCCGGAACCTAACTGATCAACCTTGTTTCGGATAGCTGTAAATGTACCAGTCAACTGATAAGAGAAATCATTAATTTCCTGGTTGTACGACAAAGCTAACTCAACCCCTCTGTTCGTAATCTGCCCGGCATTTACTACTGGGTTAACGGTAGAACCGGTAGATAAAGGCAGTGGCACGCGTAACAATAAGTCAGAATTTTTACGGATGAAGTAATCAGCAATCAGCGAAAGGCGGTTATTGAAAAAACCCAGATCAGCTCCAACGTTAATGCTTTCTGATTCTTCCCACTTAAGATTCGGATCAGCAAATGCCTGCTGTATAGCCCCTACCCATAACTGCTGATCCCGGCCAATTACATAATTCAGGTTACCAGGAATCGAAGCCACATACTGATAATCATCAAACTCCTGGTTTCCTAACAGCCCATAACTAGCCCTTAACTTTAACTGACTCACATAGGAGCGGAATGGTTCATAGAAGGCTTCGTTAGATAAATTCCAGCCTAGGGCCAAAGAAGGGAAATTGCCATACCGGTATGCTCTACCAAATCGGGAAGAGCCGTCGCGGCGGAAATTGGCTGTCAGCAGGTAACGTTGATCATACGAATATACAAAACGGCCAAAATAGGATTCCAGTACATTTTCACGTGCCAGGCCTCCAGAAGCAATATTAGTCGTTCCGGCATCTAAAACCTGGAGTCCGCCTGGCATACCGCTTCTAGAGCCATTTAAGCTACGGAAGGTGTTTTTCTGTAAACCAAAACCGGCCAGTGCCTGGAAATTATGTCTGCCAAACGCTTTATCATAAGCCAGAGTATGTTCCTGTAAGAAGAACGAAGTTTGATTCCGGCTTTCACTTAAATCACTGTTAAGGTTTTGGAATAAAGCACCTACCTGATAAGGAGCCGTATACGTATAGTTATAGCCAAATGTATTGGTATACCCTACATTGTATTTGTACTTCAAATTGTCGATCAGAGTAAGTTCAGCGAAAATGTTAGCCATTACTGTATTCGTGTTTACGGTAGGATCTTCCAGGTATAACTGGGCTACCGGATTAGCCACGTTTACCACTGGGCCAGAGGCACCTGAAAAGCCACCAAGTGCATTGGCATCATACACCTGAAACACCGGAATCATTTTAGTAGCTGAACCTACCGGGTTGCCACCTTGTCCGCCCCAGCCACCAGCCATGTTGCGCCAGTTTTCACGGGTTAGAATTACGCTCTCGCCTATTTTCAATCTGCCTTTGGTAAAATCTGTTTTTAACCGCAAGTTTAACCGGTTATAATCTGTTTTTCTTACGATGCCATTCTGATCAAAATAGCCGCCAGAAAGGCTATAGGTAAAATTATCTCCTCCCCCACTTACACCCAGTTCATAGCTTTGGGTGGGCGCTACCTGGTAAATTTCACTTTGCCAATCAGTACCTTCACCCAATGATTCAGGATTCTGGGCTATGTCTAACCTGGGCAATCCGGCTGCATCATGCGCTGCATTGCTCACTCTTGCCCATTCGGAAGCATTCAGTACATCTATTTTCTTGGTTACACTTTGTAATCCGGCATACACATTGAAATCAATACGAGGCTCGCCTTTTGTACCAGTTTTAGTTGTAATGAGTACTACGCCATTGGCTGCCCGTGATCCGTAAATAGCGGCGGCAGAGGCATCTTTCAAGATATCAATAGAGGCAATATCAGATGGAGATAAATTATTGATATTCGTCACTTGTACCCCATCTACAATATATAAAGGATCATTATTGTTGAACGAACCTGTACCCCTTACTAAAATCCGAACACCAGAACCAGGGCTACCGCCGGACGATTCAATGTTTACACCAGCCACACGTCCCTGCAGGGATTTTTGAATGGTGTTTACCCCTTGGGTACGAAGTTCTTCAGCTTTAATGGAGGCCACGGAGCCTACCAGACTCTGCCTGCTCTGCGTACCATAGCCCACTACTACTACTTCGCTTAAGGTCTGGATATCTTGTACCAGGGATACATCAAGGGTAGTGCGGTTGTTGATAGGCACTTCCTCAGGTGTATAGCCGATATAGGTAAAAATTAATGTGCCATTTCCATCTGGCACGGTTAAGGAATAATTTCCATCCATGTCGGTAGAAGTACCTGTTGTGGTACCCTTCAGAACAACATTCACCCCGGGAATGGCTTCATTCTCGCTGGTGACTCTTCCTTTGATTGTTAAGTTTTGCGCGTAAGCAACTGATGTGATGCAAAGGCAACTTATCCATAGCAGGATTTGTAAGCGCTTTTTCATAAAATAAGAAATAGGTTAAATAAAAAAATAAAAACCGGACTTAAGCGCTATAGCTCGAGTTTATGACTTGTGGAACTCAAAAAAATAAGTACCTATCCCAGTCCGGAACAAGCTCCAAATATAGGCAGGTTCTATTGAAATAAATCAATATAAAATATAAAAAATTGCCTTAAAAAGCATAAATTCCATTTAAAATTAAAATGAATATTAAAATAATATAGTTATTAAGCATGTATACATACTAATAATAATTCAAAAAAAACTTGACATTGCTAAATAATAATTAGCAAAATATTGTCACCTAATCTTTTAACTGTCGCACTAGCAACGGTTTATTAAGAGTAGCTAGGTAAAATAAGCTGAATTACAAACCCTTCTACTTACAGGGTAACTAGATAGCCTGCAAGTAGCATATACCGGCACATAAGTTTTCTGTACAATTCTGAATTACGTTTGTGCTCAGGCCAGCAAAAAAAAGGTATATTAAGGGTAGCGGACGCAGCTAAAGAAAAAATAGCTACATTTAGCAAACTTTAGCAGTTACCATGAAAAAATCACTCCTCTTTTTTATGCTAGTCACCGGACTGTCTTTCTATCATGGGATGGCCCAAACTACTCAACCGGCAGCTTCTAATACAGCTACTTTTTCTAATCCTTTGCCTGTACAATTTGGTGATCCATACGTGTTGTACACACAGGATACCTACTACCTCTATGGGACTGGCGGAGGAGCAGACAAGGGGTTTGCCGCCTATTCATCAAAAGATCTGGTAAGCTGGAAGCCAGAAGGACAAGTGTATTTTCATGATAACAAGAATGGCTGGAGTGATCCGGATGCGGACTGGGGCGGAGCTTACTGGGCACCTGAAGTCTATGAGGTAAAAGGAAAATTCTATATGTTTTACAGTGCCCAATGGAAGGTAAATCCCACCAAGGAAGTAGAAAATTTCCGGATTGGGGTGGCAGTTGCCGACAAGCCAACCGGACCTTTTATTGATATGACCAACAAACCTATTTTTGATCCTGGCTATCCTATTATTGATGCCAATGTATTTTTTGACACGGATGGCAAAGCATATCTGTATTATTCCAGGGCTTGCTACAAACATCCGGTGGAAAGTGAAGTAGCCACATTAGCCAGGGAAAAAGGTTGGTTCAAGGAGATTGAAGAAAGCTGGGTGTATGGCATCCAGCTAAAGGATGATTTTTTCGGGGTTGTCGGCCAACCGGTACTCTTGCTGCGCCCACCTACTTCCTTAAGCGACAAGCAGGCAGAGTGGGAAAGCCGTTCGGTTACGGCCCGTGAAGTAAACCGCCGCTGGACAGAGGGTTCTGTTACGTTTAAAAAAGACAACACCTATTACATGATGTACTCCGCGAATCATTTTGGTGGAGCGCATTATGCCATTGGGTACGCTACCGCCAGCTCACCACTGGGTCCATATAAAAAAGCAGCGAACAATCCGGTGTTACAGAAAAATACAGATAAAGGGGGTGTTGTATCAGGCACCGGACACAACAGCATTGCGTACTCGCCCGACGGAAAAGAGATGTTTTGTGTGTACCATGGCCGTACAGCCAAAACCGGCGAGGAAAGAGTCGTATTTATTGACCGTATGCAGGTGAAAAATGGCAAATTAACTATTTCTGGCCCTACTACCACCCCACAAAAACTACCTTCCGATGTAAAAACGGCGCTTAATACCAATTAATGGTGTAGAAAGGCTTTCCTTCTCATCGTAAGACCTGAATAAAAAATCGGCCTCTTTAAAAACAACAATGGGTTAGTAGGTAGGGAAGTAATAACGCACCAAGAAAAATTTTAGCGTACCTTATCTGCATCCTATTGTTTTTTACTTAATTTAAAACGCTACTCTCTATTCCTGGCCGCATGAGGTACCAGGCTGGCAACTAGCATTTCAACTTAATAGTATGAACACGATCCAAACTTGCTTTTGGCACGTATACGTTTAACAAATTATCTGTTTTTATATGGCAAAACCTTTTAGCAGCAGAATTAATAAGCTCAACCAACTTAAGAAACGATTAAGGTTAGATAACCAGAAACTAGTAACCTATATGGACTCGCCGCTGTCAGTGCATGAAGTAGAGTTGATTCTGGGTGCAAATGATACGATTTATTTAACCCAGGAAAATGTGGAGATGATTGAAAAAGCCATCGAAAAAGCACTGGCTGAACATGAACGGAACCTGGATGATACCCAAAAGAATCATTAACGGAAAGCAACTTAGCTGCAATTAATAAGCTACTGCTAGTATGTTTCAGCTACGCCTGCCATTTAGTTTGTCAGCTGGTATATGAGTAAAAGAGATTTTCTCCTGCCTGGGAGTTGCAGCCCTCCCCACCTGTTTACTGCCAATAACTTATTTTTCTCTGTGTGAGACCGTAGCCAAGCTGGTAATGTGCAGGTTGATTTATCCCAACCTGCTCTGTACTTTATTTTTTCTACTAAATAAAAGCTGGCAACTACTCACATATGGTGCTTGTTTGCCTACTCCGCCCTGGAAAAACGATGACTGATAGAGTTACATCAAAAAAGCAGAAAAAATACTTATTTTTAAAGTGTAACTAAAAACCTGGTTTTATTGTATAAATACTTGGATTAGCACAAAATGCACATATTCCACGTATACTGCCTTTAGTTCCTAGCTTATTTTAGATGTATCCTCAGGTAAGTTCCATTAAAAGCTTTTGATAGTAAGCTATGAGCAGCGCATAAGATACGCTCACTATAACGGCAGGTAGACAGAGCGTCTTCTGCAAATTATTGCTAGAGCTACCAAAGGAATAGATTCAAATTATCCTTTGGATGTGCCACTGTTTTACTTAGGAATTTCTTCCTTTCCAGATAGTATACAAGCAATAGGTTCTGCTTCGAACTAGTTCGTGTAAAGGCAAGGGTTACGATTCCGTTTTACAAGGTCCTTTTATCCTATATATGTATTTGTAGATTAGCATTGCTGCTTTTCAGCTATCTAGTCAAGTTTCAGGAAAGAAAAGCGAAAAAATAAATATAAAAATGCTTATAATTTATTGACTTATGTGTATATTCTACTAACCTAATACACCACCTAATTTTCAAAAAAACACCTTCCATGGAAAAGCCTGTTAATTTATTTTGGACCAGTGGATGGGATTCCACATTCAGGTTGCTCGATCTGCTGCTGGTGCAACAAAGAACTGTACAACCCTTTTATGTCAAAGATCATTTACGCAAATCGCTCCACATGGAAATACAAACCATGGAAAAGCTGACTGGTATGATCTTTAAGAAAGCTCCTCATACAAAGCAACTTCTGCTTCCTACCAAATTTAAAGATTTAAAAGGCATTAAACCCAATGAGCAGATTCAACAGCAGTATGCCCGCTTAAAATCAGTAAGACACTTGGGTGCGCAATATGAATGGCTGGCTTGTTTTGCGGAGGAAGAAAAATTGTACGACCTGGAATTAGCTATTGAAACACGAAGTCCTGGATTCTTTACAAGCTATGTGAAGCCGGAAATAATAAAAATTCATGATGGCAAGGCTGAAAATTTTAAGATAACGGATCTACCCCGTAATCCGGATATTTCCCTATTTCAGTATTTCCGCTTTCCCATACATGAACTGACTAAGTTAGACTTACAGCAACTAGCCATCAAGCATGATTTTATTGATATTATGAATCAAACCTGGTTTTGCCATTCCCCCATACATGAGCAACCCTGTGGCTTATGTATGCCTTGCAAAGCAACCATGGAAGAGGGCCTTGGCCGGCGTATACCGCTACAGTCTCAACTAAGGCATTTTGTGTATACCAATGTTCGCATGCCCATTAAGCACTTGCTTAGTACTGCTACGAAGGGAAAAGAGGTGACCATAACCTAGTAAGGATACAGGCTATACGAAAGCTATCCATATGTTTTTCTGTGTTGAATTTTACCTCTTACCTATTGTAGAATGAAAATTGGGATTGCAGCTCCAGTACCTTTACATCTGCTTGATGTTGATTTTAAAGGCAATTTACTGCCCGACACCTACAACCGTGTACCTATTACAGCCCTTTTAATAAATGCATTGTTACAAAGAGGGTACGAAATTGTAGTATATACTACCTCCTGCAAAATTATGGAGCCTGTAATTATTGAAACAGACAGAGTAACTGTATGTGTTGCGCCTTACAAACCTCATCCAGGAAGAGATTTTTTTAGATCCATTCGTCAGGATTTAATTCAGCTAATGAAAAAATACCCGGCTGACCTGATTAATGCACATTGGTCCTATGAATATGCCTGGGCGGCTTTAGGTACAAACCTACCAGTAGTAGTGACGGTGCGGGATCATGCCCTCACTATTCTCAAATACCATCCTATTCCTTTCCGCGTAGTCCGGTGGCTGATGAATGGCATTGTATTGTCAAAGGCAAAGGAGCTTACTACTAATTCACATTATTTGTTTAAGCTTCTAAGTAAAACCGAGCAGAAAAAAACGACCATTATCCAAAACTTTTACCCCAAACTTATTGAGAATTATTTCATTAGCTATGAGAAAAAGCTCGATTACATGGTTTCGGTTAACAATGGATTTGGCAAGCGGAAGAATATCGAAAATGGCTTGTTAGCTTTCCAGCAGATCAGAAAAAAATACCCTTCGCTCACCTATTACCTACTGGGCCATAATATGGATGCAGAAGGCTTAGCCTATCAATATGCCAAAAAACACAACCTTACCCAAGGGGTAGTTTTTATGGGCCCAAAATCCTATACAGAGACTATGGAGATGATAGCTTCAGCAAAGCTGCTTTTACATACCTCCCGGGAAGAATCTTTTGGAAATACGCTGCTTGAAGCAATGGTGCTGGGTACCCCTGTAGTGGCAGGCAGTAAAAGCGGGAATGTTCCTTTTTTACTAGGGCATGGCAAATACGGTGTATTATGTGATGTTGATTCAGTGAATGAGATACAAAAGGCTGCAGAAAAAATCCTCTCTAACAGCACATTTGCTAATCAACTAACAGGTGAAGCAAACAGGTACGCCACCGCTAGCTTTAGTGAAGATTCGATTGTAGAAGCGTATATAACTATGTATAAAAAAGTGCTGAAACTAAAATCCTATGACGCCGTCTATTAAATGCCTAAGCTTATTCACCACAGCAGTAAAGTTTAGAAAACAGGCCGTTCCTACTATCCTTACCTGGCGGATCTCTGGCATCTTGTAAAACCTCTTTCGTATCACACAATAAACGGCTGCACCCATGAAACTTTATCATACAATCCGGGAAGCGTATAATACCTATAAAGAGTCTTTGAACTACTGGCTCATATTCGCTAGCCTTTCCTATAAAGGAAAACAGGAAAGAAAGACAGTGGTGTTTTACCCGGAACTGCCCCGCAGCCGCCATATTCTGGGCCGTATCTTCCGCATTCTCCGGTATCAGATTACAACCGATTTACAAGCGGCCGGCAAAGCTGCCTTTGTTGTGAGCTGGGAAGACACGACTTTTCGCAGGCAACTACCTGAGTTACTGAATCTATCCGCCAACCGGCTTGTGATCAACAGTGGCAGCCTGGATATCAGTAAGACCTATGTAGATACTACCTTCGGAAAAGTATTTGGCTACCAAACCCTGATTGACCCTACTACCTACCAGGGTTTGTGTGTAAAAAAAGGGGATATTAATGCTTTGCATAACGGAAGTATTGTAGCTTGCCCGGTTGCTTACCCCGAAGACGGATTTATTTATCAGAAGCTAATTAATAATCAGACAGGAGTGTTTATTGAAGACATACGCGTGCCAGTGTTTTTGCATGACATACCATTTGTCTATGTAAAAAACCGGCCTGTCGATAGCCGCTTTGGAAGTAAAAACACCAAGTGTGTAATGGTGCCTACGCATCAGGTGCTCAGTGCAATAGAGGTAACAAACATTATAGAGTTTTGTAAACAAATGCGGCTCGATTATGGCGAACTGGATGTATTGCGCGATAGAGAAGATGGAAAAATTTATATTGTGGATGTAAATAATACACCTGGAGGGCCTCCGCATAATTTATCGCGGGTGGATGAAATACGGGCCCTGCGAAAATTAACGGCTGCATTTATCAAAAACTTTATAGAAGCTGCTCCGGCTAAATCTACCAATACAGCAGTCATTCAGCAATAAACATACACCTTTACCCAAGTGAAGACGTCCGGGCCTGCCTTCGGGCCACTACTTTGTTAAAGCCAGAGAGCAGTGTGCGGTACACCCATTGCCAGTCGATCAACAACAGACATAGTAATTGGAACTTTAAAAAACGCAAGTCCATCAAAAATCCAATCGTTTGATGCATAGCAATAGCTCCTACCAGATACAGCAGTTTTGGCCAGCCCGAGGTTAAAAGAAGTATACTGCTGAGTTCAAAAATAACTGTAGCAATGGAAAGGGCCGTAATGATAAACCGGTTAGAGGCTATAAATTTTCCTATTTCCATGCGAGACACATTGCGCTGCTTGTTTCCCCAGGAGTAAGTATAAATGCCAAAGCCATCTTTCCATTTTTTATCGGCTGGCACAACAGCAGGACCCATAAAAATAGGTCTGTGCCCGGCAATATTGGGGCTGGCTTGGCCATTGAGGTAATGTGCCAAGGTTTTCCCATCTACCCACTGTATACCTCCATATCTGATTTTTGAAAAACCAGCTGTAAAATAGGTACACGCCAGCAAAATCATGATGAGCCGCAAGCCCCAAACCGGTACCCGGGGCCCAGGCAAAAAATGATACAATGGTTGGGTAGTGGTCAGGCTTTTCTTGTGTAGCAGCCAGCCAATAAGCCTGTCTACAGAAAATGCCATAGTGCCGGGAGCAAAAGCCAACACAAGCAATACCTGCGAAACGAGGCCCATTTCATGATCGAAAACCCCGGTAGCGTATTGCACATCAAACACATAAATGTTGGCTAAGCCAAACAGGACTAAGGCCGGGCGGGTAAACAAACCAACCATGGCACAGCAACCCACTAAATAATAGCCTATGGCAAAAGGCAATTGTAGTTCTGGTGGCAGTGGAAAGGGAACAGCTAACAGTTTGAGTAAGTGGCTGGGTGTATGCAACACATCAAAAGCAGGCCCTAAAGAGGTAATCCGGTGCATAAGGTAATACCTGCTGGCTGTTTGTAGCAGCGTGAGCCCTACCAGAAGTATGCGGATCAGGCCAAGTTTGTGCGGATTTACCTCGGCGAAAAAGTAAGAGTTGAAGAAGGATAGTAGCTTGTGCCTTACTGCCGGTTTGTCCATGTATACTGAAATTTGCCTGTTGAAACATCAAAATATCCCAGGGTATGTTTTTCTGTAAGCTGATAGTCTGCATTGTATTGATGTACTTCCAGGCGAACGGTCTGGATGCCAAGCGTATCGTGTTGTAAGTAACCAAAATAAGAAGCGAAAAATAGTTCTAACCGCCTGATGAACTGCTCTTGGGTATCGTGTTCAAAGTGACTGAAGGAACTGGCTTCCATGGATCCATACACCTTATTGAAGAAAAAACGCCTGATCACCCGGTCTTTTGAGGGTAAAGGGCTTTCATAAGAAGGATACAGGAAAGTTTCCTGATGCCCTTTTTGCCCGATAAACTCAAAATCATAAAACAGGGTAGTTTCATCAATATAATGGGCAAACATAGGTGCATGCGTAAACGGAAACGACTCATGGCCGCTATACATCACATACAAATTAGGCAGCAAAAAAGCCACCATCACCGACACAGCATATACTTTTTGTGTTGCTTTCATCAGCAGTGCGGAAGGGGAAAAAGTAATCGAATATATAATTTATTTCATTTATTATCAAGCACTTCCTTTTTTTGCTAAAGCCGGTCTACACGGGATACACTGCTGCTAGTTGAAACATGCAACTAGGTTGAGATTTTATGCATCAGTAGCTATTGTTGGAGAGGAATAAGCATAAATAAAATCACTTACTTTGCTGTTTCTACAAGCTTATCCACTATATTTAACTACATACAATAACCAGTTGTACACAGACACCTATGGCTGGCTGGTTTCCAAGCAAACTCCAGACAGGAGCTGTTTTGCCTTTTGTCTGCCGAAATTCCAGGTAAAAAGCAAGCTGTGTAGGTCCAATCAATTAAACCCATGACCGCCCAGATGAAAAAAACTGAACTTCAGCAACCATCTTTTCATGTAGAAAAAAAGCCTGAGACTAGTTTAAAGCCACTAGGCAGTAGCAACCGGATAGAAATTTTAGATGCTTTACGGGGCTTTGCTATCTGTGGTATCTTGCTGGTAAATCTCCCATTTTTAATGGGCTATTATTACCTGACCGATCAGCAACAGGCGGCCATGCCATTTGCGGAAGCTGATAAAGTGGTGCTTCTGCTAATTCATTTCTTTGTTGAAGGAAAATTTTATTCCCTATTTTCCCTTTTATTCGGGATTGGATTTGCCGTCCAACTGGTGCGGGCTGGAGAGAAAAAATCTGATTTTCTGCCGTATTATATCCGGCGGCTTTTTATTTTATTTTTGATTGGCCTGGCACATTTGCTTTTGCTATGGACAGGGGATATTTTAGCTGCGTATGCAATTACCGGATTTGTGTTACTGCTATTCCGCAATAAAAGTAACCAAACCTTATTACTATGGGCAGTTGTGTTACTCATCCTACCAGTGATACAATATGCCTTGGTACTAACTGTCGACGGAAAAGTGCAGCCAGGAATGGCCTTTGCCATAGCCGCTTCGGTAATAAAACAAAAGTTGGGCTTAACTGGCACCCGGTTATCACAATTGCAGGGAGATTATTTATCCATGATACAATCGAATTTGGTAAGTGCCTGCTACCGGTTTGAACATTTGTTATATACCGGGCGTTTTTTTAAGATCCTGGCTATGTTTCTGCTTGGATTTTATGCAGGCCGCAAAAAGCTGTTCAGCAGTCCGGAGACACACCGTCCACTGATAAATACATTGATTACCGGAGGATTACTCCTGGGTGTGCCGGCAAACCTTGTCCTTACCTGGCTAATGGAACTCGGTGGTGATACGCCCCCTTCTATGCTTGGCCTGGTTCAATCTTTGGTTTATATGCTGGGCGTAGTTCCACTCAGCTTATGTTATGTTGCCTTATTTACATTAGCCTGGCAAAAAGAGAAATGGCAGGGCAGACTACGTTTTTTGGTTCCGGTAGGTAAAATGGCATTAAGCAATTATTTATTACAGAGTGTCATTTGTGTAGGGGTATTTAATGGCATTGGGTTAGGCTTGCTGGGAGAAGTGGGTCCTTTTATAGGGCTAGGAATTGCAGCGGCTATACTTGTATTTCAATTAGTGCTTAGCCATTGGTGGCTCAGACATTTTCAATTTGGCCCGGTGGAATGGCTATGGCGATGCTTAACGTATGGAAAATTCTTGTCCATTAAACTCAAGCCTATGGTATCAGAAGTTAGCTAAGACACAACCGAATAAATAAAATACGAACCACCTGTAGTAAAATGGCCCCAAAGATAACAGGCTCTTGTTTGGTGCACAATGCTAGGTATGGGTTATGACCTTTAGTACTTTTGTCAGTAACTGAGCAAGGGGAGAATTACTTTTTTTACTGGTAGGCCTGTTGTTAAATTTTTGGCTAAGTTGTGCCAGCAGCCCCTTATCCGGTGTGAAATAGAGAGATACAAGCCAAAACAGCAACCCTACGGTAAGCAAGACAATTAACTCTAGCAGGTTAGGCAGATAAAAGCTTTCAAGGAGCATAGACGTAACATACAGACCGATGCTGAGTACAATGGCTGAAAAAAAACCAGGCCGGTAAGCTTTCAACAGTTCGCCAAGTTTCAGTCCTAATACTTTCCGGAGTATGAGAAAATATCCCACATTTTTAAGGATGGCTGCCAGCAATACCGCATACGTACAGCCGATGAGGCCTAAAGGTTTAAAGGCAAA
Source organism: Rhodocytophaga aerolata (assembly GCF_030503435.1). Lineage (GTDB taxonomy): Bacteria > Bacteroidota > Bacteroidia > Cytophagales > 172606-1 > Rhodocytophaga > Rhodocytophaga aerolata. Next base: position 91,255 of record NZ_JAUKPO010000019.1, read on the forward strand.
AAACAGTATTCCCAGAACAAGAAAATAGGATATATGCAGCATTGCTTTCCAGGTTAGGGTCCCGGTTGCATCACAAACAATGCCGCTAAAATGCATCAGCACCCGGAAGGGAGTAGTAAAAGCCAATACCTGTAAGATAGGAATGGCGGCTGTCCATTTTTCGCCCAACATCAGATAAACAATGGGTTCGGCGGCCAGGGAAATGCCGCAACAGATAGGAAAGATAATCAGGGCTACTGATGAAACAGAAAACAAGTATACATTTTTTAACCGTGAAATCTCCGTTTGGATACGGCTAAAAGCAGGAAACAATACCCTGGAAACAGTTCCTACCAGTAAACTGACTGGCTGCCGGATGAGAATAAAAGCCCGGTTATACAAACCCAGGTTTGCCTCTCCCAGAAATCTGCCAATAAAGAGGGTATCAAAATCGGCACCCAAAAAATCAATAAAGCTGATCAAGGACATCTTGCTGCCAAAAGCAAATAGTGGCTGGTAGTACTTCCAGTCAAACAACAACGACAGGCTATGTCTGGCAAAAATATAGGAGGTAACCGTACTAATGATGGCCTGGCAGATGGAAGCCGCTACCAGGCTCCACACCCCAAAGTCCAAATAGGCTAAACTCATTCCAACCAATACATATCCTACCAGGTAAGAGGCGATCTGAATAATAGCTACGGACTTAAATTCCAGGTTCCGCCGCAACAAACTAATGGAAGTAGAACCCAGGCCATTGATCACTAGTGAGATACACGTGGTACGGAGAATGGGTACTAACTGCGGATTATCAAATATGTATACTGACAAAGGAGCCGCCAGCCAGGTTATTCCTGAGAAAAGTATACCTAATAAGAAGGAAGAGGTAAAAGCTACCCGTATATCTTCCTTATATAAGTCTTTTTTGTTAATTAACGCCTGGCTCATCCCCATCTGGGAAAAATAGGTACTAAACCCAAGAACCAATCCGGACATGGCCATTAGTCCAAAATCTGAAGGAGCTAACAAGCGTGCCATGATGGCACTATAGCCTAACTGCACAACTGCATTCGTAATGGTTGAAACTGAATTCCATTTAATGCCCTGGACGGTCTTGGTGGTTAAATTTTCACTCATGGATTGTTTCCGGATATGCTGCTTGTTGGCTGGGTAAATTTGTTCTAAGAATACACCTTTTAAGGAATCTACCGCATAAAGTAAATATAAGGTAAACTGTCATGGGAAAGAAGATTTCTTAAAGATCAAAAGAAGTTAGGCTTAAAGCCTGCAAAAAGCAGATAATCACTTTAGGATAGAAGCCAGCAGCAAAGAAACGGACATATTACTCTCATCTATTCCTCTCTTACTCTTATGCCTTGGCCTGGAGATTATGAAATAGTTGCCAGCACGGCTGTTTTTTAACTAGTCAATAAAGGCAGAAAATGAAAATTTGGAGAAGCCTGCATACCACTACCCATTTCTTTAGACTACCATACATTGAGATGGGGAGCTTACTGGCACAACCTATAGCAAAATCTCAGCTAACTTCTAAGGCTTGTACCATACCTTGTTCTCAAAGGGCTTCCCCATTTCAAAGGGCTCCCCCACCTGTGGAGTAATAATAGTTATGCCTTTACTTTTGGCAGCCGCTAACGTACGCAAAATAGGTTCATCCCAGGCATGATACGATAAGTTGAAAGTAGCCCAATGAACGGGTAGCAGGATTTTACCCCCCAGATCCACTTGTGCCTGTACAGCTGATTCCGGATTCATATGGATATCAAGCCAGGTATCGCCATAGGCTCCTACTTTCATCAGGGATACATCTACGGCTCCAAAACGCTCGCGAATCTGTTTAAAATGCTCACCATATCCGGTATCGCCGCTAAAATAAAGGGAATACCCCCCTCCCTGCAGTAGCCAGGATGCCCACAAGGTTGAGTTATCCATAGACTTTCGCCCGGAATAATGACGGGCAGGCGTGCAGATAATTGTTACCCCCTTGAGTTGAACAGGCTCCCACCAATCCATTTCATGAATTTGTTGTTGAGCTACCTGCCATCTTTCCAGATGTGCGCCCACGCCTAACCCTACGTAGAAATGCGTGCCCTGGGATGCCAGATGCTGAATGGTCTTCATATCCAGATGGTCGTAATGATCATGAGAGATAACTACCGCATCGATACCTGAAAGTGCTTCTAAGGCAATAGGCGAGGGATGCAGCCGGTGAGGTCCAATGGGCACAGGAGAAGCCACTTCCGACAACACAGGATCTGTCATAATCCGTAAGCCATTGATCTCCACCAAAACAGTAGCATGCCCCAGCCAGATAGTTCTGAGTCCTTGGCCAGGAGGATTTTTCAGCGTGTTTGCCTCCAGCTGAACGACCGGAACAGCAAATTGTGGCTCTCTGATCTGGCCTTGCGAGTAAAGCTTTAAATTGTTAAAAAGCGATAGGTCTGTCTGTTGCGGAGGGGTGTTTTCAAACCGTCCATGGATAAATTGCGGAGACTGCTGAAACCTCTCAAGCCGGTTGCCTGGCAACGAACCGCCAAATTGCGGCAATTGAAAAATGATGTAAACACTTGCAGCAATCAGGGCAATGATCGAGGCAAGAATGATACCTGCTTTTTTAAATCGTTTCATGCGTATTTCTTTATATTTATCTGAACTCAGCTCAGGCTGAATGTTGGTTATTTACGAACATTTTTTTTACTGGCATACTAGGACTATAAGCAAGTTTGATAAAAAAAGGTAGAAGTGTGTACTTCAACAAAAGAATCTTTTGAGGTTGTATGGAATGTATACAAGGCCTTAGTACCGGTTATGCTTATAGAACAAAGTGTACATCAGTTGGCTTTCTACATAAAGTTATCACCCCTAAGAGCTACTTATATGCGGCAACTGCTGAAAGTGAGGCTATGGGTACTACATTCATACACGTATTATTGAAAATTATTCATAAGTTCGCTTTCTTCAAAACCACTTTTACGAATCTATGATGTTTTTAAAACGTATTCCCCTGCTTTTTTCACTTATTCTCAGTAGTATTGCCCTCTTACCCGGCTTTAGCCAGACAACCAACAATTTTAATGTCATTGCCTATTTTGCCGGAAATGCCGCTCAACTTGATAGTTTCAAGGTTGCTAACATTACCCATTTGATCTATTGCTTTGGCCATCTACAGGGAAATTCCTTTACCCTGGGCAAGCCTGCGGACACCTTGATTATTAACAAAATGGTGGCTTTAAAACGCCAGCAACCTCACTTAAAAGTACTATTATCCTTAGGCGGTTGGGGCGGGTGCGAAACCTGTTCGCCAGTTTTTTCAACTCATGCCGGCAGACTAGCATTTGCAGAATCTGTAAAAGTTATGCAAACACGCCTGCATACAGATGGCATTGATCTGGACTGGGAGTATCCGGCTATTGAAGGTTTGCCAGGTCACCCGTATGGTCCTGCAGACAGAAAAAACTTTACCCTGCTTGTTCAGCAACTACGCAAAACCTTAGGGAAAGAAAGCATTATTAGTTTTGCTGCCGGAGGGTTCACAGAGTTTCTTGACAAATCTGTGGAGTGGAAAAAAGTAATGAAAGAAGTAGATTTTGTGAACCTGATGACCTATGATCTGGTGAATGGCTATGCCACCAAAACAGGGCATCATACGCCTCTGTATGCTACCTCTCAACAAGCAGAGTCTACCGATCATGCCGTGCAATATCTGCGCAAACTAGGCATAGACTCCAGACAACTGGTAATTGGCGGGGCTTTCTATGCCCGTGTTTTCGAGAATGTGGCTTCTACCAACCAGGGACTTTATCAGTCTGCTAAGTTTAAGTCAGGTATCGGATACAAGCAATTTTTCCCTACTTTAACCCCTGACAAAGGATATGCATACTATTGGGATGAAGAGGCAAAAGCGCCTTATCTGTACAATGCCCAGGAAAAACTGTTTGTCACTTTTGACGACCGGCGCTCAATCGAATTAAAAACTAAATATGTGGTAGATCAACAGTTAGGAGGTATCATGTTCTGGCAACTGGCAGACGATCTGCCGGAGGAAGGATTATTGGATGCGATAGCTGATGTAAAAAAAAGCTATCGTCCGGCAGCCAGCACGATCAAATAACAGGATAGCTTGTCAATACCCTTTGCAGGGTGTTTCCAGAAAGCCGGGTTCTCCCAATCAATCTATCAGTTCTTATAACATCTATCAGCTAGTCCAGCCTTTATCATAGGTTGAATTGGTTCAAAAATCAAGATAGTAGCTACTCTTGTATCGAATAATTGTTAACAAAAACAGCCGGTTTAGAATGACCTGCTGTTTATAGCAAAACCTATAGAAGTTTAAAATAACCAACATCTGATGGTAAAGCATTGCACCAGGTGAGCAAAAAGATTAGGGAAGCTCCGGGGCTGTATGGCTTGCCGAAGCTGTACCAGCTGGTAACTCAATTAATCGAATGTTGCGAAAATGAATTGTTGCCCCTTCAGACTCTAAACAGAGGTATCCTTTCCGCTGAGTCGACTGGCTGATACCATTAACAAACTTGCCATTGACAGAAAGCTTAATCACCCCATCGACACATACCACATCGTAGGTATTCCATTCGCCACGGCCTTTGCATAGGTTTTCAACAGATTTACTCCGGTCGCCTCTGGGATTATCAGGCAAGGTTTTTACGCCACCTACGCCAAAAAGCTCCCCGTGAACATAGGCGATTGGCGGAGTGGTGCCGTCACGTTTATTTAAATTCACCCAATCTAGTTCCAGCATCTGCACTTCCACTCCATTGGGCAAACGCGATTTTTCATCAGGTTTAGCATCACTCCAAACGAAAACGCCAGAGTTACCTCCCGCTTCCATATGTTTCCATTCAATGTGTAGCATAAAGTTTTCGTATTGCTTTTCCGAACGAATGACGCCAATAGGTTGGCCCAAGCAGATTAACTCTCCATCATCCTTTTTAGTCCAGGTAGAACTATTTGTATTGACATTCATCCATTTTATAGGAAATTCTTGCACCGGTTGGCCGGAGGTAATGTTGTCTAACTTCCTCTGGGTGCCAAATTCAAACAGGAAACCTTGTGCATAGGAAATGCTATACATACTAACTATTAGACTTACGAATAGTTGGGATGCTGCTATTTTCAAAAAAATTCTCATGTGACTTTACTTACAATAAGATGTTACAAACCGTAAAAAAAGGGTTAATTTGGATAGGAAATACTGCTTAAAAATTCTTCTGGAATCTTCCATTCAACATCCGTTATTGGATTGATTAGAGACCTGTCAATGGCAGCTATCCTTGTTCTTGGTAAATTAAAATTGCTTAGTAATTCCTGGAATGGCAATTCCCGGACCTGGCCACTTCAGTTGCCAGGTAAACTCGTCGGTTTTAGGACCCAGCACTTGCTCAGAATTGAAGGCTTCTTCCCAACTAATGGTTTGGCCGGTATAGGCAACCATTCTTCCTAAAACAGCCAGCATGGTGCTGGTAGCCATCCATTCGCCATCATTCATCGGTTTCCCTTGACGGATAGAAGCAAAAAACTCATCTTGTTCTGTCTGGTACATATCATTTTTTTCGCCCCGGTATAGCCATTTGTTTTTGCCCGTGATCTCATGAACTCCGCGCCATAGATTTAGGCTAGCATTTCCTTCAGTACCAGCTATATCCACCGTATTAGCCGTAGAACAACCACTTTGCTGGCGGGTAAAATGAAATCCTTTCACCCCTTGTTCATACTCATATTCTATGGCAAAATGATCATATATGTTTCCATAGATAGCCTCTGTGCGTACTTGCCTTCCGCCACTTCCGCTGGCTTTCAAAGGCGGCTTATCGCCCATGGCCCATGACATCATATCCAGGCTATGCACGGCTTGTTCAACAATAAAATCGCCAGACAGCCAGTTTTGATAATACCAGTTGCGCATCTGGTACTCCATATCTGTCCATTGTGGCTGCCTGGGCAGATGCCAAACCGGCCCACCATTCCGTGTAGTGGCTACCATTTTTATTTCGCCTATCTCTCCCTGGTGCACTTTGCTAAAAGTTGCCCGGTTTGCCAGATCGTAGCGGAAGCAAAAGCCCGACAGGATCGAGAGGTTTTTCTGTTTGGCTTTCTTTGCTGCCTCTAAAACTTTCCGCACCCCAGGAGCATCTACTGCAACCGGCTTTTCGCAAAATGTATGCTTTCCAGCCTCCACGGCAGCCATCAGATGATCCGGGCGGAAGGAAGGAGGCGTAGCTAAGAGCACCACATCTACATCTGATTCTATTACTTTTTTGTAGGCATCAAACCCTACATACTTATGCTCTTTATTTAGTTTTATGCGTTTAGGAAAAACTTTTATAAGTGACTGATAGGCCTCTTCCAGTCGATCGGGGAAAACATCTGCCATAGCCGTAATTACTGCATCCGGATCGGCCTTAAGCGCCTGCACAGCAGCACCAGTACCTCTACCCCCGCATCCGATTAACCCTACTTTTAAGGTATTTTTATTAGCTGCCCTTATCTGTTCAGGAAAACTCAGGGTAAGGGCAAGGGTATTGGCGATTACAGCTGTTCCAGTTGATTTGAGAAATGCTCTCCGGTTTGTTTTACCCGGCTCATAGGTATTTTTCTTCATAATCCATCAATATTATTGGTTTATTGCCATTTAATATACAAATAATATCAGCCGGTTTGATTATCCAATCATATATTTATTACTGCTCATTGATTGGGTGCAGGCATTGCCTTAGATAGAACACATCTAAGTCCTATAGTATATTAGGTTTCGCTGAAAAGTATATCCAGCTGCTGTTCCACAATAGGTCAGATAAAAATTTACCTGCTCTGTTAATTCGTAATAGGATGCTGACCTATGGCTTGCTGCCTGACTAAGCATTATGGTATATACAATAGGCACTAGTCAAAGACAAAAGAGGTGACTAAAATAAACTTCTGGATAACGTATATTTTGGTAGGAAGAAACAACTTCAAATAGAACAGTTCCGATAGGTCTACTCTTATTCAACTGCAGCAAATACATTCAAACTCTTCTTCTATTATTGCGGCATTCAAAATAAAATATCATTTGTTTGAATAAGGATCGTTTTTTATAACATTTACTTCTATATTGAGACTTGATTAGTATGTTCAGCAATTGCCTACCATCTATTTAGACTCCGTAGGCCTTTCATTAACAGGGTTCTACTACTAGCTATCCGTTACTTGCTAAATTATTCATGGCTTCCGTACTAACACAACCGCATCTAAAAACTAAAAATACATCTACCCAACAACGAGACAGCAGCCTGGACCTTATGCGCTTTATTGGCTTGCTTATTATCATGCTAGCGCACTCCCAGCCACCTGCCTGGCTTTTTCAACTCAGAAATTTTGGAACTCCCTTACTTATTGTAGCTTCTGCCCTTACGGTGTCTAAAATATATAAAACCAGGCAGTTACCTATTAAAGAGTTTTATCAAAAGCGATTAATAAAACTGACGGTTCCCTCCTGGATTTTTTTGACCCTTTATTTTTCTCTTATCTATGCAGCCTTCTTTTTATTTGGGAACGCAGCAGATTATCCTTATAGCCTGAGAACAGTTTTAAAATCGTATATGTATGGCGGAGGGGGTATTGATTATTTATGGATTTTAAGAGTCTACATTTTTATTGCCTTATTTACTCCTTTTGCTTTACGCCTGAAATCCTCCAACACCCCAAGTACACTTTCTGCTTATTTTCTATTTCTTTTCTTTGGCTATCTCTTTTATGAACTGCTCATCAGCCTGACACATCTGGTGCTGCCTGTTCCTCTTTCAAAAAGTATGGATGCCAATATTTTTACCTTACTGGCCTACGCATTGTTATTTCTCTATGGATTAAGGCTTGATGAAATAAAGAAAAACAAGATTTTGCTTATAGCCGGCCTATCGATTATTCCCTTTGTGGGCATGGTAATCTATAATTTTGCAACCTTTGATATGTTCTATCAAACCCAGGTTGACAAATATCCGCCCCGCATGTATTACCTTTCATATGCTTTCTGTTGCTTACATATCGTTTATTTTTTATGCGATAAAGTATTAGTAAAGATTATCCCGGTAAGGATTATCACATGGCTGTCAGCTAACTCGTTATGGGTTTATTTGTGGCATATTATGGGTATTTTCATCGCAGACTTATTGCTGGGTTCAACAAATAAGGAACTTCTCCCAAGTTTAACCAAAGCCTGCTTTATCCTTTGGTTTGGAATAATGCTAACGCTGCTGCAAAATTACCTAGTGAACAGGTACTTAAAATCTAGCCAGTATTTAGTTATCAGGCGTTTAGCCACCGTGTTATCCTAAATCGTCACCTCAGTTCATCGGCACTCCAGGGAGATTGCTACAAGCATTACCCTTTCTCGCTATGGTTTACAAATTTAAGTTAAGCCAATAGTTGCTCGGAACACTGTCTAGAATACAGCAAACAGATGCATCACAAATTAGCGAAGGCTAAGTAGTGCTACCGCATGTGGGAAATAATCTCTGATTGGTCAAAGCGGATATCATCTTCGCCTACATCATCGAACGGATGCTCCAGATGATCGCGGATATTATCCAGGCTTACCAGAATAAAACTATAGAGAACCGGCATCACATACTCTAAGTGAACGGCGTATTCTTTGAATGTACTGGCAAAGTAGGGCCCGTAGAGAATAGGAAAAATATAAATAAAAACTTTGCTGTATGCCCGGAGCGTAATTGGTGTCCGGTAGGTATGAATCACTTTTAGGTTATCAAATGCAATGATCATCTTACTTACATACTGGCTCACTCTGGATATCTCTCCGCTTTGCGCCCCATGGTTGCGCATTTCCATCGTGAGTCTGGATAACTGAGAAAAATAAGCATAAAACTGATTTTCATTTTCCTGCCAGGCGGTCCGCTGATCGTATCTGAACATGCGCTTCATCAGCACAATCATATCTCCTACAATCCCTTGCACACGTTCGGGCAGATCATGCTCTTTGCTGGAAGTCCAGTCACGGGAAGCATAATAGATGGCAATGGCATGCCCTTTAAAATCCGACAGTTTTTGCAGGGCAGTTTCCCGGCGGCTATAGGCTGAGCCAATCGAGAACACTACCGGAAACACAATCGCCACGCCCACCAGCATATCCGGAAATCTGGCTGTTAAGCCAAACCTGTGGCAAAGAAATGTAGAGACAATGGAAAGCAGGGTAATGATCAGGGTTTTGTAATTGATGATAAGGAAAAAGCTCCGTAAAATGTCTCGCATAAGATAAACTTTAGAACAAAGATCCTCAAAAAAAATCAACTGGTAGCACTTTGACCAAAAGAAGCCTGCCTTTCTTAAACACCGTTCATACAACAAGGCTCTTTGTGAAACAAAAATTTTCAGCTCCCTCGGTTAAAGGAGGAGAGCTGAAAATTTTGCTTTCTTTATTCAATCAGCTTTTTAAGACATGCCTCCACTTGTGAGTTAGCGGCTTGTGCAGACGGCGGCTGTATTATTCATTACTTATTCGTTCAAATACCAGAACGGTTTTACTAAAGTCTGCAGCCGCATTGATCACTTTTCTGAATGCGTCGTAGTTTTTCTTAGTATACTCAGCTTGTGTATAGAACTCTTTTACCAGAATGGTTACCGTTTGTCCGTGAATGGTGTAGTTGGCCGCAAACTGCGCTATTTTTTCTTTTTTCTCCAGTATATAATGGTCCATTACCAGATCATCCATTCCTTTTACAGTATATCCTGCAGGAATAGCAAAACTGATCTGATAAGTGTACTGGATGGGATGAGACATATCGATATCTTGTTGTCTTTCGTTTTCCTGGTATAACTCGGTCTGCTTTCCAATCACTCTGCCCACATTAAAGATGATATCGTTTCCTGCTTTCTCCATCAGCGAACCTGCTTTCAGAGACGACTGGAGCACAAATTCCTGATTTTCGGCTGAATGATCCATCTTTTCGTTGATCAGCTTTTTGCTGATGATCTGCGCATCTTCCATTCCTGAGGAAAGATTCCCTTTAATAAACTCTTCTTTACCCTGTTCATTCTGATAATGATACGCCCCTCTCATGCCGGCTGCTCTGTGTCCATTCCATGCATAAGCTACGTTCATTTCGACATAATCCATCTCAGCCGGGAAAGTTAAGCGTACATCTTTGCGGATGTAATTAAGAGTTGTATCGGCCCCGTCAATATAATGAACAGCGGCGGAATTAAGCACTAAACTATGGTTATTGGCAAACATATAAGGTGCCATGCCATAGCGATATTCTACATTCGCAGGACTCAGGTATTTATGGTATTTGGGAAAGTAAAGTAAGAAATGCTGCAGGTTATTAAAACTGGCAAAAAACTCATCAAAACGGGCCTCATAGCGGTTGGAGCTTACCAGTACCTGATAGTTAGCTACTCCTGCTGTTTTTAAGCAAAGTTGGTACAGGCGGATTAAGCCTAGTTCATTCCCGAATTTATTGCTCAATATATCTTCTATGGAGATGTACTCTTCGCCACTGCCATCGCGCAGGGTGATGGCATTCTTGATATATTGCTCAATGGTCTTAATTTTTTGCTCCTCATTCATCCTCTCTATTTTAAGGTTTTTCAAAAGCTTTGCTACCTTATTATATTCCTTAGGCTTTTCTTCGAATACTACTTTGTTGTAGCGCTCAGTAATAACCCTCCAGGAAGAAACATCCACCGTAGTGCCATACATATTGGTAAATGAAGCTATTTTGTAATCTACCTTCATTAAGTTTGCTTTACGGGTAGCATATTCTTCGTCGCGCAGGGCGGGTATATTTTCGGCTTTCGCAGTTAATATGATTTTGGTCTTGCCTTGTACATCAAGCTGCGGAAAGCCGTTGTACGACTGGGTAACTACTTCTACATTGCGGGGCGAAAGTATTTCCAGGGTTGCCTGTTTTACCTTCACATCTGACTGCATTACCTCCCTGCCCGATTCTTTGGGTGAAGAGAGCAACGTATACATATATTCTACCTCGCCGCCTTTTTCCAACCCTTCAATAGCAAATATTTTAAAATTGCCATATTCCCCTACGTTCTTCAACTCCTTCATACTATTGTTATCCATTTCTACTATTTTGCCGCTTTTAGCAATAGACCTCGCTTTTACAGAAAGTATCTTCTGGTTAGTTACCGGCACATATACTTTATTATATTCCTCCATGGCTTTATCTGAATTTACCCGGATAATTTTGTGAAGCGTTTTTGCCATATATAAGCGGGCATCTTCCCCCATAGCGTATTCAATAATGCGGGTATCTTTTATAATTACCGCTCCTTCTTTTTCTTCTTCCGGCGAGAGCGGATGAATGGCTGGCCTAGTTTCCCACTCATAGGTCTTATAGTTAAAATCCTGAGCAAGGGCTAAACTAGCACTGGACAGTAATAGGGCTGTAAGTAAAGTTTTGATCATAATCTGGGCATTTTGCATGCATGAAAACTTAGATTGAAAATTATATACAGGGTTGGATGGATGCATTTTATTAGACCCCTTGTTTAGTCAATATCAACACATCCTGATAGGCTTTGCATAACTGGGCAACCATTGCATTCCATTGAGGGAAGGCCTCTTTTTTGAGCATAATAGTTTTGATGTACAACTGCTTATTCATACTAATTTTGTTGCCCTGAAGCCGGTAGCTAATAGTGAAGCCGTAGTCTTTTCCTTCTAATGAGACATTCGCCGGCAGATGCTTAATGGTAAACCCATCCGGAATTATCAGTTCTACTACTCCGCTGTCCACATACTGGTATTCTATTTCTTTATCCATTATCCTTTTGCTAACATCAATGGATTCTTTCTGTAATGGTTTGGTGAGGTTCATGTTGATATAGGTAGAGTTCCCAACCGTTTTTATATAGTCTGGAAGCATAAAATTGTACTCAATCCGGATATTGCTATTTAAATTGTGCAACCCGTGTATGTCGGATGTGGTAACATAAAATTTATCATTGCCTTTTTCCAGGTACTGGATCAGAAATTTCTGCATATCTGTACCTGCTTTGCTTAAATACTTATACTCAAAATCTGTTTTCTTATACCCACTCAGGTGCATAAAGCCTTTTCCGGCTAATGCTTTGTTCTGTATTTGCAGCTGAATGGTATCTGTAGAGGTATTTTTTGTATGCTCTACAACAGGCACTGGCATTACTTTAAACTTTTTTTCTCCCAGGCCAATCAATGCTTCTTTCCCTTGAATCATGGAACTGGGCAGGCCAAAAGGCACATAACTGTCTGTAGCATCTAAAAACAGGGTTTGCTTGTCTAATTCTACTGATACAATCATATGGTTATCGGCAATAGGCGCAGGCATTTCCTGGTATATATATGGAAGGCTGCGGGTGCCAATCCAGGTTAAATGAGAAGTAATCCCGGCCTGAGAAAGCATTTCCCTGGTAAGGTTCGCCATCCCTTTGCAATCGCCATAGCGTTTGGCATATACTTCTGAAGCATCTGTAGGAATGAAGCCTCCCCAGCCATCTTCAATGGCAATGTAGCGGATATTACTCTGGACCCATTGAAATATACTTCTTACCTTATCCTTATCCGTTTTACAGTCTCTGGTAATTTCCTTTACAATATTCTGGATGTGCGTATTATCTGTTTTATTGATGTTTTTGAGCATGGTGGAATACCAGTCATACAAATGCGACACATCACCTAAATAGGTGGTTTCTTTTCCACTGATAACTGCTTTATGGATATATACCATTACGTGCGGAGCATAATAGGCTATGGCCGGGGCATCCTCCTCATAGAGGTTAGCTGGCATGTTCTCCGCTTTCCAGGTATAGGTTTTTTTACCATTTGCTGTAGTTTCAGAAAAAGTAATTTTATCCGTGTTAGCACCCAGCAATTTCCATTTGACAGATACATTTTCAGGAAAACTAACCGAGTACTGAGTAGCCACTGTAGGAATATAGGAAGAAAAATAAAAGGGAGTCAGCAGCCGGGGTTCATTCATATTCTGGGTATACTGCAAGGAAGTAATGGCACCAGGTTGCACATTGGGGAAAATCAGATTCTTTACTTTTCCATCATCATAAAAAATACCTCTGTGCAGCACATCTTTGGTTTCAATGCTACCCACTTCAAACTTTTTGTATTTAGATTTATTGGGAACCAGCGTGTAGGCTTCAATGTCTTTTATCTCTTCAAACCCAGAGAAATAAATAGATTTGTTGGCATAAGGAGCTGCTTCACTGGTGATAAACAGCATTTCTTCCATTGTTGAACTGGAAAGGGCTAAGGCTGCATTTTTTACATCAATGGTTAAATGTTCATTTTTAACCGAATATACGGCTGGTGCATTCGGAAAAAGGGACTTGATTTTCTCTGTATCTGCTTGTTGTCCTAAAACAGGAATGGAGGAGGCTACCAGAAAAGCACAAGAACAATAGATAAAAGTTTGTCTCATGTTGAGTTTACTTATTGAAAGAATAATTTGTCTGAACTTTTGGCTGGTTAATACCGCAACTTGCTAAAAAGTAGTTAAGCGTATACCTATATTCAAGTGTTACCAAATGTACCTTAGCTGCCTGCCATGCGGTCCGGGTGAGTTAATAAGTGGCCATTTCTCTTCACGCATCTGCCGGAAGCAACGAAAAATCTGCTTAAAGAATTTATCAGAGTCTGTCTCTCGGGTAGCTCCAAAACAATAGAAATAGGGCTGCGCCATACGCCTAATTGTTTTTTTGAGAAAAGCCTGTCAACAGGCAAGAGCTCTACAAAATGCTCTCAGGCAATGAATGAAAAGCAAGTAGTTTATTGAGTAAACAGGTATATTTCTTATCTTTTGGCAGCAGCACCCAAATAGTTTACATCACCGGCAACAGGTTCACTTTTACTGGGTACTTTGTTGATCAACTACCTACTATGAAAAAAATAGTCATTCTCCTATTTATTCTTTATTTAAGCACCCTTCAGGCAGGGTATTGCCAGCGTGTATATATGAACTACGATACGGTTGTGCCTCAGGCAGCCTATGGGGCAGGCATGTTGAAGAAAGCACTCGTAGAAAAAAACATTTCATTAACAACTAACCGCCGGGAGTCTGCTTATTTGCTAACTATCCGGGTAGACACAGCAAATTTAGCAAGTGAAGCATTCTCTATTATCCGGGAAGGGAAAAACATTACCATTACGGGAGGAGATAAACGGGGCATGATTTACGGGTGTCTGGCACTTGCCGAAGATATAGCCAATGGCATCCGGCTAGGGAATATTGAAAGAAAAACAGAAAAGCCGCACTACTTGCTCCGGGCCATCAAGCACAATACACCCTGGTACACCTACCGTTCCAGTTCTGCCCTGGACCAGCATTATGAAACAGCCCGTGATCCGGCCTACTGGGAAGCTTTTCTGGACATGATGGCTAAAAACCGCTTTAATGCTTTATCACTGTGGAATTTGCATCCCTTTGTCTACATGATTACACCGGAAAACTTTCCGGAGGCAAGCCCTTTTAACGAAGAAGAAATGAAGCGATGGCAACACCTGCACAAAGAAATTTTCCGCATGGCAGATGAGCGTGCCATAGATACCTACATTGTTCCCTTTAATATCTTTGTCAGCAAAGAGTTCAGTGAAGCGCACCAGGTAGCCAGGCAAAACGTTTACCCGCACTATTATGTAACGGGCGATACGTCCGAAATTGTGAAACGCTATACCCGGGAATGTATTACACAACTGTTTAAGGAGTACCCTACCCTTACTGGCTTGGGCCTTACACTTGGCGAAGGAATGGCCGGCATGACGCCTCAGCAACGCGAATCCTGGATGCAGGAAACATATATAGAAGGCATGCGCCTGGCTGGCAGAAAACTAAAACTTATACACCGGATTCCTTTTTCAAGCACTACCGAATCGTTGGGTGCTACCAGTGTCGAACTGGAACAGCTCACCCGTAAATCCATTGAACGGGAAACAACTTTGGACTTTATTCAAGGGCCGATCTGGGCAGATTTAAAATACAACTGGTCGCACGCACACAGCACGCCTAAATTAGTCAAAGTACATGGCGGCGAAATGTTTGATACATTTTATAACCCCGAGCCACAAGGCTATAAAATTACCTATACCGCCCGTAATGAAGATTTTTTTGCCCTGCGGTGGGGAGTATCCGGCTTTATCCGGGCCCATATAAACCGTAATAGCCAACCCTATGTGGGCGGTTATTTTATTGGCTCAGAAACCTATATTCCGGCAAAAGATTATTTCACGGCCATACAGGCACCTCTGGACTGGAAGTATGCATTTGAACGGCAATGGTTATTTTACAAATTATGGGGCAGACTCCTCTATAATCCTCAGACCGAGGATGAGGTATTTGGGACTGAATTTAGCAGACGGTATGGAAAAGCTGGGAATAACCTGCTGGAGGCGTTTGCCCTGGCATCCTCCACACAGTTGCGGCTGGGCTCTGTGTTTGATTCCCGATGGGACCATACCTTATATGGAGAAGGATTGATGGCCCTCAATGGGGATACCCTGCAATATATATCTGTCGACAGATTGATCAGTCAACCACCCTTGGATCCGGACTATGTTTCTGTGAAAGATTTAGTTACCCCTACTACTGCCTTTGAAAAAAACCGCATTACCCCGCCAGCGTTGATCGGCATGCTGGAGCAGGATTGCCAGAAAGCCTTACGGTTAGTGGCTACTATTGATACTAAAAACAACACAGCACTCAGGTATGAGGTGGCAGATGTACAAACATGGGCCAATCTGGGTCTACATCTGGCAGAAAAATTAGCTGGCGCGGTGGCACTCCAAACCTACCGGATAAAAGGAGGAGAAGAAAATAAACAAAAAGCAATAGCCCATCTGCAAAAAGCCCTTAGTTATTGGGATAAGGTTATAGCTATTACCCGGCCACTGTATAAGGACATGCCTCTCACCCATTACAATGGGAGCAGCCATGATAGAAACGACAACAATCTGTTTCACTGGGCACTGATAAGACCGCAAGTAGCTAATGATGTGGAAATAGCCAAAAAGGCAAGCGTAGTTTCAAAAGAACAAAAGTGATCAATAACGATACCTCACTTTGTGCTCCCGGGTAGTAACGAATAAAGTCAACAGAAGTAGAACCCCTACCCTTGTTGACTTTATTCTTTTGACAAGATTGCTTCGTTAAAACAGCTTCTCTTGTGGTGGTTTTACCCCAGCTAAGCGGAGGTAAACAGTGGCCTGGCCGCGGTGATGCGTCTGGTGTTCGAAAAGTTTGGCAAGGGCTACTCCTTTGCTCATATCAAATCTTCCAAACAGCTTTACTTGTTCGCTTAGCTGAGCAGGCGTCATTTTTTTAATTCCGTTGATAACAAAATCATAGCCTGCCAGTACTTGCTTGGTTATGTTTGCTTTGGATTTATCGGTGGTATTCTTTTCCAGTTCACTGACCGGACTTTTTTCGCCGGTTGCTGCTGCCGCAAAGCCATAATTGGCATCCGTCAGGTGAAGCATTTGCTCGGCAAACGAACGCATATCAGGGGTAGGTTTAGATGCGTACCCTGACTCAGGCATGGCATCCAGGTATTCTTTGGTGTAGGCTTTGGCTCTTTCCCATTCTTTAACCATCTCCTCGGTGGAAGATTGAGCTTGGCCAAACTGGATAATGCCTAAAAACAGGCAAAGGGTAGTAAGTAAAGGGATTGTTTTCATGTTACGTGATGGTTTACTAGTGGGGCTAAATATAGGCTTTTTTTCTTGCTTATGTCAAGAAACGGTGTTGCCTCCTGCATAAAATTCTGGCAAACTACCTAATCTTGCTTTCTCATTACTTGTACCATTCATGCAGGGCGAAGGAAGTCTGGCAAGTAGGCTGAATGAGTTGCTAACAGGCTGAAAAGGTAGTTGCCTGCATCTATTTCTATTTTGTAATTCTTTCAGCAAATAATTACCTAAGATTTACGCTCAAACCTGTTGGGTTTTAAAAAACCTAACAGGTTTCTACTTGGGTAATCATTCCCTGTAAAAGCTATAGGTAATTTACACCCCAGCTTACTGAGGAATTGTAGTGGTAGAGCTATAGGAAGTTATCTGGATAAACGGCCTTTCTGAGCCACAATTGAATGGGTTATGTATAGGTAGGCGGGCCTGGCTCTTTAGGTAGTTTTACTATCGTTTAAAATATAAGCGGAAGGTAGACCCGACGCCCAGCTGGCTATCCACTTCAATTTTGCCTCCGGCATTTTCTACCATTTTCTTCACCATATATAAGCCTATGCCGGTACCTTCTACATGAGAATGTAATCGCTTGAATAGGGAAAATATGTCTGCTTTCCCTGCTTCACTCATGCCTAAGCCATTGTCCTGCACCGACATTACTACATACTCATCTGACAGCTGGCAGTTTAGGTGAATAAAAGGTTTTCTTTCGGTGGACCGGTATTTAATCGCATTCGAAAGCAAATTGTATAGTATGCTTCGTAGGTTCTTTCGGGAAAACAGCAAAAGGGAGCACTGCTCAAAATGGTAGTCGATTGTAGCCCCTGATTCTATAATCTGTGGCTGCAAGTCCAAAATCAGATCTTGAACCACTTCCTCAGGCTGTATGCTTTCTAGCTGTCTATCTATCAGTTGATCCAGCTTAATAACCTGGGAAAGGCTTGTAAGGGTTTCTTTGAACCGGCTGACGGATGCCTGTAATGAGGTAATAATACTATCTGTTTCTTGAGTTAACCCGCCTAGTTTATGCAGCCTTTTACTTAATATTTTTAGCAACCCATCTATATTGTTGATCGGCGCCCTTAAATCATGTGAGGCCATATAAACAAAGTTGTCTAAATCTGCATTGATGCTGCTTAATTGCTGGTTGGCTTGTTGAGCTTCGCTGATTGCCTTTTCCAGGGCCTGCTGTGTCTGCTTGTAAAGAGTTATATCTGTAACCAGGGCATAAAAACCAACTACTTGCCCTTTTTGCCAATGAGGGATATAGCGGGCTTCCACAAAACGGGTTCCGATTTTGCGGTAATCTACCAGTCTTTCAAAACGCTGTTCCTGCCCGGAAAGCACTGCCTCCACCTTAGGCAGAATTTGTGTATAGGCTATGGCACCCACTACCTGCTCAACGGTTTTTCCGATAATTTCCCAGGAAGGTTCTCCAAACCATTGTTCATAAGTTTGGTTAACAAACCGGTAATACTGATCTTGATCAACGTAGGAAATGAGTACTGGCAGGGCATCGGTAAGTAATCTTAGCTGCAGTTCGTTTTCGGCTAGTTTGCTTTCTATCTGCTTCCGTTGTGTGATATCTTGACAAACAGCCATAGTCTGACTAGCTCCTCCTTCAGGCTGCTCCAGTAAGGAAACATTCATCAATACCCATACGAAAGAGCCATCTGGCTTCACATACCGCTTTTCCAGCTCAAACCATACATTTTGCTGCACCAGCTTTTCTAATAGCTGTAGATTATCCGGCAAATCATCCGGGTGGGTTATCTCCATCAGCGTTAGCTGCTGCAACTGTTCAAGCGGACGGCCAACCAGCTTTTGATACCCTTCATTGGCATACGTAAAATGCCCGGATACATCTGTAGTAGCAATTCCGACACTGGTTCCTTTAACTATACTGCTCAGGAGAAGTTCGCGTTGAGAGAGTGTTTGATTAAGCGCCAATACTTTCTGCAGCGAATCATGCAGCTCTTTTTTCCTGTGCTGCAACTCTGTTGTCCGATGAGCCACTTGTTCTTCCAGCCCCCCATTAGCCATTTTTAGCGCCTGCTGGGTCTGTATCAGTTGCTGATTTAGCCTTTCCAGGTCCTTATTTTTAGCTTGCAGCGTTCTCTCCTGCTGCTCCCGTTCCAGTTCTAACGAAGCCCGTTTAGCCATAATAGAAAGCAAAAGTTTAACCTTTTCCAGGTCTTCAACCGGATGCTTATCCATCAGGTAGAGCACACCTAGTACTTTTCCAGTAGAAGCTTTCAGCGGCACGGCCACATAGCTATCTACATCATATTGCTTCAAAGCTTTGTTTTGGGGAAATTGCTGCTGCACCTTGTTGGGGAAAGCACAAAAATCACCTGACCTTACCACTTGCTCGCATAAAGACCCGGCTAAAGGGTACTGAAGGCCTGGGGCTTCTTTTCCATGAGCAAAGAATACCAAGGAGCTCACTAGTTGATCCCCGTTAAGCAGTTCGCCAATAAAAACATACTCTACCTGAAGAGTCCGGGATAGGTAGGCTGTCAAAGACTGAAAGAATTCTTTGCCAATGGTGTCCATAGAAAAGCTTTGGGCAATGTCAGCCAGGAACTGTTGATCGGTCATAGCCTTAACATACGAAAAGTACGGTTGAATGATTGATATTTTTTTGTCCGGCATCGGAAAGAAGGATTAATCATGAGAAAAGAGGCACGTAGGAGTGATGCTCCTACCCTGTTTAGTACAGGTAATGAGGCCTGCCTGATACCAAATTCAAAGGTGATTGGGAAGCCAAAAGAGTAAGGTAAGATAAGTCCGGCAGATTCGACCCTTAGCCAGATTCATTCACCATGGAGGCCGGATTCTATTCCTGGCTTGAATGGGCAGGAGTCAACAGAGCAGCTTAGGCAGCTTTTGCCGCGTGCATAAATCCGGCTCTTATGCCAGGTTAACTTTCATCTTGTGATGTTCCAAAAAACAAGGGAAGCAAGCGATAGGTGGTTACCTTACCGCCTGGCAAAATTACTCAGCCTGGCAGTGTTTTTTAAAGAAAAATTCTTTTATTAACATTGCTTTAGCAGCCACCGTATAAACCGGCTGATTAGTTAC
Organism: Rhodocytophaga aerolata; assembly: GCF_030503435.1. Lineage (GTDB taxonomy): Bacteria > Bacteroidota > Bacteroidia > Cytophagales > 172606-1 > Rhodocytophaga > Rhodocytophaga aerolata. Next base: position 111,032 of record NZ_JAUKPO010000019.1, read on the forward strand.
CTATATATAAATGCTCATACAAAAAAGATGATAGCCACTTCTCAACTAGGCACTACACCCGCCTAATCTGTCTACCAAACCTGAGAGAATAGCTATCTATGCGATACAAACTATACCTAACCCATGAACTTGACCCCTGCCCACCTACCGGACATGCTGAAAGTATTTGAAACTTTGCCAGATTTATATGTATTGCTTACTCCTGATTTACTTATTCTAACAGCCAGCAATGCTTACCTGGAGGCCACTGTTACTACAAGAAATACTATTGCTGGAAAGTATATTTTCGATGTCTTTCCTGAGACGTCTCTTCACTTACAAGCAGAAGCAGTTTCCATGCTCAAGGCCTCATTCGTACAAACGCTGACTACCCGAAAGCCACATCAACTAGCGATTCCACCCTATACTATTTCCCATCCAGAAGAGAAGGATATGTTCATTGAACGCCACTGGACAGCTTTAAATACCCCCGTGCTCGATGAGGCCGGAGAGGTGAGCTATATCATTCATAAAATGGGTACTATCACAGATAGACTAGTGGATCAAATGAATGAACAACCTGGCGAAAGCTTGCTTGAGGAACTGAATGAGCAACTGCGCACGCTCAATGCAGCGCTTATCGCTGCCCGGGCCCAAGCAGAGCTGGAGCGAAGCCAGTGGCACCATATTCTCATGCAAGCACCGGCGATGATTTGTATTTTCCAGGGGCCAGAGCATGTATTTAAACTGGTTAATCCGCCTTATCAACAACTGGTTGGCCAACGGCCACTTCTCGATAAACCCATCCGGCATGCCATGCCTGAGCTGGAAGGACAACCTATCTTTGGGCTGCTCGACAAGGTATACCATACCGGAGAGAGCTTTTATGCCTATGAAATGAAAGTACAGCTTGATCATGATAATACCGGGAAGCTGGGCCACAACTATTATAACTTTATTTACCAGGCCATACGCAACCTGAACGGCGACATAGATGGCATCTTGGTGTTTGCCTATGAAGTAACCGCCTTGGTTTTGGCGCGGCAAAAGGCCGAGCAGGATGCCAAAGAAAAGCAGCTGTTAAACGAACAGCTAACTTCCACCAATGAACAACTGATTCTCACTAAAAAGGCCTTAGAGCAACTTAATGCAGAGCTGGAAGAGCGGGTAGCCCTTAGAACAGGCGAGTTACGGCTTGCCCAGGCAGAGGCAGAAGAGCAGCGGGCCCGTCTGGAGCGTTTGTTCATGCAAGCGCCTGCCATCATCTGTATTCACGATGGGCCTGATCTGGTTTTTGAGTTAGTCAGCCCGGCTTATCAGCAACTATTCCCAGGACGGGAGTTACTTGGCAAACCCTTGCTTGAAGCCTTACCCGAGCTGGAAGGGCAGCCCCTGTTAGACATTATCAGACAGGTTTACCAAACGGGTCAGTCCTATCAGGGGCAGGAGATGCTTGTCCCGATTGCTGCTTATCCGGGAGGCCCGGTAGAAGACAGGTACTGGAATTTTACCTATCAGGCCAGGCGGGATGCGGAAGGCCGCATAGATGGCCTGTTAGTCTTTTCTTATGATGTGACCGCTCAGGTACTGTCCCATAAAGCGGTAGTAAAACAGGAAACCTATTTCCGCAAAATGGCAGACCAGGTTCCTGCGATGATCTGGGTAACAAGGGCTGACGGGTATTGTACGTACCTGAATAAGCCCTGGTATGCCTATACCGGGCAAAGCGAAGAAGAAGCCTTAGGATTTGGATGGCTTCAGGCCACGCATCCTGAAGATGTTTCGCCCAGTAAAGAGACCTTTTTTGCTGCCAATGCACTCAAGCAGCCCTTCTCTCTGCTCTACCGGCTCAAAGGGAAGGATGGCCAATACCGGTGGTTTTTAGATAAAGGAGAACCTACCTTTGATGCGGCCTGTAATTTTGAAGGATTTATAGGTTCGGTTGTTGACGTACATGAAGAACAAGTGGCACAGCAGCGGCTGCACTTATCGGTACAAGCCGGGAAGGTAGGTATCTGGGAATGGGATATTGTCCGTAACCAGGCTACTTATTCTGATCTGTTACAAGAAATGTTTGGCTTAGAAGCTGGCAGGTTCACCGGAGAATTCGACCATGCTTACCAAGTTTTTCAGCAGGTAATCCACCCTGAAGACCGGCCACTAGTGAACGGGCATGTGGAAAAAGCGTTTGCTAACAGGCAAGCCGAGTTTTACGTTGAATTTCGCATTGTCAGGCCCACTGGGGAGATTGCCTGGATTGCCGAGCGCGGAGAGGTCATCTTTGATGAGAAAGGGCCAACTCGCATGAACGGTACCTGCATTGACATTACAAGCCGCAAGCTGGCCGAGCAGGCCACACAGCGGATGTCGGAGGAAATAGCCGCTGCCAATGAAGAACTCCGCGCAGCAAATGAACAAATCCAAGCTACCAATGAGGAACTGGCAGAAACCAATCAACAGCTGGTAGGCATTAACCAGGACTTGGATAACTTTATTTACACAGCCTCTCATGATTTAAAAGCGCCTATCTCCAATATTGAAGCCTTGCTGTCTGCCCTGCTCCGCAACCTATCGGCTGAAAATTTCTCCTCCGAGCGGGTAAAGCACATGCTTGCTTTAATGAGTGAATCCATAGAAAGGTTTAAACGCACCATTGCTAACCTGACAGAAGTAGTTAAACTGCAAAAGGAAAATAGTGGAGAAAAGGTTTTAGTGGATCTTTTGCCTGTGATACGCGAAGTAAGCTTAGACCTGGAGCCGCTGATAAAAGAAACGAATGCACACATAGAAGTGGAAGTAACCGGCTGCCCCCCGGTACGTTTCTCCATCAAAAACCTTCGTTCCGTGATTTACAACCTGCTTTCTAACGGCTTAAAGTACCGCTCTTTTGACCGGGCTCCTCATATTACAATTTCCTGCAAACAAGAAGCGGCCTACCTGGTGCTTAGTGTGGAAGATAACGGACTGGGCCTGGAGCGTGCCAGACTAAATCAGCTGTTTACGATGTTCAAACGGTTTCATGATCATGTGGAGGGTACCGGCATAGGCTTATATATGGTGAAGAAAATGGTAGAAAATGCCGGAGGCAAAATTGAAGTGAATAGCCAGCTTGGCCTTGGATCTACCTTCCGGGTGTATTTTCCTCACTAGTGGTTTTTAGCAGCGGCTATTTCTGCAAATATGTTATCCTTGCATAGTGCATCTGTTTTCACTTTTAGTTACTTGCAAAAAATTTATATTCTGATCATGGAAGAAAACCTTTCCCAAGAAACCTTATGTGTGCACGCCGGTGGTGAGTTAGCTGGCGATGCACAAAGTGTTGTTACACCTGTTTTTCCTGCCTCCTCCTATAAATACAGACAAACAACAGAAAATACCTATCCCAGGTATTTTAACACCATCAATCAAAAAGTGATTATTGAAAAACTATGTGCCCTGGAAGGAGGCCAGGATGGACTCATTTTTAGTTCCGGCATGGCAGCAATCAGCACCACACTTTTTTCTCTCCTGCAACCAGGAGATCATGTAGTATTTTGCAAAGGCTTGTATGGAGGCACCTATCACTTAATCAGCAGTGAATTTGAGAAAAGGGGAATCCGCTATAGTTTTGCTCCTGATAATACGTCAGAAGCCTTTTTGCAGGTGATCACATCCCAAACAAAGGTGATTTATATAGAAACGCCTTCCAATCCTTTGCTTGAGGTTCTGGATATTCAAGCTATCAGTCTGCTGGCAAAAAAGCACCAGATTGTAACCGTAATAGATAATACTTTTGCCAGCCCTATTAACCAGAATCCGATCAGCTTCGGCTTCGATATTGTTATTCATAGCGGCACAAAATACCTGGGTGGGCATAGTGACCTGTGTTTTGGCGCTGTGGTTACGTCTGCCGCCTTAACAAAGCAAATATATGAAGGTGCCATTAATTACGGAGGAAGTTTAAATGCACTGGATTGTTATCTGATTGAAAGAAGCTTAAAAACGCTGGCTATCCGCATGGAAAAGCACAATGAAAATGCCCTGATGCTGGCAAATTTCCTGCAAGGCTTACCTGAGGTTCAACGGGTGTATTTTCCAGGATTGCGCTCTCATCCAGGTCACGAAATTGCTAAGTCGCAAATGCGGGGCTTTGGCGGCATGTTATCTTTTGAGTTGGCTACGAATGATTTAAAACAGGTAGATATTTTCTTAGATAGTCTGCAGTTTATTCAGCCAGCTATGAGTCTGGGAGGGGTAGAAAGCCTTATTTGTTCGCCGGCTACTACCTCGCATGTAAAACTTTCGCCCCAGGAAAGAGAAGAGGCAGGCATTAAAGATGGGTTGCTTAGATTATCGGTAGGTATTGAAAATGCTCAGGATCTGATAAAAGATCTGAAAAAAGCCTTTATCAACCTATCAACATCTGTGCATGTATAGTGCGAACAAAAATTCTCCTACTCACGAAAGCTCATCGGTAAAGCTTTGATGAGTAGGAGTTCGTTTGAAAACTATTATCCTACAAGCGTTATTCAGGCTAATTACGCCTTTTATAGAATAGACACCTTTTCCCTTATTTGAAGTATGTTGGGGCGAAACCAGGAGTAACAGGGGTACTCTATATAAAAGGTAAAAGGTCAATGTAAAAAGGATTGCGTATATTGCCAGAATGAGAATGGGAGAGAATATTGAGTCGATAGGTTTTGGGACGAATGAGCCAAATGCACTAAGGGAGTTAAAGAGTAAATATAACCGCTACGCCAGCCGGCTGAATTTTGCCAGAAATAGCTTTTGGAAAAAAGAACATACGGTCTTATATAAGGAACTCACGCTGTTGAAAATCAAAATTGATACCTATGTTTAATTACCTAGCTTCTCATAGAGCTGCTATAGATAGAGAAAAAGCTGTTTAGCTGGGTAAACACACGTTCAGTTATGAAACAAGCCAGGTAGGAGCTATCTTTACTTATCATCAATGAATCTGTAAAAGAAGTTATTAGCAAAATCTTCCTTACTGGAGCTCCAAAGAAGAATTGCCTTTAATCTTTACGGGTAAAGCAGGTATTTTTTTCGCATCACTTTATATTCACTCAGGCCCGGTTCCCAGCTTTGGCGGATTTCTTTTTCAGAGGCGCCAGCAATTATTTGTTGCCTGAACAAGGCATTGCCGGCTAGTCGTTCAATAACACCCATTTCTTTGCTCAGTTTGGAGTCGAAGAACTTTTCCTTGTGAGGAGAAGCTTTGTATAACTCCATCATCCATTGCAGATTAACCTGTTTCTTTTTTCTTAGCTGCTCCACATCATACGTGCGCAGGTCAAGGCCATAACAAACCTGGTTCATGAACAGTGGCGTTTCTGCCATCCCCTTAATACTGGTTGGGGTAAAGGAAAATTCGTATTTACCTTTGAGTTCAGGACTGCCTATCACGGTAAAAGGGAAATAAGTACCGCGGCCATGATTAAGGTATGTGCCTTCAAATAAACAGGTGGAAGGGTACAGCATCACGGCTTGCTGGGTATTTAAATTAGGCGAGGGACTTACCGGCAATACATACGGCATATCATGCGTATAGTTAGCCACCGGAATAATCCGCAGTTTACATTTCACTTTGTTTGCGAGCCATCCTTCTCCATTGGCCATTTGAGCAAATTCACCAACGGTTAATCCATGAGAAATAGGTAATGGAAACATACCAATGCCTGACTTAAACTTTAAATCCAGGATGGGGCCGTCAATTAGATACCCATTGGGATTGGGTCTGTCCAGAATAAGCAGTTCTTTCCCATTTTCATGACAGGCTTCCATTAGCCGGGCAAGGGCATTGATGTTGGTATAAAAGCGGCACCCTACATCCTGCAAGTCATAAATCAGGATGTCTACATCGGCTAAATCTTCTTTGGCAGGTTTGCTTTTTTTGCCGTACAAGGAGATCACCGGAATGCCGGTAACTGGATCGGTATCATCAGCCACCACAGCTCCGGCACTGGCCTTGCCGCGAAAACCGTGTTCGGGGCCAAACACCTTTACAATCGTAATACCTACTTTGGTCAGACTATCCACTAAATGCGTTTTCCCAATCACAGAGGTTTGATTGGCAAGAATAGCCACCCTTTTGCCTTTCAGATAAGGCAGGTATTTTTCGGTTTGTTCTGCCCCGGTTTTTATCTCTGCCGGCTTAATGAGAGCAGGATTGGCTGATGGATTTTTGTGAGTTATACAAAGGTTCAGTAGGATGAAAAATGCAACAAACACTTTCATAAGGCAATGTTTATGGAATGAAAATACTAGTAAGTAATAAATATCAAATGAATACCTGCAATGTTTAACTCCTGGTAACAACTAGTACAACTGCCCTATTCTTTCTAGCTCATCTAGTTGTTCTTGTACAATAATCCGTCTGATGATCCCATTAGTCAATTTTAAAAAAGACTTCACACAATTTCTGTGCAGTGATATAAACAACGGGAAACCAAAGGGGTATAAATCCTTCTTACTCTTAAGAAAACGCTTGACCAAAGATAAGGTATATTTTGTATATTACCCGCTCTATCCTTTCTAGGTAACGTACATGCCTTACATGAGAGCACCAATATAGGATTTCCTATACGCATGGGTAGCAAACTGCAGTTAGTAAGAATGGATTACTATATACACAACAATTCTATCTTTAACTTTTTCTCAGACAACATTCGGATATGAAACATTTTGGGTTTGCGCTAGCCGTTTGCTTGTTTTTTTCACTTGTAGGTAAGGCACAGGAGAGTAAGAGAGTTGAAATCAAAAAAAACATTCCCCTGGATTCTATTGTGCTAAGCGATCCGTTTATTCTGGCCGATGCGAAAACAAAGCTCTACTACATGACCGGAACCGGTGGCCTGTTATGGAAGAGCGAAGATTTGAAGTTGTGGGATGGCCCCTTTACCGTTACCAGAACAGATCCAAGCTCCTGGATGGGGCCAAACCCGATGATCTGGGTGGCCGAAATTCACGCCTTTCAAAACAAGTATTATTATTTTGCTACCTTCACTAACCGCTCCGTCAAGATAGATACTGTCGGAGAAAATATCATTGAACGCAGGGCCTGCCATGTGCTGGTAAGTGACAAGCCTGATGGCCCCTATGTACCCATGAAAGATACTACCTATTTACCTGCCCATATGCCAACGTTGGATGGTACCTTATGGGTAGATACAAATGGAAAGCCCTATATGGTCTATTGTTACGAATGGCTGCAAAACTTAAATGGGACCATTGAAAAGATTGAATTGAAACCGGATTTAAGTGGTACCATTGGCGAGAGTAAGCTGTTGTTCCGGGCAAGTGAGGCTCCCTGGAGCCGGGAAAAAGATAAAAATGGCAAAGACCGCCCCAACAAAGTAACCGATGGCCCTTATCTGTTTAAAACAGGAACCGGACGATTAGGAATGATATGGACCAGCTGGATTTACGATATGTACACGCAAGGCGTTGCCTATTCACAAAGTGGCACCCTGGATGGCCCCTGGATACAGGAGAAAGACCCGATCACACCGCTCAATTATGGCCATGGTATGTTGTTTCACACCTTAGATGGCAAGTTATTGATGTCTATCCATAGTCATAAAAGTATTAACGGCCGCTACCGGCGCATTCCTCATCTGTTTGAAGCAGATCTATCTGGAGATAAGTTGGTTGTTACTAAGCCGTATATCCCTTAAACTACAAAATAACTCTCATGCTGTTCCAGAAAAAATCCTGAACCTGCCTGTTACAAAAACCAGTAAGATGCCTGAAAATTTATCAGGTTTATAGTCCATGTCTCTGCGCATGTTTCTAGCCGTATTTTAGAACTAGCCAGTGTACCAGGCTGGACAATCGTTTGCTGATTAAGCAAGCAATCATTATTTTACTTGAACTCCAGTAAGGCTCTTTCTATAATCGAATCTATGCCCTTAGTTCTGTCTGCCTCTGCCATATTCACGGCAATATCAGGTACAATTCCCGCTTCCATATTATAGCCATCTGGCAGAAGAGAAACCGAAGCAGAGTAATTTACATGAAAGCCGTTGGGTAATTCGGAACCTGCCGGCACTCCCCCTCCTCCCCCGGTCTGGTCCCCAATTAGCGTAATGCCTAGCGCCTTACAGGATGCAGCAAAATAGTTGGCTGCACTATAGCAGCGCCTGTTGGTAAGCACTACTACTTTTTTCTCAAACCGCACATTTTCCAAATCAGGCGTGAGATATACTTCGTGGAATGGTTCAAAATCTTGATGCCCCGGGCCATTTTTAAAAGCTTGTTTGTATAGCATTTTCCGCTCCGAAATGATTCTTTCCAGGATCTTAAAACTGTTCTTGGGATTCCCTCCTTCATTACTTCGTATATCAATAATAAGTCCTTCGGTATCCTTAAAGCGGGTAAAAATATAATCTAAATTATCGGCACTGATGGGATTGCGGAAAGAGCTGTAATGAATATAGCCCACCTCGCCAATAATGGTATTGATTAAAGGGCCAGTAATATGATAATCTCCCCAGTAATGGCGGATAAGTAACTCTCTGTCTACATTAGCCGGATAATCCAGAAACCAGTTTTCATATTTGGAAATATTATCTCCCGAACGCAGGTTTACATGTCCATCCCGAAGGGTAGAGAGCATCTGGGCCATTACCTCAAATAACTCTTCCCGACTTAAGTTATTATGTATCTGTGGCCTATAAACCGTGTATACAGAATCCCAGTTGATTCTCTTATATTCAAAGAAAGAATATTTACGGTCCAGTTCCTTCCAAAGCAGATCGAAATTAGTGACATTGCCACTGGGAGGGTCTTTCTCAATAAACACATCCTCACAAGCTGTAAAAACGAATAATAGTAAAACTACAAGTATCTTTTTCATAGGAAGGGCATCTAAATAGTTACTAGCAGGGAGAACATCAGGGCATGCGAAGCCCCTTTTACTTGCTCTGTAAAGGAGGCTGTATAATATTGCCACTCATAACTGATGCCTAGCTGATTATTTCCTCTAATGGGATAAAGCAAAGAATTACGCAGCATAATGCGGCCAAACGAGCCAAAACTACACATCCGGGCATTTCTTTGCGCATACCTAAACAGGTCATCTTCGGGATTGGTGACATCATACACATTCAGGTAATCAGGCCGGGTGCCATACGAAAGCAATGGCAGGCTTACGCGGTGGTAGTGGGTAAGCCGTTTACGTTTTAGCTGAAAACTCCCCTTATACGCCGCACTGATGGCTAAAGAAGTAAAATTATCATACACGATAGCACTGTTATCCAGCTGAGGTAAATACCGCACATCCAGAAAGGTATGTAAAGAGGCTCCCAGGAAAAATGCACCCTTCAGCGTGTCCTTTATCAGAGTGGTCTTCCGCAGATACACATAATCTATATCCAGGCGGAACATATTGGCTTTCATGGTGGGGTATTTTTTAAAATCCCCTGAAGTAATAAGGGCATATTGGATAGGCAGACGTAATTCGGTTAACCGCTTGCCCTGTTTTTCTTTCAACACACCAAAAGACAAGGTGGGCAGCCATCCTTTGTAGCGAACCGGAGACATCGCATCATCCTTTATCTGGTGGTAGGTAAAGCCACTGCCCAACTCCAGATGAGTCGTTTTCTGACTTCTAGCCTGCACTGCATGGAGGCAGAGCAAGACCCAAAGGCTGAATCTGAACCACGGGCTGGGGGCTAGAATTCTGTTGATTTTTTTCATAATTATCATCGTAAGGAGATGGTATAAACACAGCTATCTTAAAAGGCTATTCCGAGTTGAATGCTTGCTCTAAAATTCAGGCCTGCTTTCCGGTCAGGATAATTTATGATACCTTTTGCTATCCCTACATCCGCATCTACATAGCCCCATCTGGTAATTCTTCGTTGGATGCCATATACCAGGTGAATGGAAAGATCCTGTTCATTCCTGCCGGGCCGGGTCCGGCCATCGATAAACGTACTCAGGTAATTGGCCGAAAAATTATTGGCACTCTTGCCTTTCAGAATCCGGCGGTTAAGGTTATAATAATACCGCATGCCTCCAGCAAGACCTATATCCCGGATACGCCTGTTATCTGCCCGAAGGGTAGTGCCTATAATATAAGACCAGGCAGGGGTTATTTTTCTCTCAAAAGAAACCCTTACCATATTGTTCACATGGTTTTTGCTTGAATCATTTCTTTCTCCTAAGGAAAACAGGTATAAAACAGGGCCAATGAGGTCAATTTTAATTAACTGTTTTTTTTCTTCGTTAGCTCTGATCACATGGTTGTAAGAATCCAGTAAGTGGGCAAACCTGGCCGTATCCATTTCTTCCTCACTGCGTTCAATAGTGATTTTCTCCTGGGCTGCTACCCATGGCAAGCCTGTCAGTAAACCGATGAAAAGAATAAGTATCTTTTTCATTTTCCTTCCAAAATGATTTTGCCAAACGATGTATGAACTTTTATTAAGGGCAAACCCTTTGCCCCATACTGCCACCTGGCTAGCTGGGCAGAATGATTAACTGTACTGCTTTTTATATGCCCCGGCAGGGTGACTTCCCCAAACTGCGATTCCAGCTGGTATTGATAATGGTTTAGTTGATTCATAGAAAGATGTATATCGGATTTGGCAGCATCCACTGTTAACGAAGAAATACCGGTTAAGCCGCTTATATAGATATCTCCTAAGGTATTTTTAAAAGAAGCAGAGCCGGTTATACCTTGGATGCTGGTTTTGGTATGGGTAAAAGAGCAAGTGATTTGCCCGGCTATAGTTGTAGCCGTAAAATCTCCAAAGTGACTTTTGTAATCGCCCCGGCCGTTCATGTTTTCCAGGCTAATATTTCCATACCTGCTGTCTATGCTGGTATTCCCGGAGGTATTGGCTACATGTACATTCCCATAGCTGTTGGTTATTTGCAAGGATGCTCCAGTGGGTACCCATACTTCATATTCGGCAAGCAGAATGGCATTCAGTTGAGCCTTTCCATTAGGCAAAGCGAAATAATTTTTTAAATGAATCACTCCTCTTCTTTTTTCCAGAATGTACCGCTGATAGTCCAGTTCTTGCTGGGCTACTTGCCTGGTAAGGGCTTTTGAAATAAGTTTTAGCTTTACCTTTACTTCCTTGCCCTCCCACCCCATCACCTTAATTCCGGCCTTCTCCCCTTCCAGTTGAATAGATTCGCCTTCTTTGCAGGAAAAATTCTTTTCCACTGTTTTGGTAATCACTTGCACCATTCCTTGAGCTATCAGCCTACCGGCGAAGAAAACCAGTAAAAGCAGCAGCCCGGATGTGAGTAAAAATTTCATGGTTTGCTTCTTCAATTTTATCGACCTATCCCATCACAGCAGATGCTGGATTAATTTCTTCCCTACTTCTGTTTTTTCTTTTTCAATGCGTACCAGATACGTAGCCAGTTGTGTTTGTTCCCGGTGTGTTTGTAACTGATTTACCAGCTCTTGCCTGGCTGCATGAAGCTCCAGATACTCTTCTAGTAAACCTCTAAACCCAGGTTCCTGACACTGCATAGCTAAGCGGGCACAGTTTTCTCTGATAAATTGCATTAGCTCATCCTCTTCCGGAAGCTGGCTGTACACAGCCTGCCAGTCTGTAGGAGGAATAGCCTCTTCCCGGTAGGTTATGTGTATTTTTTCAGCACTGGCAGGTATTTCATTCTGCCACAAAAAGCTAAGCAGGAGTAAAAGGGATGCTGCCATACCGGCTATCCAATACAGGTACGGACTACTGCGTACTGGTTTTTCCTTTTGTGTCTTTTCAATAATGTTCTCAAATACATCTTTATGGAGTTTGTGTACGGGCAAGGATTGAATAGCCCGGTTCAGCCTCTCCTGGTTTTCAAGGGCATGCTCAATTTTTTCCCAGGGTAGATGGGCCTGCACTCTATCCGCTTTATACTGGGAAATAGCACGGTCTATGTGTGGCAGCCCTTTTTCTTTATCCAGTTCTTGCTCTATACTTTTCCATATGTCCGCCGGTGCCTTGTATTGAGGCAATTGGGCTAAAGCTTGATCAAGTATTTGTTTATTGTTAGGTTTCATTCCATCAGGTCTTTTAGAAGGCGTTGCAACATTTTTTTAGCTTGAAACAGCTGTGATTTGGCAGTACCTTCGGCAATGCCTATAATCTGGCCAACTTCCCGGTGTGTATAGCCTTCTACTTCAACTAACAAAAACACATTTCTATACCCTGCCGGCAACTTCCGGATAGCCTTTTCCAGGTATTCCCCTGTCAGGTTTTCATCCCAGGTAATAGGTTGATTATCCTGTATAAATTCACTTATCGGCTCAAAAGCATGCAAGCTCTTTTGCTTGGAGAGCCCACTGCGGATAACTATGGTTTTAATCCAGGCCCCTAAGGAAGAGGCTCCCCTATAATTCTTAAGACTCCGGAATACTTCTATAAAGGCTTCCTGCAAAGCGTCAGCAGCATCCTCTTCATCGTTGAGCATGCGCAAGAGCAACGTATACATAGCATCTTTGTATTTGTAATACAAAGCGCGCTGGGCATTTCTGTCGTGCTGCATACAGCCGTGTAAAAGCTCTAGCTCGTATGGATCTTGTAAATAGCTCAATGACTTAAGTACCATTCACCCTTAAAGTGGGAAAATATCTGGAAAGGGTTGTATGAGAGAAAAAAAATAGTTTACCGCAGTTCACCTCACAGACAGTACCAGGCATGGCCGTTACCAGGCTTTAGGCGAGTAGAATTCTTTTGGCTTTATGAAACGTAAGGATCATGAATAACCTGGAAAGGTCTAGGACCTGGATTTTTTTAGCAGGATAGCCAGCCCATGCTTACCCGTTTGAAAACAGATGCCTCCCAAATTCTACAGCCCGATGATCTTACGAGACGTACACCAATAGTATACTACGTATACCTAAAAATGGGTATTGACTTACTCCATACAATCCCGTATCTTTTCTAAACTTTTGTGCTTACCTATTTATTCTTTGCCAATATATCTGAGAAAGCATGCGACTTGTCAGCGGCATTACAGGTAGCCAGTTATAACATCTACTGAATATATGCCTGTGCTGGGGTAGCGTATAAATGCTATGGATATATTCTTTACCAGAACACAGGGCCGAAAGTAATAGAGAATCCCTGTCTGCGCGAAAAGCAGGCAAGCAATCAGATAAATAAACTTCCCATCTTAACTAATTAGAAGGTATGTCCCCTACCACAAACTTACAAGCCAGCCTATCAAAAATCGGTGCCATGGCGAACGATGAACAAGCAGTGGATGAGTTAGTTGAATTACTTGCCACTACGCCCGCTGAAGCCCCTCTGGATGAAGAAGGCGACGAAACCCCGGAAGTAACGGGCCTTGTTGCATTTAGCAGTGAGGAATTTGATATCAAACATAATGAGTTCATCACGAATCCGGCGGGCACCTGGGAGTTTGCCAAGCCCGTTTCCATGCTGTTTCCCCATTCTTTGAAAGGCGTAGTCAACGCGGTACGTTATGCTGAGGAAAACCACTTGAAAATAAAAGGATTAGGTTCCCGCCATTCATTTTCGTTAGCCCCGGCAACCGATCATTGTTACATAGATCTGTCCAAAACCTTTACTTATTCGTTGGGCAAGCATAATGAAACGGTGCATAGCCTGGATCAGTCATCCCTGGATCTGTTAAAGGATGGCATCAGCAAAAAACAGCACTTTGATGCCCTGGGAGGCTTGACTATCCGCATGATCAACCATATACTCTGCCCGGATAATAATAATGATATAGCCAGGTTTGGCCGCAAAAGAATGTATAATATGGGCGGAGGAGATGTACAAACGTTTGCCGGCGCCTTCTCTACCGGTACTCATGGCTCTGGGGGCAAATATTCTGCTTACCATGATATGATCCGCTCTATTCTCCTGGTGTCTTCCGAGGGAAAAGTCTACCGTGTAGAACCTACAAATGGAATAACCGATCCGGATAAACACCAGCTCTATTATAACAACCATCCGGAAAAAGTTAAGGTACTGCTGATTCAGGATGATGATAAATTTTATTCGTTGCTGGTCAGCATGGGGTGCTTCGGCATTATTTATTCTGCCATTATTGAGGTAGCGGAAATGACCCTGCTTCATGCCGACAACTATTACTACCAGTCAGGATGGACGGCTAACCTGAAGCAAACATTACAAAAGCCGGTTCTGCCTGCCGACCCGGAAGAGGAATACTTTTACTACATTCAGCTTAACCCTTACAAACTGAAGCGTAAAAAAAACCCTTCCATTCTGGTGAAAGAAATAAAACCCAGCAATGTGCCCGGATCTGGAAAAAAAGAAACCAGAAGAAAAATCTGGCCATCTGTTTTTACGAATTGGCCGCTGAGTGTAAATCTGATCAGGCATATTACCAACTCGGGCCTGATGCCCAAAAAACGTATTATCGAATCGGCCTTGCGCTCGCAGAATGACAATACCAGGAAAGGAAGAGGCTACACCGATATAGCCTATAAAATATGGAATGCCGGCAGTGGCAAAACCAAAAGCATAGGCACAGGGATAGAAATTGCCTTTCCTGCCGAAGAAGCCCCGGAAGCCATAGACTTGCTGCTGGCTTGTATAGAAAAAGTGAGCAGCATGGGCAGAGGCTATTATTTAAATGCACCGATTGCCCTACGCTTTGTACGGCCCTCCAAGGCCTATCTTGCACCCAATTACCATACCTACCAGGGGAAACAGGTGGCCGAATGGTGTTATGTTGAAATTCTGCGGGTAAATAGCAAGGCAGCAGAGGATGATAAAAAGGAACTGGAAATATTTACCCACCTGCAAACGATGATGTACCTGAAAGGGGGCAGACCGCACTGGGGCCTAAATTTCGGATTTCCTTTTACTGTAGAGCTGCTTCACAAGCTATATCCCAAATTCAATGAATGGCTTGCTGCCTACCGGTTTTTTAATTTCAAGGGTACGTTCGAAAGTGAATTTACCCGCAAGGCAGGCCTGGACCCAATAGCGGCTCCGGTAGTGTAAAACAAGCTAAGTTGGGTGAAAAGCTAACCATTTCCATCCATCTATGCAGGCATATGGCAGCAGCCGAACGATCGTTTTTCCATACGCACTCATGCAGTTTGTAACGCGGCAAGTAGGTATTTATATCAGCCCACTCATTCACAGGTATTTTCTGTAGTAAACCCCTATAAAATATCATCATCTATGCTTCTTGTTCAACAGTGGGTGTAAAAAATTTAAGCACCACATGTAAGGAGAAGCCTTTCCACCAACTTCTATGAAAAAGGTTTTAGCAATCGATGGCGGAGGAATACGAGGTATTATTCCCGGACAAGTATTAATCGCTTTAGAAAAAAAACTAAAGAAACTATCAGGAAATCAGGAAGCACGCCTGGCCGACTATTTTGACTTCTTTGCCGGAACCAGTACTGGCGGAATTCTGGCGTGTATCTACCTATGTCCTGCAGAAAATGATCCCCGGAGAGCTAAGTTTTCAGCCGAACAAGCCGTTGAGTTATATGTGAAGTATGGGCAAAAGATTTTCGATATTGCTTTGTGGAAAAGTATACAATCGGTAAACGGAACATTAGATGAGAAGTACGATGCCTCGGCCTTAGAAACGCTGCTGGCTCAATACTTCCAGGATGTCCGGTTGAGCCAGCTGCTAAAGCCTTGTATTGTTACAGCCTATGATATTGACCGGAGAAAAGCCCATTTTTTCGCCCAGCATGACTTTGCAACACAGGGAGAGGGTGCCGACTTTTTTGTAAAAGATGTTTGCCGGGCCACATCAGCAGCGCCAACCTATTTTGAAGTAGCCCTTGTCAAATCATTGAGTAATGTTTCTTATGCATTAATTGATGGAGGCGTCTTTGTGAATAATCCCGCCTTAAGTGCTTACTCTGAGATCAGAAACTCTGCACAAAATCCTATAGCGAAAGATATGTTCATAGTTTCCCTAGGCACTGGCGATGTAAATGAACCGTTTAAGTATCATAAAGCCAAAAACTGGGGAGCCGTCGGCTGGATAAAACCGATCATTGACATTATGATGTCTGGGGCTTCCGAAATTACGGATTATCATCTACGGAAGATGTTTGATGCCGTACAGCGGAGTGACCAGTATATCCGTATTCAACCGGAACGGTTCAAGGATGCCAATCAGGAAATAGATGATGCTTCCCCGCAGAATATTAATGCCTTACTGGAAGTAGGCACCATTACAGCCGAAGATTGCAACAAGGAACTGGATAGAATTGCTGAGATCCTGATAGAAGATGGCCCGGACAGGGTGGAATTTTCTTAGAGTATACCTTACATAGCCTTCTTGTTCAGCGGGCCGCCTTGCAAGAAACTTCTGTGTCATACTCTGCTATAAGCCTGCATTTCTTTGTATAGGATTGCCTTTGTTTCAAGAAGGCGTGATTGTAAGTTACTGGGCTTATAGTGCATAAACATAGTATTATTTGTAACAAGATTCTGCAAACTCTTAAACTGATAGCTAATAAAGAATAGTATTATGCTTAAGTATAGGCAGTAAGGTAACGGATATGAACTAATTTACCCTTATATTGTTTAAATATTATAAATCTCAATGAATACTACATTAATTTCTACTATATGTAGTAAAAGTACTATTTTCGAGCTAAAAAAAATATTTAGTTTACTAGTTTTGGTTTGTATCTAATTTTAGATTTACCTTTGTATTATACCTATGTATAAGCAAATTAAAACATATTTATTACTAGTCGCTGCTGTTATCTTAACTGTATATACTTTGATATACAGTAACTCAACAGTTGCTTCCGAATATGTTGAAGAGGAGACTTATACACCCATACATCAAGAAGTTAATAATTCAGGTTTTGCCTTCGAAGATTTAGCTTTAAATTTTTCAACTCCTATACACCCAGTTAAGGCAATCAAGCCTGAAACAGTAGTTTCGCATGCAAGTGAAAGAACAAGAATTCTTTTCCATTTACTTTCGCTAAGTGTTCTATATTTTGTTTTCAAAAGTAAGAGCCAGCGATTCGTTACGGTCCGTAACTACTGCAAATCTTATTCTATTTTAATCCCCATCTTTATTTTTTGCAGGAAACTCGTTATTTGAGTTTTGCTTTCCGGCACTTTCTTAATTGATTTTATAAGCGTATATGGATATGCAAAGGTATTTTTGCATGCAAGCATCTAGGTATATACATCCACGCCTTATAGGAGCAATCTCTGCAAGTGTAACCTTCTCTGGCTGTAGAAACCGGTAACTGATTAGCTTCAGTATATCTACAGATCCCCTTTAGTTTTCACAACATTCATTTACTCAATTTCGGGTTATGCATTTTTCTAAAAATGTATACCAAGCATAGGTGTGTTTTACTATAGCTATGTATGGAAGTAGCCTGTTAAGGAAAATGCTGTTGCTGAGCCAATATTCTATTGAAATATTTTAACAATCTTATGTCATCGAAAGTATACTTTTTACTCCTGGTATGGTGGAGTACAGTGTTAATTAAGCCCACAATTCTACAAGCCCAACAGGATACCACAACCATTCCTGAGATAGTCACTATTTCCTATGAGGAAGCAAAAGCCAGAATGATTAAGGAGAATTTACAACTCCTTGCTGCCCGATATGACATTAATATGTCAGAAGCACAGGCTGTACAAGCTAAACTATGGAATAATCCTTATCTGATATGGAATCAAGCAGCCTATAGTGTAGAAAAAAATGACTATTTCAACTTTACCCGACAGGCACTAATTCAAATAGAGCAAGTATTTTCTATTGCAGGCAAGCATACCAATAGTGTAAAACTATCCAAGCTCAATGTAGAAATGAGCAAGCTTGCCCTAGAAGATGTAATGCGCAGTTTGCTATTAGAACTTGGAAATAGCTACGCTTCCTTGAATGCCTTGCAAGAACAAGATACCTTATATGGTACGGTATTAAACAATGTAAATCAGCTTATTACAGCTTCTGAGCAACAGCAAAGGACTGGTGCATTGGCAGGAAATGAAGTAGTCCGGTTACGGTCAGAATTAATTTCTATCCAAACACAGGCTTTGCAAAACCGGAATGAAATGGAGCAAGCTATGAGTGAGTTGCGCATCTTACTCAATCTGCCTTCTACGACATTCATTCAAACAACAGAAGCTGTTAAAGTAGTTGAATCTTTACAACCCTTGCAGGATCTTATTGCCCTAGCTTTAGAGAGCCGTCCGGATTATAAGCTAAGTAACCGCAGCATTGCTTATGAGTCAAGAAACTTAAAACTACAAAAATCTATCAGCGTGCCTGACATTAAGTTTGCCTATCAGCCATTTGATAGAGGTAGTAACTATGTTCGTCCCTATGAAGGATTTAACATAGAAGCTCCTATTCCAATATTTGACCGGAATCAGGGACGTATTCAAGAATCAAAAGTCAAGATCAAACAAGCAAAGTCTAACAATCTATTGATAGAGAACAAGGTAACCAACGAAACTACCACTGCTTACTATCAACTGATCAATACACAGCGGGGAATAGAAAACTACTCCACGCAATTTATTCAGCAATTAGAAGAACTGAATGTCAATGCAAACACCAATTATAATAGAAGAAACATTAGCATTTTAGAATTCATTGATCAGCAACGGATTTATGTACAAACCAAAATTCAGCAAATTCAATTAATGAATCAATATAACCAATCAGTTAACCAATTGAATTTTAGTGTAGGTAGAGAGATATTTTAACGATAAAAGATTAAAAGCCATGAAAAAGATATTTTTAGTTCCAGTATTAGCTTTAATGATGGTAGCTTGTAATAAGCAAGAATCAACAGATCAGAAAGTGGAGAGCACCAAAGGAAATGATATAGCTCTTTCTGAAGAAAGTCTAGGATATACGACAGTTGATACAGTAGCCATGATTCCGGACAGTGATGAGTTTACGGTTGTGGGCGAAGTAAGCTTTGATGAAGACAATGTAGTAAGAGTGTTTCCTATAGTCAGTGGTAGTGTAGAGAATGTAAATGTTTCTCTAGGAGATTATGTGCAAAAAGGACAGTTACTTGCTACCATTATCAGTACAGATATCAGTACGTATCAGGGCGATTACAATATTGCCAAATCAAATTTTGAAGTAGCTGAGAAAAACCTGAAACGTGCCAAAGAATTATTTGCAACCAATGTAATTTCTGAAAGAGATCTTACACAAGCGCAGAATGATTTTAATAATGCACAATCTGAGTATAGGAAAAGGAAGCAGATTCTTGAATTATACGGTGGTTCCTCACAAAACCTGGATGCTTTATACAAAGTGTTTGCTCCTAATAGTGGCTATATAGTAGAACGGAATATTAACCAGGGCATGCAGATTCGTACCGATAATGCGTCCACCATGTTTACTATTTCTGATTTGAAAACAGTTTGGGTATGGGCCAATGTGTATGAAAGTGATCTTTCTAAAATCCATGAAGGAGACGAAGTAAAAGTAAAAACCATCGCCTATCCTGATAAAATGTTTACCGGCACAATCAAGAAAATAGGTACTATGCTTGATCCTGCCTCCCGGGTAATTAAAGTAAGAACAGAGCTAGACAACAAAGAAGGCTTACTTAAACCTGAGATGTTTGCTACGGTTATTATTTCTCCTAAAAGAGGTAACCAGGTATTGGCTGTGCCTACATCGGCTCTAGTTATTGAGAATAATGCTTTTTGGGTAATGAAAGAAACCAAAGAAAATACTTTCTCAAAAGTTAAAATCAAGCCTGGTAAGACCATTCAAAATTACACCATCGTCCATGAAGGTTTAAAGCCGGGTGATCGGATCGTAAGCGAAGGAGCTTTATTTCTTACAACAGCTTATAACAATCAGCTTTAGTGACTCTTGGTGAATAAGCCATCAGCTGGCCACCAATATGCTCACGTTTCATTATTCACTATTATTATTTGAATTCATGAATAAATTTATAGGAAAGATTATATCTTTTTCCCTCAAAAATAAAGCATTTATTATAGTTACTACACTTATCGTAGTGGGCTTGGGTGTGCGTGCCTTTTTAAATACGCCTATTGAAGCTTTTCCAGATGTAATTAATACACGTGTGGTAGTAATTACCCAGTGGCCAGGCAGAAGCGCCGAAGAATTGGAAAAGTTTGTTACTATTCCCATTGAAACAGAGATGAACGTAGTTCCTAAAAAAACAAGCCTGCGTTCTATTTCTCTGTATGGATTATCTGTAGTAACGATGATCTTTGATGATGATGTAGAAGATTTCTATGCCCGTCAAATGGTTTCCAATCAACTACGAAGTGTAGTATTACCCGATGGAGCAGAAGCGGAAGTGCAGCCTCCCACAGGCCCTACTGGTGAAATATTCCGCTATACCTTGGATGGAAAGGGTAAAACAGTACGTGAACTGAAAGAAATCCAGGATTGGGTGATTGACAAACGTATTAAAGCTGTTCCAGGTGTAGCGGATGTTATCAGCTTTGGTGGAGAGGTTAAGACTTTTGAAGTGACCCTGGATCCCAGTAAACTGGCTGCCTTCAATTTTACCCCCGAAGATGTGTTCAAAACCTTGAATGAAAATAATGCCAATGTTGGGGGAGATGTGGTAGAAAAAAGTGCCCAGGCATATTTAGTACGGGGTATTGGTATGGTAAAAGATGTGCAGGACATTAAAAATATTATTGTTCAAAATATCAATGGAACGCCCATTTTTATCAAAGATGTAGCAGACGTACAGATGTCTTTCCGTCCTAGGATGGGTAAGGTAGGTAGAGATGCACAAAGTGATGTGGTAGAAGGTATAGTGCTATTAAGAAGAGGCGAAAATCCAAGCCAGGTTCTGAAAGATCTGAATGCTAGAATAACAGATTTAAACGAAAGAGTACTGCCTGAAGGCGTTAAAATAAGTACATTTTATGATAGAACAACCCTAGTGAACCATACCACACATACGGTGATGGAAAACTTGATCATGGGCGTTTTACTGGTAACTTTTATATTATCTATATTCCTGGCAGATTGGCGTACTACCTTTATTGTGGCAATTATAATTCCGCTGGCTCTACTTTTTGCCTTTATATGTATGGAGTTAAAGGGTATGTCGGCTAATCTGCTCTCCATTGGTGCTATTGACTTTGGTATAATTGTAGACGGTGCCGTAGTTATGGTAGAGGGAATCTTTGTGTACCTGGCACATAAACAACACCATTTAGGCAAAGAGCGATTCAACCTAATTTCGAAAATGGGAATGGTAAAAAGAGTTTCCATAGAAATGGGTAAACCTATCTTCTTTTCTAAGCTGATTATCATTACTGCCTTAATTCCAATATTCGCTTTCCAGAAAGTAGAAGGTAAAATGTTCTCACCATTGGCCTATACTATGGGGTTTGCTCTGTTAGGTGCGTTGATTTTTACCCTTACTTTGGTACCATTGTTATGTAAAATGTTACTAAACAAAAACGTACGGGAAAAAGACAATCCACTAGTAAAATTTTTGGAGAACATCTACCGTCCGTCTTTAGATTGGGCTATGAGAAAACCTAAATTAAGTGTGGGTCTATCTGTTGGCTTATTAGCCATTAGTCTGGTAATCGCCGCTGGCATAGGTACAGAATTTTTACCCCAGATGAATGAAGGTTCTATCTACGTACGAGCTAGTATGCCACAAAGTATTTCCTTCTCCAAAGCAAATGAGTTATCAGAAGAAATGCGGCAGATATTCCGTCCGTATCCTGAAGTGCGGGGTGTAATCTCACAAAATGGCCGCCCAAATGATGGTACTGATCCAACAGGTTTCTTTAATGTCGAGTTTTTTGTAGATCTGTATTCTAAGGATGACTGGGAAAGAGATGTTACGAAAGATGAGATCATAAAAGATATGCAGACCAAACTGGAAAAGAAGTTTCCGGGGGTTATTTTTGGTTTTTCCCAGCCTATTTCAGATAACGTACAAGAAGCCGTTTCGGGTGTAAAAGGAGAAATGGCCATTAAAGTGTCCGGAGAGGATTTTACAGTGCTAGAACGTAAAGCAGATTCCATACGGACTATCATGAGTAAGATTGAAGGGGTAAAAGACTTAGGTATTTTTAAAAGCCTTGGGCAACCTGAACTTCGTATCGAATTAGATCATATTAAGATGGCACGTTATGGAGCTCATGTATCTGAAGCAGAAGATATCATAGAAATGGCAGTAGGAGGTAAAGCAGCCTCTACGTTATATGAAGGTGAAAGAAGATTTGATATTCGTGTACGCTTTTCTCCCGAATTCCGTAGTTCTGAACAGGAAATTGGTAAACTGTTGATTCCAACAACAAATGGCACTAAAATTCCATTACGCGAGCTAGCTGACATTAAACTCACTACTGGTCCTGCTTTTGTTTACCGCGAGGGTAACCAACGATTTGTTCCTATTAAATTCTCTGTTCGTGAACGCGATTTAGGAAGTACCATTAAAGAAGCACAGGACAAAGTAAGTCAGGCGGTGAAATTAGACAAAGGATATGATATTACCTGGCACGGTGAATTTGAAAATCAAGTAAGGGCTACTAATCAATTAAAGGTTGTAGTGCCTATTTCGATTGCTCTCATATTTGTGTGGCTATTCATTATGTTCAATTCTGCCAAAGATGCAGGTATTGTACTGATGAACGTACCTTTTGCCTTAATCGGCGGAATTTTAGGGTTATACCTCACAGGAATGAATTTTAGTATTTCAGCTGGTGTTGGGTTTATCGCTCTGTTTGGCGTTTGCGTACAAAATGGGGTAATTCTCGTCTCGGTATTTAATAAGAACGTGCAGGATGGAATGGAATTATTGCCCGCTATCAAAGAAGGCGCTCTTACCCGTGTGCGGCCGGTAGTTATGACCGCATTAATGGCGGGGCTTGGGTTACTTCCAGCAGCTCTTTCTACAGGAATTGGTTCTGAAAGTCAACGGCCTTTGGCAATAGTAGTAATCGGCGGGCTTATTTCTGCTACCATTCTTACTCTTTTGATTCTTCCTGTGATTTACAAAGCATTTTACAAAAATGTAGCACACAAGCTTAAGAAGAAAAAGGTATCAACAGATGAAGTACATCCTTCCATCGCTTTGTAAACTAATCATCCCCCATCTAAACTAAACATGGGGGATTAACGCATTTTCCTCGTCATCCTTTATGAAAAAAAATATATTTTACTTATTAGTTGGCAGTTTATTACTAGTTGCCACAAGCAGTTATGCCCAACTGGATAGCTTAACCAAAGCAAAATCACAGTACAAAAAATTCTACGTAGGTATAGGTTTTAATAACTACTGGTCAAGTATTGAAGGACAAAATTTGCCTGAATATTTTTATAAACCAAGTTTAGGCTATTCTGTAAAAGCTGAATATTATTTCACTAAGTTTTTAGGTATTAGTGCAGGTTTGACATACCAGCAACGCGGAACAGGCATCATCAATAGGAATAAAGAAGAAATTCCTTTGGGGGGCAAAGATTCTACTTACCGCGAACGACTCCGGTTCAACTACTGGGATATTCCTATACAACTTGTCTTAAGAACACCTACACCCATTAAAGGTGGTGACGTACGGCTGGTAGGTACGTTTGGTATTATCTCTCAACATATGTTTAAAGCTACCCGCATTTTCCATAGTGTAGAAGACGGTTTTCATGAAATTACTGATGAAACTGATCGAGTACACAAAAATGAAATAGGACTTATTAGTACCATAGGTGCAGATATTTTTGCAGGAGCTACCACTTTCCAGGTACGTCTGGTTGGAAACTGGGGCACAAAAAATGTATTTAAAGATCAGGAGATGGTACCTCTTGGCTATAACGGTAAGAACAGGATGTATGGCATACAAGTAGGAGTTATGTTCTAATGACTTACATTCTAATTAAGGTATGGCAAGGGCAGTTCTTCTTATAATACTTATATGCCATGGCATTTATGTACAGGCTGGGCTGGAAGTAATAGCAGTATCAGATACCACAAAAAAACTGCATCACTTACCTGCGCTTACCATTGATAGACCTGATCAAACAGATTCTCCTTATGTGGTTCCGGCAGGTTCTTTTCAAGTTGAAATAGGTATCCAGCATGTATGGGATAAGTATAGAGAAGACGGAGTAAAGTACACGTACCGTTC
Source organism: Rhodocytophaga aerolata (assembly GCF_030503435.1). Classification (GTDB taxonomy): domain Bacteria; phylum Bacteroidota; class Bacteroidia; order Cytophagales; family 172606-1; genus Rhodocytophaga; species Rhodocytophaga aerolata. The sequence goes on from NZ_JAUKPO010000019.1 coordinate 135,085, forward strand.
TTTTACCTATCCAAATATGCTTTTACGGTATGGAATTTTCAAACGACTGGAAGTAAGGCTAGAACAAAATTATAGTGTAGATAAGATCAATTCACAGCCTTTGCTAGATAAAGAAAGTATAAAAACAGGATGGCACCCTACTTTGCTTGCAACCAAAATATTGTTGTTTGAGCAGAAAGGGTGGAGACCAAATTTTGCCTTATTAGCTAAATTAGCCACTCCTTACCATAGTCGTAAAAATTTAGCTTTACCATATAAATTTGCCCCAGGTTTAGTCGGTGCATTCTCTCATGCTATATCTGATAGATTTGTATTGGACGGCAGTGCAGGAGGTATGTTAGATCAAGCAACAGGAAAGATAAATATAAATTATTCATTATCTCAGGCAATTAGCCTTACCAAAAAATTATCAATCTTTGTAGAGGTATTTTGCTATAAGCCTGCCGGAGAGCAAGTGCAGTATGCAACAGATGTAGGATTATTATATGTGGCCTTTCCGCATTTACAATTAGATATCTTTGCTAGTAAATCGTTGTCTTACCAGGCGGCAGATGTGTTTGCCGGAGTGGGTATAGGAATCAGATTGCCAAGATAACTTTCAGAATAACCAAGCATACGTTTTAAGGCTCTTTATTAATCAACCAGAAAGGATATATTATCCCCTTTCTGGTTAAGCTCCCTAGCCACATTGAAGGTATGTAACCTTAGTTAAAGATTTCCTAAAGCTTACCCTAAAACAGATAGTTTCAAGTCTATTTTCTAACTTTATATTTACCACATAAATCATTTTCAATGAAGTATGATGCATCTTTGATAGGTCATGGTCACAAGGCAAAGTGCATACGTTGAGCCAGGCCAGCGTTTTGTCAGTAACAAAAAGGGGGCTGGAATTCTCAAGGCGAGAGCTACAACCGAGCCGGGAGGCGAAGGTTACTACCAAAGTATGGGCTGAGTGTCAATGCTTCTTCCTATAGAACTCTACACACCCTGCTAGTTAAACGGGAATACAGTCTTTTTTACGATCATTTAAGAAAGGGTTAACAGGATCATGTCAAAACGTTGATTTGAACTTTATTCCTTCCTTTTAAAACTTTATAAATGAGATTGAACCTTATTTTACAACGTAGTTAAGTGCATGGATTCTCCCTGCTTCTACAAGCATTGTAGCCGGCTATTTAAGTCACAGAACGGCTTTTACCTATCCGATCAGCCTTCACCCTGAGCACAACCTGATGAATGGCTATACAAATATTACATGGGTATAGCCTAAAAAAGAGCAGGTAATGGTTACCTGCCTGGTAACCTACAATAAATTTATGTATTTTTGATAGTATCATCTATGGCGGTTGCAGCAACAATATTCCGTACTCTTTTCTTCTGTCTGATTCTTGTGCAATTAGCAGGAATGTGCTGCAAAAATAGCCCGGCTGTACACCTGCCTGATGTTCCCTCTCTCACAGCGTATTCAGCTGCTCAATCTATGGCAGATGATTCCACTGAAGAGAAAGAATCGCTCTATAGCCCTGACAAACTTTTGCTACCCGCTGCGCTGCTCTCGCCTATCCCCTCTTATCAATTTGGATGGATAGAAGTACTGGCTTGTTTTCTATTTGCTGTTTTCGCTGCTAAGTGCTGCCCGCAATGTAAGGCAAGGCCCTTCTCTGTTGCCAATTCGTATCTGCACATTCTGTTCCTGAGTGTAATTCTCATCCATGCTCCCTAGGGTATCAGTATTCCTGGGGTAATCTAACTAAATGCCTTTCGTATAGTGTACTGTCAATAGATTCGTCCAGCCTACCCTTGGGTAAAGGTGAGGAAAGTTGCAGCTATTGCCCTTTGGCTTATTTACTACACGTACATTCAAGTTGAGTCTGTTACCAACTAAGGAAACTACAGAAGAAATCAACTGGAAAGTAGCAGTCTGGTTCTGGCAACTTTAGCAAGTACACTCCTCTGTAGCCTATTCTCTTAACAGGTTTTGTTTATCCGGCGGTCCTGCAGGCTAGCCGATGAAAGATACCGAATGTGTCTAAAAACATTATCCTTTCTACATTTTAATTATCTATACCTTTCTCTTATGAGTGCCCAAACAAGTAAAACACAGGCAAAAACAATACACAAAGAATCCTGGGGCTCCAGGGTGGGTCTGATTCTGGCGATGGCAGGCAATGCCGTGGGACTAGGAAACTTTCTCCGGTTTCCGGTAAAGGCCATGCAGAATGGCGGGGGCGCCTTTATTATTCCTTACCTGGTTTGTTTTCTGCTGATGGGCATCCCTTTGCTCTGGATAGAATGGTCGATGGGACGTTTTGGAGGAAAAAATGGCCACCATTCCACCCCCTTCATTCTGGATTCTATGGATAGGCGCAAGTTCTGGAAATATATTGGCGTGTTCGGCATATTCACCAACATTGCGGTGGCTGCCTACTATTGCTACCTGGAAAGCTGGACGATGGCCTATGTTTATCACTTCCTGGTGGGTACCTTTCAAGAGTTAAACCAGGTGGAAGTAGCTTCTTTCTTTGAGAAATATGTAGACCTGAATACGTCTACTACTGGTATTCCGTTTGAACCCATCTTTTTCTTCCTGCTTTGTGTCGTGCTGAACACCTGGATCTTAAGCAAAGGGCTAAGTGGTGGGGTGGAAATAGCATCCAAAATCGGAATGCCCCTACTCATTTTCTTTGGCGCTTTTCTGGCTTATAAAGGCATTACCCTGCAAGCCGGTAAAGATGGTGCACTTTATGGCGGCGCTGTAGGCTTGAATTTTCTATGGACACCTCAGTTTGATTCGTTGGCAAATCCCAAAGTATGGCTGGCGGCTGCCGGGCAAATCTTCTTTACGCTGTCAGTTGGGATGGGCACTATTCAATGTTATGCCTCGTATGTGAATAGCAAACAAGATATTGCGCTCAATGCCATGTCTGCCGGATGGATGAATGAGTTTGTGGAAGTGGTGCTGGGAAGCGCCATTCTGATTCCTATTTCGGTAGGCTATCTGGGTATAGATAAAGTGGTGGAACTAACTACCTCTGGGGGCTTGGGTTTGGGATTCCGCACAATGCCTTTCTTATTCGGGCAATGGGGAACGGTTATCGGCTCCTTTGCTGGCGTAGCTTTTTTTGGCCTTTTATTCTTTGCCGGCATTACCTCTTCGCTGGCCATGGGCACGCCCTGGATGGGTTTTATGCAGGATGAATTTAAATGGAAACGTGAAAAATCGGCCATCTCTTTCGGATTGATTGTGCTGATTCTTGGTTTGCCCACTGTATTTTTCTTCAATGAAGGGGTATTTGATCAGTATGACTACTGGGCAGGCGAAGTCTCTCTGGTAGTGTTTGCGTTGCTAGAAACCATTTTGTTTGCCTGGGTTTTTGGAATGGATAAAGGCTGGAAAGAAATAACCGATGGCGCAGACATTCATATTCCCGGCTTCTACCGGCTTGTGATCAAATGGATAACCCCAGTGCTGCTGCTCTTTGTTTTTATAGGCTCGCTCATTGGTCCGGCAAATGGCGATTGGGGAGCTGCTTTTGCTAGCTTAGCCAATGGAAATGGCTGGCTGCTGGATAACAGTTCAATCATTGCTCAACTACTCAATAAAGAGCTGAACAACCAGCTCGCCCAGGCAACAGACCCAGTACTGATACAAGCCCTGGAACGGAAGCTGTTTTATATCAATGCAGCCAAGCTATTGCTGCTAGCCGTTTTTTCGGCAGCCGCCTTACTGGTGTATGCCGCCTATAAAAAAAGAGTGCGGGAAGGCAGATTTACTTCCTAACTCCTCAAACCACCCCTTATCAAGCACATATAAACCATGACACGTCGTAGAAATACTTATCCTTTGAGGCCGTCTGACGCCTGGTTTTCCGGCTGAATAAGGCAATCTACTGCTTTTAGCAACGTAAATTTTTCACAATTATATTCTTACCAGAACTTTCACATGGAACTTGTTTCACAAATTATTGATCTTTTTCTTCATTTAGACAAGCATTTAAGCCTAATCATCTCCCAATATGGCATGTTAACTTACTGTATCCTGTTCCTGGTTATCTTCATAGAGACAGGTGTAGTAATTATGCCATTTTTACCTGGCGACTCTTTGCTGTTTGCTGCCGGAGCCTTGGCTGCCAATCCGGCAAATAACCTGAATGTAGTAATTTTAATGGCTTTATTGTTTATAGCCGCTTTTTTGGGTGATACACTTAACTATATCATTGGAAATGCAATCGGCCCAAGGGTTTTTGAGAAAGATTACTTTTTGCTAAAAAAAGACCACCTGGTAAAAACGCAAAAATTTTATGAGAAGCATGGAGGCAAGACCATTATTTTTGCCAGGTTCATTCCCATTATCCGCACATTTGCGCCTTTTATAGCTGGCATAGGCACGATGAATTACAGGCGGTTTATTTCCTACAATCTCATTGGCGGTTTTGTGTGGGTAGTGGCTTTTATATTGATGGGCTTTTTCTTTGGTAACCTTCCGCTGATCAAAAAGAATTTTACATTTGTCGTATTTGGAATTATTATCTTATCCCTGATGCCTCCGCTTCTGGAACTGATCAAACAAAGGGTAGCTAAAAAGGCTGTAAAAATGTAATGGCATGGAGAGAAATCACACACGCTCCTTTCATGCCTGACAAACAGCATGAGAAGCATACGAAGCCAAAATCTTTACCTGCTTTTCTGTATTAGATACGCGGACAAAGGAAAGATCTGGCGATATTTTTTATTGGTAGAAAAAATTATTGGTAGAAATAGGAAAATAAGGTTTATTCCTCCCCTTTTAGCTAAGGGGAGGAACTATTGTGGCTTTATTTCCAGCTTTCAATTTTATCTAGCGGATAAATGGGCCTGGAGATTTGCCTGTAGGTAAGCTGAAATACATCCAGATTGGTTGTGCCTGCCGAAACGACATTGATTGTTTTCCGGTTGTAGAGCAGAAAAAAATACCGGAATGGAAACAGGTTTTTTACTACTACTATGTCTGCCTTCCATACGTTTAAGCCCAGTTCTGTAAAGAATTTGGGAAAGAAAGCAGCCACCGGGCGTTCTGTCAGAATCAGGTGTGTACCTCTGTTTTTAAGAACGGCTGTTTTACCAGTGTCTTGCCTGTGCTGCTTGAAAATAACTTCTCCTTTAAAGGTATACGGCTGATTATAGACCTGGTCCAGCTTTGCTCCTACCCTTACTTCTATTTCCTCATGAAGCTTGCTATCAAAAGCTACTTCCACCATCTGGGCATCTCTAAGCGGGATATAGGCTCTTAAGTGGGGAGCCAGCTGGACAATTGTTTGCAGCAGCCATGTATTTTCTCCGGGGGCTCCGGCTGAAACAATATCCGATACATCACATAGAATAGTGGTTCCCCATAAGCGGGCAAACCAGCTTTTTTTTACTTTTTCTATAGCCATGGCCGGGCTTACCGGCTGGGGATGAGTAATATGGCGAACCTGCCAGTTCATATCTGCCAGCGTTTCAGCCAACTCTTCGGCCAGCTTTCTTTTTCCATCTGTCACCACTACGGTGCTCCATCCCAGTTCCGGATCGTCCAGCCAGATGTGGACCATAAAGGTGGAAATGCTTAAGACATCAGGTTTCTTTTCCATCATTTTCATCCACTGGAATATTTTCCGCATGGGAGAAAGAAAATCAATAGTAAATCCTCCGCCTTTGAGCAGGCGCAACTTTCTAAAAGCCATCACTGGTTTTACTTTTCCCTGTATGGTTTCTATCAGAATTTTTCCGGTACGAAATCCTGTCTGAAAATGGTCGCGGTGGGGATTGGTGCGATACGCTGTAATAAAGGTTGCCTGCCTGACGGTTTCTGCCGTTACATTGGCATGCAGATCGAAGGCCACTCCAATGGGTATCTGTTCTCCACAAACTTGCCGGATGGCTTGCAGCATATCACTTTCCGGATCGCGCATGCCTTCTACGCCCATTGCCCCATGCATGGAAAGAAATATGCCATCCAGCGCAGGATTCTGCTGAAGAGTTGTCAGGACATGCGCTTTAAATCCCTGGTACACTTGCATGGCCACAGGCCCCCCAGACGTAGACCAGGCAGTAATGACCGGAACTACGCCAATCTGCCCTTTGCCATAGGTACGCACCGCTTTCAGAAAACCGGCTATCTGCTTGGTCGAGTGTATGTCACTGATCGCCAGCACGTCTTCTCCATAGCCCAAAGCAGCCGCTTTGAAATCTTCCAGTGTAGTTAAGACAGGAGAAAAAGAGTTGGTTTCCTGCTGTATTTCGATAATGGCTATCTTCTTTTGCATCGCTTCCCGGCCGTAAAACCCCAAGGTAGGAAAAATTCGCAAGTAGTATTGTACTACCACTGGATTAGTAACAAGGCAAGGTCCGCTACCCAGGTGAAGATAACAAATAAGCTATTCAAAACATCACCCTTCTATAATCTGGTGGGTGAGTAAAGAAATTCATCTTTTTACTTAAATTCAACCATACCCCTCATCGGCCATTGCATACGAGTTATCTGTAAGCACTAACCGATGAGTGGCCATGTATAACATCAATAGTTCGGCATTTTTATAAGTACCTTATCAAAACTTATGGAACTATTATTTGTACTTGAAATTAATACTTCCGTAATACCTGTGGAATAGGAGGAAAGATTCCAGGAGCCCTCGCCAAGGCTTGCCCACTCATACCAGGTGCCGTTTTGCTTTCTGTACCGAAGCCGGATTGGGCCGTGGATTACCTTGATGCCCTGCAAGTCAAAAACCCTGCTGGAATTCGTGTAATCATAGGCATATATCTTAATCCACTGGTTCCCATAATGTGTGCTGAGTGTACGTGGCTGTTTAAGTGGGTCAATACTCCGGCATCCATTACCTACATAGGTAGGTCTTCCAAACGTGCCGTCTGGCCTGGTACAAGGTATAAAATTCTGGTAATCTAAATGATAGTGCCCATAATTGGATTTGAATGATGCACTATAGCTGCCATTATTGTTCTCCTTTACATGCACCCAGGCATTGCCTACCTGCTGAATATAAAAAGGAGCAGAAGCAAACATATTAGCTGCGTAATCAGGAATGAGGCTGAGTCCCAGTTCATCGTCAAAGTCTACGTAGTCGATGGCATGCGTACCGGATGTGCGGGCAGCTGCTAATGGCTGCGTTGGAAACACCAGGGAATCTGTTTTCTCCACCACTTCCCCACTTGCAGGAGCTTCTGCCAAAACAGGTTCTGGTACTAAAACAGCCTTTTCTTCAAGAGCTATGTCTGGTGCTACTACTTCGTTTGTTTGTGAACAACTGATCAGTAAGCTTATAGCTAACGTTAAAAAAATACCTGGTAGGGAAAATCGAAAAATGTTTTGTTTCATGATTGTAGAGTTAGGATGTATTGATTGAAAATGTTTATTAATGGATTTGCCTGCCCAGCACATGGCTGCGTGTACTTTCGGCAATTTCCTCTACCTGCGCAATCAGGGCTTCTGCCACTTCCAGATCTCTGAGGGTAGAAAGCAGGTGGTGCAT
>NZ_JAUKPO010000001.1 GCF_030503435.1 Rhodocytophaga aerolata
AACTTAAAGAACTATTGCCTCCCTATTGGAAAAAAACCGAGGCATCACCTCTGCCGGAAATATAACCTGCTATTTCACCGGACGGATACATTATTTCCGCTTTTATAACAGAGAAAGAACCCACCAAAGTCTAAAATATCACACCCCTGAAAAGGTGTACAAAATGTCTATTGGATGAAATCAATCCAGAGAGAAAACATTAAAAAACGGATAACTAATAGTTTCGTTTTACCCATTTCCTGTCCTAACGATGGGGTTCACCATACTCAACGACCAACCAGCAGCACATGACCAGTTTTATTTTTGGGCATATCGGGATATAGATATTGCCGTTCTAACTGATGATGATAGTGGGCAGTATTACGTTTATTCAATTGCTAGAGCAATTGAAATTCTTCGTTGTCGCTATCCCAAAGCGTATCAAAAGTTATTTATGGAAAGTAGAGTTTTTAGTACTCAGGCACCTAAACCTGGTACATTTATCAACCGATATAGTAAAATACTTATTTCATTTAATAATAACACAAAAGCTTCTATAGCTGAAAGTGGAACTGTACTTGGGACAAATGAAGATCCTAGTGGGGCATTTGGTAAATATTCAAATTTAGCTGTAATATCCTTTCACCAAGCTAACCTTTTAGGTTCAACCAACCAGGGCTCAAAAGTATTGTATGATAAATCCCCAGATGAGAATTATATCCGCTATTTACGTGAAGGCATAGTAGAAACGCTTCTTCATGAAATGCTCCATCGTTATATTGAAACAAGAAGAAACATTGATGAATTGGCTACAACAGTTGTTAGTGCCCGTCCAAATAAAGTATCCACCGCCTGAAGTAGCCTTGATTTAGGGTTGTTAGCCCTCCTAACTTAGGAGAAAAAACGATGACACAAATCAGGACTGAAAAAGAAATGTTTCCCTTCGTGGAAGAGTGGCTCAAAAGTGGAATCACTCAAAAAGAATTTAGCCAAAAACACGGCCTTGCCTTGCATCTGATGCCGTATTGGGTGGCCAGATACCGCAAAGCGCATCCCTCAGCAGCACCCACACCAACAGCTAGTAGCGGATTCATTCGGGTATCCGCTCCTCAAACTACTGTCAGCCCTATGGAAGTGGCTTTACCTTCCGGAGCAGTGATTCGCTTTTCTTCCCTGATTCCGGTAAGCTATCTGCAAGAGGTGTTGTCGGTATGTTCGCGTTAACTGCTGCACAGCGTTTTTTCCTCTACTCAGAGCCGGTAGATATGCGAAAATCATTTGATGCCTTGAGTGGGATTGTTACAGGATACATGGGTAAAGATGCTTTATCGGGCGATGTGTATATTTTTATAGGCAAGAGTAGAGACAAGATCAAACTTTTAGTGTGGGAAAAAGCAGGCTTTGTGCTCTACTACAAACGGTTGGAATCGGGTACCTTTCATTTGCCCAAACTGCAGGATGGCAGTTTGTCCTACAGTGAACTGTGTTTGTTGATTGAAGGGGTAGAAGTGGAAGTCACTCACCGCCGCAAACGTTATGTGGGGCTGCAAGAAAAAAGCGCCACGCTTGCTTGACAGCTATAGGAGTAAGATATATCTTGCTTTAACTCAAGAAAAGCTTCTATGTCTGCTGTCGTCCCCCTTTTATCTGCTGCCCAACAAGAAGCCTTATTAGCCGAGAAGCAGCAGTTGCAGGAAGCCAATGAGCAGTTGCGGGAGGAAGTAAAAGAACTCAGGCGACTACTATTTGGTAGTAAAAGAGAACGTTTTGTACCGGCAACTGATAGTGGACAACTGAGCCTGGAATTAGCTTCCGCAAGTGGGGAGTCGGCCATAGTTGTCAAGCAGACGGTCAGCTATGAGCGGGCAGTCAAACACATAGCCAAAAAAGCCATTCGGGGAGGCTTTCCTGCGCATCTGCCTCGAGTAGATGTCATCTTGGAGCCAGGGGAAGATGTCTCAGGTATGCGCAAGATCGGGGAAGAGATCACCGAAGAATTGGATTTAAAACCTGCTTCTCTGTTTGTTCGCAGGTACATTCGTCCACGTTATGTGAGTAAAGAGGAGACTTTTCATATCGCTACACTACCCACACGTCCTATAGAAAAAGGCATGCCTGGTGCAGGTTTGCTCTCCCAAATCATCTGCGATAAATTTGTTTACCATCTGCCTTTCTACCGGCAGGCACAGCGTTATGAGCAGTTAGGCATGAAGATTCCTGCCTCTACCTTAGACGGCTGGTTTGAAGGGGCTTGCTCATTATTGGAACCACTTTATCAAACATTACGCTTATATATCCTTGCATCTACCTACCTGCAAGGAGATGAGACACCTATTGCCGTATTAGACAAGCAAAAAAAAGGAGATACACATCAAGGTTATCATTGGGTGTACTTCTCACCCGAACAAAGACTCGTCTTGTTTGATTACCAACCCGGCAGAGGCGGAGCAGCAGTAGGTAAACTATTGAAAGATTACAAAGGCTATCTGCAGACCGATGGCTACGCAGCCTATGAGCAATTTGAGGCAAGAGAAGATATTGTGTTAGTGGGCTGTATGGCTCATGCCCGCCGGTATTTTGAACATGCCAATCGCTGACGTGAAGCGCAGCTTCCGGCACGATAGATAATGACAAGGCAAGAGCAGAAAAAGTATTGCTCTGGATGCAAGCCTTATATGCGGTAGAGCGTGAGGCCCGGGAGAAGAAGCTCTCTGCTGAAGACCGCTATCTGCTGCGCCAACAAAAAGCCCGTCCGATTATGGATCTGCTTGGAGAATGGCTTGTCGAAGAACATAGTAAAGTACTTCCCAAAAGTGCCATAGGGAAAGCCGTTAATTATTTAGTAGCCCGCTACAATAAAATCTATCTGTATCTGGAAGATGGCAGATTAGAAATAGACAACAATCCGGTGGAGAACGCTATCCGGCCGGTGGCTTTAGGCCGCAAAAACTATTTGTTTGCCGGATCTCATGCCGGGGCACAAAGGGCGGCTATGGTTTACAGTCTGCTTGGCAGTTGTAAACTGCAAGGCATCAATGCCAATGAATATCTACAAGATGTGTTACAGAGATTGCCCGACCAGCCCATCAATCAACTCAAAGAACTACTTCCTCCCTTTTGGAAAAAAACCGATGCATCGGCTCTACCGGAAATGTAACCTGCTACTTTACCGGACGGATACCAAATAAAGGGGGAACAGCAATGCCCTTAAATATTTTATGGGAAGAGGTATTTATTAACAACACTTCTCTTTCATTTTTTAATAAAGAAGGTGGATTACAGAGTCCAATTCTATACTACTATCGTGGAGTAATAGAAGGTAATATTGCTGCATTGCATGGACTACGTTTGGCAAGAGTTTCTGATGATATGTCACGTCTTAAAGGATTTAATGGGAATAATTACCTAGAAATTATGAAATTCAACTACCTTGATTAGGTTACCAAGCAGCACCGTATGAAAAGCAGGACCTAGACCCTGCTTTTCATAGTAAAACAAATCAAATTCTGGCTACTCCACTTTAGTCAGCCTTAGTTATGATATACACTTCTCCAGTTTATGGTTTATATTTCATACAGGCTTCATAACATCTAGTACCCGTTAAACCAGCTTTTAATCCAGTAAAGTTTGCACCAAAATCACGAGCAGAATCCTTTATACTTTCTATTACACCTAATCTAGGAGAATACTGAGGTATGTCTTTCACTTCTTTAAGTATGTCGATCCTTAAAGCTGCTCCGGCTCCACCTAAACCGTATTCTGCGGCTTCACAATTGCCAAAGCAATGGTAATAACGGTCAATACCATTGGTATTAGCTAACTTCATCTCCACAAAATTCTCAACCATTTTACAGCCTCCATTTAGTGAATCTTTCATATTACTATCAGGAAGTAAGCTTTGCATCTTCTCAATTTGCTCGCAAGACCAAATCATTGCTTTATCAAAAACGCCTATTTTTGCTGAATAATTTTCATGAGTTTTATCTACTTCGAAATCTAGGGTTTTCCCACTACTAATTGAAAATTTAGAAGTCAGCGAAGTTCTTTCTGAAAAAAGGTCCATACCTGAATCCTTATTATTAGCTCTTTCGCTTAATACAGATTCTCTAAAATCTCCTGTTGCCCTTAAATGACAAGCGTTTTCTTTGAAAGAATCTCTAGTTTCTCGCTCACTATGATGTATCTCTCTATTAAATCTGTCAGTTGAGCTACTATTCCTATTAGGGTGTGATGATTCTTTTTCAGAATTATGATTCTTATCTGGTTCGTTATTTAAGTCTTCAGTTAGCATAATATTGATTTCAGTTAAATTATAATTTAGAAGTCAATTCTTTTTTAACACCCCACCTAAACGCTAAATGAAGATCAACCTGGATGTCATCAATCTTTTCATATGATTTATTGGGCATTGACCCTAAAGCTTTTATTTCCCATTTACCTAAAGGACTAGCGTTATATAGGGAAGTTAAACCAACAACATCTGGAATCTTAAATGATTCTCTTTCTACAACTCTACCAATAATACAAGGATCTAAATGGCTTTGATCTAAAGTAGTCGTTTGACCAGTTAAGAAATGTCGAATATCTACTGCCTTATCCTTCGGAGCTTGTATTTGAAACTGCCAAATTCTATCCTTATGTGTGTAATTGTCTACGATGCTTAGGCTTATTCCTCTTAATCTAATATTAGTCATTTCGTTAAACAAAGATTCCTTTATTTGGAAACTCCAAGTACCGCTTTTCCTTTGACTTTTAAAATTTGATTCTCCCAATAAGCTTCTTAAGGAAACAGGGTAAATAGCATTCAATTCTCTTCTTGAGAACTTTATAATAAATTGAACAACGCTCCTTGTCCAACCTAAGCAGTTATCAAAATAATCAATACTACTCTCATCAGATGGCAACGGTAAATTGTAACCATAGATTAATTTAAGTCCCTTTTCAATAGCTTTCATTCTAGCAAGTGCATCACGAAAATCTTGATGAAACCTTTCTTTTAATGGGACTAACCTCTTAGCATAATTCAATGCACCATCATCCTGTGTCGCTGTCTTAGTCTTTATATCTTGATATTTTCTTGCGACAAGTGTTCTACGTCTAAGAAAATCAGCATTTAACTTATCCCACTTTGCTTTTTCTATAAGCCCCTTCATTTTGGCTCTAGATATATCTTTTTGATTTTGTGCAAAATATTGTTGAGCTATAAAACTGTACCTTTGTGCATACAAACCATGTGTACCCATAGCCACTGCTGCGTCCTTATAATGCTGAGCTGATGTTTTTGCAACTCCATTCCAGGTATGAGTTCCATAGCCGGCAAAATTTTGTCCTTGATAGCTATAAGGAACAAGTCCTTGCAGCCAAGCAGAGAGTTGAATAGCTCCATATACTTTAGTTATTTCATCAAATGAATAATGATTGTCAGAAACTGAGCTTATATAACTTTCATTATACTCACTGTTTATTGCATTTAGTCTTTCAGCATTATAATCAGCTATACTAGTATGCCAGTTTACATCATAAACGCCTGCAGCTTCTTCTTCTTCATGTATTTTATCTAATTCTTTATATTCATTTAACTCTAATGCAAGATCTACCATCTTAACATTTAATTCATCCCATGTTGCTCTATCTCTTAAGCATCTATCTAATAAGTCTGCAGCTTGATCGATTAAAGGTTCTATGTGAGCAGGAATGAATTCGTCATCTAAATATTCAGGCTTAAACTTAAAGTTCGACTCAACCCTTAAGAAATTTTCTCTTAATTGTCCTGTACTTAGATTGTTGGCAGTGGGACCTAGTAAGAACTCAATTTGCTTACGTAGTTCCTGCCAAGTATTGGCTTCTTCTTGTGTTCTAGAAAAACTCACTTTATCTATCTTTTCTGAAACAATTTCTAAACTATTATTTTTTGACAGACCAAACTGTTTTTCTATTGTACCTGCTTGCTGAGTTTTAGCTGTTTGCTGCAGTGATTCTTGGCTTGATATTGTCGATGCATGACTGGATTGCTGACCACCTGTTTGACTTGACGCTTTATTGGAAAGTAGTAATCCAGCCATTCCAGTAACAGCCATTCCTATTATTTGACGCCTATTTGTTTCTTTACCTGATTTAATCCTTTCATCTGAAGGATTTGAAAATTCCTGCATATTTTCCATAAGTAATTTGAGTTTAAGTTATTAAATAGATAGTATGACTTTACCTTCTCTAGATGAAAGGAGGTTTATAAGCTAGCCGTAATACTTTAATTTTAGTCTGTATGGATAAAGGATATTTATTAACTTGATGGCATGAAGCCACTCAGAAGACTTTCTTAGAAAAAACTTATTAAAATTATTAGTTTAAAAGATTTTCTTGAATGTATATAATAGTTGATTAAGTATATCTTAGAATTGTAAGAGGAAAGATAGTTACTAAACTTGAGCAGTACAATACTTACTTTTAGGTATTTTTATCATTTATATTGATAAAAGTAACATTATTAGCTCACTATTTTGATAATTTATAAGAATATAAAAATAAACACAACTCTAGATTGATATGACGAGGATTAGATTCAAATCTATTGAATGAGAAAGTGAATAAAAATACCTAGAATTAGGTATTGATTCTTAAATATTTTCGTTAAATATTTACTATTTCTATACCGTTATGGGCATTGTGAATATATGCTTATCACAGGCTGATTACTCTAAAGCGATATTTATTTTTTCAGCAGGTTTGCTTATTATTCTGGGAGTTTTACTCTACATCTTATCTAACCGTTTACTTCCAGCCTTAATTCTATAAGATTCAACATGGCATTCTTTCTTTAACTTGAAAAAATTATAAATATGGAACGTTTTCCTTATATGTTATTAAGGTTGAGCATAAAATATTATCTTCAAAAGATAATATCTAGAGAACTTTTCCTTGGTAAAAAAGCCATCATTCTCTCCTTTCCTCTATTCCTGTATAATTCCTTGTTTTTTTCACTTTATGCGCAGGAATTACACTTAACTACTCCCTTATCCTCACAATTTGAATGTAATTCTTCTTCAATAACCAATTGGGATACCATAACTAACTATTATTATGGAGTGGCTAGCACTGGTTTTATCGGTTTAGATGAAAAAATTGGTCTATGTCAAGCAAAAGCAGATGAGGGTGGACCTTGGACTCCTGTGGATGGATATAAAAGAACTTTATGTGGCTATTTATCTATTAAAAGTAGACCCATAAGGGTAAATACTGATGGTGATATAGATCTGTATGTAATACCTGATCCCCCTTTTAGATGGCTACAATTTAATTCTCGTCGGCCCCGAGGTCATGTTTATGATGCCTATTCTTTATGCTGCGAAGTGGCATTAAATGAACCAGGTGGGGATAAAAGTAATAATGGAGTTGCTTTCCTTAAAACTATTCCTAGACATATATTACAATTTAATAATGTAGGCGTGTATGGACCATGGGTAAGCGATAATGGTCATGAAAATAGTCCTGAAATACATCCGATTCAACAAATGTGGCGGACAACCAAAAACCCAAATGGAGATATAGACTACTTTTTGTATTGTTTTTTGGACAATAGTGGAAGATATAACCAAATAAGTGACTTTAGCCCTCAAAATTGCATTCCCACTCCTTGGGTAACCATTCCTTTGGTTAATGTATTTTATATCCCTTTTGAAATAAAACTCAATGAAGCCAATTCCTATAATTATGTGCTTGAATTCCAATCAGGCAGAAATATAAATTACCAACCTCCTTTAGCAGATCAGTTACGTTTGATTGTCAATAATACCGTCCGGATAACTGCCAATAAAACAACATCAAATTTGCCAGATAACCCTACTAATCAGCAATTTCCGATAATAACCTTTTATGACATTTGCCAAGTAGACAACAATACTATACGGGGATATTTAGCAGTGGAAGTATCAATCGGAAAACAAACATCAAATACAGGTGCTCATGCATTTTTTAAAATTACAAAGATGAAGATTAATGGACCGAGAGTAGAAGGGACAACCACAAAATAAGTACCTTTCCTAAGCTGGACTTTAGCATTAAACAGCCCAAGCTAAAGCGTGCTGAGAAAGTAGCAGTTGCTCTATTTACTATTTCAGTAATAGTCCCAATAAATTATTGTGTGATAAGACGCAGACCAGCCAGGGGGAAATGATTACTTGATAGTAAAGGTAAGCAGCGCGGGCAGCAAACAGTGGGATAAACGTTTTGGGGCTCTGCTAATGAAGAATTGAGAACAGCACTACAGACTACTGATGGAGGCTATCTGCTTGGGTGACGTTCTGCTTCCGGCATCAGTGGTGATAGAACCTAGGCAAGTCAAGGTTTGATTGATTACTGGATTGTCAAGGTATTAAGTACCAGTACTGCAGGTCTTATTGCTGCTATAAGTGAGGCTAGAATAAGTATAGAGGCTGAATCTTCAGAAAATGATGAAATAATTCTAAGTGCCAGTCCTAATCCGTTTATTGAGGTAGTAAAGCTGCAATTCACACTCACTAAGCATGAGTCTGTTATTTTGAAAGCGTATAATGATTAAGGCTCTGGCACATGAACTAGCCGGCAATCCTAATCAGCCACTAGAGGTAATCAAAAATGATTTCAGTGAATACATTGAAATGTACATCAGAAACCAAGACGAATGAATAATGTTATTAGATTTGGTAATTCCCCCGGTCGAGTACTTTATGTGTGTGATGGCCATGGGCTAAAAATAGGATCCTCCACCGGCGTTATTCTGTATCATTATGATGGAGCTACCCTGAAGAAAGGTGGCTCCCATGGACCGGTCGAGTATCATTTCGATGGCAGATAGTCCAAAGAAAAAAGCCCTACAGGCAAAACCTTGTTTACCTGGGATGGAAAAATGCTAAAAAAGAATGACTTGGATGGATCCTTTGCCTTTTATGTAGGGGCTCACTTGCCTGCAGCTATTTTGATTTTACTTACCTTGCTTGAGGATCTGGATGCTAGCAAACAAAATTTTACCAATGCAGCAAACGTTTAGTTAGCCTCCTGCTATTGGCAGCTATTAACTCATCTTCAGAAGTAAGCCTACCAAGGAGCAAGTAGTAGAGTTCAGACTTTATGTCTTAGTTAATATAATTTCCCAATATTTGAGACTTATGAGTTGTCTCAATTTAATGGATGAGATCAATCTAAATATACCCAAACTTCCTCAATGCACCCAACACATCCCTCAACTCCTCAATCGTAATCTGCTTATCTTTCACTGTCTCTTTTAGATAAGCATTGATGATATATGCCTGCCTCGTTTTATCATCCTGCGGAGGGTTGTTAGTCTGGGGTTTTCTGGTAGGCGCAGGGGGAATCAGTATCGATCTATCCTTCAAACCACTCAAAGCTTGAATCAGCGTGGCAATCTCTTCAACATTATTGATTGAATTAGAAAATCCATGACTCCACAAACGATGCTCAACAACCGTTGTCTTGCCCTTCATATCAGTCAAACTACCTTTGGCGATGAATTCTATAATTCCTTCCGCTCCTTGAGAGAGAAATTTTACTTTTAGCGAATCATTCTTCATCTTTCCGGACAAAAGTTCAACCTGTATACCACTACACATTGTCTGATTATTTGTACAGATAGGAACAGGCTTCCCTGTCAATAAGTTGGTTGCGCTGAAGCTCCAGCTAATGTTGAATGGCTGGGTGGACTGGAGCAATACCTGCATCTTCTTCTCATCTTTCCCGATGATGGCTTCGTTGAGTTCAGCGGCATAGAGAGAAGGTTTATCTGTCATCACGTTATTGCCCTTGTAAGCAGCATAGCGTGGAAGGAATTTCAAATGATATTCCTGCGAGCGCAACAGTTGCTTATTACTCGGAATGGACACATTAGGAATTCCACCAACTGCAGATGGAAGAAATTTTAATGCTCCTTCATCAACCGTTGCCTGTATAAGCGTGTCACTTATGCCAGGAGCCAGCTGAATAGAAGGGGTGCTGACCGCTAAATTGAGTCCCGATGCCGTAGTCACAATAATCTTTCCACCCGGCAGTAAGGGCAAATTCCGGATCAATACTTCCTTCGACTGTCCGCTTTGTTCAAACCGTAATTCCTGCCGCACGCCCTTAGCAGCAAATTCTACTTTGGAAATGAGGAAATCACGACTAGAGGTGGAATCGTTACCGTGCAGTGTTAATTGTAAGTCACCCACAAAAAAATCCTGCTCCACCTTGATTGAGCCTCCGACTTCCTTTGAAGTTATCAGCAACCGGGGAAATGCAATGTCTGGGCGGACGACATCAGGTCTTGTGGATCCCAGGCTCCGCGTTACATAGAGAATATGAAAACCTTCCTCGTCCTTATCATCATCGCCGCCGATCTTGGAACGAATGGTCACAAACCCCTGCAACTTACCATCAGGCCTCAGGCAAAGATTGGTAAACGTTACCCCCAAGTCATCGTCATTCTGTTGCGTCTCCTCAACTCTGACCACCACTCTTCCGTTAATTTCTAGAGCGTGTGATTTGCCATCATCCGCATCTCTCCTGCCATCCACATCTTGGCTGGTTACCACGAAGCGGTTGAACAATTCAACGATGGAAAAATTCACTACCTCTCTGGACGGATTCACTTCAAATGCAATATTAAACTGCCCAGAGAGAGGGGATTGAGCCCAAGGCTTCCATCCGGCCGGCGCATCGCCATCGCAATCAAAATTGTCGCTGTCATCAAACCGACCTGTATTATCCTGCATGAACAATAGCCAGAAAATATCCAGAGGGGCGGGATTTTCAAAATGATCCTTAAACCAGATCATTTCTGAATTATGGATCTCAGATTTGAAATCGTGGTTCGCATCCATGACCCATAGTCCGTAGAAACCTAACTGTCTGCCTTCAAGCCATGAGTACCCATTATCTTCAGTATCTGCAGGGTCTACACCTGGTGCAAAAAACCAAGGGTTGTTCCAGAATTGTTTGTCTGGAGAGATCTCAGCTTCCATGCAGGGAGAGTCGCCGCAGTTTTTCCGATGCTCGTCTGAGGATTCATCGTGCAGAGCTTCCACATCGCTGATCAGGAAGTTGAAGGCCTGAGTGGGAATGATGTGAAGATTCCAATCCTCATCATCATCATAATGCCAGTTGAATTGATGAAGGGTCGCCGACATATTGTATTTGAAACCATTTACTGGCCGCCAGCAATTGAACAAGAAGGGAGGCCAGTCCCAAGCAACAGCCATCTCGCCCTGACATTCCGCCCCTACAAAATCTCCGTTGGTAAAATCACTTGCTGAGACCTCGAGTAGATTATCAACGGTGTGCCTCCAGGCTTGGACTGAAGGGAAACAATCGTCATCCACTCCTGCATTACAGCTGCAAAGTGTGGATGGATTCACCACGAAGTTGTTGTCCTGGCAAGCTGCAAGAATAAGTACAAGTAGAACTAAGAGTTGAACCAATAGTTTACTTGATTTTGCTGCCGAAATACTAACACGAAGTAGTTTTTTCATGACGAATATTTTGAGTTAAAGAAATCGAGAGCCAGTTTGGGTAAACGAGAAATGAACCTTAAAGAAAGCCGTTGCTTACCTGCACCTTTTGGCTGACTTCACAGTACAAGCCTAACCGTTTAGCTAGCTGGCCAATCTAAAATCCTACTTCATGGTCACGCACATAATCATCTCCCCGTAATGCTTCTTTAAAGTAGCGTTGTGCATGAGAAATATTTTTGCAGGGTGTGATATTGAGCATATGTAGTCAGAGGCTAAAACCCTACCAAAATGCAGTTACCGGTTCCGATAGGGGCAGCACAAAATAAAGAATACACTTTTCCCCTATCCGAAATGGATATGTACTAAGTATGCATAAATAAGTCACAACTACAAGTTAAAGAAGTATAAAATTTTTAATCCTCCTATTCATAGCATGGCATCAAGAAAGATTTTGAAGTATGCGCTTTCAACATTCAATAATGTATGATTGCCCAACAGGCAGAAGCAGCTCGGGTGGAGATGTGTGATAATCCTATTGAGGTCAGACAGTCGCTAAATCGAAAATATAGATAAAGATCAATATATGATATTTTAAAAATACCTAAAATTAGGTATTGCTTTAATAAAAATTAATTTTTATGTTTACTAATAACCTTTGCAAGACATTTATATTAAGATGATTTGAGTTAATATACAATTCACTAAATAATAAATCGTATTGTGGTCTAACCACCGCTTCTATTGCTTTATTTTAATACAATGTCTTTTACTATTCTCACTTAGATGATATCTTCTAAGTTTAGGGAATTATACTGCAGCCTTTTACCTACATAGTAGGGTTAATCAGTTTACCTATGTAATGGGTTGATATATCTTCCTCTTTTTCTAATCTTTCAACATTTTAAATAATTTAATATGTCTTGGATAAATGGAAACTGTCAAGGTGACAGAAATTATGAGTGTTATTATCAAAGTTTTAATCCTATTGGATATGATCAATATGGTTTTCCTGTATACCAAAATTGGTGTAGAGATTCTGACAACCCTTGTTCAGATTTTGAAGCTGGTGGAGGCTTAGTCAAGGTTGTAGATCATACTCGGCCTGATGAAGGTGGAGGTTGGTAAGATTGAATATTATCTGTATTGACAGGAAAATTATTATATCAATACCTTGATTGCTGATAGCTTTTATTTGGCTTAACTAACCTTATTTTCCCTTATTACTCTTTAAATATAATCTATTCATTTTTTGTTGATGCATCCTTTTACATAAAACAAATTATACAAATGAAGCAACCTAATAAAAATATTAAAGTTAGCAACTCTGATGTTCGCTTTCTTACCGAAATAGATGAGTTATTAAAGCAAATACCTGCTATGAAATACAAACCAATGGTGGGTGTATATGATTTAAGAGAAATATTGAAAGTAATGAAAGAACTCCCAAAACTTACTTTTCCTATTAAAAGCGCAGGAGAACTTATTGAAAAATTAGGAGGAAGCGGCAAAACATTTCGTATTGAAAGTATTGACGTAGATCCTGTTCGGATGATCAAATATATGCCGGCTTATTATTTTCCTATTGCAGATATGGGTAATTTCCTTGAAAAGATGGCTGAGCTTATCCAGCAAAATCGATATAAAGCAGACCTGCCAAAAGAAATGAAAAATATCCAGGAGCAAACTTCTGGTGCTTTGCATTTTCCAATTGAAAATAGGGAAAGCCTTTTTGCTCAATTATCTACTACAGGTAGAAGTTTTACCTATCAAGGTAGAAAAGTTAACTTGGAGCAAGTAATTCGGCACATTCCAGATAACTACTTCCCAATAAAAACGGAAAAAGATTTCTATGCTCGAGTGACGGATTTAATCGTAAGTCGCCCTTTAATAGTTCCACATACTAGTTAAGATGCTCATTCATTAGTTTAATTAACTTAAGGTTTTAAGTACAAAATACTAATTTTTCTACGCTTGATTCAAAACAATCATATATGGCCTTTAGGATTACTGCTAGACGAGGTCTGGTTAAAGGTGCATAGGGTAATAATACATCAACTTCAAGTTACAGATTATTGGATACAGGATGAAGAGTATGCTGAATTTATGGATCAGCAAAGGATTAAAGGTGAAAATTTGAAAAAAAGATTGATCTTACCTCTAATGGGCGAGGATTATTTTTTACTGGAAACCGAAAGCGTTTTTGGTCCAATGAATAAGCGTTTCCGCTCAAAGTTACCAATCAGCTTATCATTTGGTTATGATATTGGATTGCACTTTTCTTACCTTTCTTCAGGGCAGACTGATTGGGCTGAAAAAATAGCTTCTTTAAGTGCACTATTCAATACAGGTATTTCTATTTTTGATCTTATCCTAGATCATTATCCTCATCTTTCAAAGCAGTTAATAGAGATTATTAATGAGAAAACTTTATCTGACTTAGCAACTTATACACCTACGCAGCTGGCAGAATTTTATAGTGTCGTTTTAAATGTTGAAAAACCCGAACTTAAAATTTTACTCAAATTTATTATTGGATTCTTTATCGAATTAAATAAATTATTTCCTGAGAATAATAAAATTAAGGCCCGTCAAGAATTATTGTTAATGTTAATAAAAGGATTAAAATCGGAGCTATTATCGGTTAATTATGGGACTTTGCCTATAGCAGAGCAGCTAAAAATAGCACGTTTAAAATCTGTTTTGCCTTTTCTTATTATTAAAAAATTAGCTACTATTCCAGTAACTGATAACAATAAAAAGCTTTCTAAAACTCTAAATACATTTATTACTTGTTTTGCTGAAAGCTTTTGGCTTCTGGATGATTTTGTAGACTTAGTTAGGGACTTACAAAATAAATCCATAAACAATGTTTTACTTCAAATTCAAAAAAACATACTGGTAGAGGAAGATTATCCAGTTTTACAGGAAATACTTAAGGGCAACTATATAGTGGATACTTCTCAAAGGTTGATTCACCGTATCAATATATGTAACAATTTTTTAAAGCAGCAAGAATTAGATTCTAACATCTCTAATTACTTTATACTTTTTTTCCTTGCATATATTAGGGATTGGATGTCCTAATTAGATTTAGCATATGAATTTAGACATAATAAAGTCGAATGGAATTAAAGATTGCCTAATTAGAGGAAAGCAATTTTTAACCGAAAGTCGGTCTTCTGATGGTTTATGGAGGGATTTTAAAACTAAAGCTGATTTAAGTTCTGAATGGGTAACAAGCTTTGTTACTTATGCCTTGATGCATACTAGTCCACCTAACTGGCAAAATAATCGAAAAATGCCATTTCAACAACTGTTTTATAGGCAGAAAAGAAATGGAGGTTGGGCATACAACAGGCAAGTTCCCACTGATTGTGATAGTACAGCTTGGGCTCTCTTAGCTTTGTCTTGTTGCAAAATATGGAGACCTTCAGCTATTTTAAGAGGTATAGATTACATTCGTAGACATCAACAAACTACTTATGGAGGTTTTTCTACTTATGATACTTATGATGGCATTGGTCGTTATATACAAGCTCCAAATAATTACTGGGTTCAAGGGTGGCTACAAGTACATCCTAGTGTCACTGCTGTAGCTTTGCAGGCTTTATTAATACATGGAGAAAATTCAAATAATAATTCTGTACGGCAAGCAGTACAATACTTAAAGAACACTAAATCAAATATTGGTCATTGGACGTGTTATTGGTGGAAAGGCTATGCTTATCCTACTTATCAAACGCTCAAAAGTCTGATCTATACTCAGGACTTGACAACAGTACAATATCAAGAAACAATAAATTTTATTATTGCCAATCAGAAAAAAGATGGCGGATGGAATGATGCTAATGAACAAGAGAGTGAAGTTTTTGCAACAGTCTTCAATTTGCTTACATTATTACTATTTCCACAAAGAAGTGGAGAAGAATCTATAATTGCTGCCATAAAGTTTATTTCCTCAAAACAATTATCGGATGGAAGTTGGCCTGTAAACCCAATTTTAAGAATTCCTCCTCCAATGACTAAAGACATATTAACGGTAGAAACATGGGAAGTGGATAAACTTATGACAGGAGTTATTATCACAGATCAAGAAAGAATCTTTACCACAGCAGCAGTTATCTGGGGATTGTCTATTTATGAAGTCATTTACAGAAATAAAACCCTTATTTCGAATCTGCCAACAATTAAAAATGTCAAATTAAAAAAATGATATACATATGGCAACACTCAAACTCAAATCAATTACCTGCTTAGACACGGCAGAAACCGGCGCTGATGAATTATATGTAACATTTAACGGAACAAAGCGATCATTGCCTAACATGACTCCGGGTCAAACAAAAGCAATTAATGATGAATTTACATTCGAGGGATCGGAGACGCTCAGTTTGTATGAGAATGACGGAGATCATTGGTACGATCGGGATGACTTCATCGCCAAACATACAATCACCGAATCGTCAGGTGACATAACGCTTGATTTTAAAGCGACTAGTGGCCATGGTGTGCCTGCGCACTACACAATAAGTGCAAGTGTGAATGCCAGCCAGACACCCACAACTGCATTACTCCGTCTTAAATCAATTAACTGTATAAAAACTGCAGAATCCTTCACTGATGAGTTATATATAACATTTAATGGAACAAAAACATATTTACCTGACATGACTCCGGGTCAAACAAAGATGCTTAACAATGAATATCTATTCGAGGTAACATCGGATCTGAGTTTGTTTGAAAATGACGGAGATCATTGGTACGATCGGGATGACTTCATCGGCAAACAGACGATCACCAAAACGCCGGCTGAAAGAACACTCGAGTACAAAGCGACAAGTGGCAATGGAATGCCTGCGCACTATGTATTGAGTGTAAGTATAACTCCAGTTTCCTAATTCCCTGCTGGCAAAACGCTGGGCGAAGTTTTATAACTTCGTTCTGCTATTTTCCGCGTCTTTGACGCAAAAGGCTTGTAATCCAAAGTCATCTAAAATCAATAGATCCTATTTTTCTATTTTGTTAATTTCTTTACTATAACTAGCATCTGCTTTACTCATTTTCAACCGGGAAAAGAGTTTGCCTATATTAAAGTACATCACCTTATAGCCTTGCATGCATGCCTGATGACTCAAAGCAGAAGCTATGTAGCTTTGTATCCACCGCCTGAAGTAGCCTTGATTTAAAGTTAAGAGCCAAAGTAATTTAGCAGAAAAACTGTTAAATAAATGGCACAAGTAAAAACAGAACAAGAGATGTTTCCCCTGGTGAAAGGCTGGCTTGAGAGTGGCTTGACCCAAAGACAATTCTGCGCAACTCATCAACTGCCGGTACATATTTTAGCCTATTGGGTAGGCAGGTATCGCAAAGCACACCTAGAGGATACCACTCCTTCCACCAAAGCAAGAGCAGAAAAAGTAGTAGCTACGACCAGTAAGGCTGCCAAAAAAGTAATGATCCCTGATAGTACGCAAGGATTCATTCGCCTTACCCCGCCACCTCCCTCACCGGCACCAATAGCTACAGGGAGTATGGAAGTGGTTCTGCCTACAGGTGCAGTCATCCGCTTTTCTACCACTGTTCCGGTCAGTTACCTCACAGAACTACTCTCTGCATGTTCGCAGTAACGGCTTCACAGCGGTTTTTCCTTTACTTACAGCCGGTGGACATGCGAAAATCATTTGATGCGCTGAGTGGTATTGTTACGGGAGCCATGGGTAAAGACGCTTTATCTGGTGATGTGTATATATTCATAGGCAAGAGCCGGGATAAGATTAAACTCCTTGTATGGGAAAAAGGTGGTTTTGTTTTGTACTACAAGCGGCTGGAATCCGGCACCTTTCACTTACCCAAACGGCAAGACGGTAGTTTGTCCTACAGTGAACTATGCCTGCTGATCGAAGGGGTGGAAGTAGAAGTTACCCACCGCCGTAAGCGCTATGTGCGGGTGCAATAAAAAACCACTACGGCTGCTTGACTAAGCCCTAGCTAAGGTGTAGCTTTCTCGTATGGATGAAAGTTCTTCTCTTCCTCACTCTGCTCAACAGATCTCGCACCTACGGGAGGTGAATGCCCGCCTGCAGGCCCAAAATGAGCAGCTATTAGCCGAGAAACTACTCTTGTTAGAGGAGCTCAAAGAGCTCAAACGGGTTGTGTTCGGCCAGAAACGCGAACGTTTTGTGCCGGCTACACCTCCTAATCAACTTTCTCTCCAATTAGAAGGCGACTTAAAAGAACCCCCAGTAGTCGTTGGGCAGACGGTGCAGTATGAGCGGGTGCAAAGACAAGCAGCCAAGGTAGCCATACGGCAGCCATTTCCTGCGCATCTGCCCCGGATGGATTTGCTCATAGAACCAGGTATTGATGTGTCGGGGATGCATAAAATCGGCGAAGAGATTACTTAGGAACTCGACTTAAAACCGGCTTCTCTATTTGTCAGAAGATGGACCGCAGACTAGTGTCAGCACTAGGGTCCACATTCGTCCCCGCTATGTAAGTTGGAAGAAACATTCCATATCGCTCCACACTTTTACTGCCACCTTTGATCCATCATACTTTCTAGACCTCAACCATGATTTTTTCTTTTCAACAACTACACTTTCTTTTCCTTAACAGTATCGTATTCCAGTCCGCTATTGGCTTCTCCATGACCATTCTGTACTCTGCGGCCCAGCCAGGTAAATACCGCTCCATTCATCCAACGAGTTCGATGCCATGAACGCTTGACGATAACACCTGACCGTGGCACCTCTTCCTCGTGCAGGAAATAAGGCCCCCAGGTGTCGGTGGTAGGATCATAGCCTGTACGCAGTAATTCAGTGCGTGGACGAATACGCTTAGGGGCCTGGCCTGGGATCAAACGGGGCATTGCCGCCCTGCGGAGTTGGATCTGACGACTGTTAACCCCTCCTTTGCGCATAGGAATGAAGGGAATCCAGTGTTCGGGTACGGTAGTTCCTAATTGATATTGGATCTCCGCATTATTAGGTGCGGGAGGTGGAGATGCAGGAGGTGGTGTGGTGATACTTACCAGGTAATTATACAGCTTACGTGAGGCATCCCATCCCTCCTCGTGACCTCCCAGCCCATCCGGAATAACTATTTCGATACCCCACACCATATTGGCCATTTCATCACGGAGTAGATTTACATGTTCAACTGGTTCACTTTCCATTGTACGTACCACAGCTGGAGGAACGTACAACCGGGTATCTGCAGATCCTGAGATAAAATCTCTGCGTTTGAGATTAAACATCGACCATCGCTTCCAATCTGTGTTATCACCAGACCCAGCGGCCTGTACTGATGTATATTGCCCAAAAACATCCTGCACTACCAGGTTGTGTATGTTACACAAACTACCCACCTCCACATCATAGGGTAACAACATCCAATCGTTGCTGTAGATCAAAGCAAACTCTGCTAACAGTAACTTAGGAATTTCATTAATATTGGCTTTGATAGACCCAATATCTACTTTGAAATCTTCAAATTGCCACCAACGAGGGAGAGGCATACCAGGAAATGATAGGTCTGATGGCAACACTGAGATCAACTTCCGCTGAACCAGGCTTAGATCTGGTGTGCCACTGGCGAGCGAGCTATGGTATTTTGAGGCATCAATTTCAAAATCAAAGCTGAACCAATCCAGGCGTCCACTGGCATATTCAGTGGTGGTCAGGATGGTAGTAGAGGATGTGCCGGAAGGAGCAGAACTATGGAACTGGTACTCCAATTGAGATGGATTCCATGCAGAGTCTGCCGCAGTTACCGGCTGATTATATACCGTCTCAAACCAGGTCATAAAAGCCGTAGCCGCATCATTGACTCGATTGAGTGCTGTAGCATTCGTGGTGGAGGAAACTAAAGAAGATGCTACAGTACCCTCCTTGAGGATTCTGTAAACAGCGCCCCCATCTAACATTCTGCCTATTCCGATGGCAGCGTATGTTTTTAATAAGGCAGGATTGCTATATATTTCCGGGAATTGCTCAGCAGGCGTGGGTAAGGTAAACTGCAGGGAACCGGTATTACGAAAATCTGACTTGATACCATCTATCGTAGACTGCGGTATGGCTCCGGGAATTTCCGACAGTTTAGCCTGTATCAACCGCCCAAAATGACGTCCCATTTCCTGTCGCATGGTCAAATCAATTTGCACTGGTTCGCGCTCTACAACTGTCTCCATCGGGATGGTATTCTGATAAGCTTTGGCTGTATCACCTCTCAATGAATACCGGTTTACCTGGGTGGTTTCCATGTCAACTCGCATTTCCATGGCAGAACCCGTATCTTCCCCTTTAAATTCCCCAAATTGCCACTGGCGGCTCAGAAACCACAGGGAATCCCGCACTTCGGCACGCAGAGCGCGGGAGAAATCCTGTGTTCTGGGTCTGGCTTCCAGACGGTTCCACGAAAGAAGAGCAGGCCGGTGCAACTCCATACCTACCTGGAGGAGCAATTGATCTATAAACCGGTCTGTCACAAAAGCTGAAGATACACGGTAGGTAAAATACGCTTTATCATTCTCTTGCCCTTCAAGCATCCGGTTTACCAATTGTGTATCTTCATTCTCAATAAGTGCAAAAAAGGTAGTAAATTGCACCTTATTGACCATATTCTCACGAAACTCAACTGTATCTCCCTCGAAGACACCATTCTTGTATTCTTTCAGCCCAATAAATTGTGAAAAGCGTTGGAACCTGCTTTTTACAGGTCCTTCTTTAAGGGTATAATAAGCCAGGAGGTTCCAGGTCAGCGATCGCTTAGCATCGTAATCCATAGCATAGGCATCCGAATTCCCAGTAAGTGAGGCGGGAGGAGAGAAGTCAGTATAGCGGGCAGTAAGGTCTTCCTGATCAATCCTGAAATCATCATCTTTTCCGATACGGTGATCACGAAGGTACTGGAAAGTTGAGTTCCCCAATCCCAGCAAATAGGTAGCAAATGCCTGGTTGGATTCAAGGCGCACCTTGTCATTCCCAGTATCTACTCCAGAGGGATGAAGTCTGGCATCTAACCCGGCCAATACCACCTGCATATTCACCCAGGATGCTCCAATTTTCACTACTGCTTTTTGTCGTATGAGGGATACCGCTGCTATCAAATCCCGCTTGATACCCCATTCTACAGGAATATTAACTTCTTTGGCCCCGGGAATGACTTTATTCCAATCCAGTTTGCTTTTCTTTTGCTGCCAGGTAGGTATTTCATCATCAAAGTAAAGCTTCCGCACTGCAGTAAGTACATTGTCGGCTGCCATCCCTTTCTGTAAACCAGAAAGCTCCAGGGTACTTAGGGCAAGAATATATTGATCGAACTCCTGCCCCAGACCAGTAGGTACAGGAGCCCGGAGATGCACAAAAGTATAGACCAGGTCATGCAATTTATCTTCTCCAAAATAAGGGATATTCTCTAACTGGGACAGATCGGTAAACCTCCCGCCGAGTTTTTTTCGCTGATCCAGGATACGTTGCGCTACCTTTAGCCCAATATCGTATCCTTTGCCACCCACTCGGCCTGTTCTACGTGTAGGATCATCAATGATAGGGCCTACACTTGGCTCGGCTACTGCAATGTCTTCTGCGGTACGTGCCCTGTTCAGAAAATCCAACATGGCCAGCTGGTACACGGGAAGAGCGCCTGCGGATTCTAATTTTTTAAGGATTTGTAGTGCGTCTAACATAATATATTCCGATTGAGGTTCACCCGCTTATTCCGGGTTTTGAAATTCAATGTTGAATTTCTTAAAGTCCTTAAGTTTTATCAGGTCGAATATGCCCGGTTTTGGTTTTTCAATGATATTACGCCCGAAGTCCAGATTGGGGGTATCCTCTGATCCACTTACTGGCGCATAGATGGCAGGCAGCACCTGGGCGTAAAAGGTTTTATTCAACTGATCGGGATCAACAGCACGTTTTTTCGCCCATTCCAGGGTTTCGGAAAGTGTATCCATCAGGTCGTCCCAAGACCAGCTACCATTCAAATCAGGGGAGACCGCCAGAAGACAAGTCTGCGGAGGTTCCGAATTTGGGTTATTGTAGTGCACTGCTACTCCTGTGTGTGCAGTTTTCTCAGGAATCTCTTCTACCCAACTGTCTAACATGATCCCCGCCTGTAATCCTATAACCGAATATCCTTCATGGGTTTGGAAAACAAAAGCAATATTGTCGTCTGGTATATCATAATCTGGTGGAAACTTCATCCCCAGCCAGCGCATAGCCACATCACCATTGCTGTCAAGCGGTTCCATGGGCAGTTGTGCCAGAGACAGCGATAGATGACTGTCCGTTCCTTTCAGTGCCTGGGAAAGGAGACCTGCCTGGTGAAAGGCACGTATGTGGCTACGCACAGGAGAAAGTCCCTGCAACCATTCCTCCTTGGCATGAGGACCGGCAAAAGCCAGGTAATCATCGTAACCAAAGGCTGCATCCAAGGAACCTTCATTATACAGGCGATATTCCGGATATACCCGAAATGGCCGGCCAAACAAATTTTGTGCTGCCTGGCTTAATAAGGGTACTTTCTGGTCCTCTGAGACAGCAGTGGATACTTCTCCCAATAACCGCACTGCCTCCCCATGCCGAGGCTGTAGTTCGGCCAATACTCTATCGCTTAGTGCCAGTAGTTCCTCTGCTGTTGCCTCCGTAGTTTCTAAGGCCTTTTTTGGCATCGCATTCTGTGCACCGAAATTTGCGGCATTGATTAAAGCATTACGTATGGGTGTCAGTAGCTCTCCTCCCGGCTCATAAATACCAGTAGTAGAGATAATGTTTCTTATATTTGTCATCTCTGAGCTGAGGTCTGCAATTGTACCTTCCAGTCCACTTTTACCATTGCTCATCGTAAGACCAGCCACATCATTGAGGCGAGCCAACATCAGACTGGTATCCACTCCTTTGGCAGGATTGGCAGCAATCAATTCCTCTGCACCGGTAGGCAGAAGAAAGTCCTTGGGATCAAGGGCACGGCTACTTCCCAGAACCTCTTTCAACCGATCGATCAGAGATTGTAATTCAAATAGAGAAACCTGGACAGGACTGAACCCTGAACGGTCCGTAAAGGCAATCTCAATAGTAACATTGTCGGCTGCCAATACCTCCTTCCGTATGTGATATCCAATCCGGTCTACCAATTCTATAGCTTCTCCTTGCTCTGAGGGCTGGGACAGGATATAGTATAAATCGATGGGCTCAATGCTAATATCTCCCAACGTCAAACGATCCTCATACACGGATCCGGGAGTACCGTCAAAGGCGAGAAATCGGTATCTGTAATTGACTAATAGATTTTCCTTGTCAGGCAGCATGGCAGCAAGCCAGCGATTCAGATGGGGCTCAGCTACTGAACGTGGTGTTCCCTGTGGCGTCCATAGTTTATGTCCATTAGCGCTGAGATCAAATTGAATGCCCATCCGCTGGGATATAACATGGTAGTTCCGGGGGGTATTGATCACCTCTGGATCTACCACTACACTTTGCCCGCTCATGGCGTTAAGGGCTCCGTTGGCCCTGGTGAAGTTACCCTGCACTATCTGGTACATCGCCTCTGACATCATCAGATCATTGATAGCGTCCAGGGTATTGTGAAGCTGGGTAACCTCACTAATGATCGCTGATTTAGCCTCTCCTGTGTTGGGAAGGCCGGTCACACCGTAGGGGTAATCTGTAACTGGACTACGGCTATTCTCCACCAGAGCCAGCCCATTTACTACGTTATAGGCCTCAGCCGTATCAATACTGGTCACCCCATTACTTCCGGTCACCCTACCAGCTACCAAAGGAAATTTTAATCTGATTTCCAGAATGAATGCATCCAGTCCTATATCCCGGTCGTGCAGGCCTCGTTCGAATTGATAACCCAGCAGAGCACCCAATTCCTGCCCGTTTTTTAAACCTTCAAGAAAAAACAGGGCCCGGCGTACGCGATCTGAGCTTAAGTTAACAGCCATCGTATCGCCTGCAGAACCGGTGTTTATCTTGTGTGTTTCATAACCGGCTCTCAGTATGGCAGCTGTCGTAGCATGGTTGATCGATGGTGCATGAATATATCCCATATTACCAGGATCGGCCCTGGGGCTATGAATGAATTTATCTTTCACCGGATCGTAAGTAATATTGCCTACTGTATCAGTGCCCAGATAAATATATTGAGGCCCCAAGTTATCCAGGATGGGCACCTCCATGATCAGTGGGTTATCTACTATTACTGTAGATATACCCTCTTTGATGCTGAGCCTTTTACCTCCGGTTACCATGAGATTTTCGACAGTGGCATCATTTGAATTACCTGGATTATCCATCGACGCAGTTGAGGCAGAGCCGCCAGTCGTTTCGTCAGTCACACGAATTTTTCCCTTCAGGCTTTCCCTGAACAACCAGGGTTTAACAGGCGTTATTTTGCCTGGAATGTCCACCCCTTCTACTATAATATCTTTGAACCCCGGTACCAGAATTTCATCGGGTTGAATACTGACTTCTCTGTAATGTATACCCTTGAAGCTTCCGGGCCGCAAGTCTTCCAGCCAGGAAAAAGCTCCCAAATAGATTCCGGTGGTCCTTTGTTCCCCACCCCTCCGCTGTTGATGAAGACGTTCCAGCACCAGGCTGTAAAACCAGGCGTCAAGGCGGTAAGATGCCAAGTCTACATGTTCGGCAAAGCACCTTTCCAGTCGGGCTGTGGGAAGATCTTTCAGGCATTGCATACCCGATATCAATTCTTTTATTTCCAGTAGATCCGGGTCAACAGTCGGCTTCAAAATTTCCTTATAAATGTGTTCCGAGAGGGTGACGTCTTTCAGGAATTCATATCTTTCGGTGAGGATTTTGGTCTTACTGACGGTTGTTTTAAGGGTAGCCATCACATTTTCCACTTCCCGGGCAATATCTTCCTCAAATTTGGACGTAGCTTCCGCTTTCAACCAGGACTTGAAAACTGCTTTTTCTGTATTGAGCAATTTCAGGTTCATTCCTTCCAGCACTCCTGTGGCAGCCCGGCGCTCGAATTCCTCCTGCACCTTCTGATTCAGTTCTTTTTCCAGTTGCATCCCATGTCTGAAATGGACTTGTGCCCTGACAAGGTTTCTCATCTCAGGTGAGGCCTGTCCCTGCACACTCACATTCATAAGTTCAGTATCAAGGAAAGCGGTGTTATCCAGTACACCATGATTTACCAAAATCGTCACTCCTGTACGAACATATTCCAGTAAGGCGGCATGCCGCAGCATCAGATACAACAAAGCTGTAGGCGGAGGGGCACCAGTTGCTCCGATATTGGAAAAGTTTTCAGCTTTGATCTCTTCCCAGTTACTCTGAATCAGCCAGTCAATATAGTTTTCTTCATTGCTACCCAAAGCCTGGATCGTGCGTAATTCTGAAAGGGGCAGGGTATCGATCACCGGACCGTTAAGATACTTATGCTCATTAACATAGTAAACATCAAAGAGGCGGGGTGGAAAAATGAAGTCAAAATTCTGATCTCCAAAGAGTTGAAGGAAATTCAGCGATGTAGCATAGGGAGCTGCAGTTGGTTTAACAAATACGCCCTTGATGATAGCACTGTAATTGTAGAGGTTCCAGAGGAAGTAAGGACCGGCAATAAAGCGCTGATAAAATTCAACGCTGGAAGCATGGAGCCCCATAATACTGAGAAACTTATCATCAGCGTTGGCTCCTGTGGTGGCGGAACCCGCATGTTTGGTTTGTTGGACGAGTGAATCCCAGGTTGATTCCATATTTTTCAGTACCTTCTCAAACATATTCCCCAGGAATACATCATTGGGAGTGTTGTCTTTATACTTCCATTTAGTAAAGGCTGTGACAGGTAAGATACCGTACGGCTGATCATCAACCCTGATGGCAGGTATCCTACCGCGTCCCAATATATACTGGTTGAAGTGATTCCGTGTGCGGGAAATATCAATGGTGGAAAAAATGGGATGCATCATTTGTGATAGATAATACCCTAAGGTAGTTGGCCACAATGCCCGGTTCATGCATATGGCTTCCCTGATATCAGCGCGGTCGGCATGGCGGATATGCTGGACCACATCGTAGGAAATGCCCAACGCATCAGCCAAGCGCTGACCATCGGTTTGATCCAGGTCATTGGAAGTTTCAGTGAAGAGGGGATCCTCTAATTCGAGATCAAAAAGATCCTCTTCGTCACTGTTGTAAGCTGTATATCCTGATTTGGCATCCTCAGTGTTATTGGTAGGAGTACCCTGTGGCACAATAGAAAACCCTCCATGTGTATAATGATGATTATTGATCAGTTCTTCCAGCAATGCTTGTCCTTCTTCTTGATTTGCAGATATTTTTACGCCAAGAATTAAAATTTTGTCAAACCCTATGAACCTCTCCGAGCCCAGCAGGGGTACACGGATACCCATTCCGATTTTTTCAGCCTCTTCAAAATCATGCATCCAACGCAGCTTTTCTGCCAAAGTGAGGCCGCTGTCCTTACTTTCTATCTCATTTTCAGCAGCCTGAGGATCAATACTGAGCTGTAAGGAATCAGGTATGGGTTCTCCCACCACCTCACGGAAATGACCGCCTGTATAGAGGCGGACTACAAACCGCTCAGGCAATACTTTTGAATGCGGTGCCTGACTCCATGCGCTTTCTTTTACCGGAAGGGTAGGAAATATCGGATCAACCGGAAGGTCCAGATCCGGATCTATCGTAGAAGCTGGTTTATCTTGTGAATTGGTGGGTTCCATTTGCTTGGCAATCCAGGCTGCCCGTTCCGGTCCACGACCCGATACTAACCCCCGCCACGCCCCAATTCGTAATGCCTCGTCCTCTCCAGCATACCAGATGTGAACCCAAAAAGTTTTAGCAGCCTCAATCTCACTGGGTGTAAGGGCTTCTTCGTGGGTATGCACGGCGATATCATCCGGAAAGATACGGACCCATAATTCATGTGCATCATCAATCACTGGAAGTGCTTTTCGGCTTTCAAATAAGTCTTTCACCTGAAAGGAAAGCGGCTGGGAAACTGCCCGCCCTCCCACTACAGTAAATGCTGAGGCTTCGGTTCTTCTCCTGGTTTTATCCCGGCTCACCCGGACAATATGTTTGATGGTCATAAACCGGGCCTCTATCCGTACAGGCATCAAAAATACAGGATAAGCATCATCCAGTTGAGTAATCTGATCGCGTGGATCGGTAGAAAGGAGGAGTTCATCTATCAGGCGGGAAATATCAGCTTCGGTGTTAGCTACCTCTGACCTGATGGTGGTTACCTTATCGGCAAGCTTTTTCTGATTGGCATTCAACAGGTTCACCGTCCTGCGATTTGCTCCAGAGCCTTTCGATAATTCCTGCTTTAGGGATCGTTCTATAGTGGCCAGTTCGGCGATAGTTTTTTGAAGGTTCCGCTGTTTTTTCTGCAATAGCTTTCTGCTAGAGGAAGCCTTTTTTTGAAGCGAAATGAACTTTGTTTTATTGATAGCCATAGGTCTTTTTCATTTTATTCGCGAACCAGCTTTCGGATACATCCTTTTAGGGAATCATCTCATCACCATGAACTGCCAGAAGTACCGGGTTTTGATAAAGAATTTGTGCGAAATTGGTAGAATTGAAACCCCAATTGACAGGCTTTCCGTTGATTTCATTTCCACCGGTACCCGATGTAGTTACTGCATTATCAGAAGCATTGAGATAAAGCCCACTAAAGGGCGCATTATTTTGATTTAGGCCATTCCAGGTAATAGGTGCAGTAGAAGAACCACCCACATCGATACCAAAGCGGATTTCACCCGGGCGCTCCTGTATGATGAAGAACCATCCTGGATCATCGGCCTCCCGGTCTCCCTTGGCTTGCTCTGCAGTGAGATTGAATCCAAAAAAGTTAATATCAGGCTCTATCCTGGCACTGAACATTGGATACTCAATCGCTGTATCTAATTCTCTGGGATCTTTTAAATGGTTACTTCCTGCCTTGAACTTGGCTTGTTGAGCGTAAATGATGGTATCTGGAAATTTTTTTAACAAATCACCCCGGATGACCAACACCAATAATCCTGTGTCAGGTACTCCCGGGCGCGCATTATGGGTACCCAACTGGGTGTTAGAAGCCCAGGTATGGATTTCCTCGATATCCAGACTCTGTGCTGCAAGTTCTTTTTCGCTGAGACCGGAATTATTCACCATGTCACTAGAGTCCCAGAACTGGCGAAAATAGCTGCCCCGCTGGTCGGTTGGATATTCTCTCCAGAGCAGCTCACGGCCCATCTCATGATTAGCCCCCACCATGAATGCTTCTACAAACCGTTGGTTAGATTCTAACAAAGTAACGGTATTGTTCGGAATAAGATGGAGGTTGGGAACGAGGAAATCAATCCCTAATACACGCACCGTTTCATACATAGGCTCCTGAAATACCGGATAGGCCATGATTGGCACGATTTTATCGGCAGGGGGAACCATATAGCCCAATCCATCAAAGATAAGCTTCTGGTAGATGAGTTTATGGATCGTAAATAAGGGGTTGACTTCCTCAACCACCTGGGTGGTAAGAATGCTGAGGTTGAGCGCGTTTTTGTCTGCTACATCTATCCAGTTGTCGGTAGCAAAATAGTCATGATAATTCTCGATGGCAGCCTTGAACCTCACTTCAGCCTCCATGTCAGGCGTAATTCTATCTGCATCAGGGTTGGTAGGCGAAAAATTAGATGTTCTGATCAGATAATCGGCAATAGTGCTGACATCGCTGTGGACATCAGAGCGTGGCAAGAGGCCCTGCATCTGACTAAAAGTTTTAGGGTCTACCGCAACTTTAGATTTATTGGCTAAGGATATTCGGAGTGCGTTTTGAGCAAAAATTGTCTTATTGGGGTCCAAACGCCTCATCACTGGTCCATAGGGACGTTCGATCCGGCGATATGTGAAACTTTGGGTGGCATCCGGAAGCGCACTGTCCTTCACCTGTTTGAAGGCAGTAGTTGTACCGAGTTTCACTTTGCGAAAGAGTCTGGATGCTATAGCATTGGCTTGTTCTGCCTGCTGGCTTTTCAAATGTTTGGCATAGGCAGCAAACGACACCTGCTGAGAAAACTGTCCCCAGCGAATTTTCCGATTGGCTTCGAGTACTTCTCCCAACTGCTCCCAGGCTTTATCCATCAGTTTCTCCTGGTTGTTCTTGACATGTTTTACGCCTAATCCAGCTACAGTACGGCTGCGCGGATCCAGGTTCAGATCATACAGCCAGGTATTGTTATTACTTAAAGCTGCTGTAGTAGTATCCAGCGTATTTTTGAGGGCATGCCAGCGGCCATACAATTCAGGAGTGATGATGGGATCGTCTTTTATATCCTCTGCCGGACCCTCGTATCCAAAGGGATTAGTGCCGTAAAACTGGTTGGAGGGAAAGGTAGCAGCCATCAGGTCCTCACTCAGGTTGAGGAGTTGGGCCAACTTTCTCCGGTAATTTATAGAAGGTGTTGCATTGGACCAGGGATAAGGTTCCCGGTTAGAAGTGCCTCCGGGAGGTAAGAGAGCACCTTCCAGCATCAATACTCCGTCATTATGAGGCGGCCCCGGATCGAAATTGATATTAAAGCCCGGTTCCTGTACATCCATAGTGCGCGTTCCCACCCGTGGATCTACCTCCCGCGGTACCAGCTTCCGCACCAAAGACTCGAAGTCTCCCACATCCCCGGTCATAAAATGCCACTCGTAATAATAGGGGAAATGATCTACATAGGCCGAATGATCCTCATCGGTATTATGATCAACACCAAAGGAAGCTTCCTGCGCATTATGAGTAGCAATGATGGATGCATCCACTCCCAATCCAGCCAACCGGCCGGTCTCATAGGCAGGCATCAAAAAGCAATAGTAGCTGGTATTGGGTTCCAGCTTTCGGGGACAGATCATACGCGAGACAGCCTGATCAGGATTGGCAGCCAACAGTTGCCTGAACCTGTTCAGTGCCTTATCTAGGTCTGATTGATTGGTAGGATCCAAATTATTAGTAGGGTCAAGATCTCCATTCAGGTGCACGTGGGTCCAGGCCCAGATCTGAGCTGCATTGGGAAAAACGCCGCTGGCTGCTCCGGTAGTGTCCGGTGGGTCATCCTCATGGCCCAGCACCAGAATAGAGGGCAGAGGACCAAATTGAGCGGTGTCCCGCTTGAACTCATCAGCTTTCAGGGCTAACAATAACAACCAGGGTCGGAGTTTGTTGCCAGTAGCACTTGCCGGAGTGTATCGCCAGGGGAAATCCTCTTCATAAAATTCTATGTAAGGGAAGAAATTGGGTTCAAAATTAGTAACCCAGTGGCGTGGTTCGGTTTTTATAATCACCCGGGGATCAATTCCGGTAATATCGCCTGGCCCCACCAGTGAAATAATTTGATTCACATGGTCATTGGCGGTTTGATCACCTTTCTTGGCTTCGATGTTTACCTTTACCTCGATCTGTGGCCGCTCAACGGTCCAGCCTCCTGTAGGAACAGTGGTGAAATTGTTAAAATTTTCCGCTTCTTCAATCTTGACGGAAAGCCCCCGGTGCATCCAGGGAAGAAAGGCATATCTGGCTAATACATCGCTCATGTTTATACAAGTTCAAAAGCTGAAACAATATCAAGCTGACCTTCCAATTCCGGACGGTCCATCAGCAAGGCTTCCATCATCAATTGCGCTTCCTGCAAACTTGCTGCTGTGGTATTATCGAAGATGGAAAGATTATTACTATTGACAACCGCAAAATTTTCTTCGGCAACCTTAACCTTGGAAGGTGCCAGTGAGGAGATCTTTTTGGCTTTGGAGCCCAGTGCCGACCTGGCTGCCGAACCGTTGCGGATAAAGGCGTTAAATTGCATGACATCATAACTGACAAGTTCAGGCTTAGGATCCGGCCCATCCAAAATGATTTGTTCAAATTGAACTTCACGTTCCTGGAAGAAATCCGAAGTCAGTTTCGAAGCCCCTGTTCCTGTCAGGCCGCTATTATATTTCTCAAAAGAAGGTCTGCTGAGTCTGTCTGATTCAGAAAGCTTGAAGAAACTATCAGGGGCAAACTCCTCTTTCACAGGGGTATCGGCTATATCTTTATCCTGAGCATCGACCATATCCAGGTGAAACAGCGTGAAATCGGCAGGTTTCTGTGTGCCAAACTTTTCAATATTGATATCAAGGGGAACAACCTTCTGACTCACGGTAAGGCTCCGGCTGGGATGTGCGATGATAGCTTCATCTGTGTTAGTGATACTGCGCAAGGATACCAGATTATCTAAATTCTGTTCACTGGCTTCCACAGGTGTGAGCCAGTTGGCTTTATTCAATAGAGCCTCTTTGAGTTGAGGCAGCACCTGAATATCAGGCAGGGAAGTATCCTTGGTATCCCCCCAAGTTCTTTCGATACTCACGCTGATCTTAATGAAGAACAGGATCTTGAATTTGATCCGGCCTGTGATATGCCATGGCGTGGGGCCTTCAAGCGACCCGGAAAGATGAATGCTCATTATTTCCTTGCTTCCTACGTAAACACCCAATCCGGCTGCAATAGAAATCTTGAAATAAAAAGGGTTAAACTGAAAGAGGGCATCGAAATAAAGGTAACCGATGACTTTGAATTTACTTACGGAAAAATAGAAGTCAACGCCTGCTCCAAACTGTACGGTGTTGGAAGTAACGGCGAAGTAGGAGGATATCGTCAGCCGAGGATTGCCGCTCATCAGGCTGATAGACAGGCGTTTCAGGCTGGGCAAATTCAGAGGGGGTGGCGTATAATCTGGATGAAACCCACCCACCGTAAAGAGAAAGTTGGGATTGTCGCCCCACGTAATCCGGAGCGCCATGTCACCTTCCAGTGTAAAAATAAGCAGTTTGGAATCAAACAGGCTGGCATCGAACGTGATATACTTGGCCTCAAAATCGATGGTACCTACGAAATTGACTTGTAATTTCAGGATGGCTGCCTCCTCAGTGGGCAACACTATTTTTATAACCCCTAAAATGGCCAGACGCACAGGATTAGGCACTTCCAGCATCAACCCGAGCTCAATGCTTATTAGGGTAGGTGTACCCCACCCAAGCAATCCCATCGGACCGAAGGTATACCGCTGTTGTAACTGAGGAAAAACTTTCTCCAGATCGGTGATAATCTGGTTGGCATTGGCAATAGGATTGGAAGGAAACAGGATATTATCTAGCGTATTGTCCCGTACCCCGGTCTGGAGAGCGAGCAAAACCATGGTGCGGTTAACCCCTACAATGCCACCTACACCATTTAAAGTGAAACCGAAGCCCAGTTGGATAGGCGTAAACTCCGCAGTAATCAGGAGTAATAGAGAAAATCCTGGACTGCCATCGGGATTTTTGGTAGTCAGCAACCCGATCGCAGTAACGTTGACTACCTCTTTGATGGAAAGGTAAACGATCCCTGTATACCGTCCTTTCTCAAAATCGAAACTCAAAAAGCCTCCGCCTTTTACCACTCCGGCGTCTATGGCAAGTCCTATTCCGGTAGGAGGTTTGAAATCCACATTCAGGTCGGCAATTCCCATATTACCACTGTTGTTAGGTGGAAAGGTCAAAATCGCTTTGATTCCCATATTTTCCACCACAGCAGCAAATGGACCTAATTGGAGCCCAATGTTGGCTCCTATGCCTAAAGGAATGCCCTCTGAACCAGCCTGAATCGATAGGATAACTGATTCGATCAACAGCGGACCGAGTTGCAAATGCGTAGGTAACTGGATCTCCAGTCCGCCACTGCCGTCAAAATAAAAGCCCCGTTCGCTGTCGTAACCGATGAGCAGGTTGAGATCGATGGATATACCGTCTTCAGGAAGGATTTTAGAGAGAAACCCATCAGGATTCCGGGGTTTGATGATGATCTTGCCCTCCTGCAATTCCCCTTCCACATGAAATCGCCCTTGCGCTTCACCATCTCCAATGTTCCAGGTGAGTCCTACGCCTGCTTCAGCACGAAATTGTTTGAACTCAAAACGGCTGGCATCCGCCTCACCAATTAGAATATAAGGGGTTGCGGCCCCTCCTGGTCCTGGAACCGTGAAGGTGATGATGAAATCACCGTTAAATGGGCCGGCAGAGGGCGGCACCAGAGAAACATCACCGCTGGGCCGCAGTGTAATCCCAGCCTGTACTGGAATAGAAGCACCTAAATTGGCTGTCAGGTTCCAGTTATTATTGCCAATAGAAAGCGCCGCATCGGCACCGAAGGTCTCATGGATGAGTATGTTCAAACCCGGCAAAGGGCTGAGGCTGGTATTGGGAGTGATTTTCAGGAACAGAACGTCCAGTTCGGGAATGGAAGCATCATATATGGAGGGAAAACCTACGCCTAAAGCTAGTTTATGCAGCTTTTCCAACATAGTATGTCCGGTAAAGGAAGGTTTGCTCCAATCGTACAAGTTGGCCAGCAGGTTGTTAGGATTGTTGAAAAATTCCACGACATTGTTCAGATGCAGCTTGTATCTGACATATTCAGGGAACACCGGATTGGAAGAACCTATATTCTGCACAGATCGCTCAATAAGGCCAAAAAACTCAAACCCGGCCACCATGGCTTCGGATTTTCTTTCAAAATATTGGATGATCAGGTAGTCCAGTAAATTCCGGGCAAAATTGCCAATGAAAGCATCCAGTGCTACCTGCTCTCCGGCACTAAGCCCTCCCATGGGAAAGTCATCAAGTGCGTCTTTGACCGCCGTGAATTTTTGAATAGTGTCTGCAATCTTTTTAGCAAGGCCGATCGACTTTTCAGTCGCTGTATCCCAATCTTCAGCTTCAATGGCATCAATCAAGGCCTTGACCAGGTCAGGCATGGCAGCAATATTGTTGACCAACCCCTCCATGGCGGAGGCAAAAGCTGGATCTGATTTCAGAGACGCGGGGAATTGTATGCCCAACTCTGCCAAGAGCACCAACACTTCATCGTCGTCTACCCGCTGCTTGATAGGCTGAAGCATGTTTACCATTTCAATGCCAATGGCATCCAGGGTGCCGGGGTTATTATCTGGCATAAGCGCTGTTTTTATTCAGGGTACCACAATTCGGACAAAAAGCATGTTGCTCAAGAAGGTTATTCAGGGAATCGAGCCCGGTATACGCTTCGGCAAAGTTGAAAGCAGCAAGTGCATAATCTTCCACCGTCCTGGCGAGCTGGCGGCTGCCGTTCCTTTCCAGCACATCGCTCATTTTAATGAGCAGGTTATGGAAAGAGTAGCCATTGATGTCCCGGGGAATTTGATGTTCAGGTTCTCTCGCATTTTTTATTAGGTGCCCGACAAAGGAAGGCCCTTGGTAACGGTTCCAGGCAACTTTCACTTCACGGTTGTCATTGATTAGGTCGAGAACCTCATGGCGATTGTCACGGATTACCTGGATCAACTCTTTACCTTTTTCTGTTCGCTGGAGTTGTTGTTCCATCCTGGCCAGAAAGGTCACAGGATGAGCATGAGGAAGGGCATCTGCTTCCACAGCGGAAAGTGGTATAGTGCCTGCCGTACCGGAAGACATCACGGCGATGCCCAATCTGTCAATAACCTGTGTAATACGGTTAGCGATGGATAAGTCCCCACTTCCGGAAAAGTGTAATCCTACCACCTGGTTAAGATTATTAACAATGGCAGAGCCTGAATCTCCAGGAGCAGAAAAACGAGGATACGGTGCATTGGGTTTAACCCGGATCTGGTTGACATAAGTAATATGAATCGGATTGTCTTCCGTTCCGTAATTCACTGTTGGTGAATGGTTTATAATGTCGATAGTGCCTTCCGTAAAATGGGTAGTACGTCCCCTTTTCCGCACAATATCTCCGGGTATGGGAGCAGCACTGCCAAACACCGGCCCAATGTTGATGATCTTATTGGTGAATCTGGTTTCTTCATCATCTCCGGCATTCTGGCCATGCAGAATAGCAATTGCCGCATCTACAATATTTGGGGTTCCGACAGGAGGGGTTACTACTCCTACTTGTCCGGCTGTAATCTTACCAATATCCCCACAGGCACAACAGCAGCATACTGAGGGTGCATCGGGATGACCAACCAGGTTACCAACGGCTCCATTCATGCCAATAATGACATGATGATTGGTGAGCAAGTGTACTTTGGTATCGCCAGTCAGGGTCACAAAGCAACCCAGAGTTCCGAGCCCGCCGCCCGTTCCCTGCCCGCCAATCTGAATCCCGCCCCATAAGGGAGAATAAGCAGAGGTGTCTACCTGAATAGTATATATCCGGTATACCTGTACATCTGTAGGAACACCTCTTATTTCTTTAGGAATCGTTTCTTCCGGTTTCAGAGCATTTGGATCCTTCTTTTCCTCTACATGGATGATGAAAGCAAATTGTTGCCTGAGTTTCCCTTCGGTTTCTTTCAGCCCCACATCCACACTTTTTACTCCCTTATACTTGGCCATAATTTCCTTGCGGACATCATCCAGCATGGCCACCAGCCGGTCGTGGATCTCAATGCGTTCCTGTCTTGACCATCCCATGGTGATTCTGTTTATTTTGTACCCGGTGTAAACTCTGCATTTATTTTTTTTATCTCATCAAAAACCTGATGTAAACTGTTACAGCGCTGGGCCCAATTCAGCACCAGCACTGAATAATTGCCGATAGTCCGGGCCAGTGCAGGGCTTCCATTTTCCTGGAGAACCGCTGCCATCCTCCGGAGTAGGGTGGTAAGTTGGATACCCTTTATTTCCCGGGGTACCTCAAAATCTTTTTCCATTCCGCTCCGCACAGCATGATTGATAAACTCTGGGCCCAGATTTCTATGCCAGATAACCATCACCTGCCGGTTGTGGTTGATCAGCATCATCACTTCTTCCACATGTTCTTCGAATATATCCCTGATCTGCCGACCCAGCGGGGTAGCCACTAATTGTTCTTCGAGCACTTCCAGGCGATACATTTTCATGTCTTTAGTTTAACTCATTTACCTTTTCAATCAAGATCTTTATTTCTTCCTGCTGTCCATGGGTTACAGAGTTTTCCAGGTTGTTCAGGTATGACAGCACTTTATCTTTTCCTCTAAGAATCTGGTACATAATACTTGCAATAACCACCCGGGTAGAAGGGGCCTGATAGGTACGCACGGCATTAACCAGTGGCTGCAAAGCAGGCTCACCGATGCGAATAAGAGCTTCTGGCGGATCGGCCATCCGGTAAGGTATATCTTTTATACTCCCCATATAAGATACCTCCAATCGTCTGATGAGCAAGTCGATGGCCTCTGTTGCCACCATTTCTCCCAAAATGAACACGGATGTAGCAGCTGCTTTTTTATCAGGATTGTCCTCTTCCAGGAAACTGATCATTTTTTTGATATACTGTTCCCGCTTTTTTGCTGAAGGCTCTTTCAACACACAGTCTAACATCCTCAAACGGTATGGTTCATCCAGACCCAGGTCTCGGATGAGGGTAGATGGCTTACATCTGCATGGCTGAATGGAAATCGCATCACCTACAATTCGGGTATTAGCCCATGCCGGTCCCGCCTTCATGACAAACAGATATAGCAGTATTAATCCTGTTAATTTTTGAGTCTGTTTCATCCTTTCCATTGTTTAAGCCCTTCAAAGGCATCATCGAACAATTTGGCATCTTCGGGCTTTCGCTGAGCAAGTATCCTTTCCAATGTTTGCTTGACTTCGCTTTTACTCTGGGTAAGATTAAAAAGCATGATGGTTGCCAGGGTTATTCGTTCAGTATCTACAGCAGATTCCAGAATCTCTTCCACGGCGGGTCTCGCTTTGGCTCCTATTTCAAGTAGAGCTGTTTCGGGCTCATACTTTAACGATGGGTTTTTGTCGGATGGTGGAATTAAATTAGTGCCCACCATTGTCTTAAGATCTGGTATCGCTTTTTCTGCTTTTAATTTTCCTAACATATAAGCTGCTGTTGCCTGTGCTACCAGGCCTGCCGTTTCTAATCGCAAAACAGCGATTAAGCTTTGGATCAGTTCCTGATCTTCTTTGCTTTCCGGTGTATCAAGGATATGTTGTACGTACTCTCTACGGAGAGGGCTTTCATGCTTTATCTTATCGAGGTCTATTTTCATGACTAAGAAATTGTAATTTTTACAATATCAGGCAAACTTTCGTGATCACCCGCCGAACGGGGAAGTCCTTGTGTATTGTCTCGTATTACCACGCTGAATTCTAATGCACCGGCTGCTGCCGGAGCGGTAAAGGTTACTTTCTTTTTTGCTCCTCCATCGCTCAGAACAACCGGATCTCCCGAAGTTTTCGTCCATTGGAAAGAAAGAATCTGATCATTATTTGCATCGCTTTCTGTGGCTTCCAAAGTAACAACCGCTCCCTGTGCTACGGCCTGATCTGCCCCTGCATTTACGGCCGGCCTGCTATTTGGAATAGTTTCTGTAGTTGTACCAGCGCCTATATTGCTTGGAGTGTCCGCCCTTGCATCTGGTAATTTGGCTGTTATATTGCAGAACCAGGGGATATATTCTGTAATACGTATCCAAGTTGTGCCGTTATGGAATTCGATATACTCTCTGAAGTCATCTCTGTAATATCCTTGCTTATGCCCGGTACGATTAAAACCTGGCTCATCAATTCTAAAGAACATGTTTGGTTTTGCATCGCTGGGATATTGGGCATCACCTGCATCTGCATCACCATCATTGGCAAATGCCTGAGATGTATGTGTTCGATGGGGGGAGGCTGTGTTTTGAAACCCATCGGTAAACGCATTCTCTCTTCGCATCACACAATCAGCTTTGCTACCAACACCTCCTGCCGAACCTCTTCCCATTTGAAAGTTTATTCCTCTTGTGCTCCACTTGATCCCTGTAGGAAGAATAGACCACTTCACTTCAATCTTGCCTGCATAACGGGTCGCCCCAAAATCTCCTGGATTCACAAATCCTGCTTTATTAGTTTGGGTTCCTGTACCAACAGAAAACCTTAATGAATCATCAGCATGTAGGTTAGCTGAGGTATTCACAACTTCATTTTTGATCTTAAATATTGTTCGCTGGATGCGTTTCGTCACTCCACCCTGGGTAGCCT
Organism: Rhodocytophaga aerolata; assembly: GCF_030503435.1. GTDB lineage: Bacteria > Bacteroidota > Bacteroidia > Cytophagales > 172606-1 > Rhodocytophaga > Rhodocytophaga aerolata. The sequence continues at coordinate 37,472 of NZ_JAUKPO010000001.1, forward strand.
CAACAAAGGCGGCCTGAGCTGCAGTGACTCCCGGGGAATGGGTATCGAACCGAACCTTTATGTTTGCCCTTCCGTTAGCAGTCATGGCATTGGTTTCTATAATTAGCCCTGCTATCCTTCCTTTACTTACATTCCAATCGCAATTACCAGCAAAACCAAAGTCAGAGGCCTTGAATTCCTCGACCGGATTAAGGACAGTATTCGCTTGTCCACCCGGCCAAGCATTCCAGTTGACAACAATTACTGCCGCACTTGATGTGGAAGAAGCAGAGCTGCCAGGTACATCATGAATTCCATTGGATGAGCTGGAACTTCCTGAAGAATTAGCCGAGATCGAACTGCTGGACGAAGAAGAGCTCAATGAACGGCTACTTGAGGAAGATGAACTCCTGGACGAAGAACTCAGCGAAGAAGGACAAGACGAAGAACAGGAGGATGAAGGGATGGCCAGGCCTCCAGCACCGGAGCCGGCGATGGTAATGCCTAAGGCACTCATGACAGGGCCGATGTGGCTAGCCACGCCATGGGTGCGGGTAAGCTGCACCTTACTAGGTGTCTCTCTATCTGGGGTCGCCGGGTTATCAAGAACTCCCAAATAGTCCTGATCGCTTCGGATGGCAGCCCAAAGCAGACCTACTACTTGCATGGCATCGTTGACCAGCACTGCCCCAGAATCACCGAAATCGGCAAATGACCTACCCGGAGTATCGCTTCGAATCAGGAGCTGGCTGCCATCGTAAAGCACATCTACCACCGTGCCTTCGGTAAGTTGGGTGGCTGCCCCCCGCTTTCGCACCCGTTCGCAGCAAACAGCCTGCGCCACACCAGTGATATCACCGATCCCTTCGATGCGATTGGTGAGACCATCGTTGGTGATGGCGGTGCGGAAATCGGCCTCCAGGGTTACAAGGGCACAATCTACAGTGGCATCTTTCCGGGCTGAGTGGACCTCTCCGAATTCATTAAATGTACAACAGCAGCAACATTTGATATACCGGGGTTGTCCGATTTCTATGCCGACGGCATTGGGGTCTCCAGGGTCGTGCACTCCATCATCAACTACATGATGGCAGGTGAGGCCTTTCAATTCTCCGGAAGCGGTGTGGGTAACAATCAATCCCAGGGTGCCGGTACCCCGGATGGTTTCGCCCTCATTCTGGTACCGTTGGTTGCGGATCATGACCCCTCCGCGCAACGGCCGGTATGTGGTGAAATCAGCAACCTTGTAGGTTTCCCCTTTTTCCAAGACATCGGTTTTTATACCCATTACCTTCTGGGGTATGGTGTCGGCAGGTGCTAGTTCTCCCAGCGATCTTTTCTTCTTTACATATACCCGGAAGCATAGCTCATGTGTGAGGTCACCCTTCACTTCTTTCACCCCAACGCCAACGTGATCTACACCAGGATATTTTATAAGCTGGGGTTCAACCATGCCATGCAGTCGAACTAAGCGCTCCTGTTCAAGTAGCATTACCTTTTTTGTTCCAGTCATAAGGCAAGCCGTAATGTTGGAGAATAATTTCTTTAAAGATATCTGGTTTATTAATGAACAATATTCTGCTTTTATTCGGACAAAATATTTAGAGTAAGCTTTGGCTTATCCTGTATTTTAATGAAGAGTTTATGTAGAAATAATTCTTCCGGAGTATAACTGAAAGAATAATTTGAGAGCTTTAAAAGTCAGATAATTATGCTAGGGCTTGCCCAAACGAGTTAAGCATTATTTACTTGAAATCCAAGGGAATTCCTAATTATTATTTACATGCTAAGTATTCCCCCTTGATAAAATAACTCAACTCGCCGGATCACTTCTTCAGCTGATATCATATCCATGCAATGCGGCAGGAATCCCACAGGGTCTACACATAGATTTTCCGGTTGGTCTTTCTCGTCACCATCCCTCAATGGCAATACCCTGGATTTCCAGCATCCTCCGTATGCACAACAGGGCAAAGCCCCTATCGTATGGATGAACTGATGGTTAGGATAGGCCTCCCACTGTGTGCTCTCGCGGCCTCCAGCAATGACTACACAAGGTTTTAAAGGAGGTAGGCCCGGTTTTGAAGGTACCGCCGCTGCTAAGTGCATGATCAAACTAATAGGAGTTATTACCCCGGCTGCATGGTAAACCAGCCGGACCAACTGGCGAAGATCGGTCTTTCCACGCAAATCAATGACATGATCTAACAAAGGATGATAGTGGTCTAACTGCCCTACCTGTACAAATTGTATTTTATCACGAAAATGCTCTACTACTGCCTGGTAGCGGTCATGAGCCCACCATTTAGCGGTATAATCAAACTTGCCTCCGGCAACAATGATCCAGAATGGGTTATCTTCTCCTGTAATCTCGGCTACCTGCGGTAGCCAAGATTGCTCTAGGGCTGAAAGATGGATATCTCCTTTAAAGGCAGTGGGTTGAATTTGTAACCCTAATTCGTGATTAAGAAAATTGATGAATCCGTGTATAAAGTGATAAGGCAACTCGTTGCTTTGGTGAATGAGTGGATAGGAACAGGGTAGGATGGTGACTTCGGGATCCTCTATCTCCAAAGGTGTTAGCCAGGGGTTATTTTCCCATATTTCAGAGCAGGAAGTACGGACATCCGAAATGAATTTTCCCGGATAATTGAGGTGCAAGTCCCGTATAGCGGCTGTTAGCATGACGATGTCACCTGGGGATTGAAAATTGGTAAAGATGTATTTTTTTGCTGCGATGGGTTACCTGTTTTATTTTTACTATCAAGTAGAGTAATGATAAAAGCTAGTAATCATCGGCTAAAAAAACAAATTTTTGATTAATTTTATTCTTTGTACTATTACCTGCTTTTTTAATCGGGAAAAATTCTTCGTTGTTATACCAAGCTCACTTACACAATAGATCGTTTTGCTTATCTCAATTCAAGTCAGTAAATTCGTTTCTTATGCTGGGGCAATTACAATGGGGCTAATTACAGCAATGTTTAACAGTAAAAATTTTCTTTTTTATAGTTGTATTGCCATATTTTATTTCTCATATACTGTGTGTAGCGCTCAACGTGATACTGTGAATGACAATAAGGGGTTTCAGTATGTGGAATATGACTTGAATGGTATACCCATCCGTATGGGAGAAGTATATGAAAACGGCATAAAGAACGGACAATGGCGTAACTTCGATACCCAGGGTAGACTTTCGGCTATTCTGCATTATCAGCATGATACACTCCAGGGAATGGCAACCTATTTCCATTTTGATAATCCGGATATACCACTGAAAGAAGAAGGATTACTAGTCAATAGTAAACGGAATGGAATTTGGGTGGCTTTCGAGCAGTCTGGAAAGAATCGCTGGCGCCGGACTATGTATTCGGTATACAATGCCGAAGAAGAGGTTATCGCCAAAATCCTATTCCACCCCAATGATAAAATTGCAGTAGAAATATATATGGATGCTGATGGCAATCCCCATTACTATAAGCAATTTGATAAGAAAGGAAACCTTATTTTTAAAGGTGAGGAATTGCCCTTAGTAGCAGAATAGTTTTTGCATGATACCTTTACTCATTTTAAAGATTTTTTATCAATACAAGCAATGTCTGAATCCACGCCTTCCCTCATCCATCCCCGGGTTACTATCTGTGTGTTGACCTATGGGAATTATCCAGCATTAGCCGGCCAGAGTATTGGTAGCATTCTCCATTTTTGCGACCGCCATCTTTACCGCTTGATAGTAGGTGCCAATGCGGTTGGCGATACCACCCGAACTTACCTGGAAAATCTGCAGGAACTTGGAAAAATTGACCGGTTGTACTTTAGTGATGCGAATCTCAATAAATGTCCCATGATGCGGCGTATGTTTGAAGAAATCGATACCGACTATATTTGGTGGTTTGATGATGACTCCTTCATAGAGGAAGCCTCAGCATTATGTCTTCGTTTGGATTGGGCTGATACGGCGCTAGCAGATGAAGTGTTATGGGGGCATGTATTTTTCTTTGGGCATGAGCGGGATTTTAGCTATGGAACAGATGTGGTAGGTTTTGTCAAAAATGCATATTGGTATGGGGGGATGAAACCACCATCATGGGCACCAGGAGGTAAGGGGGAGTTTGACTTTGAAGGAAAAGGATGTGGTGATGGCCGTTGGTTCTTTGTCACTGGAGGTAACTGGTGGGTGCGGACCCATGCTATTAGGCAACTGGATTGGCCCGATCGCAATCTAATCAAACGCAATGACGATGTTTTCCTTTGCGAAGCCATCCGCCAGCAAGGTTGGACATTTAAGGACATTGGGCCGGCTGGAGTTGCCATCAATACCCAACCTCGACGTGGAGAAGGGGAAAATATTGCCACTATGGAATTGCAAATGTCACGCCATCAGGAGCAACCGGACCTTGGAGGGTGGTTTTTCCCCGAAGAAGCTGCTGTTTATAAAAGGCTGGCCTCAAGGGTAAAAAGGGGTATCATTGTAGAACTCGGAGTTTGGAAAGGGAAGTCAATTTCAGAAATCCTGGACATCTGCTGGGCAAACAAAAATGAGGTGGTGGCGGTGGATCTTTGGCCCCTTGATCCGAATGACGAATACTTTGCAGAGGCACACCATAAGGATATTTATCAGGTCTTTGTACGGAACCTGGAATTGCTTGGCCACCGGGATACTGTACGGATCATTAGAGAAGATACGGCCCATGCAGCTAGCTATTTTGAAGATAATTCGGTCGATTTAGTTTTTGTAGATGCGGATCATTCGCATGAGGCAGTAAGGCGCGATCTGCTAGCCTGGATACCAAAGATAAGGAAAAACGGTGTACTTCTCGGCCATGATTATATCTGGAAGGAAGGGGTCCGGACGGCATTGGAGGAAGTCTTACCTCATAAATTTAAGTTAGTGGGCGGCAGCCTGTGGCAGATGCTGCCATCATGGGAAGGGCCTTTACCTGGTTCACGGGGATGCGTTTTCCTGCCAACCTTTCAGGATACCGAATTACTAATTGAGAATTATGCCGGCCGGCCAGAGCTTACCCGGGAGATTGACCTTCATGTTTATGATGATAATTTCAATCCCGATGAACAAGGACGGGTAAAGGAACTTTGTAAGGAAAACGGGTGGTTTTATCACCACTACGAAAGAGCACCGCATGGAGAGTGGACTGATGATTATCATGACCTACAGGGTTTTAACCGGTTTATATGGGATGGCCTGATTGCATTAGGAGAACACTATGATTTTGTGATTAAGATGGATACAGATGCTTACATCCTCGAGCCGGATTTCTATCAAGAATTTGCTCATATATTAACTGGGAAGACTGCCCTAGCTGGTACGCCTGAATATCGTCCTACCCAAGATGTAATGGGGTTTTGGTCGCTGGCTGAATCGTATGGATATAGCTATCCACTAGGGGATTGGATCCCCCACATGCAGGGTGGAATATACGGCCTAAGCAAAGGTGCCCTCATTATGCTCAAGGAAATGGAGTTTATGCAAGGCCGACATGCTTATTTTGTAGAGGACGGTTATATTTCTTATTGCTGTTTATTAATAGGGATTGAGTTTGTTGAAGTCAACTATTCCGGTTCCTGGTGGCATCCCTATCGCCCCCAACTTGAACATTTATGTCATCTAAAAGCCATTCATCCTCTTAGCAAATCATCGTTGGAAGAATGGAAGCGCCTGGCAGTTGTAGAGAAAAAAAGCCAGTAGCGCCTTTGAATTCTGGGTATTTAGGCATAAACAAGTGAAATTTAAGGCAGGAACATAATCATGATTGTGACATCGTTTAAACAATAATGATAATTCATAATTCAGTGAAAAGCACTTTCATGAGTGTAAGAGTTATTATAAGATAATGTTTACTCTAAGTACATGTCAAAAGACTAATATAATGTAGAACTAACTGATCATCATGCTTGAGAGCTTTGTTAAATTGATCCAAGCCGTAGAGAAAGATACTACAGGCACGTCTTTGATGAGTTTTGGTAAGAATAGCCAGTGAGGTGTACCCCATGAGTTGGACAGATGGAAGTGAGAAATAAGATGGGAAGGTTTCTCACTTTATTGTACTTTTCCTGTATTGCTCTGAAAATATACCTGAGCGGGAGTAAGGTACCCTAACGACTGATGTGGTCGCTGATAATTGTAACGGGTAAAGTATTGATCAATGCCTGTCCAGAGTTCTTTTCCACTACTAGGCGCATATAAATATACATATTCATATTTGACATTTCGCCATAATCGTTCAATAAAAACATTATCCAAAGCCCTACCTCTGCCATCCATAGAAATACGAATACCTTTATCGGATAATTTTTCAGTAAAAGCTATAGCTGTAAACTGTAATCCCTGGTCAGAATTGAAAATCTGTGGTTGTCCATATTGAAACGATGTCTCTAAGGCGTCTAAACAGAAATCCATTTCCAAAGAGTTGCTCAGTTGCCAAGACAACACAAACCGGGAATACTAGTCCATGACTGCTATAAAATACATAAATCCTTTTGCCATAGGTATATAAGTTATGTCTGTGCTCCAAACCTGATTGACTTGCTCAATCTTTACACTCCTCAGCAGGTAAGGATATATTTTATGTGCCGGATTAGCTTTACTTAAGTTAGGCTTAGGATAAACTGCTTCTAAACCCATCAATCGGAGCAATCTGGCTACTTTTTTGTGATTTTCCACATGACCTTTTTGCCCTAGAAACCACTGCATCCGCCGAATGCCATAGTAAGGTGTATCCATATACTGTTTGTCCAACAAACGCATCAAATCTAAATTTTCTTGACTTTCAGGGCATAGTTCATAATAGTAAGTAGAATGACTCAGTCCCAGTAACTCACATTGCCTGCCTATGCTGATTTGTTTGTTAGCTGGTTCAATCAATAAGCGCTTTTGTAGACTATCCCATACCCGTTTTTTTTAGCCAGTCCAGTTCTACCTGTAACTGGCCAATCTGCTGGTAAAGTCGGTCTAGCAATGGCTGCTGATTTTCTTTTTTCCCTTTGGTTTCTTCTTTGAAAACTTCCATACCCTCTTGCAAGAGTTGCTTTTTCCACAGACCTATTTGGGTGGAATGTACCCCAAACTTTGCTGTCAGCTCACTCATTGTTTGCCTTTCTTTGACAGCCCCTAAAGCTACCTTGAATTTAAAATCGGCTGAGTAGCGCTTGCGTTTGTTTTCCATTTCTTGTATTTTTCAAATAGTTAAGTTATCAATTTCCATCTTAACTATCCATTAGGTTTGTCTTACTGTATAAAATCAATATTCTCTCTAGATACTGCTTTTCCCTTTGGGTATTTCAGTTAAGCATTGTTTGCGAGTGAGCTTTGTGTGGCTTAGCTGAAATACCCAAAGGATCGGGGTTTGGGGTGAAGCCCCAAGTAGCAGAATTATGCTCATCTTTGAGGCAAAGAATTCCACACCAGGCGCTTTATTTAACTACATAAATCTTGGATTTACGGACAGATTGAATCCTGGGTGGATTTTGAATCAGACTCAAATAGAAATTAAGGCAAGAACGGTTGCTAATAAATGACAGGTTTGAAGCCTATTAGTATGGTTTTGAGTAAAGATTCAATACTATCTTATTGATTATCAAAATTTACACACCTTTATTTATGTACAACTATTTTATCGGCATCGACATTTCCAAACTAACACTTGATATTGTTTTAGTAAAACAAGGACAGTTAGTTCTGCATGAGCAAATAGAAAACGACCTTAAGGCGATTAAATCTTTTATGAAACGGGTGAGGCAACAGCCCGGTTTTACTATTGAACAAACTTTGGCTTGTATGGAACATACCGGTATTTATGCGACTCATTTGCTGGATTATTTAACCAATCAGCAAGTAGATGTATGGCTGGAAAATGCTTTACAGATCAAAAAGTCTGGTGGTATTCAACGAGGAAAGAATGATAAAGTAGATGCCTATCGCATCGCTTTGTATGCTTACCGCAACTGCTCCCAGGTCCGTTTATGGCAACCCCCTCGTCAGGTAATACAGCAACTAACTCAATTAACGAGTATGCGTTCTCGCTTACTTAACGTAATTAAACAACTTTCTGTGCCATTACAAGAACACAGCTTGTTTGTCAGTATGGGCAGTAAAGCATTACAAAAAGCCTGTTGCAATTCACTAAAGGCACTCAAGCAAGATCTAGCGAAGATAGAAAAGCAGATTGCCCAACTCATTGCCGCCGACGAAGAACTGAATCGCCTCTTTAATTTAGTTACTTCTGTAGAGGGGGTAGGTAAAGTAACAGCTGTGCAAATATTACTTACTACCAATGAGTTCAAAGCATCTTTTACGGCTAAAAAATATGCTTGCTATGCCGGAGTAGCTCCTTTTCCTTATCGTTCCGGTTCTAGTATCAAGGGCAGGAACCGGGTCTCACCGCTTGCCAACAAATCAGTAAAAACATTGTTACATCTGGCTGCTTTGTCTGCCATCAAGGCCAAGGGAGAACTACGGGAATATTTCTTAAGAAAAGTAGCTGAAGGCAAAAACAAAATGGCTGTTGTAAATGCAGTCCGTAATAAGCTTATTACCCGAATATTCGCTGTAGTAAAACAAAACCGAAAATATGAAAAAAATTATACTTACTCTGTTGTTTAATCCATAGAAATCTGTCCGATTTTCGGGGTACACTACAGTTCCGACACTAGCTTTAAAATAGGATAAAATAAGTATGCTTTGAGTATGTCTTTCTAACTAACTTTTTTATTACTTAAATTAGAACTTGTGCCCCTATAGTGTCCCAAATAAAGTGTAATTCAAATCACAATGTCTTATATAGGCATTAACCCTATTTTTATTAACTATAGCTGTACCACGAAAAGCTACAGCTTTATTTGGGCCAGTTTCTCTCGGGGTTCATTATTTAACATTATCTTTTTGCTTATAAATAGTAATGATGTTTTAGTGGATATCTCTATCTTCTTCACAGGAAACACAAAAAGTTAAGGAATTACTGCAGAAGCACTAGGGGCTAAAAGCCATACTTTCCAGCTTAATGTTCACACTTTCTGAACCAACATTTATTGTCACAGCATCGAGATGAGAAGAAAAATCCCTGCTGCGGAGGCTTTTTCGCATTTAAGTACTTATGCATATTATCATCTTCTCCTGAATTTTTAGGAGAGGCTCTTAAAATACCTAAAAGTAGGTATTGATAAGTTAGTGTTTAATGCTTATTATTCAAAATAACTCTCTAAACATGTTTATAGATATCACTTTGCCAACGGTATTCAGAATGCTATTGGTGGTTTCTAGTTTATTCTTGCTTCTTTACCCGAATTCAAAAGCACAGGTTGTTATAGAGCAACAGCGAGACCAAGTAAGAGAGTTGACTGAAGAGGAGTATAAGGCGATAAAAGAAGCCCAAAACAAGAAAACTTTCGCTGTTCCCAGAACAATAAAGAAGAAAGTGTTCACCACTACTGGAAACGAAAATGCAACCACTATTGCCACTAACCCTACTGCAGGACTTACTGATGATGCAGATGGTGACGGCCTTACAGCTTCGGAAGAGCAAACATTGAGAACCGATCCTAATAACCTTGATACTGATGGTGATGGATTATGGGATGGATGGGAAATACATCCCACTAATGGAGTTGATTTACGTGCATTGGGAGCTTCCCCTTTACATAAGGATATATTCGTTGAAATGGATTATATGAGTAGGGCTGATGCCACCAACAGCTTAGGACCTAATCCTACAGTTTTATTAGGAATCGAACGCGCTTTTGCTAGCTTACCAGTTAATAATCCAGATGGATTATCTGGAATTAATATTCATTTGGTAGCTGGCAATGAAGTTGAATATGATGAAAACCTTTCTCCGTACGCCCAAGAATTCTTTGCTTTAAAAGCAAGACATTTTGATCCAAATCGTGCCCCATTTTTTCATTATATGATATGGGCAAACAGTTATAGTGGTGGACAATCCAGTGGAAGATCAATGGGTATTCCACACTCGGATTTTATAGTAACTCTTGGTCGTTGGAATAATGATAAAGGAGGCACAAACGAGCAAAAGATAGGCACCTTTATACATGAGTTAGGCCATAATCTAGGTCTAAAACATGGAGGTAGCGATGATGAGGGTTATAAACCCAATCATTTGAGCGTTATGAATTATTTATTTCAGATGGATGGTGTGCCGTTTAGAGGAGCGTTTATATATACGTATCAACCTTTTACAACTCTTTCTCTTGTAGAAAATACGCTTGTAGAACAAGCTGGAATAGGAAATGAGCCACTTATGCAAGGATATTTTACTAGATACCGTACACCAAGTGGAAGGATTGAAACAGCACCTATAGGAGGGGCTATAGACTGGAATAAGAACAATACAGTTGACCAGAATCAGGTCCAAGTTGACGTTAACGGCAGCGGATTCCTTTCACAGTTATTAGCAGCTCCCAACGAATGTACAATAATGCAATTCGATGGTGCTGCTATTGGTGAACTTGGTGATCTAGCGGGCATATTAGAGGAAGCAGAAGCGGAATATACTCCATTGTTGGACCAAGAATTAACAGAAGATATGTACATACAGATCGCACCTAATAGGTAGCTACACTATTATAAATTTAACCTAGGCCAGAAATGTAATATTACATTTCTGGCCTAGGTTAAATTTATTGTGGTTTAAAAATTAAACTGAACCCCTACATACGGTCTAAGAGGGAATTGGAATTCATAGGAAAGATCTTTTTCTAGTTCTGCAGTGCCTGAAACCTCATGTCCTACTTCCAGGGTTTTTAAGGTTTGGATAAAAGTAGAAGCATAGCCAGCTGCTACAGCCAATCTTCTTAAAGGTGGAAAATTTAGCCTAAGGCCTACGCCGGTAAAAAATGTGGGGAAATCTGAATTCACACCTATTCCAATTTGCCAAAAGGGATGCACAGATGAATTATTGATGAAGTAGTTAAGATTAATCATAGTTGTAAAATTAATCCTCCGGAAAATCTCTTCTCCTGCACTAGCCACGCGCAGCACACCTAAAGAATCAGTTTCTGTGCCGTATTTAGGGAACTTCAGAAAAGTGAAAGCAGTTCCTGCAGAAACCTCAGGAATAAAACGACCAAATCTTCTGATGCGTAAATTACGCTTTGCCTTTTCCTTTATCAAAGATTCTACAATTTCACCGTTTTCGAGGTGATATCCTGATTCATTGATCGTAATTGTATAAACTGATACTTTGCCAACTGTAGAAGGTACTTCAGGCAAAGCAATAGTCCACTTTGGCTTTCCCGATTCGCCACTAGCTTGCTCCTGTACCTCTTTCACCAACTTATACGTCTTTTCTAAATTAGTTACTCTTTTGTAGAGTTGATTCTTCAACTCGGTCATCTCTTTAGCCAAACTATTATAAACATACTTAGTAATAAACATATCGTATTCTTGACAAGATAATTTATTTATGTCTTGTTTTAGTTTAACAATAGACGCATCAATTTTAGTAAAATGGCTTTTAATAGGCTCAATGCTCTTTTCTATGGTTTGTAAAGACGAAATCGTAGCACTTTCTTGATCGAAGGAAAGGCTTTCAAGTTGCGCAAATAGTCCGTTTATTTCTTCTTTTTTAGTTATCGCTAATGAGTCTTGTAATGCCTTTATAGCCGCCTTTAAAGTGTTTATCTGGTCATCACAATCAGGGGCTGCTCCAGCAGCTGCATCGGCGGGGTTAGTAGTAGGCATCACTATTTCTAGTAGGTCAAAAATTGATCCCAGAGCCTTCCCTGCCTGCTCATCTATTTGATCGATAATTACTTTGTTACTAGTAGTGTGAGCATATTTGAGAGGGTTTAATGGATGCAAATAGATCTTTACTGCAGATCCAGGTGCTAGAAAAATAGAATCTGCCAAGTCAATGAAGCGAATCTTCTCACTACCTCTGTCATACGCAAATTTGTCATTCACAAACCGTATAATAATTTCTTCTTCATTTTTTAGTTTTATACCCCTTTCCAGCACATCGCCTGCAGTTTGCGAAAACACTAATGTTTTAGAAAGTAGAGTAATAATTAATACTAGAATAAATTTGCTCATAAGTTAAGTTGTTTGATTATTAAAGGAATAACTAAGAATCAACCTCTTTTACAATTTGTGGAAATGCAGATAACAAGTAACTGATTGTAATAGATTTTTTAATTTTATTTTCATGGAACATAGAGGTTGAACGTGTTCCAAAATAAGCGTGAAGGATATTGTTTTTTTATGGAGAGTTTGGATTCGTGAAGGCTGGAAACAAGATCTTTTCCGATGCTGAGCTGGTTATAGAATTTTGTCATGAAGGATTTACCCACAGCATCATTTACTTTTAAAACTGAACTAATAACATTGGAGACGTTACATTGTAAAAGTGTATAAGTTAAGCCAAGCGAGCCGTTGCTTACTAAGGTGCCATTGGCGCTTTCGCAGCTGCTCAAAGTGACGAGTGAAATGGGATCAGAGCCTTTTAATGCATTGAGTAATTCATATGCTGTAATAATACCATCAGAATAAGATGAAGAGGCTGAACTTTTAGAATTATCTAATGAAGTGTTACTAGTGGATTGGGCTGAGCCAAAAGAACCTCCGGAATCAATGGGCTCAGTAGTTTTACTTAAAACAATTCCGGATGCAAATGGGCGCTGAGCGGTGAAATATGAATGTGTCGCAAAATGGAGGATATCGTAATTTTTGATTTTGTTATTTATAGAGATATCAGTGGCGCTTTCCCCTGAGATAATGTCGAGTTTTAATTGGTTATCGAGATTTTCTTTGATAGCCTCGCTTTCTCCTAATCCATTTTGTAAATAGGGAAATATGGTAGTAAAGGATTTTGGAGAAGAAATGCAGAGCATACGTTTATTAATCATTGAAAATGGGTGATAAGTAGCTTTTCGTAAATTGAACGTATAAGTGAATGCATATTTATCAACGAGGTAATTTCCGCGTCCGTCAGACATGCCATCAAGCGGTATTTGAAATAAAAAATGATCTGGAATGACGATTATTTCTTTGGATTTAGCAGACACAAAAAAATTATCTATCACATTATATATCCTGGTTTCCCGAGCAAGCTCGTATTGCTTCTCCATGCTACGTTCGCGCTGATAATTAAAATCAAAGGCTTCGGAATATGCTATGGTGTCTACGCTGTATTTGCTATCACTTTTCATCAATACATACATGGCGCGGTCGGCATAGGAAAAATGAAAATAGACATAATTTTTGTTGGCAACTTTGTTTGTATCAATTTCAAATGGCAATATTTCGCGGCTCTGTACCCGGTCATATTCAAACTTGGTAATTGCCGAAAGATCGCTTACCAACCTGAGTATTTTCGATTCCTGCGGCATGCCTACGACTTGGCTATTCAGGGGACTTTCGATCCATCTTTTATGCTCGAAAGCCTCAATGAAGGCATAAGGATTAACCGTTTTTCTTTGTTTAAATAGAACAGAAACAATTCGATTTAATGCTTTTACATCATTATTTTCCAGTGCAGGGGAGGCAATCAACCTGGCATTCGGGAAAAGTTCGGAGGCGGACCCTGCCTCTTCCAAATCCATTACTCCATTACTTAATAATATTTTATCAGAAGGTTTTTCGATCTCAATGTATTTATAATATTCCGAGGCAATATTTTGAATAGCTATGTAATTTTTATCAGCATATAATGCATTAATTTTCATCTGGTATATGGACAGGTACTCACTATTTTGTACAGGTTCTATCTTCAAGAAATCAGGAATAACAGATTCAAGCTGTTTTATATAATACAAAGTGCTGTCATGAAGAAAGAAATAATTAGAAGATAGCTTCGTAAGTCCATAATATGTAAAGAATTTTAAGGCCGGAACGCGTGCATCTCCAGGTGAAAGAGAATTTATAAAATCCAGGCTGCGGTCGTAATAGTGCTTAGCTCTTAAATAACACCTGTCTCTGTCGTAATCCTCCTTGTCATCTGCTTCCGTAATTTCTGAGTTAAGTGCAGTGCGCACCTGGCGATTGTCACCGAGCCAAAATCTTTGCAATCTTGCATAATTATCGGCTAGCATCATGTTCAGAAGCATATGATTAATTGGATCCTTTTCAAGTGGCCAGGTGAGTTCCCCTATAACGCTCAATATACCATAAGCAGGTGGATTCAGTTCACCATTGCTGTTTTGCTCATCTACCCACAAATACATACCCATTAGGTAGCCAGTAAACTTGCGGAGATAAGAAGTATTTAAACTGCTTTCAAGCGCATTTATCATCGGCTGCAACTCATAGGTGTCAACCAGGCCATATTCTTGGGTTTCGAAGAAGGGCAATAAAACATTGGATAGAGATTTTACAAAATTTAAAGTGTCTTGGTGAAATGATTCCTTAAAATCAAGCAATAGAGTAGATAATTTTTCGCTTTGGGCAGAATGTTTACCTGAATATGCAGATTGTATCTTTTTATATAATGCTATTTCAGCATCAGAAGGTTCTGGATTGAGTGGAGAAGTAAGTTGTTGGCCGACACGGTCTTTGCCGCTGGATTTATAATATGCATTTAGGAAGTCAACCCATTTTTCATTTTTGACAAAGGCGACAGGATTATCTGTGTTGTTCTTTGAATAAGCAGAGCCGTCAGGGTCCAGTTTGAATATTTGAACTGATTCAGGAAAATAGATAGCTAGACCATAACTGCCACGTTTATCCTTGTTCACTTTGTCGCTGACATTATTCAGCACTAGTTTGTCAAATAGTTTCAACAATTCAGCAATAGATGTGTTCAATTGTTCATCGTTGCTGTTGGTTTTATATTCAAGGAGAAATTTCTTTAAATCGATTCCATTTGGCCATGCATCTTCTTTCTGGTAGCCATAAGGAGTGTTACAGTTTTGTCTTGCTACTTTAATTATTTCCGGATATTTCAATAAACAGATACTTAATGCAGAAAGATCTGTGGCAAATTTTGAAACCTGAGAGAGATCAATAGAACTTTGTGTATATTGAAATTTATCGGAATTGTCGATATAGTAATTACCGTAATTTTTTACCAGTGACTGAACGAGTTTTTTTGTGTCGTTAAATTCCGGTTTTGACAAAGATTCGACCAGTTTATCGTAAGGCCATCCTAGGCCGGGCTCAAGATCCTCGGAACCAACACCATACTTAGCGAAATCTTTTACCTCATACCAGACCTCGAGCATCGACATGAGGCAGGCATCAAAACCAATAAATTCCAGTTTATTTTGTTTAAAGTTGCTTTTACATTTTTTCAACGCTTCCGATACCTCATGCATATATAATTTATCACCGCCATTATCGTCGGATGCAATTGCCTTAAAAATAGGGTCGGGCCTTTTTTCCTCAACAAAATTCTGTTTGCGCCAGCCATCCCCATGGTTCCAGATGATCAGGCCATATTTCTTTGCAGGAAACTTAGCTACCGACCAGTCTATGAATTTTGTAAGCTCTTTCGGGTCGCCAGTATTTATTTCCCCGATGTCCTCAAGATATTCTGTTTTATACTTTAAACCATTTTCGATTTCAAACCTCCGGCATGTTATCCAGTCGGCCCAGTCTGTGTTATTGGATTTGTCTAGCTGCACCAAGAGATTGATATTGTCAGGAAGTTTTGGTTTCAGCATTTCAATAAGATCGAGTTCGGCGTAAGGATCTAGATTATTGTCTGCTGCGACATAGACCATAATGGTCCAATCTTTTTGTGCTGACAATTGAAAGGTGAAAACAAAGAAAAAAATAGCCGTGATAAAGAATCTCATATCGGAAAGGTTTATTATTTAGAAATATATTGTTTAGGAGAAGTCTATGTCAACTTCCCAGAATTAGAACTGCATAAAAGTATAAAAACTATTGTTGTGAGCTCCTCCCAAAAACATGACAGGCCTAAAGTAGAAATTTAGGGTGGATGAGCTACACAATTATGATTCTTCGATTGTCTACTTGACTACTAAAACCTTTTAAAATTGCTTTTAAGTAGTGACAAGGAAGGAAAATATATGGAGAAAGTAAATACCTACTTATAGGTATATTTGGTCTAAATTAAATTTATATTCTAAGCTCGGGTTTCACATTAAGCAGCTTAGGTAAGGACTTGAAGGAAAGCCGTAGGGGGTAGTCTTACTATATTATGCTCAGAAGTGGACATTTAGAAACTAGGACTGCTCCACAAAAGGTGTCTTACTGATGCAATAATTTTACTTGCTGATATTAAATTTTAACCATACTTTTTAGGATGGGACAACATGCACATTATCTTATTAAACCACCATATTTTGGGTATAACAAAGAGGGGTAAATTTATCTATAAAGTGCTATAAAATGTGTCTTATATTGCCATCTCAACATTGTCTAGGCTTTTATTGTTTTTGAGACTGATTTTATGATACAAAACCATACAATAAAAAACTCGACAACTGATAATCAATGTAGCCTACTAAGAAGTCAGAAAATTTATGAGTAAAGAAAAAGGGAAATTTATTTAACTGCCTTAAGCTTAGCGAAAATTCAAACAAATTACTTTTCTTTTTGTAATTAAAGGAAGCATGGTTATTTTCTGCCCCTGTTTTCTTCAGATATATCAGCTTGGAGTTACTATCTTAGTCCTACCATTCTTGAACTCAAGTAGCGATAAGTACCTTGTTGGCTGTTTCAACACCATTACCTAAAATAGTGAGAATAGGTTCTTTTTCTCGATTTACATTTTTATTATCATAGATAGCTGCCCACTTGATCCCGAACTCTGAATGTTCAATGTACCAATAAATCCTGTTGCGCCAGTACTCAAATCCATTCACTGGTTCCTTTTGCCCAATGAATTTGGAATAGAAATCTTGTTTTCTGGTAGTGGTTTGGGCCGGATCGTTAAAAAAATAAATAATTGTTTTGTATCTGGAACCGGTTATATCTTTAGGTGGCAATTTTTTCTTCATCTTAAGTAATTATATACTGTTGTAGATTAATTTAAAATCCAGCCGTACAAAAGGGTGTAACTGGAATCTTGTATTTATGGCAAGGCATTAGCAAGGGATATTATGTTGAGATCATACTCCTGACAACTGCCCCGGCTTCGTAACTTTCTTTTATATTTTTCAGATTTGTTCTTTATTCTGCAAAAGCTGCTTGGTTATATTTTTCTTTTTCCCTTTGATTTATTTTATACTTTAAAAAGTTATCCACATAATCCACAGCTCTTTCATTTTAAACTTTCGTTTAAAACTCTCTTAAAAGAAAGTGTCGGTAACTTTTACCATAGACAAAAAGTAAGACTATTAAGTAATATGCCCTCCTGCTTTATAAAAGGCCATATTTGCAGAACTTATAGGAGGTGCGATAAACTTTGTCTTTTTGCCTCTATCCACCGGGTTATTCACATAGGGGGTAGAGGTAAATTCAGTGAATTTTACAATGTCCCTACCTATTTCAATTTCTATACAAGGGGTAAGGGTTTTACCATCGAAACAATGGGCGGTTAGTTTCTTTTTTACTAAGCCCGCTTGCATCAGGCGCAACAGGTGATTATAGGCAGTTTTCACACAGCATCCGGCAAGCTCTGCCAGATTGCCCATGGTGATATAGAGCTTTGCTTTGGAAGCGCTATGATGTCTGAACTTGGATATATAATCCTCCAGTATTTTGTTGATAGTTGTGATTTGAGAAGTCGTGACGGTTTCTCCATAGCTTTTGCCTTTATTATAGGTTTTAATTTTAAGGAAAGCGGCTTTCTGTGATTGCCATAAGTCAATTTTTTTTATTTGCGTTTGTAGGGGAATTAATTGTTTTTTGGCCATTTGTTTAAAGTTTATTGTGGTTTAACATATAATAGTGATCTGAAGAAAATTGTAGAAAACTCATTTTTCTCTTGAATATTTATTATCAAACAATTACATTTGTCTATATCAAAATGGCTTGTAAACGGCTGTTTCTTTCATATCCAATTAGTCAAAAGGCTGCCTTTGGATATAAAAAATCCAGTATGATCTAAGAATCACATCTTTCGAATCTTAGGTTTAGTCATTTACAAACAATGTTGCCACATTGCTTTTTGATATCTTGCAAAAATCAAATGCCAGTGATTGGGGAATTGCTGGCATTTTTTATTGTTTGACTTGCTACATTTATGCCTCTACTCTAGCATCACTCTCTTTCGCCTGTAGCATCAAGCGGTTTCGGCGTGTTTTAAATTTTTCATCTTCTAACCGTTGTTCTTCGGCTTCTTTCAGCCATCGTTCTAGTTCTGTATAAGGAATCAGCAGTACCCTTCCCTCCTTCCTGTGGGCTAATTGCATCTTTAAACATTTTTGAACAATGACATGCGGTTCCAGTCCTGTACGCTTAGCAAATTCTATGTGAGTAAGTAAACTTGCTTTCTGTGTCTTTAGGGTTTCTGCCTGCAACTCGATCAGTTGATTCAGTTTTGCTTCTAGCTGGTCTGACATAGTGAGATATTTTTAACGGTTTATATAATTGAGATACTATGTGCTCTCTTGAAATGAAAGTTAATAGCGAATCTTAAAAGTAGTCGTAAATCAACTACTTTTTTATCATAAAATCCAATCTTTTAGAGAGAAAAAATTTTCATCAGTTCTAAAATCACCCTTAATCCTCTTTATACCAATAAATTACTCTTTTAGCCAAAGATCACACAATCTCTTGTTTTGTTTTTGATCAATTCACTTCCTTCTGTCACTACTGGCTTTCAAGAAAAATCAGGGAATATAACTTTGAAAGTTAGCATAAAGTAGCTTATATTCGACTACTATTATTATCCTCTAAACTTTATATATCATGCTCTCTAATCAGGAAAGAGAATCCTTAACCCTTCAGCAGTATTGGTATTTACTAGCATCCGTGTTGGTTACTTTACTACATTATTTCGTATTGATTTTTATTCATATAACTTATTACATTCCTTTTGAGCTATTTGAGCCGCTAAAAAACACCTATCTTTTCCTCCTTGAAAAAGTATCCTGGCTAATTAATCCATGGTATATCTCAGTAATAATACTAGTAGGTACTACTTTCTATGGACTAGGCACCAGAGGAGTCAAGAGTACGAGCATCACTGCAGAGCAAGTAAGAAACACCTTGATAATAGGATTACTGCTTATGACTTCCACCGCTTGTGCGCTTTGGTTTGTGCCTTCATTATTCAAAAACTCTATCTTCGTCATAGGTTATATTATGGTTCATTTTATAGGGCAAATTATAGTAGCCAAAGGAGCCACGCATTACAACAGAATTTTTAGCCATAGTCTGCAAAATGATTTATTCAATGAAGACAATGAAAGTTTCCCTCAGGAAGAGCGATTGCTCAAAACTGAAAACTCGGTAAACATTCCCACATGCTACCAGCTGAAAGGAAAACTCAGGAATGGATGGCTCAATATTGTAAATCCTTTTCGAGGTGTGATGGTATTAGGTATTCCGGGATCAGGAAAAACATTTTCCGTTTTAGTTCCAGCTATTGAGCAGTGCATAGCTAAGGGCTATACGGCAATGGTGTACGACATTAAATTTCCGGATTTATCTAAGGTAGCGCTGCAAGCCTTGCTTCAAAACAAAGGACAGTATCAGGTTCCGCCGAAGTTTTATGTCATCAACTTTGATGATGTAGAACGCAGTCACCGCTGTAATCCTTTGCTGCCTGAGCTGATGACCGATATAATAGATGCCTATGAATCTGCTCAAACGATTATGTTTAATCTCAACCGCACCTGGATACAAAAACAGGGTGATTTCTTTGTGGACTCAGCTATCAATTTTGTAACAGCTGTAATCTGGGTATTGAAGCGGATCGATGAAAGGCAGAAGCTGGAATATGAGCAAGCAATTGGGATGTGGAATTCAACTAACGGAACTGCGAAACCTCTACCCCCTCCCACTGTTTGCACATTCCCTCATGTGATTGAATTTGCCAACAGGGAATATGATAAGATTTTTCCTGTGCTGCTGAATTATCCGGAAATTGAGAACTATGCCCGCATGTTTGCAGATGCTTTCCGCAATGGGGCTATGGAGCAACTGGAAGGACAGATTGCTTCTGCCCGCAATGGAATGGCCCGGCTGGTATCCCCTACCCTCTACTGGGTGATGTCGGGAAATGATTTCACCTTAGATATAAATGATCCAACGCATCCCAAGATTGTGTGCATCGGAAATAATCCTCAGCGGCAGGGCATCTATGGAGCGGCGCTTTCTTTATATAATGCCAGGTTAATTACCTTAATCAATAAGAAGAATAAGCTCAAGAGTGCTTTATTTATCGATGAGTTGCCCACACTTTACTTTAAAGGATTAGATCAGCTCATAGCCACAGCCAGATCCAATAAGGTAGCTACTTTTTTAGGAATTCAGGATTTTAGCCAGTTGGAAAGGGATTATGGCACTAAGGAAGCCAAAGTAATAGAGGGGATCATCGGAAATCTGTTTGCAGGTCAGGTGACTGGAAATAGTGCAGAGGGACTCAGCAAACGTTTTGGCAAGACCAACCAGATGAAAGAATCCATTACCCAAAGCAGAAATGATACGACCATCAACAGGAGCACTCAGTTACAGGAGGTAATTCCGGCAAGCAAAATTTCGGCTTTAAGCCAGGGATGGATGGTAGGTTCAGTAGCCGATGATACTGGTGCCCAAATTACAACCAAGATGTTTCATGCTAAACTGCTAGTGAGACCTAGTGGCAACCCCTTACCGGATATGCCGGTAGTGTACGACTTTGAGAAAATAAAGAAAGACATTCCAACAGAACAAAATACTTCAATCGAAGCTTTTAAAACAAAGATAATTTTCAATAATCTTGAAAGAATCAAAGGTGAAGTAGATCTGTTGCTCACGAGGGAAATGGAGCGATTACCTGAACATTTACGACAAGGATTTCAAAAATCACCTAACTAGATTTTTCCTAAAGATTTGTTTTGATTATTTAATTTTTTCAAAATGAATGGAAGAAATAGTTCAATTCACTAGTTTTAATTTTACTCAACTAGAAAAACTTTGTATACTATTTCTCCAATCAGCTTACTGCCAAATGATCTAACAATCAGTAGAGAGATCAATGTACTCAAGTTGCCAGTTCTGTAGAAGATTTTGCTTGAGTTGTTCACTTCCAATAGGAATATTTATAAACAAGCGTTGCTTTGCCCGACTAAAAGCCACATAAAACATTCGTGCTTCATCAGATGGATTAGATAATCTTGTAGAGCAATCTATTACATAATTCATAAATTGTATGTTGGTAGACAAATGCACCAAGACATTAGTAAACTCCGTTCCCTTTGAGCTATGAATTGTTCTGATTTTTTCTTCAGATCTTGTATCTACTGCAATACAAGATTGCAAGGTTCTAACTGTGTTTTTTTGATAAAATTTTTCACCTTTACCTCCTTTAAATTTTGCTCCTATTTTTATCTGATACTTTTTATCAAAGTATTGATAAATGTTATTGTAATAATCAAAAAGGGTTAATGATTGAATTGTTTCATTTTCTAAATTTCCAAGAATCATAATGGCTTCTCTTCTAAGAGTAAGTTTTGGTAATTTAGAACAACTTTTCTTTAGTGGCCTAATCACTGAATTAAGTGCCTCTTTTCGATTCTTCTTCTTATAGTAATTAGATCCTGCCAAAACCTGATGAACTAATTGAGCCCTTTTTGGGTCAGACTCATCAGCATAAAACTGATGCAACAAACTCATATCAGTACTTGAATGAGCTTGTTTGATGAGTTCAACATCTCGATTCTTTTGTGTTAAAATAACAGTATCTAAATATTGACTTTTCTCAAGCCACTGTATAGCTGCGTGTATTGTTCCTACCAAAATTCTAACCGGTTCCTGTGAGGTAGTCTGGAAAGGAATTTGTCTAATATCAGTTCTAAGTCTATTTAAAAAATGAACAATATTAGGTGTAGATCGATAATTATATTCAAGTTTATAACTATTCATTCCCGGTAGAAGAAAGTTCTCAAAATCGGGCAGCTTTGCGCCTGCAAATTTGTAAATTGATTGAGCAACATCACCAATAACTCCTACTTTGGTTTCTTTCTGTGCTAATTTGTAGACAAACCAAGTTTGTAAGGACGTTGTATCTTGAAATTCGTCAATAAACAAATAAGGATATTTACTACGAATGAACTCAACAACACGTGGTGACTTTGTTAAAATATACCATGTAAAAAATAATACGTCCTCATGATGCAAAATTCCTTCTGACCAATATTTTTTTTTGTATTCCCAAAGCACTCCATTCTCTCGAGGAACACCAGCTTTATTACCGTTACGAAAGCCTACCTCAATTTTTCCTTCATTAAGAAAATAATCAATTTTCGCAAGTGTCTTTCTTATTTTAAGAGCATTATCAGGATAATTAAAATGATTATAACTTTTATTATTTAACTCTTCAAGTGTTTTTTGCCATCTTCGAATTTTGTCACTATGCGGAATATTCTCCTGATGACCGTTGAGCTCTGCTATATTAAATAATGGATCTCCATTTTTATCTTTTTCAATTAAGTGGGCAAATGGTTTAATAACATTGAAGTATAAAAAGCTGTGTATGGTTGAGACATCAACCCTATTTTTATCACCTTTTAGACGAGACTGGATTTCATCTGCTGCGACACTAGTATATGTAATACATGCAATCTTTTTAGTTAAACCAAGTCTCTTTGACTCTTTTAAAAGTCGATGTAAATGCTCAATTAACCATTTCGTTTTACCAGAGCCTGGCCCGGCGAATACCCGAAAATGAGATTCTATTGATTGCAATTGAGATACATTCGGAAGTGAGTTTATATCAATCATATTATTGAGTTATAAACTGTATAGCTTCTTGAATATAAGGAGGTATAATGAAGCATATTTTTGCTCCTTGTAAGCTCAGATTTTCTCTTAATTGTTTTTCCAAAAGGAATGCATGTTCGCCTTTTGAATCTTCTAATACCTGATGATATAATGATGCAATAAAAGCTCTTTTTTTTTGATCTTCATCCCATTTACTCATTTGTATTATTGTTTTCAATGGTTCATTCTCAGACAGGGCTAATAAGTCATTAATAGAAGATGTTCCTTTCTTATATTCACTCATTAATATTTCAAAAGCATCCCTTGTGTTTTTACCTCTGCTTGGTAGGCTTTCTGTTAGTAGTAATTGGCAAGATGGATTATAATATGCTAGTTCGTATTCTAATGTCTTACCTTTTCCTGCTATGGGAGTACATACATGAATATTTAAAAATAAATCAGCAAACTCCTTTAAACTTATAGCATGAGAAGCTAACTCTTGATAGTCAAATTGTGTATTATTTATGTTAAGTTCACAGGGATAACAACTCTTCCAGTACGCTCTGTCATTTCCTGGTAGTGCTTTTCTTCTTTTTAATGGATCAGCATCTGTAACACAAACTACTTTTCGATAAAGGGCAACGGGATTTGTTCGAGCATCGAAAGCAAATAGTTGTAAGAAGTGTTTAAAGGTACGACTATCAACACTTACAATTGAAACATGATCATCAATAAGCGTTTCTTCTTTGTCTAAATAGGCAGCAAAACAAGGTAATAGAAGTTGTTCCGCTAATCCTTCAACTAGTATAACTTTGTCTGCAAAAAGCATATTTGATTTAGTGGCATCTAAGAATCTTTTTACAAATATTTTTGAATCTTTTCCTTCTGGAGTCAGAGGAAATGCTTTTGCAGGATAAGCCACACGTTGATTTCTTTCACAATCCTCATATAAGCAAATAATTGAATCTAAATCTACCGCAGCTGTTATTTGAGTGGAATGGGTAGTAATGAATGCTTGTCTTGCTTGTTTTTGATCATGAAGGTTCTGATTAAGAAATTTTAAAAACTTATACTGCATAGAGGGATGTAAATGGGCTTCAGGCTCTTCAATAGCCAGTATAGGAAATATTTTAGCATTATCGCCCATAAAGCTTGAACGCTCCATTTGCATTTTTGCTAATATGAGAGATATGTATAAAAGGTTGTTATAGCCTAATCCATTATTAGTTAATGGCAAATTCAAGCCATGTTTTTTAATAATTAACCGCAGCGCAGACATTATTTCTAATTCTGACATATGGGCGTCGAAATCAGGTACGCCTCCTTTTTGGGCACCAGTAGCTTGGGAATATGCTTTTATCTGATCTTTAGAAATTCGATCGATAAGATGCTGTAAAAGAGAATTTGATTTTTGGTTAAACTCTTTTTCTCGTTGAAAAAGCTCTCTTTTCTGACTTGGCTCAAGTTGTTCAAAATCTTTACCCTCGGTAAGTTCATAATCAAGAAAATAGTTTAGAACTTCTCTGAGTATAGAACCATTTTTATAATATAAATGACTTTCAGGATCACGAATAGCATCCAAAAATTGAAAATCAAATCTGCTTAGAAGCTCTTCATCTGCTTTTTCTTGTTTGCTTAAATCTCCTCCATAAATATTGGCAACATATTTAGGCAAATATTTCTTTTCGATGAGCTTGAAGCATTCATTGGTTTGATAGGTGCCATCTGGTTTTTTATATGTTTGGATTTCACTTGTGTAATCATTTAAATGTTTAACAGGCAGAGCAAATAAATACGTTAACCTTGCCATATAAGGCTTTTCTTCCTGGATGAGCCAGTCAAAAACTACATTTTTATCTTCTGACTCATCTTCATGCTCTTGTATAGTAACTGAAATTTGAATTGTTGGAGGAAATGAAAAGTCGGTGAATTGAGAATTAAAGTCTTCTATAGAGGGGCGATTCCTTTTTTTTCTTTCAAATATAAGGTGAAGAGCCTTTAAAACATTTGTCTTTCCTGCATTATTATGTCCAATTAAGATATTTAAGCCAGGCGAAAATAAAATTTCATGAGAAGAAAAACTGCGATAGTTTTTAATGTGGATACTGGAAATATACATAGATATTAAAGAGCAAAAAATTTCATTAGTAATTGCTACACTGATAAATTGGCTTGCCTTACTAACGCATTCAGTTTGTTAATTTAATGTATTTTTTATTAAGCTAAGGAAATTGATTTAATACGTTTTTGTACCACAATATCATATCAATATTAGACTCGTACAATACCTATTTATAGGTATTTATTGCATACACATAAAGGTTTACATAGCTGATATACTTAGCGTATTATTTTATGCTACTACTCCCCCAATGCTTTTGGATCTCCCGCTTGATTTTACTGTTTACTCTTGCAACACACATGCTTTTATTTTTCAAATGTAGCCTGTTAAAGCAATGATTAGTATCTGGGAGTATCTGTAAAGTTGGCTTTCTTATCATGTAATTAGTATCGTCCAATTAATATTGAAAGAAATTTCTTGTAAAAGTAGTCGTAATACGACTATATTTATAAGAAAAAACTATGGAAGAAAATACTCAATCCTTTTTTCCTGAAAAGGCAGAAAACCTAAATTCTTCTTCAGGGCTGCAACAAGAAGAAATTGACTTCTTAAATGAAGATACCAGTTCCAATTATATTGGAGATGATCAAGGTATGTGTATCACAACGCCCACACAGGGTAATGATTTTTTAGAGAAGTATAAAAGCATAGAAGGGATTGAAATACTTGCCCAGGATGAAGAAATAAAGTGTTTGTTCATGCAATTTGAGCCCGAAAGTTTACAGAATCTTCAGCTATTAAGTATTTCTATATCAGAGCTTATATACAGCGGTACACTACTTTCCCTTTCTTCACTCATACCGGTTAAGGTTCAGATTCAGCCGGCAGGACTAGCACAACCTTTGGTTTTGCTCATTCATCCCCAGTTAACAGATTCTCATTTTATTCATCTAAAACTTATGCCTTATGCAAATTACCTCCCTCCTATTCCACTTACGCTTTATCAGCAAGAGGCCTCAAAACAGGCTGCTCCCTTTTTCATCATCAAGCGTGTGGTAGATAGTGCTCAGTCATCAGTGTTTGAACAGAAACAGAATGAACTTTGGGATACATTGACCTTATCAGTTTCTATACAAAATAAGCTTTTTAAAGAATTGATGGAGGTGATAAAGTATCAGCCATTAGGGATAGAAAAATGGGTACAGAACCAATTCTGGACGAAGGAACAATCTGAGAAAGCATTAAAAATTATTGATTCTATTTTTCCCTTACAACTTGGACTTTTCACATGCCTGCAGATAGTATTTTATCCATTTGAAAGGCTTCACTTATTTCCGCATCTACAGGCTATAGTACAATCTAAACTGCTTGAACAGCCATAAACAGGCTGCATAGTAAAAGCTAATAGTTCTTTCTTTGCTCATTTGACAGCATCCCTCATAAACATTATCCACCTTCAACCAGAATTTTATGTATACAATTGATTGGAAAGAAGCGGCCCATAATATGGACCCTTACAAGGTTTTGAATGAATTAGGTTTTCGGCATAATCCTAAAAAAGGATTAGTGGGAAGTGCCAGAAGCCAGACATTCGAAAGGGAAGAAGAAAAAATAACGGTATATCCTAATCCTGGCTCTAAAGCTATTTTCATTAACCACGGCACCGATAAAAAAGGAGATGTGATTGAACTTCTTAAATGGCAATACAACAATGATCCACGGGAAGTCAGTAAGTTTATACATAATCACTTTAACGGGATGCCGCCTGCACCATTATCTGTGGATGCAAAGAAAAACGATGAGAAGAAAGATACTAAAACGGATGATAAAACCCTTGCCGAAATACAGTCAAAGGAACTAAAAGAAAAATATAGCCTCAGGAATTCATTAAACCAACCCCAGTATCTGCAATCCCGTGGATTAACCTTAGGCACCATCTTTCGTCCTGAGTTTTTTAAACAGGCGCTAAACTCACTAGGTTGGAATGCCAAAGAGGAGAAAACGATTGAGGTCAATAACACCGTTTTCCCGATGAGAAACGACCATGGAATTACATCTATGATTATTCGCAATGGCAGCTTTAAAGGATTTCCAGCCGGGGAGCGCAGAGATGCTCTCTGGCTTTCCAACCCTCCACTTACCTTAAACCGTGATATAATCATAGGTCTAGGAGAAAAGAAGATCATGTTGCCTAAAGGAACAGAAGGAACCCTGGTAGCTAGTCCCGAAAAGCCCGGACGTTATCAGTTTTACTTTCTGGACCCTACAAGGAAAGACAAAGAACTTCCTTACAATAAAGTAGAGGTGTGGGGAAAAGCACTTACCTGGCTGACAACCGCATTAGAGCCGCTGAAGGTAAACAGAATGGTGCTTACCGAGAGTCCCATTGATGCCATGTCTTTTCACCAGCTCTCCCCTCCTAAACCTGGTGAAACGAGAATGTATTTGAGTACCGGTGGCAATCCATCAGATAAACAAACAGCTTATATCAATGAACTCGTCCAAAGGATACGGCCAGACCAGGTAGTACTGGCCAATGACAATGAAAAGAATGGTGTTCGATTTAATATGAACC
The DNA here is from genome assembly GCF_030503435.1 of Rhodocytophaga aerolata. Lineage (GTDB taxonomy): Bacteria > Bacteroidota > Bacteroidia > Cytophagales > 172606-1 > Rhodocytophaga > Rhodocytophaga aerolata. The sequence goes on from NZ_JAUKPO010000001.1 coordinate 64,874, forward strand.
TGATGGGTGCAATACAGCATCCAGCTACTCCGGCACAAAACCTGTTTATGGCCCGACTGGTGGAAGTAGCACCTAAAAAAGAAGATAATACAATTACTTCCTCAACCGAACAGAAGTCTCATCTTGGAGAATATCACCTGAAAATTTTTGGAGCCAAAGAACCGAAACGAATGGAAGAAGTAGCTACTAAAATTATGGAATCTATTAATAATTCTGCGCCAAAAGGACAAGAGCCACCGGCACGTATCACTGCCTTAAATAGCTCTCCAGGAACAGGCTCAGAAATCACGGTTGCTTTTCCGAAAAATGATCATCTATTGGCAGCGGCACAGAAGGAGCTGGCAAAGATAATTAATGCAGGAGAAAGGGATGAGGTAATGAAAGTAGTGAAACCCGTTAATAAAGATTTCAATGAGGATTTACAGGCAGAAAAACTGGAGGGAAAGAAAATTAAGCATGATCTGGGTGAGATTCCAGCCTATATAAAAACAGGGGCAAAAAATCTTTTGCAACAACTTTCTGCTTATTCTAACAATGCCTTTGATGCACTTTTTGGAGGTATTCCAGGTAGTTTACCCAGGATGATGAATACACCGGAAGAGAAAAAAGCTAGTTCGGATAGAGGCCATAGAAAGGAATCTGATCAGCAGGTACTACCTGAAAAAGACAATAATTCTAGAAATCTCTCAGCCGATCCACATATGGGTGGTATAAATAAATCTAATCACGCTTCTACTCAACCACAGCCTTATAAGACAAATCATAAGGAAGAACATCTATCTGCTGGCAAAGAGCTTTCTTCACAGAAGCAGGCTCCTGCTAAACCTGGCCTTCGGATGAAAATGAGATAAGAGCAGGAGAATGATAGGGAAAGGCAATACTCTCTATTGCTTTTCCTCCTTCAACTTTATCTGGTTTAGAATAGCCTCCAGTACGAGTGCAGGGGTGACAGTGACCGGTTTATTGGACAAATGTGCCAGCCGGACCATAACATCAGCCATTGCCTTAATTTCTTCCACAGAAAATTTCTCCGGCTCTTGCATCCTCCTATACCAGGTAACTTTCGGAATACTGCATAACTCCCGGAATTGGGTAAGTGACAGTTTGGTATCTCCTTTCAGAGCATCTTTTATAAGAGAATCTAAGGTGAAGAGTTGCATTGGTTGAGCTTTATCCTTCGTAGTCTGTTTGTTTATAGGTTGATGTTTATTGTCACCTTTCATTCTATTTTATTAGTACTTCTAATAACTAATTTTCTCTTCCATATACCTAATTTGCTTGGCAAAAGTCAAACAAATTAGGTAATCCTAAATATAAAAACTTATTTCATAAATATTTTTAAATATAATGGTAAGTATAAAGGGCGTTGTAATGCCCTTTATACAATGTTAGGTGGCGTCATTCCAAATAGTTCGGATAAACCGGTAATTGAGCATATTGAGTGCGCTCATGCTGGATTATAACTTTTGCTTTCTTTTGATTGACCAGTTTCTCAAATTTCTCCATTGATTTGAGTGTCATTTGTACATCAGTATTGAATTTGGGCACCCTTTTAAATTGTCTCTGCTCATTGAAATGATAAAGATCGCCTGACAAGAAAATGGTTTCATTCTTTAATTCAATTTGGAGACACATATGTCCTGGTGTATGTCCTCAGGGTTATGCGTAGTTAAACTTACTCAGATAGCTGTTACTAAAGTCAGATAACAAACAATAGCTCACAGATATCTCAAGCATCCCATTCTCAGGATACAATATATTAAATATTAGATACTTTAGAAGAGGCATTGACCGACAAGTGTATCGAACTGTCTTGCGAAACGCATTGAATGAGAAGCTGAAAGCCTCAGCTCCTTAAAAGAGAGCGGATTGTAGCCTGATTTGCCGAGGCATATTTTTTGATAGAGAAACTGCAAATTCCCCCTATGTCCAAGTATCGTTTTAGCACCAATCAACGATTTGCTGTTTACAAAGTTTTTGACGGTGTGTGCCAATGGTGTCGTCAGCCACTTCAGTTTTTAGGTTTCAATGTAGATCATGTACTTCCCGAATCCCTGCTGGATGACCCAGCAAGGCTGCAGGAAGAGTTGACCAGATACGGGTTACCAGCCAATTTCAACATCAATGATTATGAAAATTGGGCATCTATGCACTCTCATTGCAATCAATGGAAAAGCGATACGAGCTACTCAGGTGCGCCTATAATCAGAACATTGCTGGACAAATGCGCGAGCAATAAGGAACGTGCTCAACGCTTGGAGTTGAAGCTGAACCGGGAACCACAGACAGCTGAAATTCTCACTAGGGTTGAAGCCGCCATAGAGCAAAACTTTGTCAACATTCAGGATTTGCAAAACTTTATTCTAAAGTCAGATATTATGGATTCACCTGATGAGGAACTACTAAGAATCAGGCAGCAGCTTGATCAAACCATCGAGCACCAGGCGCGCAAAATGGTGCAAGGGTATATGCAGATGGTGAGAAGCAATACGAGCGATGTATTAATCAAGATGGCGCGTGATCTCGGTCCTGAGTGGCATCCAACAATCACTGCGCAAACGGTCGTTGAATCTATGGATGAAGAAAGGCGCAATGTTTTTACACACCATTTGGCTAATGTCAACAACCCTAACTTGAGGGTAACGAGGACAATATGGCCGAAATTTGTAAATAATCAGCTGATTATTCATATACTAAGGTACGGATCGGTCGAAAGGGTGGTGACCTTCAATGTGCAAGATGGTATCGACTGGACGGTTTATACCAAAGCATTACGCGATGAATTCGTCAAGGCCATTAAAGAGGCCATGAAGCCCCTGAGTTAAAACCAGATCACTTTACATTTATGTCCAAATATCCATTTAAGATTACCCAGAGATATGCTGTTTATAAGGCGTTCGATGGTATTTGCCCATGGTGTAAGGAACCGGTGGATTTTATAGCATCTCACATCGATCATGTCCTACCGGAAGTACTGTTGGATGACTCGGCCAAGCTGGAAGATTTGAAGAAGGAATTCGGTCTTAATGATTCATTTAATATCAATGACTATGAGAATTGGGCTCCGCTGCATTCATATTGCAACCTAGAAAAGAATAAAAAAGTCTATAAAGGAGCGGGCTTTGTGCGAAAGATTCTTGAAAAATGCGAGAAAAATAAAAAGTCGGCGCAGTTAATAGAGATTAGGCTAAACCAGCAGCCAGAAAAGGCAAAGCTTTTGGCGCAGGTGCAAGATGCCATCCAAAGCAATCTTTTGAACATTTATGAATTACAAAAATTTGCACTAAAACCAGAGATTATGGATTCCAACGATGACGAATTAAATAACATTAAAAATGAATTGAATGGCAAAGTAGCCTACCAAAATAAAAAGATGTTGCACGACCTGTTGCGGATGATGAAAAACCAGACACGCGAATTTTTCCATGCGATGATGAAGGAAATGGGCGCAGATTGGGCATTCTCGATGTCAGGCGATGCTAAAACAGTTGACGGCGTAGAAGTGAAAACCTTAAAATATGGTTTGGTCAATCAGGTGGATAAACGTTTTGATACGACATTCATTCACGTGGAGCCAAGGTTTTCAAACAAGCAATTTATTATCGACCTAAAAGCCAAGGGCCAAATCCTTGAAACGGTCATATGTGACATTGAAAAGGGCGTAGACTGGTCAGTTTACCGGGATGCATTGAGAAAGCACCATAAAGCGGCGTTGCAGCAAATTCTGAAAACGATCAATGATTGACATCTTCATTGAGCACCTTATCGAATAGATCGGATTGTAATTATCAACAGAATTACATTTACTTTACTACTTAATTAAAAACGATAGAACAAATACTTGCTATATAGAACGAAGGTTATTTTTAATAAAACATTTATGTATTCATAAACAAGCATTACCTTATTCGTCTCTTCACTTTTCTATTTTTCACTGATTGTAAAGAAGCATTTATTTTCGCTAAATCTTTTCTGGTTTCAGTAGCATTATTGTACTGAGAAATCATTTTTGAGCCAGGCTGGCTCTCCTTTTGAGAAGGGAATTTACTCTCTATAACCGGATTCATATTTTTACCACTTGATTGATTGCCAGGGGTAATTTGCTTACTGTTAGGTGCTAGCAGTGCCAAACTTTTTCCTAAGCGACTTTCAATCTGTCTACGGCTATAGCTGCGTCCTAAAGCTGAGCCTTTGAATGTAACACCGCTATTCCGGTCGGTGAAGCTGATACCCCTTCCTAGATAGACTATAATACCTTGCTTTTTCAAGGCTATACTTAATTCGCTTAATGTCTGGCAAGCGGGCAGATGTGTGTCTATCAATTTTCTTAATTTATCTGCCTGAACACTGTTGCTTTGAGCATGGGGTTTTTGCTTGTTTTCTGTGACACTTAGCCCATACTTCTTTTCCATCTCTCTGCAAAAAAGCTGTATCCGCTCATAGTTCTTCTTGTCGGTAGCTGTATTTTGCCCATTCGCATTGATACGGTTGGCAATTATATGAAAATGTTCATGCGGTTTATCACGGTGGCGGAATACCAGATACTGGTTATGTTCAAAGCCAAATTCCCTGGCAAAATCACGGGCGATTTTCACCATAGTCTCATTACTGACATTCTCTCCAGGCGGAAAGTTAAAGGTCTGGTGCCAGATAAACTTTTCAGTTCTTGTATTCAATTGCGCTACCTGTTTGTACTGCGAAGCAAGATGCTGAACATGCAAATGTGTATTTGGCAGCTTAGTAACAAATAGTTCATTACTATATAGCAATTCACCACGGACTATCTTTTCTCCATTGCCGTCAGTAGCCTTTTTATCATAGTAACAGTAGTCTATTGCTCCGGCAGCACCAGCTCCCATGGATAATTTACCAATCATGCGAGTGTCAGGAATTGGTAGTGTAGCAGTAAGAGTTGTTTTACTTTTCCCAAAAGCTCATCTAGTTGCCTCAAATGCTGTTCACTCATCTTATTACTCTCTTTAAATTCATCTTTTACTTGCTCTATCAGATGTAATACTTGTTGTAACTCTTCCAGCCCATCTGCTTTTTCTAAGCTGAGGAATACACTCCGCTCCAGCCGTTCGATAGACTTTCTTAAGGAGAGATGGCTGCCCATGAGTAAGTCTTTTTCTATCGCAGAAAAATCTTTTTCCCTATGCGCCAGCAGTTGGATCAATCCTGATTTTTTCTTGAAGTCTGTTAGCAGTTCCATCAACTGGGAAGGGGCAAGACGTGCTTTGGGAATACGTATGCCCTTATCAAACAATCCATGCCGGAATAAGTCTGCCGGGCTTTTGCCAGTTTTTTCCTGCATCTGCCGGAGCTTTTTATCTTCTGGTTCAGATAAGAAGATCGTATATTTACTATTGCGTACTTGTGATACCTTCTTGGGAGGGCGGCCACCTTTTGGTTTAGCCATTGTTTTTAAATCAAGTTGACCTTCTACTTTCATAAATAGTCTATTAAGTTTGAAATCACTTTTACTTTCCGCCTCTATGAGCCTGAGCGAATAGAACCCGCATACTTGCGGTAAATTGCCTGCCATTATACGTTTTGCTGATAGCAAAACATAGCTTGCTTCCCCAACTCACACCTGACAATCTCTTCTATATGTTAATTATTGTAAGTAATTGTTCTTGTTTTATGCTGTTATGTATCTGAAGAATCAACCTTTCACTAGCTTTTCATAATCCTTTCATTACTTTGTCAATTATTCGCCTAATCATATGCATTTGTCATTTTCTTTTCACTATTTTGTCATAATCTTTTTATCAACTACCTGCTATGAGCATTATAACTAAAGAAGATATTATTCATGCGTTCCAGACCAATCAGAGAAAACGCAATTTGCTGCTATATACCTTTTACAAAGACACCTACTTTTCTCAAGGATTTACTGCTAAGTTCATTGCTGCCAAACTTTCAAAGGAATTAGGGTTGCCAATTTCAGAGAACATGGTGTTCCTGATCTTTCACCGGATTGCTAAGAAGAATAAAGAGTTAAAAACAGCAGCTGCTCCAATAAACTCCTCTCCTATCAATAAATTCATATCCCATCTACAGGGAAAAGAAAAATTCAAAGCCAATCATTCATCCGAAGTATTTGAATTCAAGAATGCCGATGAGTATCCTAAAAGCAATCCATTTGAACAAGTGCTGAAAAACATATAGGCTTTACTGGCTTATCTGCTGTTTAACAATCGTCATACCCGTAGCTCTTCCTTATTTTAATAAAATAATCCTTGCAAAAGTAGTCGAATTTAAACTACTTTTACCAAAAATACTATTATCCAGCTAAATTATCTTTTATGAAAAAGCTCATCTTCATTACCCAATCAAAAGGCGGTGCCGGAAAATCCATTCTCTCCTTTCTCTTAGCGGAGAAATACAAGGAAGCCATCATTTTAGATATGGATGATGCCACTAAAACGACTTCCTTGCAACTTGCTTACCGAAAGCCATTGCAGATTACTTTTCTTGATTCCAATAATGTCATTGACCGGGGTTTATTTAATGCCTTCCTGGAGCAGATCAGCGGAGCAAAAGCAGAATTGATCATCTGTGATTTGGGAGCCTCCATATCAGAACAACTACCTTTCTACCTTTCAGATGTACATGAATTTTTACCCCTTGTATTAGAAGAATTAGGTATTGATCTCCAATTGTATAGTATAGTGGGAGGTGCCAATATATTCACCCAGACCATGACTTATCTGGATTTACTGGTAAAATCAGCTAACGGGCAGTTTCAAATAAAAGTGATGAAAAATGAATTCTATGATTTCACCATTGATCAGAGCCAAACTTTAGAAAACTATGGAATTAAACACAACCTAGAGGTAATTCCTTTCAACATCAGTAAAGACAAAAACGAAAGTACACAGAACCGTATTAGGGAAGTTTTGAGGTCTGGTGAAGGAATAGCCAATGCTAGTATATTCTCAAGAATGTATTTCCAGAATGCCATTAAAAACTTAGCTATTTAACATGATTACTGAAAAAAGTATGTTATCTGAGCAAGATAAAAGGAATTTCTGTGCCCTAATGCTTGGGCAGTACGGGCTGCAGATTGATGTAGAGAATGAATTATTGCCTATGTTCCTTGTTGCCTACAGGGCTGCACAAATAAGTGAAGAAACTAGCTTGAAAACCAAAGAAAATATAGAGCAGATTATCACCCATTTTGAAAAAAATACAGCCGCCAAAATCAGCAAGTTAGAAATGAAGCAGTTTCATTTCAGCAGTTCCAAAAATGCCTTCTGGTTTGCATTTGGTAAGTATGGCGTATCAGTTGTGGTTATTTCTATACTTGCATTTTCAGGTTGGCTACTAAATCGTATGGATAAAAAGAAGGAACAGGATATAGAACATATATCTTATCTACTGGAAAAATCGCCTGTGCAGGAGAAAAAACTAAATGATACAATTGCAATCAGATTAATTACCTTGTTTCCTGCAAAAGATTTACAAAGTTCACTAGCTGGCAAAAACTATGTTTACTCAAAAGACTGTAATTGTATAGAAATTCCGCTTATATTTCTAGAGAGTTACTCATCAAAATGAGAATCACCTTACGAAAATAACTAATATCATTCCTTTATAGAGAAACGGTAGTACTTGTTATGCTTGAGTTGAAACAAAGCTAAAAGAGATAGAACTGCCTACACAACTATTACAAAATTTAGGTATCAGCACCTATTAATCTATGTCTGTGCTTTCATCACTGTGCTGAAAATGAACAGAGGATTGTCCGCTTCCGGACACTTACTGTATAAGCTTATGTAAACAAAAGTGCCTCAGCTACGCAAAAAGGCCTGTTTTATCTATTGGCAAAGCATTTGTCAAACAAATATGAAGATAATTACCTTTGTAGCCAATCATGGGAAAATCATACTTAGGTGAGTTTGAAGAAATGGTGCTCTTAACAGTGGCTCACCTGCAGAGTGATGCCTATGGAGCGGCTATTATGGAAGATATTCAACAGCGCACAGGCCGTATGGTCATCTTAAGCGCGGTGCATGTGGTACTCTACCGGCTGGAGGAAAAAGGATTGGTTACCTCTACAGTAGGTGGAGCTACTGCTGAAAGGGGCGGCCGTCGTAAACGTATCTTTACCATTACCGCTTATGGCATCCATACCTTAGCACAGATCAGGCAGCAAAGAGAAGAGCTATGGCAACTGATTCCTAAATCTATTAGACCTTCCACTTTATGAACAACAAGCTACAACCACCTTCTTGGATAGACACATTCCTCCAGATGCGGTTGCCGCAGGAACAGTTTGAGGAAGTGCAAGGTGATATGCATGAGTTGTATGTGCAATGGGTGAGTAAAATGAGCAAAAGTAAAGCCAACCGGATGTATCTGCTTAATGCTCTTACGTTTCTGAGGCCTTTGCCCAGACGTAATAAACATCATTACTCAACCCTTAGACCTTATTTACAAGCTAACTTCTTTGATATGTTATTCAACTACCTGATCATTGCCTTGCGCAACCTCATCCGGCAAAAAGCATTTTCTCTCATTAACATTTTTGGGCTGGCTATCAGTATGTCTGTAGGATTGCTCATTATCACGATGATTTCGGATACATTTTCCCTGGATAATTTTCACCAAAAGAAAGACCGGATCTATGGAGTGATCACTACGGATCAAGTTAGAGGGCAACCAGCTATGCATCTTGCCTCTAGCTCCGTAAGGGCCGGAAAACAGATCGGAGCAACGGTTCCAGGAGTAGAATCCGTTACTTTGCTGCGCCGGGGATTTGGCGGCGATGCTACCATAAAAGATACCAAAATTTCTCTTTCCGGATTATGGGCTAGTGAATCATTTTTTCAGGTATTTACTTTTCCATTGCTGCAAGGTGATCCGGCTACAGCACTAATAGAGCCTTATTCACTTGTGTTGACAGAAAAAACTGCCAAAAAGCTGTTTGGACAAGTGGATGTACTGGGTCAACAGATCAAGTTTGATACCCTTACCTATATAGTAACCGGCGTGATGAAAGACGTTCCTAAGCTGTCTCATATCCAGTTCGAAGCCCTAGTTTCTTTTGCTACCGTAGAGCTCCAGAAACCTGATACAGGCGATGGAGATTTCTTTGCCTGGGAAAATATTTACATGAATTATGCCTATCTGTTATTGTCCCAGAATGCCAACCCGCAAACTGTTCAGGTTAACCTCGATCAGTTGAGTGCTGCTCAGAATGCCTCTTTTACCAACCGGAAAATTACCCTGTCGCTTCTGCCCATAGCAAATATTTCAACTGGAGAAAGGTTGGTAAATCCGATTGGACCTACCTTTTTTAATAATGCAGCCAGATGGGTGCTGGCAGGTCTGGCGCTCATTGTGATTCTATCTGCTTGTTTCAATTATACCAATCTCTCCATTGCCCGTGCCTTACGGCGTTCCAAAGAAGTAGGCATCCGCAAAATGATTGGGGCCGCAAAAAGCCAGGTACTGGTTCAGTTTATTATGGAAGCCATCGTGATTTCTTTATTTTCCCTGATCTTTTCTTTTCTGCTGTTTCTCCTGCTACGTACCCAGTTCCTTTCGCTTGCCTCCCAGGCAGCTGATCTTTTTAGACTGGAGCTTTCGGCTGGGCTTGTAGTATATTTTGTGATATTTGCCATACTGGTGGGAATTACTGCGGGAATACTACCTGCCTTATTCTTCTCCCGCATTAATGCCATTCAGGTATTAAAAAACGCATCGCTAAAGTTATTTTACCACATTGCCTTGCGTAAAATATTGATCGTAATTCAGTATACATTTTCGCTCATTTTTATTACTACTACTATTATTGGCTTCAATCAGTACAAATCTTTTCTCACTTACGATTTAGGGTTTTCTACTGAAAATATACTTAACATACCGCTTCAGGGCAATTCAGGCAAACTCTTGAAAAATGAACTGACTCAATTGCCGGCTGTACAAGGTATATCAACATCTATGATGGTTAGCAGCCTGGGCAGTTTATATGGAGGTTCCATGAAATACAAAGATCCGGTTGATTCAGCAAATGTCTGGATGAATCATGTCGATGAGTACTATCTGCCACTGCATGAGTATACGTTTCTGGCCGGAAAAAACTTTAATGCCAAAGCAAATGCCGTATCAGAAAGCGAAATAATTGTAAATGAGCAGGTATTGAACCGGTTTGATATCGGAAAACGAGAGCCTGAGAAAGCTTTGGGAGAAGTTCTGACGGTGCAAGGTAAAAAACTAACCATTATAGGCGTAGTTAAAGATTTTCATTATGGAACGCTTGATAAAAACATAGAACCCACCATTCTGCGATATTCTAATGAACCGGGAGGCTACCTGAATGTAAAAATCCGGTCAACTGATTTACCGGCTACCCTGGCAAATATCAAGGCTGCCTGGAAAAAAATTGATCGGGTACATCCACTGGAAGCTAGCTTCTATGATGATCAGATTGAGCAAGCCTATAACCAGTATTCGGTTATGATAAAAATTATTGGCTTTCTGTCATTCCTGGCTATAAGTATTGCTTCTGTAGGCTTATTCGGCATGATAGTTTACAGCACCGAAACCAGACTGAAAGAAATAAGTATCCGCAAAGTATTGGGAGCCAGTGAAAGTTCGCTGATCTACCAGCTAAGTAAAGGATTTTTAGCCCTGCTCCTGATTGCTGCCTTTATAGCCCTGCCTGTTACCTACTTATTTTTCAACTTCGTGGTGTTGCGTGAATTTGTATATCACCAGCCTATCGGTATAAGTGAGTTGTTATTGGGCGTAGGTGTGGTTATGCTTCTAGCCATCATCATGATTGGGTCACAAACGCTAAAAGCCGCCCGGAACAATCCGGTAAATGTGCTGCGTAACGAGTAGTAAGAAGAAGATTTTAGAGCTTAGCATTTCATTTATGAGCCGGAAACCTCCATCAACTCTACCACCAAAGTGGATAGACCGCTTTCTGCAATGGCGCTTGCCCGAGGATCAGTTTGAAGAGGTGCAGGGGGATATGCAGGAATTATATGGGAAGTGGGTAAACGAAATGGGTAAAAAGAAAGCCAAATGGCTATATTTCCTACATGCCTTTACTTTTCTCAGGTTCTTGCCTAAGCGAAAGCCCTTCTTCAAAATTAACCAGTATTCACAAGCAAATTCTTTTCATATGATAGCAAACTATCTGAAAGTGGGATTCCGCAATGTCATTAGGCAGAAAGTCTATTCCTTCATTAATATTGGCGGACTGGCCATCGGACTCGCCTGTTGTATTACCATTGGGCTTTATATTTGGGATGAATACCAATATGACCGCTTCCACACAAACTACAGGCATATTTACCGGGTAGTAGAACAACAGACACAGGCCGGAACTTTGTATGACGTAGCCTCCACGCCAGGACCTCTGGCACCAGCTTTAAAAACGGACTTTGACGAGATAAAACAAACTTGCCGTATTAGTGAAGCCTGGTGGGCCGGCAACCTGCAAATCGGAGAGAAAATCATTGAACCTGAAGACATCTTGGTAGCTGATAACTCCTTCTTTCATGTATTTGATTTTAAACTAATTGAGGGAAATCCCCAAAAAGTACTGTTGAATCCGGATGAGGTGGTGATTAGCGAAACTTTAGCCAAAAGGTTTTTTGGTGCAGACTATGCGAACGCTGGTAACATTCTGGGCCGGCAAATCAGGTTGAAAGATGGACGGCTGTTAACCCTGGCAGGGGTAGCAGAGAATCCGCCACTACATTCGCAAATCCAGTTTGATGCATTGCTTTCCTGCCGCTACGATGAACTAAATTCTGACAATTACAAATGGAATGGTAATAATTACCAGACCTATGTTTTAGTAAGTCAGGATGCAGATGTGGCAGCATTGAACGAGAAGCTGAAGAATTATCTGCAAAAACACATTACGCTGACTAATGCTACCACCCTTTCCTTACAACCCTTATCTGCTATTTATCTCTACTCCGATTTTGACTTTCTTACCGACCGGGGAAAAAGAGGAAATATCACCTATGTACGGGTTTTCATGGCTGTAGGCACCATTGTATTGCTGATTGCCTTATTCAATTTTATTAATCTTTCTACGGCACGGGCCATGAGCCGGGCCAAAGAAGTAGGTGTGCGGAAGGTAATAGGGGCCTTACGCAAACAGCTCATTGTTCAGTTTTTGAGTGAAGCATCAAGTATGACTGTAATCGCTGTAATTCTTTCTTTACTTCTCTTGAAGCTCTTTTTGCCTATACTCAACGACATTGCCGGAAAATCAATTGCTATTCCTTTCGGAGATGCTGCTTTTGTATTAGCCCTGCTCGGTTTCACGCTCATGGTGAGCTTGCTGGCTGGCATATATCCTGCCTTGTATCTGTCTCATTTTAAACCAGTAAAAGTCCTAAAAGGATTTCAATCCCTGCAGTCGGCGCAGTTTTTCAGGCAGAGCCTGGTCATAAGCCAGTTTGCTTTATCGGTGATACTGATCACCGGAACGATTGTCATTTACAAACAGCTGGCATTCATGCAAAACAAAAATCTGGGTTTTGATAAGTCTCAGTTATTGCATGTATATCTACCTAGTGACCTGCGCAACAAAGCATCTGTGATAAAAACAGATTTAGAAAATCTAACCAGCATTGCCCGAGTAGCAAGCACCTCTGGTAATCTGGTAGATATCAATCAGTCTACTACACATTTTGCATGGGAAGCACAAGAATCTGGCGCTTCTATCTTAATCACCCATCTGAATATAGATCCTGATTTTCTTTCCACGACCGGAATGACTTTGCTTGCCGGCAGAAATTTCAATCCGGCCATTACAACAGATACTTCTTCAGCTTATATCATCAACGAAACAGCCGCCAGACAAATGGGCTGGACGGTAGATGAAGCAATCGGGAAAAAAATCAGCTTTTGGGATATAGAGGGAAATGTAATTGGGGTTGTAAAAGATTTTCACTTCCGGCCTATGACAACCGCTATTGCACCCTTACTTTTCCGCTACTGGCCAAAAGAATCCATTTCAGGGTTGTTTGTGAAAGCAAAAGCAAATAGGGTAAAAGAAGCTATTTCCACTATTGCACAAATACATAAAAAATACAATATCTCAACTGCTCTGGATTACCAGTTTGTAGACCAGATGCTGGAAAAGCAATACCGTACAGAGCAAAATACTGCCCATATTGTCTTTTATTTTTCTATACTGGCCATTGTGGTATCATGCCTCGGCTTATTTGGTCTGGCTACCCATACAGCAGAAAGACGAACCAAAGAGATAGGGGTCCGGAAAGTACTGGGCGCTTCTGTTGCCAATATTATTCTGCTCTTCTCTAAAGACTTTCTGAAGCTTATCCTTATTTCATTTTTAATTGCTTCCCCTATTGCCTGGTATGCCATGCATAGATGGCTGCAAGATTTTGCTTACAGCATAAACGTAGAATGGTGGATTTTCTTATTTACAGGCTTGTTAGTGGTTACTATAACTTCTCTTACGGTAAGTTTTCAAGCGATCAAAGCAGCATTTGTTAACCCAGTGGAATCTTTACGCAACGAATAATATTAATCAGACAAACACCATTACTGATGGTGGAGAAATAGCATATGTATTAGTATGAGCAATTATCGCCTTTAGACTATATAAATCAAAGCATATTTCACGCTACTATGCACTGTCTCTCTTCATGGCTACTTCACATTCTTCTTCAGCCATACATTTTCCTTCAAATACACATATATTGATATCTGAGAAAACATTATGATGGCGGCCAATATCAGCCATCATAGAATGTATCAGTCGTTCATGGATATTGTAGCAGGTAATTAATATTTCTTTTTCCTGTTTACAGAAGCACCATCGCTGATAAGATTGTGTAGCTATATAGTCTAACGTTTGATATAAATTGATAAGCTCAAATACCCATATATTTGTTTTAACTTCCTTTAAGGAGATACACTTCTCTGATAAAACAAGTAGATTCTGATCTTTTTTAAAGAATAATTCCGGTACATGATTTGTTTTCATAGCGATGGCTGTATTTATAAAATATATCTTATAGAACTCTTACTTTATCGTTAGTAAATTTCTTCTAAACTATGATTTTATAAACAGGCCTTCAATACTCCATATGGAGTATTTCTATAAGCTAAAATGATTATTCGCTATTCTTTCGCAGGAATAAATACAAAATTTATTTTGTCATTGGTACATATTTTACCCAATACAACACCTTTTAACTTTATTGACAATACTCTATAAGGAGTATTTATCTACTCTTTTATAACTAAATTTTCATGTAATCTATTGATACTTCACATATGCATGGAAGAGGATAATTTAAAATGCATTTAAAAAATATTTTCTTCCTATCGAAGCAGTAATTTCATTTTTCAAACTTTTTTATTAAAGCCAGTTTATTCTGCACATCCACTTTCTTAAATATATTTTGAGCATGTGTTTTTACTGTGAACTCCGATATAAATAACTCCTCTCCTATTTTTTTATAAGTAATTCCTTCAATCAACCGTTTAGTTATTTCCGTTTCTTGAGATGTAAGGTTATATACTTTACAATTATGCTCAAATCTGATTTTTTTCTGTTCCATCCCATCTATAAGTATTTCTTCTTGCCCATCCGACATGATTTTTACAGAATGAGAAGCAAATTGGTTGAGCAAGGCTTTTCGTTGCCTGCTATGGCTGGTAAGCACAGCCTCCACCTTGTATAGTAATTCTGTCATAGAGAAAGGCTTTTGTATAACATCCAGCGCACCCATGTTGAGGCCTGCTAATTTATCTTTTTGAGTAGATTTAGCTGTGATAAACAAAAAGGGAATGTGATTATACCGTTCAGTGTCAGAAATAATTTTGGCAAGCTTAAAGCCATCCATCCCGTCCATCATGATATCAGAAATGATCAACTGAGGAATTGGCATTTCTTTTAACTTCCGCAAAGCCTCGGTTCCATTCCGGGAAGCATACACATTATATTTTTTACCCAGTTTTTTTAGTAGATAACTCAGCAGTTCCAGGTTATCTTCTACCAGAAGTATAGTTTGTTGGCTATCCTTAAATACAGGTTCATCTACCTGATAATTCTCAAAACTAAAGCTTGGCCGATCATCAACCTTAAATTCAATCTCCAGTTCTTTATCAGTACTGATATGCTTTTCAAGTGTTATGATTATTTCTGTACCTGGCTCTTTTTCCGGGTTACTATGAATGATAATATGTCCGTGTAAACTATCTACAATACTTTTTACGATCGATAAACCTAGTCCCATACCCTGAGAATTACTTTTCTCATTATTGATCTGGTAATAGGGTTCAAAGAGTTTGTTATGAAGCTCTGGAGAAATCCCTATTCCTTTATCTTTTATTGAAAAATGAATTTCATTAGCATGCGCCTGCAGTTTTACTTCTATACTTCCTTCTTCTGGAGAAAACTTAATAGCATTCTCAATTAAATTATTAATAATGCGGTCAAGAGATTGAGGATGAGCCTTGATCAATAGATCCGGTTCTATATACTCTATCAGTTTTATTTTTCTCTTGCTGCAATACACTTTGAATAGCACTAAATTGTCAGCAAGTATGCGGCTAAAATTAGATACATAGCGATGACTATATACATCTAATCCTTTGTTAAAACGTTCTAAATCAAAGAAATTAATAATGTCTTTGCTCAGTTTGTCAATATTGTTTTTTACTACTTTTAACTCATCTGCCAGTTCTTCCGGATCATCTAGTTTGGCTATGTACTCCTCAAAATAGTTTTTAATGAGCGTCAATGGGGTTTTGGTTTCATGAGCCAGATTGACAAAAAAGTTTGTTTTCTGTTCATTACTCTGCTCTAATTGCCTGGTTCGTTCTTTTACTTTTTCTGTTAAACTTTCATTTAATTCCTGCAATTTATTGTATTCATATCTTTGCTGATGGACTGTTTTCCTAACAAATAACACAGTCATCACAAAAAAGCCTGTATTGGAACACAAATATTCATATGCCTGGCTGGCTTGAAAATAGGTTACAATTGGCACTCCAAACCATGAGGAGTAGGCTATATAAAGGCCAATCATTTCCATTACATCTGGTTTGCCCTTATTTTCCTTGTACTTCCCTATAACAGACTTTGTGATGGAATAAAACAGAATCAGTGAATAAACGATAGGAAAAGACATCGCTATTTTAGCAGCATATTCCAAGTCATCGGTTCTATAGTATAGATAAACAAAAAGCACATAAGGGATAAATAGATAAATGAACCAGCCATAGTAGGTATGAAACCGCAGATTTTTTAAATCAAATCCTTTATAAAAGTAATAGGGAAAATAGGCTGCCATCAAGAATCCGGTACTGTATGAAATACAGTTTTGTAACTGTACCGGTATTTCTATGTTTTTGTCTGGCAGCAGGCCTCCCACTATGTTATAGATGATGAGCAGAAATAACAAGATCAGGTACCGTAATCTGCTTTTATCGGTGGGTCTGGAGATAAAAAAGATTAACTGGTAGAAGAACATAACTATTTCCAGGGCAGAGAACACAAATGTCACCACGTGCATCTCCGTTCCCGGTATGCGCATTTCAAGTAAACCCATAAGTAGATAGATTAAAAATTAGCTGGTTTTTCTCATACAATAGAGTGTATGCCCAAAATTGAGTTGATTATAGACTTCAAAACCTGATTTCAGGTAAAAGGGAACATTATCAGGCATGGAAGTTTCTAAATAGAGAGGTCTTTTCTTATGCTTGCTTTCCGCAATTATTTCATTTAATAAAGTCTTTCCTATACCTTTACCTTGGTGTGCAGGATCTACGCCCAGGAACCATAAATAGAAAACGGGCTGCTCTTTTGGATACCCACTATGTATTTTCGATTCTCTGCTTAATACACGTTTCACACGGTCTAAACCTATTACTTTCAGAGCTAATTGAGCATCTAATGCTATAGTTTTCAGGGTTGTTTTTTTACTATCAGGCAGTAAAGTGAGAGCGCAGGCTTTTTTGTCATTGGAAAGGTAGATAGTCCCAAACAAGTAGCATACTTCGAAGGAGTATTCCATTAACTTTTTTATTCGCACCTTCCGCTTCTCATCCTGCTTTACCGTGTAGTTGACACTGTTATTCGTATCAAATGCTTTAGATAGAATTTCTACAATTAGTGGCTTGTCACTATAAGTTGCTTTAATCATTAGGCTGGTTTTATTTTTGTAAACAAACTAGCGCAAATATTATATTATTTCAGGTTTATATGCATTACTTTTTAAATAAATTTTCAAAAATATATATAGAAATACTTATATAAACTACGTATTTGCTTGCTTATCAGTCAAATCAGCGTCTTCAACTTTTTCTATAATATACACATCTTCTTCCTTTTTGTCAGGCATAAACTTTCTAGTGATAGAAGCCCTGTAGCCAAGTGCACTTAGGATCTTAAGCAGAAACTGAGGTACATAATAACTCATGCTGCCATTCTTAATTTTAACTACGCCTTTATAATTCAGATTATGATCCGTACACCATTTTTTTAAAGCACCATGTTTTGCACTCATTTCTTTTAAATGCTGCTGAATCAATTCGACACACTGACTATAGCTGCGTGTATGCGGTACATTTTTTTCCATTCTTTTAAAATTGCCTATAGCAATAGCGTGAAGCTTCCAGTTTATACAATAAATAGTTAATAGACAGGCATTTAACCTATCTAGGTGTTGTCAAATCAAATAATTCAATTAAATTTTTTGTAAAGAAAAGATTGTAATTTCAATTCACTAGCAAAAAAATAATATTTTTTTCTTGCAAAAGTAGTCGCAATTAAACTACATTTGATAAAGTAGTCGTAAAACAGCTATTAAGTTAAGTTTTAGTCATTACTTCCATGATGCATTACATGCTTCTTTCTATCCAACTTATACCCCATTACCTAATCCTGGCAGCTCTAGTAATTGTTGCACACTGGATCTGGATATTTGGTATCAAAAAAGGTAGGCACCAAAGTAAGATTACTACTAAAGGGTATCAAACAGGAGGTAGTTACTCCAATTCGTCTTCTCAGTATAATGCTGATCAAGAGGCTTTGATCATTTCAAGACCCTCCTTACCAGAACAATTTCTTGTAAATAAATTTTCCGGTTCTACCCACGAAGCATTAAATGCCACAAGTTCAGATGAACTTGTGGCCAGCCAGATACCTGCTGAAGAACAGGAAGACACTCACTACTTAGGCGAGCTAACCCAAAAGCAGGCTGATTTTGATATTGTATCCGCCATAAAAGCATTAGCAGAAGAGGAGTTAGATGCAGACGGTTTTAAAACACTTCAGGAGATAGCTACTATTACTGTAGCTACAGACAAACAGTATCCCGATGTTGTGGAGGAGATCAAAGATATACTTACCTCACCTGCTGATGGATCCAAGGACATACCTTTTATCATATAGCCAATAATTCATAATCAATAATTTAACACCCAAATCCTTCAACCCATGAAAAAGCGTTTCCTTTTAGTTACCGCTATGTTTATTTTATGTGTAGTAACCCTGCAGGCCCAAGACGAAATTGAAGTTCTGAAAAACCAGATTGCCTCCACTAATACCAGTATGCGAAGTACGTATATTATGATTCGGAACCTGATCTATGTGATATGCGGAATCATCGGTTTATCCATTCTACCAGGAAAATACCAGAAAATGCAATCTGGTGATCCGGATGCAGGTAAATCTATGCTGAACTGGGGTGGTGCACTCGTATTTGTCGCTGTAGGTGCATACGTTCTTCAACTTATCTTTTTTGCCGGATAATGATAAGAAGGGCTTGGTTGGCATTAGGATGTATCCTGATGTATATACCTACACAGGCAGAGAGCCTTTCAGGATATTATTTGCGCTTCCTGCGCAATGAAAGTATTTTCCAGTCATTGGTAAGCCTGGTGTATGTATTTTGTGGCATCCTGAGTTTCTACAACCTTGCTTTGGCTTTTCAGAAATTTGCCGATGGAGATGCCCATGCCGGAGCGAATGCCAGGAACTGGTGTCTTTCTCTGCTCTTAATTGCTGCATGTACTTTTTTTCTAAGCACTTTAATGGCTGACTCTAACTCAATCGCAAAAATCAATTTAGGAGATGCCTTGCGGCAAGTAACCGGAAGTATGAATAGCACCTTTGATGTGATAAGTCAGCTGGTATATGTCACCTGTGGTATTATAGGTTTGATGGTGCTTCCTGGAAAATTCCGGGCACTCCAGGAAGGACACCGGCATGCTGGCCGTTCCATTACTAGCTGGGGGTTGGGACTCGTATCTGTGGTTTCAATCGTGTTCATTATTCACCAAGTCTTTTTCCAATAATGCTTTTACAAACCATTATTAGCGAGTTTAGCTCCCGATTTGTTCAGACAGAGAGAGCTAACATGGTGCAGCTAGTTACACTACTATCTTATATCGCAGCATTGGTGATGGCCGTCCGTATGGTACGGATGCTGCAACGGGGAGATCAAGGGTTCAATGCATCACTTTGGAGATGGTGTATGGGTATCCTATTTACTATTCTTTTTCCAAACTTTCTCAGCACCGTACTATTACGCCAGCAAGTAAGCGAGGTAATCATGGATGCACCCGCTACACCTGTAAAAGGTGAAAATTCTGGTTACCTAGAAGATGTTGCGATACAGGAATGGGTAAGCAATACAGAGGCAGAAAAACAAAATCAGCCTGCTCTATCACCAGGCAACGGCAATTATGAAGGATCAGAATTAGGCGGCACTATTAATAATCCGAATGCAAAGCCTGAAAACTTTGGAGAAGATCTGCAAATCTCAAATCAGTAAGTAGACTATGGGAGAGTTATTTAAAATTCAAAATGATCTGTTATTTACCTGCAAACTCATCACATTTATCGCCTTGATGATTGCCGGGCTAACTATTGCTATTAAACTGTATCAGGGACAGGAAGTGGATGAACGACTGTTCAACTGGTTTAAGGGAATAGCTATTGTACTTGGTTTCTCTTATATGTTAGGTGCTTTTATCAGGTAGTGTTATGCCACAATATGAAGTCATCCGGGGCGCGGATAATGAGATCGAATTTCAAGGACTGAAAGGCAAGTATGTATATTACCTGTTTGGAGGCCTTGCCGGAGTAGTACTAATAGGATTATTATTCTTTCTTATACTACCCTCCTCTACTCTTGCAGGACTATTAACACTAAGTGGAGCAGCAGGTGTCTTCTATTTGTCATTTCAATGGAATAAAAAGTACGGCCGCTGGGGAATGGAAAAGCAAAAAATTCAAAAGCAAATACCAGATTTTATAGTAATGAGCCGTCCCTACACACTTATCAGGAAAAAAAATGCCTAATCCTAAACGCAAAATTGACGAAGTATTTCCTATTCTATCTATTGAAGAAGGAATTATTGTGGGGAAAAATGGGGATCTTACAGTTGCCTTTGAACTAGCTATGCCGGAAGTATTCACTACCTCTACGGCTGATTATGACCGCATGCACAGTGTATTTTCCCGGGCACTTGGGGCAATAGAAACTAATATCATCTTACACAAGCAGGATTGGTATCTGGTAGAAAAATATGAAGCGCAATACGAGCGATACCCAGACAGTGTAGCCATATTAGGCCGAAGTGATGAACGTAGTTTTGCTGAACGCGAATATATTCGCCACCGCTGTTTGCTATTCGTCACCCGCCCTATGGATGTTGTGCTGAAAAAGAAGAGCAGTCACTCTTCCCTCCTGTCTCCCCGGCTTATTCCTAGAGAAGTAATTGATTCTGCCTACAAACAACAGCTATTGGAAATTGCTGAGCAGTTTGTCCGGACATTAGAGGAATCTAAGCTTTTTAAGGTAAAACGACTGCAGGAAAATGAACTGGACTATCAGCTGACAAAGGAGAGTATTTATCAAAATTATTTCTCTCTATCATCTGATGACTTATCTCTGACAGATATTGAAATGGATGGAGATTTCAGGGTAAACGGGCAGTTTTGTGGTATCACAGCTATAGGAGAATTGGATGAGTTTCCAGTACAATTAAGCAATAGTTCTCCAATAGAGAAATACCAGGTAGGTAAGCATATATTACCAGGAAGCCTAGGTTATCGGGTGGGCTTGAGCCTGCCATTCAACCATATCTACAATCAGATTTTCTATATTGATAACAGCCCGAAATTACTAAAGCAGCTGGAAGGCGAAGCCCGCCGGATGACTAGCTTTTCCCTGCAAAGCCGCCAAAACATTGTGAATCTGGAACTGAAAGAGCAATTCATACAAAAGGCTTTAGAGACTGGAGAGAAAGTTATTAGGGTCCATGCGAATGTGCTCACCTGGCATGCCGACCGTGAAAAGATGCTAACTCAACGGTCCATGGTTAATGCCGGATTCTCACGGATGGGATTCACTCCACGACAAGCTGTAAGTGACGCCCCGGTATTGTACTGGTCTTGTATTCCAGGGAATAGTGCTGAAATTGGCAAAGATAATCTGGCCATGTGTTTTGCACCTGAAGGTGCTTGCCTTCTGGCACTAGAAAATAATTATGGGGATAAATCTTATAATAACCTGGGGGTAAAACTTACGGACCGTACTGGTAGACCTGTATGTGTAGATATTTTCATCGAACCCCGTAACAAAGGAATTATTGATAACCGGAATGCCTTGCTAGTAGGGCCATCCGGGTCCGGTAAATCTTTTCTAACTAACCTGATGCTTTATCATCTGCTGGAGCAAAAGACAGATGTGATTATGGTAGATACTGGCCATTCTTATAAAAGACTTTGTGCCTTAATGGGTGGCGTATATGTGAGCTTTGATAAAGATAAGCCGCTAGAATTTAATCCTTTCTATTTCGACACAAAGAAGCTTTCTGCTGAGGAAGTAGATGAAAGCAAACAAAATGTGGTAGCTCTGCTTTTATCTCTCTGGAAATCAGAAGTGGAAGCCATTTCTAAATCAGAAGAGGTAGGAATTGAGAACCTGGTTAATGCATATTATATGTATTTAGCCGGCAATGAAGCATACGTCTATCCTTGTTTCAACAGCTTCTTTGAGTTCTTTACAGAGCAGTACCTCCCAAAACTAGAACAGTTCAATATACGTGAGAAGGATATAGATCTGCATAATTTCAGGTTTGTGATGGCAAGATTCTATAAAGATGCTTACCTGGGATATTTGCTCAATGCAGGTCCGGATAACCAGATCAATCGCTTACTGGACGAACGTTTTGTAGTATTTGAGATGGATAATATTAAGGATAATCCTACCCTGCACACAGTTACGACGATTGCTATTATGACGCTGTATGTTCGCAAGTTAATGCGGAAGAATTCTGTTTTTAATATGCTCGTCATTGAAGAAGCCTGGCGTTTAGTAGGTGATCCCCGGTTTGCTAAGTTCCTCAAATGGGTAGCCAAAACAGCACGAAAGCATTTTGGTAGTCTGGTGAGTGTAACACAGGAACCTACCGATCTGATGTCTCCCCTGGTACAGGATGCCATAATCAAGAACAGTGCAATTAAAATTTTACTGGATTTTTCTTCCTACAAAAACCAATCACGCATGGTGCAGGAAATCCTGGGCTTATCTGATGAAGAGACAGCTCTATTGATGTCAGTAAACCAGGGAAGAGATCCGGACCGCAAATACAAAGAAGTATTTATTTCCTGGAATGGCTATGCCAAAGTATATGGAGTAGAGGTAGGCAAAGAATCGTATGCAGCTTATACAACAGAAAAATCAGAAGTTAGAGCAATAGAAGATTTGCAGAAGAAATATGGCAGTATTGAAAGAGCTATTGTTAGTTTTGCTAGAGGAGAGCATTTGTCCTCCCATAAAGAAATTAACTAATGGTTTTACTTAAAATTTAAATGCATGAGAGTTATTTGTTTTCACTTACTGATGTTTTTATTATTTGCTTGCGAAAGTAAGAATCAGCCTTCTTCCCAAGGCAAAGGTAATTTGGAGACCTCTACTGAAGGTACACAAACGGCACAGAACTCACAAAACACCCTTGGTGAAGGTGCAAACAAGTTCAAAGGTGATTATAAGGCTAAAGATAATGAACGCATCACCTCTACTATCCGCGACTATCCAGGCAAGCCAGAACTATTAGCATTCACTCTGAAGATTGGTTCACGAGAACCTGGGACTATAGGTTTCTGGTACGATGAAGCCCAAGATGCTCTTTCAAGTAAGAAAGCAGATGAGCAAAGGAACTTCTCCACCTTACGCCTGGATGAATCGGGAAATCAGCTCATGGAAGTACATCATGACTGGAAAAATAATACCATGGACACCACTATTTATATACGCACCCAGTAACTATGGATACCACCATATATGATGCACTAAATAATTCCTTTGTACATGCGTATGAAGGAGCCAAGGGATTCCTGCAGCTGGGCGCCTTTAATGCGGCTGCCAGAGCCATAGGTATGATCGGAGCTACCATCTATATTTTCTCCCGTATCTGGGGACCTATTGCGATGGGCGAACCCATAAATTTTTTCCCCTTGATGCGGCCGTTTGTGCTGCTTATTGCCATCATATTCTCTAATCCGCTTTGTAATTCCCTTGAATTGATTTTCAAAGATATTGACCGTATATCTACCCTGGATTACCATATGAGTACATCCAGGGCTAAGATAGACCAGGCCATTGTCTTAAGGGAGAAAGAATATCTAAAGTATGTTCAACTACGGGAGCAAATGCAGACAGATCGCTACCTGGATGCTTTCAAAAATGAGGACGGCTCACTTAATGTAGGTTCCTCCATAGATCCATTAGGTACGCTAGGAGGTGTGTTTATGCAGAATATGACAGATGATGCCATTGATGGAATGCAGGAAACTTTTGTAAAAATGATGGTCTATATTTTCGATGGAGCTGGGCTCATAGGCTATTTTCTGATCACCCTCTTATCTCTGTTCCTGACAAATATTTTAACTTTTGTTGCACCCCTTGCCTTTGCTTTTGCCATTTTTGATGGCTTTGCCAATAATGCCGCTGAGTGGTTTGCCAAATATATTAATGCGAAGCTGATGATTTTGATCTGCAAGGCATACACCATTTTCACGTATTATTTAGAGCAGCCTTTTATAGCTAATTCATTAGAATGGGCTACCGGCCGGACAGCGCTGTATATCACTGTCGTCTTTGTATCTGTCATCGGTTACTTCTTTGTACCCACTATGGCAAATATGGCTCTATCTGTTGGTGGATTTGGACCTTCTGCCTCTATTGCCGGACAGCGTACGATTGCCCTTAAAAATTTGGTAACGAATACTGCCATGGGTGCAGGAAGACTGGTAACAGCCCCATTGAAAGCAATGGGTAAATTGATCTAAAACTAATGAAACAAATGGAATCTCTTCGAAACATCGACACTGCTTTTCAGAAAATTCGAGTACATGCGCTGGCAACTGTATTAGCTTCCTTAGGCTTCAGTATAGCCGTATGCTGGTGGGCATTTGACTATGCCAATACGGCTTCTAAGAGAATATATCTGCTGAACAATGGAGCTGCCACAGATGCACTGGCCTCTTCAGTCCATGCCAATCGGGAAGCAGAAGCCAAACACCATGTCCGGTATTACCATGACCTGATTTTCAATATATCCCCTGATCCACGCTCCATTGATTATAATGCGCAAAGGGCATGGTACCTGGGAGATGGCAGTATTAAGCTGCCATATGAGCAAAATAAAGAAAACAACTTTTATAATCAACTGATTGGCGGCAATATGCGGCAGGAATTTCGGGAAGACAGTATCAGAGTGAACATGAAAACCATACCTTACAAAGCGGTTATTTATGGTAAAGTCACCATTACCCGGTCCAGCTCCAGACTTACTAAAACGCTGGTTACTTCATGTGAGTTAGTGGATGTGAACCGGTCGGATAACAATTCTAACGGCTTTTTGATGCAGAATTTTACCATACTGGAGAATAAAAAGCTTTCTTCTGAGTCAAGGTAATATATTTTTTATTCATAAAGTAGTCGAGTAACGACTATATTAAGCAATTTAACAAATCAATTAATCTCATGTCATCTCAACCTATCACACAAAAGCTTTACTTCGCAAGGCGCTGTAATGGCTTGCACAAATGCTTGTTAATACTATTGCTCTGCACCTGTTTATCAACCTATAGTTTCTCACAATTTGTCGTTACTGACTTTTACAATGGGGTCATAAATACTGTCTCCCAGGTAATTCAATCTGCCTCTAAAATCATCAATAGTGAAGCTTTTAAACAGGCTAAGAAGGCATTAGAAAAGCTTAAAGAGATAGAAGGAGGTGTGCAGCAATTCCGGCGTATTCAGGAAACCGTAGAATTTATCCAAAGTTCCACACAAAGCTACAAACAGGCACTTAGCATCATTACCGAGGACCGCCACTTTGCACCTAACGAAATTGCTTCTTTTTATTCTGGATTAGAGAAACTTGCTAAGCAAGATGCCAAATTACTAGATGATCTGAGTGCTGGCATCAAAGCAAATGTGGTGGAAATGAATAGTGCAGAACGGATGCAATTCATCATGAAGATACACGGAGATGCGGCCGCATCAGCAGCCAGATTGAAGGCGTTTGTGGGTGGTATTGAATATCTTTCTCTGAGGAGATGCCGGACCAAAAAAGATCAACTAGCCACCATGCAGTTATATGCTATGTCCCGCAATGCTAACTTTAACGGGACTGTCAGTCAGGTGGACTTTGGCAATTATGAAAGAAGTGAGATAGATATTGAGCAGCTTGAGAAAGACGGCCGCAATGCAGCCGGAAATGCTACTAAAGAGCAAATGGAATGGCTAACCGACCCCAATAATCCGCAGGCAAAAGAAAATGCTATTAAGAACTTGCTGAATGATCCCATGCCACAGCGGCCAAATCCTCCCGGGAAAAAAGCTTCTGAGGAAGAAGTGCAACGTTTTTTTGAATTAAACCACTATTACAATGATCGCCTGGAAAACTGGCAGACCAATCACCAGAAGGATCTGCAGGTACTAGGGACAGACAAAGCCAATTTTGTCATGAGTAAACCTCCTACCCTTACGGATAAGGAGTGGATGGAGGTAATCGTAAATAAGCTCCGCAAAGGACAATTATAGAAAACCATCTCTTATGAAACCCTCCAGCAGAATTACCCAACTAGCCTTGCAGATCTGGAACAGAATCATAATACTAGTTGCCCAATGTCTAAACAACTGGCAAAGTAAAGTTAGCACCAAAACCCGCAACCGGTGGGTGCTCTCTATCATAGGCATATTACTGATGTATAGTTTTTTCTCACTGATTGTACTATTCTTCTAAACCTATCTATCATGCAAGAACAAAAAGGATTGGCAGCCATTATCACAGAAATTATCAATAAGCCTTATTCAAGTGTTGCCCTGATGGGAGCAATAGGTTTAATAGGAATATCATCCGGCTTTATCACCTATCAGGAGTCAACGGAGCAAACGGTAATATCGCAGACATTGGATACAGCACTACCAGCCATGTCTAAAAAGGTGTTTAAGAACAATAAATACGATAATGCTTCCTTAACTTCTTCAGAGGACGAGCAAGATGCTATTACTCTCCCTGATTTGTCAGCGGAAGAAGAAGAGCCTAGAACTTTACCAAGTGAGCAGAGCAGGAAAAGTGTAGATAAAGGATTTTCTTCCAATGAAGATGTTTCCTATCGGGTTAAGGCCAGTTCTCAAACACCTTCTAGCTGGCAAAGCCGAAGCCAGGTGCGGTCACATTTTAATCAACGGCTAGATGAGCGAACAAAAGATAATGAGCAAACCATTTTGCAGATGACTGCACCGGCTCCTTTATCAGCAGAAGAACTGGCAGACCGTAGAACCAAGGAAGAATCACTGGCAAAGGCTGCTCAATTAGAGCAGATGGCAATAGAAGGATTAGAAAGAGTACATAATGGTCCTGTACAGATGGCAGGCAATGATCCATCAAGAAGCCTATCTGGTAATTCACAGAACATAAATTCAGTTAGCAGTACCTATCTTACCAGCAATGGATCTTCTCTTCCGCCTGCTCAGGTTACCCTTGCCAATTTGGATGAGTATGTAGCTATTCCGGATGGCAGACAGCTTCAAAATTCATTTTATGGACTGAAGGGAGAAAGAAAACAGCCAGAAATGATTTCTTCAAAACCTGTTCCTAATGCTATTGAGGCAGTTATTCATGGGGATGCTGATCAGGTAACGGTGACCAACGGCTCTACTATTAAACTGCGCTTGTTACAGGATATACAAGTGGGCACGTATCTTCTACAACGCAACTCGCTGCTTTCAGGTGAATGTATGATCAGTGGAGAACGTGTACAGGTCTTTCTTACTTCTGTGCGAGTGAACAGCAGCATCATTCCGATTAAAATGCGGGTGTATGATATAGATGGCCATTCAGGCATTTATGTACCAGACTTAGCCGTAAAAAACCAGCTTGCCCAGACAGGAGCTCAAACAGTGACCGGCGGTTCCTTAAATATGCCCTATATGATTCCTAGTGGTGGAAGTATGGCTGAAATGCTGGTAGGCCAGACCGCAGTTCAGGGAGCAAACCTGGCGGTAAATGGCATCCGGACCCTGGCAGCAAAAAAGATCAGCCAGCAGAAAGTCACTATCCGGCCTAACTATAGAGTATACCTCAAACAAGATCAAAACTAAATCATGAGAATTATCCTTATTACTTCTTTTTTAGGCTCGTTGTGGCTACCGCTTCCTGCACAGCAGCAGTATAGACCTGCTCCTCTTTTAGATACCATAGCTTCAAAAGATTCCATTGTTCAAGCAGCTTCTTCAAGCAGGTCTCCCTCAATTCTGCTCCCAATTTCGGAAAAAGCGGTAAGGGCTAGCTATCCTCTGGAAACATCTTATAATAAAACCACCCATATCATTTTCCCATCCAGGATCATCTATGTAGATATTGGATCAGATGGAGTAATTGCAGATAAGGCTCAACCATCAGATAATGTATTACGCATCAAAGCCAACAGGAAAGGATTTGACCAAACTACCCTTGTGGTCATTACAGAAGAGGGTAAATATTATCCTTTTCTGGTAGATTATCAGGATAATCCTCAGTTACTCAATATCAATATGGCTGGTAATGCAGAGCAAGATGCATTCTATGCGCATCAAATGGGCTTACTAAGATCTAATACTCCAGAAGGCATCACATTAGCCGAACATAGTTTATCTGCTGATGAGATGATAGATCTCTCAGAGAAGATTATCCATCGCAAACGCTTTATCCGCAATGTAGGTACTATGAAAATGCGTATGTCTTTTTTACTCACTGGCGTGTATGTCTATCAAAAGACTTTATTTCTGCAGATTACTTTTGAAAACCGATCAGAAATTGACTATGACATCGACTTCTTTAAGTTCTTTCTCAAAGACCGGGATGTGAATAAACGAATGGCCTATCAGGAAACTGAAATTTCTACTTTCAATCAGTATCCTGCTGCAAATACGAAAGTACCTCATCAGGGGAGTTTAACGCTTGTATTTGCTATGCCAATGGTAACCTATGGCGAAGATAAAGTAATGGAGGTGCAGGTATATGAAAACAAGGGTGGGCGCCATTTACGATTTGAACTGGACTCTGATGTAATTATCCGTGCGAAGAGCTTATGAGATACGTATTGTTATTCCTGTGTTGCTGCCTGCTATCCTCAGCAGGAGCACAAATTCATCAGGCAGGTCAACGGTTTATAGAAGTTGGTGGAGGGTTGACAAATAGAATGCAACTAATAAAACCCGCTAATTCTGGTTATAGGCTGAAGGCAAGCCTTGGGAAATATGGTAAAAAAGAAGGCTCATATCAGCTAGATCTGATAACGCAAAAGAAATATTATCAGCCAAATGAAAAGTTAACTGCTGTGAATCAATATTTCCTGGGTGGCACTTTTTCACCAAAAGCCTTTTCAACAACTGACAGGCAATTTTATATACATCCTGCTTTAGGTATTCTAATAGGCTACGAGGCAACACGTTCTGAGGAAGCCTTTTCTTCGGACACAGTTGCCGTGAATCCCAATAAGTTTTTGGTAGGCGTTAGCGGAGGACTAAATGGCGAATGGAATATGACTAGCCAGATGGCCTTTCTTGTATTTGCAAGAGTTAACTATTTACCTTCTTCCGCAATTGAACATTTTCATTTCCACTATGGAATAGGTATCCGGTTTAATTACTTCAAAAACTAATTCGATTTTTTAATTCTCTTACCTCTTTTATCACTCATCCGTTTCCAGCGGCTTCTGGATACTCAAAGCTATGTTTACATCTGAACCTATCTCACAACAAACACCCTCTTTTCCAACTACTGAAACGGCTCCTGATAGAATTCAATCCTGCGATTCGGCATCTGCTATCGTAAAAAAATCTGCTGACAGTCTTCACATTGGTAGATGCATGCAGCTGATCTGGAATGAGGTAGATAGGCTAACCGTATTAGGCGTTATCCGAACAGAAGAGGACAAATGGTTTTTTGCTTACCGCAAAGCTATACGTATTCTTTCAGGCGATGAGTAGCTAATCGAGCGGAATAGGAAAAGTTTAACATGCATTAAAAGTCTATTTCCATTCCCTCTCGAGCGAAAAAAGAATTGGGAAACAAGGCTTGACACTGCTTTTCCTGCTCTAAAAGAAAATTGTCGTCATGCGAAGGATCATGATGGAATAGGGCTAGTCTTTCCACATTGGCCTGCTGAGCTACGTGAACGGCCTGTAACCAGCTGCTGTGGCCCCATCCCCGATGCATCTGCAATTCTTCGGGTGTATATTGAGCATCATGAATTAACAAATCTGCCTCATGAGCCAAGGCTACCACCCTGGGGTCAATTTTCTCTCCATGTTCTACATCTGTGCAGTAAACCAGGGTTTTGCCTCCATACTCAAACCGGTATCCATAGGAATGTCCAGGATGATTTAACGGGCAAGCCGTTACCTTAGCCCCCCATTCGGTAATACTGCTTTCCTGCTCAGGCTCCCAAAAGCGAATGCAGGCACTCAATTTTTTTAGATCCACAGGAAAATATTCAAAACGCATTTGATTAGAAAAGATCCTTCTCAGATTACGCTCTAGTCCATAACGGTTGCTTAAGTAAATATCGAGGGTATAACTTTCCAGAAAAGCAGGTTTAAAGAAAGGGAAGCCCTGTATATGATCCCAATGGGTATGAGAAAGAATAATTGGTAGACTTTTTTGCGTCAAAGGGGAAACAAGCAGCTCTTCTCCTAGTTTTCTCATGCCACTTCCTGCATCTAGTATGGCTTTTTGGCCATTATCAAAGGTAACCAGCAAGCAGGCAGTATTCCCCCCAAAAAGCATGTAGTTTTTCTCCGGAACTGGAATGGAGCCTCTTGTACCATAGAACTTTACCCGCATAGATAGCAGTAGGAAGGTTTGATAAAGGTAACTTACTAATAATCCAAGTTAGAGGCAAATCAGTATGTACTGCATACCAATAATTTACGTTACCAGTAAATGCAATAGCGTTCAAGAGTGATTTTACGCCTCCACTTCTACCCTTTCTCCTTCTACAATGGCAATTTCTTCCTCCATCAAGCCATATAATTCATACACCATCTGGTCTATTTCTTGCTCCAGAAGGGCAGTATCTGCTTGGGGATTAGCTCTTTTTGATTCAAGGATTTGATTGACTTTGCTTTCAATAAGGTTTCTAACTTCTGTTGAGGGTTCTGCTATTGGTAGTTGTGACAGGTAAACTGGTTTGTATTCGTAGAATCCTCCTTGTTTTGTAGCACCTATCTGTTTGAAATAGAAATCTACTGCTTTACTATTTAGCACTCCTAGAAGATACATATCCTCTGTAGGAATGATTGTAGTTTTGTCATTACTATAATATTTCTCTTTATCATAGCTATAAGAGGCGCGTTGTACAATTGCTGGAACAATTATTTTGGGAGTATCAAACTCATTATAATAATCAACAGCATCCTGAATTTCATACCATTTATAACTGCCCGGTTTTCTACCTGCACCTTCCATTCCTTTTTGACGAGGTGTAAGATCATCTTTAAACTTAGATAAATGCTTTAATATTGCAGGATATTGTCCCATGTTAATACCTCGCCTGGCAAATATTAAATACTTTTCACTTCTTGGCTGAGTATATCTTTTAACGTCTCTTCCTGCCAAAAAAGGTTTGATCAAATCAGCACTGTTGGCATCTTCTTCTATTAAGTGCTTTTTTGTAACCTCATCAATTATAAACGCTTCATTCAACCCTGTTTTAATACCATAATAAATTTTACCATTTACATATTTTCCCAAAGGTGTGCCTGTTGCTTTCAATTTATCTAATATTTTACTTACTCCGGAATTACTTAAAGACCAGCCTTCATCCTTTAATGCGGCAATATTTATATGAAAAGCTTTTTCTTCGATAGTCTTTCCTATTCCATTTTCAAATTTCAGAGAAGTAAGCAATGCCGCTTGTGCAGGAACCTGTGTATTTACTTTGGATATGTTTAATATTAATGGATATGTAGTGGCTTCTTCGAAAACAGGTAAATCACCGAAATCTATTAACTGCCTAAACTGATAATTTTTCAACCAAATTCTTAAGGCTTTGCCATACCCCGCACGCAACCATTTATTTGGTAAGATATAAACAAAATTACCCCCGGGTTTCAGCAATTGTATTCCTCTTTCTACAAAATATATATATAAATCAGCTGTTCCTGCATAAGTTTGAAAGTGTTTCTGAAGGTATACTTTAAAATCTCCCAGTTCCTCCTGCCGGATATATGGCGGATTGCCAATTACCACATCGAAGCCCTCATAATTTCCATTTTCGTCCAAAACTTCCGGAAATTCAAAACGCCACTCAAAGGCTCCCTCATATATCCGGTTGGCTTCTATGGTACTTTTTTCTTCTTCCAGACTATCCAATATTTCAATTAGAACTGTTTCAGCATTCTCTATAGCGAACTTTTGATTACTTCTTTTTAACAACCCTTCTGCTTGCAGCTTATTTTTGATGGCAGTGAACGTTTTTTCATTTAAATTCTTCTCACCAAAAATATTCTCCCCTTTGATATTTTCAATTGTACCTCTCACAAACGCCATTCTGCTTATCAATGGATCTTTTTTGCTAATAGAAGTCCTGAACTGATCTTTAATTTCTTTAATAAAAGCCAAAAGTTCTCCTTTGGCCTCTTTGGAGTTGGTTTCTTTGTAATTCTGTACGGCTAAGCGGTAATTTTTTAGGCTGAATTTCTGCTTTTTAAATACCTCACTCAAGTCTTCGTCCAGGGCAAAGCGGCTGAGCAGGGAGTTGCCTTGCTTGATGTTAATATCAATATTGGGCAGTGTATGTAGTTCTTTATAATTGCTTTCGGAAGTGTAATACGCATTCTTCAGCAGTTCTATCCATAACCGCAGCCGGCATATTTTCACTGAATTAGGGTTAATATCTACCCCAAACAGGCAATTTTCAATCATGTGTTGCTTTTCGCGGAACAAGGTTTCCTGCAACAGGTGTTTCTCCGGCGATACATTGTTAGATTTATTCACGGTGTATTCAAACAAATCGCCATGGCTATCTGTCACCACCAGTTCATCGTTGGCTACACTGATGCTATCGTAACGGAGCAGTTTTCCCTGGCTATCTGTTAAAATATGCAGATCCGCTTTAATGGCAATCAGTTCGTTCAGTGCAGACACCAGAAAATGCCCAGAGCCAACAGCCGGGTCACAAATATGCAGGTTGTTAATTAGCTCATTGGCTTCTTTGAGGGAGACCTTCTGCCTGTATAGGCTATCATTCACTTCTTCTATAGTATCACAGTTCCATCCATACTTGGCGTTAAACTTCTGTACGACGGCTCGCCGCAAGGTTTCGCGGCACATATACATGGTAATAAATCCGGGTGTGTAAAAAGAGCCGTCTTTGTAGCCGTTAATTTTCTCAAAGATCAGCCCCAGCACCGAAGCCGTAATCAGCGTTTTATTCTCTTCCTGCACCTCCCCTTTCCCTTCTGCCCCAAAATCATACGCATCCAGAAAGCGCAGCAAATACGGCAATACTGAAGGAAACTCTGCATTTTTTAATGCTTTGCCCCCTTCATTTTTTAGCACCGTTCCACTATACACCGGCATAGCTACATGGTCATCCAGGCTATTAATGCGGATGCCTTCGTCTTCCAGGTCGGTAATCTCAAACAATGAGCTGTTCAGATACGGCACATGCCCATAGCGGCTTTGAATACTGGCTGTACGTTCACTTGGTTTCAAAGCCAGTACCTGAAAGAAGAGTTTATTCAATTCATCAAAATCGTTAATGGTTTGTTCTTTCAGGAACCGGTAGTGTACATCTTTGTGGTGATAGCGGTACAGCTGTGCCTCTAGCAACTTGAGAAAAAGTATGCGGTTTATCCAGGTAATACAAAGCTCCAGGGCCATATTCTGTGCTATTTCCTGCTGCGTATTTCCGTATTTACGCGGATTGATAAGCCGGCCTATTCTCCCTTCTACTTTTAGCATCAGCAGTGTATTCTCGTAGAGGGAGCCTAGATCTGGCTTAGCTTTGGGCCGGATGAGTTTTTTGCCGCCGTCTTTTATTTCTTCCAATCCAATAATGTGCAGCAGTTCCTGGTAAAACTTATTATCGAGGGTATTGCTGTCATTAGCAAACGATTCTTTGAGTAAATGTGGCGGAGAAAATACTTTATAAACTGTGAGAAAAGAAGTTTCTGATAATGTGAGAGATGAGTACAAATCAACATAGGTAGCAGGCAAACTGTCGGCACTTTGTTTAAGCACATCACCAATATACTCATAGATTAGATCCGTATTTTTGCTTACCAGCTTTCCGGTACTCCAGTCCTGGTAGGCTTTTTTCAATGCTGTGTTTTTATGAAATACGGACTCAAAATCGGCGGCATTGAAAATATACCACTCGTAAATATTGGTAATAATGATGTATTTGAGCTCGGTGTTTTTGCCTTCTATCCGCTCCCGTAAATAATATAACACCGCCTCATGCATGGCTTTGCGGTTAATATCCGCCTGGCTGATCATTTCTGCTTTGTTACCAGGGCGTTTCACTTCCATCAGCACAGCCGCCGTATTCTGTGCCGTTGGCCCATGATGGATCACCAGGTCAGCTCTCCCTCTAGTATTTATTTCGTAGCGGTCTTTATAATAGGTATCCTTGAGAAAGTCTTTGACCAGGTTTTTCAGGTGTTCTTCTGACTCTTGCCGTTCAATGGCCTGCTTTGCTTTGTGGAGGAACTGCGAAAGGTTTGCTTTAAACAGGTCTAGCTGAGCACGTTCTACTTTGGTTTTAAGATAAGCTTTGTTTAATGATTGTTTGGGAGATTGTACTTGTATATGCATAGGTAAAAGCATCCGGTGAATGAGGCTTTAAAATACACATTTTTTATTGGTATGAAAGGACAATTGTTGGCTGGAAATTTACTTGGCTAATTTATCAAAGCAGTACATACTTCGTATTAAATGCCTTCAATTTCCCTTTCAGCAAACAGTTGCGTAAGGGGGCAGGATTTCAGCAATAGAATACGATAGGATTTTCCATCAGCTATATGCCGGTTTTCTATTGCCCAAAATCCAGTTGAACCAATTAGGTGAGCATCAATGATTAGCCACCTAGTTTGGTATTTCTCTGAAATCTTCTGATCTAATGTACCAATGAACTATCAAATGTTTTACTTTCTCGAACTATGCAATTGGAAGTGGAAGATACAATAAACTTGCAGAGCTAGCAGGTAAAAAAGGTATTTGCACAGCTTCTGGTGACATACATTTTCAGGAGAATCTGATTGCAGCAGCATATGTCACGAAAAACATACTTTTTATTTTTCAGTGTTTGTGCAACCAATTGCAGTATTTAATCGGATGATTAGGGTTTTGTTCCTAGTTATCTTTACATAGTTTATTTTTTACTATTTTTTCTGACAGCTATGGAATCGAGATATGCTTTGACAGCTATATATTTAAAAACTCCTTACTTAGCCTATGCCGGCTATATTCAAGAAATACCAGAAATAGATGCTGTCCATTATTCGTTGGAGGAAGTCAAAAGGGAGATAGAATCTAAATTAGATCATTGGAAATCTGAGACAGGAATAGACTATCGTTTAATGGAAGAAAACAGAAATTTTTAAACTTACCTGCTACTCTGATACAGGAAATTCAATATGGAAAGTGGTGCCTGCATTTTCCTGGCTCTCCAGGTAAATCTCCCCTTCATTTAAGTCAATGATCCGCTTGACTAAATACATGCCGACGCCTCTTCCTGCTATCTCTGGATTAAATCGTTTGAAGATCATGAATACTTTGTCCTGATCTTCTTTTTTGATGCCGATGCCATTATCTGAAAAACTTAAATGTATCTTATTCTGCTTCAAGTTGGAGCAAATCCGGATAATTAGGGGTCTATCTTTTGAACGGA
The DNA here is from genome assembly GCF_030503435.1 of Rhodocytophaga aerolata. Lineage (GTDB taxonomy): Bacteria > Bacteroidota > Bacteroidia > Cytophagales > 172606-1 > Rhodocytophaga > Rhodocytophaga aerolata. The sequence continues at coordinate 100,299 of NZ_JAUKPO010000001.1, forward strand.
ATTTTAAGGCATTGGAAAATAAATTGTACACTAAGCTTTTGGCATGTCTTTTTGGGATAGGAAGGAAAGCAACCCCCAAACCCACCTGTATGCTAGCATTTGTTTCTTGTATTAGCTTATGATGTGCCACCTTCACTTCTTCTATCACATCTACTAAATTGATATGCTCCGCTTTCTCACCTGAATGAATCTCGGTAACCGTAGTTAAGTCCTGGAGTGTAGTTTGTAAATCAACGATAGATTTATGAAGTAATTCCATATATAAAGCAACGCCCTCTTGTTGACCCTTAATCTCCTCTTGTAAGAAATTTAACAAGCTTTCAATATGGTTTATAGGTGCTCGCAGGTCATGCGATGCAGTAAAGACAAAGCTATCCAGATCAACATTCCGATGGGCAAGCCTTGTATTTGTTAACTCTAGTTCTTTGCGCTCAGTAATATCCATCGCTGTTCCAGTGAACTTTCCATTGACCATTTTAGCTCTTGACCATATATGCTTTAGCTTCCCATTCGGTAGACAAAGTTTATATTCCACTGTATGAGACTGCTCACTGCTAAATACCTTATTTACATTATCTAAAAATCTTTCTCTGTCTTCTTCATGAATCAAATTATCTATTAGCGTAGTAGTTAGTTTAACAGAGGGATCGATCTCAAATATTTGATACATCTGCTCAGTCCAGTAAATTTCACCCTGCTCGTTAAGTTGAAAAGTACCTATTTGAGCGATCTGTTGGCTTTCCAAGAGCAACGCTCCACTTCTGAGCAAAGTGGCTTCTTTTTCCTTTTGTTCGGTAATATCATCTGAGCTAATAATTAATCCATCTCCAAATCTAACGCCTCTTTCCCGAAACCAATTGTTAAATCCATCCTGGCTATAGTGATATTCTATCTGATATGGTTCACCTGTCTGCGTAGTATATACCCAACGTTGAAAGTTTTCATTTCCAAAGATAGAAGGAAATAACTCAGATACCCTTTTGCCTACCTCTATTACCCCATTTAGAGAAGGGTAGATGTCAATGGCTCGTTGGTTAAATAGCTGCCAAGTAAAATCCACTATCTTATTTTCTTGATTGCGAAGTGCTTTGAGTACGACAATTGCAGTTAAAGAAGCATCTAAGATCCCTTGCATTAACTCCTTTGGTGAATTGTTTGCTAACATGAAGTTTTTTAAATTAAATGCTGATTATCTAACACTTTTACTTAAATGCCAACAGTGGTTTTCCATTATCTATAGCACTTGTCAGGAAATGGCAATAAATATGCTAATAATATTGATATTTACTAATTTAAAATCTAGAATAAATTACAATTTTGTGCTGTATTTATACAGATTTACAACAGTAGCATCAAATTGGCTTTTATTTAATTTATAGGGTGAGTATATTTAACTTCTAAGTATGCACTCATGTCGAACATCAAAGCGTTTAACCGGGTATTAATCATTGACGATGATTCTACCAGCGTGTATCTGACAAAAATCACATTAGAAGAGATGGACTTGGCCGAGCAAATCCTAAGGGCTAAGAATGGCCAAGAGGGACTTGCCCAGATAAAGCAGTATTGCTTAAATGAACAGGCAGCCTCAATAGAGTGTCCAGACTTGATTTTGCTCGATATAAATATGCCTGTCATGAATGGCTTTGAATTGCTAGATGAACTACAGCAATTAAGTCAAACGAGTCATATGCAAATCAAAGTTGTTGCCCTCTCTACTTCTTTTAATCCTCGGGATATAGAAAAAATAAGAAGCTTTGCAATAACAGATTATCTTGAGAAGCCCATTACAGAAGATAAAATACTTTCTTTAGTACATGCATCTTATAGGCGGATTTAAACACATAGCTCATCTGCACCTTCTTCTACCTATTTGCGTAGGAAATAGGTAGAAGAAGGTGCAGAAATAATCAAATCTGAGTGGAGCTACTGGTGTACAATTAAATCTGTATGGCAAACACAGATTTTTTAAACTAACCGGAAAGAAGAACAGACAAGGTTACAGAATCACTTGCGGAAGAATGAGCAAAATCTCAAAGTTAGCCAGGAGAAGCTGCAAACCATAGATGCTTTACTCAACTATCAACTAGCGAAAAATCTATCGACCCTAGATAAGTAAACAAGTCAGCTTAGTATTTTTACTTAATTCCTACCGAGTTTATTGAACATAAGTATATTAATTCCTAGTTAATGCAAATAAAAAACATGAACTTTCATCCGGGGGAAATTTAATAGTAAAAAGGAGGCAACTAGCGAACAACAATTAGACACCGTTCCATTCTATTCCAAAGGCTAATTTTTACCAGGTAAAAAAAAGTCAATAGATGCTTCTGTTTAACCTTTAAAGAAAAGCCTGATGAAAAAAATAAAGAATTTACTGGTGGTAGATGATGACTTGGTGAGCAGCTTTGTAATTAGCTCAACCCTAGAAGATATGGCTGTGGCAGACAAAGTTTCTACAGTATTTAATGGAAAGCAAGCGCTTGATTTTTTAGAACAAAACTGCATCCATGAGAAGGCTGAGGAGTTTTGTCCTGCCTTTATCTTGCTTGATTTGAATATGCCAGTGATGGATGGCTTTGAATTTTTAGAAGCGTTTGGGCAAACATTCTCTAAATATGCGGATAAAATCACTATTTGTATCCTCAGTTCTTCTTCGGCAAGAAAGGATAAGGTAAAAGCCCTTAATTATCCCATCTCAGGATTTATTACTAAACCGCTTACCGAGGAAAAGCTAAAGCCCATTTTAGAAATCATCTAATATAAAGCTTTCTGTCTTTTCCAGACTTGCCTTGGTTCTTACCCTTCGATAGGAAACTCAATATAGAAAGTGGTATATAAAAAAATCATACACTAATGGAGTCAAATTTAATCAAAATCCCACTTCTCCATCTGCTTCACTTTTAATTCATTCACTACTTTGGCATAAATCTGTGTGGTTTTTAGCTGGGTATGACCAAGAATGTTAGAAATTACTTCCAGGCTGATTCCAAGAATAAGTGAATTAATAGCAAATGAATGCCTGGAGCAGTGAAAGGAGATGTATTTATTAATTTTTTGCATAGCGATAACTTCCCGTACATCATTATTCACCCGGCTATTGCTCTGCTTGAGTTTCCTGCTAAAAATTCCATTGTTTCCTAGTAAATCCACCTCTGCTAAAGCTGGTGTATGCTCCACTCCTGCCCTTTTCAGCATCAAGCGTACAACCCGGTTGCTTAATGGAATTTCCACCGGTTTACGCGTCTTTTTCATTTGCATGGATATAAAATACCTGTTCCCTGTCTGTTTCAGATACAATGCATTCAGACGGCCTACATCCGAAAACCGCAGACCAGTATAGCAGGCAACCAAAAAGTAGAACAACGTATTCTGAAGTTTTTCCGACAGCGTATTGGAGTCATAAAGGTTATGCAAGCTCTCTACCTCTTTCAACGTCAAGTATTCCTTCACAGCTTCCTCAGAAGGAATTTCAAAATCTTTGAAAGGATAATTTTTAGTGAGTCCTTTCTTGATGGCAATATTTAAGAACTTGCGGATCATTACAAAATCACTTTTCATGGTATTAGGCTCATTGCCCTTCTCTACCAGGTAGTATTGATACTTTTGTAAAAAATCGAAATTGAGTTGTTGGATAGTCAGACCCGGATGATAGTTATCGAGTTTCTCCAGCTGATATTTTGTGGTTTTATAATAGGTATAAACGATTGTACTTTTGGAAGCCTCTAATTCCTGCCTACAAAAATCTACAAAGAGCAACTTTCCATCGCTTTCATAGGCACTTATAATCCCATCGTGGGTAATGGCTCTGCCCTCATGCTGAAAATCTATTATTATTTTTTCTATCAATGCCAGCTTTGCACCCAAGTAGGCATTCAGCTTCATTATATTTGCGTCGCCCCTGGTAACTCTACCAGAATTATTATCAAAGTTATTCGGATTAATATATCTACCAGTTAATATCAGCTTTGGCTTACTGTTTATTCTTAGCACTATATAAATAGGTGCGGTACCATCTGGTTTAACTCTACTTTTTTTGCAATATAATTTAGCGGATACACTCATTTTTTATAATTGGCCAGGTCTCACATAGGTCTCAACATTTAAGATTGAGTGTCTAAAAGTATGCCTTTTCGCTATAAAAAACAATGATGGGAAAACGACTCAGGAAGGACTAAAAAACAAAAAACCGCTTAATTTGCGAAATTTAGCGGTTTTTTCAGAGCCCCCAGTCGGAATCGAACCAACGACCTACTGATTACAAGTCAGTTGCTCTACCAGCTGAGCTATGGAGGCTTCTTTTAATATTTTGCTTGATTGTTTATCAAAGCGAGTGCAAAAATACAGGCTCAATTAACTTTTCCAAAACAATTTGAAAAAATTATTTACCGGCTATTCATTTTCGTGGATTAACTGGATCTGTCTTTTTAAGGTATTATACTCTTGCTGAGCCGCTTCTATCTTCTGATTAAACTCTTCTTTTAATTTAGTAGCAGTTTTAGAATTGGCAAAAAACTCCATATTATTCTTCCATAAAGCAATATCATTCTCAATCTGCGACAAACGTTTACGCATTGAAGCTTCCTTTTTATGCAGTTGCTTCATCGCTTTGGGGTTTGTACGGGAAGCATTCATTTCTACAGAAAGTTGTATTTTGTCTTTATCCCGGTCAGATAGTTGCTTGCTTTGCTGCAAAAATTGCTGAATGGCATCTGAGTAACGTTTCTGAATGCTATGCATATGTTTACGTGGTACAAAACCAGTATTCTGCCATTCACTGCGTAATTGTTCCAAAGATTTCACATCAGCTTCACCGCTTGCTGCCATCTTCTCTATGGCTTCACATATCTGCACCTTTTTCTCATAATTAACTTCGTACTGCCTTTCTACCTGGTTGCGCTGTCCTCTGCGTTTGTCGAAAAATGCATCACAGGCAGACTTGAAGCGGTCGAATATATGATTACGCTGCTTTTCTGGCACAGGTCCTATGTCTTTCCACTCTTGCTGTAAGTGTTTTACCTGCTCTGCAGCCTGTTCCAGGTCTACTTCTTCATTGCTATTCAAGGCTTCTACCCGCTCACACAGTTCTGTCTTCTTTTGCAGATTTTCCTCCCGGTAGGCTTCCAGGTTTTTAAAAAACTCGTTTTTATTATGAAAAAAAGTTTTGAAAGCAGCCCAGAAACGTTTGTTTACGTCTTTAGCCTTTTCTTTTGGCACAGGCCCTACAGATTCCCATTGTTTTTGCAGTTCCAGAATCTCTTTGGTTTTGTCGTTCCAGTCAGAGATTTTAGAAGAATTAAATGAAGTAAACTGCTCGGCCTTTTCACTCAAAGTCGTTTTTACTTGCAGGTGATTTTGCATCTCCTTTTTGCTGACTTCCAACTGCTCGCGGCGCTTGTTGTAGATCACATCTGAAGCAGCTTTAAATCGTTGCCAGAGGGCTTCCTGCTCCTCTTTCGGTACCGGCCCTACATGCTTGTATTCTTCATGCAGATCATTCAATTCTTTTATCACCTGGCTGGAAGGCGCTTGCTCAGCTAGTTTTTCGGCTTTCTCGCAGATCTCCTGCTTTAAGGTCAGGTTCTTTTTTCTGTCTAGTTCTTTTAGCTCGAAATAAATGCTGCGGTTACTATAAAACAACTCGATCAGGGCGTTATAGTTTGCCCACAGATTTTTCGCTTGGGCAGCCGGAACCGGCCCAATGGTTTTCCACTCATCCTGAATCTGCTTCAGCGCAGCTATACTGGCTGTGGTTTCTTCAGCATCTGTTAGTTGCCTTAATTTATCGAGTAGCGCATTTTTGGCTTGCAGGTTCTTTTCTTTTTCGCGTTCTGAATCCTGCAATTGTTTTGCTTTTTTCTCCTTCAGCTGGCGGTAAGCCTGCTCAAAACGGTGCGTTACTTCATCTGCTTTATAGTCGAAATCGTCTTGCTCTCCTCCTTCAGCAATAAATTTTTCCAGAGCCTCGCCTCTTTCTTTGTCTTTTATTTCATCAAATACAGGCTTTATCTGCCGGAGTATAGCATCTACTTTTTTATAATCCTGTTCCTTCAGCAAACCTTCTGCTGTATGCATGAGTTCTTCTTTGGAAAGATGAGAATAATCTACGGACTCTTCTACCTCTGCTTCCATCTCCTGCTCATGCCCTTCATGTTCCTCTTCCAATGTGTCAGGCTGCTGATGTTTCCGTAAAATTTCTTCTTCCGTATGTTCTTTTTCAGTATTCATTATTTGCCCTATTACTGTCCTACAATACTATGAATATTACAAAATTAATAAAATTCACTTACTTTGTACAATATAATATAAATAAACAGGCTTGAAAAAGGCTTTATTTTGCCAACGCTATTTCAAGTTCTTAAAATTATCAGTTTTACTATAAGGTTTATATCCCTATGAGTGAAAAATATAATCTGGCAGCTATCCGGAAAGAGTATACGTTGCAAGATCTGACGCTTGAGCAAACCGCACCTGAGCCTTTTACCCAGTTTCAGCAATGGCTTGCCGAAGCTCTGGAAGCAAAAGTACCCGAACCCAATGCCATGCATTTAGCTACTGTATCGGCCAATGGCCGGCCTTCGGGTAGAATTGTACTGCTAAAAGGCCTTACAGAAAAAGGGTTCGTATTTTTTACAAATTACCAAAGCCGCAAAGGACAAGAACTGGCCAGTAACCAGTGGGCAAGCCTTACCTTTTTCTGGCCAGAATTAGAAAGGCAAGTGCGTATAGAGGGCAGCACGGAACTGATTTCTGCTCAGCAGTCTGATGCGTATTTTCATAGCCGCCCCCGTGGCAGCCAGATCGGGGCATGGGCCTCTCCACAGAGCCAGCAAATTCCTGGCAGGCAGGTCCTGGAAGAAAATACTACCCGTCTTAAAGAAGAATTCGGCCAGGAACAGCTTATTCCCCGTCCGCCACATTGGGGAGGCTACTGTATAGTGCCTGATAGCATAGAATTCTGGCAAGGCCGCCCTAGCCGCCTCCACGACCGCATTGTGTATACTAAAACGGCAGAGAATACCTGGCAAAAACACCGTTTGGCTCCTTAAGCTGATGTCATTAATTAGTGCTCCTTGGTTTTGATAAAACTTATTGCCAACAACTAACTCTATTTAATTCGCTGATTAGGTTATTCTGCAAGTAACACTTTTTCCTTCAGGCTGATAAAATTAGTCAAGATGGCGGCTCCGGCAGGGCCGCTTTTTTCCGGGTGGAACTGGCAGGCATAGAAGTTTGCTTTATGCAGCATGGCACTAAAGGGTTCTATGTAGTGCGTGGTGGCAATGGTGTATTCGCTAAGCGGTGCATAATAACTATGTACATAATATACATAGGCATTTTCCGGCAAACCTTTCAGTAGTTCACTCTGGTAATCGGTTAGTGTATTCCAACCCATATGTGGAATTTTTAATGACTCTCCGCTGGCTGTACGGGCTTTTTGACTATCGAAGCGTTTTACGGTAAGATCGAAGATGTTCAGGCAATCGGTATTGTTTTCTTCGGAGAACCGGCACATGAGTTGCAAACCCAGGCATACACCTAAGACTGGTTGCTCCAATGTAGGAATAAGCTTATCTAATCCTTTTTTCCGGAGGTAATACATGGCGGTACTGGCCTCTCCAACACCCGGAAAAATAACCCGGTCTGCCGACCGTATCACTTGTTCGTCGTCACTTAATATAGGCTCTATGCCCAGGCGTTGTAAGGCGTATGTAACCGATTGAACATTGCCTGCATTGTATTTGATAATTACTATTTTCATAAGATGGCACGGGTTATTTATGTATTATCTCCTCCGGTAGGTACAAAGATAGACACAGGAAAAGACAAAGTATCAGGCGTTGATTGGTTTTGTGTAAAACGTATACTTGCTATATGAGTCCATCGCCGGCTTTGCTCACACAGATTTAAGTAACAGCGAATTTTTTACTTCTTGTTCTATATGTCTTTCAATTTCACCTACCGAGTTGAATAATTGCTCATAAGAATCAATGACGAAGTATTTTTCCTGGTATTTATCTTTAATATACGGCGTATCAATAATTTCTTTTACCTGATAAGGCACTCGCTTAGGTATATTACTCTCCAGCGAATAGTTGGTTTCTCCTGTAGAAGACAATATGCCTGCCCCATAAATTCGCAGCTTCCCCTGTTCTCGTATGAGACCAAATTCTACAGTATACCAGTACAACCTGGATACTAGTTCAATCGCCAGTTCATTATCAATATATTTTAGGGCAATGCGGCTTAAGCCCTGTAAAAAATTACACAAATCCGGGTTGGTAAGCAGCGGAACATGGCCAAAAACATCATGAAACATATCCGGCTCTTGCAGATAATCCAGCTGACTCATTTTGCGGAGCCAGGTAGTGGCACAAAACCGCTTGTTATTCATCAATTCAAAAAACTCTTTGTTCGGAAGCAATCCTGCCACTACATGCAGTTGCCAGCCAGTATAGGTGTGTAATATCTTGTTAACCTCCTCAAAATTAGGAATGTGGTCAGCCGTAAAGTTTATCCTCCGGATTCCCTCCAGGTATTCTTGAGAGGCTGCATTGGGCAAGTTAACAATTTGCCGTTCAAACAGAATCCGCCACACATGCTGATCTTCTGCTGTGTATTTGTCATAGTGCTGTCTCATCTCTATACGATTTTAATTATACCCATTATACTATTTTAAACAGAAATTATACCATTTATGTTGTACCAGATAGAAGCAAAAAAGCCTGACTCTTTCCGGAATCAGGCTCTCTATAAAGGTTAGTTAATATCTAAACTAATTTTTAAACAGACCACTATATTCCGAAAGGTGTTTCCGGGCATGATAATATGCATAGTGGTAAGTACGGGTAAATTTCATAGAGAGTAAATATTGAAAATTACTTTTGTAAACCCAAATTTATGAGTCAAAAAATTTAGTTGCCATTTAATCTCTTTCTAAATTACTGGTGACCTTTCTAGCACTTGGCTTTGCCGGAAAGTTTACAAAAACTGTATATTTTCTGACAGATTCAAGTATATTTCAATCACATTAGTTAACCCCTGCTTTTTATCCCTATGGCAAGTTTCACTCCTGAGAAAAAATTTATACGCATATTATCAATAGATGGCGGCGGCGTCCGGGGAATTATACCCGGGCAGATTCTGGCCAAACTGGAACATAAACTTCAGGCAAGAACCGGCGACCCCGAGAAACGACTGGCCGACTACTTTGATTTTTTTGCAGGCACCGGAACTGGGGGCATCTTAAGTTGTGCGTATATTACCCCTTTGAAAGAAAAAATACGGACACCCAGATTTTCTGCCAGCCAGATTGTAGATTTCTATATCCGGTATGCAGGCGCTATATTTGACAACACGTTCGACCACAAACTTATTACATTAGGCGGTTTGCTAGATGAGCAATACAGCGCTGTAGGGATGGAAAAAATGTTTGCCGACTATTTTGAAACCATTCAGCTGAGCCAGCTGCTAAAACCTTGTGTCATCACATCGTATGATATCCACCGGCGGCGGGGGCATTTTTTTACACAACATACCGCCAGCCGGCCTTCCTCCGATTTTTATGTACGCGATATAGCACGGGCCACATCTGCTATTCCCACCTATTTTGAATGCAAAGAGATAGCTTCTTTGTCTGGCGTAAGTTATCCGCTGGTGGACGGAAGCATTGTAGCGTATAATCCGGCATTATGTGCCGTTGCCGAAGTGAGTAAAGTATTCTATGGCAGCCAGGCCAGAACACAGCAAGCCACCCTGCCTGCTATGCTCATTTTATCGCTAGGTACCGGTCTTCCAAAAATGCAATACAGCTATGAAGATGCCAAAGACTGGGGACTGGCAAAATGGGCGCGTCCTCTCCAACGCATGACGGCTTCGGCCAATGCGGAGGCCGTAGATTATCAATTACAACAGTTGTATACTAGTATAGGGGCAAGGCAACAATACCTGCGAATCAATCCTGAATTACCAATAGATGTGGCTGCTGAAATAGATAATGTACAACCGCAGAATTTGCAAGCCCTGAAAGAGCTGGGAGATACCACTTTTGAAGCAATGGAACTGGAACTTGATAAATTTGTAAGTCTGATGTTGGAAGAAGAATAAAAGAATTAATTCAAACCCATTTGTCAGGCATCATTAATCATGCATCATTGGCTGTATTGATGAATAATTTGCTGTAGTTGCTCATGCAGGAGAGGTGCAGCAGCACAGAATGTATAGTTTAGCTTATCTTTCGTCAGTGGGTTAGTATAATCCATAGGCTTGCCAAAAAAATCGGTATACTTCCCTCCTGCCTCTTCTACTAGTATATGAATCGCTACATTGTCCCAGATGCGGCTGGTACGGTTCAATACGGCTCCGTAGCTCCCTCTGGCTAGCATGGCCAGGTCAAACACGCTATTGCTGCAACGCAGATTACGGATACGCAAGACAATTTCGGCTAACAAGCGGCATTCGGTATAGGTAAGCGTAGGGTTTTCCTGGTGACCGTCCACTCCATAAGCGACCAAAGCAGCTAACAGGTTATTTTGCTCTGTGACTGCCAGTTTTTGTCCATTGCAATAAGCTCCTTTGTTTTTCTCAGCAATATACATTTCCCCAAATGCGGGCAAGGCTATACCACTGGCTATAGGGGTGGCATCTTCCAGCAAGCCAATCATTATACCATAGGTAGGTATGCCATTGGCAAAATTACTAGTGCCGTCTATAGGATCGACCACCCAGGTAAAAGCTGAACCTTTATCGAGTACACCTGCTTCTTCATCAATAATATTGTGCGTAGGAAAAGACTTTTCTATAGATTCTATTATTTTCTGGCCAATTTCCAGGTCAGTCTGGGTAAGCACCTGGTTGTTATCTCCTGTCTTAATAGTAGTGGCTACTTTGCCGAAATTTCTGGTGGCAATACCTGAAACAAGTGCTAAAGTCTGATTCAAAAAATTAGTATAGTGCATAAAGGGATTTTGGTTTAATAAAGAAATATAATTTGCATATTATCAATTTTATTTTTAACTTTAAATTGTTACAAAACAACAAATAACTCTCAGGTTATCTGTTTGAAAATACCCCTCACTGAGGCATAGGTGCTGGCAAATCAACAAAGCTCCCATCTGTCAGCACCTTGCCTCATTTTTTTGTTTCCTGATATCTATACTGCGGCTATAAAAGTAAAAATCCTCACCATTTGATGAGGATTATCTGTTTTATATCTAGTACAAGCAAATTAATGGATAGTGGCGCTTATAGCCTGCCGGGCTTTCCGGATATCTTTATTTAGCGTATCTGATTCTATTAATCCATCGCGCAGGCGTATAATGCGGTGAGCGTACTGGGCAATATCTTCTTCGTGGGTTACCATAATAATGGTATTGCCCTTGCTGTGCAGATCTTCAAATAAGTCCATAATCTCATAAGAAGTTTTAGAGTCCAGGTTACCGGTAGGTTCGTCAGCCAGTACAATACTAGGGTTATTTACCAAGGCTCTGGCAATGGCCACCCGTTGCCGCTGCCCCCCGGAGAGTTCATTAGGTTTATGTTTCGCCCGGTCTCCCAACCCTACGCTTTTTAAGGCTTCCAGAGCCATTTCGGTGCGGTCAGCTTTGTTGTAACCGGCATAAATCAGGGGAAGAGCTACATTCTCCAGTGAGGTAGACCTTGGCAAGAGGTTAAATGTCTGGAAAACAAACCCAATTTCTTTATTGCGGATTTCGGCCAGTTCATTTTCAGACATATCACTTACATCCTTGTTGTTAAGTATATAGGTACCACTGGTAGGTGTATCCAGGCAGCCAACTATATTCATCAACGTAGATTTCCCGGAACCTGACGGCCCCATAAAAGCCACATATTCTCCTTTATCAATAGATATGGTGATCGACTTTAATGCTTCAATTACTTCGCTACCCATTACATACTTTTTAGAGATGTTACTTGTTTCTATAATCTTCATAAGTAAATAAATGTGTTTGAAATGGCATGTTTACACTTGCTATAGTGGCAAGCTGGTGGTTAATCGTTAGAACATACATGTTGGATGCATGAGTAGGCTGTGCAGCTAACACAACTTCCAACAATATACAAAATTTATTCCCAACCGGAAAGCATATTTTCTATAGAAGCTCTTTTTGCTTCATAAACCCGCAGGAATGATTGATAGTCGGCAGCACCTGTCAGAAACTGCAATTTATCGAGGTTTTCTTCGGCATACGTAAGCAGGCGCATTTCCAGGCATTGCAGAATATATGTTTTGAGCAACTCCGGCGAGAGTGGATGTAGTTGCAAGGCTGTAAGGCTAATCTGGTAGCCTTGTTCTGGATTTTCCCGGGTGGTATTGTAGAAATTAACAGCAAAATTGACGGTTGCAGGGTCCGTTGGAAGACGTTTTAAAGCCAGCCGGTAATACTGATCTGCCTGGGCATATTGTTTTGCTTTTTCGTAGCTTCTGGCTTTCCAGAATAATTTCTCATCTACATATTCCTGCGGCACATTGGCTGAATCTATGGCAGCCAGCCGAGGCGTAGCATCATTTTGCACATACAGCAGGTGCAATTGAATAGCTTTTACAAGGGCTTGTAATTCTTCACTAATTCCCCTAGACCTGGAAGCCAGTTCCAGCAACTGATTTGCTTGTATTAAACTATCCCTTTGAATATATTTTTCTGCTAGTCCGGCCAGGGCCCTAACCCGGTATTCTGCGGTGGCTATATGGCCAGCTACTTGTGGTAGAAGTATGTCTTTGCTAAAATGTACCAGCAATGCTTTTCCTGCGTCGTCTAGTGTAACTGCTGCTGAAGATGGTTGGCCGGTTAGAATTGCTTGCCCTATCGTTTGCATCTGAGCAGCAGTCGTTTTCATTTCTTCTGCTGCCTGCTGCCCCACTGATGACCAGGCTACCAAGGCTTCCGGCCATTGACCAGCTTCGGAAAGAGCAATAGCATAGTTTGGTAGCGAAGTACTATCGCCTAAATCAGCGGCTGCTTTAAAGTGGGTAGCAGCGCCAGTAAAAATATTTTGCTGCAAGAGCCACAAACCCAGAATTTTGTTAAAGTAAATGCCTCTGGAAGGTTTGCCTGCTACAATCAGATTTAATTGATCTAACCCTCGTGCCCGGTCGTTGGCGTAGTATTCATAGGCGGCTTGTGCCAGGCGAAGATCTTCGGAGAATATGGCGTTTCGTTCAATAGTTTCCAGCCTGGTAATAAGCTTAACCAGGCTGCTATCCGATGTACGCTTGTGATGCAAGGTATAGTTGAATAAATACGCAAAGCGTTCACGGGTAAGTACAGAGTCTGTAGCAAAACCTGGGAGCAGGGTGGCTTCCTCAGTCAAATCAGCTAGTTGTGCTAATACCAGGCGGTTATTTTGCAACGATACATCCTGGCTGACAGGTTGCTTTGCCAGCAAAGAATCGGTGTTGATTGGATAGAGGTTTTTGTTCTTGATCCAGAAGGCCAGTAAGTTCGTGTGCACTACCTCCGGCTTTGAGGTTAGTTCTGCCGCCTGGGTAAAATAGTAGTAAGCGGAATCAGAAATATTGGTCTGGTTGTAGAGCAGCCCAAGGTTATTGTGTAATTCACCACTTCCGGGAAATTTTTTTATTCCCTGCTGTAAGTTAAACAGTGCTTCAAAGATTAGTTCTTCCTGCTGATAAATATCACTTAAACTGCCGTAGGTATAGGAAGACGTATTTTTTATGGTAGCTTGTTTCAGATGCGTAATAGCAGATACTTTGTCGCCCTGATTCCGGGCCAGGGAAGCAATAGCATAATTAGATTTATGGTTCCGGTAATCGTACTGTACCCCTAACCGGTAATACTGCTCAGCCAGGAAGTAATCTTGCTTCAGTGTATAAAAATCGCCCAGGTTGTTAAAATAACCTGCAACTGATTGGTATACCGGATAAAAGTTGGCATAAAATAGCATAATTGCCACAATTATCACACTTAAGGCCCGGGCATAATAGAATGGGAAAGCTTTCGGCTGATACACTACCCGGTGTACCGCCAGGCCTTGCTGCATTGGGGTTTTGAAATTAACCAATACATAGGCATAAAAAACAATCCCCATGGCCAGATGGCTGAACAAAATAGCATCTTCAAACATTTCGATCATAGGATCGTTGGCGGTGGCAAAAAAATAGGTGATGGTGCTAATAGTGATCAAGGCTAAGCCCAGGTAAAGAAAAGCGCCATATGGAGTAAAAGGGATGATATTTTCAAAGGTACCGCTACGCTTACGGAATCCCCATAGCCCCAGAACCAGTGATATAGCCAAAACAAAAAAGGCATTCAGGTAAAAAATATCCCAGCTGATAACGACTGAGTTATGCAGATACGCCAGTAATACATTAAACAGGTAAAAAAACGTAATTACCGTAAAATGGGTAAGGCTATTGTCGCCGCCAAAACCTCCTCCCTTAGTTACCAGATACAAAAATCCATGAACAATCTCTTGGGCTACTACTAAGATAACTACCACACTCAACGCCACTGGCACAATAATACCATGGCTAATGAGGGATAATGCAGGATAGGTACTTTCAGAAAAAAAGGCAATAACAAGTGCTAACACAGCCGTTAATCCGGCAAAAGAAAGAAATTGCAAAGGAAAAGAAGTATGGCTACGGAAAGCATGGAAGTAATAACTCAGGCCTCCATACAGGGCTACTGCCACTATAAAAAAAGTACTGTTTTTCCACCCGAAAACTTCTAATAAATCCAGTTTGAAGCTTGCCAGCATCAGGATGAATATGGCCATTGCCCCAATATACCAGAAACGCGGCAATACGGAAATCAGGCTTAATAACAGGACTATACTCAGGGAAATAACGCCTAACAGGCCATACATGGCCCAGGGATTCACTTGCATCAATGAGGCTACAAACTGCTCGGTTACATAGTACGATTCAAGCTCCACATTGAAATTAAATAGTCCCTTAGTAAAACTATCTATAGGCAACCCAATTTCCTGCAACTGTGTAGCCGGAAACCAGCTGAGTATGGTATCTCTACCCTGCAAGTGAAAGAAGGCACCCAGCACCAGCATGAGTAAAACAAGCAGTAAAATCAGAATATAAAATGCACGGTATGGATTTCGCCAGTTTTGCCAGAAGAAGAGTGGTTGATCAGACATTCAGAAGCAGGACAATGTAATAGAAAGGCGCAATATATTAATTCCGAAAGAAATAGCCATTGTTCCATAAGCTATGCCTATGTAGGATAATGACAGAAAAAGCAGCTTATTCTATTACTTTGGGTACCCTGAAATAATCGGCATCTTTTTTAGGTGCATTCAGCAAAGCCCGGTCATGCGGCAAGGGAGGTTTTGCTATATCTTCCCGCATCACATTTACTTCTTCCGACATATGCGTAAGTGGCTCTACATGGGTGGTATCAATCTCATTTAATTTTTCTACCCAGGTGAGTATTTCATTCACACTGTCCAGCATCTCTTTCTCAGAATCCGGGTTGAATTCTAGTCTGGCCAGATGGGCTATTTTCCGAAGCGTTTCTCTGTCTGCTTGCATAAATAAATAAAATGGTGGTGAGAGTAGTAAGAGATAAATGGCTATACAAAGCCATTCTGTTAACAAGTAAACTTATCAGGTATATAACTTATTGTATGTCAAGATTTAACTTTTTCTGCTTGCTCTGTGGCTTTTTCTTGAACAAAGGAATATTTCTTTAACTCATTGTCAATTACCTCATAGGTCATCTGTTTTAACACAGGCATATGCTCTATGGTCATGCCCTGGGTAGAAATAGGCGGATGCACAATAGCTTTAATTTCGTGCCGGCGGAACAACAAGCCACTGTCATCGGGTAGTACATACCAGTTATAGGGAAGGGTAATGGGTACAATAGGTACTTGCTTTTCAATAGCCATGCGGAAAGGACCATCCTTGAAGGGAGTCATCTGTGGTGGATTTTTGCTGACAATTCCGCCTTCCGGAAAAATCATGAGACTGCGGCCTTTATCCAGTGTTTCCAGGGCTTTGTGCATGGTTTTGTAGCTGCTCATCCGGCTGCTGCGGTCTACCGCAATATGCAACCTGGTAAACATATACCCAAATAACGGCAGCTTTGCCAGCGAACTCTTCCCGATAAAAGCATAATAGTGGTCCAGCACCACGCCCATTACGGCAATATCCAGAACAGATGTATGATTAGCACAAAATATATACTGTTGTTGCTTATTAAGCCTGGCCTGGTGAATAACATGAATGGGTAGAAAGCATAGGGGAAAAAATAGTTGCCCCCAGAGCCTGTTCAGATAATGTGCTTTCGGATGCCATTTTTCTTTTTGCAGAAACAGATAAAAAAATGGGTACAGCAGCAAAAACAAGCTTAAAAACCAAAAGTAGCACCAGAATGAATAAATTCTCCTCAGCAGGACCATATCCTTACAAAATTAGGTTTTTTCTCCTGCTGCGCAAAATTTCATTCTAAAAGATTAACGGCCGGCAAACCAAGTGAATGGATAACCAGCTGTAGAAAAGCAAAACAGATAGTGGAGAATTACTCACAAACTACTGGCTTATTTTTCTGCAACCTTCCTTAAAAAATACCCGTATAAGAATAATTGTAAAGTTTTACAGAACATTTTTTTCTCGTAAGCTTTCCAGTATATTTGTACGCAATAGTAATTTTTTTCGCAATTCAAATCCACTAATCGTAACCACTATGAATAACCAGAAAACGCTTTTGAGTTTTGTACTTGGTGCAGCTGCCGGTGTAGCAGCTGGTATGTTATTAGCTCCTTCTACAGGCAGCGATACCAGAAAAAAAATAGTAGACACCGCTAATTCATTAAAAAATGACTTAGGGGGCCAGTTCGGAGATACCATTAACAAATTCTCTGAAATTACTGACTCTGCACTAGCTACTATTACCAGCTACACAGGAAAAAAAGGTGGCAAAACCGGAACTACCGCAGGCCCTAACAAGACTACGACTACTACGTCTACTCCATCTCCAAACCCTACAGGACAATTATAAGATTCCTGTCTGAACCGAAAGAATTAAAAGCCTCCTATATGGAGGCTTTTTTTATTATCTGCCGCCTGCCACTACTTCCAGCATACTGTCGGGCTGCAAATAAGTGTTGGACAGGCGTAGCAAGTCTTGCGCCGTGGTATGCAGGATGTTTTCAATATAATGGTCGAAAAAGTCGTAGGTTAATCCTTCGAAATAAATGGTTTTGAAATTGTCGGCAATAGCAAAGGGAGAATTTAAGGAGCCGGCAAACGAACCGATCATATAATTTTTTACGGTTTGCAGTTCCTCCTCTCCTACTGGCTCTGTTTTTAATATTTCTATTTCCTTATAAATTTCATCTATTGTCAGGCCGGTAAACTCTTTTTTCACATCCGTACCAATCACTAAAAACCCTTCTTTGCGGAGTGTAACCAAGTTAGAGGAAATACCATAAGTAAAACCTTTTTCTTCCCGTATATTTTTCATGAGCCTGGAGCCAAAATAACCGCCAAACACTTCATTCAATACCAGCATCTTAAAATAATCCGGATGTTTGCGGGTAAACAGCCTTTTGCCCAGCCGGATACTGGATTGCAGGCTGCCTTCTTTTTCCAGGGTTTCTTTATTATTGGGTAAGGAAGGCACTACCGGATTTATGAAACTATTGTCCGGAAGTGGTGACGTTACTGGTACCTGCTCAAATGTATTTCTGACGAGTGCAAGTGTATGATCATCAATGTTTCCGCATAAAAGTATATCGCAAGCCTGGCTACGGATAGCAGACTGGTAATATTCCCGCAGCTGCGGTGCTTCTATGTGTGCAATATCCTGTTCGTACAAATTGCGTCCATAGGGGTGCATTTCACCAAAAAGTAACTCCCGGAACCTGGTTTGCGCCAGATAAGAGGTTTTTTCGGTGTTTACTTTTAAGTTCTGAGTAGTTATCTTTTTCAGATTCTGTAGTTCTTTCTCTGGAAATATAGAATCAATCACAATTTCCTGTAGTAAAGGCAGAAGTTTAGGCAGATGCTTTATAACCGTATACAAGGTAACATTTACCCTGTCTTGCCCATGGTTAAATTCAATGAAGGCCCCGTACTGATCCACATACTCATTAATTTGCCGGGCTGAACGTTTGGAAGTACCTTCATTCATCATTTTAATAGTAAAATACGAAGTACCTTTTCCGGTTTCGAACCAGTTACCAGCTTTAAAAATCAATTCAATCCGGATAACCGGCTGCTCTCCTGCATTAAGCCAGTGTAGCTGATAGCCGTTAGCCAGTGTCTGGCTTTGGACCTGGGGCAAATGTACTTTTTCGAGTGTCTGGAAAGCTGGTGGAATACTTCGGTTTAGCATGAGTGAGTTGGAGGTTTACTAGATATATACGCAGATAATGGCATAAAAGTACCAATAGCTCTGTACATTTCAGCAAAACTCAGCGACATTTTACCAAATAATTACTACAAAGGAAGCACTACGCTGAGAAAGCAAGAGGGCTGCATATAAAAAATACCAGTTGAATTCTACGTATTACTTGTTTAGGCGTATACCACTACTGTTTCTACGAGCTTATCGTGGGAAGTCTGGTAATTTTTTTCCCAGTAAAATTGAAAAAAGCCCAGTAACAACAAGGAAGCAGAAGAAGAATAACCGGAGAAACGTTCAAAACTGTTCCACAAGGTAATGGGTTCCCCATTTAACTTTACTACTTTTATGCGTGCCATCCGTTTGCCCGGCGTTTGCCCCTGCCACTTCCAGGTGAACATAGAGAAATAAAACATACCTCCCAGAAAACCTCCAATAAAGGTGAAGACATTATAAATATCTTTGAACGGATGAAACAGGGAAGCGCCCTGTACATACTTCTCCGACATTGCGCCATATTCAGTAGGAGAAAGTATCCCCATAATAATACCGGCCAATACGATCACTGACAGCACTATAGGCGCATAAATGATGAAATAAATATACCAGTTGAGGTGCTTGGTAAGGCGTGTCCGCAGGCTTTGTTCAACATTATATTTTTCCAGTTCCGTATCCAGTCTGTGCAAATTGTAGCGGATAAAAGCAGAACTACGGCTTAATGTTAGCCGGTAGCGCTTATTTACGAATAGAAATACACACAGCACTAGCACACTCAACCACAAATATTGGGTACAGGCCAACACAATCGCCCAGTCTATGGCATAGGCTACCGTTCTCCGCCCGAAAGATGCCAGCCTGATCCCTTGTAGTTTGGAATCTATCCGGGCATGATGTACATCAAAATACTTTTTCATAAGATGGTCTGAATCTGATCTGCTAGTTTACAATTTTTGTTGCAGGAATTCCAGAAAAAAAGCCACACCTTTTTAAGGTATGGCTTTCGTCTGTTAAACTAGTATGTTCCGGTAAAAGCAAATTACCAGGTCCGTGTTTTTAGTAGTTCGTCCATCTGTGCCCTGGTCATTTTTAATTTTCCCGGGTTGGCATCCAGCCACTTGGCAAAATCCGCTTCTATTTCTTTAGACCACCGGGTATCAATCTGTCCTGGAGTATATTTTCCCTCTTTCAGGCGCATATGGCCAAATTCGTCGCGTAAGGTAATTACTTCAGAGGTTTGCACCACGGTTTCTGCCAGGTGGGCAGGCACAAAGAGAATACCTCCTTTTTTGGCCAGTACAATATCGCCAGGCAATACCGTAGCAGGTCCTATTTGTATAGGCACGTTTACGCCCGTCAGCATGGTTTCTGCAATAAAAGAAGGGTGAAAGCCCCGCACAAAAGCATTGAAGCCTTCAATTTTAGATAGTCCTTCTAAGTCCCGCACGGCACCATCGAACACCACCCCGTTTTTAGATTTGGCATAAATAGAATTTCCTAAATTATCGCCAATAAGGGTTCCGTCGGCAATTTTCCCATAGGCATCGGCTACATAGATATCACCGGTGCTTAGCATATCTATGGGCCAGGAATTAGTGCCTCCAATCCGGCCTTCCTTTTTACCATTGGCTATTAGTTTATCTTCTACATCGGGCCTTTTGGGCATGTATTGGGCCGTAAGTGCCCGGCCTACCATTACCTGGTCTGGGTGAATCATTTGCCAGTCGCCGGCAAACTGATTGTTATAACCGGCACCTCTTACCACACTCCAGGCATTCTCCAGCGATACGTCTTTCATTCTTTCCAGAATATTATCCGGCACTTTGGGGCGGCCATCGGGAAACCGCTCGCCTTTCCATTGAGCAGTAAAGCCTGTAATAGACTCTTTGGGTAAGGCAACAGACTGTGCACGCAGGGAGGTTGAAAAAAGCAAAAAGAGAAATACTGTACTAAAAAAGGATAGTTGTTTCATTAACGGATGGTTCATGGTTAATTTATAATGCGGCTAAATTTTTACGCAAATTTACAGGAGTATCCCGAAAGGTAATATCAAGAATGCTTCCTGGTAGAAAAATCTGGCTGGTTTCAAGTAAAATATATCGTCTATCTATTATTGAACCTATCATGATTTTCTTTTGAGTATACCTTTCTAGCCCATTTTTATTCTTTTGCCAGATAAGCATCTACATCTTTCTGCGTGATGGCTAATTTTTTGGGATATTTGGCCACCCAGGCCCGGAATTCATTTTTTATTTTATCTGACCAGTCGCCATGTATTTCTCCGGATGGGTATTTGCCTTGCTGCAAAAGTACCCGTTCAAACTCATCGCGTAAAGCCACCATTTCAGAAGAGGAAACCAGGCCTTCTACCAGATGGGAAGGAATAAAAATTACGCCATATTTATTTGCCAGCACCACATCGCCCGGAAATACAGTAACCTCTCCTATACGGATGGGGGCATTAATAGAGGCAGGAGTCATATCTTTAATGTAGGAAGGATGCTGATCTTTCACCCATCCATTAAAGCCTTTGGTTTCAGATAGTTCCTGCATATCTCTTACTGATCCGTAGAAAATTACGCCTTTCCCTGTTTTCCCATAGATCGCATTTCCCAGGCTGGAACCAATTAAGGTACCATCTTTTACTTTGCCATAGCCATCGGCTACGTATACATCGCCTTTGGTTAATATATCAATGGGCCATATATTAATTCCGCCTTTCTGGGAGCGGCCTTCCGCTTTTCCTTGTGCCCGTACCAGGCTATCTAAATCTGGCCGTGAAGGCATAAACTGGGCAGTAACTACGCGACCAGTCATTACCTGATCAGATTGGATAATAATCCAGTCTTTTTCTACCTGGTTACGGTAACCTTTACGGTCCAGATAGCCCCAGGCTTGCTCCAGGGTAACATTCTGTAAACGTTCCAGCACAATATCCGGCACTTTTGGGCGGCCATCGGGAAACCGCTCGCCTTTCCAGTTGGATGTAAGAGCCGTAACATATTCCGGGGAGGAGCCTACCCGCTGTGCCTGGGCTATTACTCCGCTAAGTATAAAAGCAGCAACTAGTAATATTCTATTATTCATGCGTATATCATTTAGTAATCAAAAAAATGGTGATATTGTAGTTAGTATGTATCCCTTAAAGCGTGGCAATGGATCATCAGCCTATTTGCTCATCGCCTAAGCAGCACATTTACTCAAGTAGTAATCTTTTTTTCTTTTACCACATCTTTTTTCTCATCAACTTCCTCTTTGATTGGTTTGCCCCGCCACCAGGTTGCCAGCGAAGATCCGGTAATATTCATCAGTGGGCCGAATATAGCCGGAGCCAGCCCTACGGTGGCTACTTTACCCATTTGCAGGGCAATGGCTGAGGCTAACCCACCGTTTTGCATACCTACTTCTATAGCTACCGTACGGCACGAACGTTCGTCAAGGCCCACCAAACGGCTAAACCAATACCCAAGGAGATAGCCACAGGTATTGTGAATAAAAGCCACCAGTATTAAAACTAGTCCAATAGCTAACAGGCTATCGCGGCCGGCAGCCGTAATAATAGTGATAATGAAGGCTATTCCGATCATAGATACCAAGGGCATGGCATCGTCCAGCCATTTGGCTTTGCCACTGAGCAGTTTATTAAATAACAAACCTGCGCCAATTGGAATAATCACCATCTTTACAATATCCCACATCATGGCCCATACATCCACGGCTACAAATTCACCAGCCAGCAGTTTCATTAACAAAGGAGTCATTACAGGGGCCAGTAAGGTAGCAATGGCCGTAATAGTTACCGAAAGAGCCAGGTTCGCATTAGCCAGGTAAGACATCACATTAGAAGCCAGTCCGCTGGGAGCCGAGCCAATTAATATTATCCCGGCAGCAATTTCGGGAGGAAAATCAAACACATTGGCTAATATAAAACCTATGCCAGGCATGATGGAAAACTGGCAGATTAAGCCGACCATAACTGCTTTGGGCATTTTAATTACACCAGCAAAATCATTCAGGCTCATAGCTGTTCCCATCCCAAACATAATGATCTGCAAGAGAGGCACAATTAAAGTTTTTAGCTGAAACCCATTTAGTTCCACAAAATACGCAGGGTAAAACATAGCTACAGTAACGGCTGCAAAAATGGAAATAGTGTACGAAAACCCTTTGATGGCAGGAAACTTTCGAACCCCAATAGCCAGTAAAATAAAAAATAGTATACAGAAAGGCCCTACTTCCGTGCGGTATCCCATAGCCAGCATACCTAACACGACTGCCAGGCAAACCAGGGCAGCCACCAGGGCAACTGTATAAAGCTTGTTCGTTTCTTTCATAAAATAAAGGCTAAGCGGTAAAAAATTCCTGCGTTCTCTCCGAACCAACAGACAAAGTATAGAAAGGAATAATGAAATAAAAGATTTCTATGAAAATTTTGACCAGTACAAATAGATTATACAAAGAACGGCATGTCTTTGGTGGCATACTTTTTCATGCCTTCTTCATTGATTTCCACCCCGATACCTGGCTTTTCTGACAGCGGAATAAATCCGTCTTTTACCATCGGGCCATCGAATGTAACAATCTCTTTAAACATAGGGTCTTCGTGGAAATAAATCTGCCACTCCAGTATCAGGAAGTTTGGTACGGAAGCACATACATGGCTGGCAGCCATAGCCCCCAGGTAAGAGGCCACCATGTGCGGGGCAAAGGGCACATAATACAGATTAGCCAGATTGGCTATGCGCTGACCTTCACCTAAACCTCCGGCTTTTTGCAAGTCCGGCATAATAATATCCACGGCTCCAATCTCCAGCATCCGGCGGAAACCATAGGCCAGGTAATGATTTTCGCCTGCACAGATGGGTGTAGTGGTAGAATCGGTGATTAACTTATAGGCCTCCACGTTTTCTGCCGGAATGGGCTCTTCCAGGAACATCAGATTCAGAGGCTCCATCATTTTAGCTACCCGTTGCCCGGTGGTCATGTCGTAGCGGCCATGCATGTCTACACACATGTCAATTTTAGGTCCTATAGCCTCCCGTACAGCTGCCATCTGGTTATACATGCGTTCCAGTTCGCCGGGGCTGGCCGTCCAGTTATAGCGGTCGTATTTGTTCGGATCATTAAATTCATCTATATCATATTTTACAGCTGTAAAGCCCATTTTTACTGCTTCCTTAGCACTATCTGCAAAATGTTTGGGTGTTTTATCGATATCCCGGTAGGTGCCGGTATCGCAATATACGCGAACTCTGTCGCGGAACTTACCACCTAATAACTGGTAAACCGGCAGGCCTAGAGCTTTTCCGGCCAAGTCCCACAGAGCCGTTTCTACAGCAGAAAGCACGGCGATAAACATACCCGACTGGGCACCTTCAAAAAATCCGGAGCGGCGGATGTCTTCAAACAAGCGGTGCACATTTAGGGGGCTTTTATCTTTAATGCGCTGGCCAAACATTTTTACCAGATGATAAGTACCCGGTGTAGCATCTACTGCCTCTCCACAGCCCCAGATATTCTGGTTGGTATATATTTTCACAAACAAGCTATGGCCATTGCGTATGTATCCACATTTAATATCCGTGATTTTCAGGTTAGAAGGCGCAGAGGACATAGGAGTTCTTTCAATAGCATTCTCTAAGCCCTGGCCAAAGCTGCTACTGATCGCAGAAGCAGCCATTGCGGTGGCTAAAGCACTTTTTGTTAAAAAGGAACGGCGGTTATAATTAGTCATTGGGTATAAATTAAGGTCAAGGTTAAGAATAAGTGTATAAAATAATGAAGACGATTTTCTGCAAAGCTGATTACCAGGTGCGGGTTTTCAGCAGTTCCTGAATTTGTTCTTTAGGTACTGGCAGTTCGTTAATATGGGCATTAAGCCAGGCAGAAAAGTCTTTCTCTATTTCTGGCGACCACCTGGTATCTATCTGGCCGGGTGTGTATTTTTGCTCGCGGAGCCGCTGGTGCCCAAACATATCGCGTAACCTGACTACTTCTGACGTTTTTACTACCTGCTCTACCAAGTGAGGAGGAACAAAGGTAACGGCACCATCACGGCCCAAGACTACATCCCCTGGCAATACCATTACTTTGCCAATACGGGTAGGCCGGTTGATGCCTACCAGTGTAGTATTCAGGTTGCCTTCCTGGTTATGGTGCGATGGATGATAGCTGCGGAAGAAGGAAGTAAACGAGCCTAATTCTTTTAATCCGGCAATATCCCGTACGGCCCCTTCATACACAATGCCATTTCCGGTTTTAGCATAAATAGAATTGCCCAGGTTATCGCCAATCGTTGGGCCATCTTCGTGCATACCAAACTGGTCTACTACATATACATCGCCTTTCACCAGCATATCAATTGGCCATGAATTTTGAGATTTGATGCGGCCATCTTTGGTATGTCCTTTTTCATCGGTTACCCGGTGCACATCTGGCCGTCCTGGCATAAACGTAGCCGTCAGTGCCCTGCCTACCAGTACACTATCCGGATTGATGCATTGCCATCCTTCGGCATATTGGTATTTGTAGCCCTTGCCTTTCATGACGGCCCAGGCTTCTTCATGGGTTACTAATTTCATTCGTTTGATTAAATCATCCGGTACTTTGGGCCGGCCATCCGCAAACCGTTCGCCTTTCCACTCAGGTGTTAGAAAAAGCAGTTCTTCTTTGGATATTTGCTGGGCCGAAACAATAAAAGCTTGTATCAGCAGGAAAAAAAGTAAGCGTAAATGGATACTATAGTTCATGATAAGAAAGATTATTACGTAGGTATAGGTTGCTGTTCAATATCCTATTATAGATGCGTAGCATCTGATAAAAAATTCTATGGCCGGATGGCGGTGCCATTCCGTTTTCGTACCTGGGTCCAGTTGTTGAGTTGCTTATCAGGCAGAGGAAATTTGGCTGCCAGCTTTTCATTGATATCTACTCCCAGGCCTGGGGCTTCATTCACATACATATAGCCATTTTTTACATAAGGGCTACCAGGGAATATTTCTTTTAAGGTATCCGAAAAATTTACAGACTCCTGAATACCAAAATTCCAGACAGCAAAATCTATATGTGCATTGGCCGCATGGCCTACCGGAGAAACATCTCCTGGCCCATGCCAGGCAGTGAGTACATTATACCATTCGGCCAGGCGGGCTACTTTCATGGCAGGAGTAATACCGCCAATCTGGGAAATATGAATGCGGATAAAATCGTATAGCCGCTGTGAAATAGGCTCCAGCCATTCATGCGGACTATTAAAAAGTTCTCCCATGGCTATGGGCACCGCTGTTTGCTGACGCAACAATTTAAAGTACCCAATGTTCTCCGGAGAAAAAGGATCTTCAATAAAAAATGGGCGGTACGGTTCTAATGCTTTAATAACATTGATGGCCTCCATGGGCTGGATACGTTCATGAATGTCGTGCAGGATTTCCACATCATCGCCGCATTTTTTTCGAACTTCTTCAAACAACTTGGGCAATATGCGCAGGTATGGACGAACATCCATAAAGTTGTCGTCTTTGTGTCCAAAGCCGGCCTCTTTAAAATCCGGTTTTTGCGCCATATGTAAGGCTCCGTAGCCACCAGGCTGAATGCGTACATGCCGGAAACCCTGGTCCATAAATTTTTGCACATTATCCGCCACCTCTTCCGGCGATTTACCGTCTGCATGTGCATAACAATCTATGCCAAAGCGGCATTTACCACCTAAAAGCTGATAGACCGGCATGTTGGCCCGTTTTCCTTTAATGTCCCACAGGGCCTGGTCTAAGCCACTTAGTGCATTATTTAACACAGGACCATTGCGCCAGTAGGAACTAACGTAGGTGGTTTGCCACATGTCTTCAATATTATCTACATCTTTTCCCTGGCAAAAGTCATTGAGGTAATCGTTAATGGCAGAAACGACCGTATGTGCCCGTTGCCGGAAAGTAGCACAACCCAGGCCATACAAACCAGGCTCGGTGGTTTCTACTTTTACTACAATCAGTTCAATACCATGCGGACAGGTGGTAATGGCCTTTACACTTTTGATTTTAATAGGCGGCATCCCTTTCAGATACGAATGGTTTACTGTGCCATAGCCCGGACTTGCCGAACCCAACATGCCTGATAAACCAGCCACTGAACCCAAGCCTATTTTTTTTAATACGTCACGGCGGTTTTGTTGCTTTGTTGATTCCGGATCAATCATGAATGATGTAGAAAGGTGTAAAATTAATAGAGGATGGATGCAACCGGCCATTTCTTACTTGCTATGTTCCGGTCACATCCATTAGTTTGTTTACTGCTGTTATTTATCCCACCATACACGGGTGTCTAATCTATCCAACCCTTGACGGCTAACTGCTTCCTGATAATTACCAGAGTTTACTGAAAGTTCAGCATCCGGATAGGTAAGCCTGCGGATAAAATCTTCTGAATCAATGTCGTTGCGTAAAGGGTTGGGAGGTAAATTTGGAAAACCACTGCGGCGGAAATTGGCAAAGGCTTCAGGCCCATTCAAGAAAGAGGCAACCCAGTATTGGGTATTGATCTGTTCTAAAGCTTTGGCCGGGTCGAACGGATTTGCCGCCAGATACGCGTCTATGGAAGTAGCAGGAACGGCTGCATCAGCGTAAGCACTCAATTGTTCCATATGTGCTTTAATTCCATTGGTGTATAAAGCGGCGGCATCTCCTGTTACCCATCCACGTACTACCGCTTCTGCCAGCAGCAATTGTGTTTGTGCATAGGTCACCAGGAAATTAGGTGCGTCATTTCTACCCATTCTGTTTCTGTCTAACTGGGAGAAATCATAAAAACTAGCCAGACCTTTGGCCGTAACAACCGAAGCGATTGAGGCATTATCGTAGCCCATAGGCATCCCTATTTGTACCGTAGTATCTCTGTTAATTCTGGCGGCTACCTGTTCTGCACCATTTTTTGCCCCCACATACCTCACCGCAATAGAAGCCAGGCGGGGATCTTTGGCTGCTTTTAAATACTTTACAAAGGTTTCTGTCAGGTAATAGTTATTGGCTTCAGTAGAGTTTAACGTGTTCCCTACGGCATTCATGAAAGCTGCTGTATGACGGATGAACGCATTATCTGCATTAGATTGCATGACGCCAGCTGCAGCGGCTTTGGCTGCGTATGATTGGGCTTTAGCAGCATCTGCTTTAGTCAGGCGCATAGCTGCCCGCAGTAGCAGAGAATAGCCCAAACGCCTCCATTTAGTAATATCTCCGCCATATAATGCATCCTGTGTTTCCAGAGCCTTAGCAGCATCCAGTCCGGCAGAAGCCTGATCCAGTTCCGTTAAGATAGTTTCATAAATATCCTGCTGTGCATCATAGGAAGGGGTTACTACATTATTTAAAAAACCCTGGCCAGCTTCCGTAAACGGAATGTCGCCGTAGGTGTCTGTTAAGATCATGCCGGCATTTGCATGGATAATCCTGGCCATATTGTACAAATTAGAGCGTGCAGGATTATCACGTGTCTTGGCTATCACATCGGCTGTGTTTTTCAACACGTTCCTGTAATAGTTTTCCCACAGGCCACGTGTTACCGGACGGTTATCTTCATTAAAATTTCCTCCGGCAATAACGCCTGAGTTCGGCGACACAATTTGCTGTACTATGGCTAATTCGTAGGGAAGCGTAGTGCCCGGAGGGGCTGTATTCACGATGGCTGTGTTCAGCGAAAACAATGGATTAATAGCGGTAGCCAGGTTTTTATTGGTATTTAATTCGTCAAACCCATTGTCACATCCTGCCAGCATCCCTAAGGCAGTACACAAGCCTAAGATATATTTAGTTGTTTTTCTCATGGTTAATTCATTTAAATTATTGCAGACCAACTCTTCAGGTATAAATTATCTGGTAGCCTATTAAAATTTCACGTTCAGGTTAAAGCCCACACTGCGAGTAGTTGGCAGGCCAGAATGCTCCAAGCCAATCAGGTTATCAGAAGAAAAGCCAAAGGACTCGGGATCAATATTAGGCACCCATTTTTTAAGAATTGCTACGTTGTTGGCTACGGCATTTAACCGGACGCCCTTCACAAAGAAATTTTGTGGAAGCAGTTTTGTAAAATCATAGCCCAGTGTAACCTGACGAAGCTTCCAAAATCCGGCATTGTAGACAAATTCTCCTAACAGGTTGCTGGACCGTACAGTTTCATAAAAGGTTTGAACCGGTGTCTGAACTGCGTTTGTTTCTCCATTTGGATTTACCCCATCGCCTATTACATAGCCCTGTTCACGTCCCACCAGCGTACCTTTATGCAGGCCATGCCGCCATGCGTTAAAGTTGGTAGAAGAAATCATTTTATGGCCCAGTTTAAAATCAATCAGGAAGGATAGGCTAATTCCTTTATAATTGAACGTATTGGTAAAGCCTCCTACCCATTTTGGAATAGCGCTGCCAAAGGCGACCTGATTATCTGTGCGTATAGGACGTCCGGTAGTTGCATCAAAAACACGTTCACCATTTAAGGTTTTGTAGCCATAGGCATATAGCTGCCCGATTGGTTTTCCTACTTCCTGCCGCAGTTCGCCCTCAAAAATTCCCCTGCCCACCGTGATAATCGTATCGCCAGGGTTAGGTCCTAGTTTTAAGATTTTAGTTGTATTATAAGATCCATTGAAGGAAAAATCCCATTGGAAAGAAGCTGTTTTTACAGGAGTTACACTTAATAACATTTCAAGGCCACTGTTTTTACTTTCTCCCACATTGATCAGCCTACGCAGATAGCCGGAAGCATCTGATACTTGTACCTGTACAATCTGGTCGGTTGTAAGCTTATCATAATACGATACATCTAATCCAATGCGGTTTTCAAAAAACCGGAGGTCCAGACCAAACTCCTTTTCGGCTACCCGCATAGGCTTTAGGGCAGGATTGGGAACTGTTTCCGCAGGAATATTTCCAAGCGGCAACGATGCTAATCCAGCCGTATTAGGGAACAAATTAGCATTTATGTCATAGAAAAGAGCGTTGGAATACGGGCTTACATCCAGGTCACTGCCTACTTCCGCGTACCCTGCCCTGATCTTTCCAAATGATAGCCAGTTTGGAAGTCCGGCAAAGGCCTGGGAAAACACAAAGCTACCAGTAATAGAAGGATACAAGATACTCCGGTTAGCTGGAGATAAGGTAGAAAACCAGTCGTTACGGGCAGTCAGGTTTACAAACAATACATCATTATAGGAAACTTCCGCTGCCCCATATAAAGAGTTTACCTTTTTTTCAGTCAGGTCATAGAACGGATTTTTCTGCTGACCATTTCTTGCCGTATAGAGTCCCCGTACCACAAAATTTGTAACCCCTACACTGTTCTGGTCGGAACGC
Source organism: Rhodocytophaga aerolata (assembly GCF_030503435.1). Classification (GTDB taxonomy): domain Bacteria; phylum Bacteroidota; class Bacteroidia; order Cytophagales; family 172606-1; genus Rhodocytophaga; species Rhodocytophaga aerolata. Next base: position 129,976 of record NZ_JAUKPO010000001.1, read on the forward strand.
TGATACATCTGGTTTCCTCCAAAAGTGGCATCAATTCCGATCCTGCCAAAGCTACGGCTGGCCCCCAACAAGAAGTCGGCGTTGATTTCCCGGAAGCGGCGGGACTGCTGGGCATACTGCCCGTTCACAAAGCCTGCCGGAGGAGCGCCCAAAGAGGCCATTCCAGTGGGTATATTATAATCCTGGTCACGTGCAAAAAAATCTTGCCCGATTCTGCCTTGCAGGTATAACCAGTCAGTGAAATTGTACCGTGCTGTTATGTTACCAAAAACACGGTCGCGGCGGATGTTCTCAAACCGGTCGTAAGCAGCAAAATACGGATTTGTCCGGTTCCGGAACCTGGAATACACATATTCATCGCCATTGGCATCTTTCCGGTACCTCTCTAGTAAGTCTAAAGGCATGGAGTTAGCCAGGGTATAAATCGTAGTGGGAGTACTCAAATCCTGATCGGCAATGGAAGGAGGATTTTTGTTGTATTCATTCGAGTAATTGATGTTGCCTGAAATGGTGAGTTTAGTCAGCACATTTTGTGTAAAGCCCAGATTAATCGTTTTCCGGTTGAAATTCGAATTAGGCATAATACTCTTGGTATCCAAGTTAGAAAGAGAAAGGCTAAATCCCCCTTTTTCCCCGCCTGCAGAAAGGGTGACGGTGTTCGTCCAGGTATTACCTACTCTATAAAACTTTTTAATCCGGTCTCTTACGGGTTCATAAGGCACTTCTACGCCATCAAATAATACTTGTGTCATGCCTGGCTGGAAGCGTTCTCCAAAACTCCATACACCTGAAGTTGGGTTGGCTGCCGTTGGGCGTACGCCTCCTTCTCCTTGACCGTATTCATATTGAAAATCGGTAAAATCCAGAGGTGTATCTGTCGTAAAATTGGTATTGTATTCTACCCCAATGCCTTGCTGGGAACCTCTGCTTTTCGTGGTAATCATGATTACCCCATCTTTTGCCCGGGCTCCATACAAGGCTGCCGCCGGCCCGCCTTTCAGTACCGTCATCGATTCAATATCATCAGGATTTATACTGGATAGGCCATCTCCCCCATCTGATCTGGACGTGATACCACCGGCGCTGTTGTTATTATCAGAGCTATTGGGATTATACCCTTGATTTGGATTACTAATGGGTACGCCATTCACTACTATTAGCGGGCTATTTTGTCCACCGAATGAGGATTGGCCCCGGATACGGATTTTACTGGTTCCGGCAGGCCCCGTACCCAGCGAGGTAATATTTACACCTGCCATCTTGCCTTGCAGGGCATTCATGAAGTTGGGGGTACGGTTTACATTTATTTGTTCCGGCGTTACACTAGCCACAGCATAGCCTAATTTTTTAGTATCTTTCTTTATACCCAGTGCTGTTACCACTACTTCGCTCAACGATTTAATATCGGCTACCAAGGTAATATCAATCACTGTGCGGTTATTAATTGCCACTTCTTCACTGGTATAGCCTATATAGGAAAAGACCAGTGAGCCATTGCCATCCGGTGCCGTAATACTATACTGACCTTCTGCATTGGTTACGGCGCCTATAGAAGTTCCCTTTACCAGCACGTTTACTCCCGGCAGAGATTCTCCATTTTCCTGAGCTGTTACTTTCCCGGTTATGGTAATAGCTGCCGGAACCTGCTTTAAGGATACCAGCTGCATAATTGAACTGGTAGCGGCTGCACCACCGCTGGTTTGTGGCAATTGCCTAATTTCAGACACTTTGGCACCGCGGCTCGCAGGAAAAATGATGTAGATGCTTTTTTCTACTTTCTTGAATTTTAATCCTAAGGGTTGCAGCAGCGCATCGAGTGATTTATCGAAGTTTCCCTTAAAGTTTGCTTTTGCTTTTTCACTTACAAACAAATTTTGTACAACATCAGCGTCGTAATTGAAGCTTACCGAATACTGTGAAGAGATTTCGGATAACACATTTTTCAGGGATACAGTGTTTTCTGAATTGCCTGGCAAGAGCGTACCCTGCATAGCCTGGCTGAAGGCCAGCTCCTGGGCGGGTGCAATTGAAGGTAAACAGAGAAAACAAGCCCCCCAAAGTAGCCAGGCTAATTTCCGGCAAATTCTACTACAAGTGGTTACAGGTACTGTCATAGATTTAAGGTTAAGGGTTTAGAATAGGGTTTAACTGCTTTCCCTACAGGTTAGCAGGCAATGAGTCACTCGGATTTTATAAGTATAGTCTGGTTGTTTTTCTTCATCTGAATGTTCATAGACTGGCTAAGGATATCAAGGAGCAGGTTCATATCGTGGTTAGGTATTGCTCCTGTGAACCGCCGGTATTTCAAGGCTGGGTCGCTGAAAACAACTTCTACCCCGTAGGTATCTTCCAGCACCTGGGCAATTTCGCGCAGAGATTTTTCATTGAAAATCAGTTTATGGTTCCGCCATGCACTATGCTCTTCCGGATTTACCTGCTTCTTCACATATACTTTTTCGTCAGCCGTAAACTCTACCAGGTCTTTGGGTTGCATAGTTATGGTATCTTGTGCATTGTTTACCGGCTGTAACTGTACTTTGCCAGTATTGAGCACAACCTGCACTTTACCCCGGCGGTTGTTTACATTGAAGGTGGTTCCCAGCACTTCCACATGCAATTGATCGGTATGTACGGTAAACTTAGCATGGCCCCACTCTGGTTTTTTCCGTACCTGGAAGAAAGCCTCCCCGCTAAGCCATACTTCCCGGATATGGCTCTTTGCCCAGTTAGTTGTGTAACGCAGTGTAGAGTTGGCATTCAGGGTTACGACAGAGCCATCGGGCAAGGTAACGATGCGTGTTTGGCCATAGGCTGTATGGATGCTGGTTGCCTGGCGTGTTTGATAAAGTACCACCACCGCTACAAGCAGTATACCTACCAAAACGGCTGCTTTCCAATACATCTGCTGCCGGAATAAATGGGTAATCCGGGTATAGGCAGGTTTAGTAGGTTCGGGTATATGCTTTTGCCTCCTGATCTCCCGCAAAATACTGGCTTTTACCTCTTGCTGCTCCTGTATGGCTGGTTGTACTACATCAAATGACAAAAAGAGCACTAACTCTCTGGCATCCTCCAACGTGCTAATCTTCTCAGGATGCTGCTGCATAAACGCCTGCCAGAACTCATAGCAAGGTTGATCAGGATTTTCTACCCATTTCCGGAAGTAAGGGTCACTGACAAAATCTTCTACGGTATAGGCAGAATAATCCATGGATTGATGCTAAAGCTCTTTGTCTCTTTTGTATGCATAAGAGAAAGCTTTATAGCATTTACCCTCAAAAAATTATAAGTATTTTTATAGGCCGGATGGCTTACTGGCCATTGCTGAATGAATTGCAACTATCTGCAACAAAATGAACAGGAAAGATTTATGTTGGACTAGCCCTATTTTATGAAACCCTCTTGGTAGAAGGTATACAAGGCAGATTATGCCAAGTTTGGAATACTTAATTGCAAGGATGTGCCTTCTCCGGCTACACTGCTGATAGTGATAGTGCCGTTTAGGCGTTCGATGGTTTGTTTAACAATATACAGCCCTAAGCCGGAACCTTCCGACCGCTCTGTTCCTCTGACAAACATCTCAAACACATGGTCTAGATATTCTTGTTTTATGCCTATGCCGTTATCCTGAAAAGTGATGTTTGCCTGCTGTCCGGTAACGATGATATCAATTCTCAAGTAAGGTTGGCTGGCATAGGGATTCATGTATTTGATGGCATTGGAAAGTATATTATTAAACACAATTTCCATTCGCAAACTGTCTTGTTTAAAAGGTGGCCCACTTATCTGGATAAATTTCTCTACTTTGTCATAGTCTTTAATGAAATGTAGCCCCTGTAAGCACTGGCTGATCAGCTCCTGGAAATTAATGAATACAGGTTTGCTATCTATGCGGTTAATTTTTGAGAAGTTAAGCATTGATTTTACAAAGTCATCCAGTTTGTTTACCCGGTTCTCTATAAAATCCAGATGGCTTCTTACCTGCTCAACGTCAGTTTCATTTTTTATCAGAGAAAGCAATCCCAGGATAGAAACCAAAGGCGAACGCAGGTCGTGTGAGGTTTTATACACAATCTGGTCCAGTTCAAAATTACGCTCTTTCAGCTCATGAATGCTTCTTTTTAATTCTTCCTGATGATCGAGCAGCATGCCTTCCTGTATCTGGAGTTCGTTATTCTGGTTTTCAAGTTTGGTATTTAATAGTTTAAGTTTTTCTTCCTCTATTACTCTGTCTGTAATGTCTGTAAAAAAGATGGCCACCCCATCCTGCAAAGGAAAAATCCGGTTTTCGAACCACTTGTTATAAGGAGCATAATATTCTTTAAGCGTAATATGCTTTTTTTCCTTTACCGCTTTATAGTACGCCTCATAAAATGGTTGCCCGATCCCTTCCGGAAACTCCGTCCATATATGTTTGCCAATGAGGTATTCCTGGGTGCGGTTGAAGATGGCAGCTGCCTTTTTATTAACATAGGTGTAACGCCAGCTGGAATCCAGGGCTACAAATGCATCGGCCATACTCTCTAGTACATCCTGAAATTGAATGTAGGTTTTACTGGACAGCTTATGCAGCTGGGCCTGCAGTTGGATTTCTTTAAACATCACTATTCCGCCATCGGCGTACAACAGCGGAAAATAGGTGATCTCAAAAAACTCGTATGTCTGGTTATGCTGGAAATTGATGGTACTGATAGTAGAGCTGTTTCCCTGAAGGACATCATAGAAGAAAGTATTAAAATTCTCCTGAAAAAGGACTGGCATACAGCTATCGGTTACCTTACAGCCTACCACATCCTTAGCAGGTAACTGAAAAAACTGCTCCATCTTGTTATTCCAGGCAGTTACCTGAAAATCTGTATCAAACGCAAGTATGCCCTCGGGAGCACTGTTAATTAAAAGTTGATTTATTTCCAGATTCATACCTTTCTAGGAATAGCTGGTTTACATACTAGTCTACACCTATACAAGGTAAAAAATTTAACCTGCTAACCTACAGTTACTGGCTGGTTACTTCATAAAGCGGGAATACCTTATAGAAAAATACTTCTTAGATGAGGCGCTGTAGAGAACAGGCAGGCCTAATTAGATGGTGGCCAGTTTGCGGATACTTCCCTTTAATACGTCCAGGGCGCGGTAAATAAGGGTACGGGCATACTTTACTTCCTTCATAGAAAGTAATTCGGCTATGTGTTCGTAATCCATGTTTTCATAAAAGCGTAAAAACACCGCCTCTTTTTGCCTTTTGGTTAACGAGTCAAAAGCCTGCTGCAAACGTTCCTGGTTTTCTTTAGATATCTGGCTGGTAATCAGCAGGAATTCATGCGAAAAAGTTACTTCAAAATGGTACTCTTCATCGGGTTCCTGGCTATGGATATATTTTGTTTGCCGGCTTAGTTCTTTTATTAATCTTCTCCGCAAACAGGTAAACAAGTAGTATTTTACTGAAGTAACTGTACTTAGTCCGGATCTTTTATGCCATAGCTCTACAAACACATTCTGTATACAATCTTTCACCAAGGCTTTATCCTGGCAGATACGCATGCCATAATTATACAGCTTTGGAAAATATTGGTCATAAAGGTGCTCAAAAGCAGCTTCGCTGCCATTTTTCAGGGCGAGCCATGTCAGGGCATCTTCTTTGGAGGAATGGTTTGTATGCATATCATTTTTCTCCTAAGAGTATACAGGTTGTAATACTACCGGCAAATTAGTAAGCCAGCAACGCGGCCTGATACCTACAGGCTGCTTCTCTTTTTTGTGATTGGACGAGGCCTGTTATCTCTCCAAAAAATCACTGTTTTCCGCTGGCTAAATAGGCATTATAAAACAAATTATTATTATTAGGAATATTATAAAATTTAAAAATATAATACAAGAGATCAGTAGATTTATTTATAAAATGTTTGTCAAATTGGTGCAGCATGCCAAATAAGCACTATGAAAATATCTATTCGTTTTGAACAAAACGGCACATCCCTTCCACAGAAAAAAGGAAGAAACCATTTGTTATCAGGCTTCCGGGCTTAGCTAGTGGAGCACATAATTAGCAGGACTATAGCAGAAACTGCGTGAGAGATAATTAAAACTTCACTCAGCCATAATATTCAATTTATATTAGCAGGCTATTTTTAGGGTATAAATGGAGACATGATCTATAGCAATAATTCTTGTACCTAACCTTCCATAGCCATGAACATAGCTAGCAGCACCCGCCAGTTTTTTCAGGAAAGAGTATTTCTCCTCCGGCTTGCCATACGTTATGCACCACTTAAGCTGTATATCAGGCGTGTATTTCATTTATTTTAGTGCCTGTCAGTCAGCTATGCAAATTTTAAACAAGCCGTATGAAACTATTATATGCCCTGCAAGGCACCGGTAACGGACATTTGAGCCGGGCACGCGACATTATTCCTCTTCTGGATAAAAAAGCGGAACTGGATGTACTTATTAGTGGCACGCAGGCAGATATTTCTCTGGATTATCCGGTAAAATACCGATTAAACGGCTTAAGCTTTGTGTTTGGCAAAAAAGGCGGCGTAGACCTTAAACAAACCTTGCTGAGAGCCAACAGCCGCAAATTTATCAGTGAAATTACCAAACTACCTGTTAGCCAGTACGATCTGATTATTAATGATTTTGAGCCGGTATCTGCCTGGGCAGCTAAATTAACAGGTAAACCTTGTATTGGGCTGAGCCATCAGCGTGCAGTCCTTTCTCCTTTTGCTCCCAAACCTAAAGAAGATGATCTGGCAGGCAGGCTTATTCTAAAAAATTATGCGCCCGTGCCGGCTGGCTACGGGTTTCATTTTGAAGCATACGACCCAACTATCTATACGCCAGTTATCCGCCAGCAAATCCGCAAGGCACTCATTCAAGACAAAGGGCATTATACCGTTTATTTACCTGCCTATGACGATGGCCGTTTGTTTAATTTTTTAAGCCGTTTTAAGCAGGTCCGATGGGAAGTATTTTCAAAACATAATAAGTCGGCATTTACACTTGGCAATGTATCGGTGCGGCCTTTGAACAATACCGCCTTTATTGAAAGCATGGCAGCTAGCCGGGGTATTCTGTGTGGTGCCGGTTTTGAAACACCAGCTGAAGCCTTATATCTGCGGAAAAAATTGTTGGTTATTCCCATGAAGAATCAATACGAGCAGCAATGCAATGCAGCCGCCCTGAAAAAAATGGGCGTACCGGTGATAAAAAAACTTCATGTCAAATATACAGATGCTATCTATGAATGGCTGGAGAGTCAGACAATTATAGAGGTAAATTATCCGGATATTACTCAACAAGTTATTGATACTATTTTGCATACCCACCTGCCACTTTCTACCCCTGCTCTACCAGAGTACCTCTGGGATAAACCGCTACGTATAAAGCCTGTATAGTTACCTCCAGCATGATTGACCGAACGCAGGGTTCTGCAGAGCCTATACCAGAAAGCATACTACACAAAAAGCAATTTGGCACCGATTTTATATGGGGAGTTTCCACAGCGGCCTATCAGGTAGAAGGAGCCTACCAGACAGATGGTAAAGGACTCTCTATCTGGGATGTTTTCAGTAATAAAAAAGGCAATACCTATCTTAACCAGCATGGCAACACCGCCTGCAATTTTTATCACTGCTACCAGGACGACCTGCAGCTTATGCGGGCCCTACATATTGCTAACTTCCGCTTCTCCATTGCCTGGTCAAGGATAATGCCTGGCGGTGTGCATCCTGTTAACCCTAAAGGAATAGATTTCTATCAATACCTGATTGACCACTGTCTGGAGTTAGGCATTGAACCATGGGTAACGCTCTATCACTGGGATTTGCCGCAGGCTCTGGAGCTAAAAGGCGGATGGACAAACCGGGATGTAGTAAATTGGTTTAGCGAATATGTAGAGGTTTGCATCAAACATTTTGGTGACCGGGTAAAGCACTGGATGGTATTGAATGAACCTATGGTATTTACCGGGGCAGGGCATTTCCTGGGAATTCATGCACCAGGCAGACGATGGATGAAAAATTTTATTCCGGCGGTGCATCATGCTACGCTTTGCCAGGCAGCAGGTGCCCGCATACTGAAAGAGTGGCAGCCCAAAGCACAGGTAGGTACTACCTTTTCTGCATCCTACATAGAACCTCACCGCAACACTGAAAAAGACCAGAATGCCGCCATCCGGATAGATGCCTTGCTGAACCGCCTGTTTCTGGAACCTGCGCTTGGCCTGGGATACCCTGTAAAAGAGCTACCCTTTCTGCAACGGATAGAAAAATACATGAAACCTGGCGATGAAAAGTTGCTCTCCTTTGATTTTGATTTTATTGGCCTGCAAGTATACACCCGTGAAATCGTATCGCATACCTGGCTTATGCCCTTCATCCAGGCCGATCTTGTGAAAGCTACTAAACGGAGTGTACCTACTACAGTAATGAACTGGGAAGTGTATCCGGAATCTATCTACCAGATGCTGAAACAATATGCCAGATATGGTTTGAAAAAAATTATTGTAACTGAAAATGGCGCTGCTTTTACGGATGTAGTCCAGGGTGGCCAGGTACATGACAAACAAAGACTTAACTATTTACAAGATCACATTCGCCAGGTCCTCTGGGCTAAACAAGAAGGTGTGCCGGTTGACGGTTATTTTGTGTGGACCTTTACCGATAATTTTGAATGGGCTATGGGATATCATCCAAGATTCGGCCTGGTGTATGTAGATTTTCCTACACAACAGCGTATTATTAAATCCTCAGGGTACTGGTATAGAGATTTTTTGAAAAGTTAATTTATAGCAGCAACTGTATGCTATATATTAGTTACCCGCACTATAACCCATATTCTGCCAATAAATAAACCAGTGCAGTCATAGCTCCGGCGCCAAGTTCCAGCTCCCGTTTATTTACCTTCTCAAAAGTATCTTCTGCTGTATGGTGAACATCAAAATACCGCTGAGGATCTGGCACAAATTCCATTAGAGCGGTACCTAGTGGCTTCAGAGGACCAATATCTGCCCCTCCCTCGCCCGCACCTATATCGGAAATACCATAGGGTTTCAATAAAGGTATCCAGGCTGCCATTTTTGCTAACTTTTCCGGCGTGGTATCTGCCGAAAATTCTCTGGGAGTAAATCCCCCTCTATCTGACTCAATGGCCACTATATGTTTGTTTCCTTCTTTGGCAGCTAGTTCTGCATACTTGGTCCCCCCACGTAACCCATTTTCCTCATTCATAAACATAACAGCCCGTATTGTCCGTTTAGGCTTTATGCCTAACGATTTCATCACCCGCAGCACCTCTATAGCCTGTACACAACCAGCACCATCGTCGTGAGCTCCTTCGCCTAAATCCCAGGAATCCAGATGACCACCTACAACAATTATCTCTTCCGGATGCTGGCTTCCTTTTATTTCGCCAACTACATTATATGAACGTACATCTGGCAATATCTGGCAATGGGTCCGGAAATGAAACTGCAAATCTGTTTGCCCTTTAATCAAACTGCTCAGTAAGTCTGCATCGTTGGTACTAATGGCTACAGCTGGTAATTTTGGTAAATCGGCTGCATACCGTAAAGCACCTGTATGTGGTACATCATCCAGGGAAGTAGTCATTGAGCGGACGACTACCCCTACAGCTCCATATTTTGCCGCTTCTGAAGCACCGGAACTACGCTGGTTTACTGCTCCAGAATAGGCTTCAAACGTATCAAAATGGGTACTACTCAATGCTCTGTTAAAAAATACAATTTTACCACTTATGGCCTTCTTTCCTAATTTAGCCAATTCCTCAAAGTTCTTAATTTCTACGATACCTGCCGTAAGCCCCGCCGGACCAGTGCCAACTGCGTTTCCCAAAGCACATACATTTACCTGTTTAGTCCCTATACTTTTAGCATTTATAATGGCTGCGTATTCTTTTTCACCACGTACCCAATGAGGAACCATTACTTCTTGCAAATAGACCCTGTCTAAGGCAAGTGTATCCATTAGCTGACGGGTAAACTCTACGGCTGCAGCCGCTTCCGGAGAACCAGAGAGCCTAGCACCAATATGTTTAGATAAATACCGAAGCCAGTCGTAGGTTTTGCTATGCGTAAGCGTTTCAGAATAAATCTTTTGAATTACCTCTTCGTCTTTCTGTTGTGCATTAGCAGAGATACTACAGAAAAATGCAATCAGGGCTACTATATATTTCATTAGTCGGGCAATAATTTTTTTGCTGAAAGTTAATACAATATTTATTTCATATAAATAAAACTACCTGGTATTGCTGTATGCTCATCTTATTAGTGCTACAACAATGCATATGCTATATATAAACGCCATAATAGCATACCAGTGTTAATGATATAATACCAGACTGTTAGTGAAAATACAACCAATGCCTCAGCTGCTCTTACAAAAACGCTAGGCTGATCCAAAAACTAGACCTGCGAAGAAACAGGTCTGCTATCTGTTAGTAATAATAATTGTAATGAAATCTTACCTTCGGTATTCGCTGCTAAGTTGGAGTAAGTTTGGAGTAAGAAGTTAAAAAAGACGACAAAAAGGCCTGTTTTTGTTTATTTCCACTAGTTATAAGTAGTAATGGCTTAGTTATCCGCCTTTTTTTGCGTGTATCCTCAGGTGAGTAGACTATAGAATTTGAACAAAGTAGCCCTAAAAGTTACCTCTGTATGCTGCTATTGTATAAAGGGAAGCTGGCTCCCTTTACGAATCTTATGATACTATTAACTACGAAAACACATGTCCCCGACTTATAAAAGTAAGCTGTATCCACTTAGCCGGGCAGCTCTCCTGTTTGCATTGGCCTCTGGTATATATGCCTGTGATGTTAAAGAACCTGCACAGCCTACCGGCAAGACTCCGGATTTACAGGTAAGTGAAAGTTTTAATTATACTACCACTACTGACGTAAGTATTTCTATTGCGGCAAAAGATAGCCAGGGTAAAGCTGTAGCGATGTCCAATATCCAGATTTTCGACAAAGATCCACAGGAAGGAGGAAGTTTGCTCTTACAGGGAGGGATTGATAAAGCCGGTAAGTTCTCAGGATTTACGGCTATACCTTCCTATATAAAAGAGGTTCTAGTAGTGAGTAACTATGCAGGAATGTTAGACAAAGTAGTAGTGCCGGTAAGCAACAACAGCATTCAATATACTTTCAGTCCGGTAAGTTCAACCAGCGGAAGCAGGCTTGCCTCCACAGCCAATGCCCGTACAGAAGCCGGTAAATTTACTTATTTAGGTAACTTTAACAGTCTGGGAGTGCCGAATTATCTTTCTCTTCCTAATGAAGTAGTAAGTGCAGGCTTGCTTACGGCTATTAACAATAGTTTACCAGAAAAAAAGAAAGTAAACCCGGATTATCTGGACCCTAAACTTTCATTGGATATGCCGGTAGTAAAAGATGCTTTTATTACTATAACATTCATAAGTGAGGCAGCTTTCAATAAAAATGCACTGGGGTATTATACATATCCGCTAAATGCGCCTCCTACCTCTATTAGTCAGATTACTAAAAAGACCATTGTTTTCCCAAATGCGTCTTTTACAGGTAGCGGGGGTGGGCTAGCTTCGGGAAATAAAGTTAAACTACCCGAGAAAATCCCGGCAGGTACTGGCATTGGATTCTTCATTGTAACCAAAGGATGGAATGGGACAGAAGTTTCTGAAAACCAGGAATTACTTTTTTCTAACCCTGCCCTGAATGCCGGCGCCGAAGGTAAAAAGCAATACAATGTACTTTTGAACTATAATAGCAAGTATATTCTGGCCTTTGAAGACATGCGCCGCGAGTACGGATCAGATGAAGATTTTAATGATGTAATTTTCTGTGTAACAGCTGATGTACCCAATGCCGTAGATGATAACAACATACCACCGGTAACAGATGTAGTAGATGATAAAGATAAAGACGGTACGCCAGATAAAGACGACCAGTACCCCGATGACCCTACTAAGTCATATAACAATTCTTCTGTAGGCACGTTAGCTTTTGAAGATTTATGGCCCAACAAAGGCGACTTTGATATGAATGACCTGGTGGTGAACTATAAACATGTAATAGTGACTAATAGCCAGAATAAGGTAGTAGAGATGAATTCAACCTTTGATCTGCTGGCTATTGGGGCTCGGTATAAAAATGGATTTGGCTTTGAAATGACTAAACTTACGCCTTCCCAGATAAAAAGTATAAGCAGTTCTCACAACAAGACTATTTTGGAAAGCGGACAGGAAAAAGCCACAATCCTAGTATTTGAAAATGCTTTTGACCTGATACCTCCCGGACAGGATGCCATGATCAATACGTATATGAAAATGCCTAAAGTAGCCTGTACAAGCATAACTCTTACCACTACTTTTCATGGAACACTTAGTATGGAAGATCTGGGAGCTGCTCCTTTCAATCCTTTCCTGATTGCTGACCAAAACCGCGGATATGAGGTACACTTGCCAGGATATGCACCTACTTCCAAAGCAAATGCCTTACTTCTGGGCACAAAAGATGATGGTAGCAAACCAAGTAATGGCGTTTATTATAAAACAAAAGAAGGGATGCCTTTTGCCTTGCATTTGCCAGTAGGACAGTTCCAGTATCCTATAGAAATGGCGGCTATTACTGATACTTACTTGAAGTTTTCACCATGGGCAATCAGTAACGGAAGTTCATATGCCGACTGGTACCTAAGCCAGGAAGGCTACCGGGACGCCAATAAAGTTTATACAAAGTAACGTATCCTTCTTAAAATAAGCTTACAAGCCTGCTAATGTATAGCAGGCTTGTAAGCTTATTTATCTACCCTTGTCAACGCCACATTTTCCACAGGTTTAATAATAAGTGGTACTTTTTCAATTTTAACCGAACTGGTATCCAGGCCAAACCAACGGTCTTCCGGAGTGGTAAATCCTTTGATAAAAAAATAGGCTTCCATAATTAACCGCTCGATAAAAGGCATTTCATTTTCATAGGATAAAAACTTCTCCAGTACCACAAAGCGGAAGTCGCCAGTTACATTCTGCTTGTTCAACGATTCATAACGGCTGGTAACATCTACCTCGCCATTTTTCACCATATCTTCTATTACTTTCCGGAAAAACAGATTTATGCGAAGAGCTACCCGGAAACCTAGTTTAAAGTGAACACGGATTATATCATCAGTTGCTAGTGTCTGCACACTGTATTCCATCGTATATGGATCATCTACTGTATCTACATGCACAAACCAGTAGATATCTGCCCGCTTAGGCCGCTTCTGAAAAATAGAGTAAATAATTTTAGATTCAATCTCCTGCTGCCTGGAAGCATTAGTCATAAAAACTAAATGTGTGGCATATTTTGGCACACTCAAATCACTGCTCAATTCTTTTAACTGGGGAATATATGCTTGCAGAGGTACATACTCAGTTAATCGTTGTTTAATTTTATTTGCCCGCAACCATATATACATCACCATAACCAATGACAGCCCTATAGCCAGCGATACCCAGCCCCCATGCGGAAACTTAATTAGGTTAGCGATCAGGAAAGACAACTCGATAGTTAAGTAAACAACTAGAAACAAACCTGCTGCCCAGAGAGGAAAGCGGCGTGTATACAAGTAATAGAACATGAGCAAGGTCGTCATCAGCATAGTTACCGTAATAGCCAGGCCATAAGCTGCCTCCATATTCTCTGATCTTCTGAAATACAATACGATGCCTATACACCCTGCCCAAAGTAACTTATTTACACTGGGTACATATACCTGCCCCTTAGAAAGGGTCGGATAAAGAATCCGCACTTTAGGCCATAAGTTGAGACGGATTGCCTCTCCAATGAGCGTAAACGAACCGGAAATCAATGCCTGGCTGGCAATAATAGCAGCTAGTGTGGCAATGATGATCCCCACTATGAGAAACCAAGAAGGCATAATAGCATAAAAAGGGTTTTGCTGCAAATTTTGGCCATTTTGTGTAATTAACCAGGCCCCCTGTCCAAAGTAATTCAGCAGCAGGCAGGTTTTTACAAAAACCCAGCTCACCCGGATGTTGCCCCGGCCACAATGCCCAAGGTCGGAATACAAGGCTTCTGCCCCGGTAGTACATAGAAATACGGCACCCAATAGCCAGAAGCCTCCCGGGTATACCGTTAGCAATTGGTAGGCATAGTATGGATTGGCAGCTTGCAAGATTTGCGGATGTGCCAGAAGTGAAATAATACCTAGCAGGCCTAGCATCAGAAACCAAATCAGCATCATTGGCCCGAAAGCCTTCCCAACAAACTTAGTCCCAAAGCCTTGTAACAAAAATAGCAGCGTAAGAATACCAATAATAATAGGAATGGTCTGAATATCGGGATACAAGATTTGCAGCCCTTCAATGGCAGAAGACACAGATATAGGGGGAGTTATAATACCATCAGCTAGCAGGGCACTTCCTCCAATAATTGCCGGAATCGTCAGCCATTTTGCATGGCGCCTAACCAGGGCATATAAAGAAAAGATACCCCCCTCCCCCCGGTTATCTGCCCGAAGCGTAAGAATTACATATTTGAAAGTAGTTTGCAGAGTAAGAGTCCAGAATATACAAGAAATACCTCCATAGACCAGGTCTTGCTGGATACGCCCCCGTTCACCGATAATGGCTTTAAGTACATACAAAGGAGAAGTACCAATATCTCCGTAGATAATACCTAACGCAACCAGTAACCCGGCGGCACTTATTTTAGAGAGATTTTCTGCATGGGAATGATGAATTTTGGTATGGTCTGGCTTATTTGACGTCTCCACAGATGTAATGACTGCCATTGTTAAAATAATGATTAGTGGCTAAAGGAAATATAGATACAGAACTTGATTCCCTCTACCGTATACTTATTTTATAAAATAAAGGTGTCTCGTTTTCCATAATTTATTGGCGCAATTGGATAAATATCAAAACCAATCTTCTTTGTATTTTAATTTCTTTATAACTTCACGCTTGAGTGAGTTTTATGGGTTCAACTTCTCCTGTTTACTGAAAGTTTTATACGTATTTAGTAAAAAACAGCACATAAAGCAAACCCTCTCAAAGGCTGATTAAGAAACACATTTATATATACACAGCAAACACTTTTTACTAGATATGAGCAAAACAGAGGTTGTTTTAGGGATTGACATTGGAGGTACCAATACAAAATTAGGCTTTGTTGACAGGGAGGGTAACTGTCTGGTAGCAGCCACTATGCCAACAGAAGCATTAACAGAAGTTGGTCCTTCCAAAGAAGTAGAGCTTTTTCTTCAGCGGTTATATTCGACAGCCGATGGAATGTTTGCCAAAATTTCAGATACCTGTGTAATGAAGGGAATTGGCATGGGCGTACCCAATGGCAACTATTATAAAGGTACCGTAGAAATGCCACCAAACCTGAACTGGAATGAGATTGTTCCACTCGCATCTATTCTAGAAAAGCATTATGGGGTGCCCGCTGCTCTTACCAATGATGCCAATGCAGCTGCCTTGGGAGAGATGAAATTTGGCGTAGCCAAAGGGATGAGAAATTTTCTGGTAGTTACGTTGGGTACCGGATTGGGAAGTGGATTTGTGGTAAACGGAGATATTATGTATGGTGCTGATGGATTTGCAGGTGAACTAGGCCACGTAACCGTGAACCCTGAAGGACGTATGTGCGGATGCGGAAAAGTAGGCTGCCTGGAGACCTATGTCTCAGCTACCGGAATCCGCCGCACAGTGTATAAACTACTGGCCGACCATACCGAAGATAGTGAAATGCGCCGTATTAGTTTCGATGACCTTACCGGAGAAATGATTACAGAAGCCGCTTTACGGGGCGATAAAATAGCTATTGAAGCATTTGACTATACCAGTAAATTATTAGGGCTTAAACTCGCCGATACAGTGGCCATTACCAGCCCCGAAGCTATTATTTTGTTTGGTGGATTAACCAGAGCCGGAGCACATTTACTGAAACCTACCCATAAGTATATGGAGCAATACATGATGCCTATTTTTAAAGATAAAGTAAAACTACTGGTTTCTGGCTTAACCGGAGCAAACACTGCTGTGTTGGGAGCCAGTGCACTTATCTGGAATGAACTGGATAAAAGACCTCAGTTATAAGTAAACTTATAGGCATACGACAAAGCGTATGCCTATAAGCCCCTTTGTACCTGTAATTGCATTTTAGCTATTCTATCTTCCAGCTTCTCAGAACTTAGCCGCTGACGCAACCGGTCTATCATTATCGGAAAGGCAAAAGGGGTTGCCTTCTCTGTATATCGTATCTGTATCTGCTGACTGGCTATCCGCTCAAGCGTTTGTTGCAACCTATCTTGTTCCAGCTGGACATGTAATACCTCCTCATAGGCCTGCTTTACAAGTAAATTATCTTGCTCGTGCTGTTGAAATACATCAAATAATAATTGCGAAGAAGCCTGCAGATGTTTACTGCTGATAAGTTTACCGGGAAAACCCATAAATACCAACCCTGAAATAGCGGCTACTTCCCGGAAACGCCGCTTAGCCATTTCCGTTTCATTTACACTTTGCTCTATATCAACTTGTAAATTTTGTGTAGTAAAAACATTTTGCTGTAATGCTTCTTCAATGGGTATTTCTATATCTGACAGCAGTTCAAACCCGTAATCATTCATGGCTATTGAAAAAGAAATAGGCTTTATTTTACTGATCCGGTAAGCTACCAGGGCAGATAACACCTCGTGTACCTGCCGGCCTTCAAACGGATAGACAAATACATGATGGCCTTCCCGGCTTTGGAGTACTTCTATAAGTAACTCGTTTCTGGCAGGTAACAACGACCGTTTTTGCTGTACACGCAGCAGCGGTTGTAATACTTGCAGTTCCACCTGGCTTGCCTTTTGTTCGCTGGCTTCCTCCAGTTTCTGGCGAATTACCTGCGAAAGATCTGATGAAAGTGAAAGCCGGCTGCCACTCCATCTGGGAATAATCCCTTTACCGCTGGTGGCTTTGCGTACCCATACAGTCATTTCGCGTATGCGCACAAACTCCAGATTTTTACCGCCAAACCAGAATACATCTCCCGGCTCCAGCCTGGAAACAAAGGATTCTTCGATCGTACCCAGATCTGTACCTTTTAAGTATTTTAAGCGCAATACAGGATCACTTACAATAGTGCCAATAGAAAGCCGGTGTCGCATAGCCGTTTTTCTGGATGCCACATGGAACAAACCATCTTCCCGGATATCTACTTTAGAGAATTCATCATAAGCACCTAAGCTTTTACCACCAGTTGTAATAAAATTTAGTGCCCATTGCCATTCAGTTTCAGTAAGGTTACGATAAGCATAGGTAGATCGGATTTCCTGCCAAAGCTTATCTTCATAAAAACCATCTCCTACCGCTATAGTTACCAGGTATTGCACCAGTACATCCATAGGTTTGGAAAGAGGCAAACGGTTTTCTGTATACTTTTTTCGAATCGCCTCTTGTAAGGCTGCGCTTTCTATCAGTTCCAGAGAATAGGTAGGCACAAAATAAATTTTACTCAACGAACCCGGCTGGTGGCCACTTCTTCCGGCACGCTGCAGGAACCTGGCCACTCCTTTAGGGCTACCTATCTGGATAATGGTTTCCACTGGCTGAAAGTCCACCCCCAAATCCAGGCTGGACGTACAAACTACCAGCTTAAGTTTAGCGGTGGCTATAGCTTCTTCTACCCAATCGCGGGTAGCCCGGTCCAGTGAGCCATGGTGCATAGCTATGGCGCCTGCCAGTTCCGGCGCTTCCAGCAATATATGCTGGTACCATATTTCTGTTTGTGCCCGGGTATTGGTAAATAACAGCGTAGTTTGGCTTTGCTCAATAATAGGAATCAGTTTGGGAATCAGTTTCAACCCCAACTGGCCGACCCAGGGAAACTCCCGAACATCGTCTGGCAGAATAGATTCTATGTGTAGCGGCTTGTAAATATCGGCCTTAATAATAACTGCCTTGTTAGGTTGTGGCATACTATAGTTTTCAGCCATCCTCCTGCTACGATGCCTATTTTCAGGAAAATTTACCAACGCATTGGTTTGCGAATCCGGCTCTGCCGGTGTACCTTGCAACACCTGCAACGCTTCCTCCAGATTACCAATAGTAGCCGACACACCCCACGTTTTTAAAGGTATTGCATCCGGATTGTGCATTTGCTGCATAGCTCTTAGCCTGCCAAGAGCCAGTTCTGTCTGCACACCTCGTTTGGTTCCCAACAATTCATGCCATTCGTCTATAATAATGCCTTTTAGCGATTGAAACAATTTATTACTCTCTTTCTGGCTCAATAGCAGATGCAAACTCTCCGGAGTCGTGATTAAACATTCAGGCAGGTTTTTCTTTTGTTTTTGCCGTTCATGGCTGGATGTATCAGCGGTACGCAAACCCACTTGCCAGGCAATAGTTAGTTCGTCGCATACGGCTTGCATATTTTTTTGCAAATCTTTAGCCAGCGCCCGTAACGGTGTGATCCAGAGAATTTGCAGGCCATTTTTACGGGGCATCCAGTAATCTGGCTGCCTTTGCATAAACTCTATCAGACAGGCAGCCCATAAAGCAAGGGTTTTACCACTACCTGTGGGAGCATTTAACAAACCACTTTTACCAGCTAGATAGGCCTGCCAGGTTTCTTCCTGAAAAGGAAAAGGTTTGCGGCCATTGGACTCGAACCACTTCAAAAGTAACTCATATGCAGGCGATAACGATTGCTGAGGTAACATCATTCGTTTATTGAAAATAAAAGCAAAACAAGCGCCTCAAGAGGACACAAAAGTGAAACGCAGGGTTCGAATAAATGTTCAAATGATACAATTCAGGCAACGAAAAGCGAATATATACAGGGGAGTTGTTTGCAGGTATTTACAGGCAGCTAATATAAATGGCTCCCTGCTAGTAGCTGGCTAAAATGAATAGTTACCAGAATCATACATCGTTCATGAGTCTATTGTTCTGTTATCAATATACCTGCAATCAGCCGGACAATGTCTGCCATGTAAATGAAAGTACTCACCAGGCACCTATCCGCAAGAGTAGCTTTTCAAGAGACATGTACTGGCTGTTTTTCTATGCCACATTAATGATATCTTACATACATGTGTATGACTCTTTTCATAGCTTAACAGGTGGTATTCCCGCAGCTTTGTACTTTAGTATGTTTATAGCATCCTGTCAGATATATGCGCAAGACTTTCGTACGTTATACATTCTCTTTAAGCTGGTTACTACTATGGCTGTTGTTGTTTGCTCAGTGTGCAGACAAGACAAAAGCAGTAAGTATAGTAAAAACGCCTCCCGCAGAAAGCAAACGAGACCGCAATGCTGCTGATGCCCATTTGTTCATACAGCAACAAGTGGAGAAACTACTAATGGGGGAAGGCATTGCTATTGCCAACGATAGTATCTTTTCTACGAATGTGCTACCCAAATTTTATGAGAACCGGACTTTTCAGCCTGTATGGCTGGATTCTATATATGTAGAAAGCATACTTGGTTTACTATCCGATGCTGATAAAGAGGGTCTACAAAAAGAAGATTATCATTTTACCTTACTGCAGGAATTAAAAAAACAATTAGCTACGGAAGGTCAAAATTACAGTCTTTTGCTGGCACAATTCGACTTATTGCTCACAGATGCCTTGTTTCACTACAGCTATCATCTTTTGAATGGCAAGGTTCCACCCAAAGCATCTACTTCTACATGGAATTATCAGGCACATATGGAAGGCGATACGCTGGCTCAAACCATGCAGAAAGCGATTGATACCTATCAGGTGGCAGCAGAACTGGAGAAATTAAAACCACAGATACCTAATTACAACGCCTTAAAAAAGAACCTTGCTATTTATAGAGAACTGGCAAAAAAGGGTGAATTCCCTAAAGTCCCGGCTGATTCGGTGCTGCAATTACGTACCACCCGTACAGCTATTGCCAAGGTCCGGAAAAGGCTGTTTATGGAAGGGTTATGTTCCGATACTCTAGGTATTACGCCAGCCGGTGCCGATTATTATGATGATAGTCTGCTGGTAGCTGTCAAACGGTTTCAAGTGCTGCATGCTTTGCAAGCAGATGGCATATTAGGCAAAAGCACCCTACAGGAAATGAATGTATCGGTAGAAGACCGGATTGGGCAGATCCGGGCTAACCTGGAACGCTTACGATGGTCTACCGGAAGCCTTACGCCAGATTTTATTGTAGTAAATATTGCAGGGTTTGAGCTTTATCTCTACCATAACAACACCCTCAGCTGGACAACCAATGTCATGACTGGCGCTGAGAAAACGGAAACGCCTGTATTTAAATCTACCATTCATTATCTGGTGTTTAACCCTACCTGGACTGTGCCCACCAGTATTGTCAAAGCTACTGTTATTCCCAGTATCCGGAAAGATTCAACCTACCTGAAAGCTAACCAGTATCTGGTACGTGACTTAAAAGGGCAGCTTGTAGACCCGGATAGCATCAACAGCAAAAAAGTATCCTCCCGGAATTTTCCGTATACGGTTATTCAAACGCCGGGAGACCATAATGCCCTTGGCCGCGTAAAGTTTATGTTTCCCAACGAGCATGCTATTTACCTGCACGATACACCCAGTAAGCACCTGTTCGAAAAAGCAGACCGGGCTTTCAGCCATGGCTGTATCCGGGTACAAAACCCGATGAAGCTGGCCGAAATCCTTCTGGCCGACTCCCTAAACTGGAATCAGCAAAAACTGATGGAAGTGGTAGCCACCAATACTACCAAAACCGTAATGCTTAAAAAGAGAATGGATATTTTATTAATGTACTGGACGGCTGGCATTGATCCGGCGACTGGGGCGGTAAAATTCTACCGGGATATTTATAAGCGGGATAAACAAGTATTGGAAGCCTTAAACAAATTGGATAACACATCTCTTCCTTTCCTGCCCACCATTCTGCCTGTAATTATGGTAGTGGCCACAGCTGAACCTGCTGGTGTATAGTTTGTTCTTTTGACTATAAGTATAGCTTATATTACCCATTTAGTAGGATTAATAGACAGCTCATAAATGCATAAGTTAAATCATACCTGAGAAATTTAGAAGTTTCAACAAGAGAAGCAGCTATTTTACAACAGAAGAATTGTGCTTTCTACTCCTTATATTCTTGCCTAGTACTAATTGCTGATGTATTTTTTACTGGGCGCGCGATAAATAGCAGTATTAATAGCAAAGCCCAAATACCGGCAAGTATCCAATTGCTAGTATTGGTTGTTCCAGATGTTATAGTACTAACTGCTGTGTTGGTGCATTCGAAAGCAATATTTGCTCCCCAGTGAATACCAAAAGCCAGCCATAGAGATTTAGTTATCCATACTGCATAAGCCAGTACCATTCCCAGCAAAAACAAATAGCATAATACAGCTAGGCCATCATCCAACCGCCATATATGATTTAGGACATAGATCACAGAAGAGAGTAGTATCCATACAAATGTTTTCAGAAATTTACTTGTATGCGCATATAAATAACCCCGAGTGAGAATATCTTCGGCTATGGAGGGGATAGCAGTCATCAACAGAATAAAAGGTAGCTGACCAATTAGAACAGAAATTGAATTGACAGACGCAATTTTTTCATAACCCAGAATTATTGACAAGCCAAAAGCTACTGTAAAAAATATTGTTCCAAACAGCAGACCGGCTAATAAATTTGTTATCCATTTACCTTTGAATGAAAGGCCATATCCGTTAAGCTCTTGCCATCCTTGAGCTTTAGCCAATAAATAAGCTATTACCAGGAAACCTATTTTACATATGGCCATTAGCCAGAAAGCAGAAAAGAACTCTGGAAGATGATAGATAGAAAAAAGTATCAGAAATCCTATAAAAAAAGATGCAGCTTTGTTTTGCACCATATTAGACTTTTTGGCAATTTAAATAGAACTAGCTATAGCACCACCTCAAATTTACGGCAACATCAATTTATATTGCAAAGTGTGCTATATGGTAATAATTAAAAGGCAGATTCCTTTTTGCAAATTAAACTTCATTTTAATGCTTAGCTGGAAGTTATTTTGGGATTCGTCAGGGTGATTATACCCATACTTGGCAACTTAAAACCATCTAGCAGTATTTTTGTCAGTAAATACTTCAAAAGACAGGGAGACATAGGAGATAAACGTAGAACTCTGGCTAATATCATACAAAAAATGGTCATAAACCCTTTAGCCGCTTCTGCTGTGTGCGCAAGGTTAAGATGTTTCTTATATAAGTAAAGCAATAATGTAGAGGTAAGGATGAGCCCTATTACAATAGTATTGCCTTTGAGCTTGCTTCATTGCCTGCCAAGTCTTTGGCTTTTACTATGAACTTACTTCCTGATTTTGTAGTAGCGGCAACTGGTAGTATAAACTGGGTAAGCGAGGTAAAGCCAATCCGTTTACCATTCTGGTAAATATCATAACCTAACAATTTTCCATTATCTGTAGATTTTTGCCATTGCAGCAACTGGCCATTAGCTACCTTTTTAACTTGCACATTGGCTGGTGCAGCGGGAGGCGTTTTATCTGGCCGTAAGCGTTGCAGGCAATTCATCAGCGAGCGGCTTTCGTGGTAGCAGGCTTTCCAGGCATGTCCTTTGGCCGCAGTCTTCCGGTCGGGCTCTTTGTCTATACCACCATCGTACCATCCGCCATGGGTTTTATCAAGCATATATTGCTGCACATAATCCCATTGCTTCTTAAACTTCTCCATATACTGGTGTTTGTCGTTCGGGTAGGTATCGGCCATTAAAAGTAATGTATTCAATGCTTCTGCCTGTGTCCACCAGTTTTTGGCATCGTGCACAATGGTAATTTTGTCTTGCCCTTTCAGGTAATATCCCCGGTCGTAGAAGCCTCCCGCTTTTTCATCCCATCCGTTTTCCAGTGCATGATCTACCATTTTTTTAGTGATCCGGACAGTTTTTTCATCGTGCTTTAACCCTAAAATATGGGAAGCTTCCAGCATCAGGTATGCTGTTTCTACATCGTGGCCGAACGAAACATGGTCTAACCCATAGTTGGCTTTACGGGCAGTTTCAGAAGAGTCGCGGTAAGAAACTGGCTTCCAGTCAGGCGTTAGAAACAGGGTCAGATACCCTTTGTCTGTTACAATAGTGTCGCGGATCAGGGTAAGCATTTCCTGAAGGCGTTCCCGTACCAGTTCATCCGGCCATACACTATATAATTCTGCAAACGCTTCCAGCAAGTGAATAGAACTATTCTGGTCTTTATAGCCCACTTCTTTATTGTTGGCAGAAGGTGTAAGCACAGGCTTTCCTTCCATACTTAAATGTTGAAAATATCCTTTTTTTACAGGGTCGTGGCTGTGTTTCTCCAGCCAGGCGAAAGCTTGTTTGGCCAGGTTCAGGGCGGTGGTGTCACCGGTGGTCTGATAGTAGGCAGCCAGGGCATAAATGCCAAACGCATTGCCATAAGCTGTTTTCAGTTCATCCATGCGGGGCTTGCCATCCCGGCTTACCCAGGTATAAAAACCTCCGTTTTTTTTATCCCACATGGTATTTTTCAGGAATTCGTATCCATGCCTGGCAGCTTTAAGGTAAACCGGATTTTGGGGATATAGCTGCGCAGCTTTGGATGGTGTCCAGGTGTGGCGTGCCTGGGTTACAATCATTTTATCCTGCGGGCCCGTAAGTTTCCAGTCGTAAGTGAAGCTACTTAAAAATCCACCCTGCTCCTCGTCTATTGTGCGGGGAAAAAACTTCGTTAATAAATCCTCTTGCAGGGATTTCTCCATTTGCCTGGCAATTTCCTGCTTTTCGTCAGGAGTGGATGGCAGAAATGCTGTTGAAAAAAATGCCAGTAAGATGAGCGGAAAACGAATGAGCATAATTTGTAGTTAATTTATACCATACAACCGTATGATGATTTTCTTCTGAAAAAGTGACTTAAACATACAAAAAATAAACTGCTACAAGCAAGTTTGCCAGAGCAGTTTATTTGATAAAAAACCCGAAACCAAAATAAATTAACTCCAAATACGGTCCCAGGAACGGAGTTCGTCCCACTCTTTGGTGGGTTCGAAATATCCCTCCCCTTTTCTTAAATGTTTTTTTACTACCTCTTCATTCAGTTCTACACCGATCCCTGGTTTTTCAGGCACTTTTACAAATCCGTTCTGTACAATGGGTTTTTCAATGCCGGTTACCAGGTCGTCCCACCAGGGAGTATCAATGGAGTGATGTTCCAGGGCCAGGAAATTCTGTGTAGCAGCTGCACTATGTACTGTAGCTAAAAACGAGATGGGAGAAGCTGCATGATGAATGGCCATACCCATTCCATGCTCCTGGGCATAATCGCCAATTTTCTTTGTCTCCCATATGCCACCTGCACTTCCCGGATCGGGATGCACAATGTCTACGGCCCGTTGCTCAATTAAATTTTTAAAGCCTTCTTTCAGGTAAATATCTTCACCGGTAAGGGTAGGCACATCTATTGCCTGGGAAATTTCTTTCCACATATCGGTATATTCCCAGGGCACCATATCTTCCAGCCAGGCCAGGTTGTATTTAGTAAAGGCTTTACCCAGCATGATATTACTGTTGATCCCCATATGGCCTAAGTGATCGATAGCCAAAGGTAGGTCGTAGCCTACTTTTTCACGTACAGCCGCTACAAATTTTTCCATTTCTTCTACACCCTTCTGGGTAATTTGCACACCAGTAAAGGGGTGCATGGTGCGGCCGTAGCTATCATAATTGGCATCCCAGTCTTTTAATTCGCCATGTGGCAATGCATTGGTAATGGTACCCGGAATGTGTTTAACCATTCCAATATTGACATCCATTTTTAAAAACGTAAAGCCCTGATCGGCTCTGCCCTTCATACGTTTAGCAAACTCACCTGGGTCATTTACTCTGGGTGTATCGGCATACAGCCGAACTTTGTCGCGGTACTTGCCCCCCAGCAACTGATATACCGGAACATTATAGGCTTTTCCGGCCAAATCCCATAAGGCCATTTCTACGCCGGAAACCCCACCACCTTGCCGTCCGTGAAAGCCAAATTGCTTGAGTTTGCGGAATAATCTTTCTACACTACAGGGATTTTCGCCCAGAATACGGCTTTTCAAAAACAAGGCATACCGTTTGTCGGCACCGTCGCGTACATCGCCCAGGCCGTATATTCCCTGGTTGGTATCTATGCGCAGCAAGGGAACGTTACCGACCTGTGCAATGCGCATATCAGTAATCTTAAGTTCGGTAGGGTTAGAATACCGGTTTACTTTGTGGGTCGTATGGGCAAGTTGGTCTTCCAGGGGCAAGGTTAATAAACCGCCCAGACTCAAGCCACCCAGACCTGCTTTTTGAAGAAAAGAACGCCTGCCCACTTTATCTTGCTCAACAGTTAATTGATCCTCTGAAACCTCGTTTGTGTGAATAACAGGAGATTCTTCAGGCTCTCTTAATTTACTCAGCAGATTCAGTACTTTCTTATTCATGGCAGAAGGATAGTTGGGTAAAGGATACTTAGCCGTTTGCTGGTAACGCTAAAAAATGGTGCGTCTACCAATAAGAGTACATACCTATTAAAATACCCTCAAAAGATTTTACTTTTTTACCCGTAGCAGCAGATTTTGTAGAGAAATCTTTAAATATGTATTAAATCCGTTAGTATCAAATACTCTCAGGTAATATGCTATAAAAACAGCCTTTCCCTGAAAAAAGAAAGGCTACCTTGAAGGTAGCCTTTTTGCAAAAGTGTATATGTGTAAAAGTGTATATTTAAATGAACTATTCTAGATCTGTTAACTGACTGGCAGTAAATCCTGGCGGTCAGATTTTTGTTCTTCCTGGTGCTGCCACATATCGATAAACACCGGGCTGTTGTAGCGCAGCTTTTCGAAAGTACCTTCTTCAATCACATGGCCGTTCTTCAATATATAGATATAATCGAATTGGGTAAGCAAATGCAGGCGGTGTAGCGAAGAGATAACAGCTTTATCACTGAAGTTTTTAAACAACTTTTTATATAATAGCATCTCTGTCCGGGGATCTACACTGCTGGTAGGCTCGTCCATAAGTATGATCGAACTGCTGCGGGCTGCAAGAATACCTCTGGCTAATGCCAGACGCTGCTTCTGCCCACCCGACAGATTAACCCCTTTTTCCTGGATATTGGTATATAAGCCATTAGGCAATTGCTTCACAATATCTGTAAACTGGGCTATTTCACATACTTCGAGCACTTCCTCTTCAGTAAACGGCAAGCCTAAGGTAATATTGTAGAAAATAGTATTTTCAAATATTTCTGGCTCTTGTGGAAACAAGGTTACCGTATCGGCAATACCTTCAAAGTGCGGATGTAGTTTGCCATCTACTTCCAGCTGAACGCCATTTTCGGGAGCATATAATCCTCGTAACAAAGCAAGTAAGGTACTTTTTCCGCTACCACTTTCGCCAATTAAAGCAATCCGTTGGCCACGTCTGATCCGCATATTCAACCCGTTCAGCCCACCAGATCCTTTTTTTACGCCGAAAGAATCGGTTCTGGTAAAATTCAGCTGGTTTATCTGGATGTTTTGCCAATGTTCCGGAAGCGTACTGGTTTCCGGGCGGTGATGCTTCTCATACGCATCTTTGATATTAGCTACGGATTGTACATCTGTATTGTACTGAGTTACCTGCGTATAATAATGTGCTACATCATTGAACACACTGGAAAATTGGTTTACATAGCCAATCAGAGTTACTAATCCGCCAATCAGAAAAACCTCTCCGGGAACCCAGTTTTGAAAGACATAGCCAAATACAATAACCGCATAAATAACGCCTACCAGCATCTGCGCCACAAACCACTTGGTTTCATTGATGACAATATTACGCTTGAAAGGCACAAAAACAGCCATTATCTTGCCCATTAAGCCAGCTTCCATACTTTTTTCCAGCCGCAGGGTAATAACGGTTACAATATTGGAAAGGCTATCGAACAAATTGGAGGTAACTTCATGATCCCGCTCATTAATTTCCTTCAAAGATCTAATGAAAGGCTTATCAAATTTAAAAATTACCCATATAGTAAATATTCCTATTGCCACCCCGATAATGCCGAATAAAGGCGAAAAATAGATCATGGCCGAGAAGGAGAAAATGAACTTGAAAAATGCATGCAGGTAGACAAATCCGCTCTGAAAAAAGTTTTTCAGCGACTCATACGCCTTGCGGGTACGGTTGATGGTAGCCCCACTATGATGATCCTGATGCCACTTTACCGGCAAGTGTAATACCTGATGATAAGTTTCACTGAGAAAGTTACGGCTTACATTAAAAGCCAGTTGCCGTTCCATGACTCTGGCCGGCCCATGAAAAGCCCATTCTGCCAAACGCAACCCCAGAAAAGCCCCTATATACATCCAGGCATCGGATAACACATCCGCACCTTTCGTTTGTATAGAATTGATAAACCAGCCATACAAAATAGGATGAGAGGCAGCTATGATGTTTGCTGCGATAAACATGCCATACACCAGCAAAAAACGTTTCCGTTCATGCCGGGCATATTGCCATGCTGTACGCAGCATAGATATATAGGGATTAGTACTTTTTAAAAAACGCATCGGAAAGTTTTTGATTTTATTTGTTTGTTGGCTGCTTTTACCGTTGGTAACCTATCTGACTTAAAAATATGAATGCTAAAATTAATCAGAGGTAAGCTATTCTGTAAAGCAAAAATAAGAAAAGCAATAGCTAAGCAGCTGCCAAAACTGTTTTTAAACTTACATACCAGGGCATTGCCGGATATTTCTATAACTTAAAGGGAATACTATGTAAAAAAGCAAAACATACCTGGTATAATCCAAATTACATCTGTGTAATAAGTGGTAGGTATTGCTAAAACAAAGGCAGGGTGTAGATCTGGAGAATAAAAGGTAACCGCAGCTAAACCCATTTGTACAACGTGTACATGTAATGCCGGGAATAACTTAGCCAGTTAATGCGTATACAGCCCCTTTTTTATTACTTTTACTACGTATCCTTATACTGTTTGAGTATATTTTTTCCTGCTCAACTTCCTACATACACATGATATGCTCACCTATGTTCCACATCTTCTAACGAGCCGGTTAGTGCTGCGGCACTTATCCCTGGAGGATAAAGAACAGCTCTTGCCCATTTCATTTTACAATGGAAAACCGCTGCATACGCTGGATGAAATAGTAGAAAAGCTTCGGAAAATAGATGCAGACATTGATGCCGGAAATACGATTCATTGGGGAATTGCCTTAAAACCTGAAGGAACAATAATCGGGACTATTGGCTTTTACAGAGGGTTCCGGGACAATACTGGAGAGATTGGCTATGTGCTCAATGAAAAATTCAGAGGACACGGATTTATGCAAGAGGCGATAAAAGCAGTGCTACAAGTTGGTTTCAACCAGCTGCTACTGGATCAGGTTATTGCTTATACCGGCCTGGATAACACAGCCTCTAGTAAAGTGCTACAAACAGCAGGTTTTACCGAAACTGCCTCAGACCAGGATCAGTACAGAAAATGGATTATATATAAGTGATTTGTTAAAAATTATACTCTCCGTACTCCCTGCTGAATTCTTCTGCTTTAATAGCCGGATTCAATTCCAGGTTATGAAATTCATAGTGAGCAAACAGGCCCTTCTCATCATACATCTTCTGCACTATTGGCAGAAAGCTTTTTTTATCAATGTAGAGTAACGTTTTACGGGCATAAGCATTAGGAACTTTTATCTGCTGCCCTGGCTTTACGTCATCATAATCGTCTATGTCAGGGTTTATTTCTTTAATCATGTAGTCGCTGACAAATAGCTTCTTGGCAATAATAGGCAGATCCTCGCCAGCTTGTACCGTGTAGGAGATGTATTGGTAAGGAGTATAGTCTATAAGAATTTTATAGCACTCACGGTCCTGGAATTTTGTATCTCCCTGATATAAGAAGTATTGATTAAATTGATTACCAGACTTGCCGGCTATGTTTCCCACGACACCTGCTATATAATCAAAACCTATTTCGTGTACGGTGTGATGATTGTTTTTGCGGATAACCGATCCAAAAGGAGACAAATTAACAGCTATATACGGAAATGAGGTAGGTTTTACCAGAACTTTGCCGCTATTTTCATTTTCAATCCAGAGCACCTCTGTGCCTTTGCTGGGAGAATGCAGATAAGCATAGGTTTTCCGGGGAGTATGCAGGTATTTAACATCCTGCTCACCGGTTAGCATTTTGCCTCCTACCCGTTCCACTTTTTTAAATTTAAATTTCAGGGTTTCTACCTCCTTTGCTGCTGTCAGCATATTATCAACAATTTTTTTGGGAGATAAATCCTGGCCGTGAAGCAAATTAACCAGACAGAGGGACAGAGATAGAAGAAAAACTTTGAACATAAGCAGATCAGATAACGAAGGCAATAATGAAAAATAGCAAACCCGGTAACAAGTAATAACGGTTAATACGGAAAATCATTGCATAAATACATTTTATTTCCAGATTAGTGTATTAGCATCTGTACCACAAAAAACAAGCCTTAATCCTAACAGGCCATAGCCTATTATGCTTTAACAGATAATGAATAAAAGGCCTGCTAATAGCCTGCTATATTCTTTATGCAAAAACCTGACATTTTGGTAAACTATGGCAGGTTTTTAAAATTAAATATATTTTACCTACTAGCTGTTTTTTTACAACGTAGCCATGTCAATGACAAAACGGTAGTGTACATCGCCTTTCAGCATGCGTTCATAGGCTGTATTAATATCTTTCATAGCAATTACCTCTACATCAGATGTAATATTGTGTTCGGCACAGTAATCCAACATTTCCTGAGTTTCGGCAATGCCTCCAATTAATGAGCCAGCTACTCTTCTGCGCTTAAATATCAGGTTGAATGGCATGAGTTGAGGTGCTTCGGGTGGTACGCCTAGCAAAATCATGGTTCCGTCTAAACGAAGCATGCTGATGTAGAGATTGATGTCGTGTTGTGCGGATACGGTGTCAATAATAAAATCGAAATAGTTTTGTACGCCTTGTAAGGCTTTTTCATCTTTAGTAACTACAAATTTGTGAGCACCTAACTCTTTAGCATCTGCCTCCTTAGATGGTGAGGTACTTAACACGGTAACTTCTGCACCCATAGAAGCAGCTAACTTCACAGCCATATGGCCCAAACCGCCCAAACCTAATACGGCTACCCGGTGTCCTTTGCTTACTTTCCACTGCCTTAATGGGGAATATGTAGTAATGCCGGCACACAGCAGTGGAGCTACGCCTTCCAAAGGTAGTTTATCGGAAATACGCAGCGTAAATTTTTCATCTACTACAATATTGTTAGAGTAACCGCCGTAGGTAGGCGTTTTTCCATCCATTTCCACACTATTATAGGTACCCACCCAGTGCACTTCGCAGTATTGCTCCTGCCCTTCTTTGCAACTGGAACACGTCCGGCATGAATCTACCAAACAACCAACCCCCGCCAGGTCGCCAACTTTAAAGTTTTTCACCTGGGTTCCTACATTAGTTACTCTTCCAACAATTTCGTGGCCGGGCACCATCGGAAAAATGGCTCCGCCCCATTCGTCTCGTGCCTGGTGCAGGTCTGAGTGGCAAACGCCGCAGTAGAGAATTTCTATCATAACATCGTGCGGTCCTACATCGCGTCGTTGGAAATTGAAAGGACCTAGAGGAGTTTTTGCATTCTGGGCCGCATATCCTTTGGATTGTATCATGTTTTTTGTTGATGTGGTTTGTAAATTTAACAGGCTTCAAGTTAACAAAATCCGTTCATATTTGACAGATGGCTATTTTGTGGAAGGCATTTATTCATGCAATTGTTTTAAAGCCAATTTGTAACAATCAGCATATTTTTTTCACAATAAAAGGACTGGGATTTCTGCCAGTCCTTTTTAGTATGATGTTTATAGGGATTGTAGAAGCTATTTATGCTTCCTTCACGGACAATAAGGCACCTGATTTTATTTCTTCTACGACCTGCGGATCAAGCAATGTGGAGGTGTCGCCTAAATTAGATACATCTCCTTCAGCAATTTTACGCAGGATACGCCGCATAATTTTACCCGAACGGGTTTTTGGCAATCCGCTGACAAACTGTATTTTATCTGGTTTGGCAATTGGCCCAATAATGCGGCTTACGGTCATTAAAATATCTTTCCGGGTAAGCTCTTCATCGTTTAAGTGGGGAGTGCAGATAACAAATGCATAGATTCCCTGTCCTTTTACCGCATGCGGATACCCTACCACAGCCGATTCAATTACATCGGAATACATATTAATGGCATTTTCCACTTCTGCTGTGCCAATACGGTGACCAGAAACATTGAGTACATCGTCAACACGTCCGGTGATGCGGTAGTAGCCATCTTCATCTCTGAGGCAACCATCGCCAGTGAAGTACAAGTTTTCGTAGGTAGAAAAGTAATTCAGGCGGCAGCGTTCATGGTCGCCGTAGGTGGTACGCAACATGCCGGGCCATGGAAATTTAATGCACAGGTTTCCGCTTACGCCATTGCCTTGTACTTCTTTTCCGTTTTCGTCAACCAGTATGGGTTGTATACCAGGCAATGGTAATGTGGCATAACCTGGTTTGGTAGGCGTAATACCGGCAATCGGAGCAATCATAATGCCGCCGGTCTCTGTTTGCCACCATGTGTCTGTAATCGGGCATTGTTTTTTTCCAATATGTTCGTCGTACCAATGCCAGGCTTCTTCGTTAATAGGTTCTCCTACAGAGCCTAGTTTAGTTAGTGAACTTAACTCTTTGCCTTTTAGGGGGTCAAGCCCAAAGCTCATTAGAGAACGGATAGCCGTAGGAGCTGTATAAAGAATGTTTACTTTGTATTTATCCACAATGTCCCAGAATCTTCCGGCATCGGGCCAGGTAGGAATTCCCTCAAACATCAACGAAGTGGCTCCAGAAAGCAACGGGCCATACACAATATATGAATGGCCGGTAATCCAGCCGATATCTGCCGTACAAAAATGTACTTCACCAGGATTGTACTGAAACACATTCTGGAAGGTATAGGCCGAATACACCATATAGCCGCCACAGGTATGGACAACCCCTTTGGGTTTCCCCGTAGAACCGGAAGTATACAGGATAAACAGCATATCTTCGGCATCCATTTCTTCTGCAGCACATTCAGTCATGCCCAGGGTTTCTACTTTTTTTATTTCATCTTCCCACCAAACATCACGGCCTTTGATCATTGAAACCGGCGTACGGCTTCGGGTGAGTACAATCACCCGTTTTACCGATGGACACTGTACCAATGCATCATCAATCACTGATTTAAGCTGAATTTCCTTGGTACCCCTGTATCCACCATCACTCGTAATTACCATCGAGCATTGAGCATCCTGAATACGGTCGGCAATGGACTGGGCTGAAAAACCTCCGAACACTACCGAGTGGATGGCTCCGATACGGGCGCAGGCAAGCACAGCAATAGCCAATTCGGGTACCATAGGCATGTAAATACAAATGCGGTCGCCTTTTTTGGCACCGTTGTTTTTCAGCACATTGGCAAACTGGCAAACTTTAGTATACAGCTCCCGGTAGGTAAACTTGCGGAAATGCTCTTCGGGGTCATTGGCTTCCCAGATCAGGGCTGTTTCATCGCCCCGCTCATTCAGGTGCCGGTCCAGGCAGTTTTCGGTAATATTCAACTTGCCGCCTTGAAACCATTTAATACTGGGCTCACGGAAATTCCACTCCAATACGTTATCCCATTTTTTGCGCCAGGTGAAGCTTTCTGCCTGGTCAGCCCAGAAGGCTTCCGGTTGCGCTACACTTTTCTGGTAGGCAGCCTGATACTCTTCCAATGAATTAATCTTCTGTATCATGATTAGTCAATAATAAGTTCAATAGGGGTATATGCAGATTTAATTGTAAAAAATGTATAGTAATTGCGTGCACAAGTTAAAAAATAAATGGCTAATAGGCTAAATTTTGATGCTTCGTCTTTGATCTCTACGAATGTACTTATAACAAGACTATTTCCGTTCAAAGGCCAATTTTATGTCTATTATCCACTTTTCTACTTAATTCAATTTCCTCTGTATAAAATGTAGCTACTTTAATGCATTAATACACTTGAAACATGGCTCTTAACTAAGGCCATGTTTCAAGTAACGATTGTGAAGGTTGGTTGTGGATGTTGGCCGACCTTCTTTAATTATTGATCTTCAATTCTTTTTCAATATCAGCTAAATAAATTTTGTCCATAATATGCGTATATAAATCTAAGCACTTGTACCCCTTCAAATAATAGCTCTTAGCCTTTTCCATATTTTCTTTATATTCTTTACTCTTCTTTTGCTTTTTATAGATTAATCCCAAATAATAGTAGGGTTCAGCCAAATAATCATTAATTTCTATGGATTTTTTCAAACAATCTATTCCGCCATTCAGATCGCCAATCTCCATTTTTAAGACACCTAAATGCAAATAATCATAAGGCATCGGAGAATAATCTTTTTGAGTTAGCTGATTTTGAATTATTTCGTTGGCTCTATGTTTATCACCGATCGCCTTGTAGCATAAGGCTTTTGCAACATTTAAATGGTAATCGCCATTGGCTGAGTATCCTATATCATAGCTTATAATTGAATCTAATCTTTCAAAATCAAGTATTGCGCCTCTATAATCCCTTAAGAATTGGTATCTACACCAACCTCTATATCCTAAATGCCCCTTTGGATTTAATTCTACAGCTTTGTCAATTAGTTTCTTCCAAGTAATAAAATCACCTCGCTTTAAATAGGGAACTGCTTTTTCAAAATAGGCATAATCCAAACTTGGACAAAGTTCAATCGCTTTATCAAATTGTAGTTGTGACCTCTTTGTTCCTTGACTAGCCTCAGCTTCTGTAGCCAGTATGCAAGCTTTATAACAGGACTCATCGTTATTCATCTTATACACATTGCAATTAGGCTGGCAATAGGCATGAGCAGGAACAAATAAAATAAGGAAGTAAAAAAACTTTTTCATGGCATAATCTCCACTAGCTTTCCTTTTTCAATTTTAAAAGTCAGATATTGATAATAATCGTATGTCTTTCCTTGGTATTGGCCAACAATCCAACCGTCCAATTGTTTGGTAAGCTTTACGAGTTGACTTGTTAAGTACTCATTAAATACTTTTGCCTGGTAATCTTTGTCCATTCCTTGAAGCCTATACCTTCCTGTTTGACCTTTGCAATTGACAATAAACCTAATTGTCAGAAATCCAGATTCTACTTCATGCTCTTTTACTTTTAGTTTATTTATAAAATGTTCAACTATTCTTGCCTTTTCTCCATTATATTGAAGCCCTTTAGCAAAGTTGTAATATTGCCATACATTATTCTGGTCACACAGCGTAAAATTCGGGTCATCAATTTTTGGATCAAAATGAATGTCGCCAACTTGTAATGGATAATCGGTTTTATTGGCAACTTCCTGTCCGCAAGAATATAGGGCTACCAAGAAGAAGGAAATTAACATTATGTATCTCATGGGTCTACTTTATCTGAAAAAAGTTGACAACAATCGGAAACACAGCTCAACTTGATTATCACTCTGTAATATTTACCCCACGTGTATCTTTAATGTACAAAGACCCAATAATGAAAGTGATTAGTGCTACACCAATTGGGTAAGCCAGGCCTGCATAAATATTTCCTGTTTCGGCTACTACATAGGTAGCAATAAAAGGAACCAACCCACCGAAAACACCATTTCCTACATGGTAGGGCAACGACATAGACGTATAGCGGATACGCGTTGGAAATAACTCTACCAGGTACGCAGCAATAGGTCCATACACCATGGTCACAAAAATCACTTGAATAAACACTAGCAAGGTTAGCATAAATACATTCGGATTAACAGCTTGCATGACGGCGGGTATTACACTGCCATTAGCCCCAATAGTAGCCGACGAAACTTCTTTAATGGGACCGGCAAAATGGTGCATAGCCTGGTAGATAGGAATGTAGGAAATAGCGGCTATGAGGCAGCCAGCCATCATAATTTTTTTACGTCCGATGCGGTCAGAAAGGCTGCCAAATACAACAAAAAATGGCGTTGAAAATATCAAGGCTACACCTATAATCATGTAGCAGGTCATATAGTCAATCATTAGTACCTTCTCCATAAAGCTGAGTGCATAAAACTGCCCAGTGTACCACACAACCCCTTGGCCGGCTGTGGCCCCAAAAAGCGCAAGCAGTACCATTTTTAGATTTTCTTTGTTGGCAAAGCTTTCTTTCAATGGATTTTTGGAGGTTTTGCCTTCTGCTTTCATCTTCATGAACAATGGCGATTCGTGCAAACGTGCCCGGATAATGTAGGAGCCTACCACTAGTACTAAAGAGAGCAGGAATGGCAAGCGCCAGCCCCATTCTTTAAACGCCTCATCTCCTAGGCCAAGTCTGGTAATTAAAATAACCCCAATCGAAATGAATAAGCCCAACGTAGCAGTCGTTTGAATAAAACTGGTATAATACCCCCGTTTTGCATCCGGAGAATATTCCGCCACATAAGTAGCAGCTCCACCATATTCACCACCCAGAGCCAGACCTTGTAGCAGGCGCAACAGCACCAATATAATAGGAGCCAGCACACCAATGGTTTCATACCCGGGTAATATACCGATGGTAAACGTTGCTCCCCCCATCAGAAACATAGTTATTAGGAAAGTATGTTTCCGGCCAATCAGATCGCCGAGCCTACCGAAAACCAGGGCACCAAAAGGCCTGACAATAAAGCCTGTAGCAAAGGTAGCCAACGTAGAAAGATAGGCTACCAGATCGTTGCCCTGGGGATAGAATTTAGCAGCAATAAAGGAAGCCAGACTTCCAAAAATATAAAAGTCGTACCACTCAATAACTGTTCCGGCAGACGATGCCAGAATTACCTGCCATATACTATTACTGTCTGCTTTTTTAGAAATGCCATGGGGCGGTATGGTTGCGGTTCCTGTGGATTGTTTAGCCATTCTGGGGGTTGGGTTAAAAAGTGAATAAATTATCTGAAAATTTTAATTAATGCCAAACTTTATTGGATTTTTTTATGAAAGAAGGCATCAATAGACAGAGGAAAAAAGATTTCCGGTACTTCAGACTCTTAGTAAAACTAGTAAGTATCTCAGAGAGATATAGGTTAGCTTCTTACAGATGAGGGGTGGTTAAAATACTTGGGCAAACAGGAATGTATCAATGGTTTTTATGGCTTTTGCTAACCTTTCTTTATAGTTTCCGGAAATAATTTCAAAAGGCACGTTCCAGTTAACTAATTCGTTGTGAAAAAAAGTATGCATTTCGGCCCGGTTGTCTGGCCGGTCGCGGATACCATCGGGTTCCCAGGGCAGGTCTATATCGGTTAGTAAATACAAATCAGCCAGGTGGTGAGGAATCTGTTCAAGCAGCCATGGGGGGCAAGTGCCGTTGTATGCCTGGCTATATACTTTGGTTTCCAGTAAGTCCGTATCGCAAATGAGGAGCCTGTTGGCTTTTTCTAGTGTTTTTTGTTCCAGTTTCAATTGACCCAGGGCTATAGGAATTACATCCTCCAGCGTAAGGTCTCTTTTTTTTTCCTCCTGATAGATACGGGAATACTCCGGGACCCATACAGTATGATAATGGTCAGCCAGTTGCTGCGCCAGGGTAGTTTTACCAGTAGATTCCGAACCAAACAATACCACTTTCCTGATCATAGATTATCGGTTACGAGTACTCATGCAGCTTTTTTTGTAAGGAAAACAGGGGACTTGGGCTTGCACACCTCCATTGATTTATATTTTTACGCCTTCTCTACTTTGCAGCATACTCCGCCTCCACAAAATATATCCCATGGTAGCCAAAACCAGATACGCGATATAGAGTAAGGAAGTGAGGTGAAGACCGCGGAAGAAAAATAAAGGTATATAAATAATATCCACCATAATCCAGAGAATCCAGCTTTCAAGCTTCTTTTTGGCTTGTAAGTATACAGCTACCAGGCTGAAGGCGGTATTAAACGAATCCCAGAAAGGTTGTGCCGCATCGGTAAAGGTAGAGAAATAATAATAAGCGGCTCCCGTAGCCAATACTCCTACTGGAAGCAAAACACCTAGTTGCTGCCGGCTGGCATTTGTTACTTTCAGTTCTGTCTGGTTTTCTCCGCCATACAACCATTGGTACCATCCATAAGCATTCAGAAATACATATACCACCTGCAACCACATATCTGCATAAAACCGGGCGTTATACATAATAAATATGTACAAAAAGCAGCTAATAATTCCCAGTGGCCATCCCCAGATATTTTCTTTGGCATTTAAGTATACACAGATGAATCCGGTAATGACACCGGCTATCTCCAGCCAGTTCTGTCCGATATAGTGAATAATTTCTTCCAATTGATTGTAGAAAAGGCTTTGAAAAATTAACTTATATGTGAGTAGTAGTTAGTATCCGTAAAGACTGTAAATTCCTAAGTTCTCCCAACTCTCTGCCTGCCGATCAAGGTTAGTAACCAGTTTTATTAATTTGGCTACAGAACACTACTTAACAGATGCTAACCCTGCAAGTTAAGGGCTTATTCTCATATACAGACATGCTTATACAGCTTAAACAATTTATTTGTGGGTTAGTACAGCCAACGGAGGAAGAATGGGAGGCTTTAGCATGCAAACTACGGCCAGTTACGCTGAAGAAGAAAGAACACTTTCTTCGGGAAGGAGAAGTATGTACCAAATATGGATTCATTATGAAAGGCTGTGTCCGGCTGTATTTTCTGGTAGATGGAGAAGAGATATGTAAGGACCTGTTGTTTGAGAAAACCTTCACCGGTTCCCTTGCCAGTTTTACTTTACAGAAACCTGCCCAATTCAATGTAGCCGCCATAGAAGAAACCTCCCTGCTAGTGATTTACCGCAGTGATTTGCTG
The DNA here is from genome assembly GCF_030503435.1 of Rhodocytophaga aerolata. Lineage (GTDB taxonomy): Bacteria > Bacteroidota > Bacteroidia > Cytophagales > 172606-1 > Rhodocytophaga > Rhodocytophaga aerolata. Next base: position 167,889 of record NZ_JAUKPO010000001.1, read on the forward strand.
GAATTATTTGAGAAGTATACCTGCTGGCAAAAATTTGGCAGGCTGATGGCTGAAGGCTTGGCCATCCGGAAGGAGATGCGGGAAATATCTTTTCTAAAAGATTCGCCGGAAGAACGGTACCGCAAACTACTGGCTGAGCAACCGATGGTACTTCAGCGGGTACCCCTGCATTATGTAGCCTCCTATCTGGGTATGAAACCCGAAACCCTTAGCCGGATACGCAACAGAATTTCCCGCCCCGCTATTTCTTGATTTTGGTCAAGGGTTAGAAGTATACATAGCTTTTACTTTGTATAAAAAAAGTCATGCAAGCAACTCTGACACAAGAAGTACTACATAATCCACATACTGGCGATAAATTGATCTTTCTACAAGATGCCGCCAGCACTGGTGGAACATTTCTGGAGGTGGAAGCTATTTATCAGCCGTCCAAGGAATTTGCGCCAGAACATTTTCATCCTTTCCAACAAGAGGAGTTTACCGTATTGTCAGGGAAATTGATGACCAACATTAATGGCACTATCCGGGAATATACAGCCGGCGAAAGTTTTACCATTCCTGCCGGAACACCACACGGTATGTACAATGCCGGCACGGAAGAAGCACGGTTCCGGTGGAAAATATCCCCTGCCTTTGGCACCGAATTATTCTTTAAAAAAGTGTATCAGGCAGCCAATCAGCCGAAACAGCCAGGGTTAGCCGATATGTTATGGATAATAAAAGATTTTCAAAAAGAAATAGTTTTTACTAAAATTCCTCCCCGTCTGCAACCGTTTATTTTCAGGTTTATTTTACCTTTATTGAGGAAAAGAAGGTAAGCATATCCTTTTTTCAAATACATTTTATGCCTGAATACCTGGAAGTTTTTGATGAATATAACCAATCGTTGCAGCGTACCAAACTACGCCGCCTGGTACATGAAGAAGGCAACTGGCACCGCACAGCCCAGGTGTATGTATTGAATGATCAAAATAAATTGCTTTGCAACTTGCGTAGTCCGCTGAAAGATGTATTTCCACTCCTATGGGATGTAAGCATTGGGGGACATCTGGAACCTGGAGAAACGTATGCGGCCTGTGCACACAGGGAACTGGCTGAAGAACTAGGTATTTTAGTAGAGCCATCTGCTATACATTTCGTAACTCAGATAAAAATCGATGGCAAAGATGAAATAGCTCAACTCATAGACCGGGAACATGCAGGTATATTTGTGTATAAAACCACACTTCCTGCCCAGGCCTTCCACTATCAACAAGAAGAAATTGTAGAGCTAAGGTATTTTCCGCTGCCAGTAGTCAAGCAAAACCTGCTATCTGCTATTCCAGAAATCTCATTTATTCCTTTGCAAAAGCAATTTCTGGAGACTATTCGGATGGTTGAAAAATATCTGGGAATAGAAGAATAAATCTATCTTCTGATACAAAAGAAAACCAACAAATCGACTACGCAAAAGTATTATTCCATAGCCTACTTGTTCACTCATTTATTCTTCCTCATTATATGCCACATCCCAGGTATGATCTGCCAGAAGAGTTACTTTGGCTATAAAACGGCTGAAGCTAACCGACCGTCCCCATTCATGCGGAGCCACCATAGAAAGCAGGTCCGAGCCATCTTTGCGTTCGTATAAATAATACGTGTGCCCAATCAAGGGTTCAAAACCCATATCCGCTGAGTAGATTCTTTCCGATACTTCTACCCTTCTTTTTAGTTCATTTGCCTGCTCTGCTAATACTTGCATTTGCTTGTAGAGCTGGCTCATTTGCCTTTCGGTTTGCTGGCGCATGGCTACCACAGCCCGGCCTTTAATCTTGCCTTTATCTTCCGGCTTAATTACAGCACTTCCCACCGTATGGGCATACGGAAGCAAACCTGGATTTTCGGCTACTTTATCTTTATCTATTGGATTCTCCATACAATTCATTTTGTCATTCATTTTAACAGCAATCCTATAAGAATGTTCCAACCAACGAAAACTTTATATAACGTATAGGGTTTATACAAACTCAACCAATATAGCCCATCATCGTATGGCTTACTAACAGGGCTTTGTGGTCTCTACGGTGTAATAAGTATTTTAGACCGAATGTTTAGTTGAAAACTACAAGCCATAAATTATTTATTATATTTCCTTTTTTTAACCCGTATTGTGATGAAGATAGCACTCGACTGGACACCCAATGTAATGCATACCGGCTTATTTGTTGCTAAATCTAAAGGATGGCTGGACCTGCAGTTTATATCCCCGGCTGTAGATGAGTACACCGTAATGCCTTCCGATAAAGTAATAAGTAATTTGGTAGATTTCAGCATAGGTCCCCCTGAAAGCCTTATCAGCCACCATCTGGAAAGCGAACATCCGCAGCTTTTGGCAATAGCTCCTATTTTATCCCGGAATACATCAGCTATAGCTGCTTTGCGTGAAAAAAAGATAGATACAGTAGCTAAATGGGCCGGAAAAACATATGCTTCCCTGGGTATTCCTTTTGAGCAGCAGATGATTCTGGAAATAGCCCGGCAGTATTCGGATGATATGCACGTACATGTTACCAGCCCCATGAAACTCAATACCTGGACTATGCTGCTGAATGGAGAAACCGACCTCACCTGGATATTTTTGCCGGTAGAAGGGGCAGAAGCTGCCTACAAAGGAGTAGAACTAAACCTATTTAAGCTGGAAGATGCTGGCATCCCCTACCCAGCTTGTCCGCTAATTAAAACAAGCCGCAACCTGGCCGAAGCCGATCCGCAAGCCATTGAAAGTTTCCTGAAAGAAGCCAAGCGAGGCTATGAGTATGCGGTAGATTATCCGGAAGAAGCAGTCAATATTTTACGCAGAAACTCGGAAAATAACTTTACAGAAGACCCACGTTTGCTGCTTCACTGCCAGAAGGAGATAAACAGTCATTTCTTAGATAGCCATAAACAATGGGGTAAACTTTCAGAACAAGCTATTCAAAACTATAGTAACTGGCTTTACGACAAAAATATAATCAACCGGCCATTATCAGCTGAACATATGTGTTATCAACGGGCTGCCTTAAAAGTTTAATCTACAAATCGTATCGATTATACAATCTGTGGGGATGTAGAAAGTACAGTAGCCCTTTACAAGCAATAAGGCTGTGAAATAACTAGAAAATTTTGCAATTTTGAGCTGCATCCATCCATAGCCAGGTTCTGTGTTCTTTTCGCCAGCATATGCTCGTTTTTTACTTCTCATCGGATTGTTCTGGGGTGGGTTGAGCATACCTTGTTCCGCTCAGGAAGTATGGACAGGCGTTACATTACGGGTAAAACCTATTAAACGGGTTAATGTTGAAGCGGAGCAGCAATTCCGTTTTCAGAATAACTTTTCAACCCTTTATAGCCGCTTTGTGGAATTGGGTGTAGGATACGACATTACCAGCCGCCTGAATGTGCATGCTGCTTACCGACATACCAACCGGACTACGGTAGAACGGGTAGACGACGACCGCCGGCGCATCTCAGCAGAAGCTTCTTATACCATTGGCAGCGACAACACAGCATTTGCCCTGGCTTACCGCATCCGTTACCAGGCTGCACAGGAAACATCCGGCGAAGAAAACCGGGATAAATATATCCGTAACCGGCTAGCCCTCAACTATAACCTGACTAAACGGGTAACGCCATATGCCTCCACAGAGCTTTTTTATAAATTAGCTCCGGCCAACGAAATACGGGGATTCTGGTTTACCATGGGCCTCAAAAGCAAAATTGGCAAAGCAATAGGACTCAATACATTTTACCGGATAGAAAAAGAATTAAATGTGAAACGTCCGCAAACCAACTTGATTGTAGGCGTCATGCTAGCCTACCGGCTGAAACTTTACAAAAAAGCTTCTTCCGACGATGATATGCCTATTGGAGGATATTAGCAAGCATATATAAATTGTCGGAATTTATTTCCGTCTCCGGTATTTTCCAGTCAATAAATACACTTACTCCATCCGACAAAACACTCAAATCTATTGATAATCAGCCATTAAACAAATATATTGATTTTACTGTAAACAAGTAAGGCGAGTTGAAATAAATTTCTCATAAGCTGTAACCTCACAAGCACACTTATACTCTAATGTTCTGTGCATGACAATGAAAAAGATCTGGCTTTGATTGATCGCATCCTGGCAGGAGATCAATTTGCTTACCGGGCTCTCATTAACCGGCATAAGGAGTATGCTTTTACGGTTGCTTACCGCATACTCGGCAGCCGGGAAGATGCCGAAGAAGTAGCCCAGGATGCATTCATGAGTGCATTTCGTGCCTTAGGCAGTTTTAACCGGGAAGCCAAATTTACCACCTGGTTTTACCGCATTGTATTTAATGCCGCTGCCGGGCACAAACGCAAGAGAAAGCTAGTAGCCGAAGGCCTAGAAGATTTCCAGCTGGCCCGCCTGGGTTTCACCGACGCTGGCGACGAAGTGAGATTACAGGAACAACGGATGTACCTGCAAAAAGCCATGAATCAGCTACCCCCCGATGATGTTACCATGCTGACCTTATTCTATTTGAAAGAGTTTTCTCTGGAAGAGATTGAAGGAATAACCGGCATTTCGGTAAACACGGCCAAAGTAAAAATTCACCGGGCTCGTAAAAGGCTGGCTGACGAATTGAACCGATTATTGAAACACGAAGTAAACACCCTGTTATGAAACACTTAACAGACGAAGAACTTTTTCGCCTTTTAGATGGCGAATGTTCCGCAGAAGAAAAACATACCTTTGAAGCGCATCTGCATACGTGTGCGGCTTGCATGGCCTCATACAAAGATCTAAGAGCCATAGATTTGCAGTTGCAGCAATTACCCATCGAAAGCCCATCCCTTGACTTTACAGAGAAGCTGATGGATAAGCTACAGGTAGCTCCGGTGCTGCAACGGAAATCACAGTGGAAAACCTATCTGCTGATGCTGGCACCTTTTGGGGTAGTTTTTGTATTCTCTATGCTACTGTTTGCCGGGTATGCTGCCGGTTGGCTGACTTTTGGCTCTGGTACGGAGACTATACCTTTTCAATTTCAGCTACCTTCTGTTAACTTGCAGCCTTTGCTGGAAAATTCCTGGCTGGTTAATCTGTTCTTACTGGTGAATACCGCACTAGCCCTGCTGCTGCTGGATAAAGCCGTGTTGCAGCCTTTTTTCAGAAAAAGATTTAACCGGGTTGTGAAATAAGCTTATTAACCCATTTTAAAACACATGCCACTGGATAAAAACTTTTTTACTGATGTATACGAGGTGGTACGGCTGGTACCCAAGGGCCGGGTTACCACCTATGGAGCCATTGCTGAATATTTAGGCACAAAAAGTTCTGCCCGCATGGTAGGCTGGGCCATGAATAGTGCCCATAGTACTTCGGATGTACCAGCCCACCGGGTGGTAAACCGGCAAGGCTTGCTTACCGGCAAACACCACTTTGCCACTCCCCAGGCCATGCAGCAATTATTGGAAGCAGAAGGCATTGTTGTAGAAAACGACCAGATTCAGAATTTCGATAAACTTGCCTGGTATCCGGCCAAAGAGTTGCTTTGAAGTTGTTTTACACAGAAATATTTCGCTTGTTTGTTCTTCTGTAACCCATATGTATTCAAGACAATAAATATTGATTGCTAAGTGGTTACATCACTTGGTATAACTACATAAAAAAAGCTTTCAGCCTTTATATGTAGTTATACAGTTCAATGAGAATTCTATACATCCTCTTTTTTCTATTCGTGTTCAGTAGTAGTCCTTTGCAGGCACAAACAAAGCCTGTTGGCAGAGATTCAAGCTCAGTAAATAAAGGCAAACTGCTACCCATTATTGCTACAGAAAGTGCACTGTATCTGGGCAGTATGTCTTATCTGCAATTTATCTGGTACAAAGATAGTGAACGGGTTCCCTTCCAATTCTATAACGATAATGCAGGCTATCTGCAAATAGATAAGTTCGGCCATATGTTCGGCTCGTATCTGGAAAGTTATACAGGCTACCACTTGTTGCGGGGTGCCGGAGTAAAGAAAAAACATGCCTTACTTTATGGAGCCACGCTGGGTATTGTATTGCAAACACCTATCGAAGTATTTGATGGCATGTACGAAGGCTGGGGATTTTCCTGGGGAGATATGATTGCTAATACAGCCGGATCTGCCTTAGTCATTGGGCAAGAACTGCTGTTTGATGAGCAGATAGCTAAAATGAAGTTCAGTTTCTGGCAGTCTCCGTATGCGAAGCAGGCCAATGGCTACTTAGGGAATACGTTCTTACAAAGTTTATTTTACGATTACAATGGACATACTTACTGGCTGAGTGTACCCATGAATAAGTTTATGCTGAAAAATAAATTACCTGACTGGGCCAGTATTTCCCTGGGGTATAGTGCGAATGGGATGTTTGGCGAGTTTGAAAATAAAACCTATTACCGGGGAGTAGACATTCCGCAAACAGCCCGCGAAAGGCAATTTATCCTCTCGCTGGATGTAGACTGGACAAAGATCAAAACCAATAGCCGGGTATTGAATAAAGTATTGAAAGGCATGTTTTTTATCAAGCTACCTTTTCCTGCATTAGAAATCACCTCCGGAGGAAAATTAAAAGGACATTTGCTGTATTTTTAACAAGAATTCGGCTACTTACTCGCCGGGTATTACTTCCGGTTCGGCTACCCGTTTCTTGGATAATAGCAGCAAACCCAGGAAAGTTAAAAATCCATTGAGAATCAGGATTTCGAAGCCAAAGCGGTATCCGTTTAGCCAGGCTTCAGAGTTTTTGTTGATGATGTAGCAAAGAATCGGTGAAATAACACATATCAAGGGAACAAAGCGGTCTCTCACCGGCAACCTGGTAAGCATACCAAACGCAAACAAGCCAAGCAGCGGCCCGTAAGTATAACCAGCAGCAGTAAACACAGCCGTTACTACACTTTCATCATTTAACGCCTCAAAAATCAGGATAATCAGGTAAAGTAAGACCGAAAAACCCACATGCACCCGGAATTTTATTTTCTTACGATCCTCTTCTGTACGCTTGTCAAAGTTCAGGAAATCTATACAAAAAGCCGTGGTGAGAGCAGCCAGGGCCGAGTCGGCGCTGGCATAGGATGAAGCCGTAATACCCAGCAAAAAAAACACAGCCGCCAGCAAACCAAATGATTTTAAGGCCAGCGTAGGATACAGGTAGTCGGTGCGCCCGGGTATGGCTATTCCGCGGCTTTCGGCAAATAAGTAAAGTAAGGCACCTAACGTAAGAAACAACAGGTTTACCACCACAAACACCGTACAGAAGGACAGCATATTTTTCTGGGCATCCTGCAGGTTTTTACACGTAAGGTTCTTCTGCATCAGATCCTGGTCCAGGCCAGTCATGGCTATGGCAATAAAGGCTCCGGCTATAAATTGCTTCCAGAAATATTTGCTGCTCTTGGGGTCCCAATGAAATATTTGCCCGTATTCACTTTCTCTCACCGTAGCCACCATTTGCCCCAGAGACAGGCCCAGTTCTTTAGAAATCAGGTACACACTAATAGCGACTGCCGAAACTAAAAAGAAGGTCTGAAAGGTATCCGTCCATACAATAGTTTTAATTCCCCCCTGAAAGGTATAGATCCAGATGAGGAAAATGGTAATCAGCACATTCACCGAAAAAGGAATTCCCCACTGTTGAAATACACCTATCTGCAACACCGCTGCCACCAGAAATAAGCGGAAAGCGGCCCCGATGGTGCGGGAAAGCAAAAAGAAAAAAGAACCTGTTTTGTATGACCAGAAACCAAAGCGCTGCTCCAGATAGGTATAAATGGAAACCAGATTCAAGCGGTAGTACAAAGGCATTAAAACAGTAGCGATCACCAGGTAGCCCACCAGGTTGCCTAATACAAACTGAAAGTAAGCAAACTGGGTATTGCCTACATTGCCAGGCACCGAAATAAACGTAACGCCAGACAGCGACGTGCCAATCATCCCGAAGGCAACCAGATACCAGGGCGATTTTTTATTTGCTGTAAAAAAAGTCTGCGTATCCGCATTGCGGCTGGTGAAGTAAGCAATAACCATCAACACGCCAAAATAGGCTACTAATATACTTACTATAACATAAGGATTGATTACCGTTGGATTCATAAACAAAAGTAACAAAATATTGCTTTCATACAGTAAGTATGCAAAAACTGCCGGTCTTGGTTGGGTTATCTGTAATGCAGAAACTAATTGTGGCTTTTCAATTACTAACAAACCACTCTTTTCTTACATTTATCTGGAAGCAATCAGGTTTTCGTGTAACATTACCGGCAAAGATTCAGTAAATTTTAGTAATTTTACAGGCTTCAAACCCAAAACGTTTATGCAAACAATTCAGGAAGAGGATGTAGAAATTCTGGAAGATGTTGTCACTACTGACCTGCATGACCTTGTTGTGTTTAATGATGAGGTCAACACCTTTGACCACGTAATTAATACCTTAATCAAAATCTGCAAACACACCCCAGAGCAAGCAGAACAATGTACATTTATTATCCACTTTAAAGGCAAATGTACAGTAAAAATAGGCTCCTTTGAGGAACTAGCCCCTATGCGCAATGCTATTTGCCAGAGAGGTATTTCAGCGGAAGTAATTTAATCCACGGCCTATCCTGTGTTGGCCGGTGAGGGCAACTTAGTTTAGCTGAACCTGATGCGTAAGGCAGCTCTTTTTGCTTATCAGGCATTGGCAAATTATTCAGCGTTTCATACAGGAGAAACTTGCTTTGTATGGATTTATATGCTGTTTATTTTTGTTGTATATTTCAGAACAGAATGCAGATTTTTGCCTTCTGAAGCCTGATAAATTAATTTAACAAAGTCCATAAACCCGGAGTAAGTTGACCATTAGCCTTACTCTTGTACCCAATGGACCGTGGACTATCGACTATATACACCTATATGAATTTTCCTTCTAAGCTGATAGAAAATGCAGTGAGCGAAATGGCCAAACTGCCCGGTATTGGTAAAAAAACGGCCTTGCGGCTAGTGTTGCACTTACTCAAAAAAGACGAAGAACATACCGTATCTCTGGCAGAAGCCATTACCAACATGCGGTTGCATGTTCAGTATTGCCGGCATTGCCACAATATTGCTGATACGGATACCTGTGCCATCTGCGCCAGTAGCTCCAGAGACAAATCTATTATCTGTGTGGTAGAAGATACCCGCGATGTACTGGCCATAGAAAATACCGCACAATACAAAGGCCTGTATCATGTGCTGGGTGGCATTATTTCTCCTATCGAAGGAGTGGGCCCGTCTGATCTGAATATAGAGTCACTAGTAAAACGTATTCCGGAGTCGGAAGTAAAAGAGATTATCCTGGCGCTGAGCCCTACCATGGAAGGCGATACCACGGCTTTTTACCTGACTAAAAAATTCAAACCTTATAACATCCGCATCAGCACTATTGCCCGCGGCATACCCGTTGGGGGCGAACTGGAATATGCCGACGAAATCACCCTTGGCCGCAGCATTGTCCGCCGTACAGCGTATGAGTTGTAGGTAGCTTCACATATTTCATCCTTGCAGATACAAGAAACGGCTTCTTAGAGGAATCTCTAGTGAGGCCGTTTCTTTTTACTTTCTTTCTGCCTGAAAGCTCGTAGAACTAATTATTCCCACTGTTCAACTATTTTATCAAAATAACTTGGCATGTTCCTGGGCAAATCCGTACTTTTGGAAGTTTAACTACCAAATCCATGTCCCTAACAAAAGACCTAACATTGTTGTCTGACAGAATTAACGCTTTGTCAGAGTCACAAACCCTGGCCATGTCCAAAAAAAGCCGTGAGCTAGCCGCCCAAGGACACCAGGTGATCAACCTCAGCATCGGCGAGCCTGACTTCCAAACTCCTCAGCATATAAAAGACGCCGCTAAGAAAGCCATTGACGAAGGATTTTCTTTTTATACACCAGTTTCTGGTATTGCTGAACTTCGCCAGGCTATTGCTGAGAAGCTGCGTAAGGAAAACAACATAGATTGGAAAGCAGAAAACATTGTAGTGTCTACCGGAGCCAAGCAATCCCTGGCCAATGCATTAATGTGCCTGGTAAACCCTGGGGATGAAGTAATTATATTTTCTCCGTACTGGGTGAGCTATAGCGAAATGGTAAAGCTGGCAGAAGGCGAAACAGTATTGCTGGAAGGTCCATTCGAGAATGATTTCAAAGTAACGGCCGATCAGCTGGAAAAAGCTATTACGCCGCGTACAAAGGTAATTATGTACTCTTCGCCCAGCAACCCAACCGGCTCTGTATTTACAGAACAAGAACTACGGGAAATAGCAGAAGTAGTAGCCAAGCACGATAATATCTTTGTAATAGCAGACGAGATTTACGAATACATCAATTATGAGCCAGATTATTTCAGCATAGGTTCTATTCCGGCTATTAAAGACCGGGTTATTACCATCAATGGCGTGTCTAAAGGATTTGCCATGACTGGCTGGCGTATTGGGTATATGGCGGCTGCCAAATGGATTGCCGACGCCTGCGACAAATTGCAAGGCCAGATAACTTCTGGTACCTGCTCTATTGCGCAGAAAGCCGCTGTAGCTGCTATCAAAGGTGATATGGCGCCTACCCGCGAAATGGCTCAGGCCTATTTGCGCCGCAGAGATCTGGTTTTGAGTCTGCTGAAAGAAATTCCGGGTATAAAAACCTTCACTCCGAAAGGCGCCTTTTATGTGTTTCCAGACGTGAGCGACTATTTTGGCAAAACCGATGGAAAAACCACCATCCAGACTGCCGATGATCTGTGTATGTATATTCTAAACAAAGTATATGTATCCTTAGTAACTGGCGATGCCTTTGGAGCCCCTAACTGTATCCGTATTTCGTATGCCGCGTCAGACGAAAGCCTGACAGAAGCTCTGCGCCGGGTAAAAGAGGCATTAGCCCAACTTAACTAATGTGCTGATAGGCTACCGGGTTAATGAGTAGGGTTGTTGCTGACTCATGGGCCCGGTAGCCTATTATATAATCAGCCAATTATATTCATGCAATTCCACTCTCTAGAAGACATATTTGAGGCCTTTAACCAGCTGAAAGTATTGATTATCGGCGATGTAATGGTAGACTCTTACCTTTGGGGAAAAGTAGACCGTATTTCTCCGGAAGCACCAGTTCCCATCGTACACGTTCAGCAACGTGAAAAAAGACTGGGTGGTGCATCCAACGTAGCGGTAAACGTGCAGGCAATGGGTGCCACTCCCCTGCTGTGCTCGGTTATTGGTACAGATGCTGATGGACAAGATCTATTGAATTTGCTTCAAAAAAACAATCTTTCTGCTGAGGGAATCATTCAAAGTAAAAGCCGCACCACCACCACCAAACACCGGATTATTTCCGGTTCGCAACACCTGCTCAGAATAGATTCTGAAGTAGATTATCCTATTCACGCAGACGAGCGGAAGGAACTAATCAATAGAATTAAACTCTTGGCGTTAGAATGCCAGGTTATTATTTTTGAAGATTATGACAAAGGGGTAATTAGCAAAGAACTGATAGAAGAAATAGTAACCTTTGCCAACAAGCACCACATCCCCACAGTAGTAGATCCTAAAAAACGTAATTTTCTCAATTACGCTGGTGTTACACTATTTAAACCTAACTTAAAAGAGTTACGAGAAGGGCTGAAAATAGATTTTGACAGTGCACATCCGGAAGAATTGCAACAAGCCGTACGCGTACTGAAAGAAAAACTACAATTAACGTCTGTCCTGGTTACCCTTTCAGAAAAAGGCGTGTATATCGATTTTGCTGAACAAAAACACTTGATTCCGGCGCACATTCGTCAAATTGCCGATGTGTCCGGAGCAGGCGATACCGTGGTGAGTATAGCCGCTATTTGTCTGGCGCTGCAACTTTCTCCTCTATTTATAGCCGGGCTTGCTAACCTAGGCGGAGGCTTGGTTTGTGAATACTTAGGAGCTGTACCTATTAACAAGCAAAGCCTGCTGGAAGAGGCGCTGGGCAATAATTTATTTGCAAAGTATGCAGCAACTAACTACTGAAAGGCTCAACCGGCTACTGTACAGTAGCAAAGACCGGGTCTATTTCCTGCTCAAGATAGTAACGTATATTAACTCTACGTTAGCTGCCTGCTTGCTGGTGTATGGCTACGGCTTCAACCTATCAACGGAGGAAACTTCCCGCATTTTTAAACTAATAGACCTAGTTTACCTGGTTTTTGTAATTATTTATGCCATAAGGCTGCTGTATTCGTTCCAACGGCGGGCATTCATTCAACGAACAAGCACAGAGGCCGTTATTATGTTTCTGCTGGTAATCAATGGCATTATTACAAATGTATTTGCTTTCAGTATTTTATATCAAACTTCTTTGTGGCTGGGCATAAAAAACTACAATGCTTTCCATGAAATTGTTTCCACCATTTTTCTCCTGACCCTTATTGGTCTGGAAGTGAGCAAAGCCAGTATCCGCTTACCCCTGAACCGGCTTAAACCCTCTACCTTGTTTATTGGTAGTTTTATTTTATTAATAGTAACCGGGGCAGGGTTGCTGATGCTGCCTGCCATGACCAATACTCCCAGTGGTATGCCTTTACTGGATGCGTTATTTACCGCTACAAGTGCAGCCTGCGTTACCGGATTAATTGTAGTAGATACGGCTACCTACTTTACAAACAAAGGACAGCTGATTATTCTTACCCTAATCCAGATTGGCGGGCTGGGTATGCTCACCTTCACTACTTTTTTTGCAACCATACTCAAACAAGGAGTAGGCATTAAACACCAGTCGGCGATACAGGATTTTTTGAGCAGCGAATCTTTGTTTTCTTCCAGAGGTCTGCTTCAGCAAATTATCTTGCTTACGTTGTTTATAGAAGGTATGGGCGCTTTAGCGGTTTTTGTCACCTGGGGGCCGGAAGTTCCATTCGAAAACCTGGGCGACAAGATTTTTTACTCAATATTTCATTCCATCTCTGCTTTTTGTAATGCCGGCTTTAGTTTATATACCAATGGCTTATACGAAGCTCCCGTCCGCCAGTCGTATATATTACATATTGTCATTGCAGGTGTTATCATTTTTGGCGGCTTAGGTTTTTCACCCATCATGGATGTTTTTTCTATCCGGGCCTTGCGTGAAAGGCTGGCTATGCCCTGGAAAGACTGGCGGTTAAACACCAAACTGGCCATTTATACGGCTATTGTGCTGAATATATTTGGCATGGTGCTCTATTTTTTCCTTGAGAAGGATAATACCCTGGCAGGCATGAACATCCTGGAATCCCTGATCACTTCTTTTTTCCAGTCAGTAACTACCCGTACAGCCGGATTTAACACCGTAGACTTCACCAAGCTGGAAAACCCTACCATGATCATGATGATGTTTCTGATGTTTATTGGTGCATCGCCTGGGTCTACCGGAGGTGGTATAAAAACAATTACCTTCTTGCTGATTGCAGTATCTGTACTATCCACCATTAAAGGGAAAAAAGTAATATCCATTGATAAGCGCACCATTCCCATGGAGACTTTATTTAAGGCCTATTCAGTAATTACGTTTGCTGCAGCCTACATTTTTCTGGGTGTGTTTATTCTCTCTATTACAGAGCCAGAGCAAGAAAGTATTGATCTGTTGTTTGAGCAAGTTTCTGCCTTTGCTACCGTGGGCTTAAGTACCGGAGTTACCCCACAGCTCTCTACTGTTGGCCGCATTGTTATTATTGCTACCATGTTTATTGGCCGGGTAGGTACAATTACCTTAGCTCTGGCATTGAGCCGCCCGGTTATCAGCAATGCTTACCGCTATCCGGACGCTCACCTGATGGTAGGATAATTCAGTTGCTGAGCTTATTCTACATGCAGCACCAGTCCCTTTAAGTATTCGCCTTCCGGATGAAAGATGTTTACCGGATGATCTACTGGCTGAGTCAGCTGATGCAGAATCCGTACGTTACGCCCGGCATCTGCCGCCGCTGAGAATACAATTTTTCTGAACAAGTCTTTGTCTATATTCTGAGAACAGGAAAAAGTAAAGAGTATTCCACCAGGCCGTATCTTTTTGAATGCCGTCATATTCAGGTCTTTGTAGCCACGGGCAGCATTGGGCACCGCTTTCGCATTTTTTGCAAAGGCCGGCGGATCTAACACCATTACATCATAGGCTTCGGTAGTATGGCGCAAATAATCAAAACAATCGGCTGTTATGGACTGGTGTGCAGCTGCAGGGCCGAAATTTAATGCTACGTTTGCATCGCAAATGCTGGTGGCATCTTTGGAAATATCTACCGAATGCACCAGAGTAGCTCTCCCGGCCAGGGCATATACACTAAACCCACCTGTGTAGCTGAAAGCATTTAATACCCTTTTTCCGGCAGTATACTTTCTCAGCAGGTCGCGGTTATCGCGTTGGTCTATAAAAAAACCTGTTTTCTGGCCCTTTTCAATGTCAATCGAAAATTGTAAGCCATTTTCCTGTATCACTACATGCAAGCCGGCCTCTTCACCTGTCAGAAATCCATTAGGGGTAACTACTTCTTCCCGGAAACCCGGACTGTGCTTATTTTTCAGGTAAATATGTTTAATTCCTAACGCTTGCAAGCCACTCATCAAATGGAGTAAAACTTTTTCTGTACCTTTTATTAATAACTGAACCACAGCTATATCCGTATATATATCAGCAATGATACCTGGCAGAAAATCACCTTCGGCATGTAAAAGACGGTAAGCATTGGTATGCGGGCCGGTAACCAGTGACTTTCTCAACTGATAAGCTTTTTCAATCTTTTGATGCCAGTACGGAGCGGCGCTAAAATCCATTTCCTGACTGGTAAACTCAAACATCCGGCAGGTGATCTGGCTTTGAGGCGAAAAGTAGCCGTAGCCTAGCAAGGTTTGCTGATTATCCCGTACGGCAACAATATCGCCATTTTCCGCGGAAGGCATTGTTTTGATAGCTCCCGAAAATACCCAGGGGTGGCGATTAAGAATAGAGCGGTCGCGGCCAGATTTTAGGATCAGGTTTTTGTACATAGCTTGCAAAGGTATCTAAAAAACTGAAACCCCGGAAAGCTTCCTACGTCTAGGAAAGATTACCAGGCAATCTAAGCTTAAAGTACGCCAGGATGAAAAATATAACCGGCCTCAGGCGAGAAAGGTAGCCCTTACGCTACTTCGGACAATATTAAATTTGCTTTATTCATGTTTACTCTTTACACTGTCACCAGTAATTATTAAATTTGATGGTATGCGCCAGACTCACTATCCAGATATATGGCTACGGATTATAGCAATACCTCTTACAGCCTTGTTTGTAAGGGATTTTGCTCTCTATAAACCTATTTCCGAATTGGTTGCCAGTAGCAATTTTTACCTGGAACTTAGCTGGAGTGTATTGATGGTACTGGTTTTATGGGAAACTAACCGGGCTATTATTCAACTGTTGGACCGTCGCTACTCCTGGGTTAAACAAGCAGGTTTGCGGCTGGTAATGCAACTGAGCCTGGTTACTGGTGTTTCAGTTATTTTGCTGCTGGCTATTACCTATGTGCATCACATACTTTCGTATGGGTACTCAGAAAATTTTCACCTCACGTCTTTACACACCCTCAATGTTCCCATTCTGGCAGGTTTTGTAGTGCTGCTAAATCTGGTGTATACAGGTATGTATCTGGCAAAATACCACCGGGCCTTGGTACACAGCTTAAAAATGCAACTGGAAGAGACCATCCGCGTAGCTGAAAAATTAAAACTGGATAAGTTATATAACGAGCACAGTGAGCTTTCTGCCACCTATTACCAGAAACACCTGATCGTCAATTTTGAAAATACCTCTGTGCCAGTTTTAGCAGAAGATGTGGCCTATATCTTTTTTCTGGAAGGTCAAAGCCATGTCATTCTCTTTGACGGAACCGCTTTTCATTCCCGATCATCTTTGGAAAATCTGGAATTATTTCTAGACCCAGCCTTATTTTTCCGCATCAACCAGCAAATACTGGCAAATATTCAGGCAATTAAACAATGCCGCCAGGATTTAAACGGAAAGCTCCGGGTTGAACTTTCCCCTGCCTTCCAGCACGATGTATTTGTAAACAAGCGGAAAGCGCACGAATTTAAAGAATGGCTAGGAAAAAAAATCTAATACCTGAATCTTTCAGCGCCCGGTGGAGGCGTTTATACCTGCTTTTTGATTAGCTATATCCATAAAAATTACCTCTCGTGCAGCTGGTATGTTTTCTCATGCCCTTCCAGTTGTACAACGTATAGCCGTGTAACCACTAAATTTATTTTTCCCGTTAACAGCATTACCTAAAGCTTAGTTATATTTAAGGTTTTTAGAAAAAATTCTATCCATTTAGAATATACTATGTATGTATTTCCTGATAGTTATCCCTTGCCACAAGTAAAGGCATATGCCCAGTTTCTGCTGGACCATTACTTGCCCCAGCTGGCAGATGAAAATCTGAGATTGGCAAAAAGAGATAAACTACCTTTATTAAATCTGTTCGGGCATCTGCCTGAAGCAGAACTATACAACCTTACGCTGGCAGGCCTGCAACAATTTCTGAAGGGAATAACAGAAGAACAGGCCTTGCAGCAAGCCTTTGAAGCTATACAACAGTGGCAGAAAAATGAATTGCCCGATGTGAGTAGAGAGCAGGTAAAAGGCGCTGACCTGGTTATTTCCTATAGTATTCAGAAAAAACTCCTCTATAGTTTCTTACCCCGCTACACCCGGGATGCCGATCAGATAATACTCATTACACTGGAACTGGAAGAATTTTACAGCCTGGTGCAGCAGGCAGCTTTCACTACCTTTATAGATATTCAGCAGAATGAACTGCTGGTGGCCAACGAAGAATTAAAAGCCCATCAGGAAGAATTGCAGACCTTGAACGAAGATCTGAAAGAAAGCCAGGAAGAATACGAAGCCGTTAATGAAGAACTGATTGAACAAATTTACCTGCGCAGAGATATAGAAGATGCCCTCAGGCAAAGTGAAGCAAAATTCCGGTTGATGGCCGAAAATGCCTCCGATGTTATCTCTACCCATTCGCCGGATGGTTGTTATGTGTACATTTCCCCTTCCTGCGAATCCGTGATGGGTTACCCCCCCAGAGAGATAATAGGTAAACATCCGTCTGATTTTATACATCCGGAAGACGTTGCTATAGTTGAGCAGAGTTTTGCAGCCTTACTGCAGCAATCAGGCGAACCCTACCTGACCATCGTATACCGGACGGGTACGAAACAAAAAACCTATAAGTGGATAGAATCTGTTTGCCATGCCGTGCGCGATGTAGCCGGCAAGCACATTACAGAGTTTCAGGTGGCCTCACGAGACATCAGCAAACGGAAAGAGATAGAAGCAAGCCTGGAAAGAGAACGGGAGTATTTTCAGGCCGTGCTTGAGAATATTTCGGATGGCATAGTTGCTTGTGACGAAAAAGGCATTCTTTCTTTTTTTAACAAAGCCACCAGATTATTTCATGGATTACCTGAGCAACCTATTCCCCCAGACCAGTGGGCCACGTATTACAGTTTGTATTATCCCGACGGCCTCACGCCTCTCAAACAAGAAGATATTCCCTTGTATAGAGCCTTGCAAGGAGAATCTGTTTCTAACCTGGAGATGAAAATAGTGCCTGCCGAAGGCAAACCAAAAATGGTGCTGTGCGATGGCACCAGAATTATTACTAGCAGCGGAAAAATACTGGGAGCCGTAGCCGTTATGCATGATATTACTGACCGCAAGGAAGCGCAGGCAAAGCTTATCAGAAGTGAAGCCATGTTGGTAGAATCGCAGGCCATTGCCCATGTAGGCAGCTGGGAGTGGGATATTGAAGCAGACCGGATAATATGGTCGACTGAACTGAAACGGATTTATGGCTATCCACTGGATATAGAAGGATTAACCTACGATGAATTTCTGGCTCATGTACATCCCGAAGACAGAGATTTTACCCATCAAACCATTAGCCGGACTTTTGAAACACACCAGCCATTTATTTTTCAACACCGGATAATTAGCAAAACCGGAAAAACACACTGGCTTCAGGCCAGAGGGAAAGCCATTGTTTCCCCGCAGGGAAAGCTGATAAAAATGACTGGTACGGGGCAGGACATTACGGAATTAAAAAAAACAGAAGAAGCTCTGCACGACAAAAACCTGAAACTCAGCCAGGCCCTGGAAGAACTGAAAGTAGCCGAGGAAACGCTGGTTAAAATAAATAGCCAGCTGGAAGCAAAGGTAAAAGAACGCACCTTGGAATTGCAGGTAAGCGAAGAAGAACTTCGCCATGCGCTGGAACAATCCATAGAACTTAACAAAAAACTGGCAGAAAGCGAGATTTTCTTATCTAGTATAATAGACCAGAGCCCTATTTCCACCTGGATATCCGATGCACAGGGAACGCAGATACGTGTAAATGAAGCATGTATGAAGCTTTTTGGTATTACAGATGCTACTTTGGGCATTGGTAAATACAATATTCTGAAAGATGATGTGCTCCAGAGCCAGCCTTTTTTCGAAGATATAGCGGCTGTTTTCACAGAAGGAAAAATGGCCAGGTTCAGTGGCAAATACAATATAAGCCAGGTTTCACATGTCAATATTCCTAACGGCAGGTCTATCCATCTGGTAGTGACTATCTTCCCAATCAAAAACTCCAAAGGAGAAGTAACCCATGCCGTTATACAACACGAAGATGTTACCCAGCAAATAGCCGCCCAGGAAGCCCTGCAGGTAAGCGAAGAACGCTACCGGTTTATGGCCGATTCCATTCCGCATATTGTATGGACAGCCACACCCGATGGATCGGTAGATTACTTCAACAAACAATGGACAGACTTTACCGGACTCCATTTTGACGCAGGCAAACCCAACGAATGGGCAACAGTTATACATCCGGAAGATCTGCCGCTGGTAGCCAACTCATGGGCCAAAACTGTGCGCATGGGTACTGAGTTTTTACTCAAATTCCGCATGCTGCGCAATACCGATGAGTACCGCTGGGTATTTATGAATGCTATTCCTTACAAAAATGAGCAAAATGAAATAATAAAATGGTTTGGTACCACCACAGATATTCATGAGCAACAACTTACCCTGGAAGCCTTAACCGAAGCCCGCCGGCAATTCCAGTTCCTGGCAGAGTTTATTCCACAGATTGTCTGGCGAACAGAAGCCAATGGTAACCACGATTATTTTAACCAGCGCTGGTACGACTATACTGGCTTAAGCTATGAGGAAAGCAAAAACAAAGGATGGTCATTGGTGCTGCACCCCGACGATTACGGCCGCACCCAGGAAGTCTGGAATCATTCTTTAGCTTCTGGCAACAGTTATGAGATGGAATACCGTTTCAGAAAACACGATGGTACCTACCGCTGGTTTCTGGCCAGAGCTTTGCCCATCCGCGATATAGAGGGTAATATTATTAAATGGTTTGGTACCTGCACAGATATACACGACCAGATTGAAGCTGTAGCCAGGCTGGAAAGTTCGCAGCAGGAATTGTCGCTGAAAAATCAGGAGCTCAACCGCATTAATAACGACCTGGACAACTTCATTTACACGGCCTCTCATGACCTGAAAGCGCCTATTTCCAACCTGGAAGGCCTGATTAACTTACTGGAGATGAAAATGGATACTAAGCTACAGGCTCCGGTAAAAAGAATTATTGAATTAATAGGTGTTTCAGTAGGCAAGCTCAAACGGACTATTGTCGATTTAACCGAGATTACCAAAGTACAAAAAGAACTGCATGCAGAAGCAGAGCCAGTAGACCTGGAGGTAGCCCTGCGGGATGTAAAAACAGATGTAGCCCAGCTCATTGCCGAATCGGATGCTTCTATTCAGGCCCATTTTGAAGTACCCACTATCCGGTTTGCGCGTAAAAACATCCGCAGTATCTTATACAATCTTTTAACCAATGCCCTAAAATACCGTTCACCAGACAGGCGGGTGCAAATTAATATCCGGACTATACAACAAGATTCTTATATTCTGCTTTCTTTTGCAGATAATGGACTCGGTATTCAGGCCGACCAGATAGAGAAGATATTCCTGATGTTTAAGCGGGTACATACCCATGTAGAAGGCTCCGGCATAGGTTTGTATATTGTAAAACGGATTATTGAAAACAACGGCGGAAAAATAGAAGTAGAAAGTGAACCTGGAAAGGGCACTACATTTAACATGTATTTTAAACTCTTATGAGAAAACTGAATAAGATTTTGCTGGTTGACGACGACTCGACAAGTAATTTTTTAACACAAATGATTCTGGAAGACCTTCAGGTAGCAGATGCCATTATTGTAAAGAAAAATGGACAGGAAGCCCTGGACTACATCAATGAACTATGTTTGCAACACAATGAAGACTGCCCGGAGCTGATTTTCTTAGATATTAACATGCCGATAATGGATGGGTTTGAACTGCTGGACGAACTACAACGGCTCAATAAGCTACATAACCCAGATAGCCCCATCACGGTTGTCTTGCTTACTACTTCCAACAACCCTAAAGATATTGAGAAGGCTAAGACCTATGATATAACCTATTACATTGAAAAACCATTAACAGAAGACAGCATACGGCATTTGCTCTCAAAAACCTATAATGTGTAACAAACGATTTTTTACAAGCCTGTTTATGTTGCAGAAGCTTTTTTAGGCTATTTGATGACTTAAGCAGGTTTGTTCGCGGATTATCCTTCCAGCCATGTTTTAAAAGGTCCGGCTTTGTCGCGGCTGACTACTACCTCGTCGGTAGCCTTGGGACTTAGTTCCAGTTTCAGTTTGCCATTAAAATAGGTATGTATCTCCTGTATAGCCGACAGATGCGCCAGAAACTGGCGGTTAAGGCGGAAAAAGCTTTCCGGGTTCAATAGTTTTTCTAGTTGCTCCAGGGTATAATCGATCAGGTACTTTTTGCCATCCCGTTTCACCAGAAGCACCAGTTCATTGCTTGTCTGGAAATAGGCTATCTGCTCTTCAAACACCGGAATAAGCTGCTCCCGGCTTTTAACCAGAAACCTGGTTTTAAACTTCTTCTGGCTCACTGGCAACACATCCAGTAAAGATTCCAGCTTTAATGCATGATCGGGTTTCCGTGACTCCTGCATAAGTTCTTTGTATTTCTGCAGGGCTTGTTCCAGTTCCTGTTGCTTAATGGGTTTCAGCAAATAGTCGATACTTTTTACTCTAAACGCTTTTATGGCATATTCATCGTAGGAGGTAGTAAAAATGATGGGGCTGCTGATAAGGGCTTTTTCAAATATCTCAAAACTTATTCCGTCAGATAGTTGAATGTCTGAGAAAATGAGGTCTGGTGCCGGGTTGGCAGCCAGCCATTTTAGTGAACCTTCTACACTGTCGAGTACGCCACAAATTTCAATATCTTTATCTGCTTTGGCAATTAACTTTTGCAGCCTTTCTGCTGCCGGGTATTCATCTTCAATAAGTAATGCTTTCATGGAAATTTTCAGAATCCAACTATAAACTAGCAAGCAAACGGCCTACCTTTAAGATTTGATCAAACAGGGCTTAGCCGGCAAGGTTTTGTTCAGACCTGGCCCAGCAGCGGTATTTTTACTGAGAAGATCTGATTGTTAGTAAGGATTTCTATCTTTTTTGGAGTCAGAAAATTATACCGGTTGATAATATTTTGCAGCCCAACTTTTGTCGACTTTTCAAAGGTTAATTTTTCCTGAATATTATTCTCAATACTCAGATACTCATTGTTGTCCGAAACAATCCGGATAGTAAGCGGTTTATCTTTAGAGATAATATTGTGTTTAATGGCATTTTCTACCAGCATCTGTAACGTTAAAGGAGGCACCATGTATTTGTGGTACTCAGCTGAAATCTGGTTATCTATCTGTACGTTTTCCCGGAAGCGGGCTTTAATCAGGTAACTATACGACTCCACAAACTTCATCTCTTCTTCCAGGGTTACAGTGTTTTTGTCTTTGCTCAGCAGCACATAGCGGTACACATCCGATAATTGCTCCAGGTATTTCTGGGCAGGTTCGTTGGTATCGTCTATCAGGGCCGCCAGCGTGTTGAGGCTATTAAATAAAAAATGCGGGTCTATCTGGCTTTTGAGTACTTCCAGCTGCGATTGAATATTCTCTCTGGCTAATGCTTCTGCCCGTTGAATATGTTTTTTCCATTGCTCAAAAAAGTACACACTTTCGTAGACACACGTGACCATTAACGTAGGAATAATACTGGTGATAATACCACCAATAATGTTTGCCTGATTAAACTCGCAATGCTTGATTGTTACGCTTAACAAGAACGTGAGTGTAGTGGAAGCAACGATGGTATATAAAAGACTTGCAATCGTTTGTACAATAATCCGGTTCCTAGTCTGCTGATACCCGGCATATTTTCGCCGCATGAGAATAAAAATAAACCGGTTCCCCTCCCACATAGCCGTTGTAAACACCAGGCAGGCAATAAAATGCTGCAGCGACACCTGGTTAAAGGCAAGCATTTCTTCAGAATCCTGTATCAGCGGAATTATCAGACTAATCAGCGGTATACCAATAAGTCTGGCCCATTTATCGTTCATCATACCTATATATGTTCGAGAAGTAAGTTACTAATTTTCAAAACGTTTCAAAAGCGGCTTGTTATAAGTAATGGCTGTTCAAGTTAAAACAGCAGCCGGTATTGTGGTATGGGAAAAAACCCAATCTGGTACTCAGTAGCAATTCTGTTGGTCCGGGCATTGTACTGCTGGGTAAACACATTTTTATTGTTGGTTAGGTTTTGCAAGTCCAGGGAAAATTCGTGCGTGGTTTTCTGACGGTTCATGCGGAAAGAGAATTTTACATCAGTGCGGAAGTAGTTGCTAAGCTGTGTAGAAAAAGCAACGTCTTGTCTATATACAGCCTCCCCGGCAAGTCTTGATTTTTCAAGATCTATGGGTGTTACATGGCGGCCACCGGCAGTGGTTAACTTCCAGTCAATATTAAATACATTATTTTTATTCCCTACTTTAAACTCCTTTCCTGCCAGCAGATTTACCACATATTGGCCATTGAAGGTTGTATTGCGTAATACCTGGTCGCTTCCTTTATATTTAGAATCGAAGAGCGAAGAGGTGAACAGAAAGTAATAGCCACTGCTATAAAATTTCTCCAGGGTAAGCTCTATTCCGTAATTACGGCCAGTGCCCCGGTTTACTAAACTGTCTTCCTCTGGCATAGAAAAATCGGCTCCGGCATTTAGCATAGAAAAGCTGCTAATCCGTTGCTCTACAGGCGCTTTGGTAATATATTGGTAGTAAGTCTCTACTTTCAGGCGCAAATTATCGCTGAGCATACGGTCATAACCCAGTACCAGATGCTGGCTGCGGGTAAAGTTCATGTTTTTATTGGTGAGCAACACCCTTCCATCAGCCAAGCGGGTCTGATTGAAGTAGGTAAGCAGCGGTTGCATCTGGCTGTGGTAGCCATAGCCAAAATTCAGCGATTGTTTAGGCGCAAACTGGTATTTCAGGCCAAGTCTGGGCTCTACTGCTAAACTGTTGCTCAGGGAAAAATGCTGTACGTTTACTCCACCGTTCAACGTAAGCAAGTCAGTAAAGCGGTGCTGCCCTTGTCCGTAAATTTGGGTGAGCAGGCTGTTTCCCTGGCTATTGCGTACATCGCGGAATTCGGTGGGAGTAACCAACGACCGCTCGGTAAGCACAAAGTCATACAAATCACTAATCAAGCCTAGAGTAGCACTGTTTCTGGCGTTAAACTTCTTATTAATTAAATAGTTAATTGAATATTTATTTTGTGTATAAGCGGCCTCTACCCGGCGAAAAGGGCTTCTGTCTTCCAGACTTAACGAATCTTCTTTATAGCTCTGCCAGTTAGTAGAGGCCGCAACAGCAATTTTAGAATAGGTAGAAGAATTATGGTAATAGGTATACGAAGCCCCTATTATCCCATTTCGGAAGTCAGAATAGGAATCCTGGCTTTCTTCCCCAAATAAGTTAGTAGAGGAGGTAGTATCTATATCGTCTCCCAGGAACTTAATCCGGCTGGTGCCCCCCAGACCAAACACGGTAAATCTTCCTGCCTTAGAGGTGGGTATATCTATTTTAAAGCTTAAGTCCTGATATTGTGGAGTGGCCGCACCGGTACCAAAGTCAATACCCAATGCCTGGAACACTCCTAAGGTAGAGTAGCGGTAGTTTACCAGATAAGAAGCCCGGCTGTTTTTGGAGAAAGGCCCTTCGATGCCCACCTCAAATCCATTGAAGCCAATCTGACCCAGGTATTCCCGTTTATCTTTGTTGCCATTGCGCAGTTGCAGGTCGAATACCCCGGCAATAGCATTACCATACTGGGCTGGGAAAGCGGCTGTCATAAAATCAGACCGGTCCAGCACATTGTTGTTGAGCATACTTACCGGTCCGCCAGTGGCACCTAAAGCTCCATAATGACTTGGATTGGGAATATTTATGCCATCCAGCCGCCATAGCAAACCAGAGGGAGAATTACCCCTGATCACTATATCATTCCGGGCATCATTTGCCCCACTTACCCCCGCAAAGTTGGCTGCCATCCGGGCTGGGTCATTGCGGCTGCCAGCATACCGGGAAGTTTCTTCAATATCGAACGAGCGGGCACTCAAGGTAGCAAACTCATTATTGGTTTCTGTTTTATAGCGTTTAGCCGTTACTGTTACTTCAGCGGTAGTTACTACTTGTTCTTCCAGCTCTACAGAAATTACCACTTCTTTGCCGGATGTTACCAGTATATTAGACAACACCCTGTCCTGATACCCTAAATAGGATACTTTAATGGCCTGCCTACCCAGTGGAACATTACTAAGCTTGAAATGGCCATTGACATCTGTTGACGACCCAATTAGAGGTTGGGTGCCTATAACAACAATGTTTGCCCCGATCAACGGATATTTCGATTGGGCATCGGTAAGTACACCTTTGATGGTTTGCGTGCCTGATTGGGCCATGGCTACATGGCAAAGCAGCGACAGGATGAGAAAGAAAACAAGTTTATTCATAGGTTTGTGGCGTTTACCAGATAAATATCATACATGCGGCTCATGAATAATATATTAAAGAGGGTGAACCGTAGTAGCCTTCCTACAAACCGTATGAACAAAAGGCCAAACCGTAGTATGGGCAGGGAAACAATGCGGTTATAATCGGAACAGCTGTATTCGTAACGCATAGCTACGGAATGGTAGAATTTGCTTTTCATCACAATTCGTTTGTCAATTCCCGGAGAAATGTATTATTTCACAGCTGAATCAATTATTATTGGGCATGGACGTTAACCAGATAGCCACTAAAATTAATCAGGAGATTGCTGCTTTGCAATACGGACAGCACCCGCCGGAACTATATGAACCTATCCGGTATATGATGTCTTTGGGCGGAAAAAGGCTTCGCCCGGTGCTTACCCTCCTGGCAACTTCTTTATATACAGATGATTGGCAACGGTATGCCAAGCCGGCGTTAGCCGTAGAAGTATTCCACAACTTCACCCTCATGCACGACGATATTATGGATGCCGCCCCTCTGCGGCGGGGTAAACCTACTGTGCATACCCAATGGAACAACAATGTGGCTATTCTCTCTGGTGATGTAATGCTGGTAAATGCGTATGAGTTGCTCCTTGAACTTCCTGCCCAGCAATTGGCACAGGTTATCCGGCGGTTTAACCGCTGTGCTGCCGAAGTTTGCGAAGGCCAACAGCTAGATATGAACTTTGAAAAACAACCCGGTGTAACAGAAGAAGATTACCTGGAAATGATCCGGCTGAAAACAGCGGCTTTGCTAGGTTTTAGCCTGGAACTAGGCGGGTTAATGGTGGGGGCAGATCATACAGATACCACGTTGCTTTACGAGCTGGGTGAAAGTATAGGCATTGGCTTTCAGCTAAAAGACGACCTGCTGGATGTATTTGGGGAGCAGGCCAAAGTAGGCAAACAGGTTGGCGGCGATATTATGGCTAACAAAAAAACTTTTCTGCTGATTAAAGCTCTGCAAGAAGCACAAGAGCAGGACTTAGAAGAGCTGACCTACTGGCTGAATCAGCCCTCTTTTGTTCCGGAAGAAAAAGTAAAAGCTATAACAGCTATTTACGAACGGCTGGATATCCGACAGATTGCTGAGAATAAAATGAATGAATATTTTGCTTTAGGAATGTTCTGTCTGGATAGACTTCATGCCAATACAGCCAAAAAAGAAGCATTAAAACAGTTTATTGAGCAAATTATTGCCCGTGAAAACTAAGCAACCCTGACTGCTTATGTGGCAGTAGCTGCGGTAATTTTCTAAAAATAGACGTAACTTTTAAGGCAAGCCTTTCTTTTACCTGCGTAATCTTGCGTATTTTGTGCTACTTTTGCGTACCTGTAACCGCAGCTTCATTTTCAATACATACTAATCTTCCCTTTGCTTCATGAGCATTACGCTTATTATTATAGGTATTACCGTTATTGCCAGCCTCTATGCCTGGAATAACCAGACCATTTTTCAGAAGTGGATACTTAATCCATATACCGTGCAACGCCGCAAGGAATACCATCGGCTACTTACCTCCGGGCTCATCCACAACGATTATATGCACTTGTTTTTCAATATGTTCGCCTTGTACTTTTTCGGCGAACTCATTGAGCAGACATATATCATGGCTTTTGGCCAACTAGGTGCTGTTTTGTATGTCGGGCTATACGTACTGGGCATTATTGCATCTGACATTCCTACCTACCTGAAGCACAGAAACCATCCGCATTACAACTCACTGGGTGCTTCCGGAGGCGTTGCTTCAGTGGTTTTCTCGTCTATTCTGTTTTATCCTACCGAAAAAATCTGCCTGTATTTTGTATTTTGCCTGCCCAGCTTCATTTTTGGTGCTATCTACATGTTGTATTCGTATATGCAGGCCAAGCGAGGCGGCGATTATATTAACCACGATGCCCACTTATTCGGTGCTATATTCGGCATTGTATTCAGTGTCATTACGATGCCATCTGTAGTTATGCATTTTTTCAACCAGGTAGCAGGCTGGCGCTTGATTGAGTAACTTGCATCCGATTTTAGCCTACCATGAAATATTTACTTACTATACTGTTTTTTTCTATTGGTGTTCCTGGAATTTTTGCCCAAACCAACGATCAGGATGAAGCCAGTCTGCTCTTGCATGAAACGGACGGAATAAATATTGCCAGTTTAGACAGTACCTATCAGATCAATTTCCGGTTCCGGATGCAAAACCGCTTTGAGCTTGGCTCGGATGCTTCGGGAAACATTAACCGGAAGACCTTTCTGGTGAGGCGGATGCGCCTGCGTTCATTTGGCTATCTGGGTAGAAAAAACTTAACCTATCAGTTCCAGCTGGGTTTTGCCCGGGGTGATGCCGACATAGAAAACTCCGGATTTTATAACGTGCTCCGCGATGCAGTAATATTCTATAAACCTACCCGTAACCTGGAGCTTGGCATGGGCTTAACTAAATTGCCTGGAAACCGGCAACGGGTTATTTCTTCAGGTGAACAACAATTCGCTGACCGGTCTCTGTCTAATGCCACCTTCAACCTGGACCGCGATGCCGGAGTTTTTGTGTATTACCGCAATAAATTCAAAGGTGGTGTAAGATATAACCTGATGGGTGCTATCTCTACAGGTAAAGGGCGGAATTTTGATGTGAGTAATGCAGGCCTGGCTTATACCGGTAAAGTTGAACTTCTGCCTTTCGGTGATTTTACCTTACGGGGCGACTATTTTGAAGGAGATTGGGTACGGGAAAAATCACCCAAACTTTCCATAGCCGCTGCTTATTCTTTCAATGAAGATGCTGTGCGGGCCGGCGGACAGATTGGCGAAAAACTTTATGGCATATCAGATATTAATACATTTATCAGCGATATTTTATTTAAATATAGTGGCTTTGCCTTGTATGCCGAATACATCAAGCGGGATGCCAGCAACCCACTCACCTATAACGCCGACAACGACCTACGGTATGTATATGAAGGCACTGGCTTAAATATACAAGCCAGCTATATGTTGCCTGTCTATTTAGAGTTTGCCGCCAGGTATACGGCTATTACTCCGGATAAAGAACTGGAAGTAGCTACTACGGCTACCCGGCAATATACACTGGCGGCCACCAGGTACGTTCGCTGGCACCGGGTAAAACTTCAGACTGATCTTACCTACCAGGATGTACTCCTAAAAAATGATATCTTAAACTCCAAAGATGGATGGCTGTTCCGCTTCCAGGTAGAAGTGGGGATATAATGAGTAAGGAAGAATGAGTAAGGAATACTTGCTTATGAACCAATAATTGAAGTGCAGGGTACATACAGCTACATGCAAAATGAGGCTGAATAACGAATTTGGAACAAGGAATACTGAATAAAGAAAGCGGGATTCTTTTCAATATTCAGTATTTCTTATCTTGCTGTTGGAGATGCTTATCTTTTAGATACTTGATCACTAATACTTTGGAATATCCGGGTCAATCTGATCAGAGTAGGCCAGGATACCGCCTTTTAAATTATACAGGTTGGTATAGCCAAACTTCTTTTCCAGTTGTTGAATAGCTGTTCCGCTGCGGGCTCCGCTGCGGCAATGCACCACTACTTTTTTATCTTTGGAGATTTTATCGGCATTTTGCAAGACAGAGCCCAAGGGAATAAGTTCGCCACCCAGGTTGGCAAAATCATATTCATTGGGTTCGCGTACATCTATCAGTTGAAAGTCTTCGCCGCGGTCCTGCATATCTTTTAGTTCCTGCACAGTAATTTCCTTCATAAGGCTAATTTTTTGATGTGAGTTATGTGTTAACAAAAGTAATAATTATTTTTAAACCTCTTTATATAGCCTAGCTACGTTTGCAAAAATAACAGGTATCAACTTTTTCGTAAATAATTCTGTTATAGCTGCAATTTCAGAACTTTATACCTTATGAAAATAAACATCAACAGAAAGAATGACCTGTTTCATATGCAGGCAGTAAACGATACAGGTAATACCATCGATATGGATGGCTCCCCAACTATTGGCGGCGAAAATAAGGGATTCCGGCCTATGCAACTATTACTGGCCGCTATTGGCGGATGCAGTACCATTGATATTGTAAACATTCTGCGAAAACAGCGGGAACCCCTGGAAGATATTAAAATTACGGTAGACGGCGAACGAGAACCAAACGTAGAACCCTCTCTCTTTCAGGATATTCATGTACATTTTGATTTGAAAGGCAATTTGTCTGAAGAGAAAGTTAAAAAAGCCGTTGACTTATCTATGCAGAAGTATTGTTCAGTAGCCAAAACCCTGGAAAAAACAGCTAAAGTCACTTACGATTTCTCTATAGAAAGATCGTAAGCATAGCAGCTTTCCGTACTAACCTCTACTGGCAAAATATATGGAGAATTAAAGGAATAATGAACAGGAGAACAAGGAATTATACATAATGAACAGATATTAGTAATAGTCAAAATTCCATGTTCTTTGTTCATTATTAACTTCTTAGTCATCTCTTGTGATTGATATACCTACTCATAACACCTCTTACCTATCTTATTTATGGTTATTACGGCAAAAGTTGAAAACAGCTTCAACCAACATGGCGACTGTTCAAACCAATGATACGGCTCAACAATTAGCTATTCCGGGAAAAGCAACTGGCTGGGGCTCGGCAGTAAATGGCGGCGAGTTGCTTTGCCTGGCGTTGGCTACCTGTTTTTGCAATGATATCTACCGGGAAGCTAAGAAAAAGAATATTCACGTGACGAAAGTAGTGGTGGAAGCATCTGCTGAATTTGCGGCCGAAGGTGAAGCAGGCTATCATCTACAATACAAAGCTCATGTAGAAGGCGATGCTTCGGATGAAGTATTAGCCCAGTTGATCAGAGACACCGATAAAGTAGCTGAAATTCAAAACACCCTCCGCAAGGGTGTACCCGTGTCTTTACTCGAATGAGAGTAAAGGCTTATCTACTGCTCTGCCAGCAAATAGGTTACATCTGCATTAGTCAACAGCCCAAAGTCTCAGGCAAATTCACCATTTTATCTTGCTTATATACTAAAGCTTTACTTTCCTGCAAATTAGCCGGCACTGGCTTCCTATATTCATAGTAAAATGCTCTACATTTGCACCTCAATAAATAGCTTTTCAGATCACTATGGCCGAACAAGAAGAACCGAAACATTTTGAGACACAAGCCGTACGCACCCAGGCAGAAAAAACATCGTACAGAGAACATTCTGTACCTTTGTATCTTACCTCCAGTTTTACCTTTGAAGATGCCGAGCAAGCCAGAGCTATGTTTGCCGATGAAATACCTGGCAATATTTACACCCGCTTCTCCAATCCGAATACCACTGAGTTTATAGATAAACTTTGCTTGCTGGAAGGCGCAGAAGATGGCATTGCCACGGCCTCTGGCATGTCGGCTATGTTTACCAGTATGGCTGCCCTGGTTAAATCCGGCGATCACATACTGGCTTCCCGGTCCTTGTTTGGTTCTACCCACCAGATTCTGAACACGATATTTCCCAAATGGGGCATTACTCACTCCTACGCCGATATAAATAAACCGGAAACCTGGGAAAAGCTAATTCAGCCCAACACCAAGATGATCTTTGTGGAAACTCCTTCCAATCCGGCCCTGGATATGATTGACCTGGAATGGCTGGGAAAACTGGCTGCCAAACACCGGTTGATCCTGAATGTAGATAATTGTTTTGCCACACCTTATTTGCAGCAGCCCATAAAATATGGTGCCCACCTAGTAACTCACTCGGCTACCAAATTCATTGACGGACAAGGCCGTGCCATTGGCGGAGCTATTGTAGGAAATAAAGAACTAATAAAAGAGATTCGTTTCTTTTCCCGGCATACCGGTCCATCTATGTCGCCGTTCAATGCCTGGATATTATCGAAAAGCCTGGAGACCCTGGCTGTACGCATGGAAAGGCACTGCGATAATGCCCATAAGATAGCTGCTTACCTGGAAAAACATCCCGAAGTGGAAAAAGTTATTTACCCGTTCCTTTCTTCCTATCCGCAATATGAACTAGCCAAAAAGCAAATGCGGCTGGGCGGTGCTATGGTTACCGTAATTGTAAAAGGGGGAATAGAACGAGGCCGCCGCTTCCTGAATTCCTTGCAACTGCTTTCGTTAACTGCTAACCTGGGCGATACCCGCAGCATTGCCACTCATCCGGCTTCTACCACCCATAGCAAACTAACCGATGAAGACCGTGCCGCGGTAGGCATATTACCCGGCCTTATCCGCATCTCCGCCGGCCTTGAGCATGTAGATGATATTATTGCCGATATCAGGCAAGCACTGGAAAAGTCGAAAATCTAAACCAGGATTTGCAGGATTGAACGATAAGTAGTTATGTGCAAGTTATTAATTGTGGTAAATCCATAATTCTGGGTTCAGGAACCTTTAAACTTCTTGCCTTTTACTTTGCTCTTAGTTTTAGCAGTTTTTGTGGTACGTGGCTGGTTTTTCAGTTTTTTCTCATGGAAAGCTCCCTGAAAATCAGGGTTTTCTTTTCTTTTTTGGGTATCTATCTCCATAGCTATTTCCTGTGCTTCTTCAAAAGGGGTAGGCAATACCTCTACACTGGCAGGTAAGGGTTTTCTGGGAATCTTCATGCGGATAAGTTCTTCTATTTTCTGCACATGATATTCTTCCGCTTCATTCATAAAGGTAATAGCCTCGCCACTATGGTTGGCACGGCCGGTGCGGCCAATGCGGTGCACATAATCTTCATAGATAATAGGCACGTCGAAGTTAATTACATGGCTTACCAGGCTAATGTCTATGCCACGGGCCGCTACATCGGTGGCCACTAATATGCGCACATTTCCCTCTCTAAAAGCTTCCATCGAATTAATGCGGGTATTCTGGCCTTTATTGGCATGAATTACTTTCACCTGCTCCCCATCTAACTTTCTGGCTAAATAACGGAACGTATTTTCAGCTGTTTTTTTGGTGCGGGTAAAAATAATCACCCGGTTAAACGATTCGTCTTCCAGCAACGCATTGAGCAAGTTTATTTTGGTTTTCAGGTTTGGCACCTCATACAATACCTGGTTTACGGTTTCTACCGGCGTAGCCTGCGGCGTAACTTCCACCTTGGTAGGAAACTCCAGAAATTCATCCGACAAGCGTTCCACTTTTTCAGGGAAAGTAGCCGAGAAAAGCAGGTTCTGCCGTTTATTGGGGATAATCTCTAACAACCTGCGGATTTGTGGCATAAAACCCATATCCATCATTTTATCGGCTTCATCCAATACCAGGGTTTTCAACTCTTTGAGCACCAATTCGCCTTTCAGGTAAATATCCATTAAGCGGCCTGGAGTAGCTACCAATATATCAACTCCCTTCTGTATAGTTTCTATCTGCGTTTTTGGTCCTATTCCTCCATACACAGCCACATGGCGCAAATCCGTATACTTGGCTAGCTGGCTGATGCTTTCATCTATCTGCATGGCTAATTCGCGTGTGGGTGCCAGGATCAAAGCTCGGGGATGCATACCTTGCGCATATTTTACTTTCATGAGGATGGGCAGCAGATAGGCAGCCGTTTTGCCGGTGCCAGTCTGGGCTATTCCTAATACATCATGTCCTCCCTGAATTACCGGAATTGCCTTTTGCTGTATCTCTGTGGGAACTTCATAGTTAAGTTCTTCCACCGCCGAAAGGAGTTGCTTATTTAAATTAAAATCCTGAAAACTGGCCATATACAAAACTGCAAATGTGAAGATGTGAAAATTAGTTGATAGGGAGTAGTATACATAAAATGCATCAACTACTTAAGTTCAGCTGGCGAAAGCTTTTTTTCTCACCAACTGTTTTATGCTCGTCTATCCCTGCAAAGCTGATAAAGTTTTTTCTATTATACGTTGATTGGCTCAATTCATTTTACTTTAATCCCGAATCTGCTATACTTGTGTTAGAATAAGGAAATTTATGATACAAAACGTTTCCCGGTGGTATAAGCAAATCTTAGGTAGCAGCTTGTTTCTACTTCTGGTAGCCTGTTCATACAACGAACAAACCACTGAAAGTAAAACGGATACCCTAACTGCAGCACAGAAAACCGTTACCCCTGCCCCAACCGACACAGCTACCAGGGTCGCTACACCAGATACCAGCAAGCAGTTACCTTCTACCTCCCCAGCTTTACTTACGCAGGCGCAACGGGATGCCTTACCAGATAGTGCTTTTGTAGACCTGCTCAGCCTGGATTCTACGTTTGTACTGGATATGCGCTATGCCACCGATAGTAATTTCCTGAAAGCCAAGGTATACGATTGTGACCAGTGTTTGTTAAGAGCCGTGGTAGCCAAAGCCCTGGTAAATGTACAGCAATCGTTGAAAGAGAAAGGCTACCGCATAAAACTCTATGATTGCTATCGGCCACTGGATATACAAAAGCGGATGTGGAAAATTATGCCCGACGACCGTTATGTAGGCAATCCGTATGGCAATGGCTCCATACACAACAAAGGTGCTGCGGTAGACCTTACCCTGGTAGATGCCCAGGGCCAGGAACTGGATATGGGTACAGGTTTTGACCATTTTGGAAGAGAAGCCCACCATGCCTATAAAAACCTGCCAGCCCAGGTACTGGAGAACCGCAAATTGTTGAAAGAAAGCATGGAGAATGCCGGATTTTTGCCCATTACCAGCGAATGGTGGCATTATTTCTATAAGAACAATGGCTATTCAGTAGCTAACTTTAAACCTTCCTGCTGACGTTCTAATCACCTTCTCCGGATAGGTTTTGCTTCTATCGAACTGAGTTTTTATTCTGCCATTGGCTTCCTGGCCGCACTCCCGGAAGGTTTTCCAACCATTTCTGCCATTACTCCACTCCCAGCAATGGGCTTCGGCATCTTTTATAAAATAGGTATTGTAGTTGAAGCGGTTATTACCCTTTTTCCAGAAGGTATCTGCTTCATAATCTGCCCAGGCACCGCTCCGCTTGTTGGTAGCAAAATACGTAATGGTATTGTGATGCACATAGTTATTGATGCCATAAATTGGAACACCATCTACCTCCCGTTTCGATTGCCTGACTATGATGCCATCGCCACTTTTTTGGTCTACCACTACCTCGTTATGATGAATTTCCACATCGCTGGAAGTGGAGAGAAATAACTGCGCTCCATGGACTGTAGCATTGCGGGCTACATAATTATGGCGGATAATGGCACTATAGCTGATCTCATGAAATATACCGGAGGCTAGGTTGTCAGTACAAATATTGCCTTCATACAACGCATCTTTGTTTTTAATATCCGTCCATAGGCCAGGGCCCCAGTTATGGTGTACATAATTATTACGGACAACTAAACTATCTGTATAGGCAAACTTAGTTCCACCGCCTTCGTGCTCCCAGTTGTAGCCAATTTCCTTCAGGGTGTTATAGGCAATTTCGTTGTTCTCCACCAAAATGTTCTTGCCATTTGCTGTCATTCCCATCTGTCCGTTATGGTGAATGTAATTTCCCCGGATAATGGCATTATGTGACGCAGATAAACCCTTTCCATGATTCAGCCGGATTTCGTTATTTTCGATAATCCATCCTTCGCCGGGATACTGGTCGCCAATGGCTCCCATATGGCCGGGAATGGCATATTTTTCCACAACCAGCCCCCGGATAGCTACCCCCTTCGCATTTCCGCCAAATGCCCTGCGCGACACACTAATCTCCATTTTATGCCTGGTAGGGTCCTCTAACAGGTATACTTTATCCTGGTCATAATCAAAAAACCACTCACCAGGCTCTACTAGGAGCAAGGCCGTATCTTGCCGGAGGGGGTAATCATTTTTGTAAATATCTTCCGGATACTGGCAGCCTGCATAGCCCTTTACGCAGGCCGCGTATCGCTGCCCCTGTTGTGTCTGCCCATCGTGTACCCAGTATTTTCCTTCTTTCTTCCAATCTTTGAGCAGGCGGCTTCCATTGAGGATAGCTCCTTTTTCCCCAATAAACTGATTTTTATCTTTGGGTTTTACATCCTGCATCCGGTATAGTCCCGGTTTTAAAATAAAGAGGGTTCCTTCCGGATGCGCATCTACCGCTTTTTGAATTTCATCTCCAGGCTTCAGCACAACTTTTGTCTGCGAAAAAGCAGCAGGACCTATAAAAAGAAGCAAAGAAACAACCAGCAGGCAGTAAAATGGCATTTTTAAAAACTCCAAATAAGGTTTGAAGCTTTTATAAGCAATCTGCTTTTCTAACTGGTCCCAAATGCTATTTACTCTATTCATTCTGTTCATCTTTTCCGGCTGAGAAAGGATTATGGTACTTGATCTATATCAAAGTGCCGCTTTGTATGGAATGCCAATAAAACTGTGCCGGGAACAACTGTTCTGCCTAATCGGATTTGAATTAATATTTTTTTTACTTTCTTTATTTTTTTATACTCTCTCTAAAATCAGGTGTTTGATCTTTTTGGCATCGCCTCTGGTAAATCCCTCAATTACAATTTCTGGCCTGGCTCTGGGAATAACCCGGATCGTAGCAAACAACAGCCCATTATCAATCTCTACCCCGGAAATATCCTGATAGAACACAAAATTTTCAGTTCCACCAATGACTTTGTTTACTTTAAACGTCACCCCTTTTTCATTAAAAACTACCTCATCCGGCGAAAGGGTATCTTTGAACCGGCTGGCTGTAAATACTTCGTTCATATATCTGTATATTTGCTGTTTGTTAAAATCAAAAATCTGCAAAAGCCGTTGGACTTACAAGTAAAGCTTCTTTATTCTATTCATTTATATACTTCGGTGTTTAACAACTAAAGTAACTTTCTTTAGCGTGCAGGTAAACAGAAGTAATTCTTCATAAAAAGTAGCTAAGTCATTATTTCCACATTTCAAACCCATGCCTGTTATTACGCAATCTACCTACAAAGCGCCTGCTTACTTATTTAACGACGGTATTTTTAACTGTATCATTTTTAGAGAATCAGTAAATTTATTCATAAAAGTGATTCACCTGTTGAAAAGATTGGCCATTGAAAATTTCTCTTTGTTTCAATAACTAATCGTACTTTTACTTCTTCTACGACATAAGACCTCATTTAATTTGTTAGTGACATACTATGGATAGTAAAAAAGAAATGGAAAAGGAACTGGAAAGCGAACTGGTGATCCGGTTTCAGGACTGCGACCCTTTTGGCCACTTGAATAATGCCAAGTACTTGGATTATTTTTTTAACGCCCGTGCCGATCAAACTTTATTATATTATGGCTGGAGCCCGCTGAAGCTGTCGCAGGAATTTAATGCCCATTGGGTAGTAACCAACCATCAGATATCCTATTTACGGCCAGCCATGTTTGGAGAGACGGTACTGGTAAAAACAGCGCTGATCTTTTTTGACCATAATTCCATTACTACCGAGTGCCAGATGCTGGATAAAGAGAAAACTCAACTAAAAGCCATGATCTGGACAACGTTACGGAATGTATCCATGCAAACAGGCAAAAGTGTAGATCATTCTGAAAAACTCAATGAGTTACTGTCTAACATGATTATTCCGGATACCCATTATACTCCACTTGGCTATTACGATCGTCTCCAAAAACTGAAAGACTATTATAAAAGTTTATCTGCTAAAGGCTAAGTACAAAAAAACACCTCACACGTTTTGAAGCCTGTGAGGTGTGATAAATTTTCCGTCCTTACATTGTTCCTTCTGCCAGAAGCTTATCTATAAACAAATTAAAGTCTTCCACATACGCATCGTAATATTTACCAGTACCTGGGCCACTAAAGCCTGTGTGTACCCGGCGGACTTTGCCCTCTTTATCTATGAAAATAGTGCTTGGGAAAGCCACTACCTTATCTAGCATTGGTAATGTCTGGGCTGCGGCTTGTTTGTCGTTTACCCCGGCTAAAGCTACTTCATAGGTCACATCAAAGCGGTCTTTCATCTTTTGCAGTTTTGGCGCAGATACTGCAAAGTCTGGAATCCGTTCGTAAGCTAGTGCAATTACCTCTACTCCGCGGTCTTTGTTTTTCTGATACCAGGGAGCCAGAAACTTAGTTTCGTCCATACAATTGGGGCACCAGGAACCCATCAGCTGTACGACTACTACCTTTCCTCTATACCGCTCGTCATCCAGGGAAAGAGGTTTGCCATCCTCCACATTTGGAAAGGTAAAAGCTAGTCGGTCGAACCCTTTTTTCAGAAAGGCAAGAGAGTTGGCATCTGGCAGGGTAGCCGTAGAATCACGATTGGCTGTCCAGGCTTCATAGCTAGCCATACTCGACCAGAATCCGCCTGTTAATGTATTTTTATCCTTTCCAATACTGGCTTTAAATAGGTATACGTGAGTTCCATCAAAACAAGAAAGATAGAGACTATCCCTTTGTACGGTTCCGGCCAGATACCGGTAATCGCCTGTAGTGGTAAGGAAAGTACCAGTAATGTTGTTCCCTTTTTGTTCAAATACCCCTACTGCCGGATACGAATTATTTTCTGAACGGAAAGTAACTGCCCATTTACCTGTCAGGTCAGCAACTGGCGTTTGTGTAGCAGCAGTAAACCGGTGGGTAAGACCCTGCTGCGCGGAAAATGGCATATTCACATTTCCTGTAGGGCTATATCTGGTAAAGCGGCCGGTAAGTTTATCGTCATTTACTTTTGCCACCAACTCAGATTCAAATAATTCCATTGGAATCCGGATAGAATCGCCTTCTATCTTTGCTTCGTCCAATGCCAGTTTTTCCTGCCCATTAATGGCATAAGCTGCGTACGTACTGTCCGTTTTCTTTTCAATCTCCAGGCTGAAAGGAAGTTCGCCGCCAGGGGATTGCAGTACAGCCCGCCAAATTCCTGTTTGTATTGAAGGTTGTTGTTTGGTGGTGTCCTTCCCGGCAGAGT
Source organism: Rhodocytophaga aerolata (assembly GCF_030503435.1). GTDB lineage: Bacteria > Bacteroidota > Bacteroidia > Cytophagales > 172606-1 > Rhodocytophaga > Rhodocytophaga aerolata. Next base: position 205,786 of record NZ_JAUKPO010000001.1, read on the forward strand.
TAGAACAGGCTGTATAAATTAGTAGCAAAATTCCGAATAAACTATAGCGCATAAAGGATTAGGTTAACAGATTTTGATGCGGGCAATCTTGCTTCATAACAGGTATTTTTGTTATTTAGATTCCTCAGCAAGGAGTAGCTACACCTTTTGTTTGGTTTTTGGTTTGTAAAGGTAAGACTTAAAAATAAAATTTCTAGACAATCCCTAGTATATTTATAGAGATTGCATATATTTGGATTTTATTTTGAACAGGCTGTACCAACCAAGCGCTAACATTAGATGAAATCTACTCACCTTCACCAACCCATAAACACCTTAACCTTGGAATCTAAAATTCAAGTACTGGACGAAACTTCAGAAGTGAAAGAAAAAGTTACCCAGCCCTTTTACAGCCGGAAATGGTTTATTTTAGTTGCCGCTAGTTTGGTAGTCCTTATTGCACTAACTATATTTTTGCCTACCGGAATAATAGCTGAAGCTCCTTCTTTGCTAGAAAGTGTATTTACTGAGCAGTTAGTATTTTTTATACTAGTTGGCTTTGTAGCACAGATGATCGATGGAGCCTTAGGTATGGCGTATGGCGTAAGCTCCACTTCCTTTTTGTTAGGGTTAGGCGTACCACCAGCCATGGCCAGCTCTAGTGTGCATGTAGCAGAAGTGTTTACTTCAGGTGTATCTGGCTTGTCTCACTTAAAGCTTGGTAATGTCAATAGAAAACTTTTTCAAAGCCTGGTTATCCCTGGTATGGTAGGTGTAATTTTGGGTGCCTATATTCTTACTTCCATTGATGGAAAGATAATCAAACCGTTTATAGCTGCTTATCTAATGATTATGGGTATAGTTATTATCCGGAAAGCCTTCAAAAAAGTAAACGCACCCAAAGAACCAAAAAGACTAGCTATTCTGGCGGTTTTCGGCGGATTTATGGATGCTGTTGGCGGCGGAGGCTGGGGACCGATTGTTGCTTCCACCCTCATTAGCAAAGGACACAACCCCCGGTACACCATTGGGTCAGTAAACCTGGCTGAATTTTTTATTGCTTTAGCCGGAGCTGGTACATTTATATACCTGATTGGGGTAGATAACTGGCAGATTGTAGCAGGTCTGGTAGTGGGCGGAACTTTTGCTGCTCCTTTTGCTGCGTACTTGTGCAAAAAATTTAAGCCAAAAACGTTGATGATCATGGTAGGTGTACTCATTATCTGTTTAAGTCTTCGGACGATTTATCTCACTGTAGTCTGAATTATATAAAATTTATAGGTCGCTTTTTTATAAATTAGTGAATACCCTGTAAATTCAGTAGAACAAACAATTATCTGTATAACCCTAAAATCTATAAAACTATGTCACTCAGATTAGGCGATGTTGCCCCAAATTTTACTGCAAAAACCACCGAAGGAGAAATTACCTTCCATGAATGGCTGGGAGATAAATGGGGAGTTTTATTCTCTCACCCCGCAGATTTTACTCCTGTATGCACCACCGAACTAGGCATGACGGCCAAACTGAAAGATGAATTTGACAAGCGGAATGTAAAAGTAATGGCAGTAAGTGTAGACCCGCTGGATTCGCATGTGGAGTGGGTAAAAGATATCAACGAAACACAAAATACGCTGGTAAACTTCCCGCTGATTGCGGATGAAAACCGGGAGGTAGCTAACCTGTATGATATGATTCATCCCAATGCCTCAGAAAAAGCTACCGTACGTTCGGTGTTTGTGATTGGCCCTGATAAAAAAATAAAACTTACCTTAACTTATCCTGCCTCTACCGGCCGTAATTTCAATGAAATTCTGCGGGTAATTGACTCGTTGCAGTTAACTGCTTACCACAGTGTGGCTACCCCGGCTAACTGGGAAGATGGAGGAGATTGTGTTATTGTGCCAGCTGTAAAAGATGAAGATATTCCGGCTAAATTCCCTAAAGGCCATACGGTGATAAAACCCTACCTGCGGATGACGCCTCAACCAAACAAATAAATCTAAGCTATATCCATAAAAAAGCCCTCCAGAAATTATTATCTGGAGGGCTTTTTTTAGGGTTTAGGTCTCACTTTTACCTACCATATTTTTACGCGTTGTTCAGGCGCCAGATATAAAGAGTCGCTTGGTTGCACATTGAAGGCTGTATAGAATTCAGGAATATTCCGCACTACCCCATTTACCCGGAACTTAGCCGGAGAATGCGGATCGGTATTAATTTGATTACGTAAAGCCTCATCCCTGGATTTGTTTAACCATGCCTGTGCCCAGCCAATAAATACCCGCTGATTGCCTGTAAAACCATCCAGTACAGGGGCTGGTTTTCCATTCAGGCTAGCATTATAGGCTTTTAAGGCAATGCTTAATCCACCAAGGTCACCAATGTTTTCACCCAAGGTAAATTCTCCATTTACATTCAAATCGTCGAATACTTTAAAGTTATTATATTGAGAGACTAACGCGGAGGTTCTGGTTTTAAATTCCTGTCCATCTTTTTCAGTCCACCAGTTACGCAGTACGCCATCGCCATCAAAGGTGCTGCCCTGGTCATCAAAGCCATGTCCGATTTCGTGGCCAATTACGCCACCAATCCCACCATAGTTTACGGCATCTTCTGCATTTAAATCGAAGAATGGGGGTTGTAAAATAGCTGCCGGGAACACAATCTCATTGAGTGGCGGATTATAATAGGCATTAACTGTTTGTGGCGTCATGCCCCACTCATCCCGGTCTACCGGCTTACCCAGCTTATTGATGTTGCGGTTGTACTCAAATAACGTAGACCGTTTCATATTTCCATACAAGTCGCCTTTGGCTACTTTCAGGTCAGAATAATCCCGCCACTTATCCGGATAGCCAATTTTAGGAGTAAACTTGCTTAGTTTATCTAACGCCTGTTTTTTGGTATCTTCACTCATCCATTCTAGCTCCTTAATACTGCTTTCATAGGCTTTCAGCAGGTTGTCTACCAGGGTCAGCATCCGCTCTTTTGCTTGCGGAGGAAAGTGTTTTTTTACATATACTTTGCCCACCATCTCGCCCAGGTTATTGTTTACCACATCTACTGCCCGGCGCCACTGTGGCCGCTGCTCTTTTACGCCATATAGGGTTTTATTATAGAACTCAAAATTCTCCTGATCCAAGGCTGTTGTCAGATAAGAGGCCGAACCATGAATCAAGCTCCACTGCAAATAGGTTTTCCAGGTATCAAGGGGTGTATTCTTAATAATAGCATTTAATGATTTGGTGTAATCCACCTGAGTAATGACAATGCTATCTTTCTTCTCGACACCGGCTTCTTTTAACAGAGGCTGCCAGGCAAAATCAGGCATCAGCTGAGTTAAGTCTTTTACCGCATATTTGTTATAAATAGCTACCATGTCTCTGGTTTGCTCTTTTTTCATATGCTTGGAAGCTAGTTGGGTTTCCAGCGCCATTATTTTTTTAGCCTTTTCTTTTCCATTCTCTATGCCAGATAGTTTAAGCATGTTCTCTATGTGAGCCACATATTTGTTGCGGATATCTGTAGATTTAGCATCTTTCAGGAAGTAATACTCCCGGTCGGGTAAGCCTAATCCGCCTTGCCAGGTATAGAGCATATACTGCTTAGGATCTTTAAAATCCGTTTCTACACCTATGTTAAAGGGAACCATGTTGCCCATTTTATTAGCATAGGCAAAGTAGGTAGCTAAATCTGTATAAGTTGCAATGTCGGCAATTTTTTTCAGTTCGGGTGCTAATGGAGCCAAGCCTATAGAGTCGCGCCGTTGCAGATTCATATATGCTTCATAGAAATCGCCCACTTTTTGTTCATCAGATCCGTCAGCAAATGTACCACTGGCCGATGCTTCAATAATTGCTTTTACATCATCTTGTGCTTTATCATTCAACATATGAAAAGCACCGAAAGCAGCTTTGTCTGCCGGAATTTCTGTATTTTTTACCCAGTTGCCATTTACATAGGCAGTAAAATTGTCTCCGGGTTTTACCAGCGTATCCATGTTTTGAATAGTGATTCCGGAAGTAAGAGGCTGGTCCGTTTTGTTTCCTGGTTGGGTTGTTTCTTGTACATTCTGGCTCGTACAGGAAGCCATAAGCCATACCGATGCAGCCAGGGCTAACATCTTCGGGCAGGAGGAAATACTAATCATAAATGAGGTTTTGTTTGTATGAAGATAAGGTATAATGCCCAGTCTTCCACAGGAGTTTTGTGGGTAGCTTACTGTAGGAAGACCGGGAAGAAAGATGCTGTATACAAGCAGAAATTAGGCGGTTATCTGGGCCACTAAGCCTTCCAAAATAGTCCGGCCATCGGTATTGCCCAAGGCTTCTTCCGCAGCCCGTTCCGGGTGAGGCATCATGCCAAATACATTTTTCCGCGCATTGCTGATGCCGGCAATATTTTCCAGAGAGCCATTTGGGTTAGAGGCTTCATCGATTATGCCCGTTTCGCTGCTGTACTTAAATAGTATCTGGTCGTTCGCATGCAATTCTTTTACTGTTTCCTGATCTGCATAGTAGCGGCCTTCGGCATGAGCAATAGGTATTTTATACGTCTTGTCCGGATCAAGTCCTTTGGTAAGAAGCGTAGAAGTAGATTGTGGCTTCAGGTATACATTGCGGCAAATGAACTTCTGGCCATTATTGCGAAGCAGAGCACCTGGCAGCAAACCAGCTTCCGTCAATATCTGGAAACCGTTGCAGATGCCGATTACATAGCCGCCTTGATTGGCATGCGCTACTACTTTTTCCATAATTGGCGAAAAACGGGCTATAGCTCCAGAGCGGAGATAATCGCCATACGAAAAGCCTCCGGGAAGCACAATGCATTCTGCCCCTTGCAGGTCGGTATCTTTATGCCAGAGCTTTACCACTTCTTGTCCCAGGGTATGTTGCAGGGTATAAATAATGTCTTCGTCGCAATTGGAACCAGGAAAAACAACGACACCAAATTTCATAAAGTAAGTTTAGAGTTTATGGAGAAAGGCCTAAAATGGAATGTATTTTAAGCTACACGATTCTGTAAAGATAGTTGTAAACAATGGAAAAGTGAAACCTCCTTTTAATTTATGCCTGATAATTTGTATGTTGCGAAATAGCATAATTTTGAACCACTATGATAAAATCTATGACCGGCTTCGGAAGCGCCAAACTGGCGAATGACAGACTAGAAGTTGTTGTTGAAATAAAGTCGTTAAACTCTAAATCGTTGGATACCAGCTTCCGGCTACCACGTAGTTTTTCTGATAAGGAACATGAAGTAAGGCATATATTGAGCCAGGTTCTGGAGCGGGGAAAGGTAAATGTAAGTATTGAACTGCAAAGTGTGGGTGAAAAAAAAAGTAGGTTAAATATTAACCGGACACTGGTAAAAGCCTATTTTGATGAACTAAATAGCCTTGCCGGGGAGATTGGCGCTTCTCAACAAGACATTTTCCGCTTAGTTTTACAAATGCCGGATATTTACAACCAGGAAGATAATAGCGAACAAAACGAACAGGACTGGCAACTTATCAGGCAGGCACTACAAGAAGCTATCCAGGCCTGCAATGAGTTTAGAATAACCGAAGGCAAAGAACTAGCGGGTAATCTGGCTTCCTATATTGAAAAAATCCGGTTGTTGCTGGGGCAGGTAGATACCTATGATCCGCAACGGCTGGAAAATATCCGCAACCGCATTACCTCTCACATAGCGGAAGTAGTAACGGATGAACATTTCGACAAAAACCGCTTTGAGCAGGAAATGATCTACTACATTGAGAAACTGGATATCAGTGAAGAAAAAGTGCGGCTACGGGTACATTTGGATTACTTTACAGAAGTACTTACCAAAGAAGATTCACCAGGTAAAAAACTTAACTTCATTTCACAGGAAATTGGCCGTGAAATCAACACTATTGGCTCCAAAGCCAACGATGCCCAGATTCAGCGGTATGTGATAGATATGAAAGAAGAACTGGAAAAGATCAAAGAGCAGTCCCTGAATATTTTGTAGCGAGTACTTATTTGTTAGTGCAAAGGTAAAAAAGACAAACACCAAAAATTCCCGGACTGGATGGACTCGCTTTCATATCTGATGATTTTTCGTTATACTATCGAAACGTTAAGAAGAAATTAAGCCTATGCTACTTGTAACATCCCAACTGCTTCCATCTACTGGCGAACTAGCAGAAGTTTTAAAAAGGGAATTACCCAGTCACTATTCCTATGAGTTGCTTTTAGAGAGGGAAAGTATTTTGGTGAGTAAATCCACTTCGGTTAAAGCACATATTTCCATCCACAAAAACAAAATACTGGTTGGGGCATTTGCTAACTCAATATTTGCTACACTACTAGTAAACCTTTGTACGAGTGAATTAGGGCTACTTCTTATTCCGCTTTTTTATTACAAGGGTAGCCAATTAATGTCACAAAGCGAAGAATTTGAGAAGGAACTAAGTCTTTTTCTAGAGCATAAATACAAGGCTTCCCAATTCAAGGATTGAGCAGTCAAAAAAGAAGTAGCTTTAAAAATATGAAGTGGAAACACCCTGCCGCTAACCCCAAGATTATACCGCAAACAGCCTTCCCTCACCACAGGTCCTTACCGCAGCGGCACTACTCCGTGGTTTTTTGATACGTTACAACTCCCCAATAAAATCAGTAAGCAAGCCAAATAACTCTTTAAACTTTGTCAGTGGTAGGGTTTCGGCCCGGTCGTATACATCGTGGTAGGCTTTAATGCCACCCAAGGTATAGATGAATATGGCTTTTACGCCTTTATTGGCAAAGAAATAATGATCTGAGTTAGGCGCATTGGTCCGTTTGTTTATTTTCGGTAGGTAGCCTTTCTGCTCATTTATTCTGGTAAGCAACGTATATTCATCCGTGAGAGCGGCACCATTCACTACCGTCATGCCCTCATCGCCGGTACCTACCAGATCCAGGTTAACCAGGAATTTAATATCCTTCAAGGGAAATAAAGGATGTTGTACATAGTACCTGGAACCAATGAGCCCTGCTTCTTCTGCGCCGAATCCGATAAACACCATGGAATACTCTGGCTGGTTTTGAGGCTGGGAATAATGCCGGGCCAGTTCCAGAAGCATAGTAGTACCACTGGCATTATCATTGGCCCCAGGAAAGTAGGTATTTTTCCCCATTCTGCCCAAGTGGTCGTAGTGGGCGGAAATGACAATAAATGAGTCCGGCTCTGCTTTGCCAGGAATATAACCTATTACATTCTGTGAGATGTAGTTGGAAATTAATTTTGCATCTACTCTATATTTTACCCTAGTTCCTGCCGGTGGACTATCTTTTTTTACCATCTCAAAAGCTGGGTGGCTCATTTGCTTCCCTGAAAGACTGGCCGTAAGCTTCTCTTTTTGCAATTCTATTAATGCTTTGGCTTCATGCATTTTATTCAGGTATTCAATGGGCATTTCTACTAACTTTCCGTAATGTACCGATTCATACACCATCACCTGTTTGCTAAAATTGCTCTGCAGAAACTTTTGCCGGGCTGATTCCTGTGTAAAAATCAACGTATCCAGATAAACTATTTTGCCTTGTCCGGCTCCTTGCTGCGATATGGGATTAACTATATACTGCTCTCCTGGAGTAAGCATTTTTTTCCCAACTGTTAACTTCAGCCGTTTAGGGAAGGTATTTATATCTAAGGGGAATTCTTGAAAATAAGAGGCATTGAATGTTTTTAATCCCATTTGTTGGAATTGTTCTGCAAGGTATTCGGCTGCTTTACGGTCGCCGGATTGTACATAGCCTCTGCCATGCATCTGGGGAGAAGTAAGCGTAGCAATGGTGGTTTTTACCCGGTTCATATCCTGAGCATTACTTACAAGATTCGTTGCAAGCAAAAGAAAAACAAAAGCCAGAATTCTATTCATCTGGTAAAAATAAGAAAGCCCACAGATATACGGGCTTTCTGGTGTAAAAATTCCACTTTTTAGTTATTGAAGTTTGAATATAATGGGTAAGGCCATACGTACTCTTACAGGTTTTCCGCGTTGCTTGGCTGGTGTCCATTTAGGTGCTTTTTGAAGTATGCGGATAGCTTCTTCATCCAGGCCAAATCCTAAACCTTTAATAACTTTCACTTCTGTAATGCTGCCATCTTTATCAATCACAAACTGCACAAATACTTTGCCCTCCACACCAGATTGCTGGGCTGCTTTAGGATATCTCAAATGCTTGCTGATGTATTCATAAAACTGGGCTCTGCCTTCCGGCTCTTTTTCCAGAACATATACATCTACCACCGCATCTTCTACTATCTCTTCAGGAATCACCTCTGGCAGAACGGAAACAGGTGCCGGAATAACATCCGGCACATCCGGAAGATCTGAGAGTAAATGATCATCTGGCGACAGGGCATCTTCTACAATAGTGGATAAATCTTCCGGAGGCTGAGGCAGTTTTTCTAAAGGCTTTTCAGGAGGTGGAATAACAGCCGGAATAGGCGGAATATCTACTAATTCAAAATCATCTGCAGGCTTATAGTCAATTTTCTCACCGTTGTCGCCGGATAATGCCGGATAGGTTTTCCACTCAAACGCCAGTAAACATAGGGACAGGCTAATGACTAAGCCCACATTCAGAAATAAGGTATATTTCTTGCCTAATTCCAGTTCAGGTTTCTTTTTATGTTCCATGCGAATATTTTTGAAAATTGTGGTAGCTGGAACAATTAACCCAGTTTAAAAACAACTGGAAGCGACATTTTTACTTTCACCGGACGGCCTCTTTGCTTACCGGGTGTCCACTTAGGCATGTTCTTGATTACCCGTACGGCTTCTTCGTCGCAGCCAGAACCAATCCCTTTCAATACGGTAATATCTGTGGGCGAACCGTCTTTGTCAATTACGAACTGTACGAATACTTTCCCTTCTACGTTCATGCGTCTGGCCTGCTCTGGGTATTTCAGGTTCTTTTGTAAGTACTTACCAAATCCGTCAAATCCACCTTCGGGCATCGGCGGGTTCTCAACAACAATGAATGTGCCTTCAGTATCTTCCTCTTGTATGGGTTCAGCAGCTTTTTCTATAGGTAGCGTAGGTGGAGCTATTATTGTTTCAGGAGTAATCTCTGTCTCGAAAATTGCTAACTCTTCCTCAATTTCTTCTTCTTTTACTTCAATAATTTCGGGCTGTACTTTTGGAGGGGGCGGCGGTGTAAGATCTGTAATGGGAATAACTAAGGTAACTTCTGGCTCAATTGTTTTAACACCTATATCCACCCCGGAAAGATCGTCATAGGTTTTCCATTCGAAGGCTGCCAGACAAAGGGCCAGACTGATTACCAATCCAATATTGAGAAATAAACTGTACTTGTTGGCTAATTCTACTTTTGGGTTCTTTTTGGCTTCCATATCATTAATGTTTAAGAAAGTGGATAACGAGTTTAAACTTTACTGATAGGATGCAGACACATTATTTATTCCATAAATTGTTGGAGATTTATCTTAAAAAATTCTTTCCTATATACAAAGCACAAAAAAAGCCCGGAATAACCGGGCTTTAAAAAAACATATTCTTGGTATATTAACCTAACTTAAATACAATAGGTAAAGACATACGTACTTTCACCGGACGGCCTCTTTGCTTACCGGGTGTCCACTTAGGCATGTTCTTGATTACCCGTACGGCTTCTTCGTCGCAGCCAGAACCAATCCCTTTCAATACGGTAATATCTGTGGGCGAACCGTCTTTGTCAATTACGAACTGTACGAATACTTTCCCTTCTACGTTCATGCGTCTGGCCTGCTCTGGATATTTCAGGTTCTTTTGCAGATACTGCATAAAGGCACCCATCCCTCCTACTGGCTCAGGCTGGTTTTCCACCACCTGGAAAATTTCATCTACTTCTTCTTCTTGTACAGGAGCGGCAACTTCGGCAGGTGGTGCTGGCGGAGCTACTACCGTTTCAGGAGTAATCTCTGTATCCAGGTTTACTAGTTCTTCTTCAATTTCTTCTTCATCAGGCACCTCTACGATTTCGGGTTGCTGTATAACTGGAGGAGGTGGAGGCGGCATTTCAGTAATTGGAATATCTATTAACTCTTCCGTCTGAACTTCAGCCGGGGCATAGTTCATGGCTGAAAGATCATCGTACGATTTCCATTCAAACGCAAGTAGGGTCAATCCCAGAGCCACTACCAGTCCGATGTTAAGAAACAGACCAGACTGGCGGGATAAGTCTACTTTCGGATTCTTTTTTAGTTCCATTGTATAAATTCGGTTTAGTTAGGTACGGATAAAACGCTATGTCAAAAATATGCTTTTTCTTTTAAAAATGCTAGTTAGGAAAGTTAAATTTATAAACGAAATAAAATAATAAACTTCCTAAGAAACATCCTATTGTATTAGCTAACATATCTACCAGATCAAAAGTTCTGTCTGGAACCAGGGACTGGCCTGTCTCCAACAGCAGGCTGTAACCTATACTGATGGCTAAGGCGCTTTTAATGGCATTGAATTTCAGCCAGATATACGTATGCTGCTTAGTAAACCCAATTACCAGCAGAAATACTAATACGGCAAATACAAAAAAGTGTGCAAACTTATCGAATGTCAAAACGCTCCAGATATTTGTGTCGGGCATGTTATTTCCTGGCATCAATATCAACATAAAGATGACGCAGGCCCAAACTATCGCAAACAAATTATATCTGAAAAACATACTCTACTGACGAATGATTAGTGACGAATGAACAGTGAATACAAGGACTTATTCCTCATCCATTACTACTCTCCTATCATAGCTGCATACGTATTGGCGCTTAATAAAGATTCAAGCTCCTGTGTATCAGCAATGTTCATTTTAATCATCCAGCCTTTTCCATAAGGATCTGAATTAACCAGTTCGGGGCTGGCATTCAGTAGCTCATTTACTTCTATGATGGTACCAGTAATGGGAAGAAATAGATCCGATACTGTTTTTACAGCTTCTACTGTACCAAATACATCACCCATTTGTAATTCTTTCCCTTTGGTATCAATCTCTACATATACTATATCGCCTAATTCTTTTTGTGCAAAATCAGTAATGCCTACGTAAGCTGTAGTGCCTTCAACGCGTAACCATTCATGCTCTTTGGTGTAGCGTAAGTCTTGAGGTAAGTTCATATAAGTTTAGGTTATAAGTATGTTTTTCAATAAATAAACAGCGTTACGCTGAGGAGTATATTTATCCTCAATTCTAACCGAAATTTTAGTTTTTTGCAAAATAATTATCAGCCTCCCGGCTATTTTATAGCTTTAAATACCAGATGTTCCAAGAAAGACCCCATCTGCGTATAATCATTATCGGTTACCCGTACTTCCGTTAAAGAAGGCAGATGCGCTGCGAAAAAAACCTGCTGATGGGCGGCCTCCAGCAACGTACTCACCAGTGCATGTGCATACGGATAACCAGGACTGATGGCTAATACCAATAAAGCTACTTTATGACACAAAGCTTTATAATTTTTAAACAATCCCTCTTTATTGTCTGCATCTACTGATTTGGTCAGGTATGCTTTAGAAGATTCGCAAATAACAATGCGGTGCAGGGCAGCTTTATTTACAGGCAAAAAGTCGAGGTTGTATCTGGTGGAATCGGTGATAATCTGAATAATGATCTTTAGTTTATGTTCCGGATCGGTTACATTATTGGTATGAAAATCAATTTGAAAATCGAGCCATGCCCAATACCAGGCAGTCAGGTATAGCAATAACTTGTGTTTGTTTTCGAAATACCGGTAAACCGATGCTTCGGTAGAATTAATTTCGGAAGCCAGTTTTTTAAATGTAAACTGCTCAAAACCCAGCTCATCTATTAACCGGACCCCTTCAGAAATAATACTCCGGCCTAACTCGGTTTGCTCAGGGTCCCTGACAAACACTTTATCATTCATCGCTATTCGTAATGTAGCATGCATAAACATAGATCTTTATTAAAACTTTCTGCTTACTAAAAAGTTAGGTATCAACAAGTACATAAAATTTTACAAATATAGTAATATTTTTACTATTTATAAAGATAGTATTACTATTATTTAAAATATTTTTACTACTTTTGTCTTAGAGTTTAAGTCTACTATAAAGATTTCTTTACAAAACCCATGAAAGCTTCTGTAATTCAGGATATTATTTATAAGGTTGGTGAACTTACCGGACCTCCGGGAGAGTTGGCAGGCTTTAGGAAAAAAGTAAAAACTGACTACGAATATACCCGGGAAGAGCTTAACAGCTTTATTTATGACTTAACAGATGAGGGTCGGCATATACACATTGCTTTTACAAATAATACCATTGCCGTAGCAAACCTGTCGGCTTTCTTGGATAGCATTACCTTTCCGGTTATTCTGTTTACGGAAACCTATCCTGGAGACATAGAACCGGCTCTTGTTTACCGGAATGAATCGGATGCCTTAGAAGTGATCAGCTATCCATCCGGAACTGTAAAAGTTTATCCGGGTGCTGCGTTGCTTTTGTCAAATGTTCAGCTTTACCTGCTTCCCGAAGAACAAACCAGCAGCCAGCAAACACAGCTCATTACCTCTTTTCCTATTAAATATTATTCTCAGACGCTGGGGCAGGAAAATCCGGAAAGTGAGAAAAAAAGTCCTCCCAGCCCCTTACAACGATTGCTCCGGCTGCTGAACACTGAAAAAAAAGATATATGGTATATCTATGTATATGCCATTGTAGTCGGGCTCATCAGTCTGGTATTGCCTTTAGGTACGCAGGCCATTATCGGAATGATTTCCGGAGGTATGTTTTTCAGCTCTGTGGTGGTTTTAATCTCCATAATCATAGTAGGTGTATTGGTTTCGGGCGGTTTGCAGATTATGCAGGTTACGCTGGTAGAAGTATTGCAACAACGTATTTTTGCAAGGGCAGCTTTTGAATTTGCCTTCCGGGTGCCAAAAATTAAACCGGAGGCTTTTGCATCCTATTATCCGCCTGAGTTGATGAACCGTTTTTTTGATGTGGTAGTCATTCAGAAATCATTGCCCAAAATTCTGGTAGATTTATCAGGCGCTGTATTACAAATATTCTTTGGTATTATTTTACTGGCTTTTTACCATCCGGCTTTTCTGGCATTCGGCATGCTGTTTCTAAGCTTCTTGTTTTTGATGTTCCGGTTTACAGGTCCTAAAGGATTAGAAACCAGCTTAAGCGAATCTAAATATAAATACAAAATAGCTGCCTGGCTGGAAGAAATAGCCCGTACTTTCCCTAGCTTCCGTCTGGCAGGCGACAGCAATCTGCACATTGACCGTATGGATGATTATGTCAACAATTATCTGTATTACCGCAAAAGCCATTTCAGCATACTCAAAAACCAGTATATCTATATTGTTATTTTCAAGACCCTAATTATAGGGGCTTTACTCATTCTGGGTTCTATCCTGGTGGTTGATAACCAGATAACCCTGGGCCAGTTTGTTGCGTCCGAAGTGGTAGTAGTATTAGTTGTAGGGGCCGTAGAAAAGATTATCTTCAATATGGAAAATGTATATGACCTGCTCACCGCTACTGAAAAAGTAGGCACCGTTACCGATCTACCCTTAGAGAAAGACAAAGGTTCTAAAATTAAATTCAATCAATACACCAAGGGGGTACATATCAAGCTTGACAATGTCCAGTATAAGTACCCGGAGAGCACGCGTTACGCCCTGCAGAATATCAATTTGGAAGTTAAACCAGGCGAACGTATAGGAATAGCCGGAACCTTTGCTGCCGGCAGACATACATTGGCCAATCTGCTGGCCGGCTCTATCAATACCGCTTTTGAGGGCAGCATAACGATTAATAGTATGTCTATGCGCGACATACAAGCCAGTGCCTGGCGGGTAGCCGTAGATAGTAATTTATTTTCGTATGATATTTTTGATGGGTCTATTCAGGAAAATATCTCTATGAACCGGGCCCGCATTAAGCAGGAAGATATCTGGTGGGCAATTGAACATACTGGCCTCAGCTCGTATGTTAATAAGTTACCAGAGGGGATTGATACAAAAGTAAGTGCGCTGGGCACAAAGCTAACCAGAAGCACCCGTCATAAACTGATACTGGCCAGATGCATAGCTTCCAGGCCTAAACTGCTGATTTTTAATGATGATATGCAGGATATGCAACGTGCCGAACGCTTACAACTAATCTCTTTTCTCATACAAAAAGATAATCCCTGGACCTTGCTGGCTATTACAAACGATACTTCCTTTCTGAGCCAGTGCGACAAAGTGGTATTGATGGACGAGAGCAGAATTGTGGAACAAGGCACCTATGCAGAACTAGCAGAGCATCCGGTACTGAAAGAAGTTACTATTACCAACATAGCCTGATCTGGTTTTGGGAAATGAAATGAATGTATCCAGGTTGATGAATAGTTTACCAGTAATTGAAAGAACATATGCTACAGATATCTAATGAAAAAATAAAAGAATACGAATTAGAAAAAAAACTCTATTCGTTAAAAACCCTCAATACACCACGCTCGGGCAAGATACTGGCCCGGTGGCTAATTGGTATTGGGCTTTTTGGGTTTGTAGTGCTTTTTCTGCCATGGCAGCAGAATATACAAGGTAACGGAACAGTAACAGCCTTAAATCCCCAGGACCGCCCGCAAACTATTCAAACGGCGATTCCGGGCAAAATAGAAAAGTGGCACATCCAGGAAGGCCAGTATGTAACCAAAGGCGATACTATTCTTACTATTTCCGAAATCAAAGACGAATATTTTGATCCTCAGTTATTAACCAGGCTGCAAGAGCAATTGCAGGCAAAGGAACAAAGCATACAGGCCACCAAAGAAAAAGTAAAAGCCCTGGATAATCAAATAGCCGCATTGCAACAAGGCTTAACGTATAGTTTGCAAAAAGCACAAAATAAGTTGAAGCAGGCGCAATACAAATTAATTAGTGACAGCACCGAATACCAGGCAGAAATCGTGCAGAATGATATAGCTCTCCGGCGGTTTGCCGGGGCGGAAAGCTTATATAAAAATGGCCTGATCTCGCTTACCGACTTTGAAACCAGAAAATTGAAACGCCAGGAAGTATCTGCTAAGCTAATTTCCTTAGAGAACAAAGTATTGGCTTCCAGGAATGAAGTATTAAATGCCAAAGTAGAACTTAGCTCTATTTCAGCAGAATATGCAGATAAAATAGCTAAATCCCAGTCAGATAAAAGCTCAGCGGTATCGTATCTGGCCGATGCAGACGCTGAATATTCCAAGTTACGGAACAAGTACGCCAGTGTAGAGGTACGTACCACCCAACGGTCTATTGTAGCGCCGCAATCCGGTTTTGTAGTAAAAGCCTTAAAAGCCGGTTTGGGAGAAACTATTAAGGAAAACGACCCGGTAGTAACTATTCAGCCAGATAAGCCCATGAAAGCGGTAGAACTATACGTAAAAGCCATGGATGTACCGCTGTTGTCTAAAGGCCGCACCGTACGGCTGGAGTTTGATGGGTGGCCTGCCTTACAGTTCTCCGGCTGGCCCAGTGTAGCAGTAGGTACGTTTGGCGGTAAAATAGCCGTAATAGATTATGTAAACAGCCAGGCAGGCACTTACCGGATATTAGTTACGCCAGATCCGAATGACCAACCCTGGCCAGAACAGTTGCGGATGGGCTCCGGTGTGTATGGCTGGGCAATGTTGAATGATGTGCCTATCTGGTATGAGATATGGCGGCAGTTGAATGGTTTCCCACCTAATCTGCAGTCTGCTCCTACGGAGGGAGAACAAAAGAGCAAATAAGCACAGGAAGTGTATAACCGGCTAAAATTTACCTATCAAAAAATGAGTCAGTTAAGTGGCAAATATCCCCTGATTTCCGAGTTACATAAGAATGTACGCTTACTCCTGTTTTCTATATCATTGCTGGGCAGCTACCTGGAAAGCCTTGCCCAGGAAACCCGCATCAGTACCGCTAAAACTACGCCAACAGAGCAGTTGCTGAAAGACAGGGATTCTTCCAAAGCCATGAAGCTAGAGGAATTTTACGAACGTATACTCGCCTACCATCCGGTAGCTAAACAAGCTGCTTTACTTAGCCAAGAAGCCAAGCAGGAACTGCGGATGGCCAGGGGCAATTTCGACCCTAAAATTGAAGCCATCTGGGACAGAAAAGAGTTTGGAAACACTGAATACTACAACACGCTGGACAATGTACTGAAACTGCCTGTATGGATAGGCGAACTGAAAGGGGGCTATGAATACAACCGGGGAAACTACCTGAATCCGGAAAACAGAACGCCAAGTACTGGTCTGGGCTATGCCGGTATTTCCGTTCCTCTGGGACAAGGACTTATTATTGATGCCCGCCGGGCTACTTTGCGCCAGGCACAGTATTTTCAGCAAATTGCCGAGGCCGACCGAGTAAAAGAAATAAATAAGTTATTGTTGAATGCAGCTAAAGACTACTGGAACTGGTATGTGGCTTACAATGAATTCCGGCTGATGGAAGATGCCGTTAATCTGGCTCAGCTACGGTTCAATGCTTCCAAAGAGCGGGTAATTAATGGCGACCTTGCCCCTATTGACTCTGTGGAAGCAAAAACCCTGTTACAGGAACGGAGCATACAATACCAGCAGACTATAATAAATCAACAAAATGCACAACTGCTTGTATCCAACTACTTATGGGGCGACAATAATACCCCGCTTGAGTTAGAAGCAGATATAGCTCCGGCAAGTTTCAACTGGCCTTTGCAGGCTGTTACCGAAGAAACGCTTTCTAGTTTAATGGATTATGCCCGGGCGCAACATCCGGAACTTGTAAAACTGGATTTTAAGTTAAAGCAGCTGAATGTAGAAGAACGGCTGCAGCGTGACCGTTTAAAGCCAGTATTAAACGTCAACTATAATTTTCTGACGGCTACCCCCTTAGCGATGGACGATATGAATATGGCCTTGCTGAGAAATAATTATAAGTTTGGCGCCCAGTTCTCTTTTCCACTCTTCCTCAGAAAAGAACGGGCTAAGCTGGGTCTAACTCAGATAAAGCAATCACAAACGTCTTTTGAGCGGCTACAGGTAAACCGGGAACTGATCAATACGATTCAGGCAAGCTATAACTCTTTAAAAAACCTAGAAGGCCTGATCCTGCTTCAACAAGACATGATTACCAACTATGAGCAACTTCGTAACGGGGAGGTGCAAAAATTTGAAGCCGGTGAAAGCTCCATATTCTTAATAAACTCCCGGGAAACCAAATTAATTGATGCGCAGGTGAAACTAATTGACTTGCACGGTAAATATGAAAAAGAAAAAGCTACATTAATCTGGGCAGCCGGGCGGTCCACCTTAGAGTAGTAGTAAGTGTGGTGTGAATAAAATCTAAATCGGGTAGGTGGCTTATTAAGCAATGAGGCAAGGTTTCACAGAAAATAGATAATATAGGTAATTCCAACATCCAGCCCGCCTATGATAAACCTATTCGCCCAGTTTCTTCGGCGGCTAAATACATCAGTTGGCACATCATTTCCATTAAACAACACTTCTGCCCTTTTATCCTTTAGGGCAATGCCATATCCGGCACTTAACAGGAACGCTTTGTTGGTTTTTAACCATCGAAAACCGGTCTTCAGATGCACCGCATGATTGGAAGGAATGTAAAACTGTGTGGTATACTCCTCATTAATCAGATTGCCGCTTTCATCATTCTCCCCTCCCATCCGGATAGTCATGCCGGAGCCCCAGGCATAATGGGCACCAAAAAATGGCTTGAACCTGGTACCGTAGTCCAATAAATAATAGCGCAACCCTGCCCCTGCTTTAAATCCGCTGGGGCCCACGCCTATGCCTCCGCTAACATCCCACCGGCTGCCTACATTCCGCACTAATTCTGCGCCAAACCAACCATAGGGCATACCCCAGCCAACGGAAAGGCCACCGCCCCATCTATTTTTTATCAGGCGTTCGCGCAACAAAACATATTTTTGCAAGGCTTGCTTCTCTGTATAGTTTCCTTCCCATATAGCCAGCCTGGACAAAAGCACTTCTGCAAATTGCGGATAAAGTGGCCGCATAGCCTGAGCCCGGGCATCACTAGATGTTAGTAGTATTTGACCAGCAGAAGCAATACGCATAGTTGCATCAAACAATTCATAGTGAATCTGATGCCTGGCACGGATAACCGGATTGTAATAAGCCGGCGGATTATTGCGGTAAATCAGGTAATAGTTCAGGGATAACAGATAATCGGCACCGTATTTCTGCATTAGATTTTTCATGGCCACGTCCTGCACAGTATCCGCATCCAGAGCCACATACGGCTCTTTGTATTCATTTTGCCAGTCTACATAGGTACTTCGGGCGTGGATACTAGCCATTTCAGCGGCATCGGCAGCTACAAAGCGGTACTTATTAGATGTATACCTGGTTAGGACCTCTACCAGTGCCTGGCTATAGAGTTCGGTTGCCTTGCTGCCGGAAGTATCATTGAGCCTGGCCAACTCATCAATATAATACACATTCGAATAAAACTGCGTAGGCTGTAGTCCTATAACCAGTATAGTGGATTTACCTGGCTCAGCAGGTGCATTTACCTGGGCTATGGAAGAGACATTGAAACAAAAGCAGAGCAGGACGAAAGTCCAGGGAACGTATTTCCAAACAGAAATTTTAGTTGGTTTTATAAGCGAGAAATACATTTCTATCAGCAATTCAAATAAATTAGTTGGGTTTATTTATACTATTCTCTAAATAGACTTGTTCTGTTATTTATAAATAAATATTTCTTACATCGCTCAGAAAGCGGATGAATACTTACTATTTTATCCTATAATTTCTAAAAAGAAGCATGTAATTTATCTTTTTTTGCAAATATTTCTTTAATTTAGCTATTGAAAGAATATAATTTAATATAGTTTCAGTAAAAACCCTCTTTTAGCTGCATATGTTTTCAACCTTCTCCGGGATTTCTCCTTTTTTTCGCTTACCAATATTTACAAATTCTTACATAGGGTTCATCTGAGGGCATTATTAAAGATGCCGTTTTTGAGTTACCTTTGTTTATTGCAAATCAGCAGGGTTTCCCTTGGTTTGTTCAGTCAGTAAACTCTTTATTAATTAGTATATATTCTAAACAGGTTTTAAAGTTTAAGTATCATGAAACGTGTTCGTTCAGGTTTAACAAAAGAAAATGTAACTGTAGGAGTAATCATTGTACTGGTTACTTTTATGATTGAATTCAGCAAATTCATTATTCATTCGTAGTCACTTATTTCTGCTCGTAAGCAGCCGGTGATTGTACTCTTTCTCATTACGTTTATTAGCCTGGTAAGTTATTGCTGCCGGCCAGAAGTAAAAAAGTCCCGACGATTCTTCGTACGCCGGGACTTTTTATTGTGCAATGGGTAGGAAACCTATTAATCTTTTTTAGAATTTTTCTTCTCTTTCTTTTCTGCCCGTTTTTCCTTTATTGACTTAGTAGGTTCTTTTTTCTTTTCTTTTCGGGAATCTTGTGACTTTGCCATATGGGTTCCAATTAATTATGTGCTACACAAATATATCAGATTTAGCTATGCCAAGTATACGGTATTTGCTAGTAATGTAGAAAAAATTCAGTAAAAATATTGCTTTGGTGCTTACCAGATTAGGTTTTATTCCTATAGTTAACCAATGCAGCAAACTTTCAACTTTATAGGTCGGATATTCGTACATGGTTTAAACAAAAAAACAAAAACCACCATGTCACAAGATAATCAGTTATTATTAGATGGTTATACAGACCAAGAAAAAACAGCCTACCTTTGTGCAATAGCCAGCATTGCTACGGCCGACAGGAAAGCTACGGAAGATGAAATTGAGCTTTTGGAAGCTTTTATGGACAGTGCAAATTTGTCTTCGGATGGCTCGCAATTAGTACTACAGGCCGCCCATGATCCTTCCAATGCACACTTAGCGCAAAATCTGGATACGCTAAAAAATAGCCAGCTGCGCTTTTCACTGATCACCGATATTATAAACTTTGCTAAATCAGATGGGCAGTATACAGCAGAGGAACAAGCCCGTATACAAGAAATTGCTGCGTATCTGAATGTAAACCAGTCTCAATACAATGCTTTGAACCAGTTCGTAGACACGGCTGACCAGGCACATAAGCAAGGCCAGGATGTTACTTCTCAAAACTTCTTACAATCTTCTGGCCTGGGAAACTCTTTCAATAGCCTGGGTATTTCGCCTAGCTTTATTAAGGGTGCTTTAGCTATAATGGCTCCTATAGTTATCAGCCGGATGATGGGCAGACGCAGTTCAGCAGGCACAGGTGGCATTGGTTTAGGCACCCCACGTAGCGGAGGGTTATTAGATGGATTACTGGGAGGTGCCGCAGGGGGTATGTTTGGCGGAAGAAGCAATACCGTACCTGGCTTAGGAGGTGGTTCGAACTTAGGTGGAACCCGCTTCGGTGGCCTGGGATCTATCTTTTCTACGTTTGGTAGTGGCAGAGGGTATGGAAATTATGGAGGAGTAGGCGGAGGTTTTTCTTCTATCTTAGGAGGATTGCTGGGCAGCCGCAGAGGCGGTGGAATGTTCCAGTAAGCCACGAATATAAAATAAAAAAGAGAGCTTTCTGTCAAGGTACGTTCCGGCGTGTCCTGGCAGAAGGCTCTTTTTCTATTTACATTTATTACTTTTGTTTCAAGGCTACAGTGTTTGCAGCTTTTTTCAATGGTTTAAATATTTGTAAAGGCATATTGTTTCTGGCTACTAAGAGTAATTCGCCCTCACTTGTTTTTAATGACCTTATTTCCCGTACTTCACCTTCCAGCAACAATCCACTTTCTACAGGTAACACGGATGTAAAATTTCCTTTTCCGTTCCCTTTCAATAGCAGGCCATAACTGGCATCATACCGGCCCTGATACATGCTGGAGCCATAGAAATTCCCTCCAAGTAATACATCTATATTTCCATCTTTATCTGCATCTGCTACATGGAAACTGAATATTTTGGAAACCTGGGCCTCAAAAGGCAAATGCTTCACGGTAAAACCACCTTTTCCATTATTTTGCAGATATACAGACTCAAACATTTGTACCTGTAATTGCTCTGCGCCTTTTAATTCTTCGGAAGTAAACAACTCATCTATGGTTTTGCCAGCATACGCGGCGTAGCTGGTAAACTTTTTATTAATCAGGGGTAATTGTTTCCCTAATTCATCTTTGGAAGCCACCGGGTACCATTTATCCCCGACATTATATGTCAGAATGTGCTCTGTTTTTTCGTTTTTATCTATATCCTTCATGAACATGCGTAACTTGGAATCTGGCCGCTTACGTAATTTAGTATTTGTACCCAGATTACCTGCCATTATATCCATGTCTCCATCGCCGTCTACATCTGCTGTTGCCAGGGCACTCCATAACCCATGTGTCTGCCCAAGTCCCGCCTGGCTGGTTACATCCTTGAATATACCTTTGGTATTCTCGTAAATTTTTATTGGCATCCAGTCGCCTGCTACAATCAGGTCGGGATCTCCATCTTGATTATAGTCTGTCCACTGGGCATCGGTAGTCATGCCGGCTTTGCGAAGTTCAGGTGCAAGCTTGTCTGTCTGGTCTGTAAAATTTCCTTTGCCATCATTCACCAGTAAATAAGAGTTCGGTAGCTGGCCATATTGGTAGGCTACTACTCTCCCTCCAACAAATAAATCCTGATCACCATCTTTATCAAAATCAAAAGCCCGGACACAGCTCGTATTTTCGTACATATCTGGTAGCTGTCCAGTGGATCTTGTTAGGTTTCCTTTGCCATCATTAATATACAACCGGTCTAACTGCTGAGCCATTTTGCCATAAAATTCATTTCCGGCACTTACTACATACAAGTCCTGGTCGCCATCGTTGTCCGCATCGAAGAAGAGTGCATCTACATCTTCATAAATGGAATCTGCTTGAAAAAGGCTTTCATTCAGGCAGATGAAGCTTTTCCCTTTTTGTACAAATAATTTTCCGGGTTTATGCTTGGCTCCTCCGACATAGAAATCATCTAACCCATCGCCATTTACATCGCCTACGCTTAAGGCCGGGCCCTCTGTAGAAACTCTAAATGGAATCAACCATTCACGGCTGAAATCATAGTACACATTTTCTTCATGTTTGTAATCTACGGGAATAGATTCCGTTACCTCCGTAAATAAGGGCTCCATTGGCTTTTTTACCGGCAACGAAGCAGGCAATGTAGCCGCAGATTGTTTTAAAGCAAGCGTGGTATTGACCGGAACGTTGGTGCGGATTTCCATCTTCTGATTGGGCCACAGCACATACAAGGTATCTATGTTCGTAGTTTTTCCTAAACCAAAAGTTAATACTGGGTCCATGGCGGATAAAAAACCTCTAGTTGGCATCTGGTGCTGGTAATGCAATTTGTTTCCAGCTTTCAGGAAAACCTTGGTACCAATACCATACGTATTGCCCTTTTCGCCTTCCAGTTTAATGCGGACAAAAGTATGCTTAAACAAACTATCCGCATTGTTGCGGTAAATACCTGCCGGGCTATTTGTATTATTCGTTATCAAGTCCAGGTCGCCATCGTTATCCAGGTCTGCATAGGCGGCTCCGTTAGAAAGGGTGGGCTGTTCAAATCCCCAGGCCATAGATTTGTCGATAAACCGCAAGCTGTCGGTTCCTTTATATAAATAATTATGTACTTTGGCTTCCGGCATCAAGCTAAGCACTTTCTCATCCAGGTTTTTGGATAAGTGCAGTTTGAGAGAAACAGAATCAGCCGAAATATACTTGGTATAATCCAGGTCGTTGGGGCGGCGTTGTACACCATTGCTGATAAAAATATCTTTTATTCCATCGTTGTCATAGTCAGCCATCAAAGGTGCCCAGCTCCAGTCGGTAGCGGCTACGCCTGCCATTAACCCTATATCCGAGAATTTTTTACCAAACTGACTGAGCTGCAATACATTCCGGCTGAATTGTGGCTGAAAACCGTAATTCAGTTTATAGACATAAATATCCAGAGGGTCTTCTCCTACAGAAGATTTTTCCACTTTCTCGTCTTCCGGATACATATCCAGGGTAAATACATCCAGGTAGCCATCGTGGTTAATATCGGCTACATCGTTGCCCATAGAATATCGGCTGGCATGAGTAAACGTATTTTTGAAGTTTTCTGTAAACGTGCCATCCCCATTGTTTACATAATAATAATCATCTTCGTGAAAATCGTTGCCAACATAAATATCATCCCAGCCATCGTTATTTAAATCCCCAATCGAGATGCCTAAGCCATAGGCCATAGCCGGGCCAAAAATGCCGGATCTTTCACTTACGTCGGTAAATCGTTGCCCATCATTGCGGTAGAGCCTGTCACCAGCAGAGTTGTCGCGGAGGCCTCTGGCAGATACTTTATTATATGACCTGGAGGTGTGTACGGCATGGTTAAGCAGGTACATATCCAGGTCGCCATCCCGGTCGTAATCGAAAAACGCGGCCTGCGTGGAAAATCCGGTGAAGTCAAGTCCGTAATCGGCTGCTTTTTCTGAAAAGGTTTGGTCTCCATTGTTTATATAGAGCTCGTTGGCACTTTCCAGGCCTTTGTAGTTTCCTACGGTGCTTACATAAATATCCAGTAATCCATCTCCGTTTACATCAGCCATAGTAACTCCGGTAGACCAGTCGGCAAACCCTTCAACGCCCGCTTTAGCAGTAATATCTTCAAACTGAAAATTGCCTTTGTTGAGGTATAACTTATTTTTTCCGTTGTTGGCGACAAAGAAAATATCTGGTAAACTGTCGTTATTTATATCGCCGGTAGCTACGCCTCCACCATTATAGAAGTAGAGATAATCCAGAATATTCAGTTTATCGGAATCTTTTACGGTGTTTATGAAACTGATACCCGTTATAGCAGAGTCCAGACTGGTAAACAGGGCAGGCTCCTTTTCAATTTCATTCGTTTTTTTGTCCTGGCAGGCATTCAATAACAGGGCAACTACCAGGCTGCTACTGAACCAGATGTTTTTTGTACGCGTAAACTTGAACTGAATCATTATTTTTAGCTAAAATGAGTAATTGTTGATTATTGGCTCCACGGATTTCGCGGATAGCCCGTACCTGGCCTTTCACAAAAAAGCCTGAATCTTTGGATAACACTGCTTCAAACTTTCCCTGGCCAGTGCCTTTCAGAATGAGGCCATAGTTTGCATCATAGCGGCCTATCTCTGGTAACACTTCATAAAAATTGCCTGTCAGCAGCAGATCCGTAATGCCATCCTCATTGTAATCCAGGGCTTGAATGCCATATACCGGAGAAAACTGTGCCTCCACGGGTAAAGGCTGAAGATCAAACGTTGCATTGCCTTTATTTACTAAAATAGATGTATGCGGATTATTTACTGTTTTGATGGTGGCCCCTTGCAATTCTTCTGTTGTAAAAACTTCTTTTATCCCTTTGCCCGCATAGTCGCTGAATTTGACAAATTTCTTTTTCACCATGGGTAAACGTTTTTGTAAGTCAGCTTTTAATACCATAGGATAGCTTTTGCCATCTTCCGCATAACAAGTAATAATTTGTTCAACTGACCCATTGGCATCATAATCATGTACATACAGTTCTGCTGGTTGTTCGGCACTTGCTTTTAAGCGGCTATTGATACCCAGGTTACCCAATACAAAATCAGTATCGCCATCCTGATCTACATCTGCCGGATAAATGCTGTTCCACCATCCGGAACTGGTAGCTAAAGCAGGATCGGTTATTTTATCGAGGCGGTTACCGCGCACATTTTTAAATATTGTTACCGGCATCCAGTCTCCCACAAGCAGCAACTCCGGAAAATTATCTTTGTCAATATCGGCCCATACTGCGCTGGTGACCATACCTAACTCGCGAATCTCAGGAATGTATCTTTTCGACATGTTCTTGAAATTGCCGGTACCATCGTTCACAAACAAGTAGTGATAGGGATTATACCCATACTGGCCAGGAATGAGACGGCTGCCGACAAACAAATCAATATCTCCATCTCCATCAAAATCGGCAGCAGCTACACAAGACCCGCTTTCGGTAATAGCCGGAAAACGCAAATCTTTGGTAAAGTTGCCCTTGCCATCGTTTACATATAAGCGGTCAATCAGGCGTTCATCATTTGGTGTAAACTCGTTGCTGCCAGTTACTACAAATAAGTCTAAGTCTTTATCTCCATCGGCATCAAAAAATGCAGCGGCAACATCTTCTGAAGCGCTATCAGCTTCAAACACCGGCATAGCAATTTCCCGGAACGTGCCTTGAAACGTTTGTGTATACAATACACTTTTTTTATCTCTGGCTCCCCCAAAAAACACATCTTCCAGGCCATCTCCATTGATGTCGCCAGTGGCTAAGGCGGGCCCCTGGGTAGAATACATCTGTTTTAATAAGGCATCGCGGTTGTAATCCACAAAATCGCTTTCCCGATGGCGGTAGGTTAAGGCTACTTGACTGGTTACGTCGGCCATGGGTTTTGCTGCCGGATTTACAGGAGACGCTGGCTTAAATTGTTTGTCAGCATTTTTATGCGCCAGAACCAGCTCCTGGTTGGCTTTTACATGGGGAAGTACTTGTTTCTGATCATCCGGCCAAATTACTTCCAGTGAATCTATCTGCGTTTGCTTGCCTAAACCAAATACCAACACATGATCTACCGAGGACTGGAACCCTCGGTTGGGCATTTGTTGCAAGTATTGCGTGCCCGTTTTTGTATGCACATATACTTTCGTACCAATGCCATTGATGTTGCCGGCAGGACCTTTTAGCTTTACCCGGATATAATGGGTACTGTCTTTTTCAATAGATGTATTTTTAAAAACACTCAGCGGGCTGTTTACATTATTTACAATCAGGTCCAGATCACCGTCGTTATCCAGGTCGCCATAGGCACTGCCGTTAGAAAAGCCTGGGTTACTTAACCCCCATTGCTGGGCAGCATTAGTAAATTGCAGATTGCCTTTGTTGCGGAAAGCATAATTGGGAATAGGCCTGGAAGGAATAATGCTGATAAATTCCTGGAAATTAAACTGCTTCTTCTCCATCAGCATCTCAATATTGCCTGCATCTCCCAGAAAACTAATATAGTCTTGATCGGTTAAATCGCGGTTAATGCCATTGGCCACAAAAATATCTTTCAGGCCATCGTTATCCATATCAAAAATCAAAGCCCCCCAACTCCAATCAGTAGCATGTACGCCTGCCAGCTGGCCTATTTCACTAAATGTTTCGTCGCCATTATTTAAATGGAGCATATTCCGCATATACTGGTGGTAATAGCCTTGCGAAAGTTTCAACTTCTGCAAATCATACCCTTCGTAGGTGGAAGTCATTTTGAGGTGATGGTCGTCGCCCGGAAGCATATCGGTGACGAATATATCTAGGTTTCCATCATTGTTAATATCGGCAATGTCTGCGCCCATAGAAGAAAGGCTAATATGGCCAAAGCAGTCTTCCAGCATTTCTTTATATGTGCCGTTTTTTTGGTTCACATACAGATAATCCCGCTCGTGAAAATCATTAGATATATAGATATCGGGCCAGTTGTCGTTGTTTACATCCCCAATCGTAATGCCCAGACCAAAACCAATCAGGCTGCCATAAATACCGGCATAGCCACTTACATCTGTAAACCATTTGCCATTGTCGTTCCGGAATAATTTATCGCCGCCAAGGTTATCGCGCTGGTTACGTAAATTCTGGTAACCTAACCGGCCAATGGGAGTAAAGCTGTTATTGAGTAAATATACATCCAGGTCGCCATCGCGGTCATAGTCAAAAAAGGCGGCATGGGTAGAAAACCCTCTGTCGTTCAAGCCAAACTGGGCTGCTTGCTCGGTAAATGTAAGATTGCCATTGTTGATAAATAACTCATTTTCACGCCCGTCTCCTTTTATATTTCCCGAATTACAAACATATATATCTATAAATCCGTCGCCATTAATATCTGCAAAGGTAACACCGGTAGACCAGGCTTGTTTTCCTCCTACACCAGCTTTATCGGTAATATCCTCGAACTGAAAATTGCCTTTGTTGAGGTATAAATGGTTTTTTTCCAGATTAGAGGTAACAAATACATCCGGTAGCCCATCGTTGTTAATATCGCCGATCGCTACGCCCCCGCCATTGTAAAAATTGCGGTAATTGAATATGTTGAATTCTTTATCGTCGGTAATTCGGTTGACAAACTCAATACCGGTGACACTGGAAGGTAAGGTCTCGAATAATACGGCTTTTTCCGGCTTATTTTTGCTGCATGCCAGACTTAGTATGAGTATAACACAGAGGAGAAAAGAAGAATAAATTCGCATGGGTAACAAGGTTTACTACAATCAGGCAACGTATAAAGAGCTTGATTAGGATGGGGTCTGCCAGGTTCAGGTAATGCTTTCTACGAAACAGAAACAGGTAAATAATTGAAATAAAAAGAGAACAAGTTTACCTAAACTTGCTCTCTTTTAAAAGGTTCATTGCCAGAATTTTAGTATCCAGGATTCTGTGACAGGTTTGGATTCAGATCCAGCTGTGTACGGGGAATTGGATATAGCTCTCTGGTTTCAGCAGAAGCGGGTTTAAACTGCCATGCTTGAGTAAATTTATCAAACCGGATCAGGTCTTGTCTTCTATGAAATTCCCAGGCAAGTTCCCGTCCACGCTCCGCCAGTATTTCATCTAACGTAATAGTAGTTAATGCAACGTAATTTGCCCCATATGCACGTTCTCTTACGCGGTTAATATCTGTCAGCGCAGCAGCCGTATTACCCAGTCTGAATTGAGCTTCGGCTCTCATCAACAGTGCATCAGCCAAACGGAAAATTACAAAGTCGTTGCTCTGGTCGTTATTCTTGTTATTTACTTGAATCTCATATTTCTTGAAACGAGCACCTGCCCGGCGTGCTGCAGGTCCGGCAGGCATTACCAGGGCCGGAATTTCTGGTGAAAATATCAAAGGCTGCCCATCATCTACCAAAGGTTCACCTTTAGCGTTGAACTGCTGACCCACAATCCAGCCATCCTTTCTTTGGTCAGTATCTTCATAAGAGTTATAGAACTCAGCCATGGTAGCAAACCCGTTCCAGGGAGCAGCACCCAGGTTATAGGTCGTCTGGTTCAGGTAGTGCAGGGTTCTCATATGCGGATTAAATCCACCACGTTTGGTAGCATCCATGGGGGTAGCTAATATAATCTCGGGAGAGTTCTGGTTCTGAACGGCAAAGGTTGAGAAGAAGTCTGCCGGTAATGAATACTTGTTTGAGTTAATAATAGCATCCATTTGCTCGATTACCTTTGCCCATTGTGGGGTACCAGTATATACCTGTGCATTCAGATATAATTTACCCAAAATCATATGGGCTACGTATTTGTTCATACGTCCATAATTTACGCCGCCTGTTTCTTCAGACAGATTTGGTATAGCTGCTACTAGCTCTTGCTCTACCCAGGTATATACTTCAGTCCTGGTCTTCTGTGCGGGAGAATCGCCACCTACCCTATCAGCAATAATTACATTGCCAAACATATCCGTGGCTATATAATGATAGAACGCGCGTAAGGTTCTCAGCTCAGCAATAGTCTGCTCATTGGTAAGATTTTCGTCGGCCAGCTGAAAATTGATCCTGGTAATATTGTTATAGATCCAGTTCCAGATACCATTGAAGGTGCCATCATCCAGGGTTACATCCCAAGTATGCTGATGGAAACGCCGCCAACGGCCGCCATCTTCCCAGTCTCCACCTCTGGTAGGTACAATTTGCTCGTCCGTTACGGTGTTTATTTCTGCCATATTTCCATAATAGTCTCCAAGTCCACTATACAAGGGGCCTATTAAAGCATTCAACTGCCCTGGTGTCTGTCCAAAGCTATCAGGAGTTGTCTGATCATATACTTCCTCTTCCAAATCTGTACACGCATGACCCATAAAGAGGCCAATGGTACAACCGGTAAGAATCAGTCCTTTTTTAATATATTTATTCATGATGATTATTTTTAGCTTAATAATACAATTACTAAAGTTGTTAGAATGTTAGATTCACTCCAAGCTGGAACGAACGGGTTTTAGGATACACACTGGCAGCATCTATACCAATGTTGTTTGGTGTCTGGCTTCTGCCATTATCTGCTAAATCACCACGTACTTCTAACTCAGGGTCAATGCCTTTGTATTTAGTAATGACAAACAGGTTATTTCCTCCCAGGTAAATACGGGCCGCTTGTACAATTCTTCCTTCAGCCATTGGCAGGTTGTAGCCCAACTGCCAGTTGTCTAAGCGGACAAAAGCGCCACTTTCCAGCCAGAAATCAGACAACTGATTGGTGCTGAAATTGGCAGGCAAGTCTTGCACATCTTTCAACATATTGGTTTCCAGAATACTACCGGGAATAGACAGGTTAGAACGAAGGTTGTTCAGAATTTTATTACCGGCTACACCTCTAAGCTGGAAGTTCAAGTCAAAGTTGCCATACCGTAGGGTGTTGATTAACGCACCTGTGTATCTAGGCAAGGCTACTCCTGATTCTACTAATTTAGCTTTTGAATTATCGGTAGTAGGTTCGCCTCCATCTGCAGCTACAAACAGCATGTTGCCATTCTGGTCAAACCCTGCATGCTGCGGAATATAAAACTCACCTAATGAACGGCCTGGACGTAACTCAGAAGCAAACACGTTAGACAAGCCTCTTCCACCAAAGGAGTTGTACCGGATGATCCCTACGTTAAAGTCGCCACTATTTAACGACATAATGGTGTTCTCATTGTAAGCACCTACTACTCTAGCATTCCAGGTAAAGTTTTCTTTGTTGATGATATCTGCTCCGATAGATAATTCAATACCGCGGTTACGCATTGTACCAGCGTTAGCCACAATAGAATTGGTTACAAAACGGCCACCGGTTGCTGCTACTGTAAATGGATAGAGCATGTCGCGGGTCATTTTGTTATACACGTCCAAAGTACCGGTAATTCTATCAAACAAAGTAAAGTCTAAGCCAACGTTAGTCTGCTCTAACACTTCCCATTTCAAGTCAGGGTTGTCGTTCTGGGTGTATCCATATCCTGGAACAAAGTCTCCAGCTACACCGGCTGTAGCATCATAATAGTTTTGTACAGGTCCCAGCAAACGAAGGGTATTATATGGGCGGATACCTTCAGAGTTACCTGTTTGTCCCCAACCTGCCCTTAATTTCAAATAGCTCAGTACTCGGTTATCTTGCAGGAATGGTTCGTTAGAAATAGTCCAGCCTGCTGCAAAGGAAGGGAATATACCCCATCTGTTATTCACCCCAAACTTGGAACTACCATCTCTACGAAGCGTAGCGGTTACGTTATATTTATCTACAAAGTTGAACGTTGCCCGGCCAAAGAATGAAATCAGTTTCCAAGAGTTTTTGTAGGAAGAAACATAGTCGGACCTACCGAAAAGCAAGGTTCCGTTTCCACGGCCAAGGTTATCATACCCAAATAAATCGTAGCCACCGTCGATGTAGTTATTATTGTTGGCGCCAAAACCATCATCCACATTCTCCTGGTAAGAATAACCACCTAAAAGATTGAAGTTACTATTGGCACCTATGTTTCTGGTGTAGGTAGCAGTTAAATCTAATAAGGTGTTGTTGGTTTGATACAAGTTACGGGCGGTTCTACCCTGGTTGCCCTGGAATTGTTTTATTACACCATTAAAAGCCTGGCTTTCGATCGTACTCTCATTTCTGAAAGCACCATTTGCGCCTAATACCAGGCCATCTAATACTTCAAAGCTCATATTCACCCCGCCAATCAGGTTTCTTCTCACCCGGTCGTTCAGGAAGTTGTTCTGGATAGCTACCGGGTTAAATAAGTCGAAACTTCCATCTACTTCGTAATAGCCACCAAAGTCTGAGCGTCCACCTGGGTCTTTAATCGGTAATGTAGGCAGGAACGTTACTGCTCTGGAGATAACGCCATCTTCTCTAAGTTGAGCATTTGTATTAGCAATAGAGAGGTTATATTGAATTTTTAAGCGGTCGTTAATGGCCCGCTGATCTATATTTACACGGCCGGTTAAGCGGTTGAATCCGGTATTTTTTAAGATACCCTGCTGCTGGATGTAGTTCAGTGAACCGCGGTAACTAAAGCTGCTACCTCCGCCCATGATAGACAAATCGTGATTGTTGGTATAAGCAACACGTGTAATTTCATCTATCCAGTCGGTGCTAAAATTACCATCCGGAAATCTCAGATTATCATCCAATGAGGCAGGGCCTTTAATTCTGTTTACTTCCTGGCGGTATTCTTCGCCATTTAGTAACTCTAATCTGTTAGAGATTATTTCAGTACCAACGTAGTTGTTAAAACCAACGGTTGTTTTTCCTTCGCGTCCTCTTTTAGTAGTAACAATAATAACCCCATTGGCAGCACGGGCACCATAAATAGCCGCAGCCGAAGCATCTTTCAACACGTCCATACTTTCGATATCTTCCGGAGACACACTATTGATTGGCACGCCAATAATACCATCTACTACATATAGAGGCTCGCTGCCACCGGCTAAGGAAGTATAGCCCCGCAGACGTACCGTAGGAGCCTGGTTAGGATCACCAGAAGGACGGGTAATATTCAAACCAGCTACTTTCCCCTGAATGGCCTGTAAAGGATTGGGGTTGATACCGGCATTGAAATCTTTAGCAGATACCTGGGCAATAGAACCAGTTACATCTTTTTTCTTTTGTTCGCCATACCCAATTACTACTACTTCGGATAAGGCTTGTACGTCGCCTGCCAAAGCCACATCTATTGTAGAACGGTTGTTCACTGGAATTTCCTGGGTAGTATACCCGATAAAGCTATATACCAGGGTTGAATTTCCCGGAACAGATATAGAATAAGCACCAGTACCATCTGTAACGGTACCTGTGGTAGTGCCTTTTACTGTGATATTTACACCAGGTAGCGGGCTGTTATCAGCAGGATCTGTTACTTTACCTGAAACGGTTACATCTTGTGCAAACGTTTGCAGTGTACAAATAAACACTAAAATAAGCGTTAATGCAGCAGATACTATACTACGCTTAATCAGGTGTGGTGTTGGTTTACCAAAATGGGCATAATCAGAATCATTCCTTTGATGGAATAAAGGTTGATGGGTAGTTTTCATCATAGTTAAATAAATAAATGTGTTATTACTTTTTCATTAAAAAATACAATTTTGCTTTTAATAAAAAGCTACGGCGGCAAATTGACTTTAATAAAGAGGGTTTCCGTAAAGAAATTCTGCATAAAATAATTGGTTTTGGGTTATAGGCTTATAATTATTTAACCGAAAAAACTTTTGTTTAAGAATTCTATGCCTGAAAGACTAAAACATTAAACATAGAATTAAACAATAAATATGTTTCCCCGATATTACGCTATGTAAACCAGAAAAGCTAGTCTAAGTTATAAATTTTACTGGAAAAATGTAAAATATATTCAGAAATACAGGGCATACAGAAGGCTAGTTTGTATTTTTTTAAGTCGTAAGATTTTATAAACCCAAATTCCAACCAAAGACAAATTACTCTTAAATTTATATTTGCTTCAATTTTCATCCTATCTTGTCCCGAAAACCTATCCCTAGCATAGCATAAGCAATAGTAGTGAATAACATAAAAAAACCACCAGAGACTACCCGCCCGTTGGTTTTTACTTTTTGCAAAAATCATATAGATACCTGAACAACAGGATACTTTATGCGTGATACTTCGTGCAGATTATTTCCAACCTCCTCCTAAACGTGTGTATAAATTAATCAGTGAAAAAAACTGTTGTTTGCGCACCTGTGTAAAGCCTAGTTCTGCTTCCAGGACACTCTTTTGCGCTGTAACCACTTCCAGATAGGTAGCAAAACCACTCAGAAACAAATCATTAGAGGTAGCCACGGCATCGTATAGCACCTCTACTTCCTGCTGCTTTAATGCCGATACCTTTCCGTAATTCTCAATACTCTTTAAGGAAGTAAGTACTTCCTGGTATCCATTTAGTATTGCCTTCTGATAGGCATGGTAAGCTGCCAGACTTTCGGCTTCCGATTGTTTATAATGAGCTTTTTTTGTTTTTTTGGCGCCTCTACAATTATATAATACTACAGAAGAATGATTTGAGTTTAAAACATTCTAGACAGGCAATCTTCCTACATTGTTTTTTAGCTTGAAGCTCTGGTTATTGTCTCATAGCTGTTTGAAACAACAGATATAAGGCAATATCATATTTTCAAAGAGAATAAAACAAAAGAACCTCCTTTCAAAGTTGAAAGAAGGTTCTTGTTATATACTACAATAAGAAACAGGTACCTTACTTATTGTAGCTTTCTTCACCTAGCCCGGGTTGCGGATATGCCAATTAACCGGGTTTGCTTTTCTGCTTAGTTAAATCCGGGATTTTGCACCAGACTTTTGTTGTTATCAATTTCGCGTTGTGGAATTGGGAACAGCAGCTGGCTTTCCGTAAATGTTTTCCCATAAACGGTGGTATGTCCAACAAAATTCTCCCACTGTTTGGTAATATCATTGCGCACCATACGGGTTCTTAACATATCGAACCACATCTTATTCTCGTACGCAAGTTCAAAATACCGTTCCGTCCACACAGCTTTTTCAAATTCATCTTGCGTAACAGCTGTTGTAGGAAGCAACTTTGCACGTTCACGGATCATATTCAGGTACATTCTGGCATTCGGGTTTGGGCCGCCTTCTGCCCGGTTAGAAGCCTCAGCATACATCAGCATTACATCGGCTAAGCGGTAAACCGTGAAGTTCAGGCTTGCTTTAGCATCTACATCTACGGCTTGTTTATCAAAATATTTATAGATATAGTAGCCACCCAGATCTAACCGATCTCTCCTGGGGTCACCTACCGGATAGTCGTTAGGATGCCCTTTATAGAAGGTATAATAAAACTGCTTCTCCTCAGTCCGTTTATCTCCAGGTTCATAACTTTGAATAAACTCTCTGCGGGGGGTAATGCCACCGTACTCATCGGCGTAGGCCGCAATTCCCCTCAGGGTGGGCAGAGTTTGCGGTGTCAGGTAATTATGCCGGATATCTTTGGCATGCTGCACCTGGAAAACAAATTCGCCTTTATTGTTGTTGGCCGGGTTAATCATGTCGTTGTATTCCGGAAATAAGCTGAATACTCCGCTGTTGATCACTTCCAGTGACCGTTTAGCAGACTCTGCGTAAGCTGTCTGGCCGCCCTGTACTGGATAGCCAGCATACGTTAAATACACATCTGCCAGAAGAGATTTTATAAATCCCATAGAAACTTTACCGGTTTCGTCGCGCCAGGGTAAGGTAGACTTCTCAGCCTCCAGCAGGTCAGGGATAATAATCTCATCATAGATCTCTTTCACTGGAGAACGGGGAGTTTCAACTTCATTCAGGGAAGTTGCCAATTCGGTAATTTTAGGCACATCGCCAAACATACGCACCAGATAGAAATAATATAAGGCCCGCATCGTTCTAACCTCTGCCAGCATATTGGTTTTTTCAACATCTGTAATGGAGTTAAATTCACCGATCTTGCTTAAGGCTAAATTACATTTAGCTATGCCAGCATACATGCCCTGCCACCAGTTATCAATATAAAAAGCCCGGGCATCATAGGTAAGTTCAGTAAACTTAAATGCTTCTGACTGCGCATTGCCATCTCCCTTACCAGTCATATATTCTAATAATCCAGGATTTGAACCACCCCAGCCCCCACCGGAGTTATTTAGGGTACCTATGTTGCCATACGCAGAATTAGCAAAGGCACGGGCAATATCTGGGCTACTTACCGGAGAATCAGTAGTAAGCGCATTCGTTGGCTTTTCTTCCAGAAAGTCTTTACAGGAAGTAGCCATAAATAAAAGGCTACAAAGTGTTATATATTTTAAATTGACCATAATCGTAGGGTTTAGGTAAAATTAGAAGGTTACGTTTACACCAAGGTTAAATGTCCGCGGTTTTGGGTACTGGAAGAATTCAATGTTCTGAATTAACTGTCCGCCAAACGTTTCGGCTTCCGGATCGTAGCCTGAGTAATCAGAGATCAGGAATAGGTTCTGGGCACTCGCATAGAAACGCAATCGTTGCATTTTAAGCCTTTCAATCAGGGTAGCTGGTAAAGAATACCCCAATACAAAGTTCTGGCCGCGGATAAAGGAACCATCTTCCAGCCACCAGTCATCCATGTGGGTATCGTAGCCAGCATTGTAGTGTCTGATCTGTGCAATATGCGTGTTCTGATTTTCAGGGGTCCAGGCATTTAACACAGTAGCCATACTATTGGCAATTGCCTGGCGGTCTTCTACAGAGTGCTTGGTAGCATTTACTATATCTGCCCCCATAACAAACCGGATGTCGAAGGTAAAGTCAAAACCTTTCCAGTTCAGGGTGTTGGCAATGTTCATGGTCCATTTAGGGTACATGCGGCCAATAGTGGTTTCATCTTTTCCGTCAATTACACCATCATTGTTTAAGTCAGCCCATTTTAAATCACCAGGTAAGCGGTCGTATTTGGCTGCTTCATCCGCTTCAGCAGTGCCCCAGGTGCCTAAACGTTTATACCCCCAGAAGGTACCAATTGGCAAGCCTACACGCAAGATATTTGTTTGACCTAAGAACCATGGACCAGGAAAGATATCATCATTATTCACGCCCAGTTTCAAGATTTTATTCTGGAAGGTAGACCAGTTGATATTGGTATTCCAGCTAAAATTCGGGCTTTGAATATTGAAGGTGTTTAGGGAAAATTCTAATCCTCTGTTTTCTACAGAACCAATATTCTGGGTAACATTGCTCAATCCGGTAGACCATGGAATGGGTGCAGCCAGCAGTAAATCGTTCGTACGTTTGTAGTAGGCATCAGCGGTTAATTCTACGCGGTTCTGGAATAAACCAATTTCCAAACCAATATCATACTGGTTAGTTACTTCCCATTTCAGGTCGGGGTTACCAAAACTTGTTCTGGAAATGGCTGTCTGGCGGTTGCCATCCAATAATATTTCTTGTGTTCCCAAGAACTGCAATGACTGGAACAAGCTAATTTCCTGATTACCTGTAGCTCCGGCACTAGCCCGTAGTTTAAGATTACTTAAGGTAGGATTACCTTTTAAGAAACTTTCTTCAGAAATACGCCAGGCTACCCCTGCAGATGGGAAAAAGGCATACTTATTATTCGCACCAAATCTGGAAGAGCCATCTACACGTCCGGTTAATGTTAGCAAATATTTATCGTTCAATGTATAATTAATACGGGCAAAGTAAGAATTTAAAGCCCATCTGTCATCATAAGAACCAATCCCGGAACGTACTGTGCCTACTCCTAAATTATGATAACCAAAAAAGTCATCAATGAAGTTTTGAGTCTGGGCAGAATATTCTTCCGTATTTTGCTCTTGCCACGATAAACCGGCCATAGCGGTGAAGCGATGACTTTCGTTAATGTCTTTATTCCAGGTCAGGTAGTTTTCACTTTGCCAATAGGTACGCTGACGTGACCATATATCAGCAATCCCTTTCTGGTCAGCAGACATCTGAGCCAGGTCACGGCCAGAATAAAAATTTCTTTTCTCGTTGATCAGGTTATACCCAAACGTAGAACGGAATTCCAGGCCAGGAGCAATTTTGAATAAAGCATACACATCGCCCAACGTCTCTGTACGATGATTGGTACGCTGGCGCTCTGTAGCCAAACGTACAGGATTTTCCCCTCCTTCCATTCCTGGCCAGTCTCTATTCCGACCCCAGGTGCCATTTGGATATTTAATAGGAAGAATAGGAACTGCTTCGAACACCATCCGGGGCACATTTAATCCACCATTGGCATCGTCTACTTCTAGTTGCCGTGTCCTGGTGATAGAGATACTACCTCCCATAGTTAACCATTTCTTTACATCACTATCTAAGGTAAATCTGCCAGAATACCGTTTCAAGCCAGAATTCAGCATAATACCATTCTGGTCAGTCATCCCTAATGATAAGCCATAAGCTGATTTTTCAGCACCTCCCTGCAAGTTCAACTGATGGTTTTGTGCCCAGGCCGGTTTATATACCTCTTTTTCCCAGTTTGTATCATACAGTGGGTTACCATTGGCATCAAACAAATTCGGGAAATCAGCCGGATTGTTCGGCACATATTTTCCATCGGCAAATCCTTGTGGATCGTATTTGGCTGCATTAGCAAATGCTGTATTGTATACTTGCATAAATTCCTGTGCATTCAGGCGGTCTACACTGCTGGCAGGTACGGCATACGAACCCCAGCCTTCATAGGATACTGAGCTTCTATTGCGGGTACCCCGTTTGGTGGTAATCATAATTACCCCATTAGCGCCTCTAGCTCCATAAATAGCCGTAGCCGAAGCATCTTTCAGTACTTCCAAGGATTCAATATCATTTGGATTTAAGGCATTGGCATTTACCCCTACTACTCCATCTACTACATACAGCGGATCTACACTGGAGTTAATGGAGTTGATACCCCGGATACGTACCTTTGGAAATTTACCTGGCGCCGCTGTGTTCATAGCTACATCTACGCCGGCGATACGGCCCTGCAAGGCCTGGCCAACGCTGGTTACGTTCCGCTCTAATAGTTTATCAGCTTTAATAGTAGCAACAGAACCAGTTAAGTCAGATTTTTTTACCGTTCCATAGCCCACTACTACCACTTCGTTCAATGATTGCACATCAGAAACTAAGGATACATTAAGGGTAGCACGGTTGTTAATTGGCACTTCCTGGGTAACATACCCTATATAAGAAAATACCAAAGTACTATTGCCATCCGGAGCACTCAGCGAGTAGCTTCCATCAGCCGCACTGGTAGTACCATTAGTAGTGCCTTTTACCAGTACGTTCACACCTGGCAAACCTTCACCGTTTTCATCGGTTATTCTGCCTGATACAGCAAACGCTTTCTGCGAATAAATCAATGATAGAGAAGTAGACGCTAGCAAAGGAGCCTGCGAAACCTGAAGAAAATTCTGATTTTTTTGTAATAGGCCAGTTTCTACCTTCTTAATTTCTTTAGCTTCCTGTTCCTCTCTGGGAATAATTACATAAAAGGCCTCACCGGCTTTTTTATGTACCAGGTTATGTTTAGCTAGCAAACTCCGCAGATCTTCATCCAAACTTTGGGTGGTTTTTCTACGGCTGGCGTCTATGCTCAAGCCTTCAATAAGACCTGTTTTATAGAAAAAAGTCACTTTATACGTAGCTTCCAGCGACTGAAGAGCACTTTTAAGGGATTGTGTGCCCTTTTGTTCGTCTGAATCTTTGTCGGCCACATACATTGCCGAAGAGGCAAGTGTCTGGCTGTAGACTGGCGAAATCAGGCAAGATGCCAAAAATAGCATACTTCCATGAGTTAATTTTCGAATCATAGCAAATGGAGTTTAGGTGAAGACATAGAAATTCCGGGAGCTTTTTTCAAGCTCATTTTTAAGGTTAAAAAAGAATAAATTATTTTATTTGGAACTTTACTTTATTGCCTGTCTTTTGAAAGTTTAGGTTGAACGAGAGAGAAAGAGCTTTTAACAACATATCTGCGTTTCCGCAGGGAACAATACCCGAAAACCGTTCTTCGTAAAAAGACCGGTCAGGTACTACCACAGACAAACCATACGTTTCTTCCAG
The DNA here is from genome assembly GCF_030503435.1 of Rhodocytophaga aerolata. Lineage (GTDB taxonomy): Bacteria > Bacteroidota > Bacteroidia > Cytophagales > 172606-1 > Rhodocytophaga > Rhodocytophaga aerolata. The sequence goes on from NZ_JAUKPO010000001.1 coordinate 244,371, forward strand.
CAGTAAGGCTATTTCCTGAAAGCTGGTGTTTTCCAGAATTAGTTTTTTGTTGATCCAGGAAGAATATACTTCGGCATTAACTCCTTTTTTTACATAGGTTGACGGATTGTTTTTAAATTCTACCAGTTCGCCGGGCTGCATAGTAATCTGATTTTGTTGATCGGATGCCTGCATATTCAGGGTTACTTTTCCTGAATTAAGCACTACCCGTGTTTTGGCACTCCGGTTATATACATTAAACTCGGTACCTAACACTTCTACATTAAACTTATCGGATGTATTTACTCTAAATTTCTGCTGGGCCTGCGTATGCTTCACCGAGAAAAAAGCCTCTCCGGTAAGCCATACTTCCCGGTCATCGGTAGGCAGCCAGTTTTGTGCATACCGGATAGAGGAATTGCCATTTAGTGTTACCTGAGAACTATCGGGCAGCAAAACGGACATTGTCTGACCATAGGCAGTGGCATGTTCAACAAAAGTATTTTTCTTATGTAACGCGTAGTAGGCGACTACAGCACTCAACACTGCTCCGGTTAAAACAGCTGCCATCCGCCAGGGAAAAGTAAACCAGGACCGGCCAGTCCGTTTCGCCTGATCCGGTGTTTCTCTGCGCTGGATCTTCTGCTCTATGGCCGGATACATGCTTTCGGCTAGGGCATTATCTGTTTTTTCAGGAGCTTGTATGGTTTCTGTTATTTCAGCATTAAGCATGGCATGCAGCTGGGCATCGGCTTGTGGGCTCTGCAAATAGTCAAATACCAGCTCGAGTTCTTCCGGGCTGCATTCGTTAGCCAGGTATTTCCGTAAAAGCTCTTCTTTGCTGAGGTTATTTTTCACAATAGGTGCAGAGTTAGCCGCTATATCTGTATATACAATTGAAACAGCAGGCAGGTCTGCTCCACTTAAATTTTTTTTCGAATTAGTAATACGATAGCTTAAGGACGGCTAGCAAAGCCTCAACCAGGAAAGAGAGTGGACTTAATATGCCTTACAGGAACCAGGCCATCAGGCATACCAGGAAAGTTGTTTGTGTATGTGCCTGCAAGTAATCTTTTATAAATTTTATGGCCTTCACCATGTGGTCGCGGACCGTACTTTTGGATATACCCAGCGTATAGGAGACCTCTTCGTAGCTTTTACCTTCGTTGCGGCAAAGCTTAAAAATAAGTTTTCGTTGGGGAGGTAACTGTTCAATGGCATCTATGGCCAGTGTTTCATATTCGGCAGAAAGCACTTCGTTTTCGGTATAATTACTGGCTGTTTCGGCAGCTGCCAGTATTTCATTTTTGATTGCTGCCTCTTTAGATGCCCGTTTTAATAAATTAAATATATGATTATGGGCTATTCTGAAAAGAAAGGCTGAGAAAGAAAGGCTAGTATTGATCTGACTGCGGTTTTCCCAGATTTTGACAAATACATCCTGTACAATCTCTTTAGCTAGTTCTTCGGATTTGACAAATTTCAGTGCCATCCGGTACAGGCTACCATGATAGTTGAGATAAATCTTTTTGAAGGCAGTTTCGCTACCTTTCATCAATTCTTCCAGTAACTGTATTTCATCTAAATTTGGGTGCATTCCGAAAATTGTATCTGAAAAAAGTGGTTCCTCGAAAAGAAAAGCTTCTTTAAAGATATAGCTTTTGCCTATTAAAACAAAGCAATAAAATATATTAATAGTGCAAATATTTGAAATGATTCAGACTATCAAAAGTTTTTCCTAATAAATTATCATTCTTCCATAACAAAAACTTAACAAACAGATACATACGAAATAGCTGCCTTTGCTGCCTGCATTTATTCTTAAAATATGTTTTTAAAGCATCTTACCGGAATGCTTAATGTCCGCAAATTGACAAAGGCCGGTTTATCTCCTTATATTTACCACGTACCAAACAAACCATTATGAAAGTTATTCAACTTAGTCAGTACGGAGGCCCGGAAGTACTACAGTATGCAGAAGTAGAAATACCTCAGCCCAAGGCTGGAGAAGCCCTGGTAAGAATAAAAGCCATAGGCGTAAACTTTATTGACGTGTACCACCGGACCGGCCGTTATCCTGGCGCTTTACCCTTTACTCCCGGTTCGGAAGCAGCCGGCGTGGTAGAAGCAATAGGCGAAGGTGTTACAGAAATAAAAAAAGGAGACCGGGTTGCCTATGCCATGCATGTAGGAAGCTATGGAGAATATGCCCTGGTGCCAGCGGCCAAACTAGTGCCCATACCTGCACAGGTAGACGATAAATCGGCAGCAGCTTGTATGCTGCAAGGGATGACCGCCCATTACCTGAGTTACAGCACTTATTCTATAAAGAAGGGAAACCGGGTGCTCATACATGCTGGGGCCGGCGGGGTAGGCTTATTGCTTACTCAACTGGCTCACAAGCTTGGCGCTTATGTGCTTACAACGGTGTCAACAGAAGAAAAAGCCCAACTATCCCGGGAAGCAGGTGCCGATGAAGTAATTCTTTATACCCAGAAAGATTTTGAGAAAGAAGTAAAACGCCTGACGGATGGCAAAGGAGTACACGTGGTGTACGACTCTGTTGGAAAAACTACGTTTGACAAAAGCCTCAACTGCCTGCAGCCCAGAGGATACCTGGCATTATTTGGCGCCTCCAGCGGCCCGGTTCCTCCGGTAGATCCCTTAGTGCTGAGTTCCAAAGGTTCGCTATATTTAACCCGTCCTACTTTAGGACATTATGTACTAAACCGGGAGGAGTTATTGAGCCGGGCCAATGAGGTATTAAATTGGGTAGCTACCGGGGAGTTGAAATTACGTGTGGAGCATACCTATCCGCTATCGCAAGCCTCACAGGCACACACGGATCTGGAAAGCCGCTCGACTACCGGCAAATTGTTACTTTTACCAGAAGAATAATTTTACTTATCCAGAGGCATATATTGTTGGTCAGTATATGCCTCATTTTTGATAATTAGCCGTTTTTTTAAGTCAGCTGTATTTACACCGGAAATCCTGCCATAAAAACTTAGCCTTTTGTTGAAAAGGGGCGTAAAAGGTAATATACCCACCTTTCAACCGCCATGAAAAAGACTACAACTTTGCTAGCCGTATTGTTGCTTACCTGGCAGGTAGCCACGGCTCAACTCATGGGAAATATGTTTTCCTCCCCTATGAATGGCACGCCTATAGACATTACTTCGCATGAAGGCGATGGATTTAAAGCAGAATACTACAATGGCCCGAATTTCAATAAAAAAGTATTTACCAGAGTAGATAAGAAAATTGAGTTTTACCTGATCCACCGGAGCCCGGCAGAAGGGATTGACCCGGATTACTTTTCTGTGCGCTGGACAGGAAAATTTTATGCGCCAAAAACTGGCATCTATGTATTTAACTTTATAGCAGACGATGGTGTACGGGTGTGGGTAAATAACCAGCTGGTGATTGATCAATGGCGGCTAAATCGGGCTACTAAGTTTTCAGGAAAAGTTTCGTTGAAAGGAGAGCAGTTGTATGATTTAAAAATTGAATACTCGCAGATGAAGCCCAGTGCTGCCGTTGCCCGGGCTTCCTGGAATTTTGAGAATGGCCCCGAACTGGAGTTTAATCCCAAATATATTTTTAGTAACCCGCCGAAAATTGTGCCTGTTGTGGCAAAAAAACAGACAACGCCCAAGCCAAGTACCACGGTAGCTCAAAAAACACCTTCTACCAAACCTGCGGTAAAAAAAACGGAGCCTGCAAAACCCACACAAGTTGCCAGCGTAGTGCCTAAGGAAAAACCGGCTAGCAAACCCGCTGAAATACCTAAACCAGTAGCCAAAACTCCCGCTCCCGAAAATGATGCCAATGACGAAGACTTATCCAGAGAAACGTTTGATAACCTGGAGAAAGGAAAAGCCATTGTGCTCAACCATATTTTCTTTGACCAGAGCATGAGTGAACTGAAGCCTGAATCGTATGATGAATTACATAAGCTGATCAATACGCTTAAAAAATACCCTGGAATGAAAATTACGATTACCGGCCATACGGATAACGTAGGAGATTTTTACCTGAATGTACAACTCTCCAAGGACCGGGCTAAAGCAGTGGCAGATTATCTGGTGGAAAAAGGAATTGAAGAAACCCGCATCGACTCAAAAGGAATGGGTAGCTTATATCCGTTAGCCCCCAATACGAATGAGGAGAATAAAGTTAAAAACCGCCGGGTAGAGTTTGCCGTGCGATAAGCTGCAAACAAAAACCACCTGAAAAGCCAATTAGCTGTATCCAGGTGGTTTTACGATGGTCATATGCTAAATGGCATCTACCAGATAGCTTCTATTGCATTTTTTTATCACTATCCTTACGCTTCCTGTAGTTGCAGGAACGGGTAATCGGTATATCCTTTTTCATTTCCGCCATAGAATGTAGTCCTGTCAGGTACATTCAATGAAGCTCCGGTTTCAAACCGTTGCGGCAGATCAGGATTAGCCAGAAATAAGCTGCCATAGGCTATTAAATCGGCTACTCCATCTTGCAGAGCTTTCTCTCCGGTTTCCTGTGTGTAGCCACCATTAGATATAATAGTACCTTTGTATATATTCCGGTAACGGGCAGCTACTTCACCTATATAGTGTGGCAAGTGATCAATAGAGGCTAATGGCTCCATTAGATGAATATAGGCTAGTGGATAGTTGTTGAGTTCGTTAATTAGGTAGTCGTATTGTGCCGCCGGGTTAGAATGATGAATGCTGTTAAAGTAATTGCTTGGAGATAGACGGATGCCTACTTTTCCGGCTCCCCACACGCCTACTACGGCCTCTACTACTTCCAAAGCAAAACGTGCGCGGTTTTCTACCGAACCTCCGTATTCATCTGTCCGTTGGTTGGACCCGTCTGCCAGAAATTGCTCTACCAAGTAGCCAAACGCCCCATGAATTTCTACCCCATCGAAACCTGCTTCTTTGGCATTTATTGCCCCTTTCAGGAATTGCTCTACCACCTCTTTTACTTCATGGATTTCCAAAGCTCTAGGTGTTTCAAAATCCTGTAACCCCTGGGCTGTATATACTTTGCCTTCGATTTTAAGAGCAGACGGGGCCACTGGTAACGCACCGTTGTGGAAGCTTGAATGTGAAACCCTGCCTACATGCCAGAGTTGCAGAAAAATTTTACCTCCTTCTTTATGAACAGATTCAGTTACTTTGCGCCAGCCTGCTATCTGTTCGGCGGTATGGATACCTGGCGTATTGGCATACCCCACTCCTTGGGGCGATACTTGCGAAGCTTCGGTAATAATGAGGCCCGCTGAAGCCCGCTGTGTATAGTATACTACATTTAAATCGGTAGGTACATTATTTTCTCCGGCACGGTTACGCGTCATTGGCGCCATTACTAATCTGTTAGCTAACAAACTGGGGCCTAATTGGAATGAACTTAAAATATTTTGTGATGTGTTCATAAGATTTAATTTTGTTTGTTTAAACAATATTTGTATATACAATTATTAGTGTAAATTTTTTTCTTATTGTTCTACAGAAGCCTCATTGATAAGTGCGGCTATAGGCAGATTACCCTTCTCCAAATAAGAAAAGGGATTTATTTCATATACTTTATAAGATCCTCTTTTACCTTTTATTTCAATAGTATACTCTTTTTCTGGCTGAACGAAGTGTCTTACCTGCTGGTAGGCATCTTCAGAAACTAAAAAGCTGGTTCCTAATTCTTTATTTTTGTTCTCTATTCGGCTGGCCATGTTTACTGCATCGCCGACAGCGGCAAGCTTACTCATCGCATCTATGCCTACATGGCCAATTACAACTTTTCCATAATGGATACCTATTCTGATCTGGAATTGCCGGTTAAACATTTGCTGTAAGTACTCATTTAATTTGGGCAGCACCTTAAACATCTCTGAAGCAGCTTTTACAGCATCTTCTACCACCGCCGAAGATTTATTTACTCCAAATAATGCCATTATCCCATCTCCTACATAATCACTGATTTGCCCATGATGTTGCTGAATGACCTCTCCCATCATCCGGAAATACCGGTTGAGTACATGTATCGTATCATAGGGCGATACGGCTTCTGCAAAAGGAGTGTAAGCTACAATATCAGAGAACAGAATGGCAAGGTTCTTCTCTTCTCCAATACTATTTTCAGCCAGAACCTGGGTTTGCACAATCTGACGGTCTATGGCATCTATAATAGGTCTGCGCATCAGTACATTCCCCTTAACAAAGGTCTGGCAAGCTAACCGGATGGTATCTGGCAGGTGAAGTTTTTGAGCCAGAACTTGTTCACATGCATTTCTGGGAAAGATATTTTCTAGCCCTGCCATAATTTCTATCCGGCAAGTAGAGCATTGTGCTTTGCCCCCACAAACATGCATATGCGGAATGCCAGCGGCGAGTGTAGCCTCTAAAACAGATTCCTGCTCCGAAACATTTATAATCTTATTATCCGGAAGGCACGTTACCTGGGCTTGCATATACATACCAAAGAAAATAAACAAATAAAAATCAACTATGAAGAAAGGCATCCGTAGATGCCTTTCTTGGTTTATATTAGCTTAGTTACTAGCTAATTTAATTTGTTGCAACTGAATTTTACCAACTAGTTCTACCTCATCGCCAACTACTGCGCCACCTGCCTCTGTTAAGGTATTCCAGGTTAATCCATACTCTTTGCGGCTTATTTTACCATTAACTTTGAAACCTGCTTTCGTATTTCCGTACGGATCTTTTGCTGTACCGCCGTATACAACATCTAAGGTTACTGGTTTGGTTACACCTTTTATCGTAAGGTCGCCGGTAAGTTTATACTCATTGCCACTTACTTTTTTAAAAGTCTTGCTTACAAATTTGATCTTATCGTGGTTGGCTGCATCAAAAAAATCAGCAGATTTTAAATGTTTGTCGCGGTCTTCGTTTTCTGTATCAATGCTGTTTACATCGGCACTGAACTCAATCTGGCTGTCGGTAAAATCTGGCTTGGTACTTACCATTTTGGCATCTACTTTCTTGAAGCTGCCTTCTACTTCTGAAATAACCAGGTGAGTGACAGTGAAACCAATTTTAGAATGAGCAGGGTCAATTTGCCAGCTTGTTTTCTGGGCAACTACGGACAGGCTCATAGCCATAACAAAAGCGAATAAGAAAGTTACTTTTTTCATTGAATGGAATTGTTTAGAATTAATTGAATAGAATATGAAGGTTATTTAAAATGATGTTTAAACATTATATGTATATACATGTAATTGAGCAAAAAAATTTATCCCCGTAATTTGTCCAACAAAAAATTAAGGTGTTGCGCTTCTTCACAACAAAGGCCCAGACTCTTTTCTAGATTTAACATGAGGGGAGCTATTTCTTCTAACACGTGTAACCCTTTTTCTGTAATACGAATATCTACCGCCCGCCTATTTGCCGGACACTGTTTGCGGTCTACCATTCCTTTGGTTATCAGTTTATCTACCAGCCTGGTGGCATTAGACATTTTTTCTAGCATCCGCTCCTGCACCACACCTAGCGTAGCCGGGTTTGGGTATTGGCCTTTTAAAATACGAAGCACATTGTATTGCTCCACTGAAATTCCAAAAGGCTTTAGAAGCTGATTGACTTTATTTGTTAACCAACTACTTGTAAACAGGATATTCACCACCGCTTTGGCATTATCGCTACGGAACTTCTGCTGACATATTTCTTCCTCTATCTTCATAACATTACAAAGATAGAACAAATATTTGTATATACAAATATTGTATGAACATTTTTTTAAAACTTACTTCCTACTACAACCGTTTCTTTAAAAGCTTGCTTTTTACCCTGCATATCAAACACAGTCAGATACACTATATACCTGCCCATGGTTACCTTTTCGCCTCGTTGGTTTGTACCATCCCAGCTAAAAAATCCTTCTGTGGAGAGTAGTACATTGTTGGCTAATTCGCGTACCTCCCGCCCCTGTGCATCGTAAATGAATAAAGATGCCATTGTGCCAGGCTGATTAAAGAGATACGAAAATGTAGTAAAATCCTGCTGCCCATCGTCGTCAGGAGTGAATACTTGCGGATAAATAGAAAATGCTTTTTTAGTTTGAAGGGCTTCTAATAGCTGTGAATTGCGGTATCCGGGAGTGGCATATCCTTCTGTACTGGCAGCCGAATGCCAGCTGGCTACATTGTTGGTTGGAGCATCCGGGCTGATTCGCTCTAAAGAAACCCCGGAAACATCATCAAGTAAGCTGAAGTGCATCTTCTCAGTATAATCAAACCTGTCTGATATTTTTTGCAGATTAGTAAGCAGAATAACATTTCCTGCCTCATCAGGAAAACTGGGCATCGATTTCATCAGGCTACTATTCTCTAATCTGGCCTTGGGATAATGCTCTTTAAGTAGGGCCATATTGGTAGTTAGTACTTTATAACTGTCCGGAGCCAATATATCATCTTCAGCCGTAACTATTTTCAGGTTAGCTATGCTGTCATTACTAATATTGGCTAATTGCCAGTTTTTTAAATTGATGTATTTATCCGTCCGGTTGTATAGTTCTACAAAATCTGCACCGCCAGTTCTGCTATTGAAGAGTACTTCATTTATAATAATATCTGCTGAATCTGCTTGTTCGGGTAACGCAAAGGGCTGGGAAATAAACTTCCCACCTATATTCCCACTACAATCCTGTAGCTGATTACCAGTTACTTTGTATAACTTTTTGGGCAACAAGGGTTCTGCAAGAGTTAATTGAACTTTGGTAAATTGCGGTGACAAACATTTGGCTGCACGTATAGGATGGCCTGCAATGGTATATAGAGTAGGTATGGAGGCATTGGCACTATCTAATTTTTCGTTGAACAGCAAAGTAATAATAAAGGGATTTTCTACAGAAACCTTCAGTAGTTCCGGTGCTTTTAGGTCAGGTTTGTTGGCCAGTACAGAATTAGCTTTGCCGGGTGTGCCTCCGGCCGGACTATCTGAAGCCAGCCAGTTACCTGACTCCACGCAGGCATAGCTCAGATCAACCATTTCCAGAGACCATCCGCCATCGGCTTTTTCTTTGCTCACGTACCAGTCTGGCGAGTATTTTACCGCATGTATTACGTGTCCCAGGCTATTTCGCAGCATCAGTTGCTCGCCAGAGTTATTAAGTGAAAATGAGGAAACACTCATCGTATTCCCATATGGAGCAAGCTTTTCTACTGCAGCAGAGGCACACAAAAGCAGGTATTGTTTCGGATAAATCAATTTTTCAGTCAGCTTCACTGTAGCATTATCATCGGTAAAGGTTACGCCTGCCAGAGAAAGCAACTGATCGGTAGGATTATAAACTTCTATAAACTCAGCTTCTGGTAAACCCACCTTTGGGCTTTCATCTGCCAGTATCTCTGTTATGAGCAATTGATGACATCCCGGCGTTTTGCCTGTACCGAACACAGCCTTACTTACCGGAAGGGGGTTGCCAGGACAATCAGCTAACCCGGAAATAGTAATTGTATATAGTTTACCAGCTTCTATGGGTGCAGATAAAATTAGTTTTACCGAAGTATATTCTGGCGCAACAGCATACACCTGAGCAACAGTTAAGGAAGGATCTATTGTATAGGTTCCATTCTTTACTAATACACTATCCATGGTTTCAGTAAATTGAACTTCCAGCTGGGTAGTAGAAATAACTTTTACAGCTTGTAACGCAGGTGGACTCTGGTCAACTACTGGGCTGTATAAAGCATTTTGTTTACCTGGCGTGCCACCGGCTACATCGCTGGAGGCCTGCCAGTTAGAAGAATTGTTGCAGGGTGCAAGGGGGTTAATCTGTTCCAGTGTCCATCCGCCATCGTCTTTTACTGCATCTTTGTACCAAGAAAGGGAATACGTTATTTTATCCAGTAGCTTTCCTGCAGGATTCTTCAGCATAAGGGTTTCTCCACTGTTATTCAGGGAAGGGAAATTACTAAGCCCAGCCACTTTGCCAAAAGGTGTAAACAAATTAGCATAAGTAGTACTGCAAACAATCAGAAAACTATACGGGGCCATTAAGGTATTACCAAATTTTGCTGTACTGCTTCCATCGGTAAGGGTATAGCCATTTAAATTAATCTCCTGGCTGGTAGAGTTGTATAGCTCAATAAATTCTGCTTCTGGCAAATCTACTACCGGAGTTGGATCAGCCATGAGTTCATTAATAACAATATCGCGGTATTGTGGCGTGAAAGGGGCTTTATATTGGAATGGCAATGCTTGCGGCAGCATCTGGTTTTTATTAAGATCTTCCACATGACGAATGCTGAGGGAATAAGGAAGCTCACTGATAAACTCATTGGCAAATGTAAGAATCAGCCTACTCGCATCTGTACCGCTGGCAGTCGTAGCAAAAGCAACGGATGCAGGATTTCCGGCAGCCTGATCGGCTAAGTAATTAGCTACATTCTTTGCCGTTGCTTCGGTGACAGATTTAGAAAACAATACCTCTACATGCGTTGCATCCAATACATGTATAGCTTTAACCAGGGGAGGCTCCCGGTCTATAGGCGTTATTTTAATATCATCAAAAAAGTGTTTAGTATGAAAACTGGAGGTAGACTGTTGAACAACTATACCAAAATAAGTACTGGTAGTAAAAGAGGCATCTGCTTTAGTGCCTTCGGTAACAAAACTATTCCCGGTGCCGGTAATATCTCTTTCCAATATCCAGGTAAATTCTGGCGTGCTGGTTACTTTAATCTTCAAGGTACTGCTGGAAACATTGGTTATCCCATCGGCCCCATCAATCAGGAGGGTATTTGTTCCGGCAACCCGTTTGTATAAACTTATTTCATCTCTAGTGCCCCCTATACGTACAAAGTACCCATTGTTATTGCTTTTAAGGTCCTCCTTATCAGACGTAAGGAAAATATCTACATAGTTGGTACCCGACGTGTTGAATGCCAGTTTTACATATACTTCCCATTGAGTATCAGCCACCAAGCTGGAAGGAGTACTTAGGTAAAAAGAAGAGCTGGCTATAGCTGAATTAGAACGGAGCTGCCCGTTTACAACAGTCCAGGCAGTAGTATTTCCCGTCCAAATAGGATTATTACTAAAATCGCCGTCTGCAAAATCTTCCTGTACTTGAGCAAAGGAACTGAAATAGCATATTGTAAAGAATAAGCAAAGTAAATAACAGAATTTCATACATTGAAAATAAAATTTCCTTTACTTTGCAGACTGTTAAGAAGATATAAATCATTACATGGTAGGTAAATCAAACTAATTACCTGCGTGTTTTGTAATATCGGGTAACACTGTATGCAAAAAGCTTCAATTAAATTATATCAATAAATACGTTTGTTATGAAAGTAGCTGTTGTAGGCGCCACCGGTCTGGTAGGCGGCGAAATGTTAAAAGTGCTAGAAGAAAGGAATTTCCCTGTTACAGAATTAATCCCTGTAGCTAGCGAAAAATCTGTTGGAAAAAAAGTTAGCTGGAAGGGTAAACAATATACGGTGCATAGCATGCAGCAAGCCATAGATGCCCGGCCTGCCATTGCTATTTTCTCTGCCGGCGGCTCTACCTCCCTGGAATGGGCGCCTAAATTTGCAGAAGTAGGCACAGTCGTAATAGATAATTCGTCTGCCTGGCGCATGAATCCGGCAAACAAACTGGTAGTACCAGAAGTAAATGCACATGTATTAACGGCTGAAGATAAAGTAATAGCCAACCCCAATTGCTCTACTATTCAAATGGTGGTGGCGCTGGCACCTTTGCACAAAAAATATAAAGTAAAACGCATTGTTGTATCTACTTATCAGTCCGTAACTGGTACTGGCAAAAATGCGGTAGATCAATTGATGAATGAACGTAATGGAAAAGAAGGCGCTAAAGTATATCCTCACCAGATAGACCTGAATGTATTGCCGCACATTGATGTATTCCTGGATAATGGGTATACAAAAGAAGAAATGAAAATGGTTAATGAGACCAAGAAGATCATGGGAGACGACAGCATCCGGGTAACAGCTACCACTGTACGTATACCTGTAATTGGCGGACATTCAGAGTCAGTAAATATAGAATTTGAGCAGGAGTTTGACTTAGCGGAAGTGCGTAGTTTACTGGAGCAGGCGCCCGGCGTAATTGTTCAGGATGATGTAAAAGCATTTAAATATCCTATGCCTTTGCTAGCACATGGCAAAGACGAGGTATTTGTAGGCCGCCTGAGAAGAGATGAAACGCAACCCAAAACATTAAATATGTGGATTGTGGCAGATAATCTCCGCAAAGGGGCAGCAACCAATGCTGTACAAATTGCAGAGTACCTGATGGCTAATAAGATTATCCGTTCTGAAGCTGCTGTAACCTTTTAGAGTATTCACTAACTTTCTATACATCACCTCATAGGTTTTAAACTTGTGAGGTGTTTTTATTTTCTCCCCTCTCATTCATCTGCCTGCTATTTTACCTTCTATAAGCACTGAGCATTAATGGTATGTTTTTTAATATTTCACCTATTGGTTTTTTGCCAAAATCATCCCGCAAAACATATGCAGAATTAATATTTTTTTCAACACTGCATTACTTTCCGGTTTTCTCCTCATTAAACATATATTAACCAATTTCCTTAAGAAGATGAAAAAAATCTATCGTATACTATTGCCGGCCATGGCATGTTTGAGTGTAACTTCCTGCGCTTTCGAAAGAATAGATGCAGGCCATGTAGGAATACGGGTAAACCAGTTTGGCGATGATAAAGGAGTGGACGATGTGGTAGTAGTGACTGGTACCGTGTTTTATAATCCGTTTACGGCTTCCATTTTTGAATTCCCTACCTATACACAGCATAAGGAATATGAGCCATTTGTGGTTAACAGCAAAGATGCTTCTGAGTTTACGGTAGCTCCGGCTATTAACTATTATGTTAATTCTGAGAAAGTACCTGCTCTTTTCAAACAGTACCGGAAGGAATTACCACAAATAGAAGATGGCTTTTTAAAAACAGCAACGCTGGAAGCTTACCGCATTGCTACGAATAAATATACGGCTGACTCTTTAATGTCGCACCGGGAAGAGTATGAATCGTTGGCTAAAAAATTACTTAATCAGCAATTGGAGTCGCAAGGCTTTATTTTACAGCAATTAACCACATCTCTCACGCCGCCTGCCTCATTAAAGGCGGCTATTGATGCAAAAAACACAGCTATTCAAGTAGCTATGCAGGCAGAAAACAAAATTAAGCAGGCAGAAGCAGAAGCAAAAATTAAAAGAGCCCAGGCGGAAGGCAATGCAGAATCGTTAAAAATTCAGGCGGAGGCAGAAGCGTATGCTAACATGAAACGCCAGCAAACCTTAACTCCTCTGCTAATTCAGCAACAATTTTTAGAGAAGTGGAATGGACAATTGCCTCAATATGGGGTTGTACCACAGATTTTCAAAGATATCAGCAAGGAATAATCACTTGTTATTTACTTAACCATAAACACCTCATAGAATTTGGAAACCTATGAGGTGTTTTTTATAGTTTTGCATCTATATTTTTGGAGGCTTTTACTGCAGGGAAATAGGAAGCGACAAATACAATGACAATAATCGTAAGCCCAACTCTGGCAAAATCTTCTATCCGCATTTGTACCGGATAGGCATCTACCACTGATGTTTGCATACCCATAGAGACAAAGCCGAAAGTTTGTTGCAGCCAGCAAATAACAAATCCCAGTACGATACCTGTTGCAGCGCCAGTAAAAGCAATAATAGCTCCTTCGGTAATAAATAATCTTTTAATAAATCCGGCAGAAGCTCCCATGGCAGAAAGTACGGCAACGTCTTTTTGCTTATCTAAAGCAAGCATCGTCAGCGAAAAGAATATATTGAAGGAAGCAATAGCCAGAATGAAGGAAAACGTGATATAGACGAATAATTTTTCAAATTGAATAGCCCGTAACAGGTTTGCATGCTGCTCATCCCGGTTTTGAACCGTGTACTGATTACCTAGTTTAGTTTTAAGTGCATTCTGCACCTTCCTTATATCGATACCAGAGGCGGTTTTTATCTCCAGAGAGGTACGGTTATTCCCTGCTTGTACCAGGTCGCGGGCAAAAGAGAGAGGCACAAAGATATAATTGTTATCGTATTGTTGTTCTATGGCAAATACAGCCCCCGGCCGGATAGGCTTCCGGAATATAGCATTGGGAGAATTAAGATCAATGGTCTTCTTGGTGTTATTTGGATACCATATTTGCAGGGGATATAAGTCATCTTTCAGCGAAACAGAAAGCATAAACTGTACGCCACTGCCCATAATAGCATAATCTACGCCATCTTCCTGTAGCACAAGTTTACCAGCTACGATCACCGAATCCAGACCATTTTGCTTTAAAAAATTATTGCTGACACCACGCATTTTTACAATACTCTGCGCCTCCCGGTACGTGAGTACTACATTATCTTCAATAACTTCGGCAACAGATTCTACACCTTCTACACTGTTTATGGAGCTAAGCAGTTCCGGAGTTAACTCAAAAAATTTACCCTCGGCTGCTTTTACCTGAATCTGCGAGTTGAATGTTCCATACAGGCTGCGAAAAAGGTCTTCTAAGCCATTAAATACAGATAATACAATCACCAGTGCCATGGTACCCACGCATACCCCAATCATGGATATGTTGGAAATGATATTTATAAAATTCTTCTTCTTGCGGGAGAAGAAGTACCTTCTGGCTATAAAAAGAGCTAGATTCAAATTTTGACTGAAAAAACAATGGATTGCAAAGTTACAATTCTACCATCCATAATTCATAATTATTTATAGGCTTTCACTAAAATACTGGTACCCGTCTTGTGCTCATGGGTTACATCCAGGTAGTTGAGCAGGTAGCAGACCGGAAATATCAGTAAATAGTAGAAGGGTAACATAGTAAACATATACTTGGAAGTACCCACCATCAGCATCGGATACTTTAACGAAAGCCGCCATGACCGGTTCCCAGGTGTACCATACGTATATTTGATGTCTACTTTGCTGAAGCCAGCTTTTTTCAGCTTTTGCTTCATTTCAGCGGTGCTGTATCCATTCCGGATATGCTCTTCAATAAAAGACTTATCGCCGGGCTTGTACACGTCTGAGCCACCTTTGTCGGAAGGCACCGTAAGCAACAGCAATCCATCTTCTTTCAATGAATGATAAAAGTTTTTCAGCACTTTACAATCTTCCTTAATATATTCCATCACATCTACCGATAAAATCAAATCAAATGTATCGGGTTGCTGAAATTTAGTAAGGTCTTCAGTTCTGAAAAGCACATTATTCTTTTCGGTACGGTGAAAGAAATGATTGCATTCACACACATCATCTTGCTTTACATCTACAGCTAGTACGCTCCATTTGGGGCTCATATTTGCCAGAAAATACGTATGTTGCCCAAAACCAGCACCCGCATCCAGAATATGTATGTGTTTGTCTAGCTTGTCCTTCGCCCATGCCTTTAACTCTTTGTGGATGTGCCAGGCACGCAAAAGCAACAAATCCAATAACTTATAAAAAACTTTTCGTAATAAGGAAGATTTTCCAAAAAAACCGCCTAAGCGTTTTTTAACAGGTTCGTATCGCATAATCAGTCACACATAAAATTATACACCATCTCAATAAATAGAATGGTTCATAGGGGTTAGGATCAACAACAGATAATGTTGGTTTATGGGTTAACTCCGTTGTCTTTATCCTCTTCGGAGGCAGGTGGAATGTGCAGGTTTGCTATAAGTGCATCCATTCTAGATGCATGTTCAATAGTATCGTCTAAATAAAAGGCCAGTTCGGGAATTACCCGTACCTGGTTCCTTATCTTAGAAGCAAGCATTTGCCGAATTGATTTACTTTTTTCTTTTATCGTATCTAATAATCCGCTTTTGTCTTTTGAAAGCATAAAACTTAAATATACTTTCGCTAACCCCAAATCAGGGCTCACCTTTACATCCGTCACAGTTATAAAAGCTCCTCCAAACAAACTTTTCGCATCTCTCTGAAAAATTTCGCTCAGGTCTTTCTGTATTAACCGTGCAAATTTTTGTTGTCTCTTACTTTCCATGTTTTCCCTGCAAATATCTACACTTTTTTCGTAATAATTTTCAATATTGCTATAATTTTGATAGAAGCATATTTGTATTTATACGATATAAATAATATTTAGTAACATTCTTATTTAAACCCAACAGCTTTGATTAATTTTTTTAAAATTTCTCAACTCATCACAGTAATTATTGCATTTTTACTATTGATAGTCATTCATTTACCTATACTAACAAATAGCGTTCCCTTAATTGTTCCTGAGTTAAAATGGATGCTGGTTGGCGAGCGGATGGGCGAAGGATTTATGATGTACAAACAAATCTGGAGCGATGTAAGTCCCCTTTCCGGCTTTGTTTACTGGCTGCTTGACCTATTCGTTGGAAGATCTCAACTTTCTTACCAGATTCTTGCATTGATGCTGGTAATCTTACAAGGATTATATTTTAATCATTCCTTACAAAAACATCAGCAGTACCCGGAAAAGTCAAACCTGCCCTTGTTGCTGTATGTACTCTGCATGGGTCTCTTTTTCGATTTTTTCACCCTGTCGCCTATGCTCATGAGTATCACTTTTCTGCTGCTGGCCCTGGATGGACTTTTTTCCCACATTAATGATGAAGCGTCCAACGATGAGGTGTTCTCTATTGGATTTTATATAGGTGTCGCTACGTTGTTTTACTTTCCTCTGGCTTTGTTTGCCGCATACGCCTTTATTTGTTTTCTGCTGCTGGCTGCTACCAATGCTAGAAAATACTTTTTAATGCTGTTTGGCTTTATATTTACTCTCGGATTGGCTGCTTTGTTTTTCTACATGATTAACGGGCTGGAAGATCTTTATTATAACTCCATTCTGCGTCTGCTGGAATTCCATAAAACCTACTATGTATCTTTCCAGGATATGCTTTTGCTGGCTTCTCCTTTTATAGCGATTCTGGCACTTTCTGCTTTTCAGCTATTCGGAGGAGACACCCGTTTTATTCATTACCAGATCCGGTGCCAGCAAGCCTTGTTTATGTGGGCTATTACCGCCGGCTTGTGTTTATTGGTAGTTCCTTCGGTAGCTCCTTATCAATTAATTGTATTTGTGCCTGTGGTTGTTTTCTTCGGAACACACTTATTACTAACCATCCGTAAAAAAATACTAGCCGACCTGATTTTTATGTGTTTGTTGCTGGCTGTGGTGTTCATCAACTTTAGTACTGCTTTTTCTTTATTCAGCTGGGTAGACCTGAATAAATTAGTCGTAAATGAAACGCAGAACACTAAGATAACAAACAAAAAATTGCTTGTTGCCGGCGATAACCTGGAAGGCTATTTATATAACAAACTGGCCACCCCCTACCTGGAATGGTCATTGGCAGAGAGGCATTTTAATTACCTGGAAGATTATGTAAACGTAGTGGAGATATATGAAAACTTCAGAAAAGATATGCCCGATGTAATTATCGACCAGAATGGAAAAATTGCAGAATTGTTTACACGGATTCCGGCACTGGCTCAGTATTATGCAAAAGAACAAAACTCTAATGTGTATATCCGGAAAGGGCAGCCCTCTTCTGCCAATCGTATAGAAAATTAATTCAGTTAACAGGAATAGAATCTTCTACTCCTGTTAACTGAATACAGGTATTTATTTTTACTGAATTTGCACCGGCAACTCAGCCTCAATATCGGTTTCTCCTTTGGTTACCGGATCGTTGGCTGCTTTACTTCCTGGCTTATGCTTTAGAATAACTGTTAGGGTACCCGTGCTGGCCGCAGCACTAGCAAAGTTAGCACTTGTCCCTAAAGGCAGCCCATTTGCATCAGTATTTCTGTTAGTAACAGTCAGATTAGCCCCAGAGACCTCATAAAAAATTTCATGGTCTGCTCCTTCTTCTTCTACTTCTTCGGTTATATCTTCAGGACTATTTGCATTGGATTCATCCAGAAATTCGATCCGGCCGGTATAGGTAACATTGGGCCTTAACGTAAGTCCTGTAATGACTGGGTCTGCACCACCAGGGCCATCTATATCCCGCCAGGTAGCAGTAACTGTTTCTGTAGAGTTAGTTACATTGGTTAACGTTAGTTGGATAGTTGTAATTAGCTCTTGCTCATCCTCAGGTATTACATCGTCATCCTTTTTACAGCCGGCTGTTACAAGCGCGAACAGAGTTAATCCAAGAATTAGTTTTTGTGGTTTTAACATAGTTTAGAAGGTTTGGTTAATAGGTAAAATTGATTGAGACTAATTTTTCTTGCTAAGAATCACCCTTGTCGTTTGCTCTTCACTCAAAAGCTGTATTTTATTCTGAAATTGACATTTCTTCCAACTTCATCTGCATAGTAGCGGAAGCGGTTCAGGTAATTCCTATAGCTGGTATTTAGCAGGTTACTCACTGTAACCCCAACATCCATATTTTTAACCCCTGGCACTGAAAAGCCTACTTCCGCATCAAACAGCATATAGGCACTTGGTGGAGGCGCATAATCACTATTAGGCAGTAACCTCCATTGTTTGGCTACATATACATTACCTAGAGAAATATAAATGTTATCCATTCCCAGCCAGTGATGAACATGGTACCGTAGGGTGCTTTGCAGTCTGTCTGGGGATATAAAGGGCAGAGGATCACCGGTTGTGCGGCTGGTGGCCCTAACTATAGAGTATTTTGCACGAAGAGAAAAATGATGAGAAAAGGCATACGTTGCTGCCAGATCTATTCCACTTAGATTAGCATCTGTTTGCCGGAAAACAAATAGGGGAAAATATCCACGGATAGTCAGTACGCCAGGAAACTCCGGTTGTTGATAAATGTAGTTATTATAAAAATAATGATACCCATCTAGCTCCGCCTGAAATTTAGGGCTGGTATACGTCAGATTTGCCGTGATATTATAAGCTGTTTCATCTTGTAAAGTATAATCCCCTTTGATATAACTGCCTTCACCATGGTGAATGCCATCGCTGTATAATTCATTAACGGAAGGTGGACGCCAGCCCATGCCCGCGTTCAGCTTTGTTGAAAGGCTAGGTGAGAATTTATAGGTAGCGCCTAATGTTCCGGAAACCTGGCTAAAAGTACGGGACGGATCTGACTTCTCCCGTATCCTTGCCATATCTACATCTAACCGACGAACATCGTAGCGGGCTCCCGCCTCTAGTTCCCACCGGCTCTTAATCAGCCGTTCTACTAAAAATATACCCAGGTTACTACCGGTAAAATCAGGAATGAGGAACCGACCCTGCATATCGTTCTGCTGATACATCCCGTTTATTCCAACCATGCCATTCAGCAGCCCTTTTATAGGCTTATGTTCCCAGGTAAAATCTGTAGTATACGTATTAAGCAGAAAACGCATCTGTGGGCCATCAAACTCACTCCCCAAAGGCTTATGGCTGTCATATTCCGCCCGGTAATTAAACTGATGCCCCAAAGCCAGCGAGAACTTCCCTAGTTTATCTGATAAGTAATAGGCATTTCCCTTTAGCAGATAATGATTAATATCCTGAAACGGCCTGCCAATGGTATAAGAAAATCCTGAACGGTGCTCGGGCAAGGGCCCATCGCTGGCAAGCGCTGTTTCAAAGTCTGTCCGGTTACCAATATGTGCTCCAGAGAAAATACCAATCTTTGTATTAAACTGACTATAAAAGAACTCTGCTCCGAATTTTTCTTTCCGGTAACCTACAGCCGACGAAAAGTTCAGCTCACTTACCCCTGTATTCTTTAAATAGTACCCGGGTGCATGGGAATTGCCGGCTCGTTTAGCAGTGCCTTGTACACGCCAGCTAAAAGCATCGTTCTTAGGAAATCCGCCTTGTACTATACCTGAAAGTACCCCTTGCCGGTTATTTGTAGAAGCTACTGCATTTACCTCGCCTGACAAACCAACCCCAAAGGGCAAAGAGGCAGGTTCCAGTAATACCACACCTCCAATCGCATCAGCTCCATAGCGTACACCTGCTGCCCCTTTTACTACATTTATCTTTTTGGCAATAAAAGGATCTATTTCTGGCGCATGCTCCGACCCCCACTGCTGTCCTTCCTGGCGTATGCCATTGTTCATCACTAACACCCTGTTGCTATGCAGCCCATGAATGACAGGCTTAGAAATCGAAGGCCCTGTTTGTATCGTTGTAACGCCTGGAATTTCCTTCAATGACTCACCTAAGGTTAGTCCTCTGGTCCGGTCGAGGTCTATTCCTTGCAGCGTTACTTGTGGCTGCATGGCCGGCGGAGCAATTTTTTGTTCGGTAATAATTACTTCTCCCAACTCAATGCCTGTTTCCTGTAATTTAAAGTTCTGTTCGACTACTAACCTTCCGGCAGCAATAGAAACTATTGCAGTATCAGTTTCATAACCTACGTAGCTGCATATTAAGGTATAACTGCCTATACACAGATCATCAATCGTAAAGTCTCCTAATTCATTAGTTACGTTGCCTTTAGCCAGTTCTTTTACATAAATAGCCGCACCCAACACCGGCTTCCGGTTCTGGTCATATACAATGCCATGAATATGATAGCGGCAGTCTATGGTAGAAATCGGAGCTTGTGCATACCCGCCAATACTGGCTACTAGTCCTGCAAACAAGACTGTTAAAAATCCCCTATATCTTTTAAAGATTACCCTAAACATTAATTCTGAGAAACAATAGCGAAGCACTCGACTAACTTGCAATATTGTTGCAAATATACTCAACTTACGGTTTTAAATGCAACGTTGTTGCTTTTAAAGAGCAGAAAAATTTTATGCAAGAGTTTTTAGAAAGCTAATAACTATATCCTTTGAAGGTTTGCTGGAAACTTTTCCAACGGCCAAGTCCATAGCAGGCGCCAAAAACAAAGGCCGCAGGTAAAATACTTAACGGGCGGACTATATAGTTATTAACAAAAAAATCGGCTAGTGAGATGTCTTCTGTAATAAAAATGCTCAGGATAATTGCCAGGGTGCCGCTCAGCGACAGGGCTATTCCGGCTATGAGAGAAAAGTTAAGCATGCTTCTTCTGCGGATGTAGCGCCAGAAGGTGAATTTATGTTGAATTGGAATTATTACCTCCTGACCTATGGCGCCAAGTAAGGTAGCCGTAAGAATGCTTACTACTTTAGCCTGGAAAAAAGTGGAAGTCAGTACAGACCAGGTCCAGGTGCCAGAATACAGAAAATCGCTCACCAGCTCATATACAATAATTCCTAGAAAACTACCGATTACACAAGCAGAAGTAATAATAAACGTAGAGAGAACATTTTTCATAAACCGGCTGTAGTTTAGCGTACAGGCTCGGCATACAGATCAAATTCTTCTGCTTCTAGTATTTTTACAGTGGTAAAATCGCCTAACCTGACAAAGTGTTGTGTTGCATCTAACAGTACTTCGTTATCTACTTCAGGAGAATCAAATTCCGTGCGGCCAATAAAGTAGCCGCCCTCTTTTCGATCGAATAGTACTTTATATGTATTACCGATTTTACATTGGTTTAGTTCAAAAGAAATGCCCTCTTGTAAAGCCATTATAGCATCGGCCCGTTCCTGCTTTATTTCCTGAGGAACACTATCTATCATGGAATGTGAATGGGTGTTCTCTTCATGTGAATAGGTAAAAATACCCAGGCGGTCGAAGCGCATTTTTTCTACGAAGTTGTACATTTCATCAAAATGGGCTTCTGTTTCGCCAGGATGTCCGGAGATAAGGGTGGTCCGCAAAGCAATGCCCGGTACTTTTTCGCGGATAGTATCTATCAGCGCTTCTGTTTTCTCACGGGTAATCCCCCGGCGCATCAGTTTTAACAGTTCTGAAGATCCGTGTTGTAAGGGCATATCCAGGTATTTACAGATGTTGCTATGTTCCCGCATGACATCGAGCACATCCAAGGGGAAACCTGCCGGATAAGCATATTGTAAGCGTATCCATTCTATACCTTCTACATCGGCAAGTCTGGCAAGCAGTTCGGAAAGATTTCTTCTTTTATACAGATCCAGGCCATAATAGGTTAGATCCTGAGCTATTAATATCAGTTCTTTCGTACCTTTTTTTGCCATATTCTGTGCTTGATGTACCAATACTTCCATAGGCTGAGAAATATGGCTACCTCGCATCAATGGAATAGCACAGAATGAACAAGGCCGGTCGCAGCCTTCGGCTATTTTGAGATAAGCGTAATGGGTAGGTGTAGTTATGAGACGCTCGCCAATTAATTCATGTTTGTAATCGGCTTTTAGTGTTTTCAGTAAGCGGGGTAATTCATTGGTACCAAAATACGCATCTACAGTGGGTATTTCTTTTTCCAGATCGTCTTTATAGCGGTGCGATAAACAGCCGGTTACATATAACTTATCTATCAGGCCGTTTTCTTTGGCATCTGCATAGCGCAAAATAGTATCAATAGACTCTTGCTTGGCATTATCTATAAAACCACATGTATTAACGATTACAATACTGGCATCATCTTTTGCCGACTCATGGGTAACATTGAATTTGTTAGCTTTCAGCTGCGTGTAAATTGTTTCTGAATCTACCAGGTTCTTGGAACAACCTAGTGTAACAATATTTACTTTATTTTTCTTTGATCCTTTGGTTTTCATTCGTTAGTTAA
The DNA here is from genome assembly GCF_030503435.1 of Rhodocytophaga aerolata. Taxonomy (GTDB): domain Bacteria; phylum Bacteroidota; class Bacteroidia; order Cytophagales; family 172606-1; genus Rhodocytophaga; species Rhodocytophaga aerolata. The sequence goes on from NZ_JAUKPO010000001.1 coordinate 266,936, forward strand.
ACACCTCTTCCTTTAAATTAGCTCCTTAACAGGTGCCTAAATTTTTACTTCTTCTTAAACAGAGAATCTACAAAAGCCTGACGGTTAAAGATCTGCAAATCGTCTACTTTTTCGCCTACACCAATGTATTTCACTGGTATCTTAAACTGGTCGGATATACCAATTACTACGCCGCCTTTAGCTGTACCATCTAATTTTGTAATGGCTAGTGCATTTACTTCGGTAGCCCGTGTAAATTCTTTTGCCTGGATAAATGCATTTTGTCCGGTACTGCCATCTAATACAAGCAATATTTCATGAGGTGCATCCGGAATTACTTTTTGCATAACCCGTTTGATCTTAGATAATTCATTCATCAGGTTCACCTTGGTGTGCAAACGGCCGGCTGTATCAATAATGACAATGTCTGCTCCACTATCTACCCCTTGTTTTACGGCATCGTACGCCACAGAAGCCGGGTCTGTATTCATGCCATGCGATACGATAGGAACATTTACCCGTTCTGCCCATAATTTTAACTGGTCTACAGCAGCTGCCCGGAAGGTATCAGCTGCGCCTAATACCACTTTATTGCCTGCCCGGTGGAATTTAGAAGCTAGCTTACCTATGGTAGTTGTCTTACCTACGCCATTTACGCCCACTACCATAATTACATAGGGTTTAGCAGCCGTATTGGTGAAGAAGGACTTTATATCCTGGGCATTGTTTTCGGCTAATAGTTTAGTAATTTCTTCTTTCAGCAGTTTATCCAGTTCTGAAGCAGTTGTATATTTATCCCGGCTTACCCGTTCTTCAATCCGCTTAATTATTTTCAGAGTGGTTTCTACTCCTACATCAGAGGTAATAAGTATGTCTTCCAGTTCATCCAGTACTTCGTCGTCCACCTTGGATTTCCCCATGACGGCTTTCCCTAACTTGGAAAAGAAACTGTCTTTGGTTTTTTCCAGTCCTTTGTCTAAAGATTCTTTGCTTTCTTTATTCTCCTTTGTTTCTTTGGAGAAAAAATCGAATAAGCCCATGGCTGATGCAGGTTATAAGGTTTTATTGAATAAGGTGATAATATAATAAAAAAGTCCCTGGTAGGGGACTTTTTTATTATAAGTATATAAAATAACACTAGCTATTGGATTTCAATGCACTTTGTACCTGGTCCAAAGGAACCATCTCTTCCTTAAAGGTGTATGCTCCGGTTTTGTCTGATTTTACAGCTTTAATAATTTTAGCGAAATTTTTACCGCCACCTTCTTTTTTTAATGTTGCAACTACTTTCTTTGCCATTTTTTTGTAGAGTTTAATGTCTGAAAAGCAGCATTCTGGTAGTGTTTACACAGCCTATGCTGACTATTCACACAAGTTATTTAATTTCTTTATGAACAGTAACTTTTCTTAAGTAAGGATTAAACTTCTTCAATTCCAAACGTGCTGTTGTGTTTTTTCTGTTCTTGGTAGTAATGTATCTGGACATGCCTGGTACGTCAGTAGTTTTCTGTTCGGTACATTCCAGAATCACTTGAATTCTGTTTCCTTTTTTAGCCATTATCTTCAGTGAATAGTATTAGTTTCCGCTAAATTGAATTAAGAGCGCAAAGATAAGTTTTTTTTCTGAAAATTCATATTGGGTATTTATTTTTTTGTTGCAAACTGCTAAGTGTATTCACCCCTCCAGCAAATACCTATGGAAAGCACCGGCGTGAATAGTCAAAGAAAATACAAGGCCAACTTGAACTCATTGATATATTATTTCAAATCAATCTAGTACATTTGTCCGTTCCTGTACGCAAGCTTGTAAACAGTTTTATGAAAATACTATTTCCTATTTGTCTGCTCTTAGTATACCTATGCATTGCCTGCAGCGAACAAAAGCCGGAAGAACAGACTGAGGTTGCTATTTCTGCTGACACTACTGAAAACAGAACAGCTTTTGCCAGTTATAGCTCTAAGTTTCAGAAAATTATAAAATCCGAAGAGGGCATTATCCGGGGTGTTAATTTTGGCGATGCCTTAGAAGATGTAATTACCAGAGAAGACACCATTCCGCTGGAAGACAGCACTAACTTTGTGAGTTTTACTGTTGCCCTGGATGACCAGGAAGATGAGATCACGGATGTATTCTATTACTTTGATAAACAAAAGCGGATAAGTGGCTTCCGCCTGGACGTGTACCTGGACGACAAAGCAGCAGTAGATAGTTTGTACAGAGAGTTTACTACCTATTTTACCGAAAAGTATGGCAGTCCGGTAATTAAGGAGATAAAAACCATTGCCTGGAACAGTGCAGACAACACAAAGATTGTAATGAAAGATGTAGGAATAAAAGAATCTCCAGGATTGCAGCTTCAAATTGCCCGGCCAAAATAACCTGAAAGCAGTCCCAAACAAAAACCATATAACAAACAAACAGCCCTCGCAAGTTTTGAACACTTGCGAGGGCTGTTTGTTTGTTTAAGTAAGTCAATTATACTTTATAGATCCAGTTATGAGGGTCTGCAGCTTTGCCAACTTTTATATCATCCAGGGTTTTTAGTACTTTGTTCGAGAACTTCCGTTCAGTTACGGCTGGCAGCGTATAATCTTTGCCTTCATACCCAATTACCGCTATATGGGCAATAGTAGCTGCTGTGCCAGCTCCAAAAGCTTCCTGCAAGGTGCCGTTATTAACAGCATCCATTACCTCTTTCACTGCCACTGGGCGTTCTTCTACTTTCATTCCCCAATCTCTGGCCAATCGCAGCACACTATCCCGGGTAATCCCTTTCAGTATAGTATCTGCAGCCGGCGGTGTTATTAAGGTGTCATTTATCACAAACATCACATTCATGGTGCCAGACTCTTCAAAATACGCATGTTCTTTAGCATCTGTCCAGAGCAGTTGGTCGTAGCCATCTTTGTGTGCCAGCTGGGCAGGCAACATAGAGGAAGCATAATTGCCGGCAGCTTTGGCAAAACCCATTCCTCCGGCAGCTGCACGGGTATAATGTGTTTCCACACGTACTTTTACCGGAGCAGAGTAGTAAGCTCCTACCGGAGAAGTAAAAATGATAAAAGTATACGTATTAGACGGACGTACGCCAATATATTCGTCGGCAGCAAACATATAAGGCCGGATGTAGAGAGAATAGCCTGGTTTTGCCGGAATCCAGTTCTTATCTAAGGCCAGTAATTGGGTAAGTCCACCCATAAAAACCTCTTCTGGCAACGTAGGCATGCACAAACGCTCGGCAGATTTATTCATCCGCTTCCAGTTTTCCATGGGACGGAATACAAGTACTTCTCCCTTTTCATTCTTATAGGCTTTTAGTCCTTCAAAAATGGCTTGTCCGTAATGCAAGGCTGATAGGGCCGGGCTGATAGTAATATCGCCGTAGGGAACAATTTTAAGATCCTGCCAGGTATTGTTTGCATAGGTGGCTACAAACATATGGTCAGAAAAAGTTTTGCCAAACACCAGATTATCAAAATCGCACTGACTCACTTTTGATGTCTTTACCTGGCTGGTCTGGATGTTCAGAACATCTATCATAGGTATATAAATTAGGTTTTGTAAAAGTAGCAAATATTCAGCTAACCCTGTTCGGGCAAGGAGCAATAATTATTCGTGTTCAACCTTGGCACGGGTGTATTAGTCAGGTTTATACCCTGGGTTTCCAGGGAATCTCCTCCGCTTGTAACTCCTGAGTCATCTTCCGGCACAGCACAAAGAGATAATCTGATAGCCTGTTCAGATAGACAATAACCAACTCTGCTACAAACGATTGCTGGCGCAGGCTGATTGCCAGCCGCTCCGCCCGGCGGCATACACAACGGGCTACATGGCAAAATGAAACGGACTGGTGCCCGCCGGGAAGTATAAAATACCGCAATTCAGGTAAGCTGGTACTCATATCGTCTATGGCATCTTCCAGCAATTTTACATCAGCCTCCAGTAAGTCGGGTAGTTTTTTCGTTGTTTTGTCCGGATCAGCCGCTAAAGAAGCGCCAATAGTAAACAGGCGGTCTTGTATCTCTTTCAGAATTTCTCTTCTGCTGGCATTCACTTCCTGGTCTCTGACCAGGCCAATGTAGGAGTTTAATTCATCTACCGTGCCATATACTTCTATCCGGTCATGCGATTTCAGCACCCGTGTGCCTCCTAATAACGAAGTTTGTCCCTGGTCTCCTGTTTTAGTATATATTTTCATGCGCTAATCATTTGTTAACTATACGGTTTAAACCTGCTTGAATGCTGATTACTCATACCGCAAACTGTTTTCCTGCCTTTTGTATTTTCCGGGCGCAAAAGTTATACATTTTTGAGTTATTTCTATATAGCTCACCGGAATTTATCTACGCTATGGCCAATGTTTGGCAGTAATGGGTTAATAACTTGCTGGCCTGCCAAATGTTTCACTAGCAACGCCAAAATAACCCGATAACAAGTACCTATTTTAACTTCACAAAGCTCTATTTTATAAGTGAGTACGTCAAACTCAGGAAGATATATTGTGGCTGTTAAAAAAACTTGTATATTCATCGGCAGAATTATTAATTTATAATAAATAGTTCTAGAATAGACTACTCTTTTCAAACTACCCAACCTATGGAGAATAGAATACTTGGCTTACACCATGTTACAGCTATTGCCGGCAGTGCCCAAAGGAACCTTGATTTTTATACCCGCATACTTGGGCTACGGTTTATTAAGAAAACAGTAAATTTTGACGACCCCCATACCTATCATTTCTATTATGGTGATTATTACGGAACCCCAGGCACCATTCTTACTTTTTTCCCCTGGGAAGGGGCAGCAAGCGGCCGGCGAGGAACAGGCCAGGCTACCGAGGTAGGTTTTTCTGTGCCTGCCGGAAGCCTGGATTTCTGGCTTAACCGCTTTACAGAGCAGGGTATTATTTACAACAAACCTGCTAAAAAGTTTGAGGAAGAATACTTAACGGTTCTTGATCCGGACGGCCTTAAACTGGAGCTGGTAGTTTCGTCTACTCCAGACAACCGGATAGGCCATACCACCGATCAGATTACAGATAGGCAGGCCATCAAAGGATTTCATCATGTAACGCTTACCCTGAGCTCGATTAAACCAACAGCTGATGTTCTTACCGAAATTTTTGGATACAAATTAGTAGCTGAGCATGTAAACCGCTACCGTTTTGCCACCGATGCTATTGAAGGCGCTGCTATTATTGACCTGGTAGAAGCCGTGGGAGAAAACAGAGGGCAAGTAGCGGTGGGTTCGGTACACCATATTGCCTTCCGGGTAAAAGATGATGCTACTGAAATGAAATTCCGGGAAATTATTGAGAGGAAAGGTTTTCAGATTACCCCGCAAATAGACCGGAATTACTTTCACTCGCTGTATTTCCGGGAACCAGGAGGCGTTTTGTTTGAAATTGCTACCGATAACCCCGGTTTTACGGCCGATGAACCCTTGGAAAAACTAGGTACTGAACTAAAATTACCACCACAATACGAACCTCGCAGAAAAGAAATAGAACAGGCATTGGTTCCACTGACGTAACGTAAACTTCTGCATATAAACCCTGAACCTACGAATGAACAAAATTAACATGGATTACCTACCTTTAAAACACCGTTTTATTGCTGCTGAAAAACCAGATGGGTATACACTACTGCTGCTGCACGGCACCGGAGGAAACGAAAATGATCTGATTCCGCTATCCGAACTGTTTGGAAAAAATGTAAATATCCTGAGTGTGCGGGGCAATGTACTAGAAAATGGGATGCCCAGGTTTTTCCGGCGGGTGGCACTGGGTGTGTTTGATGAAAAAGATGTAGAATTCCGTACTCATGAATTAGTACACTTTGTAAGATCAACCGCTGTAGAGCAGCAATTTGATGCCCAAAAAGTAATTGCTTTAGGATTTTCTAATGGAGCCAATATAGCTGGTGCCTGCCTGATGCTTTATCCCGACCTGCTGGCAGGGGCTATGTTATTGCGGCCAACCAAACCTCTTTCGCATATACAAGAATTTAAAACAAACCACCAAACACCAGTATTTATCAGCTCTGGTGCCACTGACCCCACCATCCGGGCAGCTGACACAAAAAAATATGAAGAACTGTTGCTTGCTAACGGATTTGATGTAACACACGCGTCTATTCCTGCCGGGCATCACCTTACCCAGAAAGATGTGATTCTGGCTGTGGAATGGTTCAATAAATATTTTACTACCTAAAAATAAAGCATTATAAAACCCGCAGCAAATGAAAGCTAGCGGGTTTTATAATGCTTTTATGCGAAAGATTCTGAATGATGCGCTACGCATTCACTATTTCGCCGCCATTCGGATGTAGTATTTGCCCGGTCATGTAAGAGGCGTCGTCTGAAGCTAAGAACACAAAACTTGGCCCTACTTCGGACGGCTGCCCTGGCCTCCCTAAGGGTACGTCTTGTCCGAACTTTGCTACTTGTTCAGCAGTAAAGGTAGCCGGAATCAGCGGAGTCCAGATGGGACCTGGGGCTACAGCATTTACACGTATATTTTTCTCTGCCAGGTTTTTAGACAAAGACCGGGTAAATGAATTAATCGCTCCTTTGGTAGAAGAATAATCTATCAAGTGCTCACTGCCTCGGTAAGCCGTAACAGAGGTAGTATTAATAATGCTGTCACCGGCCTGTAGATGAGGCATAGCAGCCTTTACAATATGAAACATCGACAGAATATTCGTCCGGAATGTGCTTTCCAGATTTTCAGTAGTAATGTCTTCTATATTGTCTTTGGGGTGCTGCTCAGCTGCGTTGTTCACAACAATATTTAACTTACCAAAGCTGGCTACTGTTTGCCGTACTATTTCCTGGCAGAAGTCTTCCCGGCCTATGTCACCGGCAATAATGGTACACCTTCTGCCTTCTTTTTCAACCATAGCCTTTGTTTCCTGGGCATCTTCGTTTTCTTCTTTATACACAATAACTACATCTGCTCCTTCACGGGCAAAATGCACAGCCACTGATCGCCCAATGCCACTATCGCCTCCGGTAATAAGTGCTACCTTATTCAATAACTTATCGCTACCTTTATAATTAGGCCGGATTACTTCCGGTTTAGGACTCATTTGCTGCTCTATACCTGGTTGCTGGTCCTGCTTTTGTGCCGGTACAGCGTCTGGTTTGTTACCTGCTGTTGATTGATTTGCCATATTTCTTCTGTATTTAATTTTCTACTTCCCTTCTCAACGTATCTGTGTAAAAGGAGTTGAGTATTACTGTAGAAAAATAGAAGAAATACCAGTTGCCGGTTAAGTTACTAGCCGGTCTGCTTGCTTATTCCGGACATAGATCAGTTTATATTTGCCCTTGTAATTTTCCCGCTGTTCTATTTCAAACTTGCCGACAGAATTAATTAAAGGCGTTAATTTTTCAAACCCGTAGTTACGGGAATCGAAGTTGGGTTGCTTTTTCTGTAGCAGGCTTCCTACATCACCCAGAAATGCCCAGCCATCTTCATCAGCCAGGTCCTCTATGGTAGAAGCAATGAGTTTGATCACTTTAGGTGTAATCCGTTCTACTTCTTCCTTTTTAGTTGTTTTGGGTTTACCGGGTGCGGAATCTGTTTCTTTGGACTGGTTTCTTAGTATTTCTATATAGATAAATTTATCGCAAGCCACAATAAATGGCTCAGGGGTTTTCTTCTCACCTAACCCGTAAACTTTCATGCCTGCCTCTCTCAGCCTTGTGGCCAGCCTGGTAAAATCGCTGTCGCTGGACACTAAGCAAAAGCCATCTACTTTGCCGGAATATAAAATATCCATTGCATCTATAATCATAGCGGAATCTGTTGCGTTCTTCCCGGAGGTATATCCGTATTGCTGCATAGGGATAATTGCATTTTCCAGTAGCACATTTTTCCATTGAGCCAGATGGGGCCGGGTCCAGTCGCCATAAATGCGCTTGATTGTGGGATTCCCGTATTTAGCTATCTCTTCCATCATCTCTTTTATATAAGCTGAAGGAATGTTATCGCCATCAATTAAGACAGCTAGTTTTATATCTTGTTCCATGTAAATATCCCCATAAGGGCGTTGTGTAGGTTAGTTTGTCGCTTTTTCGAAAAATAATAAATGCTGTTGTGGTAATACATCTGAAGTGTTTTTTAATTTTAAGCCTACAGCTTCCATTTCTTTGGCGGCCTGGGCTATAGTCATTTTGTGGCGTGGGCGAATGGGCACATCCGGATCTTCGGCCCGGTATTCTACCAGAGCTACCCGGCCACCAGGCTTTAGTGACTTTGCTATTGCTTGCATCATTTCTCTGGGATGCGAAAACTCATGGTAAGCGTCTACAAACAAAACAAGGTCTACACTAGCAGGCGGAAGGTTTGGATCTTGAATTGTGCCTAATACGGCTTCTACATTTGTGGCCTTTTGTTTGGCCTTATTTGTATTCAGGTAGTCAATCATTTCCTGTTGAATGTCTACGGCCATAACTTTGCCTTGCGGAACCAATGGGCTGATGCGGAAAGTAAAATAGCCAGTGCCTGCCCCAATATCAGCTACTACATCTGTGGATTTTAGTTGCAATGCTTGCAGGAGTACATCTGTCCGCTCTTCTTTTTCACGCCCGGGCCGTTCCAGCCAGCTGGCTCCCTGATGGCCCATGACCTGGGCAATTTCACGGCCCATATAATATTTACCGGTACCATCCGGGCTTTGGGAAGCTTTATACTGGTAAATACTATCTGCCTGGTTAGCCTTACCTTTTTCCGCTCTTTTCTGCGCACAAGCTCCCTGACTGCAAAGAAGCAAGAAGAAAAGAAAAACATGAATAGATTTTACATAGTTGTACATAGTAGCGTAAGCGGTATCCTTTCTAAATTGTTTAGGATCTATCGCAGAATTTGCACCATACCTTTGCGATAGGTGGCAAGTTGCTTTGTAGAGAATTCATAAAAATATATGCCGTTTTGCATGCCTTCTGCCTGCCAGTTTCCTTCATAATTCTGTTTCCGGTATATTTCTCTTCCCCACCGGTTATAAATCACTAATTCATTTTCCGGGTACAGGTGTATATTTTTTATTTCAAATGTATCATTGGTGCCATCTCCATTGGGTGTAAATACATTAGGAATACCTAAGGCGTGCAAAAACTCCAGTGTAGCTGTTGTAGACCATGATTCATAGCCTGTAGTATGTTCAACGGCTTTTATCCGGTAATGGTGTATAAATCCATCCGTTATATCAGCTGATGTATAGGTTAGCACATCTGCTGGCAAGGTTGCCCATACTGTATAATCTGTTTCTTCATCCACACGACGCCATACCTGGTAGACTGCCAGCCTGTTTCCCCATCCTTCATACGCATTCCAGGAAAGGTGGATCTGATTCATGGCTTCTGTTACCGTAGCCGATAAACGGATTGTTTGATGTATCGTACTCTCAACAGGTTCATTGCACATAGTTAAACCAGCCAGTTTATAGGCATAGGGGTTGTTTTCGCTGGTAATTTCTTCATCTACATAGGTAAACAGCGTATCTGTTGGTCGTATGCTTGCTACCTTCATCCAGTTAACTGCTCCTTGCTGACGCCTGTAAATACGAACAGAATCAGTAAAATCAAAAAATCCGGATATTTGCCCTTGCACCTGCACCTGATTATTTTTTTCTGTAGGGATACTAACAAAGTTTAAATTCAATGAAAATGGAGTGGCCTCTACAGTTACTGTTAATGTATCGGATGTCCCATAGCAGCTTGCTTTTGCAGTCCTGTTGTCTTCTTGCAGCCAAAGCTGATGTATGCCTTCACTGTCCCAGTTTACTGTAACCTGAGCTGTACCCTGCCCGGATAGTAGCACACCTCCCTTTATTCCCCAGGTATATAGGGAGCCATTTGTATAAGGCACGTTGTATACTTGCCCATCTTTATTGCTTAAGCAGAGTTGCGTAGCACCCTGGGGTATACCTGGCTTTAATCGCTCGGTTACACGTACCTGAAGTAATGTCTGGCTGGTACAGCCGGCTGCATTGGTAGCTATTACCTCAATAGAAGCATCTACGCGGATTGAATCCCAGTTTACCAGAATACCCTGGGTCCCCTGCCCTGCTAGGATAGTGCCCCTTTGTATATTCCACTTATACGTACTTTCTGGAGTAGCATTCTCCACCTGGTAACTCACACCTTGTGTACCAGGACATACCACCAGATTGCCTATGATTTGAGGTGGGTTAGGCAAAGGGTGCACCGTTACATGTACCACATCAGACCGTGGACAGATTCCATCATTCACAGTAACCTGGTAAGTGAGCACAACTACTGTATCTGTTGGATTTGTGTATTGAAAAGTAGGGTTGGCACTAGTAGCATCTGTCAGAAAGTTGGCAGGCTCCCATCGGTATGTTGTATTGGCTTGAGAAACATTTCCTAGCCGGATACTTTCATTGACACAAAGTATTTTGTCCTCACCTGCTAAAGCCCTGTTGACTGGACTATTATACAATAAATTTGAGGCAAAAGAAGGCAAATAATACGGAGCATCGGTACCCAAAGGTAAGCCTCCGGGTGTATACATACATTCCTCTCCTGGTTGTTCAGGCTTTTCTATGACAGATAATGCTTTGGTATTGGCCCGGGATATATAAATTTTGCCATCGGGAGCCAGTTGTAATCCACCAATATAGGAGCCACTGTTGCTGATAACATTTCTTGAGTTTAGTATAGCATTTTGGTCTCCATTCCGCATGTCGAACTGCAATAAGGTAGAATCCTGACTAAGATAGAGCATTGTTCCATTACTGGAAAATTCGGCTACATGTGCACAACATGAAGCAATTCTCCGGAGGTTAGTAACTTTTCCGGTAAGCTGATCAAAATCGGCAATAACCGTAGCCGATGGGCCAGTTCCTTCATAGCTGAAAACCAATTTATCGGAAGTGGGGGAAAACTTATAACCACCAGAACTACTCATACGAATGGGAGATGAGATAATAGGCGACTCAGAAACACCATTAGCATCAATCCGGTAAGCATATATGCGGTCAGTGGCAATACCTGATACTACACTTTCGTTAGTCTCGCCTACCAGCCAATAAATATCATTGGCACATTTGGCAGATATCGTGAAACTTCCATGAAGATTTTTATAGAGAATTTTATTTTTCTCCAATACGGCTCCTGCTCCGTTGTTAGCTTCCACATCTACTAAAGCATATACCAGGTGCTGATCAATAAAATAATCGCCCACAGCATTTATAAAACCAAGGGTAAAAATGTAGTACTTTCCTGCTTTACCTGGCGCTGGAATAATAATTACCTTTCGTAGCCTTTCGCCCCCAATGTTGGTACCATTCGCCATTACCTGGTTTTGCTTGTTCCATACCGTCTGGCTATCTGTATAGAACAGCAGGTTGCCTTCGTTATCACAGATAGAGGCTAGTTGCTGGCTGAATACCTGCGGTGCCTGCGGATCAATTGTTACCTGGGGAGGGCTCTGGTTGAAATCCACTGTTATTTTGTTACCCAGCAGCCACTTGGTTGTTTCCCGCTGGGCATAAGTACAAGTAAGGCAAAAGAGGCTATAGCAGATAAAGCAACCTATACACTTCATCAGATATATGTAAGTAAGAAGGGTGAGAGCCTCAATACAACTATCAATTCATATTGCGGGTTTCTTTGAAGCTTTTATAACAATCGTTGATGGCTACTACTATTTCGTATTCATTTTGTGCATTCACTACCTGAGCTTCAGAAAGTTTACAATACTTCATGAACTCTTCCAGATCTTTATCTTTTAACCCAGTGACCCGCTGTACAAGCTGTGCATTGAATTTGGAGTCGTATACTTTTTTGCGGGCTTCGGCGCTAAAGAGGCTATTTGCTTTTTTGATTTCCTTTGCTTCCCGGCTTAGTTTATTATAGAAGAAACTGAACGGACCGGAAATAGCTATACCTCCTGTCGGGATAGTATAAATGCCGTCTGCCAGCTTTTGACCTCTTATTTGGGGCAAACCCAACTGTGGCTGGTCAGGTAATTCCAATGCCAGAAAATCCTTTTTGAACCTCTCCTCCGTCGGAATTGCCCGTACATCTACCTCCTGTAACTGATAGGTTTTGGGACTTAACCTAATTTCAACCAAGGGATTAATTGTATTCGTAGAAGCATCCAGTATAAGGGTATGCGTTTCATAGCCAATAGCTGAAAAAAGGATGGTATCTGCCTGGTTCATAGCAATACTAAAGTATCCTTTATCGTCACTGATAGCACCTATTTTACTCTTATTATTCAGAACGTGTACGCCTGGTATGGGAGCAGCATCTTCTTTATTCAGAATATAGCCGGAAAGCTGAATTTTATTGGCAGGCTGTTGCTGGGCATTTACTTGTATAGCGGCAAGGATGAAGAGAATAAATAGAACTGATTGAATGAACAATTTCATATACGTAGGTTTTAAGTTAGGCCAGTAACTGCTGTTTCTGCACATGCCTTTTACAATATACGACAATAATTGCACCAGTGGTGTAGCCAGCCTATAATTTCTGCCAAAGGCTTTAGTTAGCATATCTGTCTGATGCAGAAGTCGAAAGCCCTCACTTGTTGGTAAAACAGTGAGGGCCGTTAAAATTACACAAAGTATGTTTATCTGGAACGGATGATGAACGTAATAGTTCCGGAAGATATAGGTGCGGGTACCGTATTGTCAGCGGTTGGGCTGAAAGTAAGCTTTTCTACCTCTCTTTTATAGAAGGCCACTACTGCCGGACTCACCGTTTTTTCTACAGGCACAACAGAGATTATTCTCCCTTCATCATCTATTTTTACCTGAAATACAATTTTGCCGCTTTCGTCTGAACCATCATTTACGTTTGGCCGGGTATCTGGTGCCCAACCCCGTATATTGTAGGCTGGTCCTGTTCCACCTCCTCCACCACCTGGCGTACCATATAAGGCTTTCGCATCCAGCTTTCCTTCCGGATTCCCTTGATCTCCTACTTTCCCTGTTTTATCACCATTATTGTTGCCAGCTACTTTGTCGCTGGTACCACCTTCTTTTCCACCTGCCCCGTCACTTTTTGTCATTAACGCATCGTTGTTAACGACGGGTTTAGGTGTTTCAGGTTTTTTTTCAGGCTCTGGTTTTTCTTCTGGTTCTGTTTTAGCTATTACTGGCTCAGGTTTTTTCTCTGGCTCTTTTTTTACAACAGGTTCCTCTTTTTTCTTTTCCGGCTTCTTTTCAACCACCACCGGGCTTTCTGTTTCAACCGGTACTACATCTGGTACATCTGGTACATCTGCCTCTGGCAAAGTTTCTGCCGGAGGGGCTGGAGAAGTTTTTACAGGTTCTGGCTGTGAAGCAGGTGGGTTGGGTTTGGCAGCCTCATTTGGCGGATTTGTATTGGCCGGTGCAAGCGACTGTACGTTACCACTTCCAGCTTCATCGGTACCAAAGTTGAGTTCAATGCCATATTCTGGCAGGGGCGGATCGGGAGCACGCCAGGCCATAATGAAGAAAAACAGCAGCAGTAATCCGGCATGCAAAGCTACGCTTATGGCCATGGCTGTTTTTCTCTGCTTTTCTTCTTTTCTATCTGGTGCCATAAAAACTAATTAATGAGTAAATGAGCTTATTCCTTCTTTAACACCACAAAAGCTATTCCGGTTTCGTTGCTATGGAAACCTTAGCTTTTAAAGAAGTGGCTATTCCTCCGATTTTGGTTACATACTTTACCGGAACTGATTCATCTACATGCAGAATAACGGCGCCTTCTTCCCCGCCAGCCAATGCCTGACGCAAATCACTTTCTATACCTGCTTCCGTAGTTTTTTTGTCGTTCACATAAAATTGCAAGTCTTTGGTAACCGTAACGCTCACTTTCTGAATTTCAATATTGGAAGCTTTACTGCTAGGCAAACTTACCGGCAAACCAGAAGGCGTAACGAAAGAAGAGGTGAGCATGAAAAAAATCAGCAACAGAAACACCATGTCTGTCATGGAGGATAAGCTGAAGCTGGGATCTACTTTATTTTTTGATTGAAGCGCCATACCTTAATTTGAACATTAGAGAATTTGAAAATGTAAAAAATGATAGTGTTAGATTAACGAAGAAATTTTCAAATTATCATATTCCCACATTTTCAAATGGATTACCGTACCTTATCGGGTTCCTGAAGCAGGTCTATAAACTCTACCGAAGAATACTCCATACTGAAAATCAGTTTTTGTACACGTGCCACCAGATAATTATACGCCAGATACGCAATAATACCCACAATTAGACCGGCAGCTGTCGTAATCATGGCCTCGTAGATACCTCCGGAGAGTAACTTAGGGCTTACTGTGCCTTCTTCCTGGGCAATGGCAATAAACGCTTGAATCATCCCGGTAACCGTACCCAAGAAACCCACCATCGGAGCAGCACCGGCTACAGTAGCCAGCAACGATAAGTTTTTTTCCAGGTTATAAATCTCTATTTTACCCACATTCTCTATAGAAGCCTCTATATTTTTAAGCGGGCTGCCTATTCTGGATATACCTTTCTCCAGCATGCGGGCAATGGGAGTATCTGTTTGATTGCAAAGCAGCCGGGCACTAACCATATCGCCATTCAGCACCAAACTTTTTACCCGTTCCATCAGTCCGGTGGGTGTTTTGGATGCTTTCTGGATAATTAATAATCTCTCTATAAAGATGTATACAGCAACAATAGAAAGAATAAAAAGAGGAATCATCATGAGTCCTCCGCTTAATGTCAAATCTAACAGTGACACGCCGTTATCGGCTGTAGCTGTACTTAGAGAATCTGTTGTGGTAATCTGTAAAAAATGCATTGTTAATATTTAAAAACCCAAACTGAATTACCATATTCTGCTTTCAACTCTTGTGCCTTTTCTGCAGCAGCATTAAATGTATCAAAATCTGTATAAGATACTTTCATTAAGTTACCAGCCATTTTAGGCATAATAACTCTTGCTCCAGTATTACCTTTCGCTACCAGCTGATTACGTAACTTATAGGCATTCTTTTCTACAGAGAATCCACCAATAATAACATAATACCGGGCTGGTGTACTGGGAGTAGCAACACTTTCGTTGCTTTCAGCAGTTTTTTCAACAATTACCGGGCTCTCGGCGATTTCTTTTTTTGCAGGTTTGCTGATTTCTCTCACTTCCGTAGGAGCAGGCTCTGGTGATGCAGATGCTGTGCTCCATTCTTCAGTTGTTACGTCAGTAGCTGTTGTTGCCTCTGGTTCCGAAGTAGTTACATCTTCAGAAAGGGGTTCAGTAAGTGCAGTGGCTTCCTGGCTTTGTGCTAAAGTAGTATCTGCATATAGGAAAGAATCATCTATGGGTTCTTCTGTAGTAGCTGGTTTTTCTGCCTCAATATTGGTTTTCAAAGCTAGAAAAGGATCGAAACTACTAAGGGCATTGCGGCCATCACCTAAGAACAAGAAGTACCCGGCACCACCGGCAAGCAGCAACAACCCGGGAACAACAATAGCTAACAACAATCTGGTACGCGATCTTCTGGGTTGCTCCGGATAAAAAACTCCCTCTTCTTCGTCGCTGTAGTTTTCATCATGTACCATGGCAGCACGGTCTTTGGTTTTAAATTTATTATGGGTAGCCACCCGTTCAATGGGTTTGTACTCAAGCTTGGGTAACCCAAAGCTGCCACTCAGATAATTGATAGTGGTATCTGGCTCAAACTGTAGCTTCTGCTCATGATTGAGATACAGGGTACCTATTTCATTAAAAACATATTTATCCTTCTGCCCGATTTCCGTTTTTACCTGGTTTATAAAATCACGGATCACCTGTAAGGCATCTTCCCGGCTCATGTTCTCACTGCTGGCAATCTGACTGGTTAACAGGCCGTCGTTAAGCTTCAGCATCTCGTTGAAGGCGATGTGCTTGGAAGGCGGCAAAAAGGTATGAGTTACGGGATGAATTTCGGCACTCACATAATTGGCAATGAACCCGCCAAATTCAGGGATCACTACACAATCATATTCAAATAATAAGTTTTTTATATGTTTCTCCACCATATGATTAGAAGGTATATGTCAAACCGGCAAGTATATTCAAACCTCTGCTTGGATAGTATAAGTACCTCTGGTACTTTGAGGAAAGCAAATTGTTGAAAGACAAAAATGCAGAAAATTTATCAAAGAATAAATAATCGGCCTTGATATTCAGGTCCAGAATGGGATCTAAATCAACGGTTTCATTACTTACGAAATTTTTCGCTTTAATTCCGCCAAGGTAATAGATTTCTGAATTTAAAAACAGTTTATTATTAAAATTATAACTTCCTAACAATGTGGTGGTAAGCAAAGGGCGGTGCCAGGCTTCCTGCTTACTCTGCCGGCCATAGTTAGCAATATCTGCTTTTAAGTTAAGCTTGAATTTTTCCGCATAGGTATAGCTAAGCTCTCCTATAAAGTTCAATACATTGGTAAAATCGCGCTCGTACTGAATATCGAACCTGGAGGTATCGGGGTTACCATTTACAAAGAAGTATAAGTTTTTATAACTGGCGAAGCCAACACGGGTAGCAAAAGCCAGTCCCCCGCCTAAATCACCTTTAATACCTGCATACAAATCCCTTGATTTATTGGTATGGAACAGCGGAATGTTTTGGCCAAGGAACGGATTTTCTTTGACAAACTGGCGTAAGGTAGTCCGCTGCATATCGCCTTCAAATCCGGCAAACAACGTAAAGGCTTCAAACAATACATATTCGCCCTGTAAAGCCGGGTAAACATGCACATTCGACTGGTCAACAGTCGTATCATTTTCATAGACCAGGTTCAGCCCGGCAGTTAAAGTAAGGGCATCTGCTTTGTATTGAACAGCTGGTTTTACCCTAAAAAAATTGCGGGTGATAGCTGCCGAATCAGTACGGCGGGTAAAAAACAGATCGGTGTTGAGCAGCGCAGAGATGTTATCGGTTACTTTATAACTGCCTTTAAACTGGCCGCCTATCTCAAATTCTTTGGCACTATAGGCATCACTTAAATTAAACAGGTTTACGTCCAGCCGGTAATCCAGAGGAGACTTGGTATTGCTATTGACAAAATTGGTTTTTATGGCTATGGTATTGTATACTTGTTTGATATCATCCCGGTCTACTTCTTTACTCTGGTTATAGCCATAATAGTTATACCGTTCACGGGTATATTCGAGGGCTGCGCCTGCCGTAAGGGCATCGGTAAAATACCGTCCATGCACGCCAATCATATTTTCACTGCTACCAGAATTTTGTTTATCTACTGGTCCATAGCCAGAGGCCAGGTGTTTAACACGCAACCCATAGCTATAGTCAGAGTTACGGGTAGAATTAAAATAGCCATCCAGATACGTAGTTAGGTAATTGCCTATACCAGCTTTTATATAATTGCCTGTCAGTTTTTTGGGAGGTTCCACAGGCATTTGCAACACCCGGAACTTAGGATTTAGGTCGGGTAAACGTACGTTCCGGTCTATGTACTGGTAGTCTTGCAGCACCGGATCTGGCTGGCGGACTGGCGCCGTAATTTTTTCAAAGTTCCGGTTTGCTTCGGGGAGTTCTAAAGATTTGTTTTTTTCAATAACAATTTCTGCATCTTCAATTTCACCGCGGTCGTCACGGGTAACCTGCGCAACAGCAGCAGAACTTATGGATAGGGCAACAATAAGTAAACTTACTTTCTTGAATGTATTCATTTTAATGGGAAACCCGGCTATTTCTTTTTAAAAATTTCTTGTGTACACCTTGCGATATACCTGCCTGTTTGGTAGGCAAAGCATATAAAGCCTGCTAACCTACTGGCAGACGTTACCTTTATTTATTTACCTGATCTTCGTCAGAATCATCTTCCTCTGTTTCATCATCTAACAGAAATTCAGAAGTATCAGGCGTGGCTGTTTGCTGTGGTCTGGAGTCTAGTTCCTTTAATTTAGCTTTAGCAGCAGCTACCAGTTCCTGATCCGGCGCATTTTCTATAATAGAATTTAAAGTAGCTTTCGCCTGGAACACTTCATTCAGGGCAGCGTAGTTATCGGCCATCAGTAAAAATCCTTTGCCCCGCCATTTTTCATAGGCTGCAAAATTTTTGTTCAGCTGAAACATTGTTTCTAAGGATTGCTTATACTGCTTCTGTTTGTATTGAGCCTCTCCCATCAGATACTGGGCTTCCGCACCGTTTTCATCTTGTGCTGAATTTAAGGTTTTCAGAAACTCATCTATGGCCCTGTCATAATTCCCTTGTGCATAGGCGGCTTTACCCCGGTACAGCAGGGCTTTATTCTGGGCACTTAGGGTAGCATTGCCAGTATTAACAATCTGATCCGCAAAATACACGACTGAATCGTATTTATTTTGTCCGAAATAGGCATCCATCAAACCCGTCCAGGCAGAAAACTGGTCCCGCTTGTTGCGGGCATTGGCCAGCGATTGCAAGTAAAAGTTCACAGCCTGTGGATAGTTCTTCGCAGTCAATTCCAATTCAGCCATCCGGGAAACGGCTCTGGGTACAAACTGGCTTTTTCTTTCACTCAACACCTGGCCGTAATATTGCCTGGCATTACTCAAGTCATTTAACCGCAAATATGATTCAGCTATATAATATTTCGCATCAAAGCTTAATACATTGCCAGGATACTGGCCCAGATAGGCATTAAAGCTGTCGATGGCTTTCTGGTATTTTTCTGAAAAATAGAGGGTTTTGGCCGCCTCAAATTCAATATTTTCTACAGCATCGTTCTGTGGATTGGCTTTTTTGTATTTAGCCAGATAGGTCCCAAATTCTTCTCCTCTTCCGGCATTCGCCAGTGCTTCCTGTAAACCCAGCAAAGCATCGGTTGAAGTTTTGTGCGCTGTATACTGATTGAGAATTACCTGATAATCGGCTATGGCTTTATCGTAATTTTTTAAATTGCTGTACGATAAGGCTCTCCGTAAATAGGCATAGGGTAATACCGGGCTATTGGGCTGCTTTTCTATCAGGCTGGAATACCCTTGAATGGCCGCTTCATACGAACCTTTTTCAAAATCAGCATCAGCTTTCTGGTAAGAAGCCGTTTCGGCATAGCGGGACTTGGGATGCTGGGATACTACCTGGTCATAGGCTTTTTTAGCATCATCTGGGCGGTTCAGGGCTGTAAGCACAATTCCTTTCTGATACAAGGCATAATCTTTATCCGTTGTATTTTGCGCGATAGCCTGGTCGTAAAAGCGCACAGCCTCGTTGTAGTTTTTCGTTACATAATAGCTGTCTGCCAGGCGCAGTAAGGCATCTGTATAGTTTTGTTTATAAGCCGGCTGGCTGGAAGCCCGGTTTACATATTCCCGGAAGTGTTCCAGGGCTTTGTGATAATCTTTGGTATTGTAATACGCATAGCCAATACCGTAACGGCTCTTCAGATGATACTCCGTAGCTGGTGCTCTAGGTTCGCGGAAAACGGCGGCATATTGATTAATGGCTTCAGGAAATTTTCTGGCGGCTGAGTATGCTTCTCCGCTCCAGAAATAAGCAGCAATTTTCAGATCAGGATCTTCTGGCGTTTTCAGCGAACGGGCAAACATATCTACTGCTTCATCGAAACGTTCGTTATTGAATAATTCTACGCCTCTGTTAAATGTTAGCCGTTGGTAAGCCCGGTTAATGCGCGGCGTTTTCCGCTGAATACTTTCCATGTGGGCAATGGCTTCGGCATAGTTATTTGAATTCAGATACGCCTCACCCAGCAATTCATTTACTTCCGAAATATGTTTGCTGCCAGGATAGGTTTTTGTAAATTCTTTTAAAGCCACAATAGCCTCCGAATTGTTGCCGGCATCGTAACTTACTTTGGCATGGTAAAAGGCGGCATCTTCAGCTATTTCTTTGCTGTATTTTCCTTTCCGGGCTGCATCAAAGGCAGTAATGGCAAAAGGCTTATTTTCCCCTTTCAGGTAAGACAAGCCTAAATGGTACGAAGCATATTGAGATAAGGTATCTTTGGTGGCTGCGGCTACCGGTTTGAAATTATCAATGGCTTTAGGGTAATTACCGGTTTTGTATTGAGAAAAAGCCAGGCGGTAGGCCACATCAGTAGAAGGCCGGGTACGGGTGCCAGCGGCATATTGCTCAAAATACTCGGCTGCTTTGGCATAGTTCCCTTTGCGGTAGTAGGCTTCCCCTGCCAGTAAGGAAATATCTTCGCGGCTACGGATTGTTTTGTCTTTACCTACTTGCTCTACATAGGCAATCAGTTCATCGTACCGCTGCTGCTTGTAATAAATATTGGCAATCATATACGGCACTAAGGGCTTGTATTCTTCGCTGTTTGTTGCTTTGCGCAGATCTATCAGGGCTTCATCATACTTGCCATCCCGGAATTCGATATATCCGGCATAATAACTGGCGGCATATGTGTATTTGTGTTGAGTCCGTTTCAGGGTATTAAATAGCTTGCCTGCCTCGGCAAACTGCTGCTTGCTGAAATGGGCATAGGCTAGCTTAAACTCTACTTCAATCTGCTGTTCACTGTTGAGCCGCTGGGCATTTACTTTTTTAAAATAATCAATGGATTTGTCGTACTTCTTCTGATTGAAATAAAAATTTCCCAGTTCATAATAGGCCACCAGTGCCTTGGGATGGTTAGGATAATCGGCAATAAACCGCTCAATCATCGGTTCGGCATCGGCATTGGACAGGTTCAAAGCACTAATAGCAATATAATACTTGGCCTCTATGGACTTAAGGTCATTTTTACCTAGGTTAATATATTCCTGAAAGGCTTTTTGGGCCGCACTGTATTTTTCCCGGTCCATTAACTCAAGTCCGGTGCGGTAAGCCTGATCATCGGCCGTGTAGGCAAGTGTAGTCTGGGCAGTAGTAGGGGTATGACTGGCTAACAGAAGAAAGGCAATAAAAACAATGCCAAGCCTCAGCGGCTTTATTGTCTGAAGAATCATGAAAAATGGACTATGTGGATTTAGCTATTTAACTCAAAAATAGAAAATAATATTGTAACCGCTACACAAACAGTGAACCAAATCCATGAAATTTAAGGAAGTTACCTGTTAAAAATCACTATATTTTTTGCATATGCTCAGCCTGCTGTAATTGCTTTGGTTTACCGACAGAGAGCATGGGTGTTTTATCTATCTTTTATACCTGTTATAGCTTTTATACCTGGTATATTTTGGTAGGAAAGCCTAACTAACTGGAAGAGATTTGTAGATCAACCATTTGAGTACTGTTAATTATCTAATAGCTTGGCCAGGTTTATAAAAGTCTCGTATGGTCCTTTGGTCACAAAAAGATTTACCACCCCGGCAGGTAAACTTCCTCCCGGATTTAAATCCAGTATATATTCTATGTTGATTTTACCGTCTGCTACTTCTTTCACCTGCCAAATACCTTTTAGCTGTGGTACCCGGATTTTTCCGCTTTTAGCTGGAATGGCTTCTGGCTCGCCTATAGTGGTTATGATTACCTTCTTGTCAGCAGGCGTTTGCTCAATGGTCATGCGAACAGCAGCATCCCGGTTTCTGGCAGGCCAGGGCAAAGCTGTTTCCACATAATACAGCAGTTCTGTAGCAGAAATTTCCTGGATAAGGTAGGCTTGCTTAGTAGCATATACCCACTGTGGTTGCTTTTCCACTTCTTTGAGAATAGAAATAATTTTCTGGCAAGTTCCTTTAAATACGGCTTCTACCTTTACTGACTTCACTGGCGAAGTGCTAGATTCGGCTGTATAAATTTTGATCCCATTTGTCTCCTTTTCCAAATTCCATTGTGCCTGTGCTGAAAAACAACTAAAAGCCAGCAGGCAGATTAAGTAGAATGCTATTTGTAAAGCTTTTTGTCTGGTATACATAGAAGATGGAAAACAGGGAGGCAATAATTAATATCTTTTATAAAGTAACTGCTAGCTAAAGCATTAGTTTATAAGAAACAACACTTTTGGATGGAACGACAGTAGACTTATCGAAAAAAGGCCGGAACGTGTGTGCTAAAAGGTAGCAAAACACATTTCAGGCCTTTTACTTTGCTTGATTCCCAAGTAGGAAACTCCTTTTCTTTTTCTGGAGCTACGTAGCTTACTAAGTCAGCAGCTACTAAATAGTTGGCGTGCCCCCGGTAGCAGGTATAGTAGCTCCGGATATATAGCTAGCATCCTGGGACGCCAGTAACACATAAATAGGAGCCATTTCCACTGGTTGACCGGGCCGCTTCATAGGCGTATACTCACCAAACTTCTGTACCTCTTCGGCAGGCATAGTAGCCGGGATTAGCGGCGTCCAGACTGGCCCTGGAGCCACACAATTTACGCGAATTCCTTTATCTGCCAGGATTTGTGCCAGATTTGCTGTAAAATTCTGTATAGCTCCTTTGGTGGCTGCATAAGCCAATAAAGAAGGGTTTGGCTTATAGGCATTAACAGATGTAGTATTTACAATGGCACTTCCCGGTTTCATATGTGGCTCTGCTGCTTTACACAGGTAAAACATAGAATAAATATTGGTGCGGAACGTATAATCCCACTCCTCGCTAGGAATCTCCTGTAACGATTGCCGGGCCATCTGAAAAGCCGCATTGTTCACCAGAATATCTATTCCTCCCAGTTCTTCTACTGCCCGCCTGATAATTTCCTGGCAATGTTGCTCCTCACTTATATCTCCTGAAACCAGTACAGCTTTTCGCCCGGCTTCTTCTACATAACTGGCGGTAGTTTTAGCATCCTGCTCTTCATTCAGGTAAGCTATTAACACATCAGCGCCTTCCCTGGCAAAAGCAATGGCTACCGCCCGGCCAATCCCAGAATCGCCACCAGTAATAATGGCTTTTTTGCCTGCCAGCTTCCCTGAACCTTTATATGATTCTTCTCCATGATCAGCTTTGGGCTGCATAGCCTCATCCGTTCCCGGTACCGGTTGTTTTTGTTCCGGGAAGGGAGGCTGCTGGTATTTTTGCTGCGGATCTGGATTAGCCTGTGGTTTATTCTCTTTGGACTGTGGCATAAATAAAAGATTTAAACTTATATAGGAATCACTTCTCCAGAGTCACTGATCAAAAATCTATATCCTCCGTTTCGTCTGTATGGATTTGTTTCTTTTTGCCGCTGAGTAATGCTGCTAATGCTACGCCTCCTCCTACTAAGGCTACACCAGCTAATACTGGATTAAGCTTGGCTTTTTGCAGCAAACTATTTTCCAGTACCATGCCTTCATACTCTCCCCGTTCCTGTAAAGCCGACTGTGTCTGGTAAAGGCCATCGGGCTGGGAAGAGGGCTTAGGTTCGTCTTTAAACTGGCGCTTCGACATATCTTTTTCCATCATCTTATCCATAAGCCGGGGAGCCACCTGCCCCATAGCACCCAGCAGTTTACCTTCTCCTACCGTAAAGTCGCGTACACTATTTTCCGCACAATGCAGAATAGCTTCGGCTACCAGGTCAGGCGCAAACACTGGCGGCGGCAAGGTCGCTTCTTTCTCCTGGTAGTTTTTGGCATGTTGTGGATACGGCGTGTTGATGGCACTAGGCTTAATAAGTGTTACAGAAATAGGTAAATTATCTTGTTCTAACTCCATACGTAAGGCGTCGGTAAATCCTTTTACCGCATGTTTGGAGGCACTGTACGTTCCTTGCAAAGAGATGGCACGGTCGCTTAGCACACTGCCTATGTTAATAATAGCTCCGCCACGGGCAGCTAAGTGCTGTACCGCAATACGTGACCCTAAGACAACGCCCCAGAAATTAGTTTCAAACAACCGGCGCTGGTCTTCCATAGATATTTCTGTAATTTTGCCATAAATGGATACACCGGCATTGTTTACCCAGGTATCTATGCGGCCAAACCGTTGAATAGCGGCTGTGGCTGCCTGTTGCAATGCCGCTTCGTCAGATACATCTACTTCGGAAAATATAGCTTTGTTGCCGGAGGCATTCAGTTCATCGGTTAGTTCTTCTAATGCTTGTCTGTTACGGGCTACTAATACTACTTTTGCGCCTTTCCGGGCTGCCATGCGTGCCGTAGTGAGTCCGATACCACTAGTTGCACCAGTAATCAGGATTACCTGTTCTGCGAGAGGTTTTAATTTCATATAATTTATATTGTTTTAGGTAGTTAATTTTACTGTTACAGTACTTAGTGAAGGGGAATTTAGTTACATCATCTATCAGTAAGTAACTTATGGGCAGAAGCAAATAGTGCTTCTGCCTGAAGTTAGATTTAGGCGGGTATCATTGCTCTTTCCTCACGTTCCACAATATGTCTGTGCTGGGCAATAGCTTTTAGGAAAACCTCATTAAAAGCTGTAAAATCTCCGGTGTTGCGCAAGGTAACTATACCTTTGGCGGTCAATGGTTTACCCTGTTGATCATCGGAAGCTACGGTAACTAGCTGCGAAATACTGGATGCCAGCAGCAAGTCTACTCCCTCATTAATGGCTCCAATAGGCTTACCATGCTTAAAAGCCTCATTAATAAAATGCAGTGCATCGCCTTGTTTTTTTAGCTTCTCTATACTTTCCTTTCCACCTGGCACAAATACAGCATCGTACATAATAGACCCCGTTGTAATATGGCTTTTATCTACCTCTAGTTCTTCTCCATCAGCACTTTTCAGTTTTCCTTTAAACATAGAAACGATTGTGGCCTGTGCACCCTGTGCCTTTAAAGCTTGTTTGATGGACATTACCTCTTTAAAAGCAAAGCCATTGTCTACCAGAACTGCTACTTTACGGCTTTTAATGGCGTTTGATTTGTTGTTGCGATCTATGCTAAGGGAAGGTGAGTCTTCTACTGTTTTCCCTGGGCTAAGTGAATGAGCAACCTTATCTTTTATGCTTCCGGCAGCATCCTTTACCTTGCTTACTATTGCACCTGAAGGAGCCTCTACACCTATGCCTTCAGCTACCATGGTAGCCAGCTCGTGGTTAATATTGTTAAGTATTTCATTTACCATCCGCATGCGTACCTCTTTGGAATCTACTTTGCCCAATTCAAAGTGGAGGGCCTGTACGATACGTTTTTTCTCTCCTGCCGACATACTGTTCCAGAACAAGGTTGCCTGGCTGAAATAGTCTTTAAAGCTTTTGCTCCGCTCACGTACCTTATGTCCTTCTACTTTTTCGGTATAGTGCACATAGCCGCCTTCTTGCTCGGAGGCCATTTTGGGATAACCCCCACCTAAAGAGTTGGGGAAGTAGTTTACTTTGCCTTTGCTGATTGTTTGCCGCATAAATCCGGCTCCATGTTGATTGTGAACAGGTACTACCGGACGGTTAATGGGCACCTCCGTAAAGTTTGCACTGCTAAACCGGTTGATCTGGGTATCTACGTAGGAAAATAAGCGGCCTTGCAACAAAGGATCGTTGGTAAAATCTATACCCGGAACCACATTGCCAGGATGGAACGCAACCTGTTCTGTCTCTGCAAAAAAGTTATCCGGATTGCGGTTCAACGTCATTTTGCCTATTCGTTTTACTGGTACTAATTCTTCTGGAATAAGTTTAGTAGCATCTAGAATGTCAAAAGCAAAACTATGTTCATCTTCTTCCGGAATAGCCTGTATCCCCAGTTCAAATTCTACATAGTCTCCCATCTCAATTGCTTCCCATAAGTCTCTGCGGAGCCAGTCCGGATCTTTTCCTGCTAGTTTCTGGGCTTCGTCCCATACTAAAGAATGGACACCGAGCAGTGGCTTCCAATGAAACTTCACAAATGTTCCTTTACCCTCCGCATTTACCAGCCGGAAGGTATGTACACCAAAACCTTCCATCATGCGGAAACTACGGGGAACAGCTCTGTCGGAGAGTACCCACATCAGCATATGAGCGGTTTCAGGCATCAGCGAGGCAAAATCCCAGAAGGTATCATGGGCGGCAGAAGCCTGAGGCATTTCGTTATCAGGCATAGGTTTAATTGCATGCACCAGGTCAGGAAATTTAATAGAATCCTGAATAAAGAATACAGGCATATTATTGCCTACCAGATCGTAATTACCCTCCTGGGTATAAAATTTGGTAGCAAAGCCACGTACATCCCGAACGGTATCAGCCGATCCTCTGGAGCCTACTACGGTAGAAAACCGGACAAAAACAGGTGTTTTAACAGAAGGATCTTGCAGAAACTGGGCTTTAGTTAGGTGTGTCTGGGGCTCGTATACCTGGAAATACCCGTGCGCACCTGAGCCACGGGCATGCACTACGCGTTCGGGAATAGACTCATGATCCAGGTGGGTCATTTTTTCACGAAAGTGGAAGTCTTCCATGAGGGTAGGGCCACGGAATCCGGCCTTGAGTGAGTCGTCTGTATGACTGATTCTGACTCCCTGGTCAGTGGTCATATACTGGTCTTTGGGCTCTTCCTGGAATTGCTCCAGTTGCCGCTTTTTGCTATTTTCATCTACTTTTTCGCCAGTAGAAGCATTATTGGGTTGTGGTTTGCCTGTGTTTTCCATAGAATTTGGGTTAAGTAAACATTTATGTATTAAGAGGTATCAAAAGCAAAGTGTGTGTGTGGTAAGCAGATCATAGTTTACTGAATTTAATTTAAGTAAGCATGTATAAATTCTTCTTTCAAGAACCTGTTAGTGAATGTACTACGCTGAAAAATTTTGAAAGAAATTACTATTTGGGAATAGGTATATACTTATACCCTCGTAAAAAGGTTATTAACTGATGGATATTTTAACCCGCTTTTACCAAATAGTTGCTCCATTAGTTTTTCCTATTAAAAAAGCCTGACGTGATTTCTCACGTCAGGCTTTTGGTTTTTAGTAAGCAGTATTTTATTAATTGCCTTTTGTTCTGGCTGTTCCTCCTTCCAGCGAACTATTGATTTGCTGAGCTTTCTCCAGATGTTGTTGCAGCGTTGGCAAGGTAGCAGAGGCAAAACTTTTCAATTCTGCATCTTTTAAGCTACTCGCTGCTTGCTTGAACTTACTAACATCTTCCTGATGATCCTCTACCATCATGCTCATATAGTGCGTATCAAATTCACTGCCCGATAACTTAGAGAGTTCAGTTACGTGTTGCTGATGTTTTTCCATCATCTGATCTGGCAACGTTATTTTCTTTTGAGCGGCAAGGGATTTCAGTTTTTCATTAGCTTTTTTATGGTCTGCCATCATCTGTTTGCCAAAATCTTTTACTTGTTGGGCTTGTGCTTTTTGAGTGGCTAACTCTCCCAGCGCTACTTCCATCATCCCTCCACTGGCGGCTTCTTTGGCAAATTGCTCGGCAGTCATATCTCCGGCAGGTTTGCTGGCATCTCCGGGCTGCATAGCGGCATCAGAATTTTCTACATTGGCTTCTCTGCCAGCATTCGGATCACTGGTGGTAGGCGCTTCATTGGCTGCCAAATTTTCCTGGCCTGGGGAAACCATGGCCTGGTCTTCGCCGGTATTCTGGTCTGCATTGGCGGACTTTTCTCCGGAATTACAGGCAGACGTGTAACAAAGTGTTGCTGCCAGTAGGCTCATTATAAGAATTCTTTTCATAGTGGTAATAATTTAGGTGTTTGTTGATACTATTCTTGTTTAAACTTTTCTATGGTTCCATACGGAAGCTTTTATAACTAGTTGGTGAAATAACAGCCACTTGTGTTTTCTGGTCTGGTCCGGGCGTTGAATGCCCATGCAAATATTGATCGTATACGTTTACCAGGCCTGAAAGGACAAACGACGATTTGTTAAAAAGTTCTTTGGCTCTTAAATCTTCTATCTGCTGGACATGATCCTCCATCTGGACAATCAGTTCGCGAAGCCTGTTCTGCATTTGAGTAACATATACTTCGGCGGCATTTTCAGGTGTTATAAAACTCATAGGTTTATTCGGTTACTGTTCAATCAATAAAATTATAATATGCATATCATTCTACCTTAGGCAAATGCAATTCAAAACCATTTTAAGGGGTGTACTACATTTATTGAAGAAAGTTGCAGAAAAGAAGAAGGCGTTGGGCTGCTAAACAAGGCAAGTCTTTGGTTTGTCCGCATAAATCCGTATCATGCTGCTTACAACTGGAGCTTCCATGCAGCAAGTACTCAAACACTACCTGAAACGATTGACCAACCTGAGTTCCAGCAATAAATCATTGCTGCTGCTGAACCTACCCCTTGGTCAGTTTATAGATATTCATGAACTGGATTTCCTTACGAGCAAACCCTCTTTTCATAGTATA
Source organism: Rhodocytophaga aerolata (assembly GCF_030503435.1). GTDB lineage: Bacteria > Bacteroidota > Bacteroidia > Cytophagales > 172606-1 > Rhodocytophaga > Rhodocytophaga aerolata. The sequence goes on from NZ_JAUKPO010000001.1 coordinate 295,039, forward strand.
GAGCAACTCATTGCCGGTAAAAACAATATCTACCTGTGTGATGTACACGACAGCCGCTTTGATAAAGTAAATGAAGCCAGCAATAAGCTCAAAAAATTAGACCGTACCGAGCAATTCATTGAAGACGAACGAGGCGCACACGATTTATATGTAGGCTACCCGATGATCCGGGGCAAACTTTCCGATGGCAGCCCTATCCGCTGCCCCTTGTTATTTTTTCCGGTAAGTCTGCATGTACAAAACAACAAGTGGCATCTGCAACAGCGGGAAGAGGAAGAAGTAATGCTGAATAAGAGTTTTTTACTAGCCTATGCTTATTTTAACCAGATTAGCCTGCCTGATGAATTCATTGAAACCAGCTTTGAAGACTTTGATACAGAAAGCCGCATGTTCCGCACCCAGGTATACGAATTGCTGAAGAACAGCCCGGTGAAAATCAACTTCAATCAGGAAATCATCACCACGGATAAACTTCAGGCTTTTGCCAGATTCTCTAAACCGGAATTTGAAGAGAAGGAACGTACCGGTGAATTAAAGCTTTATCCGGAAGCCGTACTGGGCATTTTCCCTCAGGCAGGCTCCTACCTGGTACCCGATTATGAATTGTTATTGCAACGGGAGGAAGTCGAGAGCCTGGAAGAGCTTTTTCTGGATAAACAAGCCATTCTACCAGACACTTCACAGGCTACGCGGGAAGAACAGACATTTACGCCTTTTGCCATGGATGCCTCCCAGGAAAATGCTATCAAGACAATTAAAAGCGGAAAATCTCTGGTTATTCAGGGTCCTCCGGGTACAGGAAAGTCGCAGTTAATTTGTAATCTGATCGCCGACTATATGGCCCGGGGAAAAAAGGTTCTGCTTGTCTGTCAGAAAAGAGTAGCCCTGGATGTGGTATACGACCGGCTGAAAGAAGGAGGCATGGAGGATTTTGTGGCCCTGGTACACGACTTTAAACACGACCGCAAAGCCTTATATACCCAGATTGTAGCCCAGATAGAAAAGCTAGATACCTATAAAGAACAAAACAACAGCCTGGATGCCATTTTTCTGGAACGTACTTTTCTACAGGAATGCCGCAAAATTGACAAACTTACGACCGAACTGGATGAATTCCGCAAAGCCCTATTCGACCATACTATCTGTGGCTTATCTGTAAAAGAGCTTTACCTAAGTAGCGACCCGTTACTCCCCCATATTCCTTTGGCTACTACCTATAAGCATTTTCCGTTTGTTTCTCTGGATGCTTTTCTGCAGAAACTCCGGTATTATGAAGCGTATGCCCGGCAGCTGGAAAAACCCCTGTACCCCTGGAAAAACAGGGTTTCATTCAGCCAGTTTACCTATACTGATCTGGAAGAGATAAAAAAAACAATAAAAGCCATTCCTATCTTCGGGCAAGAAGTTAAAAACCGGATAGAGCGTATTACCGGTGAAGCGCTTTCATTATCTGAAATAGAAAAATACAGCCCTGAAGTGGAGCCTCTCCGGCATTTTGTGCACGTAGCCCAAACCGAAGAACAATGGGCAATATTTCAGCGGTTACGGGATTGCAACCATCCTAAATCATGCAATTTAGCCTGGATGGAAGAGGCAGAAAGTAAATTACTTAGTTATTTGCAAGGGGTGGGCATTGAGAGAAGTTTACCAACAGAAGAGTTAACCAACTTCAGCAATATATTACTGGAAGCACGTGAGGCAAGAGCCGGATTTTTTACCTGGTACCTATGGCTGTGGTTTTCTAAGAATAAACACCAGGTGGCAAGTGTAGCGGCAGCTAACGGCTTATTGTTAAGCCAGGATGATATAGAAATACTTAGCCAGAAAGTAGCCAACCGCTTGGCTATGGAAGATTTGTTAGTTAATATAAAAGAGGTACGTCCCATTAGCAATCCCTATGAGCCAGAACACATCCGTACCTGGTTTCATCAACAGAAAAAAGCCATTGAACTAAAAAACCTGCTAACTATTTCGGCTTTCCTGAAAAAGTATCCCCACTTGGTAGACTTACCGTTTACACAATTTACGCAAAAAATAGATGAACTGAGTTCTTTAGTACAGGATATACAAATGGCCCGTACCTCCTGGAAAAGATACCTGCTTGATGTCCAGGTTGAGCAACTTCTGACCAACCACCAGTATGCGGATGAACTAACACGCACCGTGCAGGAAGATTTTGATTCGCTGGTAGAACTAGACCGCATCAAAGAAAGCATGGATAGCATAGAACTCGACGTAACACACCAGCTATGGGACTATATATCTGCTACTGCCACCGATACAGCCGGCTTAGATATGGTTAGTTTAGTGGAGAACAGCCTCCGCATTGCCTGGATAGAACACATAGAAGCCACGTATCCTATTTTGCGCAGTGTAGCTACCCTGAAGCTGGAACAGATGGAGCGGGAACTTCAGGAAAGTATTCTGAAAAAAATGCAGATAGGCCGGGATATTACCTTGCTGAAAGCCCGAGAACAAACCTACCGCCATATGGAATACAACCGCCTGGGCAATCTGGTAACGTACCGCGACCTGAAGCACCAGGCCAGTAAGAAACGTAATATCTGGCAGATCAGAAAATTATTTACTGCTTATGCCAACGAAATTTTTAAGCTTATTCCCTGCTGGATGGCCTCTCCGGAATCGGTATCGGCCATTTTTCAGATGGAAGAACTTTTTGACCTGGTCATTTTCGACGAAGCTTCCCAGTGTTTTGCCGAGCGGGGTATTCCGGCCATTTACCGGGCCCGCCAGGTAGTTATTACAGGCGATACGAAACAATTACCCCCAAGCGACTTGTACCGGGTGCGGTTTGAGGAAGAAACCGAAGATACTCCGGAACTGGAAGTAGATTCCCTGCTTGACCTGGCTGCCCATTATTTTCCTCAAGTACAGTTGCAAGGCCACTATCGTAGCAAATCATTAGAGCTGATTGATTTTTCCAACAAACACTTCTATAAAAATACCCTGCAACTCCTCCCCGACCGCTTGCAGATCAATAAGCAAGAGCCCGCCCTCAGCTACAGGAAGGTAGAAGGAATTTGGCAAGACAACACCAACCGCATAGAAGCAGAAGAAGTGGTCAACCTGATTAGTCAGCTTACTCAGCAATGGCCAGAGAAAGAGATAGGAATAGTTACGTTTAACTTCAAGCAGCAAAACCTGATTCAGGACCTGCTGGAGGAACGTGCCTTACAATCCGGCAAAAATTTCCCTTCTTCCTTATTTGTCAAGAATATAGAAAATGTACAAGGCGACGAACGGGATATTATTGTATTTTCTGTTGGCTATGCCCCGGATGCTAAAGGCAGAATGGCCATGCAATTTGGCAGTTTGAATATGCAAGGCGGTGAAAACCGGCTAAACGTGGCGATCACCCGTGCCAGAGAACAGATCTATATTATTAGTAGCATCTTACCCCCTCAATTGAAAACTGAAGACACCCTGCATCAGGGGCCTAAATTACTCAAAGAATATCTAGCATATGCCTTAACCGTATCGGGCGGGGCGTATACACCTTCTCCTAAACCTGCCAAAGGTTTTGAAGCAAGCCAATTGCTGAAAGATAAATTAGTAACCTGGAATACGTCTCTGGCGAAAGAATTGCCCTTTGCTGACCTTACACAAAAAAAGCACGAAAAATACCAGTCGCTTCTCCTCACCGACGATGACCTGTATCACCAGAGCCTATCAGCAAAAGATGCACACGCCTACACACCTTTTTTATTAAATAAAAAGAACTGGCCTTTTATCAGAATATACAGCCGCGAATACTGGAAAGACAAAACCAAAGTGCAGGAAAAGCTAAGTAGGTATGAGCACGTAGAAATATAAAACCGGCTCTTTGCAATTTTTACTTCATTATGAAATAGATCATCATTGCTTTGGCAGAAGCTTAAACAAACTATATTATAAGCTTTATAGTAATGAAAAAACCAGGCCTGAATAGTAGCAGACCTGGTTTTTATTTAGATAGTCAGGTATTTATTGGGCATTCACAACGGCCCGGTAGGCATTTACCCGGCCATGGCCGTAGTAAGCATCTTTCCCCGGCTTTCCTAAATCATCGGCAGACGCTCTCAACACAGTTTCTACCTGCGAAGGTTTCATGCTACCGCCATTTTTACCGATGATTAAAGCGGCTACACCGGCTGCATGAGGGGAAGCCATACTGGTGCCTGCTGACCAGTAATACCCATTATTCCCAGTACTGAACACCAGATCGAATACCCAGCAAGGACGGGTTATCCCGGCAACTGTGCAATTCTCATTTCCAGGATAGGAAGAATCCCCACCTGGGGCAGCAAGGTCAATAACCGATACCCCAAAGTTGGAATAAGATGCCAGATAATCCAGATTTGCATTAGGACTGGTTAACCAGCCAATAGGCGCTGTAGCAGAGATAGAAATAACATTAGGGGCATCTGAGGGTACACTCACCAGAGATTTGTCTTTATCTCCATCGTTGGCATCATTGCCGGCAGAAGAAATAAGCGTTACTCCTTGTTGGTAAGCAAAGGTAGTTACCCGGCTAATGGCTACAATTAACTCTTGTACAGCTTTTGTATCGGATACGATAAAATCGTCTGTAGGGTCGTTAGGCGTTCCGTTGTCATCCAGAAATTTGCCATTCCGTGGAATAGCGGCGCCCAAACTCATGTTAATTACATCTGCTCCCTGAAGCGTAGCATGAACAATTCCATTCAGCAGCCAGGAGAATGATCCGCTGCCACTGTCTGCTAACACTTTTACTAAAATCAGTGTGGCTTCTGGGGCTACACCAATTACACCTACGCCATTGTCTGCAGCTGCTACTGTGCCGGCTACGTGTGTACCATGGCTGAATGTGTTGGGCAATGCATATTCCAGTTTTTCGGTTGGAACAAAACTGGCACTGGCGGCCAGGTCAATATTGGGTGCCAGATCCGGATGATCCACATCAAAGCCGCCATCCAGTATGGCTACTCTGGTTCCTTTTCCACGGTACCCTGCGTTCCAGGCTTCTGGCGCATTAATGGCATCATGCCCCCACTGTAAATCAAAAAAAGGATCATTATCGCCGCTGGCAGGTGGATTACCAACTGCTTCGCTTACTACATTTTTTTCTTTGCTTGGATCGTACCATTGCACTGAAAAATCCGGAATTACAGCTTTAACGCCTGAAATCTTGGCAGCCTTGGCTGCAAAACCTGGACTGGCCGAGGAGGCGGTTGCCAGGCCTACTTTATCCATTGAGCTTGTGAGTGCACCTCCGGCTGAGGCAAGTTGCTGGGAAAGATTGGCTGGTAAACCCGCAGCATTGGTGGAAATGATAATGTAATTTCCCCGAGTGATCTTCACTTTTGATGTCTCAGCGCCTACACGCAGAGTAGCCTCATTTACAGGCGAATCATTCGTTAGTTCTTGTAACTCTTGCTTAGCACATCCGCCGCTAAACAATAAAAAAATGGCCGCAGCAGAAAGTTGCGATAGGTAAGTAAACTTCATACGTGGTTTAAGTTTGTTGATGAAAATTTGGTTAGAACCTAAAAATTAAGCCGATTATTAATTATAATCAAACATTATCCATATAAATTTTAGTTAAAAATTCTAATTTTTCATATGTTACCAACTTAACCTACTGATATCAACTGAATTACCCGGCTTTGTATTCTGTATTTTTCTACTTAGCCCATAAGTAACGACTCTGCCCCATCTATCCAGACTGGAGTTCCGGTAATATGGCTGGCTTTTGCTGAGGAGAGAAAAAGAACAAGCTGGGCTACCTGTTCACTTTGGCCCGGTTTGCCATTGGTTAAGGGTATTTTACCTTCCGGAAAATCTACTGGTTCTTTTTCCTTAGTAAGGTTTCTTTCTTCTGTACTTTCTTCAATATTGGTATCAATAGCTCCCGGACATACGACGTTTACCCTGATCTTATATTTAGCTAACTCCAGGGCAGCCATTTTGGCGAAAGCCAGCTGAGCAGCTTTGGTGCAAGAATAGGCCGTAGCGCCGGTATTACTGAATATACGGGTACCATTTACAGAAGCAGTAATTACGATGGCCCCACCTTTTTTCTTCAGCAGTGGAATGGCATATTTCACAGTAAGAAAGGTACCCCGCAAGTTAATGTTTATTGTCCGGTCCCATTCTTCTGGTTGCAGGTCCTCCAGGGGAGCCCATACGCCATTTATGCCAGCGTTCGCAAATACAATATCTAGCGTACCCCATTGCTCAGCTATGGTTGCCAATGCCCGCTCCATGTCTGGAACAAAAGAAATATCTGCACTGATTTTCAGGGTATGTCCGCCCAACGCTTCTATCTCCTCCACCGTTTTTTCTAACGACTCTTCCGTACGATCCAGTAAGGCTACTTTTGCTCCTTCCCTGGCAAATACTATAGCGGTAGCTTTACCAATTCCGGAACCTGCTCCGGTTACCAGGGCTACTTTTCCGGTTAACTCTCCTGCTGGTTTTTTCATATGAGTAGTATAGAAATGGTTAGGTAACGAATCTACTGGGCGCATAAATAAGCTCCCGCCCGGCTATACTTATAGATAACATGACCAGGGCGTATGCTTACATCTTCCAGAAAACAGGCACCATACATACAATAATTACGATCATAATAATGGTTAATAGGGAACCTGTTTTTAAAAAATCCATAAACTTATATTTTCCTGGCCCATACACCAGAATACACGATGGTTCAAAAGGAGTAATCAGGGATACAGAAGCACCCAACATAATGGCAATCGCAAAAGGCCGCGGATTCAAACTTAGTTGTTCTGCCACCTGCATGGCTACCGGCAGTACCACCAATGCCGCCGCCGCATTAGACATGGGCTGGGTTAATACTACGGTAAGAATAACAAACCCTGCCAGAATAGAAATAACCCCCAGAGGTTGCAGCAAAAATACAATATACTCTGCCAGAAAAGAGGAAGCGCCGGTTTTCTCCATGGCAATTCCAAAGGCGCTCATCCCTCCGATCAGAATTAACAAACGCCAGTCTACCATCTGATAAGCCCTTAGAGCAGTAAGTTTGTTTACAAATGCTACCAGTAAAGCTGCTGCCAGAAAGCTGATAGATAAAGGAACCACATTTGCTATATTTAATATAATAGCCAGTAGAAATATACCAATCGTAATCCAGCCGCGGCGTTTTTTATACAGCACCGGGGAAAGTTGGCCTAAAATGGCAAAATCGTCGGATGCCTGGGCATGGTCAATTTTGTCGGAAGGTCCTTGAACCAGCAGCATATCCCCCATATTCAGCCGGATATCTCCCAGCTTGTCGCGCAGATAACTCCGGTTGCGGTGCACAGCCATTATTTTCAGGCCATACTTTTGAAAGAAGTTGGCTTGCTTGGGTGTACGGTTAATCAGGCTGGAGCGGGGTGTTACAATAACCTCTGCCAGTTTAATATTATCGTTACTCAAATCTTCCATCAGCAGGTCGGCTTTTATCTCAATTCCTTCCGTCTCTTTTACTTTAATCAGTTCATCCATTTTACCTTCTACCAGCAATATATCATTCTGTTGAATAACGGTGGTAGCTCTGGGCATAAAGTTGCTCGTATGCCGGATAACCCGTAGAATAGTAAAGTCCAGTTTATTCAGGTCCGATTCAAACACATGCTGCCCGATTAATGGCGAATCTTTCATGATAATAATCTCTGTCAGGTAGTCGCGTACGGCATATTTGTCCGCTAGGTTAGCTACGGGGTGGTTGGGTAATAAGAATTTACCGGCAGTAAGCATATATACAATCCCTACCAAAAATAAGATGGCTCCCATGGGTAGCAGCTCAAACAAACCTATTGGTTGCATCCCGGCTTTGCTAATAAAGCCACTTACGGCCACATTGGTAGAAGTACCAATAACTGTGCAGGTGCCACCCAGAATAGAAGCAAAGGCCAGAGGCATTAACATTTGCGAAGGGCTGATTTTTAGTTTCCGGCATAACCCTGTGATAGGGCCAAGAAATAAGGCAGTTACCGTGGTATTGTTCATAAAAGCAGATACAGCACCCGTAACTACCATAATTATCCCCAGCAGCACACTCTGGTTTTTAATGTTCACACGGCTTATCTGCAACCCCAGGTTATCCAGTATACCGGTATCCTGCAAAGCGCCACTAATAATAAACACAGAAGCCAGGATAATTATAAAGTCGCTGCTAAAGCCTGAGAAAGCCTCTTCCGGCGTAAGAATTTGAGTAAGGGTAAGTACAATAATAAGTAATAGTGTTACTACATCTACAGATAATTTTTCTGTAGCAAAAAGGCCGATTGCTACTATCAACAGGCCGAGAACTAAGGCAATTTGCATAAAATGGGAGTGCAGAAATACGCTGCGTGAAGGATAAATGAGTTATTATACGCAAATGTGGATAAATAGATAATATTTTTATTGTATTGCGTACAAATTCACATAATAGCAGGTATGGTATATTTTAAAAAGTATTTTAGTAGCTTAACGGCTTTACTCTTTGCAGTTATTTTCTACATTCTGGCAGCCAATCTATTCACTGTTCAACAAATTTTATTTAACATCCGGCAAAACTGTATTACAGTCGAATAACAATTCTTTTACCGGAGGTGATGGCTGATAATCTGGTTTGGTTACTTCTTTCATGTAGATGATTTGCAAATTGGGTATACGGTTGCCTGGATCTGTCTGCCGCGCATTCCATTGGTTAGTGAGGTAGGCACAATAATACAACCGGTAGTGGCTGTTGTTTACAAAAAGAATATTCTCATGGTATTTTCGCCAGCGGTCGTCTTTAAAAAAGTCGGCTACTACGGCAGGTTTCTCAAACGTAACAGGCCCATCCGGATTGGTTATATCTAGTTGCTTTCCATTCACTGTTTTGCCAAGCAAAACAAACCAGCCATCGTCTTTAAACACGGCTGGGGCAAACATCCCCCAGAACTGGTCGATACGTAACAAGTGGCCTACCCACCTGGCATTGTCCAGAGGAGGAACCGGTAGTTTAAGGTTGCCTATATTCCAGAGTAAGGTGTATCCAATGCAGAAAGTGATAAACAGGGAAGTAAGCCATTTTTCACTGGGGACATAGTTTTTTAAGATTTCCTGCTCTTCCCCTGCTTTTAAACTGTAGGTTCGTAATTGCTGCCAGGTAATAAATTTGGACCGTTGCCTTTTATAAAAACTGATAGCTCTGTCATACAGATAATCGTGGCGGCTGTTGAGCCGGTTTTGTACCATAGTAGGGAGTAAGCCTAGTACAGAAACAATATTGATTAATGGAAAAAGGCCCACATACAGTGTCATGCTAATGCCGATATGAAACAGCACCATACCTATAACAAACGCCAGGCGGAAATACCCGGTAAAAAAAGGCACTAATAAGAAAAATGGCAAGATGAGTTCTGTATAATAGGTCATAAATGTCATTAGCTTCAGGCCATCTCCCAATTCTAGCAACAGTTTGCCAAAGGGAGTTACCAGCTGGTCCAGGTTAAGGGCATAATACAAAGCGGTGTATTCCTGATTCCATTCCGGAGACGATTTAAGCAGTGCCGAAAAAAAGTATACATAGAATATCTGGCACACGTACGCAAAGCCAGCCAATGATACATAGTTGTTAGAAGAAAGCTCACTTTTTGAAATCTTAGCTGCATCCAACGAGTAATAGTACCCCCATGGAAGAAACATTCCCCAGAATAGAAGCAGGCGTAATAAATCGTCGCCTCCTTGCTGAATCAGCGGATTGCGGTTATGTAAGGAAAGTATACATATCCAGCAGAGAAAGGTAAATAACCGAGTACGGTACCCAACCATCAGACAGAAAGCACAAATGCCATTCAACAAAAAAATAAGTGCCTGGATTTGCCAGCTGCCCGCCATTGTATATACCGATACATAGTTGGGATTCCAGGCGTACCGGAACAGAACTTCCAGTGGCAATATGCCGGTGTTGCTGTAATGAGCTTCCAAACTGGTAGCCCGGATTATCAGGTCAAGTATAATAACTAAACCTACGCCGATCCGCATGAGTGCCAGTGAACGTAAGTCCAGGGCGAAGAGTGAATTAAACCGTTGTTCCAGGAAGAATAGAGCTCCCTGGGTATTTTTTGATTCTGTAGTTATCGTAGGGGGTGTCTTCGTAGAAACATGGTTACCTTCCATCTGACGTAAATGCTTGGCTATGGGCAAGTATATGTAAAATTACTCCAGCAAAAAAGAGCTGGTTAAATCTGTAAACAGATATTGCCCAGCTCTCTATCAATATAAGCTCCCTGAAGTTTACTATTTACTTTATGTTTTAACAATAAACCGGAAGTAATAAGTTACTTCCGGTTTACTTTATACACTATACAAGTTGTCTTGTAATGTATTTAAAACAATTATCTGCCACTGGTAGTACCTGTGCCAGAAGTGGTACCTGAAGTAGTGCCGCCACCGGAAGTAGTTGTTCCAGAAGTTGTACCGCTAGTAGTAGTACCGGAAGTAGTTCCTGTACCGGAGGTTGTGCCGCTAGTAGTTCCTGAAGTAGTACCTGTTCCGGAAGTTGTTCCGCTAGTGGTACCTGAAGTAGTTCTTCCACTGGTTGTACCAGAAGTTGTTCCAGCGGTAGTACCTGAAGTGGTTCCACTAGTAGTTCCTGAAGTAGTTGTACCAGAAGTGGTGCCTGTACCAGAGGTTGTTCCGCTGGTAGTAGTACCGGAAGTAGTTCCTGTGCCTGAAGTAGTACCAGAAGTGGTTCCGCTGGTAGTTCCTGTTCCGGAAGTTGTGCCGGAAGTAGTTCCACTGGTAGTTCCTTCATCGTCGGCATCATCGCTACCTGAGGTAGTTGCACCGCTGGTAGTTCCTGAAGTGGTTCCGCTAGTAGTTCCTGAAGTAGATGCACCACTAGTTGTTGCTCCACTAGTAGTTCCTTGCTGCATATCCATGTCGTCGTTTTCGTCGTCGCTCATGTCAGTGCCTGAAGTAGTGGTACCAGAAGTTGTTCCGCTGGTAGTTCCTGTTCCGCTAGTAGTGGTACCAGAAGTAGTACCTGTACCTGAAGTGGTTCCACTAGTAGTTGTACCTGAAGTGGTTCCAGTTCCGCTAGTACTCATACCAGAAGTTGTTCCACTGGTAGTACCAGAAGTCGTTCCAGTATCTGTATCCGCATCTGTACCTGTACCTGTACCGCTAGTTGTGCCTGTTCCTGTGTTGGCAGTTGTCCCTGGGTTACATGCAGGGAAAACACATAAGCCTATAATTGAAGTTGCAAAAAAACCTTTGATTACAGTTTTTTGAATCTTCCTAATAACTAAATTCATAACAAATGGTGGTTTGGTTGATAATTAAAATAATTAATATGTGTTTACTTTTAACAGACCCTTACTTATTTCTGTAGAGTAAGGTTTCAAAATTTTAGCTTATTTTTTTATTGACTTGTTTTTGCTTAAAATAGATACTGCTCTTTTTTATCCTTACCGGTCGTTCAGCTAATTTGAATTGTAGATGAGCCCCAGACCAAAAATTGAATACGCACTATTATAAAATAGTCAATGAGGGATGTTTAATTGCCGCTGGTAGTACCTGTACCAGAAGTAGTTCCGCTAGTGGTAGTACCAGAGGTGGTTCCACTCGTAGTAGTTCCTGCAGTGGTACCTGTGCTAGTTGTATCCATTGTAGTTCCAGTTGCATCTGTTCCTGAAGCATCCGTACCAGAAGTGGTACCTGTCGCATTTTCATCTCTGCCGGTATCACCACCTGATGCATTTTCTCCACTAGAGCCACACGCAGAAAACATAGTAACAGTGATTGTAGCCAATACAAATACACCTTTCTTGAAGATGTTCTGCAAGTTTCTAGGCATCAATTTCATAGGTTTGTTTTAAATAATTGGTAATACGTTTTAGGTAAATCCCTAGCAGATTCAGTAAGCTGATTCTGGCCAGGTCAGAGACTGATACGTAAGGATTTATTATAGGTTGGGTTTTTTAAATTTTTTTTTAAGTACTTTCTACTTTTGCAAACACTTTATTCGTTGTAGTATTTCTGATTTATAAGCATTTTTAGCTTTTTACGCAGCTATATCAGCATTGAAAAGGTTGGTATTTACATGCATGTCTGGTTGTTTTTTTATCTATCTCGTCCCCAGTTCATTCCTGCTTTTCATTTATATTTTTAGGCTACTGATCTTTTTACAGAGCTTCCCCGCATTATGCTAGTACACAGTTAATAAGAGATTTTTTGATATATATTCCTGTCAGGCTTTCGCCCAAAAGCATTCTTAAAATGAAGGTTACGCACAGGTATAGCTGAACAGGCTACCCACAAACAAAAAAAATAGCAATTAGGTAATTCATTATCACCAGAAAAGATACTTCTACTGGGCAGTTTATCCGAGATGAATGATTGATAGCAGGCAGAAGGAGTGTGACGCCTGCCTGACTTTAACTGTATGTTTTAATCCAGGCAAAAAGACCTGTTTTTAGCCGGATGATCGGCAAAAAACAGGTCTTTTCAGGTAGCCTTATTATAAAGTTACGTATTACCTACCGAACGTAGACAATATTTGATTGATTACAGTTTTCACTTCGTTACGGGCGCGGCTGAATTCAGAAATTTTTTCTACTTTATTTCCAGCTGACCAATAGCCTTTCAAATGTCTGCTTTTATCATATTCCAGATCACGTAAGGCAGTGGTTCTGCGGCTGTCAAAAAAGTCGTGACGTGGATTTTTTAGTTTTCCCAGTATATTTATTGTCTGATCAATCAGACCTTCCAATTCCAACGCTTTTGCATCATTCAAATCCAGGTTATTTACCTTATCCCGGATAGATCTTAATTCATTGATTAATTCAGCTGCCATAGTTAGTAATAGATGTATATGTATTTCAGATATTTTATTTTTTGTTAGTTGAAATCTTTTCCGGATAGGGTTAATCTGGAAGGAAGCTCTAAATTATAAAAATTCAAGCGTAGTAACTACTCTCTTCCGCTTACAGTATAGAAAACTATGTAATTATTGAGCTGAAATGCAATATTTGAAACTATAGTGTAAAATTTACCACCACACGCTTACATAAAGGCGCTACCAGCATAGAATTTTTTCATAGGCCGTAGCGCCTTATATTGGATCAGTTAAGAAAGAACTGCAATAAGTGACGGCCGGCACGTGCCCTTAATTTACGTAATGCACCTTCTTTTATTTGCCTCACCCGTTCATGGGAAACGCCAATTCGTTCAGATACATCTTCAATAGATTGCGGATACTCGTAGCCTATGCCGAATACACGGCAAATAATTTCTTTTTCACGCGTATGTAAGGTCGCTAAGATTCTTTCCAGTTCTATGCTCAACGACTCTTTGTCGCTAAGAGCAGCATCTGTAGATTCTGCATCCGGATTATCGAGCACATCGAGTAATGAGCCATCTTCACTGTCGCTGAAAGGCGCATCTAAGGACGACTGTTTAATAGAAGCTACATTGGTTGATTTAATCTCCTCTACATTTATTCCCATAAATTCAGCCAGTTCTTCCAGGGTTGGTTCTCTTTCAAAACGTTGCTCCATTAATGCGGAAGCATGGTTTATTTTAGACAGGCCGCCAATTTTATTAGCCGGGATCTTTACAATCCGCGAGTGCCGGTCCAGCGCATCCATAATAGACTGACGAATCCACCATACGGCATAGGAGATAAATTTAAAACCCTTGGTTTCATCAAACATTTTCGCAGCCTTAATTAAACCCAGGTTGCCTTCATTAATCAGATCATTAAGCGGTATTTTGCTATGATGGTATTGCTTGGCTACAGACACAACGAATCGCAAATTAGCCTTTACCATTTTTTCCAGAGCTGCCTGATCGCCTAACTTGATGCGGCGGGCCAGATCTACTTCTTCTTCCGGGGTAATCATAGCAACCTTCGAAATCTCATTGAAATATTTCTCAATGGTAGCACTGTCGCGGTTGGTTATTAATGTTGATATTTTAAGTTGTCGCATGGGTATATCATTCTACTTTTACCTGGTACACACCTTTAGGTTTTCCCGCCTACTACTGTTATGTACTTGTACGAATCCGCCAGAAGCTAAATGGGAATAAAACAAGGAAGGAGTATTCGTGAAAACCAAAATTTAATTTGGTCAAAATCCATTAAAGAGGAATTCTATATAAATTACAAACTTACACATTTATAACATCCTCATTTTGTAGCTTCTCTCTTAATTAGATACAAATTAGCGGTGCCAAAAGTTTATTCTGTACAGATAAATTTTAACAGGTTCCAGCACAAAAATATCTTCATTTTCTACTACTAAAATATAAGCAAAAATACTTGCCTCCGTTAGTTAAATACATAAAACCACTAATTACCTGTTAAAATATTTTTTTTATCACAACAATACGCAGCGTATGTCCGTCTGTAATAGTGGCCTTTTTGAAAGGCTTAAATTTAAGGTAATATAAACTTAAACCACCTACAATCATGAAACTTGAAACATTAAGAAAACTGTATGTAACTGAACTGAGGAGCCTATATAGTGCTGAAAAGCAAATTCTTTTGGGCTTAAAAAAAATGAAAGCCGCTGCCCACCACGATGAATTGAAACAAGCGTTTGAGCAGCACTATGCAGAAACAGAAGGTCAGATAAACCGGCTCGAGCAGATATTCGACCGCCTGGGAGAAAGCCCTAAAGGACAGACTTCCAAAGCTACCCTAGGCCTGATTGCCGAAGGTGAGAAAATCATTAAAGCAAAAGGCCAGTCGGATGTAATTGATGCCGGCCTGATTGCCGCAGCTCAGAAAATAGAGCATAATGAAATAGCTTGCTATGGTACAGCCATTGCCTATGCCAAACAACTAGGCGACCAGGAATCAGCCAGCTTGCTGCAACAAAACCTGGATGAAGAATATGCAACAGATAAGCGGTTGACAGCGATGGCTGAAAATTCAATTAACCGTGAGGCGACTTATTCTACCGGGTATTATGAGGAAACTAGTGAGTATAGCAGCAGCAGTAATACTGGTATTTCGTTATCGGGTTTATTGCTTGGCGCAGCTACTGGTGTAGCGGTAGGTATGTTACTGGCACCCTCTACCGGCTCAGATTTCAGAAGAAAAATTTCGTCACAAGCCAATAACCTGTTCGACCAGTTTGGCGGCCAGTTGGGCTCCGTATCGGATGTTGCCAAATCACTGCTAGATAAATTTTCTGCCCAGGAAGGCAAATCTGGCGGCAATCCTTCAGGTCCACAATCACAAAACAGCCCCTATGGAGCTGGCGGACCTAAGTTTTAATGTAGATGAATAGAAATTAAAAAACCTCCTGGTTAGTTGCCAGGAGGTTTTTTAATGTAGTTGATCTATATAGTGATCAAACAAGGATTGTTCGTTCTATCATCTTTTCAAACAAGAAAGCCTGTAGCTGTCTTTAAATACAGTATGGATATAGGAAGGGTGATCATGCTTATAATAATTTGTCACTAGTGTGTATTAGTGAGGATTTACTGCTTCCTTCTCTTGAATAGCCTTGTATCTGGATAGCTCTGTTTTTACCCAGGAACACTCTTCTTCAGTTTGTTTGATCAATTGCGAAATAACTTCCCCATTATCCTGCTTGGTTTGTAGCACTTGTTTACTTTGTTCCAGTAGTTCATGCAACTGAGCCAAATCCAGTAACTGTAGCAGCGATTTAAATTTATGCATGCTATCCCGTAGCCCGTCTACATTTTTGCTATGCATGCTTGAGGTATAAGAGCCCTGTAACTCAGAAATATTGTTCAGGCAAGCATCCAGCAACTCCTGCATAAATTGTTTATCTCCTTCAGCCAGCTTTTGAATTTGCTGATAATTTAATTCTTTCGCTTTGTTTTCAGGCTCCACTGCTGGAGAACTACTTTCTACCGGCTTGTCAGCTACTGGAACTGTGCAGGAGACAATTACCTGATATAAATCTGTTGGATGGAAGGGCTTAGCCAGGTAATGGTTCATTCCAGCTTCTTTGATCTTTTGTTTAATGTCGGCGCTTACATCGGCTGTGAGGGCAATAATGGATAATTTCTCGTACTCTCCGGACAACCGACGGATGGCACTGGCAGCCTCCAGGCCATTCATTACTGGCATTTGTAAATCCATCAGCACTAGGTCGTAGGTTTTTTGCTGCACCTTTTCTAGGGCTTGCCTGCCGTCTTCTGCTACATCAGCCGTAATATTCCATTTCTGCAAAAACTTTTGTGCTACCATTATATTTACCTGGTTGTCTTCTACCAGCAGCAAGCGGATATGCCCCAGGTCAGTTTTCATGGAAGCCTGCCCCGATAAGTTATATGCCGCCTTGGCTGCGTCTGTCCGGAAAGGCAAGCAAAAGCCAAAAGTAGAGCCTATGCCTTCTAGGCTGTTTACCCATATTTTGCCATTCTGCAATTCTATTAGCTTTTTACTGATGGCCAGGCCAAGTCCGGTTCCGCCGTATTTTTTGGTTGTATCTGGCTCAGCCTGTTCAAAAGCCAGAAATATCTTCTCCAGCTTTTCAGCCGGTATCCCTATGCCGGTATCTGTTACAGAGAAAGAAAGATTACAGGAAGTACCCTGGCTTGCCGTTAAGCTTACGTGCAGTTTTATAGAGCCAGCATTGGTAAATTTTATCGCATTGCTTAACAAATTATTTAATACCTGCGTCAGGCGTACAGGATCGCCGGTAAGCACCTCTGGTATGTTCTTGTCTGTATGCAGGGTGATGCTAATGCCTTTTTCTGCTGCGTTAAAGGTAAATGCATAAATAATGGTATGGAGCAGGTCTTTGATATTGAACGTGGCCTCTTCAAAAAGTATTTTTCCTGCTTCAATCTTTTGTAAATCCAGTATGTCATTAATCAGCGCAAGCAGGTTTTCCGACGAAAACCGGAGTACTTTCAATAGTTCTACCTGGTCGGGCCGTGGATTTTGCTCTAGCAGCAGATTACTAAGCCCTAATACCGCATTCATAGGGGTACGAATCTCATGGCTCATGTTCGATAAAAAGTCGGATTTTATTCTGGTAGCCTGCTCAGCCATTTCTTTGGCCGCAATTAATTCAATCTCTGCTACTTTCCGGTCGTTAATGTTTTGCATGAAGGTAGTTACCCCCACTACTTTCTTATCTTTATCTATAATAGGGTTAAAAAATACTTCTTTGTAAAAATTTTCACCAGGAAGCTCTACAGAAAATTTATCGCCGGCAAGCGCTCTGTCATAAAAGCCTTTCCATTGCCGGGCTATTTTCGGGGGCAACAAGCTGATGAAATTGTCTCCGGTTTTTATATCGGCTCCAAAGCGGTAATAAAACAACTTTTTGTATCTGGAATTATAATACGTAAGCTTATACTCGCTGTCTAACGACCAAATGTAATGATTCGCATTCTCCACGATGGCTGATAATTTTGCCTTTTCTGCATCTATTTCGCGGGTAAGCTTCGACAAATGTTCCAGATTAGTCTTTAACTCTTCTTCCCTATGAGTTAACACTTTGTTGAGGCTCTCTTCTGTTAAAACGGTGGAGGTTAATTCGTTCTCTACAAAGTAATTGGCTTTTATCAAATGGTATAAGCAAAGAATAGTAAGCAATAAGGAAGTAAGCAGCGAATACGAATACAGAATATCCAGTTTAGTAGGGGAAAGCGGAATTATCCACGAATTAAGTTTTACAGGCAAATGAAGTGCAAAGAGACTCACCAGGCTAACGGATAAAACTAGTAGCGATTTGTCCATTTCGCGGTAGTCGAACAGCACAAGTGCGGCACAAACCAGGGGGAAATAACAAAGGTAAATTCCAGCTTCCATCCCCAGCAGCAAAGAGTCGTAAAATATTTCCGTGCATGCCGTAAATAGCAGAAAATACTTGGCATAGGTATAATGCCCTTTTCTATTCAGCCAGAATACAAACAAATAGATGCCTATACAGAGTGTATGAAGAAAAATGAGGGAATGAATATGAAAAGCAATCAGAAACACATCGTATAAAACCGTATTGATCACCACTAGGAATCCTAGCTGGTTACATAAAATAATTTTCCTGTTGGATAAATAACTGTGGGTATTATTTAAGCCTATATAGGAAAAACGGTTCCAAAGCTTGATAAATTTATTCATCTGCACCGGTTATTAGCTACACATACTACGAGGCAAATTTACCAAGAATCAGCAAGATAAAAACCAATATTAGCTGCAAACCCATACTATGTAATGAAAAGCCACTCTGGCTTAAACAGATAGGGTTATTGTACAGGAAGATTATCGGGTGACCATTACCCGGTGAATAAACTCCTGTTGGCCAGTATATATACTTACCATATACAAGCCGGCAGGAAACTGGCGCATATCAAACTGCTGCGTAAAATACCGTCTGGCTCCGGTTAAACTGGAAGTTAGTAACTCTTTACCTAGCAAATCGGTTACTTTTATGGAAAGTCCGGTAATGTTTTCTTCGAAAAAGCCATCCACTGTTAAGGTGCCATTGGTGGGATTGGGAAATATGGCTATTGGCTCGTCTCCGGCTTCTGGCGTACGGGTACGCCATCCAATGGCAGAAAGCATTCTCAGCGTGAGCTCACCGGGCCAGTAAATAGATTCTGCTCTCCCGATCTGAGGTGTCATAAGGGCATTTTCGTTGCCAGCCGGGTACCTGAACTCGTCCAAATGCGAAATACTGGAGCCTAAGCTAAAAAGCCTTGGCGCATATATGCGTGGTAATGCATCGGCAGTAGCCGGGTTGTTAGAAGAAGACACATCAAAGAATAAATTATTGTTGGTTAACTGGCTGGCCAGACTTGCAGAGGGATTTGGAAAAAGAGTGGTATTGGTAAGCCGCTGATTGCTGGTGTTTTCAATAAAATAATCGTATACAAAGGCATAGCCAGTTTCTTCTCCCCATTGCCCCTGGTTGGTAGCCACATCAAACGAAGAGAAAAACCCTAGGCCATGAGCTATTTCATGCAGCACCACTGTTACCAGGCTATACTGCCCAGCCGGGGTACGTCCATCTATGCCATAATACCAGTTTACATTGCTGTTGAACGAAGCCACAATATCTGGTTCCCCAGGTTCATTTAGCTCCCTGCCGGTTAATCTTTCAGCCAAAGCTACCGGATACCATAGTCCAGGTCTAAGGGCTCCCGGAAAATCACGGTATAAGGTGGTAGCCCCTGCGGAACCAAGCGTAGTAGTTTCCAATTCCTCCCAGCTTGCATCAATTTGAATAGGAACTGAAGAGACCAATACCGATTGCCAGATACTTACCGCGTACTGGAATGCCTGTTGCGCCTGTGGAGTAAAGCCGCTGTAATTAACAGTAATAGTAGAGTTTACATTGCCAATAGACTGGAGATTTTCGCGGTAGGCCGAGGGCATGGCTACCATACTGTTAAAGTCTTCGTTATGGCCGGGACAAGAGAGAATTGGTCCTGGCGTAGAAATCTGTGCTGATGCTGTGGGGATACTGCCTAATAGGCTAAGCACTACGAATAATACCCCGGTCAGGTTGATGTAGGGAGTAAGTGTTTTTTGTTGCATAGCTGGATAATCAGTAAGGGAAGACATCCCTTTGAAGAGATATTGTATACTAAACTTATGAGATTCATACGGAGAAGTACAAAAGTTTGATATATGTATGTATTATTTCCTGACTGTACTGCAGCTATTACCTGTTAATATATATTGATAAAAAATAGCCTATATCCCTATTTTTCAGCCATCTACTTCATAAGAACCTTATTTTATATAGCCTACAAACCTTTTTAAAACACATCAGCCGGTGAGCAAATCGTATGATTCCCTCACCGGCTGATGCATACCTGAATGTACGCAGAGTAGCTACCTTTTTAAGAGACTACTAGCTTTTTTTCTTTTTTCTTTGGCTTGCTGCTCGTTGGATAAGTAACAAATTCTTTTTCCAGTACTTCTAAATGCTTTCTTAAGGTTTGCCTGCCCAGATCAGTTTGTGCTTCCTTCAGTTGACTGAGTGTATCGTTAACCCGTTTACGGACTTCTAATTTGCGGTGCTTTTTCATAGCGGCCTTTTCTAAAGTTAAACTGTATTACTATTGCTTATTAATGTACCAGGCTGAAAATTGTAACCTTCTTATCCGGCTTCTATTGCTTCCGGTTCATTTTGTTTCGTTGCTGGTTTCGTTATACTGGCTTTTACTAAGGCTTTGAATATCCGCCTGTGTATTTTTTTCTGGATCAGGTATTCCGGATGCCATTGCACCCCCATAATAAAATACTCAGTAGTTGCCTCAATGGCCTGAACCACATCGTTTGATTCTTTTGCCACAATTTTTATGCCTTTCCCTGGCTTTTTAACAGCCTGGTTATGGATGGAGTTTACCATTAATTCAGGCACATTTAGTATGGCAGATAGTCTGGTGGTAGGCTGTACAAAAGCTTTTTTAACAGGAAAGATGCTATGCCTGTTCGGTTTTTCTGTATAAAAGTCTTTGATATTTTTGTAAAGCGTTCCCCCAAAATATACGTTAATCAGTTGTGAGCCACGGCATATACCCAGTACAGGTATTTGTTTCTCTATAGCCTGATTCAGCAGATTAAACTCTAGCAAATCCCGGTCTTTATCCAGGCCATGACCTTGAGTACCCCGGCTTAGCCAAATCCGAATAAAATACACCGCCGGATAAAGAATCAGACTGAAGAAGCTGCTGATCCGTTGCAGGAACGATTTGCGTTTATTTCTAAGTGTCTGATTTAGGTAGGCCTGAATAAAATTATCTTTTTCGTACGTATTCGGATCAACGTCTGCTCCACCTCCAATAATAAGCGCATCTAATTTAGCTACCGGCTGTGGCTTAGCAGGCGTAATCCGCCTGGGTATACCGCCTGCAATCAGTACAGAAAGAGCTGTAAAAAACCAGGCGGCTGTACCGCCAGTATCTGGTCCGGTTATGCCTATAGTTGGCTTGGTAAAGGTCGGCTTTGCATCCATTCTTCCATTTTATTAATCCATATTTCCTCAAAATTTGTCAGGTTCATCGCCGAAATCCGCAGGTATTCCTTGCTTAACTCGGCTAGTGCGCCGGGGTCGCAGGCCAGTTTTTCTACTTCTACCCAGCGGTTCCATTCTTGGGCAATGGTCCAGTCCGGATCATCTATTAAACTGTTGGGTAAGCGGTAGTGAAACGTAGGCCTTGGAGAAACTTTACCAATATCTTTCAGGCCGTTTACTTTTTCTGCGTTCAGCCAGGCAAATACCGGATACAAATCCAAAGGCCGGTTGCGGTCTGGATTCAGCAGATAATAATCATCTATGAACTGATCTAGCTGCGGAGCATACTGTTCATCTAAGATAAACCGTATATAGGCAGCCGGGAATGGATTAATAAACGAACTGATCCGGCGGGCAATAGCAATTTCAGAGACTTTAAACAGCCATGGATAGAGCATTACAAAGGCTCTGGTGTAGGCAAGCAGGGTTTGTACATTTTTTTCCGGCAACTCAGGATTTATATGCATAGCAAATGCATAGAGAATGGAAGATTTTGTGCCCTTTGCATCAATTTCCTGGAGCCCCTGCCTTAAGCGCTCAATTTGATGCAACTCGGTAATTGGCAGGGATGGCGCAGAAATTTCATAGGGAATTACCGTAGTTATCCCTGATTCCAGTACATTTTCAATAACAGTGTCCAAGGAGGTGTTGCCAATATTGATTGTAGCCAGATTAATGCCTAGTTTCTCAAACAATACCGTATATTTTTTCTCAGACAATAAACGTAAATCTACATTCAGGCAGAAATCGCCTATGGACGAATTGTTTACCCGTTGTTTCTGCTTATCGGTGGTTACATATTCTCCGCCATATTGCTGTAAAATTACGGTTGCCGCTTTTTGTAAATCTACTCCGGCAAATTCCAGCTCAAAGCCTACTCTACGTATTTCCCCTTTCTCATTGAGAATAACGGGAGGTTTTTTGAATTCCATAAAAAATGATATTTCTCTAAAGTGCTTTGTATACGTATAAAAACTCCACCTTAGTTGCAGAAAATAAGGAATTCCCATGAAGGCGTGGGCAGTATCAAGGAATTAAAAATAAGAATACCCATAAAAATTGCCTCCTATACTAAGCTAGGCAATTTTTATGGGTTTATCTTGTTTAATGTTAGCTCTAAAAAAGTATATCGTTTTGTTACAGCCTATTGCTAGCAGCTTGGTTAGCCTGGTAAACTCCAGCCTTGCCGGTATTCTCTTTTTACAAATTGGTTAGCTGTATCGAAGTTTGAGATTTTCATATTTTTTCCATCCCAGAGTAATTGTTTGCGGCCAGGATACGAATAGCCTTTGCCATCGGCATTAGGTTGCCGGAAGTTGTAGCTGCGTACAGCCAGGTTACCCATCAAAATAGTTTCAGTAAGCGGACCTGCTTCTTCGAACGGAGAGCTGGTATAGGCCCCATGTCCCTTTTTGCAAGCTTTTACCCATTGCTGCTGATGCCCTTCCGGCCCACCTTCTACCATAGGTTTGGCAGCTGCCGGCAGCGTAACCTCTTGCATTTTTGAGGTAGGAAGCAACGTAGGTTTTCTGCCCCACATGCCTGCTGTTAATTTACCTTTGGTTCCCTCGAAAATCATTCCTCCATCTTGGTCACCCATTTTTTCGTCCGGTTTCAGTTCTATGGGACGTTTGGGAAGAATTCCCCCATCCGACCAGGAGAAATCTACAGCAGGCATAGTCCCGCGCGCCGGAAACTTCAAATAAATAACCGAAGATGGCGGACAGCTTTCTGAGAAATCAGCTTCTTTAAAAAAATCTGCATATACGGCTCCAACACTACATTCCACAGCCTCCGGATATCCCAATTTGAGCGCCCGGAAGGGCACATCCATAATGTGGCAGCCCATATCTCCTAAGGCGCCAGTACCAAAATCCCACCACCCCCGCCAGCGGAATGGCATATAGGCTTCATGGTATTCACGGAATGGAGCGGTGCCGAGCCACAAATCCCAGTCCACGCCTTGAGGTACTGGCATTTTGTCTTTGGGAGTAGGCACTCCTTGTGGCCACACCGGGCGGTTTGTCCAGGTGTGTACGGTGTGTACATCGCCGATCAACCCTTGCTGAATCCAGGTTTCAATGTTACGTGTATCGTCACCGCTGCTGCCCTGGTTGCCCATCTGGGTTACTACTTTGTATTTTTTTGCTGCCTCTGTCAGCATGCGGGCTTCATAAATATCGTGGGTAAGGGGTTTTTCTACGTACACATGCTTACCTGCTTGCATAGCGGCCATGGCAATAGGAAAATGCATATGATCTGGCGTACTCACAATAACTGCATCTATACTTTTATTTTCTTTTTCTAGCATTAGGCGGTAGTCTTTGTGGTATCTGGCCTTTGGCCACTTCTGGCGAGCTTCTTTGGCCTGTCGGTCATCTACATCGCAAAGCACCACTATATTGTCGCTGCCATTGTTATATGCCTGGGTAAGATTATACATGCCTTTGCCACCTGCGCCTATAGCCGCAATATTCAATTTATCGCTAGGAGCAACATAGCCTTTTCCGCCAAGTACATGCCTGGGTACAATAAATATTCCGGCAGCAGCTACAGTGCCTGCCTGTAAGAATGATCTGCGGCTAACTTTTTCAGGTTTGTTTTGATTTTCCATGTTACCTATATATTCTATACCATTAAAGTTCAATAAAAACTATTGAACATACAATATTTTCTAACTGACTTATTTAAGTGAAAAGAAGAAAAGCTTGCGAATAGCAAAGAAATATCCCACAAATAATCATAAAAAGGTATAGCCTTTGGTAAATAGTTTATTCCGCTCATCCATTAACTCATTGAATTTCAGATGGTAAATATTACCTTACTGTTCTCTACTCAATGCCAGATCTGAAAGCTTGTTGCTGAAAAACAAACCATCCCAACACTATGAGCACTCAAACCATTACTTCTGTAGTTAGCACCCCCATCATACCCGTCAGGCAAGCAAAAGACCGAATCCAGGTTATAGATGTACTCCGGGGATTTGCATTAGCCGGAATCTTATTTGCCCACCTGTCTAATGAATTTTCAGCGGGGATGTTGCCTCAACGCATTTACGAAACAATGATGAGCCATCCGGCTAATATGGCGGTAATTATTATCAGCAATATATTTGTGCAGGGTAAATTTTATACTATTTTTTCGTTTTTGTTCGGGTTAAGTTTTGCGCTACAACTAAGTTCGGCCAGAGAAAAAGGAGGACATTTTCTTGGCAGGTATGCCTGGCGTTTACTGATTTTAGGCGCAATTGGCCTTATCCATCATTTACATTGGCGCGGAGATATTTTAACTATTTATGTAATCCTGGGCTTTGTGATGCTGCTGTTCCGAAATTTGCCGGATAAATCTCTTCTACTTATTTCTCTGCTATTGGTACTTAACCTGCCAGGTAGACTCACCAATCTATATGAAGCTATTACCGCCGGGCCGGCTCCGGCACAGGCGCAAGTTGAAGCGGAGAACAAGCAGCGGGAAGCCCAGGCAGAAAACTATTATGACTTTATTAAAAATGCCTCCTATGTACGCACCTTGCAAGAAAACTTTGTGGCTTTTGCTGATAAAATGAAATTTCAAGTAGAAAGCGGAAGAATATACATGACACTCGGATTTTTCTTAATGGGTATGTATGCCGGAAGAAGGCGGCTGTTTGAACAACTGCCGGATAACAAACCTTTTTTTAAGAAGATCTTTAAATACACTGGTTTACTTACCCTTGGGTTAATTTTACTGGCCTGTGGCCTCTTTTTAACACCGCTAATGAAAGACAATCCTTATGCAAATGCCGTTGGAGGATTTATTTTTGATACTGGCAGTACGGCCCTTACTTTATTTTATATAGCCGGCATAAGCTTATTATTCTTCCGTAAAACCTGGACTAAACGTTTAGCACAACTAGCGCCGGTCGGTAAAATGGCCCTGACCAGTTATCTGATACAAACGGCTTTTGGCCTGCTGATTTTCCAGAGTTATGGTCTTAATTTGCTGGGTGAAATTGGTGTAGCCGCGGCAACTGCCCTTACTATTCCTATATTTTTCCTGCAGGTAGTATTTAGCAAATGGTGGCTAACGAAGTATCAATATGGGCCAGTGGAGTGGCTATGGCGTTCCCTCACCTATCTAAAAGTACAGCCTTTAGCTAAACCTAGTTTGGAAGTTCCAGCACCATAATCGGATAGGTACCCTTACTCACCATAGCCATATCATTTATAGCTATTGCAGGTAGGGTTCTATCTATTGTTTCTGACTTACTACTTTCAACACCGAATCTTTATCTGATTTGGAAACCGAGTCTTTTTTATTGGTGTCTGTCCAGCCGGTATTAATGACTAGTTTCGGGTGTTGTTTTTGTAAAGATTGTACGCCGGTTTCGCTTACCTTGGTTTGCCACAGATATACGGACTGCAAGCCTTTAAAAGAAGTTAATTTAGGTAAGGCTTTGTCTGAAACGGCTGTGCCATACAAATTCAGGTATTCCAGATTATCTAGCTTTTGTAGCGATGCAATAGCCTCATCAGTAATATTGGTTTTATCCAGCCGAAGCCTGGTAAGATTGCGTAAACTACTTATTTCCTTTAATCCTTCGTCAGTTATTTTGGCGTTACTTAGATCAAGCCAGGTAATTTGTGGGGCTATGGCTTGTAAAGCCTTGGCTTGTGCTTTACCAAAGTTTTCAGTTGTGTGTGTATATTTTACCTGCAAATACTGATTATCCTGCGAAATAGAGGTAACCTGGAAACCGGCTTTTTTTACACTGTCAATCGCGGAAGGCTTGGCCGGAGGTACTTGCTTGGCAAAAATACCTTTAGGTTTGCCCTCATCTTCTGTAGATACACCCAGGCTTGCAAGAGCCTTTTCCACCGGTTCTGTTACCGTTGCCTGGGCTACTTTTTTATCGGCCGAAGCACCTTCATCAATCCACCAGCGGATAAGTTCTATCTGGGCTTTGGTTAATTGTTTTTTACCCTTTGGCGGCATATGATCATCATCTTCCAGAGGGAGGGTTATATGTTTGTAGAGAGGACTTTCAGCAGATTTTCCGGAAACCAGTACTTTTCCATCCTCGCCGCCTTTCATCAGGTCGCTGAACGTATGCATGAGTAGGTCGCCTTTCTTTTTATCCGGGTTGTGGCAACTAATACACCGCTCTTCAAAAATGGGATGAATAATGTCTGTATATAGTACGGCTTCCTGAATATTGGTGATGGGTTTAGCTTCCGTCTTTTTAACCGGAGCTGGTAAGCCAGCCAATGTCCGTAGCGGACCGGGCATGTACTGCGTGAGGTATTCGGAGCCATGCGTTAAGTTTCCACCCAAGTGACCTGCTACCATCAATACCACCATACTGGAAGCTAACAAAGGAAAATAAGCCTTAGACACCAACGTTATGTTACTGACGGTGCGAATTTTTAGAAAATAGGCAATTGCGGATGTTACCGCTACCCCAATACCAAACCATTGATGCCAGAATAAAGCATCTTCATCATACCCACCTTCAAAGGAAAGAAAATACCCCAAAATAGCTGCCGCTACTGCACTTAAGGTACCCAGGAGCAGTACCAGAGACGTAGCATGCCGCACTTCGCTGAACCGTTGCAGGCGGGAAAAGCATTCCAGCAGAAAGGCAATAATGAGAAAGCCAATAGGTAAATGCACAAACAGGGGATGAAAACGGCCCAGGAATAATAGAAATTCGGATGGCTCGTCGGCATTCGTGGCTGCCATGACTGGTCCGGAAAGTATCAGAAAAAATAAAATGAGTCGGCTCTTCACAAAATATAAGTTAATGGAGTGGTATAACAACTGTATAATTTCATGTACTTACTAAATCAGGCAAGTATATCCCGTACTACTTGGCCATGCACGTCTGTCAGGCGGAAATTACGTCCCTGGAAATGGTAGGTAAGTTTTTCATGGTTCATCCCTAGTTGGTTTAATATAGTAGCCTGAAGGTCATGCACGTGCACTTTGTCTTTTACCCCGTAATACCCAATTTCATCGGTTTCGCCAAAAGAGACGCCCCCTTTCACACCCCCTCCGGCCATCCATACGGTGAAGGCTTCTGTATGATGGTCGCGGCCTGTAAATGGATTTTCTTTTCCTTCCCGGTTTTCTAGCATCGGCGTACGGCCAAACTCTCCGCCCCACACAACCAGGGTATCTTCCAATAACCCTCTTTGTTTTAAATCCTGTATAAGGGCTGCCATAGGCTGATCTACTTCCCGGCAACGGTCCATAAACCCGAAATTCAAGGCTTCTTCTTTTCCTGCGCCGTGGGCATCCCATCCCCAATGGAAGAGCTGCACAAAGCGCACATCGCGTTCTATCAGGCGGCGGGCTAGTAAGCAATTATTCGCAAAAGACGATTGACCCGGACTTGTCCCATACATCTGATGCACAGATTCTGGCTCTTTGGAAATATCCATCGCTTCCGGCACAGATACCTGCATTTTAAAAGCCATTTCATATTGCGAAATCCTGGAAATTATTTCCGGATCGCCCATTTCTTTGTATTGCTCTTCATTAATTTTATTAATGGCATCCAAGGTATGCCGCCGTAAATCCCGGTTCATGCCTTTCGGATCAGATACATATAGCACAGGTTCGCCTTTAGACCGGCACTCTACCCCCTGATATACCGTTGGCAGGAATCCGCTTCCATAGGCACTTTTACCAGCATCAGGCTGTTTGCCGCCAGACACTAAGACAATAAACCCTGGTAGATTTTCATTTTCTGATCCTAAGCCATAAGTTACCCAGGAACCCATACTTGGCCTGCCTAGGCGGCCATTGCCAGTTTGCATCAAGAGCTGGGCAGGGGCATGGTTAAACTCATTCGTATGCATGGCTTTGAGAAATGCTACATCATCTACCACCTTAGAAAAATAAGGCAAATGCTTGGAAACCCAGGCTCCCGACTGTCCATGCTGTTTGAATTCAGCCTGTGGGCCTAACATTTTTGGTACACCCTTAATAAAGGCAAACCGCTTTCCTTCCAGCAAAGATTGTGGGCAACTCTGTCCGTTGAGCTTCATCAACTCTGGCTTATAATCAAATAATTCTAGCTGGGAAGGCGCCCCGGCCATGTGCAAAAATATGACGCGTTTGGCTTTTGGAGCAAAATGGGCAGGTTTGGGGAGAAGCGGATTTGTGCTGTGTTCTGCCAATGCTTTTGCTGTGTTACCTGTGGATTTTCCCGAGGAATTACATCCCAGAAACGAACCTAAAGCCATGGCTCCTAAACCTGTTGTGCATTTTAGCAAAAAATGCCGCCTGGTTAAATATTGTAACCGCTCAAATTCCGCTTGTTCAAACAAATTCATACCTATCTATATTTAAGTCCACAGCCCATTATATTGCCAAGCTATGGAGTATTTAGTAAATTTATTCCTTGGTTATTACCTCATCCAGATTCAATATGGCATTGCTAACTACGGTTAGTGCTGCCAGCTGAGTGTTGGTTGATTGTTCCTCCCCTAGTATTGCTCCTACCTCTTCGGGCTTTTCTTTATAATAGGAAAGAGAGTTTGTATATAATTGCTTCAGAATAGCAAGTTTAGCAGCAGTAGGTTCCCGCAGTGTAGCTAGCTTATATCCGGTTTTTAATTGATCTTCTATGGTAGCTTCGTCCTTAGTTGAGCTCATCCGGCTGGCTAGCCCACGGGCAGCTACTATATAAACAGTATCGTTCAGTGTAACCAGGGCTTGCAAAGGTGTATTGGTCCGGATACGCCGGGAAACGCAAATTTCCCGGACTGGGCTGTCAAACGTGATCATGGAAGGATACGGAACTGACCTGCGCCAAAAGGTATAAATGCCTCTTCGGAAAGCATCTTCTCCCTCGCTGTTTTTCCATTGTAAACCACTGTACACCACTTGCCACACACCTGCTGGCTGTGGAGGCATTACGCTTGGTCCACCCATTTTTGTACTTAATAAACCTCCTATGGCCAGTGCCTGATCCCGTACTTGCTCAGCCGTCAACCGGACTCTGGGGCCGCGGGCCAATAACCGGTTATAAAGGTCTTTTTCCTGCAGTTCCGGGGTCACTTTCGCCGATTGCCGGTAAGTAGCAGATAGCACTAGTTGCTTCAGCATCTTCTTTACACTCCACTGCTGTTCATGCATAAACTGAAGTGCCAGCCAGTCTAACAATTCCGGGTGGGAAGGTTTCATGCCTTGAGAACCAAAATCCTCTAATGTTTCTACAATGCCTGTCCCAAATAATTGTTCCCAGAAGCGGTTAACAGTTACCCTAGCAGTTAGCGGGTTTTCAGGGCTAACTAACCATTTTGCCATACCCAACCGGTTACTCGGAACTCCTTTTGGCAAGGGGTTCATGGAGGCAGGCACTCCACTCTGCACTTGCTCTCCTTTTACCAGCCAGTTACCCCGCACAAACACATGGGTTTTCCGGCGAGTAGTTTCGCCGTTCTCCTGCAGTATGGGCATTCTGTCTGGTTTAGCTGTATTGTGCAGGCTCAGCAAACTATCTTGTACAGCCTTGAACCCTGGTTTATCCCATCCTGGCATTGCTTCACTGAACACTACCCAGTCGACAATGGCTACTTCACTTTTCGCAGCAGGATTATTAAATACCAGATACACATCATGGGTTCCTTCGGTTGGCTGAATGAAAAACGATTTTACTACATATTTCCAGCGGCTACCAGTGCTTTCTACCTGCCAGGTACCAATTTTTTCACCATCTACAGCACCTTTTCTAAGCTCTACCACACCGCCCGGACTTTCCGCTGCATACCGCGTAAACACTTGTGTTTTACCAGTAAAATTAATTTGCTTTAGCCTGGTAAAGCCTGTATGATGTATTCCTGGCGATTTGTTATCTCCGGTAAGCACACCTTTCGTTAAAGAATCAAAATTATGTCCGTGAAATTTTGGCTCCAGCACCTGAAGAAAATGGCGGATCTTTTGTTCTTGCTGCGCTTTTTCCTTTGCCGGGCTATGGTTTGTAATCCAGTCTTTTACTAACTGAACTTTTGTTTGCTCTTCCTGCTTAAAAAAATTCAGTGTTGGGGTTTCATTCGGGGTGTCTTCATCGCGGGTGTTATTAAAATACGACATGAATTGGTAATATTCCTTTTGCCGGAATGGATCATAGGGGTGGCTATGGCATTGTACACAAGCCATGGTAGTCGCCTGCCATACTTCCCAGGTAGTATTTACCCTATCTAGAACAGCGGTTGTGCGGAATTCTTCATCGTCTGTACCCCCTTCATCGTTGTTGGTCGTGTTCCTGTGGAAACCTGTGGCAATCAGTTGTTTTTCGGTCGGTTCTGGCAATAAGTCTCCGGCTAATTGTTCAACCGTAAACTGATTAAAGGGCAGGTCTTTATTGAATGACTCAATTACATAATCGCGGTACCGCCAGATATTCCGGAAATCGTCTTTTTCATAGCCTTTAGAATCGGCATAGCGGGCTAAATCTAACCACATAGCTGTCCAGCGTTCCCCATAGTGAGGAGAAGCCAGCAAGCGGTCTACTACTTTTTCGTAAGCGTTCGGAGAATTATCTTTCAGAAAACTGTCAACCTGGGTTTGTGTTGGAGGTAATCCGGTTAAGTCCAGCGTAACGCGGCGAAGTAAGGTTGTTTTGTCTGCTTCCGGAGAAGGTTGCAAGCCTTCTGCTTCCAGTTTTTGGAGAATAAAGTAATCTATCCCGTTTTTAGGCCAGGCAGTATTGCTTACTTTGGGTAACTCTTGGGGCTTGGGCTTTACATAGGCCCAATGATCTTCCCATTGTGCTCCTTGTTTAATCCAGGCTTTTAACTTGCGTATTTCTTCCTCGTTGAGTGGCGGGGCATCCAGGGGCATCCGGTATTCTGGATCGTCGTGTACCAGGCGTTTGATAAGTTCGCTTTCGCCAGGCTTGCCCGGAATAATGGCTGGTTGCCCTGATTCTGTTTCCGCCAGTGCTTCCTCCCTGAAAAGCAAACTAAAGCCTCCATTCTTTTTTACTCCCCCATGGCAAGAAATACATTTTGTATTAATTATCGGGCGGATATCTGCATTAAAGTCTATATGTTCATTTGAAGAACAAGCGCCAGCCAGGTATACGAGTGAAGCTACGCCTATTCCTTTTATCAAGGATAGACTATTTTTTTTCTTCATTTGTATGCTGAGGTTCCTAAGTAGCTTCATAGATGAAAAAGGGTGGTTAGTAAGGCATGTATTAGGTTACCTGAGGCACATTTTATTTTCAGGCAGATCGATACTATTTCCCGCCTGACAGGCTATGTTTTGCCTGATATTGGCTGCGGCATTCATTAAGTATTGCTGGCTAAGAATAGTGGCGGTCATACAACAGGCATGGATTTGGGGTTCTACCTAAGAAAAGAAATTATTATTGTTCTAATCACGAATATACAAAATTTTATAGTAAATATCTTTTAAATACTATAAAACCTGCACCCATAATTTGCTCAATAAGGGCTGCCAACCTTCTACCACACAAAATTTTATGTTTCCGGTTATGTAAATAGTGAGCATTGCATTTCTATTTTTTATATCTTTGGCGGATGAAGTAGTTATCCCCAAATACAGAACCTCTTGCTAGCCATCCTCCGGCTACCTTTTTCTTTATTCACTGTATTATTCTTTATACTTTTCTGTCCTTCTGTATATGGATCATCAACAGCCGCTTGTTACTGGCAATAAACTTCAACGCATAGTTGCGTATTTTAAGATTGCGGTAAAAGGCGAGGAAAAAAATTTTACATCTGGCAGCATCAACAAAGCCATTTTTATGCTTTCTGTTCCTATGATTCTGGAGATGGTGATGGAATCTTTGTTTGCTGTAGTGGATGTGTTTTTTGTAAGCCGCCTGGGAGAAAATGCCGTAGCGACCGTAGGCCTAACCGAATCTGTGCTGACGTTGATCTATGCCGTAGCCATTGGAATAAGTATGGCCGCCACGGCTATGATCGCCAGACGCGTAGGCGAGAAGAAAGAAAAAGAAGCATCGGAAGCTGCCGGTCAGTCGCTTGTTCTGGCAATCAGTATCTCTGTGCTCATCAGTTTGGCAGGTATTTATTTCGCTGCCGATATTCTGCGGCTGATGGGCGGTTCGGAGGAATTAATTGCGCAAGGACAAGGCTTTACCCGGCTCATGTTGGGAAGTAACCTAACTATTATGCTTCTCTTCCTGAACAATGCCATATTCCGGGGTGCTGGCGATGCTTCTATCGCCATGCGTTCTTTATGGATTGCCAATGGTATTAACCTGTTATTAGATCCTCTGTTTATATTTGGCTGGGGACCTGTACCTGCTTTTGGTGTAACTGGTGCTGCCATGGCTACCACAATTGGTCGCGGATGTGGGGTTATTTATCAGTTTGTCATATTATTTTCCGGCAGATCAATCATTAAAATTAACTGGGAAGATATACAGTTGCGCCTCTCTGTTATCTGGCAAATTCTGAAGATCTCTTTTGGCGGCATGGGGCAGTTTCTGATCAGTTCTGCCAGCTGGGTCTTTCTGACACGTATCATCTCTGAGTTTGGCAGCGATGCTTTAGCCGGTTATACGGTAGCTATACGGGTTATTATATTTACCATTCTTCCTTCGTTGGGCTTAGCAAATGCAGCGGCAACATTAGTAGGGCAAAACCTGGGTGCCGGTCAGCCAGCACGGGCCGAGAAATCGGTATGGCGGGCCGCTTTTTTTAATATGCTTTTTCTAACAGCTGTCTCAATAGTCTTATTTATTTTGTCAGAAAATATCATTCTTATTTTCTCTCAGAAACAAGAAGTAGTAACTTATGGTAAACAATGCTTGCGGTATATATGTGTAGGATATGTTTTTGCAGCCTATGGGATGGTCATTAGCCAGTCATTTAATGGAGCCGGCGACACCCGTACTCCTACGTTCATTAATTTCTTTAGCGAATGGGTACTCCAGATTCCTCTGGCTTATATGCTAGCCATTTATTTAGATCTGGGGCCTGCCGGTGTATTTATTGCCATTGCCATTAGCTTATCAGTACTGGCTATTATTAGCATTTTTCTTTTTAGAAGAGGCAAATGGAAGCTGGTGAAAATATAGAAAACCGGTTGAGAAACCCCTGTCTAGTAGGCAAGCAAGATTACATCTAGTACTTGTGAAGAGCACGGGAAATTAATAAGGGAGCGGTTTAATGTTAAAAGATACATTAACTAGGTTCGAGCTATATAATGATATAATTAAAAGAAAGTACAAAGTTTGCTTCAGTCTGATAAATCCGGATGGTAAGAATTAAAAGCAGGGAATAAAAAGTGCATGTGGTCCACGTTCTATTCCCTGCTTTTAATTTACTCCTTAATTGGTGTTCATTTGCCCGGCGGCTTCCCGTTGCTGTTGCATCGGGTTTTTAGGTGTCATTTTCCGTTCCTTATATAGTTGAAACCTGGTAGGCACGGATTTTCTTGGGAACGCATTATTTTCTGTATCAATGTCAGCAGTTTCCAGGTACGGGTCTAATGTAAATTGTGCTACAGGTTTTTCCGTAAAAAGCACTTTATTTATCTCCTGATTATTCATTCGCCATACTTCCGCCGGAATCCGCACTACTTTCTCGGTGCCATCTTCAAAGTCCATTTTAATGATTAATGGCATAATGGTACCGCCATTGTTTTTCAAAGAAAGCACATAAAAATTCAATCCTGAATCTACCAGTTCTTTTTCTTCCGGAGTTAGAGAGTTATAGTACCGTTGATATTTTGCACGATCGGCTTGTGTAACCTGGTATGGATCATAAGAATTATAAAAGTCAGACACGGCAGTATCCCGTTCCTGTAAGGTACTCTTTATATCTTTCGCATTCTGTATTTTACTTAGGGTTTGCGGATTAGCTTGTTCTTTGGCTAAGGGTTTCTCAACCTCCGGATTTTGCGTGTTAATCTGATAATGTGTTACATCGGCCAGGGCTATTTCTACCGGATTCGTGCTATAGAACCAGCCTCTCCAGAACCAGTCCAGATCCACACCGGAAGCATCTTCCATGGTGCGGAAAAAATCTGCCGGATGCGGATGTTTAAAAGCCCATCTGCGGGAATATTCTTTAAAGGCATAATCGAACAACTCACGTCCCATTACCGTTTCGCGCAGGATGTTCAAGGCTGTAGCCGGTTTACCATACGCATTTGCCCCAAACTGCATAATCTGCTCAGAATTCGTCATAATCGGTACCAAAGCCGTAGGATCGCTTTTCATATAAGGTACAATTTTATATGGCTCCCCCCGTCTGGACGGATAATCCCGCTGCCACTCTTGTTCGGCCAGAAACTGGCAGAAGCTATTTAACCCTTCATCCATCCAACTCCACTGCCGCTCGTCTGAATTAACAATCATCGGGAAAAAGTTATGCCCAACCTCGTGAATAATCACCGAAATCATGGCATATTTAATTTGTTCGGAATAGGTACCATCTGGTTCCGGACGTCCGCCATTAAAACAAATCATCGGATATTCCATGCCAAACACTGGTCCATGTACAGAAATAGCTACCGGATATGGGTAATCGATGGTATGCTTGGAATAAACCTGTAAGGTATGGGCTACTACTCTGGTAGAATACTGGCCCCACAGTGGATTTCCCTCTTTAGGATAATACGACATGGCCCAAACTTTTTTCCCGGCAATGTTTACCTGCATGGCATCCCAGATAAATTTCCGGGAGCTGGCCCAGGCAAAATCCCGTACATTTTTGGCTTGGTACACCCAGGTTTTTGTGCCCTTTGCTTTGCTTTTTTCGGCTTGTTCGGCTTCCTGTTGCGTAACAATTACTACTGGTTCTTTGGTATTTTTTGCTTTTTCCCAGCGTTTTAACTGAGTAGAAGTTAATACCTGATTCAGATTCTGGCATTCACCGGTGGCCGCCACTATATGATCTGCCGGCACGGTAATAGCCACTTTATAGTCTCCGAATGGCAAGGCAAACTCTCCCTGACCTAAAAATTGTTTATGCTGCCAGCCATACACATCGTCATAAACGGCCATGCGCGGAAACCATTGGGCTATTTCATAGAGGTAATTGCCATCTTTTTCAAAATATTCAAAACCTGTACGGCCTCCCAGTTTTTTCTGGTCATTGATGTTATAGTTCCAGTCTATTGAAAACGCAAACGTACCCTTTGGCTTGAGCGGCCGGGGCAGGTCTATCCGCATCATGGTTTTATTGATATTGTACGTCAGTTTAGCGCCAGATTTCTCTTTAACAGCAGTAATTTTATAGCCTCCGTCAAACTTCTCCCGTTTCACAAAGTCCAGGGCATCAAACGATAGGTTATCATTCAATGTGCCTGTTTCGGTCTTATACGTATCTGAGTCTTTAGAAAACAAATTCTGGTCTAACTGTACCCACAGATAGGTTAGCTCATCCGGAGAATTATTAGTATAGGTGATTACCTCTGAACCGGTAATATGCTGTTTTTCATCATCGAGCTGCACTTTAATATCATAATCTGCTTTCTGCTGCCAATAATCCGGGCCGGGAGCACCAGAGGCACTCCGGTAGGTATTGGGTGTAGGCAGCATGGTGCCTAACTGCTCAAACTTTGAATTAGCTGGCTTATATTCCTCCTGCGCCCACAGCTGTGTGTATAGTGTGCAGCAAAAGATCAGAAAACAAACTCTTTTCATCTGGTTATACGGTATGTTGATAAACTATAAAATTAAACTTGCTATTTTCTTATTGAGGGCAACTATTGCTCTAATTGCATTCTTCAAAGATAAACAATTCTGTAGAGAGCGCACAGGCTTCAGAATATATTTGTCTTGATAAGCAGGGTAATGGCAAAACCAATGACAATCCCAGAGACAATCAGAATCCAGTCACGCCGGGACACCTTTAATATATTCTGGAAAACGACAGCCAGGCAGAGCACCACAAACACTATAGCCAATTGACCTATTTCCAGACCTATATTAAATGCCAGCAGGGGCTGAAAGATGCTAGCCTCTTTCCCTAGCAAACTTCTCAGATAATTAGAGAACCCCAGCCCATGAATTAACCCAAACAGAAGAGCCATGCCATATCGGAGCTTAGGTGTTTTTTCATCCGTGAGTCTACCGGTAGTTTTAGGATTGTTGAACAGATTACCAACCGCCGTCAGCACTATAGTAACTGGTATAAGAAATTCGATAATATCGCTGCGGAACCGAACCATGTTCAGCGTAGCCAAGGCCAGGGTGATGGAATGGCCTACGGTAAAAGCCGTAACCAGAATTAACACCTTTTTCCACTCTCTGAACTGATATATTATGCAGAGCGCCACAATAAACAGGATGTGGTCGTAGCCATTTAAATCTGTAATATGAGAAAATCCTAGTCTTAAATACGCTTCAAATTCAGTCATTTCTACAAGCAACTTGGGTAATCAGCATACATTACGAGCAATGCATCCTGAGAAAATACACTTAATGAGATTGGAAGTTTTACTATGATTTTAAAAATTCAAGGGGTCCAGATGCTTAAAATGGCCATTCAACCGGATTCTTTCTTTGGTTCGCTCCATATCCTGTATCAAAGGTATAGCATTTTGCAAATGTGTAACTAAAAACTCCTGCCGGCTTTTTTCTGAAGGCATAGTCAGCAACTGATATTCTTGCTCCGTGGAAAGGCCAATCTTATGCGCTAACTCAAAAGACAGGTACTGATACAGTTTAAAATCCAGGTTCAGGTTTAGTTGCAACAGGCTATATAATTGCTTTACTTGGCCTATCAGCTGGGTAGTTATTGGCTCACTGGCATCGTCGATGAGTTCCAGGGCTTGTACTTCGCCGCCCGCATACAATTTGCTTTTCACTGGATTTTCAAAACTCAGCAACTTAAAAATACGCAAGCCTTGTGTTTCAATATCCATTTTGCCATCTTCATATATCTTGCTTATCGCAAGCAGGCGCATTTCTGTACCATACCCTTCAATTTTATTATTAATAAAGCACGGAATGCCAAAAGTGGTATGTTGTGCATAGCATTCAGTAATTAACTGTTTGTAGCGGGGCTCAAAGATGTGCAGGTTAAGTTTTTCCTTCGGATACACCACCAGATTTAAAGGAAAAAAAGGCAGAAAATGGTTCATGGCTCACAGAAAATTGCGGGTAAAATTACAAAGTAAACTCATTAATGCATAATAAGTTTGCTTCGCATCAGGTTTCTATCTGAGGCATCATAAGGCAATAAACTATCAGGTGGCCTGAAAACTGATGGCAGGCATCCACGAGTTGTTTGTTCCTAAACGTATGGTTGGATACTGATCCGTTAAATAATGGCGCTAGAAATTAACTGCCTTCTGCCTGCTCTACCCGAATTCCTACACTCATGATAGATGGCAGTGGATCTTGCCGCATATATTGTTTTAGTCTGATGGTGTACGTGCCAGCTTTGGGAAATTTGAAATTTGGCAACGCCACAATCTGATGGTCAAAAATATCACCTAAGCCATTTCCTAGGGGTTTACCGGTTTTAGGGTCTAACAACGTTAACTCTTGCAGGCGGGCGGATACCTGGTTACCCTCTTCATCCAGCAAGTAGTAAGTCAGGTAGAGGTTATAATACGGATATGAATTAGCATTGCGGATGTTGTAATAGATATTGTAAGCTGCCGTAGAATCAGTAATAGTAAATGTAAAACTTGGGATACTATCAATATACCATTGATTGTTAGGAATTGTATGATTTTGTTCATACACCCTGTCTGAATCGCAGGCAAAAAAAATGGTGCTAATGGCTACTACAAATAAAATATATTTCATCATGCGCAAATAAAATAAATTATCCGCAATTCGTAAGCTCTCTACGCATTGCGGATAATCAAAATTATTCAGTTTTTGGTTTTGGTTTCTTTTTCTTCTTCTTCTTTGGCCTGTCTGTTTTTCCGTTTAAGCTTTTATCGGCTAGTATTGGCTTTTCTGTAAGTGGCTTATCGGCTGGTACAGGTTTTTCACCGGTAGGCCTGTTATGCCTTGGATTTTCTGCCCCTTTTGGCTTTTTGTTCTTTTTCTTATCAAACCGTTCAAGATCGTTTTGAAGAAGGGCATCTGCTTTTGCTTCTTTTTTTGCATCTGATCCGTTTTCTTCCAACTCCAAAGGTTTTAAGCCTTTTTTGTTCATGGCCAGAATTTCGTTTACCCGTTCTACCGGAATAGGATGCCAGGTACTTTCATTGTCATAGCCAAACCAGAGCAGTTTCTTGAAAATATCAGTCTTTTGTAAAAATACCGGCCCCTTTTCAGTCATTAATGGGCCTTCTACCGTGGGAATATCTTTTAATGCATCCATGTACGTATCCAGTTCGTAGTTGAGGCAGCATTTGAGCCTGCCACACTGGCCAGATAACTTACTGGGATTCAACGATAAATTCTGATACCGGGCAGCAGCCGTGGATACACTTTTAAAGTCGCTGAGCCAGGTGGAGCAGCAAAGTTCACGGCCGCAGGAACCAATGCCTCCTAAGCGACCGGCTTCTTGCCGGAGGCTGATCTGTTTCATTTCCACCCGTATTTTAAACTCTCCAGCCAGCAGTTTAATCAGTTCACGAAAATCTACCCGTTCTTCGGCAGAGTAATAAAAAGTAGCTTTGGTATTATCTGCCTGATACTCTACATCCGTCAACTTCATGTCCAATTTTAATTCCTGGGCTATTGCACGGGTGCGGTATAAAGTAGGCATTTCCCGGAGCTGGGCCTGCTCAAATTTTTCCAGATCTTTGGCTGTGGCTACCCGGTAGATAGGCCGGATATCATCGGTTTCTTTCACACCTTTTTTCAGCATTTGTAACCTGACCAGTTCACCCTGTAAAGAAACATGTCCCATATGATGGCCATTGGGCACGTCTACAATCACCGGGTCGCCGGTATACAGCTCCAAATGATCGGTATTGCGGAAAAAATCTTTGCGTCCTCCTTTGAAACGGACTTCTACTATATTGAACCGGCTGGTAGCAGGAAGGTCCATATTACCAAGCCAGTCGAAAACATTCATTTTATTGCAGCCACCTGTACGGCAGCCACCATTGTTGCGGCATCCTGCCACTTTTCCGTCAGCTGTTTTGGTGCCGCAGCCGCCGGACGAACAACTCTTACATCCCATGTTATGTATATATTTAATCAGTAAGCTGGCTTACTTACCAACCTACCTACCCAACGCATTGATTTATTTATATATATTGAAATATACTGTTACTAAAACACTTTCAGCGTATGTTACTGATGGTATGAAGTTCTGTGATTATTCAATCTTCAACCAGTGTTTCAAGTAAGTGGTATACTTGTATGAATGATTATACATACTATATCTGTTAAACTTCACTTATCCGGATACAGAAGTTTTCAAAGTTACTAACTATTTATATTTAAATAAAGAACATCTAAACCAATGTCTTTTCTATAATATTTATTTTCCCACTCAATTAGTTGAGCGGCTGCCCGTGATTTTTGTAGTGCCTCCTCTAACGTAGTGCCAGTGGCCGTAAGCGCTAAAACACGGCCGCCATCTGTTACAACAGTACCATCTGGCAGTTGCTTGGTAGCTGCATGAAAAGCCGTTACTTCCCTTATTTTGTCTAACCCACTGATAGCCTTCCCTTTCTCATACCCTTCCGGATACCCACCTGAAACTAGCATAGTCGTAGCAGCCGGATTCGGATCTATTTCTAGCTGTATATCATTCAGTTTTCCCTCCGCTGTTGCCTGCAATAAGGCGACCAGGTCGGTTTTAACTCTGGGAATGACTACTTCTGTTTCCGGGTCTCCCATGCGCACGTTATATTCGATAACGTACGGATCGCCTTTTACATTCATTAAACCCAAGAAAATAAATCCTATATAATGGATGCCCTCTGCCTGCAAACCTTGGATAGTTGGCTTAATTACCTGCTCGTCAACCTTCTGCATAAAAGCAGCATCTGCAAAAGGTACAGGAGAAACAGCACCCATCCCACCAGTATTTGGCCCTGTGTCCCCTTCTCCTATTCGTTTATAATCTTTCGCTTCCGGCAGGGTTACATAGTTTTTGCCATCTGTCAGCACAAATACAGACAGTTCAATACCTGACAGAAATTGCTCTATGACTACTTTGGCGCTGGCCTCGCCAAAACGTTTATTGGCCAGCATATCTTGCAGGGTGGTGCGGGCTTCTTCAGTTGTCTGGGCTATAATTACACCTTTCCCTGCTGCCAGGCCATCGGCTTTTAATACCACTGGCAGGCTGTGTTTGTCTACATAGCTCAGGCCTTGAGATAAAGTTTCGTAGGTGAATGTGGCCGAACTAGCCGTAGGGATAGCATATTTCTGCATGAAGGATTTAGCAAAGTCCTTACTGCCTTCCAGGCGGGCGCCCGCTTGGTCAGGGCCAATTACCGGGATGGAAGCTAGTGCTGCATGCGCAGCAAAGTAATCTTTAATACCGCGCACCAAAGGTTCTTCCGGACCCACTACTACCAGTTGCACAGCGTTGTCTGTTACAAACTGAGCTATTGCCTTAAAATCGGTTACAGAAATGGATACATTTTGTGCAACGGAGGCGGTGCCTGCATTACCTGGAGCTATAAACAAGCGGCTGCATAAAGGGCTTTGGGAAATTTTCCAGGCAAAGGTGTGTTCTCTGCCCCCAGAGCCAAGTATGAGTATATTCATAAGAATGACGAATGACGAATGATGAATGACTATGTAATACGCAAGCAAGGTACTACTTATTCATTAATGATTCGTCATTTGCTGTTAATTTGCTACTTCTGAAATAAACTTAATCCGCATCAGCCGCAGTTCTTCTTCAGAATACTCTTTGCCTAGCTTGTTTAAAGCTACCTGAATATTATCCGTATCGGCATTCATAAAGTAATCAAAAATATCTTCTTGCCGTTCGTCGTCCAGCACTTGGTCTATGTAGTAATCCAGATTGAGACGGGTGCCAGAGTAACAGATATGCTCTATTTCTTCCAGCAGTTCAGCCATATCCAGGTCTTTAGATTCAGCTATTTCTTCCAGATCAATTTTACGGTCTATCTGCTGAATGATGAATATCTTGATTTTCGACTTGTTTACCGTGGATTTAACTACTACATCTGAAGCCGTTTCAATATCGTTTTCTTCTACGTATTTAGCGATCAGATCTATAAAGGGCTTACCAAACTTAGCTACTTTCCCCATACCTACCCCATTGATCTGGGCTAGTTCTTCTCGGGTGGTTGGATAAGTAGTGGCCATTTCTTCCAATGAGGGGTCCTGGAAGATTACATATGGCGGTAAGTTTTTCTCTTTTGCCAGTTTTTTACGCAGGGCTTTCAGCAGTTCGAATAACACCTGGTCGTGTGCTTTAGAGGAAGTAGTAGCAGGGGTATCGTCTTTATCGTCATCTTCTTCTGTTGCACTGGAATAATCGTGGTCTTTGGAGAAGGTGATCGGATAAGGATTTTCAACATAGTTCAACCCTTTTTCTGTAACGTGTAGCACGCCATAATTATCAACATCTTTGTCCAGATAGTCGAACACCAGAATCTGGCGGTAGAGAGAGTTCCAATAGGTTGCTTCCTGCTCGGCCCCCTGACCATATACGTCTAGTTTGTTGTGGTTATAGCTAATGACGTATTGGTTTTCCTGGCCTCTTAATACATCTACCAGGTGTGCAGCGCCGAAACGTTGGTCAGTTTGCAACACCGCCTTAATGGCAAGCACTACTTCATCCTGGGCCACAAATTTTTCTTTGGGTTTCAAACAGTTGTCGCAGAAACCACAGTCTTTATCCATGTGTTCGCCAAAATAATGCAGCAACTGGCGGCGGCGGCAAACAGAAGATTCGGAATAAAAAGCCATTTCCTGCAACAGGTGCTTGGCATTGTCTCTTTCAGTAACGGGTTTGTCTTTATTAAATTTCTCTAGCTTAATAATGTCGTTATAGCTATAGAACATCACACAATTACCTTCCAGGCCATCTCTTCCGGCCCGGCCAGTTTCCTGATAATAGCCTTCCAGCGATTTTGGCGTATCGTAGTGGATTACAAAGCGGACATCTGGTTTATCAATACCCATCCCAAAAGCAATAGTTGCCACAATAACATCTACTTCCTCATTCAGGAATGCATCCTGGTTGTGCATGCGTACCTGCGGATCAAGACCTGCGTGGTAAGGCAAAGTCCGGATATCATTTACATTCAGCAACTCGGCTATCTCTTCTACTTTTTT
The DNA here is from genome assembly GCF_030503435.1 of Rhodocytophaga aerolata. Taxonomy (GTDB): domain Bacteria; phylum Bacteroidota; class Bacteroidia; order Cytophagales; family 172606-1; genus Rhodocytophaga; species Rhodocytophaga aerolata. The sequence goes on from NZ_JAUKPO010000001.1 coordinate 337,198, forward strand.
GCGGCTTAGGCAGTAAACAATGCCTGATTTACCTTTATGGTTTTTTATGTATTTGATCAGCTGTTTTTTGGTATCTGTTTTTGGCCGGATCTCATAATACAGGTTTTTCCGGTTGAAAGACGATTTAAAAACAGCCGCCTCCTCCATTTGAAGGTTTTTCTGAATATCCTGCTGTACTTTAGGCGTGGCAGTGGCTGTAAGTGCAATCACCGGCAAACGGCCTAAGTTATCAATAATGGTTTTAATCTTACGGTATTCCGGGCGGAAATCGTGGCCCCACTCGGAAATACAATGTGCTTCATCTATGGCCACAAAAGAAATATTTGCTTTCTGAAGAAAAGCCACATTCTCTTCTTTAGTCAGTGATTCCGGCGCTACATACAACAGCTTTACTAATCCGGAAAGGGTATCTTTTTTAACTTTGGTAATTTCGGCTTTTGTGAGGGTGGAGTTAAGGAACTGAGCGTTCACGCCTACGGCATTTAACTGATCTACCTGGTTTTTCATCAACGCAATAAGCGGAGAGATGACAATAGCTGTACCGGGTAAGGCAATAGCGGGAAGTTGATAGCACAACGATTTGCCTGCTCCCGTCGGCATAATGACAAATGTGTTTTTACCTGCCAGCACATTCCCAATTATAATTTCCTGGTTACCTCTGAATTGGCCGTAACCAAATACTTCTTTTAATTTATCTTTTAAATTTGGGGCCTGATCTGTTAACATCTTTTATTTTATAGACAAAAAAGTGACTGCTTTTTATATATTTGCTACGAAGTTCATCAAAAATACACAATAACAAAATTACAAAGGGAAGTTAGTAAAAAATAAAGTGAAAAATGCAAAATTTAATAAATCAATCTCGCATAAATTATATTTTATATCCAGTGAGCAGAGCATATGGCTTAGGGCAGCTGTAAGGTACAGTTACCTTTTTATGTTTGAAGGTGTACAAAACGCACGAATATAACAACCTAACAATCAATTTACTACTATTCTATTTTTAGAGTCCTTTATTTTTGCAACACTTCTTTACTTTCGTTTTCCCTAACTGATCTGATCGCTAAAGTGAGATAGAACTCTTTGTTTTTTTACAGAAAAAATTCAAAAAATTACATAATACTTTTATAATGTATTTATCAGCTAAACAACCGAACAAATGAACAGAAATAATTATGTAGTAATAATGGCAGGTGGAGTAGGAACGCGCTTTTGGCCTTTCAGCCGTACAAATTTTCCAAAGCAATTTCATGACGTATTAGGCACCGGTAAAACCTTGTTGCAACAAACTGCTGAACGATTTGAGGGGGTCTGCCCTTCTGAAAATATTTATATCGTTACCAGCCAGGAATATAAAGAACTTGTTCAGCAACAACTGCCATATTTGTCCGCTCACCAGATATTACTGGAACCTACCCGCCGCAATACCGCTCCCTGTATTGCGTATGCCTGCTACAAAATAGCTGTTAAAAATCCGGAGGCTAATATTGTGGTAGCCCCCGCAGATCATATTATTTTAAAAGAACAGGAATTTAAAGATACCATCCGCAAGGCACTGGCTGCTACAGCGGAACAGAATATACTTATTACACTTGGTATAAAACCTAGCCGGCCCGACACCGGATACGGCTATATTCAATACATTCCGCAGAGCACCTCTGAAATAAAGAAAGTAAAAACATTTACCGAAAAGCCTCACCTGGAACTGGCTAAAAAGTTTATTGAAAGTGGGGAGTTTGTATGGAATTCCGGAATTTTTATCTGGAACGCACAAGCCATTATTCAGAATTTTGACCAACACCTGCATGAAGTAGCCGAGCTTTTTGAAGAAGGAAAAAAAGTATTCTACACAGACGAAGAAGAAAGTTATATTAAAAAAACGTATTCTTTCTGCAAGAATATTTCAATAGACTATGGTATTATGGAGAAGAGTGAAGAAGTATATGTGCTGCTGAGTGATTTTGGCTGGTCGGACCTGGGCACCTGGAAGTCCTTATATGACGTATCGGAAAAAGATTCTTCCGGCAATGTGATAGATGGGCAAGTAATGACCTATAACACAACTAATTGCATCATTAAAACTCCGAAAGACCGCCTGGTAGTAGCCCAGGGATTAGAAGGGTATATTGTAGCTGAATTCGACAATGTGCTGCTGATCTGCAAAAAAGACGAGGAGCAAAAAGTTAAAGATTTTGTAGCCGATGCTAAATCAAAAGGCGCAGAATACATTTAACTAACCACCACCGGTTTAACTATTTTTAAAGCAGACATAGCCCTCCTGGGTTATGTCTGCTTTTTTTACAGGATTTTCATATTGAATAGCTATACCTATATATTATATTAAGTTTCTATTACTTCTATTAAATAACTCTGAAAAGGTTTAGTCACTGATGCACCTCCTTCTTCATGTCTGTAAAGTGTAAAATTAACTTTTGTTCTTTTCAACCTTTTTAGGCAATTTTTGGTTATTTCTGATAAATACTGAATTTTGAACATGCTAGCGTCTACTTCTGCTATACAAACTGAGCAACCGTCTAAAAAAAATTTCACACCTGCCCGCCCACGGACTGGGGTATTACTTGTAAACCTAGGCACACCAGATAGTCCATCTGTGCCAGATGTACGAAAATACTTGCGGGAATTTTTAATGGATGGTAGAGTAATTGACATTCCGTTCATTTCAAGATTCTTCCTGGTTAATTTTATTATTGCACCTTTCCGGGCGCCTAAATCAGCAGAAGTCTACAGAAAACTCTGGACAGACAAAGGGTCACCATTAAAAATCTATGGGTATGAGGTAGCTTCTCTGCTGCAACAGGCTTTGGGAGAGGAATACCTGGTTTCGTTGGGTATGCGTTACCAGAGCCCAAGTATAGAGAGTGCATTGCAGGAGTTAAAGGATAAGGGGCTGGACAATATTATTGTTGTTCCTTTATTTCCTCAGTATGCATCGGCTACTACTGGTTCTGTACACGACAAAGTAATGGAGATTGTACGTACCTGGCAGATTATACCACAAATCAACTTTATTAATAGTTTTTTGCAGCATCCTAAGTTTATAGAAACTTTCGCCTTGCTGGGTAAGAAGTATATAGCCGAACATCCGTTTGACCATTATATATTTACCTATCATGGCTTGCCTGAGCGGCAGATACGCAAAGGGGATGCAACCAATACCTGTCTGCAGGGCAACTGTTGTGGTTCCTTGCATGCGCTAAACCAGCATTGCTACCGGGCACAGTGTTTTGAAACTTCTAGATTATTAGCGGCCGCTTTAGGCATTACGCCAGATAAATACACCGTTTCGTTTCAGTCCCGGTTGGGGAAAGACCCATGGATTAAGCCCTATACTGATGATATGATTTCGGAACTAGCGGCCAAAGGGGTGAAACGGGTGCTGGCTTTCTCACCCTCGTTTGTATCTGATTGTCTGGAAACCACTATTGAAGTAGGAGAAGAGTACAAAGAGTTGTTTGAAAAAAAGGGTGGGAAACACTGGCAACTGGTAGAAAGCCTCAACAATCATCCCTTATGGATAGAAACGCTGACAGATATTGTTCATAGAAATAATGTAAAGGCCTGATTTACTGATAACGTAGAAAAGAAAGGGTTATAAGTTTTTGTTACTATAAGAAAAATCTAATATTGTGCCGGGCCAGGTGAAGTGCCCCCAAAATTACTCTCATCATCTTTTTAAGGAGATTGCCTGTGTAGGTGTTTCAGACAAATTTTTCTGGAAAAAGTTTTAATTTATGCCAAAAAAAAGGGGCTATTATTTGGTATTCCGTATTCATTTAATAAATTTCACATCAGATTTATAGACTGATTAAGCAAGCAAAGGTAATCCCAGGTTGTATAAAAGTATAGTGCTGTTTATTTTATCTCTACCGGGTAATTCAATGATGGCAACAAACCTGGTAAAAATCTTCAATACATTTTGTTTTACAATAAGCTATGGATTCGCAACTATTGCTGCAAGAACTAGCACAGGGATTTTCTACGGCAGCTATAGGAAAGGAGTTTTTCCGCTCACTGGCCCAATATCTGTCGAAAGCTCTGGAAGTTGATTATGTATTTATTGGTGAGCTTACTGCTGTCAGTAATGAGGCCGATGCAAATCAGGCTTCTGCTCTATACAATCAAACGGTGAGGTCTATCGTGTTCTGGAGCCATGGCGCAGAAACCAGCAGCACACAATATCCACTGGTAGGATCTCTGTGTGAATATGTGGTAAAAGATAATTTCTGCTCTTTTCCATCCAATGTACAAAAGCAATTTCCTTACAACCAATCCCTTAAGCAGTACCAGGTAGACAGTTATGTAGGTATTGCGTTATATAATTCACAGAAGCAAGTAGCTGGGCTAATCTATATTATGCATGGAGCCCCTATCCAGAATATTTCTCAAACTGAGTCTTTGCTTAGAATAGTTGCACGCCGGGCAGAACTTGAGCTGGAGCGTAAACAAAAAGAACGGCAGTTGCTGGAGAAAAATCAGCAGTTGCAACAAGCGCAGGATTTACTACTTCAACTCAACGAACAACTTGAGCAGCGGGTAAATCAGCGTACCAAAGAACTACAAGCAGCCAATACGCAAATACAAACCTTGCTGGAACGCGAAAGAGCAGCCCGCCTGGAGGCCGAAATACAGCAAAGGCAGGTGGAAACGCTGCTCCGGCAAGCGCCGGTTGCCCTTGGAATTTTGAGCGGACCAGCTTACACTATTATGGTGGCCAATGAGGCTTTATGCAAAATGCTGGGCAAACCTCAGCAAGAGGTAATCAATCATCCGCTTTTTGCTATATTACCTGAATTAAAAGGCCAGGTATTTGAAAAATTGCTGGATACAGCCTTTTCATCCGGAGAGCCTTTGGCTGGCACGGAACTGCATGCCATAATTACGCGGAAAGGCGAGCGCAGGGAGGGATATTTGAATCTGGTTTACCAACCTATCCGCGATCCTAAAGGTGAAATCACAGGAATTATTGTGGTAGTGCATGAAGTTACCGAACAAGTAATAGCCCGCAAAAAAATTGAAGAAAGTGAATCCAGGATATTACAGATTCTGGATAGTATTCCGCAGATAGCCTGGACTTCACTGCCGCACAGCCTTAACATTGCTTTTTTCAACAAACGCTGGTACGACTATACCGGTTTAACGCAGGAGCAAAGCCAGGATGCAGGTTGGCAAAAAATTATTCATCCGGATGATTTGCCTACAGTAGTTGAACGCCGTACGAAGGGACGCAGTGAAGGAAAATCGTACGAAATAGAAAACCGGTATAAAAGAGCCGATGGTACGTACCGCTGGTATTTGAGCCGAATTGTGCCCATCCGGGATGAGCAGGGGGCCATTTCTTTGTGGGTAGGCACAGCCACCGACATTCATGAGCAGAAAGTAACACAACACAAGCTGGAGCACACCCTCAAAGAACTCAACGATAAAAATTACGAACTTGACCAGTTTGTCTACAAAACCTCTCACGACCTCAGAGCTCCGTTAACCAGCATATTAGGCTTAATTAATATATCCAGGCTGGAACAGGAAGAGGCCACCCGAAAAAATTATATGGACCTGATAGAAAACAGGGTGCATAAGCTGGATAATTTTATTCACTCTATGCTGGAATATTCCCGGAATGCACGGACTACTACAGCTCAGGAAAAGATTAACTTCCATACGCTTTTACAGGAATGTTTGGCAGAACTGACCTATATGCGGAATTTTGGCCAGCTAACGGTTAGCATGGAGGTTCACGGAGATAATTTTTATTCAGACAGGTTCCGCCTTAAGATCATTTTTACAAACCTGATATCCAATGCCATTAAATATCAGGATTTTGCAAAAGAGAAGCATTACCTGAAAATACGTATTTCCATCACCCCCGAACAAGCTACTTTTGAATTTACAGATAATGGCACCGGCATTGAACCTCAGTTCCAGGAAAAAATATTTCAGATGTTTTTCCGTGGCTCCGAACACTCCGATGGGTCAGGGCTGGGCCTATATATTGTAAAACAGACTGTAGATATTCTTCAGGGAAAGATAAGGGTAAACAGCCAGGTAGGCCAGGGTACGTGTTTTACGGTAACCTTACCCCTTTACCTCACTCAATAAATTTTGATGATATTCAGCTCAAACCAAGCTGCTGTAATCCTTTTTTAACACCTGGCAACACCTGAAAATGCCCTTAAATATGGGATAAGTAATCATAACTAATCCATGCCCATACAAAACCTCTTCATACAGATAACACTTTGCTAGAAACAGCCCTTGCGCAAACTTTTTACATTCAACCTACTTACTTGCAGCAAATAGTTGCGTAGAAACTATTATCTATAAAAAAAATTCAAGTAGATAGTTGTTTTTTTATATGAATGATGATAAACTAGCTAGTGCATGTTGGTAGCCTGACTGAATAGTAGTTAGTTATCTGGCAAAAATACGTTGGTAGGAGCCCCGCTAAACAAGCGTATTACCGGCTACTTCCTTTTCTTAGATACCTTACCCTGTATACACCTTTTTAACCTTTATTTATGAACATTTCAGAAAAAGTATCCAGCCGGAGAAGTTTTTTAACTACTACCGGAGCAGTGGTTACCGGCAGCTTATTACTGAATCCACTTTCTGTAGCTGCCCAATCTGTTGCTTCCGCAGATAAAAAAATGCGTCTGGCCATGGTGGGCACCGGCAGCCGTGGCATCGGCATGTGGGGAGTTGATGTACAGAAACAATACAATCAGCATATAGAATTTGTAGGCCTTTGCGATACCAACCCAGGCCGGCTGGAATATGCCAAAAGCCGGATGGGTGTTGCTTGCCCGGTGTATACCGATTTTGAAAAGATGATGAAGGAAGCAAAACCAGATATGTTAATTGTAACTACGGTGGATGCCACGCATCATGAATTTATTATCAAAGGAATGGAAATGGGTGCCAATATTATCACCGAAAAACCCATGACTACGGATGAAAAGAAATGCCAGGCCATACTGGATGCAGAAAACCGCACCGGAAAAAAAGTAACCGTTACCTTCAACTACCGCTACTCTCCCCACCGGGCCAAAATGTATGAATTACTACGGCAGGGGGCCATTGGCAAATTAACTTCCGTGGATTTTCACTGGTATCTGGATACCAGCCATGGAGCAGATTACTTCCGGCGCTGGCACCGCCTGGAAGAAAAAAGCGGCTCATTGTGGGTTCATAAAGCCACCCACCATTTCGATCTGCTCAACTGGTGGATAGACAGCGATCCATCCGAAGTATATGCCTCAGCCTCTCTGGACCATTATGGCAAAAACAATCCGTTCCGCCACACCCACTGCCGGCCATGTCCGCATAAAGAAAAGTGCAACTTCTACTGGGACATTACCAAAAACAAAAACTATATGGAGCTATACGTAAATAACGAAAAGCACGATGGCTACCTGCGTGACGGCTGCGTATGGAAAGAGGATATAAATATTTATGATAAAATGGCGGCGACTATTAAATACATGAATGGCGTACAAGTGAGTTATTCGCTTACTACCTATTCTCCCTATGAAGGCTATCGGGTTGCCTTTAATGGCACAGAAGGCCGTTTAGAAGCGTGGATCGAAGAAAGTAACCCGGTAGAAAAAAGAGACTACGATGAACTAATGCTCGTCAAAAATTTTGGCAAACGGGAGTTTTTCAAAATTCCGCACGGCACCAGCGGACATGGTGGAGGCGACAGATTGCTGAAAGACAAAATATTTTTACCAAATAAGCCAGATCCCTTACGCCAATCAGCTGGCACACGGGATGGTGCCTTATCTGTGCTGGTTGGGGTAGCCGCCAGGAACAGCTCTAAAAGCGGGCAACCAGTTAAGATAGCTGATCTTACATCCATTAAACCACAGACTCAGAAAGCATAACGCTACCTGCCTGACTAGCAAAAAGCCTTTCTATTAGCAACATAGAAAGGCTTTTGCTAAACATATGAAACTTATTACAGTTTAAAAGCCTGGCGGGCAAGCAATTTCCATTGTCCTTGCTGCTTCTGCCATACCAACAAAACTCCCAGATTTACATTTCCAGGCTGTCCGCTGTTTACTACTTCGCCAGTAAGCTTATGCCGGACAAGGGCAGTGTTTCCAGCTAACTTTATGGTCTGTTCTGTGAGGTTGATGCTTTTAAAATCAGCCTTCCCACTGGCTAGTGCCTCTACAAAAGCAGCTTTATCTTCTATTAACCCATTGGAGTGCCCATACGTGAGTTCTGTAGCAGCTATGTTTTCCAGCGAAGAGCGGTTTGCATCTAACATGGCTTTTTTGAGGCTTTCTACGGCAGCCGCTACTTCTTTTTCCTCTTTTGACTGAGCCTGTAAACTACTGCTGAGAACTAAAAATAAAAGTAATCCTAAAAGTTTTTTCATGGGTGTATGGGTTAAAACGGAGTGGATTGGTAACAAAGCGAAATTTATTAAAAATTACCTGTAAGTAAAACAGTTAATTTGTGCAAGCCATGCGTCTCCGCTTTTCCTGCACATTAGCCATTTTTCAACCAACTTATAAACATTCAGTACTCTGCGTTGTTCACTATAGAAGATAGGTATACCTTTGAGGTTTGTGGGTTTGGATTAAGTCAGATACGGCAGAAAAGAATGGGTATCTCTTTCCGGCAGTTGATTCCAGGCATCTATTCCAATATATAAATACATATTTTTTCCGCTACTTATCCGCAAAAAAGAATAAAAGCGTATTTTCATTCATTTCTACAGTCAAAATTAGTATGCCATGTCTACTGATGTGTTAGTTACAGATGTATTTGCTATTCAAACCACCGATGGGCTGCATTTGCAGGGAAAATACTGGAAAATAAACAAGCCTAAAGCCATTATATGCCTGGTACATGGCCTCGGCGACCATATAGGCAGGCACATGCATGTAGGTGATTTTATGGCTGCACACCAGATTGCCATGGTAGCCTTTGACCTTCGGGGACATGGAAGATCAGAAGGCAAAAGAGGGCATATTCCTTCCTATGAAGTTCTGTTGAATGATGTTGAACGTGTACTCACGTATACCAAAAGCCTTTATCCCGATGTTCCTCTCTTTCTGTATGGACATAGTATGGGTGGCAATCTTGTAGCTATTTATGTATTAAAAAAGAAGGTAGATATACTAAAAGGGGCAATTATTTCTTCCCCCTGGTTGCGGCTTAGCTTTAATCCTTCTGCTATTCAACTGACTTTAGCTAAGCTGGCGAGCAAAATTTATCCTAAGTATACGCAACCCAATGGCCTCAATGCTAAGCAACTTACCCACGATCCGGAAATAGCCAAAGCCTATGTGTCAGACCCACTGGTACATACACATATTTCTGCTACTTTATTTTTTGGGATGTACCAGAACGGGGAATGGGCCATTAAGCATGCCGACCTTTTAAAAATTCCTGCACTCGTTATGCATGGAGAAAACGACCCTATCACCTCTATGCCGGCTACCCGGGAATTTGCCCGCAAAGCTGGTAATTTAGCTACCCTTAAGGTGTGGGACGGACTTCTGCATGAGACGCATAATGAATCTAACCGGATGGAAATACTGGCCTATATGAAAGACTGGATTCTGAGCCATAGTTAGTTTTACACTTTTGTTGAATAGAATTTTTATTTTTTTTCCTTCCCGCATAGGGGTAGTGCTCTTTCTGCCTGTCTTATCTACAAAAGGATCAAAACCGGTTTTCCTCCACAAAATGATAATTCAATAAATTATTGGATATATCCAACTTATAACGTAGGCTGTTGCTTTAACCTATAAATCAACCGCTTATACTATATGTATTCAACTAAAAACAATAAAACTGCATTTTTACTTCGCAAAAAAATCTATTTCAATAGAAAACAATGAACGTATCGAAAGGTTTACTCTTGCTTATCTTTTGTGCTCTATTTGGGTATAGCCATGCACAAAGTAAATATACCATCAGCGGCTATATAAAGGATGCCCGGAGTGGGGAAGAACTCATTGGGGCTACCGTGTATGTACAGGAACTAGGTACCGGGGCCACTTCCAATGCCTATGGATTTTACTCGCTCACCCTACCTGAAGGAAACTATACCCTCTTATATAGTTATGTTGGGTTCATCAATCAGAAAAAAGCCCTAACCCTTACCTCCGGACAAACCATTAATATAGAACTCTCCGAGGAAAGTGTGCAGATGCAGGAAGTAGTAGTATCGGCTCAGAAAATGGATGAGAACGTGACGGAGGTGAAAATGAGCCGGGAAAATATCAAGATTGAACGCATCAAATCCATGCCTGCCCTGTTTGGTGAGGTAGATGTGCTCAGAAGTTTGCAGATGCTGCCCGGCATCCAATCTGCTGGCGAAGGCACCACCGGCCTGTTTGTACGCGGAGGTTCTGCTGATCAGACTCTGATGCTGCTAGATGAGGCTACCGTCTACAATGCTTCTCACTTTCTGGGCTTTTTCTCTGTTTTCAACCCGGATGCCATTAAAGATATTGAGCTTTATAAAGGCGGTATCCCGGCAGAGTTTGGCGGCAGACTAGCCTCTATTGTGGATGTACGCATGAAAGATGGCAACTCTAAAAACTTTGCAGCCTCTGGTGGCATTGGTACCATCTCCAGCCGCTTAACGTTAGAAGGCCCTCTTGTTAAAGACAAAGCTTCGTATATTATCTCTGGCAGAAGAACCTATGCCGATTTGTTTTTGAAACTTTCTCCGGATGAAGCCATCAACAGCAACACCTTGTATTTCTACGACCTGAATGCCAAAATGAATTACAAGATCAATGACAAAAACCGTATATTCCTGTCAGGCTACTTTGGAAAAGATGTTTTTGGCTTTGATGATGTCTTTGGGTTGAACTGGGGCAATACCACGACTACGTTGCGCTGGAACCACCTGTTTAGTCCTAAATTATTTCTCAATACAACGGTCTTGTTCTCTGATTTCAACTATGGCTTCGATATAAACGACGGCGCACAAAACTTTCAATGGAAATCGAATCTGCAGGAATATGCGCTGAAACTGGATTTCAATTACTTTCTTAACCCTAGCAATGAATTAAAGTTTGGGTCTAACACCATGGTTCACCGCTTTTCTCCGGCTACCATTAAACCTAAAAATTCCAACTCTATTTTTGAATCCTTTGCTTTGGATAATAAATATGCCGTAGAGCAAGCCTTTTACCTGAGCAATAACCAGAAAATCTCTGACCGTTTGTCGTTGCAATATGGCCTGCGTTACTCTTTATTCCAGAATGTAGGGCCAGGCCGGGTATTCCAGTATGCCCCTGGTGTGCCAAAAGCGGATAATACCATTGTAGATACAGTAAGCTATGGCCGTCTTGAGAAAATTAACCTCTATCATGGCCTGGAACCTCGGCTGGGTGCCCGCTTCCTGGTAGATCAGAACAGTTCGGTGAAGGCTTCTTACAACCGCATGCGCCAATACCTGCAGATTGCCTCCAACTCTACGGCCGGCCTACCCATTGACCGATGGGTACCTGCAGATAGCTACATTAAACCTCAAATTGGCGATCAGGTGGCCGTAGGGTATTTCCGTAATTTTAAAGACAACATGTTTGAGGCTTCGGTAGAAGTCTATTATAAGTGGATGCAAAATCAGATTGACTTCAAAGATGGCGCAGAAATATTATTGAATAATAACCTGGAAGCCGAGTTGCTTTCGGGCAAAGCCTGGGCGTATGGCTCTGAATTTATGCTGAAGAAAAACACCGGCCGCACCACCGGCTGGATAAGTTACACCTTAGCCAAAGCGCAACGGCAAATTGAAGGCATTAACAATGGCAACCCTTACAGCCCCCGCTACGACAGGCGGCACAATGTGTCTCTGGTACTTACTCATGAGCTCAGCCCCAGACTATCTCTATCCGGCAACTGGGTATATACCACGGGAAGTGCAGTCACGTATCCACAAGGATTTTATGAAGTAGAAGGCCAACGCATAGCCTACTATCCGCAGGAACGCAACACCAGCCGTATGCCAGCTTACCACCGCATGGATTTATCGCTCAACCTGGCCGGCAAAAAGAAGCCTGGCAGAAAATGGGAAAGCAGCTGGAACTTCTCCTTATACAATGCTTATGCCCGTAAAAATGCCTTTACCATCCAATTCAGAGATGTGATTAATGGTGACCCTGGTGTAAGTGAGTTTGATGATGATCTGGTCATTAACACCCGTGAACCCAAAGCGGTAAAAACCTCCCTGTTTGGCATCGTGCCTTCTGTTACTTATAATTTCAAATTTCAATAAGTCATGAAAACAATAAACATCTATATTTTTGCCGGGTTGCTTTTTCTTTTATCCGCTTGTCAAGAGGTGATAGAGGTACCTCTGGATAATACAAATCCCAAACTAGTGGTAGAAGGAGCTATTACCAATCAACCGGGGCCCTATTATGTTAAACTATCGCAGACAGGCGACTTTTACAGCACGGCCCCTGCTCCCAAAGTAACCGATGCAGTGGTGACCATCTCGGATGATGCAGGCAACAGTGAGGTATTGACGCACCTGTCTGATCAGCCTGGTACCTATGCGACCAGCAGTTTACAAGGGGAAACAGGCCGCACCTATACCTTAACTATTGTGCACGAGGGGCAAAATTATCAAGCACAGTCCAAGCTACTTCCAGTAACGAATATCGATAAACTAGAGGTGCGGTTTGTGCCTGAAAGCCCTACCAAAGACGAAGGCTATTATATTTATTTCTTTGCCAAAGAGCCGCAGGGAGAAACCAATTATTACCGGTTTATGGTGTATGAAAACGATTCGCTCTACAACAGCATCAACGACTTGCTGGTGAGCAATGATGATTTTATTAAAGGAGATATCGAAAACCTGGAATTAGGCTATGCCTTTCAGTTAAATGATGAAGTGAAGCTGGAAATGCATTCGATCAGCAAAGAAGTGTACGACTACTACATTGGCTTAATTAACATTTACAACAATGACGGGGGCTTGTTCAGTCCGCCTCCGGTGAATCCGCCATCCAACATCAGCAATGGGGCTTTGGGTGTTTTCCGGGCATCTTCGGTAGTTTCACAAACCGTTACCATTACAGGCGAAGAATAATTTTAGCACTTGTTTATACATATTTTACACCCCACCGATAATTATTTGTGGGGTGTTTCTTTTTATTAACGTCAATTCAGGTACGTGCGCTCTTATTGCTATTCTAAGTATAATTATTTAATTTAATCAAATAATTCTATTCGTGAGTAAACCGATTTTATAACTTCTGCCTGTAGTATTAAATATCCACACCTATGAAGAAACTTACTATTTCCGCTGACAAATGCCTTCTGGGTCTTTTTTTATTGATTAGTAGCATATTTACAGGTATAGGCCAAGCATTCGGTGACGATCCGAAAACACTGGAAATAGGCTCTGCTGCCCCGGATTTCAACCTGAAAGGCATTGATGACAAAATGTATAGCCTGAAAAGCTTTGCTGATGCCAACGTATTAGCCATTATTTTCACCTGCAACCATTGCCCCACTGCCCAGGCTTACGAAGACCGCATTAAACAACTGGTAACCGATTATAAAAGCAAAGGCGTAGCTATTGTGGCTGTATCTCCGAATGACCCGGAATCTGTCAGGTTAGATGAACTGGGCTACTCAGACATGGGCGATACATTTGAGGAGATGAAAATCCGGGCAAAAGACAAAGCCTATAATTTTCCTTACTTGTACGACGGCGAAAATGAAAAAATGTCTATGGCCTATGGACCGGTAGCTACTCCGCATGTGTTTATTTTTGATAAAAACCGCAAACTCCAGTATACCGGCCGTATTGATGATTCTGAAAAACCAGGTACACCCAAAGTACACGACACCCGCAATGCTATTGAAGCCTTACTGGCCGGAAAACCTGTGCCGGTAGCCAAAACAAAAACCTTTGGATGCTCTATTAAATGGGCCGATAAACGGGATTATGCGAAGAAGGCCTATGTAGATTGGGCTAAAGAAGAAGTATTGCTGGAGATGATTGATGAAAAGGGTTTAAAAGAATTGATTAAAAATGACTCGGACAAATGGCGGCTTATTAATGTGTGGGCTACCTGGTGTGGCCCCTGTGTAACTGAATTTCCTGAGTTTGTGGATATGAACCGGATGTACCGCAACCGGGAGTTTGAGTTTATTTCCATCAGTGCCGACAAACCCGACAAAAAAGACAAAGCTTTGGCATTCTTAAAAAAATCGCAGGCATCCGGAAAAAACTATCTGTTCAACTCGGAAGATAAATATGCGTTGATAGAGGCTGTTGATAAAAACTGGCAAGGTGCCCTCCCCTATACTCTTTTAGTCGGGCCTGGCGGTAAAATTGTGTACAGCAAGCAGGGCACCATTAATCCGCTGGAAATGAAACGGACCATTGTAGAGCAGTTAGGCAGGTATTATTAGTTTTCCCACACGCTTACGCTTAGCCATCAGGCCGCAGTTCTATACTTTGCTCATCCGGCAACAGAAACAGGTATACATTTCCTGATCTCTTTTGCAAAATCTGTTGCCGTTTCTTTTATTGCATGCGTATATCCCAACAATGCACTACTTTAGTGGGCTAAACGTATAGGAAACCCTTATAATTAACTTGAGACTTTTATGGAAAATCCGGTAATCATTTTAGGAGCTGGCGGCCTGGGCCTGGTAGCATTAGATGTTTTTCAGAGCAATGGGGTAGTGGTATACTGCTTCCTGGACGATAATACTGAACTACATGGCAAGGAAATACACGATGTATCGGTACTGGGCAGCACCGACGATGAAGGCTACCTGAAATTGATCGGCAAAAAATGTGAAGCATTCATAGCTACCGATGATACTAAACTCCGCAAGCATCTGGTAGAAATGCTGAACGAACGCCGGAAAATGATGCCGGTTAACGCCATCCACAATCAGGCATACATTTCTTCGCTGGCTACTATTGGGCACGGAAACCTCATAAGCGCCGGCACTATTCTTAATACGGAAGCAAAAATAAGCAACCACTGCATTCTGCATGCACGGGCTGTAATAGATTACCAGGCAGAGCTGGGAGATTTTGTACAGGTAGGCACCGGCAGTATTATTAACTCTGGCGTAAAAATAGCGAATGATGTATTTATAGGCGCTGGCGTTACGGTAGTTTCCGGCATCACTATTGGCAAAGGTGCCCGCATAGGGGCAGGTTCGGTGGTTATAGAGAATGTAGCAGCCAATGCTACAGTATTCGGCAACCCTGCCAAAGCCATTGGAAAATAAATTGAGTGAGTTGTACAAAACGCCAGACAGCGTGTATCCTCTAAATTCACTATATGTCCGCTATAATAGCGTGTGTATAAGTGTTAGGTGTAAGTTGAATTATGAAAAAAATTGGGTTTTTACTTCTGCTGTTTTTAATATTTACTAAAAGTTATTCACAAGTAGAAATCCGTGGTGTCAACAAAATTGCAACACAGGGCATAC
This sequence comes from Rhodocytophaga aerolata, assembly GCF_030503435.1. Taxonomy (GTDB): domain Bacteria; phylum Bacteroidota; class Bacteroidia; order Cytophagales; family 172606-1; genus Rhodocytophaga; species Rhodocytophaga aerolata. The sequence continues at coordinate 352,660 of NZ_JAUKPO010000001.1, forward strand.
AGTCCGACTCTATAAATGTATCGCCGAATAAAGATTTTGAGGAGCGAATCAGAATAAAGCCAACAAAAGAATCAAAAAATGATGTAGAAATAAGGTTCTATGCTCATTCAACACTGACTGATACAAGAGATTTACTAATAATACAATTACATGAGAGTACTTGGAAAGGAATTATATTTAGGGAGACGAACTACCCAAAGATTAAGATTAGCAAGTATAAGTTGAAAGCAAAAGCAGAGTTGGCCGAAGTGTATACTACGCTTCTTGAAAATAATTTGACAAGGTTACCTAATCAAGAGGAACTCAAGCCCAAGATGCGGAAAGTTTCGATGCAAGACGGCTGGGAAGTTGAACACAAGCTTTCTGTTACCGATGGAACGGTCTATATGGTAGAGTTTAAAATTGGCGATAAATTTAGGGTTTACTCATTCCATAGTCCCGAACTGTATTCCGAATTTTATCCGGATGTACAAGAATTGAAAGACTATGTTGCTATAAAGAAGATTTTTGAAACAAAACTAATAGAATAACTGCTAGCCAAACCGGTTAGCAGCCAGCACAGCGCAATCTCCAAGCTTGAGGGTATGCCGCCGGTTGGCTTTGGTCAATAAGAAATCATTGTAACAGACGAACCGGCTAATTCTAACCGGTTGATAATTTAAATCCAAAAGTTGTTAATCAGTTTCATAAGAGAAAGACATTTAAATTTCTAATATTTCATAAATAATAACAAATATTTACTGTTTATCAATAATTATTTATTATATTTATAGTGAAATTTTAATTTATAAAATCATTATGAAAAGAATTTCAACAACATTTCTTCAGGCAGTTATCGTGCTTATCGGCATGGTGGCGATTGCCATTTTGATTCGGTTTCCCTTAACCGAGGGAAGGGCTACAAATCTAGACTTGTTCAGCATTTACGCTGACCCGTTCATCTTGTATGGATACGCAGCATCAATCGCTTTTTTTGTTGCGCTGTATAAGGCCTTCAAATTATTGGGATACATCGGGCAAAATAAAGTGTTCTCCTCAGACTCTGTCGGAACTTTAAAGAGCATAAAGTATTGTGCCATTGTATTAAGTGTTTTAATTGTGGCAGCAGGACTATACATTAGAATATCCCATTCTAAAGAGGAAGACCCTGCGGGTTTTATTGCCATATGTATCTTGGCTACTTTTGTGTCGATTGTAGTTGCAACTGCTGCGGCAATATTTGAAAAAATCTTGCAGAATGCCATGGACCTGAAATCTGAAAACGACTTAACAATTTAACCTATGCCAATCATTGTAAACTTAGACGTGATGATGGCAAAACGAAAAATTTCTCTGAATGAACTTTCTCAAAAAGTTGATTTGACATTATCTAACCTTTCTATCTTAAAGACAGGTAAGGCGAAAGCCATTCGTTTTAGCACCTTAGACGCAATTTGTAAAGCATTAGACTGCCAACCAGGCGACATTTTGGAATATGTAACTGACAAAAATAAAATAACAACTCACTAACCTCAGCTTGGCAAAAGTAGGGCTGACAGTTTCCATTGTCAAGCCTTCACCAAGCCATAAACCGTTAGCCAGTACAAAAAAGATGAAGTTAAGGAAAGGAATAACTGGATTTTATACTCAATGTGACAAACAACCGACTCCAACAGTAGATGAAGAATTGTTAAAAACTCTCTAGTATAGGCATACTAATAATTTTCTTTGGAATTGCTAAACTTGGCAAATAGTGATAATTTACCGGCTTATCACCTATTCCATCGTACATGAAAAGTCTTTATTTTTTATGGTTGCTGGCTGTCGGCTGCTTCGCCCTACCAGAGGTTTATGCTCAAAATGCTGCCAGTAAAGGTTCTCTTAGTGACTTAGCTTTTATAGAAGGCCATTGGAAAGCAACACCCGAAGGGCGAACAATAGAAGCTTCCTGGTTTCCTCCCGCAGGCGATAACATAGCCGGCATGATGCGTATGATGACCAATGGGAAAGTTACTATGTACGAAATCCTGGGCTATGAGAAGACAGAGCAGGGTATAGTATCTCTGGTAAAACATTTTAAACCCGGTATGATTGGGCAGGAAGACATAGAAAAGCCTGTACGGTATATTTTCTTGGAGTCAAGCAAAGACCGGGTAGTGTTCGAGCAGGATAATCAGCAGGTGCGGGTATTGTATGAAAAACGATCTACTGATGCTTTTGTCATCTCCATTGGCCGGCAGGAAGAAGGCAAATGGGCATTTAAACCCTTGTTTGAGTTTAGCCGGGTTAAATAAATCATTCATCCATAGCATTCTACATTAGCTTATAAATTCTATGCCTCCGCTTCTTTGGGTTTTTATAAAAAGAAACGGAGGCTTTTTATTCAATAATTCTACCCAACTGCTTCATTTGATAATAACTAATCGTCAGTAACTTACGTAGGGATAAAGATTATTAGTGAAATCTTTCTATGGCTTCTCAATCTTTCTTCCGCAGACATCCCATTCTTACATTCTTTCTGATACTTATTCTTCTAGGCGCTGCGGCAGCTGTCTATCTATTTAAAACTACATCCAAAGAAGAACTGGTAAAACAGGGAAAAAACTATGTAATGCCAGATTTGCAGAGTGCCAAAACCGTAATAGACGAAATCACTGCCGACTCTTTGAAGGGAAAATTAACCCTGCGGGTAAAAAACAGTTTACCCCTTACCATAGATATAGATAGCCTGCAATACAAAGTAACTCTGGATGGCGATACCGTAACCAAAGGCTATGACGACACAGGCATTCGCATAGAGTCTAAGTCTAATGATGAAGTTACCGTGCCGATAAAAGTGAATATCCGTTCGTTTTATCAGAAGGTGCGTCAGCTGGAATCGGATAGTGCTATGGTTGGCATACATGCGGTGCTATACAACCACTTTCCTGTAGTAGGCAGTAAGGCTATTCCCGTTAATTTTACAAAAAAAATCTATATACCCAAACTGCCGAAGGTGGAAGTAGACGGCATAGATCTATCCAATATGGGCCTAAAAGGCGGTAAATTACAGGTAAAAGTGAAAGTGACGAATTACAGTGCTATGCCCTATACCGTTAATGGGTTTACCTATCACTTTAAGATGAGCGACAATATAGATCTGGAAGGCAAGAGCGACCAGAATTTTAATTTTGATAAACCAGGTACAGAGATTATCACGATACCAGTTGACATAGACCTGAACCAGGTAGGTGAAGCCGCTGTAAAAATCTTGTTTAAAAGTGAAGACACTCCTTATACGTTCGCAGGCAATATGCACATTGTTACCGACAATGCTGCGCTTGGCAAGTTCAACATGGCCTTTCAAAACGCTGGGACTATCAAAGAGCTGAAAGAAAATGTGAAAGCGGCCGCACAAAAGGGTAAATAAAAGTTGAAGTTTAGCAGTATCAACCCGTATGAATTTATCCGGGCGATACTGTTAAATATATCACCAATTTTTCAGCGAACTGGCTTTGAGGTTAATTTTTAGCTAATAAAGCTTCATACTCGGAAGCGTGCCGCTTTACGAAAGCAGCTACAAAGCGGCAGGTAGCTAGTATTTTCATTCCATTATCTTTGGCATAAGCAAAGCCGGCTTCTACTAGTTGCTCCCCTACTCCCTGCCCTCTAAGCGATTCGGGTACAAAAGTATGCTGAAAATCAATAATACCCTCTTCCGGTAAGCTGTATGCAAGTTCGGCTTCTTCGCCTTCTACCTGTGCATAAAAAGTCTGTTCTTGTAAATTATGATCTATATGTACTTCCATAACTATTTTTAGTTGAATACAATCAAAACTTTGTTACTTACGTAAACGACATAAATTTGTAGCAAAACTCAATTCATTTCCACAGAAATATATTTTACCCGCCTTCGATTTATTAATTATCCATGGATACAACAGAGCCTAAAGATTTAATGCAGCGATATCCGCTTGTTAGGTACACCTTTCTTTTATTGTTTGGCTTTTTATTTATTGGTGCTTTGTATTATGCCCGTGCACTCCTGGTGCCGATGAGTTTAGCGGCCTTGCTGGCTATGCTGATGCTTCCCTTATGCAAAAAGTTTGAGAGCTGGCGTTTTCCCAGAGGATTGGCCATTGTTTTATGTATTTTAATTATTCTGTTAACTTTTCTGGCGTTAATCTCTTTATTCACCTGGCAGATTGCCGATTTCGCCAGTGATATTCCCAGCCTGCAGGTTCAACTTAATAAAAAGTTAGATATGTTGCAGGGGTTTGTAGAGCGCCAAACCAATATTTCCCCTGAAAGGCAGCTTGAATATATCCGTCAACAATTTTCTACTTTCCTGGAATCTGCCGGCCAATACATGACTGGTATACTAAGTGCAACCACTGGTACACTGGCTACTATAGGTATTTTAGCTATTTACATTTTCTTTTTTATGTTTTACCGCGAGAAGTTTGAGCGGTTTACCTTAATGATCACGCCAAATGCCGAACATGACAAAGTAAAGAATATAATTGGACAAATCAGCCTAGTTACTCAGCAATACTTATCTGGGGTACTAATTGTGGTAGTTATTTTATCTACACTTAATTCTGTAGGGCTGCTGGTTATTGGTATCAGACAAGCCATATTTCTGGGATGTTTAGCTGGGATACTGAATATTATACCCTATATAGGAGTACTTATCGGAAGCTTGCTTCCCATCATTATTGCTTTACTTACAAAAGATGGTATAGGGCCGGCCATTGCGGTAGCAGGTGTATTTGTGTTTGTTCAATTTCTGGAAAACAACTTCCTGACGCCTAATATTGTGGGTGGCAAAGTGAAGATTAATCCACTGGCCTCTATTATTGCGCTGCTCATTGGAGGCTCTTTGTGGGGGGTTGCCGGTATGATCCTTTTTATCCCTTTCTTGGGAATAGCTAAAATAATATTTGACAATATAGAAAGCCTTCGCCCGTATGGCTACCTGATCGGGGATGAAAGTGATACTGAAGAACCAAATGCAGCAGATAAAATAAAGAAATGGGTTAAAAAGAAAAGGGCTGACAAACAGCCCATTCCTTAACGGTGCTGGCTGTGTACATATTTTTCGGCAAAGCGGCAACTCGTTATAATGCGGTAGTTATTTTGCCGGGCATAGGCTAATCCGGCCATTACGAGTTGTTTGCCTATTTCATTGCTGCGTAGATTTTCCGGAACAAATGTTCTTTTAAAATCTATTAAACTCTCTTCAGGCATTTTATATACTAGTTCTGCCTTCTGGCCCTGTATATCTGCATAAAAAACCTGGTTCTCTTTGTCATGCATTACTTGTACATTCATCATAACAATATAATTAGTTAAGTTTCCTTACGGATAAATAGGTACATCTGTTTTAAAGATGGTTTTGCCACTTACAGCTTCTCTAGTAAGCTTATATTTTATCCATAACTTAACGCAGACCGGATCATTACAAATTCTTGTATATTGTTCATATCGATTACTCCTATCAGGCGGTTGCCTTCTACTACAGGAAAAAAAGCATTTTTCTTGCGTTGTGCATTTGCATATACTTCTGTGAGGCGGTCGCTAATAGCTACTGTATCAAAATTCCGCTCCATTATTTCTGTTACGGCTTCTCCTGCCCGGTTTTCGCGAAGGGAGTTAATAATTAAGGAGCGGGTCATGATTCCTATAGCTTGTCCGTTGTCAACAACTATCAGATCCTGATCAGAGCCAGATAATAGTTTATCTGCTGCATCTTTCACTGAATCAGCCGGTGATAAGGTTACGAAGTTGGTAATCATGGCACTTTGCACGGTGTAATCTTTCAGTAATTCCAGGTGTTGCACCATTACATTTTCTGTCCGGGCACCAAAGTATACAAATATGCCAATCAGAATCAGGATAGGATTGCCGGAAGTAAGGCCGAAAAAGACAAAGCCAAGCGCTAAAAACTGTCCTAAATTCGCCGCAATCTGTGTGGCACGCATACGCCCCATCCTCATGGCAAGCAAAGCACGAAGAATTCTGCCACCGTCCATAGGAAAGGCCGGGATAATATTAAAAACCACTAAGGCCACATTTATTCTGAATAAAGAATTTAAAAAGCCTGCTGTACTAGCTATGCCTGCCGTTTCTTCATTAATAAACAGCTGATCGGTTTGAATAAATGGAAATAACAGCAGGGCAATTACAACGTTTACTGCTGGTCCGGCAACTGCTACCCACAACTCTTGTCTGGGGTCCTCCGGAATGCGTTCCAGGCTAGCTACCCCACCAATAGGTAAAAGTGTAATTTTCTTGGTATCTACCCCGTAGCGCTTTGCCGTAAGCGAGTGGCCTAATTCATGTAGCAAGACGCAAACAAAAATACTTAGTACAAAAACCACCGTGTTAATAATAGTGGGCGTATCGTTTCCCTTGCTAACGCCAGATATGACAATCCAGCCTAAAAGCAATAAAAAAGTCCAGTGTACGAGAATTTTTATCCCGGCAATTCTTCCAAGTACTAAAGATCTGCCCATAGTGGTTGGTAATGTGGTTAAATATTAGTAAAATAGTACTTCAATCTTACATCAAGTCTGCTCACTGGTAGGACTTCCCTCTTTTATAAGGGAATGAACCAGATTCACAGCCTACAGTACCTGATATGTATCTGATACTAACGGATTTGGACGGTGTATGTTTTTTGTTAATTTTTTAGGTTTTTTATAACAGACACCAAACCCCGTAAGTAATAATTCGTATAGTGTATTATTATAACATTTTAAAGTTAAAACTAGATTAAGTATTGTTAGGCCATGGAGTCAATGTTTGAATTTATTATACTACCTTCTGAAGAACAGGCGCAGTATGTATGGGAAAAGGGCACATTTCTGATGTCGCGGCAATTAGGCAGATACAACATTAGTTTGTATCACGTAGATGGGTTTTATGCAGAAATATGGTATAATAAATTGGATAATACCATTTACGCAATCACTCCTTTTAAAGATACTTCCCGGTTAGAGCCTTATTTGGCAGAAATTGAGCTGTGTTAGATATACATTTCAATTAATAAGGTAAACCTCAAAGTATGAGATGTAAATTAGTGCAATTTTTAGGCACTTTATTACATCTGCTTTAGATTACATAAGTTACCTACTTTAGTAAAATTCATTTGTACTATCTATGGATGTAGCATTGGATACATTCGTAGATAGTTGCGTTTTATAGGAATATATTCTTATACATTGCTTTATTTAATTTGCCACTTACTCCTACCTATTAATTAGTGGATTTCCTTCCATACCTCCAGGTAATTTTCCTCAAGTTCCCATTTATTGAAGTAGAGTTTTCCTTCTATATACCACACACTTTATTCTTCAAGTAGTTAACATTTCCTCTAGCAATAAATCGTTATACTCAAACATAAATAGTTAGTAATCAGATTTTTGAATTTAATCAGCTTAAATTATTCTACTCTTTTTAACTTATTTACCTTCTAAGCTTTTAGTAGTTCATCATCCGCTAAACTGGAAAGTCTAGCTGCACAGCATTGCCCGACTTCCATTCACTTTATCCGGCAAAACTCAAAATCTTTTTTCACAAAGCTTCAAAAACCTATAGAATTTATAAGCTTAAAGTGCTGAATAACAAAATTTAACTAAAGTATTGTATTTTTTAAACATATTATATAACAAAGCAGTTAAAAGCTTTAAAGACTGGCAACAATATTGCTTGTAAAAAATAAATTTATTCTACAAAATATCACATTGTTTGCCAGACCTAAGTATAACTATTACACAGCCAAGGGTAACTTATAGTAGCACTAAAGGAATTTAGCTATACTATCAGCAACTCTTACATCTTTTTTAAATATTTAACCATATGACTACAAATCAACAACATATTCTCTCCATGTACCAGACAGTGTTGTCTTACATGGATGCTAAACCCACTATGTGGAATACAATAGGGCCTATTGTCAAATCTGTGTTTATGTTCAGAACCTACGTAACAGCCCTTATTCAGCAAATGTATATTCAGCCTGGCCAAATGGCTGCACTCTATATGCAAGATAAAGATGGGCATATGCTGGCCATGTCGGATATGTCGCTTGCTATTTTATTGAAGGTTCGCGCGTATGCTAAGGCATCTAATAATAAAGCCTTGCTTTATGCCATAAATTACTCTGAGAATGAGCTACGTACTGGTTCAGAAATACATATTGTGAAACGCTGCCAGACTATATATAACAAGGCAAAAGATCATTTAGCAGAATTGACAAAATATGGCGTTACTGAAGAAAGATTATCACAGTTGCAGCATGCCATAAACACTGTCAGACCTATGATTACTCACAGGAATGCAGTTGCGAATAAAAAATTAGCTGCTATGGTGAATGTGCCTTTACTTATTGAAGAAGCGCGGGCCGAACTAGAGAAACTCGACGAATTAGTTAAAACAACTATTTTTGATAGAAGGTATATAAAAATGTATATGCAGTTACGCAATCAGACAGAAATGCCTTTACATACACCTTCTGTACAGATGAGTAGCAATAATCTGCAACTTTCCTAGAATTGATTCGCACAAGTGTAACAGGCTTTATCTCAACAGGTAAAGCCTTTTTGCTAATTAGCCCAGTTTATTATAAAACTAACCGGATTGATTCTTAAACCACTTAGCTACTTTTTTATCGAGCCGTGTAAGATACCCTACAAGCAATATAACTGATATAATGCCGCCCAGTATCATGAACCAAATTACCTGGTCTTGCATATGATCTGGCACTTCTCTACTCCGCACGGTGGGATAGTCTGTAGGAGTTTGGGCGAGCAAAACAGGAATCCATAAAAATAAATACAACAGCTTATCCATAACACATATTTTTAGGGGTAAAACATATAAGCAGGCAAAACTAAAGTTGTTACAAGAGGGTGTATCTCCTGGTTAGTTTAGCTGCTTGTTAGTTTATCCTACGTATTTGATGCTCAGCTGTTGTAAAATTTGTCATATACTTAATCTCCGGTGATATAATAAATCTGTAAATCTTTGTTCATTTTCAGCATAGTGTACAGCTTTCGGGTTTTCCAGCTGCGTTGATTGGGCCGACGGTACCTATAGTTTACATAATAATCTATCACGTAGTTACCTTTTTCATCTCTGGAATAGCGGAAAGTTTCCCACAACACGGTATACTTTGCTTCAGGTGTACGTTCCCATGCCTGGTTCTGCAACTGTTTCAGTAATTCATCTGACACACCATATTCGTTAAAAAACCGGATAAGGCTAGGGGCATAGTACTGAGCCAGGCGGCCAGAATCTTTAGCTTCCATAGCTTTGTAATAATTTTCTAAGCGGTATTGCAGCTCTGATTCCGTGAGCATAGCTGTATTGGCAGCCGCCAGGGTAGTAATCCCTTCCGGAATGGCAGATTCTTCAGTATCTGAGACAGAATCGTCTGCTATCGTAGAATCGGAGTCTTGATTGCTTTCAACAGAATCCATATCTACCGATTGGGCTGCAGCATACGTTTCCCGGCTGGCAGACTTGGAGGCATTTTGATACAACAAGGTTATTATAAAAAAACAGGCGGCCATCAGCGTAAATACAGCAAATATGCCAGCCACCGTTCTCGACTTCTTCTTATGTTCAACAACTTTTATTACTGAATCAACTTCTGCGTCTGTGGATTGGATGCTGTTTACCGATATCTCCCGCAACATTTCCTGATATTGTTTCTCTCTTTCTTCATTCTGTATTTCCTGTACGGCTATTATAAACTCGTCTGCATCCGCAAAGCGTTCATCGGGATTTTTAGCAGTGGCTGTATTTACCAGCAGTTGTAGTTTTCCCCTGATCCCTTGCCTGATTTCATGTTCTTTAAACAGGGGTTCATATACGATTTTGTTCTGTATCTCAAATTCGGAACAATTGCTTCTAGCATACGGACCATTTCCGGTGAGTAACTCATACAAGACAACACCTGCTGAATAAATATCTGTACGGGCATCCAGAGATTTTTCATAAATCTGCTCAGGGCTTTTGTAGCACACATTCCCTATTTTAAAACCCGCCTTCGATAAAGCCATCGTATCGGTTGACAGTAACCTGGATGTACTACAAAAAGAGATCTTTACTTTTTTATCTGTAGTAATAAAGATATTAGAAGGCTTAATATCGGTATGCAATACGCCGCGTCTGTGAGCTAAAGCAATGGCCCCTAGTAGCTGCAGAAAAATCTCCATAATTTCTTCTTCCGCAAGTTCTCTATCCGCCTTGTCGATGTATTGGGCCAGGGTAATTCCATCTACATATTCCATCATCAGGCCAATGCCCTCTGTCGATTCTGCCAACTCGTAGATGTGTACAATATTTGGATGGTGCAAACTGCTAATCAGCGGAACACTGTTCTTCAGATGTTTGGCCAGCCTGGTGCTTCTTACCAGGTATGGATTATAAACTTTTAAGGTGGCTGGGGTTCCCTTCCGGGTATCTGAGGTAAGATAGACGGTACTCATGCTGCTCATGTTGAGCAATTTTTCTACCTTATAATGGAGAACTTCCTTTCCTAACATAGTTGTTCTTTAATTATAACTAAGACCTTAACGTATAACTATACAGAAAAGCTATACCTGGAAGGTAAATACTTTTATAGAATAAATCTATTTTTTAAACTAATATCTTCTATTTTAGCGTTTTATCCGGACAGTAGAAACCTTAAGTTACTTCAGTAAACTTTTAGTCAGATGAAAAAAATCAATGCTCTTTTTGCCGTTTTATGTATGTTAACTGCATTTCTCCAGAATGCCTCTGCTCAGAATCCTGCTAGTTATGGGGCTCATTTTGTTCCGGATAATCCGGTGCCTGCTTCAGCCCTTACCAGCAAATTGAATGGAAAAGAATCTGTTGACCTGCAGACAACCGGAACCGTAAAAGAAGTTTGCCAGGCTAAAGGCTGCTGGATCAAGGTAGATGCCGGCAATGGACAAGAAATGCTGGTAAAGTTTAAAGACTATGCTTTTTTCGTACCGAAAGATATTGTTGGAAAACAAGTTGTACTCAATGGAAAGGCTTTTCAGAAAACGATACCTGTAGCCCAGTTGCAACATTATGCCGAAGATGCCGGAAAGTCTAAGGAAGAAATTGCCAAAATAACCCAGCCTCAATCTTCCCTGCAATTTGAAGCGGATGGAGTGTTGGTAAAAAATTAAATGTATACATTCTCTAAAGGCAGTACAGGAGACAGGTTAGCCAACTTCTCCTATGCTGCCTTTATTTTTTGATATAAATATATCCATCTTCCGCCTGAATGGGAGTCTGAAGTAGCTGCCATACATGGTTTGCTACTTCCTCGGCAGTTAGCAAGCCATTGGAGTTTTTTAAGTCAATAAACCGCTGAAGTGTGCTGAAATTATCCTGGGTGGTTTCGCGTATGGCATCTTGCATAGGTGTGTCGGTAGCGCCTACGGATAAAATATAATAACTAATTCCTGAGTTTGAAATTTCCGCTTCCTGCCTGGCTACTTTTGTTAACATATCTAATGCTGCTTTAGTACTACCATACATAGACATGCCATCTCTGGGGTTTCGCCCGGCACTAGTACTCACATTTATCACCAGCTTCTCTTTAGTGGTGTGTGCATATTGTTGTGCAAATGCATTCATCAAAATAGCCGGAGCTACACAATTACTAGCATACACTCTGGCTATGGAGGCATTATCCAGCTTGCCAATATGTTTCAATTCCCCAATCCAGGCAGCATTATTAATTAATACAACCTTGCTATAGAAGGAAGCATCAGGAAAAATACTGGCTAGTTTATTTACCAACGCCTGCCAGTCCGACAAATCTGCCTGAATATTCGTGAATCTTTCCCGGCTCTTCATAGGCGTGCGGGAAATGCCTATAACTGCTGCATGCGGGTACGAAAGTATTTTGTTGAGCAGTGCTTTACCTATCCCCTTGCTGCAACCGGTAATAATATATAATGCTTGAGGATGATTTTCTTCCATAGGTATATAGCTGTAAGTGATTTAGTATGGAAATAACATATTATCAGGCAGTTTTTTTCATAAAAGCCTTTATTCGGTCTACCCCTAGTTTAGCCAGGTTATTGGCATCTTCAGATACCTGAAAGACATAGGTAAACCCAACAAACAAACCAGTGATGACCGCTGACCGGAAAAGAATGTTGAGCAATGTAGGAACAATTTCATCTTCAGGAGCTGGCACCAGGGAGGCAGCAAAAAAAGTAACCGCCATAATTAATACTACGATTACCGTTTTTATATTAAAAGGCTGCATCCGGAATTTAATCCAGAGAAATACGTATTTTAAAATATTATATAGAAAAACAGACAAGGAAGTACCAAATGCTGCCCCGTTAATTCCATACAGCGGAATAAAAATATAATTAGTTACTACAATCAATACAGCCAGAAATACAACCGAGATCAGATTAAACCGGTAATATTTAGATTGAAGAATAATCTCTCCATTTACTCCGGTAGCCATATCAAAGAGGCGGGCAGCTCCAATAAACAGAATTACATACTTGCCTGCCCGGTACACTTCCCCATTAGGAATTATATTAAATATAGCATCTGCATTGCACCATATGCCCAGAAAGCAAAATGCCCCGATAACAAGTTGATTAATAGCTGATTTCTTATAAATGTCTTCAATCTTATCGAGGTCGTTTTGTTGCCAGGCCTGCGAAAGAATAGGTGTACTGATTTGAGCAATAGCCCGGCGGGGAATCTCTATAATGGTGCCCATAAAAAAGGCAATGGTATAAATGGCCACTTCTCTGGTTCCTGCCAGAGAGCCTAACATCAGAAAATCTATTTTCGTAATAATAAGCGTAGCTGCGCCTCCCAGTAATATAAAAGCTCCATAAATCCCCATCTCTTTCAAAAGTTTTCCGGTGAGGAAATCCAGGCGAGGTTTTATATGCAATACTTTCAGGTTGTACAAATATGCCATCAGCAGCAATGTAATTATTCCATAGGTAGCAATAATCGAGAGAAGAAACTGGTGAAAGGTGATAAGTTGAAAAGAATACAGGAGAATAAAACCCAGCGTAATCAGCTTCAATACCACATCCCTGAACAAACCAGGTACCACAATCCGCAGATGCACCCGGCTATACGCCTCCAGTATCAGCTGGTACATCATAAAGAATACAAGGGGAATGAAATAATAAAAATAGGTATTTACAGCTGGGGATTTTTCCTGGTATACTTCCAGCCATATATTTTTAAACGCCAGGAATAACAGGCAAAAAAGCAGAAAACCGGCTAATGGGAAAATCAATAAAAAAAACAGGAAGCCATTATTCGTCTTGTCTTCGGTACGGAATACAGGTATAAACTTATCTGCTATGTTTGCAGCACCCAGCTGCACAAAAGCGGCTATAAACAAGCCGTTTTCCTGCAATAAACGCATTAATCCATACTGCTCCGGGCTTAATATTTTAGGAAAAACCACTATTGTATTCACAGCCCCAATCAATACGCCCAGGTATGCCACCGTCGAATACTTCAAGCCCTGTCTAACAATAATCCCCATGTATACTTTACTGTTTAACACTTATCTTTATAAGCGTCAAATTTATGCAGGATATTGTATAACAGAGCTATCAGCCTGAAATATATGTAAGTGGGCATTGTAAGATTTATCTTTGGGCAATAGAACAAGATGGCCACTGGCAGGAAAGATGCTGGGTATAGAGCTACTTCCCTGTTTGTACCACACTTTTATGCTTAAAAAGATAAATTTTTAATTACCGATATTTAATTAGAATTTTGACCCATTATCTATCTATAGTTCCGGCTTGTTGTTGCAACATGGCATGAAAAAAGTAAAAAAAATCGTCTGGAACAGCTTAAATGCCATTGGTATGGGCGGAGCTGTACAATTAATATTGGAAAGTGCTTTACTAGAAAACGGCTGGTTTAGAAGTTACCATACCAAACAATCGGTTGACAGAGACGGACAGCCAATTCCCTGGTGTACTTATCCTTACATCCATTTTGTGGAGCCTCGCTTACAGGAACATATGGAGGTATTTGAGTTTGGCTGTGGCAACTCCACCCTGTGGTATTCTTCCAGAGTAAAAAGCATAAAAGCCGTAGAGCATGATAAAAACTGGGTTAAGCTTATGGAGTCCAAACTTCCGGCTAATGCACAAGTTGTTTTTCAGGCTTTGCAAGAAGACGACAACTATGTACGGGAGGTGGGCAAAAGCGGGAAAAAATATCATATAATTATTATAGATGGAAGGAAACGCAGCAAAAGTGCCAGAGAAGCCGTGCAACATCTGACTGAAGACGGAGTGATTGTATGGGATAACACAGATCTTCCACAGTACCAGGAAGGTGTTAAGCATCTGCTCAACGTAGGGTTTAAACGTTTAGATTTTTGGGGATTGTCTCCTATTACCGCACATTTAAACTGTACTACCGTTTTTTATAAATCCACAAATTGTTTACATATATAATTTGGTAAAATGGCTACGTATTTCCAGGATTTTATGAAAATAGAACAGCAATGAAAGTACTATTCATGTTTGGCGGCTTACCTCATTATTATAATCTGGTATTGAACAGGCTCAACCAAGTTCCCGGGCTGGAAGTTGTTGTAGTGGCTCCGTCTAATCAAAGTAAAAATGTAGGCGCAGGGGTACACCAGACTTTAGAAGGCATTGATTTTAAAGTTCATTTTCTGGAAGAGTACCAGACAGTGTATGGTAAAACATTCTTTAAAAATTTCAGTCAGCTTATCCGGCAAGAAAATCCAGATGTGATAGTCACTATATGGCCTTATGTAGTAGGGTTCGTGTACAACATACCTCTACTAGCCCTGATTAAATCTAAAGGCATTAAACTTATTTTAAAAGAAATTCCATTTAAGATTCCTAAATACCAAGAAGCCCGCCAATTTTATGCGGAAGGTGGCATCGTTACCGAAGACCTAAAAACTAACCTGAACCGGAATAGCCTGCTTTTCCGGCTGAAATATGACCTGGTTACCTATGTGCGTAAAATTTATTACAACCTGATGGATGCCCATGTCAATTATATTGAGGAAGCCTATGATATTATCGGAAGTTACGGCGTTGACAAACGTAAAATCTTTATCACCTATAACTCGCCAGATACAGATATCATCTATGCAGCGAAAGAAAAGATAAAAGACCTCCCTCCTATTCTTCCTCCAAATCCGCATCGATTGTTGCATGTGGGCCGGCTTATCAAATGGAAACGGGTGGATATGCTTATTGAAGTATTCAGCCGGTTAACAGATGAGTACCCCGACGCTGAACTGGTAATTGTAGGAAATGGTCCGGAAGAGGCCACCCTGAAAAATCAGGTTCAAGCACTAGGGTTATCACAATCCGTCCACTTTACTGGTGCCATTTATGATACAGAAACCTTAGGACGGTATTTTACAGCTGCCGCTGTATATGTACTGGCGGGTCTGGGTGGCTTATCTATTAATGAAGCCATGACTTTTGAGAAACCAATAGTATGTTCAGAATGCGATGGCACTGAGAAAAAACTAGTACGAGAAGGTTACAACGGCAAGTATTTTAAAGAAGGAGATGCAGATAGTTTGTATCAGGTATTGCAGGAATTATTGGCTAATCCTCAACAACTTGCGCAAATGGGTAAACGGTCGGAAGAGATTATCCGCAATGAAGTAAACATTCACACGGTTATAAAAGGATATGTAGCTGCTTTTAATTTTGTAACCAATCATAAATATCACCTTCAATACACACCTACGGCAACTACAGAAAAAGTAAACAAATTATAAAATTCAGCACTGCTTAAAAGCTTTCTATTAAATGTTCTATACAAAAAGAAAACCCGGCTGTAGACCGGGTTTTCTTTTTGTATAATTACACCTGTTTGTCAAACAGGTTTTGCATAGTATTATTTACTTATCCTTGCCAAAGCCTTCCATCTTGATAAGCTTGTTATAAAGACCCAAAAGCAAGAAAGGAGCTGGCCACTGGCCTACAAATAACGCCTCTTCGTCTTTCTTCATCACTTTAAGTGTAGCTGAAATAGCCATTGAGCCTAAAGCAGCCCATAGAAATATGTCTGAAGGTATTTTAGCCGTATACTGCTCAATAGCAGTAGCTACCGGACCTTCTTTATACTCTGGATTGAAGTTGTCAGCTTTATTTTTCAATCTTTGTGCTTCGTCTTTTACTGATTGTGCTTCCATAATTCTGATTTTTAATTAGGTTTTAAAATGTGGTATATGCCTACCAGAACGTATTTGTTACTTTATTGTTTAGCATTTGCTACAAAATAACAAGGAATCTAGCTGATAGAATCATATCTAAGGTTTTACGGAATATTTTCAGTTTAGTTGAATTATAGCTTACTGGTTTCTACAGCTTTCAGGTAAACACACAATTCCCGACACATAACTCACCTCCTTACAAACCCTAAAATTGCACACGTAAAACCAAGAATCTGTATTACTTACCGCGTACTTAACCTTTGCCAGGGGTTTGCGTAAGTTAGAGTAATGTTGAACCTAAAGTCTTTGTTATGTATACGTCAGTTTTTTGGATCATTTTAGCACTAGTAGCAATTGTACTAGTAGTGTATATAGCTGGCAACAGCAAGAAGCGGAAACGGGTAATTAATGAATCTACCCAGAAGTTTCCTGAAAATAAAAGTACTCCCCGTAGTGCCCCTTAACCATACGGGCTAATGCCGGAGAAGGTACTTTCTCAAGAAATACCTTTTAGTTGATAGTGGGACGCTTTACTATACTAAGCCAGTTTGTAAAGCTGAGTGGCTATAGTATGAAAATATTCCGCCTATACACATTTGACCGGTATGCGTTTGTAGCTTGGTGACTGTTTTTTCAGTAGCTAGATACCTAGGTCAAAAGCATAAACCTACCTTAATCAGGTAGCTCTGGTTAAACGAAGTTTAAGAATAGCATTGGTTTGAGATATCAAAAACCCTAGTAACTTTGATAGTTCAAACCAATATTTTTGTGAAATTTCGTAGAAAACACTATACCGACGATACCTTACTGGCTCTTTACAAAGCTATTCTAAAGCCCCGCCTGATTGAAGAAAAAATGCTAATTCTGTTGCGGCAAAACCGGATCAGCAAGTGGTTTTCCGGTATTGGACAAGAAGCCATAGCCGTGGGTTCTACCATGGCTTTGCAAGAAGATGAATACATTTTGCCGCTTCACCGGAATCTAGGTGTTTTCACAGTTAGAAATTGTCCTTTACATCAGCTTTTCGCTCAATTTCAAGGCAAACCCACCGGATTTACCAAAGGCCGAGATAGATCTTTTCATTTCGGCACCCAGGAGCATCATATCATAGGCATGATTTCGCATCTGAATGCGCAGCTACCGGTTGCTGATGGAATAGCTCTGGCAGATATGCTGGCTAACCGCAATAAAGTAACCCTAGCTTATAGTGGCGATGGTGGCACCAGTGAAGGAGATTTTCATGAAGCGTTAAATGTGGCTGCTGTGTGGAACCTACCTGTTATTTTCCTTATCGAGAACAACGGATACGGCTTATCTACCCCAAACAACGAACAATATAAATGCGAATATCTGGTAAGCCGGGGGGCAGGCTATGGAATGAAAGCTGTTCAGATAGATGGGAATAACGTGTTAGAAGTATATGATACCATTGTTCAGCTAAGTGCCCAGATGCGGGAAAACCCTCACCCCGTACTGGTAGAAGCCCTAACTTTCCGGATGCGGGGCCATGAGGAAGCTTCCGGAACCAAATACGTACCTCAAGTTCTGCTGGATAAATGGTCGGCGTTAGACCCTGTCTCCAATTACGAAAAGTTTCTCTTGCAAGAAGGGATTCTAACTGAAGCAGTTATAGCAGAAATTCGTGCATTAATCAAAGAAGAAATCAATGTGGGTCTGGAAAAAGCCTTTCTGGATAAAATGCCGGAAGCAGATACAAAGCAGGAGTTACAGGATATGTATAAGCCATTTGTACAAACTGCGCATGCACCTGCTAATGCAACCAAAACAGAGAAAAGATACATTGATGCTATTTCGGATGCTTTGCGGGAAAGCATGCTCGCCTATCCGAACCTGGTATTAATGGGCCAAGATATAGCAGAGTATGGAGGTGTATTCAAAATTACAGATGGCTTTGTGAAACAATTCGGCAAAGAACGTGTCCGGAATACACCGCTTTGCGAATCGGCTATTATTGGAGCTGCTCTGGGCTTATCTATCAATGGATATAAAGCTATGGTTGAAATGCAGTTTGCTGATTTTGTTTCCTGCGGTTTTAACCAGATAGTTAATAACCTGGCTAAAAGTTATTACCGCTGGGGGCAGCATGCAGATGTCGTTATCCGGATGCCTACTGGCGCAGGTACAGCTGCCGGGCCCTTTCACTCTCAGTCTAACGAAGCCTGGTTTTTCCATACTCCCGGATTAAAAATTGTTTACCCATCTAATCCTTATGATGCCAAAGGTTTACTAAATGCAGCGATAGAAGATCCTAATCCGGTTATGTATTTTGAACATAAGTCTCTTTACCGTTCTGTTGCTGCTGCTATTCCGGATAGTTACTACACCGTACCCATTGGCAAAGCCGTCCTAACTGCTATAGGCGAAGATCTGACTATTATCACCTATGGAATGGGTGTACACTGGTGCCTTGAAATCCTAGCAAAGCACCCCGAAATACACGCTGACCTTATAGACCTGCGCACGTTGTTACCCTGGGATAAGGAAACTGTGGCGGCAAGTGTTAAAAAAACTGGTAAGGTTTTGGTGGTGCATGAAGACTGCCTTACCGGAGGTATTGGAGGAGAGATAGCGGCCTGGGTGGCAGAACACTGCTTTACGTCCCTGGATGCCCCGGTTATGCGGGAAGGCAGCCTGGATACAGCTGTACCTTTTGCTCCAACATTAGAGCAAAATTTCTTACCTAAGTATAGAATAGAAGAAAAGATAAAAAAACTGCTTGCCTTTTAAATCTACCTTGCAAAAGGTGTGAAATGGATTCAGCAAATGCTAGCAGAAATGTATTTTCTTACTTCTAAGAAAAGTATCTTATTGCGTAAAGTTAAGAAAATCAACCTTTTTGCAGATATTCGTGTTAAAATAGTAACAAGCTGGCAACTAAATAAACATCCATACCAAAACAACAGATATGAGGACAACTTTAACAGGCTATAGTATATTACTCATAATCGGACTGATAGCTTTTTCTTCCTGCCAGAAGAAAAATTGCCCTACCTTTTGGGGACCTGCCGATAACACCCAGGTTGCTTCAGATAGCAAAAAAGACTCTGGTGAAAATCTGGATACGGAGGATGGCGAACGCACGGTAGAGTTTCCGGTAATACGGGTAAAGCGGGATAAGAATGGCATTGTTACCAAGCAGCAGCCTAAAAAGGGAAAGAAAATGTATAAAGACCCTAGAAAAGATTACAAACCACAACGAAATTAACCTTGATTTACTGAGCAGACCCCTCCAGTTCAAGATTTAATCCTAATTAAACACCCTGCACATTGATGCAACAAGTTATTGTTACCTGCTTAAGGGCACTGTTTACATCCTGTTTTGCTTTTCTTTGTAAAAGAAAGGTAGCAGGTAGTGTATATGCAGGTACTGTTCAAACACTTTGTATAGTATTAATAAGCCTTTTTTTTATCAGTATCCCGGCAGCCGACGGATTCTCCCAAAGTAAAAAAGACCGGGAAAACCTAGGTATGGTGAAAGTGAGGTCTGATAAATTTAAACGGAAGAAATCTAAAGAAACAGCCAATTTTACCAGCAGAAACTATAATAACAATCCTCCGGGAGGTTCAGTAAAAGACCGCCAGAAAATGTCGTCTTTTATGGGTAATGGCTTGGTACCCGTTTCTAAACCTAGTGGCGGTAATATTGGAAATCCCAGCAAAGCAGAAGCCTACCGCAACCTGAAGCCGCTGAAACCAGGCCGCAATCCGATGGGTGAACAGATTGCCCGCCAATCGCAAGCCTATAAAGGTAATGGCTTAGTTAAAAGTGATTACAAAAAACGGAAAGATGCCCGCAGACGCGATGGCAGGTTTGGCCACTATAAAGGTGTACTGGTAAAAAGTGATTATAAAAAGCGGAAAGATGCCCGCAAGAAAAGTCAGCAGATTAGCAAGTA
Source organism: Rhodocytophaga aerolata (assembly GCF_030503435.1). GTDB lineage: Bacteria > Bacteroidota > Bacteroidia > Cytophagales > 172606-1 > Rhodocytophaga > Rhodocytophaga aerolata. Next base: position 372,775 of record NZ_JAUKPO010000001.1, read on the forward strand.
CAGAGGAGATCTGTTAGTGAAGAAAATGCCAAAAGGTGCACATCCAAGTGCTGTATGGAGAGGTGGAAAAGTTAAAAATTCTTATCAGCAAAAGGAGAAATACCGTCAGCGGATGATGAAGCGGATTGGCAGAAATAAAAACAATCTTCAGCCAAATTATTTGCGGAAGAAAAACCGAGAAGAAAAACCAACGTATGATTCAAGAGAGAACGAAATTTGGAGCAAACCTAGATAAAAACCTATGAACTGGATTAAATTGAATGACTCGTCACAAGTAGACGAAATAAAAAAGGAATCGGAACAACAACCTGTCTTAATATTTAAGCATAGTACCCGTTGCTCTATCAGTGCAACTGCCCTAAGCCGGCTGGAGCGTTCGTGGAAGGACGATGACATGAAAGAGTTGAAACCTTATTATCTGGACCTGCTTAGCTACAGGCCTATTTCTAACAACATTGCCGAAACCTTTGGTGTATATCATCAGTCGCCTCAGGCGTTGATTATCCACAAGGGTAAATGTGTATACAACTCCTCACATTTTGATATTACTTACCCGGATATTAAATCGCAGATGGAGACTATTACTAAAGTAGCCTAAACAAAAAGAGCAGAATGTAGATTCTGCTCTTTTTGTTTATTGGCGCCTAAAAAGTAAAACTTACCACTTGCTCTACGTCCGGATGCAGACTCAACGCCACCGGACAGGTTAAAGCAGCTCTTTTTAATTTTTCTTGCTGCTCTATAGATAATGATATATTGGCTTTCATATCAAATACAATTTCTATTTTAGCAATTTTTCTGGGATTAGAAGCCATCGTCTTAATAATTTCAAATTTTGTATCCCGGAGTTCAATTTTTTCCCGTTCAGCGACTATTCCCATAATAGTCATCATACAGCTGCCTAAGGCTGCACACACCAGGTCTGTTGGAGAAAAGGCTTCGCCCTTTCCGTTATTATCTACCGGGGCATCTGTAATAAGGGTATTACCTGAGGCAACATGCGTAGCTTTTGTCCGGAGATTACCCTGATAAATTGTCTGGATTGTTGGCATAATTAAGTAAATTGGTCTAGAAGATCAGAATTCAGCAAATATCAAATTTATGTGTAGTAAAATACGTTCATAATATACGTATTTTACAAGCTAAAATTATAACTATATTGCCCTTGATAAAACTTAGAACAGGTTAAATGCCTGTTGCTAAAGGATTTTGTCTAGAACAATTGCAGAAATTTTTGCGTTAATGTAGAAACGCTTACCTTTAGAAATAACATCCTAATCAGTAAATAACCGTGTTGCGCTACTCTTTTTTTATTATTTTCATAATAAGCTTATTGTCTTATCCTGTATTGGCACAGGAGGATGAAGATGAAGAATACCGGTCCGAAATCGTATATGGGTTGAACTTTAATACCAATGGCGGTATAATTGGAGGAGCTATCTTCAAATACAGTCAGGCAGTTAGTTCTAGCATGTACCAGACGTTTGGTATTGAAGTGGTAAATGTAAAACATCCCAAAGAACTACGGGTTACCTACAATAACACGAACACCTTCATAGCCGGTAAGCAAAATTACCTTTTTGCAGTAAGGCCGCAATATGGCCGGGAACTAGTGCTTTTCCGGAAAGCGCCAGATGAAGGTGTCCAGATTAATGCCGTTGCTGCCGTAGGCCCTACACTCGGACTGGTAAAGCCCTACTATATACTGTATAGCTACTCAACTACTGATGTCCGCTCTGAAAGATACGACCCTGATAGACACGACTTATCCCGTATTATTGGCACAGGCGGCATGTTTGAAGGTTTTGATGAAATAAAAATAGTGCCCGGAATTAATTTTAAAGCAGGCTTGAGTTTTGAGTTAAGTGGCTTCAGAAACAGTGTAACCGGGTTTGAAGTGGGCTTTATGCTCGAAAAATACACTTCCGATATCGTACTGATGCCGCAAGCATCTAACCGCAGTTTTTATACTTCCGGATACCTGAATTTATTTTTCGGTAGCAAACGCTAGAGCTGCCGTTCATTTGCTGGTGCCTAATTCTGCAAATTGGGAATCAGTTCCTATCTTTACATGTTTAGTAACTAACCATGATAGAACTTCCTGTAATATCCAAAAATACAACCCGTAAACCAGATTGGCTACGGGTAAAACTTCCGGTCGGCAAGACTTATGCAAATGTCAGAAAAATTGTAGACGAAAATAAGCTGCATACCATCTGCGAAAGTGGCAATTGCCCCAATATGGGTGAATGCTGGGGAGCAGGTACCGCTACCTTTATGATATTAGGCAATGTTTGCACCAGGAGCTGTACGTTCTGTGCTGTAGCCACCGGGCGGCCCAATGAATACGACACCGATGAACCCCGCCGTGTAGCAGAAGCCATTAAACTGATGGGTGTAAAACATGCTGTTATTACCTCTGTCAACCGGGACGAATTAAAAGACCGCGGTGCTGAAATTTGGTATCAAACAGTAGTTGAAGTAAAAAATGCTTCGCCTGCTACCACTATTGAAACCTTGATACCAGATGTAAAGGGAAACTGGGAAGCTTTATACCGCATGATCAGTGCTGGTCAGGAGGTAGTTTCTCATAATATGGAGACTGTAGAACGTTTGTACCGCCGCGTTCGGCCGCAAGCCAAATATGAAAGAAGCCTGGAGCAAATAAAGCGGATTAAAGATTTTGGCAAACGTACAAAATCTGGGATCATGCTGGGCATAGGAGAAACTACTGATGAAGTATACCAAGCTATGGACGACCTGGCCGCTCATGGACTAGATATTTTAACACTAGGGCAATATCTGCAACCAACTAAAATGCACCTGGAAGTAGCAGAATTCATTCATCCTGATTTGTTTGCCCATTATAAGGAGGAAGGATTAAAGAGAGGATTAAAATATGTAGAATCCGGACCGTTGGTTCGATCTTCGTATCATGCAGAAAAACATGTGCATGTATAAAACATCCCCTCCATCTACCAGTTATTGTATAAAGTCTTGTTTTCATGCAAGACTTTTGTTTTTTATTGCTTTACTTGAGCAAACGTTTAACTTACAGCTTTTCCTGATTGCTTCATGAAACAGAAACGGTATGACTACATTATTGCAGGAGCCGGTTGTGCAGGCTTAAGTCTTGCCTACTATTTATCGCAAAGTAGTTTACAAGATAAATCTGTTTTACTGATAGATAAGCAATTAAAAGTGGGAAACGACCGTACCTGGTGTTTCTGGGAAAAAGGAATTAACGATTTTGAAACCATTGTCTGTTGCAAATGGCCCCAGGTAAATTTTTATGGTACAGATTATTCGGCTACGCTGAATCTAATGCCTTATCAATACAAGATGATCCGGAGCATAGATTTTTACCAATTTGTACAACAAGCGATTGCCCAGCACCCAAACTTTGAATTTTTATTAGGCAACATCACCTCTTTCTCAGATACAACCGATGGAGCCCAGGTTGAAGTTGAAGGCGTAACCTATCAAGCTGATTATCTATTTAATAGTTTATACCAGGTAGAGCAACAAGCCAAAAAACCCGGCTGTCATTATCTATTACAGCATTTTAAAGGGTGGGAAGTAGAAACACCGGAAGCTTTTTTTGATACCAGTGTAGCCACATTAATGGACTTCAGGATAAAACAACATGGAGAAACCCGTTTTTTTTATGTATTACCTTTAGATGCACACCGGGCTTTGATAGAGTTTACTGTATTTTCGGGAAACATATTAGACAAACCGGCGTACGACCAGGAATTAAAGGAGTATATAAAAAACTTTGTAAAACTTGAAAATTATACGGTGCGGCACCAGGAGTTCGGCATCATTCCTATGAATGACCATCCCTTTTCCATACAAGCTGGCAAGCATCTGATAAATATTGGCACAGCAGGCGGCCGTACCAAAGCATCTACAGGTTATACTTTTCTCCGCATCCAACAGCACATTAAATCATTGCTTACCTGTTTGCTTGCTACCGGAAAACCTTACATGGAATCTTCTGCCAATAGCCGGTTTAAACTTTACGATAGTATGCTGTTAAATATTATGGCGAAGAACCGGTATTCCGGAAAAGATATATTTACCAAACTCTTTCAAAAAAACGATACAAGCACAATTTTGAAATTTCTGGACGAAGAAACCCACTTTGGGGAGGAACTCAAAATTATGGCTACTACGCCTTATAAGCCTTTTATACTTGCCTTGGGAGATATTCTGCTCAATAAAAAACCTCTTTTTAATTAAGAAACATACATTAAACAAGGCTTGCACAAGTTTTTTAGTCAGACTTATATATTTTTACATATAAATTTATAGTATTTTTGCCCACTTTATACTGTTAAGGTTTAACAATCAATTAACTAATGTCATATCTATTCACTTCAGAGTCAGTATCCGAAGGTCATCCGGACAAAGTAGCTGACCAGATTTCAGATGCCATCCTGGATGCTATGCTATCGCAGGACCCTAATTCCAGAGTAGCTTGCGAAACACTGGTTACCACTGGCTTAGTGGTAGTAGCTGGTGAAATAACTACTAATGCCTATGTAGATATTCATAGTGTAGTAAGAAATGCAGTTACTCAGATAGGCTACAACAAAGCAGAATATCAGTTCGAAGCCAATTCTTGTGGCATTATTAACACATTACATAGCCAGTCCGCTGATATTGCCCGTGGGGTAGATGAAGCAGATAATAAAGAACAAGGCGCCGGCGACCAGGGAATGATGTTTGGCTATGCCACCAGAGAGACAGAAGAATACATGCCAATGGCACTTGCCTACTCTCACCGCCTGGTAAAACGGCTGGCTGATATTCGTAAAAAAGAAAGCAACCTGATTAACTATCTTCGGCCTGATGCTAAGTCACAGGTTACCATCGAGTACGACGATAATCATAAACCTTTACGCGTACACACCATTGTAATTTCTACGCAGCACGATGATTTTGTGAAGCCAAAAGATAACTCTCCTGCAGCTCAAGCAACAGCAGATAAAGAGATGCTGGAGAAGATTAAGCAAGATATTATCGAACATGTGATTAAAAAAGTAATTCCTGCTAATCTTTTAGACGACAAAACTATTTATCATATCAACCCGACTGGTAAATTCGTCATTGGGGGTCCACATGGTGATTCAGGCTTAACGGGCAGAAAAATTATTGTAGACACCTATGGTGGAAAAGGAGCACATGGCGGTGGAGCATTCTCAGGGAAAGACTCTTCTAAAGTAGATAGAAGTGCAGCATATGCAGCCCGTCATATTGCCAAAAACATGGTGGCTGCTGGTGTAGCCGACGAAATGCTGGTACAAGTTTCCTATGCTATTGGTGTGGCTAAACCTGTTTCTTTAACGGTGAATACATATGGTACAGCCAAAGTTAACTTAACAGATGGACAAATTGCAGCCAAAGTACTTGACATCTTTGATATGCGCCCGAAGGCTATCGTAGAAAGACTGGGCTTAAAAAATCCTATTTTCTCTAAAACGGCTGCTTATGGACATATGGGCCGTGATGCTTTCAAAGAAAAAGTAAAACTGGAGCTGGTGCAAATAAAACAGAATGGCAACGGCAAAGAAGAAATTAGAAAAGAGGAGTACAAAGAAGTAGAATTTTTTACATGGGAAAAACTAGACCATGTAAATAAAGTAAAAGCTGCTTTTGGTTTATAAAATACTCAACTTGTAGTTAAACTAAAAAAGGTGCTTTATAAGCACCTTTTTTAGTTTATAGCCTAGCTAAATACTTATATTTTTGAATTAGCAAGATATACCTAAAAGATTTTATAAAATAAGAATTATTGTGCCAGCTATTATTAAAATAGCCCCAATAGCCGCTTTTACTGTTAGGGTTTCTTTCAGAATAACTACTGATAATAGTATAGCTATAGCCACACTCAATTTATCAACAGGAGCCACTTGTGATACCTTACCTATTTGCAATGCTTTAAAATAAAAAATCCAGGATAAGCCAGTTGCTATTCCTGATAAAGTCAAAAACAGCAAATTATTCTGTGAAAGCTGCCATATAGTATTTCCATTTCCCTTAAACACAACTATTGACCAGGCTAGTAACAAAACAACAATGGTACGGAAGGCTGTAGCAAGATCTGAGTCTATGCCTTTCATACCTATTTTAGCTAATATAGCTGTTAGTGCAGCAAAGAAAGCTGATAATATTGAATATATCCACCAGGTATTCATAAATGGTATGTTAACTGTTTAAACTGAAAATCCTCTGGAAAACAGTAAATAGTCTTCCAGAGGATTTATATGGATTAAATAGCGGCTTCTATTAATGGGCTACTATCTTTGCTTTATGCTTGGTCAGTTGTCTTTTCATAGCATCCACTACCATATCAGTGGCGGCTTCAAATGATTTTGCTTGCTCACGGCTAAACAATTGTTGGCCGGGTATACGTATTTTAAGTTCTACTAATTTATTTTCTTGTGTTTCATCCTTAGTTAATCTCATAGTCACTTCACCATCAATGATCCGCCCATGAAAAGTATCTAACTTATCAGCTTTTCTTTGAATAAAATCGATCAATTTTCTGTCGGCGTCGAAGTGAATGGAATGCATTTGAAGTTTCATAACTGTAAAAATTTAAAGTGGAACTTAAACATCAATTAAGCTTTAGGATGAGCTTGCTCAAAAATATTTTTTAGCTTTTCCAAAGAATTATGCGTGTACACCTGCGTGGCTGCCAGACTACTATGCCCCAGCAGATCTTTTATTGCATTTAAATCAGCTCCTTTATTTAACAGATGGGTAGCAAAGGTATGCCTCAACACATGCGGACTGCGTTTTTCAATAGTTGTAGCCAAATCAAGGTGTTTTTTTACAATCCGGTACACCATCATAGGATATATTTTATCGCCGCTATCCGTTACGATTACATGAGAATTACCATCAGGAAATAGTTGTTTTTTTTCAATACAGTAAGTAGTAAGCAATGAAAGTAACCGTTTGCTGACCGGAATAATACGTTGCTTATTCCGTTTGCCTGTTACTTTAATTACCCCTTCGTGCGTATTTATATCTTTTTCCTGTAATTCAATCATTTCAGACAAGCGGATACCTGTGCCATAGAGTAATTCCATAAGCAAGCGGTCGCGGTGGCCGGCGAAAGTGTCAGGAAAGTCAAAGGTATCCAGTAATTGATTCAGGCTGTTTTCATCCACAAACTGAGGCAGAGGTTTGCTCAGTTTCAGCGATTTTACTTTCATCATCGGATCGCTGGTAATTACATTTTTCTTTAAAAGAAACTTGTAATAGGTACGTAGCGTGGCTATTTTTCTGTTGACAGAACTTGCATTCTTCTTTTCTTCTACCAGGCTTACAATCCACGAGCGGATCATGGGAAAGCTGGCAGTTTCAGGTGAAGGCAACTCGTAAGAAGTAGTAAGAAAAGTATGAAACTGCTGCAAATCAGTCTCATAAGAGATGAGTGTATGGGGACTACACCGTTTTTCGTATTGTATATATTGCAGGAAAGACGAAATCATGTTAGTATTAGAAGGGGTAACTTCTTAATACTAACATAATAAATATATACTTTAAAAGTAAATGAAAACTTAAGAATTTTCTTCCATCTGCAAGCTTTGTTTGTAAGCTGCTTTAATCTTCTCTGTTCTTCTGGCTACGGAAGGTTTTTCGAAATAGGTACGTGCTCTTAGTTCTTTCAAAACACCGGTACGCTCAAATTTCTTCTTAAATCTTTTTAATGCCTTGTCGATTGATTCGTTTTCTTTTACGTTGATTATGATCATTTTGCTAGATAAATTTCTTGTTTGTCAAAAGGATTGCAAATATAACAAGCTCTATCGGATTTTCAAAACGAAGTAGAGAACTGCGAACAATTTTATTGTTTTCTGCGAAAGTACTTTTTGTAAACTGGTTTTCTGTAGAAGAACTGCCCATATAACACCGGATACATTAAATAATCAACTAAAATGAATGGGGTTTTAAACTGAATATCATCTACAATAGCTGTATTCTCGCCTCGTTTCAGAATGCGGTGGGTATGCTGCCAGTAGCGTAGAAAGAACGGTAATTGTATTCCTTTATCTATAAAATAAATTTCGTCTTCCTGTACGCTATCTTCTATGATCAGACTTTTCCACACTTGTTTGAACAATAGAAAGTTCAATTCCAGATGTACTTCATCGCCTTTTCTGGAGCCATCGAATCGCAGCAACTTTACAGGTGGAAAAGGAGGATTTAATGCCTTAAATAATTTTTCGTCGAAGTTAGCGGCTACTTGTTGATAGTTCTGCGTTACTAATGTTGTAAGTCTAATGCGCATGTTTTTCTCTTTTTTGGCTTATTTATTGTTACGGTGTAGTAAAAAATCACAAATCCACTTACTTATGAACCGCATTTTTCAGTGTATAACTATTTTTAGTTTGCTGATGTTATCTTTTGCAGCCCAGGCACAAAATGATTCTTTGTATGTACGCAGGGATAATAACTTAGCTCAGCAGAAGCCATCTTTTTTTGAGAAAGTAACTGTTGGAGGTAACTTTGGGCTATCGCTCGGAAATCCCATGCAGATTAATGTGTCGCCTCTGTTTGGCTATCGCTTTACGAATAAGTTTGTAGCAGGCGCCGGTCCATCTTTTATTTATACCCGCATAAAAGCTTATGGCCAAAAAATCGAGAATAGTGTATTGGGTGGCCGGGCTTTTGCACAATATACCTTGTTCCAAAATTTTGCTGCCCGAGGTGAATATGAATACCTAAGTATTCAATATCCAGTATTTAATGGCACAGATTATACCAAACAAAGAGAATGGGTGAGTAACCCGATGCTAGGTGCTTCTTATATTATACCTATAGGTAAAAAATCTTCTTTTGGTATTACTGCTTTATATAACTTTAATTACAAGAACCGCTTAAATCAGCAATATTTGTATGGAAGTAGCCCGCTAGTAATACGGGCAGGTATTATGCTATAAAACTCTCTTTCTATATTTCTCAAGTAAACCTGGTCCAACAAGATTAGGTTTATTTTTTTAGACCAACCTAAAAAATAATTTCATATTATCTAAACTTTTTTTTAGATTTACTGTAGACATATAAAACGGTCTACCTAAAAAATGATGAAATTATTTACATGCTTATGCCTATATTTTTTACTTTGTTGTATAAGTAAGGGAGTAGCCCAAGGAGAAGAAGGTACAATTACCGGGAAGATTGTAGCGGCTAAAGTGCCTGTAGCATTCGCCAATGTAGTGTTGAAAGACACCCAGATCGGCACGACTACCTCTGAAAAAGGAGAGTTCACGCTTAAAGCCAAGCCTGGAAATTACGTTTTGCAAGCTTCAGCCGTAGGATATACTGCTTTTCAAAAAACGATCGTAATTCAACCTGGAGAAACACACAAAATTGATATTACCATGCAAGAATCTTCTATAAACTTAGGGGAAGTAGTGGTAACAGGCACAATGAAAGAAACATTTGTAAAAGATTCACCTGTAAAAGTTGAAGTGATTACGCAAAAATTTCTATTAACTAACCCAACTAATAATGTCATAGAAGCTATTCAAACTGTAAATGGCGTGCAAGAACAGATCAACTGCGGCGTGTGTGGCACCAATGATATACATATTAACGGAATGGAGGGTCCTTATACCCTAGTACTGATTGATGGAATGCCAATAGTCAGTTCCCTGGCTACTGTTTATGGATTCAATGGTATTCCTACTTCACTAGTAGACCGTATCGAAATTATTAAGGGTCCATCCTCTACTTTGTATGGCACGGAAGCTGTAGGCGGAGTTATTAATATCATTACCCGCAAACCCGACAAAATGCCATGGCTGAGCTTCAATACATTTTATACTACTCACCACGAATGGAATACCGACCTGGCTTTTTCTCCCCGCATCAGCAAAAACATAGCGACTACCTTCAGTGCCAATTATTACCGCAACCAGTACAGACTAGATAATAACGGGGATAATTTCACCGATATTCCCTTGAATGAACGCGTATCTTTATTTACTAAGTGGCATTTTACCAGAAAGAATAATTATCTGGCAAGTATAGCTGCCAGATATTATGGAGAGAATCGTTTTGGTGGCACCATGCAATGGCAGCCTATCCATAGAGGTAGCAATCAGGTATATGGGGAATCTATCTACACCAAACGGTTTGAACTAATTGGGTCTTACCAACTGCCTGTCAGCTTTACCAACCTAAAAATTGACTACTCATTCAACATTCATAACCAGAATAGCTTCTATGGAAAAACTCCTTATAAAGCCGATCAGAAAGTATACTTTACCAACTTGCTTTGGAACCATACTTTCGGAAACCACGACCTGCTGGTAGGAGGCACACTCCGCTACCAGACGTATGCAGATAACTCTCTGGCCAGTACCAATGACAAACGTTTTATTCCTGGTATATTTGCCCAGAACGAATGGAAATTTGCTCCCAAAAGCAGTTTATTAGTAGGTGCCCGATTGGACCATCACCAAAAGCATGGATTTATTTTTGCGCCGCGAATAAATCTCAAACAAGGATTTGGAGATTTTACCACGGCAAGGCTTAATTTGGGTACTGGCTTCCGGGTGGTAAATCTGTTTACAGAAGACCATGCGGCACTCACTGGAGCCCGGACAGTACTGATACAAAATGACCTGCAGCCGGAAGAATCGTATAATGCTACCTTGAACCTGAACCGGGTATATACCTTGGGAGAGTCTGCTGGCTCAGTGGATGTAGATTTATTTTATACTTATTTTACAAATAAGATCATCCCGGATTATGATACTGATCCTAATCTGATTATTTACGACAACCTGGAAGGCCATGGAATTTCCAGAGGGGTAGCCATGAATGTGCAGCATTCCTTTTTATTTCCACTGAGAATAACCATGGGAGCCACCCTTCAGGATGTGTATGAAATAACAAAAGATGAAACTGGAAAAAAGTACAAAGAGACACAGGCCTTTACTCCCAGATTGTCTGGCACATTTGTTATCGGCTATGAATTTAAGAAAGCACGTTTGTCGATAGATTATACCGGACGGGTAATGGGCTCTCAGCGATTACCAGAATATACTGAACCTTTTACCAGGCCTACGCAATCGCCATGGTATACTATCCAGAATGTGCAGATTAATAAGGAATGGAAGAAAGGGTTTCAGCTATATGGTGGAGTAAAAAATCTTTGGAATTATACGCAGAACAGCCCGCTGATTGATCCGGCGAATCCCTTTGGCGACAGTTTTGATACTTCTTATGCCTGGGGTCCGCTGCAAACCAGAAGATTTTACCTGGGTGTACGCTGGAATATTCAATGAGTATTCGGCTGAACGTTTTCTGCGGAATTGGCCGGGTTAGTTGTGTTGCTGTCTTTCACGTCCAGGTTGTTGCGGACTTCTATCAGAAATGATTTTATTTTCTCCAGAGAGGCAATCAAAGCAGCCTTTTCGTTTTGTTCTTTGGCACTGGCTTTAATAATATCTTTAGCACCTTGCAAGGTATAGCCTTTCTCTTTTACCAGATGGTATATCGTTTGTATACAATCAATATCTTTTTGAGTAAACTGCCTGTCTCCTTTTTTATTTTTCTTTGGGCGTAGGATATCAAATTCCGTTTCCCAGAAACGAATCAAGGAGGTATTGACATTAAACTTTTCAGCCACTTCGCCAATTGTATAATACCGCTTCTGGATTTCTTCTTGCATGGTTACCGGATTTGTACAATCTGCAAATTAAACGATTTACCGGGAAGAGCAGTAGTAATGCTGGCTAAAATTTTATCAGCATATTTAATTTATTGCCAAATACTAATACACCCACGGCTAAAGCCATTATAGAAATTACCAGCACCGCTCCGGCAGCTATATCTTTCACAGCCCCAGCTTTGGGGTTGAATCCTGGCGAAACCAGGTCCACCAGTTTTTCTAAAGCTGTATTAAATATTTCAGCGGCCCACACCAGACCAATCTGCATCAGAATAAGAGCCCACTCAATAGCAGACAATTTTACAAGCACACCTAACAAGAGAGCAATAATGGAAGCAAAAAGATGAATTCTAGTGTTGTTTTCAAACCGGATAACTAGGTATATTCCTTTAAAGGCATAGGTAAAACTTCTGGCTGTTTTTAACAAACTATTCCGTACGTTGATGAGTAGATTCATAGGTTTTCCAATGAATGAGGCTTAAAAACAGCAAGTAAAAGAATGTAAGAATACTAGCAAAAGCAATTGTCATTTTTATAGCCGTAGGATTGGTTAATTGCTGCAAGGAATCCATCAGCAACCATCCTGGGTTAGTGAATAAATCCCAGCTGTTCCACCGTTGAAACCTGCCCAGGTACACGCCATAACTCGACAGCCACACACATATAGCTATAATTCCATAACTTACCTTTTTAGTGAACACCTTCTCCAGCAAGCCTTGCATAATGTATAAGGAAAACAAACCTGCTTGCAGCCCGGCCATAGCATAAGAGAAAACCAATAATGAATCAAACCATACAGGTACATCACTATTGCCACGCAAATGAAGAAGGTCGGTAATGATATAAGGAGCATTGGGTAAAAACAATAACCAGAATACGCTACCTACAGCCAAATACACACGATGCATGGGCTTGTGTTGAAAATACAGTTGCATATACACGGCTATTGCCAGCGGAACCCAGGCTAGAAATAAATTCCACACCAGAAAAGAATACCTGATGGTATCGGTAGAGAGGATTCTTGCCAACAGCATAGCCAAACAAATAAGGGTGAAGCCTAGCAACAGCAGAACTGGCTTACATAAAGTAGAAGAATAAAATTGACGCAACATGTGCATGGTTCTGGAAATAAATTTTAAAATTTAGTAAAAAGGGAAGGTAATTGCCGGCTCATCAAATAAAGGCCTGTAGAAGCAGTCAGGTAAAATGAAATAATAATAGCTAGTGGTTCTGGCGGCAATGGCCTACATTCGTTGGCTGCCCATGCAATGGCTGTTAGCATTACGGAAAGCAAAACCGGCATAGGTAGATACTTAGCAAAAATGGCCATACTTTGTTTAGGGCTATTTGCTTGGTTAAGCTCCCACAAGGCTATAGGCAACAACAGTACGGCACTTGCCGCCATACAGACAAAACTGCCAAAAAATCCGCCAAAAATAATGATCAGGATGGCTGTACTGCTTTCGCCAAATAAAATGGATGGCTTTGTAGCTAGAAAAGCTTCTGCAAGTAAGCCATACACAACAGCTAATGGTCCTAGGATAAAGCAATTTAGCAACAACCTGGTAATCAGCTTAGATAAGGAGATAAAGCCTGGGACAGAAAAATTTTTCATAGCTGTATTATTTAAGGTTCAGTAAATCCTTGGCTATTCTGCTGTCATCGTAGTTCCACGATTGCCACTGCTGGCGGGTGTACTGCTCTAAAAACTCATTTTTCTTTTGAAGGATTGCTGCTTTTTGTGCTTCTGTCAACCGCTGTGGGTCCTTCTCCAGAAGATTCACCAGAAGGGCTGTATTGGTTTGAGGTAAACCTACCAGGTACGCAATATCTATTTCTTTGAAGCTATTCAGGTGGCTCAAGTTATATTGCGTAATCAGGCGGCTCCAGTTTATCAAAGTAGCTAGTATGAGTACTGTATAAAAAGCCCAGGTAGTTTTGCGGAATAAAAACCAGTTGTTTTTTACGCCATATATTTTAATAAACGTAGTAACCAGGCCAATAACCGTTAGCAGCAAATAAACATATACCCCTATACGCTTATGAGTTAGACTGTATTCGGCAATGTATAAAGAGGTTTTTATGGCTGTGTTACCTACTAACACAATATTCTGTACTATCCAGGCGTAGGCTAGCCATTTAAGCAAACTATTATTTTTGTAAAAATTCAAGTTGCCTCTGAAGTAATAGAGAATTACCACAATAGCTAATACAATAGAAAATATAAGGGCATATACTCCCTGATGCACATACTGGGCATAGTCTACACCTTCCGGTAATGATTTACTAATCAGCAAGTAGTAAAAATCAATTCCATTTACAAACAGCAACAGTGCATTTAGCAAAGCAAACGATAGCCAACCCAACTGGTATTCGGTCCGGAGAGCAGGCAGTTTAAAGATCCGTCTGATACCTGACCGTTTTCTGCGTAATTGATCAGGACTCAGCAAATCATGTTCGGTAAGGGATTCGATAGAAATTTGATAAATAAAGCCGAATAACAGCAGAAAACCCATCAACGTAAACGTAAACCATTCTCCGGAAATCCATCCGGTAAAAAGCTGATCCGTAATAGATTTAAAAGCAGGGTTAGCTATCCGGTAAATAAATACGAATAAAACGGTAAGCAAAGGAGGAACAACTACTTTCAAGGTCAGGGCAGAACTCATGCGGACCCCAGCTGTTTTTGGTCTCTCCTCACTGAACGAATGAGCTATTTTAAGAATAATAGCTGCAAAGAAAGAATAAATAGAATTCAGAAAAGCAATTAAAAACGAGGAGCCAGGATTTAAGCTCAACCCTGCTACTACAATCATAGAAATGCTATGTGCTACAATAGCTAGCGTAGTGTGCTGCCATACCACCATACCAGAAGTTAGTAAGGCACCTACCCCCACCGCCATCCACGACTTACTCAACAATAATAAAGGTTGCCTTACTACTAACAGAATCAGCAGTACTATAGTAAAGAGCAGAAAATTAATGCCTGCTGTTTGTTGAAAAAACAGAAAGCTATAGGCTAACAGCGCAATAAAGAGAAATAGATTATTTTTGTTCATAAGTTTGATTATATAAAAGTACTTTGTATTTCAAAGTTACAGTATAAAAGAAAAGAGCTGGAAATGGAGCTCTAATAAGTAACCATACTATATACTTTCCAAAAGTACTTTGTAATTCAAAGTTATAATAAACTTTTTATCTTTTCTATAAAATGCGGAAATTATTTATAGTTGTTCATCATGATCTAAAAGCAAGCCTCTGCTTCTAGGTATATCAAAAAATAGCCATTCCCGTTCTTGTTCCAGGCGCTGAGCTTTGTTACGTACTTTATTCAGCTCATCATGCAGTTGAATGAGTTGGTCCCGCATAGATAGAATAATGTCAATTCCCTCTTTATTGATACCCAGATCACGGTAGAGCCTGATTAGCCGGGCTACGTGTTCGGTATCGTCTGCCATAAGGTATTCGCCTTCTTGTTGCCTGTAAACGGTTACCAGGCCAAATTCCATAAATTCCTGGATAAGCTCTTGTTGTATACCAAACTGGGTAGAAAACTCTTCTATGGTTATAAAGACTGTGGAAGCCATATCTAAATAAGTTGGAAGTTTAAAACTATAAAAACGAAAAGAAAGAATATCTGGCTATTTCTAACACTCGTCTCAGCCAGAGTTACTCCCCTCTCAAGGAAGCAAGTTGCCGGAATAGTTCTTTCTCCTTATCCGTCAGGTTTTCCGGAATTTGCAGGTTTATTTTTATATATAAATCTCCGGCTATTCCCTGCTGACGGTAGGCCGGAAATCCCTTGCCTTTTAGACGAAGGGTAGTTCCATTCTTTGTTTCAGGCTTTATTTTAATTTTTACTTGTCCGGACAACGTTTCTATTACTGCTTCACCACCTAGCATGGCTTTATACAAGCTGATCGGTGCATCCATAAACAAATCATTTCCTTTGCGTGTGTAGACCGGGTCTGGATGAATGCGGAGGGTAATATATAAATCTCCGTTCTCCCCTCCCTGAATACCTGGCGCACCGCTTCCTTTCAGGCGGATGGTTTGCCCGTCTTCTACGCCCGGATGAATCGTAATCCGTAGGTTTTTCCCATCAATACCCACTGTTTTCTTTGTTCCTTCAAAAGCCTCTTGCAAAGTCAGGTGTAACTCGGCATTATAATCCTGCCCTTTAAACGACATGCCACCGGCTCTTCCACGGGTACGCTGGCCACTTGCTCCAGGACCCGCCGCTCCACCAAACAGGGTGCTAAAAAAGTCAGAGAAGCCACCAGCGCCACCAAAGAAATCTTCCATATTCCCTTCATATTGAGTATAGCCTCCTCTCCCTCCTTGCTGGGCATACTTAGACCAGTCGAAACCTCCTTGTGCATCTCCTGCCTGCTGGTAACGGTTCCAGTCGGCCCCGAAAGCATCGTATTTTTTCCTCTTCTCATCGTCACTTAATACATCATAGGCTTCACTGATATCTTTGAATTTTTCCTCTGCCTCTTTATTGTTTGGGTTTACGTCCGGATGAAATTTCCGGGCTAATTTGCGGTATTGCTTCTTTATATCTTCTTTAGAAGCTGTTTTTTCTACACCAAGAATCTTATAATAATCTTTATAGTCCACGTTTGTATCGTATCAAAAAGTTAAATATGACCAATGAAGATGCCGGTTATTGTTGCCACTCTGCTATCTTCATCTCATGAGTATTAAACGAAAAATAACAAGTTTTTTTAAGATTGTCAACCGGAAACTACCTGAAAAAATGAACAAAGCCTGAAGCAATATTGAATTCTTAGCAAGAAACTACCAGTGCTTTTTTCGATGGCTTTAATAGCCTAAAAGTCACCGGTAGAAAAGAGACAAGAAGCAGGTACTTATTAGAATCCTACCTCAATTACTAAAAACTGAAAGTTCCATTGGTTGGTATCCGGGAAATAAATGGTACGCATGCCCATTTCTAAGGGTACTGGTAGGCGCATAAAGCAAAATTCTGTAGTTAAATCAGCCCCTATAGATTGATACAATTTTGAGCCTTGACTTGTTTCTCCTTTGCCCACATCATAGAATAAGCCTCCGTTAATTCTCCGGAAATAGAACCAGCGGCCCAGGGCATAATCAGGATTAAATAAGGGTAACCGGTATTCTGCCGATCCGCCATAAAACTGTGAGTGACTTGTATACTCATGGCCTCTGGGGAAAAGGATAGAGGAGGAAAAGCGGTAATTGCTTTGATCTTCCTGCTGGTATTGAGCCCTTATATGGAAGCTATGATGTTTGCCTAACCCTGGGAAATATGCATTACCTACTGCAGAAAACAACTGTCCCTGAAAATCGCCTCCAAACGGTGTATGCCTAAAATTCAAGGCAAGGGTCTGGCCCCAGCGGGGAGCAATATCCCGGATGCTTCTTTTATGTAGCCTGCGGTAAGAAAGTCCATACAACATAGCCTGCATAGATCCATTGCTGATATCGGAGAACCGTCTTCTAGGCAGATCGTAGCCATCTACTAAGGTTAAGGAAGTATGTGCAGAAACATTCAGCGTCTGAATATATTTATCATGCGTAAAATTAAAGGGCAAGCGGGCACCCAACATCAAATTACTTTCTTTCCAGGTATCTTTCTGTTCTTCCTCATCAATGGTTAACGACACATTCCGGGGTCCGCTTTCGAAAGTAGCATCTAGTACTGGATATAATCCCTGGTAGCTTACATTGGCAAAGAAATTAGCTGTTTGTTCATTAGCATTATATCCTAAGCCAGCCTCGGCCTGCAAGGTGCTTAATATATCCTGTGAAGCCAAAGACAAGGTAAGGCCACGTGCATCGGAACTGATAATAGGCGACCAGCTATAGGGGTTAAATAAGTGCTTCCCCTTGCTAAACCGGTTTATCTGATATTCATTGGTAGGTATGCTATCCAGAATGTTATGGTTGCCCTCTTGTTCTACCAGCGGCGCATGATAATTTACATTACGGTCTTCTACTTGCTCCAGGGGTGTCCAGGTGCCGGGGTTATTAGGCATAGTAGCTATCCGGAAACCATCTACGGTGTAATCATTAAAAGCCAGTGTTGAGCCATCGGGAGATATAGCCGGATTATACGCTCCATATTTACGGGATGTCACCTTGTATTCCTTCCCTGTCTGGATATGTACAGCATGAATATTATCTATGCCATTGTAGGGAGAGTTGAAATAAACATAGTCGCCATTCATCACCGGATGGGCTATATTCATGTGGCTATAGGGTATTATTTCGCGGCCTTTGCCAGTGGCTATATCAATAAGCTCAATGGTTTTTCCTTCTTTTGCCAGTTTAACCGCTACAATCTGCTGTCCGTCCGGCGACCACCGGGGCATAATGTAGAAGTGGTTGCCGGGGTTAGATAGCTTTTGTAACTCCTGACCAGTCCGGCTATCTAGAATCACAAAATTATATTCATTGTTCACCGACACTTGCAAGGCAAGTATCTTCTGCCCATCAGGCGAAAGAGAAGGAACATTTAAGCGGCTTTTGCGGGTAATCTGGCGTACTTGTTTGGTTTTCAGATCATACAATTTCAAAATTGTGTAGTCTTTCATTCCCCAGCGTGGATCAAATGTACGTTCACTCCATATCAGCACATCCTTACTTACTGAAAGCATACCTCCACTGTTAACAATTCCAGGTACATACACTTTTTCCTCTTTCCGGGAGCCATCGGGATTTAACACTACAAAGGTCTCTACATCGGCCATGCCATATTTTTGCGCCAGTATACGCCCATCAGAAAGAAATTGCGGATATTCATAACTAGTGAACACCCGGTTTTGGGCCGTAGGCAACGTTTCTGCTTCTGTAATAGGCATACCTTCCAGCTGTTCCCGCCACTTACTGCCAATATTATTCATAGTTACCTCATAAAGGTCTTCTACCCGCTTGCCGGTTTCTTTCTTAATAGCGTTTGAAAAAACAAAAGGTAATAGAGGGAAATTATACGTACGGTTTAGCACACGGCTCCAGGCATTTGGCCCATATTCCCGCTTCATATAGGTAGTAATGTAATACCCCAGTTTATAGCGGCTGAATCCGGGAGTGACATAATCTTTATAAGAACCTAAATAGGCTTTTGAATAAGAGAAGGCACCTTTTTCTAATAGGTAAGTACGTAGTTCCAGAGAGAAATTAGGCATACGGCCACGGCCACTGCTGGTAAGAGCCGTTTCGGCCCCCACAGCATCTCCCTCCCAGAACCAGCCAGGTACCGACAGATTAGCGATTAAGCTTAATCCATTGCCCCCAAAAATATAATATACCCCTTTAGTGAAACCTGTAAGTGCTTTATCGAATTGCACCACATGCCGGAACTCATGCACCGCCAGCAAGTTAAGCCAGTCGTTGGTACCTAATAAGTTATAATCTTGGGGAGGCGTAGTAAAGAATTCGCTGCGGCGGGGCGTAAGCGTAACAAATCCGTTGCTAATGGCTGTTTGGTTTTGAAGTACAATGGAAATAGGCCTGGGCTCTTTCTCCAGGCTGCGGGAAACCGGCCCGTAGATGGTTTGCAAGGTATTAGCCATCCGTTGCGCTTCACTTTCAAACCCTTTTGGATATACAACACGGAACTTGGGAGTATTGATCTGATACCATTTTAAGCCAGTAGGATTCTGATCTAAAATGGGCAGGCTTTGGGCAAAGCTAAAATTTATAAAACCCACGACTGCCAGCGTTGCCAGCAGTACACTTTTTTTCAGGAACATAGTACAAATTAATCTATTCTGCTTATGAAACCAAATGATGAAATAACATTGAGGTGATAAGGCGAAAAGGGAAGTATTTCCGGCTTACGGGCATTAATGTATATAATCTATTTTGGTAACCTGTGGCAGAACAGAGAATAAGCTAACGTTTCTTAAATCAATTTTGCGAGCATTTTCAGCATTTGCTAGGCAATTTTTCCATTATTAATAATTGCCAGAGGTTTTCCTTTGAACGTTTGCCCGATAAATGGAGAATTTAGCGATTTGGAACGGATATTTTTTTCTAAATAGGTCCATTCCAGCTCCGTAGAAAATAAAGTGAGGTTAGCTACTTGCCCCTCTTCAATAGCAGGAACTGGTAGCTGTAAAATCTGCCGGGGGCGGATAGCTAATTTTTCTACCATGTCCGATACGGAGAGAATTTTGTTATAGGTATTGATGAGGGCAAAGGCTGTTTCCAGACCGGTTATCCCAAATTCAGCCAGGTCAAATTCCAGCTTTTTACTTTCTATATCTAAAGGATTATGGTCTGAAACAATGGCATCAATGGTATTATCGGCCAGGCCCTCCCATAAAGCAGCAATATCGGCCTGGCTACGGAAAGGAGGATTTACCTTTAGATTTGTATCAAATTCTAGCAGAGCCGTATCATCAAAAGCAATCTGATGGGCAGCTATATCACAAGAAACCTTCAAGCCTTTGTGCTTAGCCTGACGGATTAGCTGCACGGCTTTGGCGGTAGAGATCGTAGAAAAATGAATTTTACCACCGGCATATTCCAGAAAACGCAAATCCCTGGCTATCATCATTTCTTCTGCAATGGCAGGTATGCCTTTTAAGCCAAGCATCGTACTTGTTATACCTTCATGCATATTGCCGAACTGGGTAAGCAGGGTATCTTCGGGGCGGTTGATTAACAAACCATTGAAAGTTTGCAAATATTGCAGCGTTTTTACTAATATATCTGAATGCCATACCGGCTTTATTCCATCTGTAAACGCAATGGCGCCAGCCATATGCAGGTCTATCATTTCTGTTAGGTCTTTACCTTTGCCATCAATGGTAACCCCTGCCATGGGATGCACAGTTACTGCATGCGTATTGCCTTTGGTTTTGGCATAAATAATGGATTCTTTAGTCTGCGTAAAGGGATGTGTGTTGGGTAGTAAAGCTATTTCTGTGAAGCCTCCGGCGGCGGCGGCATCCCGGACGGTATATAAATCTTCCTGGTGTTCCAGGCCTGGGTCTTTGGCTAAAGCCCGCATGTCTACCCACCCGGCAGATACTTTTAATGCCTCATCTTTATACACCCGGTGTGCTTCTGTGGTAGGTAACTCACCTGCATTCGCAATATTTTTGATAATTCCATTTTCAATCCATATATCCCGGCGCTGGCCATTTAATTGAGAATTAGGAGCTATTATTTCTGCCGAGCGAATGAGTATTTTCATGTGTATATAATATCTTTTATAAGGCCTGACTAACGCTGGTTCAGCAATGTCCGGCTTTTAGGTGTATCCTATTGAGAATCTTTTTCCCAATTCTTCTACTCAACAAGTGGTATTGATAAGCAAATGTGCAAATATGCGAATCATTCAGTAGGAATTTACATAAGTCCCAGAAAAAAATACACCGCATCAGAAATTCCGCAAGGAATCTAGGTGAGCTAAATACCATCTTTCCCTAAAAACGTATGGCAAAAGATGAGTAATATCAATAAAAAAGCGCATTCATTAAAAAATGATGCGCTTGAATAGAAAAAAATTAGTACGTATTATGCTGTTACTGTCATTGGTCTGTTTACTCTGGCTTTCCGATGGTACACAGATTTTTTATTGAAAGCTGCCTGTTTCCATAAGTATTTTAATACGTCCCAGTATCCTCCGCCGACTTTTACCAATTTAAACGAAGATACACCCATATCTGGCGTACGGTTAATCCAGGAAATGGGTACTTCTTCAATGGTATATCCCATCATCAATGGCATTAAGCCCGTTTCTGCATTAATGGAAAACCCTGGCTGGCTTAAGGGTAGTTTTTCCACTACTTCCCTTTTTATCAACTTCAAGTTGTTGGTTAAATCTCTGAACCGCTCCCTGAGAATAATACGTGCCAAAAAGTGAAATCCTCTGTTGGCAATAATTTTCTGAATAGGATAGTTTAATAAGACACTGTGTCTGGAAAAGCGGCTTCCGACAATTACATCTTTCCCTTGTACAGCGGCATCAAACATATCGCGCAGTTCGGGTAACAAATGCTGAAAATCACAATCCATGGATAAAATATAGCAGCCTGTGGCATGTTTATACCCATCCATAATGGCACGTCCGACACCATTGGGTGGCGTGCGGAATACCGGATTGATTAGTGGATATTGCAGAGCCAGCTTTTTAATTACCTCTTTTGTATTATCCTTGCTGTTATCATCTACCAATATTATTTCGTGCAGGTAGTCTCCATAGAAGTTCATTAATTGTGTAACCAGAGGCCCTACATTCATCTCTTCATTATGGCAAGGTACAACTACGGATATGGCGCCTTTTAATTCGGGATGATCACATAACGATACTTTTGGGGTAGCCAGTTGCTGTGCAGGTTTTTGAGCATGAATAAGAATAGATCCGGCCAGGGTACGGATAAACGGGAAATTCTCCAGAATAATAGACAGATTGCGCAGCACCCATACAGCTTTCGGTGTGAGTGGGGCATATACAAAATCGTTGAATACAGAAAACACCTTCACAAAGCCTAGTTCTGACATCAGTTCATATAGTTCTGTACGGTTAAGTAGTTGCCGCTGATCTTTTTTGCCAAACAATCCGGAGATCAACCGGCTTCCCTGTAAAAACACATTCCAGGGATTACTTTCATAGAAAATAATTTGTCCGCCTGGTTTAAGTAGTTTATATACCTGTTGTAATAACCATGAACAATTTGATTTATCCATCAAATCCATGGCCACAATAAAGTCAAACTGTTTTCCATCCAGCTGCTCTACAATAGCTGTTAAGCTCAGCACTTCCACAGAAGCAGGCATCTCTGTCTGAGGTAGATCCTCCTGGAAAGTAACAGCCGTAATATTATTTTCGCCGCGAGATACCTGGTATAGTTGTTTAGTAAATAAACCTTTTCCGCAGCCAAGCTCTAAGATAGTCTGGCCAGGCAGTAAATGCACCAGATGCCGGAATGTTTGCGCACGCCACAACAAACGGTCTTTTATAATAGGGTCTTTTTTGTGCCAGTACTGGTCGCGGTACTGTTCTCGCCGCTCAAGAATTTTTACAGAGTTGCTTTTTTGTGCTTTTACCGACATGGTTCTAAATAAGATAATGGATGCAAGAACTTCTCAATGAGTTTAGGCGGCTCTGTGTAAAGTACACATATTGATCCAGTAAAATGGTTGTTTTATTTCTACTGGTTACCTCATCAGGCGATGCTTACTTTACTTTCTTAAATACCAATTTGTTTTTATAAGTAAATACAACTTGTATACTCACTTACAGGAAATTAAGTATAAGAATAATATTGAACATTTTCTGCTAGGCACTAGCAAACAGCAGGTAGCAATATGTAAGATTTTGTAATTGAAAAGAAAAGAATTGCATACTTGCCTGATAGCAGACTATCATACATTTACTATTTGCTTGGCAAAAGTAAAATAACCAAGGAGCAGGTTTTAGGTAATATGACTTATAATGCTTTTGTTGAAGCAAAACTTAACTAAAACAGCCGGATAAGCGCAATTTCTGTGAGCAGGAAAAACAGAGCTGCCAGTAAACAATACTTCCACAAGTTCTGCCCTACGTTCTTAGCTTTAAAATCTTCAGCAAAATCTCCGTCTTTTACAGAGTTGTATACCTGTACATTCTTTTTATTGCCAAAAATCTTTTGCAACTCCTGTGGACTATAGGTTTTCATATCCGACTCTTTTTTGTCGTAATTAAAGGCCAAAATACGTTCACTTTTATTATCCAGAGTTAACTCATAATACCCAGATTCAGGAGCTTCGCTACTGGTGGTCTGGCCAGGCTGCGGAAGCTCAAAAACAAGCTGGTTGCCCGACTTACGCTGGGAAGGAATTACTTCAAAATTTTCTTTCTTCAGCTTATATACTTGCTCTGAACCCGAAGCATTTACATCTACAGCAATGGTGGGCTCCTGAAAAGTATACGACAGCCTTTCCTGTGATTTGCTTAGGGCAGCAATTTTATAGAGCACAGGTACAAATAAGGCGTGTTTTGGAAAATTGCTATACTTCGTGTCTAATGGAGCTGCTACCAGATAGGTTTTGCCCTGCTGGCTGCCAAACTCTGATAAGAAAGGCTGGTTGTTCCGGAATTGAAGCAACGCTGTACCCGTATTACGCCATTCCAGTACCGGATTGGCAAAAGGCATATTGATCATCCCTTTTTGTGTAGTATTTTCGAAGATAGATTCAAAAAAGGGGTTACGCATATCTGGCGGAGCCAGTGTATTTACCGGGGAATCATCTGCAGCTGAGTAGGAAACCGGACTTACATTTACCGAAGAACTTACCACACTCGGACGGGCAAGGCCTCTTACACCCAGGCTACTCAACAATTGCCCATACGAATTTACATCTGGCTGATTGCCTGGAAATATCAGCAAACTTCCGCCTGCTTGTACAAAATCCGTTAGTTGCCCTCGGACAGTAGCATCTATTGAAGCAAGATTTTCAATAACTACCAAATCAGAAGTTTTTACCTGGGCTAAGTCTGCATTATTGATATTAAAGCTTTTTACATTAAAAACTGTTTCATTTCCAAACACACTGGAAACATATTGTGTGCGGGGCTCCTGATACAGATGCACGATATTAATAACCGGAGCAGCATTAATTACAAAATAATAGTCATTATCAAAAGTTACCGGATAGTCTTCAAATGAAACACGGCCTTTTTTAAATCCTTTATCCTGCACAGTAAAGGTAAACTCCATAATGCCATCCGTATCGGCTTCTAGAGAAATGGTAGAAGAGGCTACCTGTTTTTCATCTATGAAGAGTTTTACCGGAAGGTTATCTACCCGTTCTGCACTACTGTTTACAAACCGCACGTTCAGCACATTGCTTTCCATTTCTTTTACAAACGGGGTAGTAAGCCAGAGAGAATCGACAAACACATTGGCCCGCTCTTCTGCCTGTAGGGGTACAATAAAATATTGATTGAGGGTATCCAGGGGGATTTTTTCCAGTTCGCCGGAGGTGCTTTTTTGAAAGTCGGAAAACCAGAAAAGCTGATTTTGCGGAGTAGAGGAGTACTTTTCCAACAAGCTTCTTTGCCTGCGGTAAACAGCATCCAGTGAACGGGAAGTATTAGAAAGATTTATCTCTGTGAGCCGGTCTTTGAGTTTATCGGAACTGGCGACAAACTGGTCGCGGCTCTCAAAGTCATTGGTTAGAAGCTGATACGATGGCCGGTTGGGAAGTATGTTTAATACTTGTTCAATCTGGTCTACGGCTACATCCAGATTGCGGCTCTTTCCAGACTCGTTTTGCATACTGAGGGAATTATCCAGGTAGATGCTGGTAAGTCCTTTATTTTGTAAAGCCGATTGCTCCGGATTTTGCCCGGCCGGGATAAAAGGCTGGGCGAAGGCGAGTACCAGAAACGTAATAAAAGCAATACGGGAAATAAGAATCAATATATGCTTTAGCCTACGAAACGAACTTGTGCTGGTATTTACATTTTTAAGAAAAGCAACATTGGTAAAATATACCTTCCTTGTCCGCCTGAAGTTGAACAAGTGTATAGCAATAGGAATACTAATAGCGGCTAACCCAAATAAAAAGGAAGGATATAAGAAATTCATGCAATTCGAAAATAAATGAGTATTGACTAATGAGGAATGAATACCTGCTTTGCCTGTAGTGATTACTTAAACACAATAGATTGGCAATCAATTCCCCTGTATGCTAATTTAGTAATATTCCAGTAATATACCTATTAAGCCCATTAATCAATACTCATTCGTTAGTTTGCCCTACTTTATGGCAAAAACGGCCTGCATTTCATAACGGAGCTTAATTTTTCTGAAATCTATTTCGGGTTCCTGAGCCATTTCACCCCCGGCAGCATCGGCTTTCATCATCATCTCGTTGGCAGCTCTGTTATACACCGGATATGGCTGGTAAAACCCATCCGTACCTCCCATTTCGGTAATTTCCAACACGCCTCCCAGTTGCTCATTCAACCCTTCTACCAGATACCCGGCTTTCTCCTTGGCTGCCTGCAATGCTTTTAACTTTAGCTCTTTGCGGTATTGTTCAATTTTAGAATGTTCGTACCGGGAAATATTCACATATTCAATGCCTTTAGCATCTACCTTTGTCAATACATCATCTACTTTGGCTAAATTATTCAATTTCAACACATACCGGCGGCTCTCCAGGAAGTCTACTGGTTTCTTACGTTGATTCCACTGCCAGCGGTTGCCTGAAATATTCTCAATCTGAAAATTTTCTTTCGGAATACCTGCCCCACTGACCGCAGCCTGTAATTGTTTTTCTAACGCCGCAATCTCTACTTTATTCTTGTCTTTCTCTTTAAAATACTCCCGTAATGAGATAGTAAAATAGATTTCATCCGGAATTACTTCCATCTCGGCGCTGCCGGTAACAGTAATTTTTTTTATATTCTGATTAGTTGTCTGCATTTGTGCCTGCGTTTTAGTTGAGCCTACCAGCAATCCTGTAATAATGCTTAAGAGAATAGCTAGCTTTACATACGGTGTGTTCATAACTGTTTTTATTAATAGTTGGTATTTGCTCACAAGATGCAACAACAATGCCTATTCCATAAAGAAAACAGGTAAAACTACTTTATTTTTTGTCGTGCAACCATTCTAACGCGAGCAGGGTCTTGGGGAAAATGCTTTCTTGATGTATCTATTTTTGGCTTAACTTCTGTTTTTTATGTACAGGTTAATTACTTCTTTCAGTGGCGTACTCCTCCTTTTCAGTCTGCTTTCTTGCGATAAAAACGACTTGTCTCCGGAAAACGCTGCCTTGGCATACTCCGCCTGTGGTGTAAAAGATCCGGCAAACGAATTACCATGGCTCAAAGAAATTATACATAAAGCAGAAAATGGTCCGGACAAATTCTCTGATGCAGGAACGGTGCAGCTGATTACTTACCAGGGACAATCGTATTTTATCTATCAAAAATATGTAATGAGTTGCATGGCTTGCCTGGTATACGATTGCCAGGGAAATAAATTAGATATTCTCTCCAGGCCAGAACTGCACATGGCCATTATCGAGCATATGTCGGAAAAGAATATTATTTACCGTTCACCATTCAGTTAGACAAACCGTAAGCTACTACAATAGAGTATCAAAGTATAATAAGCAGAAGCCACATTGGAAGGAGAGAATACTCCCATTGTGGCTTTCTTCTTTATTATCTTATATTCGTGCATTCTATTACAAGCCACTATTTATATGCAAGTAACTAAAATCCACCATGTAGCCATTATCTGCTCCGATTATCAGAAATCCAAAGCTTTTTATACCCAGATCCTAGGCCTGCCTATTATCCAGGAAACCTTCCGGGCAGAAAGAAACTCGTATAAACTGGACTTAGCTATCGGCCAACAACAGATAGAACTTTTTTCTTTTCCCAATCCTCCCAAACGCCCCAGCCGGCCTGAAGCACAAGGGCTACGGCACCTGGCCTTTGTCGTAGATAACATAGACGAAACAGTAAAAGAGCTGCAAGCGAAAAAAGTAGAAGTGGAAGCCATCCGGGTAGATGAATTAACAGGGAAACGTTTCACCTTTTTTAGTGATCCGGATGGTTTGCCACTGGAGCTGTATGAAAAGTAAGCTTAATTCTATGGTACAAACAGTCGTTCCCTACGCTTGGAAAAAAGTGTGTATCGTTTAACTTCTTCTAACTTATTTGCATATTAGCACATTCACCAATCAGCTTAAAACTCGTATGGCACAGCAAGCAAATTTATCTTACCAACAAGCAGGCACTGGGTTTCCGGTAGTGTTACTGCATGGGTTTATGGAGAGCAAAGAAGTATGGAAAGCAGTAACAGCCAAGTTATCTGGCCACTTTCGGGTAATTGTACCGGATATGCCAGGGTTTGGCGAAAGCCTGACTAATTCACATTATCAATCGGTGGAAGCCATGGCCGACGAGATCCAAAAGCTGTTGCAAACCCTTCAGGTGACTCAGTGTATTATTATTGCTCACTCGTTAGGTGGCTATGTAGCATTGGCTTTTGCCGAAAAATTTGCTGATCAGGTAAAAGGCCTGGGTATGTTCCATTCTACTGCTTTTGCAGATAGTGAAGAAAAAAAGCAAAACCGCGACAAAACAGCTGACTTTATAGATAAGCATGGAGTACAACCGTTTGCTGAGAATTTTGTGCAGTCGTTGTTTTACAAAGAAAGAAAAGAGGAACTGGCTGATATTATTGCCAGTGTTTACCAGATGGCTTTACAAACTCCTAAAGCAACGGCTGTAGCCGTAACCAAGGCTATGCGCAACCGCCCCGACCGCACACAGGTTCTGAAGGAAGCTACTTATCCGGTGTTATTTATTGCAGGCAAGGCCGATGAAGCTGTTCCACTGGAAAAAAGTAAAGAAATGTTGTATCTGCCTAAAAATGCCCTTATTCAGCTTTTGGACGAAACAGCGCATATGGGCATGTATGAACGTCCGGAAGAAACCTATTTTATGGTAGAGCAATTTTGCAGGTATTGTGTAGAAGTTACTAAAAAATAAGTTAGTGCAACATTCGTATGAACTGGCCTACTAGCCCTGCCTAGCTGTAAAAGTTGTGTTTTTACTTCTTGCGGTTTACCATATACACACCGGCAATAATGGCTATCATACTGATGTATTGCACCCATGTCAGTTTTTCCCCGTCCAGTAAACCCCAGCCTAAGGCTACTACCGGAATCAGATATGTTACCGAAGCGGTAAAGATAGGCCCGGCCAACTGGATCACTTTATTAGACAGGACCGTAGCAACAGCCGTACCCATTAAGCCAAGCAATAGTACACAACCCATAGCCAGCAAACCTTCCCGGGTTTGAACTACGGAAATATCAATATCTGTACTGAAAAAATAAGCTCCGGCTAACACTCCTACACTACACAAAGCCACAGACGTAATTTGCAGCGAAGGAATAGTATTCAGGTATCGTTTCACCAGATTTGCATTGATACCATAGCAAAAAGTGGCCACTACAGGCAGGATGGCATAGTAATTTGTAAAATCCAGTTTCCCTTCTGCATTAATAACGATCAGGAATACACAACCTGCCAGCCCTATCAGTAGTCCGATTAGTTTCTCTCTGGCAATCGATTGACTGAAAAACAGGGCACCTACCAGTAAGGTAAACAGCGGTGTGAGGGCATTTAAAATACCAGATACTGAGCTGTTCAACTTTGTACCGGCAGCAGCAAATAAAAAGGATGGAATAAGATTTCCCAGCAACCCGCTAATAAACATAACTGGTATTTTATCTCTGGGCACTTTTCTAAGATGAAAAAACACCAGGGGCAATAGAAACACCGCTGCAGAAAATATCCGCAAGGACCCTACCTGGGAAGCCGAATAAACAGAAACTCCCTTCTTGATCAGAATAAAGGAGCTTCCCCAGATAAGGGCTAGAACACACAGTAATACCCAGGCTAAGGTCAGGTTAGCTTCCTTGGGTTTAGTAACAGACATGCAGATGAGAGGCGGTAATACTAGATAGTAACATACGTAGAAATATAGCTTAACACATCTGTAAATACTGTTCGGCTATTTCATCGAGAATTTCCAGGGTTTCTTCATAACTGCCTGCTTCTACCAGACGCATCCGGAAAGGTTTGAAATGTTCTATACCTTTGAAATAGTTGGTGTAATGGCGGCGCATCTCAAATATACCAGTTTTAGGACCTTTCCACCGGATAGAAAATTCCAGGTGTTGTTTGCATACGTCTACCCGTTCGGCGATCGTGGGCGGCACTAACTTCTCGCCAGTAGCCATGTAGTGCTTAATTTCGCGGAAGATCCAGGGATAGCCAATAGAAGCCCGGCCAATCATTACGCCATCTACATTGTATTGAGTACGGTAAGCCATGGCTTTTTCCGGGGAGTCAATATCGCCATTGCCAAAGATGGGTATATTGATTCTGGGATTCCGCTTAATTTCACCGATTAACGTCCAGTCGGCTACGCCTTTGTACATTTGCACACGGGTACGGCCATGGATTGTTAAGGCAGCAATGCCAATATCCTGCAAACGTTCGGCTACTTCGGGCACATTTTTGGTATCATCATCCCATCCCAGGCGTGTTTTTACAGTTACTGGCAAATGCGTGGATTTAATAACGGCTTCTGTCATTTTTACCATTTTGGGTATATCCTGTAATAACGCAGCACCAGCCCCTTTACAAGCCACATTTTTTACCGGGCAGCCATAGTTAATATCTATCAGATCGGGATTTACCTGGGTAGCTATTTCGGCAGACATTCTCATATGTTCTATTTCACTGCCGAATAACTGAATACCAATGGGCCGTTCGTACTCAAAAATGTCCAACTTCTGCCGGCTCTTGGCTGCATCGCGTATCAACCCTTCTGAAGAAATAAATTCGGTATACATTAAATCGGCACCATTGGCTTTGCATACGGCTCTGAACGGAGGATCACTTACATCTTCCATGGGCGCCAGCAACAGCGGAAACGCTCCCAATTCTATATTTCTTATTTTCGCCACAA
Source organism: Rhodocytophaga aerolata (assembly GCF_030503435.1). GTDB lineage: Bacteria > Bacteroidota > Bacteroidia > Cytophagales > 172606-1 > Rhodocytophaga > Rhodocytophaga aerolata. Next base: position 402,967 of record NZ_JAUKPO010000001.1, read on the forward strand.
CAATCTGTGTTTTAAATCCCGTTTTATTATTGTAAAATGCAAGCAGATTCCTAAAAGTTCTTATAGCTGTGCAGAATGTACAGTCAATCTCTGAAAGCCACTACGTCGGTTCTACAGTGATAGAGAGCTGATACGTGCCATATGCTTACATCCGTAAATTAAAATTTTGCCGTAAATTTACATGAAATGGCCATACTATAGTAGAAGAATCAGCAGAATCCACAAAAAGCCATTACATATGGCCATAGAAAGTAAATGTATATACATGAATTATGACTAATTTATATAATGACTATCCGGTAGCCAGAGAAAGAAATCCCTTGTATGAAATTTTTATCCTGGTCATGTTTGTGCTCATTGGGCTGTTTGTGGGGTATTTTGTAGGAGTAATGATCGCCTTGGTAGTATTAGGATTTGATATTACCTCCTTTCAAACAGTACTTACCAATCCTACCGCTAACCCAGATGCCTGGAATATTATTATGATTTTGCAAGCGGTTCCAGCGCTGGGTGCTTTTATTATTGCCCCGCTTATTTATACACAAACATTTGCCAACAAGCCTGTTCAATCGCTTAACACTTCTAAAGAGGTATGGCTCATTCCGGCTTTGCTTTGCGCCTTTCTTATTATTGCTTTTATGCCGTTTAATGCCTTGTTTATTGAATGGAACAGCAAAATGAACCTGCCGGCCTGGCTGGAAGGGCTAGAGCAGTGGATGCAGCAAAAAGAAACTGCTTTAAAAGAACTTACTGAATACCTAACTACATTTGATACATTTCCGCAGTTATTCGTTGGCTTTTTGGTTATAGCTTTAATTCCGGCAATCGGAGAAGAGTTATTGTTCCGAGGCTTAATTCAACCCAGAATGTACCGCCTTACCCGCAATGTACATGCGGCTGTCTGGATTACAGGCTTTATTTTCAGTGCTATTCACCTGCAGTTTTATGGCCTCATTCCCCGGATGCTGCTGGGCGTATTGTTAGGGTATTTGTATGTGTGGTCTGGCAACTTGTGGTACCCCATTATAGGCCACTTTACCAACAATGGATTTACCCTGCTAATGATTTTTTTGCATAACCGCAAAGCCATAGATATTGATATTGAAGCCACCTCCTCAGTACCTATAGGTACCGCACTGTTAGCTGCTTTAGTAACAGGAAGCATATTATTTGTATTGAAACGATATTATTTTAAGAAGGAGACAAGCACCGCATAATGAACAACTGGCAAAAAGTATACACCAGCCTGATCGGCCACCAGGCAGAGATCGTGAAAGGTGTACTCGAAACACATGGAATTCCGGCGGTAGTGATGAACCGGAAAGATTCCTCTTACCATTTCGGACATTTTGAAGTGCTGGTACCGGCTGACAATACAATTGAGGCGTTAAAAATAATTTCGGATGAGATTAACTTTAAGTAAGCTTACCAACCTGCAGCAGCGTGTAATTGCGGCAGCTATTGGAGGCTGTATTCTGGTAGGATCTATTTTATGGAGTGAATGGTCTTACTTTTTTGTATTTTTTTTTCTGTGCATGTTGTCGCTGCTGGAGTTTTACAAACTGGTGGGTTTAGATGGCAATATTCCACTCAAAACGTATGGCACCCTTTCCGGGCTATTTATTTTTGTGCTTACCTTCTTTATTGAGAAAAAGATTATCGGCTTCCAGTATTATTTTCTTATTTCCCCGGTTGTATCGTTTATATTTTTCATCAAACTCTATAAGAAAGCCGACCTCAAACCATTTACCAACATTGCTTTCACTTTCCTCGGAATTATTTATGTAGCTATCCCTTTCTCCTTACTCAACTTATGTGCCTTTGCTACCGGAGCCTATAGCTACCAGATTATCTTAGGAAGCTTATTTCTTTTATGGGCCAGTGATACTGGTGCTTATTTTGCAGGGGTAAACTTTGGCAAAACCAAACTCTTTGAAAGGGTTTCTCCCAAAAAGTCGTGGGAAGGATTTATGGGTGGCGCCATATCTTCTGTGACGGCTTCTATATTTATCTCCTGGAATTTTGGAGACTTAACTTCCTGGCAATGGCACTGTATAGCCATTATTATTGTAGTAGCCGGCACCTATGGCGATCTGGTAGAATCCTTATTCAAGCGGAGTATGGCTATTAAGGATTCAGGTAGCAGTATTCCTGGGCATGGCGGCTTTCTGGATAGGTTCGATGGCTTGCTGCTCTCGGCTCCTTTTATAGTGACATTCATACGAATTTTTGGATAAAACCTATATAATCTTACATTTTTGAATTTTTTATGGCGTAAATTCGTATTTTTAAAAAGTGTCCGCCTGAAATGGATAGGACACTGGTCAGAAATAACCGGGCATGCTTATGAACAATTTACTCTTTACATACAGCTATAAAATACCAAGTTTCTTTTTACTCATTCTGTGTGTATTAGCCATTACTGTTCAGCAAGCAAAAGCCCAGGGTAAAGAGCCTATTATTCAGTTTTCAGGAATTATTATTGGCGGCGACAACTCTGAACCCGTTCCTGGAGCCCATATTTATGTTCCCAAAGCCGGCAGAGGAACTACGACTAACCCTTATGGATTTTTTTCTATGCCAGTAATGGCTGGCGATAGTATTATTATTAGTTCTGTCGGGTATCAGCGGCAGTATTATGTAGTGCCTCCCAAGAATGAAAAAGGCTACTCTGTGGTAATTGAGTTGCAATCTGATGTTACTACACTGCCCGTAGTAGAAGTATATCCCTACCCTACGGAGGAATTATTTAAAGAAGCATTTTTAGCATTGCAAATGCCGGATGAGAAGCAGCAGCAAGCCATGCGGAAAAACCTGGATCAGCAATTGCTTTACCAAATGTCTATAGCCGCCGGACCTGGAGCCGGGGAGAGTTTCCGGAACTTTACCAGTCAGCAGCAATACTACAATGCCAACCGCAATTTTGCTCCTACGTTGCAACTACTCAACCCTTTTGCCTGGGCTCAGTTTATTAAACAGATAAAGAACGGCGATTTTAAAAAGAAAAATTAACCAGGTGTAGTTCTTAAAAATTTCTTGTTTCAGGAGGGTAGAAAATCATTCAGTATAACTGTTGGATCGATTCTCTACGCAAAATCCGGTATTTATCTTTCTATTTCTTTTTGCACCTTTAAACCCATTTTTCTACCTGTTTCTTTCATAAATCCATAGGCCTCTGCAAACTCATTACGGATTTCTCCTTCCAGAATGGCTTCCCGGAGAATAGTTTTAATATCCCCTACTTCTTTAGAAGGTTTTAAGCCAAACGTTTCCATAATGATCTCCCCGGTTATTACCGGCTGGAAGTTGCGCAGTTTGTCCCGTTCTTCCAGTTCGTGCAGTTTGCGTTCTACCTTATCAAAGTTCTGGATGTAGCGTTTTACTTTGTCGTGGTTTTTAGACGTAATATCGGCCCGGCACAAAATCATTAGTCCCTCCAGGTCTTCCCCAGCCTCAAATAGCAGGCGCCTTAAAGCTGAATCAGTAATATTCTCTTTTACCAGAGCAATGGGACGCAAATGCAGCCTTACCAGTTTTTGCACAAACCGCATTTTTTCATTTAGCGGAAGCTTAAACCGCTTAAAAAGGCCAGGAGTCATTTTAGCACCCAGGTCTTCGTGTCCGTGAAAAGTCCATCCTACTTTTTTGTCGTACCGTTTAGTGGGTGGTTTGGCAATATCATGCAGAATAGCTGCCCACCGCAGCCACAAGTCATTGGAGTGTTTGCTTACATTATCCAGTACTTGCAGCGTATGATAAAAATTATCTTTATGGCCTTTGCCCTCCAGGGTTTCTACACCTTGCAGGGCCACCATTTCCGGAAAAATAATTGACAGGAGTCCTGAATGGAACAGCAGTTTGAATCCGTAGGAAGGAGTAGGCGAAAGAATGATTTTGTTGAGTTCTTCCGTAATGCGCTCCATAGACACAATTTCTATCCGCTCCTTCATTTGAGTGATAGCATCAAAAGTATCCGGGGCTATATCGAAACCTAATTGTGAGGCAAACCGGATGGCCCGCATCATCCGTAGCGGATCGTCTGAAAAAGTAATAGCCGGTTCGAGAGGTGTGCGGATATTTTTTTTCTGAATATCTTTTAATCCATTGAACGGATCTATTAAGTCACCAAAATTGCTTTCATTCAAGCTAATAGCCATGGCATTTATGGTAAAATCACGCCGGTTCTGATCGTCTGTTACCGTTCCTTCTTCTACAATGGGCTTGCGGGATTCACGCTGGTAAGATTCTTTGCGGGCACCTACAAACTCTACTTCCCACTCGCCTATCTGGAGCATAGCCGTACCAAAATTCTTGAAGATAGCTATCTGATTTTCCCGTTTGCTCTCTTTGGCCACTTGCCTGGCTAGTTCTATTCCATTGCCGATACATACAATATCTATATCTTTAGATGGCCTCCGCATTACCAGGTCGCGCACAAAGCCGCCAATTACATACGCTTCCACTCCCTGCTGGCGGGCGGTATGGGCCACCAGTTCGAATATTGGATTTTTATGGAGTGTGTCTGTAAAGTTCATGCGGCTGAGTAAAGAGTACAAAATTTCTAAATTTCAGGCTCTAATCAAAGTAATACTTACAATTAAGCCTGCAACCTCTTCAGGTATCCCTGTTTACTTCCGGATAAAGGTGATTTGCCCGTTGAGTTCGAGGCGAAAAATGGTTGGCAGTAGTTTTTTTGTAGTAGCCGGCCGGTTAGGTACTTGCACTATATAATCTACTCCTTCCTGAATAGATGCATCCACGTCTGCCAACGCAAATGGCTTGGCTTGCTTAGCTACATTGGCTGAGGTATACACAACTCCCCGGCCAACTTTCCGGATAAGTTTCTGGCAAAATTCATCTTTCACCAGTTGAATAGCAATGCTTCCATCGGCAGCTAATATTCCCGGAGCTACATTTTTGCCTTTCGCATACACAACGGTTAAGGGTTTTTCTGCAAACTCTACTATATCCCAGGCAATATCCGGCACTTTCTGCACATAGTCGTGTAGTTGCCCGATTTCAGCTATCAACACAGTAAATGGCTGCGGTGGGTTCCGATTTTTTAGCTGATGAATCCTAGTTACGGCTTCTTCATTCCGTACATCGCACCCTATACTCCAGACAGTATCTGTTGGGTAAAGAAGTAGTTTGCCGGCTCTTAGCGCATCGGTTGCTTGTTGCAGAACATCCATCATGAATAAGATTATAATTGACCCCGCCTGACAGTAGTAATCCTTTGCTGTCCTCCGCATACAAATATAACGCGTAAATGGATGTTATGTTAATACCTGGTGGTATCAGATACATTCAGGGGAGCTATTTCGTAAAATTTGATTTTAGTAGCTTAACATCCCTACTGGCTTTATTCATATTCATAAGAGGCTGTTTGAGGCTCAACTTGTGGTGACGTTTCTATTCGAACTGTTTTTTGAGCCGGATATCCTTTTTCGTTATAGCTATAAGTACTAGAATTTACAAAACTAATGGTAGTGCCATCCGCTGCAAGTGTCGTCTGTTTGCCCGGGTTGTTTACATAGAAGGTGATACCTGGTAAGTAGGGAAAAACAATAGCCAGGTTATCTACACTTTTTTTGTCATCATACCCTTCATATCTGGTGATAGAAGATAAAGTAAACGTTGTCTGGTTGGGGAGTTTATTAAATAGTTTTTGCTCAGTCAGGTTGCCCCGGGCATCATACGCATAGACATGTTTAAACTGGTTTGCCTCTCCTTCAAACAGGTCGTGTACTTGTGATAAACTTTCAGTTAAGCGGCCGTTGCTATTATAGATATATGTATGTGTAAGTCTTAACCTGTTACTGTTGTCGTATTCCTCCATTTTCTTCAGCACCGTGCCTTCGTAATAATATTTATTAAAAAATCCGCTGTCAAAAACAATCTTATCCAGGTACCCGGCTGCATCGTACGTAAAATTTGCTGTTGTCCGTTTAATTTCCTGGACATCATTGTTCATATATAACCACTGCGAAATATAGCTGGCAATTTTTCCATCAGGCAGGTAGGTATACTGCTGAAAATCAGTTGCACGCCACGTAATCTTCTTTATTCTGGATGGGGCATCAGCAGGCTGAGGCGTAGTATCCCGGGTGCAGGAAAAAAGAAGGCCAGGCAGCACTACCCAGCAGGCAGCCTTAAATAATTTAAGATAAAAGGGTGTGGAATTTTTCACAGTATTAAGGTGGAGTTGTTTACTTTAATGAATGACCCAATTTTTTCATTTCTGGTTGCACACACCATAAAAATTAACCAATCAGCTACATATGATGAAATAATTAAGCCGTAACACCTATAAAAAAATAATTTTCCCGGTCTGCATTTTACCAAAGCAAATTAAATGATATATTCCTGTAAATTTTAACCCTAAACAAAACATCCCATGCTAAAAGAATTCAAAGAATTTGCCATGCGAGGCAATGTTATTGATCTGGCGGTAGGCGTAATTATCGGCGCCGCCTTTGGTCAAATTGTCAACTCAATTGTTAAAGACTTAATTATGCCTTTAGTAGGTATTGCCGGTTCCGTTGATTTTACGAATAAATATCTTCCTTTATCAGATAAAGTACGCGAGGCTATGCAATTACCGGATGGAAGTGTGTTAGGATTGGAAAAAGCCCGGGAGCTAGGACCTGTGTTTGCTTATGGTAACTTTATTACGGTACTTATTAATTTTATCATACTTGCGTTTATTATCTTTTTATTGGTGAAAGCTATGAACAATTTGATGCGCAAGAAAGTAGAAGCCCCTGCTGTTCCACCGGCTCCAACTAAAGAAGAAGTATTGCTTACTGAAATGCGGGATGCCCTGAAAGTAATCGCCAACAGACCAACAACTACCTTATAGTTAGCTTGTAAAGTTATATATAGTCATACAGCCGGCCTATAAAAAGCCGGCTGTATAGTTCTACCTCCAGTAACAGATAGATGCATTTTCTACCGGATACTGAACTTACCAGGTGTTTTTCTGGAAGTACGATCCATTGGCATCATTGCGGTTAAATTTCACCAGCATATACTCTTTACCATTCATTTGCACCATTTCGTAATAGTACGTTTTTACTTCTAACTCTTCCGGACGGGAGTCGCGGCTGAAATTAGAACTCGGGGCACAAGAGTAGAAGCCTCTGGCTTTGCCACTAGCAGGTGTAAATGTGAACGAACCATCCGCTTCATTAAACTCCACAGTACCTTTTTTGTACGTATACGCTTCTGTTTTGCAATTATACATGCGTTGTGTCATAATGAAGTATTGTTCACATTCGCCGTTATCCTTAAACACAAATACATTAGACTGTTCTGAGGCGTTACCGGCATATGATCCATCGTAGTTCCAGAACTCAGTCAGAGAAAACGTACCTTGTGTCCAGTTGCCTACCATACCACCGGGTACACTCCCATTGCCTGGGATAGGATTGTCGTTAGGGTCTTCTGTTGGTTCGTCTGTGGGCTCCTCGGCTGGCTCATCATCCGGATTGTCCGATGGCTCGTCGGTGGGCTCATCTGTTGGATCTTCCGTTGGGTCATCGCTGGGAGTGTCTGTTGTATCGGAAGGCACTTCATGGATAGGGCCCTCCGGATCTGGTATTACGATATCTTCCGTACAAGCGGATACTAGGGTAAGAAATGTAAAAAGGGTAAGAACAAATAAAATATATTTTTTCATGATTGTTTTCAAAAATTAGTGGATTGTTTTCATTTTATTAAGCTAACCGACTACTTCCAGGAAAATCCGGCAACCTCAGGCCCTTTCAAATTTTGGTGCGGTGTTCCAAACTTCTCATCGTTAACATGCCCTTTATGAGAATTTGTATAGGCAGTAAACCATGGCAGCTAAATTTTTTTACAATAGCATATCGGTTGCTTCACAAAGGAAAAGTATACTGTTACCTGCATCGCCTGGCAAACGAAGGTGAATGTGTTTCCGTAAAGGTGAATATGCAAGGCAAAGCATACGTACTTCTGCAACTTCATGTGCGTGGCAAGTTGCAGGTAAGCAGCAATAGATAGAAAAAGTTTAACCCGATATAGGTAGAACGGCTTTTGCAGAAAAAATCCGGACGAGAAGGGTATGGAGCTACAACTAAGCTATTGTTCCAACAACGGAAGATGGTGTTGAGAATAGCTTTACGGAAAAGGTATCATACAAGCTCAGCCATGCATGACTGCTTCTACTTTTCTTCTTTAATAAGCGTTTGTACTTGCTTAGCCATTTCAGGCGTAACCTCTACTCCATGCACTTTTTTGGCATGGTCGGCGGCCTGCTGCAAAACTTCGGCATCAGTATTTCCATGGATTACCTGGTTGCAATCAAACCCAGCATCACGGCATTTGAGCGTTTTCATAAAAAGTGCGATTGAAAATGAACGGGTATGTAAAAGTAAATATACCTAACTCCGTAAATAGCTCTGCTACAGCTATATGAAAGTATATGTATTAAAAATAGCAGGTAATACTTTATTTGTCAATACCTGTTTTTAGGTATTTTGTTTATCGGCCGAGCAGCCTGTCTGAACAGAAACACTGGGTAACAAAATAAAACCTGTCAGGTAGCAAGAACCCGACAGGTTTTATAACAGAACCGGGGCAGCACCCAGACTTTTCACTCAACTATGTGTTAGCAAATGCTTACTGCCTTGGCAGCAGGTGAGCTTAAGCAACTAAGGCATATACAAAGCATTAATTAAACAAACTGTACATACCCAGGTACACTACTACGCCGGCAAAATAACCCAGCAAGGCCAAAAAGCTGATGCGTTTAATATACCACATAAAATCTATCTTTTCCATGCCCATAACGGCTACCCCGGCAGCGGAGCCAATAATCAGTACACTTCCCCCGGTACCAGCACAGTAAGCCAGAAATTCCCACAGTTTGGCATCCGTCGGAAAGGTATTCAGGTCATACATTCCCATGGTAGCAGCCACCAGGGGCACATTATCTATAACGGCAGATGCCAGCCCGATGGTTACCACAATAATATCTAAGTTTCCAATAACATCGGTCATCCAGGTGGCCAGGTCGGTTAACAAGTGGGTAGCTTCCAACGCGCCAATAGCAATTAATATTCCCAGGAAAAACAATACACTAGACGTATCAATCTTGGAAAGGGCATGTGCAGGCGTATAGGGGTGCTTTTCTTCGTCATCCTTATCACTGTTTACCAGTTCAGATACAATCCAGACTACGCCTAGCGCCAAGAGCATACCCATATAAGGTGGCAAATGAGTAACCGTTTTAAATATAGGCACAAACACCAGCCCGCCTACCCCTACACAAAGCATTAGTGTGCTTTTTTCGTGTGTATCTACTTCTAGCTCCATTTCTTCGCCTTTAATATCTCCCTTCATTCTGAACGATAGAAAGATCAGGGGTACCAGTAAGCAGGCCAGGCTAGGAAGAATTAAACTGATAATCACATTCATCGCAGTAATCTGGCCGCCAATCCAGAGCATGGTAGTGGTTACATCTCCCAGAGGCGACCAGGCACCACCCGCATTGGCGGCAATAATTACTACACCGGCATAAAACTTCCGCTGTTCCTGATCGCTGATCAGTTTTCTGAGCAAGGATACCATTACAATAGACGTAGTCAGGTTATCTAAGATGGCTGACAGGAAAAAGGTAATAATAGATAATACCCATAACAAGGTGCGGCTGTTCCGGGTAGTAATTCTATCGGTAATTACTTTAAATCCATGGTGTGCATCTACCAGCTCTACAATAGTCATAGCCCCTAATAGAAAGAACAAAATTTCAGATACTGCTCCCAGATGATGGGATAATTCTTCGACAATACTCTCAGCTTCATGGCTGGTAAACAGCACATACACTGTCCAGCACAACACACCTGTTACAAGGGCAGAGGCTGTTTTGTTAATTTTGATAGGGTGCTCAAAGGCAATAGCTAAATACCCGATTACGAATATTCCAATGATTAATCCGAACATGTTTAAAAGGTTAAGTAAAGTTGGTTTAAGTGTGTATAATTAAATAAATGTGGTACGGCATAATGTACCTCCAACTCATCTGACTAAAACACCGGGAGTTGGAGGCAGTATACAAATCAGGCAGCCTGCCTGCTGACTTTTCGCTTGGAGAAATCCAATACTACTGGCGCTGCAATAAAAATAGAAGAATATGTACCCAGGATAATACCTATAACTAAGGCAAAGGAAAAGCCTCTGAGCACCTCTCCCCCAAACAAAAACAAGATCAGCACCACAAGTAAGGTAACAAAAGAAGTCATAACGGTGCGGCTAAGCGTCTGTCCGATAGAGCGGTTAAGAATACTCTCTAAACTCTCTTTCGTAGAGGCCATCCCGGTAAACTCCCGTATCCGGTCGAATACGACTACCGTATCGTTAATGGAATAGCCAATTACGGTAAGCATGGCGGCAATGAATACCTGGTCTATTTCGTAGGAAACCCCAAACAACCGTACCAGAGCAAAGGCAGATAATACCGCCAGCACATCGTGAAACAAGGCTACCACGGCTCCCAGACTGTATTGCCACTTCCGGAACCGGACTAAAATGTATAGGAAAATGACCACCAGAGAAAGCAAAATAGATGTGCGGGAACTATCCTGAATATCGTCGGCCATGGTAGCTCCAACTTTGGAAGAACTAATATCCGTACTGAATTTATACCCTGCTAGCCCGGTCAAAAGTGCATCTTCCACCTTCTTATCTGCTTCCGCCGACTCATCATCGATTAAATAGCTGGTAGTTATTTTAAGCTGGCTGTCGCCATTGTAGGTTTTAACCTCCGGAGCTATATTTCCAAAATTATCGGTCAGGGCAGACCTTACTTCGGGTGCCGACACGGCCTGCTCAAAATTTACTACATACATCCGGCCACCTTTAAAATCAACACCTAAATTCAGCCCCATAGTCGCCATAGCAATAATGCCAGCCAGAATAAACACACCGGAAAGTATATAGGCCTTGTTCCTGAATCCGATAAAATCGTAGGTAACATCTTTGAAGAGATTTCTGGAAATAACCGTATACATAGAAAGGCCTTTGGTATCGGGTCTTCGGGCCGTCCATTCTATAATAAGTCTGGTAATAAAAACAGCTGTAAAAAGGGAACACACAATACCAATCATTAAGGTAACGGCAAATCCTTTAACCCCCCCAGAACCAAACGTATACAAGATTACCCCGGTTAAAAAGGTAGTGGCATTGGAATCCAGAATAGAACTATAGGCTTTATCGTACCCAAAACTGATGGCTTGCAAAGGCGGCCTGCCCAGGCGAAGTTCTTCTTTAATACGTTCAAAAATAAGCACGTTGGCATCCACTGCCATACCCATGGTAAGCACAATACCGGCAATACCTGGCAGGGTAAGCGCTGCACTGAACTGGGCAAGTATGCCTATAATAAAGAAGATATTGAAAAGCAACGCCACGTTGGCGATCATTCCGCCAGCTCCATAATACAATACCATGAAAATAACCACCATGCCCAAACCGGCTGCCATAGACACCAGGCCCTGTGTAATAGATTCTTTGCCCAGCGAGGGACCAACCACGGCTTCTTCTACTATGCGGGTAGGGGCTTCCAGCTTACCGGCTTTCAGGATGTTGGCTAAGTCTTTGGCTTCTTCAATGGTAAAGTTGCCAGAAATAGAAGAGCTGCCATTGGGAATTTCGCCCTGTACGTTGGGGGCAGAATACACATAGTCATCCAGAACAATGGCTATTTGCCGTCCTACATTATTCGCTGTGAGGTTTTTCCATTTCCGGGCGCCTACCGAATTCATCTGCATGATTACTTCTGGCTGCCCGGTCTGGCTATAGTCCTGGCGGGCATCTATAATCACATCACCTGCCAGAGCCACTTTATTATCCCGGCTTTTTTTAATCGCATGCAAAGCGATAAATTGTTCTCCCTCGGTAGTACCTCCCACAGGTTTAACCTCCCACACAAAACGGACATTGGAAGGGAACATATCTTTCACTGCCGGGCGGCTCAAGAGTTCATTAACTGCTGCTGTATCGCGTATATTGGTGCCTAAACCTCCCATCATGGGAACAAAATACTTGGCCAGGCCACGGGTCTGGTTTTGCAGATTGGCCAGTGAATCGGCTCTGGTGGAATCTCCGGCTGCGGTTCTGCCGGCTAACTGCTGCTCCAGGCTGGTAGCCGTATCGCCTGCCGCTGATAAGGTAGTGCTGTCAGTAACAACCGGAACCCTATTCTGTGTATTGGCAGCAATGGGCGCAGGTTCTGTACTGATCAGGTATTCGTCCAGCCGTTGCAGATATGGATTTAACTCCTGCATCTGCCATACTTCGGCAAACTCTAATTTAGCTGCACCGGTTAATAGTTTCCGTACCCGTTCCGGATTGGCAATACCAGGGAGTTCCACCTGAATGCGCCCGGTACCTGGCAGCTGCTGAATGGTAGGATTAGATACCCCGAATTTATCAATACGGGTGTTTAGAATTTCGAATGAACGGTCAATGGCATCGTCTACCTCCGCTTTAATTACGTTCACTACCTGATCGTTTGTAGACTCATAACTGATTTTACCTTTGTTGGCAGCCGTTGAAAAAATCCGGCTGAGCCTTCCATTGGGCGCTGCCTGCTGGTAAGCCTGGTAAAACAAATCAACGTACGACTCCTGGCTTGTTTTCTGTAACTGATTTGCTTGTTGAATAGCCTGCAGAAACGCCGGATCAGTGCTATTGCCCGACATAGCTTTTAATATTTCTACCGGAGAAACTTCCAGGGTTACGTGCATACCGCCCTGTAAATCCAGGCCTAAGTTCAGCTCTTTTTCTGTAACCTCTTTGTAGGTATAACTGGTAAAGCCAAGATCGTATACTGGTTTATTCCAGAGAGAATCCAGATACGCCTGTTTTTTACTAAAATCCACTTTGCCGGAAGCATCTGTGGCATACGCGGTGGCATCCTTCTGGATACCACGGGACACGAAGGTGAATGACAGAAAATAGATACACAAAACGGTAATAAGTGCTGTCAGGATAATAATGCCTGTTTTGTTACGCATAGCGTTACTGGGTTAATGGGATTAACATTGTTGATGGGAATAATGGAGTACCACTAGTAGAAAGGCCCGATGGCCATTTTACGCAGCAACCCACAGAATAAAAATTACATCATAAGGCTAGTACCTTAAAGAAATCGCCATTCCAGACTTTTTAAACCAGCCCGGAAGACAAATAAAGAATGTAATGAAAGGGGAATATTACCTAAGGAGCGTTAATAGCTATGTGGTGACAAAAAATATTGTCTAAATAGGAAAGTGTAAAAGAAGGCGTTTTAAAAATGGCCGCCTTAAAAAGAAGAAGTACAGAAAAAGCAAATCCTAGAACAAACAGGAACTCTTGCGCCAAATTAAAATGAGCCGCCTGTACAAGCGCTTTATCGCTGGCTGGCAGCAAAACGGCCTGGTCTGGATCACTATGGGGCTGCGCTGCCGAAGAGGGCAAATTAATCTGATACTCAGCAGATGACATACTCCTAATGTTTGTGGAAGGCTTACAAATGCCAGCCAGCACCACCAGGAATAATAAGATCAATTGTATAAAAGGTATCTGCTTCGCCATAAATGCTTGATCAGCAATGAATAGGAATTGGTTTGCAAAGGTAGCAATAATAAGAGTAATATAAAATAGTTATTTTCGTTTTGCTGCACAGTGTTTCTACTGGTTTCTTTCATCCCAGCCTAATTTTCTATGGTTATATTCTAGATACATAGGCCTAACTTACAGCAAGTCTAAAACAAGGCAGACAATTAGGGTAGTAAATACTGTTTTCAGATGTAACATAGTTATCTAAAGATTCAACCAGAAATCTTGAACATCTTCCGTCCATGATTACTTTTTTATCATCTCCTGCACTACTTTGCCTACTTCCCGCTTACTGGTATACTCTTGTCCGAGAAAGGCAGCCAGGGTTTTGGCCATCTGGTTTTGCCACCATTGCCCATTGGTTTTTACTTCCCCCAAAGCAGGTGTGTCCGGCCCGATCACAGCAAACCAGATCGCATCTGAACCTGCATGTTCTTTCCCGTGGTGTTTCCAGGCATCTTTAGGCGTATCGCCCCGGCCGTGGTCGGTGGTTATGAGAAAGGTGGTTTTCTGTGCATAAAAAGGATCACTTTGCACAAATTGCCAGAGTTGCCCAATCATGGCATCTGTCTGGCGGGCCGATTTTAAATAATGGTCATAGTGGCCATCATGGGCAAAATCATCGGTTTCGCCGTAGGCAATATGCACTACCCTGGGGTGTTTCCGCTTTATGTACTCCAAAGCAAAATGATGTGTAAAGGCATCCAGCCGGACTGAGCCCCATGGGCTAGGAATTTGTTCCTGCAATTCATTCAAGAATACTTCCCGGCTGCTCAATCCCTTCCCTTCTGCCCTGCGGAAACCAGCATTAACAGGAATATCACTGCGTTTTTCGTTGATAATAAATGGAAATACATCCCAGGAACCAAAGAAGGCGACTTTGCCCTGGTAAGCTGGTTTCTGATTAAGCCACTCCAATACCGTTACATGCGGGTTATCAATCTTATTATTGGAGTTGATTTCCGGATCGCTGAACCCGGTAAGAATTTCGCTGTAGCCTGGGTAGGAGAACCAATGCGGATTCGATACATTTACTTTATTGCCCAGCCAGCGGTTGCCATAAATCTGCCCTTGCTTGCTTACCGTCTGCCACATCCAGGGCATTAGTTTCATCCGCCTTTCCTCGGCTGTAGAACCGGCAAACAAGGTTTTGAGTTGCGCCGTGTCTCCTACAAATGTTTTATCATTCAGTAAACTGTCTGCCGCTCCGCCAAATAATTCTTGCCAGCGCATGCCATCCAGGGTAATAATAAATACATTTTCCGTCTTGAGCGGTTTAGGTTGGGCTACTGTGGAAAAAGAGCCAGAAACAAGCAAACCTAGTAATAGAACAGCAAACCGTGTAGCCTTTAGGGAGCTATAACCAGCAGAAAAATACATACAAAAGTTCATGTTAAGGATAGGGGTGAAAATAGTACCAAAGTTCACGCGTATATGTGAAGCCCACGTAAGGTAAAAATTAATTTATTATGAAACTTAATACAAAAGGGCAATTATTCTGTTTCCCCAGTGGTTTTCCCAATTCTGCTTGTATGACCGGAGTTGTTCTTTGCTGGGAATGCCTGCCTGCTGTACCTGCTTGTCGTAAGCTTCGGCACTTAGCCAGGTAATGCGCCTAGTGGGGATATCTAGGATAAAATAGGCTTCCGGTTTTTCATCAGGTGTTTTCCCATATACCCGGTTACCGGTTTTTATAAACTCTTTGGTACGTACCAGTACCTTCTTATTCTGGTCTACAACAGCTGACAGGTAGGGCTCTTCGCCACGTTTTCTCACTTCCAGTTGATCTCCCAGGGGAATACGTTCATATTCTGGGCCGCTTTTTTTTCCCCAATAAGAATTCTGCCAGATAATTAACCCTACAAACACCAACCCGTACGTGTGTAGTTTTGACCACCTTTTTCTTAGTAGCCATTGTAAGAAAAAGTGTAGCAGGCTTCCATATAAAACAGCCAGAATTGCCAGACCCGCTAAACTTAGCAGATAGTACAGCGAATAAAACATGGAGTAAAGGTAGTTTTTACGCTAGGTATAGGTAAAGCTTTTATTTTTCAAACCTAACCATATATTCTGATACATACTCTCCCTTGCCCTCATAATTATCTTTAAAAAACAACCGGCCTTGCTGCCCCATTTTTAAACAGGTATGCTTGTTTGCAATATCTTCTTTGGTATTCAGTGGTTGCAAAGAAGGATACCAGAGAGTATGGCCTGGTTTTTCTACCAGCAGCACCGGCGTAGACCATTGTTGCGAATTGTTGCCTTTGCCCAGATCAGCATTTGTATTAAAGGAAACATACAGGCTACTTCCTTGCCAGGAAGGGCCCTCGGCTTTTGCCATCAGCATCACCCAGGCTTGTAAGTAGGTGTTCCAGCTAACGGAAGGACCCCAGTAATACTTTCCTTCAGCAGAAGAAGCCGGACCACCTCCTTGCGATTTGGGAATGAGTAGGGATGCAATAGGGGCTCCTATGCCATCGTAGGCTGCATCGAAACTTTTTCCGTTCCATCTTTTTGCTTTTCCCTGCGGATTTTCCAGATCTTTCAAAGCTATGCGTGCCACACTAATGCATTGTCCTTTGTGTTCAAGTTCAGGGTCATAGGTAGTGGCAGCATACGTGCCCGGATAGCCATATTCTCCATAAAACAGATACAAATACTCGCCGCTGGCCACCGCCGAAGGATCGCCTACTCCACCGGCAAAGTTAATTCCATTATTATGCGGTTTTAAAATAAGCCTTGATTGCAGATCTTCTATAAAAATGCCTTTGTTTACCCAGCTTTTTCCGCCATCCGTAGACTTCATAATGCCAATCCGGCAAACGGCTGCGGCTGTTTCCGGGCCTTTTAAGCCCTGTGGCCAGTGGGCATCTATGTATCCTTTTCCGGTAGCCGCATCATAGGGTAAAGTGGAAGGATAATTTTCGTTGTGATAAACAGCAAACAAGGTTTTACCAGTTTTATCTTTGGCGTCCTGGTAAACGGTTTCAAACCATACAGCTCCATGAAGGCCCTCTGTACCAGGAGGCGCATTTTTTGGCATTACCGGCTCTGTAAATTCATCGGAACGTCTGTTGAATACTTCTTCGGCATGAGCACCATCGGCATACTTCAGGTCCCGGGCATCGCCCCACAAGGGATCTTCGCCGTATTTGCCCGGAAAAATTCGGAAGGTATCGCCAATCCAGGCCTCGGCCATGTTGCAGTCTACAAAGGAATTGAACAGGTAGCGTTCTGCCGGAATTAATACGGCTCGGGGTGTAGCCGGATGTGGGAAATGTGGTTGCCGGGAAACAGGCCATATAAAGGCTACACTTCCACACAAAACGAGGAGTACAGCCGCTAAATATACTTTTTGTGTATTCATACCTACAGCATAGTAGTGTTAGTTACCATAATGGAACGCAGCTCTAACAATTTAACAGCAGCCAAAAGAAAGATACAAAAAACCAGAATGAGTATACATGCTGCCAGGAAAAAATTAGGAGTTACTTCCTGAACAGGTAGCCGGTCGGGAGGTAGAATTTGATTAGAAAAGAACAACTATATAAATAATTCAAGGAAATATTAGAATAAATTTTTATATTTCTTCTTCTTTACCAGTTAACCCATTTATAACCACACGCATATGAAAAACCTAGTAAAAACTGGCGGTAAACTACTGGCTGCAACCCTGCTTTCTGCTTTTTTTGCCAGCACAGCCTCTGCCCAGGAAGCAGCTGCTAAAGAAACCAGCCTCACAGGCGAAGTTTTGGATCTGTCCTGCTACATGAAAAGTGGCGCCAAAGGCCCTGAACATAAATCTTGTGCAACTGGCTGCTTAAAAAACGGCAATCCGGTTGGCCTTCTGGCTTCCGATGGAAAAGTATATCTGGTTGTGGAAGACCATAAAAATGCTGATCCCTATAAAGAACTCATCACCCATCCGGCAGAGCAGGTAAAGCTTACTGGTACCTTACAAACCCGGAATGGAATGCCAGGCCTGGTACTCTCCAAGATGGAAATGGCCAAATAAGCAAGTGTAGACCTTATAAAATTATGGAACAACAGGGTAAGTATAGTGCTACTTACCCTTTGTCTTTTTAGTTTAATAAACGGTAAGTTTGGCAAGACTACAAATATATCCCCTACCAATCAATCACGTCTGTATATGTTAATCAAGTAGCTTTTCATCTATTTTAGGCTACTTTCTGGCCCAGTTTATCAACGAATTCTCTGATTTCCGGACATAGGTATCTGCTCCTTCCGGAATAAGAAGTACCTCAAGCGTTTCTTTAGCCTTTTGGGGCATTTTTACCTCAAATCCGATGATGACCGTACCTGGGTTTGGTGCATCATAGGAGTTAGGAGGATATGTACGCCAGGTTTTCAGCCGTACGCCGGCAGGTTTCTGCACGTGTATGGTGAGCTTTTTGCCGTCTTTTACCAGGTAAGCTTTGTTCGCTTCTATTTTCTGCACAGCAGCCGGTGTTAACATGGTCCAGCGGATGGTGCAACTGTCGTTTGCCGTTTCTATTTCATCTTGCACAAGTACATACTGCTGTTCAACAATAGCTACTCCCCGCTGGGCTTTGGTTAGCTGATCTGCATATAGGGCGGTTATGTCAGTGGTAGCAAAGAGAAAAGAAGGCTGGGTGCCATGCGTTGTAATAGCAGCATAGCCATTTACCCGCTGCAAAGAATCATTAACCGTTAAAGTATTGTGGGTAAAGTTTGAATAGCGGAAGATCTGCCACCGTTGCGAATGCTGGCCACCATCCCACAACCTCACGCCTTTTGACTCCAGCGACTCGTAGCTTTGCATCCCAAAATCCATTGCCCAGCGTACCCCTTGTGCTTCCATTACAAAAGACCCTACATCCATATGCCCATGATTTACTGCCGGGGAACCAGCTTTCAATCCCACATATATAGCAGCCGGGTCAGTCCAGGAAGTACGCATAAGCGCCACCGGATTTTTACCCTGCCCTACCCACACCTGTTGTTTAGGCGGACGAATATCTTTTAGTTGCGTACCTGCCCCCCAGAGTAGTACTGCCGGAAGCAAGCGGTTGTCTGTAGGTAGAGTAGCCTCTTGAGTAGCCAGGCGCTGGCGTTCTACCCACAGCAACGAAGGGTCTTTTACCTTTTGAGCAAACCAAAACATAGCCGGTTGTAATTTGCCCTCCAGACCAGAATCAGAATAATTAAAACACTCACCAGAGGGCCCGGTCATGTGTTGCAGATAGCCGGCAGTTTTTAGAAAACCTGCATTCTCTGGCATACCGGAAGTATTACCCAATGCTTTTTCAATAGCACTGATAAATAAAACCTGAAAACTAGTGCCATAGGCCCAGTAACTGTATCCTTCTGGGTAGGCTCCATCCGGCAAATAATCTTGCAGCGGCCGCTGAATACTCTCCAGGCTGCGTTTAATTATACGTTCTGCTAGCTGGGGTTCATCTTCGTAAATAGCCAAAGCCCCATAGGCCATGCCGGCATTACACACCTGGTTCCAGTTATGGCTAGCCTTCAGCCAGCTGGAATACCTGGTATCCAGGGAAGGCTCTATGCCTTTTTTTAAAATCGCTTCTTTTATGATCTCTCTGGATGATTGAGGCAAGTCCTGATACAGCCAGTCGTAGCCGATAGCCATGCCAAGCGTCATTTCAGCTACATCCAGAAAATGAGACGGGTTCCAGTCGCTGAAACCGGCAACTGCCAGCATCTCTTTCTCTGCCCGTTTCATATATTTTTCCTCACCAGACACCCGGTAAGCATAGGCCAGATAAAACACCCGGCGCAGCAGTTCCCGTGATTTATCCAGCAGCCGTCTGCCTATTTGTATCCGCTGAATAGGCTCTTCCTTAATGAATCTATCGCATTGGGCTATAAGTGTTTGATGCAGTTTCTCCCAGGCAGGATCGCTGGCAATGGTTTTCCGGATGGTTTCCTCCTCTCCTTTCAACAGCAAAATCCGCGGATGACTGGCCAGCGGCTTTCCTTCAAAGGTTTGAGTAAAGGCTCCGTTTCCTGTACCTGTTACTAGTGTTAGTATAAGCAGCATTAGCCTGGTAAAATAGTGTAGATGGTAAAGCCAGGCAGCTGTTGCCTGCAAAGGATTACTGTTGTTCTCAGTAGTAAATAGGTACATACAGTGTAGAATTAGAAGAACTAAGCCTGTAAATTTAATAATAACGTAATGTACCTTGTCCGCTGTTAGAATACATTATTTACTATTCTTACAGTCAATAAGCTGAATTAGAATAGACTTTTTTACATTTCCTGCCGGGAATATACTTTTCCGGAAGGGTGTTTTAAATGTAAAATATAGCTATAAATTAGCAATGTTTTTTTAAAGCCTCTCCCATAGTTTTTGGTAAGAACGTATGTATAGATTAACTATCCACCCTGCTTTAGTTATAAAATATACACTTATTGGTATTCTGCTTCTCTGTGTAGGTACCGTCAGTGGGCAACAGATAGGCAGCCCATTGCCTCCCTGGCAGGAAGGAATGTTAGATCTACACCACATCAATACTGGCCGTGGCGATGCCGCCTTCTACATTTTCCCGGATGGCACGACTATGCTTCTGGATGCCGGCGAAATGGACCCTACAGATCCTCGGACTACCTCAGCCAGGAATGCCCCCCTCCATCCTAACAATTCCCGGACTCCCTCTGAATGGGTGGCTATTTACATACAAAATTTCTTCCCTAAGACGAGGCAACCTACATTAGACTATGCACTGATTACGCATTTTCATGACGACCACTATGGCTGTATTTTTCCGGGTGCCAAAACTTCTGCCAAAGGCGGTTATACCCTCACTGGCATTACTGGCGTAGGCGATGCCATTCCCATAGGTACCTTACTAGACCGAGGCTACCCCGACTATTCGTATCCTACCGATCTGAATGCGTACAAAGCCATGGTAGCTGCCAGACCAGGTCTGGAAAAATACTACAAAAGCATGCTGAATTATATTGCTTTTACCAAGTACCACGTGCAGCAATCCGGCATGAAGGCGGCACAATTACAAGCCGGCCGCAACGACCAGATCAAACTTCTGCATAACCCCAGAAAATATCCTGAATTTAAGGTACAGAATGTAAAAGCCAATGGCCTTATCTGGACAGGAACTGGCACGGAAACTTTCAATTATTTAGAGAAAGCGCCTGCAGACAAAATTTCTGAAAATCAACTGAGCCTGGTTATCCGCATTGATTATGGCCCTTTCCGCTACTACACTGGAGGCGACTGTCCTGGCATTGCCGACCTGGGTGCACCCACGTGGGCCGATGTGGAAACGCCTGTAGCAAAAGCCGTAGGTGAGGTGGATGTAGCCGTTATGGACCACCATGGAAACCGGGATGCCCATAATGAATTTCACATAAAAACCCTGCGCCCCAGAGTATGGATACAACAAACCTGGTCTTCGGACCATCCAGGGCACGAAGTACTCAGGCGGGTTACGTCCAGATATTTGTACCCTGATGAGCGGGATTTATTTGCTACCAACATGCTGGAACCTAATAAACTCGTAATTGGCCCTTCGCTGGAAAATGCCTACAAAAGTATGGATGGCCATATTCTGGTCCGGGTAATGCCCGGAGGTAACACCTACTCTGTAATTATATTAAATGACGAAAACGAGAAAGCCGAAGTAAAAGCCGTTTTTGGTCCCTATACCACAAAAACCAAATAACACAAGTTTAGCACTTGTTCAACCAGTATGCAGGTTGAATGCAGGCTGATTGTAGTACTATACGTATGAAACATACATCTAAAACTTTACTTGTATATATACTCAGTGGAATTGCACTCTTCGTGGCCGCCTGTTCTCCCCGAAATTTACCGGCTACCAAACGTGTAGCCCAAAATAAGCCGGCTGATCCCTTAACTGGCCAGGTAATCCGGGTAATGGCCTACAATATTCATCACAGTAACCCGCCATCAAAACCTGATTATATTGATATAGAAGCTATTACAACTACCATCCGTACCCAAAACCCGGATCTGGTAGCCCTACAGGAAGTAGATGTCCATACAGACAGATCAGGCCCAGCTAACCAGGCAGAAGAAATTGCCCGGAAACTCAACATGCACTACTACTTTGGCAAAGCAATTGATTATGGCGGCGGAGAATATGGTGTAGCCATTTTGTCAAAATATCCCCTTTCGGAGCAGAAAGTACACCGCTTGCCTACCCAGGAGGACACCAAGGGAGAGCCCAGGATTCTGGCTACGGTTAAAGTTACCTTACCCAACGGCCAGGAAATACGTTTTGGCAGCACACACCTGGATGCACAGAAAGCAGCTGTTAACCGGGAACTGCAAATCAGGGAGATAGGCAAGATTGCTTCGGCTGAAACATTGCCTTTTATTATTGCCGGAGATTTCAACGCACCGCCAGAGTCTGAGGTAATTCGCCAGCTAGATACGTATTTTAAACGGACCTGCCAGCCGTGCGCCCCAACTATTCCGGTGGAAAACCCTACCAAAGCCATTGATTTTATTGCCTACCGGCCTGCCGGTAAATTCAGGGTTGAAAGCCACCAGGTTATTGCTGAAAAATACGCCTCCGATCATTTGCCGGTCGTCGCAGAGATTATGCTATCTAACTAATGTACCTGGAAATTCTTTCCCTTTTTTCAGCCTTTAGAGTTTTACCTGTCTACTACGCATCCCAAAACCGGTAGCCTTCAAGTGAATTTCTTATGTTTAGAAAACAGAGAATAATTTAACTAGAATGTTCGTGGCTAGCCAATTTTTTAACTATAGCAGGTTTGGATGTCTTCTATTTATGGTAGTCTACACCCGGCAAGTGTCTCACCATATATTTACCTGTCTCCATTGCTATGCTTTATCAGCTTTCATTCATTAACTAATCAGTGAGCTGTAGGCTGAAAAATTATTCCAAAACATTTTGCATCTAAAACATTTTTCATAATTTATCATAATTAAAATATTTCAATTATTTCCATGTATAGTATAAATTATACAAATAGTATTTATGAATTTTACACAGTTTTGAATAAATCTTTAATAGTCACTAAATGAGTATAATTTTTTTTAGTAAGCATTTCTAAATTTTACTTGCCATCTATTCTGTTTATTACTAAGTTTAGTGCCTACAATAAAAATAAAATCCTAAAACAGGCAAATTTATTTTGGTCAGCAAACTCACTTCTAATTATTGCACTTTACAAACATTCATTAAAACAAATCCCATTATGAAGCAGAAGTTTTATCTACTCGTATGCCTGCTGTATTGCATAAGTATAGTACCTATACTTGCCCAATCCAGTACGGTAGCAGGAACCGTAAAGGATGATAACAATGAGCCCTTACCCGGTGTAAACGTTTTGTTAAAAGGCACTACCCAGGGTACAGCCACCGATGCGAACGGAGCCTTTCAGCTTCCGTCGGTAGATGGAAGCGGCACCTTAGTTTTCTCGGCCATTGGCTTCATTACGCAGGAAGTACCCATCAACAACCGGTCGACTATAAACATCAGCTTACAATCGGATGTGCAAAGTTTGAATGAAGTGGTAGTTACCGCACTAGGTATTGAGAGGCAGGCCAAAACCCTTACCTATGCCACCCAGCAACTGGAAGGCAGGCAATTGACCCAGGTACGGGATGCTACTGGTAGTGCTGTAAATTCCCTGGCTGGTAAAGTTGCCGGCTTAACTATTACCCAATCAGCTAACGGGCCGGGTGGCGCTAACCGGGTAGTATTGCGGGGTAACCGCTCTATCACCGGAAACAACAATGCCCTGTTTGTGGTAGATGGAGTAGCCATTGATAACTCTACCCGCGGCCAGGTTACATCCTCTTTTGGAGGCAGCAATTCCAGTGATGCCGCTGCCAACATCAATCCGGATGATATTGAATCGATAAACGTACTGAAGGGAGCTGCGGCGGCCGCCTTGTACGGTAGCCGGGCTGCCAATGGCGTAATTCTGATCACGACCAAAAGAGGCAAATCCGGACAAACATCCGTTGATGTTAATTCTGGTATTTCTGTGTCTAACCCAATGCTTTTACCCAACTTCCAGAATGACTATGGGCAGGGATTAGGGGGTGTATATGCAGCTAACTCAGAAAGAAGCTGGGGACCAAGAATGGACGGCCGCACAGTAACTGACTGGACAGGCAAAGAAACTGCTTTTTCCCCTCAGCCAGATAATATCCGCGACTTCTTCCGGAATGCGTTATCGCTGAACAATTCAATTGGAATCAGCGGCGGCAGCGAAAAAATACAGACGTATCTATCCTACACCAACAACTATGTGGAAGGTCTGCTACCTAACAACGATATGATGCGCCATACAGCCAACCTGCGGTTAAACAGCCAGATTTCAGACAAACTAAGTGTGGAGGGCAAAATAACTTATATGCAGCAAGGCATTGACAACAAACCGGCTGTAGGCGAAACGGCTGCCCCCCTGAATAGTTTATTCCAGGTACCCCGCAACATCCGCCTAGAGGATATGGAAAACTATCAGCGGATTGACCCAGCAACAGGCCTGCCGGTGCAGAATTACTGGCTACCAGGCTCTTCGGTTTTGCAAAATCCTTACTGGATTGTGAACCGCAATTCCTATTTTGAAGACAGACGACGGGTTACGGCCTTTGGTTTGGCCCGGTACAATTTAACCAGCTGGCTGAATGCACAGCTCCGGGTAAGTGTAGACCGCTACAACGACCGCTTAGAAGAAAAACATTACCAGGGTTCTTACTGGATAAACCAGGCCGGGGGCCAATATGGTTTTGGCACTAACTATGTAGATGAACAAAACGTAGACTTGCTGATCAGCGGAAATAATACCTTAAGCGAAGCCTTTAAACTTAACTACAATATTGGAGGCCAGTTGCTCTACCGGGAAAGTGAGTTTAACTACAGCAAT
Source organism: Rhodocytophaga aerolata (assembly GCF_030503435.1). Lineage (GTDB taxonomy): Bacteria > Bacteroidota > Bacteroidia > Cytophagales > 172606-1 > Rhodocytophaga > Rhodocytophaga aerolata. The sequence continues at coordinate 427,486 of NZ_JAUKPO010000001.1, forward strand.
TCCAATGGTTTATTAAAGCCTAATTTGTTTGCGATCACCAACACTGGTAATGTAACCCCTTCGTATAGCTACTTCAAAAGAAACCTGCAAGGCGTATATGCCACTGCCCAGCTTTCGTTCCGCGACTACCTGATTTTGGATTTAACAGCCCGCAACGACTGGTCTTCTACGCTGCCGGCTTCCAACCGTTCCTACTTTTACCCGGCAGTTGGCTTAACCTATGTATTGTCTGACATGATAACCATGCCTGAATTTATATCATTTGCTAAATTCAGAGGTTCATATACACAGGTGGGTAATGATGCTAATCCATACTTGTTGCAACAGACGTACACCGTTTCGCAAGGCGGACTTAGCGGCTGGGTTACCCGCGATGCTACCCAGGCTATTCCGGATCTGAAGCCAGAATTAACTAAATCCATTGAGGTAGGCATGGACTGGCGTTTCATGGATAACCGCATTGGTCTGGATTTAACCCTTTACCATACCAATACCATTAACCAGTTATTAACTTTGTCATTACCTCCGGCCTCTGGTTTCTCTAATAAATACATCAATGTGGGAGATGTACAAAATCAGGGTATTGAAATTATGCTGACCACTTCTCCTATCCGTACGGCTAAATTTAACTGGAATGCCAATTTGAACTTCTCTGCTAACCGCAACAAAATTCTGGAACTTAGCCCAGACATTAAACGGGTAGGTTTAAGCTCCGACTCCCGCGTAGGCGATGTTGTAGTAGAAGAAGGCAAACGTTTTGGCGAAATTTATACAGAAGGCTGGGCCAGAGACCCGGCAACCGGACAACTACTAATCAATGCCAATGGCTTACCTGTATTGACACCCGGAGGGTTAAGCCAATATGTTGGAAACTTTAACCCAGATTGGATGCTGGGCTTTAACAATACCTTTACTTATGGAAACTGGTCGTTAGGTGTGTTACTAGATGGACGTTTCGGTGGTGTAATGGTATCTGGCGGCGATGGCTTGCGTACTTCCAACGGATCAGTAGAAGTAACGACAAATTTCCGGGAAGGCGGCTGGGTATTGCCAGGTATTGTAGAAGGTACCGGCGAGCCAAATGTTAAACCTATCCGGTCTGAAGATTTCTGGTATTACATGGGGGGCCGCTACTCCAGAGGCGAAATTTATACCTACGATGCAACCAACGTTCGTTTACGGGAAGCCAACTTAGGGTATTCGTTCAACATGCCTGAAAACTTCTTTATCCGCTCTGCCCGGGTTTCTGTTGTAGGCCGTAACTTGTTCTTCCTGTACAGAGGAAGTTCTACCTTTGATATTCCAGGCATTGGCAAACGCAAAATGGATTTTGACCCGGAAGCTAACCTGGGTTCTGGCAACTTACAGGGCTTGGAATACAATGCCTTGCCCACTGCCCGTACGCTGGGTGTAAACATCAACCTTGGTTTCTAATTCTTTTGTTTCACAAATACTCTTAAGTTTTCATATCAATTAGATAAAAGAATGAAAAGCATAAAATTATATAGCATTAAACTATTGAGTGGTGTAACCCTTATTGGCACACTATTTAACAGTTGTACGGATAACTTTGAGGAAATCAATACCAATCCAACCAAAATCACAGCGTTGGGTACAGGCGAATACGGAATGATGTTTGCCAAAGCAGAATCAGTGCCTTTTGCCTCCTACCAGATTTCCCAGAATTTATTTGCCGACTTGTACGCACAGTACTTTGCTCTTACGGCCAGCTACTTCCAGTCAGACCGCTACACCATGCGTTTCGACTGGCTAACCGGCCACTGGAATCCGCCTTATACACAGGGAGTACCCCAGCTAAAAACCATTATTGAAGCTACAGAAGGTGAACTGCCGGCTGAAAATGCACTGGCGAAAATCTGGTGGGTATATATGTTTCACCGGGTTACAGATTATTATGGACCCATTCCCTATTTCCAGGCTGGCACCGATTCCAAAGTAATTGCATACGATCCGCAGGATAAAATTTATGACGACTTCTTCAAGAAGTTAGCAGAAGCCACCGAGGTGTTAAATGCCAATAAGGATAAAAAACCTTTTGAGAAATACGATGCCATCTATGCAGGTGATGTAAATAAATGGATTAAGTTCGCCAATACGCTCCGCCTGCGTCTGGCTATGCGGATTTCCGATGTTGATCCGGCCCGTGCCAAAACAGAAGCGGAAGCCGCTGTAGCCGGGGGAGTTATGATGGAAGTAACAGACGATGCCATGTTAAAAGTAAGTGGCAAAGGAAATGATATTAATACGTTTAACCAGATTACTAACTGGAATGAGTTCCGGATGAGTGCTTCTATGGAAAGCGTATTGAAAGGGTATGGCGATCCCCGGATTTCTGCTTATTTCCAGCCTGCCGAAGCCACCGGTACGTACGAAGGATTACGCAACGGCTTACTGCCAGCTCAGCAAGGCCTTACATTAAATTTGCCAGCTCAAAATTCTAACGTAGCTGCCAGGTTTACGGTGGCTAACCAGAATACCAATCCACAGGATGTAATGCATGCCGCAGAAGCTTATTTTCTCCGGTCAGAAGGTGCTTTAAACGGATGGAATATGGGAGGCACAGCGCAGGAACTATATGAAGATGGTATCCGCACTTCGATGATTCAATGGGGAACCACCGATGAAGCGGCTATTACCGCCTATATTACGAGTGCAGCTACACCTGTTGCCCCTCAGGATCAACAGAATTCGCCTGCTTTGTCGGACATACCTGTGAAATGGGAAGCAACTCCTGAAAGGCAACGGGAGCAAATTAATACGCAGAAATGGCTTGCGCTGTATCCGGATGGATTTGAAGCCTGGGCTAACTTCCGCAGAAGCGATTACCCCAGATTATATCCGGTAGTAGCTTCCGATAATGCAGATGTGCCAACCGGAACGTTTATCAAACGGATACCTTTTATCACGCTTGAAAAGCAAACAAACGGACCTGCCGTTACAGCTGCCGAAGCCTTACTTGGCGGACCTGACAAAGCCAGTACGCCACTGTGGTGGGATAAAGATTAATGGATCTTTTTATCTGATAAATCAACACAAATCGGTGGGGTATATTCATACTTCACCGATTTGTGTTTCAATCGTTGCCTCCATTTTTTAATCTACTATACAGCATCATGCGTAAAATCTACCTTTTCAGTATAATATATTATCTTCTCTTAACGTATAGCCCCCCCTTGCTTGCCCAGAATGCTTCGTTCCGGGAATATACCAAAGCCTACAAAACCTACCCCTTCTCCGACCCTAATCCCATTCCTAATCCAAACACACTAATTTATCCCTACTTCCGCTTTGATGGGTACACCGACAAACCTGTAAATAAAGAATGGAAAGTAGTAGAACTGGAAAATGAATACATTAAGCTAACTATACTGCCGGAAATTGGGGGTAAGATATGGGCAGCCTATGAGAAAGCATCTGGGAAATCGTTTTTTTATGACAACCAGGTAGTTAAATTCCGGGACATAGCCATGCGCGGCCCCTGGACATCCGGCGGATTGGAAGCCAACTATGGAATTATTGGTCATACCCCGGCGGTAGCTACGCCAGTAGATTATTTAGTAAAGAAAAATGAAGACGGCAGTGTGAGTTGCTTTATTGGCACCCTGGATTTACTTACCCAAACTACCTGGTGCCAGGAAATTAACGTAGCGCCCGATAAAGCCTATTTTATTACCCGTTCGTTCTGGTATAACTCATCCCCGCTTGAACAACCCTACTACTCCTGGATGAATGCCGGTTTAAAAGCCGCCGGAAATCTGCAATTTATTTATCCTGGTACACACTACTTAGGGCATGAAGGGCAGTATGAAAAATGGCCTGTAGATGAACAAGGCCGCGATTTGTCTTTTTATGAAAACAACAATTTTGGCACCTACAAATCGTACCATGTATTTGGCAAGTACACCGATTTTTTTGGCGGCTACTGGCACGACGAAGATTTTGGCATGGGCCGCTACTCTACCCACGACGACAAAGCCGGGAAAAAAATATGGATCTGGGGCCTTTCCCGTGAAGGAATGATCTGGGACAAAATTTTGACAGATACCGATGGGCAATATGTAGAAGTACAATCCGGACGTTTATACAACCAGGCAGCCCCGGCAAGCTCATTCACTCCTTTCAAAAATATAGACTTTACGCCCTATGCCAGTGAAGACTGGAAAGAATACTGGTTTCCGGTAAAAGGGACCAAAGGTTTTGTAAAAGCCAATACCTATGGAGCATTGAACCTGAAGAAAGAAAACAATTCGTTGAAAGTCTACTTTTCGCCCCTGCAACCCATTGCCGATACACTAAAAATAGTAGATAACCAGAAAGTCATTTATACCAAAGTACTCACCCTGAAACCCCTGCAACTCTTCTCTGATTCCATAGCCTTTACCGGGAATGAAAGGAACCTGGTGTCAAGTTTAGGAGGAAATAAATTAGTGTATGCAGCCAATCCCCAAACAGATGTATTGCAACGCCCAATGGATTTTCCGAAGGAGTTCGACTGGCAATCTGGCTATGGTTTATACATTCAGGGAAAGGAACTGGCCAGACATAAACAATTTGGTCAGGCTATGCAGAAACTACAAGCCAGTTTGCAAAAAGAACCACATTTCGGCCTAGCTCTGGTAGAAGTCGCACAGTTGCTGTACCGGAATATGCAATACCAGGAAGCCCTGACGTATGCCAAACAAGCCCTTCGTTTAGATACCTACGACCCGGCAGCCAATTACATATATGGCCTGGCAAATGCTGCCTTACAAAACACCACCGATGCCAAAGATGGATTTGACCTGGCTGCCCTTTCTACCGAATACCGGCCACAAGCCTATACGCAACTAAGTAAGCTGTATTTCACTGAGAAAAATTATACCCAGGCGGCTGAATATGCCCGGAAAAGTCTGGAGTATACCCACAACAATCTGGAAGCCTATCAGCTATTAGCTGTGCTGCATCGACTGGAAAATAAAACAAAGGAAGCAACTGAGTATCTGGACGAAATTTCTAAGATAGCTCCATTGAATCACTTCGCTCGCCTGGAACGCTACTGGCTGACTAAAACTGAGGAAAACAAAAAGCTATTTACTTCCCTCATCCGTACAGAACTACCGCATGAAACCTATATGGAGCTGGCAATCTGGTACTTTCACCATGGATTGTTTAAAGAATCTCTGGCTGTATTGGAATTAGCTCCTAGTAGCCCGGAAATTGTATACTGGCAAGCATTTTTGCAGCATAAGGCAGGCAACCAGGCAGCCCATGAGTTACTAAAGAAAGCCAATAGTCTGTCACCTGCCATGACGTTTCCCTACCGCTCCGAAACAGCCGACGTACTAAAATGGGTGCTGTCCCAAGATAAAAGCTGGAAACCCAACTACTACCTGGGTCTGATTCACTGGAACCGGCAGGATACCCTGCGGGCAAAAGAGCTATTGATGGCCTGTGGCACTGCTCCTGAATTTGCCCCTTTCTACCTAGCCAGAGCTGAACTTCTTGGCAAGAATAATCCTAACCAAGCCCTGACTGATTTCCAGAAAGCGGAAAAACTGGATCCAAAAAATTGGCGAATTGGTTTACTGCTTTCTCAATTCTATGCGGGGCAAAAAAACTATACAAAAGCGCAGCAGTATGCCAAACGGTATTATCAACTCTTTCCCGAGAACTATATTTTAGGTAGCCAGTATGCGAAAACCCTGCTGTTAACCGGAGATTATAAAGCTAGTTTAGGCGTATTAAATAAACTCAACATTCTGCCCTACGAGGGAGCAACCGAAGGCCGGTCATTGTACAGAGAGGCAAATCTGATGCTGGCTACCCAGGCGTTGCGTAGTGGCAAAGCCCCTGAGGCAATAAAATTTATAACCCAGTCACGGGAGTGGAAAGAGACATTGGGAGCCGGAAAACCTTATCCGGAAGATATAGACGAACGCATGGAAGATTATATGGAAGCCCTGAGTTATGAGAAGCTAGGCAAACCGGATAAGGCCAGGGCTTTATACAACAAAATCGTAAACTTCAAAAAAGAGGGAGCGGCTCCCAATAAGCTATTTACTGCTTTTGCTCTTCAACACTTGGGGAAGCAAACAGAAGCCCGTAACTTACTGGAAGATTGGGTGAAACAATCGCCGGAGAGTACATTAGCCAAGTGGTGTTATGCCCAGTTTAAAGGAGAAAATCCGCCGGTTCCAGCAGAAATTTCAGCAAATGAAAATCTGCGTTTATTAGTTGCCTTTTGTGAAAGTTTGAAAAAGGTGTAACATGTATACCTATATACCTATTGTTATTTCATTCATTAAAATGTATCGGTTACTTATCTACTCTACCTTCCTTCTCTTTATACTTCTTTTTACAGCCTGTAAACAGGAAGAAAAGAAAGACACCTTATTCTCTTTATTACCCGCAAGTGAGACTGGCATCGCCTTTATTAATCAGCTAACTGAGTCAGAAGAATTTAACGTGCTCAAGTATGGGTATTTCTACAATGGCGGCGGCGTAGCCATTGGCGACCTCAACAACGATGGATTGCAAGATATTTATTTCACAGGCAATATGGTGGGCAACCGACTATACCTCAACAAAGGGGAGTTAAAATTTGAAAACATTACCGAAAGTGCAGGTGTAGCGGCGATGGTTGGATGGAAAACCGGCGTAACCATGGCCGACTTAAATGCCGATGGCTTACTGGATATATACGTTTGCCGTTCCGGAAGCAGTGTAGCCAAAGAACGTGAAAACTTGCTTTATATCAATCAAGGGAATATGCGGTTTACAGAGCAGGCCGCCCAATACGGATTGAATGATACCGGGTATTCTACACAAGCCGCTTTTTTTGACTATGATAATGATGGCGATCTGGATATGTGGCTGCTGAACCATTCTGTACAGGAATACGCCGGATTCAGCCAGATCAGCGCTAAACTAAAAGATCAGAAAAATCCTCTATTTGCCAGCCGCTTGTTGAAAAATGAAGGGGGAAAATTTACAGATGTAAGCGAAGCCGCCGGTTTGGTAAACAATGTCCTAAGCTTTGGCCTGGGAATTGGTATTTCTGACTTTAATAAAGATGGATGGCCCGATGTGTATATTTCCAATGATTACAACGAACAAGACTACCTGTACCTCAACCAGGGAAATGGCACCTTTAGCGAAAGGTTAAAAGACTGCATCGGACATACTTCCCTCTTTTCGATGGGTGTAGATGTGGCCGATGTAAATAACGATGGCTGGATGGATGTACTCACCCTGGATATGCTTCCGGAAGATAACTTCCGCCAGAAACAAGTGCTTGGGCCAGATAATTACGATAAATACCAGATGCTGGTAAAGTCAGGCTTTTATCACCAGAACATGCGCAACATGCTGCAACTCAACAACGGACCAATGCAACTAACGGATTCTGCTGGAAAACCAAATCCGGTCAAAGGAGTTTCGTTTAGCGAAATTGGGCAACTGGCTGGCGTTTCGAATACCGACTGGAGCTGGGCGCCTTTGTTTGCCGACTTTAACAACGATGGCCATCAGGATCTTTTTATCAGCAATGGGTACGCCCGCGATTATACCAATATGGATTTTCTGAGCTTTGCGGCAGACGAGAAAATGAAAGAAGGCCAGGGCAGCCAGAAAATGACCATGCAACAGATTATTGGCAAAATGCCATCTGCCATTGTAAAGAATTATATCTACGAGAACAAAGGGGACCTGACTTTTGCTAAACAAACAGAGAAATGGGGGCTGGACCAGACCAGCATTTCCACCGGAGCCGCCTATGCCGACCTAGACAATGATGGTGACCTGGATTTAGTAGTAAATAACACCAATGAAGCTGCTTTTGTATACCAGAACAACCTGGAGAACCAAGTAAAAGACCACCGTTTTTTAAAGGTAAAACTTATAGGAGAGGGAAAAAACAAACAAGGAATTGGAGCAACTGTACAGCTTATTTGTTCAGATAAAACATTGGTTCAGGAAATGATGCCTACCAGAGGATTCCAGTCCTCAGTACCTGCCGAACTGGTATTCGGTTTGGGAACCTCTGACCTGCAACAAATACAGGTAACCTGGCCAAGTGGAAAAATACAAACCATTTCCTCTTTGAAGCCTAACCAAACCATTACTTTACAAGAAAAAGAAGCCTCTCTGCCATCAACTCCACAGGCAACTACTTCTCTGCTGTTTACACAACTAAATACTCTAGTAGATTTTACACACCAGGAAGAAAACTTTGTAGACTTTAAAATTCAACGATTGCTACCCAATGCTCTTTCTGCACAAGGGCCGCACATAGCCAAAGGTGATGTAAATGGAGATGGACGGCAAGATTTGTTCGTTTGCGGTGCCCGGGGACAGGAAAGTAAACTATTTCTTCAAAAGGCGGATGGCACTTTTCATGCACTTCCACAAGCTGATTTAGCCAAAGATGCGGCCGCTGAAGATACGGATGCCTCTTTTTTTGATGCAGATGGAGACAAAGACCTGGACCTACTGGTCGTAAGCGGGGGCTATTGTTTTCCGGCCAATGATCCAAGTTTACAACCCCGTTTATATGTGAATGATGGCAAAGGAAAATTTATCCGGAAAAGTGACCTGCTTCCCTCCTTCTTTGTAGATGCCTCCTGTGTACGGCCTGGAGATGTAGATGGTGATGGGGATGTAGATCTGTTTATTGGTGGAAGAGTTATTCCAGGCCAGTATCCAAAAGCACCCGAAAGCTATTTACTAGTCAACAATGGCAACGGACAGTTCACAACACAAACCGACAAACTGGCACCCCAATTAAAACATGCAGGCATGGTTACCGATGCTCTCTGGCTGGATGTAAATGGAGATAAAACCCAGGATTTAGTGGTTGTCGGAGAGTGGATGCCCATTACCCTATTTATTAATCAGGATGGAAAACTCGTAAATCAAACATCCACCTATTTGCCACAAGCTTCATCCGGATGGTGGAACCGCATCCTGGCTGAAGATTTCGATAACGATGGCGATCTGGATTTGGTAGCAGGAAATCTGGGATTAAACAACCAGATGAAAGTAACCGGGCAACAACCTGCTACACTACTCTACAGCGATTTTGACAATAATGGTACCATTGATCCTGTACTAAGCTATTACATAGAGGGCAAGAATTATCCTGCTTTCAGCCGAGACGAACTAGGCGGTCAGATGCCTGCCATAAAAAAACGGTTTACGAGTTACGAAGCTTATGCCAAAGCAACTATGGAAGATGTATTTTCGAAAGAGCAATTACAGGTTGCTCAAAAATTAACCGCTAGCCGCTTTCATACCACGTATTTTGAAAATAATAAGGGCCTATTCACTGCTAAAGAGCTGCCCATACAAGCTCAATTTGCACCTGTGTATGCCATACAATCTCTGGATATAAACAGTGACGGGCACCTGGATATACTACTTGGCGGAAATCTGGAGAAAACCAGGGTAGTTACCGGGAAATACGATGCCAGTTACGGAACCGCTTTTCTGGGAGACGGCAAAGGCAATTTTACTTATTTGCCTCAGGCACAAGCGGGCCTGCATATCAGAGGCGATGTCCGGGATATAGTTGTTTTGGAGCAAGGCAACCAAACAAAAGTACTTTTTGCTGTTAACAATGACAAAGTACGTACGGTAGCTCTAAACAAGAAGAATCAAAACATGGCAGCTTCAACCACTAACACATCTGCTAATAAATAAGCGGCTATGAATTAAAAATTAGAAATAACCATCCATACAGTTATCTGGATGCGGCTGCTGGTTTTTGTGGTACAACAAGCGGACTGGCTATGCCATTGAGATCATATACAATTTTGCCGTCCCTGATAGTCATTTCACATTCCAGGCGCTTGTTTCCTTCTAGTTTATAGCCAGTATAATCGAAATAGCCGAATTTACCGTTACGTAAAGTAAGTACTGCCACGTCGGCTAGGGCACCAACCGATAAATGGCCTAACTCTTCGCGTTTAATAGCTTTAGCAGAATTCCAGGTACTGGCTTGTATAACAGGCTGCAGTTCCATACCCATTATCAGGAATTTAGACATAGTCGTCAGCATATCTTTCATGGCATTATTCATACTGCCGGTGTGGATATCGGTACTGATGGTATTCGGATAAAAGCCATTTTTAAGGGCTGGTACAGCCTGCGAAAAAGCAAAACTGATGCCTCCGTATCCTACGTCAAAGATGATTCCCCGTTTTTGCGCTTCCCAGACAAAGGGCTTTACTTTTTTAGACGCTGTGTCTACAATCGCTTCTCTGGTAGCCAGCTGCCCGAAAGCATGCGTATAAATATCCCCAGGCCGCAGGTGTTTCATAAATAGTTCTTCAATAGACAACGGAGGGTTGCTTCCCCCAAAATCAATAATTACAGGAATATTCGCCATATTACCTGCTTCCACTGCCCGGTCTACCGGAGTCCATTCCGGGCCTTCGTAATGAGCCACTTTTACACCTACTATGTAATTTTTATGTTGCTTGGCTACCAGAGCAGTCATTTTTGCATCCATATCCTGCGTGTTCTGCTCATAGGCACCGCCTCTCATGCCTTCGCCTACAATATTTAAAAAAGAAAGTACCCGTGTTTTGGAGTTATCAATCACATTTTGTTTGAATGTAGGAAAACTGCGCCAACCGGCACCCCCGCAATCTACCACGGTAGTAACTCCATTACGGAACGTAAATCCATCCGGGGGAAGGGCATTAAAGCCATTGCTGTAGGCATGGTTGGGTTCTGTGCCAAAGAAATTATGAGAATGGATATCAATCAGGCCGGGCGTTACATACATACCTTTGGCATTCACCACTTGGGCAGCACCTTTGGTGTCTATATTTTTGCCAACCTGGGCAATTTTTCCATCCAGAATGGCTACATCCATCACGCCATTAAGGTTATTCTTGGGATCAATTACATGTCCACCTTTAATAACTATACTATAGGTCTGTGCCTGAACAAAGTTTAGCGTAAAAAATACGAGAGATAAAAAAATGAGATATACTTTTTGCATACGTACGGGTTAGGGATTCAATAGCTGTAAAGAAAGAACCCTCTACAATAAAGTAAAGGGTTAAAAGGATTAACAAACCAGGTAAGTTTTTCAGTAATTCTGCTTTTATACAGCGTTAGACAGTGGCTTTTGAAAATTCTTCTGTCAGACGTTTGGCTACTATTTTCTCCTGGCCCGGCTTCATCATCCAAACGGTCACACTAAAGGACTCTGGCCCACCACCCCCCAGTTCAATAGATGGATTGCCCTTGCGCAAGTTGGCGACGAGATCGTCTTTAGCAAGCTTGATTTTATTTTTGTCCCAGGTTACTTGCAAAGTAGGTGTATGGTTGCCCAGAGGTGGCACGGTTATTTGAGTTTGCACACCTTCTACTTTTTTGATGGAATTGTCAATGTGTGCTATGCCTTCCTCCCACTGCTTCCAGGTTTTCGCATGATCCTGATTAATAAATTTCTCCAGAGCCACATACATGCCGAAAATTTCTTCTTTGTTAATTTTCATGCCCCGGCCAATCGTAAAACCTCTGGGAGGCATGTGCATCCGGGCAGCAGCAATCAGGTCTTTTTTGCCCATCAATAATCCGGCGCTTTGGGGTCCCCGCATGGCTTTGCCGCCAGAGATACACACTAAGTCAAAGCCCATGTCATTAAATTTCCACAGGTTTTCTACCGGGGGCACATCGGCGGCTATATCAATCATGGTAGGTATATTGTGCTTTTTGCCCAGGGCTACCCATTCTTCATGCATAATTTTCCCTTTATCTGCCTGGATGTGTAGAAACCACAGCATAGCTGTGCGTTCGTTAATGGCTTTTTCTACCTCTTCTACCGTTTCTACAAACACCACTTTACACCCAGTATTGGTCAAGGCTTGTTTATACACAATATCGTGCCCTTTCTGAATGATTACTTCGGATTTCATACCAGTGTATTCCAGATGCGGCAGTTGCTCTACTTTTTTCTGATCGGTACCGGTTAGTACACCTGCCAGGCCTAATGTCAAAGCGGAGAAGGCACCGGATGTAACTACAGCTGATTCTGAATGAACCATTTTGGCAATCCGTTCGCCTACTTTGTCTTGCACCTCATCGAGCAAACAAAATTCCTTGGAGGTAGAAACAATGGTATCCAGTACTTCATCTTGCATCAGGGAGCCCGTCATGAAAGTAAGCGTACCTGCCGCGTTAATAAAGGTACGTACACCTAGTTCTTTAAACAGATCCCGTTTGGGCTCTTTAGGAGCAGCCTGTGCAGGCAGAAAGGGAATACTGCTTCCGACAAGTCCGCCCAAGACTGGTATGGCAGACAAGCGTTTGATTAAATTTCTTCTATTAAGCATTAGGGTATAGGTTAAATAGGGAAAGAAAGTGGTATCTCGGCTTAGAAATACCATGAGTTGTTAGACGTAAGCAATGCAATCCATTTCTACCAGTGAGTCGCCTGGTACGCCCCCATACACTGCCACTGTGGTACGTACCGGGGGTTTACTGCCAAAACGGCCTTTATATACTTCGTTCATCCCTTTGTAATCATTCAGGTCGTGCAGGTACACGTTTACTTTCAGTACTTTATCCATAGAGGAGCCGGCTTTTTTTAGTTCAGCCTCCAGTTCCTTCAGTACTTCATCGGTGTGTACTTTTATATCGCCTTCTTTATGATACCCTTTTCCGGCAACAAATATCAAATTTCCATGCTTAGTAGAACCTGAAAACAAAGGTACATCCTGATAAGTAGTGACATTAAATACTTCTTTTTCCGGAGTGGCATCTGTTTTAGCCTGAGCAACGGCTCCTAAACCGGTAACACCTGCAAGGGAGGCAAATAGTCTTTTTAGAATAGATCTTCTTTGTGATTTCATAGTGGGTTTTTGTAAAGGAATAAAATTGAATTGGTATGTTGAAAATTTACTTTGTTGATTAGTCTGGAAAGAAACGGTTTCTAATTCCCCTCTCACTTAGTTGTCGAAGTATTTTGCACGTGTAATGCATTTCTCACCTTATTCACTTCGTCTGCATTGATGGCGCTTGCCGTATTTCCAAAATTTTGCCGGATATAGGTCAGTACCTGGGCTATATCTTCATTTCCCAAAAAGCTATGCTGCGGCATTACATTGTTATACGATTGTCCTTTTACTTCAATAGGGCCCTGTAACCCATTCAATACTACTTCAATCAACCGATTTTTATCGCCTACTACCCAATCTGAGTTAGCCAGCGGGGGAAAACGGCTGTTATCGCCTAAGCCATTCCGCTGATGACAGGAACCACAATAGGTATTGTATATTTTTTCGCCGGCTACTACTACCCCTTTATCCAGGTTATCATTCACTTCATCGGGGGTGCGCAGGTGAGAAAGAGATTTGCGTTTTTCCATCTGGGCTAATTGCGGCTCTCCAAAGGTATCTTTCTCCCCGGTGTACATAATCCGCCATACTTTGCCTTTTTCTGTTTCAGCAATGTATAAAGACCCATCAGGCCCCATAGCAATGCCCATAGGTCGGTAATGTGCATCACTTACGTTCACAATGGGGTCTACTCCGGCAAATCCATCGGCAAACACTTCCCATTCGCCAGTAGGTTTACCATTTTTAAACGGAATAAAGCCAATAAAATAACTGGCTTGCGGATAAGGTGCCCGGTTAGTAGATCCATGAAAGGCAACAAAGGCCCCTTCCCGGTACCTTTCGGGAAACTGAGTTCCTGTATAGAAAAGCACATCGTTTGGAGCCCAGTGGCCAGGAAAGCCGAAAATCGGTTGTTCCAGGTCTTTTTCTTTTCCAGCCAACGCTGCTTTCCCTTCATATTCCGGATTTATTACTTTCTTTTTCTGCATCTGGTCGTAATAGAAGTAGGGCCAGCCGCCATCCATTCCTTCCCGTACCTTAAAAAATTCTTCTGAAGGCAGCACCGCACTTTGCCAGGGCGTATACTTATGTGCCCATAAGCGCAGCAGGTCATCGCGGCCATGGTTGAGTACGTATAAGCTTTTATCAGCCTGATTCCAGTCCATGGCTACAATACTTCGCAGGCCAGTGGCATACTTAGTACCATCTCTCTGGGTCTGGTGAAGTTTATCTGCACTAAACCGCCAGATGCCTGCATGATCTTCCAGGAGCGGGCAAGGATAGATGCCTGGAGAGTTAGGTGTGCGGTTAGTTTCCTGGCACGCATTGGAGGGAGCGCCAAACGGAACATACATATTTCCCTGATCATCGAATGATAGCGGTTTGGCGATGTGTTCGTGCATGCCATGCGCATGGTCGTCGGTGAGGATTATCTCCATCTTGCCTTCCGGCACCAGTTTACCCGGCGTCAGTTTATACCTGTACACAAGTAATTCCGAGCTGAAATAAATATATCCTTTATGAATCCGTACGGCTGTACCATAACCTCTTTCCTTTCCTACGCCACCAAACCGTTTCAAAATATCTGCTCTGCCATCGTTATTGGTATCACGCAGTGCAATAATTGAACTATCGGCTCCGCCATACCGGGCCTTTACATACACATCTCCATTATCGTTTACTGCAATATGCCGGGCTTTGCCTTCCAGACTATCTGCTACCACTACGGCCTGAAAATTACCAGGAAGAAAAAGACCTCCATTGTCTGGGCTGGGTGGCGGCAGCTTTACTTTTTCTTTACACTGTGAGAAGAAAAGAAGGAGCAATAACCAACAAAAAGTTCTGCTGAACAGTCCTGTTGCAGAGGTTGCCTTTAAATACGTCAGGTATATGTGTTGCATCTGATAGAAAATGCTTCGGTATTAGAAATTTCACTTTAGTAGCAGGCATAGCAAAGCACCTTTTTGCCCGGCAACACTAGCCGGGAAAGACGGCCACTTTTGCTTTCTAACTTACAGATAAAAAAGATACCAGTCAACTAAAAGGATGAATACGTGTACGTGCACGTTTCTTGTGTGCGCGTACACACAGTTTGTCAAAGGCAAACTTCCTTATCAATGCCCGCCACTCTTCTGAGAAGAAGTAGCCCGTTGTGTAGAGGCTGTTCTGGGTACGACTATTGGATTGGCAATGCCATTCAGGTCGTATACAATTTTGCCGTCTTTAATGGTCATTTCACATTCAAATTTCTTTTTGCCTTCCATCTTATAGCCTGTTTTATCATAGAAGCCAAAATTGCCTTCCCGCATGGTGAGCACGGCTACATCGGCCAGGGCACCCACGGACAGATGCCCCAATTCTTCCCGTTTGATAACCTGAGCCGGAGCCCAGGTACTGGCTTTAATGACGCTGGCTTCGTCCATACCCATGGCTACAAATTTGGACATGATGCTTAATATATCTTTCATCGAGCCATTCATGCTGCCTGTATGCAAATCGGTGCTGATGGTGTTGGGATAAAAGCCTGCTTGTAGGGCCGGGATGGCCTGGGAATAATTAAAACTGGCTCCCCCATAGCCTACATCGAACACAATTCCTCTTTTCTGGGCTTCCATTACAAAAGGCTTCACTTTTTTGGTGGCTTCATCTACCACCGTTTCCCGCACATTTCCTTCCAGCAATGTATATGTATGGGTATAAATATCCCCGGGCCGCAAGCGTTTCATAAACAATTCTTCAATAGAGAGTGGAGGCGTGTTGCCACCAAAATCTATAATAACTGGCATATTGGCTAAGTTACCTGCTTCTACTGCCCTATCTACCGGTGTCCATTCCGGGCCCTGGTAATGCGCTACTTTGAATCCTACGACATAGTCTTTGTTTTGCCTGGCTACCATGGCAGCCATTTTTGCATCCATGTCATTCAGGTTCTGCTCATAGGCTCCTCCCCGCATGCCTTCACCTACAATGTTCAGAAAAGACAGCACTCTCGTCTGCGAATTATCAATAATGTTTTTCTTGAAGGTAGGAAAAGACTTCCAGCCGGCACCCCCACAATCGACTATAGTGGTACACCCGACCCGGAACGTAAATCCATCTGGCGGCACGGCCACCAGGCCATTACTCAGGTAATGATCTGGCTCTGTACCAAAAAATACATGC
Source organism: Rhodocytophaga aerolata (assembly GCF_030503435.1). Lineage (GTDB taxonomy): Bacteria > Bacteroidota > Bacteroidia > Cytophagales > 172606-1 > Rhodocytophaga > Rhodocytophaga aerolata. The sequence continues at coordinate 443,499 of NZ_JAUKPO010000001.1, forward strand.
CCGTGAATATCTACCAAGCCAGGCGTTACATACATGCCTTTGGCATTTACTACCTGGGCAGCGCCTTTGGTATCTATGTTTTTGCCTACCTGGGCAATTTTTCCATCCTGAATGGCCACATCCATCACAGCATTGATGTTATTCTTAGGATCAATTACATGTCCGTCTTTGATGACGATGCTATAGGTTTGTGCTTTGGCAAAGGAAGCCAGGAGCAGCATAGAAAAAATATAAAGTACTACTTTTTGCATAAGTATTAAGGATAATTTGTTTTACTAAAGTTATCAAGCAGAGGCAGAAGATAGTTCTTCGGCCAGTCGTTTGGCTACTATTTTTTCCTGGCCTGGCTTCAACATAAACACCGTCAGGCTGATGGATTGGGTACCTTTTTCTCCTCCCACTACTTCAATGGAAGGATTGCCTTTGCGCAGTTTCTCCTGCAAATCCTGAGGCGAAAGCTTGATCTGGTCTCTATGCCAGGATATGCGCAAAGCTGGTGTATGGTTGGCTATAGGGGGCACAAATGTTTCTGTTTGCACGCCAGTTACTTTTTTTACAGCCGTGTCGATGTGAGCTATCCGGGTTTCCCACTCTTTCCATTCTTTTGCATGATCCTGGTTTATATACCGTTCCAGGGCTACGTACATGCCTAGTATTTCCTCTTTGTTTACTTTCATGCCCCGGCCTATATTTCCCCCTCTGGGTGGCCCGTTTAGCCTGGCAGCAGCAATGAGATCCTTTTTCCCCATCAATAATCCGGCACTTTGGGGTCCACGCATAGCTTTGCCGCCAGAGATACACACTAAGTCAAAGCCCATGTCGTTGAATTTCCACAGGTTTTCTACCGGGGGCACATCGGCGGCTATATCAATCATGGTAGGAATAGTATGCTTTTTGCCCAGGGCTACCCATTCTTCATGGGTTATTTTTCCCTGCGGGGCAGCATAGTTTAGGAACCACAGCATGGCTGTGCGTTCGTTAATGGCTTTTTCTGCTTCTTCCAGGGTTTCTATTTCTACTACCATTACGCCAGTATTGGTAATGGCATGTACATAGCCGGTATTATGTGCCTTCTGTACAATCACCTGCGACTTCATGCCGGTGTACTCCAGGTGGGGCAGCTGAGCTATCTTTTTTTCGTCTTTGCCCGTAAGCACGCCTGCCATGCCCAGCACCATGGCCGACCAGCAGCCGGCCGTTACCATAGCCGCTTCGGAGTGTACCAGTTTGGCAATCCGCTCGCCTACTTTATCCTGTACTTCTTCCAGCATCATAAATTCTTTAGAAGCGGCGTTGATGGTATCCATCACCTCATCTGGCATTAGCGAGGCTGTCATGGCGGTGTAGGTTCCGGCTGCATTAATAAAGGTCCGCAACCCAAGTTCCTGGATGACATTTCTTTTAGCAGCAGTTGGGAGAGCTGCTCCGAGTGTTGCAAAGGGCAAACTGCTTCCAAACCAGCTTCCAATAAATGGGGCAGCTGACAGGCGTTTAATCAGGCTTCTTCTAGTGAACATGAAAATACAATTCTAATACCTATTCAACATTATATATGCGCAATACAATCTATTTCCACCCATGAATCACCTGGGGGCCCCCATACACCGCCACTGTGGTACGAACCGGAGGTTTGCTTCTAAAGCGGCCTTTGTATACTTCATTCATGGTTTTATAATCATTCAGGTCGTGCAGATAGACGTTTACTTTCAGCACTTTATCCATAGAAGATCCGGCTTCTTTCAGCGTTTTTTCCAATTCTGACAGCACGTGACCTGTATGAGCTTTGATGTCTCCCTCAAAATGGACACCTATGCCATGAGATAAAAACCAGCGTACCTTGCTTTTTAAATTTACTATACAAAGGTATATCCTGCACGGGCCCAGCTCTTGATTCTGCTTTCCTAGCCTGCGTTACAGCATGAGCAACCGTACCCGTTCTGGTAATTCCTGCTAACGAAGCAAGCATTTTTTAATGAGGGTTCTCCGTTTGTGTGTGATCATAGAAAAGGAAAATAAGCGGCAGATTAGTTACTAAATTTACCTAACAAAATCAACATCTTTTACTAATTATCCCACTAAACCCTGCTGGCAAGCCGGTTATGCCCTTGCCGGTTGATGGCTGCATAAAAATTAGCTGCATTACTATTTTCTTCGGATGGCGGCAATACAAAAAGGCGGGGAATGGTGCCGCCAGTTAACTTACCAGGATAGCTGAAAAACAAACCGAGAGATAGGGTGCAGATACCATGTTTGCATTAAAATAAAAAAATAGTAAGCATCATGAAAGTATTCGCATCAGTTATTGCTAATTTAAGCGTTCTTCAACTTTTTCAGTTCAGGCTACTATGCAACCTACCTACTCACGTACCTTTCTTTTATTCCGGATTTATGTATGCCTATCAATTTTCATTACCTTTTCCTGCTCTTCTAAAAAGCAGCCATCCGGTTCAGAAGATTTATTCAAACCTGCTGCTTTTACACCTGCCAACAGCTTTACGTCCGGTGCAGAAGGGCCTGCTGTAGACAAATCAGGAACGGTGTATGCCGTAAACTATGCACGTGAAGGAACCATTGGCCAGGTAAATCCTGCCGGACAGAGCACTATGTTTGTAGAATTACCCAACAGCAGTATCGGCAATGGTATCCGCTTTAATTCCCGTGGCGAGATGTTTATAGCCGATTACACGAACCATAATGTACTGAAAGTGGACATGCGTACCAAGCAGGTAAGTGTATTTGCTCATGAACCCCGCATGAATCAACCCAATGACATAGCCATCGATAGCAAAGACCGTTTGTATGCCAGTGACCCGAACTGGAAAGCAAGTACTGGTAATATCTGGCGTATTGACACTGATGGCAAGGTTACCCTTCTGGAAGATAGCATGGGTACTGCCAATGGCATAGAGGTTAGCCCGGACGATAGAATATTGTATGTAAACGAATCTGTGCAACGCAAAATATGGGCCTATGATTTATCTCCTGAAGGGCAGATCAGCAACAAACGCTTGCTTATTGAATTTCCAGACTTCGGTATGGATGGCATGCGCTGCGATGCAGAAGGGAATTTGTATGTAACCAGACATGGAAAAGGAACGGTGGTAAAAGTATCTCCCAGTGGCAAAGTTGTACAGGAAATAACATTAGCCGGAAAAAAACCCTCAAACATTGCTTTTGGTGGAGAGGATGGCCGCACAGCGTATGTTACCTTACAGGATCAGGGGAATCTGGAAACTTTCCGGGTAGATATCCCCGGCCGCGAGTGGCAAATGCAACACAAATAAATTGGCGGTACATCTATTTTGTGAATGAATCCCAATAGCCGCACAAAGGCTGCTATTGGGATAAATTATTCTCTACTAAATCTATACTTGAGTACGTTCTACAGGTTTGTATAAGCTAAAAAGTATACCGCAATTCCAATTGCCCTTGCCATAAAGCACTGTTGATGCCAGATTCGAGTATATTCCATGGTTCTACGCCGGAAGGGGTATTAAACGAGAAAGCTGGCGTAGTGCCGTCTGACAATTTGCCCAGATAGGTAAGCAGGCGATAGTTCGGATTACCGGCTGTGCCTACAAAATACCGGCGGCCCCAGTTATTATTAAGGAAGTTAGCGGCATTGAACATATTGAAACCTACCGTTAACATATGGCGTCTGCTGGAGGCAGTTTTTACAAAGAAATCTTGGCTGATTTTTACATCAACTATACCTGTGAAAGGTGTACGGTCGGCAAAACGTTCGGCATAGGAACCCCGGTTTTCCCGCAGGTAATCTACACTTTCTATGTACGAATTCAAGGCCTGCCACATTACTTGCTGCTGATCTTCCGGCAAACGTTCAACCGTCGTCTGGCCATTGCTACCCGTTACAGTCTGGCCAAATACAATTTCATCTGGTGAGGCAGGTATATACACCAGGTTTCTGGCTGCGCTAATGCCGGGGCTAAAAATTTCATTATTGAGCAAGCCATCATCGTTGTATACATAAGAGAAAGGACTGCCTGTTTGCCCGGTAAAAACCAGAGAAATTTTAGTTGCCATAAAGCCCAGGTATTCTTTCTGGTAGCCAATGGCCGCTACTATCCGGTGACCTGCGTCATACAGGGAAGTAGCCAGTACAGCATTGTTTCTGCCGTTTACCTGTTCGCGGTATACCCAGTTATCGTTGTTAATAAACTGCTCTCCATCGTATAAGGATTTAGCTCTGGTAAAAGAATAGGCAATGCTTCCGCCAAAACCTTTCCGCACAGGATACGACAGCGTAGCCGTTGCATTCCAGGTATAGCCCTGACTGGTATTGGTTACCAGCGTAATATTATTATAGGTAGGGTCTATTTTATCTTCGGTGTTGAATATGGGCCGATTATCCGGCGTACCAGCCAGCGTAGCAGTGGAAGGCTTTACATTCACATTTTGCACCCGGATATTGCTGATATTTTTGGTATACATAAATTCGGCAGAACCTACAAAACCTCCCGGCAACTGAATATCTGTTCCCAAACTTCCTCTGAATACCTGCGGATATTTAAAATCTTCCGCATAAATATCTACATCTCCGGAGGGTTTGGTCAGGTTAGTGGCTAAGTTAGTCTGCCATTGCCCCGGATTGGGATAAAAAGGCTGCACACCCAGGGATAAACTACTGGTCAGTCCATTCCGGATGTAGATACCTCCCGGCCAAACCCAGGGAATACGGCTGGTAAATATGCCTAGTCCGCCACGCAGCTGAACAGCATTTGCGTTACTCACATCCCAGTTAAATCCAATACGCGGGCTCCAGTGAATACGCGACTTAGGTAATACACTGGCTCTGGCTCCCTGCAAGTCATAGCCAAAGCTTTCAATCAAGGGTATGGTAGTCTGGTTGAAGGGGGTATTTATCTGGGGTGCATCATCCAGGTTTACCGGAATATCTATGCGAAGGCCAGGAGAAATCTTAAACCGGTCAGAAACCACAATTTCGTCCTGCACATAAAAGCCCAGCTGCATGGCACTAAAGTCGGCGGCTACGTTTTCCGCATTATCTGCCAGCCGGATGGCTTGCCCTGGGCTTACCGGCAACTCATGTCCGAACAAGTAAAAACCCGGTGCACCACTCAGGAAACTTTCCAGTCCGGTAGGACCGCCATAAATATAGCGGGGTGTAGAAAAAATAGTAAACGTGTTGAGTAGCTTAAAAAACTCATTATGGGTGCCCACAGTAAGGGTATGATTATTTTTATAGAAGGTCAGGTTATTGGTTAAGGTAAACACATCCTGGTTTACAATGTTAGTATAGGAGAAGTTATCAGTTCCAAAAATAATAGTAGCATCGCCATCGCCAGCTTGTACCTGCGGAAAAGGTTGCCCCAGAATGTCGCGGTCATCTCTGACAGTAGTCAGGCCCAGGATTAGATGGTTAGACAGAGAGGGGCTAAAACTGCTGCGCAACTCAACAGCAGAAGAATTAGTGACACTTGGGAAATATACCCCGGTGTTTCCAAAGTAAAGCGTAGTACTATTCGGCCTGTTACGCGTTTCTGCAATGCCTTTTACGTAGCTATGCCGCACCGACAGTTTATGCACTTTATTAATATTCCAGTCGAGTTTGCCTAGCACCTTCGTTCCTTTTAAAGAGTTCAGTTCATTCAGGTAGCCTCCCGGATCATAGCCATATTGCTGCCGCAGCACATCCACTAGTTGGTTAATTTTAGTAGCATCGGCATTGCCTGCATAGGTATTAAAAGAGAAAGGCAACGGAGTTTCATCTTTTTGCAGTTCTATATTGGTAAAGAAAAACAACTTATCTTTTACAATAGGCCCTCCCAGCCGGACTCCATAAATGTTAGACGTGAAAGGTGCCAGCTTATTGCCGGTAGAAGGGGTAACGCCAGCCAGTTTTTCGTTCCGGTTCAGGAAATAAGCTGAGCCCTCAAAATAATTTTTTCCACTTCTGGTAACCGCATTTATCCCTGCTCCTACAAATCCTCCTTTGGTAACATCGTAGGGCGAAGTAACTACTTGTATCTGTTCCAGGGCATCTATACTGATAGGCGAAATACCAGCCTGTCCGCCATTGGTGCCGGAATACGCCAGGCCAAATACATCATTGTTAATGGCTCCATCAATATAAATAGCATTGTAGCGGTTGTTCATGCCGGCAAAAGAAATACCAGTGCCTTCGCCCTGAACTAGTGTGGCCTGGGGCGTAAGCCGCATATAATCGGTAAGCGACCGCTCTATGGTAGGAAGGCTTTCTAGTTGTTCCCGGTTTACTGTAGTGGCTGGGCCTGTCCGGTTTCTGTCAAAGGAACCCTGGGCTGTAACATTAATTTCGGCCAGTTGCAGGGCCTCTTCCTGTAGCTTAATCTGTAGTGGGTATTGCTCCCCCAAACGCAGATTGATGCCTTCTCTGGTATAGGTTTGAAAACCCACAAAAGAAATGGCGACTTTGTAGGGGCCGCCAATCTGTAAATTAGGTAAACGAAAATTGCCTTTCTCATCGGCTACGGTACCGTAGGTGGTGCCGGTAGCCTGGTGGGTGGCTACCACTTGTGCGCCAGGCAAAGGCCCGCCGTTGGCTTCTTCTATTTTGCCTACCATAGAAGCAGTAGTTACGCCTTGACCAAGGCTACTAGTATATGTAATAACAAAAAGAATGAGTGTAAGGGAGAAGGCATGTAATTGCTGTTTCATGGTGTAAGGTGGATAATACAGGCTAAATATACTGCCAACACTACTCTTACACAAAATTTAATTCTCAAAAATTATATATATCTAATTTATAATTTTAGTTATTTAACTATTTTAAGAATAATTATACCATAAAACACATTTATGCATTTAACTTCATTTACCTGCCTTACTTGTTATATGAACCGAAGTGGCTAATTACATTTCTTCGGCTGAAGGTATTTTGGTTTTGTAGGTTTGCCAGTGAGTTACCAGGCTATCTACGACGACCGAACCAGTCCGGTAAGCTGCTTCCAGAGATGGAATAAAAGCTGTATAGCCTTCTTCTCCTCCATGATCTTCATGCGTCAGGCTCTGGGCAGCCGTGATACCAGGATATTGCATAGTGAAATTACTGGCGGTACGCAACACCAATAGCCGGTTCATATCTGCTTTGCCGGCTTTGTGTAGAAACTCCAGCGATTGGCCAGTTCCGGTATCTTCCATAGCTGAGGTTACAAAGTTGCCTTTTCCTTGTGTCCAGTAGCTTACCCATTGATTGGCCCAATCATTCAGGTGCTTTCCGTGCCAGTAAGTCATAGCGGCCAGGTGATCGCCTTTCATTACAGCAGGCGGGTTTTGTGCTTTCGGATAATTGCTATACTTTTCCCGCATCCGCTTTATTTTCTCGTTATCCTCTAGTTTTAGGTCTTTAGTCAGGCCATAGGCCCAATTAACCAGCCCAGGATTCAGGTGAATAGCATTGTTATACTCATTTTCCATCACTGGTTGCTGATAAGGTTTTGTTTTACTCAAAGGCAGATATCCGGTTGGCCAATCTTTAGGCATTTCCCTCACATCTATTTCGTGCGCCAGGTCGCCATCTACCAGCCACTCGGCCCATACTGCCGAACCAGTGCTGCCATCTTCCGGATCAATGCCGGCTATGCCAGCTACCAGCCAGTACGCATTGGTCAGGTCGAAGCGGGGGTCCATACCCAGGGCCATAATAGAGGCAGCAGACCGGGCCGTACCCATGCCAGTACAAATACCCAATACTTGTTTTTCGCGGTTGTAGCGGAGTGTTTTATAGCCTTGTGGGAAGGAAAGAGTATCTGGCAAAGGCAGCCGTTCTACCCAATATTGAAATTCACCTGGTGCATCCCCACTATCTTGTCCACGTTCAAACATCGTAACCACCACTACTTTCACTGGGATAAGGCTGTCTGAAGCAGGTTTACTGGCAGCAGTTTGAGAGGTATTTTCTTTGCCGGAAGGCTGGCAACAGGTACACGAAAAGATGGCGATTAACAACAGTAGGTAAACAGGTAGTTTCATGGGCAGTTTATATAAATTTATAAGTAGGTATAACAGGTATTGTTCAGCCTGGTGAAGTAATTTAGTTAACTCCCATTACAGGGATGAATTAGCCATACTAACGAAACGCTGCCAGCGGCTTTCCCAGATTTGTAAGGCTTTTTTCTTCTCCGGTGCATCCAGCAAACTGTATTCAATAGCATTCATAGAAAGCTTCTTTAACGCCCGCAGGTCCAGCTCCCAGGCCAGAAAGATACTCCAGTAATCAGGCGTGGTGCCAGTGTACTGAAATATAGCCGGGTCATCGGAGTTAATAGAAATCTGGATGCCCCGCTTAATCCAGGCATGGGCCGGATGCATCCGTAAATCGCCGATATAGCCCAGGATCTGGTTACTCAGCGGACTAACCTCTATACATATATTCCGCTGCCGGATCATCTCTTCTGCAGCCGGGAAAAAAGACAAGTTAAAACCATGTCCAATGCGGGTGCTACCCAGCAGCACAGCATCGTATACATTCGATACGTGTTCCCAATTGCTTTCGCCATCGTGGAGGCAGAGCGGCATATCTATCTTGTAAACTTTTGCCAGAGAATCACGCAGTTGCCAGGCCTCCAGAAAGTACAGCGTAGAATTGCCGGCATCTTCCTCGGCTACCAGGTCGTAAGCTTTTACCAGATGAGGATATTTTGCCCGTATGGCAAAGGCTTTGGGCAGGTCCTGTTTAATAATGTCGAGTGGCCGGAAGCGGACATTGGTATAAATCAGCTGGTAAGTAAATGCCGGATCACTTTTTTGGCGTACAAGGGTAGCCGCCTGTTCCAGATAATGAATGATAGAATCTGCCGGAAAACTACCTGGCGAATGAGTTAAATCATATAAGCTTCCTCCCAGAAAAACACGCAACTCCGCATGCTGGATGCCATCTGCCAGTAAGGAATCAAAGCAGGCGGTGTAAAAATCCTGAAAAACGGGCTGATAAGTAGTGAAGCCACCAGTTCTGCGGAAACACCGCTCAAATTCATACCAGATATCTACAGAATCGTTGGCTTCGGAGGCATTAAAGGTGAACAGTTGGTAGAGCTGGCTTTTGAACCCGGCAATAGATTCGTTTAATTGTTGAATGGCATAAAATCCTTCTGGCACTTCGTCTTTTTTGTAAAAATGCATTTGCCCTCTGATGTATTGCTCATTATCATTTTGCCAGTATACATAACAATCCGGCTCTTGCAAAGCCCGGTTAATTACCCATTCAAAATTGAGCCCGGCTGTTGGATGAAAATGATGAATGCCTCCTTTCGGCATTTTCTTTAATACTTGAAAAAGAGGAGTAGTATAGATGTGCTCCTGCGATTTATAAAAGTTGTGGGCCGGGGGAAAAAAGTTTACAGCATCATATTGTTGGATCATTTGCTTGCGGAGAGCAATTAACTTCTCATTTAGTTGTTGCTCTTCCGTAGTTAAGGCTATGTGTGCGTCAAAATCTTGTATACTATCTGTAGCTACCAGTTGCTGCCTGGCCTGTAGATAAGCTTGTGCGGTTGGATAGAAGGTAGGGTATGTAGTAGCTGCTTTAGTAGAAGAGGTACCTGCCAGTTTCGAATGGCAGCCAGAAAACACAAAAGACAAAGTTACCAGATAAAGGAACCAGAGCCCTACATCCGGCTTTCCGCTTATACAGCGCATATACTTATGGATTTAACCTGCAATAAAAAACGAAGCTATCTAACAATTTCTATTTTCAAAATAAAAAATAAAATATTTATAGATATTCCTAATATTATTCTACCAAATAGACAAACAACAGAATTAAGACTGCCTCTACATGTATTTGTCATTAGTTCACTAAGGCATTTGCTCCCCTGCATTTTATAGGTAAAAACAGAGATTGGGTTATACAACAGTTTTTGATGTAACAGCTTCTACCGGTACGTTTTCATGTTTCTTGCCAATAATTAACCGGATACCTTTGTCGTAACTAAAATAACTCCACATCCAATTCATCAGGACAAAGAGTTTGTTGCGGAAACCAATTACTGAGATCAGGTGGATAAACATCCAGATTAACCAGGCCCTGAAGCCCTGCGTACGGTATTCTTTTTTGAAGACTTTTAGATCGGCTACTGCCCGGTTGCGTCCGATAGTAGCCATAGAGCCTTTATCGTCGTAGGTAAAAGCTTGCAATGGCTTTCCGGCCAGCATATGCATGATATTTTTTCCGAGTAACCTTCCTTGCTGCAAAGCAGGCTGAGCCATCATGGGGTGGCCTTGTGGGTATTCTTCCGTTATCATGGCGGCTATATCGCCAATGGCAAAGATGTTAGTGTAGCCACTAACCCGGTTGTGTATATCTACCTGCAGGCGATTGCCTTTTAAAATACTTTCTTTCCGTAAGCCTTTGATAGGTGCCCCGGATACGCCCGCAGCCCAGATCAGCGTACGGCTGATAAACTTCTCTCCACTGTCTAAGGTTACCGTATAGCCGTCATAGGATTGTACGCGTCTGTTCAGCCATACTTTTACTCCGAATCTTTCCAGATATTCCAGCGCCTTAACAGCTGCTTCTTCCGACATACCATTCAGCAAACGCGGCCCACTCTGGATCAGGTGAATATCCATTTTTACAAAGTCCAGTTCCCGGTAATCTTTAGGGAAAACGTGTTTGCGTAGTTCACTTAAAGCGCCGGCTATTTCTACACCGGTAGGCCCTCCGCCTACAATCACATAATCCATTAAGCTGTTTAGCTGCTCTTCATCATCTATCTGCAAGGCTTTCTCAAAGTTGGTCAGAATGGTATTCCGTAGCGAAAGTGCATCTTCAATACTCTTAATAGCAATGGACGACTGCTCAATAAGGTTATTTCCATAGAAATTTGTAGTGGCACCTGTGGCAATTACCAGATAATCGTAGCGCAGGTACCCAATAGAGGTCTCCAGAATCTGTTTGTCGGTATCCACACATTCAACGGTAGCTAAGCGGAAAAACAAATTGTCCTGTTCTTCGAATATCTTGCGGAAAGGATACACAATAGAATCTGCTTCCAGCCCGGCTGTAGATACCTGGTACAGTAAGGGTTGAAAAGTATGGTAGTTCTGTTTATCGATTAACACGACTTGCAGGTCTGCATGGCGCAAGGCCTTTGCTAATTCAAGCCCTGCAAACCCACCGCCTACAATAACCAGGCGGGGTTTACCATTATCGGCTATTCTGGTTTGCTCCAGCATCGAAGTACGTTTTGGGTGGTTGATATACTAGGTAATTATATGGGCACTACTAAACAAACCTATGCTTCAAACCGGATGTTTAAAAGGATAAGTTTCAAGTTATGGCAATTTTCCGGAATTTTATTTTCATGTACGAACTTTCAACGTATAGCTGAAAAATTTACTATCATTTATTAACCAAAAACTTTCATTATTCCAAGAGGCACTCTGCTTAGCCCATAACTTCCCTTATCTTTGCAGGCTTATTCCTGACAATGACCCGTAAAACCTACCTCTCCCTCATTCTTATCTTAGGCTCCCTTACAGCATTAGGACCTTTTTCCATTGATATGTACCTGCCTGGCTTTCCGGCGATTGCCAAAGATTTAAATACGACCGTGGCAGAAGTGTCACTTACCCTTTCCAGCTACTTTATCGGAATTTCTTTCGGGCAATTGCTGTATGGCCCCTTGCTGGACAGGTTCGGCAGAAAAAAGCCTTTATATATAGGAATGATTGTTTATGTCTTGTCTTCGCTTGCCTGTGCGTTTTCTACCTCCATTGATGCACTTATTTTGCTCCGGTTTATTCAGGCAGTAGGTAGCTGTGCAGCCGCAGTTGCTTCCCGGGCTATGGTCCGCGACTTGTTTCCTATAGAGGATAATGCAAAAGTATTCTCGTTATTGATGCTGGTCGTAGGTGTTTCTCCGATGGTGGCCCCAACGGTAGGTGGCTATGTAACTGCCGGATTTGGCTGGCCCTGGGTCTTTGTTATTCTGGGCGCTATGGGAGCTATTCTGTTAGTGGTGGTTTACCTGGGCTTGCCTGAAAGCAGTGTTCCGGACAGAACGTTGTCACTACGGCCCAGGCCCATTATCTTAAATTTTCTCTCTGTGGCAAAGATTCCGGTTTTCTATACCTATTCTCTTTGTGGAGCCCTGTCTTTTGCCGGTTTGCTTGCCTATGTTTCAGGTTCGCCGCTGTTGTTTATGGAAATATTCAGTGTCAGCGAAAAAGAATACGGATGGATATTTGCCTTCCTCTCGATAGGGTTAATTGGTGCCAGCCAGGTAAATAGTCTTTTACTAAATAAATTTCCCAGCAACCAGATTATTTTCGTAGCCCTGATCGGTCAATCGGTTATTGCCTTTGTATTGATGCTGGGTACATGGCAGGGCTGGCTGGGCTTATACGAAACCATTGGTTGTATATTTATCTTCTTGTGTTGCCTGGGCTTTAATTTTCCGAATTCGTCTGCCCTCTCTATGGCTCCTTTCTCCAGGAATGCAGGCAGCGCCTCGGCATTAATGGGAGCTTTGCAAATGGGTTGTGGCGCCTTGGCAACCGTTGTACTAAGCTTGTTCAGTAATCATTCTTCGCTGCCTATGACCATCGTCATGATTAGCACTTCGCTGCTGGCGCTGCTACTTATGATTGTAGGCCGCAGGCATATCCAATCGTTTGCTTAATGCGCAATAGTCGACCAGACTAAAAATAGAAAAGCCTCTATCATAAATAGAGGCCTTTATAAATATACACTTTTGCATTATTAATTAGCTATACGCAAATACTGGTCCATAGGATGATTTTTTATAAAATATTTTTTAGTGTGTGGATGCATCAATAGTAGAAGGCAGATTAAATGAAAATTATTAAATAGTTATCAAGCAGTTGTTATAGTTATTTTCCGGTTTTACACTATTTTTTATACATTTTTTATCAGTAAAGTTAGTAAGTTGATAATCAAAGTACTTATATTTAATTTTAAAGAGATACATGACATTTTCTAGTTAAAAATATGAAAAAAAACAGCGTATTCTTTTAGCTGCTATTACCCCTAATTGCGTATGAAGCTACAAATACTCATATTTGTAGTTTATATTGAACAAACATTTATACACTTGAGCTTTGATTGGAGTAAACTAAAAGTAGTAATCTTTGATGTGGATGGTACCTTGTATACTCAGTCGCGGCTACGGAAGAAGATGTTGTTTTCTCTGCTAGGATTCTATGCACTACGTCCGTGGAGAATAAGGGAAATGCTTATTTTACATCATTTCCGGGCACAGCGGGAGAAGATGATTCATAGCCAGTATACCGATCTGGAGAATACGCAATATGAGTGGTGTGCTCAAAAAATTAATTTGCCCATAGAGGTGATAAAAAAAGTAGTCGATCATTGGATGTTCACCTTTCCGATTGCCTACTTAAAGCAATGTATGTATCCGGGTATCCATGCTTTTTTTGATGCACTACGTAAGCATCATGTTAAGATAGCTATTTACTCAGATTATAAAGCACAAAAAAAATTAGAGGCAATGGGTCTACAGGCAGATTTAGTAGTTTGCTCTACCGACCCCCAGATAGACAGGCTTAAGCCAGACCCGCAAGGGTTATTATATATTGCTAAACAACTACACGTACGAGCAGACGAGTGTTTATTTATTGGCGACCGATATGAACTAGATGGGGAGTGTGCCATACAAGCTCAAATGCCTTACCGGATTGTTGATAAAAAACCATACAAGGAATTTGATTTCTACCATCGTATTACCCAGGAAATGACCCTAAACCTAACCAAGAAATAATGAATCAAACGACTCTTACCCCATCAGACGTGGTTCCGCAGGAAATTGTATCAAGACCTGCCGGATTTAAAGAATACCTGGCTATTGCCCGGCTCGATCACTGGTTCAAAAACATATTCATGTTGCCAGGTATGCTGTTCGCCTTGCTTGTATACAGCACTCCATTAGATTTAACGTTACTGATCCGCATAATAATCGGGATTACAAGCACTTGTCTTATCGCTTCTGCCAATTATGTAATTAATGAATTTCTGGATGCAGAATTTGACCGTTTCCATCCGGAAAAGAGGAAAAGAACAGCCGTAGTAAGTGTGTTGCAGGCAAAAGTTGTGTATAGTCAGTGGGTATTATTAGCAGCCGTAGGCCTGGCTTTGGCCTATCTGATCTCCATTCCATTTCTGGCCCTGGAGGCTTTTTTGCTGGTCATGGGAATTATTTATAACGTTAGACCCTTCCGCACGAAAGAACGGGTGTATCTGGATGTGCTTTCTGAATCTGTTAACAACCCCATACGGTTTGCCCTGGGCTGGTTCATTTTTGTGCCCGTTACCTTGCTGCCAGACAGCTTATTTGATCTATCCTGGGTAATTATCCCCCCAAGTAGTATTGTAGTAGCCTACTGGATGAGTGGTGCTTTTTTGATGGCGACCAAACGGTTTGCCGAGTACCGCTTTATTAATAACCCTCAATTAGCTGGCCTTTACCGGAAATCTTTTAAAAAATACACCGAAGAAAGCCTGCTGATCTCCATGTTCTTTTATGCCATTACCGCTTCATTCTTCCTGGGTATTTTCCTGATAAAGAACAAAATAGAACTACTGATCAGCTTTCCGTTCTTCGCCTTATTATTTGCCTGGTACTTCAAATTAGGTTTACGGAAAGATTCAGTAGTACAGGGGCCTGAAAAATTGCATAGAGAAAAAAAGTTCATGGCTTATGTAGTCTTTCTGACTTTGCTGGTGATGGTGTTGATTTATATAGATATTCCGGCCTTAAACTGGTTCCTGAAAAAATCTTTCTGATCGCCAGAACCATCGTCAGCAATACCTCTTTCTCAATAGTTATTAGTTGTCCATTTTGAGCAACACTGCTCTATACCATTAAAACAAGTCAATGTTTATATTGGCTGCTTTATTAGATGCACTTTCAGACAAACGTACTTTCCAGAGAGCACGTGCCAGGCTCTTCTACTTCTATTGAGAGGTATATTCGCGAAAACATTGCGATGCTCACCTGGCTAATTATAGGGGTGGGCATCGCCGTACGATTGTTTCATTTTTTCTATAACCGTTCCCTCTGGACAGACGAAGCTTATTTAAGTAATAGCATCATCCGAATGGATTTTGTCCGGTTGGCAATCCCTCCCTTGGAGTATGAGCAAAAGGCTCCTATAGGATTTTTATGGATGTCTAAGCTTTGTGTTCTGCTGTTTGGCAAAAAAGAAATGGCTCTCCGGCTGTTTCCGCTGATCTGTGGCATTAGTTCGTTGTTTGTTTTTAAACGGGTAGCCAGCTACTTTTTAAAACCAGCAGGTCTGCTGGTTGCCATGGCTATAATAGCCATAGCTCCTCCCCTTGTGTACTATGCCGTGGAAGCGAAACAATATGCCACCGATCTGCTGGCTACTACCCTGGCTTTGTATGCATACCTGCGCTTTCATGAAAGAAAAACCATTCTTTCTATGCTGCTTTGGGGCGTATGGGGAGCTGTTATTATTTGGTTTTCTTATGCAGTTATCTTTATTCTGGCAGGTATAGCTTTCGCCCTTTCCGTGTACTATCTTTTTACCAGAGACTGGCAAAAGTTCTTCTATGGTATGCTTCCTTTTTCCATGTGGTTACTAAGCTTTGCCATTAACTACTTGTTGTTTACTCAAAAACATGCCGATTCACAATGGCTAATTGACTGGTTTGCAGGAATTAAATCCTTCATGCCTTTTCCCCCAACCTCGGGTAAGGAGTTAACATGGTTTATTACCATGCCTCTTTCTATGTTGCATTTTAGCATAGGGCTCTCCTGGCTGGATTTGGGTTACAACTACAGCAACCTTTGGAGAACTTTGGGAAGAATGCCCTGGCTGCCTTTGATCTGTATAGGACTAGGAGCATTGGTGTTTTTCCGGCAAGAGAAAAAACATTTCCTGGTATTGCTTTTTCCTTTTTTACTGGCAATGGTAGCTTCCGGACTCAAAATGTATCCTTTGTTTGAGCGGCTTTTCATCTTCCTTGCTCCTTTGCTGATTTTATTGGTGGTCCGGGGATATGAGCAGCTTATGCACCAACTGTCTGCTGTCAGGTGGAAGTATATCATTCCTGCCTTACTCCTAGTGGGGGCTATCGGCAATTCACTTCATATCCTTTTTAATCCCTCCACATTTGGTAAACATGCCAAAAACATGACCGGCAGAGCCGCATTGCTATATGTAAATGATAGAGTGCAAAAAGGAGATGGCGTGTATATTTACTGGAATTTTGAACCTATTTACCGGTATTACAAAGAGGCTTACGAGCTTAAATACGAGGCAATTGTGGGGCAAGATGTACGCCTGGCGTCTAATAACCAGATTGACTACTCCTATAAGTTGACTCCTGATATTGACCAACTGGAAGCCTATAACCGGGTCTGGCTTGTTTACCATAAATACCGGAAGTTCACCATAGGCGATTATGCTCACCAACCTGCCTGGTATTATGCCACCGACTTTCATCCCGGACAAGTGGTGTACCAGAAACTTTTAGAAAAAGGCAAAGAAGCCAACACCTTTCAAACCAGGGAAGTAAAGGTGCATTTGTTTACTTTATCAAAATAAAACATAGAAGTTGTTTAAAGTTATTTGAAATGTTATTGAAGCTTTGCTTAAACTAGATAGATTTGACCATATCTTCTTACTTTTTTGTCATTGCCACAGGGCAAAGCGCATGCTTTGAGCCAGCCTTATGTGTCATTAACAAAAAAAGTCTAGGATTCCCAAGTATGCGAATGCGAAGGGAACCAACGCAGTTGACAATGCTTCTCCGCTGCAAGCCTACGCTTGGCTCGCTGTTTTTCCGGGCCAACGCAATTTTTAATCCTTTTAATAAAACGTTAAATAAGTTCATAGTCAACTTAAGGCTGAACCATATGCATTTGTAAGGTGGTAGGCGAAGTTTATTCCGGACGGTAAATCACTTTAATCTGATTGAAAAAGTAAGTTAACATAAATAATCAGCTCACCGCTACCTATTGAAGATATTAGCTGATGAGCTGATTACGTGTATATTCAACTAAAATTGTTTTATTATAGCTAGTTAAAAACTATAGATGTATCCATTCAAAGGCTGATTTAGTTGGCAGAAGCTAACTTTTGATCCCAAATAGATTTGAGCCTGGTTAGCTGCCCGCTAGTCAGTTGGATGGCCCCCTCTTTTGAATATAGCTTCACCTGATCGTAATTGGCATCCGGAAAGAAGATACTCGTCATTACGGTTTCTCCATTGTCGGCAAATACTTCTACGGAAGCTACATCAATAAAGACCTGTAATGTTAAGGTATTGCCGGTAGAGAGTCTGGGAGCGGTTTGTTTTTTAGGAAACTCTTTAGAAAAATCTATTTTGCCAGACTTGCTACGGTCAATGTAAAACTGCTTGCTTGCTGGTTCATATCCAATTAGTAATTTTTGTCCTTGTGCATTAGAAAGCTCAATGCCCAAATCTTTGCTTTTATCAATGTCTTCTAAAGATACGGTTAGTTCGGATAAAGTTACCGGAAAGGATGCACTTTTGGTCAGGTCTACTTCTCCGTTAATTGTTTGACTCTTCAAGTCAGCAGATTCTGCTCTGATGGAACTCAACTCTTTCACTGGCTGCGAAACCAGGCGGATGCCTTGAGGAGTGTTTTTTAAGCTAAGTTCCCTGGGTAAAGTCATGGCACTGCGCCAGGTATCAGTCGGCACATCATCGGCATACAGCCAGTTACTCATCCAACCCATAAACAACCTGCGGCCATCCGCCTGCGGAATATTCGACCAGGTTACCCCAGCATAATTATCGGTGCCATGGTCTACCCATAAAGTGGTTTTGGCCGGATTATCACTGGTAAACGTTTTGCCATCGAAGTTGCCGATAAAATACTGGGTAGCCGAGCCGCCATTGGGCCCGCCAGGATTAATGCTTAATAACATTACCCACTTCTGCTTGCCATCTACAGTTAATGGAAACAGATCCGGGCATTCCCATACGCCCCCATGGCCACCATACGTTTTGCCAAATTCACTTAGCTTGGTCCAGCTGGTCAGGTTCTTGGAACCGTAAAATTCTACATGGTCGGCTACAGCTAAAATCATCACCCATTGTTTGGAGGGTTCGTGCCAGCTAACTTTCGGGTCGCGGAAGTCTTTAATACCTGGATTTTTCAGCACCGGATTTTGCTTGTATTTTTCCCAGGTACGGCCATTATCTGTACTATACGCGATGCCCTGCGTCTGGTAATCTATTTTTCCTGCTTTCTCTCCTTCGGCTAAGTGATAGGTATAAATGGCTACCATGGGTGGATTCTCTTTCGTGCCCAGGCCAGAGGTATTGTTTGCATCTACCACTGCACTGCCGGAAAATATATACCCCAAACTATCCGGATACAAAGCAATAGGCAGGTGTTCCCAGTGAATCATATCTTTGCTGACAGCATGCCCCCAGTGCATAGGGCCCCAAACCGTGCTATCCGGATAATGCTGATAAAATAAATGGTATTCGCCATTGTGGTACACCATGCCATTGGGATCATTCATCCATTTAGCCGGCGGCGAAAAGTGGAATTGCGGCCGGTGGGTTTCCTGAAAATTGTTGGCTACCTGGGTAACTTCTTGTTGAGTAGTATCCGTTTGGGCTGTTTGGGTATTTTCCTGGCTCTGGTTGCATCCTATGCATAGAAGCATAAATAGAGCAATAGCAATGTTGTATTTCATACAAATGTATTTAAAACGACTAGATGGCTTTAAGATATGAATATAGTGATCTGGTGGATATATTTTAACGTGTGTATAAACAAATCGTAAGTTAGTGAAGAAAGCGTATGCACCAGAAGCATACGCTTTACTGAACAACTATGTCTACTTTAACCTATTTATTTTCGATATAAAAAGTGATTGCATGGCATAGCCACTCTTTACTTGTAAGCTTCCTTTGTAACATTTATTGTAGTTTGATCAATCAGTAATGGATACGAACTCCTGGGTGTAAAACTGTTTGTAGAGGTTACAAAAGCTATTATACTAAATATATCACCCTCCGTTAATACCCCGGATTTTGTTGATATAAGCCTTTGGTGAAGTTTATTTCCCGCTGAGGAATAGGTAAATACTCATCCCGGCCTGCCGTGAATTTAGCTCCGTTCAGGTAAGACCTTCTTGTCTTCTCTTTAGCCAGATACGCATTCAGGGTTGGTTCGGCAATTCCCCATCTTACCAGGTCAAAGAAACGTGGGCTTTCCATGGCAAATTCCAGCCGCCGTTCCCATTGCAGGGCTTTCCTGGCATATTCCTGTGTCCAGTTAGCTGTGGTATAAGGTTTTATTAAGTAATTAGATGGATTAGTGCCATCCGCTTTCTTAGTCCGGCCTGTGCTGGCAGCAGCTCTTTCTCTCACCTGGTTTATCAACTGCAAAGCCAGTGCTTGTTGGCCTGTTTCTATATAAGCTTCAGCTTGCATGAGCAATACATCGGCATAGCGGATAATGTCTATATTTTTGGAAGTACCAATAAAAGGGCCTTCTTTTTTGTAGCAAGAACAATCGGCTAATTGCTGCTCTTTCATACTTTGGAAGAAACCATATACTCCAGCATCCCGTACCCAGCTGTTTTTAAACGGAAGGGCAGCATTGTATTTATAGGGGTGTCCATCAATGCCGATGGTATGGTCTACGCGGGGGTCGACCGTGGCCGTCTGGAAATTGATTTCGCTTTCGTTGAATGTATCGAATTTGGGTAGCCCGTTTGCATCCGTTCCGAAAGCATTGGCCAGGTTCTGGCTTGGCTGGTGAAATCCGCAGCAACCATATTGGGGCGCCCCATGCGGATAGTTTAGTCCGGTTACCGTACTTATTCTGCCTAACGAGGTACCATCATTAATGGAATACTGAATGGCAAATACAGATTCCGGTCCGTTATCAAAACCATCGAGAAAGTTTTCGCCAAAATCGGGCTGCAAACTATATTTTCCCGAACCGATCACCATCTGTGTTAAGCTAATCACTTCCTGCATTCTGGCCTGATTGATTCCAACAACCTGATGATTATCGTTCTGCTCATAGGCCTGATATAGCCGGAGTTTTGCCAGATAGGCAGCGGCAGACAATTTATTAGCCCTTCCTACTTCGGGTTGTGTTTCTGGTAAATTATCCACTGCATACTGGAAGTCTTGGGCTATTTTGTTCCATAGTTCATCGTTGGTATATTGCCTGTTTGAAGTTTCCAGAATCTGCTCATTGGTAAGGGTCTCATCTATATACGGAATGTACTTAAATAACATTTTCATCATAAAATGCGAATGTCCTCTCAAAAAACGTAACTCAGCCTGCCTGGTAGTTTTCATCGCAAAATCTGTTTCAGATAGATTATTGAGAGAACGCAGGGCAAAATTAGCTCTGGAAATAGCTCTGTAGAAATTCTCCCAGGTATAGGGATGAAAAAATCCGCCGCCCTGTTGTGGCTGTGTCAGGTTATATTGTTCGTAGAAGTTAATATCTTCCAGGTCGGCTACCCCGCCGCCACCTTTATACGAATCGTCGGAGCGGACACTGCCATATACCCACATGCTGGTCATAGGCCCAATCATTTCATCGTTGCCGATGCCGGCATAGGCGGCTGTTACCAGAGCTTCTGCATTTTGTGCGGTGGTTACACTTTCGGAGGACAAGGCCCCTTGCGGTTGTGTTTCCAGGTAATCTTTACAAGAGCCCAATGTGAGCAGGCTGATCAGAAGGGAGCTATATATAAGTTTATTTTTCATGATGGAAAGCATTAAATGGGTTAGAAAGAAACATTGATACCGGCAGTAAAAACTCTGGGTACTGGAATAGTATTTACATCTATCCGCTCTGGATCTGGCCCTTTAAAAGAATTGCTTTTTACCCAGAATACATTATCAGCCATCAGATACACCCGTAACTTTTCCATGCCTCCAATTTTGCTGATAGCTGTGGTGGGCAGGCTGTAGCCCAATTGCATGTTCCGAAGCTTAAAATAGGAAGTGTTTACGTTGAAATAGTCAGAGGGACGGGTCTCGTTGTTGCTGTCAGATAAGGTTAAGGCCGGCACATTAGAAGTGGGGTTCTGTGGTGTCCAGGCATTAAACACGCCAGGGCCAACATTATCTCTGCCCCGGATAAAGTCATTGTAGAAAGTATAGGGGTCAAAACCTGTTCTGCCGGCTATACCAGAGCCGAACAGGGAGAAGTCAAAGTTCTTGTAGCCCAGATCTACCCGTACGCCATAGTTGAAAGCAGGCAGGGTGGTTCCATAAAACTCCTGGTCTAAGGCATTGATGATACCATCGTTGTTCAGGTCTACATACCGGATTCTGCCGGGGCCTACGCCTACTTGGGTGGCATGAGCATCTACTTCTGCCTGGCTCTGAAAAATACCATCGGTGCGGTACCCAAACAGATCCAACTGGGAATGGCCAATAATGGTGGTAATGGCATTTCCGGCAAAGGCAGACCGTACTTCTTCTGGCAGCACTGTAATTTTATCTCTGAAGCGGAAGACGTTGGTAGATACACTGTAAGTAAAATCTCCTTTAGGCTTGCCATAATAGGCCAGAGAAAATTCCCACCCTTTGTTGGTCTTGGTGGCGCCGTTCACAAACTTTAACTGCCCCTCGCCTACCGCTGAAGCTACCGGAGGTTTAATCAATATATCTCTGGTTTCTCTGGTAAAATAGTCAAACGAACCTACAATGCTTTCGCCGAAAAAGCCAAAGTCTATCCCTACGTTTACCTCATCGGTGGTTTCCCATTTCAGTGCCGGGTTAGCTCCCTGGGTAGATACAAAGCCAGAAGGAAGGTTACCTGAATTTATTCCACCCAGATCATAGGCCGTTCCGACGTTCCAGTATTGGTCAAAGAAGCCATTATGCCCGTTGGGTACTTGCGAGGCTCTGGTGCCATACCTGGGTTCAAACAAACCAAATCTGGCTACGTCTCCAATATCCTGGTTACCAATTCTTCCCACGCCGGCTCTCAGTTTCAGGTTGGTTACAGGCGTAAGGCTTTTCATGAATGCTTCCTTGTCAAGTCTCCAGCCCACAGAAGCAGCCGGGAAAAAACCATACCGGTTCTCTTCTCCGAATCTGGAGGAACCATCTCTCCGTAGGGTTACGGCCGCCAAATAGCGGTCTGAGAAGGCATAGTCGATGCGGGCAAACTGGGAGAGCAGGCGGCTTTGCGTAGCATTTCCGGCACTGTTGGCATTGCCAGATCCGGCACTGATAACAAAAAAGTCCTCGGACTGTACAGCAAAATTCTCCCGGTAAGCGGTTAGGTCATTCAGGTTATCTCTAATAGCTTCGATACCTGCCAAGAGGTTAAATCTGCTTTCTCCTACATTGAAATTATATCTGGCGGTATTGGACCAGGTTAAACTGACAAACTTATTGGTATTGATTGTTAAGCTGTTGAGTGAACGGGCGATAAAGCCTTCTTTATAGGATTGTTCTATATTTTTATTTGTATATCCGGCAATATCTGCTCCCAAAGAAGACCGCAAAATCAGGTTGGTTACCGGCTCCACTTCCGCATATACGTTACCGAAAATGAATTCTCTTCTGGTATTATCCCATTTATTAATATCCTGCATATGCAAAGGATTGTTGCGGTCAGAATAACCTGAGCCCAGGGGCCCGGCATACCTTCCATCCGTAGTATACACCGGAATGGTTGGGGCCAAGGTAATGGCCAAGCCAGGGGTTGGAGCACCACCCAGATCAGTTGCGGCCAGCGTTTCTTTGGAAGAAACCAACTGCGTGTTTACGCCCAATTTGAGGCGGTTATTGAACAGTCCAGTGTAAGCATTGATGCGGCCGCTGTACCGGCGGTAGTTGGTGAATTTCAACATACCGGAATTGCTCAGATAACCAAAATTCATTAGCAGGGAAGAATTCTGGGTGCCACCAGAAACGGTTACATCATTAAAGGTAACATAGCCGGTTTTGTATACTTCATCCTGCCAGTCGGTATTGCCAGCTGGAGTAAGCGGATCGCCTCCAACCAAAGGTTTCACAGATACACTATTGAGGACCGGGTTGTTAAAATCGTTATTCCAATCGAAATTATATATTTCCCCGTAGCCGGAAGCCGGATCTACCCGGTCGTTGACAGATGCTTGCCAGAGTGCCCGGCCACGGTCTACTGAATTGAGCATTTCAAACCGCTGCGACTTTTCGGATTGGGTGGAAATACTGGAGTTGAGCTGTACCTTCAGCTTACCATCTGTATTGCCTCCGTTATTGGTGGTAACAATGATTACACCATTCGATGCCCGGGAACCATAAATAGAGGCCGAGGAAGCATCTTTTAATGCCTGAATAGATTGGATAGTACCAGGATTTAAGCTCTGAAATACCTGCGAACGCTTAGTAGGAACTCCATCAATAATATACAAGGGATCAGTATTTCCTAACGTGTTTACGCCACGTAGCAGAATCCTGCTATTATCTCCGGATGGCGTACCGGTTTTTTCAATATATAAACCAGGTACCCGGCCTTGTAATGCCTGCATCGGATTGCCAGAACTGGCAGTAGCATTTTGAATGGGTGCTAACTCTACTACGGCTACTGCACCAGTCAGGTCTTGCTTTCTGGAGGTAGTATAACCTACTACTACTACTTCGCTTAGGGCTTTAATATCAGGGGCCATTGCCATATCAATAATTGATCTGCCGTTTATGGGCACTTCTTCCAGGGTGTAGCCAATAGACGAAAAAACCAGTGTAGCATTAGCATCCGGTACTTGTAAAGTATAAGCACCATTCACGTCCGTGGTAGTTCCGATAGTGGTCCCTTTAACCAGTATGTTGGCACCAATCAGGGGCTCGTTGGTTTCCGATTCAGTCACTTTTCCGGTAACTGTGAAGGTAGTCTGGGCATGCACACCTATACAGGTGCACCAAAGCCAGACTACCAGGAGTACGCTTTTTTTCATGGGTTAGGAGTTTAAAGTGTAAGTGGATAAACAAGTGTTAGAGAAGCTTCCGGTAGGGAGAAGCCTCTGCTCACTAGAGGAATCTTCTCTGTTCGCAAAAAACTGTTGAATTAAAAGCCTCAGATTAACCAAGTGATCGGCTCTGAAAGCTGCTTTTCTTAAGAATAAATAGATGATTTCATCAATGCGTGCGTAAAGTGTTCTGGCACTTCCGGTGTTGCTCCGCGTTGGGTAGCTACATAGGCGCCGGCTGCACAAGCATACGAAAGCGCCTCAGATGGTGGCATTCCCAGCAAATACCTATGTAAATACATCGCCAGGAAAGCATCGCCACTGCCAATGGTATCTTCTACAGTTACCTGAAAACCCGGATGTTCGGCGTATCCATCTCTGGTTATCAGCGATGCGCCATTTTCGCCTCTGGTTACTAATAGCAATTGTTTATTAAACCGTTTGAGCAGATACTCCATGCTTTCTTTTTCCTCCAGATTCTTCCCAAACCAGCTCATAATTTCTATCAATTCCTGGTGATTCATCTTCACAATGTCTGCCTGTTCCAGGAGTTGCATGACCCCTTCTGGCGTGTAATGCGGCGGCCGCAGGTTTACATCAAACACTTTCAGTCCGGCAGCAAGCGCTAAATAATTCATCAGGGTTTCACGGGTGGTTTTATGGCGGGCCGCCAGGCTTCCGTAAATGAATACCTTACTTTTCCGGATACTCTCTGCCAGTTGCTCATCATAGGATATAAAATCCCAGGCTACCGGCTCCA
Source organism: Rhodocytophaga aerolata (assembly GCF_030503435.1). GTDB lineage: Bacteria > Bacteroidota > Bacteroidia > Cytophagales > 172606-1 > Rhodocytophaga > Rhodocytophaga aerolata. The sequence goes on from NZ_JAUKPO010000001.1 coordinate 468,205, forward strand.
CAATTGTGTAGGTTACATGTAATTTGTTGCTGACGTTCGCTTCTACTACCCCTGTTTGATGAGTTTGGTCTTGCTGTATTAAAGCTGTAGGAAGTCCTTTTGATTCTAAAAAACCAGTTAGCTCTTTGCCAAAAGCATCTTTTCCAACACGGCTGATTACTAAAGGAGCATGTCCATTATAAGCTAGATGAATAGCCACATTCATAGGGGCTCCACCTGGCATAGCACCATCGGGTAATATGTCGAACAGGGTTTCGCCGAAGCAGATAATTGTTGGGTGCATAAAATTAAGGGGTTGAGTTATTTTGCAAGCGGCACTACTTAATACCTAGTGCATGACTACTGTTTTTTCGATTTGCTCCAGCGAAGTATTTTTAGTTTCCGGCATTATGCGCCATACAAAAAGTAATTGCAAGACCATCATCACACTAAAGAGCAGAAATGTATTGCCACCGCCCAGGGTGTCTGCTATGTAAGGAAAGGTAAAAGCAATGATAGCGGCCATAAACCAATGGGTGAAACTGCCCAGCGCCTGGCCGGAAGCCCGCACTTTGTTAGGGAAGATTTCAGAAATAAACACCCAGATGACAGCTCCCTGCGAAAAAGCAAAGAAGGCGATATAGACAAACAAGTATACCGGAACAGAATAACTAGTAAATTCTTCAAAATAAAAGGCTTTGGCTACCAGGCCCAAGGTAAGAATGAGTCCGACAGAACCAATGAGCATGAGGGTGCGGCGGCCGAAGCGGTCTATGAAGTTGATAGCCAGTAAGGTGAAGAGAAAGTTAATGAGCCCAATGCCAGCTGATGAAAGTAATGCCGAGCTTTTACCAAGACCTGCCATTTCGAAAATACGTGGCGCATAATAGATGATGGCATTAATTCCGGATGCCTGATTGAAGAAAGCAAACAAGATTGCCAGCATCACAGGCGTACGGAACTGCTTAGAAAACAAGGAACCTTTTGCCTGGCTGCCATCTGCATTCTGGGAAGATAATACAATGTCGGCGACCATCTTATTGGCATCAGCCTCCGGATTAGCTATTTTAAGTGTCATTTTGGCTTCTTCTATGCGGCCTTTTTTCAATATCAGCCATCTGGGGCTTTCAGGTACCATTAAAACTGTTACCAGAAATACTAGCGAGGGAAAAGCTTGTACACCCAGCATCCATCGCCAGTCGTTTTCTGCTTCTCCTCCAATTAAGTAATTCGTGAGATAGGCGATCAGAATGCCAAAAACTACATTGAACTGGAACATGCCTACCAATTTTCCGCGTGCATGTGCCGGAGCAATTTCAGAGATATAGAGCGGAGCCGTAACCGAAGACACCCCTACGCCCACCCCACCTAAAAAGCGGAAAATTAAAAAAGTGATCCAGTCTGGAGCCAGGGCCGTACCAATAGAAGACAAGAGGTATAAAACAGCTATAGCAAACAGGGTAATTTTGCGGCCATATTTATCGGAAGGAATTCCTCCAAACAAGGCACCCAATACAGTTCCTATTAATGCAATAGATACGGTAAGCCCATGTTCAACGACGCTTAATTGCCATAGCTGCTGAATAGCTTTCTCAGCACCTGAGATAACTGCTGTATCAAAGCCAAATAAAAAGCCACCTAATGCTACAACCGTTGCCCAGAAAAATACTTTTGTGTTTGTCATCGGAAAATTATTTTCGTTCTGACAAAACTAGGGTATGGGCAGAGGTCTTTATTGCCGCATTATACCAATTTCCTTCGAATTTGTATCAATCCGGTTTATTACACACATTCCGTTGATTATCAAATAATTATCAACTAATCAAGTTATTGAATTTTCAATTTTGTATCCTGTTTTTTCAAATTTGTTTCATTCCTGCGGGGAATATTTCTGGTTCCTGTACTCCAGGGGAGAAAGTCCATACCTGGCTTTGAAGGCAGTGGAGAAGTAGGCAGGAGAAGAGAAGCCTACCTCATAGGCAATATCGGCTACCGATACCCCTGGTTGCTGGAGGCTATGGCAAGCTTTGTTGAGGCGGATGGATTGTATGTAGTCGTTTATGGTAACCCCCAGCAGTGCTTTTACTTTCCGGTAGAGCTGAACTCTAGATAAGCCTAGTTCTTTACACAGACAGTCTACTGTTAAGGAAGGATCAGCAATTCTAGAATCTATAATAGCTTTAAAATCGGTTACAAATTTTTTGTCTACTTTACTGAGTCTGCTGCCAGCTTTAGAAGTAGGTATTATTTCGCCGGTATAATGATTTTTCAAGATGGCCCGGTTACTTAGCAAACTTCGAATATTTTCCTGCAAAAACTGTAGATTAAAGGGCTTGGTCAGGTATAGGTCTGCGCCGGTTTGTATTCCTTCTATCTGCTGTTCTACGGTAGTTTTAGCTGTTAACAATATAATGGGGATATGGGAAGTCCGGATGTCTGTTTTTAGGGTTGAGGTTATTTTCAACCCATCCGTATCCGGAAGCATAATATCACAGATAATCAGGTCGGGAATTTGCTCAAAGGCCTCTTTCATGCCTGCGTTGCCATCTGTAGCCGTGGTTATCTGAAAAGTTGACTGGAGCTTTTCTTTCAGGAAAACTTGGAGGTCTTCATTATCTTCTATAATTAAAATCGTTTGTTCTAAGAAAGCAGGAATATTCTGCGCTGTTTCTAGGGTGGTAGCTTCGGTGTGTTGCAAAGCAAAATGCTCCGATAATACGCTTTCTGGTTTTTCTGCTGAAAGAGCTTCTCCGGTGAAATGGGTTTTGCCTAATGGCAGTTCTATGGTAAACACCGTTCCTTTGTACTTCTCACTTTTCACAGTTATTTTTCCCTGATGCAGTTCTACTAACTCCTGCGAAAGTGGCAAACCCAAGCCAGTTCCTTTGGCCGAAGCGTTACTGCCCTGATAGAACATTTCAAATGCACTGGCTGCCTCTTCTTCCGACATTCCTACGCCTGTATCTTCCACCTTCAGAATAGCCTTTTCTCCGCTGGCATCTTGTTCGATATATACATAAATGCGGCCTTTGTCCAAGGTAAATTTAAAGGCATTGGATAAGAGATTAAACAAAACGGTATCCATCATGTCTACATCTATCCAGGCAGGCAGGGAGCTTAGCTTAGTAATTAATTGAAAATCGATGCTGCGTTTTTTAGCCACTATTTCAAAGGGCAGCATGGTTTCCTGTACCAGGGCAATCAGGTCGGTCTGCGTAGCTTTTACCATAATTTTTCCGCTTTCAATCTTGCGGAAATCCATTAGCTGGTTTACCAGCCGGAGCAGGCGGAGGGCATTTTTATGAATAAGCAGCAGGTCTTTTTTTACCATACTTGCCTGGTTTTTTTTGGCGGCTACAATTTCTTCAATGGGTGCCAGAATGAGGGTTAAAGGTGTCCGGAACTCGTGAGAGATATTGGTAAAGAACCGGAATTTAGATTCGGTGGCTTCCTGGGCTTTCTCTGCCATCTCCTGCACCTTGTTGCGCTGCTCTAAAATTTCTGCATTTTTGGCTTTCAGCTCCCGGTTTATTTTTTTGTTTTCTGTTAAGGAATATAGCGCCAACGACCCGGCAACAATGGTTACCAGCAGCAAGCCCGACATGCCATACAGAAACATTTGCTGATTCTGGTATATCTTAAGCTGGTCGTCAATTTTTCGTTGCTGGGTTTCTATATCTTCTTGCTGCAGGAGAATTTTATCCGTCTGCTGTTTCATCATATGCACATTCGAGGAATCTATTACAGCCGTTTGCAGAATGGTTTCTTTGTCGTAGCTGTCTTTTTTAAGAATCTTCATGGCTGTCCGGATAGCCTCTTCGCCACCTGGCGAATAGAGTATGGTAGCTTTAAAGATGCTATCACTTACCATCTGCAGCCCTCCCGTTTTTCCGGCCAAGCCATCAATCCCAACAAACTTCACCTTGCCCAGCAGTCCTTTTTCTTTGCATACTTCGTAGGCGCTTACTGTCATCCGGTCGTTGTGCCCAAATATCAGATCTACATCGCGGTGCTGATCGATGATTTGTAATAAGGCAGGTCTGGCATATTGTTTTTCCCACTCCCCGTTGATGGTTACTACCTTTATGTCTGGGGAAGAGGCTACCTGATCCATGAAAGCCTGGTGGCGGTCCATGGCTGGGGAGGATTTTGGCGAACCAGTTATTTCAATTACTTTTCCTTTTCCTTTTAACAGCATTTGAATATACTGGCCGGCCAGCTTACCTACTTCTCCATTATTCCCCCCAACAAATGCCGAATAGAGGGGAGAAGAAATACGGCGGTCTACTACCACTACCGGAATACCCATGCGGTAAACTTCCTCTACTACCGGGGTAATGGGCTGGTCTTCATTGGGAGATACAATCAGCAGATCAATATCCGAATTTGCTAACTCCCGTATCTGTTCTATCTGTTTCTGATTATCGTACTTGGCATCTCTGTACAACAATTCTACATTCGAATGGAAAGCTAATTCCCGTTGCATCCCGTTAAGCATCGCTCTACGCCATTCGTCGCCGCCAGTACATTGAGAAAAGCCAATAGTAAATTCTGCAGCAGGCTTTTGATCACAACCTGCCAGTATATGAGAAATAACTAGTACAAGAACTAAACAAAAACGGCCAAACATCTATATCAGCTAAAGTTATTCAAAAGCCTGGCTTCCGTTGCAAGCAGTTACGATGCAGGAAAGTAACTAAACTATCTATTAAAGATACCTTAAGTCCTGGTAAGAAAATATAAGAAGGAAAGATTTTATATAAAATACCTATCGGGAATAGAATATCCGGATGGCTGGTATGTATAGGCTTTTCGGGCTGGTTAGATAGGTAAATTCAATAAAATTTCATAGCAAACTCAATTTTTATATTTGTAAAATATTCAATTTTTATTACATGTAAACATATGATATACTTTTTACAAACAAATCATACCAATAACGTAAAATTCAGCATTTAACTACTTATGTAATTTTACTATACTCAGTATAAAGATGATTATTATGTATAATATATGGTAATTTTTTTTAAATATTAATACATATCTTACATAGAATGCATATTTTTTGATGCATGACTCAAGGCAATACATAATCTATAAATTATACTATACTCTTAAAACTAATTCTTTTTTATAGTAATATAAATTTATTAATCTCATCATTTTTAGCAACAACTTAAAACAATACGTATATAATATTATAATAGTACAAAAACCTATCTAACTTCTTATATTTTTCTAAGCCATAATTGCAATATATAAATAACACAAAGTTTAAATATTACTAATCAGATTTAGCAATTATCCGTCCTGAAGTTAATTTTATTGACTAAAACCGTCCTAATCCATTAGCAATAACCTTGATATAGTTATATTTTTCACCGAACCAATAGTGGGATTGTACCGTGTGAAGAGGTAACTTTGTTTATAATTAATTCAATTTCAGTATAACTAACTAATTAATTAACAAATTAAATATTTCTAATAAGAGGGGGTAATTACTAGGATGCTCGTTGTATCCACCAATTGAACCAACTACCTAAACCTATGAACGCAACTAAAATAAATCAACCTATAGATACTCCATACTTTACCAATGCTGAACCAAAGACCTTACATAGTCTTTCTGGAAAATCTGACACACAACCAGCACCGCTGCAATGGGTTAAACATACGCTACATAAAGTACTACGGGCAGTGTACCATATGTTACATAGCAGCCTTGCAAAACTGGTAACGGTTAACCAAGATGGGCAACAGGTATTGGTTGATATCATAAGTCCAGAAGGCTCTTCCTTGCCCAGATACTCTTTTTCCGGAACAGCACAGGTATTATACATGCTACCAGTCAATTCAGCTACGAAAAGCGCAAGAACTGTCCCTTTTAAAGCCATTGTTAAGCCTCTGGAAGAAAACTGCTATGAGTTGATCATTGAAGGAGGCCGGCAGAAAAAAGAACCGTTGGCAATCAACATTTATGGGGAGACAAACACCCTGCTCTATAGTGAGAAAATTATGTACAATGGCCACTTTAGCCGCCTTTACGACTTAAAATGGCCTCATCTACCAAATATTTCTTTCGAGGTGATCAGCAGATATGGAGCATGCAAAGCTGAAATTATCTGATTACCGAAAATCTGTTTCATTCAATAATTTAATTCAATAAACTAAGCTCTTAATTTTATGGAAGCCATATTCAGTATCCTTTTTATCATTGTGTCCGTTGGTGCCCTGGATGCCCTAACCTATAAGTCACTCGACCATTTGTTCAAAACAAAGAACAAGTCCTAGTCTACAGGCTTTCTGCATTTTCAGTTTCATTCACCGACTAATCTCATTTCAACAAAAGTATCTCACCTTTCACAGAGGTACTCCAACAAATACATCATTTAAAACCTGATACAGGCGTTATCAGCCCTGGAAGTACCTGGGGCTGTACAAAACCTGTGTGCCAGATTTTTAACGGAGCCTGCATATTCAGGCCGCTGGCACAAAAGCAAATCCCAGCCAACGCATCTACCCAGATGCGCTGGGGATTTGTACAGGAGACTTAGTATAGCCTTTCAGTTCTACTTGCGGGTACACGAAGTAATAGGCACAGCATAGACTATTACAAACGGTATACTCTAAGGCCCTGCCAGTAGAATAGTATGAAAGGCCTACACCTAACGGATAAACGCTATCTCCATAGCTTCTCATCCTCTTATTACCCGGACATTCAGCTTTACCGGTTTCATCAGTTCCTCCACCCTTTACTATTTCTCGTACAGAATATGTTATCAAAACTTAGTATATTCCCTTCTCCGCGAAGGGTAATCCGCTTAACCATCGGTACCTTTTTCTTTCTGCAGGGCCTATGTTTTTCTTCCTGGGCAAGCCGCATTCCTACCATCGGGCACCAACTAGGTCTCAGTCATGGAAAACTAGGCGCGGTGCTTTTTGCCTTGCCCATAGGGTTAATTACTAGCCTGCCTCTGTCGGGCTGGCTCATTAGCCGGTATGGAAGCCGACAGGTACTTATTGTATCTGCCATTCTATATGCATCCTTTTTGCCGTTAATTGGCTTAACCGCCGAAGCCTGGCAATTGATGGCTATGTTATTTTTGCTGGGGCTTTCCGGAAACGTATCGAATATTGCCATGAATACGCAAGCCGTACATGTAGAAGCCTGGTATGGCCGCTCCATTATGGCTTCTCTGCATGGATTGAACAGCTTAGCCGGATTTGCAGGAGCTGCTATCGGAATGTATTGCGTTTCTCTTCATCTGTCACCGTTTGTTCATTTCAGCCTGATATGCGCTCTTGCTTACATGTCTATTGCCTTCCTGTACAGGTATGTTCTGCCGTTCAAAGAAAAGGTAAAACCAGCCAAACCTACGTTTAGTTTTGCCCTACCGGAAGGAAGATTAACCTTGCTTGGCCTCATTGTATTTTGCGGAATGGTCTGTGAGGGTACCTTATTTGACTGGAGCGGCATTTATTTTATGGAAGTAGTGAAAGCACCTGTTGACCTGACTTCGGTAGGCTATCTGGCTTTTATGTACGCAATGGCCTTTGGCCGCTTCGTAGGAGACTGGCTTTCTTCCCGCTTTGGCACCAAACAAGTAATCCGGGTGAATGGCCTGCTCATTGGTATCGGGCTGACTACGGCTATTGTACTGCCCTATGTATCTACGGCTACCGTGGGTTTTCTATTGGCAGGTGCCGGCGTATCAACCATTGTGCCGCTAATCTATGGCTCTATCGGAAAACAAACGAATGGTACGGCTTCTAATGCGTTAGCCGCCGTAGCCTCTATGGGATATATTGGTTTCTTGCTGGGCCCTCCCATAATTGGAATGCTTGCAGAAATAATTAATCTACAATGGGCATTTGCTTTTGTCGCTTTGCTTGGCATGCTAGCTGCCGTACTGATTAGCAAAGTAAAATTTGAATAGTTTGAATACCTCTCCGCAAGTATGTGCCTGTATCTGCCTCCATCAACAAACCGGTCTTGTTGATGGAGGATTTTTACTAAGGGCTACTTGATGTTTCATCTTTCTACCAGTATACTTCTTCACATCTTACTCGCCTTCTGTCACCCCGTTTGCTCCTGCATTGTGCTAATTTCTGCTTTAATTAAGAGCCAGATATAGGCCCTGTTCTGTTAAAAAGCTAAGTATATGCAGCGGCTGATGGCCGTTACACTAGCGTAGTTCCTCTTACTTTTACTAATGCCAGACTTACCGCTAGCTATAAGTATATATCCTTAGTAATTTACTACCCAACATTTTACGGCTATTCTGCTATACATTTATTAATTTTGCCTGCAACTTAAAGAGTTACTATTTAAAATCTTCTTGAGAGAATAGTATCTTTAGCATTTCACCTGAATTAGCAGTAACTTATTTAATTCTGTTATCGCCCTTGAAACGTACTTTCAGGTTACCCAGCTATGGTGAGTTGTCGGTATACTAATGAATAGCTTCTTATGACTTGCATAGTTTATGTGGATAAAGCAGTTCTACAGCCGGATTTTTCTTATGTTACTGGTACAACCTGTATGGGCCAGGTGGCAAAACAGGATACAGCCTTTGCAGATTGGTCGTATGCATGTGATATGTATGGTTGGGTTGTTGTTTATTTCGGTAGCTAGCTTAGCACAGAACCAACCGGGTAGCGGGCAAAAAACAGGCACCCAACGTCCGGATACAAATCAGGTGAATGAATTAAACCGGTTAGCCAGAATTTATCAATGGAAGGCGCCGGAGAAATCAAAAGACTATGCCAGGGAAGCGTATCTCCTGGCAACCAGAATCAATTATGCCAAAGGAGCTTCCTATGCCTTATGGAAACTAGGCAGCCTTCACGAATTGCAGGGGAATTACAACAAAGCCCTGTATTATTTTTTAGAATCTATCCGGGTACATCCTCCTCAAGAAAATACCACCGCAAAAGCACATGCGTTTGGCAGTATAGCTAACTTATATACCAGCCTGGGGCAATACAAGCAGGCAGAAACCTATCTTACCGAATCGTTTTCCATTTTCAAGAACCTCTCTCATCCCCTGGGAATAGCCATTTCGCACAGGCGACTGGGATTTTTACACTTCAATCAGAATCAGCTTCAACAAGGAATGCAACACTTTTTGCGTTCGCTTACCTTAATGCAGGAGTTGCAAGATACGGTAGGTATCGGGTATGCACGGGCGAGTATGGGACAGGTTTACTTCCAGGAAAAAAAGTATACGCAAGCTCTGGAAGAATATACCCAGGCAGTAACTTTACAAGAGAAAACAGAAAATTTTGCTGAAAAAGCGTATTTGCTGATCTATATAGGTAAAATATACACGCAAACCGGCGAGTATGCAAAGGCAATTGAAAGTTGTACGCAGGCCCTTACCTTAGCTAAAGAACTGAATTTTAAGCCTGCTTTGCAGGAAAGTTATAAAAGTTTAGCTGCCATCTATAAAGCCCAGGGTAACTTAAAGCAAGCCCTTTATTGTTATGATCAGTTTCTGGTTTTACACAATGAGCTGTTAAGTGACGAAACCATGGAAAACATAGCTGACTTACAAATTCAGTATCAAACCTTTGAGAAAGAACAAGAGATAGAATTGTTGAAAAAAGAGAAGGAAATACAATCGCTGAAAATTACTGAAAGCACCCATATTGTATACTTTTTTGCCGCTATTCTGCTGCTGCTGTTAGTGGTTTGCGGGTTACTCTACAGCCGGATTACCTTGAAGAAAAAAGCAAATCTTATTCTGCGGACACAAAACGAAGCTATCGGGTATCAGAAAAATAAAATTGAGCAGCAAAACAAGCTGTTAAAAGAGGCAAACAAAGTTATTGAAGATCAGAATCAGTTGCTAGAGCTGGACAAGATAGAATTGGAGGAGAAGGTAAAGGAGAAAACAATGGCATTGATGGAGGCATACACGCATTTATTGCAGGCAACGGAAGAAATGGATATCCTCGTCTATAAATCTTCGCATGATCTACGCGGACCGCTGGCAACAATACTTGGTCTTTGTAACATAGCTTTCATTGATGTTAAAGAAAAAACGGCCCTTACCTATTTCAACTTACTGGCAAAAAATGCCACCCGGATGGATGCGTTGTTGCATCGGCTTCTAAAGGTAAACCATGTAAAACATGCTGAAATACATAGCACTTTGTTACAACCTACTCAGCTCATTTCAGATGCCATAGCCGCTGTTGCCACTACGGACGGGTATGCAGCTATGCAATTTTATATAGAGTCAGAACCTGAGTTAAACCTGTATTCTGATCCGGATTTAGTAAAAACAGTGCTAGAAAACCTGCTGCAGAACTCCATTCACTACCGTTCGCTAACGGTAGATAACCCGCCCAGTGTATGGCTAAAAGCAGAAAGGTATGGAAATGCTGTACGATTTATGATCAGCGATAACGGAATTGGTATTGAGAAAGAATATGTCTCTAAGTTATTTACCTTATTTTCCAAAGTCTCTTCCCGGTCTCAGGGTTCAGGCCTAGGTCTTTATATAGCCAAAGCAGCTGTTTCCAGGGTGCAGGGGAGTATCCGGTATTGCAGTGAACTAACGGAGGCCACTACTTTTGAAGTGATCATCCCAAACCTGAACAACAAACCTGTTTTTCATCCGTTGCCGATGAAAAAAGAGATTAGTATTTACAACAGCTGATATAGCTTGCCAAGAGAGTAATTTCTGAAGAATAGCAAGACACCCGACTATCTTAAATAGGGGTGGCTAAATGGAATCTCCTCTGAGAACTTCCAGTACAGCTACTCCAGCCAACGGCTATACAAAAGAAAGCTACCTTCTGTTTCCAGCGAGTAGTTAAAAAATAACCTGTTGACTTTTTGTTTGCTCTTTAAGCCGGTAACTCTGGTATAAATCTTTAATTTCTTGGGTCATTTTCCGGGCTGCCTCCATTTGCTGGGTTTGTAAATGAAGCTTGTGTTTACAGCGGCTAGAACACGTTTTTTTGTCGGAACGGCAGGCATAAAATTCTTTTTTACAAACCGGGCAAACCAGTGTGTTCCTTGTAGAGCGGCTATGAACAGGATTCATGGTACTAGATAATCTTAATGGGACTAAAAAATGAGACAGCAAAAGTAACAGGAAAATGCGGAACCTGCTATATACCTTTACCGGGAATCATACATTTGTGATGGAAAAGCATTTAGTGCAGGCTGCCTGCTTGCGAACATACCCAAAAATGCTCTCTATACAGTCTGATTCTAATTTTTTTAGCTCATAGGTACTTAGCTGCTTACCTGTATCCGGTAGAAAGTGCCTGCCTACAAACCCTCCATTCAACAGATGGCCAGGTGCGTTAACATGTGCATTCCCTACATACCAGCCATACGATTGGAAGCCTAACCGAAAGCTGATTCTACACTGCCGCCATCTACCCGGTAATTACTGCCGTTAACGTAACTGGACAGCCCGGAGCATAAGAAGGCAATAACAGCCGCTACTTCTTCCACGTTTCCACGCCTGTGTACCTCAATGTGAGGACGTTTATTTTGCAGAAACCACTCCACTGCTTCTTCTACCGTTGTACCCCGTTGCTGGGCCAGTTCTTCCATCATGGCATCCGTCATGGGAGTGGCAATAAAGGCTGGCGAAACAGTATTAATGAGTACGCCCTCTTTGGCATAGGCTCTGGAAAGGCATTTAGCCAGATTGATAATGCCTGCCTTACAAGCATTATATGGGCTTTCTTCTTCATAGGGCTGGAAAGCATTTTCTGAAGCAATTAACACAATACGGCCCCACTTTTTTGCCTGCATCTGAGGAATAAATGCCCGGCATACCCGTACTGCCCCCATCAGATCTATATCAATGGTATCGTACCAGTCTTGGTCACTCAATGTAAGAAAGTTACCTGCTGCGCCTCTGGCACCCGCACAATTTACCAGAATATCAGCCCCACCGTATTTTTTCTTAACCTCGCCGGCTAGTTGCTGTACTTCCTGATTATTAGTGATATCTGCCCGGATAGCTACTATGCTGCTGTTTTGCCTGGTGTATTTTTGTAGTTCTTGAAGGGCTTTATCTAGCGGTTCTTGTGTTTTATCTGTTAAAATAATGGTAGCTCCTTCGCTGGCTAATACCTTGGCTGTTGCCAAGCCAATTCCTGAATCGCCACCGGTAATTACAGCCGTGCGGCCTTGAATAGATAAGTTCATTGTAAAATAAGTATAGCTGGTTCAAATGGTTTTACATACAGATATGTATTTTTCTAAAGGCCTGTGTGTAAAAATCTACGTTACGGATATAACTGCCTTATTCCGCTTTTGTTTTCCGGTTGAAAAGATTACCTGGCGGGCAGAGTAGAGGAGCTAAGTATAGAGCAGCGCATGAGAAGAATGTACCTACGCTACTATTTGCTTCATATAAGCAAAGGAAGTAGCTCGTTGTGAACGAAATTGCCGATACAGCACGGTCCGTATGCGAGGTACTCCCCGGATAGAAACAGTTGTTAGTATGATAGATCCTGCGAAACAATCAAAAGATGAATTGCTATCTAATATCTTATCTTTCTTTCTCTAAAATGGGTAATAGGTTATCTACCGTTAATGGCTTGGTAATAAAACCGGCTATACTGTATCTGCCTGCTCTGGAAATATCTTTGGAAGAAACCGAGGAAGTAAGAATGCAAATAGAAACTTTATTTAAAATGGACTCATAATTAGCTGTAAATTCATCTAAAAATTCAAAGCCGTTCATCACAGGCATATTTAAGTCAAGCAGAATTAAGGTAGTACCCTGCTCTGATTCATCTGCCTGGGTAGTACCCAAAGTAGCCTCTAAATAATCTAATGCCTGCTTGCCATTATACACCGTTTTTACCTTATCAGTAATGGCTAACTCTTGAAGGGTATCTTTTATTAAATAGCTACTTGCTTCATCATCATCTACAATCAAAATTGTCGTTACATTTTTCATAGGAATCACCTAATTTATAAAATTGCTGTTTTACTTCCGGAAAAGAAGTGGCTTACAAATAAATACTAAAATACTACGTGTTTCCTATGACCTCTTGCCGATGGCTTGTTTAATAAAGTGCCTTGGGAAGCTTAAAATACCCAAGCTATACAAAATACATTTGTCCTTTTCTCCCTATGAAAGCTCATATCAGGTATAGCTAATATATAGATAGAGATATGAAAGAGGCACTTTCAAAATAAATACCTACGTACTTATACTGTTAAATGAAGCTAAAAATAGTATAAATAACAAACAATACCCTTTTATTTAAAACAAATTCCGTATAAACCACCATATACATTTCAAATTTTTGCTATCAACTTAGCTTAATGCAAACGAAAGAAGATAGAAACTTGGAGCATAATCAAATTCACAACTAGCAAAAGTAAATATACTTGCCTGTATCTAGTGAGTATATCTATATTTATCTTCATTTTCACGCGTATGCACACATACGTATTTTCTTTTTTTAAGTACACCTAATCAGAACTGTATACCGATACTTTTCAAATTTGTTTACCCATGGTCAATGGCAAACCCCTAGACAACAACAAACTTACCAAAGAGGAATTCCTGGAGGAATGGCAGGTAGATGTACAGCAGCTAAAAAACAGAGCATTCCCTATTGTAGGTATTGGTGGTTCAGCTGGCGCGTTGGATTCATTTAAAGAATTTTTCTCAACTATTCCTTCCGATACCGGCATGGCTTTCGTGCTGGTGCAACACCTGGACCCAACCATGAAGAGTATGTTGCCTGAACTTCTTCAACGGAATACTCCAATACCGGTAGTGGCGGTGGCAGATGGCCTGCAAGTAGAGCCAAACCATATCTACGTAATTCCTGAAAATACAGAGATGGTGATTTTCAATGGCCGGCTACTGCTCTTTAAGCCTACCCGTCCGCGGGGCCTGCGAATGCCCATTGATACCTTTTTCCAGAGCCTGGCAGCGGATTGGGGTGAAAAAGCAGCAGGCATTATTTTCTCAGGCATGGGCTCTGATGGGGAACTAGGCGCCCGGTTTATTAAAAAGGGCTTAGGCCTGGTAATTGCCCAGGACCCCAAAACTGCCTCCTACGATAGTATGCCCCGTAGCGTAATAGATACTAACTCCGCTGACTATGTGCTTGCCCCTAAACAAATGGCAGAAAAATTACTGGAATTTATTAAAAAACCGTATCAACATATGCAGAAAAAGAATGCCTTCGACAATGCGAAGGTAGTCAATACATTACAAAAAGTGCTTCAGCTCCTACGTAGCCATACCGGCCACGATTTTTCATTGTATAAACCCAATACCATATTCCGCCGCCTGGAGCGCCGCCTGCATACACACCAGCTTACTAGCATGGAAGAATATGTGGAGTTTCTGCACAACAACCCTGGAGAAATAGACCTGCTTCTGCAAGATATGTTGATTGGGGTAACAAAATTCTTCCGCGATTATCCGGCATTTAAGCTGCTGGAAGACAAGATTCTGCCCAACCTGCTTAAAAACAAAAGTAAGGATAAGCCTCTGCGGATCTGGGTGGCCGGGTGCTCCACCGGAGAAGAAGCCTACTCACTGGCAATTATTATTAAAGAATTTGTGGAAAGAAGCAAGGCTAAGCAGTTTTTGAAAATACAATTCTATGCGACAGATTTAGCCCACGAAGCCATTGAAAAAGCCCGCAAAGGGGTCTATTATTCCAACATTGCAGCAGATATAAGCCCGGAACGTTTACATCGCTACTTTGTTAAGCAGGGAAATCTCTACCAGATTAACCAGGAAATCAGAGAAATGATCGTATTTGCCCAACATAACCTGGTAAGCGATCCTATTTTTACCAAGCTCGATCTGCTCTGCTGCCGGAATGTATTTATTTACTTTAATCCTGAGTTACAGAAAAAACTCCTGCCCATCTTCCATTTTGCCCTTAATCCAGAGGGCGTGCTGTTTTTAGGTCCTTCCGAAAACATACAGGGCTCAGAGACTTTATTTGACTCGGTAGACCTGAAATGGAAACTATATAAGCGCCGGCTCAATACCTCAGCCTTGGCGGATATTACAGATTTTCCGGGGAAAAATTTTACGCATGTTACTCCGAAGGATGCCCCTGCAGAAAGAGAACTGCCCATAGCAGTAGGGGAATATGTGAAGAGAGTCTTGTTAAGAGAGCATACACCGGCGGCTGTGTTAATTAACGATAAAGGGGATATTATATATATTAACGGACGTATATCTCCCTATCTGGAACTGATGCCCGGCGAGGTAGAAGTGAATATTTTTTCGATGGCTACGGAAAAACTAGCCTTCGATTTACGTAATGCGGTAAAGCAAGCCATTACCAAACAAGAAGTGGTCGTAAGCCAGACCAAGATCAAAGCCAATGGCAAAGGAGCGGTGCTTAAACTTACCGTTAAATACCTAAAGAATCCGGAAGAAATCAAAGGTTTGTTACTAGTCGTATTTGAAGAGTTGCCCTTGCCTGCAAAACGTCCGAAAACTACGTCCCTTTCTGCCCTTACCAAACAAGACTTAGAAGAGAAGGAAGAAGAAATTAAGCTTTTACGGGAACAACTGCAGCAGATCCGGGAAGAAAGGGATGTAACAGTAGAAGAAATTAAATCGGCCAATGAAGAGCTGCAATCTACCAACGAAGAATTACAGTCTACCAATGAGGAGGCTATTTCTGCCAGGGAAGAGCTTCAGTCTATGAATGAAGAGCTAATGACGGTAAATACCGAATTGCGGGAAAAAACCGATCAACTGACAGAAATTAACAACGATATAGTAAACCTGCTGAACAGCTCTCATATTGCCACTATTTTTGTAGATACCAGCCTGCATATCCGGCGTTTTACGCCAGCGGCTTCCCAGGTAATGAACCTGATTGCAACAGATATAGGCCGACCTCTAGTCCATATCCGCTCTACGCTTCAGTACAACACGCTGATAAAAGATTTGCAAGAGGTAATTAACTGCTTAATACCCACAGAAAAGGAGATACAATCAGACGATGGCAAGTATTACTCGGTCCGTATTCTACCCTACCGGACCACCGACAATTACATTTATGGAGCCGTAATCAATTTTGTGGATATTACCTCCAGCAAAGTATCTCAGCAGAAGCAACAAGAAAGTTTACTGCTGATGGAAAACATTGTTGACTCTATACGCGACCCCATGCTGGTACTCGACGGGCAAAAACGGGTAATTGCACTCAGCCGGGCTTTCCGCAAAATCTTCAGAGTAACTGAGGAAAACACCAAAGGAAGAATACTTTTTGAGCTGGGCAACGGAGAATGGAACATTGATGGCCTGAAACAGTTATTAGATAAGGTAATAGAACAAGACCAACAAGAAGACTTTAATGATTTTATTGTAGAGAAGCACTTTCCTAAAATAGGTTTTAAGCGGATGAAACTTCACGGCAGGCATATAGTAAACAGATTAGGCCACCAGCAGGACCATCTGCTCCTGCTCACCATTGAAGATATCACAAGCAAGCAATAAACCTAGCCACCGTACGGAAACTGCCGGAAGACCAGAATAAAACAGGCAACCAAGCCTCTTCCTGGTACAGTAAAAACCGTATATATAAGAATAGAACCAGGTAATGTATGATACAGAGATGTTGAATAGTTAGCTGTTAGCAGACAAAATGAAGAACAGAGAGGAAGAAAAAATAAACCGGATTGAGGCACTTCGTTCCAAGGCCGAAAAACTACTTGAACAGCAGCGGATGGATATTCCTTTACATACAGTAGATCCTGCCACGCTGCAAGAGCTTATGCAGGAATTGCATGTGCGCCAGGTAGAACTAGAGATGCAAAATGAAGAACTGTTAGAGTCCAGGGTAACCATTGAAAAATCGCTGAATGATTATGCAAGCCTATATCAGTTTGCACCGGTTGCCTATTTTACGCTGGATAAATATGGGGCAATCGTACAAGCTAATATAGCAGCCAGCCATTTAA
Organism: Rhodocytophaga aerolata; assembly: GCF_030503435.1. GTDB lineage: Bacteria > Bacteroidota > Bacteroidia > Cytophagales > 172606-1 > Rhodocytophaga > Rhodocytophaga aerolata. Next base: position 485,126 of record NZ_JAUKPO010000001.1, read on the forward strand.
CTGGTTACCCAACCAAATCACTTGTCAAAAAGCCCCTGCGCAGCTTACTGCCCCCCTCGCAGGCCTCCGCTTTTTATGAGTTTATCAATAAAATATTTACCAACGGTACTAAACAAGTAAGCCAGTTCCATATCCGCAACAAAACCGGAAACCTTCTTTCGGTTCATATGGAAGCGCAGAGCCTTCATGACAAAGGACACCCTCATCAGTGTTTGCTGGCTATGGTTGATCTAACTGCCCAGAAAGAAGCAGAAAATAAAGTACACCGCGAAAAAGCTTTCTCTGAAAGTTTGCTGGAAAACAGTATAGACGGCATTGTTGCCTTTGATACGGAGGGTAAGATTACCTCCTGGAACAAAACCATGGAAACCCTTACCGGTAAACACAAGGCTGAGGTAACAGGCAGGCGGATAGTGGACTTATTTCCTAATTACCAGGTAAACGCAGAAGGACAAGCCATTCAAAAAGCCTTACAGGGCGAAACATCCATCTTGCATAATCACCCTTTCGGCATCCGGAACGGGTTTTATGAAATATCTACTGTTCCTTTATACGAACAGGAATTTTATACAACCAATCAGGTAATTACCGGGGGACTTTGCATAGTTCATGATGTAACCGACCGTATAAAAATAGAGCAAGAACGTATTTCATTAAAGCTAAAAAGCCAGCAAGAACTACTGAATGCCATCTTGCAGGCACAGGAAGAAGAAAGAAAACGCATAGCCGAAAGTTTGCACAATGGTATAGGCCAGATTCTCTATGCTGCCCAGCTAAGTTTGCAACAGATTAAACTCTCCGAAACGCCCCTATCCACGGAAGAATTAAGAAAAGCAAAAAAGCAAACAGAAGAACTACTAAAGGAAGCTATCCGGTCTTTGCGGCAGGCTTCTCATGAATTGGTGCCCGTTCTGCTGGAGCAGTTTGGCCTGGCCGAAGCAATTAATGATTTTTGTAGCCGTTTTTCCCATACAGGCATCAATATCACTTGCCATGGCTTTGAACAATCCCTTAACAAACCTCTGGAACTGGCTATTTACCGCATTGCTCAAGAGTTAATAAATAATATTGTCAGACATTCCCAGGCCACCAGAGCACGGTTAGAAATGTTTATGGAAGGCGGACAGCTGGTACTGGAGGCGCAAGACAATGGAAAGGGCCTTGAGGAAGGTGCTTTGCAAAAAAAAGGCATCGGCCTAAAAACGATTCAGAACCGGGTAAAACTCCTGGGAGGAACCATGGATATTGACTCTACGCCTAACAAAGGAACGTTGCTTACAGTTACCTTGCCCATTAGCCATGCGACATAAATCAGTTGAGCAAAAATATATACCCATAGCCATAAACAAAGAAAGGACACTGGATGCCCTTTTTTTGTGTTACCTTTTATTTTTTAACCAAAACGAACTATAAAGAGATTCGATTAGCAAACCTATACAGGCAACATTAGCAGATTGTTACCGCTGCATGAATATACGACTAACTTTTCAGGGATAAGCTTTACAAAAAAGTGAAGAAATTACTGTAAATTCTCCATCTACTTAGCAGGCTAGGAAATAATTAAGACAGTAGTTCTTTCCCTTTTTTCTGCCTGTAGAGGCTGTTCAGCGTATAACCCGCTAAACTATTCATACTTGCAAGCAGGCTTACTCTTGTTTTTGCTTAAGCAACAGCCATACATTTTTACTACTGAACGGGGCTTCCAGCACAATTTTATAAAAAGAAGCAGGCAGCTTTTGTGTAGAAATAGTGGCATATTCCTTTTGCAGGGGTACTTCAGCAAGCAGGTGATAGGTATCTTTCCCGCCCGTTTTGAATGCATTTGTCGTAGCAACCCATATTTTCACGTTTCCGGTTGGCTCCAGGGCCTTCCAGGCTATATCTAACTGGTTCTGAAAGTAATTTACTTTTACTTCTGCCAAAGAGACCTTACCTGCCAGCGGTACGCCATCCAGTTCGCGGCTTATTTCTACAGGTAAAGTCAGGTCAAGAAAGTGGGCTATGGTGGGCATAATATCAACAATAGCCGGGGTGTAGTAACCGGCATAATTATTTAGCTGGGAATGATTGGTTACAAGCCAGGTGCTGCGTTGCCTTGCGCTTTGCCCGCCATGCGATTTACCGGTCTGCTCATCGCGGCCATGGTCAGTAGTGATAAAAATGAGCCACTCTTCATTATGGTTCTTTTGGCGGTAACTAACGGCTTGGGCAATCTTTCCGATCTGGGCATCCATCTGTTGAACCGCCTTGTAAAACTTATCGCTGTCTCCGTACATATGTCCCATATCGTCGGTATATTCCAGGTATACCCAGGAAAGATCCGGTGCCTGCTCGCGTATATGGCTGGCTGCTTCGGCTACTACCCGATTATCAATCTTACTCATAAAATCCCGGCCTTTGTCATGAGGAAACTGAAGCGTATCCAGTTCGTAGTCATCGGCATGGTAATCGAAGCGAAGGTTGCCTGTTGCAGCTAAGCTCTCCCCTACTAGTTTAGTGCGGTTGTCAAGCCAGCTGGAGAAAATGGCAATTTTCTTCTCTGGATACTGGTTTTTAAACAAGCGGAAGATAGTAGGATAGTGATAGTTGGGTTCCTTAATATCATTATCCCAGACGTTGTGCTTGTTCGCCCAGGTGCCAGTGAGCAGGCTATTATAGCCCACGGCTGAGATGGTGGGACTTTGGGAATAGCCTCCTTTTTCTCCCCCTACGTAGGCCCGCATATAGCGGCCAGCTTTCGAAAGGCTGTCCAGCGACGGGGTGTGCACCTTTTCTACCACATCTGCCGGGATGCCATCTACCAAGATAAATACGGCTTTTCGGGTTTTGCCCTGGCTCAGGCTTTCGGTGGTTGCATAGAAACAAAGCAGCAGCAGCCCGATCTGCACAACAGTATTTTTCATAAAACGCAAGGTTTAGTAGAAGGTAAAGCCCGGAAATGCTATTTCTTTTGCAGGACAATTTGCAAATTTTCTCTGGTTTACCAAATATAAGCATATGTGCCTCACTTGCTGGTTGCCGCTTCTCTATTATATCCCTGTAAACAATATTCTACTAAGTATTTCTGCTAATACGTATTAACTGTTTCCTCTTTTAAAGGCTCCTCATAGGTTTCTTTCTCAAACTGATACAAGTAAGGTGCCCGGTGCGGACCTAAATTGCGTCTTTCTTCCAGTATTCAGAATCTGTTAGAATTCAAAACAAATGAATGGTTATAACAGAAGGCATCAGCGTTCTGGAATGATTGTTAGCAAGTTGACAGATACCTTAAACTGGTAAGTAAGCCTGAGGAATTTGTTTTGGCCTAAGAGAGCAGGCTTAGCTGGCAAAATAGACAGTTTATTCCTTACAAAGTATGAAAAGAAAGGTATAGGAGACAAAAAGGCTACCTTATTTTATTACGCGCAGGCATAAAAAAGCCTATTTTGTTGTAGTAAAAAGAAGAGTAAAATGTAAGATATTATTCGCTTATCTACAGAAAACAATTTAACGATAATAGCTTGTCAAAAAAGGATGTATAGGTAAGACACGCATAAAAAGGCCATTTGCAGGCTTTTTGAGCCTATTAGTGGCAGAAACTATCCTTTATTAAATAGCAGACAGCTGTTTAATAAGCTATTTTTCAGTTGTTTATCTACCAATATTTACATTCAACAGATGTGTTTTTTCTGCCAAAGTTATAGTACTCAGGCTGTTTACCCTTTTGTTCGCTTAGTGTATCAAGCATCAGTTAACATAAACACTAATTAAGAAACAGGTAAAAAAACATGGCAACTGCTAAGACAACAACAAGCAAAACAACAGCTCCGGCTAAAAAGGCTACGGCTCACAAAAGTGTATCAACTGTAAGCAAAACAACAGCTTCTGCGAAGACGCCAACACCAAAAAAGGCGGCTCCTAAAAAATCTACTACAGCCAAAGCAACTCCGGTAAAAGGAGTATCTGCGCCAAAAGTAGTTGCAGCGAAAAAAGCTACTCCTGCAAAATCAGTTACCTCTGCAAAATCTACTACTCCTGCAAAGAAAACTACTGCTTCTGCCAAGCAAGTATCTTCCAAGCCAGTAATTACTGCTAAAGTAGCAACTACACCCAAAAGTGCTACAACAGTAAACAAAACAGTGAGTGCTGCAAAAAAAACTACGGTAAGTGCCGTAAAAAAATCAGCTGCACCTGTAAAGCAGACAGCAGTGGTTGCTAAGAAAGAAACAAAAACTAAAGTAGCTGCTCCAGCTAAAAAGTTGATCGCTAGCAGCGTGAAAACAAAAACTACCAAATAATAACGGTAGCATACTATTTGTATAGCCTATTTAGGCTATACTACACCAAGTTTCCCTACCGGAAACTTGGTTTTTTAATTTTATTTATAACAGAATTTCTGCATTTGTTTAGCAGCTAAAATCCGCTAAGTATGCCCCAGGTTAAGGGAAGTTTTTCAGCAGATTATAGAGAGTAATTACATAATTAAACTTTTATAGAAATATCGTTTTTAAACAAAGATTCTTCTTCTATATTCGCATATTGGTGTATTTCTTTAATCTCAAGAACATTATTTACATACTCACCCATATCCCCTTTATTTTATAGATTCCATGTTAGCCGTAAAAAAATTAACAATTAAATACTTCTCCCCTGCCAATAGATTTTACAAAGCAAAGTTAGAAGCCAACAATCAAGTAATTACCCTTTCTCAAGAAGAAGCTACTAAGCTCATTCAAGCTACTATCTGGACCTCTACTGAAACCAGGTCTGTCAGTGATAACAAGCGGACAATGATTGAAAAAACGTATCTGCTTCAAATGGCTCCTTAATAAGGAACAGATGACTTCTTTCAGCTTATCTGGCCGCTAAACGTCAATAACAAGGCTTTTATTTTTTTACACCTTCTTTTGTAGCTATGGTATTACTTCCTGTACATAATAATCCTGGCAAGGAATATTTGATTTTTGCAAATAGTCGATTGATGCTTGCAAACAGTTAATCCTGCCTATACCCCATCTTTGTGTCATCAAATTCACTATAAATTGATTTCATATGACAACAAAGAAAAAAATAGCTATTGTAACTGGCGGCAGCCGCGGTTTAGGGAAAAATATGGCGCTGAGCTTGGCTAAGAAAGGCAATGACCTAATTATTACCTATCACAGCAAAAAAGAGGAAGCACTTGCTGTTGTATCAGAAATTGAGCAGATGGGTCAAAAAGCGGTGGCCCTGCAATTAAATGTGGGCGATGTAAAAACCTTTGATTCTTTTTTTTCCCAGGTAAGCATTATCCTACATGAGACCTTTCATACCGATAAATTTGATTTCCTGGTAAATAATGCAGGTATCGGAAAACACGTGCCCTTTGCAGAGACAACCGAAGAAGCCTTTGATGAATTGATGAATATTCATTTTAAAGGAGTTTATTTTCTTACGCAAAAAGCATTGGCACTTATTAAGGATGGCGGGCGTATCATAAATCTGTCTACCGGCTTAGCCCGCTTTACTTTAGAAGGAAACTCAGCGTATGCTTCTATGAAAGGAGCTGTAGAAACGTTGACTAAATACATGGCGAAAGAATTAGGCTCCCGCGGTATTACGGTTAATATAGTTGCTCCGGGTGCTATTGAAACTGATTTTGGAGGCGGCGCTGTGAGAGATAATCAGAACTTAAACAAATTTGTAGCCGGAATTACTGCTTTAGGACGTGCCGGATTACCAGATGATATTGGAGGGGTGGTAGCCTTCCTGTGCAGTGAGGATGCCAGATGGATTAACGCTCAACGGATTGAAGTATCTGGTGGCATGGCGCTTTAATACATAACTGAATCGGGTAATGTTCTGCCCGTATTCATTACCAGATTCAGTCTTCATTTTAAGGTAGGGAATTTTACTACAGCGTTTATTGAAATTCTCTACCTTTCATCATGACTTATTGCCGTCAGCGCCTACTAAGTTTTAACACCCCCTGGCAAGTGTCGCTTGCCATTTTAAGGTATGTGCATTTTGTAATGAAATGAGTGTATATTAAGTAATTCAATAGAACACACATTCATATTTTACCTTGCTCTAGAACACCATTATTGTAAGCGGACATACTTTTGTATCTTTGATATATACAAATGCTAAAGATGTGAAAACTACTTCACTAGAGGAATTCTACAATCAAGTAAACAGACTTATTCCGCAAGAATTAAGCAAAGAGATTGGGCATTTTAATGTTTTCAATATAGAGGATTTGAATGCAAAGGGAACGTCAGTTATGCCTTATAACAGACGTGCGTATTATAAAATAAGCCTGATAAGCGGCAGGAACCGGGCCGAATATGCTGACAAGGTAATTTCTATTGAAAACAATGCTCTCCTGTTTGCTACACCTAAAGTACCCTATCATTGGATACCAGAGGACACCAAGCAATCTGGCTACTTCTGTATTTTTACCGATGAGTTTTTACTCCCTGCCAAAAGCGGTGTGGTGTTAGACGACTTACCAATTTTCAGATCAGGTGGTTATCCGGTGTTTCAGGTAACAGAGGAAGACAAAGAAGATATTCTGTCCATTTTCAAGAAAATGAATAAGGAAATAACATCCAACTATGTCTACAAATATGACCTGCTGCGTAATTATGTATTGGAACTAATCCATTTCGGGCAAAAGCTGCAGCCCGTTACTTCTCTATACCCTACTCATACTGCTTCTGCCAGGGTATCTTCTTTGTTCATTGAACTATTGGAGCGCCAGTTTCCTATTGAATCGCCACACCAGAAGTTGCATCTGCGTACCGCTAAAGATTATGCGGACCGGCTGTCTGTACATGTCAATCACTTAAACAAAGTGTTAAAAGAAAATACAGGAAAAACTACTACCGATATTATCAAAAACCGTGTAGCACAGGAGGCAAAAATTCTTTTAAAACAAACTGACTGGAATATTTCTCAGATAGCTTATTGCCTTGGATTTGAGGAAGTAGCTCATTTCTCTAACTTTTTCAAAAAACAAACATCTGTAGCTCCGATAATTTTCCGTTCATAAACTCTTTTTTAAAAAGGTACTTTATATAAAACAGTAGCTGCTAGCCTGCAAAGTTGACGTATGCTGTAGCTATAGTATTGCTTAGCATGGTTAGGTGCTTTCCATGTTTATTACACTTTTGCCGCAATTTGTAGAACACCTGTGGTTAGTTTATCCAATGTTTGTTAGCTGGTATGGTTTTCCTTATGCAATAAAAGCGGCTCATACGAATTCTACTCTTCTTTGGGCTGCATAGTAGGCAGTTTGATAATAAATGTAGTTCCGACACCCAGTTCCGATTGCAGGTGAATAGAGCCCTTAAGCTTTTCAATAGCTTCTTTTACAATATACAAGCCAAGGCCAGAGCTGTTGGAGAGCTGGCTGCCTCTGTAAAACATATCAAATACCTTTTCTTGCTGGCAAGGGTCAATACCTATGCCATTATCTTTTACAGTTATTGTAGCAAAATGTGTATCTGTCTGTATGTGTATGTGAAGGAATGATTGATCAGCGTGCAAATTCTGATACTTAATGGCGTTTGAAAACAGATTACGCAGGATGATGTGCAACCGCCTGACATCATTATAATGAGGAGCCTCAAGCTTAAAATCTGTTAGCAGTTTCAGCTGGTGGGCATTCTCCATGTATTGGAGTTCGGCGTGCACATTATCTACTAATTCCGGGAAATTGATTTCTTCCTGATTAATGGTTATCCGCGAATTCCGGGAGTAGTCTAATATATCTTTTACAAAACCATCTAACTTATTAATACTCTTATCAATCATCTGCAAATACAGTTGTTGTTGTGCCGGATCTTGCTCAAGTTTAATTAGTGTGACCAGACCTAGAATAGAAGACAAAGGAGCCCGGATATCATGCGATACCCGGTATACAAAATTATCCAGCTCCTCATTCGTCTTTTTTAGGTCTGTTGTCCGGAGTTCTACCCTTGTTTCTAGTTCCTGGGCATGCGTCTTAATTTCTTCTTTTTGATCTTGAATCAGCCTGTTCATTTCTTTGAGAGATTCATTGGCTTTTTGCAATTCTACGGTACGTTGAGTTACCTTTTTTTCCAGCTTTTTGTTTTGTGCCCTAATACGTCTGATCCGCCAATAATAGAGGACGGTTAATAAGGTTGATGTAGCCAACAAAAAAACAAGGCGCGCCCACCAGGTATGCCACCAGGGCGGCGTTATGATGATTGTTAGGGTGCGGGATGGTACAGCAATCGTACCTTCTGTAACAGTAGTAAGCTCAAAGACATAGCGCTTTGGCGCTAAGTTCGTATAGGTTACCTTCCGGGTAGTACCTGCCTGCTGCCAGCTTTCATCGGTAAATCCTTTCAGCCGGTAAGCATATTGAATATCTTCCGGGGCAGTATAGTTTAGTGCGGCATATTCAATACTAAATACCGATTGTTTATAATCTAACGTAATTGCTTGCGTCTGATTCAGCCTGGCTTGTAAAGGAGAGTTGTCTTTGCCTATCGGAACAGGTTTATTAAAGATCTGGAAATCTATCCACACCAAGGGTACCTGTGACGTGAGTTGCTTTAAACTATCGGGATGAAACAAATTAAACCCATTATTTCCTCCAAAAAGCAATTCACCTGAATACAATTTACCCGAAGCTTGCCTATTGAATTGCAGGCTCTGAACACCGGCGCTGATGCCAAAAATTTGACACCTTTCCGTTTCCGGATCAAAACGTACAATTCCCTGGTTTGTGCCCAGCCACAGCAATCCCTTGTTGTCTTCCTCAATCGCATTAATCGTATTACTGGGTAGGCCATTCGCTACTGTAAACGTTTTAAACGTTGAATCTTTTTTTTGCAGCAGCTTTAACCCTCCACCCCCGGTTCCAATCCATATTCGTCCTTTATTATCTTCAACTAAAGCCCGCACTGCATAACCGGTTTCTCCTGGCTTTTGCAAAGGAATATGCTTAAACCATTCCCGTTTGTTATCTAGTACATCCAGATAGCCATTGGAAGTCCCAATCCATACATTGTTTAATGTATCTACCAGAAGCGCCCATACGAAATTATCACTTATGTCTGCCCGGTTGTTGGCTTTCTGGGTGAAAGCCGTAAACTTTTTTTGAACCGGATCAAATCTGCTGATTCCCCCACCAAAGGTACCCAGCCAAACATAGCCATCCTGATCTTGGGCCAGACAAGTTACATTGTCATTATTCAGTTGCCCTTCAACTGGCGCTTTTCCTTTTCGGAAATGGGTAAAAACTTTCTGCTGGGAATCAAAGTAATCCAGGCCGCCATCCCAGAATCCTATCCAGATCCCTTGCCTGCGATCTGCCAGCATGGCTTTAATTTTATTGCTGCCAATGCTAAACGGGTTGTTATAGTCGTGCCTGTAAGCTACAAAAGAATCTCTGGCTGGGTTCAGTACATTCAGGCCTCCTCCATCGGTTCCAATTAACACCTGGCCGGAAGGCTTCGCTAAGAAAGCACTTACATCATTATGAGTAAGAGAATTACCGCCAATTTTTGTATAATAATGTCCCATCTGGGTTAGATAGGGATCTGTCAGGCACAAGCCATTATTATTTGTGCCTACCCATAAACGTCCCTGTTTGTCTCCATATAAGCTCTTTACAGAATTGCCTGCCAGGCTTTTAGGATCAAAAGAATCATGATGATAGGTATAAAAGGATTTCTGGGCTTCGTTGTATAAGCACAAGCCTTTGTCGGTCCCGATCCATACCCGGTTATGCCCATCTTCTACAAGTGCCCATACCTGGTTGCTGGTTAAAGAATTATTTGCTGACGGCAAGTAACTAAAACGGGTAAATCCGTGTGAGGAACCTTCTTTCAGGTTTAAACCATTATTCCAGGTACCTACCCATAGCCTGTCTTTACTATCCCATAATATGCTAAATACATCGTTGTGGCTGAGACTTTGCTCATTGCCGTTCTCATGCAGATACCGCTGAAAAATACCAGTAGCAGGATCAAACTGATTAACACCACCGCCAATTGTACCAATCCAGAGTTTTCCTTGCTTATCTTCTGTAATGGCGCTTACCCGGTTATGACTAATGCTGGTTGAATCTTGTCGATCATGAATATAGGACTTAAACGTATATTTTTGTGTGTCGCATAGATTTAGGCCATAACCATTCGTACCCACCCAGATCCTACCTTTAGAATCTTTGTATAAGTCGTATATATAGTTACTGCTAAGGCTAGTATTTTGCTGAGGTACATGTTTGAGCTGCCGGAAATTATCTAATTTCCGGTTGTAAATGAAGATTCCCCCTCCCCAGGTTCCTACCCATACGTTATGGTCGTTATCTTCAACTAATGCTACAATGGGATGATTCGTCAGGCTGGTGCTGTCTCCCGGAATATGCTTATATACCTGGAAGGTATAACTATCAAATTTATTGAGGCCATCTTCTGTAGCCACCCAGATAAAACCTTCACTATCTTGCAATATTTTCCTTACATAATTATTGGATAGTCCATCTTGAACAGTATACCGCTTGAAGGATACTTGTGGTTTGCTTGCCCAGGTTTTCAGGCTTGGCCAAAACAAAAACAGCATAAGAAAAAACAAATAAGGAAAATAAGTAAACAGTTTTCTCATAGGCAACGCAAACTAAAAAATTTCCTTGCGAAATGTGGCACACAAGGAAGATGCACCTGTCTATTTAAGGCAGTACGTCTAACTTACGAAAATATACTATATGCGTATTGTTTATTTTTAGTGTTTTCTTCCAAATAAATAGAAAGTAACACAATAATAGTTATAGAACCTATTGAGTTAACCATATGTAGTAATTCATCACTATACCTGGACAGGGAAGCGGTTATTTTGTCTATACCTATTTTATGGAAGGAACCTATTGTATACATCCAAGGCTCCTCTATTTTTCTGTGCAGGTTAAATTATGAGAAAGGCCTTCTTCTATCATGGATATAGCTTAAGAATGCCTCCTGAAGAAGACAGTTTCTAACGGGCCGCCTATGTTTTAAGGAGATTTGAATCAGCTTTCTGGAAGCTTTACCAATTATTTCTTACTTAACTATCTGTTTGAGATAGCTACACACAAATTAGTCTAGCAATACAAGCTAGAATCGGCTAGGCTTTCATTGATTAGTAGTCTATTAAAATAGCTAGTTTATGGTTACTAGTTGTGGCTATGTATCCCTGTTTGTTAGCCACTTCTCTACCGCAGGCGCTTGGTATGCATTCATTTGGGTTAGTAGCACCTCTGCTTTATCTGCATGTAAAAGCATTTGGTGATGCTTTTCTCGCAAAAAACCTTCTTCTACCATTTTTTGGAAGAGTTGCAGTAGAAAATCATAATACCCATTTACATTTAATACCCCGGCAGGTTTACCGTGCAAGCCCAGCTGCGACCAGGTAAGAATTTCACATAACTCTTCCATAGTGCCCATGCCACCGGGTAAGGCAATAAACCCATCTGCCAGCTCCGACATTTTCATTTTCCGTTCATGCATCGATTCCACCAGAATTAGTTCGGTAAGGCTGGCATGGGCTATTTCTTTACCGGCCAAAAAGGTAGGCAACACACCCGTAACCTTTCCCCCCTGTTTTAACACTCCATCGGCTACTTTCCCCATTAAGCCTACTTTGGCCCCTCCATAAATCAGCCGGATGTTATTTTCTGCCAGTAATCTGCCCAGCTCATAAGCAGCCCCGGCATACAAAGGGCTGTTTCCCATACTGGAGCCGCAAAATACGCATACACTTTTCATGAGTTATTGCTTAGTTGGTTATTTACAAAAGTAAAGGTATCTATCCATACAGCAAGTTCTGGAAATTGTTTTTTACTGACCTTAGATAAATCCATTTAACATCCGGGCTATGCTTCTGCTTCTTAGCCTATAATTTGCTACCTTTGCCCCATGAATTATCTATCTGCTGAGTTTATCTCCAAAAGTTTCAGCGACAAATGGCTGTTTAAGAATGAGTCTGTGGGTATTAGCAAGGGTGAAAAAATTGCTTTAGTGGGAGCCAATGGAGCAGGCAAAAGTACCTTGCTGAATATTCTGGCTGGCAAACTACCTCCAGACGAAGGCAAAGTGAGTGTCCGGAAAGATATCACCGTTGGGTATCTGGGACAGCACCCTCAATTTGATGAAGAAAGTACCATTCTCGATACCCTGTTTGCTTCTGACAATCCAACTTTATCAGCCGTAAAAGCTTATGAAGAAGCATTGAATGGAAATGGCAACCTGGAGCATTGCATCGAGCGGATGGATGCCTTAAAAGCCTGGGATTACGAAGCCAAAGTAAAGCAGATACTCGGAAAATTGGGGATACATGATCTGGATAAGCCGGTAAAGCAACTCTCTGGCGGGCAACGCAAGCGGGTAGCCATGGCCCGTGTGCTGATCGAGCAACCCGACCTGCTTATTATGGATGAACCCACCAACCATCTGGATCTGCAAACCATTGAATGGCTGGAAAACCTTATTGCTACCCAGCAGCAAACGCTACTCTTAGTTACCCACGACCGTTATTTCCTGGATAGGGTAGCCAATGAGATTATCGAAATCAATCAGGGGCAATTTTTCCGCTACAAAGGCAATTACAGCTATTTTCTGGAGAAAAAAGCCGAACGGGAACTTGCCCAGGAAGCCGAAACAGAAAAAGCCAAAAACCTGATGCGTAAAGAACTGGAATGGATGCGGCGGCAACCCAAAGCCAGAGGTACTAAGTCTAAATCCAGGATAGATGCTTTTTACGAGCTCAAAGACAAAGCTAGCCGGCAGAATACGAGCAACGCTCTGGAACTGAGTGTAAAAACTACCCGCCAGGGAAGCAAAATTATGGAACTGGAAAAAGTAAATAAACAATTCGGAGACCAGGTACTGATAAAAGACTTTTCCTACGTATTTAAGAAGCTAGACAAAATAGGCATTATAGGAAGAAACGGGGTTGGGAAAACTACATTCCTGAATATGCTTACCGGCAAATTACAGCCGGACTCCGGTAAAATAGACCGTGGTGAAACTACTTCCTTCGGGTATTATACGCAGGATGAGCTTAGTTTCCAGGATGATCAACGGGTGATAGATGTGGTTCTGGAAATAGCGGAAGTAGTAACCATGGCAAATGGACAAACAGTAACAGCTTCGCAGTTTCTGCAATATTTCCAGTTTAGCGGAGCCATGCAATATAGCTTTATATCTAAGCTAAGTGGTGGAGAAAAAAGGCGTTTGCAACTGCTGAAAGTACTCATTAAAAACCCTAATTTCCTGATTCTGGATGAACCAACCAATGACCTGGATCTGGTAACACTGAATATTCTGGAAGACTTTCTGCAAAATTTCCCCGGCAGCCTGCTCATCGTTACCCACGACCGCTACTTCATGGACCAACTGGTAGACCATCTGTTCGTGTTTGAAGGTGAGGGAAAAATACGTGACTTTCCCGGAAACTATACCGACTACCGGGAGTGGCTGGAAGAAGAAGAAAAGCAACGCAAAATTGAATCGGCCAGTAAAACGCCTGTGCAAACCCAGCCAGCTGCTAAACAAGACACCTTTTCAGCTAAAAAGAAAATATCTTTCAAGGAAAAACAGGAATATGAGCAACTGGAAAAAGAGATAGAAGCCCTGGAACATCAGAAACGAGGCCTGGTAGAGAAATTAGCCAGCAGTATGGCTAGTCACCAGGAACTTACGGCATGGGCTCTGGAAATAGAAGAGATAGACCGTAAGCTCTCCAACAAATCAGACCGATGGCTGGAGCTGGGTGAACTGCTGTAGGCAATTTTTAGTTGGCAAAACCGGCAAATAAATCATTGGCATACGTCAAACTTTGCCGGTGAGCCTCAATAGCCGTTAAGGTGTTGGGTGAGCCTTTCTCCACGGCTTGCTCCAGCACTACATGTGGGCGGACCTTTAGCGTTTGCAGCGCTTTTACCAATCGTTTGTAGTCTATGTCTCCCTCACCAAACACTTCCGTCCAAATGCCTGCTTTCGACTGGCGCAAATGCAGTTCACTAATCCGCTTGCCATACAAACGTACAATATCAAACAAGGCTACTTGCGAATTCCCTGAACCACGGTAAATCCAGTGGGCATCCAGGCAAAGCGAGACATCCTTCGGATCGGTATGAAGCATCATATGATGAAACTCCCTGGCAGCATTCCGCATTTCCGGGTCATGCGTGTGATAGGCTAATAGGATATCTCTTTTCCGAAGTTCTTTCCCCAGTTTACCCAAAGCAGCTGCCTGAAGTTCCAGTTGTTTGTCATCTTTATCTTCCGGGCCACCCCAGCGGATCGGACTTGGATTGGTAACAATTATCTGTGTGCCTACAGCTGTTGCGGCTTCGGCAATAGCTACAACCGAATATATACTTTTTTCTATCTCCTCCGGTTTGTGCAATACGCTGTTTACATACAGAGACCGCATCTGCAAATTGTATTTTTTCAGCAGGGGTGCTAGTAGGGATATGTCTTTAGCTGCTTCAATAATGGGTTCATATCCCGTTAAACCGGATTGCGTAAATTCCCTCAGCGAGTTATCCAGATCAGCAGACCAGTTTCTTCCTTGCCGCTGCAAAAAAGTGAACCAGGGATACTGGTTACAGGCGATAGCCAGCGGTTTTGCCGCTTTTGCAGCAACCGCTGGATGGCTGCCAATAAAAGAAGCTACAGCCAGGTTAGCAATAGCTTTTACAAACATTCTGCGGTTTTGTAGCATGACGGATAATAAACAGTTTCTCCGTTTTTATTGAAATTTACGCCACATTCAGGCTTTTTCGTGGCATTATTACGCAGAATTTCTTTCCGCGTTAATAATTCCAAACGAACACCGGATTACCAGACTTTCATAATTCTTTTTACTCTGTGTTTCAGCAGCTTGCTCTTCCATCTCGCGTATTTTGGTAAGGGCAAATTGTTGAATAGTAAGCAGCGGTAATTCTATGCGTTGGCGCATGCGTATGGAAAGTTGCTCTACTGGTTTGTCATCCATTAATTTGGCAGAACCAGTGAGGCGCAGTACATGCTTCTTGGTGCACTCAAATTCATCGAAAATCATGTTCCATACGTTACCATATTTGGGATGCTCCGATAAAAAAGCAGTAAGCGGGAAAAAGCATTTACTCATAGCCATTTCGCAATTTCCCAGTAAGGTGCGGAAGAAAATAGAATTTTTATACAACTGCTGTACTTCTGCCCATCTGCCAGTTTTATCCATCTTATCCAGGGCCATGCCTACCCCATAATAGCCAGGCAAATTCTGTTTTAACTGGCTCCAGGAACCTACATAAGGTACCGCCCGCAAATCGTTCAAATTCAGCTTTCCGGCTTTACGTTTGGCCGGCCTGCTGCCTATGTTAGTTTCAGCATAATACCGCAAGGGACTGGCATAGTTGAGGTAATCCAGAAAATCCGGATGCTTCTTCAGTTGATTATAGGCTTCATAACTTTCGATAGCCAGGTCCTGCAGAAGTTTTTCCTCCATTTCGTTTAAGGTAGCATCTGTTTTATGCAAAGCGTTGGTAATACCGGCATGCAGCAATTGCTCCATATTAAACTGGGCAGAATCTACAGTTCCGAAATTAGAGCTGATCGTCTGCCCTTGAATAGTCAGTTGTATTTCTTTATTGGCAATATTGCTACCCATAGAGGCATAGAACTGGTGTGTTTTGCCACCTCCTCTGGCGGGCGGGCCTCCCCTGCCGTCGAAAAAGATAACATCTACATCGTATTGCCTAGAAATGGCACTCAGGGTTTCTTTGGTTTTATAGATGCTGTAATTAGCCATTAAATAGCCGCCATCTTTTGTACCATCCGAAAAACCCAGCATAATCGTTTGCGTATTGTTCCGCTGCGTGAGGTGCTGCCGGTAAGCCGGATTTTCATATAAGTTTTTCATTACTTCGCCGGCATGCTGCAGATCGTCAATGGTTTCGAACAAGGGTACAATGTCTACGCTCAGGGTTTCTTTCTGCCACCCGCTTAGTAAAAACAGGCCATATACTTCCAGTACATCCAGGGCACTTGTACTATGGCTGATAATATAGCGGTGACACCCTTCTTCTCCATTGGTTTGCTGAATGGTTTTTATAGCTGCCATGGATTCCAGTGTATCTTGCAGCAGTTCGTCGCTTAATACTGCCGGATCAGCCGGGGAATCAACTTTCAATAAAGCGGCTATTTTCTGCGCTTCTGAAAGTTCCTTATAATTTTTAGGAATAAGTGAGGTTTTTTCAGCAATAACCTCCATTGCCTGGGAATGAACAGAGCTATCTTGCCGGATATCCAGCGAAGCAAAGTGTAGCCCAAACAACTCTACTTTTCTTTGGAGATTTTCTACCAGGTTTACAAATAAACCATTGTGCCGCTCCTGCAATGTCTGGCGCATCTGTTCCAGCATGTCCATAATTTCCTCTTTGGAAAGGTCTGCTTTGTGGCCTGGAACAAATAAATTATTAAACAGTTTCTGTTCCAAGGAGGCCAGTACATTAGCTACTCCTTTAAATGTGAGGCGGCGCTTAAGTTTCCGCACATCGGCATAATACGACTTAATAATTGCTCCCCGTAGCGAATCAGCTACCTTCAAGGTAGTTTCTGTTTTCACAAACGGGTTGCCATCCCGGTCGCCTCCTGGCCAGAAGCCCATTCGGATCAGGGAATGTTTGCCGTAAATATCGGAAGGGAACTGATTTTTTAGTGAGGTTAATATTTGTCCGGCCGATTGGTAAAACACATTTTCCAGATACCAGATCAGGCTTACGGCTTCGTCGTAAGGGGTGGGTTTTTCTTTCTTAAAAAATGGAGTTTTACCCAGTTGCAGCAAATAACTATTTACTTGTGCGGTACTGTCATTAATAATAGCTTTGGATAGGTCATTAATAATTCCCAGTACTTCACTCGGATAGAACTGTGTAGGATGTGCCGTTAGCACCAGCCGCACAGAGAAATCTTTTAGTTTTTCCTCCAGCTGTTGTTTGGCTTTGGTAGTAGGCACCTGCGATTCTAGATTTTTTATGGTGCCAGGCCCGTTCATGTCATGGGTATCGCGGAAAGCGGCATCTTCCAGGGCATCAAACAATACTACCTGGCGCTCGGCATATTGGACAAACCTAAAAAGTAGATCGGTTTGCTCCTGCTCCGTGCGGTACGAGGTATATTGCTCAATAAATGAACTAATGATATCATCCGGGCTCTGTCCTTTGTTGTATCCTTCTTCGCAATGCAACAAAAACAACGACAGCAGTATACCAGTTTTTTCTACCCGGTGAAACGGAAGGGCTGTAAAAAGACTGTTGTATAGCTGAAATTTCAGACCTACCTGATGATTATAAATTTGTAAAAGGTTACCAGCAGAACCATCCATAATTCGTAAAAATGTTGATAAATTATACTACCTACGAATAGGCAAGAGGAATAATATTTGGCTAAACTACGAAAAAATAGATTGTTTGCCCATGAATGGAAGAAAAATTAACGATAACCTAATATAAAGTAAAAAAGTCACGAGTGCTGGCTTTCGTACAAATGACTACTGGCCAGTAACTAATGACTTTTTTTAACTAACTTATTCTGCAAATACTATCTCTCAAAGTTAATCCAATCCAGAGAGAGCAGATTTGTTTTAGGAGCTTCTTTCTTAATCACTACAAAATACAAGTCTTGTTTGGTACCCGTAGCTTGAATAGGAGTACTCGCCTCTATGTAATTTCTCCACTCGCCGGTAGCTTTATAATCCAGTGTGCTAATAACCGGGCCTTTTAAAGAGCCTGCCCGTACTTCTATCGTAGCATTCTGGTCTTTGGAAGCATAGCGGTAAGTAAGGCGGCTGATTCCTTTTAAATCAATATTTTTCAGTACAAAATAGGATTTATTATGAATGCTGCCTAAACCTCTTCTTTGTTTCTCCATGTTGAAGAGCACATCCGCCTCTTCGGCTTCTACTTTGGTAGGGCGTAATAGTAGTATATTAGTGGAAGTTAATGGCGTAATGGCTCCGCCTTTGTCGGTATATGAAGCGGTAAGGATATACCGGCCTTGCTCTTGTTTACCTACGTGATCTTTTAAGGTGATATTTCCCTGTCCCGGGAGTTTTGCATCTGGTTTAGCCATAGATAGAGACAATACATATTTCACCATTTCCGTAGCTTCATCTACGGATAATTGCGGATGGGCATTCATCGCATGTTCTCCCCAGACACCACCGCCACCGGTAATTACTTTATTTGCTAACCGGGCGACAGCATTTTTATCGCCCTGGTATTTTTTAGAAACTTCCATAAAGGCAGGCCCTACTGATTTTTTTTCTATCTGGTGGCAGGCTTTGCAATCGGAAGTAGCCATCAGACTTTTGCCCAAGTTGAAGGATGCCGTAATCTGCTGATGACCCATTACCTGCTCGTTACTGGCTACTTTGGGAATATAATTTAAGGCTACCTGTAGTTTCTTCTTATCAATCACTTTGTCTTCATTATCTTTTACCTCTACCATATATTTCAGCGGCGTATTGTCAGCAAAGAAGAATGAGCTGTTTTCTTCTGTTTTGATGGCCACCTGAGGTAAGGTATTGCCCACTTTAATTTCTAATGTATCGGTGCTTGATAACCCGGCTGGGTCTGTTACCTTTAAAGTAGCTTTGTAAATGCCATTTTTCTGGAATGTATAAGTTGGATTGGCCTCTGTAGAACCAACCACATCTCCCACGAACCGCCACTCATAGCTAAGTTTATCTTGCTCGTCAAAATCGTAGCTTCTGCGGCTGCTGAAGGATACTTTCATAGGAGCCAGACCGATGGTATCTCTTGCCATAATCTGAGCTACTGGCGCCCGGTTGCCTGGATTAAATTCTATTTTTACCAGACGGGCATCTTCATTATCAATTCCATAGACCGAACCGTACTCCAGCATATACATTTCTCCTTTCGGCCCGATTTCCAGGTCCACTGGTCTTTTAAAATCACCCACCATCGGCATAAAGGGTTCCATGCGCTTGTAATTCTGGTTTTCGTCCAGGCGCACTGCAAATACCCAGTTACGCATCCAGTCGGCAATAAACAGCGCTTTGTCATAATACGCCGGTATTTTTACGTCCGATTGTAAAGCCGGATTGTAATGATATACTGGTCCGCCAATGGCACAACGGCCACCCACACCCAGGTCCGCAAACTCATCTGATTTATTATACGGGTACCAGATCATGGCTTTTTGAGCAGAAGGCAAAGTTTTGGCACCAGTATTATTAGGAGAATTGTTAGTAGGACCATTTACATCAAACAGTTCGCCTACATTTTTGCTGGCAAAATCATACTCTTTGTACGCTTTGTTATCTCCTACAAGATAAGGCCATCCAAAGTTTCCGGCTTTTTTTGCCTGATTAAACTCATCGTAACCTCTGGGGCCTTGCGGACCATCCGTGCCAGAATCAGGGCCGATTTCACCCCAATACAATATAGAAGTTTCCTGATCTACGGATATGCGGTACGGATTGCGGCAACCCATCACATATATTTCGGGCCGCGTGCCAGGTGTGCCTTTCGGGAACAAATTACCTTCGGGAACAGTATAGCTCCCATTGGCTTCCGGGTGAATACGCAGAATTTTACCCCGTAAATCATTCGGATTGCCAGACGAACGCTGTGCGTCAAAAGTTAACCGGCCTTGCTGTTCGTCTATGGGAGCAAACCCGCTTGATTCAAAAGGCACGGTGTTATCGCCAGTAGAAATATATAAGTTTTTGTTTTTATCCCATGCCAGAGAGCCGCCAGTATGGGCACTTACTTCCAGGTCGATCGGTACTTCGATGATCACTTTTTCAGAAGCCAGGTCCAGGAAACCATCGGAGCCTAAGGTAAAACGGGAAATGTGTTGCTTATGCTTATTGTTCTCTGTTACTGTATGGAAGAAATAAATATAGTTATTGGTAGCAAAATCCGGATCAAGGGTTATTCCCAGTAAGCCGTTCAGGTATTTTTCAACAGCTTTCACAGGAAAATCACGAAGTAAGCGGGTCTTGTTAGAAACCGGATCGTACATGTAAAATTTGCCGCCTCTTTCCACAAAGAACACCCGGCCATCAGGAGCTACTGCCAGTTCCATAGGCTCGTTTAGATCATTGGAAAGAATGGTTTTAGTGAAACGGTTTTCTTCTGGCATTTTTACAGCATAGGCTTTGGAATAGTCTAAATCTTTATTTTCGCCAATAGCATACTTAATACCTTCCAGTAGATGGTTTACAAACAGGGGTTCTGAAAAAGATTCGTTGGTATGGCCTCCGCCAGTATAAAAGGCTCGTCCACCGTCAAATTCATGATACCAGGCTATAGGATGGTTTTCGCCATTTTCGCCACCTTCATAGCTATCCTCATCCAGCTTTGCCAGCACGTTTATATCCGGATTAATGCTTTTATAGTTGTACCATTCATCGGTACGTTCCCATCTGGCAGGCAGGCCTTTGGTTGCTTTGAAAGTAGTATCTATGACATCAATAATGGCTTTGCGTACATTGGGGTTGTTGGGATGGCTTTTAAAATAGGCACCCACCAGTTTATTATACCAGGGCCAGGTATATTCCGTATCTGCGGCTGCATGCACACCTACAAATCCTCCACCCGCCTGAATATACCGCTCAAAAGCTACTTGCTGATCGGCATTCAGTACATTTTGTGTAGTACTAAGAAATACCACGGCACTGTATTTTTTCAGGCTATCTTCTACAAAGTAGGCAGCATTTTTAGTGGTATCCACTACCATATTATTTGCCGCACCCATTTTTTGTATAGCTGCAATTCCACTAGGTATAGATTCATGATAAAATCCGGCTGTTTTGGAGAATACCAGGATACGGGCAGTTTTGGGCACTTCTGCTGGTACACTGGCCGTAGTAGCCGGAGCCGTTTTACAGGCATAAAATCCTCCGGCTGCAGAAGCCGAGAGAAAAAATGCGAGGGAGATTTTTTTAGTAAATGTTTGAATACGCATGAAGAGTTATGGTTTAGGAAAATATGTTGTAAGAATTGTAGTTTCATCTCACCCGAGGAGTACGAATACTTATGCGATGAAATTTATCTGGCTACTGCTCAATTGCCCTTTGCTTACGGCTCAACAGTGGCTAATCCGGCAGGTTTGGTAGCTGGCTGGGTGTTTTCAAGTTTATTAACTACCCATTCGCCAACCTGTAAACCTTGTTTCCGGCCATTATCTATCGCATCCATGAAATGAATACCGCCATAAAAACGGGATAACCCCGCTTCAATAGCTGCCTCTTGAAAAGAACTAAATTTACGGGCCGGGAGCCCATATCTTTCTTCTACCGTATCGGTATAGCTGAAATTATCGCCAAAATAGTGGGTAAGTATCACAGCGGAAGCGGAAGAAATAGTAGAATGGCCACTTAAATATTCTGGAAAGGGGGGTGTTTGCAACAGCGGTTTCCAGGAATGATCAATGTACTTCCGGATTGCTGTTTCTGGGCGGATACGGTTGCTACGGAATTTTTCATCCCAGCAGCTGATAAAGCCATCCATCAATCCTAGTGCAACAGCTGTATGTATTTTCATTGTTCTGGCAAAATCCAGGTTAGCTTGCTGACAGGCAATACCGGTAATTCCCAGCCAGTGGGCTCCGGGAGATATTTTTTTCATGCCTACCAGCATATGCCCGTTATCCTGCAAAGCAAACGGATTACAATCCCAGAAAGCAGCAATCTCCTGGTGTTCTTTAGAAAGATGAATGCCTTCTTTATAGCACTCCTGCATCAGTTTATAGAACGCTGAATTCTTAGTACTTGAAAAAACAACTGGCGGCTCTGGCTTGAACTGGGTGCAGGAATCTAAAGTAAACGCTCTGACTGTATTAAAGTAGGGTTCTACCGGAGCAAAAAAACCTGGAGGCGTGGGATACCAGCTTCCTTCCGCAGAGGATGGCGTATACCTGGGGAAATTGCTGATCTTGTTATATTGATCTTTCTTGGCATAGGTCAGTATTTGCCCGCTTACGTGCCTGGCATATTGCAGAGAGCCATCCAATACTTCCTGTGTAAACCCATTATTCTTACAGGAATCCAACAGTTTCTGCTCATAGGCTTCCAGCAGTGTACCCGATGGCTGCATTTGCTTGGCTGTTTCAATCATAGCCAGCAAAGAGGCTAGCTGGTAGGAATAGGCGTTTATTTCTTTTGGCTTTTCAATAAGCGGATATTCATTGAGTATCCCATGCATGCTTTGGTATTCAACCTCTTTTTGAGATACTGGCTGTTGTACCGATTTTTCTTGGGCTATTATTTCGTAACCTGCGAGGCAAGCATAAGAAAAAAACCGGGCAGCTAAAGGCGGGTTTGTAACATCATGCACCATCAGGTCTGTCATCTGGCCAATCACATTACTTATGGTCTGGCTATTTAATTCTGGAGCTTTAGCAGCTTGTTTCTGTTTGTCTTCTTGCTTGGCCGCCTGTTGGCAACTACACATCAACACTATACCCACAAAAAGCGGGATAAATTTATTCATAGCCCTAATGCATACTTTGTTATACTGGCTCATTGTTTTTACTTTTTACTTAGTAAATCTGGCTGTTTCTTTTTAGCAGAACTTGCAGGCTTAAAGGCTTTCAGCGGCTGATTATTTAGGCCAAAGACTAATAGGTTATTTACCTCCAATATACTCCTCACATCACCTTTTATAGAAAAACCAGACTGGTTTTGAGTAACGTATGTAAAATTCCCTTTGCCATCGCCTGTTAGCAGCACGCCATAATTGGCATCGTACTTCCCAAACCGTAAGCGGGCCTGGTGAACATTTCCACCCAACAACAGATCCTCTTTTCCATCTTTATCCGCATCTAGAACGGCTATACTATATACCGGTGAGTATTGGGCTTGCAATGGCAAAGCTTTTGCCTGTAGTTTCCCGGTTGGAGTGCTTTCGAAAATAGCTGTCTGCAAATACGTGGCTGTTAAATGCCCGGCTCCTTTTAGTTCTTCAGCTGTAAAAATATCTTTCAGGGTAGCATCCGCATAACTCTTATAATCGGTAAACCGGGTTCTCATAATACTCAGTTGATCCAATAATTCATCTCTGGTAACATATGGGTATGATTTCCCTTGTATAAAAAAACAAAGAATAGGGTCTATTGAGCCATTGTCATCGAAGTCTTTGTAATAGAGTTCAGCTGGTTCTTTTTCTGAGGCTTTACACTGCGTATTTACTCCTTGATTGCCAATTACTAAATCAACTTTGCCGTCTTTGTTAAAGTCACCAGTTACTATCTTATTCCACCATCCATTATATTTCTTGTCGAAGTAGGTGTTTGTCTGGTCTATCCATTGATTGTTTTGTTTACCAAAAACTGTTACTGGCATCCACTCTCCTACAATCACTAACTCCTTTACTTTATCTCCATTCAGATCTACCCAGGCGGCATCGGTTACCATACCTGGCTTTTGTAAAGAAGGAGCTACTTGGGCAGTCATATCATTGAACTTTCCTTTGCCATCATTCACTAATATATAGCTTCGGGGGGGTTCCGGGTACCGCCCTGGAATGGTCCGCCCACCTATGAACAAATCTAGTAGTCCATCGCCGTTTACATCAGTAGCCCGCACGCAGCTGGTACTGGTGAGCATCAAAGGTAAAGCCTCCGGACTTTTTGTAAAATTTCCTTGGCCATCATTCAGGTATAAGCGGTCTTGCAGTAATTTATCTTCTGGCATAAAGTTATCGTAGCCGCCACTGCCTACATACAAGTCAGTAGATCCGTCACCATTGGCATCGAAAAACAAAGCATCGGTATCATCACTTGCTTTATCTTCTTCAAAAGCAGCTATAGATTTAGGGGTAAACTGACCGCTTTTACTCTGCAAATACAGGGCGCCAGGCTGTCCGCTACCTCCTCCAACATATATATCTTCCAAGCCATCGCCATTTACGTCTCCCTTTATTAAGCAAGGCCCCGAGAAAGAAAGAGGGTTTATTAACAATGGTTGCCGTTTAAAATCATTGACTTTGGTATCCTGATGGGTAAAGATTATGGGAGTCTTTGTTTCCTCGAATAAGGGATTGGAGTTTTTTCCTGAAGCTTTGCCTTTCGATGCATTTTTTTCTGCCAGAGTAATTTGCTGATTAGCTTGTATATCTTTAATTGTTTGCCTTTTTCCACTCTGCCAGACAATCTGCAAAGAGTCTATAGAGGAGGCTTTTCCCAAGCCAAAATGCAGTATAGGGGAAACACTGGACTGATAACCTCTGGAGGGCATCTGTTCTGCATATTGCAGATTGCCTTTGGAAAATACGTTTACTTTAGCTCCTATACCATCCGTATTTTTACCTTCGCCTTGTAGCTTTATTTGCAGATACTGATGGGTAAGTTGACTATTGGTTTCATTCTGATAAACAAAAGCGGTACGGTTGATATTATTTACTACCATGTCTAAATCACCATCGTTATCCAGGTCGGCATAGGCAGCACCACTACTGTTTGCAGCAAGGTTCATTCCCCAGGATTCCTGTTTGTTAGCAAAGGTTAGATCTCCATTATTCCTGAAAATATAATTGCTGACATTTGAAGCCGGCATCTGGTGAATCAGTTGCAATACATCATTGCGCACCATATTTCCGCTTTTCTGTTTAATAAAATCACCCATGTATTTCATAAAATCCATATTGGTGAAATCCCGAAGGTAGCCGTTACTCACATAAAGATCCTTCCAGCCATCGTTGTCATAGTCGGCAAACAAAGCAGCCCAGCTCCAGTCGGTATTGGAAATACCTGATAATTGGCCAATTTCACTAAAAGTGCCATTGCCATTGTTTACCTGCAGCATATTGCGCATATACTGATAGTGAAAACCAGACCGCAAATTGAGATCAAACTTTTCATAGTTATCTGGTGCAAATAATAATTTCTGCCGGCGGTTATCTTCCGGCAACATATCTAACGTAAAAATATCCAGCAAGCCATCGTTATTAATATCAGCTATATCGTTTCCCATAGAGAAATGAGAACTTTGTCCCAGTATATTTTTTAGCTTATCTGTGAAGGTTCCGTCCCCATTGTTGATATACAGGTAATCGGGCACATTGTAATCGTTGCCAATGTAAATATCTAACCATCCATCTGCATTGAGGTCGGCAATTCCGGCTCCTAACCCATACGAGAGGGCAGAACTATGAATGCCTGCTTTTTCTGTAATGTCCGTAAACTGGTTATTTGTATTTTTAAAGAGCCGTGTTCCATTTTGTGCATCTACTTTCTTCAGCATTTCTGCTGTAGAAACTTCATCCAGTACGGGTAGCGGCTCCGGACTGTGATTCAGTAACAGCATGTCCAGATCTTGATCCCGGTCAAAATCAAAGAAAACGGCCTGGGTACTAAACGAAGTGCTGGCAAGGCCATACTCCTGCGCTTTTTCGGCAAACACAGGAATACTATCTGCTCCTACACCCTGGTTAATAAACAACTGGTTTGTTCTTTTTTCTACAGGCAACTTGCCAGAGTAGCATACATAGATATCTAGCAAGCCATCGCCGTTTACATCGGCCATAGTTACGCCGGTTGACCATGGCCCTTCTCTACCGGCTACTCCTGCTTTGGCTGTTATATCTTCGAACTGCAGGTTGCCTTTGTTCAGATATAACTTATTAGGCTGCATGTTGGCAGTGAAATATATATCTTGCAGCCCATCGCCATTAATATCTCCTATGGCAGTTCCTCCTCCATTATAAAAATACTCGTACATCAGTACATTGGTATTTGGGCCTTCGGTGAGTGTATTGGTGAACTGAATGCCTGTTTTTTCGGACGGCAGCAATGTAAACAGTGGAGACTTTGCTGTAGACTGATCAGCCGTAATTTTTTCCTGAGCAGGTTCTTGCTTGGCATTATTTTTCTGGCAGGCTGTGATACTACAAAGAAAAGCCAGAAGCAAAAGGGATACAGGGTGGCGGGTAAACAGTAACAAATGCTTACAAATTAAATTGGGCTCTATAAATAAAAAGATCTATGCCAGACATCTGGCATAGATCTTAAAATTACTCAAAAAAATGATATTAGTAGCCAGGGTTCTGGACTAATTTATCATTCCTGTTCATTTCATCCCGGCTTATTGGCAGGAAATACATTTTATCGAGCCACATCCGGTTTTCTATGCCTTCAGCAATGTTTTGTACACTGTAAGAATAGGTGTAATTCTCTGGATTATACCGGTATATAGATACTGATTTACCTGGTTTTAAGGTACCCCGTATCTCTATTATTTGGGCTTTCTGTCCTAACGTTTGATCAGCAATCATCCACTGGCGGGCATCGTGGTAGCGGTGTTCCTCGTAGGCCAGTTCTACTCTGCGTTCATTACGATACCGCTGACGCAAAGCATCTCCTGTTTCTATAACGGCAGGCATCCCTACTCTGAAACGGACTTTATTTAGCCACATCTGCGCTTCGGCATCTTCGCCCAGTTCAATGCAGGCTTCCACATAATTCAACACAGCTTCTGTATAGCGGAAGAAGGGCCAAGGCACTTGCTGCCAGGTATTCTGGTCAACAATAGCCGGATTCGGGTCAGTGAATTTACGGATATAATATCCTGTACGAGTTCCATTCCAATCTTCTACAGAGCTCTGGCGGGTATCTAGCCCAAAATGAGTTGATTTTGCTCCATTTGCACTACCTACTTCGTAATGGCCAGTCTGAATTTCATTGAAAGGTTCTTTAGGAGCTACACCGGCAGGACGCGGCTTCCATGGGGCACCATCGTATAGTATAGAGGCATAGAATCGTGGGTCTCTGTTTGTATAGGGAGCACTGGCATGAGCAGGATTGCTCCAGTCAAACGATGTACCATCCATCATCTCATAGTCGCTCACCAGATTTTCGATAGGTGCATTACCAGCCCAGTTATTATAGCCATTCGGACCATTGAATAAGCCTTGTCTTCCTCCATTCTCATTTTTTTGCGAACTGAAGTAGCGGCCAAATATCATATCTCTTTCACCTCCATTTCTGGATAAAGAAACGTTCATATAATTGTCTTTTCCTTCTTGTGGAGTAACAGGTGCGCCTAGATCCAGCCTAAAACCATATCCTGGTAAGTCAATGACTGTTTTAGCAGCTTCTTTTGCTTTCTGCCAACGTTCTGTACGACTACCACTTACATATCCGAAATATTCAGGATTAGAATAACCTGCAAGTGTACTTGATTTAGCTTGGGCAGTTGGAGCATCATGTAAATCCCGGGAAGCATATAAAAGCACACGGGACTTTAAAGCCAAGGCGGCGGCTTTGGAAGCTCTGCCTTGAGCCATCGTTTTGCCATCCAGTAGTCTGGCAGCTTCTTCAGCATCTTTAACAATAAAGTTTACACATTCTTCAAAAGTATTTCTGGGCATTGAGTAATCAGATTCGCCCAATCCATATGACCGGTCTACCAAAGGCACTGCTCCATAATAGCGGAGCAACTGGTGATAGTTATAGGCCCGCATAAAATAGGCTTCGCCTAATAATCTTTCTACCAGTGCCGGATTGTTGAATTGCGGATTTTGCAGATTTTCAAGAGCTAAATTATTTGCCCTGATTCTTCCATATAAGCCAAAATCCCGTGCTCCCCAGGTAAGTGGTGCATTAATCCAGCCTGGATTTGCCGGATTAGAACGGGCTTCTGTAATAGTATTGATGTTTCGTCCAGGGTGCGTAAATATGGCCTCATCTGTGAGAGAAGCAAGCATCTGCTCATCAAATCCCCCCTGGTTTAAGCCATAGTAAAAATCAGTTATGAAAGCTTCAGCTAAACCTTCATCCTTCCATACATCTTCCGATGGCACCTCTACTAAAGGTTTGGTATTCATAAAATCGTCGTTACAGCCTGTAACAGAAAACATGGCTATAACAATACCAAGCGTTATACTTTTTATTTTAGTTGTATTTTTCATTGCTAAAATCATTAAAAGGTTACGGTTACACCTGCGTTCAACACTCTTGCTTGTGGGTAATACTGCCCATTTGCATTGGCATTTTCAGGATCGTATACTTTCAGCTTATCTATTGTGAATAGGTTTAACCCATTTACATACACGCGCAAATTGTTAATGCCTACCCGCTGTCCGATAGCCTCCGGAATGGTATATCCTAATTCCAGGTTTTTCAAACGGATGTAATCGGTGCTTCTCAGCCAATACGTATTGTTACTGGAGAAATATTGGTTACCGCGGTCAGCAATCCGGGGGTGTTTATCACTGGGATTGTCTACTGTCCAGCGGTTTTCATAAATATCCAGTAGATAATTACCGATACTACCCATCTCGCCTGTACCTACATATACCAATGCACCAGCAGCACCCTGGAATAAAATAGATAAATCGAAATTTTTAAACTGGGCACCAATATTTACGCCCCCCTGGAATAATGGAATATTGGTTTTATCGGTTCTTACCTGATCGTCAGGGGTGATTTTGCCATCCTGGTTATGATCTTTGTATTTCATATCACCAGGGCGAAGTGTGTTAGTGATAGCAGTGTAATCCAATGTATTGGCATCAATGGCCGCCTGGTCTTTAAATACTCCGTCATATACATAGGCCATGTAGGTATACATAGGCCGTCCGGTAGTCCGTTGCCACTCAGGGGCACCTTCTGCCTCATTCCAGTAAATCACTTTATTTTTGGCATAGCCTCCGTTTACGCTCACGTTGTAGCGGAATTCACCTACTTGCCCATTATATCCTACTAAGAAATCAAAGCCTCTATTTGCTACTTTCGCTATGTTTTGAGGAGGGAGTATAGCAAAAATACCGGATGATTCTGTTACTGAACCTTCTCTTGGCCATAACAGATTCGAACGTTTGTTATAAAAGTAATCAAACTCAAAATTAATTCTACCTTGCAATAAACGGCCTTCCAAACCTACGTTGGAGTTATTGGCAACCTCCCAAGTAATGCTATTGTTGGGTACTCTTGGCTCATATAGTGTAAGAACTTCCTGGCCACCAATAATATGGGTACGGAACGGATAGGTTGCCAGATACTGATATTCTGCCAGTGTCTCATCACTATTAATTTCTCCATTACGGTTTCTATCATAGTAGATCTGGTCATTTCCCATCTGGCCCCAAGAACCTCTTATCTTCAAGTAATTAATAAAGCCTATATTATCTTTAAAGAAATTTTCTTCAGAAATCTGCCAGCCGGCCATTATACCTGGAAAGAATCCGTAACGCGTATTTTCAGGAAACATATAGGAACCATCATACCGCCACAAGAACTCAGCCATGTATTTTTCTTTAAAGTTATATGCCACCCGGCCAAAGTAATTTAAACGAGCGCGTTCAAATCCACCTCCGTTAGTATTTCTTTCAGAATTACCACCAGCACCTAATTGATCTACCTGAGGAGAAATAAAATATCTGCGGAAACCCCAGAAATTAGCATTTTGAATTGTTTCGCGGTTGGTACCTGCCAGGAAGGTAAAAGCATGGTCTCCAAATGTACGATCATACGACAAAATACCTCCTAACAAAATATTTAGTTGATCTTCATTTTCTTGCCGTAAACTTGGCTCAGCAGGGCCTCTTTTGTTTCGGGTAAGTTTGGGTGTTACACCATCATCTTCATAAGATGATCTGTCCCAGCTATAAAGATACCATGGAATTTGCCACAGTTTTCTTTGCCGGATATATTTATCTACTGCTGCAGTTCCGGTAAGTTTCAAACCTGCTACCCAAGGTACTGATATTTCCAATGAACCATTACTTTGAAAATAATACCGAGTATCACGGTCATATCCTGTATCATTGGTAGTTATCACTACAGGATTCTCCCCATTTTCAATATCTGGTCCTGGCAAACCATTTGGCCAGAAAGCAGGCGCTGTAGGAATACCCCGCATCTGCATCCGGAAAATAGAACCCGCACTACGCGTAGGGAAAAAACGGTTTTCCTGACGGCCTAATACGCCAACACTGGTTTTGATATACTTATTGATATTTGCATCCAGGTTGATTCGCAAATCATACTGCTTGTACCCAGTAGCTGCCTTCCGGTAATAAGCATCCTGGTTCTGATAACCCAAAGAAGCTAAATATCTGAAGTTTTCAGTACCTCCATTGAGCTGTAGGTTGTGACGGGATTGCGGCGACCATGGTTTCAGGGTAGCCTCATACCAGTTGGTGCTTGGATACCCCCAAGGATCAGAGCCATCTCTGTATTTTTGGATATCCTCTGGTTTGTACGGAGCCGTTTTTGTCTGAGTTGCACCATTAGCATCTACATAAGAATATGAACCCGTGTTTCTAAAGGCTTCAGCAGCAGCAGCCCATTCAGACACAGGCATGTTAATTACTTCCAATTCGTTCCGCATCTCAGCATATTGCGAAGAATTAGCCAGCTTAGGTACTACCGTAGGCTGGGCAAATCCCTGGTTATAGGAGTAAGAAAGTTCAGGTTTGCCAGTCTTGCCCCGCTTGGTAGTTACCAGAATTACACCATTGGCGGCACGTGCTCCATAAATAGCAGCAGCAGCATCTTTTAATACAGAAATATTCTCAATGTCAGCTGGGTTCAAACGTTCAATACCGCCGGCACGGGCAGGAATACCATCTATTACGATCAGGGCTTCATTGCTTCCCAATGTGTTGGAGCCGCGAATACGGATACCAGAACCATCATAGCCTGGTTCACCGCTTCTGTTTACGGCAATAACTCCGGGCATGCGGCCGGCAATAGAGTTAGATACGTTAAGTGCAGGCGACTTTACTAATTCAGCTCCTTTTACCGTAGCTACCGATCCGGTAACGGTTTCTTTCTTTTGTTCACCATATCCCACTACCACTACCTCGCCTAATGTTTTTACATCAGCTGCCATGGTAATATTAATGGATGTGCGGTTATTGATAGGCACCTCTTGTGTAGCATATCCAATAAAAGAAAATACCAATGTACCATTGCCGTCTGGTGCCGATAACGAATAATTTCCCTCTACATCAGTTGTTGTACCAGTTGTACTCCCTTTTAATAATACGTTTACACCTGGCAAGCCGGAATTCTGCTCATCTACTACTTTACCTGAAATAGTAATAGCTGCGGCTATATTACTAGTTTGCAACAGAGCCATTCGTTCCAGTGAGGCAAGGGCATGCATTCCTTGCATAGATTCCGATGTGCCAGCAGAAGCAACTAACAATTTACTATCAATCTTCTGCAAACCTGAAGTTTCCTTGTTGGCTACAATAATGTAAAAATCATCCGCAGTCTTTTTGTATTTCAGAGAGAAAGACCGTAACACCTGTTCCAGAGCATCTTCCAGATTAGCGTAATTTTTGGCCGAAAACTGTACTTCCTTGTTTTCAATCAACTCTGATTTGTAGGCAATAGATACTTTAAACCTGTTTTCAAGGTCTTTTAATACACTTTTCAGTGTGCGCCTGTCTGTCTGCTCTGACGTATAGGTAGTAGCTTCTTTATCTGGTTTAAAGGAAGCTAATACTTGTCCATTCGAAGCAAACCCCAAGCAGCATGCAAGTACCATGATGCTGCATTGCTGTAGGTTTTTTTTCATGAGGGTTAAGGGTTTAGAAATTTACTTTGTTAAAGACTACTTGAACTTAAAATTATACAACTTATTTTTTTACATACATGTGACCGTTGCTTGTTTGAGTTATTTTTATTGTTTCATCGGAAGGATTTGTACTAAACTTCCTTTTCTGCTGATTTTGATTTCAAAGGTTTGAGCAATGTATTGCAACAATGTATCTTTATTGCTTAAAGGGATAGATCCGGATACTTTTTGCTTCAGCAAATCTTTGCGTGTTACTTTTACCTGGTAGCCATAGCTATTTTCCAAGAGCTGTACAATTTCCTCAAGGCTTGTATCATCCAGTTGAAGTTTGTTGGATTTCCAGGAGGAGTATATTTTAGGGTTTACCTCTTTCTTGATGTATTTCTCTGAGGCCTCATCGAACTCTATTAATTCGCCAGGCTTCATCAGCAAACGTTGCTTTGGGGCATCTTTTTTATCGGCAGGCTGTATTCTGAGTTGTATCTGGCCGGTTTCTAATACCACTCTGGTTTTGTTGTTTCTTTTGGTAATATTAAATTCTGTTCCTAATACTTCTACTTGTAAAGAATTATCCGTATGCACAATAAACCGCTGGTGGTTTGCCGTATGTACCACAGAAAAAAATGCTTCTCCACTTAGCCAAACTTCCCGCACATCGGTTGCCGACCAGTTTTTAGCGAACGAGACCTGTGAATTGGCATTGAGTGTTATAAGAGACCCGTCTGGCAGTTGTACTGCTTTTGTTTCCCCATAGGCAGTAGTATAAGTTATGGTATGTACCCATTTGCGGTAAAGCAAACCGGCTACTGAAAGTAAGAGAATGGCGGCTAAGGAGGCGGCAATACCCATAAACAGGTGGCGGCGTGACGAACGGCGTTTTAACGTTCCGGCATATGGTTTTATAACCTGTTGCCTTTCTGGCTTAGCCGACACTAGTTTTTCCAGATTATGCCACATGCGTTCAGCTTTATCAGCAGGCATGGTTTTGTGTTCAAAAGCCATAGATTTGATCAGGGCTCGGGCTTCTGCTATTGTTTCTGCTTGAGAGGGATTTTTTATCAGCCAGTTTTCCCAGAATACATCAGCCTGTTCCGTAGGATTCTGTACCCATTCCTGGAAAAAGGAATCCATTACAAAATCTTCTACTGTATAGCCTTTATATTGCATATTCAATGGTTGGTCTGAGAAAGCGTATGTTGTTTCTCTTAAGAGGGAGAATCATCTATTTTGTCCCGGCTTTTATAAAGAAAAAACAAATTATTTTATTTGGCTTATGATCAGTGTTATTGCCTACCATTTGCTCCCAGGTTCCTGTACACCAGTTTTGCAGGAAATGCCAGAGTCCTGCTTATCCAGTTCTGCTTTTTTATAGATCAGGAACAGCTATTATAAGAAAGGAACTGATGGAAACGAACAGCTTAAGACTAGGGAATGTATGTATAGATATCTTTAAAAGATCATACTGAATACCAGGGAAAAGGAATAGATAAAATCGTGTTTATTCAATTCTTTCCGGAGGGTTTGGATAGCTAGCGAAACCAGGTTACGTACCGATTTATAAGAAAGAGACATTAACTGCATTACTTCTTCATAACTCAGCTTCTCATAATAGCGGAGATACAACGCTTCTTTCTGACGTTTGGGTAAATGGTCAACAGTAGCTGAGAGTTTATGATATTGCTGGGAAAGCAACTGCTCATGAATCAGGTCCATATCTGCAGAACCTGTTGGGTCTAGGTGTTTATACAGTACTGCTTCATTAAAGGAGAAGGAGGATTTGCGAAAATGTTCCAATTTGGCAATGAGCAACCTTCTGAATGAAACAAGCAAATAATACCTGATGGAATTAATCTGGGAAAGTTTCTCCCGTTTCACCCACAAATCGATAAACAACTCTTGTATACAATCGCAGATAAGTTCCTCATCAGCTACAAGGGTAAGTCCATAATTGTAGAGAACATCTTTATAACACTTAAATATACAAGCATAAGCCTGTTGATCGCCTTCTTTAAAAGCTTTCCATATATCAGGCTCATTACTAAGGGCAACAGCTTTTGTTTTTACCGATTGTGCTTGTAAAGGTATAGTCATAAGGTAAGAAAAACAGAACCAGGCATGCTAAATAATATTGTTCCTTTAAAAGTTACAATATTTATAAACTAAGTTAAAAAAAACAAAAAAAATAAACACAATTTTTATTAATTCTAGCTTTCTATGGCCTGCAATGAGGAGGAGGGGAAAGGGTAAGTAACACGTTTTTTTGCGATGCGAGTAAGGCAAGGCATTGGTCATAAAAATAAAATTCCTCCGGCAGAAACTACCGGAGGAATCTAGTAAAACAAACCACCTAAAACCTAAACTTATATGACTATTATTTCATATCGACTTTTAAGGATACAGTTAATATACTTACTCTCCAATCCTACGCCTCACTTTCTATTTCCGTATCGTTTATATTTCAAAATTACTATACCTGACTAAAATAAAAATGTAGTTTTCTTGCCTTATCATACATATATAATGTATTTGCTTAAAATTAAAACTTCTGCTGTTTCCTTTGGCCAACTCCTTCAGCAAACACCTACTATTATTATTTATATGCTTAACTATCAACTATTTATAATATTTTATTAGCTTTATATATATTTAAATTTCTGCCTGAACAAAAGAATTAGCATACATAAACATGCTGAAAAGGAATAATAATCAGTAATAACTTTTAAAAAGCCTTTAACTATTACCAGAAGGTTACAGCAATATATTATTCTCAACGAAGATTACATTATTTAGTAAGACCGGACTTTCCACTAATAAAGCATACAAAAAATGTGATGTACAGATCATTTATTTTACTATACTCGTGATACGCTTTCTAAAACCATTTTTACCTTATGAAAAATCTCTGGTTTATCTTTCTTGTTTTTGGCTTATATTCCACTCCTATTAGCCAAACGCCTCATCCATTCTTTTCCTCCGGATCTAACATACCTACCGGTCTTGAAGAGTACACAGGGAAGTATACTTTTACTACTTCTGGTAGCCCCATAACTTCATTCACTATTACAGAAAAGGCAGGGGAATTATTTGGAGAGGCGGATAGCTATGGTGCCAATAAGCTAATAAAACAAGCAGAAGCAGATAAATTTGTTTCTACCAGTTCGTATGGGTCTACTATTATTTTTGTACGCCATGCAGAGACAAAAAAAGTAACAGGCCTACAATTACTTATTCAAGGAAATACATTAGAAGCAACGAAAGAAAATTAACAGGCTTGTATCCCTTTTCTTAGGTATCTAACTCATACTTAACAGTTAACCGTTACCCGCTGCAACACATCATCAGATAAATTAAGTATATGACTTGCTATTTTTAGCAAAAAAATTATAACTTAGCAGATAGTTAAAAGTTTGAACATACTATAGCAAAGGGCCTCTCTTCTAGAGAGGCTTTTTATTGATTGTTTCTTTAGTATATGTATGGTGGAAGGGTTTATTAGTCCTCAAAGCTACCTTCTTATTCCAGAATTATATTTATTCAGAACTATAAATAATTTATTCAAAACGTTAAAATTGCAGGCAGCAATCACAGTATATTCGTTTAGGGGCATATTTTGAAGCAGTCAGACGATTAACACTAAACCTGCTTTGCTTCTGTATCCGAACAACAACATAAATAAATAAGCCCGGAAGATTCAAAAATTCAGCTTACGGATTAACTACCCCGAATTGTGAATCTTAGTTCAATGTATGTTAACACTTTCTTTCGAAGAATTACAAAAACTACTAACGCAGAATTACAAGGTATACGAGGAGGAACAAATGAGTCTTCAAATGTATCATACTACGTATGCCTCTACTATTCAAAGTCCTGTTTGCGAAGGAAAGGCGATTAGTACTACTATCAGAGAAGGTATTACCTTACTCAGACTTCAACTGACCTTTAAACAGGATACACAAACAGAGATAAAATCATTACAGCCACAAATTGGCTTTGCTTATTGTTTGGCCGGTACTATTTCTGCTATTAGGAATAACAGGGGTTATTTGCCTCCAGACGATAATATTATTAACATGCCGGCCTATCATGGCTATATGTATGTAGCGCCTACCTCACAAGGCTGGCAATATTTCAAAGCCAACATAGGCTATGAAGCTATTTATATCCACTTTAGTTATCCTGCTTTTATTCAGCTTGTAGGCGAGCAATTGAATGAGATGCCTACTGAATTTAAGCTTCCAATGAATGATTATTCCCGGTATTACTTTAAGCAGGCCAAACTTACTACACCTGTAGTGGCTTTATGTGAGTCGCTCTTTAACAATCCTTTTTCAGGAAAAAGCAGAGAATTTTATAGAGAGGCTAAAGTAATAGAATTAATCGCCTATCAGTTGGATGAGTTAGTAAAGTCGCCAGATGAAATAGATTCTACTGGATCTATGCTGACAAAAAAAGAAGAGATGTTAATTGAACGCAGTTATCAGCTGTTAATGGCTAACTTAGTTAATCCCCCTTCATTGATGGAACTTGCCCGGGAAATAGGCATGAGTGATTACAGGCTTAAAAATGGATTTAAGCAAAAGTATGGGCAAACTCCCTATCGTTTTATAGCAGAGAAACGGATGATTACAGCCAGAGAATTATTAGCTAAAGGAAACATGAATGTAAGTGAGGTAGCAAACGCAGTAGGGTTTAATTCTCTGGGGTCATTTTCTAATAGTTTTTATGAAAAATTTGGTATCCGCCCAAGTGAAGTAAAATAAGTGTCAGCAGTGCCCAAAATCTCCTTATAGCTACTTTTGATACTGCCGATCATTCCTTTCCATAAGTAATTCTCTATACACTCCTTAGATAGTAAAATCACACGCCGATTTCTAACGAAGCCATTGGTTAAAAAACGGGGGTGCTTCTTTTTGGGGACTTTCATTTTTTGAAGATTCTATATTGTATGAAGTGAAGGCATTCCGGACTTGGCTGTGTTACGTATATGGATTAAATACTTTACTTTGCATCTATGGAAGTAGTGGTAATTTTTATCTTGATTTTATTAAACGGTATATTTTCTATGTCAGAGATTGCCCTGGTATCTTCTCGCAAATCCCGACTGGAAGCTCAAGCCAAAAACGGAGATACCAAAGCATTAGCAGCTTTGCATTTAGCCAATTCTCCCAACCGCTTTTTATCGACTGTACAAATTGGCATTACCCTTATAGGAATTCTTACTGGTGTATTTAGCGGGGCCAATATTACAGAAGACATCAAGGCTTTTGTGGCCTCCAATGAGTTGTTAAGGCCTTATAGTAATGCCATAGCGGTAAGTATAGTCGTGGTACTGATCACTTATTTTTCACTGGTTTTAGGGGAACTGGTACCCAAGCGTATTGGGCTGTCGAATCCGGAAGGTATAGCCAAAATAATGGCTACGCCTATGAATATTCTATCCAAATTCACTTCCCCTTTTATCTGGATACTAAGTAAATCCAATGATTTTATTATTAAGCTAATGGGTATAAAGCCCAATGATAATGCTGTAACTGAAGATGAAATAAAAGCAATTATTCAAGAGGGGGTTAGCGAAGGCGCAGTGCAGCAAATAGAGCATGAAATTGTAAAAAATGTATTCCATTTAGGCGACAGGCGCATCAGTTCTTTAATGACCTACCGGCAGGATATAGCCTTTCTCAATATTAACGATGATGTAGAAAGCAACCGGCAAAAAATTCTTGTTCACCGGCATTCGCAATATCCTTTATGCAATGGGACTATAGATGACATTATCGGAATTATCTATAGCAAAGATTTGCTACACCCAAACATAGAGCAACAATTAGCCAGGCTACAGGAGATTAAGCGGGAGGCTTTGTTTTTACCTGAAAACAGTAAAGCCTATTTTGTGTTAGAGCAATTTAAAGAAAGGCGTATCCACAACGGAATAGTTGTAGATGAGTATGGGGCCGTTGCAGGCATTGTGACTATCAATGATATATTTGATGCGCTTGTCGGCGATATTTCTGAAACTAATGAGTTTGAATACACTATTGTGCAGCGGGAAGATGGAAGTTACCTTATTGATGCCCAGATTCCCTTTGAAGAATTTCTAGATTACTTCTTAATACCCATTCCTGACCGGAGTAGTTTGTATGGGTTTAATACTTTAGGTGGTTTTGCTTTGAATATTTTAAATAGAATTCCCCGGGCCGGCGATACTTTTCATTGGCAGGATTATTCCTTTGAAATAGTAGATATGGATAAAAGCCGCATTGATAAGATTTTATTCAAAAAATAGAACTAAGCATTCTCTACTGTTAACACCTACCTACATAACCCCTCAATGCTTAGACTATGTTTAAAAAGCTACTCAATTACCCAAGATAAAGGAACCAGACACAACAGCTTTATGTAGATTCAAAATGAGAAATTAACCTATCCGCACTGCGAGATTCCTATAATGGATATATTGAAAGGCATGCAAGATGAACCTTTAAAAAAGCCCTTGGAATAAGCCGACTCTTTTGGAACAAAAGGGTTTAATAAAAATCATTTTAGAAATATTCTTGTAATCTATGTAATTATTTTTACATTTGAATTTTCCACTACTCTGCTAACTATATTCCTTGAAAAGAGCTATCTCCCTTTTACTGCTCTCTTTATTCCTATACAATATGGTAGGGTTTTATACCCTGTTTTTTATTCAGCAGGCAAATATTAAGCAAGGGATTACTCAAACTATTGAACAGGGAAACATATCCGAGGAAGACTTAATTGTTTTCGGCATTCCTATTACCCTGCCCTACCAAGCGGACCGGGATTTTGAACGCGTAGAAGGCGATTTTAAGTATGAAGGAAAGTACTATGAGATGGTAAAAAAGAGGATTAAAAATGATACGCTCTATGTGTATTGCATTAATAATGTGGCGCAAGAACAGCTAAATGCTAATTTATCTAAACATACAGCCGCCCATGTAGGCGACCTTACAGGCAATCATGGTGGGAAATCTGCAGAAAAAATAATCAAACAAATCATCAAAGATTACCTCTCTCAACCAGCAGAGATATTTTCAACAAATCTGCAAAAGATTGATTTGCTGAAAACAACTACGCATTATCTGCCGCATATTTCTTCCACAGCACGGCAAGTACCCTCTCCCCCTCCCAAAACCGCTTAACTCTGACAAGCCGCTTTTTTGTGAAACTTGAGTAACGAAATGTCTGGTATTTTCCCGTAAGTACATTGCCGTATTCGTAGAGGCTTTCTATAGGATACCTATATTGTAAGCTATGTATGAGCAACCGGGCTAAAGTACTTACAAGCAACAGAGCTATAACTAGAAGCAGTTATTACCTGGTTGCTTTCAAATACGGTATTTGTTATGAGAAGCCTAGGAAATCTGCTGAGCCATAGTATGGAGATATACCATCAGTGGCTATAGGCTGCATTCCATTTATCTGCATTTTCGATACTATTTTCGAATGATTGCATGACCATTTTCTGTCAAAAACGCTGGTAAAGATATTACCTATGAGTAAGCAATTCTATAACCTGTGTTTTTAGCAGATTGTGTTCTTGCACACCTCAATATGCACACAAAAAGCTAGCTGTCGTTGTAGGCGTTTTGCTGAATAAGGTTGGTTAATAGCTATACTAAGCGACCACAACCGGACCCCCCTTTATTCATTTCAGTTCTCTTCACCCTTAGTAACCTCAAGATTTTAAACCTATGCCTCATATACCTTTACCCCAACATTTACCAGGCATTACAGGCCTTTTAGAATACCGTTTGGATACGGCTCTTCCGATACGCGAACTAACCCAGATTTTACTTCGGGGAGATTCTACACTCACGCAAGCCGAAAGAGAGTTAATTGCTACGGTTGTTTCCCATGGCAATGAATGCAAGTTCTGCACTACTGCTCATACAGCCGCTGCAGATTTATTACTGGGTGAAACCACAACCGCCCAGCAGGTAAAAACCAATCCGGATCAAGCTCCGGTGTCTGACAAAATGAAGGTACTACTGGAAATTGCCAGGAGAGTACAAAAATCTGGCAGAAATGTAACAACAGAGCTTATTGAACAAGCCAAATCTTTGGGTGCTACTGATAGGGAAATCCATGACACCGTCCTGATAGCCGCGCTTTTCTGCCTGTATAATAAATACGTGGATGGCCTTGCCAGTGTAACGCCCAGTGATCCGGGTTACTATGCAACGCTTGCCGACAGAATTGTAAACCAAGGCTACCTGCGCCCACAGAAGGGTTTTGATCATCTCAACAAACAATAACCTATCCCTATTCCCCAATTATAAATCTAAGCATATGAAATATATAATTTTTACCCTGATTAGCTGCCTGTTTCTATCCTTTTCTGTGTCAGCACAAACTACCGGTATTTCCGGCACTATTACCGATTCGGAAAATAACCAACCTCTCACGGGGGTAAACCTGTTGATAAAGGGTAGCCTGGTAGGTACCATTACTGATAATA
This sequence comes from Rhodocytophaga aerolata, assembly GCF_030503435.1. Lineage (GTDB taxonomy): Bacteria > Bacteroidota > Bacteroidia > Cytophagales > 172606-1 > Rhodocytophaga > Rhodocytophaga aerolata. The sequence goes on from NZ_JAUKPO010000001.1 coordinate 525,120, forward strand.
AAGGCAACTTCAACCTTACTACCACCATTCCTTTGCCATTTACCCTAGTTGTATCTACCATTGGATATATAAAGCAGGAGGTAACTATTTCGAGCACCGCACAAGTAATCAAGATCAATTTAGAACCCCAGACAACGTTTATTCAGGAAGTGGTTATTGCTGCCTCCAGGGTAGAAGAAAACATTATGCGTTCGCCGGTGAGTATTGAAAAGATGGATGTGCGGGCAGTGCGGGCCACTCCTTCCCTTACGTTCTATGACGGTCTGCAGAATATGAAGTCTATTGATATGGTCACCAGCGGGTTGAATTATAAGTCTATTAATACCCGAGGGTTTGCCGGCCTGGGCAATAGCCGTTTTCTCCAGCTGGTAGATGGCGTAGATAACCAAACACCAGGATTAAACTTTGCGGTAGGAAACCTGTTTGGCCTCTCTGACCTGGATGCCGAAAGTGTAGAACTGATTCCAGGCGCCGCTTCTGCTTTATATGGCCCTATTGCTTTTAATGGCGTACTGGTTATGCGCAGCAAAGACCCTTTTCAGTATCAGGGATTAAGTGTAATGGGTAAAGTAGGCGTAAACCATGTAAACGATCCGTATACTAGTGCTGCTCCTTTATATGATTTTGCCATCCGCTATGCCAAAGCCCTCAACAACCGGCTGGCTGTTAAAATCAATGGCTCATACCTGACCGGATTAGACTGGTTTGCCACTAACTATACCGATGTAGATTCTAAAACACCTGTTGCCCAGCGGGGAGAGAATAATCCGGGAAAAAATTCTTTAAACTTGTATGGCGACGAAATTTCTACCACCATCAGCGGCATAGGCCAGGTATCCCGAACCGGCTATGAAGAAAGGTTCTTAACCGATTACAATATAAAAAGTCTGAAACTAAATGGTGCCTTACATTACCGGGTAAGTAACAATGTAGAGGCTATTTATCAATATAATTTTGGGTTGGGCACCACCAATCATACCAGCAGTAGCCGCTTTTCGGTGAACAACTTCACCCTGCAGCAGCACCGGGCAGAACTAAAAGGCAGCCAGTTTTTTATCAGGGGTTATGCTACCATTGAGAATTCACACGATTCTTACAATGCACGTACCCTTGGCCAACAGATCAATAAGACCTGGGTGAGAGATCTGGATGGAAATATAGTGGCTCCCGAAAATGCCAATGCTACCTGGTTTCAACGCTACGAAGCAGCCTTTAAAGGAAACATCAGCGGTGTAGGCGCCAACAACCATACCCTTGCCCGTTCCTTTGCTGATCAGGGAAGGTATTTGCCTGGTTCTGCGGAATTTGAACGGGAAAAAAACAGGCTTTCGCATATTTACGGAGGGGCAACCGGGGCAGGTGTATTCAGCAATAGCAAATTGTATCATGTAGAAGGCCAATATGACCTGAGCCGCCAATTTAAAGTAGTAGATGTACAGATTGGGGGTAATTACCGCATGTTCGATATGTTTACCGATGGTACCTTATTTGCCGACAAAGACAAGAAAATAACCATTAATGAATACGGCACTTTTGTACAGGTTTCTAAAGAATTGCTGAACCAAAAACTTAAACTAACTGCTTCTGGAAGGTACGATAAAAATCAGAACTTTAAGGGGCGGCTTACTCCCAGAGCATCAGCTGTATTTTCTCCTACGCCTACCCATAACTTTAGAGCCTCTTACCAGACCGGGTTCCGCAATCCTACGCCGGTTGACCAATACATGAATCTGTTTGCTGGAGCCATTACTATTTTAGGTGGTGTACCATCCAATAGTCAGGGAACGCCTGCGTATACTAATTCTTTTACTTCTTCTTCCGTGGGTGCATTTGCCGGTGCCTTTAGAGGCGAGGTGGCAACAGGCGTTAATCCACAACAGGCCATTTTAAACAATAAAGATAAACTTCAGAAATCTGATGTGGCCTATATCAAGCCTGAACAGATTGAAAGCTATGAAATCGGGTACCGCGGCATGATCGGCAACAAACTCACCATTGATGCGAATTATTATTACAGCAACTACAGGGACTTTATTCTCAATCAGGTGGTAATTGCTCCGCAAAGCGCTGTTCTGGCAAATGATGGCAGCATCAATCCACAGGCCGCTGCAGACCTGTTAGGCGGGAAAAGCCATGCATATCAGCTATACACCAATGCTAATGACAGAGTGAGTTCACAAGGAGCTACGTTGGGTGTATCATACTATTTACCCAAAGGATTTGTTGTGACAAGCAATGGCACCTGGGCTGATTTTCTGTTAAAGGATGCCAATCCGAATAATATTCCTGCTTTCAACACGCCCGCGTATAAAACAAATGTGGGCGTATCTAACGCCAGTTTAACAAGAAATCTGGGCTTCTCACTTATGTGGCGCTGGCAAGATGCGTTTGATTGGGTAGCCCCATTTAACGAACTGCAGCCAGGACGCATACAAGCCTATCATCTGCTGGATGCACAGGTAAGCTACAAAGTGCCTTCTATTAAATCTATTGTTAAGCTAGGGGCTTCTAATCTAACCAATCAGTACATTGTACAGGCCTATGGTGCACCAGCAGTAGGCGGTATCTATTATGTATCGCTGACTTTTGATGAGCTGCTGCGCTGATAAGCGGATTTTACTATTCTTCCTTTTTATAACCTATGAATAAATTATGCAAACTATAACAATAGCTCCTGAAAAAAGTGTGGTTGATCACCGGGTGGTGTTCTTTATCTGCGTAATCTGTTATCTTTTCTGTGGCCTGGTTTCTACCTTAATGTCCGTTTATCTCCCAGTAGTAGTGCGCGACTTGCTAGGCAATGTTACCGAAAAGCAAATGGGCGAAGTAGGTGCCTATATTGGTTCTATGTATCTGTATGGATGGACACTGGGCGGCATTATTTTTGGCCTGCTGGGCGACCGTATTGGCAGAATAAAATCATTCATCGCCGCTGTAGCCCTGTATGCTGTGTTTACGAGTATTACTGGATTTACTTCTCAATGGCTGGTTTTAGTAGCTTACCGATTTATGGCTGGTTTTGGCGTAGGCGGCGTACTGGTACTCGCTACTATTATTGTATCAGAGGCATGGCCACAAAAATCACGCAGTATTGCCATTGGTGTGCTGGCAGTTATGTTTCCGGTAGGCATTGTATGTGCTGGCATTGTCAATAATACGATACCTGAGTGGCGCAATGCTTTTTTAGTGGGTATAATTCCTTTGTTTACAGCCCTAGCAGCCTTGTTTTTGCTCAAAGAATCTCCTCAATGGGGAAACAGGCATAGTACACAACTGGAAGCGCAAAGTTCGCTTCAACTGCTGAATCAGCCCTTGCATCGCAAGAATCTATTTGTGGGTGTGGTTATATTTGGAGCAATGCTTATTGGGTTGTGGGCTATTTTTTCCTGGCTTCCTACCTGGGTGCAAAGTTTATTTACTAACCCTTCACTAGGACAAAAAGAACGAGGCATTACCATGATGCTGCTGGGTAGCGGAGGAATCATAGGTGGAGGCTTTTCAGGCTTTATGTCTAACCGGCTGGGATACAAGAAAACCATTTTACTTGCCTTTGCCGGAAGCTTTGGTATGTGTTTTATCCTGTTCAGCACCAATGCAATTTTTACCCCGATCATTTACGTAGAGACAGCCTTGTTAGCTTTGTTTTTTGGCATAAGTCAAGGAACTCTTTCGGCGTATCTACCTGCTTTATTTCCAGTGAGGATACGTGGCACAGCTACTGGTTTTTGTTTTAATATTGGTAGGCTTGCTACGGCTACTGTGGTGTTCTTTGTGGGTACCCTGGTAACCTTGTTCGGTGGATATGGCCATGCAGTGCTTGCCTTCTCGGTCACGTTTCTTATTGGTTTTATTTTTACTTTCCTGGCTAAGGAAGCAAAACCAACCATTTGAAAGTTTTCAATTTAGTATTCTATCTTCTACTATCAATTTTTAACATTCAACGTCTAAAACTATGGCCCATATACAAGTACCAGAAGGTGTTCCAGGCATCCGCAGCCTGGTGATGTACCGCCCCGATACCGGAAAACCTTTATACGAACTCGCAGGGGCATTGCTGCGTGGAGACTCTACACTTTCAGAGGCAGAACGCGAACTCATTGCTACCTACGTTTCTCGCCTGAACAGTTGTTTGTTTTGTATGAGCAGTCACGCCGCCGCTGCCCGTTATCTGTTCAAAGATGAAAAAGGCATTGTCGATGTAGTCCTAGAAGACTATGAGTCCGCACCTATTTCTGCCAAACTCAAATCATTACTTTCTATTGCCGGCAGCGTACAGCAGGATGCCCGGACGGTAACACCGGAGATAGTAGCCAAAGCCAGAAGTTTAGGTGCGACTGATAGAGAAATCCATGATACCGTGCTAATTGCAGCCACTTTTTGTATGTTTAACCGCTATGTGGATGGCCTGGCTAGTTTTACCCCTACCGATCCAAAAGCCTACGAAGAAATGGGAAAACGAATGGTGGAAAAAGGATATGTACTACCTACTCCGCAAACAGGCATATGAATAAGCGAATAATTACTAGTTTATTCTGGGCAGGAATTTTCCTGTTGTTGGTGCCCGGTTTGCTGCATGCGTATTTGCTGATGCCTTTTCCTGGCAGCCAGGATCTGGAAGCCATTACCTTTGTGTATTATCTGGAAAAGATTGTTCTACCGCTACGTATTATAGGCTTTCTGCTGGTTCTATGGCCACTGTGGCATGCTTTTGCTAAAGGCCGACTTAGTGAAAAGATTACAAAAGGTGGAATGGTGCTGGTATGCCTGGGTGTATTTTATTTTTCAGATCACCTGTACCGGGCCGAACGCATGTTTGAGGAACCGCAAATTATCCGCTTTGCCAGTTCTCAGTCAAATCAAGTACCTGATACATTGCTGGTACTGGGTGTGGTAGAAGGGAGTGTTGCCAAAGCATATCCGGTTAATTACCTGGGCTACCACCATAAAGTGCAGGACAGTGTGGGTCAGGTGCCAGTACTAGTAACTTATTGTACCATGTGCCGGACAGGCAGGGTATTTTCTCCGGTAATTAATGGCACTCATCAAACATTCCGGCTGGTGGGTGCCCGTCATTACAATGCCGTGATAGAAGATGCGTCTACTAAGTCGTGGTGGTATCAGGCCACCGGAGAAGCTGCCGTAGGCCCGCTACAAGGCCGCACGTTAAAAGAAATTACTTACGAGCAACTGACTTTGCGGTCGTGGCTCGAAAAATATCCTAACTCCCTGATTCTTCAACCAGATACGAATTATTTATTAGCTTATGATGATTTAAAACGCTATGACCGCCTGCAACCCATAGATAAAGATTCTACCCTAAAATCAGATACGCTGATACGCAAAAGCTGGGTAGTGGGCATCACTGTAGACGAGCAAGCCAAAGCCTATGACTGGCGAGAGTTAATTGAAGCAAAAGTAGTGAATGACCTGGTTGGCAAAACGCCGGTAGTGGTAACTATTGAACCGGATAGCCTTTCTTTTCATGTCTGGAACCGCAATCTGGAAGGAAATGTGCTACATTTTGAATCTGACGAAAAAACCTTATGGGACAGGCAAACTAATTCGACCTGGAACTGGCAAGGCGAATGTGTGTCCGGATTGCTAACCGGGAAGAAACTCAAAAGCATACAGGCACACCAGGAATACTGGCATTCCTGGCAGCAGTTTCATTCCCCAACTTTGTTCTGGCGGGGGGAAAAGAGCCCTGCTCCTACTATTATTTCTGAAAACTAAGTAACCGTTATTGTACATTTTAAACTACTTACGTATGCCTCATATCAATTTACCAGAAGGATTACCAGGAATCAGAGGCTTAATGGCCTATAGTCCAGGAACAGCCAAAGCCTTAAATGCCCTGGCAGAAGTATTGCTCAGGGAAGAAAATTCTCTCTCCCGAAGTGAGCGGGAACTGATTGCCACTTATGTGTCTTCCCAGAACGATTGTTTATACTGCCAGAGTGTGCATGGGGCTGTAGCCAGTTTTTATTTAGAAGACGATGGAAAACTTATTGATCAAGTAAAAAAGGATTACCAACAGGCTCCTGTTTCCGACAAAATGAAAGCTTTGCTGAGTATTGCCGGAAGTGTACAAAAAGGAGGAAAAGAAGTTACTCCCGAACAAATAGAAGATGCCAGAAATATGGGTGCTACCGACAAAGAAATTCATGACACGGTACTCATTGCCGCAGCTTTTTGTATGTTTAACCGCTATGTGGATGGCTTAGCCACCTGGGCACCTAGCGATCCTCAGCTTTACAGGGAAAGAAGTGCAACATTAGCCCAGATAGGATATGCCGGGTCTAATCCTTATAAGTAATTTTCGAGCAATAATAGTTTGTATTTGCATAGATGACCATAGGGGCTTGCCTTGAAATCATATGCTTGCAGCAATGTTATTGAATGAGATTACCAAGACGTAAAAAGAATAAAAAATAATTATTGACATTCAAAATAAAAACCTCTGTAAATCAATAATTTACAGAGGTTTTTAAATATAGGGTGGAGAAGATGGGACTCGAACCCACGGCCTCTTGCATGCCATGCAAGCGCTCTAGCCAACTGAGCTACATCCCCATGGTAATGCAAATATAATGGCTTAATTCTGATATATCAAAATGGCCTGACTGCTTTCACAAAAATCTTTTGATAATATTCTGAATAAAAATTATCTTCTATAACTCCTCTACTGGTGCTGGCATGAATAAATTTTACTTCATTTCTCCCTCCTACCTCAGTCACCATACCTACATGGGAAATTTGGTTGCTGCCTTTCCGTTCAGCAAAAAACACCAAATCGCCGGGGGAGAGATTGGCCAGCCGTACTTCTTGTCCATAGTTTGCCTGTTCGTTTGACGTACGAGGCAGCTTAATGTTGGCTGCTTCAAATGAAATACATAAAAGTCCGGAACAATCCATTCCCCGGCGGGTGCTGCCTCCATAGCGGTAAGGAGTGCCTATATATGATCTGGCAGCTTTAATTATTTCTTTTGCTTGTACACTTGCAGCCTTACTCTCGTGTACTTCAACTGGAGATTTGGCGCTTGTAGAGGGAGGACGTTTCCCATATACTGGTTTAGCGGGGGCAGTACTCCGGCTGGCAACCCGGCCATGGCTACTTTTCCCATGATTAGACCGTTTATTCCCGCTAGATGCTTTTTTACGGACATACCCTTTACCCGTTGTATGGCTCTTCCGCTGATTATAACTTGACCTCGAACTTTGACAACTGGTTTCAGCCAAACAAAGGGAAACCATGATTAAGAAATACAGAAATGTTTTGGTAATTTTATTCAAGTTTCAGGAGGTTTTTAACGTCTAATTTACTACATACAACTCAAATTTTCACATTTTATTATGTTTACAGCTCAGATTTCTCACGTAGTGATAGAAAAAATGCAAAAGATTGTAGGAGCTGCCCATGTACTGGCTGATGAAGAAAATCTCTACAAGTATTCGCATGACGAAACAGAAGATTTATCCTTTTTACCAGATATAGTAGTAAAGCCAGCAACGGCTGCTGAAGTAAGTCAGATCATGCAATTTTGTTCAGCAGAAGGTATACCAGTAACTGCCCGTGGCGCTGGTACGGGCCTAAGTGGCGCTGCGTTACCCATATACAAAGGAATTTTACTTTCTATGGAGAGACTCAATAACATTCTCAACATAGATGACAAAAATTTTCAAGCCCTTGTCGAGCCGGGGGTAATTGTGCAAGTATTGCAGGAGGCTACTATTGAAAAAGGCTTATTTTACCCGGTAGATCCTGCCAGCAAAGGAAGTTGTACCATTGGTGGGAACATCGCCCAGTCGGCCGGTGGACTAAGAGCAGTAAAATATGGTACGACACGCGATAACATTTTAAATTTAGAAGTTGTACTGCCAACTGGCGAAATTATCTGGACTGGTGCCAATGTTCTCAAATATTCCACCGGTTATAATCTTACCCAGTTAATGGTAGGGAGCGAAGGTACATTGGGAATTGTTACCAAAGCAGTTGTAAAACTCCGTCCGTATCCAAGTTATAATCTGGTAATGCTTGTGCCTTTTACTACAGCCACCCAGGCATGCGAGGCGGTGAATGCCATTTTTATGGCAGGGATTACCCCATCCTGCTTAGAGTTTATGGAGCGGGAAGCACTTGAATGGGCCATAGCTTATACTGGCTCCTCTATTCCTTTGCCTGCTCACATACAAGCACACCTGCTTATTGAACTAGATGGCAATGATATGGAACTGCTCTTAAAAGAGGCCGAACAGTTATATCAGGTAGTTAATACGTACGATGTAGGAGATATATTATTAGGTGAATCTTTTCAGCAAAAAGAAGAACTATGGGCTTTGCGGCGCAAAATCCCTTATGCTGTACGGCACAATTCTGTGTATAAAGAAGAGGATACCGTAGTTCCCAGAGCGCATTTGCCACAACTATTAAAAGGGATTAAGGAAATAGGAGCCAGGTATCAGTTTAAGTCTGTTTGTTATGGGCATGCCGGCGATGGTAACTTGCATGTGAATATCATCAAAGGTAACATGTCGGAGGAGGAATGGACAACTAAGCTTCCGGAAGGAATCCGTGAAATATTCAGGCTTTGTGTACAACTTGGTGGCACCATCTCAGGCGAGCATGGCATAGGGTATGTTCAAAAGCCATATATTGATATTGCACTGCCAGAAGTTAACCTGGCTATTATGCGCGGGATAAAAAAAGTTTTTGATCCGAAAGGAATTTTAAATCCAGGAAAGATTTTTTAAGATTTTGCATGTAATATTTACCAGTTTTTTGCTTACTATTTTTTTGTGTGCCGTATTAACGTTTACAAAACAAAAGGATTTCGTTTCACTAAATATACATTTACCATGTTAGAAAGATTTGAACCAGCTCATGCCGCGAAAGTTAAAAGTCACTTTGCAAATCTTTGCCAGCTTGCTCTAGCAGATGCTTTTGTAACGAAGGATGAACTGGAGTATCTAAATAAACTATGCAGTAACTTCAATCTTGATAAAGAAGACTTCGATTATATAATGGATAATGCCTATTCTATCCCTTTTTATGCGCCTAAAACATCGATGGAGCGCTTAGAACAGATTTATGATCTGGTAAGGATGGTATTAATTGATGATATTATTGATGAACGGAAAGTATTGCTTTGTGTTGAAGTAGCCGAAAAGCTTGGATTTAAAGCACATGTTGTAGGCGACCTTATCAAAGCGCTTGTCAACGTGAGTGAAGAAACCGGAGAAGATACGTTACCCGAAGATGACTTGCAATTGATTCTTAAAGAAGGATAACAGTTACCTCATATATTTTTTTCTAATCCAGGTGCCTAGCTAGGTGCCTGGATTTATTTTTTATAGCAGTTGCTATTTATCCGGTAACTTCCTGTTTATTCGATGGTTTGCCAACATTTACCCTCCTTTTATAGTTCAACTAATATAAGCGTCGATAGTTGCTGAACGTATGGGTAGCTCTGTTGAATTGAAGCATCAGAAGAATTTCTGCATTCTCTAATTATGCTTTGCAAAAAATCGAACAATACTAATTAAGACCATCCTATGAAAAACCGCATATGTTTAATTACAGGAGCAAACTCCGGAATTGGAAAAATAACTGCCAGGGAATTGGCTGCCAAGGGTATGACCATCCTGATGATTGCCAGAAATAAGGAGAAAGGAGAACAGGCACGCCAGGAAATTAGTCAGGCTACCGGTAATTCTGCTATAGAATTATATCTCTGTGATCTGTCGGTACAAGCAGATATAGTAAAAGTCTCCAATGAAATAAAAGCAAAGCATAACAAAATTGATGTATTAATTAATAATGCAGGCTTAATTATTCCTGATTATCAACTCTCTGCTGACGGTATAGAAATGACACTGGCCATCAATCACCTTGGGCCGTTTCTCCTAACAAATTTATTGTTGGACTTGGTAAAAAATGGAAATGATCCGCGAATACTTACTGTCTCGTCTGAAGCACATAAATTTTCGAAATTAGACTTTAACAACCTTGTTTCGCCCAAAAAATATAGTGCCTGGTTAGCCTATGGCAATTCAAAATTGGCTAATATACTTTTTACCAGGCAACTGGCCAAAGTGGTAAAAAATGATGGTATTACGGCTAATTGCCTGCATCCGGGAGCTGTAGCTACTAACTTTGGCGCTGGTTACTCAGGCATTGCAGGGGCATTTTTCAGCTTGCTCCGTCCTTTTTTTATAAGTCCGGAAAAAGGGGCAGAAACTACTATTTATCTTGCCTCTTCTCCTGAAGTAAAAGGAATGACAGGTTTGTATTTCGACAAAAAGAAACCTAAAACACCTACCAAAGAAGCACTTAGTGACTATAATGCACAAAAGCTCTGGGAGATGAGTACTACCCTAACCAAGCTAAACGACCGTTTGCAACTCAATGCACAAAAAAATTCTTTTAGTAAATAACACGCTTATGCAACAATATTTTTTGTATACCGATAACAATATTGAATAATATCAACAATTGAAAATATATTCTAAAAAAGCATATGAGATTTTTATCAACTAAAGCTCACGGAGTAATAGATTACTTGGTGGGATTGCTACTAATTGCTGTTCCTTGGATTTTTGGATTTGCACAGGGAGGAATGGAAACATGGATTTTTGTGCTTGCCGGAGTTGGAGCTTTGATATACAGCTTTTTTACTGAGTATGAGTTGGGTGTAGTTAAATTAATACCTATGCCCATGCACCTACTATTTGATGCCATGTCTGGTATTGTACTGGCTACCTCCCCCTGGTTATTTGGCTTTAATGATTATGTATATCTTCCTCACTTACTATTTGGGTTATTTGAGATAGGCGCCTCCTTAATTACGCATAAAGTACCTGGGCATCGTACATCCGCTGCAATGGATAGAAGGTAATTTGGGAAAAGCTAATGTAAAGGTTGTAATTACTTGAAATCAATAGTTGCAGCCTTTTTTTATGTGTTCTTTTCCTTATACCTGGTAAGTTACGTTTGCATATACATAAAATTTTATGTACCCACATATAGAATATACAGTACTTGATCCATTTGTGACAGACAATCAGATAGATGCTGCTTCAGCACTGGCTGTTGAGTTACAGGTAGGTGGGTTATGTATTCCTCCCTATTGGGTAAAAAAAGCAAGCCGGGAAGTAGCTCATACAGACGTGGCTTTACTTACCATTATTGGTTTTCCGTATGGCTACCAGCGGACCGAAACGAAACTTGCAGAAATGGAACTAGCCTTTGCCGATGGCGCCACAGCTATAGAAGTGGCAATAAATATGTCGGCTTTAAAATCGCAGCGGATAAACTGGATAAAGGCAGAGGTTGCACGCTTTGCTCATCTGGTACATGCCAGGGAGGCCATGCTAACAATGGTAGCTGATACAGATTCACTAACTAACCTGGAACTGGAGCTGTTTTGTAAAACCTGTGCAGATGCCGGGGCAGATTACATAAAAATAATGAGCGGCTATGTACCAAAAGCATATTCTATCGAAAAGCTGGAACTTGCGTTAAAATATATACCTGCTTCTGTAGGGGTCAAAGTTTATACACAAATGTGTACCTTCCAAGAAGTAAACAACTTACTACATATTGGTATAGAGAAAGTAAGTGTTCCCTCACTTGATTTCCTGAAACAACAATAAATCCTCCTAAATAGCGAACAATTCGCTACCTATTTAGCTTATGAGAATGGTAGCCTGTACTTTACATGCAGGCATTACCTTACCATAAATAAGCGTCTTAGGTAGTCGGTTTTGCTCAAGTGTTTGATAGATAATTGGCTATCTTTGCCGCGTTGTGACTCTAAAGTACCTATTCAATGAACAATACATATAATACTAAAACGACCGTATCCTTTGAAGATACAGCCACAGCCTTTGCTTCAAAATCGGATCTGGAATTAAAAAAAATGCATTTATTGTTTGCTGCTATGAACAGCAATGCCCTTGTCAGCACCGGCACTTTTTTTATGAAAGCCGCTCTTAAATTTGGTTTACCTATAAAATCACCCATTAAACACACCTTGTTTGAGCAGTTTTGCGGGGGCGAATCTATTGCTGAATGTGAAGATGCCATTCAGGAACTGGCAAATTACCATATTAAAACCATTCTGGACTACTCAGTGGAAGGAGAAAAAACGGAAGCCGGCTTTGATGCTACTACCCAGGAGATACTGGCTACTATAGACCGCGCCAAAGGCGATCCCAATATTCCTTTTTCTGTATTTAAAGTTACAGGAATTGCCGCCACCCGCTTATTGGAAAAAAAGCAAAGCGACTCTCCGCTTTCTGAAGCTGAAAAAATAAGCTTCGCTAAAGTAGCTAACCGGGTAGATACCATCTGCAAGAGGGCACATGAGAATAATGTACGTATCTTTATAGATGGCGAAGAATCCTGGATTCAGGAAACTATAGATGAGTTGGCTTATGAGATGATGCGCAAATACAACAAAGAACAGCCCATTATCTACAATACATTTCAGATGTATTTAACAGCTAGTCTCAATAAATTGAAAGATGCCCTTCATAATGCAGTCATGCATAACTACTATTTGGGGGCAAAACTGGTAAGGGGAGCGTATATGGAAAAAGAGAGAGAAGAGGCCCGCCGCAGAGGCATACCAGACCCAGTGCAGCCAGACAAAGAAAGCACAGATGAAGATTTTGACAAAGCCTTGCTGTTTTGTATGAATGAAAAACAAAGAATTGCTATTTGTTCCGGCTCTCATAACGAACACAGCAACTATTACCTGACTGTATTAATGGATAAGCACGGACTGGCACCTAATGACTCCAGAGTATATTTTGCTCAACTCTATGGCATGAGTGATCACATTTCCTATAATCTGGCGAAAGCCGGATACAATGTGGCTAAATACGTTCCCTATGGGCCTATTGAATCGGTTATGCCCTATCTATTCCGACGGGCCGAAGAAAACACCTCTATTGCGGGGCAGAGTAGCCGAGAGTTTAACCTCATCCAAAAGGAACTACGCCGGAGAAAAGCTCAAGCCAAAGCATCCTGACTTAATTTCTCATAGATGAGAAGCTCACAAAAAGAAAGCAAGCAAATTTAGATATTTGCTTGCTTTCTTTTCGTATAGAAGAAACAGTGTAGAATGACTAAGTTACTTAGCTTTGCCTAAGCCCGCCATACCTCCAGCCTCTGATCCGGAGCTACCATAAGCATAATTCTGGCAGGGTTAGGTAATATTACCAAGCGGGCTTCTTTGCCTGGAAACTTATCTGCATCTACCCATACGCCTTCTTTGAAATTTACATCGTATATAGAACTCCCGTCCGCATTCTGCCCTTTATTAGTGTATTTCTGGGCTAGGTAGGCAATGGGTAATAATACTTCTGTATCTGAGCAGTATTCTTCATGTACTTCCTCCAACGCTTTTTCCAGTTCTTTGCCATATTTATCCATCAGTTTGTCTTCCAGATCATGCAACTCTTCTTCCACTGTATCGTAACTGGTGTCTGCGTAATTTAAGCTGCTCAGCTGGTTCTTTTTTTCCACTAAAGCAACCAATGCTTTATTTAAACCTTTTGCGTCCATAATCAAGAAAATAGAAATACTGATACAAAAGTCTATAGACTTATTCACAGATGCAAGTAAAGATTACAAAAAAACCATGCATCTCAGTTATAGTAAATATACTATAATAAATTTAACTATTCTTTTATGACATTGTTTACCTACTAACTTACGTTAAATAAGGGTATACTACCAGAATCAACAAATGAACTAAACCTATGGAAAAAGATTTTTTACCGATCAACGGTACCGACTTCGTAGAATTATATGTAGGAAATGCCAAACAGGCAGCTTACTATTACCAGACTGCTTTTGGGTATCAGCTGATAGCGTATGCTGGTCCGGAAACTGGGATTAAGGATAAAGTATCGTATGTAGTACAACAAAACAAAATCCGGTTGGTATTGACCACAGCCCTTCATCCTGACTCACCCATTGCCGAACATGTAAAAAAACATGGAGATGGCGTAAAAGTACTGGCTCTGTGGGTGGATGATGCTGAAAAATCGTTTGCCGAAACCGTAAAACGCGGAGCCCGTCCTGCCTCTTCCCCTCAAAAATTTACTGACGAATTTGGGGAAGTACGCATGGCCTCTATTCATACCTATGGCGAAACCGTGCATACATTTGTAGAGCGTAAAAACTACAATGGCCCATTTTTACCCGGATTTAAAGCAAAGCAAAGCAGTATTGAAACTACCCCTGTCGGATTGCAATATGTAGATCACTGTGTAGGAAATGTGGAACTCGGTGAAATGAACAAATGGGTGAAATTTTATGAAGAGGTGATGGGTTTTAAACTCCTGATTACCTTCGATGACGAAGATATTTCTACCGAATATTCGGCGCTGATGTCAAAAGTGGTATCTAATGGAAATGGCTATATTAAATTCCCGATTAACGAACCGGCAGTAGGTAAGAAGAAATCGCAGATAGAAGAGTACCTCGACTTTTATCAGGGAGCCGGTGTGCAACACATAGCCATCGCAACGCATGATATTGTTCATACGGTAGGTGAATTACGCAGAAGAGGCGTGGAATTTTTACAGGTACCCGCCTCCTATTATGAAGACTTGCATGAACGTGTAGGTAAGATTGATGAAGACCTGCAACCACTAAAAGATTTAAATATTCTAATAGACCGTGACGAAGAAGGGTATCTCTTACAAATATTTACTAAACCAGTAGAAGACAGACCAACATTATTTTATGAGATTATTCAGCGTAAAGGAGCTAAATCATTCGGGAAAGGAAATTTTAAAGCCTTGTTTGAAGCTATTGAACGGGAGCAGGCTTTACGGGGAAACTTATAAGCGGAAAGAAAAAACTCGAAATATGAGAAGTGCCTGAATAGAAAAAGTGCAGGAAAATCTGAATTTCTGCACTTAAAAAGAAGTTAAAAGTTTAAACATAATAATAAAGGGCCCCTCCATGGGAGAGGCTTTTTATTTTACCTGTTGTTAAGCCCTATTAATTAACATGATTCTACAAATTTCGTTAATAAAAATATCTATGTAAATACCTAATTCCAGGTATTTTTACTAACTATTCTAAGATTTTATATAATTTTTCCAAGCATTTTTTTAAACGATTCATGAATGGGTATAATTGTTAATGAGTCCTTGTCAAGCCTTCTTAATTTAAAGAATGCTGTTGCTAAGAAGGTTTTTATGTAGTTGCTCTTAAACTCACAGCTAACTTTCATACCTTTGCAGCGTTCGATTCATATTACATATTACTACGCTATTTAATGTCCAGTCTGATACAAAACCGGGATTTTTATACTGAATTTGACTTTGCCACTTCTCGAAGTGGAGGTGCAGGTGGGCAACATGTAAATAAGGTATCATCTAAAGTAGAATTACGGTTTCATGTGGATAACTCTACGTTGTTGACACTGGAAGAAAAAGAGATATTGAAACAGAAATTAGCCAACAAAATCACCAATGATGGCTATCTGCAGATAGTTTCTCAGGCAGAAAGAAGCCAGCTACTCAATAAGCAACTGGCTGTCACTAAATTTTATCAGCTACTGGAAAAGGCGCTTACGCCAGTCAAGCGGCGCAAAGCCACCAAACCTACTAAGGCTTCCATTCAAGCACGGCTTCAGGCAAAGAAGGCACTTTCAAGCAAAAAAACAGATCGCAATAAACGGGATTTCCTCGACAATGAATAAGCAGAAAGGCTGTTTGGTGATATTACATCAGTCTATTACTCGTATTTCAGGTTTGGGTTAAAAAGCCTTTGCTTGCTTTTATGTATTCACCGTTTTATCCTCATACGCTAGCCGGATTACACTGCTAGTCATCCAGCAATCTTTGTAAGGGCCCTCCGTCTGTTTGGATAAAGTAAATAAATAAGCCGCTTTTTTTCCCACTCGGTCAGTAATTACGATAATCTGTTGGGCCGTATTTCCCTCCACACGCAATTTCTGGGGAGTATACTTTTTCAAATTAAGTAACGGATCGTATGTTGGGTTTTTCACCATTGCCTTAAAAAAATCCAACGGGCCAGTATATTTTTTATTTTCAGGGGCAGCAAAGCTAAAAACGGTCTCTATGCCTGTATCGTTGTGGTCATTTTCCTGAAAAGCTTTCAGCTGGATAGCAATTACATCTTCAGGACTTAAATCAGGTCTGGGTGAAGGATGGGTATAGTGTGCAAAATAGTGTGTTGTTTTTTGTATGTTAGCTACTAACGAATCTGGTTGAAGCAACATTGCTGCCGCAGCCCAGGCCACTAAACTTACTTTTATTTTCATAAATCAATCAGGTTATGCATATTCACTCATACTAGTTCTTATACTTAACTTATACGGCTGTTCATAGGTTTTGGATTTTATTTAGATGTTAACTAAATCTTTGCACAACTTTAACTTTATTGCTCCGGTATATGACCAGCTGGCCAGCTGGGTGTTTGGGCAATCCATCAAACAAGCCCAGCTGGATACACTTACATGGATTCCTTTAAATGCCACTGTTTTAATCATTGGGGGCGGTACTGGCTGGTATCTGAAGGCATTGCTGGAACAGCACAAAGTAAAGAAGGTTGTGTACATAGAAGCTTCTGAAAAAATGCTTGCCCTCACACGCAAAAAGATAGCAAGCCTGCTTCCGGAGCTAACTACTTCGGAAATAGAATTCCGCCTGGGAACAGAAGACACCCTTTATCCTGCTGAACAATTTGATATAGTGGTTACTCATTTTTTCCTGGATGTATTTGAGCCGGTACAGCTAAAAAAAATAGCCTACCAACTAAAAAATGTATTATACCCTAGTGGATTGTGGCTGATAGCTGATTTCCGCTTAGCAGAGCAGAATATTGGAATTAGATACTTATGGAAGAAACTACTGGTAAAAAGCATGCTCCTTTTTTTCAGAATAACCAGCCACATTACAGCCCGTCAACTGCCTGATTTTGCAGCACTTTTTACTGCTATGAATATGAAACTCGTAAACGAACACTCCTATTACAAAGGTCTGATTGTTTCGGCTGTGTATAGGAAAACACAGTAATATTCATAGCAAAAAGGATTTACCGGAATCTGTAAAATATCAGTATCTTGCCGGTTTATACTAGGCACCTCTCAGCCACAGCCGGGTTGCCGGTAACTACTCTTAATTTGTTATACTAGCTATGTGTGGAATAACAGGGATATACGCTTTTAATGAAATAGGCCGGTTTTTCATGATTAATATGTTCGCTGCCACAGACGCATTGTCGCAGCGTGGGCCAGATTCTTCAGGTACATTCACACATGGCTATGTTGGCTTAGGACACCGGCGGTTGTCTATTATTGATACTAGTTCTGATGGCCGCCAGCCCATGACGGACGAAACGGAGAGATATACTATTGTATTCAATGGAGAAATTTTCAACTTCCCGGAACTCAAGCAACAACTGGAGGCAAAAGGCTATAACTTCCGTTCTTCATCAGATACCGAAGTATTGCTCAATTTGTATATTCATGAAAAAGAAAATTGCCTGAAACACCTGAATGGTTTTTTTGCTTTTGCTATTTACGACAAAGAGCAAGAAAGCCTGTTCATTGCCCGCGACCGCATGGGCATAAAGCCACTTCTCTATTTTCAGGATGAAGATAAGCTGATTTTTGCTTCAGAAATGAAGGCTGTGCTAGCCTATGGCATCCCCCGCGAACTGGATTATGTATCGCTGCAGCAATATTTGCAGCTCAATTATATTCCTGCGCCACACACCATTTTTAAAGGTGTGCAGAAATTACTTCCAGGGTATTATATGTACTTAAAAGGCAATGAAGTAACTACTAAACCCTATTACCAGATTCCGCAAACGTACAACCGATGGACAGCCAACCAGATGAGTTATGAGAAAGTGCAGTCAACACTCGTAGAACTACTGGAGGAATCTGTACGGAAGCGGCTTATTGCCGATGTACCACTGGGAGCATTTCTCAGCGGTGGCATCGACTCCTCCGTTATTGTTGCCTTGGCTTCTAAATATACAGATCATCTCAACACCTTCTCCATTGGCTACCGGGACGAACCTTTTTTCGATGAGACCAGATATGCCAACCTGGTAGCCAAAAAGTACAAAACGAATCACACAGTATTTTCTTTGTCTAATGAAGATCTGTATGAACACCTTTTCGATATGCTCGACTATACTGACGAACCTTTTGCCGATTCGTCGGCCTTAGCAGTATATATTCTGAGCAAACGGACGCGTAAACGGGTAACCGTTGCCCTCTCTGGCGATGGAGCTGACGAATTATTCGGCGGATACAATAAACATCAGGGAGAGTACAAAGTTCGGGAAGGCGGGCTCATGGCAGGTGCCGTAAAAACCTTGCAACCCTTGTGGGATGTATTACCGAAATCCCGGAATAGTACATTTGGTAACAAAGTTCGCCAGCTACAGAAGTTTGCCGAAGGCATGAGCAAAACCGAAAAAGAACGGTACTGGCGTTTCTGTACCTTTGTTAATGAAGAAAATGCCCGGCATGTATTAAGCAATCAGAGTCTGCAGCTGGCAAGCGAACAAGCATTTGAAGAACGGAAAAACAGGATACTCAAACACCTGGACGAAGACGGCGATTTTAATGAATTTCTATACACAGATATGCAACTGGTATTGCCTAATGATATGCTTACCAAAGTAGATCTGATGTCGATGGCGCATGGCTTGGAAATACGGGTGCCTTTCCTGGATTATACGGTGGTAAACTTTGCTTTTTCGCTTCCAGCGGAATTTAAAGTGGATGGCACCATGAAAAAGAGAATAGTACAAGATGCCTTCCGCTCTCATCTGCCAAAAGAACTTTACAACCGGCCCAAACAAGGCTTTGAAGTCCCTTTACTAAAATGGTTTAGAAATGAATTGCAACCGTTAATTACCAATGATCTGCTGAAAGACGATTTTATTCAGCAGCAAGGTATTTTTAACGTGGACAATATACGGGAGCTAAAGGAAAAACTATTTTCCAGCAATCCGGAAGATGTGCATGCCCGCATCTGGGGGCTGCTCGTTTTTCAATACTGGTGGAAAAAGTATATGTAATTGTATATCTTCAGTCAGGAAATTCATACTTTTTTTTACTCCCATATACCCGAGTACATATTACTAAAGCAAGCTATTTCTTGTGACCATTGAACCTAACAGTTATCTACCTATGAGACATTTTTTTATACCATCTGCCCCTTTTTTACTTAGTTTATTGCTGTTAAGCTTCACGCTCACCAAAGAACCTGGACCATGGAAACTTGTAGCCATGGAGAATGAGCCTGAAAAGCGGCATGAAAATGCTTTTGTGCGTGTAGGAGATAGTTTTTATCTGGTAGGAGGAAGAAATATAAAACCAGTAGAAGCGTATAACACCAAAACCAGGCAATGGAAAAAACTTGCTACCCCTCCCCTGGAAATGCACCATTTTCAAGCCATTGAGTACAAAGGTGAAATAGTTGTAGCCGGCGCTTTTACCGGAGGGTTCCCTCATGAAACACCCATTCCTAAAATTCAGATATATAACCCTACAACAGATAAATGGAGGGAGGGCGCCGAAATTCCGGAAAACCGCCGGAGAGGGGCTGCTGGCGTAGTAGTGTATCAGGATAAGATATACCTTGTATGTGGTATTATAGATGGACATTATGACGGACATGTTACCTGGCTCGACGAGTACGACCCCAAAACAAATAAATGGCGTCAGTTACCGGATGCCCCCCATGCCCGCGACCATTTTCAGGCGGCTGTAGTGAACAACCAACTGTTTGTAGCCGGTGGCCGCCGTTCTACTCACAAAACTGGCCACGTACTGGATCTCACGGTGCCCGAAGTAGATATTTTTGATTTTAAAACGAACACCTGGAAAACCCTGCCAGCTGCACAGAATATTCCTACCCAACGGGCGGGCACCGCAGCAGTTACCCTAGGAAAACAGGTACTCATTATTGGCGGTGAGAGCCCCCAGAAACTGGCCCATAATCAGACAGAAGCCTTTGATTTCAAAACGAATACCTGGCAAACCCTGGCACCCCTACAAACCGGACGCCATGGCACCCAAGCTATACTTTATCAGAACAAAGTGTTTGTTGCTGCGGGTTCGGCCAACCAGGGTGGCGGCCCAGAACTAAATACCATGGAGGTGCTGGAGTAATGGACATGCATTCAGAAATTTAATTAGTCTCTCTCCCATGCCAGAAAACGTGAAGGTAGAGCAACTTTCAACAGAACGCCTGCTGCTGACTCCTGTTACCTATGCAGATGCAAAGGATGTTTTTGAGTTATTTACCGATAAAAAAGTATTGAAAAACTATGGCATTCCTCCACATAAAAATCTGGATGAAAGCAAAAAATTAATCCGCTTATTAACAAATAGTAATCACTTTAGCTGGGGAATCAGGCAAAAAAATAAACCGGAACGACTAATTGGCCTCTGTTCATTACACGATTGGAACAAGGCAGCGCAACAGGTAGAAATAGGTTGTACACTTTCGTCAAAGCACTGGGGTTTAGGTATTATGCAGGAAGCCTTCCGTAAATTAATAGATTATGCATTTCAACAGCTGCAGGTACAACAAATCATTGGCAAAACAACCGTAGAGAATGGCCGGGCAATTAAACTGGTAGAAAAACTAGGTTTTACCCAACGGGATACCTATTCTGAGAGGCAACCTAATGGAGATCGAAAGCAGGTAGTGGTCTTAATTAAAGAAATTTCATTCCAATAAAACAGGATGTATCTATTAACTTACTTTTACCTATGTGTCAATTTATGTTTGTATGGCTATTTCTCATGGCATCTGTTTCAGCTTTCAGCCAGTCCGGTTTTAAATCCCAACAGTTAACCTACAGCCGGGTAAAGGAAGCCTATCAGGAGAAGGAAACGCACGTTAAACAAGTATTTGCCGCCAAGAATATAGATGTAACGAAAGCCAATCTTTTTTTCAGAGCTTTTAAACATGAAAGGCTCCTGGAAGTTTGGGCTAAGCCCCATACAAAAAATACCTACGAATTAGTTACCACTTACCCGGTTTGTGCCATTTCCGGCAATCCAGGACCCAAGCGCAAAGAAGGTGATTATCAGATACCGGAAGGGTTTTACTACATCGACCGCTTCAATCCACAAAGCAATTTTCATTTATCATTAGGAATCAATTATCCTAATGCTTCTGACAAACTATTGGGAGTGAAAGGCAAACTAGGTGGCGATATTTTTATTCATGGCAGTTGTGTAACAGTTGGTTGTCTGCCTATGACAGATGACTTCATTAAAGAGCTGTATATAATGGCGGTGGAAGCCAGAAATACCGGGCAGCAGCAGATTCCAGTACATATTTTCCCTGCAAAAATGAATGAATATACACTTACCAGCCTGGTACATACTTTTTCAGCAGACGTAACAACCGCTGCCTTCTGGGCTGGCTTGCAGAAAGGATATGATTTGTTTGAAAACACCCGGCAACTCCCCACGGTCGCTGTTACTTCCCAGGGAGCTTATACCTACAAATAGACTAGTTGCATCAGCTACCTGTTAGTAAATGCTTTTTGCTAGGGGCAGAAAGCATGTTTTTCTCTAACTTTTGACATATTTTTTTTTAAATTATGTATATTGCTCCATCTGCAGCAATACATGTATATGGCATTAGCTGTGCACAAGAAGCAGATTTTAACGTACTTTAGATTGAGTTATATGGCATTACAAATAGAAACTGAACAGGAAGCCTATCTGGCTATCATGTATGCTTGCATGTCGGTAGATGGCCGGGTAACCGAGGATGAAACAGATGAACTAATTCGGTCTCTGATGAAAGAGCCTGTTTTTAAGGATGCACCCCTTATTAGCTTATATAAAAAAGTACAATTGATCAACCAGTCTATCCGGTTTGATGCTTACCGGCTAATTGAACTAGCAGCCCCCGTTATTGGTCCTGAATTGAAACCAATGGTGTTTAAATCTGCTGTTAATCTGCTTCAGGCAGATGGGGTGGTTTTTGGCACAGAAAAAGACCTGATGCAACACCTTCAGAAATGCCTGTATCCGGAAATCTCTAATGGTTCTACCAATTAACAATCCTCCCTTTTTTAAAGAAACAATTCTTTCAGCAGCCTTATGCTAACAGAAATTAAAAATACAAAAGTGCTTAAAGTACATCCGGCAGATAATGTCATAGTAGCCCTAACCGATCTTCCGGCAGGTACTAGCGTGGAATATGAAGGAGAAACCTATGTACTTCCAGAAACTGTTCCGCAAAAGCACAAATTTGCTACCGCCAGCCTTCAGCCCGGAGACCAGGTTTTTATGTATGGAGTTCTGGTAGGCAAAGCATCGCAGCCTATTTCCAAAGGTGGTTTAGTTTCTACACGCAACCTTAAGCATGCGGCTTCCGATTATTTTGGTAAAATGAAAGAATACCAATGGGTGGCCCCGGATGTTTCTAAATGGGTGAACCGGACCTTTATGGGCTTTCACCGCTCTGATGGGCAGGTAGGGACGGCTAATTACTGGTTGTTTATCCCTACCGTTTTTTGTGAAAACCGCAATCTGGAGTTTATTAAAGATGCGTTAAATAAAGAGCTGGGATACGGCAAAACAGAAAAATACAAGAACTACACCAGGCAACTGGTAGAAATGTTCAGAAATGGCACACCGCCTGATGCTATGCTTACCACAGATTTGCAGCTCAATGAAGAGCATTTCAACACAAACCGGCTTTTTCCAAACATAGATGGCATAAAGTTTCTTACCCACCAGGGAGGCTGTGGCGGAACCCGGCAAGATTCTGCTATCCTGAGTTCCTTACTGACTGCTTACATTGATCACCCCAATGTGGCAGGGGCTACAGTTATGAGCCTGGGTTGCCAGCACTTGCAACTAGACGACTTCCAGCGGGAGATTTATAAACGGAATCCAAAATTCAATAAGCCCTTGTTGATGTTCGAGCAGCAAAAAAGTCAGTCGGAAGAGAGTCTGGTAACAGAAGCCATTAAACAAACTTTTGTACAGCTAATCGAAGCAAACAAATTGGTGCGTCAGCCTGCCCCGATCAGCAAATTAGTATTGGGAGTGAAATGCGGCGGTTCTGATGGATTTTCAGGAATTTCTGCTAACCCAGCGGTAGGCTATGCAGCAGATTTACTGGTGGCCGTAGGTGGCTCTGTGTTACTTGCTGAGTTTCCAGAGCTTTGTGGCGTAGAGCAGGAACTGGCCGACCGCTGTGTAAATAACGAAGTTGCCGATAAGTTTGTCCGGCTAATGAAATCCTACGCTGCCCAGGCGGAATCTGTAGGCTCCGGTTTCGATGCTAATCCATCTCCAGGCAATATCCGCGATGGACTCATTACCGATGCAATTAAATCTGCCGGAGCGGCTAAGAAAGGCGGCACCTCCCCTATTGTGGATGTACTGGATTATACACAACCTGTTAATAAACCAGGCTTAAGTCTGGTATGTACGCCAGGAAACGATGTAGAAGCCACTACCGGAAAAGCAGGTTCTGGGGCTACCCTTATTCTGTTCACCACTGGCCTGGGTACTCCTACTGGTAATCCGGTGTGCCCGGTAATTAAAGTTTCTACCAATACAACACTCGCCCGGCGGATGAAAGATATTATTGATATTGACACTGGCGATATTATTACCGGAGAAGCTACCATCGAGAGCAAAGGCGAAGAAATATTAGAATATTGTATCCGGGCCGCCAGTGGCGAAGTCATACCTAAATCAGTACAACTCGGGCAGGATGATTTTATTCCCTGGAAACGTGGCGTTTCTTTATAAGGATTTTTTTAAAACCCAGTCAGATACAAAATTGCTGAGGTTTATTTAACATATATAGTATCCCCTAAACCCTATCATTATTTCATGTTCCAGTTAACCGGAAAAACAGCTGTTATCACCGGAGGCGGCAGTGGCATTGGAAAAGCCATTGCCAAAATATTTGCCAGACAAGAAGCTCAGGTGGCTATTATTGAATTAAACAAAGCAAATGGCGAATCCACCATTCAGGAGATTACAAATGCTGGCGGCAAAGCTAGTTTATATACCTGCGACGTTTCCAAACAATCGGAGGTTAAGCAGGTATTTGACCAGATCTATGCAGATTTAGGCAAAGTAAATATTCTGGTAAACAGTGCCGGAGTATCGCATATTGGTAACCTGGAAAAAACCACTGAAGCCGATTTCGACAGACTTTTTGCGGTAAACGTAAAAGGCGTGTATAACTGCCTATTATATGGCGTTGAAAAAATGAAGCTTACTGGCGGTGGGGCAATCGTAAATCTGGCTTCTATCGCCGGAATTATTGGCATACCCGACCGGTTTGCTTATTCTATGAGCAAAGGAGCCGTACTTTCCATGACCCTTTCCGTAGCCCGTGATTATATAGATCAGAATATCCGCTGTAATTGTATTTCTCCAGGCCGGGTGCATACGCCTTTTGTAGATGATTTCTTGAAAAAGAATTACCCTGGGCAAGAGCAGGAAATGTTTCAAAAACTTTCTAAAACACAACCAATCGGCCGGATGGGTACTCCGGATGAAATGGCAGCTCTGGTATTATACTTATGTTCTGATGAAGCAGGCTTTGTTACAGGCAGCGACTATAATATTGACGGGGGCTTTTTACGGATAAAATAAGAGAAAAAAAACTTCCGGCCATGCAACCTTTTATCAGAAAGAGCATCTTAATCTTCATACACCAACCTATATACTTATGAAAAAGTATCTTTTCTCTTTAACTGTTGCATTGGCTACGTATAGCCTCCTATTGTGCAGCCTGTCGGTTGCTCAAAGTTCGCAAACCCGAAATCTTCAACCATTCAACGAAGTACATGTTAGCGGAGGGTTTGATGTAGTGCTTACCAAAGGTACTACTGAATCGGTAAGTATTGAATCCAGAAATGTAGATATGGAGAATATACTCACCGAAGTGGAGGGTAAAAAACTGAAGCTTTACCTGAAGAAAGGTAACTACCGCAATACAGATATTAAATTCGTTGTTACGTATAAAGATATAGAAGCTATTCATTCTTCTGGTTCTTCTGAAATTGTGTGCAACACCGATATCCGTGCAGATAATTTTTCTCTCCATAGCAGTGGTTCAGGCAACATTAAACTGACCTCTGTAAATACAGATAATTTTGAGATCCATAACTCTGGCTCTTCCAATATAGATGTAGCCGGGGTAGCCAAAAAACAATCGTTGCACATTAGTGGCTCCAGTAAAATAAACGCCTTTGATCTAAAAAGTGAAGATAGCAAAGTAAGTATTAGCGGCTCGGGAGATGTAAACATTAATGTAAGTCAGAACCTGGAGGCAAGCGTATCTGGTTCCGGCGATATTAAGTATAAAGGCGAACCGAATATTCGGAATGTACGGGTGTCAGGCTCTGGAAACATCAGCAAAGCAAACTAAGCTTATATACTTATTTAATGTGTGAGCCGTGAGTTATCACGGCTTTTTTGTATTCATATACTTATTTGGCCAGACTACCTATGCTAGTATTGGGTAGATCCCGCATTCCACTGATGTATCTGCTTTTCAGAGGGTAGCAGGAAGGTAAATATGCCAAGGGCAGGCAGGCAACCACAGACAATCATAATAAATTGCAGCCCAAACTCATCGGCTAGTTTACCTAAGGCTATAGCTCCAATGGCAGCCATGCCGAATGACAAGCCAAATATTAGTCCGGAAATAGTACCGATCCGGCCAGGTATCAGTTCTAGCGCATATACCAGGGTAACCGAAAAACTAGACAGAATAATAAACCCATTTAGTATAAGAATAGGATATACCCAGGGCAAGCTTACGTATGGCAAAATAAAGGATAAGGGCGCTGAGGCAATCATCGAGTAAAGAATAACATTTTTCTTTCCAAATCTGTCTGATAAAGGGCCACCGGAGAATATACCAATAGCGCCAGCCAGCAGGTACAGAAATATATAAAACTGGGCATCTTTTATACTTAAGCCATAATGCTCAATCAAGTAAAAGGCATAATAGTTTGTGATACCTGTACCATACCATGCCCGGACGAATACGAGAAACACAATCAGAATCAGCGCAAACGTTACCTTCTTATTTCTTACGGTGGGTACCTTCTCTGTTTTCACTACAGGAACTGTTGGAAGCACGGCAACTTGCTGGCGGTACCAACTGGCAATATAAAGCAGTAAAATAAAAGCTAAAGCAGCCAGAACAGTAAACCATATAGCACCAGATTGCCCTAAAGGAACAAAAATTAAGGCCGTCATTAAGGGAGCCAACGATTGTCCGGCATTTCCCCCCACTTGAAATATAGATTGGGCAAGACCCCTTCGCTGGCCTGCTGCCATAATAACCACACGTGAGCCTTCGGGATGAAAAACAGCCGACCCCACTCCTACCAAGGATACAGAAACGATGATTAATGCCAGATTGAAAGAATATGCTAGTAACAGCATTCCTACCAATGTAAAAGCCATGCCTACGGGCAATAAATATGGCAAGGGCTTGGTATCGGTATAACGGCCAATAACCGGCTGCATAATGGAAGCAATAAAGTTATTGGCAAAAGCAATCATACCTAGCTCCACATAGGAGAGTTTCAGAGTCTGTTGAATAATGGGGAATATGGCTGGTATCACAGATTGAATGGTATCATTCAGCAAATGCACCATGCTGATGGTGAGCAGCACCGGATACAACGTTTGTGTGACTGAAAAAGAAGCGGAAGAACTGGTAGGCATGCGTAGTATTCAATGGCCATTAATGGCTCGATTTAATTTGGTTAGTGATCAGTTCAAGTTCAGCATCTACATTTACATACGTACGTAACTGTATGAGCTTTTCTCTGGTTTTACGTAAAAAAGCCTGATGGGCCACCGACTGCGGATGAAAAGGTGTATGTGCCATGGCTTTAGTTACACTTTCCCAATCCTTCAAAAACTCTTTTGTTCCCTGCTCCATATAAGCATCCACAAATTTTTCCCAGATATACTCTTCTGCAACTTCAGTCGGATGAAGCATATCTTTTTTATAAAACCGGTAATCGCGTAAATCGTCCAGCATACATTCATACGCCGGAAAATAAGTCAGTTGCGGACATTGCAGACCTGCTTCATGACAGGCTACCCGCAAAACAGATTTACTTACCTGGTTTTCTGGGATACCGTCTTTTACGTGCCGCACCGGGCTTATTGTTAGAATAATGTGTATATCGGGCCGTATAGTTTTAAGGAGGTTGTATAAAGCACAAACAGCCTGGGTAGTTTCAGTCACTGTTAGTAATTCTTTTGAAAATAAAGATGCGGGTGCTTTATGGCAATTAGCTACTACCGTATTGGTTTCTTTAAGGCGGTAGACAAAAGCTGTTCCCAGAGTAAGCAAGAGCACATCAGCAGCAGCTATAAACCGGGCAACTTCTGCTAACAGATGTTTAGTCTTTTCCCTTAGTTCGTCGGCAGTAGAAGCCACTATTTCGGAATGCAAGTCATAATGATACCATAAGTCCTGGTGTTGCCACAATAACTCCTCCGGAAGATTTTTTTTAGCAATAGCAGCTTCTAGTAATTTTAAAATGGATACTGGATTGTAGATAACACCAAACGGATTAACCATTACCCTAAACTTGTTATGCTGTAACCGGGCACCCATCACATCGGCAAAGCATGAGCCTAAAGACAGAATCTGGGTATGCAACGATATTTTGGTGTTAGCAGGCGGTATGTGTACTTCTGTTCTGAATTTCATAAAACCCGGTATGTCTACTGGCTCAGAAATGGACTATATAAACAAGAAACAGATATATACAAAAAAAGCGTTTCATAAGGTGAAACGCTTTTTTATACGTACTTATCCGTAAAATCGCTAAAAATTCTAAGTATTAACTGGCCACTACTTTAAATGTAATGCGGTGTTTGATATCTTTATGCAGATCCAGCAGGGCAGTATATTCTCCCTCTGTTTTAACTTCAGATTCGAAAGAGATTTTCTTTCTGTCTACACTGAAACCTTTGGCTTTCAATGAATCTGATATTTGCAAAGTAGTTACCTTACCGAAAATTTTGCCACTCTCACCCACTTTAGCAGGTATTTCAAGCACCGTGTCGCCAATAGAAGCAGCCAGGTCAGCTGCATCTTTTTTAATTTTATCCGCTTTGTGTGCTGCTTGCTTTATGTTCTCTTCCATTACTTTTTTATTGGAAGCATTGGCAATAACAGCATACCCTTGCGGAATCAGGTAATTGCGTCCGTAACCAGGCTTTACGTTCACTACTTCGTTTTTATAACCTAAGCCTGCTATATCTTCTTTTAATATTAATTCCATTGTCTTGAATGATTAATGATGTTCGAAGAATGAACCATACATAACTGATAGTTACGTATGATTCATTGATCATGACCAGTTATTTTAATGAGTCAGTTACGTATGGAAGCAGAGCTAAATGTCTTGCCCGCTTTACGGCCTGTGCTACTCTACGCTGAAACTTTAAGCTGGTACCAGTAATTCTTCTGGGAAGAATCTTGCCTTGCTCATTCACAAACTTCAATAAGAAATTAGCGTCTTTATAGTCTATATACCGGATTCCATTTTTCTTGAAACGACAATATTTTTTTCTATTCTCGTTTTTGTGCATGGGTTCGTTCATCAGTGTCATGCTTGTGCCTCCTTTTCTTCAGTTCTTTTTCTACCTACTAAACCTTTTCTTTTTCTTTCGTTGTAGTCTACAGCAAATTTATCTAACGCTGTGGTCAGAAAACGTAATACGCGCTCATCGCGGCGGTACTCTGTTTCCAGTGTAGCAATTAATTGTGTATCAGCCTTGAATTCAAAGAATTGATAAAAACCTGAATTTTTGTGGCCAATCGGGTAAGCCAGCTTCTTTAGCCCCCAGTTATCTTCGTGAACGATCTCCGCGCCATTGTCCACCAGCACTTTTTTGAATTTTTCGACAGTATCCTTCATCTGAACATCAGACAAAACGGGAGTTAAAATGAATACTGTCTCATAGTTTTTTACTTCCATGATTTGGGTTTTACTATGTAAAATGGTGAAATTGATTTTGAGCCTGCAAAATTAAGTAATAGCTCCGTGGAAAACAAGTGGTAGAAAAAGTTTAATATTAATTCTTGCCCGTATCAGGTAACTATTCTGATACTTCGCTTACCTGCTGTGCATGCAACGATACGGGGCATTCGGTATCGGAAATATTGTGCAAAACAATTTGTGGCGCAGAGGTACAATACGTGAGGTATTTGCCTAGTTCTTCTACTGGCTTTGTAAAAGTGAAATAAATAACCGACCCATTTATTTTATATTCATCTGGCAAGTTGAGGGTTTCTACCACATTGTCATACGCTATGCTCTCTGCAATACCATAGTCAGCATTTTTTCCTTCCAGCATAATGGCATATGAACCTGTCAGGCAACCTTGCCCGATTACTTTGCCCTTTACGCATATGTTTGCCTGAGGCTCTTTCTCACAACCCGTCATACTAATGGCAGCTACCATTAACAAAAAGTGATATACTAATACCTGTATAAGTGCAGTTGAGCGCATACAATTCTCAATACTAAAATGGGGTGGTATACTAGGGTAGCTTCAGCATTGTACAACCGAATCTATACACAAGACTCAATAATGCATTGAAGGGTTGCATGGAGGTATGGATAAATGCTAATAGTTTTAATATCCATCTTCCGTTCAATTCTCAGGATATCTTGAATGTATAAAGTTTTTTCAGCAAGATATTCGATACCTATAGTTTAGTGGGGTGTATATACTCAAAAAGGGAAGCAGATGCTTCCCTTTTTGAGTATACCCTATATTTTAAATTTATTTTACTACAAATGATCCCTGACCAATTAAATAGCCATCTGCATATAATTCTACTGTATGCTTGCCTTCTTTGTAGGGGTTTCCTTTGTCGTAAACAAAGGTTACTTTCTGGCCTGTATTATCAAACAAAATTTCTTGTCTGGCAGTATAAAAAGTTTCTTTCCCCTCTACCATAAAAGTACCTCCACCGGTAGCCAGATCAAACAGAGCTGCACCGTCTGGCTCAATTAAGCGCATATAAATATCTTTCGCTGCAACCTCAGCCACTTTATTTTCGGCCAGGGTGAAAGAGATTTTTATTTTGTCTACTTGTCTGGCTTTATATGCACCTCCATCGCGTTCTTTTCCTTTGTCGTTAATGGCATTAATGGCAAGATTTTCTGTTTTTAATGCAGCAGCAATAGCTACTTTTTCCGCCAGTGCCTGTTTATCACGTTCTATAACCGTGATTGATTCATTCAGTTGGTTAGCTTTGGTTTTTAGTGTGGTATTTTCTGTGAATAACTCCTGATTTACTGTTTTCAGTTTTGCAATTTCTTCATCCTTAGCATTTAACAATGTTTCGTAGTCGGCAACCTTTTCCATCAGGCGGCGGCGTTCGGCATTGCTTGCTGTCCGTAAAGATGCTTTGTCCTTTTCAAGCTGCGCTTTGGCAGCTGTCAATGATTCTACATCCCCACCCAGCCGTTGTACTTCGGCAATTCTCAGGTCAAGTTGCCTGGAAATGGAATCTAACTTAACAGTGTTGGCATCCAGCTCGGCATCTTTCGCCTGGATCACTACGTCCTTTTGCTGGCTTTCCTCTTTGTTTTTAATGTTCAAATAAAGCAAAACTCCATTTAACGCTATCAACACAATAATGAAGATAGTAAGCAATATCTTTCTACTTCCTTGTTTTTCCTGATTCTGATCAGCCATATTAGTTTTAATTATTAATTATAAGGGTATTAGAGTTTGTAAAATTAGTTTTTTATTGAGTGAAAACAAACAATTTACTTGTTGATAATCCATCAAACAAGCCCTACATATGTAAGTTTTTTTTCGTATAGACAAGATATATTGGTTCAGTTATACAGAACTATAGAAAGGTATAGTAGTATATTTTCAATAAAAAATACGCAAAAATCAGATATTCCACTGGTTCAGTGTAGATAACGCATGATGGGCAGTCAGGTCATACATGCAGGGTACTATTGATACATAGTTGTTAGCTAAAGCCCATTCATCGGTATCTTCACCTTTGTCGTGGTTAACAAAATTTCCGGCCATCCAAAAGTAGCGCCGGCCGTTGGGGTCTTTCCGCTGGTCGAATACCTCTTGCCATTTGGCATGAGCTTGCCTGCATATTTTAATGCCTTTTATTTTCTCACTGGACTTAGCCGGAATATTCACATTCAGCGCAATATCTTTGGGTAAGCCAAATTCTAATACCTGTTGGGTAATTTTTTTTACATACTCTTTGGTATGGGAGAAATCAGCCTGCAGGGAATAATCGCATAAAGAAAAACCAATCGCCGGAAAACCTTCAATGGCGCCCTCAATAGCAGCAGACATTGTACCCGAATACAGTACACTGATGGATGAATTGCTGCCATGATTTATTCCACTAACTACCAGGTCTGGAGAGTTGTCTTTTAATACGTAATGTTTGGCCAGTTTTACACAATCGGCCGGTGTACCTGAACATTCATAGGCATCCAGGCCTTCAAAAATAGTGCTTCTGTCCAGGCGCAGCGTGTTCCCTACCGTAATAGCATGCCCCATACCTGATTGCGGACTATCGGGTGCCACAACTATTACGTCGCCTAATTCACACATTACTTCCACTAAGGTTTTTATTCCGCGGGAAGTAATTCCATCATCATTAGAAACGAGGATTAATGGTTTTTTCTTAGCCATTTATTGATTGATTAGTAAATTAATATAGCCCTGTACACCTGAAAGAGTTTTCAAGGCTCAAATATATTTACTCCCTGCAACAATGCCGCAGGATAAGTCTTTTTCCTGTATTATTTTTTTAAAGAATTGTAATAGTTAAGTATTTGTATCAGGTCACGTGTATCATCAAAGCGGAACCGATGGGCATTAATGAACTTCTTTACTTCACTGGATTTATCTCTGAGCAGGTATAACAGGTCTTTTTTGGTTCCATCATAGTTTCTGATTGTTCCATTGGCAAAACCCATAAAATAGTCGCGGCGGATGCGTGTACGCAGATAAGAGTAATTTCCAAACCCTCCATATCCATACTGTGGCACATTTTCAGTAACCAGCCGTTCGCGGGCCAGCAAGCTAACGTCTCCTTCGGTAAGTAATTCAAACAATACCGGCGCTTTGTAATTCGACTCTACGCTATAGGGCAAGGCATAGAACTGACGGTCGGTCATCATATCCGGGTCATAAAAAGTAAAAGCCCAGATTTGCCTGGCAGAATAGGCTTTAATGGCATTTCCTGCATTTATCTGCACCAGGTTATTCTGCAAATCGTAGTGAATATCGCCGCTAAGGGAATCTCCTTCCACCAGAATAAGGCTGCCTCTATACCAGTTATCATTACCGGCACCTGCTTGTGCGTAACCCAGGCCGGTTCCGGCAACTACTAACAACCAAAGCAGTAAACTGATTTTTATACATTCAGGCCCAATTATAGATAGTTGGCTGTTAGTAGTTTGCCTGCTAACTGGTAGCAAAGAGGTAGCTATTCTATTTTTGAAAACAATATGCAACATAGGCTTAGTTAAGCACAGCAGTAAGCATTTACCTTACTGCTGCTCAAGTCCATTATTTGTATACGATACGGCTTTTAAAATGGTATGCCCCATTTTATCCCGTTTAGTTACCAGATACTTCTCATTAAAGGGGTTAGACGGTATTTCGATGGGCACACTTTCTACAATTTCCAGGCCATATCCGATTAATCCGGCTCTTTTTTTCGGGTTATTGGAAATTAATCTGATTTTAGTAATACCTAAATCTCTGAGTATCTGCGCGCCTACACCATAATCGCGTTCGTCCATCTTAAAGCCCAGTTCCAGGTTTGCTTGTACCGTATCGCGGCCCATCTCTTGAAGTTTGTAGGCTCTCAGCTTATTCAATAAACCTATTCCGCGGCCTTCCTGGTTCATATACAATACAACGCCTTTGCCGGCTGCCTCCACCATCTGCATGGCCGTATGCAACTGACCCCCACAATCGCAGCGGCACGACCCAAAAATATCGCCTGTTACACACGAGGAATGTACCCTTACCAACACTGGTTCATCTTTCTCCCAGGTGCCTTTAACCAAGGCCAGGTGCAAGTCACCGGTGTTTTCCTGCCGGTAGGCAATCAAGTCGAAGTGCCCGAAATCGGTAGGCATGTCTACGCCTATCTCCCGTTTAATAAGGCTTTCTTTTTCCAGCCGGTACTCTATCAGGTCTTTAATAGAAACCAATTTTAACCCAAACTTATCGGCTATTTTGCGGAGTTCGGGTAAACGGGCCATCGTGCCGTCTTCATTCAAAATCTCAATGAGTACACCGGCAGGTTTAAAACCGGCTAACCTGGCAAAATCTACGGTAGCCTCCGTGTGTCCGGTGCGCCGTAACACTCCTCCAGCCTTCGCCCGTAACGGAAAAATATGTCCTGGCCTGCCCAGATCTTCAGGGGTAGTAGCCGGATTTACCAGGGCTTGAATAGTTTTTGCCCGGTCGCTGGCAGAAATGCCGGTAGTACAGCCATGGCCCAGCAGGTCTACAGATACAGTAAAGGGTGTTTCATGAATAGCTGTATTGCGGCCTACCATCATCTCTAATCCAAGTTCCGTGCATCTTTCTTCGGTAAGCGGGGCACACATTAACCCTCTGGCTTCCTTAATCATAAAATTGACAATTTCAGGCGTAACTTTTTCAGCGGCGCATACCATATCTCCTTCATTTTCCCTGTCTTCATCATCCACCACGATAATTACTTTGCCTTGCCTGATATCTTCTATGGCATCTTCTATAGAATCTAATCTGATTGATGTTTCCGGATTCATACTAAATAATTTATCTGTAGCTGTAACAAAATTTTTGCAAAAATAAATCTATTCTCCGCTGCGTTTGCCGCCAGACCACAGGTATGTGTATTAAATGAGAATCAAAGGTAGGATTTATAAAGGATTATGACACACTACGGCAAAATGTTATTTTTCAGAACAGTTGCATTTCTTATATTGTAAAAATATACTACTTTGTATGAAATCTGTGTTTTCCCATAGCTTTCTTGTATGCTAAACAAAAAGGCAAAAACATTTCTGATCGAAGAAATTAACCGCTTTACCAGCTATCATAACATACAGCTGGATATGGATGAGAAGGAAGAAGCCTTGGCTATTGAGGAACTGTCCAGATTTTCGCTCAGGAGAAAAAAAGCTATTCTGCTGGAAGCAATTATCTGGAGTGTGGTACTACTAGTAACCGTGCTGGTACTGATTTTCCGCAAAAGGACGTTTGATACAGGCAGTTCTATTACCTTTGCTATACTAATCAGCGGGAGTTTTATGCTTTTACTTAGAGCGATGTATGCCCTGGGCCGCAACCGGAAATTCCGGCTGATAGTAAAAATATTCCGCCTAAACCGGGAAGTAGTAAAGCACAGCTGAAAAATAAATACCTGACAAAAGCTCTTGGCAGTGTGGGTGCGCCATTAGAAGGTAATCCAGCTTCTTTCATACACTGGTTGAATCTTCCACACTTCCAGGGCTACCATTTGCCTGCATGTATAGCGAAAAACTACGCACTTTCAGAGGAACTGACCACTTTCTCTTCGATGGGCTTAAAATAGACTTTAAACATCGTGCCTTTTCCTTGTTCACTCTCTACATCTATTCTGCCGCCATTGTTTTCGATAATCCGCTTCACAATGTACAACCCAATACCGGAGCCCTCTACATGGGTATGCATCCGTTTAAACATGGTAAACAATTTCGACTGTTGGGCAGAACTTAATCCCAGGCCATTATCCTGAACAGATAGCACTACATACGGACTTTCGGTATATGTTTTAACATACAGGTGGACTGGCCTTTCCGGCGATCGGTATTTTATACCATTGGTCAGCAAATTGTACAAAATGCTCCGCAGGTTTCTTTTGGCATACAATATATCAGGTACAGTGTATTCTTCTGTAAAAGTTACCCCCGACTCATGAATCAGCTTTTGAATATCTCTTTTTATATCTTCGGCAATATCTCCAAATGCAATACATTCCAGCTCTTCATTAAAATCTTTCTGCACTTTGGTAATTTCAGTAAGGTCGCGGATAGTATTATTGAACTTGGAGATAGAAGTAGTAATCATGTTGAACAAGTTCAGCTCGTCTTGCCCGATCTTGTCTTTTATTTTTTTGCTGAGAATAGTTATTAAGCCTTCCAAATTAGCAATAGGGCCTTTCAGGTCATGAGAGGCAGTGTATACAAAGTTGTCCAGGTCGTTGTTAATTTTTTTCAGCTCCTGGTTTTTCAACTCCAATTCTACATTTTTATTCACCAGCTCTTCTGTCCGTTCTTTTACCCGTTCTTCCAGTTCATTATTAATAGCCTTTAGCCGTTGTTCCTGGGCCATTAGCTGATGGTTCTTTTTATAAAGATCTATAAAGACCGATACTTTGGCTTTAAGCAGCGCCGGATTAATAGGTTTGAAAATATAATCTACTGCGCCACTTTGGTAGCCTTTGTACATGGTATCTTCCCCGTAATCAAAGGCCGTAATAAAGATAATGGGGATATGCCGTAACTTTTCCCGGTCATAAATTAACGAGGCTGTTTCAAAACCATCCAGATCAGGCATCTGAACATCCATCAGAATTAAGGAGAAGTCCTGTTCTTTTAAAAGAATTTTTAATGCTTGCCTGCCGGAATTGGCCCGAACAAAGGTATAGCCATTCTGCTCCAGCACAGCCTCGATTGAAAACAGGTTGTCTTCCCTGTCATCAACTAGCAGAATCTTTATTTCCGGTCTTGTATCCAATAGATGATTATTTGCTTGCAAGGTGTGAATATAATTTTATATTGGCAAGATACCATATAAGCGCATGGCTCATAATAATTTTCCAAACATTGATATCTGAACAAATAGGTATACTAGTGAAATTACAGCAACTAGGCTTCCTGCCTTAATTAGGTAGCCAACCTGTAAAAAATGCATAGTTAGTACTAAAGATTTAACAGCCTTCATACATCACCTGGGCTTCTATAGCTACGCAACTAATAAATTATCTGAATTCAAAGGTAGCCTTTATCCAGGGTATTAAAAAATTTTAGGTACGCGTTTTACATCTTAGCTGCCATGACTCCCGTCAAGTTTCCCATTTGAGACTGAAAAAACGAAAGACACATACTATACTTACGCAATAAAAGTTAAAGAATGATAAGGAATGGCAGAAAAAAATAACAGACATGTCTATAAAAAAACGATGCATCTGGTATACTGGCTCTTTTTCCTTACATGAACACGCACCATTGACTCATCCTTTGGGTGGTTACCTTTTTTATTCAGCACAATCATTTGTACTTTTGTAGAAGTAAATAGGTGTATAGTATATGGTAAAACCTTCCAGGTCACTTTTGCTGCTGGGATATATTTTGATCATACTGGCAAATGTTACCTTCTTTCTGCCTCCTGAGATCAAGCTTACGGAAACAATTTCGTTCCGCTCTTTTACCCCAGGCAGCATTTTTGAAAAACAGGAAGTGAAATATGCGGATATATCTGACATCACACAGAAATTTAACCAGCCCGATCCACTGGAGTTACCCGAAAAGGCAGCACCGGCTAAGAAAAAAAAGAAAACAAAAGCAGCTGTTGTCAAACAACAGGCGCCCGTAAAACCAGACACGACCGAAGTGCTGGAGACCCGTTACCACATTCAGTTTCCGGAAAAGGCAGATACGGTATTAGATGGTTTTTTTCAGGCATTGCGTAGTTCGCTTCCTTCCAAAGAATTGATCCGGGTGCTGCACTACGGCGATTCGCAGATAGAGGGCGACCGTATTACGTCTTTTCTTAGAAGAAGATTGCAGGAACAATATGGCGGATGCGGCATTGGGCTGATACCAGCCGTAGATGGTTCTGGTACCCGCCTTACCCTGTTGCAACGCGCCGACCGTGCCTGGTCACGGACACTGGCTTTTGGCCCTGATTACAACAAGACTTTACCCGGTTCGTATGGCGTGCTGGGCACCTATTACACTTATACCCCGATCAGGCATCTCAGCCAGATTAAACCTACCAGTGGGCAAAGTTCTTACTCCCGGGAAGAAACAACGACTAACGGCAAATTTGATTTTTCTACGGCGGAACCTGTTTCTTTGGAACTTATGCCTTCTGATATGGCCAAAGGCAGAAGCCGGCAAGTTAAAAATCTTAAACTGCTTTACCGCAATCCCGGGGCGCCTTTTCAATTATCGGTAACAATGGCTGGCGATACGGTTAACAAAAACATAGATTCTTCTGGCAGTTTACGCATATACAAATACCGGCTGAAAAAAGATTTTGAAACGATCCGGCTCTCTTTCAAAAGTAAAAAAAGCCCCGAACTCTATGCCTTGGCCCTGGATTGTAACACTGGCATTGCGGTAGATAATATCCCCTTCCGCGGCAGCTCTGGCACCGAATTTATCCGCATGAATAAAAACCTGCTGAAACAGCAGCTAAAGGAGTTAAATGTAAAGTTTATTATTCTGCAATTCGGTGTAAACATTGTGCCCTACCTCACCAGCAATTTCAGCTTCTATGAAGAGCAGCTCTATAACCAGCTGGAACTGCTAAAATCAGTGGCTCCGGAGGTAAGCATTCTGGTGGTAGGGGTGTCGGATATGTCGCGTAAAGAGGGAGAAGATTATGTGTCGTATCCCAATATTGAGCCCATCAGGGATGCACAACGCCGGGCAGCTTTTAAAGCAGGGTGTGCTTTCTGGGATCTGTACGAAGCTATGGGTGGAAAAAACTCGATGCCTAGCTGGGTGTTTGCCGAGCCGCCGCTGGCCAATAAAGATTTTACCCATTTTACGCCCAAAGGAGCCAGACTAGTTTCTGAAATGTTATACAAAGCCTTGATGATGGCCTATGAAGAGAAGAACAGAATTTAGACTATTGTTAAGTTTAGCCATATTGTCAGGCTTTGCCTTTACTACCCTACACAGCAGTTACAGCAACACGCATCCGTATTCTATCTATCCTTTTATCAAAACAGATAAAAACCGTATCAGGCAATATGCTTCTGCCGGATTACACCATTTTTATATGGCTTTAGATTCCGTAGCTAAAGGTCACCGGCAGCAGGTACGGGTAGTTCATATCGGCGATTCGCATATACAGGCTGATATTTTTAGTGGGCGGGTAAGGGAGCTTTTTTATAAAGATAGCTTAATTGGTAACGCCGGCCGCGGCTTTGTATTCCCTTATGCTGCTGTGCGCACCAACAATCCGGTAACAATTAAAACAAGCTATACCGGACAATGGACTGGCTGCCGCAATGTAGAGAAAAGCAAAACGTGTAACTGGGGCCTCTCCGGCATTACTGCCAGTACGAGTGATTCATCCGCTACCTTTACTATTAATCCCAACGCGTATCCGGAGTATATTTATCCCATTAGCCGCATTAAAATCTTTTATGATGTAGCTGACTCTACGTTTTTTTCAGTAAATCTGCTAACAGAAGCAGATCGCATTGTTTCCAGAGAGGTTAATACCCAGGGCTTTGTAGAATATGTATTGAAAGCCCCCCTAGATCAGATAACTATTGGCCTGGAGAAAACGCATCCTGCTCAAACAGGTTTTACGTTGCAAGGACTTACTTTCGAGAGTGGCAACCGGGGCATGCAATACCATTCCATTGGCATTAACGGTGCTGAGGTAGCTTCTTTTTTACGTACCACCCTGGAGCCCAATCTGCATGTGCTTAACCCAGATCTGGTAATTGTTTCTCTGGGCACCAATGACGCCTATATGGCTACCTTTGATGAAAAGGGCTTTAAGCGTAACTATGGCACCCTTATACAACGCATAAGAAAAGCTGCGCCACAAGCCTCTATCTTGCTCACAACACCTGGAGACAGTTACCGTTCCCGCAAATACACCAATTACAACAATGCAAAAGCTACTCAGCAGATACTGGACCTGGCAGAAGAAACCGGCTGTGGCGTATGGAATTTTTATGAAATCATGGGTGGGTTGCGGTCTATTAACCAATGGTATGCCAGTGGGCTTGCTTCTAAAGACAAAATTCATCTGACAAAAAAAGGGTATGTCCTGCAAGGCGAGTTGTTGTATGAGGCTTTACTACGTGATTATACTACTTACACAGCCAAACATAGCAAGATTACGGTGAAAAATCCGGAATGAGGAGATATATGTTTACTTAATCCAACCACCTACTTATAGTTAAACTTACACGTAACTCTTTGGAAACCTTACGCAACATATTAAGCTATAATGAAAAAAGCCCGCTGATTTTTACAGACTCATTGTTCTGGGTATTTTTTGCAGGTGTCATGCTCATCTATCAGTTTCTGTACACCAAACAGAAATTGCGGAATATGTTTCTGTTAGTGTTCAGCCTGTTTTTTTACTACAAGTCCAGTGGCTTTTACTTTGTGCTGCTTTTGTTCACTACCGTGGTAGATTATTATCTGGGCTGGAAAATATATAATGCCCCGGAAAAAACCCAGAAGAAGTGGTATATCGTTCTCAGTTTGTTCATTAATCTGGGCTTGCTAGGCTATTTTAAATATGCCTATTTTCTGGCTGATATTATCAATAATACTGCTGGTACGCAACTAACTCCGGTAAACTACATGGCTCACTGGACCAATGTAGTAACTGGCAGTTCCATTGACATTGCCAGTATTATTTTGCCTGTAGGGATTTCTTTTTACACGTTTCAGAGCATTAGTTACTGCATTGATATTTACCGCAATCAAATCCGGCCGGTCGACAACATCCTGGATTATGCTTTTTTTGTAAGTTTTTTTCCTCAACTGGTGGCCGGTCCCATTGTGCGGGCTTCTGAATTTGTGCCACAGATTTATAAACCCTATCAGCTAAAAGATGAAGAATACACCCATGCCATATTCCTGATCTTAAACGGCCTGGTGAAGAAAATACTTATTTCTGACTACATCTCTACCAACTTTGTAGACCGGGTGTTTGTAAGCCCTACCAGTTACACAGGTTTTGAAAACCTGATGAGTGTATATGGGTATGCCATCCAGATCTATTGCGACTTCTCCGGATATACCGATATTGCCATCGGCCTGGCCTTGCTGCTGGGGTTCCGGCTGAACATTAACTTTAATTCTCCCTACCAGGCTGTAAATATTACCGACTTTTGGCGCAGGTGGCACATTTCGCTTTCTTCCTGGCTGCGTGATTATTTATATATTTCTCTGGGTGGCAATAGAAAAGGTAAATTCCGCACATACCTGCATTTGCTGCTTACCATGCTACTGGGCGGCTTATGGCATGGAGCACATATAAAATATATTATATGGGGAGCTTTACACGGCCTGGGGCTGGCTTTTCACAAATTCTGGATGGAAGTACGGGGTACCAAAGGCCAAAAGAGCCGTGGCTGGAATAAGTTTGCTGCACAGCTTGTTACCTTCCATTTTGTGGCCTTCTGCTGGATATTTTTCCGGGCTGAAAACCTGGAAATAGCCAAACAGGTAATGACGCAGATTGCTACTAACTTCCAGGCGCAATTAATTCCGCAAATTTTATTCTCCTACAAAGCGGTGTTTGGGTTGATGCTGCTGGGATATATTGTCCATTTCACGCCCAAAGGTCTAAAAGAGTATCTGGAAGAATATTTGGGGTATGCCCCCGATATTGCCAAAGCTTTTATCATTGTAGCCATTATTCTCTGTCTATACCAGGTAAAAACATCTGCCTTACAGCCTTTTATCTACTTTCAGTTCTAATTTATTCCTCTACCAGAGAACTGGTTAAGTCCTTGGTTAGAGCGGCTGGTAGAGTTGTTTATTTTCTTCCAAGGTTTTCTCCTTTTCTTCCTGCTTCAGTTGAATAATGTAGGAGGTTAACAAGCCAAGTCCGCCGAATAACAATACCATAGAGAAA
This sequence comes from Rhodocytophaga aerolata, assembly GCF_030503435.1. Classification (GTDB taxonomy): domain Bacteria; phylum Bacteroidota; class Bacteroidia; order Cytophagales; family 172606-1; genus Rhodocytophaga; species Rhodocytophaga aerolata. The sequence goes on from NZ_JAUKPO010000001.1 coordinate 566,069, forward strand.
TAGGCTATTTCTTCCCGTATAGAGATGTTTACTTCCAGAATATTGCCTACCAACAATCCAATGCTGATGCCAATGGCCAGTAATGCCAAACGCAGGGTACCAATAGCACTTACTCGGCGCCGTTTAGTGCCAAAGTCAATGCCTTTGTTGATCATAGCCATGCGTTCATCGTTTTCAAACTTCCGCAGGAACACGATCATCGTAAATGCACCCAAGGATATTAAAATAGGAATGAGAATTTCCATAATTGTAACGTTTTTGTTTTATAGTGTATTTGCCTATAGGATACCAGGATCAGCTGACAGGTTACAGGCAGGTGAAAGAATTTTATAGTATTTTTTGCTAACTAAGGAAGGTTGGTCAGTTAAGCGTGCTATACAAGCTTTCCAACAAATAACTATTTTTCCATCGCTACAAAACACCTATTTTTCTTCAGCCTGTTTTATATTTTTCCTATCTTCGGCATTGATCAATTATGTACCTGCCAGTAGGAAATTTCTATGACACAAGCACCCACGCAGACTCAGCAATATGTACTAATCGCGTATGATGGCACCGATGCCGATGCCTTGAACCGCCGGATGGCTGCCCGCCCAGCACACCTGGAAAATACCCGTAAACTGAAAGCCGATGGCCATTTTATTGAAGGAGGTGCCATGCTAGATGAAAATGGCCGTATGACGGGTTCTGTGGTAATTGTTGCCTTTCCCTCCCGTGAAGAACTGGATACGTGGCTGCACAATGACCCCTATGTAACAGGCAATGTATGGCAGAAAATAGAAATAAAACCTTTCCGCTGTGTACAGTTGTAAAGTAAACCACTGATCTGTATCAATGCGACTAATTAAATGCGGGTGGCTTTGCAGCATGTATTTAATTATGCAAGCCGGTATAAACAATTACTCACCTGGTATACCACCTCAAATAAAACCGCATCTAACAGAATTTATAGCACAAGCCAAACAAAGGGGGATTGTACTAGATACTACTAGGCTTGTTATTACATTTGTAGATTATCTACAAGACAGAGAAGGAAATGCAGTCAATGGTAAATATATACGTCAGTATTTGCCATTCAGGCAAGATATAATACAACTGGATACAACAGCTTACTGGTGGTCAAATCTTTATGCAAGAGAAAAAGTTATTTTCCACGAATTAGGACATTGTCTGCTCAGGCGGGAGCATCGATTTGACACTTTTCCTGGAAATTTACCTAAAAGCATCATGGGTGTTACAAAAATACCCACTTATGAACTCACCCCTCTATATAGAACATATTATATGAATGAGTTGTTTAATCCAGAAACACCCGCACCTTGCTGGACTGAAAAGTTTGGGTGTGTGAATTAACATGCAGTAAACGGGAAATGATATTGAGTAATTTAAACCTGCATTTCTGGCACCTCTCCTTCTATTATCAACTTACCTTCGGTAGCTTGTTTAATATCCTCAACAGAAACCCCAAGTGCCCGCTCCACTAGTTTAAAGCCTCCTTCGGGCAACACATCTAGTACAGCTAGTTCAGTTACTATTTTTTTTACACACCTGAGCCCGGTAATAGGCAAGGTGCATTGCTTTAATAATTTAGAAGCACCAGATTTGCTCACATGCTGCATGGCTACAATAATATTCTCTGCAGAAGCCACCAGGTCCATGGCGCCGCCCATGCCTTTTACCATCTTTCCTGGAATTTTCCAGTTAGCAATATCTCCGTTTTCCGAAACTTCCATAGCCCCCAGAATAGTCAGGTGAATGTGGCCACCGCGGATCATGGCAAAACTTTCGGCAGAGCTGAATAAGGAAGAGCCAGGCAGCATGGTTACCGTCTGTTTTCCGGCATTAATCAAATCCGGGTCTACTTCGTTCTCCAGGGGAAAAGGTCCAATTCCCAGAAGCCCATTCTCTGATTGAAGCACGACATTGATGCCTTCCGGAATGTAATTGGCTACCAGTGTAGGAATGCCGATGCCTAAGTTCACATACATGCCTTCTTTCAGTTCTTTGGATATTCGCTTGGCTATTCCGTGTTTGTCTAACATAATTCAATTTGAAAGTGTGAAAATTTAAAAATGTGGAAATGAAATGATTACCTTGCTTTGGATGTAATAATGATTTTTGAAATTATCCTTTTCATTTCCTGGAGTTTATTTAACAATGGCTCAGATTCAGGATAGTTCCTGGCAAATTTGCAAAGCAACAACCAATATTCTGATTCATCTGCTTCTTTTGCTGCTATTTTAAATTTATGAATAAAATCTATTTTGCTTTCTGCATTTTGCGCCTCCCGGATGTTAGCTCCTATGGAAGTTCTACTTTTTAATATCTGATTGGCTATCACATATTTCCGTTTTTCCTCCAGCAATTCTGTGAACTCTATTATATCTAATGCAAACTCAAAGCTCAACTTAACAATTATGTTCTCCTTTTCTCATCCATAGTATTATGTGAATAGTAAAGTAAATTTACTTGGTCAACTCCTTTTTCAGCTTAAACAGTCAGTACTAACATAGAAATTAGTTATGTTATACACTTACTACCTCCTCTCACGCTACCTCACCCATCCATTTTCAAACTTCCACATTTCCAAATTTTCAAATTTACCTCCTTACCGTCCGTTGTTCGATGCGTTTCTCATAGTGTTGGCCCTGGAAAATGCGGTGCACAAATACACCTGGCGTATGAATGGCATTCGGGTCTAATTGTCCGGCAGGGACGAGTTCTTCTACCTCGGCAATGGTAATTTTTCCGGCAGTAGCCATCATCGGGTTAAAATTGCGGGCCGTTCCTTTGTAGATCAGGTTGCCGGCCGTGTCTCCTTTCCAGGCTTTAACAATGGCAAAATCCGCTTTCAGCCAGGTTTCCATCAGGTACATTTTCCCATGAAACTCCCTGGATTCTTTGCCCTGGGCTACTTCTGTACCATAGCCGGCAGGCGTGAAAAAAGCCGGAATGCCAGCCCCGCCTGCCCGGATACGTTCGGCCAGTGTACCTTGCGGAATGAGTTCTACTTCCAGTTCGCCGGATAGTAGTTGCCGTTCAAATTCTTCATTTTCGCCGACATACGACGAAATCATTTTTTTTACCTGTCGTTGCTTGAGCAGTAGCCCAATACCAAAGTCGTCTACTCCGGCATTGTTAGAAATACAGGTGAGGTTTCTTACGCCTTTCTTCAGCAATGCCGCAATACAGTTTTCCGGAATGCCACACAAGCCAAAACCGCCCAGCATTAAGGTAGCGCCATCGGGAATGTCTGCTACCGCGTTGTCCGCATTTTCTATCACTTTATTGATCATATGTTTTTTACGTCTGTTGATTGGTTGAACTAAACCTGTATGGTTTTAAAAACCTCATCGATTTTTATTTCTCAATACAATTAATTATAGTTTTAGTACAAATCAAACATAAATCAAGCACAAATCCATTTCCCTTTCTTATTTTCTTCTCACCATGCCACCCTATACTCTCACAGATGTATGCAGACAGCCTGCCTCTTGCGTGAATAGCTCAGGATGAGCTGTTGCCGTATTATTTCCACATCCTGGTATACTTCTATACAAAGGTCTGCGTGTTTTATATCAAAAGAAGCATTAGTTTTGCATTCTGATGTAGGAGAATGGCCTGCAAAAATGTACGGAAAAGGTAATAAGCAGGCTACATGATTTACATATAAGCTACAATCGAAAGTCAATTTTACAGATATAGCTTAAGTAACCATTTGCACATCAGCACATTTCCAAATTTGCACATTTATTTACGTATGGAGCTATCAAAAACCTATAATCCGCAAGCGGTAGAAGACAAATGGTACCAGTACTGGCTGGATCAAAAATTTTTCGCATCTAAACCCAACCCTGCCAAAGAACCTTTTACTATAGTAATTCCTCCGCCAAACGTGACTGGCGTACTGCACATGGGCCACATGCTGAACAATACCATTCAGGATGTACTGATCCGCAAAGCCCGGATGGAAGGCAAAGAAGCTTGCTGGGTTCCTGGTACCGACCATGCCTCTATTGCTACCGAAGCCCGGGTTGTGGCCATGCTAAAGGAAAGAGGTATTGATAAAAAATCTATCAGCCGCGAAGAGTTTTTGAAATATGCCTGGGAATGGAAAGAAAAATACGGCGGCATTATCCTACAACAGCTGAAAAAACTAGGTGCCTCCTGCGACTGGGACCGTACCCGTTTTACGATGGAAGATGTAATGACCGAGGCAGTAATAGGTGTATTTGTAGACTTATACAACAAAGGACATATTTACCGGGGCATCCGAATGGTAAACTGGGACCCGCAAGGCAAAACTGCCCTGTCTGACGAAGAAGTAATTACCAAAGAGGTTAATTCTAAACTCTATTATATAAAATATCCGTTAGCAGACAATACCAATACTTTTGTTACCATTGCTACTACCCGTCCGGAAACCATTATGGCCGATACGGCGGTTTGTATCAACCCGAATGATGAACGGTATACGCATCTGCATGGCAAAAAAGTATTGATTCCACTGCTGAAAAAAGAAATACCCATTATTCAGGATGAGTATGTAACCATGGAGTTTGGAACCGGCTGCCTGAAAGTTACCCCTGCGCACGATTTGAATGACTACGAACTCGGGTTGAAACATAAACTTCCGGTAGTAGATATTTTGAATGACGACGGCACATTGAATGAAAATGCCCAAATCTATGTAGGCTTAGACCGCTTCGCTGTTCGTAAACAAATTGCTGCGGACCTGGAAACTGCCGGACTTATAGAAAAAGTAGAAGAGTACAAAAGCAATATCGGTTATTCGGAACGGACCAATGCGGTAATAGAGCCAAAATTATCGCTGCAATGGTTTTTGAAGCTGAGTGAAATTTCCGGCCCTGCTCTGGAGAATGTAATGAACGACACTATCAAACTCCATCCGCCCAAGTTCAAAAATATGTACCGCAGCTGGATGGAAAATGTAAAAGACTGGTGTGTTTCCCGGCAACTGTGGTGGGGGCAACGGATACCGGCCTATTACCTGCCCAATGGAGAATATGTGGTAGCCAAAACGAAAGAAGAAGCCTTGCAACAAGCGCAGTTAACGTATAGTCTGCCAAATCTAAAACCGGAGGATTTGAGGCAAGACGAAGATGTACTGGATACCTGGTTTTCTTCCTGGCTATGGCCAATCTCGGTGTTCGACGGGTTCAAAAATCCGGATAACGAAGATATTAAATACTACTATCCAACCAACGATCTGGTTTCTGCCCCTGAGATTCTCTTCTTCTGGATTGCCAGAATGATTATTGCCGGCTATGAATACCGTGGCGAAAAACCATTCCGCAATGTGTATCTGACCGGGATTGTACGCGACAAGCTGGGCCGGAAAATGTCTAAATCTCTAGGTAATTCACCGGAGCCCATGGAATTAATTGAGCAATATGGGGCCGATGGCGTTCGTACCGGAATGCTATTCAGTTCACCTGCCGGTAACGACCTGCCTTTTGATGAAAAACTGTGTGAACAAGGCCGGAATTTCAGCAATAAAATATGGAATGCCCTGCGTCTGGTAAAAGGATGGGAGGTAAAACCCGAAGAAAACCTAACAGGTTTAAATGGCAACCACGTAGCTATTGAATGGTTTGAATCCAGGTTTAACCAGGCCTTGCTGGAAATTGAAGATCATTTTTCCAAATACCGTATCTCGGATGCCTTGCTGAGTATGTACAAACTAATCTGGGACGATTTCTGCTCCTGGTACCTGGAAATGGTAAAACCGCCGTATCAGCAACCCATCGATAAAGCTACCTATGAGGCAACAGTTGACTTCTTTGAGCGGGTAATGAAGCTGGCGCATCCGTTTATGCCATTTATTACCGAAGAAGTTTGGCACTTGCTAAGAGACCGGCCCGAAGGAGATTGTATTATTGTTGCCACATGGCCAACAGCAGGGAAGGTAGATGAAACAAGCATTGCCCAGGCTAGTGTAGTTTTTGAAGTGATAACCCAGGTCCGTAATATCCGCAATAGCAAAGGGATTTCTCCTAAAACCGCTTTTGAACTGCTGATTAAAACAGAGAATCCAGAAATATATACCAGGTTTAGCAATAGCATTCAGAAAATAGCCAATGTTTCTGCTATCCGTTTTGTACAGGAAAAAGCCTCTGGTGCGACCAGCTTTTTAGTGAAAGGCGATGAATTTTTTGTACCAATGGAAGAAGAACTGGATGTAGAGAAAGAGATTGAGAAAACCTGGAAAGATCTGGAATATGCCAGGGGCTTCCACGATTCAGTAGCTAAAAAACTATCCAACGAACGCTTTGTTAGTAACGCACCGGAGAAAGTACTGGCCAACGAAAGGCAGAAACTGGCAGATGCCGAAGCGAAAATTAAAGCGTTGGAAGAAACACTGGGAAGATTGCAGGACCTTAAAAACAGATAAGGCTAATACGTCTTTTCTGTTTTATATCGGTTCTTACCCTATTTCAAAAAATACATCCCAGATGTGTATACTATAAAGGCGATAATATAAACTGCTCATTTCCATACCTTTACTACCGTACGTTGTAACATTCTAAGGCTTGTTCCGTATAGGAGAATGTAAATAAAATGTTGTACTAAAACCACTTAAAGTTATGAATGCATATGATAATAATATGAATAATGACTCTAACCGCATGTTCGACAGGTCAACGGAGTGGAGAGCAAAAGGAAATTGGAATGAAATGAAAGGTAAAATGCGTCAGCAGTACGCCGACCTAACTGACGATGATATGGAATATGCCGAAGGAAAACAGGAAGAATGGTATGGAAAACTTGCTAAGAAACTAGGCCGTACAGTAGACGATGTAAAAAATTGGGTAGCTAACCTATAATACCAACAACAACTAAAAACCAATTCTTGTAAAACGGTTCCGTCCATAAAAAGGCGGAGCCGTTTTTTTATGCCCTAAGCCATCCAACATATTTTGCTACTTCTCTCTTGACTGGCATTATTTATTTTACTATAATTATGATATCAAAATGATATTAAAATTTTACAAATATGATAAAAGAAACTACTGTAAGGCCATTATCAGCATATATAATGTTGGTGGTATGTTTATTTATATTGGCATTTGCCATATTGATACCAGCGTTTAGCCTGCTGGGCAGCAAAGGGCTTAGTGTAATTGGCGGCCTGGTGGTAGGCTTTATTTTCCTGTTCACCTGTGCCGGCTTCTTTATCATCAACCCGAATGAATCAAAAGTGCTTATTCTGTTTGGGGAATACAAAGGCACCGTAAAAGACTATGGCTTTTTCTGGGCTAATCCGTTTATGGTAAAGAAGAATGTGTCGTTACGGGCCCGGAACCTGAATGGATCTACTTTAAAGGTGAATGATAAACTGGGCAATCCTATTGAAATAGCCGCCGTTATTGTATGGCAGGTGAGAGATACAGCTAAAGCCATTCTGGAGGTAGACGACTATCAGCAATTTGTAGTAATACAAAGCGAAGCAGCCGTACGTCATCTGGCCAACACCTTTCCCTACGACACCTTCGACGACGATCATGAACCGGGCTTAACCCTACGTGCAGGAGCCGAAAAAGTAAACGAACTATTGGAGTTAGAACTCAACGAACGGCTGGCCAGAGCAGGAATATTTGTGTTAGAAGCCAGAATCAGCCATTTGGCTTATGCTTCTGAAATTGCCGGAGCTATGTTGCAACGCCAGCAGGCTATAGCTGTAGTAGCTGCCCGGCGCCAGATTGTAGAAGGGGCTGTAGGGATGGTAGAAATGGCTCTGGACAGGCTTTCAGAAAAGCAAATTGTAAACCTGGACGAAGAACGGAAAGCAGCAATGGTAAGTAATTTATTAGTAGTTCTTTGTGGAGAAAAGGCCGTACATCCCATACTCAATGCCGGCACTCTCCATCATTAACATAGGCTTAAACCTGTTAGGTTTTTAGAACCTAACAGGTTTCTCTATTTTGAAGCAAGTTAGTAATCCATTTGTTAAAAGGCACTGGTAGTCCCGGATTGTTCACTGTGTTGAGCATATTTGCTCAACATACATCTTACCCAAGGAGAGCATAGTGCCTTTATTAACCCGATGAATAAAGCCAATGGCGCAGAAGAAATCATTTGTATTGCGGATCAATCCTGAAACCTTACGGGAGCTGGAAAAATGGGCAGAAGACGAATTCAGGAGTGTAAATGGCCAGATAGAATACCTGTTAATGAGAGCACTGAAAGAAAATGGACGTGAACCAAAAAGCAATAGGGAGCAAGAAAAAAGCAATCCTGAAAATGAAGATACGTAAATTCAGCCGGTAGATTCATAAAAGCCGCTGTTTTGCCCCGTTCTATCATCCAATAGGTAAGCTTATTTTGCTGGGCACTTCTCATCCCATAGCACTAGATATGTCAGCCATGCCCATAATAAATGGCACAAATGATGGACTGCCTACGGTAGAAGAGAGGATGCAATTCAAGGAAAATTTGCCCCTTCACACAACTTTAACTGTCTTACAGAAAGTGTCAGAATCCGGTAAAGGGTATTTTCAGCAGGCTTACTTATAGTTTGTAGCTGAGTAAGTAAGGTACCTGAGTTGTAGCAGGCGAATCTGTGAAAAACTCCTCCAATAACCGGGAAATAATTTTATGTCCGTCAATAGGCAAAGCCAGCATATCTGGGTGTACTGCCTTCAGAAAATGGATGATGCCTGCTTCATAGGTATACTCTTCTACAACATGGAGCTGATAGTTAATCAGAGAATAAGAGTTAGCCAGTTCCCGCATGGTATTCATTACCTGGATAACTGGCTGGCGATGAAAATACCGGTTAATGTGTAGTAAATGCAATTTAAACATGAAAATGCGCTGTAACTGGGCTAATAAAGTAACTAAAGGTTGTGGCCCCTCTTCGCCATCTGTTACAAAAACCACTGTGTTGAGAGCAGCCGTTTTGGGTGAATGAGCCACCGTTAATACCGGACAGTGTGTCTGTAGCAATAAGGTTTCTATTTCAGGGTGCAAAGGCAATTCATGGGCAGCACAAGCGCCTTTTGTACCTTCCGCAAAATCATCCATCATAAATTCACAAGCACTACCACTTGATTGCTTATGTTCTGCTTTCATGGCTAGTTTATATTTACCTCTCACAAAAGCTGCGTCTATCACCATAAGATCTGCTTCCAGGCAAGGAAACCTGGTTCTGTGTGTTTTCTGAGCCTGGCTAGTGGTTCTATTTACATCTGCAGATGCCAGCCGGTAATCAGCTTCTGAAAGGGGCAACGCTTCTATTTTCTCGATAAATCCACCGTATTGTTCAGCAAGCGCAAAGGCTTCATTTTCTAACGGATATACGTGTACGTCTGCTGGCATTTTTGATGCTAAACAGGTAGCAAACTTGAAAGCAGAAGCAGCATTATGCGTGGGGCTGGTGGGCACATAAATTGTTTTCATATAGACGAGTTTGGCTGCAAAGACAGGTGATAGTAAAAATTTACTAAAGCTACCTTTTATTCAAAGCAAATCAGCTGAGGAACCTTAGCTGCAAAGATGATCTTGCTCATAGAAGGCCATTTGCGAGGAATTAATACCTGCGAAAAGCAGATTAACAAAATGTCTGATAAAGCTGCCAGGTAGGGCTAACTCTTTTTTGTAATTACCGTTTGTAGGTATACACATAAACCTTAACCTTATACAACTATGGCCTCTACCAGCGAAAACATTGTGGATACCCTACAAGAGCTAACAGAATTTATTAACGACCGTCGGGAAGGATACGAAAGAGCAGTAAGAGAAAGCAAAAACTCTGAATTTCAAGCCTATTACCGCCGGCTTTCCAGCCAGAGTGCTGATTTTGCCAATGAACTCAACAGCCATATCCGCAGCTACGGCGGCGATCCGGAAAGAGATACTACTATTAAAGGAAAATTTTACAGACAATGGATGGACGTAAAAGCCGCCTTTACCGGCAGCGATGAAAAAGCCATTATTGATTCAAATATTTATGGAGAAGAATGGGCATTAAAAGCCTATGACGATGCCCTGAACAGTGGCACACTTCCTCCTGAAATCCGCCAGGCGATCGACAAGCAAAAAGCAGCTTCGTTGAAGGCGTATAATGAGTTGAAAAACATGAAAGATCTGGGAGATTCTTACCGGTACAATACCAACAATAACTCAACAGATAGCGACAGCAACAGCTTCAACAATCTGAATACACCCGGGTTTTCTGCCACCGGTGATGCCGCTTTATAAGTAAGTAACCTATAATTAACTAGTGAGGGGTAAAGCTTGTATCTGTCTTCGGATGATACAAGCTTTTTAGTTTATACATCCAAGTATCTTATTCCTGCTTATACACTACCCCATTCTTCATCACAAAAGTTACTTGCTGCAAAGTGCGGATGTTTTGTAAGGGATTGTCATTTACCGCTACTATATCTGCCATCTTTCCAGCTTCCACACTGCCAAGTTGATCTTTCACCCCTAATAGCTCTGCCGCCACTACCGTAGCAGATTGAATGGCAGCCATGGGCGGCATACCGGCCTCTACCATATACTCAAATTCGGCTCCGTTACGTCCATGACGGAATACCCCGGCATCTGTACCAAAAGCTATTTTTACACCTGCTTTATAAGCTTTGCCAAAAGTAGCCTGCAACTGTGGCCCAATGGACAGGGCTTTCGGTACAATCACCGCCGGGTAGTAATTAGGAATTTTAGCGGAGTCGGCCACGGTTCTTCCGGCTGTGATGGTGGGCACATAATAGGTACCCATTTTTTTCATCAGTGCCATAGTTTCATCATCCATCAACGTGCCATGCTCAATAGAGGTTACTCCTGCCCGCACAGCCCGTTTCATGCCTTCTGCTCCATGGGCATGAGCAGCTACTTTATACCCATAATCTTTAGCTGTTTCTACAATAGCCCGGATCTCTTCTTCTGTAAACTGTGGACTGGAACCATCTTTTGCCACACTTAATACCCCACCAGTAGCCGTAATCTTAATCAGGTCTGAGCCATCTTTATACCGTTGCCGGACTGCTTTCCGGCAGTCATCCGGACCATTAACAACGCCTTCTGCAGGGCCTGGGTCGCCCATCAGGTCTTTGCGGTAGCCATTGGTTGGGTCGGCATGGCCGCCAGTGGTAGCAATGGATTTTCCAGCAGTATAAATTCTTGGTCCTATGGCAATGCCTTTGTTAATCGCATTCCGCAGTGATACATTTACCCCACTACCGCCCATGTCCCGCACCGTCGTGAAGCCTGCCAGCAAGGTAGTTTGTGCATAGACCGCAGCTTCATAGGCTCTATCGGCTGTATTCATGGTAAAATTATCCAGGTAGCGGTTTTTGTTTGTTTCCGATTCCAGATGCACATGGCAATCGATAAAGCCTGGCATCACGGTTTTCGTTTTCAGGTCTATTACCTTGTCAGTAGTCGCCGGATTTGTGTAGCCTTTATCTACGCGTACAATTTTATTGCCTTGCACCACAATGGTTGCTTCTGATTGTACTTGATTTTGAAGACCATCTATTAATCGGCCACAATAAATAAGCGTTTGCTGAGCAGAAACAGCCGGAGAATACAACAGCAGTAAAACAAACAGGAGTTGGTAAATTCTTTTCAGGTACAGGTGTGTCATACAGGAGTAAGGAAAATACTATGCTTTTGAATTGATAGATTATTGGAATGTAAACAATTAACTGGAGTGGTCGGCAACAATGAGCCATTTACCTTGCATTTTCCGCATAAGCAAGCTGAAATGGCCATTGGCATCCCCCTTCTGCGGACGGGTTAGAAAAAACTTTCCTATCACAAAGGCAGCATCTGGACTGATCAGATCCACACTGAGGATTTCAAACCGTAAGGTACCTCTGGAAGCTGCGTCCGGGTAATTTTTTAGGTATCTATCCAAAGTGTTTTGCCAGCCATAAACGATTCCATTTTTACCAATAAACTTCAAGGAATCGGATTTCCAGTAGGTTTGCATAAACCCTGGTATGTCGCCTTTGTTCCAGCTGCTTATTTGTGTTTCTAATACCTGTGCTATGGCTTGTTTATCTGTAGAGGTTTGAGCAAAGCTACTTTGCCCAAACCACAGGAAGAGTAATAAGAAAATAGAATACTTCATAAGAGAAGGAAATGAAAGAGTAAAGAAATCAGTATCGAATTTTCTTGTGCACTATGTTTGAATGAGCTTTTCTTTTCTCTGGACAAAATACCTTCCTAGTTCCTCCGCTGAAAGAGCATTAAAGGTCATTTGCCTGGGCAGACCACCTTTGCGGGCTACATACAGGCCATAAACCATATCATGATACCCATCTTTTTCATGTGCATCCGGATTAATACTAATCATTACTCCTTTTTCCAACGCATACGGCAGCCAGTGCCAGTCCATATCCAGCCGCCAGGGATTGGCATTTATTTCAATTACTACGCCATTAGCTGCACAAGCATCAATTACCTTTTTATGGTTGATCGGATAGCCTTCCCGGCGCAACAAAAGTCTGCCAGTAGGATGCCCCAGGATAGTAGTGTAAGGATTTTCTACGGCTTTAATTAACCGTTGTGTAGCTTTTTGCTCATCCATCTTGAGGCCGGAATGCACAGAGGCCACAATAAAATCGAAACTTGCTAATACCGTAGGTTCATAATCCAGTGAACCATCGTGCAGAATATCGGACTCTATGCCTTTAAAAATGCGGAAAGGCGCTAATTTCTTATTCAGGCGGTCTATTTCTTCGTGCTGTTTGCGTACTCTTTCTTCATACAATCCGTTGGCATAAAAAGCAGATTTAGAGTGATCGGAAATGCCCAGGTACTCAAAGCCCAGTTCTTTGCAATAAACAGCCATTTCCTCCAGCGTATGCTTGCCATCACTGTAGGTAGAATGGTTATGTAAAATACCTTTTAAGTGCTCATACTGCACTAAATCTTTCAATTTATCCTGCTTAGCCAGGTCAAACTCATGTAATCCTTCGCGGAGTTCGGGGATAATATAGGGCAAGCCCGCTGCCTGATAAATAGCTTCTTCCGAATCAAAGGAATGGCTTTTGGCTATCTGCAAGAGGTTTTTACCGGAAGCATCTGTATAACATAAATGAGCAGGAACTGCCGTATGAATAAATGCCTGATTGATGAATCTATTTGAGGGGGCCATAATGAACTCTACAGCCAGTCCACTTGCTTCCAGTTTACCCCGCCAGGCAAAAGGCGACGATGTTTTCTGATTTTTTTCTACTTCTGGTAAGCTGTCCAGCAAGGCATGTACCTCCGATGGTTTATCGGTAGCCACTACCAGTTGCAGTAGTTCTACAATATCCGTTTTGCGGGCCATTTGCCCGGTAATGGCCGCCTGCCAGCCCTTCGATTTCAATAGATTCAGCAGGTCTGCAGCAACTGGTTCGGCACTGGCATAGTGGAGTTTGCCAACAGCTGCCTGATTGAATAATAAGGCTTGTTTAATGTTTTCCTGCGTCTTTTCGCCGAAGCCTTTCAGTTTAGCTACCTGGTTGTTCTCACAAGCTTCCAGCAGTGCATCGGTAGATTCCAGGCCCAGTTCTTTCCACAAGGTGCGGATTTTTTTCGGACCTATTCCTTTTAACCGCATCATTTCCAGTACACCTGGCGGCGTTATGGCCAGCAAATTATCCAGCTCTTCAAAGCTACCTTGTTCATTCAGGGAATGTATTTTCTGGGCAATACTTTTGCCGATTCCCTCCTGGCTGGCTAGTTTATCTACAGGCATGCCTGCCAGGTCTATATCTAACTTTTCCAGGGCAAATACGGCATTGGTGTACGAGCGGATCTTGAATTGATTTTCTTCGTGCAACTCCATTAGTTGAGCGGCCAGCTTTAAAGCACGTATGATAGCTGAATTTTCCAAAGGTGATTTTATTTTTGATTTGCGAGGTAAAAATATACAGAATTTGGTTTAAGCTTTGCACTATTGCGTATAATTATCTGCAGGATATTTTCCTCAAAAAAACAGATGTCAATGTATATGTTCGTACAAACCATAAGAATACTAGGTTGTTGGATGGTGCTGGTAATTAGCTTAACAGCTCAGCAATGCAAACAGGAGATAAATCCGGCTTTTTTGTATCAGCAGTGGACTCACCTGCACGAAGAAGACGCCGAAGGTATAGAAGTATACCGCAACAAAAAATATAGCTTTCCGGTATCCCGCGGCCGCAAAGGATTTGAATTCCGTAAAGATGGCACCTTTATTCAATCAGATATTGGTCCGGTAGATGTAAATGTACAGACAACCGGCAAATGGGAAAAAGCGGGAGACCGGGAAGTAAAAATCACCCTGCGAGACGGACAACCATCTTCCTACAGAATGGAAATTGTGGACTTATCGAAAGATATGCTGAAGGTGAGGCGGATAGATTCAAAGTAATTTATGTTGGTAGATCAGCTTTGCAGGACAGATTGTACACGGCTTCTTCTCTAGTCAGGTAGTATTAAAGTTGCCTGAGTCTTTGCATGTCATAGAAATTATGTTTATGATAGTAGGAAAACACAACTCTATCTTATTAACATGCAAAAACGCATTCTGCTTGTCCTTGCTTTCATTCTTTCTGTTGGCTGGTATGCTTACGCCCAGACTAAACCTACTACCTACGTTATTGTACATGGAGCCTGGGGTGGAAGCTGGGCCTTCAAAAAGACAGATTCTCTATTAACAGCTCAAGGCCACACTGTTTACCGCCCGTCTCTTACTGGCCAGGGGGAACGCGTGCATCTGGCTTCTGAGTCGGTAAACCTGAGCACCCACATCAACGATGTAGTCAACACGATTCTTTTCGAAGAGCTTAAAGATATTGTTTTAGTTGGCCACAGCTATGGCGGCATGGTGATTACTGGTGTAGCCGACCGGGTGCCAGACCGTATCCGGAAACTCATTTATCTGGATGCCTTTGTGCCTAATGATGGCGAAAGTGTAAAATCCATTCAAGGGCCTGGCTTTGAACGGATGATGGCTATGAGTAAAGACGGCATGCTGGTGCCCCCATGGGTGAAAGCAGATCAGCCGTATCCAAGAGATGTACCTCACCCATTAAATACCCTGACTGAACCTCTTTCGCTGAAAAATGCAGCAGCCAAAAAACTACCTGCCGTATATATTCTCACGGTAGATCCTGGCAAAAAGCCTGAAGAAGATAGCTTTTTTACTTCCTCTCAGCGGGCTAAGCAAAAAGGCTGGAAAGTACTGGAGATGAGTGCCGACCACAATCCTCAATGGTCTAAAGTAGAAGAACTTGCCCAGTTACTGAATGCCAATAAATAAGCATACGTATTTTCTAACCCCAAGCCAAGCTGCCTGTTATTTATGTATAAAATAAAACCACCCTTCAGAGCCGATCAGGTAGGAAGCCTTTTACGGACAAAGGAAGTAAAAGAAAACCGCTTACGATGGAAGAGAGGCGAAATTCCTACGGAAGTACTCCGGGAGATAGAGGACAAAGCCATTGCAGAAACCGTCAAGAAAATGGAATCTATCGGAATAAAATCCATTACGGATGGAGAGTTCCGGAGAGATTATTTTCACCTGGACTTTCTAAAGGAACTGGCCGGTGTAACGGTTAGTGGTGAAATTGAAGCCAACCCCAATGCGAAGGCAGCCCAGGATGGATTTACGCCTCCCAAACTCAGTGTAACCGGCAAAATCAAGCATGTAAAAGATATCCAGGTAGCTGATTTTACTTACCTGAAGTCTATAACTACCCAAACACCCAAAGTATCTATCCCCTCTCCTACCATGATCCATTTCCGGGGTGGCCGCAAAGCCATAGATATTCATTCGTATCCGGATATGGATGAATTTTTCCATGACCTGAGCGAAAGTTATAAGCAGGAAATCGCTGCGCTGTACCGGGCAGGGTGCCGCTATCTGCAACTGGACGATACCAATCTGGCTTACCTTTGCGACCCAAAGATGCGGGCTGCTGCCAGGGAACGCGGAGAAGATCCCAATGAACTACCCAGAACCTATGCAGCTCTTATTAACTCAGTGATTGATAACCGGCCCGACGATTTAACAGTAGGCATCCATTTGTGCCGGGGAAATTACCGCAGTACCTGGTTTGCTGAAGGAGGCTACGAACCAGTGGCAGAGGTGCTGTTCAACCATATCAACGTAGATGCTTATTTTTTGGAATACGACGATGAACGGAGCGGCGACTTTGCTCCACTCCGGTTTGTTCCTAAAGATAAAGTGGTAGTGCTAGGTATTATTTCTTCCAAAGTACGGGAATTGGAAAACATAGATGATCTGCGTGAACGGATTGATGAAGCTGCCCGGTATTTGCCTTTAGAAAATATGTGTGTAAGTCCGCAATGCGGTTTCAGCAGTACCCACCACGGCAACGACCTAACACATGACGATCAGTGGCGGAAAATGGAGCTGGTCGTAAATACAGCCATCAAAGTATGGGGAGAAAGTTAACCACCCTGATTTGTGTTGTTTATACAGCTATTTATCCAATCCATTTTTTCCATAGACTACGTTACAATGAAAATTTTATTCACCTTCCTGGGGGCGTTCTTGCTGATAAGCAGTAGTCTTTATAGTCAATTGTCCAAACAATGGCTGGATGTAAACTATGCAGGCGATACGCTTACCGGCCACCGCCTGGATATTTACCTTCCAGAAAACGGCAAAGCACCGTATCCAATCATTGTTACTATAGCCGGGAGTGCCTGGTTTGGAAACAATACCAAGAAGCAAGCCTACCAGAAAATGGGAATACCCATGCTAAAAAACGGCTATGCCGTAGTAGCTATCAATCACCGATCCAGCCGGCAAGCCATTTTTCCAGCTCAGATCAATGATGTAAAAGCGGCCGTCCGATTTATCCGGGCCAATGCTTCCAACTACCAACTCGATACTACCTTTATTGGCATTACCGGAGATTCTTCTGGAGGACATTTATCCGCGATGATGGGTACCACCCGCGGAATAGAAGGACATACTATTGGCACCAAAAGTTTGTCCTTAGAAGGGAAAGTAGGCAGCTTCACCAAACATAGCAGCCGGATAGATGCTGTGGTAGACTGGTATGGCCCGAGCACCTTTCAGGTAATGGATTCCTGTGGCAGCAGCTTTTCACATGATGCCGCGGACTCACCAGAATCTACGCTTACAGGTGGGCCCATACAGCAAAACGATGACATGTGTGCCTTAGCTAATCCCATCACTTATATCGACCAGAATGATCCGCCATTCTTGCTGCTGCACGGAGACGCAGATAAAATTGTACCTCATTGCCAAAGCATTTTATTGCATAATGCCCTACAGGCAAAAGGAGTACAAAGCCGGTTGATTATTGTGCCCAACGCAGGCCATGGCGAAGGAATGTGGCTTGATCAATATACCAATGAAATGGTGGCTTTTTTCAATGCACAAAAGGCAAAGAAAAAGAAAGAAGCAGTAAAAGTAAAAGGTTAGAGAGCAGTACATCTATACAGTGCACCTTCAGAATTGATTAATCAAACTTTCCCAAGCATACATAGCAAACAATACTCTCCTTCATGGATATTAAAACCATACTAGATCACCGGAGTTTAAGCTGGCTGCAATATTCCACCATATTCATCTGCTTTTTGATGAATATGCTCGATGGCATGGATGTACTTATTATTTCCTATACGGCCCCCTCTATTGCTAAAGAATGGTCTGTAAGTTCGGAAGCCCTGGGAGTGGTGTTCAGTGCCGGATTGCTGGGAATGACTGTAGGCGCCGTATTTCTGGCACCCAAAACGGATGTTATCGGACGGAAGCCCATGATTTTACTAAGCGCCGCGTTGATGGGAGCCAGTATTTTTGCCACAGCTTATGCCCAATCAATTACGCAATTGATGTTATTCCGGTTTGTCAGCGGATTGGGCATTGGTTCGATGTTAGCCAGTACGCCTGCCTTGGCTTCTGAATATACCCCAAACAAAACCAAAGATTTCTGGGTCAGCCTGGTCATCAGTGGATACCCCATGGGTGCTTTTTTGTCTGGCTTGGTAGCAGCCGAAGTTATTCCAGTGTATGGCTGGCGCACGATGTATCAGCTTGCCGGTTTAGCAACGGCTTTCACTATTCCCTTGATATACTTCTTACTGGCCGAGTCTCTGGATTTTCTGTTCAAGACCCGCCCCAAAAATGCTTTGGAAAAATCAAATCACATACTTGGCAAAATGGGCCTGGAACCTCTCAGCCATTTGCCGGAAGTAAAACAACAGGCATCCAGAGCATCGGTAAAAGAACTGTTTACAGCCGATAGAAAAGGGGCTACTATTGGTTTATGGGTAGCATTTTTTATGTCCTTTGTTACCCTTTACTTTCTTACCAGCTGGATACCCAAACTGGCCGCGAACACAGGTTTGAGCCTGGAGCTGGCCATTTACGCCGGAACAGTTTTTAATATGGGTTCCTTCGCCGGCATTCTTACACAAGGATACTTATCCGGCAGATTCGGCCTGCGGAAAGTTATTGGCCTGTTCCTGATCGGTTCAGCCCTATTGATGATGACCTTTAGTGCATTTTCCGGGTCAGCATTTATTCTGGTGTTATTCGGATTTATTGGTTTTGCCATACAAGGCGGTTTTGTAGGGCTGTATTCCGTAGCCGCCCGAATTTACCCGACGGAAGTACGTACTACTGGCATCGGCTGGGGCATTGGTGCGGGAAGAATTGGTGCGTTAGTAGGACCTTTACTGGGAGGGGTACTCATCGGAATGGATATAAACATGACCATGAACTTTATCATTTTTGCCCTGCCGGCCATAGTTGCCGGCATAGCCACTTTTTTAATTAAATCAAGTGGAGTGAGTTAACAGATAAGCAGGGAAGCATGTTATGACAGCATCTACACAAGTAGCTATTATCGGAGCCGGACCGGCAGGCCTCACCTTAGCACTATTGCTGCACCGGGCAGGGATTGAGTGCACTATTCTGGAAAACAGGAGCCGTGCCTATGTAGAATCCCGAGTACGAGCCGGGTTGCTGGAGCAAAATACGGTTGACTTGTTTCATGAACTGGGTGTAGCGGACCGCCTGAACCGCGAAGGTTTAGTACATAAAGGAGTGTATTTCAGTTTTGATAGCGTACGTCAACGGATTCCGTTTGATGAATTGACAGGCGGCCGGTGCATTACCATTTATGGTCAGCAGGAGGTAGTAAAAGATTTAATTGCCGCCTGTCTTTCCAGAGGACTGGAAATAAAGTTTGAATCAGAAGCTACGCAGGTAGAAGGAATAGAAAGCCACTCGCCTGCTATTACCTATTTCCAGAATGGCTTACAACATACTCTTACCTCTACCTTTGTAGCTGGCTGCGATGGTTTTCATGGCATTTCAAGAAAAGTTTTACCCAAAAGCAGTTATACCACATTTGTAAAGGAATACCCTTTTAGCTGGCTGGGAATATTGGCACATGCCAAACCTTCCAGTGATGAATTAATCTACTCCTATACAGAAAGAGGCTTTGCCCTTCATAGCCTCCGGTCGGAATCAGTCAGCCGCTTGTATTTGCAGGTAGAAAACAATGATGCTGTCGACAACTGGCCAGATGAAAGGATATGGGAAGAACTTGCCAAGCGGTTACATACAGAGGGTTTTGTACTCAACACCGGCGAAATCTTTGAGAAAGGTATTACCCCCATGCGTAGCTTTATGATCGACAATATGCAGTTTGGCCGGCTCTACCTGGCGGGCGATGCGGCACATATTGTTCCACCTACCGGCGGTAAAGGCTTAAACTTGGCTGTAGCCGATATCCGCTGGCTGGCAGAGGCGTTTGTGGATTTTTTTCAACACAAAAAAGAGGAAAAGCTGAAAGCCTATTCAACCAATGCCTTGCGGAGAATATGGCGGGCACAGGATTTTAGCAATTTTATGACGTACCTTTTTCACAAACAAGCCGAGCAAGGGTCATTTGAATACCATTTGCAAAAAGCAAAGTTTGATTATATCCGCTTATCAAAGGCCTATGCCACTACAATTGCGGAAAATTATGTAGGACTAAAAGAGATTTAATCATGCAGTTTATAGATATAAACGGGCACATCATTCATTACCAATGGCAAAATACAGGAAAAGAACACACCTTTGTATTTATCAACTCCTTAGGTACCGATTACCGGATATGGACTGCCGTGGCTGAAGCTTTACAAGAGTATGGAAATATTCTACTCTTCGATAAACGGGGGCATGGCTTATCTGATGTAGTGCCAGATACAAATGGATTAGCTGATTTTGCCAATGATGTACAGACTTTGATTGAAGAATTAAAAATTAAAAAGTGCATTATCGTTGGACTTTCCGTTGGCGGAATGATTGCCCAGGTACTGGCTAGTAGGATACCAGAAAAAATAGAAAAACTGGTCTTATGTGATACCCGGCACAAAATCGGGAATGCGCCTATATGGAATGACCGCATTAAAGCGGTGGAAAAAGAAGGTTTATCCAGAATTTCAGATGGCGTAATGCAACGGTGGTTTTCAGAAAGCTTCCGCAAGGAAAATAAAATTCAGGTGACCGGCTACAAAAATATGCTGGAGCGGACAACGACTTTGGGCTATATCAAAACTTGTGAAGCCATCCGGGATGCAGACCTGACAGAGCTAGCAAGCCAGATAAAAATCCCTACCTTATGCATCGTAGGATCAGAAGATAAATCAACCACTGTCAACGAAGTCAGAAATCTGTCGGAGCTAATCAAGGATAGCCGTTTTGAAATCATTCAAGGTTCCGGGCATATACCTTGTGTGGATAATCCGCAAGCATTGGTTAAGTTGATATATAGTTTTATTGATAGACCCAGTAAGTAACGGTTATCACGTATGTGTGGCTGGCGGTGCAGCAACAGCGCGGTCTATTTTTGCCTATGCGTGAGCCGGAGGTATGTGGGATTAGCTTATCCGGGAGTAAAATAGGCTCTGTTGGTGCTGACCTTTTGTTTTGTTACTTTTATTTTGGGCAAGCAAAATAAAAGTAAAAAGATAAGGTCTGCTACTTGAATACATAGCCAAGCCAAATGAATCTATTTCAATTGAAAGAATACATATGAATAATGATTTATACGAAAAAGGCATGCAAACTCGCCGGGCAGTGTTAGGCGATACCCATGTTGACAAAGCCGAAGCAAACAAGACGGACTTTGATAAAGATTTCCAGGAATATATTACGAACAATGCCTGGGGAGCTGTTTGGAGCCGTCCGGGTCTTACCAAGCGGGAACGAAGCCTGATCACCATTGCGTTAATGGCTGCAATGAAACATGAAGGAGAACTGGAATTACACCTGAATGCTTCTAAAAATACCGGTGCCTCTATAGAAGATATTAAAGAAGTATTGCTGCATACGGCAGTCTATGCTGGGGTTCCGGCTGTCAATCATGCCATGAAAATTGCCAAAAAAGTATTTTTTGAAACGGATAATACCAATACGAATGACACAAAATAAACGGGATTGGGAAGTACAGCCACCTTATCTGTATCCGGCCTATAAATCTACCGGATTGCGGGCACCTACTAAACCCTTGGTTCCGCTGAAACATACACTCAGTGAACTCACTGGGCCTGTCTTTGGCCACGATGTCATCCGGCCCTATGACAATGACCTTACCCTGAATGCCCGTAAAAATGGAGAACCCTTAGGAGAACGGATTATTGTGGCAGGCAAGGTAATGGATGAACAAGGAAGACCCATATCTAATACACTCGTAGAAATCTGGCAGGCCAATGCAGCCGGTAGATATATTCACAAAGTGGATCAGCACAATGCTCCGTTAGACCCTAACTTTTTGGGTGCGGGCCGTTGTTTAACAGATAGGGATGGAAATTATAAGTTTTACACCATTAAACCGGGAGCCTATCCCTGGGGAAACCATCCGAAAGCCTGGCGGCCCAATCATATTCACTTTTCGCTGTTTGGCAACCAGATTGCATCCCGGCTTGTTACCCAGATGTATTTTCCCGGCGATCCCTTATTCGACTATGATCCAGTGTTTCAAGGCGTACCAGAAAAGTACCGGCACCTGCTGATCTCCAAATTTAATCTTGACATTACTGAACAAGATTTCGCTTTAGGTTATCAGTTCGATATAGTATTGAGAGGCAATTCTGAAACCCCGTTTGAAAGCAAATGAGCACACATACCTATCTCCAGACTCCTTCACAAACCGTAGGCCCCTATTTTGCCTATGGGCTCACAGCTGAGCAATACCTGTACGATTATTCGAGCATAAGCAATGGCAATTTGATTGTTAATGAGCAAGTAAAAGGCGAGCGGATTACTATTTCTGGCCAAGTATGGGATGGAGTAGGAAAGCTGATACCGGATGCGATGATTGAAATCTGGCAGGCCAATTCGGAAGGTAAGTATTTGAAAGACCGTAGTCTTTTTCATGGCTTTGGCCGCTTAGGTACTGGTACTCATCCTCAAAATACAGTTGAGTTTCAAACCATTAAACCAGGTTCCGTAAATGGACAAGCACCTCATATCAATGTAATTGTTTTTATGCGCGGCCTACTCGTCCATGCCTATACCCGGCTGTATTTTTCTGATGAAGCAGAAGCCAATGCGACTGATCCGGTATTGAAAAGTATAGATCCTTCTAGGCAGCAAACATTAATTGCCAATAAATCCAGGAGAGCTGATGGATGCACCGCTTATGAATTCAATATTTACATGCAGGGAGAGAAGGAAACCGTATTTTTTGATGTGTAGCCTATGAGTATGTATGCAGCCTATTTATCGGATGAAGAAATGGAAAGAGCCTGTTCTGAAGAGCAGTTCATCCGGCACATGCTCACGTTCGAAATGGCTCTGGCAAATGCAGAAGCCAAGGTAGGCATCATTCCCCATTCGGCTGCACAGGCAATCCAGGCAAAGCTTTCTCAAATTACCATCAATCCCTCTGACCTTGCGGAAGGAACGTTAAAAAACGGCATTCCTACCATTCCTTTTTTATCCAACCTAAAAGAACAACTGCCAGCAGCGGCAAAGGATTTTCTGCACCTGGGAGCCACCTCTCAGGATGTACTCGATACAGCACAGGTCCTAATGATCAAGGAAGCCGTTTCTATTCTGGAAGGACACATTAGGAAGTTACTCTACAACCTCTTAACCTTGGTTGAGAGAGATGGCCAAATACCGTGTATTGCCCGTACCAGATGGCAACAAGCAACTCCCATTCCTTTTGGGTTAAAAGTAGTGAACTGGGCTATGCCATTCGTACGGGACTTAGAAAGATTGCAGGAGATGAAAAAACGATTACTGGTAGTTCAACTGGGTGGGGCAAGCGGTTCACTGGCAGCTTTGGAGCACAAAGGATATCAGGTACTGGAAGCCTTAGCCAACGAATTGCACCTGGGTGTTTCTTTGCCATGGCACACCCAGCGGGATTCTTTTACTGAATTCACCAACTGGTTAACGTTGGTAAGTGCAACGCTTGGAAAAATGGGCGAAGATGTATTGCTGATGGCACAAACAGAAGTAGGCGAAGTAATTGAAAATGCACAAGGAGGCGGAAAAAGCAGTGCCATGCCTCATAAAAACAATCCGGTGCTTAGTGAGGCTCTCGTTGGCCTGTCTAAAGCAACTACTAATCTATCGGCTCTTCAAATGCAGAGTATGTTACAGGCAGGAGAAAGAGATGGTACTTCCTGGATGCTGGAATGGAGAAATATTCCGCAAATGCTAATCAACACAGCTACCGCTTTGAAGCATGCGATCACGGTGAGTACTCATATGCAGATAAACAAAGAACGGATGCTGGAAAACATCAATCTTACGAACGGACTGGTGTATGCGGAACAAGCGGTTTCCTTCCTCTCCAGGCAACTACCCAAATCCGAAGCTTCCAGTCTGGTAAATAAGGCAATTGAGCTGGTGAATAAGGATAAAAGTCTGCCGGATGCACTGACAGAAGTAGCAACAGATAGAAAGATGAACTGGCAAGAACTCCTGCAACCAGAGGCTTGTTTTGGTTCTTCCAGGGAGATGATGGCAACTGCCATAAACCGGATAAAAGAAGTTTTACCTACATAAAAAAGCAATTAACGAATGGAAGCCTATATAGTAGATGGCATACGTACCCCTGTGGGTAGTTTTGGAGGAAGCTTGTCTCCGGTACGTGCCGATGATCTGGCATCCATGGTAATCAACTGTTTGATGGAAAGAAACAGCTCGGTACCTGGGGAAGCCATTGATGATGTAATTCTGGGATGTGTGAACCAGTCTGGGGAAGATAACCGGAACGTAGCCCGCATGGCGTTGCTTTTAGCAGGATTGCCTTATACCGTACCAGGTGAAACCGTAAATCGCTTGTGCTCCTCTGGTATGTCGGCCATTGTACAGGCCGGTAGAGCCATCAAAGTCGGTGATGCCGACCTGCTGATTGCCGGAGGCGTAGAGCATATGACCCGCGGCCCGTATGTAGTATCCAAATCCAGTAAACCCTTTGGCAACGATAGCCAGATGTATGATAGCAGTTTTGGCTGGCGGTTTATTAATCCCCAAATGGAAAAAATGTATGGCGTAGATGCCATGGGCGTAACCGCTGAAAACCTGGCAGAACTATATAAGATTAGCCGGGAAGATCAGGATACATTTGCGTATCAATCTCAGATGAAAGCCAGTGCAGCTCAAAAGAATGGACGGTTAAAGCAGGAGATCATGGCGGTAGAAATACCTGCTAAAAAGGGAGAGATTACTGTTTTTGACTATGACGAATTTGTAAAACCGGCTACTACTCTGGAAGTATTGGCCAAGTTAAAACCTGCTTTCAAAAAAGAAGGAGGAACCGTAACGGCCGGAAATGCTTCAGGTTTGAATGACGGCGCAGCTGCCATTTTAATTGCCTCAGAAGTTGCCTTAAAGCAATATAATTTAAAGCCACTAGCAAGAATTGTGAGTTCGGCTGTGGTAGGTGTAGAACCCAGAATTATGGGCATTGGGCCAGTAGAAGCCAGTAAAAAAGCCTTACAGCGTGCGAATCTGAAGATGGATAACCTGGATATTATTGAACTCAATGAAGCATTTGCCGCTCAAAGTCTGGCCTGCATTCGTGCACTTGGTTTGAAAGGTGAAGATCCACGCATTAATCCGAATGGAGGGGCTATTGCTATCGGCCACCCACTAGGCATGAGTGGAGCCAGAATTACGTATAGTGCCGCATTGGAATTGAAAAAGCAAAATAAAAAATATGCCCTGGCTACTATGTGTGTAGGCGTTGGACAAGGCTATGCTATAATTTTAGAAAGAGTGTAAAACAGTAGCTTTTTAAATATCGAATTTTGAACAAGGAATGTAGAAACAAGAAATTTATCCTTCTCTGTCCGATATTCCTTGTTCATCTGTCAAACATTCGCTCTCAACGCTAAAGAGCCTGGATAATTCAATTAACTAATTAACTCTGAGTATTTAAACAAATACATGAAAACTGTTCCTATTATCAGTGTTGAGCAAGCAGCGGCCCTAGTGAAAGATGGCGACACCCTATTTGGCGGTGGCTTCGGTATGACAGGTAACCCGGTTCACCTGCTACATGCCCTGGCAAAAACGGCCACTAAAAACCTCACCTTTATTGGCAATAACGTGGGAGAGCCTAACCTGGGCGGTGGGAAACTTTTGCTCAACGGACAAATCCGGAAGATGATAGGTTCCTTTTTTACCAGCAATCCGGATGCTGTAAAAGCAGCTCAAAGTGGACAGGTAGCATATGAATTATTACCACAAGGCACCCTGGCAGAAGCGATCCGGGCTGGCGGGTCTGGTATCGGAGGTTTTTATACACCTACATCTGTAGGAACCGTCATTGCGGAAGGCAAAGAAACAAAAATAATTGATGGAAAAGAGTTTGTTTTTGAAAAAGGCTTACGGGCCAATGTAGCCTTTATCCGTGCCTGGAAAGCCGACACCGCTGGCAACCTGCAATACCGCATGACCGAGCAAAACTTCAATAAAGCCATGGCTACCGCGGCCGATCTGGTAATAGCCGAAGTAGAGCATATTGTACCAGTCGGTGAAATAGCTCCGGAGCATATTCATACCCAGGCTTGTTACGTAGATTACCTGGTAGAGGCACATACTACCTTAGAAGACCTGGGCACTTCCGCATCGGTTAAGTCAAGCAAGAAGAAAGTGGATGAGGTGCGGATGAATATGGCTAGAAGAGCTTTTAAAGAACTAAAAAAAGGTGATCTGGTTAATCTGGGAATTGGTATCCCAACCTTGGTAGCTGATCTTATCGGGCCTTCAGATGGCATCATCTTACACACAGAAAACGGGATGCTGGGGGTTGGTCCAGAACCAGCGGGAGATGGCAGTGCCATGGATTATCCGGTAAATGCAGGTAAAGTGCCGGTAACGGCTCTCAAAGGCAGCAGTTATTTTGATAGTACCGATTCTTTCTCTATGATCCGGGGAAAGCATGTGGATGTAGCCATTATGGGCGGCCTGGAAGTAGATGAACAGGCTAACCTAGCCAACTGGGCTGTACCAGGAAAACCACTCCTGGGAGTTGGTGGTGCCATGGACCTGGCCTCTGGTGCCAAAAAGCTCATCATTACCATGACCCATACCAATCCGGATGGCAGCAGTAAAATTGTACCTGCCTGTAAACTTCCCCTCACTGCCATCAAAGCTGTGAATTTAGTGATTACCGATCTGGCAGTGTTTAATTATGAAAATGAGCAATTAACGCTTATAGAACTAATGCCAGGCGCCACCTTAGAAGAGGTAAAAGCAAAAACAGAAGCTAGTTTTAGAGTAAACCTTTGAGGTCCCTACAGAGGATTTGCTGATTAGTAAAAGTTAAATCAGGATATAAAGTCCTTTGCTGCCATCAATAATGCCTTTTGAAAACTATCTATACTGATTGCTTCGCTGAACCACGTATTACAGGTAGCCCTTTTGTTTAAGATGTTTTGCCCATCGTTCGTAGCCTGCCTGGTTCAAGTGCAGTCCATCATAGGTGTATCTGGCATCGAGGCGTTTTTGTGAATCCAGGAACAAGGAAAAAATGTCAATAAATTGGGCTTTGGTTTCAGCCGCTACCTTTTTTATAAGCTGATTAGCTTTCAATACATGCTCCTGCTTGTCGTAATGCTGCGGAAAATTTTTCACATCCGGGTTCAGGGGCAACAGGCTTTGTACATAGATCTTCGTAGCGGGGCTCTTTTTCTGTACAGCCTGTATAATTTTGCGGTAGTTATCGGCAATTACGTCATCCGGAATATCCATCCCTATATCGTTAATGCCTATCAGAATAAATAGTTTTGCAGGTTGCCGCTTGGTGATATCATCCAGCCGCCGTAACACGCCAAAAGTTATATCCCCACTAATTCCCCGGTTAATAATCGTAGTATCTCCAGTTAGCTGCGCCCACTTCCCTCCTTCCGTAATGCTGTTGCCCAGAAAAATAATTCTGCCAGTTTTCACTGGTTCTTTCTCAAACAAAGCCACCCGCTTCTCATAATGGGCAGGCATATTGGGAATGGTATCGTATAAGCGCTGGTTAGTTACGGCTAGCTGTGCGTTTAACATAAACGGCGATAAGAACAAACAGAAAAAAAGAATGGGTACAACTTTTTTATTCATAATACTTTTACGGCTAATCAAGCTACTTCTATCAGTGGATTTTGTTAAACAAGGTATTCCGTTTCTAACTTCTGTATTGTGCTTCTGCTAAAACACGCTGGCATCGGTTAACAATTTCTATACACATCCGGGCACTGGGGTGAGGACTTTTCCAGAAACTAATTTTGTCTTCTGTCTCTATAACTGTATATGTATTATCCACCCCCCATAGCCACTCGCCTTTCTCTTTATCCAGGAGATATTTTTTGGCAAACTGCCAGGCATCCCAGGAGTTATCCAGAAAATGCTCTTCTTCGGTGAGCTGATAGGCATTCATAAATCCCACCATGGCTTCTGCACTCACCCACCATACGCGGTGTGTATCGGAAAGCCCGGTTTCTTCATCGTAGGTATGATACAAGCTGCCATCCGGCTGAATAGCTTTGGCTGTAATACGGGCCATGGCTACGGCTGTAGCTTTTGTTTTTTCAATGAGTTCTTCGTTACCTAATACTTCAGCGGCTTGTTGCAATACCCAGGACGTTTCAATATCATGGCCATGCGATACCAGGCGGGTAGTAGCTGTCCAGTCAGCGGTAAAAAATAACTGCATGTGGCCAGTATGGGTGTCAACAATATGGTGCAGAAACGTTTCCAGTAGAGCTTCCAGCTGTTGGGCTACTTGTTTATCTGGCCATATGCGGTAAAGATTAGCGTAAGCCTCCAGCATAGGCAAATGGGTGTTCAGGGTTTTAGGATCGTTGCGGTCTTTCTCACTGAGCCGCAGATCTTCCAAGAGCTCTCCCTCCCGGCTGAGGGCATCAAAGTAGCCCCCAAACGCCGGATCAAAGCTGTATTTTTCTAGCCAGTAAAAAAGAACCTGGCAGGTTTGCAAAGCCTCTGGTTTGGCGGTAGCCCGGTAATATTCACTTAATCCGTATATGGCAAAGGCTAAGGCATAACTCTGCTTGCGGGTGTGTAAGGGTTTGCCTTTTGTATCCACAGCCCAGTAAATGCCTCCATATTCCGTGTCATAGAAACGCTTCAGCAGATACGTATAGGCCCGGTGAGCTATTTCCAGGTATGCCGGATTATTTGTATGCCGGAAAGCAGCCGAAAAAGTCCATAAAATCCTGGCATGTAACACACTTCCCTTGGGTGCCTTTTTATCTATTGAAAGATGCCTGTCCATTTTTCCGACGAACCCTCCGTTCTTTTCATCCAGGGCATGTTTCATCCAGAAATCCAACATACGGACTAATTCTTCCTGTGCCTCTGCCTTATATATTTGTAGCTTACTGGTAGTTGCCGATTGAATCATTCTGTAAACTATCTAAAAAATTAGTTTTATCTAGGAATATCTTAAAAATAGGTATTCTTTCACTCTATGTTGTGTATAGATTTTGATTTCGCCCCAACCATTAGTAAGCAGGCAGAACTTGAGTCTAGTCTTCTTTGGGTGTTTAAGAAAGACTGCTAAAAATACTGTAGCCTATTTTATAGGGAGTACTTATAGGTAGGCAACACATCTGGGAAAGGCTACCTGAAAGATGTATAGGTACACACCGATTATTTATTACAGATATTTATAAAAATTTCTTATATAAAGAAAAATTAGTACTTAATTTGGATTTAATTCATTTAGGGCTAAATTGTATGTTGATTTTCTTAGATAACAGAGCTTAGTAAAATTACTAGAAGAGCTTACAGAACAGGATATATAAGAAGCGTTTGCCGGGCCTACTAAGAACCAGAATTTTCATTTCCAATACTTCACCAGCTACTGTTAACAGATCCAGGCGTAATCAGGCGGATCTGATTTTTAGAAACAATAAAATTAAGAGAGCTATACCCTCTTCTTGTACATACATGTACTTCTCTAACGATAGAGACGGGCAACGGATGTTTCCAATAAATTAATTGCTAACCTTAATTCAACGTAAATTTTGTATGACACTGAAGCATTCTTTACCACCGTAAACGTTTTAGGCACTCATTGAAGCTTTCAACAGATCAACTTAAACAGTAATAACACAAATTATGAAAAGATGTTTATACAATTTTAGTTTTTTAACCCTCCTTTTACTTTGCTGCAGCCAGCTTGCCTGGGCCCAGCAAACGATTACAGGTAAAGTAGTAGATAATACGCAACAGGCATTACCTGGCGTAAACGTAATTATTAAAGGAGGCCTGAAAGGTACAGCCACTGGAGCCAATGGCGAATATTCTATCAGCGCCAATAGCGGCGATGTGTTAGTATTCAGCTATTTAGGTTTTGCTAACCAGGAAATTACGGTGGGCAATCAAAGTACTATTAACGTAACCTTGCAGGCAGAAGACCGGCAATTGACTGAAGTAGTAGTAACGGCACTGGGTGTAGAACGTGAAAAGAAAGCATTAGGCTATACCGTTGCCGAAGTGGCAGGCGCTAACCTGACGCAGGCCCGCGAAAACAACCTGGCCAATGCCCTGGCAGGTAGAGTAGCCGGGGTTAACGTAAGCAGTGTAGCTTCCGGACCGGCAGGTTCCTCCCGGGTTGTTATCCGGGGAAACAAATCGCTTCAGGGAAACAATCAGCCACTCTATGTAATTGATGGTATCCCGATGGATAACTCTAACTTCGGCCAGGCAGGGGTATGGGGTGGTGCCGACCGGGGCGATGGGATGGCTAGTATCAACCCAGATGATATTGAGTCTATCACGGTATTGAAAGGTGCCAGTGCCGCCGCACTGTATGGTGCCAGAGCTGCCAACGGCGTAATTAATATTACTACTAAAAAAGGTTCTGCCAGAAAAGGAATTGGTGTAGAATTTAATTCCAACTACGTATTTGAACGGATTAATGACCAGACCGACCTGCAAAAAGAATTTGGCAGTGGTAATTATCAACGGTCAAATCCTAACGATCCCACATCCCCTTTCACAGCCGTAAGGCCAACTACTATTCAACAAGCCTACGATTGGGGTGGCGATTCCTGGGGCCCCCGGTACGATGGTGCACCGGTTATGCATTTTGATGGAGTAAGCAGACCCTATTCTCATACTGGTGATAATTGGGACCGTTTCTATGAAACTGGCAGCACCTGGACTAATACACTTGCCTTAACTGGTGGAGGTGAAAATCAGACGTTCCGTTTTGCGGTGTCCGATCTGAGAAGCAAAGCCGTTGTGCCCAACTCTGGTTTCGACCGGTTCAACGTATCGTTAGCTACCAATGGTAAATTTGGCAATAGAGTATTATTTAATGCGAAAGTATTGTACTCCCACGAAAAAGCAGATAACCGCCCTTCCCTGTCCGACTCTCCTAACAATGCTTTCCAGTCTATCTACCGCATGCCTGGGAACCACAATGTACTGGATTATAAAGGTGATCCTAATAAGCTGGGTGGCATCCCTGCCGGAACAGACCCTAACCTGCTCAGAATATGGGGAAAATCCGTAGGGGAAGAATTTCAGCAGGCAAACAATAACTGGCTGCAAAATCCTTACTGGGCAGCGTATCAGTATTCTGTAGATGATGAGCGGGACCGGGTTATTCCTTCGGCCCAGTTACGGTATAATGTTACGGATTTCTTATACGTTTCTGCCAGAGCCGGTATGGACTGGTTTACCAGAAGAGATCAAACCATAACTCCTCAGGGAACCGGACACACCCGTGGCGGCTCAATGAATGAAGGCGAAGACAGAGTCCGGGAAATTAACCTGGAAGCAACCGCCGGGTTTGATAAAACTTTCGGCAAGTTTGGTGTAAACGCCTTTATTGGTGCCAACCGGATGCGCCGGAAAAGTGAGCGGCTTAACCTGAACGGAAATGCATTCAATGTTCCGTTTGAGCAGTTCATCAACAACACAGTAACCCGTACCTGGGATTTTGGAACCAACCAGTCTGGTATTAACTCCTTATTTGGCTCTGCTGAAGTGAGCTATGGCGGCTTTATCTATTTAACAGCAACTGCCAGAAAAGACTGGTTCTCCGTACTCAATCCGGATATCAACGATATTACTTATCCTTCCATTGGGGGTAGCTTTGTATTTACAGAGGCGTTTAATGCCTTGCCAACCTGGTTGAGTTTTGGCAAGATAAGAGCCAGCTGGGCACAGGTAGGTAGTGTTTCTGTGCAACCTTATCAAACAGTAAATACCTATTCCCTTTTGGGTGCTACACACCTGGGTGTTCCCATGGGTTCTTTCTCCACAGCCACAGGCAACGGCGGAACGATTCCTAACCGCAACTTGCTTCCCTATACCTCTACAGAATTTGAGATTGGTACAGACCTCCGCTTCCTGGAAGACAGATTAGGTGTGGAATTTACCTACTATAGCCAGAAAACAACCGATGACATCCTGAACGCTACTATTTCCAGAGCTTCCGGATTTGGATCTACCCTGGTAAACGTAGGTGAATTAACCAATAAAGGGGTAGAAGTTTTATTATCTGCTACACCACTGAGAGGTGCCTTAACCTGGGATGTATCATTAAACCTAGCCAGAAACCGGAACAAGGTAATCCAGTTGATCGAAGGAAATGACGAACTGATTGTTGAAGAACCTCGTACCAGAACAGTGTTCGTGAAACACATTGTAGGTCAGCCTTTTGGTGTGCTCACCGGGTTTGTGCAAAAAACTTCTCCAGATGGTCAACCTGTGTTTGAGGCCAACGGTGCGCCGGTTCAAGCAGAAAAAATGCAGGTAATTGGAAATGGTTTACCAGACTGGACAGGCGGTATCAATAATTCATTCAATTATAAAAATTTCCACTTCGATTTCTTAATTGACTTTAAATTGGGGGGTGATATCTATTCTGGTACCAATGTACGTCTGACTCAGTGGGGGTTGCATAAACAAACATTACAGGGACGCGAAGGCTATGATGCCATTACTGTAAATGGCGTTATTCAGAATGGAACCGATGGCAGCGGTAATCCGGTGTATGAACCGTTTACCAAAACCCTTACCCCACAGGAGGCCCGCAACTACTGGAACCAGACAGGTGAAAGAAGACAAGATATGTTTGTGTACGATGCTTCTTTCCTGAAACTGCGCCAGCTTACATTCGGATATACCTTCCCAAATACGATGCTAAACAAAACTCCGTTCTCTAACTTACGCTTATCCTTTGTAGGACGTAACTTATCCATCTTGTGGAAAAACACGGACAACATCGATCCGGAATCAAGTTATTCCAGCGGCAACGGTCAGGGCTTAGATTATTTTGCTATGCCCCGTACCCGTAGTTACGGCTTTAACTTAAGTGTAGGATTTTAATTAATTAAGTTGAACCAATGAAACGCTACAAGCAACGTTTATTTGTCGCCGTAGATTTTAGCAGGTTCTTTACATCAAATTATTAGACTGATGAAATATATAAATAAACTTTTTCTATGCGCCTTGGTCATAGCCATGCCAATGGCCAGTTGCGATACGGATGAACTGCATGATTTGAATTTAAATCCACAAGCAGTAAATCAGATCGATTTAAATTATCTTTTCTCAGCCGCTGAACTGGGAATAGCCTCTAATGGCTCTTCCGGCGACAACCGCTACATTGACTGGCGGACGAACATCGGTATGGCTGCTTATGCGATACAGCATCTGGCACAGGCCACTGGTGGTATAGCCCCTGGTGATAAGTACCAGGAAAATTTCGAGACTTCGGCGGCTCCTTTTGAATTTACCTACAATGACCAGTTAAAGAATATCTCTGAAATTATGAGGCAGACTGGCCCTGGTGGCTATGCAGAAGGGAAACATGTAAATATGCGGAATGCCGCCAGAATTTTGCGGGCATTCAGTTTTCACCGGTTGACCGATTTTTATGGAGCTGTTCCTTATTCGGAAGCAAACAAAGGGATGGAGCAGATTTTCTTCCCGAAATACGATAAGCAATCTGCTATTTATGCCGACTTGTTGAAGGAACTGGATGAAGCTTCTGCTGCCCTGAGTGCTTCCAACCCAGATGAAGGATTTACCAAGGCTGACTTTATTTACGGAGGCGATATTGCTAAATGGAAAAAATGGGGTTATTCCCTTATGTTGCGGCTAGCTATGCGGGTATCTAACGTAGACCAGAACATGGCTGCCCAATACGTAACCAAGGCTGCGGCAGGCGGTGTATTTACCAGCAACGCTGACAATGTATGGGTTAAAATGGCTGTTGGTCCTAGCGAATGGATTAACCAGAACGGAATTTCCCGCGCATTCAACCCTGGCGACGGCGGACAGCCTTCCTATTTAAGTAAGACATTGGTAGATTTTCTAAAAGGAAATGATCCTGCCATAGCCGCCGATGACGATCCGCGGTTAATGATCATCAGCGGAGGTATTGGTAACTGGACAGCTACCGAATGGACTCCAACTACCACCGATCCCCTTGCCCAAAGAGGTATGCCGAATGGAATGGACCAGGGTATGTTGGATGCAGCCGAAGGAAAACAAGTAGATCAGGCGCAGACTTTTTCCAGAATAAACCCTCTGATGCTACAGGATGATGATCCATATATGATTATGCATCATGCAGAAGTAGAGTTTTTATTAGCTGAAGCGCTGGAAAGAGGAATTGGCACTGGCATTTCTGGTACTGCCGCAGAGCATTACAATGCCGGTGTAAAATCTGCTATGCAAATGTATACCCCTTTTGATGCATCCCTTACCGTTTCTGATGCGCAGGTAGCCACCTATCTGGCCACCTATCCTTATGGGGCAACACCTAACAAAACAAGCTTGCAGATGATATACGAGCAGTTATGGGTAAGTAAATTCTTTAACTGGTGGGAAGCCTGGTCCGACTGGAGAAGAACTGGGTATCCGCAGCTAACCCCTACCAACTACCCTGGTAATATCACCAATGGCACCATTCCTGTCAGACTGAAGTACCCAACTACTGAAGCAGCAGGTAATCAGAATTATTCAACAGGTGCTACCTTGCCAGACACCTATACTACTAAAGTTTGGTGGGACGGTGGAACGGAGTAATGTACCGTCAACTATTGAAAACAAAAAATCCTTGGAGCAATTCAAGGATTTTTTGTTTTCAATAATTTTATACAAACATAGGTAGCTATGATCTACTATCTACGTTTACCTATGATCGGACTTTTTTACCTAAAACAAAGGAAAGTTTTGAACAAAAAAGGAATAGACTGAAAAACGCTATATACTTTCATGTATTTCCTCTTTACAGGCAATCAATTTTGCAACAATAGCAAGGCTATGTTCTATAGTTGGTCGTAGTCCCATATTCATTTTTGCATGCTCATCCAGCTTACAGGCAATTATTTTAACTGATTCATTTTTAGAGGCTGTTTAAACTTTTTAAACTATCAATTGAGTTTGTCCTAAAGCAGATAATTTTGACCGTACCTTCTTACTTTTTTGTCATTGCCACAAAAAAGTAACAAAAAAAGTCTAGGAAAAACAATGCTTCTGCGCTACAGGCTTACGCACACCCCGCTGTTTTTCCGGGCCAACGCACTTTTTTATAACTGTTCTTACTTAAAAGTTTAAATATGTTCTTAGTAAGAAGTGCAAAGACAGAAGGAATATAGCTATTGTATTCATCGTCGGGTCCATTATACTTATTTATACCAATTGGGTCCCATTCTTCCCAAAGTATACGGCCAATCTCATCCCAAAGCTTCTTATGGTTCCCTTTCAGTTTCATAAGGACTTCTCTTTTTTTTTACTGATTTCAAACCTACCGCTGCACAAGTTGCTGTTGAGCTAGAGGAAAAACACCATTCCCTTCAGAACCCATATAGCCTCCCCAAACAGGTGCTTTTCTCACCTTCACTGGCGTATCTATCCGCTTCACGCGCATGCCCAGAAAAGACAGCAGATCTGAGTGGCTGAAATACTGGCAATGCACAATGTCCAGGTAGCCATTATCATCCAGATCACCAATCCAGGGCGTAGAAAATATATTCTTGAAACCCTTGGTCTGGTCTATGGTGTTCACGGTTTGCTTGGTAAAATCTATTGCCAGGAGTTTATTTTCAATAGTGAAAGACGATTGATCGGTTAATTTCCGGCCACAATCATATTCGTTGATACTGATAATAGCTTCATCCCGGCCATCGTTGTTCAGGTCATATACCACCGGAGAGGAAAATCCGGAGCAGCCCAGGTTGTTCTGATAGGCAATTTGCCCGTTTTTACCATCCAAAAGTATTTGTAAGGTACCGGTATTTTCTGGCCACACCCCTTTACTGACAAAGGTGAAAAAGTCAGGCACCTCATCGTTGGTAAAATAGCCCACTGCAAAACTGTTACTCGACTCAGTACCTGGAATGGTTTTCTGCCACAAGGCTGTTTGCTCCCGGCCGTCTATCGCAAAAACTGAACTGCCATGCGAAATAGCCACAACATCATATACGCCATCCCCGGAAATATCTGCTACTACTGGCGGGGCTATAAACCCATGTCCTTTTTCAGAGGCAATTACTTTGGCGGAGGCTAATTTTTTCTCCATCAGATCAGAGAGCCTGGCCATATAGAGGTTACCTGAGATGGTTTCGCCACCAGTTCCAAAAAGAATGATATACTCCTGGCTGCCTGGCTGCGCAAAACACACCGGCGACATATACGATTCTTTTCCATCTGGCATGGTATCGGCAGCCAGTACCTGGCCGGTTTTGGAATCAAAAACCATGAGTACACCTGGAAAACGGTTTAGCTCAGAACCGGGCTCTGCTTTAGCATTGCCGCCATTAAGTGTCAACAACTCTGGTAAGCCATCTTTATTCTGGTCGGGCACCAGGGCCAGGTTGTAAAAGTTATATTTGGCATATTTCAAAATAGGGTCATTCTCAAACTGGTATTTGTATTCCCACAGGATTTCGCCGGTTTTTCCATTCAAAGCTTTTAAGTTTGGCGACCTTCCCCCAATAAAAATATCTGGTATATTATCTCCGGAAATATCATAAAAAGTAGGCGTTCCATACACCTGATCGGGCGCACGTTGCTGCCACAATAACTCCCCGGTTTTCCCATTCATGGCAATTATCCCCTGGCTGCTTTCCTGAAACTCATTTTTACCGGCCCCCATCACAATGTCTTGTACACCATCTTCATTTAAATCTATAGCCCTGGGTGAGGATTGAGAGCCAATAATAAAAAAGTTTTTGTCCCACACCAGTTCGCTTTTTTTGCGGGTACAAGTAGTCAGAACAAATAGAACCAGTAAACAGATAAAAGATAGTTTATACACACGTATGGTCATTTTTTTGTAAATGGCATGGCCGCAGCTTAAAGAAATTAATTCAAACAGCTTCTTAGTAAGTCAGCCTGGATGGTTGCTGTTAACACTCCTCCAATGAATCTATAAGCTTAGCTAATATCTCCTTATTATCCAACTTCTTATCCATCAAAATATTCTACTTTTTACAGGTAGCCATACTACCAGCAGAAGCTTGATTTACAGGGTACTTGGCAAGCGGTTCATTTTGCATTTCCATCGGATTATTGTAATTTTAACTATGCATTTCCCTACGTATTTTTTATGTGTAGCTTTCTGGGTAAGTTGTGTCTTGTATTGCCATTCCTCAGCCGCACAGTTTACGCTGCTAAGCTCCAAGCAAACCGGTATTACCTTTAACAATCAGTTAACCGAAACAGAAACACAAAATGTGCTGCAATACGAGTACTTCTACAATGGCGGTGGTGTAGCCGTTGGTGACATAAATAATGATGGCTTGCCCGACCTCTATTTTACCGGCAATATGGTGCCCGACCGGCTATACCTGAACCAGGGAAATTTGCAGTTTAAAGATATTACCCAAAACTCCGGCATTAGCTTTGGAACCGGCTGGAAAACCGGAGTTACGCTGGTAGATATTAACACCGATGGCTGGCTGGATATCTACGTCTGCTATTCAGGAAACGGAGAACCCTACTATCGCCGCAACAAACTGTATATCAACAATAAGAATCTTACTTTTACTGAACAAGCGGCTCAGTATGGATTAGATCTGCCGACCCATAGTACACAAGCCGCTTTCTTTGATTACGATAAAGATGGCGACCTGGATTGCTACCTGATGAACCACAATATTAAGGACTTTAAGCGCTTTGATGCGGCTGCAGTAAAAGCCATGCGCGACGAATTTGCCGGCGACAGGCTCCTGCGCAACGAGGGTGGTAAGTTTACAGACGTAAGTGCCCAGGCTGGGATTAAAGGCAATCCGATAGGTTTTGGTTTGGGAATAGCTATTAGTGATATCAATGCCGATGGATGGCCGGATATCTATATCTCCAACGATTATATTGAGCAGGATTACCTGTATATCAACAATGGGAATGGCACTTTCTCTGATAAGTTAACGGAGTCTGTTGGGCACCTGAGTTATTTCTCTATGGGCAATGAAATAGCGGATATTAATAACGATGGATTTCCTGACATTTTTACCCTGGACATGCTGCCTGAAGATAACCGGCGCCAGAAGTTATTGTATGGACCAGAAAACTATGAGGTATACCAGAATATGGTAAAAAATGGGTTTCATCACCAGATTATGCGCAACATGCTGCAACTTAATAATGGCAATGGTACCTTCAGCGAAATAGGCCAGCTGGCAGGAATATCTAATACGGACTGGAGCTGGGCACCTTTAATAGCTGATTTCGATAACGATGGATGGAAAGACTTGTTTATCACCAACGGCTACCTGCGCGACTATACAAACATGGACTTTATGAAGTTTTATGCCGATAAAGAGCTGAAAGCAGCGCAAGGAAGTCCAACTGCTATGATGGACATTGTCCGGGAAATGCCATCCTCACAGACACAGAATTATTTTTTCCGGAACAATGGCCGCCTGCAATTCGAAAACAAAGGGAAGCAATGGGGCTTCGACCAGACGTTTCTCTCTAATGGCGCTGTATGTGCCGACCTGGATACAGACGGCGATCTGGAGATTATTACCAATAATGTTAATGCAGAAGCTGCCATTTACCGCAATGATGCCATGGCTAGGGAAAGCAACTATCTGCAAGTACAGCTGGGAAATAACTTTTCAGCCGCTACTTATGGAGCTAAAGTATGGGTGCACACGAAAGAGACCAGGCAATACCAGGAGTATTATCCATCGCGTGGTTTTCAATCGTGTATGAATACGCCGCTGCATTTTGGCTTAGGAAAAGCAACTGTGGTAGATACCCTGAAAATTGAATGGCCAAACGGTAAGTATGAACTCCTTTGCAATATACCTGCCGGGCAGAAACTGGTAGTGGAGCCCGGAAAAGCAAATAAACCTTCCTCCCCGGCAAAATCAACTACCCATTTATTTACGGCTGTTACCAAAGATACTGTTCCTTTTCTGCACCAGGAAGATGACTATAATGATTTCAAACGCCAGTTATTGATTCCCACTATGCTCTCTTATCAAGGCCCGCACCTGGCCCAGACAGATGTAAATAAAGATGGCTTACCAGACTTGTATATCGGCGGAGCCAAAGGGCAGGCAGGGGCTTTGTTACTGGGACAGAAAAACGGTTCCTGGCAAACTTCTCCGCAACCTGCTTTCCAGAGCGATTTGTTGCAGGAAGACACCGGGGCTTTGTTCTTTGATGCGGATAAAGACGGTGATATGGATTTGTATGTGGTGAGTGGTGGGTATGCCTACCTGGAACAAGATGTACTCTTGCAGGACAGATTATATCTTAACAATGGCAAAGGGAAATTTACCCGTGCCCAAGAAAACCTGCCAATAGACCGCAGCAGCG
Source organism: Rhodocytophaga aerolata (assembly GCF_030503435.1). Lineage (GTDB taxonomy): Bacteria > Bacteroidota > Bacteroidia > Cytophagales > 172606-1 > Rhodocytophaga > Rhodocytophaga aerolata. Next base: position 605,340 of record NZ_JAUKPO010000001.1, read on the forward strand.
ATGGATGCGCCAAAGCCATTGACATAGATAAAGATGGCGACTTAGACTTATTCGTTGGTGGCCGGGTAATTCCAGGACGTTATCCGGAGCCTGCCAGCAGCCGTATTCTCCTGAACGATGGCAAGGGAAAATTTACCGATGGCACGTCTCAACTAGCCCCCTTTCTGGAAAAATTTGGCTTAGTCACCGATGCTGTGGTACTCGATGCAAACAAAGATGGATGGGATGATCTGGTAGTAGCCGGTGAGTGGATGCCTATCACTGTTTTGCTTAATCACCAAGGAAAACTGCAAAACAATCAACCAGCTAATCAGTCTGTTGGTAAATCATATGGATGGTGGAATAAGCTGGTAGCAGAAGATCTGGATAAGGATGGAGACCTGGATATTGTCGCTGGCAACGCCGGATGGAACTGCCAGATGAAACCTACCGAAAAAGAACCAGTTACGGTAGTCTACAGCGACTTTGACCAGAATGAAGCCATCGATCCTTTCGTATGTTATTATATCGGAGAAAAATCGTACCCGTTAGTAAACCGGGATGAAGCCTTAAACCAAGTGTTTGCCCTCCGCAGGAAATTTACTACCTATGCCTCCTATGCCGATGCCACTTTACAGGAAATGTTTACCCCGGAGCAACTGAAAAATGCCAGTACGTTACAGGCAACTACATTTAGCTCTGTTGTGCTAGAAAACAAGGGGGACGGCACGTTTAGTCCGCACGAACTTCCGGTAGAAGCACAGTTTGCTCCGGTCTATGGCATTGCCCTGTTAGATATAGATAAAGATGGGCTGAAAGATCTTATTTTAGGAGGAAATCAAACCTATACCAGAATTAAGCTGGCCCGGATGGATGCTACCTATGGAATGGTGTTCCGCAATGAAGGCAACTGTAGATTCGCTTACATACCTCAGTGGAAAAGTGGCCTGGCTGTCAAAGGCGATGTACGGGATATTACCGTAGTAAAAAACGGACCTCAGACATTTTTGCTATTTGGCAGAAATAATCAATCAATTAGTAGTTATTTAGTAAATCCATAAGTATACAACCCATGAAATGGATAGTTACCTGTCTGCTTTTTATTTCCACCATAGTGGCAAAAGGAGACATTTTTTCTGAGCCTTATGTAACCAAGACGGATGCCCAGGCCTATGTGCAGACATTAAAAAAATTAACGGATGTAATGGTAGGGGATGTAACCGGACCTTGTGCAGCGGCCAGGTATTATGCCTATGCGAATATGGCAGCCTATGAAGTTATTTACCAGCAGGCCCGGCCGGCACAATATGTTTCGTTTGCTGGTTTACTAAAAGATTATCCGGGTTTCTCCACCGTTAAACCTTCCCAACCCATTAATGTAGAGCTAGCCAGTTTATATGCCGTGGTTCGGGCTGGTGAAGAACTATTGCCTTCCGGATTTACCTTAGAAAACGCCCGTCATCAATTAGTAAAAGAAGCAGGTGGCAACCTTTCTCCAGCCATTATCGAAGCCTCCTGTGCGTATGCCGATAGTATTGTAAAAGGAATTGTGAAGTATGCGGCCAGAGATGGCTATGTAAAAACAAGCGGCTATATGCGGTATACCCCGTTTAAAGAGGCAGGCTCATGGCAACCTACCCCACCAGGATATATGGAAGCCTACGAGCCGCACTGGGGAAGCTTACGTCCATTTTTGTTAGACAGTGCCACTCAATTTCCTCCGGCGGCTCCCGTGGCTTACAACCAGCAAAAAAACTCAGGCTTTTATAAACTAGCCAAAGAAGTACAGGAAGTTACCAGCAAATTGAGCCAGGAACAAATTCATATTGCCAACTTCTGGGATTGCAACCCATTTTTTCTGAACCAGAAAGGCCATATCAGTTTTGCAACAAAAAAGATTTCTCCGGGAGGCCACTGGATGGGTATTACCGGGATTGCCTGTACACAAAAACAATTATCTCTGGCGGAGACCATCCGCTGGCATGCCCTGGTAGGCATTACTATGTCAGATGCATTTATTTCCTGCTGGAAAGAAAAATTCCGCAGCAACCGCATACGTCCCGAAACCTTTATCAATACCCATGTAGACCCAGACTGGCGGCCTTTGCTGCAAACGCCTCCTTTTCCAGAATATACCAGCGGCCATAGTGTGGTATCCAGTGCCGTTTCTACACTGCTTACTACCCTGGCAGGCGAAAACTTTGCCTATACCGATATAACCGAAGTGGAATTTGGCGTACCGGCCAGGTCGTTTACGTCATTCAAGCAGGCAGCCCAGGAAGCAGCCATTTCACGTCTCTACGGGGGTATTCACTACCGGGATGCGATAGATAATGGCTTGGTACAAGGAAAGCAAATTGGTAACTATGTCGTGCAACGGTTAAAGCTGAAACAATAGATAACACCTGTCATATGATCACAAGCCCAACCACTAGTTCCGTTCCACCCATTATAAAGGATGGCGTGCTACAGCCTGCCGCTAACCGTATCGCCTCAATTGATATTCTCCGGGCCATTACCATGGTTTTGATGATTTTTGTAAATGACCTGTGGTCTTTGCAGAATATTCCCCTTTGGCTGGAACACGTCTCGTATGAAGCGGATGGAATGGGTTTGGCCGATACCATCTTTCCGGCATTTCTTTTTATCGTGGGTATGTCTATTCCTTTTGCTATTGCTAACCGCCGCAAAAAGGGAGATACCCTTCCACAGCTCTTATTTCACATTGCCAGCCGGACGGTAGCCTTACTGGTTATGGGTGTGTTTCTGGTGAACGGGGAAAACATAAATGCCCAAGCCACCGGTATGCCGCGTGTAGTCTGGTATAGCCTTTCCTGCCTGTCTTTTATCCTGATCTGGAATGTGTATTCGGATTCGGTGGCTCCCTGGCTGAAAAAAACACTACAAGGAATAGGTATCTGCATTTTGTTGGCACTTGCCTTTATTTACCGGGGCGGAGAATCAACAAACGAGTTAGTAGGTTTCTCTACCTTCTGGTGGGGAATTTTAGGCTTAATCGGCTGGTCGTATCTGGTAAGCGCCTTGGTAACTGCTTTGGCTGGTAAAAACTACTATGTGATCCTAGGTGCCTGGGTACTGTTTTGTATAATAAGTATGCTGGCAAATGCAAAAATGATTCCCGATGCCTTCAATTTTATTCCCGGTGCCATTCGTGGGGGTACATTAGTAGCTCTTACCCTGGGTGGTGTATTGATAAGCCTATTGCTCACTTACCTGAATAAACAACCGGCACGGTCAAAGCTACTCATAGCCTTACTCCTCATAGCTGCTGGCTTACTACTTTTCGGATTTTACACCCGGACTTTCTGGGGCATTTCAAAGCTCCGGGCTACGCCTGCCTGGTTGTTTATTTGCAGTGCTCTTACTATTACTACTTTTGTAGCCATTTACTGGCTTGCCGACTTGCGCAAAAAAGCCCATTGGTTCAGCTTCATAAAACCAGCCGGAACCGATACATTGCTTTGTTACCTGATGCCTTATTTTGCTTATGCAGCCGTGACTTTACTTGGCATTCATTGGCCTGAATGGATGCTAAGCGGCAATGTTGGCCTACTGAAGTCATTTACCTTTGCTTTGCTCTGCGTATGGGTTACTGGCATCTTAAGCCGTAATGGAATACGCCTGAGGTTATAAAGTGCCAGGTTTGTTAACCTCCATACTATTATCACGACTTTACCTAAACATAACTACTACGGCTTTCTATTTATGAAACATCACCTTACCTCTACCCTACTTACCTTTATTTTTGTAATCCTTTTTTCATCTCAGCTTTTTGCACAATCCGGCCTCGATACCTTGTTGCAGGTCCGCGGATTTTGTATTGCCGCCCCCAGGCCCAACGGCGTAGATTCATTTGTAGAGTTTATAGAGAAAGAACTGGCTCCCAGAAAAGTAAATACCTTAATCCTGCGGGTAGATTTTAATTATCAGTTCGAAAGCCATCCGGAGTTAAGAGATTCAGTAGCCTTATCTAAAGCGGATGCTAAAAAGATAGTAAATGCGAGTAAGAAACACAATATCCGCCTGATTCCGCAGATAAACTTACTGGGCCATCAATCATGGGCAAACACTACATATAATCTGTTGCGGGTATATCCCGATTTTGACGAAACGCCACATGTAAAGATGCCTGCTACCTATAAATGGCCTAATGAAGATGGCTTATACTGCAAAAGTTATTGTCCTTTGCATCCGGGTGTGCATAAAGTAGTTTTTGCCCTGATGGATGAAATTGTAGACGTATTCGAGACGGATGCCTTTCATGCCGGGATGGATGAAGTATTTTACATCGGAGACGACAAGTGCCCCCGCTGTTCTGGCCATAACAAAGCTGAACTTTTTGCCGGAGAAGTACGAAAAATCCACGACCATCTAGCGTTAAAAAACCGGGAACTATGGATATGGGGCGACCGTCTGCTGGATGGAAAAACTACCGGTTTAGGAATCTGGGAAGCCAGCTTCAACAATACCCATCAAGCCATTGATCTGATCCCTAAAAGCGTAGTCATCTGCGACTGGCATTACGAACGCCCCGACCAGACAGCTGTATATTTTGCCATGAAGGGTTTCCGGGTAATTACGTGTCCCTGGCGCAAACCCCAGATTGCCGTAAGCCAGGTAGACGATATGGTCCGGTTCCGCACAGCTGCCACCAAGGAGATGAAAGGACGTTTTTATGGGATGATGCAAACGGTATGGTCTGGCCCCGATCAATTTTTAGATGGCTACTATGGCAGAAAAACAGATGATACAGCCGGAGAGAATACGCCCTGGAACACCTTCCGGACCATGTATACTAAGATAAATTCTTTGGAAAACCCTTCTACAGAGAAATCAAAAAAATCAGCTAAGAAGAAATAGATTTTAGCACCCACTTCAGAACAATATTTTGTTTTGTAAGCACTTGAATCATGAAAATAGGAAACATACTTATATTTATTTTGCTAGCTTTTTTATTATTTACTAGTTGTTACTGTGATGCTCCAGAAACAGGATTAGTAAAGATATCTCCTTCAGCACGAGCCTGGATAAGTTACCACCCTGAACAAAGCTTAATTTTTGCAAGGCCATTTGGCCAACCCGATGTATTGCAAGTAATTCAGTATACAGATTCGGTTGAGAATTATATAGTCGGTGACGAATGCCCGGATGGAATGCAAGAGGTCATTCGTGCATTGATCAGCAGTACCACCTTAAATGATACCATCCGTATTGAAATAATTAATCAGCGAATCAATATTCATAAAGATATCATTAGCCTTACGTATTTGGTTGATGATAAGCTGATTTTTCCCAAAGATCAACCTGGCAATTATGCTTTGTTAGATTCGGTAGTTTTGGCAGGCAAAACTTTTTCTCAGGTATTAAAAGCAAGGTGCTTATCTTGTGATCAGGAGAAAGTAACAGAACTGTATGTAGCAAAAGAAACTGGGCTGATAGGATATGTAAAAAACAGGGAATTGTGGACACTACAATAACATCTGCTTACAATACTACTCTAAGCCGACAACTAGGCCACTCTAGCAGAAATCAATGCAAGAAACCATAGTTTCAGTTGGTGCAATCCATATTTTCCCAGGCTTTTTTACGTGTTTGTTCGCACAGCATTTTTATCTTTAGGCTTTCTTTTATATTTTTTCACTCATTTACCTTAAACCTATACCAGTAAACAAATGGCAAACAGACGATTTTTTTTGAAACATACCGGAGCTCTCGCCTTAGGCACGCTGCTTTTTCCCGCCTGTAGTAGCGAAACCAAGAATGAAACCACCCAAACGGCGGATACCACCGCTGCCGCCACTTCCACTACTCAAACCACTTCCGCTACCGGAAATTTAGGTCCAGTTGGCTTACAGCTGTATTCTGTAAAAGATGTTATTGAAGGTGATTTAAAGGGTATTTTACAACAGCTGGCAACTATTGGCTATAAAGAAGTAGAATCATACCCAGGCCAGAAGGGGCATTACTTTGGCTACACGCCTGAAGAATTCAAAACAATGCTCAGCGACATGGGCTTAACTCTGGTTAGCAGCCATTTTGGCTCAGGCAGCCGCGATGGAAAAAAAGTAGACACCTGGCAGCAAGCTACTTTGTTACAGAATTTTGAAGCCTTGGTGGAGCAAGCTGCTAAAACCGGACAGAAATACCTTACCTGTTCGTCTATAAGCGAAGGCCTGCACAAAACACAGGATGACCTGAAACGGACAGCCGAACTATTTAACAAAGCCGGAGAAAGCTGCAAAAAAGCCGGTATGCAGTTCGCTTACCACAACCACGCCTTTGAATTTGAGAAAGTAGGCAATGCCGTAAAACTGGATTACCTGATAGAAAATACCGATCCGGAGAATGTAAAATACGAACTGGATCTATTCTGGGTAGTAGCCGGTGGCCAGGACCCAATTGCGTACCTGAATAGATATCCAAACCGATTCCCTCTGGGCCATGTAAAAGATATGGACAAAGCAGACAAAACTAAAAATACTGAAATCGGCTCTGGCTCTATTAACTATCAGCAAATACTGGATGTAGCGAAAGAAAAAGGCATGCAACACTTTTTTGTTGAGCAGGAAAGTTTTACCCGCCCTTCTATGGAAAGCATGAAAATGAATTACGACTACTTATCTAAACTAACTGTATAAATTATAAGTAACTTCCTGACAGTTATTGCGTTATCTATTTTTTAATAATGCAATAGGTGTCAGGATTTTGCATAATTTTCTTAGGATAATGCACTTTTCATAGAAGTATCGTATCTTCAAGGCTACATTAATTTTTAATCCAACACCCATTATGTCATCCTCTAAAAAAGTATCGCGGAATCAATTTCTGAAAATAAGTGCATTAGCCCTATCGGGTTCTCTGCTTGCCAGCTTTGATACATTCGGCAAAACGCAGCGTAACGTAGGACTTCAACTCTATACCCTGCGCAACGAGCTTCCTAAAGACCTGGAGGGAACCCTGAAAAAGGTAGCAGACATTGGTTACAAAGAAGTAGAACTCTTCGGCTACAGTGATGGAAAGTACTTCGGCAAAACACCTAAAGAATTCAAGGCAATACTGAAGGGTTTAGGCCTTTCAGCCCCAAGCGGCCATTACACTACCGGTAAAACCATGCCTGCCGCCAAAGGCACCCTCACCAACGACTGGAAACGGGCCGTAGACGATGCCGCCGAACTGGGCCAGAAATACATGATCTGTGCCTTCCTGTTTCCGGATGAACGCAAAACCCTGGACGATTATAAACGCCATGCCGAATTATTCAATAAATCAGCAGAAATTTGTAAGCAAGGCGGTATTCAATTCGGCTACCATAACCACGATTTTGAATTTGTAGAACTGGAAGGCCAGGTGCCCTTCGACATATTGTTGAAGCAAACAGATCCTAAGATGGTACAGATGGAACTGGACTTATACTGGGTTGCTTTTGCCGGAAAAGATCCGGTTCAGTTATTTCAGCAAAGCCCAGGCCGCTTCCCAATGTGGCATGTAAAAGATATGGAGAAAAGTGCTGAAAGAACCTTTGCCGAAGTAGGTACCGGTTCTATTGATTTTCAGCGGATTTTCGATGCTGCCAAAACAGCCGGGTTGAAACATTTCTTTGTAGAGCAAGATCAGACCAAAGGACCTGCCATAGAAGCCATTACTACTAGTTTTAACAATGTAAAGAAGTTAAAAATCTAACTTTGCCTTGTTCCAACTTTCAGGCAAGCAGCTTTACATAGGTATATACCTGAATAGATCAATCCCGGCAGTACGCACAAAATGGCTTTGTGCGTACTGCCGGGATTTTACGTTTGTGCACCCTGCGTATTATACTATATTTCCACTGAATAATTAAAATTCAATTCTCTTACATGTGTAGCATCCGCCAGATTATTTAGCCTTTGTAGGAGTTACTTTTCTTTATCTTGCCAGACTAGCTGAAAACTTTGTGAAGTGAATAAGCGCTTTTTAATCTGGCCATTCCTATGCATTTATTTCATGTAAGGCAGTTTTTTGTACGTACGTTCATCGGTGGCTTATTCAGCATTTTACTTTTTTCTATCGCATTTGCGCAGTCTGCTAGCTATACTTTCAAACATCTGACAAGCAACGAGGGGCTTTCCCATAATAACGTCACCTGCCTGTTGCAGGATAGCAAAGGATTTATGTGGTTTGGTACATTCGATGGATTGAATAAGTACGATGGCTATAAGTTTACCATCTACCGGAATGATCCGCTGAACAGCAGCAGCCTGAGCCATAATTACATATGGACTATTTTTGAAGACAAACAGGGAAGAATATGGATTGGCACCAACGATGGCGGATTGAGTGTATATAACCGCGAGACCGACAGTTTTAAAAATTACCGGAGGGATAAAAGTAAAACTAACAGTATCAGCCATAACAATGTGCGGTCAATTGACCAGGATAAAGAAGGCAATCTGATTATAGGAACATATGGCGGAGGTCTCAATTTCTTTAACCCGGTTACGGAAGAATTTACCCATTACAAACACGATGCTCAAAATGATGCCAGCCTAAGTAGTAACCATGTAAGTCATGTAAAGATTGATAGCAAGAACAATATATGGGTGGGTACTTTAAATGGCCTTAATTTATTTAATACAGCCAAACAACCTTTTACCCGCTACCTACCTGATCCTTCCGATAAAAACTCTATTAGCCATACGGATGTCAGGAAAATATTTGAAGACTCCCATGGAAATTTGTGGCTGGGAACAGAAGGCGGTGGATTAAATAAATTCAACCCGGAACAAGGTACCTTTATCCGGTATCAGCACCATCCGGAAAAGCCAGAGGGTATTAGCCATAACGATGTTATTTCCCTGGAAGAAGACTGGAAAGGCGACTTATGGATTGGCACCCGCAACGGAGGGATCAATGTATTACATCTACCGACCAATACCTTTACCTACCATACGTACAGCGAAACCAGCCACGACGGATTAAATAATGGTTCCATTTACTCTATCTATAAAGATAACCGGGGGAACATGTGGGTGGGTACATATAGCGGAGGCATCAATATTCTATTCCGGGAACCCCAGAAATTCACCCATTACAAAAATCAGATAGGCAGCCTCAATAACCTGAATAATAACAACATATTATCACTATACGAAGATGCAGACGGAAGCGTATGGATAGGTACCGATGGTGGCGGGCTGAATATCTGGAACCGGGAAAAAAATCAGTTTACGCACCTGAAACATAAAGCCGGTGACCCTACAACCATAGGCAGCAATTACGTAATGAAGATATATGCAGACTATGATGAGAATATATGGCTTGGCAACTACAAGGGAGGGTTAACTGTGTTCGATAAACAGAAAAACACCTTCCGCATGATGCAGGGCGATACCCTCTTAAAAAATTTCCATTGTGAAAGCATTAGTACGTTGTTACAGGATAAAAAAGGTTACATATGGATTGGTACAGTAGATAACGGATTACTCCGCTACGATAAAGCCAGTAACAGTTTCAGGCAGTATAAGTCTGACGCTACCACGTCCGGTAAACTAAGCCACAATTCGGTGCTTTCACTATTTATAGATAGCCACCATAACTTATGGGTAGGTACGGCGGTAGGCTTAAATATATATAATGAGAATACAGATACCTTTACTCAGTACATCCACAACTCACAGAATAGTTCAAGCCTAAGCAACAACCTGATTAACACCATCTTTGAAGCCACTAATGGAAAACTATGGATAGGTACAAACAGGGGGCTGAATTTATTTAATGCCGGAACCGAATCCTTTACCACCTACACAGAACTGAATGGTTTACCCAGCAGTATGATTCAGGGCATTCTGGAAGATGATGCACATAATCTCTGGATTAGTACAAATAAGGGCTTGTCTACATTCAATCCTCAACAGGAAACCTTCAGAAACTATGTCCTCAGCGATGGGCTGCAGGGAAATTCGTTCAACAGGGCTTCCTGCTACAAACTCCGGAGCGGAGAAATGCTATTTGGCGGGCAAAATGGATTTAATATTTTCCATCCGGATAGTTTACGCGACAATACTTTTATTCCACCGGTATTTATTACCGATTTCCAGATTTTTAACCAGTCAGTGGCTTTACAAGAAAATAGTCCTTTAAAGCATCAGATTAGTGAGGCCAGGGAAATAACCCTTTCGTACAAGCATTCTGTTTTTTCCTTTGAATTTGCTGCGTTGAACTATACCATGCCAGAAAAAAATCAATATGCCTACCAGCTGGAAGGCTTTGATAAAAAATGGAACCACATAGGCAACAAGCGGACAGTTACGTATACTAACCTGGACCCGGGCACTTACACATTTAAGGTAAAAGCCTCCAATAATGATGGCATTTGGAACGAAACCCCGGCCACACTAACTATCCATATCACGCCACCCTACTGGAATACCTGGTGGTTTAAAAGCCTGATCTGTGTAGTTGTTGCCGGTAGTATAGGGGGTTACTATTGGATACGGTTACATAGAATTAATTGCCAGAAAAGAGAATTAGAGAAGCAAGTACTGGAACGTACCACAGAAGTAACTAACCAGAAAAATCAACTACAGGCACAAGCATTATTTTTAGAAAAGATAAACGAGCAACTTGTGCAGCAAAAAGCCTTTGAACAGCAGGCCCGGCAAGAAGCCGAAGAGGCACGCCGGGAAGCAGAGAAGGCAAATCAGGCCAAAAGTGTGTTTCTGGCTACCATGAGTCATGAGATAAGAACCCCGATGAATGGAGTTATTGGAATGGCTACTTTGCTTTCAGAAACTACCCTGAATGAAGAACAACAGGAATACACCAGTACCATTCAAACTTGTGGAGAGAACCTGCTGGGGGTTATCAACGACATATTAGACTACTCCAAGATAGAATCCGGACACATGGAGCTAGAGCAGCAGGATGTAGACATCCGGACGTGCATAGAAGAAGTACTGGATATATTTGCCGGCAAAGCTGCCCAGTCTGGCCTGGATTTACTCTATCAGATTGACAGTAATGTACCGGCTATCCTTACAGGAGATAGTTTGCGGATACGGCAAGTGTTAATCAATCTGGTAGGCAATGCCATCAAATTTACAGAACGGGGAGAAGTGTTTGTAGGCGTTTCTCTAGAGCCAGCAGCGGAAACGGATTCCCTTACAGTAGCTTTTCAGGTGAGAGATACAGGAATTGGTATTGCCGGAGATAAACTTACGCGGTTGTTCAAGGCTTTTTCCCAGGTAGACTCGTCCACTACCCGGAAGTATGGCGGCACCGGCCTGGGGCTGGCCATCAGTGCCAGGTTAGTCGAGTTAATGAAGGGGAATATATGGGTGGAAAGCCAGTTAGGAAAAGGCACCACGTTCCATTTCACCATACAGACCAAGCCGGGTATACAAACCATAAGTGGGTTTGCACCAAGTCATTTCTATGGGACGGAAGGAAAACAGGTTTTAGTGGTAGATGACAATCAGACGAGTCTTCAAATTTTTAAAACCCTGCTGAAACAATGGCAACTTGTTCCGGTAGTTGCATCGTCAGGCAAAGAGGCCTTGCTGATGTTATCCGGGGAATGCCGGTTTCAGCTAATGATAACAGATAGGCAAATGCCCGAAATGGATGGCATCGAACTGGCCAAAGCAGTGAAAGAGGTACATCCACAGTTGCCCATTGTCTTACTCAATTCCATAGGAGACGAGAGCAGTAAACATTACGCCAGCCTGTTTGCTGCCATGGTGCATAAGCCTGTCAAGCAGCAGCAGTTCCATAAACTCATTCAAGCACAACTAAGTGCCCGGCAAGAAACGGTTGCACCACACAAACAACAGGTACTATCGAAAGCCTTCTCAGAAAAATATCCCTTACGTATTCTGATTGCAGAAGATAATGAGGTAAACCAACTCCTGATCACCAGGATTCTGGGTAAACTCGGCTATCAGACAGATATTGCCGGAACCGGCGTGGAAGTTTTGCAAAAACTGGAAAATACATCGTATGATATTATTCTGATGGATGTACAAATGCCGGAAATGGACGGCCTGGAGGCAACTTCCCTTATCCGTAAGCAGCAGAAACAGCAACCCTATATTGTAGCCTTAACAGCCAATGCTATGCAAGGCGATAAAGAAATTTGTTTGCAAGCCGGGATGGATGACTATATTAACAAAGCCATCAACCTGGAAGAATTAAAAAGCTGTCTGGAGAAAGTAGCCCTGATGCATCAGGAAAGCAAAGGGTAACCCTGTTAGTCTTTAAAGCGCCACTTTTTTAGTACTCACCCTCTTTTACAGAACCCACTAGTAGTTTGCTAAACCTGGTATTTCTATTTTGATGAATACCAGCCTTTAGCATTTTTAAGGCATACCTTCAGGGTTTGCTTGTTTATAATTAAGCAAATATAAATTTGTGTTTATCTAAAATAACCCTTAACATTATTCTCTGGAATAAAAAGTCTTCCTTCCATGGTAGTAACAGATTTTTTCCTTGGAAGCAGTAACCTATACCAACCTTAAACTTATTTTTCTTCATGCAAAGCAAATTTTACTATTCATTATTAGCCCTGCTTTTTGGGTTAATTATACATGTGCCCGCCGTTTCCCAGAACAAACCTGTAGGCATTTTTGAAGGCTATGGCGATGTGGGTGCTGTACGCAAACCAGGCAGCACTTCCTATAATGCTAAAACCCGGCAATATGAACTAAGCGGCGCTGGCTACAATGTGTGGTTTGATCACGATGAATTTCATTATGCCTGGAAACGTATGAAAGGTGATTTTATCGTCTATACGCGTGCCCAGTTTGTAGGTAAAGGCGTAGACCCGCACCGGAAAGTGGGCTGGATGGTCCGCAGCAGTCTGGATAGTAATTCAGCTCACATCAATGCCGTGGTACATGGCGACGGCCTTACTTCCCTCCAGTACCGGAAAACTACCGGAGCCCAGACCGATGAATTAAAATCTAAACTTACCGGTGCTGATGTGATTGAACTGGAAAGAAAAGGCAATACGTATACCATGCGGGTAGCTAAATTTGGCGAACCCTTTGTAACCGAAGAGGTAGCAGAATTGAAGCTGGGTGATGAAGTATATGTAGGGTTATTTGTGGGTTCACATAATAAAGATGTAGTAGAAAAAGGAATTTTTAAAGATGTACGCATCACAGTTCCTGCCCCGGCAAGCCTCGTTCCATACAGAGATTATCTGGGAAGCCACCTGGAAATACTGGATGTAAACACTGGGGACAGGGAGGTTATTTACTCTTCTCCCAAGTCTCTGCAAGCGCCCAACTGGACACCCGATAACAAAACCCTGATCTATAACAGCGACGGCCTGATTTATACCTTTGATCTGGCGAGCCGCAAACCTAAAGTACTCAACACGGGCGATGTAAAAAATAATAACAACGACCATGTACTCTCGTTTGATGGAAAAATGCTTGGCCTGAGCAGCGGAGTTAAAGAACTGGGTGGTTCTATTATTTATACTGTACCAGTTACGGGCGGCACACCTAAACAAATTACCCCCAAAGGTCCTTCCTATTTGCATGGCTGGTCACCCGATGGCAAAACTTTGATTTTTACAGCAGAACGGAATAAAGAATATGATATCTATAGTGTACCCTCCGCAGGTGGCCCGGAAGTACGGCTTACGACTACCAAAGGCCTGGACGATGGTTCAGAATATTCACCCGACGGAAAGTATATCTATTTCAACTCTAACCGCGAAGGGAGCATGCGTATCTGGCGTATGAAGGCTGATGGAACCGGGCAAGAATCCTTAACCAATGACGATTTTCATGACTGGTTTCCGCATGTTTCACCAGATGGCAAGTCTATTGTGTTTTTATCGTTCCTGAAAGAAGAAGTGGAATCAGGCGACCATCCTTTTTACAAACATGTGTACCTGCGTATGATGCCGGTTAATGGCGGTACTCCTAAAGTGATTGCCTATTTGTATGGAGGTCAGGGAACGATTAATACGCCTTCCTGGTCGCCAGACAGCAAAAAGGTAGCCTTCATTAGCAACACAGCCGATATCACTTTACAAAAACCGGTTAATGCCAGTGCTACCAAACAGTAAGCTATTTACTCAGAAACCAACTATTGGTCTGAGGGTAAACCGCTGAAAAACCATCTACTTTTCTATACCTAACAAGCGAACAATCATTAATGTCTTATACCCCTACTTCCGACCGTTACCAAACCATGCAATACCGCCGCTGTGGCCGCAGCGGATTAAAACTTCCGGCCATCTCTCTGGGTCTCTGGCACAACTTTGGCCATGTAGATGTGCTCGAAAACTGCCGCCAGATTTTGCGCCTGGCTTTTGACAGAGGCATTACCCATTTTGATCTGGCGAATAATTATGGGCCGCCTCCAGGCTCAGCTGAAGAGAATTTCGGACGTATTTTACAGAAAGATTTTGCCGGCTACCGGGACGAATTAATTATCTCGACTAAGGCAGGATATTATATGTGGGAAGGCCCTTATGGAGAATGGGGCTCAAAAAAATACCTGGTTTCCAGTCTGGATCAGAGCCTGAAGCGGATGAATCTGGCGTATGTGGATATTTTTTACCACCACCGCCCCGATCCGGAAACACCGCTGGAAGAAACCATGACAGCTCTGGATCTGATTGTGCGTCAGGGGAAAGCATTATATCTAGGCTTGTCAAACTATCAGCCGGAAGAAGCCGCCAAAGCCATCCGGATTCTGCAACAATTGGGTACACCCTGCCTTATTCACCAGCCAAAATATTCGATGTTTGAACGATGGGTAGAAGGCGGTTTATTAGACTTACTGGAAAAATCAGGCGTGGGCTGTATTCCTTTCTCCCCACTGGCACAAGGTTTATTGACTAATAAATATTTAACAGGCATACCGGCCGATTCACGGGCTGCCAAACCGCATGGCTTTCTGCAGGAAAACCAGGTGTCTGAAGATAAGCTCATGAAAGTAGGCAAGCTAAATGAACTAGCTCTGGAAAGAGGCCAGACATTAGCCCAGATGGCCTTAGCCTGGTTGCTGAAAGATCCACGGATTACTTCTGTACTGATTGGTGCCAGCAAACCTGAGCAGTTAGCTGACTCATTGCAGTGCCTGAACAATACCCGATTTAGCCCGGAAGAACTAACCCGGATTGAGGGTATTTTACATTAATTTCAACGGTTAACCCTTTTACCAGTTTTCCTGAATGAATAAATTTTATCTGTTGATAGCAGCTGTAGCTTTCATGGCGTTTACCATGCCCGAAACTACAGTTACTAGCCAGGCAAAACCAGGCCCTATTGACCGTAAGGCAACCAAAGAAACAGTTTCCTTATTCAATAACCTGTTAACATTATCCAAAGAGCATATTTTGTTCGGCCATCAGCATGCTACCGAGTACGGCCATGGCTGGTCCGGCGAAGAAGGCCGCTCAGATGTTAAATCGGTCACTGGTTCGCATCCGGCAGTAATTGGCATTGACTTTAGCGGTTTATCTGGCCGGCCAAAAGAGGAGATAGAAAAAAGTAAAGCTTCTCTCAAAAAACAGATTGTTGACACCTATAACCGGGGTGGCATAATTACGGTTGCCTGGCATTTCAGCAATCTGGTAACGCCACAAACCGGGTTCTACTGGAAAGATTCTGTTTCGGCTCCGGCTGTAAAAAACATCATTCCTGGTGGATCACACCATACGCAGTACAAAGAAATTCTCCGTACCATAGCCGATCTGGCCAACTCAGTAAAAGGCAAAGACGGAAAACTAGCCCCTATGATTTTCCGGCCTTATCATGAGTTTGACGGTGACTGGTTCTGGTGGGGCAAAAGCCATTGTACAAAGGATGAGTTTATCTCCCTCTGGCGGTTTACCGTATCCTATTTACGCAACGAGTTAGGCGTGCATAATTTTCTGTATGCTTTCTCACCAGATAACAAATTCAATTCAGAAGCCGAATTTCTGGACCGTTACCCAGGCGACGAATGGGTAGATATGGTGGGTATGGACAATTATGGAGACTTTGGAAGGAATGGAAAATACAACCTGGAGGCTGGCATAAAAAAACTCAAAATTGTATCCGATTATGCGCAGAAAGCCGGAAAACTAGCCGCTTTCACGGAAACAGGCCTGGAATCCATTGCGGATAAAGATTGGTGGACAGCTTCTTTATTACAATCGTTGAAAGCTGAAAAAATGCAACTGGCGTATGTACTGGTATGGCGCAACGATGCCAAAAGCTCTACACATTATTATGCACCGTATCCGGATCACCCGAGTGTACCCGACTTTATGAAATTTTACCAGGACCCCTATACGTTATTTGAAGCTGATTTACCAGATATGTATCATATGAAGTAAGTCAACTGTTGGCTCATAAAAACTTAAACCTATTTACTTCACTATTATTTTTTACTGTACTAATGAAAAGACGAAATTTTGTAAAGAACTCTCTCCTAGCCGGATCAGTGGCTGGTATGGTACCACAGGCTACCATGGCTTCTGCTGCTCAAGAAACACAACAAAGCGCCAATCAGGAATTTTACGAACTCCGGGTATACAGCCTAAAAAATGGACGGCAACAGAAACTGGTAGAAGGGTATCTTCAGAATGCCCTCATTCCGGCCATGAACAAACTCGGCAGCAAAACAATAGGTGTGTTTACAGAATATTTAGCGCAAGGCTATACTAAGTTGTTTGCCCTTATTCCGTATGCGACGATGGATGATTTCATAAAAGCACCTGAGAAAATGGCAGCTGATGCTGCCTACAAACAAGGGGCAGCAGCTTATCTGGAGGCACAGGCCACCGAGCCAGCCTACGAACGCATAGAAAGTTCGTTTTTTAAAGCATTTACCAATATGCCTAAAATGGAAGTGCCGGAGAAAAAACCACGTCTCTTTGAACTGCGGCGCTACGAAAGCCATAATGAAACAGCTAGCAAAAAGAAAATAGAAATGTTTAATGAAGGTGGCGAAATAACCATTTTTAAACGTGTAGGACTAACTCCTGTGTTTTTTGGCGAAGCCCTTATTGGCTCGATGCTGCCTAACCTTACCTATATGCTTACCTTCGATGATATGGCCGAGCACGACAAAAACTGGAAAACCTTTGGCAGTGATCCGGAATGGAAAAAAATCAGCGGGATGCCTGAGTATGCCAATGATAAAATCTTATCCAACATCACCAGAACATTTCTAGTACCTACGGCTTTCTCACAGGTATAACTCATTTGTGCCATCTACTCAAAGGCTAACTACGTACAGAGAGCTGAATTATTTTCAGCTCTCTTTATTTAATAACTTTAGCTTTCTCCAGCCGGATACCGATGCCAGCCGTGAGTGAGAGATGCGAGAAAGATACATTCATGGGTCCGAAGGTTATGCCTGGGCCTTCGCCTCCTACAAATGTATACGGCCCAACCTTCTCTTTACCGGCATACTGATACTGGGCTTGTAAATCGATGAATACTCTTTTTCTCCTAGGAAAACGAACGCCTCCTTCCACTACAAAACCAACCTTGGTAAAAGACCTTTCCGGGAAACTGCTCGATTCACGGTTGGCTTGGAAGCCTGTAAAATGAAGAGCAGGGCCCATAGCAAATCTTGTAGACTGGATTTTGGAATATATCCCTCCCAGAACTGCAAATGTGGTTCCATAGTAGATAGTGGTAAATTCACTCCACCGCGGTGAAAAACCTATTATTTTCCCATAGCGGTTAGCCAGCATCCCTTTCACCAGCCATTTTCCCGCAATATTATTTTCAACCCCTAGCTGAAAGCTGATGCGTTGCAATTTCTTTGGATAAGTGGTAGTAGTCCCCCAAAACATGCTGTTCATGGTATGATTAAAGCTGTGTGTATTCATTTCATCAACAACTTTTGTTACAGGTCCGCCCAATGTTCCACCTACATGCAAGGTTAGCTTCCATCCGGAGAATCGAACCGTATCTTTTTGAGCATATAAGGGTAGTTGCGCTGTTAGTAACAGCACTAGGATATAAGTTTTCATAACAAAAAGGGTAGATTGAACTTTACTCGTCTACTTTAAAAAATTATTTACTCACAGTATAGCCGGCTACTTTGCCGTAAACAAAAGAGCGGTCCTGCTGAAGTAGCTGCGTACTCAGTGTTTCGTTTTTCCGGATGGTTTGCTGCAGAGCTACCGGTACTTCGCGGGGAATAATCAGGTTGCGGAACAGGCATCTGGCACCGGGTGTAGCTACTCTGGCTATTTCTTCAAACAACAAAGCGGTATCTTCCTCACTTTTCAACTCGCAGATATTCGACAGGCTAAAACAATCAACTGAGCTTTCGGGCATAGATTGCAGCCATACTTTTACATCAGCTGTAATAATATTCAGGCGGTGGATGAGAGATTTTACTTTACTAAAGTTTTCTTCTTTTAAATAGGCAGGTACCTGCTCAAGATTGTGATATTTGCCCAGTAAATACAGAGATAAAAAATAATTAGGCTGAGTAGGCAAATCCCGAAGGACATGCCTGGCCCGCCTGTAGAAACTTTCAGCAAACGACCGGCTTCCATCATCAAAGTAGAAATAATCGGCGCTCAGGCCCCTTTTAGCTAGTATACGTTTGTTAAACAGAAGCTTGAAAAGCAAGCGGAATTGCCAGGTATCAAACTTCTGGTCATAGTATTGCTGTTGTTGCGCCGGGGTGCTTGCCTCAAACACCTGATGTACGGTACGGTTTCCCTGGAGTATGCGCATGAGCCGCCCTGCCAGCTGCACAAACTTTTCAAACCGGCCTGACATCAGGAGGCCCTTTTCAAGTAGCTGCTGGTTTAATTGCCAGTAGTATAAAGCTTCCGGCGATAAATGGGGTTGTAATTTTTCAAAAATCTTTATCCTGGTATTATTTTCTTCTAGGCCCATAAAAGCCATAAATTCCTGGTACTCCAACTGCACAATAGCTGCTTTTTTCAACTCCATAAGCCACGATTGGGCAGGATTGATATCTACCGCATAAAGTTTATCAGGGCCTTCCAGCAGCAACTCAAAGGTATTGCAGCCACCGGAAGTTATGGTCATTACTTTGTCGCCCGGCCGGATTTGTAAAGCTGCTTTATCAGAGGCGGGATCTTCCCAGTTTAAGGTAAAAATGAGCTTATTCAGTCCTACCTGGTCTTTTCTAGTTGTCGTCATACCTCTTTGTTTGAATTTGCCACAAACCCTGATGATTGTAGAAAGGAGCCGGAACAATGCCATGTTTCCGGGCCCATGTGCTGATCTGGTCCATTTTTTCACTAGTAATATGGCCTCTGCCCTGTGAAAAAGATTCCCGTTTATTTTCGAAAGCAAGCACAGCCGCCTCCAGTACACAACCATGTGCTATATTGTCTTCAGGAAAATGATATAAGGTTTGTTTATAGTCCGGAGAAAAGGAATAGCCACCGCTTACGTAGCCCATGCCGCCAAAATACAAATGCACGTTGCGCAGATCCAGGGCAGTCGCATCAATGTTTTTCGGAAACCCGGCATCTACGATGATGGCGCCGGGCTTTACGTGCGGTAATTTTACGTTAGTAGCGCTGGCTACCGCAATAATAATATCGGCCTCCGCTGCTGATTCTTCCACCGAATCAGCTAGTTGAACCGTACATTTTGAAAGTTTAGTGCTTAACTCATACAACCTGCGCCTGTTACGGGCGGCCAGGGTAAGTTTAGCGGCTTTCTCTAAGAAATAACCCGCACAGGCTGACCCAATATCTCCGGTAGCTCCAATAATCAGAAGATGACTCTGGGAAATATCCTTGTGAAGCAACGCACAGGCATCTTGCAAACTTTGTACAATAAATGCAGCTGTAAGGGTATTGCCAGTCGTAAATTGTGTCTGCAAGCCGGCAGGAAGCAAATTCAGTTGCCCTTCCAGAATAATAGACGTAAACCCACCCAGCGTAGCCACCGGAACTTGTAATTTATCGGCACAGATAGCCGCTTCGCTAACTTTACGCAGATTCTCTTTGGAGAATACTGTATCCAGCCGGTCAGGTGGCAGAAAAGTTTCTATATAATGCCCGCAAATCTGCTTGTCTGGCTGAATAGAGTGAACCGTGATGCGGAAGATGCTTCTGGGCGGAAAGTACGGAAAAAGATATTTAATGTCTTCTTCCGGAATAGCCCGCAGCTTTGCATCCCTTACCTGATGGATAAAAGGATACACATTTTCCCAGCATTCCTGATGGCCCAACACAGCAAAATCACTTTTTTCAGTTGTAGGATATGTTCCCGGCATAGGGTTGAGTGGCTTAGGTTTCAGGTTTTAAAGCAGGCGAAGGCTCATGCGTTACTTCCGGCCCTTTCCACAACCGGAGGTATATCTGCCAGAAAGAATACGTTTGTTGATCTTTCCGGGTAAACACCGGTAAATGAATCCAGGAAATTTTCGGGTACTGGTGGTGCGCCAGGTGCAAGTTAAAATTCAGGTAAAGTACTCTCATCCATACGGGCATTTTCAGGTTATGTGCCCCTTGTACAATATCTCTCGGTGAAAAGGCATGGGTAACATAGTTCTGCGACGACCACACAAATGCATGCAGCAGGTAAGCCATCAGTAGGAAACTTACTTGCAGTTCCAGCAGGAAAAACAGGGCTATCTGAAAGATTATGACCAGCCAACTCTCCTGCCGGATGCGGAACAACAATTTCTGATGCTCTGTACCTTTAATAATTCCGTTAATTTCCTTATTCCAGCTAAATAATCTGGAGAATACCAGTCTGGGTACAAAAGCAAACAGCACAACCGAAAGTACAACCATGAGCCACTCTACCCCAATCCGGATGCTGTACAAGTATATCCGCCGTAGCCACTTCCGCTGATGGGGATAATACAAATCCCACATTTCGTAATCAGTCCGGTTATGCCGGTGATGGTTCAGGTGACATTTTTTCAGAAAAGTAAACGGGGCTATAAACACGACACATAAAGCCACACCCAACCAATCATTGATCTGGCTGTCTGGGTGAGCCACCCGGTGTTCTGCCTCATGAATTAGTGAATACAGCGGAATCATCAGCAAGGCAAACAGGCTAGCCAGACCTATTTGCATGCCCACTGATTGAATATGCGAACCCAGGTAAAGTACGGTTAGGCTGCCAATTGCACCACTCATGGCTACTGCCAGGTTCAACCGGTAAGGAATCGGATACGATGGATTATCTGGCATAACCTTAAAAGGGAAGATTAATGATCCAGACAGTGGTTTGTTCACCAGGCAAGCCAATGGTATCCAACGCCTGGGCATAGGTCTTAAATGCATTGGCCCGGATTTGTCTCAGGCTAAGTCCGATTTCTTCCAGGTCGTCTTTCATACAATTGCCGTTACATATTCCACAATGTCCCTGTATATCTTCTGTGGCAGTCCACTGGGCTAGCACCGTCATTACATCTTCATGCAGAATTTTAAAGGTGTCTGTAAATACATGGCCTTTTCGTGCTAATTCTTGTTGCAGAATTTCAGTCGCATGGTGCAGGTGTTCTTTTTCCTGTTCAGACGTTTGCAGCAACAAAGCCCCTATTTCACCGCCTATAGCTTCTCCGGCATCTTTGTACATCGACACAGCAAACGATTCCAGCATTACTTCCTGTATAATTAAGCAGGCAATAAAATCCTGAAGCCGGGCATAATGCAGAAATTTTTCGCGGATGGTTTTCCAGTAATAGCCTTCCATATTGGCCCGTACTGGTAAGTTGTATTTGGCAGCTACCTGCATAAAGCCCAGCGCATGTTGCCGTTCACTTTCGGCATGTTCTACGGCCTCCATTTTCTCATGCAAGTCAGGGATTACGCCTGCTAGGGAAGCAAAATTTGACATACCCACAAGTTCCCCGGTAATAGCCTGGGATACTACATCGCCTATTACTTTCCGGGCTCTGGCGGTTTCTGATTCTAAAGTGAAGCTTTCTTGCATGATGCATATGGTTTAAGTGTTTGACATGATAGAACAGGTATCCTGAACTCAAAAAATAGATGTAGCCTCTATGGACTATATTTAGCAGGTTACACCAGAGAATAATCTTCGAAAGGAATACCATTCCTGACCGCTTGGATCAGTTGGGTATTTTTTTTGAGGCTGGTAATATACCCATACGACTTAAATTCAAACTTTGGAAGCCCCCGGAAATGCTTCAGCAGCGGATCTTTTTCGTGCAAGCCAATACTTAAAAAATGGTATTGCTTGGTAAAAGCTATATTCCGGGCTACCTGGATCAGTGCCAGCAGGGCTTTTTCCTGAGAGGGTTTATAATAAAAATTATTTACATATAAGTTTCTCACTACCTGGCCAATTTCGGGCAAGCGGTATAAGGGTAAGTAGGTAAATAAGGTATTAGACAAGGCGACTACTGCCCGCAGATGCGGCTGCAAACCTACAACTACGTTTTGCTTCATTGGCAAGGTATCCAGTAAGGTAAGGGCAGCTACAGGCTCAGTGTTTTCATAGGCGACTAAGGCTGTTGTATCGTTGTTTGCCTGGATTATTTTACCCAGCTGATAGCCTCTGTAGAACTCATTAAACAAGTTGCACAAAGGTTGCTCTAATGGTTCATAGCGGATATCGGGATGAATGCCTGAAACGGACTTTCCGGAAGGCAATAGCTGAAATACCTGAAACTGCCCCAGCGAAGTAAATTTCGGAATAGCCGCCCGTCCATTAAACAGTGGTTGTACCAGGCTATTGCCATGTGCAGCCGTACAAAACAACAGGTCAGCGTCTTTCGATTGAAGATACTGATACATGCGGGCCACCAGCCGGAAGGCATATACACCTGCCCGGTAACCCGCATCTACCTTCAGATCACTTAAGTAGTAAAGGGGCGTCAGCTGTCCCTGAATATAAACGTGGCTTTTGGATGCAGAAAAGCTGCCAACTACCTTTTTATCTTTCTCCAGCAAAAAAGTAATACTTTCCCCTCTTACCTGTAATATCCGGAAGAAATCAGGCTTCCGGTCAATACGTAGCGAAATGGCTCCTTGCATCGGATTACTGGCGGTAAGGGTCAGTAAGTCTTCATTGTCCTGAAAGGTAGCCAGCCTGATCATACATGAACATTTAATTTTTCTGATAATCCTAATGGAAAAATGCGCAACAAAAGCAAAAGTCTGCTACCAGCTTCCCTCTCTTATTTTAGACCTCCACACCTGCAAATATACGCTATTCAATATCTATACTCTTAGAGTGTTTTCCTATAAGAAATATCCTGTATTTTTTTAACAGACACTAATTGATTCTCAAGCACATCTACTATTTTTTTAGCAGAACAAACCAAACCCAGTTAAGCGTAGCGAATTTTACCTGCAGCCTTAATAAAATCTGCCAGGCTACTGAAATTATTTGCATTTTTTGCAAGTATTTTGGTAAGATTTTTTTATATTTAGTATAATACCCAAAAAAATATTCCCCCTTTATTGTTTTTTATCACAGGCAATAAGTTCAGCTATGGTATGCCAGATTGGCTCTGCCCGTAAAACCCGATTGTGAATAAGGTATACTGATTTTTTCTTTTGCTCCTATGAACAAACTTACAACGGCTCCTCCTTCAGAGCTCTCCCTGCAAAAAAAGCTTTTCCAACAGATAAAAAATGGGTTAGGCAGTCATCTCTCACTGGTAGAAGAAGTAGCTGATCTATTGGGCATCAGCACCGACAGTGCCTACCGTAGATTACGTTCTGAAACACCTGTTTCCTTAGAAGAAGCTGCCATTTTATGTAAACACTTCCACATTGCTCTGGATGAAATAATACCCCAGCCACAAGAAGCCGTTATATTCCGGCGGTTCAGCATTCATGAACAAGCCTTAACCTTTGCAGATTACCTGCGCTACAGCCGGGAGTACTTTGAAAAGATGCGGCTGATTAAGCACTGTATGTGCTATTATGCGGCCAAAGACATTCCGGTATTCTACCACTTTATGTTTCCGCCACTCGGGAAATTTAAATTATTTTTCTGGCTAAAGACCGTGAAGGGGGTTCCTGAATTTAAAAATCTGCCCTTTTCTTTTGAGAGTATACCAGATGAGTACATGAAGTTGAGCAATGCTATTTCGGATAGCTATTTTCAGACGCCTGGCGTAGAAATATGGAATGAAGAAACTACCAACAGTACCCTGCGGCAAATTTATTACTACCATGAAGCTGGGTTATTTGCCGATCCGGCTATTCCCTTAGCCCTGGTAGATCAGCTGGAACAATTGGTTAAGCATGTACACTTGCAGGCAGAAACCGGCCAGAAACTGCTTCATACGGCAACTCCAGCTGCCGTACCTGTGAAATTTGAGTTGTACCACAATGAAGTATTGCTCCTGGATAATACCATTCTTCATCAAGCTGATTCGTTTAGTTCCGTACTGGTAAGCTACAATGCCATTGATTATTTAACTACGACTAACCATGCTTTCTGCCATGAAGTATACCGCTGGTTGCAAATTCAAATGGAAAAATCTGTGCTGATCAGCAAGATCTCCGAAAAAGAACGGAACCGGTTCTTTAATAAAATGTATGAAAATATAAAACAACACCGGAAAAAAATGCAGGAACAAAGGTGAGTATAAGAACCGGGCAGTTTTCCGGTTTTTGATTTTTCTGGATATTTTTTATCACAATTCTCACGTCTGCTATTGTTTACACTGCTTTGAATGCTCAACTTTGTACACTCATTGTTCATTTATGATTCACTATGCAAGCTAATCTGTTCTCTCTTATTTTTTGTCTCCTCTTTTCCGCTGCCAATCTTCTTGCACAAACAAAACAGTTGCCCTATACCCTTGTTAATCTTCAGAGTTTGAATGATTTTAAGCCGGTTGGTAATAACTGGAAAGTGGTGGGAGATGTATACTATGATATAAACAAAGCAGAATCCGGCAAAACAGGTTCTGGCAGCGGTATTGTGGCAAATGCGCCTTCCGACAAAAATAAAGACCATTTGTTTACTAAAATGGAGCATGGAGATATAGACCTGGAACTGGAGTTTATGATGGATAAAGGCTCTAATTCAGGCATATACCTGCAAGGCCGCTACGAAATTCAGTTATTCGACAGTTGGGGAACGGCAACTCCTACCTCATCCGACTGCGGGGCCATCTACCAACGCTGGGACGAAAGCAGGCCCGAAGGCAGAAAAGGCTATGAAGGACATCCACCTGCCCAGAATGTAAGCAAAGCCCCCGGCTTATGGCAACACTACCGGATTGTTTTTCAGGCACCCAGGTTTAATGCATCTGGCGAGAAAATAGCCAATGCCCGTTTTGTCAAAGTAATCCATAATGGTGTAACGATTCATGAAAATGTAGAAGTTACCGGACCTACCCGTTCTGCTGCCTTTACTGATGAAAAACCCACTGGCCCCTTAATGATTCAGGGAGATCATGGGCCGGTAGCTATCCGCAATATTAAATATAAGTCGTATGGAGTTGAGCCGGTTACTTTAACCAATCTGCAATTGAAGGCTTATGAAGGAAAGATTAAAAGCTTGGCAGAACTCAATTCACTGACCCCGGTGAAAGAACTAAATATTGATGTACTGGATCATCAGGGTTCTGGAACCAGAGATAATTTTGGTGGCCTTATTACCGGAACCATCCGGGTACCTCAATCTGGCGAATACCTGTTCAACCTCAGTTTAGACTGGATTCCGGCCGATAACCGGCCTGAGAACCCCAATGGATTTGGCTCCTTCCGTATTGGCGACAAACCACTGATAGAACTGAACGGAACCAGTGGCACCGGTTCAGCTATGGTAACCCTGCAGGCTGGCGAACATCCGATTACCCTTTCTTATTTCAAAAATTATGGATACTGGTATGCCAGAAGCAATAATATTACGCTGGCTGTTGAAGGACCAGGCATTGCCTACACTTCCCTAAATGCCCCATTGCGGGTAGTAGAACCGGTAAGTGCCATTACTATTGAAGCCAGTCAGGAGCCCACCATGGTCAGGAGTTTTATCAATCACAAAGGAAAAAAGCGGACGCATGTATTATCCGTTGGCGAGCCTACTAATTTGAACTATACCCTAGATTTAAGTACCGGAGAACTGTTACATGTATGGCGTGGAGAATTTGTAGAAGCTACTCCCATGTGGCATGGCCGTGGCGAAACACAATTAGCCGTTCCCCGGGGAAGTGTACTGGAACTATCTGGAAAACCTTCCCTGGCAACACTTACCAATCAAACTACTGCCTGGCCAGACTCTAGTACCAGCTATACCTATGTTGGCTACGATATTGACAAAGCTTCCCGCAGACCAGTGTTTAAATATACCCTGGGCACCGCCAGTATTAAAGAATCGTTTGAACCACAGGATGGCGGACGAAAACTGTCTCATTCTTTCCAGGTAACGCCAGGGCAAGAGAAAGAAATCTGGTGCCGGGTGGCTGAAGGATCAACCATTACTAAATTACCCAACGGATTGTATGCCATCAATGACAAGGAATTTCTGGTGGAACTGCCGGCAAAAGCCAAACCTGTTATCCGGAATACCTCACAGAATACCAAAGAACTATTGCTACCGGTTACGGCCGAAAATAAAGCAGGCTCCATCACTTATTCTATCGTATGGTAACGGGTTAATTAAACATCAGATAAACTTCCACGGCAATTGTATAGAAACGAACAGCTTCCATACAAGCCAACAACAATAAAAACATGAAGCTACCCAATCAATTTATTAAAGCTGTTTGTATGGCCTGCGCTTTGCTGGCGCTTGACAATCATACTTCTATAGCTCAGGTAAAACCCAAAGTAAACCCGGCTACTGGCAGCAAACAACCAGCTCCTGCGCCCAAAGGTCTGGAAGGTACTACCGCCGTTCCTCAAACAGAAGACGATTTTTACAAACTTATATCTTTACCCATCCCCGAAGGCATTGTTCTGGAAGTAGGCGGCATGACTACCTTGCCCGATGGACGCCTGGCTATATGTACCCGCCGGGGCGAAGTATGGCTGGTTTCAAATCCGGCCATTTCCGGTAACCAACAGCCCACGTATAAACGTTATGCCTATGGCTTGCATGAACCTCTGGGGCTGGCGTATAAAGATGGTGATATTTATGTAACCCAGCGAAGTGAAGTTACCCGCCTGCGCGATACGGATGGCGACGAGGTAGCCGATTCATATGATAAAATATATTCCTGGCCACTTTCGGGTAATTACCATGAATACTCTTATGGACCTCTATTTCTGCCAAATGGAAACATGCTGGTTACGCTGAACCTGGGATGGAGCAATAGTTTAGGACATGGGGTAAGTTTGGTGCCCTGGCGGGGATGGATGCTGGAAATTACCCCGGATGGCAAAATGACACCGGTAGCGGCTGGCTTACGTTCGCCAGCTGCCTTTGCTGCTAATGCCGAAGGAGATATTTTTTACACAGAAAATCAGGGCGACTGGGTTGGCTCCGGCCGGATGACCCACCTGGAAAAAGGAGACTTTGCAGGTAATGCGGAAGGCCTCAAATGGTCTAGTTTACCGGGTTCTCCCATCAAACTAAAGCCAGAAGATATTCCTAATACCGGAGAGCCTATGAATGAAGTAGCCAAACGGGTATCCGGTTTAAAACCGCCTGCCATCTGGTTTCCACATGGCATTCTGGGCATATCTACCTCAGGTATCTTGTTAGACAATACCAAAGGTAAGTTCGGCCCTTTTGATGGACAGCTATTTGTAGGCGACCAGGGGCAAAGTAAGATTATGCGGGTAGCTATGGAAAAAGTAAAAGGTGAGTACCAGGGCGTGGTTTTTCCTTTCCGCGAAGGTTTTTCTTCTGGCATCCTGCGCCTGGTATGGGGAAATGACGGCTCTATGTTTAGTGGCATGACTAGCCGTGGCTGGTCTTCTACTGGTAAAGAGTTATTTGGCCTGCAACGCGTGGTATGGACTGGGCAAATGCCTTTTGAAATGAAAACCGTACGTGCGATGCCAGATGGTTTCGACATTGAATTTACCATGCCAGTAGACCGTACCATTGCAGCAGATCCGGCCTCTTATAAAATCACCGGCTTTACCTATAAATACCAGGCTGCCTATGGTAGCCCGGTAATCAATAATGAACTTTGCCAGGTACGGGGTATAGCGGTAAGTGAAGATGGATTAAAAGCCCGGCTGGTGGTTGACGGCCTTCGGGAAGGATATATTCACGAAATAAGCACAGAAGGGGTGCGTTCTTCTGAAGGCAAACCTTTATTACACAATGTAGCCTACTATACGCTAAATCACGTTCCAGATGGAGAAAAACTAAATATTGCTTTAGCGGCTCCTGCACATGTGCATGCTTCTACTAGCAAGAATGCGGCTTCTACAACAGGTACTCCTTCCACCAAAAGTAATTCAACTCCCTCTACAGCCAGTGCATCGGCTGAAGGAAAAATGGCTAAACGGGTTACAGAAAAACCTGCTTCCTGGCCAAATGAAGGCGATTTCCGGATTACCATGGGTACTAAACCAGGGCTAAAATTTGATCCTGCTCAGTTCACCGTAAAGGCAGGTAGCCGGGTGAAAGTAGTGTTCAACAACAACGATGATATGCTGCATAACTTTGTTGTCGTATTGCCTGGTACGGCATTGGAAGTAGGAGAACTGGCTATGAAACTAGGTTTATCAGGTCAGGAAAAAAATTACATTCCTCAAACCAACAAGGTATTGTATCATACAAATCTGCTTCAGCCAAATGCCTCAGAATCCATCTATTTTATAGCTCCCGATAAACCGGGCGAATATGTTTATGAATGTTCAGTTCCGGGCCACTTTTATTCCATGCAGGGAATTATGAAAGTGGTGAAGTAAATAGCCCTACATACTAATTAAACAAAAGAATCCCGGAAGGTAAATCAGCTTCCGGGATTCTTTTGTTATGACGTTGAGGTAATCAGTAGATCTACACTATTGGTCAAAAGAAACTACGGGCCATCCTTCCTGATCCCAGCGCAGGGTTTTAATATGCAATTTAGCTTTGCCTTTATCGGAGGCATCGTACCCATGAAAGACCAGGTAATCCTGATTGTTGAAAGTATATACCGCATTATGCCCTACCCCATACCATTGCTTATTTCCCTGTAACACGAGTGTACCCCCACCTGCCAGCATTTTTTCACCATTGCGGTCCAGGTAAGGACCTATAACTTGCTCTGAGCGGCCAACTACCATTTTGTAGGTGCTTTTTTCGCCCCGGCAACAATAATCGAAAGAGGCGAACAAATAGTAATACTTGCCTTTTTTAAAAATAAAGGGAGCTTCTATGGCGGCTTCTCCTGCCAGGGTATCGGCGGTGGTGTAGCTTCGCGGACGGCTGGCAAGGGTATACCACTGCTGTGGAGATTGGGCAATGTTTAATAGATCATCGGTTAGTTTAACCATTTTTATTCCCTTCCAGAAAGAACCAAACGAAAGCCACGGCGTTCCTGTCTGATCTACAATCAGGTTAGGATCAATGGCATTCCATAAATCCCTACCCGGCACCGACTCAATGATCTTTCCATGATCTATCCATTTAAAGTCCGTATCAGCCGGATTTAATGTAGTATTACTGGCTAACCCAATGCAAGAGGTATTTTTACCGAAAGCTGAAATTGAATAAAACAGATAATATCTTCCGTTGTAAAAGCTAATATCCGGAGCCCAGATGTGTCCTTTAAAACCAGCTACCGCCGCCACGGCCCAGGCAGGCGGCGTGTCAAACACTGGATTTTGCTTTTCCCAGTTCTGCATATCTGTTGAAGACCATACCGAAATTCCTCTGCCAGTACAGAACAGATAATACGTATTATCCTGCTTAATCATCACCGGATCATGTACTGGAATAGTAGCTGGCTGAGCATAGGCCACTTGAGAAGCAAGCAGAAGAAATAGAATAGCTGTGATGACTGGTTTCATACGGTTGGATTGAGGAGTAACCTTGCTTAGGTTATTTCCATCTTATATTTCTTGCAAAATATAATATTTATTCAGCAGGTTACCGGCAGAAATCCCTTGTATTTTACTAACGCCTCATTTCTTGTCAGCTTACCCGAACTTCCGATGACTATCATATGCCAGGCCAAGCCCTACACTAGATAGCTTATTTTCATCTGACAGTGCTGCATTCTCAAACAGTTTTTTAAACAGATCTTGAATTAAAGGAATTTCTGTGGAGCCGCCAGTCAGAATAACCAGCTCTATGTCCTTAGGTTGGATGCCGGCTAGTTTTACACATTCGCTAGCCGCGTTAGCAATTTTAGTTACTTCGTCAGCAATGGCTTCTTCAAACTGTGTACGGGCAGTATGGATGAATAAATTCTGTTCCACGAATTCCAGGGAAGTAGCATATAAATCCGCTGTAGTTAAAGCAATTTTCGTCTCTTCTACTCTGGTCAGCAAGGTATGGCCGGTTTCCTGTTCCAGGATACGTAACAGCCGGCTCAGCTTTTTCTTATCATGGGAAAGATGAAGTAGTTGCCGGGTCTGAGAAATAATTTTGAGGGTATACAAAAAGTTAATCTTACTCCACTCCGATAAATCGTGATATAGTTTAAGTGGAATTTCCAGGTTTTTCTCTCCGTAGGTGCTTTTGTACCCCAAGTGAGGCATGATAGCCGCCAGACTTAAATTTTTGTCGAACTCATTGCCGCCAATGCGTACACCAGTATTAGCTAGTATGTCCTGCAAGCGGTCTTTTTTGTGTATATACGTAGCCGAAAGCCTGATCACAGTAAAATCAGAGGTACCGCCTCCTAAGTCAACGACCAGGGCCAATTTTTCATTGGGAATATGCACCTCATGGGCAAACGCAGCGGCAATAGGTTCAAACTGAAATGCAATATCTTTGAACCCCAGCCCCTGTGCAATAGCTCTTAATTCCTGTTCGGCCCGTTTGTCTCCTGCAGGATCATGATCTATAAAATGCACCGGCCTTCCCATTACAACGTGCTCAATATCCTGGCCAACCAGCGTAGTAGCTTTCTCTTTAATATTCTTAAGAAACAGAGAAATTATGCTGTCGAATTTTATCACTTTTCCATTAATCAAAGTGCCTTGATTAACCAAGGAAGTACCCAGCACCCGCTTCAGGCTCCGCATATACCGGCCGGCTTGCTTAGATAAAAAGGACGTAGCAGCTGCGCGGCCAAAACCGGGAACGGCCGATTGCTCCGGAAAGAAAATAGCACTAGGTATAGTCACATGTGCATGTTCTACCGGTACCAGATGTATTGTTTGATTGTTAGCTAGGGCAATTGAAGAATTGGATGTTCCAAAATCAATACCACACGAAATAGTTGCCATGAATACGTAACCTGAAATAGAGCAGCTATTTGTGATAGCTGCTATTTAGTAAAGGCGGCAAATTTACTATTATCAGCTTCATCTTTAGCATATACACCTGCAAAATTCATCTATTTTCTATTGAATATATTATGGGAAGGATGCCAACCAATTTCTATAACCAGAAACCCGCCTGCAGATGCTTTAAACAAACCACTAACTAATGCACTGCTCAAGTAGCCCATTGAAAGTGAGTATTTCTGGAAACAAACCAGTACTACTAACCTCACTTTGTATGGACATAACACAGGACTTTAATTGACATTTTTTCAATATATTGATAATCAAATGCTTAAAATTACATTATATGGTTTTTTTATTTTGTAGTAGAACAATTACATAAATCCGGCCGTAGAATACGTGTACAATAGAAGTATGAATTAACTTATTTCAACCACTATGTAACCTTAACTTTATGAATAAGAGATTTTATAGTTTCAGAAAGCTGACAGGGCTTAGCTTTTTATTTATGCTCTTTTTGCTTGGCACTTATTCTACGACACAAGCACAAGAAAAAGGCAATTTTTTCGGAGGCGACCGGGCTACCCGGTTTGGATTTAAAGGTGGGGCAAACGTGTCGCAACTGTATATTGATCAGGTAGATGGAAATTCAGAACGTTCTAAATGGGGATGGCATGCCGGTATTTTTGTAAAAGCGCCGGTTAGTGATTACTTTGCTTTCCAGCCAGAGTTGCTCTATTCTAATGCAGGAACCAAGGTATCGTATCAGGGTTCTAACTTGCTGGGCGTACGGCCTGGCGAAGTACGCTACAATCTGAACTATGTGCAATTACCCTTGTTAGCTGCGATCACCCTTGGCCCGCTAAGTGTGCAATTCGGCCCCTATGGCTCATATTTGATTGATGCAAACATCAGGAACTTACAAATTGATGATCCGCTGGAGCCTACTGGTGGAATTGGTTTGGATGAATCTGATTTTGAACGTTTTGATTATGGCCTGGCAGGTGGTGTAGCCATGGATATAAAAGGATTTCAGCTGGGTGTCCGATACAACTATGGTTTACGGGAGATCAGCGACAAAGGCCTGGCTGGCAGACTAGTCAATAATTCTAAAAATTCTGTAGCTCAAATATACCTCGGTATTGCTTTTTAGCAACTACGGAAAGAATAATATCTCCGGGCTATACGGTACATTTTATGCAAAGCTTCTTTCAAGAGTAAATTTGAAAGAAGCTTTGTTTTTTCCGACTATATTATATTTGAAACGGATCGATGGATTCTACAATTCCTCAGTTATCATGGAAAGATATATCATAGAGCAGCCATGTAACAGGAAGTTGAATTGCTAAAGGTCATGCCTGATCAAACAGTTATCTGTATACTGACTGGAAAAAGTACAAAGCCCTTCATGCCGGAATTACAGTGATCGCAAATTAATATTTTATTTTACCTGTTTATTCCTAAACAAAAATAGTCTTCTAACAGTACCTAGTATTAATGTTCTTCTATTTTGCCTTTTTATCAACAGTCAGATAGAACACTGGGCGTATTTGGTTTGTTTCACACAATTTATTCTAAAATAGTATGGATATTCCTTTCCCTGTTAATAAGATGCTTATTAAATCTTTGGCTGCTATGGCTAAGCACTCAGAAGAAACCTTGCATCAGAACAATACTTGCTTGCAGGTCTTGAAAGATACTATTCTGGTAGCCAATAAAAACGGATTGTTAGCCTTGAAAGCTTCGTTGGTGGCTTTTACTGAGTCAGAAGCGGAGCGGAATTTTCATAATAAGTTAATCAGCCTGTATCTTCAACTTATTGAGCAGCATTTAAAAAATAGATAGATTCAACCAAAATAATCTTTTGTATACGTTGTGGTGCCTATTCTATACTAAATGCATTTAGTAGGTATGAAATATTTATTGAGTATATAATGTGGAAATGGTCCAGTATATAAAAAAATAAAAACAGATAGTAGTTTAGAAAGCCTGGGTTTCCAGGCTTTCTAAACTTACTTTCCCTACATACCTGTTGTGGGCATAATCACTTTGTCAATTACATGAATTACCCCATTGCTAGCGGCCACATCGGCTTGTTTAACAGAGGCATCATTAACCATGGCTTTGCCGCCTTTTAAAGCTATTTTTGCTTCTTTGCCATTTACTGTTTTGGCTTTCTGTCCATCTTTCAGGTCAGTAGACTTAATATTTCCGCTCACAACATGATAGGTTAAGATAGAAACCAATTGTTGTTTGTTTTCGGGCTTTAATAGATTATCTAAAGTACCGGCTGGTAAAGCAGCAAATGCATCGTTAGTTGGTGCAAATACTGTAAAAGGGCCTTTTCCACTTAAGGTTTCGACTAAACCGGCGGCTTTAATAGCAGCTACTAACGTGCTGAAGTCAGGATTAGCAGAGGCTACTTCCACAATATTACCGGAAGTAGTTTGACTAAAAGAGTTAGTCAGGTTAAAACAAAGGGCTGCTACTAACAACAGCATTACTTTTACTTTTTTCATAGAAATAATAGGTTTGGTTTTTTAGTAGAACAAGCATTTGCCAACATTGTTTAAAAATAGCTGGCTGCCATCTAAATGAAAGGCAGCATGATACCATTACTCTCATTTCTACTGGTTAGCCGCTTGCGCACACATACTATAGCCTTACCGCATGATAGTTTGCTAATATGTCCATAAGTTATTGTTGCAAACTAATAATTTTTACAGCCTATTCCCTTTCTATCATTAATTGTCCTGCCAGGCAGTGACCTTTTGGAACAAAAGATATATATGTTAAACTATTTACTTATATCGCAACCCTATGTTTAAGTTACCTAGTTGCAGTTGATTGAAACATATGCGGCACATTTTATCTCTCTGGTTAATATTCTTTAAAAAGTTATACAAATACTTATAATGGGTCAACAATACATACAACACAACTTAATATATTTATAAAAAAATCAACTACTTATGGAATCATCTGCCGAATTACTTTTACACCCTGCATCCATGTTAATCCTCTCTTTTACTTTAGCCACTGTCGGATTGAGAGTATATGTATTAGCCAAATCTATAATCAAGCAATAGAAACCGATAAAGCCGCCAGTGATTCCTTGGCATAGTAAAGCGTCAAACCAAGGATTTTATCTAAATTAGGAAGGAATTAACTATCTTTCTGAATAAGTAAGCCGGCTACTACACTTCTTGCCTCTGAATTACCTGTAACTTCAGCGCTTTTAAATAAGGCATAACTATTATGTATTTATTCGCTTTCATGGGTCAGGTGAGCCAGAGGTTCTATAATAAGTACGCTTTACAGAATCTCAGGAATTGAAGCTACCTATAATGAAAATTCACGGGTAATTCTTTCCATAGCTATGCCTGGTTTTTGCTACTACCTCTGTGCAAAAGCCTGGCAATTTCAACCAGGTATACAGTTCCCGGAATGCAACCATGGACTCGCAGTCAACTTAGTATGTCTATGTTACTAAAAAATATAGTCAGGAGTAAATCTTACTATATAAGCACACCCGGAAGCAGGTATCTATTGTAGTATGATTTCGAGAAAAAATTAGCAAAGTTATGAGTGGATAAGTATCATACCAGTAGCTACTGCAGAAACAGAAATAGTTGTCTTGTACTGGCAGTCTCAATATGCAAAAACCAAGACAGAAAAAACCCTCTGATTTTTTGAAATCAGAGGGTTTTGACATAATATTGTAGCCCGTACGGGACTCGAACCCGTGTTTCCTCCGTGAAAGGGAGGCGTGATAACCGCTGCACTAACGGGCCATCTTAAAATTGTGATGCAAAGGTACGGGTATTTTTTTTATCTCCAAGAGCTGATTCTAGTTTTTTTTGACTTTACTACAAAATGGCTATTTAGTCATATAAATAGCCATTTTGTAGAACAGACCTAGAATTACTCTCCATGCAGCCAGGCTTTTTTAGCCAGTAACTCCTCTTCCGACTCTCTCACATCCGGGTCGTCGACACAGCAATCTACTGGACATACCGCAGCACATTGCGGCTCTTCATGAAAGCCCATACACTCGGTACATTTATCTGATACAATATAGTAAAACTCATCCGATACTGGCTGTTGAGGGTCTTTTCCACTAATAACCGAACCATCTTCCAGCTGTACCTCTGTCAGACTAGTTCCTCCTCCCCATGTCCACTCTATCCCGCCTTCATAAATGGCGGTGTTAGGGCATTCAGGTTCGCAAGCTCCACAGTTTATGCATTCATCTGTGATCATTATAGCCATTGCAAATTCCTCCTTTTTCTTGTTTACATTTGTTAGTTAACAACAAAATTAACTATACAATGTTTGTATACAAACTGTTATTTAAATTAAATACACTTTTGTAACGGTCTTTAGTAAATAACAGTTACCTAGTACACAAATTCTCCTATTTTCTATTGAATTAATCAAATACATGACCATACAGGAAAGAATATATACCTTCTCAGAGCTTGGCAAAGATCTGAGCCAGCTGTCCGAAGAAGAATACCAGCATCTGGCATTACAGGCAAAGACCAGTAATCAATGGTTTACGCCGGACAATATACGGGTAGTTCTGCAAGCTGTTTCCAGGCAATTACACCCGGAATTATTAGCAAAATGGGCAGCCTCCTACAACCTGGGAGACAACAAGCCTAAAAGAGTGGGCGTAGTAATGGCTGGCCATACACCCGCTGAAGGTTTTCACGACTGCCTGTGTGTATTGTTTAGCGGGCATCAATTGCTGGCAAAACTCCATGTGCAGGATGAAGTTCTTTTAAAAAAAATATTCCGCTTGTTAATAGAAATTAATCCAGAGTTTGAAAAACAGATTATTGTTGCTGACCGGTTAAATAATATAGATGCCTTACTGGCTACTATCAGTGAAAATATGGTTGCGCAGTTTACTAAATACTTCCACCATATTCCTTCTATTATCCGGACCCCAACAAAATCCTGTGCGGTACTTAACGGAAATGAAACATCGGTAGAACTGGCAGACTTAGCAAAGGATATGCTGCAGGACTTTGGTCTAAGTAATAGAAATGTTTCTAAACTCTATGTACCTGGGGGCTATTCGTTTACCCATTTTTTCGAAAGTATAGAATCTTGGAAAAGCCTGATGCTGCATCATAAATATGTAAATAACTACGATTATAACAAGTCTATCTTGTTGATTAATCAATTGCCCCACCAGGATAATGGTTTTCTGCTGCTCCATGAAAATGAGAAACTTTTTTCCCCGGTGGCTGTAGTCCACTATGAATATTATAAGGATATGGATGAACTCACAAAAAAAATTCAAGCCAGCCAGCACCAACTTCAATCAATAGTAGCGCAGCGTGGATGGTATCCTGGAAGTATAGACTTTGGCCGGACTACTGCGCCTGCTTTAAATGAGTATATTGGTGGTATAGATACCATGCAGTTTTTATCGTCTCTGTAACGTATAAATTACCCGATACAAAAAAGGCTGCTCTATTGAGAGCAGCCTTTTTTGTATTATAATTCTTTCTTCAATTTATCTTTAAAAACCTTTTTAAATTTATCAAGTTTGGGAGCAATAACTACCCGGCAATAGGGTGCATCGCCATTCTCATTGAAATAATTCTGGTGATAATCTTCGGCTACGTAAAACTTAGTAAAAGGGCTTATTTCTGTAACTACCGGCTTGCCAAAAGCTTTTTCATCGTTTAATTGCTTTTTAAAAGCTTCTGCCAGGTTGCGTTGCTGCTCGGTATGATAGAAAACAACTGAGCGGTACTGTGTGCCTATGTCTGCTCCCTGGCGGTTAAGGGTAGTCGGGTCATGGCTGGACCAGAAGGCCTCCAGGAGTTCTTCAAAGCTAATTTTCGCAGGATCATAGGTAATCTGAATTACTTCCGCGTGACCAGTAGTGCCAGAACATACCTGCTTATAAGTAGGGTTATCTACCTGGCCGCCGGAGTAACCGGAAGCTACCTTTTGTACACCGTCTAATTGCTGAAATATGGCCTCCACACACCAGAAGCAGCCTGCGCCAAAAGTAGCCAGCTGTGGTGTTTTGGTGGTGTCAGAAACGGTTTGTGTGGGAATGCTTTGTGGTTGCATAGAAAATCTTTCTTGTTTGGTTTTGGTTTGCTGTGCACAGGAGGCAATAAACCCTCCTCCCAGGAACAGGAAAAATAAAAGTAGTATACGCATCTTGTTGGTCTGTTAAAGGTATAGTACACACAGAATATATGAAAATACATACGATACAGTCCTGCTATCGGATTGCCGTATACATCAGATAAGTAACACGGCGGGTGAGCAAATGGTTTGCTTCCTGTAGATATATTCCATGAACGCCGTTACTATAGCGATTCAATGCTTTTTAAGAATTCATCCAGGTTGTTTACTTCCACAATCTGCCAGTGTTTTCCTTTATCGGCTAGTTTCATCTCCAGCCGGTGCGTAGCCTGGGATGCATCAAAGAAATCGGCTGTTACATCGGCATACCCATCTCTGATTAGTACAGTGCTGAATCCGGCAAATTCCAGGCGGTTCACTATATAATCTTGAAGCTGCATCAGCATGGCTTCCGGAGAACTATAGGTATTTGATACATTGGTGCCTACCTGATATTTTCCATGTTGGATATAGTCTGTCACAATGGTTTTAAAAGCGTTAGTGAGTTCAGGTGAATATTTCCGGGCAATTTTTTCAGGGTCCCGGCCGGCAATTTCAGCGTCTTTATTGTGGGAAGCATAGGATACAAATTGTTTGGCCAGACTTTCCGACAAGGCTGGTACATCTACATATTTCTCAAACAATGCCTGGTTTCGCTCGACGGTGGCTTTTTCTACTTGCTGCAATGCATACTGAGGCATTTGTTTGTATATCATGAAATAGGCAATGGCTGCCATCAGCACTAATACCGGAAAAAGAATGAGGAACTTTTTCATAGAGAAATGTCAGTAAACTACCTATTAATTTACTACTATTTCACGGATAACTGGCACTCAGGTTGAATCTTTATTTGCTGAAATGTTATAATAAATAAAAGCCGGAAACTTAATCATCATTTTCTTTGACGGGTTTCCGGCTTAAAAATCAATTATGTTATGCAATAGTTAAGGGAAGTAGTTACTTTATAAATAGCCCAGTTGTTTTCTTACCCGGTTAAGCACCTCACGGGCAATTACTCTGGCTTTGTCTTCTCCTTCTTGTAGCCGCTTATCCAGTTCCGGCAGGTTGTTCATGTAATAGTCAAAAATCTCCCGCTGCCTGGCATATTTCTTCAGCAATAATTCATACAGCTCTTGTTTAGCATGGCCGTAGCCATAATTTCCACCGAGGTACTTTTGCCGCAGGGCTTCTGTTTCCTCCCGGGTAGCTACCAAAGAATATATTTTATAAATAGTATCCACATCCGGGTTTTTAGGCTCTTCCAAAGGGGTACTATCGGTTACAATAGACATTACTACTTTGCGGAGTTGTTTTTCAGGCAGGAAAATATCAATGGTATTTCCATACGACTTACTCATTTTCTGGCCATCTATACCAGGAATAGTCATAACGGACTCATCTATTTTGGCTTCCGGCACTACAAATACTTCACCATATTGGCGGTTAACGGTATTGGCAATGTCTCTGGCAATTTCTAGGTGTTGCTGCTGATCTTTGCCTACTGGTACATAATGGGCGTCATATAGCAGAATATCGGCAGTCATCAGTACTGGGTAAGTAAATACGCCTGCATTCACATCCGACAAGCGGTCTGATTTGTCTTTGAACGAGTGGGCGTTAGCCAGCATCGGGTAGGGTGCAAAGCAGTTAAGATACCAGGCCAGTTCGCAAACTTCCGGAATTCTGGATTGCCGGTACAATAAATTCTTTGTGGTATCAAAACCAAAAGCTAGCCATGCTGCTGCTACCGCATTTACATTATGTACCCTGGTCTGCGCATCTTTTATGGTAGTTAGGGAATGTAGATCGGCAATAAAAAAGAACGATTCGTTATTGGCTTGCTGCGATAAGGTAATAGCCGGTTGTATGGCGCCTAATATATTTCCCAAATGTGGTCTTCCTGAGCTTTGTATACCGGTTAATATTCTGGACATGGAGAATAAGTTGAAAATTTGGAAATCTGAAAGTGTTCAAATGAAAATAAGTACTTTTGAACATTAACGTATGGAAATGTAAAGTTGGAAATAATTTCCAAATTCTCACATTTTCACATTTTCAAATTCATGTCTATACTCCAGATTCTCCTGTTCCCTTTTGCGGTAGTATATCAATGGATTACCAGCTTCCGTAACTGGTTGTATGAGAATGGCTATAAACAACATGTTTCTTTTCCTCTGCCGGTGATTTCCGTAGGCAACCTGACGGTAGGCGGCACTGGCAAAACCCCTCATGTAGAATACCTGATCCGGCTGCTGAAAGACCACAAGCAATTGGCTACGCTAAGCCGCGGTTATGGACGGCAAACCACAGGATTTATCATAGCCGACAAGCAGGCCAGTGCGGCTACTATCGGAGATGAACCTATGCAGTTTTACCAAAAATTCAGTAGCCAGATAAAAGTAACGGTAGGTGAAAAAAGAGTTCCGGCAGTTGAGCAGCTCCTCCGGAAATATCCACAGATAGAACTTATTTTGCTAGATGATGCTTTTCAGCACCGGGCTATTAAGCCTGCTTATTCTATTTTGTTATCCGATTATCATAGGCCTTTTTATAAAGATTTTGTATTGCCGGCAGGCAGGCTACGCGAAAGCCGCCAAGGCGCTAAACGGGCTGATGTAATTATTGTGAGCAAATGTCCGGCTGATATACGTACAGCTGAACGTGAAACTATTATTACTCAAATCCGGAAATATAGCCAGACAGAAACGCCTGTTTACTTTACTAGTATAGATTACGGCCAACCTGTTCCCTATCATCCATCTGCTGTGTTCAATGCAAAAGTTTTATTGGTATCCGGCTTGGCTAATTCTGCCCCGCTGGAGCAGTATGTACGGTCTCATTACCAGCTGGTGCATCATCTTGATTTCAACGATCACCATACCTATACGCGGCAGGACATAGTACATATGCAGAAAAACCTGGAACAGTATGGGGCAGATGTTATTCTTACTACCGAAAAAGATTATGTAAAATTGATGCAAGCCCCTTTTGCTGATCTGGTAGAACCCTTACCTTTTTACTTTCTTCCGATTGAGGTACGTTTTTTGTTTGGCGAAGAGGATGCCTTCTATAAAAATTTGTGGCAAGCCATAACCCACAAAAAAACTAATTACTAACTTTACACGTGATTTTGAAGAAATTAAGCATTGCAGGCCTTCTGTTACTATTGTTGCCTTACCTGGCTTGTGCACAAATCCTGGACGACTCTACCAAAGTGCTGTATGGCCCTTCCACTACCAAATATATACTGGAAAAAGATCTGCTGGCTAACAGAAAAACCACCTACCGGGTAGATACCCTGATTGATAATTTTCATAATTACAACTTTGTAAACCGCTTTGGCAACCGCTACACGGATCTAGGTAACCTGGGAACGCCTTTACGTCCGGTATTTTATAGTCCTCCCCCACAAATAGGCACCTATCTGGGCATAGATGTATACGATAAGTATATGTACAGTCCGGAAGATGTCCGTTATTACGATACAAAGTCTCCTTATACAAACTTGTATTATGTGCAGGGTGGATTGCAGCAGGCTTTGTTTAATGTAGATTTCAGCCGGAATATTTTACCAAACTGGAATGCAGGCATTAACTACCTGCGCCTGACATCGCCCCGGCAGTTTGGCATATTAAATTATGGAGAGGACCGGCAGACCGACCACCACGCCTTTGTTTTTCATACCCGGTATTTTACCAAAGACAGTACCTACCAGGTAGTAGGCCATTTCTCCCACGTGAACCATGAAATGAAAGACCAGGGAGGGATAGTAGAAGAGGGAGATGATACAATTGATAGTTTATTCAACTACCGAGATGAACAGCAAAAGTTACATCAGGTTAGGTCTAAGGATTTTAGGAATAATTTCCATATATATCACCAGTATGCCTTTGCCAGAGGTTTTCATCTGTACCATATACTAGACATTCAGCGCAGAACGTATGATTACCGGGACAATCAACTGTTTGACTTAAGTACCACTCCTCAACCTAATCAACGAGGCAGTTTCCAATCCCATCAGTTTTATCCGGAGGTATATTTCAAAGACACTACTGATTTATCTATCCGGTATATGCTGTATGAAAATCAGGCTGGTATCAAAGGTAGTCTGGATAAGTTAGATTACCGGTTTTATGCCAGGCGCAGGGATTACCGCATTCAGTATAAGCCTGCGTATCTGGAAAAAAAGGTAGCTGGCGAGCAATTTCTGGGTGGCTGGATCAATTACAACTTCAGCGATAGTGCCAGGCTACATGCCGAGGCTGAATATTTGCTATTCCGCGATTACCGCCTCAGCGCCGAATACCAGACGCGGTATTGGCGAATTGGGCATAACCGGATGTATTACTCTCCCACCCTGATTCAACAACGGATAGAAAACAATCATTTTATCTGGAATAACGATTTCCGCCCTACATTATCAGATAATACGTATGCCTACTTAACGATAAATGTAGGGCAATTACATTTTGCTCCTTTTGCCACCTTCACCAATCTGGATAATTATATCTATTACGATTCGTCGGTGCAGCCACGGCAGGAAGGCAGAGCTATCCAGATTCTTACAGGTGGCTTGAACCTGAATTTCAACTGGAAAAATATTCATACCGTTAACCAGGTGGTTTATACCAAAATTACCGGACCCAATGTGCTACGGATACCTGAATGGTTTGGTAATTTCCGCTTGTATTACCAAAACAGGGTATTTAAAGTACTGGATGCTCAGTTTGGGGTAGATATGCATTATAAATCTACTTACACTCCGTATGGGTATATGCCTGCTATTGGACAATATCACTTACCAGATGACTTAGATGATTTTGTAGCCGATGCGTATCTGGTAGCCGACCTGTTTGCTAATATCCGCATTAACCGTGTCCGGCTTTTTGTTAAATTTGCCCATGCAAACCAGGGGCTACCTAATCCGGGGTATTTTGTAGCTCCTTATTTTACTGGCTTACCCCGTACCCTTGCCCTGGGTGCTAGTTGGCAGTTATTCGATTAGTAAAAACTCTATTCTTCAAATAACATAAGTGTAAAGTAGGTAAACCTAATTTTCTAATTTTCTAATGCTTGGCTTAAAACTTCCGACCGACCCCAGATGGGTGAATATAGCCCAGAAAAATATAGAAGAAATTCTCATTGACCATGCCTATTGTGAGCAGAAAGCTGCCTCTAATGCTATTTCGCTGATTGTACAGTTTCCGGAAAGAACCAAAATGGTAGACGTACTTACAGAGATAGTAGCCGAAGAGTGGAGCCATTTTGAACGGGTACTGGAAGAACTCAGAAAACGGGGATTTCGCCTGAGCCACAAACGTGCCGACGAATATGCAGTAAAATTGAATAAACTGGAACGCAAAGGCGGCCATATTAACCGGCAACTGATGGATAAACTCCTGATTAGCGCGTTAATTGAAGCCCGTAGCTGCGAGCGTTTTAAACTACTATCAGAACACATTGCTGACGATTCCTTGAAGAAATTTTATTATGAACTCATGGTTTCGGAAGCCGGACACTATACTACCTTTCTGGAACTGGCTAAAGAATACATGCCAGAGGAAGAAGTAAAGCAGCGGTGGCAAGAGTTATTAGAAGCCGAAGCAGATATTATTCAGCATCTGGAGGTGCGTGGCGACCGGATGCATTAATTCATAGCCTATAGTCTATAGACAATACTCATCAGAAAAGTACGAATTACTTACGATTGGTTAGGCGAAATTACTCAGCCAGAGCTTCCTCCTGTACATTCTCATCATAAACTGCGGAATTTTAGCTATGGATAACAAACCAGAGCAACAGGAAGAAAATATTCATGCCAGTAGCCGTAAGAAAGTTGAGCCGCATGGTAGACCGGAAGTTTACCGCACTCTCTGACTGAAGCACTTTATAAAACCACCACAGGAAAAACACTAACCCCGGACTTAAACATAGTACATACAACCAGAAATAATTCACTGTAAAATAGCTGGTGAAGTACAAAAAATAGCCTGCAACGGCAGTTAAAAATACAATGGTTGTAAAGATAAAAGTACCCCGGATACCCAACAGGCGGCTAAGCGTTAAGTCTCCCCGGCGGGCATCTTCGGCATGCTGATAAACCTGCGTCATGGGGTAAGAACCCATAAGTATGAAAGTAGTGAGGAAGGCTGCATAAATCACTACTGGCTGTAAAGTTTCTTGCAAAGAAGAATTATTCATCGCCTGATAGGCTATAACAAAGGTAAAAGCTCCCTGGAAAAATCCGGCAATGAACCAGCTGACGAGCGGATACTTTTTCAGCCTGACCCGGTCGTCACTATAAGCCTTGGAAACACCTCCATATAT
This sequence comes from Rhodocytophaga aerolata, assembly GCF_030503435.1. Taxonomy (GTDB): domain Bacteria; phylum Bacteroidota; class Bacteroidia; order Cytophagales; family 172606-1; genus Rhodocytophaga; species Rhodocytophaga aerolata. Next base: position 649,051 of record NZ_JAUKPO010000001.1, read on the forward strand.
AAATAAGCCTACTACAAACCACCAGCCCAGAACAATTCCCAACAATAAGGCAACAGCATCTAACAGCAGGGAAACATACAATAGTTCTTTGCTTACTGGCGGAGGCTTTTCCAGACCTCCTATGCTATCCTCATCTTTATCAAAATAACTATTGTAACCATTACTGGCCGGATACAGCAGAAAATGTAGAATAACAAACACCATCACAACCCGCCAAGGCTCGGGATCAGGTGATATACTCCAGGCAAACAGAAACACAGGTAGTAAAAAGAAAGAGAAAGGCACCCGCAAATGCAGCAGTGTCGAACGGCTGATTCCGTAGGTGCGGTGCACCTGAGGGCTTAATTGCCTGTAAAATTGTGTTTTGGGCACAGATTCCGGTTCCTTTACAAGTAGCTTACAATAGACTTACCATCAAACTTTTATAGTTCAGAAAAACCTACTTCCCTAACGTACATCTCAACTGGGCTAGTTGGTTATTTCTCCTCCAAAATAAATATTTGTAAACACAAAACCTATCCATACAGTTAATTACGTATACAATCGTCGGGCAAGGTTACTAGAATGGCTTAATCATTTTGTACAATTGTCAGTTGTTATTTTTTTTCCGTATAAAACCTGTACCTAGAACAATTGAAATGAAGAGCTACATATCAGCTATTGGAATTGCTAACCCGTCTTATAAAATACCCCAAATGCAGATTGCCGATTTTATGGCAGAAGCAACCCAAATGAATAGTCAAGAAAAGAGAAAACTCAGTGCCCTATACCGTTCCACAGGAATAGATTACCGGTACAGCGTTCTGGCCGATTATAGTAAACATACTGGCGTTTTTGAATTTTACAGCAACACCCCCGATCTGGAACCTTTTCCAATGATTGAGCAACGGATGCGCCTATACCGCGAACATGCCCTGCCCCTATGTATCCAGGCTGTAAATAATTGCCTGTTTGCCTATCAGGATTTTAGAATAAAAGATGTTACCCACCTCATCACCGTTAGTTGTACGGGCATGTACGCCCCCGGAATTGATATCGAACTGGTGGAAGAATTTGAACTGTCTACCAACATCAAACGTACAGCAATCAATTTTATGGGGTGCTATGGAGCGTTTAATGCCTTAAAAGCTGCCGATGCCATCTGCAGATCTGAGCCGCTGGCTAAAGTACTGGTGGTTTGTGTGGAACTCTGCACGATTCATTTCCAGAAAGAAAAAACCGAAGACCACATCCTTGCCAATGCCTTATTTGCCGACGGGGCAGCCGCTGTAATTATGGAAGCACAACCCCGCTCCTCGTGCTCTATCAGTATTGAGTCTGCCTACTGCGACCTACTTTTCGATGGTAAATCAGATATGGCCTGGCATATTGGAAATTTCGGTTTTGAAATGCGCCTGTCTTCTTACATCCCGGACATGGTAAAGAAGGGCATCCGGAAACTAACCGATAAATTACTAGAACACTTAAAACTAAACATAAACGATATTCATTTATTTGCTATTCATCCGGGTGGTAAGAGGATTCTGGAAGTAATAGAAGAGCAACTGGGAATGCAGAAAGACGACAACCGCTATGCCTACCAGACCTTAAAAGAATATGGCAATATGTCGTCGCCTACCATCTTGTTTGTGCTAAAAGCTTTATGGAACGATCTGCAAAAAGCCGATGCTGAAAAAAACATACTAAGCTGTGCTTTTGGCCCTGGCCTTACCCTGGAATCTATGTTATTAAAAGTAAATTATACCTAATTCGTTTGTTGACGGCAAGCTCTATTAAGCACAAAACACGGAAACTATTATCTTTCAGATTAGTAGCTAAAAACAGTTGAAATTACCTGATAATTAAATTTATACAGGTGAGATATTTTGAAAAAGTATAAATTGTTTTTACTTTAGAGATAATATGTGAACACGTTTCACAACCAGCTTTTGATAAACAGCCATGGAAGATTTCAGTGATCTGCTTAGTTACCAGATTAAACAGTATTTGGGTGCCTCTTACCCTATAGACACCAAGCTTCAGAAACTACTACAAGCTATTGATAAAACGTACCGGGTCTCTGAAACAGATCATGTGCTGCACCACAAATCACTCAATGGCACCCTCCGCTCCAGTGACCAGACTGGCATAGAAAGTTCGTTACTATTTAAGGCCATGCTCGACGATCAGACAGAGTTCGTCTGCCGTTTTCTGCCGGATGGTACACTTACCTATGTAAATGAAGCTTATTGCCGCTATTTTGGTAAAAAACGCCAGGCTTTAATCGGCAGCAACTTTATGCCTATTATTCCCGGGGAAGAACTGGTAGAAATTCAAAAACTATACAGCCAGTTTTCGCCGCAAAATCCTATTATCCACAGCGAACACCGGGTAATTATGGATAACGGCCTTATCCGGTGGCACCAGTGGACAGACAAAGCTTTTTTCGATGAGCAGGGGAAGTTGATAGAGATTATGGGTATTGGGCGGGATATAACAGAGCAGAAAAAAGCCGAAATTGAGCTAAAAGAAAGTGAAGACCGCTATCGCACGTTGTTTGAGGCTGCTTTTGAAGGTATAGTTGTACATATAGATGGTGTAATTCTGGAAATAAACCAGCCTGGCCTGCAAATGATGCAGTACACGGCTGAAGAAGTACTGGGAAAATCTCTTTTCGAACTGGTTCCTTCCGGCCTGCACGACATGCTAATTTCCGAGCATGCAAATACCCATGGAGACCCCTATGAAGCCATTATTCTCCGGAAAGATGGTACACCTTTACATATTGAAGTGCTCTCTAAAAAACATTTTTACAAAGGGCGGAAAGTAAAAGTAGCGGCATTCCGGGATATATCTCAGCGCAAAGCCTATGAACAAGAAATACATGCCCAGAAAATACTTCTCAATAATATTCTAAACACCCTGCCCATTAATGTATACATTAAGGATAACAGCGGCAGATATGTATTTATAAATTACCATTTTAGTGTATCCTTAGGCCGTAAGCCGGTAGAGGTACTTGGCAAAACAGATTTTGATATACTGGATGCACAAACTGCCAGCCGCTGGGCTGAAGAAGACTACCAGGTATGGCAGCGCAGGAAACTTACCGTACAAGAAGAGAAAGTAACCTATAATGGCAAAGTTGCTCACTTGCTATCTGGCAAAACCATTATTCAGACAAATGATATCGATACTCCCCTCCTGCTAGGCTACTCGCTGGATATTACAGACCGGGCAAAGGCAGAGGAAGAACTGCGTGTGCAGGAGAGCTTTATCAGGCAGGTTTTAGACACTGGGCCCAACCTGATCTTTGTAAAAGATACACAGGGAAATTTTATGCTGGTCAATCAGGCTACCGCCGATTTGTTCGGGATGTCTAAAGAAGAACTTACCAAAATGAACAATGCCGTAGCTCACAGCAATGCTGCGGAAAATGCTATTTTTAATCAGGCAGATAAGCAAGTAATAGAAAAAGGCATTACTATACGCCTGGAAGAACCTTTTACCAAACCTACTGGGGAAACCTTATGGTTTTATACCATCAAAAAACCACTGTATTTGCAAGATGGCCGGGTGCAAGTGCTGGTTGTTTCCCAAGATATTACCGAGCAAAAGCGGATGCTGGAACTATTAAAAACCAGCGAAATGAAATACCGCAGACTGGTAGAACATGCCACCGACATGATTTACAACTGCGATCCTAAAGGCTATTTTGTGTATGCCAATCCGGTAACCTGCCATGTATTAGGGTATACCGAAGAAGAACTGATTGGGAAGCACTACATTGAGTTTGTTACACCTGAGTATATTCCGGTATTACAGGCCTTTTACAAAAAACAATCGGAAGAGAAAATTACCGATACCTATATTGAATTCAAAGGCATAACCCGTACAGGAGAAGTAAAATGGGTAGGCCAGAATGTGCATATGTTTATGGAAGGCAAACAGATAAAAGGCTTCCAGACAGTGGCACGGGATATTACCGAACGTAAACGGGTAGAAGAAGAGCTGATTTATGCCAAGCAGGAAGCAGAACGGTCTATGCGGGCAAAAGAACAGTTTTTGTCGGTGATGAGCCACGAAATACGTACTCCACTGAATGCCGTAATTGGATTAACCCACCTGCTGCTAGACGAAAATCCGCTGCCTGAACAAATAGAACAGTTGAATGCTATTAAGTATTCTGCCGACAACCTGATGTTCATCATCAACGACATTCTGGATTTTTCTAAAATAGAATCTGGCAAGGTATCGTTTGAAAATATTGATTTTGACCTGAGAAACATTTACAAAGGCATTTTCCAGACGTTGAACTTCAAAGCTGCTGAAAAGAATATTCAATTACAGTTTCACGTAGCTAACGATATGCCTACTCTGCTGGTAGGAGATCCGGTAAGGCTCAATCAGATTTTACTGAACTTAGTAAGCAATGCGGTAAAGTTTACAGATGCCGGATTTGTAAAAGTTACTACAAAAGTCAGCAGCCAGGCAAGAGATAAAATAACCCTGGAGTTTACAGTTCTCGATACCGGAATCGGCATACCCGAAGATAAACTGTCTACCATATTTGAGAGTTTTACGCAAGCAAGCAGCGAAACTACCCGCAAGTTCGGAGGCACGGGCCTGGGGCTTACCATTACCAAACGCCTGGTAGAGTTACAGGGCGGGAAAATTTATGTACGCAGCAAACCAGGCGTAGGCAGTGAATTTATTGTTAGGTTGAGTTTTGGCTTAGCCCACCAGCTGGCAGAAACAACCAATAAAAATTTTACCCGGCAACCGGCCGATAACCTGGAAGGCATCCATATATTACTCGTAGAGGACAATAAAATGAATCAGCTGGTAGCTAGTAAATTCCTGAAAAGATGGGGAGCTACCTTAGATATAGCAGAAAATGGGCTGGAAGCCATAAATGTTCTGGAGAAGCAGAGTTACCATCTTATACTGATGGACTTACAAATGCCTCAGATGGACGGTTATGCCACCAGCCGGTTTATCCGGAGTAATATGCCCCATCTGAATAATACACCCATTCTGGCCCTTACCGCCTCTGCCTTATTGGATATCCGCAAGAATGTGATGGAAGTGGGCATGAATGATTACCTTACCAAACCTTTTGATCCACAGGAGTTGTACAATAAAATCAGGCAATATGCTTGTCATAAACCGGTAGCGTATAATGGGTTGCCGGAACCTGCCAGAGAGCATACAGATCTGGTAAATCTGGACTATCTGGAAGAGATTTCAGCCAGTGATAAAAAGTTTATGCAGGAAATGATCCGGATTTTTATCCGGCAAACCCCGGGATTTATAGATACCTTGCAACAGGCCTGCCAGTGTACCCCCCCGGAATGGGCTACTATCCGGTATATGGCGCATAAACTAAAGGCCACCATCGCGATGATGGGCATTACGCAGCTACAACCGGTAATTGTTCAACTGGAGACGTACGCTATTCAAGAAAGCAATATTCTGGAAATAAGCACCTTACTTGCCCAAATAGCACAGGTATATGCGTTGGTAGATATTGAACTCCAGGCCCGGCTGGAAGTGTTCCAGTAGAAAGTACGCTGATCTTGCTTCGATTCGAATAGCTACATCTACATGCACAGGCTGGAACACACGTTTTCTTACAGAGGGGCACACCTGCACTACAGTTGTATAGGCACAGGCAATAAAATACTGCTTGCATTTCATGGATATGGCCAAAGTAATTTGCATTACCGGCATATGGCTGAACAACTATCAGGGCATTATACTGTTTATGCATTTGATCTGTTTTTTCATGGCAAAAGTATCTGGCACCTAAAAGACCATCCGCTCACTAAAGAATTTCTTGGTAAGCTGATGCAAACATTCTTACAAGAGAAGCAAATAGACCGCTTCTCTGTTATGGGTTTTAGTATGGGTGGCAAATGGGTATTGGCCCTTCTCGAGCAATTCCCCCAGCAAATAGATGAACTTATATTAATTGCTCCGGATGGTGTAAAAACCAGTTTCTGGTATAACTTAGCCACTTATCCCGGCTGGACGAAAAACCATTTTCGTAAGGTTGCCATCTCTCCTACCTATTTTCAAACATTAGCTCACACCTTTAGAAAATTGCATTTGGTGGACAAAGGCGTTGTCCGTTTCGCCCAGCATCAGATGAATACGCGTCAGAAGCGGCTGCGGGTATATTATTCCTGGATGGTGTTCCGGGAGTTAACGTTTAACATGACACATATTGCCTCGCTGCTTACTGCTTATCAAATACCGGTAACTATGTTTCTGGGAATATATGATCGCATTATCACAAAAAAGAATATGGAGGTATTGTTGAGTAAACTTCCCAAACACCGGCTAATCCTGCTGGAAACCGGGCATAATCAATTACTGGAAGAAGTAGCTGCGTATTATGCCAAGTATGGAATTCCTGAAAAAGCAGAAAAGTGAGTTTTTAATATGTCCGCTGCTCCACTGTTTTCCGGAATGCTTTTATGCCATAGTAAAATAGCCCAGCAAACGAAATTACAATCAGCACAATCATGGCAAGTCGCATATACTGATTCTCGTGGTTCTCTTCCATCAGATTCCGGAAAGCACTGGCTTGTGTTCCTACCCAAATGGTCATAACTGTACGCGGAAACATGCCTACAAAGCTGCAAATAATAAACTTTTTGAGGTCTGTTTTTACAATAGACAAAACCACATTCATAATGGCAAAAGGCAGAATAGGCGATAAGCGGGCTAATACAATAATACTCCATTGGTTCGATTTCAGGCGATCTATCCATTCTTTTACTCCCTTCTTCTCACTGATGGTTTGCATAAACTTCCCATTATCTATAAAGGATGCTGCCTGATAACCTATATAGGAAGCCAATAAGTATGAGATGCAAACACCCGGCAAAGAACTCCATCCTAGAAAGTAGCCACTAAGCAGGGCAATAAAAGTTGTAGGCGTCATGGCAAAAGCCATTGTAAAGCTGGTAGCAACGTAAAACAGAAACCAGTGATACCACTCAAAATTTTGTATTTCTGCTTCATACCTGGCTGCATAAAAAGTGACAACAGAACTCACAATAATGGCCATTACACCCATTAGGGAAGTATAGAGCAACGACTTCTTATTCTCTTCTATAAATTTTGGTAAAGGCATTCCTTAGGTAATAATCAATGGTTCATAGTCTACTATCAGAAGTCTTTCAGGCTTATTAACCTGCTAGCCTTCTAATAGTAGTTTTAATGCTTGATGGTAGATACGGAAGAATAGATGAAAAGGGGGAATATCAGGTGATTTAATACGGAATATTTTAAACATCTATCGCTGACAATTCCTGTTTCGCCTGCTGAATGGTTTTGATATTTTCAAAAATGACAATCAATTTGCTTTTTACTTCCTTTAATCTTGCCTTTTTAGGGTTCTTTTGCAAGTATTGCAACACCCGCCCAAATTTGTCCGACTTATAATAGGCTTCATTATCCGGAGACATAAAATATCCTTTCAATGTGTCGTTTTTAATGATCAGTTTCTCCAGGCCTATTTTCTCAGCCACCCAACGCAGTTGCACAGTTTCTACTAAGTCTTTTACTTCCTCAGGCATAGGGCCAAAACGGTCGGTAATAGTGGCCTGGAACTTCTTTAGTCCTTCTTCATCTTTAATGTTATCCAGCTGTGCATACAAACTTAGCCTTTCAGAAATACTGGACACATACTTTTCTGGGATTAGCAGCTGTAAGTCTGTCTCTATGACACAATCAGTTACTAGTTCTTTTACAGAAGGTAGTTCCTTTACAAACAGATCCCTAAATTCTGATTCTTTTAGCTCTTGTACAGCTTTATCTAATATGTCGTGGTACATTTCAAAACCAAGGTCAGAGATAAACCCGCTTTGCTCGGCACCCAGTAAATTTCCGGCACCCCGGATATCTAGGTCACGCATGGCTACTTTAAAGCCATCGCCCAGTTCTGAGAACTCCTCCAAGGTACTGAGTCTTTTACGGGCATCTGTTGTCATAGCAGAAATGGCCGGCGTCAGCAGATAACAGAATGCCTTCCGGTTAGACCGTCCTACCCGGCCCCGCATCTGATGTAAGTCCGACAACCCAAACATATGCGCCTGGTTGATAATAATGGTATTGGCATTGGGAATATCCAGACCCGATTCAATAATGTTGGTAGAAACCAGAATATCAAACTCACCGTCTATAAACTTCAGCATCGTTTTTTCCAGCCGGTCGCCATCCATCTGGCCGTGGGCTACACCAATTTTGGCATCTGGCACCAGGCGCAGAATAATGCTGCCAATTTCTTCAATATCCCCTACCCGGTTATGCACAAAGAATACTTGCCCCCCTCTGCGCAATTCAAAACTTATTGCATCCCGGATTAATACCTCGTTAAATATATGCAATTCCGTAGTTACAGGCTGGCGGTTAGGTGGCGGTGTAGCAATAATAGATAAATCGCGGGCCCCCATCAGCGAGAAATGTAAAGTACGGGGAATAGGCGTAGCCGTAAGGGTTAAGGCATCAACATTCAGGCGCATTTCCTTCAGCTTCTCTTTGGTTTTTACACCAAACTTCTGCTCCTCATCAATAATCATCAGCCCCAGGTCTTTGAACTTAATATCCTTGCTTACAATCCGGTGGGTGCCAATCAGAATACTGGTTTCCCCACTTTCTACCCGTTTTAGTGTTTCTTTTACCTGCTGTGGTGTTTTAAACCGGTTAATGTATTCTACTTTTACCGGAAATTTTTCCAGCCTTTCCTTAAATGTCTTGTAATGTTGAATGGCTAGTACGGTAGTTGGCACCAATACAGCCACTTGTTTATTGTCACACACTGCTTTAAAAGCAGCCCGGATTGCCACTTCAGTTTTTCCAAAACCTACATCCCCGCACACTAATCTATCCATTGGATGCGATTGCTCCATATCTGCTTTTACATCGGTAGTAGCCTTGGCCTGATCTGGCGTATCTTCATAAATAAAAGAAGATTCCAGCTCTGCTTGCATAAAATTATCCCGGCTAAAGGCATATCCCGGAGCTGCCCGGCGTTTGGCATATAATTCTATTAATTCCTTGGCTATATCTTTTACCTGTTTCTTAGCCCTGGCTTTCTTATTCTCCCAGTCTTGTGAGCCCAGTTTACTCATCACTGGAGGAGCTCCCTCTTTGCCGGTATATTTAGCTATTTTATGCAGCGCATGAATGCTTACATATAACAAATCATCATCCCGGTACACCAGGCGAATGGTTTCTTGTTCGCGTCCATTTACTTCTACTTTCTCTAATCCGGCAAAGCGGCCAATACCATAATCTACATGGGTTACATAATCGCCAGGCTGCAACGAGCGAAGTTCCTTTAATGTAAGTGCTTTAGATTTAGAAAACTTCTCTTTGGTGCGGTATTTATGAAAGCGTTCAAATATCTGGTGATCTGTGTAGCAAGCCAGCTGCAACTGTTTATCTATAAACCCTTCGCGGAAAGATATATTCAGCGGCTGAAACTTAACGAATGGATCTAGTTCATCAAAAATAGTCCGCAGCCGTTCCATCTGCTTAGGTGAATCTGCTGCAATTATATTGGTAATGTTGTGCGACTGATTGTCGTGCAGGTTTTCGATGAGCAGTTTAAAATCTTTATTGAAAGAAGGTTGCGGACTTGCCTGATACGTGAATTTATTCTCTGTTTTGAAATAAAACCGCTTTCCGAACTCCACTACATCTTTGCTTTTCAGCTGATTTAGGAAGCTGCGTCTGGTTTCAAAAAGTTCTTCTGGCTTCGCGACAACTTTGGTATTCCCACTTTCCTGCAAAATCAGTTGAAAACTCTGCTCGGCTTTTTCATAATACTTCTGAATAGATTCTAAGGTATGCTCAACATCTTTTACAAAAATGAGTGTATCATCGGGCAAAAAATCCAGAAACGATTCACGGGTTTCTTGCAACAGCTTGGTTTGCACATCTGGTATTAAGGAAACTTCGGTTACCGATTCTACCGATAATTGCGTATTGGGATCAAAGGTCCGGATGCTTTCTATTTCATCGCCAAATAACTCTATGCGGTAAGGTAAATCGTGTGCATACGAGTACACATCTATAATACCTCCACGGATGGAGAACTGCCCCGGCTCGTACACAAAATCAGTTTTATCGAAATCGTATCCCACCAGAAACTCACTCACAAATCCGGTATCCAGCTTATCTCCTATTTTGGCAGTAAACGTATTTTCCCGCAACGACCGCTTATTGATTACTTTCTCCGTTAAGGCTTCCGGATAGGTAATAATTAATTCGTGCTTATTGCTCTGATTCATCAGGTTTAATACCTCTGCCCTGCGCAACACATTGGCATTTTCTGTTTCTTCAAACTGATACGCCCGCTTATACGAAGTAGGAAAAAACAACACTTCCTTATCTCCCATCAGATTTTGCAGATCGTTCTGAAAATAGGCGGCTTCTTCCCTATCATGCAGAATATATAAGTGGGGTTTTGGCTGGTTATGATATAATACCGCTCCTAATACGGCATCCAGGCTACCGATAAGGCCTTTTACCTGCACCTGAGCCGGCTGCCCATTAGCAAGACTGGTTGTTTTTCCGGCAATAGTTTTCAGAAAGCTGTCGTCCTGATACAGCTTTATAAAGTCATTTATTTTCAAAGGTAATCCTCTTTAATCCGACAAAAATAACAAAATATATGCTTGAATAGTTACCAATGTATTACCTAACCAAGAAGAATATGTTTCGGCTACATCAGTATACCACATACCGTATTTTGACTTTTATTGTTTTCACCTCTTTAGCAATTTTATTGACTATGCACTCTTCACAAGCCCAGTCCGATGGTTCATTAAAAGAAAAGCTTACTCGATACACCTGGAAAAAAAGAGTATTGCTGGTGGTGGCTCCCTCATCTACCGATGAACAGTTACGTAAGCAGCAAGAGATGCTGAACAAACAAGCTTCCGGCACACAAGACCGGGATATGGAAGTGATCTATCTTCCTCTAAACACGATTTCAGCAAGCGATAAAGATTACCTGGCAAACACATTCAATATCCGGCAAAGTGGGTTTTACTCCATTTTACTTGGCAAAGATGGCGGAGAAAAACTTCGCTCTCAAACACCTATGGATACCGATCAGCTCTTTAGCACGATAGATGCCATGCCCATGCGCAAGCAGGAAACAAGGAATAAATAACCTGGCAGAAATTATTTTACCAGGTAGCCTGCTGTTTTTGCTTTTTGTGCGTATGTGCTAGTAAACCAAAGAACCAAGACATGAAAATTAATCCTATCCCGCACCAGCAAGTATTTGTGATTGGAGCTGGCATGGTGGGCTCTACTGCCGCCTATACCTTACTTACCCGGGAAGTAGCCCGCGAAATTGTACTGATAGATGTACACCACGAACTGGCGCATGGGCATGTGGTAGATATGAATCATGCCTCGGCGTTTACTTCCGGCATCCAGATACGTACTGGCGACTATTCGGAAATCAGGGAAAACGACATCATTGTAATCACCAGTGGTGCATCGCAGAAATCAGGTGAAGACAGACATGCGGCTGCAGAGAATAATGTAAAAATTATTAAAGAAGTACTCAAGAAAGTAATGGCCAATGGGGTAGGCGTATACATTTTAATGGTAACCAATCCGGTAGATGTGCTCACCTATGTAGCCTGTAAAGAATCTGGCCTGCCCAGCAGCCGGGTATTTGGTACCGGCACGGCCCTGGATACGGCCCGGTTACGGTATATGTTATCTGAACGGATGCAAGTAAACCCGGCCAATATTGTGGCTTTTATTCTGGGGGAACATGGCGATTCGTCGTTTCCAGCCATTAGTGCGGCTACGGTAGAAGGCATTCCTATTCAAAACTATACGACGTTTAAGCAAAAATACATTGCCAATATAACCAAAGAAGTGCGGGAGGCTGGCTATAAAATTGTGGAGGAGAAAAAAGCCACATATTATGGCATTGGCTCTACCGTAGCAGACATAGTGGAAGCCATTATTAACGATAAACAAAAGGTGTATGCACTAAGCTGCGTACTAAATGGCGAATACGGATTGACTAATCTGGCTACCGGTGTGCCGGCCTTATTATCTAACGCGGGCGTAAAAGTACTGGAAAACTATCCGTTAAACGACGAGGAGAGGAAGGCTTTGAAAAAATCTTCAGAAATTCTACAGGCTAACATTCAGAAATTAGGATATCGATAAAAGAGAGGCTAGCAAAGCTTATGCGTATTGTTGCTCTTTAGTAACAAGCTCTACGGCGAAAATTTTTGGTTTACAACTTCTACCCATTCTTGAAAAGCAGCATGCGTACATACGATGGCTTGCATCAATTAAAAAAGACTTTCTTATAAATCAGAGCCATTTATGACTTTATTTCCTGATACTTCCCTTACAGAAAGACAGGTAGTTACCATCAGTTTTTTCAAGTACAAAGGTTTAAAGAAGATATGGGGCATGCAACAAATGCAATTGGCTAAGGGGCCGGTTGGTATGTCGCCTGGCTTGCAGTTCTTTAAATTGCTTGGCAGCGGCGACGGTTTCAGCCTGAAACCTGACTTTTCTACCTATGGTTTACTTTGTGTATGGAGTAATATTCAAGTTGCCAGAAATTTCTTTCATGAATCAGCCGCATTTGATAGGTTCACAAAAAATACAGATGAACAATGGACTATTTATATGCATCCGGTACATGCGCATGGGAAGTGGTCAGGCGCAGCACCTTTTCAAATTAATAAAAATTTTGTTGTCCAAAATGAGTTACTGGCTGTTATTACCAGAGCCACCTTGCATACTAAACATGTGTGGAGATTCTGGCAATATGTGCCTAAAGCAGGAGCAGCGGTGCACACGCACGATGGGCTGATTTTTACTAAAGGTATTGGGGAATTACCGATTGTACAGCAAGCGACGTTCAGTTTGTGGCGGAGTAAAAAAGATATGATGGACTTTGCCTACAAAAATCCTTTTCATACAGAAGTAATCCAGAAAACCCGTGAGCTGGGCTGGTACAAAGAAGAATTGTTTGCCAGATTTACGCCCTTTTATACAGAAGGTAGCTGGAATGGAGAAGATCCACTGGCGCCCTACCTGCCTTTATTGCAACATAAAAGTCAATAAAAAAGCTGCCTCCTAGGAAGCAGCTTAGAAAGTGTATATATAAAATCGTTATTTTTTATATCGTCTGTTGAATTTCTCCACACGTCCTGCAGTATCCAACAATACATTTTTGCCAGTATAAAAAGGATGAGAAGCAGAGCTTACTTCTATTTTAATTACTGGATATGTTTTGCCGTCTTCCCACTGAATAGTATCAGCAGAAGTCATCGTAGAACGGGTCATAAACTTAAAATCGCTAGACTGATCCCAGAAAACTACATCGTGGTATTTTGGGTGAATATCTTTTTTCATGATTTATAATTGTATTTCGTATGCTATCCAAAAAGGATTGCAAATATAAGTATTTATCTTCTAATTAAAATACCTACGGCTTAATTTTTTCAGCATCTATTTTTTGGGTGTGAATATAGAACGAATCGGTATCTACTGTAAAACTTCCCACAATGCCATTCGCTGAAAGTGTTTGCCACTGAGTAGTCGGATATATCATCTTTTCAGCCCCTTTTCCAAAGCTTACTTTCACTGGCATAGTGAATGCTGCCACATCTACCAGCCAGCGGTATTGCACCACAGCTTTTTTACCTTTTCCTTTTATGGCATATTGTAGCGTAGGAATAGTTGCATGCCGCAGGTATTGATCGAAAAAGGAAGTGTAGTTTTTGCCGGTTTTCTGATTGATGTATTGCACAATTTCTTCCGTGTTGGTATTCTTCATCTTAAATTCCTGTGCAATTCCATAAATCAGCTCAAACCAAAGTTTGTCATTATTGATGGCATTCCGCAAGGTATGCAGCACATTTGCCCCTTTCATATACATATCTCCGGAGCCACTGGCATTTACATGAAGTGGGGCTATAATAGGTTCTTTATTTTCTATACTCTGCCTGAGCCCTACAATGTATTGAGCAGCACTCTCTTTATTCTGCATACATTCAATATACAAGCCTTCGGTATACGTACAAAAAGACTCATGAATCCACATATCGGCATGGTCCTGGGCACTTACACTATTTCCCCAGTATTCATGTCCGGATTCGTGAATAATTAAGTAGTCAAATGTCAAACCAATGCCAGTACCTGATAAATCCATGCCCATATATCCTGGCAGGTAATTGTTTCCATAAGCAATGGCACTCTGGTGTTCCATGCCTAAATAAGGCGTTTCCACTAAGGCATAGCCATCTTTCCAGAAAGGATATTTGCCGAATAACTTCTCATAACATTCAAGCATAGGCTTTACCTGGGTAAAATGGCTTTTGGCATCTTCCAGGTTATAGCGTAATACATAATAATCCAGAGCTAATTTTTCTCCGTCTTTGGCTGTATAAGTATCTGAAAAGTGTACATAATCAGCAATATTCAGCGAAACATTGTAATTATTAATAGGGTAACTCACTAACCAATCGTATCTGGTAAATCCATCATTTAGTTTGGTAGTATTCTGCAAATTACCGTTGGCTACACACATCAAATCAGACGGTACTTCGCAGCTGATGCGCATACTATCTGGCTCTTCGGACAAATGATCTTTATTGGGCCACCACAAACTGGCACCAATACCTTCACAAGATACACCAATCCAATCCTTGCCAGTTTCATCTTTTTCCCACGTAAAACCACCATCCCAAGGCGGATTGGCTGCTACAAGTGGTTTGCCTTCGTAATGAATGGTAATAGAATCCAGAATACCTTTAGGCTGCAGCTGTGGAAAGCTAATAAATACGGCATTACTGTCCCGTTCAAAGGGCAGCTCCTGGTTGTGCTGCACAATGCGGTTAATTTTCATATTGCTGGACAAATCAACCTGTATCTTAGTAAACTCTTCAGTAGTGCGGTAGCGGATTGTGTTATAACCTTTTATATATTGCTCAGCCGGATTCACGCGTAAATTAAGGTCATAATAATAGACATCGTAGCAGGACCGCATGGGTGAAAGTGTTCCCCGCAAACTATCGTATCTGGTGTATATCTGGGTTGGGGTATGCTGTGCAAATAGGTGAGTAAAGAAAAAGGATAGGAAAATACTCAGAATAAGCTTTTTCATGCAAGTGTGGAAAGGTTCTATAGGCGGCTGATAGTAAACAAAGATGCTTAAATCTCTTCTACCAGACTAAACCAATCCTGATTAAAAATTTTACCTTGTGGTGTTTTGCACATGCACGCCGGACGGTTTTCAATGTAGCAAGAGCCATCTGCCTTACGGGCTTCAATGTTGATGGTAGCCATATTATTTGCTTTGGTAAAAATAACCTGCTTTCCCGGAAACCGGAATTTTCCTCCATCATCTATCATTTGCAGCGGAATTGTTCGCATAATCTATATTTTTCAATAATATTCTTAATAACGAGGAATGTACCTGTAAGGTCTCCACCAACAATAAAATTTATATAAACAAAAAGGAGGAAATGAATCATTTCCTCCTTTTGATAAAAATAAACTAATGTACGAAACGTCTACCCTGCGGCGGCAGCGGCAACCATACCTTTTTGTTCGGCAGTAGCCGTGGCTTTTTGTTCAATAACGGTCTGTAAGAAATCACTGGAACTTTCGAATATAATCTGCTTAGAAGGCTCTTTTACCCCATAAGTTGTAGAGTAAAAAGCATCCTGTATAATAGGTTCTACTTCTTTTCCAAACTGGTCCCGTGTAGTAATAGTAAACCCTAGGTCAAAAAAGTCAGGCGAAATGTTCCATATCTGTTTTTTGGTAAACTGAGGGAGTTTAGCCTCGGCAGGGAACTGTATAATGTCTTCAATTTTCCATTTAATCTCGTTCTTATATTGCTTTACCTTGCGGAAATGAATAATCTCGGGGTGAACATGTCCATATACCTGCGCTTTACCCTGAAAGGTGTTAGCATCGGCTTGCTCAAAAATATCTACATCCAGGGCCTGGCTCCAATGGTACCAGATGAACCGGCCACCTTTTAACATCTGGTCATAGTCGTTTAGCTGTATCGTGTTGTGCGAGGCAGTGCCCATAAAGAATTTAGTATCCTCCGGAGATGCATTGTATTTATAGGTTCCGGCATCGCGAATAATGTTTTTGCCATTCAGCCAAATATCTACATGCAGGTTATCCGCCTGAGAAGGGCGATCTTTGTGGCTGCCACAACGGATAAAAGCAAATTTTTGTGCATCCCGTAACACAAAGAAGCCCCCTACTTTATATGCCTTGCTTTTCTGTTCTGCTTGAACATGGTTAGTATAGGTAGGTACATATCCGTACCACATCAAATCTTCATTCCATATCCCAGCCCCGTACAATGTTTTCTGGTAAAAATAATTATAGAACGCATTCAATTGCGGACGGAAGTCGCGGTATTCGCAAGAATTAAGCGGGAAAAACAAAGACCCATCATTGGCTCCATAATTAGGCATATGCCCGGTTGATACATCCTGATGCTGGTATAAAAACTCTACGGAAGTTTTCAGCCGCTTATTCAGCTCAATTGAAAAAATATCACCATTCTTTTTGCCCAGGTAGAAAATCCAGGTAAATAACTGCACTACTATCCGGTGATAGTTCATAGAAAATTGCAGAAACGAACCGTCGGTATACACCTGATATAACCCTTCTTCTTCCAGCCATTCTTTTCCGTTCTCCTGCCATTGGGTACTTTCGGGGAAAAACGGATACAGCCATCCGATCAGGTAAATGGCGGCACATTCGGAAATAGCGTGGTTATTCCGGACAGCAATTCTGGAAAAATCGATATTCTTTTCAATATGCTTTGCCTGCCAGTATAGCGAATGGATTATTTTCTGGAAAGTTTCCTCTGTAAGTTGCGGAGAGTTTTTATAATAATATAATGCAAAGGTCCAGTTCAGCAACCTCAGCGCGATCTCCTGGCTGGACATATAGTTCGGCCCGAAGTTCAACGGGTTCTTGTCAATCCAGCTGGTAATTTCATTGAGCACAAAAGCAGATTGATCAATGCCATAATGAAAATCGTAGCGGATAATGGTGTACAAATAAGAGAACCGTGATTTTTCCCACACGTACTTGATATCACCACTGGCCGGATCAAAGTCTTTTATTTTGGTCCAATGCTTATTTATATCGTATTTGTAACCCGTTTCCGGATTGGTTAGCCAATCGTAATCTCTGCCCAAATCCATCACCAGGCCGTTAAAGAACCTGATTTTTCCTTGCTCAATATCCGTAAACTCCTTTTTCAGCTGAATTCTGGCTTCGTCGGTAAGCACATCAAATTTTTTAATATCCTCTTTAGAAGGGAAAAAGAATTTGCCGCCAGTCCGCTTCCACCCTGCCAGATCAGTAAACTTCTCTACTTTCACTTTGGTAGGATACCCTGATTTAAGCAAGCCGGATTTCCGTCTGAACTCATATGTAGCGCGGAAAATAAATCCACGCCAGCCCATGTTCTGTATTAAATGCGAAGTTTGTTTGACTGGATTCAAAAGCTGTAAATTTTAATGGATATGCAAATAAAAATAATCAATAGTAACAAAAAGACAATAGGGATAATCTACCGACTATCCCTATTGAATGTAATATATATTGCAAAAAAATTACTCCATAATAAAAGGGTAATCTTGTTGGACGTACACATCCTTGAATGCTTCTTCTGCAGGCGGATAAGGGGATTCTTCTGCAAAACGAACAGATTCATCTACCACTTCTTTTATTTTCTTATCTATCTCTGTCAGTTCTGCTTCAGTGGCAATGGCATTATCTAGAATAGTTTTCCGAACCTGCTCTATAGGGTCTCTCATTTTGTAGGATTCCAGTTCCTCTTTCGTACGGTATTTCATAGGATCAGACATGGAGTGGCCTTTGTAGCGATAGGTTCGTAACTCTAACAACGTAGGACCTTCGCCAGCCCGGGCTCTTTCAGCTGCCCTGGCAACCGCCTCATGAACAGCCTCCACATTCATGGCATCTACCGGTTCGGAAGGCATGTCATACGCCTCGCCCAAGGTATATAGTTCTGTTACATTGGATGTACGCTTAACAGAAGTACCCATAGCATAGCCATTATTTTCTATTGCAAAAATCACCGGAAGCTTCCATAACATAGCCAGGTTGAGTGCTTCATGGAAAGCACCTTGCCGTACAGCTCCATCACCCATATAGCAAATACACAGGTTTTGCGTCTTATTATATTTTTCAGCGAATGCAATTCCGGCACCTAAGGGCACTTGTGCGCCAACAATCCCATGGCCGCCTATAAAGTTTACCTCTTTATCGAAAATGTGCATAGACCCTCCTTTGCCTTTGGAACAGCCGGTTTGTTTGGCAAACAACTCAGCCATTATGGCATTGGCACTGGTACCTAAGGCCAAAGGTATTCCATGGTCGCGGTAAGCTGTAATCCATTTATCGTCTTTGGTAAGTGCCGTTTTGGCACCGGCCGCACAAGCTTCCTGGCCAATATATAAATGACAAAACCCTCTGATCTTTTGCTGCCCATACAACATACCGGCCCTTTCCTCAAATTTCCGCATTAATTGCATAGATTCGTACCAATACATATAGGTCTCTTTGGGATATTTTGGGCCCGAAGGTGCTTTTTTTGCGGACGTTGATTTTGCCGGAGATTTTTCTTTGACACTCGCCATAATTATTCGTATGATTGATATTGATAAAACGCCGTTAAACGTGTTTAGTTACTTTGGAATGAATGCGAAATTAGAGAAAAATCATTCAACAAAGAAATTAAACTATTTGAATGAACAATAATAAGGCTAAACTGTAAACTTTCATAAATGTATCTTGAAAAAATCAATCTGCTTAATTTTAAGAATTATGAAGAACTTTCGCTAAGCTTCTGTCCGGCTATTAACTGTATTGTGGGGCATAATGGAAGCGGCAAAACTACCCTGCTGGATGCTATTCATTATCTTTCTCTTACTAAAAGTGCCTTCAGTATATTAGATAGCCAGAGTATTAAGCATGAATCCGATTTTTTTTTAATAGACGGTAAGTTTAATGTAGAAGGCAAACATTATCAGATTACCTGTAGCCTTAAAGCCGGAGGCCGTAAAGTAGTTATGTCCGACAAAAAAGCCTACGACCGGTTAAGTGAACATATTGGCCGTTTTCCGGTTGTAATGATTGCCCCGGATGATACAGATCTGATACGGGACGGCAGTGACTTGCGCAGAAAGTTTTTTGATGGAATGATTTCACAAATAGATGCCAGCTATTTAGCCAATTTACTGCAATACAACCTGATTCTGAAGCAGCGCAATGGCTTATTAAAGCAGTTTTTTGAGAGAAATTACTTCGATAAAGAGCTCCTGGAAACATATAGCGTGCAATTGCTAGCTATTGGTAAAGTACTGCACGAAAAGCGGAAGGACTTTATTAAAACTTATGTTCCTATGTTTCAGAAACACTACCAACAACTCACAGACAGTCGTGAAGAGGTAGACCTGGTGTATGAATCAGAATTATTTGAAGAAGATTTTGAATACGAATTCTACTTTGCTACCAAGCGGGACCTACAAGCTCAGCGGACCACTAAAGGCATTCATAAAGATGATTTTATCTTCGAAATCAACCGGTTTGAGCTGCGTAAGTTCGGTTCGCAGGGGCAACAGAAGTCATTTGTGATAGCTTTAAAGTTAGCCCAGTTTGATAGCATTCAACAAAATAAAAATTGCAAGCCTATTCTGCTACTGGATGATATTTTTGATAAATTAGATGAATTAAGAATTAACAAACTCCTGGAGATGATGGCAAAGGGTACCTTTGGCCAGTTATTTGTTACAGATGCCAGGCCGGAGCGGACCAGAAAAATTTTCGAGCATATTCCTTCCGAAACGTGTATCTTTCAAACGGAAGATTTTAAATAACCTAACTTATACACTGAAGCATTAGATAAATTGATTTACCCCAAACCTATGTATCGCCAGAAAAAGAACGAACAAACATTCCGTAAAGCTGAAACCTCCTCTCTTAAAGAAGCCATAGGCGAACTGCTAAACGCCTACAAACTAAAAAATAAATACAACGAAACACATATTGTAGCCGCCTGGAGCCGTATTATGGGTCCGGCTATTGCTAACCGTACTAGTAAAATATTTGTCAAGAATAAAAAACTTTATGTACAGTTAAACTCTGCCCCGCTGAAAAGTGAGCTGGCTATGTCTAAGTCAAAGATTCTGGAAATACTGAACAAAGATGTGCAGGAGGAAATTTTAGAAGAGGTGATTTTTTTGTAGAAGGAATATACTTGAACAGATGTAGTTTACAGTCTCGAATATACAAGTTATGGGTTACTCTTTTATTAGCTGTTGTCTGCTTACTAATACTGCTTTCTGCCTATGAAAATCTCCACGGGAGAAGTACTTCTCAATTAAGCAATAGAGCATAATAAAAAAATAGCGGCTCCCCATTTCTTTAATTTTTAGATTTGACTTACCAGTTTTCCGGTTAGTCCAACTATTAGGAACTATTGCATAAGAATACCCACGGATAATAGCTTTTAAAGGTAATTCTAATGTAAGATTAAAATGAGGGGATAATAAAGGCTGTAATCCTTCAATAACTTCCCTTCTATATAATTTGAAAGCATTCGTAGTATCGTTGTATCGTATATTAAAACATACCTTTACAATCTGGTTAGCTAAGCGGTTAATGAATAGTTTTAATTTGGGGTAGTCTAATACTTTACCTCCTTTAGAGAAGCGGCTTCCAAATACACAATCATACCCTTCTTGTAATTTCTTATAAAACTTAACTAGATCTTCTGGAGAATCTGAAAGGTCAGCCATCATTAAGGCTACACATTCTCCATTGAACCTTTCTAAACCATAACGTACGGCATAGCCAAAGCCATTAGGGCCGGTATTGGTATAATAAACTAATGTAGGAACTCGTAGCTGGATTTGTTTCAACACCACTTCCGTATTGTCTTTAGAATTATCATTGACAACCAGTATTTCATGGGGGATGTTATGTTGGCAAAGCACCCCGTAGAGCTGACTAATGGTTTGTTCAATTGAACCTTCTTCATTATAAGCCGGGATAACAATACTTAAGTCCATGCATTTAATATAATTAGCTTAATAAACTAAGCTTGCTTGATCTCCTAATTATAATAGTTGAATAGTGATAAATGTATTAATTATTTTATATTAAACTTTATACCTATCATGTTTAATATTTAAACATGTATAGAAATTTTATCTACAAATACCTGCTACTAAAACATATTTGTTGAAAATATTTTCAGGAAATTTTCCAAACATAAATTATTTATTGAAGCTAATATATACTTAACATTAGTAAAACTTAACATATTACTAAGTGTATTAAATGTTGTGTTATTTTCTACTATAAAGTGAAGCTATTAAAATGGCAATAGATACAGAAAGGCAGCACAATATGTATGCTTATAAATACACCTAAAAAGCTATTCTTGAAAAAAATGAACTTCTTTCCTAATAAATATAATTAAAATAATAAGTATAGACGTAATAAATCCAATAATAAGGCCTCCCAGTACATGGATAGACAAACGAGGGCTATCAGGCAGTTTGAACTTTTTAAAGCCTTCTATTACTTGCACTGGCTTAACGAACTTAATAGATTCTTCTGTAATGAGCATTTTCTCATATAAATCTATGATTCGAGTGTTAATATTTCCCGGATCACTAAATACAGTAGGCGAACGGCCATTTTTGATTACCTCATTTACCAAACTCTTTACACTATCCAAATCGTTAAGTTCTTTTTGCAATCTTACTCTTAAGGATTGAAGCCTTATTAATTTGCTTTCCTGGCGTACTTTTACATAGTTTGTATTTTCTAAAAGGTTGATAATACCTAACTGTAGAGAATCTAATATCTGATTACTGGAAACTTCTACACTTATATTAAAGCTTGTTTGGGTATAGTTAGGAGCTGTTTCTATGCTTACAGGGAGGGCATTTATTTTTTTTAGCATTTTCACCTTCTCTTCGCTAATATTCAATCTTTCTGATAATTGTTCAAATTCATTCTTTGCCCGAAGTTTTTGTAACGATTCTATTATTGTAATTACCTCGGAATTTAATAAATAAGTATAATCAGTTTTAGCTATCAATGAGGTTTTATAGGTTGGTTTAGTAGTATACCAAAGTACTATTCCTAAAACTAAACCTAAAGCGCTTAGGCCATATATAAGTTTTCTGTATCGTTTAAAATAGGAAATTACTATCCGGATTACTAGTCGCAAATCTATCTGGTCTTCTGTCTCTGTTTTCGTTTCATTCAAATCGAGCATAGAATAATAGTATTTTTTAAATAAGACCTCAAATATATTAATTTTTACTATGGAAGATGTGGTATATACATTAATAATATGCAAGATGTGTACTAGATAGGTTTAATACATTTGATAATCAATATACAAGCCTTAGCAGAAGATCTAACTAACTTGAACTCAGAATATGAAGCAAATATTTGTTTTATAGATATTATATATTGTCCCCCTCTATATTTCAAAAATTTACTAGTTTTGTTGACTTATTTATTATGTTTTAATAATGGCATTAGATTTAAACAATAAATCAATTCTTATAACAGGCGGTACTGGCTCATTTGGAAAGGAATTCGTTAAAACACTTCTTCACAAATTTCCCCAAATGAAAAGATTAGTAGTTTATTCAAGAGATGAATTAAAGCAATTTGAGATGTCTCAAGTATTCTCTGATAGAGAATACGATTGTATTAGGTATTTCATAGGAGATATACGAGATGGGGAAAGATTTAAAAGAGCTTGTGAAGGAATTGATATCATTGTACATGCAGCTGCACTCAAACAAGTTCCTGCAGCAGAATATAATCCGATGGAGTGTATCAAAACAAATGTAATGGGTGCAGAAAACGTTATAAATGCTGCATTAGATTGCGGTGTAAAACATGTAGTAGCTCTATCTACAGATAAAGCTGCTGCACCAATTAATTTATATGGTGCTACTAAGTTATGTTCTGATAAATTATTTGTAGCAGCAAATAACATGAAAGGCAAGCGTGATGTTCGGTTTTCAGTAGTAAGGTATGGAAATGTAATAGGATCAAGAGGCTCTGTAGTTCCTTTCTTTCTAAACAAACGAAAAGACGGCATATTACCAATTACCCATCCGGATATGACACGATTTAACATCTCTCTTGAAGAGGGAGTTGATTTGGTTTTGTATGCCATAGAAAATAGCTGGGGCGGTGAAATCTTTGTACCCAAGATTCCTTCTTATAAAATTACGGATGTTGCAGAAGCTATCGGACCAGATTGCAGACAAGAGGTAGTTGGTATCCGTCCAGGAGAAAAGCTACATGAGGAAATGATCACAGAAACAGATTCACTCAATACTATTGAACTGGAAAATTATTATGTAATCTGTCCATCTACCCCTTTATGGAGTGTAGATGAATACAACAAAGCTTTTAATGGCAGAACTGTACCAATGGGTTTTAAATATAACTCAGGAACGAATGATCAGTGGCTTAGTGTAGAAGAAATACGAGAGCAAATCAGATTACATGTAGATCCTACCTTTAAAGTTACATACAATAATATAGAGGCGTGAAAAATAGCAAACCTATCCCTTACGGCAGGCAGCATATTACACAAGAAGATATAGAGGCAGTAACAAGCGTTCTTCAGTCCGATATCCTTACCCAAGGGCCGTATATTGAAGAGTTTGAAAAGAAATTTGCCAACTACATAGGTTCAACGTATGCTGTGGCTGTAGCCAATGGAACGGCAGCCTTACACTTATGTGCTTTGGCATTGGGTGTAAACAGTTCTACAAAAGTTATCACTACCTCTATCACTTTCGCTGCTTCTGCCAACTGCATCCATTATTGTGGCGGCTCTATAGATTTTGTAGATATAGATGAACAGCTGTATTTGCTAGATTTCGATAAAGTAGAAAAGCAAATTCAGTCGAAACCTGCCGGATTCTATAATGGGATTGTGGCCGTGGATTTTGCCGGACAAGCTATAGATCTGGAAAAACTTCGTAAACTGGCAAATACACACAAACTTTGGATTATTGAAGATGCCTGCCATGCACCGGGTGGCTATTTTACAGATAGCAGAAATATAAAGCAGAATTGTGGGAACGGTACCTATGCCGAACTGGCTATCTTTTCCTTCCATCCTGTAAAGCATATTGCTACAGGTGAAGGGGGAATGATTACAACTAATGACAAATCTTTATACGATAAACTCATTCTGTTGCGGACACATGGCATTACCAGAAAGCCTGAGCTTCTTATAGAAAATCATGGAGGGTGGTACTATGAAATGCAGGAACTAGGGTACAATTACCGTATTACCGATTTTCAGGCTGCCTTAGGTATTTCGCAACTTAAGAGAGCAACAGAGGGATTACAAAAACGAAAATCCATTGCCAGAAAATATAATGCAGCTTTTGCCCAGATAGAATCTATCGTCACACCCTCATTTGAAGATGGTCATGCCTACCATTTGTATGTAATTCAGGTTCCAGACCGGTTAGATTTATACAATTATCTTAGAAGCAAAAACATATTTGCACAGGTACATTATATACCCGTTCATCTGATGCCATATTATAAACAACTCGGATGGAAAAAAGGAGATTTACCATTGGCAGAAGCTTATTATGAACATTGCTTGAGTTTGCCTATGTATCCTACCCTCTCAGAGGAGGAACTTAACTATGTAATTGAATGTATCATTCAATATTATTCTAAATAAAATACATTATTATATCCACAGAAAGTATGGAATTAAAGCGTTGCACAAAATGCACCTTGCCCGAAACGCATGAAACAATAGTTTTCGACGAGCATGGAGTTTGCAATATTTGTAATGGACAGGAGTTTAAGAAAAATAAAATAGACTGGAAAGCAAAAAAACTTGAACTCACTGAGTTGATTGAGTCGTATCGGGGTAAGTACGATTATGATTGTATTATTCCTTATAGTGGTGGGAAAGACAGTACCTGGGCACTCTATTATTTAGTAAAAGAATATAAGTTAAAGCCTCTAGTTGTAAGATTTGATCACGGATTCCTCCGGCCAAATTTAGAAGAAAATACTAAAAGAGTTTTACGCAAACTAGGCGTAGATTTTCACCATTTTACCCCTAACTGGAAAGTAGTACAGAAACTAATGCTACAAAGCTTTCTGGAAAAAGGGGATTTTTGCTGGCATTGCCATACTGGTATATTCTCTTATCCTATGTGGACAGCTATTCGGTATAATGTACCCTTAATTTTTTGGGGTGAACCATCTGCAGAGTACACCTCTTATTTCAGCTACGAACAAGCAGAAGAAGTAGATGAAAAAAGATTTAACCGTTTTGTTAATTTGGGTATTACTGCGCAAGATATGCTAGTACGGTTTGAAGGCACCATTGACGAACGGGATGTAAAGCCTTACTCTTACCCTCCTTTGAAAGAACTTCGCCGCATAGGTTACCGCTCCGTATGTTTAGGTTCATATATTCCGTGGGATGCTAAAGTACAGTCAAAAATTATTGCTGATGAATTAGGATGGAGGGGTGATACCGTTGAAAATGTACCTGCACAGTATAATTATGAGAAGATAGAATGCTATATGCAAGGTGTGAGAGATTACATTAAATACATTAAACGTGGCTACACCCGCCCAACTCACCTTTCATCTATAGATATCCGCAACGGCCGTATGACAAGAGAAGAAGGCATGCATATGTTGCAAGAATATGAAGGCAAAAGACCGCCAAGTTTAGATTTATTCCTGGAATTTGTTGGTCTAAGTGAAAAAGAGTTTCTGGAAATAGCTATGGGCCATGGCGTTTCCCCTTATAAGCATGATCCTAGTACAATTACGGAAGGTACTAAAATGCATGATTTTGATAAATGGTCTAAAGATGGTGCTATGCCTAGAGAAGAAGCAGAAGTTCAACTGGAAAGAATGAGATTAAGACAATAACCTGAAACTATGGTTGGTATTATTGACTATGGCATGGGAAACCTGCTATCTGTTTTTAAGGCGTTTGAATTTATAGGAGCAGATGTTGAGGTATTCAATGATCCGAGTCAAATGCACAGATACAGCCACCTGGTTTTACCAGGAGTAGGAGCATTCCGGGATTGTATAATAAATTTAAAGGAAAAAGGATTCGTAGAACCCTTAAATGAAAATGTATTAGCTAAACAGATTCCTATTTTAGGAATCTGTTTAGGTATGCAAGTAATGGCTGCTAAAGGCTATGAAAATGGAAATTTTAATGGCCTAGGATGGTTTGATGCAGAAGTTACCAGACTTACTCCTGATCAGCCGTCTTACCGGGTACCTCATGTAGGCTGGACAGAAATAAATTCCAGCAAAAACAGCCCTTTATTTAAAGGTATACCGGCCAATGCTGATTTTTATTTTGTACATTCTTATTATGCTAAATGTGCAGACCCTTCACAGGTGGCAGCAACTTTTGAATATGGAGGTAATTTTACAGCCTCTATCCATAGAGACAATATTTTTGGAACTCAGTTTCACCCGGAAAAAAGCCAAGAGTATGGTTTACGAATTTTAGAAAACTTTATTAAAATAGAGTAACTAGGCAGATATGGCAAAAAGGCGTTTAATTCCTAAGTTACAACTAAAAGCCAGTAGATTTGGTAATACTACTAAAATGGTACTTGTCACCACCATTAAGTTTGATAAGGTAGTAGAAATTGGTGATCCAAAATCACAAGCAAAAATCTACGAAGCCCAGGCAGCTGATGAGTTAATTTTTGTTGATATAGCTCCTACAGCTAACGACAGAAAGTTAATTATTGACATATTACGAAGTGTTTCCGAAGAAATATTTATCCCCATAACGGTAGGTGGTGGTGTAAAACATGTCTCTGATTTCCGTGAATTGCTTTCAAATGGTGCAGATAAGGTTTCAATTAATTCAGCAGCGGTCACTAATCCTGCACTGATTACGCAGGCATCTGAAGCTTTTGGTGCCCAATGCGTAGTAGTCAGTATTGACTATAAGAAGAATGGAGACGGTACTTATTCGGTATGGACGGACAGTGGAAAAACCAAAACGCCATTAGATCCGGTAACATGGGCAAAGGAATGTGAAAAGCTGGGTGCTGGTGAAATATTGCTGACTTGTATTGATAAAGATGGTACACATCAAGGCTTGGAACTGGAAGTATCCAGAGAAATAGCCGATAGTCTTTCTATACCTATTATACTATCCGGTGGTTGCGGCCTAGCTTCTCATTTCATAGATGGTTTTAAAATAGCCCATGCCGATGCTGTTTCAGCCGGGACCTTCTTCTGTTTTAAAGACCAAAATCCTATACAAACCCGTGCCCATATTAGAAATGCTGGGGTACCTATTAGAATCTACACATAATATGGTAACTTCTTCGGAATCCGATCTACCGACTGCCTATTTTATAGAAACCGAAAGATTAGCTTTCAGGGAGCTAAATGCTTCAGATGCTAATGAACGATACTACACTTGGCTAAATGATCCGGAAATTAATCAGTATCTGGAGAACAGATATTTTCCTAGTACGATTGAAAGTATCAGAGATTATATTAACTCGATCAATGCATCTAAAGCCAATTTATTTTGTGCTATAATTTTGAAAGAGCAAAATCAACACATTGGTAATATAAAACTAGGACCCATCAATTGGATACATCGGTATGCTGAAATAGGGTTATTACTGGGAGAAAAAGATTGTTGGGGGAAAGGATTTGCAACGGAAGCAATAAAGGCCATTGTAAATTTTGGATTTAAGCAGCTTAATCTGCATAAAATTACAGCAGGCTGTTATGAAACCAATATTGGATCTTCTAAAGCATTTCAAAAAGCTGGTTTTAGTATAGAAGGAATGCAAAAAAGCCAGTTTTTCTCTCAAGGAAAATATGTAGATGGCATACGGATGGGAATTATCAACGAAAGCCAATAGCTCTTGTGCCTTATGATAAGAAACGTTGAAAAATTAATACTCGGGACAGTTCAGCTGGGAATGAATTATGGAATTAATAATACAACCGGAAAACCTACCGAAGAGGAAGCTATTCAACTACTTTCCTATGCTGCCAGGCAAGGTGTAAAGCTACTGGATACTGCCCCAGCCTACGGCACAGCCTTGCAGGTTATTGAGAAATACCAGGCAAATAATCCTCCATTTAATATTATCTCAAAGTTTACTGTTACGCACGATAGCAGCATTATATTAAATCAGGTGCAGCAACAATTGCAGGCATTACAAATTCCTTCTTTTTATTGTTACCATTATCACAAATTTTCAGACTTCACCAAATTTCCACAACTACAAAAAGACCTGATAAACCTTAAGGAAAAAGGATTGATTGAAAGAATAGGTGTATCCATCTATACAAATGAGGAAATGCGGATGGCTATCAATAGTCCATTTATTGATGTGATACAACTTCCTTTTAATTTATTAGACAATACTAATTTACGTGGTGAAGTAGTAGAGAAGGCAAAGTTGCAGGATAAAGAAATACATATCCGGTCCGTTTTTTTACAGGGGTTATTTTTTAAAGAAATGCAATCAATTCCTGGTAAACTTCGTCCACTTATTCCTTACCTTGAGCAAATCAGACATATGGCTCATCAAAATGAGTTAACTGTACAGGAACTGGCTATGGCGTATGTATTTACTAATCCATATATAGATTATGTGCTGATAGGTATAGATTCTCAACAGCAACTGGCATCTAATCTGCAATTCTTAAATAAAGTAGTAGATGCAGAATGCATACGTTTGATAGATACTATCCGTGTAAAAGAATTTGAACTGTTAAACCCTGTGAACTGGAATTGAAAATTATTGCTATCACCCAGGCACGATATGGCTCTACGAGATTGCCGGGAAAAGTGCTAAAAACAGCCGGTAATCAAAGCTTGTTGGAAATACACTTGCAAAGAGCCTCCAAAGCTAGGTTACTCAACAAAATAGTAGTAGCTACTACCCATGAACCACAGGCAGAGCAAATTGCTGCTATTGCTCAACGAGCAGGTTGTTCAGTCTACAAAGGAGACATTCACGATGTATTGGATAGATTTTACCAGGCAGCCAAACCCGAAAATCCAGATTATGTAGTCCGCATCACCTCAGATTGCCCCCTGATAGATCCAGAGGTAATAGATAATGTAATACAACAATGCTTATACGACCTGGCGGATTATACGTCCAATACGCTTAATCCTACCTTTCCAGATGGAGTAGATGTGGAAGTTTTTACATTTGCAGCGCTGGAGAAGGCATGGCAGTCGGCTCAATTAACGTCTGAGCGGGAACATGTTACCCCATTTATCTGGAAAAACTCTACCTTTAAAGGGAATTCCCTTTTTACGGCTACTTCTTACGAGAATGATACTGACTTTTCTGACTACCGCATTACCGTAGACGAAGAAGCGGATTATTTGTTGATAAAACACTTAGTAGAGGAATTAGGGACGGAAAAACCTTGGAAAGAATATATAAGCTATCTTAGGCAAAGTGCCGCTCTACACGGGCTTAATGCACATATCAAAAGAAATGAAGGTTATATGAAAACTATACACACAGAAGTAGAACTTCGGAGAATAACTAATTTTAAAAAATCTGACGAATATAGAAGTAAAATACATGATTTAATACCAGGTGGCGCCCATACGTATTCTAAAGGTGATGACCAGTTTCCGGCTCTTTCACCTGCGGCTATCAGTTATGGCAAAGGAGTCCATGTATGGGATATAGATGGTAATAAATTTCTGGATTGCTCTATGGGGCTTACTTCTGTTAGCCTTGGCCATGCATATGAGCCGGTTAATGAACGCGTAAAACAGGAAGTAGACAGAGGGGTTAACTTTCAGCGTCCGGCGTATATAGAGATGGAAATGGCAGAGAAGTTTCTCTCCTTACTTCCTTGCCACCAGATGATCAAATTTGCTAAAAATGGCTCAAGTGTTACAACAGCAGCCGTAAAAATAGCCCGTGCCTATACTGGCAGAAAGTTAGTTGCCTTTCCCTATGACCATCCTTTCTATTCCTACGACGATTGGTTTATTGGAAAAACAGCTTGCAACTTTGGGGTGCCCGAAGAAATTTCAGCCTTATCTGTTACCTATAAAGCAGATGATATAGATTCTCTTCGATCATTATTTGAGCAGTATCCAGGGCAGATTGCTTGTGTCATTTCAGAACCGGAGAAAAACTTTGGCTTACCTGAAAACTATCTAAAGAATGCCATACAATTAGCTCATAAGCATGGAGCACTGTACATAGCCGATGAGATGATTACCGGCTTTAAAACAGCATTTCCAGGTTCTATAAAAAAATACAATGTTACCCCAGATATGGCTACCTGGGGTAAAGGGATTGCTAATGGTTATTCATTCTGTGCCCTTACTGGTACAAAAGAAGTAATGGAATTAGGCGGTATCCGTAAAAAAGGAGCACAAAAGTTATTTCTTACCTCTACAACCCATGGCGGCGAAACACATGTTATAGCCGCAGGATTAGCTACTATCGAGGTATTTGAAAAAGAAAATGTAGTGGCGCATAACCATACCATTGGCAATGAGTTTTTAAAACTCAATCAGGAAGCCCTTTCAAAACATGGTTTGCATGAGTACATTCAAATAGCTGATTGTAACTGGATGCCAATTTTCATATTTAAAAATAAAAAGAAAGAAGTTTGTAGCAGTATGCGTACCTTAATGCTTCAGGAAATGATTGCCCGCGGCGTACTATTTCAGGGAGCATTTGTTCCTTGCTTCAGCCATACCAGTGCTGATATCCAGTATTTTGCTGCGGCATTCGATGAATCGTTACAGGTATTTTCACAGGCTTTAGATAAAGGATATGAAAGCTTTTTAACAGGCGAACCTGCAAAGCCAGTTTTCAGAAAGTATTTATGATAATTCAACAAACCAGATGTTTTTTCCGGGCAGATGGCAATTCGCAAATTGGCTGGGGACATGTGGTACGTATGCTCGCCTTAGCAACTATTGTTAAGCAAGAATTTTCGTGTGTCTTTGCTATACAAGAGCCTTCTCCTCAACTATCCAGGCAGATTACCGAGGCAGGTTTGAATATACTTGCTTTGCCAGCCTCTAATTTCATAGAAGAAGCACATACTATTTTAAATACGTATATCCATCCTAAAGATATTATAGTGTTAGACGGATATAATTTTTCCACAGAATATCAGCGTATTCTCAAAGAGAAAAACAACAGATTAGTTTGTATTGATGACTTAAGTACATTTCATTTTCTGGCAGATGCCATCATTAATCCTGCCGGTAATGTCAAGCAGGAAAAATACTCCAAAGAGCCTTATACAAAATTATATACCGGGCCTAAGTATGCTTTGTTAAGAACGCCTTTTCTTGAAATGGCGAAGAATAGAAATAGAAGCTGCCACTCTAATTTTCAGAGGCTATTTATCAACATGGGAGGTGCTGACCCTGAGAATTACACATCAAAGGTATTACAGCAGATACAAAAAGATAACTATCAGGAGATACACATTGTAGTAGGTGGTTCATATAAACATAAGGCAAGCTTACAGGAGATCATAGCAGAAGCCAAATCTGTTTTTGTTCATACTAATCTATCAGCCGAAGAAATGAGTGCACTCATGCGTGAGTGCGGTACAGCTATTTGCTCGGCCAGTACAGTATCCTATGAATATTGCTGCGCTGGAGGATTACTTTTCATTGTAAAAACAGCAGATAATCAATCTTCACTATATAAATTTCTGCTTAATGAAGGCCTCGCTTTAAGCTTTGAAAATGAGTTCACAAAAGAACAAACTGATCTGTTAGCCAAAAAGGAAAATCTTCTTAAAAAGCAAGCCTATTATTTTGATGGCAGTTCAGCAACCAATCTGCTAACCATATTTCAACATGTAGCTTTATATAATCAACTTCTTATACGAAAAGCTACGGTGTCAGATATGCAATTGCTTTTTGATTGGGCTAATGATCCGGAAGTACGCAGATTTGCTTATAATCCCCAACCTATTCGGTGGGAGGTGCATCAAACCTGGTTTCATCAGAAAATACAGTCAGATACTTCTTTTCTATATATTTTTTATTTACCCGGCGCAGGTACCGAAATACCCGTAGCCCAGATACGATTTGATATAAAAGAAGGTCAGGCTATTATTAGTTATTTAATCGACCAAAATTTCCGGGGAAAAGGATTGGGCCATATCATATTGCTAAAAGGAGTAGAAATTTTTTTGCAGGAGAATGCTGCTGCATCAGCCATTATAGGTTTTGTTCAGCATGCTAATGTCGCCTCTTGCAAATCATTTGAAAAAGCTAATTTCAGTTTGATCCCGGTCAGTGAACCATTACCTTATCCGGATTCTAGAAAATATATTTTTAAAATAAAATAACCACTACTTTTGTAGGTAAACTTAGAAATTCAAGTTCATTTTCGCTTGAGTTTATTTCAAATAAGTCACATGAAAGACATAACGATTGCTAATTATACCATCAATGCTAGTTCCAGGCCATTTATTATAGCAGAAATGTCTGGCAACCACAACCAGTCGCTGGAAAGAGCCTTGGCTATTGTAGATGCGGCTGCGGAAGCAGGTGCTCATTCCATTAAACTCCAAACCTATACTGCCGATACCATGACTGTGAAAGGAGTTTATACCATTACAGACGAAAACTCTCTTTGGAAAGGCAGAGAACTATATGAACTGTATCAGGAAGCTTATACTCCTTGGGAATGGCATAAACCTATATTTGATAGAGCTAAAGAAAAAGGG
This sequence comes from Rhodocytophaga aerolata, assembly GCF_030503435.1. Taxonomy (GTDB): domain Bacteria; phylum Bacteroidota; class Bacteroidia; order Cytophagales; family 172606-1; genus Rhodocytophaga; species Rhodocytophaga aerolata. The sequence continues at coordinate 681,904 of NZ_JAUKPO010000001.1, forward strand.
ATTTTAGCTTTTAGCTCTCCATTTGATGAGACTGCCGTAGATTTCTTAGAGTCACTCAATGTACCTGCCTATAAGATAGCTTCTTTTGAAAACACAGACTGGCCACTATTGAAAAAAGTAGCTTCTACTGGTAAGCCTGTGATTATGTCTACTGGTGTAGCAAATTTGGCAGATGTAGATGAATCTGTTAAAGTATTACGTGCAGCCGGATGCAAAGAATTAATCCTTCTTAAATGTACCAGTACCTATCCTGCTACTCCCGAAAATACTAATTTGATAACTATCCCACATATGGCTCAATTATTTAATTGCCCAGTGGGGCTTTCAGACCATACGATGGGTATAGGTGCCTCAGTAGCAGCTGTAGCGCTTGGCGCCAGAGTAATTGAGAAGCATTTTACCTTACGAAGGGCGGATGGAGGAGTAGATTCTGCTTTTTCTTTGGAGCCTGCAGAGCTAAAAGCACTAGTAATTGAAACTGAGCGGGCGCATCTATCTTTGGGAAACATACAATATGGGATACAAAAAGCAGAAGAAAAGAGTAAATTTTTCAAAAGATCAATCTATGCTATTACTGACATAAAAGCAGGAGAGAAACTTACGAAAGATAACATACGGGTAATCCGGCCAGGAGATGGATTAGCTCCTAAATACTTAGACCAGGTGTTAGGAAAGTTTGCCAAAAGAACAATATATAAAGGTACTCCCTTAAAGTGGGATTTGTTCGATAATTTTTCAATTATTGAGACATTACAGCCTTAATGTTAACAGAATAGTGTACGCAGTTTAACCTAAGCCTCAACATTTAATTTGCAGAAAATTAATTTAGCTTAATCCAGTAATGATCGGTAAGGAACCTGAAATATCTATTGTTGCTCGGCTCTATAAAGAAAGTGTTCACTACCTGATTTAGTAACTCGATTAGATACCTTGTATGTTACACTTGATTTAGCAATTAATATACAATGAAAGAGATCTTGCAACTCTTCGCCAAGTTTAAAGGTATAACGCTGAGCAAAACAGACTTCAGCTCACTATTATTTTGCCTATCCTTGGTTTTAGAATTTACTTTATTGAGACTGGTTTCTTCAAAAGCTATACATAATGGTTCTGGCTATGATTTTCAGTAATTCATAACGGAAGTTTGATTAATTAGCTGCTATATAAAATATTTGATGTTAAGCGGTTTTCATTAAATAATAATTTTTTCTATGGGAGTCTCTATTTTATTTATGTAAATAAACAAAACAATTATCTATAAAAGCCTTTCCCATAGTATGCTCTTATGCTAAAATATCGCAGAATCAGAATTGAAAATGTACCTGTTTTTGATTTAACGGTTTCTTTATTTCTTTCAATAGTTACCCTTGGAATTACCCGCTTTTACTTGTATGCACGTATAGGCTTTGAAGTATCCTATGCTGATATAAATAACATTTCTGGTATAAGCCTTCTTATTCTGCTTGCCCCTTCTATTTGGAATACTTTTGCTAATCTGTATTTATATAAGTATAGACAACCAGGAGGTATTGGGTATAGTGCAATTATAACCTTGTTTACCATAGTTTTATTAATTCTTTGTTCTTATATAGTCGCCTTCACTGGGTATTGGCTGGTAAGTGTATTAGCTGTCTTCGGTTATATTTTTCTGTTAATAGCTCTCTATCTTTTTTTTTCAAAAACAGGGTTTACGCAATGGATAGCTGTACTTTTTTTCTCCCTACTAATGCTAATATGGCTGTCTGGAAGAATATATAGCAGTGTGCATACTCCTTTATTTCTGGAAAATCTTGCCATTGGGATGGCTAAAATGGATACTTTATACAATTCCAGTATCATGCAGATGCTTAAAACGTATAATATTTCAAGTACAGGGTTGGATGGAACACCGTACTTAGCCTATCACTGGGGTAGTCACTGGATACTTTCAAGATTTTCAACCTTACTAGATACAACTGCGGTAACTACCTATAACTTAGTATATCCGGCCATCTTTATTTGTCTGTATTTTAAGGCTTCTTTAACGTTGGGGGTCGATATATTTCGACAGTTCATAAAATCCGAAAAAACTCTGCCAAAAACAGGATTTATTTTCTGGTTTACTTTTCTGCTCGTTCAAATTGGCTTTATGCCCTATTCATTTCTATACAATTGGGCTATATGGGATTCCTGGATCGAATCTGAATCATACGCTCTCTCTTTAATTTTCTTTCTTACATTTTGCTCAATTGCTTTATGGATGTACAACTATGTGCTAAAAAGTTCTCCTACTTATTCTAAGCTTTTATTGCTCTTTATACCTGTTGCTATTCCCTTATTAGGTATATTAAAAATATCTGTTTTAGTTATTGCTTTGTCAGCATTTTTATATGTTTTTCTCAAATTACAACTCTTCCGCAACATCAGCTACATTCTTATTAGCGGAGTAACGATAGGATTAAGTTATTTTGTTTTACAATTAACAGCAACTACGTATACTGGTGAGGAAAATAACAACTTTTATTTATTTCATTTTTTAAAATCACAAATGATTTCAAATTGGAAGGGGCTATTTTACTATATGCACTACTTCTGGACAATCTTATATATTGTACTTAGGTGTACGAAGTTTCAGGAGTTTAATGTCTCCACAATTAAGGAAGCCTTTTTCAGCAACAAATTTATAGATATTGAACTACTTGTAATAATTTCATTAATTGGATTACTGCCAGCCTCTGTTTTTCGGATAGATGGAGGAAGTGCTTTTTATTTTACCGATATCCAGGCCAGGCTTGCTTGTTCTTTTCTCATGGCTTATGTGTTAGTAGATTCATTCGAAATGAATTCTTCTGAGAAGACACAAAAGTTAATACATTATTTTCGAAAGTATGCTTTACTATTCCCCTTAGTTGTCTTTCTGCTATTAAGTAACATATTCTCTAGCTTTGAAAAAGCCATAAACATGAATTTGGCTAGTAGAATTCAATTTGCCAGTTTATACTCAGGTCCTAAAGGTTTCTTAGAAGGGGCTACTGCTGACATTTTACATTATACTTCAGGCAAGAAGAGTGATGTGTACTATAAGTTAAGGCAACTGAAATATATTCCACCAGCCGGACTAGAAGAGAATGCAAGATACACGTTTTTAAAAAGCCTAAATCAACTTGATAAGTTACCTACAGAGAAAAAGCATAGTTTAGCTATTCATATCCCTAAAAAGCACGAATGGTTTTGGAACCAGTCTTTAGAAAATATATACGCAACACCCTTTATTATTCCCTCATTAACTGGCATTGCCTCTGCCGGAGGCTTACCTTCCAGTGTTGACGCCTATCATTTCCTTAATTATGGCTATCATACCTATAAGGCAAATCTTAATAATGCAATATATAAACCAATTGATGAAGGAAATTTTTGCAGATACATTAACGAAAGAGAAATATTTGCTAAAACTATTTTATTTATAAACCCTGAATCATTTTCAATTGATTCATTAGCATGTAGTAATTAATGGCTAGTTTGTTAACTCAATCATTTATCACTATAAGGTCATAAATAGGATAAACAACGTTGATTCATCTATCTCCATATTTTTCATAATTGTTTCTCTCATTGTGCTAATTTTTTCTTTATTAGCCAATTGGTTGGGTATTAGTAATTTCTACTTAATTATCTTCAAGGTTGCAGGTATAGGTGGATGGGTTTTCTTCTACAATGCAGCATTATAATAGTGTTTAATAGCCATAACTAGTATAAATATTTTATTTAGGCTATAAATTTCTGCTTCTATTAATTCTATTGATAATGAAGCAATCAATACTTCACTTAATACAATTACAAATTTTCATTGTATGGCTTGATTGGAATAAGTATTACTAGATGTGTACCGAAAGGCATCTATTATTGCTGGTAAATATCATACAGAAGTGAAACATATGCTAATTCATCAGCCCATTCTTATTAAGAAGTTACTATGTTACAGAATTGTGCCAATAGTTGATGAATAAGATAATACATATAGCTCTTTTATATGAAAATTATGGTAAATGTCAGCTTTGTTTTGCGTAAAAGAAAAATAGTATAACTATTCTGATCCTTGAGGCTTAATACTTTTTCTTTTACATTAACAGGCTTTACTTTATTTACCAGCATTGTTTACGTGCAAAATACATTCTATGAATTTTATCAACCGTAGAAATCTTATCAAAAAGCTAAGCCTTGTAGGAAGTAGCTATATTTTAACCAATTGCACTTTGTTTGATATTTCACCAGATTGCGAAAATTTATCTACTTCAGGAAAAACAATCATAGATAAATGCAAGATAACACCGGCGGGCTGTAATAGCGGGTTACCAAGATACAACTTTGAAATACTGGAACGGACAACAACCTCTTTACTACAAGCAGATAAACCCTGGGAAAGTTTTGGTATAGGCTATTCTACAGTGATGTATAACGGACAGAAATGGCAGATGTGGTATGAGTCGTTGGGAACAGATATCAATGACTTTTTAAGTTATCTATGCTATGCTGAATCTGCCGATGGCGTCCGCTGGGTGAAGCCAAAAGTTGGACTTAACTTGTACAATAATAGTTACAATAACAATATATTACTCTCTGGAAAATCTGAATGTAATGGTATACATGGTCCAACTATTTTTATAGATCCTGATGCACCAACCAATGAAAAATATAAAATGACCTATTCCAAGCAGCACAATACAGATCTTTCCTGGATTTATGGCGCTGTTTCCAAAGATGGGATTTTCTGGAGTAAAGAAAGATGTCTATTAAAACGTAACTCTGATACACAAACAGTTTGCATAAAAGATGGGAATAGTTACAAATTGTATAGCAGGTTAAACAGACCATTAGCAGATGGAACTTTCAGAAGGACGATTGGTTACTCGGAAAGTAGTACATTTGCAGCCAATTCATTTTGCGACCCTGTTGAAATTTTTGGTCCAGATGGTTTAGATGATGAAAAAATGGATTTTTATAACTCTGCCCTAACGAAGATAAACAGCAGACTATATATTATGTTACCCTCAGCCTTTTACTATAGCGAAGATACGGTAATACCCCATTTAGCGTTCAGCGAAGATGGTATTAATTTTTGCAGATTTAATAGAACGCCATTCATCCAATTAGGAAAAGAGTTTGATACTATGTCAATTTATGTAAGTCCTGGGGCAGTACCTGGCCCCAAAGCAGATACGTATTGGCTGTATTATACAGGTGTTGATATTGGACATAATCAAAGAAATTTTCCTAATGCTTACTCTGGGGGTATTGGCAGATTTCTTCTTAAAATTATATCAAATTAAAATAACAATCAGTATTTCAAGTAAATGAAGCCTAACGTATTATTCTTTGCTCGCGATTATCAATCAGAATTTTTTCCTTATTTAAAATCAGATAATTATCATTCTATATTAATCACGCTTACACTAAAAGAAAAACGCCACATACAAAAGCTAGGTTATGAGGTACATGGCTGTTTTGAAGAGGTGTATGATGAACTTTCTACAGACAATATACCTCCATCTTATCTTCAGAGCTCTTTGTGCAGCGACCGGTACTTACGGGTATTGTCACTTTCTAATAGAATAAAAATATTAGGAAAGGAAATTCATTTTTGGGCGCAAATATTAGATAAGTACCGACCCAACTTAATTGTTAATGAAACAATAGCTATAGAAATATCAGAAGTACTCTATTTAGAGGCTGAAAAAAGAAATATTAAATATGTTTCCTGGATGTCTTTCCCTATAAAAAATTTATTCTATTGGCAAACCGTTCCTATACATAATTCTTTATCACAAGAAGTCTTTAACACCCACCCATCCCGTTCTTCTATAGAAATATCCCGGCAGCATATTCTTAATGTTAAAAGTGGAAAAGGAAAACCCTTCTACATAAGCTCTATCAAATCAAGGTTCTATGCAAAAAGCTTAGCTAAAAACTTGTACTGGCTGGCTAAAACCTTTTTGATCAATCTTCAGTACCGAGATAAAACTAAGAATATAGCTATTTTTGGGGAAAACACAGGTCTATATAAGTCTGCCTTACTAAATGTTTTTAATTCTCTCTTCCGTTCATACGATAAGATAAGTGATGCAAATGGATTTGAGTATATATTCTATCCCTTACATTATGAACCTGAAGCGGCTATTAGTTATATGGCAGAGTTCTATGATAACCAGACAGCTACTATTGAGTACATATCAAAATGCCTTAAGTTAAATCAAGTACTTATTATTAAGGAGCATCCGCAGCAGCCAGGTATGCTATTATCTCCAAGGTTTCAGGATCTCCGAAAAAGATTGTCCAATATCTTATATCTGCCTGCTGAGTATCCAACTCATCAATTAATTAACAATTCAAAAGCTGTTATTACCCTTACTAGTACTGCCGGATTTGAAGGTTTAATTCAAGGTAAACCGGTAGTCGTATTGGGACAAGTATTTTATGATAAATATCCTTATATTAACAAAATAGAATCTTTTGATGACCTAAAAAAACTTATTCATACCGATAATTATATCTATCCCGATGACGTGGCAATGGAGACTTTTTTGGCCCAAATGATTGATTATTGTTATAAAGGTAATCCATATCCTCACTCAGATTTGTACTCCGAAGCAAATTTACACAACATAGTAAGTGCAATAGAAACCGAATTAAAAAAAGTATTGGTGGCGAAAGAAGCGGTATAAAATTTCGCCGCAATTTTTTATAATACTCTTTTATTGGAATAAATAAATAACTTTGTGGCCGTTGTTTAGTATTTTTATTACTTGCTAATGGGCGCTAAATGGGAAAAGATTGTTTATGTGGCAGTTAATTTATTGATTAGCTCATTTAACTTTATCCGCTCATTCGTTTTTCTTAATTATTTAAATTTTTTTGAACTAGGCCAAATAACTATCCTTCAAACCCTTATCCAATTAATCAATACACTTCAATTGGGTTTTTTGAATGGTGGGTACAGAATATTCTCTTTGAGAAAGGAAATAAATGCAAAAAGGGTTAATGAAACCATATTTACTTATATTTTCATTGTGTCTGTGGTTGCAGGTATTTTTTTAACTATTTCCTACTTTATAGGCAGTATACAAGATGGTAGTGTAGTAATATTTGGTGTAGTTACTGGAGTATTAAGTATTTGTTCTAACTGGCTTACTAATGTTTATATAGCTACTCAAAAGATTAATAGCCTGAACAGAATAAACTTTGTCTCTAATATCATTGCTTTTTCCTCTTTACTGTTTCTAAATAAAATTGGAATCTACGCAGCCATGCTAAGTTTTTTTATCCAGCCTATTGCATTAGTTGTCTTAATATTTATAGAAACCAAAGAATTAATTCCGAAAAGATTTTATTTCACTCTTAACACTGCCAAGTGGATACTTAGTTTTGGGTTTATTCCTTACTTGAGCGGTATCTTTTCTTATGCTAATATTCAAATTGAAAGGTGGAGTGTAAACTATTTGCTTGGTACAGAAGAGGTAGGAAAATTTTATTTAGCCATCGCGTATGCAGCTATCTATGCACTAGTACCAACTTCATTGAATAATTTATTCTTTCCTAAAGCAATGCAATACTTTTCTAATAAAGAATTCAGTCTATTTTCAAAATATATTCAATCTTATTTCTTAATTCTTCTGGCTTATTCCATTATTACTATTCTGCTTACTCTTTTTTTATCAGAACATCTGATTATCTATTTTTTTCCTAAGCACTTAGAAAATTTAAAATATGTATTTCTGACTTTACCGGGTTTAGCTGCTATTCACCTTATAGCACCTATTGGCCTGGTATTTAATGCTTCCTTGCATTTAAAACCCATTTTGTGGGCATACGCCTCCAGTTCGCTATTTCTAATGATAGGCATTAGCTTTATGGCTTATGTTAAACTCTACAATTTGTCTAATTTTGCCTTACTGAACTCTTCTGTTAACATATATATAAGCATTTTCTTTGTTTTATCATTTCTGCTTTTGTATAAAAGCCTGAAAACAAACATCTCAGATTAATTCAAAAGTTTTTCTAACCAATACATGAACAAAAAAAAATTTTTACTCTTTCTATGGACTTTCCTGCTCATTTGCTTCCGGCCTTCCATATTTGGAGAAAAGTATAATCCCTTAGTATTCTTTTGTTTTCTGATTGTCACAGGGCTGATAGCTCTGTCACAAAATATCTTTATTAAGTTTAAAGTCAAGAAAAAATTTCTCGTAACAGTAACTGTTATTCTTACTACAGTACTATATTTTGTACTACAAGGATTTATTCTCAGTGATGCTAAACTGACAGTGTTGAACTCAGCCATAATTATTTTAGGGACAATTACCTGTTTTTTATATGTATTAAATTCTGCTAATCAGTTTTATATCCTCAAATTCTTTATTTATATCCACTTTGCATTTTCCATAAGCTCCATATGTACATTTATTATATATGTCTTAACTGGCTTTAATCCTTCCAATTTGCCTGTATTAGTAGATTTGTATGCACTAGTAGAATACGCTGTTTATGACCCCTCTCGCCTATTTTCTAATCATGTTATATTGTTCCCATTTACAGTAGTCTGGAGTAATGCTGAATTTTTAGGTATAAGTGTACATAGAGCATTAGGCATCTACCGGGAACCAGGTATGGCTCAAATATTCTTCCTCACAGCTTATTTTCTCACATATTTTATTCCATTAGCAAAACCACGGCTTATTAGGAATACTATTCTGGCAGGAAGTTTTCTAACCTTTTCTACAGCCAGTTTCATCAGCTTTTTGTTTGGTATAGTTATATATAAATTTGCTAACTCACTCAAATTTCAGAACATTATTAAATCTTTGCTAAATCCTCTTAGAATTACTATTTTCGCGAGTTTATTTATTATTGCAAGCGCAATCACTTATAATTTAGTTAAAGATAAATTAAATGATATCTCTGGACAGACTCGAATAATCAGCTATTTAAAAGGCGCTAAGAGGCTGATGGCAAGCCCTATGTTTGGCGAAGGATATTATAACTCATTTGCAAAAAACGAAGAGGGTATAGTAATATCCGATTCATTTATCGGGCTAATTGGGGTATCTTACCAAATAGGGCTTATCGGAATTATGCTATATTTAACATCCTGGTATTTTGGTGTATCTATGTTGGGCAATACAGCTTCTTTATGTATCTATATACCATGTTTTATTACTTTGTTTACCTCTCAGCCTAGTTACAACGATGTGTTTACATGGTTTTTACTGCTGATTGATACAAGCCACTTCAAACCAATTTCCAGCCTGTAAGTAACCCAAAGTAATGAAAATTTCGATTGTAACTCCATCTTATAACAGTGAAAAGTATATTACTGAAACCATAGAATCAATAAAACAGCAATCTTACAAAAATTTTGAACATATTATTGTAGATGGAAAATCTACAGATAATACAGTAAAGATTCTCCAAATGTATCCACATTTACATTGGATTTCAGAAAAAGACAATGGACAAACAGATGCTTTAAATAAAGGATTCAGGTTAGCATCCGGTGATATACTAGCTTGGCAGAATGCAGATGATTTATATTTCCCTGATACTTTTGAGAAAGTGATTAAGTTCTTTAAAGAAAATCCAGAAACGGATATTATTTATGGTTATTATGAGTTAATAGATAGTACAAGCAACTTTGTATGTAAAGTAAAACCAATTGCGTGGAATTTCTGGTTATTCAAGCATGGCCGCTTTGTACCAATGCAACCAACTGTATTCTGGCGGAGAAAAGTTTATGAAGAAATAGGTGACTTAGATACAACCCTACATTACTGTATGGATGTAGATTTTTTTGCCAAGGCTTCAAAAAAATTCAAGTTTTCCCTCGTTCCTCAGTTTTTAGGAAAGTTTAGAGTACACAATCAGAGCAAAACCCAAAATAGCGTAAACTACAAGGCTCTGATAAAAGAATATAACGTAGTAATGGCTAAAAATTTTGATTTGACTATATTCAATAAAATAATAATGCGTTTGTTTCAATGGAGAAGGGAACTAGGCAGCTTTATAAGAATTAAATAAGAAACTTATACTACTTTCACGCTCTTATAGAAATTACATAACAATAAAAGAATGGTTAGCAATACAGAGCAGCATAATATTTACACGGACGGCAATTATAAGGAAAAAAATCCTACCTGGCATATAGAAGATTCTCCTTGGAAGGCTAACCATGTTTTGAGTATACTTAAGCGAAATAACTTGCAACCCAAATCGATATGTGAAGTGGGTTGTGGTGCAGGCGAAATCTTGATACAGCTCTATAATCAAATGCCTGAGTATGTCCAATTCTATGGCTATGAAATCTCTCCTCAAGGCTTTGAACTTTGCAAAAACAGAGAGAACAACCGAGTAAAGTTTTATCTAAAGGACTTAGTGTTGGACAATGAGGCTTTCTTTGATGTATTGCTGGTGATTGATGTATTTGAACATGTGGAAGATTACCTAGGTTTTCTAAAAAAAATCAACACAAAATCTAAATATAAAATATTTCATATCCCATTAGACCTCTCCTTACAAAGAGTATTGAGAATTAACTCAATTCTTACTGCACGGGAACAACTCGGGCATCTCCACTATTTTACTAAAGAAACTGCTTTAGCTGCATTAGAAGATACCGGATATAAAATAATCGATTATTTTTATACAGCAACCAATATTGATTTACATGAGAAGCTTGCTCAAACTAAATTCATGAATATCATTAGAAAAATCTCTTTTAAGTTTAATCAGGATTTGACTGCTCGTATATTAGGTGGATATTCTTTAATGGTACTAACTGAATAAGAATTAATATTACATAAACTATTTTTAAGAACAGTGAAAGTGAAGTATGAGTAAGTTAATACAAAAGAAATCGGCTGCTGTGTATGATAATTTAATATGTGTGAAATGCAATACACAAATTACAGAAGAGGCTTCAGTTTTCGATCAGGAATACTTTTCTTGCACTACTTGTAATTCCAAGTATCCTGTAATTAATAATATACCTATAATCCTGGATGAAAGGAGAAGCATTTTTAAAAACAAAGATTTTTTAGAGCAGAAAAATTTATTCTTTGATATATCAAAAAGAGGCAAATTAAAAACGTTTATTTCTCACCTGATTCCCAGTAATTCCTCTAATTGGTATGCAAGAAAGAATTATCAATATTTGACAGATTCTTTACTGCAAATGGGAATAAAGAAGCCGAAAATACTTATTGTAGGAGGCAGCATTGCAGGAAATGGTATGAAAGAATTTTTAGCTAATCCTGCACTTAATATAGTAGAAAGTGATGTTTCATTTGGTGAAAGAACACAAATAATATTTGATTGCCATGCTATCCCTTATCAAAATGAAACATTTGATTGTATTGTAGCACAAGCTGTATTGGAACATGTGATAAATCCGCAACAATGTGTAAAAGAAATATTCAGAGTACTGAAGCCGAATGGGTTTATTTACATAGAGACTCCCTTTATGCAGCAAGTGCATGGTGGTGCCTATGATTTCACCAGATATACTCATTCTGGCCACCGATATTTGTTACGCAATTTTGATGAATTGAAAAGTGGAGCGACAGCCGGACCAGGTACAGTAATGCTTTGGTCTTACGAGTATCTGTTTAAGTCATTATTCGGTTTTTCAGAGCCAATTCGTCTTTTTCTAAAAGCCTTTACTAGATTAACAGGTTTTTGGTTAAAATATATTGATTTACTATGCAGATGGAATCCCCATTCTAAAGATGCCGCTTCAGGATTTTATTTTATAGGAAAAAAATCTACTAAAACTATTTCCGATGAAGAGCTAATCCAGTATTATCATAACAACCTTTATTAACATGGTAATTTGCTATATAATCACAGCTATGGATTTTGGCGGTGCAGAGAAATTATTAGTAAATACTTCCAATATCTTAGTTAAGAGGCATACTATTCATATTATCTACCTGAAAGGAGAAGCAAAATTGCAGCCGTTGCTTGATCCTCAAATTACTTTACATAAAGTAAACCTTGGACCAAGTTGCATCACACCTCTACGTACACTTTTAAAAAGCATTAAGCCTGATGTAATTCATACTCATCTGGGCCACGCTGATTTAATAGGCTTATTTGCCAGCCGTAACTTAGCTGCCAAGTTATTTTGCACAATGCATAATGTTTGGTTTAAATGGAATAGAATAGATTACCTTATATTTTATTTATACCGCATCCTATTCAGAACTGTGGCTCGTCATTGCAAGGTTACCTGTGTTTCAAGAGCAATAATGCATCATGTAATTCACACATTAGGTGTAAAAAAAGAAAATGTAGTATTACTACCCAATGCTATTCCGGATAGGATAGAAGAGGAAAGTAAATTGCAAGCAAGGGAAGAATTAAAAATTGGCAAAAATGATTATGTTGTATTATTTATTGGCCGCCTTAGAATTCAAAAATCTGTTGATACGCTTATTAGTTCGGCTATACACTTGAAAAGCTATATTCCTTTTTTAAAAATATTAATTGTTGGAGAAGGTCATCTACGAGAAGAATTAGAGTTACTATCAGCTAAGTTAGATTTAGAGCAGATAGTAGAATTCCGGGGAGTTACTCTTACTCCTAATAAGTATTTGCAGGCATCAGACGTTTTTGTTCTTCCATCAGTTTTTGAAGGCTTGCCTACTGTAATTTTAGAAGCATTTAGAGCTTCTATCCCAGTAATTGCTTCCGATATTGATGGCACCAATGATTTAATTGAGCATACAGTGAATGGATTATTATTTCAAGCAAAAGATACTCAAAAATTAGCTGAGCACATAAAGTGTTTGTATAACGATAGTTCCTATGCTGCAACTATAGGAAAAAGTGGAAACAAAAGCTTTAAAAATAAATACACGATAGAAAAATACGTAGAACAATTAGAGGATAATTATCTTTAATTTTTTGTTTATATCATACGATGTTAATAGTTCATGTGGCTGAGGCTTTTGGCGGTGGTATAGTTGACTTTGTATTAAGTCTGACCTCCCAATTGAAAGATCATAAACATATTATTATATATGCTCAGCGGGAAATACCAATAGATGTTTTGAAAAAACGCTTTGACAGCGGTAATGTACAGTTTATAGAATGGAAATATGCCCAGCGTGAAATCAAACTCTTATCAGATATAAAAGCTACCTATTATTTATATTCTTTACTAAAAAATATAAAATATGATGTTATTCATTTACACTCTTCAAAATCAGGTTTTTTAGGTAGAGTAGCAGCAAGATTCTTGAATAAGCGAAAAGTAATCTATACGCCTAATGGTGCGCCGTTCGTACGTACTGATATATCTCTATTTAAAAAATTTTTTTTTGTTTTCCTAGAAAAAATTGCTGATATGTTGGCCGGAACAGTGATTTGTTGTTCCCGCTCGGAAGCGGAAGCATATTACCAAAACAACATTAAATGTTCTTATATCAACAATGGAGTAGCCATTAATCCTTATCCGAAAAACTATACTGTAAATTCAACCTTTAAAATAGTAACAGCAGGACGTATTACATATCAAAAAAATCCCTGCCTTTTTAATGCGATTGCTGATCATTTTAGTCATCAACCTGATGTAGAATTTATTTGGATCGGAGAAGGTGAGTTAGATTACTTACTTACAGCTAAAAATATCCGGATTACAGGGTGGCTTTCTAAACAACAGGTAGAGGAGGAGATACTAAAAGCAAATGTATACCTATCTACAGCATTATGGGAAGGTTTGCCTTTTGCTGTTCTACAGGCAATGAATTTAGGTAAACCCCTGCTTTTGAGTAAATGTATTGGAAATATTGATCTTGTGAAACATGGGTATAATGGCCACATCTATCAATCGATTGATGAAGCGTCTTCGTTTATTAATTATTACATTGCCAACCGAGATTTTCTACAAGAGGCTTCTTTAAACTCTTATAATTATCTATTAGATAATTATAATATACAAGATATGGCAAAAGCGTATTTGAATAAATATGAATCTGTATGAAATATTTCAGGCTAAATTCAAATTATAAAAACGTTTTACCGCTTTCTTTCAACAGTTCCATAAATTACTTTCATCTTATTCAGCTTACTTTAGCTTTTACCTTACCTTTTCACCGTAATATTAGTTCGCTATTAACCATACTTTTACTTTTACGATGGTTTATAGAGGGCGATATCGTAAACAAAACAAAAAGTGTCTTTACAAATAAGTATGGTTTGTTGTTTACCTCTATTTTCTTTGTTCCATTAGCCAGTCTGCTATATACCACAGATATGGGGAATGGGCTGTACAATACAGAAAAAATTCTTTCTATCGTAATATTTCCATTAGTCTTATTATCATCTCCGATACCCACTACCCATCAGGTCATTAATATTCTAAAATCCTTCTGTTTGGGTTGCTTTGGCGCTATGCTAATAGCATTATTTCATGCTTTGATGCTTAATTTCCAGCAAAATAAGTTTAATCGTATAATTCCAGGATTATATGACACTAATATAGTAACCATTATAGGTATTTCTCATGTGTACTTTGGACTTTACTTAGCATTGGCTATACTGATTATTACCACCGCTACTATTAATGGGAAGATTTTTTACTTTAAAAATAAATGGATACAAGTCATTATTGGTGTTTGCTTACTTTTGTTTCTTATTTTGCTGGGGGCTAAAATGGCTATCATTGCTATTTTTCTCATACTCCTTATTAACCTAGCTTCCTACATTATCAGATCCGGCAGGTATATACTGGCCATCGTATGTTGCTTACTTCTAGGTTGTTTCTTTTATCTTACTATTAGTATATTTCCGGTTACAAAAGAACGATTTGAAGCCTTATCGAACCAGGAGAACTATCAAATTGGCGATAACCAGTGGAATAGTATAGCCTCCCGAATTAGTATACTTTACTGTACAAAAGCAGTCTTGAAGCAAAATTGGCTATTGGGTGTGGGAATAGGAGATGCTCAACACGAGTTAAATGAATGTTTTACTAGCAATAAATTTGGGACGTTAATTAATATGAATGCACACAATCAGTTTCTGCAATACATTCTCACGTCTGGCATTACTGCTTTTATAGCTTTTACTCTTTGCTTTTTATATCCATTTGTCAAATTTTTTCGCTTGAGGAAAGCAAATTATTTATATATTGATTTTCTGCTTCTGTTTGCTTTTTGTTGCCTTACAGAATCGATGCTAGAATCGAATAAAGGAATAGTTTTTTACTCTTATTTTAATTCTTTATTATTTTTGCACGTTAAAAAATTACAAGAGGAAGAAAATAGCGCATCCCTGAACAGATAGCATTATATTGCGTAGTATTATTTTTATATTTCAGCATGTATAATAAAAATGTTCTAATTTAGTAGTCTCGATTTTGTAAAATTAAATTAAACTTGACAACCAGGTATTCTAAATTTACACGCAGTATCTATTTAGTAGGAGATATCTTTCTGATTAATCTGGCATTTCTACTTTCTTACTTTTTTAAATTTTATGCGGTAGAAGAAGTTGAGCAAGATTATTATATTATTTTAGTACTCTATTTTAATTTAACCTGGGTAGCCTCAGCCTTTTTTCTACGAATCTATGATATTAGCCGTGTAGAAGAGAATAAAAATATTGTACTTAATATTTTTAAGATTCTCTTTATTCATGTTTTACTTACAACAGCTTTCATTGTAGTAAGACAGGGATACTATTACTCGCGGGAACATCTGCTTGTTACCTACTTATTATTTACTATTTTTATCCTGTCCTGGCGGCTTGCCTGTATTTACTTCTTCCGGATATATCGGCGCACCGGGTATAATTACCGGAATGTGATCATCATTGGTAGTGGAGAAATAGCCCGGGAACTTCGCAATTTCTTTCAGATCAACCCTCAATATGGATACCGCTTTTTAGGATTCTTTACAGATGGTGCAGTAACTGATGCAGATGTAAAAGGAGATATTCAAGATGTAAAAGCTTATTCTCTGCTGCATGAAGTAGATGAAATATACTGTGCCAAACCTGATGTAGACAACACCTGGATTAATGAACTGATAGACTTCGCAGAAAACAATTTGATTCGGGTAAAGTTTATTCCAGATTTTAGAGGTATTAATTTCCGTAAAATCAATATCGATTTTTATGGGCATTTTCCAGTAATCACTTTTAGAGAAATTCCCCTGGATGATGTATTGAATCAGATTACCAAACGCACCTTTGATATCATTTTTTCTTTAATAATTCTTGTCTTTGTTGCTTCCTGGTTGTTTCCCATTATAGCTCTGTTTATAAAGCTAGACTCATCAGGACCAGTTTTCTTTAAACAAAAACGAAGTGGCAAAAATAATTATGACTTCTGGTGCTGGAAGTTCAGGACTATGTACGTGAATAATGAATCTCATGTGAAACAAGCCAGGCGGAATGATAGTCGCATTACGAAAGTAGGTAACTTCCTAAGAAAGACAAGCTTAGACGAGCTTCCGCAATTTTTTAATGTACTGCTGGGAAATATGTCTGTAGTGGGACCAAGACCACATATGTTAGCACATACAGAGGAGTATTCAAAACTGATTGATAAATACATGATCCGGCACCATGTAAAACCTGGGGTAACAGGGCTGGCTCAGGCAAAAGGATACAGAGGAGAAACACTCAATCCCCAATCCATGAAAAACAGGGTGAGAGTAGATACATTCTATATAGAGAACTGGTCTTTCCTGTTAGATATGAAAATCATTGTTATGACCATTATTAGCATCATAAAGGGTGATAGAAATGCATTTTAACCTTCGTTTACCGCATTTCTAAGAACTTTATAGCCTCCTTATATAAGCCATCCTATTTTCTAACTCACTCAATGGAGTAGTTGCTGTATTACATAGAGAAATCTGTTCTTTCAAAATCCATCCATTCCTAGTATTTTTACGGTTTATCAGAATTTTGATTTATGTTGAACCCAGAAATCAGGGAGAAATACGAGGTAGTAATTGGCCTGGAAGTACATTGCCAGCTGCTGACAAATAGTAAAATATTTGCTTCCGATACAGTAGAATTCGGCAGTATGCCTAATACGAATGTAAGTGTAATTACCCTTGGTCATCCGGGAACTTTACCTAAGTTGAATAAGAAAGCGGTAGAACATGCCATTAAAATGGGGTTGGCTTGTGGTTGCCATATTACACGACATTCAGTATTTGCCCGCAAAAACTATTTCTATCCTGATTTACCCAAAGGCTACCAAATCTCCCAGGATAAAACGTCTATTTGCCTGGGAGGCACTATTCACATAAAAACCAAAGACGGTGTGGAGAAATCCATAGGTCTAACCCGAATACATCTGGAGGAAGATGCAGGAAAATCAATCCACCTGGCTGGAGAGGCCGATACCTTAGTAGATTTCAACAGGGCCGGTACTGCTCTAATAGAGATTGTCTCGGAACCGGAAATCCGATCGTCCGATGAGGCCTATGCTTATCTAACAGAGGTGCGGAAACTAGTACGTTACCTGGAGATATGCGATGGCAACATGGAAGAAGGTTCCTTGCGTTGCGATGCCAATATTTCGGTTATGCCTAAAGGGAGCCCGGTATTTGGAACAAAAGTGGAGGTAAAAAATATGAACTCCATTAACAATGTTAAACGGGCTATTGAGTATGAAATAGAACGGCAGATACTGGAAGTAGAACAAGGCAAGGCTATTCAACTGGAAACCCGCTTGTTCAATGCCAACAACGGACAGACATACTCTATGCGAGTGAAAGAGACTATGAATGACTACCGCTATTTTCCTGAACCAGATTTAACGCCTTTAGTTATATCCGAAGAATGGCTTACTTCTATACGCCAATCGTTACCTAGCTTACCTCAAGAGCTTTTCGAAAAATTTACCAGTAAATACGGTATTCCAGAGTATGATGCCCTTGTACTGACAGATAATAAAGAGATTGCTTTATATTTTGATGCTCTCTGCCATTATACAACCAATTATAAGTCTGCCTCTAACTGGATAATGGGCTCCGTTAAATCGTATTTGAATGAGTCTGGCCTAACGGTTAGTCAATTTCCTATATTACCTGAACAATTAGCCGGATTAATTTCATTGGTGGATAGTAATAAAGTAAGCAACTCAGTAGCCTCCCAGAAGATTTTCCCTGCTATGCTGAAGCAGCCAAGCCTATCTGCCCTAGCCATTGCCGAATCGCAGAACCTGATGCAGGAAAGTGATACAAACTCCTTGCAAACTCTGATCAATGAAATATTAGCTAGCCATCCACAAAAAGTAACTGAATATAAAAAAGGAAAAAAAGGTTTATTAGGGATGTTTATGGGTGAAGTAATGAAAAAAACAGGAGGCAAAGCCGATCCTAAACTGACGAATGAACTGTTAAGCAAATCTTTAAATACGTAAATATTACATCTACTGTACGGCCGCTGTTTGTTTTCCTATTTTAGTTTGCCGGAAATCTTACTTAACTTTTGGCACTAAAGCTAAAAATTTGTCGTTTTTGTAATAGCTTACCCTACTGTTTTATAGGTCTTTAAATTAACTATGAAAAAACTATTTATATTCTTTTTTTCCGCTCTTCTATTTTCCTGCGAATCACAATCCCAACCTAGCCAGGCACAAACCAAATCAGGCACTGCCCAGGAAGTAACCATTAATGGCAAAGTCAAACACCCAAATACTGGCTATGTTGTGCTTACAGAACTGAAGGAAAATGGCTTTCAAAGTGTTGACTCTGTCAAACTAAAAAAAGACAATACCTTTACGCTGAAGCGGAAAGTAAATGAACCTGGCTTCTACATGGTAAATTTCTTTAATCAGCAGAAAGTATTGGTAATTTTAGATAAAAACAATGTTGATATAGCTGCCGATGGCAATAATCCGGCTGGAGATTTTACATTGAAAGGTTCTAAAGATGTGGAAGATCTGCAAAAGATTACTAAAGCCCAGAATGAACTCCAAGGAAAAGTAAATAGCTTAGGAGTTAAGTTTCAGGAAGCAAATGACAAAAAAGACGAGAAAGCCAGAGAGAAAATACAAGCAGAATACTTTACGATGCAGGCTGATTTTAACAACCGCATCAAAGAACTAATTAGGGAAATAGGCCCTAATCTTGCCTCCTGGTATGCTACAAACCTGCTAAATCCGGAAGAAGAGTATGTATTTTTAGATAGCTTATCAAAGGGGTTTGAGAAGCAAATGCCTAACTCCAAATTTGTAAAAGAATTTAAAACCAAGTTGGCTCAATATAAAAATGTAGTAACGGTAGGTCAGCCAGCTCCAGAAATTTCTTTAAATAATCCTGAAGGTAATCCCATAAGTTTATCCTCTCTACGCGGCAAATATGTATTGATTGATTTCTGGGCATCTTGGTGTGGTCCTTGCCGTCAAGAAAACCCTAATGTAGTGCGGATGTATAATAAATTTAAAGGTAAAAACTTCGAAATTTTTGGAGTGTCATTAGACAAAAGCAAAGAGAAATGGCTTGAAGCTATTCAGAAAGACCAACTCTCCTGGGTACACGTATCAGACCTTAAATACTGGCAATCTGCCGGAGCTGAGGCTTATGGGGTACAATCTATTCCAGCTACTTTTTTAGTAGATCCCTCCGGAAAAGTTATCGCGAAGAACTTACGAGGAAAAGCCTTAGAAGATAAACTTACACAGATCTTAAGCAAACAATAATATTTGCGTTAACTTACTGATTCAGTACAAGCAGAAAAGCTCTTATAAAATTATAAGAGCTTTTCTGCTTTTTAGCCCATGCGTAACAATTATTAAACATCCATTGAAGAGCGTATTTTATATTTTCTCATGGGTAACTAAGTAGTAGTATAAAAAAGATATTTCATTAAAAAGAGGCAGCTCACAGCATATCGAAAGCATAATAAATCAGCTTTGGTGCATATAGCCGTATTATTTTTTAATGAATGATCTTTTGGCTTTATATAAGGCTCCAAGCTCCTAGCGTTCTTTTACATACAAAAGGCTGAACAAAGTCAGCCTTTTGTATGTAAAGTATGGTAATTTACAGATCATCCTTTATTTTGAAGGCTAATCATATTCAACGCTGATCCTGCTTTAAACCATTCTATTTGGCCTTCATTATAAGTATGATTAGCCAATATATGATCTTTGCTTCCATCAGCGTGATTAGCTATGATAATTAATGGAATGCCAGGTGTAAAGTCTTTCAACCCAATAATGTCAAAGGTATCGTCTTCTTGTATCTTATCATAATCTTTGGGATTCATGAAAGTTAAGGCAAGCATCCCTTGTTTTTTCAGGTTGGTTTCGTGAATACGGGCAAATGATTTTACCAGTATAGCCCGTACATTTAAATGGCGGGGCTCCATAGCCGCATGTTCTCTGGATGAGCCTTCACCATAGTTCTCATCGCCTACCACAATAGAACCTGCTCCCATAGCTTTATAGGCTCTGGCTACAGCTGGAACCGCACCATATTCCCCATTCAGCTGATTTTTTACAGTGTTCGTTTTATCATTATATGCATTTACTGCGCCAATTAGCATATTGTTGGAAATATTATCCAGGTGACCTCTATATTTTAACCAAGGTCCGGCCATTGAAATATGGTCAGTGGTACATTTCCCTTTTGCTTTAATCAATAAACGTAAGCCTGTTAAATCAGTACCTTCCCATGGTTTAAACCCTTCTAACAGTTGCAGGCGGTCTGATAGTGGGTCTACTTTTACCTGCACTTTGGAACCATCTTCTGCCGGAGCTAAATACCCTGCGTCTTCTACAGCAAAACCTTTAATGGGTAGCTCAATTCCTTTTGGCTCATCCAGCTTTACTGCTTGCCCATCCTCATTGGTTAGCGTATCTGTTACCGGGTTGAATGTAAGATCACCAGCAATCGCAAAAGCCGTTACAATTTCAGGAGAAGCTACAAACGCATGCGTATTTGGGTTTCCATCATTCCGCTTGGCAAAATTCCGGTTGAAAGAAGTAATGATAGAATTTTTGCGGTTTGGGTCACTCATGTGACGGGCCCATTGTCCGATGCAGGGGCCACAAGCATTTGCCAATACTACGCCGCCCATCCGGTCAAATGTTTGTAACAGGCCGTCTCTTTCGGTAGTATACCGAACCAGCTCAGAACCGGGAGTAACGGTAAATTCAGCTTTTACTTTTAGTTTTTTAGAAACTGCTTGTTCAGCTACGGAAGCTGCTCTGGTAATATCTTCGTAAGAGGAATTGGTACAAGAACCGATCAATCCTACTTCCAGCTCAGCCGGCCATCCATGCTCTTTTACTGCTTTAGAAAACTGAGACAAAGGCCAGGCAGCATCAGGGGTGAATGGGCCGTTTACATGAGGCTCTAGTTCTGATAAGTTGATCTCTATTAACTGGTCATAGTATTTAGCCGGGTCTTGGTAAACTTCAGGATCAGAACGTAAATAAGAGGCAACCTTATCTGCTTCTATAGCAATATCTTCCCGCTCAGTACCTGCTAAGTAATCTCTCATTTTTGTATCATAGGCAAATACAGAAGTGGTCGCACCAATTTCTGCGCCCATATTACAAATGGTAGCCTTACCGGTACAAGATAAACTTTCGGCACCTTCGCCAAAATACTCTACTATATAACCAGTACCACCTTTTACCGTTAAAATACCTGCTACTTTCAGAATAACATCTTTGGCAGCTGTCCACCCGCTAAGCTTACCGGTCAGTTTTACGCCTATGAATTTTGGAAATTTCAACTCCCATGCCATACCTGCCATTACGTCTACGGCATCTGCTCCACCTACGCCAATAGCAATCATTCCTAACCCTCCTGCATTGGGTGTATGAGAATCTGTGCCAATCATCATACCGCCAGGGAACGCATAATTTTCCAGCACTACCTGGTGGATAATACCAGCGCCTGGCTTCCAGAAGCCTATACCATATTTGTTAGATACAGAGGCTAAAAAGTCATATACCTCTTTATTAGTATCTTTGGCAATTTCTAAATCTTGCACTGCGCCAATTTTAGCCTGAATTAAGTGGTCGCAGTGAACAGTGGAGGGCACAGATACTTTGCTTTTACCAGCTTGCATAAATTGTAAAAGAGCCATTTGAGCAGTGGCATCTTGCATAGCTACTCTGTCTGGTGCAAAGTCTACATAGGTTTTACCTCTTTCAAAGGTCTGTGTAGGCTTACCATTGAAAAGGTGAGCATATAATATTTTTTCTGAAAGTGTCAGCGGACGACCTACCACTTTTCTGGCAGCTTCCACTCTTTCACCAAACCGGGCGTACACCTCCCGTATCATTTCTATATCAAAGGCCATATCTATTATTGGTTAAAATGAACTAAAAAACGGCTGCAAAACTTGCGCAGCAAAAATACAAAATATAAGTAATTAACAAATAGGTGCTAACGATATAGTGAACCTGTAAATGCATATCCTGAAACCTAGAGTTGCGTAATAAAAACACTCAAAATTCACTACTTTGTTAGCTAGTTACTAGGCTAACACATTTTTAGGCTTTTGAGTTACCAAATTTGTAGCTGTTCTCCTTTATTTACTCCTTTTATATTGATTTCTCCACAAATTCTGCTTTAGAATACTATGTAAACTGGTAAAAAGTTTAAGGTATTTTCCTCATGTTTATCTCTTGATAGGCTACCTTTGTAGTATTATTTAGTTGTAAATAAATATGTATTAGCAATTAACAGTACTATATACTTAGTTTCTATGATTGAATTATTAAAAACACAACTAGGAAGATTGCGAATTATTGGTTTTACTGAAGGTATATCTTATCTGCTACTACTCGGAATTGCCATGCCTTTGAAATATTTATATCAGTTGCCACAAATGGTACGGGTTACAGGCATGATTCATGGCGTACTGTTTGTTTTGTATGTACTATATGTAATCTTGGTAGCCATAGAATTGCGGTGGAGTTTTCGTAAAGCTATTCTGGCATTTTTAGCTTCTCTTATCCCTTTCGGGACTTTTTGGGCCGATATCCGGTTGTTCCGTACCACTCATTAAATGTACTTTGGTTTCCTATATCAGCAATTTTCACGTTTGCAGTTTACCTGCAAGCATATTTACCATTAAATGTAAATTCCAAAAAATGGATCAGGGGTTTAAACAGGTAATTTTCTATAATGCGGTAAATTGTTTTTAATCTTTTATTAGTTCACTAAACTATGCAAGGAGCAGGTGGTTCAAATGGCGGAGTAGGCCGTTTTTTTATGGGTTTAGGTATGTTTATTATAGGAGCATATCTGTTGTTAAGTGCGATTCAGGTAACTAACAATTTTTATTTCGGGTATGGGTTGTTCTCGGTAGGAGGCTTTCAGGTAACTTCCGGCATTATTTTTATCCCCTTTATGATTGGAGTGGGCATGTTGTTTTTTAACTCTTCGAATGTTATTGGCTGGCTACTGGCTATTGGTTCTGTCTTACTGATGATTGTTGGGGTAATTAGCAGTACCCATCTTACCCTTCGGCCCATGTCTGCGCTTGAACTCTTATTAATAATTGGCTTATTGGCAGGAGGTATAGGCTTATTTTTTAGTTCTTTCCGCAATTATTCAAAATAACCTAATCCGGTTATCTACCATATCTACTGGCAGTATTGTATTTCTTCCTCCTGTATAATACAACTTCTAAGCTTGGGATAATTTTGTCATTTTAAGTTTGCCTTCAATAAAAGTACTTATCTGGTTTTAAAATTTTATACAATACATGAGCACAGTAGGAAATATTTTATGGATCATATTCGGCGGTGGTCTTATTCTGTTTCTGGAATATTTTATTGGTGGCTTGTTACTCTGCCTAACCATTATTGGTATTCCTTTCGGTATGCAGTGCATTAAACTATCCTTTTTGGCTTTGCTCCCTTTTGGCAAAGAGGTACAGCACACTCAGCACGCCGGAGGATGTATTTCGTTACTCATGAATATTTTCTGGATAGTAGTAGGCGGTATTTGGGTAGCGGCTACTCATCTGGTATTTGCCCTGGTTTGTGCTATTACCATAATTGGAATTCCGTTTGCCTTACAGCATATGAAACTTGTTTCGCTGAGTTTTGCTCCTTTTGGAAAAGAAGTACGAGAAGCCTAGGTTAACGCAAGGTTATTTAAGAGCATCAATCATTAGCTTTACTTTCATCTTTTTTTCTCCGGTGAATTTTCTCTTCATTGAGTATAATTAGTAGAACATCCTCTTAGTTAATCCGATACTAAAATCAGTTAACTGATTTTAGTATCGGATTCATCTAGCACATTGGTGACTATAATAGGAATTCAAGTTCTTAATACAACATGCATTAAACCACAACTGATAATGGGCTGATCTTCTGCAATAATGCATGAGTGTTTGATGCTTGTTTATAGTAAACTATGCCCAGAGAATATTGTAAAAAAATTAACAGAAAATTTTCTGCGGAATTTTATTTCAGCTGAATTCCTTCGCCAAGTTGTATCCGGGTTTCTTTTTTTGACTGGTGTCTCTCCAGAAATGCTGCCATGCGGTTAATGGCTGTAGTTAAAATTTCTGTATCTGGTAAAAAAACCACCCGGAAATGATCGTTGGTGTAATGATTGAAACCGGTACCATGTACAATCAATACTTTTTCTTCTTTCAGCAATTTCAACACAAAGTCATAATCACTGGCTAAATCAAATTTAGCCAGGTTAAGCTTGCCAAACATATAGAACGCACCCATCGGTTTGGAGCAACGTACGCCAGGAATCTGGCTTATTTTCTGGTAGCAGAGGTCCCGTTGAATACGTAATCTGCCTCCTGGTGCGGTTAAATCTTCAATGCATTGATGGCCTTCTAAAACAGCCTTTATAGCAAACTGCACCTGCTGATTTCCGCATACCCGCAAGTTGGCAAGTAATGTAATTCCGCCTATATAATCTGTTGCTTTTTGTTTGGGTCCGCTTATAATCATCCATCCTGCGCGGAAGCCGGGCACGCGGTAGTTTTTTGTTAAACCGCTAAAAGTCAAACAAATAACATCCTCATTAAGCGTAGCAATAGAGGTATGCTGAACGCCATCGTAGAGAATTTTATCGTATATTTCATCAGAGAAAATAACCAGATTATGCTCAGCGGCTATGTCAGCAATCCTTTTTAGTACGTCAGCCGGATAAACTGCACCTGTTGGATTATTTGGATTGATTAACACAATACCTTTGGTCCGGGAAGTTATTTTCTGCCGGATATCTTCCGGATCAGGATACCAATTGGCTGCTTCATCGCAACGGTAATACACTGTTTTTCCGCCGAATAAATTTACAGCTGAGGTCCATAACGGATAATCCGGTGTGGGCACCAATACCTCGTCTCCATCATTAAGCAATGCTTGCAAACTGATTAACGCCAGTTCACTCACTCCATTTCCTACATAAATATCTTCAAGCTGTAAATCTGTAAAATTTCTTTTGGCATAGGCAACCTGCAATGCCTCACGTGCTTCCAGCAAACCTATAGCATCTCCGTAACCTTGCGCTCGTTCCAGATTGGCAGCCATATTTTTAATAATAGATTCTGGCACTTTATAGCCAAATGGAGCCGGATCTCCAATGTGCAGGCTCAGTATCTGATGCCCCTGTTTGGCTAAAGCTTGTGACTGCTCATAAATCTCTCCTCGGATGTCGTAAGCTACGTGTGTGAGTCTGGAACTGCGTGTGATCATGAAAAAGAAACAGATAAAACTACACTAAAACACTGGCTAATATTTATAGCCATGAAAGTTTTAGATTAAACCAAATATCTATACAAAATAGTGGGGCTCAATATAGGGAAAAAGCAGAACACTGCCCAGGATTTTTACCATTTTATATGGGTAAGCCTTGCTTTAACCCTAACCTTTACAAGGGTTTGGAAGTATATGTTATAAAAGTTTGCCTTCTTGCTCCTATAGTATGCGGAAGGTAATAGCTAATACTTATAAATACATGACAGAGAAAAAACTTAGAAAACTTATAGCTTTTACCGTCATAGCAGGTGGCCTTATGCGTCTGTTTGATGTGGCTCATGGAGGGTTAGTACTGGTAATTGGCCTGGGGGCATTTTTGCTGCTAAAGCTAGTAAAATTGCTTACGAAAAGCGTCCGTACCTGGACCGGGTTGCATGTTATCCAGTTTTTACTGATTATAGCTGCTATGATTGCTTTGTGGCTCAGATATGAAGAATACCCCTATAGCACGGTAGCTTTTGCCGTTACCCTACTGACAGAATCTTTGGTAGGCGCTAAGATTTTCCTGAACGAGAAATTTGGCAGTAGCACTGTAAATGGGTTTTTACGTATGATCAAAGATTTTCTTATGAACTCACGTGCGGAAGCCGGGCAACAGACAGATAAACCTATTATTAAAATCTAATTTTACTACATTTTTAAGTATACGTAACTAATATTTATTACCTTATTTCTATAACCACTATGATGACCTTACCAGCTCACTCTCACCTGCAACTTACGGGGACCACAAATTTAACTTTACTTTTATGGGTTTTACAACTAAAAAATAGCAGGAAAGAGGTTGTACCTATACATCTGGCTAATGGCAACAGTAGCCAAAATAGTGATTCAACTTCTGGAGATAAGTCAGGCACAGCCGGAGCAGGCCACACAAGCGGCAACGACGATGGCTCTGACGACTTTAAAGCTACTAATGAAGAAGACACTGGTACTGGAATGGTTGGCTCAGATTACGTAGGCAAGGCTACAGGAAATATGATAGACGATTCTATAGCAGATACTGTATCTGGCGGTGGTACAGTAGGAGAAAAAACGTCTGATGTTTCAGGTACGACAGTTGGCGGTGTTACTACTTCAGAAGCTGAACTAGGCAATGCTAATTCTGGAAGTGACATTCCGAAAGCAGGCAAGGCTATCAAAAGTGGTGAACCCGGAGCATCTGATGCTGGCAAAGAACCATCAGGTGCATTAGGCATTAATGATAAAAGCCCCAAAACAGCTATTACTGAAGACGATGATCAGGAAAGGAAAGCTGTTGACCGGGGAACAGGAACAGGTGCAGCCATGAATAACCTAAATGAAGAAGATGCGGATACAGGAACTGGGTCTGCACGCCGTGGAAACCGGGCTGGAATGCCAGATGAAGATTCTGGCACTATCAGCGGTGGTACCATGACTTCTACCGGTATCGATGACGCGGGTTTAGGGCCTGAGAAATAAATGAAAACGCCCGGACACTTAAAAATGTCCGGGCGTTTATCTAAATAAATATTGATTACCTGAATTAAGCTAAATATGGTTGAAGCAGACGTGTTCCTGAATTGTTCCGTAGCTTACGCAGAGCACTTTCTTTAATCTGGCGTACACGCTCTCTGGTTAAGCCTAAATTATCAGCTATATCCTCGAGTGATAAAGTATACTCATAACCTAAACCGAAAGCCTGCTTAATTACCTCACGCTCACGCTCCGACAAAACAGAAAGCAAACGTTCTAATTCAATACGTAAAGAATCTCTGTCTGTTAACAGGCTGTCGGCTGCATCTGCATCTGGGTTACTAATCACATCCAATAATGAATTGCCTTCATCTTCTTCAAAAGGTGCATCTAACGAAGATTGTCTGATAGAGGCAGTATTGGCACTTTTAATATCGTCTACATTAATTCCCATAAATTCAGCTACTTCCTCAATAGTAGGTTCACGTTCGAAGCGTTGCTCCATATGAGAAGAAGCCTGGCTGATTTTAGATAATTCACCAATTTTATTGGCTGGAATACGTACAATTCTGGAAGTATTGTTCAAAGCATCCATAATAGACTGGCGAATCCACCATACGGCATAAGAGATAAACTTAAAACCTTTGGTTTCGTCATACATTTTCGCAGCTTTAATTAAGCCTAAGTTTCCTTCATTGATCAGATCGTTTAAAGGAACTTTGCTGTGATGGTACTGCTTAGCAACAGACACGACGAATCTTAAATTAGCCTTCACCAATCTCTCTAAAGCAATCTGGTCTCCTTGCTTTATTCTGCGGGCTAATTCTACTTCTTCTTCCGGTAAAAGTAACTCAACTTTAGAAATATCATTAAAATATTTCTCGATAGTAGCACTATCCCGGTTAGTAATCAGATTTGTAATTTTAAGTTGTCTCATTGTATAAATTTGATTCTTCTTTTATTTCAAACTGCAGTATTCAATATGCGTATTATAGAAATGCTTATGTAATAGGTTTAATTAAAAGCCATGTTGCACCATACAACTTTATATTTAAAAAGTTGTTCCTTACCAGGCTACCTAAATCCTTCAAGGGTATAGATTTGTAAATGTTGGAGAGTAAAAGAAGGCTCCAGTTATGGGGTAATTGCAGAAAATTATTTATTCCAACTTCCATCATGCCACAGTAAATACAATATATTTTCCTTTAAAACTCATCCTAAAAAACTACTTCCTGTTTAGTTACAATTTACTTTTAAAAAAAGTTTACTCTTATTTAAAAAAATTCTTAACTTTATTCTTCTTGTTTCTAAATTTTCTCTTCAAGGATACGTATCGCTTTTAACAAAAGCAAAGCCTCAATAATTCAGTTCTCTTTAAAAAAATTATATTTCTTCCGCTTTATTTTTCTAAAGGCTACAGTTTATGCTAGTATAAACGGATGCAAAGAAAATATATTTTTTGGCCAGTATTTTCTGGATGTAAGAAAAATACAATAATAAAATATTTGATATAGAAAATGGCGTTTGCTTAATTACAATTTAGGCTTACATTTCTCAGTTTATAAGCCTTATGCTATCTAGTATAAGTAGAATACAAGTAATTTTTACCTGAATAATATAGCTCAGAAAAATAAAAATTGCCTGTTACGGACAGGCAATTTTTAAAACATCCTCAAATTTATAAGCGAAATGAACCTGAAGCCCTTCGCGGACATATGAGGGTAGTTCTTCAAAATCTTTCTTATTTTCTGAAGGTAAGATAATCTCCTTTACTCCTACCCGTCTGGCAGCAATCGTTTTTTCTTTTACTCCACCAATAGGCAATACTTTTCCTGTTAAAGTTAATTCACCAGTCATAGCCAGATTTTCTCTGATGGGTTTATTCATAGCCAATGAGTATAAAGCCAGTGCCATCGTAATGCCTGCCGAAGGGCCATCTTTTGGGGTTGCTCCTGCAGGCACATGCAGGTGAATCATATTTTCATCGAAAAAATTCTTTATTACCTGATTTTCTGTAAAAGTTGCCCGTACATACGAATAAGCTATCTCAGCCGATTCTTGCATTACTTTACCCAATTGTCCGGTTTGCTTGAAACCACTATTGCGGCTTTTAATGGCATTTGCCTCAATATATAAAGTTGCTCCCCCTAAAGGAGTATACGCCAGACCTAAAACAGCTCCTGCAACTCCCCGGTTATACAACTCTTCAGTGGTAAACAGGGGTTTTCCCAGGTATTCCTCCAGGTTTTCAGGCCTCACCACAAATCCTCTTGTATCGCCCTCTGCCAGCTTTAATGTAACATGGCGCATAATCTTTTTTATCTGATTCTCTAAATTCCGTACGCCAGCTTCCCTGGCATACCGGTCAATTATCAGACTCAAAGCTTCTTCAGTAATCAGAAGTTCGTCTTCGGTCAGTCCATGTTCTTCCCGCTGTCGCGGAATAAGGTATCGCTTGGCTATGGCTACTTTTTCTTCCAGAATATACCCGGCTAAATGCATAATCTCCATGCGGTCCAGCAAAGGGCCAGGAATGGTATCCAGCTGATTGGCTGTTGCAATAAATAATACATTTGACAGATCAAAGCGTACATCCAGGTAATGATCCAGAAAATTATGGTTTTGTTCGGGGTCTAGTACCTCTAATAAAGCAGATCCCGGATCTCCCTGGTAGCTTACGCCCATTTTGTCTAGTTCATCCAGCATAATTACCGGGTTGGCTGTACCGCTACGCCTCAAGCTTTCTATTAATTTGCCTGGCATAGCTCCTATATAGGTCCGGCGGTGCCCTTTTATCTCTGCTTCATCACGCATGCCTCCTACGGAAAACCGGTAAAACTTGCGGCCAAGCGCTGAGGCAATGGATTTACCGATGGAAGTTTTTCCTACTCCCGGAGGACCTACCAGCAAAATGTTTGATCCTGTTATTTTGCCTCTCTTTATAATCGTACTGATAAATTCCAATATACGTGCCTTTACATCATCCAAGCCGTAGTGTTCTGCTTCCAGAATTTCCCTGGCTTTGTGTATATTGGCTATATCCTCCGAGTAAATTCCCCATGGTAAATCGGTAAGCACTTCCAGGTAGGTGCGGCTTACGTTAAACTCTGGAGAAATAGGCTCCAGCATTTTTAACCTGTCTAATTCCGACCGGATTACCCTGGCTGCTTCTTCCGGTAACTCCAGTTTCTGCAGGCGTTGCTCTATTTTTTCAATTTCTACATCTTTTCCATCTTTTTCTATACCCAGTTCTTTTTTAATAATTTTTAACTGCTCCCGCAAAAAGAAGTCTTTTTGTTGCTTACTAATCTGCTCATCTACTGTATTTTTAATCCGTTGTTGTAACTGCAGCAGCTCTTTTTCCTCTCTTAACAGCATCAATAGCTTGTATCCACGTTCATACAAATCAAAAGCTTCCAGAATTTCCTGCAATTTTTCGGTGCCTGACGAAAGTAAAGAAGCCACTGCGTCCATAACCAGTCCTGGCTTTTCCATACTGATCTGGGTAATAATCATTTTCAGTTGTTCGCCAAATATAGGATTGAGCCGGAGCAAATCTTTTACAGAGGAGATAATTGCCATAGAATAAGCTTTTAGCTCATCACTGGGTTTTTCTTCCGGATCATTGTGGTATTTTACCTCCCATCTGAGTGGCACCTCACTGGAAGGTGCATTTCGTTTGCAGCTAAAACGGTTCACTCCCTGCACCATTACCTGTACGGTATCTTCAGAAACAGCCGTAAGGCGAAATATCTTAAGTGTAGTACCTACGCGGTACAACTCTGATTGGAATATATCTTTATCGTTTCGTTCTTTTATAAAAACCACTCCTATCATGGCAGGGTGTTGCGCCTGGGCTACTTTTAAAGAGTCTATGTATTTCTTTCCTGAAAAAAGCATAGGCATCGTAATACCAGGGAAAATTGGCCGCTCAGGCATGGGTAATATCACTAAATGATCCGGTAATATATCAGATAACACGACCAGATCATTTGATGATTCTTCTACATCTGTAAATGTGGGATCATTTTCAGTTTTGCTTTGCGTCATAATAATAATAGGTTAATACATAAAGTGTTTAGCGTCTTGCCTCCGCTTGCCGGATCTTATAAAAATTTTGCTTGTATATGTGTACGCCTTTACCTGCTGTTAGTTCTTGTACAATAGAACATTATTGGACGAAAGGGTATGTACCTGAGTAACCGCAGCACTGAGAATTTGTTGGAGAAGCAATGGGTTGAATACAAAAATTATTTTGGCAGGTAGTAAACGAAATGGTATGTCCGAAAAATAGTAAGGCTTACTCTGAAGCAGAGTAAGCCTTATCAAATCCATAAAATAATTTGTGCTATACTTTATTAACTTCTTCCCACGGCTGGTGTATTATTATAACTATTTCCAGTACCCTGACTAGTGGTAGTGACGTTTGAAGTTTCTTTATCCCACTTGCTAGAATCACCAGATGGTTGCAAATCACTTTTGTTAAGCTCACCAGTGCCTGTCTCCATTATTTGTTTAAACCGCTTCAAGTCTGTTTTAATCATGCTCTCCAGCATAGGGTTAAATAATTTGGCAACTCCTTTGCCTAAATCTCCCACCGGCGGACGGTACGAAATCCGGACGTGCATTTCTGTACCCCGGTTATTAGGTGCATCCTGAAAACGCACTTCTCCTGCATTATCTACGGTAGATTTAGCTATAGAACGCCAGGCTAACCTAGTATCTTGTTCCTCTGCTAGTATCTCTGCATCCCATTTAATAGGGGCTCCTAACATTTTCGGAATAAGTGCTTCCCAATGCGAACGTTTGTTGTCTATCTGTTTTACCTCTTTGAGGTGCTCCATAAAGCGAGGCAGGTTTTCCAGATTTCGCCAATACGCATATACTTCGGAACGAGGGCGATTGATTGTCAGCACTTGCGACACTTCTACCGGATTAACCATGGAAGCGGCAGGCGCACTGTTGCGTCCGACGGCTTCATTGACAGGACAGTATCCGGTAGCCCCTCTGAACAACAGGGAACCACTGGTAGTAAGCATGGCCATACTTCCTGACCGTGATTTTCTAAAGTTTTTTGCTGCTAAAAAAGCCAGTAATGCGCCTCCGGCTACAGAAATAATCCGTTCGGCCATGCCGACATTTACTCTGCTAGAGCCACTGGCAGGCGTCTGGCTAGCAGCAGACTGCGCTTTGTTAGCATAATTCATATTTGTAAATGACATAAAGAGTAGGTGTTTGTTTGATGTTGTATACGCAAGAGTAATGGGTAATTGTTTATTGAAAATCCTTATGAACCCATACGGCTTACTACCTGCTGTATATCTGCTTGCTGTACCCGCATTTCCTGCAGAGATTTACTGGCCCAGTTTTTCAAAACATTATTTTTTACTTTACTGGTAGCTTCCTCATACCATTTGATATTTTCCTGGTACATCTTCTGCATTTCTGCTAAATACCGCTTATCAAAATCCTGTCCCCACAAACGGTCAAGTTCATTATAGAGGCGTTGCCGTTCATTATCTAAACTTACAGGCACTGAAAACCCATTTTCTGCTCCTATTTGCTCTAGCTCATTATTGGCTGCCGTATAATAGTCAAACATTTCTTGTCCTAGCACCTTTACATCATTTCCCGCCGCTACTTGTATACCCAAACGGGATGCCTGGACCTTGAAAATAGTGGTATGCGCCGCATAGTCTACAAAATCCTGATCTGACCTGATTTTTACTGGCTCTACCTCTTCGGTACACCCTGCGGCCATAGCACCAATGGCGAGCAGGTATACCCACAAATACTGTTTAATTTTTCTCATAAAATTGTCTTAACTCTATTGCTTATAGCTGGTAATATACTAGAATGATATATACTGTCTTAGGCCTGGATAAGTTGATGAAAGGAACATGTTTTATTGCCTGCCATCTTTACTGGCAGGCCAGGGTTGTCTCTCTTCTGTATTGAGTGTAATACAACCTATTGGCCGCATACACTCAATTCTTCATTATAACCTAAAGACGCAACTTAATAACTATAAAGTGCAGCAAATGTTGAGGATTTTTTAAACAGAAATAGATAGTTTATACACAGGTTATTGCTTATGTAGAACAAGCATCTGGGCATATTTTTCTACAATAGTATCGAAGAATTGCTGTAAATGCGAATAATATTCAGCAGGCACAAATGGTGATTTAATAGCTACACTGGTAACTACCTGCACTTGCTGACCTATTACCTGAACATTGTACCTAAAATCTCCCATATCATGTGGCAATTTCATCAGCATAGGTTTTGGCATTTCCTGCAGTGTGTAGCCATCCGGAAGGGTTAAATTAATAATATAACTATACGAAGCGGGATACCCGAACTCCACTGGCAACCGTCTGATGGGATGCTTGAAAGGAGATTCTTCGAAGTTATTGATCAGTATAGGTTTTAAATAGATCAACTTGTCGGTGTTGTTGATGTGATCAGGCGAAACAAAAACAAAAGTTGTAGAAAAATCCTGGTCCACGTCCTCTGCATTGGTAATCTTCACTTCTTTTAAGGTATAGTCGTCAAAATTACTGCCTACCTGATCCTTCACGAATTTATCTTTCCCATCTCTGGCATATTTTCTCCGCTGATCCACAGCATGATAGCCCTTATAAATAATATCCATTTTATACGTAGGGTTAGCTAGATCTTTTAAATCCGCTGTTACAGATATAATTTGCTTGCTATCAGCAGGTGCTTTTATGGCTACCCAATGCGGCTTTTCTTTATCTAATACAAAGCCTGCTATATTCAGGTCGGCTTTGTCTAGCAACTGGTATGGGCGGGCTACATCGGTAGCATCCAGAAAAAGCTCCTTCTCCCCTGTTTTTACAAATGCCACTAATGTATTGAATTGAGAAAGCAATGGATACCCACTTTGCGGAAAACCATGTTCTCTGGTACTAATAAGAGCAGGACTAGCCTCCAAACCCGCTTCTTTCAGCAAGAGGGTTAGGTATAGATTAAGCTCTGCACTACTTCCTTTCTTGCTTTCTAACAGAGAAGGCAACCCTTTCTCAGTAAACACCCGCAATTTAGTATCCCAGGCCAACGTATTTTTTACATGGTTGTATAGCTTTTGTATCTTCACTAAGTCAGTATCTGTAGGTAAAAGCAATACCTTTAACTTATCTCCGGCAATAGCATGGCGGTTCAGGTAAGAGGTAAAACTATTTTCCTCTAAAAGTTGCTTGCTTAACTTCTCCCATGTATTCATGGAGGTTACATATTCTGGCCCACTACTTACCGATTTGCTTTGAGCATAGTATCCTGCTAACTGAAAACGGATTTTCTCTGCATAATTCATGTAATTTGCCGTATAGGGCTCTTCCACTAAAGCTGGCAAATTCTGCAACACCCAGCGGTTTGCTGGTTTGCTGCTGTATTCGGCTAGCAAGCGGTCTCCCTGATACAAAATCCTATAATCCAGGTCTTGCCCGATAGAAGCACGGAATTCACTGTGCAAAGTAGGAATATCGCTCTGGAACGTCCAGGCTTCCAGGAAGGTATAACTTTTGGAGAGAGTGGTATATTTGTATTCAATAATAGATCCTTCATTTACGGCCGGCAGTGTAAACCGTTTCTCATGCCAGTTTACATTTTCTTTCACGTCAAAAATCTGATTATTCTCTACTTCCTGTATAGTGGCTTTGCCTTGTGGAGAAAAATTGATGGTTTGGGCTTTTATATTCGTAATTTTTTCAAGATCATCTTTTACATAAAAAGGCAATATAATATTAGCCTTATCAATGGCTTTTCGGTCCAGGATTTTTATGCGGGTATGCCTCTCTATTACCACATACGATCCGTAATTGAAACTCACCCGTCCATAATCGCATAGAATTACGGCAGCAGCTGTGCTATCAAAGGCACATAGTTTCAATTTTGCCTCCTGGTCCGAAACCTTACCCCACTTTACAGGTTCGGGTTGGGCGAATACCGGCTGAATACTTAGAATGAAAAGGCAAATTATTACATATACAGTTGCGGACTTGTGTAACTGTAAACATGTACAATAAAAGTTTGAACACATAATACTAATGGTATAAGGTACTACGACAAAGAAGTTTTATAAGAATCGCCAATAAAAAACCAGACATGCAATGCAGCATGTCTGGTTTAAATATATAGATGATATGTTATATAAAAATTACTTTTTTACCGTAATTCTTTCACTTACTTCTGTTTGTTTGCGGATAGATTCCAGGTGAATAAGCTTAAATAATTCAGCTACGAAATCTTCGTGTACCTTCATTTTGGCAGCCCACTCCGGACGTGACTTGAACACTTCGTTCCAGCGTTCTACCTGGAATATAGCTACGTTGTTTTCTTTCTTATATTCCCCTAATTTCTCTACCAGAGACATACGGGCAGCCAGCACTTCTATGAGTTCGTGGTCTACGCGGTCTATCTGGCTGCGGATTTCTTCCAGTTTGTTTACAAATAAAGCATCATCACTGGTAGCCTGCCGTATTTTCAACTCAGATAAAATTTCTGCCAAACGGACTGGGGTTACTTGCTGTGCAGCATCACTCCAGGCATTATCCGGATCTAAATGCGACTCAATCATTAATCCATCATAGTTCAGATCCATCGCTTTCTGAGAAAGATCATAGATAAAACTACGCTTACCGGCAATATGGCTTGGATCGCAGATCAGTGGCAGATCCGGGAAAAGCGTTTTCAGTTCAATAGGAATTTGCCAAAGCGGCTCGTTCCGGTATTTTCCTTTCTGGAAAGAAGAAAAACCTCTGTGAATAGCTCCAATATGCTCTACACCTGCGTTGTAAATACGCTCAATAGCGCCAATCCACAAAGCCAGTTCAGGATTTATTGGGTTTTTAATTAATACCGGTACTTTTACTCCTCGCAGGGCATCTGCTATTTCCTGTACGTTAAACGGGTTAACGGTGCTGCGGGCACCTATCCAGAGAATATCTACGCCATGTTTTAAAGCTTCTTCAATATGCTGAGGTGTAGCAATTTCTACGGCAAAAGGCAACCCTACTTCTTTTTTTACAGTTTGTATCCAGGGTAATGCTTTTATACCATGTCCTTCAAAACTATTGGGGCGTGTTCTTGGTTTCCAGATACCAGCCCGTAGCACATCTACATTCAGATTTTTGAGGGCGCGGGCGGTGTTCAGTAATTGCTCTTCCGATTCGGCGCTACATGGCCCGGCAATAATGAGTGGCTTCTGATCGTCGTATTTGATGCCAGAAGACAGAGGTTTGAATTGTAAGTTAGCAGACATATTAATTAACGTTTGCACCGGATAACACGCCCGGCAAATAAAAGATGTCAAAAATACAAAATAAATTATATACTTACTAAGGTTTTTGTACTATATTCAGAATAATGTAATTTTATTATGGAATTATACAAAATGTACGGGCTTTTTAGAAGCTTTAGATCGCAGCAACCCTTATGATTGTGAACAAATACATTAGTACAGAAGAACTATTACGTGAAAATGAACGGCTGAAAGCAATTATTGCGCTGTTAGAAGAAAATGCCCCTCAGAAAAAATATGGGTTGGTCTGGGAGAAAGAAGCAGACAAAGAACATTTTTTAACAGAAGCCCTCTTCCTAAAAGAAGTACTAAATAAGCGCATTTTTACAGCTGAACAAGCCCCTGTCAACTGGCTGATAGAAGGAGACAACTACCAGTCGTTATCTATTTTGCTGCGAACCCACCGCCAAAAAGTGGACGTGATTTACATAGACCCACCGTATAATACCGGGAACCGGGATTTTAAATTTACTGATACCTTCTCAGATAACGATTCCACCTATCGCCATAGCCGGTGGATAGCCTTTATAGAAAAACGTTTACGATTAGCTAAACAACTACTGTCCCCGGCAGGTGTCATTTTCATTAGCATCGACGATACAGAACTGGCCCAGACGAAACTGCTGTGCGATGAAATATTCGGAGAAAAGAACTTTGTAGCCAACTTCATCCGCAAATGCAAAACCGGCAGCGGCCACGACAGCGGAAAAATCGCCATTGAATTTGATTATATGTTATGCTATGCCAAAGACAGCACCAAACAGAAGTTCAATAAACAGACGCTGAATGTAGAAAAAGACGATAAATACCGTCATACGGATCAGTTTGTAGCTCACCGCGGCAAGTACTATCTACGGGACCTGGATTACAAAGGCACTTATAGTCCTTCCTTGGATTATCCTATTCAGGCGCCCGATGGTTCAGAACTATGGCCCGGTGGCGCCTATGGACGGCCCAATACCTGGCGATGGAGCCGCGAAAAGGTTGAATGGGGCATAAAAAATGATTTTATTGTATTTAAACCCACTGCCAGGCAATGGAAAGTGTATATCAAACAGTATCAGTATGTAGATAATCAGGATAAAAAGAGAGTACGGCAGTTGCCTCACCGGGCCATGATCGAGTTTATTAATTCGAAAGGAAGCAATGAATTAAAAGATATTTTACATGAAGATATTTTTACACATCCAAAACCAGTAGACTTAATTAAATTTATAATCGACCTGGTACCGGGGAATAATTTGACCATACTTGATTTTTTTGCCGGCTCAGGTACTACCGGGCATGCGGTACTGAGTGTAAACCAGGAGAAAGGGACTAATCACCAGTTTATTTTGTGTACCAACAATGAGAATAATATCTGTGAGAAAGTGTGCTATGAACGCCTAAAAAAAGTAATTACCGGGTATGAAACACGCAGTGGCAGATATATAAAAGGTACTAACGGAAACTTAACTTACTGGAAAGTGGTAGAAGTTTAATTATATCTAGTCCGGAAAACTTTTATCTTTGTAACCAGATAAAAAACGGATACCATTTAGCTGGTTACCAGCCGTTTGCTTGCACGATATACGTATATTTTATCACGTATGCCGGTTACTTATCAGGACATTGTTGCACTCCCGCTGACGCAGCAAGATGTTTTACAAGCTATTCAGCGAGCGCAGGAATGCAATTTTTTAAATAATCTCCGGCAGCGGCATCCCACTATTGAGTTCGACTGTAAAATACGAGGCTTTATTGGCGAAATAGCTCTGCAAAAATGGTTTGCCTCCCATCATATTCATTTTCAACAAACCCATTATCTGGCAGATACTACTGGTATAGATGTAGATTTTTTATATGCTTATGCAGACAAATCGCTTAATCTGGAACTCAAAACATCCCTTATTCCCGATGAATGGCGTAACCTGCCCAACTGTGTAGAAAAAGGTGATATTAAATTAATACGGCGGGGAAGGCAACTCATTGAAGCATTACGTGGAGATATTCATGTGCAGATTTATTACCGTCAGCGCCGGAAAGCCAAAGATCATTGGCTAGCCCAGCAAAAAGTGGATATTCACCGATGGAAACCTGCAACGCTCTATGAATTTTTACTAGGCAGAGCTTACCTGGACAATATATTTCTGGTAGGATGGGTAGATAAATCTACGCTAACCCACAATCTGGGCACACTTCCTATACAGCAAAGTACCTGGCAATTTAAGGGCTCCAGCAGACGGTTCTGGAAATGCAATATCGCCCGAAACGCCTTAAAGCCAATAGAACTTATTACCTATCTGCAAAATCTGCCTGCGGCGATCATTAAGACAACAGCCGCCTAAAAAGCTTTTTTTTACAGAATTAATTTTGTCAGTAGTCAGGTTACTTCCACAGAGCTTATGTATTAATTGTCTGATTTTTTCTTCAATTAATTCTAATCTTTAGCGTATGTATTCCTATTCCATCTTAAAGAATTCTAGATTTTGCTATATAGTGTTTATTGTCTTGCTGTTTAGCTGTCATAACTCTAACGATGCTTTTCATAAAGAATCTAATTTAAAGGAACCGGCGGGGAATAACGATTCTATCTCTATACAAGCAGATACTGTTGCACTGGCTTTTGATACTTCCGAAAGAAAATTTATCCGCACAGCCGATGTTAAGTTTAAAACTAAAGATGTTGCCCGTACTACGCAAGCCATAGAAAACCTTACCGGAAGATACAATGGCTTTGTGGTTCATACCCAATTAACCGCATCAGTTATTCACACTTCCACTTTTCCGGTCAGTGCCGATAGCCTGTTAGAGCGGAAGGAATTTACCGTGGAAAATACTATGACCATCCGGGTGCCAAACCAGCAGCTGGACACACTGCTAGCTGCCATTGTTAACTTAGCGGACTTTGTTGATTTTCGTTTGGTAAAAGCCGAAGATATCCAGCTACAAGTATTGGAAAATAGCCTAAAAATAAAGCGGGCTGCTCAAGCAGAGAAAAGGTATACAAAAGCCATAGACGAACAAAACAAAAAACTGCCTGAAAAGATGAATGCAGAAGAAGAGTTGTTAACCTTACAAAGCCAGGCAGACCAGCATACGCTAGCTAATTTGGCATATTTAGATAGAGTAAATTTTAGTACTGTATCTCTGCAATTTTACCAATCACCTGGCTTCACCTATGAGGTACTAGCCAATCCCGAGAGGATAAAAGCTTTCGAGCCAGATTTTTTACAAAAATTAGTAGAAGCGTTAGCCAGCGGATGGGATATATTGGCAGAAGTAGCGCTTTTCCTGGCCAGAATATGGGCTTTGCTAGTTCTAGGCATTTGCGGATTTTGGTTGTATAAAAAAGCAAGAGTGCATGTTATGGGAAGACTCTAAAATCGTCTTACATGCTTTTGTGCCTTGTATGTTAGAGCTACTCATGATAGACCTGAATACTGGTTTGTTTTTTATAATCAATAAACTTTTACAGGTTCAAATTTACTATCTACATATTTCTGATTTCCAATAGCTTATGAATTATTACATTTTTTGTAAAAAAGGCCAAATATTATTAAACATTTTTTAGGATTATTATTATATTATTTTTAAATTATTTAATATTTTCAGAAGGATTATCTATATTTGTTGTAAACCTGAAAATGATTTTTTCAACATCTACATAAACAATGTTGGCTATGATTATAAAAGAGCAATATATGCCTAAGAATAAAAATGCTTTTGAAAGCAGAATAGAATCTATTCTTGAAAAACGCCGCAAAATGGCTGAAGAAGAAAGAATCAAAAAGGAAGAAAAGTTGCAAAAGAAAAAAGACAAGCTGCTTGCCCGTTTTGAAGACGACTTTGCAGAATTAGCTGAGTTATTGAAAGAATCTTCTATGCAGTATCAGGCTTTTTCCGAAGGAGAAGATATTTTTATTCAGATAACTCACCAGATGAAGTCGGTGAAATTATTTCTACCTGAAGACAGTAAATCCTATACACAAGGATGGGAGTTTGAGGGAAATTTTTATAAAACCCGCAATATTGAAGATTTAATGTTAGCTATCCATGAAGCGTTTAAAAAAACACTCAGTTATAACTAACTATTTCGTGTATTAAGCTAGTAATCTGCTTTATACGGTTTGCACACCAACTATCTTATATAATTTATTGAAAGCTAGAGGAAAGCTCAGCTTTAGTTACTAATCAGGTACCAGAAAACAGAGCTTTTTACTACTGGTTAATAGTTGTTACTGTTTTAGTACGTATACTCCTCCTTACCAAACATTCATACACACTTAATACAGCCTTAATTTAAAAGCCATAAATTTTTCACAATTTTGTTTCAAGGTTATTCTTCATACATATGTTATGGGTAATGGAAAACGCTTCAATTTTTTGAAGTGTTTTTTCTTTTTACCTGCCTGAAATTCTTTACATCCGGTTTAAGAAATATACTGGCTATCTGGCCAGAAATACCATTAGAAAATACCATCTAAAAGAGAGGTATCTGGGCTATGCTGAAAAGCCATTATTCAGTATTCAATTTAATAAACTTCCTAGCCAGGCGGCATTCCATATATTCAGCAGTAGAGCACTGAAATTGAGAGTACTATGCGGTAAATAGCCGTTTACCTTTGCTGATTTCCTGCATATATAGCTGTACAATAAATTATACTGTTATGGAAGCTCACTTGAATATACTATCGCATGCTATTGCTGAAAAATTTACTACTACAGAGAATGACCAGGCAATTTTTATAGAGAAAAAATGGTATAGTGCCAGTTATGTAATTCTGTTGCTATTTTCGTTGCTCTGGAACAGTTTCCTGTACTTTTTTTATACAGCCCTAGTAATAGAGCAAGTATCTTTAGCAGCTTATCTTTTTCTAATGCTACTTGTTATAGCTGGTATCTGGATCTTCTATGCAGCTATCTGTGGTCTTGTGAACAAAACTACTATTCAGGCAGACAAACATTCTGTATTTGTGCGGCATACGCCACTTCCCTGGACAGGACAAAGAACTATACCTAAGCAGGATATTGATCAGGTATATGTGGTTCAGCAAATCCATTCAAATAAAGGCACAACCTATATTAGGTATAGTGTAGACTTACTTACCAGGTATGATCAAACAATTACCTTACTGAAAGGATTGGATACGCTGGCAGAAGCCAGATTTATTGAGCAAAAACTTGACACTTTTTTTGCTACAAAAGATCCGCAAAGTAATGAAATGGCCCTGTCACAGCAATAATAGCTTTAGAAAACTAAACCGTTGAATACCGTTCCAGCGAAACTAATTATACAAGGATAGACGTTTCAAAGCTTATAGTAATAACGTATCTTGCTGTTCAAGTTTAGTTCATATGCTTTTCAACCGGTTTATACGTATCCTCAAATCCAATCTGCTGCAAAACCAATCTCCGCCACAGGCTAGTTCAGCAGAGCAAAGCTACACCAATGCTCAATCCGGAAACCGCCAACAACAACAGACAGCATCGTTTCAGGAAAACAAGCAGGAAAACACTTATTACCGGGCACTGGAGGTTACGCCCGGAACTTCTTTTGATGACATAAAAGCATCTTACAAAAAACTGGTGAAAAAATACCACCCGGATCTTTTTCATAATAATCCCGAAAAACGACGCTATGCAGAGGTAGTAACCCAGCAAATAAACGAAGCTTATGCGTATTTTGAGCAGAAAATGGGTATGCACTAAGTTATAACTTGTAAATCCGGTTTGTTTCTATGGCTTTAACTGCCGTTTGGGCACAAGCTTGCAATACATGGATTAAAGAAGCAAACCGTTCGTCTTGGGTAAAGCCTTTTTTGTAGCGGAAGTATATCTGTTGCACGATTACGGCAATTTTAAATAAGCCAAATACATAATAGAATACCACATTCTTCACCTCCCGGCCACTTTTTTGGGCATACCGCTCAACGAGTTGTTCGCGGGTAAGGTTGCCGGGCAAGGTAGTAAGGCCGAACAAATGCAAAGGTTCCGGATCAGTCGGTTCTATCCAGTAACCTAACGTAGTACCCAAATCCATTAACGGATCGCCAAGGGTAGCCATTTCCCAATCTAACACGGCTAATATCTGGTACAAGTCAGAATCGAAAACAATGTTATCGTATTTATAGTCATTATGAATCAGACTTATATATACCTCCGGCGGTCTGTTTTGCTCTAACCAGGCAGCCACCTGAGCCATTTGGGGAATATCGTCTGTTTGCGAATTTTTGTAACGTTTGCCCCAGCCTTCTACTTGCCTTTGTACATATCCTTCAGGTTTACCCAAACTAGCTATTTCCGGCTGATTTATATCAATAGCGTGAATGGT
This sequence comes from Rhodocytophaga aerolata, assembly GCF_030503435.1. Taxonomy (GTDB): domain Bacteria; phylum Bacteroidota; class Bacteroidia; order Cytophagales; family 172606-1; genus Rhodocytophaga; species Rhodocytophaga aerolata. The sequence goes on from NZ_JAUKPO010000001.1 coordinate 724,723, forward strand.
AGCCAGATTATCTATTAGCTTTTCGGAAAGATTCTGCATAGTAGATGGATAGAGCTTTATTTCCCGGTTTGCCTGATTCCGCAGAATTACTCCCCGTACGCGTTCCATAATATAAAATGGCGCACCAATAATAGACGTATCGCCACAGTATAAAATTGGATTAGGTACTTTGTGATAGACCGGTTTCAAGGCTTTCAGTACCAGATATTCCCGTTCCATATCGTGCCCAGATTTAACAGTTGCACCAAAGGGTGGCCTGCGTAACACTAATTCCTGGTTCCCCCACGCCAGCAAGTAGGTCAGGTTAGAATATCCGCTGGGAAACTGGGTAACTTCCAGGGTGGAGCTTGCGTGAAAATGCGCTGATAAGTAGGCTTTTAGTTTAGCTACATCCAGCTCCTCGCCTGTCCGTATGGTTCGTGCCTGGTCTATCATAAAAGAAATATAAACATATAAAAATCAGAAAACCTGAAGACTATTTAAATTGTTTTATATTGGTTATAACACGTTTTTGAGAACAGAAAATTATTATTTCATCAGTCTATTTACTCTCCAGGCCGTAGTTTTTCAGAATTTTTCTGGCCACTACAGCCTTATGCACCTCATCTGGACCATCGTATATTCTGGCGCCCCGTTCATGCCTATACCAGTAAGCCAATATGGTATCATCTGTTATGCCTAAAGCGCCATGCACTTGTATAGCCCGGTCTATTACGGTTTGCAATACATTGGCTACAAAAAATTTGATGGTAGAAATTTCTTCCCGCACAGCTGCCTGCCCTTCGACTTCCATCTGATAAGCCGTATGGAGCACCATAAGCCTGGCCGCCTGGATACTTGCTCTGGATTCAGCTATCCAGGCTTGGATGGTTTGCTTATTGCCCAAAAACTCACCAGGAGCTATTTCTCTGGCTACTGCCCGTTTACACATCAGATCGAAGGCCCGTTCGCAAATGCCAATCCACCGCATACAATGATGTATTCTTCCCGGACCCAGCCGCTCCTGTGCTAGCTTGAAACCGGCTCCTTCTGGACCTAGTAAATTTTCTATGGGTACCCGGCAATTTTCATATTTTATTTCCGCATGGCTGTTGTAGCTGTCTCCTGCTTCACCCATAATCCGGATGTTGCGCACATGTATAAAACCAGGAGTGTCTGTAGGCACAAGGATCATACTGGCTCTGGTATAAGGATTAGGCTGCTCCAGATTTGTAACTGCCATAACTATGGCAAACCTGGCTCCATCTGCAGAAGAGGTAAACCATTTGTGTCCGTTAATGACATAACTATTCTCTTCTCTCACAGCTGTAGTGCTCATCATCACCGGGTTAGATCCGGCAAAACCTGGCTCAGTCATGGAGAAGCAACTGCGGAGTTCTCCTTTCATTAATGGATTCAGAAATTTCTCTTTTTGTTCTGCACTACCAAACTTATGGAGTAATTCCATATTGCCAATATCCGGTGCCTGGCAGTTAAACACATAATGACCAATAGGCGTACGGCCTAGTTCTTCGCTCACCTGGGCAAATTCCACTAAGGTTAATCCCATACCGCCATCCTTTTCCGGTAGGTGTGGAGCCCAAAGCCCGGCTTTTTTTACGGCATTGCGTTTTTCTGCCAACAGGGGCTCCAGCGAGCGAAATGAGTTATGCAAAAATTGAGCTTCTAATGGGTATAACTCCTCTTTTACAAAATTCCGGATTTGAGGTAAAATCTCTTTTAGCCGCTGGGTATTAAATAGGTGGGTTTGCATGAATTTTACAGTAGTATTTATTTCTTAGGCTGATAGGTAGCTACGGCAATTTTGGAATCGGCTGTACCATAGTAGATAAACCATGTATCTTTGTAATACACCAATCCTTCTACAAAACACACATTTCCTATCTGTCCGGTAATTTCATAGTCCTTTTCTGGCCGCATGAAATAAGTATCTGTCCGATCGAGCAGCTTTGTTGGATTTTTTGGATCAATTAAGGCTTGCCCGGCCGTGTAAGTGCCGCCCGGCAGTTTAGGATCTCCATTTGCATCTTTGTTCCGGCTGTTGTAGATCAGGAGTATGCCTTTGTCTGTAATGAGGGCAGGTGGGCCGGGCTCTACCAGATCACTATCGAATTTACCAGGGCGGGGAGCCAGAATATAGGCAAGCTTTCCATCCTTTTGCTCCATGGGAGTCCAGTCGGTCAGATTATCGGAAGTAGCTATAAACATATGGGTGTCTCCCCAATACATCCAGTATTTGCCATTAATTTTTTCTGCGATAATTTTGTTCCCTTGTCTGCGGCTTACGATTGCCCCCGACTTTGACCAAAGATCTTTGTACTTATCGGCTGCTTTGCCGAATGCCAACCCATGTTTTTTCCAGTGAATAAGATCAGTAGACGAGGCCACACAAAGTCGGGCTGTTTTACCATCATAGGTGGTGTAGGTCATAAAATAGGTGCCTTTGGCATCTTCAACAATGCGAGGATCTTCACAGCCGCCTTCCCATTCATAAGGTTTCATAAAATCATTATCTGGGTAGAATACTGGCTCCGGACGCCGGGTAAACGTAAGGCCGTCGGTACTGGTGGCTAGCCCAATGCGGGAGGTACCGGCAAATTTTCCTACTTTGTCTTCGGCCCGGTACAACAGATAAACTTTATCGTTGCGCACGACTGCTGCCGGGTTAAATACATCTTTCTCCTCCCATTTTACGGTTTCTTTCCGGACAGGGCAATTAAAGGTAGTATTGTCTAGTGGGGTAAGGCAAGGATTCTGGGCATCTTGCTTTACAAATGGCTCCCATGTCCAGGTTTTTTTAGTTTGTCCCAGGCAAAACTGGGTAATAATTGTTAACAGCAGCAATACTCGGAAGAAAGACATAGAGGTAATTAGCTAATTTAGAGTTTAAGATTTTACTTATAGTGTTCAGTATAGCACAAATGGATTCTTCAGGAATATATGTTTATCAGATAGTTAGTCCGCCATCGGCAGTAAACACCGTTCCCGTGCAATAGGCAGAAAAGTCAGACGCCAGGAATAAGGCCAGGGCTCCGATCTCATCTGGTTGGCCAACCCGGTTCAGTGGGGTAGCTTTCAGGAAACGTTTCAGGATTTCTTCATTCTGCCACAATGCCTGGCTAAATTTCGTTTGAATCAATCCCGGGCAAATGGCATTTACCCGGATTTTGTCTTTGCCCCACTCTTTGGCCATTACTTTAGTCAGCATAAGTAAGGCAGCTTTACTAACACTGTAAATGCCCAGATTTGGCTCCGGCGACAAGCCACCGATGCTGCTGATATTAATTACAGACCCTCCGCCACGGCTTTTCATACTTGGGTATACCAGTTTAGCTAATTCAAAGGGGGCTTTTACATTTACATCCATTATTTTATCGAAGGCAGCCGTATCGCATTCCAGTACCGGACCAAAAACCGGGTTAGAAGCAGCATTATTCACCAGAATATCTATCCCTCCGTAAGTAGCCATCGTTTTTTCTACAAGTATGCGTACCTGCTCCAAATTACCCATATTGGCGGCTATTCCGGTGGCCTCTCCGCCTTGGTCTTTTATATTCTTAGCTAAAGCATCCACCGCCTCTTGTTTGCGGCTGCTTACTACTACACTTGCTCCGGCCGCCGCCATTAACCTGGCCATACTTTCGCCAATGCCTTTGCTGGCACCTGTAATAAGGGCTACTTTTCCCTGTAAATTGAATTGTGGTTGATTTATAGCCATAGATAGAGAAATGAGATTAGGTAGTGTTAGAACGTTGGTTGTAAGGAAGATATAATGTAGTAGCACAATTTATACCGCAGTAATCCCTCCATCTATGGCTACAGCCTGGCCAGTAATGAAAGATGCCTGTTCAGAACATAGGAAAACCACCATATCTGCTATTTCTTGTGCAGTAGCCAGCCGGCGCATAGGAACCGATTTGAGTATCTTTTCTGCATAGCTCTCATCTTCTTTTAGTGCTTTTTCTACCATAGGTGTTTGGGTGAACCCAGGGCAAACGGCATTTATGCGGATACCATGCCTGACATATTCTATAGCCGCCGTTTTGGTAAGTCCTATAACTGCATGTTTGCTGGCAGCATAGGCACAATGCCCTGGAAATCCCTGCAACCCTGCTACCGAAGCAATATTTACGATAGTCCCTTTAGTCTGGATTAAATAAGGCAATTGTGCTTGCATACATATCCATACCCCCTTCACATTTATTTCCATCACTTTATCGAACACTTTTTCGGAATATTGATCGGTGCGGGCTTGTTCTCCGTCTATTCCTGCACTGTTTACACAAGAATCTACCCGGCCAAATCTGGAAATAACTTCCTCCATCATCGTATGCACCTGTGCTGCCTGGCTTACATCTGTTTTGATAAAATGGGCTTTTCCACCAGCCTGAAGGACTTCCTCCACTACTTGCCATCCTGCTTCGTCTGCCAGGTCAGCAATTGCTACACTGGCTCCTTGTCTGGCAAAGGTCAGTGCAGCAGCTTTACCAATACCTGAACTGCCGCCAGTGATAAGGGCTACTTTGTTTTCGAACGGGTTGGTCATGGAGGCTAGTTTATTTAATGTTTCAGTATACAGATTTCCAGGCTTACCGCACCTTATACGCCGCTACCCGGTTGTCGTTAAATGTAGGAACCAGGAGCAATTTTTTAGCAGGAATGTATTCAATATCAGCTGAGTTAATTTTGGCACCGGTGGTATCTAACAAAAGTTTTTTTTCACCTTTTGCATTGATCCAGAAAATCCGTCCATTCCAGTCGGATACAAAATAGCTTCCTTTTCCGGCAGGCACTACGCCATCTGAAATACCCAGGCCATTGGATACTTCCGTAATTTGCTTGGTTTGAAGGTCAATAAACCGTAAGGCATTGCTTTGGGTACTGCCAACTACCAGCCTGTTAGCTTCTGCATATAATCCATTGGGCTTTTGCAGACTGGCACCTTCCATAAAAACTTGCAGGGAATCGTTTTGTAAGAAATAAATCTTATCGTTCCGGTTGTCAGAAACATATATTATTCCATTGGCTGACACGGTAACATCATTCAGATACACTGGTTCAGGTACCTGGTAGGTTTTAAGTATGGCTCCGGCCGTTACATCCAGCATTACCAGTCTGTCGATATCTGTTACATATAGTTTATTGCCGGATATGCCCATCCCTTTCGGTGCACTTAAACCAGTTGCCCATTGCAATGTTACGATTTTACCATTTAAATCCATTTTTGAGATAAAGCCATTATTGTCTTTGTCAGCACCGTTTCCATTAATATTGGAAACAAACAATATATCTTCTGCCGGATAATACAGCACTGACTCTGGCGTACGCAAGGTATTAGTAGAATCCCATACTTTTTTTAAGGATATTTTTTTTCTGACTTTCTCCGCTTGTAGTGGGCTGCCGGCATAGAATGCAGGTATATGTAACTGACCTATCAGCAGTAAAAAAGATAAAATAACAGGCATACGTTAGGTGCGTTAAAACTTATCAGAGCATAAAATGTAGTTGAGGCAGCATTGTGTTTATTATCTAAAGCGGCCTACCTCTATACCGTGCGAAAAATGAATTACATGGTAAGGATAATCTTACCTGTCCGCCCGGCGGAATCTGCATGAGTAATGGCTTTTTGTATGTCTTGCAAAGGATAGGAGGCTTCTACAGGTAATATGATTTTTTTGGATGCCAGTAGCTCTATCACTGCTTCCTGCACTTCTTTCCGCATACTTTCGTCGGTACGCCGCATCCAGTCAGTAAGCCAGAAGCCTTTCATGGTTAGCGACTTAAAAATCAGAATTCCGCTGTTTACCGGAATAGGTTCTATACTCAGCGCACCGTATACATACATAGTCCCTCCGTACCCCAGGCATTGCAAAGCCAAGGCACCGGTTTTTCCACCTACCGCCTCTAATACCGCTTTTACACCTTTGCCTTCGGTAATCTCCATTACCCGTTTGGGGAGTTTATCCTCTTCCGTATTCAGAATTTCATCGGCACCTAATGCTTTTAATTCAGCTATGGCATCCTTCCGCCGAACAGTACCAATTGTTTTAATTCCTTTCATCTTGCACAACTGGATCACCATCTGCCCAAAAGCAGAACCGGCTGCGGTAAGCATCAGCCATTCGCCTGCCTGTACGCCAGCAGCATGCACCATGGCATATGCCGTAAATGGATTGATAAATACCTGGGCGGCTGTTTCATTGTCCATGTGACTGGGGATGGGAATAACAGTGCCAGCATGCACCACCACATATTCTGACCAGGAACCAATAGTAGTGAAGCTTACTTTTGCTCCAACCGCTAGATTTACGCCATCCCCCAGGGCATCTATTACACCCATTCCTTCAAAACCGGCACGTGACGGGAGTTGCGGACGAATCCCATACATATTTTGAATAAACATGGTATCGGATGGATTGATCGGGCTTGCCAGCACCCGGATGCGGATCTCGCCTGGTTTGGGCAGGGGAAGTGGCACTTCTTGTAGCTGAAGTACTTCGGCTGGCTTACCTGTTTCTGTAAACAGGACACTTCGCATAGTTTGTTGCATATGGTGGTTGGTTATTTACTAAAGTAAGCAATAATATACAAAATATTCAATTCCCTCGCGGTTTAATGAAATAACGCATTAACCAATGCTGAGCATCAGCATACTGCGGATAGACAACAATGCTAAGTATTCTTCAAAACAAAAAAGCACAACCTGGGAAAGTTGTGCTTTTATAGAAAACAGGAGTATATCTATTCGCAGGCAATGCTGTTATAGCGGTCGTTGTCAAATATCTGGCGGCGGATGGATTTACCATCTTTATCAATATAAAATACCAGGAATACCCCGGCTTCTTTTACATTCTTTTCACCCACATATAAGGGATAATCGGATGTGCCCACATTGCGGAGGTCATCGTATTCGCAGTCGATCAATAAGCCTTTGGTATTACTTAATACCCCATATTTTTTATCCATATACACCTTCAGCACAATTTCCTCTTCCGTCTGCTTTACGTATTCTATTTCTTCCATGGGTTTAAACGTATTGCGTTTTTCACTAATATGGTACAAATACCAGGTATCATCCTGCATAACCAGGGCAACATCGTTTTGCCAGTAGCGGATTTCGTCAAAAGCAAAATCAGTTACAGGTTTATTAGAAGCAGTAACCAGGCCATATACTCCCTCTTTGTTAGCTATAAATAGTTTACCTGCGGGATCGTATTTTTTCAGTAAGGCCGTATAGGCAGGCACTATTTCTACACTGTGGTTGAGGCTCACTAAACCGAACCTGGAATTTTTTAACGTGGCTATTTGCCCGCTCTGGTAATTAAGGCCATCATATACGGCAGGAATAAGAATTTTACCCTGGGTGTTAATTAATCCTGTTTTGCCTTTCAGTTCTGTTTTAAACAGGTCTTGTTCCCATACCTGAATATCGTCGTACCTGGGTGAGAGGGTAAACTCTGTTTTGGAGGCATACAAACCTTTTTTACCTTTTTTATTTTCGGTAATTAGCCAGAACTGACCTGGCGACTGAGGCAACATCTGGAACGTATACTTCTCTACATCTGTCAGTTTGATGAGTTTATCTGGCTGTGAGTATACCTGAATAACCCCATTCTGGCTGGCAATAAACCAGTCGTTCCCCAGCAGATTCACCCAATCGAATGTATGAGAGCCAAACCAGGTGCCATCTTTCTTTAATATAGCCCATTTATCTTGATGCTTCACTGCATAAAAAGAATTATTGCCTTTTACTTCAGTAAACACAGAATCAGAGAGCAGCTTACCTGACGGTGTATAGATCTGAAAGGTTCCTGCGGTTTCTGTAGCCCACCCAACAGGCAAGGCATGAATAGTAGAGGTAGTTAAGGGAATAACTGTATCCTGCGCGGTAGTGATAATGCTTTGCTGACCGCCGGTTATTAACTTAATATATCCCTTCTTAATCCATTCTACTTTGTCATAATCGAAATGCAGGGAGGTGTCTTTGCCGTTCAGTAGCTTATCGTAAGTTAGTAGGGCAAACTTGTCAGCTCTTCTGAATATTAACAGCCGCTCACCCGGACTGCTGATAGCATCATATTCCAGGGGTGTCAGTTTACGTCCGTTAAGAGTGGCTAGCCCGGTTTTCCCTGCCAGGGTTACCTGCAGAAAAGTATCTTCCAATAAGTCTATGAGATCGTAGTTAGGCGATAAAATCTCAAAGCCGGCCTGGTGGTATAAGCCCTGCCGGCCTTCCCGTTCCACCATCAATAAACCTTCATCGAGCTGTTCAATGTGGTTATAAGAATAATCGAGTATAGCTTTGCCGGTTTTATCAATAGCACTGATCTTTCCGTCCTTGTATACGAGAATAAAGTCGTCTTTTACACCTTCGCAAAAGTATTCACTGGCAACAGAATCGTAGGTAATCGGAATTTGCAGATTTCCTTTTGCGTCGATAAAGCCATATTTCTCTTCATCGTATACAGGAAAATATGTCAGCTTTTCGGCAGCAATCAGTTTGCGGGCATAGGCCGGATTGTAGAAGTCCGGGTATACTTTTAAAAAATTCTCAAGCGGGTTATCACGTTTATACAAGAAATAGATCCAAAGCCAGGCACGGTCTGAAAAACTGCTGGAAGGGTATTTTTTTACAAAATCGTGATAAGTTTTAATGGTATGGGGTGCCGTGTACATCTCAAATATGATTTGTTCGGCACGTTTCCGGTAAGGGCTTTTCGGGTAAGCCGCAATAAACTTTTCATAGGCCCGTATATCTCCCCCTTTCGTCTGCGACTCAAACAACAGCATATCGTATAGTTTCTTTGCTTCCTGCGATTGCCGGGCATCCGGATAGGTATCCAGAAATTGTTTATAACTCTGGTGGGTATGAGCCGCCTGAGCCTGAGAAAAAGCCAGTTCATTTCTACTTTCTACGGCCATTGTGTACTGGGCAGCTGTCGGGTAGTTATCCAGAAAATACTGGTAGGCGATTACGGTATTGTTTTCTGCCGCCTGAACAAAAGCCAGGCTATCTATCTGTAGCTTTTTCCCAGCCACCGCCTCAGCGTTTATGCCCAGCTTGTTCCATTGCTTTAACGTGCTTTTTTTAGTGTCAGCAAAATTCTCACCGGCCGCCAGCACATATTTATACGCCGAATCCAGATGGGCTGCCTCGTTAGCCGGATGTAAAAAATATAAGCTATACACGTATTTAGCGCCTGCATTTTCCGGGTTCTTTTTCAGTTCTTTATCCAGCAGTTCTTTTGCTTTTTGGGGCTTGTCTTTAACTAAACTCTTATACGCCCTGGTTACCCGATCAGCCTGTGTGCTGAAAGGGATACACCAGATAAGTATAAGCACTATATAATATTTAAACTTCATAATGGAGCTGAAAGAAACCTGTTGTATGTAAGTCAGCAAACAGGTAAATGGTAAAGGGCATTATGTTTAAAACACACCCGGAAACATCAAAAGTTCATGTACATAAATTGTGCAAATGTATTGTTAAACCCCTTGACACTTAAGGCAATTTGCCTACTTATCTTACAAGCTTTCTTTTTGTTCTGGCTGGTACTGCCAATAAACGTACCAGTTTTTATTTCTTCCTCTGAAAGTAGAATATCGGGCAAGAAGAGAAAAACACAGGACTTTACCGGTAAGTCTCCAAAAAAATAACGAACTGTACTAGATTTTAGTAAATTATTGCTATTTTTTAGAAATACTATCCTATTTATTCTTCCGTACATGTCTACTAAAATCCTTGATAAGAACATTGATCCTTACATCCGCACAGACGACAGGATACAGGAGCCCCCGGTTACTTTCGCAGGTATCGTGAAGCATCTGGGTCCGGGCTTTGTACTTTCGGCTGCTATTGTGGGTTCTGGCGAATTAATAGCTACTACCGCCCTGGGGGCCAGAGCAGGTTTTATTGCATTTTGGGTAATTATTGTCAGCTGTCTGGTAAAAGTAACGCTACAGCTTGAGTTTGGCAAACATGTAATCCATAGCGGTGAATCTTCCATGTATTCTCTCAATCAATTACCAGGCCCACGATTCGGAAAAGCCAACTGGTCTATCTGGATGTGGTTATTTATTCAGGTATTTAAACTATTGCAGGTAGGTGGTATTATAGGAGGTGTAGCCATAACATTAAACATCAGCTTTCCCTTTGTCAGCATTCCGGTATGGACAATATTAGTGATGATACTTACCTCTTTGCTCGTATATAAAGGCTATTATAGGCTGGTAGAGAAATTTTCTCTGGTCATGATTGCCCTCTTTTCTTTATTCACCCTTGCCTCGGTTTTCTTTCTGCAGTATACTTCCTATGCCTTTACCTGGCAGGATGTACAGCAAGGGCTTAGCTTTCAGTTGCCGCCGGCCATTGTAGGCATTGCCATTGCTGCCTTTGGTATTACCGGGGTTGGCGGCGACGAGATCTTATACTATAACTACTGGTGTCTAGAAAAAGGTTATGCGGCGTATACAGGTCCTAAGGAAGATACAGAAAGCTGGGTAAGGAGGGCAAAGGGCTGGATACGGGTGATGTATATGGATGCTATTCTGGCCATGGTCGTATATACTACTGTAACAGCTGCTTTTTATCTGTTGGGGGCAGCAATTCTGCATAAAACCGGCGATGTACCAGAGGGCTACCAGATGGTGGAAGTTCTGTCTGGCATTTATACACAAAGTCTAGGACCTTGGGCAAAGTCTATCTTTATGGCAGGAGCTTTAATTGTATTGTATTCTACCCTGTTTACAGCAACTGCCAGCTGGACCCGTATTTTTTCGGATGCTTTCGGGCAAATCGGCTGGATTGACTTTTACAATCCACAAGTGCGAAAACGGGCGGTAGCCTGGCTTGCCTGGATTTTTCCCGCTTCCTGGGCTCTGCTGTTTCTGTTTATTAAACTTCCGGTACTGATGGTGTTATTGGGAGGGTTCGTAACCTCTATTTTGCTGCTAATGGTGGTATATGCAGCCATCCATTTCCGCTACCGCCGGTTACCTGCTGTTTTATATCCTGGCAGGCTTTATACCCTGGCTTTCTGGGTAAGCACCGGAGCTATTCTGCTGGCAGCCGCCTACGGAGTTATACAACTGTTCCGCTTGTTATAGCTTTCACTTATTGTGCAGGTATGAAGTCCGTATCTGGTTTAAAGTTAACTATGTAACTATTATCTTTTTATTTCATTAAAAACTAACAAATATTCCACCTACAATAAATCTTAAAAATATTCTGCCATTTTTTAAGCAAAATAATACCGGCAATTTATTATTTTTATTTTAGTAATTGCTTCCCTTATCCAGGTTAGAGACAAATCAAACTTTAGACTATCCAGCCATCCACACATACTTCTGCTCTATCCTTCGTATGAAAAAAAAACCTGGCTACATTGTTCTTCTGCTGCTCTTTTTAGCTATTGTAAGCTGGCTATATACCTCTGGGCCTATCTCTTTACCTTTTCCAATGCCTACTGAATGGGGGGAAAATGAGGAAGAGGAAGAAGCTAACCGGGAGAGGAGAAAAGCCTGGGTCGAAAATATGCACCGCAGCGCACCGGGTACAAACTGGCGGCAGGTAGACATACAGACACGCCAGCTAAGAGCCAGGCAAGTTATGAATACCCGGATGGAGTTGCTAAAAAATGGCCGGTATTCCAGAACAGCTGCTGAAGAGATTCTGGCCAACGGACAACTCACCGGCACCTGGCAGGAACTTGGCAGCGACAATCAAGCAGGCAGGGTGCATATAGCCGATGTGGATCTGAGTACCAACACCATTTACTGTGCCTCTGCCGGTGGCAACATCTGGAAAGGCAAACTGGATGGCTCCGGCTGGCGGTCACTGAATGATTACATGCAGATGTATTCCATCAGTTCAGTTAAAATATTAACTACTGGTGCAGGCAAACGCCTGGTAGCCGTAGATAAAAACAAAGTTTATTATTCAGATAATGAAGGAGTTACCTGGAATCAGAGCAATGGATTATTGCCGATACAAACCAATGGCACAATAGCCAGAGCCGTATATGCCAACGATGCCACCCAATCTATTTACCTGCTGGCAGCTGAGTTAAATTCCTCCACCAACTGGTCGTCTGTAGTTTCGGTGTATATCTCAACCGATAAAGGACAGACATTTACCAGAAAGAAAACCTTTGCGGAAGAAACCTATGGCGACATTAGCTTTTTTGATCTGTGGACTTCGCCTACTGGCTCCGGCAGGGTATTTCTGATTAATAAATCCACCGTATACACTATCAACACGCAAGGTAATACAACGCTTCATGCTACTTTCACCACGAATGCAGCTGAAGAAAGGCCCTATCTGACGGGGTTCGACGATAAAAAATCCCTGTACTTGTATGTATACATGAATAAACAACTATATAGAAGTAAAAATGGTGGCAAGGAATGGACCTTTCAGGCAGACGTAGAAGAGCAACCGTTCAGCCGGAATAGTTTTTATTGTTCGGCAAAAAATCCTCAGCTGGTGTATTTGGGAGGTGTAGATGCCTATAAGTCGTACGATGGAGGCGAATCCTGGAGTAAGGTCAATCACTGGTACGACTATTATTCCTCCATTGCAAACAAACTACACGCAGATATTCCAGGCATTCAATCGTTTATTAGCAACAATGGCCAAGAATTTTACCTGATTTCCACCGATGGCGGCCTGTATGTATCTACTGATTCCCTGCAAACTGTAAAAAACATTTCCCTGAACGGGCTCAATATCGGGCAGTATTACAGCAGTTATACCTTCCGCGACAATCCCCAGATTATGTACCTGGGTAGTCAAGACCAAGGCTATCAGAAAACACGCGTGGTTAATGGCAAACTACAATTCAAGCAGGAAATCAGTGGAGATTATGGCCAGGTAGTGTCTTCGGATGGCGGAAAAAGTGTGTGGCTGGCTTATCCTTCCTTTATTTTGTATGACAAAGCAGCCCCTTCTGCCTTTACCTACAGTACCTGGAACCTGACAGGTGAAAATTTCTTCTGGCTACCACCCTTAATGGCCCATCCTACACAAAGCAATAAGGTGTATCTGGCTGGCGGCGGCACCAATGGCGGCTCACATATTTTTGAACTGACAGAGGAAGGGGGCTCTATTACGCATACAGAACATCCATTTAACTTTGATACCCAACTGGCAGGTAAAATATCTGCGATGGCCTACTCGCCGGTTAATTCTGCTTTTCGATATGTACTCACTGAACGGGGAATTTTCTACCGGTCTACGGATGGAGGGAAAAGCTGGACTAGAACACCCGGCTTTAATGGCCCGCAGGGACATTACTTTTATGGATCTACCATCGTGGCTTCAGCACAAAATCTAGGTACAGTATATATTGCCGGAAGTGGCTATTCTAATTCTCCGGCTTACGTTTCTACCGATCATGGCAACACGTTCAAAGCTATAAACGCCGGTTTGCCTACTACCATGGTTTACCAGCTGGCAGCTACGCCAGACGAAAAATTCCTTTTTGCAGCCACAGAAGTGGGCCCGTATGTATATGTAAAAGCTGAAAATAAATGGTACGACCTGTCGGGTATCTCTGCTCCGGATCAAACCTACTGGTCGGTAGATTATATTCCATCAGCCCAGATTGCGCGGTTTGCTACCTATGGCCGGGGTATATGGGATTTTAAAATCAGTACAGCTTGTGCTATTCCCGGAGAGCTGGCTTTTACGGGAAGCCCTACTTTCTGCCAGGGAGATAGTCTGGTTCTGCAAGCACCTGCCGGAAATAATTTTACCTACCAATGGCAGAAAAACGGCACTGACCTGGTGAATGCCACTAAACAAACTTTTGCTGCCAAAGAAACTGGTACCTACCAGGTAAAGGTAAAAAGTGCCACCTGCACCAAAATATCCAATAGTGTAGCAGTAACCGTAAAAGCATTGCCCCCCCAACCTGGGTTGATCAGTGGCCAACAGATAACCTGCACTGGCAACCAGCCATACAGCATCGCCGGTGTAGCAGGCGTTACGTATACCTGGCAGGTTTCGGGAGGCGGTACCCTAACAGGTTCAGCTAATACGGTTACTCTCAATTGGACGACTCCAGGTACGCATACACTTACTGTTACCCCCATGCTGAATGGCTGTGCCGGCTCGCCCCGCACCTTAGCTGTAGTGGTACAAGCGTTACCCAATCAGCCAAGTTTAATCAGTGGTCTGGCAGAAACCTGCGTAGAAACCCAGGTCTATAGTGTAAGCCCGACACCAGGTGTTAACTATTCCTGGAGTGTGTCGGGCGGTGGAAGTATTAATGGCTCTGGCAACAAAATAGCTCTTACCTGGACGAAGCCCGGCAGGTATGTATTAACGGTTACTCCATCTATAGGAAGTTGTACCGGCCCCGCCCGTACGATGGAAATCACCGTGAACGACAAACCAGCCAAACCAGTAATTATCCTAACTAACAGCAAACTTTCATCGAGCAGTAGTACTGGCAACCAGTGGTTCCGGGAAGGATTAGCCCTTGAAGGAGCCACCAGCCAGGTTTACGAGGCAACAGTAGCCGGTAATTATGCAGTACAAGTAAGCAACGAATGCGGCCAGAGCGAAATGTCGGAAGTATACCAGTACCAAATACCGCCAACGGCAGTACCAGAAGAACTGGAAAAATTAGTAAAGGTATATCCTAATCCGGCCAGAGAATTTGTGGTAGTGGAACTCCCGGACGAACTGCCAAGCCAGTTTATCTACTTATATGATGCCGCTGGTATAGAAAAGATGGCTCACCCCTCTCATCAATCACAGACAATCAGGTTAAACTTGCAAGAGTTTAGTAAAGGCACTTATACGTTACGTATCCAGACTTCAAAAGGAACCGTGGTGCGGAAAGTAGTCGTTCAATAAACCGTTTCCATTAGCCAATGCTGTATTTGTTAGTTGGCCCGGTTGATTTTTACCAGTTCCAGGCGTAAGCTATCGTTTTTCAACACCCCTTCCATATTCATAGAAGTAGAGGTCAGGTCTGAGATTTGGGCTTTTAAGGTATCTGGGCCGCTTTGAGTGGTGTAGTAAATAAACTGAAGTGTGTTCTGAGCTGTATCGAAGGTATACTGCCCCTGCAAAGAATGGGTAGGATCATACACATACGGATTAGAACTAAAGGCAGCTCCATACAGTCCTGAAAAATAAACCTTTGTAATTACGGTGTTGTCCTTTCAACCAGGCATCCTGAGGAAGCAGGCTATCATTCCGGATAAACTTTGCTACCTTCCAGGTGCCTACCAATTGCTTATCACTGGTATCCCGTAGAACAAACTGATAAATAAGCCCGAAAGCAGCCATAATAGGAAAGAATTGAAGGAATGGCTTTAACCAATAATGCTTTAAGGATAGAGAAGGAAGTCTATCTGTTGCCGCCCAAAAAACTTCTTTCAGCTTTTGAAAATCCAGGAATAGCAGATAAGACAACCCGAGCGTAATAAGAATAGAAACAACAAAAGCACCAACAGCAATGGAGTAAAACATATTAATAAATAAGATGTTCACCATTACTGGCAGTAAAACCATGGTACCCAGCAGAGTTGTTCTCCGGAACAAGAGAAGAATGGAACCTCCAATCTGGAAAAGGGCAATAATCACTGCCAGCGTATACGAATACCCGAAGTAGTGCCAGGTGAGATAAAAGCCGTTTACTTCGCCCAGTGGCATATCTTTTATAAAATCGGCAGTAGTAAACTGGATTTTAAAGATTTTAGCGAAGCCATATGTAGAAATGATAAAGGCTAAACTATACCGGATAACCCCTATCAGATAAGCTTGCCACACCCTAGCCTTATGTGTATCTTGCTTTTCTTTTTCTTCCCATAAAACAGCCAGTGCTGTTCCCGCCAGTAGCACCACACATCCTAGGATGGTTGTCAGCATACCATAATTTATGGATGGCCAGAATCGCTGAGGCAATAGTGGCACTAAGAAAGTAGCTGAACAAGCAAGCAGAAGGAATGCTGCCAGGCTTGTGAGTATTTTAAATCCTAACGTAGAAGCACGTCTGGCAACGGTGTTTTCCATAGTTTTTCTAGTTAAAAGTTGAAACAGTAGTTCCTATCGCACAGAGGATTTACCGATGAAAGCCTTTATAAAATAGTAATGTATTGATTAATAACTTTTTAAGTTTGAATACAATATACAAAAAAGGGAACGCTTTTGATACGTTCCCTTCTTAGCTTTCCAATACAGTGTATTATCTGCCAGAGGCAAATTTCTGATAGGCTGTTTTTATCTGTCCATCCTGGAGCTGCTCACCGGAGTGAATAAGTACCTTGTGCCGGAAGGTCACCGATTTTCCTGGAGCCAGTTTAAAATTCAGTTCTTCTTTGCCATTGCTCATGGCTTTCTGGCCAAGATTATTTACCGCAAACAAGCCATATCCACGGGCATGCCAGTAGGTTGGGTGGCCAACGTTTTTCGGATGATCCATAATTACCAAAGAAATATTTTCTCCATTCATAGTACCAGCCAGATTTACCCATTTGCCGCGTGTACCCCAGACATCATCTCCTTGCTTGCCTTCGCTGCTGTGATATAAACCAGTTACACCTTCATTATTCATACTGGGCACATTGGTTACCTGGCCACTGGCATCGGTAAATAATTCCGGCTTATTAGAGGGATGTTCTAGCTGGCGGGCCACCCGGATACCTAGCATGCCTTCTTTGTTATCTTTAAACAATACTTCCTGCGTTAAAGCCGTGAGGGTGGTAATACGTTCTATACTCCGGGTATGGGCATCGCCGCTGAAAACAAACCGGGTATCTTCCCGTAACAAAGCTATACCTTCTGGTGTTACCCATTCGGCTGTAACTTCCAGTTCTCCTTTATCTTTCCCATCTGTTGTTTTGTTTATTTTTTTATGGACAATGGTACCGTATGCATTTCTTTTATCGGGAGCTATTGAATCTGAATTATTCCAGAAATCCAGGCCATTAACATCACCATAAGTAAACCACAACCCTACATGGTGCGGATGGTCTATACGTTCTCCCGGGCGGGATTCAAGCGGAAACCCACGCGTAACCACTGTACCTTTGGCCGTTCTGAGCGGATATAAAACCGGTTTTTTTGTGGCTGACGGATAAATATAGGAAGTAAATAGCTGTCCTCCGATTAACACATCTACCCGTTGCTCATTTTCATTTTTTACAAGCCTCACCTCCGATTGTGCCCATCCATGGTTCACCACACCTATCATGAGTAACACCACCATCATTGCTATGCTTTTAGCCCGGCGCGACAGTCTGGTTAATTGTATCATAATTCTTTGGTTTAGAGTTAGGAGTAAATACACAGAAACCTGCCAGGCTTCCCATTACCTGACAGGTTCTTATTACTAGTATGATTCATCTAAAAAAACAGGCTTTTTATATATGAATGAATAGCAACAAAAAACGTGTAATCGCTACTTATGAGATTACTACATCTTGTTTCTTAGCATCGAAGGTTACCCGTTTGCCCGTTTGCAGAGCCATCGTAGCCATTATATTAGCTACCGAATGATTGTAGCCAGCTTTGGCGGATGCATTCGGTTCTTTGCGGCTGCGGACACACTCCATCCAGTTACGCATATGCAGTGAGGTCATCGGGTCAGATCCGGTGTTGGCAGAAGTTTCTATTTTGGCTCCGGCTTTCAGCGAAGTTTCCGGTAACAAGAAGGGCTCCATACCCATGGCTTTGGCATGGCTGGCAGTCAATCCGCCTTCCGGGGTAATTTTGTTTGTATCCAGGTTAATCATTCCACCATTGGAGTAATAATATTCTTTTACATCGCCGGCAGCATTGTGCATACGGGAAGAATACAGCACCTGGAAACCCTTGTTTTTGTCTTCGTCCGGGCCATAATCAAACACAGCCGTAAAGGTATCGGCATTGGTACGTCCGTCTTTCCACATGTATATACCGCCATTGGCCACTACGCTGCGTGGGTGATCATAGCCGGAGAACCAGTGTACAGTATCTATCTGGTGCGCCATCCACTGCCCGGCTATACCGGAAGAATAGGGATAAAACAGCCGGAATTCCAGATATTTCCGTGGGTCCCACTCATCATTGGTTTTGCCCATCCGGAAGCGTTCCCAGTCAGTATCTTCTTTGCGGATAGATTTTACCAGTTCTGGCCTTCTCCAGCGGCCCGGCTGGTTTACGTTCCAGGTCATTTCTACCATAGTTACATCGCCAAACTTGCCGGATTTAATAAATTCATAGGCAGCCCAGTAATTGGGGGCACTTCTGCGCTGGGAACCTACCTGTACAATTTTTTTGGTTTCTTCTACCGCTTTTAGCGCCACTCTGGCATCTTCCATCGATTCAGCAAAGGGTTTTTCCACATATGCATCTTTCCCGGCTTTTACTGCTTCGGCACAATGCAAGGCATGCTGAAAATCGGCTGTACTGATAATAACGGCATCTATGTTTTTCATGCCATAGAGTTCATCGTTGTTGCGGGCTTTGGCAATTTTGGAAGCAAAGCCTTTTTCTTTCATAAATGCCTCACATTCATCGCGGCGGCGGTTCCACAGGTCAGACACAGCTACAAACTCAAAGTTCATGTCTTTGGCATGTTCCATAAAAGAAGGAGCCAGCGAACTTCTAAACCGGTCGGAGAAACCTACAACGGCTACCCGGACACGGTCGTTGGCGCCGATAATTTTGGCATAACTGCTGGCATTCATACTCATAGCTAAGCCTGCTGTGCCTAAAGCAGCCTTCTTAATGAAATCCCTGCGGGAATGGTTGATATATTCCATATGTCTAATGATTAATGATGATTGATTAGTGAATAAGGGTACTGACCAATGACGAATGACTAGTAAGAAACGTAATCATTAGTCATTCGTCAATAATCATTATTTAAGCTTTGGGTAATGCTCTGATTTTGAGGTTGCGGTAAGAAACTTTATTGCCATGGTCTTGCAATAAAATATGTCCTTTGGACGCTTCTCCGAAGCGTCCGTTGGCATTGTATTCAGGGGCTGCATATTTACTTTTAGCTACCAGGTCGCGGAAAGCCTGGCTTCCCCGTTCATACTCTACTACTTTTTTCCCATTCAGCCAGTGCTCTACCTTATTGCCCTGCGATACAATTCGTGCCTGGTTCCATTCTCCTATGGGGTTCACCTGCTTGTCTTTAGCCGGAATGAGATCATACAAAGAGCCAACCGTACGGTTACCATTGCTGCCCATTTTCGCATCCGGATGTTTATCGTCGTCCAGCACCTGGTATTCCAGGCCAAAAGCAGAACCTTTGGGCTTGGGTTGCTGCTCCACTACATAATACTTTACGCCGCTGTTGGCTCCTTCTGTTAGTTTAAATTCAAAACTCAGTTCAAAATTATCAAACTCTTCCTCTGTGACAATATCGCCATAACTTGCTGACTCTGATCCATCGGATGCCAGGATAGACAAGGTTCCCTCTTCTACTACCCAGCCTTTTTCCGGAAAAGCATCTTTGTAGGCTCCCCGCCAGCCATTAGTGGTTTTGCCATCAAACAGGAGTTTCCAGCCATTGTTTTTCTCTTCATCTGTCAGGGTATTCATCGGGTCAGCTGCGGAGCTGGCCATGGCTACGCTGGAGTTTTCCATGACAACGGCTGTATCCAGGTCTTTGGCTACGGCCTGTGTTTTATTTTGCTGATCGCAGGCACTAAGCAAGCTTCCGGCGGCAACTAGCAGGGCCGCAAGATTTAATGATTTGCTTAGGCTTTTTTTAGGTTGGTTCATAGGTATTGGGTTCTTCTTATGTAAGTACAGGTAAAGATAATGGATGTACAGCTACTTACCTCTATAAGGCACTTTTCGTGAAAATGTACTCAGTGCCAGCCATGATTTTTCTCCCAGCTTCCCGGACGTAAAATTTTACAGCAGGTAAGCAGATGCAATCTACATTTTAAAGCCGACTTTGCTTTGCAAAAACTCTTTGCTGATCTGGGCACATTGCAGCGGCGAACGTGCTTTATCGGGTACACCATCCAGTTCTATAATTCCCCAGTTCTTAAATTTTATTTCAGTTAAGGCATTAAATACACCCATCATATCTACTTTCCCTTGCCCTAGTTCTACAAACTTATACGTCCTTGCATTCTCACCACTGTTTGCTAGAGGTTGCACATCTTTCAGGTGCAGCACGTGAATCAAGTCTTTGTATTGCTTGATGGCTTTTACCGGATCGCCTCCGCCCTGGTGATAATGCGCTATGTCTAGCAGCAACTTTACAAATTTTGGGTCAGTAGCTTCCATAATCTGCTCTACTTCCTGTGGTGTTTCGCCCAGCTGGTGCATGTGATTGTGGTAAACAACGGTAATGCCTTCATCGGCTGTACGTTTACCGATTTCGGTCATCAGCTTACCTATATCTTTCAGTTCCTGGGCTGTGGGCTGCCGGTCTTTGGGGCGTGCATTATTGGTGAGTTGCAAATAAGGGCCTCCACCGATAGACTTCAGAAATTTGGCATGTTTGATATGCTTATCCATATGTACCTGCTTTTCTGCAGGATTGATATTAACATTTCCGCTGGAAAAGACCGGAACTGTCAGGTTATGCTCTTTTAACAGCTGGCGCAGTTCATCTGGCTTCTGCGAATAGGTTTCCAGCGTGTTGGCCCGGAGCTGGATGCCTTTGAAACCTAAGGATGCAATATCTTTTATAGCCTGTACATCATTGCCTCCCCAGGTAATGGAAGCATAGCCGATTTTCATTCCCGGCGGAACAGCAGCGGAAAACCCGGCAAAGGAACTGGCAGGCAAGGCACTAACGGCGGCCGTGAAGCCGAGTTGTTTCAAAAAGGATCTTCTGGATAAGGGAGTAGACATATATGGTTCAGGTTTTGGTTGATACCTTCTACCCTAAGAGAGAAACAATCCTTGCTTTTGTACTCTATTGCACACAGGTAAATCCCAGCAAATCTGTTTTCAGGCCATTTCGGATATTCCCACACGAACCATGTAAATCAACTTATCTCATTAATAGCCAGCTTCCTGAGTGAAATAGCCTGTATTATACGAGAACGAAGTATCCTTTCCTGGCTTGTCTATATTCTCTATATTTGGAAATAAACACAAGTAGTTGTGTTTATCTATGTGTTGAAATCTATTAAATGAAATGCAGCAAAATCATATTTTATTTGATAATACTATTTATTGCATTATCAATAGTTTATGATGAAATTTATACGATTGGCATGATTTCAGGGACCTATGTCTATAACTTTCCTGTGGCTGGTGCGGAGGGACCAAGTCGAGGTGATCAGTTGACTTTAAAGAAAAACGGACAATTTGAAAGTGATACATGGGGAAACGGAAGTTTTGCAATAGATGGTTCTGCTTTGGTTTTATCATATAACGATTTGCCGCAAGAAGGAAGTTTTCAGCTAGAAGATTCATTAGTTAGTTATCAATACCCCGGTGGAGATGTTAGTGTTACATTTCCATTATACAGACCGTTATTTTGGGGTAGGCCACATATTAGTGTATTTAGAGACCTAAACTATTATTTTCAGAAGATAGATTAATAAGTGATTCAAATACGGAAGGATTGATAAAAAAGCCCATTGGCTAACACCTTCTCCACGACAACCGGCCTTACCTCATGCAATGCAAACCACAACAGGATTGGTATACGAGGAGGTTTGAGCCATTTCCTGCAAGCCTAAAACAACGCATATGCTTAAGTTATACTTTTCCTTATTGATTGTCTTTATTTGCACTTTCAGTTACAGCCAGAAAATTGAAACCGTTTACTTAAATGCAAAAGACAATACTTCTGGCTTATATGTAATTGTCTATCCGCCTAAACCTCCCTGGTCAGGATTCATGTTGCTTGTTCCAGGAATGTTTCAGCAGCCACAAGATGTTTTGAAGCAAACAGAACTACCCAAAATTGCGGCCCAGAAAGGTATTCTTACGATTATCCCTACTTTCAAAACTGGTATCTCTTCCTTGGGTATTGATACAGCGACACAAGCCTCGCTTCTGGACATTCTTCAACACGTAACAAGCAGGAATAAACTTATTGACCAGCCATTTTATGTGGGCGGATTTTCCATAGGTGGAACTTGTGCCCTTAAATATGCGGAGCTTGCTTTAAGTAGCAATTATCCCATTAAACCTTCTGCCGCTTTTGCTATTGATGCACC
Organism: Rhodocytophaga aerolata; assembly: GCF_030503435.1. GTDB lineage: Bacteria > Bacteroidota > Bacteroidia > Cytophagales > 172606-1 > Rhodocytophaga > Rhodocytophaga aerolata. The sequence continues at coordinate 746,866 of NZ_JAUKPO010000001.1, forward strand.
ACTCGACTTCGAAAGACTTTACAACGCTTCGGTAAAGGAAAGAAGATTGGCAGGTACTGACAAAGAGCTTTTGGCTGAAACCACCTATATGCTACAGCGCTTTGAAAAAGAGTTTGGCGGTGCTCCGGCTGACTTTTTGTCTTTTTACCATAAAGGCTCCCCATATTCGTTCAGCGATACCACACAACAAGCGATTAAACCACTAATTAATTTACCCATCCGATTATATACCGAACCGGATGTTGATTGGTGGCTCAAACTAGGAGTGAATTATTCAGGGATGAATGCTTTTGATTGTGCAGCCATGGTTAACGATTTAAAGAAAATGGGCAGTACTAAAGTTGACTTGATTACTACAATGAATAAAGGGTACAGAAAACCAGACAACCAAAGACATCCTCATTCCTGGAGTATCGCTGAGCCAAATGACCTTGTAAAATGGTTGTTGACTCAGAAGTGACATATGCCGACAGGTAACATCGGGCATAATAAGATAATGGGCCTCCTCACCACAGAGCCATACTACAACGGCACGTTTTGCGTAATCCTTTGGTGTGTAGATGGCAATCAAAAGATAGTGAACAATGGCAGAGAATACTTTGAAAATTAACTTAAGAACCTGGCGAATTTCGGATTTGGACAGTTTGGTTACGTACGCAAATAACTGGAATATTGCTAAAAATTTAATGGACAGATTTCCTCATCCATATACGGAGGAAGACGCAAAATCATTTATTGAGTACGCAGGCGGAGCTGGGGCAGCACACATTTTTGCCATTGAGCTGAGAGGACAAGCCATAGGTGGCATCAGTTTGGAGCCTCAGGCAGATATTCACAGAAAAAATGCAGAGTTAGGGTACTGGCTAGCCGAACCTTTCTGGGGACAAGGTATCATTAGCCAGGCTATTAAGCAAATGGTAGATTATGCGTTTGCCACGTACGATATTGACCGGATAGTTGCTCGTCCCTTCGGGCATAATGTTGCTTCCCACCGGGTGTTAAAAAAGAATGGGTTTGTTTTGGAAGCAACATTAAAAAAAGTGCTGTACAAAAATGACCAATATATGGACGAATGGATTTATGCAATTAGAAAGCAAACTTGGGAAGAACAAAAACAGAACCACTAGCCCCAGCTGCTCAGAAATAAGCAGTATGTGTACGCTTGATTTGGCTAAACAAAAGCAACTAACCAAATGAAAATAAACGCAGTCTTCCTTAAAGGAACAACTGGTAATCAGAGACAGGAAAGGATTTGAAACTAGCTAGCCTGACTTTTGAAGGAAGAAATAAATACGTAGCTATATACCGGTGCAGCCGGCCCCAGCTTCACCTGGATCACTCGGTGTGCTGATGCGTATTACTCATAATGGTTAATGAGAAAACTCTTAAAATTTTAGGTATAAACAAATACTATGGCAGAATTCTGGGAATCAAGCTTTCAAGGCAAACAGACCATGTGGGGATTTGAACCTGCAGATTCAGCCATTGCCTCCCTTAATTTATTCCGGGAACAAGGGCTTAACAAAATTTTAATACCTGGATTTGGGTATGGCAGAAATGTCAAGATTTTTATGGATCATGGATTCTATGTAACTGGTATAGAAATCTCGGAAACTGCCATTGTATTAGCAAAAAAGCACTATGGCGATGATGTGAAGGTATACCATGGTTCAGTTAGTGCAATGCCCTTTGACCAAGAGTTATACGATGGAATTTTTTGTTATGCGTTAATCCATTTATTAAATGCCCAAGAGCGGATTAAATTGATTAGTGATTGTTATCATCAACTTAGACCTGGTGGATACATGATTTTTGTAGCCATTTCAACCAACGCCACTACCTACGGGCAAGGCAAAAAACTAAGTAAAAACAGGTTTCTAACCCAGCATGGGGTTAAGCTATTCTTTTATGATCGGGAAGCAATAGAAAAAGAGTTTGGCAACTTTGGGTTGATTGAAGCTACCGAAATAGACGAACCTGCAAAAAGTATGGGAAACAAACCCTCGCAAAAATTCTGGCAAATCATATGTAAAAAAGGGGATTCAGTTAATTCATAAAGCAAGTTATTTCAAGATATCAAAAGGCCATCATACTAAAGCCGGTCCACCATCACCGGCAAAACAGAGCACACCCAACAAGAGGCTATTGGCAGAAGCTTACTGATGCAAGATATGCATACAGTTAAACACTTAGCTGCTAGCCTTTTATCAACTACTTGCGTTAAAGGGATAGAGCAAATGATACTAGAAATGACTAAATTAAAATCAAAAACAATTTTTGAACGGTTTGCTAATACAAGTACCCGCTTTACAGGCCGCCCAATGGCTTTTATTGTTGCTTTTATGGTGGTGTTGTTATGGGCAGTTACCGGACCCATCTTTAATTTTTCGGATACCTGGCAACTGGTTATTAATACAGGTACGACTATCGTTACGTTTTTGATGGTATTTCTTATTCAACAAACCCAGAACAAAGATTCAGCCGCCATCCATTTGAAACTGAATGAGATTGTAGCTGCATTAAAAGGCGCCAGCAACCGCCTGATTAATGTGCAGGATTTAAGTGAACGGGAGATACAAACGCTGCTTAAGTTCTACCAGGATTTATCGGAGATGGCCAAAGAAGATAATGAAATAGCGATTTCGCATACGGTAGAAGAAGCCGTTGAAAATCAGGAGGAAAAAATGAAATCTCGCCTGGAGGGCAAAGATTGATATAGCTGTATAATACCTTTCCTGACATCGGGAGCCCATTGCTGAAAGCCAAACGACGAATGGATGTATCTACCTAAGAGCAGTATGTATAATACATTGATCATTAGTCACTGACTACTACTTGCCTGGCCCGCAGGTTTTCAAACACAGTGCGGTAGGGTGTGTAGCTGGGCGATTTTTTGTCTACCGCATTGTTATTCAAATAGAGTAATTTCAGGTTAGGCAACTCAGCCAGTTTCAGGTCAAATTCTTCAATGGTATTGTTGGAAATATCCAGGTCTTTCAGGTTGTGTAATTCTACAATCTGAGCCGGAAATCTGGTAAAGTAATTATGATGGATATGCAGCACTTCCAGGTTTTTCAGTTGACCGATACTTTTTGGAAGCACCATTAACCGGTTGTGGTGGGCATATAAACCTTGCAGGTTAGGTAACTGGCCAACTTCCTGCGGCAATTCCACCAGTTTGTTGTACGACAAATATAATACTTCTAACTGTTGCAGATTTTTTATATCAGGCGACAGGGTTTGAATTTTGTTATGCGCTAGATCCAGTTCATATAATGTCTTTAACTGATAAATACTAGCCGGCACCGTTTGTAGATCGTTTTTATAAAGAATAATAGAAATCAATCCTTGCAACTGGCTTATCCGGTCTGGGATGGAAGTTAATTTGTTACCAGCCAGGTTCAGTTTTTGCAGGCCTGTAAAAGAAGTTATCTCCAGAGGTAGTTCGGTAAGTAAATTTGTATGGAGCACCAGTTCTTGCAGGTTTTTTAATCTGTGTAAGGTGCCAGGCAATCTGGTTAACCCGCTATTGGCCAGGCTTAGTTTTCCGATGCGCCCGCTTCTGGCAAACCTGATTTTCATATCTACTGGTTCTTCCCGCACAGCCGCCATCTGCTTAATCACTGAATCTCTTTTTTCTTCCTCCAGAAAATCTATTGTATTCAGTTCATCCATTAAGGTCTTTAGCCGTTCCCGCTGGGCTTGTGTTCCATTGCCCGACAAATTAACTTCATACAAAGCTTTTAACTTCCTCAGCTTTGCCGGTACTTTGCGGATAATGTTATTAGAAAGATTGATTCCCTGAAGGTTTTTAAACCGGTAAATGTTTTTTGGAATTTTTTTCAGATTCCGGTTACTTAGGTTAAGATAATAAACTGTATCCGGACGGTTGCTTTCCAGGGCTTTTTCAAAAGGTATCCAGCGTTCGGCTTGCTTGTCAAAGTTTAAGGATAGCTTCACTGGTTCCTGGGCGAAGGCGGTAATCTGAAGTAAAATAAAGGTAATTGCTAGACCAAACGCTGGGAAATACTTCATAGCTAAGCAGAAACTAAAATATTAGTTCAAGTTACGAAATACAACGTAGGAATCAAACCCGCCTTCTGCTTTTGTTCTCCTGAAACCATTTATCATGTATACAGAAACAGCTACTTAAAACTGGAATTTTTCTTCCTGCAGCAGTTTATTCTTTTCTCCCCGGATTTGCAGATGCACATTAAGCAGTTGTTGCCAATCTATAGTAATTACTCCAAAATTCAGCACATTCATAAGCTTGCCAACCCGGTAACGGTTTGGTTCTCCTTTATTATTAGTTGCGGAATGAGTAAGTCCGCTGGCCGTAACCTCATATAGGGGATAGGCAACACCCGGATATGTGTATTTAGATATTTCAGCAATATGCCTGTCGCCGCTGAGCAGAATTACACCGGGGGCTTTTGTACTGGAAATCAGCTCAAACAGACGTTTACGTTCCTGCGGAAAATTCGCCCACTTCTCATAAATATGTTCCTCAGGAATCATCTGTATACCACTGGCGATCAGGTGAATGGCTGCTTTGCTGTTTGTTAATTCTTTTTCCAGCCATTGCCACTGCGCTTCGCCCAGAATAGTACCAGTTTCATTGGGTATATACATTTTGTTTTGCTTCATTAACGTATCGCGGAAATACCGGGCATCCAGCAGAATTACTTTTACCTGCTTGCCTTCAGGCCCATAGGTATACGATTCATAGGCCCCCGCTCTGGTACGGCGTTCGCTTCCCGCCGGTACATCCAGAAAATCTAACATAAGCTGCTGGCTTTCTTCTTTTTTTGCATAGGCTTTTCCTCCGTCATTTATGCCGTAATCATGGTCGTCCCATATACCAATGATGGTAGAAGAAGCTGCCAGTTTTTGGTAATCTGCATGATTTTTCTGCACGTCATATTTCTGCTTCATTACCGACATATCGTGCGTATCGCCATAAATATTATCACCTAACCACATCCATAGCTGCGGCCTGTTTTTCAAAATGGGCTTCCACAAAGGTTGCGGATCATACTCGTGGCTACAGGAACCAAAAGCGATTTGTGTTAAGGGTTCAGTACGCAGATCGCTGGAAGTAGTAAGGCGGGGAGTACAGGCGTTTACCAAAACTACGATGATGGAAAAAGCAAACAGATTTTTGAGGTACATAGCCTAAAGGAATTAAACAACAAATAAATAATTTTAAAATTAGGTTGCCTAAACGAGGATTGCATAAAAACAAAGTAAAATTATTGTGAAATTTGCCTTCCAGAAAACCGGCATTGCTACACCAGATACCCGTACAAACCCAGATATGAAATCCATTTCCTCTGAAAAAACGAAAGAAGTTAGCGCACAGCCACCCTCCAGGTATACACACCTACGTAGGTTACTGGCCAGGGCGGGCTTCGATGGGTTTATGCTTTGCCTGTTGCTGATGCTTTTGCTGGCGTATTGGTTTCCCAAGTTTGGCACTGAACAAAGCCCCCTGCCTCTGGAGGAAATTACAACCTATGGCGTTTCGGTAATCTTCTTCTTCTATGGACTAAAGCTCTCTCCGGAAAAACTCCGGGCCGGACTTAGCAACTGGCGGCTGCATGTGCTTATTCACCTTACAACGTTTGTCTTGTTTCCATTGCTCATTTTGAGCACATATACTTTTGCTGATGGAGCTGAAAACCGCTTGCTCTGGCTGGCTGTTTTTTATGTAGCCATTTTGCCTTCCACGGTTTCTTCGTCGGTGGTTATGGTGTCTATAGCCGGGGGAAATATGCCGGCTGCTATATTCAATGCCAGTATCTCCAGCCTGATTGGCGTGTTTATTACACCTATGTGGATAAGTTTATTTCTGAATACCAGTGAGGGAGAGTACAACATCTGGCCGGTAATTGGCAAACTCACATTGCAGGTAATTTTTCCGGTTATAGCAGGTTTGCTACTCCATTCCCGCCTGGGGTCCTTTGCTGAAAAATACCGGCAGCAGTTAAAGTACTTCGATCAGTTTATTATTTTGCTCATTGTGTATACATCCTTTTGTGAATCGTTTGCCCGGAATTTGTTTGCCAGTTTGCGGATGACGGATTTGCTGCTGCTGGCTGTAGCTATGCTGGGTTTATTTTTTTTGGTGTATGGGCTGGTATTTGCTATCTGCCAACTCCTTCACTTCAACCGGGCCGACAGAATTACCGCCTTGTTTTGCGGCTCTAAGAAATCGTTGGTGCAAGGTACAGTTATGTCGAAGGTACTTTTCCGGGATGCCAATACAGTTGGTATTATTTTGCTGCCGATTATGCTGTATCATGCCTTGCAATTGATAGCCGCCAGTATTATTGCCCAGTCTATGGCAAGGAAGCACACAACAAGTATTAGTAGCAAATAAGACTACGGGTAACTGGAGCACATAATACAAGCTGAATACTATTTCTTAGTTCTATGCTCCTCATCGTTTTGATTGTGAAATTTTACATACCCAGATTTTTTACGAACAATATAAGCCTTCATCCGTCATATACTTATGAAATATAATCTATTAGGAAACTCCGGTTTACAGGTGAGCGAAATCAGCTTTGGTTGCATGTCGCTGGGAGAAGACCATGTGGAGAATGCCCGTATATTGCACCAGGCGTTAGATGAAGGAATTAACTTATTTGATACGGCTGACTTATACGGACAAGGGTTGAATGAAATTTCCGTTGGGCGTGCTTTTCAGGGTAAACGGGATAAAGTTATTCTGGCTACCAAAGTAGGAAATCAATGGCGCAAAGACGGGAGCGGCTGGGACTGGAACCCTACCAAAGCCTACATTCTGGAAGCGGTGGAACAAAGCCTGCAGCGGCTTCAAACCGACTATATTGATCTATATCAGTTGCATGGCGGCACGCTAGACGACCCAATAGATGAAACTATTGAAGCCTTTGAACTTCTGAAACAACAAGGCAAAATCAGGTATTATGGTATTTCTTCCATCCGGCCAAATGTCATTCGCGAGTATGTGAGGCGGTCTGGTATCGTAAGTGTGATGATGCAATATAGCTTGCTCGACAGGCGGCCTGAAGAAACGTGCCTGGGTTTGCTGGAGCAACACAAGATTGGTGTATTGGCTAGAGGAAGCCTGGCCAAAGGTATGCTGGTGAATAAGCCGGCTCAACCTTTTTTAGGCTATTCAGCTGAAGAAGTAAAGCAGGCGGCGGCAGCCATTCAACTGGTAAGTAATCCGCAGCGAAGTAAGGCTGAGACAGCTGTGCAGTATGTGTTACACCATCCGGCTGTTACAACGGCTGTGGTAGGTATACGCACGTTAACACACCTGCAAGAGATTACCGGCATACAACAGGCACCCTTATTGTCAGAAGAGGAGATACAACAGTTACAGAAAAGCATTAAAGCGAACAGCTATAGCGAACACCAGTAACTACTTGTTGTAAAATCAGCTCAGGTGTTATACAATATCGAAAAAGAATTGAATATAGGTGTATTTTAATGCTTCCCGTAGAATCATTTTCCGTGAGCGGCGGCTACGCCACCAGTTATCCGGATCATAGTTTTTATCTTCCAGCGCAATTACACCTATTTCCACCCCCTCATAATCCCGCATTACTTTTTTATACGAGAGGCAACTGCGCCGGGCGTGTGTGCCTAAAGAGAGCACATTTACAGAATGTATATTATGTTGCTTCAGCCATTCTTTTAAGGCAATAGCAGATGTATATGTTCTATGCACTCTTACGGGAGGAGAAGGCACGGCTGTTACCTCTGTATCTTTTAATCCCATCCGTTTCAGGTAAAAAGCGGCTGTTTCGGCCATGGTTTTTTCAGAAAAAGCAATAGTCTCTTTGCTATAGGCTGAATAATGCTCATACACCATATCGGCTGCCAGGTAACTGGTTCTATACTCGTTTATTTTTACATTTCTGATATACAAATCACGATTATCTGAGTCGTTTTCGGCATCATTATCGTATTTAATATGCACCGAATGGATAACCGGAATGCTGGGTTCAAGCGGAAAAAAGTACCTTTTCTTAGTCCACCACACAGAGGCTTCTCCTACACAAATGGTATCGTTTACCCATAGCGTAAAATGCGGATATGTTCTATCTAAGGGTGTACCCTGTGCTTCTACCATAATCCGGGAAGCAGAGGGTGTAGTATCAATAGAATCCGGCAATTGCAGATGCAAGGTTCCGTTGCTATGCATCCGGAAGGTACTATCTATGGGGCCGCCCGTTGTAACAATCTTTTTATAGGGATGCGATTTATATTCTTTAATGGCTTCTTCCAGCGCATATTCCGGCAACCAGCCTTCTACTACCAATATTTCAGCTTCTACCCGATCGTTTTGCGCCAGAAAACTATACATACCTAGTATTACCCAAAGAATACCTACGAAACCTAGTAGAGTAACTCCTATAATACTACCAAGAAAAATCTTTAGTAATTTTTTGCTTTTCAACAATCCGTTTATCTTCATTCTACCTGCTGCTAATCTAATTTTATGTGTGATATGAGCTACCTACCAACGCCATTACATACTCAAACAGTATATACGTAGCTGGACTTAGGATATTCCTAATGGGTACCTACCAATTACTCTATATTCTTTGGCCTTTACTGCTCCAGCCATATTTGGTTCATCAAGTTGGTAAGTACTACAAAATTACCAGACATTCAACAAAAAGAGGCCATGTAGCCTCTTTTTTATGGGTAGTATTTTCAGAAAAGTAGCTGCTTAATTTAATAATTCATCAAACGTTAATGAAATATAATATAAGCCACCAATACTTGGATTTCCAAAAGCTTGCGTATAATACTGGTTGAAGATATTAGAACCACCAATTTTTAAAATAGATTTCAGCGGAGCAATTTTATAGCTGATTTGTGCATCTATTGTATTGAAAGCTGGTACGATGGTATTCGTAGCTGGTATAGTGAAGGAAGATTCCCACAGGAAGGCATCCTGCCAACGCCAGGCGATATTAAATCCTATATTTTTAAATACATTCCGGTTGCCCAATGTTACATTGCTACGATAGCGAGGGGTGTTAAACTGAATCTGCCCAAGCTCACTATCTGCATCAATTAAGGCATTGTAAGCTACATTCCCACCAAGCGTATACCCTTTAGGCAACGAATAATCCAGGCCAAGTGCCCAGCCATGCGAATTTACCCGGCCCTCACTACTGGCATAGGATGCATAAATACCTCTTGTACCGGCTAAACCTAACAAGGCTAGCGGGTCAGAGGGACCATTAGTAGGATTGGCCTGTAATAATATTGGCTGGCGGACAAAACTTTTATAAGAATTGTAGTAATAATAGGCATCTATCATTAGTTTATTCGCAATCAGGCTTTTATAACCGATCTCATAAGATTGTACACGTTCCGGCTTAAATTCTTTGAATTGATAAGGTTGCAGAACACCAGAACTTAAGGCTAATTGATACCCAATTCCCAATGCATATAATTGTGCCTGGGCAGCAACCGCCGCCTCCGTAGCTGGAATTCTGCCTGCCTGCGCATCTGCCTGGGCCAGTTGTACCGCTTGTGCAATGGTACTCTGTGCTGTTGCATTTGTTTGAACAGCTGCACCAAATTCTTCTACATTTTGTAAGGTATACGCCGGGTTATTCACCAGATTAAACCGCTGCTGGAAAATAGGCAACCCACCAATTAACCGGGCTTGCGGCGTATTCAAGTCGATATATTGCTCTTGCGTGTTTGGAATACGGAAACCTGTCTGGTAAGATACCCGGAAGTTATGTGTGTTGGCTACTGTATACACGGCTGACAAACGGGGGGAGAACTGGCCCTTAAAATTCTGATTTTTATCATACCGGATAGATCCGGTAAGTTTTAACCGGTCAGCGAACAATTTTTTAGCTGCCTGAACGTATGCTCCATATTCGTTAATGTTAAATTCCTCTCCGTCATCGTCCTGCAAAAATAATGTACCCTCTGAATTCAGGTCGTATAAGCGGTAGTTAGCGCCTACTACTACTTCAGCAAAATTGAAATGTTTGTTAAAATTGTACATGGCTTCGGCATGGTACAAATTGGTTTTGTCGGTGAAGCGTGCTCCGCGTGGGATAGGGGTATTGATGATCTGATCTTTTGCGGCATTGAATTGAGCGGAACCTGGCAGAAAACGGCCCTGGTCGGCAAAAGTACGGGCGGAATTATGTGCCTGCTCCTGGCCCTGCCCTAGCAACCTGGCTTGCAGGAATGCCGCTGTGTATTCGGGAAACCACCGGGTTCCTGGCTTGTACGCTTCATTCATAAAAATACCCAACGTACCAGTAGAATAAGAATCGCCGGAGCGTTCCTGGGTCGTATAAGCCCGTACAAAAAAGTTAGATCCCTTTACTTCTGCCTTATACTGAGATAAATTAAACCCAGTCAGGGAATACCGGTCTATGCCGGTATACATCGTAGTGCCAGTTCCATAGTTACCTTGTAAAATAGCTTCTACGTCTTCTGTTATCCGGTAATGCAAGGCAGCGCTTAGCTTAATGCTTTCTGTATCGTAATTGGCCAATTCCCGTTCTTCATAGCCTGTGCGTGTGACTTCCTGATTCGGAATGATTGCTTGTAACTGGGCCACACTTAATCCGGTAGCAGCGGAGGCAGGCGTAAGGACTTGTTGTATAAACCCTTCATTATTAGCTACATTCTGTAAATTAAACGAATTAGCTGCTTCATCGCCGTAGGTATTTACGCCATTAAAATTCGGATTAGTTTGCCTGGTACTTCCCTCCTGCAACCCTGCGTTTTTGTCGCGAAAATCGTTGGCACGCCAGTCAACAGCTGCCAGGTAGGATGCATTTACTTTGAAGGCAAACTTATTGTTGAATGCTTTGGCATACCTGGCAGAAAACTCCCGCATAAAGCTGGGGTCTACCCCTTCTCTACCCACATTCATCAGTCCTACTTTCGCATTGGCACTCAATCCCTGGTATTGGAAAGGATTTTTGCTAGTCATTAAAATGATTCCCTGAATGGCATTTGGTCCATAGAGCGCAGACGATGCACCTGGCAAAACCTCTACACTTTCCAGATCTATTTCAGAAATACCTACAATATTGCCGACTGAAAAGTTAAGGCCAGGTGCCTGATTATCCATTCCATCTATCAGCTGCACAACCCGCACATTGCCATTCGCATTAAACCCACGGGTATTGACAGATTTAAATGTTAAGCTCTGGGTATTCAGGTCAATGCCTTTGATATTTGCTAAGGCATCGTAGAAATTAGCCGCAGGAGTTTCGCGGATGGTACGCAAATCCATTTTTTCAATGGATACTGGCGACTCTAGAATGCTTTCTTCCATCCGGGAGGCAGCTACTACTACCTCCTGGCCCATAATTACCTGTTCTTTTAAGGATACCGCAATGGCTGACTGATCTCCGCTAACCTCCACTTCCTGGGATTCAAAGCCCACTGTTGAAAAAACAAGCATAAATGGTGGAGGCGTATTGGTCGTAAGGGAAAAGTTGCCTCTCGCATCTGTAACTGTTCCAACCAGCTTACCTTTTACAGAGACATTTACTCCTACTAAAGGTTCATTGTTGGCGGCATCCGTTACATTTCCGGATAGGGTGGTGCTTTGTGAAAAACATGGTTGCATACCCAGGTAGAAGCTAAGGAACAAACAGATTCCAAAAAATCTGGCTAAAAGTTGGTTCATAGGTTTGGTGATGAAGTAAGAAAAAAATTTAACTATTTAAATGTTAAATATTACTAAAGCAATATTGTTAAAAAAAGCCAATAAAAAAAGGTGCTGATTAACTAAATCAGCACCTTTTGGGCATTTATAAAAATAGTATATATTCTTAAACTTTGTAAATGAAATACTTACACATTATTCTACCGGCACATTGGATTCTTCATTCTGTCCGAATTTTAGGTGAAGTGTAAAACGCAGGGTTTCGGCCAGGGGGTTCTGCCGCTGCATAGGTACCAGGTAGGCAAAATCTAAGCCCAGTTTCTGATACCGTAACCCTACGCCAAAGGTAGCATACCGCCGGTTGCCTTTTTCACGGCTTTCTGTAAAATACCCGGCACGTGCAGCAAACAAATCGTTATACCAGTATTCCAGGCCAGTAGCCAGCGATACTTCTTTAATTTCTTCGCTGAAGCCATTTGGCGCATCACCAAAAGATCCTAATGCACCGCTGATAAATGTTTTTTCGCTGTTTCTGTTTCTTCCGGTACTTGGATCAATATCTGGGGTAGGCACCAATAGTTTATTGAAATCTAGCAGCCAGGTTACTTTATTATACGGGTCAAGGTTAAAGGTTAAGCCGGTTCCTATTTTTAAATTGGTAGGAATAAACTCTCTTTCTTCTCTGGTAGTATACGAAATTTTAGCTCCCAGATTGGAGAGATTAGCACCAAAGGCAAAGTTTACATCATTGCCGCTAATATTCAGATCTTTGGTATAATATAATGAAATATCGCCAGCTACAGTATTTCCGGCTCTTACCTGCCCTACCGTATTAGTAAAGTTGAAATTACCCGCCAGGTTAGAGTGTATGTAACGCAAGGCAACACCCATACTCAGGTTTTCTGATAATTTACGTGCATAACTACCGCTAAAAGCAAACTCTCTGGAATTAAAATCGCGGATAGGGGCACCTACTTCGTCGGTAAACTGAATATCTCCCAGGTCAAAGTACGTTAATGAGCCACTGATAGCCTGTCGGTCATCAATTTTATAATATCCGGTGAGATAAGAAAGATACATATCGTTGACCAGTTTAGAAAGCCAGGGAGTTACCGAAAGAGCCATCCCAAACTTGCTTGGAGCAAAAGGTAACTTAGCCGGATTCCAGTAACTGGCATTAGCATCTGGTGAAAGTGCTGCGCCTGCATCCCCTAAGGCACCAGAACGGGCATCGGGAGAAATGGTTAAAAATGCAACAGGTGTAACAATAGCGCGGTTGGTGGTATCTTGCCCTCCAATAGCGCCCTGGCCTGAGGCATAGTTAAAAGCCATAAACAAAACAGACAGCAGCGAAAAGGAAAACTTATTCATCGGATAAAGTATATAATTGGATTGTAAATATAGCAAAGAATCAAATAAATGGATTCAGTAGATAAAAAAGTGCTGTTATTTGATTGTTTTTCTGCATGTACTTTTTGTAACCTATTGAAAGATAATTAATTTATTCATCTGAAAGGCAGATGAGTAGTCAGCCATAGAACGAACAGTGATCTTATAAATGTATATGCCTTTGCTTAATTTATTTCCTTTATCACTTATGCCATCCCAGGTTAAACTCCTAATATGTTCCGGACTATTAGCCACTTGTGTCTGCATTGTTTTTACCTGCTGACCAGCCGTGTTATAGACTTCAATACGGATTTCCAGCTCTTCTCCTGCCCGGTTATGGTCAAACTGAAAGGTTGTATATTCCCGCATAGGGTTGGGGAAATTGAATAAATTAGCTAGAACTAGTTTCTCGCTGCCCGCCACGATAAAATGGATAGATGCCTCGTTGGAATTATTATGTACATCCCAGGCCTTCAGGGTTAGCTGATAATTTCCGGGAGCCAGATTCTGGAATGGATAAACCAGTTGCCCTTGCTGATAACTTTCCGGACCGGCCGTGTAATACTCATTCAGAAGCAGGGTAGTATCTCTTCCACTGCTAAGTGTAACTCTAATGCCATGACCAATACCAGTACGGGTAATATTTATGCCGCTTTCGTCAGAAAAATACGCCAGCAACGATGTAGTAGAGCCAGTAATGCCTCCACTAACAAAGGTAGTATCGTTCATAAACAGGCGGATTTGAGGAGGTATGTTGTCTGCCGCTACTTCCTGGGCACTTCCTCCTATCACCACCAGCTGCGCTCCGGAAGCATCGCGTAAACTTGCCTCTTGCTGTGCATACAGGCTGATCTTGCCAGTATCAAACCGGTAGTCTATGTCTTTGGGTACCACAAAACTGAATTGAAATACCCCATTTTTAACGGTGGCCTTTCCCTCATATAAAGTATTCTGCTGTACCTGAAAATTCATCTGATTGCTTCGTTCGGTACCCAACGTAGACAGGGTACTGGCTTTGTCATACACGGTAATGTATACCAACCCATTAAAATCCGCTTGCAGGGTGCTTGTGCCTGGGATCTGAATCTGCCCTTCTATGTGTACATGGCTTAATGCTTTTAATGTATCAACTCCCTGACTAAGGTCTTTTCCGTTTATTCTGGTAATGGCTGCTTCCTCCTGCGGATAGGCCAATCGCATAGAAGGATCTCCCAGTAAAGCAAAGTTGCGGTTAACACTGCCACTTAAGCTGTTATTTTTCGTGTACTTAATAATATCTCCCAACCGTGGCCTTTGTCCATCTTTTTGCTCAAATACTGAGCTGTAAAAAGCGGTGTTTAACGCATAGTTTGTGTTGGAAAACACAGGACGTGTGGTAGTAAGTAAGCCAATGGCACCTCCCTGGGGGTGGAGCACAGCATATTCTGCACCAGATACCCGCAAGGGATCGTCGTAGCGCCCAAACTCGCAGGTAGCCGTTACCAGCAAAGGCATATAGGCATTTTTCCAGCTGTTAATTTGCGGCACGGTTAATATTTGCTCTTCTGTCCAGCCGATTTCACCTCCATGTCCGGTATAATTCACTATTAAGTGGCCTTGCTGTATCGCCTGATCAATGGATTTTTTTACTTCAGGGGCTGTTTGTCCGTTGGGCGAAGAGTTTTGTGGAAAAGCATCCAGATAGATCTTACTCAGATTATACATTGGATAGGTGCGGCTTACTTGGCTGGCGAGCCTTTCTGCATCCAACTGGTGCGTATTGTTGTCGCCGTCGTCGGCTACAAAAGCTATTTTGTTACGCCATTTGCCTGTGGTGTTTGCATCGGAAGCATACCGGATAAGTTTTTGTACAACCGCTTGTGCTTCGGCCACTGATTTTATTGGTAACCTGCCAATAGCCACGTCCATGGTATGGTCGCCTTGCATGTTTTCTGTCCATTCGCCTTCCGTTTCGTCCATAAATCCATAATAGTCATCCGACGAATAACTAAAAATAGGATGCAGGGATTCTCTGGATTCATAGATGGGAACAAAATTGGTGTTGCCCGTTATGCGGTTTTTGTAATCATAGGAAGCATCGCCCAGCAGCAGCACATATTGTAAGGCATTATTTTTTTTATAGAGATAGCGGATAAAGTCACGAATAGCTGTTATATCTTGCCTGCCAGAAGAAAACTCATTATAAATTAAGGCGGGTGTAGTCACTGCTACGCTTAATCCATCATGCGATTCACGGAAGGCTGCTAGCTGGTGAGCTTGTTGCAGAAACTGGGGCGGTGTAATAATCAAAAACTGGGGTACTGCCAGGCTATGCAAATCCTGATTAGGTATTTTCTGTACAGTCAATGGCGCATCAAAGGTACTACCTGTAAAAGCTATGTATTCTTTTAGCTTGCCGGTACTTGCCGTAAAAGTGGCCTGGTTAGTAGTGAGGGAAAATAGCTGATTTTTGGCTTGTAAGGGATCAGTAATATCCCAGATCCGCAGCGCCGGGCTTGCCTCTTGTACCTGATACGTCACCATTGGATGGTCCAGGCTTTCCAGTGTCCGGAAGCTGGTCTGGTTAGTATATACTTTCAGATGCCGTTTTACTTGTATACCCACATAATTTAAATATCCTTCCGCCCGGGTAGCTCCTTTGAGGTCATACACATAGTTCAGCGTTACTTTATCTCCCTGCCATGTAGCAGGCAGTGTGAAGCTACTAATCTGGTTGATGCCTTTCAGGTCATATCTATCGGACGAAACCCCAGGAACCGATTGTGTACCTACCGTTACTTCATTGGCTTTCAGGTTAAATGTAGTAGTTCCGTTAGCCCTGGCCATTACGGCAGAAGTTATATGCACTGTTGAATTAGCTACCAGGCCGGGTAGCTCAAATTCTAGGGTTTGGGTACGGGCTGCATCTACAAACCGTTCGCCATACCATTCCCTGCCAGAACCTGTATAGGCGGGGTCAATAGAAGCCAGCTGGTTGCGTTCCTCCTTTTCATGAAATACATACTCATCAAAAGTAGCAATAGGAATACCTGCGCCTGATTCACTGGGTTGATCTTGTATCCGAAGTCCTGGGGAAGGGCCAACGGTTAAAAAATAAAATGTAGTATCACTATATAGATTAGTCTGGTGTAAAAATTTTTTCTCTGCCTCATTATAACTGACTGAATGCGGACTTTGGGCATAAAACAAAATATAATCAGCTTCATTAAACTGCCCATCTTTTTCTCCTTCCACATAAATGGCATTTTCTACCAGGTCGGAATGCCGGAAACTACTATTAGCTTGCGGCAGCATACCCCCCCCATTGCCATATAGTTTAATCTGTTGCGGCAGCAAAGAAGATACATTAATTCCAGCCTTCTGTAAAAATGCCCTATCTAGTTTATAGATTCCTTTTTTAGTTATTCCAATCTTATACCAGTCACTAGCCGCCAGCACAGAGGGCTGTGCGGAAGAGGGATGGTACAGACCCAGTATCAGTAAAAGGAAAAGAAGCCACAGGCGAAAGAAAGGCATACTTATGTATTCTATTAATTTAAATCTAACGGATCATGAACCCTCGCAAAAAGGCCTTTTGTGCTTGGCCTTTTGTTAAGAATAAGGCAGTTATTGCAGGTTTTGTGTTAGCATTTCTTCTTTACTGTTTGAATGCTATTGTTTGTAAAATTTTCATTTTCTCTCCTAACTCTTCACAATCTTCACATACAATCATTAATCTGTTCTTCTTAGGTAAATCATTTGTGTATGCACCAATAAAACCCGAATTAGCCTTCTGTTCAACTATCTTGAATCTTTTGTTATTTACTGTAATCGTTTTTATCTGATAGCTTGAATCTTTATCCAAATCACTTAGATCATTGGAATACCAACCATAGTCAAAAATTAAAGTATCTCTCTTATTGGTAATACCTCCAACATAGCTGTCTATTCCTCGAATTTTGAAATATAAATAAGCAGTAGGGGCAGCAATAGTAAATGAACCTAAATCTATCGTATGCCAACCGATAATTTCTGACTTACTATAAAATTTTTCATCCTCAATCAGGATGTTGTAAGGTATTTCTTTATAGGTTAATAAATAATTCTGAAGATAAATACCCGCTATAGTTACAATTACTATCGTCGCAAGACTAAACAGAATTGATTTATTTGAAAATCTAATCTTTTCTATACTTAATCCTCTCTTCATTTAATGAATGCTTACAACCAAATATACACAATTACAGCCTTTTACTGGAGACTCTTTAGTATACTATAGTTATGGAAAAGCACAAGCCGATGTAACAAAAGTAGCCCAATCTTATTATTTTTGGTAGCTACCTGGCCGGCGCACATTTGTTGATGAAGGTAGGAACAAAAGCTGTTAAACGTTACCGGGTAGTTATTGCAAAGGAAATATTTAGTATGCCGCAAAACTTTAACCAATAATTTGCAGTTATTTGTGCTTTAGCGATAAATCCGGCTGCTTATAACTGCCAGCCTACCGTATGCGATGAAGACAGCGTAATTTATACAATCACATAGTTTTATATGAAATTAACTTTTTGGGGAGCTGCACGGCAAGTAACAGGCAGTATGTACCTGCTGGAACTGGAAGACGACTACAAAATATTAGTTGACTGCGGCACCGACCTGGACAGGCAAAAAAGTACCAATAAAGATAAAGTAACGGTTGCGTACAGCATATTTCCGTTTGAACCTTCTGATATAGACGTGGTGCTGCTCACCCATGCGCACATAGATCATTCCGGCAACTTACCCAACTTAATACGCGAAGGCTACGAAGGACAGATATTATGTACCGCTCCTACCCTGCCACTAGCTCATTTGCTCCTGCAAGATTCGGCTGCTTTAAACCACAGACTACTCAAGCAATTGCACAATGGTAACGGACACGGCAAGCGGCGGTCTAAGAAAAAACCTAAAATTAACCCGGCTGAACTCTTTCTCGAAAAGCAGGTGAATGAAACCGTAGAGCAGTTTGTTACCATTGCCTTTAATCAGAAGTTTAAATTAACGAAAGGGGTATCGGTTACTTTTATTCCTACCGGGCATTTGCTGGGTGCAGCAAACATTGTCATTGAAGTGGAGGAAAATGGCCAGAAGAAAACCATTGGCTTCTCCGGCGACCTGGGCCGTAAAAATTATCCGTTGTTACAAGACCCACATCCCTTCCCAGAAGTAGATTATTTGATTTGTGAATCTACCTATGGCAACCGGCGGCACAAAGCTACCGGAACACCGGAAGAGGCACTGTCAGCTATTATCCAGCAGGCATGTATTGATATTCCCGGCAGGCTCATTATTCCAGCGTTTAGTGTAGGGCGTACGCAGGCTTTGTTGTACACCCTGAATAAACTCTATACCGATCATAATTTCCCTCCGATTAAGGTATTCTCCGACAGTCCGATGGCTTACCAGAGTACCAAGGTATATCAGAAGTTTATCAAATACCTGAACAAAGAAGCACAGGAATTTTATGAGGAAAACGAGGAGTTATTTGACTTTGAAAACCTCATTTATGTAGAGAAGATGAAGGATAGCAAAGCCATTTCCAATTACAATGAGCCTTGTATCATTATTTCTTCTTCCGGCATGGTACAGGGCGGACGCGTAGAACACCACGTAATGACCAATATCAGCAACCCATATGCAACCATTCTGATGATCGGCTATGCGGCTGAAGGGACGCTGGGCCGGAAATTACTGGAGGGCATGCGTAGTATCCGCCTCAAAAACAACGATGAGTTGCCTGTATTAGCCAATATTCAGAGTACAGACGTATTCAGCGGCCATGGCGACCGGGATGATCTTACCAGATTTGTCAAAT
The DNA here is from genome assembly GCF_030503435.1 of Rhodocytophaga aerolata. GTDB lineage: Bacteria > Bacteroidota > Bacteroidia > Cytophagales > 172606-1 > Rhodocytophaga > Rhodocytophaga aerolata. Next base: position 765,750 of record NZ_JAUKPO010000001.1, read on the forward strand.
ACCAGCAGCCGGATAAACTCCGCAAAATTTTTCTGGTCCATGGCGAATACAAAAGCATGACCGATTTTCATGCACACCTGATCCAGGAAGGCTACAGCCAGGTAGAAATACCTACATGGGGGCAAAGTTATCAGTTGTAATGGTATGGGTGTTACTTTGCTGGTAGCTTCTCTTTACCTAACAGTAGCGGCTCTTTTGTTACGAACTCTCGAAGTTTTTGAAAACAACTGGTGTAAAAGATCCTAATTGGAAGTATCATGTTATCGATATAATTGAGCCATAATTAGTATTTTTTATAAACCTCCTAAGGTTATCCCCGTAATAGATTTTCAACATATTTTTTCTTTATAAACCAACCTGATAAAACCAATTCAATTGTATGGAATACAGAAAACTAGGCAACAGCAATATAGAAGTGTCTGTGATTGCCTTTGGCGCATGGGCTGCCGGCGGATGGATGTGGGGCGGTACCGATCAGCAGGAATCTGTCCGGGCCATTCAAAAATCTATTGACTTAGGTGTAACTACCATTGACACCGCAGCGGTATATGGTTTCGGCTTAAGCGAAGAAATCGTAGCAGAAGCTATAGCCGGCAAACGCGACAAAGTACAGATATTAACTAAATATGGGCTCCGCTGGGATACTACACGCGGCATTTTTTATTTCGATTCGCAGGATGCCAAAGGCAATTTTGTAAAAATTAACAAATACGCCGGCAAACAAGGTATTGTTGAAGAATGTGAAAGAAGCTTAAAGCGGTTGAAAACAGATTACATAGACTTGTACCAAATTCACTGGCCAGATCCTACTACGCCAATTGATGAAACCATGGAAGCCGTAAGCACCCTGCTGAAAGATGGGAAAATCAGAGCTTCTGGTGTATCTAATTATAATGTAGATCAACTGAAACAGGCCCAGAAAGTAATTCCACAGGCTTCAAACCAGGTACCGTATAGCATGGTAAACCGGGGAATAGAAAACGAAATGGTGCCGTATTGCCTGGAAAACAATGTTGGTATTCTGGCATACAGCCCCCTGCAACGCGGCTTACTTACCGGCAAAATTACAGCCGACTATAAATTTGCCTCTGGTGACCACCGTCCGGGTACTGGTTTTTTTAAGCCGGAAAACGTAGAACGAACCAATGCTTTTCTGGAGAAAATTAAACCGATGGCCCAGGAAAAAAATGTTACGCTTTCTCAGCTGGTGATCAACTGGACAACTCGGCAACCAGGTATTACCTGTGCTTTAGTAGGTGCCCGCAATCCGGCACAAGCCGAAGAGAATGCCAAAGCTGCTCAATTTACTTTAACCAAAGAGGAAATAGATACGATAAACAGCCATCTGAGCGAATTGCAGCTGGTAAGTTAATCCCATATGCCCTGTGAAGTTGGCTGAACTTCACAAGGCATATACTTATTTTTCTATGACTCTTGCCACCATGATCCCTGACTGATTTTTATTTCCCAGCAGGTATTCAGCCAGAGGTTTAGTGCTGACTACTACCTTTTTCTCGTCCAGAGAGGCATGCAGCAGGTGTATGCGGTTGTTTTGCTTTTTCGCAAAGCCTACATGTACAACATCCAGGCCTTGGATTCCAGTGGTAATAGCTATAATATCTCCATCTTGCAACTGGCTTTCTATGTTGCTTACCTCTGCTTTGGGGATAAAGCTATACTGACGGGTATTTAGTTCTTTTTCGATACTTCCTATTTTCTGGTAATAGCTATCATCCTTCAATGCCGGATAAGCAGCCCGGTGAGTAGACATAAAGTTAAGGGGTTTCTGATAGGGCTTACCGCCTAGTTGCCCGGTAATTACCTGTAAGAAACCTTTTTGTTCATTGTCATAGAGCCACTCTGAGAAATAATGCAGGCGTGACGGATAACCATCCAGTACGCCATTGCGGTAGCGGATCTGTTGAAGTACCTGAGAATAACTTTCGAAGGAAGGGGAATGCTGCTTTACACTGGTAGCCATCGCCAGCGTATTTTCAAGAAAAGTAGTGCAATCCTGTTCCCGCAGGTTGACTATTAGTTTTTCTCCATCGGGCCGCTCCAGGGTATGGGCAACATACGGTGTACCCTTCCACTGCTCGCCTGCACTAACTACTAGGGTGGCTAACGGCAGTTGTTTTTTTGCTTGTAGCTGCGTAAGCGTTTTTTCCCAGAGAGCTTGATCTTGCGGTGTAGAAACTACCTGTGCTGTTGCCCAGGCACTTACAAGTAAACTCAATATACAACTCACTATACTTTTCTTCATATCTTTTTCACGACAGGTATCACCCGGACTCTGCCCCGCGGCTCTATTACTTTATCTTCTATTACCTTTACCACATGGGCACCTATCGGACTTCTCACCACAAACACATCTCCTTTTTTAGCAGTAGCCATTGCTGCTTCAAATTCGGGAACCATGGTACCTTCCCACAACCAGCCTATATCTCCCCCTTGTTTTGCTGTTTCGTCCTGTCCGTATTTGGTTGCCAGTTGGGTAAAATCTTCGCCTTTTTTTATTTTCTCCAGATACTGGTTGGCTTTTTTCATGGCCTGTAGAGTATCTTTTTTGTTGCTTCCGTCGGGCTTTACATAAATATGGCTTGCCTTTATGCGATAAGTGCTATCATAGGCAGCTATTTTAAATAGCATGGCATAGTTATCGATAAAAAGCGGACCCACGACCTCTCCTATTCTGGAATTAAAAAACATCGGCTCCATAAAAGAGTCCAGTTCACCACGGGTATACGTACTTACTTCATAGGGTGCATCGCTGTTTAATGAAACAAACAAGGAATCGTCTTTAGTGGCACGGAAATAGGCTTTGCGTACTTCCGCCCAGGTCTGTACATCGCTGCGGGCCTGTAAGGAATCTGCCTGACTTTGGGTTTGAGCCTGCGCCTGATCTACCTGAGCCATCAAGGGAGCGGCTATCAACAGCATAAAAAACTGTACGAGCACAATGGATAACTTCATGAATACTACTAAAATAAAAACGTGAAAATGATTGTATTTAACAAATATACCGAATTTATCAGGCTTCTGCCATATCCCTAAATTAACTCTTCTATAGGTTTTTCGTACAAAATCAAAAATAAAACGAATATAGCTATGGACTTTATCATTCACTTATTAATTAATGCGGCTATTGTATTTATCGTGGCATATATTATGCCATCTGTACATGTCAGAAGTTTTGGAACAGCCATATGGGTAGCTTTGCTCCTGGGTATATTAAATGCAACTATTGGGTTATTACTGCGCTTGCCACTGAATATTCTCACACTAGGGCTACTTAGCTTTTTTGTCCGCCTGCTAGTAACGGCCGTCATTATTAAACTGGTAGATAAACTGGTAAGAAAATTTGAAGTAAAGGGCTTCTGGCCTGCGTTAGTAATTGCGCTTGCCCTGGCTATTGGAGGCACTATATTAGATAACATGCTGCTCAGCTAGTACGCTTTTACATTTTATACGTTTATAAAGGCTGCCCGCAAAGGCAGCTTTTATTTTGTCAGGGGAAACGCTCCAGGTATTGCTTAGAAGCCAGGCCAGGACTTTTTAGCTATGTATATTCGTTAACCGTACATTAAATACCGATCCTTTTCCTGGTTCGGAAGCTACATCAATGTCTCCTTTAAGCTTGTCCAAGGTCTCTTTCACAATATACAAACCTAAGCCACTGCCTGTAGACCGTTCACTGGCTCTAAAAAACATATTGAATATTTTATTGATATATTCGGGGTCAATACCTATTCCGTTATCTTCTATTCCAATTAAAGCGGCCTCTTTCGTAACACGTACTCTTAGTGCAACGTGGGGAGATTTTTTATCATCCCGGTACTTGCAGGCATTGGTTAAAATATTATTGAGTACCACCTGCACCCGTTCCTCATCTGAATAAAAAGGATGGTCTGCTTGTAAAGAAGTTTCTATCGTAATCTGTATCCCTTCAAACGTTGAATACTGTGCTTTTAAATTTTGTAAAAGAGCCGGGAAATCTATTTCTGATACATTCAGGCCGAGTCTGGCATTGCGGGAGTAGTCATTTATTTCATGAAGGGTGCCATCAAGTTTGCGTACACTTTTTTCGATCAAACCAAGGTAAGTATCTGTTTGTGGATCTACTTCTGTAATACGAATAACATTTATCAAGCCTAGTACGGAGGTTAGCGGAGCCCTGAGGCTATGCGATACACTGTATACAAACTTATCCAGTTCGGCATTTATTTTCCGGAGCTGTTCGTTCTGGTGTTGTAAATTCTTTTCAAACAGCTTCCGTTCATTAACATTCAGTATGGTTCCATACAATTTTACAACTTTGCCATTTTTATCGTGTATGGGTTTACCAATAACATTCACATACATAATTTCCCGGCTTACCTGGTCTACAATGCGCAGATCCAGGTTGTAGGGTAGCCCTTGTTCAACTGCTGTATTAATGGCTGCCTGCAAGAGAGGCCAATCGTCAGGGTGATATAAGGCAGCCAGTTCCTGCAAAGGCGGGGCGCCATTGCTCTTGCTTAGATGGTGAATGGCAAAAACCTGATCTGACCAGATAGCTTCTCCAGTATATATATTGAATGCCCAGTTCCCGATCTGGGCTACTTGCTGGGCCTCTTGCAATGTGCGGGTATATTCTTCCAGCTGCTCTTCCGACTTCTTTCTTTCGGTTATGTTATGTCCTACACCCTGGATTTCAGCAACCCTGCCCGTTTCATCGTGTATGCCTATAAATTCCCACTCACTCCAATGCATATCGCCTTTTCTGCCGGTAGTGCTGAAGAGCAAGGGAACAATTTTGCCCGGATTAAGGATACATTCCTGAACCATCGTCTGGAAATCTGGCAACTCATCCGGTGAAATGGTGAGGCTTGCCGGTTGTCCCAGAAGTTCTTCAGACGAATAACCAATATCCTTTAAAAACTGTTGATTGGCAAAGGTATAATTGCCACGGCTGTTTATCCGGACCAGGTAGTTGGTTTGAGAATCAATTAAGGAGCTAAGCAGAATTTCACGTTTTTGTAATTCTGCCTCATAGTTTTTTCTATCGGTAATATCTGTAATGACACCATCCATAACCGATGGCTGGCCGGCTTCATCCGTTTTTAGCCATACCCGGTTTCTGATCCACCGGATTTCTCCGGATTGGTGTACGATGCGGTATTCGGCTTGAAAGTATTTTCTGGCTATTAGTTCTTTAAAAGCCATTTCTACCAGCTTTTTGTCTTCCCGGTACACCATGCTTTCTAAGATGGAGCCATTCTGATACAACTCATCCGGACTATAGCCCAATACCTGCTTGGCGGCTTGATTGATAAAATTCAACTCCCTGTTTACAAAGTACGACGACCAAACGACATCCTGTATAGTAGTTAGAATGTTATTTAGCTTATCTTCACTTTGTTTCACCAATAACTCGGCTTGCTGGGCAATTATATTACTGGCCGTTTCCAGTTTTTCATTGGCAGTGGTTAACTCCTCGTTTAGAGAACTTAGCTCCAAGTTAGCAACTTCCAGCGCATAGTTTTTATCCAGGTATTGTCTGGTACGTTCGTTTACTTTATCTTCCAGTGTGCGGTTAAGTTCTGTCACTGTCTGTTCAAAGTCTACCTGCCGGGTAATATCAATGGCCATAATAAAGGCAACAGGCTTGTTTTTTCTGGTGGTATAGTGCGTAAATACATCTACATAGATAAGTTCGCCATTTTTCTTTATATGCCTCCCCGGGTTTAATGTATCAATTCCGGCTGCATTATTACCGGTCCATTGTATATCTTGCTCTCCGGGCATCCGAATGTCATGCATAGACATCATCAGAAATTCTTGCTGCGTATACCCATATACTTTACAAGCAGCATTATTTACAGCCAAAATCTTCTGACTGGCAGAATCAATTAACCACATGGGGTTGGGATTCTGCTCAAAATACGATTTGTAGAAATTTCCGGAAGACTGCAGTTTGTGAGTAGAATTTTTGATCAGCAGGAATAGCAGCCAAGAGGTGAAAATAACATAGATTACGCCTTTGTAACTTTGATACTGCGTTAACTCATTTATTGATTGCAGATTAAGCAGTATAAGTAATATTCTGTCGCTTCCATATATCCATGTTATTCCAAGTATCAAATATAAAGCACTTATCCAAAGAGCATTTTTTTCTTTCAACACGCTTCTATCTATTTAGACTCACCTGCTTCACAGATGATAACTGATAAACAATAAAATGATTGAACATAAACAGTTTGTTCAATTTGCACGCATCGTGTAATAGATACTGGGTCTGCATGGCACATGGTGCTAATGAAAGACCGCTACTAACAAAAATATAGCCCCTAGTTAGTATGTGCTATCGATGCTTATACATTTTGGTCACCCGATAAGGCTTGCTAAGCACATTTCTAAAACACTTCTAAAGCTTAACACTTTTTGGGCCGAACAAATTGAACGTTCAAAATTATTGTAATTTTAAGTAAAAACCCGAAAAACAGGCGTTACTTTTATATAATAAGTTGTAATCCCTCCAAAAGTCAGCTGCTTTTTGTAATCTTCGGACTGATATTTATCTGCATTACGGTAGAAAAACGAACCTATCTGGAGCATATATGGCCTTAATTTTCAAATTACATATTCTTATTTGACTATTTTTTCAATAATAAACTAATAACATAGACATAACAAATTAGTAATATAGGACTTGAGTCTGCCCGTGTTTTTTTTACGTTATTAGCGGTTATGAAAGCAAAAAAAGCAACACAACGGGAACTTGCCACCACCATTCTGCAGAAGATTAATGAAGCCTTGGAAGGCGTTGATACAAAAGCTATAAAGAAAATTAAGCGGTCGGCAGAAAATACAGCTACTAAACTGGCCAGGAAGTTTACTACCGCCGTAGAAAAAATTTCACAGAAAGAAGCGAAAGCTACCAAGAAGCAAAATAAAAAATCCAAAAAGGCGACTAAAAAAGCTACCCTCAAAGCCGCTCAAGACAAAAAAATAGCCAGTAAAAAAACGAAAACTGAGAAAGCACCTGCAAATTAGGTAAGTCTCCTGCTGCCCCTTCCACTGCACAATACTATTTTACTAGCCTGGTCTATTGCTAACATCCTACTAGAACTTGCCTTGTAACAGGTATGTTATGCTGTAAACACTTTTGTATATGTCTACAGAAACACTTTCTCAGGTAAGTAAAATAGCCAGTCCGGTGGCAAGACGTATCTGGGGAAACCCGGATACAGTTTTGCTATTCTTTGCAGGAGGTTCAGCAGAATTTGCTGCGATAAAAGCTGTAGACTGGTTATTTTATACCAACCGGTTACCTTCCTCCCCGATCGACCGTTTTTTTGAAACCATGGAATTTGCACAGAATGTGTTTCTAGGCAAGCCAGATACATCTGCCAGGTCTGTGAAAACGATTAATCAAATACATAAAGGTGTAGAAAAATCCCGTGGCATGGAAATTCCCCAATGGGCTTATAAGGATGTGCTTTTTATTATCTTACATTATGGAGAGCGGGCTCACGAGGTAGTGTTTGGGCCATTATCCAACCAAGACCGGCAGTCTTATTTTGAAGCAGTAATGGCATTAGGTCATCATATGCACCTGCAAGACCTTCCTCAGACCTATGAACAATACCTGGAACAGCGGAAACATCACCTCATGCATGATTATGAAGCAAGCCCACTTACCCAAGAGTTGATGCAGGCTTACCGCAAAGCATTGGGGCCTGTCAGATATTATCTATTAACCCTTGTACAAGCATGCCTTATCCCTCAAAAAATAAACCGGGTACTTGGATTTAGCCCCAATCCTTTGATTAACTTTTTGCTGCGTATGTACCATTACCTGCCAGGCGAAGGCAACAAACTCCGATGGATTCAAGCTATAATTTTGCCGGTGCAGTATGCCGGGCGGCTCCGTAAACTGGCTAAAAAGGATATCTATTAACCATTTAATTAACTTAGTTGCATGATTAGGCTCTGTAAATCATAGCCTTTTCATTTAACCAGGTTACAGTAGCTTTTTCCGGAACATGATAATAGGTGGCTTATCCAAGGCTGTGGGTTCCAATACTTTCATCCATACCTCGCCGTTCGTATAATAATTTATCTGGAATATCCCTTTATGTGCATGAGTGAAAGAAGCCTTGCCGCCTTTGTGTACGTACGATACCTTACTACCTGAGCCACTTACAATAAAATGATTATGATTTGCATGGAAATATTGCAAGTTGTGGTCATGTCCGGCGGCATAGATGATGTTCTTATATTTTTTAAAAACCTTCAGCAATCCCGACCGCATACGCCGGTACAATGGATGAGACATATCTTCATGGGCACCAAAAATACCTCTGTACAAAGGATATAAAGAGCCTGCCACTGGCAAAGGTATATACAATTTTTTATGTGCCGCAGTAAGCGGAAAAATATGATGCTTCATAGAGAAGTTGCCTCCATGCAAAGCGTTGCTGTACAAGGGATGATGAGCAGCTACTACTATTTTCCTGTGGCTGTTTTTAGCAATGGCCTCATCCAACAACTGAAAAAAATGCTCTTCGCTTTTGGCTTCACATTTAAAATAAGGGCCAATGGGTTTCAGTCCGCGTTGTACCCACCATTGCGTATTAATAATAATTAGCACCACATCATCTGTCAGGTCCAAACATACTGGTCCGGGGCAGCCATTATCTGGCAGGTATACATTACCTCTGTTGAGGTATTCTTCAATATATGCTTCCTGGCGTTTTAAATACTCATATCCGTCTTTTCGCCCTTTGTTCCAGTCATGATTTCCTGATAGAAAATAGACTTTGCCTGTATACGCTGCAAAAATATCGAGTTGGGCTTTTATCCGTGCTTCAGAAATATCCCGTAAGCGGTGTTCCGGATCGGGTAAGCCTCTGGGGTAAATATTGTCTCCCAGAAACACTACAGCCATTTTATCGTTAAACTTGGCTATTTGCTGGGAAATCATGTTTAAAACCGGATCTTTTCCATTCAGTGAAGGATGGCCCATATCTCCTACCAGTAACACTGTATAATCTAATTCTGTATCTTCGGGTGGTTTGCTCCGCTGCCAGCCTCTTTCCTCTTTTTTGTAATAGGGATATTTACTTTTCCAGCGGTCTCTTATACGTTTAGAACTGATTCTAAACCGTTTTACTTTAATATATTGGCGTTTCAGGCGTGTAGGTATATAAAACATACGATCTGGCAAGCTTCTGTTCAACAAATTTTATAAATACACGGCTTTCATCAGAAAACCATTTATCAGATATACTTTGTTACTTATAACTCTTTATATAACCAAAAAGGTTTTCATATTTTTGATATTTATACACATTTTCACTCAGCATTAGCGTACTATGCCCTTTATTCAATTACTAACAAACTATAAAACAACTGATACCGCAGAACGTAAGATGCATCAGGACATGCTGACATTTGCCAATAGCTATCCGCAATGCCTGGAACGGAGCCTGGCCATTGGGCATATTACTACCTCTACCTGGATTACCGACTATAGCCGCACCCATGTTTTACTAACTCACCACCGCAAACTAGACAAGTGGTTGCAATTGGGCGGGCACGCCGATGGAGAAAGCAACTTATTTAAATCAGCCATGAAAGAAGCGATGGAAGAATCAGGCTTGACAAGGATTCATTTTCTTGAAGATGGTATATTCGATGTGGACATCCATTTGATACCGGCCCGCAAACTGGAGCCTGCTCATTATCACTACGATATCCGTTTTTTGATGGAGGCAGATAAAAATGAGCCATTAATTATATCGCACGAATCGAAAGATTTACGGTGGGTAGAGATAAATAAGTTGATCGACTTAAACCCGGAGGAATCTATTATGCGGATGGTAAGGAAGCACCAGTCCAGGTTTATGGTTTAGTGCTCTCCTCTTTGGCCTTAAAGCAGCTTATAATATGTCAATAAAAAACCAGAATTGGCCTGTGTTTGAAAGGCCGTTATTTACTGCTTATTAAAAAGCCAATCTATATTTTCTGAATAAAAACAGCGGTACATAGACCATCCCTAAAACAGCTGTAATGATAAATAATTGATTACCTCCAGGCATGTGCATAAGTTTAAAAAATACAGCATTCGCCAGAGCTTCAGAACATAAAAAACCAATACTAAACAACACGAGTTTCATTGTTATTCCTAGTCCATCGTTTGGAGCTTGCTTAGCCAATTTATATTGATGAAACCAATACAGAGGCAAAATGAATAAACAAAAGGCATATTGATTGATAAAGGCTAAGTCGTTCATAAAGGCCCAATCATAATTATTTAACAGCCTAACGCCATTAAGTAAGATACAAATGAAGAACAACAGGGATGCTAAAAATGCCAGAACAAAGGTGAGTTTTTTCATAGTGATAGATTTAGTATAGGTGATGGTAGTTATTTCCACCTGAATATTGCCTAAGCCTTCTTCAGGGCTAAAGTCACTAAGTACTTTGTTGAGAGCAGATTCAAAACCGGAGTCTCTGCTCATTTCATATTCAACAGCACAGCAAATATGATCTAACAGATCATTCAGAAGCGCAGATTCATCGATTCCCTCCTGGTGGATCTTATCCCGAATGTATGCGATTTGTTCGTTGGATAATGGCATTTGCTTAATAACTGGAGGATACTTTAAATAATCTACTCATGGTAAGTAAAAAAAGAGAAAACTCATTAACCTGCTCTTTTGCCATCGCCTGGCTCTTATCTGTTAATGAATAATATTGCCTGGTCCGGTTATCTACCTCTATTGACTCTACTTCTACTAAACCTTCTGCTTTTAATTTATATAGTGCAGGATATAAGGAGCCTTCTTTAATAATTATTTCATTGCTGGTTAACTCTTTTACCTTCTGGCAAATTTCATAACCATACATTCTGCCATGCTCTGCCAGAAGTTTCAAAATAATCGGCTTTAATGTGCCCCGGATTAGTTCTTTGGAATACATATTATTTTTACAATACCTAGACAAGTATACTAAGTTTGTCTAAGTATTACAAATAAAAAGTGAAATATAATTTATAGAAATCTCTACAGATTATTTACATTAAAGCAGATGACAAACCTTATACCCGGTAAGTATACTGCCTTACTTAAAACTACTTTTGATTGGAATGATTTATTGTAGGGTAGCTTTTAGTTTCACTGGGTAGCTAACACAAGGATGGCCTTTAATATAGAAGCGGTAAGGCAGATTGGCACCCTGTGTAATGCCAATCCTGGTAGTAGTCACTATCTCAAAAGGTAGGTTATGCTGTGGATACGTATCTGGCGAGAGAATATAAAACGGAGGCTGCATCAAACTGATGCCGTCCATAGAACGGGTAATCTCCATGGCTTGCACAAGTTTACCCGGGCCATTGCAAAGCTGTTTAAACACGCCTACTTTTCGCCGGAGCTGCATCAGCTCTATACCGGAAATAGGCTCCAGTGCCCGTATGAGCACAGCTTCTCCTACTCCTTCCGGGGCGGTAACTACATTTACACAATGATGTATACCATATATTTGATATACATAGGCGTATCCTTCCGGCCCAAACATAGTAGCATTGCGGACTGTTTTACTCCGGTAGGCATGGCAAGCCGGATCGCCCCAGAGATAGGCTTCGGTTTCTACAATTTTTCCGCATGTTACACCTTCACTACTTTCATGTACCAGGTAAGCGCCTAGCAAAGCGTTGGCTACGGTTATAGTATCTTGTTTATAAAATTCCTTGTCTAAAATCATAAATAACTGGAGCTGAATATATTCCGGCTTAGCCGATGAGTAAACCTTCCGGCAGCTTTAGCGTATAAAAAATTAGCAATTACAAGTCCGGTACGTTCATGTTTATTCACCGGGGCAGATGATTTACCGGGCTTTCATCTGACCTGAAACAAACACCTACTATTGATGAAAACGATCACAACAGAAGAAGCGTTAAGGCAAATATATGCGAAAATAAACGGAATTAAATATGCCATGCTTACCTCCGTTGGCCAGGATGGCTTATTGCGCAGCCGCCCGATAGCGTCTACAGAAGCTGAACAAAATGGAGAACTCTGGTTTTTTGTTTACGACGATTCAGATAAGGCGAATGAAGTGGCCAGACATTCGCAGGTAAATCTTTCTTATTCAGATAATGCAGGTACTCACGTATCTATATCTGGTATTGCCAGGATAGTACAAGACCGGCAGCGAATGGAACGTTTGTGGAATCCGTTGTTCCGGGCATGGTTTCCCAAAGCATTGGATGAGCCAGGGATTGCGCTGCTATGTGTAACTATTGAAGAAAGTGAATTCTGGGATACCACTTCCAGCAAAGTAGGGCAATTATTCCAGATGGCGAAATCCATTTTAACAGGTTCACAGGCAAACCCTGCCGAACATAAAGAAATTAAACTAGGAACGGCTACCGGGAATTCCTAATCTAAATAATATTTACTACTGCAAAAACCCACAATTTGATATGATGATTGTGGGTTTTTTATTTATTTACGTCTCCTTAGTATAGTAATTTACAATCCTAGACTTATGTTACACATCCGGACATTCTTTGTAGTTATTGTTAGTATCTTGTTATCAGCCTGTTTCCATAGCTTGCAAGCTCAAATCCTGAATACTAAACTTCAGGTGACCGTACGCGACGACTCAGGTAATTTGGTAGAAGGAGCCAGTATACGCCTGTTTACATCAGAGGAAGATTATAACAAAGAACAAAACCAGGTAGGCAAAACCATCCGGACAGATGAAAAAGGCCGGGCGAGTTTTGATACTCTGGAACCTAAAATCTATTATATCATTGTAGAAAAAGGAGATATGGATAATAGTGACGGGGGCACAAAAACTGAAGCGCTTACGCCAAAACGGATAAATAAAATAACTATTATAATCTCGTAACCTGCTTCCTATTAAACAGCAATACCATCTCCCTGGCAGAAGATGGTATCGTTAAGTGTATATTTACAAAGGCTTTTTAAGGGAATTTAATCAGCTTGTTTTCTATCAGTATAAGGTCTTTTTGCTAGCAACTACGGCTTCCTGTAATTCTACACGCTGGCCATTAATTTTTCCGACAATGAAAGCATCGGCAATACCCATTTTTTTAATATCATTATTGAAAGCCTGAGCGGTTTTGAAGTTTCTGAATTTCCCCAGTGTATATTTATCCATTGTATCCACCTGCTCCTTCTTCAACCTGGCTAGTTCTTGCATATATTGATTCATATTAAAATGCTCGAAAGCACCTATCTGCACTTCAAAGAATACCCCTTCTTGTGTATCGGATTGCTCACTTAAGGTATTGTTGATAGTTACTAAGCTATCAATTGTTGGTTTTAACCCATTAAGTTCGCTTAACTGGACTTTCAATTGCCGGTTATCCTGCGCTACTTGAGGCCATTTTCCAAATAATGGCTCATTCACCTCCGATAGAATAATATAACCAAGGCTCAGTACAAAAAGAATGGCAAATATGATAGTGGTGGTAATAAATATTTTGCTCTTAGATGCCAGTTCTTCATTTTCGCTTTCCAGATCCAGTTTTTCGTTTTCCAGTTCCAGATATTCCTGATGGGTAAACTCGTTTGTTGCTTCCATATCTTAAAATTAAGGATATTATCAGCCTCAGAAAGTTGAGTTTTCCTCAAAATAGCAGTTGTACCAAAGTTTATTTTTTTTATAGCTGGTTGGTAGCTCTAATCTTATTTTTACCTACTATGTTCGGTACATAAATATGCCAGAAGTGGTACAAAAGCCCTTGCAGCTACCTGTTTATGAAAGCATTAGTAAATCAAACAATCCCACTTCTTATAAAAGTAAATGTAAGATGCCATGTATTCTATCGACAATTGGCAGATCAGGTACACGAAAAAAGCCACAATTGTTACTCATTGGCTGCTCTTTCTATTTTTCCAGCCGCTTAAGTTCGTCGATCAGGCGTTGCGTTTGCTCTATAGTAACAGCCGGAAAATTGGCAATACGAATCTGCTTCTCTTTGTAACTGCCATAGCCACTGCCAACTACATTTCCTGTTTGTGTCAGCTTTTGAATAAGATCTGTAGAACCGCCAGCCACATCTGCAACAACCACTGTTGGCGACTGATGGTCCGGATTTTGAACAAATGCTTTTACGTTCTCACTTTGTTTCAGGTAGGTATATAGCATAGTTGCTTTTTGCTCGGCTTCCTGCCGTATGGCGGCTATGCCTTTTTTGTTCATATCTTCTGCTATTTTCCCAAGCAAATAGATTCCTACTACGTTTGGCGTGGCGGGCGTTTCAAAGGTTTTGAACTTACTCCATAAGGAAGGCAGGCTATGATAAGTGCCTACGGTAAGCCCTTTCTGCTTCAATAGTTCGGATTTCTGCAAGCATTTATCATTCACAATCCATACGCCCAACCCGGCAGGCATACCAAATCCTTTTTGCACGGAAAAGAAGGCACAATCTATTAGTTGAAAATTAAGATCAGGATAGGGAGCGGAGGACACCATATCTACAGCAAAAAGCTTATCAGTATATTTTTGCTTTAACGTATGCATATCCGCTACTGGCATAGTAACCCCAGAACTTGTTTCATTATGAGTAAGGCAAACAAGCTCTGCTCCGGCAGGAATTGTCACCTGCGCCAGATCAAAGCCCTTACCAAACGGCATTTCCAGTTTATTGGCTTTTTTACCTAATTCACCGGCAAACTCGTAAAAACGTTTGGAGAAGGAGCCATTCACCAGGTGAAAACTTTCTTTCTCTACACAACTCTGTAAAATCCGTTCCCATATTTCGGTAGCAGAGCCGGTAAAGAGCACAGCAAAGTTATCCGGAATAGAAAGTAACGTCTTGAGTTGTTCGTAGGTAAACTGGTAAATAGCCTTGAATTGCTTGCTCCGGTGTGAGATTGAACCAATCTGCTCCCTCAATGCCTGTTGTAAATGCGTTTCAAAGGATGGATACAAATGAGCCGGACCTGGCGTAAAGAATGTCTTCTGCTGCACGGAATAGGTGATTAAATGTTACTTACAATATGGCCTAAAGTTAGAAACTTTAGTTTGTGGAATAAAACAACTGATACACTTTTTCATCACTAGCATTTCCACACCTGATTTACAGGCCATTATATCAGGCAAGTAGATTTCTTACAGAATTTATTAAAAATATTACATGCTAATGGTTTACTTCCTGTTCATTTTGTAATCAAGGAATGTAATTAGCTACTAAATTACGGCCTGATATAATTTAACTCAACAAAACCTTTATTAAATTACTTTACAACAATGAAAAACAAATTATCTGTCTTATTTGCCCTATGCCTGATGATCTTCTTTGCTCAATCTGCAAAAGCCCAGTATGAAAAAGGAGATATATTAATTAACCCAGGTATTTCTATCGGGGGATATGGCTATTACAATTATGGCTTATACAGTAATTCCGGAGGATTTTTGCCCCTAACCATTAATGCCGAATACAGCATTAACGATATGTTTAGTGTAGGCGGATATGCCGGGTATTATTCCCGTACCTACAAATATAGCAATGATTATAAAGACAGATGGACGGCTTTATCTATTGGTGCAAGAGGTACGTTACATGCCAGTGGTTTATTAAACGATCAACTTGATTTGAATATCAATGAAGAAAAGCTTGATATTTATGCTTCTTTATTGCTAGGCTTTGAAACATATTCCTGGAAGGTAGACGAAAAATGGGGTGGCTCTAATTACTATAACAATGGCAGCCGTGTATTTCCTGGGTTAACGTTTGGTGCAAGATATTTCTTTACGCCTAAATTCGGTGGCTACCTGGAACTTGGCCGTAATGCTTTTGGCTACTTAAACTTAGGTGTTTCCTTTAAACTATAATTTTCTTCTCTCATACATATACACAATTGCAAAGAGCCGCAGTAGTTTACTGCGGCTCTTTATTTTTATACTTACTATATCCTTGAGAATTATTAGTATAGCATCCGGAATTTTATGGTATGGGATATATTTTTAAGTTCTGTAATTACTTCTTTGTTATATACTTTATTGATATCTGTAATTACATAGCCTAATTTTTCATTAGTCTTGAGATATTGGCCGGCAATGTTAATGTGGTGTCTGGCCAGAATACTATTAATCTGGGCAAGAATGCCAGGCACATTCTCATGGATATGAATCATGCGGTGCGCATCAGTTAATTCTGGCAATTGCAGGTTCGGGAAGTTTACACTCATAAAAGTGTTTCCTTTATTAATGAACTCTACAATTTTACCAGGAACAAAATTAGCAATATTCACCTGTGCCTCTTCAGTGCTTCCACCAATATGAGGCGTAAGTATTACATTCGGCAAGCCGCGTAGTTCATTTAAAAATTCCTCTTTATTCGTTTTAGGTTCGTAAGGGAATACATCAATAGCTGCGCCAACTACTTTTTTACTCTTAATGGCGGCTACCAACGCAGGAATATCCACCACATGGCCACGGCTCAGGTTCAGGAAAATAACGCCATCTTTCATCATCGCAAACTCCTTTTCTCCTATCAGGTTCTTATTGGCTGCCCGGCCGTCTACATGCAGGGAAACAATATCTACTGTGTTAAGTAATTCTTGCAGCGTATTACACCGTTTTACATTACCCAGAGCTAATTTCTCCACCACATCGTAGTAATATACCTCCATACCCAACGACTCGGCTAGCACAGAAAGCTGGGCACCAATATTACCATATCCTACTAAGCCTAGTTTTTTGCCTCTTATCTCAAAACTATTCTTCGCCGATTTATCCCATTTACCCTGGTGCATCCCCTGGCTTTTGTCCGGAATATTACGGATCAGCATAATAATTTCGCCTATAACTAGTTCTACCACGCTGCGGGTATTGCTGTAGGGTGCATTAAAGGCAACAATTCCTTTTTCAAGGCAAGCATTCAGATCAATCTGGTTGGTGCCAATACAGAAGGCCCCAATACACATTAACTTATTGGCATGCTCCAGTACTTTTCTGGTAACCTGGGTTTTAGAGCGGATACCTAAAATAGTCACATCTTTAATCCGTTCGCAAAGTTCATCCTCATCCAGGCCGCCGGCTACTACTTCTACTTTGTATCCTTCCTTCCGGAAAATCTCTACAGCTCTTGGGTGAATGTTTTCCAGTAGCAATACGCTTATCCGGTTTTTCGGATACGATAAACTCATCGGTAACTTATTGTGATACAGGAACTCATCAAGGCTAGGCGCAATATGATCGGCTTTGCTTAGTACACGTTCGCGTTCTACATTTTCTGTAAAGGCATAAAATTTATTTGCTAACCCAGCTTCTTTTATCTCATAATCTGTGTAGCCATCGCCAATTACGTAAATATCGCCTTGCAAACTCAAGCTTTTTATCTGCTCTACCTTTCCTTTATTGGCACACAAGCGGTTGCTGCGGTCGAAACCGATAATATTTCCTTTCTCATCGTATACAAAGGTATTGGCAAATATATTTTCTTCTTTTATTCCGAAGGCTGTTACTATTGGTGTAATAAACTCCTTAAACCCATTGGATATGATTAAAATATTACTGGCAAACTCTTTAAAAAATTTCTTATTCCGCTCAAAAGAATCTGATATTTTAGTCCGTAAGCGTTCAATTAACAAAGGTAAATGTGCTTTGTTTGCCTCTAATAAAGCAATTCTTTTCTCTAACGATTGAGTAAAAGACAATTCACCATTCATGCCCAGATCGGTAATGTGCTTGATCTCCTGAAGGATTTCTTCCTGCCGTGGATTATTTTGCAAAGAGATAGCACCTAGTTCGTCCATTGCTTCTACTTTGGTAAAAGTGCTGTCAAAATCAATAATGATGTACTTATTGAGGGTATTGTCCATAGAGTTTTGGTAGTATAAAAAGTATCCGTTTTCGGGCCGAAAAGTTACGAATTGTTTTTTAAACCCTCTCTAAAAATTTTAGGGCACGCTCTTCAGACCAGAATTTGCCAGATAAACTATTGCTGTAAAACCCGCAATGCCCTCCTTCTTCCGGTGCTTCCAGGTATACATGCGGGAGGTCTTTTACAATGGAGAAAGGAAAACACTCGGGCGAAAGGAAAGGATCGTTTTTAGCATTAACAATGAGCGTAGGAATAGCAATGCCTTTTAAAAAATGCTTGGAACTGCACTGCGTCCAGTAATCTACGGCGTCTTTAAACCCATGCAAAGGCGCAGTGTATTTATCATCAAAATCTTTGAAAGTTTTTATTAGATGGTAATCCTTGTCATTTATTTTATCGGGCATTAGCAGAGCCTTGCCCTTCACTTTTTTACGCAGGTGTTTCAAAAAGCGACTCATATATACTTTATTGCCAAACCCTGCCATTTTGGTAGAACCAGATTGCAGGTCGCAAGGCACCGAAAATACCACCGACCGCTTTATCTGAGGCCTAAGGTCGGCTCCCCTTTCACCTAAATACTTGAGCGTAAGATTACCTCCCAGGCTAAACCCTATCAGTACAATACTATCATAGGCTTTTTGCGTTAACACATGGGCAATCACCTCTTCCAGATCTTCCGTAGCTCCGCTATGATAAAAACGCAGGTTTTTATTGATTTCTCCCCCACACCCCCTAAAATTCCAGGCAAGGGCATCCCATCCTTGCGCGTTCAGCTCTTTTACCATGCCCTTAACATAGGGTCGCTGAGAATCGCCTTCCAAGCCATGGGACAGTATGGCTATGCGGTTATTTCCCTTGCTTGACCAATCCAGGTCAAGAAAATCATTGTCTGAAGTGATCAGCCGTTCACGTTTATATGTCACCCCCTCCACTTTTCGGAACAGACCCGGAATAATGGTTTGCAAATGGGCGTTAAAGAGATAGAAAGGAGATTTATAATCGGAAGTTGGAATGACAGGCATGAAGTTTAATGGGTTGATGTGCTGATAGGCGGATAGGCTAATTACTACTACATCTTCATAAAGTAAAAAGAAAATGTATCCAAAAAGTTCAAAACAAAAGCGGTACGGATGCATACACCCATACCGCCTGATTTATATTCTAACTGACTGCCTGTTCATCAGCACATTTGCACATAAATTTATCAGCACATCGTTATGCTTTGCCCAATGCTTTTAACATAGTATCGCCGATTAATGCCGGAGATTCTACTACATGAATGCCGCATTCACGCATAATGCGCATTTTTGCCTCTGCTGTATCATCGGCACCGCCAATAATAGCGCCTGCATGGCCCATTCTTCTGCCTTTAGGAGCTGTTTGACCTGCAATAAAGCCAACTACTGGTTTTTTGTTCCCGGTCTCTTTTATCCACCGGGCAGCCTCCGATTCCATACCTCCACCAATTTCGCCAATCATTACGATTGCTTCCGTTTCAGGGTCGTTCATTAACAATTCTACGGCCTCTTTGGTAGGTGTACCAATAATAGGATCTCCCCCAATACCAATGGCTGTAGAAATCCCTAAACCAGCTTTCACAATCTGGTCGGCTGCTTCGTAGGTTAATGTACCGGATTTGGAAACTATACCTATTTTACCTTTTTTAAATACGAACCCAGGCATGATTCCTACTTTTGCTTCTTCAGGCGTAATAACGCCGGGACAGTTTGGACCTATCAGCCGTATATCTTTTCCTTTCAGATATTCTTTTGCATAGATCATATCTTTGGTAGGAATACCTTCCGTAATAGTAATAATTACTTTTATACCTGCATCTGCTGCTTCCATAATGGCATCGGCAGCAAAGGCTGGCGGCACAAAAATAATGGATACATCCGCACCGGTCTTTTCTACAGCCTGCTGAACAGTATTGAATACCGGCCTGTCCAGATGGGTGTTTCCACCTTTTCCGGGCGTAACGCCACCTACCACATTCGTACCATACTCAATCATTTGCTGGGCGTGAAAACTGCCTTCGGAGCCCGTAAAGCCCTGTACGATAACTTTAGAATTTTTATTGACCAGAACGCTCATAGTAAAAAGAAAAGTTTTGGCAAAAATAGAGTTTATCTACAGAAAGAAAAACCGGAATGGTAATTTAATTCTGCCTGGCAGAACAAAGTTTTTTAATTGGCCCGTTTTTTTATCCATTTTTATTGGTGTTATTGACTTGCAATCCCATTAGAAAGCCTAAAAAAGAGGGTTGCGCAACTTTTTAGACTAGTACACGATATGTACTATACCGACCTTCTTCCACCTGATAAAACCTTGCCCGGCATATGCAACGAAAAACCGTCCGTATCATTCAAAAACTAAGAAGGCCTTTTATTCAGTTTATACAACTGGAGCAATCCAGTGGCATTATACTTATTGGGGTTACTTTTTTATCGCTGATGCTGGCAAACAGCCAGTATAGTGAGCCTTTTCTGGCACTTTGGGAAAAACATTTATCTATCAATTTTGAAAACTTCCACTTCGATCATTCCCTGCTGCACTGGATAAATGACGGATTGATGGCTATTTTCTTTTTGCTGGTAGGCCTGGAAATTAAGCGGGAGTTGCTGGAAGGAGAACTATCTAGCGTCCGGCAAGCGATGTTTCCTATATTTGCTGCCCTTGGCGGAATGATCGTGCCAGCCATTATCTACTCTTTATTTAATTTAAATACGGCTACTTCTTCGGGCTGGGGCATACCGATGGCTACCGATATTGCTTTTGCCCTGGCTATCCTCTCTCTGTTAAGCAACCGGGTACCTGTTTCCTTAAAAATATTTTTAACAGCATTAGCTATTATTGATGATTTAGGGGCAGTTATAGTAATTGCTGTATTCTATACGGCTGATTTGTCTTTGCCTTATTTATTTAAAGCGTTGCTTGTATTTTTGGGGTTACTGCTGCTAAACAGGATTAAGGTAAAAAAGCTGTTCATTTATGTGGTACTGGGCATTCTCCTTTGGTATTTTATGTATGAATCGGGGGTGCATGCTACGGTAGCTGGTGTATTACTAGCTTTAACTATACCCTACAAAACGATGCTTCCCAAAGACAAATTGGTGCATATGCTGCAGAACAAATTTTCCCAGATCCGGAAAAACGTTCCCTCTCCTGAAACAACCTCCCGTATGATTATGGAAGAAATAGAAGAGGTAGTGGAAAAAACCAGTTCGGTATCTCAGAAACTGGAACATACACTGCATGGGTATGTGCTCTACTTAATCATGCCTATTTTTGCCTTGGCTAATACCGGATTAGTGCTGGAAACTGAGTCATTTTCAGAAGTGCTGTCACCTGGCGGCATTGGCATTTTTTTAGGACTCGTACTTGGGAAGCCTCTGGGTATTTGCCTGTTTTGCTGGTTAGCTGTTAAAACGAATATATCCTCTTTTCCTGAGTACACAACCTGGCAGCATATTATTGGGGCAGGCTTTCTGGGAGGTATTGGTTTTACCATGTCTATATTTATTACGCTGCTTGCTTTTCAAAATGCTGATCAGCAGAATATGGCAAAACTAGCTGTGTTATTTGCTTCTTTAACAGCGGCCAGTATCGGGTATATTATTTTAAGGAACAGCAAAGCAACAATACCGGACGAACAACTGGAAGAAGAAGAAATAATGTAGGTTATCTGGCAGCAAAGAACTGAAGCATACCTATATTTTGTACTTTATCAGGAATAATATCTAGTGGCACAAATTTGTAAAGGAAGCTATTCATAATTTACAAAACCTGTTATTTTTGCGTCAGCAAATAACCTATTATCCTTTACCACCTGCTTTTCATGCAACGATCTATTTTCCTGGCCTGCGTATTTTTCTCTTTTTTTTATTCAATTCTTCTAACAGCTCAACCCACTACCTCCGATTCATTAAAAATACAGAGAGCCGATTCTTTGCTCAGCGAAAGCAGTTTGCCTGCTACCCCCAATGATCCGTTTATTAACTTCGATAGCTTACAATACCGCTTTATTGGTGATGGAAACTTTACGAGCGGAAACGTCAACCGTAGCCTGGCTGTTATCCGGGCAGAGATTGCTTACAATGGACCTATTGTATCGCTTACTACTCATCCCCGGTTCACCTATGGTAAGCAAAATGGTGTGCAAGCCGAACGGGATACCTATGTGGATTTATTTATTGATATCTATAAACAAAAAAAAATTTATGGGTTTGGCCTGGGCACACTGGAAACCAGTAATTTGAGAGGTATCACTCTCCGGCAATTGGCTGGAGCAGGTATTGGGTTCCGCCTGGCACAGGATGCTAAACATACTTTATCGGTAACGAATGCAATTATTTATGAATCAACCGATTTTAGAGAACGGACAACAGTTAGCACCTTACGTAATTCTACCAGGCTAAAAGGCACGCATAGCTTTCTACAAAACCGTATCCGCTTCAATCATCTCACGTTTCTTCAGCCTTCGCTTAGTGATATCTCCAATGTACGCTGGAATACTATTCTGTCTTTGGAATTGCCGCTTAGTAAATGGTTTGCTTTACGCGCCGGATTTGAGAATACCTATGAGAGTATTGTGGATGAAACCCGCCGAAAGAATGACTCCCGTATTACCTTTGGCTTCTCTGTGGGCAATAAATAACTATTCGTCGAACAAATTTTTATTCATGTACTATTTTATGTAAATTGGTCATAAAATAGTACAGGTGTACATTATAAGCCGGGCTCTCTGGCCATTCTATTACTAGTACAGGTTTCAATGCTGATGTACTTTTTTTCAAAAATGCACTAAACTTTTATTTTGTACACCTTATACACCTACTGTATGTTCAATTTGGCTGGGTTGTATTCCCGCTTAAGTGCTACCCTACTTTTTACTAAGGGTATGCTTTTTTTAGTCAACTTATTTCTATTACTGTTCATTTGCTCCGCTTCGTATGGACAAGTGTATGAAAGCAAGGCAGAGGCCGCTCAATTACCACGACTTACCAGGCAGACTTCCGCACAAGGTTTTCCTGCCGGAAGTTTAGTATTGATGGCTGACGGCAAAGAGAAAAAAATAGAAGATATACAACCAGGTGAATGGGTGGCCTCTTATGATCCGGTTCTAGAGGACTATGTAGTAAGCAGCATTACACATATACATTCCTCTACCCTAGAGGAGCCAATGATTTCAATTATGCTTATCTTAGATGATTTTTCGGCTTCTCTGCAGCACTATGGAAGCTTAGCAGGAGTTTCGATAGTTAGTACTACCACGGCAAAGATACTTACCTCTAAAGGGCCTACTCACCTGCAGAACCTTACGGAGAATGATGTTTTATACTGCTACGATACGGCGGCTCACCGGTTTCTACGCTTCCGGATGTATACTCGTGATATGTTGTTGCCTGATGCCGCAGCTCAACCTGTTTATCAAATAGAAACAGAGGCGAGAAACTACATTATTAATGGCACTGTATTCTTGCAAGCTGATGAATTATAAATTCGAATGGCTAGCTAACTCTTGCAAATACGATAATACAGACATAATGAAAATAAAAGCAGTATAAAATATTACTAGCTCAAGTGAAGTAAATTCATGGTTTTGCCTTCCCAGGCAAGCAGCCATAAACTGAGAAAGTCTTTTTTTGAAATACATATAATTTTTATTGGATGTGTTGTCTGCTGTTATTCATCCTCTCCCTGCAAAATTATGTAAAACATTTCAGGCTGGGTACGTAGAAAACTGCTAAATCTTACCTACTTTTTCGTCGTGGACTTAGGCCAATGAGTGAGTAATCTTTTGTTCAACTCATCATACTGTTCTAAAGTGAATTGAAAAGAAAATATACACAAAACAATAATGTTATTTAAGTTCTGCTGTAAAACGGGGTACAACATTATTATTTTTCCTTATGAATTACTAAACATAGCTTGATGCACACTGTATTGTTTGTTTTGCATCAGCCTAATTAGAAAAAATAATCCAATTATAAAAAAGAGAATAAGCGCAAAAATAGAGTTCCGCATGTTACCGGTTATGTCGGTAATAATAGCATAGGTGGCGGTTCCTATTACAATTCCTACTTTTTCTGTCAATTCATAAAAGCTAAAATACGACGCATGATCGGTTGTGGCTGGCAATAACTTAGTGTAAGTAGATCTGGACATACTTTGAATCCCGCCCATTACAATGCCAATAACGATTGCAATGCTGTAAAACTGTATGGGTTTTGTTATAAAATAGGCGACCAAACACACAACTATACAGACAACCATTGCCAAAGCCAGGGTCAGGATATTTCCTATTTTTTTCGATAAGAAAACAAATAACGACGCTCCACCTATGGCTATCAGTTGAATAAGTAACATAATAGTTATTAGGTTAGCTTCCGGCAATTTCAGTTCTTGTGCAGCAAAAAATCCGGCCAAGTACATGATTGTTTGAAAGCCCATGCTATAAAAGAAAAACGCCGCCAAAAAACTGGTAAGCCGGGGATGCAGTTTTAACTCTATAGACACTTTTTTTATCTCCTGAAATCCTTTCCATAATAGCTTTCTCTCAAATCTGTTCTGGGTTTTATTATCAGGTAAATAGGCAAACGGATACAAAGAAAAACCCAGCCACCATACTCCTACCATTAAAAAAGAGAGCCTTACAGGTAAAAAATTTTCTCTACTTACACCAAACCATTCTGGCTTTTCAATAACTACCAGATTAATAAGTAGCAATAATACACTACCCACGTAGCCCAAAGAGAAGCCTTTTGCACTAACCTTATCGTATTGATCTGGTGTGGCAATTTCGGGCAAAAATGCATTATAAAAAACCAGGCTACCTGCATAGCCAATACTAGCGCCTATAAATAAAAGTATGCCCAGTGAAATATGGTTTGCATCGAAAAAAAATAATCCCAGGCAGGAAAAACTGCCCATAAAAACAAAAAATTTCATAAAATTCTTTTTTGTCCCGCCATAATCGGCTATTCCCGAAAGTAAAGGAGATAAAAGAGAGATAAATAAGAAAGCAGTTGATAAAGAATAGGTATACACCACGGCGCTTCTTTTCATCATCCAAAGAAAGGGAACAAGGTCGCTTCCATCTGGTTGTTTTGCTACAGCATTGAAGTATATAGGAAAAATAACCGTGGTAATGGTCAGTGTGTATACAGAATTTGCCCAATCGTACATACACCATGCGTTCAGCACTTTAGGGTTGTTCTTTTCCATGGCACTTACAAGAGCTATACTTTACAATGATTTTGGCAGGTTATTAATTAGTTTGATATTTGCTTCAAGCGTTGGTAAATTATAGTAATATAAATAATATACGTTCACAAAACTATATTTTGCTGGTTTATAATATTGCATATAATACTACACGATTTATTTATTCAATTGGTAAGCTATAGCTCTTATAAAACAAAAAAGTCTTTCCGGGACGCGGAAAGACTTTTTTGTTTTATAAGGAGGAGATACGTTAGATGCCTGCCTGTTCCACTCTTTTGTTAGAAGAGTAGTTTAGTTTAAGTGCATTTGCTTCACGCAATTGCAACTTAACATCTGTTAATATTCCCATCTTGGTCTCTTTATCTACTTTCATAGACATCCAGATCATTTCTCTTTCTGCTTCCGGAAGTTTAGCCTTCTCCTGTTCTACGAATTGAGGAATTTGATTAGTATTAATAAAGACATCATTTACCTGTACCCTTGGTTCTTGTCCAAATTTATTGGCTTCTTTAGGTTTACCAACGTAAATGTAGCTTACTAATGACTTCTGCTCAATTTCCTGCAACTGGGTAGATTGTGGAATACGCTGCTCTACCATTATACTGGTATCCCG
Organism: Rhodocytophaga aerolata; assembly: GCF_030503435.1. Taxonomy (GTDB): domain Bacteria; phylum Bacteroidota; class Bacteroidia; order Cytophagales; family 172606-1; genus Rhodocytophaga; species Rhodocytophaga aerolata. The sequence continues at coordinate 791,438 of NZ_JAUKPO010000001.1, forward strand.
CATTTTAGTGGTAACCATGAAAAAGAATAAGAGCATGAATATAATATCTGGCAACGAACCAGTATTAATATTAGCACCTGCTTTTGACTTTTTTGTGAATTTTGCCATAATCTTATTGTCCTACGCTTGTGGGTTCTGCTTCTGATAAACGACGAGGATATACTTTTTGAGCGTATTTCATCATTTCATCTTGCTTTTCATCTTTCGGATCAAGATCAAGATATTGCTCTATGGTAATCCCTAATTTTTCAGCTCTCAGTTCATTATAGGCAGCAGAAAGCTCATCTAATACACGCAGATATACATCATATTGTGTTCCTCTATCTGTTTTTAAAGAAACTACTGCTTCTTGTGGGCTTTCAGACATTGTTGGATCAGCTCCATTATTTGCCAAGAACTTTTTAGCTTCACTGCGTAAATTATCGATTGCCATCGGCTCATCTTCTACCAGTAATTGATTTTTAGAGTTAACAATTACCTTGAAAACATTGCGGTCCTTCAATTTAACATCTACAGGTTGGCTCTCATCTTTCTTAGGAGGCAACAACATATTGATCCCTTTATCAGCACCAATAGTAGTGGTCACCAGGAAGAAGATCAACAACAGGAAGGCAATATCTGCCATAGAGCCGGCATTAATTTCGGGTGTACCCCTGTCTTTCTTTTTTGCCATAACAAAATTTATTTAATTAAACTAGTCACTTCTGTGTATATAATAGCAGCAAGGGCTATAAAGAACAACAGATAAACCGTGATAAGTCCTCCACCAATCAATTTAGAGCCTGACTCCCCAATACCAAATTGAGTGTACATAGGAATAACTTCGTTGCCTGATAACACATAAGCTATACCAAATACAACCAAGATGGCTACTGCACCCAGGCCTGATTTAAGCAAAGCCTTGGGATCGCCGGCGGATTGTATTAATGGAAGCACTACTGCAGCAATGGCACACAAGAATATAAGAATATAGGAAATATATAAAGCTATATCTATCCAACCTGCACCTTCATCTGCTGTAGGAACTGCATCTTGTGCAAATGCCCCTGTTGAACTTCCTGCTACTAATACAATAAACGCAAATATTATTAGAAAAATTCTATTCTTCATATAATTTTTTATTTTATAAGGCTACCTTTTGTTAAACTGTATTTTACCAGAATATCTACTAACGAGATAGAAGCATCTTCCATCTGGTTAACAATAGAATCTACTTTGGATACAAGGTAGTTATAGAATACCTGTAAAATAATAGCCACAATCAGCCCCCCTACCGTTGTTACCAACGCTACCTGAATACCACTCGCCACAACCGTTGGAGATACGTCACCGGCAGCCGCGATCGCAGCAAAAGCCTCGATCATACCCACAACCGTTCCCAAGAAACCAAGCATTGGCGCAAGAGCAATAAACAGCGAAAGCCAAACTAAGCCTCTTTCCAGTTTACCCATCTCCACAGAACCATACGATACAATAGATTTTTCTACCATATCCACACCTTCAGGTGCACGTAGCAAGCCTTGCGTAAAAATGGAGGCTACCGGACCTCTGGTGTTTACAGTTACGTCTTTAGCTGCTTCAACACCGCCGGTATTTAAAGCATCTTCTACCCTGTTTAATAGCTTTCTTGTGTTAGTGGAAGCCATGTTTAAAGTAATAATCCTTTCAATAGCGATAGCCAGGCCAAAGATCAGACAAAGCAGAATAGGAGTCATGTAAGTGACACCACCTGAGATAAACTGTTCTTTAACCACTTGGTGAAAAGATTTCTCTTCAACAGGCGCGTCATCTGTAGTTGCTACAGGAGCGATTTCTTCCATCTCGGCAGCTGCTGGGGCCGCAGCAGTATCAGCAGTGGCTGCACCAGTAGTATCTTGTGCTAACAGGTTTGCAGAAACGCCAAATGTCAAAGAAAGGGTAAGCATCAAAGAAGCTAATAACTTTTTCATAGAATAAGGTAAGGGTTAGCGATTTTTTTTAGGTTTAAAAGGTAAATGATTAAAATTAAAATAAAAAATTGCAGATTAAAATTAAATTTTATTTGGTTCTAGGCAGCAGAGAGGAAGGGATTCGAACCCTCGATACCATTGCTGGTATACACACTTTCCAGGCGTGCTCCTTCAACCACTCGGACACCTCTCTATATGATAGTACAAGTTATGCAGTGTTCGTTTTTTTATCAATTTTCTAATATAAACACAATCTTGTGGCACAAAGAAATTAAGAAAAAAGTGCATATGCAAGTTTTAAAATACTTTTTTCATACCTTTTATTCGTAAAATTATACTATAGAACATATAGGTTATGCCATTTCCCCACGGATAGAGGTAGTTAATGTAATTTTTAAAGATTCCATAGAATTTTCTTTGCCTAATAAATACATCAATTTTGTTATGCCTGCCTCAGTGGTCATATCCTTTCCGCTTAGTACGCCTATCTCCTCTAGATGTTTACTTGTAGCATATTTGCCCTGTACGACTTTCCCTCCCACACATTGCGATATATTTAGTACACATATATTATGTGTAACAGCTTCTTTTAGTAACTCAGTAAACCACTCTGCTGTAGGTGCATTCCCAGATCCATAACTTTCAAGAATCACCCCTTTTAAATCTGCTATTTTTAGTACACATTCAATGGTTCGCCGGTTAATGCCAGGAAAAAGCTTTAAAATAGCCACCCTGGTATCCATTTGGGTGCTATACTGCAGCTTGTTATGAAAGATATAGGGCTGAATAGCCGAATGATTATACTCTATAGATACACCGGCTTCCGCAAGGTATGGATAATTTTCAGAATAAAAAGCATCGAAATGTGCACTTTCCACTTTTTTAGCCCGGTTGCCTCTTAACAAATAGTTATTAAAATAGATACATACTTCGGGCACCAGCGGTTGCCCTTGTGCATTGCGGGCAGCAGCTATCTCCAGAGCCGTAATAAGGTTGCGGCGGCCATCGGTTCGCACAGCGCCTATGGGTAGTTGCGACCCGGTAAAGATTACCGGTTTATTGAGATTTTCTAGTAAAAAACTTAGAGCAGAAGCACTATATGCCATGGTATCTGTTCCGTGTAGAATCACAAAGCCATCATAATAATCGTAATTCTTTGCAATGATCTCCACCATTTCTGCCCAGTGAGCTGGTGTAACATTGGAAGAATCGATGGGCTGGTTAAAAGCAATAACGGTCAGCTCAAAGTCGAATCGGTTGAGCTCAGGTATTTTTTCTACAATCTGCTCAAAATCAAAAGGAATCAGATGAGTACCTGTTCTATCATATACCATTCCGAACGTGCCGCCAGTGTACAACATTAATATAGCGGTAGTGGCTGCCTGACCGGCGGCTGTTTTAATTTTTGTGGTGGTATAGTGCATAGAAACGGGAATCGGTTATTCTTTAATATACTCTATTGCATTCTAGCTGAATAAGTGTTCATAAGTTGTTTGGCATTTTCTGTTGTAACCGCTGCGACTTCCTCTATGGATACTTGTGCCAGGTCGGCTACTCTCTGGGCTACAAGAGCTGTATAGCTTACTTCATTCCGTTTACCCCGGTATGGTACTGGCGCCAGGTAAGGGCTATCGGTTTCCAATACTATATTTTTCAGCTCCATAAAGGGTAGCACCTGATCCAGCCCGCCATTTTTAAACGTACTTACGCCACCAATACCCAGCAAAAAACCCATATCTACCACCTGCTGTGCATCAGTTAGCGTACCTGTAAAACAATGAAATATACCTGTTAACCCATCTACGCCTGTTTGCTTAAGCAAATCTACCGTTTCCTGAAAAGAATTGCGGCAATGGATGACGACAGGCAACTTATGTTTTTTAGCCAAATCTACCTGAAAGACAAAGGCTTCTTCTTGCTGTACCTTAAACTCAGTAGACCAGTAATAATCCAGGCCTATTTCACCTACTGCTATAAATTTCCGTTTGTTCAGCCACTCTTCAACCAGCCCTAACTCTTGCTCAAAAGTAGCCGTGACATAGCATGGATGAAGCCCCATCATGGCAAAACACTGCGTAGGATATTGTTCTTCCAGCCGCAACATGCTTTCTATAGAAGTATGGTCAATGTTGGGCATGTATATTTGCTGCACCCCTTGTTCAAATGCCCTTTCTAACATTCTCGGTCTATCAGAATCAAACTCTGGTGCATAAATATGGGCATGCGTATCTATTAAATTCATAAGTCAATTTTACTTCTGATTACTTTTTCATTATCTGTTTTTATATTCTCTGCCTTTCCATTGCAACGTACCGGGTATAAAATAATATAGCAATGTAAGCATTGAAAAAACAATCATGTATAGTTCATACACCCAAACGTATTTGATTAAGTGTAGTTCCTTAATTTTGTGTAACACCCATATCAAATACGCAGTGTCTACCAACAGTTTCAATAAAATAAGCATCCAGCCTATCTGGGGAGCTGCCCACATAAGAAGAACTAAAACAGGAAATAAGAGGGCTTGCAGCAGAAAGATGCTTTGTATATAAAAAGGCAATTTTACAGCACCAGCCATCCACCGTTTTCTTTGCTGCAACAGATCTGATAATGTTTTCATAGGTTGACTATACGCCAATACCTCCTTAATAAGTAAATGCCTGAAGCTAAATCCCTTATTTACAATAGCATGGAACAAAGCAAAATCCTCTGTAACAGAAAAAGGGATTGCTTCATACCCTCCTACAGATTCATAAGCTTCTCTGGTAACCAGCATATTATTGCCCATAACGGTTATGGGGATTTTGTTTTCCATAAACACATGCACCAACCCAAAAGCATAGGCCCAATCTAACGATTGCAGGAGATGAAACAGCTTGTTGCCTTTAACAAGAGTTATTCCAGAAACTATTCCGGTAGTTTGTACGCAGGCAGCCAGCATAGTTTGAATCCAGAAAGGCGGTACTACAATATCGGCATCTGTTGTGAATAGATATTCTCCTCGAGCCTGCTGCGCCAGCTGAGCCAGTACATTGGCTTTTCCTTTGGCTAAACCTATAGTTTTCTCAATATAAACTAGGCGAAAGTTAGGCTTATCCTGTATATAAGCTTCTACCAGGGAAGCGGTACGGTCTTCGGAGGCATCATCTCCAATAAGTACTTCACACTCACTGGCAGGATAGGCAAGCTTACTTACTGATTGCAGACAGGAAATAATGTTTGCTTCCTCGTTACGGGCTGCTATCAGAATAGAAACCATGAGCAAATCTGGTAGTTTGAAGAATAAAAACCAAAACAGTGAGCTATCGGTATAAATAAAGCTACTTCTCTATTAAATAAGGGCAAGATAGGGCTTTTAATTAGAGTTTCTCAAAGGTATAACCTAAGGCATCAAAATGCTTGAGGTAGCTGGGCAATACGTATTCCAGGTTTTTTCTGGCTTTGAGGCTGTCGTGAAAGATGATGATGGTGCCATTTTCCGTGTACTTGATTGACTTATCCAGACAGGCGGCTGGAGATAATTTCTGGTCAAAATCTCCGGAAAGTACATCCCACATAACAATCTGATGGGTTTTGCGGATACCTGCGGCTTGCTGCCTGGTTATTTTTCCATAAGGCGGCCTGAATAATAGTACTTCTTCCCCACCCACTTTTCTGAATTTTTCTACATTGTCCAGATATACCTCTACCGGAGTTTTCCATCCATTCAGGTGATTGAATGTATGATTACCCAGACTATGTTTTGCTTGCTTAATCTGTTCATAGATTTGTGGGTATTTGCGGATATTGTCTCCTACACAAAAGAAGGTTGCCTGTGCTTGATATGGCTTTAATGTAGCTAATACCCATTCTGTTACTTCCGGAATCGGGCCATCATCGAAGGTAAGGTATATTTTCTTTTCGGTTCGGGATTTATGCCACGTAAACGAAGGATATAGCCAGTGAAGTAAAAAATTATTTTTATGCCAGTACATGAATTATCTGCAAAATACATGATAGACGAATGCCGATAAAAAGCATCCTGCTTATTTTTTCCTAACTCGGCAAGAAAACAACGTAACATCATCCGCATACTGGTTTCCTGAGCGGAATCCATCAATCAAGTTTACCAATTTGGTATGTAATTCTTCCGGACTGGTTTCTTTATTTTCTTCAAAGAACTGCATCAGCCGGTCATGGCCAAACTCTTCATCCTCTTCATTACGTGTTTCTACTACGCCATCTGTGTAGGTCATCAGCAGAAAGGACTGAACTTTTTCTATCACTACCTTATCCAGAAAGGGCAGGGGATGAAAAACGCCTAAGACAGTCGTACCTTTTTCCAGTAACTGAATTTGCCCGGTCTCGTCGCAAAAGAAAGGGGGATTATGGCCGGCATTAATAAAGCTAAACCGCTGGGTATCTCTTTCATATAAGCCACAAAAGAATGTAATAAAGCTACCTCCCCCCGAATTCTGGTAAATTACATAGTTCAGTTCCCGCACAATTTCCTCCAGATTGGTAGTGCGGCGGGCAAGGATACGCAGCGAAGCCTGAAAATTGGACATTAATAAAGCGGCAGGCACACCTTTACCGGAAACATCGGCTATGCCAAGCAAAAACTTATCTTTATCTATTTCTATAAAATCATAATAGTCGCCGCCAATAGAGTGATGCGGAAAATAATAGGCTTTTACCTGCAAACTTTCATTATTGGGCATTTTCTTTGGAAACAGCATGGTTTGCACCTGCTGGGCAATTTCCAGTTCTTTATTTAATGCCTCTTGTGCTAATTGTCTACGGGCTAGTTTCTTATTTTCGATGGCTACCACCATAATATTAGTCAGGGTTTGAACGAAGGTAGTATCAATGGAATGCTCTTGCCCGTCTTTTCGCATTTCGGTAACAAACACGTAGGCCAGTACCTTATCTTTATGATAGACCGGTATTACAATGTCGAACTCTTTAAATTCCTGTGGCAGGTCTATCTTCTCCAGAATGCTTACTTCTCTGGTATTCAGTCCGGCTGGCTCAATGGGTATTTGTGTAAAATTTACCTCTGTACCAAAACATACCTTGCTTTGCCAAGTATTATCCTGATTAAGGATATACAAGGCTAGTTTGCTAATATTAAGGTTGGCACGCAAGGTAAAATTATATATTTTATACAGGGAATCTTCCGGCAGGTTATTGTTAATTGCCTGAGTGATTTCCAATAAAGAATTGAGTTCAAGCTCCTTTATGCGGAGTTGTTGTTTAGCTGCGTTGATCAAGAAAAGTTATTTATTTAAGGTAGTGGGATCATACGCATCGCGCAGGCCATTACCAAACAAGTTGAAAGCCAGCACAAGCATACTGATACAGAAACTAGGCAAAAATACTAAATGCCAGCTATCTTTGGTACCAATTGTATAAAAACCTTCATTGATCATGGTTCCCCAGGAGGGCATCGGGGGTTGTACACCTAATCCAAGAAAACTTAAACCTGCCTCAGTTAATATAGCAGAAGCAAAATTAGAGGTGACAATAACAATAAGCGGACCTAAAATATTAGGCAGAATGTGGTAGAAAACGATACGCCAGTTATCCATACCTAGTGAACGGGCCGCCTCTACATATAATTTTTGTTTCACAGACATAATTTGTCCACGAACGACACGGGCTATTTCTACCCAGCTGGTTAAGCCCACAGCCACAAATACTACCCATAATCCTTTGCTTTGCAAGGCCATACTGATAGCAATTACCAGCATAATACTCGGAATAGACCACACAACCGTCATCAACCACAGAATAAAGCTATCTACTTTGCCTCCAAAGTAGCCTGCTAATGATCCCATAGAAACACCCACTAAGACCGCTATCAATACAGAAACAAACCCGATAGATAAGGAAATACGCACCCCAAACAACAGGCGGCTTAACATGTCGCGGCCGGCCATATCTGTACCTAATATGTAATTACGAGGTTGTATACATTCTTCCTCAAATCTTTTAAGAAGTTCTGTTTTGGATATGGTATGAAGTTTTTCATTTACATCCAGGTAGCGGATAGTTTCGCCGGAAACTTCATAGTTTTTTCCACCTAGTCTAGGAGAATCGCCAATAAATAAAGGTAACACAGCATTTACAATGGAAAACTTTTTCTCTTTTTCTCCTCCATTCAACTCCTTCACATACACATCTACATCATCTATCCGGTACGATTCAATAGGGGTGATGGTATAGCTGCTCTCCTGTCCCACAAATATGTGCTCAAAAATGTTGACCTGCGGCACATCCATATTCTTCCGGATACGCAACATGGTTACTCTGAATCCAATAGGTCTTTTTTTGATCTGAACGGCACTGTCATTTACGTTAGGTGTCTGGTCGGACATGATCAGGTTGCCAAGCATGGTAATAAGTATGCACAAGACAATAACAGCCAGCCCAAAAACAGCAGGTTTGTTGTTTAGAAATCGTTTTTTTACATAATAAAAAGGAGTTTTTACTTTCTCCCGTGCAACTATGGACATACTACCTATTTACTATTATGAGCTAATAAGCCAGCTTTTGTGGCTAAAAAATAATATTGTTTGTACTCACTTTCGAAGTCCAGTTCATCAGCTACCAGTTCTTCAGAAGCGGATTTAAAACATTTGATCCATCCTTTTGCCAACAGACTTTGTAACGTTTGTTTTAGCTCATGCTCTGGTAAATCTAACTGATTGGCCAGGGTAGCAAAAGCGGTAACAAAATATAATTCATCCATCACATCAAATTCTGCATCGGTCATGAGCAAGGTAGTTTGTTGATTAGGTATACTGTATTTATTGTATTTATTAAATTGAACTGACTTTTATTTCAGCTTTCTGCCTTTCCAGGAATATCCTTTTTTATGGGTAACAATTCCAAAAAAAGAAACATAGAAAACATAGAGTATTTGTAACGGAAAGATAAACTTCACAAAATCAAGCTTTTTCAAAAAAGACAGTACTGTTGCCAAAAATACGAATTCAACAGAAAATTTAACCGCAATCTGTATCAAAAACATACGCATAGAATAATTGCCCGACAGCAGCAGTGATAAAGCGACGATTACACTGAAATTACTTATAAATATAAAAACAGCCAGTGCACTTACCCGCCAATCGATGTACAAGTTCCATTTGCTTGCCCATCGCTTGCGTTGCTGTACGAAATCAGAAAATTGCTGTTGAGCCTTTGTATACACAATTGCTTTCTGGCTCTGCAAGAATAATACCTTGCCTGGAAAGGCTTTGTTTATTTTCTGCAGCAGAAAGACATCGTCGCCAGTGGCTGTTCCTGATGTATGGGAATAGCCGCCTACCTCGACAAAAGCCTTTTTCGTAAAGGCCAGATTAGCCCCGTTGCACATAGCTGGCACACCTAAAGCAAGCAACGCTGCACCTGACCCAATAAGGCTGGCAAACTCAATAGTTTGTAATTTTTCAAACAGGTGTTTCTCATTATAGAAGGTTACAGGCCCACTGATGAAGTGAGGCTTTTTAGCTATATAGATGTTACTAATTGCTTGCACCCAGGTAGGCTCTACCCGGCAATCTCCGTCAGTGCAGATAATTAATTCACCGGTTGCTTGTGATACGGCCAGTTCAATTCCTCTTTTCTTATAATTGCCTTCCGGTAAAATAGAGGGTATATGTTCTGCTAAGGGCAGCAAATATAAGGTATATGTTGCCTGCTGCTTATACGTAGCAATAATAGCTGCTGTGGTATCCGTAGAATGATCATCCACTACCCAAACTTCCGTTAACCTGGCAGCATAGGTTTGTTTATCAAGATCTTGCAGTAAGGAAAGTATATTTTCCTCCTCATTCCGCACAACCATGATTACTGATACTTTTGGAAGATTGGCAGAGCTTTCGCCACTCCATGTAGTATCGCCCTTCATCTGTAGCCAGCGAATCCAAAAGATAAGCGTCAGCAGTGAATAGGCTAAAGTAATTGCTGAAATGAGAACAGTCAATGTAGCGAATTATACAAATAAAGATGATCTAATGAACCGAAGCTTTTGATACGAATAAATCTTACATAAAAGCCGGATAAAATTAACTATAAAATGTTTACCTCCGGCAAAATTACCCTGCCAACAAACCCTTTTACCGGAAACTCTTACTATCTTGCGTAGATGGCTAATTTGGAACTTCAAGAACGGATTATTTTAGGCGTTGATCCCGGCACCCGGTATATGGGATACGGTATTATTGTGGTGAAAGGAAAAGAAGTAAAGCTGCTGCAATATGGTGTTATCAATCTAAGTAAATATACCAATCAGGAAATTAAACTGAAGAAAATTTTTGAACGCGTAACCTCCTTAATTGAAGACTACTTGCCCGACGAAATGGCCCTGGAAGCTCCCTTTTATGGTAAAAACATTCAGTCTATGTTAAAACTGGGTAGGGCACAAGGGGTAGCTATGGCTGCTGCCCTGGCCAGGGAAATTCCTATAGTGGAATATGCGCCTAAGAAAGTAAAACAGTCGGTAACCGGCAATGGCAATGCTTCTAAAGAACAAGTAGCGGCCATGTTGAAAATGCTCCTGAAATTTGATGAAGATCCTAAATTATATGATGCTACCGATGCACTGGGTGTAGCCATGTGCCACTATTTTCAGGTAGGTGGCCCACAAGAGAAAAAATCTAAGGGCTGGGGATCTTTCCTGGCCGATAATCCGGACCGGATAAAGAGTAAGTAACGCCCACAATAGTACCTGGCTTTCGGCTTGTAAGAATGCTCTTCAAATACAATAAACTAACAACGGACTATCTCTTATATTGCTCTGCTTTTGCTCTAGCTATGAAACTTATACGTACTCCGTTCTACCGCATTATACTGTTGATAGTTGTCGCTTTTCTCCAACATACGTCTGTTGTGCAGGCACAGGATACACTTGCTTCCAAATCTGCCCTTAAAGTAACCCGCTTTCTGGAAGTAGGTGTCAGTGCCAATGCTTATAGAGGGGATTTATCAGCTAGTTATCAGAAGTGGAATCCGGCTTTCCAGGCTGGCTTAAAGCTAAATTTTAAAAAGAGAGTAAACAGCCATATTAATCTGGGTGTTGGCTCGGTTAGCGGGGAGAATCTGATGTACACAGTAACGGCTGAAAATGGCTCTGCTGCTACGCCTAATACGTTTTTTAAAACAAACTTTATTGCGGTGAACTACGATTTACAGGTGCATTTGCTGAAATACAAGGGTTTAATGGTCTATGTAAGCCAGGGATTAGGTATTATCCGCTATGAGCCTAAAGATGCCCAGAACAATAAATTACTGGCTGATTTCTCTAGCCGTGCCAGCAACGAATTGTATAGCAATGTATCAGTTGTACTTCCTACACAGGCAGGAGTTACTTATATATTGCCCAATGGCTATGGCATAGGCTTCCAGGCTGGGTGGCTGAATTTGCAGAACGACTATATAGATAATATTTCTCAGTGGGGCACCCGTCAGAAAAAAGATAATATACTCATGTACCGTTTTGCCTTTATGGTGCCGCTGACGTATACATCTAACTAAGTAATTTTAGGCATGCACATCAGCTAATTGATGAATGGCGTCAATCACCGAATAGACCGGCAGTTTGCAGGTTTTGTTATAACATACATAGACAGTAGTTTTACCGCCCACCACTCCCCGGTTTTCCAGCAAAGGCAACCAACTTTCCACAAATGTACCAGCTACTACTTTATTGGGATAATAATATTGCTCCAGCTCTTTACGGAAAATTTCTGCTTCCGGACCCACAATGGCAATTTCGGCAGTAGATTGTGCCCGGAAAGCAGCCAGCGAGGCCCAGTTCGACATATACTGCGGATCGGATAGAATCAACTTTTTAACAGGCGCCAGCATACTATCTACTATTTCTGTATACGTAGGTATGTCGAGCAGCAAGCCGAGTTTATGTAGATTTTTGGCCATAGCTGAATTGGAAGCCGGAATTACATTATCAAAAATCTCTTTTTTGCGGGCTATTAATTTCTCTGCATGTATATCAGTAAAGAAAAACAGCTTTTCCTTTTCGTCATAAAAATTAGCCACCACATATTTTGCTAAGGCTTTTGCTTCGTGTAGCCAGTCTTCATCAAACGTAGCTTCATACAAGGCAATATAGGCATCCATTACAAACGCATAATCTTCCAGGTAGCCGGCAATGGTGGTTTTGCCATTTTTATAGGAATGATATAATTGATTCCCACTGCGCATATAGGTTTTAAGAAAGTTGGCATTTTGCAGGGCCATATCCAGGAAGGAGGGTTCACCAAAAACTTTATAGGCATCTACCAGTCCTTTCAGCATTAGCCCATTCCAGGAACACAATATTTTATCGTCCAAACCCGGACGTATGCGTTCTTCCCGGATGGATAATAGATGTGCCTGAAGCAATTGATTGGCTTTTTTGAAAAGTTGCGAATCTATTCCTTGAGCTTGTGCAAAGGCTTCTTCTGTAGCCTCTCTGTAGAGAATGTTATTGCCATGCTCCCAGTTGCCTTGCGTCGTTATATGGTAATACTGGGTAAATACATCTGCCGGGATTCCCAGTAAATCTACTTCCTGCAAAGCTTGTTGCCAGTCTTGTGCAGTCCATACATAAAATTTTCCTTCTTCTCCTTCACTATCGGCATCCAGCGCTGAATAAAAGCCACCTTCCGGGCTGGTAAGTTCTCTACGGACAAACCCGATTGTCTGATACACTGCTTCTTTATAGAGAATTTCTCTGGTAGCATTATACGCTTCTGCATACAAACTAACTAGTTGCCCATTGTCGTAGAGCATTTTCTCAAAATGAGGAGCGAACCAGTGCTCATCTACCGAATACCTGGCAAAGCCTCCCCCTATCTGATCGTAAATGCCGCCGAAAGCCATCTGATCCAGCGTAAGTTTCACATGAGCTAGTGCCTGAGCATCCTGGGTAATGTGGTAGTAGTGCAGCAGAAACAGGTAGATGCTTGGCATGGGAAATTTTGGAGCTTTGCCGGTACCTCCTTTTATAGGATCAAATTTAGTAGCCACTTGCCCAAACATAGTGCGTAATTCCTCTACCGTAAAACTTGATTCCTTGCCGCCTAGCCGGTACTTCTGGATTTCGCTTAAAGCAATACTTTCTGCAAACTGTTCGGCTGATTCAGCTAACTCAGCTTTATGTGTAGGATAGGCATTGGCTATATTTAACAGTATTTGTGCCCAGTCTTTGGGAGGAAAATACGTACCCCCATAAAAGGGCTTCATGTCAGGCATCAGAAAAGCATTCAGTGGCCAGCCGCCATGTACACCCATGGCCTGCACGGCATCCATATAAATCGCATCCACATCTGGCCGTTCTTCGCGGTCTACTTTTATGCATACGAAATGCTGGTTCATAATCTGAGCTATCTGTTCGTTTTCGAAGCATTCCCTTTCCATCACATGGCACCAGTGGCAGGCCGAATAGCCTATACTTACAATAATCGGTTTGTCTTCTGCCTGGGCTTTTTGTAGGGCTTCTTCTCCCCAGGGATACCAGTTTACCGGATTGTAGGCATGCTGCAACAAATAGGGGCTGCTTTCGGAAATAAGTTTATTTGGAGCTTTCTGAGAATGTGAGGCCATGGCAGTAGGAGTAAATAGATATACTGTAAAATTAGCTGTATACCAGAAAACGTCAATAACTACTTTTGAGTTAAAAAAATATAGATTTTCAACAACTATCTATAAAACAAAACCTCCCGGGCTACAGCTGACTGTTTTCCGGAAGGTTAGCACATGTTAATTATAGGGGCTTACTTAGTTTCGGTTGCGTCCGTTGCGGTCATTTCTTTCTTCATCACTATTATTTCCAAAATCTTTGGCACTGGCACCTGTGGAGAAGCGGCGGATGTTGTAGGTGAAGGTGAGCATAAAATACTGCTGCAACACATTGGATTGCACATCTTCCACATATAGCTCCGTTACATTACGGTTGATGCTGATATTCTGCTTCAGCAGATCGTACACATTCAGGCTAACTTCGCCGCGCTGATTTTTGAACAACTTCTTACCGATACTCATGTTCCAAAGCAGGTAATTGTTATCATACCCTGCCGACAAACCTGTGTTTACCTGATGATTTAAATCCGTCCGGAAAACAATTCCTTCCCAGATGATCCAGGACAACCTTGCCCGTGACGACTGGTTGAAGAAATTGTTGTTCAGTGCCGGACGCAGCGAGTTTCGGACAATGTTATACGAAGACCTGGTAGACAGGGTAAAATCTAGCTTTTCGCTGATGTTGCTGCTGATAGACATACCCAAGCGGAAATTGTTGGTATTAGCCAAATTTATTTCCTCATTGATCATCCCAGGCCGTCTGGAAAAATTGACCGACCCTCTTACGTTAAAGTTGGATTTTATAAATCCAATAGGTTGTCCATAGCTGGCGAAGGACCGTACGCTCCAGTAGCCATCCAGGTTCACGGGCCGCGTTAGCTGTGAGCCTCTTTGCAGTTCAATGCCTTCTTCCAAAATGGTAGGTTGGTCGGCAATGAAGGTGCTGTTGGAGATATAATTATTAATAATTTCACTTTCTACAGATACAAACACAGACCGGTTGGTTTCTGTATTATGCGACCGGTAACGGCCTCTGAGCCAGTTATGATACGACTGGTTTAAGTTTGGATTTCCGCTTCTGAGTTGCAGCGGGTTTGAATTGTCTATTACATCTTGTAACTGGCTCACTGAAGGCTCATTTGTCCAGGTGCGGTAGTCGAATTCCAGATTTTTAGACTGGCTGAACTTGTAATTCAACTCCACCGAAGGCAGTATACTTTTGAAAGTCCGGTCCATAGTATACTCTTTAGGAAATAGCTGGTCGTTTTTCAGCTGGGCATGCTGATAGGAAGCTTCTACTTCAAATCTGATTTTTTTTGTATTGTACTGGTACCCAACTTCGGTTTCCTGAGTAAGGTATTCACTCCGGAATGTGTTACTTAAGGGGATATTCAGCAGGCGATAATCCAGGTATTGTTCTGAAAAATCAAAGGTACGTTTATCGGAGTCGTTTACGCGGTTGCCTATTTCATATTCAATTTCAACCTGGCCATTCTTTCCAATGCCTTCTCTAACAGAAGCTTCTGCCTCCCAGGTAAAACCAGTTCTATTCAGGTTAGTATATTGATTCAGAATAGTATTGTCTGCCTGGTTGGTAAAGAAAACATTATTGGCTAAGCGGTAGCTATCCCCTATGCCGCTGTTATACCCAGTATTCAACCTCAGCATTACGCCGCGGCCTTTTTTGGTAAAATTGTGGCTATAAAAAATATTATTATTAAAGTTGATATTGGTATTATCAGCATTCGAAGTATTTTCTGTCTGATTTAGAGGTCCATTATCCGTTACTGTATTGCCAAAGAAATAGGATTCGTTCCCAAGCTGCTGAATAGATACATTGGGTCTGACCAATATGCGGTTGCGGTCGTTAATTTTATAATCCAGGCGCATGTTAAACCGGTGGCTGGCTTCATCGGCCAGGGTGCGGTTTTCTTCAGAATAGACTTGCCCGGAATCTGAAGACAGGATAAAATCACGAAAACGGGTTTGCACCCCCTGGTTTTGCCGCTGGGTGTAGAAATAACTACCGCTGGCTTCAATCTTTTTGCCCCACAATTCACTATAGTTGATTCCGACCAGGTTGGTTTTGATTATGCCATTTTGCTGCCTTTCTTCCCCCTGGTTGTTAGGGTCGGCTGAGAAATTGAGTGTATTAATATTGTTGCTTAACCCGGTAATGGTTACCCGGCGGTTTCCGCTGAACAGGTTTACACTGCCGCCAAACAAATACCGCTCATTAGTGCCATACCCAGCAGATACGCGTCCGAACTGGCCGGTTTTGCGGCTAGGCTTAGTGATGATATTAATCGTTTTAATCCGTTCGCCATCGTCAAAGCCACCCATCTGTGCCCGGTCACTTTTCTGGTCAAACACCTGAATACTTTCTATTACCTCAGAAGGCAGGTTTTGAAGGGCCGTATTTACATCGTCGCCGAAAAAAGGTTTGCCATCTACTAATATCTGTTGCACATCCTGGCCCTGTGCCTGCAACTTGCCATCCTGCATGGCGATACCTGGCATTTTCTGCACCAGATCCTGGGCACTGGCATCCGGTGCTGTTTTAAAAGCCCCTGCATTAAACTGGGAAGTATCGCCTTTTTGTTCGCCAGCCAGCGTTTGTCCTATTATTTCTATCTCCTGCAAAGCAGTTGCTTCTTCCTGCAATGCCAGTATACCTACATTCAATGCCGACTCGCCTACCACAATGGGCTTGCTGAATGGGGCAAAGCCCAGGTAACTTACTTTAATCAGGTACTTTCCGGGTACTACTTGCTCGAATTTGAATTTGCCATTCAGGTCGGTAACAATGCCTTTTGTGGAACTATCGGCGATTTGCTGAAGAATAACGGCTGCACCGGGCAGATTAGTTTTATCACTTGCCTGCTGTACACTGCCATAGACATCAACTTTTTGGGAATAAACTTGCTGGAAGGTAAGAAGTAAAATAAAAACTAGTAAAAGGTTTCTCATGCAGTAGTATACTCAAGTATATCCTCTAAAGTATATACTTCAGTTCCGGAATGGAATAAGAGCCCGATAAGCACGTACATTTACTTACTCAACCGGGATATCTTCAGCCTAAATTTTCAACCGTTTATTTATCAAGCCATTCCTTGAAGCCTGGCGTACGGTCGCTGCTGACAATAATTTCTTCCGGAATCTCTGGGTACACCTCTACTTTCAGTCGGCCTTTAAAGTAGGGATGTATGGCTCTTACAGCATCAATATAGACAATAAATTTCCGGCTGATCCGGAAAAACACATCCGGGTTGAGCATCAGTTCTACTTGTTCCAGCGAATAATCTACCGGAAATTTCTGCCCGGCTGTAGTCATCAGCATAGATACTTTTTGTTCGGAGAAGAAGTAAGCTATTTCCGAGGTCTTAACAGCCCGGATGTTCATTCCATTTTTTACCAGGAAGCGGGATTTGTATTTGTCCGATCCGGGAGTAAGCTTTTTTATAATGGATTCAATATCCGGAAGCTTGGGAGGGCCAATGAGAGTTTTCTTTAACTCTTCCAGCTTATGGAGGCTGGTCACCAGTTGTTGATATTTTACAGGTTTTAATAAGTACGAAATACTGTTTACCTCAAAGGCATCCAGGGCATACTGATCGTAGGAAGTAGTAAAAATAACCGGACAAGTGACTTTTACATTTCTGAAAATTTCAAAACAGAGGCCATCCGACAATTGGATATCTACCAATAGCAGGTCAGGCTGGCTGTGGGTATTAAACCAGGCTACAGCACTTTCTACCGATGGCAGCACTTCCAGAATTTGTATCGTACTGTCGTAGCGGTGAACCAGATCAGTAAGCCGTTCGGCGGCCAGAGCCTCGTCTTCTATAATGAGTATTTTCATGTTGGGTGCGAGAGTTGCCATGTCTGTTCTGCAAAGGAATATCTTAGAAGCTGTTTGAATTAATTTCTTTAAACCACAAACATGCCTTTTCAGCTGCAACTTCGTTACTTTTTCGGTCTGTAGCCTCCGGCTACGCTCCTACAAAGTGCCTCGTTTCGCTTGAAAATTCATTGTTTTCGCTATTAAGCTATTAAATTAATAACTCAAACAGCTTCTCAGGCTTTTTCCAGATTTAATAGCGGAAGCTTTACAGTGAAATGTGTATCGCTGGGCACTACCTCCAAGGCTTTATCAGACAGGTATTCGTATCTTTTTCTAATATTGGCCAGGCCGGATTTGGCTGTAAACGATTCAATGGTTTTCACTTGTAAGTTATTTTGCACCACTATTGTATCCCCTTCGGCAAATATGTGAACAGTAAGCGGCGTTGTTTGAGATACCTTATTGTGCTTTACGGCATTTTCTACCAGCATCTGTAAGGACAAAGGTGGTATGTGTCGGCTAAGTAACGGCCTGGGTATATCTATTTGAATAAATAGTTGCTCCTTAAACCGTTTCTCCAGCAAATACCTGTACGACTCTATAAATTCCAGTTCGGTACGCAACTCTATTGACTCTACATTTTTGTTTTTCAGCACATAGCGGTATACATCCGAAAAATGCTCTAAAAATTCCTGGGCCGCATTCTTATCTTTATCTATAAGCAGGGAAAGTATATTCAGGTTGTTGAACAAAAAATGCGGGTCCAGGTGGTTTCTGAGCGAATCCAGCTGCGACTGGATGTTTTCCTGTTTGAGCTGCTGCGAATAGATAAAACTCTTTTTCCATTGCAGCATAAAGTAAATGCCAAAGTTTATCGAGATTACCGGAATAACAAACAATAAGCCGTACAGATTAAGCACTATCAATTGTTCGGTATCTGGGGCCAGGCCTAGAAAATAGGTTTTAAATAAGTAATAGGTGCCGTTTACACAAGCCAGAGAATAGAGGCTGCTGATGAAAAGCTGAATAAAAAACCGGGTAGAAACATATTTTTCCCAAGGCAGAAAACGATTGAGCCAGATAACCAATTGCCGGTTGCCTACCCATAACAGCACCGTTACACAAATAATCCAGTAAAAAGCAATATAGTAGATAAAGTCTACTTTTGCTTCAATAGACAATACCAGCAACAGGATTATTACTATGCCGGCAATAATATATGCTATGTTCCGTAACCAAACCAAATGCCTGCCGATTTGCTTAATGAGTAAAAGTTACATAATCTACTTTATTCCAGGGAACATACGTTGGTTTTTTTGAACTATTGGTAATTAAAATTCCCCAGTTTTTATCTGTTACATCATTTGTTCCGGTTAACTCTATTGTTTTTCCATTGGTGAATGTAACAGCCGCGTACCTATCGTTTTTGCGTTGAACAGACTTAATATGGGAGAAGCAGATATGATATAGCAGTTCTTTTGATTTTCCTTTCAGCAATTCCATGCTCATACTTTCGTCCAGGTCAAAAATAAGGGAGCCTTGTTGAATGGTGCCATCCATCAGTTTCACTTTGCCCGAAAGTGCTTTTGGCTTTCTATAGTCAGTATACGGTACTGGTTGCGGCACTTTAGTTGTAAAGGCTGCTTTCTGAAAATCATGCCATTTAATTTTAATTGTAACAGATTCGGCTGTTTTCACTAGTATGCCATGATTAGATTTTCCTACATCATCCGTATCAGACAGCTCTATTTTTTCGCCGGAAACTAATGTTAGGCGGCAGGTATTGTCGGCTATCTTTTCTATATGGCTAACTTCAGAAAACTGAAAGGCTTTTTTTGTTTCTCCTTGCTTGCCATCCAGGTAATGCATGTTCAGGCTTTCGTCCATATCCCATTGAATAAAGCCTGTTATTTCGCCTGAAGTAGTCGTAACTGTTCCGTATAAGGGAATAATGGTAGGAGCAAGCACATGAGATGGCGTACTTTTGAACACTACAGATTTAATAGCAGCCCACTCTAGTTTACTTCGCCGCCCTTGCTTATCTAATATATAAATTTTACGGCCGGTATCCTCCTGCCCGGAAACGTCTACGGTTGTGCCATTTTTTAAGGTGAGCCTGGCCGATTTTTCTCCGGTAACCGTAATAGAGCGGATATATCCAAACTGGCATTCAAATACATGTTGCTTGGCAGGATACCGGTTTTCCCAGAGCCGCATGAAGCCCCAATCCATTTTTTCGGTTTTCTCTTCTTCACTTAAGCGTTTAATTTCATCTGAACTCAAAAATTGAAGCACTTTATTCTCTTGCTTAGTAGCCCTAAAAATATCATTCCAGTGTAGCTCATTCCGGCTCCATTGAATCACTCCTTCATGGGTTGTATTGTCTACCATGGTTATTTTCCCATAGATGAAGCCTGCCTGAATTTGCCCGTGGGCAAGCAAAACAGGTATACATAGAAATAAGGAAAGCAGAATACCTATACAATTTTTTATCCGATAGAGGAACAAAACCAATTTGTTTAATGCGAAAAATCAGTCAATTTACACGAATTTATCTTTTTGAAAGCTAAAAAAAAAGCAGCATCCGCCAAACTGGGATAACTGCTTACTAGAAGAGGATAGTATGCTGATAAGATGGAACCGCATTTATCCTACTACTCTTGTTGTGAGAACACAACATTGCTCCTTACTCCCACTCAATGGTGGCTGGCGGCTTCGAGCTGATATCGTATACCACACGGTTTACTCCTTTTACTTTATTAATAATTTCACTGGAAACATCGGCTAGAAATTCATGCGGTAAATGTGCCCAGTCGGCAGTCATGCCATCTACACTGGTTACGGCCCGCAAGGCCACTACACTTTCATAGGTACGTTCATCCCCCATAACCCCAACCGACTGCACGGGAAGCAGAATAGCTCCTGCCTGCCATACTTCATTGTAAAATCCCCTTTCTTTGAGCGAAGTAATGAATATATCGTCTACTTCTTGCAATGTCTGCACTTTTTCGGCAGTAACCTCACCTAGTATCCGGATAGCCAAGCCAGGCCCGGGGAATGGATGGCGGCTAATAATATTATCCGGGATAGCTAATGTCCGGCCTACCACCCGTACTTCATCTTTGAATAAGGTATTCAGTGGCTCTACTACTTTAAGCTGCATTTTCTCCGGCAACCCACCCACATTGTGGTGCGATTTGATGGTAACAGACGGGCCTTTGACAGAAACAGATTCGATTACATCCGGGTAGATGGTTCCTTGCCCCAGCCATTTTACGCCCTGAATTTTGTGAGCCTCCGCATCAAACACATCAATAAATGTGCGGCCAATAGCCTTGCGTTTCAGTTCAGGGTCACTAATACCTGCCAGGGCATCATAGAAGCGGCTTTTGGCATTTACTCCTTTCACATTCAGCCCCAAATCTTTATATGAATGCAATACATCTTCAAATTCCCGCTTGCGTAGCAGTCCGCTGTCTACAAAGATACAATAGAGATTTTCGCCAATTGCTTCATGAATAAGCATGGCTGCCACACTGGAATCTACTCCACCCGATAGTCCTAAAACCACTCTGTCGTTCCCTAATTTCTCCCGCAACTGCCTGACTGTACTTTCTATAAAAATTTCCGGAGTCCAGTTTTGGGAACATCCGCAAATGTCTACCACAAAATTTTTCAGCAACACTTTCCCCTCTACTGTATGAGTTACTTCCGGATGGAACTGAATACCATAGGTTTCTTCCCCGGCAACTTTAAAGGCAGCTACTTTAACAGAGTCGGTGCTGGCTATAATTTCATATGCGGCCGGAAGCTGCGTAATGGTATCTCCATGCGACATCCATACTTGGGTAGCCTGGCTCAGATTTTTTAGCAGTGGATTAGCAGACTGAATGTATTGCAACCTGGCGCGTCCGTATTCCCGGCTGCTGGATGGCAGTACTTCTCCCCCATTCTGAAAAGCCATTAGCTGTGCGCCATAACAAACACCTAACACGGGTATTTTGCCGGTAATGGCCTGCAACTGTGGCTGCGGCGAACGGTGGTCGCGTACAGAACAAGGGCTGCCTGATAGAATTATACCTTTTATAGAAGAATCTTGATCAGGAATATGGGTGAACGGATGTATCTCACAATAAACATTTAACTCTCTGACGCGGCGGGCTATGAGTTGGGTGTACTGGGAACCAAAATCCAGTATGATTATTTTCTCTGTCATGCTGCAAAGGTAATGCTTTGTTTGTGTAAAGAAAATTATTGTCTGCCAAGCCGTAAGACAATTTGCTAGAATAGTATGCGTTTTTTGTAACCAAAGTCACTATAATCAAGTACTCATTCCAACCCATTTACTCATTTTTTCAATCTACACCTATGAAGATCAACTACCTTGTGTTATGCATTCTGGGAATGCTTATGCTATCGGTTTCCACGGTAGAAGCACAGCAGCGCAAACCTGCCTCCCGCACCAGAGTACTGGATATTGATGATATGCCGAAAAATGTAATTAAATTGAATATACTTAGCCTGGCAGTGGGTACCGTTTCCGGATTTTATGAACGGGTGATTAATGAACAAATGAGTTTTCAGCTAGGCGCCAGTTACACCAACATCAGCAGCGACTGGATACTGGATGTACGCTACAAGGGATATACGATTACGCCAGAGTTCAGGTATTATCTATCGTCTACAGAAGCACCCAGAGGCTTTTATGCCGCGCCATTTGTGCGTTACCGCCGCTCCGACGTAACAGGCAATATTACCAGAGATGGAAGGGAAATACCAGCTAATGGTAAAATTTCTGCGTATGGTGCCGGACTGATGGTTGGCGGGCAGTGGATCATTGGAAGACACTTTTCTTTGGATGCGTTTGTAGGACCTTCATTGAATGCACGTTCAATTAAAGTAAACACACCTGATGTAACAGAAAAAGAATTTCCAGTGCCCAATATACTGGGCGTTTTTGGGCTGCGCGCAGGCATTACAGTGGGCGTAGCTTTCTAACAAGAACTTATTCTCATTTTTTAAAGGCTTCAAACATGTAGTTCCTTTTGTATCACTATTGCATCTTTGCTTATTTTACTGTAGGATGTAAAGGGTATATAAAAGGATTTTTATTAAATGTTAGAGAGAATTAGTAACTCACAACCCATTTTATAACTTTTCATAAAAGAACAACTTCCTACCAGTGTAGGAAGTTATTCTTTTCAAGTTTGAATTTCCCCTGAAATATTCCTGAAAATAGAATATAATTCTGTTAATCAAGACTTTAACTAACTATCATTTCTTAAGAAAGAATTTTTCTCTTAAACTACCTAACGAATTCCTGACACTTTTTATCAGCGGTTGAGTTAATTGTAAAATATCATTCTTTTTTCTTACACTTCAATTTTTGCGTATATAACACATTATTTGGAAGTATGAGGGTCTGTCTGTTACACTTGTAACATCACAAAACAATAAACATTACCCTCAAATGAAAAAAATTACCCTCCTGTTTTTCATGTTTGTAGCTGTTATGCTGGCTTCGAACTCAGTAATGGCTCAAAAGCAAAATGTTATTAAACTTAACCCTTTAAGTTTAGCATTAGGCAACATTTCCGTTTCCTACGAAAGATTTTTAAGCGAGAGAGCTTCTCTGCAATTGCATGGTGCCTATTGGTTAGGTGGTTCTATTGGTGACACTAAGTGGAACGGTATGACCTTAACTCCAGAATTCCGTTATTATGTGAGCAACAATGAAAGACCAAAAGGCTTTTATTTAGCTCCGTTTGGTAAATATCAGAGCTTTACTGCAAAAAGTAAAGAAGTTGACTCTAAAGCTAGTATCAGCCGGGTAGGTGGTGGTGCTGCTTTCGGTTACCAGTTCTTGTTTGGCAGAGTAACCTGGGATACTTTCTTAGGTCCTCAGTATTTATCTAACACTGTAAAATATTCAGGTGAAGGTAGCGATGAGCAAGTAAATATCGACAGATTTGCTGGTAACTTCGGTTTGCGTTTCGGTACTACTATTGGTATTGCCTTCTAAGCAACAATTTACATTTCTTAAACACGAATAAAGAGGGCCTGAATAGGGCTCTCTTTTACTTTTTACATACCTTTATAGCATAAATTTTTAGCCTTGATTTATGCACCCACATACATCTGCTGCTTACTGGATTGAAAAACTACAAATGCTGCCACATCCGGAGGGCGGGTATTATGCAGAAACCTATAGAAGCAGCGAAACAATAGAGGCCGGCTACTTACCCAGCCGGTATAATGGCGACCGCACCTTTAGCACGGCTATTTATTTTCTGGTGGAAGGCAGTAAATTTTCTGCACTTCACCGGATTGCTTCTGACGAACTTTGGCATTTTTATACTGGGAGTACCTTAACTGTTTATGCTATAGCGCCTGATGGACATTTGCAGACCATCCATTTGGGAAATAATCCGGAAGCCGGGGAGGTTTTTCAGGCAGTAGTAAAAGCCGGATGCTGGTTTGGCTCTAAGGTGGAAGATCCTACAGGGTTTGCATTGGTGGGTTGTACGGTAGCTCCAGGGTTTGATTTTGCCGATTTTGAACTCGCTAACCGCAAAGAACTGGTAACTCTATATCCGCAGCATGGCCATATTATTGAAGCCTTTACAAATCCACTATAGGCTATTTAACTAAAGTTAAAGTTTTTTAATAATCGGATTAAAAGCTTTAGAAAATACCATAACCTGACTGCCTATAGCAAGTTGCTCGGCTTCCTCTTTGGTAGCAATTGTTTTAATAATGCTATTTCCAGTTAGGATTTCAATAATGTATACTACCTCACCAGGCACTATGCGGACTACTTCACCAGTCAGTTGTATTTTGCTGCTCAGGCGTTTTTCGCTGAATACTTCATCTGGCTTCCCACTTTTACTAATGCTGCCTTCTTCTATAATAAGCACTTTATTTGCCAGCCTGTATATTTCTGCCAGATCGTGACTAACAAGTAACGTAGTTGTCTGGAATTGCCGGTGCAGCAGATGGATTTCTTCCCGCAGTTTATGCCGCATCTCCTGGTCAAGCGCAGATAAGGGCTCATCTAGCAGGAGTATGCTGGGACGGCGAACCAATGCCCGGGCCAGGGCAATCCGCTGTTTCTGTCCGCCGGATAGTGTAGTGGGTTTGCGGTGTGCCAACTTCTCCATAGACACCATAGTTAGCAGCTGTTTAATAAATTCCTGATCTGGTTTATTTCCTGAGGCATATTGCAGGTTTTCCAGAACAGTCATGTTGGGAAATAAGGCAAAATCCTGAAATACAAATCCAATGCTACGTTTTTGCGGAGGCAGATTAATTTTTTTCTGTGTGTCCAGCCATACCTGGCCATCTACTTCTATATAGCCCTGTTCCGGTTGAATCAAGCCGGCTAACAAACGTAAAAAGGTAGTTTTTCCTGCCCCAGATCTACCATAAATGGCAGTAAAGCTACCCGTTTCCAGAGAGGTTTCTATCTGTAATGCCTTTTCTCCTTCACTCATCGATAAGGTTTTTCTCACCTGTATCCGGATCATTCTTTTGTATAGTTTAGTAACCGCTTATTTATTATATAAACCAGGAGCAGTATCGTAAAAGAGAGCAGAAGTAAGATAGAGGAATACACGTGAGCAGCTTCGTAATTCAGGGTTTCTACTTCGTCGTAGATAGCAATAGAGGCTACTTTAGTTTCTTCCGGAATGTTGCCCCCAATCATTAATACCAATCCGAATTCTCCAATGGTATGAGCAAAAGAAAGTACGATTCCTGAGAATAGCGCAGGCTTTATATTGGGCAGCAATACTTGAAACATTGTTTGTAGTTTGCTTTTTCCTAAGGTATACGAGGCTTCTTTCAGGCTTGCAGGCAAAGCCTCCAATCCCGCTTGTATGGGTTGTACCATAAACGGCAGGCTATAAAGAATGGATGCCACCACTAATCCTTCAAAGGAAAAAACCAACCGTATATCAAATACCCTTTCCAGAAAACTGCCTAACCAACCTGTAGGACTAAATGCCAGTAATAAATAAAAGCCTAGTACTGAAGGCGGTAGTACCAAAGGTAAACTAATGAAGGCTTCCAGTATAGACTTGCTTTTGTGTGTAATGCCAGCCAGAAAAGAAGCCAGCGGAATTCCCAGGATCAGCAAGAAGAAGGTGGTAGTAAAAGCCAGTTGAAAGGTAAGCAGCAGCGGGCCATAATCTATGTTCATGAATCAGATAGCTTCCATAATAGATATTTCATTTGTTTTTACCAGGCCCTCTACGTGGTCGCCTACTTGTAAATGCAACCTGTGAACAGATTGGGTGGTAATAATGGAATATAATAGCTGTCCTTTAAAATCCAAGGCAATTTTAGATACTATTTTTCCAGGCTCAATTGACCGGATAATCCCCGGAAAACGGTTCCGTAAGCTTAGCCCTCCTGTTAAATGCTTGGCTATAGACATTTCAGTTTCTTTAAAAATAAGGAATACATTATTTGCCTGTTTCAGATAAGAAGCCGTTTGCGGGGTATCTATCACTAATGAAAAAAATTCTGTTCCTTCTGCCAGTATTCCTACCAGAGAGATATTGCCATCTGTTTCAATACTTGTAATTACGCCATTGAGCTGATTCATGGGAGACGGTAGCCGTAGGTTTGAAAGATATTTTTTGCTTTGGTGGTGAATAGAAAATCATAAAATTGCCGGGCTGCTGCCTGGTTGCGGGTTGCAGCACTTTTCAACATAACCACTCCTTGTGCAATAGGTGTATACGTCTGTTGATCTACCTCTATCCATTGCCCTTTATTCTGCATGGAAGGTTCTTGTACAACTGATTTAGCTGTAAAGGCCAGGTCTGCTACTCCAGTTAATAAATACTGATTAACGCCGGCAATACTTTCGGCATACACCAGCTTGGGTTCTGCTTGGTCGTATAGCCTATTTTTACGCAGTGCCTGCACGGCTGCTTCTCCATAAGGAGCCAGTTTAGGATTTGCTATGGCTATTTTTTTTACAGATACCTCATTTACGGTTTGTAAACCTTTATTTAAATTTTTATCTATTAAACTCCACATCACTAACACGCCATAGGCATATACGTTAGGTTTATCTTCTGTTAAACCACTATCATATAAAGCTTGTGGGTATTTCATATCCGCTGAAAGGAACACATCAAATGGGGCCCCTTGTTGTATTTGTGTGGTTAGCTTGCCAGAAGAGCTAATAATTAACTGTGTATCAATCCCTGTTTCTTTTTCAAACGATCCTTTTAAAGCTTCCGCTACAAATTGTGCATTAGCCGCTACCGCTACTCTAATCTTTTGACTATACCCAGGCTGAAACAAACTTATAAAAACAAGCAAGCATATATATCGCATAGGAGATAATTACTATAATTTGGCCACTTTAATCGATTTTACCCATCGTACATGCCTGGGACCTGTAATGGTATCGGCTGTACAGATGAGCACAAAGGGACCATCCTCCACTATTTCTTTGCTGTTCTCCTCAAATAAAACATATACAGAGTCTCCGGTTTTATTGTTATATAGTTCATTCCATGAAAAAAGCACCTCATAGCCATCAGTTGCAGAAATAAGTACATAATACTTTCCTCTTTCTTTAGAATTGGCCATAGTTATTTTTGCTTCGTTCAGCAAATCTTTTAATAGCACCCCTTTATAACTGCCTATGGTACGTTTTACTTCGCCTTTAGAAGAGACAATAGTATAATTTTTTCCTTCCACTACCTTCCTTTTCTTTAAAGAAGCCACTGAAATGGAAAGAGGCTTTTCTACCAATCCTTCTACCTGCACTTCTGTAACAGATGGAAAGGCAGGTGTATCACTAGCTTTGGCTTGCGCAAGCACTTCAATACCAAACACATATAAAAGCAACAAGCAAACAATATTTTTCATAGAATAGCATCGATATATACACCAATATACAACGAAAACTAGTATTTGCCAGCTACGCAAGGTCTCAGGTTGAAAAAGTTTTATGAAAGGCTGCTTTTTCTTGCTCCAAAAATGTACAAAAACGTTGATGAAGCGCTTTAAAATAGACTATTAATTCTTCCCCATACGCTGTTATTTGTGCTCCTCCGCCACTTTGCCCGCCTTTTTGTGTTATCACCACAGGTTGATCGGCAACTTCATTTAATTCATCAATTAGCAGCCAGGCTTTTCTATACGACAAGTTCATTGCTTTGGCTGCCTGTGAAATAGACCCATGCTCTTTAATTAATTCCATTAGCTGAACCTTACCAGGCCCAATAAATTTAATATCATTCACTTCTATCCATATTCTTCCTTTTACTTCTACTGGTTTATTCATACCCATTATTACTAAGCTAATCCTAATTTCTGGTGTGCAATTCTTAACAATTCATTCATTGTGCGCCAGTTACGGGTAGTGGCCATTACCTGGAGTTTTCTTTCAAAAAATGTATTAGTTAATTTGGTTCGCCCATAGCCATTAGGGCAATACAGGTATATTACTTTATCATCCATCACGAATTCATCTGGCTCAAAAGTAAGCGCCTGGCATTTTTCTATAGCCTGCAAAGCAGGCGCATGCTGTAAAAAAGTAACATGTAGTTTATCTTTTTCTATATTATGGCGTTGCAAAAATGGATTTCGGGTTATAACTGCCTCCAAATCAGTAGCTGTGCTGATAAATACTGGTATGTCAAAAGTATACTCTTTATATAGGGCTTTTGTAATAAGCTCCGCCAGATAATCCGCATCTGAATGTGATGAGGTAAATACTACATTTCCGCTTTGTATATAGGTTCGTACGTTTTCCAGATCTAGCCCTTGGTATAGCTTTTCTAACTCCTGCATACGCACTTTTTTAGTGCCACTCACATTGATGCCCCGAAGCATAGTTACATAAGTTATCATAGTCTGTCTGAGTAAAAAACGTTGAAATTAACTGGTTTCATCAACTATCAAAGCTTCTTGTATCCATTGCCTCACTTGCGGCCAGTTGATCTGGGAAATGGAGACATAATGCACGGCTATTACTTCTTTTCTACCATTGCTTTGTAGCAATCCTTCTTCATTGCTCATCAGGTATCCTTTGCAAAAACCTAAAGCCACTCCTTCGGTAAGTCCGCCGTTTGGTACAGAGGCCGGCCATATAAAACAAACTCTGCTTTTTCTATAGTAGTAAGGAACACCATATGAAAGTTTCTCACGCAGCATAGGGGCCGTCTCTAAAATACAATTTCGCAGACCAAGAATTATCTTTTTTTCATTCTCTGGTAAGTTAGCAATCAGGTCTTTTACAAACATTGGATATGTTATGGGATATGAAGGTAAAAAGGTGTTTCTGCCTCGATTTCGCCATTGAGCATAATACCCAGGGTATGCTTTCCCGGATATAAAGTGCGGGTAGAATAGTGCTGCAGCTTCACTTTTTTGCGGATGGTAAACTTCTCTCCCCTGTCTAATTTTTTTTCGGCCAAGTAAAATACTTTTTTGCTTGCTTTGCCATTTTGCCTGGCGAAATCAATTATGTATTGAAGCCTTATTTCTACTGCTTGCCGGGCCATACAGGAAAAAGTAAACTCTAGGGTTTCATTCAATTGAAAAGTATCCTTATTTAAAATCACGGGAAATACTTCCACTACCTGTTTTGCTCCAAATCCGAATAATTGAAGGGCGTGTTCATGGCCAGTTTTAAGTAAGGTACGGCAAGCATGTTTGAGTAATTTATCTGTATTGGAATTAGCATTCTTCCATCTTGCCGCAAGTTGTAATACTACCTGAGGATGATCTTTAGATATATCATTTAAGTTATTTGCTACACTGCGGCGTACATACTCTGATGGATCAGCTTTTAAGTTTTCCAGAATAGGTAGAATAAGTGAAGGATCATTTTTCAGGAATGGGACAGCCATAGCCCAAGGGAGCCGTGGACGGCAACCTTCACTAGCTAATCTCCTTACATGTAAGTTGGGGTGCGTAGACCATACGAGCATGGTTTGGAGCATTTGCTGCGGATAAGTTAGTAAAAATGGCCGTACAGCAAATTCTGCACTGGCAAGAGAAGTTATTTCCTGTAAGGCATTAACTGATGGCTCAAAATAGTTTAAACCAAATTGCTCTACATAATCTGGTAAAAACATAAAGGCAAATGAATTGGCAAACCCTGCCTGTTGAGCTTTCTGTTTAATCTGAACCAAATAGGGAACAGCCTGCGGAAAATCTGTTGGCAAAAAAACAGCTAAAACCCGGCTAATATGCTGCATTCTGGCTTTTAATTCCAATGTTTCCCAGGCGGGAATGAAAATACGTCTAAAAAAATCTTTTTTGTTAAAATCTGGTACTGCTTCTTCTACTATCGTACTTAAATGCTCAAAAAACTGAGCATTGTACATATTCTTTAGCAAGTCAGGCATGGAAATTTAGCGATTGGAGGTGGCCAGGGGATGGCAAAGTAATAAACTAAAATTAAATATATTATAAAGTGAAATTGTTGTTTCCAGCTACCTATCACCAGGAAGAAAATGGATTTTTAATCAGACTGGCATTATAATATTTCGGCTGCATGGTTACTTCTTCACCTATCCAGGGTGGTAAATCTATGGGCTGAAACTCATCTTCCAGCTCTACCTCAGCTACTACTAAGCCTTTGTTTTCTGCCTCAAATTCATCTATTTCCCAAAGCAAATTGTTATACATAAGTTTGTAGCGTATTTTCTCAATAAGGGGTTTTTCGCATAGCTGGGTTAACATTTCTATGGCCTCTTCATAAGGTATTTCGTATTCATACTCACTTCTAACAGCACCCATAGTTTTCCCTTTTATGGTAAGGTAAGCCATGTTCTCAATTGTTCTGATTCTGACTACTCTGTCTGGATGACTGCTGATATAACCCTGTCTATAATAAACACCGGTAGTTAGTTGATTTTTCCAGCTATCATCTTTTATCAGAAATTTCTTTTCTATTTCTAATCCCATACTATTAAATAAGCATATAAATAAAAATTAAACAAAAAGCTGGCAAACGACTTACGCTGGCTGTGTTATGGATTCTTCGGTACGCCAGATGTTCCAGTAAAGCTGAAGGCGTATGATAAAGTCTTTCGGTTTTTCTGCGTAAATCCGTTTAGCCAGCGGATGAACCTGCTGTTGTAACGTGTTTCTATAACTTTCTATATGCATCAATAATTTATCAGCTGAAGATCTGCGGCCAAAGGTAAGTTGGCCAGATGTTATTTCTTCGTACAACATACCCATATCATGATCGTCGCCCAGTAGTTCCGATAATATTCCCAGCTGCACAGCATACGATTCCATCAAACCTTGCCAAACAGGCGTAAGCAGGCGGGTATGATACCAAAGTATCTTTACTTCTTTTCTAAATTCATGGAAACTGTCTATAGTCGGTTGTTTGCTTGCCTGTTCATAGGCTTTTTTACCCCTCGTATAGACTAACTGAATGCTAGCAGAAAGTTCATCGAACGAGTGTTGGGCCATTGCAATATCCGGTAGATTTTGTTGGGCTTCTTTTAAGGCTGAAAGTACTGCAGTGATAGCCTCTTTATTTTTGAAAAAACCCTCTGATACCTCCATTTGCTTAGCTAATAGTTGTTTGCGCAATTGGAAGCAAGCGGTTCTGGGCATAGCTTTTCTGTCTGATTTTCTCAGTTTCTCTACTGTTTTAATCATTACAGCAGCCTCCCTGACATGGGAAAGCATATGCCCTATATTCCGGTAGCGGATATTTTCTTGCTTGAAAAGTTCTTTATCTAAAAGCTTTCTTACCAAACGTAGTACCGCCCGGATTTTTTTAATACTCTTCCGCACCTCATGCACAGCTTTATCAGGTTCACTGCCAAAGTTTTCCATACTATGGATAGCAGCTGCAAGTTCTTCGGCCCATATTCTCCGGATGTTTTCGGCAACAGATTCATCCCTGATAAGTTCGTATGCCATTCAATAGAGTATAGCTAATATGGAAAATAGAAGAAGGGCTATAAACAAAAAAACATACGCAAAGGCATGTTTTTTATAGAAGGAGTAAAGAATATGGTTATTGAGCAATTTTCACATTCACTGCATTCATGCCTTTTTTGCCTCTCTCAACATCATAAACTACCTGGTCGTTTTCACGAATTTCATCGATCAGACCTGTAACATGTACAAAAATATCATCACCACCATCGGATGGTTTAATAAACCCAAAACCTTTTGAGTCATTGAAAAACTTAACGGTACCTTTTGGCATTTGATTGGTTATTAAAAAGTAGTAAAAATTTATTTCACACAAAGTAGTATATTTTTATTGTAAAATCAAATACCTTGTTTTACTGCCTTGAAATTTGATTGTTTTAAGGCACAGCATTTCAGGTATATCCATTACTTACTACTTGTGCTCAGGTGGTTATTTTATAGGCTGATATACGCTTTAGAAAATCATCAAAAGTAGCTTTTCTTAATTCTAGCCCCTTTATTTATAATCAGTACGCACGTAATAATATAAGGCATTTATTTCAACTAGATCTTTCACTTATCTAGCATATTTGTATATATCAACTTACTCTTCGTATGAATAATATATTGGACTCCTATAATTTGAACAGATCAGTTATACAGGATCAGGAAATGCTAACAGGTGGTGTTTTTGCTTCTGGCGATTATCTCAAAGTTCAGGAAAACATCAACAAATTAAAGTTTGCCAGTTTAGCGGTTATGGTGCTGGAAAGTGATATTATTTCAGAGAAGGATAAGAAAATGATTGTAAAGCTGTTGATCCTGGGAGAATACAATATGGCTATGAAAATAATTGAAAACTATGTGCTCTGAAAACTAATCATGGATATATTTTCAAACTAAAACACCCGGAAGAGCTCTTCCGGGTGTTTTAGTTTGAAAAATTACTGATCTTGTCTACACGTTTGATGCTTCCGATTGATTGTATTCAGATATAAAATGGAACTCAATGTCCGGATAAATATCTTTAGTCCAGGTAAGAGCAGAAGCAGTCTCTGCCAAAAATACCGGACGCTCGTCTTTATCATAGGCAATAAAGGCGGATTTCCTCTCAATAAAATCCTTCAGTTTTTGCTTATTAGAAGAAGTTATCCAGCATGCTTTGTACAATTGCATGGGGTAAAACTCACAGGAAGCCCCATATTCCTGTTCCAACCGAAACTTAATTACATCAAACTGCAACTCTCCAACAGTACCAATAATCTTCCGGTTACCAGGCTGCTTATAAAACAACTGCGCTACTCCTTCATCCGTTAACTGGCGTATACCTTTTTCTAACTGCTTCGTTTTTAAAGGGTTGGTATTTACAAGTTCTCTAAATATTTCCGGGGAGAAACTGGGAATGCCGGTAAACATAAAATTTTCGCCTTCTGTTAAGGTATCTCCGATTTTAAAGTTACTAGTATCATATAAGCCTACTACTTCTCCTGGCAAAGCATCTTCTGTTACACTTTTCTCATTGCCTAAAAAAGTATAGGGATTGCTAAACCGGAAGCTTTTACCCAGGCGTACATGGTGGTAAAACTTATTACGCTGGAAACGGCCTGAACATACCCGCAAAAAAGCAATCCGGTCACGATGCCGTGGATCCAGGTTGGCATGTATCTTAAAAACAAACCCACTAAAAGCCTCTTCATTAGCTTGAATTACTCGTTGGGTGGTCGGCTTGTCTCCAGGATAAGGAGCTACTTCTATAAAAGTGTCCAGGAGTTCTTTCACACCAAAGTTATTAATGGCACTCCCGAAAAAAACCGGAGCGAGCTTTCCCTCCAGGTACTGCTCTACATTAAAAGGTTCGTAAACGCCTTCAATTAATTCAGCATCTTCTCTGATCTGATCGGCATCCCGGCCAAGCAATTCATCTAACTCTGGTGTTTCCAGAGAAGCAAGACTGATTACCTCTTTTTCTAATTGGGTTTTATTGGCATTAAATAAATCCAAACGTTGCCGGTACAAGTTGTATACTCCTTTGAAATCAGAACCCATATTAATAGGCCAACTCAAGGGACGCACCCGTATCTGCAACTTTTCTTCTAACTCGTCTAATAAATCAAAGGGATCTTTTCCACTACGGTCCAGCTTATTTACAAAAATAATTACTGGTGTGTTACGCATTCTGCAAACCTGCATTAACCTCTCTGTCTGCTCTTCCACACCCTTTACACAATCTACTACTAATATCACACTGTCTACCGCAGTTAACGTGCGGTAAGTATCCTCAGCAAAATCTTTGTGCCCTGGTGTATCAAGTAAGTTTATATGAAAACCATTATAAGTAAAACCCATGACAGAGGTTGCTACAGAAATGCCTCTTTGCCGCTCGATCTCCATAAAATCGGAAGCAGCATGGTTTTTAATTTTATTGGATTTTACAGACCCGGCCGTTTGAATTGCCCCGCCAAAAAGCAGAAATTTTTCGGTAAGGGTAGTTTTTCCAGCATCCGGGTGGCTGATAATTGCAAATGTGCGCCTCTTTTGTAACTCTTCTTCTAATTTCATTCAGTTAGGAATTCTATACGTATTGATTAGCAAAACACTATTCTGCAAACTTACACGACAGAACAGTGTTTCAACCATTTCCTAACAGAAAAATAATAAAATCAGTTTAACCGGCTTCAACTATTGTGTTAAATCATGTCCGCTTTACTTTTTCCCAGATACCCGTCTGCGTAGTGGTTATATACTTAACAAAACCCAGAAACACTGTGTAATGCATAAAACTGAAATAAAAAGGCACAAACAGAGCCTGAATCCGCAGTTTGTTCTTTTCCAGCATATAACCTATAATAGCCAGTAAATAAAATAAACATTGCAGAATGAATACTGCTTCAAATAATTTACTTGAAGGGGCCAGTAACAGATTGGTAATGAATAATAATGGGATACACAGTGGAGCTACCGTCCAGCGGAATACCCTATGCGACAGGTACTGAAAACTAAGCAGGCCATACTTGAAAGGATTCAGCAGATGTTTTAGCCGGACTATGGACTGAAAACCTCCCGTACAAATCCGTACTTTCCGCTTCATTTCTTCAGCAATGGAAAATGAAGGAGTTTCGATGGCATAGGCTTCCGGCTCATATACCACTTTATAGCCTTTCTCGGCTATTCGCATAGAAATGATAAAATCATCCAGTAGCGTGTCTTTCTCTACAGGTTCGTACAATCCCGTGCGGATAGAAAATAGTTCTCCGGCAGCTCCTACAATGGTATTCAGTTCGGCATCCAGTTTTTTCAGCAAAGATTCATACTTCCAGTATAGTCCTTCTCCGGCACCGGCAGCCTCTGCCAACTGGGTAGTAGCTATGCGTTTTTCCCCAGATACAGCTCCCACATTCGGATCATTATAATGTTGTACTAATGTGAGTATTGCATCCCGGTTAAGTAGTGTATTGGCATCAGTAAATACAACTATAGGAGTAGTTACCAGTTTCATTGCCTGATTGATCGCCTCAATTTTACCTTTGCGAACCGTGCCAGCTATAACTTGTATTTGTGAATATTCACTCAAAAATTCTGTAGTGCCGTCAGTAGAGCCCTCCGTGACGAACATAAGCTGTAGTTTATGAGGCGGATAATTCAACTGCAGCGAGTTACGTAACTTCTGTGCAATACAAGAACGTTCGTTATACGCAGGTATGATCAGCGTAACTTCTGGCAAGGGTTTAAATAACAGGGTTTTCCGGGCTTTGTTGGATTGCATCCATTTTTTTAGCCTGACTACTGTATATAGCAACAAGCCATATCCTACAT
This sequence comes from Rhodocytophaga aerolata, assembly GCF_030503435.1. GTDB lineage: Bacteria > Bacteroidota > Bacteroidia > Cytophagales > 172606-1 > Rhodocytophaga > Rhodocytophaga aerolata. The sequence goes on from NZ_JAUKPO010000001.1 coordinate 826,526, forward strand.
AGGAATAGAACAGCAAGAATAGCGCTATCCAGAATATAATACGGATGTAAGATTGTTCCATATTCCTTAATATTTTGTGAAAACAATTAGTAACTACTGCCTTCTTCTGACTTTACTTTCACAGGCCAAAAAGTATGTATGCTTGTATTGATTTAGCAAGTATGCACTATGCACGAGAGAAAGATCAAAATCTTACATACTATACGCCAGGGCGGTTTTGGAGGAGGAGAAACCTATTTATATAACCTGGTGACACGCCTTGACAAGGATATTATTGAGCCTGTGGTGTTGTCATTTACAGAGGGTGAGATGGTAGAGAAGCTAAGACAAGCAGGTATCAAAACTTATGTAATTCCAACCCTAAAGCCGTTTAATTTTGTTATATACCCCCAGGTGATCCAGATCCTGGAACAGGAGAAAATAGATGTTTTGCATATCCATGGTACCCGGGCTGGTACTAATACGTTAATTCCAGCCCTGTTGAAAGGAGCCAAGGTAATTTACACCGTACATGGATGGTCTTTTCATACAGGTAATTCTACACTAGCAACTCATTTACGTATTCTTTCTGAACGTTTTCTGACCCGTTTCGCTACACTAACTATATGTGGTTCGGCAGCTGATATTCAGCAAGGCAAACAATACTGCCCGGAAGGACACTACCAACTGATTAAAAACAGCATTGATACGCATTTTTTTACCCCTCACACATCTCATACAAGTCACCGGCATGAACTGGGGTTCGCTGAAACTGATCTAGTTATTTCATTTATTGCCCGGTTTACTTTCCAGAAAGACCCTCTTTCTTTTATTAAAGCAATTCCGGCTATTTGCCGGGAAGTTTCTGCAGCAAAGTTTCTAATGGTGGGTGAAGGAGAATTGAAAGAAACATGTATTCAGTTGGCTTCTGAGCTGAATATAGCAGACAAAATTGTTTTCTTACCTTTCCGCAAAGATGTAAAAGAACTTTTGCAGATCACTGATATTTTTGTTCTTCCAAGCTTGTGGGAGGTAATTCCATTAGGTTTGCTAGAAGCTATGGCTATGGAAAAAGCTTGTATAGCTACCCATATTCCAGGAACTACTGAAGCCATCACCGATCATCAGAATGGTATGCTAGTAGATGTTCATCAACCAGACCATGTGGCCAGAAAGGTTATTATGCTGGCTTTTAATCCGATACTACGCAAAAAATTGGGAAAAAATGCCAGACATACAGTGCTTACCCAATTTGGGATACAAGAGTTGGTTAAAGCCAATGAACATGTATATACTATGCTTACAGAACATGCAGTTACTTCACATTTAGCTACTGCGGACCTGGCCACTTCCCCGGATAATCCATTTGTAGCTAGTTAACTCTTCTAAAGCCATTGGCCCACGGGCATGCAGTTTTTGGGTACTGATACCAATTTCAGCTCCCAAGCCAAACTGTGCACCATCTGTAAAAGCTGTTGAGCTATTCACATATACGGCAGCGGCATCAACTACTGTTAAGAATTTTTCTATTACTTCCGACGATTGGGCAATAACCGCTTCGCTGTGTTTGGAGCTGTAGGTAGCTATATGATCCAGTGCATCCTCTAAAGTAGCAACAGTCTTAACAGCCATTTTTAATGATAGAAATTCTGTTCCGTAGTGTTCTGGTTGTGCCCTAGCAAGTAAGGCCTGAGGATAATGGCCTTCCAGCTGCCGGTAAGCTGGTTCGTCGGCAAACACCTGCACTTCTTTACTAGCCAATGGAGCAAGTAAATAAGCTATATCTGCTAACCTGCTTTGATGGATAAGCAGACAATCCAGAGCGTTGCATACACTCACCCTGCGGGTTTTAGCATTATGGATAATACTCTGGCCTATAGCCTTATCGCCACTTGCATCAAAATAAGTATGCACAATGCCAGCACCTGTTTCAATAACCGGCACTTTGGAGTGAGTCCGTACATAATTAATTAATGACTGGCCACCACGGGGAATAATTACATCTACGTAGCCGACTGCTTGCAGCATTTCTTCTATAGCAGACCGATCTGGAGGCAAAAGATGTACAATGTCATTGTTTAGGTTATGTTTTTGAAGCACACTTTGAATTAAAGTAACTATAGCTCTATTTGAATTGGCTGCATCACTTCCGCCTTTTAATAAACAAGCATTTCCGGATTTCAGGCATAAAGCGAAAACATCGAAAGTAACATTAGGCCTGGCTTCATACACAATACCAATTACGCCTAGAGGAACCGTAACTTTAGAAAGCTCTAGCCCATTTGGCAAAGTACGTGTAAGTAATGTCTTCCCTACCGGATAGGGTAAGCTGGCTACCTGCCGGATATCTGAAGCTATGCTCTTAATTCGTTCTGGTGTAAGTTTTAACCGGTCGTATTTAGCATCTTGCAAAGCCATAACAGCCAGGTCTTTTTTATTCTCTGCTAAAAGAATTTCTATAGCCGACTCAGCTGTATCCGCTACATCTACGAGCACTTGGTTTATTGTAGGTAGAGATAATAAAGGTATGGTGCGGCTTGCTTTTCGTATACGATCAAATATAGGGTTCATGGCTTTCAATATGTTAGATAACAGCTACTTCATAGAATGTTGATCTTCTTTACAAAGTCGTCTGCAGGGAACAACTATTCACACTATAACTTTTTCAACAAAAGCTAAATTTACTTGATATGGATAACACAATAAATATGACTTGTAAGATCACGTAAATAGGGTATTTAGCCTATGGCAAATGTAATATATCCAATCATAAAAATTGTACATTTACAATAAATATATAAAGTTTTTATAATTTTATTCTGATTTATGGAATCCTGGAACAGTAATTGTTTAAGTAAGATCAGGTTTAAGGTTAAAATAATATATGTGTTATTGAAAAAATCCCGGTTTATATAAGCCGGGATTTTTTATGGCTTATCTGTTAAGCTAATATTTTTAATACATTCATTTACTGAATTTTACAGACTATTTCTTATTTGTCCCGGCAATAATTTTTGTAATACTACTGTACGGAACCGTACACTCACTGCCCCAAAACGGACACTTTCTTACACATTTTAGTACCCTTTTTTATTAACTCTGCTACATATAATCTTTAAAAACAGTTACCAACATTTACTATGTGCAATATAGCTATATCTGTAGTATACCCATTAATTGTTAAGTTATATGTTTACCTTATTAACTCTTTTGTTTCTTCTACACGGGTCTCCTGCTACCTCTGCTAAACCATTACTCACAGAAAATTGCAAAGGTGAACTGAAAAACAACCTGAAGGCCGGACACTGGCAATGCTTCTACGACGATGGCAAGCTAATGCAGGAAGGAAACTATACAAACGGCAAAAAAGAAGGCATCTGGAAACTATATCATGCGAATGGAAAACTAGCCGGTGAAGGCCCCTATGCCAATGATGCCGAGAAAGGAAAATGGAAATTCTTTGACGATGAGGGTAAGTTAATATTAGAGCAGGAGTATTAGAATGAGCAAAGTTACGTAACATTATAAACCAAACGCATATCATAACAGAGGGGAACTTAAAAGCTCCCCTCTGTTATTTTACTATATCGTACTAGTAAAATTAGTGCATAAAAAAACGCACCGGTTAACCACTCCGGTGCGCACCTTACTTCATCAACAAACTAAAAACCAAATGAATTAATCTTGTTTGGCTGTAGGAGAAGGCTTCGAACCTCCACGGAGCGGTTAGCCATAGCTCACAATTTAACTTTAGTGGTCAACCCGTTAAGCTACGTTTATCCCGTTATCCCCACCCCCGAGACAGGAGGGCATGGCTGCCAATTTCATCATCCTACATTATATCTTCTGCTTTATTGTTATACAAAACTAACACTACTTACGTTATTTTGCAAATTTGGTAGTAAAATTTCTTAAAATTTATAATATTTACAATTTATTTGCCGTAAAATTTAAATTTTTATAAAACCTTATTTATAAAATGGATAAAAATTTAGAAATTGACAATACCGATTTACAAATCCTAGCCCTGCTAATGCAGGATGCTAATATGCCCTATACCGAAATAGGTAAAAAAGTTTTTGTTTCCGGAGGTACCGTGCATGTACGCATGCGAAAAATGATTGAAATGGGTATTGTAAAAGGTTCACAGCTTATTATTGATTATGCGAAACTGGGTTGGGATATCAGTGCTTACCTGGGTATATATCTGGATAAAAGCTCTTTGTATGCAGAGGTATCTAAAGAACTGGAAAAAATACCAGAAGTGGTTAGTGCTAATTATACTACCGGGAACTATAGTATCTTTGCCAAAATCATATGCCGCGACACGCAGCACCTACGCGAGGTTTTGCATGATAAAATACAGAAAGTCAGCGGAATACAGCGAACGGAGACATTTATTTCTTTGGAAGAAAGTATTAACCGCTCTATCCCTTTTGCCCGTAAATGAAGCTTTTTAGTATCTCATCTCGGGGTTATTTTCTAGGGTTGGAAGAGATTTATGAAAATATTTTGCAAATTGGTGAGCTTTTTAAAACAAATATTGTTATAGCTTTGTAGTTAAGAATGAATCTAAATAACGAGTTATTGATATGAGCAAAGACACTCAAATACTGGAGAACATTACGCAATCTGAATATAAATACGGCTTTGAAACCAAGATTGAAGCAGATGAGGCTCCAAAAGGGTTAAGCGAAGATATTATTAGATTTATTTCTGAGAAGAAAAAAGAGCCTCAATGGATGCTTGACTGGCGGCTGAAAGCATACCGTCATTGGCTTACCCTGAAAGAGCCTAGATGGCCTAATGTAACCTACCCGGAAATAAACTATCAGGATGTTATTTATTATTCTGCTCCCAAGCAAAAAATCAAACCTAATAGCCTCGATGAGATAGATCCTGAGTTACGGGCCACTTTTGAAAAACTGGGTATCTCTCTGGATGAGCAAAAACGCCTTACTGGTGTAGCGGTAGATGCGGTAATAGATAGTGTGTCTATTGCTACTACTTTTAAAAAGAAACTAGGCGAGCTAGGTATTATCTTTTGCTCGATGAGTGAGGCCGTAGAAAATCATCCGGAACTGGTAAAAAAATATATTGGCTCGGTTGTACCAGCCAGTGATAATTATTTTGCTGCACTTAATTCTGCAGTATTTAGCGACGGCTCTTTTTGCTACATTCCTAAAGGAGTACGCTGCCCGATGGAGCTTTCTACCTATTTCCGGATTAATGCAGCCAACACCGGCCAGTTTGAACGGACGTTGATTGTAGCAGATGAAGGCAGTTATGTAAGTTACCTGGAAGGGTGTACGGCTCCTATGCGGGACGAAAACCAGTTGCATGCCGCTGTCGTGGAAATTATTGCACACGAAAAAGCAGAAGTAAAATATTCTACTGTACAAAACTGGTATCCTGGCAGTAAGGAAGGCAAAGGCGGTATTTATAACTTTGTAACAAAGCGGGGCATTTGTTTGGGTGATTATTCTAAAATCTCCTGGACTCAGGTAGAAACTGGTTCGGCTATTACCTGGAAATACCCGTCTGTAATTTTGAAAGGAGATTATTCGGTAGGTGAATTCTACTCAGTAGCTGTTACTAACAATTACCAGCAAGCCGATACAGGCACTAAAATGATTCACATTGGTAAAAATACCAAGAGCCGGATCGTATCTAAAGGTATTTCTGCAGGCAAAAGCCAGAATTCCTATAGAGGCTTAGTAAGGGTATTACGCCGGGCAGAAAATGCACGTAACTTCTCTCAATGCGATTCCCTGCTGATGGGCGACCGTTGCGGAGCCCATACGTTTCCTTATATAGAAGTAGACAACCCGACTGCCCAGGTAGAACATGAAGCCACTACTTCTAAGATTGGTGAAGATCAAATATTTTACTGTAATCAGCGGGGTATAGATACCGAAACGGCTGTAGCCTTAATTGTAAATGGCTATGCCAAAGAGGTATTAAACCAGCTACCTATGGAATTTGCAGTAGAAGCACAAAAACTACTTGCCATTAGTCTTGAAGGAAGCGTTGGTTAAAATAAAACACATAGCATTAAATGAAGGCCTCATTAGTGAGGTCTTTTAGTAAATATATAATTCTCACTATCTACTTAACCTATACCAAATATGTTATCAATAAAAAACCTTCAAGCCAATATTGGAGATAAGCAGATTTTGAAAGGCTTGAATCTGGAAGTAAAAGCGGGCGAAGTACATGCCATTATGGGTCCGAACGGATCAGGCAAAAGTACCCTGGCATCTGTACTGGCAGGCCGCGAAGATTATGAAGTTACCGGAGGAGAAGTATTATTTTATGGCAAAGACCTGCTGGAACTTTCGCCGGAAGAACGTGCCAGAGAAGGTATATTTTTAGCTTTTCAGTATCCTATTGAGATACCAGGTGTAAGTACTACCAACTTTTTAAAAACAGCCGTAAACGAAGTAAGAAAGGCTCGCGGCCAAGAACCGCTGGATGCAGTGCAGTTTCTGACCCGAATGAAAGAAAAGATGAAGCTGGTAGAAATTAACCAGGCTTTACTGAGCCGTTCACTGAACGAAGGGTTTTCCGGTGGAGAAAAGAAGCGGAATGAAATTTTCCAGATGGCTATGCTGGAACCCAAACTGGCGATTCTCGACGAAACAGATTCTGGTCTGGATATAGATGCGTTGCGTATTGTAGCAGAGGGTGTAAACAAACTCCGCACAAAAGACAATGCTACCGTAGTAGTAACTCACTATCAGCGTTTACTGGATTATATTATTCCGGATTTTGTGCATGTGTTATATCAGGGCCGGATCGTAAAATCAGGTCCCAAAGAACTGGCTCTGGAGTTGGAAGAAAAAGGATACGACTGGATTAAAGATGAAGTATCTGCGTAACTACAGTCTTCAGTAACTTGCTTCCGGTCTTTGGGGCAGAAAATTACGGTTTACATGTAAACAGTTAGAAAGTATGCTCAGCTTTACTTTCAGCAACCAGAGACTACATACGAAAGACTAATTTATGAACAACTTCTCCCGGTATCCGAAAACGTTATCTTCTGGTATCCATAACACAGTTATTGCACTTTCTGAAGTGGAAGTAGCCAAATTGTTTGATGAAGATACCCGCTCGGATATTGGTTCAGAGGCAGAGAAAATGAAGTTTGCTAACCGGGTTAATGGACTAGTAGTTAAGTTTATCAGACTTGATTTTGATGAAGAGAAGAAAGCAGAAATGCTGGTGATGGAGAGATTATACCCGGTAGATTTCCGTGCTTTTGAATTAGAGAAACGAGAGTTGTGGCTAGATGTTTTTGAGGATGAACTAAAAGAACTTCACAAAGCCGGCTTTGCTCACAGGGATATAAAAAGGCCATCGGATGCATTAGGGCTAGCTTTTGATAATATTTTTCTCACCTTTACCGGATTGCGGTTAATTGATGTTGGCATTTCAGCTTTACGTTCGCAGGTGGGGGAAAAACTATTCGATTACTATAGAGAACAAGAATTAAAAGAAGTGGCCTTATTCAAGGAATTTTTTTTAACCAGATAATCATGAACGAAACTACCACATATACCACAGATCTTAAATCAAGACTGCTTTCCAGCTTTTCTCAATTCGAAAAGGAATTAAATGGTAGCATCTCCTCCCCCATACATACCCTCCGGAAAGATGCCCTTGAGCAATTTGACCGGTTGGGTTTTCCTACCACCAAACACGAAGAGTGGAAATATACCGATATAAAAGGGCTGTTGAAACAGGATTTTGACTTTGCTCCTACTAATAATGGCGTTTCTACATCAGTTTATGATGTTCAGGATTTACTTATACCGGATGCAGAGGCGAACATCCTTATATTTGTAAATGGTATATACCAGGTCGGTTTGTCCAAAATAGTAAGTCCTTCACAAGATATTATCATTAAAGACTTTACGGAAGCCTATACTACGCATGCTTCTGTAATAGATTCCTACTTTGCCAAATTTGCGGCGTATAATACCAATGCTTTTGTTGCGCTAAACACAGCTTTTGCACAAAAAGGCAGTTTTATCTATGTACCGAATAATAAGATCGTAGAAAAGCCGGTTATTATTTATCATATAGCAGATACCAGTGTAGGCAAACCAGTGTCTATGCCCCGCAATCTGCTGGTAACTGGTAAAAATAGTCAGGCGAGTGTAGTAGAAGTGTATCTGACCAAAGGAGAAGGAACCAGTTTTGCTAATACGGTTACAGAGATTGTTATACAAGAGAATGCCAGCCTGGAGCATATCAAAATTCAGAATGAAGGAAGCGAAGCCTACAACATTGGCACTACGCAAGTATACCAGGTAAGGGATAGCAAGTTTTTCTCAGTGACTATTTCATTGAACGGAGCTATTGTACGCAACGATTTGAATATTGTACTGGATGATCAGAATTGTGAAGCTAACTTATATGGTTTGTATATGCCAACTGGCAAAACCCATATAGATAACCATAGTCTGGTAGACCATGCCAAGCCACATTCCTATAGCAATGAATTGTACAAGGGTATATTAGATGGCAAATCTACCGGTGTGTTTAATGGGAAGATTTTTGTGCGGCAAGATGCCCAGAAAACCAATGCTTTCCAGTCAAATAGAAATATCCTGCTTTCCAAAGAAGCTTCGATGAATACAAAGCCGCAGCTGGAAATTTTTGCAGATGATGTAAAATGCTCGCATGGGGCTACTACTGGTCAGTTGGATAACGATATGCTCTTTTACTTGCGCTCTCGAGGAATAAGTCTGGAAAAAGCCAAAGCCCTGCTAATGCATGCCTTTGCAGCCGATGTAGTGAATCAGATTAAAATAGAACCAGTACGGCATTACATAGAAAATGCGATTACCAGCCGCTTAACTGAATAGTTTTCTGGTATTTTTTGTTCAGAACATAAGTACCCCTAAATCCCCTAAAGGTGCTATAAAAAGTCTCTTTAGGGGATTTAGAGGCAATACTACCAACACCTAAACTTGCAACACGATGTACAAAGTATTTGATGTACTGGAAATACGGAAGGATTTTCCTATTCTCAACCAGACCATTCATGGCAAACCACTGGTATATTTCGATAATGCAGCCACTACCCAGAAACCTCAATCGGTTATACAAGCCATCAGTGAATATTACCAGGAGTTCAACGCCAACATTCACCGGGGTATTCATACTTTAGCCGAGAAAGCTACTGCCGAGTATGAAGGCACCAGGGAAATGGTGCGTAAGTTTATTAATGCATCCTCTACAGATGAAATAATTTTTACCCGTGGTACTACAGAAAGCATCAATCTGGTTGCTGCTACCTTTGGCCGTCAGCAGGTAAAAGCTGGCGATGAAGTAATTATTACCACCATGGAGCATCATTCCAATATTGTTCCCTGGCAAATGCTGTGCGAAGAAAAAGGTGCTACGCTGAAAGTTATCCCTATTAATGATGCAGGCGAAATTATTCTGGAAGAATACGAGAAACTGCTCTCCGAACGTACCAAACTCGTAGCAGCCGTTTATGTATCTAACAGTTTAGGTACGATTAACCCAGTTAAAGAAATCATAGACCGGGCGCATGCGTTTGGCGCCAGAGTACTGATAGATGGTGCACAGGCGTCCGCTCATTTAGATATTAATGTGCAGGAACTGAACTGCGATTTTTATGCTTTTTCCTCCCATAAACTGTATGGACCTACTGGTATAGGTGTATTATATGGCAAGAGAGAATTACTGGATTCTATGCCTCCCTATCAAGGTGGTGGTGAAATGATAAAAGAGGTATCTTTTGAAAAAACGACCTACAACGAATTGCCCTATAAATTTGAAGCAGGTACACCCAATATTGCCGATACAGTGGCTTTTAAAAAGGCTCTGGAATATGTGAATGAAATTAGCAAACCGGTAGCTGCCGAGTATGAACATGAATTACTAACCTATGCAACGGAATCTTTACAGGAAATAAATGGTTTACGCATAGTAGGTACGGCCAAAGAGAAAATAAGCATTGTTTCTTTTGTGGTAGAAGGCGTTCATCATCAAGACATTGGAATTATACTGGATACACAGGGAATAGCTGTACGCACAGGCCACCACTGTACACAACCGTTAATGCAGCGGTTTGGTATTCCTGGCACCACACGGGCTTCCTTTGCCATGTATAATACAAAAGAGGAAATAGATAAACTGGTGAAAGGCCTACATAGAGTAGTAAAGATGTTCAGGTAAAAGAATTAACTAATGACCATAAACCAGATACAAGACGAGATAATAGAGGAATTTGCTCTATTCGATGATTGGACCGATAAATATGAGTACATTATTGATATAGGCAAAAAACTTCCTCCCTTATCTTCAGAATATAAAACGGAAGAGAATAAAATAAAAGGTTGCCAGTCGCAGGTATGGTTGCATGCGCATATGGATGGCGACAAACTTTTGTTTGAAGGAGATAGTGATGCAGTAATTGTAAAAGGCTTAATTGGTTTACTGATCCGGGTTTTGTCTGGCCAGAAGCCGGAAGATATAGCCAAAGCTACTTTATATTTTATAGATAAAATTGGCATGAGCCAACATCTGGCCCAAACCCGTTCCAATGGGTTGGCTTCTATGGTGAAACAGATGAAGCTCTACGGCATAGCTTTTCAGGCAAAACAAGAAGTAAAATAAATGTATAGAGTTTATTCTCTATTGACTAGCTCTAACCCAAAACGTTAAACGAATGATGACAGAAGCAGAACTACGGGACAAAGTAATGGATGCCATAAAAATGGTTTATGATCCCGAAATTCCGGTAGATATTTATGAACTGGGCCTGATCTATGACATTAAAATTTACCCAGTGAATAATGTATATATCTTAATGACCTTAACTTCGCCTGCCTGCCCGTCTGCCGGAACCATTCCAGGGGAGGTAGAAGAGAAAATTCGGGCTATTGAGGGAGTAGGCGATGTAAACGTAGAACTAACCTTCGACCCGCCCTATACCCAGGACATGATGTCGGAAGTAGCCAAACTAGAATTAGGCTTTATGTAAACAAGTGAATTATCAGTCGGCGCATTGCCAGTAGTTATTCAGCACATTTTCAAATTATTCAATTTTCAAATTATACACCTATGTACCCCGAACAATTAGTTGCTCCCATGCGCCAGGACTTAACGGTTGCTGGTTTCCGGGAATTAAGAACTGCCGATGAGGTAAAACAAGTATTGGATGAAACCACAGGTACTACACTGGTTGTAGTAAACTCTGTATGCGGTTGTGCAGCTGGTGCTGCCCGTCCAGGTATAAAAATGGCCCTTCAGAACAGTGATGCACATCCGGACCGTCTGGTAACAGTTTTTGCTGGTGTAGACAAAGAAGCTGTACAAACTGCCAGAGATTATATGTTGCCTTACCCGCCTTCTTCTCCGTCTATTGCCTTATTTAAAGATGGAGAACTGGTACACTTCATTGAACGGCACCATATTGAAGGCCGTAATGCACAAATGATTGCCAGCCATCTGATTGAAGTGTTTGATGAGTATTGTGACGAAGAAGATTAATATCCGTAAATATTTCTATTTACAGAGCCTTACAGAAATGTAGGGCTTTTGTTTTTACGCTCAGTTTATTTTTTCATATTAGCTTGAAATATTGAATATGTTTGAGATACATACCCAAAGGCTCCGGCTTATTCCACTCAATTTGCAAAACTTACTGCTGTTGAAAGAAGACAGAGCCGCCATGGAAAAAAATTTAAACCTGGCTATTTCACAGCAAGTCATAGACCCACCTATACAGGCAGAAATTGCCGATGCCATTGATTTCTGGATAGTAAAAGTAAGCCAGAATGAAGAAAATTATCCGTGGTTCACGAATTGGGAGATGGTGTTGAAAGAAAAAAATGTATCCATTGGCGGAATTGGGCTAACAGGTGCACCAGACAAACAGGGTCAGGTGATGGTCGGATATGGGCTTGATAAAAACTACCATAATCAGGGATTTGCTACCGAAAGCTTACAGGCACTTATTCAGTGGGTGTTCAAAAACCCGGATGCCAAAAGTATTATTGCCGAAACCAAAGCAGATAATGTAGCTTCCCAGAAAGTACTTTCAAAAAATGGATTTAAACAAGTTGACCGGAAAGAAGATCTGATGTTATGGAAACTGGAAAGAGAAGCCTGGGAAACAAAAAAGCCTGCCAACTAATGGGCAGGCTTATATAATTTTATAAGTGCAGCACAGATACTAGTTACCGAATTTTATCTTCTGCTTTTTTCTTTCTCCACTATCACTACATCTTCTACATCGGCAAAGATACGTCCGCAGTGTTCGCATACAATAATCTTTTTCTTATCGCGGATATCAGCCTGACGTTGCGGAGGAACCGTATTGAAACATCCGCCACAAGCTCCTCTTTTTACCATCACTACTGCCAGGCCGTTCAACGCATTGCTTCTGATTTTGTCATATGATTTCAATAACCGGTCTTCAATGTGCTGTATTTGCTTTTCCCGTTCTTCCCTCAGCTTATTTTCATCCTCTTCGCTCTCCGACACAAGCGCTTTCAGTTCGGTATTCTTGGTATTTAAATCTTTTTTTCGTTCAGAAAGTATACCTTGTGTATTTTTAATCTCATCCTGCTTACGGGCTATTTTTGCGTTGGCTTCATTAATCCGCTTGTCGGCCAGTTCCATTTCCAGTGTTTGCAATTCTATCTCTTTGGTAATGGCATCGTATTCGCGGTTGTTCCGCACATTCATTTGCTGATCTTTGTATTTATTTATCAGCTTTTCGGCTTCTTTTTTGGCTTGCTTATTCCGGTTTATTTCCTCCTCCAGAACAGCAATATCCTTTTCAAATTTTCCGACCCTGGTTTCGTAGCCTGCTATTTCGTCTTCCAGATCCATTACTTCCTCCGGAAGGTCGCCACGTACTTTCTGAATGGCGTCTAATTTGGAATCTATCTGTTGCAGGGTGAGCAAAGCCTCAAGTTTCTGTGCTACTGTTCTTTCCATTGAGTTCAAAGGTAAAAGATAGGATTGGTTATGATTTTTGACAAAATGAGTGCAATATTAGTAAATTTTTGGGACAAATACGTATGAATCAATTCTTTTGTAAATACTTCACTTTCATAGTGCCCAATATCTGCCAGAATAATTTTTGCATCAGCATCAAAAAACTCATGATACTTTACATCTGCTGTAATAAAAACATCGGCATTTTGCCGGATGGCATCTGGCAATAAAAAAATACCGGCTCCCCCACAGATAGCAATCTTTTGTATTGGTTTGTTGCGCAGACTTGTATATTTAATGCAATTCAGCTGCATTTGAGTTTTCAGATAGGATAAAAATGCTTTCTCCTCCATCGGCTGCGGCAGTTCGCCGATGGCACCGGAACCCACATCCTGGTAGGCATTTTCCAGCGAAGAGAGATAATACGCCACTTCTTCATACGGATGTGCTTGCCTTAAAGCTGCTAACACCCTTCCGGAAAGATAAGCCGGCATAATTACTTCTACCCGTTCCTCCTGCACCTCTTCTGGTTTATGCTGGTTCCCAATATGCGGATTGGCTTCTTCATTGGGTGTGAAGGTTCCGGTTCCGGCCGTACGGAAACTGCACCCGGAATAATTTCCAATATTTCCGGCCCCTGCTTCATACAAGGCATTCAATACCTGGGTGGTATTTTCAACCGGAATAAAAGTTACCAGTTTTTGCAATAGCTGTTTCTTGGGAGACAGAATACGGACTTTTTCTAATCCTAGTTTTTGGGCTATCTTAAAATTTACTCCGCCCTTTACATTATCCAGGTTGGTATGAATCGCATAAATGGCAATATCATTTTTTATAGCTTTCAGCACCGTCCGTTCTACATACGTTGCACCTGTTAGCTTTTTCAACCCTTTAAACACAATAGGATGGTGAGCAATAACCAGGTTACACGATTGATTAATAGCTTCTTCTACTACAGCCTCCGTAGCATCCAGGCTGATCAGCACTCCTTTTACCTCCCATTCGGGGCTGCCAGTAATTAGTCCGGCATTGTCGTAGCTTTCCTGGTAGGTAACCGGAGCCCAGTGTTCCAAATAGTTTGTAATATCTCTTATTTTAGGCATAGCTCAATAGTCATTGGTCAGTAGTCATTATACATTTCCCAGATATTTTTCCCGGATCACATTCAGGTGGTGCTGCTCGTGGCCGGCAATGACAAATAGAATAGCCCTGGCAGAAATATCTTTTCCATTGGCATTCCCTAGTTGAGATAAGCTTTCTTCGGTAAAACTATTAAACAAAAGCAAATTGGCTTCTCTAATCAACTGGTATTCTTTCAATACATCGGCAAAAGAGCCGATAGTGCTTGCAGCATGCTGGGCATATATATTTTCATCGAAACCCGGCAAGGCTTGTTTTTCGCCTCTGGCAATACACAAAGCCCGGTAACTCATCACCCGTTCGGTATCTACCATGTGCCGCAGCAATTCCAGCAAAGACCATTTTCCGGGTGCATAGCGGTAGTGGAGTTGTTCTGGAGTCAGCGAAGTAAATAACACGGTTACTTCATTCATCCCTTTTCTTAGCTGCGCCAACACATCATTTCCTTCTACTAAATTAATGTACCGGCTTGTATAGGGGCTTTGGGCATATTCATTTTCTTGTGGTTTGTTCATAGGTGTATAATTGTTTTATGATTTGAGCGTATCGTATTTATAGCCTTACCATCTAAAATATCGTACTTTTGTTGCAAGTAAATAAAAATGCACCAAATCGGCTACAGGTATAGAACAATGAATAACAGCTAATTTGGTAGTTAAGTATAAAGATACTATGCACAAAGAAGAAATAACGCAATGGTTTCAAGGATTGCAGGACCGTATATGCCATGCTATCGAACAGACAGATGGCAAAGCCACATTTGCGGAAGATCTATGGGAGCGGCCTGCCGGGGGTGGCGGCAGAACCAGGATTATTCAGAAAGGCACTATTATAGAAAAAGGAGGAGTACTTTTCTCGGCTGTTCATGGGCAAACACCCCAGAATATATTAACTGCTTTGAAACTCGAGGAAGCCGACTTTTATGCCACTGGTGTTTCTATTGTGATGCATCCCTACAACCCCATGGTACCCATTATTCATATGAATGTGCGGTATTTTGAAATGAGCAATGGCACCTACTGGTTTGGTGGCGGCATTGATCTTACTCCCCATTATGTAAATGAAGCAGATGCCAGCTATTTCCATACGCAGATAAAGCAAGCCTGCGACAAACATCATCCTACGTACTACCCCAGATTTAAACAATGGGCAGACGATTATTTTTATATTAAACACCGGCAGGAAACCCGGGGCATTGGCGGCATTTTCTTCGACCGGCTTTCTGCGACAGAAGACGTAACCAAAGAGCAACTTTTTGCTTTTGTACAATCTGTTGGGGAAACTTTTGCGCCGGTGTACACTTATTTTATGCAGAAAAATGCTCAATTACCTTTTGGCCCCCACGAAAAAGAATGGCAACTGGTACGCCGTGGCCGCTATGTAGAGTTTAATCTGGTATACGACAAAGGCACCAAATTTGGCCTGGACACAGAAGGCCGCACAGAATCTATCCTGATGAGTTTGCCCCCTCAAGCCCAATGGCACTACAATCATCAGGTGCAACCCAGAAGCAAAGAAGAACAAACCTTACAACTCCTGAAAAAAGGCATTGACTGGGTGAAGTAAAATGTCACCGTTTATTGAGGGTGTTGAATACTCATGTATAGTACTCATCAGAGAGTAAACTTGTTAAGTTTTGGAGACCTAACAGGTTTACCCCCATTGATTACTTCTATCTACTACAGATATCTTTATTTTTAGCACTACAACTGGCTATTATCTATTGACCTCTGACCGATACCAATACTTAATACCACTTAAATACCCGCAAGCCAATAATAAACGATATTATTCCATAGCCAAGAAGTAACACTACTTGCAAGGCTATTTGCGGAAAATCGGCTGCTTCATTAAATACACTGCGCAAGCCGTCTGCCAGCAGGGTTAAGGGCACATACCGGATTATTTTTACGGCCCACTCCGGGAAATTAGTATAGCTAAAAAATACCCCCGACAAAATAGTCATAGCCAGAGTAACAAAATTGATAATTCCACTACCTACCTGATTCCGCTCCGGCCGGGAGGCTATGAGTATGGCAATTCCTCCGAAAGCAATATTACCGGCAAGAAACAACAGAATCACATTCAATAAGCTGCCTTGTATTTGCAAGTCAAAAACCAGGTAGGCTAGCAGAACCAACAGTATATTTTCAAAAAAAGTAATTAGTAGCCTGGTAGTGAATTGGGCTAACAGAAATTCTGATTTGCTCATGGGAGTAGCCACCATGCGGCGCAGCAGCTTTTTAATACGCAGTTCTATTAAATTCCACCCAATGCCCCATATACAGGAGTTCATTAAGCCAAAGGCAATCATTCCCGGAATAAGGAAATCAATATAACGGCTACCCGGGGTAGATACGGCTCTTACCGTAGAAGCACCAGCCGGAGGTGAATGCAGTTTTTTCTCCAGCAATAAGTATTGCAAATTGGCTTCTTCATTGGCTGGGTCGAAATGATAAATTAGATTATTGTTTGCTGCCGGTTCTACCACCATGACTACTTCTCCCCTTTTCAACTTGAGAAAAGCCTGCTCTGGCTGAGCCACAAGTAAGGTTATTTGCCGATTACTTACTGAATCAAAAGACTGGCTTTGCAAACGGGCAATACCTGCATGAATAGGTGTAAAGGTATTTTCAATAATGGCTACACTGCTTTCTTTTACCCCTTGTTGCGAAAAAGCAAACCCTAATATTGCCGACAAAGCCAGTGGAAACAGCACCGACCAAAAAAGTACCTCTGGCTCCCGGTAAAACTCTTTAATCTGTAAGGTCACCAGATTGATAAATGAATTATTCATGCAAGCTCCTTCCTGTCATCGTTCTGAATAAATCATCTAAGGTTTTTTTACGGCTCTCAAAGGAAGTAATGGTATTTCCGCTGCTTTCTACGAGATTGAGCAGTACAGGCAATGTATGTGTAATACTTTCCACGGTTAACATCCCTTTTACTCCTTCTTCTATCCAATGAACATCCTTTACACCCCTTATCTCATACAAACTATTGGTTGCTAGTGGGCTACTTACCTGAAAGGCAATTACTTCTCCAGGATCATAGCTAGTCAGCAGCGTAGCTAAGGTATCGTCCGCCAGAATTTTGCCTTTGTCAATAATGACAATCCGGTCGCATAAATAGGCTGCTTCTTCCATATAGTGTGTCGTCAGAATCATGGAAGTGCCTCTTTCTTTTTTTAACTGCATCAGAATATCCCATATTTCCCGGCGGGCATTGGGGTCAAGGCCGGTAGTAGGTTCATCTAATAATAAGAGTTGGGGATTATTTAGCATAGCTACACCTAATGCCAGTTTTTGCCGTTGGCCGCCAGAAAGGGTTACCACATATGCTTTCGCTTTCTCTTCCAGGCGGATGGTTTGCAGAATTTGCCTGGTAACCTTCTTGCCTAACTTGTAAAAACTACCAAACAAATCCAGAACTTCGCTTACGGTCATTTTATCAGTAAACTTTGTCTCCTGCAGAGATATTCCCATAATAGTACGCAGAAAGGCAGCATCTTTCTGCCAGGTTTTGCCTTGTATGGTAATACTTCCACTATCTGGTTTTTGCAAGCCCTCAATCATTTCTACCAGGGTGGTTTTGCCAGCCCCGTTAGGACCCAGTAAAGCCACATATTCATTATACCCAACCGAAAGAGTCAGGTTATCTACGGCTTTTACACCTTTAAAACTTTTTGTAATAGCTTGGATAGTTATCAGAGGAGACGTATGCACCAGCGTAAGAAGATTTATAACAAGAATAACCCCATATACGGAAGCCTGTTACAAAAATTTGATTAAAAAGATAAAAAAATGAAAAACTGTATACATTGTTTGTAACTTTTCCTTTCCACTTACGTATACTTTCTCATATTTGCTAAAAATCATTAGAAATAGTGAATTTAGCTTATCAGGATTAAAAGGATTTGGAAAGGAGCTTAGGCTAGAGAAAAATTCTTTTAATCCTTTTTTATTGCCCTTCCCATCCCTTTCTTCTACTAAGAGGCTTACACATCCATTTGAGCCATGGAATTTCATTTTTGTCTTTTATCTCACATTTACATCTACCACCTATGCGGTTGTCGGTGCAGCAACAGCGTGGCTTATTTTAGCCTGTGGGTAAGCCGGAGATATACGGGATAGGCATTTCAAGGGTAAAATAAGCTCTGTTGGTACTATATTTTTCTTTTGTTACAGCCATACAAGCTGTCTCAAAGCTTACGCTTTGCCCTCTTTTGGACAAGCAAAAGAAAAGGAAGGCAGTAAGGTGAAATTTCTATAATTAAGTCTATACTTCAATTAGAATAGCTGATACTAAAATCTTCCTATTGCCAATTGTAATTATCTTAGCACCAACTTCCCTGTTCATTTCCATACAACCACTGTCCGTTTCCGGACACTTCATCTTCTACATTACTTAGCTAAAATGCATGCTATTGGTTCCAAACCCTGTTTTTTGCACTGGCAAAGCATTTGATATACCGAAATAGAAGTAATACCTGTACTTCCTACTTGTAGAATCAATCAATCATTGTTATATGCGACGAAGCGACCTGGGTGAATTTGAAGAAGTGGTGCTGCTTGCGGTGGCGGCACTTACTCCCAAAGCGTATAGTGTAGCCATTGCAGAAGATTTGGAAAAGGCTACCGGAAACACCATTACCACCGGTGCGGTACATGCCGCCCTGCAACGCCTGGAAGACAAAGGCCTGGTAAATTCCTATATGGGGGAGGCAACGGCTGAGCGGGGCGGCCGCAGAAAACGGCTGTTCAGTGTAACACCAGCAGGCAGCCGGGTACTGCACCAGGTACGTACCATACGGGAGAATTTGTGGAGCAGAATTCTGCCGCATGCTTTACCTAAAGTAGATCTGGCCCGGTAATGCTACAAGTATGAAAAAGGCAAGCAACCTGGACCAACCACCTACGCCGCCAAAATGGGGAGACAAACTTATAGAATGGTTTTGTGACCCCCATCTGCAGGAAGAAGTAATAGGCGATCTGCATGAACGCTTCCATTTGCGGACAAAAAACAGGGGCATAGACAAAGCTAAAAATCTATATATCAGAGAAGTAATAAGTTATATACGGCTTTCTACCATTACACAAAAAGCTGCCGGTTATTCCTCACCTTTATTTCTGCATCCAGATATGATACGTAACTATTTAACCATCGCTTACCGGAACCTTATCCGGAACAAAGGATACTCACTAATTAATATTGGAGGTTTTGCTGTAGGTATGGCAGTAGCTATGCTGATTGGTTTATGGGTGTGGGATGAGACTTCCTACAACAAATACCACCGCAACTACCATCGTATTGCACAGGTACTGCAAAACCAGACGTTTGATGGAGAAGTCCGCACCTGGTGGAGCCAGGCCATGCAACTGGCACCAGAACTCCGCTCAAATTATGGAGATAATTTTACCTATGTGATTACCGCCTCCTGGACAAACGATCGACTACTATCAGTGGGAGATAAGGTGCTGACAAAAAGCGGCAACTTTATGGAGCCCCAGATATCCCATATGCTGACACTTCATATGCTGGAAGGCACAAGGGAAGGTTTAAAAGAACCTAATTCTATTCTGCTTTCGGAATCTGTGGCAAAGGCATTTTTTGGAGATGCCAGCCCCCTGGGGCAGCTGATGAAAATTGACCACCGGATGGATGTAAAAGTAACCGGCGTATACGAAGACCTGCCGGCTAATTCTGATTTTGCTAACCTGGGCTTTATTGCTCCCTTTGACCTACTGGTAAGAAGTGACGATCTGGAGCAGAAGGTGGGATGGGGAAACAGCTGGTTCCAGACACTGGTACAGATTGCAGACAATGCAGATATGGACAAAGTTTCGGCAATTATTAAAAATGCAAAAAAGAAAAAAGTGACAGCCGAAGAAGGAGCCAGATTTAAGCCAGAGCTTTTTCTACACCCCATGAGCCGCTGGCACTTATACTCAGATTTTGAAAACGGCAAAAATGCAGGTGGCCGTATAGAATATGTTTGGCTATTTGGAATAGTAGGGATGTTTGTACTGCTGCTGGCTTGCATTAATTTTATGAACTTAAGTACGGCCCGTTCGGAGAAAAGAGCCAAAGAAGTGGGTATCCGCAAAACCATCGGCTCACTCCGGAGTCAGCTCATTAGCCAGTTTATGAGTGAATCTTTGCTGGTGGCACTAGTGGCATTTACTTTAGCTGTGGTACTGGTATGGCTGCTCTTACCTGCTTTTAATGAGGTAGCAGATAAAAAAATAGCCATTGCCTGGACAGCACCTTCCTTCTGGATGGCAGGTATCGGGTTTACCTGTTTTACAGGTTTTCTGGCAGGCAGTTATCCGGCCTTGTATTTATCGGCTTTTAACCCGGTAAAAGTGCTGAAGGGTACGTTTCAGATGGGCCGCCTGGCTACCCTCCCCCGCAAAGTACTGGTGGTAGTGCAGTTTACTGTTTCCGTAACCCTGATTGTAGGCACTGTGGTGGTATACAAACAAATTGAGTTTGCCAAAAACCGCCCGGTTGGGTACAGCCGCGATGGGGTGTTTTCCATCTCCATTAAAACCGACGAAGTACGCAAGAATTTTACAGCTTTCCGTAATAATCTGCTGCAAACCGGAACCATCGTAGCCATTTCTCAGTCGGAGAGTCCGGTAACTAATACCTGGATAACCAATAGCGGATTCGTGTGGAAAGGCAAAGACCCCAACATGCAGGATGAAGTAGTTACCATGGGCATTACACACGATTTCGGAAAAACAATCAGCTGGAAGATCAGGGAAGGACGTGATTTTTCTACCGCCTTTGCCACCGATTCATCCGGCTTTATCCTGAACGAAGCGGCTGTAAAATATATGGGCCTGCAACAACCTATTGGAGAAGTAGTGAAAGCATTCGGGCGTGAATATACCATTATTGGCGTAGTAAATGACATGGTAATGCAATCGATTTATGAGCCGGTAAGACCCACTGTTTTTTATATAGACTCTTTCAACAGGGTAGGTTTCATCAATGTAAAAATTCATCCGCAGGTAAGTCCGAAAGAAGCCTTGGAAAAAAGCGAAGCTACTTTTAAAAAACATTTCCCGGCCACCCCCTTCGAATACAAATTTGCTGACGAAGACTTTGCCGCCAAATACCAGGCTGAAGAACGCATAGGAAAGCTGGCCGCGGTGTTTGCTACGCTGGCTATCTTTATTTCTTGCCTGGGCTTATTTGGCCTGGCTTCTTTCACTGCCGAACAACGCACCAAGGAAATAGGTATCCGCAAAGTGCTGGGCGCTTCTGTACTAAACGTATGGGGATTGTTATCCAGAGAGTTTGTTTTACTGGTTTGTATTGCTTTTCTGACGGCCGCACCCATTGCCTATTATTTTCTTTCCGGCTGGCTCCAGAACTACACCTACCGCATTTCTCTCTCCTGGTGGATTTTTGCCTTGTCCGGAGCCGGTGCCCTGCTGGTCACTCTGCTTACCGTAAGTTTTCAGGCCATTAAAGCAGCCCTTGCCAATCCGGTAAAGTCTTTACGCAATGAATAATACTCCATAGCCAACAACGACTAACCTATGACGAATCAACGGCCTGCTCCGCCTCCCAAATGGCTAGACCAACTAGTAGAATGGCTCTGCGCCGATCACTTGTATGAAGAAGTACAGGGTGATTTGCATGAACGCTATTACATACGGGTGCAACAACTGGGCGGGCAGAAAGCCAGAAGTTTATATTATAAAGAAGTACTGGCGTACTTGCGGCCTTCTATAATTAAACGAAATTCTATTGATAATTCACCTTCTTTCCTCCAACCTGATATGCTCAAACATCTTTTTACTATTGCTTACCGGAACTTGCTTAAGCGTAAAAGTTATGCAGCTATTAATATTATAGGTCTGGCTGTAGGAATTACCTGCTGCCTGCTCATTGCTTTTTATGTGCAGCATGAACTATCCTATGACGGGTATCACACAAATGCCGACCGGATTTACCGGGTAATTCATGCCTTCCGCAACTCTCAGAATGGCGAAACCTTGCCTCCGCCAACCCCTGAAGAATACCAGGTATGGGGAAATGCACCAGTTGGTCCTGCGCTGGCTGCCGATTTTCCGGAGATTGAAAAAGTAGTGCAATTTACCAGTCATAATAGCTTACTGCTGCAAAACGGTGAAAAACGGTTTCAGGAAGAAAATCTGCTGTTTATGGATTCTACGGCTTTCCAGGTATTTAGCTGGAAACTGCTGGCAGGAAACCCAAATACGGCTTTAGTAGCTCCTAACAGTATTGTATTAACCGAAAGTACAGCCAAAAAATATTTTGGCGATACCAACCCACTCGGGCAAACCCTCCGGGTAGAAAATCAAGTTGTATTTACAGTAACCGGTGTAATGGAAGATGTACCTTCCAACTCCCATTTTACCTTCAATGCACTTATTTCCATGACCACGTTCCGGCAGTGGCGGGCAGAAATCTTCGACTGGTGGGGCTATGTTGATTTTTACACCTATCTGTTGGTGAAACCTCAAACCGATATAGCTTCCTTACAGGCAAAAGTACCGGCATTCCTGAAACGCCATAATGACAATAAGGGCTACACAATCTCATTTGAACGGCTCTCCGATGCGTACTTACACTCCGTAGCAGGCCGCCAGCCTGGTGTAACCGGCAATCTATCTAATGTGTATATATTCTCTTTAATTGCCCTGTTTATTCTGGTAATTGCCTGTATCAACTTCATGAACCTATCCACAGCCAGGTCGATGGAGCGGGCCAAAGAAGTGGGTGTAC
Organism: Rhodocytophaga aerolata; assembly: GCF_030503435.1. Classification (GTDB taxonomy): domain Bacteria; phylum Bacteroidota; class Bacteroidia; order Cytophagales; family 172606-1; genus Rhodocytophaga; species Rhodocytophaga aerolata. The sequence continues at coordinate 849,398 of NZ_JAUKPO010000001.1, forward strand.
GTAAAGTGGTGGGTGCTCAACGAAGCGGGCTAATCAAGCAATTTCTGGCTGAATCTTTATTGCTTTCGGTACTGGCTACCTTGTTCTCATGGGTACTGGCTAAACTTGCCTTGCCTTTTGTGGAAGAATTGTCTGGCAAAAGTTTTTCCTCCGAAATACTTTTTACATGGGAAGTGTTGGTTTTATTGCTGGCAGGAGCCCTTATCGTGGGGGTGCTTGCCGGGAGTTATCCGGCCTGGGTGCTGTCTCAATTCCGGCCAACGCAAGTACTAAAGGGAGCTTTTCATTCTTCCAACAAAGGTATTGCGCTTAGAAAAGCCCTGGTAGTTTTTCAGTTCAGCCTTTCTATGGCGCTTATTGCCGGAACGGGCATTGTATTTTCCCAGCTCAAGCACTTACGTTCCCACGATCTGGGTTTCCATAAGGAGCAAATGCTAATAATTAATTTTGGAAATGATCAAGGAGTGCAGCAGAAGATAGATGTCATTAAAAATGAGCTGCTAAACCATCCTTCCGTTATTTCTGTATCCGCTTCCAGGGCAGTGCCGGGAGATTTTATTCCGAATGCCCACACAGAGATCCAGTCGGCGGAAGGAGCCATGTTGCAGAATGGGCCTTTATTGTATGAAATTGACTATGATTTTATTCCTACTTTCGGCATAGAGATGGCCGCCGGAAGACCTTATTCACGGGAATTTCCGGCAGATACCGCAAAGTCACTCATATTGAATGAAGCAGCTGCCAAGTTGTATGGATATGCCAACCCGGAAGAAATAATAGGTAAGCGGTTTTCTCAATGGGGCAGAGAAGGTACTGTGATTGGCGTGGTAAAAGATTTTAATTTCCGTTCGCTACATCAACGGGTAGAACCCCTGGCCTTACGTTTTGCACCTAAATCAGAAGGCGCTCTTGGCCGCCTGGCCCTGCGGATTAAGGCAGATAATATTCACTCTACTATTACAGCTTTAGAAAAGCAATGGAACCAGCTTTCCCCACAGCGGCCGTTTCTATATAGTTTAATGGACGAATCTTTTAACAAGCAGTATCAGGCCGATCTGCACTTCGGGCGGCTATTCAGCGTATTCTCCGGACTTGCTATCCTTATTGCTTGTCTGGGTTTATTTGGCCTGGCTTCTTTCACTGCGCAGCAACGCACCAAAGAAATTGGTATCCGCAAGGTATTGGGTGCTTCCGGCTTCAGCATTGTTACGCTGCTCTCAAAAGATTTTATCAAACTAATAGGATTTGCTGTACTGATTGCCACACCTGTTTCTTGGTATGTAATGAACCAGTGGCTGGATGACTTTGCTTACCGGATTACCATTAACCCCGGCATTTTTGCAGTGGCTGGTTTACTCGCTATTCTTATTGCCCTGCTAACCGTTAGCTGGCAGGCCTTTAAGGCATCCAGAGTAAATCCGGTAACAAGTCTCAAAAATGAGTAAATAAAGGAAGTATATGCCGCCTCGTCCGCCACAATGGCTAGATAAAATATTGGAATGGGTTTGTGTCGACCATCTGCTGGAAGAAATCCAGGGTGATCTGCATGAACGCTATTCCTTACGGGTGCAGCAGGTAGGCCAGCAGAAAGCTAAGCATTTGTACTTCCGGGAAGTATTCAGTTACATCCGATTATCTAATATCAACCGTCCATCCTCTACAAAAATCTTCACGACCCCTATGTTTACCAGTTACTTCACCATTGCCTGGCGGAACCTATCCAAGCACAAATTATACTCCGCCATCAAGATCGGAGGCTTTGCCCTTGGTATTGCCGCCTGTTTGCTCATTATGCTTTTTATCCGCGACGAACTTAGCTACGACCAGCATTACCCTAACAAAGACCGCATTTACCGGGTGGTAGGTTTGTTCAATGATAATGGAGAAATTGAGAGAGACGTTTGGTTTCCGGCTCCTTTGGCTGGCGTATTGAAGCAGGATTATCCGGAAGTAGAACTAACCGGCCGCATAAACCCCAGTGAACTTTTTGGCGCTGGCAGCAACCAGATCCGCCGGGCAGATGTGCAGGAAAACTCCTATGAAGAAGGCTTTACCTACGCCGATCAGTCGCTGCTGGATATTTTGCAGGTGCCTATGGTATACGGCGAACGGAAGCATGCGCTGGATAAACCTAATACAATTGTACTTTCCAAAAGCAAAGCCGATAAGTACTTCCCCAATGAAAATCCGGTAGGCAAGCTAATGATTCTGAACAATGACGAAAAAACTCCATTGACGGTAGGAGGTGTTATCGAAGACTTTCCGGCTAATTCCCACCTGTCCTACGATTTCCTGATCACGATGACTGGCCGGGAGTTCTGGGAGGGTGAACAAGCTGCCTGGAACAACAGTAATTACCATACCTATATCTTATTTAAGAAAAAAATAGATCCAGCTCAGGTACAGAATAAATTGCTAAGTATACTGGATAGCTACTACCTACCCAGCATGAAAAAAAATGGGGTGCCTGATCCGGAAAATATCCTTGCGAAAGCCAGCTTCTACCTTCAGCCTGTAACCGATATTCACTTGAAATCGGATGGTATACATGATAGCTTAACGCATGGCGATATCCGATTTGTGTATATTTTTGGAGCTATTGCTGCCTTTATATTGGTAATTGCCTGTATCAATTTCGTTAACCTTTCTACTGCTAAGTCGGCTAACCGGGCTAAGGAAGTAGGTGTACGAAAAGTGGTTGGCTCTCTGCGGGGCAACCTCATTAACCAGTTCCTGGCCGAATCTATGTTATTCAGCTTCCTTTCTTTCGTAGCAGGTATTTTACTGGCTTTACTATTGCTGCCTTATTTTAACAGTTTATCCGCCAAAACATTAACTATTCCCTGGCAGGCATGGTGGCTGCTGCCAGGCATTGCCTTATCAGCCGTAGTTATTGGGCTGTTGGCAGGATTTTATCCGGCCTTGTATCTATCGTCTTTCAAACCTATTGATGTACTGAAAGGCAAACTCAGCAGGGGCAGCAAAAGCTCGCTTACCAGAAGTGTACTAGTCGTTTTTCAGTTCACCACCTCTATTATATTAATTGTAGGCACCTTTGTCATCTACCGGCAGATGAACTATATTTTCCACCAGAAAATTGGTTTTGATAAAGACCAGGTACTACTTATCCAGGGAGCACATACCTTAGGAGACAAAGTAAAAACTTTGAAAAATGAGCTATTACGCCTGCCGGAGGTAAAACATGTAAGTATAAGCGATTACCTGCCTGTTAAAGGGACCAAACGGAATGGCAATGGCTTCTGGATTGATGGACGCAAGAACATTGACAAAGATGTAAGCGCCCAGTTCTGGCAGGTAGACGAAAATTATTTGCAAACGATGGGAATGAAGCTAGTGGCAGGCCGGAATTTTTCTCCTCAGCTGGCTTCCGATTCACAGGCCGTTATCATTAATGAGACAATGGTCAGAAAGCTGGGATTAAAAGACCCCTTGAACCAACGTGTTTTTAACTGGAAAGCCTGGAATGTAATAGGCGTGGTGGAAGATTTTCATTTTGAATCGTTGCGCGATAGTATACAGCCCATAGTCCTGGCTTTAGGCAACAGCCCGTCTATTCTATCTGTAAAAATCAATGCAGGCTCAGATATGCAGCAGCTACTGCAATCTGTTAACAAAGTCTGGAGAGAGGTTGCCCCTTATCAGCCTATCCGCTACACTTTTCTAGACGAAAGCTATGCCCGGATGTACGACGATGTACAGCGGACCGGACGTGTATTCAGCAGTTTTGCCATATTGGCCATTATTGTTGCTTGCCTGGGGCTGTACGGGCTATCGTCCTTTATGGTAGAGCAGCGGAGCAAGGAAATAGGCATACGTCTGGTGCTGGGAGCGTCTGTGCAAAATATTTTTGGCCTGCTCACCCTGAATTTTGTCAGACTCGTGCTTATCTCTTTTGCCATTGCGGTACCCATTGCCTGGTACCTGATGCAAAAATGGCTGGAAGATTTTGTCTACCGCACCGAAGTAAGCCCTGGTATCTTCCTGCTTGCCGGATTAGCAGCCTTGTCTATAGCTATTTTCACCATCAGCTATCAAGCTATACGGGCTGCCCTCACCAAACCAGTAAACAACCTGCGGACAGAGTAATGGGCGAAGTGCATAGAACTAGGAACAGAGAGCCTAGGTAAATCAAATTTTCTTTTGCCTGTGCCCTTTATGGTTCCTTTGTGTTCTCTGTGGTTAAGTAGGTAAACAGATTTGTTTTATAAAATAGCATTATAGAATCAGGTAATTATCAGATTAAAATTTGCACATCAGCACATTTTCTTACTCTTTTCTTTCACAGCAAAATAGAACTGCTACTACTTATGAACAAAAAAGAACTCTCCACAGAAATTGCCTTACAGGTGTTAAAAGAAAGCGGACAGGTATTTACAGAAGTATTCAACCATGGAAGCTTGTCTGTGGAAATATACAAACCCGATAAAGTAGACCACCAGAAACCCCACGACCGGGACGAAATTTATGTAGTGATCTCTGGAACCGGCACCTTTCTGAATGGTGGTAACACATGGCCATTTAAACCAGGCGATTTTCTGTTTGTGCCAGCAGGTGTAGAACACCGCTTTGTTGAGTTTACAGACGATTTCAGCACCTGGGTTTTCTTTTACGGACCTGTAGGAGGAGAAAAAGAGAATCTATAAATTGGCAGCATTCATTTTACAATAACTCCATGAACAAACACATTGAAAGAGACGGTAAAGCAACAGCCAAACATTTTGACACCCGTAATCTGCAAAATGATTATGCTACTCTGCCTCCGCTGCTAAAAGAAGGAATGCGGGTACTGGATGTGGGTTGCGGCACAGGTGCCATTTCTAAAGGAATAGCAGAATTAGTGGGGCCATCGGGCCATGTCGTAGGCATTGACCATACAGAAGCCTTTATCAGCAGCGGTAAAGAAACCTACAAGCATGTTCCTAATCTGGAGTTACACCATGCCGACCTGTTCACTTTCGAGCCGGAAGAAAAGTTTGATCTGATTGTTTCGGCCAGAGTGCTGCAATGGTTAAGCAATCCCAAAGTTGCCTTGCAAAAGCTGAAAAGTTTATTAAAACCAGGAGGTCAACTTTCTATTCTGGATTATAACCATGAAGCCCTGGAATGGCAACCAGAACCGCCTCAAAGCATGCGTACATTTTACCAGACATTTCTGAAATGGCGGGCCGATGCCGGTATGAACAACCACATAGCTGAAGATTTAGCAGAGTATATGCAGGAAGCTGGCTTCCATTCTATTGAGGTACTAAACGCCAATGAGATATATAAAAAAGGAGAAGCCAGCTTCAAAGATAAAGTAGCTATATGGTCGAAAGTAGCTGGTTCCCGGCAGATGGTGGACGAGGGCTACATTACGGATAAAGAGCGGCTACAAGCTATTGAAGAATACAATCAATGGATCGAAACAGATGCCCAGCTGATGGTTATGAAACTGAAAGAAACCAGAGGAAAAATTGATTGATAGGCTAATCATTTAATGTGCGGATGTGATGAGCAGTACCTGAAAATATAATCCCATGCAACAAGCAGACGAACTTCTAGGCATGATTGATAAAAGTGTAAAAGCTTTTGAACAAATACCACCAGAAGACTGGGTAGCTACACCTACTCCCGAAAAATGGTCTAAACAGGAAATATTGGGGCATTTGATTGATAGTGCCATAAACAATATCCGGCGGCTGGTGGTGGGCCAGTATGAACCCAATCAGAAAATGATTTACTTTCAGGATCAGTGGGTAGCTGCACAAAATTACCAGCAAGCCCCTTCCCGGGAGTTACTAGATCTTTGGCGGCTGCTGAATCTACAAATGGTACGGGTAATGAATAATGTTCCACCGGAAAAACTACAGAACACCGTTGATACCGGCAAAGGAACAGTCGCTTTTCATACGCTGGAATTCATCATGACGGATTATGTAGCTCACCTTAAACACCATGTAGCACAGATTGCAGGCAAGTAGAACAACCTTGATTCGGCATATACTAAAAACTACGCGTAGCTTTTAGTATAGCATTAAACCTGTTAGGTTTTCAGAAGCCTAATAGGTTTAATGCTTGTGGCATACAGTAAATTTACCTGAATGTTACTGTTTGAATGGGAAACCGCAATTCCACCTTTGTCCCTACCCCTGTTTGCGACTGCACCTTAATATTTCCTCCATGTAAGTGCATGATCTGCTTGGAAACTGGCAAGCCAATACCAGAACCAGCCGGCTTAGTGGAGTAGAAAGGAATAAATATTTTATCTAGTTTATCTGCCTCAATCCCTTTTCCATTATCTGCTACGGCTACAATTACTTTTGAATCTTGAGTGATGGCGTTTAATTCAATCTGAGGATTTACTACATCTTCCAGAGCCTGCAAACTATTGGTAAGCAAATTAATTAATACTTGTTCCAGCAGCTTAGCATCTGCCTGTATAGTTAAATCCGGAGGAACCGGCAGAACATATATGCTTGCTTTATATTTAGTTATTTCTCCTTGCATTAATCTGGAAACGGATGCTAACAGATTACCTATGTTGACTGGTGCCAGTTGAGGAGTAGGTATTCTGGTGAGTTGGCGGTAATCGTTCAGGAAATGCAGCATGCCTCTGCTTCGTTTTTGGATCGTTTTTAAAGCAAGCCGGATATCTTCCAGGTTTTCCTCCGTAATTTCTGCCAGAGGTTTCTGATTTCCATCTTCTTGCTCCACAATCATCAGCATAGTTTCTGTAAGGGAGGAGAGTGGCGTTACAGAATTCATAATCTCGTGGGTGAGAATGCGGATTAATTTATGCCAGGCTTCTATTTCTTTGCCTTCAATTTCATTTTTTATATCACTAAATGTAACAACCCGGTAAGGCTCCCCTAGTAATATAACCGGATTAACTCCTACAGAAAATTGTCTTTTTTCACCCTCAATCACTACCTCTGCCAAACTGCTTCCGCCTCTCAACCAATGGTCTACGGCTTGTGTAAAGGAATTTCTTTTACTCTGCAGCTGCTTCCATGATACAATATTTTGCACATCCAACAACTGCTCTGCCGCTTTATTTATCAGCACTATTTCATGTTTACTGTTTAAGGAAATTATTCCTGCCGATACATGCTCAACAATTAGTTTGAAGTAGTGATACTGCGATTCTTTCTGGGCTTCTACTTCCTTATACGCATTAATGGCCCCCTGAAATGACTGGTGTAATTCTTGAAAAGCCGGATGTGTGCCAGCATCATCAGCAAAACTAACGGAATAATCCTGATGCCTGACCGCTTGTAGAAACCTGGCTAAGTCGCGGGTTGTTTGGGTAACAAAATGAACGAGGTTATATATTTGAAAACTGAGAATAAACAGCAAAACCAGCTGGCTGAAAAACAGATCCGTTCTGGCAAAAATAAAAGCCAGGCAAACCACATTGGCCAGGATCAGCCCTACCCGGATGGCCACACCTACCGAAAACCGCTTATAAACCATATTTATTGAGTCTCCTGTACAAAGCCGGCCGGGTCATGCCTAACTCTCTGGCTACTTTAGATATATTTCCTTCGTATTTTTCTATCAGTTCCCGCAGGTAATTGCGTTCCACTTCCTCCAGCGTTAAGGTGCGGCCTGGCTGTGTTGTGGGCATGCGTACCTGATTCAGAAACAAATCCGGTGACGAAATACTAGTGCCTTCACTTAAAATAACTGCCCGTTCTACGGCATGTTGCAGCTCTCGGATATTTCCGGGCCAGATATATTTCTTTAGCTTAGCCAGTACAGCAGGCTCTATTCTCAACGCCGGTTTCTTGTATTTCCTGGCATACATTGCAAGAAAATGACTAATCAGTAACGGAATATCTTCTGCTCTTTCCCGCAAGGCAGGCACCCTAATTTCTACCGTATTAATCCGGTAAAGCAAATCCTGCCGGAAGGTATTTTCATAGACCATCTCATGCAGGGGCATATTAGTGGCACAAATCAGGCGTATATCTACTTTTTTCTCCTGGTGCGATCCTACCCGGCGTACCGTACGGCTTTGCAACACAGTTAATAGTTTGGTCTGCAATGGCAAAGTCAGATTGCCGATTTCATCCAGAAATATGGTGCCGCCGGATGCCAGTTCAAAGCGGCCTGGTTTGTCTTCTTTAGCATCCGTAAAAGCCCCTTTTACATGGCCAAATAACTCACTTTCAAACAAAGTTTCGCTGATAGCCCCCAGGTCTACGCTGATAAATACTTCTTTCTTGCGTAAGGAATGAGTATGCAAAGCCCGGGCTACTAATTCTTTGCCTGTGCCATTTTCTCCCAATATCAGCACGTTAGCATCTGTAGGGGCTACTTTCTCCAGTAAGCCATACAGTTCTTTCATTGCCGGAGAATTGCCGATTAATTCCCCGTATTGCCCGTGTATATCAGCACTTAATTGCTGCTGGGTATTGCGGAGTTTTTCAACTTCCAGCTTCGACTTACGCAGTTGTATAGCCGACAAAATCGTAGCCAGCAGTTTCTGGTTCTCCCAGGGTTTTAACACAAAATCCGTAGCTCCTGCTTTCAGAGCTTGTACAGCCAGTTCCACTTCGCCATAAGCTGTCATCAGAATAATACTAGCCTGTGGATCTTGTTGCAAAATCTGTTTTAGCCAATGCATGCCTTCTTTGCCACCATTTTCGCCTCTGGTAAAATTCATATCCAGCAGAATAACATCTAGTATAGATTTACTCAAGATAGCTGGTATGTTCTTAGGTTGTAGTTCTGTTTGTACGGTAAATCCATGCTGCTTCAAAAACATCTGGGCGGTGCTCAACACATCCGGGTCATCATCCACAATTAGTATACTTCCTTCTTGTTTGGTCATAAGATTCTCGGCTTCTACACCTGTGAGGTTTTAGAAACCTTACAGGTGTGTATTTCCATCAAGGTAAAAAACTGTAACGGAAATAACTAATCACCTGTAACGGAACTGTTACACCCGTCGAACCCATACGATAACTTGATTATATATAAATTACTGATTATCAAATAAATAATTTAATGGCATTGCCTTTGTCTTATGGAGTGGGCAGAGGAAGAATATATTGAAATTACTCTGCTTAAATATTGCTTACATTCTCAAAATTTCTAATTTTCAAATTATCTCATTCACCTATGCTCCACCACTATCTGAAAATTGCCATCCGGAACCTGCTGAAGCAGAAATTGTATACGGTAATCAATATTATGGGCTTGGCTATGGGCCTTGCCAGCTGTGTGCTGATCATCCTGTTTGTGATGGAGCACCTCAGTTTTGATAAGTTTCACCAACGGGCCGACCGCATTTACCGGGTCAATTACAAAGGAAAATTATCTGCGGATAGTGACCCATATCATATCGGTGCCACTCCACCACCCGTAGCACGTACCCTCATGAACGAATTTCCGGAAGTGGAACTGGCTACCCGGATTTATCCGAAAGGCAGTAACCTGATCCGTTACCAGGACAAATCTTTTGAAGAGCAACATGTGCTGGCGGTGGATTCAAACTTTTTCAAAATATTCAGCTTCAAATTACTAGAAGGCGATCCCTCTACAGTTTTCAGCGAACCTAATGCAGTAATTGTAACAGAAGAAATGGCTAAAAAATACTTCAATAATCAACCGGCCATGGGTAAAATTCTGAGTTTCGGCGATGAACGTACGCCATATAAAGTAGTAGGGGTGGCAGAAAATCCACCTTATAACTCTCATTTTACATTCCATATGCTCACGTCTATTAACACGGAAAAACAGGTGCAGCAGTTCGACTGGAGTTGGATATACTGTGCCCTTACTACCTATGTGCAAGTAAAAGAAGGTGCTTCTGCAGACAGGATACAAGCTAAATTTCCGGATATGGTCAGACGGCACGCAGGCAATACCATTGGACGAATTTTTGGTACTTCTATCAAAGACTTTGAAAAAAGCGGTAACAGCATACAATTATCTCTGCAACCCCTTCCAGCTATTCATTTGTATTCGGCAGGAATCGGCAGCGGACTTGGTACACATGGGGATATAAAATACCTATATATCTTTTCCTGTGTGGCTATATTCATTTTGCTGCTGGCCTGTATCAACTTTATGAATTTGTCTACGGCTCGTTCGGCTGGCCGTAGCAAGGAAGTAGGCGTACGGAAAGTACTAGGTTCGGTGAAAAGTCAATTGGTTGGTCAGTTTCTTACTGAATCTATGTTAACCAGCCTTATTGCCATGTTGCTGGCTTTTGCCTTGGGAGAACTTTTCTTGTTGTTGTTTAAAGATCTATTATTTGAAGGTCTGGATACCAATTTATTAAACCAGAACTGGATCTGGCTTTGCATGGTGCTGCTGGTTTTTATAGTGGGCATTGTGGCAGGAAGCTACCCGGCTTTTTATTTGAGTGCTTTTAGGCCTGTAGAAGTATTGAAGGGCAAGCTACGGATGGGAGTGAAAAACAGCCGGATCAGAAGTAGCCTGGTGGTTTTTCAGTTTGGTGTGTCTGTCTGCCTCATTATCTGTACGATGTTTGTATTCCGGCAACTTTCTCATTTGAGCAATATTAATACAGGCTTTACTAAAGAAAATGTGCTGGTAATTACCAATACTGACCGGCTGGGAACCAATAGAGGTGCTTTTAAGCAAGCATTAACCAATATGCCAGAGGTAGTGAATGCCAGCTATGCTACAAACCTTCCCGGAACCGTAATTGACTCAGATTTATTTAAGCCGGAAGGAGCAAATACAGAAGATCAGTTGCTGGAGTTCATTACGGCAGATTATGAGTATTTGCAAACATTGAATATAACATTAAAAGATGGCCGCAACTTCTCCAGAGATTTTCCTTCCGATGCCGATGAAGAAGAGGGTGCTATGCTTATTAATGAATCTGCGGCGGCTATTTTAGGCTGGGATAATCCTATAGGTAAACATTTACGAAGTGCCAGAGATGATAACAACCGTAAAACCATAGGGGTTATTAAAGATTTTAATTTCAGGTCTTTACATAGCCCGATTAAACCTTTGCTTATTTTATTGGCTCCGGAAGGAGATTACATGGTGGTACGAATAAAGCCCAGCGAAGGAAAAAAAGTGATAGGTGCTTTAGAAACGAAATGGAAATCTTTTTCGCCAAATGCGCCATTTGATCATTTCTTTATGGATGAACGGCTGAATGCACAGTATAAGGCTGAACAGCAAATTGGGCAAATATTCTCCATTTTCACGAGTCTGGCTATTTTTATTGCTTGCCTGGGGTTGTTTGGTTTAGCTGCTTACACCACCGAACAACGGGCTAAAGAAATAGGCATCCGCAAAGTATTGGGCGCTTCGGTAATGGGTGTGGTAAATTTACTATCCAAGGATTTCTTAAAATTAGTTTTGCTCGCCAATATTATTGCCTGGCCGTTAGCCTGGCTGCTGATGGATTACTGGCTACGTGATTTTGCTTACCGTATTGATCTAGAACCCTGGGTATTTTTGGTGGCAGCCTTACTGGCGGTGATCACTGCCCTACTTACCGTATTTTATCAGGCTTTTAAAGCTGCACAGAATAATCCGGTAGAGTCATTGCGGAGTGAGTAGTAAAGAGGTTTATAATACTCATATAAAATTCAGAGCACGTATTAACTTTCAAAAGGAGACTATATAGAGATTTTTTGTCCTCCAGGGCCGGACAGGCCCCGCCTTGTCAACACCGCTCTATACAATCCGCACATACCTGCTCCCAGTGCCAAAGATTGTATAAGGTGGCTTTTGGCAAGGCTGTTATCAATTACCAGGCTATCTGGTTTTTAGTTTAGTATACATTGAATACTGAATAAGAGAACAAGGAATGCCGAATATTGAAGGAAGCCCTTCCCTATTCATTATTCCTTGTTCATCTGTTCAACATTCCATCGCCCTACTCCGAACGCAACGCTTTTACCGGATTGGCTAAGGCTGCTTTGATACTTTGGTAGCCTACTGTTAGCAGGGCAATTAACGTTGCTGCGATCCCTACTCCTATGAAAATCCAGATGCTTATTTCAATCTGGTAGGGATATTCATTCAGCCACTGTTGCATGAAGAACCAGGCTAAGGGGATGGCAATGCCTAAGGCAATAAGCACCAATTTTATAAAGTCTTTGGAGAGCACAAAAATAATAGCTGGAATACTGGCTCCCAGTACTTTCCGGATGCCAATCTCCTTGGTCCGTTGCTCGATTACCAGCAATGCCACCGCGAACAATCCCGAGCATGACAACAAAATGGCTACAAAAGAGGCAAGTCCAAAAATCTGAAAGAGTCTTTCTACATCCCGGTACCAGGCTTCTATGTTTTCGTCCAGAAACGAGCCTATAAATTCCGTTCCAGGGGCTACTTCTTTCCATACCTCTTTCATTTTATCCATACTGGCAGACAGGCTTGCCGGAGCTACCCGCACGAATATGTAATGAATGGGCTCTGAATGGGAAAGATGCATGGTAATGGGCTTAATCTCATTGGCTAACGAATACAAGTGAAAATCAGGGACAACGCCAATAATTTGAATCTTCGCACCTGCCGTATCTGTCTGGAAAAACTTACCTACGGGTTCTTTTTCACCAATCATATCTGCCATACTTTGCGTAATAACCACCCGGTCTAAGGAATCGGATGGATAGGCCGGATCAAACTCACGGCCACCCAATAAAGGGATTTGTAAAGTCTTTATATAGTCATAATCTACCAACAGCCAATCGGAAGCCACTTCTTTGCCTTTGTAATTAAAACCTATAACGGACCGTGAATTGGTACCATCTTTCCCCCGCCCTAGATTTACGCCAGTACCAGTAATGGATACAATTGCCGGATCAGAGGCTAATTTGTTTCGCATCCGTTGAAGCACTTGCCGGCCATTGGCCTTGCTTCCTACCGGAATACTGATTACCTGCTCTTTCTCAAATCCCAGGGGCTTCTGCCGCATATAGTTTACCTGCTGAAAAGCGATTACCGAGCAACAGGCAAGCAAGGCAGACATAGCAAACTGGGCCACAATCAATGAATTGCGTAATACACCGGGACGTTTCAACGAAATTTTTCCTTTCAGCACTTCCACCGGATGGAAAGCCGCCATCTGTAAAGCCGGATATCCACCAGCTACCAGGGTAACCAGGACAAATAAACCAAATAGCAGGGCAATTACCTGTGGCTGGAGCATATACTTAATCGTGAATTTAGCTCCAAAAGCGGCGTTAAACTCAGGTAAAAGCACATAGGTAAGCAGCAATCCCACTACAAAGCCTAAAAAGCAGAGCAAGGTAGATTCTCCCCATATTTGTACAAAAAGTTGACCTTTCAGCGCACCCAATGTTTTCCGTACGCCTACTTCCCTGGCCCGGGTAAAGGAACGGGCTATACTTAAATTGACAAAGTTGATGCAAGCAATGAACAGAATAAATAATCCGATACCTATAATGGCATACACCATGGCTATTGGAGGGCCACTGGAAATATCTGTGTCAAAATGTACCTTGGAAAGATTCTGTAAGCGGATAGCAAATATGTCCCCGTTCTTATCAGGTTTAGCTCCTCTATTTTTTAAGCTCTCTATTTCTGCTGTCAGGTATTTCTGGGCAAAGGGCTTTAAGCGGCTCTCAAATGTTTTTTGGTCCACATGAGGGGCTAATTTTACAAATGCTTTATGCGAAAAAGCATCCCATTGGTTTTGAGTAGCCTGGTAATTAGGCAGGTTTTCTACCCGGATCAGGGCATCGAAGCGGATGGAAGAATTCTCTGGTACATCTGCCAATACACCGCTTACAATATAGCCTTTCTGGTTCCCTTCGCCTCCAATTTGCAGTACTTTCCCCATCGGATCTTCCTTGCCAAATAGTATCTGGGCCATAGTTTTGGTGATGACAATGCTCCGTAGGTCCATAAGCACCGTTTTGCTATTTCCTTTAATCAGCGGAAAAGAAAATATCTGGAAGAAATCCGGATCGGTCAGGGTTACATCTTTCTCTACAAACTTCCCTTTATACTCTAGGGTACTTTTCCTCATTTCCATCACTCTGGCGGCTCCTTCCACATCTTCATATTCTGCTTTTAAGGCGGGAGTCAGCGGTAAAGGCATATTACCCATACGCTCTATTTTTTCTGGCGCATTTTTAAAAAAATAGGTTTGAAAAATACGTTCCTGGTTCTGGTGAAAGGAATTGAACGAAAGTTGAAAATACGCAGTCAGAAACAGAAAGGTGCAGATACAAAAGGCCACAGACAAGCCAATACTATTAATGGCCGCATAACCTTTGTTGCGCCAGAGCGTACGCAAGGCGATAGTAACATAACTTTTAAGCATATCGAAGGGGAATATAGGGGTAGATGGATATAAAGATGATTTTCGTTTAATGGCAAAAGGACGGATAAAGCCCAGTACATCCCAGATATAACGCTGGCGGGCCTGCCTCTCCCCTATCCGTTCTACTTGGTAATAGAATTCCTCATGCAAGTCTCCCTGCAACTCTTCCAGCAGATGTGGCGCACAAAACCACTCCAGCAATTGATCGGCCCAGCGGGGCGGCTGTGGTATGTTGGGGTGTTGGTTCATATACTGGTAAGCGGTTTGAGTGGACGGGGCAGTAAATGGAGCAGTTGAGAACGGATAGCTTGAATATCTAATAACGTTTGCTCGCCATAGGCTGTAATAGTAAACAGGCGTTTGCGTCTGCCGCCGCGTTCGGCCGTAGCTTCACCCATTCTGGAGTTTACCATTCCTTTTTCTTCCAAGCGCTGCAAGGCCGCATGCACCTGGTTCAGCCGGACACTGCGGCCGGTTTGTTCGATAATTTCGTGGGTAATGGCTACTCCATAGGCATTGCCTTCCAAGAGGACCACTGTTAGCAAAACTATTTCTTCAAATTCGCCTAGGTATGTTCGTTTCATTCAATAAGCATTAAATCTATATTTGCTGATCAAATGCTTTGCCAACAGAATAAAAGTGCGATTGTGCTAAAATTAAGCCTGTTTAACTAGTATACGAACTCTAAAAAGTGTCCGCTTCCGGACAGTTGATTGTCCGGTTTTGAAAGAGGGAAAACTACCATTGACAAATAAAGAAAAAAACCTGTTAGGTCTTCCCTGACTTAAATCTGTCTTGAATGTTAGAAAGACCTAACAGGTTTACTCTCATTGCAACGTCCTTTAGAGCTTGGTAAAAAATTACCCAATCAGACTCTTCTCTGGCTTAGCAGATTTTACACCAGACGAAAGTTTGTAGAAACGGAAGGTGAGCAGTACAGCTGAAACGGTAAGCCCGGCCAGTAGTCCGATCCAGATTCCTTGTACGTTCATATGAAAAGTAAAGGCCAAGATATAACCCAGGGGCAAGCCAATTACCCAGTAGGCTACCAGAGCAATAACTGTAGGAACGTTTACATCTTCAATACCCCGTAAAATACCCAGTCCTACTACCTGCACGCCATCCGATAATTGAAAGAATCCTCCAATAATGACCAATGAAGCCGCCAGACTAACCACTTCTATGTCTTGTATATATAACCTCACCAGAAAATAATTGAGTGAAAGAAACAGTATACAGGTAAGGGACATAAAGATAACCGCCAGAGTGAGGGAGACAGTGCCTGCCCGGACAATCTTTGGCTGGCTGCCTATGCCAAAAGCCTGTCCTACACGAATGCCGCCGGCAGCACCAATTCCGGCAGCAACCATATAGGTAACGGAAGCCAGGTTAATGGCAATCTGGTGGGCAGCCAGAGGTACAGTGCCCAGCCAACCGGCAATTATGGCAGCTCCGGAAAAAGCGGCTACTTCAAAAAACAACTGAAAACCGCCCGGTAAACCTAACTTCAATATTCTCCGGATTAGCGGCAGGTAGGAATAATCCGCAGGTGGCGGCTGTGTGAAAGCCCGGAACATAGGAGCCCGGAAAATATATACCAGCATGGCAATGGCCATAAAAATCCGTACGAGTAAGGTAGCAAACCCTGCTCCGTTTAATCCCCAGGCCGGCATACCCAGTTTCCCGAAGATAAACACCCAGTTGAAAAATACGTTCAACACAAGCCCAATCAGGGTAATTACCATGGCTACCCTGGTATATGACAAACCGTCGCTAAATTGCTTAATAGCCAGAAAGAACAGCATCGGGATAACCGACATACCAATGATCTGGAGGTATTCTACGGCTAATGCTTCTACCTCCGGTGTTTGCCTAAACCAATGAAAGTTATACGACAGCAGCACAATTACCAGACATAACCCAACGCCAAAGAAAAGCCCTAACCGGACACCTGTCCGCAGCAGATAGCTGCATTCCTGCTTGTCGTCTTTTCCGTAGGCAGCTGCTACTTGCGGTGCAATAACAGAAAGAGTTCCCATGCCAATAATGGCTATTAAGAAATAAACAGAATTAGCAATACCCGCAGCCGCAATGGGAGCTGCTCCCAGCTTGCCTACCTGTATATTATCGGCTACCCCCATAAGTACCGTACCCAGTTGTGCGATAATAATAGGCACACTTATTTTTAGCGTGGCAGCAATATCCGGACGGTATAAGCGCCGCATATTGGGTTGAAAAAACGGGAGCATAGCTGTGAGCTGATTTTGGAGGTGCAAAACTAGCCATTTCCAGCCAGATTATAGTAAGAATGACTATTGACGAATAACTATTGACGAATGATAAAAAATTTCATTATTCATTATTCATTACATACCGTTCTTTTACCCGTACTTCTTCATGCCTTGCTTCTTCGGCTTTACCTAACTTTTGAAGAATAGTAGCCCGGTAGCTGTGGCATTGGGCGGCAACATAGGAATCGGGAAATGATTTGGCGGACCGGGTAAAAAGCTCCATTGCTTGCGTAAGAGAAATAGAATCTCCTTTCCGGAACAGTTTTTTGCCTTCTTCAAAATCTGCTTTCCATTGTAATGCAACCGGGTTCATGCGTTCGGCTTCCTGAAATGCGGCAAAAGGAGTAAGCTGCACCTGGCTGTTCTTCTCTGCTATTGGCGGATGTGAAGCGGAAAAATATTCTTCCAGGGCTTTTACAAAGGCTTGGGCTTCTTTCTCATTATGATGTTTGCTTTTCAGCCGCTTTTCTTCAACTGCATTAGTAAAAAATGAAGCTTCCGCAATAATTCCCGGAATGCCATAAGTTCCTCTTAACACTTTTGTGCCAGCTGTAGGGAAAATGGTATGGTCAGACACTACACTTACCGGGGTTTTTCCACCATACAAAAATTGTTTTAAATGCTTTGCAACTGCTTTTCCCAGCTCTACACTGGCTACATTTTCAGAAGCATTTCCATGAAAATATACAATAGGAAAATTTACACTCCGGTCGGCTGTGCCATTATGATGGATAGATAAAAATACATCTGCTTTGTTATCTACAGCTAAGTTGATCCGGTCGTCAAAGCTGATGTTGCTATCGTCGGTGCGGGTAATCCATACTTTTGCTCCTTTCTTCTCCAGCATTTCCTTTAGCAATAAGGCTACCCGCAGATTGATCCATTCTTCCCGTTCGCCAGTTATTCCTTGCCGGAAACTATCGGTAGCGGCTGTACCACCATGGCCGGGGTCCAGGCAGATTATCTTTCCTGCCAAGTTGCTCTGGGCACAAGTACCCGCCGGGAGCAACAACAGCCAGAAAAACAGGCAAGCTAGAAGTACTTTAGTTTGTATCATCTGTATTTACTTACGTCTTTGCAGAAAAACAAAAAGACCCTTGGAAGGCCTTTCTGTTGTGTCAACTAATATATGTGCTATTAAGGAATAGTTAGAGTCAGTGTACGGGTATTAGTTAGATCATTAGTCGTTACAGCAGCTGCTTCCAACACGATTTTTTTTCCAGCGGCTGTTGCCGGTACCGTATAGCTGAATTTTTCTACATAGGAATTATTGGTATCAAAACCACTGATTGATTTTGAGTTAATTTGTTGCTTGGGATCGGTAGCCACTGTTTCGTGCAAGATCAGCTCTTTTACAGCTACATTTGGCGAGTAAAACCGCACGGTAAGTTCGATTGTTTCGCCGGCTACCGGCGTAGCTTTGGAAGCCGTAAAAGCCGGTATTGTAGCTACCGGGCCTACCACATCATACAGATCTTCTTTATCTTCCAGGCAGGATGTTAACCCGGATATAGCCACCAAGGAGAGAAAGTATATAAAGTAGTTAGCAAAGATTTTCATATAGTAAAATTTTCAATGGTTAGTAATGGTTATTTATCCCAGAATATCCTATCCGTAATGGAAGCACTTGGAACGTTGCCAGCATTATTAATTAACTCTGTTTGCGGATACAGGAATCTTCTGGGAAATAGCCCGCCAGTTTCATTTCCTGGAGCAGGCGTAAGTCTTGGAATGCCACTTGTGTTTCCCGGAGCCCCGGCAGGAATGCTTCTCCGCCAGTCAGTCCAGGCTTCTGCTTCCAGGAAGAGGGCTATATATTTTTCAGTAAAAAGCTTTTCAAACCCATTAACCTGCATAGTAGCAGCCGTTTCACTGGCATAAAGTGCTTCATAAGCCGGGTTGGCTGCACCAGTTACCCGCAGAATAGATGACTTTACAGCCTCATTATAGGCGGTGGCGGCAGCATCAAAATTATTTAGACGTAAATTAGCCTCGGCTTCAATAAACTTAACTTCCGTATACGTGATCCAATTGGTAGGAGAGCTGGGCGTATTAATGTACGGCCCTAATCTGGAACGGTTGGCTACTGCCGCCACAGCTCCATAAGGGGTTCCTACATAATTTCCATCGGCATCTTTCTGAGCCACGTTACTCACAATATCATCTGTTACATAATAAGGCAATCTGGGGTCATCTACACCCGGGGCTACTCTGTTTTCCAGCAAATTGATAAATTCCTGAGCAACAGAAATATTATTCTGCCCGAATGTACCCTGCAAGAAACCAAACCAAGGCCCTGCCTGGTCATTAGTCGTACCAAATACTATTTTGGCATCCTCTGCATTGCTGGTAAAAGTGCCCGCAGTAATTTGTGCCAGCGCATTGGTAGCTGACTGGGTAGCATCTATTTTACTCAAATGGTTATAATATCTGGCTTTTAAAGCTCTGGCCAGTTTTATCCATTTGGGTGCGGAAGTGGTTACCCATGCAGCTTCACTACTAGCCCGGTAAATCAGATCATTGGTGCTGGGTGAGGTGGTACTGGTGGTTTGCAAATCGGCTATGCCTTCATCCAATAATAGTTGTACCTGCTCATACACTTGTTCGCCACTATCGAAAGTTGGCTGTGGGTATCTCTCCAGATCAAAAGCTGTACTATAGGGCACATCTCCCCAAAAGTCAACGGCATAGCCCAGCAGCATGGCCATCTGAATTTTGGCTACACCCCGGTAGTGGGTAGCCCCGTTTTCATTGGCTTTCTGGATAATGGTATGCAGATCTTTCATGGCACCTGCATAAAATTTTTCATTCCAGGCTTCATCAAAGAAGCGGGGAAAGTAGCCATAGTCTGTAATGCTGCGCCAGTTGAGCAAAATGCCAGTCATTTGCTGTAGTAAGATGCTGGTTGTTTGAGCCGTATATTCTCCAATGGCCCAGGTCTGGTTTGCCTGAGCTACCGGCAAAAGGCCTCCTACAGCCGCATCGGTAGCATTGTTGGGATTAATGTTGGCTTCCTCCAGGTTGCAGGAATAAAATGTTAGCAGTACCAACACGAAAGAAGTCTTTATATAGCTAGGTAATCGGTTCATTTGATCGGCTTTAAAAGATGGATGTATAATTACAGCGTAACATTCAGGCTAATGCCATAACTTTTTGTGTTGGGTGTACCAAAAGCATCAATCCCTATGGCACTATTGGGGCTATTAGGTGAACTTACCGGCCCATACAGATTGGTTTCCGGATCAATACCTGTGTAATTGGTAATCAGAATCAGGTTTCTGCCATATACACTCAGATCCAGGTTGGTTAATTTAATTTTGCTGATCAAGGGCTTAGGGAATGTGTACGTGAGTGTGGCATCCCGTAACCTGAACCAGGAGCCGTCTTCAATCATCCGTTCTGCAATGTTTCTGTTACCGGCGTTCACCCCATAATACGAAGCCTGATTAAGTAAGGCAGGGGTGGTATTTACCTGTCCGTCGGATTCTCTGATACCTTTAAAAATAACCAGGTGGCCCCGGTCTTCGCTGTTTTTAGGGATGCCCTGTGCATTCATCCAGTTACCGGTAACATTGGCTACATCACCCCCCTTGCGGATATCCCACAAAAAGGATAAGGACAGGCCGCTATAGGTAAAGGTATTTCGTATGCCCATTAGCCAGTCTGGCTGCGGATTACCTATTCTTTTCTCTGAGGTCGGGTTATCTGGCGTGGCTGGGTTTATCTGTGGATACCCGGCATCATTTAGTAAAAGCTGCCCTGCTTCATTACGCTTAAAGGCTGTACCGTAGAATACACCATAGGGTTCACCTTCTCTTAAGGTAGGCGCTAAATTTCCATACCCACCTAGCCTGATTTCGTCTACTGGCAAAGATTTTACGGTATTTCGGTTGCGGGTAAAATTGACCAGCGCATTCCACTTGAATTTATTGATTTGAATGGGTGTACCAGTTAAAACCAGCTCAATCCCTTTATTTTCGATTACGCCGGAATTAATCCGTTGGTTAGTAAATCCGGTAGACCCTGGAATGACTACATTCACTATCTGATCAGCATTCAGGGAGCGGTACCAGGTGAAATCTATACCTACCCTGTTCTGAAGAAAATTCAACTCTGTACCAAATTCAATGGTAGTATTTTTTTCAGGCTTTAATTCACTGTTGCCTGCATCATTACTTAGTTCTACACCTCCTAAACCTGCTACCGGAAACCGAAGAATAGTGCCATACTCCGATGTTTCTACACTTCCTCCACGTTCATAATACGTCTGGGTAGCATAAATAGGCGCATCCCGTCCTACCTGTGCCCAGGAACCTTTCAGTTTACCAAAAGATAAAATATCATCCAGGCCTAGTAGTTCAGTAAATACAAAACCTAAACTGGTGGAACCATATAAGAAAGAGTTGTTCTTTTTGGGCAAAGTAGATGACCATTCGTTTCTGGCAGACAGCTCCAGAAAGAGGATTCCTTTCCACCCGGCATTAATTCTGGAAAAAGCGGCTACGGTTTTCTTGCGGAATTCTTCCTGTATCGGATTTATACTTTCTGTGGCATTGCTGATATTATACAAACCCGGAATTTGCAGGTTGCTTCCGCTGATGTATTGCCTTTTGTTATTGGTATAAAAATGATTGTGGCCTACCATCCAGGAAAGGTCAAAATCATTAAACTGTTTGCTTGCCGTCAAGAAAAGATCAGAATTGATGGTAATGTCTGTATAGGTATCTTCCAGTACCCGGCCAAACCGTCCGTCGCCGCCTGTAGTACCTCTGGCCCAAACCTGCGTACGCTTGTCACTGGAAAAATCTGAACCTAAGCGGTACATCACATTGAGCCAGGGAAGCACATCATAATTAGCCTGCATATAACCGATTAAGCGGTTTACATCATCTTTGAAGGGATTGTTGTTAATAGTCCAGTAGGGGTTATCGGGCGTTCCGGTATCAGGACTGTTGGGGTTGTAATTAAAACTTCTCTGGTGGCCGTTTGGCAGCACATATCCTTCCGCATTATTAAAACTTCTGGGTGTGCGGATGGTGCCCTGAATGACATCGGCAAAATTATCGCCCCGGCCAAACCTAGTGCTTGCGCTGTTGGTATAAAAAGCAGAGCCAGTTAAACGTATTTTATCGGTTAACGAAGATTCTGCAGTCAGTTTGAAAGATGTTCTGCGGTAATCGTTTTTTGGAATAATTCCGGACTGGTTCAGGTTGCCCACAGAAAAGTACACACTTCCATTTTTATTCCCACTCGATATACTCAGGTGATTATTGAAAGTCTGCCCGGTTTGAAAGAACAAATCCTGGTTATCAATATTAGGGACTCTGGCATCTGCAATGGCTCTGGGATCATTCATATCCACAATAAATCCTCTGGCATCTTTCGGGTTGTTAGGAGAACCATCATAGCGCAGGGTAGTTACCGGAGGCCCAAAATGGCTGAATGTTAAATCTCCAAAAACATCGTTATCGCCTTGTGCATATACTTCTTGTTGCGGAAAATAATTGATAATCCGGTCAATGGAGGCAGTAGAGGAGAAATTTACTCTGGTATTCCGCCCTTCTGACCTGGAGCCTTTTTTAGTAGTGATTACCACTACCCCGCTTCCTGCCTGTATTCCATACAGAGCCGTCGCCGCCGGGCCTTTCAGCACCGTCATGGATTCTATGTCATCCGGATTAATATCGATGGCCCGGTTAGAAACGTCTACCCCTGACCCGGCAGCAGTTGAAGTCCGGAAACTATTATTGATGGGAATGCCATCTACCACAAATAAAGGTTGATTGTTGCCGCTGATAGAGGAATTACCCCGGATGGTGATGGAAGAACCTGCCCCGGCTGCCCCTCCCTGCCTGACTACTTGCACCCCGGCTGCCTTAGAATTAAGGGCATCTACTAAATTAGGTTCACGTGCCTGTATAATCTCTTTTGCCTGCACTTCCTGCACTGCATAGGCCAGTGCCTTTTTCTCCTGCGATATACCAAAAGCAGTTACCACTACCTCATCCAGATTTTGTACATCTTCGGCTAAACTTACATTAATAGTAGAAGAGGTACCTACTGGAATTTCCTGGGTAGTATAGCCAATAAAGCTAAAGACCAGAACTTCACCAGGAGAGGCTTGAATAGTGTAATTACCCTCAGGATCGGTTAACGTACCGCGGCTTGTTCCTTTAACTAATACGTTTACCCCTGGTATAGCTGTTTTTTCTGCCGCAGCGGTTACTTTCCCTGTAATATTTTGTTCTTGCGCAACCCCTTCAAAAGTGCTTATTGCACCTAGTATCAGCAAAATAATCTGTATTATTTTCTTCATATACTAAATATTATAGGTGATGAAAATCAAATATATAAACAGAATTTAATAATGGAAATAAATCAATGAATAATATTTTACACTGTTAATTATAACAAAATCAATTTTTTACAACGTTGACAACACAAAAAATTCTCTTGATTTTACCCGAAATTCCATAGATTATTCAGAAATTTTACTACTGATCCGGAAACTCTTTTGGATTGGCTTTAACAACCAATTAGGATATTTTTGCGATTTGCAGCTAAATTCAGGAAGCCAGAAAGGTATATACAAAAAATACACTTATTTTTACGCAAACTTACCAACCTCATGAGTAACTCAACACTGGTATCGTTACAGGATACCCAAATTTTCGATTTAATCAATAAAGAAAAGCATCGCCAGGAAAGTGGTATTGAGCTGATTGCCTCCGAAAACTTTGTTTCTCCACAGGTAATGCAAGCCATGGGCACTGTACTTACCAACAAATATGCGGAAGGATTACCTGGCAAACGCTATTATGGCGGATGCGAAATTGTAGATGAAATTGAACAACTCGCTATTGACCGGGCAAAAGAACTATTCGGCGCTAGCTGGGTAAACGTACAACCTCACTCAGGCGCACAGGCAAATGCAGCGGTATTTTTAGCCTGTTTAAACGCCGGAGATAAAATACTAGGTTTTGATCTTTCACATGGAGGACATTTAACACATGGGTCAGCGGTAAATTTTTCCGGCAAGCTATATTCACCGGTATTTTATGGAGTAGATAAAGAAACCGGATTGATTAACTGGGATAAAGTGGAGGCCACTGCCAAACAAGAACGGCCTAAGCTCATTATCTGCGGTGCTTCCGCCTACTCCCGTGATTGGGACTACCGGCGCCTGAGGGCTATTGCTGATGAGGTAGGTGCTTTGTTAATGGCTGATATTGCTCACCCGGCAGGCTTAATTGCCAAAGGTTTGTTAAACGATCCGCTGGACCATTGCCATGTGGTTACAACCACAACACATAAGACCTTGCGTGGCCCTCGTGGCGGTATGATTATGCTGCGCCACGACTTTGAAAATCCGTTTGGGCAGCGCACCCCTAAAGGTGAGTTAAAAATGATGTCAGCTTTGCTGGATATGGGTGTATTCCCAGGTATACAAGGCGGCCCGCTGGAGCATGTAATTGCGGCTAAAGCAGTAGCTTATCATGAAGCTTTATCAGACGAATATGCACAATATGTAGTGCAAGTACAAAAGAATGCGAAGGTGATGGCAAGTGCTTTTGTAGAAAAAGGCTACCAGATTATTTCTGGCGGCACTGATAATCACCTGATGCTGATAGACCTGCGCTCTAAAAACCTGACAGGTAAAATTGCTGAAAATACACTTATTAAAGCAGATATTACCATTAATAAGAATATGGTGCCTTTTGATGACAAATCTCCCTTTGTTACCTCCGGTATGCGGGTAGGTACTGCAGCGGTTACTACCAGAGGAATGAAAGAACAAGATATGCTACAGATTGTAGACTATATAGATGCTGTGCTGATGAAACACGACAATGATTCGGCCATAGCCAGTATTAAACATGAGGTAAATACGTGGATGAAAAAATTCCCACTCTATTTATAAGCTATTTCCCTATGCTTTCTATAACTGCCCGCCCACAAAGCGGGCAGTTTTGTTTTCAGGCTACTTAAGTTAGTGCCTATCCTTGATACCTGCCAGTCTTTTGTTCAGTCAAACGTCTACCATCGTACAGAGTAGGACAAAATATATGCACGGGCTGTATTAAAGAGAAAAGGTAATTAATGTATATACATACTTTTACTACTTTTTATACGTTCAGCTAATACGAATCCTAATCGAAATCAATCGTTTTTCCGTTAGTGTAATATTTATATAGAATATGTAACACATGATCGTTGCTTTTACTAGCAAAATCCTCTGTTACATTTATCTACATAAATCTTTGTGGAATCAGTATACGTAACAGGTACGAATAAATGATGTAAGAAAGCTTGGATTTACTGCTATCCATAGTAATTTTATATTTTTATGCTACCTTTTTACAACTCACTAAAGTTTATTGGGTAATAAGTTTAATTTAAAAAGTATAGCCGTTGTAGATGAGGTTAGAAAAAATCGTAAATATAATTTATTTAACAGGCGTCCTTGCCCTGATCAGTATAGGTATAGCTACCTATCATAACTTTCAGGCAGTTCTGGAGAGAAACAATTTACTTAGTCATTCACATGCCGTAATCCGGACAGCAGAGAAAATAGAAGCATTTATCAAAGAGGCAGAAACCAGCCACCGGGGGTATTTTCTTACCAGCGACAAAACATATTTAGCACCTTACCATACCAGTAAAGATTCTTTGCCGGTTTATCTTAAAAAACTTCAGCAATTTACTGCCGCTAATGCCTCTCAGCAGGCACGCCTGGAGAACCTGAGCCGCCGGACAGAAGATAAACTAGAGTTTTTGCAAGAATCCATCCTATTAAAAGATAGCCTGGCTTTAGCCTCCCAACTTCCGGTAAGCAGTATATTTCCCAAAGCAGGTAAAAAACTTATGGCCGATATCCGGGCAATTATTGCTTCTATTATAGCAGAAGAAAACCGCTCACTCGCTTTGCGTACCACAGACCTGGATAATAGCATTAGCCTGACCAGGTTAATTATTTATCTTGTTATTCTGCTTACCGCCATTATTGCCTGTGTTTCATTTATTGCCATGCGGAAACTCATCCGCAGTAAATCGAGCTACGAACAAAATTTGCACAACCTGAATAAGGAAGTGAACCGGTTTAATGAAGAGCTTAACAGTAGCAATGAAAAACTGCTCTCCACCAATGAGAAACTGGAAACAAGCAATGAACAATTGCAGGCCAACAACCGGTTGCTGCAACTATATGCCGACGAAATAAATGAGTTGTATAACCATGCACCCTGTGGGTATCATTCTACGAATGAAGCTGGGCTGATACTCAATATAAACGACACAGAACTTAAGTGGCTGGGTTATACGCGGGATGAAGTAATTGGCAAACTGCACCTAACCGATATTATTTCATCAAATGGTGCAGAGGCTTTCAAGCGTACCTATGAGCAGTTTCTGGCACAAGGGTATATTAATAATCTGGAGTCGGAAATGATCCGGAAAGATGGCACCCGTTTTCCAATATTAGTCAATATAAACTACCTGAAAGATGGCAATGGCAAATTCCTTAAAACCCATGCGAACATCTTCGATATTACAGAACTGAAAAAGGTACAGCAGAAGCTCCAGGAAAATGAGTACCATTACCGGCTAATGGCCGATAATATTACCGATATGATTTCAAGGCATTACCCGGATGGCACCTATTTTTATGTTTCCCCTTCATGCAAAAAGCTGCTAGGCTATACTCCAGAAGAACTGCAGGGAAGATCCTTATACGATCTTATTCACTTAGATGACCTGGAATCTGTGGTGCAATCTTATCTTTCGCTGACTGAGGTACCAGAGGTGCATACCTTTATTTACCGTATCCGCCGCAAAGACCGGAAGTGTATCTGGTTTGAAACGATTAACCGGTATTTTAAAGATCCGGAAACAAACCAGATTCAGGAAGTATTATCTGTATCCAGAGATGTAACCCAGCGGAAAGAAGTAGAAGAAAAACTGAAGGTAGCCAACCTGGAACTGGAACAGATAAAGCAAGACCTGGAATACCGTGTACAGGAGAGAACAACAGAATTGCACCATGCGCTGCAGGAGCTCCGCCTGCGTAACCATGAACTGGATAACTATGTGTACAAAGTTTCACACGATTTGCGGGCGCCACTGGCTTCTATCTTAGGCTTGGTTAGTTTATCTAAACTGGATAATGATATTAGTACCATTAAGCATTACATTGCCCTGATCGAGAACCGGGTAAACAAATCGGATGAGTTTATTAAGTCTGTAATGAACCACTCCCGGATTCTGAATGCCGAGCTGAATGTACAAAGTATAGATTTTGCAAAGCTGATTACTACCTCTATTGATGAACTCCGCTATATGCCGGAAGTAGATCAGATAGACTTTTCTATTAATATCGAAAATCAGCAAACAGGTTTTTTTAACGATGAAGAGCGGCTTTCTATCATATTCAAAAACTTTTTATCCAATGCCATAAAATACCGCAATCCACAGGCAGAAAAGAGTTTTGTACGGTTTACGATTACCCTTACCCCTCAGGAAGCTTTTATTCAGCTAGCCGACAACGGTGTAGGTATTGAATCTTCGTACCTGGATAAAATTTTCGATATGTTTTTCCGGGGTCCTATCCGCTCAGAAGGTTCTGGCCTGGGCTTATATATTGTGAAACAAACCTTAGACAGGCTTGGCGGTACAATAGATGTTAGCAGCCGGTTCAACAGAGGCACTACCTTCAAAATGGTAATTCCGAATTTAAAAGACGAAGTGAAACTGGAAACCCCACACGAGGCGGACCAACCGGTAGCAGATAATTCTGCCAAGCTGTAACCTTAGAAATTAGGTGCCAAAAACAGCATACTATTTAACAAAACTAGTATCTTGAGCCCGAAACAAGTTAATGGGACATGTATCCCGGCAGCTGATAAAATCCGCTAACTTCTAATTTCTATACCTTGACAGCCCTCCGACTGGAATTACTGGCTTTACCACATGCGCCAGCTATTCAGCTAATGGCTTCCGATCCGGAAGTAGCCGCTACTACCCGGGTGCCGCACCCGTATCCGGCAGGCGCAGCCAAAGCCTTTATTGAAATGAGTATACAGGAAGCCGCCGCCGGACGAATGTACAATAATGCCATTATAGCTGGAGACACCTTGGTGGGCGTAGCAGGCCTCATGCAGATTAAACCTGGTGATAAAGCGGAATTGGGCTACTGGATTGGTAAACCTTATTGGGGAAAAGGCTATGCCACCTTTGCTGTGCAAAACCTGTTGCCGTATGCTTTCATGCGGCTACATTTAAAAAAAGTGTATGCCCACGTACTGGATTATAATTTTGCTTCTCAGAAGGTATTGAAAAAAAACGGTTTTTTGTTTACCAGACAATTTATAGAATACGATGCTAAGTGGCGGAAAGATATCCTTCTGTATGAATATGAAATTACCCGGGAGCATTGGCAGCAGAGATAAAAGCTACCACTCAAATAATCAGTGCATGTAGTATGCCGAAATGTGAAGGGAAACGAATGACTTTTCCCTTCACATTTCGGCACTCCTTGTTTCTCTGGTCAATATTTATAACACTTTACAGCCCTTTCTTCTAGGAGATTTAGCGGTAATAGCCTTACTCTGCTGTAGTTACTACTTCCTTTTCCTGCATGCCTAATACATCCATAATAAAAGCATATTCCCTGGCGGTGTCATAAAACTTCTTAAACCTGCCAGATGCTCCGCCGTGTCCTGCTTCCATATTGGTATACATCAACAACAGATTGTTATCCGTTTTCATGGTGCGTAGTTTGGCTACCCATTTGGCAGGCTCCCAGTATTGTACCTGTGAATCGTGCAATCCGGTGGTAACGAGCATATTCGGATACGCCTGCTTTTTTACATTATCATAGGGCGAATACGAAAGCATGTAGTCAAAATACTCTTTTGTATTTGGGTTGCCCCACTCATCGTATTCCCCAGTGGTTAGCGGAATTGATTCATCCAGCATGGTAGTCATTACATCTACAAACGGCACATGGGCTACTACCGCTTTATACAGATCTGGCCGCATGTTTACGACGGCTCCCATTAGTAAACCTCCAGCACTTCCGCCCATGGCTACTAGTTTTTCCGGATTCGTGTATTTCTCTTTAATTAAAAACTCAGAACAGTCTATAAAGTCAGTAAAGGTATTTTTCTTTTTCAGCAGTTTGCCATCTTCATACCACTGGCGGCCCATTTCCTGGCCACCCCGGATATGGACAATGGCAAAAATAAAACCCCGGTCCAGCAGGCTGAGCCTGGAAGAACTAAAGGTAGCTTCTGAACTAATGCCATACGAACCGTAGGAATATTGATACAAAGGATTATTACCATCTTTGTTAATGCCTTTGCGGTAGACTAAAGATATAGGAATTTTCACCCCATCTCTGGCTGTGGCATATACCCGTTCCGATACATAATTTTCTTTCGTAAATCCGCCTTGTACTTCCTGCTGCTTCAGCAATTTTTTCTCTTTGGTTTCCATGTCATATTCATATACAGACCCAGGTGTGGTAAGAGAGGTATAGCCATAGCGGAGTTTGGGTGTATCCATTTCGGGATTAATATCTGTATAAGCCAGGTAAGCTGGTTCGCCAAAATCCAGGTAGTGTTCCCCTTTATCTTGCCAGCGAATTATGCGCATGTGCAGTAGCCCTTCTTTCCGCTCATTCAGTACCAAATGGTTTTTAAACAGCTCAAAATTATCCAGATACACCTCTTTCCGGTGGGGAATTACTTCTTTCCAGGCTTTTTTATCGGCCGACTTTGCTACTGGCACTTCCATTAAGCGGAAGTTTTGCGCCTGCCAGTTAGTAAGAATATAAAACTGATCGTTCAGGTGTTCGGCTGTATATTCGTGTTCCTCTTCGCGGGGCAATACCACCGTAAATTTATCCTCGGGCCGGCTGGCATCCAGGTAATGCATTTCGGAAGATAGAGTGCTGCCAATATGCAGCATAATGTATTTTTTGGATTTGGTGCGGAAAAGAGAAGTATAAAAAGTATCGTCCTCTTCTTCATACACCAGTTTATCAGTCTTTGGGTCAGTGCCTAGCACGTGTTTGTATACCTGGAAAGGCAGCAGTGTTTCGGTATCTTTCTTTACATAGAAAACTGATTTACTATCGCTTGCCCAGGCAAAGCCCGGATCTACATCCTGAATTATTTCCGGATAGAACTTGCCGGTTGCTAAATTTTTGAATTGAAGGGTGTATAAGCGGCGGCTTACGGTATCTACCGCATAGGCCAGTATCTGTTCGTCGTCACTTACTTCCAGGCCTGCGGCATCAAAATAATCATGCCCTTTTGCCATGTCATTTTCATTCAGGATGATTTCTTCCGTTGCCTCCAGCGAGCCTTTTTTCCGGCAATGAATTGGGTACTCAAAGCCTTCCTCGTAGCGGTAGTAGTAGTAATAATTTCCATCTTTAAAAGGAGCCGATTCGTCTTTCTCCTTTATCCGGCCTTTCATCTCATTGAATAATTTTTCCTGCAAAGGCTTGGTATGAGCCATTACTGTATCCAGGTACTTGTTTTCCGCTTCCAGGTAGGTAATCACTTCAGGGTTTTCCCGGTCACGCAGCCAGTAATACTTATCGGTGCGGTCTTGTCCGTGAGTAGTTAAAATTTTAGGGATTTCTTTCGCTTTTGGGGCATTTACTTGTACGCGCATAGGTTTGGTTTTATCTATTTTCTCCGTACTAGGCTGGCAGGCTATCAGCCATGCAAAACTAAGGAGGTATAAAGGTACAAATGGTTTAAAATTCATTTTAGTTTAAATGGAAGCTTAGGTTAGTATGCCGGCAATCTACTGATTTTAGTAAAATATATTTTCCAAAGTTTTGGTGTAAGCAGCTAAGTTAGCTGAATTGGCGGCTAACTTTCTGAGTTTTTATTCTATTCCTTTTCTTATAGAGGAACGCTTGACCCCTAATAGCCGTTATACTAATCGAACCAACCCATTTTTGATTACCCAGGTATGGAAAAGACCCTACAACAGACCTCTGAATATACAATTATATTAAGGAATCTTGAACTTTCAGACTATGCCGATTTTAGTGAGGCGGCTACTCTGGCCTACACCGGTATGAGTGGCACCTGGCAACCCAGGCATCTGGAAAAACTACTGGAAATTTTTCCACAAGGACAGCTTTGTATTGAAGTAAATGGCAAAGTAGTAGCTGCTGCGCTGTCGTTGATTGTAGATTATGCTAAATACGGCGATAACCACACGTATGTGCAGATAACCGGTAATTATGAATTTACTACGCACGACCCAAATGGCGATGTGTTGTACGGCATAGATGTATTTATTCATCCTGATTTCAGAGGCATGCGGCTGGGAAGGCGTTTGTACAATGCACGGAAAGAACTGTGCGAATACCTGAATTTGCGGGCCATTGTAGCCGGTGGACGTATTCCTGGATATGGCGAATATGCAGCGGAACTAACGCCTAAACAGTATATAGAGAAAGTACGGCACCGGGAGTTGTATGATCCTATTCTGTCGTTCCAGTTTGCCAATGATTTTCACGTCAAGAAAATTCTGACCAAATACCTGCCTTCCGACCATGCTTCTCAGGCCTATGCTACGCTTATTGAGTGGAACAACATTTATTATGTAGAAAAGAAGCCGGCATTTAATGATAAAAAATCCGTGGTGCGGCTGGGTATTGTCCAGTGGCAGATGCGGAATGTGCAGTCGGTAGATGCCCTGATCAGCCAGATTGAGTTTTTTGTAGATGCAGTAAGCGGCTACAAATCTGACTTTATTTTATTTCCGGAACTATTTAATGCGCCATTAATGGCTGAGTTTAATCAGTCTTCTGAACCGGAAGCTATCCGTCGACTGGCCGGGTATACTGATCAGTTACGGAATAAGTTTACAGAATTTGCCGTATACTATAATATAAATATTATTACCGGAAGTATGCCTTACTATGAAGAAGGCAAATTGTACAATGTGGCTTACCTCTGCCGCCGCGATGGAACCTGGGAACCGCAATATAAAATTCATATTACACCCAATGAAGCATACCATTGGGGTATGGTAGGTGGCAACGAACTCAAAATATTCGATACGGACCGTGGCCGCATTGGCATCTTAATCTGTTATGATGTAGAGTTTCCGGAACTGCCCCGTTTACTGGCCGACCAGGGTATGGAAATCTTGTTTGTGCCTTTCCTGACAGATACACAGAATGGGTATAACCGGGTAAGGTTTTGTGCCCAGGCAAGAGCCATTGAAAATGAATGCTATGTGGCTATTGCCGGCAGTGTGGGTAATTTGCCAAAAGTAAACAACATGGATATTCAGTATGCCCAGTCAGCGGTATTTTCTCCCTCTGATTTTCCTTTTCCTACAAATGCCACTGTTTCAGAGGCTACTCCCAATGCTGAATTAACTTTAATTGCGGATGTAAACCTGGATTTATTGAAAGAGTTGCATACCTCCGGAAGTGTAAAAAACCTGAAAGACCGCCGGAAAGATTTATATAGATTATCCTGGATAGCAAAGTAAACAAAAAGCTGCCCTAAGGGCAGCTTTTCTTATTCAAACTCATCTTCAAATACGAGCTTCTTGTGTTTATCCCACAGCCGTACATAGTTTACCGCACCTGCTCCCATAAACTTATAGCGGATACCTACTACTTTCCCTGCATCATTTGAGTATACCGTTCTATATATCTGTTTCCCATTCAGAAAAATAGATACCTGCCGGTTTTTCACCTCCAACCGGAGCTTTTGCCACTGCGACAAATCACATCCAAAGGCAGATAAATCATTTATGCGGCCTTCCAGATACAAGTCGCCTAGGGTAAGATTAATGTTGCCGACACAGCCTGGAATAGCTAGTGGGACAAGCATCCGGCCATTGGAACACATAATAGTGATGCGGCTTTCCTGGCAAACAGCATTACCAGTATTTGTTTCGTTCTTTACTTCGGTTTCAAAAGAAAAATCATCACTGGCGAGTTCACCAAAATCTTGCACATTGTAATAGTCTAGCCAGGGAATCTGCTCATTAGAAGCTAGTTTAAATTTCTCTAGTGAAGAGAGTGAAGCCTGCAATATACCTTTGTCAATAATTTTATCTTTCACATACAAGGGAACCGGTTCATTTTCTATTAAAGCCAGCCATCCATCGGTTTTTATGTATACATCGTGCTCTTTAATTACCTGATTGTTAATCAGCAGTTTTGCCCGGTGATACCCGGGATAATAATAGGTAGTGGTGTACTGGTGGCCTTCTCTGGAAACATTTTCCCGCAGCCGCTGGTCCCAGGATTGCTGAATGGCTATATCATCTGAGGGAGAAGCTGTGGCATCATAATGAAATATGACTGTATTCGGTACGCCAAGGGTTACTGGCTGGCTGCTGAACCGGATTGCTGACGGATCAACAGAAAAAGATTTAAAAATCAGCCCGTATGAGATAAATCCAACCATAATGAGTATCAGGCAAATCGCCAATGTATAAACATAAGCAGTTGCCTTACGGTGGGAGCGTATTTCCTGCGGTAATTCCGGTAAAGCAACTTCAGATACAACTGCTTCTGTAGGTGGCTCTTCGGGGAGAGCCGCAGGTGTATGTGCCAGTTTAAATGCGCGCCAGGTTGAGTATCCGGCAAACGCGGCCAGTGTATTCAGGGTTTGTAACGTAGGCGAACTAGTATAGGCAACTTTACCCCATAGCCGTTTTAAAGTTGTCACACTTAAGCGGATTTTGGTTGTGCAGTAAATGCGTTCACTGAGTTCCTCAAAATCCTGATGTGTCCAACGGCTGTTTTCCCCCCAGCCAAGTTGTTGCTCTATTTGGGTAAGACAAAGCTGGAGGAGCTGTATATTTTCTTCCATGATCCGAATAATTGGCGTACTTCAAATAGTTGAACCGGTTTGAACAAACTTGTACAAGCTATGCGCTCATAAAATTTAGCCTGCTCCTTACATTTGGCTTAGGAAATTTACCAAAGTTCAGCCAATAAACTTACCGTTCGTATGAAAAAGTATGCAACCTTTATTTCACTCCTCTTGCTGTGGTGGAGCATTTTACCCGCAGTGGCACAGACAGAAGATGCCATTCCTTTCTCATCCGGCCAATGGGTAATAGAAGCCCAGGACCAGAAGATAGAGGAATATGCCGGCAAACAGAGTTTATACCTGCGTAATGGCGCAGCTTTTCTCAAAGATGTAGCTTTTACCAATGGCATTATCGAGTTTGACATTAACTTCCATAAACAAAGAGGCTTTATGGGAGTGATGTTCCGCATGGCCGACAAAGCCAATTTTGAAGAATTTTATCTCCGCTCCCATCAGTCTGGCAATCCGGATGCTATGCAATATACGCCGGTAAATAATACCCTGGCTGCCTGGCAATTATACCATGGAGAAGGATATTCTGTTGCTTTTCCGTATGCCTTCGATGAGTGGATGCATGTAAAACTGGTTATTGCCGGAGATCAGGGGGAGGTGTATATCAACAATATGGAAACTCCGGTTCTTTTTATGCATGACTTAAAACGGGAGGGTAAACCTGGTATGATAGGTGTAAAAACGTTGGGTGAAAATGGCCGCTACGCCAATTTTACATTCACTAAAATAGATAACCCGGTGCTGAAAGGAGAAGGAAAAGCAGAACCAGCCACAGAACCGGGTACTGTTACCAGCTGGCAAATCTCTCCTGCTTTTCATGAAAAACAATTGGAAAATAAACTAACTCTAACAGATGCTGACTCAAAAACCATGACCTGGCAAAAGCTTATTACCGAGAAAAACGGACTTGCTAACATTGCTACACTAACAGGGTTTACTAAAGAACAGAATACAGTGTTTGCCAGAGTAAGCATAGAATCTGACAAAGCACAGGTAAAAAAGTTTGTTTTTGGTTTCAGCGACCGGGTAAAAGTGTTTCTCAATAATCAATTGCTGTTCAGCGGCAACGATGATTTTACTTCGCGGGATTACCGGTTTTTGGGAACAATTGGCTATTTCGATGCGGTGTATCTCCCGCTGAAAAAGGGCAAGAATGAACTCTGGCTGGCAGTATCAGAAACCATGGGCGGATGGGGCCTGAAAGGAAAATTCGAAACCATGGAGGGAATACAGGTGAAGTAAGGTAGTAATAGGAACTACAGATTGAATACTACAGTCCTTTCTTCTCAATCATTCCAGCAACATGAGCCCACTTTTGCTGGAATGCTAGTACTCCTATCTGTTTTTATAATGCACCTCCGGTAAACCCCTTAACCGTTCGGCAGCGGCTTCTGGGGTGATATCCCGTTGCGGATTACCCATCATTTCATAACCTACCATAAACTTCTTCACGGTGGCAGACCGTAGCAGTGGCGGATAAAAATGCATATGCCAGTGCCACTCCGGATAAATGCCTCCATCCGTTGGTGCCTGGTGCATACCTGCCGAATAGGGAAAAGATATGTTAAACAGATTATCGTACCGGGTCGTGAGGCGCTTGAGTATATCTGCCAGGGCATCTTTTTCATCATCATGAAAGGCACTGATGGTTTGTACTACCCGGCGACTGATAATCATAGTCTCAAAAGGCCATACTGCCCAGAAAGGTACCAGCGCTACAAAATGCTCATTCTCTATGAGAATACGTTCTTTTTTCTCCAGTTCAATAGCTAAATAATCTTCCAGCAGACTTTTGCCGGTAGCTTCGTAATAATTTTTTTGTTGCCTGGTTTCTTTCGTTACCTCTACCGGAACTGAACTTTGTGCCCATATTTGCCCGTGCGGATGCGGATTACTGGCTCCCATCATTTCTCCTTTATTTTCGAAAATCTGCACATAGCTAATATCCGGCCTGCCACCTAGTTCATTGAATTGGTCAATCCACAAATCTACTACTTTACGGATAGCAGCTACTTCCATCAAAGGTAAAGTCAGGTCATGCCTGGGCGAAAAGCAGATCACTTTACAAACGCCTCTTTCGCTTTTCGCAATGAGCAGATTATTCTCATTGATGTCTCCTTCTGGTGAATCTGCCTGTAGTGCGGCAAAATCATTAGTAAACGCAAACGTTTCTGTATACGCCGGATTTTTTATACCCCCAGACCGTTCATTGCCAGGACACAAATAACATGCTGGGTCATATACTGGCCGTTCGTCTTTCGGTAAGTCTTCTACCTTGCCTTGCCAGGGCCGCTTGGAACGGTGTGGCGAAACCAATATCCACTCTCCGGTAAGAATATTGAGACGTTTATGCGAGTGCTCGTTGAGGTCGAATGTTTGTTGCATAGGTGAAAAAATTAGTTAAGTTACGATTTTACCCCTACAGGTTTTGGAAACCTGTGAGGGGTATGAGCTACCGCTTGATCACCGATGTGCCGTCTTCTATTTTGCCATCGTATATTTTAAGATTAATACCGGTTTGCTGTTTATAGGCTTTGGAAATCCGGTCGAAAAACGCTTCTATATTTTCTTCTTTTACTAAGTTAATGGTACAGCCCCCAAAACCGCCACCCATCATCCGGGAGCCCAGTACAATGTCTTCTTTCTCAGTAAACTCTACCAGGTAATCCAGTTCCGGGCAGCTTACTTCATAAAGGTCACGCAAGCCATAATGGGTTAAATACATCCGGTTGCCAAAAGAGGCCATATCTCCCCGCTGTAAATCTTCGGTAGCCAGTAGTAAGCGGGCAATTTCTTCTACTACATATAGGCAACGGTTGTAAATAACCGGCTCCATTTCCATACGGTGTAGTTCCAGTTGCTCTAAGCTTACATCCCGCAGGCTCTTAATTTCCGGGTAATAGCTTTGCAACAACTTTACACCAGCTTCGCATTGCTCGCGGCGGGTATTGTACTCTGTAGCCACTAAAGAATGTTTTACACCAGTATCACACAAAACAATGCGGATATCCTGCATTTTAAAGGGAAAATACTCATACTCCAGAGAGCGGCAGTCCAGGCGGATTACATGGTCTTTCTTCCCGAACACGCTGGCAAACTGATCCATGATACCAGATTTCACGCCTACAAACTCATTCTCCACTTTCTGCCCCAGCTTTACCAGTTCTATCCGGGAAATATTGAGATTAAATGCCTCACTTAAGGCAAATCCTACGGCACATTCCAGGGCAGCTGATGAAGACATACCTGCGCCAATAGGCACATTGGCACTGATGACACAGTCGAAACCTCTAATCTTATGCCCGGCTTTCACCAGTTGCTGCACCATGCCAGACAAATAATTTGGCCATCCTTTATCTGATTTCTGGATATCCGGAAGCTTTCCGCTGTAGGTATCATTGAGGTCAGCAGCTACCCAGTTGTAGTAATCATCTTGCCTGGGAGTTAAGGCTACATAAGCGGCTTTATCTACCGCAGCAGGCAGCACAAACCCTTCGTTATAGTCGGTATGTTCTCCGATCAGGTTTACCCGGCCCGGAGACCGGACAATAATAGGCTTCGTATGAAAATGCTGTTTAAAAACTTCTTCCAGGTGGCTGACAATATCGGTGGCGGCTGTTGACATAAGTAAAAAATTTATAGATAAGGTTATAACGAATGAAAAAGTATTCAGTTGAGGATGGGTATAGTAACAATGCCGGAACAAAAGTAAAAATAGCCAGTTAAATCTCCTATTTTCAGTAACCAACTCATGGAATCCGCTTGATTAATAATGCTATGTCTGTCCATCCAAGTGGCAGTTCTATTGATAGAAGACCTTTGTTAGTGGTGTGGGCTTTCGTAAAATCTTGAGCAGTATTGGCTTGTGTGTGCCAGAAAATAACCTTGTAATTTCCTATAGCCATAGAAAGCCGTAACATTACCGGAGCTGAAGAAACCTGCGGAGCCACCATTCCTCCAATGGTGTTGGTATGCAGCAGCCAGATAATTGCCTGGTTGCTGTCGCCGCAAGCAAACACTTGTATGTTTTTAGAAGATACTTTTATAGCTTTGGCGATATTCCGTCTGCTAAAGGTCGTCCAATCTACTAATTCACAGAAGGCTGCCATACTTTTCTGTGCCAGCTGCATACCTTGGGTTAATACATGCGGATGCCGGTAAGGCCAACGCATCCCCCCGCCTGCACCACCCGATGCCAGATGTGCCCATTGCATGAAGCGGAAATATTCTTCATCGAATGTCTGAGGCAGAGTGCCTTTCCTTTTCCGGAAGGCACGGATTGGCCCGTGTTCACTGTCGAAAAAAGGCCGGCTATTGCTGAGTTGAGCTAGTGCTTTGCTTGCTAATTTTTCTGTACCAATGGCGGCTTTTACAGTATCCGTGGGAGCATCCAGGGCTGTTAACCCGTAAAAATGTGTGGTAGCAAAATCTAAGGAGGGATGCCTGAAAATAATTTCCTGCAAAGCCGGATACTTGTTTAGATGCGGAGCAAAGGCAGAAACTGTTTGCAAATGTGCTTTTCCATGAATTTGTATTTCCAGGCCCCGTAAGAAAGTACTTATGTCCGTAACAAATTCATCAATAGCGGCAACTTCATTATTGGAATGAATGGGTTCTACTTCGTTCCATAAATCCCAGGCAAACAATACGCCGCTTTTGCCCCAACGCCCTGTTACAAAAGCCAGTCTGTTTTTCAAGGCTTGTTTAGTATTTGTACAGGCCAACCATTGAGATTTACTGCTGCATGGGCCACCGTTCCGCTGGTTATAAGGATGTTTTCTCCACCTCCGGCGCATCCAGAAGGTATCAAAGGGGGTGAGCAGCAGCCGTACCCTATGCTTTTCGCATAAGCTGAACAAATCGTCCCACAACTGAATCATAAACGGATTAAATACACCTGCCGGATATTCCAGATAGCGGTGTTCCGTCTGGCAATACTCCAGCATCAGCCGCAAACAGGTTACGCCCTGGGCTGCCAGATTCTGCAGATACATATCTACCGCTGCCATATTCTTCCGCCTGTACAAACCGGCCAGTCCAGGCCAGGTAATGGCATCATTCTGCCCGATAGGTGTCCATGCATGGCCTTCTTCCGTTATAAAATAAGGCGCTGAGGGTGCTACTTTTATCCAGGGTACTGGTGGAATAGCATAAACTGGTTTTGAAGCGGAGTAAGGCAGAGAAAAAATATCCGGGTGTGTAGCTGCTATCACAGGCGAAGAAAAGATTGCTGCAAAATACGATGAAGTCACCGGCTATCCAACCTTCTTTTTTATGCTTTTTAAATACAGTTGAGAATCAAAACAGGCTCTAGAATTTTCAACTATTTGCTTTGTGAAAAGGAAACATAGCCGTTCCATTCTCCTATACGTATATTAAACACTCTCCAGGAGAGATGTATGAAGCACCCTATAGTGTTGACTTTATGAAGTATATTTTTTGTAACGGGTAATTCATTTTCAAATTTTCACATTTCCTAATTTACACATTGATGTAGGTATGGCCAAACAGTTAAATAATAATGAGCTAAGAGCTATCGGGTTTTATGAATCGGATGTGTTGAAAAGTGCCGGAAAACTGGCAAAAAACCTGATCAAGCAGAAGGAGTTTACCAAAGAAGAACTATTAGCCTGGTATGCCAAAATTCTGGAAAACCCGCAGGACTTTACCGATCATGAAGTATTTGGAGGTATAGCCCAGGCCATTCAAGTAAAGCAACCCGCAAAAAAGACCCAGAAAAAGCAGACCAGTCAATATGAGTTGAAGCAGGACAAACCAGCCTACAAAGTATACGGACCCGAACAAATAGAAGCCGGTGCCCTGCAGCAGATGGATACTGCCATGAAATTGCCTGTGGCCGTGGCTGGCTCCCTCATGCCCGATGCCCATCATGGCTATGGATTGCCTATTGGTGGCGTACTGGCAACTACGGCTAACACCGTTATTCCCTTTGCCGTGGGAGTAGATATTGCCTGCCGCATGTGTATGTCCGTTTTTGATATAGAAGCCCATTATATAGCTCATAAAGATCATCTGCTGAAAAGTTATTTGCAGAACAATACCGTTTTTGGCCTGGACACCAAAAACATGAACTCCCTGCCCGACGACATATTTGATAACCCCAACTGGAAGGCCACCAGTGTAATTCGTGGCCTGCGCCAGAAAGCGGAAGCTCAACTCGGCTCCTCAGGTACAGGCAATCATTTTGTTGAATGGGGAATATTGGAAATTACCGAAGAAACCAAAGAACTGCGCTTACCTAAGGGTAAATACCTGGCGCTCCTCTCCCACTCTGGTTCCCGGGGTTTTGGGGCCAATATTGCTAACCATTATTCTAAACTAGCTATGGAACGCACCAAGCTGCCCAGAGAAGCACAGCACTTAGCCTGGCTAGATTTGAATACCGAAGAAGGGCAGGAATACTGGATAGGGATGAACCTGGCGGGTGAATATGCCTCGGCTAACCACCATCAGATTCACCGGAAAATGGCCAAAGCATTGGGTGTAAAACCCTCTCTGGTAGTAGAAAACCACCATAACTTTGCCTGGAAAGAAACCCTGGCTGATGGCACGCCTGTTATTGTGCACCGGAAGGGAGCCACACCTGCTGGGAAAGGTGTATTAGGAATTATTCCTGGTTCTTCGGCACAGCCAGGTTTTGTAGTGAAAGGAAAAGGGAATCCGTTCTCTATTAACTCTGCTTCTCATGGAGCAGGCCGCCTGATGTCCCGCTCCAAGGCATTAAATAGCCTCAACAAAAAAGAGGTAAGGGAGTTTCTGGCAGAAAAAGGAGTAACCCTGATTGGCGGCGATCTGGATGAGGCACCTATGGTATACAAGGATATTCATGCCGTAATAGCAGCCCAGGCTGATCTGGTAGAAGTACTTGGTAATTTTACCCCCAAGATTGTCCGCATGGCTGACCCTGACAGGCGCAAAGGATGCAGGGAAGATTAAGCAACAAACTGGATTAGAAAGATAATAATGATAAAGGTGAGTATACTGCTTTTTGTAGTAAATAACTCTTTTCTTTTCCGAAGGCTAAACCCTAAATATCTACTAATCAAATAATTGCTCTAAATACAAACCAACAACAGGACACGATACTATATATTTTATTCCAGCTATTTTTTTGCAGATCAAAGGATTCTCGTCTTGCAATTGCTGCTGTAGAAGAAATTATTACATCCCAGAATTCTGAGAATAAAGTAAAAGTTGTGCTAAACATATAAAAAACGTAAATTTTCCATTAACCTTTTCTGAGAATAGTTGGTATATATTAAGAAATTGTTAAATTTATATTACTAAGTTTTAACAAAACAATTTGTTTGTGCAGTACTTTAACCCAGTGTATATCCTTGAAAAGAAATTTACTCATCTATATCTGGCTTTTTCTGGCTCCTTTGGCTAGCCTATGTGCACAGCCAGTAGCCTATGTTTCTTCGGTTGAAAAAAAGGCATTTGCCCTTGCCAAAAATGCTTCGCCAGAAAATCTTTTTATGCTCCTGCTTGCGTCAGATCCACAGATGACGCACGAAAAAGTTAGCCATCTGCAGCAGCAACTGCATAGCTTTATCCTTCATTTACAAGAGAAAAAACATCAGTTTGCCTCAGAGAAAAAATACCTGCACTGGGTAGTACAAGAGGTTAGAAACCAGTATCTGCACGATTACGAATTATACCCTTCCTTTCACCAACTATTCGCTAACGGCACCTACAATTGCTTATCGGGTACAGCCTTATACGGATTAATTTTACAGAAGCTAAATTATCAGGTAGAAATCCATGAAACGGCTTTTCATGCCTATCTTATCATTCATACACCTAAACGGAAGATATTGCTGGATGCCACAGATGCTGAAAATGGATTTGCCTATTATGCCTACCAGATACAAGCCAGAGAAGCCTTGTACCGGGAAAATGAACGGGCCAGGTATCAGCCTGCGTTTAACCGGGTA
The DNA here is from genome assembly GCF_030503435.1 of Rhodocytophaga aerolata. Lineage (GTDB taxonomy): Bacteria > Bacteroidota > Bacteroidia > Cytophagales > 172606-1 > Rhodocytophaga > Rhodocytophaga aerolata. The sequence continues at coordinate 890,820 of NZ_JAUKPO010000001.1, forward strand.
ATTGATTTTTATGAACTGGCCGGATTGCATTATTATAATGAAGGGATCATTCAATTTAATGCACAAAATTACACTGCTAGTTTAAATTACCTGGAGAAGGCCGCTCAATTATACCCCCGCTCTGAACGTATCCAACATTTACAGGCAAATGCATTACAGAGTCAGCAAAGATTTGAAGCCTCACAGGTTACCAGACGATCGAACAAGCCCAAAGGAATTAGTGCTGTTCAAACCAATGAATCTGCCCATAAATAAAGAAGAAAGGCTCCATGAGGAGCCTTTCTTCTTTATCTGGAGGTAAGGGGATTATTTACTTTTACCGTATTTCCTTGTTTAAATTGGGCAATTCCTTGCTGCAGGAATGCATGAAATTTATCAGCATCCAGGTCGTACGCTTTAGGCTCCATCAGTTTTTCACCATTATGGTTTAATAGGAGATAAAAAGGCTGAGCATTGTTATTGAAATTGGTAATCTGGAAATCGGCGTTTTGTGCGCCTATGGTCCGCTTCACTTTATTGTCATAGGTAGACGTATACCATTCACTTTGTGGCAATTCATATTTATCATCTACATATAAGGCAATTACTACATACTCATTAGCCAAAGTATTCAGTACCTGCGGGTTAGACCATACACGGGCTTCCATCTCACGGCAGTTTACACAACCATGGCCTGTAAAATCAATAAAAATAGGCTTGTTCACTTTTTTCGCATACGCTAAGCCTTGCTTGTAGTCAAAAAATCCTTTCAGGCCATGTGGTAATTTCAGAAAATCACTGTACTTAGGATTTTCTGTAAACTCCTGCTGATTTGCCACAAACAACCCGGTACTTGCTTTATTCAGGTCAAAATCCTGTGTGGTTTGTGGAGGCAGGTACCCTGCTAAGCTTTTCAACGGAGCGCCAAACATACCTGGCAACAGATACACCACAAAGGTAAAAGTAAGAATGGCTAATATGGTTCGGGGCACACTTACTTTGGTAGTATCCGGATCGCTAGCCAGTTTAATTTTGCCTAATAGATAAAATCCAATAATGGAGAAAATGACTATCCAGAAAGCCAGGAACACTTCCCGATCTAAAATCCCCCAATGATATACCTGATCGGCAATACTCAGGAATTTTAAAGCCAGAGCCAGTTCCAGAAAACCAAGCACTACTTTTACCGAATTAAGCCAGCCACCAGATTTAGGTAAACTGCTGAGCCACTGCGGAAAAATAGCAAACAAACTAAATGGCAAGGCAAAAGCTAAAGAGAAAGCAAACATCCCGGCTACCGGCTTTATTACCTTGCCTCCGGCAGATTCTACTAAAATGCTTCCTACCAAAGGGCCAGTACAAGAGAAAGAAACCAGTACAATGGTAAAGGCCATAAAAAACACCCCTAAATAGCCTCCTTTATCAGCCTGGGCATCTACTTTGGTTATGACAGAACCAGGAATATTAATGTCGAATAAGCCTAAAAAAGAAAGGCCAAACAGGATGAATATAAAAAAGAACAATAAATTAGGCAGCCAGTGCGTACTGACAAAATTGGCAAACCCTGGTCCATTAATTAAAGAAACAACTGTACCGATCAGTACATATAATACAATAATAGAAAGTCCATAAATCAAAGCTTTTACAATTCCCTGGCTACGGCTGGCACTATGTCGGGTAAAAAACGTAACCGTCATTGGAATCATAGGAAACACGCAAGGCGTAAGTAAAGCGGCTAAACCAGCCAGGAATGCCAGCAACATAAATGCACCTAAAGAATAAGGATCATTATCACTTACAGCTGGTGTAGCTTGTGTATCTGTGGATGTAACTGCTTTCTCTGTGGAAGTCTGGGGAATAGTTTTCTCTTTTACCACATTGGCTTGAGCACTACTGGTAGCAGACATGGTATCTGCTGAGGCAGCGGCAAGCGTATTTTCTGAAGCTGTATTAGTTTGTGCTACTTTCTCTTCCGTTACCGGAGGGCTGCTTGCATTGGCAGCGGCTACTTTGATGCCGGTAAAGGAAAAATCGTCTTCAAAAGGAATACACTGGCCGGTAACATCCGTGCAAACCTGGTATTCGGATGTGCCCTCTATACGCGGATTAGCTTTAAGAATCTTAACTGTCTGCCGGAACTCGCCTTTGCCTGTAAAATAGGTATAGTCGCCATCAAATACGTCGCTGTATTTTTTCTTAGGGTTGATAGGTTTCACTTTTCCCACCAGCTCATAGGTATCATTCGGTTTGAAGGTAAAAGTAGTCACCTGTGGACCCAGGTCTGGATCAAAATCTGAAGAATACACATACCAGTCCTTTTCTACCACTGCTGTGAAGATAAGATCTATTTGTTCGCCGGCTTTTACATCTTTCTTAGAGGGCTCATAGGTCCATTTAATGGGTTTAAGTACTTGAGCATAAGAGCCCATGGACAAAAGCAGAAAGAAAATACCGGATAAAAATTTCAGTTTCATGTGTATATCAATTTAATTTTCAATGGTCACATGGAATGGCCATTTCATATACGTACGTGTATGGCAGGTTTGCTTCTGTTATAACAATACATTTTTAAAATAATTTCATTCACTGGCTACTATTCATAGGCTCCCAGGGAACAATCAGGTGGGCAACTCCCGCATTTTATACATCGGTACCCGCAACAGCTTTATAGAACAGCAAAACGTAGAAATAGTTTGGAAATATCACCTCCCCGGCTGCTGCGACTTTTCCTTCTCATTTGTAAAGAACAAATGGCTCTTATAAATTTCTAATAAGCAAGTTCTGCCTGCAATCAGCACTTCATAAAAAGGATACATTCCACAACAAAAACTGCCTCTGGCTCTTTTACCTGAATGCTTTTTATGACCTGCTGCAAAACTACAGAATTTACCGACCTATACCACCTGCTGAAAAGCTTTCAATGTATAAATAGATAAGTATCTATCTGATTAACTAAAAAATAAAGACAAGAAGCCATTTTTAATGAATGTTTGTATGAACCGCAAATCTTACACCTGTGCTTTCCTGTTACTTATTTCCAGCCTCTCTTTTCAGAGCTACGACAGCTTTGGACAAAGCGCAGAAATAGACAGAAAAATAAAGAAAGCCGATGCTTTACTCAATATTAAGGATTATGCGCAGGCATTACCTTTATATCTGGAACTAGATAAAGCAACCCCCAATGATCCTCAGACCAGCTATGCCATAGGCGTATGTTATTTCAATATGCCAGGCCAGTTATTGAAGTCTATTCCCTACTTCGAGGCAGCCATCAAAAGTAAAGATGCCGGTATTCCCCCCAGGGCACACTTTAACCTGGGAAAAGGGTATCATCTGGACGGTAAATTCGATGCAGCTATTGAACAGTTCAATTTGTATAAAACAGTAGCCAAAGAAGCAGAAAAACTTGCCGAAGCAACCCGCCAGATTCAGTTTTGTACCAATGCCAAGGTACTAAACCAGGTAGAAGCTGTGGTATTTGTGCAGAATATAGGGGCACCCGTTAACACACAACATACAGAATACGGCCCCGTAATTTCTGCAGATGAAAAAGTACTTGTGTACACGTCTCTTAAACCTGGTACAGCTACTACTCCGGGCTCCAAACCCTTAGATATAGAAGACATTCTGGTTTCTAACAAAATAAGTAATGCCTGGGCTGCTCCGAAAAGCATTGGCATTGTGGCCCCGGTAGTAAATAATATTAAAAGTAATATCGGCTCAGTTGGTCTTTCGCCGGATGGACAAAAGTTGCTGCTCTACATGGGTACTACCGCTAACACCGGTGATATTTATACGAGCTTACTGCAAGGGGACAAATGGGCGGCTCCTGTCCGTTTAGGGAAAGAAGTAAACTCTCCCTCTCAGGAAAGCAGCGCCAGTTTTACCCCTGATGAAAAAATCATGTATTTCTCCAGCAACCGTCCGGGTGGCATTGGCGGCATGGATATTTATAAGGTAGAAAAACAGCCGAATGGCGAATGGGGAACCCCAATTAACCTGGGTCCTGCCATTAACACGCCTTACGATGAAGAAGCTCCTTTTATTCACCCAGATAAGAAAACCCTGTATTTCTCTTCTGACGGACACAACTCAATGGGTGGTTTTGATATTTTCAAAGCTGTTTTGGACAAAGGCCGCTGGTCGGTTCCAGCTAATATGGGAGTGCCGGTAAATACGCCTTACAACGATAGTTATTTTGCTTTGTCTGCCGATGGAAAAAAAGGCTATTTCTCCTCTGACCGTCCGGGTGGATTAGGCGGGCAGGATATTTACTTCCTAGGTATTCCGGAAGAGCAGGGTGTAGTGCCATTAACCATGATGAAAGGTAGAATATTAGCCGGCACACCTCCAAAAGCGTTGAAAACGGTAATTAAGGTGGTAGATAAAGAAACACAAGAGATTATCAAAGATGTATATAACCCGAATGCAAAAACAGGCGATTATCTGGTAATTTTCCCTCCCGGCAAAAACTATGATATGATTATTGAGGCAGAAGGATTTAAACCATATCTAGTGAATATTTATGTGCCTAACCAGAATTACTTCTATGAGCTATACCAGGAAATTTTACTGAATCCGGTGACCAAAGACGGTAAAGTAGTAGGACAGGAAATATCTGTAAAGAATGCCTTTTATGATGTAGAAAAAGAGGGAGATGCCAAAGCGAAGCAAAACAATTCTGAAGTATTTGCCTTAATGGGCAACATTATGTCAGCTGCTGACTCTGCTGCCTTGAGTGCCCTGCTGGATGTTGCTTACTCCGACCGGGTAGACATGAACAACCTGGCCAAGAACGAAACCCCAGCTGGTGACCGGTTCATGTACACCGATGCTAGCGGAAAGTTGCAGCCTTTTGTGGTAGGTAAAGATACATTATATACGATGGCAGCAGTAAACACCAATGAGATCAAGAAAACGCCTGCTCAGAATAAAGTACAGATTACTAAAGAAACGGTTATTAAACCCAACCAGATTTATATCGTCTATTTTGATACAGATAAGGCTAATTTAAAAGCAGAAGCAACGCCTGAACTGGAAAAAGTATATGAATTCTTGAAGAAGAATCCAACGTACGGAATTAAAATAGCCGGCCATACCGATAATGTAGGTACCAAAGAACGGAATCAGCAGATTTCCGAAACACGTGCCAAAGAAGTAGTTAAATACATGGTGGCCAAAGGCATTTCAGCCAACCGTACCTTAGCCAAAGGCTACGGACAAACGGACCCGCTGAATAATAATGAAACGGAGGAAGATAAGAAAAAGAACCGGCGTGTAGAAATTACCCTGGTTGAGTTGCAAAAAGCAGATTAAGCAATTAGCAGCCTCCGCCTTATCTTTAAGTAAAACAAAAGCCGTAATCTTGTGGATTACGGCTTTTGTTTTTATTTGCATTACGTATCTATAATTATCCTGGGATAACTATTAGGCTACATCAGGCATGGGTATGGGCATTACTTTGCTGTCTTTCACCACAGACAACACCACCATTGACTCCAGATTGCTAATCTCCTCAATACTGCTCATCTTATCCATCAGCAATTCCTGAAAAGTAGTCAGGTCTTTTGAAATAACTTTCAACAGGAAATTTCCAGAACCAGTAATATGATGGCATTCTATTACCTCGTCTATCTGGTCTATTTTTTCCAGAAAAGCATCTATCTGAGGTTTCTTGTTGCTGGCTAAAGATATCTGCACGAAAAAGGTAATGCCCAGCCCGGCTTTTTTGGTATCCAGCTGCGCATAATAATTCTTTATCAGGCCGGCAGCTTCTATGCGCTTCACCCGTTCGAATACGGCTGCCTGCGACAGACCTATTTCTTTGGACAAATACAGATTGGTGACTTTAGCATTCGTCTGTAACAATTCTAACAACTGATAGTCTATTTTATCTAGTTTGATCGGCGGATTCATATGTCTGATGATTAATTTTTGAGGTATAGGAAAGGAAAAAAACATATTGAATAATACGTATATAAATTTACTAAACGATTGTGCAGCTACTCTACCTCATACTGGGTGATTTTTCTGAAACATTCGCTAATCCCTGTTTATTTTATTAGTAAAGTGGCCCAGAACAGAAAAATTTATTGCTTATTGCAGAATTTACAAAAGCTATACCGGCAAATAGGTAAGCGTCTGCCGGTATAGCTTTTCCAAGAATGAGCGAGCGGTTAATCATTAATTTGCAATGAACGGGCTGATAACGTTTGCAGGCTTATATCTTTACTTAAGGTTTCTGTACCGTTAGATATCTCGAACGTATATTGGCCATCGGCCATGGTGCTGAAATCGAACTTGCGGATATATTTAGAAACATCTTTTACTTTCTCTTCATAGAGCACTTTATGAGAAGCATCTTTGATCCGGATGTTTACATTGTTGCCTGCATAGTTTTCCATATGTACTTTAAACTTCAACGTGTTTTCTACCTGAAACACTGCCATGTCCAGTGTTTTGGGGGCTACTATATTTGGATGCCTGGCCAACTTAGTTAATTTACCTTTGGCACTTATCGACTTCCCTTGGGCAGCTGCCTCTGTTACGTATCCCATACTTACAATTAGTGCTAAACTTAAAGCTAGTCCGGCTTTTTTTAGCATGGTTATGACTACATTCTTCATGATTTCTCCCTTTTTATGTTAAACTTTTTAGTTGTCTTGTTTTTGTTGATTCAAAGATACAGGAGGAAACAAGGGCTACTCTCACCCTATTTGAGGGATTACCTAAGAGCGGATAAAACGCAGGCTGAACGGCAGCGAAGGGAGATGGATGGAAGGGTGTTGGATGAACGGTTTTTCTGCTCCATGAAAAGATTTTTATAGGGTAATTTAACCTGCATTATTCATGTAAAATAGCAGATTTATTAATTCTATTCACCCATTTTAGGGTGATCTGTTCCGGGTGATAGCCTTACCCAGAAACAAAAAAACCTTAGCCGGTAGCTAAGGTTTTGGTACATGATGTTAGCACTGTATGTCTGCTAAAGTTATTCTCAGAGACTATTATAGTACCCGATAATGCGTAGCGCATCTTCTTTTCTGGATAGTTTTGCTTTATTTTCTTTGGCAAACTGCTGAATTGCTGCCTGTTTGTCTCCAAAAATTGAGTAGTCGTCTTTTCCTTTCAACTCGGTAAGTTTTTTTTCTCTGGCTACATAAAGCTTTTCTTTTTTTATAAGTTTATCTGCCTTACTGCCTACATCCAACGCCACATTATAATTAGACTTTTTCCTCTCCAGTTCTATTCTAGAAAGAAGTTGCAGATCACCGGCAGCCAAGACTTCAAATACACCCAGCAAAGGTGTGCCATCTAAGGTATAATATTCACTGTTTACAAATGAGGTACTCCGGCCTGTTTTATCCTGCCATTCAAAGGCAATTACTTTTTCGCCGGGCAAAATTTTAATTACCTCTTTTGCCTGAATCTCCAAGGTGCGTTTATCGAGATCGTACATCAATGGAAAATTGTTTAATGTATCGCCTGACTTTAAATAAATGGTACCTGTGTTCCATTCTGGGCTCAGGTAGTTGGTACCTTCCACCCCGGCAGGTCTGGATTTTACTTCGGCAATAATGCCAAACTGCCGGTCAAGTACTGGGTCACGGTAATTAGGCTCTTTTGTTTGAACAGCTTGGGCATTTACAAGGCTACATATGCCTACTAAGGCAATAGAAACAATGGTTTGTTTTAGCTTTTGCAACATAGGAACAGGGAAGTTGTGATCAGGAAAAAGGCAGCCTCTAACAGAGGCCGCCTGGTAAAAGTTTGACATGTAGTTTGTTTAGTTTAATGTTCGTCTTCCAGAAAGCCTGTTCTCCGGTGGCCAGAAACAATATACGTAGTTCCATAAGGCTCTTCATCATCGTCAAAAGCTACCTCCAGGTAAAGGCTATCGGTTACTACACCACTGGTAGAACGGCCTTGCCCCATCAATACCTTCCCATTGGCTATCCGCACTTTGCTATCATATGCCACATTTTGGCCTTCATTTATGGCAAAAGCTCTGTTTGGTAAATCTAAACCTGCCTTTACTTGATACTCCCAAAAGCTATTTGCATCAGATACCCAAATAGAATCAGGCCGGTTAGAAGCGGTATTGTAGGTCAGTAAAGGATAATATCCTCCTCCAACATCCTCTAGTTGCCCTTCGGGATTTCGTACCTGATAGGTTACCCACCACTCGCCTGAAACCGGGTAAGTAGCGGTATTCTGTATTTCCGGATCATCTTTCTCGCAGGCCGTAGTCAAACCCAGACCAAGAAAGAGAAGTAGTATATGCCAATAATTGATTTTCATTGTATAAAATTGTTTAAATCGAGTGTAATACCTTAAGTAGCCAATATGGCTATTCACTGCTTTTAATGTATGAAATACTTAGTTAGCCTTTACCCAGTCTTTAACCAAGTCTATCAACGGTGGCGGGCCGAATGTAGGGCGAGACATAAGTAAGTTGAGGGTACCGTTTGCCGCAACAGTTCCATGGCCAAAAATGCGTACAGTACTTTCTTGTTGAGGTACGTTTACATTTACACCATCCGTACAGATCAGGTAGGCAGGAATAACAACTGTACTTCCGCCACCCCAGGCGTTTGATGAATAGAATACGCCATCGGCCACTTTTGTAATGGTAGCCCCAGGTGATGTACCACTTGCATATGAACCAGATAAATCTACTGCCGGGTCTGGCTGCTGATCTAACACAAAAACGGTTCTGGTAGTGGTACCACTAAAGCCATCGGGATTGGTGGAAGAATAAGTAATAATATATATACCTGGAACATTGGTATCTACTGCTCCACTTGTATATACTACATCGGTTGGCTGAGTTTTACCAGGCACAATATAGGCGCTGCCTGTTATAGAGGAGGTTACAGGGTAGCCTTCTACAGTGGTAACGCCAGGATCTGTAAATGTGCCTCCTTTTACTACCGTTACAATTTCTTCGCCCTGCATTTGAAAGGTAGGAAACGAGGTAATTCTGGAAATTCCTTCTGTATCCAGTATCCTTTCGCAGCCTGAAAAGAAAATGACAGCCATTAAAAGAACCAGCAATAAATATCTATTATTTTTCATCTGTGTATAAGTTGTTTTTATGGTCAGATGGAGTGGCCAATTACATTTGCCACCTGATAGCAGCCTGTTTGTCAGCCATTTCATCTGAAGTTTTCTGCTCAATAATGACAAATACTAATTTCTATCCCACCATACTGGTTCGGTTATGGGTACCTGCACAGGTGTATTTGGATTGCGGCTCCGCTCAGTGTCCGGGAACAATAAACGTCTGGGGAATTGCTTGCCGGGGGTTACACCTTCGATAGAATACGTTAACTGGCCAGGCACATAGGCAGCATCGGAAGCGGCTACCGGACTTATGCGAGGGTACCCGGTTCGGTTTTGTTCAAAAAATGATTCAATGCCCTGGAAAGTACCGGCTAGCGCTACCCATTTTTGCATAATAATGGCTTCCAGTTTTTGCTCAACCGTGCCTGCAACCGGAAACTCATAAGGACCGCCAGCGCTATAAAAAGCCGTACCATCTAACCCTTCCTGTTCAAAGGCAGCGGCTACTCCGGCCTCATACAACGCTTGTGCATCTCCTGTTCCGAAGCCCCGCAATACTGCCTCCGCTTGTAAGAAATAACTTTCAGCTACGGATACAAAATATACCGGATCTGTTGCACCAATTTTTACCTTAGATACGGAGGCGGGCACAATAACTGTACTAGGCGCATTAAAATTACCTTGATCTAAAGACTTCTGGCCACTAGAACCGGGAATAAAATAGGCATCTAACCTGGGATCGTTTCTATTTTGCAGATAAGAGAACAGCGTAGTGCTTGCCTTGATATTTTCAGTAGTATTCAGCTGGCGCTGATCTGATTCGAACAGGGGATTACTCTTGCTGGGCTGATCTAAAAATATAGTAACGGCAGCGGGATCTGTTAAAAACTCTGCGCCTGCTGTATACAATGCTCTGATACCAGCTTCGGCTACCTGTGGCCGCGCGTACACCTGGCGAAGGTATATTTTCAATTTCAGGGTGTTGGCAAAACGTATCCATTGATCCATATCTCCCTGGAATACAAAATCTGTATTACCTGGGTCTAGGGATGTACTTGCTTCCAGATCTTTTCCTAACGCTTCATCTATACGCACAAGCAGGGAATCATACACAGCATCGCCGGCCAGATAGGTAGGTGTAATATTTCCTTCATCTCCTTGTAAGGCATTATCAAAAGGAATCTGATCGTATAGGTCTACTAAGTTCTGGTAAGTATACGCCTGCATGACTGTAGCCATCAGGTAAAAATTCCAGTTTTCATCAGCCGCTGCTTTATCTCTAACAAACTTGTAATCGTTGAGGGCACCGGTATATAACTCCTGGAAAGAAAAATCCAGGTCAGTAGGCTGAATATTGTATGAGTCAAAATCTTTGTACTGGTTAGAGCCATTGTTCTGTGTCCAGTGTTGCGACCACATCCCTCCCAGAATAGCATACCATCCACCAACCACACTGGCCGTAGAAGTAACTGCTGTAGGGAATACCAGGTTTACAGGTGCATCACTTGGATTATTAGGGTCCACATTTACATCCAGAAAGTCGTCACCGCAGGAAGTAGCATACAGCAGCAGTGAAAATACAAGTCCTATATTAAATAACTTTTTCATTTTAAAAATCATGATGGGTTAATCAGGCAATACCCGTGTGTACAGATACTACCCTTGAAAAAACTATGCTTAGAAAGTAGCCCGTAAGCTGGCACCAAAACTCCGAACAGTAGGTCCCTGGCCAAATTCGCCAAAGTCGCCTGCCAAATCATTTCCAAAAGTAGTTACCTCAGGGTCAATGATGTTATTGCTTTCAGGCGTCCAAAGTAGCAGGTTTCTTCCTACCAGGTTGATGCTTAGCGTAGAAATAGGCAAGCGGTCGAACAAAGATTTTGGCAGTTCATAACCAAGGGTGACTTCTCTCAGTTTTACAAAAGATCTGTCGCGCATATGTTCTCTTTCAATGGGAGGATTGCTATTCTCATTCCAATAATCTACTACACTTGCTACATCCACAGCGGTAGTATTTTCCCGGTAAATTGGGTTGCCATTGTCGTCTGTTCCATCTTGCACCACTGAATTAGGGACAATGAATGGCTGGCGGTTGTTATACAGGGTATTGGTAGAGTTTCCTACAAACTGTGTCAGTTTTTGGGTATACGAATAAATTAACCCGCCCTGACGTATATCAAAGCCAAAGGAAGCAGATAAGCCTTTGTAGGTGAAGGTATTATATAATCCCATCAGGTATTTTGCCTGCGAGTTGCCATATATCTCTTTTTCAGGAGCGGATACAGGGAAACCGGTAGTTTCATTGACAACTGTACGGCCTTGCGCATCTTTTAAGGGAACATATCCCAGATACGTACCTAAAGGCTGTCCTTCTATAGCCACAAACTCAACACCATAGGCACTGGTCAAGGTAACTTTCTCCAGTCCGGGTGCCAGTTGTATTACTTTGTTGCGGTTGTTAGAGAAAGTATAGCGGATATCCCAGTTAAAACTTGGGGTGCGGATTGGGTTTAAGGTCACCAGCAACTCAATACCTTTATTCTCAATCTTACCCAGGTTCATTACCTGGAAGCCATATCCGGAAGAAGAGGCAATAGGCACGGCCAGAATCTGATCTGTGGTAGAACGGTTGTAGTAGGCTACATCTACTCCTATGCGGTTGCTGAAAAATTGCAGATCGGCGCCAAATTCGTATTCAGTAGTGATTTCCGGCTGAAGTTTAGGATTGCCAATGGTGTTAGAAACTTCAAAACCATTAATGCCATTGATGGGGAAAGTAATATCACCAAAAGGCATAAATATCTGGCCGGGAATCATTACAGAGTTTACCTGGTACGGGTTGGCATCATTACCAGTCTGCCCCCAGGCGGCACGTAGTTTACCATATGATAAAGCTCCTTTTATACCCGGAACCAAATCGGTAAACACAAAGCTGGCATTTATCCCAGGGTAGAAAAAGGAATTATTTTCCTTTGGCAAGGTAGAAGACCAGTCATTTCTGGCAAGCACATTCAGAAACAGGAAATCCTTATAAGACAAGCCTACCTGACCATAAATTCCATACAATCTGCGCAATGAAGTAGAAGTTTGTGCTACCGGCGGATTAGAGCTATTGGAAAGGTTATAATAATTTGGAATGTTCAGCTCATTAATATATGCTAGGTTATCTTTAAAAAACCGTTCATTTACATTGTACCCTACTACGGATGTCAGGTTGAGGTCAGGGGTAATATCATTGTTGGTGCTCAAAATAAAATCACTGTTCAACTCTCTGGCAAAGCGGGTTCTTTCGCTTACACGGCCAGGAATCTGTTTAACAGACGCATTAGGGCTACCTGGAGTAGTTCTGGCGATGGCTACAAAACTATTTACCAAGGCATTTGATATATCTCCGCCAACTCTCCAGGAGGCATTTAACCAGGGAGTAATCTGGTATCCTAAGTTTACATTACCAAATATGCGGTTTTCATCGAAAACGTTGCCGTTGCGCTTAATGGGCCAGTAAGGGTTTTGTGCATATAAGGTAAAATAATTGTCCAGATTATTGAATTTATTATCCAGGTCGGCAAAATCAACAATACTCATATCCCTGGGAATCTGGATGATTTCCTGGAATAAGGTAGTTCCCTGAGAACCCTGGCCGGAAGTAAGGGCTTTGGCATCTTTCCGTACATAATTTAACGAAGCAGATGCAGAAAGTTTTTCTCCTTTGGTAGACCCACGAAGCGCCAGCGTATTCCGCTTATATGAATCTGCATCTGTAGGCACTATACCATCTTCGGTAGCATTTCCATACGACAGATAGAAAGTAGATTTGTCGGTACCACCGCTTAAGGCAATCGTATTAATAAAAGAGGTGCCTCTGGTATAGAAATCTTTCAGATTGTTTCGTTGCGCACTGAAGGGCTTTAATTGCTGAGTGTTGTCCACCACATTTCCCCACAAGCGCTCTTGGCCATCTAGCCTTGGACCCCAGCTTCCGTTTTCTTCAAAGGCAAAATGGCCGCTCCAGCCCTGGCCAAACTCATTTTGCAATTGTGGAAGCCGCAGAGGTGTTGTAACGGTTACCGAACTGGTGAAATCTACATTTACTTTTTCGGCAGACTTTCCTTTTTTGGTCGTGATAACAATAACCCCATTTGCAGCCCTGGAACCGTACAAAGCCGTTGCAGAAGCTCCTTTTAACACAGTAACGGTTTCAATGTCGTCGGGATTGATGTCATTTGCCCGGTTACCGAAATCCTGATAATCATTTAAGTCTGTTCTGGGATCATAGTTAATGTCGTCGGTAGAGAAGTTGTTAGAACTATTGTTGATAGGTACCCCATCTACTACATACAATGGATTATTATTCCCGGTAACAGAAGAATATCCCCGCAAAATAACCTTTGTAGAGGCACCGGGAGCTCCGGAAGCCGTAGAAATGTTTACCCCGGCTATTTTTCCCTGCAACGAATTCATCACGTTTGCACTTCTTCCTTTGGTTAATTCCAGGTTATTCACAGTAGAAGCAGCATACCCCAATGATTTGGCTTCTCTTTCGATACCGAGTGCGGTAACCACTACTTCGGTAAGACTGGTAACATCTTCAGATAATTGAGCATTTATTACCGTCTGGTTGCCTACAGCTATTTCTTGGGCTTTAAATCCGATAAAGCTGAATACCAGGGTAGCTCCATCCGGAACCTGTAAGCTATAACTACCCTCCCCGTTAGTGGTGGCGCCATTATTTGTTCCTTTCACAAGTACGTTTACGCCGGGCAAGGGTGAGTTATCTGCCACCGAACGTACAGTTCCAGTAACTGTTCGGGTTTGCGCCCAGGCATGCTGCAATAGAAGTAAGGTGAACAGCATGCCCATTAGTAATTTTTTTGGCATAGTTAAAATAATAATAAGTTTTGGTTAAAAAAATTTGGCTGTTTTGAGATACATCTAGTATTTATTTGGCATACGAACCAAACAAATAACAATTGTACTTTTCAAAGCAAAGTTATTATTCAAAATTGGGGATTTAAAACCTGAAAAAAATCACGCAAACTGGGGGATTTATGATAAAAAATCAATTAATAGATTTAATTGAGCATACTATACCATAAAAGCTAGCTTACACACACTATATAAAAAAAGCACTAACAAGAGTTAGCGCTTTATGCAAAAAATTATACTATTTATATATTTTCTCACTGAAAATTATTTGGCTGCCAGAGGGTAATACTAAAAATTCTTTGCTAAATCAGTTTATGCTTAAGGGCTTTTTCTATGGCTTCGGCTTTGGAATGTACTTCCAGCTTCCAGTAAATATTTTTAATGTGTGTACGTACGGTTTCTTTATCTACAAATATCTCTTCCGCTATAGTACTGTAGCTTTTGCCTTTAGAGAGTAGTTCCAGCACTTCGGTTTCCCTGGCCGTTAGCGGAGAATTGCGGTTTTTCTGAAAAGAAGATACCACCATCCGGGCAATATTGGTGCTCATAGGCGCCCCGCCTTCCTGTATATCCTTTATAGCTTCCAGTAGCCTGGCTGGCTGCATATTTTTGGTCAGGTAGCCACCAGCCCCGGCACATAGGGCCTGAAATACAAGCGAATCGTTATCATACACGGTTACTACAATAATGTTGGTTTTGGGCCTGAGCCGTTTTATCTTCTCAATGCCCTCTATCCCATTCATGCCGGGTAATTCAATATCCATCAGCACTACGTCGGGAGCATCTTCTGGTAGGTGTTTAATTGCATCCTCACAGTTGTTATACGCATTTACTATCGTGTATCCGTATGTACTGTTGATTAACAAAGCAAATCCATCCCTGATCAGATTGTCATCTTCTACAATGACAATGCGTATATTTTGCAAAGCCATAGTGCACGTGTTAAGGTTAAAAAAATAAGTAGGTTCTAATGTAGAAGCTTTGAATGGATATAATGAATTTATTTACACTAACGGCTTAAAAGGGGTAATTGGAGTTTGTGTTTTGTGATGGCTGGTAGAGTGCCTACTGAAGTCATACAGCCTAGTATAATAAGCAGTACGTACAGACATGCCACACAGAAAATCACCCATTTTGAGGGACTCCGGCCATCGAAACAACTGTATACTTTTTAAGGCATCCAGTGTATTTTGCCAAATAAATGTGCCGAAAACAAGCCCTCTGGTAATGGCATATTGGCTTGCAGATTCTTATATACTTCCAGCTGCTGCGGCTTGCCATCTGTCAGGAAAAGCACTTCTGTTTCTGTCCATCCGCCCGCCGTCCGGATGTGTTTACGGAATTGAGCTTCCTGTATATGCCCGTCAGGCTGGGCAGCAAGTGTACGTACCAGATATAGGTGTTGCTTATCAAGCCAGAACTGGTTGCTTTGTACATCTCCTTGCCTGGCACCTACCACGTACACCGGCCTGCCATTCCAGGTATCTTCGTAAAAAGCAGCTGTATTGTAGCCAGCTTCGTTTAGTCTTCTTAATGCTTTTTCTTTTGATAAAAAATAAATACCGCCTGCCAGAAGCATCAGGTTATTTACTTGTTTTTTACTAGCCGTTAATTCTTTGTTCTTAAACTGGTACACTGAATCATTTCATTGGTAAATAGTACCGCATTGCCTAAGGATGGGTCACCAAAATCTATCCTGAACTTATCCGGGTATTTTATAGCTTCATACCAAACGGATGTACCCGAAATGGTATCTTTCTCATAATGTGTATTGTACTGCGTAAAAGTAAGCGTATGGGCCCATTTACCCACATATTTTTTTTGCATGGCTTCCAGCAATTTTTCCGCAGTATCTATCTTAGGCGGATTTATCAGCAGAATAAGGGTCAGGTAGAAAGAGAGGAGCATACAATATCAGGGGTGTTTACTAGTGTGTACTGAGGACTACTTATAAATTGCTTATACAAAAACCGCTGCTTTATACAAAGCAGCGGTTTCCTTTTACAATAATATATCTTAGAAGCTGTTTGAATTAATTTCTTTAAGCTACAAACATGCCTTTTCAGCTGCAACTCCGTTACTTTTTCGGTCCGTAGCATCCGGCTACGCTCCTACAAAGTGCCTCGTTTCGCTTGAAAATTCATTATTTTCGCTATTAAATTAATAACTCAAACAGCTTCTTATTTATCAAATGTTCATTTTCTTCATTTCCTTTACAGCATGATCGCAGGCACGTGCCGTTAAGGCCATGTAGGTAAGTGAAGGATTTACACAAGAAGCAGAAGTCATACAAGCACCATCTGTAACAAACACATTTGGTACTGAATGCACCTGATTAAAGGCATTTAATACAGATGTTTTCGGGTCGCGGCCCATTCTGGCAGTGCCCATTTCATGAATAGCCATTCCAGGATAAGAACCTCTGTCGTAGGTTTCAACATCTTTTAGTCCGGCAGCTTCCAGCATTTCAGCGGCATCATTTGCCATATCTTTCCGCATCTTCATTTCATTCTCTTTGAACTCTGCATTGAATGTTAAGGTAGGTTGTCCCCATTCATCTTTCTTATCTTTATTCAGCAGCACCGAATTTTCATGGTACGGCAGACATTCGCCAAATGCGCCTATGCCCATTACCCATGGGCCTGGTTTAGTTAGTTCATCTTTAAAGTCGGCGCCAAAGTTCATTTCGGCAATACCCCGCTGCCATCCTGTGCGGCTTGCCCCTCCCTGGTAACCAAAGCCGCGGATATAGTCGCGTTTGTCGCTGCCTACATTCCGGTAACGTGGAATATAAATACCATTTGGACGGCGTCCATAATAGTATTGATCATCCATCCCAACAGCTGTACCTTGTGCCCCTGTGCGGAAATGATGGTCCATCAGGTTGTGGCCCAGCTCTCCGCTATCGTTGCCCAATCCATTTGGAAACCGGTTAGACATCGAGTTGAGCATAATAAAGGTAGTGCTGATAGTAGAGCCATTCAAGAAAATAATTTTGGCATAATACTCAGTCATTTCCTTGGTATCATAATCTATTACCTGTACGCCGGTAGCTTTTTTCTTTTGTTCATCATAGATAACAGAACTTACAATAGAACGTGGCTTCAGGGTAAGATTTCCGGTAGCCATAGCTGCCGGCAGCGTAGAAGATTGTGTACTGAAATATGCACCAAACTGGCAACCCCGGCTACACATATTGCGGTACTGGCATTGAGAGCGGCCTGGTAATGCTTTTGTTAAATTAGCTACCCGGCCCATGGTTACTTTCCGGTTTTTGAAGTTAGATTCTATGCCTTTCTTTACTTCTTTTTCCACACAATTCATGGGCATGGCAGGCTGGAATTTACCATCTGGTAACTGAGGCAAGCCTTCCTTTTGTCCGCTGATACCGGCAAAAGTTTCTACGTAGTCGTACCAGGGAGCTATATCTTTATACCGGATGGGCCAGTCTACAGCTATGCCATCCTTTATATTAGCTTCAAAGTCCATATCACTCAGGCGGTATGACTGGCGACCCCACATAATAGACTTACCCCCTACGATATCTGGGCGGTACCAGTCAAACCGTTTCTTTTCGTCATAAGGCGATTTCATATCGTCGAACCAGTAATGCGCATTGTATTCGCTGTAAGGATAATCGCGGCTTAGGAACGGATGCGATTTCTCCATAGCAATAGTACGTCTTCCCCGGTGCTTATATTCCCAGGGATGTTTGTTAGCTTCCGGATAGTCTTTTACGTGTTCCAGGTTTTTACCTCTGTCGAGCATCAGTACTTTTAATCCTTTTTCGGTTAATTCTTTTGCTGCCCATCCACCGCTAACGCCAGAGCCCACCACAATGGCATCGTATGTATTTTGTTGTTTTGCTTTTATATTCAGGTTCATTGAAATAAATTTTTTAGGTATATGTCGTAAATGACTACTGCTTGCTTAACTATTTTTACTATATGGACACTAATAGTATAGTATGCTAGACCGATGCCTGAGCTTTCTGACCTTCCTTGTAAGGGATACAAGGCTCATATCTGCCAGGTACCTGTTTATAATCTAATGCCTGTGTAGCGCCAATCTCAGATGTAAAATAACCCAGTAACGTTAGTTCTTTCAGCGTCCGGAAGAAGGGAAGAGGGGCTTTTTGTTCCTCTTGGGGCTTTGGCGCACCGGTTACAGCCGTTCCAGACTGGCCGGCTCCTGCCTGAGTTTCTCCCTGGCGGTCTTCATCGGGTTTGGCTGGTTCTGGTTCCGGTTTTTTTTCATCTTCAGCAGCTATTTCTTTCAACAAGGCGGTTTGTTGATCGGTAGTTAGCTCCAGGAAAGTCTTCTTGTGAGCTTTCTGACTTTTATCCTCCAGGCGGTCCAGGCCTTTCAAAAAGCTTTTCTGATCTTTTTCTTCATAGCAATCCGTCAGCATCGTTTCTATAAATTCATTCACCTTTGCCTCTTTTGCACCTGGTGTACTCGTTTTAGGAATGATTATCTCTGAGAGCTCTGCCACCATTTTGTCTTGTTCGGCAGTAAATGCAAAACCCGCGTCAGTGGCCGCCTTTGCTGCCGTTTGCTCTGCTTTTTTAGAGGTGCAACCATTCAGAATTCCTGTAAGAGCAGGGGCAGAAAGGGTTCCACCCATCAGCAAACTTACTTTAAGTAATGCTTCTCTTCTTTTCAAGGGTATGTATAATTTAGTGGTTGGATAAAATAATTAACTGTTGCTTACAAGTATTGTTCAAAAGCAGCTTATAAGCACAGGCAATGCATAAGTATTCCCAGCTAATAAGTACATCTGCTTTTCATATCATATTCAACTCCTAAAATTAAGAAATATCTGCCAAAGGACAGTTGATTCTTACAATTTTTTAAAGGAAAGGTCCTAAATTCTGAACAGCTGTATCAAAAAACTGGATAGAAGCGGATTGTGAAGTTTTTGTTAAACTTATTTTTAGCTCAATGCGTATGACGCTTTAAAGACATACTGCCATTTTTTTACATGACCACAGATTACGAAAAAACTCTCCGTGATTTGCAAGAGCGTGAGAAGGTAATTATCAGAAGGCTACAAGAATTAGATAAACGAAATCAGATTCTGAAGGAAGTTAATGAAAAGTTGAAAACCCGGTGTTTGAGCCAGTTTTCTGATAGAGTCAGGCTTTAACACTCCTAATTTCATATAGAATGCTATACAATTTACCTTTCAGTCAGAAAGGCAGTAATCATCTATTTTTTAGTTAATTTAGCCAGGCAGACTTTACTTGTGTGCCTGATCACTTGCACAAAGCACTTTCCTGCACAATACCAGGTTTGTCTTCTGGATAGTACCATTTATGTATAGTCGCTATTTATGCCTACTCAACTTTCGGATGTTCTTCACATAGGAAATTATACGCTATCGTATGATGCCATCCGGCAAGGCAGATTTCCAGGTGCACTTTCTGCGTATGAAACCCAAACATTGCTTTTCTGCCAGCAGTGGCTTAGTGGGCAAGAAACCTTTACTCTGTTTACTTCAGGATCTACGGGAACACCCAAATCTATTACCTTTCACCGCCAGCAGATGATTGCCAGCGCCCATATGACAGGCAAAGCCCTGGGATTAGTTGCCGGTGACCGTGCATTGGTTAGCTTACCTACCCAGTATATTGGCGGGCAGATGATGCTTGTACGAGGATTTGAATTGCAACTACATCTAACTATTCTCCCGCCATCATCGATGCCTCTCTCCGCTTTTACTGAAGATACCCATTTTGATTTTTTATCTTTCGTACCCCTGCAACTACAAAACAGCTTGGCACAAACCCCTGAAAAAATAGCCATTTTACATAGAGCTAAGGCTATCTTGTTAGGCGGCGCACCAGTAAGCCAGAGTCTGGAAGCACAACTGCAAGCAATACAAGCCCCTATATATCATACCTATGGTATGACAGAAACCATTTCCCATATTGCATTAAAAAAGCTTACTACATCGGGCAAGCAACCCTATTTTACTGTGTTGGAAGGAATTAAAATTTCCCTTGACGGCAGAGGCTGCCTGGTGATTCGTGCACCTTTTCTGAACGATGAACCAGTGGTTACCAATGATGTGGTGCAACTTCTCTCCCCCAGTACGTTTGAATGGATGGGCCGGATAGATCATGTGATTAACTCCGGAGGTGTGAAAGTGCAGGCTGAAAAGGTAGAACAAGGGGTAGAAAAGGTATTGCTTAAACTAAATCTTCACAAACGTTTTTTTGTGGCTCCGCTGCCTGATGCTTTGCTTGGAGAAAAGGTGACCCTTTTTATAGAAGGCTCTCCCCTATCTACTAGTGAGGAAAAGTCGCTTACCGATGAGTTAAGTATCTTTTTAACTCACTACGAAAAACCGAAATCCATCCGGTATGTGCCGGCTTTTTCCCAAACGGCTTCTGGCAAGCTCGACAAAAGGCAGTCTATGGCCAGTATAGCTGTATAGTATTTAGAACCTTCCTTCTTGAGCTGCCCTTAATCAATAGATTTTTGCTTTTACCGTATTTAACTTTTGGTCTTTTGTTGATCAGAATGTAGCCAAAAAGGAATATAAGCTACCTGAAATAAAATTGAAAAAATATTCTTTTACACGGTTACTTCCCTTCTGTCTCACCATAAAGGCTAAAAATCGCTTGTACTTAGCAATCACACATAACACTAAAACATAAACTATTATTACTTCAATGAAAAATTTAAGATTACTTATTATTGCCCTAACTCTGGTAACTTTCTTTTCTGCCTGTAAAAAAGACGATGCGCCAAAAGTAAAAACTAAGTCAGAAATGATTTCTAGCGACTCTGGTAAACAATGGAGAATCACATCTATGAAAGCCAAGTATACATTAAATGGCCAACAGCGGGAAGAAGATGTGATGAATCTTGCATTCGATGAGGCTTGCGAAAGAGACAACTTAACTGTGCTTTTTAGAAACAAAACCTACGAGGCCAGAGAAGGAGCTTTAAAATGTGGCAGCGCTGATTTATTAGACACAGGAACATGGGAATTAAAAAATAATGATACGGAATTACATGTTACTACTCCTAAAGCAGGCTCATTGTACTCAACATTGAAAGAAGTTACTGAAACTAGCATTACTGGTGAGTTTCCACAAACATTTCCTTTAACTTCTGGTGGAACTGTCGAAACTATGGTAACAGTTGTATATACTGCTCAATAAATTAAAAACAATAAACTATACATCACTTCCTAAGCATAAAGCTTAGCTGCAACACTGAGAAGGAAATTTTGTAGCCCTACTTGTATGGTTACAAAATTTCCTTTTTTAATGCCCTCCTATCTCTTCCAGAGGTAAAACAAAAATACAACAAACTAGTAATTATTATAAATTGATTTACTTTCAAGGTTACCAAGGACTATTTCTCCCATAAATAGTACAAATTTCAATAAACTCCCTGAAACTTAAATTCCCTAAAAAAAACCTATGAAAAATTTCAGACTGCTTGCTATTACACTTTCTCTCCTTACGTTTTTTTCTGCCTGTAAGAAAGACGATGCCCCTATTAAAACCAAAACCAAATCAGAAATGATATCCAGTACTTCCGGCAAACAATGGAAGTTGGTTGCATCTACCGTTACGTATATACAAGACGGAGAAACCGAAACTGACAACATGCTGGAAGATTATGAAGCTTGTGAGCTAGATGACTTATATATTATGTTCGCCGACAAAAAATACGAAGAACGGGAAGGTGCTTCCAAGTGCGATCCTACCGACAGCGACCTGATGAACAGTGGCACCTGGGAACTGAGAAATAATGATACTGAACTGGTATTTACTGTTAATGGCAATGAATTAGTATATAAAGTACTGGAAATATCTGAAAGCTCTATCAAAGTGGAAGATTCATTAACCTTAGCGGATGGAGATAAACTCATCTTCACTGAAACATATAAAGCACAATAATTCCATAGTATTTCTCCTTTCTTGTTTTAGCAAAAAAGCGTGAGCCGTAACTCACGCTTTTTTGTTGTGCTTATTTACGCAAACCTTTGTTACAAGTGTGTTTCCTTACCTATAAGATATTCCTATGTAGACAATAATTCATCCACTACCAGAAAACAAGAAATTTTCACTTTTCCAGGAAACAATATAACCCTCTTATCAGTACGTATATATAGTTAGTGCAATCATCTGTTGATTTATTTTGCCGCTATCGTGCTGACTGAAAATAAGGCAGTGTGTAAACAAAAGGTGCGGCAAGGGAAGTTAACTAGCATTGGCGCTTTAGTTTTTAATCTATCTAATCACTCAACTGCTATGAAAATGCATAGAAAGCTCCCGGAGAAAAGGAACCGCCAAATCAATGTAACCACTGCCTTTCTTATCTCATTCTCTCTACTCTTAGCCTCCTGTTATCCGCAAGGTCCTGAAATTGTGTCGGATTATGATGTGGTGGGCACCTCTTACGATTCTACCTTTAATTTTTCCCAAGTACGCACGTATGCTCTCATAGACACCGTACTGGTTATGCAAGGCAACAATGGCAATAGAAGGTACCTGGCCCCAGCTTTAAACGACTTTGTTATTAGCCAGGTAGAAAACAACTTAAACCGTTTGGGGTATACCCGCATCTCCACCATAAGCCCCAATCAAGTGCCTGATGTAGTAATGCAGGTTTCTGCTTTTTCTAATACATCTGTGGGTGCATACTACGATTCCTGGTACAATAACTGGGGCTGGTACTCAGGTTGGAATAGCTGGTATCCCGGAACAGGATTTGGCCCGGGATGGTACCCTTCAGGCGTAACGTATTATTATTCTGTTACCACTGGAACCGTATTGCTGGAGATGATTAATCCTGCAGCAGCCGATAATACTACGCAGCGCCTGCCGGTAGTCTGGCTGGGTACCTTAAACGGCTTATTGGAATTTGACGATAACAATAGTAACCGCGAAAGAATTGCCAATGGAATAGACCGTGCCTTTACGCAATCGCCCTACCTGCGCAGATCGTTATAATGAGTATGAACTTAAAGCGAAAAGCTATGAAATTACTAAATAAAGTCTTCTATATATGTCTATTGATCTGCCTGGTTAATTATGCTTCGTATGCCCAAGGCGGATATACCAATATTACCTACAATATGGCTATGCCGTTAGGCAGTACAGCCGATTATATTAGCAATACCAGTTTCCGGGGTATTAGTCTGGAGATTGGTACTGCTTTTAACGAAAACTTTTCCATTGGACTAGGAGGTTCCTGGCATATATTCTATCAACATCCGGGCTACAGTACAGTGGAACTCAGCAATACATCTGCTATTTCAGGTATGGAATACCGGTATATTAATGCATTACCCATTATGGCGATTGGACGTTATCTTTTCAATAGTCAGGGCAAATTTACACCCTTTATCGGAACAGGCGTTGGAACAGCTTATATTGAACAACGCACAGATATTGGATCTGTTCCATTTGAGTCCAGTGCCTGGCATGTAGCCGTAGCACCAGAAGTAGGTGCCATTGTAGAAGTAGGCTACCGGACTAATTTGTTTCTGAATGCCAGGTTCACGAACGCATTTAAATCCGGCGATATGGACAATCTATCTATGGCGGGCCTCAATTTGGGTATTACTTACAGTTTGTCACGATAACAACAAATGTTATCTATCTTGAATTCATATTTTAGGTCTGTATGCCTGTTGAAACCCGTAGCGGTAACTTCGTTCTACGGGTTTTCTAATCTCCATTTATTTTAGCTGTAGCCGGTAGTTTCAATAACCCAAAGGTTGGTTTTATCGTAGAAAACCTCTGTAGAATCAACCTTGATAACAGTTATGGAAAATATAAAAAGAACAATGAAACAAAGCCTGTATGCCTTGCTAATTGCAGGGATGATAGGCAGCGTAAGTGCTTGTAGTAGCAACGAGCGTGAAAAAAATATAGACACCAGTTCAAGCACAAATACGGCTAAAGCTTATGAGAATGATAATGATGCCGAAACCACGGAGATAGATAAAAATGCCTGGATGCAGGAAAGAGATACTTATGTATCTACTCAGCGAGCTACACTTAAACGCATAGATAACGATATAGATAGCTGGCAAAGCAAAATGGAAGGCAAAAAAAATGCGGCCATGAATGAGGGGATGAAATCGTTAAAAATCAAAAGAGACCAGTTTGAAGATAAACTAAATGAGATAGAGACCTCTACAGAGGAAAACTGGACAAGAATGCGTAATGAACTTGATGAAAGTGCCATGGAGTTGGAAAGTACGCATAAAGCCTTTACCAAGGAATATGGCAAAAACAGTTAATCTTAAATTCACATAAAATAAATCTGTAAAAATTAAGCATACACATATATGGCAACTTCAAGCAAAGATTATAGTGATCTAGTAGATGCAACGCAGGATCTGCAACAAAGGGGATACGCCAGTGATTTTAAAATCATTGATAAACCCGGTTCAGACGACGAAGCCGAAGCATGTCAACTGGAATCTCTTACCACTGGTAAAATATATACGGCCAATCAACTCAAAATAAGGGAGCATTATCGTTTTGAGGGTCCCTCTAATCCGGGAGATATGTCAGTGGTGTATGCAATTGAGTGTGAAGGTGGAGAAAAAGGGTCAGTTATAGATGCGTTTGGCACTTATTCCAGCAGACGGCTTTCTGAATTTTTCAGAAGTATTCCTATAGAAACAGACTCTTCTCAGGATGTATAAGGTTTATCCTACTTTATAAACAAACCACCTAACTTTACTATGCAGAGGCTGCCAGCAGGCAGCCTTTTTTGTGTTTATAATAAGACCCGAAAGGACTGCCTTTTTGGTAAATGCTTGTAAAAATTGTAATTTGGTTTGCAAATAAGCAATCTTTCCTCATTCGCATTCAGCCAACAGCTATCCATGTTTTATCCATCTGTCGACCTACTCACTGTTAGTGATCTTACGTACCGTATTAAAGAGATATTGGAATATGAACCAGAACTACAAGAAGTAAGCCTGCAGGGAGAAGTCTCTAATTGTACCTTACACAGTTCCGGTCATGCATATTTTACATTAAAAGACGAGTATGCTCAAATAAGCTGTGTTATGTTCCGGGGAAGTATTACCGGAAAAACAAAAGAGATATTAAAACACGGAGCTAAAATTGTTGTAAAGGGCAGTGTAACGGTATATCCGCAAAGAGGAAATTACCAATTATTGGTACAGGAAGTGCAAGCCTATGGGGTAGGCAATCTGTACCAGCAGTTTCTAATGCTAAAAGATAAATTGCAGCTGGAAGGCTTGTTCGACGAATCTAATAAAAAGGAAATACCTGCTTACCCAACTACTATTGGCCTGATTACGTCTCCTACAGGAGCAGTCATAAAGGATATTTTACATACTCTGCAAAGGCGGTATCCCGGCATAAAGCTGGTACTTTCCCCGGCAACTGTTCAAGGCGAACAAGGAGCCGCCTCTGTAATAGCTGCCTTGCAGCTTTTGTGCAAGCAGCCAGCAATAGATGTAATTATAATCGCCAGAGGAGGAGGGTCCATAGAAGACTTATGGTGCTTTAATGATGAATCTCTAGCTAAAGCTGTGTATGCTTGTCCTATTCCGGTTATTTCAGCTATTGGCCACGAAACCGATTTCACTATTTTAGATTTTGTAGCAGACTTACGGGCGGCTACCCCAACGGCTGCAGCCGAACATGCTGTGCCAGACAAAACAGAGTTAGCAAATTACCTATTACAAATGCGGGCAAGCATCCGCACAGCTGTCCAATACAACCTTTATAACCGGGCGCAGCAACTGGATGATATGGCTGAAAAGACAAGTATGCAATGGAATTACCTGCTTGCTCAGAAAAAGAATGAATTAGCTGTACTCGCCGCTACTCTTCAGCAGTATAATCCCAATGCTTATCTGGATAGAGGTTACAGCTTAACTCTAAAAGATGGCAAGGTAGTAAAATCGGTGGCTGAGGTGGCCTCTGGCGACTCTTTAGAGATAGTATTGAAGGATGGTACGATCAGAACAGTAGTGGAATAGAAGCAAGGTTACGTATTTTATAAAAATCTACCTTACAAGGGGTTTACCTTTGGTATAATAGTTCATTAAGTGTATAAAACCACTTAAGAAATCATGAGAACCATCACCAAAACTGAAGTATTTATTAGATTTTTATTCCTTGTTTGTGTTATTTCCGGTGCCTTAGTAAGCTCTATATTTTCTTCCGGGGCTGAAGAACTAACCAAAGCGGATCAGCAGAAAACCATTACCTTGCATAATCCTTCCCACAACTAACTCATACAGATTTTTTAATCTGGGACAAGCAAGCGTTTTTCCGGTACATATATTGTACACGTAGCAGCTAAAGAACTCGTATGAAGTCATTCACCATACCTATTTTCCTGCTATTGACAATCTTATGGAGTACCTATACTTCTGGTTGCCGCTCACAGCGCTCGCATCCAGCTACGTATACAGGCAAACAATTATTGTTTGGCAATGGCGGGGGTTTTACGGGCGAGACTACTACATACCTATTACTAGATAATGGATACTTGTTCCGTGTGACAACTGACATGCGTACTACTAAAGAAAACTATACCCCTCTAAAAAAGCTTTCAGGTAAAATTACCCAGCAACTATTCAGTAAGGCAAATGACTTACAAATATCCCAGACTGAGTTTAGTCATCCCGGCAATATCTATTATTTCATTGGGATCAAGAATAAGCAAACTACACACCGCATCACATGGGGCGACCCAAGCTATACGGCTCCCATCGATGCAGAAAATTTATATCATCAACTAACAGCTAGCCTTCCTCAGTAATACTTATTCTCTTATTTCCTGTTATGTATGTAAGGTATAGCTAAGACGAGTATACAAAACCTACACTGGCTTTCGTTTGTAATCTACTTAATCACCAGAAATCATCTTTCTTAAATTGTCCATCCGTCCCTTTATTGAAAGAAGTTAATCATCCGGGCATTTCTTACGTATGTCTTTTGTATTGGCTTGGTTTGATTACCTTTACAAAGTGAAACCGAACTGGCTTAATTATTGCCAAATTGAGTTAGTCTAAGATGAATAATTCAGCGTTTAGTAGAGAGCATTCATGAAGTTTATATATTATATTATCCTAGTTAGTTGTTGTTTGCTTCTTCCGGCAGGTTGCCTGTTTGCCCAGACGGATGAACCAGATATGGTAGAATTAGAGCAAGCAGACTCTTTACTGGGAGGTACTCCAAAAAATGGGCAAGAAGTAAGAAGAGTAATTGGCCATGTCAGGTTCAGACAGAAAGGTGCCGTAATGACCTGTGACTCTGCCTACCAGTATGTAGCCACGAATACCTTGGAAGCTTTTGGCAATGTACGGATTGTGCAGGGAGATACATTAACAGTTACTGGCAATAAAGCATTTTACGATGGCAATACGAGGGTAGCTCAGATGCGGGGAAATGTAGTATTGGTTGATAAGACAATGACTTTGTATACCGAGGAACTGGATTATAATATGAATACCAGTCTGGCTTATTATTACACAGGTGGCCGCATTATAGACGGAGAAAATGTACTGGTCAGCAAACAAGGGTATTACAATACCAAGTCGAAACTGCTGTTCTTCAAAGAAGAAGTTAATCTAACTAATCCTGAGTATAGTCTCAACTCCGATACTTTACAATATCATACAGTTACTAAGGTTGCTTATTTCAAAGGTCCTACAAAAATTGTAGGTAAATCAGGAGATTTATATACTACTAATGGCACATATAATACAGTTTCGCAGCAATCTACTTTTATCGGCAGAACTACTATTGATTATGATAAATATACCCTAACCGGCGACAGTGTGTATTATGATAAATTAAAGGAAATAGGTATTGCCCGTATGAATGTAGAACTGGTAGCCAAAGAAGACAGCACTGTTATAGAAGGAGACATCGGGACATATAATGGTATAAAAGGAATCTCTAAAGTGTATGGCAGACCAGTTATGAAAAATATCGCTGCTGGTGATACTTTATATATGACAGCAGATACGCTGGTATCTATAGATGATACAGTTAAAAAAAGCCGGAAGTTATTTGCTTACAATAATGTAAAAATTTTCAAATCGGACCTGCAAGGAAAGTGTGACTCACTGCTGTACAATTTTACCGACTCTACCATTTATTTCTACCGCAACCCGGTACTCTGGAGTAGTGGCAACCAGCTACTGGCAGACTCCATCCATATCCAAATGGCAAACAACAAAATCAGCAGAATGTATTTACGGACAAATTCCTTTGTTGTAAGTCAGGATAGTATCAAGAATTTTAACCAGATTAAAGGCAGACGCATGACTACCTATTTTACAGATAATAAAGTAAGTAGTGTATTTGTAGATGGGAATGCAGAAAGCCTATACTTTGCCTTAGACGAAGGCGATAGTGTGTTGATTGGCATGAACAAAATGCTTTGCAGCAAAATGGATATCCGTTTTAAAGATAATAAGGCAAATACCATTAAAGCACTTACCACGCCAGATGCAGTATTTATTCCTCCACACGAAATAGAAGAACCAGACAGGCGGCTAAAAGGCTTCAGGTGGCGAATTGAAGAGAGACCTCTAAAATCTGAAGTCTTGATACGAAACCAACCATCACCCCTAAAGCCTGTTAAGAAACAAACTGTAGAAAAACCTCAAGATATCCTGGGTAGATCTAATCCAAGGCGGTGATATTACCGTTTATAAGATAATAATTCCATTTGTACAAAAGTACTGCACAAATAATATTATTGCGATTATTGGCATACTTTTGTATACAATTTTGTATATATTTACGTTATACTGAATTTTTCCTCAACCCGCTGTATACATATGAGAAGAAACTTACTAATAGCCATCTCATTTATCACCTGTTTATCCTTTGCCAAAGGCACTAAGGCTAATCATATAAGTCAAGCTAAAATAACGAATACTTCTGCATCCTATGTTGCTACTAGTATTCCATCAAAACCTGCGGGCGTAGAAAAATTATCAGAACCTGTGATGCATGAGAATGACTCTATGCGTTCTATGCGGGGAGAAATTCTTTTCTCAAATGAAAAAATTAGTATTTCCAGCGTATATCCTAATCCGGCCAGTGCCTATGCCTCTATCGATTACCAGCTTTTTAGAGACACGGACAATGCCAAAATTATTCTGTGTAATGTTTTGGGCAATGTGGTAGGTGAATATACGTTAATCAGAGACGCAAAAAGATTACATATCTCTACTTTAGAACTAAATTCCGGCGTATATTTTTACACGCTGTCTGTAGATGGAAAAAGCTTAATTACGCGAAAGCTGATTATTAAGCACCACTCTTAATGAAATAGCCTAATTTTATTACATATAGAAAACAAATAATAGCTTGTGTATCAATACGCTATTATTTGTTTTCGCGTTTATATACAAATTGTAAAACTGCAATTTATACTTTATATTTGCACCTTATGCAAAATTCGAAATACCTGTTATTCATATTGTTTATTGCCGGAGTTTTTTTTAGTTCCTGTAGCAAATTTACCAAATTGCAAAAAAGTACTAATGTAGAAGAAAAGTATCAGGCGGCCGTCAATTACTATACGAAGAAAGATTATAATAAAGCTAGTTTACTATTTGAAGAAATTATCCCTCTAATACAAGGAACACCCGAAGCTGAACGGGCGCAGTTTTACCTGGCAAATGCGCATTTCCAGCAAAGAGATTATATTTTAAGTGCACATTACTTCAAAAAGTTTTATGAGACTTACTCCAGAAGCGAGTTCGCCGAAGAAGCAATGTATTTATATGCCTATTCACTCTATGAGGACTCCCCTTCCTATAACCTGGATCAAACTAATACATATACGGCTATAGAGGCCATGCAAACTTTTATAAATGCATATCCAGGCAGTAAGTATAAGGAGAAATGTAATGAGATAATTGCCCTGCTGCGAGCCAAGTTAGAAAGAAAAGCCTATGAAAATGCAGAACTTTATTCGCACAAAGAAGATTATAAAGCAGCCGTAGTAGCTTTTGAAAATTTTCAACGGAGCTACCCGGATTCAGATTACAATGAACGGGCAGCCTACCTCAAATTAGTTAATGCCTATAATCTGGCAAAGTCAAGCACAGAAGCCAAAAAGAGGGAGCGGTATGAAAGCACCATTGAATATTATGAAAATTTTATTGACAAATATGCCAAAAGTAGATACCTGCGGGAAGCGGAGAACATTTATGAGGCCTGTGTAAAAATAGTTGGTGAAGCAGCAGGCGCTGAATTACAAAGTACAAAGAAGTAATATACATCTGCTATGAGATAAACATATTCCTAATGGAATTATCATGTAGTAGTCTTTTATAATTTATACAATTTACAATAAAATCAACCAATCAAATATGGCTACATCACCCTCTATTATTACCAGAGACGTAGAAAAAATAGCATCGCCCACCGGAAATATCTATCAATCGGTATCGGTAATTTCCAAAAGAGCGCGGCAAATTTCTACAAAGATGAAAGAAGAATTGAACAATAAATTATCAGAATTTGCTTCCACAGTAGATAATCTGGAAGAGGTGTTTGAAAACCGGGAGCAAATTGAAATATCCAAGTTTTATGAGCGTATGCCCAAGCCAACATCTGTTGCTACAGATGAATTTCTGGCTGGCAAGATCATGTTCAGAAAACCAGACATTGACGAACTTTCCAGGTAATACTACACTACCTATTAAATAATTTAATTTCTGCATGCTTGCTCAAAAGAAAATTCTCCTGTGCGTAAGTGGCAGTATAGCAGCCTATAAGGCAGCTTTATTAGTTAGACTATTAGTAAAAGAGCAGGCAGAGGTTAAAGTAATTCTTACTACCTCTGCCTCTCAATTTATTACCCCTCTTACATTAGCTACCCTCTCCAAAAATCCGGTACTTACCGATTTTATCAAAAATGATGCTGGCGAGTGGAATAACCATGTAGCGTTAGGTTTATGGGCAGATGCCATAGTTATAGCGCCTGCAAGTGCCAACACATTAGCTAAATGTGCTCAAGGCATTTGCGATAATTTATTGGTAGCTACTTATTTATCTGCGCGTTGCCCTGTATTTTTTGCTCCAGCCATGGATTTGGATATGTATCAGCACCCAAGTACGATACAAAACCTGCAAAAACTAGCCTCTTTTGGCAACCATATTATTGCAGCTGAATATGGCGAACTGGCCAGTGGCCTTACTGGTGTGGGCCGCATGGCAGAGCCTGAGCAAATTTTGCAGATTTTGCAACGATATTTTTCTCCAACTCAACCACTTCTTCACAAGAAAGTACTGATTACGGCCGGTCCAACATACGAAGCTATTGACCCTGTGCGTTTCATTAGTAACCATTCCACTGGTAAAATGGGATATGCCTTAGCCCATAGTCTGGCTGAAGCAGGGGCGCAAGTAGATCTGGTAAGCGGACCTACACATTTGCAGGTAAAACACCCAACTATAAATCTCCTACAGGTAGTATCTGCACAGGAGATGTATGAGCAAAGTGCCCGTCATTTTAGCAGTGCCGATATTATTATACTAGCAGCAGCTGTGGCAGATTATACACCTGCACATAAAGCTTCTCAGAAAATAAAGAAAAAAGAAACTAATTTTACTCTGGAACTAACCAAAACGATAGACATTGCCGCTACTCTGGGCAAACAGAAGAAACCTAAACAACTTTTAATAGGTTTTGCATTAGAGACCAACAATGAATTAGAGAATGCATTTGGAAAGTTGGTGAATAAAAACCTTGATTTTATTGTTCTAAACTCAATGAATGACGCAGGGGCAGGCTTTGGACACGATACGAATAAAGTGACAATTATTGAAAAGGACCATACTATTCATGAGATACCTTTGAAAGAAAAAACGGCTATAGCGAAAGATATTACCAATTTATTAATCAGCAAACTACAATCAGCAAATGCTTAAGAAATACATCCATCCATTTATTCTCATTTGCTTAGTTACATTCGCATGTAGCACGTTCAGTCAGGCGCAGGAGCTTAGATGCAATGTAATAATTGATACAGATCAGCTTAGAAGCTCTATGGTTACAGAAAAGCAAGTATTTGTAGATATGCAAACGGCTATTTCTAACCTGATGAATAATCAACGATGGACTAACGACAAATATCTCCCTCAAGAACGCATCAACTGTAATTTGGTGATCCGTATTACCGATATGCCTAGTATCAAGTCATTTGTTGGTACGGCTCAGATTCAATCATCCAGGCCAGTATATGGTACGGATTACGAATCTTTTCTGCTCAACTTCATTGACCGTGAATGGCAATTCGAATATACGCCTGCCCAGCCAATGGATTTTAACGAGAATACCTTTACAAACAACCTTACCTCTATGTTGTCTTTCTATGCCTATATTATTATCGGCTTAGACAATGATTCTTTTAGCAGGCTGGGGGGTAGTGCATATTTGCAAAAAGCCATGATTATTGCTAACACCGCCCAGCAAGGAGCAACAAATGGAGAAAAGGGCTGGGGATCTACAGAAGATAACCGGAACCGCTATTGGCTTATTGAAAATCTATTGAGTCCGCAGATGCTTCCGCTAAGAGAGGGATTATATACCTATCATCGCCAAGCACTCGATAATTTTCTGGCAAGCCCGGAACAAGCACGCACACAAATATTAGAGGTATTAGGCAATATCAAAAAAATAAATCAGATCAGACCAGCAGCTTTGTTGACTAACACCTTCTTTGATACCAAAATCAATGAATTAATCAATTTTTTCCTGGAGGGAACACCACAGCAGAAACAGACAGCTTATAACTTACTAGTGGAATTAGATCCTACCAAAACAGATAAATATAATGCCTTAATTAAGAATTAATTATTTATTCATT
The DNA here is from genome assembly GCF_030503435.1 of Rhodocytophaga aerolata. Classification (GTDB taxonomy): domain Bacteria; phylum Bacteroidota; class Bacteroidia; order Cytophagales; family 172606-1; genus Rhodocytophaga; species Rhodocytophaga aerolata. The sequence goes on from NZ_JAUKPO010000001.1 coordinate 923,659, forward strand.
CAATTTTTATTGATTAGTTTATTTATGGGTAAAAGACAAGCCAGAATTTTTGCAAAAGATATTCCCATAAAATTGCTTGATTTAGTAAATAAGGAGGTAAATATTCTGTTAAAAAATGGCACTGTATTCCATGGAATAATAAAGAATACTGCTGGTTCGGCCATTCATTTAACCGATATGCTTGGCAGAAAGCACATTGTGGAGATGAGTTTGATTGCTGAAATAATTTTAGATATAGAGTCTTTATATTAGGCTGTATGGTTTATATCCTGGCAGAGTTCAATTAGTACTCCATTGGTTGTTTTAGGATGGACGAAGCAAACAAGCTTATTATCGGCACCTCTTTTAGGCATTTCGTTCAGTAAAATAAATCCTTCTTGTTTCAGCCTTTGCATCTCCTGTTCTATATCTGTTACCTCAAAAGCAATATGGTGTATTCCTTCTCCGCGTTTCTCAATAAATTTATTTATTACACTATCGGGATTAGTAGCTTCTAATAATTCTATTTTTGTTTCTCCAACTTTAAAAAACAGGGTGGTTACTCTTTCGCTTTCTACCGTTTCTTCTTTGTATGGCTTTACACCAAGTAATTTTTCATACAACCTGCTAGCTTCTTTTAGATTCTGAACAGCGATTCCAAAATGTTCAACTTTGTGCATACTTCATTTGAATTGATATTGTTGGGTAAATGAAGAAACTTTTTGCTTACCAAAAAAGTTTTACCGTAGATTTGTATTACAAGCGTCAAATTCGAATATTTTACAGATATATAAATTATCACAACTATTTACTTCCTACTGCCATGATAAGCGTTACTGATAAAGCAAAAGAAAAAATAATAGAACTGCGGTCAAAAGATGGATTAACCGATAATCATAATATTCGCGTATCTGTGCAAGGTGGTGGCTGCTCGGGATTAATGTATGATCTTGATTTTGATTCTAATGTGAAACCTTCTGACCAGACTTTTGAGGATAAAGGCATCCGAATACTCGTTGATAAGAAAAGTTTGCTTTATTTAATCGGCACTGTTTTGGATTTTTCTGATGGATTGAATGGAAAAGGCTTCCAATTTATTAATCCTAATGCCAGTAGAACGTGCGGCTGTGGCGAAAGTTTTGCAGTATAATTATTTCCTTACGTCTTTTAACAAACCTTTGCTGATACTAAGTTAGCAAAGGTTTTTTTATGCTCTACTGGCATATATAATATATTTAAGTTTTTACTGTTTACTAAAAATTCACAAGATGTATCTAGTTAACAGATGACGCTTAAAAAGTACACTTGTAAGAAAAGAGTTTCAAATTACAGAATGGATATTTAATAGCTTAATTACCTATAATTAAGCTATTATGAAATAAATAGGTCTAATAGTTTTATTGCATAAAAAGAACTGCTATTTTTAAATGTTTAACTTTTAAAAGTCTATTCTTGAATCATCCAATAAACAAAAATACTATTTATTTGCATTTTTCTAATATCAACAAGTTACTCTTAAATTTGCAATAACTTAGTTAGTCAACAAGACTAAAACTGTATTCAGTAATTCAACCATTTGACTAACGTATTTCTTTGGTAAAAAATAATAGAATATTATGGAAGTAATCCCAAGTAGATTCAAGAATATAGTAATGGATAATAACTCTGCTTATACATTTGAGCAGTTAAATGAAACCGTTTTTTTAATTCAATTCTTCGATCATCTTAAAGAAATTCTGGGTAACAGCTTTGAGGAGTATCAATTTTACATCTATGCAAACATAGATAGTACTATTCTCCCCGACTCACTAAGCATAAAAAATCCCAAAAAAGTATTATTATTTCTATCCAATCAGAATCATGAAATAAATGAGGGGCTTCCTGGAAATTATTTTGCTGTTTTTAAATGCCATTTACCAGCCGATATAGTAAGGGAGAGAATATTTCATTTCCCATTAGGCTATGTAAAAGACACCAAGCATCATCCGGTAAAAAAGATAGAACAACGAAAATATAAAGTATTTTTTTCAGGCAATCTTAATAAGGGCCGGGTATCTCTATATAAGGTATTGTCTAATTCCATTATCCCTGATATAATTTATGGGCAATTAATGAAGGTATTTAAACGGGTACCTAGCTTGATTAAGAGAGATTTTTCTTCCAGATTCCCTTCCTCGTATGTGCACTTCACAAATGGATTCAAGAAGGGCTTAGATTCTGAAGCATATTCTCAGATTTTATATGAAAGTCAGATTGTACTTTGCCCAAAAGGATTTCTTAGAGCAGAAACCTACCGGCATTTTGAGGCTATGCGGGCTGGCTGTGTTATTATATCTGAAAAGCTGCCAAATACGTATTTATACAGAGACTCTCCCATTATACAAACGGACACCTGGAAAGAAGGAATAGCCTATGCTCAAAAATTAATAAATGATCCGGTTTTACTAGCTCATCATCATACAGAAACACTTAAATGGTGGGCTACTGTATGTAATGAGCTGTCAACTGCCCGACGGGTTGCTGAGGTATTACGCTCCCTAAATACAGCGACTACAAAGCCTCAAGCAGTTAAATCTTTATAAATTTTACCTAGTTTTTCAACATAATGAAAATTTTATTATCAGCATACGCTTGTGATGCTAAAAGCGGAAGTGAATCAGGAATAGGCTGGAACTTTGCTAAAGAGTTAGCTAACCAGGGAAATAAGGTAACCATACTCACCAAAAACCCCGCAAAAGATACAGCCTTCACAGAAGAAATACAAAGACTCGGCCTGCAGAACAGGATATCTGTACTCTATTACGATCTTCCAAGATGGCTTCAAACTATTTATAAATCAGGTGGCAGATCTGAACAATTATTCTATATCTTCTGGCAAATAGGCATTTACTTTTATGTAAAAAAGCTTTTAAAAAAGCAAGAAGTTGATCTAATTCATCACATAACCATAGGTGTATTCCGCACACCTAGCTTTCTATATTCCCTAGGAAAGCCCTTTGTTTTTGGACCGGTAGGCGGGGGCGAAGAATTTCCTAAAGTATTGATGGAAAATTTTTTACCTAAATATAGATTATTAGAAAACCTCCGATCTTTTGCGAATTCTACAGCTAGGTTCAACCCCTGGTTAATCCAATGTTTCAAAAAGAGTCAATTAATTCTATTGAAAACCAGTGATAATTTAAATTTTATCCCAAAAGAATTTCATTATAAATGTAAAGTTTCCTTGGAAGTTGGCATAGCGCAGATACCGGATTTCGATAATACAAGGCACAACAAAACCATAAAAATACTATATGCGGGCCGGCTGGCTTATTTCAAAGGAATACATTTAGCTATCAAAGCTTTTGCCAAGGCAGTTGCCATTCATCCCGATATTGAATTTACGATAGTTGGTTCAGGTAATGACGAAAAGTGGCTAAAAGATATAGCCCGGCAGCAGCAAGTATATGACAAAATAACCTGGGTTCCTTTTGTTGCGCGCAATGTGCTGTTTGAGATGTATAAAGAATATGACCTGCTTTTGTTTCCAAGTTTGCACGATTCCAGTGGAGGTGTTGTATTAGAAGCTTTATCGTTTGGATTGCCCGTAGTATGCCTGGATCTGGGTGGACCTAAAGAAATTATAGACTCAAAATGTGGTTTCATAATCAGTACTAAAAATTTAACAGAAGACGAAGTAGCAATTAAGCTTTCCGAAGCATTGAACCAATTAATAAGCAATCCTGCGCTATTGGCACAAATGCAAGCCCACGCACGGATGCAAGCTTCTACATTCACCTGGGATAAGGTTATTCAAAAGATTTATACCTATGTGCATGAGTCTATGGAGAAGAAAAACAGGCTAGTAGAAGCAAAAGTATAAGAATACAATTAGTAACGCAGGTATAATAATACTACCTGGCAGGGTTGCAGAAATTAGCAACTTATTCAACTTTAAGGCAAAGGGTAAGCAAAATCAGGCTTATTCTTTGCCTTACTGCTTATTAGCCTTCCCTCCTCATATATTCAATCGAAGCTAGTATGTAGCTGTAACACCTATGTTATTCTTGTAACTATACTCCTGCAAGTTTCTTTGTAAGTCAGCTTTTCAGTTTCCCCGGTTTATTATTTATTGATTAGCAAAATAATTTTTCTTCTTCAGTAGCTAAGCTTAGTTTTGGCTACTACAATTAAGCACTTAAGATATGACACAGCAAGCCTCCGACGAATTAAATCAATTGCTCAGGTTGTTGGCAATGGAAAAAGAAGTTGATTTAGCGCAGTATCAGGAGAAAATCGTAAACACTCCCTTGCATACACGCCGGGAGCAGGGCACAAGCTGGTATCCGGTAATTATAGTAGAATCTGGCTTTGGTATTGGTGAAAGATTATATATTGAAGTAGAGCGTACAGCCCAGACACATATGCCTCATACATTTGGCCAAGGCAAAGCAGTTTCATTATTCAGTAATGCAGGAAATACTAAAGAAAAGAACGCGATAGAAGGAGTAGTAGTGTATGCCGGATTAAACCGGCTCAAAATCAGCTTTAATGAAGATGATTTACCAGACTGGATTGATGACGGCAAACTGGGAGTAGATCTGCTGTTTGACGAGAGTAGTTACAGAGAGATGGAAACAGCTGTAAAAAAAGTTAAGGAAGCTGACAAAACCCGGTTGGCACAGCTCCGTAATGTTCTTCTTGGATATAGCAAAGCTGGTTTTACTTGTTCTGTTTTTTTTAGTGGACTTCCTCACCTCAATGAAAGCCAAAATAAGGCGGTGCATCATGTGTTACAAGCACAGGATGTAGGAATTATTCACGGCCCTCCGGGTACTGGTAAAACTACTACACTGGTTGAAGCTATTATTCAGACATTAAAAACGGAAAAGCAGGTTTTGGTTTGTTCGCCTAGTAATGCAGCAGTCGATTTGTTAACAGAAAAATTAGCAAACAAAGGAGCAGCAGTAGTACGCGTAGGAAATCCCGCCAGAGTTAGTGAAGATATGCTGCAGCACACAGTAGATGCGAAAGTACAAACAGACCGTAACTTTCCGCAAATCAAACAACTACGCAAACAAGCCGATGAGTATAACCGCATGGCCCGAAAATACAAAAGGCATTTTGGTAAAGCTGAACGTGACCAGCGGAAATTAATTCTGGCCGAAGCACGCAAACTTTCGCAGGAAGCAAATAACACCGAAAAGTACATTACCGAGGGTATATTTGCCAGAACGCAGGTAATTACTTGCACATTGGTGGGAGCTGCTAACCGGATGCTTGGAGATAGAACTTTTCAAACTGTATTTATTGACGAAGCGGCTCAAGCATTGGAACCTGCCACCTGGATACCAATCCTGCGGGCTTCCCGGGTAATATTTGCCGGAGACCATTGCCAGCTCCCGCCTACCATTAAATCGCAGCAAGCAGAAAAAGCAGGTTTAGCAATAACCTTGTTTGAAAAAACTATGGCCCGTCAGCAGGCAGATGTAATGCTTACCATACAATACCGGATGCATGAGCAGATTATGCAATTTTCTAACAATCAGTTCTATAAAGGAGAGTTACAAGCTGATGAGAGTGTAAAAGAAAAAACATTAGGTATGGATGAATGGCTCAGTCAACCTCTTACTTTTATAGATACAGCTGGCTGCGGCTATGAAGAAAAATACAACCCCGAAAACCAGAGTGTGTCTAATGGCGAAGAAGCAAATTTACTGCTTAAGCATCTCAACATATTGTTAGAACATATTAAAACGCACAATCCCGGAAAATTGCAGGAAACATTCCAGATAGGTATTATCTCTCCTTACCGCGCTCAAATAGACTATTTGCAAGCACACATCACTTCTTATTCTTTATTAGCTGAATGCAGGAAATTCATATCCATAGGTACAGTAGATGGATTCCAGGGACAAGAAAGAGAGATAATCTACATTAGTATGGTCCGCTCTAACGACAGGGGCGAAATAGGCTTTTTGAACGATATACGCCGAATGAATGTAGCCCTAACCAGAGCCAAAATGAAATTAGTGGTAATTGGCGATAGTGCTACTTTATCTGTTCATCCTTTTTACCAGGATTTTTTAACGTATATTGAAGACATAAACGCTTATAAAAGTGCTTGGGAATATATCAATGACTAATAATGAATAAGTAGCGTTTACCTGTTTATCCATTATTAGTCATTAGGTATTATTTATTGAGCCAGAAATCCACCGTCCACGGCAAGAGAATGGCCTGTTACAAATGTAGCCTCCTCTGAACTTATCCAAAGCAATGCATCAGCTACTTCCTCAGGTTTACCCATGCGCTTCATCGCGTGCATATTTGCTATAGCCTGATGCAATTTATCGTCTTCAGCCAATCCGGCATTTTCCAACATAGGTGTATAAATAAATCCTGGGCAAAGCGCATTAATGCGGATACCTTGTGGAGCATATTCTAGAGCAGCCGTTTCTGTCAGGCCCACTACACCATGCTTGGCGGCAACATAAGCGGCAGAACCCATAAAGCCTACTTTACCCAGAATGGAAGCCATATTCACTATATTTCCTTTTTTTGCTTTTACCATTTCCTGTAATTCATATTTCATACACAGGTAAACGCCAGTCAGGTTTACATTGATTACTTTTTGCCATTCATCTTCCGGATAGTCGGCAGTATGAGCAGAGGCTCCGCCGATACCTGCGTTATTTATGGCCACATCTATACGTCCAAACTTGCTGATACTTTGCTTTATCATTTCTTTTACACTCGTAGCATCGGTCACATCGCAATGGATGAACAAACTTTCTTTAGATTTTTTTATAACTTCTTCCAAAGTGGCTTTCCCCTTCTCTTCAGATATATCGGCAAGTATAAGTTTAGCTCCTTCTGCTGCATACCTGATGGCTGATGCTTTTCCTATACCGGTAGATGCTCCGGTAATTAATACTACTTTGTCTCTGAATCTTTCCATAAAATTTAGTGGTTTATCAATATATTAACTCTGGCTATCTTAATTTGTTTGTACGGAAACAACTATAAAAGAGACAAAAATGATTAACATTTAGCCAATTCCTTAGCAATAAAGAAAACTATATCAAAAGAGCTTAGTATTTTAGAAGTTACTTTACTAATTTTCACGAGCTGTTAAGCGGTAATTTCTATCCGGTTCCCATCCGGGTCCAGAATTACACTCTCATAGTATCCATCGCCTGTTTGCCGCGGTTCACCTACTAAGCGTATTCCATTCATACGCAATTGTTCAGTGAGCAAATCAACCTGCTCTTTTGTGCCAACTGAAAAAGCCAGATGTGTAATCCCAGTAAATTCCGCCCCCTGCCCGTATGTAGATTGTGGAACAGAGGGCTTATGCATGAGCTCAAGCCTGGCTCCCGAATCGAATGAGATAAAATAGGAAGAGAATTGCTTAAATGGATTGATATATTTAGTAGTTGCTTTTCCACCAAAATACATAGTATAAAAATCTTTAAGCTCTTCCAGCTGGTTTGTCCAGATAGCTATATGTTCAATACGCATACAAGATGATTAGTTTAAAGTAAGGGTAGTTAAAAGGATTTATGTAATTGGTAATTTTCCTATTGTTAATTGTTAAACAAAATAATTAATGCGGAACCAGCCACCATAATACAGGCGCCTACCAGCTTTTTAAGTATATCGGTTTCTTTGAAAAATCTATGTCCTAATAAAACACTTAGCAAAGCTGAGAGTTGAAAAAGTGCCAGAGCATACCCAACAGGCATATGGTCAAATGTATAATTTGTTGTGAATTGCATAAGCCCGATACAAAAAATAAGCATTGCATACGTATTTATATGTCCGCCGGTAAGCCTGATTTGTCCAATGAGCTGAGCAGATTTCTGATAATAAACAATACCAAAGGAGAACAAAGCGCCAAACCAGCACCAGATAATAAATGATACTTCAGGGGAAGAATAATTAATTACTTTTTTAATCAATACTGCTTCTATGGCAGCCAGGAACATGGCTAGTAACCGGTATTGAATATCTTTGCGCGTAAACACAACCCATGAAAATCTTTCTTTGGCTGTATTTAACACAACATAACTTCCCACCACAATCAAAACAATTCCTAAACCACCCCAGATTCCGGGTACTTCTCCTAATAAAAAGAAAGCAACTACCAAACTAACTACAGATTTGTAAGCATTTACAGGTCCCAGAATTGATAAATCACCTTGTTGTAAGGCTTTTATTAAGAAGCCATTTCCTAAGGCTCCCAGAAACCCAACACCTATAGAAAAAAACCAGAACTCCTTAGGAAAACTAAGCCAGTTAATGGTAATAGCATATATACCCGATAAAAGGCCCAAAAACAGATAAGTAACAAAATTAATAAACAATGGATCGGCCCGGTTGTTGGCTAGTTGTTTTTGGAAAACATTGGCAAGTGGGTTAGCTAAAATGCGAAAAACTACAGCAAGTACAGTAAGCATTGGTTCATAGGTAAATCAACTTCTGCAAGGGCTAGCCAAGCGATACGGAAAGTGAAGGTGAAATTGTTAAATACCGGTGGCTGCCTTTTGGCTGCACCCGGACAGTATCGAAATTCAGAATTACCTCTTTTGCTCCAGCTTCTTTAAGCAAAGGTGCCTGGTAAACTCCTCCAACACCAATGGTAAACATTTCTGCCCCTGTAGAAGCTTTTACCCCACTTACTGCATCTTCAAAAACGATACATTGTTCGGGTGGTAATTGTAGTTTTTTTGCAGCTAACAAATAACAGGCAGGGTCTGGTTTGCCTTTTTCTACCAAGTCTGAGGTTACAATTATATCGAATATGCCTTTTAACTGAAGTTGTTTGATAACATTAGCCACCTTAGGCGGTAAAGAACTAGTTACAAGTGCTATAGGAATAGCATTCTTTTTTAAGTCTTCAAAAAATCCCTTGATTCCGGACATGGTTCTATAGTCCATGGTTGTTTCGAAATGCTCACAACGTTCAAAAAGCTCCTCCTTTTCTTTAGAAGATAACTCTGGAAAAAGCACAGATACAGTTTGCCTGGCAGGGCATCCATGAATCTGACGTTCCATCATTTCAGTAGTAATTTGAAGATTATGTTCAGCGGCAATGGTGTGCCAGAAAGCTTCTATAGGTTTGCGTGTATTGATTACTACACCATCCATATCAAACACTACGGCAGAAAATATATTTGTTGCTATCATAAGAAAGAAAATATTATGCGTTTTTATGCATGTTTTTTTATATTACTTTACAAATATGAATAAAATAATTGCATAAATCAACATAAATACGCAAATTAACGCAAATTTAATTTTGGTTCATGCACAAACCCGCATTGTTATGCTTAAGGAAGAAAGATTCAGATTCATACTAGAAAAAGTAAAGAGCCAGCAAAAAGTACTTTCGTCGGACCTTAGCCAGGAACTAGGTGTGTCGGAGGATACTATCCGGAGAGATCTTAATGAACTGGCGAATGCAGGCCATATACACAAAGTGCATGGCGGTGCTCTGCCGCGCTCGCCTGCCCTGTTGCCTTATAAAGAACGGGAATCGTATGCCCAGCAAAACAAACTTGAAATTGCAAAAAAAGCCTTAAACCTCGTTAAGCAGGGACAAGTAATTATTTTGGATGGCGGAACAACCACCCTCCAGATAGCCAGACTTTTTCCAGAAAACTTATCAGTTACTGTATTCACCAACAGTATACCCGTAGCCTTTCATCTAGCCGATCATCCTTCCATTGATGTAGTATTAGCTGGCGGGAAACTTCTTAAATATTCTCAGGTAACCCTTGGTCTGGAAACCATAGAAACTTTCCGGTCTATCAGAGCCGATATATGTTTTCTTGGCGTATGCAGTATTCATTATGAAGTAGGATTAACCGTACCTAACCGGGAAGAGGCCCAGGTAAAACAGGCAATGATTGCTTCTGCTGCACAAGTAGTTGCTTTGGCAACAGCTGAAAAAATAGGCACAGCCGAAACCTATATCGCCTCTTCCATAAATGAAGTAGATATTCTCATTTCTGATACGCCAGTTTCAGCAGAAGTAAGTAATTTATATAAGGATAAAGGAATAGAAGTATGGTAGCTATGTACTAAAATCAAAACATAGCTATAACAGGTAGCTATTCCAGATTTACATTGTCTACTACTACCCAACCCCGGTCAAGTTTGGTAATTTTATCTATCCGGAGTTTGTATTCTTTTTCTTTATAAGTGAACCGTACCACCGGGTTATGAATAATATATAACTCTCCCTCCTTCTGCATTTCTGCAATGTTGCCCATACCCGTATAATTAACTTCTTTCCAGTTTATCTGGTCAGTTATCCCTTTCTGAATCACCTCCTCAAAATTAGCTTTGGATGACTCTTCCATGCTCTCTAAGGCCTGTTCCGCATCATTCTGGCTTTGTTTTGACTTCTGAGAAATAGAAGCTGACTTTTTATTAAATTCTTCCAGATCAGTAGGGGTAAGATGGACTTTGAGGTAACCATCTACATCATTGGATTGCAAAGCTGTAATCAATTCTTGGCCAAGCTCCTGTATACCACTTTCGGCTTGCTGGGCAAAAGATACCTGCAAACTAATAATTGATATATATACGATGAATGTGAATACTTTTAAGTTTTTCATACGCTGTGTTTAAAACTACTCCTAATTAACGTAACCTGACGCCTTAAAGATTTACCCATTGTTCGAGAAGTAAAGTTTTTAAACCGGCCAGTCAACCCAGGTAGGGAAGATAAAAAAGATTGGTTTCCAGACAAATGCATGTTTTTTTCTCTCTGCCTGCCTAAACATTCTGCTTCGACAAATACTTATTTTTATGATTTTGCAATAGCATATTTTGATTGTATACTTGCATACCTAATCGTTGATGGCACTAAACATACAGGACATACAAGCCCCAATAGCAAATGAGATGGAATTATTCGAACAGAAATTCCGCTCCTTTATGAAAAGCAATGTAATGCTGTTGGACAAAATCATGAATTACATTGTGAAGCGCAAAGGCAAGCAAATTCGTCCGATGTTTGTGTTTTTAACAGCCAGAACCTGCGGGCAAATTACAGAAGCTACTTACCGCGGGGCCGCTTTAATTGAGTTGTTACATACGGCTACTCTTGTACACGACGATGTAGTAGACGATGCCAATTACCGGAGGGGTTTTTTTTCAGTAAATGCCTTATGGAAAAACAAAATTGCCGTACTGGTGGGCGATTACCTGCTCTCCAGAGGTATGTTGCTTTCTATTGAGAATAAGGATTTTGAACTGTTAAGTATTGTTTCAACTGCGGTAAAAGAAATGAGTGAAGGGGAATTGATGCAGATGGAAAAAGCCCGCCGTTTAGATATTACAGAAGATATTTATTTTGAAATTATCCGTCAGAAAACGGCTTCTCTCATTGCTTCGTGTTGTGCCGTAGGGGCAAGTTCGGCTCATGCTTCTGGCGAAACAATTGAACAAGCCCGCAAATTTGGCGAAAAGGTAGGTATTGCCTTTCAAATAAAAGACGATTTGTTCGATTATGGAACAGATGAAATTGGCAAACCAGTAGGCATTGACATCAAAGAGAAAAAGATGACTCTACCTCTTATCTACTCTCTTAATAAAGCCTCCTGGTCAGATAAACGACGTATTATCGATATTATCAAAAACCAGAACGATAAGCCCCGTAAAGTAGCCGAAGTAATAGACTTTGTAAAGAAAAGTGGCGGAATCGAATACGCCACCCATATTATGCAGAAATACCACACCGAAGCTTTGCATATTCTGCATTCTTTCCCACCTTCTGTGTACAAAACTTCATTGGAACAACTGGTAACCTTCACAATAGAAAGAACCAAGTAATTTACTCCTATCCAAGATTTATATCTGCTTTCTATAGAACTGTCTCTATTTCGCTAACCAAAAAATATTTGGCAGAGAAAGTATTTCTATTATTGCATCAATATAATTTATGAATGTTTTTTAATCCATTTTATTTAATTTATCAGCATATATTTTTTAAGTAGTGCATATTTCAGCCTTGACACCCTGATAATAGACTAAATTCTCTTTTCCTGCCTACAATTTTACGTTATACGACAATTCTATAAAAATTTTGTACTATAGCTATTTAAGCGAAAATAATTTTCAAAAGGTGCCCAATCTTTAAACTTTTTATTCTATAAATTGCATATAGTACATTTTTCAACAAAACCAAAATAACCAATATGAAGAGAGTTATACTCATTTTCCTGGTTTTGCTCATGTCTGTTATGTATTCATCCAGACTTCAAGCACAAGACAGGACAGTTTCAGGCAGAGTTACGTCAGCAGATGACGGAACAGCCTTGCCTGGGGTAAACGTTTCCGTAAAAGGAACTACCTCTGGTACCGCTACAAACGCCGAAGGAGATTATACATTAAGTGTACCTTCCGATGCCACATTAGTCTTTAGCTTCATTGGACTTACTTCTCAGGAAGTACCTGTAGGAAACCGCAGCGTAATAAATGTACAAATGGCTTCCGACATAAAATCCTTAAATGAAGTAGTGGTAATTGGATATGGTAGCCAACAGAAAAAGGATTTAACAGGAAATATTGCCAGTGTAAGCGGTGCCTCCATAGCCAATATACCGGTGTCCAGTGTAGAAGAATCACTGCAAGGCAGGGCTGCGGGTGTATATATTAACTCCGGTAGTGGTAAGCTAGGTCAGGGGGTGCAAATACGTGTAAGAGGAGCTGCTTCCGTATCTGCCGGTAACCAGCCTTTATATGTGGTGGATGGCATTCCGATTACCTCTTCTGATTTGGGAAGTGCTAACTCAGAACTTGCTAACCCCATAGCTGATCTTAACCCAAATGATATTGAATCTATTGAAATATTAAAAGATGCCTCTGCAGCCGCTATTTATGGTTCCAGAGCTTCTAACGGGGTGGTGCTAATTACGACAAAGAAAGGAAGAATCGGCAAAACCAAAATTGACCTGGGTTATTTTACTGGGGTAAGTACGCCTACCAGAACCCGTGAGTGGCTAAATGCAGCCGAGTATATAGAGTTATTCTCAGAAGCAGCAGAGAATGAAGGATACGATCCACAAGAAGAATTTGAAGGAAACGGATTGCCCTGGAATTCCACAGACGATACGGATTGGGCAAGTGAAGCTTTCCAGACAGGGGGTATTTCGCAGTACAATCTTTCACTAAGCGGCGGTAACGAAAAAACACGGTTTTTCCTGAGCGGTACTCATAACGATCAGAAAGGTATTATCGTAGCAAATGAATTCAAACGGTCTTCTGCGCGGATTAATCTGGATCATTCAATTAACCAAAAATTCCGGATTGGTACCAATATTTCGTTAATCAGAAGTGTAAACTACCGGGTACCCGATGACAATGCCTTTTCTAATCCGCTACAGTTAGTGGCTTTGCCTCCAATTCAGCCCAAAATAGATCCTGCCACTGGAGAGTTGAATAGAAATACACTGTATTACAATAACCTAATTGAATTGTCGAACGCAACCAATGTGGCAACTACATACCGTACAATCAGCAACATATTTGCTTCCTACGATATAGTGCCTGGCCTTACATTCCGTACGGAATATGGAATAGATTTTCTTGCATTGGATGAAGATATCTACAGAGGAAGGATAACAGAAGATGGCGGGCCAACAGGATATGGCTACAGCAACCAGGTAAGAAGTTTTAACTATACCACAAACAATACATTAAACTATAATAAAATTTTTAACGATGTGCACACCCTGGATTTGTTGGGCGGTATATCGTATCAGGAAGCTAATGTTAGAGGGACATCCGTAGAAGGAAGAGGTTTCCCTAACGACAACTTTCAACGAATTGCCAGTGCTGCCCGGATTACCAGTGGTTCTTCCAATGAAACCGGATATAGTTTCCTTTCCTATCTAGCCCGCGCCAATTATAAGTTTATGGATAAGTACTTGTTTGCCTTAAGCGGACGTATAGATGGTTCTTCCAGGTTTGGACAAAACAACCGGTATGGTTTCTTCCCTGCTGCTTCTGCCGGATGGATTCTCTCAGAAGAATCGTTTATGCAAAACTCCAATGTACTTAGCTTCTTGAAATTACGTGCCAGCTATGGCCTTACGGGTAATTCTGAAATTGGTAATTTCCAATCCCGGGGTTTGTATAATGCCATATTCTATGCTGATCAGGCGGGTATCACTCCTTCTACTATAGCTAGTCCTGATTTACGTTGGGAAAATACTGCCCAGACCGATATAGGTATTGATTTTGGATTCTTCAATAACCGTATTTCCGGTGAGTTAGATTATTACATAAAAACTACCAGAGATTTATTATTGGATGTACCGCTTCCGGCGATTAACGGGTTTACTAGCATAACTAAAAATATTGGTAGCCTGGAAAACAAAGGAATTGAATTTGTATTAAACACGCAGAACTTAGTAGGCGAATTTAAATGGACTACCAACTTTAATATCTCCAGAAACAGAAACAAAGTTCTTGAACTGAATGGAGATCCTATTGAAGGCGGTGGACGGTTAATAGGCCGTGTAGCCGAAGGAGAGCCTCTGGGGTATTTCTATACAGTAAAATATGCCGGTGTAGATCCTGCTAATGGGGATGCCTTGTATTATGACCTGGAAGGTAACAAAACCAGTGAATACAGCAGCAATTACCGCCAGAAAGTAGGGGACCCAAATCCTGATTTTATTGGTGGTATGACTAACACATTCTCTTACAAAGGTTTTGATCTGAATGTGCTTACACAATTCGTATATGGCAACGACCTTTACAATGTAGCCGGTTACTTCCAGTCAGTGAACGCCGATTATTTTGATAACCAGTCCAGAGACCAGTTAAAAAGATGGCAGAAAGAAGGAGATATCACCGATGTACCTCAGGCCAGATTATATGCTGGCAATGGCTCCGGAACTTCTTCCAGATGGGTACAAGATGGTTCATTCCTGCGTATCAGAACCGTTACCTTTGGGTATAACTTACCTACTGACCTAATCAAACGAGTTTACTTACAGAACGCCCGTATCTATGTGACTGGCCAGAACTTATTCACTTTCACTAAATATGAGGGCTATGATCCGGAAGTTAACAGTACCTATTTCCAGGGAACTACTGCCCAGTCTACCAACATTAACTTAGGCCACGATTTTTACACACCTCCGCAACAGAAAACAATCACGGTCGGAATAAATCTGGGTTTTTAAGTATTCCATATACATAACATTGCTATCTATGACAACAACATATATAAAAAGAGTAAGCTTGCTGATCTGTCTGGCATTTTCCGTAATTGCCTGCGACAATAAGCTAGATATTCAACCAAGGCAGTCCATTGATGCAGAAACTGCTTTAAACAACGAACAAAACGTAGAAAGTGCTGTAATTGGTGCTTATGCTACGCTAGGTGGTCCGGCCCTTTATGGCACTAACCTGAATCTGATACCTGAGCTATTAGCCTCTACCGATTATGTAAACTGGCAAGGTACCTTCCAGGGATACAGGGAACTGGATAGAAAAACGATTACATCTATCAACTCTGAAGCAAGCAGAACCTGGATAGACGCTTATGAAGGAATAAACACGGTGAATAACGTACTGGAAGCCTTACCGGTGGTGGAGGATGAAGATTTAAGAGCACAACTGGAAGGCGAAGCCTTATTCATCAGGGGAATTTTGTATTTTGAATTAGTCCGCTTGTATGCATTGCCATGGGCAGCCGGAACAGCTAACAGCCAGGCAGGCGTTCCCTTGATTCTGACAGCTACCAAAACGGAAGCACAGGCTGCCAACAAAGTAGCACGCTCTACGGTAGCTCAGGTGTACCAGCAAGTAATAGCAGACCTAACCAGAGCTGAAAGCTTATTACCAGAAGACAATGGCACCAGAGCTGACCAATTTTCTGCAGCGGCTTTTCTCTCCCGTGTATATTTGCAGCAAGGGGATTATACCAATGCCCGTGATGCGGCCAATAGGGTAATTGAAAGCGAATATTTCCGGTTAAACCCCTCTGTAACCTCTGCTTTCAGAAATAGAAATACGGCTGAAAGTATTTTTGAAATTCAGCAGAATGACCAGAACAACGCTGGTACAGCTAACGATGGGTTAGCTACTTTTTATGCCAGTTTACCGGGCATTGGCCGTGGAGATGTACGGGTACTGGAAGTTTTTGCAGAGCAATATGATTCATTAGATGCACGCTTAAATGAATTAATTTATGAAGGTACTGGCCGCCGAGCAGGAAGACTCCGTTCCGGCAAATGGACTGATTTTGGTGCAAATATACCTATAGTTCGTTTGGCAGAGATGTATCTAATCCGGGCAGAAGCGAATGTACGCTTGGGCACAGCTATAGGAGATACGCCTATAAATGATGTTAACAGAATCCGACTACGTGCAGGTGTAGATCCTTTGGTAACAGCAACATTAGAAGATATACTGCTGGAAAGACAATTGGAGTTAGCTTTTGAAGGATTGCGTGTACATGATGTAAAACGTACCCAAGGGTCCACCGGCGACTTTGCTTACAATGCTCCCGAGTTGGTGCTTCCTGTTCCACAACGGGAACTGGATACAAATGACCAGTTGGTGCAGAATACCGGATACTAAACTCATATAAAAATATACAAAAAGGGCCGTTACTTAACGGCCCTTTTTGTATGTATTCGTTTGGCTATACTTTTATTTTTTTATTCATTTCAGCTTTCAGCTTCTCTACTTTCTTTTTGTACTCCTCAATTTCATTTTCTTTTTCACTGTTCATAGAAGCTACTCTCTCTTGTATTTTCCGTAAGACATCTATAGTCTGCAGGTTTTCTTTCTCAGCCAATTTGTATTGATTAATATTCCGGGAGAGCACTGAAACGCCAGTTACTTGGTTTTTATCATTCCAGATAGGATTAAGTGACACATCATAGAAGACTTCGCCATCTTTGGTAATAACCTGGTCTACAATACTGAATTTTTCACCGGCAATAGCTTTGTCAAAATTCACTTTCCAGTAAGCGGTGTTGGCAGCAGCAATAATTGAAAAGATATTGTACCCAACCTGGAGCGGCAATCCTTTCTTTTCATACCGGCTTTGCAAGGCTTTGTTTAAAATGGTAATAGAATAATTAGTATCGATAGCATAAATATCATCTTCGGTGTTATCAATTAAGGCACGAAGCCGGGCTTCTTTTTCCTGGATATGTTCTTTTTGCTGCACCAGCGTTTCCTGAATAACCTTTAATTCTTCCAGATTTTGTCTCAATTCTTCTTCCTGCATCCGCAATTCTTCAGCATCTATACTTATTTTTTCGTACAACCGCTTTTTCTCAATTGCATCCTGTACCCGGTCGGTAATATCAAAAGTAAATTGTATAAGCTTATAGGGTTTTCCCTGTGAATCTAATACCGGGTTATAAGTTGCCTTCATCCACACGATCTCACCTGTTTTGGTTATTCTGCGGAATTCACCACTATAAAATTCACCTTCTTTCAGTTTACTCCATAATTCAAGAGTAGCTTCTGTATTTGTTTCATCTTCAGGTATAAGGATGCGGTAGTTCTGCCCTATTAACTCTTCTCCCGTATAATGCATCAGATGCAGAAAACTTTCGTTCACGTCTAAAATGGTTCCGTTTAAATCCAGTTCCAGTAAATTGTTAGACTTATTAATGGCATTTATCTGGCTGGAAAGCTCAGCTTCTTTTTTCTCTAACTCATCGCGGGTAATCATTAATTCATAGAGGTTATCCCGCATCATTTCGCCTTGGGCCATCAGTTCTTCTTCCCGGTCTTCGGCCTCTTTTAGCATCTTAGCTTTCTCTTGTTCCTGTTTTCTACGTTCCGTTATATCTCTTATAAATATGGACACACCTACTACTTCGTGTGTATCTGTTTTTACGGGATTGAAGGAAAGTTCATGAAAAACATTCTCCGCATAAGGCGTATCTTCCCAGGTAATCAGGAACTGCTCACCTTGCAAGGCTTGGTCGAAGCAATGTTTCCAGGCTTGCTTCTTCTCAGAAGGTAAAGCTGCCAGGAAATTAACACCTTCGCTTATCTCTGCATACCGCAACTTGTATACATCCAGCATTACCTGATTAATTACTGTAATGTTGTATTGTATATCAATAGAGAAAATGGCATCGCCAGTATTATTAATTAAGGCTCGTAAGCGGGCTTCTTTTAAACGCAGAATATGCTGGGTCTTTTCTAATTCTTCCTGGGTAGACATTAATTCTTCCAGGTTCTGACGCAGCTCCTCTTGCTGGGCTTGTAATTCTTCGTTAGTTTCTTGCTCTATGGCATACAACTTCTGTAGCTGATGTTCATGCGTTACTAATTGGGTAATATCATGCGTAAAGATGCACACCCCGGTGACTTCGCCTTGTTTATTCATTACCGGATGATAGGCTACTTCCAGCATACCTTCCCCAAATAGGTTCTGCACATGATCCATCACAAACTTCTCTCCGGCAAAGGCCCGTTCATAATCTGGTTTCCATACTTTCTCCTCTACGCCTTCAAACATTTTTCTGTAATCGCTGCCTTCCCTTATGAATATATCCTTACTGGCACACAGCTCTTTTAAGGCTGTATTCATAAAGGTGATCGTATAATTTGTATCAATAGCAACAATCTTATCATCTGTATTGTTAATTACTGCCTGTAAATGGGCTTCTTTATGTTGCAGGATTTCTTGCGCCTGCTGCATTTGAACCATGGCAGCGCGTAACTCAGAATCTTTGGTAAGTACTTCCTCTGAGCGTAGTTGGGCCTCTTTCAATAGTTGCTCGAGTTGTGCTTCATTTTGGTACCTGGGGGTAACATTCTGTATGAACACAGCTACGCCTACTACTTCTCCACTACTGCATTTAATAGGCTGATAATGGAGTTCTGTATATTCCTTTCCTGCTGCTTGCAGTTGCTGTGTGCTGATGATTGTTCTTTCGCCGGCAAAAGCCCGTTCAAAGGGTGTTTTCCAAAGGCTTGTTTCTCCTTCAAACATTCGGCTGCAATCCTGCCCTACCTCCAGATAAATACCTTTCTGAGCCAGTCTAGTCTGCAAAGGTTGATTTATGACGGTTAGCTGATACTGGCGGTTAACAGCATATATGCCATCAGCGGTATTATTGATTACACTGCAAAGGTTTTCTTCTTTCTCTGTTAATTTTTGCTGGTTTACCTCCAGGGCCTGTTTGGTAATTTGCAGGGATGCCAGTTGTTCTTTTACCACCTTCCGCTGTGCAATCAACTGACGCACAATAGTACGGGTCAGAAAATAAGAAACGATTCCGCCAATAAGCAATATGCCTACCAAAACCCGTTTTAGTATGGAAATATGCTGAATGGCAAGAATATTTTGGTGGGAAAGCGTAGCCTGCAGTAAATTTACCAAATCGTTGATCTGACTGGTAATTTCACCTGCCTGTGGCCGAAGTTCCAGAGCAATCTTGTCTTGCAGCGGTTTATGTACTTCATAAGTAGTCGTTTGTTTGCTTAAAGCAATCGCTTCTGCCAGAATTTTGTTGTAACGATGTACACTTAGCCGCAAGGCAGTACTAAGTTGCAGGGCCTGCGGTTGCTGCCATACTTCCAAAATGGCTTGTAAGGAGTCCAGCGATTTAGCAATTTCCGGTCCTGAATTGATTTCTGCTTGCGCACCAACAGAGGGCAAGTAAATACGTTGCTCCAGCAACAGCACTTGTTGATTAATCTGTTGCTGAAGGCGGTAGGCCTCCAATTGGGCTACTTTTATATACGTGTTTTTTTCGTAGGAGAGACGGTGGATATAGTCCAGACCAAAAATAAATATTACATATAAGGCAAGTGAAAACAAAAAAATATAGATCGCTACGAAAAGCAATTTTACGCCAGCCGGTGTAAAACCAGCCCATTGCATTTTAATATGAGGTAACGTAGAATCCGGCATGATATATTTTATTAATCTATAGAAGTATATTCACTACCAATTTGTTGTAAAAAATTAAAAATAGAAGACGATAAATAATCTGTTGAATAAAGTAGCTACTCATGCAATAAGAGTAAAAGACCTATGGATAAAAAATAAAAAACAGCTAAAAAGATACTTACCTCAGAACATTATCTGTTTATGTGAGAAGCACTTACTCAAGCAAATTAATGCTAGGGATCAAGTAGTGGAAGGAAGCTGAGGTTAGGAGGTATCAGGTACATACAACTCCCTTAGAAACGAAAAATGCTTTTATGTTTGCACCTGTATATTTGCACCATATAGGCGGCCTGTCTTCTTGCAAACTAATCCTGTATCTTTGTAGTAGTTTGATTCTTTGTTGCCAATCAAGTCATAGTCTATATCTACATAAATGCTTGAAGCTAAAATAGGTTTGTTTAAAATTTATGAGATTAAAACACTTTAATATCACCTTTGGTAGCCAGATTTTCAAGGCTTTTAGTGAAGAATCCCGTATACGGATTATCTACCTGCTCTATAATAATGAAGAAATGTGTATCTCGGATATAGAACATATTCTGGACTTTACACAAGCCAAAACATCGCGTCATCTGATTTATTTGAAGAATGCAGGCTTATTAGGTTTTAAAAAAGTAGACCAGTGGGCCTATTATTATTTAAAAGAAGAGGTGAAAGACATTGTACAACAAATATTCCAGTACCTGGGCAAAGATCCGGTGTTACTCAACGACCAGGAAACATACCGCATCTTATATTCAAACCGGGAGCTGGCTATTTGTAAAAGGCATCAGCATAAGTGGTCGGGAGGAGTATTGAAACAATAAGTCAATAGAGACGGTTAGTAAAAGAGGCTGAGGTAAGTCAACCCCATTTTATGCCTAACAAACCAAAAACAACCATTTGTATATGAAATATAAAAAACATGTATTCATCTGTACCAACCAGAAAGAAGGAGGCAAAAGATGTTGCGGAGAAGAAAAAGGCATGGTGCTTGTAAATGCTTTTAAAGAAGCCATTAAGACAAGAGGATTACAGATGGAAATGCGGGCACAAAAAACAGGTTGCCTGGATGCCTGTAACTTTGGACCGGCATTAGTAGTATACCCTGAAGGCACCTACTATGGCCATGTACAGCCAGAAGATGTGCAAGAAATTGTAGAGCAACACTTACTACAAAATCAGCCGGTTACCCGTCTGGTACTTCCTTACTAATTATTTATAACAGCCAAGTTAACGTAAAAGCATAGCAAAAAGCTTTTATTATTAACCAGTTATGTAAACCTTATTTTATGCCAGCTTACCAGCATATATTTTTTGACCTGGATCATACCTTATGGGATTTTGAACGATGTTCCTGCGAAACGCTACACGAACTTTTCTATACATACCAGCTGCACACATTAGCGGATAATCTTACTGTAGATACCTTTGTTACTGCTTTCCGTAAAGTAAACCGCCGTTTGTGGACTTTATATGGAGCCGGAGACATTACCCAGCAAGAATTACGTACCACCCGTTTCAACCTGATATTTAAAGAATTGGGCATTAGCAATAAGGAAATGGCAGCCAGGCTTGCTGATGAATATATTCAGCTTTGTCCACAAAAGCCGCACTTGCTGCCCTATGCCAAGGATATGTTAGATTACCTGAGTAACAAGTACATGTTGCATATTATTACCAATGGCTTTGCTGATGTGCAAATGATTAAACTGAAAAGTGCCAATATCATGTCGTATTTTTCTGAGATTATCACGTCTGAGAAAGCAGGGTGCCATAAACCAGACAGACGCATATTTGATTTTACCCTTCAACGGATAAAATCACATCCCAAAGAATGTATCATGATTGGTGACAGTTTAGACTCAGATATTAAAGGAGCCAGAAATGCGCAGTTAGATCATATATTCTATAACTATGAGAACATAACGCACCAGGAAAGCCCTATGCACGAGATAAAATGCTTGAGTGAGTTGAAGGAGTTACTGTAATTGCGAAATAAGAGAAATGGAAATTCATAGCTATTTATACTTTCAGAAGTTTAAATAAACTGCTAGCTTTTATTCCTCATTACTATATTTTCCAAGCAGATTACAGTTTCTCTATCAGTTTTTTGAATAATAAAGATAGCTTTTGGTCGGCTTTAGCAGCTACTTCTATAATTTCCTCTATGCTGATAGGTTGCAGATTGTCCGGGTCACATTCGTCGGTTACAACAGATATTGCTGCGCAAGGCAAACTCATATGATTGGCCACAATTACTTCCGGCACAGTAGACATACCCACCACATCCGCCCCAATCATGCGCAAAAAGCGGTATTCAGCACGGGTTTCTAGATTAGGGCCAGCGACCGATACATACACCCCTTGCTTTAAGGGAATATTTTCCTCAAGACTGATTCGTAATAATCTGGAAGCAAGTTCTGCTGAATAAGGCTGACTCATATCCGGGAAACGGGGTCCAAACTCATTATTATTCCGTCCAATTAGTGGATTATCTGGTAACAGATTTATATGATCTGAGATTAGGATGAGATCGCCTTTTTTGTATTGTAAATTTAATCCGCCGGCTGCATTGGAAAGGAGTAAATGCTGGATGCCCAGTAGCCGCATTACCCGGATTGGAAAAGTAATTTGCTGCATACTGTAGCCTTCGTAATAATGGAAACGGCCCTGCATAGCCAATACCTTTTTATCACCTATTTTTCCATAAATTAGCTTGCCTTTATGCATTTCCACAGTGGCTTCCGGAAAATGTGGAATATCCGTATACTCTATTAGTTGCTCTATGGCAATATACTTGGTAAGCCAGCCTAACCCTGTCCCCAGCACAATGCCTGTTTCAGCATGCTGTATACCCCGGTTTCTAAGGTAGGAAACAGCCTCCTCATAATGTGTCTTTGTCATAAGTTAATGGAAATTACAATAGTTTTCACAAAAGCGCGTCCGTCCGCAAGTATAAAAAACAAAATATAGCTGTGCACCAGATACCCTATAAAGATTTCAGTTGATATGTACTCTGTTTCAAAAGGGCTAAATCTTCTTCCCGGTCCACATCCTGCAAAGTAGGTAACAAAGTATATGCTTTATGCAACTTGTGTAGATCAGCCAGCGTACTGTTAAATACGGTTGGCGAGCTCCAGGCTTTATTAATGAACAGCTCAGGAATACTCTTTACTAAACCTAGCAAATAATAGCCACCATCCGTAGCAGGTCCAATAACTACATTAGCAGTTGCTAGTGCATCGAAAGCTTGGTGAATAATATGAGTAGTCAGTTCAGGACAATCACTGCCAATAATTACTACTTGTTGGTACAGTTGTTCAAAAGCCCAGCAAAAGGCATTCTCCATCCGCCGGCCCAGGTCTGCTCCCTGCTGAACCTGTTTGAGATAGTGCTCATTCGGCCATATATCGTTTTCCTCTACAAAATCAGAGTAAAATACGGCCCTGTCTGTATGCACTTCTTTGGTAATATTTACTGTATAGGCTAATAATTGCTCATATATTTGCAGGGCACTGTTTTCTCCCATCGTTCTGGCAAGCCTGGTTTTTACTTTTCCTTTTATGGGGTTTTTTACAAAAATCAATAACAATCTACGCGGTTGAGACATATTAGGTGATAAGGCTGAGCCACTCTAGTAGCCATAGCAGTTTAAAAGTAGCTAAGTATTAAGCAGTTGCCCCGCCACAGCTGGAACCTGCGCCAGCTGTACAGCCATAACAATGTTGCCTCAATACAATTTCCCGTTCATTTAATGTCTGTAAATTAAACGTAGATATGTGTTGAGAACTGGCAGCAGCTACAGGAAGATCCAACATCTGGTTAAAATCACAGTCATACAAGCCACCATCCCAGCTGACAGATATTGTATTGCGGCACATCACCCCTCTGGCTGCCTGGGCATTGAAGGAATTAACCAATTTCTCCATATATCCTTCATAATTGCCACTTTGCATCAGAAAATCCAGAAATCGGCTAATGGGCATATTGGTGATAGCATATAAGTTATTAAAGTGGATATTGAACTCCTCAAGCAATACTTTTTTAAACTGCTGTTCTAAGGAGTGTTGGGTAGCCGGCAGAAATGCACCACTGGGGTTGTATACTAAATTCAGCAACAAACCAGTGCCTTCCTGTCCATACCCTTGTTCATTTAACAACTGTAGTGCTTTCATAGAATCTTCAAATACGCCTTTGCCCCGCTGCCGGTCGGTACGGTCTGCATTGTAAAAAGGCAAGGAACTAACTACTTCTACATTATGCGTGCGGTAAAATTCTGGCAGATCATAATATTTAGGATTAGCTACAATAATTGTCAGATTACAGCGGACCATTACTTTCTTGCCCAATTTGGTGCATTCTTCTACAAACCAACGGAAATGTGGATTCATTTCGGGAGCCCCACCGGTAATATCCACTACAGAAATAACATGGGTAGCTAATACCTTCAGGCACTGCTCCATAGTCTCCTTAGTCATGATCTCTTTCCTGTCTGGCCCGGCATCTACATGGCAATGCCGGCAGGTCTGGTTACACATCTTCCCCACATTTACCTGGAATATATCTATCCCGGTAGGCTGCAAAGGATATAATCCGGATTGAGCTAATTTTTCCCGGAAATGAGGCAATAGTTTACCGTTTTTTGGCGAAGCTTCTAATAACTCCAGCTGGTAAGCTGCCTGCGCCAATGGGTCATTACTGCTTTTTAAACTCTTGGTTAATACCTGGGTCATAAAATGAATTTACATAGCAACCCATAGCTGCTGCTATTTTTGAAATTTACTACTTACACTTTCCGGTCGTTATGGAAAGCATGAAAGCCCATGCACGATGTTACATGGAAAGATCTTTCACTTTATTCATCATTTGTACGCCATGAACTAGCGTAGCCCCACCTCTGATAGCTGCTGCCACATGCACTGCTTCCATCATCTGACCTTCTGTATATCCTTTTTCCATGGCATCTACCGAATAGGCGTCAATACAATAAGGGCATTGTACGGCATGAGCTACCGCTAAGGCAATTAGTGATTTTTCTCTGGCCGAAAGTTCACCTTCAGCAAACACTTCTCCGTAGTAGCTGAAAAACTTATCGGCCAGCTGCTTTTGAAATTCACCAATGCTGCCAAATTTTTTAAGGTCTTCGGGGTTATAATAGGTTGGGTTCATACGAGCGTAACTAAGAAAGAGATTGACTATTTGTTTAACTGATACATACGAAGACTTGTTTGAAACAGATGTGTAACGTATATTTTTGTCGAACGATTAATGGACGCCACAAGGAGTCTGTTTACTACTAGGCACGAATTCCCAATATGGAAAAAAAACCTGCAAATGACAAAATTAGTATTATTATCCCCACATATAATGAAGCAGGCACTATCGAAAAATTAGTAAGTTACCTTATTGGTTTTAAAGCTGAAGCTATACACGAGATTCTGGTAGCTGATGGCGGTAGTACAGATGATACTTGCCAGCTAGCCCAACAAGCAGGCGCTTCAGTTATTGTATGTCCTAAAAAAGGCCGCGGTGCACAAATGAATTCCGGAGCAGCCCAGGCGACAGGTGGTATTCTATACTTTTTACATGCCGACTCTTATCCGCCATCGGGCTTCTGGCAAGATATTATTACTTCCATCAAATGTGGATATCCCAGTGGCTGCTATCAGCTGGCATTCGACGATCCACATCCTTTTCTGCGTTTCAATGCCTGGTTCACCCGATTTAACATAGATGCGGTCCGTTTTGGAGACCAAAGTTTATTTGTTACCAGCGACGTATTTCAGAAAGCCGGGGGCTTCCGGGAAGATTTGATTGTAATGGAAGATCAGGAAATTATTGGACGGATCCGCAAGTATGCCAAGTTTAAAATTTTGGCAGGCAAAGTAACTACTTCGGCTAGGAAGTACCGGGAGAATGGCGTGTATAAACTTCAGGGAATTTTCTTTCTGATTTATTTTCTTTATCAACTAGGTGTACCACAAGAAAAACTGGTAAAGCTCTATAAACGGTTGATCCGGCAGAATAAGGTATAAATCAACAACACCTCACAGGTTTTAGAAACCTGTGAGGTGTTGTTAGTTAGCTATTCTTAAATGTGGGTGGTATAGCCTATTTTATCGCCATCGGCATTGTATAAATCACCATTTTTAGATACATAGATATACTTCTTCTGGTCATTATAAATTACCAGCGGAAAATCTTCGTTGGTAGATTTAGCTATTTTACCCACAACCGCTATTCCATTCTGGCCTACTTTAATCAGATTCAAGTTTTTAGTGAGGTAATAATCCTCTGAAGCAGCATGGTTAAACACTACTTTGCCTATCAGGTGCTGCTTATCAATGCCTGTTTTGGGCTGTACTTCTGGCTGATAAACAGGCTCCTCTACAGACGGATACTGCTGAGCCACTGTTTCTTGCTGTGGAGTTTCCTGCTGCCTGGCTATTACCTCTGTGGACACGGTTTCATCCGCCTGTTTCCAGCCTACCGAAATGGCTTCCAGCCGGGCATTTTTAGCCGGATGTGTATAAGAACCTTCGTCAGCAGCTAATACGCGCATAGCCGCTTGTGCTTCATGTAAACTTGCCCCCATTTTCCGCAACACAAATCCTGAAAACTCGTCGGCCTCCAGTTCGCTGGAAGGGCGGCTACCAGCGTGGTCTAAGGTATGTCCGTTCAGATGATGGCCAATTTCATGAGCTAATATACTAATAGCCGCCCAGTTGGTACGGGTAGCTCCTTCAATCTGGGATATAAAATTCTGGCTGTACAGGATATACCGTTTGCTGTTGTAAATAACAGCAGCTGCATTATCCACATTAGCAGCCTTCAGTTCGAACCTCGGCTTTAGGCCCACAGCTTCCATAATCCTTCTGACTACCATATTTGCTTCACTACTGGATCTGAATTCGTACAACTCTCCATTAATTGGTTCTCCGGTATAAGTACAACTCTGCTCTACCTCAACAAGCAAAGGAGTCTGGCTGAAACTCTTACCAAAATTTAACAACACAAACAGCAAGCAAAATACAATTTTGCCAATATATAGTTGGTTTATCATACAAAAAATATAGGTATTAACGTGTAGTAGATCTTATATCATCCAAATATGATACCAAGTTGTGCGGGAGTTTTATTCTATATAACCTTATCCTGTATCTTTTATTGTATCTGCTTTGCAGCCAAATTTTTCTACGTCATTACAGTAAACAGCTGTTATCCTAACTTCCCGGCATACGTATACTAGTCATCCAATGACCTGCTTGCTCTTCATTCTCTTACTATTTTATGCCGAATTATGACGCCAAATGACGAAAATGCTACATTACCAACATCTCAACGGCCTTTCCGTGTCTTGCTGATCTCTGGTTCTCAACGCAGACAATACAATTGCCCGGGGGTAGATTCCAAATCCCGTACGCTTATGATGCGGATGGCCGAACAACTGCCACCGGACTGGGAAATAGACATGGAAGATCTGGCAAATGTATACGGACGAGAAAAAATACAGCCTTGCAATGCTTGTGTATCTACCTCTATGGCTTTGTGTGTATGGCCCTGTAACTGCTATGAGAAGAATAATTCCAAAGAACCTGACTTGATGTGGAACCTGGATCTGTATAGCCGCCTGGATATGGCTGATTCCTGGGCTATTATTGGCCCGATTAACTGGTATGGGCCGCCCAGTAACCTTAAGCTAATGTTTGACAGATTAGTATGCATGAATGGCGGCAATCCCCAGGAAGACCTTATTGAGCACAAAGATCCTGAAAAGGCCATGGCTTTGGAACATACAGATCAATGGAAAGAACTTAGTGTAAATCACCTGGAGGGCCGTACAGCTGCTTTTTTCTGCTATGGCGATGGAGGCGGAGATGAGCTGGATGAAAGCGGCCGGCCAAAACTACTGCAACATAAAAACTACTTTAACCCGGAAGCAGAACCTTTCGAAAATGATAGAGAAGCTTTTGCACCTTTAGTATGGCAGTGCCGCTACGGTGGAGTAGAAGTTCCCGACCATTTGTGGCAGTACAAAGAATTTGGTCATGGCAAAAAATACAGCGATAATCAGGCAGAAGATATGGTAAAAGAAACGGACGTAATGGCTCAGTTTGATCAATGGGTAGCTGATTTTGCTACATTCGTACAGAACAAAGGAAAAGTAGAACCAGGAAAATACAGGGCTTATGGCTATCAGGCTCCTGGCCATCAGTGGCGGGACGTCAAACTGGGTGTCCGTTATGCGCGTATGATGGCAGGCATTCCGCCTAAAGATTCATCTCCGTATGAGCAGCAACAGATGGATTTAAACAAAGACCAGACTTTTTCACCCAAGAAGGGTGAAGGAGAGAAACTAAGAAAAAGGAAGAATTGAAAGCTCTGGCAGCAAAGCATGGTTATTACAAAAAATATTTTAACTTTATTTGGGAAGGATAGTATAGTTCTTTTAGCAAATACCTACTTAAGATTTAAGCTCAAACCTGTTAGGCTTTGAAAACCTAACAGGTTTCTACTGTTTCTACTTGGGTAATCATTCTCTGTAAAAGCTATAAGTCTCATTCCTTCATCGCATCTTATTTGAATAGAACCCGTATACGGAATTGCTAAAGCTCGTTGAGCCTCTATAAAACTTTTTATGGGGATCAGGAAACATACTCCGAGCAAATATATACTGCTAGGGAAAGACTACTTGTTATACCTGTATAGGAAATAACTGCCTTATGCAGGTTTTTTATTGAGTTTAATGCTTCAATATTTTTAAGATACAGATAGTTATGAATGCAAAAAAAATGTTAACAGGCATATTGGTTACAGCCATTACAGCTGCTTTTCAGGAGCAATTGCAAAACTTGTCAGAAAAGCAATCAAAGAAAATAAAGAAAAGAATTACAAAAGAAGCTAAAAAGTTAGCGAAGCGGTTTGCGGTATTTCTGAAGAAAAAGGAGAAAAAAGCCCTGAAAGCAGCAGGCGCTTTTACTTCCAAACTAACCGATAAAATAATCACCAGTGTAGAAAAAACAGCTGATAAACTTGGGCAAACAGCGGCTAACACAACAGACACTTTAGTGAAAGGAGCTCAGAAAATACTTCCCAGTAAATAACTGGCGAAATTTCCTCTAAGGTTTCTACTACCAATTACGCAACGGATAAAGGGGTTTACTTAAAGGTAAGCTATTGTTCAATTTTTTTAGAGAGGTCTTCCAGCATCTTCTTTTCCCGCTTGGTTAGTCCATCTATGCCTTTTTCGCTTACCTTTTCCAACAACCGGTTAAGCAACTCTTCATCATAATAGCTGGACTCGTAATAGTCGTTTTTTGGTTTGCTCGTATATCCCCAATAATTTTCGATAAATAGTATTTCGGGCCGTTTCACTAGCAAAATCATAAAACCTATAAACGGCAGTAAGATTGAGGCAATAACTACGGGATAAATTTCCAGAATGATGGGTTCTATGGCAATAGAAATAAGTACCCCGGCAATAGCACCCCCTAAATGTGCCTCATGGCCAATGTTGCCAACCTGTGTTTTTATGCCATATATAGCCACTAACACGTAAAGTATACCAAACACCCAGCCCTGAATATGAAAGGGAAGAAAGGCAAAGGAAATTTCAGCTTCCGGAAACAGCACAATACTTGAAAAAATAACACCGCTAACTGCACCTGACGCGCCAATAGCCCGGTAATCGCCATGGTTCCGGTGTATGAATAAAGCCAGAAGATTGCCTGCAATGAGGCAGCTAAAATATAAGAGCAGAAAATTCTTTAAGCCCAGGACATATCCCGTACCGGAACTGAATGAATACAAGGCAGCCATGTTAAAGATTAAATGCCACCAGTTAGCATGCAAAAAACCGGAGCTTAACAGCCGGATATACTCTTTATGAATCAGAATAGCATCTACCTCAAATCCATATTTCTCGAAAAATGATTCGTCGCGGAAGCCTCTGTAAGATATAACGACTGTCGCCAGAATAAGCAGCAGGGAAATACTTTCAATATTATTCATAGGGAATCATCAGATTTTAGTAACTTTTGCACAAGCCCTATGTAATTTAATGAAAAGTTTTTCAATTCACCAATACCTGAAACTGACTTACCAGCGATAAGCAGTAAGCCATAGAAAGCAGCCTGAACTCTTTAGGGTATTTACACACTTTTTAATTCGCTCACCACTTTCGTCAGTGTAGACTTAGCATCGCCAAATAGCATAAGGCAGTTTGGAAAGCCAAAAAGTTCATTTTCTATACCAGCATATCCGGCACCCATGCTGCGCTTACTTACAATAACAGTACGCGATTTATCGGCATTCAGAATAGGCATCCCATAAATCGGACTTTGTGGATTTGTGCGGGCAGCAGGATTTACTACATCATTAGCCCCAATAATCAGGGTGACATCTGTATTAGAAAACTCATCGTTGATATCATCCATTTCTATGAGTTTATCATACGATACATTCGCCTCAGCCAGCAATACGTTCATGTGGCCAGGCATACGGCCAGCCACCGGATGTATGGCAAACTTTACGGATATGTTTTTCTTTTCCAGCAAATCGGTAAACTCACGTACTATGTGCTGTGCCTGCGCTACTGCCATGCCATAACCGGGCACAATAATAACAGAGGAAGCAGAATCAAAGATCATGGCAGCTTCTTCAACACCCACTTCTTTTACTACAATATCTGATTTGCCTGCAACCCCGCTACTGCCCGATGTTTGCCCAAAACCTCCTAATAATACGCTTACCAGAGAGCGGTTCATGGCTTTACACATAATCTGGGTGAGAATAATACCAGATGCACCAACCAAAGCCCCAGAAATAATTAACACCTGATTATTCAGAATAAACCCGGTAAAACAGGCAGCTACCCCCGAATAAGAATTCAACAAGGAAATTACTACTGGCATATCAGCTCCGCCAATAGGAATAACGGTAAGTATACCCAGCAGCAGAGAAGCGCCTATCAGCATCATCATATATAAGTCATTATTGGGATCTAAAATTACCATTACACTCAGTATGACGATACCCAAGAACAGTACGGCATTCAGCGGATGCTGTCCTCCAAAAGTAATGGCCTGTCCGTTTACTTTGCCACTTAATTTACCATAGGCTACCAGAGACCCTGTAAGCGTAACCGCTCCGATAAAAACACTTAATACGACCCCAACACCAGTAACAATTGGCATTACAATATCAGCATCGTGCACCATCCGCCAGTATTCGGAAGTGGCCACCAGTACCGAAGCGCCTCCACCAAAGCCGTTAAATAAGGCTACCATCTCCGGCATCTGGGTCATTTCTACTTTTTTTGCTACATACAATCCTACTGCCGATGCCAGAATAATGGTTGCAAAAATTTCTGTATAGCTTAGCACGTTCCGGTCGAGCAGGGTAACTACTACAGCAATAAGCATAGCCAGCGCCGAATAGGTATTTCCCTGCCGGGCCGTAGAGGTTTTTCCCAGCATTTTTATGCCAACAACAAACAGAACAGAAGCAATCAGGTAAGCCAGTTGAATAAGTATGGTTCTATCCATTAAATAGGTGTATTTGGAAAGTGAAGGTTAGAAAAAGAGGCAACTAGCATCCGCAGGATTTAAAAGCTGGAATGTGCGGAGCTTCCATCTATTATTTTTTCTTTTTAAACATTTGCAACATGCGGTCGGTAACAGCATAGCCACCTACCACATTCAGGGTAGCTAAAAATAAGGCCACTATACCTAGTATTTTGCTGGTAGGAAAACTACCTGGCAGTGGTCCGGCACAGATTAGCGCCCCTACGATTGTAATACCGGAAATGGCATTAGAGCCCGACATTAAGGGGGTATGCAAGGTAGGCGGAACTTTGGCAATCAACTCAAATCCCACAAAACTGGCTAGCACCAGTACATACAACAAAGCGATAAGTGTTTCTACAGACATGGGTATAATTTGAGAATTTGAAGATTAGAAAATTCAAAAATAAGTATGGACAGTTAGTGTTTGTTGATTAATCGTCAAAGTGCTTTATTCAGCAGTTACCACCATGCATTGATTTTTCTTGTTGGAAGTATACTATTTCAACAAGAAATTTTTCGCATGTCAGTATTCCCATAGCCTCATATTTTTTTCACTTCTGTTTGTTTACTTAGTATATCTTTTGTAAATGTATGCACCAGTTCCCCTTTGTGTGTTATTAGGCTACCCTTGGTAATTTCCTCCTCCATCTGCCATTTAAAGCCATCTTTGGTAGCCAGGTGTGACAACAAAGTACTGATATTTTTTGCATACAAATCACTTGCATTCATAGAGAGTTGTGCCGGCAGGTTGGATTCTCCGATAATGGTTACATCATACTTTACCACTTTCTGGTTCAGTTCGCTTAAGGCGCAATTACCACCAGATTCTACAGCCATATCTACAATTACGGCACCTGGTTTCATGGTTCTCACCATATCTTCTGTAATAAGCACCGGAGCTTTTTTTCCCATCACCAAAGCCGTTGTGATCACTAGATCTGCTTCGGCCACATGCTTGGAAACAAGTTCTTTCTGCTTCTGTAAATAGTCCGCAGATACTTCTCTGGCATACCCCCCTTCTGTTTTTACCCCCTCATCCGTTTTTACTTCCAGAAAACGGCCGCCTAATGACTCCACCTGTTCTTTTGTTTCAGGCCGTACATCCGTTACTTCTACTACGGCTCCCAGCCGCTTAGCTGTGGCAATGGCTTGTAAACCAGCTACACCTGCACCAAATATTAGTACTTTTGCTGGCGTAATGGTGCCGGCTGCTGTCATCATCAGCGGAAAGATTTTGGCTAAATAGTTAGCGCCTAATAATACCGCTTTGTACCCAGCCAGATTAGCCTGAGAACTCAATGCATCCATTTTCTGTGCCCGGGATATGCGGGGTACGGCATCCATAGCAAAAGCAGAAACTTGTTTATCCATTAATGCTTGCACAATACCTGGCACCGTGTACGCATACAGAAAGGAAATCAGCACGGCGCCTGGTTTCAGCAGGTGAATTTCTTCGGGAGCAGGTGCGTTCACTTTCAATAAGATGTCTGCTTCTTGGTACAGTTCTGTTTTGGCAAGGACAATGGTAGCACCAGCTTTCTGGTAGGACTCATCCGGATAATTGGATTGGAAACCTGCACCAGTTTCAACCAAACAATTAAAGCCGGCTTTTACTAATGATTTTATAACATCGGGTGTAAGCGCTACCCTTTTCTCATATAACTTAGTTTCCTTGGGTACAGCTATTTTCAAAACCATGCAGATTTAAAGTGACGGGAAAGTGAGTGCTTAGCCAAATTTTATAAATTCAAGCTAAGCGGCTAAAACAATTTTTGCTCAATATAATTTTTTTTGGATTTGTTTTACAGAATCTTCTAAAAATTTTCGCAAAAGAATAATTTCTTTAGAGAACAAACCCGGCCAGTAAACCTGCCAGAATAATAAATGGGTGAGGAATTTTGGTAAATACCAGTAAGCTAAAAGTACCCAAAACAATGCCTGCATTAATAGGGCTTTGCGCCATTGGCTGAAAAAGCAAAATGGCAGAGGTAGCAATAAGGCCAACACTGGCAGAGTTTATCCCTTCCAGGGAAGCACGAATAACCCTGTACTGCTTCAGCTGATTCCAGAAGCGGTAAACGAAAAAGATAAGGAAGGTGCCGGGAAGAAAAATACCGGCTGTAGCCATAAAACTACCCAGCAACTCACCCCCTATTCCCCATTTACGCATAGATAAGGTTCCAATAAAGGCAGTAAATGAAAAAACCGGACCAGGTACCACTTGAGCTATTGCCAGGCCGGATAAAAACTCCTGGGAGGATAGATATTTTTTAAACTGGACAAATTCGGTAAATAACAGCGGAATTAATACTTGCCCGCCACCAAAAATAAAGCTGCCATTCCGGTAAAAGTTCTCGAACAAGCGCATAGGTAACCATTTGGTAATTCCTCCGATAATGGCCGCTGCAAATGCTACTGATAAAAACAAAATAAAATTAGCCCATTGCACTTGTAATGGCTTTTTTTCAACCAGACGTTCATGCTTTTTGTACTGAGAGGCCGTAACCAATCCACCGGCCAGTAAAATAAGCGGGGTTACCCAGGGAGATTGTAAAAAATACGTAATAATGGCAGCTAAGGCAGCCAGCAGTACACTGGTTTTATTCTGAATAACTTTTAACCCTATTTTATAGCCGGCATAAATCATAAACCCTACGGCCATTGGTTGTATGAAGCGGGTAAAATTAAGTGGTATATTATGTTGATGCAGGTAAGAAATACTCAGGCCCATTATAGTCATAATACTAACCGCAGGGGCTATCCAGACCAGTAAGGTAAGATAGGCCAAGTTAGGCCCACCTACTTTAAATCCAATGGCAGTAATGGTTTGGGTGGAAGTGGGGCCGGGAAGTATCTGACAGAGAGCATTCAATTCAATTAGTTCTGCTTCTGTCAGGTACTTCCGCTTACAGACCATGTATTTTAAGAGCATAGCCATATGAGCTTGTGGTCCGCCAAAGGCTCCCAAAGCTAAAATGAGTACGTCTTTGAGAAAAATGTAATACCGGATGCGTCCTACGTGTGTAGGAGGTAACAAGGTTGGTGGAGTAATTGAACGGGTTACACGCTCCAGATACATTCAGTATAGTTATTTTTTCAGACCTATTTCTGCTAGCCGTTGCATAAGAAATTCGCCGGCTGTAATGTCAGAATATTGTTTGGGATGCTGAGCATCTATACAATTTTCCAGGCAAGTTAAATCCATTTCTGAACGGGGATGCATAAAGAAAGGGATAGAATACCGGGATGTGCCCATTTTTTCTCTGGGTGGATTTACTACCCGGTGTATCGTAGATTTTAATTTATTATTGGTAAGCCTGTCGAGCATATCCCCCACGTTTACCACAATCTGTTCAGGCAGGGCTGTTATGGGTATCCATTTACCATCGCGGCGCAGTACCTGTAAACCATCGGCACTAGCTCCCATCAGTAAAGTAATCAGGTTAATGTCGCCATGGGCTGCGGCACGGACGGCATCTGCTGGTATGGCATCCGGGTTCTCAATGGGATAGTAGTGAATGGCTCTTAAGATACTATTTCCATTTTTTATTTTATCGTCAAAATAAAATTCATCCAGATTCAGATAGAGGGCAATGGCACGTAACATTTGTTTGCCGGCGTTTTCCAGGCGGCGGTACACATCCAGGCTCACTTCCCGCATTTCAGGAAATTCCTTTGGAAAAACATTAACCGGATATTCGTTTTTTATCGGATCATTATCAGTCACCTCCTGGCCAATATGATAAAACTCTTTCAGGTCTCCGGTGCTACGGCCTTTGGCATGTTCTCTTCCTTTGGGAGTATAACCTCTTTGCCCGTTCAGGCCGGGTATGTCATATTGCAACTTCAGTTCGTCGGGCGACTGAAAAAAACGTTTAATAATCGCATATAAGCGGTCTGTCAATTCATCGGAAAGGCCATGGTTTTTAATGGCAACAAACCCAATATTGTTGAATGCTTCGCCTAATTGTTTGACAAAATTCGTTTTTTGTGTAGCATCTCCGGACGTAAAATGAGATAAATCCAGAGAGGGAACTTCACTATATAATATCTGGCTCATGTGGTAAAATTATTGCCGCAAGTTAAGCAGAAAATACCTAAGTACTTACTAGAACTCTCTATAAACGCCTTTGCCATGCCTGGCCAGGAATGACGACGGGTTGGCCTCAAGGAACATTCTCAGTCAATTTCACTCAAAACGTAACTACCGTTCTTTACAGAAAAAATCTATCACAAAATATATAATTAAACACAAAAACAATACTAAAACCAAAAAAATAAAAGCCTGGTACAGTTTGTACAACAGGCTTTTATCAGGTAATGTACGTAAAATCAGTGCAATTATTTCATAGTGATCACACCGCAACCAACACGGTCACCGGCATTGCCGGCAGGCTGCGACTTGTAATCGTCTGCTTTGGCATGCACAATAATGGCTTTGTTAATAATGTTTACTGTTGTATCAGCCCCACCTATTTTCCACTCGTTTACAGTTAGTTCCAGCTTGCCTTTTCCATCTTGTCCCACTTCCATGTTAGGCATATCGCCAGCGTGGTGCTGTCCTTCGCCGCGTTTGCCATGTGGATTTTTAGTTGGGTTCCAATGTGGTCCGGCAGAAGTAGCATCAGGTTTGCTGCAATCGCCATTCTGGTGCAAATGCACAGCATGTGGGCCCGGAGTGGCATTTTCTACAGTTAATACAAGTTTCACACTTCCACCAGTTTCAGTAAAAGTTGCTTTTCCGGTTAGTCCGCTTCCGCTGGCAGAAGCAATAGTAGCTTCAGCTGTTTTTCCGGCAGCCATCATAGCACCTTCGCCTTCAGCCATCATTCCGGTAGTGGTGTCAGCTGTTGAATTAGCACCTACGGTAGCATCCGTGGATTGTTCATTGGTATTATCCTGATCTACAGACCGGGTTTCACTACCTCCGCAAGAAGCCAAAAGTGAGCAAAGGGCAACAGCAGAAAAGAAGGATGTTATTTTGTTCATAAACGTGGTTTTAGGTTTGTAACTAATAAAATGTGCTGCAATTTATAGCAAATACATATATCATATACTGATCCTTACTCCTTTTTGTTTATCTAAAACTCAATCCTTTATGTTAGTTTATATTATTCTTTATTTTCGATCAGGCGCACTAGCTCATTATACCAGCTTTCACCGTATTGGCGGATCAGGGGTTCTTTCAGAAATTTATATAGAGGTACCCCCAGTTTACGTCCATGTTTGCAGGCAGCATTACAAATATCCCAGCGGTGGTAGTTAATTGCATGGTAATCTTCATATTTGGTAATGCGAATGGGATATAAGTGGCAAGATATAGGTTTTTTGTATGAAATTTTGCCATCCAGATAAGCCTGCTCTATACCACATTTAAGTATGCCTTTTTTATCATAAATAGCAAAAGCACATTCTTTATGGTTAATAGTAGGCGTAGAGTAGTCGCCTTCAAAATCTTTTATATATACCCCTTGCTCTTCAATAGCTTTCCGGCCTTTGGCAGACAAATAGGGTTTTACGTCTTCGTAAATTTGTTCCAATATAGCTAATTCTTCTTCTTCCAGCGGCGCTCCCAGGTCGCCTTCCACACAGCAGGCACCTTTGCATTTGTCCAGGTCACACACAAAAAATTGATCAGCGATATCGTCGCTGATACAGGTCTTGTCTAATACAATCATAGGATAAAAACAGTCAACAAAGCTACCAACAAAACCAGCGGCATAATAATTCTTCTACCTAAAATTTGGTTGAAAATACAGCGTACATCCTGTACGAATCAGGCAAATGATAAATATAATTAACTTTGCATGCGCCAATTTTTAAGCTGTTCACGGATGTGTTTCTGCATCTAATGGTTTATATTAGCTGTATTATCCGGAATCAGCGATAATTTACTTCGTTATGGAAAAGAATCTGCTTCTTTTTATCGGTTGTATTGGTTTACTAGCAGGTATGCACGTGCTAAGTGCCTGTGCTGAAAAAAGAGAGACCTCAACAATAGTTGCTGAACAAGCGCCAGCTGATCATTCTCTCCTCAATGAAGCTACGGAAGAAAAGCTGGATAACCTGTTAACAGATTATGTAGCTGATATGAAAAGTGCTCTGGCCGAGCTAGATGATAAGAAAGCAGCTGCTAAAATACAACGAATGAAGGGGCAATACAGTACGCGGATTGAAGAACTGCAAGCCGAATTAGAAACCTGGGAAAATTCTCTTTCAGAAGAAGAAGTGCGAACTTTTCAACAGCGGATGGAAAACAAGCCGTATTTTAAAGATCTCTTCGCCACCAGCCTTTCAGCTATGGGCCGGATGACCAAAAGCCCGGAGCTTCGCAAAGCCTTTGAAGAGCTCAACTCTACTATGAATTTTATTAATGAAGATTTAAATCCGGAAGAAGTCACCGGAGAAGAATATCCGGAAGATATGGTGGAGAAAGAAAATAAGCAGAAATAAAGGTATCCGTAAGTTCTTACAAACAACTCTATCTCAAACTACCCAACTTAAAAACAGGTAGTGACAGACTCCTGGTGAGGCTTTTACTCTTTAACAACCCCAGAAGAATCTCTTCTTTGAAAGATATGGTGAATATACCCTTCTTTGCCAACCGCATAGGTAGTTTCGTGAATCCATCCGTTTCTATATAGAAAATTAAAAATATCCATTTCGCTACCAAACGGACGATCTTTCCCTTGTATATTTTTTATACGGTTCTGCCGTAAATTTCGAAGCCGGATAACCTGTCCATAGTCAATTATAGCAAATACTTCTCCTTGTCCGAAAAGCCGCTGATCTATAATTAGTTCGATGTACCTGATGTCCTCATTCTTATTTATATCCTGGTTATTTACAATCACCTGAGCTTGCGAGAATACAGGCAAGCAGGCTATTGTGAAAAACAGCCAACACAATTGCTTCATAGCAGACAGAACTTGATTACTATAAAACTTTGCATAGCATAGGAAAGCAGCTATACTCACGATTTCTTAGTGTCTTTGCCAGGATTAGCTATTGCATCCCGCATATCTGTATCGGCCTGGATATTCTGCATCCGGTAATAATCCATGATACCTAGATTACCATTTCTGAAAGCTTCTGCCAGCGCTTTAGGTACTTCCGACTCTGCCTCAATTACTTTGGCACGCGCTTCCTGCGCTTTGGCACGCATCTCCTGCTCCACAGCTACAGCCATTGCCCTCCGTTCTTCTGCTTTGGCTTCGGCAACTTTCAGATCGGCATTAGCCTGGTCTATTTGTAGTTTTGCGCCAATGTTTGCACCCACATCTATATCGGCAATATCAATGGAGAGAATTTCATAGGCTGTGCCAGCATCCAAGCCTTTTTGTAATACCAGACGTGAGATTTTATCCGGATTCTCCAGTACTTCTTTATGCGATGTAGACGAACCAATAGAGGTAACAATGCCCTCTCCTACCCTTGCCAGAATAGTTTCCTCTCCGGCTCCTCCTACCAACTGTGAAATATTTACACGTACCGTTACTCTGGCTTTGGCTACCAGTTGAATGCCATCCTGTGCTACGGCAGCTACATTGGGTGTGTTTATCACTCTGGGATTTACTGAGATTTGCACTGCTTCAAATACATCTCTTCCGGCCAGATCAATAGCGGCCGCCTGTTTAAAAGATAGATTAATATTTGCTTTATCCGCAGAAATCAGGGCTTTTATGACAGAAGGCACATGTCCGCCAGCCAGATAATGCGTTTCCAGATCAGCAGTAGTTAAGTTCAATCCTGCTTTGGTAGAAGTAATAAGGGATTGTACAATTAAGCTTGGGGGCACTTTCCGTATCCGCATAAAGACCAGTTCGAATAAGCCCACTTTTACGCCGGAAAAGATAGCGGTAATCCAAAGATTGACAGGTACAAAATATAAGAAAACAAAAAAGGCTACAATAGCCCCTAATATCAAAAATATAAGGTAAACACCGGATGCTTCGCCCATAGCTTAAAAGAATTATATGTGAAGGAGTTAAAACTAAACTGCAAGTAGCCGCCTTGTTTTGGTATTGGAAGGCAGTATGCCATGTCTACCTGCTGTTTTTTCAAACAAGGTACACTCTTTTATAGACATATACTATTGAAACCTATTCAGAAGCTGTAACAAAAATTTTATTTGTATCAAACCGTACAATTCTAACCAGGCAACCAGCTTCTAAAAAGGGGCCTAAGGTATGCACTTCTACAATGGCTTCATTAAATTGAGCTTTTCCGGAAGGTTTCAAGGTAGATATTGCCTTGCCCATATCCCCAATTTTCAAAAGTACTTTGTTTTCGTCATTTACCTTACTGCTGATTGTGTGGTTCAGGGCAAACTTGCGCCAAACGCCAGACCGTAAGCCATATACTAAGGCAATGCCAGTAAGGGCAACAAAGCCGCCAAGAATACTGAAACCCATTACAGCGCCTAAGCTTTTAAAGCTGATAAATATACCAATGACAGCTAATATGAGCCCGGCAAGCCCAAAAATGGTGGTACCTGGTATAAAAATTATTTCTAATACAATAAGTGCTAAGCTAAACACCAATAACACTATTATAGCCATCCATTCCATATACAGTTCAAATTAAAGGTGCATTTTTATAATTAAATATAGCAAAAAGATATGAATAAATTCTACAGAACTCAAACAATAGTTCATACAAGTATAGCCAAGCAAACAGGCTATTTTTTAGCTTTGTCCGCTTGTTTAACTCTATACAATATTACTGAATCTACGTCAGCTAGTTTTTCAAGCGGTGGTTTATTTTTTTTCTTCCATTGATCCCATTCCATAAAACTGCCAAAGGTTTCGCGGAAAGTATGTGGATTATACAGGACAAATGTGCTGCTATAGGCTTCAGAATGTAGTCCATCTGCTTTGGCAAAGTCGGTAAACGTATAATTCGCTGGCGGCTGAAACTGGTAAAACCAGTTATAGGTTAAGGCTAAACGCTGGTCGGTAATTACCAGATGAGTAC
The DNA here is from genome assembly GCF_030503435.1 of Rhodocytophaga aerolata. Lineage (GTDB taxonomy): Bacteria > Bacteroidota > Bacteroidia > Cytophagales > 172606-1 > Rhodocytophaga > Rhodocytophaga aerolata. The sequence continues at coordinate 964,102 of NZ_JAUKPO010000001.1, forward strand.
CGTTTGTATGGCTGAGATAGGTATTGAATAACTTTTTTTCGGCCTGGTACCCCCATTGCTGCGGACGAAACATGCGGTATAATGGAATAGATAAACCGATAAGAACAAACAACAGGTGCATCGTCTGTAAGAAATACTTAAACCGATTAATGGCAGGCAATAAAGCTACAAAGGCGTAGGCAGTATATATCAACGTATATTTAGATTGCACCCAGAAGCAATAACCGGCAACGGCAGCAAACAATATAAACAACCAGATACGTGCTTTGGACGAATTTTCTGCTTTTACCCAAAAAAAGCCTGCTAATATAGCGAAGGGCGGCAGTAACGGAAAATACATCCTGGGCAGCAAGTTAAGCGGATTATAATACCGCAGACTAGTAGTGCCAAAGTAAAAACACAAGAGAAACAGAACAGCAAACCAGCTCCAGAAATTCTCCATCGTTCCAAGACTGAATTTCTCTTTCCTGATACTGGCTAGAGCCATAACCAATCCTGGCAATATAGCCACCAACAACCCTGATTCAGTAAACATTTGCCAGGGTGCATAGGTAAGCCGTACAAGCAAGTAGGAAAAAGGTTTATCGTAATAACTTTCCGCATGCGTATAGTGGTTATCCATAATACTATTGAAGCGGTAAAAAGCATCGCCTGTATATAGATAATAGATTAAAAAATAAGCAAAAAATAATACCAAGCCAGACAGGACAGTGCTATATGTAAATTGATGAGCAGCTTTGCTTCGTTGTAGCCATGCTTGTACTACCAGAAAGCCGAAAAAGGGCCAGCAATACAGGCTGGTTTCTTTGGTCAGAAAAGCAGCAAAAAGCAAAGCAGCTATCCCTATGCCAGATTTTACCGGATAAAGTTGCCTGTATTGCTGGGCAATAATTCCTGCCAAAAGACAAAAGAGGGTAACTAAGGTATCTGGAATGAGTTTATCAATAAAGAAAAGAAAATAGGAATTTAACCCAGTAATTGCTACTGCATATAGGCATAGTGCCTTTTGTTTTCTCAGGTATAGAAAAAGTATGGTTAAAGTGCCTAAGAAAGCAGTTGCAGGTATTAGTACAGCTGAAAAGTCATTGATACCAAATAAGGAAAAGGAACAAGCTAGTAGGGCGATAAAAACCAACCGATGTGTAAATGTATCATATATAACAGAAAAGCTGCCCTTCGTCAACTGAAAGGCAGCTCTTGCATATTCATAATCATCATAGAAATAATATCCACTGAATGTCCGCCAGATATACGTGCTGTAGCATAAGATAATGCCAATGGCTACTAAGAAAGTATAGATAGATTGTGCTTTACTTATTCTTCCTTTTACCAGAGACATTCACAGATATACTTAGTAAACAGACGGGACTAGCGTATAGACTTTCTACTTTTTCCGCTTAATACGCCCTGGCAAATACTACTCTTCTGCTGGAGGGTTTACCGCTATACATACATTTACCCTCTTCCGGCTGGGCATTTATTGGAATACACCGGATAGTAGCTTTGGTTTCGTCCTTTATTATTTCTTCTGTTTCGGAAGTACCATCCCAGTGTGCTAGAACAAAACCACCTTTGCTATCCAGCACTTCTTTAAATTCTGCATAGGAATCTACTTTTGTGGTGTTCGCCTGGCGGAAAGCTAGTGCTTTATTATAAATATTCTGTTGTATATCTTCGAGCAAGGTTTCTATATGGTTTGCCAGACCTTCCAGGGCATATACTTTTTTCTCCTTAGTATCGCGGCGGGCTACTTCAGCTGTTCCGTTTTCCAGGTCGCGTGGGCCTATTGCAATACGTACAGGCACGCCCTTCAACTCATAATCAGCAAATTTATAGCCTGGCGAATGCGTATCGCGGGTATCAAACTTCACACTAATGCCCTTTGCTAACAGTTCATTCCTTACTACCTGCACCTTTTCGGAAATTTTGGCTAATTGCTCCTCGCCTTTAAAAATCGGCACAATTACTACTTGGATAGGAGCCAGTTTAGGGGGTAACACCAATCCTTCATCATCAGAATGCGCCATAATTAAAGCTCCCATCAGCCTGGTACTTACGCCCCAAGAAGTACCCCACACATAATCTAATTTACCCTCCTTATTGGCAAACTTTACATCAAAAGCTTTCGCAAAATTCTGTCCCAAAAAGTGAGAAGTGCCAGCCTGTAAGGCTTTGCCATCTTGCATCAGCGCTTCAATGCAATACGTATCTTCAGCACCAGCGAAACGCTCATTGGGTGTTTTAACCCCTCGGATAACCGGCAATGCCAAATGTTGTTCAGCAAAGGTAGCATAGACCTCTAGCATTTGCAGCGTTTCTTCTTGGGCTTCTTTTGCTGTAGCATGTGCTGTATGGCCCTCCTGCCAAAGGAATTCCGCTGTACGCAAAAATATTCTGGTCCGCATTTCCCAGCGTACTACGTTTGCCCACTGATTAAGTAGAATTGGCAGATCCCGGTATGATTGTACCCAGTTTTTATACGCACTCCATATAACTGTTTCTGAAGTAGGCCGGATAATTAGTTCCTCTTCCAGCTTTGCTTCCGGATCTACAATAACCCCGCTTCCATCGGGTGCATTTTTTAAGCGATAGTGTGTAACTACTGCACATTCTTTAGCAAATCCTTCTACGTGACTGGCCTCTTTACTCAGGTAAGATTTAGGAATAAAAATTGGAAAATAGGCATTGGTATGCCCAGTATCTTTAAACATTTTATCTAATGCAGCCTGCATCTTTTCCCAAATAGAAAAACCATAGGGCTTTATAATCATACAACCTCTAACAGGCGAATTTTCAGCCAAGTCCGCTCTTTTTACTAATTCGTTATACCACAGTGAGTAATCCTCATTTCTTTTAGGAAGTCCCTTGCTCATTGTATTATCTGATAAATTTAGTAGAATTTTTCTGGTATAAATTTTGTTTAATTTGATAGGGCAAAAGTCTTATAATTTCATAACTTTAGGTAATATTTTTGCAAATTATTCACTTTTGCCGGTAACAGTACAGGGGCAAATATAGTTTATTATATAAACAACCACCCAACTATTAAAAAAACCGTATAAATTATAAATTTCCGGGCATTGCCTACGTTAACTATAGTACTTATGAAAACTACTCAATCATTAAAATACTTATTATTTGCGGGAATTGTTGGCGTCTGGGGATGCAGTAGCCAGCAGTACTCGCAGAACCAGGAATATGATGACTTATATTTCTCCTCTAAAGATAGAGAGCAAGTAACGCTTACAGCTTCTGCCTCTTCCACCGACTATTCCAATATTGAAAATAAAGGAGTAGCTAGTGAAGATTACAGTCAGAAAAACGTAAACCCAGAGTATATTCAGCAATATGCCGATCAGAACCGGCAAAATTCCAGCACAACTAATAATGATAGTTACAGTGCAGACGACAATTCTTATTACGATGAGAATTACAGCCGGAATAATAACCCGATCGGCTTAGCCAGAGGCTACGAAAGGTACAACAATGGCGGTACCACTGTTAATGTATTTCCTAGCATTGGCTTCGGTGGCGGATACTATGGTGGCTCTGCTTTTTACGATCCATTCTATGATCCTTATTTCTTTAATAATGGTTTTTACGATCCATTCTTCAACCGTCCATTTTATGGCCGACCAGGCTGGAATATCAACATAAGCTATAACTATGGATGGGGAAACCCATGGGGCTGGGGAAGAAGTGCCTATTGGTATGATCCATTCTACAATCCTTACAGATCTTGGGGTTACTGGGGAGATCCGTATTACAGTGGATTTTATAACAGACCTTACTACGGATGGGGTGGCGGATGGAATCGCAACAATGTGATAATTGTCAATCCAGGTAACGATAATGGTTCCCGTCAGGTACGGACTAGTCCACGTAGTAACAGAGGTTCCGCTGTTGTGAATGATAACTTCAACAATACACCAAGAACTACACGCGACACCCGTGGTGGAAGAGTAGATCAATCGGAAGGTGCTGCTGGTACTAATACATCCCCTAACTATTCTGATAATACAAACAGGAGACCGTCTAATGTCAGCACAGATGAAAGCAGACCTGCCAGAGCCATACGGCCTAGAAGTGATGCTAATCCTGACTATCAGCCACAAAACACTCAGCCGAGTTATAACAATAATTCAGGCAACAGAACATATTCTCCGAATGTGAATAATGGTTCTAACGATGGTGGTATAACAAATCCGCGTGCTGTACGTCCACGTAGTAATAATGATAGTTATCAGAACCAAAATAGCAACAGATCCTACGATAATAATTCCAATAGATCCAGTGCGCCAACGTATAACAGCACACCTTCTTCCGGAAGATCACCCAGAACGTATGACAACTCCAGAAGCAACAATAGCTGGAACAACAACTCTAGTAACGACAGCTATCGTTCAAATGGAAGTTTCAACAATAATTCGTCTGGTGGCTCTTATTCAAGTCCAAGTTCTGCACCTAGCAGAAGCAGCAGTAGTGGTAGCAGCAGCGGCGGCAGTTCTCCACGAAGATCACCTAGATAGTGACAGCCGCTATTGTTGATTAGACATTCTAGCTATGCATAAAAGATTAATTATTGCCAGTATAGGAATTTTACTTCCTGTACTGGCTAGTTACGCCCAGACTGCAGAAGATGCATTACTGTTTTCTAATACCTCTGTTAATGGCACGGCCAGGTTTCAGGGAATGGGAGGTGCTCAAACAGCCTTGGGGGCTGATATCAGTTCTATTTCAGGCAACCCCGCTGGCTTAGGTTTTTTCCGCAAATCTGAATGGAGCATTACCCCTAGTATAGGTTTTTCCAATACCCAGTCTAATTACTTAAATACAGTTACATCAGATGGCAAAAGTTATCTAAATGTAGCAAATATGGGTATTGTGTTTGCCAAGCCAAAAGATGCAATTGTTGGAGGAAAATGGCGCGGAGGTGCTTTCGGTATAAGCTTTAACCGGATGAGCAGTTATCAGAGACAGGTTTCTTATCAGGGTGTAAACAATGTAAATTCTCTTCTGGACTCCTTCACAGACCAGGCTACAGGTATTACATTAGGTGATTTTGAAGGAAGCCTGGGTCCTCCACGACTTCAAGCCGCTTTTGATACTTATCTGATCAATCCTTTCTCTAATGATATCAATGAAGATAGATGGTTCAGTTCAATTGGAGAAATAGAAACTTCGCCGGGTCAATATATCCAGGCGCCGGTACAGCAAAATGAAACTATTAACTACACCGGAGCCCGTAATCAGTGGAATTTATCTTATGGAGGCAACTATGATGACAAGTTATATTTTGGCGCTTCTGTAGGAATTTCAAACATCCGTTTTGGCCAGCAGAACCGGTATAGAGAAGTAGTACAAGCAAGACCTGAAGATCTTATTGTAGATAATTTTACTCTTACAGAAGATATAGATGTGAGAGGCACCGGTGTTAATTTAACGGCGGGTATAATTTATAAAGCAAATGATATTATTCGCTTCGGAGCTTCGTTTACTAGCCCAACTTGGTACAGACTAACGGACAATTACATTCCTAGAATCCAAGCTAATTTTGAATATCCGGAATTTTTTGATCCTGCTATAGAACGTTACCAAGACAAGACTATTGAGGTGGAACCTTTACGGTATAACCTAACTACTCCTTTAAGTATATCTGGCGGTCTGGCTTTGTTTGCAGGTAAAAATGGCTTTATTACAGCAGATGTTACTTATAGCACCTATAATAGTATTCGCTTTGGCAATAGCAATGAAGTAGATTTTGGGTCAGAAAATGAATTCATCAGCCGAAATTATCAGCCTACCGTTAATGCCAGAATAGGAGGCGAGTTCCGGAAAGATATTTTCAGGCTACGTGCGGGCGCAGGTTATCAAACAGATCCTTACAAAGATTTAGTGGATGATTTAAATAGACAAGTATTAAATTTTAGCGCTGGCGCTGGTATTCGCCTGCCGGAGTTTTATATTGATTTAGCTGTAGTGCATAATCGTTTTGACAACGGATATACACCCTATACTATTTCAAATCAGGCTACACCTTCAGTCATTATAAAAAACCGGTTAACGAATGCTGTGTTATCTTTTGGAATGTTCTTTTAATTAGTAGTGTTTTCTTTTATATAAAGAAAGGAAAGTAAAGTGGATAATAAAGTATATGCAAGCTTAAAACAGAAACTAGACGAGCAATTTGCTTGGCCTATGTTGTATATGTTCAAGTTCATTGTTCCGGAAGCTAACAAAGATAAAGTAATCACTTTGTTTAATAAACACGATGTTAGCAGCCGGGATTCTAAAAATGGGAATTACGTGAGCCTGACAATTCAGATGTTTATGAAATCAAGCGAAGACGTAATTGATGTGTATAAAAAAGCTTCTACTATAGAAGGTTTAATTGCTTTGTAAAAACTAAATAATATAGGTATCAGGGAAAAGGATGAAGTTTAGACTTCATCCTTTTTTGTTTCTATCTAATAGGTTTTCTTAACATTCGTAAAAAGCTACATTCAATAACTGTGAACATTGCAAGCTTAGGTTACCATTACCTGGTTTTTCCATTAACTATAAAATCAGTAGAATTGGCAGCACAAAAATTTATAAAAATTATTATACTTTATTAATCCGTATACATTGCCAATATCAAAATTATTTATATCTTAAAGCAATAATTCATCACACATGAAAATGGCCAAAGACCCTTTCCTGGAACAAATGCTTACCCGATGCCCCTGGTCAGGTAAGAAATAGTGTGATATTCTTATGCCCGGATATTCCTAAAACTCTATATTGAGGCCGGAAAATAGGTTCTACCCTTTGTCTGTATATCTTACAGCCTAACATTATTAAATTAAATTTCCTATGAAAGAGTTACTAGAAGCTTCTGTTTCACTAGTAAATGTTATTCCTACGACTTTACTGGTTTTTGTGATTCTGTATTGGCTCATAGTTATACTCGGGCTGATAGATATGGATGCCATAAATTTAGATCTGGACCACGATGTAACGGTGGAACATGAAATTCATACTACTTTCCACACACATGCCGATATTCCAACAAAAGATGTAGCTGTGAAGGAAATGCACAACACAGAAGTAGCCAACTCTGGTAATTGGATGCAGGCTGCGCTTGTATTTTTTAACCTGGGTAAAGTGCCTTTTATGGTATTTATGAGCTTTCTGATTCTACCTATATGGGCTATTTCTATCCTAGTGAATCATTATTTGGGAAACAGTTCGATACTTGTTGCTATAGCATTATTGATTCCGAATATACTTATCAGTTTCTTTATAGCAAAAATTTTGACTACCCCTTTTGTCAAGGTATTCAGTTACTTGCAAAACGATCCGGATAAACAGCAAGTTTTAGGGCAAATTTGTACAGTGCTCCTGCCTGCCGGTTCTGGAAAATTAGGCCAGGCGGTTATCAACAACAAAGGCAATACCATACTTTTAAATGTAAAGTCGGCAGATGGCCATACATTAGAAAAAGGAAAAAGTGCCCTTGTTCTTGAGTTTAATAAAGAAAAACAATACTATTTAATTCAATCCTTTGATCAATAAACAACTATGTTCACATCTGTAACTTTCGCGGTTATAATTTTTATAGCCTTTTTTCTGATTGCCACCCTTATTTTTATAGCCAACTGCTATCACAAAGCAGAGCAAGGCATGGCCTTGATAAAAACTGGTGTTGGCGGTACGCATGTTTCTTTTTCAGGTATGATTGTCATTCCGGTAATGCACAGACTAGAGATGATGGATATTTCCCTGAAAACAGTAGTTATTTCCCGGCAGGGTAAAGAAGGATTGATTTGTAAGGACAATTTACGGGCAGATATTAAAGTAACTTTCTTTGTGCGGGTAAACAAAACAGAGCAAGATGTTATTCAGGTAGGCCAGTCTATTGGTTGCCGTAGAGCCTCCGATACTAAAGCATTGGAAGACCTATTTGATGCTAAATTCTCCGAAGCCCTGAAAACAGTAGGTAAAAAATTTGACTTTATTGAACTGTATAATTCCAGAGAACTCTTTAAGCAAGAAATTCTGCAAATTATAGGTACAGATTTGAATGGCTATATCCTCGACGATTGTGCCATTGATTACCTGGAACAAACTCATATTGAGGCATTGAATGAAAATAATATTATGGATGCGGAAGGCATCAAAAAGATTATTGAACTGACTGCCAAACAAAAAATAATGGCCAATCATTTTGAGCGGGAAAAAGAAAAAACCATTACCCAGCAGAACGTGCAAGCGAAGGAAGCTATACTGGAACTGAACCGGCAGTTGGCAGAAACCGAAGAAAAGCAAAAGCGGGAAATTGCTTCTATCCGTGCCCGTGAAGAAGCTGAAATCGCTGTAATTCAGCAGCAAGAACGGCTGAAAGCAGAAAAAGCACGCATTCAAACTGAAGAAGAATCCCGTGTAGCCGAAGAAAATCGCGACCGTCAGATTATAGTAGCGCAGAAGAATAAAGAACGCGTAGAAGCTGTAGAAAAAGAAAGAGTAGATAAAGACCGTTTACTGGAAGTTACAGAAAAACAACGGATCGTTACACTTGCTGACATTGCCAAAGAGAAAGCCATTGAAGAAGAACGCAAGAATATTCAGGAAGTAATCCGCGAAAGAGTAGCTGTACAAAAAGCAGTAGTGGCCGAAGAAGAAAAGATAAAAGATACCCAAGCATTTGCTCAGGCAGACCGTGAAAAATCCGTAGCTATCAAACGTGCGGAAATGCTAGCGGAAGAATCATTGGTTCAACAAATAAAAGCTGCCGAAGCTGACCGCCAGTCTGCCGAATTGAAAGCCAAACGCCTAGTAGTAGAAGCTGAAGCAGAGCAAGCCACTGCCGGCAAAAAAGCAGAAGCCATTAAAATACTGGCCGATGCTGAAGCCGCCAAAGCAGCCGCTGTAGGAGTAGCAGAAGCCCAGGTAATTCAAGCTAAAGCCTTGGCCAAAGAAAAAGATGGTAAGGCGGATGCTACGGTTATAGAGAACAAAGCCATAGCTGAAGCTAAAGGCATAGAGGTGATGGCGAAAGCGCAGGCAGAGGCTGATGAAAAATTAGGCTTAGTGGCTGCCAAGATCAACAAAGAGAAAGGCTTATCCGATGCCAATGTAATTGAAGTAAAAGCGCAGGCAGAAGAGAAAAAAGGCTTAACAGAAGCTAAAATTATGCATGAGAAGTTCACAGCGGAAGCCAAAGGTATTGAAAGCAAGGCAGATGCTATGCGTAAATTAGACGGCGTAGGCAAGGAACACGAAGAGTTTAAGTTGAGATTACAGAAAGAAAAAGACGTTGAACTGGCTATGATCAACATTCAGAAAGCAATTGCCGATGCACAAGCTACCGTATTGGGAGAAGCCCTGAAAGTATCTAAAATTGATATTGTGGGTGGCGAAACTATGTTCTTCGACAAACTGGTGAATTCCATTAGCAATGGAAAGTCTGTAGATAAACTGTTTACCAATAGCCATGTACTGACAGATGTTAAAAACACGTTCTTTACCAATGGAAACGGCAATGGACACAGTAATGGAAAAGATGACCCCAAAGCTATATTCAGAGATAATCTGAAGAAGCTGGTAGATCAGTTTGGCATTACATCAGAAGATGTAAAAAACCTGAGTGTGGCTGCCCTCCTGATGCAGATGTCTAAGTTGGCTGACGATAAAGAATCCAAAGGCTTGCTTAATCAACTGATGCAAATGGCTAAAAAGAAAGGCGTTTCTGACGATGCTGCGCAGACTTTAGGTATCTGGTAAAAAATGAGTACATAGATGCTCATAGGTAGGAATGTTACTATATAAAAAAGCTAGTAACATATGCCTTCAATTTAACAAAAGTAATTTTTCTGACTGTGTGCTGTTATCAAAAATGACAGCATACAGTCTTCTACCTATCTTACAGATCATTCACCGAAGAATGGTCAACTAGCTTTATAGATAAGCTAATCTTCAAGTAAAGATTTATTAGCTCCATGGCAAATCCAACCCCAGCAATAAAAGAAAATCCGGTAAAAGAAGCACATCTGGAAGAAGGCACTTATGAAATAATCCGGAACCGCTTGCGTAAACAAGGAAACGAACTGCGCACCCGACTCGATACATTGAATCACAAAAGGCGTGAAGTATTTGGTTCTATTGAAACACGTTTGCTGGCTACCGAACGCATTACTACCGACAACAACTGTGTCCCAGTAGACATGGTTCCTGTAAATGACCTGTTCATTTTTGGATACAATGTACACATGGGCCTAAAAACAGAGACTAGTATTAGTGATGTATTTAGTGTTTACCGGTATCAAAACCACAGTTTCGTTCAACAGCCTTTAGATTTAATTGCAGACAAACGTTTTGAAGAAGATTTTAAGAATCTCTACAAATACTACCGGAATACACAGTTTGCCAAATTTGCTTTATTAGGTCAGCGGCTGTTTATGATTTTTCAGGTTGGAAAAAGCCAGGATGATATCAAAACCTTTAAATGGGTAATAGAAGGAGACAAACTAACCTATGTGGATAACCGCAGTGAAGGCGAATTTTCATATCCGGACCAGTACCAGTTTAAATGGAAACGAACCTCCCGCGAAGCACGCAGAGAAGGAAAGTTCCCACATATATCTATCGCTGACCGGGTATTTGTTGAAACCATCGGCGGCGATCTTACGATCAAAATAGAAAATAACACAGCCAGTGGAGAGGGCATTTATTCAGAAGAGGTAAAACACAAAGACCAGACCCTGGACGATGCGGAAATCTTCTATGCCATAATTGGGAGCATTGTGGTACTCAAAATCAAACCATTTCAGGAAAATGAGTATCGCTATATTGTATACAATGAAAAAATCCGGCAGGCACGCCGCATAGATTCCCTGAAAGATTCCTGCGTATTTCTACCCGACGACCACGGAATTATTTTCGCAAATGGGTATTATCTGCAAACTGGAGAATACAAGCTATTCGATACTCAAATGGCTAATATGCTTTTTGAAAAACGTATTGCTTCTCCCAATGGCGAAGATTTTCTATATATATTTTATAGCAAGGTTACCGGCATTTATGAGTTACTCTCCTATAACCTCATAGAACAAAAAGTGGCCATTCCAATTATTTGCCATGGCTATTCCATCTTTGAAAATGGCGAACTCTGCTATTTTAAAGGAGAAGACGAGCCTAAGAAACATCATGTTGTACAAATCTGGCAGACACCCTATGTAGACCCTAACTTTCCCCTGCACACAAGCAATAGTGAGTCCTATTTGTATAAAATCGGCAATAAAGATGTAGTTAGGGCAATGGCCGAATGCAACGAACTGCTCACGTTAATCGACCGGGACGACAGTTATGCCAACTTGTATCTGGATCTGGTAAAGATGTCTACCGATATTATAGACTCTTACCACTGGCTTAATAAAGAAGAAACCCTTCGTTTGATTGAGCCGCTAGCAGAGCTAAAGCAATCGGCCTCAACGGCCATTGAGGAGTTTGAAAAAGTAACCCGTATCAAAAAGAATACAGCTGTTGAGGTAGAACGGGTAACTGGCAAAATCACAAAAGTATTTGCAGATGTCAAACGGCAACAGCCCGAAAGTATTGATTATTTTGTACATTTTCTGGCTGAACTGCGCACCCTACGAGGAGAAACTATTTCGCTAAAAAGCCTGCGGTATGTAGCCATTTCTTCCATTGAAAGTAAGGAAAAAGAAATTGAAGCATATACTACAAAACTATCTGATGAGTGTGTGCAGTTTTTATTAAAAGACGATGCGTTACTGCCCTACCACCAGAAAGTTACACTGCTGCAAGAGCATATCAACAAAATAGAAAAAGTAATAGATGCCAGCAAAACAGAAGAAGAAATAACCAAAACATCGCAGGAACTGGAGATGTTGATAGAGGTGGTAAGTAACCTCAAAATTGAGGATGCTACCCAAACCACGCGGATCATTGACAATATTTCTTCTATTTATGCCCATTTCAACCAGATTAAAGCTGCCCTTAAACGCAAAAGACAGGAATTAGTAGGTATAGAAGGCAAAGCTGAGTTCGCCTCCCAGTTAAAACTTATAGATCAGGGAGTGGCCAATTATCTGGATATTAGTGAAACACCTCAGAAATGCGATGAATACATCACTAAGCTAATGGTGCAACTGGAAGAGCTGGAAGGAAAATTCACCGAATTTGAAGAGTTTACGGAAAAAATTACAGAAAAGCGGGAAGAAATATACAATGCCTTTGAAAGCAAAAAACTAAGCCTGATTGAAGCCAGAAATAAACGTGCCACTAGCCTGCTGCAATCAGCCGAACGGATACTCAAAGGGATTAATAACCGGGTAACTTCTTTTGCTACCAGCTCAGAAATTAACGGCTACTTCGCCTCTGATCTCATGGTAGATAAGGTACGCGATATTATTAAGCAATTAATTGAAATTGGCGATACCGTAAAATCAGATGACATCCAAAGCCGTCTAAAAACTGCCCAGGAAGAAGCCATACGCCAGCTGAAAGACCGCCAGGAATTATTTGTAGATGGAGCCTCTATTATTAAGTTTGGCGACTTTAAGTTTTCTGTCAATACGCAGCCATTAGATCTGACGATGGTCTACCGCAACGGAGATATGTATTACCATTTAACAGGGACTAATTTCTTTGAGAAAGTAACCAATGCCGCTTTTAACAACTCCCGTAACGTATGGGAACAAAGCTTAGTGTCGGAAAACAAACAAGTATACCGCGCCGAATATCTGGCTTATCAGATAATTAAGAAGGCACAAGAAGCTGAAAAAACTTCTGTATCTAACGGAATGCAATACCTGACTCTGGAAGTTCTACATAAGTTAACCGATGAAGAGTTACTTGCCTACATTCAGAAGTTTATGGCTCCCAGGTACAATGAAGGCTATATAAAAGGAGTGCATGACCATGATACACGGATATTACTCCGGGCATTGCTGAACTTTACTCAAACAATAGATCTGCTGAGGTACCCTTCTGCAGCCCGTGCCTGTGCTTCGCTTTACTGGCAATACTTTGCCGATGCCGGCCACAAACAACTTATGTATCACCGGCTGAAAGGGGTGGGCATTATTTTACAAGTATTTCCGAAAACCCGGGAATTTGGCGGAATTATAGAAGAACTACAGGCTGAGATAGCTGCATTTAGCCGGGAGAATAAATTATTTAGTGAGACTTTTGCACCCGAAGCTGGGGAGTACCTATTCTACGAAATTACCCGCAGCGACAGTTTTATTGCGGATGCTGAGGCGGCGGATTTGTATAATCAGTTTATGCACTATTTGGCATCCAACCATTCTGCCGACAGATACCACAGTTCCATAGAAGCGCTGGAAAATACACCCATTGCCCGGTTTAAATTAATTAAAAAATGGCTGGGCGCTTATATTGATTTTATTTATCAGGAAGCTAAACGGGAGTATTTAGATGAAACGGCTGTCCTGTTATATGGGGAAGATCTGGAGAAAAAGAAAGTGATTCAGCTATCTCTTAAGTCTGAAATAGAAGGCTTGCAAGGTTCACATGCTGTAATAGAAAATGGCCGGTATCAGCTGGATTATAACAGCTTCATGACTAAACTGAAACTATTTGATACGCAACTAGTACCTGAGTTCAGCCAATTTCAGGATACAAAGAAAAAGCTATTGGAAGAATTTAAACAAGATCTGCGGTTGGAAGAATTTAAATCTCACGTTCTGACTTCCTTCATCCGGAACAAACTGATAGATCAGGTATATCTTCCATTGATTGGAGCTAACTTAGCCAAGCAGATTGGTACGGCTGGCGATACTAAACGTACCGACCGTATGGGTATGTTGCTATTAATTTCACCTCCGGGATATGGTAAAACCACCTTAATGGAGTACATAGCCAACCGTCTGGGAATTATTTTTATGAAGATCAACGGACCAGCTATAGGACATAAAGTTACTTCATTAGATCCTGCAGAAGCACCGAATGCCTCAGCCCGGGAAGAAATTGAAAAGCTTAGTCTGGCCCTTGAAATGGGTGATAATGTCATGTTGTATCTGGATGATATTCAGCATTGTAATCCGGAGTTTTTACAGAAATTCATTTCCCTGTGCGATGCTCAACGTAAAATAGAGGCTGTATACAAAGGCAAAAGCCGCACCTATGACTTACGTGGCAAAAAAGTATGTGTAGTCATGGCCGGTAATCCCTATACCGAAAGTGGTGAAAAGTTCCAGATTCCGGATATGCTAGCCAACCGGGCTGACATTTACAACCTCGGCGACATTATTGGCAATGCAAGTGAGGCTTTCAAACTGAGCTACATAGAAAACAGCCTGACCTCTAACCCGGTTATGCAAAGGTTGAGCAATAAGAGCCATGCAGATGTGTTGGCGATAGTCCGACTAGCTCAGACTGGTAGCAAAGATGGCATTACCTATGAAGCAAGTCATTCGGCAGAAGAAATTAATGAATATGTAGCGGTACTGAAAAAGTTATTAGTTATTCAGGAAGTTATTTTGAAAGTAAACAAAGAATATATTCATTCGGCTGCACAGGCAGATGAGTTCCGTACAGAACCTCCTTTCAAACTACAAGGTTCTTACCGGAATATGAATAAAATGGCTGACAAAGTGGTAGCCTTAATGAATGACCAGGAATTGGAGATGGTTATCCAGACGCATTACGAAAATGAAGCCCAGACATTAACTACCGGAGCTGAGGCCAATCTGTTAAAATTTAAAGAACTCATAGGAAAATTAACACCCACAGAACAACAACGATGGGAAAATATTAAGGCTACTTACGTAAAGAATAAGAAGATGAGAGGATTAGGCACTGATAATCAGGTAGGGCAAGTAGTTTTAACTATGGAATCTATTTCGGAAGGCTTGCAAGGTATAAAACAAGCTCTTTTAACAAAGGAAGAATAATAGATAAAAACCATTGGTAGAAGAATGTGAACAGGAAAATTAGAGAAACTGATTCCTTTCAACGGCTTCTTACGTAATATTTTATACAGAATTAGGCGAATTCTCCGTAGGTGAGTATAAATTAAAGATTATTTATGCAGGTTTATTTATTCTGTTACAAGTAATATACAGGAAATTTTGCTAATCTAAAGGCTTTTTCTTCTTTGGGCTTTAGGAGTAAGCCATCTGCTGCTTTTTTAAGCTAAAACAATTCTAATGTAAGCATACCATCGTATTTATTTAGTAAAAACTATAAATCCTGACGAACTTTCGGATATAAAACAAGCAAGATCTATAACATTACAAAATATATACGGCAATGACCAGAGAACAATTAGAACAAAAAATTAAAGAGATGGAAGCTACCATTAACCAGCTGAAACTGGAAAAAGAAGAAGCTCAGCAACTGGTAGAAGTAGTATATGAATGTGTACAAAAATTAGAAAACAAATACAGAAAGTCTGTAAACCGGGAATTGAGTTACCGCGAAATGCTGTTCCATTTCAATCACCAGAAAGCACAGGATTTATTAAGAGATTATATCAGCAAAGATGCCCTGAAAGTACAGTTCTATGGTGCTTACAACTATCGTTCTAACTAGTAAATAGAAATAAAAACAATAAGCTATGGAAAGAAACCTGCTCTAGAGCAGGTTTTTATTTTTAACGCCATACAAAAGCCTCCAAATATTTGGAGGCTTTTGTATACGAATAGTAAGGAGTTCATCTACTTTCTGCGCACAGAGAATTTGGCATCTTTTACATACAGATCATACCACTGATTGGTTTTACTGTCATGACGGGTAACAACTCCAGAGAATGTACCTTCAATTAATTTATCGTCATAACGAGTAACTGTAATTTTATTTTGCTTGATCTTTTCAGGTCCATTTGGCCCATAGGCAGTATAATAATTCAGCCGCTTCCCATCTTTCACTACCGTTACATTTATGCTCGGCCTGCAACCATAGGTGCCATTTACTGTACTGCATAAACCGTTAAATTCTCCTTTTTCACAACCGGGCCACTGTAATACCAAAGAAACAGGATCTGTCTGGTCGTTGCCTACACTGGCTCTGGTACTTTCCTCATTTGTACAATACCCAATCATGGCATTATCTGATGCTGAAAGTTTATTTAAATCCATCACTTCGTTGGTAAATCCATCTCCATTCAATGTTACAGTATTTTCATTAAGTACAGCTTTAGGAGGTTCACATAATTCTACATTGCCCAACTCTACAGTAACGCCATCTTCATTAGGAGCTTTAAATGTTATATCTCGCATTTTTCCGGTTGTATGATCAATGATAGTGATGGAAGACTCATATCCTGGTGCTACTGTCACCCGGAAAACGCCTCTTTCATCAGTAGGACGCTTGCCATATGAGAAAATTTCTGATGTATTAAGAACAAAATTGGCTTGAATTGGATTGCCATTGCAAACGGTACGGCCCACCACGAATACCGGACATGGAACTTTAAACGTCCGTTTTTCGGGTTTTTGCCCCAAAGTAAATGGACCAATATCCGCTACTTTTCGAATCAAACCAGGGCCCTGATATAGTAGTACAGGCAATACCCGGTTATCTGGCACACGGCGTATTACTACTCCATTTTCGTCTGAACTAGCCCATGCCTGCCCAATGGTCATGAATACTTTTCTTACCGGATAACCTGTACAAGGAATTCCCCCAGTAGTAATTGGTTCTCCCGGATTTTCAGGGTCTATAGGAGT
The DNA here is from genome assembly GCF_030503435.1 of Rhodocytophaga aerolata. GTDB lineage: Bacteria > Bacteroidota > Bacteroidia > Cytophagales > 172606-1 > Rhodocytophaga > Rhodocytophaga aerolata. Next base: position 980,799 of record NZ_JAUKPO010000001.1, read on the forward strand.
CCGTTCTACTTTACCTTCACCACTACCAGTTCCATCAGTTTCTATGACAAACTCAACTTCTACTCCAGTTCCAGGTACATCACAGTTCCAATCAGTGAAGTGTTTCACTTTGCCAATGTAGCGGCTACCTTCTCGTGCTGCTTCACCTTCTTCCATCCATAACCCTTTCTGTTCATCAAAGTACCACAATGGTATGGTAGATGGCGCATCTGATGTCTGTTTAGATGAGATAGCCACTGTAAGGGTAGCTTCTTTCCCGTTTGCAAGTTGCAGGTCATTGCCATTACTGTCGCGTAGGAGTACACGCAGTATACCATATGAATATAGCATACTACCACTTTCATCTGTGCGTTGGGCTGCTAAATCGCCTCCTGGTACAATGGCTGGAAATGCCTCATCTGTTGGATCTAAATGGCGTAGTGTGACATTTACTTGCCCGGAGTATAAGCTACCATCTGCTTTTACAATACCATTTGCCGGAATTTGCACGGAAGATCCGTTAGGTAAATTAGCGGTACCACCTGTATTAGCATCTAACTGATGAGTAGCTGTGGCACCCATTAATACCATTTGCACAAAAGCTTCGCCATTCGCTTTGGGTATAAGGGCTGTAGAACCAGTAAAATAGCCTTGTTTGGTACATTTTAAATAACACCGGTTAGCCGGTACTTGTATGTTAGATAATGTAAACTCTCCTGCAGCATCTGTGGTGATAGTTTTACCATACACCTCCACTTGCGCACCAGACACTGGCCGCTGATTTTCATCAAGAACTAAACCCGATAAAGTGGTACTGATTTTAGGACCATCATCAGAAATATACTGGCTATCTGTTGATGAATTAAAAGACGGCACATGTGTATCGTCTTTTTTACAATGTGAAAGGAATAATCCAGTAGAAATCAATGAGGCGATTACAAATGGACGGGAGAAAGAAAAGTACTTTTGAAACATACAATACAGGTAAATCAATAATATTAATGAGTTAGAGTAACTTTCTGTAGAAAAAATAGTCACAGAGAGGTACTCGGAAGCTTAGTAAAAAGAATAGCTAGAAAGTAACCTACTAACTCAAAATAATACTACGATTTAGTGCATCTACGAACGTTGATAAATGGATAATAACAAAAAAATTAAACTACTAATTTGATTGCCTACTAGTTATAAATTTCTATTCTCCTCTTCATCCGGAAGAATATCAATATCCTGAATCAATACTTTTTTTGAAATTGCTTGTCCGGTAAGTGTGGCGGCAAGGCCTCCCAGTGCTGTTTCCTTGTATCGGCTTTCCATACTTTGTCCAATTTCTCCCAAAGCCATTACACATTCATCAACCGGGATTACCGGATTAACACCTGCCAACGCAATTTGAGCCGATGAATAGGCAATAGCTGCCCCACTGGCATTCCGCACAATACAGGGAACTTCCACCAAGCCAGCTACCGGATCGCATACCAACCCCAGCATGCATTGAATAGTAATAGCTACGGCTGCAAAAACCTCCTCAATACTTCCACCCAGACAATATACTACAGCCCCGGAACCCATCGCCGCCGCACTGCCAGTTTCGGCCTGGCAACCACCCACTGCACCGGCAAGTGAAGCATTCTGCTCTATTATTAGCGCTATTCCGGCTGCTACCAGCAAACCCTCTAAAATAGTTTGATCTGGTAATTCATGTATTTCCTGAATGGTTGTAAGAATGCCCGGAAGTATCCCGGAGGCACCAGCTGTAGGCGCTGCTACAATTCTACCCATGCAGGAATTTACCTCTTTGGCAGCCAATGCCCGGGCAACGAGTTTCTGGAATTCAGGAGAAAGCACAGTTTTGGCCTTATAAACTTTTTTTGCTCCATTATTTACCATGCCGGAACGCGAAATCATATCTTCTTCCAGGCCTGTACGCACGGCATCTTTCATCACTTGATAGGCCTTTTGCATACCTTCCCATATCTGCTCTCTGTTACGGCCTTTTTGCTCTATTTCATAGGTTAGTACCGGCTCAAAAAGAGGTTGCTTCTGCTCTTCACAGTACTGATGCCATTCTTTAAAACTATCAAATAATAGTGCCATAGGTTGGGGTATATAAGCTAACAGAACAAGGTTACAGATAAGCCATGGGCTTTGAAAATAAGTTGCTTCTGCTTATTCCTAAAGTTACGTATAATCCCACAGTTACCGTAGAAAACAAAACAGCTTATGCCAAATGCATAAGCTGTTTTGTTTTGATTAAAAAAGTAATTAATTAAACTAGGCCCTACGTTTTCTTGGATTCCTGGGCCGGTCATTATTTCTTGGATTGGTATCATCATCCTGGTCAGGGGTATTAGGTACCCGGTTAGGATGCATTATTTTCACATTGGCGGCAGGTGTATCCGGACCTTCGGTGTACTTATCGGCAATTTCATAATGTTCATCCAGATTTTCCAGATCGTTTACTGATTTTAAGCCTGCTTTGCTAGTACCTTCCCCGGATGGTTTACCTTTAGGTGGTACATATGTACCATTCGCATTCTTACCTATTACCACTTTGCTATCTTTATTATCTTTTCTCATAATTACCTCCTTAAAATTTAAATAACCTATTTAATAAGCCAGATAAAATATTTGGCTATATGCATTAATAAACTAATTGTCAGTTATATAGTTGAAAGTTGTTTTTTAATCAGCGTTTCCGGTGGCTCCTTCATTGGTAAATCCGCTACCTCCTTTACTACCGCCACTATTATTTAAACTATTATTTGCTGGGTTGTTTGCTGGATTTTCATCCATCTTTTTCTCCCATCCAGATGAAGCATTGCTGGGGGCCGCAGATTTATTTTCCTGTCCGGACTGACCAGATGAACTTGCAACATCTTCATCTACGTGGCCAAATTCTTCTTCATTCGACCGGCCTTTCCGGGTGAGATTCCAGACCATACCGGCCACAGCCAAGCCTGCCGATAATCCCACTAATGCTTTTGAAACACTATTTTTCAACTGGCCGCCATTAGCATGCAAAGCTTCCGTAATAGCATTGCTGTTGTTTTCACTAGATGGCGTATATCCATAAGTATTAGCGAACCGGTTCTTAGCAGTATCGCCTTCCATAGAATGCTTCAGGTTAAGTTCACCTGCAGGTTCTGATTTCATAGAATCGTCAGCCATAGACCCAGTTGCACCTTTATTAATTGTTACCCCTCCATCTACCGAGTAAAGTGAACCGGTAACATACGAAGCTTCATCGGATGCCAGAAACAAGTATACATTGGCTACTTCTTCAGGCGTACCTCTTCTGCCCATAGGAGTTGCTTCTACTACCATTTTTTCCGTTTTTGTAGACATGGGCCCTGTTTCTTTATGAGTCCAGGCAGTGTCTATAGCACCTGGGCAAACTACATTAGCGCGTACGCCATATTGTGCTTGCTCTACAGCTACCCCTTTTATAAAAGCGTGAATAAATCCTTTGGTTCCTCCATACGGAGCATTTTCAGCAATGCCCAAGAGGCCTGATTCAGAACCGGCAGAAACAATGTTGCCTTTTGTTTTTTGCAGGTGTGGAATGGCAAACTTTGTCATCATGAAGGTGCTCTGGATATTGTTTTTTACCAGATATTGGAATGCTTCTGTTGGGTAACTATCAATGGTTTCCATAACCGGAAATACACCAGCATTATTAATAAGAATATCCAGTTTACCCCAGGTTTCTATAGCTGTTTCTACACACATTCTGGCATGTTCGGCCATCGAAATATCGCCTTTATAGGCAATAGCTGTTCCACCTTTAGCAGCTATTTCCTGAGCTACTGCCTCAACTGGGTCATCTGGAAAGCCACATACTACTACTTTTGCTCCATTTAAAGCAAATTTTTTGCAGATGGCTTCTCCTATTCCGGCACCGCCACCTGTAACAATGGCTACTTTGTTTTTTAATCGTTGTTCCATGGGTTTTAAGGTGTTTGTACTATCAATTATAAATATTTATATATGAACTTGTTTAACAAGTAGAAAAACTAATACAAGTCCATACTATTTTCTCAAAAGCAGTATTATCCTGCCTGCTACCTAATAAAGGGCATATAGTATTGTCTTTGCAAAGCAAAATTTCATTTATGGTAACGTAATTACAAAGCATAGGTTAGACATTAGTTTGTAAAAAATTTAAATACTGCCAACTCCTGCTATTATTCATTTTCATTATTTTCAAAACAAATCAGTAAAATATACTTATTAAGTACTTGTTTAGTAGATAGTCTGTTTTATAATCCTTACGTGATATTTTACGTACTAAGAACATTGCCAAATTGGATCTATGAACAACCTGTATGATGTGATAATTGCCGGTGGCGGCCCTGCCGGATTAAGTGCGGCTCTGGTGCTGGGAAGGTGTTTACGAAAAGTACTTATCTGTGATGTTGGAGAATACCGCAATGCCAGTTCAAATGCTTCCTGGGGATTTTTTACCAGAGATGGCACACCTCCTCACGAACTCATCCGCCTTGGCCGGGAACAATTAAAGCCCTATGATGTGGATTTCCTTCCGGTAAGGATAACAACCGCCCGAAAAACAACTACCTATTTTGAAATAGAAACGGAAGATGGCAACCGCTACACAAGCCGCCGTTTTCTGATCGCCACTGGTGTCAAAGATTTTTTACCAGAAGTACGGGACATTGAAAAATATTATGGAAAAAGTGTACATCATTGCCCTTACTGTGATGGCTGGCAGGTACGGCATCAGCCACTAGTAGCGTATGGCAAAGGCCGGGTAGCGGTAGGATTAGCTCTATCGCTGAAAACCTGGAGTGCTGATGTAACTTTAGTAACAGATGGAAAAAATAAGCTTCAGCTAGAAGATATGGATCGGCTGGAGCGGAATGAAGTAAAGATAAAATGTGAAAGAATAGCCAGGCTGGAAGGCACAGTACCCAAACTGGAAGCCATTCACTTTAGTGATGGAATCTCTATACCATGCAAAGCTATTTTCTTCAACTTAAGTTTTATTCAACAATCCGACCTATCTAAACAATTAGGATGCAGCTTTTCTGGCAAAGGCATGGTTAAAACGGATGGACAACAGCAAACCTCAGTTAAAGGAGTGTATGCGGCTGGTGACGTAGACCATGATTTGCAACAAGTAGTAGTAGCCGCAGCGGAAGGAACCAAAGCTGCTATCAATATCAACAAAAGTTTGCAGGAAGAAGACAGAAAGTAGCCGTATTGATATGGATCACTGTTTTCTATTATAAATATCATCCTTTGTAGCTATCTGGCGGCCTACCTTTGCAACTGTTCACCCATTGTTGCCATTAAACGCATATGTTGCTACAGGAAGAATTAATTCAAAAATACAATGTACCTGCTCCACGGTATACCAGCTACCCTACGGTACCTTATTGGAATGATCAAAAGCCTACTGAACGGGACTGGTTCAAGGCGGTAAAACGTACTTTCGATGCTACGAACACAACCAAAGGAATTAGTTTATATGTTCATCTGCCTTTCTGCGAAAGCTTATGTACCTATTGTGGATGCAATACGCGTATTACCAGAAACCATCAGGTAGAGCCCAAATACATAAAAGCTATCCTGGCAGAATGGCAATTATATGTTGACCAGCTGGGCAGCTGGCCTATTATCCGGGAGTTGCATCTGGGGGGTGGTACGCCTACTTTCTTTAGTCCTGAAAACCTGGCATTTTTGCTAAATGGCTTATTTGATAAGGCCGACATTCATCCGGAACATGAGTTTAGTTTTGAAGGACATCCCAATAACACCACCGCTGCTCATTTACAAACCTTATATGACCTGGGTTTTCGCAGAGTAAGTTATGGTATTCAGGATTTTGATGAGAAAGTACAAAAAGCCATCAACCGGATACAACCTTATGCAAATGTGGAAAGAGCTACCCAGGAAGCACGTAAAATTGGTTATGAATCTGTTAACTTCGACCTGGTATATGGCCTGCCTTTCCAGACCCAGGAAAGCATAGCCCGTACGCTGGAATATGTAGCTCAGCTAAAACCAGACCGGATTGCTTTTTATAGTTATGCTCATGTGCCCTGGCTTAAGCCCGGCCAGAGAGGGTATGATGAAAAAGATTTACCAGTAGATGCAGAAAAAAGAGCTTTATATGAATTAGGTTTAGAAAAATTTACCCAGCTAGGGTATACTGATATTGGCATGGACCATTTTGCTCTACCAACGGATGCTCTGTATAAAGCCATGCAGCACAAAACTCTACACCGCAACTTTATGGGGTATACTACCTGTGCTACAGACCTACTTATCGGCTTGGGTACTTCTGCGATTAGTGATGCCGGGAATGCCTATTTACAGAATGTTAAAAAAGTAGAAGAATACCAGCAAGCAGTATTTTCCGGAGAGTTACCCATATTAAAAGGGCATTTACTTACCAAACAAGATTCCGTAATCAAGCAACTAATATTACAGATTATTTGCAAAGGCGAAGTAAACTGGACACCCGGCTTCTGGTATTCGCTGGAGCCTGAAGCCCGGGCAGAACTAGCCGCAATGAAGAAAGAAGGGTTACTTAGGCTTACAGAAGAAGGGTTGTGGGTGACGCCACTCGGTAAAACGTTTGTCCGGAATATCTGTATGGTGTTTGATGTACTGCACCGAAAAAAGGCAAATCAAACCAAGCAGCTATTCAGCAAGGCAATTTAAGTATATTCATTTTCGTAAACAGACCCATAACTTGTGCAGTAGGGCTCAAGTCATGGGTCTGTTTGCTTTTTATAAGTCTTCAAAACTGACCAATATCATTTTTTTGTCTGATGGCAGTCATGAGAAAAAAAGCTAGTAAAGCCCATTTTTACAGCTGAAATACAAAAGTTCCTATGTCTATATCAACCAGTAAACCTACTTTTCTTCAACGCCTGAAAATGAAATGGGGTGTTGAATCTGCCCTACAGGTATTATTAATTTTTATTGTATTCAGCTTGGCCGGAAGCACAGCTGTTCTGTTGCGCAAATCCTTTTTTTCGCTCATCGGGTTTGATGGCTATACAGCCTTCTGGCTAAAAACAGTTGTATACATTCTCTTTTTATTTCCTACTTACCAGCTGTTGCTACTTGTTTACGGTACGTTATTCGGGCAGTTTAAATTTTTCTGGGCCAAAGAACGCAAGATGCTGCTGGCTGTACGGAAAGCATTTGCAAGCCGGGAAACAGACGGAAGAAATTAACCAATTTGAAAATTTGGGATGAGGAAGTTTCAAACCAACAGTTAATCCTTTTCCCATTTTTCAAATCATCACATTTCAAATTATTCACCATGGAAGCACTGATTGCCGAAGATATAAAATGCCAGCACTGTGGAGATACCTGTCCGGATACCCATATTCATCAGGATACTGATAAATTTTTCTGCTGCGAGGGATGTAAAACGGTGTACGAGATATTGTCGCAAAACGGCATGTGTTCATACTATGATCTGGACAAAAATCCAGGCATTAGCCTGAAGGGAAAGAGTTTTGGTACCCGTTATGCCTTCTTAAACAATCAGGAAATAGCAAAGCCGCTGTTGGACTATGCCAGTGAAAATCTTTGCAAAATAACATTACATATTCCGGCTATTCATTGTAGTTCCTGCATATGGCTGCTGGAAAATCTATACAAACTACGGGAAGGAATTACCATGTCGCGAGTGAATTTTATGAAGAAAGAACTCGCCCTTGGTTTCGACCCAACAATCATCAGCTTGCAGCAACTGGTAGAATTGCTGGCAACTCTGGGCTATGCACCTCAGATAAGCCTGGAGGAATATAGCCATAAAGCACAACGAAAAGCGAATAATGGCATTTTCTTAAAAATTGGCATAGTTGGCTTTTGTACCGGCAATGTTATGCTGCTGAGTTTCCCAGAATACTTCGGCCTGGATTATGTAATGGAGGGGGAGCTAAAACACTATTTTACCTGGCTCAATGTCCTGCTTACATTGCCTGTGATTTTTTATGGTGCTTCCGGTTATTTTATATCTGCTTATAAATCGCTTAAAGAAAAAGTAATTAACCTGGATGTACCGATTTCTATAGGTGTTTCAGCACTGTTTATCAGAAGTGCCTATGAAACTTTTACAGCTACCGGACCTGGCTATTGGGATAGCCTTTGTGGACTGGTATTTTTTCTGTTGATCGGTAAATGGTTGCAGCATAAAACCTACGAAAATCTATCCTTTGAACGGAACTACAAATCATATTTTCCACTGGCAGCAGCCGTAGTAAAAGATGGCAAAGAAGAAAGTATGCCAGTATCCCAATTGCAACCCGGCGACAAAATCTTAATCCGCAACCAGGAGCTGATTCCAGCAGATAGTTTATTGCTGAGTGGCCAGGCATGGATAGATTATAGTTTTGTTACTGGCGAGTCGCAACCAGTAGAAAAAAAAGCAGGAGAATATATTTACGCCGGTGGCAGGCAAATAGGAACACAGATAGAACTTACTGTACAAAAGCCTGTCTCGCAGAGTTATCTTACCCAGTTATGGAACAACGAGACTTTTGCCAAGGAAAAGATTACACCTGTTACAAAACTAGCCTCTAACTTTAGTAAGTATTTCACTTATATAACTATATCCATAGCTCTGCTGGCAGCAACCTTCTGGTATTTTACTGACCAGTCGGTTATATGGAATGCGTTTACGGCGGTATTGATTGTGGCTTGCCCTTGTGCCTTAACACTATCTATGCCTTTTACTATGGAGAATACCATGCGTATTTTTGGCAAAAATGGAGTTTATGTAAAAAATCCCGGGGTTATTCAGCATCTGGCTACTATCACGCATGTGGTATTCGACAAAACCGGCACCCTTACTCATGATAATAAAGCCAGCATTACGTTTATTGGCAACCCGCTGACTGCAGAAGAAAAACAGTTGATTAAAGCTGTTGCAAGTCAATCTACTCATCCGCTAAGCCGCAAAATCAATAGGTATTTAGGAAAGACACCCTCTGTCCCTGTAAGAAATTATTATGAAACCACTGGCGCAGGCATAGAAGGGATAGTACAGGATACGTATGTACGTATAGGTTCCGGAAACTATGTTGGCATAGAAGAGACCCCTGATACTGTTAAAGCAACCTCCAGAGTGTATGTGTCTATAAACTATGCCTATAAAGGATATTTCGAATTACAAAACCAGTACCGCACTGGCTTTGCTGATGTATTGAATAAACTTAAATCAAGGCTTAAGCTCTCGTTGCTTTCTGGCGACCATGTGGTGGATTTGCCTGTACTGCTGCCTGTGTTTGAACAAAGAAAGAATTTGCATTTTGAGCAAAGCCCGGCTGACAAGTTGCAATACATCCAGAAACTGCAAACTCAGGGCGACCATGTACTTATGATAGGCGATGGTTTAAATGATGCAGGAGCACTAAAGCAAAGTGATGTGGGCATGGTGCTTACCGAAGATGTACATGCTTTCTTCCCGGCTTGCGATGTACTGGTGGATGCCCGCAATTTCAACCGGCTGGATAATTTTATCCGGTTCAGCCGGACCAGTGTAAATATTGTAAAAGCAAGTTTTCTGCTTTCCCTGGTCTATAATTTCATTGGTGTAGGGTTGGCTGCAGCCGGTCAGTTGTCGCCGGTGTTTGCTGCCTTGTTTATGCCGCTTAGTTCTATGTCCGTAGTAGCATTTGCGGTAGGTATGAGTAGTTTATTTGCCCAGTGGAGAAAGTTGTAAGAAAGGTATTATCCTGTTAACATGCAGATACAACCACTACTTGAAAAACTATTTCAAAATTCATTTGTCATTCATTAGTAACTATTATTCCCATGTCTGTTATTTTAGTTTTAGTCACATTAAGCATGCTTGTAGCTGGAAGTTTTCTGGGAGCTTTTATTTGGGCTATGAAAAGCGGACAGTATGAAGATACGTTTTCCCCTTCTGTACGCATGTTGTTTGAAGAAAAGACGGAAGAAGATACAGCGCCTAAAAAAGGGCTCAAAAAATAAATCTTTAGGCAGCTTAAGAACACAGGCTACAGAGGAATCAGTGTGGTGGGGAAATTAGCAATTTGTATACCTCGTCTGCCATTTATTAAGCATCCATTTTCACCTGATAATTTATTCTTTTCTTAATCTACAAACCTTTATGATTATACTTGCCTTTTTCCTGGCTCATTGGTACCTGTCGTTGTTTGCGCAAACTTTCTTTCTACACCGCTATGCAGCACATCAAATGTTTACCATGAATAAAACCTGGGAAAAAATATTCTACATTCTTACGTTCATCTTCCAGGGTTCTTCCTTTTTAAGTCCGCGGGCGTATGGCATTATGCACCGCCTGCACCATGCCTATGCTGATACGGAAAATGATCCCCACTCTCCGCGTTACTCCGACAACCTGTTCGATATGATGTGGAAGACCAAAAGTATTTACAATGATATCTTAAAAGACAAAGCTAAATTTGATAAGAAGTTTTATAAGAATATACCCAACTGGCAATTTATGGAACGCCTGGGTGATACTTGGGCAGTTCGGGTAGGCTGGGGCGTTTTGTAATCTCTTTTCTATATTCAGTTTGCTACCGAGTGGTGGATGTTTTTATTACTGCCTATACATTTCTTTATGGGGCCTGTGCATGGGGCCATTATTAATTGGTTTGCTCATAAGTTTGGCTATGTAAATTACAAAGTTGGCGATACAGCCAAAAACCTGTTGCCATTCGACTTTTTAATGATGGGCGAAAGCTACCATAACAACCATCATAAATTTGGAGGCAGGGCAAATTTTGGCATTAAGTGGCATGAATTTGATCCAACGTATCCGGTCATCCTGCTGCTCAATAGCCTGAAAGTAATTAAACTCAAAAAGAATAATGACTTAATATATATGTAATAAGCAAAAGGCAGAAGTTATACTACGGCTTTTTGCTTTCTTGTTCAACTCAAAACGACGGCATCATGCAGAAGCATAGCTTAGTATATTTTACACTGTTGGCCTACCTCCTTTCCTGGCTGGTATGGTTACTATTGTATTTGCCTTACTTTGGTATATCTGTTCTCCCTGTGCTTCCTTACCATCATGCATTAGGAGCCATAGGTCCCATTGCAGCGGCGTTTATTGTAACCTACCACTTCCATGGAAAGGAAGCAACTAAAGAGTTAGCTTCCAGAGTAGTTAAGTGGAATGTGCCCGTAAAATGGCATATACTTGTATGAGTTAGTCCATTTGTTATGCTGTTAGGCGCAGCTTGCCTTGTATACATGCAGGAAGGAGAGTTCATCCAGTGGAGAGATCTGTTTACCTCCCGTGAGTTTCCTTATATGTCTTTTGGCGTATTTGTGCTTTATAACCTGTTTACTTTCGGATTCGGAGAAGAGACTGGCTGGTGTGGATTTGCCTTGCCTCGGCTACAAGCCAACTATAATTCATGGTGGGCCACTGTTATTCTGACGGGTATATGGGCGGGGTGGCACATTCCTTTGTTTCTTTACCGGCCAGGCTATGTTAGCATGGATATAGCCGGCATTTTTGGCTGGGGACTTAGCTTACTGACAGGAAGTTTTTTATTATCCTGGTTTTATAATTCGTCCGGTGGTAGTATTCTTATTGTAAGTATTTTTCATGCTACCATTGATCTTGCCTTCACATCCAAAGCTTCGGATGGCAATGTTACCATGTATATGGGAATGTTTATCACTATGTGGGCTATTAGTGTTATCGGGATACAAAGGTTTTACTCTGTTAAAGTAAAAAGCAGTTCTCTGCCCCCAACCACCACGCGTAAGGATGCTAAGGATACTACTCAGCACTATGAATATCAGTAGCAAATCCTTTCAATAAAGATAGATCTCTTTTTGATTGTTGGTGTTCTACAATAAATTCATCAAAGGAAAGAATATCTGATTGTATTTTACTGATTTGTTCTTTCAAGAGTAAATTCGTACTGGCAATTGCTTCTAAAAAATGACCAATGGTGTATTGATTTTCCATAAAACGTATTATAATTTTTGTTGATTAGGCAATACTACTTCTAAGCGGGTGCCTTCACCTAAGGCACTGTATAAGCGTACGGTACCACCTATTTTATCGATTGCTTTTTTTACTAAATATAATCCAAGTCCTGACCCTTTAGAACGCTCGTCTCCTCTGCAGAACATGTCAAATACTTTTTCTTGTAACTGTTCAGGAATGCCTACCCCATTATCCTCAAAAACAATTACCAGATCTTTCTGCTGACTCTCAGCAAACCAGATATTTATGTAAGGGTTTGAAATATTGTTCTTTTTATACTGCAAGGCATTTTCCAGAATGTGCTTACAGATAATTTTTAGTGAAAAATGATCAGCGTACACATGAATATCTTGCTCACATTCCAATCGTATATCTACGGCTTTATCAGTTTCTTGCAGAAAATCTAATTCTGAAGCTGTTTCTTTCAGGAGCGTATTCAGGTTAATAGAAGTCTTTTCCGGGTAGTTACTTTTGATGTTACTTACTTCCATAAGATTAGTCAAGACCCGGTTTGCCTGGGCTGCCTTTGCTGAAATCATCTGGAAGTATGTTCGCACTTTATCATCAGTAAATTCCATTAAGGCGATGTCGCACAAACCTAAAAAAGAAGCCAGAGGCCCTCTTAGATCATGGGAGGCGCGGTAGATAAATGTATCTAACTCTTGATTAATTTCGAGCAGATTTCTGTTAGATTGCTCCAGCTGAGCCGTTCTCTCTTTTACCCTGTTTTCTAACTCTTGCTTTGCTTTTAGTAAGAATTGTTTTGCCTGATGCCGCTCTGTAATGTCCATTGCCGAACCTATAATATACGGTTCACATCCTTCCTCCTCGAACCGGAAAGTCCGGTATTCCCAGAAATATTCTTCCCCATCTTTTCCCAACAAGTGCATAATACCTGAACTTGCCTCAACCTGGCTTACTTTGTTGATATATTCATCATAGCAACCTACCGCTTTGGGAGCAAGCAAATCGCGTACATTCTTCCCTACAAGTTCTTCGTCAGAATATTTTAATAGTTTACAGACAGCCGGGTTCACAGATAATATGCGGCCTTGCAGATCATGCGTACATATAAACCCCTGGTTATTTTCTACCAGATCACGGTATTTCTTTTCACTGTTTAGGGCATGTTTTTTCTCTTCTTCTAAGCGCTTTTTCTGCCGCTGAAGCTCAAAGAATGTGGTAGCATTTTTGCCCAGAGTCTCCAAAGCTAGTTTCTGTTGGATGGTAAGTTCTTTAGGCTTAAAATCAATTACGCATAAACAGCCAATCGGATATCCTTCAGGAGCAAGTAAGGGTACGCCACAATAAAAACGAATGGCAGAATGATGGGCAAATTTGTCATCAAGCCAGGTATCCTTTACTTCATAACTACTACGCTGCTCAATGGTATACTGGCAAAAGGAAATACTTTTCTCGGTTTGAGGAATACGTAACCCGTATTTAGGCTTAAGCCACTGCCCGGTGTCATCAAGCAAATTGATAAGCGCGGCAGGTGTATCGCAAATAAGGGCAGCCAGTTTGGTGATATCATTTAATTGCTGTTCCTCTGGTGCATCAAAAATAGGATAACTTTCGATAGCCGTCATTCTCGCCTGCTTATGGAAACCAGGTGTGTGCGCTGCAGCTATCGTTTCATCGAATAGTGGGTAAAAGTTCTCCATTAAAAAATACTTTTCGTGATCCTGGTATTTCTGAATTACAGGTAAGATTTAATTGGATTACTTCTTTCCTTACTTGTAATTTCTGCTTCAAATTTTGAATAGTGAAAGATAAAACAACAGTTAAACACCTTTATCTACTGAAAATTCAACTATTAATAAGGTTCAGCTAGCGAGAAGTAAGCCAGTTTGGAAAAGTTTTTAGTGGATTGCTGCTTTTGATACATACGTAAGGTCAGTTGCTAAAATTAGTAAGCACACAAGAACAGGATATTCGCTTTAAATTAAGCCTTGCTTACTTTTTTAATTCAGGTACTTTTTATAGTAAACCGGCTTTCATAACCAAAATCAAGCCTACCAGCATACGCTTTATTAGTCACCCGAATAGAGCGCTCAGCCAGCCACAGGTAAAAACTGACATATATCATCCTTTGCTCTAATGCCTGTCATTCCCAGCCTAAACCCTGTCATCTACCTTTACAGACGAAAATAATATAATTCAACAGGGTAATATGGAATTACAAAAGTTTAGTTACGACAATAAGATAGTAAAGTATTTTGCTATCGCTACGGTTGTCTGGGGGGTAGTAGGTATGAGTGTGGGATTAATTGTTGCACTGCAAATGGTTTTTCCGGCACTTAATTTCGACTTACAGTACACCACCTTCGGACGCATCAGGCCATTACATACCAATGCGGTAATATTCGCTTTTGTAGGGAATGGTATTTTTGCAGGAGTATACTACTCTTTGCAGCGCCTGCTCAAAGCACGCATGTTCAGCGACACCTTAAGCTGGATTAACTTCTGGGGATGGCAATTAATAATTCTGTCAGCAGCTATTACCCTGCCTTTGGGTATTACTACCTCTAAAGAATATGCAGAACTTGAGTGGCCAATAGACATAGCCATTACCTTAATCTGGGTAGTATTTGGCTGGAACCTGATTGGCACTATTGTTAAACGTCGCGAAAAGCATATGTATGTAGCCATCTGGTTTTACATTGCTACATTCGTAACAGTGGCTGTGCTGCACGTAGTTAATTCATTTGAACTTCCCCTGCATGCCTTTAAAAGCTACTCCTTATATGCCGGTGTACAAGATGCCCTGGTACAATGGTGGTACGGACATAATGCAGTGGCATTCTTCCTGACTACCCCTTACTTAGGCTTAATGTACTACTTTTTGCCTAAGGCTGCTAATCGTCCGGTATATTCTTATAAGTTATCTATCGTACACTTTTGGGCACTAATTTTTATCTACATCTGGGCAGGCCCTCACCACTTATTATATACTTCCTTACCAGACTGGGCACAGGCCATGGGTACTGCGTTCTCTATCATGCTAATTGCTCCTTCCTGGGGTGGGATGATGAATGGTTTGCTTACCCTGCGTGGTGCCTGGGATAGAGTTCGCGAGGAGCCAGTATTAAAATTTATGGTGGTAGCTATTACTGCTTATGGTATGGCAGTATTCGAAGGCCCAATGCTTTCACTGAAAAATGTAAATGCTATTGGCCACTTTACCGATTGGATTGTAGCACACGTACACGTAGGCGCCCTGGGATGGAACGGTTTCTTAACCTTTGGCATGCTCTACTGGCTGATCCCACAGATGTGGAAAACGTCTTTATACTCTAAAAAATTAGCGAACGTACACTTCTGGTTAGGTACCCTGGGTATATTATTCTATGCATTACCCCTGTACTGGGCCGGTATTACTCAAAGCTTAATGTGGAAAGAATTTACACAGGAAGGCTTTCTAAAGTATCCGAACTTCCTGGAAACGGTACAGCAGATTCTACCTATGTATATGACACGTGCGGCTGGTGGAGCTTTATACTTATCAGGTGTGTTTGTGATGGTATATAATTTATTCAAAACGGCTGCCCAGGGTACTTTCGTAGCCAATGAAGCGGCTGAAGCTCCTGCCTTAACACAGGAAGTAAGTGAGCATAAAGAATATTGGCACCGCGTACTGGAGAAAAAACCCATCGTATTCACGGTATTAGCTACCGTAGCTATCCTGATCGGTGGAGTATTTGAGCTGATCCCTACTTTCTTAATCAAGTCTAACGTACCTACGATTACAGCCGTGAAACCTTATACGCCACTTGAGCTGCATGGACGCGACTTATATATCAAAGAAGGTTGCGTAAACTGCCACTCTCAGATGGTACGGCCGTTCCGCTCTGAAACAGAACGGTATGGGGAATACTCTAAAGCCGGTGAATTTGTGTACGACCATCCATTCTTGTGGGGTTCTAAACGTACCGGTCCGGATCTGCAGCGTCTGGGTCAGAAATATCCGGATAGCTGGCATTATCACCACATGGTAGATCCTACCTCTATGTCGCCAGGCTCTATTATGCCGCCCTATCCTTGGTTAGTAGAACAGACCTACGATAAATCGCTGACTCCGGATATGATCAATGTGATGCGTACGTTAGGTGTTCCTTATGAAGAAGGATATGAGAATCAGGCCAATGCCGATGTAGAAAAGCAAGCCGATCAGATTGTGAAAAACTTGAAAGATGCCGGCATAGATGTAAAATCTGACAGAGAAATTGTAGCCTTAATTGCTTATCTGCAACGCCTGGGTACCGACATTAAAGTAAAACCCAATGTAATTGTAACCAATGAGTAATCACCGGTTACGGTCCACAGTACTAATCTTGATTATCTGGTAACTGACATTTAGCAAACAAGATTGTTCTGTGGACTAATACAGCGGGTCATTCATCAATCACTACTAATCATTATTCCTATGTTTAAATATTATTTCGAGCGGGTACAGGATGTGGAAATTTTCCCGGTAATCTCGCTGCTCATCTTTGTCATATTCTTCATTACCCTGTTGATATGGGTAGTAAAAGCCGATAAAAAATACATAAAGTCTATGGAGCATCTGCCTTTAAGTGAGGAAACTCCCGGAGACGAAAAACTGATTCGCTAAGCAACACAAGTATACACCCATGACAACAAAATGCTTGAAATCCAATTGGAAGGCAGTAGGCCTGGCAGCTCTCGCCACTTGCCTGCATGGAAACCTGTTTGCCCAGGGCTCTGCATCCTCTACACAAACAGGTGTATCTGAGCAAGAAATCCTGTTCTTGGTAGTGTCCGGTATGCTGATATTTGTAAGTATAGCTGTATTGGTAGTAGCCCTGTATATTCTGCAAGTGATGCGGATTATTATGCAGAAAGATACCGTGACTGCTCCTGTAGAAGTAATAGCCACAGAAAGTTTCTGGCTTACTTTTAAGAAGAAATTTATCACCGGCGATGTATTGCCAGTAGAACAAGAGGGCGCAGTAGCCATGGACCACATATACGATGGCATCCAGGAGCTGGATAACCACATGCCGCCTTGGTTAAAATACACCTTCTATGGCACCATTGCTTTTGCTATTATCTATTGCATTAACTTCTTCTCTCTCGGATTGGTGCAAACCAGTGAACAAGAGTACGTGGCAGAAATGGCACAGGCAGAAAAAGAAGTAGGTGAGTTCCGCAAACTAGCGGCTGCCAGTATTGATGAGAACAGCGCAAAACAAGTAACAGACGAAGCTGCTCTGACCAGTGCGAAAGCTATCTACTCACAAAACTGTAGTGCCTGCCATGGCGCTGCCGGTGAAGGGGGCGTAGGACCCAACTTAACTGATGAATACTGGATACATGGCGGCTCCGTAAAAGATGTATTCAAAACTATTAAATACGGTATTCCACAAAAAGGGATGATTGCCTGGCAGCAGAAGCTGAAGCCAGACGAAATTCAGAATGTATCCAGCTACATTTTATCGCTGCAAGGCACTAAACCTGCAAATGGAAAAGAGCCTCAGGGAGATAGAGTAGTAAGCGCTGAAACAACGCCAGAAAGCAAAACAATGTCAAGTTTATAATACTACTGAACCTGGATTCATAGAGATTTTAAGTGATTTTAAGATCCTATGAATTCAGGTTTCAGACCAAACTATACCAGCCATGGCAACCATCACCGATAACAAAGAGACGTTCCGCGATCATATATCTACAGTAAATGAGAAGGGAGAACGTGTCTGGGTATATCCTAAGAAACCCAAAGGCAGATTGCATCAGTTGCGGGTGGTGGTTGCCATTGTGCTGTTAGGCTTATTATTCGGAGCTCCTTTTATAAAAGTAAATGGACTACCCTTGTTTCTGTTCAATATATTCGAGCGGAAGTTTGTCATCTTGGGGTTTCCTTTCTTCCCGCAAGATTTTTACCTGTTTGGCCTAGCCATGCTTACGTTTTTTGTATTCGTAATCTTGTTTACGGTCGTGTATGGGAGAGTTTGGTGTGGATGGGCTTGTCCGCAAACCATTTTTATGGAAATGGTTTTCCGGAAAATTGAATACTTTATTGAAGGGGATGCCAACCAGCAGAAAGTATTAGACAAAGCTCCCTGGACAGCAGATAAGCTACTAAAGAAATCTGCCAAACACCTCATTTTCTTATTTATTTCATTAATAATAGCCCATACCTTAATGGCTTACCTGATTGGTGTGGATGAGGTATATGCTATTATTACCCAATCTCCGGCACAGCATCTGGCAGGGTTTATCGGACTGGTAGGTTTTACCGGAATTTTTTATCTGGTATTTGCCAAACTACGGGAGCAGGCTTGCACTGTTATTTGTCCGTATGGCCGTTTGCAGGGAGTATTACTAACCAGGGAAACCATTGTTGTAGCCTATGACTTTATCAGAGGTGAACCCAGAGGAAGGTTAAAGAAACCGGCAAAGAAAGTTGAAAAAACAGAAGACCCATCCTGCTCCGGCGGTTGTTCAGGCTGTGTGCATCAGGCAAGCCACGAAAAACCAGGCACCGTAGCCGATGCAAAAGCTGTAGAAACAAGACCCTTAAAACTGGAAGATCTGCTAACGCAAGGCGACTGTATTGATTGTAAACTGTGTGTTCAGGTATGCCCTACTGGTATAGATATCCGGAATGGCGTGCAGCTGGAATGTGTGAATTGTACCGCCTGTATAGATGCCTGCGACGAAGTAATGACCAAAATCGGCAAACCTACCGGGCTAATCCGGTTCGACTCTCACAAAGGTATTACCGAAAAAGTAAAACTGACATTTAGCTCCCGTATGGCGGCTTATACGGCTGTGCTGCTTTTACTGCTTTCATTGCAAGGTTTTTTACTGCTTAACCGCAGCCAGGTAGAAGCAACGGTACTGCGTGTACCCGGCATGTTATACCAGGAACAACCCGGTAACCGGATCAGCAACTTGTATAATGTACAACTGGTAAACAAAACAACCGAGCCTATGCATATTACCCTGCAACTGGAAGATCAGCCGGAAGGGACATTAAAAGTAGTTGGCGATAAAATCTATATTCCGGAGAGTGGTTCAGCGGAAGTAGTATTATTTGTAGAGTTGCCCAGAAGTAGTATCCGCGCTGTAAAAACACCCATCAAAATTGGGGTGTATGCAAATGGCAAGCGACTGGAACAAAGTAAAACCAACTTTCTGGGTCCTGCTAAGTAACAACATAATGCAAAGTGTATATTTCAACTTTATGGAGGCTATTGCTGCTAGTGTTAGCCTCCATCTTTCAAAAAGAATACTGTTAAATTAAACGAATAAAGACATGACCATGAACTGGGGCACAAAAATAGCATTGATATACGGCGGATTTGTAGCATTTATTATAGGTATGGTAGTGCTATGTATCAGGCAAAACGACATACATCTGGTAAGCAAAGAATATTACAAAGAAGAAATTGCCTACCAGGATCAGATAGATAAGCTGACCAATGCACAACAATTACACGGCCAGATGGGCTTTCAATACATTGGTGAAAAACAAGTGGTAGAGTTTTTCTTTCCAAAATCATTAGCAAATGCCACAGGTGAGATATTGTTTTTCCGCCCATCGGATGCCCGCAAAGATGTAAAGATATCCGTAGACATGGACGCAACAGGCCGCCAGGTTGTTCCTGTATCTTCCCTGGATAAAGGGTTATGGAAAGTAAAAGTAAGATGGAATGCAAACAACAAAGACTATTTCAGTGAACAAGTATTAGTTATTAACTAGTCCACAGTTTATAGCCCCATTACTCATCCATTAATACTTATCACTCCTTACTCATGCTTTACTCTGCTTTTATTGTTGGTTTGCTAGGAAGTTTCCATTGCCTGGGGATGTGCGGCCCCTTGGTGCTGGCATTGCCGGTGCATGCCCAGGACAAAGTAAAAGCAGTATCTGGAAGGCTCATTTATAATACCGGCAGGATTGCCACCTACTCACTCGTAGGATTACTTATGGGAATGTTCGGGCAAAGTTTATCTTTTGTCAGTTCCCAGCAAGCGCTCTCAGTAGCAGTGGGTGTTCTTATGTTGATGCTGATAGTATCCCCCAACCAACTCTCTCAAAAATTTAGTTTTGTTAGTCCTTTAGCCAGGTTTACTTCCAAAGTAAAACAACAGTTTGCCTTGGAGTTCAAGAAAAAAACCTACCGCGCCTATTTTTTCAGTGGCATGCTCAATGGGTTATTGCCCTGTGGCCTGGTATATATCGCTTTAGCAGGAGCCATTGCAACCGGCAACAGTGTAAGTGGGATGGCCTATATGGCATTATTCGGCTTGGGTACCTTACCTATGATGCTGGTCGTATCTTTTGCTGGTCAATATATTACTTTACAGTGGCGAACCCGGTTAACCAAAGTAGTGCCTGTATTTACCATAACTATTGCTTGTTTGTTTATTCTGCGTGGGTTAAATCTGGGTATTCCTATGCTCAGCCCTTCAGCGGTGGCAGATACCAAAGCCACCATCCAGGTAAACTGCTGCCATAAAAAATAGGTACATTTTATCATTCTTGCATCTGGTTCCGTATCATTTAAAACCCAAACGGATCCTGTACCGGTACAGGATCCGTTTGGATTAACTAGTTATTCAGGAGCCTGCATAGTTTTCCATAGTCCCGAAAAAAATAAACCCACCGGGCAAGTAGTCCGGTGGGTCTGATAAAAAATAGCAAAAAATCAATCTCCTATTTGGTAACTACTTGCTGTAAGGAGAAGAATAATTAACTACTAAACCGCCTGGTTGCCAGTTGGCAGGTGTAGCTATGTTCCGTAAATCAGAAATTTGCAGGGCTTGCACCAACCGCAGAATTTCTTCTGTATTGCGTCCGGTTGGAACCGGATAACACGAAAAAGCACGTATTTTCCGCGCAGGATCTATAATAAATACACTTCTGTTAACTTCCTGCCCGTATTCCTCCGGCATGATCATACCATACCTGGAAGCAATTTTTTTGTCTTCATCAGCAATAATGGGGAAGCCTATTTTCTCGCCCGTAAATTCTTCTATGGTTTGTATCCAGATAATATGCGAACGGCTGGAATCCGTACTTAAGCCCATAAGCACACAATTATTTTCTGCCAGTTTAGGATGTAAGGCGGCAAAAGCCAGTATTTCGCTGGTACAAATAGGCGTAAAATCTTCCGGATGCGAAAACAGCACTACCCATTTGCCTGCAAAATCTGAAAGACTGATTAAACCACGCGTAGAATCTGCCTTAAAATCCGGTGCTAGCTCACCTATTCGCGGAAAACTGTAGAGGTTTTCCACAACAGAGGGAGTAGGTTGAATTGACTTCATAAATCAGAACTTTAATAATAATCAAAGTTCACTTTTTCCGGGCCGGAAATGAATGACTAAAGTCATACCTGTTTATGATTTACCTGCAAATTTCCGGATAAGCACAAAAGTGTAAGCAAATTTTCCTTTTGCAAGGCAATGCAAAATCTGAAAAGAAGCTATTGTTGTAAGAAGACAATTTTTAGAATGGTTTGCTGCATCTGGTAAAAAGCTTTCATTTTTCAGCTCAAATTTGTATCTTTAATAAAACCCAATGCAGTTTATTTTTCTTCAACATAAATACTGTTTCTGGAAGAAATCGCCTTTGTATCCGGAACTTACTTAAATACAATCTGATTAGCTCTTTTTACATCCGTTAGTAAGTTCTTTTAGTATCTGTATTTCTGGATAAACTTTCCTATAAACTAAGCCGTATATGCTCATTATATGGCTTTAATCATATTTTTTATCCTTAAAGTCAAACAAACTATTGTATGTTATGCAAACGATTTTATGCCCGATAGATTTTTCAGAAAACTCAACCAAAGTGCTGTTGTATGCCTATGATATAGCATTGGCTACAGGAGCTGAGTTATTTTTATTGCATACGTACCACATTCCCAGAGTTGTTCCTTTGATGGAGCAGTACCAGCATCCGGAAGTGGAAGCCCATATAACTTACGAAAGAGAAGCCAGAGAGAAGTTGGAAAACCTGATGAACTGGCTTAATAAAATTCATGCACCGGCAACCGTAAAAGCAGTCTATAAAATTGGGTCTGCCTTTGCTGTGGATGAAATTGTTAAAACAACCTATGAGCAGGGTGTAGACCTGATTGTGTTAGGAACCAGATATATAAAAGATCTCAAAAGTATATTTTTCGGAAGCACTATTGTACGCGTAATTGAAGAAACCCACCGCCCCGTATTGGTAATACCAGCCGCGGCACCTTATGCTAAAATAAACCATTTGCTATTTACTTCTCATCAATTTCCGCAGCAAGAAATGCTGTTGATCAAAGAACTGGCAAAAGCTTTTGAGGCGCAGGTTACACTAATGCTTATGCGGGAAAAGAGTATGGCTGCTTCCCATGGAGCCCAAGCGATCTCCGGGAACGACGACACATCCGAAAACACCCAGTTTCAGCATACCCAGGTACTCCATACCGGACATGATATACAGCGGTCGATCAGTAGTTTTATGGAAGAGCACCCCTCTACTCTACTCGCTATTTCTGCTAGCAGAAGGCATTTGCTCGACGAAGTGAATGCAGGCCAGGCATCGTATCCGCTATATACCCCTGTGCTTATTTTACGGTAATCCTTCTCACCCTTTCAGGCTTTTCTCTTTTTTTACTCTCAGCTTATTGATTCATATCTTTATTTTTTTCAATATTATAGCCTGATAACCAGCCAGGCCTATGAAAACCCTTTTTTTCAATACAAAACCATACGATAAACAATACTTCAGCACATTTAATGAAGAGCACCATCATGAACTGCACTTTACGGATGTGCCTTTGCATAAAGATACCGCTGTACTGGCCAAAAGCTTTGACTGTGTGTGTATATTTGTAAACGATACAGCGGATGCAAAAGTAATAGAAATACTAGCTCAGCAGGGAGTAAAGCTTCTGGCATTGCGTTGCGCCGGTTATAACAATGTAGATATACCAGCAGCAAAAAAACAAGGAATAACGGTTGTCAGAGTACCTGCCTACTCTCCTTACTCCGTAGCCGAACACACCCTTGCCTTAATTCTGGGTCTTAACCGCAAAACACACCGGGCATACAACCGGGTAAAAGAAGGCAATTTCGCTCTGAGCGGATTGATGGGATTTGATTTGCATGGCAGGTCAGCCGGCATTATTGGACTGGGTAAAATTGGTTTGGTAACCGGCCAGATTCTGAAGGGATTTGGTTGCCGGGTGTTGGGATATGATATTGCTAAAAATCCGGAATGCGATGCCCTGGGTATAGAATTTACCAGCCTGGATCAGATTTATGAGCAATGCGATATAATTTCGCTGCATTGCCCGTTAACGCCTCAAACCTATCACCTCATAAATGCAGATTCTATTGCAAAAATGAAAAAAGGAGTAATGCTGATCAACACCAGCAGAGGTGGCCTGATAGATACCAAAGCCGTAATACAAGCCTTGAAGAAGGAACAGATTGGATACCTGGGGCTGGATGTATATGAAGAAGAAGCCGATTTGTTTTTTGAAGACCTGTCCGGAAAAGTAATTCAGGATGACCTATTTATGCGATTGCTGTCTTTCCCCAATGTACTGATTACTGGCCACCAGGCTTTCTTTACAGAAAATGCCCTGCAGAAAATAGCTCAGGTAACCTTACAAAACATTACGGACTATGAAACCCATAAACCACTACTTAATGTAGTAAATTAAGTAGGCTGGTTGCTTGGCTTTGTTTGATTTCTTGTGTAAATACCTGCCGGTTTTAATTGGCTGGTGTACATTTGATGAAGAAAATTCTTAGCTATCTGCGGGACCATATCCGCACCGATTTTCATCTGGCTACTTATATATTGGTAGCCATTTTTCTTGTCACTACTATTGTTATTAATTACTGGCTCGATTTTGAGGATAGCATTATAGATTCTTATTACGGGCAGCCAGTTTATTTTCTTTGGTATTTTCTGTTTTATAGTTTCGCCTACTTTGGTACCGTGCTATTAATGGCGGTTGATCCTGCTAATCGAGCTTTTTTAAAAAATAAACTATTCTGGGTGATTAGCCTGGCAGGAATGGGCATACTTGCCCTGGATGGGGGCTTTTATTTTCAGCAGCCAATCGCAGAAAGTGTACCGTATGTTTTGCAAAATTATACGCTGAAAATTTTGAATAATGTATATAGCCTCTTTACCATTCTGCTTCCTCTGCTAATTATTTATTTAACAATAAGTGACCGTTCTACCGGCTTTTATGGCATAACCAACCTTAAAACAGACTGGCGGCCCTATGTATACATGCTTTTGATTATGGCTCCCTTGATAGCAGCCGCCTCCTTTGGCCCGGATTTCCAGGAAGATTACCCCTCCTACCCCGATACGTTAGCTCATAAGTATATAGGTGTACCAAAGTGGATAACCGTACTGCTGTTTGAACTGGTGTATGGGTGGGATTTTGTAGCCACGGAATGGATATTCCGGGGTTTCCTTGTGATAGGCATGGCTTCTGTAATGGGCCACCGGGCTGTGTTGCCTATGGTAGTTACCTATGCTTTTTTGCATTACGGCAAACCCCTAGGCGAAACTATCGGCTCTGTGTTTGGTGGTTATATTCTGGGAGTAATTGCTTTGCGGACAGGAAGTATATGGGGTGGTATTGCTATACATTTAGGAGTAGCCTGGCTCATGGAAATAGCCGCTTTCCTGCAGAAAATAGCTAAGTAAAATAGGTTAAGTGGTTATTGTTATTATATAGATAAATCATAGAGGCTATTATAACTATATCAAGGCTTGTTCCTACTATAACAAGCCATAAATTGTATTACCAAGGAATAGAGCAACAAAGTAGATTAATCTGAAACAATGTTTAACGCTATAAGCTAGCTTTTATACAGCTTTTCCTTAGTTTGCTAATTTTTCTTTTACCCATGTCATGGCTTGTTCACGTTCAGCAGGTTCAAAAAACTTAACTTCTGCGGTGGTAAAGTGCTGGGCTACATTGGTAACTACTTCTTCCCATTTCCTATCTCCGACAATAGCTGCCCGGTTAATATCATTCAAATGCTTTAAGTCAAAAGTTAGTTCGTGCAAAATTCCTTGTAAATCCCACCCATCAACATCGACCATTTCCCAGTAAATATCTATTTTCCCATACCGGTTGATTTTGTTTTCCACTTCAAGAAGCAAACGAGTGTAATCGGCTTTTTCTAACAAGCCACTTACTATCACAGCCACCAGGTTGTCAGCATGTTCATCTACGTATTGAAACATAGTAATGTATTTAAGTAATTCTTTCTTTACCTACGGGCGTTTACCTGCTCGGGTTAGGCATGGCAAAACAAAAGCCCGCATTGAGCGGGCTTTTGTGGGTGTTAATTAGTTAACAACCATTAATCTAATGGTATTTTCAAAATTTGTCCTGGACGGATTTTATCAGGATCGCTGATCTGGTCGCGGTTGGCCTGGAAAATCCGGTCCCATTTGTGTACATCTCCATAATAACGGCCTGCTATTTTAGATAACCAGTCGCCTTCTTTCACGGTATACATTTCAAACTTAGCTGCGCTACCAGTCTGCTGATTAGGCGTAGGTGCGGAATTGGCTGTACTAGCCGGCTGCGCCTGTGCCTGTACAGTTGGCTTTGCTTGAGGTTGAACATTCGGTTTTATATTAGGCTGAGTTTTATTAGCCTGGGGGCTTGGTTTTTCATCGCCCTTCTTTAAGAAATCAAATAGTCCCATAGCTGTAAAATATTTAATATTATCTATTAATCTTCCTGATAAGCCTGATATAGGCTCATGTATGAAAGCATTATACGGCAAACAAGCTAATTAGTTTATTTTTTCTAACATTCAGTACTAGTGGCTTGCTACTAGATTAAAAAGAAACAGGACTTGAATTCAACCTCGAAGAGTAACACTTATTCAACTGATTTTGAGCCATTGAGATAAACTATAGTATATTAAAAAAACTATTTAACAAGCTTTAAAGTATACTATCAAAAAAATCAACTATAAACTTTTTTAATCTACAAAATATATGCGTTGGCAAGGAAGACAAGGCAGCGGTAATGTAGAAGATCGCAGAGGCAGGGGTGGGTTAGCAATAGGGGGCGGTATTGGCGGTGTTGTTCTACTTATTTTAGGACTGCTATTTGGAGGCAATCCCTCCGAATTAATTAACGTAGGCAGCCAGAGTGGCGGCCAAGTAAACGATGTGGAATCGGATCAAAAAGCCCAGTTTGTATCGGTAGTGCTACAGGATACAGAAGATGTATGGAATAAGTTATTTGCAGAACAATTAAACCAGGACTACCAGGAACCCACATTGGTACTTTTTTCTGGTACTGACCAATCCGGATGCGGTACTGCTACATCAGCTACCGGGCCATTTTATTGCCCCTTAGACCAGAAAGTATACATAGACCTCAGTTTTTACGATCAGTTGCAATCCCGCTTCAGCGCACCGGGAGATTTTGCTATGGCCTATGTAGTGGCTCATGAAGTAGGCCACCATGTACAGCAATTATTAGGCATTACAGACCAGGTACGGCAAAATCAGCGAGGTATGAGTAAAGCACAGGCCAATGAATTATCCGTACGTCTGGAATTACAAGCAGATTTTCTTGCCGGTGTGTGGGCACATCATGCCGATGCCATGAAAAACATACTCGAAGGTGGCGATATAGAAGAAGCCCTGAATGCCGCCAATGCCATCGGCGACGACCGCCTGCAAATGGAATCGCAAGGCTATGTGGTGCCAGATGCTTTTACACATGGAACATCTAAGCAGCGGATGTACTGGTTTAAAAAAGGCTACCAAACCGGCGACCTTAACCAAGGCGATACTTTTAAAAATGCAGAGTAATTCTCAGAAGAACCTATATAAAATAACTAGAGGATTGAGGAGAATATTTTACTCTCTTCAATCCTCTATAAAAATAAGTTTGCCTATTATTATGCTTCCAGTGCTTTTACACCAGGAAGTTCTTTGCCCTCCATATATTCCAGTAGTGCTCCACCACCAGTAGAAACATAGGATACTCTTTCGCCAAAGCCCAGATTATTTACGGCAGCGGCTGAGTCTCCCCCTCCTATCAGAGAAAATCCGCCTTTTTCTGTAGCTTTTACAACGGCTTCAGCAATGGCAATCGTGCCTTTAGCAAAAGTAGGCATTTCAAATACGCCCATCGGTCCGTTCCATAAAATGGTTTTAGAAGCTTCAATTACCTTTGAAAATTCTTCCCGTGCTTTCTGACCAATATCCAGGCCCATCCATCCATCAGGAATATTCATATTATCCGTCACTTTGTTCTGGGCATCGTTTTTAAACCCGTCGGCTATTACAGAGTCAGCAGGTAAGAGAAGATTTACTCCTTTTTGCTTGGCTTTTTCTATAAGTTCACGGGCCAGGTCTACTTTATCGGCTTCCAAGAGGGAGCTACCAATATTGCCTCCTTTTGCTTTGAAAAAGGTATAAGCCATACCACCGCCAATAATTAAGTTGTCTACCCGGTCGAGCAGCCGTTCAATAATCAGGATTTTATCGGAAATCTTTGCTCCTCCCATAATGGCTGTAAACGGTTTCTCAGCTTTCTCCAGCACCCGCTTAGCATTTTCTACTTCGGCCAGCATAACATAGCCATATACTTTATCCTGGAAGAACTGGGCAATGACAGCCGTAGAAGCATGAGCCCGGTGGGCCGTACCAAAAGCATCGTTTACATATACATCGCCTAAGGCAGCTAGTTTTTTGGCAAACTCCGTGTCACCTTTCTCTTCCTCTTTGTAGAAACGAAGATTTTCTAGTAAGAGAATTTCACCTGGTTTCAGGTCTTTCGCTTTTTGCCTGGCTTGCTCACCTATACAATCATCGGCAAATTTTACTTGCGTCTGGAAAGTTTCAGATAAGTATTTTACCAGATGTTTCAGCGAAAACTCTTGAGTAGGTCCACTTTTTGGCCTGCCCAGATGCGACATCAAAATTACCGAACCGCCATCTTTCAGTATTTTGCTGATCGTAGGCACGGTTGCCCGCAACCTAGTGTCGTCGGTGATCATAAAATTATTGTCGAGCGGCACGTTAAAGTCTACACGGATAAGCGCTTTTTTGCCCAAAAAATTATAATTATCCACTGTTTTCATAATGTATGATTTAAGTTGGTTGTTTTATTGAATTCTTTTTATAATTAGTATCGTTTCAACTTGATAGCAAATTTTAATGCATTCTTTTGTTTCGTTGCAATACAAGGATTGACCCTAACAAAAATAGTTGCTTAAACTCTGTATGCGTTGTTACAAATTCATCAACTGCCCGCTTTACTCCATCCTGCTGATATAAATAATCGTGCATAGCCAGGTATCCGCCTTCTTCCAAAATAAATGCATAGTTGACTAAATCCCGTTTTACTGCCTCATACGAATGATCGGCATCAACAAAAATCAACTGGATATTAGGAATTTTGCTCAACGATTCTGCATACTGATCGGTGGTACCTTTGAGGACTTCGATCTTATCAGCTACCTTATTTTCGGAAATAAGCTTGTTACACAAATCATACTGGCTGATATTTTTAAATAAATGCTTTTCTCTGGATGACTCATCTCCTATTTCCCTGGTAAATGTGTCGATCGTATATACTTTTCTGGGGCTATTAGCCGGAAAGGCACTTGCCATAACAATTGCTGTTTTACCAATATACGTACCTAGCTCCAGTACATTACCGCTGGTGATCGCAGCCAATGTAAAAAGAGCTGTGTGTTCATATACATTAGTGGTATTAGTATCTACATCAAAAAAAAACCTGAATGCACTGTTTGGGCTCGCAAACTGTTTAAACCCTTCTTTCTGATTATCTTGTATACGCAGAAAGCGTTTTTTAAAAGGATGAGAAAATAAATTTATAAGTATTTTTTTCATTCATGCAATGTCTTTACAGCTATCTAGTAAGCTGCTTTTTAGCCTTGCCATTATATGGCGGCGTAAATTAATCAATAAAAGAACCAATAAACAAAAAAATTACTTGGCTGCTGCCCGCCTGATCCGGTCGTTGATTGCCCGGCCCAGCTCTTTTTCCGGCATCAGTTCAGCAAAAATCACTTTTACCGGCAGCGCATCCAGCTTGCGTAAGCCAGCAAACAAACACCTGGCTGCTTCGGCCAGACTGCCTTCTTCTGAAAGTACTACATGATTTTTAGCCGGTATGCCAGGATACACCCGCTGGAAAGACAGTATGCCAATATCTTCTGCTTTGTACTGCTGCTGCAAACTTTCCAGCCCCTGCAGGAATACAGGTTTTCTGGGAGCATAATGACTCTTAAGCATACCCGGAGCCGCCGGATTGGAGGTAGAATGGGCCATTACTTCTACGCGTGTTCCCACGGCTTTTTCTATGGCCTCAATACTGATCCCTCCCAGGCGGTAGATAATTACCCCTTCCTCAAAACCTACTATGGTGGATTCTATACCTACGTTGCAGGTACCACCATCCAGAATATAGGGAATCTGGGTTCCTAATTGCGCCTGCACATGTGCAGCAGCAGTAGGGCTAATATAGCCAAAAGGATTGGCAGAAGGAGCTGCCAGGGGAAAATCCAGTATATCCAGTAACTGCAAGGTGAGGGGATGGTTGGGAATACGTACAGCTACATTTTCCAGACCGGAGGTGACTAAGTCAGGTATGTTATCTTTTCTGGGGAGCAGTAATGTAAGGGGGCCGGGCCAGAATTGCCTGGCTAGTTTCTGCGCCGTTTCCGGGAAATCACGAACGAAGTGTTGTATCTTCTCTAAGCTGTTGCTATGCACAATCAACGGATCGAATGCCGGCCGGTTTTTTACTTCAAATATGGTGGTTACCACTTTTTCATTCAGCGCATTTCCGGCCAGTCCATATACAGTTTCTGTTGGGATAGCCACTACTTGGCCCTCTGTTAGTAATTTTTTTGCCTCATAAATATCTTTGCCTATAGTTGCCATATACAATTAATGTGCTAATATGCTGCTTCTGTTTTGTAGTTCAATTGGCCCGTAAGTTACTAATTTGCTGCACGGTGGGAAAACAAAAGTATTTTTCGTATTTTACCTGAAAAAAGATTTGCTACATTTAAACAAAGGACCGTGTTTTTTTGTAGAAGATACTATCTACCAATAAAAATTTTCTTATGGCTGATCCAGATGAATATACGACCAATGAGCTTCCTCCCTTTATTAAAACCTGGAGAGAGATGTATATACTGGTAATTGCAACGTTGTTTGTACAAATCTTGCTTTTTTACTGGATTACTCAGCTGTTTTCCTGAATACTTCTTTTTACGTAACCAAAGCCTGTTAGATTTATATACCGATTCTATAATGCTTGCCGTTATCTGAACAGGAAAGATTAAATCTGACGTACATTATTTCCTGTGATCATATAATCTATTATCCATTCATATAAATAATTGTATATTTTCACGGAATTTTTATCAATTTCCGGTTTTGAAAATAAATTAATCTATTCATGCTTGTATTAGACTGGATTGTCCTGGTTGCTACCTTGGTATTTATTGTTATATATGGTATCTGGAAAGGGAGAGGCAACAAGGATATGAAAGGTTATTTGCTTGCCAACAAGACGATGCCCTGGTACGCGGTAGGTTTATCTATCATTGCTACACAAGCCAGCGCTATTACCTTTCTGTCGGCCCCGGGACAAGCATTTTCTGATGGAATGCGCTTTGTCCAGTTTTATTTTGGACTTCCCCTGGCTATGGTGGTTCTTTCAGTTACCGCCGTACCCATTTACCATAAGCTGAATGTATATACGGCTTACGAATACCTGGAAAACCGCTTCGATTTAAAGACCAGAGCCTTAGCTGCTTTTCTATTCCTGATTCAACGGGGAGTTTCTACCGGACTTACCATTTATGCGCCTGCTATTATTTTATCATCGCTGCTCGGCTGGAACACCAACCTAACGAGTGTTATTATTGGTGTATTGGTATTACTCTATACCGTGTTTGGTGGTACAAAAGCAGTGAGTTATACACAGCTGGGCCAGGTAACTATTATTCTCTGTGGCATGCTTACGGCTTTTTTCATGATTGTGTATTTGCTACCAAAGGATATCTCCTTTTTGGAGGCTGTGAAAGTAGCTGGTAAAACCGGCAAAATGAATGTAATAGACCTAAAATTTAACCCCAATAGCCAGTACAACATCTGGTCGGGGCTGATTGGTGGTTTTTTCCTGCAAATGTCGTATTTCGGTACCGACCAATCGCAGGTAGGCCGGTATCTGGCCGGCAGTTCTATCGGGCAGAGTCGGTTAGGGTTGCTGTTTAATGGAATCATTAAAGTCCCTATGCAATTCTGCATTTTATTTATCGGCATTGTGCTGTTTGTGTTTTACCAGTTTGTAATGCCGCCTATTATCTTTAACCGGGTTGAAACCAATAAAATCCTTAGCAGCCCCTATGCCGGAGAATACAAAGCATTGGAAGAAAGGCAAAAGGCAGTTTTTGACCAAAAGCAGCTACACGTCCGGCAATTGGTAGATGCCATGCGGCAAGAAGATGAAGGGCAAATTTCGGTAGCCCAGCAACAACTTCAGCAATCGCTGGCACAGGATACCGCTATCCGCAGTGCAGCCATCCGCATTATGAAACAGAATGATGAGAAGGCTGAAGTAAATGATACAAATTATGTATTTCTTAACTTTGTAACTACCTATTTGCCAGCAGGTGTCGTAGGCTTGCTGATTGCCGTGGTTTTCTCGGCTTCTATGGCTTCCTCGGCTTCTGCGTTTAACTCACTTACGTCCACCACCATAGTAGATGTCTATAAACGGCTCTTCCGTTCAAAAGAAAATGAGGCACATTACCTGCTTATGTCTAAATTAATAACCATTGGCTGGGGTATATTCTGCATCGTGGTAGCCTTGTATGCCGGCAAAATGGGCAATTTGCTGGAAGCTGTAAATCGCCTAGGTTCTCTGTTTTATGGAGCCATTTTAGGGATATTTGTTTGTGCTTTTTACTTTAAAAACATTAAAGGAGCCGCTACTTTTTATGCCGCTTTGCTCACAGAAGCCATTATATTTGCCTTGTTTTACTTTACAGAGATCGCCTTTTTATGGTATAATGTAATAGGCTGTTTGCTGGTTATTGTGTTAGGCTTATTTTTTACAATGGTTTTACCCCGCCAGACACCTGCCCAGGCAATAGCTGGCAGTAAAAAATAATATTACCTGTTTACTATCGCCGCTCTTCCCGGATAGACTCTATACGATCTACCCCAAATTATATATATCTATGAATTCACGTACTGAAGAGCTGTACCTGGAAGGTGAAAATGCCATAAAAAACGGCAACATACTGGAAGCTAAGCAGAATTATGAAACTATTCTGCTAGACGATCCGCAATGTTATTATGCCCATAACTCTCTGGGCTGGATCTATAAAACACAATTTGACGATTACAAGAAGGCTGAAAATCACTTCAAGGCAGCAATTAAATTTGGTTCTGCGTATCCGCATGCTTATTACAACCTGATTTATTTACTTACCGAGCTGGAACGTTTTGAAGAGCTAAACCATTTCCTGAAAGGCTGCTTACAAATTCCGGTTTTGGATAAATCATTAATTTATAACAGGTTAGGCCTTCTGGAAGAAATGAAAGAAAACTTTACACAAGCCATTACCTATTACAAGCGGTCTATTAAACTCTGCCTGATAGATGATAAAATAGAAGACTTAAAGAAGCATATTACCCGTTGTGAATATAAAAATGAACTAGAGTAGAGTACACACTCATTTCAATAAATCATTTTTGATACATCCCTGGCCGCTCCAGGGATGTATTCGTTTATATACCCCTCATCTTTCGTCTATACCCCCTTACCGACTACAGAGCATTCACTAAACCTTCCTCCTCTTTTTTCAGTACACAGGCTAGCAACCCCACAGCTTATGCCTGATAAAGAGATACCCATGGCCCTTTTCGATCTGAATGGCACCTTGTACAACAAAAAATCTAAAGATGAATTTTTCAAATTTATCTGCTCAAAAAAATTAAGCAAAATAGGCTATATTTTTCAGATGGCGTACTATCAGGTGCGGATGAAACTGCATACCATCAATCAGACAGAATTTAAGGAGAACTTTTTTAATTACCTCGACAATATTCCGCCCAACCAGGTAGAGGCCTATGCCAGAGAATACTGGCAGAAAGAGTATCCAGCTGAGTTTAATAAAGAAATTATGCAACGGCTCGACAATCTGCGAAAAAAAGGAGTACACATCTACTGCGCTACTGGCGGGCTGGAAATCTATGTAAAGCCCTTATTTGACCTGTACAAAGTAGAGGGTATGGTAGGTACACTGGTTGAATATGTGGATAATACCTACAAGGTGAAAGGAGAAGCCTGTAAAGAGGAAGAAAAGATAAAGCGGCTGGAGAAATGCCTGCAGGGCAAACCTTATAAGATCGTAGAAGCCTACTCAGACAGCAAAGAATATATACTTGATGTAGCTGAAAAAGCCTTTTTAGTAGAAGAAGGAAAAATCCTTCCATACAATAAGCAAAAGAAATAGCCTTAAATTAATTTCTTCGGACACACAGGTAAGCTTTATTCCAGGCTGTATTCCATCAATTCAAGCATAGCCAGGCTATGTATTGCTTATTTTTTGGATGTTAATAATTTACTTACCGCTTCATCTCCTTTTACTGCGTAGGTAGGTCTGGGATGCTGTGTATTGAACACCCGTAGGGTAGATTCATCTTCTACTTTTACAAAACTCTCATCCATTTCTCCCTGTGCATTTTGTATGGCTGGTAAAGATAAGTTTAGGTGCTTAGCCAGAAACTGATAGGCTCCTTTTCTTTTACTTATTCCATAATCGTGGCCTTCCAGCGGCAAATGTAGATTTTCCACTAAGTTTTCTTTGCCATACAATTTATAGATGTTTCGGATATACAGATATTCTACATCCGGGGTGTTCTTTGTCCAGTCTTTACCGTCTGAGATTAGCAACATGGGTTTAGGAGCCGCCAGAGCCGCTATTTCTACATTACTCGTCTGGTGATTCTGGCTTTTATGAATGGGCATGCCACTTTCGCAGGAGCAACCGCCAAAGAAATGGGCAGAAACCATTACCACTGGTACAGATACTTTTACTCTGTCATCCAGGGCAGCCAATATAAATGTCTGGGTGCCTCCGCCCGATTCACCAGTTACCCCTACCCGGTTGGGATCTACCTTGGGAAGAGAAAGCAGGAAATCCAGTGCCCGCATGCTGTTGTGCGTTTGTAAGGTTAAGGCCTGTGGTATTTTGTGGTCACACTGGTCAGACTCCCCATAACCGATCATATCATAGCTGAGTACCACGGCTCCCATCTTGGCTAGTGCAGCACAGCGTTTTTGCAAATTCTCTCCGAACCGGGGATTATTTCCATGCCCATGTGGCGATAAAATAGCAGCATACGAAGCTTGTTCCTTTAACGGCCTGTATAAATTTCCTGTCACAAAAAATCCTGGTAAACTTTCAAAGGCTACGTTCTCTACGGTATATCCGTCGTAAGTTCTTTTGCTATGAATAATAGGCTTCAGTGGTGTATTCTTAGGAACAGCCGCCAGTTGCGAACCATCCAATATCCCTTGTTTAATGCGTTGTGCTCTTTTTTCCCAACCTTGCAGGTCTTTGTAGGTAGATGCAAACTGGGCAAGAGCGGCCTTCCCTTCTGCTTCTGTATAATAAGCTCCCCGGCAAAGCATAGTAGTATCTATCGTCTGTGCCTGCAAATCAGTGCTTACTGTAGTTATTACCATATAATAAATACATGCGATAAGTAAAAATGCAGGTGAGTTAGCTCCTTCTACTAGCTTTCTAAAATGTGCAGCATACCGCTGTTTGTTTGTAAGATTGAATAACTTCTTTTGATTAAACACAGCTATTAGTTTCATCGGATAGGTAGTTTGTAAAGCTAATATAGCTATACAGATGACAGGCTGCTATGCCGGAAGCAGTTTTTTTCAACAGCTTTTGTAGGTAAGCAAAGTTTTTCTTCGAAGGCGTACTTCATCAAACTTTTGGATCTATTTTTTGCGTGTTCGTACACATTTTTTTAATATACGGTTGCTTTAGTATTATTTTTAGCTTATTTTTAACAAACCATTGATCACAAAGAACATTCCAGGCACACTACACAACTTGATTATACCCTTTTGTGATCTTGTATAAAACATATGACACCTGTCAATTATTCAGCAGCGCATATTCAATCTATCGTTTCACAGTTTATTATAGAAGGCAACGTAGCATCTGTGAAAGCACACGGTACCGGACATATTCATGATACATTCCATGTAGTCAATAGCACCCCTCAGCAGCCGGATTACTTATTGCAGCGGATCAATCATCATGTTTTTAAGAATATTGCCGGCCTCACGGAAAATATACAACTGGTAACTACCCATCTGCGGAAAAAGCTGGAAAAGATACCTGGTGCAGCCCCCAGCCAGGAGGTATTAACCTTAATTCCGACGAAAACCGGGCAAGGGTATTACCAGGATGAAAGCGGCCATTACTGGCGAATATTTCTCTTTTTACCCGGTACCCGAAGCTACGATGTAGTAGAAAATGCTCAGCAAGCATATGAAGGCGGCAGAGGGTTTGGCAAATTTCTGGCCCTGCTTTCCGACCTGGATGCTACTCTGGTACACGAAACTATTCCTCACTTTCATGATGTAGAAAGCAGGCTTTCGTTATTTAACAAAGCCATTAGCCGCAACCCCAAGGACCGGGTAAAAGAAGTGGCTGCTGAAATAAGCTTTGTTCAGGAGCGGATTCAGAAAATGTGCACTATTCTGCATATGGGCCAGCGGGGTGTACTTCCGCTACGCATCACTCATAATGATACCAAATTTAATAATGTGCTGCTGAATGCGAATGATCAGGCTCAGTGTGTAATTGACCTGGATACCGTAATGCCAGGCTATGCAGCGTACGACTTTGGCGACGCCATCCGTACAATTGTAAACACGGCCCCAGAAGACGAAGAAGACTTGAGCAAAATAGCCGTGAATATGTCTCTGTTTGAAGGCTTTACCAGAGGTTTTTTAAGTGAAACACGACCTATTTTAACGGCCAATGAAGTAGATTCCCTGGCAATGGGTGCTTTACTTTTGCCTTTTATTATGGGGTTACGCTTTCTCACAGATTACATTGACGGAGATACGTATTACAAAATTCACTATCCCGAACATAATATTATCCGGGCAAGAGCTCAGTTCTCTCTGGTAGCAAAGCTGGAAGAGCAGTATCCGCTGATGCAGCAGCTCATACAAACTATTGCTTCTACAGAAACGCAACTCACCGCCGGTAAGTAATGCCCAGATAGTAGTTGTTCATACGCATCCATAACAGGCAAATATCTATAACCCAGTAATTTTTTAACAGATAAACCCATGAGTACCAAACGCAGAGACTTTCTAAAACTGACCGGACTGGCTGGTATCAGCATGGCCGGCGCGGGTGTAATAACCAGCTGCTCCAATGCACAAACACAGCCGGAGAAAACCGAACAAGCAAAAGCAAGCGGAAAAAACCATACGCAGCAGTTTAATATGTGCGGCTATGCAGCTCCGAAACTGGAAACGGTACGCATTGGTTTTATTGGACTGGGAAACAGAGGGCCAGGAGCCGTACAACGCATAAGCCATATTCAGGGGGTAGAAATAAAAGCCCTGTGCGACCTGAGAACTGAAAAGGCGGAAGCGGCCAAAAAGCTGCTGGAAAATTCCTCCCATCAACCCACTCTATATTCTGGTAAAGCAGAAGCCTGGAAAGAGCTATGCGACAGAAAAGACATAGATTTAGTTTACATAGCTACGCCCTGGCACTTGCATACACCCATGGCCGTATATGCCATGGAACAAGGCAAGCACGTGGCCACAGAAGTGCCTGCCGCCAAAACACTGGACGAATGCTGGCAATTAGTAGAAACTTCTGAACGTACCCGCAAGCATTGCATGATGCTGGAGAACTGCTGTTACGATTTTTTTGAAATGCTTACCCTGAATATGGCCAGACAGGGCCTGTTTGGAGAAATTATTCATGGAGAAGGCGCTTATATTCACGACCTGCTGGATATGAATTTCAATAAAGAAACATACCACGATATGTGGCGGCTGAAAGAGAACTTCAGAAACGGAAGTTTGTATCCTACGCATGGCCTGGGCCCTATCTGCCAGGTGATGAATATTAACCGCGGCGATCAGATGGATTACTTGGTTTCTGTATCCAGTAATGATTTTATGATGAAAGAGAAAGCGGTGCAACTGGCGGCAACCGATCCTTTTTACAAAGACTATACTAACAAAAATTACCGGGGGAACATAAATACGACTACCATTCGCACCAAAAAAGGTAAAACAATCATGGTTCAGCACGATGTCACCTCCCCAAGACCTTACTCGCGAATCCATCTGGTAAGCGGAACCAAAGGAGTTGCCAGTAAATGGCCAAGCCCCGAAAGAATTGCTACCGGACACGAGAAATGGCTAACTGACGAAGAACTAGCCCCCCTGAGAGAACAATATGAACCCGAACTAATTAAAAAACTTGGCGAAATGGCCAAGAAAATTGGCGGCCATGGAGGTATGGATTTTCTAATGGATTGGCGTTTGATAGACTGCCTGCGGAATGGCCTGCCACTGGATCAGGATGTGTACGATGCAGCTCTGTGGAGTGCAGTTGCCCCACTCAGCGAATGGTCCGTAGCTAACCGGTCTAACTCCATAGATGTACCTGATTTTACAGCAGGTGCCTGGCAGAAGAACGCCCCAGTAGATATTACTCTGCGGGGTGGCGGCACTACCACAGTAAAAGTGTAAGCTGTAATTTTACAGAGAGAAATGAATAGTAACTACCAGCTTACCCATAGTAATATTGCAGGTTTTCTTTGGTGATAATATCCAGGGGAAGATATTTTATGGCTTCAACTTTCTTCTTGAAAATCAGATGATCAGCCAGGCCATACATACTATGGTAGCCCTGCCCTTTTGGATTCTGATTAATCAGGAAATTGATAATACCTGCATTCAAAAAATGCAGGTTTTTTTCTACTAAATCATATCCTACTAAGTTAATTTTTCGATGATTTCTGGCCTGCAGGTATTCAGCTACCATGTACGACTTAGAATTGGTTACAAAAATACCTGTAATTGAAGGATTATCTGCTAACAGATTGTCTAGCTGGGCAGTAAAGCCTTCTTTATCTGTACCTCGGCTTACCTGGGTATGTAGAATCTGGTAAGCATCCGCTGAAGTATTTTGCTGGAAATAATCCACAAACCCTTGTTCTTTTTTTATCAGATGGGAAGAATCCTGCATATTTTCATCGATATGCGCCACCAGAAAGGTGCCTGACTCCTGATGTCCGAAGTGAAAAATTTTTCCTGCCAGGTAGCCGCTTAAATAGGAATCCTGCCCGATGTACATCAGCGGTTCATAATCGGGAATGTGAGTATTGAACAAGACAAAAGGCACACCGCTTCTTTTCCATATGTTAAAATAGGTAATAGACTCCCGGTAAAAAATAGGCGCTACGAGTATGCCATCAAATTTAGTTTTAGTCAACCTATCGGCATTTTCACGGAAAGAACTTGCCTGAAAAGGGTTAAAAATAAACTGTTTTACCACCACCCCATATTGTTTCAGTTCTGCTTCTGCCTTCTCTATGCCTGTTTTAGGGGCCTGCCAGTAACTATCAGCTGCCGGATCTGGTAGTAAGGCTGCAATGGTATAGGTACGGTTGGTAACCAGGGCTCTGGCCAGTAGGTTAGGTTCATAATTTAGCTCCTTGGCAATTTTCAGCACCCGCTGCTGTACGTCTTCAGAGACCCGGCCCCGGTTATGCAGCACCCTATCTACAGTACCTGTTGAAACGCCAGCTTTTTGGGCAATATCTTTTATACGGGTTATCGTTTTTTCCACAAGAAGTTTGAAAATTATAGCTACTAAACTTATCTATTTCTTTGGCAAGCTTACTCCATCATTTATAATTGCTGCGTGTACGTACACAACATTCGCTATAAAAAAGTTGCCATCACAAAATAGTATTTTTTACTTAGGTATTAAACAACTTATGGAATCTGCTTCATCTTTCTTAAACAATTACCAGGCAGCGAATTCTTTGAACCGCTAGATTATGGGGTACTGTTTATTTGCTATATAGGAAGGCGTATCAGGTCAACTTAAAAATGTACGGATCGAACAGCACAATTTTGCTTTGGAAAGTATGTAAAAAAAACGCAGGGGAAACAATCTGTATAATTAACTAATCAAAGCAATTCAACTAGTACAAAATAATTCTATTCGATAATTCGCAGCAGTATAGGTCAGTACTCATACAATACCGGCCCTCTATATATGAACAGTATAGAAGGCCGGTATCTTCTCTGGTATAGCTGAGATTTTTTATTTTTGAGCCACGGGTAAAGGAGGCAATACAAAAGGTTTGGGCTGAGGATTAACTGGTGTTAGCTTCCGGTTTGCGAAAGCCGGATGATCTGACCCAATAAAAGTAGACCGGAACTGGAAATAGGTCATGGGTAATACAGGAGTAGGGTCTCCGTTGGGTTTGCGGACATCGCCCCGGTAAGGATTTAAATATTCCCAGACAATTTTTCCTTCTTTTGTCACTTCAAAAAATCGTCCTCTGGCACCTTCATTAATAAAGGTATTGCCATTTTTCATGCGGTGTGCCCCAGAAATAAAACTGCTGTAAAAGGAAACAGTATCCGGAGCTACATACGTCCATACTGGATTTTCCGGCCCATAAGGCTTTCCTTTTTCTGCTACGTAATTTCCTTTTTGATCTTTTGGTGGGGTTATCTCATAGATGGCTGAATAATTTAGGTCTTTGCCTTTATTGTTATGGATATCATTGTTAAAGATCAGCAGGTTCCCTTCGCCGGGCATGCCTTTTTCTATCCAGCGGACATCATGCTGATGATATAGCTGGCGGGCAGTAGAATCTGCCTGGCGGTAGTTCTGCGGATTGCCCCAGCGGTAAAGAAAATCGCCTCCTTTTCCCCATCTGCCTCCTTTGTGGCTGGCCGCTTCTTTGGTGGTAGTACTGTGGTCGATAATAAAGATCTCATTCAACTCAGGCGAGCTAAAAGCAATCTGATCGAGTTCTGCATTATACTTGATGGCGTTTACATGGTATACATCTGATCCTCTGTTATCAAGTGTTACGTTGCGTCTGGCCCGTCCTTGTGCTTTTAGTATATTGAGGCTATCCTGGGAAATCAGCGGTGGTAAAGAATCGCCTACATTGATATCCAGTAATTCCGGATGTTCTGCCGGCTTGCCAAAGTTGGCTTTCTTGCGGTCATAATCCTGAATCAAGTGGTCCCACATATGCCATTCCCAAACGATGTTGCCTCCATATTCACCTTTGGGTTGAATCTCTACAATTTTATCTGGCCATAAGCCGGCTTTAGGGGTTAATACTGGTTTACGGCCTGCGGCCAGCACTTCCTCAGCCGTTTTTGCTTCCCAGGCGATGGCCAGAATATTGCCATTCGGCATAAGCGTGAAATCATGATGGGCATGATACTTCTCATTGGCATACTCAAAATCCCATAGCAGTTTACTATCCCAGGAGATCTTCTGTATCCTTCCGGTTTCGCCGCCGCCGGCAAACACAGGAAAATCCGGATCTACTACGTTTTGTATGAGCGACCCATCCTCTGTTAAATAGGCTCCCATTACCGGATAATTGCTTTTCCATTCATGCACGACTTCCCCCTTGCGGTTTATCAGATAAACGGAAGCAGAGT
The DNA here is from genome assembly GCF_030503435.1 of Rhodocytophaga aerolata. Lineage (GTDB taxonomy): Bacteria > Bacteroidota > Bacteroidia > Cytophagales > 172606-1 > Rhodocytophaga > Rhodocytophaga aerolata. Next base: position 1,021,554 of record NZ_JAUKPO010000001.1, read on the forward strand.
TAGGAACAACAAACATAATATAGCCATCTGTTAGCCCATCGGAGTAAATGGTTAGCCCGCGGGGAATTCTATGCCCGAACATATTCCTGTCTTTTGCAGGAGCTGCTTTTACTACATTTGCCGTGTCTTTTGAAGCTGTTTGATTGGCTGCAACCTGACATAAAGCCATGGGTAGTATACCCACTAAGAAAACAAGAAGGAAGGGTAGCTTTTTCATTGGGAATGAATGGTTTGGTGGGAATATTCTTGACTAAAAATAGCTGGTGAAGCAACTAGTGGAGTAATAATAAATGTAGCATTTTGTTTTCAAAATTGAAAATAAAATGCTACATTAAAATACTATAAATTTTTCAATAATTTACTACGCCAGCGCCTGTCATTTAAGTAGTTACATTCTTTTTTGCTTAAATAAAATTCTCCTCTTTAACACTCTTCAAAATGGCAATTAAAATTATTGGAGCAGGTTTACCTCGAACCGGCACAAACACCCTCAAAGAGTCTTTGGAAAGACTTGGTTATCGGAAAACCTACCATATGAAGGAACTTCTGGTACGTCCGGAAAATCTTCATTATTGGTTAACACTGAAAGAAACTGGAAAAACTAACTGGGATGAGCTTTATAAGGGCTATGAAGCAACCGTAGATTTTCCAGGATATCCCTGGTATAAAGAACATCTGGAACAATACCCGGATGCAAAAGTTATTCTTACGGTAAGGCCTTTTGAGAAATGGTACATCAGCATGCACAGCACAATTTGGCAGGCAGGCCCTCAAACAGTTCCTCAAAAATTAGCGATGATGGCCAAATTGCTTGTTAATCCACGTCTACGGAAGGTGATTAAATGCGTAAAATTTGCTAAAGGCACCATCTTTGGAGAGCATCTGCAAGGCAGATTTGGAGATAAAGCCTTCGCCGAGGAAGTTTTTAATCAGCACATTGAAAACGTGAAAGCCCATGTACCGGCCGATAAGTTACTTATTTACGATGTTACCGAAGGTTGGGAACCACTGTGTAAATTTTTGAATGCACCAGTACCCAATGAGCCTTTACCACACTTAAATAAGAAAGAGAATTTTAAAGGAATGCTAACAGAGCTGATGAAGGGGAATATGGTATAACATACGTATACAGCCCCGATAAAGCCAATTCTCCTTACACTTGTTGTTCGTTTTACTGTCCAAGAAGTTCTCTTATCATCTCTTTATGTATTATTATTTGCTTACTGTAAGCCGTTAACAGTTGCTAAAATCAGCGGGGTGGAGGGGCAAGCTATTTTTACAAAAAAGAAATAACCTATCAAGCCTGAAACTAACTAAATAGCTGGCTGCTTTCAAACGTGATAGGACATCTGTTAGTTTAGCTGTTTTCTACTCTCATCTTAGGCCCCCTATCCTTCCATATGAAAGTTAAATCTATTGAAAGCAACAAATGGGAGTTGAAGCTTACCCTTCTCCTGGTTAGTAGCCTGACAATTATGTCAGTAATTACCATTTCTCCGGCACTGCCCCAGATGGCCCAAGTGTTTTCATCCGTAGAGAACGCAGAGTTTCTGGTTAAGTTAGTATTAACCCTGCCTGCGCTACTAATTGCCCTGTTCTCCCCTATTACTGGCCGTTTGATCGACCGGCATGGCAGGCTACGTATTTTGTGGATGGCCCTTGTACTCTATGCCCTATCAGGATCAGCCGGATACTTCCTGAATAATCTGTATCATATTCTTATCTCCAGAGCTTTGCTTGGTATGTCGGTAGGGATGTCTATGACGATTGTTATTACCCTGATAGCCGATTATTTTGAGGGAATAGAGCGGCAGCAGTTTGTAGGCCTCCAGATAGCATTTATGTCATTAGGAGGCATCCTGTTTATTGGCTTGGGTGGTATACTGGCAGACGCCGGATGGCAGTATCCTTTCCTCATCTATTTATTCTCTCTGGTAGTACTACCGCTTAGCATCAGGTATTTGTACGAACCATCAACCACCCAGAACAGTGCTTCGGGAAATGCGCAGGCAAAGGCTCCCTCCATTATCTGGCTGTTATTTTTCAATACCATGCTTATGTGGGTCATTTTCTTTTTAATCCCTGTTCAGATACCCTTTCACCTCAAAGCCATAGGCATTGAAAAGAATTCGTTGATAGGTGCCGCTATTGCCATGAGTACGGCTTTTTCTGCCTTATCCTCTTTTTCCTATGCTAAACTAAAAAGCCGCTTTAGTTTTCTAGCTGTCTTTTCTATAGGATATCTGCTGATGGCCGCAGGATACATTTGCGTTGCCCTCTCTAACACGTATATGGTAGTTCTTGTGGGGATGATGTTATCCGGACTAGGCATGGGGATGATGATCCCTAATACAAATATGTGGGTAATGACAATTGTTCCGCCCCAGATCAGAGGAAAAGAAATGGGTAAGCTTACCACCTTCTGGTTTCTGGGCCAGTTCTTGTCGCCGGTTATTATCTTTCCAGTTCTACAAATAGTATCTATTTCCTCTACCTTTATGCTGGCTTCTGGATTTCTCTTCCTGATTTCGGTTGGCTTCTTTGTTTTAAGTATAAGCAAAACTGGAAAAGCGCTTACTCCCTGACGAATCTATTCTTGCTCATCCATAACCTATCCGGATACTTGCCTGAAAAATTAATCTTACTGATTTTTTCTGCGATCGATAGATACTATCCTATTAAATTTCCAGCTGTTCTTTCCGGCATCCAGTCACTACCATACTAATGGCAAAAAGTGTTTTAGCTGTTTACTATACCTTTTACAGTAGAGGATTACCCAAGTAGAAACCTGTTAGATTTTGAAAACTTAACAGGGTTGAGCATAAATCCTCAGAAATTATTTGCTAAAAGAACTATAGCTGAAAAAATAGCCATTCCAGCCTTACCAACAGCGGCGCATCTACGTAAAGCGCCGCTGTTGGTAGATCAAAATAACTACTTAAATGTACATAGTGCATAGCTATTCTCAATCTGGAAGATTATTCTTATATTTCTTTTTTGTAATATAGATGTTGCATAACATGCACAAAACCGGAAGCAGCGGATAACGATATTAATGGCAAGTGATTTTTCAGAAAAACACCTATACTATATGCAAACGCTTACAGCCTCTCCTGATTCAGCACCTATCATCAGCTCGGCTCCTCTTGTCCGTAGAATCACTTCTGTAGACGTATATAGGGGATTTGTCATGTTGCTGATGATGGCAGAAGTATTGAATTTCCGCCGGGTATCGGAAGCCTTGCCCGAAAGTAGCTTCTGGCGGTTTTTGTACTTCCATCAGGACCATGTGCCCTGGGTTGGTTGTTCGTTGCACGATCTTATTCAGCCCTCCTTCTCTTTTCTGGTGGGCGTAGCCTTGCCTTTTTCCATTGCCAGCCGGGTAGCTAAAGGAGCCACCTTTGCAAACCTGCTCAAGCATGCCGTTATCCGTTCTCTCATTTTAATTTTGCTGGGTATATTCCTGCGCTCGATGCACAGCACCCAAACCTATTTTACCTTTGAAGACACCTTAACCCAGATTGGCTTAGGATATACCTTTCTTTTTATACTGGGCTTTGCTTCGCAGCGGGTTCAACTGGCGGCATTGCTGGTAATTCTTACCGGTTATTGGCTGGCTTTTGCTTTATATCCCTTACCCGGGCCTGCGTTCGATTATGTGGCAGCTGGCGTAACACCTGACTGGGAACATAACCTAAAAGGCTTTGCAGCTCATTGGAATAAAAACACCAACCTGGCCTGGGCTTTCGACCAATGGTTTCTGAATCTGTTTCCCAGAGAAAATCCTTTTACTAACAATGGTGGCGGCTATGCGACGCTGAGTTTTATCCCTACGCTTGGCACCATGATTCTGGGTTTATTTGCCGGCAAAGCTCTAAAAGATACTACAGAAGCGAAAGCAAAAATCAGGTTCTTCCTCATTACCGGTGTTGCTTTACTTGTACTAGGTGTTATTCTGCATGTTAGCGGCGTAAATCCTATTGTAAAACGCATCTGGACACCTGCCTGGACGATATTTAGCGGAGGTTGGTGCTTTTTGCTACTGGCTTTTTTCTATGGAATAATTGATGTCGCCAATTATAAGAAATGGTCATTTCCATTAATGGTAATCGGCATGAATTCAATTGCCGCCTATGTAATAGCTGATGGCTTAGGTGGATTTATTTCCAGTTCCTTGTACATTCACCTGGGCCAGAATTTTGATAAAGTGTTTGGAATACCGTATGCGACCCTGGTTAAAGGCAGCTTAGTTCTGCTAATAGAATTCTGGATTCTTTACTGGATGTATAAACGCAAGCTATTTATTAAGATTTAAAAATCCGGTTACGTAAGCAGGATACCATTATTTTAACCATTTAATCCATCTATGAACCTTCAAGTGAATACATCCGATACAGCAAACCCTTTAGAGATTAGTTACCTGCCAAATAAAAATGCAGCGCTACAAGAAATTAACGACATGCTAAATGAACTTCCCCGGTACAAGATTGGAATAGCTTCCTGGCCGGAGTTTTCCTATCAACCAGAGGTACATTTCAGCGCTGCACACGACAACAAACATATTTTGCTAAAGTATTATGTACAGGAACAGTACCTGCAGGCTTTTTATAGGCAGACAAATGAATCGGTGTATAAAGATAGCTGTGTGGAATGTTTTATCAGCTGGGATGATACAGGCTATTACAATTTTGAATTTAATTGCCTGGGTACCTGTCTGGCCGCCTTTGGCCCCAATCGGGGTAACCGTAAAAGCCTGGATGCGGCTACAATAGCCAAAATACAAAGGCTTTCAGCCATCCATTCGGTTTTTACCGGCAACCCGGCTGAGCCTGTCCACTGGACAATGACTATCAAAATTCCTCTGGAGGTATTCTCATCACATGATTTGCAAACACTTTCGCAAAAGAAAGCTACGGCTAATTTCTACAAATGTGGCGATGCGCATCCACAGCCTCATTATCTCTCCTGGCAAAAAATTAATACACCTGCACCTGACTTTCACCGCCCAGAATTTTTCGGAGAGATCCGTTTTGTATAAAAATTAATAGATTGTGTTTTAGCAACCTGTTAAAGTCCGTATATACTATTTTTCACCTGAGAAACAAATAGCTTTCAGGTAAATAATTCTTTTCTCATCTACAAAAATCCGTTTTGCATATCTCTTATCCGGCATTCTTATTCTTATCTTGCAGCTATCAATCAGTTGTTACTTTTAAATTACTAGTACTCAACTAATAGTTTATTTTTTAATTCGAAGTAAATTAATAGTAGGAATATTAAGAAAATGCCTGACTTATAAGATAAGCTAAAACAACGAAGAATTTTTTCTTAGCCAGGTGTCTTATGCTTGATAAGGACTTCAGATTTCTATTTGTTTTTTCATCAGCCTATTTAGAACAACCTATGAAAAAATTATTTACCTTTTTATCCTTGTGCCTGTGTTGTTTAGGTGGGTATGCTCAACAAGAAGAAGACTCAATACAGACCAAAGAGCTACAAGAAGTAATGGTAAAAGGCTACCGGCAGAAACTACAAAATATTAGCCAGCTGCCATCCGTGCATCAAACCTATATTATGGCTGGTAAGAAACATGAAGTCATCAGCCTGCAGGATTTGCCGGGTAATATTGCTGAAAAAACCGGAAGGCAGATTTTTGCCAAGATTCCCGGTGCTTTTGTCTATGATATGGATGGTTCGGGCAATCAACTGAATATTGCTACCCGGGGCCTGGACCCACACCGCAGCTGGGAGTATAATGTGCGGCAAAATGGCGTAATGACCAACTCAGATATTTATGGTTATCCTGCGAGCCATTATAGCCCACCTATGGAAGCAGTGGAAAGCATAGAACTGGTGCGGGGAACGGCTTCCTTGCAATATGGTTCCCAGTTTGGTGGCATGATTAATTACGTACTAAAGAAGCCAGATACAACAGGGGCCATCAGTTTTGAAAGTTTAAACTCAGTGGGTTCCTATGGCTTATTCAGTTCTTATAATGCCATCGGCGGAAAGGTGGGTAAATGGAGGTATTACACCTATTACCAAAAGCGGGTATCGGATGGTTACCGCCGGAATGCCAGCTCTGATAGTGATGCCCAATTCATAAATCTTACCTATCAGGCAAATAAGAACCTGAGTATACGTGCTGAGGTAGGCCGGTCCACCTATTTGCACCGTATTGCCGGAGCCTTAACTGATAGCATGTTTTATGCCGATCCCAGGCAATCTACTCGTAGCCGCAATTATTTTAAACCCGAAATTTATGTTCCTTCCCTTTCCCTCAACTGGCACATAAAGCCTGCTACCCAGCTGCAATGGACCACTTCTGCGGTATTGGGTACTAGAAGTAGCGTGCAATACATCGGTTTTGCCACTCAGCCAGATATAATTGATCCGGTTACCAATGCTTACAAAAACAGGCAGGTAGATATTGACCAGTTTAATAGTTATACCTCTGAGTTGCGGATTAGTCATCAATATCGCCTGGGGAGTTTAACTAATGTACTTGCCACTGGTGTACGCTATATCAACAATCACCTGCACCGGCAACAAGTGGGTAAAGGTACAACTGGAACAGATTTTGACCTTAGCCTGGTAGAAGCAGGCTTTGGCCGGGATTTACATTTTAAAACTGGCAACATTGCTTTGTTTGCAGAGAATTTATTTTTTCTGACAAGTAAATTTACGCTTTCTGCTGGCTTGCGGTATGAATATGGCAACAGCCGCATGAGTGGAGTTATTAGGTATTTAACACCCGATAACATACCCAATCAGATTAAGCATCAGTTCCCCCTGGCAGGTGGAAGTTTTGGCTATCAGCTTTCACCCGCTGCTAAACTATATGGCGGGTTTTCTCAGGCCTTCCGTCCGGTTATTTTTGCAGATATTATTCCCCCAACAGCTTTGGATAGAATTGATCCTGATTTGGAAGATGCACGAGGGCATAATGCAGAAGTAGGTTTACAAGGAAACTGGGCAGGTAAAATCCAGTATGATATCAGTTTATTCCAGATAAACTACCGGAACCGGATTGGTACCCTGATAGAAAACGATGAGAACGGCAATCTGTATGTGTATAAAACCAATGTCGGCAATACACTTACGAATGGTATGGAGGTATTTGTACAAGGTAATCTCTATACGACACGTACTATACAACTTGCTTTGTTTACAGCCAGCTCCTATTTTAATGCCTTCTACACACAGGGCAATGTAGTAGTGAACAATGAAAACCGTAGTGTAAAAAACAACAAACTGGAAGGAATACCGGAATGGATCAGCCGCAATGGAGTACAATTTGCCTATAAAACCTTATCTGCCAGTATACAATATAGCTATGTTTCAAAAAATTATGCCGATGCCTTGAACATAGCAGCCCCAAATGCAAGTGGTACGGTTGGCCTGGTGCCTGCCAATGGTGTATGGGATGTAAATGTAGCTTACCGCTTCAAGGGAAACTACCTGTTGAAAGCAGGTATGAACAACTTTACCAATAAGCAATACTTTACTAAAAGACCATCTATGTATCCCGGCCCGGGTATATGGAGTTCAGATGGCAGAAGCCTGGTAGTTACTTTTGGTATCTCTATTTAGCCTATTATGTTAAATGAAGTGATATGCAGCATTATCCATTACAATTCATCCAAATTAGGTTATATTTTCTTTTAGCTTTTTTCCTGTAGTAACTGTTTTAAAAGTAGCCTCATTCCGCATAATAAGACGTTGAAATAATAGCCCGTAAATCTCCTGATGTCCTGTCTGTTAGTATTTATTACAGGAAGAAATCCGAACAAATACTTATCACCGTATAAATAATGCTGGGCAACTTTGAGGATGATACAGATAAGGGCATGAAAACAACTACAAATTTTTACGGATTAGCTAATACAAGCCTGTTGCACGAATTAGAACAGAAACTGGATCAGCAAGCAATTCTGAGAATGACAAAATTGCACCAACGGCTCAAATACAAAAAGAGAAGTGAACTTGTCCGCATTAAAAAACAAATCCTCAGAAAATACAAACAATACAGCTATGCCGATTACTTATACGAAGCAGTATTGCTGGAAATAGAAATTTGTTTACATAAACTCAGCTGCCGGTAGTAAGTAATTCCTCTTATTTAGTACTTATACATAATTGAAAAATTGCGTATATCTTCAGTATGCCTCTCTACGTGTATAAGGATATATTCCAGTTTGTCAGGCTACTGACAGGCTAGTTTCAATAAATAGTACCCGCAACGCATAGGTTTAGGTTTGGTGTTGGCGGGTATTATTTTTTATCGACAAAAAGGAAGCACACAAGCAGGTGTTTTACTTATATTCCAAAAAGCCTTTCTTAATGGAGTTGATCTTCCGGTTTAGTTCTACTACCCCAATGCCATTTCTGGAGCCGCTGGTGTTAGAATTACCTTCTATCGTATGAATAGTACCTCCGTTTACGCTGGTTACAATTCCGGTATGTCCCAACCCTCCGCCGTGATCCATGATAAAAACATGGCCAGGTTTTATTAAAAAAGGGTTATTTACAGCATCGGCTCCTTTAATTCTTTTAGCATTTGCTTCATTCCACTGCTTAATACAGCCGCCTGTCCGCACCATCGGATTCGGCCTATCTAATTGTTTGCTGGCTTCATTAAAGCACCAGTAAACAAACGCCATACACCAGAAGAACCCTGGCCCCAATCCGACACTTTGCAGATACCGATCTACCTGTGGGCCACGGTTACTGCCCAGGGGATCTTCCATAATACCGATCTGGCCTTTGGCTACTTCCAGCGTTCTGCTCAGCAGGGTATTTGGCGTTTCATGCACATGTGGGATAGTCTCTTCCCCAAACAATACTTGCCAGCTAATAGCACCCAGTTTGCCATCTACCACCAGCGGATTGCCTTGCTGATCGCGGTTGAGGGACTGGAATAATTTAATACATTGAACCGTTTTGGGGCCGAATACACCAGTGCCTTGTAAGGGGCCAAAGTTCCGTTCATTTAATTTCTGCTGAATAGCTTTTACAATTTGAGTATCGGCCTCGCCTTGTTTAATAACTCTTCCGGGGTATTTCATGTGGATAGGTAGTTTAGTTTATTGGTAGATACAATGGAGGACTGGCTACGGCACTAAATTTTCAGCGGCTTATTTTGTAGGTTTTAGTTTGCTTTAGCACGCTACCATATATGGCAGCAAACGCACAAAGTAAACATCCTTTGAAATGTAATCTGGTATGAGAAGTGTATATGCAGGATTCCGCTAGCTGGTGAAATAGGTAGCAAATAAGAAGGAAAGATAGAAGATTTTACCAGAAAAGAAACAGGTAGCTAAAGTATTTTTACCTGCCTATGCAACGTAAATTTCAGAAATACTGCCCTGTAAAAGTAGCTTGAATAAGTGCAGGATTGTGCCCGTTGCATCACCTGCCAACCTGTTGAAAAATCAGACAGTATAAAGAGTTTAGCCGACACCGTTTGCTCTATTATTCGACAGGTGGCAAAGTAAAATCAGCTTTAAAATACACCCGGAAAGTAGTACCCTCGCCTTCTTTACTTTCTACTTCAATTTTACCGCCGCTATTTTCTACAATCCGTTTAACAATATACAGCCCAATGCCAGTACCTTCTACATGTGTATGAAAGCGCTTGAACATACCAAAAAGCTTTTCTTTGCCCTTTTCAGAAATACCAAGCCCATTGTCTGCGACAGAAAGTATAATATATTCCTCCTGTTCATAGGTCCGTATGTGTATCTGGCAAGGCCGGCCGGGCGATTGGTATTTAATGGCATTCGACAACAGGTTATAGAGTATACTTTTCAGGTTTTTCCGGATGAATGGGACAGCAGGTACTGCAAAAGCCGTTTGCAAGTCTACATCTTTGCTGCTAAGCAGAAAAGATAAATCCTGCCCGACATCTTCCAGAATTTCAGCAAATACAATCTGTTCAGAGCCACCATCCATATCTTTCTGCACCTTTACTATTTCTGCCAGATCTTTAATGGTTTGATTAAGTTTGGTTACTGATTTGCCGACCAAATCCATCAGTTCTGCTTCGGATTGTGTTAGCTTGTCGCTTAATTTTTTAGATAACACCGCATGTAAGCCCTGCAAATTGGCAATTGGCGAACGCAGGTCGTGTGAAGCGGTATAAACAAAATTATCCAGATCGGTATTTACCTGCTGAAGGGCTGCATTTTTCTGGTTCGTCTGGGCAACAGCCCTTTCCAGGGCCAGCTGTGCCTCTTTGTGCGCCGATATATCGGTAACCAATGCATAATAGCCTTGTACCTGCTGCGCTACTATATGCGGAATATAATTGACAGACACATACCTGGTACCTGCTCCCTTATACGGAAGTTGTGCCTCAAAATAGAATTTCTCGCCATTTAATACCCGGCGGATAGATTCTTTTACTTTGTCATAGGCTTGCCACCCAATGATTTCCGGTACAGACTTTCCATATACGTCATGGCGGCTAATGCCAAACCAGTCTTCATAGGCTTTGTTGTTAAAGCGGTAGCGCAGGTCTTTATCTACATAGGTAATTAACACCGGAAGGGCATCTGTTATGAGGCGTAACTGTTCTTCACTCGCTTTTAGCGCCTCAGCTGCTTTATGCTGCAGCGTGACGTCTTCATATTGAATAACCGCATGGGTTACTTCTCCATCCGGATCTTTCACCGGAAAAATAGTCACGATGAGGTGAATACGCTCTTCCGCCGGAATATTCTTTTGCCTGTTGCCAGATAGGGTATAGGCTGTTTCTATTCTGCAGGTTTTGCCCTCTGTAAAAACGGCTTGTATCTGAGGAAAGTAAGGCTCGCTCATCAGTTGCGGATCTGTCAACAAGTTATATAATCCATCATCCTGCTTTTCATGCGCTAAACCAACTAATTCCATATAGGCCTTATTTGCCCGGATACGCGTACCCTGCCTATCGGCAATCCAGGTGCTGAAAGGAGTTTGCTCAATAATACTCGACAGAAAATTTTCTCTGGACGCTAGTTCCTGGTTTAGCTCTACTGTGTTTTCCAGCATCCCTTTTAACTCTTCTTCACTGGCAGCAATTTCCTGATTTTTTCTGCTGAGCTCTTCGTTCATTTGTTTGAGCTGGTTGCGCGAGGCTACATGCTCGGTTACATCTACGCCATAAATAATTACTCCATCTATGTGTCCATTCAGGTCCAGGTAAGGCGCATAGGTGAAGCTTACATATACTAGTTCGAGTGTACTGTTGTTTTGGCGATTAATATAGAGGGGAGATTCCGATTGTACTACGATCTCACCCGTATGCATTACCTCTTCTATCAGCTCAAAATAGCTTTGTCCGGCAAGTTCAGGCCAGGCCTCCCGCATAGGTTTCCCTACAATCTCTCTTCCTCCCCACCATTTACTGAATGTAGGATTAAACAGTTCTACCCGGCCCTCCTTCCCCCTAAGAATACCAATAAGGGCGGGCACCTGCATAAACAAATTATGCAAAGCCGCCTTTTGCTCTTCCAGCAAGGCTGTACGTAAGGCTACCCGTTTTTCTAACTCTGCATTTGTTTCATGTAGTTCTTCATTGGTCTGGGTAAGTTCTTCTTGCGTAGCAGCTAATTCATGGTAAGCCTCAGACAGATTTTTGTGGGCCAGTTGCAATTCGTCTTCTGTCTTCTTCTTCTCGGTAATATCCTGCCAGATACCAATGGCTTCCAAAGGCTTACCTGCTGCATCACGTTTAAAAACGGTGTATTTACACCAGATCCAGTGCCACTGACCTTGGGCATCTTTTACCCGGTAGGTAATATCCCGGACCTCCTGGTTGCGTATGGTAGCAAATGCTTGAAAGAACTGAATCCGCATCTGGGTATCATCCGGATGAATGATATTCAGGCGGTCTTCGTCGGTCATCTGGTAGACTTGTTCCGGGGTGTACCCCAGAATGGTTTCCATCTGCTGATTGGCATACATTACTTTGAATTGTAGCAGGTCCAGTACGATAATCACATCAGGGGTGGCCTCGGCTATCTGCTGAATAAACCGTTTATTTTCCAGAATTTCCTCTTCCGCTTTTTTCCGGTCGGTAATGTCTCTGGAGATGCCGATGATCTGAAGGACTTTCCCTTCTTCCGACTGCTTAAACACATTGTACCGGGCCAGCATCCAGCGGTATTTGCCTGCGGCATCCTTAACGCGGTATTCTATTTCTTTTACCGTATTTTCATTGGAAGCCCTATAGTCTTGCAAAAATGAAAATGCTTTGGAAAGATCGTCCGGATGTATGAGGTCTGCCAGGCTTTTGCTCCCTGCATTACGTTGCTGGTGTACTTCCTGTTGCGTGTAGCCCAGCAGTTCAGCATAACTTTTATTTATATAAACATTTTTTCTTTCCTGCAGGTCGTATACCGAAATGATGTCTGGGGATGTATCAGTCAACGTTTTTATAAAATGCTGCTCTTCCAGAATTTTTTGTTCGGCTTCTTTCTGGTCGGTAATATCAAAGCTGGCACCCAGGTAGCCGGCAAATTCGCCTTCCAGATTGTAGATAGGCTTTCCAAATTCCATTAGCCACCGGTAAACTCCATCGTGCCTTTGCAAGCGGTATTCTAGCCTAAAAGGGATTCTGTTCTCAAAGGCTTCTGTATATGTACGAAAATAGTACTCTTTATCTTGTGGATGAATACCATTTAGCCATCCGTTGTTGCGTTCCTGCTCCTGCGTTTTTCCGGTAAAATCTAGCCAGGTTTGGTTAAAATAATCGCGAGTAGCTTCCGCATCAGATCGCCAGATAAAAGCCGGAAAGTCTTCCAGGATTTTCAGGTGATACGTATAAGCTGCCTGCAATTTTTCTTCCCGCAATTTTTTTTCTGTTACATCTTTGGAGATAGACACACTGCCAATTACCGCTCCTTCGGCATTTTTCAGCGGCACCACATCCACATCGTAATATCCCTGGCGGGCTTTTATAGGAATGTTTTCCAGGTGTACTTTCTGGCCTTGCAAGGCCTGTGTTACCGCTTCATACTCTACGCCTTTTGCGTTTAAAGGAAACAGGTCCCATACATTTTTTCCCAGAACGAATTCTTTACTAATTCCGGTGCGGGTGGCTATTGCTTTGTTCCATACGGTTATCCGCATTTGCTGGTCCACCACGGAAATGCCTTCTTCCGTGGAATCTAAGACGGTTTCTATAAAGGTCTTTTCCTGCCTAAGGGCTTTCTGCTCCAGGCTGATGTAGCTTTCAAATAATTTTTCCTGGTAAAAATCATAATACTCGTTCAGCTCTAAGATTATGGCAGCAAAGGTATGTACATCGGTGGTATAAGAAGGCAGGAGTTTAATAAAGCTATATTTGCGGATGTTGATAACCTCTATGAGGTCGTGCAGCCCAGGCATGTCGCAGGTAATAAAGGGAAATTTGTTATCTGCCCACAGGGCAATTGCTTGCAGCGCATGTTCGTGTGCGGTTCCGTCTACCATACTTTGCAACAGTTCTTTAAAATTGCCTCTCAGGTAGGTTAGTATCTGCTCGTCGGACAAATGACTGAATGCTTGTAACAACCGCTGTTGCACTTCCCGGGCTCTGCCCAGATAAACAGCCGTAATGTCATCTAATGTATGCACCAGTACATATTCAGCAAATCTGGCTAATTCTTTCATGGAAGATGCAACTTGTAAAGTTGTCATAAAGCAAAGGGCATATAGTCAATAACTGTTTGTGGCTTATATAGTTTTGCTGCACATACCAGCTAGTGGATGTACGCAACTTATTGGTATAACCGGTAATATAAGCTAGTAGCCAGGTAAGCAGATTCGATACAGGCACCTGCCTTCATTTGAACCCTGCTTAAGGCAGGTGGCAGGCTAAGTTAATTATACGAGTCAACAAGTATAGCTTGTAAATATTAAATTATTCTGGCTGGAATGCAAGCAGGTGTTTGTTAAATTGCTTTTTACAGGCGAACAGGCAGCGTTCTACTCAGCTACCTCACCATATAATTCAGGAAGGTAGTCTTTCCATTAAACTATCTCTTCTAGCTATATACACTTACTTTTGCGAAGGGATATTTTTACAGCCGGTAGGTTCTATGGTATAGGCCAGTGAGGCAATTTTCCAGCCCTGGTTTGTTTTTAGTAAGGTGAATACATCTACCCCACAATGAGAATATTTTTTATTAACCCATAAATCATAGGGAGCCCATACCATGGCTAGTTGCTGATGTATCTGCACCTGTACTTCCTTTTCCCGCATACGCTCTTCAATTACCCGCTCTTTATTAGCCAGGCTCCGGACAAACTGCTGATGCGTACGGCGGCCTATATACGTAGAGTCTGCTCTGGTTTGCACCGCGTAAAATTGTCCATCCAGCGTAAGTGTACGGTTGGCAGCCACAGTATCTTGTGCTGCCATGGCGTCAAACAGTTGCTGCACTACCTGAAGTACCGCTTTCTTTTCGCTTGCTGATTGTGCATATCCTGTAGCCGCCAGACAATACAGGCTTAAGAAACTAAACAAAATTCTCATACGCATAGAGGAAGGAATCGCCTTTGATTATGAAACTATTTCAAATTCTATCATCCATTGATTTAGTTTATCCTAAACCGGATAGCTTGAACCGTATCTTCTTACTTTTTTGTCATTGCCACAAAAAAGTAACAAAAAAAGTATAGGAAAAACAATGCTTCTGCGCACAAGGCTTACGCTTGCCCCGCTGTTTTTCCGGGCTTACGCACTTTTTAACTTCATTTATCAAAACTTTAAACAGTTTCTAATAATGTTATTCTGCGGTTTCTTGCTGCAAGTGTTTTTTCCGGTTCCGGTCGTACACAATATAAACAATTAATGCAAGCAGGCTACCTGCTGACACCCAGATTAACCCATTAATTAACCGGTCGTTGCTTTCACCGAGGTATGCAATAAGCAAAGCCAGGGGAAGTATTCCGATCAGGGTTGCTCCGATAAACTTCAGGTAGCCCATCCGCAGCAAGCCCCCTACAAAACTAATGGCATCATTGGACAAGAAAGGGGAAATTCTGGTAACAATTACTGCCCAGAATCCATATTGTTCTACATACGTTTCTATCTTTTTCTCCGTTTTGTCGCCGATCAGTTTATTTACGGTAACTGTTCCTAAATATGTTCCCAGCATATATCCCACGGAAGAAGCAGATACTATCCCTATCAGGGTAATGAGTGTTCCTCCTACGGGGCCATAGGCTATTACAGAAATCACCATCAATAAAATTGTTGGAATTACCAGTAAGAACATCTGGGCAATCATGGCAACCACAATAATAACTGGCCCTATCCACCCAAACTGGTTTACCCATTCAGAAATTCGTTGTTTATCGTCACTGGTAAGAACCTGATAGGCTTCCTTGATGAATTGCTGGAAAGAAGGCACCACAAAATAAGCCACTACCAGAGATAGCACCAGGGCTACAGAAATATATAACGGCCATCTGCTTTGTTTAACAGGCTGTGCAGCCGCATCCGATTGATTTTTCATTCGTTATTCGATTGTTTTATACTCACTCGAGTCTACTTACTGATTTTACCTGGCAGAAGGATACAAAAAGCAGCAGTTTTTTTGTGTGTAAGCTAGTAAGACCAGTATTATATCTTTGGTAACCATACTATATATAGCTTAGAAGCGAATAGAGACAAGTACATTTGTTGCCATAGCTAATAAAAAAGCCCTGTACGTGTACAAGGCTTTTTTCAATGAACTGATAATCAATTCTAGCGGCATGCTTCCATTAAAAATTGTTAGGCTTAGCCTTTGTAGGCAGCAGCAAACTCGTTGGCAAATTCTTCTAATTTTATTGGGCTCAGGGTGGGTTTGTGTTTTCGGAAATCTGCCTGCATAAAGTCGTTGCGCAAGGCATTGCCCATATTTGTATATTCCTTGGCAATGGCTTCTGGCAATCCGGCTCCTGTTAATCCCTGGTGTTGCTGCTCATCGGTAAACTCTACCCAGTTCAGGTCTTTGCCAATGGCTTTTCCCAGGGTGCTGGCTATTTCCTGTCCTTTTTTTTCATCTCCGGCAATATACCGTACCGACGACCCGGTGAAGTTCAGATTCAGCAATTCTTCCAGGGCGGCTGCAGCAATATCTTTCGGATGAACCAAAAAAACAGTGCCGTTGCCACCAAAATTTCCCCCCATTATGCCGGCACCTTTAATCATGGGTATTTGCGCCAGTAAATTATGATAAAAATAACTTGGCCGCAGGTGTTTTATCTGGATACCCTGAAGCTTGTTCAGTTTCTGCTCAAAATCGTACAGGCCATCTACCGGGCCGCAGCCCTGGCCTACATCCGCGCCTACACTGCTCAGGTTTACTACATATTTTACCTGGCTGCCCTGCAAAGCCCCAATATAATTGTCGGCAATCCGGTCCATATCTTTCCGCCAGTCATTAGTTTGCCAGATGGGTGGAATCATGGTGTATACGACTTCTGCATCTTTAAATGCCTCTTTTACAAAAGCAGCGTCATTTACATCGCCTACCAGCGCTTTGGCACCTAATTTTTCGATCTCCTGTGTTTTATTGGCTTTGCTTGTGATTACCTTCACCTCTTTCCCTTGCTTTACCAGGCCTTCTACCAGGGGCCGGCTAATGTTTCCTAAGGAACCTGTTATTACATATTTTTTCATAGTCTTAGTATTTTTTTCTTCAAAGTTACAAATTAGTCTTATTTTTGTAAGTAGTTATAAAAAACTGATATAGTTACAAAAAACAGACTAATATTGATTATCAGCATGGTAGAGAAAATAAGTTATGAGAATATAGAACGTTGTCCGGTAACCACAACGATGGAAATTATTGGCGGCAAATGGAAAATTTTAATTTTGTACCTGATTAGCAATAAGATTAACAGGTTTGGCAAAATGTCTATGATGCTTCGCAACATCAGTAAACAAATGCTTACCTCACAACTCCGGGAACTGGAAGAAGATGGCCTGATTGAGAGAAAAATCTATGCGGAAATTCCACCCAGAGTAGAATATTTTTTAACAGCCAAAGGTCATTCGTTGCTTCCGGTAATAGAAAGTATGAAAGAATGGGGCTTAAATCATTTTAAAGAACAGCAAACAGCCGTATTGGCAACGGAAGCTTAATGTAAGCAACAGGTGTAACCTGGCTTCCTAACCTGTTAGATTTCGAAAACCTAACAGGTTTATATATAGCAAGCTGTGTAAGCATTACAAAACCGGTATTGCCATGTGATAAGCTAATCCAAAACCCATAGTCTGGTTCAGCTAAGCTTAACAGATTTGATATTTCAAAACCAAGTTTCTATCTTGTTCTTTCAGTAAGTTTAGCTCAGATATTACCAACCTACTTTTACCCGCTTTCTAATGGTGGCAAAACTATTATTTTCTATTCTGTTTTTTACTGGCTTATTTTTCGTGCAGGGCAATCCGGCAGCTATGGCACAAACGCAAAGCTCAAAACCAGCCGCCATAGATTTTCCGATCAAGCGGGGAATTAACATTAGCCACTGGCTTTCGCAGAGCACAAAAAGAGGGACCGAACGGAAAGAGTATTTTACTAAAAAGGATGTAGCTTACCTGGCCGGTTTAGGATTCGATCACCTGCGCATCCCGGTAGATGAAGAACAACTCTGGACAGCAGATGGCAAGAAAGATCAGGAAGCTTTTGGTTTGTTGCACCAGGCGCTGGAATGGTGTCAGCAAAATAAGCTAAAAGCCATTGTAGATCTGCATATTTTACGTTCCCATCATTTCAATGAAAAAGAAAAACCTTTGTGGACACAACCTGCTGCCCAGGAACGGTTTTTCCAGTGCTGGCGTGACTTGTCGGCTGAACTAAAAAAATATCCGGCAACCAGCCTGGCCTACGAGCTGATGAACGAACCAGTAGCTGACGATCCGGAAGACTGGAACAAGCTGGTAGAAAAAGCCGTAGCGGTGGTACGGGCACAAGAACCGGAAAGAAAGATTGTTATTGGCTCTAACAGGTGGCAAAGCGCCGATACCTTTGACCAGCTACGCGTGCCTTCAAATGACCCGAATATTATTCTCAGCTTCCATATGTATGAGCCTTTTTTGCTTACCCACCACCAGGCTTCCTGGACGGACATTAAAGCCTATAAAGGCCCGGTAAATTATCCCGGTCAGATTGTGAAGAAAGAAGATATAAAAAACCTCCCGGAACCGGTTGCTAAAGCGGTATCCAGCAAAAAATTGTACTATACCAAAGAAGATATAGAAGCCCATTTTCAAAAGCCCCTGGCTGTAGCCAAAAAGTATAACTTACCTCTGTACTGCGGGGAATGGGGATGTTTGGCTACCGTTCCTGAAAAAGCACGGCTGCAATGGTATACAGACATGAAATCGGTGCTGGAAAAACACAATATAGCCTGGGCTACCTGGGATTACAAAGGCAGTTTTGGTATTGTTGACCAGAAGCAAACCGAGCAGAAAGAGATGATCCGGATATTAGTAGGCACTCAGAAATGAGTATAGCAAGCTAGCAGGTATGTTTATAGCCTGATAGAATCTAGGGGTTTACAGAAGCTACGTGCTAATTTTATTCATTTTTGATTCTATTGACAGTCAGGAATTTAGTAACTTATTGAAGCATTACTTAGGAGATAACATACAATAATAGGATTTTTTCGCGTTAGCTTAGAGTGAAATCCCTATATGTCTGAATTCTTCAGGCTGTTATCATATACATAGATTAGTTTTTCTGGTAAACTCTTAACTTATGCGTAAACTTTGGGTTGGACTGGCATGTGGCCTGGTTTTGTCTGTATCCTTTTTTATCTTGTCTACTTTTGGTTATCTCTCCCCGGCTGAATCTACAACCGTAACCGTACTATCTCCCGAACCCTATGTGATAGAACAGCAATTAGAAGAAGTTCCACAAATAAAAGAACCTACCCTCGTATTTGGCATTCCCAGCGATTCATTTCTGGTAATTAATGAAACTATTAAACCCGGGCAGAGTCTGTCGCATATTTTGCAGAAGCACAACATCAGCACTGCCCAGATGGATGAATTAAGGCAAAAATCTAAAAATGTTTTTAACCTGCGCCAGATCCGGGCAAACAGACCGTACACCTTGCTTGTTGAGAATGATTCTGCGCAAACCGCCCGTTATTTTATTTATCAGCCAAGTGATACGGAGTATGTGGTAGTCAACCTGCACGATTCCCTACATATTTACACGGAAGAAAAAGAACTGGAAACCGTAGAGCGGACATTGGCAGGTACCATTCAAAGCAGCCTTTATGTAGCTATGGCAGAAGCAGGCTGTTCTCCAGGCCTCATCAACCACTTTGCCGATATCTACTCATGGAAAATAAACTTTGGGGCTGTACAACCCGGCGACAAATTCAGATTAATTTATGAAGAGCAGCAACTGGAGGGTAAGCCTGTAGGATATGGAAGAGTAAAAGCCGCCGTATTTGAGCACAACGGGAAAGAAATGTATGCCATTTATCACGGGGAAGGCCAACAGGCCGGATACTTTGATGAGGAGGGAAAAAGCTTACAGAAAGCCTTTTTGAAAGAACCCTTAGAATATAGCCGCGTGAGCTCCCGTTTCTCCTTAAAGCGCTTTCATCCGGTGCAAAAACGTTTCAAGGCACATTTAGGTACCGATTTCGCTGCTCCCAGGGGTACGCCTATCCGGAGTGTTGGCGAAGGCGTAGTAATAGAAGCCGGCTATAACCGGGGCAACGGCAACTATGTAAAAATTAAGCACGACAATACCTATACTACGCAGTATTTGCATATGTCTAAATTTGCCAAAGGCGTTAAACGAGGCGTTCGTGTTAAAATGGGGCAAACCATTGGTTTTGTTGGCAGCACTGGCCTGGCCACCGGACCGCACCTCTGCTACCGCTTCTGGAAAAACGGCAGGCAGGTAGATCCCTTAAGAGAAAAACTACCCCAGGCAAAGTCTATAGATAAAAATGAAAAAGAACAGTTCGCCCAACGTAGCCAGGAAATGCTGACCAAACTACAGGAAGTGGAAGAAGGCAAACCGGTGATAGCAGCCGGAGAAAATACCCAGGATAATCTGGATGATGCGGATATGTAAACCTTATGGTAAGTTCATGGTCCGTTGAAAAGAAAACAATGCAACCAAAAACTGGCTTTAGCTAACCCTAAAACCGGTTTTTCTGTTTATGTTGTTTCCCAAAGTTCATCCAATGGTTAGTCCTTATTTAACATTTTGAAAGCTAGGGCAGGAAAAAATCTGGCAAATTTTTCCAAAGCCACAGATTGCCCGATCGTAATGGTTTCTTCACCTTTGGCAAGCATTTTAATAAGCCGGTTGGCAAACGTTTCAGGGGACATTTTAGGAATATCTAGTCCTTTATTAAAATCTGTATCCAGCGTTGGCGGCAATACTT
This sequence comes from Rhodocytophaga aerolata, assembly GCF_030503435.1. Taxonomy (GTDB): domain Bacteria; phylum Bacteroidota; class Bacteroidia; order Cytophagales; family 172606-1; genus Rhodocytophaga; species Rhodocytophaga aerolata. The sequence goes on from NZ_JAUKPO010000001.1 coordinate 1,041,927, forward strand.
CTATTACCTTTATTGGTGTATCTTTTAACTGATGACGCAAAGACATAGCGAAAAAGTGCATAGCTGCTTTGGCTGCACAGTATCCGGCAAACTTAGCAACCGGCATATACGCTAAACCTGACGTAAGGAATACAACGGTTGGTTGTCTGGATTTCTGAAGAAGATATAACGCTTTTTTGGTGAGTAAAACAGGTGCCATATAATTGGTTTCTATTTCCTGCCTAAGCACATGCTGTAATTCTGTCTCTGGGCATTTGGCAAAATCCACAAAGCTGCCTTTTCCGGCGTTATGAATGAGCATATCTATTCTACCGAATTTTTGAGAAATTACCTCAAGCGAATGCGATACCTGTTCAGGATCTGTTATGTCGGCTTGTATGCTTGTTACCTGGCTAAGGTTTGCTGTAAGCCTGTTAATTTTTTGCACATTGCGATCCAGTGACACAATTGTATTAGCTTTTAGCAATTCCTGTATAATTGCATAGCCAATACCACTGGCCCCGCCAGTAATGACAATAACCTGGTTGTGTATGTTCATTTGTACGCCTTTTCTACAAAAGTAGAAAACCGCTTTCTGCCAGAAGTTGCCTTATGACAAGAAATTAGAAGAGGCTTATTTTTCTCCTAAGCCTACTTAAGGAAGTAGGGGTTACACCTAAATAAGAAGCCAAATATTTTTGTGGAATCAGTTTAAGGTAATCTGGCTCTTTCATTAGCTCCAGGTACCGCTGGTCGGCCGTTTGAGACTGGAAAGAAATCAGCCGGTCTATCACATCTACTATACATTCTTCACAAAGCTTATTATAGAATAGGTTTAACAGGGGTTGCTGCTGGCAAGCCAATACAAAAGCTGCTTTTGATAGATACAGATATTCGGTATTTTGAATAGCCTGCACAGAAAATTTACAAGGCTTGCCACTAATATAGCTTTGAATTTCGGAACCAATAGTAAATGGAAAGCTAAACCATACACTAATTTCTGCTTCATGGGGCATGTAAAAGAAACGCAAACAGCCTTTATTCAAAAATATAAGTTCATTACAGACATCGCCTTCCCTATAAAGGTAATGGTACTTTTTAATGGATTTCTTTTTAAACAGGGAGACAAAAGCATCTAGCTCTTTATCGGGTATTTCTATATAACGGCGGATAAATTGATGTAAAGACATGGGAAATTATATGGCAATAGTTACCATGGGGAGTTTGCTGATTCTGACAAGCCTGAATAACGTTTGTTCGTTAAATTAGAAATAACCTGTACGCAAAACAATAGTAAGTCAGGTTAACCCTTTTTATTGTGCTTACTTCGCTATTCAGCTTTCATTCAGCATTGCATCAGAAAAACAGGCACCGACGCCAGAGGTTAGGACATACTAGTGTCCATGGTAGACCTAACAATGCATACCTGGTAAATAAAACAGCCATTAACAAATCTTTACTGTTGCTACATCCTGGAAACTGGCAGATTTTATATAGTGTTTCAACCACTCATCAAACAAGTGTGTACTCCCTCTATCCTGTTCCGTAATTTTAATCATGCGATTGTCCACTCCCGCACAAAAAGTGTACGATAACGGACAGTTGTTAAGATATAAGCAATCCATAAGAATAACAAAATAACTAACAATCAATACTTTACAGATAAGGCAGATTTATTGAGAAATGGCAAGGCAACTTAAATAGAATTTCGACAGGCATACAGGCTAAAATACTTCTTTAGAGATACGTTTTTTTTGGAAAATACAACCTGTATGCGCTTTTAGAAACACAGTAAACCAATCACCTAGAATACCTTTTAATTCATCACATTAGTATTTTAACCTACGTATCCATGAAAAATAGTTATCGAATTGTTTTCCTTTTTTTATGTATCCTATCGGCTGGAGCAGGGTTTAGTCAGGAGGCAGGAAAGCTTTCGGGAATCGTAATAGACGATAAAGGCGCAGCATTAAGTTATGCTACGGTTGCCATTCTGCAAGCCGCCGACGCCAAATTAGTTACCGGCGGTGTATCGGATGATGCCGGCAAATTTGAACTGAAAACACCTGCCTCCGGCAAGTATACACTCCGCGTAAGTGTAATTGGTTTTACCGAAGTAAACCTGCCTCTGGAAGTAGATAGCCCTGGTTTTTCTAAAGACTTTGGCAAAATTACGTTGAAACAAGACACCAAAGTGCTCAATGAAGTAACCGTACAATCGTTGCGGCCTACGGTTGTCAGCCATGCCGATAAGCTGGTGGTAAGTGTGGAAGGTACAGCCTTAGCAGCCGGAAATACAGCCTATGAAGTATTAGCCAAATCGCCAGGTGTATTTATAGACCAGGATGGCAATATTCAGCTAAACGGCAAAGGAGGCATCCGCATTATGATAGACGGCAAGCTTACCTTTTTGTCTGGCAAAGAACTACAGACCTTTCTTCAGGGCATGTCTGCCGAAAACCTGAAAGATATTGAGATCATTACCAATCCCTCGGCCAAATACGATGCAGAAGGCACAGCCGGTATTCTGAATATCAACTTAAAGAAAAACACCATGACTGGCTTAAATGGAAGCATTAATGTGAGCAGCCAGTACAATGGCATGGCGGGTTATTCTGGTGGTGCCACTATTAATTACAAAAAAGGAAAGTCGAGTTCATTTGTTACAGTAGATCTTTCCCGTCGTCCTTTCTACCGCGATGCTGTATTTACCCGTGAGTTCAACGAGCCCGGAATTTCTACCCGCTTCCTGATGACTGGCCGGCAAGAAGATATGCGGGTAGCGCCCTCTATCCGCCTGGGTACCGATTTTGATATTACCGATAAACATAGCATAGGCGCTACAGCCAACCTGTATTACCAGAGGTTTGACGGGGAATTTGCAAACGTTACATTCCAAAGTAACGGTAACCCGGCTCAAGATTCGCTGATTACGGCAACCAACCTCATGCAAGGCCCTTTTTCCAACCGCAGTTTTAATGTACATTATTTAGGGAAACTGGATACAGCCGGTACTACCCTTTCTGCCGATGTAGACTATGTGATGATCAGTGACCGGACTGATTCCAGGTTTATTAATCAATATGAGCAAGTCAATGGTGATTTCCCCCCCAGACTGGACCTGTTAAGCAGCGATAATCCCAGTAATTATAACATTCTTTCTGTGAAAACCGATTTTACCAAACCCTTTACGAAAGATACCAAGCTGGAACTGGGTGCGAAAGCAAGCCATGTGATCTCGGACAACAACCTGATGTTCTTTACCGATACCGAAACTGCCCGTATCCCGGATATCAGCCGGACCAGCCATTTCATTTATGAGGAAAATATTTATGCAGCCTATGCCAACTTCAATACCAAGCTGAGCGAAAAATGGAGCTTGCAGAGTGGCTTACGGGCCGAAAAAACGGTAGGCAAAGGTAATTTAAAAACCACGAATACCACCTTTACCCGTAACTACCTCAACCTGTTCCCGAGCGTGTTCCTGTTGCATAAAATCTCCAAAAACTACCAGATTTCCTATAACTACAGCCGCCGGATCAGCCGCCCGGATTACGAAAGCATGAACCCTTTTGTGTTCTACCTAGACCCTTATACCTATGCGCAAGGCAACCCCAATTTGCGGCCAGCCTATACCAACTCCTTTGAGGTAACCCAGACGCTGAAATCCAGTTATATTCTGACAGTGGGTTATGCCCTCACTACCGATTTTATAGCCGAGATTCCGGAGCAGTTTATAGAAACCAAAAAAACCATTTTCCAGCAAAGCAATGTAGAAAAATTTAAAAACCTGAATGCCAACTTAGTCATGCCTTTTAAAATCACTAAGAACTGGGAAATGAATAACAACCTGACCGTGGCTTACCAGGATTTCAGTGTAGTACAACAGGGACAAACCCTGCGCAATGAGCAGCTTTTTTACTATGCTCAGTCTACCCAGAATATTAAACTGCCTAAAAATGTATTGATGGAGATTAATGCCGGATACCAGGGCCCGGTAGCCTACGGCTTGTATAAGATTTCCCCCATGTGGTGGGTAGATGCCGGCGTAAAACGTTCTTATATGAAAGACAAAGTGGAGGTAGCCCTGAATGTGACCGATATCTTCAAAACCCGCAGAGTGATAGGCGCAGCTAATTACAATGGCAACATCAATGAGTTTAACCAGTATTTTGGTTCTCAGAGTGTACGGTTAAGCCTGCGGTACCGCTTCACCAAAGGAGCTTCTTTTGAGATGAAAAACCGCAATTCCAACCTGGAAGAACTAAACCGGGCCGGTGGCAATAATTAACTTTCTACATACTTTATACCAAACAATCCCGGTTACCTGCCGGGATTGTTTGTTGTAGTAATTACCAAAATGTTACCTGGCGGCTACTACCCAATCATTTATAAGTGTAGATAGTGCCTGTTTGCTTGCAAGAATTTGCTCCATGTTCTTAAAAGCAGCAATAGCCCGGTCATTGGTTTTCCATGTTAAGAGTCCGGAACGGTCATTAACTAACTTCTCGTTAGGTTGTTCCAGAACCTTAGCTCCCCGATGGAAAATAAGCTGAATTTGTTTGGGTGGCTGTATTCGCATGGTTATCCTATCTTCCCCATGGAAACAGTAATTCGGCCCATTCCACTTAATGTTCTCGGTTAGTCCGGTATTTGCATTCAAAATAGCTTGCCGGAGTTGCGTTATCTCCTTTTGTAATGGATGGTCAAGGCCATCTACAAACCGGGTCACTTCTTCATTTAAATTACTTGTTTGTTTCAGCATAACCAGGATTAGTAATTGTTTGAAATAGTAAAATACTTATATAGGATCGTTCAGCAGCTATGAACGTGCCCCCACGCATATGTTTGCTTCAAGCTTGGGTTTGCTCTACTATTCCATAGTGTAGGATGTATTTGTTGTTACCTGCTGCTTTACTCACCAAATTACATTTTTCCAATCCTTTTGCAGTTGAATCCGGAATCTTTCTACCCATTGATCGGAAAGTTCATCAGCAAGCCTTTCATAGTGAGGCTCTTTAATAGGATACTGTGTATCAGTAATGCCTAAGAAATCAATTACACTCCGTATACTCTGTTGGTATTGCTTAACAAAATCCTCATATACTACTGTGAGAGGTACGATATTTCCTTCTTCTAAAAAGGCTTGAATTTTACTTTCCCGCAGGCTAATTTCTAACAGCAAATGCTTTATTGCTTCAAAATTATAGTGTTGGCTTATAACCTGGCTGTCTACTTTTCTCTCGCCTCCCTTTTCTAAATGCCACTGCCCGGTAACAATAGCTTTCCACCACGAAACTGCCTGCCTGATTTTATTTCTACGAGTAAGAAAAATATGCTTGCCGTTTGGAAAGGCGTTTTCCCATACAGCATACGGGGTAGGAGCCGCTACCTTGAGACCGGATAGTTTGGCTAACTGGCCAATAATTGGATCACTTTCCTTTCTGGGCGCGTTGGCCTTCATGCCAAACACGCCATTTTCAGTCATTCTCTGCTGCCAAAGTTTAGCTTGTAGCGCTGCGTAATCATTAACCTGATAAAAGTCGAGCAATGAGGTAGCTGGCGGTAATTCCAACAGCTCTGCGGGTTTGCCTGCTATCCCGGTAGCTGTTAATCCCTCACAAAGAAGGGTACTTCTGTTACGTTGACTAAACCAAACCGTATAGCAAATCCTCGGTTTCATCTTTGTGCTTGTTTATTATAGGTAATCTACTAAAGCCACCCGGCGGCGTGGCTCCATGCGTAGGCTCTGTGGTGGAGCAGGCTGTTGACCGGTCATGTTTGATGTTGTGGGTTCGGGGTTTAATCGCCTATAAAATTACAACTAATTTCAATCTGTCCTTTTGTTTTTGATGTTGGCGTAAAGCTTATATAACAAATATCCGAATACCAATCGCTCTTATGTTTTATATCTACTCTTCCTGAATCTAATTTAATCGCCCTATATGCTGTAGAGTCATTATATCCAATTGTTAATATGCCTGTTCCATGAATTTCTCCATCAGCCCATATCTCAATTCCTGTAATTGATCCTTTTGTCTCAAATTTTATACTCTTTTCTGATGCCAGATCATTCATATTGTCTAAATAGATTGTTTCAACTTTACAATCCAACGGTGTATTCCGAACTCTATATATGTTTAGCCCATATATCCCGAGTGTAATCAATGCTAATATTAAAAATATTGATCTCTTCTTGGTCATCATTTTATTTTATGGCTGACGCCCAACATCCAAACATACACAACTACTCATTAAAGTAATTGCTTTAGTAATATAGAAAATCCCTGACTAGTGAGCAAAGCCTCCTTCGTCTCCAAACCTGTTAGGTTTTGAAAACCTAACAGGTTTGGAGGTTCATCAACCAACTTAATTTAAGGAAACTGTTATAGGAAGCTTTTTTCTGGCACAGCTACTTCTCTGCTTTGCCGGAAACGGTAGAGATAAGGGGCTTTGTGCGCACCACCAGTCCATTTTTTTTCCAGTCGTTCCAGAATATCCAGGCTTAGTATTTTGCGCTGAAAACTAGTCCGGTTCAGCTTTTCGCCCAATATGGTTTCATACAAACTCTGTAAATCGCCCATAGTGAATGTTTCCGGCAACAAATTAAACCCGATCAGTTTCCGGTCCAGGTTAGCCCGGAGTGTTTCCAGGGCTTTTTCTATCATGGCCTGGTGGTCCAGCATGAGGGGGGGTAAATTGGCTAGGTCGTACCAGTCACAGCGTTCGGAGAGCAGGTCGGGACTGGGTACGGCTTTTGTAAAATCAACGAGTGCATAAAAGCCTACCGAAACAAATCTTTTGAGTAACCAGTGATCATCTCCCGGATTCATCCCTTTGCTCTTCAGAATCTTCCGGAGGGGCTCCGGGTCAAAACGGGAATAATCGCCAAATACATAATACTGCTCCAGGTAAATATTGTGCAGGCCGGTCCGGTGAGTCAACGCCCGTTTAGCTGCCTCATTTAAATTTTCTTTCTCCTTAATAAAGCCGGCCGGTAACCCAAGCAGATTCGTATTCTGGTATTCCAGCAATAATACCTTCAACTGCTTTTCATGAAAACCAAAAATAACCATATCAATGGCCAGGCCAGGTAGATAACCTGACCCATCGGGGTGATCCACCTGCAATTGATTATCGGGAGTGGTTTGTTTACGCATCCTTTCCAACATTTGTAGCTGCACTTAGGGGTATATGAAATACTATTGTCGCAAAATGCAACATTAAATTTGCTTATTCAAGAATTAATCGATATTATTGTTCCACTGTGCGACAATGACATTTTATTTTACTAAAATATAGTTGATTTATTAAATAATATACAAAGACTAGTATCCTAAACCTATTAATTACTTTATGAAAACGCTTATTTTTCTGCTTTTTATGGCTACCTTACTTTCATCTACAGCAGAAGCTCAATCTAAAAACAATGCTGCCACAGGGATGAAGCAAGTAAAAACAGCGAATGGAATGCTGGAAGGAACTGCTGAAAAAAGTGGCGTAGTTTCTTTTAAAGGCGTGCCTTTTGCCCAGCCTCCGGTAGGTGACTTACGCTGGAAAGAGCCGCAGCCAGCCAAGAATTGGCAAGGAGTACGCAAAGCCGATAAGTTTGGTCCCAGAGCCATGCAACGGGCTATCTTTGGTGATATGGGTTTCCGCTCTAATGGCATGAGTGAAGATTGCCTGTACCTGAATGTATGGACACCTGCCAGGTCGGCCAATGAGAAATTGCCAGTATTGGTCTATTTTTATGGCGGCGGATTTGTAGCCGGCGATGGGTCTGAAAGCCGGTACGACGGGGAAAGCATGGCACAGAAAGGCATTGTAGCCCTTACCGTAAACTACCGCCTGGGCTTATTCGGATTTTTGGCCCACCCGGAACTCACCAAAGAATCAGGTAAGAATGCTTCTGGTAATTATGGGTTACTCGATCAGGCGGCTGCCTTAAAATGGGTGCAACAGAACATTGCCGCCTTCGGTGGTGATCCGAAGAAAGTAACTATTGCCGGGGAATCTGCCGGTTCCATGAGTGTAAGCGCCCAGATGGCCTCTCCGCTGTCTAAAAATCTGATTGCCGGGGCCATTGGCGAAAGTGGTTCTATGATCTCTTTACAGCCTATGCCTTCCCTAAAGCAAGGCGAAGAAATGGGTGTAAACTTTGCTAAAGCGGTAGAAGCCAAGTCACTCGCCGATTTACGGGCAATGCCTGCCGAACAACTGCTGGAAGCTACAGCTAAGCCTGGTATTCCCTGGTTCTGGCCCATTGTAGATGGCTATTTCTTCCTGAAATCTCCTGCCGAAATTTTTGCAGCTGGCGAACAAGCAAAAGTACCCTTACTGGCCGGTTGGAACTCAGAGGAAATGGGAGCCCAGTCTATTTTAGGAAAAGAAGCACCCACGAAAGAGAATTATACCGCAGCAGTACAAGAATTATATGGTGATAAAGCGCAGGAAGTGTTAAAACTATACCCTGCCTCCACTGAAGAAGAAGTTATGCAAGCCGCTACGGATCTGGCTGGCGACCGGTTTATTGGTTACAGCACCTGGAAATGGGTAGATGTACACAGCAAAAACAGCAACAAACCAACATACCGCTATTATTATACCCGTCCCCGTCCGGCCATGACAGCCGAAATGGGTGATGCAGCTCCTGGACTGGCTGGCGGGGTAGTAAAAGGGTCTGATGCCAATGCTATTAAAATGCCTCCTGCCCGGGGTGCTGTACACTCAGCGGAAATTGAATATGCCATGGGAAATTTGCCCTACAACAAAGTATACGCCTGGACTCCAGAAGACTATAAAGTATCGGAAACCATGCAAGCCTACTTTGCTAACTTCATCAAAACTGGTAATCCGAATGGTTCTGGCCTGCCGCAATGGCCTGCTATTAAAGGAAATGAGGTACAGGTAATGCAGATTGATGTAACCAGCCAGGCTAAACCTGACCAGACCCGCGCCCGCTACCAGTTCCTCGAACAAACAGCCGGAAAATAGGGAGCCATTGAATAATGAGTATTGACTAAGGAATACCTATTATTGAACGAGGAAGTCAGTAGAAGTAGGTTATACATCCTAGTAAAATCTGGCAGTTCGATGTTAAGAGAAATGATACGTTGGCACTATAAGAGTTACTTCTGTTGAACTAGTTAGCTCTACTTTGTCACTTTTGATAAAACAAATTATTCCATGAGCGCAGGCTTGAAAAAACAGCGGGCTTTGTGTTGGGCGTGAGCGGGGAAGCATTGTTTTTTCTAGATGTTGATTTGCATGGCACAGGCTGGCTCAAAGCATGCGCTTTGCCCCTTTCTTTGCAGCAATGGCACATCGAAGATTCATTAACTCCTTTAAAAATAAAACACATTGTTAATAAAGAAAGTAAGAGAAGCTATCAATAAGGGCTAAGTTTAATCTTTTAGGCCTAATTTAAATGAAGAGACAATATAGAGTTAGGTCCATAGTCCGCTTTACATGCTCATGCACTACTCTTTTAAAAAAAATACAATTAGCTCTATAAACTGGTAAACACTTTTTTAACTGTGTAAACCTGCCCGGCTAGCTACCTGGCAGGTTTACCTTCATTCAATTCATTAATCCTATTAATTTCCCTATGAAGTTCTTCTATACTGTTTTTCTAGTTACCTTGTTAAGCTCCACCATTTCTTCCTTTGCTGCCAGAGTAGATACCTTGAATATTCCCAGCACCGCCATGAAAAAGAATTACCGGGCGGCCATAGTACTGCCAGATTCCTATGCAAAAAGTAAAGGTACCTACCCTGTATTATACCTGTTGCATGGTGGAGGCGGACAGTTCAGCGACTGGCTTAAACAAACCCCGGACAAACAACTGCTACACAAACTGGCAGATCAATATAACCTCATTATTGTAACGCCAGAAGGAGAAAAACTGGGAGGCTATTTAGATAGCCCCTTTCAAAAAGATAACCTGTTTGAGACCTATATTACGAAAGAGGTAATTACCAAAATTGATGATACCTACCGCACCATCCGCAGCCGCAATGGACGGGTAATTACCGGATTGAGTATGGGCGGGCATGGGGCTTTGTATCTGGCCACCCGCAACCCGGACCTTTTCTGCGCCGCTGGCAGCATGAGTGGCGCCCTGGATTTAAATCCGGCCAACTGGCGGATAGACCCAGAATTCGCTGAACGAATCAAGCCAGGATTTGAGCGCATTTTAGGACCACAAGGTGGCAAGCCCGATCAGTATGCCGCTCACTCTGTAGTAAACATGGCCGATCAGATAAAAGCCAACGATGTGAAGCTGATTATTGATTGTGGGGTAGATGATTTTCTGATTGAGCCAAACCGGGAACTGCATCGTCGGCTGGTGTATAATAAAGTAACGCACGACTATACGGAACGTCCGGGTGGCCATACTTGGGATTACTGGGAAAACTCCCTGCCCTACCATGTGTTGTTTTTCAACAAAATCTTGAAATCAAACAGCGTAGTTATTCCTTAATGTATAATAGAAATAATGCTGAACAGATATCTCTTTGCTCTTTTAGCCACCTTGCTGTCCGGAAGTATAGCACAGGCACAGCAATTTCCCGGACGTACACCTACACCAAATGACACCCTGGTTTCTCCGAGAATACTGCCGGATAACCGGCTAACTATCAGCATCTATGCACCCAAAGCCAGTGAAGTTACGCTTATGGGCGATCTGCTACCCACATATACACCAGTAAAACTGGTAAAGGATGAAAAAGGTGTATGGACGCATACCTTAGGCCCGCTAGCTCCTAATGTATATACCTACGACCTTAATGTGGATGGTGTAAAAACCTTTGACCCGAAAAATGCGAAGTTCAAAGAAAGTCAGAATGGCATATCCAATATTGTGGAAGTGCCCGGCAAGGAAACAGCTTATCTGGCAGTTAAAAACGTACCGCATGGCAGGGTAGAATCGGTGTGGTATTACTCTTCTTCTTTAAGCGATACCCGCCGGATGCATATTTATACCCCTCCAGGGTATGACCAACTGAAAGAAGCTTTGCCAGTGCTGTATCTCTTACATGGCGGAGGGGATAACGATGCTTCCTGGACTACGGTAGGCAGGGCTAATTTTATTCTGGATAATTTACTGGCAGAAGGCAAAATGAAACCCATGATAGTAGTTATGCCTGCCGGACATGTGCCTGGCAAAGGACCTGCGATGGGTGCCGGACCAGATCAAGACCCTTTTGCCAAAGATTTTCTGTCTGATATTATTCCCTATGTAGAAAAGAACTACCGGGTATCTGCCAAGCGGGAGCACCGGGCACTGGCTGGTTTATCGATGGGTGGTATCCAAACAATGAATATTGCCTTGTTCAACCCAGATAAATTCAGTTATGTACTGCCTTTAAGTACTGGTTACTTTCCCCCGGTTTTAGAAGAACTGGAGAAAAAATACACCAGTGTGCTGAAAAATCCGAAAATAAATCAGTGGAAACTGTTCTGGATTGCTATGGGTGGCGAGAAGGACATAGCTTACCAGAACAACAAGAATACGATGGCCCTTTTCGATAAATATGGCATCAAATACAAATATATTGAGGTGCCTGGTGGTCATACATTCCTGGCCTGGCGGGACAACTTGTATACATTTGCTCCTTTGTTATTCCGGTAAGCCTTTTTAACTATTTTACATTCTGCTATGAACCTGTTCCCTAAACTTATTTTTTTCGCCTTTCTTAGCCTGACTACAAACCTTTGTTCGCTTGCTGCCAAAGTAGATACCCTGGATATAGCCAGTACCGCTATGCAGAAAAACATCCGGGCAGCGGTAATTATACCAGATAGCTATAAGAAAGCAAAAAAGCCTTTTCCGGTATTATATCTGCTGCATGGGGGCACCGGCAGTTACCGCGACTGGCTTAGCAAAACTCCCGACAAACAATTACTACACCGGCTGGCAGATCAATACAACATCCTGATTGTAACGCCAGATGGCGGGCCTACCAGTTATTATTTTGATAGTCCACTGGATAAAACGAGCCAGTACGAAACCTTTATTTCCAAAGAACTGATAGAGAAAATAGAGGCTACTTATAAGACCATTAAAGAGCGTAACGGACGGGTAATTGCCGGCTTATCCATGGGTGGCCACGGGGCGATGTATATCTCTACCCGCCATCCGGAACTGTACTGTGCTGCCGGAAGCATGAGTGGCGTCATGAACATTAACACGGCCACCTGGAAAGTACCGGCCGATTTTGCAAAGTTACGTGCTGAAAACTTTGCCAAATTATTAGGGCCTCCACAAGATGCCACTAACCCTTATCCGGAATACACCGCCGTTGGCCGGGTAAACGAATTTAAAACGAGTGGCTTGAAGCTAATTTTTGATTGTGGCGTAGACGACTTTCTGATTGATACGAACCGGGACCTGCATCAAAAACTAGTAGCCAGCCAGGTACCGCATGATTACATTGAACGGCCGGGAGCGCATACCTGGGAATACTGGGAAAATGCCCTCCCCTACCAGGTCCTGTTCTTTCACAAAATACTAAAGGCAAATGGAGTAGCTATTCAATAGCCTGAGTAATTCTCACATGTGCTTTTCACTAAACTGTCAAATTAAAAAAATCCTTGAGCGTGGACCCGAAAAAATAGCGGGGTAAGCGTGGGCACTGTGCGTGGAAGCATTATTTTTTCTAGACCTTTTTTGTTACTTTTTTGTGGCAATGACAAAAAAGTAAAAGACAGTATCGATAAGAACAGAATTTAAATATTTGAATATCCATCAATTAAATAGGAAAAAATTGCTTAACAGAACTAATACTATTCAAAGAGCCTAAATAACACTAAACCTTAACCCAAACCCATTTATGACTCATAAACTGTCCCTTTTATCTCTACTCCTGCTACTCCTGCCTGCACTGGTATGGAGCCAAAGCAAAACCCCATCTGCGGCTTCCACAACTCCTATTATGGCTGGTAAGGATATAGCCGTTGTCCAAACAAACTATGGTAAGGTACGCGGCTACATTCACAATGGTACGCATACCTTTAAAGGCATTCCTTATGGCAAAGCAGAGCGGTTTATGGCACCCTCCAAACCAGACACCTGGGAAGGCATCCGCAGTTCAATGACCTATGGCCCGGTCTCCCCAACAGACCCTACCACCACTGTATATGATGAAATAGAGTTTCCTTTTCAGCACAACTGGGGTTATACCAATGAAAATTGCCTGACCCTGAATGTATGGACACAAAAGGTGAATGATGGCAAAAAACGCCCCGTAATGGTATGGTTCCATGGTGGTGGATTTACAGGAGGCTCCTCTGTGGAATTACCTTCCTATGATGGAGAAAATCTGGCAAAAAGAGGAGATGTAGTAATGGTTACAGTAAACCACCGCCTGAACATACTGGGTTTTCTGGATCTATCTGCTTATGGAGATAAATACAAATCGTCTGCCAATGCCGGTTTGATGGATCTGGTAGCCTCCCTGGAATGGGTAAAAGCAAATATTGCTAATTTTGGCGGAGACCCTGCGAATGTAACCATTTTCGGTCAGTCTGGGGGCGGCGGCAAAGTAACGTCGCTGATGAATGCTCCATCTGCCAAAGGATTATTCCATAAAGCCATTGTGCAAAGCGGCAGTTATATTACTAACTTTACCGAAGCTTCTTTAGCCAAACAAGTAAGTGCCGCCTTGCTGGAAGAGTTGAAATTACAACCTTCTCAAATTGATTCCCTGCAAAACATATCTTATGAACGCCTAGCGGCTGCCGGCAAAAAAGCCATGCGGAAAGTGCAGGATGATTTAAAAGCACAAGGCAAACCAGTAGGAGGCTTTGGATTAAGCTGGGGACCTGTTCTGGATGGAAGTTTTCTGCCTTATCAGCCTACGGAACCTGCAGCAATAGAGCTTTCTAAAAACATACCGCTGCTGGTAGGTTCTACTAAAACAGAATTTGGTCCATTCAATCCGGCTGTACGGAATTTAGCTACCATGGATGCAGCCAAAACAGACCTGCAAAAAAGATATGGCAACAATACCGATGCGTATGTAGCAGCTGTAAAAAAGGCCTATCCGGAAACCACTGCTCCTACCGACTACGCCAATATTGATATCAACTTCCGGTCCCTAGCTATCAAGCAAGCCAATGAAAAGTCTGCTGTACCAGGGGCGGCGCCAGTGTATATGTATTTGTTCACCTGGGCATCCCCGGTAATGGATGGTATGTACAAATCGATACACTGCATGGAACTTCCGTTTGTGTTTGACAACATTGCCCGTTGCGAAGAAATGACAGGAGGCGGAAAAGAAGCACATGCCCTGGCTGCCAACATGAGTATAGCCTGGATCAACTTTGCCAAAACCGGCGATCCGAATCATAAAGGCTTACCCGCATGGCCAAAGTATACGGCTCAGAATGGTGCCAACATGATATTCGATACCCAGTGCCAGGTGAAAAGTCACCACGATCAGGAGTTGCTGCAGGTAGCTTCCGGAAACAAATTATAGCATATTAACCAGTAAAAGAACTCATCAGTAGGCAACTAGAGGTGAGTTCATTTTACATTTTCTACCCAACTTACACTTCTATGCAATTCTCTCTCCGGTTGTTCTTTATGGCTTTTGTAGCGGTGATGGGCTTTGTATCCTTTACGCCTACAACGGCCGATCTTGCAACGGTTAAAACAGACGCCGGCCTGGTTTCCGGCACCAAAAATACAGATGGTACTATACAGATTTTCAGAGGTATCCCTTTTGCAGCCCCGCCAGTAGGAGATCTCCGCTGGAAAGCCCCACAACCAGTAAAACCCTGGACGGGTGTAAAAAAATGTGAGGCATTCAGCGCAAGCCCGATGCAAGCCAGTCCGGCTCCCTTCAGTATGTGGTCCGAAGAATTTCTTATTCCCAAAGAACCTATCAGCGAAGATTGTTTGTACCTGAACGTGTGGACTGGGGCCAAAACAGCAATAGAAAAACGGCCGGTGTTGGTATGGATTTATGGAGGTGGCTTTAATAGTGGCGGCAGTGCCGTACCAATTTACGACGGAGAAGCCTTGGCAAAAAAAGGAATTGTGTTTGTCAGCATTAACTACCGGGTAGGGGTATTTGGTTTTCTGGCGCATCCGGAACTTACGAAAGAATCTGGGAAGAATGCTTCCGGAAATTATGGATTGATGGACCAGATTGCGGCTTTACAATGGGTACAGAAAAACATTGCCGCTTTCGGGGGAGATCCAAAGAATGTAACCATCGCCGGACAATCGGCCGGCTCCATGAGTGTAAATGCCCTGGTTGCCTCCCCATTAACCGCAGCTCTGTTTCAGAAAGCCATTGCCCAAAGTGGAGCTAATTTTTCCAGAGGTACAGTAAGCCTGCAACAAGCGGAGGAAAACGGAGTAAAATTCGCACAATCGGTCAATGCTTCTTCCATTAAAGAACTTCGCAGTATAACGGCCCAGGAACTGATGCAGAAATCCCAGGGTATGCGTGGAGTTATCGTGGATGGTTATGTGCTGCCAGATGCCATTGCTAACATCTTTGCCACAAACAAACAGAATAATGTAGCCCTATTGACCGGGTGGAATGAGAATGAGGGCTTGGTATTCGGACCCATCAAAAATGCAGATGAGTTCCGGAAAGAAGCAGAAACACAATACGGCACAGAAACCAGTACATTCCTGAAGCATTACCCGGCCACCACTGATTCCGTAGCGGCTGTTTCTCAACTGAACCTGTCCAGAGATATGATTTTTGGCGTGCAGAATTATACCTGGGCCAATGTACAAAGCAAGCAGGGAAAATTGCCAGTATATGTGTACCGCTTTACCCGAAAAGTGCCGGCTACCGGAGAATATGTAAAATTCGGTGCCTTTCATACTGGAGAAGTACCGTATGCGTATGACAACCTAAAATTCGTAAACCGGCCCTGGCAACCCGTAGACCGTGAACTGGCTAACAGTATGTCTTCGTACTGGGTAAACTTTATTAAGTCTGGCAATCCCAATGGTAAAGGTCTGCCTCAGTGGCCTGCCTATACCACCAAAGACAAACAGATCATGATACTAGGTGATAAACCGGGAGCCACTACATTACCAGACGAGGCAGCCCTGGATTTTATTTCAGAGAAAATGAATAGGCAGCAATAGTCAGTGGTCATTGGTAAGTAGTCAGCAAAATCTATATGATTAATCTTTATGCAACTATTGAGTAGTAAATTTTAGTAATCTTTGCCCTCGTGGCCGGGCAGGCCACGCCTTTGCAACACCGCTGTATAGAATCCGCACAAACCTACTCCCAGTGCCAAAGATTCTATAAGGCGTCTTTTGCAAAGGCTGTTGTCGGTTTATTAGCATTAATTTTTGATGAATGCTAGATTTCAATAAAACATAAAGTCTTTATGTGTTGGCCTGGAAAAACTGCAGGCCATGTGTAGGCCAAGAGCGGGGAAGCGTTGTTTTTCCTAGACCTTTTTTGTTACTTTTTTGTGGCAATGACACATGCGAAGCATTCATGAACACCTTTGAAAATTATTTGATTGTGAATAAAAAAGTAAGAAGACACGGTCAAAACTATCTAGTTTAGTCAACATTTTCTTCAAAAAACTCTTTACAACCCCATGACCCTAACCCGTAGAGATTTCCTCAAACAGCTAAGTGCAGGAACAGCCGTAGTGGGCCTAACTGCATGGCTCCCCTCCGCTTATGCCAGTGACCTAAAAAGAACCAGTGGCCTGGCCCGCAGCATTCCAGAACTACAAGGATTATCCTCCAAACATATCCTGGCTTTTATAGAGGCAGTGGAGAAAGCTAATCTGGGTTTGCATAGCCTGATGATTGTACGGCATGGCAAAGTGATAGCCGAAGGATGGTGGGACCCCTATAAAGCCGATTTGAAACACACCCTTTTCTCTCTAAGCAAAAGTTTTACCTCTACGGCCATTGGCTTTGCCGTAGCCGAAGGGCGGTTAACCGTAGAAGACAAAGTAATCTCCTTTTTTCCGGAGGAGAAACCAGCCGCGGTAAGTCAGAACCTGGCAGCCATGCGCATCAAAGACCTGCTCACGATGACGACAGGGCATGAGAAAGATACCATAGGGCCGCTGCTGGGAGAAACAGAATGCTGCTGGGTAAAACGTTTCTTGTCCCTGCCGGTAGAACGGGAACCGGGCACCCACTTCCTGTACAATACTGGAGCTACCTATATGCTGTCGGCCATTTTGAATAAAGTCACGCAAACGAGCTTACTAAACTACCTGACACCCCAGCTATTTAAACCGCTTGACATAAAAGGTGCCGATTGGGAAACAGATCCGGATGGCATAGATACCGGCGGTTTTGGGCTACGGCTTACTACAGAAGATATTGCCAAGTTTGGCCAGTTATATCTCCAAAAAGGAAGCTGGAATGGTAAACAACTCTTACCTGCCAAATGGATCGAAGAAGCGACTTCGTTCCAGGTACCCAATGCGCCCCTTACCGGCAAAACCACCGAGCACGAGTGGAACCAGGGCTATGGCTACCAGTTCTGGCGGTGCCGGCACAATGCCTACCGGGGAGATGGAGCGATGGGCCAATATTGCCTGGTGATGCCAGACCAGGATGCAGTGATTGCTATCACCAGCGAAACGCACGACATGCAAGCCATCATGACACAAGTATGGGAAATTTTGCTGCCTAACATGACTAAAGGACCACTGTCCCAGGATGCGAAAAGCCATACAATGCTGAAACAGAAACTAGCTACCCTTACCTTGCTTCCACCAGTAGCTGCGCCTGCTTCTTCCCTTGCGTCTACCTTGTCAGGCAAAACGTATAAGCTAAAAGAAAATACACTTAACCTGGAAAAAGCCTCTTTCACTTTCCGCAAGAACAGCTGCACCTTTACAGTAAAAGATACCAAAGGCGAACATACCATTGTTTGTGGCTTCAACCACTGGGAAAAAGGCGAAACCCAGATGCCCGGTGATCCGCCCAAGTTTGTACCCTTGAAAAATACAATGGATACCGCTAAAGTAAAAGTGGCCGCTGTAGGCACCTGGAAAGACCCGGATACATTCGTGATGACCTGGAATTTCTATGAAACGCCTCATTCTGATATAGTCACTTGCCACTTTGAAAAAGACACCGTACGGATGGAATTTATGAATAGTGTAGATACCAAAGCCAGAAACAGCAAAGAACCCAGATTGATTCTGGAAGGGAAACTGGAAGAAATGAAAGGCTGATAAAGTCAGTCATTCCTGACATTTGCTGACCTTTTTGCAAGATTAAACTCGCCTTTATGAGAGTTTAAGCAAATCAACAAAAGCAGTTTGTAGAAACAATGCTACAATGATGAGCAAAGTATAATTTTCAAATTTTCACATCTACAATTTACGTATGCTGGCTTTTTTAGGGCTTCTAACGATTATACTTCTGTTGATTCTGGTCATGGGGAAAATGGTGTCACCAGTAGTGGCCCTCATTGTGGTACCTATTGTTACAGCCCTGATGGGAGGGTTTACTGCGGAGATACTTACTTTCATTACAGAGGGCATTAAAACTATTTCTACCACAGCCGTCATGTTCATCTTTGCTATTCTCTTCTTTGGTATACTGATGGATGCCGGCACCTTTGATCCCATTATTTCCCATTTGCTAAAAGCCGCTGGCAACGATCCACCCAGGATAACCGTAGTTACGGCCATACTCGCCATGATTGTACACCTGGATGGCTCCGGAGCTGTTACTTTTCTGGTAACTATTCCTGCTTTACTTCCCCTTTATGATGCGCTGAACATGCGAAGAACCACCCTGGCTACTATTGTAGCACTATCGGCAGGCACCATGAATATATTGCCTTGGGGAGGCCCCACCATCCGGGCAGCTACTGCTTTAGAGGTGCAGGTTACGCAACTGTTCAATCCTTTACTTGTTCCAGCGCTGTGCGGGTTGCTTACGGTTTTAGGAATTGCTTACGTTTTGGGTATGAAAGAAAGACAATATGTACGAATTCCAGAAGTAACGTCTATAGAAACGCAAACTCAGGCGGCTGCAAAAACAAATAGCCTAGCCAGGCCAAAGTTATTGTGGTTTAATATACTTTTAATCATTATATCAATTATAGTCCTAATCTCTGCCTGGGCACCGCCGCATATTATCTTTATGATAGCTTTTGCGATTGCCATTAGTATAAATTACCCCAATCTGAAAGACCAACGGGAACGGATAGATGCCCACGCCAAAGCGGCGCTGCTAATGGCAAGTATTTTATTTGCTGCTGGTTGTTTTACCGGAATTTTGAAAGGCTCAGGCATGATAGAAGCCATGGCTTCCTCTGCCGTAAAGGTGATCCCTGCTTTTGTGGGCAATCACTTAGCGTTGGTTACCGGCCTGCTCTCCATGCCCGCTAGCTTACTGTTCGACCCGGATTCGTTTTACTTTGGGGTACTTCCTCTCTTAGGCACTACGGCTACGCATTTTGGAGGAGAAAGTATAGAAATAGGCCGGGCAGCTATCCTGGGCCAGATGACTACTGGTTTTCCTATAAGCCCCTTGACTGGTGCTACGTTCTTATTAATTGGCTTAACAGGGGTAGACTTAGGCGAACATCAGCGGAAAACCATTCCTCTGGCTTTTCTGGTGACCATGGTAATGTTACTGTTTTCTCTCCTGTTAGGTGTTATTAGCTTATAAATACATTAGATGAAAAATAAAATCAGAATTGGTTGTGGGGCCGGGTTCTCCGGAGATAGACTGGAAACAGCAGTGATTCTGGCAGAAAAAGGCGAACTGGACTACCTAGTACTGGAATGCCTGGCAGAACGGACCATTGCCTTAGCCCAGAAACGGAAAATGCAGGATGCCAGCAAAGGCTATGATCCCTTGCTGGAACGCCGGATAGAATTGTTGCTGCCTATCTTAACACAGAAGAAAGTAAGGTTAATTACCAATATGGGAGCCGCCAACCCGATAGCAGCCGCCCAGGTTATTTGCCAGATTGCTACCCGGTTGAATATTTCAGTCATGGTAGCTGCTCTTACCGGAGACGATGTATTGTCACAGCTTACAGGCGAAGAAATGGCTTTGGAAACCGATAAACCTCTTAATGCCTCCGGGCAGCCCATTTCAGCCAATGCCTATCTGGGCATTGAAGCCTTACTACCCGCTTTAGCTACCAGTGCAGATATCATTATCACAGGCCGGGTGGCAGATCCATCCCTGTTTGTAGCTCCACTGGTACATGAGTTTGGTTGGTCTACAGATGATTATGAGAAGCTCGGGCAAGGAACTGTAATCGGCCATCTGCTGGAATGTGCCGGACAACTAACCGGGGGTTATTTTGCAGATCCGGGTAAGAAAGACGTACCTGATTTTGCCCATTTAGGCCATCCCTTTGCCGATGTATCACCGGATGGAACAGCCCTATTTTCTAAAGTAGAAGGAACTGGCGGGATATTGAGTCTGGCTACGGCCAAAGAACAATTGCTGTATGAAGTGATGGACCCCAGCCAGTACATTACCCCGGATGTAGTAGCTGATTTTACGGGTGTGTATTTACAGGAAGTGGAGAAAAACAAAATCAGAGCCTGGGGTGGACGAGGAACCGCAAAGCCTGCCACGCTAAAAGTGAGTGTAGGCTATGCAGCAGGGTTTGTAGGCGAAGGAGAAATATCCTATGCAGGGTCTAATGCCTTAGGCCGGGCACAGCTCGCCGGACAGGTAATTAAACAACGGCTGGCATCTTCTTTTTCTGACTTGCGCATTGATTACATCGGCAGTACATCTGTTCACCGTAAAACATTCGGGCAGCACCCGGAACCGTATGAAGTTCGCTTGCGTGTGGCAGGAAAAGCGAAAACTGCTGCCCAGGCGGCAACTATTGGGGAGGAAGTAGAAGCGTTATATACCAATGGCCCTGCCGGAGGAGGAGGAGCCAGAAAATATGTACATGAGGTAGTAGGCATAGTGTCTACTTTGATACCCCGAAATAAAGTAAATTCTACCGTTACGCTGGTAAAATCATGAAAACCAAACTTTACGACATAGCTCACAGCCGGGCAGGCGATAAAGGCAATACCCTCACCCTATCTCTAATTCCTTACCTTGCAGAAGATTACCATCTGTTATGTGAACAAGTAACGGCTGAGGCAGTAAAGAAACAGTTACAAGGGATAGTAGCTGGAGAAGTTACCCGGTACGAATTACCCAATCTGCCTGCCTTGAATTTTGTCTGCAAACAAGCCCTAATGGGTGGCGTTACTATCTCATTAACTATGGATACCCATGGAAAAAGCCTGAGTTATGCTTTGCTGGAGATGGAAATTGAGAAATAATACATTTCTACATCAGGTGTAATAACTTTCTTGCGTAACTGCCTTTTTATTAGTACCTTACCTTTATCATTTCTGTCATAGGAACGTTTCTTCTGTGGAGCGTCGTCACAGGCATTTATCCTGCTTGCCTGGTTTTTATTTATTCTTTTTTGCTTTTACCAAACGTACCTGCTCAAACCTTCTAATTAGGTATTTTATAAAGCACTCTTCTCTTTAATCCTCATTTTATGGAAACCCACACACCTATTGATGAACATCCTGGTGGCCCTGTACTGGCGCACCATGGTAAAAATGTATTGCTCAGCACAGATGCTACCGATATGGCAAGTTTTTGCTTACGGGTTACGCTTGGCCTGGTTATGTTTCCGCATGGTATGCAGAAATTGTTTGGCTGGTTTGGCGGTGCAGGGCTACAAAATACCATCGGATATTATATTACCAACTACGGAGTACTTCCCATGATTACCCTGCTGGTGATTGTAGCTGAAGCAGCAGGTTCCATTGCCCTGATCATCGGATTCTGGAGCCGTTTGGTAGCTGCAGGTATCGGACTAATCATGATTGGAGCTATATTCTCCGTGCATTTTCAGCATGGCTTTTTCATGAACTGGACCGGACAGCAAGCCGGGGAAGGATTTGAATTCCACTTACTAGTAATTGGTATGTGTATAGCCCTTATTATTCGGGGCAGTGGCAAATGGTCGGTAGACAGTTATCTGGATCACAGGCTAAACCCTTAACAATAATAGTTACCTTTGTTAAACAAAAAAGCTGCTGAAGGAGTACTTCAGCAGCTTTTTATGTATTAACCTATTCTGATTACTTTACAGAACCAACCGCTGCGCCAGCCTCACTGTTGCTTTCAAACAGCATGTTTATGACAGAAAATATCATTTGTCCGCTGGCGGCTTTATCGTTTTTGAAAACAAAATGCAGATCATGTACGCCGGTGGCTCCTTTCAAACCAACTTTTACTTGCTGAGGTGGAACTGTATTCGCTGCTCCTTCGGCTGGTGTTATAAAGTCAGATTTGCCCACAAGTGGTCCGGTGGGTGAATCCAGATGTACTTCAATTTCGCCACCCAAAAAGTTATAGGCTTTCGGAGCCGATGCTGTGAAGGTAATCTGATGGATACCTGTCAGGTCTATTTGTTTCAAGCCGATACCCGACTTAGCTCCGGAAGCAATTACCAAAGCTGGTCCGCCCGGAATCTGGAACTTCTGTACGCCATCAAAAATATCTACGGTACTGGCCGCTACACTGGGGTTACGCAACACAATAGATTGTTCGGCAGGAATACCCGCAATACCATTGGCTCCCTTATCCTGGTAAGCAGCCCGTAACATATATACGCCTACACCCTTATCGCCGTCTGGCAGGCTGGTTGTGAAGGTGCCTTTTGCCGGCATAGAAGTGCCATTTGCTTTTTCATCGGATAAGCTCAAGATATACTGCACCATTTCCGTAGCATCCGTTACGGATAATTGCGGGTGTGCACTCATAGACACTTCTCCCCAAACGCCACTTCCGCCAGAAATCACTTTCTTCGCCAGGCGTTCGGTAGCACCTGCATCTCCCTTGTATTTTTTGGCTACTTCTTTATAGGCCGGACCAATAGACTTTTTATCAGTGCTATGGCAGGCTTTGCAGTCGCTGCCTTCTACCAGCTGCAAACCTTTGGCAAACTGGGCAGACGCATCGGCGCTGCGGTGGCCCTGGGCAATACTTACTTTATCAAACCCTTCCGGCAGGTAATCTATATTAACAGCCACTTGTGCCGGTGTGATCTTGCCACTAGCCAGGCTGCCATCTTCCTTATCAGATACTTTTACATCGTAGGCAATGGCTTTGCCAGGGAAGAAGAAGGTTTTGTTGCCTTTGGTAATATCAAAAGCTACTACCGGAGGTTCATTGCCTGCTTTAATATCCAGCGTCTGGCTGCTTTTCTCGCCCTTCGGATCAGTTACCGTAAGGGTAGCTTTGTATTCACCGGCTTTTGCCAGCGTAACGCTTGGGTTAGCTTCTTTAAAAGTTTGAGAAGCGCCAGCGGCAGAGGTAATTTTCCACTCATAGGTCAGTTTATCCCCATCAAAGTCCTTGGTACCTTCAGATGAAAGCTTTACTTTGAGCGGCAAGGCTCCGGCTTTTTTATCTACACTGACAGCAGCGATGGGTTTGCGGTTGCCACTGGTGTACTCAATGCGTACCAGGCGGGCATCGTCGTTGCCCTGGAACCAGCCGGTACCGTATTCCAGCATGTACAAGTCTCCGTCCGGACTGAATTCCATATCCATCGGGTTAGCGAATTTATAGCTTGGCATAAACCGCTCCATCGATAGATAGTTCCCATCTTTATCCATCGTTACGGCCATTACCCAGCCCCGCATCCACTCATAAATAAACAGTTTGCCATTATAATAATCCGGGAAGGCACGTTTGGCTCCTTTAAACTGATCCTGGTAATATACCGGGCCGGCCATAGCTGAACGTCCGCCAGTACCTACCGCCGGAAACTCTTTGGATTCTGCGTAGGGATACCAGATAAAGGCCGGTTGGGCAGCAGGCAACTCTTTTAAACCAGTGTTGCTGGGCGAATTATTGATAGGCTTGGCTACATCATAGAGAGGTCCGGAGGTGCTATCGGTAAAGTTGAAATAATGATAGGGTTTGTTGTTGCCAATGAAATGAGGCCATCCGAAGTTACCAGCTTTGCGGGCCTGTCCTACTTCATCATGACCTTCCGGACCACGTTTTTCTCCGGGCTTGTTGGCATCTGGCCCTACTTCGCCCCAGTATAAGAACCCGGTCTTTGGATCAACCGAGATACGGAACGGATTGCGATGGCCCATGGTATAAATTTCCGGGCGGGTTTTGGCAGTGCCTTTCGGGAATAAGTTGCCTTCCGGAATGGTATAGGTGCCATCTGGCTGGGGTTTAATGCGGATGATTTTTCCGCGCAGGTCGTTGGTATTGCCGGAAGATTTCTGGGCATCCCAGGCTTCCCGGCCCGGGCGTTCGTCTATCGGGTTGTACCCATTAGAACCATGCGGATTAGTATTATCCCCAGTAGATAAATATAAATTTCCTTGTGCATCAAAGGCCATAGAACCCCCTGTGTGGCAGCATTGCTCCCGCTGGGTAGCTACTTCTAACATTACTTTTTTGCTATCCATCAGCAATTCATCGCCGCGCATCTGGTAGCGGGTAAGTATATTTTTAGATTCCCCTACTTCCGAATAATATAGGTATACAAATCCGTTTTGTGCAAAGTTAGGATCTTGTGCCAGGCCCAGTAACCCATCTTCTGCTTCGCTTACTTTACCTGTTTTATCAGTGTATTTGGTGCTTACCGGGATAGTTGCAATTACTTTGGTTTGTCCGGAAGTGGGGTTAAATAACTTTACCTTGCCTCTTCTTTCAATCAACAATACCTGTCCATCTTTCAGCACGGTTAGTTCCATGGGTTCTTCCAGCTTCTCTTGCAGCACTACTTTATTGAAACGGTTTTCTTCCGGTATTTTCGGTGTACGTACCTTGGCGTAATCTACTGGTTTAGGCGCCTCGCCCCCCATTACATACTTTAAGCCTTCCCATAGATGCCGTACCATCAGCGGCTCTTCAAAAGATTTGTCGGTATGGCCCATACTGGAATAAAATGCCCGTCCACCGTCGTATTCCTGATACCAGCTCATGGGATGATAGTCGCCGTTGGTGCCGCCAGTGTAGGTTTTTTCGTCAATAGTCACCAGCACTTTTATTGCCGGACTAATCTGCTTATAGCTGTAAAATTCATCTTCCCGCTCAAAACGGTCGGGCAGGAAACTACTGGCCGGATGGTTTTTATCTACGGTTACAAACGTACCCTTCTTTACATTGGGATTATTGGGGTGGCTTTCAAAATAAGCGCCTACCAGCTTACCATACCAGGGCCAGTCGTATTCTGTGTCGGCAGCGGCATGTATACCCAGATAGCCACCGCCTGCCTGGATAAACCGTTCAAACGCATTTTGTTGCTCGGCATTTAACACATCGCCGGTGGTGCTTAAGAAAATAACCGCGTTGTAGCGCTTTAAGTTTTCTTCCGTAAATTTGGACGCATCTTCGGTAGTATCTACCGCAAAGCCTTTCTCTTTGCCCATTTTAATCAGGGCTGCCTGTCCGGCAGGGATCGACGTGTGACGAAAAACAGTTGTTTTGCTGAATACCAGAATTCTGGGTTGTTGCTGAAAGGTAGCAAAAGACCAGAGGCCAAAAAGGAGTACCAGCAATCCGGCAGCAAAAACCAGGGATTGAGGAAAACGTACGAAACGAAACATACAGGTTTAGGATTAGTAAAGGTCTTTAAAGAAATAAAAGATATAAGATTATATACTACATTGCGTTACACTAACACAATGATACTCATTATTTAGTAATTAACAAAAGATATATGATTCGTTATATTCCAAGCCAGTCGAAACTCTAATGTCTGCATCTATGGAAAGTAGTATGTTCACCCCACACAAGTATTTTTTAGCACATATCTCCCTGGATTGTGTGGTTTTTGGTTTTCATGAAAATCAATTAAAAGTTTTATTAGCTAAACTGAAAGGCCGGGATGAATGGGGGTTACCAGGTGGATTTGTAGGAATCCAAGAAACAGCCGAATATGCAGCCAGCCGGGTGTTGAAAGAACGTACCGGATTGGATCAGGTATTTTTGCAGCAATTTTATGTATTCAGTGATCCAGACAGGGGTGAGCAGCTCAAAGAAGTAGAATCATTAAAAGCCATTAGTGGATCGGCTATTGATATAGAATGGTTTAAGCAACGGTTTATTTCTATTGGCTTTTATGCACTGGTAGAATTCTCCCAGGTTGAACCAACACCTGATGTTATTTCAGATGCCTGCCAGTGGTGGGATCTGGCAGAGGTAAGCAAACTGATGCTAGACCATAATCTGATCTTGCAGAAAGCCCTGGAAACCCTACGGCTGCAACTGAACTACCAACCTATTGGGTATAATTTATTACCCGCTACCTTCACGATGCCAGAACTTCAGCGGCTGTACGAAGCCATTCTGGGCAAACAACTCGACCGCCGCAACTTTCACCGGAAAATTACCGGCTATGGCATTCTCAAAAAGCTGAATGAACGCCGCACCGGTGTAGCCCACAAAGCTCCTGACCTCTACAGTTTCGATCTGGACAAATATCATCAGGCATTAAAGGAGGGGTTACAGGGCGGGTGGTAGATTAATTACTTCTTTGGCTTCTGAAGCAAATCAAATACTACCGGGCTAAAAAAGGCAAGGTTTTCCAGGATACAGGTCATGTTGTAGAACTTATCTACCGGCACTTCCGGACTATCCGCCATCTGTTCAATCAGGGTATCCAGGGTCTCCCGGAATTTATCAGTAAACTCTTCTTTGCTCATATTCATTTTTACGCATACGCTAGCTTCTGTTTAACCATAATATCCGGAAGAAAATTTCATGCAGGAATGGGTATTTACCGGCTATTTTCCATATTCTTACAAAGGGTGACATACACTAAAGAAAGAAAAACGTATGAGAGCCTACCTCTTATAAAAGGTAAAAGTCTAGTTTAGTTCTTAGTTGCCGCCAGTTGCCGCTTGAAAAATGCCCAGGCTTCTTCATAAACATCAATATCATTCGGGTAATCATGTTTGCCGCCGATTACCTTGAGAAGCACCACCTCAGGCTTCCCTTTTTGCTGATACGTATAACGTTCAATAGTTTTGCCATCCTGCGGATCTGTATCAGGGAGCGATTCTTTTTTGGGTTTTTGCCGGTAGCCTGCTAACTCTGCCCAATATTGCAATGTCTGATCGGTTGAACGTACCTTGCCCAGATATACCCCGGTGCCTGCCTGTACCAGGCCCCCCTCATATGGATTTACCAGGTCGCTTGTTCCGTTAACGATCAGTACCGGAACGGCGATTTTTGCCTCTGTGCAGTCCAGGTTGTCGGGTGTAGGTAAGTTTGCAATTAAAGCTGTAATGGCCCGGATACGGTCTGGCATTGTTAGCGCAAGTTTGTAGCACATATGTCCGCCGCCGGAAGTACCTACGGCAAATACCTGCTTTTCATTAATGGCATGTTTCTTCTTGAAGTAGTCAATAAGTGCAGTAAAAAAAGCTTCTTCATTTATATTTTCCACGTTTGCCGCAGAAGTAGCGGCTTTCCGGCACTCGTTCCAGTAGTTTTTATACCCATCCGGATACACTATCAACAGGTTTTCCTGGGAAGCTCTTTGGGCCAGTTTTTTTGTACCATCTATCACTCCCTTGCCATTGCCTCCGGAGCCATGCAATGCAAATAGTAAACTAGCCCCGGTTTGTAGCCCATCTGGCTGCTGGTAATGAAAACTCCTGTAATGCCCATCTACTAACAGAGAATCGCTGACCAGCTGGCTTTTGGCTAACAAAGAACTAAATAACCCAAGCAGGAGAAGGAAGTAGTTTCGCATAGTTGTATAGTAACAAGGTGATAGAAGTTGATTTTTGCTTTTTACAGAAAGACATTTAACATATAAACTTTCCCCTATCCTTTGAAAATTGTTGGTTCAAATACAAACCATATTTTTGAGAATAAACACTCAGTAAGATAAGCTGGCTGTAAAAATAGCATTCAACACAGTTGCTTAATTGCTTCAACAAATTGTTTCAATTCTTCCAGACCCGTATATACATTGGGCGTCACCCGGATGCCTTGCATATTCTCCCAGGTTACAGCCGTTATGTGGATTCTGGAGTTTTCGAATAGGCGTTTTTCCAAAGCAGCTGGTTGCCAGTCAGCTAAAGCCATATTCACAATTACACAGCAACGGTTTTCTACCAGCGGTGTATGAAACCGGATATTCTCCAATTCTTGCAGTTGCGTAGTCCAGTATTGCCGCAGGTAGCGTAAACGTTGTTCTTTGTTTTCGCGGCCTAGCCACAGGTAATATTCGATGGCATAGCCCAGGGCCAGTATAGCGGGCATGAGTTGAATACTGAGTTCTTCAAACTTGCGGATGTTATCAGACAGCGGGTTGGCACCGGAAGCCAATGGCCAGAGCTTAGCTATTTTCTGTTTGTTTACATACAACACGCCTCCGGGAATCGGCCCGGAAAGCCATTTGTGTGAGGCAGCCGCAAAATAATCGCAACCTAGTTGGGCCATATCGGTTTCCAGCAGGCCAAAACTATGGGCACCGTCTAACACCACTTCTATATTCCGGGCTTTTGCCTCCTCAATAAGCCGTTTTACCGGCAGTATCTGCCCGTTCCAGTTGATTACGTGTGTGAGATGCAGCACTTTTGTTTTTTCGGAGAAAAGCGCCACATAACTGGCAATTACTTCTTCGTCTGTCTGGGCAGGGCCTTCCAGGTTTACCCAACGTACGTTTATTTTATCGCGTAGTTCGCGCTGTTTCCAGGAGGCTACCGCTTTTGAGTAATCCTGTTTACAGGCGACTACCTCATCGTCTTCCTTTAGTTCCAGGCCAAATATCACGTTATTCAGGGCTTCGGTAGTATTGCGCAGCATGGTTACTTCTTCTGCTGAACAGTTCAGCAAGCTTGCCAGCCCTTCGCGTATCAGTTCCCGGCCCTGCTCCATGTATTTAAAAATCTGATAACTAGGTATCCGATTTGCTGTCTGATAATACGTTAAAAAGGCTTTTTCTACTAGATGAGGAGAGGAACTGACAGCCCCACTATTCAGGTTGATGAGTCCTTCTGATGTGGGATACGTGGATTTGATCTGCTGCCAGAAAGCTTCATCGGTGGCCAGTATCTTCGCAGAGCCTGCCGGTACGTGTAAAGAAGGTATTTCGGGTTTTATATTTAAGGATGGATGGGTATGCAGAAATTGCTTCCATTGAGAGGTCCAGTTAGCCATACTAGGAGTAAGTGGTTGGTTTATGAAGCGGAAATTTATGCATTCTTTTTTACTCCTGCACCAATCAGGTATAAGATGATTGCAGCCACTAAAATTTACCTTTGCAGACCAGTTTGGCTGAAGTATATAATCCGGGTTATGCTATTTTTTCTCCTCACTATAGATATTGTTCCGCTGGTATTCGGTTGGCGTCTGGCCGTAATACTCTCTGAAACATTTGGTAAAATAATTTAAGCTACTGAACCCAACCAGGTAGGCTACTTCACTTACATTGCCACAATGTTGTAACAGCAGGCTGGCTGCCCGCTTCAAGCGGAAGTGCCGGATAAACTCACTGGGCGACTGGGCTGTAAGTGCTGTCAGTTTCCGGTGCAGGTGTGCCCTGCTCATCCCAATTTCCTTGCTGAAGCCCTCCACATCAAATTCTGTGTTGGCTACATTTGCTTCTACAATGGCCAGGGCTTTTTGCAGAAATCGTTTATCAGTAGAAGTAAGTTTTACTTCCTGCGGATTAAGCTGAATGTGTTGCGTATACTTTTCCTGCAACCTTGCACAGGCCTCAATCAGATTTTTTAT
This sequence comes from Rhodocytophaga aerolata, assembly GCF_030503435.1. Taxonomy (GTDB): domain Bacteria; phylum Bacteroidota; class Bacteroidia; order Cytophagales; family 172606-1; genus Rhodocytophaga; species Rhodocytophaga aerolata. The sequence continues at coordinate 1,071,655 of NZ_JAUKPO010000001.1, forward strand.
GCGGATTTCCAGTTCGGGTATCTGAAAAGGTTTTACTAAATAAGCGTCTGCCCCGGTATCTAGCTCCTGCCATTTGCTTTCGGTATCCGCTTTGGACGTAAGCAGCAATACCGGTATGTGAGAGGTCTGTTCGTTGGTTTTAAGTTTATGGCAAAGGGTAATTCCATCCATATCTGGCATCAGCATATCAGAAATAATCAGGTCTGGCATGGTTTCCAGAGCCTGGTGGTAGCCTGCCTGTCCGTTTTCTGCGGTTAGCACATGGTAGCTGGCCGCTAAGTGTGAACTAATGAAATAGCGGAGGTCAGCATTGTGTTCTATGAGTAATAGTTGCTTTTGGGAATGTTTGGCTATTTCCGGTGCAGCCGTTTTGTCTTCCATACCATTAGTAGAAACCATGGCTGCATAAAAAGGAAGATGGATGGCAGGTGGTTCCATACCCGCCTCCACAGGACATCTATCCAGAGGCAATTCGATATAAACCGTATTCTCTTTGTCTGGCACACCTTCTACCCATACCTTTCCCCGGTGTAAGGCTATCAATTCTTTTACTACAGCCAATCCAATACTTGCTCCTTCATAGGCTCTGGTTAGCGGTGTATCTGCTTGCTGGAATTGATTGAAAATTCCGGTTAACTGCCCGGAAGCAATGCCCATACCTGTAGCTGTTATGTGAATGTGTAGATCTGTGTGCTGATTGTCCTTATCTACTATTGTCACAGACAATTGAACCTGCCCTTGAGGCGGAGTACATGCATATACGTGTGAAAGCAGGTTGCCTAGTAGTTTTTCCAGTTTCTCTGGATCAAACAGTACATAACATGGCCCTGCAGGTAGTTGCTGGTGGTAAGCAATTTTTTTGCTTTCAAACAGGGAAGTATATGCACTGCCCAGAAGCTTTACATATCTGGTAAGCTCGCCCGGTTGTAGTTGTAGGGTAAGTTGGCCTGCTTCCAGCCTGGAAAGGTCCAGTAACTGGGTAATCAGTTGCAGCAGCTGGTTGCTATTGCGGATAATTAAATCAAGGTCTGGTTTAGCAGCTGTATGAGCATAGTTGTGCTGAAGTTTTTCTGTAGTGCCTTTGATCAGGGTAAGGGGTGTATGGAACTCATGGGTGATAGCAGCAAAGAGATGCGATTTTAGTTGATTTAATTCATGCCGTTTCTCTGCCTCTAGTTGTCTTATTTGTGCGTTAGCTTTTACCCGTTCTCTGCGGATTATTTCTCTGATAAGAAGCACGAGTATACTTGCCGCCAGTAGCGCATATAAGCTATATTCCCATCCCATATTTGGCTGAAAAAATATAAAGCCATTCCGAGCATCAAGCCACAAGAAACGATCCTGCAACATGTTGTTTACATAGGTATAAGAGAGCCCTGGTTGTGTAGCCAGATGCTTAAATTGCAAGGAGAACCAGCCAAAACTGCTGCACCAGAAGCCAGTCAGCACCACACTACCCAGTAAGACTACAATGGACAATGGCTTCATAGGTCACAGAAAATACGCGTATAGGTAAACAGGAACTTTGTACTTACTGATTAATTCTTGGCTTTTTCAGAGAATGGCCGCTGACTGGAAAAAAAGGATTAGAGTATATTAGTTAGGAGAAGGTATATTACCTTAACTTATTCGCTGATTGAAGTGCTGCAATTATCTGATGAAACTAACGAACGAATGAGCCAAAGTCAATACTTAAAATTAGGTATTTTGCCAGTTCAGCAGCTTATGCGACATACGTGCTATGGAATGCGACATATGTGCTACTAGTTTTACCGGAACCAGGCAAATCCGATGTGTCAGAAGAAAGAGAAGTTAGAAAGGAGGCCTTGCTGTTGATGAACAGACCATCTTCCCCTCGTTCTGATTTAAAAAAGTAGATACTAAATGTGACCGTAGCAACAACCTTTGAGACATCTGTGCTAACACACCGGTGTTTGATTTTAGTAGATTTAGGTTAGATATAAGCTGTTTTCTGATTGAAAGAAAGCCACCTTCCCAGCGGGTGGTACTGCCAGGCTCTTCATTAATTACTTTCTGCTAACTTCTCCCCCTTAATCTCTATGATACGCATAACTGTACTTTACCCCAATACCGAAGGTAGCCACTTTGATATGAACTACTACCTAACCACCCATATTCCCTTGGTTAAAAATCGTTTAACACCTCTGGGATTACTCCGTGTAGATCTGGAAGAAGGCTTGTCAGGAGCGGCACCTGGTACCCTGCCACCTTACTGGCTAATTGGTAGCCTCAGCTTCGATTCTATAGAAAGTCTGCAAAAAGCGATGGCTACACATGGGGAAGAATTGATAGCTGATATAGCTAATTATACTAATATACAAGCACAAATGCTGATATCCCAGGTAGTTGAACCTATAGAAATGCCTATGCCTATGGCAGCAGTTGCTACATAGCTTAACTCCCTTGTTATATACAGGCACAACTTTACTACAGCCTGTTTTTTTGTATTTGCGGGTGGACCATTTTTTATCCGGCAGGTATTTCCGGCTATGTTCACCCGCATTTTTTTGTGTACTGGCTTATACCTATATTCAGGTCTGAACTTTTTACACCTCCACTTTTATCCGATGAATAGCCTAACCCGTTTTGCTGGTTTCCTGCTCTTACTTGTTACCAACAGCCACACCCTTTTTGCTCAAACAGATAGTTTTCTAAGAGATTTTGCTGAACGCTGGGAAACCTCCCGCCAATACATGCTTACGGTGGCCGAAGCAATGCCGGAAAGTGCGTACACCTTTAAGCCTACACCCGAAGAAATGACTTTTGCCCAGCAACTTATGCATATTGCCGTTATTATTGACTGGCATGCATTCAGCAAGGCTGACGGGCAGGAATACAAACCCCGCTGGGATGAATTTAAGGCAGAAGGCCGTTCCAAAAAAGAACTACTTGACATAGTAAACCGGGAATTCGCACGGACAACTACGCTGCTTGCTTCTTTCGATCCGGCTAAGCTGGACGAAACCGGCAGCTACGACAAGTTTACCCGTACCCGGCGTCAGTTCCTGCTATTACTAGCCGATCATGTCACTCACCACCGGGCACAACTTCTGGTGTATTTGCGGCTAAAAGGAATCACACCACCCAAATACTGGGAGTTTCAATAGGTATCGAAAAAGTTTGCTAGCACAACAGTTGCTATAAACCTTCAAGATGAGGGCAACCGAATTTCCGACAGTTACAAGCTGGTTAGGCAAAGTTTTCGTGAGTGTATAGCTGATACTATAGGTATCATTGCTCCCGGCACTATCGGTATAGTACCAACGCTAAAATATATCTATCCTCCAGTTCACTAGTACTCACTTTATAGCTTTTACAGGGAATGATTACCCAAGTAGAAACCTGTTAGATTTTGAAAACCTAACAGGTTTGAGCGTAAATCTCAAGTAATTATTTGCAAAAAAAACTTTAATTTCCTACCCGTTTACGCTCTTCATCCGAACCGGTAGCCCGGCGGTTAACAGCCTTCACCGTTTTGCTGCCAAAGTTACGCGAGTAGGTAAACCGCACCACACGGGGTTCACTGAAAAGCCCGAGAAAGCGGTGATGCAAATTCAGGCTTGGCTGGTCGTTAACCATATAGAAGCGTTGAGTCCAGAATACATCGTCTATGGTGAGCCGGAGGGTGCCGCCTTCATTCCGTAATTTTTTCTGTAAGCCAGCATTAAATGTCCCTAAAGCTTTCATGTAGGCTATTCCCATAAGGCTACGTGTCTGGTAAAAACCGGTCAATTCCAGAGTAAAATCGGCAGGCAAAGTAAAAGTGTGGGTAGCATTTATCCGTCCATAGCCAGCTTGCACCTGCACGTTTGCCCCATTGTAGGTGGTATTGTTTTGCTGCCATGTTCCTAACAGGTTGTACTGCATCTGCCACCAGTGGCTTATGCGGAAGGGAAAAGAGAATGTTAGTGAATAGGTATGCGAATTCTTCAGGTTTTCGGCACGGGCATACTGCTTGTTTGTCTGGGGGTCTACATGCACCTGCCAGGGAATAATAGTATGCTTGTCGTAGCTGTAGCCCAGGCTAATCAGGTAACTTTCTTTAAACCGGTAGTTTGCCAGCAGGGCATCGGTAATGGCAGGTAACAGGTAAATATTGCCGGAGAAAAAGGTACTCGGATCGGTAAAGTATACAAAAGGAGCCAGATTATTATAGGTAGGCCTGGTAATGCGCCGTCCGTATGAAAGTTGTAAGCTGCTTCCTTTCCGTAAATCGCGGGCAATGAAGACACTGGGGAAAAAGTTACCATACCGCCGCCTGATCAGGTCGGGTTTTTCAAGGGTACCCAGATCCGTACGGGTATATTCGTAGCGTACCCCTGTTTGTAGCTTAGTTTTAGCATTTACCTGGTGATTCATAGTTACATATGCAGCAGCTATATCTTCGGGCATGTCCATCTGACCACTGAAATCCGGATCTGTTATCCATTCTCCCTCTTGAGACTGCCTTACCAGAACATCATTCTCCAGCCAGGAAATCGTGGCTTTTACTCCAGCTTCGAGTTTAGTTTTGCTGCTAAAGGTTTTAAAATAGTCTGCTTTGCCTACCCACAGGCGAATAGGTGTCTGCTTACTCATAGTCAGCTCGTTTTGTTGCGTTGTGTTTTCGGCAATATGCTGAAAGTTGTTTGTATAGGTATGCGGGTTATCGTTATCATAGAGCAAATAGTCCAGATCAAGGTTTATTTCCTGATCATGCGCAAAGGAGTGACGGAAATTCAGATTCCCCATCAGGTGACGCCAGAGATTTACTTCCCAGTGATGTACATCAATAGCCGTAGCAGCTGCCCGATTTTTCCAGATAGCTGTATGCACATCTTCGGTAATTTTATATTTATTGCTGAAGCCGGAAATCAGTCCGCTGAGGGTTGTACGCGGACCAATGGAATAATCGAACCCCAGCTTGGCTGTATGGCTTATGGCATAGGGTTCACGCTTGCTACTGCCCTCGGTCTGCGTGAACTGGCCTTGATAAGTTACTTCCCGGTAGTTGTAAAACTGCTGCCGTAAATGATTCCACAGGAAGGAATAGTCGCCGTAGAAGTTGAGTTTGGAAGTACGGTGGTTAAAGCTGACATTTGCCCCCGGCTTTTCAAAAGCCCCATAGCCCATCGTTAAAGCCATTGAGCCATTTGTACCGTATTCCGTATTCTTTTTAAGCACAATATTAATTACTCCGGCATTTCCTTCGGCATCATAGCCCGCTGAAGGAGTTGTAATCAGTTCTATCTTTTCCACATTGCTTGCCTGCATACCACTCAGCATCTGAAGCACAGCCGCCATAGGGATCCTGGTAGGTTTACCATTAATGAGTACATTCACCCCATCTTTGCCACTCATGGAAAGACTATTACTTTGCTGATTTACACTAATCCCTGGCGAACGCCCTAGCACATCCAGTACGGTGCTTCCGGCCGCTGTAATAATACTTTGCACATTCACTACTAGTTTATCCATCTGCTGTTCAAAAATAGGCTTAGCCGCCTTAACAGCTACTTCTTTCAGTTCATAGGTTTCGGGCACCAGCACTAAGGCCTGCTGATTTACCTTATCGTGGTTGCTAATAATGGTAAAGGGTACAGAATACGTTTTTTTGTAGCCCACCAGTGAAGCCATTACTAAGTATCTGCCCTGGGGTATATCTTCCAGAGTGTACAGCCCTACCTCGTTGGTGACCATTCCCTTTACCAGGGATGAATCTTTGGCCGACAGCAACAGCACATTAGCAAAAGGCAGGGGCTTGCCCTCTCCTTCTACTTTTCCGCTAAGCTGGGCATATCCGTAAAAAGGCATCCAGCAGAAGATTACCAAACACAACAGCAGGAAACAGGATCTAGTAAAGGTATGCATAGGAATGGCAGGTAAAATGACCGGAACAAAACGAAAATGTAGCAACCCTAAAAATCAGTAGCCTTCTGGCTTACATGCTATGAAGCAACAGAACAAGCGGCTTTTACTGATCTGTGAAATGCCACCATTTGTCTTCTCCAACAGAAGACATCTATTCCACAAAGGGCCAGATTATTGGCGACTTCCAGGTTTGCTAAGAAAAATTATTATGTAGGGCTTATGGTTGAAAGGAAAAGCTTGATGTTTTCCCAAAGAGAATTGTATGTTTTAGTGTCCGGAAAACGGACGTGAGTGTACTGTCTTATAAAGATAAGAATAGCGTAGGTATGGGGGTTAGTACGTATGTTTCAATTATTTATACAAATGTAACATCACGCAAGAGACTTTACCTTTATTGCCTGCTACACCCGCAAGAGAAGTGTAGCAGACAGTTTTCTAGCTTACTACTCTCCACGCTTCAGCTGTTCTACAAACTCAACGCCAGCCTGAGTAATACCAATTACTTCGGTAACTACCCCTATCTGTGCATACGTATCAAAATAGGCAGCCTTTGCTACTGGCAGGTGCAAGCCTTGAAGTACCGGAAATCCTCGGTTAGCCATTTGTGAAACGGCTTCGTCAAAATCTGCTTCTGCCACCACATAGGCTATGTGCTGTACACCGCCTTTGGGTTGAGTAGCCAGAAAATCCTGATACATGCTATTGCCGGAAACAGGCTGTATTAGTTCCAGCATCGAGTCTCCGGAGTAAGCGAGGTATAGATGGAACTCAAAATCGGCCGGCTGTCCCTTATAAGTTCCGGCTAGCTCTTGCGCACGTAAATTCCGCATCTTAAAAAATGTTGGAATCCCCATACTTTCCTGAAAGAACTTGGCGGTAGCTTCAATATCTGGTACTACCCAGGCCACCTGGGCAAATTGCTTTCCAAATAAAGTATTCCCTGTGGCGGGTGATGATTGTGTTTGTGTTTGCATGGCGTAACTTGCTTTTGTATAGATAAGGGGTAAACCTGTTGATTATGGCAATGCGATAGCTTCCGGAAATGCCGGATGTATAAGGTAATTCCTGGAAGAACACCCTTTCAATCAGTGCTCATAAAATGCAAATGAGTATACACCGCTTGCTTTCTATGAGCACTAAGTCATACGACTGTTAGAGAAAGTTAAGAGAGCACAGCAGCCTGCGGCTGTTTAGGCATATACGGCATTACCTCTAAATGCAAGCCTTCTTTCATTCCGGCTGCCCAGGTCTGTTCATCTACCATCACGGAGTTTATCCAGTCTTCATCGGTTAGCGAACTCCTCCAGCCTAGCAATGGCAACGCATCGGGGCCGGCGGTATGTCTTAGCTGGGTGGTATCACTTTCGATGATATTTCTAATCACTTCGGCTACTACCATTGGGGATACGTGGTTTTCTTTAGAAGCGGCAAAAAAGGCTCTGAACCTGGAGATATTGGGGTAATTGGAGTGCTCATCGGCAGATTTCATTTTTTCCAGGATAGGCGTTTCGATAACCCCGGGCTCGACAATAGCTACCCGGATACCAAAAGGTTTAACTTCCTGCCCTAGTGATTCGCTCAACGCCTCTACGGCTGCTTTGGAGGCACTATAGTGTGAATGAAAATTGCTAAATATTTTACCTGCAACCGAAGATATATTAATGATGCAACCGCTTTTTCTCTCCCGCATAGCAGGCAGCACGGCTTTTATGCAACGGAGCGTACCAAAGTAGTTGGTTTCCATAGTTGCTCTGAATACATCCATAGGTGTATCTTCTAGAGGAGAGAGTGGGCCAATACCTGCATTATTCACCAATACGTCAATGCAATCTTCTTTGTCTAACACCTGCTGTATAGCCTTTTCTACCGATGCATCCGTATCTACATCCATCGGGAGTACGGTGAGCGGAAGATTTTCTTTAATGGCCAACTCCTGCAAATAGGGAGAATGTTGAGGGGTACGCATGGTGGCATATACGGTGTGCCCATGCCTGGCAAGTAACTCTGCTGTAGCCAGGCCAATGCCTGTACTACAGCCTGTAATTAATATAATAGCCATTGATGATAAGGGTTAAGGTAGATAAATTGAATTTCTATATTCGGGCCAGGCAGGTAAATCCTATGTATTATGTCAGGAGAAAGGAAGGGCTAAGGCACTATGTTATTATTAATGCGGAACAAATTAGCCGGATCGTATAACCGCTTAAGCTCCACCAGCCGATCATAATTTACTCCATAAGCTGCCCGTACCCGGTCGTTTCCTTCATCGTCGCTCAGTGCATTAACGTAGACTCCATGCCGGTAAAAAGGCTTCATGGCTTCAAAAAATTCGCGGGTCCAGCGGACATGGGTAGGTGAATCTTTGGGATCTGTCCAGAGAGAAAGAATAACCAGGTCATAACATTCTTCCCGGTGACGGAAAGCAGTTGCCTCAGGATCTACACGGCTCATGGCTCCATGGTGATGCTCGATGAGCACAGCTGTACGCGGAGAGCTAATAGGGCTTACATATTTTACAAAGGTATCAATGGCTTCATCCGTAAGACCATCCAGCTGATTAGCTTTCCAATAGCTTTGCAACCCATGCGGAGCTGCCGCATCAAAAAGTGTTTGTTGCTCCAGGTAGGGCATAGGACGGAGCATATCTACCATAGGTGGGCCAAATTGCCGTACCGGGGCTATCAGCCGTTCGCCTTCTTCCATATCAGCTCCGCAATAACAAAGCACTATTGCAAGCATAGGATGGCCGTCGGGCGAAGTAAGGGCACCAGCATAGGTGGTAAGCTCATCTGGTGCAGTGGCTGTAAATTCGCGGTAAAACTGAAGCACTTCTTTAGCACGGCTTATTGGATGGAGCACCATGCCGCCAAGCACCTTTCCTACCCGGTGTAGCTGGTACTCAAAAGAAGTAACCACGCCAAAGTTGCCACCTGCCCCGCGAACCGCCCAGAAAAGATCTTCGTTCTGTGTTCGGCTGGCTGTGCGTACCTGTCCATCGGCGGTAACTATTTCTACCGAAAGCAGATTATCACAACTGAGGCCATATTTTCCCATAAGCCAGCCGATGCCACCGCCGAGCGTAAGTCCGGCAATGCCAGTAGTGGTAACCACGCCACCTGTGGTAGCCAGGCCATGCTGTTGGGTTGCCTGGTCAAACTCTCCCCACAATACACCGCCTTGTGCCCGGGCTGTCATCGTAGCAGGATCTACTACAATCTCCTTCATCAACGACAGATCGATTACCAGCCCATTGTCGCATACAGCTAAGCCTGCTGCATTATGGGCACCACCCCGGATGGCTACTGGCAATTGCTGCGTCCGGGCAAAGTTTACCGCGTGTACCACATCAGCTGTATTAATGCATTGCACAATGAGGCAAGGCCGGCGGTCAATCATCGCATTCCAGACTTTGCGGGCCTGGTCATAGCCTGCGGCATCGGGTAAAAGTATGGGCCCTTGAACAGCCGTTCTAAAAGCCATGAATGCTTCGGGAGAATAAAAACCGGAAGCTGTGTGTGTTTCGTGAGCAATCATATTACCTAACGTTTAAGTGGTGGCAGATAACTAACATACACTCTCCATAGCTGTTGGGGTGACCCGCAAAAAATAAGGCAGGCATTGCTGGTATAGAAATACGGCTGTATGTTGTTTCCTGACAGGAACAGGGTAAAATGTGTTGAAATAAACAAGCAGGCGGACAACATGCGGCTAATCAAATCTACTGCTTAAAACCTCAGGGGGGTTAGTACATATGTCTCAGGAATTATAACATATGTAGCATTTGCCTTTTTACTCAGCAATGCCAGTCTGCTTTACCCCGTATATAGAAGAAGGCGGAAAAGCAAAGGTGCATGTAACGGCGACTATGGTTGCATTTGCCCATACTCACCGAACGTGAGTATATATGATTCAGTTGTTAATTTTTCATTGGCTTTATCCAAAAAAACCAACATAATTTCATACTTAGTCTTTCTTTTCTTTAATTTAATTAGTAGTTTACCTTGCATAAATGTTCAGACTTCTATTTTGATTGCCAAATCAGTCTTTCCTGTTGATAAGTTGTTTGTATTATTTTTTTCTGATGAGTATAGAAGCCAAGAAAGCCTATGTCAAAGAGTTGCTTCACCGTATAGCCGAATACGATGACAAGGAAGCATTCAATACTTTTTTCTCTTTATATTATACAAAGCTGATCAGGTTTGCCTTACTTTTTGTGCCGTCCAAGCAACAGGCAGAAGATATTGTATCAGAGGTATTGATCCGGCTGCTAAAACGGCGGACTACGTTACCCACCATTGAAAACTTTGAAGGATACCTGTTTTTATCAGTAAAGAACCAGGCATTAAGTTTTATCAAACATACTTCCTCCAGAATGTCTTTTCATGCCGTAGATCCGGAAGGGGTATTACTACAGAGTGAACAGGTAAACCCCGAGAGATTATTGCTGGATGATGAACTCCGCAACCTTATTCACCAGACAGTCGAAAACCTGCCACCCCGCCGGAAAATGATCTATAAGCTCATTAAAGACGATGGCCTGAAATACAAAGAGGTGGCCGCTTTACTGGATATTACCCCTAAAACGGTAGAGAATCATCTGGATATTGCCATCAAAGAAATCCGCAAATCAGTATCCTTTTACCTGAATGGCAAAAAGGTAAAGACGGTGCTGGAAAAAATTCCCCAGAACCTAATCTTTCTTTGTGTGCTTTGCACCCTTGTTTAGTTAGGAATATTTTTTTGTTATCTACTCTTTTCCAATTAATCATCAGATACTATATGCATGCTGCGCACCAATCCGATCAGGAGTCTTGCCTGGGCATAAGTAAAAATCTACCTAAGATAGCCACAGGTAAAGCATAGAATAAAAGCTGTACCATTCTTTGTATTCTCTCTTTTTAAATCTCTTTAACCACACTAGATGCTAAAGCATATAGCATTTAAAAAATATTTTTTATAAACAATTGGGGGTTTTGTAACTGTCAGGAGTTTTTAGTCTAGCAGGCCAATAAGTATGCAACGAACAGAGAGTTTACCTGGGTTAGGCATACTTGTGCAGTAAGGCGCTTAATTGTATGCAAGAAAAAGATATTGATGAAATAATCCGGTTGGTTCTTACTGGCGAAGCCACCAGGGAAGAAGCCAGTATACTGGCTCAATGGCTAGCAGCCTCTGACGAAAACAGGCAGGTGTTTGAACACATGCAGCAGCTGTGGCAGGAAAGAACCCCCGAACCTCCCCTACCCAATGCCGGACAGCTAAGCAACCAGATATGGGCCAAAGCTTTACAAACAGACCCAACACCCCAGCACCTACACCCAGCTCCTGCCCCTTCGTTACTTACGTATTATACCAGAGTAGCAGCCATTGTGCTGTTCATTATTGGCCTTCCACTGCTTATTTTCTTCTATATGGCTACTCCGGCACACAAACCGGAGAAAACGCAGGTTGTCTATACAGAAAAGAAAAGTGCCATCGGGCAAAAGCTGAAAATTACCTTACCCGATGGTTCCCTGGCCTGGCTCAACGCCGATAGTAAAATACAGTATGCGGCTAATTTTGAAGGTAACACCCGTACCATAGTTCTGGAAGGAGAAGGCTATTTTGAAGTAAAGAAAAATGCCAGCAAACCATTCATTGTAAAATCAGGCAAGGTTTCTACGACTGCCCTTGGTACGTCTTTTAATATACAGGCCTATCCGGAAGATAGCACCATTCAGGTAGCCCTTCTGACAGGCAAAGTGCAGGTAAAGTCGCCACAGGTAGGTACGGCGGGCATTGCCTTTAGCCTGCGGGAAGGCATGGGTATTCACTACAACAAACAGATGAATCAATCCAGTAAATACAAAGTTGATCAGGACCAGGTAATGGCCTGGAAGCAAGGCATTTTGCTGTTCGACGGCGATTCTTTTGAAGAAGTAACAAGCAAAATCAGGCGGTGGTATGGAGTGGAAGTTACCGTTACAGGCACCCCGCCCAATGACTGGAAACTTACCGGAAAATTTAAGAATGAGGCCCTAACATCGGTTCTGGAAAACATCCGTTTCGGCCGCAGTTTCTCTTACCAGTTAGCTGGCAAACAACTGACCTTTCTTTTCGATACACCTAACCCTTGATACACTTAACCCCTAAGCCTATGACCTAACACAAACACATCAAACACTCAAGCCTTACCATGGCTACACCTTAAAAAATAAACCTGGGTAAAAATAGGGACAGTTGGCGCTAGAGCTATTTTATACCCAGGTATAGTTTATCTTTTATCTGAAATAAACTCCCCAAAAGTATGAAAATTAAGATTATACAACAACTGCTTATGTTGTCCAAATATGCGTGTATCGGGATGTTGTGCCAGTGCCTGCTACTGAATCTGGTACTGGCTTCGGAGACCAATGGGCAAAACTCTCCGAAAATGAAAGATGTGGTAGTAGAAGTAGAGTTTACTAACGAAGACCTGCTAGAGGTATTTAAAAAACTGGAATCTATTACGGAGTATGTATTTATCTTCCATGCCAATGATGAATACCTGCAAGATAAATTTACCCTGCCCAAGAGTAAGCTAAGCGTAGAAAAAATATTACTGCTGATTTCTTCCCAGTCTGGTATTGATTTCCGCCAGTTTAATAACAACATCAGTATTAAAAAACTACCGGCTGGCAAAGCAGCTAAAATGCAAACTTCCCTGCTAATTACTCCAGAAAGAAATATTACCGGCCGCGTAACTTCGGAAGAAGGTGAAGGGCTGCCGGGGGTAAGTGTGCTGCTAAAAGGAACAACCACCGGAACCTCTACGGATATAGATGGAAAATTTACGATCTCTGTACCCGATGAGGGAGGCTCCTTAGTTTTTTCCTACATCGGCTTTATGACCAAAGAAGTAGCTATTGGTGCCCAGGCTACCATAGATGTAACACTGGCCGCCGATATTAAATCTCTGGAAGAAGTAGTGGTTGTAGGCTATGGTACCCAGCGGAAGCGGGACATTACCTCGGCAGTATCCAATATTAACATGAAAGACATTGGCGAAGTACCTGCTTCGAATTTAAACAGATTACTTCAAGGACAGGCGGCTGGGGTTACGGTGCGGCAGAACCATGGAGCGCCCGGAGGCCAGTTTCAGGTCCGGGTACGCGGTATTGGTTCATTGGGAGCAGGAAGCGACCCTTTGTATGTAATTGATGGCTTTCCGGTAGGCAACAATATAGGGCAGAACCTGAATCCCAACGATATTGAAACCATTACGGTACTGAAAGATGCCGCTTCTACTGCCATTTATGGAGCCAGAGGTTCCAATGGAGTAGTTTTAATTACTACTAAAAATGCCCAGGCCGATAGAGTAAATCTGAACTTCTCAGTAGATTATGGAATCCAGAACATTCCGCAATCGCGCCGGGTAAATGTATTGAATGGAGTAGAATTTGCCCAGTTTAAGAAAGAAGTATTTATGGATAATATCCGCTACTTCCAGAACAGGGAACCTGCCATAGAAGAAGTACCAGCCAGCTACCGCTTTCCTGAGCAAACCCAGCATTCCACCGACTGGTACGATGCTATTCTGCACGACAATGCTCCCTATAAAGACATAAATATGACGCTTGCAGCCGGCAGAGGCCCTATCAAAACTTTGTTATCCTTAGGCTATTACAAAGAACAAGGGTCAGTTATCAAAACTGATTACGACCGTATTTCTGCCCGGGCCAATATAGGCGGCGATGTAAACAAGTTTATCCGGGTAGGGTTTAACCTGAACGGCACCTACTCGAAAAAAAATCTGGCTAGCTTAGATGAATCTGTTGCCGGACGCAGTGCTTTAATAGGATCTACCTTGCTGATGGACCCCAGAGAACCCATATATGACGAACAGGGCAACCTGAGGCCATACATTGGAGGGGTAGATGGGGTATTTGGTTTTCCTAACCCAGTATATGTATTAAACAATGCTATCCGGAAAAGAAACATTGCGGAAGTGTTATCCAATGTGTATGTAGAACTAACTCTTTTAAAAGGGCTAAAATTCAGAACATCTGCCAATGCCAAACTAAACTATAATACCTGGAAAGAATATGTTCCTTCTACCATTGGTACGCCGCTGAATGGATTCCCGCCACGGTTAGCATTTGGCAGTGAAACTACGGAACAATTATCCAACCTGTCTGCCGACCAGTTGTTGACCTACACACCAGAACTAGGTGAAAACCATCATTTTGATGTAATGGTTGGTTATACGGCGCAGGAGGAAAAAGTAAGAGGCGTTTCAGGTTCCGGCAATACCTATCCCGATGACCTGGTACCATTTTTAGGTTCCGCTATTATCCGTTCTTCTAATTCCTATGAGTATGGCTGGACCTTATTAGCTTACCTGGGCCGGATAAATTATTCATTCAAAGAGAAGTATTTGTTCTCGGCATCTATGCGCCGGGAAGGAAGCTCCCGGTTTGGAAAAGTAAACAAATATGGAAACTTCCCGGCTGTATCTTTGGGCTGGCGGGTTTCCGAGGAATCCTTTATTCCCAAATTTACCTGGCTCGACGATCTGAAACTGCGGGCCAGCTGGGGTATGACCGGTAATAACGATATTGGAAACTACTCCCACCTGGCGTTTATGAATACCAGCAACTACATTCTGGGCAATGCCATTGCTCCAGGCCGGGTGGTAAGTTCATTTGCCAATTCAACGCTGGAGTGGGAAAAATCCAATCAACTGGACCTGGGTTTAGACTTAACGGTATTCAATAACTCGCTAACCTTTACAGCTGAGTATTATGACAAGATCACCAATGACATGCTGCTGCCAATCTCTATTCCATCTGTTTCAGGGTTTACTGTCAGCCTGGCTAACATCGGAAAAGTAGAAAATAAGGGTGTTGAACTGGCGGCAGACTATCGGCTGAGAATTGGCCAGGTAAACTTCCGCACCAGTCCCAATATTTCATTCAACCGTAGCAAAATCCTAGCTATTAAAGGCGAAAATGATATGCTGTGGTATGGTAGTTTCTATGGTGGCTACAATGTACAGAAAGTGGGCCGGCCTATCGGGATGATCTATGGCTATAAAAAATTAGGCATCTTTAACACGCAGGAAGAAATAAATGCCTCGCCCAAGCAAGATGGGGTAATTCCTGGTGGCATGAAATTCTGGGATGCCGATGGCAATGGCGAAGTTACCTACGATACCAAAGACATGGTAGAAATTGGCAACCCAAATCCTGCCTTTACCTGGGGCTGGACGTTTGCCGCCGACTACAAGCGGTTCGACATTAGTATTTTGCTGATGGGTGCTCACGATTATGATATATACCGGAATATTGAAGCGTCTACTATGAATATGGATGGCGTATTTAATGTATTAGATAAAGCCAAAGACCGCTGGCGTTCACCTGAAAATCCTGGTTCTAACCCGAATGCTAAAAATTCCCAGGGGGGCACTAACTATTTTAAATGGTCACGGGAAAGCAGCGAGCGGTACATCTACGATGCCAGCCATATGTGGGTACGGAACATCACTTTTGGGTACAACCTGCCGAAGTTTACCTCTGTTATTAGTGATGCAAGAGTGTTCGTTAACGCAGCCAATGTTTTCTTGTTCACCAAATACCCTGGGGGTAACCCCGATGCCAGTGTACGTGGTGGCACTGAGTTGAACAACGACGATGAAACCTATCCTATTCCGAGAGTATTTTCTGTTGGCGCCCGTGTAAACTTTTAAATCCTACTGACATGAAGAAACAAATCAAACATATTGTAGCTGCCAGTATTCTGGTAATTGGCCTTGCCCAAACTTCTTGTAAAGATGATTTTCTGGACACCACCGACCCAACCCGCGTTGGAGCTGACCTTTTCTACAAAGATCAGAAGCAATTAGAACAAGCATTAAATGGAGTATATGGCTATCTACAGGCTGTTACCAATACTGCCTATATTTTTCAGGAGTTTAATACCGATAATACTACGCTTGACTTCAACCCCCTAGACCGCGGAGGAGCTGCCGGATGGGAGGCCTTTGAATTTTCTACAGTAAATTCCGGAAATGGGGAAATCTCCAACATGTGGAATGCCTATTATGCGGCCCTCTATAATGTGAACTTTACCCTGGAAAAAATTGCTGCCAGCACCGCTACTATTGATCCTACAGCGAAAGCAGAAATAGAAGGACAGCTGAAGTTTTTGCGGGCATACTATTACTTTCATCTGGTGCAGTATTTTGGCGATGTGGTATTGGTTACTTCGACCCTGAAAACACCAGACGAAGCCTTTACTCTGCTGCGGTCGCCGGAAGCCGAGGTATACGCCCAGATTGAGAAAGACCTGAAAGAAGCCGCTGAAGCACTGCCTGTTAAATACAATGCAGCTAACGCAGGCCGGGTTACCAAAGGGGCTGCGCTAAGTTTATTAGGTAAAGTGTATCTGACTAAAAAGCAGTATGCTGAAGCAGTAACCACTCTCCAACAGGTATTGCCCTTAGGCTATGGCCTAAATACAAATTATGCCGACAACTTTGATCCAACGAAGAAAAATGGCATAGAATCCGTATTTGAGGTACAATACCAGGGAGGAAATGACTTGGGCGAGTGGAGTAATTTTATCTATGTATTTGCCCCCAGGCTGTCTCTGGGAGCCATTACCGGCTATGCTAATGTCAACCCAAGCGGACGTAACATTCCTACCCGGGATATGATTGCTGCCTATGAGCCCAACGATCTGCGGAAAGATATATCCTTAAAAGAAGGCTATACCAATGCCAAAGGGGAATATATAGCTATTCCGTTTGTTAATAAATATAATTATAAGCATACCATTGCCGGCCGGACAGACACTAATTGGCCGGTTATCCGCTATGCCGATGTACTGTTAATGCTGGCAGAAGCCATAAATGAACAGACCGGGCCAACCGATGAAGCCTATGGTTATCTGAACCAGGTACGCGCACGGGCCGGACTCGATCCGGTGAGCGGACTGGATGCCAATGCTTTTAGAGAAACCGTGCTGCACGAGCGGCGAGTAGAACTGGCTTTTGAAAACCACCGCTGGTTTGACCTGAGAAGGACCAAAAATCCAACGGAACTAGCAGCATTCCTGAATGCCTACGCTGCCCAGGAAAAAGCTAGCCCAACAGTAGATAGAGGCGGCGTGGCCTTCAATGCCCTGGACTATGTGTATGAGCCGCATGAATATTTGTTCCCCATTCCGGCGCCGCAGATTCTGATAAATGATAAACTGACCCAGAATCCCGGTTATTAAAGGAAACTATTATCAGGGTTGTATGCGTTGCCTATATAACCCTGATAATCAAAATTTTAGTAAAACAATAAATAGAAAGCGTATTGCTGCGCACTAAGTTTTTAATCAACACCACCCTGGTATCTGATGAATAAGCCTATAACTAATCTGTTTACTACTAAAAAAGGATGCATGCTTACCGGTATGCTTTTTATGCTAAGCCTGCTGCATCCTCTTTTACTTTCTGATGGATATGCCGCAGGCCTGCAAGAGGTAGCCGAGGAAGCTCAGCCTTTCTGGCTTTGGCAGTTTCTGGGCAGGCTTCATCCCTTAGCTGTACATTTTCCGGTAAGTCTGCTGCTATTAGCCGCGGTGTTAGAACTTTTTACCTTCAAAAATTATCGGTCCAGCCTTCGTCCAGGCATCAATCTACTGGTCTATATAGGAGCTTCTACGGCCATTATAGCCGCTGTATTGGGCTGGCTATTATCCACCCAGGAAGAATATGGCGGAGACACCTTAGCTATCCATCAGTGGTCTGGCTATGCTACGGCTTTTCTGGGGGTCATTACCCTGGCTTTTCTCTTCCTGGTCGAACGGAAAAAGCAACAAACCTTTGTAAAACCTTACCGCAGCATCTTGTTTTTTACGGCTTTTGGGGTTTCTGTAGCCGGGCACTTCGGCGCTTCACTCACCCATGGCAATGAATACCTAACCAGTGTGCTTCCCTGGAACCAGGATAATGCACTCGCCCAATCTGGCAGTAAATTTAACTTTGTATCCCTGAGGAACGATACTACTAAACTCAGTGAAGCGCAGGAACTAGACCTGAATGGACAGATACGGGCTATTTTTGCCCACAACTGTTATAGCTGCCACAGTGCCGAAAAAATAAAAGGCGAGTTGCGGTTAGATAAAAAACGTATGGTCTTTAAAGGGGGCAAATCAGGCGAGGTAATTGTCCCTGGCAACTCCGGAAAAAGTGAACTGATGCGCCGGATTACCTTACCGCATAATCACAAAGAAGTAATGCCCGGCAAAGGCAAAAAACTATCGGAACATGAAATAGACGTTATTAAGTTTTGGATTGATAAAGGTGCCCCCTGGCCAGATGTAGCTGATGGGCAAAGTGTATTCCGCGTAGCCAAACTGGAACCCAGAATGCCTGCTCTGCCTGCCAGTAAACTGCAAAGTCCAATTGATGCGTTTGTAGATTCGTATTTCAAGAAAAAGAAAACAGCTTGGCCGGAGGTAGTGGACGACAAAACCTATTTAAGAAGAATTTACCTGGATATTATTGGCCTGGTCCCCACCCCGGAAGAACAACAAGCCTTTCTGCAAGATACCCGCCCCGATAAACGGGCCATATGGGTTAAGCAGTTATTAAACCGGGAAGATGACTATGCCATGCACTGGCTCACCTTCTGGAACGATGCTCTCCGCAACGATTATACTGGTACTGGCTACATTACTGGCGGACGTTATGATATTACCAGCTGGCTCTATAAAGCCATCAAAACCAACACACCGTATAATCAATTTGTAAAAGAACTCATCAGCCCGACGGATGATTCCAAAGGATTTGTAGCTGGTATTAAATGGCGCGGTACCATCAATGCCAGCCAGCGGACAGAAATGCAGGCAGCTCAGAATGTAGCCCAGGTATTTTTAGGATTGAACCTGAAATGTGCCTCCTGCCACGACAGCTTTATCAGCGACTGGAAACTAACTGATGCCTATGCTTTTGCTAATATATTTGCTGATACTACCCTGGAAATAAACCGCTGCGACAAACCCACTGGCAAGTTTGCCAGCACCCGTATTCTTTGGGAGGAATTAGGCACGATAGATAGTACAGCTATTTCCGCTGTAAAACTGCAACAACTGGCCGAGAACCTGACCAAACCTGCCAATGGCCGCCTGTACCGGACTATTGTAAACCGGATATGGGCGCAGCTAATGGGCCGGGGTATTGTGGAGCCAGTAGATGCCATGGATAACGAACCCTGGAGTCAGGACCTGCTCGACTGGATGGCTTCCGACTTTGTAAAGAATAATTACAACATCAAAGAACTCATTTATCAGATTGCTACATCCAAAACGTATCAGTTGCCTTCTGTCGGTATTAAAGATGCTAACTCTTTAATTGCACAGGATTTTGAGTTCAAAGGTATGCTCCGGCGGAGAATGACGGCTGAACAATTTTCCGATGCCATAAGCAGCATCATAGAGCCCGTTTTTGCCGATACCGCCTTGCATTTTGATCCATACAATCCGGATAAACACAAAAAAGTAAAAGATTCCAAAAAGAAAAAAGAGCAGAAAAAGGTAGTAAAACTGGTAAATGATTCCAAAGAAGAACCGGCAAATGCTCTGCATCCGAACATGACGTTTGTGCGGGCTTCCTTGGTGAAGAACAATAGTTTCCTCACAGCGCTTGGCCGACCTAACCGCGAAACTGTTTCTACCGGAAGGGATTCACGGGCTAATCTATTACAAGCCTTGGAACTGACAAATGGAGAAAGATTAAATGAAGTACTCCAAAGAGGTGCAGAAACCTGGAAGCAAAAATATCCTGGCACAGATGAATTGATAAACGAACTGTACAGGCGTGCCTTAGGACGAAAACCACAACCCAAAGAACTGAAAGTAGCTAAAGATGTATTGGGAGAGAAACCCACCACCGAAGGCATACAAGATCTGTTCTGGGCCATGACGCTGCACCCCGAATTCCAGCTGATTTATTAACCATACTAAAATCTCAGCTTGCATTTTTCATCATACTCTTAATAATCTAATTATACCTAAATGAAAATGAATTGGAACAGAAGAGAGTTTTTAAAGAGAACCAGTGCAGCTACCTTGGCTGCCATGGCTGCCGGTGCTCCAATGACCAGTTTTTTATCTTCCTGCAACAAGAAGAAAACCATTACTTCCAAAGCCGATACCATTATCTTGCTATGGATGGCCGGAGGTATGGCGCATACCGAAACCTTTGATCCTAAAAAATACACCCCTTTCGAAAAAGGCCTGGAGTCGAACCGGGTGTTGAGCACCTTCCCCTCCTTCCCTACATCTTTAGATGGCGTTTCCTTTTCTGAAGGTCTGCAATCCATTGGTAGTGTCATGGACAAAGGAACCATTATCCGCTCGTATGTGGCCGCTGACCTGGGGCATATTCTGCACTCCAGGCATCAGTACCACTGGCACACCGGTTACGAACCTCCTCAAACCGTGGCAGCTCCGCATATTGGCGCCTGGATAGCCAAAGAACTAGGTCCAATGAATCCAGTAATTCCGGCCTTTATTGACATTGGACAACGCTTCACAGTGGGTGAAGGGGAAGAACTGAAAGCTTTTCATACAGCCGGTTTTTTAGGCAATGAGTTCGGCCCATTCCTCATTCCAGATCCCTCACAAGGACTAGATAGCGTTCGGCCACCAGTGGGGATGTCCAGCAAACGGTTTGAGCGGCGAAACCAGTTGTATAATGACCTCATTAGTCAAAGTCCGGTAGGTGAGTTTGGCAGCGATTATCAGAAAGAATCGCTAAAACGGTCTATGGAACAAGCTTATATTCTGCTCAATTCACCCGAAGCAAAGGCATTTGATCTGAGCCAGGAGCCAAAAGAAATCTATGATATTTATAACACCGGCCGCTTTGGCTTAGGTTGCCTGATGGCCCGCCGCCTTACTGAACAGGGTGCCCGCTTTATTAGTGTCACAACGGAGTACGAACCATTTATGGGTTGGGATACGCATGAAAATGGACACACCCGGCTGAAAGACATGAAAAAGCAGATTGATGGCCCGGTGGCCCAATTAATAAAAGATCTGGAACGAACAGGGCGCTTAGACCGCACCATGGTTATACTGGCCAGTGAATTTAGCCGGGATATGTTAATGGAAGGCCGCCCAGGCGCAAAAGTACTAGACCAGGTAGATCAACCGGATGTAATCCAGGATATTAAGAACTATGGCATGCACCGGCATTTTACCGATGGATGCTCTATACTGATGTTTGGTGGAGGTATAAAAAAAGGGTATGCCTATGGAAAAACAGCCGATGAACGGCCTTGCAAAACCATAGAAAAGCCTATCAAAATAGACCAGATCCATCAGACGATTTACCATGCCTTGGGTATTGCCGAAGATGCACATTATGTAGTGGAAGAACGTCCATTTTACACAACGCCTGATGGGTTAGGCAAACCTGTAATGGAACTGTTTGGGCAACCGGAAAAAGCATAATCTATCTAAGTTGAAGTCTTGTTACCTAGATGTAACCGCTTATAATATTGAATTTAACCCTGAAAAAATGTATCTATTTTAATAATTTTAGCTAACTTTCTGCAATTAAATATGTCATTATAGAAGAGCTAGAAAGTCCTATACAGTTAATCCCTGATTTAATTTTTGAGTAAAGAAGACCTGATTTTTTAAAGAAGTAACCGCTTTAGCTGCTTACTGCGAAAGCAAGAATTACTTATAAAAGCAACAAATAAATGAAACCACCTAAACTCATTTTCTTGTCCTTTGCCGCTTCTTTACTTCTGGTGAATTGTGTAAAAACCACAACAAAAAATAATCAGCCAGCTCAGCAAACTACAGCAGACCAACCTGTAGTCGAACGGCCAGTAACTGAATTAACAGAAGGCGTATTCAGTGGCAAACATTTTAGTGAACACGTACGGCCGACAGAAGCCCGTAGCCCCGAGGAAGAACAAAAAGGGTTTAAAGTGCCGGATGGTTTTAAAATAGAATTGTATGCCTCTGAACCAGATATAGGCAAACCCATCAACATGGCTTTCGATGCCCAGGGCCGCTTATGGGTTACCCAATCTTTTGAATATCCATTTGCTGCCAAACCAGGCGAAGGCAGCGACCGGCTGACGATTCTGGAAGATACGAACCACGACGGCAAAGCCGACCGCTTTACCCATGTTAATGATACTTTAAATATCCCTATTGGTGTTCTGCCTCTGCACGATGGGGCCGTTGCCTATAGCATTCCGCATGTATACCGGTTTACGGATGCAAATAACGATGGCAAGGCAGAAGGTAAGAAAGCCCTGTTAAGTCCTTTTGGGCATAAAGATACGCATGGCATGGTCAATAATCTGGTGCGCGGCTACGATGGCTGGATACATGCCGGGCATGGCTTCTCCAATACGTCGGTTGTGGCCGGTGCCGATGGCGACTCTATCCGCATGGAATCTGGCAACACCTTCCGCTTCCGGCCAGATGGCAGCCGGGTAGAACAAACCACCTTTGGCCGGGTAAATCCCTTTGGATTGGCCTATGATGAACTAGGATATCTGTACTCAGCCGATTGCCATACCTCTCCCCTGTACCAACTAATTTTTGGAGCTGATTACCCGCACTTTGGTAAATTACCAGAAGGCATCGGATTTGGCCCGGATATGAAATCCCTGGAGGAAGAATCTACCGCATTAGCCGGATTAGCGTACTATGCTTCTTCACAATTTCCTGCCTCTTTTCACATGAATTTTTTCATTGGCGATGTAGTTACCTGCCGGGTACACCGCTATTCTTTTGAGTTCAAAGGCACCACACCAGTAGGAAAGAAGGAAGAAGACTTTGTGTTGAGTGCCGACCCCTGGTTCAGGCCGGTAGATGTAAAGATGGGGCCTGATGGAGCCATTTATATTGCTGACTTCTACAACAGCATTATTGGCCATTATGAAGTTCCTTTAGAACATCCCAAGCGGGACCGGATCAGAGGCCGCATCTGGCGGGTTTCCTACAAAGGTAATAGCAGCCAAACAAACTTAGCGCATCAGACAAACTGGACCACAGCTACTGCAGCAGAACTAATACAAGCATTAAACCACGATAACCTGCCTATTCGCATGGCAGCTGCCGATCAGCTTGCCGACCGTATTGGAACAACTGCTGTACCCCCTTTAACCCAGATACTGAACAATCCGCAGACCAGTGCCCGGCAGTATATTCACAGCTTGTGGGTACTACACCGGCTCAAGGCTCTTTCCGATGAGATACTTACCAAATCCGCTAAACATGCAGATCCATTGGTTAGGGTACATGCCATGCGGATTATGAATGAAAAACCGCATACAGCACCCTATTTCTCTTTGCTTGCTTCTGCACTGAATGATACCGATGCACATGTGCAACGGGCAGCTGTAGAAGCCATAGGTAAAAATACCACTGTAAAAACCGTAGAAGCTCTTTTGGCACATCAGCAAAAAATACCTGCGTATGATACCCATCATTTGTACACGACACGCCTGGGGCTACGGAATGTCCTCCGGAATGATCAAACGCTGGCGCAAGTACTAAACAGAAAATGGAAGGATGAGCAAGGAGCTATTCTGGCCGATGTACTAACGGGCGTAAAAGCAGAAAAAGCTGCCCTGTTTTTATTAGATTACAGCACATCCCATGCCTTGCCCAGTCAGCAACAAGCCATTGCATGGCAGCATATCGCCAAGTTTGCACCAGCAAGTCACGTAAGCAAAGCAATTAATTTAGCTAGACAACAATCTGCAGGCAATAAAACCAGTGCTTACCAAACCTTTACCGCTATCCGGAAAGGTATGCAAGAGAGAGAAACGAAGAATGCAAGCTTACTGAAAGAGTGGGGTACGGAAATCGCACAAAGTTTACTGACTGAACATTTTCCAGACAATGTGGCAACGCAAGTAAGCAATAAAACCCAGAAGCTACCAGATTCAGTTATTGCCCAGCAACGCCTTGCTGTAGAAATAGCCGGCGATTACAAACTATCAGCTCTGGAGCCTCACCTAAAAACAGCCCTGCAAGGGATAACAACCGACAAAAATGTACAACTAGCTGCCGCCAGAAGCCTGCTTCAGCTAAATGCTGAAACAAATATAAAACTGATAGAACAATTGCTGCAAGATAGTAGTCAACCCCTGTGGTTCAGAAGGCAATTGGTAAGTGTATTAGGCGAATTTCCTGGCAGTGCCACCAGAAAAGTATTAGCCAACACTACTAATCTCTCACCTGAAATCCAGGGAGATATAGCAATGGCACTGGCTGGCACAGCAGAAGGTAGAAGCATTATTTTTCAGAAAGTAAAAAGTGGAGAAATTTTCGCACGCACCCTGCAACAACCCAAAATTGAAGAACGCATTTTATCCAATAGTTCAGCAGCACAGAAAGCAGAGTATCAAAAATTAATAGCTAGCCTGCCGCCGGTGAGTGAAGAAAAGGATAAGTTAATTAAAGAACGCCTGGCTGTATTTACCCAATCAGACACATTAAAAAGTCCAGGGAAAGGGCTGTTCGTGCAAAATTGTTCGCCTTGCCACCGGATCGGAAACGAAGGTGGAATTATCGGTCCTCAACTGACCGGTATTGGTAACTGGGGAGCCACGGCTCTAGCAGAAAAGATACTAGACCCTAACCGGAATATTTCAGAAGCATTCAGAACCTATACCATTACCTTAAAAAATGGCAAAGTACTAACCGGACTTTACCGCAGAGACGAAGGCGGAGCCCTGGTATTTGCTGATATGTCGGGCAAAGAATTTTCGGTACCGAAAGAAGAAATAATGGAGCAGAAAGCTTCTAAATATACCCTGATGCCAGATACATTTAGCCAGACACTTTCCCAGGAAGATTTCAACGCCTTGCTTTCTTACCTGCTAAGTGTGAAATAATAAATAATGAAGAAGATAAATGCAAGTAGATGACAACAGCTTTTACAAAAGCCGCCTTTTAGAATCTTTGGCACTGGGAGCTGGCTTGTGCGGATTCTATACAGCGGTGTTGTAAAAGCGAGGCCCGCCCGGCCATGAGGGCAAAAAGTATCGGTGTGCAATACACGCGGGGTGTATACGCAATCCATATTTACCTGATAATATAACAATTCTTGATCTAAACCAGACTCTATTATATATAAGCGATCTCCCATGAAACCAAGAACTGCGTTGAGCAACAAGTTAATATCCAAATTCTATCCATCACTGGGGATAACGGTGCTACTGACAAGCCTAGTCAGTTTGCAACCTTCCTGCGCCCAGGAAGAAAACCCGAAAGCTAAAAAAGAAATAAAACCTGTGCTCTTTAAGATGCAGATGGTAGCCTCCGAAAGCTATGAAACCGTAGGCGTGTACGATGTAAATAAAGATGGCAAACCAGATATTGTTTCCGGAGCTTTCTGGTATGAGGCCCCTGAGTTTCAAAACAGACATTATATAGGCAATGTCAAACGGTTTGGCAATGGAGAGTACTACGATGACTTAGCCCATATTCCCATCGATGTGAATGGCGATGGCAACATGGATTTTGCTACCGGCGGATGGGATAACCAGCAGATGGTCTGGATGGAAAATTCGGGCAACAAAGGGGAGTGGAAACAACATGTAATTGATCAGACAGGAAATGTAGAAACAGCCAGAGGCTGGGATGTAGACAATGACGGACAAATAGAGATTGTACCCAACAACCCGGGCCATCCACTAAAATTCTATAAACTGGAAAAGGATGCGTCAGGAAAAGGTACTGGTAAGTTTACCAAAATACCGGTTGCCGATAAGCAAGGGCACGGCCTTGGTTTTGGGGATGTGAACGGCGACAAACGGGGAGATTTCATCATCAGCAACGGTTGGGTGGAAGCTCCGCAAGATCCCTTAAAAGGCAAATGGATTATCCACAATGAATTTGAACTAGGTACCGCCAGTGTACCCATCCTGGTCGTAGACGTAAATGGAGACGGAAAGAATGATCTGATTGTAGGGCAGGGACATGGCTATGGACTAGATTGGTACGAGCAGAAAACCGATGCATCTGGCAAGAAACGGACCTGGGCTAAACATCCCATTGATCCTTTTGTAGCCCAATACCATACCATGGAGTGGGTAGACCTGGATGGCGATGGAAAAGAAGAGTTAGTTACTGGTAAACGGTACCGGGCTCACAATGGAAGAGATCCGGGTGAGAAAGATCCGCTTGGCATCTTCTACTTTAAGTGGAATGGAGAATCTTTTACCAAACATGTCATTTCTTATGGACCCTACGGGCAAGGCAAGGGTAGCGGAGTTATCTTCGCTGTAGCCGATCTGCGGGGCAATGGCCGCAAAGACATTATTGTTGCCGGTAAAGATGGCTTAGCTATATTCTATAACGAGGGTACGGATTACTAATAGTTTTTATCATGAAGGGAATTATTCTATCGGCATTCATTATCTTTCTGGCAGTAGTTATATGGCAGGCTTGCTCAGACAAAAGTACCCAGACAGATACGGTGCTTGCCAGTAAATCGAATAAGATTGATTTTAACTATCAGGTAAAACCCATCCTGTCTGATAAATGCTTTGCCTGCCATGGGCCTGACGAGAAAAAAAGGGATTCCGGCTTGCGTCTGGATACCGAAGAAGGAGCGTTTATGGCCCTGAAATCTGATCCACATACGTTTGCTATTGTGCGGGGAAACCCGGAGCAAAGTATGTTGGTCAAACGCATTTTTTCCGAAGATCCTACCTTCCGGATGCCGCCGGCAGAGTCTAACTTAGTCCTGACCGAAGAAGAAAAAAATATCCTCAAACGATGGATAGAACAGGGAGCAGAATATAAAAAGCATTGGGCATTTATTCCTCCACAGAAAGCAAAACTTCCCGAAAAACAATTTGACGAATGGGGCAACAATGAAATAGACCGTTTTATAGGCGTTAAGCTGAAAGAACATGGCTTCTCCCCTAGTAAGCCGGCCGACAAAGAACGATTAATACGACGGGTAAGCTTTGATTTAACCGGGCTTCCGCCATCTCTGGAGCAAATGGATGCCTTCCTGAAAGACGAATCGCCACAAGCTTATGAAAAAATGGTAGATCAGCTGCTGGCTTCTACGGCGTATGGCGAACGATGGGCCAACTACTGGCTGGATGTGGCCAGATATGGCGATTCGCACGGCTATCAGGATGATCTGCCCAGAATTATGTGGCCCTGGCGGGATTGGGTAATTCATGCTTTCAACAAAAACCTGCCCTATGACCAGTTTGTTACCTGGCAACTGGCCGGCGACTTGTTGCCAGATGCGACCAAAGAACAGATCCTGGCGAGTGGCTTTAACCGGAATCATAAGATAACCCAGGAAGGCGGCGTAATTCCAGAAGAATACCGCACCGAATATGTAGCCGACCGGACCAATACGTTTGGAAAAGCTTTTTTAGGCATGAGTGTGGAATGCAGCCGCTGCCACGACCATAAGTATGACCCTATTCTCCAGAAAGACTTTTTCTCTATTTATGCCTTCTTCAATAAAGTAAAAGAGAAAGGCTTGATTGGCTACTATGAACTTCCTAAACCTAGTATTACCATTACACAATCTGACTTAAAAGATGTGCTGAAGTTTGTTAATGGCAGTACCATTGGTTCAAAAGATACGGTAAGTGTAATGGTGATGAGTGATGATGAGCCTCGTAAAACCTTTGTATTGAACCGGGGTGAATATGACAAACCTACAGAAGTAGAAGTAAAGCCTAGTACGCCAGCAGCCATTATGCCTTTCGATTCTACTGTATATGGCGCTAACCGGCTGGGATTGACTAAATGGTTGTTTGATGCACGTAATCCGCTTACCTCCAGAGTAATGGTGAACCGCCTATGGCAGGAGATGTTCGGAAGAGGCATTGTTGCAACCTCCGAAGATTTTGGCAACCAGGGCACCCTTCCCTCCCATCCGGAATTACTGGATTATTTGGCCGTAGATTTCCGGGAACATGGCTGGGATATAAAGTACCTACTAAAAAAGATGGTGATGTCTGCCACATATCAGCAATCATCGGCTACCAGTAAAGAGCTTCGGGAGAAAGATCCGGATAATGTGTGGCTTGCCCGCAGCGCCCGCTACCGTTTAAATGGGGAGATGATCCGGGATAATGTATTATTTACCAGTGGCTTATTGAACCCGGAAATTGGCGGGCCAAGTGTAAAACCTTATCAGCCGGAAGGTATCTGGGAAGCTATTGCTGCCGGACGGAAAGACCGGGGTGAAATGGGCTATATACAAGATAACGGACCCAAACTGTACCGCCGGAGCCTGTATACGTACTGGCGCAAAACCATCCCGCCACCTTCAATGCTCATTTTCGATGCAGCCATGAAAGAGATCTGTGAAGTGCGGCGTGTGCGGACCAGCACCCCACTACAAGCACTCAATTTACTAAACGACCCGCAAATACTGGAAGCATCCAGAGTATTAGGTTCACAGCTACTAGAAAAGCATACGCTGTCAACCGAGCAAAAAATAGAGCAAGCCTTCCGGAAGATTGTTAGCCGGAGGCCTACTGAGAAAGAAGTTGAAATTTTGATGGATGGGTATACCAGTGAATTGTCCCGGTTTAAAGCGCAGCCTTTGCTGGCTAAAAAGTTTCTGAATGTTGGCGCTTATCCACAAAATGAAAAACTAGACCCGGTTGCCTGCGCTGCCATGATGCACGTAGTCAGCATGATCTACAACCTGGACGAAGCCATCAGCAAATCGTAACCTAGTCAGTAGTCATTGGTCATTTGCAAAGAAGAAATATAGAAGCATGTTAGTATATTATCAAAGATTACTTTTATAACAACAGCTTTCACAAAAGGCACCTTATACTAGCTGAGGCACAGGGAGTAGGGATGTGTGAACTGTATACAGTGCAGTTGGGAAAGCGGGGCCCGTCCGGCCCTGGAGGACAAAAGCTTTCTATAAAGTCTTCTTTCAATACTTTAGTAAAAACTTATAAAAATTAAACTCAATCAGCACACGTATTAACCCATATACCTATGTCTAACGAACTGCTGAAGCAAGCGCTACATATGAACCGCCGGACTTTCCTCTCCAGGGCAAGTGTGGGTATTGGTAGCCTGGCGCTAGGCTCTTTGCTGATGCCGAATTTATTTAGCGGCAAAAAAGAGGAAGACCAACTACCTGTCGGCGTATCGCACTTTGCCCCCAAAGCCAAGCGGGTCATTTACTTATTTCAAAGCGGTGCTCCTTCCCAGCTGGAACTATTCGATCATAAACCCTTGCTCCGGAAAATGCACGGGCAGGAACTGCCGGCTTCTGTACGAATGGGGCAACGGCTTACCGGGATGACCTCTTCCCAGAAATCCTTTCCACTGATCGGCTCTTTTGCAGATTTTGGCCAGCATGGCCAAAGTGGAGCCTGGCTGGGTGAGTTGCTTCCGTTTACTTCCAAGGTGGTAGATGATATCTGTATCATTAAAAGCATGCACACCGAAGCCATCAACCACGATCCGGCAGTTACCTTCTTTCAGACTGGGAATCAACAGCCGGGCAGGCCAAGTATGGGTTCCTGGTTGAGTTATGGCTTAGGTAGTGAAAATAAAAACCTGCCTGCTTTCTGTGTGTTGCTTTCCCGTGGTCAGGGAGACATTCAGCCGCTGGCATCCCGTGTGTGGGGCAATGGCTTCCTGGATTCTATTCATCAAGGCATACAACTACGTTCCGGACACGAGCCGGTATTATACCTCCAAAATCCAGAAGGTACGGATGCAACAAGCCGGCGCAAAATGCTGGATCAGATTGCCGAATTAAATCATATGCAGGAACAGGAGTTTGGCGACCCGGAAATCACCGCCCGTATTTCCCAATATGAAATGGCCTATCGGATGCAGACATCTGTTCCAGAAGTAACAGACTTCTCGGATGAGCCGGAAAGTTCATTCAAACTCTATGGTGCGGATTCGCTTCAGCCAGGCACGTTTGCTGCTAATTGTTTACTGGCCAGAAGGCTTTCTGAAAGGGGTGTCCGTTTCGTGCAGTTATATCATATGGGTTGGGATGCGCATACCGATTTGCCAGGCACTACCCGCCGGTTTGCCAAAAATGTAGACCAGGCTTCTGCTGCGCTGATTACCGACCTAAAAAACCGGGGTATGCTGGATGAAACGCTGGTGATCTGGGGAGGTGAGTTTGGCCGTACCAACTACTGCCAGGGAACTTACAAACCCGACAACTACGGCCGCGACCATCACCCCCGTTGCTTTACTATCTGGATGGCTGGCGGCGGTATAAAGCCTGGTATTGTCTATGGAGAAACGGATGAATTTGGCTATAACATTATCAAAGATCCGGTGCATGTACACGATTTTCAGGCGACCATTCTTCACCTGTTCGGCTACGATCATGAGAAGCTGATTTTCAAACACCAGGGGAGGCGATACCGGTTAACCGATGTAAGTGGCCATGTGGTGAAGGGGATTTTGGCTTAAGATTAATAGAAACTCTGTTAAATTAGCTACAAAGCTCCTTCCATTACTATAAGAACGAGGAATCTTTGAAAGCTGAATTAAATTCAAAAAGATGCTTTCATCGTCTATATGAGAATAAAGAGATTGCATTAAAGATTATAAAAGCAATTTTGGCTTACATATCAAGGTTTTAAATTGCTAAGCAGTCTTATATGTTTTAATGAATATTGGTTAAGCAATGCTACAGAGAGCGTGTACTTTTAGGAAAAAGAATAGATATAAGCCTAATCCTGTTTTTCTATTAGGAGGTCAGTTTATTGTTGTCCTTATTAGTTGCCTACTGCTTGGAGGATACAGCAGATTGGGTAATATATCTTTTTCAATTTCTAACTATAGCGAGACAGATGAGAGAATCCAATGTGTGATCATGATTAATCAAGACACCATTCTGAATCAGGCAATGGAGCCTATCACAGTGTATCATTTCTCTAAAGATTTACCTATTGGTAAGTATCAGCTAACTGTCTCCAATCCTTTGAAAGGAGTGCTATATGTAGATACGCTAGTAGTTAGAGACCAATACTATGATGAAAATGTATATATTAAATATCAATATCTATCGGCCATAGAGGCAATAGGAAAAAATATGAATATGCACGGGCATGATTATCAGAAATTAGCTCAACATGATTTGTTCCAGCCGATTAACAGAAGATTCGAAGTAGATTATTATCATTCTCATTTCTTTAGCTTCTTATGGGAAGTATACTACTGAATTTATCAGTAGAGGAACGACACTTGATTTATACAATGCGTAGAATACTAATTTTTAAAGATTAATTTGAAATAATAATATTGAATGCACCAATTTCGATCCATCAGCTTAAACCTTATTTATTTTCTTAATATCCTGCTGCTGTTTCTGCTTGTTTTTGAAGACAAGGTGCAGGTGCCAGTATTTTTGCAGGTAGCCGGACGGATGCACCCGCTGCTGCTGCATTTTCCGATTGCTTTGCTGTTTATCGGGCTGTTTATTGAATGGTTCATTGTGCGCAAACAACCATCTAACGAAAGCTTAAAGGAGGTAACCTATTTCATATTCAATGTTCTGGCGGTTTGCGCCGCCCTTACAGCGCTATTTGGGTTTTTCCTCTACAAAGAAGGCGGCTATCAGGGAGAGGCCGTCGTCTGGCACAAATGGACTGGCGTAGTGGTATCTGTGCTGGCAGGCCTGCTGGTTTGGATGAAGGATAAGGCACCCACTTTTTATTTTCCCACCTTACTAATAAGTGCAGCAGCCATTACGGTAACCGGCCATTTAGGGGCGGAACTTACCCATGGAGAAGGTTTTTTAACAGAACCTTACCGCAAGCAAGCCCAAAACCGAGTCGTGTTAATTGATAATCCGGATAGTGCTGTTGTGTTCCGGGATGTCATTCAGCCCATTCTCAATGAAAAGTGTTCTTCCTGCCATAATACCAACAAAGCCAAAGGAGACCTAATTCTGACAGATTATACCTCTCTGACGAAAGGAGGAGAAAACAAAGATTGCCTGGTACCTGGCGATGCTGCAAAAAGCCTATTGTATAAATATGCGTTACTACCCATGGAAGATTCCCTGCATATGCCGCCAAAAGGAAAACAGCAGTTGGAAAAGGAGGAAATCAGGCTTATTGGCTGGTGGATCAATAGTGGTGCTAAAGAACAGGAAAAATATGTAAATCTGCCCAAAGCAGATAGCATTCACCCGATTATTGCCTCCTTATTCAAACCTAAAACAGGCTTAGACTTACTGCAAATAGCTTTTGCCGATCAGGAAAAAGTAAAAACACTCAATAACCCTTACCGGACCGTTCAGCAACTGTCTGCCTCTAAACCCTATATAGCGGTATTTACCGGCAGCCGCAATAATTTTACTACACAAGATCTGGAAGAACTCAAAGAGCTGAGGGAGCAGGTGGTTTCTATTGATGTAGGCAATGCCAAACTAAAAGATCAGGATCTGAAAGCTTTGCAGCAATTTCCTCATTTACAAAAGTTACACCTGCAAAACAACCCGATTAGCGATGCTGGCGTGAAGCAACTCTCCGGTTTAACTTATCTGGAAAGTATTAATCTATCCGGTACTAACATTACTTCCCAGACATTAAATGATCTTTCGGGCTGGAAAAATCTTAAAAAGCTATTCCTGTACAACACTAATGTATCTGAAGAGCAGATTGCCAAATTAAAAGAGAAAAATCCCCGGTTAGAAGTCTATAATACCAGTCTGGACTTAAGCGATAGCATATATGAAGCGGCTTTATCTACTCCACAGTGCAAAATAGACAGTGCCTTTTTCCACCACCAGGCAACAGTTGAAGTAAAATTAGGAAGGGGTAACATAAAGTATTATTATACAGTAGATGGTTCTGAGCCAACAGATCAATCCATTTTATATACCAACCCATTTGACATTGATTCTTCGGTTCAGCTGAAAATAATGGCGGCAATGAAAGGCTGGAAAGACAGCCCCATAGCTACCTACTCGTTGATTAAAATTGGGCCTAAACCTGATAAAGTAACCCTGGAAACCAAACCAGACCGGAAGTATAAACTACCGCCGGATAGTATGCTGGTAGATGAAAAATCCGGAAGCTTATACCGCTATGATAAGGAATATCTGAGTTTTCCGGTGGAAGACTTACAGGCTAGTTTTATGTATGCCAAGCCTCTGGAGTTGTCGCAAGTAAGCCTTAGTTATTTAGAAGATGTGGAAAATGGCATGATGCCGCCACATTATATGGAAGTATGGGGAGGTAGCAGTAAAACAGGTCTAAAAAAATTGGGAATGATCAAAGTAGAAGACTATCCGGAGGCTGTGAGGCCAGCAGCTAAATATGTATTAACAGTAAATTTTCCGAAGCAGCCTGTAAGCTATATTCGCATATTCGCCAAAAACAATAGCAGTTTTCCCGAATGGCATACTCTCAAGAAAGACAAAGACGCCAAACCCAGGCTGCAGATTGATGAGGTATCGCTGGAGTAAATGCACATTAAACTACAAACTCAGGTAGGGTATTTTTGCCATCTACTTGGTAGCCTTAGTATAGGATGCAGATACTGGATGTTTGTTTGAATCTTTAATAGATACGATTCTGACTGGAGCATTATTCATAGCAAAAAATATTATTTGCTTATTACCAACTGGCAGTGAACCTATATTCCGAACTTGTCCTCTAATATGGATACCACTAGCCTGAGCAGGGATAGAGGTAAAACTGCCATCGCCTATGCCTTTGAGAAACAAGCCATAGCTGCCATCATAGATGCCTACCTCCGGCTTGGCCTCATACAAGTTGCCCCCCATCAAAACATCCACCTTGCCATCCCCATCATAGTCGCCTGCCGCTAGCCCATAGATCACCGATAGCTGTGCCTCCCTGGGTAAGGCCTTCCGTGCAAACCTCTTTCCCCCTTCATTTATAAACACACTGCTCTCCAGCACATAAGCCTCCAGCTTTTCAGCCGCTGCCAGCTGCTCTTTGGTGAAGATCTGCTCTATTTGCTGCCCTTGGTAGCTTTCATACTTTAAATACTTTTTCTTCAGCGAAGGCAGTACCGAAACCAGATCATGCCTTAAGGCCATCGGATAGGCTTTCTCACCATTGTAGCAGCTCACCAGCTGTTCTACACTGCCATTACCATCAAAGTCGGCCGCATACATGCTGACAGGCTTTGCCTCACTGGCTTTGAATCTGGAGTTCAAGCCATGATTGGCGCCTAAGATGTCTAAATAGCCATCTCCATTCACATCAGCTACTGCTAGCCTGTTCCACCAGCCATTACTCTTGGCTAAAGCTAGTGCTTCGGTGACTTCCACCAGCTGGCCTTGGTTGTTGGCAAACAAGCGTATGGGCAGGTATTCGCCTGTGAGCACCAGGTCCTGATCCCCATCCCTATCATAGTCCAGCCACTGCC
>NZ_JAUKPO010000200.1 GCF_030503435.1 Rhodocytophaga aerolata
ACCAAGCTGATCCCCTCCCAAGAAATTAGACACATTAGAAGTAAAGACAAAGGGGTAAATACTGTAACTCAAATCGAAGCATTTGTAATGCTATTAATTTAACTTTAGTTTTTTCAAAAACTTTCAACTTTTTGTGCACTGTTTCTGGGAAGAACAGTTTAAGTTCTATAGCGGATGACAAACTTAAAAACCATTATTTTTGAATTTGCCCAACCTTGTAAACAACTCGATGGGCTTGTAAGTCATTTTTGGCAGAGTCGTTGGCGGCTAGGCGTTCAAAACTACTTTTGCTATTATTCGACTGCCAACACAAATGCCGAGTTAGTATTTGCTTTTAGTCCTAAAAATGCACATCGCAGTAATAGTGTATTCGCTACTTTTCAAGGGTTTACTCAAACACCTAGCCAGATCCACACAGGTGGCTTTTCAGAAATGTTTGGGGTGTCTATTTATGCTCATGCTATCCCGCTTTTGTTTGGAGTTCGGGTTGCCCAAGTAGCTAACCAATTGATAGATGT
>NZ_JAUKPO010000201.1 GCF_030503435.1 Rhodocytophaga aerolata
TCAAAGCCGAACTGTTGCAGGCCACCTCTATCCGCTCCCTGGACTTTACTAACCGTACTTTCTGGCCGGAAACGTATTATAGAGATATCAATCCCTTGTTCCAGACGATGAACTGGTTCAACAATTACCTGTTTGCCTATGACTATATCGACATCTCCGATGATCTAACCGGGGAAAACACCTTTAGCAGCGAGGAACGCAAACGTATCGACAACTGGCTGCTGGCCGCTGCTGAGTTTGCCCAACACGAACAGGATTGGGATATCAACCGCAACTTCACCAACCGCAGTTCCTCCTCGGCTGATGCCGCCTATACCCCTGCCCGCAAATGGTCGCCTTCCCAACGGGGAGGAGCTGATCTGCTTACCCACTACTCGGCTTCCGGACCTGGCCATACCGTCTATGGCATCATGCAAACTTTTAACAACCGCCGCATGGCTTGCTACCGCTATGCCGGTTTGGTGGGCATCAAACTAGGCAAGACACAGCTGGTGGAATCGGCCAAACGTTAT
>NZ_JAUKPO010000202.1 GCF_030503435.1 Rhodocytophaga aerolata
TAAATTTAGGTGGACCAGTTTGCCCAGAATCACCGGCCAGTTTGTTCCAGAATCAATGGACCAGTTTCACCAGAATACGCACTTGCATATGGGTAATCACATGGCGAACGGATGGCAAAGCACATCCGATGTGTCTACACTCATACTAGAGAGGTAATATAAGCGAGAAGGTTTACCTGCTTTTTGGCTGATCTTGGCATCCGCATCACTCATACTAATATGGCTGCGGTTATTCCTGGAACAGCTTTTCGGCTCCTCTGTCTTTGCTAAAGCAGTGAAAGGAGATTTTATTACTACAAGATCAGCAAGGGTAATTTGCTTTGCTTCACCCTTTATCAATTGCCATTCCAACAGCGCTTTTCGTTTCAAACTATCTGATCTGAGCAAGAACGCTCAGTATGCATTGGCCTCTACAAAGGCGGCATCCACTATTGACCGAGAATGGTCAAATGGGTGTGCCCACTGACCATACCTGCCTCTACACAGGCAGTCAGAATAGACTGAA
>NZ_JAUKPO010000020.1 GCF_030503435.1 Rhodocytophaga aerolata
ATTTGCCTAGAGCCTTTTCGGATATAGGTTTCTGATCTCTTAAGGAAAATAAATTATCGCCAATTCTTATTTCCTGGTGAATTATTCGCCGGGATCGTTTAATCCGCTCAAGGGATTGATCACCAGTCATGTCAATCAATGCATTAGCACTATAGATTGTTCTTTCTTTGATGATGTTGATTGCATTCCTTTCACTTGTTAAATGGTAAAGGAAAGGTCTTTCTTTTATAAATTTTTGTAAATCCATTTAGATCCAGTTTCTCCGGTCAATTACAGCACGGAAATCAAATTTAGTTCCTATTAATGAGACTTTTACACCCGAACAACGTTCAATTTCCTCAATGAACCGACGGGTTTCTTCGGTGAGGTTTTCGTATCTTCTGGCCTGTTCATTCACCACCGAAATATAATCCGTAAATGTAAGTGCAATATCTGTGGGGGAATTTAACTCACAGGCTTTACGAAATAATGCCCAACTAAATTCGGCGATCCGACGAGGCCGTTTTGTAGTGGTAGTAATTTCTTTAGCTAATAAATTAGCTTCATTTTTTCCTGACCGTTTGGCAATCTCTCCCATATCAATTTCGATGCTTCCAAAACCTCCTGAATTACCACCCACTCGGATGGGATAGGTTCGGGTTACCATAATAATTTTTCGAATCCGGCGAGGAGAAATACCTGCTTCAGAAAGACAACCTGAGACGGAGGTATCCCGTGAAGTAACGTAAGGATATGGACCGTGGTGTAAACTTAACCCAGACCCTTGCGTGCCTTCCAATAGAATTTTTTTATTTTGACTATATAACTTTTCTAGTTCAGCAGCAGTATCTCCAATAAAATGCTTGAGGGCATTACAATGTTTAGCTTTATGGGAATCCTCCCCCATTAAACGAGCAATAATATTAGAAGCAGTTGCTGCTCCTACACCTTGTGCGGTGGAACCTATCTTTTCCTTAACTT
The DNA here is from genome assembly GCF_030503435.1 of Rhodocytophaga aerolata. Taxonomy (GTDB): domain Bacteria; phylum Bacteroidota; class Bacteroidia; order Cytophagales; family 172606-1; genus Rhodocytophaga; species Rhodocytophaga aerolata. The sequence continues at coordinate 961 of NZ_JAUKPO010000020.1, forward strand.
TTTCCTCCAGTTCAATATCTTTTGGTGTAATGATATTTGCATTGGCATCAATTATTAATCTTCCTTTCTCTATCTCAAATGATTGTATTTCATCGAGCATTTTCGTTAGGTTTAATACAGCACCAGGCCCTATAAGAATCTTAGCATTAGGTGCTCGATATGATCCAGATGGCAACAAATGAAACACATGATTGTTAGGTTTCTGAAAAACGGTATGGCCGGCATTGGGTCCGCCTACTCGCATTAAACAATCGTATTCAGGGGAAATATGTGCAGCAATTTGCCCTTTTCCTTCCGAACCAAATTGACCACCAATGATGACATCCACCAGATTATTATGTGTAGATGGTAGAAGTCTGAAAAAGCTAGCCACCCGGATAAAAACATCCTCAGCGTTACATTTGTCAGTATCAATAATTAAATCAGCTTCTTCTCTCAGACTATTAACTTGGGCTTCAGTAGGATCAGATTTATATTGGCTATACTTTTCAAGTTGTTTATCAGGTGGAAGGTCTATATCTTCTCCCCTTTGAGAAAACCGTTTTTCTAATGTTTGAACTGAAGCTTCTAGATGAATGTGATAAACAAAATAACTATAAGCCTCTCGCATATATTGAATCTGCCCAAGAATGCGAACAGAATCAACAACATATAAATCATTACTTGAAAAATCGGAAGCAAATTGATGTTGAAAATAATCGAGAACCCATTTACCTCCTCCTTCACGATCCAGTTTTTCACCATACTGTTGAAGAAACGATCGATCAGGTAGTTTACCGTTCAGGTGTTTTTGAGCGAAATAGTATAGTCCTTCTTTTGTTTTGCAATGCTTAAAACCAAATCGATTTTCAAGCATTGCCGTTAAGGTACTTTTACCGGTACAAATTTCGCCTGAAAGAACTAAAATAACTTTTTTGTCTCCCACGTTGATTGTTCTTTAAATACGGTGAGGTTCGATTTTTCTTTTGGATTATAGGGTTTCCCAGGCAATAAATAGATACATACCTTGATATTGTAACTAGTCAGCTCATCGTGAATCATTCCGATTATTAAATTCCAATCTCCTCCAGCATGACCTGCACCAATTGTTGGCATATGAATCGATGCCTCCATATCTAAAGCGGTTGTCCTTAACTGGATAAGCCCTTTTCGAAGTTCATTATATTTCAATGGAATTTCATTATCCTTAGGGAATAATCCTTTCTGAGCCAGAATTTGAAAAACAAACAAGTCTCGATCTAATTGCACTAGGTTTGTGTTACCTAAAATGAAACGGGATCGATCTGCTTTCCACTCTTGTACTGCCTCCTTCACCTTGGGGTAATTCTTACTAAGTGATTTACCAAATCCACTTCCTAAAGCACCACTCGTATTGACCACCTGAGCAATAATTTTTTTCCCTTTCCCACGGGGTTTGGTTGCATCGCCAAATTCGATAATGACCTTTCTTTCATCGGCCGCAGTTGGCGCAAGGTGTTCTGGAACGAGCAGAATCCCCACTCGAGGTTTCTTTTCACGACGGTAGGCTGAAATACCAGCACTTGAAGCATGAAAACGGTGCCCATTTGAAAGTTCCCATGGCGTAGTATCCTCTGCTGTATGCCCTGGCGTAAAGCAATCAAAGGCTCCTGATTCTGCAGGTATTTCAAATCCTGGAGATAATTTTACAGGGAATGTTTTGGAAGCTGAATAATAATCGAGTGTAATTCTGTTATTCGATTCAAATATGCCAATGATTACTGCACATGGTTTATCGATAACCTCTGTATACCGAATAAAAACCGATTCTAAAGACGCTTTGTATCGAGTTGCTAATTGAATTAGTCCTTTCATAGAAGACTCTGCCTGATTTGCATCATGTGAAAATATTGCATAAGGTAGCTGTATCTCAGCTGCTGCTGCATTGCACAATCGCTCTAGTTGTCTATTCTCAACTGGAAATTCTTCTCGATTATGAATAGCTTGAGCACAATCCGAAAATAAAGTATGGGCAATTTCATGAGCAACTGAAAAATTGACTCTAGTCTGCTTTTGTTGCGGATTATATTGAATTTGAAAACTTGAATTTGGTTTAGGAATAATTCGTGCATCTATAACCTGATCATTAGGTATGATATCAAAACCTAAGTATCCAGCGAGTGCAATAGGGTCATATGGTGGGCCCTGCCATCCTAATTCAAATCCTTTGAATACTAGGTCACGAGCTCGACTTTTGATTTCATTTATTGGATCCTCATTTTGTGATTCGTAAATTAACTGCTTTACTGAAGGATGGTTCCAATACCTCTCAGAAACACCATAATTATTGTTTTTCCATTTCGATTCTTGTTTTTGTAACTCAGGTAAACTGGGCTGAAGCTGTTTTTGAAGCTCTCTAATTTTAGCCATTCCTTTAGAAACAACGGACTCTACGTCATACCCTTCTTCTGTCAAATATTCCTTTGCTCTTTGGGCTGAAGAGCTGTTATGTTCAATATTTGACATTATGAGCCGTAGAAAATTATCTTTAGTAAATTTGATGTCCTCGCTCATAGTGTTTGATTTATATTGTATTTTTTTGCTATTTTATCTAAGATCCTGTTTAACCTTTTCATGGCATTGTCAAAATCATTCTCTGATAATTCTGCTTCCTCCATAACTTCTCTCCGCTTATACCCCTTCTCTCTAATTAAGTTAAAAACCAGTAAAGCTAAGGTATCATTAGCCAATTTTGTATGAATTTCAGCAAGAATTAGTTGGTAATCTAATTCATCATCGAAATTAGCGCATACAAATGGCATAAGCGATTCAAAGTACCAGTCACTATCATCCGATTCATCTTGTGCGCCCCAAAAGGATAAATTTACTGTGGATTTGTTCTCAGAACTTTTTAAGTCATTACTGATTAGCCTTCGGAGAATATAATATTTAAGATAATTAACTAAAGATCCTTTAGAAGGATCATATAGTTCCGGGTTCATTAAATGCTGGCTGATAGATTCCTGCACATAATCATCCACTTGCATTCCCTTTGCATAGGAATCGGACTGCTTTCCACGAGGCCATTTGTGGGATTTTAAAAGCTGATGAGTAAAGGCCAGCAACTGAGTATATAGATCTTCCGAGATAACTGTATCCATGTAACATAAAGATTTTAGCCGCACCGGGTGAGTTTACTATTCTATGCTATTAAAGTAATTTTTTTTTCCACGTGCGGCAAAAAATACTTTTTGGATAGCATTGCTCTGTATAAACAATTTTTCAACTAATTATGGAAATACAGAAACACCACAGACCTGGCGCACCTCGCCAGCTAGAGCTCAAGATTGAAAATCAGCTATTTTATACTGATCAGCAGTATTGGACCGGAACAGAATTAAAAGCGAAAGCAGGCATTCCAATGGAAACAGAATTATTTCTTTCTATCCAAAAGCCTTACCAGGACGAACTTATCGAGAATGATACCCGTGTCAATCTTGCTCGCCCCGAAACTGAGTACTTCTATGTTAAAAAGAAGCTACTGTACACAATAAACAAAGTAGAATTTACCTCTTACAAACAGTACATCAGAGGAAGTCAAATTCGGGAGCAAGGCAAAATATCACCCGAAGATGAAATTTACTTGGATAATAAAGAAGGTTGGGAGGATGACCCGATTCTAGATGACGAATTTGTCGATCTAGCCCGCCCTGGTAAAGAGCATTTTTACTCAAAAAGGATCGGCACAGAAATTATCCTGATTATTAACGGCAGGGATCGTTCATGGAGTAAAAAAACTATCTCATTTGCAGAAGTGATCCACTTGAAGGATGGCACTGGCGAAAACGGTTCCAAAGCATATACTATAACATATACAGATGGGCATCCACAAAATCCATCCGGAGAAATGGCCAAAGGAGAAGTAGTACGAGTTAAAAACCAAATGAGATTTTATGTTACAGCAACTGATAAGTCATAGTCCTGATTTGAAAAAATTGAGAGACGAAGGGTATGAATTGGAAAGGAAAGGTGGATACTTGTGTATCCACCATATCCCATATGTAACCTCATCACGCAAGGTTGCATACGGAACCTTAATTAGCGATTTAAGTATTACAGGTAACAAGGCTGGCCCACCTTCAACACATGCGATCTATTTCATGGGAGAGGTACCATGCCACAAAGATGGAACAAGGATGGATGAAATCATTAATTCTAGTCCTAACCAACCTATTGAGGGGTTAATTGGCAACCATTATTTTTCGAGTAAACCTGCTTCTGGAAAATATGATAACAATTACGATAAGTTTACTCGCTACATCAATTTATTATCAACCCCAGCCCGGTCCATTGATCCTTTAGCCACTGCGCTTACCTTTAAACCATACATTGATGACGAAGAAAGTGTATTTCACTACTTTGATTCTAACGCTAGTCGAGCCAACATTGATCAATTGATGGATGTTTTTAAGTCACAATGTATTGCTATTATAGGACTAGGCGGATCTGGTTCTTATATCCTTGATTTTGTATCTAAAACACCGGTAGCTGAGATTCACCTTTTTGACGCAGATGTCTTTTCACAACATAATGCTTTCCGCTGTCCAGGTGCTGCTTCTATAGATATTTTGGAAAAATCGCCTTTGAAAGTTGATTATTTTGCAAACATATATTCTAAAATGCACAAAGGGATTCAGGTTCACCCAGAGTTCATAACCCAACATAATATCCAAAAGCTGAGCGGATTTAATTATGTTTTCATCTGCATAGACAAAAATTCACTTCGGAGTGATATTATCAATGGGTTAAGTCTTTTGGAAATTAACTTCATTGATGTAGGCCTAGGTGTCAATCTTCAGGATGGTAAGTTGATCGGCATAATCCGGACAACAACTGGTATACAACAATCCTATGACCATCTTATCAAAAGAATCAGTACTGAAGATACTGATAATAATGAGTACGTCACGAACATACAAATTGCCGACTTGAATGCAATGAATGCATGCAAGGCTGTGGAAAAATGGAAAAAGCTAAGTGGGTTTTACCAAGATGATATTGGAGAACTACATAGCACCTATACGTTAAGTGCATCAATGTTACTAAATGGAGACTTTACAGCCTAAGTTTGTCGATGTAATACCTGAAAAGCTTGAAGATGGTATAATATATATTTCAATGAATAGAAGTATTGCTCTACACTTATGTGTTTGCGGATGTCAGAATGAAGTAGTTACTCCCTTTTCACCAACAGATTGGGAGTTGCGATTTGATGGTAGTTCCATTTCGCTATATCCTTCGATTGGGAACTGGGAATTTCCTTGTAAATCCCACTATTGGGTTACAAGAAATGTTATTAAATATTCAAATACCTGGAATAAAAAGCAAATTCAGGCTGGCCGAGATCAAGACAAACGTAATAAAGCAATATATTCCAATCATAAAGTAGTTAATATGGCAATTTTAAAGCCCGTTATAGTAAAAAAATCTAGGTTGTTAAAATTATGTAATCAACTTTTGAGCTTATTGAAAATTAAAATATAGAGATATCTTCGTTTTCTCTGAAAACATGAGACCAATTTACTATGAAACTTATCTATTTGAAGCGTTTATCCTTTTTCCTCATTCTAATACTGAGCTTATCCTCTTTTACCTATGGCTGGAATAAGCCTACCCATATGGTCATCGGTGCCATTACCTATCGGGAACTGAAAGCCACCTCTCCTAAAGTATTAGAAAGGATACTGGCCATCCTCAAACAGCATCCGTATTATCAGACGCAGTGGAAAGATGAAATGAGCAAATACAAGCTAGTAGAGGAAGAAGATCTTTATCTGTTTATGATCGCTGCCCGGTGGCCAGATGATGTGCGAAGTGGAGAAGGTAACTATCACCATCCTACCTGGCATTATATCAACTATCCCTTTCAACCTGCAGAAAAACAAGCATCAGAGACTTATTCTATAGCAGGTGAAACTATTGTTACGGCATTTGAAGAGAACCTAGCTATCTTGAAAAGTAATGTAGAGGATAGTAAAAAGGCAGTTGCCTTATGTTGGGTCATGCACCTGATTGGGGATGTACATCAACCCTTGCATACGGCTACTTATATCACGGACCTATATCCACAAGGAGATAAGGGAGGCAATTTAGTGAAGATCAAGGTAGAGGAAAATGCCAAAACGATCAATCTACATGCCCTATGGGATGGATTAATTCTTGGTTCAGGAAATTATCAAGACATCCTCAACACAGCCATAGAGCTACGCCATAGAATCACTAGAAACACTCTGGTTGAATTGAAAGAGAAGGATTTTTCACAGTGGGCTAAGGCAAGTTATGAGTTAGCCAAAACAAAGGCCTATCTCAATGGAGCACTTATAGGCAGCACAGATGATAACAATGGCGCACTATTACCTAAAGGCTATACCACATCTGCAAAGGCAGTTGGTGAGAAACAAGTAGTCTTATCTGCTTATCGACTTTTCGAGTTGTTAATACATGTGTTATAAAAGTAACCTTACCTCAATTATCTTATAGCCTATTACACGTTTGAGCACCCATAAGTAGCGCTCATGCAGTGGTCCATCTGGTTTGTGCATACTTAGGTTATCGGGGTTAGTTTAATGAATTTATTGGATATAATGCATTTTCATCTGGCAAAAGGCATCTATGGCAGTCCGATGATCATACTTAGGTTTGCCCTTTTCATTGCGTTCAGCCAAGATGTTTTTAAGTATTTTTTTATTCTGAATAAGGTATTTTTCACAGGCAATTCTAAACCAATATGGCGTAGTACCGATGATTTTATTATCTAAGTTCCGCACATACACAAAATATCGTTGATTGCCTCTGTTATACTGTTCGTCTACGATAAGCTGAGCCAGTTTCATTAATTCATAATTGGGAATCCGGTTGCGGTACCGGTCGATATCGTCTAACTGGTGATGAAAACGGATAACCGAACAGTTCTGCCATACCCTAGGATGCAAGGCAGACAAAGACTGATAATGAATGAGTAAATCTAAATCTCTATGCCTGTTTGTGGTAATTGCTCCGATCAGCTCCACAGTATTTACGCCAATCACATAGTTGTTTATATCTTCCATGACTAGCATCCCATTAGTATAAGTAGTCAGCAATTGATACAAAGTCTGGCATTTTTCATCTATGGTCATTGGCTGGCCATCCGCTTTTAAGGGTACTACTCGTCTGGCCTCAATAGCTTTGAGCCTTGATACATCTTCTACAGCTACTGATACAAACTTTTCGTAAGACCGTTCTAGTGGTGCATTCACATCAAAAACGAGTACTTTTCTGCCTTTTTTGGTAGGAGTAGTTTGCAAATACCTTTCGATTTCTTTGATAGAGGTATAGGTTTTTCCAACGCCCTTCATGCCACAAACGACCATCATTAACGGCTCACGTGGTTCTTTAGCTTGTTTTGGCACATTGCCAGAAGGCATTGGAGGCCTATCTTTAATTGTAATTTGAGCAGGCTTTTGTGACCGATTTTGGTCACCCTGCTTACCTTTTGCTGTAGTAACTTCTGCTTTGCTCATTGATTTAGGAGATTAAAAAATAGCAGATGAATAGGTCTATAATGCATTTTGGCCGTTTGTTATAGGCTTTGGTCAGTAGGTGAATGCAAGAGCGGCCATAAGCAAAAGGCCTCTGATTGGACCGTAATTGGTCCATAGACCGGAACCGGTCAAAGGACTTTGCCATAAAAAATAACTCTTGCGATTAAAAGTGATTACCATAAAATGACTACCATGAGCCAGAAAAAAATACTGAACATGGTCAGCAAGTGGCTCTCTGATATATAGCGAACAGCATTAAATATTCGTTCTAACTTCTTTTCCAGTGGATTATCAGTCAGCATTACATACACTGATACCGATGTGCCTATAATCAGTCCGACAGGTAAAGAGAAAAGGACTTTTACAAAGTTAAAAAATGTAAGTCTGTGTCTCATCCTTATAGCGGCTTTTTTTCATCCCTGTATGCTCGTAAATCTTCCATTAACTTTTTACGCTCACCGGCCATGCGGTTCATGGCAATAAAGAGCACCACTACTAACCAGATCCCATAGACTGCCAGCGCCAGACCTGGAGAAACCCGTAACCGCTCAGCCGTTACCAGGTTGGATAGTGGCTCACGCATGTAAGGCAAAATGGTGCGAACTTCTTTATCCAATGTTTGCAGATTTTCTCTGTTCATCTGCTTGATGTCATTGGCAACACGCTTACGAATTACGGCATCTTCATTTTCCATAATCCGGCCTGCTTCACGCTCGTTGATTTCTACAAAAGAGAAGGTAATACGTGGCAGCATAGCTTCAGCCATACCCATAATGGTATTGGTTGAAAACTTATTCAGTGCTTCTGAAGCTTCTGGAGGCATTTGATAGCCTTCAGCCTGTCCAGCTCCCTCACTTGTGGAGGTAGGGTTGATTGTAAAGGCTGGCGGCTCATTATAAGAAGTAGAGCTAGGTGCTCCCTGTGCAGCATTATTGCTTGATTGTTCACTACCGGCAAATTCATCTGCAAGGGCATCCACATTGATTTCTCCAGGTGCAAAACCTTCTTCGCTTGCAGGTGCCGTAGCATTATTGGACCTAGTTTGGTCTATAGGCGTTTCTACTACTTTGGCATCTTCTACCAAATTAGTATTATTCATCAATTTAGAGATACCATCGTTGTTATTACGCTCAATTACTGGCTCATTAAAAGGAGAAAAGTCTACGGAAGCTTCGGGAGATTCATTGCCAAGGCTTGTGTCTACTTCATCCCCGGTGAAATTCAGGGTATCCGATGAAGCCAAGGCAGCATCTATATTGGCATTTGTGGCCAGGACTTGTTCTATGTTACTGGATCTGGACGAATTTTGAATGATTCGGTGCTCGATAGGTTGAGCCATAGCAGCCTGGGTAAGGCTTGCAGCTACCGGCTTATTGGACCTAGTTTGGTCCACTGTGGTTTCTTTGCCAAAAGCCTCCATATAGGCCTTTACCTGACCAGCAATAATTTCATACTTTTTGCAGAGCTCTTTATTGTACTGAGGCGTTTCTAAAATATCCTCCATGTTTTTTACAAGCTTATGCACATAGGACCTTGCAGCCAGGTTATACAAATCAGCAATTTCATTTAAAGACAATGGCGAATGTTTACGTAGGATAGCTACGCAAATCATTCTGGCCTCAGATATATGATGATTACCTTTGGTATTGAGAATCTGTGCAGGTGTTGTATCGTAAAGTTTGGCAGCTACTTTGAGTGTATAGGCATTAATTGTTTCAGGCTTGGATTTTCCCATTTTAAGGTCTGTAGGATTCATTTGCAGATTATCTAAATAGCTTTTCACTTCTTTTTTACCATACTTACCCATGAGTGATTCTACTGTGTCATGGATTTGTTCATTACCGGCTACTTGTAGCATAGACTTGAAAAAATTAAAAGAATAGGGTTATTGTCAGCTTAAAAAATTAGAAACTGTACTGATCAAGCAGATTGGAAGCAAATGTTTCTAGGGTGCATATCTCAACTTGTGTGGGTTTACCTTGCAGACTGCCACCGGCATGAGAAAGAATTTGTACTACCGGCTTTTTCTTTACTACCTGCAAGTGGATAGAAGCTTTGCCATTATGCAAAAGGCTTTGTTCTTCCAGATAAGAAGTTATCTGGTCTAAGAAAGAGCCAAGCACCTCTCCATTAATAGAGGACAAATGCGGCTTAATCATAGAAGCTAAGGGACCAAATTCTGATAAAGCCTGGTCTGCATTTTTCAATACAACATCTAAGATTTCATCATTGGAGATATAGCTTTTCAGGTTGATTTTTTCTTTCAGGTTACCTTTAGATGAATCTTTGAAAGAATAAATAGAAATCATGGTAACAAGCTTGCCTTCCACATCTTCATTATAGATCATATACAGCAGCTTGCCACCATTCTGCACCTCTTGTTCTTCAATCTTTGCCTGTAGTTTTTGAGTAGCTATCGGGACAAAACCCTTGATCATACCCATTAGCGGATTAGAACCGGCAGTAGTGAAATTGGAAAATAAGTTTAACATGTTGGCTGAGCCATTTAAAAAGTAAGAAAAATGGGTGTCGCTCTTGTTTGCTTTGGATGAGAGAGGCAACACCTAAAAAATTTATTGCACCTCCCCTTTGGAGTGCTCTTGGTTTCTTCAGTGTGGCTAGACAGGAGAGAAAGGGCCGTAAAAAATTTACTTGAACTTACTAGTATTGGAAGCAAACGGCACGTACATAACCTTACACTTTCTCTTATCTATCTGAAACAAAATTCATTAAATAATCTAACTTGAATATTTCGTTATGGCTTCATAATGAATCTTATGTAAGTGAAACGGGCAAAAAAAAGCAGCTATGTAACCCCATAGCTGCAAAAGGCCTTAATTTTAAAAATAAGCGGTATTTTAACTACAATTGTTTACACACCCTCAGAAATGAGGGGTGTGTAAAACAAAAATTAAAGTTTCACTATCGTATATGCGGTGCTCTTTTTTGGCTTCTTTACGTCAAAAAATTTCCCATTGTGCCAGCCTGTAGAAGTCCAACCAAAAAAGCCTGGGTCAAAACCGGCTTGGATTAACTCAGCTTTGCTATACTCTACTTTACCGGTATCGTACAATCTTTCCAATGCTTTTTCTATGCCAGACATACGCTCGGAAAGCTTCTGCCTGGGCTGTTTAGTTGCAGCCTTTGGTGTTTCCACTGAAAGAGTAGCAGGTTCAATGACTTGTACTTGTTGTGTTTCTATCGGTGTTTCCACTGGAAGGGTAACAGGTACAATTACGGGTGCTTGCTCGGTTTCTACCGGTGCCGGTATGGTTGCATTGGACCTTATTAGCTCCATTACTTCCTCTTCTTCTTCCAATGACACATCAAACTGGCTTAAATGCTCGTCAATTTGGGCAGAAATTTCATTTGACCAGCTTGTTAATTCTTTATTCTCATTGGGTTTACCTTTTTCTACCCAGGCTCTGTTCCATTCCTTGATTTCATCTTGCAATTCTTCCGGAAAGGACTTTACACGAATGCCTTGGTTGGCAAAAAGCGAATCTAATTGCGCTTGATGCCTATATTTTTTTGGTGCAGGCATATAAAATTAAGCAGCAGCTTTTACTTCTTTTTTGGCAAACTTCTTATCTAACTTAGCCACTACTTCATCAATTAAGCGGCTACCTTTTTGCATAAAATCCTCAATATAGGAGTTAGCTTTTGAGCCGGTTAACGATACATGCAACCTTGGTAATAAGGTATCTACATAGTAGGCAAGCTCTTTTCTAACGATTCCCTTAAAACGGTGAGACTTATCTTCCCCTTTCAGTTCATCATTTGCCGCAGCAAGGTTGGCATTGGTTTTTACCACCTCTTCAAACATGGAGAATACATGATCAGTCACCCTGGCTGTTACTGACTTCTTAATAGAAAAAGCATCTTGATAACTCATAGCCTGTACTTGGGCTATTTTTTCTTCTAGCTCACTATCTGTCAAATCCACTTTTTCCCTTAAAGTGGTGATTCTTTTCTCTTTGTATTCATTCAATTTGGCCAGCTTTTTCTGGTTGTTACGGTCCCGTATGGCCAGTTTGCAATCCTCAAAATACTTATCTTCAGCCCTCAACTCTTCCAAGGTTTTCTGTTTTTTGGAAGGTTTGGCCGGTCTATCTTTGCTTACTTTGGCTACTGGTGCTTTTTTAAAAGCAGGCTTTTTTGGAGCAGGTTTTTTAGCCGCAGGTTTGGATGAATTTTTTTTTGGTACTGTGCTCTTAATTCCCAATGCTTCCGGGAAGTTTTTCTCCATATAGGCTTCCAGTAAATGGAAGTTTTCTGCTTCAATCTCAATTAAATCTATATCAGAAAAAGCTTCTGTACGCTGAGCTAGTTCTTTTAATTCTTTAATAATCGCAGCATTTTTGATCTTGGAGAAGTCAATAGATTCGTAACGAGCTTTAATTCCTGTAACTGGTGTTGACATAAGAAAAAATATTAAAAAATAGAGGCTACCAAAAGCAGCCTCTTGGTTAAATGAGTGTTTTTTACGCAGTAAGTAATAAAAGTCTGATTTTTGCCTCTGCAGCTTTGGCTTTTGCTCTGGCTAGTTTCAGCTTTTTCTCTCTCTTTTCATCTATGGCAGATTCCAGGGTAATACTTGATTCATCAGCGTATTGTCCCATCTGCACGTGATAAGCCTTTTTGCCTTGATAATCAGTGGCAGATACCTGACTTTGTGTAGCCGAAAAATCTTTCCGGTTCCTCTTTAGAGTACTCCAGAGAAGTGTGGCTATCTTTTTCAGTTCAGTTACCGAACCATCGTAAGGCGCATAGCTAAAATTAATAGCTTTTCCACTTAACTCCTTCACATCCACAACTACTACATTGGGTAATACCGGATAGGCTTGCGTATGTTTAAAGTCAAAATAGATGTTATCTGCTACAATTTGCGCTAAATCCGGATATTGCCCTAACACATTGGCTGGTACTCGCAGGTTACGTTTTATGGCATCAAAAACCACGTTTTTATGTACTGACTGCAAAGAACCATTGCCTAAATAAATACCAAATAAATCATCCGGCCAGGTAACTTGCTGTTTGCCATTCTCTGAAGGTTTCACCTGTGCAATCTTGGAAAACTCTTCAAAGGTGAGCATGTGCGGAAACTTTTTGGTGAGTTCAGCTACCGGCTTTTGCAGATCCGGATATAGTGCTAGGATAGAAGCATCTATTTGATGGCCACGTTCATAGGCATAGCGAACCGCATTGTAATGTAACTTCACACCCATTCGGATATAGGAAGGAACTTCACCGGCCAATACTGGCAGGTTGCCTTGATCAATCAAGGTGTAAAGGTGAGAATAGCTTTCTATTTCGGTAGAATATTCCCGGCCTGCATAACAGATCAGATAGTCTAACAAGCGCATAGCATAGGGTTGAGCTGTATAGGTTTGCCGTAAATGCTTGTTTTGTTCTTCACTCATACTAGCAGCTACCGGCTCTTTATAAAGGTGCTCTAAACCGTACTCTTGTAATACCTTCAGGGGTACATACCGGCCTTCTTCAGCCGCTACTTTTACATTTTGCTCATGCAGCTCACTGATTCGTTGCCGTTCCCATTGCGGAGAATTTTTCAGATATACCTCTCTTAATCCTTTTTTGGTATACTGCCAAGCATAGCCTGTTGAGCCAGTAGGGGCTTTCTCTACATTTGGATTGCCACGTAAGCGTACTTTGTACTCTTCTAGTACAGCAGTCGGTACCAGTTTTTCCTGGGTTAGTGCTTCTGCTATTAAGGCATAATGAATATCCTTGAGTAGCTGCATTTGCATTTCTTTTGATTTGCCATTCCACCACCTGGAAGTATTGCCATGCAAGTACTCTACTTTGTGCAGTTCTTTATTATTGAGTTTGGACCGGATTAAGGCATATGTTTTATAGGTATCATCATCAATTCTCCAGCCTAAGCTATACCACCTATCAAACTTCATTTCCCAGGCCTCTTGTTCTTTTTTAGGAGCTATCAAGGCAAGGTCCGGATATTCGGCCAGTACTCTTGCAGGTACCTCTTTACCCTCTTCTATGGCTCTTTTTACTAAGTCCTTATGGTGAGCCTGGTAATTAGAGACAGGAATATGCAAGGCACCCAGGAAAGCCATTTCTGTAGAGGCGGACCGCAAAAATTCACGTAAGGCATAGTGATAAGCAGATAGCTTGTAGGGCTCAACCTTACCGGCCTCTATTTTCACTGATACCTGGTAGAGCATATCAAAAGCATTTTTTACCTTGTTATCTCTGGCCTTAATGGTGAGGATAGAACCAGGTTGCTTTTTGTACTCAAATTCCCCTATTTGGGATGAAATCTTGATTTTTTTGAAATTGGCATTGAAGAACTTCTCAATTTCTTCTTCTGAATTTTCCAGGAAAGACAGGTTATGTTCAGCCATTGCTTTGACAAAACTATCATGAGTAAATTTGACAGGCAGCTTTACCGGTGTTAAAACCGCTTCAGCTTTCCAATACTCAATCTCTTCCGTTTTGCTTTGATCTACATAGCCAAACAGTTGTCTTTTAAACAAGGCTACCTGCAAGCGCAAATAATCTTTTTCTGACTTGTCATTGTAGCGAATAGAGATTGGACCATTGGCAGCTGTGGCATGAAGTTTTAATAAGTCATACAGCTCGTCATTGTCTCTCCTATCAAACTCTTGCCACTGTAGCCCAACTTTAACTGGTCCCGGTCTCTGTTCATTGGACTTAACTTGGTCCATTTCTTTGTTTGGCTCTTGCTTTTTAGCAGGCAAGGAATTATTCACGATTCCTGTAAGTACATGAGTAGTTAGTCCACTTACTACTACCTCTTTATTTTCCGGAAAGTCAACTTTAATTTCTGCAAACAGGGTTGTAATTTCCTTGTACAGCTCCCTTTGTGAAGTTTCATTACGGGTATACCAACTAAGTAAGTTCTTTTCAGCCATTGGCATATCCCACATTTTGCCCTCTACAGCTTGTAGTTCGGAAGGCCAATTGAGATACTTCAGCTTGTCATGGTATTTGTTCCAGTAAATGGTAAACTCTTTTTCAATATGATAAGAAGTACGCCATACTCTGGCCTTTCTGCCATAGCCTCTATCCTCAATGTAGGTCCATTTTTTATAAATGAATTTGCCTAACTCCAGTAACTCGGCATCCAGTTCAATAGCCATTTTCAGCTTTTGGTCCCTTAATAGCTCTATTCCAGACTTTTCGCCAAACCTTTTTACACACTCAGAACCAACTTTTAATAACCACTTTTTACTATCATTTTGCAGATAGTAAATAACTGAGATATTTGGCTTTGAGCACAGTTCACATGATAAAGTGCTTCCTGTTATCTTGTACTTACTAGGAGCATCCCCATAGCCTTTTGGAAAATCAAAAACAGGCATTTTGATAATCTCTCCATTGCGTTCTGTCTCAGAAAATCCATTAATCGGTACAGCCTGCCAATCGGTTCTTTGGGTACCCATTTGCCGCAAATTTTCTGCTACTCGTTTGTCATAGGTAGTCTCTTTGGCATTGGACCTAGTTTGATCCATTTCTACCTGTTCTTCTTCCCGGTAAACTGTCGTAGTGCTTGGCTGATCAATTGACTGTTCCCCTTCAATGGAGGTTCCGGCCTGCTTTTCATTAAATTCAGTCTTAACCTTCTCTAAAGCATCCAGTTTGTAGTCCTCAGCAAAGTAAGACATATAGGCTCTCTCCAGTTCTTCATTGCCTCTTACTTCACTGCCTGTTTGAGCAATAATGCTGCGGTACCGGTTGGCTACATTATGTGCTGCATAGTACTTATCCTTCACCGGTGCCTCATTGTACTCCTGCTCAATTTTGGCAAGCATAAACTCTTTGTAAGGTGTATCAAACAAACCAAGATAATTTGGCCCTTCATATAGTTCTTCCGTTTGATTATCACTTGCAGGTACATTTTGAACATCAAGCTCTCCTGAGCGAGTTTGCTCAGGTAATGTAGATTCATTTACAACTACCGGTTGGGGTAATTCTTCGTGGTTTTTGTCCGTTTTATGTGACCGTTCTTGGTCACTCTCGTTTTCTTCATATAGCTCCACATATTCATCTTTGCGGATAGCAGAAACAGGAGGTAAATAATCCCCAATACCATATATTCTTTTAAAAACAGCTATTACATTTTCAATTTCAGCATCTATGAGTTCAGCTTCTTTGCCAAATGGGTAAGGCCTAGCAGGATCTCCATTTTTCTCAATAGATACCAGGTAATTATTGGTCCGGCCTTCAGCCTCCAGTTTCCTTAAAATGAAACTTTCAAAAGCACGTGCGAATAACTCATGCGGCTCAATCCAGTACTTGGAACCCATTTTTTGTGAGATATGGTAGTACTTGGAAGTAGAAAGGCGCATAGGTACCTCAATCACATCTTTATTAAATTTGTGAGCCAGGTACCCATAATAATTTACTACACTAGGACTTTTGGCTTCAGCAGAACGGGCATAAATCGGATAAAGCTTCTGTATTTTGGCAATACACTCTTCCAGGGTATCTCCATAGGCTACATACTTTTTAGTAGTCTGCCTCCTAAAACGGACTGTTACGGTCTCATTGGTATACGGGTCACCATTGCGGATAATATTCATGAGATTTTCAAAAGCTTTTCTCATATCCTTATTATCCACCTTCAGATGTGTTGCGAAAGTATAGCTGGCTCTGTGTATATCTTTTTCAGAAATCACATTATCCAGGTAGTGCGCCCATTCGTGCGCTGTAGAGCCATCCCCGTTATTTTTATTGAGATTGATGATTTTACGTGCAGCAAAGTATACGGCCTTACTTCCGGCTACTCCACGTGTGGCAAATGCAATAGAGAGGCCTCCTAATTGATTTACAGCCTTAATATCCAGGTTGAGCATTTCTGCCAGGTCTGCCATAGCACCCAAAAAATGCCGTACATCTTCTTTGCTGCGCTTATCAGATACCGAATTACCAAATTCTACTTCTTTAAAGCCAAACTGCTCTTGGATAGCTTTTACAGAAATATCGCTAATTTGTATACCACCAGCCCTTTTGATAAAATGCAATGGCGGCTTGGTATTGATCTTTTCTTTATTTTCTGATTCTGTAGCCGGTTTCTTTGTAGCTTTCTCTTGCTCGGTCCAACTCCAATCCTCTTCTCTGGCTTGATACTTTGCAGGGGTAGACCAACCGTTGCCTGCTTTGAAGATATTGCTATCTAATGTTTCTAAATGATTCTTATACCGGTTCTCAATCAATATGCGGTATTCAGATTTTTTAGCCTCAAAATCAGCTTTACTGGCCAGCTTGCCATAGGTTTCTCTAACTTCTTTCCATAGCTGCTCTTCATTATTCATCAGTACAGAGAGCTTTTCCTTCATGTTGGCTTTTCTCTTTTCCTGACCGGCTATATAATTGACTATCCATTTTTGCTCAGTTTCCTTGCTTGAAGGTTCTCGTAGCTCTGCCTCAGCATAGGCTAAATAAGCCGCATCCGAAGAGGCATTACACTGATTGATGAAGCGAATACCGTAAATGGTCTGCATTTTAGCTTTCAAATCCGTATGTAAAGGAGCATACCCTTCATATTCAACCTTTACCGAATTTTCCAAACGCCAACCTTTAGAAAAGTACTGTTTGAGCTGAGATAAATCGCCCAGGTAGTGTCTCTCTACCTTGATGAATTTCCTGGCATAGCGGTTTACTTCATCCAAGGTTTTGAGAACATTCAGCACACTGGCAAATTCAGTGATATTTCTCGTATACACCTCTCTGGCATCGGCAGAATCATAGGGTTTACTTCCAAGTGCCTCACGCAACTTTACTTTGTAAAAAGCAGCACCGGCAGACACACCCATAGCTTTTTGCTCAGCTATATCTATTTCCGGCCAGATCTTTTCCTTGGTAACCTGCTTATGAGCATTAACAGGGTCCTTTTCTAAATCTGCTAAATGTTGAACAGAAATAATTTTTACGGCCACCTGCTCTTTGCGAGAACCCCCTACCCGACCTTGGGAATCTTGAAATTCTTTGTGCTTTTGTGCCTCACGTAAGCGCTGTTCGACTAACTGATCTAACGTTTTGTCCCGCTCAAAAGAGTTAGCGCCACTTTCCCCTTCCGTTGTATTGGTATTGTCAAATAAATTAACCGACTCGACACCAGTTAATTCTAGGTTATTGTTTTCCATAGCTGCTTGAAAGATTAAAAAATTAAGCAGCCATAGCCGTAACTATGCGGATTCTAGCATTAGCTGCAGCCGCTTTTGCTCTAGCCAATTTTATTTTCTTTACCTTGGCAGCATCTTCATTCGACCGTTCTTGGTCAATAGCTGTTAGCACCGTAGAGGATTGCTTCATCTTAGCAATCAAGTTGTAATAGTTGTCCTGTAATTCTTTCCAGGCAGCTACCCGATCTTGGTCCCTAAAGTATGCTGTGTAAATATCCTCCAGGTTAGAAGTAGCTCTTTTCTGACCATGGGAATCTACCCACTCATTGTACTGATCTAACAGGCCTTGCTTATCGAATATGGCTTCAGGGAATTGCTTAACAAACTTCTTTTTGATTTCTCCTAAGATATACTCCACGTAGTTCATTGGATTGTCTGCAGGTGTTCCTTCATTCCTATCTGTGGCAGGAGCACTCGATTGCGCTGTAGCTTGGCCTACATCGGACCTAACTTGGTCCGTATCATCCATATATTCTCTACTTTGCGGAATAGATTTACCTCCTTTTTCCAGTTCTTCATAGGTCACCCCATCTACTACAATGTAGCCATCCACCATTGTTTTGATCTGATTCAAGGCCGTATCACCGGCTGCATAGGCCTCTTCGATTACTGTGATTGGCACAAACCGGCCAGAGTTCTGGTAGCGCTTCAGTACCCTTTCTTTTGATACCTCAAATGGCACACGCACGAACAACACATAAATCTGATACCCATAATTGCGCAGTTTCTCAATTAATGGAATATAGTTTTTCATTTTGTTCATGGTTCCATCGTACACCAGGTCATAGGTACAAGGTATGCCAATCTGGTCCAAAATCATGTTTACTACATCCTTGGTTTCATCATGCGTTGCATTAGCGTTCCATCCTCTGTATTCAGGCAATTTGGCTCTTACTTCGTCAGCATCTACATGGACAAGCTTGGAAGAATCGTTAATCCACTTATAAGGAGACTTCTTTAAGAAAGTAGATTTACCACTACCTGGCAGGCCTCCGGTAAGGATAGCTACCGGCTGTTTGGTCTGGCAAGGCTTATTCTGTGTAAACTCAGCGACAATTTTAGCATGAAGTGCTTGCCTGTCACCGGTATAAATACCTTGCTCATTGATGTAAAGCTTTTTGGTGGATTCCTGTTTGGCAATTTGTTCTTCCAAAAAGGCAATTGCTTCTTCTGTAATCAGACGTTTACCATCCGCATCCATTGGAGGCACAGAGTTAAACTTAGGCCTGATAACCGCTTGTGGTACTACTGGTGTAGATTTCTTACCATACTCCATCCGTTCAGCAAGAAGCGGCAATACTTTTGCAAACTCTTCTACACGCTCCATGACAGATTTAGAGTTGTAGTTTTCACGCTTACGCTGCTCAATGATTTCATCGGCAATTTTCTGTATGGCATCTTTGGCTGTAGCAGTAGTCTTTTCTTTCTGAACCTGTTCAATCTGGGCTTCCAACTTCTGAGTATGCGTATCTAGCGTTTCATAGGTTAGGCCATAGGCTTTTAGTATGGTTTCATCCCCTTTGAATTTGGTCCTGGCCACTGATTGCAGCTCATAGGTGAACGAGTAAGCATAATCTAAGCGGTTGGTTTCCAGAAAATCATTCATAATTCGCAGTAGCGCCTTCACATCAGCTTTTTGAATCTTATCCAGCTCTTTAGCCTCTTTAGCAAGCCCTCGCAAATTGTCCCGTAGTTTCTCCGTGAGTTCAGCCGTTTTCTTAATCGCCTCTTTATAGCGTTCTACTCCAGCAATATCTGACCGGATGCCATCTATTTTATCTTGCAGCCTTTCTCCAATGACTTGTATTTCAGATTCAGCAATCTTGTATGGGTCCGTAATCAAGGCTGTTTTCAGCTCAGCAGGGTTTAACTCTTCTAGTTTCAGTGTATTTTCCCGGTTGTTGTCGGCAAAAATTTCATTGATACGAGAGGTTTTTTCCTGTAGCTTCTGGAAAATGAAAGAATCAATAGAGTTCTCCATTAACGGATTGATAATGAAGGTATGCTTATAGATGTTGCCATAGCGCCAGATCCGGCCTTCGAGCTGCTTGACATCGGTTGGGTTCCAATCCAAGAAACAATTAAAGATGAAGGCTGCACGTTTCTGCAAGTTCATACCCTCTTTGATAGTGGAGCTACCAATGAGGACTTTTATACGCTTCTCTTCCGGTAAATCGAAGTTCATACCGGTTTTTTCATCATAGCCAATGCCTAAGAATTTATTCTTGATAGATTCTTTTCTGGCAGCAGCTATACCACTGATTGCAATACCTACTTCATCCTTGGTATAGCCAATTTCATACTGCAAGTAGTCTTTAATATGCTGAAAGAAATCGGTCCCCCGGTCCATGTAGATAATTACACCAGGTACCGGCCAGCGATTCGCCTCACAGAACATTTTTATCCTACGGATACATTCTATCACGTATTGTAGCTTGGGTGACTGCTCTATATAGGATTTATAGGTTGGCATACCTAGTTGAGAGCAAGAGTACAAATGCGGAGATAAAGCAATATTTCTAGCTAGAGACAAACCACGTAATACCTTTACACCTTGTTTTTCATCACTTGACAAGGTAGATTCATCCACCTCTATACCTTCAGAACGCATGGCATCTTCATCTTCTACAAAATCCATTGAAGACTGGTTGGTACATAGGTCCTCAAAACTGAATGAGGCTTCATTCATATAGTTTTCTACATCCTGCATATAGCGTTTTTGCTGTGCAGTCATAGGAAGTTTAGTCTCTATGCGCTCCTCATCAGACAGAGGTATGAGTACGCCATCTACCTTTTTATTGAGTAGCGGCAATACAATCTTATTTGGCCTCTCTACACCCACATCTTCACCGGTTTTGTAGTTGATAAACCTGCGGATTAGCTGTTGCATAGCTACCAGGTTATCAAATCCCATCACTACCTGTTTTCTTTCCGGCTTCATCTTGGCAGAAATCACCAGTTCATTAGAAGTAGCTACATAGGTATCGAAAAAGGCTTTTAAGTTATTCACCCCGGCAGCTTCTAGCTTGTTGTAAGCGACTAGCGCCAGCATAGAGTAAATTTCTAATGGAGAATTGGTAAATGGCGTTGCAGTGAGCAAAAGCACATTCCGGCCTTGGTTGTGGTGCTGAATGTAGTGTGAAATCATAAATCCTTTCAGCGCTATAGCCGAAGGTTGGCCAGACTGAATTTTATAGGGTGACTTATCCCGGCTCTTAACTTCTAGCTTGCTATCACCAGAGCCTACTTCACGCTCAATTAAATCTCCTTTTACAGAGGTAAATACTTTCTTCAGCATGTGCGCTTCATCACAGCAGAAAAAATCAAAGCCAAAGTCTTCCAGGTTATAGAGACTTCCTTTGATACCTCTACCCATTAAGGTTTGCAGCTTTTCACGTAAAGCCGCTTTTTCTTTCGCACTTTGGGTATCTCCTTGGTTTAAGATGTCATAGAACACATCTAACATATCCGCTTCAGTAG
Source organism: Rhodocytophaga aerolata (assembly GCF_030503435.1). Lineage (GTDB taxonomy): Bacteria > Bacteroidota > Bacteroidia > Cytophagales > 172606-1 > Rhodocytophaga > Rhodocytophaga aerolata. The sequence goes on from NZ_JAUKPO010000020.1 coordinate 22,172, forward strand.
TTTGGGTGAAGCCAATTAACTCCAGGGCATCCTTGGTAACTACGGTAATGGAATATTCATCTACCTGCCTTGCAATACCCCCATCGGCTATTTTCTCAGCCATATCTACACCCAGGTTGTAATATTCATTTACCTTGATTGTAGGCAGCAAACCTTTAATTTCTGCAATGAACTGCTTGTATACCTGGTTAGGTACTACAATCAGAGGCCTGCGGCAATAGTCAGCCGCCATAAATTGAGCTATGGTAAATATGGCACAAAACGTTTTTCCAACTCCTACGTCATAGGCAATAATGCCACTTCCTTCATTTAAGATAAAGGCTACACCCTCTCTCTTTTCAGGACGAATCGAAACATCTCCATTGTAGAACTTACCAAACTCAAAGGCTATCGGTATTTTATCGTAATTGATCTTTTTGAAACCGTTATAGGTCTGGTTCCATTCATAATCTATTCTGAGCTGCGTTGCTGGAGATAATTCTTCACGCAAGAAAATATCAAACAAACGTAAGCCTTCCGACATCGCTCTTTGCTTCTTACGCATGTTATCCGCTTCTATTTGCTTATCCTTTTTTGGATTAGACAAGCTGGCATTATCCAAAAAGAAGCTAATCACTTCATTACTGGTTGCTCCATTTCTAAACTCATTGGCTGTAAGTTTGCTCAGATAGCCTCTGAAAGATTGATTAAGGGACTGGTTATACTCTTCTATCCCAGCCTTTACATACTTGCCATTTTCATGTTTATAAGACATACGGGTAAAGGGGATGCCATCTTTCAGTGAGGAAATGGTAAACTGCTTGGCAAAGTTGGAAATAGGATTAATCTTTAACCTACTCTGTGCATTTGGGTCCGTAATAGAGAGTTTTGGAGGGAATAACTTTTCTAAAGTATCTATCTGCTTGTTAAACTGTTGCTCTCCTACTACTTCTATGATTTTAGAAGCATTTTGCTTCATCAGGGAAATTTTCTGATAGAGGTTTCCACTATAGAAAATCGGTGCATACACATACGCTGAGCCATCATAGCAACATACCCCATTCTGTAGCCATTGCGTAAAGGTATCTTCTGAGTAGCTGTAATGGAACATGATGCTCCACATGCCGCCTAACTGTTCTCCCTGGCTCCATTTGTACCATACATAACACTCAATTTCGCCTTTGGTCAACTGGGGGTTATAATCTTGCAGGGCTTCCTCAAAACAGTAAACTGGTCCACAATCCCTACCGGTTTTGAACTGCTTTTCTGCTACCAGGTGCTTAACAACTGCATTTTTTGTATTCTCGATTGCTTTAGAAAGATTTTCCAGAGCAACCTGGTTCTCAACCGGTAATTCATGCGCTATTACCGTTTCATTTACTGATTCTTTCATCGTAGAAGGAAGATTATAAGGAATTTTAGTAAGGGCAACTGATAAGGTGCCGGTGACAATGTGTATGATTTTACCAAATCTGGTAGTAGCTGCTTTTAAGGTACCTAAGACTTTCTCCGGATTCTTTGTAAAATATTCTCCGTTGACAATGGACCGAGAATGGTCCATTGAATTTGATCCTATCGGTTCTAGGCTTTTAATGATTTCCAAGCCAGGTACATGGTCAGCAAGGCTAGGCACCTTTGTAGCGGATTGGGAAGTTTCTAGTTCTTCTTCATTTGAGCTAGTTTGCTCAATAGCAGGCTCATTTACATAAATGATATTGGAAGTAGCCGTAACAACATGATTCCCTTCAGCCATGCCATATTGATCAAGAAACTGAATAATTCTCAGGTTCTGACCTATGGTATGCGTAACCATGGCTTGTTTTTGCTCCCCATTATAGAGTACATAGTGGATTTGCGGCTTGTCAAGTGCTACAGGCGTTTCTTGTGGCTGTTCAGTCAGCACTTTGCTACGGTCAACCTCAATAGTTTTAACAAACTGCGTAGGATTGATAATATCCTTAATTTTAAGGACTACTCTATTGCCATCCGATGAAGAGGTAACAGCCTCATTGTAGAAACCATTGGCATTTTTTACCCATACAGTCCGGCCAGATAGAGTTGACCGATCCTCTTCAATGGCATCAGGCCGTATGTGCTCAGTGGACTGTATCTGGTCCACCCTATTTGAGTCAAAGGGAACATGGCCTGTTGTAGCTGCATATTGCTCTTGTTGTTTTAAAGCATGGTAGGTAGTAATTAAGTACTCTTTTACCAGGTCTAATTCATGCACTTTATAGCTACCTCTTGGTTTACCACCTTCCGGACCGGTAACATTAATCCGGTTGTCACCATGCCAAATAATTACTCGCAACACTTCATCTTTCGATACTTTCTGGTCGGTAGCGATTTCATAGTGTATAGGGTAATTATCAGAAGTTTTGGTAACTTTTCCTTTGCATACCACACCGGCAGCTTTCAAATCAGCGAGTAGCTTTTCAAAATGTTCTCTTTTACCTTGGTTCTCCAGCTTTGGCAGCGTATCACTATCATCTACCAAACTTGGATAATGTTTGATATGATCAGCTAAGTCTTTTGGCTGCACCATATCCGAATTAGATACCAAATTGGACCATTTTACCGGTAATCCCTTTTGCAAGGCATCTATCAATACATGGTAATGAACAAAGCCTACGCCATATACATCTTTTCGTTTGTTCCCCTCTCTTCGTTCTTCATATTTTCCATCGGCTCTGCGGTGATAGGTACCCATTGCCGGTGAAGGCATATATTTTTTAAATTCTTCCAGGCTCATCTCCCAGGAATTTTTGCTCTCCAGTAAAGAGGTAAACGGGTCAGCCTGCATAACTTCTACCGGCTGAGAGGCCCGCTCAAATGGAAACTGTTCAACCGGCCTAACTTTTCCTTGCTCCATCATTTCTAACCACTGATTAGAACCATAAGGGTCGGTTTCATCAAAGTCATTTTCCGGCATCCGCGCGTTGACAAGTAAGGAAGTAGCGGTAGATTCTAGGATAGTGATATAGAAAGTATAATCGGCATCTGCCATTATAAATTTCTTACCTGGTGCAAATTGCTCTTTATCTAAAAGGGCATCTAAACTAAAATGAGATAACTCTTTTTTAGGGATCGGTTTGCTATAGACAACAATGCCAAATCTCTCATCCGGACTTGTAGCCTCTTCAAAGCGCAAGAAATTTTCTTTGGGATAGGTACCTATATCAAATGGCCTAAGAGCCATTACATATTTGTACTCTCTTTGTGGCAAACTTGGTACTTCTTCGATACTAGAAGCTACTACCTTTTCAGCTGTCGGTGCAACCAAACTAGCCTCTACAGCCTGTGCAGGCACATTTGAAACAGGGTAGATCCTGTCTAGGAACTGTACAATTTTTGGATTCAGTTTGGAAACAATATGTGTCCTAAGAATTTGCTCTTTGGTTGGTTTCTCTCCAAACAAACTAGCACCTTGGGTATCGGCTACAGAGTAGTTATAAGCCTCTATAGACTTCTTAAAAATGATTTTACCTGCTGAAAGTAGTTGATGTAACAGTAAGCCATCACGTGTAGGCTTTGCATCAAAAACAGACAATTGCAAAACATAGTCAGTTATGGTTAACTTAGAAGAGTGCATTTTCTTTTGGAGCACAACAGCTTCATTAATGGCCGGTATGAGTGAAAACCCATCTTTAAACCCTCTGTTTTTCAGTAATACAGTCAGTGAGCCAATAATAATCTGCCTAAAAATCTTTACTCCTTCCAGGTTGGCTGCAATCAGTGGTTCCCGTTCTAGGACCATACCGGCTGCAAGTGATTCTATCAAATCTTTCCCGGCTGAAGTAAAGCCTTGCTCATAATAGCTGCTCATTTGTGCCTCTGTAATGATATTGCAATCAATGAGCTGCTTTTTAATATGGTTTTGTGAAGAGTAATTAGCGTAAAAATCAGAGAACGTATCATAATAGGATAGTTCATTGATCATGGCCTCTTGGCAACGGGGTGACTGTGCGAATATGGCACCTAGCTTAATAGCTCTGTCAACAGGGGATTCCCCTTTTTTAGTATCCTGGTTGTATTTTGCCATTTCAGCCGTATTATAGGCTGCAAAATCATAATCTACCCGTACCAGGAATGGCTTACGAATCTTTAAATACTGGTTGGTATAAAAGGTACCGGTTGGATTTTCTACATTTGGATTAATTACCTGGTCACCTAAGATTAAGGCCGTAAGCGCCTTTTCTTCTATGCCATAGCCACCTCTTTTGATTTTATGAAGCAATACCTTTTTATACTCCTCGTACTTTTCCGGATATTGTCTGGCTGCCAACTTGGTTGACATGGTGCGGTTGTTTCCTGAAATGACAATGCCATCTACTGTTATGATCGGAGTACCGGACACGTTCACAGAAGTAGAAATAATGCGTTCTGCATCTAAATTCTGTGCATACTCTACTACCTGCTTTTGTGCATTGGTATCATGCAGGTAATTACGGTCATTGATATTGGCACCGGTAGCATTTAACGGATAGCCTTTTGTGGTAACAAAGGTTCCTTCATTATGCGAAGCTAGAATTTCATCCAGGTCAACAATGGCATAATGGACCTTATGCTTTTCACCATTGGCCAGGGTTAATATTTCATCATAGCCTAATAAGGCATTTTTTAAAAAGTTAGGCCGTAAACTTCCTACCTGTGGATTCACCTGGCTAATGAATTCAGCCGGCTTAGTATCAATTTTATTTGAAGGCGTGATAGCTTGTAGGAAAGCCGGTTTTTGTAAAGACTGTACCTCTTCCAAAGCTTTATTAATAATCTGTGCAGCTTCGTCTGACCGTTTATGGTCAACAGACTGTTTCAAGTCTGAATGTACATCATTGTTCATACGAAGAGTAGTAGCAGTATGGCTAGTAGGGTGCGAATCATGGCTATTAGTTAAAGTAAGATCAGTTGCATGAGTATGGCGTGAATCCGGATTAGAACTTCTAATTGAAGGATTGGCAGCAATAGCAATGTCATCATCATCATTGGAAAGGGAATTAAAACCATCGTTGAACACATGGGCATTTTCTTTTTCCCAGGCAGACTTTACCTGTAGTATGGCTGAATCTTCCGGGAACAGCTGGGCGAGTTTAAAAAATAGCTTATTGTCCAGCAGGTCTAATTTCCCATTAGACTGGCCGGTATACCCATTGAGCACCCGTAGCGCATTTTTAAGTGGCTCTGGTGCCTGGGTAAAGTCAAAGCCGATATTGGTTAGTTGCTCGATTAATTTCATGGTTATTTTAATATTGGGATTGTACACAGTGACCATGCGACATTTTGTACTCATTGAGTTGTTCCATCGTCATGTGTCCATATAATGCTTCCGCTTCTTTGAGTGCTTCCGGCAATAACTTTTCGCCAAAAACGCCCAGGTTCACCGGTGAATCTTTAAATTTTATAATCTTGTTGGCCTCAAATTCTACCCACTCGTCAAAGTCCCCAGGATAATTGCGGTATAGCCATAGCAGCTCCACCAGGTTCATGTAAGGACAAATTTTGCAGTTGGAAGGCATAGGCACCTTTTCACCGACACTCAGAATGTACTGCTGGCAAGCTTTTCTATCCATTTTAAGGTCCACTAATGGATATTGCTTTTCGATTGTAGAAATCATCCAGGCTGGCAGGTCCTTATTATCAGAAATGCGTTTCTCTTCTTTTTGGGCTATGCCAATAAGGACTGTTATTTTTCCAAATGCCTCTACAAACTCCCAATAGGCCGCTTTTTCTCCAATGGTGCGAAGCTTATATCTGGTATAGATATAATCTTCTAAAAAGCGGTAAATGACATTGATTTTAAGGTTAACCGTACAGTTTTTCCGGAACCGGTTTGAGCCGCAGGTACTAGTTGCCCTATACTGTTCTTTGAGGCTCTGCCAGGTACGGCCATGAAAACCCATATCTTTTGTGATGAAGTAAAACTCTATGTTATGCTTCTCACAATAGGTTTTGATGTACTCAATGTGCTCATAGGTATATTCGTGCTCATTGCCTGTGTCTGACATGATTACCACAAAGTCATTAGGGGCATATGTTGACCTAAATGCCTTGTCGTTCACATACAAGTAAAGGAGCGCTGTAGAATCCTGGCCACCTCCAAAAGAGAGTACAGTAAGCTTTTGATTATTGGAGTAACGCTTCTGCATCAGGTTCTCCCGGTCCCGTTTATCGGCCTGTATGATTTCCTCTAGGGTTGTTGCTCCATTGAGTAGCTTATCGGTAAATAAATCATACTGTAGGATATGTGCCTTTTTCATCCCCTCTCCCTCCTACTTTTTGCAGATAATAATTCCTTCAAGCAAGGCATAGCGCTTGAATACTGTAGCAATTTCCGGCAGGTAGCTTTCCATTTCCCGGTTGGCCTGGTAGGTACCTCTCCCGGTGATTTTCCCTTTGCCGGTGCCGTTTCCTTCATAGATAGTGATATAGCACTGGCCACCTTTTTTTAAATGCTTGTAGGCAGTCTGCAATAGCTCCAGCCGCAGGTCCTTTTTCTCAATGACATTTAAGGTATTGGATATGGTAACTGTATCTACATATTGCTCAGTGAGCTGGCAGGCAGTGGACTGGTTAATCTCAAAAGGAAGTGAATACGGGTCATAGCGTAGATTCTTTACCTTTAATTTCCGTAGGTAGGAAGTAGCATGAGCATACTTGCCAGCGCCTAAATCTAGGTTTGTAGTGCCTGATAAAAATTGAGCAATCTTAAACAGCCGGGGTACCTGCTTAATGGAAGTAGCAGCTACATTATTTTTTTCTCTTCTATCCTTTAGCTGAGAGGGTTTACTTTTACACGTGATCATAACAGTTGAAAAAATTATTGGCTAAGGTTATTTTGGCAGACTATTGCGCCTCAATACACCATCCCAATATGATTTATAGCCTATTTTATATTTGTTTACATGCAGGTCGTAGGTATCAGCAGACCGTTTTTTAGCTTTCTCTATGGAAAAGCCGGTGTAATCCTCTCCTACCATAAGCCATTTGTGGTGATAGACCATTGGCTCTGAACGCTTATTAGGATACTGTCTAACGGTTCCATCAAAATGCACCACTACATAAGGTCCTACTAGTGGTTCATTGGCTTTATCAAAGTCTGGCGAGTAGATAAAACTGATTTTCTTTTCGCTTTGATTGTATTTGACAATGTTATAGACAAACTTTTTGGGTAAAAGCTTTTTAGCCTTGGTTAACGGTCCTTGGGGTAATACATGCTCATACTGAATATGTACATAAACTGCATCTGCCATTTGTTTACCAATGCCATAAGCCGCAGAACGTTTAAGTCTTGTTTCGATTCTCATACTAGCTTGCTCCAGATTCTTTCATATTTGAGGCACCGGCAGGCAATACCCAATTCTCTACTATAATAGGTGCCGTAAATTCATCTATGGCCTGGTTTACCCAATACACTAAGTTTCTATCATCCCCTTCAAAATTTTTGCGTAGGAATGAATTACCCAAGGCCGCATGAGCAGCTACCGAATATTCATTGAACATGGTAAAATCAAAGTCCTTTTCTATCTCTACCAGGCGCTTGATTTTTTGAGGTGAGATTTCAGCTATGGTAGCGAAAGTATCTTGATCATTGAATATGCAGCACTGGCAGCTACATCTTGACCAACCAAGGACATAGCAAGGGTGAGGCTGCACTTTATACTTTTCCATAATCGCCCATACTTCCTTATCGGTCCAATCAATGATAGGCCTCCAAACCAAGGCTCTCCTGGTCCTGGTCATGCCATTGTAGGGCTTTATTTCATCGTACTCAGCTCGTTTGTCAGATTCCAACCTGCGTTCACCGGTGCAGATCATAAGCTGGCAATTGTAAAAGCGGTCAGAATTGGTAATAGCTTTTGCCATTACATCAATTTTTACTTTGCCAGAGCACCAACGAACTTGTATATCCTTATGCTTTGCAGGGAATTTTCTTCTAGTTGAAAAGAATTTGGGTTGTTGTTGACATTCTACCTCTGAATATTCGCCTCCCGGTTCCTGCTGAAAGAAAATAGATTGTGAGGTTTCATTGGTGCGGTACATTTCCCGAACAATGCCACCTTTTCTATAGGAGAATAAAAGCTTGAATCCAAAATGGTCAGCAAATGCCTGACAATAGGAAGTAGTACATGCCCAATCAAACAATAGCTCTCCATGCCCATCAATTTCATGGTGCCACAATTCGATGCGTTCTGTTCCCAGGCCTAACTCAAAGGCCAGGAACAAGGCCATAGCAATAGAATCTTTGCCACCAGAAAAAGCGATCAAGATTTTTACATGCTCTTCTATGAGCCAATTTTTAATCATATCCCGTTTAGAAGAAAAGTCAGCTTCATCAATAATGCGCTGCGCTTTGTCTTTAGGTCGGATAGAATCTATTTCTTCAATCAATTTGTCTACATCAAACAAGTTGAGCTGATCATTTGACCGTTTCAGGTCAATCTCAGGCCTGAGCACTTTAGCCGGTCTTTTTGCTTTACCGGTAAGCTTTTCAATCTTGGCTCTGCTTTCTGTAGCTTTTTGTATGGTTGTCTTTGCCATTGGGTAAATTCACTAGGCCGGATTAGTACACATCCGGATGAAAAGGATTGAGTTCTCTTTCGATTTGTGCAATGGCTTCACTAACAGTCATGCCGGTTGCTCCACAAATGCGAACTATTTTTAAAATGATTTCCTTCATACCCTCTATGGTAGACTTGGCTACACAGACATGAGGTGTGTTTTTCTCATTGCAGAGTGTCAGCTCCACCTGGGCAAGGCCTATGATTTCTTCTAACTTTTTGCGGTAGGAAGGAGTAAAGCCATTCAAATACTCTTCAAAGTCAATTTTCATTGTGTTGATCATTTTAATTTTTCAAAAACCACTATTTCTGTAGACACATCTGTATCGGTAAAAACCTTTTGTGGCAAGCGGTAAGCATCTAGCAGTTTACCTTTGCGTAGAATTTCTATTTTCACTTTGGATAGTGGCCGGTCTAAAAATAGGGTACCACCATTCTCCAGCGCTGCACCGATCACAAGAACCAATAGGCCACCAGGCAGCAGTATATCTAAGCCACGTGTGATAAAATATTCATCGTAGCTTTCTGCAAGGGTCGCTTTTTTCTCACCCATACCGGCATACCGGCCTTCAAACTTGCCATAAGGAGGGTTGCCAATGATTAGATCAAAGCCAGGTTGCTTTCCGGACTTGATTTCTGCCATGACTTCTTTGGCATTTGGGGTATTGCCACGAAAGAACATAGCCTCAAAAGATGCATGGCGGATAGTGACTTGGCGAGCAGGTGTGCTTGGATATAAAATAGAGGCTATCTGAGTAGCTACGGGTGAAATATCAAAACCTACCAGTTCGCATTTGGAAGGAGCATAAGCGAAAAATTTACCTATGCCGCAAGCAGGCTCTAGCATACGGGTAAAGTCACGCTTGGAATGAGCATAGGCCATAGCCCACATTTTCTCAATTAGTGGCTCTGGTGTATAATACTCATACAAAATGCGAGAATCTTCAATGTCAGTCCCTTTTGTGCCGCCATAACCACTGTACGCTCTCAATAGCTCGAGTTGAGCTGCGCTAAATGTTGCACTTCCTTGCTGTAAGAAAGCCTCAATCTCTCTGTTAACTTCTACCCTAGATGTTTTCTTCATGGAGTATGGATAAAAAAATATATTTCCAGGCTATAACTATTGCCATAGTCACCTGACAGTTGGAAGGAAGGAAGAGAGCAGATCTGGAAGGTAAAGAACGGACCGGGAAGTGGTCTAACGTAATCAATTTTGCCCTTGATTACCGGCTAACCTATAGAGAAAACTACTCTAAAATGAATCACAGACCGTTTCGGGTCTTTTGATTCTTCGTGTTCTACAGGTTAAAATTCGATAATTTGTTAGAGGACTATTCGCCAATCCTACGTGAGAGTGAAAACAGGTAAGGATTATAGTCACTTTCTTAGGCTATTTTTTGGTTCTCTTGCAGGCTTTTGCCATACATCTTGAAAAAAAGGCCTATTCAAGTAACCGGCTGAAAAACTTTAAACTACATCAAGCCTGTAAGAGAGTGAGCAAAAAAGAAGATACATTCCACGAATTATGACAAAAACCACGAAATTATTACGGCTAACGTTATAATATTCCGTTATAAACTTTATATAAAACTTCTCAAAAACAAGCTAAGAGTGTTTCATTTCTCGGTTTTGCCTCTCTATTTTAATTATAAGATTTATAACATTTACTTATAATTACCTATGATTTTTATTTACAAATTACCTGTTCTCTCTTTGCTTCTGCGAGAGAACAAGAAGGGATATAAAAAACTGCTTCATTTTAAAAATTAGGTCATTTTTTACCATTTGTTCTCTGCTAGAGAACAAAATCAGAGAACACTTTTTTGTGTCTACCGAAAGCATGAGAACAAAGAACAGCATTTTTCGGCCTCAAGGTAGGCAGTAGAGCACCGGGAATCATGTAAAAAGTGGTTAAATTTATTATCTTGGCCTTTTTTTGTGCCGATGAACCGGTGTGAACCGCAATTGACATGATTAGTTTTAGCCATTTTTGGAAGAGAGAACAGCCATTTTTAGCCATTTGTTCTCTCTCTAGGCCAAACCAAGAACAAGAGAGAACAGGTACTTGGATAGTAAAAAGTGCTTCATTCTCTAAATTTGGCTGTTTTTGATAAGTTTGTCTGATCAAAGCACTTTTGATATTGATTTTTTATAAGCGATATTACCCGGGAATTGTCAATGACCTTCGGGGTAAACTGCTCGTTCACTACAGCCTAATTGGTTAGGCCGCTTCCATTTCCGCTTGTTTATTGGACCGGCTATAGGCAGTCCGGCAGAGGTCAGAACAATAACTTTTTCTACGATTAGCTGTTTTGAAACTCTTTCCGCAGTTCTTACAAGCTTTCTTAGTTATCTTCAGCTTGGAGTTTGACAGGTTTCTTTTTTTATTTATTGCAGGTTTGGTTAAATCTACCTCTGGTAAATGGTTTAGCGGATTGCCTGAAAGAAAATCTTCCTCTTCATTTATATGGGAATCCTCATATTTATATTCCGCTACTTGTAACAATTCTTTTACTGGTTCACTTACTAGCATGGCACCGGCAGTCAATGGTTTATTTTCCGCATCTATAGCAGGCTCTATTTGATTTTCTTTTTTAGTTGAGGCATTGCCTTGATTTACTACAGGCAAATGATTTACGGTATCTGCAATGGCTTCATTTGTCACAATTTTTTCTATAGCCGGTGTAACGGTTGGGACCATACCTGGCAGAGATTCTATACCTTTAGTTTGTAACGGTTGTGTTACGGTAGATTGTAACGATTCTTTGTCTTGATCAGTTGATAGTTGTGGCGCTATGGCCGGTATTGATTGTAACAGTTCTTGTTGCAATGCTTGTAACGGTTGAGCCGTTGCAGTTGTCACAATTGGCGTAACGCTTTTTGAACTGTTTTCAGTGTTCTCTTGTGAGGATTTTAGGTGTTCTCTAATAATGGTTTCTAGCTGCTTAGAGAACGTTACAGCATTGTGCTTCATTTCTTCTGCAACCCACTGTTTAACAGTTTCTTTCATATCATTTAGAGAACGCTCAGAAGTGCCAGTAGAGAACACTTTTGGGGTGTTCTCTTTTCGTGGTTCACATGTTCTCTCCTGTGTTCTCAGATAGCTACTAGAAACATGCTGTTTTTCTGGAATTAAAGCAGCTTTTTCACGCTCTGCCATGACTACTTCAGTCAGGTAATAAACCATGCCGGAAAGGACAATAGAAAAAAGGACCGTAGTAAGGATGGCTTCAATGTAGAGCCATGCCTCCGGATGAATAAAATTGATTACCTGGTTGAGCTTTCCCCCTCTCCCATAGTAGAGCATATTGAGCACGAATAACAGGCCGGTATACATCTTTACGGCTTTATTTTTTTTACGCATCACAAGCACCCATAAGCCTCCTTCAATACCTAGTGCAAAGTTTAACGCAATCAGTTTGTCTAACCACTCATAGCCGGTGCTCATATTGGCCGTTTGCATAGCCAGGTAGGAATTATGGATAATGGCCATTAAGGATAAGGAAATAATTGGCCAGTAAATCCAACTCTTTGAAAAATTCATTTTTTACGATTCTTGTTATGTTGATAGGAGAATAACTTTTGAAACCATTCCGGATAAGCAAAACAGATATTGTACTGGAGAACATAGCGGATGATTAAAATTTGAATCGAAAGGTAGAAGGTTTTGTACTTGTAAGGAGATTGAAATTCATCAAATAAAATACATAAACCAATAGCATTTAGCTTTTTGATATGAAAGGAGATTGTATGGACCATAGGCAGTGTAAACGTTACACGTTGTGGTGTAGCTGCTGATAAAACTCTAAAAATTCTTGATCGGCTTTCTTGTGGTGGACAACAAACATAATCAGTCCATTCTCCAGGCAGAATTTATCCACTATATTGATACTGGCATCTGCCTGAACTGCTTTATAAACTTCTGATTGATTTGTTCCCGGTGGGTTTGCTATTCTCTTCATGCACGATGATCATTGCGCATTATTTTTTAAGCGTTTTTCTTTCCTATTCTTTAGCTGTTCTCTGTTCTCTTTTTTCATGCAATCCTGTTCACTTTTTCGGTATAACATTGTATAAAAATTAAACAACTCAAATAATTATGGAAAGTGCTTCATTTTACCAAATTGAGCTAAAACAACCATTCAAGTCTACTGAAGAGAACGCCCTTTTACAAAAGGTAACAAACTTTTTTGGGTGTCAGAAAGAACATACAGATATACGCACTCTGGCCGATGAATTTGAAAAGCTCATAGATCAAGAGACTTTATCTGGCCACTTCCTATATGCAACCTATACCAAGTACAGAGCTACCGTAAATATGAAGCTGAACGGCCAATATAAAGGTGCCTGGTTGGAGGTTACTATGGATAAGGACTTGCAGGAGTAAAAAGTATTGCTTTGGAAACCGTTCTTTACTCTATTGCGTAGAGAGCAAGAGCACTTACTATACTTTTCGGTCATTTCTAAATCTTTTCAGCGTAAAGGCCATTACAGAATGGCTTTTTACTATATTTACCCTATCACGCATCTATCTACAGCAAATATTTTTGCCACAAAAGCAGGCTCATTGGAGTAATTTCTAATGGACTGCTTTTGTGAGTTTAAAGGCTACTTGGCTGCTCCCGGTTTTCATACCATTGCCTGCCTGACTCTATGGTATGGGTTTCCTGCTCTATGCGCTCGGTATTGCTCCGGATGATGTTTTCTTTCATGCGGCTCAAAATAGCCTGGGCTTGTAAAGGCCCTTCTTTTAAAAGCCTTTCAGTCAAACGGTCTGCCTTTACTTTGATTAGGTAACGCTCGTCTGCAGTATCTCCTACATAGTTGTAGTCATGCAAACTACTTACGTTGAGGTCATAATTGCACCAGAGCCATTCTTCTATCTGCCTTTTACCTGCATAGTAGGTAAACATGGTTCGCCCAAAGTGAGAAAGCTTTCGTTGATATAACCGGTTGGCATGGCAAGTAACTACAATGTCAATTCCGGTTGGCAGTGAGCACAGATAGTCAAGTAGCTGCTCATGGCCTTGTTCACTTACCTCGTAACGATATTTAGGCCGGTCACTGCTTTTTATCATTGGCGGCATGGGTGGATCTACATACAGCACTACTCTGCCAAGGGTGGTAAAATCTAATGCTTGCAAAAATTCCATATAGTCAGCGTTCCATAGCTCTATCCAATCAAAGTTCATTTGCTTCCATTTATGGATTACCTCATAGTCTATATCATTGCCTATGGTCCGTTTACACGCTTTGATGTTCTGTACTACTGCACAATTACCCAAAAATGGAACAATGAGCGTGTCATGTGGTCTGATCAAGTTAATTACCGGTTGGAAATAATTTTTGCTACCTCCTTTAAAGTGAGACAATCCCTCTACTTTGGCTGGTATTATTTTTTTTATCATAGTGGTTGCTTGTCTGAAGTAATAGAAATACGGTATACGAGAGAATTGTTCTAAAAACCGTTTCACTAGGGAATTGAAACGGTTTTTGGCTATTGTTTTAATCTAGCATCTCTCTTTCCTGCATAATTGGCAATACGTAGTGTAACCGATATAGGGCAAGTTGCTCATGTGATAACTCTAAACAGGTATATCTACCTACACCTACCATTTCTATTAACTTTTCATTGTCGGGTAAATCTACTGCTCGTTTATTTCCTTTTTTATTGTTTACCCAAATCTGGCACACAGCAAAATCATTTTTGTTTCTGAACATTAATTTTAACATTCGCTCAAATTGTGTGTTTGCTTCCAGGTCCGGCCTATCAGACCAAAACCGGGAATAAAATGTAAGTGTTTCCATGCCTTTTTGTTTCTGAACTTCTTTTTTCCAAGCAAACCATATCACATATATGGAGTTCTCTTTATCCATTTTGGATTTTGGCAAATCCATTACTGCCTTCCTTGGGTCCAGCTTTGCTAGGTAGTCTTGTTCTACTAAAGAATATATATCAAACATGAGTATTGGTCTGTTTATAGGTTTTTTTATAGATTTTTGGCAATAGAAGGAGAGCTATGGGTCTATCTTTCCCATAACAGCCATTTTTAGCGTATTTTTGCGCCCCGGCCCCCTGGTGCATTTTTAGATAGAAAAGAAATAGAAAATTTTTCTGGTCGCAGATGCCCAGGTTCAAAAGGTCTACCTTTTTTTGGAAATTCAGCTTTTTCCTACTTTTTTTAGCAAGGTTTTGTACAAAAGCCGGATTTCTACCCTGACATCTTGGCAGCGTTCAATTAAACACTAGCCGCTTACTTTTCTATTATTATATATTTCTTTTCTATTATTTTCAAAGTAGAAAATAGTATATGCAAAATTTTCTACGGGTGATACCGTAGATGTGCCTCTATTAAATCGGTCATAGTGATTTTGAAGGGTGCTTTATTTTGCCTTTTTCCACTTGCACCGAACTTATCTACAAGTTTATCCACAAGAAAATCTAAATTATCCACAGAAAGGGACATTGGAGCATCCTTTTTTTCTACTTTGAATAGTACAAATTTTGGGTTTAATTTTAGCTCAATACAGTTAATTAGCTCGTCTGTGAATTTGTGCTGTATTTTGCGTTTGGAGAGCACCAGGCCTGCTTTCATCAACCTGGGTATGATATTATGGCTATTGCGTTCCCGGTTCTTTTTACCGGTACATAAATAGCCAATATTGGAGTGCGTAATAGGAAGCAGATAGGTGAGGTCAGTGGTGACTTTGTTCTTTAGGCAATAGTCGCTGTAAATTTCAAACATGGCATCTTTGGTCTGGCCACGTATTTCATCCTTCAGATCACTGCAACTGAGGTTATACTCTTTAAAATAATTCTTTAAAGCTAGTCTTGTTTTAAACTCATTGGTCCGATATAAGGTAATTTGTTTGGGAGAATATTTTGGCTTGTCCATGGATAATATATTTTAATGGTTTAGCGGTTTTGGAAATTGGTAATTAATTGAGCAATGGTAGGTTGCTCAAATAGTTTATTAGATAGATTGAGTTGGATTTCAAAATCTGTTTCTGCCTTGGTCGTAGGTATGATATGAAAAGAGCGCACAAAGCCGGTCCGTTGCAACCTGCCCAGGCTGGAGAGCACCGTTACATCTTTCTTATCCTGTTGAAAGAAAGATTCTGCTATGTGTACATATCCTTCGTGGCTCACGTATTCCTTGGTCTGTGTATAGCACTCATAGAGATAAAACATGACCAACTTTCGCAGTACGGTCAGCTCTGCACTTTTGATAAAATCCTTTTTTTTAGTTTGTCTTTTATTGTAGCAGTCTAGCGCCCGCTTAAAATCCGCATGTAGGTAGCTGTTATTGGCAATGGTTTGAAATTCTCTGCACGCTTCATTGTATTCTGCAAGCGTTAATGCTTGTAATGGTGGCATAGTGGTTAATGGTTAAGAGTGGAACATCAAATGAATAAAAGTTCTTGGGTAAAGCTCACGTAAACAGGCCTGGAGGTATTGGAATCTAAAAAGATGGCTGAATCCTGGTGCAGGGTGATCATACCCGATTGCTGAAGCTTGAGCAAATGCTCCCGGATGGTTTTGGCGTTAAGGTTCCATACACCACAGGCCTGTATTTCTGGATAATAACAGGCAAACACATTATATGGGTCTACCTGGGAAGCGGCTAAATGCCTCTCATATACCTTCAATAAGGCTCTAGCTACTTCGGCATCGGTATTAGTGATATGATCCGCCTGTCTACGGTTGTAGTTATAACTACGGACAAAATCATTGAGAAAGGTTAAGCTTTTCTTTCTCGAAAAGATTTCTCTTTCGCTTTGTTTGGATTGCTGCATAAAAAATAAAGTTTAAGTTGAACAATAGGTGAATTGGAAAAAGCTTACTCAATATCCAGGCTTGAGGTCCTCTGCCTTACCAGTAATAAGAGGATTTATTTGGTCCATAGGCAGTATTTGTTCGAGTTATGGGAAAGAAAAAAGGCCTTTGCGTTCACCTGCTTAACTTGGTGAAACAAAGACCTTGGATATTTCTAACTGGCTCAAAAAAACCTTTTTTCGACAACCAACGAATGTTTTTTTTAATATCTTTGTCATGATATTGTTTCGTTCATGGATAACCAAAATGGTATCACTCCCTTAAAATTTAGCGGTTTTAAGGAATTTCTTTGGGTTAGCTCATCGGACTGGTAATCTTGAAGCTAACCTGCCAAACTATAAGTTTGAAAAACAGGGAACTGCTATTCCCTGTTTTTTTATTTATGCTGATTCTGCCAGCATCATCCTTTCTGCATCCAGATCAATGGCAAGCTTGTCTCCTACTCCTTTAAATTC
Organism: Rhodocytophaga aerolata; assembly: GCF_030503435.1. Classification (GTDB taxonomy): domain Bacteria; phylum Bacteroidota; class Bacteroidia; order Cytophagales; family 172606-1; genus Rhodocytophaga; species Rhodocytophaga aerolata. The sequence continues at coordinate 38,998 of NZ_JAUKPO010000020.1, forward strand.
TGCCGGTAATTTTAGCCGGTGTGAAGTTAAATCTATGCCAAAGAATGATTCGTACACTTTCAGCCTACGCAATGGTATATCCCATATTGCTTTGTTAGCCTGCGAATCACTTACCAGGAAATTTTGCCATGATATACCTAAGCAACGAAACAACTCTCGTAGTTCTCGCTGTTTAATTACAGATAACTCCATGTACAATCTCCAGAGAGCATTGCCCTCTGTTTCACTGCGCTTGGGTTTTGATTTAAAATTGCTTGTTTTGTCCATTTGATTGAGATTGTTGCTTCTCTATCTACAGCAAACATTCTCAAAAAATTGAGTTGTAAATCAAAACCTTGAACAGAGAAATTACAATTTATAACGCTCGTTTATATTACTTATAAGGTTATGTTATAAAAAATTTATCCTTACCCCTCTCCTTTTTGAAATTTCAGGCTTTTAATTGTACAGATAGCTAAAATCCAATTTTTGTTAGTAAAAATTTATATTGCCACAAAGAGCTGTAACATGCTAAGTAACAAATAGGTAAATACCTACATGGGATAGGCTAAAACACTTATGTGGAGTATTGGCAGAATATTACATCTACCATACTAAACATGTTCATTTAACACCTTTGAAACAAAACTTAAAAAAATTCTCATATAACCGTCTAAAATCAAGCATTTTACGCTATTTGCTAAACTTTTTAAACAAATTGTATTTTTCCGATGTTATAGACAATTTATTAGGTGAATTGGGCGTTACAGACAGGTTATTCGCTGATTTTTGGTAAAAAACGTTAATTTTCTTACGTATTGCAACAAAAAAAATTCTTTATTTTTTGCCTTTTTTGAAAACATTTTACTAAAAATCATACATTATTTTTTAAAAACCTTGCTCTATTTCTGGTATTGAGCCTTTTAGTAAAAAATCCTCTCCATTTTTCTTGTTTGGCTTACTTGATCTACATATATTGCCATATAGATATGTAGATGTATAGATATGTAGATATGTAGGCAAAAAGATGTATTCATGTATAGCTATATAGACAGCTACCGCAAAAACAAGTTCCAAACGTTAAATAAACACAGAATGGCAAAAATCATTTCCATTGTTAACCACAAAGGAGGTGTAGGCAAAACCACCTCCAGCGTAAACATTGCGGCCTCTCTCTCGCTCATGGGCTATAAAGTCCTGGGCGTAGATATGGACCCCCAGGCACATTTTAGTATCCTTTCCTCACAGATCAGAGACTATGGTGAAGAGGTAGTAGGCAATTTGATGCTCAAAAGGCGAACATTCGACCAGGTAGTACAAAAGTCCACTACCTATGAGTTCCTGCCTTCCTCCAAAGAAATGACCAGGTTAGAAAAAGAAATTTCATTTTCTGTCTCTCCGGTCAAAGCCTTGGCTCATGCTTTTACCAAAGCAAAGGTTTCAGAGCTATATGATTTTGTAATCATTGATTGTCCTCCGGCCTTGGGTACCCTTACGCTCAATGCGCTCAATGCCTGCCAGTATGTAGTATCTAGTTTTACACCAGAGCCACTTACCTGGGCAGGCTTTACGGATATGTTTACAACCATTAATGCTGTAGCCGAATACGACAATCCAACGCTCAAATATGCCGGTGTGTTCTTTACCAAGTATCATCCCAACATGCGAAACCGGGAAGCACATGCCATAGCCGATGTTGTACGGCAAACGGAAGGAGAGCAAGCTTTTACCACTTATATCCGGTCTGATTTGAACTTACAAAAGATGCTGCTGCAAAAAAGGTCAGTCCTAGAGTTTGCGCCAGAAAGCAATGCGGCCATTGACTACAAGAATCTAACCGATGAATTATTAGAAAAAATTAATTAACCTATTTTTTTATGAGTGATAAGAAAGAAAATCCCTATGCAGCCATAGATACACGTGGCAAAGGCAAAGATAAACCGGTAAAATCTACCTGGAAACCCTCTTCAAGCAAACGCCAATCTCGCAACTGGTCTTTCAGAGAAGATGTACTTGACATTATTAATCGGGTGAATTTTCATCAATACAAAGATTTTAACCAAATTGTAGAAGAGGCCATTTTAAATACCTATGGCTCACTTTCCAAAGAAGAACTTCCGGATATACCAGAGCAGGCATACGGCAAGTATGGCAACTTTTACAAAGACCGTAAATAATACTAGCCTTTACATGAAATAAGCCTAAGTAGGGCAAACTACTTAGGCTTTATAGATATGTGCAGCACACGTACCTAGCGTTCCAAACGGTCATTTCAAAGGTAGCAACAAGACAGCACTAAAAAAAATTCTATCTGCTTTGCTTTTTTAGCACTCTGCCAATTGCAGTTACCTTTTTAATAATTTATTCCAAATGAGTAACAAGCAGAACATTGATTTAATGACTGATTTAGAATTTGTCAACTACTACATAGAAAACCGGGGACCATTTGCAGATCCGTTCCAAGTTCGAACACAGTCAACCGAAAAGGCATAATTGGTATTGTCAGCCATTTACCCATTGAAAAGCACAGAGCCAAAGCTGTAGCGTATGCTAGGTTAGGCAAATCGGGTAAAGTGTTTGGAGATACTGAAATAGATGCCATTGCAGGCCGGATCATGAAGCTAGAAAAGTTACGTAATGAGTTTATGCGTGTGTCCATTACCGATGTGCATACGTTTCAGGAACTACTCTACAAAATGAGTGATCTAACGTAAGAAATAGCGAATTACTTTCTAAAGGAGGATTTAACTATTACCGGTACTAGTGATATGGCATAAGTGTCTATATATCTACACATATAGTCATATTTACATCTACATATCTATACGTGTAGATATGTAGATGAATTAAGAATTTAGCTGATTATCGCTTTTTATCAAACGCTCTTTTATGAACTTTCAGCCACAAACACTCTCCATTGAGCAAGCAGTCAGAGTGCTCCTGACAGGAGGGACCATTATGGTTAAAGACTTTCCTGATTATGCCTATGAGCAGGTGAGTGGTATTTCTTCTTTTACTTCCTTTAACCTCTGCATGCTGGAAGGCAGGGACCCCATGAGCCAGGAAGAGCTGACCAATTACCTGAAGCAATACCAGGCAATCGAGTTATGGAATTTTAATTAAGCAAGCTCATACCAACAAAAAGCCTAAAAAAACTCAACAGTCAGGTCCGAAAATCCATTGATGTATAGAAAAACTTTTAAAGGAGGCCGGTGCCAGCCATAAATTTCCAAACTGATAGACAATGGCCAGGTTACCGGCATCTACTTTCAGATCACTCTAGACAACCAGCCATTTGTTTTTAAGCTACCGGCTAAAGTAGATCTAGCGTTTGAGAAAATGTACAGGCAGGTAAAGGGTAGGAGTGAGGCCACAAGGAAATCAACCTTGGAGCAGGCACAGCGAACAGCCTGGAAAAGTTTGCATGAATGGGTACATCTGCAACTAGATAGGATTGAGCAAAAGCATATTGAGCCAATGGAGGCTTTCTTTCCATACCTGTATGATTTGCAGAACACCCATACTTTGTATGAAAAAGCCAAGGTGCAAAACTTTAAACTTTTAGAAAATCCATGAATAGAATATCCCTTACTAACGGTTGTAAAATTGAGTTTACTGAATCAGTCTACACTCCTTATGAGGAAGGTAAAGTATCAACCTTTATTGGTGAGCGTACCATCACAGGAAGAATCATAAGTGAAGATTACTCTAAAAAATCCGGCTATCATTTCTTTACCATTCATGTCTATTCCTGTATAGGCACCAATGCTTATCTAGTTGAAAAGGGCAGTAAGATTGTTAGGAGAGGCACAGTAGTCTATCCCAAATTGCAGGTAATTTCTTTTCCGGATAATTATCAGCTGCTACTAGAAGAAAAAGAAAAAAGAAAAGGAAAGACTTATTAGAACCTCTAACCCAAAATAAAGCCCTATAAACCATTTTCCCTGGCTAGCCATACAACGCACCAGGCCTACGGCAAGAATCGCCTATATGCAGCCATATTCATTTTAGAACCTTGACAGTGAAGAGTACATTAAGGCCTATATGGATGAAGAGGATTATCAAGAACTTTGCAAAATAACTGGTGGAAGGTACTAAAGCAGGAGGGGAGATGCTGTCCTTTATAGTTTGGCCAAAGGAGGAACAAAGTTTGGGAAAACTTTTTGACGCAACTTTTTGAAAGAGAAATTGGCCAGCAAGTGCTAAGGTGGTTTAAACTTGCACATTTTATACCACCTTTAAATACTGGGTTACAAAGGTGAAACCAGCCTTTTCTCATTTTCACCTTTTCAGTTTTTTTAAAAAAATGCTGATGTTCAGAACTTAGTTAGCTAATTTATATACTAATTTAACTAATTAGAGGCCTTGTAACTGTCTGAAAAACAAAATATTACAGCGATAAAGGTGGTGTAAAATGTGCAATAAGGTGTAATAAAATGTGCAAAACGGCTGTGAAAGGTGGTGTAAAATGTGCAAAAGGTGGTGTAAAATGTACGCTACGTCTTTGAAAGGTGGTAGAAAATGTGCAAAGGTGGTAGAAAATGTGCAAAACGGCTGTAAAAGGTGGTGTAAAATGTGCAAAAGGTGGTAAATACTATTGTTATTTTACCACCTTTTACTATTTTTAGCCAACCAACCTAAACCCAATTTATGTATCATCAACTCTCGATATGGGAAGAACAGAAAAATCCCATTGTTCGGATGCATAACCATTTGATTACAGCCAATTTAGGATACTTTGAATTGCTTTCTATGCGAATATTCCTGCTTATGATCGCAAAGCTCAAATGGGATGATAAAGATTTATTGCCAATCCGGATTAATTTATCAGATATACTTCCAAGCTACAAAGGAGGGGATCATTTGCAAGTGATCATCAAAGCCTGTGACGAGCTGAAGGAGAAAATGAAAGACATTCGCATACTATCCATTAACAGCAAAGGCAAGCAGGTCTATGAACGTATGACTGTTATTGATAACGTTAAGTATGTGGAGGATACCGATTACATTGAGGCTGAGTTTGGAAGGAAGATCAAACCTTATCTGATTGATCTAAAAGAAAACTTTACTCAAACAGAACTGCAGGAAATCATAAAACTGAAAAGTACTCATGCTATCCGGATTTACCTACTAATAAAAACCCTTTACCGTTCTGGCCAGATTTATACTACTACAGTCAACGACCTCAAATTAATGCTCTTGGGTACGACGGAACGTTATAGAGAATACAAAGAATTTAAAAAGTTTATCCTAAAGCAAACTCAGACGGCACTGGATAATACCACTGCTGCTTTCGATTTTGAGGAAGAACGGAAAGGCAGAGCCATAGAAACCTTGTATTTTAAGCCAAAAAATCAACCTAAATATATTGTAGCCAACTCTAACCTCACTGATTCGACCAAGGCCATTTTGGAAGCATACCAGGTTAACCTGTCACGCATCAATGAAATGCTTGCAGATGGTGAGGTTACAGAGGCCTATATCCTGTATGTAGTGGATATAAAACTGAAGGATAAAAAAGTAAAAAAACCGGGAGGTGCTATTTACAAAGCCATTATAGAGAAACACTTATGGACCGATTTTGAGAAAAACAAAGCTAAACCCAAAAAGCTGGTAACAACTCCAAAGGTAGCGCCAGCCGGTACTGACCATGTTGAGCAAGCCATTCAGGTAATTACAATGGCGCAGGCAGAGCAAATGTATGCCGAAGAAAAAAAGGCCGGTACTACTAAATGGCCTTTTGCCGGATATGTAAAAGGACTGAAAACTGGCCGTAGTATCCTTGTAGATGGATTTGTGTACTAATTATCAATTATCAACCAGTTCCGAGGAGCGGTAAAAGCAGCAAATAAAGTTTAGCTGTAACTATACCTTAAACCTATGCCAAGTGACATTCTTTTATACGGAGATTATAAAACCTGGGAAGAGATTTCTCATTATATCCGCTTTGTTCGGGCTAACGGCAAGTGTGAACGATGTGGAGCTATACATGGAGAACCGCACCCCAAGAACGGAAAACCGACTCGGTTATATTGCTGCCATTTGGACCATACCAAGTCCAACCATAGTGAAGAAAACCTGCTATCTATGTGTGATCTATGCCACCTGGAACATGACAAAAAGCAACATGCTTCTGGTAGAAGCTTTTCTAGGCGCTATGGCAAAAGAGCCAAAGAAGTGCTCTATGGCTTATTTGATGAAAAAATAGAAATCGTAGGCAAGCGCAGGAAACGAATCAAACGAGCTGACTAATGGAGAATACCGAAAGATTACAGATTATTCAGGCCATAGACCACTACTGCCAGCAGTCAATGGAAGAGTTAGCGGCCATGCCTATAACAGAGTTGCAGCTGCTATACAACAGATTACTAAATGACCGCTTACGGACCTGTGTATTTTGCCATACCAGGTTTGCCGAGCATGAGCTGAAGTGTCCTAAATGCAAATCCACTTACCTCTACTGAGCAATAAACCAATTGACTAAACTGACAAAACTATTTTAATCCATTTTCCACCCTACTTTGTAGGACCATGAAAAGAGCACCGATCAGAGAAATGCACTACAGCTTTATAGGATTAGCTAATGCTGATAGTGAGTGCCTGCTAGATATTTTCTATTTTGATAGTGGCGCTGCCTTAGTTATTGCTACAGAGATAGCCGAAAATCCAGGAACTACCATTGTTAATGCGGCTGAAATCTTAGCCAATGAAATCTGTGAAAAGTTTGATATTGACCCCATGAAGCTTGTTTTTGTGGAGCGTACAACGCCTCAGACCAGGCAACAATCTTTCAAAGAATTTCAGAAAGAATGGATGCTGCCCGATGATATAACAGAGGCCTGTACCTTAATTTATTTTCCAGATAAGCTCTCTGGCAAAGCCTTACGCCATGCACAGTTTAAATATCTAAAGACAGAAGATATGAAAAAGTTTTATGAGGCAACCAACGGCAAATAACCTTTCGTAAATAGAAGCAATTCAGCCAGCTATGAGTGGTTCTAGTTATAAATGGACGAAAACCGGTGTTTTCAACTATTTATTATTTACCTGAAAAAGACAGATATTTGGTATAAAATTTTAAATATTGATTATTCCATTATTCTAATAAGAACGGATATGGATGATTAATATAATACATGTTTGAAAGGTTTATTTCCTTCTTTAATTTTCTGGCTTTAACTGCATAAAATTGTATAATATTCATATTTAGAATAGCTATACAAGGTGGAAAATGACATGGGAATGAATATTGAAAAAAGGAGGGGAAAATCAACCGAAACTATTTTGCCTTATGGTAAAAGGGAAATTATCCAACATATGACCAAGACTATGTAGTGTATAGTATTTGAGTTTATTATTAATCATAATCTAAAATAATTATTAAACTTTTTGCTTGACAAACTTAGCAATGTTTGTTATTTTTGCTCGACAAACTTAGCAACGCTTATTATTATATGGCAAATTATGGAGAATATTTCAAGGCATTACGGGAAGCTAAAGGTTTAACACTCAGAGAAGTAGAGAGAGCTACCCAAGTTTCAAATGCTTACTTAAGTCAATTAGAATCGGGTAAGATTAAACAACCTTCACCAATTAACTTACATAAACTCGCACAATTATATGAAGTTAGATATGAAGTTCTAATGGAACGCGTTGGATACCCGATTCCTCAATCAGAAGATCATTCTGATCTTAAGAAAGAGAATCCTTTATTGACTAAGTTTGGCCGAATTACGGATGAAGAAGAAAAAGAGTTATTGGGGTATTTAAAATTTATTCGTAATCGAAAAAAATGATTTGGTCTCCCTCTGCTCATAAGATATTTTCTCGTTGCCCAAGACAATGGTTTTATAAAAACGTTATGGCTGATGGGCGGGTCAAGAAAGATCCATTAAGAATAGAAGCCACCAGATTATCCAAGTTAAAAACTATAGAAGCTTGGCGCGGAATGGTTGTCGACCAAGTAATAAGTGACTTTATTATTCCCCGCCTAAATCGGAAAATGACGATTGTTAAGGATGAAGTAATATCTATTGCTCGAAAAATTTTTGACAAACAGTTTGAATTAGCTTGCCTAGCTCCACAAAATTACTCTAAAATAGAGGTTGGTCTATTAGAAATCGAAAATGGGAGCTCCATATCGAGCGAACAAATAGAAAAAGCTTGGGCAGAAGTAGAAAGTGCTCTCAATAATTTTTTACTGGATGAAGAGCTGCAATCTGAACTCAAATCTGGAGATTATTTAGTACCGCAACGTCCTTTAACATTTAAGGTGGGTTCATTTTCAGTACGTGGATTTCCTGATTTAATTCTTTTTCGTCAGAATTCACCTCCAATAATTTATGATTGGAAAGTCCATTTCTTTGGTACTATTAGTTATGAGCAGCAATTAATGGTATATGCCTTGGCACTTACTCGAATAAAGCCTCACGTAGATTTTGAACGGTATATTATAGGACATGTCGGGGAAGATATTCGCCTTACCGAGGTACAGTTGATTTCTCATAACTCAAATTATAAAAGGCATTATTATGTAACATCCTCAAAGCTAGAGGAGATAGAGTCATTTATTTCGGACAGTTTACTAAAAATGTATTTGGCTGGTGGTTATCGTAAGTATAGTGAGATCTCAGCTAGCGATTTCGATACTACCCATTATCCGGAAAATTGTACTTTCTGTTCATTTACCAAACTTTGTAAAAAAGCTTAAGTATGAATCAATATGAAACTAACATTTTCTCTATTCTGAATGTAGGAAAGCTTTCGGCGCATTATCGTTTGTTTAAAATCATTGGCCTTAGCGAATCAAGTGAGGAATACGATGTAAATGTGCAATACATCATTAAACACCTTAGCTATAAACTTAGCCATCCTGTTACAGTAATTTCAGATGAGAAAGTAGCTAATCAACCTACACTTTATCTGGTTGTGAAAAATGAACCCAATATACTAAAGCAAATTCCAACAGAATTTGAGGTAAAAAAGAGAGAGATCGTATTTTTTAAATCAACCGATCAAGTATTTCGGTTAGACTTTCTACATTATGATAATTTTACAAGAGAGATTTGCCGAAGGTTCTTACAGTTTGAACTAAATAGTGAAATTAAAAAGTACAGCAGCCTATGGCAACCCGGTGCAGGTCAGCCATTTTACAGTAAAATTTCATATGAAGGTAATGATAATGTTGTTATTTATAATGGATTTTTACCCCGTATTGTTGAATTGCCAGGCGGCGGTTGGGGGATTGCAGTTGAAATTACTAAGCGATATGCTGTAAGAACTCCTTTGCCTCCTTTTATTACCCGTTCCGAATTTGATCAAGTAAAGGACAATCACTTTATTTATCACTACGGGCACACTTGGTATGAGGTACATGCACATGAGTTGAGTGATTTAAATGCTGCTGAATACCGATACAAACGAGAGGATGGAGTTTGGACAAATGTAATTGAAGACCTACATCGGCAAGCTGGTTCGACTATGCCACCTGAAGTATCACAGTTACCTGATGATGTGGCATTACTTATTTATTCTAATAATCGCGGCGAAGAACGTCGCATACCGGCTGGTTTATGTTATCGGGTTTTAGATACAGAAGATCCATTGGTTGGTAAACTTCACCAACATTCTATTATTGCGCCCTTTAATAGACGAAAAAATGCTTATGTAGTACGAAATAAATACTTTAAACAGCTTAGATATGGAGATACGCTCCTTCATATTGATAATAAGGCAATTCAAGTAGATAAAAAAGTATTTGCATTTCCTGATCAGGAGCTTGGTAATGGCACAATTCTATCTACCATTGGTACAGAAGGGGCTTTTTCAATTTCGATCAATGAATTAGGAAAGCAACGTAAGAAACTGTTGCAAGACCCCACTGTTGGTTGTTATACTCAGCGGCCTTTTGAACGCCAGTATTTGGTGTTACCCCAAAGCATTGCAAATTCTTTTGGTAAAACCCATTTTCTAACGCATTTGAAGAAAGAGGTTGAACGGATGCATCCTAGTAAAGAGGGATGGAACCCTGAAATTATAACTTATAATGATCGGAATACTCGAAAGAGCTTAGAGTTAGGTCTAGAGATCTTGGCGAACCTTCAAAAAAGCATTAACCTACGAGTAGGTGGATATGCATTAATAGTCATTCCACGCCTAAACCGATCTAAACGCACCCAAGATGACTTAGCAACTCTTTGTGTGGTAGAGGGCCATAAATTGTTGAATTTAGAAGTGGCTGTAATGCACTCAGACACCCTAACCGAATGTTATGATTACCAACCGAATAGAGGTTATTATATAAAAGAAGACATGAAAGGTTTATATTTTGGTTATGTGCAAGGTGTTGCTTTAAATAAAGTAATTTTAAATAATGAGCGTTGGCCCTTTGTTTTAAAAACACCTCTCCATGCAGACTTATATATTGGAATTGATGTAAAACATTCAGTAGCAGGCTTTACTTTTTTGACCAAACAATCTGATAATATTAAGCCTATTCGCTATAAAACAAAACGTAAGGAACAGTTAGCTACTTCTAAGGTTAGTACAATACTACAAAAACAGATACAAACTTTGTCTGCATTTGAGACAATTCATACAATTGTTATTCATCGAGATGGGCGCATATTTAAGTCTGAACTACAAGGTATTTTGCACGCTGTAGAAGAACTAAAAAAAATAAGCGTATTACCTATAGATACAACAGTTACTGTGGTTGAAATACCAAAGCACTCAACTATGGGCCTTCGTTTGTTCGAAGAAAAAAGCTCATATGATATTCTACAAACAAAAGTTGATAATGGAGCTGTTATGAATCCCCAAGTTGGTTCTTGGGTCGCTATCAATGAACGAGAAGGTTTTGTATGTACAACTGGAAGAGAATTCTACCATCGTGGCACTTCCTTACCACTGTATGCAAAAATTGCGTTTGGGGTTATGTCATTAGAAGCCGTGTTACGTGATATTTACTATCTTTCTACCTTATCTTACACTAAGCCAGATGACTGTTCACGTGACCCATTAACAATTAAAATGACCGACCGCCGTATTAATGACTACGGTGGTAAGTATGATGATGAGAGCTTTGAATTACTAAAAGAATTAAATCTTGATGACTTATGAGCAAAACTGGAGTAAATACTAATATTGTCCGTGTAACAGGAAAATATTTGGATTTGATCAATGACTTTATTGTGAGTCGTAGAAGCTCAATAGACCATCATTACAGAGGAAAACAAGAGGAAGTAGTTTCTTTATTGACTAAAATTACCGATGATAAAAATACTGACTTACCCATACAACTACTTACAGTAATAATAGAAAGAGACCTTAGGGAGCATAAAAAACGGCCAAAGGAGTTTCTGTTAAACCTTGTAAGAAAGTTAGCTAGTGAAGAGTCTTCTGAAGAGACATTGCATGAGTTAGAAATAGTGGCTTCTGCACTTAATAATAAACATATAGAAGCTTTGTCTAAGATTAAAGGAGAATAGAATGCTAGAATACATTGACGGTGCCATATTAGAGGCCATTGAAAAGGCAAGGACATTAAAGACAAAGATACCTGGCGCTGCTAATTTATTTCCAGATTTTGAAGCATTAGTTGTTAAAGCTGAAACAGAAATAGATTCCTTAATAGGGTATTTAATGCATATCTATGAAAGTACTGATTATCAAAATCCAGACAATCTTCGACAAAAGATATTACAATATCAGCGTATAGTGGGTTCCTTGTCCATATTGGAAAATGTGGTAATTGCTGCCATTGCACGAAGCCATAAGGACGATGAATATGTAAATAGGCTAGTAAGAGCTATTTGTCGGGAGATTAATTACCCATTACAAAAACCAATAGCTTCTTGTTTATCCCAGAAATACTATCATATATATCCAGATTACGGACTTTTATGTATTCCACTTCTCGAAGCCGATTTTTTGTTACACATTGCTGATATTTATCATGAATTAGTTCATCCACTAATTGAGTTGGACAATCCAAAACTAGAGCGATTTAAGCAAGAATTGGGAAGTTTTAATGTAATTGTTAAACAATTTTTTGGAAAAGAAATTGAACGAGTAGAGCGTAATAGTTCCCGCAAAGATTTTATTGATATGTTACATTTGTGGAGCGATTGCTGGATTGAGAAATGGTCAGTTGAATTCTTTTGTGACCTATTTGGGCTTTATACGCTAGGACCGGCGTATGCCTGGTCTAACTACCACTTATGTGTAAAAATATCTACAGATGTTTTTGAGACCCCACTTTTTGCTGTGACATCTCATCCCCCGGATGATGCACGTATGCAAGTACTATTTCATGCACTGGAATTGATGGGATATGGCGTAGAACGTCAAAAAATAGGTTTAAAGTGGAATGAATATATTAATATTATGCAATTTAAAAAACATGCAGAATACGCTTATGCTGTACCGGACACCCTACTTGAGCAGATTGCCGTTTCTGCTTTTGAAGCTACAAAAACTATCTCATGTCATATTGCAACCGAAGGAGAACAAGGTGCAATTTCAAAAATGCTTAATGATGCTTGGCTTGAGTTTTGGAAGGAGCCTGTAGCTTTTCCTGAGTGGGAACGAAAAACGGTTAAGAAATTTAAAAGTAGTCTGGTTGCTCAACACAATTAATTTTCTAAACCTACTAATAAATATTCTACAAAAGTGTTATTTAACTTCGCGCTTTAGTTTAAAGAGCAATGATAAAAGAATTAGCTGTTCCCACAACCATTATAATCAGATTAAGTAAATATCTTTTTTCAGCATTAGTACAATCATAGAAGATACTATAACTATCCTACATCTAAGCGTTATAAACGCTAATAATAAAGTTAAATGTAATCTTGTAAGTATCCTAATTATTTAATTATCTTAGCCAATAATTGAAAAGGTCACATTTGATATAACAAGTTGTATAGAACGTGTATGTTATAAATTGTTAGTACAACAATACAAATCAATTCTATAATTTATACGTTATATAAATAGATACTAACTATAGACTTTCACCTTAATTAATACTCATGAAAACATCCGAAGTCGCTCAAAAAGAGAATGAAGTAGTTAAAGAAGTTCGTTTGAACGCGCTAGAAAAAGCGTATATACCTGAAAACTCTAGTAAGTCTTTTGTATTAAAAAAGACTTCTGGTTCAGCAAAGATTATGATCAAAGGCAAACGTTAATTGTTTTTATGATATATTAAAAAATATACCGGCTAAATGGCCGGTATATTTTTTTAAAAGCATTTTTCATTTATTGTATTACGCTTTATGCAATATACCAAAAGAGACAAAGTAAGAATTCAAAATATTAGTTCTGAAAAAGAAAGTTATCGGACAACGTGGAGAAAAGATTATGCTAGACTAATCCACTGCCCTGCTTACCGACGGTTACAAGGTAAAACACAATTGTTTCCTGGACATGAATCCGATTTTTTTCGCAATCGTCTTACACATTCACATGAGGTAGCCCAAATTGCTAAGTCAATTGCTATACGTCTGAATTACCTTTTAAGGAAAAGGGGACTCTCCTACAGGATAAATACTGATATTGTGGAATTCGCGGGTATTGCACACGATATAGGTCATCCGCCCTTTGGCCATCAAGGAGAAGAAGCTCTAGATGAAAGAATGATAAATTTTGGAGGATTTGAGGGTAATGCACAAACTTTACGATTGCTTACCAAACTTGAGAAAAAAGAGCTTATTCCAGAGACACATTACGGTTTCTCGGAATCAGGGGAAGATAAACGTGTAGGATTAAATTTAGCTTTTCGTACGCTAGCATCTATACTCAAATATGACAAAATAATATATGCCACAAAAGAGGAACGGGAAAAAGCGCTTGCTGAGGGTAAAATTCACAAGCTTATCCCTGTAAAAGGCTATTATGGCTCTGAGAAGGAACTTGTAGAAAGTATAAAAAATCACGTACTAATTAATCCCAATATAAAAGGATCATTCAAAACCATCGAATGCCAAATTATGGATATTGCTGATGATATTGCCTACTCTACTTATGATCTAGAAGATGCCTTTAAGGCTGGCTTCATTAAGCCAATTGACCTAATTACATTGAATGATTCTGAAGTGGTGAAGGAAATAATAAATAAAATTCAGCTTGCGTTAGGGAAGCAACTAAGTCTAGCGGACATTATAAATGTTACAGGTAGAGTGTTTAATAATTACTTTGGTTATAAGAAGATTTATTCGTTGGGAGAAGATGTAGTATTGGATGATGAAGTTTTAGAAAATATACATACTACCTCTATTCGATATGCAGTAGCAGTTTCAGATCAGATTGCTAAAAATGGTTATTATCGCACCGATTTTTGTTCACAATTAATTGGAAAATTTATTCAAAGCGTTGATTTTAGCCAAATCAATGAAGAGAATCCTTGTTTATCTAAGATAAAAATGGACGAAGATATAGAAATGGAAGTAGAAACACTTAAGCAATTCACTTACCAATATCAAATTATGTCACCTAAACTAAAAATGGTGGAGTTTCGAGGAAAACAGATTGTCAGTTTTATTTTTGACACTTTATTAGAAAATCCTGGTTTGATGCCTGCTGACTTTAAGATTATATATGATTTCGCTACTAACGAAACTGGAAGAAGGCGAGCGATTTGTGACTTTATTGCCGGCATGACGGATAAGTATTGCGTTGAATTTTATGCGAAGCTAACATCGGAGAACTCACAAACTATCTTCAAACCATATTGAATGTAAGAAATGTGTAGTAAATCCCCTTCTATTCAGATATTTTATGAAATTTAATCTATTTGCAGTAGTTGAATAGGTACGCCTATAATTTTGGTAAATAGAAATCAAATCCAACCCTGAATATTTTCCTCACAATTTTTAACTAAAAAATTATTCGATAACTAAGTTTATTGCTAAATAGTAGTACCATCCTAAAAAAGGACACTAAAGTTATGGCCTTAAATAGAATCACAAAATAATTTATCGTCCTACTTTTTGGCCCTAGATTTTGAGCCTTTTTAGATATATGCCGTATGAGAAAGGGGAAGACCAGAAAGGTAAGCTTATCAGGTTGCTTTTTTTACTAACTGATAGGAGAGCAAATTTGGGAAAGCGGATAAGGTAGAAATAAATAGCTGCTGCAATAGCTCCGATCACAGGCAGAGAAACAAGGAATACCGGCCTTTTCATAGTTGAAAAAATAAGTCGTAAAGCGCCTACTGGTTACACCGGCAGGCGCTTATCACTTTGTATGGATTCATTGATTACTGACCGATATAGCTTTTTTCAGCTGAAGCTACTTTTGGCTGGCTCTTTTGTACACGCAGTTGTTTTACTAACCAGATAATGGTCAACACAGCTACGACAAGTTGAAGCGTAAAAAGAATGTTAGTTTTTGTTAAATGCTTAATCATTGTATTGGAGTTTAAAAAATTGGTTGAGAAAAATTACAGTTGAAAAAATTTGGATTATCTCTGTTGGAGTGTTTAGTCATGGATATAGCTGGCTACCGAATGTAGCTGACTTTTGAGCCGGTATTTGCGGTAAACACCATCTCCTTCACGTGAACCCTGAGAGTTTGTGTTTCCTTCAATACAAGTGGCATATTTGCCTTCACCCCAAGATTCGATAAAGCCAATATGTGCTAACCGTTTCTTACTAGCGAAGTAAATACCAAATACATCACCTTTAATTGGAATACGCTTAATTACCTTACCTGCTTTGTAAACGAGCTTGTTTGCCGGAAACCATGTAGGCACCCATCCGGATTTTGGCGTTTTTACCTGGCACATCTCATAAATGAAGTTGACAAAGGCCGCACACCAGGCCTGACCTTTTTGTAAGTTGACTGAAGCTAAAAAAGCTTCAACCTCTTTTCCATCATTCTGGCCTGTCAGCTCCCTGGTGCCAATGTAGCGTTTAGCCGAAGTCATAACAGCCTCTCTCTTATCTTGCTCTGGAATAATATAACCTCCTGTTAGACTGTTTGCAAGGACCAGATTACAAGAAGCATATAAGCAAAATAGATAAATAATGAATATTTGGCGCATGTGAGCAGGGTATATTTAGTTGTATCATTCGATTTTAAAAAGTCATTCTCCATAGTCTCAATGAAATAGCCATAGAGTTTTGGAAAGTTGAGCCGGTACCCTAGCCATGCTACAGAAGAGGCGACCAGGACCTTAATTACTCCGAAAAAAATAATATTGAGCTGGCCACTGTCAAAAGAACCAGCTTCAGGGTCAATAAGCCGGATGAAAGAGGGACCAATAAAATAGAGCACTAATGCAATGGGTAATCCTATCCATTCATTAAATAATTTGAGTAATCGATTGAATTTGGACATTAGTTGAGAGTTGAAAAAATAGAAAAACATGATTAGTTAATTAATTGGGTTTTTTCTTATTGACACGTTCTGATACTACTACCGTCCGGACGGTATCTACTCCAGATAATGGGTTGTAGAGATAGGTTTCAGAAAGAAAGGGTTTAGGTTTCCAGAATTTGGGTATTATCCAGATCAGCTTAGGCCTAGCGCCTTGGTAAACGGCAGTCGTTACATCATTGCGGATAGTAGAGCCTGGTAGCACTTCATAGGTTTCTCCATTATCCATAATGGTGAACTGGTTGTAGGTATCATCATAGTGGCCTACTTTTCCTTTGCGCTTTGTGGTATCTCCCACAATGGTTATCACATTGATTGTGGTATCAATCTTTGCCATTTTCAGACCTTCCAAACGGGTTGTAATGGATAGATCAGTCATAGAGTGAATCCTTGTAGAGTTTTTATTGAGTTCGGTATTAAACTGTTTAGAAAGGATGGAGAGCTTTTTATCCATTAGCTCCGAAAAAAGCTTGATAGATAATTCGTCTACCTCTACTGTGGCCTTCATCTGGCTGGCAGCATTGGTTTCTCTGATAATTTCCTTTTCCTTGTAAAACTCTTTGGTCTGAATCGCTTCCTTTTCAAACTTGTCAGCCTTATTGTAGAAATACTGAATACCGGCCTGTTGCATCAGTAGAAGCAAGATCACTACTACTCTGAAAATTAAATCAATGCTGAATTTCATCTAGTTGTTGGTTAAAAAATTATCAATTTTATACTCCAGCTCTTTTTTGTATTTGAGTACTTGATGTGAGTTGATGGATTTAAAGTCAAAATTCTCTGACAGGTAAGCAATACAGAGCATACCTACTGACACTAAGCGGTTATCATTTTCCCTTGGCGCATGTAAGAGCACACACACCATATAGCTGTAGCCTCTTGACTTCATGAACTTATCCATGTGCCAGTCGTCACAATGGCCTTGTTGCAGGCTCACAAACTCATTTTCCGACATTGCCACAAAGGTTTTTGAGAAGTTTTTAAGTGGCAGGTTCTGGCTTTGTGCATCTACATGCAGACTGTCTGTAATCGCCCATTCAGTATACATGGAGAGCTTCTTAATGGAATCTCCCCCGGCATAAAATTCTCCGTTATGTAGCCGCCATACCGATACGTGTTGCGCTTTTGTCTGGTCCCCAATGACTACGCAATGATTTTCTATATCATTCTTTTTCTGCATGAGTACTTTTGGGTCTGACTTAGCCTCCGCTATTTTGGCCGTTCGCAGTTGTTTGACACGCTTGATTACTTCTAATCCCACGTACCCCAAAAAAAGCACTAGTAATTCACTTGATTCTTTTAATAACTCTTTAATAGATTCCATTCATTTCCTTACCTTTTCGGCAAGCGGTTACAGTTTAAAAAATTAGCTTAAAGCTATATGACTAAAGAATGGTCATATTGACCAGGAATGGTCAAAAGGTTAAAGAGTGGTTTGTTTATGGTCTACTACACATCTACACATCTACACATCTACATATATAGATAACTATATGGATAGAGGTATAGGCAGGTCTGATGAATGGTTGGTTTTAGTCGAATCTTTCTTTAAAAAGCTTTTCAGCTTCTTTTAAAGCATTTCTTTGTTTTCGTTCTTCTAGGAGTTCAAAAAGGAGTGAAACAAGGCTTATACCAATGCCAATAGCCATTATAGGTAAAAAATCAGTTGGCAGGCTAGGAGCATTTTTCATATACTTCATGAGCAGGATAATACAGGTAATGATTAAATACCAACCAAACTTGGATATCCTAAAAATGCTTCCTAAGAAAAAAATGCGAATTAAAAGTTTCATACTACTTGCTGCTTAGACTTACTTAACTATTTTATTGTGCATGTTCTTTTGCAGCATATCCATAAATTCATCCCAAAGCTGTTGCTCCTTGGCAGATAGCTTATTATAATTGACAAACATAGGCTCTACTTTACTATACCGGTGTATCCCTCTGGCCAACCTTGCCTCCTCACTATAATCCATAATAACGGCCTGCTTGATAGATTCTTCTACTTTAGGAAAATGCACAATCATACTTTCTAAAATCATACGGCCTCCGATAAGATACTGCCAGAATACCGGTCAATCCTTTTTTCATCCAAAGCTGTATTGTAGCCAAGTTGCCACCAAGCGTTCATTTTAGCCTTGTCGAAAATGAGCGAATTATTGGTTAATTTCTCTGGAATCCAGTATACGTTAACTTTTACTTTATAGGCATGTGCATACAGCAAACCTGTCTCTAAATCGTTGGCTTCAATCTCATGGCGCATAATATCTGCAAGCCGGAACACATTATGAAAGAAATCTTTGGCCGGTGACTTTTGCAGGGCATTTCTGCGGCACCGGTGTATGATCACATCTACATGGGTAGCGCCCATCTGAATCACTTTCTTAAGTGACAATAGCTCGGTTACCCCTCCATCACACCATTCTCCTCCATTTTTATAGCCGATACTCATTACCCCAGGTGCATTGGCCGAAAACCAAAGGTAGTCTACCATATCCTCATACGAACAATCTAAGGAAGAAAAATGATGAATCTGTTCTGGCTCTCTGGAAGTTTCCTGGCAGGCCACAATGATCTGTTTGCCCGATTGCTGCAAGCATTCAAAATCAGCCTGAGAGAAAAAGCGTTTAATGGTTTTCCGCAAAGCTGAAGAATCCCCTAGCGTAGTTTTGCCTTGCAGAATACGCCAGATAGCCTTCCATATGTGAATTTTTCCATCGGCCTTGAACGGATTATAGGTAAAAATATCCTTTTGGGTCACAGTCGTATAGGCTTCCCGTAGCCGGTCCCACTCACGCAAAGCGACCAGTGGCGAAAGCAGCGAACCGGTAGAAACGCCTGAAATAATCTGATAATCTTTATTTAGTCTGGCAAGGGTACCTCCACCCAAAGCGCCTAATGCCCCACCTCCGGAAATCACAAGGGCATGGACCGGCATACGGTCTACTGGTGCAAGGTTGGGGAATTGATCTAAAACAGGTGCAATTAACTTGTTCATAGCAGTTGAAAAAATGACCGGTAGGTCTTATTAAATAGTGACAAAATTGATTAGATAGGCTCTGACAGTGGTTTGTCCATCTGAGAGAAGATTATCCAGGTATGGCTCTGTAGAGGCAGCTAATTGGGTATGTAGCGGTTCTAGTACCCCTTCAATGTAGAGGTCTATGTTTTGCTTAAAGACAGACATAATTTTAAATCCATCTAGGGGACCTAACAGATACCAGGCATTAAATTTTACTTCATTAATGATATTCTGCCTTCTAATTTTGCCCTCTGTGATAGCCTCTAAAGGTGAATAATACTTAATGGTTTCTTTTATTTCTCCGACAAACCCGGATGCCAACAACCATTCAATTCGTTTTTCTCGCTTATATACAAAGTCGTCTTTGCGGATATAGGTATTGTACTCTCTTACGCATAGCCCGGAATAGGCATTACTTACTTCATCAAACTTTTTGTAGTAATCTACTCCAATTAGCTCTCCTTTGACGAATTTGCGCACTTTGTGCAGGCCTAAAATATCATAGTTCAGATTGGCTGGCGATTCCTCCAGGCCGGTGAGCACAAACACGTTCAAATTTGGCCTTGGCTCTACAGTCAGCGTAAGTTGTTGTTCTTGTATGGGTTCCATTACTTAGCTATAATTTTAAGCGTGAAAAATTCAGGACTATAGTTGATATCACTCATAAGCGAGTGAGTAGCCGGAAACTGTGCTGGCAGGCCACTAGCCGAATAGGTAAGTGGTGCCTCTATCCGGGACACTCCAGCGGTAGCCGAAGGGGAATCATAGTGCAACACTATATCCTGAGATACGGTAGAAAAGCCTCTGAACACTAGCGGTTTTTTCGTATCTGCATGATCTGTAGTCAAGGCAAGGTAGTACAAGCCTGCCTCCAAGAGCACATTCATACCCGAAACCACATACTCAGCTCCATAGGTGGTTATGGTAATATCCATTGTCTGCAAAAGTAGCTCTGAAGGCAAAAAGCTGTCCAGATTGGATTTATAAAGACCAAAGCGGAATTTGGTAGCGTTCAGATTACCTCCTTGCAGCAGGTATAAACCCATTTGCAGGATTCTGGCAGAACGGGTTATTTTAAAAGGAATAGCCCGTAGCTTGCCTGTAAGCAGGCCTGTTGCATTACCCATTGCAGGGTTACCAAGCAGGTAAGGACAATATGGCCTTCCTGTGCGTATAGCCAGGGTAGACTGCGCCAGCCGGTGCTCCACACTGTCGGTAAACAGCCGGTCAATATCTTTATCATCGTAGGTAAGCCAACCCATAGTGTTACTTATAATAGCCTAAAATTCTAATGGAAATTATGTATGCTGTTGCCTGAGCCACTAGCTGCTTTTTTAAGACAAGAGCTGTGTTGGCCGGTACCACTGGTGTAGCTCCGTTAATGATCATCGGCATGAAGGTGTCCATGCGTATCTCCGAAAGGTCCAGGTACTCAATGAGCCAGTTATAATCCTGTGAGAGGAAACCTACGGAAATGGCCGGTGCCTGCACTAGACCAGAAATATTCTCCGGAACAAAGTCAATCTTTGTAATAAACAGCCGCTTGCCATTGTCAATGGCAGGCATCAGCTCCACTAAGGCAGCATCAGCCAGGGACACATTTTCTAGTACTTTCGTTACGATATTGATATTAGCCGGTGCATACAGGTTTCCTTTCCAGAACAGGCCTTCTTCGGTTTCAATTAAGTTTTGCGAAATGAAATTTTTGTACCCCATGACTGAAGCTGTTTAGTGTGAGAAAGATTATTGAGGCAATTCTACCTGTGGCGCTGGCCTATCGAACTTCCCGGCAGCAGCCTCTAGGGTTAATTGCTGATCAATAATTACTCCTTCCGGATAGACTTTAGACAGGTCAGCAAAATGCTGGTATTCTGATATCATTACGTCATTTACCTCAATCATCCGGTCTTTGGTCCCTTTTAGCACTACGGTAAAATCCGGAATTTCCCCTGGTATATGGATGCCATTGCGGAAATGACGTACCACTACTGGCAATTGAAACTCTATGCCAGGTATCACATCAATTACTCTGTTGCAGTAAAGGGTACGGGTAACGGTAGCATCGTATGGGTCAGCTCCGATTTCTTTTACGTTATGAAAGTGCTCGGTAACTTGTGGGTGTTTAGCCTCAAAAATGGCAATACAGGCATTTACTAGATCTGTATAAGTTGTTTTGAATGCCTCTGACTGATCAGCCATCAATACATTGTGATGTGCCTCCGGCAAGCTACTTGTCAGGTTGCTGACAGCTTCCCGTTGCATGAAAATCCGGTGTAAGGCAGTACCGTTAGCTTTTAATTGGATAATTATTCTGTCCATGAGTTGAAAAAATGAAAGTTAAAAAATGCTTAGTTGAAAAAATCGGCCTGTTTGCCGGTATGATTAATATTTGGCTGTTCTAATGTTGATCGTTTCTACTACTGAGTTGAAGCCTAAACTTTCTGTAGTATTGGCTATTCCTGTGTTGAAATTAGCCTTGTTGTACTGGCTACAAAACAGTTCCAGCTTGGGTCCAAAGTTCGTGTTTTCCAGTATACTCGGTGCAACAGCTCCGGCCTGGAACTGACATTGATAGAATTTCATCAAACCTACATTTTCTACAATGTTGCTGTTATGCTTGAAAATGGATTCATCGGTGCAGATAAAGCGAGAGTTATAGGCATTGAATGTCAACGCTTGAGCATAAAAGCTTTGCAGTTTGCTCTTAAAAGTCACATTCTGACAATGGAACAGTCTGAAAGGCCTCCATAGATCATTGTGTATTTTGCCGTTCCTGCACTCAATAAGGCCTATGTTTTCTATTGTGTCTAAACTAATCTCATTAACCGGATTAAATACCCTGGCAGTAGCCAGCTCTGAGGTATTGCGAAGGATGCGGATATTGCGGAGTATCGCATTGCGGTTGGTGGCATGGCCTTCCACATTATCCCCTGTTCTGAAATTCCACTCATACGAACTTTCAACAAGGTCAATATCTTCGATAATGCAATTAGTTGTGAGCGTATCTGAAAGTGAAGTAGTGGTTGTTGACCATGTACGCAGGCCTTTAACTCTTCCAGAGCCATTAGGCATAATTAGTTGACCATTCCAAATGCCAGAGCCATCACTAATGATCATACCTCCGAAGGTGCCAGAATAGCTACCGTTCACCCTGGAACCTTGCAGCAGGTACATTACGCCAGAGCCAGTATTATTATTGATATTGATGTTGCCATTAATGGTTGCTCCCCGTAAAACCAGGTGTGTAAAGCCGGAAACTTTGCCGGTGACGTTTTCATTGTAGGTCCCGGTCATTACTTCTATGATATCACCCGTGTTAGGAGCAGCAGCTATGGCAGCAGAAATAGTCTTATAAGGCTTATCAAACCGGCCACGTGCGCCGGTGGTATCATCCCCATCTGTGCCGTTGACATAGAAAATTCTTCCCATGTTTAAGGCCAGAATCACCTCTCTGTTTTTATAAAATAGCCCAAGAGAGCTATCTACCAGGTTTTCATTTAGATAGTGCTTTGGCATAGCCTTAAATCGTTATATCAGATAATGTTTCTTCAAAAATGTAGTTGCGGATCACTGACTGGTAGCGAACAGCAGGCAGGTCCTTATTGCCGGTGCAGTTGATAAACTTCACTGAGGTTGCTCCATACTGGTCCACATAGGCAAATATTTGCGTAGCTGAAGAGTGAGCAATCAAGCGGCAATTCAAAAATTCCTGTTGGTTAGGAAAATCAAGCAAAGGCTTGAAATACACCGGAAACGTTGTCTTGGAGACAAAATCACAGTTCTGGAACCCGAACCTTTGAATATAATCCTGTCCGGACCAGGCATAGGTCTGGCCAATGAACTTAGAGTTAATGGCTCTAATGCGACCAAATTGATAATCCCGTAGGGCTTCGTAGAGTTTTGATTCTGTGGTGCAGCCTTCCAGAATAAAGGTCATATCCACCCCTACAATGGCCTGGTTGCTGTTAGAAAGCATATCACAATCCCGTAGGATAGCCCGGTTAGAGCCTCCGTAGAGATTTAGGCAACGGCCTAGATCAGTACGGACAGTTACTCTCTCAAACAGGTAGCTATTGCCATTGTGAGCTTCGTTACAGGCAATGCCATGCCCTCTTCCGGTAATACTAATCTTGCCATCCCGGTAGGTAAAGTGTCTGCCTTTAGCAAATTCAAAAGCAGCCGCATTGGTGCAGGTTACGTCAATGCCACCTACAAACAGGTCAATGTAGTGTAGAAAAGGCATCCATACAGCTCTCGCTGTAGCCGTATCTGCATTGGTAACACCTGTGCGCTGAATGGTCCCAACACCTAGAATGTTTATCTTTCTTTCTACATTCAGGCCAGTATAGGTAATGGTATGTTGGGTAGCATCGGCAGAGGTATTTCTCAGCGTAGCTCCATACAGAAACAAGGTGACAGACTTGGTAAGATTAATTTGTCCATCATAGGTGCCGGTAAAAATATAGACAAAGCCAAAGTCCGGTGTAGCATCTACAGCCGCCTGTATGGTCCTAAACGGTTTATCTATCTGGCCAACCTGCGCTATAGCATTATCTCCTTCCAGGGACACGTAGCTGATTGCGCCAAACTTGGAGGAAAGCGCCAGGGGTATGCCTTTGTAGCTAATTACCTGTCCAGTATCTATTAATCTATCATTAATTTTGTGCATGGCTGTTATTAGTAAGGAGTAATCATAAATTCATACAAACAAGGCAGGCCTGGTATCACCATATTGTTCCATTCCCGGAAGCGGTAAGCCGGATTTACTCTTGGGTCAGAGGTGAAAGCATAGGCTTTGTTCATCTTGCTATTGGCAATCTGAATCCGAACCCCGGCCTGAACGTTCTCATACATATCAAATGTGTAGTTGAAAACCTGACCGGTACCGGCATAAAACTCACAATTGTCAAAGCGCCCCATCATGTTTTCTGAGCCTGCATGGTGAGAGTGTCCATACCAGTCAGAAAAGATGCAATCCAGTGCTCCTTTGAAAATGCAGTTGATGTGGCTGTTTCCACTGCCCCCTCCATAATGCGCCATAGCATGATGGTTGTCTGAATATATCTGACAGTTTTCCAGCCGGTTCCAGGCTCCAGAGCTAATCATGCCAAAGCCGTTCACTGAGCGCATCTGACAGTTTCTATAAAAAGAACCTCCACGATCTGGCCGTACAGCTGCTTGATTGGCAGAATAAAAGGAACAGTTTTCAAAAAGGATATGCGAGTTGTGATAACGTTGGGCTACACAGGCATTGCTATTGGTAGAGATACAGTTGGTATTAGTTACCTTACAATCCACTGCCCAAAGAGCCGGAAAGTCAGCCGGTGTCGTTGTATTTCCAGCATTCTCAATCCGCATGTTATGGATAGTTGCCCCAGAGCCATAGACTGCAATGCCAGTGCCGATATTGAAGATTCTGGAACGGCCAATGCCAATGATTCTCCCTCCTACGGCTACAGTAGCAGAAGCAGAGTTGTTAGAGATTTCAGAGTTTTCCAAAATCAAGGCAAGAGTACCATACTGGCCGGAAGCGATAGCGGAACCGGCACCCCCTGAGAGGTTAGCATTGACAAAATGCAAGAATACATTATTGCGTGTAAAAGTAACGTTCTCATTCCAGTTGCCTCCTAGAACCATTATTTTATCTATCACATTGGTATTGATATAGGGTGCATTTACAGCCGCTTGTATGGTACGGTAGGGTCTATCCATCCGGCCTTGGAGTGCAGTAGCATCGTTGCCCGTTGGAGAGACAAAGGAAACTCTGCCATAGGACTGTGTTGTGGCAATAGGCAAGCCTTTATATAAAAGATCTGTTTCGTTATCTAACAGATTATTGGTAATATGCCTTGGACCAGCCATAGAATTAAGCAGTTAAAATATCTTCGATTAGAACATTGTGAATCACTCCGGCACAGTTAGCGTTGTGCGGCTTATTCATGCTCACATTTATTAAATTGAATTTCTTATTGGTTGTATTTGAGTTGACAACACAATGGGTATGGCTTGCTTCAGCGATCAGCTTGGATTCTCTGATTTCCACTTTACCGCTGGCCACATTCTGGTTTACATCCACTGGCAAGCTGGTTGTTGAGATAAGTTTGGAATTAACTATTTCAATAAGGCCAGTATTATTGCCTTGAATACATTTGCCGTTGGCCCTTATAGTCGAATCTTCAATGGTAATGTTGTTTGCTCCATTGTAGGCTGGCACCGTATTTATTGCATACCCAACGGTTGTTTTTAGATTGCATCCTTTCAAGAGTAGTGGCAAACTACCCATCGAAGACAGATTCAATCCATTAGCAGCCGACAAATAGCAGTTAATCATTCTTCCTGCTAAACCAGCATACCCATCTGATTCATAAATGAATCCTCCTGTACTTTGGAAATAGCAGTGTTCAGCAAAAATGCTTATTTGTGTTCCATACGTATCATATAAGCAGCGTTTTTCGGCTACAAACTTGCAATTACGGGCAATGAACTGGTTAACAAACCAAACGCTAGCAGCTCCGGTACCTGTCCCTCTTGATTCAAAGGTTATGTTCTCTGCCTGTACGGAAATGTGGCCTGGGTTTCCCCCTCTTTCCAGGCAATGCCCATCAACGTGAGTATTAACAATAACAGATGAATTAAGTGTTATATATTGAGCATAGTTAAACTGAAACTGTGCATCCAGCATAAATCCTGCATTGCCGATCTTTACCGTATAGAGTTGATTTGATTCGATTCTGGCACCAAACCAAAGTGAAATTCTTTCACAGGTATGGGTACCGTTCTCTACAGTAACTTGCTCATAATAGGTACCACCCAGCACAATCACCGTTTTGCCTTGATTAGAATTGATAGCACCCTGAATGCTAAGAAATGGCCTGTCTATCCTGCCTTGCAATCCTGTGGCATCGTTGCCGTTTTTAGACACATATACAACTGAACCTTGATTGACAACAGTAGCAATACCTAAGCCCTTATAGAGCAGATCCGTATTGTTGTCTGTCAGATTAGGTGTTAGCCTGAAATCAGTCGTAGTTGAAGTAACGCCACCTTTAACAAACGGCACCTTTTGTATATCACAGCCAATAAAGGTGAGATTCAGCTTGGTGTTGGGAAAGGAAGCATTCAGCGCCATATCCAAGTGATAGGCAGCGCCAGCGATAAACCGGCAGTTTATCCATTTGATATACCCATTGGCAATATCCTCTCCATTGGCCTGGAAGTTGTAAGACTGAGTGCTCACAAATTCACAGTCATTGAACACAATCTCATTTACCCCTAAGTTGTTGGTGCCAAAAGTCAGGTTGCGAGTATTGGCAGCAGAAGTAAAGAAGCGGCATTTGCGGATAGTAGCGTTTCTTGCCCAGGTAAGCGAATTTTGCGGCACAATTTCCCGGACATTTACTAGCTCTGTGACCGTAACAAGTATACCTGTAAGGCGCTGAACATTATGGATATAGTAAGTGGCTACATCCGATAGGGTATGCAGCTCATGTAGCCCATCCACATAGATTGTTCCCCGAAGCAGGCCGCAACGTCTTAAATTTTTGATGTAGTAGGTTTTGCTGAAGTCAATGCCAGCATAGCCAACAGAGCCGGTAACTATACCACTACCATCAGAAGCAATCGTAAAATTGCCTCCCTGCATAGCCACATCCCCGGTAAGTGTAGCCGATTGCAGGTAAAAAGAAACGTCTGCTTTGTCTGACTGCACATTCCCGGTTGCATAGCTACCAGGCATAAACCAAACCTTATCACCGGCTGCAAGTACTTCTACTGCTTTGGCATAGGTCTTAAAAGGCCTATCTCTTCTTCCTTTGATTCCGGTAGTATCATCCCCTTTAGAAGCCGAAACAAACAGCGTATTTTCATCTATGGTAAAAGCTACCGGATTGTTCTTATAAAGAAGATCTAGTCCGTTATCAATTAAATTCTTGGTTATTTTAAAAAATGACATAGCTGTAGATTAAAGAGCCGGTGAACTCATGTTATTAAAATCGAGTGTGTTTGTCAGCCTGGTAGCATCGTAGAGCACATCGGTATTGTAGATGGTATTATTGACTTCAGCCGTATAAGCGCCTCCCTGGTAGGTTCTGATCGGAAGTGCAGCCACATTACCCATGATAATCCGATTGCGAGTAAAGCGAGACTTTACAGAAGGTACTTCAAAAGAATTACCATACAGAATACCACTATCGGTTGTAAAAGTAGATTCACAGATAATTTCACAGTCATCAATAATATTTACTACTGCGGCACCTGCTTCTATTACTTGTCCCTGACCTCTGAACCTGGTTCTTCTGGCATTGATACCCATTGGCCGGTGTATGGCTTTAATGGCGGCATGAGTAAGTGAGAACACTTCGCCACAATCTACTATATCACTGCGGTTAGAATCCGGATAACTGATAGCTATGGCTACATTGGTATTAGAATAGATTTTGCCACACCGGTAAAGCGAATAATAACTAACTTCGATAGCCTTGTTGGTAGTAGAGTAGATCTGGTCTACATCGTAGGCATACAAAGGATTGTACTGAAAATTGCCATGAATGGCTATGTTGCTTGTAGAGAATACCCTACCCATGTTGCGTAGCAGGATTCCCCCTCTAGTATTGCCATAGATAGCCGCACCGGTAGCAGAAGAAATTTCGGAAATTCCTTCAACAAACACGCTGTAGGTACCGGCATCCAATACAGAACTGCGGATAGCATTACCGGCACCGGTGTTTTCAATCTTGGTAGCTGAGTACTTACCTAGCCCTAAAATATAGAGATTGCGGCCAAGTACGGCATTGATCGTAGCTGTAGCATCAGCAGAAGTAATGGTTACCCCAGAATGCAAAAAGAGCAATATGCTTTTTTGTGCAGCAATGCTTACTACTTCAGTATAGGTCCCTTCAACTACTTCTACCTTATACCATTTAACATAGCTTGTAGGGGTAGCAGCTATGGCTGCAGAAATGGTTTTGTAAGGCCTGTCAATCCGGCCAGGCAGCGCTTTGGCATCATCCCCACTTTGCGAAACATAGTAGGTTTCTCCAAGGGTAACAGCCTGTACGATGTTTGCTGGATTGATACCGGTATTTTTCAGATTCCCCTCTATGGTAGAGGCCAGTAATTCATCAGTACCGGCATGAATGAGCGCATTAGAACCTACTAAACCATTGCCTTTTACATCAAGTCTGAGGCTTACAGAGTTTTCAGAACCTTTGGCCGCTATGGTCCGGGTATTTCCGGCTGTAGCATCGGTTCCCAGGTTGATACCAAAGAAAGAAACTACCTGCGAGAAATACAGGCCTGCTCTTGTTTTTACATCACTCCACCAGGCACCCAAAGCTGAAGGCACAATAGCCTTGTCTGTTACCTGTTCAGCAATGACTTCCGCATTGGTCGCAATGCGAAGCAAACCTAGCACTTCCGTAGTAGCCTGGTCCACATTAGACTGCACCACAAACCAATCAGCGGCTACAGCTCCGGCTACATCTTTATCAGTAAAGAACAGATCACCGGCCTGAAGCCTTACGTTCTCTACGATACCTGGCAGCGTTACCCGGTAGGTATCTCCTTTTACCCCTGAAGGAAAAGCGGTTGCAATCGAAGCATCAAACGCTTTGGGTGACTTCAGCGCATTGTTGATCAGATTGTCTACATAGCTCTTTACTGCTTTTTGCGAAGCAACTAAGGTATCTGAATTACCCAGGCCTATGTTTACATCAATCTGGCTTTGGGTAACCCTTTGCAAGATCAACTCATAAATTTCCTGGAACGTAATATATACGCCACCGGCTCTAACGCCTCCAGTATCTTTATTTCTTTGGTGAGCCAGCGAATCAATCGAAGATTCTCTCCAGGCGCTTACCGGCTCTAAGGTCAACGGGTCAATTTCTGCTGGCGTGAAATTATTGTCAGCTACCGTAGACTGCCATATTTTGCTGTCATAGACAACAAAATCCTCATTGGCATAGGGCTTATCTTCTGCTTTCCATAAGGACAAACCGCCTTTATTCATAGCCGTATCTTCAGATTCGATACGCCACACTTTCCAGTTGGCGTTATCCATAATATCCAAAGATTTATAGCCTTTGATCAGCTTATAGGTAATTCCCTTATCTGCGGCATAGGCCAGCATGTTCCAGGCTCTGTGGTGCTTGCGGATGCCACACACAGACATTTCCGTACCGTTACTCCAGAAATCATAGGTATGATAGCCACCCAAATGCTCATTGGGAAATGAAGCAGGCTGTGGAGTGTCCGGGTTATTTATTCTAAATGGGGCTGTCCCCAATGTCCCTATCCTGTTTTCTGCCATGTTGATTAATTGATTTGATAGTTAGCAAGTCCGGACACAGTAGTATTGGACATCCACACATCGAATGATGAAGAGAAGCCATCTGAATTGACAAATGCCCCGGTGCGAACTCTGGTGAAAGCTGTATTTGGCAGACCGTTTACTGAAAATTGCGGCACACCCCAAGCGGTAGGAAACACATAAATGAAGTACTGCCCTCTGCCATCAAAACCGGAAAGGGGTTTCACCCGATTAGAAGCAAATTCCTGCGATAGTATTAGAATATCCGCATCGGTAATTGCCTGGTTGATACCATCCTTTGTTGTGGTTCCCCAAAAACGTTTATGGGACCAGCCAATCGTATTAGAGGCATAGGCCGTATCTTTTCCGGCCTTGGCATACATCTGGAAGGTAGTGGCTATGTTTTGCTGAGCCATTACAGTCAGTGTTCCGGATTGATTATTACCGGTTGGTACAATGGCAGTACCGGCAACATTAATCTCGGTAATAGCAAACGTGTTCTTTACCACTGACCAGGAAAGGGTAACTTCCGGTGAAGCTCCAAACTGCCTGGTGCCACCTCCTACAAGCGAAGCGCCAGGAGGCACAGCCGGGAAGAAACCTTCCAGAAATTCAGGAATGGTCACCCCTCCTAATGTATGGCCGGAAAGTCCTGGAATGTTAGGCTTTGTGATAGGCCTTTGTCCGTTGAAAGCAAGTACTTTGGCTGTGCCTGAAGTAGTAAGGCCTCCTTTTTTATTAAATCCGTATGACATTTGGCTTTAGAGATTAAAATTCGTAGACAATCTGTGCTTTGCAGCCTGCGCCCAAAGCCACTACTGTTACAGCCGTTCTAATCTTGCCAATGAAATCATAACAGAAAGCTGAACCGGCAGTAATAGTTACCGTTTTGCCATTCGCATTTCTAAGCAGCAGAGGCAATTCTTCAGATAAATTTTCAATGCTTGCCACAGAGAAACCATCCGGAATGATAAACTCCTGGTTTTCGATTGTGATGTGCTCTGGTGTTTGCAGATTGCTATTGATAATCAGTGTCATGGCAGGAATGAGAAACAGTTGAAGAAATGAGTGTAGAAGGATTATCCTTTGGCTACAGACTTAATAATCACGTTGATTACTGTACAGATCAGAAAAGCCACGACCAGGGCAGCAACCAATTTGTAGTATAAATCGTCAGCAATCTTTACCTGCACATCGGTTTTGATGCCATCTGAACCAAGCACATTATTGAGAATTGTGCTGAAGCTTTGTTTTTGCGGAGTTGAATTTTGAGGTGACATAAGTTTAAAAAATCTGGAAAATTTCAAAAAGTGTATATTTTGGAGCTTCTACTATTTGTAGAATAGGCTCCCTAAAGGTCTGTTAAGCAGTCTTACCTAGCAGATCATTCAGTTTTAAAATGTAGTTGGAAGTTTCAGCGCCTCCCTTTTTTTGAGCAAAAGCAATGGTTTCCTCCACTGTAGCGCCTTGTGGCTTGTAGTTATAACCGGCATTGTAGCGAACCACTACCTTATCTAGCCGTACTAACTTGCCCTCGGTATGCTGATCAATCAAGGCAGATAACAGAATAGCCCCGGTCATAAGGTTAAACTCGGTATTGAGTAAATCTTGTTGGGTCACTACCTTGCCAGTATTGTTATTGCAGGCAAGCGGTTGGTTCATGTATTTGAAAGACAAAATACAGTCAAGCCGTTTGCCTAATACTTTTCTCAGGATAGCTTGTTCTTCCTTGGATAAGCGGCCAGCTTTTGCCTCAACATGGATAATATTGGTAGCTGTATCTGGGGTGAGCTGCATAAGGCCTACAGCGCCAGCTTTCGATACGGCTTTTGGATTCCCGGCAGATTCGATATAGATAAAACTGTTCAGTATAGCTACCGGTACATTGGCAAGTTTGGCTGCTTGATTAATTTGACTGCCAAACTCTCTGTAGGTTTTTGCCATTGCCGTATTGATTGTCGGCCAATCGGTAGGCTTATAATATTCTTTTAAGTTGCGAGACATCGGTACACGTACCTCTACCTTATTAGAAAACATAGCTTTGATAGTTGAAAAAATGCCCATACCAATTGTGGGAATAGAAAAAGCAGCCACTTAAAAAAACTGGTAGGGAAAGGACAATGGCTAAACCTTTCACCTACCAGGCAGGATATTGGCACATACCTGGTATGGCTGTATCCTAATGACCCGTTCAGGTCTAAAGTATTAAGCCTTTTTAATGCTTACCACTTTATCTTGCTTAGCCGCAAGTGGAGAAGTGCCAGCAGCTTTCGCAGCTAGCTTCTTTTTCCACACGATAAAACCTGCAACTGCAGCGATGATCACAACGGCAATAAGGGCATAAAGAACTTTCTTGTTTTTTAACATGGTATTATGGATTAACACTTATTTACTAATTGATTTAGGGTAGATTTTAGTGGCTTAGCTTTTATATACATAGGTTTTGAAGTCAGAAATGCGATTTGTTTTGAATATCGGCTCTGTTACTTCACTTATGCCTAGGAGCTTTTGTACATTTTCTAAGGTTTCTTGCCCAAACACTCCATCTATGCCGAACTTTGGAAACTTAGCGCCTTTGCGAGATTGCAAGAACTGTTGTAATTGCTCTACCCGTTTGCCGGTACTTCCTTGTTTTAATGGAAATTTATCATTGGCCGGTGCAGGCTCATTGGACCTAATTTGGTCCATTGGTACTGGCTCTATGGCCGGTCCTAAGTCATTGGACCTAGTTAGGTCCTTTGCCATTGGCTGTGCAGCTGCTTTTCTTTTCTTGTAATATATCCAGCCAGCCGCTAGGATTGCTAAACCTGCCATGATAAAGAGCAATTGTTTTTGTGTCATTGCCATTGTATGAGTATTACTTATTTGGATTTGCCGGTTACCGTATCATAGTTTTTGCCTTCGTGAGCAAAAGTTGTCGTTTGCTTTTTCATAGCTGTTGCCCAGGCAATAATGAATTTATTATCGAATCCTTTTGTCTTTGCCTCACCGATCACTGCTAGAGCATTGCGTACATTCATGCGTACAAACAGCAGGTAATAGCCTGCACCGATAGCAAGAATGGCAAAGAGGATGATCACATTGCGGTTGATTACCATAGCTAGTTAATTTGAATCTTGGGTTGTAAACTCTTTAATTTAGTTAGCCATGCAGAAAGCACTCCTTTCCGATAGAGCACAACAAGCACTATGAGGACCAATGCGAGCAGAAACACACTTGCTACAATTCGCTTCGTTTGTTGTCTAGCAGTTGTTTTCTCGTCAATGAGTGTGTAAGTAAACTTGTTGCCATACTTGTCTTTGTGCTTCCTGCATAGCTCTAAAAATTCTTTGAACTGTTGGGCATTGGCAAACACCTGGCAGGCAGCAGAATAATTATTAATTTCTTCTGTCGTGCCACTAGCAGCTGCACGATGTATGTTGATCCCAAACAGGCCGGTTTTTGTCTTGGCCGAATTAAAATTCAGTACATTATTCTTATCATCATCCAGCAAAGCAGTCACTTTGCCGGTCTGCACCAAGGCTTCATATTTGCCTTGGTGCAGACCAATCGAATAGGCATCTACATATTGACCTTGGGCAAGTATGGAGGTAGCATTTCCATTAAAGCCTTTTTCCAAATAATACTTGCCTGGGTCAGTGGTAATGCGGTACTGCTTATAGCGCCATTTTCCATTTTGCTCTCTGTAGAATACCCACATGGTATCATCAAAAGCGTTAGATAAGATCGTTGCAGCTCTCACACCGACAATATTCAGCTCATAAGGTCTTTCAAGGACCTTAAAACCTTTCTTTTTGAGTGTTACCAGTATAGATTTGAACTTGATCATCTAGTGTATTGCTTATTTGGCACTTTTAATAATAGTCAGGGCTCTCTCATAATTTGGATAGGAACCAGATAAGCCCATATCCTTATATGATTTGAATATCTCTTCTATGTACAGCTTCAGGGATTTGCCATGCAATTGCATCATGGTCTGATTGAGGGTAGAGAGCTGAGCCTTGGTTTTGCCTGATAGGATAGAAAACACCTTTGTTTCATCATCTGTAAAAAAGCCTTGTGCTTTGATCAGCGCCTGGGCATCAGCTTTGGCATCGTACTTTGTGTCAGTCTTTACATTCAGTAATACTGAATCCACATCTACTCCATTAGCGCCAATCCCATTTTCTAAAATGACATCTATCTGCAATAATTTTTTGCGTTTCTGTGCAGCCTTGGCTTTACCCATAATGAAAGCCACGATTACTACGATAACTAGCAGGACTGCTAAACCTAAAATCAGTTTTTGCTTTTTCATCTGATCATCCCCCTAGAAGCAAGCGTAGCGATCAGTTGTTGATATTCATTTGGGTTTCTCACTATGCGGATAATTACCCATACAGCCAGCAAGAACACGATAAGAAGGGCTACCAAAGCCATTTTAGAAGCTGTTCCGAACATAGAGAAAAATCCATCCAAGGTATCATCCAGGCCATCAGCTACATAGCTCATGGCACCTTTTTCTACCTGTATGCCTTCCTTTTGCAAATATTCCCGTAGGACAACTGTATTGGCTTTTCCATCCAGAATAAAGCCATCTGTATTGCGTTGTTTCCAGGCTTTGAGGAAATACAGATTCGCTTGTTTTTTGCCAAACTCGTCTTTCATGGCCTTATGCCATACAATCCATTCGGAATCAATGGCATCTTTCCTGGGAATACTACTAACAGTGTCTACTTTAACCATAAAAAAATAGGGTACCTTAGAGAGATACCCGTTAGTTGAAAAAGTTGAAAAAATCTTGCATCCTATACAGAGGCCTTTTGGCAGCACTCCTTCAGACAAAAAATCCCCTCCGGGTAAAAGTAAAATTATAGGAGTTTTGCTACCCAGGCAGGTTTTACGATAAGAGAAAAGAGAACAAAAAAGAGAACAGCTGCAGAGGCCAAGAGAACAACTTTATAGCGTTCTGAGGCCTTTTTTTGTTCATCCAGAGAACGTTCTTGCTGCAAAACATAAGGCTCTAGTATTTGCATCGTATGCTCAATGTTCTCCAAAAACTGTTCACTCTTTGAATAACCCGATTCAGCGAGTGCTCCGGCAAAAGAATAAGGCAAGGAAGAAAAATTGAAAACCTGTGTAAATCTTTCATCCTTATGCAGCCTTGCGTACTGGTCAGCAATCGAATAAGTAGGCGATTGATAGGCACGTAACTGCTTTTTTACCAAGAACAGTTCGTTAGAAATTTCCTTAATAATCTTCTCTTCTATGGTTTCTTTTACCCCTTTTACCTGCTTTTCCACCCAAACTGTCTCACCTTGCCATTTGCTAGTGACTACTTTATCATACAGGTTTTCACCAGGCCGGTTCACAGAGTAATCAGTCAGCATAGCCGCTTCAGCTAGGGAAAACAGCACCGGTACCCTGGCTTTGTCTTGGTAAGCACGAACATATTTAAAGTAGGTCTTCACAAATAGCTCTACTTCCTGTAAGTTGATTTCTTTCTTTTCTTCCGGCTTATCTGAATCCTTATCCTTTTCCTCTTCATCATCGTCCGGATCTAGGAAGTCCTGGCTTGGTTCTTCAAATCCTAATCCATCCTCTTCTGATTCGTAGAATAGGTCTAAAAGCAATATGGTACGTGGCAATACCACTACCTCAAACTTTTTATTGATGTCTAGTATGATTGTGCCAATATCATCTTTATCCAGCTCCACAATAATGCGGATAGAAGTCTCTACATACTTGGAAAGAAAGTCAAGTAACTCTGTTTGGTAGGTACCTGTAGCTGTTTGCTTGTAGTAGGTGAACTTTTCTACTAACTGGTCAGCATTGTTGGTGTATAAACGAATCTTATTGCATTTGAAGGGTGAAGCATACATAGAAGCATTGAGCTTTTCTATTTGGGCAGCCGTTATCAAATCAGATTGGGTTGGTGCTCCCTCTCCTACCTGGCCAATATAGGCCATTGGTAGCTCACCGGCCTGGGCAAGACCGATGTAGTTAAATTTGCCAGCTCCCTCTCCACTAGCGCCAATATATCCCTGCCTGCTAGTCAATACAGTTTCTTGCATAGCCCCTCCCCCGATATTCCAGGTCTTTGGCATATCAGATTCATTAGTGAGTACTAATTGTATATGTTGCAGGGTAGCCATTGAAAGAAAGGATTAAGCGATTCTTTTAATAAAAGCTAATACATAGTATGGAGGCCTGTTTTCATGCGCCTCAGTCTCATACACATTGTTTACTTCATCTACAAGCACACCACCTGCTACAGAGGATTCAGTAGTGGTAGTAGCTACTTTTTGGTAGGCATCATTTCCACCACTGTTTAAGCTAGTACCTGTGCCATCATCGGTAACTTTCTCATATTCGTGTACGTGTGCAGGTACTTCTTCTTCTGCTAAAGTCACCCTCTCTTCTCCCCCTTCAGCCTCAATGAAGTAGTCGCCACCTGGTCCCTGGTCAGGGTCATAACCGGCAATAAATTTACCTCTCAAATCCGGTGTACCGTTCTGGCCATCACATAGCGCCCAATTTACATAAATATCATCCCCCAGGCCGGTTACTACATCAAAATAGGCAATGGAATCTCCATCAACCATTATAATAGAGCCAACCGGTGAGGCCTGTTCTTCTAACACGGCCACTCTGTCTTGCAGGTCTGCAATATCATCCTGGGCTAGTTCCAGATCTTCCTGGGTAATGGCAATTTGTTCTTCAGCTATGCGTAAATCTTCTGTGGTTTGCGCTAATTCTTCACCGGTAGTAGCTGATAGGCCGTATTGCTCAGCTAAAATATCAGATGCCCGCCTGAGGCCTACAAAATCAACTTTGCCTGTGGTATCATCTTCAAAGGCAAAACTCATGGTACGAATCTGGTGAACGTACTTTAGGGTTTTGTCATAATACTCAACCGGATTAAATTGGGCATACTCTACCACAAATGACAAACAAGGCCACTGGCCATCAACAAAAGAGCCTTCATCCCCGGCTACAGCAAAGATTTCTCCCTGGTAGAACACATATCCATCGGTAAAGCTATAGTCATTGCCTACTATTTCTAGCTGGCAACCGGTAAGGATTGCAGCTTCTATCCCATCTGGCAGCATCATGCGGCCAAGGGCATTAAATCCCTCTTTGTAGGCCTGCTGGATAAAAGCAAAATCCTCTAATTGGATAGGGTGAAAACCGGTATGGGTTGTAATAAAATGATTCATCGCTTATTTTCTTTTGCTCTGAAAGTCTAAAATGAAATTCTTAATCTGCTTTACCCTCTCAATCATATCTTGCCGGTCATAAAAGATATTGGCAGTTGCGTAAATGGCTTCAGTAGCCGGAAAGCCATAGGAAAGATATACCCGTAAAGCAGTCAGATCAGCTTCTATTTCCTCAGAAGTATCTTGTTCATGGTGCATCCTTTCATGTAAAAGAATCAGCATACGCATGGGTACGGTATAGTCTAGGAACTTATGCCTAGCAATTTCCATAAAGCCTGTGGTACGGGATACTCTGGCCGGTGTAAACATTTTCTCTCCAGTATTGCGGTTGACAATATGCCGTGAGAAGTCTATGGCAAATTGCTTGTCATTGGAAACATAGCGGCCTGGTTTGATCTTACTGGCTTTTGCTGAAAACTCCATTGCAAATTCCATAAAAGCTTTGGTCTTTGGCCGTATCCAAAGTGGATAGGTCCGTAGGTCCTTTACTTTTAGGTCCACTATCTGTATATCTTCATCCAAGCCGTTTTCATTGACAATATCTACCATGAGCACATCCGGAGCTATCGGCAAAGGAAGCTCAAAGGTTTTTACTCCATCAATCGGCTTTTGCTCAGTACCGGCTCTACGGTCAAAGAATTTAGTTTTGGTATGGAAAGCATCATAGCCAGTGATACGAATAATGGCATCATTGCCAACTACAGTCACATATAAGGTTTGTGGAACAGAATCCAGTCTGGCAGTAAATTGCATGGAGCAGAGTAAATAGCTTAAAAAATGGCCTGTTATGGCATTAAAAAAACTAGGACAGACAAGACAAAATTGACCGGTAATGGTCTGTTATGTTTGGCTTGTCTGTCTAGGAAATATAATTGCGATAGAACTTATATACTGCGTAAAAAAATGCAATCATGCCTAGCAGATAAATAAGCGACATCACTTTGTTTTTGGGTGCAATATCTTCAGAATAGCCTTGAAAAAGCATATACTTACTTTTTGCTTGCTGCTTTGAAAACTAGGAAAAGCACTAACAGAAATACTACGCCAATGGCTGTATAGGCTGCTACCGCAGGCATACCCAGGATAGTCTCTACTTCTTTTTCCTGACGTAAACCGGCTTCAAAATCAATGGTATCTACCGGAGCAGCACCCCCATTTTTTTTGTTTCTAAGCATTTGGGCAGCTTTGGCAGAACCTATCGATACACCTTGTAGGATACCTTCAGCACCTCCAGCTTTTTTTACTAAATCACCAAGTAAATTTGGTTTCTTTTTAGCTGGCGCACTTACTTGTACCCCTGGTGCCTGTAGTTGGCTTACCCCTGAAGTTTTAACGCCTGGTTGAGATAATGTATTAATCATGGTTGGATTAGTCTAAAATAAAAAATAGTAATAGCATGAAAGCCAGCAGGCAGCATACAGTCATCAGCTCAGTTTTTTCGATCACAGGTTTTTCTTCTGGTCCGGCAAATGAAACTGCTTTTTCTTTTGGATCTACTACAGAACCAACTGGAGCAACCTTTGATAAATCGAAAGATTGTATAGAAGGAAGGTTCATGCGTAGATTCATCAGTGTAGGCTGCAAATCGTGTACTTTAAAGAAACCCATCACTTTAGGATAGTTTTCTTTAACAAAAGCGGCTTTCTCTGCATTAGACATTTTTTGCATTTTGTCTACTCCTGCCAGATTTTCAAGTATGTATTGTCCCATCATGGTCACATCATACTTGACAGCCGCAAAACCTTTTGCACCCTGGATTTCCATTGGATTATTTCTTTTTTAGATATTTAGTGATAAACCACACAAGCAGGCATAGCACGATAAGGGCTATTAGACTTGTCAAAAGAACTTTCTGATTCTTTTTCTTTTCTTGGGCAGTCTTACCAACAAAGCTTAGTTCTTCCTCATACATATCCTCTTCGTAGCCTTCCTCTTCGTAGCCTTCCTCTTCGTAGCCTTCCTCTTCGTAGCCTTCATCCTCATATCCACCATTGGCGGCTGCATTTTCAGCATCAGATACCGCTTGTGCTTCTTCATCCCATCCGGAGGTTGGCTGATCTAGGCTCTCCATATCGAAATCAGCACCCATATCTCCCATTTCTGGCTCAGTAGGTACAATAGAAGTAGTAGGAGTTAATGGCGTAGACAGGTTAGCTACTTGGTTCACAGGGTTTCTTACCTCTTCTAAAGCAGGAGCACTAGGAGTTGTTGTTGGAGCTATTGGCGCAGAAGTCTCTAATGGCTTTTTGTCAACCATTCCTGGCAGCACAGCACCTACAATACCTGTAGTCAGCCTGTTAAATAAACCACCACCATTGCTGATTTTAGCCACTTTTACATTCTTTCTGACTTCAGCATTCATGGTCCGGTTTTCACCTACTTGCCCTTTTTTAGCAATCCGGTTATCTGCTTTTACTATCTTTCTGTCAGCACGAGCTGTTAATACAGCCGCACGACCTGGATTTTTAGCTTTAGCAGCTTTAGATAGTAACTTACCTGCTTTCTTTTCAGAGCGCTTTTCGATACGGGCAGTTTTCTTTTCTACACGCTTTTCGATTCTTGCAGTCTTTTTCGCTGCACGTTTCTCTTGTCTGGCAGCTTTTTTAGCCTTGTTTTTACCAAGGAAAGATTCTGCAAAATCTTCGTCCCCTACATAGCTTACCATTATATTTGAATTGCATCCACACATGATGAATAAAAAAATTTAAGAAGTTGAAAAATTATTTTTTGACGATCATAAACACACCAAAAGCAATAAGCAGGAAGGCAATGGCAGCAATGATCATCGTAGGCATATGTGATTTGGTAGAAACTACCGGTACTACTGAAGCTGGTGCTGGCTCTGCCTGTAATGCGGTAATCATGGAAGCCTGGGCAGCTTTTACTTGATTATCCGTTTTTTTGGACTCTACCTTGGAGCGCTTATTCTCTAACTTAATTGCCCGTTTCTCTTTTTTAAAAGCCTGTTTTTCTTGTCTTTTCGCTTTGGCTTTCTTACCCATGCCTAAAAAGCTCTCTTCACCTAGATAGCTTTCTCCAACAAATGATAGCATAGAACCTTGTAAATAAGTAGGTGTCATGTTACTTGCGTTTTTTAAGGTAAAGGACAAAACCAAGGAAAATAAAAGCTATTAGCAATGCAGCTAGTCCGAAATAGAGTTGTTGCTGCTTTTGTTTGGCAGCTTGCGCTTGTTGTTGTGCGGCTAATTGCTGAGCTTGTTGCTTTTGTTGTAATGCAGCCATTGTCAGGTTAGCCGCATTTTGGTTATCCTGCAATTTCATATCCTGCTTACCTTTGATCAGCGAACCGGCAACGTTCAGGCCACCACTGGCCGCACCTAATATTGCACTTACCATATTGCGATAATGATTAAAAGAATGAGTACTATCAGCGCTAAGGCAGCTCCCTGGCCAGCAGCCGCTTCAGCGATTGGCATAGGATAGGCTTGCGCTACATTTTGACCAGTGGCCGGTTGAGCAAACTTTTCACTGCCTGTAAAGTTGGATTCAGCTGCAGCGCCTAACACAGAAGTTTGATCTGTTACAGCTACCGGCATATCAGACCTTTTACGGTCTGTATCATTTGACCTACTTAGGTCTACTGATTTGGAGAATACTTCAAGTATCAAATCCTTATCCGGATGAACAGAAAGTATTTTAACAATGCCTGCATCCCCTTCTTCTTTTACCAGTGATATGGCATTTTTTACTAGGTATGTCTGCACTGGTTCCTTTTTGGCATCATAAGGCAAAAACCCATTATGATACATTAGCTGCATAAATGACCTAGGAGATTGTACAGCGATATAGCGGCACATTGTCTCTAGGGAATTAACTTTTGTTGTTGGTTTTTGAGCTATTCTTTGCATAAGGATAAGAGTGTTTGAAGAAAAAAAGCCAAAGCCTTATATCAAGCTTTGGCTTTTATCAAGTATTAGTAGAAGAAATTATCTTACTCTACGAGCTTTTTTCTTCTTAGCAACTGCTAATACTGCTTTACCTTCCAATGTTTTAGCTTGGTCAACACGAGTAGAAACAGTCAGGATGATAGATACTTTTTCGCCAGCGTTTACTGGAACTTTCAACGTATGACGACCAGTGATTGGCATGGTGAATCCTGTATCAACCAAAATGTTGTTCTTGAAAGAACGTGGATCAATTTTGGTAGCAGGCTGATATTTTTTGCTGATAGTGGTACCGGCAGATGTTTCTTCTAACATTTCCATAGCGTTAGATAACTGGATTTCGTTTTTCACGAAATAACGCAGACCTTTTACTAGGTGAGGGTTAGACATTGTTTCTGCCAGGAATTGACCATAGCTAGATTCTGCAAGACCTACAGTAAGATCAGCATGGTTTCCATTGTTTAAAGAAGAAAGGTTTTTATAAGCTCCGAACAGCTCAGCTACACGAGTTTCAGCACCTTTGTTTTCGATTTGGAAAGTCAATGTACGGTCATTTGGATCAATTTTGTCTAAACCGGCAGTACCAGTATAGAAATCATCGTCACCATCATAAGATTCATCATCCTCACCTGCGTATGAATCTTCATCATCACCATCATAGCTTTCTTCACCTGAGAAATTTAAGAACGCTTCTTCAGCTTCGCTTTTGAAACGGTTCATTTGATTGTTGTTAAGGAACATTGTAGTCTAAAATTTTAAAAACAGTTG
Organism: Rhodocytophaga aerolata; assembly: GCF_030503435.1. Lineage (GTDB taxonomy): Bacteria > Bacteroidota > Bacteroidia > Cytophagales > 172606-1 > Rhodocytophaga > Rhodocytophaga aerolata. The sequence goes on from NZ_JAUKPO010000020.1 coordinate 80,557, forward strand.
AAAAAATGATTGTTGAGGACTTGTCTATTGTTTGAGCGTCCTGCTAGCTCACTTAACCATTATATGCCTATCAGCGCAAAGACCGGTAGCATTTAACCGGTAAAAAATCTTTGCTCCACTTCCCATTCCTGGTTTAATGAATTTTTCAATTCACGCCTATTCGGTTTCCCTTTCGGCCAAAAAAGTTGAGTATTTAAACTCTAATAGGTAATCTGGTGTAGGTAAACTTTTGCTTACTTGCTACTTTCTATGTTTAGGAGCTTTTATTATGCTCTGCGAGGTAAAGCTTTGTCTAACATGGGGTTTACTAACCGAGAGAAAATAACTAAAGCAATAAGGACAACTAGCCCGATGATTGCGTATTCTTTCTTTTCCATTTTGTTTAAATGATTAAATGAGTAAAATTTTGTTTTTCGTTTTTTGAAAAATTGATAAGCAAACATAGGTGCAGGTTACGCATTAGGAAAGTGAGAACAGGCAAGAGAACACGTTCTCTGGATATAAAAAAGGCCTTTTTCAGTGAATACAAGTCCTTTTCGTGTTCTTTCTTTTGTTCTTACTTTTCCTTTTGGCAGGAAACAAAAAAGCCTGTTCTCTCTTTTTCGGGAACAGGCTTTTTGATGAATGGCAATGCCAATAACGGCATTTTTGTGATAAATAAGGAGTGTGGAATAAGGCTTAAAAACCCGGAATTCTCCTTACATTTATTTACACTGATAGTTGAGCAGGTCAATTTTTCCTCGTAATGGAGAACAGGATCATACTGAATCCCATAGCGGCCTGGTGCATGAAACTTTTCCGAAACTGCTAGAGAAAGCGTGAAGATACATCTATTCCTAGTTTGTGAATTTATTTTCCATAAGCTTCTCTTTGAAGCTTGATTTAAAAGTATAACCAAAGGTAAGCATAAAGGCTCTGGTATCTAACTTAAATATTCTGCTGAACACAAAATTGGTATCTGCATTTCTAAAGCCATAGCGTTGGGTATTGAATACATCTGTTACCGTTAAGCCTATTCTTCCTTGTCCTTTCATTACGCTTTGTTGAAACCCAAAGTCTACAAAATACACTTCCACATTTTCTCCTTGAGGAATAGCAATGGGAGAGGTATAATTGCCTATAAGCTGAAGCTGTCCCCTTGCCCATGGAGTGAAATTATTAATGAGCTTAGCAAAATAGGTAAACTGGTTGCGCTCAAGGTTTAGAGATGCTTCACTCGTTACAATCCTGGAATTATAAGCAGAAAGATTTAGATTAATATTCCAAAAAGCAAAGGGTTGGTAGACAAAAATACCTTCCATTCCGTAGGTAGTACCTCTACCAAAGTTCAATGGCAGAGTAAAAGCCACCCCTGTGTTATAAAGTATTGTATAGGGTAAAATCACCCGGCTAGTGCTTCTGAAAAATACAGAAGTAGTAAAGCTTCCCCCTTCAAAAAAACGGCTATAGGACAGCTCAAGTGCGTGTGCTAGTTCGGGCTTTAACTGCGGATTACCCTTTCGTTGATTTAAAGAATCTGTAATATCCGTGAATGGAATCAGTTGGCCAAAAGTTGGCCGGTTGATCCGTTTGCTGTACGCCAGTTTAGCCATTGTTGCTTTTTGGGGCGTATAGATAATGCTACCTGAGGGGAAAAGGTTAAAATAACGATTGCTGAATTGCATGGGATTTAACCTTAAATCGCCATTGTTCCAAACTTGCTCTCCTCGAAGGCCAACCTGGTATTTCCATTTCGCAGTAGATTCTTCTCCTATCCAGCCTGTATATTGCGTGTAGAGGGCATGAATTTGCTCCTTAAAGGAAAGTTGATCGGTGTTAGCAGCATCAATAGCAAAACTTTCATTTAGCTGATTTTCACGCAGAAAATCGTTATCCAGAAAACGCAAGATCGTTTTAGCTCCTGTTTCTATCAATCCTTTGCCTTGTAGGGGATGGGTATAATCCACAGAAAAAGAGGTTAAACTAGAATTTTCATAATTGTAAGTCCTTTGTAAAAAAGGATTACCTACCTCTATGTTTTGTGCGGATAATGCCTGCGTAGATATATCGGTATTTTCTCGATCAATATTCAAAGCAGAACTCAAGTTAAAGGTCAACTGCTTTTTGGGTTGATTAAGCTTCTTTGTATAGGTAAGCAACGCTTCACCTGTATGAAAATGCCTGACTTCATTGGAAAATCTTTGGTTTCTTCCAGTAAAATCCAACTCGGCAGTTTGGGTAGTATTAAGCAATGTTTCATTATTGTCTTCGCTCTGGAAAAGCCAGAGGGCTTCAAAACTTAACTGATTCTTTGTGTTAGGTGTATAATCAATGTTGACTCTTGCCGTTTGGTTTCCAACAGTTCGTTCATCAAATCTGCGTTGGGTGAGATAATACTGATCAGGTAGAGTAAATTGTGTTCGGTCTCCATGCACCCTTCGGGTCCTGGTGGTATACCAATTGTCATAGGCAATACCTACATTCCATTTACTTGTTTTATGATTCAGCATAAGAGTGCCATTCAAGCGGTACCGCTCCCCAAATCCTGCCCCTAAAGCAAAAGCTCCGTTGGTTCCCCCATCCGAACTTTTTTTGAGTACGATATTAATAATTCCTCCTTCAGCATCGGCATCATATTTTGCTGATGGATTGGTTATAATTTCAATCCGCTCTATGCTACTGGCAGGAATTTGCTGCAGGTTAGTAGAACGGTCAGTACCACTTATTCCCGATACCCTTCCATTAATCAATATTAGTGGGTTTCTGCCTCTCAGGCTAACTCCACCCTCTGCCCCAACTAGAACGCCTGGCATATTACGGAGTAGATCAGCAGCCGTTCCGCCTATTTGGGTAAGGTTTTGTGAGGCATCCATGACAATGCCTTCTTCGGTTCGCTGAATCATATTGCGGAGAGAGCGTACTTCAACTCCTTCCAGGACTTTAGCATCCGGTTCTAGTATAATGTCTGTCAATACGATTTGCTTATTATCTTGATTTAATGCTACGGCCTGCATTTGCTTTTTGTAACCCAGAAACTGCACATGAAGCATATAGGACCCAAAGGGGATATGATCCATTACAAAATGGCCCATACTGTCAGTAGTAGTTCCTGTTAGTATTTTACTAGAATCGTTTCTTGCAGCAATGAAAACAGTAGCAAACTCAACAAATTGATGTTCACTATCTTTTACATTTCCTTCTATGCTTCCCCTTTGCTGTGCATAGGTGAAAAAGGGAAATAGGATGGTAAATAAACATGTAAATAATCTTACCATCAGGGCTCTTTAGTAAGGTCACTTGACATCTATTATCGGTAACAGAAAACACAAAGGTATACTGCATTTTGACTTCTTGGGTTCTTAACCTTTTTGATTAAAAACAACTTTAACGTTTACGATTCTTTCAAGAACAGTACCATTTAACGCTAAGGCAAGTAGTCTTTATATACTCTGCAAAACATTCAGCACTAAAAAATTAGCTATATCGAATGCGCCAGCAGTATCACTTTTGATGATTTGGTCTAAAACTACTTAAATTGATACCCAGATGCCTGGCTACTCCAACTTTATTTTTACTCTCTGAAGCTAGTCTTACAGCCTCTTCTTTAAATTCTTTGTAATACTGTTTTCTTTGATCCATGGTTGACATTTTTTAAAGTAATTTACTCTTTTTAAATGTCCTTTTCAATAAGGGAATACCAGTTAATAGAGTCTACTTTTGGGTAGTGACAGGGAGCAGATAAGCATTGGTTGATAGAAGGGCTATGAATGAAAAGATGTATTTATTTTAAGCTTTAGGCAACAAAAAGTAGTTGAAAGAGTAAGGGCTGGAAGACGATCAATAGTCTATGAAAAAACAAACTTAACAATTAATTGTATGGCAACTTCCAGTAAAGACTATAACGATTTAGTTGATGCAACTAATGATTTGAAAGCAAGAGGATACAACTGTGATTTCAAAATAGTAAACAATGATGATCCTGCCAGGGAGGAAGATGCACCCGAATGCAAGCTTTTAAATCTTTCAAGTGGTAAAGAGTATAGGAGTGAAGAGTTAAAAATACGGGAGCACTACCGGTTTGAAGGTCCTTCTAATCCTGGGGATATGTCAGTAATCTATGCCATTGAATGTGAAGGAGGGGAAAAAGGCGTAGTTATCGATGCCTTTGGCACCTATTCTAGCAGACGTTTAACAGAGTTCTTTAGAAGTATTCCAATAGAGACAGATCCTTCACAAGCAGTATAAAAAATTCATTTATAGATCATTTGTCAAAAGCAAGACTTGGGCAGACAGTTAAAGGGCAGTTGATGTGATAGTAGTTGCCTTTAATGGCATACTTTTCAATGATGTTATATAATCTGGTAAAAAGACGCCAATGGCACCGTTTCATAGGGGTTCATTCGAACTTTTTCGGGAGAACCTATTTAGCCACTATATATAATGATGTTACATTTAAGTAAAAACCACTAACCTACTCGTTTTCTTTCATATAGGGCAAATGAGTTGACGATGGATAATTTAGGTAGGAAAAACTATAGTATATTGAGTGTATAAAGTGTACAATAAATAGGGGCATCTTACTTAAAAATATCCTATTCAGATGAAACAAAGCATACCGGATGTCAAGCAAATAGTAAGTGATATTTTACAAACAAAGATGGGAGTTGATAAAAGGCTCATTACTTCACAATCCCATCTGATCCGAGAGCTAGGGCTAGACTCTTTAGATAGGGTTGAACTCATTGTGGATGTAGAAACACAATTTGATATCACTATTTCTGATGAAGAACTGGAATCGTTAGTCACCCTGCAAGATCTTATTGTCTGCATTGAAGAGAAGCTATCTTTTGAGGATAAACGATCTATTATTTGATTGATATAATTTTTTACTCTCCCTTTAAACCTGTTTGTAACAATTAAATAAGGAATTTGCTTTACTTTTTAGATCCTATTTGCTTATTGCTTTTTTGGCATAAATTATTTTAGCAAAGCATAATCATTTAAGTTATCACAAACTCAACAACTTTCCTGAGAATGCAGGAATACAAACTTTGGAGAAAACATAAAAGTTGCCTAGATCCTCACTTTAGCTATTACTTTGTATACTCATCATAGGTGCCATTGAATAAAAAGTAAGAAAAACCAAACACTACCTCCTTTACTTGGTAGGTAAACGGATAGTATCCATTTAAACCTTTACTTACTATGACTAACGAGAAATATAAAGAATGTATTGATGCCTGCCTTGCTTGTGGGGTGGCCTGTAATGAGTGTTCTACAGCTTGCCTGAAGGAAGAAGATGTGAAAATGATGGCCCGCTGCATAGAACTAGATATTGAAGTGTAACCCAGTAAAAGACCTTTCGGGTAATGCAAGAGCTGGAGAACTGGCTGCTCTCAGAATGCAATTGCCTAAGAGTGCTGCAAAAAATGTTACTTCCTTCATAGCTTTTTGAACTTTTCAAACCCATTTCTTTTCAGAATTTTCTGAGCCTTTTTTTTAAACAAATAAGAATATAATGCCCAGCTGAGTTTTGTATTATTTGTTTTCCGAAGTAAGGCTACTTGTATAGGAATGGGTTGATAGGTTGATTTATTTATTTCTACCCACTTACCTATTTCTTGCATCTCTTTACTTACAACAAAAGCTTTGGTTGTAAAACCTAGTTTAACAGCTTCTGCACAAATATATTTGCTAACACCAAATAGGCTCTCAGCGAAAATAATCTTATTTTCCGCTTTTTCAAGCTTATAATGCCTAATAATATCTAAAGTCCTTCTTCCATATGGATCATTGGAGGAATTAGAAACAGCTATTCTATCTATATAAGGATCTAAAATTAATTGTGGATATAATGCATAAAATTCATCATCGAAGGGTGTCCATAAGACTATTAATGAATAACAAAAAGTTTTAGGTTGGTATATATAACCTTCGTTATATAGGCTCTCAGTTATTGTAGAATCATCCGATATAAAAATATCATATTGAGTCCCATTTTTTATTTGATCGGCTAATGTTTTAGAAGAAGCTATATGTAGTTCAATTTTATTCTTTGTAAATTTTGAATATCTTTCTTTTACTCCTCGAAGTGCATATTCTGAATCTACAGATATAGCAATTTTTACTATATTTTGACAAAAGACATCATAGCTAATAAATAATAAAAGGAATATATTTAATAGTAGAATTCTCATATTGAAAATGTGCTATGGCTAGCTTGAATTTTTTATAACTGGTTTGAAATCAGTTATTTAAAACTGTTAAGGTATCCTCAAGTTCTTTAATTCTCTTTTTATACTTTATATTTGTTCTCTTATTTATTTCATCAATAGAAAGCTTTAAAAATGATATTCGCTTGTTAGTCAACATATAAAACTCATGAGTTTTATATTTTTTTTCTATTACTTCCAATTCATCTTGATATTTCTTTCTTTTATTTTCTCTTTGAGCTTGGAGATTATCAATGATTTTCTCTAAAGAAGTATAAGAATTTGGATTATGTCCATGCTTAACAAAATGTTGCTCCTTTACCTTTGCTAGTTTATTCTCATACTCTTTTTCTGTAGATACAAGCTCTCTATTTATTATATCAATTTGGATTCTAAAAGGCTTAATAAATTGATTTAGTGTATCTTCTAATTGCGTCTTTTCCTGAAGTTGTGGCTGTACTTTGTATTGTGTATTTATTTCAATAGAATCTTTCAATCTTTTTATTTCCTTCTTTACCCTATCACTTTCTTCCTTTGATTTTTCCATTTGCCAAGTACAGGCATTGACAAATATGATTATTGCCAAATATAGAATTACATTTAATAGATAATTTTTCATAACGCAAACCTCCATATGAGTTTGCCTATTACAACCGTTTGGGCAAGTTTCCATTGTTTACCAGATGTATCATATAATTGGTTAACAATAAAGAAGAAATCGGCTCCAATTTTAGGGATAATCTGTAGCCTGTAATTGAGTATCACCTCTTCATCTTCATTATTCCACTGTGTAAAGAAGGAACCAAATACATTCGGACTAATCGCATACTCAATGCGATTACTTATTAGATTTGTCTGAAAACTTCCCTCCGGCAGGTTTACCCAATTATGTTCATAAATCATATTCACATTAAAATACCGGTTAGCCCGCCAGTTTACTCCTAGCTCACTTTCCACACTTTTGCCGTTATAAAACTTACCCCAGTTGATAGCTGTGCCAAAAGAAAATACCCGGCTCGAAAATGTCTCTGCTTGAATTTCATAACGTGTCTGCCAATAATCACCCTCCGGGATGATGATACTATCCCTGATTTCAAAAGGTTCCTGTAAGCCTTCTGCTCTTCGCTGAATATTAAATTCAAAAAATTCTCCGCTGCGTGTCTCAAAGCCTAAAGGCCTTATTTCGTAGGAAAAGGATTGTAATTTACCTGTATTATCATAGATGAAATAATTCATGTCTAAAGGCTTCAGACTAAACTGCCTGATCCATCTTAAAAAGTTTTTCGGCCTGGGCTTGAACTCTAGCTCGGTATAGAACTCCTGAAAATTGCTTCGGCTCAAAAATCCTACTTCCGGATTAAAATTGGTAGCATTTCGACTCCAGGCTGCATCAAATTGTATTCTATCATTAGGATAAGAGACAAACACACGGTGAGCGCTAGCATCTGCTGACAAGCTATCAGAATTATAATTTCGTGCGTAGGAAGCACCCACTACTAAGTTTTTGTTCCCAAATAAGTTGGCTGTGCTGTATCGGGCATACCCCCCAGTCGTACTATGAAGCCTGCCATTAACATATTTGTTGGTACTCATAATACCAACCGTTGATTGCTTAAGAACATCCTGCCTCCAGCTAAGCACCGTATAATTAGAAGTGGGTGTAGATACATCTCCATTTATCCCATCCTGCTCGGCGGTTTGAATACTCATTGCTCCAATGGTGGAGTTATTGACTTTGCCAAGTAAGCGTACACCGGCAAGGATGGGTACAGTCTGCCTGTTTTCATTCAATCCAATTCTGCGGCTATAAAAAGGAATGATTCTCTCCCCAAGCCCCATATCAAAGTAATCTTGTCCTTCCAGAAAAAACTCTCTTCTTTCAGGAAAAAAAAGAGGAAACCTGGTGAGATTAATTTGTTGCCTATCAGATTCGACTTGGGCAAAGTCTGTGTTCACGGTAAGATTTAAGCGAAGGGTAGGTGTGACCAGATAATTCACATCTCCTCCAAGGTTAAATATTCCTTTGTCATTATCTCCTTCTAGTTGCACCCCGCCAATTGAGTAAGGTTTTACCTCTACAAAGGCTTTACTTGCCACTTGGTTAAGCCCTACAAGGGTTCCTGCCCGGTTAACAAACTCCAGTTCTGAATCTCTTGACCACCCCTGCCAGAGTAATTGCTCTCTTTTCCTGCGGATATTGCGCTCAAAGTTAATTCCCCATACTTGCCTCTCTAGTCCGCTTCTAAATTTGAGTGTGGAGAAGGGGATTTGCATTTCAGCAAACCATCCTTTATCAGAAATAGTAGTTTTCACATTCCATACTCCGTTCCAGTTTACATTGAAGCTCTCTCCATTATCAAGCACCTGGGCATCTTTACGGGCAGCATTGGGATTGATGATAAAAAGAAACCCATTGCGCTTGTCATGGTAGGTATCAATAATGACTTCAAAATTATCTTCTCTGCTATGCTCAAAATCCCTTTTGAGCTCCCTGGCTACAATTTTATCAGCTTCTCTGTCATAACACCAGATACCAATATAGAGGGTTTTCTCTGTGTACACGAGAGCTACTTCTGTGCGTTCTGTAGCAGGCTGATTTACATTTAACTCCCGCTGTGTAAAGTTTGAAATATGCATAGCTTGTTCCCATACAGATTCATTGAGCACCCCATCTAAAAGGATTTCCTTTTCTGAAAAGAAGGTAATGATCGTATCTGGGCTACTGTGCTGTGATAGAGCTTTAGTATGTAAAGCTAAACATGCAAATACTATCATTAGATAGGGATAGCTGTACAGTTGATTATTGATCTTTATCATAAACTAACGACTTGAGTTTGCATATAAAGCATGCTACATAAGGGCTAAAGAATTTTTACTGCATTCGATTTGAAATTATCAAAGTCATCAAAAGCAAACTTATTCGCTATAAATATTGTCAAGACTACGGTGAGCAAAGAGGCTGTAAAAATGGCAATCATGATCATTATCTGGTATTTTATGGCTACACCCGGATTGCTGCCTCCTAAGATTTGACCTGTCATCATCCCAGGCAATGATACCAAACCGATCACAGCCATACTAGCAATGGCAGGGTTAGCTGCTTTTCTCAAAGCATCACGCATGAAAGGAATCAAAGCTTCCTCTCGGGTAGCACCATTAGCCAGGGCATAATAGTAAAGAAGTTGGTCTTCCCGAAGACGACTATAATATGCATTTAAACCGATGATATTGCTTTGTATACAATTTCCAAGTAGCATTCCTGCGATAGGAATCAGATACCTTGCTTCAAAAAAATAATCCGGTTTGAGTATAACAATGAAACAATACCCTATTACTACTATCAAACTTAAGGCTATTGCAGAGAATAAAGGAAACCAGTAAATTTTATAGGAGAGTGCACTCCTGCCTATAATGGTATAGGTAGCAAAAAGTACCATCAAAAGCACCCATAGCATGTTAATCCAGATATTGTTCAGCTTGAAAATAAATTCAAGATATAGGCCTACCAAAAATAATTGTACGCTCATTCTAGCAATAGCTATCAACGTATCTTTTACAAGGCCCGTTCGGAAATAGGCTATTGCCCAAAGAGGTAATACAAGCAATAGATACCCTACAGCTAAATCAAACCAATCTATATCTGTTGCACTATTCATCTTATGGTTGATTTACACGGGTTTCAGATGAGCTTAGATCAATAACTAAGCTTGAATGCCTAATCCAATCCTCATCATGAGATAGTGACAGGATGGTCAGTTCAGGGTTGCCAAATAGATAACTGATCACTTTATGCTTGGAAATGGCATCTAATGCGGAAGTTGGTTCATCCAAAAAAAGTAAAGGTCTTTTGAGTAGCACACAAGATGCTAGGGCAATCCGTTGCTTTTGTCCCCCTGAAATTTCATGTAATGATTTATTTAGCAGATTGCATTCCAATCCTAAATCAAAGAATATACTTTCTATGTCTTTTTCATCAGGAGTTAAGGCTTTATTACGAGCAAATGAGAAAGGCATTATTAATAAGTCACGGGCATTATTCAAGGAAAGGTTTAGCTCCTGCGGCAGCCAGGCAATATTAGATCGTATATAGAGTATGTGGTTTTTGTGTAATGGTTTACCTAAGATTTTAATTTCACCGCTTTGTGGAATAATAAAGCCCATCAACGTTTTCAAGAGCGTACTCTTACCAGAACCGGACAACCCTTTTATAGCAACTTTTGCTCCCTTCTCAACTTCAAAAGACAGATTATTCAATACAATATCTTTCTCAAATCCTACAACCAAATTCTTTACTTGAATCATTTATTATCGCAAAAGTCTTTCTAGGCAAAAATCATCGCTATAGAATTTATTTAAATTTAGGGTTGCCAAATCGCCGGATCAACCATGGGTAGGTGATCCGGTCAATTTTTGGGCGTTGACGGGTGATCTATTTCAAAGCCTTAGTACCCTAATAATTATTGAAGAGCTTTTCATGTTAATGCTTCATCTGCATTCCATTTTTGTGCTTACCTAATTGATCTAATGCTGCCCGGAATCCTTGTGCTAGCTTTGTGGCTGGGCCTCGTCCGTAATAATGCAAAAAGATCATGCGTGGATCATCCCCCAGCATATGATTGTGCAGTGCTACTACTTCCAGGTTATTTTGCCTGAGAGCCTTGATCACAGGGTTTACTTCTGCTTCTAGCATAGCTATGTCTCCGGCTACATGAGCATTTTCCTGTGTTCCGGCAAAACCTGCCCAGGAATTTAAGCCAATGGCGGCTGTCATTTCTGCTCCCATGGCCATCACATTAAGATCATCTCTTCCGACTGTATACTTATAAGTAGGCCCATTCACCGCACCACTATATTTCACAATCTTATCCAGTGCCGGCAGATCAAATATTTCTTTGCCTGTTTTAGCCGGAGAAGAGGCGGCAGTAGGTTGATTCGCAGGTGAAATTTTACTGTCTTTGATAGTGGCAGCATACTTTTTAGCCAGATCAGCAGGCTCACCCATACCATGCAAATGCATATAGAAAATGCGGGGCTCTTCATAAAAGAAGTGATTATGGATAGCGCTTATTTCCAGTCCATTGGCATGAGCAGCAGAAATTAGAGGATTTACTTCTTCTTCTAAGAGCACTGTATCACTCATGAGCACAGCCATTTTACCATCTACTGTTTTCTTGATGGATGCCCAGCCACCAAAGCCAAATGGTATGGGTACGGCATCTCCCTTGACTGTCACCTTTAGATCATTACGTGGCAAAGGAGTTGTATGTACGGCCTGCTCCTGGTTGTAATTTCCTTTTTTACCCATGGCCGATTCAATAGCAGCTATTTCCTGCGCACTAAGTGGAGGAGTTTTGCCTTTTATAGGAGAGGCTTCCAGGGATTTAAATCCTACAAAATTGGCTGCTCCTACTAATGCTGCAGCACGAAGCATTTTACGGCGGCTAAATTGATTGTTATTCATATAATTAATTGTTATGATTTAGGTGTTAGTAATTGAACTGTATCAATGATATAGCCTTTACAGATACTACTTTATAGCTTTGCAAATTGTTTAATCATTTACTGTAATTTGCAGATCATCGAAATAAGTGACAGCATCGGCTTTTGACCAAAACCCTACCTTTCCTGTACTAGTAAAGGTTTGATCTTCTACTTGAAATAATTCTTTTCCATTGATAAAAACGGTAAATAAGTTATCTTTGGCTTCCAGTTTAATGGTATGCCAGCTATTAGTTGGCACTTTGACATCAGCACCGTAAGTCCTTCCTTTACCTACCAAAGGCAAATCTGTTCTTTTTCCATTTTCTACCTTATATAGCACTACATTATCTTCTAAAGAGTTGGCTCTTACGATATAATAGTTGTTAGCATCTTTAAAACGCCATACAAATCCGCCACCCTGATCTATTTTTCCCTTGATAGATTTGAAGCGGGTCTCTAACGTCACATTTTGAGCATTAACATTATCAAGAGTAGCTACATTAAAGTGATTACTTGGATTGTTGTCTGTCAGCTGGGCAAAAACTTTGTTGCCAGCATCTTCTACTACTTCCCAGCGTATGGTGTTTCCCTGTCCGGTTTTATGGGTAGACCATCCCTGTGGCAGTTTGCCTGTGGGGGCATCATCAAAAGTTATACGCATAGTTTCACTATTTGTGCTAGTAGTATTTGTGCTAGTAGTGGATGAGTCTACTGCAGGCACAGCAGATACCTCGTTATTTACTCCCTCAGCTTGACTAGTTTCACTTCCGGTTTGATTGGTTTGATTACACCCTAGACAAAGGATAAGTAAAGACTTTAAAAAGATTATTTTTTTCATAAGTTTATGTTTATAGTTATAGTGTATTATAGTTCAATAAAATACTTTATAAATTCACTAGGTGATTCTCTTATTTGCTGGGGTGTTCCTACCGCTTCAACTTGAGCCTCATTCAGCACTACTATCTGGTCTGCCATGGTAAATGCTTCTCTATGGTCATGGGAGACGTAGATAATATTGATTGAGAGCAGCTTTTTTAATTCTAATATCTTCTCTCTTACCACTTTTTTTAGTTTTACATCCAGGTTAGCTAAAGGCTCATCCATCAGTAACAGGTTTGGCTCTAGCACTAAGCTTCTTGCAATCGCTACTAGTTGTTGTTGTCCTCCTGAAAGCTGATGGGGATACTTTGATAGCGTCTCACCTATATTTAATCTTTGGGCCATTTCCATTACTTTATCTTTATAGGCAGCTACTTTGCGTATCTTCAAACCGAAAGCAATATTTTCCATTACCGAAAGGTGCGGCCACAGAGAAAGGTCTTGAAAAATGTATCCAATTCCCCGCTCATGAGGTGCTTTAAGTAGCTTATTGTTACTGCTTACTTTTTCACCACTTATCCATATATCCCCTTTATCAGGCAGTTCGAAGCCTGCAAGCAATTTTAAAATAGTTGTCTTTCCAGAGCCTGAGCTGCCTAGTAAGCAAGTGAAGCTTCCATTAGGCAAAGCAAGATGAATATCTTTGAGTACGGTTTTATTTCCATAGGACTTGGTTATGTTTTGTAATTCAACTTCCATCATAAACCATAAATCTTGCTCTTTTAATCAACTGCCACAGACCTAAAATCCCGCCTAATACACTCGTAGTGAATAGCAAAACTATCAGGCACATAGCACTTGTAAGGCTTTGTGGGGCATTAGCCATAATAGTAAATATCTTGATTGGCAGTAGAGCTGTTCCCGGAGGATATACCATAATAATGGTTCCTAGTTCCCCTATGCAGAATATAAAACTAATAATAAAGGCACCCATTAGGGCTTCGCTCATCAGGGGCAAAGTAATCTTTCGCAGAGTAAGATAGTTTCCCGCACCGCATATACTTGCTGCATGTTCTAAGCTTTGAGGAAGTTGAATGAGGCGGTTATTTAGTATTCTTTCGGCTACAAGTACAAATCTCATCAGATAGGCTATAAAGATGATAGCCGGAGTAGCGTAGATAAAGTTAGAAAAAGGTGTATTGTAATAATTGATCAAGGCTATACCTGCTACAACAGAGGGTATAGCAAAAGTGAGCATTAGCATAAAATCTATCCAGCCATAGGAGCGCCTTGCTTTCAGGTAAGCGAAGCTAAATCCAACAAAAGCAATGATGGCTGCCCCTGTTATTGCAAAAAGTAAGGATTGTCCCAGCTCAACCCATAAATAGGAGAGCGCTTTGTAAAAATTTTCTCTGCCACCTGCTAAAGACTGAGCAATTAAAACAGCAAGGGGAATGATTATTGAAAAAAGAACATAGCCTATTGCCAAAGCTAGGGGTACATAGGTAGCTTGTGGAACTGGTGCTAAGCGGGAGTGATGACTTTTTCCAGTAACCGTTAGAAAAGGGGTATCGGCTAAGAGCTTTCTTTCTATGATGAGCCCAATCACACATAGTAGAATAAGTAAGCTTGATTGGGCAATAGCTACATTGTAGTTATAAAAGGCAGAGAACTGAATGAAAATATCTGTAGTGAGCACATCAACTGATAAGAAAGCAGGTACGGAAAATTCTGAAATGCTTAAAATGAAAATAAGTAATAGTGAAGAAAAAACAGCCGGCTTTATTAAGGGAAGAATGATTGTAAAAAACACTTTTCTATAATTAGTAATCAATAAAGCTGCCCCTTCCAAACCTGCATTGATATTCTGCAGGGCAGCAGAAAAGATAAGTACGGCAAGGGGAGTATAAATAAGGGTTAAGACAAATATGGCAGTTACCCTGCTATAAATCCAAGCGGAGCTAATACCTAGAAAAACAAAGAAATCAACCCAGGCTACGGCCGTAATATAAGAAGGCAAAAGTAGTGGAATAAGCAGCAGTACTTTAAAAAGCGCCTTATTAGGTAAATGAGACTTAATCAGTAGAAATCCAAAACCAAGTCCTAAAATAGTAGATAGAAAGCATACAGCTACTCCTATCAAGATGCTTTGAAGCAGCAACTGGAGTGTTCGTCCTTGAATTAATCCTATATAATTATCTAAGTTAATGGTACATTCCCTAAATAATGAGCCAAAAAGCAAGCTCAATAAGGGGAGTATTGCTAGGGCGATAAAAATCAAGGATAAAACTATCAGGTAGGTTCTTTTCATGGGCTATTACTTCATTAGCTGTTATTCTCTACCCATTCTTTTAAATAATTTTGTATTTCCTCCAGCTTTTTAGAGGTCTGATCATAATTCACCTGCATGGCTTTTACTTTATCTAAGGAGAACACGCCTTGTGGAACTTCCACACCTTTACTTAAAGGCATTTGTGCACAGGATTTAGCCAGTTTGAGTTGTGTTTCTTTACTGATTAAGTAATCAATGGCTTTTTTAGCGTTCACCCCATTAGGTGAATTTTTGATCAGTGAGACGGTATTAGGAATAATTAATGCACCAATATCAGATTGTCCTAAAAACACGATACCTACTGGCGCACCTTCTTTGATGGCTTCATTGGCATCATCTGTATCGGTTAATCCACACCATATTTCTCCATTAGATACGCGTTTCTTTACATCTCCATTACTTGTAGCAATAATCACGTTATTGGCTTTTAAGTCAGAGAGCCACTTTTTTGCTTTTTCATCTCCTAACGCTGAGAATATAGCAGCTATATGAAAGGAAGTAGTACCAAATAAAGGGTTAGCAATAGCTACTTTTCCTTTGTATTCTTCTTTGGTCAAATCAAGAAGGGAGGAGGGAATCTTATCTGATGGCACTAAATTTTTATTATAAATAAGTACCCGTGCTCTGGAAGAAAAGCCTGTCCAGTGCTTATCATGATCAATAAAATAAGCCGGAATACCTTCTGCTACCTTTGATTGGTAAGGCTCACTGATGCCTTTTTGCTTCAATACATTTGCCCTTACCGGATCACCACTCCAGAAAACATCACATTGGGGATTTGCAGCTTCCGCAATCAAGCGGTTAAGAACGCCTGTAGATTTAGTTTCTTCTGTATCAAATACCGCTTTCACCGTAATGCCAGTTTCTTGCTGTAAATCTTTCAGAATGGGTTCTGCAAACACCTGATCTACAGAAGTATAAATGACTACTTCATCGCTAGATTGAGTGCTGCAACTCAAAAACAGGAAAGCGCTTATGGTCAGTAGAAATAAAATAAAGATGCATCTGCTCATAGCCTTGGGTTTTATTTTTATAGTACTACAAAGGCTAAGGTAGATACCAATTCTGAGTTAAATCTGAATTTTTAGAAGGATGGAAAATTATTTTCGTTTAACTATAGAATAATTACATGTGATAACATAATTTTCTTTTCACCTATTCATGCAGTTTAAAGGGAAAGTACCTGGCCATAACAAACATAAATAAACCGAATATAAATAAACCACCTGCCAGGCAATACAGTAACATTAGCCCGTAAGGAAGCTGTAGTATGAGTTTAAATAAATCATCCATACTTTTTACCCAGGAAGGATTGCGGGTAAAGGCAGCTTTTAAAGTGTACACACCTATAGCAGTTAATAAGGTAGCTAGAGTAGTAAAACCGATGGCCCCACTCAAACGAATAATAATTTTCCAGAAACGGCTTAGATGATCTGTTTTCAAGCTTTTGTATAGCCCATTCTTTATTGCTTTTTTGCCTTGTACACTGGCCCAGGTTACCATGATAACTCCTGCTATTATTACTAGCCATTCACCGCCTTCCCTTTGCAAAATGGCAGCAATCCAAATTTGCTTTTCATTTTCTGGGCCACTTCCATTTCCTAATAATAGCTTTAAAGCAGTTAATGCTAAACTTGCATAGGATATACCACTGAGCAAATAAGTAAACCGGTGCAAAAGTCCACTTAAATTTGTCCCTTTGCCATACGGGTCGGAGAATACCTCGAACATTCGCCAAATGGTATGGGCCCCTAAAGCTATTGTAATCAAGCCTAATAGGATTTGACCCAAAGGTTGGTTAAATAAGGTTTTTAAGATCTCTTTCCGGTTAGCATCTTGGCTGCTTAAGCCAATAGCAGATAAAACAGCTAATATAGCTACGCCACAAAATAATATGCCTTTTACTACATAGCTCCACCGGGCTAGTGTTTCAATGGCCTTTTGTGAACCCTCTTGAAGCTTTTTAGTTTCAATAAAAGACATTGAATGGGCTACTTTGGCTCTGTTATCCTTACTACCACCCTTTTATCTGGTTTCAGTTCTTCACTGCCATTTTGTGCAAGTGTATCATTAGCAGAAACGTTACCAAATATTTCTATTTTATCATCCAAGGCCATTCCTTTGCTTACATCTACCCATTCAGTTTGCCTATTCTTTATTCGAACTATAAAATTCCTTTCCTGTGAAGTTACTACCGTTTTAGAGGGCACAAGAAATGTACTATCAGGCCGTGACATATTTATTTTTACATCAGCAAACATACCTGGCTTAAGTTGGCCATTTTGATTACTTACGTCAAACTCCCATAACTCTGTTCGGTTATTAGAGACAACGCTGTTGGTTTTGCGGGCAAGTGTAGCAGGAAATTTTTTTCCAGGAAAAGCTCTTACCGTAAAAAAGATTTCTTTACTGGTTAACAAGTTACCAACAGTGGCCTCAGGAACGGCTACTGCAAGTCTAAGTATTTTATTGTTTTCCATTTCGAGTAAAGGCTGGCTATTGTTTGCTCCAACTAAAGCTCCCGGATGAACATGTCGCATAGTGATTACTCCGTCAAAAGGTGCCCGGATAATTAAATATTCGTCTAAACTTCGTTTAGAACGAACGAGTGCCTTCATTGATTCATATTCTGCACTATCGGCATGCATTACATTTTTTGTGCGTTCTAATTCACTTGGGGCGATTACTCCCGGCTTCTTGGATGCATTTTGTATGCGTGTATAGGTATCTAAGCTGCTGGTATATTTTGCTTTTGTAGCTTGTAAGCGCGAATTCACTTCAGCTAACTGGGCATCCATTTCAGGTGCCTCCAATATGGCAAGTATCTGCCCTTTTTTAACCTCAGAGCCAATATCTACATTTATTTTCTTGACAAAGCCGCTCACTTTAGCAACAAGACTTACTTGCTCATAAGGTTTTAATTCACCCGGTAAGGTTATTTCTTTAGATAGCTTTTGTGATGTTAAAATAAAAGCATGAACTGTATCTGCCTTGGTAACTGAAGCCGACTGAACCTGCTTTTTTTCACCTTCTTCCTTACCATTGCAAGCTAGCAGATATAGTAGAGGTATGACTAACTTTAAGGAAAAGCTTATTTTTTTCATAATCTGCTAAAAATATATTTTAATCTCTTTGATTTTAATGCTTTCATGAATTTATATACTACATGCCGTGATATTTACTCTCTGTATCATCGGGATCAAGTGATCTGCTTATATAGGCTTTCCTTTGGGTAAGAGCATCATAGATAAGTGGCATTACAAAAAGTGTACTAAGTGTGGAAAATAAAAGGCCACCAATGACTGCTATACCTAAAGGAGAGGTTTGCTCACCTCCTTCACCTAATCCTATGGCCATAGGAATCATCCCGGCAATCATAGCAAGGCTTGTCATTAAAATTGGTCTTAAACGTGTATTGGCTCCCTCTAAGGCCACATTACCAGTATGCGATGTGTCCCGCCTAATCATCTCAGCATTCGTTACCAGTAAAATGGCATTAGCAACTGAAACACCAATAGCCATAATACAACCCATAAAAGATTGTATATTGAGTGTTTTACCTGTCAGCAACAATAATAACAGCGAGCCAGACAGAACAGCTGGCAGGTTAGTTAAAATAAGGGCAGATAGCTTGAAAGACTGAAAATTAGCAGCTAATAATAGAAAAATGACCACCACAGCTAATAATAAACCTGTTCCTAATTCATTTAAGGTTTGCTCTAGTAATTCTGCTTGTCCACGAATGGCTATTTTTAGCCCTGCAGGAATCTCTCCCAGCGCATCAATTTGCTTCTGTATGTCTTTCACAGCACTTCCTAAATCTTTATTTTCTATATTGGCTGTAATGTTTACAAAGCGCTGCTGATTTAACCGGTCATATTCTCCTACCAAGCTAGCTTTGCTCCACTCGGCTACATCCCGCACAAAAGCTGTCTGTGAACCTTTACCTGAGAGAGGAACTTGTTCAATATCTTGTGGAGTACTCATCTGATATTGAGGCAATTCTACTTGTACCTGGTAGGATGTACCACTGGATTGATCCAGCCAGTAATTAGGTTGTGTATATCTGCTGGAAGAAGTAGCCGCAACAAGCGATTTGCTAATGTCATTTACTGTAAGACCTAACTGTCCAGCCCTCACCCGGTCAATATTTACTTGCAAGCTGGGATAGTCGAGGGGTATGCCAAACTGTACATCGCGCAAATAGGAAAGACTTTGCAAATTTTTCTTAATCTTATCAGCATATTCCCGGCTTTGTGAAAGATTCTTACCTATAACCGCAATGTCTACAGGTGTAGTAGCTCCTAGGTTCATCACCTGATCGACCAAATCGCCTGGTTCAAAAGAAAGCGTAATCTGAGGAATGGTTTGTGCTACATCTTTTCTAATTTGTTCCTTCAGTTCCTGAATAGAAATATTTGATCCGGAATTAAGTCTAACTGTAAGTACAGCTTCATGCGGGCCGCTTGTCCACAAATAAATTGTATTAATAGGATAGTTAGGGGGTTGTACACCTACAAAAGCAGAAGATATTTCTATATTTTCGCCGCCCACTAAGGTCTTAATGCGTTCGATTAACTTCAATGTATAGTCTTCTGTACGTTCAATTCTTGTTCCGGTAGGCGCTCTTAAACGCAATTGAAATTGCCCGGCATCTACTTTTGGGAATATTTCAGTTCCAATAAGAAGAAATGAGCCAACTATTAGCAGTGAAACTACTGCTGTATAAAGGATAATTACCATTGTTTTTCTCTTGAAAAGCGGCAAAAGGCTTTCATTATACCGCTGTTTGATTTTCTCAAAGGAGAATCTGCTTGGCTTAATTGTATGTTTTTTTTCATGCAGTTCATCTTTCAGCATCCAATTGGCAAGTACAGGAACTAAGGTTTGGGATAGCAGGAAAGAAGCAATCATGGCAAAACCTACCGCTAAAGAAAGAGGCATAAACATGGATCTTGGTACACCGGTCATAAAAAAGGATGGAACGAACACGGCTAGTATACTAAAAAGAATTAATAGCTTAGGTAAAGCAATTTCTTTACAAGCATCCAAGATCGCTCTTGGTTTGGGCTTACCCATTTCTAAATGTCTATGGATATTTTCAATGGTTACAGTGGCTTCATCCACTAATATTCCAACAGATAAAGCTAATCCACCAAGCGTCATAATATTGATTGTTTGTCCAAATGCATAGAGAAAAATAACCCCTGTAAGGATAGCGATTGGAATAGTTATTATTACAATAATGGCACTTCTCCTATCCCCAAGAAATAACCACACCATTAAGCCTGTAAGTATGGCACCTAATCCGCCTTCAAATAATAAACTTTTAAGTGAGTTAATGACATAGCCGGATTGGTCAAATTCATAGGAAACTTTAATATCTTCAGGAATAGCAGCTTGCATAGCCGGCAACTCTTTCTTTATACGTTGCACTACATCCCAGGTGGATGCATCCGAGCGTTTAGTTACAGGGATGTATATCGAGCGTTTACCATTTACCAAAGCATAACCTGAAGTAATATCAGCACCATTTTCTACAGAACCGATATCTTTTAGATACACAGCTGGACCGCTTACAGCTTTCAAAGGAATATTGCCCAGCTCCTTAATGTTGCTTACAACAGAATTTTGAGGGGTAATTAGGGTCTGATCACCTACGCGGATATTCCCGGAAGGAGAAATAGTATTTCCATTAGCTAAAGCTTGTACTACTTCATCTGGTGATAAACCATAACTGCGCATTCGTTCAGGGTCTACTTTTATGATTACTGTCCGCTGGCTGCCACCAAATGGTGGAGGAGCTGACACCCCCTGTAAAGAAGCAAAGAGAGGGCGGACCTTAAACAAGGCTAAGTCTTGAATCTCACCTAATGTCTTGGTTTCACTCTGAAATACCAACTGGCCCACCGGAGCACTACCTGCATCATAGCGTACCACAAAAGGGGGAACCGTACCTGGAGGCATAAAAGCCCGGGAGCGGTTTACCTGGGCAACTACTTCGGCAATGGCCTGGCTCATTTCCGTTCCGGGGTGGAACTGGAGCTTGATTAATGTAACTCCTTGAATGGATTTAGATTCAACAAACTTGATTCCGGTAACATATAGGAAATGATATTCGTAGTAAGAAGTTACAAAACCTTCCATTTGCTGGGGCGATAATCCACCATAGGGCTGGGCAACATAGATTGTGGGAAGCCCCAATTGGGGGAATATGTCAATAGGCATCTTGCGGATTGCAAGTACAGAAAAAAACAAAATTCCGATGATGGCCACTATAATGGTAATAGGCTTTCGTAAGGCGCCGGTTATTAAATTCATAGCTTAAGTGGTATTTATTTTATTTAATGTTGCTTTTCACTCAATCTCATTTAGAAATTCTGACAGATCTCCCTTAATGTAAGATTGGTATAATTTAGCTTTCCAGAGATGAATAATGACGGAAGCATAATTTAATTCAGCACGATTCAGTTCGTATAAGCTTTGATATAATTCTGGTAAGGTAGTAAGTCCTGCCTGGTAGCGTGTTTGCATTTGAAAATAAGCATCACGGGCAGCACTGAGTTGTAAATCTGTTTGAGAAATGTTTTCGATTGCCGTTTGTATGTTGACTGCAGCTACCTTTATTTCACTATCCAGCTTGAGTTGTTGTTCCTGAAATAGCAACTGCTGCGCTTTGAGTTTTTCGTCTTCTACCCTTCCTTGGCTTCGAATCTTTGGATACACAAGAATAGGGAAAGTGAGTAATGCCCCTACTGCATAATTATACTTAGTGAAAGAAAGCCCACTCATGCTATAATCAAAATTTTCATTAATAGCGCCACCAGATCCCCTGGCAAAACCTGTAGCAAAGAAGGATAGCCTAGGAGCATAAGACCGGTTGACAAGAGATTTCCTGCTTTTACCTATATCTATTCTGGCTTGGTAGAGATCAAGAATAGGATGTGAGCTGGCTTTAGGAAGAGAGGAGTATGTGGAAGATGAACCTATAGAAAACACCTTCCCTGATGATAGCCTGATGCTATCATTATTGTATCCTATCTCTTGGTTTAGCCTGAGCAGGAATACCTTTTCAGCTTCTACGGCTTTATTCAATTCTACTGTTGCTTTGGCTATTTCCGCTTTTGTCATAGAAGTATCCACTCCGGGCCTTAATCCAGAAAGAGCTAATGTATGTACTGACGTATAGAGCACCTGTGTACGTTCCAGATTTGAATGCTGTACTTTAAGCATTGTTTGGGCAGTAAGCCAGTTAAGATATGTCTCAACTACCTGAATTTTATGCTCAAATATAGAATTTGTATATTCGGACTGTGTTTCGCGGAACTCTGATTGAGCTTGATCTATACTGGCTTTCCTTTGCCCAAAAGTAATAGGCTCCCATGCTAAACGGATACCACCTGCAGAGCCAAATACAGGATCATAATTGCTGGTATTACTTACCGGCCCGGAAATAGGAAGAACAATATCTTGTGGATAAAATATTCCATAGATATTGTTCAATGTAGCGTAATTAGCTTGCAAATGCAGGTCTAACTTTGGCAACGCATCTTTTTTTTCGACAGCAACCCTATTCCTTGATGCCTGTGCTAAATGACGCTTTGCCAATAATGAGGGATAATTTTCTTCCGATAGTTGAAGCGCTTGCTTAAGTGAAAGACTATCTTTTGAGTCTTGTGCAATAGATAGGAAATTAAGCCAAAGAAAGCAAAATAAAAGTAATAAACTTTTAAGGTATAAGTCTTTTTCTTTCATGTAAAAGGAGGTTTACCATTTAAAGTAAAACTTTGATAGTTACTTGAAATGTGCAACCAAAACTAAATACCAATTCTGAGTTAAATCTGAATTTTTAGAACTGAACAGAGATTTTATGCAAATTATCTTGGTAATTATAATTCACCTTCCATTTATTTATTTCACAAATGGTCTTTACAATAGCCAGCCCAAGGCCTAGGGCACCCTTGCTTTTTGATTGTTTTCTAAAGCGTTCAAAGAGAGTGTCTGGAGAAATAGCTAATTCTTCACCTGTATTTTCCACAAGAATTATTTTTTCAATGACGGCAACCCGAATGAACCCATTTTGTTTGTTGTGAACAAAAGCATTTTTTATTAGGTTGCTCAGCAATATTTCCATCAGCATCGGATTAGTATGTACATGTGCATTAAGCGGGATATCTACACTTACTTGTAAGGCATACTTTTCTGTATGCTCCTCAAAATAGGTTAGAATTTTCTCAACCAGTGGCTTGATGAGCACTCTTGTTTTATCAAAAAATTGGTTGTTTTCAATTTTAGATAATAGTAGTAAGGCATTATTTAGCTTAGACAATCTGTCAGTTTGAGAAAGAATTTCATGTAAAATCTCCGATTGGCTTTCTTCCAGAGTAGAGTTTTGAAATAGTAGTTCAATTTGGGATTGAATAATGGCTAATGGAGTTTGAATTTCATGAGACGCATTTTCAATAAATTGTTTTTGATTTAAATAGATTTGCCTGTTCTTACCTGTCAGTTGCTCTATAGATTGATTCAGCTGCTCAAATTCCTTTATCCTAGTAGGATCAAGCAAAAGGGACGATTCTTGATCCAGCCGGTACTCCCGCAATCGGTTAAGTGTAGAATAAAAGGGCTGCCACAACTTTTTTGAAAGCTTACGGCTAGTGAAGGCTAAGGCTAGAACTAATACAGCGTAGAGAGATAATAAAGTAATGGCAATGGTGTTGACGATCTCTGTCGTTTCCAGTCTTGGTTTAAAGATAACCATCCCGTAAGACTTTTTGTCAAAGGTAAACCTGGTGGTTAATTTCCTATACTCGTCAAATTCATTATCGGTAGGTTCATAGATGAGCGTATCTCCATACATATCTTGTGTATTTGGCAATAACCCTGAAGAAAGGGGATGAATGACAAAATCATTGTATTCATCCTTGGCAAGTGGAACTTCTCGGGATTGCTTGATGATACCAAGAACTTGATTTTTCCTGTTTAATAAAATTTCATCTGAATTTTCATATACTTCATATCTCATCACTGCATAAAAAACTAAAGACCATATTCCTAAAATAAGGAGGAAAAGCAGCAAATAATACCTGGTAGTAAGGGTTAACAATTTCATGTTTCTAGGAGCTGATAGCCAATACCATATACTGTTTTAATCTCCACTCTGGCACTTGCGCCACTTAATTTTCTTTTCAGATTTTTGATATGCGTAAACAAAAAGTCAAAAGAATCTACTTGATCTATATGATCGCCCCACAGCTGTTCTGCTAATGAGGATTTAGATACCACATAGTTTTTATTTGCTATTAAATGCAGCAAAATGTCTAACTCTTTTCTTGTTAAATTCAAAGGGGTTTGATTAGCAAAAGCTACGCGTTGAAGTAAATTGATTTGAATGTTTCCAAGCTCAATTACATCATTGGTATCAAACTTTTTTCTTCGGATAACCGCTTTTACCCTTGCATTGAGTTCAGAAAGGTGAAAAGGCTTAGTAAGGTAGTCATCCGCTCCTAAGTCCAAACCATTTATTTTATCATCGAGTGAATTTTTAGCTGAAATAATAATTACGCCTTGTGCTTTTTTTTGTGCTTTTAACGCTTCTAAAATTTTTAAGCCATTGCCATCAGGCAAGGTAATGTCAAGCAAGATACAATCATAATCATACAAATGAACTTTCTCGATAGCTTCATTAAAAGTAGCTACTCCTTCGCAAACATAATTCTCCTCTGAGAAATAAGAAGTAATACTTTTTAAAAGTGGTTGTTCATCTTCAACAATGAGAATTTTCATGATTTACACCATATTGTTAATAATCTGCAAAACTGAAGTGGATGATAGACTCACCTAAGGGGCACTCTAGCTTTTATCATCTCTTTCCAAGCTTCAATGCCTCCTGATAATAGTTGTACAGGATAACCTAACTCTAATAGGCGGTTAGTTACACCCTGGCTTACTTTATGTCCATGTACACAGTAGACAACGATAAGACTATCTTTGGGAAGTACTTTTGCCCATTCTTCAACATTAGTTGGATCAAGCCAGGTTGCGGTAGGTAATAATTGAGGATCAGCCTGAAAATCTTTTTTTAACCGCACATCCAGTATTCTTACTTTTGATCTTTTTTTAATCAGTTCTTGTAGTTCATGTGTAGTAATAGTAGTATCTGCTTGAGTAGTATCTACTTGATTTATACTACTTTTAGTATGTGAATGACTTAACTGTCCCAATGAATCTACATAGGCGGCAATTAAAATGATAAGTAAGCAGATACCTGTTTTTATTAAATCTTTGATTTTCATAATCTTAGACAGTATAAAAAATAATATATAATAAGAGATTTATTTGATGCCGGGAATTCTTTAAGTAAAATTACTAGTTAAGTAATGAGATAGCCCTGCTAAAGCACTTTTGCCAATCTATGAACAGAAAGCAGAAGCTATCACGTATTTTTGCTACCACCATTATACCAAACCATTTGGTATGCGAAATAAATTAAGAAATATAATCTTTTGAGTTCTTTTTTTTCATAAGTCTATGACTTACTTCTTCTACAATGAATGGAATAGCGCTGGGTGGAAAAGGCGAAACACAACTCACATTTATTTCACATAGGGTGTATTTTCCAACAGCCATATTGTGATTACTATCGTTTATAAAAAAGTCAGCATCCCAAATCACAGGCATCCTATCACTTGAAATGGCTAGGCTCTTTTGCAATTGAGGAATCCAGCTATTTTCCATGATTTGCTTCAAATCATTAAACAAACCGCAGTTTTGGGTGAAATAGTAACGTTTACTTGGGGGCAAACTTGTTTTAACGCCATTGATCGCTATTTCATACAGCGCAACAATTTCCTGATAGCCAAATCCGGCCACTTTATTTCCGGATACATAACATCTGACCATCCCATTGATTAGCCCTTCATGCCATGCTTGTTCGATTAGCAAGCCATTATTCGAAAAATAGGGTTTAAACTCGCTATAGAAGTCATTCCAAGAAAGAGTTTTAGCTTCCCCGCTATTTTTAGCATGAATAACAGTTACCTCATCTGCTGATCTACCTTGTATAATTTTATACACACCATTGCCTCCATTACCGCGGTATTGTTTTAATACTTTTATACCCGATCTCTGCAATGCCTCAGGAAACCGCCTAGCAAAGTCCTCAAAGCTTGTATACATGTCAGTTTCACTTCCCCAACCCACATCTTTTGTTTTATACAGAATATCCTTCGTGCCCATTTTCAATATTACTTCCGGATGAGTGGAAACAAAACATCCTTGATCGGATACTTTAGCAAGTAGGGCATCTAGTTTTCTTCGATCTTTTCCTTGCTCAATGGGATTCACCCAAACTAACAGGGCATCAAACTTGAGCAGATCACTATACAATGTATCAAGTGATTCATCATTATATAATACGGATTGGACATGGAACCCTTCTGATAAAAACGCACTTGCTAAATCCTTATACTTTTCCTCAGTTAAGGCATTTCTATCTGAGTTGATCTCGCCATAAATTAGTATGGCTATAGAATATGGCTTCATACTATTTTTTATTACTTGATTATTAAACTATTTAAATGACCTAAATAAACTTATGGCTAGTACCTATTTTCAGAAAAGCTCCAGTGAGTAAACAGTTTATAAGACAGCTCAAAGAGCCTGCATACCAATCAGGTTAGTATAAAATAATGTAACAGACCTGCTAAAGCACTTATGCCAATCCAGGGAATCATATCCATCTTGAACCCGTACATGGCTATAAAGGAAATAATAATCCAAGCCAGGCTAAAATAATCAACAACCCCTGCAGCCATTCCTTTTGGGAATACAACGGCCTGACCAAAGTATACAGTCAGATTCAATACAACCCCTACGACAGCAGCCGTTACAATACCTAAAATAGATTTAACTTTCATATTGCTTTGGGTCTTTTCAATAATAGGGGCTCCTACTAGTATAAAAAGGAAACAGGGTAGAAACGTGAAGAAAGTAGTAGTAAGCAGACCCACAGTCCCCATCAGCAAGGAGCCATTAAAATGATTAAAGCCGGCCATAAAGCCAACAAAAACGAGCACCATAATCAGTGGGCCTGGCGTAGTTTCGCCCAAAGCTAAGCCATCTATCATTTGCAAATTACTCAGCCATCCAAACTTCTCCACCGTTACTTGCGCTACATAAGGAAGCACCGCATAGGCTCCTCCAATGGTGACTAAAGCAGCCTTGGTGAAGAACAAGGATAAGTTTTTCCAAAAAGTAAAATCCTGCGTCAGATAATAAAATGAAATGAAAGGCGCTATCCAAAGCAGTAAAGCAATCAGCGTTTGCTTAATAATGCGTTTCCCATTGAATCCTGTCCCCGCTACTACGCTATTAGAATTTAAATAATATTCATCCTCATTAGCTGCCTTCTTACCTTCTTCTTTTTTTTGTTTTAATAAAGAAGGAAATAATTTCTGACCAATGAGTGCGATCAGGATAGCTCCTAAGATAATATAGGGGAAAGGAATATTAAAGAAAAATATGCCTATAAAACTCAGTGCCGCTATGGCATAATGGAAAGGAGTAAGCAGAGACTTTTTGCCAATCTTTATTAAAGCCAGTATGACAATGGCAACTACAGCAGGTTTTAATCCATAGAAAAGAGCTGACACCCAAGGAATCGTACCAAAAGTAACATAGATCATACTTAGGCCTAGTAGAATAAAAATGGAAGGTAATACAAATAATATTCCTGCTACAAGCCCTCCTCTCACTCCATGCAATAGCCAACCAATATACGTGGCTAATTGCTGTGCTTCTGGACCTGGAAGCAACATACAGTAATTAAGTGCATGCAGGAATTTAGAATCAGACACCCATTTTTTCTGATCTACGATGAATGTGTGCATAATGGCTATCTGTCCTGCTGGTCCTCCAAAGCTAATAAAGCCCAATTTTAGCCAGAATAAAAAAGCTTCTTTAAAACTAGGTTTCGTTACTGGAGTGGATGGTGTTAAGGTTGGCTGCATACTGTAAAATAAAAAGTGATTTAAAACTTAAAATTTAGAGAAGAATTCTGAGTTAATTCTGAATTTTAATGCTATGGTGCATTATTAAGCCAATATTTGTCTTTCTTAAATCAATAATATTGAAGAAATGAGGCGGATGGTATGATTATGATTGAAACGGTTTTCTGTGGGTAATTGCTGAAATAAATTCATTTAGCCAAGCTGAGTATGTAATGTCTTACTAAGTTGATAGCCAAAACCTATAGAGAAGCCGTTTTGATCAAAGTAGTTATAGGTAATCTGCTTACCTGCATTGATGTGTAGTTCATCAATGAATAACCCCGGGGCAGAGCTCTGAGAAATTCTCTCGATTAAAGTATGGCTGTTAAAAGGATAATTCAAGTGAAATTACTACCCTTTTGATATTCCTCCATAAATAAAGAGAGAACAAAAGGGGAAAGACAATTTTTCAAGGAAAGGTCATTGAATTCTATATTTTTCCTCTCTTGCCCAAAAGTGAAGTTTCAACAAAGGGGAAGTTAATTTAGCTTAATTTTTCTAGAGCATACGTATGCGTTTAACTGCTACCATACAAACAGCTCTTAACTTAGCTTTTACTTGTTGGAGGAAGTCCAATGTAGATGAATCAGAAGCTTTCTACTTAGCTTGAAAGAGCATATTAGCTTGAAAGAGCATATTAACGCTAGGAAACTAGGATGAAAACTTTGAAGTAGGAATCATATATAGGCCAGTTTTTTTCCACAGGACATTCGGTAGCCAATCACCAGGGCAGATAAGATAGTAATTCCTCCTACTACTAGCATCGCGTAATAAACACCAAATGTATCGGCAAGTACTCCGGTAAGCAAAGCACCGACAGCGTAGCCTAAATCCCGCCAGAAACGGAATACACCCATACTACCTGCCCGCTGATTGGGATGGGTATCTGAGGCAATGGCAGCTAGAAAGGTGGGATAGACTACAGCTGTTCCCAAGCCTAACACGGTTGCAATAGCCATAAAATGGGAGGGGCTCGTTGCCCAGGGAAAAAAGATAATTGCTAGCCCTTGGAAGAACATACCTAGAAAGAGTAATGATTTTTTACAAAACCTATCCGCTAGGGCACCAGTAAAGAGTTGCCCAACCCCCCAAATAGCCGGGTAAGTCGCCACAATGAGACCGATCTGAGGCAAAGAAAAGCCTTTACTACTTAACAAAACAGGCAAAAGCCCCCATACCATACCATCATTTAGATTATTCACTAAGCCTGCCTGCGTGACTGCACCGAGGTTAGAATGCCGAAAAGTAGTATCCCAGAAAACGTTTGGTAAAAGGGGCTGCGAAGAGAACTTCACTTCTTGCTTTACATGACTAGCCGTGTCTTTTATTAGAAAGATACTGCCAAGTAGCCCTAACAGGGCAAAGATGATCCCTATGACAAACGGATATGGCCTTAACCCATATTCCTTGGCCATCCAGCCAGTTAGAAATGCAACGGCTGCTATGGACAAATACCCGGCAAATTCATTGATCCCCATAGCAAGCCCTCTGTTTTTCTCCCCTACCAGGTCAATTTTCATCACTACCGTTGAAGACCAGGCAAGACCCTGATTGATGCCCAGCAGTACATTAGCCAGGATGATCCAGTTCCAGGTAGGTGCGTACATCAGAATTAAGGGTACAGGTAGGCCGAATAACCACCCATAGACGAGTAAATTCTTTCTGCCTACTTGATTGGCTAAGGCGCCTGTCAGGTAGTTAGTAAGGGCTTTAGTAAGGCCAAAGACCACAATAAAGGAAAGTAGGGCTGTTTTAGCTACTAGCCCAAATTCCCCTTCAGCTAGCTCGGGTAATAGCGTCCGTTCCAGGCCAATC
Organism: Rhodocytophaga aerolata; assembly: GCF_030503435.1. GTDB lineage: Bacteria > Bacteroidota > Bacteroidia > Cytophagales > 172606-1 > Rhodocytophaga > Rhodocytophaga aerolata. Next base: position 110,244 of record NZ_JAUKPO010000020.1, read on the forward strand.
ATACCACCCACAAAAGCATTGATAATGACAAGGAGGGTAAACTGCTGCCAGTTTTCCCGTAAGCCTAATCTAGTTTGCGTGTAAACCCTTGTTTGCATAGTGATTAGAAATGATAGGAAGCAAGGTAGCTGCCGTATGATAGAGAAGTGCTAGGGAATCCAGGCTACCGTTTTCAGCTCCCTTTTCAAAGTCCTCCCCATGCTGGGCCATTGAGTTGGTTAAATGGGCATAGCAGACCACCGGCTTTCCTTTGGCTTGGGCAAAAGCGTATAAGGCTGCCGCTTCCATTTCCACGGCTAAAGCTCCTTGGGCTCTTGCCTTTGCAATGGCCTTTTCTGTTTCCCGATAAGGGGCGTCCGTTGTCCAGCTCTTGCCGGTTACAGCCATTAATCCTGCCTTTTCAAAGGAAGCCGATAAGGGAATCAATAAATCAGCAGATAGCGTTGCAGGCTTCTCAGGTGGCAGGTAATGATAGGAAGTCCCTTCATCGCGTATGGCTTCGGAAATGAGCACAAAGGAAGGCTCGCTTTCCAGCGGGGTAATAATGCCGGCTGAGGTAATGCTGACAAGGAGCCTGCAGCCAGAAACAAATAACTGCTCGGCTAGTAGGACAGCAAAGGAAGCCCCTACGGCACAACCGATAATGCCAAAGCTCATTCCCTGATAAGAGAAATCATACAACGTGGTGTGATAGCAGGCCCAACACGGATTGACGCTAGCCTGCCCGGTTTTGATCAAATAGCGTACGATGTCTCCATCCGGATCTAGCACACAGACCGAAGGAATGCTTCCTTTGGGAATGTTTTTCTGCCTTCGGGCTTCCCGTAGCAGGTTCTCCGGCTGAAAGACGGACTCACCAGCATAGTCTTTTCCTAAAAGCAAATTAATTTTTTCTTCTGATTTCATAAGAAAATGTTGTTAAGAAATAGCGCAACGATTGGCTCCCGCTTCTACTTCCATCGGCTCTATGCCCGAGAAGTCACCCCCTCTGTTGAGCTCACTTATGGTGAGATAATTAGGAGGAGTAGCCGGTATTTTAGCAAGTAGGGTTTGGGCAAACGCTTCTTCAGATACCTTTACCCAGGAAAGCTTAGCTGCTAGTTCACCGATGGTGGTTACAATCGGTTCTTCATCAAATGCCACGGGTTTAGAAGTATGCCCGGGCAAGACCTGCAGGGATTCTGGCAGAGCAAGTAAGGTATGGAGGGATCGATGTAAAAGGGTAGCTTTTTGCCGGATTTCATCCGCACTCGCTTTCAAGTCTGGCCTACCAATACCATCCACAAAAAGGGTATCTCCGGAAAATAAGACGCTTTCCCCTACCAGGTAAGAAAAGCTTTCCAGGGTATGACCCGGTGTAGGAATGGCTTTGAGTAGTGTTTTACCTAGAGGTAACGTTGTTTGGGAAGTAACTGGCTCATAGCTAAATTGAAACTTATCACTCTCTGGCAGTAGCAGCTTAGCCCCGGTTTGCAGGGCTAATACACGAGAGCGGGACAAATGATCAGCATGTAAATGTGTATCAAGTACATAGGTAATCTGCCATCCATGCATCATGGCTAAATCAAGATACACTTTTTCATCCAGGGAAGCGTCAATGACTAGTGCTTCCCCTTCGGAAGCAACCATATAGGACAGACAGCCTTTTCCAGTCCTTCTGATTTGCAGGATGGACACTTGGGGCAGAGACGTAGGCACTATTGCCGTATTCCAGGCAAGGCTCCAGGCTTTCATGCCACCCTCTAGGGAATACACTTCTAGTCCTTTTGCCTGCAATTGCCCGGCCGCTTTCAGGCTCATGCGCCCAGCGGCACAAACAGTGACTACAGGAACATGTTGAGCTACATTCACATTGTCTAACGCGTGCTCGTCGCCAGCCTTCAGCTTATCATACACATCCACATGAATGCTGCCTGGAATAGCCCATTCCTGCCGCTCGGCAAGCGGGCGTACATCAAGAATGGTGACGGGCTTTCCATTTTCCAGCCAATTTCTTAAAGTAGTTACATCAAGGGTTGGAGTTGTTTCCATAAAATATGGTTTTACAAAGGAATAGGCGGTTTTAAGAAATGGTTTGAAAGGGAAGGTTTCGGCTTTTCCAGTCAGGAAAGCCTTCCTCCAGGCGGATAGCCCGAATGCCTTGCCCGGTAAGGAGCCCAACGGCTTCATCAGCAAATACGCAGAAAGGTCCGCGACAATAAACCACCACTTCTTTGCCTGCAGGAAGATCGGCAATCTTTTGGGCCAGCTTTTCCATGGGCACGGATAAAGCTTGTGGGATGTGGCCAGCTTTAAATTCTTTTTCCGGTCTTACATCTAGAATAACTACCCCTTCCTCGGATATCTTCTCTAGTAACTGATCAATGGAGAGGGATTGAAAAGAGTTTTTCTCCTCACGGAAATCCTTTAAGGTACGCTCGATTTGAGCTAAGCGATCAATGCCTAATTCACGCAAGGATTGCCAGACGGTATATACCCGCTCATCTGCCAAGCGGTAATGCACATAATGCCCTTCCTTCTGTATGCTAACAAGATTGGCCCCTTTCATTACCTGTAAATGTTGAGAAGCATTGGCAATACTTATATCCACCTGAGCAGCAATTTCTTCGACGCTCCGGCTACCTTGAGCGAGCAGATCAATGATTTGCAGGCGGAAAGGATGGGCTAATGCTTTAGTAAGACTAGCTAACTCGGAATATACTTTTTCTTTGAATTCTCTTTTTTCCATGATTCTTAAGTGGAATGATGGAAAAAAGATAATATAATAATTCAATTATTCAATAAAGTTATTGAATATATTTTTACAGATTATTTATACCACCTGCGAGCCACTGTTCCAATGGGGTACATTGTTTATCCTAAAATAATTTGCTTTTTCACTTTTTGATACAAATGTACTTGTGACAGATGCCACATCCCGTATAACATAGGCATTGTTGGGGTCAATGGTTTTCAATCCATCTACTAGGAATGAATAAGTGTATAGATCTGATGGTAAAACTTTTGTAGTGTAAGACCATAGACCACTATCCCCTTTAGTCATAATTTCTGTGGCACGCTTAGAGCCCTCAAATGGCATCCAATCCCCTGATAGCTTTACTTCTTTGGCATTTGGAGCTACTATTCAGAAAGTCACAGTATTGTCATCATGAATCTGGGGTGAGGTAACTTGAGATCCTCCAAACAAGGACTGTTGTGCATGAATCGAGCCTGTAATACATCCAAAAAGTAAAATCAGAAAATAAAGTTTTTTCATATTAGTTACCTATTAATCCATAATAAACTACTTCCGGCTTTCTAAACTCTTACCTAGGCATTCTCAAAAGAATCTTTGAGGCAACTCATTTTAGCTTATCAGCAGGCAATAGATTCCAATCCTACCCCGCTACATGTAATATGGCTTGTGGACGAGATATCCGGTTCCAGGAGCCAATTCCAATCCCACTTTACTACAGGTTGTATCCCAAAAATGCTTATTAAAGGCATTTGTAATAAAAGTGAGTTTGTGAGTGATAATTTATCCTCACACTAAGGACGTGGAACCGCCCTGAACAATCGTAGAAGTAAGAGTATATTCTTACTATTTATATTTATACTATATGTCAAGGCTCTACTTCATGAATTAATCCATCATTCTTTTCCTTGTCACTTTGAATTAGCTGTACTACTATATTTTCAACTTTAGCTTTCTGTAATATCATGGTTTTTAATTCAAATCCTGCCCAATTACGGGCATAAAACTTCTTTTCCTCTTCATCCTTGGGTAGTTCTTTTATATCTTCTAATAAAATGGTTCCACAATTATATTTGAGGCACATAGCAATCACATTTTTTGAAAGCACATGGTTGTAAGTGCGTATCCAGTTGCGCTCTGCTTCCTTAATCTGATCTAATGCTTGTAGTTTTTTCCCCCTTCCATGTCCCCCTACTGTATCCTTCAAGGCTCTCTGCAGATTTCGATTTCTGGTCTGAAACTGCATGCGCTTACGTAAAATTTCATCGGCCTGTCCTATCAATTTATGATCTTCACTACCACTAACCCGGCACATTACAGGCACCTGGATACCTGCCTGTACATGAAGGGATTTATTAGGATCTAAGTATGTGTCCTTTTGTGGGAGTTTTAGACTTAGTAGCAAAAAAATCTTTCTACCCTTTATCTGCAAAGATGAATCTCCATAGTCATATTCACCAGACAAGAGGCGGTCTAACTCAGTATTTCTGGATGAACGGTCCCGGCCAAAAACAGTAATGAACTTAATATTTTTTATCCAGTTAATGTATAAATTCTCTGCATCTTTCTCAAATCGAAGGCTACTTGCCCTAACTGGTATTGGTATACCTTTCTTATAATTTCTTATACTGCGCTTGCCTTGCACAACACTTACATAATCATTTAAAAAATCTGCATTCACTTTGGCTATTAGTGCACCATATACATGGCTTCCCCAATGTTTATACTGCTCTGCGATCATGCGGTAGGAAAGCTGGCTGCGGCTTACTTCAAAAAACTTTTTTAATTCCTCTCTTGCTTCTACCCTTGCCTGCTTTAAGAGTTCATTCCTTTTTTTCTTTGCCTGTTCAATGTTTTTTTCAATTTCCTTCCTTTTCTTATTATCTTCTCCGGCTTCTTTTAACACTTTTATTTCCTGCTCGATAAGGGTCTCCATAGTGGCTATTTTCAGAGCATCGGACTTAACAAGTTTGTTTTCGAAGGTTGAATAAAACCACTGGTCCGAAATGATCTGATTGGCTGCCCGGAATACTTCTCGGTCTAACTGCCGAAGGAATGCCCATGCTTGGTTTTTTTCTGCTGATTGCCCAATGACAGCTAGTTCAAGTTTTCTGGTTATAATAGCTTGATTCATAACAAAGAATGGAGTATAAAAAATCAAAAGTAATCCGGTCTGTTAAATGGACCATTTTAAATACATTCTATCCGATATCTATATGTATAGTTTTCAGATTCAACGAAAAGTAATATCACTATGTTCAGTTAGTATACAATTAGCTTACAAGTTTTAACCTATGCTCATTGTCACTTAGCTTATCCGTTTATATTAAGTTTATCTATCAGCTTGTCCAGTGTGATAGGGTAATCGCGAATCCTGACTCCGGTCGCATTATAGACGACATTGGCTACTGCTAAACTTTTTCGTATAAGCTTTGTCAATAGCATTATTGATTTTCCCTACAGGGGATCAAATGTTACCTCTATTGTCATTCGGGCAGCTTGAATACGTTGGGCTTTTTGCCCGATGGCTGATTTGCACCATCTAAAGTGAACCGAATTGTATGCTCTTACTTATAAATCACTACAAACAACTACTATCCAAATCCATGTGGGTGTGCCTTATGTTTTTCCATCTTCACGGAAGGGAGATTATGTGAATGTCATCCGCTTCTTCTATCTTCATCAATTCACTAGTTTGAAATTACTTAGTTTCTCTATTCCAGGTTTGTAGTTTAATAATGATACTTTATAGATTTTTTGCTAATGGTTCGTAATGGGTTAGCTATAATATAAAATGCTCATGACTATTGAAGTGTAGATCTGAATTAACCTCATGAATATCAATTTCGCTTGTATCGAAGCCATAATGTCCCACCTTCCAAGGTTTGAGTGCTTGTCAGCTTTAAATCCCATACAGAATTTGCTTTTGGATAATTGCCTAATTCAAAAGTTGTAGGGCCAGGAAGAGCATCTGCAATAGGAGCGAGTAATAAGCTAAATTCATCAATTAACCCTGTATTTAACATGGAACCGTTTAAATAGCCTCCCCCTTCGAGTAATAAGGTTTTTATTTGAAATGAATTGGCAAGCACTTCAAGGGCATATTCGAAATCTATATTTTCCTTGCCTGCAAACAGGTAAGAGATATTCTTTTTTTGCAGGTAATACAAATAGGCATCAGACACATTTTCAGAAAGTACTTCTATTATGTGATCGCCTTGTATTTCATTGTCTTTCCATCCTAATTTACCTTTTGTATCAATGGCGATGGCCAAAGAAGTTGCTTTTTCGTTTCCGATGAAGGTTTCCCTGTTAATTGCGGTATCGGGCTCAGTCAACTCCGGACTTTCATTAGAAAAATCTTTTTCCAAAGTTACCCTTCCACATATCCAACCATCTGCACCAAAAGATTCATAAATACCTTCGAAACAAGGGGCTAGTGATTTCCAAGCGTTGGTATGCCTCCAGTTTTCAGTTAAAATTTTCCCATTTATAGAGGACACCATGTGAAACATGATATAAGGTCTTTTCATTATATATATTAAATTTTGGTATAAACAGCGTTCACCTGTATAGTCAGGTTATTATCCCACTCATTGTTCGTTGATTCCAGGATAGTATTACCAGGGAAAGTTATCAGGGTCGTTTTTGGGATTTACACGCTGATTCTTGTTGATTCCATGGATGATGGACATATCAGCCGGTGATAATTCAAAATTGAAAATGTCAATATTTTCAGCCATGTGGGCTTTTTTCCTTGAACGGGGAATGGTGATCAAGTCTCTTTGAATATCCCATCTTAAGATAATTTGAGCAACACTTTTCCTATATTTTTTGGAGAGACCTATTAGTATTTCATTGTCAAGAATAGTCCCGGTGGCCAATGGCGACCAACCTTCAACCGCAATACCCTTGGTAAGAGTATATCCGGATTTCTCCATTGTGAAAGGTTGGGATGATTTTCGATTTGATTTAACACCGGTTTTAATTTGGCATATGTTAGCAGCTCATCAATATGATGTGGATTGAAGTTGCTTAAACCAATAGATTTGATTAATCCTTTGTTTACGTAATCTTCCATTACTTGCCAGGTTTCTTGCACATATCCTTTTACAGGCCAGTGAATCAGAACCAAATCCACGTATTCTCCACCAAGCAATTTAAGGCTTTTATCTAATCTCTAGACTGATACGTAAGTGAGAGAAAAAAAATGCCGTATCTGCTCAAATAACTGCTGCTTTTTTTGCCAACTTTAAATTGATACACTTTTGGCTATTTTTAGCTACAAGTAGGAGATGAAACTACCTTGGGCTTGAGTTTCTTCTTAGGTGCTCTCTTTCATCCTTCCACTTCACCGGTATAGAGCGCTTTTCTACCTCCCCGAAAATAGCGAAGCATCCAACACTGGTTTACAAAGTCAAATCTGGCCAGGTGCGGTCCGGTCTTCATGTTAATTTCTTTGGAAGAGAGTTTGTGAGTGTGACTTGTAGCCAATCCGAAAACTGTTCGCCTGCTAGCCAGTCATTTCTTAAAATCGAATTAAATTTAATTCCTCAAGTCTTATCGCCATAGCTTCAATTGACACATTAAAAATCTTTGATAAGGAGGTAAATGGTTTAAGATTATAAAATTCGCATTTAGCTATGAGCCTAGAAAAGTCGCGTTGATTTTTAATTCTTTTACTAAGCTCCAAGGGTGAACAATTTGCCAACATATACGATGTTATTTCATTTATCTGGAGTTGTTCAGTTTGGAAAAAAATGTGAAATAGTTGAGTGACTGTCTTGCCTGGCATTAGGAAATAAGCTGCAAATTTATCAGCCTCTCTTTCAACCATTGAACGATTCTTTAAATTTTCTGAACCATCCAACGGTATATCCCTATGTAATTTAATTTGGTTATGTAACAATGCATGTCCTAATTCATGGGCCGTTGTAAAATTGACCACTTCTGGTGCATACATAGTCGAAATTTGAATTGTAGCATCTTGATTGTTGATAATTCCCGCTATTTCTTCATTAGAATCATTTACACCTAAAGTATCAACCTTATGAAATGCATATTTGAGAAGCTCAATTACTTTTTCAGGCTTTAAAATGCTCAGTTCATTGCTAGGAGGATTTTTGGGCCAAATTACATCTTGATATTTCCAAAGAGCGTTTTGAATTCTTCTAGCTAATTTTTCAATGTCAGAATCCTTTAAATTTCTCTTTCCAAAAAACATCTTCCTAATTTCAACAAATTCAGCCAGAAATTCATTTTTAGTATCTGCCTCCGTATCCAGAATGTTCATTAGTTTGACATTTTCAGAAGTTAATCTTTCGTATTCCTTTCTAAGCTCATTTTTTTGGATTTTAATTTTATCAGTCCATAAGCTTTTAGGAAATGATTGAAGATTTAAACTGATTATTGCTAAACATCCTGTCAACCCTGAAAGAGAACTGCTTAAAGCTACACCTGAATCTCCTCTTGCCGACTGAAATCCTTTATCGAAAACAACTACCGCATAATTAGCCAGTTCAATACAAAGCTTAGCAATTTCAATCGGTAATTCTGTTGATTTTTTTAATTCACGAAGTGCCTCTTCTTGGAGTTGGTTCTTTTTTTGTTGATTGAGTACTTTGTCCCTTTCTATTCTTTTTTGTATTGCTTTATCAAATTGGATAGCATCTTCTTTAAACAGTTCTTCCAGTCTTGGACCAATTGTTTCTTTAATTTTAGATTTTATTTGATTAAATTCTACTGAGCATTGTGCGTAGATTTTCGCCCTTTTGGGATCTAAAGTAAGCTCAATAACTGTAAGTAAGAGTTTACAACAGAGTATTCCATTAAGGGCAGCAGCACTTCCAGAACCAGGTTTATGATTACCTGCTCCTATTTTATCTAAAAGCTCTTTAGTTGGAAGTTCAAGTAGATCTATATTCATGTGTTAAAAGTTTAAATGAAGTTATCAAATTCATTTCGTAGCATTACTAAAATTATTGTTTTCATTTTAGGTATAGGGAAAAGCTTGAATCATAGAAAGTAGTGGTAACCGGGCGTTTCAGTTGCTCATCCATAGCAATCTTTAGGATTTGCGCATTCAGCCCATTCTAGCCCTATAGTAGATCAGCTATAATTTGCCGAAAAGTAATTTTTATCTAGCATAGGTGTTATTGAAGTTTAGGTGGAAAGAAATCAGCATTACCTAGGTAGTGAAAATCATTACTATTAATAAAATTAGCTGGATAGTTTGTTTGCTCCACTTTATAGGACATTGTTATGGCATTAAGTAGATTCTTATTTGATGTATTAAAATAGTATTCCTTAGGAAAGGTATCTGTTTCTCTATACATAAATCCTATTTCCTGATTATGAGGTTTACCATATATTTCACCTAAAATTTTAATAAGTACCGTGTAAGAGCTCTTAGAACCAAATCTATCTTCGGTAACAGTGAATTTGTAGCTATCCATATTATTTATTTAAAGTGTTATAGATTCGTTGTACTTGTATGGCCTGAAAAGACTTACAAATATAGAGGCAAATTAAATTTGGCTAAGGACAGTTGATGGTATGAAAATTAGGTAAGGCCTTCAAAGGTTCTTTGGTTGATTACTTTTTCTTTTTGGGTACCTTAGACTATTCCTTAGCTTTCTCTGGCTTAGGAACCGTATTTTTATCATTGCTTCCAGTACCTCTTTTTTGATTGTCGCCTCCTCAGATTTATCATAGACTGTGAGCAGATTAACGATTAATAGACTACCTTCCTGGTGCACATGGTAGGTAATTACCCGTAAGCCTCCACTTTTCCCCCCTCATTTACTTTCCAGGCCTAACCGGACTTTATACAAGTTGGCGCCCAGGCTTTTTCCCATTGTCGGATTAGCTTGCAGGTCCACTACTAGCTGTTCAAGATCATCAGCGAATGAATTATATTTTTTGGCAAAAGACTTGGCATCTTTTACAAATCCAGGAGTAACTAGTACTTCTACGGGCATTATTTACTATTTTTTAATTCTTTTACCAGGTCCATAGCTGAACGTCTTTGAAGTTTGCCCTCTTGCATAAGCTTTACTTCATCAAGTCCTTGTTTGATTCTTCCAGCTAGATTTTTGCCCTTGGTCATTTTGTCTAAGGGTGAAGCCTTTTTAATAGTTACTTGCTTGACTATACCGGTTTTTGTCTTTTTAGTAGTAATTTCTACAGTAATACCAAATTCTGCGGCAAGCACCTTTTTCACCCGTTCAGCCATTTTAGTGGCCTGTGCTTGGTCCTTATCATCAAGCTTAATTATTAAGTCAGTCATATATAAATAGTGTAAAATATTTAAAAAGTTAGTTTAGCGCCATTGCTTGTTTAATGGCTGTGCTCATTTTTGGACCCATCAGCCTGCGGTACCTGGTCACACTGGCTCTGGAGATACCGGTAAGTTTAACAATCTCTGAAATTGACATACCTCTTTCTGTAGCCGTTTTTACTTTGGCAAACATTTCTTGATTAAAACCTTTTGGCCTGCCAACATGCTTACCTTGCTGGATAGCTAATTTCTGACCGGCTTTGGTCTTTTCTAAGATAGTTTCCCTTTCATATTCGGCAAGTGAGGCAAACACGGACAATATCATCTTACCGGCAGGTGTGGAGGTATCTATTCCCAGATCGAGTGCTTTAAAATGGATTCCTTTACTGGCCAGCTCTGATACTAAAGTAATGATATGTACCAAGGATCGGCCTAACCGGTTTAACCTGGCTACTACAACTGTATCTCCCTCCCGAAGTCTGGAGAGCATATCATCCAAAGCCGGCCGGGAGGAAGTGGTACCAGAAATCTTGTCTTGGAAAATCTGGTGACAGCCATACTTGGTTAAGGTGTCTAGTTGGGTGTCGAGTTTCTGATCAACTGTAGATACTCTGGCATATCCAAAAATTTTGTTCATAATGTGTCAAAAAGTTAGTCTCATAAATGTAGGAATAAAATAATTTCTGATACCATTTTTTGACACATATTTTTGGGAGCTTTGCCAACTGGCCAATGAGCAGCTTTGCTAGTCTCAGAAAGGTATGGCTTTTTGACACTAGCTACTACTACAAAGGTTAATTAGGTAAAGTCGGTTTTGGCCTGGGTTTGTTTTTAGGTGCCACCTTCCATCCTTCCACTTCCCCTATGTAGAGCGCTTTTCTACCTCCCCGGAAATAGCGAAGCATCCAACACTGGCTTACAAAGTCAAACCTGGCCAGGTGTGGTCCAGTCTTCATGTTAATTTCTTTTGAAGAGAGTTTAGTTAATTTCACCTGCACCCATCCCGAATACTGTTCACCTGGTAATTGAGCAGGTATGCCTACTTGATACGTTGTTGCCATAAGAAAATTACTTACTCATTCTTACGGTCAAACTTAGCACAATGATAAGTATTTATCCAACGGGTAGAATCTACATGGTAGAGGCCTGGTGCCTTGGGATGGGTAACCGGTGTAAAGTGTCAGCACTAGTTGCATGGGTCCTTGGGTTGCTCTTACTCTATCGCCTTTTTCACTTTTGCCATACGATCAGGTGTTCTTGCTACTATATATATAATATATATAATATATATATGTACGCCTATTATATAAGGTATACATTATATTATAGTGTAGGTTCATACATTTGGCTTTAGGCATATATTCTATTATTACAGTAAAGTAGTGGTATTATTATTGCCTGTTTGCTCTTTTAGCAGTTGAGCATACTTCTTAACTGTAGAGAGTTTGATGTTGAGTAGCTGGGCTATTTCTTGTTTAGACCTCTTCTCTGCCAATAGCTCCACAAGCCTTTCTTTTACTTCCAGGGGTATGGCCGGCCTTCCTAGTTTTTTACCGATTAACCTGGGACTAAGCATACGGGACTGGAAAATGAGCTGATCATTGTTTACCATGGCTTGCAGGAATTGAATTAGATGCTTTTTATGTTCTTCACTCACTGTACTATCCATCAACGGGCATTTGAAAATTTTAAAATCTATTCCTATGGAATCCATTAACAACATCTTTTTAAAGATGATCATGGAAGTGGAAGGAGTGAATCTTTTAAATGAATAGACTAAAATAAATTCTATTCTACCACTTTGACAATCGGCTATAATCCGTTCCTGTTCTTTGGTAAACTTATTTCGTAAAGGTTTTTCCTGGTCCATATACGTTTCTATCAACTCATACCCATTTGCCTCTATATAGGACATCATAAGTAAAGCTTCTCTTTCTGCCCTCACTCTGTCTACAGGACACCAGGCATAAATCGCTACTTTTTTACTCATTTGTTAGTTGCACTCTCAGTTTGATTTGATTTGGGTCCTTTCTCTATACGTTCATCTAATTGAATCCTTTTAGCCATGTTAACGGCTATTTCTAAAGTATCTTCTGCCGTTAATTGATTTACCATGTATTCTGGAATCTTTTGCTCACTGGCTTCTTTTCTTTTCTCCAGGTACACGTACCCTATTAGACTTTTTGAAAAACCCTTAACATCTTTGGCAGAGACTTTTATATCCAACTCTGCCATGTCAACTTGATTAAAAAATGTTTTCAAAGTGGTATTAAGGGCTAACGATATTTTATATAGTAATAAAGAATCAATTGTTTTGGTTTTGCCACGTTCAATTTGATTGTAGAACTCTTGCGTTACGCCTACTCTGTCGGCTACTTGTTGTTGAGTAAGTTTTAACTCTATTCTTCTTTCTCGTATCCGAGTTACTACCTCACTGTATGGGTTCATCGTTTTAATTAACAGGTTTTCTTCATGTATAGGTACCATTCATTTGTATACTAAATAGTATGAGCTTGAACATAATAAAGCTATCTACAAAAAAATTTTAGCCAGGGTAAGGCATCAAAAAATACAAATACATCAGTATATAGTTGATGTTGATAGAGGCTCCTATGATATAACGCATGGCTATAAAATATGTATTTAATAGCCAATATTAAAAATAAAACGTTTCTCTAAAAGAATAGTTAAATTAAATTTTGATGAATAATGATAGGATAGTTATTATTATATAATATAAAGTATTGGCAATAAAAGCTAAATTCCATTAAATGAGCATTTATTTTTAACTTTCAGTAGCCTTACTGTGATACTTTGTTATAAATATTTTTTAAAATGATTCTTTAATTTTGAAGGAACATAAAAAAACTATAGGAAAAAAAAGCAGAGGGTATTATTTTTTAAGAACAAAATTTTTGGTTAGCCGTCCTTTTATAATCCAATTAGCTATCTTGGTTACTCCTAGGGTATAAGTTTTTTTCTTATAAAAGCCGTATGTAGCCAACTACTACTAATTGTGAGCAAGAGTGAGCCAAATGAAACATATTAACACTATGAATAATAGCCAGCCGGAAAGACAGTTAGAAGAAGAACTGCTTAACAGACTTATGACGTTCAGACCTGAAAACGAAGATATTTTTGAAATGTTTTCAGAGGTTAAGGCATCAGAAGTAGAAGATATAGAAACCGAACAGGAAAACCTTTCTATACTCAAAGACACGATGCTCCAAGTTTTAGAGCAATGTGCTAAGTTTCCACACTTTAACGACCTTGTTGACAGAATCAAAGAGTAGCTTTCTATCAGATGTTTTTCATATAAGCCGAAAAGGAAGCCAATGAATAACAGTTCTGCTTTACACTTTCTTATTGAAATACATGTGCTCTCCATAATCAAAGAGTTTATATTATTTTCCAAATAGGTACTTTTAGTACCTGTCTGTGCAAATATTTAAACCAATTACAGTAGGCTGTTTAAAATTTTGCTTAATTTGGTACTATGAGTACCGAAAATGTATCTAAAATAAACCATTTAATGCAGTCTCAGCCTCACGGAATCGTTTTTTTAAGCTCTTGGCTTAGTAAAAAGGGGTATAGTCTTGACTTGCAAAAGAGGTATAAGAAAAGCCAATGGCTGGAACCCATCGGTACAGGCGCAATGAAAAGAAGGGGTGACAAAGTGCAAATAGAAGGAGCCATATTTGCTTTGCAGCAACAGCTTAATATGTCAGTTCATATCGGAGGAAAGTCGGCGCTAGCAATGCTTGGAAAATTGCATTATCTCGAATTCAATAAGAAAGAAGTTATCTTGTTTGGCCAAGCCCATGAAAAACTCCCGAAATGGTTTTTAGATTACCACTGGGAACAAAAGGTGAAATACCATCCATCTAATTTTCTACCGCAGCATCTTAACATAATAGCATTCGAAGTCAGAAATTTTAGTATAAATATTTCAGGACCGATACGTGCACTCATGGAATGCCTTTACCTGGCACCAAAGGAACAAAGCTTGGTAGAATGCTATGATTTCATGGAAGGTCTGAACAATCTTTCTCCAGCTACAGTTCAGGCTATCCTGGAACAGTGCAATTCTATTAAAGTAAAAAGACTATTTCTCTTTATGGCCGAAAAAGCAAGACACTCCTGGTTTAAGTATATAAAATACGATAACATAGACTTGGGTAAAGGAAAGCGAAGCGTTGTTCCTAATGGAGTATATTTACCGCAATATGAAATAACTGTCCCTAGAGAATTGGTAAATCATAAATCAGGAATATAAAGCTAGTAGCTTAGTTATGCTGTATATGTACTTTCCTCTGTCCGTCTTAGTAGACTGAGAGCAGTCAGAGTATCCAAAAGCGGCTGTACTTTCTTAGAATTAGTTCGAAGGAAGCGGACAGCCACTTGGGCAGATGTAAGCGGAATGCCAGCCTGCTGCACGGTATCACGTACTGCCTGCATCTGTTGAGCCAATTCAGTAGGCCAAGGCTGGGGCTCTAAGGCATCAGCGGTATTAACAACTACGATTGTTGGAGATTCAGTAGTTAGGGCTATTGTGGACTGCTGTTGACCTGATACTTGATAAGAAGGACGCAGGTACCGAACTTGACCAACATGTTCTTCGCGTGCACGTTCATGGTTGAGTTGAACCAAGCGCATCAGGATTTCAGTATCGGGAAGACCTGAAGGCCAGCCGTAGGCAGTGGCGACAGCCTCGTCTAACTGTTGGTGTAGACTTAGCACAACGGAGGCTAGGCCTTGTTGATTGATGGTTTGCTCTTTAGCTGTGAGAATCTGGCCGGCGAGTAACTTCTCTACCACATTGTAGAGGTCAGTCAGGGTAAGGCTGGGGTATTGGGCTTGCTGACGCTTGCGATGGGCGTCGAGATGCTCAGCTAGCTCACGGATATGAGCTTGTATTTCTGCTGTAGCTGCGGGGAAAGGAAATGGGTCAAAACAACGAACTTTTCGATAGCGAGGGGTATTACCTCCTAAGTCTGCGCCAGCTGACAGAGCCCATACTACATGTATCTTGCTTGATAAAACACCCATAATATAGGCATCATCAGAAGCCACAGCTACTAATGAATCATCAGGCAAAATTCCTTCCTTTACAAACTGAAAGATACGGTGCTTGGCAGTTGCAGGAGTTACTATATATCTTTTCAGCTCAGCTACCATCTTTCTCAACTTGGGATTTGTTTCCCCGAAAAGCCACCAATTTTCACGTCGTGAAGGACGATTATTTAAGTCTCTTGCAGGCTTTACTTTTGTAAAAACATGTTGATATACCTCAGGATAAAGCTCAAGTACTTGAAGTGAAGTCAAACCAAACAAATCAATTACCCATAAGTTACGCATCTTCTGCACCATATCCTGCCCACTAAAATAAGGCTTTATGAATGCTTGCAAATTATTACGCTTTCCAAAACCTAATTCTGAAAGTTGATTTTCTTCTATTAGAAAGCCTGTACTGAAAAGTCCCATGCCATTATTAGCTAAATCCTTATTAGCCTGTAGTATATTAGCCGAGTCAAGATCAGCACCTATGGTTAAGTCAGAATTGATTTTACCAGTTAATTCACCAGTTTCAATCTCTACTGCTTCATCCCCTTCCACACTCTTTTCATTTATGATTGTAAGTAGCTTGCCAACTGATTGGCCAAGTTCACCCACTGTAAAGGCAACTCTCACAGCAGCTCCATCAGCACTATCCACCCAAGGATGGTCAGGGATGGTGAAAGATAAAGAAAGAGGATTGGATTCTGCTTCTAGATGACGTTGAATAACCCGACGATTAAAAGCCATTGAAATAGAGTTGGTGGTAATAAAACCAAATCGCTCAGTAAGATTTTGTCGCACGTTTTCAGCAGCTTTATTCCACCAGTACATGACAAAATCTGCCGATTCTGGTACTTGCCCTTTATATGTTTTGCGTAACACATCAACGTATACAGTTCCTAGAGCATCACGCATGCGTTTGTCGCCAATAAAAGGTGGATTTCCAATGATGAAGTCAACCTTGGGCCATTCCGTGGGCTTTGCATTTATAAAACCTTCCTCATAGGTTAATACTGCATCTTGTTGACGGATATTTTGAAATTCATCTAAGAGGGGTTCCCTAAGTTCAGAAGGGCCATAGGTACGCAGGTGCCACTGCAGATAGCCAATACGCAATACCACATCAGCAATCGCTGCAGCGCGAGGATTGAGCTCTAAACCAAGCAATTGGTGGGGACTTACAGTAGTACCCCCGCCAAGCTCTAGCAGGCCAGTATGGCCGTAGCTGTTGATAGCAGTTAGCACCTCCCCTTCCAACCGTTTCAAGTGCTCCAGTGTTACGTACAAGAAGTTGCCGGAACCGCAGGCAGGGTCAAGTATTTTGATAGATGTAAGGCGATTTAGGAAACGCACTAGCTCGGCACGGGCGGCCTTAGGCTGATCTTCCTCAAGGCGACGAGCAGCGGCAGCTTGAGCAGCTGCCCATTCCCGGCGAAGTGGTTCTAGCACCGTAGGGAGCACTAGGCGTTCCACATAGCGGCGTGGTGTGTAGTGCGCGCCTAAGCTGTGACGTTCTTTAGCGTTAAGGGCACGTTCAAGAAGTGTTCCAAAGATGGCCGGTTCTACTTCTGTCCAATCTGCTTTGGCTGATTGTAATAGAAGCTGGGCTTGATCAGTAGTAAGAGGTAGAGCCGTTGCATCATGAAATAGTTTACCATTAAAACGACGTAAGCGAGCTTTGAGGTCTGAAGAAAAGCCGCCAGTATCCATCGTACGCCAAAGGTTTGTTAGGGCATCAGGCAAGAACTCTAACAGTTCCTGTGTACCATACTGAGTGAGCATTCCAGTAAAAGAGGTTTTAGGAATCAGTCCTACATCTTCCGAAAACATGGTAAATAAACAGCGCATCAGAAATTGTGACACTACTTCAGGTGTATGGCCGACGCGTTCTAGTTGTTCCGATAGCTTAGCTAGTCGGGCAGCCAGCTCCCGTGTTACGCGAGCGGCGCGTCTGCTAGGATCTAGCTCTTTTGGATCAAGAAATATTTGACGGAGCATAGTTCGTGTTTTCTCATCAGCCAGAGACGAAAGAGGAAGCCGAAACCTGGTTTGATCGGGAAAAGGCAGGAATGAATCCCCAATTCCAGCAAAGTTGCTGTACACATCGAGGCAGTAACCTACATCAACTACTAACACAAACAATGGGCGAAGTTCGTCGTTAGGTAGAGCGCGCACGTATCCTAGTGCCTGTTGGCGGGCAGTCTGCATCATTTCAGCCCACTTGGCAGAGCCGCGCACGGCGTGCCCTTTACGACGGGTGGCAGCAGCTAAGCCCAACTCAGTTTTTTCCAGCTTCTTTTGTTGGTCAGGTGTATCAATCCCCTGTTTAGTTTCTAACACAAAGCAACCACGCTTGTAGAGATCAATACGTCCGGTACTCTTTTTGGCTCCGTCATTGAATTGTACAGCTCTTTCCAATACGTAGGCATCCTGGGTGGGGTCATCGGTAGTAGGGTCGGGACGTGGCACGCCTAATAGGTCGCAAAGGTCTTGTAGAAATAAGCTATAGTTAGCACGTTCTGCGCCGCCCGCAGGTTTCCAGCGGGATTCAAATTCAGGGTAAGTCACAGAAAAAATATATTTAGGCTTCTAATTTGTTAATGTTTTTTGGCTAAATCAAAAGAATGGATGAATAAACTTGTAGCTCTTCACTTAATTAATTATATGGAAGAAAAGTTTTGAGCGCTCACCGATATCAAGCGTTCATGCTTCATCAAATTGGAAAGATATGTAGGAAATCATAGATAACCAAAATAATATTAAGCATGAAAAACGAATATTTTCAATGAAATTCTTTGAATTGTAGACATCGGAATCCATAGGTAAAGATCTATTAATGATAAGAGAAAATGAAGTAGTCAGTATTTCACCATTATACATCAAGACTACTATACTGTGACAGCGTGACATTTTCTAAAAGAAGGTATAATTAATGATAGCAACAATAGCATTAAAAGAACAAAATATGTTTTCCAAAGATTACGAACTTACCCTTTCCTTTTTTGATGTCGGTGGCGGAGATGCTATCCTGATACGGTTTTTAGGCAATGATAGTAAATGGCATAACATACTTATTGACGGCGGCTATGGGAGAACCTATAAAGATGTTTTTGGTCTATTGCTAAGAAGTCTTCCTGAGAAAGAAATTATTGACCTATGGATTATCACTCATATCGATATTGATCATATAGGCGCGGTACAGGGATTTATTCAGGACAAAAAAATCACAGACAAAAGAAAGACTGTGAAACAATTCTGGTTCAACCATTCCCCATTGACTGTTAAAGAAGGAAACGGAAAAGTGGGGGTAAGTCAGGGAGTTTCATTGAGGGCTTATCTTCAAAGCATTGACCTGTTGGTTAAAGAGGCCATTACTACTGATTTACTTACCACTGACCTCTGGGGCTTGAAAATCACGATTCTTTCTCCTACAGTAGATAAGCTGAAGATTGCCCAAGAGAAGTGGCAGGCAAAGGAACACTCAGGCAAACTTGGTAGAAAGCAGGAACAGGCTGATCATAAAAAAACAATTGAAGAATTGCACCGAAATGAATTTACTGAAGATGCTGATCCATGGAATGGTAGTTCAATCGCCTGCCTGCTAGAATACAAAGGCCATCTGGCTTTACTTCTTGCAGACAGCCACCCCTCGGTAATCATTGATTCGTTAAAACGACTCTATATTAGTCCAGAATCACCCTTAAAAGTCAGTGTTATGCAGTTGGCCCATCATGGCAGTAAAGCCAATACTTGTACCGATCTGCTGAACCTAGTAAAGTCAGCCAACTATGTGATTACTGGGAACGGTATTACCAACCGACACCCTGATAAAGAAACATTGGTACGTGTCTTGAGGCAGAAAGAACGGCATGCGGATCAACTGGAGTTCATCTTCCCGGCTAAAACTGATGCACTGGCCAATCTTTTCTCTGTCGATGAGGAAGCTTTCGCCAAACATCGGTTTTGCTGCAAATATCCAGAACCCGGAAACAACCATATCAGCCTTAAATTTTTACCTATTGAGGAAAGTACGCTATGAATGAAAATATACCTCAGCTTGCAACAATTAGAATTGAATGTAATGAACCTGGTACCGCAATGTTATTTTTCCCGGGCCCGGAACTAGAGTATATCTATGTCTTTACCGCAAAGCATTGCTTAACAGGGAAAAACTTTGATAAAGCTTTTGTTAAAGATCAGGTCATACTAACTAAGATATTTAATCCTGTTAATAAAACATATCATACCTGCAGGCTTACCGAATCTGACATTGTAGTCGTTTCAGCAGATGCGGAGGACCTTGCCCTGATCATCCTTCCCAAGCAGCGGATATTGGAACTGAATGGAACAGAATTCCACTATCAAATTATAGATACCAATCCAGGTATAATCTCCTACAACGCACGTGGGTTTGCCAGCTTCAACGATCAAGAGGCTGACAGGCCTTTTCCCTTAACATATGTAGAAGATCAGAAAGACAATCCTAATCTATTCCTGCTGAAGTCTGAATCCATACTTGATACCTATTTCCAGCGCGCACTAGATAATGTAGAAGGTTTATCAGGCTCAGGTGCCTTCGCAGAGTTGCGTGGCAATGTCTACCTAGCCGGAATCATTCATTCCTATGAAGACGGAAATATATTCACAGCAACCAAAGTGTTGGCCTATAACCAGCTCATAGATGCAAGCAGATTTACATTGCTTAGCACGACTAAACTGGAAACAGACCAGATAGTACTGGATACTTTTAAGCAAATGGAAAGCAACCGGGAAGAAATCAATAGCCGCACTAATGATACCATAGGTACAGTTAACATTCCCCGGGACACTAGCGTGTTAAATCAGTTGCTAAGTTCGTCGGGGATGGCTGTGATTCACGGAAAGCCAGGGGTTGGCAAATCGGCATTGGCAAAATCATTGGTTAAAACCTTAAAAGATCAGCCGGGCACCACTGTTATTACTTTTACCCCTGAGCAGTTGTACTATAAAACACTGCCTGAAGCACTTCAAAATGCCGGCTACATTGCCGATTTAGAACGTATTCTGTCCAGTCCTCTTGCAGGTAACAGTATTCTTATCTGGATTGAGAGTTTTGAAAAACTGATCGAATCAGGATTAGATGGGGCCTTCAGGACGCTGCTTACCTATGTAAAAACACGCCCGCACCTGATGATGCTAGTAACCATCCGTGATTATTCTCTTCAAAAATTTAAGATCAATTATAGGTTTGAACTGCCAGCAGGTAACATTTATTATCGCCTCCAGGAATTCAATGAGCAAGAAATCAATAAAATTAGGGACGCTATACCGGAAATCGGACCTTTGCTGACTAATCCGAAAATCCACTATTTACTGCGGACCCCTTATTACCTTGATAAAGCCGTCAGGATACTACCTGAACTGCTCTCTGTTGACAAGCTGGATGAAATAGAATTTAAACGACTAATGTGGCAACTGATTGTGGAAGCAGGAAATGGTGAGCGTGGTAAAACATTTTCTGCTGTATGCCTGAAACGAGCGCGGGAAATGTCCCTTTTTACCACTTCAGCAGAGCCTCCTCTAATCCTTCAGGTGCTAGTCAGGGATAACATGCTTCAACAGGAAAAAGGTGAGCTGGCCAACCGGTACAGCCCTTCGCATGATATCCTGGAAGATTGGGCGCTAGTACGTGACATTAAGCAAAGAATGCAGGATGCAGAAAGTCCCCAGAACTTCATCATTTCGTTGGAAAATACCCCCGCGGGTAACAGGGCATTCCGTTTATGGCTAGATGAATATTACAAGAATGAGCCACAAGCATCGGCTGAATTTGTGCATACAATACTGCTCGATTCCGAAATTGATCAAAGTTGGAAAGATATACTGCTGATCGCAACTTTGCGTTCGGATCATGCTGGAATCCTCTTTGATACGCTTACACCTCAGTTATTGGCCGATCAGGGCAAGATGCTCCTACATGTAATCAACCTGCTGGAAACAGGCTGCAAAACACTGGATCATAAACACAATGATTTTGATCACCTGTCACCAGTGGGTTCAGGCTGGGACTACCTAATAAAATTTATAAGGAAAAATCTTGAACTTATATACTCCTTTAAATCATTTGAATTCACTATTCTTCATTTAATTGAGTCCTGGAGCAAACAATTACCAGAGTTCAACCCTGCAACATTACCTGTTGCTGCCTCTGATGCAGCCTTTTTACTCGCTAATTTTATTGAAAGGTATCAGGATAAAATCAGCGGGTATCATCATGGAAGACAGGACGATTCTATATTAAAGAAATATGCGGCAATCCTTTTTAAATTGACTGCCGCTGCGCCGGAGATCATCAAAGAGATGGTGCATGCAGCCCAAAACATAACTGAAGAGCACCTGCGCTGGAAAGATAAGGACTTATTAAATAATATTCGGCATTACGCCATTGACGGTGTGATGTCTGATCAAATCTGCAAATACTTCCCAGAGAAGGTGGCCAGTATCGCTACGGAAGAATGGAAGCAAAAAGAAAAAGTGAGAAGCCCCGATAGCCTGATGTCAAGAATTCAGAAAGAACCCAACATTGAATATTTTGGGCTTGATGAAAAACTGAAGTATGATTACGACTTCCCAAGCGGTTACCAAAGCTTTTTCTATTGGATGTTCCTGCACCACCCAGCCGCTGGCTTGGACTTTTTAATTCCGTTCCTTAATACTGCCTTTGAGAGAAATTATCAGATACGTTCTCACCGTTCTAGCGAAGTTAAAACTATCGCCATTACATTCATTGACGGAACAACTGGGCAATATTACGCTTGTTACGAATATTGGGTCATGTATAGGGGCACCAATTCTAGAAACCATTTGATTACTTCCTTACTGATGGCGCTGGAAAAAGGATTACTCGATCTGGCAGATGCAAGTAAAGCCAATTATCCGAGGGTTCAGCAGTATCTGACCAGGATGATCAAAGAAACAAACCATATTGCGCTTTTGGGTATTGTATCCAGCTTAATCCAAGCACATCCAGACCTGCTTGATGAAACATCAGTATCACTTTTGGGAATTCGTGATTTCTTTATATGGGACGCTAGCAGAGCGACTTCAGAGATGCTATCCATGGATCATTACAACGACGATCCCTTCAATAAGCAGGAAAGAGTGTTAGAAGACAAGCGGATACACCGCCGGAAGTACTATCAGGGATTGGTTGGATTTGTAGCCGACTATATGTTCTATCATCGAACCTTTAATGAGCTGCTTTTCCAACAGGTTGATGCCATGTGGGAGCAAATGCCGGAAGGGAATGATATCTGGCGGAAGTTTTTATTCGACATGGATGCCCGTAAATATAGTTTTAAGCCAATCGAGCAGCCTGGCTATGAGAATTTGGTTCAGCTTGTGCCAGGTTATGACAGTACCGTGCAAGAAATGATGTCTTCTAGTGAGGATAATTCATTTACTGAGATCAATACAGTCTGGGCAATGAAAATATTTAACTATGAAGAGGTTCCTAACAACAACTACGAAGCCTGGAAAACCGGTTATAAATATATCCAGCAGGGGCAGGATAAAATTCGGCTGATGACTTCACCTGGAGCCATGGCAGCCATTGGCCTAAGGGATTTTTCAGACCGGCTGACTTCAGCGGAAGTGGAATGGTGCCAGCAGGTACTGCTGGAATACGCAGAAAAAATACTTCAGCCGAAAGACTGGATGGGTATTGGTTCTATGGCAATGGATGAAAAGCAGGCGATGATGGGGCTTTCCTGCATTTTTGCTGCCAATCCAACTGAGGAAGTTGTAGCAAAGTCAAAGGAAGCCATTTTCCGTGTGCTGGTCTCACAAAACGAAGAACCATTAAAGATTCATCTGGAAGCAGGCATGACACAATATCTTTCAAAAAGTCAGCCGGACTTTTTAAGAGATTGCTGGCATGGAATTTTAGCATATGTAGACAAAAAAAGCGCAGAAAGTGCCAAACGGCAAGAGAATAGAAAATATGAATATGATTATGATTTCGACGATTCATTTCATAAGATGAAGCAGGAGACTGAATCCGATTGGCTGGAGCCACTGGTTCAGTCTGTTGTTTCAGGCACTATCCAACCGCCTAGAACCATCGCGCCTGCTCTTCAGAAAGAAACCCACTGGCTGCTGAATGATGCATTGCGTATCATCCCTTACAATACAAACCTTCCTCGGCACCATGAGTTCACTGAACTGCTGCTGCAACAACATCTATATTTTTTAGGTGACCGGGATCAACGACGTAAAAACGACTTCCATAACAGTAGACGCACGTTTACATTCTTTTATCCACGCTTTTTGTTAACTCAGCCTCAGGATTTAGCTGCAAAATATTTCACTGCATTACTGATACATACGTTACCTAATGAAGAGAAGCCGCAAACAGACGAGTTCAACACTTTTATATTTGAATTAATTCAAGAGCATATCCGGGCGGTTAATGGGAATGCTTCAGTGAGTAACTTTTGGGCTTTGTGGGAAATCCTTAAGCAATGGATGATTACACAAAGTAAAAGCTACTTAATGCCTTTATTCTTAATGGGTATTAAATGGAATGGAAATTCAGATAAATGGCACGTACTCGATGGAAAGAATCTATATTACAAAGACTTTATTCTAAAATATGGATTCAACCGGATCAATGAAAGCATCAAATTCTTATCAGGGATAGCGTTTCGCAATTTTATGCCGGATTCCTTATCCTGGGTGGCGAGCATGTTAACCTCGCAAAAAGCGAATGAAGTATCGGTAGAAGAGGCAGAGAAGTTCATTCAAAAGGCATTCTATAATTATGGCGCTACCATCAAAGGTAACAAGACGCTTTTGAATGATTTTATTTTCATTTTGGACTTCCTAATTGCAAAACACTCTACCAAAGCATACATGCTTAAAGAGGAGCTGATTCAGTATAAGCAAACTCTATAAATCATAATGGCATATTTGGCAGAGGTAAAGTTAATTTTATGGGATTTAAAAGCTTCTCAGCGCAGTACTTATGTTGGAAAGTTTAAAAATTTAGAGAAAGTATAAGTTCGCAAAAGAGTAATCTCAGCATCCCTTGCTCAGCGGTAGAATTTCATCCATTACCACTAACTTTACAGTACTGTAAAGTTAGTGGTAATGTAGCACATGTGCAAATGTCCAGTTTTTTTTATAAAAAACTGGACAAATTGTTTACCTTTGCAATTATCATATAGCAATGAAAGTATCTGATTATATATCGATTACAATTGATAGGTTTCCAAAAGGTTATGTATTCACCTATTCCGATTTTAATCAGGAGGTGAATAAAAGAGAAGCCGTGATAAAAGCTCTTAATCGTATGGTGGAATCGGGCAAAATAGCTAAGTTGTCTAAAGGTAAATATTACAAACCTGAAAACACTCCATTTGGTAAACTTCAACCCAACCAAACCCAGGTTGTAAAAGATCTACTAGAAGATGACGGAAAAATAATAGGTTATCTTACAGGTTATAGTATTTATAATCAACTTGGTTTAACCACCCAGGTAAGTAATGCTATTCAAATAGGAAAAAACGAAGTTCGGCCTAGTTTTAGGCGAGAACGCTACATGATTTCATTTATTAAACAAAAAAATATCATTACTAAAGAGAATATTCCCCTGCTACAACTACTTGATGCTATTCGATACATAAAAAAAATACCAGATAGCAATGTAGGATCTTCATGCATTCGGTTATTAGCCATCCTTAAAAATATACCGGATAAGGATAAGAGTAGTATAGTTCGTTTGGCACTAAAGTATCCGCCGGCTACTAGAGCTCTTTTAGGGGCCTTGTTAGATGAGCTGCAAGGAGCTTCGCTTACTAGTTCATTGTATAAAACGTTAAATCCCATTACTAAATATAAATTGGCTGGTGCAAGTAAAGTATTAACCACCACTGAGAAATGGAATATTGTATGAGGCTACACTTAAATAAAACACTTTTTAGGCAGGCTGTGCAGTTTACAGCACAGCAATTAAATATTCCTGAAATATATATAGAGAAAGATTATTGGGTAACTTTTGCTTTGAACACTATTTTCAATAATGAAATTGGCAATGATACAGTTTTCAAAGGTGGTACAGCACTATCTAAATGCTTCAATATGATAGAGCGATTCTCCGAAGATATCGATTTGGTGGTATTCAGACGTGAAGGAGAATCAAATAATAAACTTAATGCAAAAATCAAAAAAATTAGTGATGTGGTTAGTACAGTATTGCCCGAAGTAACTATTGAAGGTCTCACACATAAAATGGGAATGAACCGCAAAACAGCACATTCCTACAACAAAGAATTTCAAGGGAATTACGGCCAAGTAAGAGATGCCATAGTGTTAGAAGCTACTTGGCTAGGATACTTTGAGCCTTATACCACAAGAAAGATAAATTCATTTGTTGGTAGTATGATGCTTAATAATGGACAGCCTGCGATAACTAAAGAAAATGAACTGATGCCATTTGAAGTACGTGTTTTAGATCCTACACGAACACTGTGTGAAAAGATAATGAGTTTAGTGCGATTTTCTTATGGGGAGAGCCCAATTGAGGATTTGAAGAAAAAGATTAGGCATACATATGATTTACACCAGTTATTGCAGCAAGCAGAGTTTTTAGATTTTTTCAACTCACCTGCATTTGATGAAATGTTATTAAAAGTTGCCAATGATGATATAGTAAGTTTTAAAAATAATAATCAATGGCTCAAATACCATCCAATACAAGCCATTATGTTTAGAGAACTTGAAAGTATTTGGAATGATTTAAAATCAGCTTATAATGGCACATTTAGTAACCTAGTTTATGGTACTTTACCTGATGACAAAGCTGTCTATAATAGTTTAAATAAAATAAAAGAGAGGATTTCAGTTATAGCTTGGACAATTGAAATTGAAAATAAAGAGTGAAATTAGTGAGGAGAAAGAAGGTTAGTTGCACCCAATAATAGTTAAAATTAGAAGTGCTATCCTCCGGTAAACTATTACAACCCAAGTTAGTTAACTATGAGGAGTTGCCCTCATAGTTAACTAACTTGGACAAATATTTCATCAGGACGAGAACTTTTCCAAAACGGGCCATCTATAACACATTTATTTTCAAATGTCACTTCTGCCACCTCTCTAACTGCAAATTCGAAAAGTAAAGCAGGCATGAAGGAGTTACTACCTCGTTCGGGAGGTTTCCCTCCTAAATAGGAGTTGGCCCGGGTAGCACCCGAATTTAGTCGGCAAAATTTAACATGAGGATTGGCATCAAGAAGTTCATGGGTTGAAAAGCGGAATATGATTGGATTTTCTTGCTCGTAGCGATTAAAATGTCTCCAAAGACGATCTAATGTTGGCCACATGAAAACTCGGTCGTTTAGATGATACAGAAAATCACCTACAGACCAATTATCTGTTAAACATTTGCCTAGAGCCTTTTCGGATATAGGTTTCTGATCTCTTAAGGAAAATAAATT
>NZ_JAUKPO010000021.1 GCF_030503435.1 Rhodocytophaga aerolata
ACCACATACCCACAGCCTAACGACAATAACTGACACAGTCTAATTTACACTCCCTTCTTTTTTTTCCTGACACAGTCCAATTTACAGTCTCTCCTATTATCTCTATCATTTTTACTTCTGACTAACGTCCATGTGTGATGCTGATTTTAGCTCATAGCAAAACCTACATCTTCCGGCTTGAGGTCTAATTTAGCAATCTTCTTTCGGATGCGTTGTACGAGTTTCATCTTTCTTTTCTGATCCATAAACAAGTACTGACTAGGTGGATTATACGGGACATGCTTTACAATCATATTCCAGATAATGACTGCCAGTTTACGGGCTGTGGCCGATATAGCCGCTGTTCTGCCTCTTCTATAGCTGATGCGGTTGAAGAAAGCAGACAAATGGGTATCCTTCAGATTGCCTATCGCATTGGCCGCTTGCCTAAGAGCAATTTTCAAGCGAGTACTGCCTTTGGCGATCTTCTTGCTTAATACTTTCCCCCCACTAATTTTGGTATTGGGGCATAGTCTGAGCCAAGAGGTAAATTGCTTGGCTGAGGAAAACTTTTTGATACCTTCACTGCCCACTTCACTCATCAAAGCAATCACGGTTGCATGACTCACCCCTTCGATGCGCATCAGATCTACTCCGTCAAAGTACTGGTAAGAAAGCTGGTTTAAATCCATATTCTTTGGTGCATTCTTATTGACCTTTTTGTGCGGCTTGGCTTCTGCTTGCAAGGCCTTTTTTGTTTCATCTTGATTAATCTGCTCACTGAGTAGCTTGGCAATCGCTAGATCACATTGCTCGATCTTTGCTTGCAGAGTTTTATACAGCTCAAATTCCTGCTGTAACCCAAATAGATAATCTTTGCGGCCATTGCTCTGCAAGGCTTTGGCGATTTCTTCTTTTGATTTTCGGCAGTTGCTATGACGCAAGGAGGCCAGTCCCTCTGGGTTGGTTTCTCCCGCACAAATGGCTTCGATGATGGCTAACCCTGTCAGTCCACATACATCCTTGACTACTACATCTAAGCGCAGATTTAAAAGGCGCAGGTACTTCTGGATTTTCTGAGTAGTCATCGCCGATGTTTCTAAAAGCGAAGTGCGATGCCGACAGTAAGTCCTAAGCTGTTCCGTAGCTAAATCAGGTAAAAAGCTAGTAGTCAATAAGCCAAGGCTATGAAGTTTTTGGATCCACTGACAATCCTGTACATCGGTTTTCCTACCTTTGATGTTTTTAGTGAATTTACCACTACACAGATAGACCTCAAAGCCGGCCTCTTGTAGCATAGTAAACAGGCTCTGCCAATAGGTACCTGTCGATTCCATAGCTACCGTGGTAATCTTATTTTCTCGTAGCCAGCTGATGAGTTGCTGCAGGTCTTCATTGTAGACACCAAACTCGCGCACGTCTTCGGGGTTCTGGCCTATTGCTACATAATGGGAGCGGCTACCTACATCAATACCGGCCGCATAGCGGTGGATCACTTCCATGGACAAGGATTTCTTTTTCATTTTCTTTGAATAGATTAAAAAAGTCCTAAGGAAATGTATCTTTAATATGAAACTATTCTGAACGGGGTAGCTCATAGCTCCTCCACTGAAATCACCTCAAGCCTTTCTGTTGGAGCAGAAGGGCTTTTTACATTTCTGACCAGAATTACGCACGGGCTGTGAACACCAGAGAAAAAATCGGTCTTACCTAGGACAAGGTAAAACTACCTACGTTAGCTCTAGAAATCAATATTTCTTCCCTTATAGAGGAATTACACATAACGCACCAAATGCAGCCGTCAAACCGTGGCCTTCTGTTCTGGCTATGCGGGTTTGGCGGCCCGGTTGCCGGCCTGCATGGTGTGCTGGTTGCACAACACTACTAATACTAAAAAGTTGTTAATGGTAAATCAACAAGAGATTAAAAGGATAGTAACTTTAGACAGATAAGTTGTTCGATAATGCTTTTGAAGAAAAAATGATCGTTTTTTAAAGTTAATAGCGAAAAGCCCAAAAACACCCTTTTTCGATTAAAAAAACAACCTAAAAAAATCTCAGCAGATCGGATACAGAGAAATTTTTAAAATAAAAACTGCCTAATTTGCGAAATTAAGCGGTTTTTGAAGTGATTCCGTTTGGATTCGAACCAAAGACCTACTGCTTAGAAGAGAGTCGTATACATACTGTATATCAAATAGTTATACCACTCAGGTCTCATATAGGTCTCGAAAAATAATTTTTAAATGGCCTATTTTACCTTGTTTCGCTAGGAAAAATGAATGGCTGAGTCATGCTAATTAAGCTGTATGCACAAGCAGTACCCGTTAATAGATAGCCCCTTTCCCCTACTGTTTTTTGGCTTCTACTCTTAAGTAGCATATTTATAAACTTTATAAAGAATAGGCTATAAATATTACCATTCCATATGCTAGTTATTAGAATATTGATTTTAATGCATATTCTCTGTGCTATACACAGACTACTTATTTAATTCGCTCTCAAGAGTTATATTCTTCCAGTTATAAGAATCTTTGGAAATTTTCCAGATAAACCCATCTAATATGTAGTGAGTAATCTGAGGAAGCGCTAGAAAAGGCACTAGGAAAGACAACAGTTGCTTATCCGTGGTTTTAGGCAGCACCATAAATAATTGAAATAACTCAGGATGATCATTCCAGACTAATGCATTCCACAAGCCTTCTTCCACATAAGCCAGAAGGAATATCAACAATAGAAATACCAGAATCCCATAACCAGTAAAAATCATACTCATCTTTCCTGGAACTACAGTAGAACCGAGATGATACTTTTTGCGGCCATAAATCCAGACTAAGGCCATATAGGGAATCCCATGCGATACTACATTGAGAAGTGTAAAAGCTAAGTCCCCATTAAAATACACAATGCCGAAATACCATGATAGATACGTGCCTATGATTATCAGATTACTGGGTATATTTATCGTTCGGTGCTTAACAAGTGTTATTGTTTCTTTTGCTAGGTACACACCTATAATAATCCAATAAACTATTCCAGAAATAGATGAAAGCCATTCTGACTCAAAGAAGTAGAAGTCTCCTTTTATGAACCAGTTAAAATTCCGGTCAGTATGTACGTGCCAGAAAATGATCGGGTACAAGGTTGCTGTATATGTAGCGACCATATTTATTCCACTGCTTAAACCTCCATTCTGTTCTTTGCGAGAGTAGATTCGCATAAAACCATATTGCTGCCTGATAAAATGAAAAACAGCAATGTATGCTAGTAAACGCCAGAAAAGCATATCATCGATTGAATAAACTACTGCACCGGCTATCCAGCCAAAAAATGGAATACCTATTAAAGTGTTCCTTTGCTTAGTAAATGTTTCTTTATCAAAATACGTCCGGTAAAGAGTACTATACACATGGGCTACATCCACAAGCAGTACCAAAACAAGCCACGCCCAGGAAGGCATATTAGTGTTATTCTGAAAGTACACTGGCAACAGAAAAATAATAAACAGCGATAAAAATGGTGGTGAGAGTATAAAAACTAGGTCTACTGCTGCAGCGTATATCCAGGGCTGATGGATCTTAACATTTTTCATTGTTCACTTAATTAGGATGCTATACTCCCCAATGCTTCTTTAGCTGCCCGAATACCTTGATAAAATGCCTCTTCAAACAGGGACACACCCCCCAGATCCGAATGGGCAAAATATATTTTATTATCGAAGGGCATACTTGCTTTTTTACGCGTTTCACTCCAGATAAAACCAGGTGTTGGCCGCACCATGCCATGCCCCCATAACCATATATCTACTTTTTCTACTACCTGTGCTATATTTTTATGGGCTTTTGTTAAATCATCCATGATTAGCTGTATCCATTCATCATGACCCTTTTGCAAAGCTTCTCTACGAGCTATTTTAGGATCTTTATCTGCCAGGGGCCAATAATAGGTAAGTACAAGTTTCTCCTGCTGAGCAGCATGGCTATTCAACTGTTGATGCCTTGCATGTACATATCCCAAAGCAGGGCTTTGATAAATCACATTATCCCAGCTTAAAGGGCTTCCTTTCCGCTCCATCGGTTTAGAAAGAGTAAGATTGGCTACCACCCAAGGGGAGTAAGAATACATACTGTAGAAGTTCTGATCCCGCAAGGGTATTTCGGGAAGCAGACGTTGGTTAACAAACTGTGGAGAAGCCATGATGCACTTTTTTGCCTGAATTCTTTTGGTTGTATGGCTTTTCACATCCAGAAAATCAATATGTACAGCTTCACCCTCGGTAGCTATTGTATATACCAATGCGCCTGTACAAACTTTTGATTGTATGAGTTTGTGCAGTTGCTTTACCAGCCATCCATTACCTTCCGGCCAGGTAAGCACGGTATTGGTTTCTGCATTAGCAGCCACGCCTCTACGGGCTGCAAAGTAATGTATACCCGCCCAGGCTGAGGTGTCTTTTAAAGCGGTTCCATAATCATCCCGGCAGCAATACTCTACATACCAATGTAAATACGGAGAATCCAGCTGTTGAGAAAGTAAGTAATCAAGCATCGTTACCTGATCAAGCTCTAGAAATTCCTTATCTTGGGAGGAATTTTCTACTGGCAAGGTAAATGCATATTTCCCATCTGAGCCTTGTAGTTTTCTGTAGGTGTCCATCAACTTCAGAAAAGTGGCAATTTGCTGCTGATCCTCTTCTGGCACACCAAAGTGTGGTATAAGGCTATCCTGCCAGTATCCATTAATATATAATCGTTCCTTTGGATCAAAACATAAATGATACTCATTATAAAAGGGCAAGCCTTGTTCATTGAAACCTGTAATCACTTCTGTCTCCTGCAGAAACTTTAGTAATTCTTCCTGATCAAGATTAGGCAGCGGTAAATAGTGTGCGCCCCAGGGATAAGAGGAAACCTCATTTTTTCCACTGGCCGCATTGCCTCCTACATGCGATTCCAGCTCCAGCAAACAGCAAGAATCAATATTGTTTTTCTGTAACCACCTGGCAGCAGATAAGCCCGCTACTCCCCCTCCGACTATCACATATTCATAATTCAGTATTTGAGAAGGCGCTTGTTTAAATAAGGCATGTTCTCCTCTGAGTTTATGTCCTAGTGAGGCAGCGCCGCCTTTGATTTCACCAGCTACCTTTGTAAGTTTAGTCGCCGGAGCACACTCAGTAAGCATTCCGGGCAGGGTGAGTCCGGCTAATGCTGCTGCACTTTTACGGAAAAACGATCGTCGCGAGAAAGGACCTATCATAAGAGACTATTGAAGATATGAGGCCCATTCCTTCTCAAAGTAATGTACCAGTACTTGATTATTTAATTTATTTACTTCTGCTTCCAAAGCCATCATGTCTTTAGGAAATATGGTCATTTGCCGGAATGTTTCGCTGTTGATAAAGCGCAAATTTGGTAAAAAGGCGGAGGGAATCTGGTAAGAGTTTTCTTTTAAGGCCATTATGTACCCCCAATCGCCAAACGAGGGTACAAATGTGTGATACGGAACCGTAAAAAATCCTACCGACTGCATAGTGGTATTCACACACCAGAATGATTTGGGTGCTACGTAGGGAGAAGTAGCTTGCACTACAATAATTCCTTTTGGCGCTAAACTCCGGTAGAGAAGCTTATAGAGGGAATTGGTATACAACTTACCTACCGAATAATTTGAAGGGTCCGGAAAATCTACTGCAATATAGTCAAACAGTTCCTTCTGCTCTTTCAACCACTGAAAAGCATCCGCATTTATTACTTTTACTTTGGGAGAAAGCAGTGACTGTTTATTGATATCCAGCAAAAGCGAATTAGTGGAAAACAGTTTGGTCATAGCCTCATCTAGATCTACCAGGGTGATAGACACTACAGAATGATATTTTAGAATCTCTCGTACAGCTAGGCCATCTCCTCCACCCAACACCAATACTTTTCTGGGGGACTTAATGCCTTGCATAGCCGGGTGCACCAGTGCTTCATGGTAGCGGTATTCATCGGCAGAGCTGAACTGAAGATTGCCATTGAGAAACAACCGTAACTCGCGGTCATTTTTGGTAAGTATAATGCGTTGATACGGAGAAGATTTTGCATAAATGATAGTATCCCGGTAAGCTAAAGACTCCGAGAAACTCATAATTCTTTCAGAAAACACAAAGCCGGTAAGAAGAAGCGCTAAAGTGGCTAGTGAGCTTATTTTCAGAAACTTTGCCCAACTGGTTTCTTTTTCAAACTTAACAGCTACAATCAAGGCTACCAATACATTGAGTATTCCAAAGAAAAAAGAGGTTTTTATCAGCCCAAGATTGGGCACAAGTAACAAGGGAAAGATAATAGATGCCAGCAAAGCGCCTATATAATCGAAGGTAAAGACTTGCGATACGAGGTCTTTGAATTCAAACCGGCCTTGTAGAATCCGCATTAGCAGGGGAATTTCTAGCCCAACAAGCGTGCCCGTTAGAGAGACTAATAAATAAAGCAGTATCCGGAAAGATTCTACCTGTTCAAAGAGCAGAAACAATAAAGAAGAGCTGGTACCACCAATGAGCCCTACCAGTATTTCAATCTGAATGAACCAGCCAATCAGGTTGCGGTTAAAGAACTTAGACAGATAGGAGCCAATTCCCATTGAGAACAGGTAAACCCCAATAATTGTAGAAAACTGGGTAACTGAGTCTCCCAACAGATAACTGGCCAAAGTACCGGCCACTAATTCATAAATTA
The DNA here is from genome assembly GCF_030503435.1 of Rhodocytophaga aerolata. Taxonomy (GTDB): domain Bacteria; phylum Bacteroidota; class Bacteroidia; order Cytophagales; family 172606-1; genus Rhodocytophaga; species Rhodocytophaga aerolata. The sequence goes on from NZ_JAUKPO010000021.1 coordinate 6,695, forward strand.
ACCCACAGGTAGCTACCACAAACACTGATAGCAACAGTAAAAGGGGGATTTGCTTATTTTCCAAGGATAAATAGGTTGTAAGTAAAATGTAGTAGGGGGTCTATATCACAGAATGCATTATGTGTTATCCATGAATAGCAGAGGCCACAATGACGGACACGGCAACAATAAAGGCAGCAGCAATAATGGCTAAGGCTTTATTCTGCTTTACTAAAATCTCTTTCCATAGATCTTCCGGCGTTACTTTTTCAGCAATCCAGAAAGAAATAAAGAGAATGAAAATACCGATAAAGGAGTAGATAAAGGCTCCTGCTACATACTTCAGGTTGATAATTTCTTGCATATATATTGTATTTATTTATGATAGCCCTTTTGCTCACGTGGCGACCAATTCGATGCATCTGACCCGGTAAAGCGTTTTCCGGTAAGGCCAGCATACACATAAATGCCCAGCATTAACAGTACAAAAGCCAGGTAATACTTTGCTCGTAAAAGGGTGCTTTTGTTCATATTGTATATTCACTATTAATCCAGCGTTGTTTTTCAAAACTATCTGCCCGCCACCACTGAATAGCAGGATACAATCCGAGGATTAGCAGTATGATAAAGAAATTCGACCACATGGGTACATTCCTAGTGAGTTTCAGTGTATAATTATATTCCTGGCTTAGGCTCCCTTTCAAAGGAAATATATTTAAATGGTAGTTGCCAGCAGGGATGGCAGATAAGAACCTGGTGGAAGACTGGCTTCCCTCTGACCAGTACTGGCCTCCGTCGTATCCGTCATAAAACTCTGTCCCTATTTCTATTTGAAATTCTTCTCCTGTATCATCGTTAATTAAGGTAACTTCTGCTTCCAGCCAGTCATCGTTTAAGGGTGCGAATAAATAGAATTCCATGTTAGAAGTTGAAAATAGACCTTCTTTTATAGTAAATTGGGAAGTAACCACAGGTGTAGGGTCCTTATAAGCAGGTGCATGATACGTATTCCGGAAGACCTCTTCCTCTTTAACATTGAAAGTAATAAAGAAGTGAATAATAGTTAAAAGCAATACTGCCACAATCGAAAAAATTTTCAGGGATGATATATCCGTAGCAAACGGCATAGGCTGAGCTGCACCAATGCCTATTTTTTCTGGTGCAGGAGCTTTTATAGAAAATGCCTCCCGAATTTGTTCTGGCTCTGTATATTCTCCTTGAAACCAGGTAATACTATCCGTTTTTTTCTGCTTAACAAGCAAATAAGGCGGGGCAATAAACTCTTCTACGACCGTACGGGTATCTGTAATACTCCAGGCAAACTCTCCAACTGCAAAAACCGGAGTAGCTCTGTATTTGAGGAATAAGTGGTAATAGTGGGAGTCAAAGTCAAACTCCATGCTTCTGTCACTTACCTTTGGATAGATATTCGTAGGTACAATATAGTTCCAGTGCCCATTGTACTCATTCAAAAAAGCATAGCCATACACCGGATTAAATAAAGTATACTCATTCCAGTAATAATCCGGCCCTACCTCCTTCCACTGGATATATCCGATAACTTCATATACCACTCCTTTCAATTTTCCTTTTTTTCCTACGGGCAGGTAGGGGCTGGTAGTCGTTTTTTTGAAGCTCGTCAGCGTGCTCCAGTGGTCAGTTGAAGTAAGGGTATAAAGCTTTCTGCAAGAGCCACAGGCAACATACTTCGTTTGTAGGTAAGCTCTAATATGTATAGTAGCTGAGCACCCTTTACAAGTAATTACTGCCGGAGAAGGCAATGTTTCGGTGCTTGTTAATTTAAATCCAGTCACGCAGATCCCGTAAGTGTTTAAAATTAAATCTTTTAAATGGCACTAGTTGGCCGGTATAAACGGTCGTCTTGTAGTGAGCAAGCAAATGAATAAGTGCTTTCTGATGATTATCTGTGCTCAGTTCTACACTCGTAAATCTGATATTTTCTTTACTATGTTCAGGCAACTCTCCTTCCATGTATATAGTCTCGTTTATGTCTACCCGCTCTACCTCATAGCTTTTGTTATCTGGCAACTCAAGCGTTCTGCCTGCTTTTAACTTTGCAACGACCGATGCATTGAGTAAAAACTCTTTGCGTTGCAGCATCATATAGTCTCCATAAGCTTCCGCTAACCAGCCATACGCCCTTTCAGAAAACAATACTGCCCATAGGTTGCGGTAAAATTTTTCGAAGCTATATTGTATCCGACCGATCACTTCAAATGGTTTGTCTTCAAACTGACCCATTGTGCCTAATCGCAAAGGAGACATATCTTCAAGCACAGCTTTTTCCTGTTGTAAAAACTGAGCTGTACCCTCTGACTTCTGATAAGAGCAGACACATCCAGGACAAATAAGTATAGAAGAAACAGAAGTTTTATAATTTATCTGTTTGGCACAAACCGGACAATGGAGCGAACTTACTGGCATATACTTATATTTTGCAACACTACCTCTTCACTTCTTCCTGTGTATGGCGAGTAGTCTTAAAGAATGCAAGTGTATCCTCAAATAGAGCCCTGGTAATGGTGTCATTGTCTTTTTTAAAGTTAGACAAGTATATATCAAAAGTAGCTAGACCATACTCAGGCCAGCTATGAATAGCAATATGTGACTCTGTGAGACAAATAACACCTGTAAAGCCTGCATCCGGGAAGCTATGAAATACTTCGCCTACACTCGTAAGACCATACTGCTGAATTTTATCTATAAACAATGCTCTAACAGGCTCAAAATCCCTTAGTAGGGCATATTGATCCGTGTAAATTTCTGCAAGGATATGTAATCCTGGATTGTACTTCATAGCAGACACTAATAGTGATACAAAAATGACAACATACTTGCCATCAGCTCACTCCTATTGTTTTTTCGGAAACAGAACAGAAAAACAAGTAGAAGCATTTGTTACTTTTTGCGGTGAAACCAAAAATAAAGCATTTCATCCTCATGAAAATTGCTACTTTTCTTAAAACCTTACATTTATTTCAATCAAAATCAGGTTGGTTTGGGTTACCATTTGACGAAGAATAAAGCTGTAAATACTAGTCATCAAGTATATCAGAAAAGCTTTACACTCTTAGATTAAGAATTAAAAAGCCTCATTTCAACATTTCAAAATACAGGAAAAATAATAAATGGCACATTTAATTCCCTGGCAAGAAATACATATGGAAACTTAAAGTGAGCCTTGCTAATTATACATCAATATATGTATACGCGTAAATATTTTATACCAATTTTGTTGTATTATATTATTTTTTTGTATATTTATACCTATTATTTATGCTCACATTAACTCTCAAAAGCTTATAATATGAGTTAATTCACATATATGTTCTCTCTTATTTAACTTTTGTTGTATATAGTTGAATTTATCTTACTGTTGAAATAAACTTGTTACTTATGTCCGAAACTCTTACCTATTCTTATCATCAACCCTCCTCTTTACAAAAAGCACATCTACAGGATGAACTATTTTTGGCTAAATACAGCGAAGTAGAAAAAAAAGAAATTCCATGTTTTTTCTGGGGCAGCTTAACGGACCCATACATTACAGCCAGATGCTTAATAACCCTGTCTACAGTTGTTAAGTCAAGCTTTAGTCTATCTCCTTTTCAACTAGCTATGTTGAAAGACCCGATTGTAACAGCAGGAAATGAGAAAATAAGGTTTGAGGGTTTCTCCCATTGCGCTGGAGTGTATGCTAGAGTAGATGTATTGCCAGGAGGCTATGATGGAGAATTCTTAGAAAACGGTACTACTAACGTAGATTTTAACCAGCCCATGCTCTCAGCCTTGAGCACCATTCAAAAAAATGAACGGGTAATGCTTTCAGTAGGTAAGAAAGAAGTCTCCTTGCATAAAGAGAATATGAAGGTAGTGGAGCGGAAAGTGCCATTGCCTACTAAGTGGATAAAAGGTCTCACTACTGTACAACTCTATCTATCCCAGTCTGAAAAAGTACTTTCATTTAACCGCATACAAGCCCTTCAGCTTTTTCAGAGCATGCCGAATGGTAAACCTAAAACAGATTACTATCTGCAGATGCGTGGAAACACACCGGTATTCTCACCTGTAAAATCCACTTACTCAGTATGTATTGGAGGTGCGCACAGGTTAAAGCTGCTGGAACCGCTGCTGCCTCATATTGATAAGCTCTGTGTATTTCCCCATCCTGATATGCAATCTACCAACTGGCAATTGTATTTTGGAAATGTGCGCTTTTGCTTATCGATCTCCAGAGATGCCTGGCGGGGATTTTCAGGGGAAGGCGCTGCACTTGAATCACTTATAGAAGATGTCCCTGATGAGTGGATAGATGCAATTGATAAATACAGCTATATTAATCAAGCATTCAATTCAACCCTGTTTGCTATCAATGAAGGTGTAGATTTAAAAACCGTAGGCAACTTAACTAGCCGTCTGTCTGCGATGGGTTTATTAGGGTACGACCTGGATGAGAATCATTTTTTCTATAGAAGATTGCCTTATAAGTTGGGAAGGATTTTGAGCTTAAATCCTAGATTGAAAGAAGCAGAGAAATTGCTGGAAGAAGGAAAAGTGGAAATCCTTTCCAGGACAGATACCAGGGTTGAAGCTAATGTGGAGGGAAGTGGTGTAAAGCATGTAGTGGTTTTAGAAGGAGATCAGGAAAGATGCACCTGCACCTGGTACAGCAAGCATCAGGGAGAAAGAGGTGTATGTAAACACCTGCTGGCTGTTAAGAAAAAACTAATCAATTAATCAAATCCTCTGTATCTCTTATGACCCTTCTCGAACTATTTACCTCCCTGTTAGAAAAACAGCAGGAACAAAAATTACCTGCGTTGCTAAAAGATCTGACGTCTGCTCAGAAAAAGGAACTAGTACCGCATATTAAGACACTATCTAAGGAGTATTTTGAGTATAGGCCAGCTATTATTCTCAGTCTAAACTCTTATACACGAAAAGCATCTCCAGTACAAGAAAAAATTTTACGAATAGCCGCTTTTGTATGCTTCAATTATACTGACTACAAAAAACATGATACATTCGGCTATATTCTGAACAATCGTATGTTGGAAGATATACTAGAATGGTATTGCCCGGATTGGCTAAGCAGCTACATCAATGGCTATAGACAAGCCAATTTTATGCACTATCAGTTGACTTACCAACGGTTAATGGAACTAGCAGATAAAGGTTTTATCGTTCCACAAAAAGAATTACTTGTGAAAGTACTTCCTCAAAGTATTTATGAGCGAAGCGACAATAAAAATGACTGGCAATACAAACCTGAGCATCTGCTTGCTAGTGAAGTCACACTTAAGGAGCACATCTGGTATCTGTTTGAGCTTGAGTCAAACATTAATTGGAGTAATAGATATATGCGGTTTGATCAGGAATTAGTTAGTGACCAAACGAGCTGGATCTTTACCTTGATAAGCTTATCTGATGAAGGAAAAATAGACCGTCAGAGATTACTTAAAGAATCTTTACTGGCTACTTGTAAAAACTTCAATAAAACTTTATCCGGCTGGTTTGCTCAATTATTTACTGCTTTAGCACCTGATAAAGAAGAGTTAATAGGATTACAAGTGGAACTGTTTGCTACCTTTAATTCTCCCCATAGCAAACCCATTACCACAAGCTTGCAGTATTGTAAAATATTAGCACAACAAGCAAGATTTGATAGCCAGAGATTTTTAGATTACGTGCCCCTGCTGCTTTCTTCCAAAACAAAAACTATTCTATCTGCTACACTTAGTATTTTAGAAAAGTTAGCAAAAAAACATCCCGGTAGTAGAGAGCAAATATGCTTAGTTTCTAGCCAAGTATTTATCCATAGAGAAGAAGACTTACAAACAAAAGCGGCCGCTATTATTGAGAAATATGGGGATAGCTCTTACACTGAGTTGCAAGTTGCTTTACTTCCTTATTATGATTCCATGCTCTCTACACCTAGAACTATACTTAAGCATTTCCTCCACCAAAACGTAGCAGAACCAGATTCTCCACTAAGCTTACCCGAATCTTTCCAGCCTATAGTGCAGATAAGCGAAGAAAATCAGATAAAGCCAATTGAGACTATAGATGAATTGATCTACCTGGTTAGCCAGGCTTTTGATAACAACGAATCGTTTCATGTGGATGTATTACCTGCTGCACTGATTAATTTACAAAATGAGATAAAAGGCGATGCCATTGCCAAGTTAGCTTCTGCTTTTCAAAGGGCATATAAGATAGTTTTAGAAGGTTGGCAAAGTACAAGTGGCCACCTGGATCACCTGCTGGCTACATTCTTTATTGACTATGGAAGATGGTTAGTTAAGAAATATCCCCATGAGACAAAATCAATCCAGGAACTTCACTCAAAATATACGGCTAAAGACGAAGGCTATCTCAAGCAATGGTCCTTCTATAATTTGAGAATAGGCAAATTACACGACTGGAAGACATACAATAATGATACGATGTATGAGCCATACAAACAGTTACTGTTAGCTGCATTAGCTAAGATTATAACAGGCAGTACATTACCACTTTTGTCTACACCAACGCATACGCCAGGATGGATTGCTCCGGTAGCATTGATTAAGCGGTTAAGCCAGTACCAGAACAAAGGAGTAGTGCCAGAGCCAATAGACTTTCAGATCGCCCTTTCCAGATGTGCTTTTGAGAATATGGAAGAAGCATTACAGGAAGCTACAAGTAAGCTCTCAGGTGAATACAGAGAACTGATTAAATTTCTATTAGTAAGAGAATCCCGACCACATGGGCCACTTACACAACAAGTTCTGTGGATGGTTGCTGCCCTTACCAAATCTCCTCTAAAAACACACGAGGAGTTTGCTCATTTCACTTGCACAGAGTTATCAAGAAATTTTCTGTCTGGTCAGCATTCCTGGAAAACGTATGTTGAGGCCTACACTTATGATAGATATGACTATGTAAACCGGAAAACAGTACTAGTGCATGATACAAGAAAACTATTGGAGATAGACAGTAAGGCTACCGGTAAGAGACAAATAGGGTTGAGCACAATTCTTAAATTTTTCACTGCTAAAAGTGAAGATGAAAAGTTATTTTATGAGCATTTGAAGATCAAGGATCAATATCTGTCGGTAGAGCACAATGACATTAAAAGGTTGCTATTACTTATTCCTCATAACCCTGAGCCTATACTTGCACAAATTGCGAACAAATGCTTGAAGTATCCAAGCTATGGAGAAGCAGGAGACACAAAATTGCTCATTAACACGCTGGAATGCTTACTGGGTATCTGGAAAGAATTTGGTGAAATGGCCCATCTATTTGTAGCCGCTTGTATGCTGAATTCCGATAAAACAGTCCGCTCCTATGCCGCAGCCATCTGGGTGGAAGGCATACATAAGAATTCAATCAATAGTGAACTGGTAGGTGAAATTCTGGGTAAGCATGAAAGCATTGAATTTGCCCCTTTGAAACGGTTGATAGATTTGATAAACAGTAACATGATGGGTATTTCAGGAAAGCATACTAAAGCATTAGAAAACATGATTACCGCTTTACTTACCCAACTTCTGGACACACCTATCCACAATCATAAAAAACTCCTCCAACTTTATTTGGAAATACTTTCACTCAATAAATCTATTATCCGAAATACAACAATTATCCATCAACTGAGCGTTTGGAAATCTACAGCAAGTCTACAAACTGTGATTACAACTCTTGAAAAGAAAGTTATAGGTAAAGAAGAGTACCTACTCTTAACGGCATAATTGAATAAATAACAGCCAGTATTCTTCTAATCCTGTGGTATATTTTTATAATTTACTTACTCAACCTAAACATTTAATCTGAATATGACTATTTCTGACAATCTTGAAACTTTTAATGGCAAATCGGTTGTGGATTTTTCTGCTGCAGAAGGTATTACTGAACTGGATGAAGTTGTATACCGCTTACGCCTGGATTATGAAGATTTTGATAAAGGTAGATCAATCACCGGGCTAATTGAAAGCTTTTGTCAACACCCGAATGCTTCGCAGGTAAAAGAACTCATTATAGGGGCATATGATTTTGACAGTTCGGTTAACTCAAGCATTGTTGTGGATAGCCTAGTAGTCAACAAAGACATTTTGTCTAACCTTACTGCTTTATTTATAGGTGATATTACGTATGAAGAGCAGGAAATTTCCTGGATTCAGCAAAGCAATGTAGAACCACTTTTTACAGCTTTTCCTAAACTTGAACTTTTTCAGATAAGAGGTGGCGAAGGCTTACGCTTAGGAAAACTTTCGCATAACCAGTTGAATAAACTAATAATAGAAACAGGCGGTTTACCCACCGCAGTAATTAGAGAAATAGGTAACGCACAACTTCCTCAATTAGAGCATCTGGAATTATGGCTAGGTTCTGAAAATTATGGGTTTGATGCCAGTATAGAAGAGTTTGCGCCCATTTATGCCATCAGGCATATATAAGAAGAGGGCGAAAGCCAACACAAATAGATAGGTACTGTAGGTATACAAATAGTTTGCGTTACTGTCAACAAGTTGCTTTATTTTTAACTTAATCCAATGTCGGTAGATTAGCAGAGAAAGAAGAAATATTACTAATGGAATACTTCTTAAATATTTGTCTCCTTGATCATAATCGATATAAAATAAGGATACTATTGAAGCTAATGTCAAAAAACAACAAATAACTAAGTGAAGTGATGGGTAGATTATTGAAGAAACGATACTCAACTCTGACTTTATTTGCAAAAAGACAGTATACAGAATAACTCCTATTACAATAGTTAGCAGCATGCTTTTATCTTTTTTACTATTTTACAGTCATTAGACTTGCTTTTATATTTCTGTTTTTACTTGCCACCAATCTTTAGATTAGGTCAATATAACAATTCAAAGAGATTGATACAATAAAAACCATTGTTGTAACATTTGTGGGTAAGTGGGTAACCCGAAGGGTTATCCATCTTATCCACAAATAGGCGGCCGGTGCACTAGGCGCTAATAAGGCGGTCAGGTCCTATGGTCCGATTCAGTCCGGTCGTTTTTTCTGTGAGAAAGAATCATATAGATTTTCGGGTTTCCAGGCCCAGTATCAAGGTTTCGATGCATGTCTCACTATTACTTTCAACAGTATGAACACATTTGCTCACCCTCAAACTTATGCTTTTATCATAGGCACAGATATTTCTAAGGAGAGCTTAGATGTATGCTTGATCCGAGTAGCAGATAAACAACTCTGCTATCAGAAATTCAACAATAATATGCAAGGTTTTCAAAAGATGAAACTTTGGTTAAAACAATATGGCTGTGAACTTGAGTCCGATACACTCTATTGTATGGAGCATACCGGATTATACACTAGAAGACTGGTCCATTACTTGTTAAGTAGGCAAGTCGCTGTCTGGTTAGAAACACCCTTGCAAATGAAGCGCAGTATTGGCCTTGCCAGAGGAAAAGACGATAAAATAGATTCAAGTGAATCGAGAATGATTCACACGCATTCCCAAATATGCTTTCCTACATCAAGACAAAGCCATTTTAGTGAATCTAAGTGGACTAACACTGGAAAAGTTGAAAGACTTACAGATCAGTCGTAACCGGCTACTAAAAGCATTAAAAAGTATCAAAACCACTGTCAATGAATTACTTTCTGTCGATACTGCTTCCGGTAAAACCATACAACAGCTTAACCGGGATGCGATTCGTGGATTAGAAAAGAGCTTAGAGCAGGTAGAAGAAAAGATCAGTGAATTTATCGAGCAAGATGAAGCCTTAAAGAAAAAGTACGATCTAGTTACTTCTATTAAAGGAGTGGGTAAAGTTTTAGCTATTACCCTTCTGGTTTACACCCAGGGCTTTACTAAAATGGAAGATGGGAGAAAACTTGCCTGTTATTGTGGGGTAGCTCCATTCGAGTATAGAAGTGGCACAAGTGTGTTTGGCAAAACAGGGGTATCCAAGTTTGCCAACAAAGAACTCAAACGGATCTTGCACCTGGTCTCGATGAATAGTATCCAATACAATGGCGAACTGAAAGCGTATTTTAAGCGAAAGGTGGCAGAAGGCAAGCCCAAAATGAGTGTACTGAATGCTGTCCAGAATAAGCTCTTGCATAAGATTGTAGCTGTGGTCAAAAGAGGTACACCGTATGTAGAGAAATTGGATAAAATATAGCTAAAAACATTTGACTTACTCATAGATTTCGGAACAAAGCCACCCAGCGGCGTGGCTCGATGCGTTAGCACTGCGCTTCAGCAGCGTGCTGACCGGTTGTGGCCGATGTTGCACTAAACCTACGGTAGCTTTTGCAGAGTAAATAGAGAAGTTTGCAAAAAAGTAAACCAACACTTATGCAAACTTCTCACACTCATGAGGCTACCCTTGTAGCCAGAGCCTGTTTAAATGTAGCAGGTTTCGCAGAACTGTACAACCGCCTGGAAAAAAAGATGGTCATTTCAGGTAAAAGCCTAAGCACCTTGGAAAATTACAGCCGGCACATGGCTCATATTGCCCTGCACTACAATTGCCTGCCCACAGCCCTGGATGCCGAACAGATTGAGGACTATCTGTTTTTGATCAAGTCCCAAAAAGCTCCTTCGGATTCCTATTTCAAACATGCTGTTTATGGCCTGCGCTTTCTCTTCCGCCTAGAGGGGCTTGATGAACGGGCTATTGAACTGCCCTCTCTCAAAAGGGATAAAAAGCTGCCGGCTGTCTTGAGCAAAGCCGAAGTCAAGGCTTTGCTTAAAGCCCCTACGCTTTTAAAACACCGCCTCTTACTGGCTATCATTTATGGCTGTGGCCTGCGTTGCAGCGAGGTGAGAAACCTGCAGATCAAAGATGTGGATTTAGACCGGGGTATGCTCCACATCCGCCAAGGAAAAGGACGTAAAGACCGCTACGTGCCTTTGAGATCGATGCTATGCCGAGGAATCAAAACCTATCTGGATGCAGAAAGACCCAGACACTACTTGTTCAATGGCAAAGACTACCGTTCTCCCCTATCGGAAAGAGGTGTGCAGTGGCCATTGAAAGAAGCTGTCAAAAAAGCAAAGATTCTCAAACCTATCTGTGTCCATACCCTGCGCCATTCCTATGCCACTCACTTGCTGGAAGATGGCATCGATATCCTCTCTATCAAAGAACTCCTTGGCCATGAAGCTATTGAAACCACCCTTGTCTACCTGCACATTGCCCGTATCAAACCTGTGCTGTCTCATTGCCCCTTAGACACGCTCTATCAATCGTGAGGCCGGCTTTTGAACTAGCTCAGCTCCTGCAAAGCCATTGGCTTACTCTTTGTAACTCTACGCATTTCAATTCCTATCAATTACGCACCTTAGATGCGCTAGCAAGATGCCGAACCGCTTCGTTAGGTGGACATCTAGATGCCTGCTCAGCGTGTGGATTACTACGTATTTCCTATAACTCCTGCCGCAACCGGCATTGTCCTAAATGCCAGAACTTGCAGAAAGAAGAGTGGATGCTTTCCAGAGAAGCAGAATTGTTGCCTGTCTCTTACTTTCATGTAGTCTTTACCTTACCTGACAGCATCAACCCCTTAGCCCTTGCCTATCCGGCAAAAGTCTACAACCTGCTTTTTCAAGCTGCCTGGCAGACCATACAAACCTTTGCGGCAGACCCTAAACATCTGAGTGCCAAAGCAAGTGGATCGAGTTTGATCCACTATGATCGCTATCTTACATACCTGGGGGCAGAACCTCTCGCTCCATCCCCATCTGCATTGCATCGTGCCCGGTGGCGGCATCACCGGCAGTGGGAAATGGAAAAGGGCCAGAAGCCAAGGAAAGTTTCAGGACCCGATGCTGACAACGTCTGCTGGTCCGTTTCCTGTTAAAGCGTTGAGCAAGGTCTTTCGAGCTAAGTTTGTTAAAGGAATAAGAAAACAGTTTCCAACCCTAGGGCAAAGCTTCTTTATCCCCTTATTTTCAAAAGAGTGGGTAGTATATGCCAAAAGGCCCTTCTTTGGCCCTAAGCAGGTGATTGAATATCTGGGTAGATATACCCATAAGATTGCCATCTCTAATCACCGCCTGCTGTCCCATCAGGATGGCAAAGTCACCTTCGCCTACAAAGATTACCGGCAAAAAGGAGCCAAAAAGCAACTCACGTTGACTGCCCTAGAGTTTGTCCGGCGTTTTTCCCTGCATATTCTCCCGAAGGGTTTTGTCCGCATACGCCACTTTGGGTTTCTCAGTGCAAAAACCAAAGTCTCTGCCCTGCCCTCGCTGATGGCAAGCTTTGGAAAATGTTTGGTGACTTTAACTCCAGAAGAAAAAAAGCAGAAAGCCAAAGAAAAGTTAAATGTAGATCCGCTTTGCTGTCCGGCTTGCAACACACCGACGATGGTCATTATAGGCTACTTCACCAGAGCCGGACCCACAGAGCAGTTGCCCTTTCAGGTAGGGACCTGAGCTTAGCTACTTTTCTCTTTCAGACCAGTGCTGTCTGAGAGGGCTTGCCTGCTTTCCAAAAGCAAGGTGGTTCGGCTATTGCCTTTCCTAGCAAGAATAGCCGTCCAAAACAAGCCTATTTTCCTTTTGTATCGGTTGCTCAGGGTCTCTCTGAATTACCCCGATAACTAAAAAGCACTTTTTGCTGCAAAAGTGCTTTCCTCATAAGACTTGCCAAGGTTGCCCTTTTCCTATGCTTTCCCCATAGTAAAACTACCCTAAACCAGCCCGGTTCCGTGCAACACCGGCTTCATGTCCGGTCGTGCCGACCACATGAAGCCTTATTTGTTAGCGGAAGTTGTTCTTACTTAAGAACGTACTCCCAAAAATCATTCTCAAAGGTAACTTTGCTGCTACTTCTATTATCCCCCGTGCCAACATAGGCTTTCCCATTGACCACATCAGCTATAGCCTCGAATTTTCCCTCTCCCGAATAATCCTCCACCTTCTTCCAGGAGTCGGCTGAGGGGTTATACTGCCAGAAGTCTTTGTAAGTGCCCTGATTGGTATATTCTCCTTCGATGCCCCCGCCAATGTATCCCAACCCGTTCAAGGCAAACCCAACAGCTCCATAACGGGCTCCTCCTCCTAAACTGGCTTTTTGCGTCCATTGATCAGTGGTGGGGTTATACTCATACAATTCTTTATGCGAAGAACCATTGAATCCTGTCCCAATGTATCCTTTATCGCCAATGGCAAAGCTAACGGCATAATGTAGGATATCCGGCAAATTCTTCTTGGGAGTAAGGGTATTGGTGAACGGATCAAATTCCCAGAGGTTATTTCGGTTCTGAATGTAGGCCTTGTTGCCGATGACAAAGGCCGTTCCACCCAGGGAGGAATCAAACTCACCTATGTCAAAAGTAACCACTTTCTCCCAGGAATTGGTCTGAGGGGTGTAGGCCCAAAGATCTCGGTAGTAGACGTGATCGCAAATACCGCCCGCGGGAGGACAATCCAAGCGATAGCCAAGTCCCAAATAACCTTTTCCGTTCATCGAAAAGCTGATGGCTTGACCCACGACCCCTCCTGGGAAGTCGGCTATGCGGACCCAGGAAGTGGTGGAGGCATTATACTGCCAAAAATCCCGTAGGAATTGCTGGGCATTATTTTCCATTCCAAACCCACTTCCTAAGTATAATTTATCCCCGATCACAAAACTGACCGCTTCCTTCCGACCCGTGCCGGGAAAGCTGGGTTTGGTAACCCACACATTCTTTTCTTCTGCTGAAACAGGAGGGTCTCCCTCCTTCTTACAGGAAGTTAAAACAATGAGGAACAGCGCTGGAATGACTAAAAAGGAGTAGTTTTTTAACATAGTAAATTAGATTTAATTTCCGCTAACGAGCCAAGCATATATGCAATAGTTGCCTTTTGCTGTAGCCTTGCGCTTTGGCGGCACAATTGGCGTTCTATATGCGGTGTTCTATGCAAGTTTTATTGTTTTTCTATAGGATTCTACTTTTATTCCCTGCTGTCTCATATGCTGAGTAAACTCATCTGTTCGGTCATAGCCTAGCGAATAAAATCTTTCTGTTTTATCATGTGTAATGATACGGATGCCAGGTCCTGCTGAATCTATTTTTATGATCTCTATCTTGATAATCTCCTTTAAGGGAAATCTCCATTCATTACGCCATAGCACATTCCAATCATTACGGAAGATGACTTTATCCTCCTCTACATATACATCCCAACACCCAGGCATTATTAACAAATAAATCAAACCAATGGCGAATAACTCAAAACCGATCAACTCTAAAATAGTAGCATCTGAATTTCCAGAAAGTTTAAAAAGTGGAGCAACAGACATAGCAAATAATAAATGTCCTACAATATGCGAACCATTCGGATAGTATTTTGCCCTCATACTATTTGATTTATTTTTCAAATTCACTTGCATAGAATGAACATCGCTAAAGGCAACTATGGCTTTGAGCTGGAGTCTTGCGCTTAGGCAGCCTAGTTGCCGAATTAGCCGATGTTAGGCCATGTTATTGTATGCGTCCGGTGAAACAGCCTTGATATGTGGTAATCCGCAATCCTAAATTAGGAGAAAACGATGACACAAATGCGGACTGAAAAAGAAATGTTTCCCTCAGTGGAAGGATGTCTTGCAAGCAGTATCATCCAAAAAAGTTTAGCAAAAAACATGCACTTGCCCTACATCTGATGCCGTATCGGGGGGCAAAATACCGCAAAGCTCACCTCTCAGCGCCATTCAAACCGGCTACTACAGAATGCATCAGGTATCCACTCCTCCAAGCAACTATAAGTAGTATGGAAGCAACCGTACGTCTTAGTACACCCACCTTTCCTAGCTTGAAGGCTTACAACATAAAGGCGAATAACAACACGGGGCTGTGGTACTAATCAAAGAAAGCTGCTGACTATCTTTGGGTAATTATCGATTCTTTGCGTACTAATCTTATGGGTGCTGTCTGAGTAGCATCTATAGATATAATGCCATATACCGTTTGTCCAGGCTCTATTTTTTTACCTGATAAATTATATTGGTGAAGCTCCTCACGGAAGTTTTTGTTTGATGAGCCTGCCACTATCATATTACCTACAGCAATAGGAATTCCAATGGGAAGCGTTGTAGTACTCAACGTAAGTGTTAAAGGCAAGTAAAACAAGTAAGTAGGAACCGTTTGCTTGATTTTTTTTCCAACAACTGTCGGATCTAGAGGAATGATTTCTCTATTGCCTTGTTCCCAATTAAGGTCTTGTGAAAAACTCAGTGTGGTGTCTGTATTATTGGTCACTTTTACAGCAACAACCTTGATATCTCTTTTGTCCTCTTTTTTAGCATAACGTCTGTTACCTTTCAGAGATAATACATCATAGCGATAAGACAAACTAACACCTCCATTTTCTTCAGTGTAATGATATTCGAGCTTTTTAGGGCTTATTGCTTTGTAATTTCCAGCACAGCCAAAAGAAAACGTTACTAATAGTAAAAAAATTAAATGGGTAAAATTTTTCATAAAAATGTTTCAAATTAATTTGATTTTTTGCAATGTTTAAGAAAAAGCCGTAAGTATTATTGCATCATGGATGAACCAATGCTTACCTTTTAAACTTTTATTTTTTCTTAATAAGTATAGTGAGCAAAAAGTAATAGAAGGGATAAATTAAGCTTATGTAATGAATTTGACGGATACTTTCATACTCACAGCCTTTAGCACTTCAAAGCCAATATGTAAACGTCTTCTGCAGGCTTTCTCACTGCCAAGACTTTAGGCTTTTAAGTATCTTTTTGCTGTGCCCTAGCAACTATATCCAACAATATGAAAACGATGAAAATAAGTCCATTTTTATAACTCCAGATTGTGTCGTTTTTCTAGCTTTTTCAGATAGGCATTTACCTGGCCTAGCGCCTTTTTTATAAAAACCACCCAGTGATAGAGTTAAATGAGTACACATACAATCAGGGCAACTACTAAAAGATGAGCAGCTATATGATAAAGATCTAATGATAAGACCACTCAAGGCATCAAAACGTTTGCGCATGTCTACTGCCTGCCCATAGGGGAAAAACGCTGTGAAGCATTTAGGGTGAACATAAGGAGAGTAATTCTTATAAGTAATCAACCAGTATCAGGGAAGAAAGTGGATGACTGCTCCTGTAGGCAGAACAACTTCCATACTGCCTAAAGGAGTAAGTGCCGGTGTGGGACTTGGAAGTGGGCTAAGGCAGATAAAACCTGAAGAAGCCTCTGTAGCTACTAATTCTTTGGTAGCTTTGCTTGTAATCACTTCTGATTTGACTGTGGTAGCATTGTTAGGCTGTGATTTGCGGTATCTGCCGACACAATAAGCTAAAATATGTACCGGTAGCCGATGATTACTGCAAAACAGTTTTTGTGTCAGGCCGCTTTTTAGCCATCCTTCCACTAGTGGAAACATTTCTTGTTCTGTTTTAAATCCGGATGCCATTATCTTTAGCAGTTTTCTGCTAAATTACTTTGGCAACCACCCGTAAATCAAGGCTACTTCAGGAGGTGGATACATGTTATTTTCTTACTTTATAGTCTTGCGTGTCAGTGTATTCACCAGCAATCCAATGACAAACATATTCGTTATCATCCCAAGAAATTATTCGTACTAAAATCTCAGATTCAGCTGAAGTGTTAGTATCCCTGATTGCCTTCTCGTCTACTAGCCCATACGTGTCATGAGTAGTCCACTTTAAAAACCGTCTTAAAATAACTTTTCCTTGCTCGTTATAGTAGTCCTGGGATTGCTCAGTTCTTGTAAATACGACTTTGTCACCATTGGTGGATTCGAATGCTCCTGTTTTTATATGAACTGGAGTATATACTTGATCTGTATAAGGACAAGTAAACCACAAGTCGGAGATGTTAGCATTCAACTCGATCTGTTGCAGTTGCAAGGCTTGTTGGTTGTCAGAGTTAGCGAAGGTGTTAATAATATAGGAATTGAATAGTACACTGTCTTTAATGGTGTAATCAATCATCAGGGACTTATTGCCATTGGGATAGGCCACCATCAGTAATCTGAAGTTTGTCTTGTCAAAAAAGTTCATCGTAGTGTACCCTGTGCTCGATTTGGCAGTAATCACATAACAGTCAAAGTTTTGAAATTTTTTATCGGCAAGCCGCGACAGCTGGTAGCCAAGCATCTTGTAGCCAAATTGGATTTGAGCATAGGTTTTTAGTTTTATCTCCTCCATCATCTGCAAATCGTCAACTTGAATAAGCGACGAACCATTTACGCTGGTTAATTTTTTACTATCAAAGTAGGTCGTTTGCGGAACATGTGTCATCGACAAGATACTCTGCACATATTTGTTTCCTGTCTTTCTTTTTTCAGTAATGATAGCCGTTGATTTATCTGGTTGAATAAGTAAGTAGGTAATAGTTGAGGAATGGATTTGAGCGATTTGTTTTTCTCCCCCACAAAATGAAAGGGAGGAGTCTACAATCTGTGCGGCTGTTAGAGCATCAGATGGCTGTCCTATTGCTAGGACAGAGAATAAGAAGAGAATTAGGGTATTGAGTATTTTCATTGTTAATATGGCCTAATGTACCAAAAACCTTCGCAACCCGTCCTGCTGCCGTGGAGCTATATGGTAAGACAGGGTAGGCTGTTGTAGGTTTGGTTGCTTGTTGCACAACACTACTAATACTAAAAAGTTGGCAATGGTAAATCAACAAGAGATTGAAAGGATAGGAACTTTAGATAGATAAGTTGTGTCGATAATGCTTTTGAAGAAGAAATGACCGTTTTTAAAAGTTAATAGCCAAACGGGCAA
The DNA here is from genome assembly GCF_030503435.1 of Rhodocytophaga aerolata. Classification (GTDB taxonomy): domain Bacteria; phylum Bacteroidota; class Bacteroidia; order Cytophagales; family 172606-1; genus Rhodocytophaga; species Rhodocytophaga aerolata. The sequence continues at coordinate 24,427 of NZ_JAUKPO010000021.1, forward strand.
AAACACCCTTTTTCGATTAAAAAAATCATCACCAAAAAATCTCAGTTTATTGGATACTGCATAATTTCAAAAACAAAAAACTGCTTAAATACGCAAATTTAAGCGGTTTTGAGAGTGATTCCGTTTGGATTCGAACCAAAGACCTACCGCTTAGAAGGCATTCGACTGTCTGCTGTCAGTCAAGTAGTTATACACCATAAGTCTGAAATAGGTCCGAAAAAATAATTTTTAAAACCAAGTTTTTACCTCCTTTCGCTATGAAAAATCAATGGCTTAGCCAGGCGAAAGAAGCGTTTTGCACGAGCAATGCCCCTTGAAAGTTATTCCCCTCCCTCCTGCTTTTTCCACAAATTAAAACTAGCAAGTTCCTATGTACAAGAAAGGTTTAGCTTAAAACTTTACTTGTCAATGAATGGCCGCAAGAAGTTGTTTCCCTTACTCAATCCTTTTTAGGCACAGTACTCTGATAAATGGTACAAGATTGGGATACAAGTCCTAATGTAAAAATATAACAATACTGTATTTGTATGCGGCTTGTTCATAAAGGGAGGTTTAATTACCTCTCAATCTGTATTCCTATAAGCAGAAGAGATTATCCAAAAGCTACAACTTCCTTTCTTATGGAGATGACATAGTATCATATAATTTCATTATCGCGAGCGTTACTTCAATAAATGGTTCAGTTGTCCATAGGGAACTTATATGAATACAAAATATGATTTTAGTAATATAAATTTATATTCTACTAGTAATCCCAGATATATTACTGTATATTGCAATCTTAAGTAGCCTTCCCCATTACGTAATATATAGCATATGATGTGAGATGAATAAAATGTTCGCTCAGTATACTGACACTCAGCTTTGGCAAGCTTTTACTACAGGTAATAAGGAGGCCTTGTCCTATATCTATCTGCAACATTACAAATACCTGATTAATTATGGAATCCGGCTGTACTCCAAAGAAGAAGTTGTAGAAGATTGCATACACGACATTTTTACTGAATTATGGCAGCGTCGCAAAAGTACTACTCACCTTCTCTCCATCCGTCTATATTTACTCAAAGCTCTGCGTAACAAAATATATAGTTACCTTAAAAAGCAACAGACTTCTTTGGATGTAAATTTATATACAGATAATTATCATTTTACTGTTGAATATTCCTTTGAAGAAAACCTGATCAGAGAATTAGGAGATGAGGAATTAAAACGAAAGCTGGTCTGTGCATTAAATCAATTATCAGCCAGGCAAAAAGAAGCTATTTACTTGCGCTTTTACAACAACCTTGACTATGAACAAATAGCTATGGTCATGGGCATCAGTAACCAATCTATCCGCACACATGTTTATCAGGCCATTAAACTATTACGGGAAAAATTGGCTGTAGAGCTAACTCTTGTAGCTCTTTTACTAAAATTACTATAGTATAGCTTAGCATTGATTTAATACTATTTTGCACACGTCCAATCAATAATGAAATACAACTAGCTTAAAATAGTCATACCCTGCCAATTGTCTCTATAAAAAAATTCAAAAAAAATTTCAAAAACCCTACTACAAAATCTACATCCCGGAGACTTTATAGAAAATCCCTTAGCTTCCTTGCGAATGATGAGTAACTATACCTCCTTTCAAACCGAAGATTTTGTGTTGGATGAATACTTCCGTAGCTGGGTAGCTCATCCTACGGCTGAAAAAAATGCTTTCTGGGAGCATTTTCTTTCGGTCTATCCTCATCAACGCAAATCTGTGGAAGAAGCCCGTGTACTAGTGCAGGCGTTGCAGGTAGATTGGAAACCTGTTTCTGAGCAGCAAGCACGGCAATCTTACCAGACGCTGGAAGAGAAATTATTTAACTCTAAAACTACTCCTCTATGGAATTGGAAGCAGCAAGCTGTATGGTACCGGGTTGCAGCAGCTATTACGTTATTACTAGTAGCATTTGCCTCTTGGCTGATCATCCAATCATTTAATAACACCACCACTTACCAGACCGCTTATGGAGAGATCCGAAAGATTACCCTGCCCGATGGATCGACAGTTACCATAAATGCCAATAGCAAGCTTATTTATACAAAAGAATGGAGTAGCATAGAAAACCGGGAAGTATGGTTGGAAGGGGAAGCTTTCTTTGATGTAAAACATCTTAAAAACCACCAGAAATTTCTGGTCCATACGGCAGATAAGTTTACTGTAGAAGTACTGGGCACTACATTTAATGTGTTCAAACGCGAAAGCGGTACACGGGTAGCCTTACAGTCTGGTAAGGTCAAACTCAATATTGGCAATGACAACAAGCATACTGATGTCATTATGCAACCAGGGGATCTGATAGAAGTAGAATCAGAAAAGGGTACCTACTCGAGAAAAAAGGTAAATCCACAGCTGGCTTCTGCCTGGACTGAGCATAAACTCATCTTTGATAATACGCCATTATCCGAAGTTGTATCTATTCTGGAAGAAACCTATGGGTTGCAGGTAACCATATCTGATCCGGCACTCCTAGAGAAGAAAGTTTTCGGATCTTGTCCAACAGAGGATGTAGATGTACTGCTGGCTGCAATTTCCAAGCCTTTTGGTTTATCGGTAAAACGGAACGGGAAAGAAGTATTTATTTCTAGCCCTTAGTGCTTTCAGGCATCTACATCTAATAGATATGTAAAATTCATCTGATTTATTACTACCTATTCTGAGGCAATTTTATTGTCTCCCAGTAGCTTATTGTATTTATTCTTTACCTCTAACTATACCATACCATGAAAAAAAACCTTTACCTTTCAATGCTAGCCTCATTCCTCTGCTGCATTGCCGGAGCCTCCCCCGGGCAAGACTTATCTTCAGATAAAGGTATTTTGCTGACAGCCACCTTTGCAGAGACAGAACCCCGGCAAACCAAAACGCTAAAAGCAGCTTTAACTGAACTTGAAATCAAGTACAAAGTATCTATTATGGCTAGCCAGGAACTAATAGAGGACAAAACAATCAGTTCTATGCCTTCTGATAAATCCCTGGAAGAGACTCTACGCAACCTGCTCAACGGTACGAAGCTGAAGTATGAAAAAATAAGCAACAATGTATATGTAATTTCTCCTCTTACTCAACAAGAGCAGGGGCATATCCGGGAAATAGAACCCAAACAACCCACCATGTCTGAAAAAGAAAAAAAAGCCCTACCCTTATCGGCCATAGAAAACTTATCGCGCCAACATCTTTCTACCTTACAAAAGAGAGTTATAACGGTCTCCGGCAAGGTTACTTCAGAGACCAATGAAAGCATTCCTGGTGTAAACGTTTTGTTGAAAGGCACCTCTACCGGCACGACGACCAATAGTGATGGTAATTTTGCCATTACAGTTCCAGATGGCAAAGGCACCCTTGTTTTTTCATACATAGGCTACACCACTGAGGAAGTTCCCATTAATGATCAAACGACGATTAATGTACAGCTCAATCCTGATATTAAATCACTAACAGAGGTTGTCGTAGTGGGATACGGCACTCAGGAAAAAAAAGATCTGACCGGCTCAGTTGCCACCATTGACAGCAAAAGTATAGCAGACCGCCAGTCACTTCAACTCTCTGATGCCCTGCAGGGAACAATGGCTGGGGTAACCGTTACCAGAGGTGGTGGGCAACCCGGTGCAGGCTCTACAGTACGCATCAGAGGAGTAACTTCCCTAAATGTAAATGATCCTTTGGTGATTGTAGATGGGGTACCTGGCCTAGGTATTAATGATGTAAATCCCAATGATGTAGAAAGCATTACGGTATTAAAAGACGCTGCTTCACAGGCTATCTATGGTGCAAGAGCCGCTGCAGGGGTTATCCTGGTAACTACTAAGAGAGCCAGCGAAGGAAAACTACAGGTAAGTTACGATTATGAATTTGGGCTCAACTCTCCTACAATGCTTCCTTCCTTTGCCGATGCACAGACCTACCGCATTCTGGCAAACGAACGCTCGAGAAACGATGGAGGCGGAAATATATTCAATACCACCGAAAATGAGAATTATGCCCAGTTACATGCCAACAATCCGGATCTTTATCCGGATACCGACTGGCAGAAGGCTGTATTGAGCAAAAATAACACGCAGCGGCACCGTCATGATGTAGCTCTTTCTGTGGGCAGCGAAAAAGTAAAGACCAGAGCTTCACTTAGCTATGTTTCAGAAGACGGATTGTATGCCAACCGGAACTATGAAAGGTATACCTTCCGGGTAAACATCAATCTGCGCTTAAGCAAGATGCTGGAAGCCAGCATTGATGCCTATTATAAACGAACCAATACCCTGGATCCCAATCAGGATGGGGTGATTGCCCTGGCTAGACGCTATCCCGGCATTTACTCTGCTATCAGAACAGACGGAGAATGGGGAGAAGGCAAAGATGGGGAAAATCCACTGGCTCAGACAATGGAAGGAGGTACTCTGGATCAGATATTCAATCAATACAGTGCAGTTATTGGCCTTGCCTTTACTCCGCTGGAAGGTTTAAGCATCCGGGTAAACTTTTCTCCTACCTATAACTACAATTTATATGACCGGTTTTCTACTCCGGCTCTTATTCCACGTCTAGGAAGCAACTCGCAATTCTGGCCTCAAAACCCAACCACTCTTGAAAAACGGCAAACATCCTTTATTAACCTTACCCGGCAAGCGACTATAAATTATACCAAGAAACTTGGTGAGCACAGCATCGGCGCATTAGCCGGATACGAAGAGATTAGCTCTGATTATGAAGAAGTGAGAACCACCAGCAGAGAGTTGAGTGTGAATTTACGCTCACTTACCTTTGGGGACCCGGCCCTGGCTAACAATTCCCAGTTTGCTTCGCAAAACGCCCTCAGGTCCTATTTTGGAAGAGTTTCCTACGATTATAAAGGTAAATACCTGATCCAGTCTAACCTGCGTGCGGATGCCTCTTCTAGATTTGCACCAGATAAGCGGTGGGGCTTGTTTCCATCGGTTTCTTTGGGTTGGGTAGCTACCAATGAAAATTTCAATTTGCCGGGTTTTATATCTTTCTTGAAACTCAGGGCCTCGTATGGGGAGGTGGGTAATGAGCGCATTGGGGAAGAGAGAACTGGAGGCAGTGAGTTTTTTAACTACTATCCCTATCAAAACTTATTTGAACGGGCCAATGTGGTGTTTTATAACAATGGCAACTTCATCTCAAATCTGGGTATTCGACAGGACTTCCTTGCTGACAGGCTGATTGTGTGGGAAACTACCAAAACGGTGGATGCAGGCCTGGATATTCACCTATTTAATAATCAATTGACCTTTGCTGCCGACTACTATCATAAAAATACACAGGACATAATTCTGACCCTGGATCTGCCTAATTACTTGGGCTATGCCAACGATACCAAGACCAATGTGGGCTCGATGAAAGTAAAAGGTCTGGACCTGGAAGCTGGTTACCGGAATATGATCGGCCAGTTCAGGTATTCGGTGAATGTGAATGCTTCCACTGTTGGCAGTGAAGTAACCAATGTAGGAGGTAGAAAGGATTTTACTACTGAGGGAGGCACCAAAATCAATATTGTAGGAAGTGAATTTAATGAATGGTTCGGCTACCAGACCAATGGAATCTTCCAGACCAAAGAAGAAGCTGATGCGTATGGTACGAATGCCGCCGCTGGTGATATATGGATAGTGGACCAGTTAACGATAGATACCGATGGAGACGGTCTTGCCGATGCAGGTGATAAGATTATTAACGAAGAAGATAGATTACCGCTGGGGGCTTCCCTACCCAAATTTACCTATGGCGGAAATGTATCCATGAGTTTCAAAGGTTTTGACTTATCCCTGGTGTTTAATGGCGTAGGCAAACATACCAGAAGATATGCCGGCTTCCAGGTGCGTCCCTTCGACGAAACATTTGGCAATATATCGGCTAATCTGCTGGGTAGCTACTGGAGTACAGATAACACCCCTGAACAAAACCTTTCGGCCAACTACCCCAGGTTCTCCGGCCGCTCGGAAAGAAACAACTATGCGGTATCCGATTACTGGCTGTTTAATGGCAGTTATTTCCGGATGAAAAATATTACCCTAGGGTATTCTCTTCCACAATCATTAGTGGAGAGAGTCAAATTATCTCAGGTGCGGTTTTATGCTTCATTAAGAGATTATATCACCCTAGAGAAAAATTTTCTTACCGGATGGGACCCAGAAGTGGATGATTCCGGATACCCGATTATGAAATCTGTCCTGTTTGGTGTAAACCTTAAATTTTAAGCGCATGAAAAAGTCAAGCTATACAAAATATATATATGGTGTATTACTACTATGCCTCTATAGTTGTGCAGACCTGGATGTTACTCCGAAAACAGCCATCTCTTCCGGCAATTTCTTTAGCAATGTTAAGGAACTGGAGATAGGACTCAATGGTCTGTATGCCCTGAATTTATGGAAAGTAGACCGCGATTATTGGACAGATGATATGCACCACCGGGGTGGCGGAGGGGTAGATAACGACATTTCCAGGGCCACGCTCAATTCAGAATCAGCGCTTTCAGGCAGCTACTGGAGAGATTTATACGATGGCATTAAGCGGGCCAACACCTTACTGGAAGAAATGCCAAAAGCAAAAGCAAACGTAGAAGAGAGTGTCTATAACCGGATTGAGGGAGAAGCCAGAGCTATCCGGGCGTATTTCTATGGCATATTGTTAACTAAGTTTGGCGATGTACCCCTGATTACCAAATCAGTCAATGTAAGCGATGCCCTGAACCTGGCAAGAACCCCACAGGTGGAAGTATTACAATTTGTGTATAACGAGCTAGATGCAGCCGCACAGGTATTACCCAATGAGAATCAGAACCGGGCGACAAAAGGATTTGCCTTAGGCATGAAAGCCAGAATAGCCCTCTATAATAATGATTTTGCTATAGCACGGGATGCAGCTAAAGCTGTGATAGATTTAGGTATATATCAGCTGGATCCCAACTTCCGCAATCTGTTTCTGAAAGCCGGAGCAGCCAGTAAAGAGATGATTTATTTTGTACCACAATCCTTCACATTTAACGTGACTCTGGATAATACAGCTACCAGAGACTTTTTACCCCGCAATGCCGGAGGTTTCGGAGCTCAATTACCCACCTGGGAGGCTGTACATATTTTCGAAAGTTCGGATGGACTGCCGATTGATGAATCTCCGCTATATAATCCGCTTAGCCCCTTTGATAACAGAGATCCCAGGTTAAAGGAAACCATTGTGGAGTTTGGCACCGACTGGTTAGGCTACATTTATCAACCTCACCCGGATTCTATCAGAACATTAAACACTCTGAGCCGAACCCTAGTGAATAACAATGACTCTAGAACAGTAGCTAATTTTGCTTCATTTACCGGATTTCTATGGAAAAAAGGCATAGATCAAACCTGGGCAGATACCCGCCTCGCTGATCCCAATATCATTATTCTCCGCTATGCCGACGTACTATTGATGTATGCAGAAGCCTTAATCGAGTTAAACGAAAATTTAGAGGCAGCTCAGAACGCTATCAATCAGGTAAGAGCCAGAGCCTATGGCACCACAGTAGCCAATACTGTAGCTTATCCGGCGGTTACCGAATTAGCACAGGCAGAGCTGCGAACCAGGCTCAGAAGAGAGCGCCGGGTGGAACTTATGCTGGAAGGCTTGCGCTACCAGGACCTGATCCGATGGCGGATTGCCAAAAAAGCTACTGACAGAAAACTCCTTGGCCTACCTAATCCAACAGACCAGATCCGGAGCCAGTGGCCTTTCAATAATATGATTCTACCAGACATAGATCCGGATGGAGTAGTTATTTTTAATTCAGATGCCTTGATTACCAATAAGTATGCCCGTTTGCTGCAAGATTATGACTTTGATGAATCCCGGATGTACTTCTGGCCTATCCCGGCAGCAGATAGGTTATTGAATGCTGGCTTAACTCAGAATCCAGGCTATTGAGGGAAGTTGTATAGATGTGAAAGATAATGGAGACTTTTTAGAAGTAAATTTCTACACCGGCTCATGACACGTCCTTTGCAACACTTCAACCAGCTTACTTTTTATATATCTAAAATTCTATTTAAAACCATTTTATACAAATGCTGAAAAATCGGTTTACCCCCTGGATATTATCCATAGTAGTAGCTATTATTTCCTGTAAAACGGACAAACCTAAAGAAGCGGCAAAAAAATCTCCGGAAACTCCTTTTCTGATCAGCGGTGTTTATCCACATCTGGCATATTACAATAAGGAAGGTGAATGTGGTACAGGAGCTGTTGTTCCTTGGGCTGACCGCTTGTGGGTAGTCTCCTACGGTCCACACCTGCCTTACGGATCATCCGATAAGTTGTATGAAATTACCCCAGACCTTCAGCAGATTGTAAGGCCGGAAAGCACTGGTGGTACACCCGCCAACCGGATGATCCATAAAGAAAGCAATCAGCTGTTCATAGGCCCTTATGCCATAGATGATCAGCGGAATGTACGCGTAATTTCTTATAAAGAAGCGCCTGGCCGATATACCGGACTTGCCCGCCATTTAACCGATCCTGCTAGTAAGCTCTATGTGGCCACGATGGAAGAGGGATTTTATGAAGTAGATGCCAAAACTTTGCAGACCACCATGCTCTACCAGGATGCCAATGTAAAACAACCCAAAGAAGACGATATTTCTACCAACCAACATGGGTCTTTGTTACCAGGGGCGCATGGCAAAGGTGTTTATTCTGGACAAGGTGTGATGGTGTATTCCAATAACGGAGAAGCATCCCAAGCAGCACTCAAACAATTTGACATCGAAGCTGGCGCCTTAGCCGAATGGAATGGGAAAGACTGGAAACTCGTGCGGCGCAACCAGTTTGTAGAAGTTACCGGGCCAGGCGGAATTTACGGAAATCCTAATCCGGAATCAGATCCGATATGGGCTACTGGCTGGGATCATAAGTCTGTGCTGCTTGGTGTACGAGATACTGGCAAATGGACCTTTTTCCGTTTACCTAAGGCAAGTCACAGTTACGATGGAGCTCACGGCTGGAATACCGAATGGCCCCGCATCCGAGATATAGGCACCCCCGGAAAACCAGACTATCTAATGACCATGCACGGTATGTTCTGGAAGTTTCCAGGGAATTTCTCTTCTGCGAATGCATCTGGTATCCGCCCCCGTTCGTCTTACCTGAAAGTGATTGGAGATTTTACCCGCTGGAACGATGGACTGGTGTTTGGCTGTGATGATTCAGCTCAGAAAGAATTCTTGAATAAAAGAAAAGTAAAAGGCAATATAGAAGGCCCTGGCGAGTCGAACTCTAATTTATGGTTTACGACTGTTGATTTGCTAGATCAACTAGGGCCAACAACAGCCTCAGGTGCTGTATGGCTTAAGGAGTCTGTAAAAGGAGGCGTAGCCTCTGAACCTTTCCTGTTTTCCGGATGGCCTAATCGTACGGCTTGGGTCAGCAATCAAGGAAAACAAGCCGTAACGTTTACATTTGAAGTAGATAAAGAAGGTAAAGGTACCTTTACAACTTTACGTTCAGTAAAAGTAGAACCCTATACTGCTTTGCAAGTAGAGTTTAGTGAAAAAGATCAAGGGGAATGGATTCGTGCTATACCAGATATAACTACCGTAGCTACCCTGCATTTCTCCTATTCAGATACCGATACCCGCAAATCGGCATCAGATCAAATATTTACTGGATTGGCTGATGTGAGCAGTACGCAGGCAATAGGAGGCTTATTGTATGGCCTAGGCGATAACAGGCGGGCGCTGGGGATAGCAACTACTCTATTTGATGGCAACAATCAAACAGTTACTAGTAGCTATTATGAACTAAGTGCAGCTATGAAACTAGAACCCAAAGAAGATGCGAAAACACTGGAATTTATTAATCAGAAATTTGCCATTCCTCAGCAAGCAGTTACCATAGATTCCTCTTCTGTGCTTGTAATAGATGACTTAGGGAGAAGATGGCGGCTTCCAATGGGGAATGAAGCGTTTACCAACTTGACAAATAAAGCCAGCCTTCGCATAGCCAGAGAAGTTGCTACGGAAAGAGATTTATTCAATTGTATGGGTACCTTTTATGAACTGCCTGCTGAAAATGCCGATGGCTTTGCCAAAATCCGCCCTGTCTCTTCCCACAGCTTCCGCATCCATGACTATGCCAGCTACCGGGGTTTGCTTGTAATGACTGGTATAGATCCGCAAGCCGGCAAAGATAACCCGCATATTATAGTTTCGCAAGATGGTAAAGCTGCTCTATGGGCAGGAGTCATTGATGATCTATGGAAAATGGGCAAACCCACCGGCAAAGGCGGTCCTTGGAAAAATACTCAAGTGAAAGCAAACACCCCTTCAGACCCATATTTGATCGGATTTTATGATAAGCGGAAATTATCGCTTTCACATGATCTGAAACAGTCTGTCACGTTCCATATTGAAGTAGAACCTATTGGTCATGGGCCCTGGATGTCCTATAAAAAAGTAACGGTAGAGGCCGGTCAAACATATGAGTATAGTTTTCCGGACAGTTTTCAGGCCCGTTGGATTCGATTCAGTACAGACAAAGCTACAACTGCTACTGCATGGCTAACCTATGAATAAATAGAATAATCTTCTCTGGTCATATATTTAACATACATGAACTGGGAAGATTCCTGATCAGTAGTAATTTGAGACTATATTCGGCCCAAATGGTCTGACTGATTTTCAAGAAAAATTAAATTCATAGAAATATTTCTATGAATTTAATTTTTCCCAGAGTGTAATAACCTTTTCACCGCTTTTTTAGAGGTAGGCTTTAACTTGATTAGTAGGAAAAATAATTATAAATATGCTTTTTCTCTCTAATCAATTGGCTTTATTCTAGATGTTTTTAGTAGGAGTTTTGTCAGCTTCTTTTGATAGATTATAGATAATATGCGTACATAAAACAAAACGTTGGGTAAATAAGCTTATTTGGTATAGATTTATTTTATTTTGTTCAATTTTTGCCTACCCTGCATATATCACTACCCTTTGGTTTACCTGATAGGAATACGACATACATCAAAGGGAACAAGGATGTTTAAGACAAATAATTTTCACTTATTATGGGTTCTGCTATGGCTATACATTGAAGCTGTTTAGGATTTAGATTTTTGGTTGATTTTACGTAGAAAACGAATTGAGAAAGCTAACAGTAATAGGGCCACCCAGGTAGTAGCTTTCTTTTCAAACCTGACAAGTAAAGCTTTGAAGCTATCCATCCAGGCATTGGCATGTTCAATAACGGTTCTGCATTTATATAACTCTTCATCAAAGTATACATACTCCTGTGTTTGAGGGACACCATTTCTGGAATTGAGGGCTATGTTAGCTTCAATGTGTTTTTCTTTACATAGCTTTAATTGTTGTGAATCAAAGCCTGCATCCGCATTTAAAAACAGGCCTTTCAAATTAATGCCTGCCTGAGTGAGAATTCCACATAGTTCTTCAAATAAAGTTTGTATATCAAACAAGTCATGATGGTTGCCTTCTTGTGGGCTAGCACAAGCTAACATGTTTCCTTGATTATCAGCTAAAAACAAACTGTTAGTAGTTTTTGTCTTTTTTCTTGCCTGATAGCCCACTGCCTCTCCGCCCTGTTTACAAGGTGTATGACTCCCATCCAACTGCATAGATGACAAATCTAATTTATCCTTATGAGCAGACAGGATAGCAATCCATACTTTGCTCCACGAACCATCTTTGACCCACTCTCTGAAATGATAATAAGTCCCTTGCCAGCTTAAGCTTTCTGTAGTAAAAAATGCTGTAAGGGCAGCATTCTCCATTGGCAACCTGTTTTTAACCGGTATAAAATTAATTCTACTACTTCTCTGAGCAATTCTTTGCTACATGCTTTGCCTCTTTCTCCTACGGAAAGATTTGTTAATATGTATTTGTCTATACTATCTTTATCTAAGATTTCCATTGGGTGTGTTTTTTATGCGTTGCAACACAAAATTCACTCTTCTTTGGAAATCTTTTTCTTTATCCTAAACAGCTTCATTGAGTAATTTAATTATTTACGGGTTCAGAACAACTTATCCTCCCGGTAGACAATTTTTTTCAGCGAATGGATAGCAGGCTCTTATCAGCAATCAGAACCGGAGCATCGTATACGGGAATATTTTTAAAAGTATACTTGCTCCCATCCTTGCTCCACTGGTTTGCCGGAATTTCATATACCCCACCTGTCAGTATATCTACATACACTGGCTGGTCGAAGTTGCCATTAATGAACGTAAAGCTAATATCCCGTGTCTGGTTAGAATCCGTAGGAATATATTCATCTACCCAGATGGAGAACAATTGTTTGCCAGTTGTCTGATGTGAATATCCGTATACGGCTAGGCTGCGGTCAGTGCTTTTGTTATATTTTACTTCACCTTTAGCAGCTACAGCATTCGGATTATACGTAGGATGCACCTGCTTAATCCGCCGGAGTGAATGGTCAAAAACGGAGGTAACATGCTGCATGGCGTAGTAAGCCATTTTAGGCCGGATGGCCCGTTTGGTGGAATCTGATTCAATAATTCCTTTTACATTCAACTTACTAATCGGGCTATTAACAGCAGGATAATTTATATCAATAATTCCCAGAATACTGCATTCAATATCATGCCCTAGGTTAGCGAGCATACGTCTGGTATTCCATTTGGCCTGTGTCAGTTCGCTCCATGCATAATCTCCCAGGGCACCCCGGCCAAAGCCACCAGTAGAGGGGCAACCATTTTCTCCTTGCCGCAACTTGACGTCAGGTGCATAAGTATCCAGTACCCTTCTTAATTCTGCTACATGGCCATTATTTGCATCCGGATTATACACATAATCATGGTAGGTCATGTTATCAAACAAAGACATTTTGCCTTTATCATGCAGAATTTTAAAAAATGCGTCTGCATACTGGAGGTCAATGTGGCCCATAGACAACCCGGAGATTTTCGCATCTGGCTGAATCCGTTTAATAATTTGGGCAGTGCGTATATTTAAATCAGCCACCATTTCTGGCGTATTAATGGTATTATCCCCAAAATTGGGCTCATTCCATACTTCCCAATCTTTCACTTTATCTTTATACCTTTTTACCAGAGCTTCCACCCATTTATCCCAGGCAGCCAGCGCCTCCGGTGACTGGGGAACACCTGCACTCAGGTTTACGCCACCCCCATTCGGGTAGATAGTATTGCCGTACGATGTTTCCAGCCAGGGTTGAAAGCTTCTTTTGACCGCATCGTCAATGATTTTATCCAGCCAGGCCCACTCATATTTTCCTTTAACCTTTTCGGTTTTAGCCCATCCGGCCTGCATCCGAAGCCGCTTAATACCCAGAGGAGCAATATATTCCTTATACTGTTCATAATCGGCCATATCGCGGTCAAGCGTTTCGCAGCCCAGAATCCAGTTAGAAGATTTTATTTCATGGGTAGTGCGGGGTTTTATAGACCCAATTCTTTTAAAAGGAATGTTGAAATCAGTTTTTACCCGGTTGGCCGAAGTATCGATGCGCTGGGCATATACAAAAGAAGGAGATATAGCCCAGCAAAAAATACTTAACAAGCAAATCAATAGTAGCTTTCGGATGTCGGGAAACGATTGAAAAAAAATGATTTTATTCTTCATGTACTAGTTTTGTCTGGCTATAAGGTAAAATGATAGATTCGGTTAATGTATGGATATTTAATTTATCTTCCCATCCATCCGCCATCTACGGTAAGAATGGTTCCATGCACATAATCAGAGGCGGCTGAGGCTAAAAAGAGGATAGCTCCTTTAAAATCATCCGGCTCGCCCCAACGGCCTGCTGGTATGCGGCTCAGGATAGAGGCGCTTCTTTCCTGGTCGTTGCGGAGAGCTTCGGTATTGTCTGTACTGATGTAGCCTGGGGCAATCGCATTTACATTCACTCCTTTTCCGGCCCATTCGTTGGCGAGGGCTTTGGTCAGAGAGCCTATTGCGCCTTTACTGGCTGCATAGCCAGGTACATTAATTCCACCCTGAAAAGTAAGCAGGGAGGCAGTAAAGATGATTTTTCCTTTACCTCTACTAACCATATCTTTTCCGATTTCCCGGCTTAAAATAAACTGTGCATGGGTGTTTATTTCCATTACAGTATCCCAATAGGTATCTGGGTGTTCGGCAGCAGGTTTGCGAAGAATGGTACCTGCATTGTTTACCAGAATATCAATTACGGGGTTTTCCTTTTTTACCTTTTCTATAAATTCATACAGACCTTGGCGTTGGGCAAAATCGGCCTGATAGGCTTTGAAAGAACGGCCAAGTGCCCTAATATCTTTTTCTACTTCACTTCCTGACATTTCAAGTGAAGCAGAAACGCCTATAATATCTGCGCCTGCTTCTGCCAGGGCAATAGCCATCGCTTTTCCAATTCCCCGTTTACAGCCGGTGACCAGGGCTGTTTTGCCTGTTAAATCAAATAAGTTAACTATTGACATAGGTTGTTCAATAATGTTGAATTAAAAAATAATTATATTGCCGTATCTTTTTTATCCTTTTACATGATTCAAGTTATCAACCGGGCACTGGAAATTTTAGAATATGTATCCAAACAGGGCGGTGAACCTGCTTCCTTAAGTGAAATTGCAGAGGCTGCCGGTATTCATCAGACCACGTGTGCCAATATCATAAAAACACTAACCGACAAAAATTATCTGGAGCACCTAGGGCGTAAAAAGGGTTACCGCCTGGGTGCAAGTGCCTATCATCTGACAGGTAATCTGGCCTACAATCAGAACCTGATACTGGCTGCTAAACCCATCATGGAAGCATTGACAGCCAAACTCAATGAAACCAGCTTGCTTGGTATTCTACGGAACAACAAGCGTTTTCTGGTGCATGTAGTCACTAGTGACCAGGATCTGCAGGTTCGGACCCGTTCTGAATCTGATATCTACCCAACTGCTTCCGGCAGAATGCTGATGGCTTCCCTTCCTGCCAAAGAACTGGATAATCTGATACAAATTTTAGGATTACCTCAACCGCACATCTGGCCGGATATTCACTCCAAAGAAGACCTGCTGGCGGCTTTACAGGATATCCGCAAAAAAGAGATTGCTGTAACGCTTTCAACTAAACACATTGTGGGTTTAGCAGTACCCATACGTAAAAATGCCCAGGTTATTGCTTCATTAAGCATTTTTTTACCGGAAAGCCGCTTTACCTCCACCCACAAAGAATCCATTCTCCAAGAGTTACGCAGTGCTGCCCAACAAATTAATGAACGGCTACAGATGGAAAGCTAGTGCCACTTTTTTACACCCCCCAACCACCTAAAGAGGGCTAATGGTAATGACTAGCTTTTCTGGCAGTCTAACAGGTATTTCATTCCAGCCGGATTCTGATCTATGGTTTCAAACACTTGTTGAATATCTTTCAGGGGCGAAACCTGGGTAATCAATTTATCTAGGGGCAAAACCCCGGAAGCAGCTAAACGAATGGCTTCCTCAAAATCCTGGGGTTCGTACACACGGGCACCAATTAATTTGAGTTCCCGCCAGAAGAAGCGGAATAAATCTACTGCTTTGGGCTCGCTATGTATAGCCACCATCACAATCCTGCCACGGGCTCTGGGTAATTGGGTCATCACTTGAACGCCAGCCTGTACACCAGAGACTTCAAATACTACATCGGCCATAGCGCTTTTGGTAAAACTTTCTACTTCTTTTACAACATCGGTTTCCATAGGATTTACCACTTGTAGCCCGAGAGACTGGCACAATTCCAGGCGTTTTGCATTGGGTTCAGAAATCAGCACAAGAGCACCTTTGAATTGGGCTACCAGGGCAATTAACAATCCAATAGGGCCACCACCAATTACTACCACATATTCGCCTTTTTGCAATTCACCCATTCGAACATCATGGCAAGCCACTGCCAAAGGTTCAATCAACGCACCTATATGTAAGGGCAAAGCTTCGGGAAGCAGGTGCAGGGTATGTGCCGGAACATTCCAATAGGATTGCATCCCTCCAACTGAATCTATACCGATGAATTTGAGGTTTTTACCAATATGGGTATTCCCATTATCTGACGGATCTGCTTCTCCTGGCTGCAATGGCCGGACGGCTACTTTTTGTCCTGCTTTCACACTGGTTACATCTGGGGCTATTTCCACCACCTCACCGGAAACCTCATGACCGATTACCTGCGGTAGTTGCACCCGCTTGTCCATTTTGCCATGGTAAATGTGTACGTCTGTTCCGCATACACCACAATAGGCCACTTTCAGACGAACCATTCCAGGTAACAAGGGTTCCTGTGTTCCTTCTTCAATCGTAAATGTGCGGTTTCCCTGATAATAAGCTGCTTTCATGATTCGTTGAATTGACGTTCTAAAATTTGTAACATATTGCCTTCCGGATCAAACAGGTTGCGGACCTTACCTCCGCCAATAGCATTGATTACTTCGCCGCCCCATGTTACTGCTTTGCTATCCAGATAGATAATAGCTTTTTCTATATTTTCTACCCGTAGGGCTACATGAGACCATCCGGGTGTCCAGGTAGTGCGGGTTGGCCTGAGGGTTTCATCTTTAGGCATAATTTCCAGAAGGGTGTTGTCGGGAGCTTTGAGAAGCCAGACAGGTTTGTCGTGCCTGAAATATTTTTTGTAGCCCAATACCTCACAATACCAGTCGGCCAGTTTGTCTACATTGGTAGCAGCTACTGCCGGATGGTCTACTCCACTTATTTTGAAAGGTGAATCTGTCATTAGATGGGTTGTAAATAATTAAGAAATGAACGTAAACTCTTTTTCTACTTCCTGTAATTGCCACTTCTTTTGATGCCTATTTATTATTTCTATCTGCAAAGCAGATCCATTACCTATTTCTATTTGCCAGGTTTCGTTTCCATTTGATAATTGACATGTAGTGGACTGGCTAGAAAATGCCCATTTATTTATCGCTCCATAGGCATCAAAAGCAAAGGCATGTATCATAATCCTGGAGGTATCCGGTTGCTTTTCTGTAAAACGGTAAAGCAATCCGCTACCCGGTTTTCCCTCTCCTACTTGATTGGGTTCGGGATGATAGGCATCATGTACATAGCCATATACCGGACCGCTCATTTTAGCATCGCCTCCATGAAAAATCTTTAATCCAGCAGAACCCCGGTATAGGGCAATCTGATTAGGCTGAGGAGTGAATACCTGTGTTTCTCCATCCCGGTTATTGAGTAGCCAGTTCCAGATAGTGGTTACTGGCTGGGAAGATTTTATCCGGTCTATGACAAAAAGTACATGGCTGCCGGCTTGTATCCAGAACCTGGAAAATTCTTTGATTGGCTTGCCATACAACCCTGCCGCTTCTGCCCCTACCACCGATACTTCACCAGAATGGGCAATGAGTAATTGCTTATTTCCGCGGCTTACCGGAGCCCCCGCCTTGCCATTGCTTATCTTTCTTCTGCCTGCCAGGCTTTGCTGCTCTAAGAGTTTAATTTTCGCTAAATCTTCCTGTAAGCCTAAGCCTTCCTGTTCAACCAGGAATGTGCAGGTATTATGGGTCTGGGTAGCACTCTCCAGGCCATGAATCAGATTACGGTAGCAGCTATGTCCAGGGTCTACCAGTAGCCTTTCTTTGTTATGTGCCAGAATAAAACTATTCAAATCTCCATGTAAATGCCCAGGACCATATAAAGCTTTGCTTCCCCCCTGAATAGCTACTATTGTTTTCCCGTTCCAACTGTCCCGGATAAATGCATGGCCATTACTGAATATGACTGTTTTAGGCAAGTTTGCTTCTTCGGGTGAAATAGATTTAGGGCTTTGTAGCAATAATGGTAAGGTGAGAAATCCCCAGTCATTGTGGAATCCGAAGGTAGCCAGATGATTGGGTTTCTGGGTGGGAACAGGTGCATAATAGGTATCAAACAGCCACTGGGCTAATCCGGCTTCTTGGGGCATAGCTTCTTTGCAACGTGCTGCTATATGCAATAATAAATCTCCCGATGGACGGAATAGGGCAGCACTGTCATTAAAGTTAGCAGCCCGGGCGCGTGGTTGTTCTCCCCAGCCAGTCATCGGTTTGCTATACAACATGCTGCTGGCCACCCAAGGCATACCTTTGGCATAAGCTGCAATAGAAAGTTGTGAAGCGATATCGGGGTACTTCCGGCAGGTTGCTTCATAAGCCATCATCAGGGCAAAGGCCAAATAATTGCCATACTGCAACGATTCTGCATACGAACCATCTGGCTGAAAAGCATCCGCACACAGAATGGCTTCTGCTAGATATTCTTCCAGAATATCTCTCCTTTCAATAGCTGCCGCAGCTACCAGTATGCCGGAAGTCATAATCCCCCGCCAGTTGGCCAGATGGGTGTTCTGCTGTAGCCAACGCTGACAAAGCACAATACCTTTTTGGTGTAAGGCAATAGCAATTTCTTCCTGCTCTGCCGCTGTAAATACTTCTCTGGCTAAATCATATACGGCCGCTACAGCCCAGCACAAATGGGCTGTTTCCAGATGCCCGGTATAGGGCTGGCTATGATCCCGGAACCAGGGACCTACCCAGTCAGCCTCTGGCCTCCGTACAATTCCCAGAGTAACTTCCCGTAACCAGCACCCTAGCTTTTCCTCTGGTGCCAGGGCATACACCATGGCTGCATCTGACAGGTATTCGGCTGCCGGATACCACCACTGAGTATCGCCATGCAAACCAAGCAAACCAGGATTAGCTACTCTTGTGGCCACTCTGTTCTGTAAAGCCACCCAGAAGCGGCTTACTAATACATGGTTTTGCATGATGGCTTCCTGGACTTGCTTTTTTTCGCCTTCTGTCATAAAAATACAGCTGGAGGAAATATTCTCAGCCAAAGCCTCTTTTCTATTAGCTAAGGATGATACAGGAAGATTGGCGGTTATGTTTTCTTCTTTCACAATACTATAGTTATAACAAGTTCATTTTAAAAGTATCCACCATTAGCCACCACATCAGTCGGCTTCATCCCGCTGTTCACCATGTCTTTGATTTCTATTTCCTTGCGGAGGATTTTTTCTGCTGCAATCAGCACATCATAGGCAATAGATTTGGGGATAGAAATTACGCCATCAATATCACCGAATATCCAGTCGCCGGGTTGTACAATAATTTCTCCAATCAACACCGGTTTCTGGTAATGATACATCTTGAACCTGCCCAGCATACCGGTATTGGTTCTGTATTTATAGAACACCGGAAACTGCTGCTCTAAAATAGCGTGTGTATCGCGGATACCATTTACAATAGCTCCCCGGCAACCAGCCCGGATAGCTGCCATCGTCATGACTTCGCCCCATTGGGAAGTTACCGTATCACCAGTGCAATCCCAGACCACTACCGAATCGGTATGCAAGGCTTCCAGCATCTGTGCCCTGGTTTCAAATTCTCCGTCGGTGGTGATATCCGGCGCACCTTTTACGGTAAAAGCTTGTCCGGCAATTTTCATTTCTTCCCGTAGGGGCGCAAAACCGGCAGGCAAACTGGTGGCATGCATCTTATACTGGAAGCGAAGCACGTCATTTACGGCACCGGTAAATAATTGCAAATAGCGCTCACGCATTTCGGAGATAGAAATTGGGTAAAAGTCCTTGTTGTAGTCTTTACCATTTGTTTGCTTTGGTATCATCCTGCTATAAATTTCATATGATGTATTTTACATTAATGGCCACATGGAATGGCTTGTTATTATGCTATTGTTTAAGCAAGCCATTTCATGTTGTCAAAATTAATTTCACGAATCAGCATATACTCCGGCTGGCTCAGGATAAAGCCTACTACCCTGGCTACATCTTCGACTTGTAAAAACTTTTCCCTGGGTACTTTGCGGTCTCCCCAGTAATCGCTGTCTACCGGGCCTGGGTTAATGTCTGTTACTTTAATGCCTTCTTTGAGCACCTGATCGGCCAAGCCGCTGCTCAGGCCGCGGGCTCCGAACTTAGAGGCACAGTAAAGCGGTGCATTGGGGTTGGTGCGCTGACCAGCCATAGAAACGACTGTAATAATATGCCCCTGCTTTTTGGGTTTCATTATTTTCAAAGCTTCCCGGTTACAGAGAAATACACCCCGCATATTGGTATTTACCATTCTATCATACGTTTCCAGATCCGTTTCGGCCAGGTTAGGGCTGGGGATGCCAATACCAGCATTGTTAATGAGCACATCCACTGTTCCAAATGCCTCTATGCAATGGCTGAAAGCCTGCATTACATCTTTTTCCTGGCTTACATCACCCTGGAAAGAGTGCAGATTTGAATTATCTAATTCGTTATTCAATTTTTTGCTGCGGCTCATTTCAAAAACCTTAGCCCCCTTTTCCAGAAGATGAATACTAATGGCCCGTCCAATGCCTCCTGCCCCACCAGTAATAAAGCATACTTTATCTTTTACATTTTCCATGATATCTCTGTTATATGTTTTGTTTTATGTAAATGGCTAATAGTTTTATTGATTTACTCCTGGTGTATAATGGCTTTTTTCTCTGATGCTGTGACCTGAATGGCTTCTCTCTTGTTTGCTCCATTTTTACTACTCAGCCACAAAATGCCAGCTGTAATAAGGCAAAGGATACCTGAAGCCATAGACAATTGACCGCTGATGTCACTTACTGATGGTATACTCATGAGTATAAATAACACGCCGGTACTACCCAGGGCTACGGCAAACAAATAGGCGATAGAGGTAAGAAAAGCAGATTGTGCCGCCGGTTTGTCCTTTTCGGGTACGGGCGTTGCCAGCCTTTGAAAAAATATCCGCACTCTTTCCAGGTATGCTGCATCCCGGTTTTTAATTAAACCAGACAAAAGGAACACGGCCAGGCATAAGCCAATCTCAATTAATGTGGCTGCTTCCCAGGAAATCTCTGGCTTCTGGTTAAGTATCAAACCTGCTACAATACCTGCAACTACTGTCAGCAAGGCACCCCAGGGTTGTGGACGTCGCAAGAGTATACCAAAAATCAACGGGATCACCATAGGAATGGCAAACAATCCGGTAAACAGTTTATTGGCTTCAAACGCACCACCGAACCTGCCTACAAACAAAGCTCCCAGAGTAACTAAGCTTCCTACCACCAGGGTAGACGAACGGGCAACCAGCATCAAGTTCCTGGGACTTGCTGATGGGTGAATCAGGCGTTTGTAAATATCTCCGGTAAGTACACCGGCTACTACATTGTATTCGGCACTTACCGTAGACATGGTAGCTGCAAACATGGCGGCAATCATCAAACCCATTATACCTTGCGGAAGCAGTTCCAGGCACATACTCACATAAGCCATTTCCTTATCTGCCAGGTTCGGTAGCAGGACTTTTGCAGCAATAGCCGGTAAGAGAAAGAAAACCGGAAACACCATAAATAAAGCAGCAGATACTAAACCCACTTTTTTTCCAGCGGCCTCATCCCGCACACTGTAAAACCGCTGAATAAATGCCCAGTTGCCGCTGAACTTAATGAGAACCATTATATAGTAGGCGATCAGAAACAAGGGAGCACCTTTTGGCCCGTTTGTCCAACTAAAGTGTGCCGGAATTTGTTGCGCTAAAACTTCCAGTCCACCCACGGCCCGCAAGGAAAGCGGCACGAGAATTAAAGTCGTAAAAATCAGGATAACAAACTGTACGGCATCCGTTACCACAACTGCCCACAATCCACCCATCACTGTGTATACGACCACCACCATTCCAGATAACAGAATGGAGGTTTCCAGACTTAACGGCGTAGCTGCAGCTACAAACAATCCAATGGCATACAGGCGCACCATATTGTCCAGAATTTTAAATGCCACGCCACCCCAGGAAAAAATCTGCCTGACAGGTGCATTGAAACGGGTTTCCAGAAATTCTACTGGTGTAATAATGCCTGCCCTGCGCCAGCGTTTGGCGAGTATAAAGGCGGCAAATAAAGCCGGCGGTACAGAACTCCAGAGGATAGTTAGAGCTACCAGGCCATGTTCGTAGGCAATGCCTGCATAGGCTACAAAGATAAAGGTGCTGAACATGGTCATGAAGTTGCTGATGGCACCGGCAAGCCATGGCACCTGGCTATCTCCTTTAAAGTAGTCGCCTATATTCTTCACATACCTTCCCAGAAAAATCCCGATACCTGCCATCATGGCCATATAAAT
The DNA here is from genome assembly GCF_030503435.1 of Rhodocytophaga aerolata. Classification (GTDB taxonomy): domain Bacteria; phylum Bacteroidota; class Bacteroidia; order Cytophagales; family 172606-1; genus Rhodocytophaga; species Rhodocytophaga aerolata. Next base: position 46,564 of record NZ_JAUKPO010000021.1, read on the forward strand.
GACAATGGCTGTATAGTCTAATGTTTGGAGTGTTCGCATCAATGAAAAGAATTAAAACTATTTGGACATCCGTAAGGCAGAAGATTCGGCAATCAGTACTGGGTAGTCGGGTACTGGTATCTGGGTAAACGTATGCGTAGTACCTGACTTTTTCCATTGTTTGGCTGGAATCTGATAAACCACACCTGTTATTAAATCTACAAAAACTGGCTGTTTAAATGAGCCTTTTACGGTTATATCTGTAAGCGTAGGCTCATAGGTATCCGCAGGTTTGGCTTCTTTATTCCAAACTGTTACAAGCGTGCCTTTTGTTGGCTGGTGAGCATACTGAAAAGCTGAAATGTTTTCTCCCTTTACCTGTACTTCCTGTGTGGAAGATAGCTGTATCTGACTATCAAAAAGCGAGAAAACATGCTGCGCTGCCTTATACGCCATTTTAGGCCTTTCAATGGTTTTATCCGGATTGGTCTTTAACAAACCCTTGGTATTCACGCCTACCATATGGTCGCCGGCGGCATAATGCATATCAGAGATGGTAAACAGATTGGTAGCAATACCCCGTCCATGATCGCCCAACATCCGGCGCAAGTCCCATTTAGCTTGTGTCAGTTCCGTCCAGTCGTGGTCGCGCATGGCTCCGATAGTCACTTCTTTAGGAGTGGAAGGTGCCCCGTTTTCACCCTGCATAAACACCACATTTGGGTTATATTGCCATACCATCTGGCGCAGTTTTTCAATGATTGGGTAAGAGTTATCGGGATTGGGGCTGTAGCCATGATAAGTAAGGATGTCTACCAGATTGAGTTTGTTCTGTTCTTTCAGCATGATAAATAGAGGTTCTACAAATTCCAGGCGATTAGGGCTGGCCAAACCGAAAGCCATCAGCTTGGCATCTGGCTGAATACTGCGGATAAGTTCTGCCGTGCGGATGTAAAAATCCGCATAGCTTTCGCCGGTAATTTTATCTTTGGCAAGGTCTGGCTCGTTCCAAATTTCCCAGTCTTTCACCTGGTTTTTATAACGGGTTACCATTGCCCGTACCCAGTTATCCCAGGCTTCAAAAGCTTGTGGCGCAGTGGGCAATGCACCAGCCAGTTTAGCCTCTCCACCTCCTTCATAAATGGGGTTGCCATATGATAATTCGATCCAGGGAGAAACGCCTTGGGCAACAGCATCCTGTACAATGGCATCCAGCCAGGCAAAGTCATACTGTCCTTTTACTTTTTCGCATTTAGCCCAGCCACCTTGTAAACGGATACGTTTGGCACCCAAAGGTCCCAGGTACTTTTTGTAGGAATGGTAATCTGTATAATCGCGGTCCAGGGTTTCGCCTCCGATAGACCAGCTGCTGGCACTTATTTCTTTGGCGGTACGCGTTTGCAGCTTTCCCACTTCAGGAAAAGAAACATTGAGGCCAGTTTCTATAGCCAATGGTTTCTGTGCAGACACCTGTTGAATTTGTGCAGCTACTGGTGTAACCCAGATCAGACAACCTACGGCTACTGCTGTAATTACTTTCTGAATGACTCCGAATTTCTTCATGCGTACAAAAGTTTAAGTATCAAGTTTTGGTGTTGTAACCTTTTCTCGGCTACTTGTATTTTCTCTGATTTCAGCTCTCCTGACATAGGATTTGCTTGGGCAAAAGACTTATAAATTTTATTCCCTTTTTAGCTTAGTCTCGCTTTCTGCCCGCTTGTTTTTTCCCGAAAACTCAGCTACCATATCTTTCAAATTGGCAATGAACACGTTACGGGTATTTCCTTCAAATCCGTTAAAAATCACATACTGGCCAGTGCGGTCCCAGGCCGGATGCGGATCAATGCGGAACTCTCCTTGTACATCGGAAACAAAAATGTTCTGTATCACCTCTTCCTGACCGGTACTTGTATGGAGCAACCGGATGGGCGATAACCCTTTCCCAGGAGAAACTGGCTCTTCCGGATAGGCATCAGTGATCACCAGCGGAAGGCCTGCCGGATGAAAAGAAGGATGCCCGGAACCTGGAGCAAAAGCTACTTTGAGGTCTGTGCCATCGTATTTTGCGGTGATGAATTCTAGGCCGGGTTTGCCATCTACATTCAGGTTCATAGAAACATGTTCACCATCTGGCATCCAGTTAATATGATGCCCGCCTTTGGCCCATCGTTCTGGTGTAATAGCCGTTCTCAACTCTGTTCCATCAGCCCGCATTGTAATGACTGCTCTTCGCCTCGCACCACCCCCAACAGGCGACCATTGTATAGTAGTTAAAAGCCGGGTGCCTTGTGGGTTCCATTTCACCTGAAAGCAATAATATTCATGTGCCTGTGGATTAGGTATGGTGATGGCAGGTACTGTTTTCTCATAAATCTGCTTAATGCTAACCAACCGACTGGTTTTTCCGGTAGCAATACTGGTAATATCAATTCCATCTGTTTCTACCGGGCCGATGTTGCGGGGAGTTAATGTATCCGGTAACACTACGCCATAGCCTACCTGTGCATATCTCGAAGAAATCAGGTTGTAAGAGGCAAGGTATTTACCATCGTTAGAGACCATAAACACGGTTCCGCTTAAGCGTTTCGATTTTCCGGTGAGGGGGTTTAGCTGCACAGCAAACGCTTTCCAGGTAGTAGTGTCTACATCATTAAAATAAAGTTCTTTGTCTGAAGCTCCCCATTGCACATTGGCTCCCATCTGCATTTCCCAACCACGTGATTGAGCTACCACCCGTTCTTTACCTGTTTCTAAATCCACCAACACCACTTCCCCGGCATCTCCAGGCTTTGGTGACTGGTTTTCATAAGGAAAACGGAACAGTGCCAGATACCGGCCAGACGGACTCATAGGGGAGGTATCAAAGAAGCGGTGAATGATTCTTCCGGAACTTATTTTTTTCACACGTCTAACCACGGATGAATCACTTAACAAAAGCCTAGATTTTTTTACACCTAACAACCTATTCTGCTGTGAACTATACCCTTGAAAACTCATTTGAGATTGTCTCTTGCTTTTCATAAGTCCCACACCAGTTCCTCCAGAGGAAGCAGAAAAAGTAAACAGGATAAGTACTATCAGATACTTCATGAGTTAACTGTTAATATCCTGGATTCTGTGTGAGCTGACTGTTAAGATCGGTTTCCCGTTGAGGGATTGGATACAAGTAGTGAAATTCCTGTACCGGATATCCTTTGTTTTTCATTACCTCTACATAACGCCCGGTGCGTAACAGATCAAACCAGCGGTGGCCTTCAAAAGCCAACTCTACCCGGCGTTCCTGCTCTACAGCCAGTGAAAAATCAGCCTGGCTTAAGCCTGTTTTTTCAGGAAGACCTGCCCTGGCCCGCACCTGGTTGAGAAAAGGTTCGGCGGCGGAAGTTTGCCCCTGATTATTTAACGCTTCTGCATACATTAATAGCACATCGGCATAACGCAAGAGTGGAAAGTCTGTGTCTGCATCCCCGGCTTGTGGGCCTTCCTGCTTATATTTTACTACATGGCGGACATTAACCGTAGATCCATTCGCGGCTTTGTAAGCGGTTTGCATAGATGCCTCTTTGCGTAAATCACCTGGTTCATAGGCATTTTCCATATCTGCTGTGGGCTGCATAAAACCTCCGCCTGAACCTGTAGTTCCGAATAAGGTATTCTGGACACCCCAAGGCGTTAAATCTGACCAGAGGGCACTTCCCTGGCCTACAAGTCCTGTTTTATACTGCACAGCCAGGATGACATCTTTATTATTTGTATAAGAGGTGGCAGGACTGAAGGTAGCGGCATACGGGGTAGACAAATTAAACTGGCCAGAAGTAATGACTTCATTCAGCTTTTGTGCTGCCAGGTCTAACTGGTTTCTGGTCAGGTACACTTTTCCAAGCAAAGCTTTGGCAGCCCATTTAGACGTACGTCCGGCTTCAACAGCTGGGATGGTAGCAGGCAAGTTATTTTCGGCTATAGTTAGGTCATTAATGATCAGGTCGTATATGACGGAGGCATCCGTTCTGGTTATATCATTTGCCCCATAGGGGTTATCTATTCCTTTATCAATCAGCTGCACATCACCAAATAAGCGGACTAGATTGAAATAATTATAAGCCCGCAGAAATCTGGCTTCTCCTTCATAACGTGCTTTTAAAGCCTCATCAAACGCAGCAGCCGGGAGTTTATCCAGAATCGTATTTACCCGGCCAATGCCGATGTAATGCCCAGTCCAGGCACTAGTTGTCACCGTATTTGATAAGGAGATGTTGAATTCATCAAGTTCAAACTGTGATAGATTTGAAACAGCTTTGGTAGCTCCATGTGTGCTGTTATCTGAAACTACTTCTGTTAGCCATAACATACTGGCGTTGGTTCCGCCATTCCCATAGAGGCCAGGATGTTTGAAATTGGCATAGGCCCCAATAATAGCATTATTAAAATCAGCCCCTGTTTTGTAAAAATTTTCAGCGCTTCTGGCAGTTTGGGGCACTTCATTAAGAAAATCTTCACAACTGCTGAAAAAAGCCACAAAAAAAATGGCGAGTATGTATTTTGAAATGAATGTTTTCATGTGCTTCTTAATTAATGACTCTAAAAGCTAAGATTTAAACCCAATGTAAAAGAACGGTTAAGCGGATACGTACCGAAGTCTACACCAAAGGCCGTCTGATTGCTTTCTGCAATACCTACCTCCGGATCATAGCCAATATACTTAGTGAAGGTGTACAGGTTATTTGCCGCTACATACACCCTGGCATTCTGAACTTTGATGTTTTTCAGCCATGCAGCAGGCAAAGTATAGGCAAGAGTAATATTCCGGATCCGCCAGTAAGAAGCATCAAAAATATAGAGCGAACTATAAGATGTGTTGCCATTTAAACCACCCCGGATGGCCCTTCCCCACAACCGGCCATACTGACTGGAACCTGGCTCTTCCGGCGAACGCCAGCGTGCTTCATCAATAAAACTCAGGTTATTCTGTACGCCTGAATTATTAATGGCAAACATAGCATTGTACACATCTTGCCCATACATGCCATTGGTAGTGATGTCGAGGGTAAAGCCTTTGTAAGAGAACGAATTGTTAAAGCCAAAAAAGAAGTCAGGATTCGGATTGCCGATTACTTCACGGTCGTTGTCATCTATTTTTCCATCCTCGTTCACATCTTTCCAGCGGATATCTCCGGCTTTGGCATTGGGTTGACCACCAATCTCGGCTGCTTCCTGGTCTGAGTTGAAAATACCGATGGCACGTCTGCCGTAAAATACACCAATCGGATAGCCTACCTGGGTTACGTTGGAATTGGCCCTAGGAGCAGTACTGCCAAAAATCCTGGCGGTTTCTTCATTCATCGCCAGCACCTTATTTTTGTTAAAGGTGATATTGAAGCTGGTGCTCCATTGAAATTCGCCTACTAAATTCCGGGTATTGATCCCTAATTCGATCCCCTTATTCTGCACCTCTCCCACATTCACAAACGCATTGGTAAACCCGGTGGCAGAAGGTGTCTGGATATTAAACAGCATGTCTTTATTGCGCTTATCGTAATAATCACTGGTAATATTTACCCGCCCGTTCCACACCGACAAGTCAATGCCAATATCCAGCTGACTTTGCGACTCCCAGCTTAAGTCGTTATTAGATAAAGAAGAAGCAGCTAAACCTGGAACGACTGCATCGCCAATGACATAGTTGTTACTTCCCAGCAGACTGATGGCCCGGTAATTACCAATGGCATTGTTTCCGGTAACTCCATAACTGGCCCGCAGCTTGAGGTCGTTCACAAAGGTTATGTTGCTCATGAAGTTCTCATTGGAAATACGCCAGCCGATAGAAGCGGAGGGGAAAGTACCCCAGCGGTTGTTTTTACCGAAGCGTGAGGAGCCATCACTGCGGACGGTAGCGGTGAGCAAGTATTTATCTTTATAGGAATAATTGGCCCGTGCCAGTAAAGAAACCAAGTTATTTACTTCAATATTTTGGTTTCCACCATTGACTATCCCTCCGTTAATGTTGGTAATAAGGTCATCCGGGAAATTTCCGGCAGTAACCGTAACACTATTATTATAGGCTCTCTGGGCAGTGAATCCACCTAAGATATTGATCAGGTGATCGCCACCCAGGTTCTTTTTATAGGACAGTGTTGTTTCACTGAGCCAGTTGGTATTCTCTGTGTTAGAAGCCCTGGCTGTGGCCGGACCAGTAGGCGCCGATGAAGAAAGGGTTGAAGGATTCCACAAATTGGATTTGTAATAATTTAAATCTACGCCAAAGGATGAGCGCAATTTTAAGCCTTCCAGTAAGGTATATTCCAGGTAGGCATTACTTAGGATTCTGAATTGAGAGGATGGATTTTGTAATTCATTGGCAATCTTAACAGGGTTTTGAATAGCTGCATTTCCATCAACCGGCGGAATAGTGTTGCCGTAACTGCCGTCTTCGTTATATACAGGCACAGACGGGTCCATACCAGTGGCTGAAGCAATAATACCCAGTGCCCCATAGTGTCCCGAAGCAGGTACTTCCCGGAGTTGCGTATAGCTGGGAAGTAAGCTTACGCCAAAGGCTAAGTTTTTGGAAAGCTGCCCATCCAGATTGGCCCGGAAATTATACCGCTTTAACCCAGAATTAATGATTATCCCTTCTTGACTAAAATATCCCCCTGAAACGGCATACCGGATTGACTCTGTACCTCCGGTAGCCGACAACTGATAATTATTAATAGGTGCCCTGCGGAAAATAGCATCCTGCCAGTCAGTAGTTGGCAGTGTAGAAGGATCTCTGTATTTATCGGATATATCAAAATTAACTCCAGGCCTTACCGTATTATTGTCATTGATATTTCCATTAGGAAAATTATCCAGATAACCGGCATTACGGGCATCTACCACCATCCCGGCAAACTCCTGCGCATTCATCAGATCCAGTTTTTTACCCACCTCCTGAAAGCCCATATAACTGTCGAATTCAATCCTGGGTGCACCTGATTTTCCGCGTTTGGTAGTGATAATAATAACTCCGTTAGAACCGCGTGATCCATAAATAGCCGTAGCAGAAGCATCCTTGAGCACATCTACTGATTCAATATCATTGGGATTAATCGTATTCAAAGGATTGCCGATACCTGCGTTACTCACCGGATACCCATCAATGACAAATAAGGGTTGTACCCCACCGGTTATAGAGGAAACTCCCCGTATGAGTACATTTACATTTCCGCCCGGTGCACCTGAAGTAGTAGAGATCTGTACACCGGCAATCTGTCCCTGCAAGGCCTGATCTACACTGGAAACCTGTATTTTCTGTATATCTTTTGCATTTACTGAACTGATGGCCCCAGTTAAATCTTTTTTCTGCTGTTCCCCATACCCTACTACTACTACCTCCCCTAACGTTTGTAAATCTGGCACAAGCTTTACATTGATCTCGGCCTGATTATTTACTGACATTTCCTCTGTTGTATAGCCGATATAAGAAAATACAACCACCGAACCATTATTATTCAATCTTAATGAATAACTACCATCTGTTCCGGTAACCGTACCGTTAGACGTACCTTTCTCCAGCACATTCACGCCGGGAATACCTTGGTTATTTTCGTCAGTTACCTTTCCGGTTAGGGAGTTTATTTGGGCTAACGCTTGAAACGTAATGAGCAAATAGCTAAGAGCTATTACCCATTTAAGAGGTGGGACAAGTTGTTTCATATTTTACATTCAATATTATTGAATTAATATTTTACATTACAATAGTATAATATAGATTTGTATTTTACAACTTTTATATTGGATTTATTTTTAGAGGAATTAAAGGGAGAGTATAGGAATATGGTTTAATAACCAATAAGTAAATTTCATCTTTATAGAGGAAATTAAAACAAAAGACAATACAGCTTTTAAGAAGGAATTGATTATAAAAAAATTACATTGAATCCAGTTAAGTAAGCTATATTGATGTTAACCTCTTTATGACACCCGACAATAATCCACTCCATAGTCGGTACAAGAGTTCAGACTCAGCAAGGTTTTGGTAAAAGAGATGATTGAATGTCTAAAGTATGAAGTGAATCCTTCTCCTTCTCGAACCGGTAAATTGAAATTTGATTACATTATGATCTAAAGGTGTTTGAGTTATAAAAAAGGCAGGGATAAATTTTCTTAGTAGTTAATTTAATCATTCTCTAGTGCTACTATCTTTCCAATATTGCATTGAAATTACTGTTTAAGCTCCTCCTCTTTTAACAAATAATTGGTTTTGTATCCCCATTTGTCTATCTACTCTTACAACTTTTAATTGATGTATCTAGTAGAAAAATAGACCATTTCTTAAAGTTAATAGCGAAACGGGCAAAAACACCCCTTTTTGATTTAAAAAATCAACCTCAAAAAATCTCAGCAGATCGGCTACAGAGAATTTTTAAAAAACAGAAAACCGCCTAATTTGCGAAATTAAGCGGTTTTTGGAGTGATTCCGTTTGGATTCGAACCAAAGACCTACTGCTTAGAAGAGAGTCACCTGTACACTGTCAGTCAAGTAGTTATATACAATAGGTCTGAAATAGGTCCGAAAAAATAATTTTTAAAACACCCTTTTTACCTGCTTTCGCTAGGAAAATAAATGGCTTTGCCAGGCTAAAGAAGCTTTTTGCACGAGAAGAGACCCTTGAAAGATAACCTCTTCTTCCCTATTGTTTTTTGCCTTACTTGCCCACTTTCGTCTGACTACGTTAAACTATCTCCCCTTGGAGTAACTTGAAGGATCTAGCTGCTAAAACTGCGCTCTTTCCCTTTTGCATTGTATTGGATAACACTTAGTATAGTCTTTACCTGAAAATGCTTGTTGTCCATCCGCTTCTAATTCTTTTTTCATCGTCTAAGCGCAATTTGATAAGGCTAGATCTTCAGCTGGTTGAGTCTGATTGCTACACTGTTGAGCTAATTTTACTGCTTATTGTTTAAACTCTCGTGAATATGATCTTTTAATAGCTATTAATACTTTAGCTTCCTAGATGAAGTAAGTATAATTACTTTTTTTCCTTCTAACTTTAAGGTTCTTCCAAAAGTTATTTACTCAGGCAGATTATAGGACACTTTTGAGATTTATCGTATGTAGAAGACAATCAAATAAACCCTTGTAAAAAATCTATCTTATGCCAAGGGTTCATTTATTCCTATCAATTTGTCTTATTCTTATCTATTATTCATACTTATTAGCTTGCTGACTAAGGCAGCTCTACTTTGATATCTACAGGCCGCCAGTTGCCATAGTTGGGACTTCCCGATTTTGCTTCTACTCCCATGGGAGTAAACCATACCTTTGTAGTGCCAAGTGCCTCCTTGGGCTTTAATCCATGGTGTGGATACAAAGATGCATAGGGTCCTGTCTGGCGCAGTTTTAGTTGTCTTCCATCCTTGAGTTGAGCACTGATGGTATAACGGCCAACAGGTAAATTGTTGATGGTAAAATTCTTGGTTCCCACCATTTTGGTAACCGTAAAGGTTTTGGCTTCTCCATAGAGGGTTTCTCCATCGGGTGTCAGTTTTATTTCAATCTCTGCATTGTAAGGGAGACTCCCTGGCGTAGCCCACATATCATCTGGATCTCCTAAGTCATAATTGATGTATAAAGAACCTCCAAAATAGCCGCCAGATGACCAAGGCTTCTCAGCTCGTTCGTCTTCATCGGCTAGCCCGTAGGTTAACAAAACAAAGTTTTTTACCAATCCTTTGGTAGATTCAAAACTTTCCACTTTTCCATCTGCCGGGTAAAGGCCAATGCCTGCCTTTCCGGTTCTATAGGTGATGCTGCACCCGGCTGCCCAGATCTCGGCTGCCCCAAAAGGAACCAGCACTTCATAATACCCATTCTCATCCGTCTCGGCTGAGGCTGAAGAGTAGGAACCTCCCACTACTGTAGATCTTACGCCTATATAAGCTCCCTGCAATGGTTTACCCGTTAAATCAGCTACATACCCTATTAGTTTGCCTTCTTTGGCTTGTACTTTAGGGAAAGTCGGTGTTTTGGGCATATAGTTCTCCATGACATTTACATAATCCTCATCACCTGAAAGCTTGAAAGCTGCTTCGCCATTGATTACAGGAGGAGGTGTTGGTTTCCCCCAGGTAGGCTTGTCTTCATCATTGGTTGACGGGAAGTCTTGGACATCATCTTTGTCACAGCTCATGATTCCACTGAGCAAAACTATTAGTACGAGAATTTTAGATTTCATAGGAAATAGAGATTAGTTTATTGATTTACTATTGAATATAGCATGTAGCCTGGCATAAAGAAGTACATGAAAAACACCTTGCCAAGCCCAATTGTCGATTCAGCTATATTCAAAGTTGCTCAGTTTTCTTATCCAAATCAATCCATAAAAAGGAGGATTTTTTCCTCCTCCTTTATGAGGAGACATAAAATCCTCCTTTTTATGGATTTTTTCATTTTGATTGTAAGAGTCAAAATTTTTAAAAAACTTGTAAAAAACTTAGAGCAAATGAATCCCCGAATTCACTCTTATGTATGGCTCTGCTTAGGGGTAGTATTATCAGGAATATGCTTTCCTTCTTTCTGCCAGCATGAAAGTATAGCCTTAGATAGCCTAAAACGACAATTATTTATTCATCCCGAAGATACCAGCAAGGTAGGGTTATACATTGAGATAGGACAGCAGTATGAGGGAGACCAACCAGACTCTGCCCTGTATTATTATGAGCAGGCTGGTGAACTGAGTAAAAAACTAGACTATCCGGCAGGACAAATCAGCTACATTGCCAACTACACCCAATTGTTAAACTATCAGGGTAAATATGATCAGGCTTTAGCCCTGAATTTGTTGGCAGTAGATATTGCGAGCAAAAATGATCTAAAACTGCAACTGGCAAAATCATACGTAAATGTTGCAGTGAGTCATCAATATAAAGCCCAGTTTGAAACCTGTTTGCAGTATTACCTGAAAGCAATACCCATTTTTGAAGAATTGAGCTTTGATACAGGTTTGTATATTCTTTATGCCAACCTTTGTGCCCTATATGGACAAACCCTGGAAGAGTATGACAAAGGTCTAGCCTATGGGGACAGGGCTATCCGGCTTGCCAGAAAACAAGGGAACTTGTATGGAGAAGCCTCTGCTCAGATAAATAATGGGGTCGTGTTTACTAAAATGAAAAACTATACTCAGGCACTAAAAGTAACGGATGAAGGATATATGATTGCCAAGCAAATAAACAGTCTGTACTTACAAAAAACAGCCCTAGTCAACACGGCAGATATCTACCTAGCGCAAAGACAATATAAGAAAGTAATACTATTGGCCACTCAAGCCTTAGAATTATCTAAAACACTATCTGATATAGAAGGAGAAGCTCTTTCTTTGGGGAGCTTAGCCTGGGCTTATCTGCATGAAAAGAACTATTTGAAAGCCAAACGATTTGCTAGCCAAGCCGTAGCCTTGTGCCGGGTTCACCAGTTAAGAGATGAACTGGGAAAGAAGCTTGTACAACTAGCTCAAATTGAACTGGCTCTGGGCAATCTGGATGCTTATGATATGTTAAAGGCAGAAGGAGATTCGCTGGAAAAAGCCATTCTGAATGCAAGCCTGCGGCAGAATTTACAGGAACTGGAAACTAAATATGCCACCGCCCAGAAAGAAAATAAAATCAAGCAGTTAGAGAAGGAGAAACAAATTAGCGAGTTAACCATCCGGCAGAAAAACATGATGGTCAGTATATTTATTGGTACGACTTTATCACTTTTAGCTTTCGGATTGTTGTTTTACCGCAACACACGTAATCAGAAAACCATTCTGCATCAGACACACAAGCTTCAGGAGCAACGCATAAGAGAACTTGAGCAAGTTCAGCAACTACTAGCCGTGCATGCCATGCTGCAAGGCCAGGAGGCAGAACGCAGCCGTTTAGCCAAAGACCTACATGATGGATTAGGAGGTATGTTATCAGGCATTAAATTATTGTTTGGTGAGATAAAAAGTAATCTAACATTAACGGATCAGGAGAGCAGCGATTTTTCCAGAGCCTTGCAACAGTTAAACACTACCATAACCGAATTACGGAGGGTCGCACATCATATGATGCCTGAAGCCTTGGTACGTTTTGGGCTAATCCGGGCCTTACAGGAGTATTGCCATGATCTAAGTAATTCAGCATCCCTTGCCATAGACATTCAGGCCTTTGGTATGGAAGACCGCCTAGATGAGGAGACGGAAGTTATTCTCTACCGGGTAGTACAAGAGTCACTCAATAACGTGGTTAAACATGCAGAGGCCACCGAAGTACTTGTGCAATTGATACGGACCGGGGATCAAGTAAGCTTGACATTGGAAGACAATGGAAAAGGTTTTAACCTTAGCCAAACTAATACAGGTATCGGGCTAAAGAACATCCGCTCACGCATACAATACCTAGGTGGCCAACTGGACATACAAAGTACTGCTGGCATAGGCACCACTATCACGATAGACTTCTACCTCCAAAAGTCTATAGTTTCTGTATAATTAGGAGTAGCAGCACGTTTTACTTATATAAAGAGGGTAGAATTCACGTAAATGGAAAAAATAAAAGTTCTCCTGATTGAGGATCATCCTATGATGATTGAAGGTCTTAGAAGTACACTAGCTAGTGTGGCGGATATAGTAGTGGCAGGGTACGCTTTAAATGGACAGGATGGATTGAATTTACTCTACAAAATTCCTGTAGATGTGGTAATCTCTGACATTAACCTTCCCGATATCAATGGTATAGAATTATGCAAACAGATTAAAGAAGCCTTCTCAAATGTAAAAGTACTGGCACTAAGTAATTTTAATCAATATGACTATATCAGCCAAATGATGAAGAATGGTGCAAATGGATATGTGCTGAAGAATGCTACCAAAGAAGAACTACTTGAGGCAATTTATGCGGCCACAACTAATAAAAAATACCTAGGCCCAGAACTCATGGACACCTTGTTGCAAGGTCCTGCACCAGTTTCAGCTAACCTTCCCAGGCTTACCCGCAGAGAAAAAGAAGTGTTAAGCATGATAGCTTCCGGACTGACTAATCAGGAAATAGCAGATAAACTTTTTGTAAGCATCACGACTGTAATCAGCCATCGCAGAAATCTGCTCACAAAATTTGAAGTAGCAAACACAGCAGCCCTCATCTCTCTGACTATGAAGCATGGATTACTCTAAGCTTAAAGCCTTGCTAAGTTAGGTCAATAAAAACGTAAGGTGTGAAGCAAGACAAAGCTTTGGAGTCTTTTCAGCAAACAATTTTCTCTCAGGCACCTCTCCACTAACAGGCGCATGAAAGATACAAAGGGAGTATCCCAAGGATTGACTATCTTGGCAGTTATGACACAAGCCTCTCCCTGTTATAAATGTGGCCACTCAACGCATGCCTGGGGCAAAGACCCGATGAATGTTGTTTGTAATGCTTGCTATGTGGTTATAGAAAATCTACAAGGCATAAGTATCATGAACTCACAAGAACTCTGCACCCATTGTCTGTACTGGATCTCGGCCGATAAGAAATTTGGCAGATGCCGCAATTCGCATTCAGGGTTATTTAATACTTTCACTCCGGTAAGCGAATCCTGCTCTCAATTTTTAAATCTAGATTAAAGCTATTTTACATTGCTTCTCACCTTGTGGAATTCCGCTTAAAAAGGACAATATAGTAGGAAACAGTAAGCTTCCACCCTAAAGCTTATCCTAGCTAATTTTGCAAGTAATACATACGTACTATTATTTAGGACGCCAAAAGGGAAGTTTATTAGCCATAAATCTATACTGGTTTTTTACTTTTATTTACTAGGTGTAAAGAACTCACAATTGATTTTTTTTGCAAAAGCTTACCTTTTATGTTCCACCACTTCCCCTATATACGACAAGTTTATAGGCAGAAGCCACATTGCCGGTATGGAATGAATATCAAGGAAATTTTCCAAGATAAGGGAGGCAAAATAACCTCATTTGCTTTACCTTTTCTACTTGAGCCTCGGCAATAGCTTGCTGCTACGCATTAATCCATGCCAACAAAGGAGTATTTGCCATTTTATTGAACCGGTTTATCTATCATACGTATCATATTATCAATTGCTTGAACACACCTGAAAAATAAAATGTATTTAACCTGCAGATACAATGTTTACAAAACATGTACTACTCCGATTTGATGATAACGTAAAAAATTATTCAAAAGGCAAAGATGTACGAGATGGCTTATCATCCGTGGAACGTTCCGGAAATTATTTGTGGCTAGCCTGCGATGAAAGTATTGGTCTGGAAAGAGTGAAGATCGATGAAAATGGTCATTTTTCTCAACACCAATCTTTTTGTTTGCTGGATTATATCCAGTTGCCTGCTGGTGATGGCTGTGAAATAGATATCGAAGGGTTGTGTTTTCATGGGCAGTATTTATGGCTGGTTGGCTCACATAGCCTGAAAAGAAAAAAGCCGAAGCAAGAATCAGATAATGTAGAAAAGCAACTCCAGAAATTAGCGAAAGTAGAAGCCGATGCTAACCGGTATATCCTTGCACGGATTCCTTTATTGCACAACCCACAGACAGGCGAATACCAGCTTTGTAGATCTTGTGTGCATCCAACTGAACCTGAAACTGTATTAACTGCAGCTCAACTAGTTGGCTGGCAAGAGACCAATCAGTTGATGCAAGTATTGAAAGAGGATAGCCATTTTAAAGCTTTTATGGAAATTCCAGGAAAGGATAATGGCTTTGATATTGAAGGTCTGGCAATCAAGGGAGAGAAACTATACATTGGTTTGCGGGGACCGGTGCTTAGGGGCTGGGCTGCCATCCTGGAAGTAGAAGTAGTAAATACAGAATACGGTTATTTTGCTTTAAAAGAACAGGCAGATGGGAAGCTATATAAAAAACATTTCCTGCATTTAGGAGGAATGGGCATCCGTGAATTAGCTATTCTAGAAGAGGATCTATTGATTCTTGCCGGACCTACCATGGATTTAGATGGAGAGATTGCTGTATTCCGGTGGATAAACGGCGTACATCAACAGAAGGAAGCACTTGTGGGAAGTGAAGAGCTCGATAAATTATTTACAATACCTCATGGTTGTGATATAAATTCAGGAAAGGATAAAGCAGAAGGAATGACTATTTTTGATCAAAGACACCTGCTCATTGTCTACGATAGTCCGGCTGAGGGCAGAAAAGCAGCAGGCAATGTGGTAAAAGCTGATTTGTATGAAATATAGAATCGATTCGATAAGCCTCGCATGCGTTCTGTTATTTTAGTATCCCTTCCTCTTTTATTAGGTGTGAAGTAATATTCATGCAAAGATGTACTGGCAGGCTAATCCGACAATCGCATAACTAGCTTGAAGTCGCTTTATACTCCCCTTTTTTAAACTACCTAGATGCTGAAGCATGAAATATGGTAAAAGGGCTATCACTACAAAAAAGTAGCTATCCATCCAGGAGGGCGGATTGTAGAGCTGTCCAGACCTGTTACTAAAGCAATATCAGATCCATACTTGGAGTATTAACATAGGTTGAAGTGCTAAAGACTATGAATGCAAAACATAGACTGCCAATGCCTGTTTCCAAGTTGCTAATGTTGGAAGAAGTGAAATACATAGGTCATTCAAACAGCGTCTTAGAACCATTATTTACTCTAGATTAATTATCCCTGTTTCACTTCTGACAAGACTGCCATCCGATTTTCTAATTTCAATAATGAAGCTCAGTTGATTGGTAAGCGTGGATGGAGGAGGAAGATATATATGTATACCTCGTGTCATAAGATAGCTATTGTTTTTCTTTACATAATCAATAAAGGCTTGAACACTGTATTTTTTGTTAGGATCATGAGGTAACCCAAACAAGGCGCTATCAGTTAACTTTTCCCTGTCTGTACTTGCTGTAAAATAGCCTTCTTTACTATAGATGTCAATGGCTTCAATAGGATACTTAAAACCCTCATCACCTTCAGGCGAACATTTGGCATAAGCTGAAGGAAAAAATAAATATACCGGCTGAGCTTGATGGATGGCCGTGTGAATGCCCCTATACGTAAGTTTTAGACGTATGCTATCATTCTTTGAGAAGCTAGTCACTTCTATCCCCCTTGAGTTGATGGCATCTATATCCACTTGTCTAAAGTCAAAGTAGGGAAGTATAGATGCACAATTATCACAGGTGGTAAAAACCAATAACTCAGCTAAGGGGAGGAGAAGTAATAGTAGAAGCTTTCGTTTCATGACTAAGAAATAGATGGTTAATAGAGTAAGTTGTCTGAGTTTATATTAGCGCTGATTAACTTTCCTTTCATGTTAACCACATAGCTAAGTAACCTGAAGAAGATTCCTATAGCTATTACTTGTTTGTGAGCAAACGAAATTGGGCAAAATGTCTAGAAACATGCAAGGGATAAATACAATCAAAGTAACTGTTTGCTCCCCTTTCCTGATCCTTCAATTGAAGTTCTAAACAAGCTTATTATTGATACTTATTATCCTGTCCACTATGTTATAGCAAGTCCAACCCCTAACTTTCAAAGTTCATTGGAGCCTTTTCATAGTTTAAATTTTGGCAGAAATAAAAAGTGGCTGTCTGAAAAATATACTTATGAGCAGCCGCCTTTTATATCAGCAGCTCACCTAACAACCCTTCGTCGGCGGACTATTTGCAGCCCATTCTTTACGCTTTACCAAGGTCTTTATGCCTGCTTTAAGTTCAAGCCTTACTTAAGCTTTAAAATAGGTCCTGCATCAATGGCATGGCTATACCCGAGCGCTACATCTAATGGTTTATTTATTTGGCAATTTTTCCAAATATTCGATATCCTCCTTCTCCAGCCCATCTTTATCAGTAATGTTCCAGATTATTTCCTGAATCTCGCGCGTAATTTCCCCGTAACTAAAAGCTGTGGGCTCAGAACCATCAAAAGCAGAATAAGCCAGTTTTTTCTTTTCAACTAATTTTAAAAAGTTTCTAATCTGGGGCGCGTTAGAGATATTGCCAAATTTGTAAACCATCTCAGGATCAGAAAATTCTTTACTTTTATTGATACAGTATGCAAGTAACTTAATGTTACATCCACCACTACCAGAAGGTGTTGGTGGAACTTTAACAACAATTTTTTCAATAATGATTCCTCCTTGGTAGAGGTGAGCAGTAGACACTAATACATCACCTATTGGCCAGATGATCGTACCAGCCGGAATCGTTAAAAGCTTTTCTTCATCTTCGGTATTTCGAAACTTTACGTTCAGTACCATCCACTCACCTGTGCCATCAAAAATGCATGAATTGGCTTCAGGTTCGGCAAGACTCGAACCCCTGATTTCTTCAATCTGAAACCATGGGGGCACAACAAACGGAGGACCTTCGGGCTCACCGGGCTGCTTCCCCATGCCTTTGATTTTGCCGGAAAGCTCAGCCATTTTTTCTCCTTCATCCTCGTTTGAACAGGATGAAAAGATGACAATCATAAAAAGTAGCATGAAAGACTTGTTTAGCATAACCTTACAATATTTGTTTTATAAATTGATGAACAGTTGGAGGATACAATGATTAGGAATGGAGATAATCTGTCTTTCTTCACAAAGCTTCCCTATGGCATTCGAGTGCCTTTACAAGATCAAAAGCGGGCGTTTTAGTGACCGTCAATAACTTTTGGGTATACTATCCACCTCTTAATTTTGAGTGCTTACCTTTTCCTGTTAACTGCCTTATTATTCTATTGCTAATCCTATGGAAAATACTTGGTCGTTTATTGACAAATGGGAAATTGACAGATTAAAACTCCGCCCTTTACCTGCAAGAATTGCCCGGCTGATATTTCCCTTACATGTCGCACGGTGGTTTCCTATACTCTTAGCCGGTGTTTTTTTTAGCTCAATTTAAGTATAGGTCCTTGCCTTTTTATGATTTCTACAGGTTTCCCTCCCTATGAATAGGTAGCTTTCGTATCCGTTTGCCGGTTGCCTGGAAATAGGCATTTACTATGGCTGGCACCGCTGCCGGTGGCGAGAGTTCACCCACACCGTAAGGCCCTTCATCAGACTCTACAAAATATACTTCTATCTGTGGACACTCGGCATGACGCATAATTTTGTTCTGATGAAAATTCGTTTGCAACACTCTTCCTTTCTTTATTTCCACACCTCCATAGAGTAGTGCCGACACGCCCCAGAGTATACCGCCTTCTATCTGGCTCTTTACCAGATCAGGGTTGATTAATTTGCCACAATCTACGGCACAGATGATTCTTTCTATGGCTAAGTTTCCTTTGGTTACGATTACTTCTGCCACTATAGCACAGTAACTATTGCCATGCATGTAGGGATAAACAGATAACCCTCTGCCTTTCCCCTTCTGCTTCTGCGCCCTCCAGTCGGTTTTGCTTACAGCCAGGTCCATTACCTGCCGCAGCCGTTTGGTACTTATCTTGTAAGAATGGCCAATATCGGTTTCCTTATCTTCCTCCAGCAATTCTTTTCTGAACTCATAGGGGTCTTTTTTGAGATTATACGCCACTTCATCCAGGAAACACTCCTGCCCGAAAGCCCAGCCATTGGCCAGTACGGCCCGCCATGCGCAAGACTGCAACAGGCTTTCTGCTTCTATGTGTTTAAAATCAAACCGGATATTAGGAATACTATACCCGATCCAGGGAAGCTCAGGCCGGTATGGAAAAGTAGCTCCCCAGGTATAGGTTCTCATTTCTTTGATATACCAGGCAGCTACTTGCTTTGCATCGTTTATCCCAGCCTGGTAACGGGTAAAGGAATAGGGATGCACCATATTCTGGCCAAAATCCTGCTCGCGGGTGTACATCAGCTTTACAGGAACACCACCCGCTTCTTTAGATAAATAGATGGCCTCTATGGCTACGTCCGGGTAGTATCTTCTGCCAAAACCACCGCCCGAGGGAAGCAGGTGTATGGTAATATTTTCTCTGGGAATGCCTAACAGCTTATTTACCTCCCCGGCAATGTAATTGGGGCTCTGGGTCCCCAGCCATATCTCGCAGGCATTGTTTGTATAGCAGGCTGTACAGTTAAGCGTTTCCATAGGTGCATGCAACTGGTAGGGGTAAACATACTCGGCACTGATTATGTAATTAATGTCTGCTACATTGGCAAAGGCATCAGGATTACCGATATAGCCTGTCGGCTGACTTTCCTGTAAGCTTTCCTGATGCATGTGTGCTTCCAGGTCTTCTATGGATTGTTTGGCGTTCTGGCCCTCCTCCCATTCTACTATCAGTTGATCGGCTCCTTTTTTTGCGGCCCAGAAGGAATTAGCCAGTACAGCTACACCTTCGCGTATGTGGTAAGGCATGCCCCCACTTATGCCGCCAATTTTTGCCGTAGACAGCACTTTTTTCACGCCTCTTACAGCCATGGTTTTGGAAGCATCATACTTTTTTAGTTTTCCCCTAAACACCGGACACCTAACGATTAAGGCATACAGCATTCCCGGCACTTCTACATCCATTCCATACTGGTAAGTGCCCTTTACTACATCCGGAATAATCTTGTTCATTAATGGATTGCCAACAATGCGGTAAAGGGCACTGGCTTTAGGGGCTAAGTTTTCCGGTGCTTTGTATCTGCTTGCTTTATGAGCAATCTCTCCGTAGGTTAGCCGGGCGCCATCTTTCTTATTAATCAATTCTCCCTTATCGGTATTTATCTCTTTAAAATCAACCTGCCAGTGCTGGGCAGCGGTTTGCATGAGCATGTTTCGGGTAGCAGCTCCCATTTGCTGCAGAATAGGCCACATATCTTTTATGGTGGTACTTCCTCCGGTGCCATGGCCACCTTTGGATTGGTAGGTTTGCAGGTCGGCATCGGCAAACTCCAGGTTTACTTTCTGCCAGTCCACATCTAGTTCTTCGGCAAGGATCATGGCCAGGCCGGTGGCTACGCCCTGGCCCATTTCGTGCTTGGTAACCCGGAAATACACCTCGTTCTGGGGATTAATCTTCAAAAAAGCATTTACCGGAACACCCTTTGGCACATCATCTGCTAATGGTTTTGCCCCCTTAGTAGCACTAGCCGAAAAACCGTTAAAATGCAACAACAAACCTCCACCCACCAGAGCAGAAGCTTTCATAAAATTTCTTCTCTTCATGGCTTAATTGGACTTGGATTCAGCAGATTGCGCAGCCTGCAATACGGCCTTGCGGATTCTTAAATACGTGCCGCAGCGGCACAGATTGCCATTCATGGCTTCCTTTACCTCTTCTTCCGATGGGCTTGGGTTCGTTTTTAATAAAGCGGCTGCCGTCATGATCTGGCCGGCCTGGCAGAAGCCACACTGGGGTACATTGCAGGATTGCCAGGATTGCTGCAGGGGATGTTTGCCATCAGTACTCAACCCTTCAATGGTGGTTATTTCTTTCTGCCCGACAGCAGACAAAGGAATTGTGCAGGAACGTACTGCCTTCCCATTCATGTGAACCGTACAGGCTCCGCATTGCCCCAACCCACAACCGTATTTAGTGCCTTTTAATTTTACATAATCCCGTATTGCCCAGAGCAGCGGCATTTGCGGATCTGCTTCTATATGGTATGCTTTGCCATTTACTGATATAATCATTGGTAATTAAAGTGAGGAAATACATGTTAACAGCCGGATTTGTTCCAGTGACCTCACAAAGGAAAGCAGAAGCGAAAAGAGTGTATTGTAAATTTTCGGCAGAGGGAGACTTTTCATGCTGAAAGAGCAAAAATTGAAATATTTTTGGAGGGCTTATAGGGTTGCCTTTTCCAGCCCTTTTCTCAATATGGCATCTGACATGGCCCCTCCCCCTAGCTGGTAGGCAGTTGGGGTGTTGCCCATAAAATATTTAAATTCTTTAATATAATGGCTCTGGTCATAATAGCCCCAGTCCAGAAAGTAAGCTTTGTCTTTTGCTTGATTATTACGGAAGGCTTTATATACATTTTTGAAACGGATGACTCTGGCAAACTCTTTTGGGGTAAGGCCCACGGTTGTCTTAAACCTGCGTTCCAGGGTACGGTAATCAATGCCCAAGGTGTTCTTCAGCTCATCCATGCGGGCCAATCCGTTGCGGGCAGTAATATATTGTATGGAATATCCGGTAATAGCATCAGTTGCTAGAGGGCTTTTTAATTTGTGATGAAAATAGGCATCTAACCATTGCTTTTGCTCATGCTCCGTTGCGGCAGCAAACAACTTATCGGCCAGGTGGGTGAAACTAGCATCAGAGAGGTCAGTTGTATGAATCAAACGGTTTGAGAGATGAGTGGCAGGAAGATTAAGCAGACAGTGCATAGCCTGAGGCTTTATTTTTATACCTATTTGATACAGATATGAAGGAAGCTTTACACTAACTGATGCATCCCGCTGGCCTACAATATGTGTGTCTTTGATTATAGATGCGCTCTGATAGTTGGTAGATTTCCAGCTATAAGCCGTACCTAGATTAAGAATGATTTCAGCATATCCATCGGGAATAATAATCTCCTCGCCAGATGTAGGGGTAGCATCCGTTTTTAATATCCAGTAGCAGCCAATATAGGAACGTAAATCCGGATGGGGTGTCAATACTTTATAATACATGGCCAATGAAAGCAAAGAAAGCCGAAACTAGAAAGAATTTGCTCAAGAATGAATACTTTCGGGATGAATGGTTGTCCTACTATCCTTGACAGGTAAAACCTATAAACTAAAAATAAATAGATAGTATCTCCTAACAAGAGCTGTTTATTTTCTAAACTACCCATAATGGGCCATCAAAAAAGATAGTATACCCTCCTGATGGAAAGGTTCAATTTAACTGCCTTTTGGGTAACTACAGGTATTGGCTTTTGTACCCTTTACTCAATGCTACCAAATAAAAGGTACTTTGATTTTGGGTACAAGTTTACGCTACTTACTTTATTGCTATTATTCACAAAAAGGTACTTAACAGGGCATGTATCCTAATTGGGACGTTTGTTTGCACCTATAACTGGTCACGCTAAACGACGGTGTGCCCTCATGCTTGAGTTTCAGCGTTGGCGGGCCACTGGTCGTTTTATACTTGATGTGCTTGTTGCACAACTCTCTAATAATACAAAAAAGTAGGCAATAGTAAATCAAGGACAGGCAAAACAGTAGTATCTTAGTGAGACAAATTTGCTTATACATGCAAGGCCGGAAACGATTCTTAGAAAAGACTCGCCTGAGCTTTAAGCTATCCGAGCGAGTTCCCCCTCACAACTTCTACCGAAAGCTTAAAGATCTACTTGATCTGGATTTTCTATATGGTCTAACGGCTGCTTACTATGGCAAGTGTGGACAGAAAAGTATAGATCCTGTGGTCTTCTTCAAGTTTATGCTGGTAGCGCATTTGGAAAATATTTCTTCTGACCGGAAACTGTTGGAGCACTGTTCCATGCGATTGGATATTCTCTACTTCCTAGGCTATGATTTGGACGAACCTCTTCCTTACCACAGTACTTTATCCCGCACTAGGCAGCTATTAGGTAAAGAAGTCTTCGAACAACTCTTTGATAAGGTATTTGCTCTTTGTGTAGAAAAAGGAATGGTGGGTGGAAGAAAGCAATGTATTGATTCTGCTTTTGTCAAAGCCAATACTTCTCTAGATAGCTTGCTTGTCAAGCAAGAAATGGCAGATCATCCATCTATAGCCTTGCAAACTCCTTATCGGAAAAGCAAAGCAGACAGAAGCCGACTAGAACAGCGAGCTTTGGAAGCAAACCAATACAAATTAGTTGAGTTGAACGCTCGCCATACTAACTGGCGGGAAAAACAAAAGAGAAGGCCTGGAGCTATAGAGCGATCTCGCTACTTAAGTAATCTTACCCACTATTCACCCACAGACCCGGATGCAAAAATAGCCGTAAAAGTGGGCAAACCTCGACAGCTTTGTTATTTAGCTAGTCTGTGTGTAGATGCAGCTAAGGGTGTTATTACACATATACAGGCAGATTTAGCTGATAAAAAAGATAGCCGTTACTTACAAGATATCGTCAAGCAAACCAAAGCTCGTCTGCAAACACAAAGCCTTAACATGCATTACGTCATAGCTGACACTGGCTATAGTTCTGGAGAAAATTATGCTTTTCTAGAGCGGCAAGATCTTATCGGTTATATTCCTGTACATGGTCTGTTTCAAATGGAAAGAGAAGGATTCAGCTATAATCAAGGGCATGACTGTTACATTTGTCCACAAGGCAAGCTTTTACCTCTCAGCCGTATTTATGCAGATAGAGAAGGATATTGGAAAAAATCCTATAGAGCTTCCCGTAAGGATTGTAAAGTGTGCCCTCTTAAGCAAACTTGTTTAGGAAAATCCAGAGAGAAAAAATTTGATATAACCTATTATCAAGCTCACTATCAACGCGCTTACTTTAGACAGCTTTCTTCTAAAGGTCAATATATGAAAAAGCTCAGGCAGAGCAAGGTTGAACCGGTTCTTGGAACCCTACTTAATTTTTTAGGTATGAGAAAAGTGAATACTCGCGGCCAAAAGGGTGCCCATAAATGTATGCTGATGGCCGCCATTGCTTTCAACCTTAAAAAATATATCCGCTTCACAGCCAGATACACCATGAATATTGCTAAGGCCGCCATTTCTCCCCTACAGCCCTTTATTTTTTTACTAAATAGGCTTTGTCTAAGTTTACTATCTATCCAAGATGGGAGCGAATTAAGCGGACTAGCAGCCTTAAACTCCAAAACATTAAATTACTGAGCCTGAGTTGTGCAACAGTTACCGGTGTTAGTTGCCTGTTGTTTTCCTTCTTGTTCCAGCCCTGGCCTTTCGGTGAGTAAGCCCTGTGTGTGAGCCTACCGGTGCGCAGGGCTTGTTGTCGATTCAATCTCCCATTGACGCAGCAAGCCCCAAAAAGCAGGAAAAGTAAAGTCTTTGGCTCCTTCTTCCTTTCAATCCCCTGCCAAAGACGGCCGGAGAAAAAAACAGCGGCCACCAAGCCAGGCTACACAATAAATACCAATCTTTATTCGTTTTAGAGCCAATCTGCTTTCCTTGAAAGCTTAGTCAGCCTGAGTTTGCCTTCAGCTTGCAAAAGCCGTTTTGCGCTTCGGCCTACTCATCTGACCGACTACGCTGCGCTAGTCGTTTGGCTCTAAATCAATAAAAGCCTTTTCCCTTTTTTCTCCGGTTAATGGCAATTAACGGATCAACTGCAACTGTATACCGTTGGCTTGTGGTAAGGTAATGCGTTGGTATGCCACGGTTATCATTTGCAGGGTGTTAGCTGCTGTTCTTCATTTTTCCTTTTGAATCAAACTGATATTGCTTCAATTGTATCGGTTTAATAATTTTTACCTCTCCTCCTTCGTCATCAGCCTACAGAGTTAGGTTATCGTTAGCCAAGTAACTTCGGTCTTTGTCAAAAATTACACAGTGGTAAGGGTAAGTTGAATCCTCTTCTTGGTATGGTACAATGGTTCGGCAAGCTAATCGAATAGAAAGTTGCTTTGCAATGTATTGCTCCCGTTCTCCTACATCTTCCTTTGGAAACCCGTACAGGTCAAGCTTTATTGGAAATTCGCTTTTGTTATGCAGTAACGTAAATAAAACAGCTTCTCCAAGCACTGTCTTGTCCTTCTCCATCTCCCAATAGTAGAAATTCAGGCTCGGAAACAACTCTGTTAAGACTTGATTCAATCTATCTTGAGTAATCTCACAACCTATGCCAAGATTCTCCATTGTCTTTCTCTTAGTAGCAACTAATGAACATGACTATACGGCGGCGAGGCTCGAAGCATCAGCCTTTAGCATTGGTGGCCCGCTGACCGGAATAGTTAGTGTGCTGGTTGCACAACACTACTAATACTAAAAAGTTGCTAATGGTAAATACACAAGAGATTAAAAGGATAGGAACTTCAGATAAATAAGTTGTGTCGATAATGCTTTTGAAGAAGAAATGACCGTTTTTAAAAGTTAATAGCCAAACGGGCAAAAACACCCCTTTTCGATTAAAAAAAACATCCTCCAAAAAGCTCAGTTTATTGGATACAGCAAAATTTAGAAAACAGAAAACCGCCAAATTTGCGAAATTAAGCGGTTTTGAGAGTGATTCCGTTTGGATTCGAACCAAAGACCTACTGCTTAGAAGGCAGTCGACAGTACACTGTCAGTCAATGAGTTATATACCACAGGTCTGAAATAGGTCCGAAAAAATAATTTTTAAAACACTCTTTTTATTCCGTTTCGCTAGGAAAATAATTCACTTATGCTAAGCTCAGGATGCATTTTGCACAAGTAGTGCCTGTTGAAAATTAGCTCCCTCTCCCCTGCTGATTTTTGCTTTCACTTGTCCAATTCTATCTGACTACGTACACCAGGCGAAAGAAGCGTTTTGCACGAGCAATGCCCCTTGAAAGTTATTCCCTTCCCTTCTATTTTTTTCCATTAATTAAAAGTAGCAAGTTCCAATGTACCAGAAAGGTTTAGCTCTAAATCCTACTTGTGAATGAGTGACTGCCTTTTATGTAACTCAACCATTTTTTATGAATATGCACTCTCTACAAAACAAACAATATTGGCAGGTGTTACACAAAGTGTTTAAAAATCAAAGTTTATTTAGCTCATCTATAATTGGTATATCTTTATTATAAATTCCCCTTAGGTTAATCAAATGCTTTAAATGGCTCAGAAAGTGAAGTGTAATTTTATAACTTGTCTGAAAAGAAAAAGCTTAACACTTTTATAGTGCAACTGTAGAAGATATATCATGGGCCTGACACAGTTACCAAGTTTGGAGGAAATATTGTAAATCTATCTACCTTCTGTTTGGATGCATAAAGCTGATATAATTTGTACCCCTTAGTTGCTAGAGACATATCGATTTCCGAATAATTTTACAATCAGCAGTTTAATCACTGTATTCAGAAAATAATTAGTGATATTTCGCTTAATTATTGATACTACCATTTAATTTTCTTATAAAATATGGCTACTAAGAGTCAGCCTAAATCAAAAAATGCCTTTGAGAAAAAAGAAAAGGAGCAGGATACTTTATTACTGCTAAGTGCTGAAATCGCACAGGTAAGGCATAAAAATGATTTGTTAGGTATAGTACAGAACAAATTAAAAGAGTTTTTTACGTTTGATGATATTGTTATTGTTCTTTTCCATGAGACGAAAATGACCTTCACCATTTTATTATCAGTAGTTGGTGAGGGAAGAGGCAAGCATAAATTATTTGATGAAATTCTTACGATTGAATACCCTGTAGAAGATGGTATACATGATGCTGCTTTAAAGTCGGAACATGCTGTTGTTCTGCATATTGATGAACTGATGAAAAATCCGGATAAGCATCTTGGAATTCAATTTATTTATGATACTGGTATTAAAGAAATCGCCGCAATAAAATTACGCTACAAGAATAATGTGATCGGTTTTCTGACATTGCTTTCAGAGCAAATGAAAGCATTTGAAAAGGCTAATCTAAATTTTCTCCAACCTGTATCTAATCTTTTATCCATTGCCGTAGCGAATATCTTAGCCAACGAGGCAATTGAGCAGCGGGAAAAAGAAAAAGAAATATTATTTTCTATGGGCCAGGCTTTGGCAAATGTACGTGGAAGAGAAGATTTGCTGGAGACGATTAATACAAAATTTAGAGAGTTATTTTATTTTAGTCATGCAGGCGCTGGGTTAATTAACGAAGACAAACAAACATATAGTGCTTTTTTAAGTGACCCTGCATCAATCATTATCACCCATGATGAATATGACAATCTAGTAACAGACCGGCATCTAATAGCTGACGGCATTTTTGATGTAGTTCTTCTTAGAGAACAGCCACTAGTAGTAAATATAGATCAAGTCGTTGCATCAGGCAATGCACCGCTTTATATAAAAATCACTCACACTGCAGGATTTAAGGAAGCTGCTTTTATAAGACTCCGCCATAGAGAAGAAAATATGGGTATGATGGTGTTTTATGCTGATAAAACACATTGCTTTAGTCCCTATACATTGCGTATTATTCAAAGTTTGTCCAACCAAGTATCAACGGCTATAGCCAATATCCTAGCAAATGAAGCGATACAAAAAAGGGAATTGGAAAGAGAAATTTTGCTAGAGCTCAGTGATCAAATGGTGAGTGTGAGGGATAAAAAGGATTTATTAGTAGGTGTAATTAGTAGTAAGCTCAAAAAGCTGCTTTACTTCACTCACTGCGCTATTTGTGTCATAAATAAGAACAGTAATACCTTTGACGTGTTTTTGCTAGATACAGGCTCGGCAAGCAAAAATCATCCTAAGTATCAGGATTTGGTAGCTAAGCCACAACCGGTACAGGATGGCGTGTTTAATATAATCCTTCAATCAAAGTACCCATTAGTTTATGACCTAGATACACTAATAGAAGGAAAGAATGCACCGTTTTATGTGCAGATCAATCATGAGAGTGGAATCAGAGAAATGGCTACTGTTCCCCTATATGAAAAGCAGATAGCTATAGGCATATTGTTCGTGTTTTCCAACCGAAAAAAGAGTTTTACTCCTAAAGCGTTGGATTTAATACAAGGTATATCACTGCAACTTTCTACAGCGGTAGCCAATATTATTGCTAACGAAGAAATCAAACGGCGAGAAGAAGAAAAGTCGATACTATTATCTCTTAGTAATGATATGTCGCTTGTGCGCAATAAAGAAGATCTTGCAAGGATCATCAATCAAAAATTAAAGAAGCTGTTCTTTATAAAAGATTTTACCATTGTAGCCATTCATGGGCATGAAATGACCTACGGCCCTTACTTATTTGATCAGGAAGATACACCTTACAAAAAAAAATATGACTATCTGCATACATTGTATACAAATTTTGAATTTGAAAAAGGACTCTACGATGTAGTCCTCAAGTCTGACAGACCTGTGGTTTTTGATATAGAAGAAATGGTATCCAGAAAGGATGTGCCCGGACATGCCATTTTTTTTCATTCCATTGGCATTGATTTTATAATTGGTGCGGCCCTACGTATTGGTAATGAAAATTTCGGGGTTCTCTGGATACAGCCAGAAACAGTAAGCAGTTTTAACACAGTTAATACTACTGTTTTTACAGGAGTCTGCTCACAAATATCTATTGCTCTGGCAAACATCATCGCCAATGAAGCCTTGGAAAAAAGAGACCGGGAAAAAGCAACCTTGCTTTCTCTAAGCAATGCCCTTGCTTCCATCCGGGGCAGAGAAGATTTATTGAATGTAATTAAGTATGAGTTAAAGAAATTGTTTAATTACAATGATGCATCCATAATTATTCTGGATGAGTCAAAAACTACCTATCGTGCATTTGTGCTTGATATGGAAGAACGCAGAACGAGTCATGTCGATTGTGCGCCTAATGCAGAAGGTGTTTACCCGGTTGCAGATGGTGTGATGGATGCCATTTTGAAGGCAGAAATACCCATAGTACTAGATTATGAAACTGTAATAACTCACCCAGCCGCCCCATCGTGGGCAGTGTTTCTTTACCAGACAGGTATCCGAGAAATGGTAAGCGTTGTATTGCGGGATAGTAACGAAGTTCTGGGCGCTTTTTTCTTGCATTCAGAATCAAAGCAATACTTTCAACCCTATCAGCTAAGTCTTATTCAAGGCATCTCCTATCAACTGTCTACTGCATTAGCAAATGTCTTAGCCAACGAGAAAATAGCTAACCAGCTTCAACAAATTAACCATTACAAGAGCCAGCTGGAAGAAGAGAATCTCTATTTACAGGCAGAAATTGGAACAGCTTATAATTATGGCGAGATCATTGGCACAAGTGATGCAATGCAGAAAGTATTTCATTTGCTGTCACAGGTAGCCTTCACCAATAGTACTGTATTGATCCTGGGAGAAACCGGCACTGGAAAAGAACTAATTGCCAGAGCTATCCACAATACCTCTCCGCGCAAAGATAAGTTGATGGTGAAAGTGAACTGTGCAGCATTACCAGCAAATCTGATCGAGTCAGAACTTTTTGGCCATGAACGTGGAAGCTTCACTGGTGCGACAGAACGCCGTATAGGTAAGTTTGAGCTGGCTAATCATGGCACTTTGTTCTTAGACGAAATAGGTGAAATGCCCTTGGATCTGCAGGTAAAACTATTAAGAGCCTTACAGGAAAAAGAAATCGAACGTATTGGTGGTAAATCTACCATTAAAGTGAATGTACGCATTATTGCTGCAACCAACCGTAATTTGCAAAAAGAAGTGCAGGAAGGCAGATTCAGAAGTGATCTCTTCTATCGCCTCAATGTGTTCCCTATCACAATGCCTCCTTTACGGGACCACAAAGAAGATATTCCTTTGCTAGCTTCTTATTTTATAGACAGATTCGCAAGAAATGCAGGAAGGAAAATTACTAACATCTCTCATATGGTTTTGCAGCAGCTAACAACCTATGAGTGGCCTGGAAATGTGAGAGAACTCGAGCACCTGATAGAAAGAAGTATTTTATTAGCTAAAGGCAGTACTATTAAGGAGATACACCTGCCATTCAAGGAAAATAAAGTACATATGCTACCTTCGGAAGATGTATATTTAAAAACCTTAGAGGAAAACGAACGGGACCATATACTGGCAGTATTGAGGAATTGTCATGGAAAGGTATTTGGACCAGGTGGGGCTGCCGAAATATTAAATATTCATGTATCTACCCTCAATTCCAGAATAAAAAAATTGGGCATAAAAAAAGAACATATATTCATGCAAAAAAAATGACTATAAGTCAATTATAGATAGTTATCTAGTACTTCCTGCCCTGCATCACCAAGATAAATCCAACAATTATTTCCTACAGTCTTCCTTCAACTCTTGCCCAATTAGCTAAATTTTTGCAAATTGTAGTAACCTACAAATACAGTTTTTGTCTCTGACAAAAATATACAGACTTGATTAGTAACTAATAAGGTTACGATTCCTTAGAAGGAATGATGCAATATTTACTACTGGTTAGTTGGTTCATTGGTATACTTTCCTTTGCACCTGCATAGCACAGCACAAAGCCCAGTCAAATCATCCTGTTGCTGAAAGAGATGATAACAGTATTGATTTAGTTAATAATTACAAATATTATAAAATGGATGTGCCTGTTCATAAGACTTTGCAATAAATACAAAAATCCATAGGTCTATAGATGAGATTTTAGCTTTAAAGACAGTAAACTCAATTGCTACCCAAGCAATATCATATGATAGTCGTAGAGGTTGGGGTTTATTCAAAGATAAACAGTATAGTAAGTAACCGTATGTCTATACAATAAAATGCAAAACCACTTATGATTTTGAATACCATATTTATTCGTGTATTCTTTTCTCCAACAAATAGGAGAAAGAGAGAATACCTGATACTTATTTTCCTCCTGTTGCTGAATGCACTACCTATATCCGGACAAAACATTACCCGGAAAATGGCAACCCAGCTGTTAGGACAATTACAAGAAAGCAAAGCAGACGAAAACAGGGTTAAATTGCTGTTGGAGCTGGGTAAATTTCATGTATATAAAGCCGGAGAAGTGCGGGCAGATCTGGACAGTGGCCAAACCTACCTGCAAGAGGCCAGTCAACTAAGTGATTCACTTCAATTACACAAATGGAAAAGAGATGCCGAAAGTATGCTGGTTATTGTATATATGGAGAGAGACGATACTTTATTAGGACAAACCCGTTTTTTGCAATTGATAAAAAATTGCCGGAAAGCAAAAGATAAAGAAACAGAAGCACTCGCCAGGTTCAGATACGGCACCTGCCTGCGGGTAACCACTCACAATATTCCGGAAGTATTCAGCAATTATGCCCAGGCAGCAGATCTTTACCGGGAAATAAATAATGTAGAGCAGGAATTAGTAGTCCGGAAAGAAATAGCCAGCCTTCATTCCAATATGGGTAAATTATATCTGGCGGAATCCCAGCTTGAAGAAATCCTGCTGCAGTATCAAGCCATTAAATTTCCGAAATTACATTATACCTATAATTTATTGGCCAATGTCAGCCGGCTAAAAGGGGATTATAAAAAAGCACTCTCCTATACCCTGCAATGCATCGAAAGCATGAACAAGTCACAAGATACCCTGTCAGCGGCTTCTTTCTATGGAAATCTGGCAAGGTTGTATATGGACCTGGGAAAACATGAGCAAAGCATAGCATGGTATAAGAAATCACTTCAAAAATGGCGGCAGGAAAAACTACCTAATTTTGCCTTGTACATGGCTGCCAGCTTTATTACCCTTGACCTACTGGAAAAACAACAACCACACGAAGCGCTCCAATTTATAGAAAACCTGGTAAAAGAAATTCCAACCAATACAAATATTCAGCGGGGTTGCGTAGCTCAAACTATGGCCTATTGCTATGAAGCTTTACAAGATTTTCGGTTGGCAGAAAAGTATTATCTGGAATCTGTAGCCTGGTATGCAACAGCGGGTACTGATTTTGAGATGTCGCAGAAAGTACATCAAGACATTGGGAAGTTCTACCTGGATAGGAAAGAATATAAGAAAGCAGGAGAGTATTTACGGAAAACTCTGGCGTATGCCCCACAGAAAAACTCACTGCTCACCATTAAGGATATTCATTTTATGCTTTATAAGGTAGACTCTGCATCCGGAAACTATCTCTCAGCGCTTGATCATTTCACGATACACAAAATTTTAAATGATTCTATTTTTAACAGTACAAAAAGCAAGCAGATAGAGGAACTGCAAATACAATACGAAACTGCACAAAAAGACCAGAATATTCAATTATTAACCCGCCAGGGAGAATTGCAGCAAGCCAAATTACAACAAGCCCGGTCTGACAGAAACATGACTTTAGGTGGTATTACCCTACTACTTGTGATTATAGGTTTACTATACAATCAGTACCGGGTGAAGCAACGGAATAATGAACAGCTTCAGCAACAACAGAACGAAATCAACCAGAAGAATCTTTATTTACAGCAGCTGGTAAGTGAAAAAGAATGGTTACTGAAAGAGGTGCATCACCGGGTGAAGAATAACCTGCACACAGTTACCAGTTTACTGGAATCCCAATCTGCCTATTTAGAAGATAATGCCTTAGCGGCCATCCGCGACAGCCAGCACCGGGTGTTTGCCATGTCACTCATTCATCAGAAACTCTATCAGTCCGACAACTTGACCAGTATCAATATGGCTGTGTATGTACAGGAGCTGGTTCAGTATCTTCAGGATAGCTTTGATACCAGGCAGCAAATCCGTTTTCAGCTGCATCTGGAGCCTATGGAATTAGATGTTTCACAGGCTGTACCCATTGGCTTAATTCTAAATGAGGCGATAACCAACGCCGTGAAATATGCTTTTCCTCATGGAATTACCGGAACCATTGCTATCTCTATCACCAGATCTGCCGACGATTGGCTGATGCTTTCGGTAGCAGATAACGGCATTGGGTTACCCCCAGATTTTTCTATAAAAACAGTAAATTCTCTGGGCATGAAATTGATGCGAGGACTGAGTGAAGATTTAGGAGCCCGCTTCAGCATTGAGAGTAGCCAGGGCACCAAAATAACTATGAACTTCCCTATTGACAGAGTATTACAACATTTACGACTAAGCTCCTCTTCTGTTAAAATGGAATACCAACTATGAAAAATAAGATTCTGATTGTAGAAGACCAGTTTGTAGAAGCCAATAATCTGCAAATGATCCTGGAAAGAGCCGGATATGAGGTATGCACCATTGCCCGTTCGGTGCCGACAGCGCTGGAAATCATTGAAGAAGAAAAACCAGAACTTGTATTACTAGATATTTTTCTAAAAGGTAAACTTACTGGGATTGACCTGGCCAAAATTTTACGCGAACAACAGATTGCTTTTGTTTATCTATCAGCCAATTCGAATAAAGAAATATTAGATGCAGCAAAAGCTACCAAACCTTATGGCTTTCTGGTAAAACCTTTCCGGGAAAAAGATGTGCTGGTAACCTTAGATATTGCCCGCTATTTGCACGAACACAACCTGCAATCTGCCATCCGCAAAGAGTTCCAGCAGCCTGCATCCGTATCTTTGCAGAATGCTAATTTTAAAGGCATTATTGGAAAAAGTCAGGCTTTATCTACTGTCTTAAACCATGTACTGATTGTAGCCCCTACCGATACGTCAGTTCTGTTGCTGGGCGAAAGCGGAACAGGAAAAGAGCGCATAGCCGATGCCATTCATATGCATTCTTTTAGAAAGTCAAAACCTCTGATCAAGGTAAATTGTGCTGCCCTGCCTGTTAACCTGGTAGAATCCGAATTATTCGGCCACGAGAAAGGTGCCTTTACCGGCGCTACCGATAGGCGGATTGGTAAGTTTGAACAAGCTGAGGGTGGTACCATTTTTCTGGATGAAATCGGAGAAATGCCTCTGGATTTGCAGGTAAAGCTGTTGAGAGTATTGCAGGAAAAGGAAATTGAACGCATTGGCGGAAGAACGGCTCTCAAAGTAGATGTACGCATTATTGCTGCTACCAATCGTAATCTGGAAAAGGAAGTAGCTGAAGGACGTTTCCGCATGGACTTGTACTACCGGCTCAATGTTTTTCCCTTGATTGTTCCTCCGCTTAGGGAACGCAAAGAAGATATACCATTGCTGGCTCAGCATTTTGTAGAAATCTATGCCAGAAAGACAGGCAAACAGATATCAGGGCTATCAGATAAAGTGTTGGAAACATTCAAGCAGTACAACTGGCCGGGAAATATCCGGGAGTTAGAACATTTGATTGAGCGCAGTGTATTGCTCACCAGTACCAATATGATTCAGCATGTAACCATGCCTACAGATACGCCAAAGGAAGAAGTTCTTATAAAGAACCAGCAAGCCATTAAATCGATGGAAGAAATAGAGCGGGAGCATATATTGCTGGTACTGGAAAAATGTAAGGGTAAAGTATTTGGCCCGGGAGGAGCTGCTGAATTATTAAAGGTGCCCGTTTCCACCCTGAACTCCAGAATGAAAAAGCTGGGCATTGAAAAAGAGCATATCTTTTCTTTGAACAAACCTTAAACTCTCCTATTACACTACTCAACATGCATATGGCCAGATGGAAATTGCTCAAAGGGAATATATGGGTTGTTACAGGCTTGCTGCTACTTGCTTCCTGCAAGCATACATTGCTTGACTGGAACCCCACCCCTGTTACAGATACAGATGATGTAGAAATAGTATGCAATGCCAGCGAAGGAAACAAAGGATTGCTTAACTATGAAGGCCCGGTATATATTCATGTAGGGCTGATTACCAGTAAATCTACTCACAAGAATGACTGGCGGTATGTAAAATTCAATTGGGGTTCCAGGCAACGTGAGGCTGAAGCAACTCCGGCAGGAAAGAACAAATGGACCTATTCTATAAAGAATATCCGTAGCTTTTTTGATGTAGCAGCAGATGAACAGATTATTAAATTAGCTATACTCTTTAGGTCAGGGGCTTGTATTGATGTGTATTGTAAAACACTCCGGAATGCGGATGGCAGTGATATGTATATACCTATTGAAGACAAAACAGCTGTCATACAAAGTCAAACTGTACGCAAATGAAATTGTTGCAAAAGGCCACTTTTATCATATATATACAATACAGCTTGTATGGATTGTTATGGATTGCCTGCTGCACAAAAGGATACAGCCAGGCTGGCAATGATCAATGGATTGAAACCTTAAACCAAACTATAGAACAATCGCAAAAATATGATGAAGAAAAGCTGATAAAAATTGAAGGCCTTTATCAGTCTTTTCCGCAGAATCAACAAGCTAATTTGTTTGAAAATTATCTGCAATTGTACAACGAGTATGTTTTTTTTAACTGTGACTCAGCATATGCCTATGCTAAAAAATTACAGGAAACAGCTGTAGCAGCAAATGATTCTTCGCAAATGGCTTATGCTGGAATGAAGCTCGGCTTTGTCTTGCTCTCTTCTGGTATGTTTAAAGAAGCCTTTGACTGGTTAAGTAATATTTCAACCCATCATTTAGCTCATGATCAAAAAGCCGAATACTATACCTTGCTAGCCCGTTGCTATTATGATCTGGCAGACTATAATCAGGATAAATTTTACTCACCTCACTACACCACACAGGCAAATGGGTATATTGACTCCGCCCTGGTTTTGTTTCCTGAGCATTCATTTAACCATAGGTATTACCGTGGCCTGCAATACATCCGGAACTTTGAGTTCGATACAGCTTCTCATTATCTTGCTCAATTGCTTGATCAGACAGATTTGTCTTTGCACCAGTTAGCTATGACTGCGGCTACCTTAAGTGATGTGTATTCCAGGAAAGGAGCAAATGATACGGCCATTTATCTTTTATCTAGAGCAGCCATCGCAGATATCCAATCTTCCACGAAAGAGAACCAGGCAATTTTCCATTTAGCTACCCTATTATATAAAGAGGGCGATTTTAAGAATGCATCCAGATTTATCCAGAAGGCAGCAGACGATGCCCACTTTTATGGTTCCAGGCAAAGAAAGTTACAACTAAGCGAAATTTTACCTCTGATCGAAGCCAAAAAACTTACTCAATTAGAAGGTGAAAAAAGATCCATCATTACGTATGCCATCGTCATTACACTCTCTTTTGTATTACTGACAGGGCTTACTGTGATTATAGTGAAGCAGGTAAAAAAATTAAAATCCCAGCAGAAAGTTATCCGTAAGAAAAACCGGACCTTACAGCAAATACTTACAGAGAAAGAGGATTTGCTGGCAGAAAAAGAATGGTTATTGAAAGAGATTCACCACCGGGTAAAAAATAATCTGCACATGGTGACCAGCCTGCTGGAATCGCAATCAGCCTACCTGGAAGACAATGCTTTATCGGCCATTCGCGACAGCCAGCACCGGGTGTTTGCCATGTCGCTCATTCATCAGAAACTCTATCAATCAGAAAAAGTAGCCAGCATCGATATGTCGGTGTATTTGCATGAATTGGTGCAGTACCTACAAGACAGTTTCGACACGAATCAACACATCCGGTTTCAATTTCACTTAGAGCCTATTGAATTAAATGTTTCTCAGGCCGTACCCATTGGGCTGATTTTGAATGAGGCCATAACCAATGCCGTTAAACATGCTTTTCCTCCAGCTACTGATGGAATCATTACTGTTGAGATGACCGAAACAGAGGAACATGAGTTTTTGCTTTCAGTGGCTGATAATGGCATAGGCTATCCGGCTGATTTCCACCTACAGAAAGCTAATTCTCTGGGAATAAAATTAATGAAAGGACTCAGCGAAGATATAGGGGCACAGTTCAAGATTAAAAGCCATCCGGATGACGGAACAAGGGTTTCTATAGTCTTTACAATCGAAAAAGCTTCACAACAGATCCATCCGTCCAGCTTAGCACATAAATTAGATTGAAAAGTAATCGTAGAATATAATACTGTGGATATACTAGATTGAGGCTTAACCTGGAATATTGTTTAAGGAACAGTTTTTAAGGTAAATATCTATTAATTCATCTTATTCCATTCAGACAGATAGTCTTCTTTAACTAAAGATAAAATAGTATTAGAACGTAAGCTGTGCGGTGAAGGCAGTGAACAAAATATCTTTTCCAGCGCCTGCCTGAGTTAAAAACTGGCCGGTATGAAACCAGGTAAATTCAGTCCGGAAGTATAAAAAATCAGTGGGTGTATATTCCAGATCTGTGGAAAGCTGTTGACCTATAAATGTACTGTTGATGTTTTTACCAGAATAAAGCAAAGTCATGTTTACAGCGTATAATCCATCATTGCGGCTATACCGCCAGAATACATCATAATCTATATCCCAGGAGAGTTTTTTGTGGAGTTCCAGTTTAAGATAAGGATGCAGATCAAAGAGGTTAGCCGGACCAATTAAGGCGGCCAGACCAAAATAGGCACCCTTGGGAAACAATGGATTGAAAGTGTTTAACTTTTCATCTTCATAGGCTTTGTCTCCGCTGATCAGCTCGGTTTTAAGTCCTATCTCAGGCTTATATCTAATTTTATCGACTTTGTAATTAGTATTCAGGGAAGCAGTCCAGGCGGAGATAGGATGACTGTTAAAGTCACCAAACTGGTAAACCCCTTCTGCATCATAGGTCCAGTTGCCACGATTGCCCCACAGCCTCCCTCCTACTGAATGCCTTAGTTCCTGGCCTTGCCCCTCATCAAAAGTTGCTTCTTTTTTCCAGAGTCCCAGGTAGTACAGGTCTATCTGTGGTAAAAAGCCGGTATTGTTCTTAACTATATATGCACCCCAAAGCTTTGTATCTGGATTAAATCGGTCATCTAGTATACCTTTTTTTGCGGCTACATAATGGCTATAGAAAATATCCAGTTTTGCCTGTTTGTGGGTATAGATGGCTTTTAACCCATCAAAAGCCTGCCTGTTATTGGGGCCTTCCCTCACAGAAATAAGCCGCTGAGAGCCATAGGATAATTCTTGCCTGCCCAGGCGAAATATGAGCTTATCTTTTTGAGTAGGATACAAGTTAACATCAATAAATGCCTGGTGAAGATCTAAGGGATTCTCGTCTACCGGACTGGTACTTACTTTGCCATTGGCAAGGCTGCTTTGGAGCTGAAGAAAAGTTCTGATATGTTTACCCGCATGAATATCCATATGCGCCAGATACCTTGTTAGTACATAGCCATCAGTATCAGTAGGTGATTCACCCCAGTCTTCGTTTCTCACATAGAAATACTGGTAGCGTACTTCGCCACCCAGGCTCAGGTAGGTACTTTTGCTTGTAGAGAGTGCCGTATACTTAATAGTTTCCAGCCATCTTTTACTGGTATCATCTTTAAGGAACGAGTAGTCTTCGTCGTACCTGAGCGGCTTGAAAGTTAGTGTAGTTTGTGCATAACTACCTGTAAAGTGGCTCAGCAGCACCAGCAAGATCAGAAGCTTCTTCACAGATCAGAATTTTCTGATTAAAATCACGCCAGCTACAATCAATACCACTTCCAGAATGCGCCAGATGGTAATGGTATGCTGCTGCGCCACCAGAATATTAAAATGGTCCAATAGAATAGCTATCACCATTTGACCAGCCACTACCAGCCCAAAGGTCAATGCCGGACCTATACGTGGAAAGGCAAGGATAATGGCTGTTACATAAAATGCTCCCAGCACGCCTCCCATCCATACATAACCAGGAGCTTTTTTTACTCCCTCCCATACTACTTCCTGCCTGGTAAGGAGGATATACAGGATGACGGTTATTGCACCAATGATAAAAGAGAGCATAGAAGCATATACCGGGTTATGCAAGGATTTACCCAACCAGGAGTTAAGACCAGCTTGCACTGGCAAAAAAGCTCCGGAAAGAAGAGTTATAATGATCCAGAAAAATTTCATGATGTCTTATATAATTCCAGGTACTACACTTTATAGGCCGGATGGCTAATTAATTAAGCCTCTCTAATATTGATAGCCGCCATAATAATTTACAGGGCTCCATGAAGGAATAGCTTTTAGTTGAGAAGGAGCTAAATTGGCATATTCCTCCTCTCCATATACTACCTTTCCATCTACAATGGTCAGTTTTGAAGTAATGGTGGGAATTTGTTCTTCTGCAATGGAGAAATAATCTTTACTTAGAATCACCACATCTGCATGATACCCTTTTTTAAGCTTGCCCTTGTTATTATCTTCTTTAATAAGCGAATATCCCCCGGTGGTTAATAGCCTTAATGCGGTAAGCCTATCTAGGGTGTTTTCCTTGGCCGTTACTTGTGTGCCTCCTATTGTTTTACCTGTTACTGCCCAATGCAAAGCTATCCAGGCATTATAACTGGCTACCCTGGTTCCGTCTGTTCCTAAGCCCACTGGTATCCCAAGTTCCAGCATCCGCTTCACCGGGGGAGCCGTTTGTGCTGCTCTTTTGCCATAGCGGCGAATAAAACTTTCTCCCTGATAAGCCATGCGGTGCTGAATAGCAATACCTCCTCCCAATGCTTTAATGCGCTGCAAATTCTCTTCGCTAATTGTTTCTGCATGGTCTATAAACCAAACTAAGCCATTCAGTGGGGTATCTTTATTCACTTCTTCAATCACATTCAGGCCACGAGTGATACTTTCGTTATAAGTAGCATGCAGCCGGAAGGGCCAGCGGTGTTGTACCAGTAGTTGTAGCACTGGTTTTAAATTACTTTCCATACTGGCTGGTAGTTCAGGTCTGGGCAACAAAAAATTTTCAAAATCTGCTGCATCGGCCACTAAGTTTTCTCCGCCACCAGCTACATGATATTCAGGTGTATTAGCAGAATGCGAATGGGAATGTGAAATATCTACCATACCTGTCCACCTGGTAAAATCCTGCCATTCGGTGCCTTTTTTCTGAGCAAACAAGAAGTATGGCAAACGTAGCGTAAGCTTTCCTGCTTTATATAGAGAGTCTGTGATGGTGTAGTCATCCGGAAA
This sequence comes from Rhodocytophaga aerolata, assembly GCF_030503435.1. GTDB lineage: Bacteria > Bacteroidota > Bacteroidia > Cytophagales > 172606-1 > Rhodocytophaga > Rhodocytophaga aerolata. The sequence goes on from NZ_JAUKPO010000021.1 coordinate 85,917, forward strand.
GTTCTGGAATCCACCTCCAGCATCCATCACGGCTGTTACTCCCAGTCGGTTCAACTCCCGCATATACTGCAAGGTGGAGTTAAATTTTTCCTCTGTTGTCAGTTCAGGTAATCGGGCCAAAGTAGAATACAGGATAAATGCATTGGGTTCTGCCACTAACAACCCGGTAGGATTTCCGTCATTGTCTTTCTCGATTAAACCCGCCACCGGATTGGGAGTTTCGCAGTTGATAGCTAACTTTTGCAAACCTGCTTTGTTGAGCCAGGCTTTACCATACAGGTAGAGTATAAAAGCTGGCACCTCTCCGGTAGCTGCATTAATTTCTTCCAGGGTAGGCAAGCGCTTTTCGTCAAACTGGTATTCATTCCAACCGCCTACAACCCGAACCCATTGCCCTGGTGGAGTTCGTTGAGCCTGCTCTTGAAGCATCCGGAGAGCCACTTTGAGTGATTTTACACCATCCCACCTGAGCTCAGCATTATAAAATCTTCCTCCTCTGATCACATGCAAGTGGCTATCGAAAAGGCCGGGAATAACGGTTCTTCCTTTTGCATCAACTAACCTGGTTTTAGCTTTTTTCATACGTAGTATCTCCTTATTGCTGCCCAAAGCCATTATTTTATTTCCTGCAACAGCCACAGCTTCTGCTTGTGGGTTGTTCTCATCAAGCGTGGTTACTTTGCCATTGTAAATGATCAGATCTGCCGAAGATTGCGCAGACAGAGTGCCCATTAATAGCCAATAAGTTATAAACATCAGGTATACTCGCATGGCTGGAGAGAGATTTTATAAAAGGGGTTATTTTGATCAAATAAATAGCAAATTGAGCTGGCAACGCAGGGTATTCAAAATATAGGGATTATTGAATGCCTAATAAGGAATTATCCATTGTGATAGGGGAAGATTATTCAGCGTTAAATAATCATTTAGATCAATGTTTGAACATATCATGTGCATAGGCAATACCAATACCATAGGCGCCGCCGTACTTTTTAAATAGTCCGGTTACAGCTGCATAGGTTTCGCTTCTGGCCCAATCCCGCTGTAGTTCCAATACATACTGCGTAGCCGTCATCGGTTTGGCACCTGCTTTCAACATCCGCTGTATAGCCATCTCATGCGCTTCTTTACTTACATCTCCGCTGGCATCGGTAATCACATATACATCATATCCATCTGCCAGGGCAGACAATACCGGCCCTACAATACAGACACTCGTCCATAAGCCGGCTATCACCAGTTTCTTCTTTCCTTTTCCTGTAATTGCTTTGTAGGCATTTGCATCTTCCCAGGCATTCATAGTCGTGCGGTCAATATAGCCTGAAGTAGCAGGTGGATAGATTTCGGCTAATTCCGGAAATACTGGGCCACTAAAACTTTTCTCAGCTACCGTAGTAACTACTGTAGGAATTTTGAATATAACAGAACCGCCAGCAACCAGGGCAGTATTGTTCCGCAACTCATCAATCCCTACATTTTTTACGGCAAACGCCATCTGGCTTTCATGGTCAACTAGCATCAGGGCATGATTCGTTGGAGTCAATAATTCGGCAGAAGGTTTTTGTGCATACGCTGTATAGGTTATCAGGATAGTTAGCATTATAGCAGCAATGGTTTGAATTGTCTTTTTCATGAGTAAACTAGTTTAAATGTAGAACGAGTAAAGGATTTGATTGAAAAATGGCATAGTTATTCACCCCCGGAATTTTACATATCTGGACAAGAAATGTATATTTTAGTTGTGCTTATAATAAAGTAATGGATCAGCAACGAAATCACACAAGCAGCATAGAAATACCTTATCTGCTTTTGCCCGTAAGTCTCCCGAATAATTAACTACTTATTTTTCCAGGCTTGCTTCTATAAGAATTCTGACATTTAACATCCGGCTGACAGGTCCATATAGCTCTGTTTCTTTAATACAGGCATTAAAAGTTTCCTGTGAAATCCCGGCGACTTTGGCTTTTACTATCAGGTGTGACTCTGTAATTACTGCATTTTCAAAGGTGATGTAACAGGTAGATTCCAAGGACGCTGCTGTAAAGCCTGCTTCATTTAACACAAAGCTAAGTTTCATGGTAAAACAACTGGCATGTGCTGCTGCCACCAGTTCCTCAGGATTTGTGCCAGCTACATCGGAAAATCGGCTGTTAAATGTAAAAGAGACTTGTTCTAAAGTTCTGCTTTGGGTACTGATATGGCCATACCCATCTTTGCCTGAGCCACTCCATGTGGCGGTAGCATGGCGTTTCATGAATAATAAGAATGTAGTGGTAGAAGCAGCAAAAACGGATTTACCTTCATTAATAATGAGCTTAATCAGTTATACCTTATATACTCTTTCAGGGGTTGATCTATACTTAGCTTTGCGATCCAATCCAGAATATAATTGGCCTGAGTTTTCCAGGTAGGAAGACCCAATACATAATGGTTAATGCCTGGATATTCTTTGTATTCGATAACAGATCCATTCTGTTTGTTATACCGGTTGAAAATGCGGCGGCTCAAATGAGCAGGCATAATGTGGTCAGCACTGCCGGCAATGATCAAGAGGGGGGCATGTGGTTTATCAAAATCAACATAGGCTGCATTAGTCAATCCATCCCTGGCCACCATTTTTGATTCCGGCACTGTAATTTTTTCGTAGGACGCTTTTTGGTCAGCCAGTGACATGCCATTGGTAAAGGCATATTGCCAGTCAGCTAAAGACATAAGATACGTTTTTTTGGTGGATGTAAACAAACCCAATGCTTTCCATCCCGCTTTCAAAAATGAAAACTCGTAAGGAAATACCCCTTGTGGAGGAACCGGGTGTAGCACCGCCCCAGCTGCACCTAAGTCGCGGTTTATTAAAATCTGAGTGATCAATCCACCTAAGGAATGCCCGATAATAATTGGTTTTTCAGGCAACATCTTGGCAAATTTGGCATAGTGGTCCACGAGTTGTTTTAACCGCAGAGTAGCAAGCGGTCCGTTGGGATGCCGTCTTCTGAGCTCAGCAGCTGGCGCATCTTTATATGGCCAGGGTGGTGCATAGGTAGTGTAGCCTTTACTTTCGAAGTAAGGTTTCCATTCGTCCCAGCAATTATTGCTTACAAAAGCACCGGTAACAAACAGGATGGTTTTTGATTGTATGGTTTGCATAACAAAGTGATTAGAAGGTTAGTGGATACGCATTTATGTGCAGTAGCATTTGGTAAACAGTATGCTTGTTAGCTGAAACAAATCTAATTTTTTTTACCCCCAGGTTCAATAGATAAACAGCACTTACACTTGTACATATTATCACATATTGTTTAATTCCATAAATTGTAGGATAGCATCTTTTGGGTTTTGACTGATTCACGTAGATATGGATTTACCAAAGCCGCGTCTGGATTCCGGATTTTAGAAACAGGGTTTTACTGCGTAGCTGTTCATTGCCGGCAATCACTTGTTTGAGTTTGTTTTCTGTTTCCTTAAAATGTGTCCAGCCTTTGTGGTGAATAGGAATAATGCTGTTTAAATTGAGCACTTTTACAGCTTTCAGCAGATCATGGCTATCCATGGTATACTGCCCGAACCCGGTAAGGTAGCGGAACTGCACCGACCCCATATGAAAAATGCCAATATCAATTTTATAACGTTCTCCTACTTCTTCAATACCCTTAAAATACACTGTGTCACCGGAAATATAAATCACCCCTTTTTGCTGTTCTTCAAAGGATAGTATAAAGCCGATTACTTTTCCGGCAAGAAATTCCGGAACCCACCAGGGGTGATGCTGAGCAGGTGTTGCGGTAATGGTCAAATTTGTCACTGCTTGCGTGTGGATGGTATAACTTTCCCAATTGTCAAGTCCAATAACACCTGGTATGGCCTTAGCGGCTGGCTTAGTAGAAATTACTATTGGTACAGTTTTAGTAAATTCCTGGCCTCTATGATCAAAGTTATCTTTATGCTGATGATGGCTTAACAAAACCAGATCAATGGTAGGGAGTTGTTCCAATGGTAGAGCCGGATTTTCTGTCTTTCTGGAAAAAGTACCCGATCCATGGTAATATAGCTTCCCGGCAGTATCCAAGGTTGGATCAGTTAAGATTCTAAATCCGTTAATATCTAACAGCACACAAGCCGTGTCAATATGCGTGATGGTAATGTTCATTTAATACAGCTTTTACGAATAAATGAATGCAGATTTTATATACAGTCCGATATACGGCATGTGCTTTTTCCTTAGCTACTAGCAGATAGTATTAATTGATTTGATGTATGTAGGTAATTTACTATTTGTAGGCCCTTTTAGTATGTAATCTCATTTTGTATGCTTGATAAAGTTAGCGATATACCTTGCAGTAAGTTTGGGATATTGATGGTGAGCACCATGCCCGGCCTGTGGTAAAACTATTAGTTGGGCAGTAGGAAGATACCTTGTTAATGCATACCAGTTTTGTGGCGGAAAGCAAATTTCATGGTCAGCAGTAATTATTAATATTGGAATCTGGGTAGTACTCAGCTTTTCTCTCGCCTGATAAATGTCTTCTATATATTCTTTTACGCCTTTGCTATAATTATTCCAGAGGTTTTCTTCTATGCGTACATCAACGTCTACTGTTCTTTTGGCCATTCTTTTATGACTTCTTTTGGCCGCTTCTCTACTCATTTGAGAGGCCGGCTCAAAAAACAACACTATTTCATCTTCCAGATCATTAAAGGGCTTCCATGCCGTTTCATAGAATATCTCTTCCATAGGATAGGCATTTTTTCCAGGAGGATTAGTACAAATCAGTATCGCATGAGAAACCAGATCCGGAAACTGAGTGATGACTGTCTGTGCGACCATCCCACCAAAAGACCATCCTATGATACTTACTTTTTTTAAATGTAAAGCTTCCATGAGATCTTTTACATCCGTAGCAAACTCTAGCATTGTGGTTGGTGGCACTCCTGTTGAAGAACCAAATCCAGTCCAGTCGAAAATAATTACCTTATACTTTTTGGCCAGAGCATCCAGAAAGCCAGGGTCCCATGAATCTAAGTTTCCCCGGAAGCGGTTACAAAGAATCAGGGGTTTTCCTTCGCCAATAGAACGGTACGCCATTTTTCTGTTTTTGGATTCAATGTATTGTGTTCTTGCCATAATGGCATCAACAACAGGCTCTTGTGTAAAGGTGTGCGATTTCATGACCTATTTAAATTTTTATGAATACTGTAAGAGTGCCTTTTTTTCAGGAGAAGAAAGAATCAGAAGGCTAATACCTATGAGGGAAAGTACCGTACTATTTATAGTGTTGGCAGATGACTTTCAATTTCCATTCTTCTTGCTTCGTACTGAGCAGGTAACTTTAGATTTTTTCCTAAATCTTCCAGAGATTCATCCACCATGAAACCAGGATTGTCTGTAGCTATTTCAAATAACACACCGCCAGGTTCACGGAAATACAAAGAGTGAAAATAATTACGGTCTATTTGCGAAGTAATCTGAATTCCTTTCTCTACAATTAGGTGCCTGAAATGCATTTGAGTAGCATCGTCTTTCACCCGGAAAGCTACATGATGAACAGTTCCTCCGGCACCCATCCCATTCTTCTCTGCAGGCAATTCTACTAAATCTACAATGGCTGCATTTTCAATAGCTTGCGTGGCGAAGCGGTACCGGTTTGCCTGTTGCTCTATTTGTTTATATCCAAAGATATCTGTAAGGATGTCAGCTGTAGGCTTTACGTTTTTAAGCGTTAAGGTTATGTTATGAAAGCCTTTGGTAGCTACGTCAGCTTTCACCTCTGCTGTTTCCCAAGGTGCGCGTCTGTCTGGTACTTTGGATACAATCAGCTCTAGTTTTAATCCATCAGGATCAAAAAACGTTAAATATGACTCATTAAACTTTTCGGATGGTTTTAAATAAACCACTTTATAATGCTCAAATCGTTTCAACCAGAAATCAAAACTCCCTTCAGGAACCGAATAGCCAATCTCAGTTGCCATCCCTGCACCTCTCCTCCCAGCTGTGACGCCTTCCCAAGGGAAAAAAGTAAGAATAGTGCCTGCTGAGCCTACTTCATCTCCAAAATAAAAATGATACGTATAGGGATCATCAAAATTGACCGTTTTCTTAATAAAACGTAAACCCAACACGTTTGTGTAGAAATCAAAGTTGCGCTTGGCATTCCCTGCAATCGCTGTGATGTGGTGAATACCTAATATTTTATTCATAGGGGTATTGAAATGCTAGGTGGTTAATAAACTAACTAGAATAGATGCATTATATATTTATGGAGCCCTGTCCGGATGCTATCAGACAAGCTTCTTTAATTGCTTCTGCATACGTGGGGTGCGCATAAGACATCCGGAACATATCTTCATCTGTAATTTCATAATGCATGCCGGTTACTGGCTGTGCGATCAAATCAGCAGCCCTGGGACCTATGATGTGAACTCCCAGCAACTCTCCGTATTTTGGTTCTGAAAGTACTTTTACAAAGCCCTCAGTATCCATAGCAGCCCTTGCCCTGCCACTTGCCTGAAAAGGAAATTTTCCGACCCTATAAGCTATATTGTCCTTTTTTAATTCTTCTTCCGTGTAGCCTACAGAAGCTACTTCCGGCCAGGTATACACTACATTAGGAACAAGCAAATAATTGAGGTGTGGTTTTTGTCCGTTTATCGTTTCAGCCACAAAAACAGCATCTTCTTCTGCCTTGTGTGCCAGCATTGGCCCGTTAATTACATCACCTATGGCATAAATATTTTCCTCTGCCGTACGTAGTTGTTTGTCTGTTTTGATTCTGCCTTTCTCATCCAGTTCAATCTGCGTATTCTCTAATCCTAGTCCTTTCGTATACGGATTCCTGCCTACGGCTACCAAACAATAATCAGCTCTGGTTTCATAAGGTGTATCTGTTGTATCCAGATAGTTCACAACGACATGGTTGCCATTATTTACTACCGATTGCACTTTATGAGTTAGAAGAATAGTAACACCAGTTTTAGCTAGTATCTTCTTTAATTCTTTTCCCAGCTCTCTGTCCATGGAAGGAATGAGACTATCCATGTATTCGATGATTGTTACGGCTACACCGATACGGGCGTAAATAGAGGCCATTTCCACGCCTATCACCCCACCTCCAATAATGATTATACTATCTGGTTTTGTTTTTAGAGAAAGTGCTTCTGTAGAAGAAATAATTCTTTTTTTGTCTAAGGCAACCCCTCTGATAGTAGCTGGTTTAGAGCCGGTAGCAATAATGAAGTATTTACTTGATAAAGTTGTTTCCGAATTATTCTCTCCAGTTACTTTAACTTGTTTATTGCTTTGAAAGGAAGCCACTCCCCTTACCACCTGGATATTATTCTTTTTCATCAGGTAATCTAAACCGGATGTATTTTGCTTTACTACTTGCTCCTTGCGATTGATTAGTTGAGTAAAATTTATATGCAGCTCACTCAATTGAATACCATGTAACTGGAACTTAGATAATGCCTGATGATAATGCTCGGTGCTGTCGAGTAAGGCTTTTGCAGGAATACAGCCAACATTGGTGCAGGTTCCTCCAAGCGTATGGTATTTCTCAATAATAGCTGTTTTATATCCTAATTGGGCAGCTCGGATGGCTGCTGTATAACCTCCAGGTCCTGAACCAATTACTACAATATCAAAATCTGTTTCCATAATTAGCTATAAAACATTCATACTAATTAATCGCAATTAACAATAGGACTGACTTTGCTGAGATTACTATGTTTAGTAAGAAGGGAATTTGTCTACCTTTTTTTAAATCAAAACTATCGCTTTAGCAGAGGAAAGACAATGGTGAAATGATGACAAATATTGTATATATCAAATCCAGAAACATATCATAGTATTTTGAAAGCTTATAGTTTTCTTTCAGCTATTTTCTGTCTATAAAAATACTTTACTATGAAGCTTGTTAGCTAGAGCTACTGCAGGCTCTTAGCAAAATTAAATGAGAAAGATAACTAGTTAAATCCCACTAATACTTTCGCTAATTGTTGAAATATCAACAATTTATATTTGAATTAAAAAACATAAATTGTTGATTATCAAAATATTATCTAATGGTACGGCAATTGCAAATCACAATATAAACATTCAGTTGCCTAAGTTCACTGAGCATTCCAGTTTTCTTCAATAGAAAGTACTACTTCTACTTACAGAATGGCAAGTAATTGCTAAAAATCAATATAAGTCAATTTTTCTGTTCGATAGATGAACCTTGTAATCAAATCTTATGAAAACAACCACCTTTAACCATCTTTCCCTATGACACCAGATGTTCAACACGCTAACACGAATGAATTAGCTAGTTATGATGCGCGGATGACAAAAAGAAATCCCCAAACAGGTAATCAGATAGAAATTCACACACTGCAATGGATCGAGCAAAACCAAGCTCCCCAATTCTATAACCCTGCCCGTAGTACTTGTTTTGAAATAATTTGGGTAATGAAAGGCATAGGTAAATTAGAAGTTGATTGTCAGGAATATGTGGTTGGGAACAACACCATTCTTTTCCTTTGTCCAGGCCAATTGCGTCAGTTCTCAACTACTGGTAAGTTGGAAGGGTACTATATTTCCATAGTAGCAGAGTTTGTATACCTGGCAGAAAATAAACATGATTTTTCATTATTAACTCTGCAAAATAACTTCGGCCAGAAACTACAGATTATTCAGGTTGATAAGGAGATACAGTACGAATTAGAAGACATACTGATGAAGATGCTCAAAGAGTTGACTAACTTTTTTATGTTACGGACAGAGATTTTAAAAGGATTGCTGAAAGTATTTCTCATTTATCTTTCCAGAAAAGCAGAAAAGCGGGCCTATATAAATGTACCAGAGAAAGATAAACAAATTGCCGATAAGTTTATGTCTTTGCTTAAAATGCATTATACCACCAAACGAATGGTGGCAGACTATGCCAAAGAGTTATGTGTTACGCCCAACTACCTTAACCGGATTGTAAAAAAGATATCGGGATTTCCGGCAAGTTACCATATACAGCAGCACATCATTTTGGAAGCAAAGCGACAGGCTATGTATTCAGGGTTAAGTATGAAGGAGGTAGCCTATGAGTTAGGATTTTCGGATTATGCCCATTTTAGTAAGTTCTTCAAAAACAATTCAGGGATGAACTTTACTACCTTCAAAAATGGAAACTATTAAAATGCTTTGTTTTCCTATTATGCTTTTTCATTAGATCTGTGATGATTTATACAACAGAACCAGGAATATGGCCATTCTTTTAATCAGGCTAAAGTAAGATATTCGTATAGCTATATATTGAAGGGGTTCTATTTACCATGCAATCAATCTGAAATAGTTGAGTAAAAAACGTTCCGGCTCGTATGCATTTCATTCTGTATCTCATTACCTCTAACCAGATATAGCCTGCAAACAGATGAATGTTTTGATCAGATTTGTCCCAATTTAAGAGCACAACCTCTAGAGTTATTGAACTCATGTCTTTAATTCGGTAAATGACGAAATTTTACTGTATTCCAGCCATTATCCCATTATGCGCCGAAAAATTCAAGGGAGCATATATCAAAGAAGTAGGTTACATCATTTTCTCTTATGAATACCATCTGATGATTGGATTTTAATGGTTTGACTAATCTGTAAGCAGTTGTCTATTAATGGAAGCGTATTACAGACTTTACTAACACTGGAAATAATTTAATCAACATGCCATGAAAACGTTAGCTCAGCTTCTCCATGAGGTCCTTAAGAGTATGGAGGAACATCGGAAGCTAAAAACTGAGACTGATAAAAAGCCAGAAAAACAAATGGTTTATGCTGCACAAGATAAGTTGAAGAAAGAAAATTCATCAGTAAACTCCACAGAAGACGAGCAGGAAATACTTAATGACTTTTTGAATTATTACAAAGATAATAGCCGGTAAGAGGAGATGTATAAAGGTTTTAACACAGTCTATTAACCCTTTTAAACTAGCCTATCTATGATAAAACAGTGTACGAAACTTACGATAGATTATTTTCCTTTTAAAGCATCTCTGTCTTTATCACCGCTGATTGGCTATTGGAAAGAAAAAATAGATGATACTAATCCTTTGCTGGCAAACCTGAAAGAGAATCTGTTGTCAAACTTGTCCCAGGTACCGGAGCTGTTGCAGAAAATCAGGAATGAGAAAATACTAGAACTGCATCAGCCTCTTATTGAGATGCTGATGAGTGCCTTATTTCCCTGGGCAAGTAGGGATAAAGGAATGGGCGGTGCATTTACACCCTTTGAAAAATCTTGCTTCTATGCAACACCCTTATTTAGATCCAGCCTTCTGAAAGGAACCAGTCAAATCCATTATCCACCAGAGTTAGACGAAAGTCAGATTTTGTACCATCGGATATTTTACGTCTATGTATTGATTCTAAAAAAATTTTATAATAGAGAGGTAAATGAGCCAACTACCTTGCCCTTTGTTCTCAAAGATGAGCAGACAAATTTAAACAGGTATTATAAAATTTACCTTAATACAGATTTTGTAGAAGTGAATAAGGTGGATGAACTACCCTTTCTCTCATCTGAAGAGTTGAAGCGTTTGCTTCATAACTTTCATGACCTGGACTTATGGATGCAATTTATCCCCCCTAAGCATTTTGAACTGGAAGGATTTATTTTATTAAACCTAGTTGATGTTACGGAAGGAGAAACCTTGTCTGCTTTAAAATATAGCCTGCTTGATAATGGCTCTCTCACTTCACCACAAAAGTTCAACCTGTTGCAAAATCATCTGCGAACATTGCTGCAACGAGCAGATTTGCTTCTGGGTATCAGCGCCATGCAGAAAAGTGGTAATACCTATTGGAAGTCTGGGTGTAAAATCACCCGCAGCTTTACCTCACCTCCTACAAAAGGTATGACTTGTGCCGCTCAAGTAGCTAAATTTTATGAGGAGTTAGTGACCAATGGTGCACCTCTTTTTATAGAAAATGTAGAGGTTTCCACCTTACCTGGAGTTATAATGGAGGCATTAAAAGAACAAAATGTAGGGAGTATAGTCTGCATACCCCTATATCTTGAAGAGGAGATAATAGGTGTACTGGAACTAGCTTTTCCTCAACCTACTGACCTAAGTAATATGGTCTTCAGCAGAATAGAAGAAGTCTTGCCTTTGTTTGCACTGGCTTTACAATGGCATAATGATCAAGAAGAAAATAGGATTGATGCAATTATTAAAGAAAAATTCACCGCCATTCATCCATCTGTCGAGTGGCGATTTAAAGAAGCAGCCATTAATTTATTGGATAAGCAGTATAAGGGAGAAGCATTGGAGATTGAACCAATTGTTTTTACGCAGATATACCCACTGTATGCCGCAGCGGACATCCGAAACTCTTCAATTGAACGCAATCGTGCAATTAGGCAGGATTTACTTTCTCAGTTACGACTGGCTAATGATGTGATAAATAAAGTTTACCAACTATATCCTTTCCCTATTTACGCCAAGCTCTTACACAAAACACACAAATATATTAAAGGTATGGAGAGCGGTCTGCTGTCTGATGCTGAAATTAGTACCAATGACTTCTTCAAAAGAGAAATAGAACCAGTATTCAGACATATAGCTTCGGTTAATCAAGAGCTAAAGCCTGACCTGCAGATTTACTGGAGTGCTTTGGATGTTGAATTAGGAATGTTATATGATAAGAGAAAGGATTTTGAAGAAAGCCTTATGCAGATTAACGATGCATTATCAATTTACCTTGAAGACGAAGAACAACGAGCACAACAAATGTTTCCTCATTATTTCGAAAAGTATAAAACAGATGGCATTGAATATACCATTTATGTGGGTGCTTCCTTAGTACAGAACCAGGAGTATAGCTCGATTTATCTAAAAAACCTCCGCTTGTGGCAGCTGATGACCTTATGTGAGATGACTAGAAGAGCAAAAGCCTTACAACCACAATTAAAAATTCCATTGGAAACTACCGGGCTTATATTAGTCCATTCACTTCCTTTATCTATTCGTTTCCGATTGGATGAGCGGCATTTTGATGTAGATGGGGCCTATAATATCCGCTATGAAATACTGAAAAAACGTATTGATAAGGCTTTAGTTAAAGATACCAAGGAAAGACTTACACAGCCGGGTAAGATAGTCATTATCTACTCCCAGTTTAAAGAAGCAAGCGAATACTACGAATACATAGAGTATTTGCAGGAAAATGGGATGTTAGGGGAATCCGTAGAAAATTTAGAGGTAGAAGACCTACAAGGAGTACAGGGCCTAAAAGCGTTGCGCGTAGAGGTGAAACTGAAAGATAGTGAGCCTTTGCGAAAGAAGTCTAAGCCAGCAGCAGTTATAGATAAAGTATAGACAGTTTTGGATCTGTTTACTTTCTGATATACCCAAATCTATCTGCCTGAAAAAATTTTCAACTATTACTTATATGATTTCTGTTTCCATTTATACTTTCCAGGCTCAATTATATCAGTCTTTAGATCTTCAACAAGTTTTGACTGATACATACAAAAAGCTAAATGCTTTAGATATAGCAGAATTTACTTCCTATTTGGCAGATGATATAGAATATACGTTAGGGTGTATAGCAAAAGGTAAATATAAACAGAACTTGATTGAGACTTTGAGACAGTTATTTGCACAGGTAACAGCAATTAAGTATGAAATTCTACATAGTTATCAATCAGGAAATAGTGTGGTCGTAGAAATGGAAGTTACCTATGAGAGAATAGATCAAAGTGATATAATTATCTCAGGAGTTATTTTTCTAAAAATAGAAGATGAATTAGTGAATGTATTGAAAGTGTATAAAGATTTTACTCCTCTTTTGGGTTAAAAATTATCAACTCCTGTAAGGTTAGGAGCGATTCAAATATTTCAATAATTTTATTTACTTCAAAGTGACAAATACAGATTTTCTGATAGCAGGCAATAGATTTTTTGTCCGATGTCCTTTGCCAGTTGTGTCTTCAACCAAGATAATGTCTCCAGGCATAAAATTTCTTTTTTCTCCTTGAGAAGTCTCTATTTCTATTTCACCATCCAGTAAGATTATATATTGCTTGGCTGGGGCCTGGTGAAAATCATAATCATATTCTGGCAGTACCTTCCGGAAGATAATACTCTCTACCTCTTCTGCTTCTGACACAAAACCAATACTCCCAGCTGAGTGCAGCGGAATAAGTAACCTCTCAAAATGACTATGCCTGTTTGTATCTGCGTACAAACGGGTTACTTCAAATGTATCCATATCAAAGAACAAAGAATAAAGAGAAAAACAGGGCTAATTTCATTTAAAAGTGAGCAATACCCACTACTTATGTAATTTTCTATGGCCTTTATGTACGTTAAGCAGATAAGCCTTTTTTTATCCATCCAGCTATCATGACAGTGCGCCTAGCCTGATGGATAACAGCTTCTTGTACATCGGTTTTCATTCCTTCTCTGTCTACAGAAACGCTTACGCCATATGGATTACCGCCGGCAGCAAAAATTACCGGATCAGTATAGCCGGGAGCTGCAATAATGGCACCCCAATGATGCATAGTAGTATATAAGGAAAGTAGCGTAGATTCCTGTCCACCATGCGGATTCTGGGCACTAGTCATGGCGCTCACCACTTTATTAGCTAGTTTGCCTTGGAACCACAAGCCTCCTGTAGAATCTAGGAACTGTTTCATCTGGGCAGGAATATTGCCATAGCGGGTAGGCATACTAAAAATAATAGCGTCTGCCCATTCCAGATCACTCAGTGCAACTTCAGGAATGTGTCTGGTTTTTTCCACAGTGGCTTGCCAGGCAGGGTTCGCAGCAATGGCTTCTGCTGAGGCAAGTTCTGATACTTTAAATAGCTGCACCGTGGCTCCTGCTTGTTCGCCTCCCTGGGCGGCCCATTGTGCCAGTTGATAATTTGTGCCCGTAGTGCTGTAGTAAATAACAGCCAATTTTATTTTATCCATGTTTTATAATAATTAAGTAGAGTGAAGTGTGAGTATGCTATCAGAAATGAAGCAAATTGCTTTTAACAAAAGTACTCCTGCATTCCAGGCGGGACAATGGCTAGATCTTCTCAATCCTTGTATATTTTGAAACAAGTTTAATTAAGTAGCGGCTAGTGGAAAGGGGTTTAATTTGAAGGTATCTATTTTGTTGTTATAGTCTTTACACATGTAGAAAGGTATCAGGATTGTCTACTGCCAGGTAGATAGGACGGAAAAGAAACAACTTTTTGTCAAGCTGATATATACAACTCTTGTTCTTATCTGTCCATTGTTTAAGCCTACTCCTACTTATACTTTTGTCTTACGCTCCAGGCTTTAGTAGCAGGCATAAAACTTCAGAGCTCATATAATTCAAAGCCTTCTATTATATCTACGTAGGTATCGAGGGAATCTATGTCTTCTGTATATTTTAATACATCCATTTTAATTTATTATGTAATTCTTTCTATCCTATGCAAACTCAAATAGAGCAAATTCCAGGGTATACTTACGGACAAGTAGACCCATCGCCAGTTTCTGAAGCCGATTTAGATTTATTAAAACAGACCGTATTGTTCTCTGATGAAGATGTTCAGTATTTACGCCTAGCAGGTATCATATTAGAAGATCAAACAGATGCAGTGCTGGATGTTTGGTATGGCTTTGTTGGTGCCCATCCGCATCTAGCAAGGTATTTTGGAAAAAACAACAACTTAGATGCAAATTATCTGGCTAATGTTAGAAGGCGTTTCGGAAAATGGATTATGGATACCTGTACTCGTGCCTATGATCAGGATTGGCTGAATTACCAGCATGAAATTGGCCTCCGGCACTTAGTAAAAAAGAACCAGACGGATGGAGTAGATGCTGAACCTATTATCCATTTCCGCTATTTAGTTGCTTTTATTGTACCTATAACCGCTACTATAAAACCTTTTCTGGCTAGCAAAGGTCACTCGGCGTCGAAAGTGGAAAAAATGTATGCTGCCTGGTTCAAAGCCACTACCCTTACCGTCACATTATGGTGCTATCCTTATACAAAAGCCGGTACTTTTTAAAAGGCTGGGTAGTGCTGCTAATGACTAATAGAATGCCGCACATAGACATTGTTGCAGGCAATATTCTCTTCCATCTTTAAATCAGTTCCTCCATTCAGATACGCTTCACAAAAGGTATAATTATTTCTTTTATTCAACCTACACAAACAATCTATTTATGAACAGTTCAGCCACTTTAACCCAGCCAGGTGTAGTACACTATGCCGAAGACCCACGTTTAGATCAAGGCACCAAAGCATTCTTAACAATGCTGAATTCTGCTGGTGGCCCTCCGCTGGAATCTCTTTCTCCGGCAGATGCCCGTATGGTGCTGGTAAATGCGCAAACATCTATGAATGTAGACTTATCAGGTATCGAGGTATCAGAAAAAACAATTTCCAGCGATGGATACACGGTGAAACTTTTTATTATCCGTCCGGAAGGAGTGAAAGAGGTGCTGCCGGTATTTATGTTCCTGCATGGCGGGGGCTGGGTATTAGGCGATTTTCCTACCCACAAGCGAATGGTACGTGACCTGGTAGTATTATCAGGATATTGTGCTGTTTTTGTGGAATATACCCGTTCACCTGAGGCCAGGTATCCACAAGCGTTACATGAAATTTATGCAGCCACCAAATGGGTAGCCCAAAATGGTGCAGAAATAGGTGTAGATGGTACTACTATGGCAGTAGTAGGCAATAGTGCCGGAGGAGATTTAACAGCAGCGACCTGTTTAATGGCCAAAGATAAAGGAGGGCCAGACATTAAGTTGCAAATTTTATTATGGCCGGTTACCAATGCTGATTTTGAATTGAACTCGTATGAGGAATTCGGAGAAGACCGTTTTCTGACTACCTCTGTGATGAAATGGATGTGGGACCAATATGTACCAGATCTGGAGCAAAGAAAAGAAAAATACGCTTCGCCTTTGCAGGCCACTATAGAGGAGCTAAGAGGTTTACCACCCACACTAATTCAAGTAGCCCAAAATGATATTCTACGAGATGAAGGAGAAGCCTATGGCCGCAAATTAGATCTGGCAGGCGTACCAGTGACTACGATCCAATACAATGGTATGATTCACGATTTTGGCCTCCTGAATGGCTTAGCCCATCTGCCTGCTACCCGTTCTTTATTTGTACATGCAGCGGCTGAATTGAAAAAATACCTTGGTTAATAAAACAGGCAGGTAAATACTGAACTTGTATTTACCTGTCCCATCTAAATAAGGAGTTAGAAAAAAAATTAATTCCTGTTACCTCTCAATATCCTTCTCCTGCTAGTGTTCTCTGCTATTTCAGGATAACTCATTCACCCCTCACTTACCACTGTTATGCAAAAATTAATGAACAGTTTGCTGCTCATCGTAGCCGCATTATTTCTTTCTACTGCCTACATGAAAGACGACGATAATCATGTGCCAGGTTCTGCTAAAACCTTTGTGCTAGTACATGGCTCCTGGCAAGGTGCGTGGATCTGGCAAAAAGTTAAAGAAGATCTGGAGAAAAAAGGTCACCGGGTGGTGCCTGTAGAATTGCCAGCTCATGGAGATGACCCAACATCACCAGCTAATGTTTCCATGGAAATGTACCGGGATAAAGTAGCTTCTTTCATTGGAGAGTTGGGTACAAAGGTAATTCTGGTTGGCCATAGCATGGGAGGTTCTGTAATAACTGCTACAGCAGAGAAAATTCCAGACAAAATAGAAAAACTAGTGTATATAGGTGCCTTTGTTCCTGCAAACGGGGATGACTTACTAAAATTGCAAGGCATGGATCAGGGATCTGAGTTAGGCCCTGCACTGGTACCTTCCGAGGATCTGCTCACCATAGGTGTAAAAGCAGATAAATTGGTATATTTGTTCTGTCAGGATGGATCTAAAGAAACACAAGAATTGCTAGTAGCCAAATACCGGACTGAACCCACCATTCCATTTACCTATACCTTTGCGCTGACTAGTGCAAATTTTGGCAAAGTAGATAAATATTATATCCATACAGCCCAGGACCGGGTAATCAGTCCGGATTATCAAAAGAAAATGGCTGACGCAGCAAATATTACTAAACGGTATACATTGAACACAGGCCATAGCCCTTTTTTATCCAAACCATCCCTGGTATCCAGCACCTTGTTAGATATCATTAAAAAATAACCAGAATGCTTGTCTGGCAGATTTTAACTGAAAGCTATCAAAGCTTAGCTTTCAGTTTTGCAATCCAACACAGAGCAGTTTAATTCCATATTTGTCTATATCCGCTTTTCTGTTGTATATATTACTCTAAATTTTAGACAATGCCTTCTCCATTGTACCTTTCATAGATAAAAGCTGATTAAAGTACTTATCATATGAAAAGGCCTGGAATAATTATACTTCTGCTATTTGTTATTCATTGCTATTGTTATGCACAGGATATAACATTAAAGGAAGCTGAGCAAGCAAAGCTCTTGTTAAAAACAAGCAAACAAGATACAAATCGTATCACCTTACTATATAAGGTAGGCCGTTTTTCTATCGAAAAACCAGGGGAAAATAAGACAGATCTTGATAGTGCATTTATTTATATTCAAGAAGCTGAAAGACTTAGCAAAAAGCTCTCTTTCCAAAAAGGTATTGCCTATGCTTATTTACTCTATGCAATGGCCTACCGGGAAAAAGGCGAGCAACAGGCAGGAAAAGAGTTAGCAAATAAAGCCATATCCTATTCAAAAAAGCACAATTTAAAGTCAGTGCTGGGTGAATCCCTGCTTGAGTATGCATATTATTTTGATCATTACAATGCTGAGCAGTCGCTAGAGAAAATCAATCTTACACGTCGAGCTGCAATTAGTTTCCAACAGGATGGAAACATAGAAAAGCAAGCCTATTCACTAAAGCAGCTGGGAGATTTACTTGCAATAAACGACAGTATTCCACAAGCGATACTAGTTTTGAAAAAATCTCTGTCTCTGTATCAATCCATTAATTACACGCGCTTACATGGAGTTTACGATCTGATTGGTGTTCTGTACGCCTATATAGGCGATCATCAAACAGGCTTGGAGTATGGATTACTGGCGGAAAAGACTGCCCAACTAGTTAAGGACACAACCATTCAGTTGTGTACCATTTATAACAGGATTGGGCTTACGTACTCTGGTCTCAACGATGATAAGCGGGCCTGTCAATACTTTCTGAAAGCCTATGCAGTAGCAGAAAAATACAAAGATATCAAAAGTATTTACCTGATTCAAAGTAATATTATCCGATCCTATATAACGCTTGGCAGAACCGATGAAGCGCTTGATCTTATCAGGCAAACCATAAATAGGTATCCACAGCCTGAGCATAAACCTATTCAATTGAATATAAATAAATTATACCTGGCCATTTATATGGCAAAGAAAGATTATATAGAAGCGCAAAAATTTTGCGATAAAACACTAGACCTGGTTAAAGAACCTGGGGTAGATCAGCGTGCCAATCATTCTACCTATGGCAACGCCATTGAATTATTTCTAATAACTCAACAGTATAGCAAAGCAGAACATTATTTAAAAGTACACAAGGAATTAATTAAAAAGGATGCTGCCCCATTACCTATGTCTAGGAATTATCTGCAATGGTTTAAACTCGACTCAGCCAGAGGCAACTACATTTCAGCAATTGACCATTATCAACATTATCGGTTGATTGAGGACTCATTATATAATTTGAATAAAACTAAACAAATTGAAGCCCTTACTTTAGAGTATGAGACCGCAAAAAAAGACCAGGATATTAAACTAAAAGAACAAAGCATTGATCTGTTAACCAAACGAACTCAGGTTCAGCAGAGTGAAATCCAGCAATCAAAAATCATTCTAACCACTACTTTAGTAAGCATACTTTTGCTTGGTACCATTATAGGACTCCTCTACAATCAATACCGGATAAAGCAGAAAACCAATAAGCAGTTGCAACAGTTGCTTTCGGAGAAAGAGCATCTGCTTACAGAAAAAGAATGGTTATTAAAAGAGGTTCACCACCGGGTAAAGAATAATCTTCAGACTGTTTTAAGTTTGCTGGAATCCCAAGCTCATAATCTGAGTAATGATGCTTTAATAGCTATCCGGGAAAGCCAGAACCGGGTGTATGCCATGTCTTTAATTCACAAAAAACTCTATCAGGCAACTGATGTAGCTTCTATCAATATAGAAGAATACCTTAAAGAGTTAATCCAGCATTTGCGCGAAAGTTTTAGCGATGACTACCATATCAGCTTTAACCAAAGCTATGAACCTATCTTACTAGATGTTTCTCAGGCGGTACCCATTGGACTTATTGTAAACGAAGCAGTCACCAATGCATTCAAGTATGCTTTTTCTAAACAGAAAATCAATAATACTATTTGGGTTGAATGTAAAACATCAGAAAATAATGAAGTTATTCTTACCATTGCCGACAATGGCAGAGGCTTGCCTACCGACTTCTATGCTAAAAAAAGTAATGAAGGATTGGGACTGAAGCTCATTCGGGGATTAACCGACGATCTTGAAGGTAAATTAGAAATAAGATCAGAAAATGGATTGACTATCTGTATAAGCTTCAAAGCCACACCCACACTGAATGAAGCCGTTGATAAATATGCCATTTTATCTGACAGTGCTATTGCCCTATGAGGAAAAAATTCTGATAATTAAAATCTAATTTGTTGAAGCTAACATTTGGATTACTTACTCAATTAGAGTTAGCTTTAAATGTTTCTACTCACGATTGTATTTAGCTTACTCCAAATACATTTTAAAAATGGCAAAAATTGTTTCCCCACACGTAGAGTTTTCCTCCCTCCTTGAGCAGGTAAAAGGGGTAACTCCCGAAATAGTTGATCCAAATGGAAATTACTTGAACCTGATGGAGGGCCGCTGGCAGCAAGCAGGCTCTCCCAAGGAATTTATATCCCCTATCAATAACGCAGTAATCGGTAGTTTGCCTATGCTGGACCGGGCCAATGCGTTGCGCGCCCTACAAGGTGCTCACCGTGAAGCGGCTGACTGGTGCCGTATAGACCTGGATGAGCGGAAGCAACGTGTGCAGAATTGTCTTGATGAGTTGCGTATCCATGTGGATCTGATCGCAAAACTTTTAATGTGGGAAATTGGGAAAACGTACAAGCTTGGTTTTACCGATATCGACCGCTGTATAGATGGTGTGCAGTGGTACATAGACCATATAGAAGAAATGCTTGGACGCCGGGAACCTTTAGGGGTAGTATCAAACATCGCCTCTTGGAACTATCCGATGTCAGTGTTGATGCATGCCGTACTGGTGCAGGTACTGTGCGGCAATGTGGCCATAGCCAAAACACCTACCGATGGTGGATTTATATCGCTGAGTGTGGCCTTTGCTATCGCCCGCCGCTGCGGTTTGCCAGTTACGCTGGTGAGTGGTTCTGGTGGGGAACTGAGTGAGGTACTGGTAAAAGATGGGGCCATCGATTGTCTTTCCTTTGTAGGAGGACGTTATAATGGCCGCAACATTGCCGATGCCCTGGCTTCTGTTCACAAGCGTTATATGCTGGAAATGGAAGGGGTGAACACCTATGGTATTTGGAATTTTTCTGATTGGAATAGCCTTGGGGAGCAGCTCAAAAAAGGCTACGACTATGGCAAACAACGTTGTACTGCTTATGTACGCTTTGTAGTTGAGCGCCGTTTATTCCCGCATTTTCTGGAAACGTACTGGAATTCCATTCGCAGCCTTAAAATCGGCAACCCCACAATAGTAGACAAACCAGAAGATAAACTACCTGATCTGGCTTTTGGACCGGTCATTAACACCCGTCAAGCTCAGGATCTGGATAGACTGTATGCAGATGCTCTCAAAACCGGGGCCACCCCTTTTTATGAAGGTAAGCTGGACGATGCCTTATTCTTACCTAATCAGGACCGATCCACATATCGAGCACCGCGTGCGCTGGTAAACCTGCCACGCCAAAGTGAACTATACTTTAAAGAACCGTTTGGCCCGATCGACTCTGTTGTGCTGGTAGACCGTGTAGAAGAACTGGTGGGTGAAATGAATATTTCTAATGGCGCACTAGTTGCGGCCGTTGCCTCAGATGATTTAAAATGGGCACAGCGTACCGCAAGAGAGGTGCGTGCTTTCAAGGTGGGCATCAACAATCTTCGCTCCCGTGGTGACCGGGAAGAAGTTTTCGGAGGCCTGGGCGAATCATGGAAAGGAGCTTTTGTCGGGGGTAAGTTACTGGTGGAAGCTGTTACGCAGGGATCACCTTCGGAACTAGTTCTGGGCAACTATGTAGATGCAACCCTATTACCTGAGAAAATCTAATAATATCTCCTGTTTAGTTTACTAGACCTGCACTTGTAGCTAAAATCAATAGATATTGATCAGCGGATGGCTGTATTCAACACTTATATTGTAGAATTAGAAGCCCACAGAACTACTTTGGCTGCTTAGTCTCATAGTTTGGATGTAGAAATGAGGACCGTGTCTTGGAAAGTGCTGGGTTTTATTTTCATATAAAATACTTCTTATTAAACCAAAGAGGTAGCTAACCAAATATACCTAAAATTAGATATTGACATAATTTACATACTATATCAATCTTTACTCACCTTGCAATTCAAAAATCAATCATCTTATATAAACATTTTCATGAATTTTCATAATATTCAGAGCTAACTCAAAATAGTTAAATCTTTTTATCTATTAAAATAATTACTCTATGATGAGTAATTATCTGTACATCTTGTGTAAATATTCAGCAATACAAAAAAGTTGTTGGTATAATAAGAGATTATGATTCTAATGCAATCATTGAAAATGCAACTATAACCGTCTTCTCCTTAAAGAAAGAATATATTATTGATTGTCTGGGGTATTTTGCGTTGCCACTAAAAAATTTAGAAAAAAAACCATTGTTCCTTCTGCCCGATGAATTTAGAATAGAAATCCTCTTTTCTGGTTGCCGATTGTGCGAGATGTAAAAATAAAATAACGGTTTTGTATCCGGATTTGGCTCTCTACCCTTACAGCACTTAGTTGATGTAGTTAGTAGAAAGATAGATCATTTTTAAAGTTAATAGCGACAAGCCCAAAAACACTCCTTTTGGATTAAAAAATCAACCTCAAAATAAGCTCGGCAATTTGGCTACTGCAAGTTTAAAAACAAAAAACCGCCAAATTTCGCAAATTTAGCGGTTTTTGGAGTGATTCCGTTTGGATTCGAACCAAAGACCTACTGCTTAGAAGGCAGTCCCCTGTATACTCTCTGTCAGACACTTAGGCTATACTGGTCTGAAATAGGTCCGAAAAAATAATTTTTAAACTACCCTTTTTATCTTGTTTGGCTAGGAAAAATAATTCACTTAAGCTCAGCTTGGGAAGCATTTTGCTCAAGAACAGTCCCTTAAAAGCGGGAACCCTCTCCCCTCTTATTCTTTGCTTTCATTTGAACGTAGAATGTTCTTATTTACTAGATTGGATAGACTTTAATTAGGATCTTGTATCTGAGTGGCTGCCTTTTCTTTTACTCAACCAACAATTTATAATTAAGTACTCCCTGCAAAATCAGCCATATTGGCAGCAGTTACAAAAAGTGGTTAAAAAAATCAAAGTTCACTTAGCTAAATTTCATGAGTTTTTGTTACCCTTTTTCTCTTTCTTCTCACAGGCTATTGACTTATTTTAACTATATGTATGACTATGCAATTTTCTCCTTGCTTGATGTGTGATCTACATAATTTTTTCTCCTCTTGCCCTTTTTGTTGCATCAAATTAAACCAGTAGCACATCATGTCACGGTACAATGTCCATGACAAGCACACCTGCCTTCTTAAATGAATGTCCTTTCCGGTAAATGGCTTTTAATGAATATTTGAAAGATAAGTATTTACGACGATACATCGACGTATGGATAAGTATTTAAAATGGCTACAAGAATCACTAATTTAGCTACAAAAGTCAATTAAGATGTTTTGAAATTTGTGTCATAATATAAATTCAAAATTATGACAACAAAAAATAAAACTGCAATAGTAACAGGTGGAAGCCGTGGTTTAGGTAGAGATATGGTTATCAATTTGGCTAGAAACGGAAACAACATCATTTTCACCTATCGTAATAATAAAGTTGAGGCAGATAAGGTGGTACAGGAAGTAGTATCAATCGGCCAGAAAGCTAGAGCTTTCCAATTGGATGTGAGTGATATCAAAACCTTTGACACTTTTGTAGTCCAGGTTAGTCAGCATTTACTAGAACAGGAGGGTTCACCTAATTTCGACTTTTTAATAAACAATGCCGGAGCTGGAGTATATGGTTCTGTGAGCGAAACTACCGAAGAAGCATTTGATACTATGATGAATATTCACTTTAAGGGAGTTTACTTTTTAACCCAAAAACTCTTACCATTATTAAATAATGGCGGAAGAATAATTAGTATTTCTTCTGGATTAACCAGGATTTCTTTTCCGAATGTGTCTGCTTATGCGAGCATGAAAGGGGCTATTGAAACCTACACCAGATGTT
The DNA here is from genome assembly GCF_030503435.1 of Rhodocytophaga aerolata. Lineage (GTDB taxonomy): Bacteria > Bacteroidota > Bacteroidia > Cytophagales > 172606-1 > Rhodocytophaga > Rhodocytophaga aerolata. The sequence continues at coordinate 109,427 of NZ_JAUKPO010000021.1, forward strand.
TGGCAAAAGAATTGGGCAATAGGCAAATTACCGCAAACACCGTCGCACCGGGTGCTATAGCAACTGATTTTGGTGGAGGTTCAAACAAATCTGATGAAAATAAAAGGAATGTAATAGCATCAGTTACAGCTTTAGGGCGTGTGGGTGAACCCGGAGATATTGGTGGGATAGTCGCTTTTTTATGTACGCCGGAAGCCGGCTGGATGAATGGACAGAGAATTGAACTCTCAGGCGGAATGATGGTATAATATTATTTTTAATTTTGAAACATGAGCCAACATCAGGTACATAGAGTAAGATCGATTGCTGAGTTTCATAAAATGAAGGGTTTGCCTTCACCTCAGCATCCTTTAATCAGTTTATTTGATTACAGCAGCTTTGAATGCTCCAAAGAAATAAACAATAAGAATTTTGTATTCGATTTTTATCACATCTCTATCAAACGGAGTGTGGGTGCTAAATTCAAGTATGGCCAGAATCATTACGATTTCGAGGATGGAGTTATGTTTTTTATAGCACCCAATCAGGTTTTTGGCATTGAAAAAATTGAAGAAATTGCCACAACTAAAAGTGGCTGGGTATTAATGATACATCCTGATTTTTTATGGAACACTCCCCTGGCAAAAAATATAAACCAATATGAGTTCTTTGGCTATGCAGTAAATGAAGCGTTGTTTCTTTCCGAAAAGGAAGAAGCAACGCTCAATGCTATAGTTAAAAATATCGAACAGGAATACAATGCTAATTTAGATAAGTTCAGCCAAAATATAATTGTTTCTCAAATTGAGACCTTACTTAATTACTCCGACCGCTTTTACCAAAGACAATTTCTAACCCATAAAGTTAATAATCATAAAATTTTAGCGCATGTAGAGAAGATCATCGAAGATTATTTCAATAATGAAAATACAACAGGTTTACCTAGCGTCCAACACATTGCTCATTCGTTGAATATATCTCCCATGTACTTAAGCAGCTTATTAAAATCTCTAACAGGGCTAACCACACAACAACATATTCATGAAAAATTGATAGAAAAAGCAAAAGAAAAACTATCAACCACTGAATTAACAGTTTCGGAAATTGCTTTTCAATTAGGCTTTGAGCACAGTCAGAGCTTCTCGAAATTATTTAAAAATAAAACTAGGGTGTCACCCATAGAATTTAGAAGTTCATTTAACTGACGACAGTATCCGGGGCTTGAAAATGCGCTGATCTATCTAAGCTGGTTAATGGTAGGCCGAATATTTGGAGCACATCTATTGAGAAAAAGACATTAACGCTATATAGAAAGTATATTCCCGACAATTAACATCAAATAGTTTAAGTTACATGAAAAAACAGATCCATAATCCGTTCATTCTTGCCCTTAAAGCCCGCAACCTCACTGTAGAAATTCATCATCATTCTGCCTATCAAATCGTTTTATCAAACGACACGCCCTTTAATTCAACCATCAGCGGAGTACTCTTTGAACGTATTCACGGCTTTTTGATCAAACCACATGTCACACATTTTTGCGTTGCCGAAAAAGGAACATTGAATGTTTTAAATATAGAACCCTACTCAACTATTGGTTTGGAACTAGCAAGCAGATTTAAAGAAAATCAGGAGTATATTGTTTTCGACTCACCCCCAGAAACGAATGCTTTCTTTCAGACACCAAAAGACAGTTTAGATGTTAACAATATAGTTGATGCTTTGCTGTCTCAATTACCTGATGCCCACTATGATGAAAGAGTTACAAAAATAGTTGAATACATTAAGGCGAATTACTTTCAAACAGAGATAACACCGCAAACATTTGCCGATATAGTTTTCCTTTCGCCATCCCGTTTAGCGTCACTCTTTAAACAACAAACTGGTAGTAGTTTATCTAAATATTTACTGTGGACACGGTTACGCCAGGCAATCTATCTCACACTTTCTGACAAGGATAGAAGCCTTACCGATATTGCCTACGATACCGGCTTCTATGACCTCCCACAATTCAATAAGTATATGTACGAAATGTTTGGAATGCCTCCTAAAGCCCTAAAGTACAATAGTGATTTGATTCAAGTTTATTAGCCGGGCTCTACCCCCTTTTGTATTCTCGTTTAACACGGCGGATAGGTTACTAAAGGCACCTTCATTTAAAGGTGCCTCTAGCTTTTATAGCTCATCCCATTTTCAAAAAGGCAAAAGTTATCCTATATACAGATGTTATTTTGATATTTTTACTATACCTATTTTGATTTACTCATAATAAAGTCCTATCACCTTAGGCACAACAGTGATCTGATACAAGTTTGACAAGCTGGTTGTTATCAACTTTGTGATATCATTTTAAACAAGTAAAAAAGATATCATGAAAGCAATCGTGTATCAAAAGTTTGGAAACATAGATGTTTTGCAAACTCTGGAACAACCAAAACCTACTATTCAATCAGATCAGGTACTAATAAAAGTAAAAGCATTTTCTATCAATCCAATGGATTGGAAAATCAGAAAAGGTGAAATGACATTAATGTCGGGCTCAAAATTTCCAAAGCATACAGGAACTGATTTCGCTGGCATCGTTGAAGATATCGGGTCTTCAGTGGTTGGCTTCAAAAAAGGCGATGAAGTTTTTGGAGTGGTAAAAAATATGATGAAAGAAGGTGTTTCAGCCGAATATGTTGCCGTGCCCTCTTCTTTAGTCTGGAAAAAACCTTCTACTATCAGCTTTCCTCAAGCGGCTTCTATTCCGGTAGTTGGTACTGCGGCACTTACCGCATTACAAAAAATGGGTACTATCACTTCACAAACTAGCATTTTGGTTAATGGTGCTACCGGTGGTTTTGGCATGTTTTTACTTCAGTTATTAAAACAACGGGGCGCACACGTAACAGCCGTTACAAGCACTGCGGGGGCAGCAATTGCAAAAAAATGGGGAGCAAATTCTATCATAGATTATACAAAAGAAAATGTGCTTTCTCAGAAAGCTACCTACGACATTGTGATTGACTTATCAGGCAAAATGGGCTACCAAAAGGCCAGACAACTCATGAATGCTAAAGCCCTGTTTCTAAACCCAACACCCAAGCCAATCGAAATTCCCCTTGCACTTTTCAAAAACTTATTTACTGCCAAAAAGCACATCGTCATACTCTCAAGCCCCTCCACTACCTATACTGATGTGTTGCTAGGTGCAGTAAAGAATGGGTTACAGATCGAAGTGAGCAAAGTATTTCCATTTGATCAGTACAAAGAGGCCTATCAATATGCCCAGCAGGGCGGTTACATCGGAAAAGTGGCCATAGAACTTAATTAAAAATAACAAAGCAGATGTTGCCTGACATCTTTTGCGAATTCCATTCACATCATCATTAATAATCACAACAATGCTAACAAAAATAGACAATGCCATTAAATATGGGAAACAGCATGGCGGCTTTGGCATACAGATTTTATATCCGGGGCTTATCCGGCCCGAGTTACACGATACCGGTTTTTCCAGCATAGGAAGAATAGACCATGCGCGCATAACTCCAGGAACACTTATTCCCATGCATCCACATAAAGATGATGAGATCCTCACCTATTTGAGAAGTGGCAAAGTAAAACATCTTGACTCCCAAAAAAACACTGACCTTATCTCAAATCAAAGATTGATGGTGATGAACGCAGGGGCAAACTTTTATCACGAAGAAAGGGTGTTAGAGGAAGGAGGTGTTTTAGAAGGGCTACAAATATTCATCAGGCCGGAAACAGCTGGTCTTCCCCCTCAAGTTCAATTTTATCAATTGCCTGAAACGTACAGTATCAACCACTGGCGAAAAATAGCCGGTAAAGGCGATGATTACCCACTGCAAATCAGAAGTAATACCCATTTGATGGATCTGCGCTTAGAAAAGGGTGAAGAAATTCTCTTACCCGAAACACCGTCTGAAAATTCTGCCTTCCTGTTCTATGTATTTGACGGAAAAATAAATGTCAATGAAACCATAGCTCTTGTCACAGGGGAGAGTGCATTGATTGAAAAGGAAAGTCCAACATTCCACGCAGTTGAAACAAGTGATATTGTACTGTTCATTACACTAACAAACGGGCTATACTTTGACGGCGGAATGTATAGTGGCAATCTCCACTGATTACTTGGCAATCAAAGCAAGAACAGTGATTTGATACAAGTTTATCCCTTTCAATTAAAGCAATTTTGTATTGTAATCGAGTAACAACTACTAAATCATCCTGAAAATGACAACTACTAAAGAAACGAAAGATCCCAACAAAAGTCCTGAGATAACCCTTGCAATGACCATCCATTCTCAAATTGACAGGGCTTTCAATTACATCGCTCCAATCAACTTGATGCACACTTTCGGGGAAACGCCATGATTCCGGCAATCATTGATACAAGCGTAAAACAAGGATGGAATAAAGCAGGCCTGCAACGGACAGTTTATTTTAAAGATGGATCAACCTCTCAGGAAACCCTTCTAACAGTACATGAGCCCACTTCCTTTTCATACAAGAACGAACATTTTACTTCGAGAGCACTTTCAGCACTCCTTAAAAGACTTGAGGGAGAATGGCTCTTCACTGATTTGGGAAATAACAAAACAAAAATCGAATGGACTTACCGGGCTGTTCCAACCAATTTTCTCACCAGGTTTATAGTCAAGTCGGTGCTGATGAAAGCTGTGCAATCCATGCTTAAAAATGCACTAGATATAATAAAACGTGATTTGGAGAGCGGGCAGTTAGAAAATGGAACTACCTGGAAAGTACCATCTCAAGAACAGTGATTTGATACAAGTTTTACTTTTTTAATCACCACATCTTTACATAGTAATTAATCAACAACCATTTAAACATAATAAAATGAAAAAGAAAATAGTCATTCTCGGAGCTACTGGAACCATTGGCAGCAAAATTTCTGAAAACCTTTTACATGACGGCCATCAGGTAACATTGATCGCAAGGCACACCGAAAAGTTAGAGAAATACCGCAGTCTGGGTGCCGAAATCATTTCAGCAGATATCACCGATGTGGAAACGCTGACAAGTGCCTTTAAAAATGCCGATAGTGCATTTGTATTAGTACCTGATAATGTAAAAGCCGAAAACACAAGAGCTTATCAAAGACAGGTAACTGGCAGGCTACTTGAAGCCATCGAAAAGTCTACTATCAAATACATTGTCAATATGAGCAGTGTGGGCTCTCACATGCATGAAGGCAATGGCATGATGGGGGGAACCGGTGAACAGGAAGTCAGATTAAATCAGCTCGAAGCAGTAAACGTACTGCACATTCGTTCAGCCTATTTCATGGAAAATTTCTTACGAACAATTGGGTTGGTTAAAAAGATGGGATTCAATGGTACAGTAGCAGATGGCGACCATTCAATACCCATGGTAGCCACAAAAGATGTAGCTAAAATAGCAGCTAACCATTTAGCTAATCTTGACTTCAAGGGTAAAAGTGTTCATGCTGTCATGGGACCTAAAGACTATACGTATAGAGAGTTTACCAGCATTATTGGGAAAGCCATTAACAATCCCGATTTGCCCTATGTGCAAATTCCGGTAGAGCAGGCGACACAAGCCTTTTTAAGCAACGGTTTTACAGAAGATTTTGCCAATAATTTAATTGAGATGGGGACAGCCATTAAAAGCGGCTTCATGAATTATCAAAAAAGAGATCATTCCACGACCACTCCCACTACAGCAGAGGACTTCGTAAAGGAGGTGTATTTCCCTGCCTACAATAAACAATAAGATCAAATACCTATTTGGCTGATGGGAAATAGTAATCCGTTCACCATTGGTTAAATAGCCTTCACACCAATCATCATAAAATATACGAAGATGAAATCAGTATTAGTTACAGGAGCCAATAAAGGCATTGGCCTGGAAACGGCAAAACAACTCTTACAAAAGGGTTTTCATGTTTATCTGGGAAGCCGTGATGTAGAGAATGGATGGGAAGCAGTTGAAAAGTTAAAAGCAGAAGGACTCACCAGTGTAGAAGCAGTGCAGTTGGATGTAACGGATGAAAATTCAGTTAAAGCTGCCCGTGAAGCAATCGGTAAAAAGACAGATGTTTTAGATGTTCTCATCAACAATGCAGGAATTAATGGAGGCCCCCCCCCTTATAGTGCCCTTGGGGCAAGTTCAGATGAGCTTACCGCAGCATTTAATACCAATGTAATTGGCGTAGCAAGAGTTACGCAGGCTTTTATTGATTTATTGCGAAAATCACCCCAGCCAAGAATTGTGAATGTAAGTACCAGCGTAGGTTCGCTATCACTGCAGAGCAATCCTGAATGGCCGGTTTACAACTATGCCAAATTTGCAGTTTATGCTTCTTCAAAAGCTGCTTTGAATATGTACACCATTCACTTAGCGTACGAGCTGCGGGGTACTCCTTTTAAAGTAAATGCAGTTTGCCCGGGCTATACAAAGACTGATTTTACCGGCCATAATGGAGCTGATGTTGAAGTTGCCGGAAGACGTATTGTAAAATACGCATTGATTGGCCAGGAGGGACCTACAGGTAAATTTTTCAGTGAAGAAACTAATCCTGAAACTGGCGAAATCCCCTGGTAACAAAAACATAAAGCCATCAGTGAATTCAGTCATCATCACTTTAAAAACAGTGATTTGATACAAGTTTATCCTCTCTTATCCAGACATCTTTGCATCATAAATAATATAACAAAAATTATAAATATCATGAAATTATTAGAAAAAACACAGTTAGGAAATTTAAACTTAAAGAACAGAATGGTCATGTCTTCCATGACCAGAAGCCGGGCAGACATGTACGGTGTAGTAGGTGATATGACAGTTGAATACTATACGCAAAGAGTGAGTGCTGGTCTCCTATTCACAGAGGCGATCAGAATAAGTGAACAGGCAACCGGCAGTCCGCTTACACCTGGCATTTACACAAGCGAGCAGATCGAGGCGTGGAAAAAGGTTACCAAATCTGTACACGATCATGGAGGTCTTATTATCGCCCAACTCTGGCACACAGGCCGTGCAGGTCACTCTACTGACAGGAATGGTAAATTACCCCTTGCGCCATCTCCGCTAGCCATACAAGGAATGCAACATTTCACTTCCCAAGGTTTAAAGGATTATGAAACGCCCCAGGAAATTACCATTGACCAAATCAGGCAAACAGTAAAGGACTACGGGCAGGCGGCCAAAAATGCGATAGCAGCCGGTTTTGATGGGGTTGAACTTCATGCTGCCAATGGTTATCTGCCAAATCAGTTTTTAGCAGAGAGTGCCAATCAGAGGACGGATGACTATGGCGGCAGTATTCCCAATAAAGCCCGTTTTGTGCTAGAAGTAATGCAGGAGTTGATCACTGCTGTGGGCGGAGATAAAGTAGGCATTAAAATTTCGCCTTTTCATCCGTATGGCAATATGGTTTTGAATAATCCTGTTGGCACATACACTTACCTGATTGAAGAGCTGAACAAATTAGATTTTGCCTATGTCGAGTTAATGAAGCGAAGCCCGTACTTCCCTTCGCCTGCGCACTATCCGGCGGATAACGAAATAGAACTGTTTGGCAGAATGATACAGCAAACGGTTATTGCCAATACGGCTTATGATAAAGCAACCGCTGAAGCAGAACTTAAAAAAGGCATAGCTGGGCTTGTCTCATTTGGAACACTGTTTCTGGCAAATCCCGATTTACCAAAACGGTTTGAAAAAGATGCCGCACTTAACCAACCAGACCGGGCAACCATGTTTGGCGGCGGAGCACAAGGGTATATCGATTATCCATTTTTAAATAATTAAATGGTAATGCAGTGAATAATTTCAATAAAATTTAAAAGATAAAAAAATGAGCACCATATTCAAATTATACTTTTCATTACCTATATTCCTTATAGGTATCGCATCCGTAAATGCACAAAACCCTATTTCCGACAGCATAATGACCAAAATAACCCAGGAAAGAGCATTCTATGAAACCTTGGGGAAAAGCTACCCGGCAGATAATTCTGTTACAGTCAATGAGGTTACAATCGCGGGAGTGAAGAGCTATTGGTTTAACGAAAAGCTTATAAACCAAAAACATATTATCGTTTATTTACACGGTGGCGTATATGCTTTAGGCAGCATCAATTCATACCGTGCCATGATAAGCCACTTAGCTAAGAACTTAAATTTGCCCATTGTATATGTGGAGTATTCTCTGGCACCTGAAAAACCTTTTCCAGCAGCAAAAAATGAAATTTTTAGTGTATACAGTGCGCTGAAAAAGAAATATCCTGAGCATACATTTACAATTATGGGAGACAGCGCAGGCGGAGGTTTAGCAATTACATTGGTGCATGACTGTATTGATTCCAAAATAGCATTACCCAAATCATTAGCCTTACTATCTCCATGGATTGACTTGAAAACAAAAAATAATTCTTATGTAACCAAGCAATCAGTAGACCCAATATTAAGCAAAGACATGTTACATTACCATGCGCTTTTGTATGCGCCAAATAGCTTGAAAGAAGCTGATCCAAGCGAATTGAAGTTTAAACAATTTCCACCGGTATTTTTATTGGTAGGTACAGATGAAGTACTGAATGACGATTCAAAAAATTTTTACAACTATATTAAACCTATTCAACCAAAATCAAAGCTAAAAGAATTTAAATACCAAAAACATGTTTGGCTGGTTTCACATATTGATTCTAAAGAGTCAATAGAGGCAATGAATGATATTAAAGCATTTATATCGGCCAACTAATGTACTCTAAAATGCACTACAATGGACCGGAGGGATTTTAATGACTCTGTTATAAATAACAACCCGAGACATTAGCATGAATAACCAAAATAGAAGTATAACAGATAAGAAGTAAGTGATTATAAATAAAAAAGAAAGTCTAATATTATTGCGTATTCTGGCTCAGTATCTCCAGAATACGCAATAATAACATAAAATGGCTCGACTTAATCATTACAATTGCTGAAACTGCCCGGTGTAGGCCCACTTCCAACAATTCTTTCTTGGTGTCGGCAGGGGCTTGTTCAAGTAAACAGTTGCCTAAATTCTAATGGCGACTGATTGGTTTTGGTCTTGAATAATTTGCTGAATGATTGGGGATGTTCAAAGCCTAATTCGTAAGCAATTTCACTGACCGATAAGTTGGTGGTAGAGAGTTTCTCCTTTGCTTTTTCAATAACTTTGTTGTGGATATGCTGCTGCGTGCTTTGGCCGGTCAGTACTTTGAGCAAGCCGCTTAAATAATTGGGCGATACATGTAAGCTATCGGCAATACATTGCACAGTAGGCAAGCCATTGTTTTCCACAGCATCGCTGTTAAAGTGTGTAGTTAATATTTCTTCCAGGCGGCTCAGGATTTGGTGATTCGCAATTTTGCGAGTCAGGAACTGCCGGTGGTAAAACCGTTCAGCATAGATCAGCAAGAGTTCCAGTTGGGCGATCATTACCGGTTGGCTGAAGTTATCCGGGTTACCTACATATTCCTGCCCAATACTTTGCATAAGGGTGATAAGGGTGGATTCTTCTCTGGGCGATAGAAATAAGGCTTCATTTACTGAATAACCGAAATATTCGTATTGCCTTATGGTTCTAGCTAAAGGTGTATTCCATAAAAAGTCAGGATGGATGAGTAACATCCAGCCCGACCGTTTGGGTTCTTCCTCTTTATAAGCCTCTACGCCATACACTTGATCGGGCGCAATAAAAAACAAAACGCCTTCATTGAAATCATATTCCTGCTGCCCGTATCTAAAGCGTATATTTACGTTCCGCTTCAGGGCAATCGAATAAAAATCCAGTACATAATTTTGGGGTCCCCGGTCCCTCACCTGTTTTACGTTTTCGAAATTGATGACACTTATCAACGGGTGCTCCGGCTTGGGAAGCCCCATGTGCAGGTGGTATTGACTGATGGTTTTAAAGCGGAGCAGGGGTAAGTTGGCCATAGCTCAATTTAACTATTTTGCCCATAAACGGAGGCAAATTCTTTGGCAAACTCTCTCAGCTTCACCCGGCCTATAACCGTTGGCCGGTTAGCATAATAATCTTGGGCCAATAATCCACTGTGCAAGCCTGCATACATCTCCACTAAACCGGCGGCGATTTTAGGGTTCATTCCGGCCGCGATTAGACCACTTTGCATTTGCTCATTGGTAATGATATGCCATGGTAAATCCGGTTTGCCGATGGCCTGGCCCAAAATTCGGGCCGTCTCCGCGCAGCTTAGTTCTTCACTGGCCACGTAGCGTACTTTTCTACCGGTAAATGGCTTATCCAATTCTTGCGCTATGGCATCTGCAATATCTTGCGGGGCAACCCAGGGCACTACGTCTTCAGCCCCATAATTGGCTGCTATCAGGCCTTGGTTTTTGATCATATCGGCATAGCCATATAAATTGTAATAAAAAGAAGTGGGCCGCAGGTGGGTAATGGCAATATGAGAAGGAAGCCCATTTAAAATATGTTCTACCTTGTTTGCCCCTACCAAAATGCCGTTGCCTTTTTCTAAATGGGCTCCAATACTGCTTAGATTTACCACCCGCTTTACGCCCGATTGCCCAATGGCCTGGGCATAGTTTTGGCCTAGGCGGCAGTAGTAGGCGATTAAATCCAGGCTGTGGTCGAAGTAATTATTAGGTGGCACCATGGTATAGACAGCATCTGCGCCGGTAAAAATGGCCGTTAGGAAGTTTACATCTTCTAGCGAGCCAATGGCAGCGGTGGCACCTAATTCTTGAATAGGGTTTTGTTTTTCCGGATTGCTGCTGATTACCGTAACGGTATGCCCTTTTTGTACGAGTTGCTGGGTTAAGGGTTGGCTAATGTGGCCTAGAGAACCGGTGACTATAATTTTCATCTGTTTTGCTTTTGGTTTACAAAGGCAAAGGTGCGCACATCTGAATTTATTTCTGTAGCCGAATCTATGGTTGTTGTAGCCGTTTGTATTGGAATTACTATTTAAAAATAGAGAGTAGATTTGAAATCTCGTTTTTTAGTTACCGGAAAGGGGAGTTTTTTAGCTTCCCTATTATTGAAGATTTGAAGAGGAAAACAAATTTTTAAATCTTTTCTAAAGGAATTTAATCGAATGTGTACATACAGCAGTAAATTTTTGCCAAATGGCAAATTTTGTAAAAATAACTCTGACTAACTTGCCAATATGAAAGAATTTGTCGAATACATATTGCAATTTGGGAATCTAAACAAACAACAGATTGATTTGATTTCAAAGAAAGGTTTTGAATTAATACTTCACAAAGACGACTATTTTTCTCAAGCAGGAAAAATTGCTCGACAAGTAGGATTTATCCTTGAAGGCATCACTCGGGTTTGCTATTACAATAACAAGGGTGAAGAAATTACTAAATATTTTATTGATGAAAACAATCTTGTTGTCGATATAGAGAGCTTTGAGAATGAAATCTGCTCATCAGCTTATGTGCAGGCTGTGACTGATTGTAGACTCATTTGTTTTGAAAAAAAGGATTGGCAGGAACTCTTAGATACCATCATTGGATGGGACACGATTGTACATAAAATGATAGCAAAAGCTTTAATTCAGAAAGTAGAGCGGAGAAGTCCCTTGGTTTCAGAAGATGCCACTGAACGCTATATGAAGTTTTTGAAGATCTATCCCAATGTTGCCAATCGTGTTCCCCTCGCCTACATCGCATCCTATTTAGGTATTACCCAATCTTCCCTGAGCAGAATCAGAAAAAACATCAGATGATTTCGCTTTTTGCCAAATGACAAACGATTTCATTTTTAGATGAAGCATTTTTGCATTGTTCACTATAAAACAAGACAACAATGAAATCAGTACTCATTACCGGAGCCAACAAAAGTATTGGCTTTGAATCAGCAAGACAATTATTACATAAGGGCTATTACGTTTATTTGGGAAGCCGAAATCTGGAAAATGGAATAGAAGCCGTAAAAAACCTCAAAACCGAGGGGCTTACCCATGTGGAAGCTATACAACTGGATGTAACAGACCAGCAGTCTGTCGATGCAGCACGCGCCCAGATAGGCAAAAAGACAAATGTTTTAGATGTGCTTATCAACAATGCAGGTATCAGCGGAGTTTTACCACAAACGGCTTTAGATGCAGGTATTGATAATTTCAAGAATGTGTTAGAGACAAATCTGTACGGGGTTGTCAGAGTTACCCAGGCTTTTATGGATTTATTGCGAAAATCACCCCAGCCAAGAATTGTCAACGTTAGTTCAAGTGTGGGTTCTCTTTCGCTTCAAAGCGACCCCAATTGGCAATTTTACCACCATGCCAAATACGCAGTTTACTCTTCGTCAAAATCGGCGCTGAATATGTACACCGTTACATTAGCCTACGAATTGCGTGATACGGCTTTCAAAGTCAATGCCATTGACCCGGGCTATACCAAAACCGATTTTAATCATCATCAGGGAATAGGAACTGTGGAAGATGCCGCTGCCCGTGTGGTGAAATATGCGTTAGTTGACAATAACGGACCAACAGGAAAATATTTCAGCGAAGAAACCAATCCTAAGACTGGAGAGATTGCTTGGTAAAAAAAGATGCACCTATCAAGGTGTTGCCATGATAGGCTATAGTTAAAGTAAGCGTTCGAGCTAGACCTTTTGCTAGCAGAAAGGTTGAGTTTATAGCTTTGCGTGATGAAACTCAGCTTGCTATTACCTGTTTTTGTTTACAAAAGAGGGTAACCGTCCAATATAGTGTAGGTAGTAGGTTGGACGCTTTTTTTGACACAGGTAGCTGACCTCTGATAGTGTGTTGGTTCCAATCTGAGTGGTAAATATAAAGCAAGGCGGCTAAAGAAAATATCTTCCACGCTGCTTTACAAGCAAACTATTCCAGAGGCTAAAAAGTGTGGCAGCCTGATTGTTTCTGATTTTTATACGTATTTTGGTTATAGCAAAGGGGGGTGGCTGATGCAAAACTATTTTCCGGCTTGAACACGCTGCCACATTTGCTGTTGATTGTTTAAAATGAGCTTGTTTTGATCGTCTTTTTTTACCGATAGAACTCAAAAGATAGGACAGCAGATCACTTGATTTGAGTTGTACAACAGCAAAGGGGGAGTAAAATTAACCTACTACTACTTACTTGGTTTCATTGATAAAGGGCAAGATTTTATCTTCACTCACCGGCTTTTCCAGATAATCCTTTACCCCCAAGGCCCTCATTTTCTCGACCTCGGTTGGATTAGCAGAAGTAGTAAGTATGACCACTTTAGCTCTGATCAGATGGTCTTGTCCAATTAGTTTGAGTGCATGAACCACATCAAAGCCATTCATGATAGGCATATTGATATCAAGCAAAATCAAGTCTGGACACTCTACCAAGGCTGCTTGTTCATTTAAGCAATACTGTTTTATTCGGTCAAGCCCTTCCTGCCCATTTTTAGCTGTCAGGATTTGCCCGGCGATCTCCATGTCTTCCAAGGTAAGTTTGGTCAGATACACACTCGTATGATCATCATCAATGATGAGTACCCGGTTGAAAGCTTTTTTATTTGACATGGATTCAAGTGGCGAATGCTAAACATACTCTGTGCATACCTAAAATAAAAATTAATAGGTGATTTGTTAGGATAAATCCGTATATTCCTTTGGCTGCTGCGGTTTCTACTAATGCAGGCTTCTATGCAGGCCGTATAAATTATCAGTGGAGGTTTTCCCAAACCTTTGAATTAAATCAGTAAAAAGGTTGCCTCCTGCTTTCCTTAGCTATCGTAGGTGAAATTCTATACAAGCCTTCTAAAAAGGCTACTCAGCGAGTCACTCGACTTAAAAAAAACACGCCTGATGGAAGGAAATAAAACCTTTGCATACTAATTAAGGTGGCGGGCACCTTGTTTTCGCATAGTTACTTACTAGAAAAGCTCACTCATTTGATAGTTAGCTTTCATGCTTACTAGTTTCAAGAGTGTAGGAACTGAAATAACTTCCCCTTTACAGAATCTACAACATCTATCTAAAAAACTAGGGTTTACCAAAATCACCTGAGTTCTTTTTGCTGTCTTTTCGCTCGTTTGATAAATGACTGCTGTTACTTTCTCAACAATTTAGCATGTACTACTCTTTCAATAACCAACTCTTTAAAATTGCGGCTGAGCGGTACCTGGTGATTTTGTATGATTATTTCACTGTTTTCAATACTCTCTATTTTCGAAATGGACACCAGATAGGATTTGTGCACCCGCACAAATAAGTTAGCACTGAGTTGCTCTTCTACTGTTTTTAGCGGTAATAAGGTCATGTATTTGCCTTTGCCGGTTACAATGATAACATAGTTTTGCAAAGCTTGTACAAATAGTATGTCTTCTATCCATATTTTCTCATACTTATTTTCGCATTTAATAAACAGATAACCAGGCTCAGTGGGAGCGCTTTGCCTTCCGGCAGGCTGATTTTTAAGTCCGTAATACTCTTTGGCTTTGTTGGTGGCTTTAAAAAAACGGTTGAATGTAATAGGCTTTAATAAATAATCAATCACATCCAACCCAAAGCTCTCTATGGCATAATCCGGGTAGGCGGTGGTAAGTATAACCATGGGAAGGCCTGTTTTCATTTTCAAAAATTCTATGCCTGTCATATAGGGCATTTGAATATCTAATAAAATCAGATCAACTACCTTATGCTCAAGTATATTATTAAGCTCAACAGGGTTTTGAGCCGTAGCAGCCAATGCCAGATAGTCAACTACCTCTACGTATTTTACCAACCCTTCGCTTGCCAGGGGCTCATCATCTACAATTACACAGTTGAGTTTCATGTCAGGTCTATGGTTAAGTTTACTTTAAAGATATCTGTGCCGGATTGGGTGTGTAAACAATATTTATCCGGATAAATCAAATTAAGCCGGCGGTGTACATTCTGCAGGCCAATACCGGAAGCCGGCACACTGCCTGCCGGATTTTTACTGTTTTCGATGCACATTTCAAGGGTTTTATCCGGTTTAATGTTCAGGCATAGTTTAATAAAATTTTGCTGCATAGTACCTTTTGATACATGCTTAAACGCATTCTCAACAAATGGCAGCAGCATAAAAGGAGCTATGGTGATTTCTTCCTTAAAAGCACGGGTTATTTCAAAAGCAAGTTCAGTTTGCCCTTCATGGAGCCGTAAGGTTTCCAGTTCTATAAAGTTTTCTAAAAAATCCAGTTCCTTACAGAGCGGCACTTGCTGCTCATTGCATTCATAAAGCTGATAGCGGAGCATGGCAGAAAACATAGCCAGCGACTCAGAGGCAAGGTCAGGATTTTTATGAATCAGCACGAAAATCGAGTTAATGGTATTGAATAAAAAGTGCGGATTAATCTGCGATTTGAGATACTTAAGTTCCGTTTCCAGATGGGCTTTCTCTAACAGCATACGTTTTTTCTCCGTACTGAGCCAGTTCTTGGCCAGTTTTACACTCATGGCCAGGGTCATACTGGCGGCTGTGGAGGGCAATGCTATTGTTAACAGGAGTGATAAAAACTGGTCAGGACGTCTGTTAAAGAGTTCAAAAAATGTGCGTTCAGACAAGTAAGCCGCCAGGTAATAGCCACAGGCAATCAAGGCTGAACAAGCCAGAATCGTTAGGAGTAGCAGTGAAGTATAGGTTGTATACTTTCCCCTATACAGAAACTTGGGAATAAGATAATACAGATTAAAATAAGCGCCAGCCGCCTGAAAAATGATATAGCCAATAAATTTTATAGGAGGCTCTCCTTTAAAAAGATAAGCCATTGCCTCATGTAGATCGCCGGTATGGATCATCATCCAAAGCAGATGGTAGGCGATCCAGAAAGGAATATGATAAATTTTGTAGGTAAAAAACCAGTGTTGCTTCATGCCTGCTATAGCATTGTATTTCTGGAAAATAGCAATAAATCCTATTGGTTTTGCCCGGAAATTGATGTGAGGTTAAAAAAAATTGACAAAAGGAAATAAATACAGTTTTCTGCCTCTGGTCAATTGCTTCCGGCATCTCGTCAAGTTCTCAAATTCCTGAAATGGGCTTCCTCTACCTTGGGTGAAAAAATCCAACAGATGAAGACATTCTGCGCCTTATTAATCCTATTATCAGTTGCTTACAGCAGCTTCGGGCAGATTACCGGCAAAGTAGCTAACCGCCAGCAAGAGCCTGTTCCTTTTGCCAATGTGGTACTCTATCATACTCAAGACAGCAGTATTGTCTCAGGCACGGCGACAGACGAAAAGGGTATGTTTTCGATACCAGAGGTAAGTGCCGGCAGGTTTTACCTGAAAGTAAGCAGCATTGGCTATACAAGTCTGCAATCAGCGTCTTTTGAAATCACCGCACTCAACCAGCATTTGGAAATTTTCCAACTGATACTTTCGGAGGAAAATACTGCGCTCAATGAAGTGGTAATTGCGGCTAAAAAGGAAATGCTTCAGCATACCTCTCTTGGTAAGGTAATTAATGTTCAAAGCAGCCTGATTACCAAAGGTAGCAATGCGCTACAAGTGCTCGAGCGCCTGCCTGGCGTAATTACCGACCGTAGAAACAACCAGTTGAGTCTCAATGGGCAGAGTGGGGTAACAGTTATGCTCAATGGCAGGCGCTTGCAACTATCTATGGAGGAACTGATGGGTTTACTTGAAAATACAGTGGCAGATAATATTGAAAAGATAGAATTGATCACTTCGCCTACTGCGGGCTATGATGCCGACGGAGGAGCAGGAATCATTAATATTGTGTTGAAAAAAAGTGAAGGCGAAGGTACAACCGTGAATGTTTCGGCTACAGCCGGGTATGGGTACCGTGAAAAAGCCCTGGGTTCTCTCTCACTCTCGCAAGGATTTGATAAAGCAACACTATTTGCTTCTTATTCTTTTTTGCATGAGGTGGGAAGATCGGGTTATATGGGAGGAGGTACCAGTAACCGGGGGTTTCTGCCCAGTCCCAGTAGAGCCATTTTTTCAGGAATTTCCCGCAAGTTTGTACGTGCACATACAATTACTCTAGCTGCTGAGTACCGCCTTACTTCAAAAACAACGCTGGGGGGTGACATTATGTATGCACGCAACAATACCCACAATTTAGCTGATAATGCTGTTACATGGGAATTTACCAATGGCGACTATCTAGGGTTTAGCGCCTTATCGGATGGCTTCCAGAAAAGAAACAACCTGGTTTCTTCCCTATATGTAAAGAACAAGCTTTCCGAGCAGTCGCAACTGAACTTTGATTTGAGTTACATCCGGTATACAAGTGACAGTCCTGCCCTTATTTCCTCCAACTATTTTGACAGGCAAGGAAACCCAATGATTCCGCAAAACCCGATTTTTACTGCCGGTAACAGGGGAGAGAGTTTATCCAATATACTGGCGGGAGTTCTAGCCATAGATTACTCACTTGAGTTGAATAATAAGGTGAGTGCCGGATTTGGCGTAAAGGGAAGCCTGGCAGAAAACAGAAACGACAGCAAAATAGAGCGAAAACTAGAAGAGAGCTGGGAGATCGATCCCCGATCACAAAGTGCTGTTTACAGCCAGGAGAAAATTGCAGCTATTTACGCGCAATGGAAATATGTGCTACATCCCAAATCCACAATTCAAGCAGGTCTACGCTACGAATACTGGCAGCGAGAGGTAAACCTGTATGATAAGCCTTTTACGATGGCTAAGCTTTTTCCTACTGTAACCTATACATTCACACCCAGCGACAAGGCTACTTTGAGTATCAACTACAATCGCCGCATCAGCCGCCCTGCCTATACTGACTTAATTTCCAATCTATTTTACAATGACCCTACTTTTGTTTTTTCAGGCAATCCACTCTTAAAGCCTACCCTTACTGATGTGCTAAAAGCTGATTATACAACCCGGGGGTTAACCCTTGGACTATCCCTGCAGCACGAGGTACACCCCATTTTGCGGTATCAGATCACAACCAACCAAACCAAAGACATAGGCATATCTTCTCCGCAGAACCTGGATTATCAAAAAAGTATCAATCTGTTTGTGAGCTATCCGCTTTCTGTAACCAAGTGGTGGAAAATTTGGGCAAGCAGCACTACTTCCCTTCGTAACTATAAGGTATCCTACAGCTTAAAACCGGCTGAGAAAACCTTTGTATTTCAAAATCTAAACTTGAGTCAAAATATTGTACTTCCTAAAAACTTTGAAGTTGAACTCTCCGGTTGGTATAATTTTCCTTTTTTTGAAGGAACAAACCACATTAAAGGTTTTGGCGTACTCAATGCAGGTATTGCCAAAAAGCTTCCCAGAAACAGGGGCACCTTCCAGCTATCATTACCCGATGTGTTACGTTCTTTTGGCGTCCATACCCACATCAGTGGCATGACACCTATTGTTTTTAATATTAGCACCGTAGCACATTGGCGGGATGAATCGGCCTTTTACCAGGTAGTGAAGCTCACCTATTCGAGAAGTTTTGGGAAAAGTACTGCCCATACTCTTAAAAGGAGCGATAATGAAGAAAAGGACCGAATAAAATAGCTATTGTCGGCTTCCTGTTTTCAAACAGGCTAAATGAAGAAAAAATTGTTCTTTTCTGATGGTGGACAATGAAGTTTTCAAGTATCAGTAAAGTGGAGGATAAAATAACTCCCCTTTCGGGTAACTAAAGGATTTGAAGCCTTCGATAATTTTTTCTGTTTAGCATCTGTCCCTAAAATCCCAAATCTGAGATTTTAAGTATCACTCTATTCACTTCTTCCTTCAAAATAGCCTCAGCTAATTTTTTAGTGTCCCTATTTTATTGATTTAAGTCAATCAGATTGCAGAATTGCCGGTTTACTTTTGTTAAAAAAGCGAATGAAAGTATTAGCAACAAGCCCATTTGAGCATTCAGGGGATAAAACAATAGTTACCAAGCTTATCGGCTGGAGCTTTGTTACCATGTTTTTGCTTGGCATTTTTGCCGAATTTGTGGTCAGAACCCGATTGATTATCTGGCATGACCCTGTGCTTACTTATACTACTATTCAGCAGTCATTACCCTTATTTACCTCAGGGATCTTTGCCTTTATCTTTATTATTTTGCTAGATATGCTGCTTTCCATTGCCTTTTATGTATTGTTGCATTCCCAAAGCAAACCAGTTGCTCTGTTAATGGCCAGCCTCAGACTCGTGTATGTGGCCATTAAAGGCTTTGCCATCGTTGGATTGTTTTTAGCCAAAGATATCTATTCCTCTTCTATGCACACCAACCGGGATCAAATCCATCTGGCTGCTAATCAGGCCATGCAGTTTTTAAAATTGCATCAGTATGGCTTTGCGGTGGGCCTCATTTTCTTTGGCCTGCATCTGATGTTTCTTGCCAGGCTGCTGTTTACAATCCCTGTCATTCCAAAAGTACTTAGCTGGCTACTACTACTGGCTGGAATAGGCTATAGCTTGAATAGTTTGGTGAGTTTATTTGCCACCAACCTTGAGCTACTAAAAAATAGTATCATTGCCATTTTTATCCTCCCCATGACATTGGCTGAACTGCTAGTGGGACTCTACCTTTGGCTAAAAGCGAAAAAGGTGATTCTCCTCTTAAAGTAGGAAGTGATTAGATTTTTTTAGCAATCCTTTTCCGGATTCTACTTAGAGTTTCCGGTTTGATTCCCAGATAACTGGCCAGATGATACTGCGCCACACGCTTGAGTAAATCAGGCCTTTTTTCTACCAGCTGCAGATAGCGCTGCTCTGGGTCTAGGGTAATAAAGGAGGTGCTTACATCCTGATACTTACCGAACTGTTGGTTGATGAACAGTCTTGACATTTTTTCTAATTTAGGATTTTTCGCATATGCTGCTTCAATTCCATCCAATCGGCCAATAACCACGGTAGTATCCTCTTCACAAATCCAACTAAACTTACAGGGCACCTGTTTGGAGGCACTCTCAAAAGCGACGATAGCTTCTCCTTCTGAATAAAAATAGGTAGACTTTTCTTCTCCCTCAATGAGCTCATATTGTCTGATCAGACCTTGAATAGTAAAATAACATTCTTTGGAAATTTGTCCTTCTTGCAGCAGATGGGTGCCTTTTTTAAAAGTCTTATAGGGCACTTCTTTCAATATAGATGATTTCTCTTCTTGGGTAAGCGGAACATATGTTGATATATATTCGAGAATTTTTTGCTCCATGTAGTAAGCTTTCTTTTTCATTTCCACCAACAGCTAAAGGGTAAATGCCCTGCCGTATCGTCCGGCAATGGCGTCTAAATCAGAGAATAAGCACAGCATAGGTATTTCCTACTAAAGATAGTATAATAGTGCAGGGAGTGCAAGCACCTTACTAATTCTTGTTTTTCAGACAGTATTAAGTATCGTGATTAGACTGTGATTTTAGGTATTAAATCTTTTGGTCAACAAAAAGGGGTAGTTTTTTTAACTGGGCAGATTGAGTAACTTAAGATATCTAATATTATACTTTGTTGCACTATTTCTCTTATAGAATGCCTATAACTAGCTGTCTCTCTTACTCACCTGAAGTAAACTAACCTGATAGTCAGTAGCTATTTGGTATTTACGGAGAATCTAATACGCTCATTCTACCAAAATCTTTAGCTGCCTTTTGATTGACTGATTTTCTATTATGATCAAATACATTCCAGGTTTTAACCGACTAGCGATGAGTTGATCATTTAATATGTGATCTTTCGCAGTAAATGAGGCTACTTTTTCTCCTACTATCGTCCAGATCTGCACAGTAACTAAGCCTTCTATTCCTTGCTTCTTCAAATAAAGTGATCCACTAGAAGGATTAGGATACACTACTACAGAAAGGTAGGCTTGCTCATTGAGACCTAGTATTGGGGAAAGCTCTAATGGTAGAAGGTCGGAGTGAACTACTTTTCCCTTGTAAGTACCCTTTACAGACCAAAAATAGTCCTCATTAGGCCGGAATAAAGTAACAGGAAGTTCAATATAGGGATGAGTAGCGGCTGAAATCAAGGTATCCCGTTCACTACTCTTAATTCTTACTGTATATTCCATTTCTTTACTTGTGGCCCCCCATTTTAGAACTACTCTTCCATCTAAATACGCTACGGCGTGTTGGTTAATCGATACTTCTTCAATCGCAAAAGGGATCTGCACTGTCCTCATATAAGGAGAATATATTTTGACAATATAGGCACCAGGCTTTGTAATATCCTGTAGGGAAAGATTAATTAATCGAGTAATCTGTTGCTCAGGATAACTGTATAGTGTATCCAGATTTATTCGCTTGTTTTTCAATACTTTGACGAATACAGAATCCATCGTTGTGGCCACTACATGATTGAGGGAGTCTATAATATCATAGGTAAGAACAACTAATTCATCTTGGAGCTTAACAGATAAAGTAACTTCTACAGGTAAATATTCCTCAAGTTGATCTATTGTTCTTTCTACATGTAGGTGGTCTACGGTTACTAATTGATTATAAGCTGCTATCTGGAAATTAGCAGTATCCCTTCCCATTTCTACACTACCAAGCTTGTAGGAGACCGTCAAGCTATAAACTGCAGTAGGTTCAAAAAAAGTTATAGGGAGCCACAAGCTGTCTTTTTTAGATAGAGTATCTAGAATGTTTATGCCTTCTTTATTCAACACTTGTATTGAATAGGCTGCATCTGCAATAGGAGATTCTGCTTTAAAGTAAAACAGCACAGATGTGGCTTTTTCGGTTAGAGCCTGAACAGTTAAGCCAACAGGCTCCACGGCGAATGAATAGGTCTTTGATGAAGTTGCTAAAAGAGGCTGGGAGGGATCAGGCTGTGTGGTAAACTCTAGTTTATATTCTCCAGGAGCCATAGCAAAGGGCAATTGAACGTTTCGCTGGTAAGAATAGGCACTATTTGTAATATACATATAATCTCTCCAAGCTTGAAGCAACACGTTGTTCTTTGAGTAAAGGGATATGTTTACGCTTATTAATCCCTCTACATTCTCAGCCGTTAAGCTAGCCGTTAGCTGTATACTCTTGTTACCTGCTTGAGGGATGTTATCTAGACGTAGACTATCCACACTTAATGTAAGCTGATACTCTGGAACTATAAACTTTCTTGATACTGCTGTGTTATTGAGGAAATTAGTTTCCGGCACCTTTTTATCATAGTTTACCTGACCTATTGCATACCATTCGCCGGCAGGTAAATAGTCTCTCATACTATATGCCCGAAAATACTCAGTTTTGGTGAGGGTTTGCTTGCCCGGAATGGCATAGGCCCAATGATCATGAAAAGGAAATACCATTATAGCCTGGTCCAAGGAGTCAAGTACTGTATCCTTAGAAAAATAGATTTTCAATCCATACCCTTGTAGAGCTGTTGGCCCCAGATTAGAAATAGAATAGGTCAGATAAGCATTTGTATGATCTGTCGGAAGAATCTCTAAACTGTTTAGTTGCAAATCTAAATCATCAGGTTGCAAGTTTATGGTTGAGAAGAATACTAAATTGTTGGCAGAATCTGTTTCTGTAATGGTAAGCTCCTGCCCATAGTTTTCTATCTTGCCATACAGACGGTAATTTCCTAGCTTGAGAGAATATGGTACAGTTAAGCTTTGGGTAAATGTGGAACTTGTTTTCCAGGCCATCTGATTATACTGATACTCCCACTTATAATCGGATGCATCAATTTTATCATCTATTGAAAGATAAAAAGTTGTATACACCGAATTAATGTTATCTTTTTCTAGGTTTTGTAAGCTATAAGTAGGGTTGATCGTAGCACCCAGCGTTACAAGAGTTTGGGAAACAGAAGGATTAGCAAACGTAAGATCTACCCTGGCAGGTAAAATAGTAATTGGAGCAATGTGCAAATTATTTAACTCGTTGGTTTCAATAAGTTCCTCCCGAACATCTACTTTGGTAAGCAGATAGTAGTTGCCGGGTAAAGAATTTATTCCAAATTGACTAGCTGACCCAAGGGTATTTTCTTCAAGAGAACCTCCTGCAAGCAGCTTCCTAAAAGATATAAAACAAAAGGATTGGTCTTTATTATCTAAAAGAGAATCTGTAGATAAATAAACATCAACCAATATAAATTGATCAACAGCGATTGTTCCTTCATTCTTAAGCGTGAGTTTTCCTTGGAATAGTTGATATTGAATTTGCTCTGATGCAAATTGAAAATGGGTAATGGAAAGATCCTGGGCATAAAGCCTACAAGTAGCTACAAGAAAAAAAGCAAGTGATACTAGGCACTTCATAAATTGTTAGAAAATATTGAAATAGGTAAAAGTCTATAAGTATTCTTTAAATGTTGGGATAGTAATTATCCAAGAAGTTTATACAACTAAAAGTTTATAAACTTTTATAATTTTGATATAATATAGAGCTATTCAAGTGAACAATTCACTTTAAAAATAGCTTGGTCAGAAAGGCATATGTAATATTTAGTTACAATTTTTTAATTGGTCTATATAGGAATTATGTATAAAAAAGTCTATTCTAGTGAATTTAACAGTCATTAAATACGCCAATTTATGTACTAGAAGCCACATTCTGGAATAGCCTAATGAGAGTTTTCCTATAATACATTACCCACATAAGCACTATAGTGCTTAACGAAACCAGATGGAACTTGCCTGTCGAAAGTTCTGCGTTATTGCTCCTGTTTTCATCCCGATAGTGCATGCCTGTAGCTCTTGACCAGGCAATGAAAGCATCTGCCATGGGTAAGGAGCCAAGCAAGTAATATTTCTCCTGTTCGTTGATCTGCTCTAAACCAAAAGCATTTACCGTTATATATTGCTTAGCGGCTAAGGATTGATCACCAAACATAGGCAGAAGGCCAAGAGATACCAAGGTAGCCGGAAAACCTACTCCCAAGATCACAGGACCAGAATCAATATCTCCTATTCCAAAGCTCCCTTTGGGATACTCTCGGATGCAAGGAAGGGTTAAAGCCGTTGAAACAAAGTTTTCTTTGAACAGCTTATACTGCCTTTGGGTAAATGCCGGATCTATTTCCCTCAATAAGCGCAACATCAAAGCCATGGATCCACCTCTGGAGGATTCTACTGATTTACCGCTAGCTGTTTCTACTTTGTGAGGAATCATGCCTGTTTTGGGATCGAGTCGTGCTTCTACTTTTTGTATCCAGTGTTGGATGTGCTGATTATACTTTGGAACAAATACCTGATCATGTCCACGCAGAGAGGCTACTGCCACACACATATCTGCTGGCCAGGCCTGATTGGGATAAGACTCTAAGTAGGGGCTTTTGGTCTCCTCCATCACCTGAGCAATCATATGGCTTTGTTCCTTGAACTCTTGGATATAGAAAGAATGATTGGTGAAATTGGTGTCTACTTTCAGCATTTGAGACAGTAAGTAATTTCGCCATCCAGTATAGAAGATGCCATGATCGATGGGCAAATAAGGATCAAAATGTTCTCTAGCTTGCTCAGAGCAGAGTTGATCATAGGCATACAAAGCTTCCTTCAAGGCTCTTGCTTTTAGAGGAGAAACATGATTTTCCTCAGCTAAAGCTACTTGACACCAGGCTAAGCCATACAAAGCATTGACAAAGACAAAACCTTCCGGAAATAGGCCTTACATCTTTTCTGCTAAGCCTTCTTGTTTTAGCTGCCGCTCTAAAAAATTAAGTTCTAAGATCACATCTGCTTTATCGGTTGCTTGATGGGCATGGGTCGAAAATAGCTTTCCATTGATTAGAATAAGTAAACCGCATAAAATCAGCAACAGTACAAAGCAGAGGTATCGCATTCTATACATAGAAGCTGTTTAAAGTTATTATCTAAAAAGGAAGCACTGGTTAAGAAGTAGT
>NZ_JAUKPO010000022.1 GCF_030503435.1 Rhodocytophaga aerolata
ATGGAACGCTGCAAATCAGCTTGCCTATAGCCAAGCGGCTCAAGCCGGGATTGTATATTGTGAGTGCCTATTCACCATCAGGCAAAATCTATAAAAAACTCGTGGTTCAATAATAACTATGACTAGGTCAATGGTAGAAAAGCAGTATAATTGGTTCGCATTCTACCCAAAATAACGAGGTTGATTTAAAAAATATACTTTCCCCCGTATGTCAAAAGCTACAGAATCAATTCTGTAGCTTTTGTTTTTATAGGCTATTTATATGCACGAAGAGTGGAAATATACGTAGCTTATTACACTTTTTGCAAGCTGCTATTAGGATAAATCCACGTCTGTTGCCTGTTCTTAATTAATTAGTGAACATGATGTAGTAATTAAATTATGGTGAAATACTTCTTAAGAAGGTAATAGCTGAGAAAAAATATAGTAGATTGGCCCTTAAACCTAGATAACTTAACCAACGTAAGAAGGCATATCTGCTTGTAAATAGAAAAGCTGAGCAACTATACAGAGAGTTAGATAGGCGGTTAAGTAAATCAAAATCAACAGTCTAATTAATCTGGTAATCTTTGTTTTGAAAGCCCATTCTTTACATATAATCTATTATTTATGAAAACACGTATACAGTCTCAAGCCATACAGGCCAGTCTGCTGTTAGGCTTTTGCCTGCTCTTTACTATCCCTGCTACTGCCCAATGGGTGCGTAAAGCCGATGCTTTGAAGAAGCGGTCGGAAGTTACCAGTGTAGTCTATAACAATAAGCTCTATTGTTTTCTTGGTTTTAATAATGCAGCCTTGGAAATAGAACCTAGTAGCGAAGTATACGATCCGGTGACTAACAAATGGTCTCTACTGGCACCGATGCCTCCTGGCAAAACAATTACCCACCAAGCGGTAACTTTAATAGATAATACGGTATGGCATATAGGTGGACGTGTTGGAAAACACCCCGGCCCCTTGACAAGTGAGATATGGATATATAATTTGACAACTAATACTTGGTCACCAGGCCCACAGTTGCAAGATCCGGCCACCGGAAAACCTTTGCTTTGGGGAGGCGGGGGGGCCGCTCTAATAGGCCGTACATTGCATGTGTTTGGAGGATTTGTGAATAATGCCTGTAAGAATGATCAAGAAAAATATCATCTGACGCTGAATGTTGATAGCTGGCTGGCTAACCCTACCGGACCTGTGCAATGGCAAAATACCCGCAAAGTTATGCCTGTAAAACGTAATCATTTTAGCACAACGGTTATGAATGGCAAAATTTATGCATTGGGGGGCCAGTTTGGTCATGATTGCGGCGGTGGACAAGATAAACAGTATTCGCACGTATACAATCCGGTTACAGATAGTTGGACTGAACTTACTACTCTACCTGCCCCCAGGTCGCATGCTGAAGGAGGAATTTTTCCGCTGGATGGCAAAATTTATCTGGTAGCCGGACAAGGCGCTAATGGCAAATCTACCAACAAAGTAACCATATTTGATCCCGAAGCCAATAACGGACTTGGCTCCTGGCAAGATGATGCTAGCATGGCGCTGCCAAATGGATATGAGGGAGCCTCGGCCAAAGTAGTGAATAATACCTTTATTGTCTCTCATGGTGGCATAGGGTCTAGTAATAATTCGGTTAACCTGACCTATAGCCGAACCATTGCACGGAATCCAGTACACAAACTAGGTTTTACAGCCAGTTGCTTACCTGTTAAAACTGGCGGAAGTAGTATTGTAACCTTGAAAAATCTACTCTATACTACCGAAGGAACCCGAACTTATACCACCTCCTCAAATGCAGGCTGGCTAAAGGTAAGTAAAAACCCAACAGGGAATACTTTGCCTACAGGTGTGGACATAGAAGTAACCATTAACACAGCTGGGCTTGCCCCCGGAAATTATACAGGCGTTATTACGGCTACAACTTCCGGGTCAGGAACGGCGTATAGCAGCGGCAATTTTTGTGTAAACCTCACGGTTGAGGGAACAGCGCCGGAGATCAGCACGTCGAAAGAAATGATTTTCAGTGGGGCAAAAGGGACAACTTCACCTGCACAAACTTTACTGATCACTAATACTGGATCTACTACTCTGCAAATTTCTTCTGTAAATTTTACAGGAACTGATGCTTCATCCTTCGGTTTGGTATCTACAGGTACACCCTTACAAATTCCTGCCGGAAAATCAGCTCCTATCCAGGTCGTTTTCAAACCTTCTGCTACAAAAGTAGGTAGTTTGCTTGCCCAATTGAAGCTCCAGACAAACGATGCTGATGAAGGAACAGTGAACGTAGACTTATATGGGTTGAGTGCAAACGGACTGCAAGGCAATAACGAACCGCCATTAGATTGGATAGTGAAAACTTTGGGATATAACATAAATGTAGGAGGTACCGGGCTTATTCTAGGCACAAGCCCATCACCTATTGGGGATGAGGTTTTAATGCCCTTATTTAAAAAAGCGACTAACGGACCGGTGACCATTAAAGCGGTAGCCAGGTATTCTCCGGATGATCTGCTCGACTTTGGGTATTATACAAAAAACAATGGTGTGCCCCAACTTCACAAAGTGGCTGCTATTGATTTACAACAGCAACAAACCCTGAATCCAAAGCTAGTGGCTGGCGGTGCTACCAGCTTTGATCCAGGAACAGCCATCTTTGGTCTGTATACTGGAAGTACCAGCTATTCACCCTATATCGGCTACACAGAAAATGGACTAAATAAAGGACCCCTGGCGCATGCTGCCCGCATTTATCCACTGAAAAACCGCTCAGGGCAGGCTATTCCTAATAGTTACCTGGTTGCCTTTGAGCCAGCCGTAAATGGCGATTACCAGGATTATGTATTTGTCATAAGTAATGTTACAGCTCCACCAACGACTACTCCACCCGTGAGTACGCTGCGGATTAATGCTGGGGGAGAAGTTTTTATGGCCTCGGGTAACAAACCATTTATAGCAGATAGCTACTTTAGTGGCACCGATAAAACTTATTCTATTGCAAGCGGCGACATTTTAAATACAACCGACGATGCCCTATACTATACCGAACGTTCATCGCCTGCCTTTAGCTATACCATACCAGTGACCAATGGCAATTATACGGTGGTGCTGCACTTTGCCGAAATCTGGTTTGGGGCGCCCGGTGGTAGGGAAGGAGGAAGAGGCAAGCGTCTGTTCCATGTAGATATAGAAGGTGAACGGAAACTGACAAACTTTGATATTTATGCTACGGCCGGCGGAGCTATGAAAGCCATCCAATCCAGTTTTCCGGTAAGTGTAACCGATGGCAGCTTAGCTATTAACTTTACCAGTGGCTCGGCCAACATGCCTAAAGTATCTGCCATTGAGATATTTCCAGCAACCAGTACAAACCGGGCTCCGGTGTTAGCAGCCATAGGAAATAAGTCTCTTCCTTTGGGGCAAACCCTGCAATTTACGGCCACAGCCAGTGATGCAGACTCTCACCAGATAAAGACTTTCTCATTACTAGGTGCTCCGGAAGGGGCAGTCATAAATGCCAGTACAGGGACTTTCACCTGGACTCCATCCCGAAGCGGCAGCTTTAGCTTTGCAGTTAAAGTAACAGACAGTGGCTCTCCGGCTTTGTCAGATCAGGAGCAAATCACTGTCAGTGTTAATGCAGCGACCTTTTCTGGTCTGCGGATTAATGCCGGAGGAACAAGCATTACAGCCTCGGGGGGCCGGTATTTCGTGACAGATGGGTACTTTGGCGGAGCAAACCGGGTTCATGCTATCCCCGGAGGCGACATTTTAAATACAACGGATGATGCCCTATACTATACCGAACGTTCATCGCCTGCCTTTAGCTATACTCTACCAGTAGCCAATGGCAATTATACGGTAGTGCTGCACTTTGCCGAAATCTGGTTTGGGGCGCCCGGTGGTAGGGAAGGTGGGGTTGGCAAGCGTCTGTTTCATGTAGATATAGAAGGTGAGAGGAAATTGACTAATTACGATGTATTTGCTGCTGCTGGCGGGGCTATGCGGGCTGTTCAATCTAGCTTTGCAGTAAATGTAGCCGATGGCAGCTTGAACATCAACTTCACTACAGGCTCTGCCAATATGCCCACGTTAGCAGCTATTGAAGTGTTGCCTGCGGGCGGTAGTACTAGTAGGGTAAATCTGGCAACGGTAGAGGAAGCTGAAGCCGGTATTGTGCTCTATCCAAACCCATCGGCAGGAGAATTTACCGTTACTTATTCTGTGGCAGATGCGACACAAGGCCAGATACAAATTATAAATGCCCAGGGACGAGAGGTATTGCAGAAAAGTGTTGACTTACAAGCTGGAGAAAATGCTATTCGTGTTCTTACAACTGACCTGCCAGCCGGTATGTACGTGTTGCAATTGTCGAGTGAAAAGAAAACCATAGTTAAGAAACTGGCAATCAGAAGCAGGTAGGTAGAGAAGTAACGCATTATCTTCTTTGGCAACAATGTATTTATCCTTCCTGGAATCTTTTCTGACGGAAGATACATAGCCTGAAAGGGTGAGTGCAAAGATAAACGCCAGGTTGGAGGCTACAATTAAAAGCCTTTAACCTGGCGTTTGTTTATTGAAAAATAAACGCCAACGCAATTGTTACGTATGCGTATATTCAAATACATGCCATGTGCATAAATAAATAGTTTACTTACCTACTAATCAGTCATCCGCTATGGAAGAAAACGCATCGTCAGCAGAAAAAAAGTCAATTAAAACGTATATCAGCGAAAATAATCAGAACAAAATCACTTCAACACTAACTTTGGAGGACAATAAGGGAACAGAAGGGCCAAAGGATCATGTGGATTCTTCCACGCCAGTTGGACAAGAAACCAAAGATATCCAGCAAACAGATCAAGTGCAGAAGGCATCAGGTTCAGGGGAAGAGCCCGAATTACTAAACGCCCCTACATATGCTGCTGAAATGGTTAAGACGGATGAAATCCAAGACACTGGGTATGTATGGCCGCCTACTACTGCCGCTGCTGATGCCGAAGCTGCTGCAGGATTACCTATTGGAAGTTTAACCGGGCAGGAAGGTGAAGGGGAGAACAAATAATAGTTCTTATCCACTGCTATAGATATTTATACTTCCTTTCTAAAGCAGTAAAGCGTAAAACGGTTTAGATACTTATCAGAGATCGATACACACTTCTTATGCAGGCACAAAATATTCCCCTTTTCAGAAACAATATGCTAGATAATTACCAGTCTTGAACTTTTTTGTCAGCAATGCCAGAAGCTTTGTTGGATCTAAAACTATAAATTGTAAAGGCAAAAATTGTTATACAATGGATGAACCTTACTACCTTGCCCTTTTCTAGTAAGTTTAGTTATATAATCTATGAAAACGGCAATCATTACCGGAATTACCGGACAAGATGGGGCTTACCTGGCAAAGGTTTTATTGGATAATGGATATAAGGTAATTGGAATCTTACGGAGTTATAATAATGCCAATGTTGATAAGCTTAAGTATCTGAAAATTGAGAGAAAGGTTATTTTAGAGGAGTGTGATTTATCGGATATACCCAGTATCATTAAAATTTTAACAAAATATAAGCCGGCTGAATTATATAATCTGGCTGCCCAAAGCTCGGTAGGGCTATCATTCGAGCAGCCAATTGGCACCATTCAATTTAATACTTTATCAGTGCTAAATCTGCTGGAAAGTATCCGTTTAGTAGACAAAGATATCCGCTTTTACCAGGCTTCCAGCAGCGAAATGTATGGCAAGGTATTGCATCTACCTGTCACTGAATATACTCCCATGCACCCGTTAAGTCCTTATGCTATCTCCAAAGCTTCCGCTTATTGGACTGTCGTGAACTACCGTGAATCGTACGGGCTTTTTTCATGCAATGGGGTTTTATTCAACCATGAATCTTACTTACGAAGCAATAATTTCTTTGTGAAAAAAGTGATCCGGGAAAGTTTGCTCATCAAATCGGGCATTCAAGATGAACTCCGGGTGGGTAACATTGATATTAAACGGGATTTCGGCTATGCGCCTGAATATGTAAAAGCCATGTGGCTCATGCTGCAACATTCATCCGCGGAAGATTTTATTATCTGTTCAGGCGAATCGGTGTCTTTACGCGAGATCATTTTATATGTCTTTGAAAAGCTGGAAATTGATCAGCAAAAGCTAGTGATAGACAAAGAACTTTACCGCCCTACTGATATTGAGGATATCTATGGATATAACCAAAAAGCAAAAAAACTACTGAAATGGAATTATACCTTGAATTTTTTTGAGGTACTGGATTTGCTCCTGGCTGAAGAAGCACAAGCAATAAACAAAGGCCTCTAAAGTAACAGGTACGGCTTCCGAAGACTCAAATTACGTTCTTGCTGAAAATAGCCAGGAGCAATTTGCTTTGTTGATGTGTATACACCTGTTGATCTAGCCTGTTTTGGCAGATATCTACTCAGGGTCTACCAAATGTTACCTGCATATACATCGGAAGGTAGCCTAGCCTGATTATATACTGTATTTGCCTACCAATACTTTTCATCCCTAATTTTTAAGTACTTTAATCACCTGTGGTTGACCTTGTGCGGGTTGTAGCCTAAGCAAATACATGCCTGGCTTGAGTGCTAGCGCAGAAAAGTCAAGTTCCAACGATGGCTGGTTCGAGAGGTTGTAAACCTTTTCTGCATAACGTCTGCCAGCTAAATCTGTTAAGGTGATCAAGCATGAGCCCTGCATTGTATCGGTAACAAGGGTAAGGGTATTTTCAAAAGGATTTGGATAGACCGAACTAGCCAACTGCCCTGGTGAATCCGGGTTTAGTGTAGAAGCAGCAAGATCTGCAGCCGAAGTGGTTACCGGGGAGAGGACAGCTCCGGGGATGATACTGATAGCTGTGTTGGAAGGGGTTTGCCAGCCAACGGCCAGGTGGTCTCCGCCGGCCCCTTCCTTGTGTAAGGCTTCAATGTAGTACTTTTTGCCTGCCTGCAGATAAATAGCCGCTGACTTTTGTGTAGTAAACTTGGTCCATTGTCTGGAAGAAGTGTAGCCGGTCACCGAAGCTATTTTCTGTTTTGAGCTAGCATTATCGCTGCTGCTCAGCCAAAGTTCACTATGGTCATCGGAGGCAATGTAGAAGCTATAGTTGCCAGTGGAGGGAGCACACAGGTAGCCTCGGATACGTTGCCCATAATTGTCGCCCAGGCTGGCGGGTGCTTCAAAAGAAGCAAGCTGGGAACTGGAAGCAGGAGTGGTGTTGACTGGAATAGCCGACACTAAGCTACCGCTGACATTGCTCCAATATTCACGCAGAATACTACCACTGGCACTGCAGGCAGCAAGCGTGCTTTCGCCTTTTATTTCCATATCAAAGCTGATGTCTGAGCTAGCCCCATTATCCTGATGCAGGGAGACTGCCACCACATTACGGCCACTTTTAAGTGACGTTGCTGGTACTTTAAAGGTAATATAATTAGTTTCATCGGTTCCACTAAGGGCGGAAGAGGCAAAGGTTTTATAAGTAATGGTTCCGGTTGGCATGTTGGTACGGAACTGCTCCACGCCATTCAAGTAGACTACTGCACCATCATCTCTTCGAATGCTGAATATCAGGCTAGTGTAGGCACTTGCGTCAGGAATAGTAAAGCTATGCCGCAGGTAATAGGCAGGATACTTGTTGGTGCTGTTACTTCCAAAACTTAAGGTAGTCGTTACCGGATCTCCATAGCCAAGCACTGCCTTTCCTGATGGCCAGGAAGCATCATCATAGGTAAGAGCTGTCCAGGAAGTACCCAGGTCTACTCCTTTATCATGGTATTTCCAGGTTGAATTCTTCGCTACCGGGAAAGGATTACTGGAAACAGGACTACTTACACTCACGGCAATACTTGTAGAATTTCCAACGCCACCTTTATTGTCTGTAGCTTTCGCTGTTAGGGTATAGTTGCCTGTGGCTACATTGGTCCAGCTAAAGCTGTAGGGAGCAGAAAGATCTTCACCTAGTTTGGTGCTGCCATTGTAAAACTCTACTTTACTGATCGTGCCATCCTTGTCAGTAGCCGTAGCTGTGATGGTAATAGAAGCCGGTGCCGAGAAGGTGGCTTTATCCAATGGAGAAGTTACAGCTACTGTAGGCAGTTGATTAGCTAGCAGCGTCGTAGCTGGGGATAGGACAGCTCCGGGAATGATACTGATAGCTGTGTTGGAAGGGGTTTGCCAGCCAACGGCCAGGTGGTCTCCGCCGGCCCCTTCCTTGTGTAAGGCTTCAATGTAGTACTTTTTGCCTGCCTGCAGATAAATAGCCGCTGACTTTTGTGTAGTAAACTTGGTCCATTGTCTGGAAGAAGTGTAGCCGGTCACCGAAGCTATTTTCTGTTTTGAGCTAGCATTATCGCTGCTGCTCAGCCAAAGTTCACTATGGTCATCGGAGGCAATGTAGAAGCTATAGTTGCCAGTGGAGGGAGCACACAGGTAGCCTCGGATACGTTGCCCATAATTGTCGCCCAGGCTGGCGGGTGCTTCAAAAGAAGCAAGCTGGGAACTGGAAGCAGGAGTGGTGTTGACTGGAATAGCCGACACTAAGCTACCGCTGACATTGCTCCAATATTCACGCAGAATACTACCACTGGCACTGCAAGCAAGTGCCGTAGTAGTGGTCGTGACAGATACATTAGAGAATATACCTGTGTTAAGCTGGGTAGTGTTTTGAGACGTAAGTGCTAAGCCTACATACAGGTTGCTACCCATAGTAAGGGAAGTTGAGCCTGCTTGAGTCCAGGTAGTGCCATCCGTTGATACAAAAGAAGTAAACGTATTGCCATTTCTGGATAGTTTCAGCCATCTGGGAGCCGATCCGCCTACTTGTTTGTACCCAGGAGTACCAGCGCCTTGCCGCCACATGAAATTAGTATTGCTAGCATTTGCCGCAAGCGCCACAAAGGTTGCACTTGCCGAAAGGCTTTCCCGGATCATAATACCTGCCAGGGCATTGGAATGTGTATTTCCCATGCTTTCTATTTTGGCCAGAATGGTTGCATCGCCACTCAGCGGCTGGTATACATACTGAAAAGCATCTGGAGCCTTGTAAAAATCAAACCCGCCACTCTGAAGTGTGAATCTGCCATTGGTATAGCTTGCTTTTCCTGCCAGGGCAACAGCACCAATATCAGCATTCTTCCAGGGTGAGGGCAAACCTGCTGTTACCACATTTACTGATACCGCTTTTGATATAGTGCTAACTCCCAGGTTATCTGTGGCTTTAGCTGTTAGGGTATAATTGCCTGTAGCTACATTTGTCCAGCTAAAGCTGTAGGGAGCAGAAAGATCTTCGCCCAGTTTGGTGCTGCCATTGTAAAACTCTACTTTACTGATGCTGCCATTTTGATCGGATGCATTGGCATGCAGGGAGATACTTGCTGGCGCAGCAAAACTTGACCCCTGTATGGGGGAAGAAATACTTACTTGAGGTGGCGTGTTGCTAAGGGTTATTTTTCCGCTGATGGTATACTCCCCAATAGAACCATAATCGGAATTGGCACCAGATTCCCCTTTGGCGCCATCCACATACAAGTAGTAGGTACCAGCAGGAAAAGCCTGATTGATGGAAGCAGCCATACCGGCCGGATTTGTCTGCAGAATAGTTTGACTGAGTGAATTTTTAACGGTAAGGGAAATATCTAGGTTCGGATGAACTGCACTAGGGCTTACCGAAAGAAAAACAGAAGCGCCGCTGGAAGCAAAGGTAAATACATCAACATCCGCTCTTGTAGTAATTATACCTTTATTTGCACTGGCCGCAACATTCCCAGAGGCATCTACCTTAATGGCCGTAGCATTGCTGTTTTCATTGCTATGGTCATCAGTGCGGTAACTAAATCCATTGCCGGTGGTAATTGTGTAAAGATCGTCTTCGGTATTGTTTGCATAGGGATATTCTCCTTTGCTCCATTGTACCACCTGCCGGTCATAGCCGGTACCCATAATGGGTGCCCAGCTGCTTTGTCCCCAGAAATAGGTTTCTGCCGGAGAGGTTCTTCCATCATGCGATAAGCCCAAAGTATGGCCAACTTCATGTGAACCCACTTCTCCGGCATATTTGGCTGTGCTGTTAAATGCCCAGCAAGGTGTATCATCGCCCCAGGTAAAAGAATTGGTATAGGCTACCCCGCCAACATTTGTATAAAAATGATTGGTAGGCGTAAATATAATGCGCATGCGCCGGTTCGTTGGAGCTTGCTGATATATGGCTTCACTGGTGGTGATGTTCAGGGAAAAAGGCTTGTAATCCTCACTTATCATCTTCCATACTTCTAGGATCTCTGCCTCACTTAACAGGGCAGGCTCTGCATTAATGGGATTCCCTCCATTCCATCCGGGATTGACAACGTATTGCCCGTCAAAATCCAATAATACAACGGCAGTGGCTCCAGGCAAACTTTGCAGTTCAGGTACGGCACTGGCGGCCATTAAGCCTGCTTCTCTCTCCGTTGGACCAGGCTTACTTTCTTGCCGGGCATAGTCTATACAGACCACTTTGTTTATATCCACCTGAGACAAATACGCCCTGCCATTGCTGGCCGAAGAATAGGCATAGGCAATTTTCTGATCTTTTAACAGGATATACCCGGAAAGCTTGTTTCTAGAGGCTTTTAAAAAAAACGTGTTGGTTGTGCCAGCTACATGACCAAAGATTACCTCTGAATCCCCTTCTTTTTTACTGCCATTCACCCTGAGTGTAAGATTCGCTCTTCCAGGAATTGTATGCCGGATGGTCGCCTCTTCTCCAGCCAGATTCCTATCTTGCGAGTTAGGTTTTGCCGGTACTTTCGCTTGATACCTGGCAAGTAACTCAGCTGAACTTCCAAGATCAACCGGGCTTTGTGCCAAAGCCGGAAACAGGCAGCCGGACAGCAAAATGGCCAACAGAAAGGATAGGTAAATTTTCTCCATAGAATTCAGGTTGATGGGTAGAAGCTTGTTTCGTGTGCTCTTCTCGGGTTCCTTCAGACTTTTAGAAATCAGTATACAAAAAGGTGGCAAAGCGCAAATAAGGGGTTAGGTAGTAACAGGTTATTTAATTTACAGGTCTTAATCAACTATAGAGCCTTTAAGCTCAGGTATAAGCTTTTAATTTGTTTCTCAGGTTTGTCTAAGGAAAAAGTGAAACAGATCCGTTTAGCTGCACACAGTGAGTATCTGTTGCCCTAACAAAAAGTCCATATGCCTGGATAGGCTGACTAAGAAAACAAAAAAAGGGTATTTTTTAAAACGGGTAAACCAACAGTAGCCCGGGCTAGCAGCAGCTGAGAATGGCTGCTTGGCAAATGGTACTAGAAGCAGTGATAAATACATAGAAAAAATGGATGCGCCAACAGATGAAAACCAGCGTCTCTACGCACATACTGCATTTTCTCAAAATAGTTTTGTTCTATGCACAAAAAATCTTTTGGGAAGCAACTTCCGGGTGTAACCGGTTAATTGGCAGAGAAGAATAAAGGCTGTTTACTAGGTGGCAGTGATAACCGGATTGAAGAATTAAGATGAAACATTTAAAGAAATGCAAGTAGTGTTTATACAAATCTATCCCCTACAGCTTGCATTGTCAATACCTAATTATTGGTATTTTCTGACGGTATACGATTTTTTTTACAAGTGCTTAGGCTAGTAACCGCCTACAGCTAGAAGATTCCTTAACCTGCAGAAATACCTTAGTATAATTCAAACTCACTGATAGACAGACTTGCCTTAAAATATCTTACTCATTTTATAAGGGTTATACAAGGTATCGGCAGTGTTGTTGCCAGAGGAAAGCTGTGTTGTAACCCAATCAAGCGCATACTGGCATTTTACCCAAAAGTCCATTAGCTTTATCGCCCGGTAAGAGACTGCCTGTTAGTAAAGCTGAAAGAGATACAGGCCAAAAACAGGTTTGTTACAGGTAATTAGAGAAGCCATATCGCTCATTTACCAGCGCTCGACTATGAATCAATAGATAGTCTGTATTTTTTATTGAAACTATTCGTACTACCCAGATACCTATGTATAAACTTTCATTCAGCTTCATTACCACATTACTGCTCAGTATTTTTGCAAACCATCATTCAGCGCTGCTTACGAGCCAGAAAATGCCTGTACCGGTAGCAACTCTGGCAGACCACCCGGCAGAGCTGACTTTAACTCCCTTTACTGGCCCTGAGCTCACGCCAAGTCCGGCTTGCCTGTCGGTAGCGCCTACCGGCGAAGTATTTGTTGGGGTAGATATGCAAGGCTCTTTGGGAAAAAAGCCCGACATGGGGAGCATCATCCGCCTGGTCGACAGCAACAACGATGGCAAAGTTGATGGGCATACGACCTTTGCAAAAGTCAATAATCCACGTGGGCTGCTTGCTGTAGGCGACCAGGTATTTGTTTTACATGCGGTATTTACTGCCGAAACAGGCAAAGCAACCGGCATGAACCTGGTTGTTTTTCAGGACAAAGACTGGGATGGCATAGCCGATGGCCCTTCCCAACCGCTAGTGGAGCATATCAGCAATGTAAAATACATTCAGGAGCGGGGTGTAGACCATGCTACCAATGGTATCCGGATGGGCATCGATGGCTGGATCTATATTGCCGTAGGTGACTTTGGGTTTCATAATGCCGTAGACCGCTCGGGAAACAAGCTAACCATGCTGGGGGGAGGTATCGTGCGTGTACGCCCAGATGGCACCGAAATGGAAGTATATAGCCACGGCATGCGTAACATTTACGATGTAGCCATTGATCCTTATATGAATATATTTACCCGCGACAATACCAACGACGGAGGTGGCTGGAATATCCGCTTTAGTCATCAGGTGCAATCGGCAGAATATGGATATCCGGTATTGTTTAAACATTTTACAGATGAAATTATCCCAGCATTAGTGGATGTAGGTGGTGGATCTGGTACCGGGGCCTTGTTTATGGATGAACCGGGCTGGCCAGAGAAGTACAACCAGGTACCCATGATGGCAGATTGGGGCAGAAACCAATTATATATTCACCGGGTTAAAGCGGATAAAGCAAGTTTTACGCAACAGGAAGAAGAGTTTATCAAGCTGCCGCAGATCACCGATGTAGATGTGGATGGCTCTGGCCGGATGTATTTGTCGGCATGGAATGGCGCCGGGTATTCTGGTAACCCTGATAAAGGCTACCTGGTGCGGGTGGTGCCCCAAAACTGGAACTACCAACCTTTTGCGGACCCCAAAAAAGCTTCTGTAAAAGAGTTAACCCGTATGCTCACCTCCAAGAGTGCCGTAGCACGCCTGCATGCTTCCCAGCAATTGCTGAAGCGGCCATCGAAGCAGGGCTTAAAAGGTGCCTGGCAGGTGGCAACCGATACCAAGCTACCGCTATCTAATCGCGTAGCAGGCATTTTTACTTATGCCCAACTAGCAGGGAAGCAGGGTATTGATAACCTGGTAAAACTTACAGAGGATGCTACAGTACGTGAGTTTGCTTTGCGTGCCCTAGCCGACCGCAAATCCTTGGTTGCTGGTGTGCCGGTAGCTCCTTTTCTGACAAGCCTACAAGATCCTTCCCAGCGGGTAAGGGTAGCCGCCATCATTGGCATTGGCCGGTTAAATAAAAAAGAAGCCGCCACCAGTTTGCTCAACATCCCGGTGCCGGCTTCGTTTTCCGCCCCGGTCAAAGGAGTGGAAGGCCCGCATGCTACGCCAAACGCGGCTATACTGCCGGCGCATCTAGCTGTTCGTTCGCTGGTAAACCTTGAGGCGATAGATGCTTGTGTAGCTGCCCTTGGGTCACCTAATTTCCCTTTGGCCTTATGGGCTTTGCGCTACATGCATACGCCCCTGGCGGTGGATGGTTTACTTGCTGCCTACAAGCAAGCCGGTAATGAAAAACTCCGCAAAGATATCTTGGTAACCTTATCGCGGCTCTATAAAAAAGAAGCGCCCTATGATGCCTCCTGGTGGTGGAGTACCCGTCCGGATACGCACGGACCTTATTATAAAGGGATTACCTGGGAGGCTTCCGATAAAATTGAAGCTTTTTTGAAAGAGCAATGGGCAAGCGCTTCACAGGAAGATAAGCAATTATTTGCCGACCTGAATAGCCGCCACCGCATGGAAATCACCCAATTCGGAGGAGACGAAACGCTTGCCACAACACAGGAGGTAAAAGTGGACCTGGAGAAGATAAAAAATCAGAAAGGGCAGGTAGGCAAAGCCTCTATAGAGGATGTTATGCTAGCTGTGGCCAGCCTTAAAGGAGACGTAACCAAAGGCAAGGCCCTGTTTACGCAGCAGGGATGTATCGCCTGCCACAGTATTAGTAAAAACGAGAAAATGAAAGGCCCCTTTATGGGACAAATAGGCTCGATTATGACCCGTGATCAGATTGCGGAGTCTATTCTCAAGCCTAACGCTTCTATCTCCCAAGGTTTTGCCAGCGTGCTGATCACCACCAAAGACAGTAAAAGCTATATGGGCTTTATTGCCGAGCAGTCAGCCGAGCGGATGGTTCTGCGTACGATCACTGGCGAGGTATTCACTCTTAAGACTACTGATGTAGTTTCACGCAAGGAGATGGAAACCTCCATGATGCCTGAGGGCCTGGCGAATGCCTTATCCTATGAAGAATTTGCTTCACTGATCAGTTTTCTTGCCGAGCAGAAAAAGTAGACTTACTGGGTGAGTGACTCATACAGTCTATACAGATGCCGTAACAGTTACCTTGCCAGCCTTTATAAGGATTTGGATAGTAACTATTACGGCAACCTATCCGCGTCACTAGGTAGGAATGGGCAGATAGCTTTTCTAATGGACGTTTTTGTTTCAGGCTTCATTTCTACAAAGACCTAGGAAGGAGAGAACTTGATCAACATGTTCCAGCATCCCGCTTATCTTTGTGTGACAGCTATCAAAAAGGCTTGCTGTTTTTAGCCTAATTTCTTTTTCAAATAATTTAGTGTAAGGGTGTACGCATCAGCGGTAGCGGCCGGATCATGTTTAGGATTGCTGGGATTAGCAAAGCCATGCATTGCATCATACATTTTAATGGTTACCTGTTTACCCGCTGCTTTCATGTTTTGCTCAAACTTTTCAACCATAGCAGGCGGGATACCCTGATCTTGTGAGCCGAAAATACCTAACACATCTGTTTTTAAGGTTTTTAATTTTTCTACATCTTCTTCCGGACGCCCGTAATAGATGACACAGCCAACAGTTTTGTCTCCGGCAGCCAGTGCATTCTGTAACGACAACATCCCCCCAAAGCACCAGCCAATGCTGGCAATTTTTGCTTTCTTACCTGCATAGGCAATGCCTCCTTGGGTAATGGCAGCTAACCGATCAGCTGAAGCGCCTTGCATCAGTTTAGCCGCATCCTCCCTGGTAGTGGCTACTTGTCCGTCATACATATCCAGGGCCAGTACATTCACGCCCGGCAGGTCTTTGTGCAATTTTGAGGCTTGCTGCTTAATATGATCGTTGAGCCCCCACCATTCCTGGTAAACGATCAGCCATTTATCCGATGGTTGCGCGGATTTGAGAAAAAAACCGGATGCTTTTTTGCCATCGGGGGTAGGAAAGGTTATCAGTTCGCCAGGTCCTTGGTAGTGGAAGGCAAGCGGCTGCTCGTGAAGCTCTTGAAAAGCAGGGTCAGCTGCCATCGCCGCCATATCATGGGCAGCTACTAGCGGCTCCTGATGGCACAAGGCAGGAGCTGAGGATTCCTTTTCCAAAGGCGTGAACATATACAACATATAGGTAAGCACCAGCAATAAAATTGTTTTCATACGAGTAAGGCTAGGTAAAATAAATTTAAGACGATAGACAAGCGAATATAAGCATTTCCTGGCAGGCTGCTTAAGTAATAACTGCTATAATTTTCACCAAGCTTTTTCTTCTTAAAACCTATTCCCCCAGTACAGCGTACTGTAAAAAAAGAGTTAGTTTATGGCTGAAGGAACCTGCTGTTCAACGGATTTTAGCTATCTATCTGGCTGCGTATGCGCAAGGAATGAATAAGGTAACTAGTTGAAAAAAAGCTATCTGTTCGTTGATTTGTTTGCTGAAGATTGCTATCTTGATAGTGAGAAAATCTTATGCACAGCTACGTAAGCCTATAATAGGCTTTTAGCCAAGCCATAAGCGCAGTTTGCGAATTTATTGCAGACAAGTTAAACTTTTTATGTAAGTATCTTTTGCTTGTCTGGCTTTTTTAGTTGCACAACTTGCGAATGTTCATTGTTCTATTCAACACCCTTTACTAATTCTTATCACTCAGAACTATCCATTTCCAGTATCATCCCCGGCTATGTAAAAATTCTGGCCTCCAGCTTAGAAGGTGCAATAACCTATTGCCAGGCGAATAAAAGGCAAGCGCAGCAAAGGTAATTCCTGAGCTGAAGGCGGTTGACAAAGCTTACAGATAGCAGTTTTATATTTCAGTTGTACTCATAAAGCACGTCTCCTGCCTAAACCTTGTTGTGTCATACCTTTCTTTTGAACAGCGCTACCTTACTAGCTACAGATTGCTGGCAACCACCCGCACCACTCATAAAATTGGCCTGTATGTTTCGACGTTCGTTACCTTTTTATTTTTTTATCTTAACCATCTATACTCTATGAAACGATTTACAACTTTTTACACCAGGCCTGCACGCTGGGCAAGTGTAGTTCTACTAGTAGGTTTATTTGGTGGCTGCGAGCACCTAGAGCAACTGGAGAACATTTTTCAACACCGCCTCACCTACAAACAGGAGAGTGCCAAGGTGGTCTATGACTGGTATAAGTTAATTGCTCAGATTCAGTTACCTGCCAGTCCACAACCAGTAGTTATTCTCAACAACCGGAACTTTGGGTATATTGGCGTTGGCCTTTATGAAGCTGTACGTCCTGGCATAAAAGGATCGGTGAGCTTAGCTACCAGGCTTTACCAGATGCCTGCTATGCCAGAGGCAGACATGCACCAGGAGTACCGATGGGGGGCCAGTGCCAATGCTGCACTGGCCAGTATGTATAAACAATTTCTGGTAGGCTTGTCCGAGGCTGATAAGGCCAGAATCGATTCAATGGAAAATGCATACAACACGCACTTCCGGCAAACCAGCTCTGAGGCCATTATTGCCCGTTCACAAGCTTTTGGCCGGTCTGTAGCCAATGCTATTTACCAATGGTCTACCACCGATAACTTCAACCTTTCCAGCCAGGGGTATACGCCTCCGGTAGGCGAGGGAGCCTGGAAGCCAACCCCTCCAGCCTTTGCAAGCCCGGTAGGTCCTTACCTGAAAGAGTCAAGGCCCTTTCTGTTTTATAGCCTGACTGCTACAGCCCCTGCCTTACCCTTACCCTATTCAGAAGACGAAGCCTCCCAGTTTTATAAGGCGGCCAAAGAAGTGTATGATATAGGCAAAGCACTGACTGCCGAACAGAAAGCAACCGCAGACTGGTGGGCAGATGCTGGAGGCGCAGGGGTAGGAGTGCCCGCACCCTATCATATTCTTTCCCTGATCACCGGCATATTGGAAGCAAAGCATGCCAAGCTTGGGCAGGCTGCCCAGGTCTATGCGAAAACAGGCATAGCATTAAAAGATGGCCCTATTGCAATATTCAGAGGCAAGTTCCAGTACAACCTGTTGCGGCCGGTTACCTATATTCAGGAACAAATTGATCCAACCTGGCAGTCGTATTTGCCTTCTCCTCCTTATCCTGAATACCCGTCCGGGCTTGCCGGTTTATACAGTCCGGTTATGCAGGTACTTATCCGCGAGTTTGGCGATAT
This sequence comes from Rhodocytophaga aerolata, assembly GCF_030503435.1. GTDB lineage: Bacteria > Bacteroidota > Bacteroidia > Cytophagales > 172606-1 > Rhodocytophaga > Rhodocytophaga aerolata. Next base: position 17,753 of record NZ_JAUKPO010000022.1, read on the forward strand.
TCCCATTCGGGACGATGCCTATGGCTGGAGAGGATTGCCCGCCCGGCAGTATACATCCATTAGCCAGTTGGATAGAGAGGCCGCTGACTCAAGAATATATGCAGGTATACATTACCGGTTCACACAGGATATTACCCGGCAGATGGGCAAAACCTTAGGGAATACGATTGCTGATATGAATTTAACTCCTAATTACTACTAAGCGGTGCAATCCAAACACAAGCAGTAAGAGTTTTCTACGTAGAGCACCTTTGAACCCCCTATAAATCATAGGATAGAAGAAAAATGCGGGTAGTGAGTAAAATAAATGTTTGCCTGGCAGAGACTAAAAGGCTCAGAATCATGCCTCCGTATCTCCTGGGTAATGCCATTTGTTAGTTAATTGGAGTAGTGAGTAGGGGAGAAGTTAGATTTGCTGACTTAGTAATGAGGGTGAATCTAGACGTCAATGCTTGTTACTTGTGCAGGGTTTCAGGAGTGGGCATGCTAGCAGGTGGTTTCTGTTAAAAAGAGAAGAAGTGCTGGCTGAACCTTTTAGTAGCAGCCTTCTAGAAAGATGTATCAGAAAATTAGCAGGAAAGCGCATATATTTCTGATACATCTTTGCTGGCCGGAGCCTGGTTACGTGTCAATTCTGAGCAACAGCCGTACTGGAAGTAAATCTGGTAATTTTATTTTTTACAGGAGTCAAAGAAGACATATATGTATAGATCGCATGTAAATCCTCATCTGTCATGCCTGCATACTGGCTCCAGGGCATGATGGTATTGAAACTGCCTTTTTCTACCGGATAACAGCTTGCAGGATCACTATACTGGCGAAACCGGCTGAAGAACTGTTCTCTGGTCCAGTTTCCTATACCGGTTTCTTTATCAGGCGTTATGTTTGCAGAGATCACTATGCTGCCATCTGGTAAAGGAAACTGCTCCCCGCCTGCGAAATCCATGCCATCAATTTTATTTCCCTGATCATCTCTGGGAGAATGACAATCAGCGCAGCTAGCCGCATTAACCAGGTAGCCCCCATAGGCAAGCACATTTTGTTTATCGGGCATTTTTTTGAAACTGGCTTTTTTGGGAATAGTGTTAATAATAAAGTTCATAGGAAAATGAGATACCGGTTGAGGAATGATGCTTTCTACCGGTTTCAATGAACGCACATAAGCAATAATAGACAGGATATCTTCTTCATCCATCTGCCCATAAGCCGGATGAGGCATCACCGGAAAGAGAGCCCGCCCATCTTTGCTTACTCCCATCGTAATGGCCCGAAAGAGTTCTCCATCTGTCCAGTCGCCAATACCTGCCGGGGTGATATTCCTGGCATAATACACACCGGCTCCTACATCAAACTTTTCTCCTCCTTTCCCTAAGGAGCCCTCTATGATAGGACCGGCAAACCTGCTCATATCCCTTTCTGAATGACAATCCACACAGAGGGATACATGATGTACCAGGTATTTTCCCCGGCTCAGTCGTTCTGGTGTTCTTTCTACGGTTAGCTGCGGAGGATCTCCTACATCAGGTAGCCCTACTTTTATGTAAAGAGCTGCCAAGAAAATTAACATACCTAGACCCAGCAGGCCATAGGCCGTTGCCTTTAAAATTTTCTTCTTCATAAATGCCGAATGGATAAGGGTGAATATTGAATCTACGCGTAATGAATGCGTTTTATGGAAAATTAAGGCTGGCTGGAAGAAAAGAGATAGGCTAAAATAGAAGGCAAGCTGTTTTCTCTTAGAACACGGGTAGTTATAATTTTTTTAATTAATAATCAAGCAGTTGGGTAATTATTTATCGTTCGGCTACTCACTTCCGTATTGGTAGAAGCAAAACATTACCTAAGCCTGTAAACAATCTCTATGCGGGAAGTGTATCTGTGGTTTTAATGGTTACGATTGAAAAATTTTCCTTACTAAAAGCAGAACTCCTGCTTCTACTAACCAAAAAAGAAGGCTCCTTTAACTTTTTTACCATGCTTTCGGTTTGATCCTTGTAACTTGCTACAAGATTATATTCGGATAATCATTGAAATTACGCTGGCAAAAGCAGACCTTTGCTCCCGTTACAATCTTTATTTATTTTGTTTACCAACCCATACCATGAGAAAGAGCCCAACAACCAACCTGATGCTGCCAATACTGACAGGAGCAATGCTTACGCTGGCCTCCTGCGGAGAAAATTCTTCCCAAACCTCCCAGGCAACCCAAAGCGATAGCACCACGGCAGAAGTAGCCGCAGCGCCAGTAGAAACCAAAGAACCTAATTCCGCCTATAAGCCGGCCTTCCAGGGACAAACCAGAGTGGGAGGCATTCAATCAAGTACAGCTTATGAAGGCAAACTACTAACCAGCGAACTTAAAAACCCATGGGGCCTGACCAGTCTGCCAGATGGCCGGCTGCTGATTACACAAAAAGAAGGAACCATGCGCATAGCCACTACTTCAGGAGAGGTAAGTGCACCCATAACTGGTCTTCCAAAAGTCGATTCTGAAGGACAAGGTGGCCTGTTAGGTATCCGCCTTGATCCGGAATTTGAGCAAAACCGAATGGTCTACTGGGTCTTTTCTGAGCCGGTCTCCGGAGGAAATCTAACGGCCGTAGCCAAAGGTAAACTTTCTGCCGATGAAAAAAAGATAGAAGGCGCCAGCGTGATTTACCGGGCTACCCCTGCTTACCAGGGCAAACTGCATTATGGCGGAAGAATCCTTTTTGATAAGGCGGGCAATCTGATTATCAGTACCGGAGAACGCTCAGACAAGGTGACCAGGCCACAAGCCCAGGAACTGAATTCAAGCCTTGGAAAAGTGATCCGCCTGACTAAAGACGGAAAGCCGGTGGCAGGCAATCCGTTTGAAGGCCAAGCTGGGGCAAAACCAGAAATCTATTCCTATGGGCACCGCAATGTACAGGGCCTGGCTTTACATCCAGAGACTGGCGATTTGTGGGAAAATGAATTTGGCCCCAGAGGAGGAGATGAATTAAACCGCATTGAAGCCGGAAAAAATTATGGCTGGCCTACCATTACCTATGGCATTGAATACAGCGGTGAAAAAATCGGAGATTCTATTCAGCAAAAGCAGGGCCTTGAGCAACCAGTGTATTATTGGGACCCCTCCATCTCACCTAGCGGGATGACGTTCTATAGCAGCGATAGTATTGCTGAATGGAAAAATAATTTGTTTATTGGTTCCCTTAGTGGTATGCACATTATCCGGCTAGTCATCGAAAATAACAAGGTAGTCGGAGAGGAGCGTTTGCTGGAAAGTGAGAAAAAGCGTTTCCGGGATGTTACGCAAGGGAAAGATGGAGCCTTGTATGCAGTTACTGATCAGGGAGATTTGTACCGCATATTTAAAAAAGAAACAGTATTATAGTTGCTGCTTTCTCTGTTAATATACTACATAGCCAGGCAGGGTAGACAAGTAAATGATAGGGTAGGTACTCTGTAAAGTATCTCCCTTACCGTTTACTTGTCTTTATTTTTTACCTGTTCTCAAGCTAACTTTTAAAGACTTGTATCATTTCTCTGGCTGTTTGTTTAGGCGAAAACACAAAAGGAAAAGAAAAAATGAGTAAAATAGCTATAATCAAGGTAACTTGCCACATTGTTTGGTAGAAAACCCTTGCTAACATCAAACAGGAATAACTATCAAAGAGCATTACTAAATATCAATAAACGCTTGTTGCCTTTTTGCATGACATGGAAATACTTAATATCAACTCCGATAAACAGGTTTTGGTGAATGTACAGGTTGGAAGAGCGGTAAAAATCTACCACTTTGTGAATGCTTATGGCTGTGTGATTGGCGATGGCAGCAGAATAGGCTCCTTTGTGGAAATACAAAAAGGCGTGAAGATTGGCAAAAACTGCAAGATTTCCTCGCATACCTTTATCTGCGAAGGCGTTACAATCAAAGATGGGGTTTTCGTTGGGCACCATGTCTGCTTTATTAACGATAAATTTCCAAGGGCCGTAACCGCTGAGGGTACCCTGCAGACAGAGGCCGACTGGACGCTGCTGGAAACTCTTGTGGAAGAAAGCGCGTCTATTGGTACAGGTGCAACTATTATGGGAGGCATCACCATTGGCCGCAATGCTATGGTAGGAGCAGGAGCAGTGGTCACCAGAGATGTACCAGCTCATGCAGTGGTCGTGGGAAATCCTGCCAGAATCTTAAAATTTTTAACCGATGACAAATAGTTATGACCGGGTAGTTGATGCGCACATTCCTTTTCTGGATTTAAAAAAACAATACCTTCACATTAAAGCGGAAGTGTTGGCCAAAATAGAACAGGTATTAGACAGCACCAGCTATACTGGCGGAACGTATGTAGAAGAGTTTGAGAATGCGTTTGCTCAGTACTGCCAGGTAAACTATGCTGTAGGCGTGAATAATGGAACGTCTGCGTTGCATCTAGCTATGGTAGCCTTAGGCATAGGCCCAGGCGATGAGGTGATCGTGCCAGCCAATACATTCATTGCCAGCGCATGGGCTGTTAGCTACACTGGCGCAACCCCGGTATTTGTCGATTGCCATCCGGGCACCTGGCAGATTGATGCTCAGAAAATAGAAGAAAAAATCACTTCCAGGACAAAAGCTATTATTGGCGTACACCTCTATGGCCAGCCTTTTGACATCGATGCTGTTAAACAAATTGCCCACACGTATAACTTATTTTTGGTAGAAGATGCCGCGCAGGCACATGGGGCAGAGTATAGAGGAAAGCGGGTAGGTAGTTTTGGAGAAATGGCCTGTTTTAGCTTTTATCCTGGAAAAAACTTAGGTACTTACGGGGAAGGGGGAGCCATTACTACCAGTCAGCAAGCCTATGCTGACCATCTCCGGCGTTTGCGCAACAATGGCGCTACAGAGCGTTACTACCACGATGAACTAGGCTTTAACATGCGGATGGGTAGCCTGGAGGCAGCCGTGTTGAGCATTAAGCTACCATATCTGGACGAGTGGAATAGCCGAAGAAAACAGATTGCCCATATGTATCAGCAAGGGATTGTAAATCAGAATATTATCCTGCAACAACAACCGGATTTTGCCCAGTCTGCGTATCATTTGTTTGTAGTGACTACACCCAATAGGGCACACCTGATGCAATACCTGAATGAACGGCAGATTTTCCCGGGGTTGCATTATCCGCTGCCTTGTCATCTGCAAAAGGCGTATGCCCATTTAGGCTATCAGGCAGGCGATTTGCCGGAGGCAGAATATCTTTCAGCCCATTGCTTATCCTTGCCTATGTATGCGGAACTTACCAACATGGAGGTAGAGCGGGTAATTGAGGCATTAAATGGATACATATGTCCAAAAAGTTAATCATCTTTCCTTTTAATGGCAACGGACTGGAAGCCCTGGATGCAGTAGGAGAGCCGTATGAGTTTATTGGCTTTGTCGATGATACACCAGCAAAGCAAGGCAAGCAACCGCAGGGCTTTGAGGTATTTTCCAGAGAGTTGATCCAGCGCTATCCGGAAGCCCATGTCGTAGCCCTTCCTGGAAGCCCGGATACCTATCTTCAGCGCAGGCAAATTATTGCAAGTCTCCAAATTGCCCCGCAGCGTTTTGCCAGCCTGGTGCATCCAAAGGCCACACTGTCAGGCTATGCCTCTATTGGATACAATTCGGTGCTGATGGCAGGAGTAGTCGTAACAAGCAATGCGCGTATTGGAAACCATGTATGTATATTACCCAATTCGGTGATTCATCATGACACCCTGATTGGCCAGTATACATTGATTGGTTCGCAGGTAGTTGTTGCCGGACATACATCCATTGGAGAGAATTGCTATATTGGCAGTGGTAGCCAGGTGATGCATCATATCCGGGTGGGTGAGGGGGCACTTATTGGCCTGGGAAGTACCATTCTGAAAGAGGTTCCCCCCTATGCAAAGATGGTTGGGAATCCGGCCAGAAATCTTAATCAGCCATCATAGCAGTAGTAAACAATGGGGGAGCCTCCGCATATTTCCATTATCATTCCTTTTTATAATGAAGAAGCAACGCTTGAGCATCTGGCAAAAGAACTTTCTTGTTTTGTGGAAGCAAACCCAGGTCTTAGCTTTGAAGTACTCTTAGTCAATGATGGATCAACCGACCGCTCCAAAGAACTGGTGTTAAAAAGCCAATTTCCTAAACACACACGGCTGATTAGCTTATCGCAGAACTATGGCTCGCATGCAGCCTTGCGGGCAGGTATCAGCCAAGCCCAAGGCAGCTGCCTTACCTTTAGCTACGCGGATCTGCAAGACCCCTTATCTACAATTTTAGCCATGCATCAGCAGATGAGCCAAGGCTATGATATTGTGTGGGCCTATAGAAAAAATACCCAGAATTCCCTCCTGGAAAAACTGTTTTCAACGCTCTATGCAAGCTTAATGCGCCGCTATGTCAATCCAACATATCCCTTGCAAGGCTTTGATGTGGTGATGTTTAGCAGAAGGGTTGCCCATGAACTGATTAGGAATGCAGAGGCAAATTCCAATATATTCCTGCAAATCCTGAGCCTTGGCTTTAAAAGCAGCTACTTGTTCTATGACAAAAGTGCCAGAAAAGCCGGAAAGTCTAAGTGGACGCTGGCTAAGAAAATTAAATTGTTGATAGACTCCTTTGTTGCTTTTTCGTTTGCCCCCATCCGGCTGGTATCTTTGGTGGGCGTGTTGTTTTTTGTTTTCGGATGCATATGGACCGGCTATATTATCTTCCGCAAGATTGTCTTTGATGATTTAGCCGCCGGCTGGCCCGCCTTGCTTTCTATTCTGATGATTGGCTTTGGCATTACCAATATATCTTTAGGAATTATTGCCGAATATTTGTGGCGTACCCTGGATGCCAGCCGCAAAAGGCCGGTGTATATCATAGAGGAAATGATTGAGGTAGATCAGCAGGGAAAAGTATGAAAACAGATAAAAGTATAGGGTCAGTAGTTTTACCCAGCAAAGAGCAGCCATTCTTTCTAGCTACTCTCTTTTAGGGCATGTGCTGTAACCATAGATAGGATGCCATTGGTTTTAGCTTGTTGTTTTCCTTACAAAAAGGGTGATCGTTTACTACCTTTGCCCTGCAAGCAAACATAAACGGTAAGAAGATGGAAAAAGCTAAGGTGCTCGTTACCGGAGGAGCCGGTTTTATTGGCTCACATCTGGTAGATACACTGCTCAGTGCTGGCTACCAGGTGAGTGTGGTAGATAATCTGGCTAATGGCTCGATGGCGAACCTAGCCGGAGCCATACCCCATGCACATTTTTCTTTCAGGCAAGCAGATATTTTAGACAGTGATACGTGCCTGGAAATGATGGCAGGGGTAAGCTATGTTTTTCACCTGGCTTGTCTTGGCGTGCGGCATTCGCTGCATAGCCCCCTGGAAAATCACCGCGTCAATGCCGAAGGTACCCTTCGTGTGTTACAGGCTGCCAGGGAACAGGGAGTCAAGCATTTTTTTTATGTATCTACCTCAGAAGTATATGGCCGCACCAACCAGTTTCCTATTTCAGAAGATGCCGCTACCCAGCCACTCACCGTTTATGGGGCAAGCAAACTGGCTGGCGAGCATTATGCAAAGGCTTTTTATGCGTGCTATGGCTTGCCGGTGACTATCCTGCGGATATTTAATAATTACGGGCCAAGAGCCCATTATGCAGGCGATGCCGGTGAGGTTATTCCCCGGAGTATTGTCCGTATTCTCTATGGACAATCACCCTTGCTTTTTGGAGATGGAAGCCATAGCCGGGATTTTTTTTATGTCAAGGACACAGCTCAGGCATTAGCCAGGTTGATACCCCTTGCCGGGGGCGAAAGAAAAGCAGCCATCACTGCACAAACCTATAATATTGGCACTGGCCGCGAATATTCAATGAAAGCCTTGCTCACAACTATTTTAGCCCTTATGGGCAGAGCCAACCTGGGTATAGCCTACCTGCCTGCCCGTCCGGCAGATGTAACCAGGCTTTGGGTAGATGCAAGCAAGTTCTTTGCCCTGACTAGCTTTAGGCCCAGGTATAGTTTTGAAGAAGGCTTGCAAGAGACCATTGCCTATTATGAGAACCTAATGAAAGAGAAAAATTTACTTCAGGCCATCGAGCCCCTAAACTGGGAAAGATCCGGTGAGGGAAGCGAACACCAACAGACATAAGCTATGATACCGATTGCCAGACCCTATGTAACCCAGGAAGATGCACAGGCTGCCTATGATACCATTTTAAGCGGATGGATTACGCAAGGGCCCAAGGTGGAAGCATTTGAAGAGAAGTTTGCTGCCTATACCGGAGCTAAATATGCTGTGGCCGTATCCTGTTGCACAGCGGCGTTACACCTTTCCTTGATTGTAGCCGGTATTGGGCCTGGCGATGAGGTTATCTGCCCGTCGATGAGCTATATCGCCACCGCCAATGCTATCCGCTATGTAGGAGCCTTGCCTGTGTTTGCAGAAGTAGATGCTGCCAGCTTTAATTTATCTTTAATGGATGTACAAAAGCGGATTACGGCTCGCACAAAGGCCATCCTGCTGGTGCACCAACTCGGCATGCCCGCCGATATCGACTCCTTTCAGGCGTTATGTGCTAAACACGGGTTAGTACTTATTGAAGATGCTGCCTGCGCGGCCGGATCAGCCTACAAAGGCAAAAAGATTGGATCTCATTCCCAGCTGGTCTGTTTCTCCTTTCATCCCAGAAAGGTTCTCTCCACAGGCGATGGAGGCATGATTACTACCAGCCAGGAGGAATATTATCTGCGGCTGAAGCGTCTGCGTCAGCATGGCATGTCTGTCAGCGACCGGGTGAGACATCAAGCTAGCCACCTCGTATTTGAAGATCACACAGAACTGGGCTACAACTACCGCCTAACCGATATACAAGCGGCCATCGGCATTGGCCAGCTGGAAAAGCTAGACTGGATGATAGCCGAGCGGCGAAAGATCGCCAGCTGCTATCAGGAGGCTTTTCAAGAAATTGCCTGCTTGCAACTTCCCAGAGAAGAAGCCGGGTATTATTCCAACTATCAATCTTATGCCCTCTCCCTGGGAGCGGATTGTCCGCTGTCAAGAAATGATATCATGCAACAGTTGCTTGATAAAGGAATAGCTTCCAGGCGGGGCGTAATGACTGCCCATAGGGAAACTGCATACGGGGATTATTATCCGGATTTGCATCTACCAATTAGTGAAAAGGCCAGCGACCAGAGCCTGATCCTTCCACTTTTTGTGGGGATGAGCAACGAGGAAATCGGCCAGGTGATAGAGGCTATCAAGCAAATTCTATCAGGTCCGCTATAAGGTATCCCCTGGCTGCTGCCCGGACAGACAAAGCAATACCTGTATAGGTACAGCCTCAACCTAGGTTGCCAGTCAGGTTGAGGCTGTATCTATAATGACTAATGAAAATTCACTATCCAAGAAAAGGCAGGCGTATTCGCTTGCATAAATCTGCTACTGGCCGTGCTATTGAAAAGCTGATGCTCCCCAATTTTTAACTTTTCTTATCTAGCACGCTTATTACCAAGTGCGTAACTACTCGACCACCAGCAGATTGGTAATTGTCTGGGCTGCCGAGTGGTCCTCCCAACTCCAGACAAGTTTGTTTTTGGCGTTGAACTCCACCGCATGCGGACCCGTGCCTATGTTACCATCGCCTAGCCAGTTGGCAACGACAACGTTGCCGTTTTTTGGTACAACGCTGAAACCCGAGAATTTTCTTAGCCTCGCATCCGGATGATCGGCCATGCCACCCCAATACTTAACGATGCTGCCAGTAGGGCTTAGTTGAAGCACTTTGTTGTCATCCTTACCTGGCTCCCACAATTTGCCAATAGGCCCAATCGTAGCTTGCGTATCGCCGTTGCTAAGGCGTTTGGCGACGTAGCCTCTACCACCATAAAGCGACTGCTGCCAAACAATGGTGCCTGTGGCATCAACCTCAAACACATAAAACTTCAACTCATTGTTCATATCACCAGTGAACAAAGTATGGCCATTCGACAGCCGGCGGGCAAGCCGCAGGGTCGTGATGTTGTTGACTGTCACCTTTGAAACTTCCATGCCAGCGCTATTTACTTCTGAAAACATTACTTTGGCGGGTGTACTTCCGGAGGCCGCTATTGACCAGCCAAGCAAGGTATTGCCATTTTCCAGGCGCTGCGCTGTTGAAACACCTGAGTAAGTATCAATTGACCAGCCTTTGGCACCTGTGGTGCGGTCGTATTCAGCGGCCCCATTGCCGTGGCTCACCAGTACCTTATTGTTGGCAACCAACTGCAGATCACGTGATCCGCTAGGGATGGGCACCGTCCAGCTCTTGGAAGGGTGCTTCTGATTGAGGAAGAGAAGATTATTGGAGCCATTGTCGACCATGTAGAGTATGTGTTTGATACCATGGCCGTGATTATAATCAAGATAATCAAGCAGCTCTTTTTCACAGCCTGAAAATACTAATGCTGCTGCCATAAGAAGACTTATAAGCAGTTTTGTAACAAAAGTTGATGGTGTTTTCATATAGGCGAGGTTTTAAGGTGGAAGAGACAAGCAAACCAGAAAGCACAGCATACAAGAGGCAAGACGAGGAACAAAGACAAAAAAGAATCACACGCAAATCTGGGATGGTTGTGATTAACTTATAAAAAAATCAGGCAAACGAATGCCTTTTTGCCTACGATAAGGTATGAAATTAAATTAGAAAAAACAATAGCGCCAGGTTACTTACTCAAGAAATTTAAGGCAGAGAAGAATATTTATTAGAGGAAAAACAATGGAAAGCATATGGCTGGGTTTGTTTACAAATACGGGCATGTGCTGGCATAGTTCGCCAAACCGGGCATACTGTCTTGCACCAATCAATATGGCTGAGTAAATCCCAGTTTATGAACCTTAATATATTCCATACACACAATCTTCCTTATTCATCAGATTTGCCCATTTCTCACCAATATGTGTTTGGTATAGTTTGAAAGAAGCAGGGCAAATAAAAATAACCTCTCCTTATCCTGGTATTACTCGGAAAGCGAATAAACCAGCTACTTTGCTGCACTGAGTAGATCATCTGGTAGCAGGAAGAAACCTGCGCCTTGCAAGGTTGGCTAATAAATCATTTTCAGGGTTGAATGTTCCCTGTGTTCATATGTATACAGAGCTTCTTTTATCTAACAAAATAATCTAAGTTAGCCGGAAAGGAGTCATGTAATGGCTGTTGATTTTTGCGCTAGACCGTAAGAATACCTATCCCTGCTACATACCTTTTTAAATGCGCATAGGCTTTGCTTATATGTTTTATGGGGTAAAGGGATAAGAAAATAGCCTGGCTCGCATAGCGCATGCAAAAACTTACTAATTTTAGTCCTAAAGGCGCTTATATAAAGCCATCTGTATCATGAAGAAGGAAAACAATGCCCCTGTTCTGGGAAGAAGAAAATTTTTAACGACAGCAAGCAAACTCGCACGTACGTCTCTTGCCTTAACCGTACCAGGGCTAAGTCTGGCAGCAAATGCCGGACAGCAGAGAGAGTCCTACACAGTAAAACAGATTATTGATCGCATCTTGAAAGAGATTCCCAATGCCCCCTTTGCTACAACGGTTGACCAATTACGTTCTGGCAGCCTGGACCAGACCGTTACCGGTATTGTTACTACCATGTTTCCTACCCTGGAAGTGATTGAGAAAACGGCTAAAGCCGGAGCCAACTTCATTATTGCCCATGAAACTCCTTTTTATAACAACCAGGATGAAACCGACTGGCTCGCGCAAGACGAGGCCTACCGCTATAAGATAGAACTACTCAACAAACATAAAATTGCTATCTGGCGGTTTCATGACTACTGGCACCGGCACCAGCCAGATGGCATTATTATGGGCAATTTACTTAAGCTAGGATGGGAAAGCTATTATGATGCGGCTACTCCCAGAATGCTTACCTTACCGCAACCGATGACTATCCAATCCGTTGCCGCCCTGATCAAAGCAAAGCTAGGCATCTCAAAAGTCCGCCTGGTGGGTGATGCGGCAGGGCAGTGCCGCAGGATTTATCTGGCTTTTGGGTATATGGACAGCCGGATGCAAATAGGGGCCATCGGGCAGTATAAGCCTGATTTAATTCTTAGCGGCGAAACCAGGGAGTGGGAAACGGTGGAGCGGGTACGGGATGGCTTGCAGATGGGACAGAAAACAGCCTTACTCGTGTTAAGTCACTCGGTAAGTGAAGAAGCAGGTATGGAATATGCAGCAACGTGGCTACAACCTAAGGTTAATGGCATCAAGATTACGCATATTGCTTCTACCAATCCGTTTACCTTTCTATAAGCATTATATAGTTGATTTCACTTGACAGGGCAACTCTTTAAAAGGGGTAATTAGCTAACAAATACCTGCCGATTGGTTTGCGTTTATTAATTCTAAACTGTTTGTGAACTGTGCAAACGTTGCTTCTACGAAAGAGTAGTACTAGAATTATAATATTGAAAAGGCTGTAGGAAAGTTTTTTGAGCCAACTATCGATATATAGAACTATGGCAACCGACTTTTGCAAAGTTTACTACAGCAGCTTACTCGCCTGTATATGCTTTAGACGCAGAAATTAGCCCATATTCCATGAGGGTGGGTACATACTGCTCTTTCACCTCCAAGCCTGCTTCCTTAAGCCAGGCGGCATATTCCTTACGGCTGTAGGCACGGCCTTTTGTGTGCAGAAAAAGCATGGCTGAGTAATCGGTTACAGCAAGCGGTCCGTCCAGGCTGTCATTGAGAAACGCATCATGCACACATAGTTCACCTCCGGGATGAATTGCCTCGGCAAAACGTTTAGCTAACCGGCGGCAAGTAGACTCTGGCCAGTCGTGAAACAGGCTGGCAGCAAGCAGCAAATCCGTCTTAGGCAACTCATCGGTGAGCATATCTCCTGGCTGGAACGCTACACGGGCTTTGACACTTTGGGCACCCGGGCGTCCACTCCTAGAAAAGCTATCGAGCAATTCTTTGGCTACCTCTAGCACAGCTGTGCGATCGAACACTGTAGCCCTGGCAGTAGGGTTTGCTAGCAACCATTCATAGCTGTAATAGCCAGTACCCCCGGCTACATCAAGCAGATGGGTTTTGCCAGGCAATTTTGCTGCTACTAAAGGAGAAAGGTACTGCGCTCGTCCAGCCAGGGCTAAGGTGAAAAACCGGGCACTTTGCGGATCATCCATAGGAGAGGCGGTGTTCCCTTCTTTTACATAGGATAGCCCTATGTTAACATCTAGTGGCCCATCATTTTTTAACCGCTCAACCATTTCTAGGACTCCTGCATCATTTTTCTCAAGGCCTACATAGCCAGTCAGGTTTGGTGAAGAGGAAACGAGCAAATATTTCCCTAAGGGAGTAATCAAGAGTTTATGCTCACTATCGAAAGCCAGCAGTCCCATGGCGCAGAGGGCAGGAAAGAGCACCATGGCCGGACGCTGCTGAAGACCTAGTTGATGGCGTAGCCCTTCTATAGAGAGTGGCCCTTTTGCTAAGCACTCAAAAACAGGTAAATGGTGAACGGCAGCTATAAGCAGGCGCGAACTTGCCACTGCCCGAAGGTGCCTGGTTATAGGAGCAAGGTCTAGGAGAGGATATTGCATAGGTAAAAGTAAGGGAATTCTTGCAGATCGGTAGGTTATCGAAAGAGAACTTTGCCCATAATACTGGATCTGACCAACAGAAGCTAAAATTTTATATAGAAATTTTTTTCTCCCATAGGTGAATGGCTCGCCTGAGCTGTCATAGGAATGATTTGTGAATTTTTGCGGTTTTTTCCATGCATACACTCTCTGATAACGTATCTGATGTCAAGCTACTACGCCTTTTGCAGCAAGGCAGAAAAGATGCATTTGAAGCTTTATTCAAAAAATACTACCATCCTTTGTGGCGCCACAGTGTCAAGTACCTCCACGATAGCCATATGGCAGAGGAAATTGTGCAGGAGTTTTTTATTTATCTGTGGGAAAACCAACAAACGCTTACCTTGCCAAATTCGGTTGCAGTCTATTTTCATGTGGCTATCAAAAACCGCTGTTTGAACTATTTAAAAAAGAAAATTCATCTGATGATTCCTATTGAAAATACGACCGATATCCTTGGGTATGAACCCGACCAGTTGATAGCAGAGGAGCTCAGTGAGGCAATGGATGAAGCCATAAACAAACTTCCGGAAAAGTGTAAACTGATTTTTTTGCTAAACCGTCAGTCCCATTTTTCTTATAAAGAGATAGCCGGGCACCTGGCCATTTCTATTAAGACTGTAGAGAGTCAAATGGGTATTGCCCTTAAAAAACTGCGGGAACACCTGCTCAAACATGGCGTCAGGCTGCTTATATGGATGCCTATGATCAAAGAAACTTTTTTTTAAAACTTTTTAAGGGTAGCCTGCCGCTTTGTTGTCCTCACAGAAAACAAAGCCATGAAAGAGGTAACCTGGGCATTGATAAGCAAATACCTGGCAGGCGAATGCACGCTTGGGGAGAAAGAGCAGGTAGACACTTGGCTACAAGCATCCAAAGCGAACAAAAAATACTTTGAGCAAGTGAAGCTCCTATGGGAATCGGCTGGTGAGCAAAAAACACTAGAAGAACCTGACCTGCAACTTGCCTGGCGTAAGGTCGATAAAGCCACCAGGAATAAGGTAAGCAGACCCCTGTTCAAGCATTCCCTGCAACTGGCGGCCTCGTTTCTGCTGATAACTGCCTTAGGTCTGCTGCTGTATTTTTATCTCAATCACCACCGGCAACTAGTCGCTATCACAGGGCAACAGGAGAGAAAAGAAATACGGCTTCCGGATGGAAGCCGTATCTGGCTAAATGAAAACTCTAGGTTAGAGTATCCTGAAACATTTAGTGGGGATATACGCGAGGTACGGCTGATAGGAGAAGCATTTTTTGAAGTGGCCCGAAAGCAGGAGCAGCCTTTTTATGTACATACGGGAAAGAGTGTGACCCAAGTACTAGGCACCTCTTTTAACATCCGCGAAAATGGGGGACAATCCATAGACATACACGTAGTATCGGGTATTGTAGCTTTCTATAATAAAGCGGCCGCGGCAAATAGCCTCCGGCTCCAGGCAGGCGAAACTGCAAACCTGGAAGCCTCCTCTCTGCAACCGGTTAAGGGGAGAACTAGGGATACAAATTTTCTCTCCTGGCATACCCGTACATTAAGTTTTAAAAACTCAGCCTTACAAGAGGCGATTCCACAGCTGGAAAAATTCTACAGGAAACAGATCATACTTGAAAACAAAGCCTTGCCTGCGTGTCTGCTTACCTCATCCTTTGAAAAGCGCTCGCTAGAAGAAGTACTTCAAACCCTGCAAACCATATATGGCCTCCGCTACCAAATAAACGGAGACACGGTTTATCTCTCTGGAGGAGGATGCTAGCTTTTAAAATCAATATCACATGAAATCTATGAGAATACTGCAAAAAGGCCTGCTTTTAGCCTTTACACTATTTTTCTGCCTGCCCCTATGGGCGCAATCCATTCTGGACAAAAAAATCAGCTTGCCAGGTGCAGAATTTAATTTAGAAAGGGCGTTGGAAGAAATAGGCAAAAGAGCCGGTATCCCCATTGCCTTGAGTAGCAGCCAGCTTCCTGCCCAGGCCAAGGTGCGTTTTCCTTCTGCCGAGATCAGTGTCCGGGAGGCCCTGGATATAAGCCTGCAACATACTGGCCTAAAGTATGCGTATCTTAACGGGCAGATTATTATCTCTAAAAGGGCTGGGAAAGGAAAAAAAGCAACTGTTTCCGGATATATCCGAAGTGCAGAAACTAACGAGAACCTGATTGGAGCCAATATTTATAGTGCTCATCACCAAACCGGCGCAAGCAGTAATGCCTATGGGTTCTATAGCTTTACCCTTCCTGCGGATTCGCTCTACCTGCGCTATTCCTATGTGGGCTACCAAACACATACCGTTCCGCTGCTGTTGAATGGGGATACGGTGATCAATATCTACCTTAGCCAGCTGAGTTTACAGGAAGTGGAGGTGCTTTCTTCCAAGATGGAAAGCCCTACGCAACTGTCTACCACTAGCCGGATGGAAATACCTGTGGAACGAATAGAAGCCATGCCTGCCTTTTTTGGGGAAGTAGATGTGCTCAAGTCTATTCAGTTTTTGCCTGGCGTACAATCCGGGATGGAAGGAAGTACCGCGCTGTATGTGCGGGGGGGCGGGCCAGACCATAACCTGATCCTGATAGATGGAGTGCCGGTGTATAATGTCTCCCATCTGTTTGGCTTTTTCTCTGTATTCAACTCAGATGCCATTAATCATGTAGAGCTATACAAAGGCGGTTTTCCGGCACGGTATGGCGGCAGACTGTCTTCTGTGATCAATGTAACCACGAGAGAAGGCAATAATAAATCCCTGAAAGGAGAGGGCTCCATTGGCCTTATTTCCTCCAAGCTTACACTGGAAGGACCGATTAAAAATGAGAAAACCTCTTTTCTTGTTTCTGCCCGCCGCACCTACCTGGATGCGTTAGCGCGGCCACTAATCAGCTTGGCCACTCCCCATACTATGGGCTATTTTTTTTATGACCTGAACGGCAAGATTAATCATCAGTTCTCGCACAAAGACCGGTTGTATTTAAGCGCTTATCTGGGAAATGATAAGTTGCGCTTAAAATTCAATGACGTATTTGCCGAAGGCAAGCGCAGTTCAGATGATGGCTTGCGGTGGGGAAATATTACGTCTGCTTTGCGCTGGAACCATATTTTTTCCAGCAAGATGTTCAGCAACGCGATTCTCACCTACAGTTCGTACGATTTTAGCTACTTTTCTATCTTAGACCAGCAGATACTTTCCGGGCCCTATCAGAGCAAAACCTCCTCTAACGACAAGTATTTGTCCGGCATCCGCGACTGGTCGCTGCGTACAGAGTTTGAGTACTTTCCTTCAGCCAGGCATGCGATCCGCTTTGGAGGGCAGGCCACGGCACATGCCTTTTCCCCTGGCGCTTCTCGTCACCGGCAAACCAGTGAACAGGTAACAGAGATAGACACGGCTTTTGATGGGTCAACCATCCATACCTCAGAATTTGCCCTATATGCCGAAGATGATTTTTCCCTGACAGAGCAGCTAAAAATGAACTTGGGGGTGCACGGCTCAGGCTATCAAACAGGGCCTTCTTTTTATACGTCTCTGCAACCCAGGCTATCGCTACGCTACTTACTGCGGCCGGATTTTGCGCTCAAAGGCTCCTTTGTCACCATGACCCAATACATCCACCTGCTGACAAATTCTGGCATTGGCCTACCTACCGACCTGTGGGTACCTGCGACAAGTAGAATAAAGCCACAGGAGTCCAGGCAATGGGTAGCCGGCTTATCCAAAGACATAGGTCCTTCCCTGGAGGTGTCTTTAGAAGGATATTATAAATCTATGAATCATGTTATAGAGTTTGCCCCGGCCACCGGTTTTTTTGAGGCAGATACAGACTGGGAAAGCAATATTATCTCTGGCAAAGGAGAAAGTTATGGCCTAGAGGTGTTGCTGCAGAAAAAAACGGGCCGGTTAACTGGATGGGCCGGCTATACTTTATCAAAAACCGACAGGCAGTTTGCTTCCATTAATAAGGGTAAGAAATTTCCCTACAAATACGACCGCAGGCACGATGTAGACCTGACACTGTCCTATCAACTTAAACCACATATTCAGATTTCAGGCAACTGGGTGTATGGAACAGGCAATGCTGTTTCCCTGCCCTTACAGCGATACACTTCTGCTTTTACACTCTATAACAGGTATAGCCGGGAAGTGTACCAGTATGAGGGCCGCAATAACTTCCGCATGAAGCCTGTTCACCGGATGGATCTGAGCATCAGTTTTAGTAAGCAAAAAAAATGGGGAGAGCGCAAATGGATAGTCTCACTCTATAACGCCTATAGCCGCATGAACCCCTTGTATTATACAGTAAGCACGGATTATTCCGCTGGCCTGGCAAAGAAAAAATTCATCCAATACAGCGTGTTCCCGATTATTCCCTCCCTTAGTTATCATTTCAAATTCTAAAACATGAACCTATTCATCAAGTATAGTTTTGGTTTGCTCGCTATACTATTGCTGCCTGCCTGTGAAAAAGAGATTGATCTGGCTATTTCCGGGCAGCCCCAACTCGTGGTTAACTCCCTGTTTACTCCCGATAGTCTATGGTCGGTCCATGTTTCTAAAAGTGTGCCGGTAGTTTCCCCGAATCCCCCTTCTCCAGTTAACGATGCTACTATCCAGCTGTTTGAAGACGGTGTTCTGCTAGAGGAGCTAACGAGAGGCGTAAATGGCTTATATACCTCCACTACCCATAAACCTATGGTGGGTAAAACCTACGAGCTGCAGGTAAGAGACCAGGCTTTAGGGCAGGCGACGGCCAGAGAGCGCATGGAGGTGGAGAAAGTAGCTATTGTAGATGCCCGCTACGTAGCTGTGCGGGATGCAAAGCATGAGTACCCAGTTAGCGTAAAAGTGAAAGATCCGGCAGGCGTAAGCAATTTTTATGTAGTAAAGGTCTACGGCGTAGAAGAAAAAGGAGACATCTATATAGCCGATACCAGGTCAGATGATCTAGCTGCTTCCAGCAAAGAAGCCTCTATTACCGGGATTGGTTTTTCAGATGCTTTGTTCGATGGCAAAGAGTATAGCTTACAACTAAAGCTGTTTTACGGCTATCCTAAATTAATTATCGAATTGCAAAATGTTTCTCCGGCCTACTATCAATACCATTACACGCAGCAGCTTCAGGGAAAGAATACCAATGATCCTTTTTCCACTCCCACGGAGGTATATACGAATATCAGCCAGGGCTTAGGCATCTTTGCTTCGTATCAAGCAGATACCATGCATGTGCTGCCAGAGCAAAAGTAAAAGAGCCGTGAATAGTATGTATCCAGAGGCCATTATTTTCTACTACACGCGCAAATTATTGCAGGCCTATACATCAGATCTCTAATAAGGCTCTAACTTTGTCTGCATAACTTAACCCTGTGGTGATTTTGGTAGGAGTCTTGGTATTCATCAGCAACAGATACCTTCCACTAAAATACTTCTGGATTTCTTTGATAAAATGCTGATTGATGATTACCGAGCGGCTGGCCCGAAGGAAATAGGAAGGTAATTTTTCTTCCAGGGCACTTAGCGTATAGTCAATCAGGTACTTTTTATCATCGGCTGTATGCAGATACACATATTTGTCTTCGGCCTCAAAATAGGTAATTTCTTCTAGCCGGATCAACAGGATGCGCTCACCCATTTTCACGGGAATAGACATCAACTCTTTTTTAGGTTTTAGCTGCTCAATCACTCCGAAGAGTTGCTGGGTATAGTCTATGGTTGTATTGCCGGCTCTGCGTTTTTTCAGCTTCTCTATCGTAAGCAGCAGCCGGTCTTTTTCAATAGGCTTTAGCAGGTAATCTATTGAGTTTTCCTCAAATGCCCGGATAGCATAGGCTTCAAAAGCGGTGGCAAATACGACAATGGGCATATAGGGCAACCGGGCCAGCATCTCAAAGCCATTGAGTATGGGCATTTCTATATCTAAAAACAGCAGCTCTGGCTTTAGTTGCTCTACTGCTTGTAGTCCGTCTGTTCCATTATAGGCTTCACCGACAATCTTAACCGTTTGCGGATAGTTTTCCAGTAACCGGGCCAGGCGTTTAATGGCCAGTTTTTCATCATCTATTAATAAAGTAGTGTAAGGCAGCTGTGTTGTAAAGGGTTGCATAGATAGGATTGCATGAGTTAGGGTGCATATTACATACGGGCTAAAATTTATCGAGGCTGCCGCTGCAGGGGTAGAGCCGGCGTATCTGCCGGCATGGTTTCCTTTACTAGCCTTGCCGTGATTTTTATATGTTTATAGGGCTCACTAATTAGCTCCATGCGGGCATCCTCCCCGCAGAGCATCCGCAGTTTATCCGAGGTACTCTGCAGGCCATAGCTTGTGTTGAGCTGCTCTGGAAACCTAGGGCCGTTGTCATGGATACTAATTGAGAGAAATCCTTCTTCCCGGCAAATCTGCAGCCGGATCATACCTTTACCGGCAATTTTAGAGATGCCATGTTTAATTGCATTCTCCACTAATGGTTGCAGCAGGAAGCGGGGGATCAGGTAATGATCCAAACCTTGCTGGGCATACTCAATTGCATACGTTAGCCTTTCATCAAAACGAACTTTCTCTACTTCCAGGTAGGTGCTCACCATTTCGAGCTCTTCTCCCAGGGTATGAAAATACCCGCTTTTGACACTTGTACTATAGCGGAAAAACTTGGAAAGCAAAATAACCATTTCTTCGGCTTTATCCGGATTAATATGGACCAGACTGGCGATGGAGTTAAGCGAGTTATAGAGAAAATGCGGATTGATCTTGGCTTGCAGGGCTTCGAGTTCTGCTTTGGTTTTTAAGCCATTCAGCTCAAGCAACTGGTATTCCTGTTCAGAGATTTTACGGGTACGGTTCTGCTCGCGGGTAAGGTAGAAAAAGAAAAAAGAGCCCACCATAACAGGGTGTAAGACGAATAAAAGATCACTGAGCAAAAATGTTTCATCGCCTTCGCTCATTCCCATGATACGGTTGGCCAGCAGATAAAAGATAACAAAGTTTAGCCAGTAGTTGAGGAAAATGATGCAGGCATTTAAAAAAAAATACTTCCAGGCCATCGACTGATTCCAGGAGAAGATACGCTGCACGAGCAGGATGCTCACCATGATGATCAGCCCATTGCCAAAGGAGGAAACAAGCGCTAGTAAATAGCGGTTGCCATTGCCTCCGGTGTTGTAAATAATGACCATACTCAGGTGCGTAAACCCTGAAAGGGCAAGCACCATCATAGAGGCAAACACAAACTGCAAGAGTAAGGCAGAAGGCCTGTTAAAGCTTGAGAATGGTACGGGCATGATCTTCTAGGTAGCAAGGTTAGGGCCGCCCCTGACCGGAAGTAAATCCGGCAAGTGGCACGCTATACTTAAATGTAAAAAATACCTGTCAATTTCCACAACCTTGCACAAGGTATTGGGCATTTTTTATTCCCCAGTCTGGGCTAATGGTAGAGCTGGGTTTGAAACGCTCATATTTCTCTAAGGCGAGTTTTAACTTAGGACAAGCGGTCGCCTTGCCACCTCCAAAAGCCTCAGGCATATGGTATAACATCTGTCCTTCCAGCAGATAGATTCTGGGATTGTCCGGGTTTAGTTTCCTTGCCTCTTGCAAGGCATCTGTAAAAATACCATTATAGGTCATATAGCGGCTCTGGCCATCAATGGCAATCCGGCTTTGGGCGGCATAGGCTTTGAGTACCAGTAGTTCATCATTATGGGCATTAATAGTTTCTGCCTGTTGGAGAAACTTATCCGCCTGATCCAGGTAGAGATCTTTGCGCATGGATTCTTTCTCTAGAAAGGACATATGGATGTAACAATACGCCCCCCAGTAGGCTGGAAGCCACTCTTCGGGTTCAGCCGCCGCAATGCGCTCCAGCCGGTTGGCTGCCTGTTGCAAAGATTCCAGCGTCTCGCTGCTTTTGATGGACACTAGCACGGATTCCATGGCTTTGGTAAACTTTTCGTCAGCAGCTAGTAGCTTGGTCAGGCAAATACTAGTCAGGCATATAAGGATCATCAGCGAACAAACAATTAACTTTTTCATCGGTTTATATAGCGTTTAGTGGAAGACAGTTTATTGGAATAGAGGTTAGTAAATGATCGTTTAATGGAATAGAGTTTCGTAGAAAATGGGACTAAGGGAATAGGAATACTTACTATGCCTGATTAGTTATCAAATCCGGCACCGATGGAGATGAACATGCCCAGGAAAATAGTCCTGTCTGTGGGCTGTCCTATAGAGATGCGGCGGGTGCCATCTGCGGAGTAGCGGTAGCCAAATACATTTTTGGTGCCTGCTACATTGTTCACCGAGAAAAACACCACAGTGAAATTTCCCCGGATCTGCGTTAAATAGGAAATATTTATATTCAGGCTGTGATAAGGTTTGGTCCGATCGCTTAAAAAGCTATCCGCATGGGGATTATAATAGGGCCTGCCACTGGCAAAGTTGTAGGACACGCCAACTAGGCTGCTGATGGCCGATACATATTTTTTACTTACGACACTCAGGTTATGTTTGGAAGTAAAAGTAGGCATGGCGGCTGAAAGGAAATTCTGGTAGTGGCGCTTGGTATCAAGAAACGAGTAGGACACCCAGTAATCTATATCTTGCAGGCTTTTTTGATCACGCCAGAACAGATCCAGGCCTTGTGCATAGCCCTTTCCACTGTTATCGGTAAGGCCACTTGGCTGCCGGTGATAAGTAGGGTCGAAGGGTAACTGGCCCTGTTCTTTTACTAACTGAGAATAGTCTTTATAATAGGCTTCAGCCCGGAAGGTTCGTTTGTTTTTGATGATCTGGTAATTTAAGATCACATGGGAGGCTTTCTCAAAATCAAGGTTTTGATTAGTAACTAAATAACGGTTCTCCGGACTCTGATAAAATTGTCCGTACGCCAGCGAAACCTGGCTATAGTTTCCGGTTTTATAGGCCAGAGAGCTGCGGGGGGCTATATTTGCTTTCTTCAATAAGGATGAATATTCCGCCCGGAGTCCGATTCTGGCTGCCAGCTTACGGGTCAGGTAGATATCACTTTCTGCAAAGGCCGCGGCATACGTATCACTTAACCGGTTACTAAACCCGTTAAAGCTATCGCCAAAGCTGTACTGATGTATTTCTGCCCCGGCAAGCACCGAGGAGCCTTCGCCTATGCTTCTAGAGATAGTGCCTCTTGCTTGCGTACGCTGCTGGTAACGGGTAATCTGGTCTTGATTCAGGCTGATTGCATCGTGGTTATAGCTATAGGAAGCCCCGCCGGTAGCGATCCATTTGCCCTCCCCCAAGGCCTGCTGATAAGAACTGTTGATGTAGAGATGATTATTATCCATGCCAAAGGTGTTTAGCCCATCGATGTTTTCAAAATCCCGGTACCTTAAGGCAGAAGAAGACCAGGAGTAATTGGAATGCACTTTCAGCATCGCGTTATTGCTTGGTTTGTGTTTGAAGATGAGAGAGCCACTCGCAGAGCGGGGTATTTTTGGCCATTCCATATTTTGAGGCATAGCCTTAAACAATAGCCCTAGGTGCGTGTACATGCCCTCAGCTACCAGCGAGGTGTTCTTCCAGCGCTGCGTTTTGGTTATATATCCCCCAGCAGCCATTAAGCCAATATCGATCTTGCTGCTATCTGGCAGATCTTTGGTGTTGAGCACGAGCAGGGAAGAGAGCGCCTGTCCATACTGGGCAGAATAGCCACCTGTGCTGAACGAGGTGCCTTTAAATAAAGCCGGCGAAAAGCGGCTGCGTTGCGCCACATCTGGTGTTGCGCTGTAAAAGGGATTTTCCACCAGCGTGCCATCTATAATGGTTTTGGTTTCCTGCGCGGAGCCGCCCCGTACAAACAAGCCTTCTTCATTTCCTACCCGCTGTGCGCCTGGCAGGGTTTGCACCGTCGCGGCAATATCTGCATTGGCGCCGGCGGTGGTGAATATATCAATGGGACGCAAGATCGTCGTTTTTCGCTCATCGCTGGCTTCAAAGGCTCCTGCTGTAATCACTACCGTATTGAGCTCGTTTCGCTCTTCTTGCAGCTGCAAACGAAGCTCTATACTTGCGCCGTTGAGCTCAACAGGCTTTTCCACTAGTTTGTATCCGACAAAGGTAGCGGTTAGCAGATGTGATCCTTTTTCTGATGTGCGGAAGCTGAATGTGCCTCCCGCATCGGTAGAGGTGCCATCGTAGGTATTTTTGATGTAGACATTCACGCCTGCCAGGGCCTCGCCCCGGGTATCGGTAATGCTGCCTTTTATCAGTGTCTGTGTTTGTGTCTGCGGCTGTGCCTGAGCTGTATGCAGGATCAGTCCAAACATATATAGAAGTAGCGCTTTTTTCATCTGGATGAGGTATTACTCTTTAAGTCAAAGTAAAATCATCCAACCTGCGAATACATTGTTTTTCTGACAAACTAGCAAAGCATGGGGATAAACCGCTAAAATTTTGGAGTGAAAGCAAAGGAGTTGAAGCAAATGCGTAGGAGCAAAGCCATACATTCAAACTAGTATCAGAAGCACATACCCGGTGACTAGTAGGTGATAAGCCAAGGGAAGCCAGGGATGGGGATATTGTGGTAGCTTTTATTAATGGAGAATGCTTGTCAAACAGCAGCGCTATGAGAAAGATGTTTTTATACCCGGAAAACAAAGGCTATCGGATCTATGAGGTAAAAGGTATGGACACCTTCCAGATAGTTGGCGTAGCAATAGCGGTATGTAGTAAGTTTGATTGCAAAAGATGATACGTACAGGGCTTTATTTATGTCTCTTCCTTTTTTTATACTTATAGCCATAGGTATGCTCAAAATTGGCCATCCTCATTCTGCTATTCATCCATATGCAGCCGATCACAACGGCTATAACCAGCATGAGATGACCAGTAGTTTCTAAGGCTTCCATAAGGATAAATCCGGGAACTGTGCGGTTAGGTAAGTGTAGTATTTTCGGATTAGAGAACTACTATTTTAGTACTACTTTTGGGCAGACTATCAAGGGTATCTGGCTCATAAAAGGAATTATTGGATTAATTCAGCTGCTCTAGTTATGCTTGAAGGTATTTGTTTTAAGCTAAAAAGTTTTGTTATTACATTATATTTGACAGACGTAACATTTCCTATCTACCGTTTAAGATTATTGTTAACAGGTGCATATATTGATAACCAAGGCACTTTTTTAGCCCTTCTTAGTGTATACTTGTTTCGCCTATTATAGAAATAGCCGTATGCTTCTACGGTTCTAGCTTGTAGCTTACATGCGATATAGGGAATGCTCAGCAGAAAGCTGTTACAATGACAGGGGTAGATCAATTAAGTAAAAAAAATGATCTACTGACATGAAATCTTCTTTGTTACTGCTTATTGCATTCCCTATTTTAGTTTCTTGCAACACGCCCGAAGTGGCTCCGAAAGAAAAAACAAGTGTTGAATCGCCTCAGGCAGGCAGCTCTATTACACAAAGCCCCATGGTGGGACAGTATGTTAAAATCAGCCCTGAGTCCAACATATTTTTACCAAAAACTATTGATATAGAATTTGTAGAAAAAAGCCATCAGATTCTGCTCAAGGAGGGCGCCTTTGAACTAATTTCCACAGGTAATGCAGCCTACCTGCACAGCAAGCAGGATCTAGCCTTTGCCCCAAGAAGCATAAAAAGCGTAGAGATCATCCATGACTGGCAGCTTAGCACAAGTGGAGAAGATACGTATCGTTTAATTCTTACCTACTGGGGAAATGATATTCAAAGCCAGCCGACCAAGCAGGTTGCAGACTATAAAAAAGCTCTTTTAAAGTAATTTATTGTTTCGGCTATAACATATGGAAGAGTCCCTCTAGTAGAGGGGTTTTTTTTGTCTACTATTAGTATAGTCGTTTTTTACTACTTACAGGTACTAACCCCTTGGGCTTATTCAATAGCTTATCCATAAAGACGTTATAGGTAGGAATCTGTATTGAGTTTAGATCAATAAGCTAAACGTAAAAAGCCTATCCAGGAATCATTTCCGATTCCTGGATAGGCTTCTTTATTGTGTTTTTGTCAAAATATAAAAAGGTGCTAGGTAGAATGAAAGCTTCTTTTTGCTTATCTTGATAGAAACAAACCTTTACCTCCGACGTCCAAACTTTTCTCTAGCAGAAGCTATGTGCTTTTCCTGCTCCTTAGCCTTTGCTTTTTTAGCTGTGAACAGCTGAAAGAAATCATTAAACCTACCCATCTTAAACCAATAGCTGATACCTGCCGGATCAAAACGGAAAATGGGATAGAGTATATCTAGGATCAAGAAGGCAAGCTGGTGAGGTGGGAGGAGCCTGGGGAGTTCTCTTTTCCAACGGTTTTTACATATAAGGAGAAAGATCAGCTACTACCCTACTACGCCGCAAATGTAGCAGGCAATGATACGGTTGGGAGTTTTAGCTATGATTCGCTGGGCCGGTTAAAGCACACTTGAGAATATCGATGGCCAGGTAGTGACTTATATAATCAAACCTTCACCTATAAAAAGGATACGATTATCGTGGATTTTGAATATACCAGCTATGAAGGACACATTTATTCTTACTATCAAACGGTGCTGATCTTCAAAGATGATAACCTGATGCAGGTTTATTGGTTGCCTAACGAAACAAATACTCGAGAACTCATTGACCTCACCTATACCAGTCTCCCCAATAAACCTAGAAATCAAAAGAGGCCATTGTCTTTCAACTATACCCTAATCCATTGATAAGCAAAAATCTGCCTGCCACCACCAGACATACTCAAGGAGAAGATCCACCCGCAGAATTTAACTGGATATTAAACGAGCAGGGTTATCCACTGAATGCTAGAGTAAATAATGATTTAATTTATACCTATGCGTGTGAAGAGTAAGTGGTTAAACGCTAAGATAGGGAAGGCTTTTTTCATTTAAAGCAAAAAAGAAGGACGCATAGCCTCCTTCTTTTTTCTGATTACTGGAATAATTAAATTTATGAAATAAACCGAAAACAACTTAACCCTAAATAACCCATTCCAATACATGTATTTCCTAAACCCACTTCTAAGACGCATTAGGGAAAGCTGAAGATATACCCAATTCTCAATTTAGGTATTTGCCGAGAGAGGTTGTTAATAGTACCTAGAAACGCAGCCTTACATGCTTTATACCTAGCTGATTTTTAGTACTTATTTTAGCTAGATTTCGGGTTTCTACTCTCGTATACTTTTGGTAGGTAGTTACCTTTGTAGGAGTAGCAATTAACTACCCGATAACATATGGGAAGGACTGAAAGACCGCAAGCATTGCTTTTAGAAAGAGAGGCTATTCTTAGGCGGCTCTCTACAAGTATGGAAGTAAGCATACGGTTAGTGGAGAAGAATAAGCAAATCATTGCCCAAGCCGCTCACCTGCGAGCAAAAGTGGCTAATCAGCTAAGGGAATTTTCTCATTTGTAAGTATAGATCCAGTATGCTTGCTCTACAGCTGAAAAGCTTTTCGGTCGCTGAGGTGAAGCAAAGCTTGCGGCACGATATAAAGAGATTTTTTGTTTTCCGTATTTGTCAGACCTAAACCCGTATTTATAATCATTGCTTGGAAAGCCATTAGGCGCTTAGTTAGATATTATTAAGGGTTTGTTACCTGCACCACAAAAGAGCCTTTCCTTTAGAGAGGCTTTGTTATTTACCGTCTTTTGTGTTTAGGTATATATGGTGAATAGGTTTCTTATCTGATTGTATTGTTCTGTTCATAGCCCCTTTCAAATCGGTGACGTGCAGTTACGCTGCCGGCACGACATAGAGGGGCTTTTTTTATGTTCACTCCTTTAGGCTTTTAGTTGCAATCGAATATTGTTTTTTAGGAAATAATACGGTTGACCCTTAGGTGTAGAGATAATAGATGATTATCGGCGCCATACTGCGGCTAAGCGATAGGGGAAGGCTTTTTTTGTTGAGACTTAGGGAGTAAAAGCCTTTATATAAACTTTAGTTATCCTGCCTTCTCTATCTCCATAAAAAGCCACTTCTGCTAGTCCGGCTATCTGGTAGTATCTGACTACTCCTAGATTTGCAATATTGGCTGCAATGAATCTGACTCCAAGAAAAGAGATTAACTCTTCGAGTAGCTTGCTTTGTTTGCCATCTACGATAATCCAATCCGCCACATTCTCCATATAGACAATTTCAATTTCCCCTTGATAGTAATAGGCCTTTGTCCATTCTAAAGAGTCCCCTATTTGTCTTATGCCTACACGCATAGGAAGGCCTAGCATCCCTTCCACTGCTTTGCGATTTCGTCCAACAAGGTCTGCAATAGCATACACAGCGGTATATTTTTTATATAAGCGAGTAGATTTAGTGCAAAAAATAAAGAGTAAGGCTATCGCAAGCATAGGTGTAGTAGCCTATTTATATCAACTCAGGCGTAGCTACTGTATTTCACAAAATGCTTGCCAGCTTATGCTGCGGATCACTAGATCTGAAACGGTCTATCGATCCATTATTGTGTAGCTGCTGACTGGAGAAAAACAAGTATATATTATACCTAATCATTGATAGGGTTGAAAGGTACTTGTAGCGACAGAAGAGAAGTTTATTGCCGTTTTCGTTTCTTCATACCATAGCCATACATCCGTTTGCTTCCTGTCAGGCGATATTTCTTGAAATTTACCCAAAGGACAACGAAAACAAGTACCATCGCAAAAGTAATATTGCCTATGTTTTCCATGATTTCCATACAGCTAAATCCGGGAAGTAAGGATGGAGGTAACAACAACATCCCCTTCCTGATGGGAAAACTGTTTGGTTATGCCCATGTAATGCCTTTATTTGCTCTGTAGTTCTCCATGAGAAACTACTAATAGTATTAGAATGAATAGTACCAGGTGTGGCTACTACGACTCCTTCATCGTTGATAGATATAACTAAGCTGTATACCCTTCCACTCGATATCCATTGCTAATATACCTGAAAGGATCTATCCTATTGGTTATATCTTTCTCCTGGCCAGGATCCAAATCAAACTCATTATTTACGTCCCACATACGATATACTGGTACCGGTACGAACTATAGGTAGGTAATCTGAATATGGTATTTTAAGGGGAATGTTGATATGACCTGTATTGACCTTTTTAACTCCTTTAGCAGCCGATACCTTATATTCTAAATTTTCATCTTGAACCGACTCTAGACCTGTGCTAAGAAATTTAACACCAAATACTTTTGCATCTATCGTAGCTTTGAATTCACCGCTCACCTCAAGAGTATCCTGATTGCTGATTGTTTTTCCTCTTCGTTTGATAGATGCTGTATTTGGTCCTTTAGGAAGCACAGGGGTAAGAGCTGTACCATTTAATGGTCGTAAAAATAGCTTTAGGTATTACAGCTATGCTATTCACTATGATAAGCATGGGCGTTCTATGGAAGGCTTAATTACTTTACCTTGATTCTGTTTTGGGTATTTGTTCTTGGTTTCCAACACTCAACTAAATAGCCATTTATTCGGGATTTGTTTCGGGTATTTAGGTATATTGGCGTACACCCGAACCTATTTTCAACTGTTTCGGGTATACACATGTTTGCCACCATTTTAAATAGATATTAATGAATAAAATAGTTTTAATTTTAATGATTTCTGTTTTCTCTGCGGTTTCTTGCAATAAGAGCAGTAATTACAAACCTCAAGGATTAAGAAAATTAAGCGACACGGAAATCATAGAACATGCCAAAACTGGAAACTACATAAGTGAAAATACAATATTCAAGGATAGTGTAGGCAATATTGTTTCCAGAGATGAACTTCGTCAAATGAACACCGAAGAAATTTTCGGAGATCAGTATGTAAATGCTGATAATAAGATAGTAGAGGTAGTACTAAGAAAAGCCACCAATGAGGATAAAGCATTAATAAAAAAGCTGAAAGAAGGTTTTGAAATTGAGGATGAAGCTGTCACCATTATAGATATTGATTGCTCTGAAGTAGAGAAAATTTTAGAGGCTGTTTACCAAGTTGACCAAGATAATCGCAAAGGGGGAGTAGTAGCAAATACTGATATTGACAAGGAGAACCAGCAAATTGTGGTAAGTACGATTGAAAAATGTGGTTTTCCATCGGTTGAAAAGCATGGAAATAGGAGTGTAGAAGCCGTATTTCTGGTGATCCAGCATGCAGGAAAAAGTTTAAGAGAAAAATACTTTCCACAAATTAAGAAAAGTGCAGATCAGGGTGATCTACAGTGGAGTCTGGTTGCCCTCATGGAGGATAGGATGTTGATGGATAGAGGAGAAAAACAAAAGTATGGCTCCCAGGTTCAAAAGAAGAATGGAAGTGACAAATGGAGCTTGTACCCAATCGAGGATCCGCAAAATGTAAATAAAAGGAGGGCGCAAGTCGGTTTAGGCCCCATTGAAGAGTATTTAAAACATTTTGGTATTGATTATAACACAATAAATGAGAACGGTGGCTAACACCTGCTTCGCCTATTAGCTGCCTGCTACAGCAAAGGCTAACGCTTGAAAAGCTCGCCAAAAGGGAAGCGGTGATCCATTGTGCTCAAGATAAAAAAGAAAGACTATGATAAAAGGAGTCAATTTAGCCTACTACGAAAAGAAAGACTGGGCTCGCTTTCTAGAAATGATTGACGATAAAGGAGCTATGCATGAAAAGTGGGAGGATTGGTACAAAGAATATCAGAAGGTGAAAAAAAGGCTGAAGGAAGAGGGATTTGCTGTTAGAGAAGTAAAAATTGATATTGATGAGCTGTATCGCTATTGCCAAACTCGAAAGATTGCCTTAGATGGCAAAGCACGTTCTCAATTTGCGCAAACCAAATAAAGGATAAAAGAAAAGCCAAGGGCACAACACCTGCTTGGTCCTCTCAGCGGCCTTCCACAGCAAAGGCTAACGCTAGAAAGGCACCCCGCAGGGAAGCCGTGCTCTGTTGGGCGAGAGCAAAAAAAATGATATATTAGATAAAAAATAGTAGTATGGAATATATAGCTGATAGAATCACTATTAACGAGAAAGTGTGTAATGGTAAGCCAACAATTCGTGGTAAAAGGATTACCGTGCAAACAATTTTAGAATTTTTGGGTGCAGGGGAAACAATTGAAGAGATTCTGCATCAATATCCGAGCCTTGAAAAGGAAGATATTACAGCCTGTATCCAATTTGCCTCTCAATTAATGAACCGCAGTTATATCATTAAATCGGTAGCCTAGATGCCTAAATTTTTGATAGATGCAAACTTGCCTTATTATTTTTCACTATGGAATAATGCTGATTATATTCATCAAAAAGATATCAATGATGAATGGGAGGATGAGCAGATTTGGCAGTATGCCAAGGAAAATAATCTTGTCATTATAACCAAAGACAGTGATTTTTCAAACAAAATTTTACTCAAAGAACCACCACCCAAAGTTATTCATATTCGGTTTGGCAATATGAAAATGAAAGAGTTTTTCAACACGATTACAGCTATCTGGCCACAAGTCATTGAAATAAGTAATACGCATAAACTTGTTAAT
Source organism: Rhodocytophaga aerolata (assembly GCF_030503435.1). GTDB lineage: Bacteria > Bacteroidota > Bacteroidia > Cytophagales > 172606-1 > Rhodocytophaga > Rhodocytophaga aerolata. Next base: position 48,852 of record NZ_JAUKPO010000022.1, read on the forward strand.
GTCTTCAAAGACAGAATTGAAGGGATTGATTGAGAAGCCCTCGCCCAATATTAAACCCAAGCGCCAACTTTGGCACAACCGCGCAAAGCTTTACACGAGCCAAAAGTATGCGTGGGTTCATGTTCATTATATGACAGTAATAGAGCTAGAAGAAATAACAATATGTTCAAACTTAGTTTATGAATAAACAACTCTTAGTTTTTGCCTTTTGCTTGCTTAGTTTAGTCTTCCCAAGTAGTGCACAAGTATCCTTGATCCCTAAAGTAGGTATGAGTTTTGGCACCTATCAAGTAAATAAAGTGGAAGATAGTGAGTATGTGGTAGGCTTTGCAGCAGGGCTTGGTATACAACTGCCTATTCCACAGAACCCCATCTTCTCCTTTCAACCAGAAGTGAATTATATCCAAAAAGGCACTCATTATCGAAAAACCGATACTCCCACCAACACACCTGTTGATTTACCCCTGCAGGTTGAAAGTAGAAATAGACTCAACTACCTAGAGATTCCCTTACTTGCTAAAGTTACCTTGGGTAAGGGGGCACTCAAGTATTATTTTATGGCAGGCCCCTCTATAGGAATTGCCTTGGGTGGCAACTACAGGAGTCAACTAACGAATACAAGTCAAACACTTATCGAGCAAGAAGGCAAAATACGATTTAAACAAAAACCTGCTCATTATACTGGCCAGGATGCCTTTTTTTATCCGGCGGGGTATAACCGCCTAGACGTAGGTATACAAATAGGGACAGGCATAGGCTTGCAGGTAGGCAACGGGATGCTGCTAGCCGAAGCCCGGTATGGACGAGGATTAACTTATTTACTTAAGCATCATATCATGTATATTAGAGAAACTCACCCGGATTTTGGCGAGATAAAAGTTGAGTTTGACCGACCTGCTGATATGAAAAGTCGCACATTTGTTATCAGCCTGGGCTATATGATTGCCTTTGGTAAGATCAATTAAAGCAACCCATAAAAATCAAAGAAAAAACCGGCATATAACGTCAAATTCAAGCCGACAACCGGTGCCCCATAGCTTACAGGCTCAGCACAGCACACGGTTTGCGGTAATTTTTGAGCCATTGTGTGTAGCCGGATTCTCAAGCTCTATTAATGAGTACGAGCATACTCCTTTGAGGATGAAGGATTATCTAGTGGAGAAGGAGGTAGTTACCTGCTTTGTGAGAGCAGAAGGCAACCCTATGATCGGTGCCTAGCATTTTTGATGGAACCATGTTGGTAAAAGATGCTGGCAGTTAATAAGTCAATAAAAGCCCCGGATGGGGAAAGTGTGGTCGCTTCTACTTATGGACTTTGTAATTCAAACAACCCAATTAGAATCTTTGTCCTTTTCTTGCGTATTATCTGCCCGCCTAGAATAGTATCTTGCTATTACTCCAACTATTAGCTTCGATTAAATAAATTTGTATTTTCTGCGTATATTTAAGAAAACGCAAGCTAGTTATGAATAAAAATAGAGTAATTGAAACGTTAGAGAGTCTTCCGGATGAATTTGAAACAGAAACACTAATTGAAAAGCTGCTATTTATTGAAAAAGTTGAAAAAGGCATAAAAGATGTGAGGGAAGGAAAGACAATTTCTTTACAAGAAGCAAAAAGTCAGTTCGAGACCAAATGGAGCAAAGAAAAGTAAGTCTTTGAAGAGACGGCTTACAATGACTTAGAAAGTATAGAAGCCTACATTAGTCAAGACTCACCTACCATAGCCCGTAACTTCATCAATTTGATTTTTGATAGAATTGAACGCTTAGCTACCTATGCAGAATCCGGTAAAATAATCCGTGAATTTAACAATGAAAATATCCGAGAGTTACTTTTGAAGAAATACCGCATTGTCTATCAAATCATCAGTGAAAAGGAAGTAGTTGTATTAAGAATAGTACACAGTTCAAGGTTATTAGACTTAGACATCGACTGACAACTTCCACTGTTAAAGCAAGTGGGAGTTGTCAGAGTCTCATTAGCTACTTGAAAAGATTACCGCATACTAAAAAAGTTGAATCCGCTGCTTGACTTCCTGCCTGCAAATTTTATCATTTGCTGGGCTACATGAATAATGTAGCAGGCTAGCTTTTACTCTGTGACTATTTTGTAAGGTAGTCACGCAGTAAACCTCTGCCTTTGTTTCCTGCAAGGTATAAACCGGGCTTTCAAGCACTGCTTGAGAATATGAGCACGCTCCTTTGAGGATGAAGGATTATCTAGTGGAGAATGATATGGCAACTTGCTTTGTGAGAGCACAAGGCAACCCTATGATCGGTGCTAGCATTTTTGATGGAATCATCCTGGTAGTAGATACTAGTAGTGGATAAGGCAATGTGTGCCTGAAATCTTGTAGATTACGCTTATCTGTTAATCATCTAAATTCTATCCCCATGAATTCTACGATAGTTAAAAGCATCCAGGTAGTTGTAGAAAAAGATTCACTACTTGCCACCATTCACGCAGGTAAGCACACCTTTCTCATTGATGAACCCCTAGAGGCAGGCGGCAGCAATCAGGGGCCTGACCCGTATGAGGCGCTGCTTGGAGCCTTGGGAGCCTGCACAGCCATCACCCTGCGTATGTACGCTCAAAATAAAGGCTGGCCCCTAGCGCGTATTAGCATACGCTTAGGGCATCAGAAAAATTATAGCCTGGATTGTCAAAATTGTGAGCAGCCCTCCTCGAGGCTAGAGGTGATTGAAAAAGTGCTCCTGTTAGAAGGAGATCTATCTTCTATGCAACTAGAGCGGCTAAAGAACATTGCGGATAAATGCCCGGTGCAAAAAACATTGTCTTCAGGACTTATGATCCACTCTGTCCTTGCTTGAGATCAGTTACAGCAGGGGAGTAGGATAGTGTTTAGCTGATGCTGTTTTCTAAGCTATTAGTTACTTGCAACGATCAGCGGTAGCTAGCTCATTGTAAAAGCTATTTCATCTTTGATCAAAAATTCCCTAGCCTATGTGTCCCTAGCCTAGGTGTTTTACTACAGAAGGCAAGCATCTTTTCGCTCTTGCCTTCTGTATTTCTCCAATAGAAGAGGGATATGCTAAATAAAGCCAGGATAGACTTTATTCCATAATTCCTTGCGCCTACTTGATCAATTTAGCTTTGAGGGAAGCTGTTTATCCTTTCACTCTTATCAGGTATCCATTAGCTTTACTACCCTTAATCTAGTTACAAGCAGCCGGATAGGGGCACAGGCAGATCAGCTGGCGGCAATGAACTGAAAAAGCTGATTATTGCCGCCATGCCAGGGATACTGCACCATTCTTGCTCCGTTATCCAGGCTCCCTCCATGTACATCCAGATACATGCCGGAATGTTTGAGGCGGATGCGGTAATGGTCGCCGATTGGCTCAATGGCAAACTGCTGGTTATCTCCTCTATGGCACTCCCACTGCTGAAGCCTGGCAAGGGGACTTAAGGCAAATCCTTCCAGGTCCAGGCATTTTCCGCTGTGCTTGGCCCGGATGCAGACATAGCCATCGGGCATGGGCTCTACAATAAACCGTTGGTTATCTCCCCCGTGCCGGTCAAACTGGATAAGCGGACGCCCATTGTTTGCACCAGAAAACCAGTCGATGTTGACATCAAATACTTTTCCGCTATGCCGGGCTTGAATAATATACGTGCCGGGTCCTTTGTAGCCGCCAGTGCCGTAATGGGTTCCAGGGTCAATTCCAGAAACAAGGTCTATATTAACCTCACTACTTGTCGCAGGAGCAAGGGTTGGGAGTAGTATCCAGTGTCCATGCTCAGAAAGGTAGCTCACGCCAAAGCGGTACCTGCCTGCTTGTTCCCCAAAGCGTTCGATCACCTTATGTAGCCTTACTTCCTCTCCGGGAGCAAGCGTAGTGATGGGAAGTCCCGTGCCTAGATCCCCATCGCGGTTACGGTTTTGCGGGTCCCGTGCCCAGAGAAGCAGGTGCCGCAGATGCGCCGGATGATCGCCATAATTTCTTATAGTGGCCTCTATCTCCAGGCGCTCGCCAACCTGCCGCAGGCCATCTCCTATAGGAGCACTCACCCGGATGCCGCTTGCCATGCCTAGATCCAGGTAGGTAGGCCTGGAAGCCTCCGTTAACAGATCCGGAACCAGCGGATTTAGCTCCAGCTGCACAAAGTAGCTGCCATAGCTAAGGGCTGTGTGGCTTTCTTGTCCGCTTCCATGCTTATGCACAATGCGTTCTCTGCCTGGATCTGCTTCTAGCATCATTTCTTGATCGGGATGGTTTGGATCATAGATGTAGATACGCAAGGGATTTTCCTCATAGCCATAGGCCAGTACCTGGTGGCCAATCAGGTTGCCCCGCTCGCTGCTGCGAAGGCCTAGCAGCAGAAACTGATTATGATCAATGGCCCGTTTAATGCGGTCAAAGTCGCCCACCGAGGCCCGGTAATGGTCGCGCAGCACGTCACTGTCCGAGAGCCAGGGCCAGGAGGGAAAGAAGAAGCCGGCGGCACTGGCAAAAGAACCCATTTGTTGCCAGAAAATATACTCTCTCAGGCGGCCTCCTTCCGGTGGCAAATCATCTAAGGTTCCAAAATCATTCACCCCTTGCTTATGGGTGGGAACCGGCAGGCTGTGCCGGTAGTAATTAAAAGCGGCCAGGGCCATCCCCCCACATAAGCCATAGGTAGTAATGGGGCCGACATGATTGGTAAAATTATTTACGAAATGAAATCCGTCTCGGCTGGGAATAAAGCGTAGCTTGGGCATATACTTGTTTGTTAAAAGTTTGTTTGTTTAAAGTGAGAAGATTGTTAACTGGTTATAAGGGCTTTCAATAATAAGCGCATTTGTAATAGAATAGAGATGTAATAGAATAGAGATAGGATCAACAGGGTGTGATCGCTACGATATGCTATATGTTTACCCTATTCGAAATACGTACTATGTTTGATATACTAGAGCATTCGCGTATAGACATTTAGTATGTATCTAGTTGGGTATAGGCATTTAGTATGTATACATTTAGGTATGCTTTTAAGTATAAGCAATCCGAATACCTGTAAGCTTTAGACTACTACCCCAATGATGGAGCCTGAAGCTGTTAACTTTCTTCTAAGGCAATGCGACAAGTTCGCGAAGGTCTGTCTAGCGTCACTGACTACCTTGTTGCCTAGGAGTTAATTGAAATTAGGGATTACTAATTCTTTGCTCAATAGGTAACTAGTAGCTTGTCTTAAGATAAATAAAGCAACTAGCAAAAGGTAAACAAGGGACTAGGAAATATTTTGACAGGAATTTTTGTAGCATTTACTTGCCTTCACTATAATAAGTATTCAAAACACCAAATAGTAGCGTAAACGTGGCCAAGAAGCTATAAAAGAATGGGCACGTTATTTACTAGCCCAGCTATGATACATTCTGCTTGCAGGATTCTTTCTAGTTCTAACTAAATATTGAGGTACTCCCCATTATTAGGACCAAAAATGGGTACTTGTTAATTGAAATTTTGATTCAGGCGCTGTTAGCTAATGAACCCAAATAAACTGAAACGGGTAATTGCCTTCCGATACCTTGATGGTACTTTTGATAATTATATCTTTGGAAGAATTCCTTCAGCCCTTGGTATAACTGCCAGCCATCTTCGGGCGGAGTAATGTAAACAGGTGAATCGTTCATGATTCACTTCATATTTTACTGTTCGCCATAACCTTTCAATATATACATTATCAACAGCTCGTCCTTTCCCATCCATACTAATGAGAATCTGTTGCCCCTTGAGATGCTCTACCCATTTTTTACAGGTAAACTGACTGCCTTGGTCAGAGTTCACTATTTGCGGCTTACCATAATAGGCAAGAGTTGTCTGCAATGTCTCTACCACCCAATCTGCATCCATATTATTAGAAATATCCCAACCTACCACAAACCGGCTATAGACATCAATGATAGCCACCAGGTACATGGACCTGAAATAAGATTTCATCTTAGGTCCAAGCCTTTCGCCATAGGGATGTAGGTGATGTCTATTTGCCAAACCTGATTACTTTCAGTAATAGGTAAATTCTTCAATAAGTAGGGGTAGATGTACTCAACTTTGCCTACTTTACTTAAATTTGGTTTGGGAAAAATGGCCATGATTCCCATTTTTCGCAGTAACCGCCTTATCCGCTTGTGATTAACAATATACCCCTGGCTGCGCAGATAGTCCTGCATTTGTAATACACCTTCTGTTGGATAACCCAGATACCGCTCATCCAACAAACGCATAATACGCAGATTTTCCTCCGTTTCCGGCACTGCTTGATAGTATAGCACGCTTCGGTGCAGTCCTAGTAATTCGCACTGTGCCCGAATACTCAACTCACTTTTTGTATCGATCATTGCTTTCAGCTCATTTAGCCCAGTTTCTTTAAGCTTTTTTTAGAAACTCATTCTCCAGCTCTAATCTGCCAATCTTGGCATATAACTGATCGGGATCGATCTGCTCCTCAGATTGGGCATCGGCAGATTTTTCGAATACCGTGGCAGCTCTACTCAGAAAGTCTTGCTTCCATTTACCGATCATTGTAGGATGAACCTCGAAGCGTTTGGATAATTCCGCTAGTGTTTCTTTTTCTTTAAGAGCTTCGATAGCTACTTTGGCTTTGAAATTTGATGTGTACTGTTTCCTTTTTGCTTTCATTTAACCACTATTTTAATACTTGTTTTTCAACTTAGCTAGTGGTCCGATTTCTGGGGAGTAGCACATATCTATCAATATATAATATCTATACAATATATAGTCACTAGAGCAGGACGAGAGGAAATTCTGTTTTCCTTTGTGAGCTAAAATAGCTTTAGTCTAAGAGAGCAGATGGAGGCTTTTGTTTCAAAAATTACATGCAGTAAATCCAATGCTAAACCTACAGGTAAGGAAAAAAGTGCCAAAAAAATACCTAGAATTAGGTATTTTTTGCCTAATAAAAAATGGGGAACTTTGTAAAATGGGCTTTAAAAGCCTTGTTACCTTTTACAATATTCACTCATTAATGAAAGCGTACAAAATAGAAGCGTTTTTGCATTAGAAAGATGTAAAATAAGACAAAAGTAAGAGAGAGGAAAAGGTTACAGGTTTTATCTAAAGAAATACCGGATTCATCGAAATAGTACATAGATCCCTATAAAAAATAAGTAATTTCATAACTCTGCTCATAAGAGAAGCGAAGCAGAGACTTTTACAAATTATTCCAAAAGGAAACTCTAGGCGTACAAAATAGACCAGCAAATAAAAAAATCAACGGTTAGAGCCATTATTTAAACGAATTCCATGAATTGGTTTGCTATTTACACAAAGTCCAAATTCGAAAAGAAGGTATATTCTTTACTTTTGGAACAATCCATTGAAGCCTACCTTCCTTTGCAAAAGAAACTTCATCAGTGGAGTGACCGCAAAAAATGGATAGAGTGTCCCCTGATAAATTCCTACGTATTTGTGCGCATAACAGAGAAAGACTATTTCCGGGTATTGAATACTCCAGGCGTAGTGTGTTATGTCACCTTTTCTGGTAAAGCAGCCCCTATCCGCGATGCTGAGATTGATATATTGAAGCGGATTCTATCTGCAGATGTAGAGCTTAAATTTTCTACAGAGGATTTGCAAATAGGAGAAGAGGTAGAGATTATTTCAGGAAAGTTGCTAGGATTACAGGGAGAATTGGTGGAATATAAAGGAGGTAAACGAGTAATTGTGCGAATTGGAAATACTGGTCATAACTTACTGCTTACCATACCTACAAATCATCTTCGAAGGCGTTTAGCCTTGGCAAGCTAAAGCTAGGAATGTAAAAGGAAATAAATAAAATATGTATTTTTTAGTGATTAGAGACTTGTAGAAGGTGGAGTGTAAGTGAAAATTATCTATTAAGATATTGTTTTTCTACAAACAGAAAGATTCTTATAAATTAAAGAAGAAAAATGGCTTGCCTTTTAGTAGGTAAAAAATTTAGATGGCTTTGCTTGAAGCAAAATAACTATTCACTTTTAGGATACAGAAACATATAGCGTAGGTATTGCCTAACCAAAATTTGTTCTTAATAGGTACATAACAAATGTGACCCAAAGGGCGAAGCTTTGAGAGGTAGTAAATTTAAGAAAAAGTATTTTGTGCTGTTTTGTCTACGGAATAGTTTTAAATTAATTGCAACGAAACAGAAAAATATTTAGATGTTAATTAGAAAAATAATACAGCGCAGTTTGCTGTACAAAAAGATATTCAATAAAGCTTTTTTATCACTTTATTTAAGTTATATTCTTCTATTTTTAGCCTTTGGCTGTGTACCAGTAGGAAAACAGAAATATATGCAGGATCGAAGACATGATACGGCTCCTACGATTAATGCAAAAGAATACGCACTTATGATCCCAGAGTACAAACTAAAAGCAGATGATATTGTATCAGTAGAAGTATTCAGCTTGACACAAGAAAAATTTAATTTTTTAGGAAGCACTCCAAAAATGGAGCTAACCGTAAATCGGCAAGGAAATATTGAGTTACCGGTTGTAGGAGATTTAAAAGTAGCAGGATTGACTGTAGGGCAGATGCAAGAAAAGATAAAGGAGCTAACAGCTGATTACCTAAAGAGCCCAAAAGTGACTGTTAAGCTTGTAAATTTTAACTTTACTGTGCTAGGAGAAGTAGGCGATGAGGGAACTTTTAAAGCAGATGGTGGAAACTTAACAATACTCCAGGCCATTGGGCAAGCGGGCGGATTAACTGAGTTTGCAGACCGCGCTAGCGTACGCATCATCCGGCATGATCAGGCCACAGCCAGCGTATACAAGGTAAATGTTTTAGAAGATAATATCTTATTATCAGATAGATATTTTATTCAACCTAATGATGTAATCTTAGTAGATCCTCTAGCAAAGAAGAACGCAAGAACTACTACAAGTAACTTGACTTTAGGGCTATCTATTTTAGGAACAATCAATAGTGCTTTTATAGCCTGGCTTTTCATCTTATATCGGTAGTATGACCACTAATCAGCCTCAAGCAGATTCTCAGGATAGCCTGTTTAATGTGCAGAAGATTCTCTTTAGCCTGCTCAGTAATTGGTATCTGGTGGTGATTTGTCTTGTTTTTTTTGGAGGAGTTGCCTACTTTATTGACCGCTATACCAGGCCAGTGTATACATTGAGCTCCCTTGTATACGTCAAACCTGATAATGATAAAAGTAACATATCCAGCATATTATACGGAGAGGAGGCCTTTAGTCCATCCAGAAATCTTTCTAATGAGATCATTTTTTTGAAGTCTCATTCTTTTATAGAAAAGACGCTTACAGATTTAGATTTTGGGGTGAGTTATTTTAAGCAAGGCAAATTTGTTGTATCAGAGCTTTATAAGAATAGTTCAATAAAACTAGTGATAGATACATCCTCTACCTTTATTCCGTATTATACTCAGTTTACGTGTACCATTAAAACCGTGAGACGCTATATTCTCTCTACGGAGGATGAGCAATTATCTGGTATTTCTGAAAAGATGTATGAGTTTGGCGAAGTAGCTGAATATAAAGGGTTTAAATTCATTATTAATTTGCAAAAAGAGCACATTACGCCAGATGAAGAAGTGCTTTTTCATATTAATCATATAGATGGCCTGGCAAATCACTACAAGAATGCCCTATACATAAATCCTGTAGGTAAGGAAGCTTCAGTATTAAAGCTTTCTATAGAAGGGAATACACCTGAAAAAGAGAAAGATTTTCTTAATAAGCTTTGTGCAAATTTCATTGCTAATAACCTGTATGAAAAAAATAGCATGGCTAGCAAAACAGTGGATTTTATCAATCAAATGCTAAGCCAGAACAAAGATTCGCTATCTACTATTGAGAATAGGTTAGAGCGTTTTAAAGGCAATAATTCTGTAGTCAGTGTGCAAGAGAAAGGTAGTCAATTGATGGAGGAAATTAAGCAGTTAGAGAAAGATAAGGCCACCCTGCTAAGTGCTAACCAGTATTTTACACACTTAGAGGTCAATCTGCGGGACAATGAAGAAAGTCAGATAGTTATTCCATCCTCTTTAGGCTTAGAAGATGCTACCTTGAATAATGTAATTGGTGAGTTAATCACCTTGCAGACAGAGAACCGTATCCTGAAAGCGGATAAAAGATTGAAAAATCCCTATATAGATGTAAATAATCAGAAGATTGCAGAGTTAAAAAATAGCATCTTCCAGAGGATACGCAGCCTAAAAGCGATCAATGACTTAAAGCTAGCTGATATTAACCGCAGTGTGAATAACTATGTGAGCTCACAGAAAAAGTTACCCTCTGCTGAAAGGGAATTTAACAACATTTCTAGAAATTATACAATTAGTGAAAGCTTGGTGCAGTTTCTGATGGAGAAAAGGGCAGAGGCTGCTATTACAAGAGCTTCTAATGCCTCAGATTACCGCATGGTAGATGCAGCCAGGATTGAGAGCGGCCCGTTGAAGAAAAAAGTATTTGATTACAAACTCGCTCTACTTGCCGGCTTAGCTATTCCAATTGCTTTAATAGTGCTATTAGATCTATTAAATACGAAAATTAATTCCAGAGAGGAATTAGTAAAACTAACTCCTATCCCTTTGTTAGGGGTGGTCGTACACGGTACAGGTGAGAAGGTTCTAAGTGGAACGCGAAATTTAAAGAATGCCTTATCAGAATCGTTGCGTTCGGTGCGTTCAAATTTAAGCTATCTCACTGAAAATAATGGAGAGTCTAAGGTTGTGCTTTTTACATCTTCTATTAGTGGAGAGGGGAAATCTTTTTGTGCAATTAACTTAAGCCATATCATTGCTATATCAGGCAAGAAAACTTTACTAATCAACGCAGATATGCGCAAGCAGGATAACTACGACATAGAGCTTAATATTAAAAACAAATTTGGCCTAAGTACTTATCTATCTGGTATGTCTATCCTGTCAGCAGTTATCCAGCCAACTGAGTTAAACCACCTGTGGGTAATACCTTCTGGCGATTTACCGCCTAATCCTTCTGAACTTTTGCTTAGCGGCCGCATGAACCAATTACTTGCTGAGCTTAAAGAACAGTTTGATTATATTATCCTTGATACGCCACCTGTTGGAATTATTGCTGATGGCCTGGAACTAATGAAACAATCAGATATCAATATCATTGTCGTGAGGCAAGGCTACACGAAAAAGGCATTTCTTAATTTTATCAATGAATTATATGCCCAGCAAAAGTACCGGAATATGGCACTTGTGTTCAATGATGTAGATATAAAAAAATCAGGGCACGGATATGGGGTAGGCAATTACGGATATGGCTATGGATACTATATAGAAGATAAGCAGAAAGCTAAATGGTGGAAGAAAACAGTTACTGCCTAAAACAGTATTTAATAATAGTATACATAGATATATATGTGTAGAGTTGCAGGTACTATACTCTCTAAAAGACTTTCTTTTCAGGATAGCTTATCAATAGATAATCCTTTTAAAAATACTGTTTATCGGATGATAAGCAGTATGGCGCATGGTGGACCTGATGATGAAGGGTTATATGTAAGCAGCGAATCCACGGTTATATTTGGGCACCGTCGGCTTTCTTTGCTTGATCTAAGCCCTGCCGGCCATCAACCTATGAGCACAGCCGATGCAACAGTAGTGATTAGTTTCAACGGAGAGATTTACAATTATCAGCAGTTACGTAGTGAATTAATAGAAAAAGGCTATACATTCAAAAATAATACAGATACGGAAGTCATTTTAAATGCCTATAAAGAATGGGGAGAGGGAGCTTTTTTACGTTTTAATGGCATGTTTGCCTTCGCCTTACATGATATACAGACAAAACAAGTCTACTTGGTAAGGGATCACTCTGGAATAAAGCCTTTATATTATACTACCCAAGGGGAAAGACTAACATTCGCTTCGGAAGTGAGGGCATTTGCGCAGACAGACCTTGTTATAGAGGAACAGCCCGAATGGAAGATTTACTTTTTATCTTTAGGCTTTATTCCAGAACCTTATACCACCTATAAGAATGTATTTATGCTTCCTAAAGGACACTTTCTGAAGTGGGATGTAGACAGTGGAGAGTACAAAGTCAAACAATATTTTAGGTATACTTTTTCATCTACTATTCTTTCAGAGAAAGAAGCCACACAATTAATAAGGGAAAAACTGGAGGCTTCTGTTAGAAGACACTTGATCTCTGATGCACCAATAGGCCTATTTTTAAGTGGAGGTATTGATTCAAGCTTATTAACGCTGTTGGCTAATAAAGACATAAAAGATAAGCTACACACGCTTTCCATTGTGTTTGATGAAGAACGATATACTGAAAAAAAATATCAGCAGCTAATCATCGACAAAATTAAAGGTAATCATTCATTTTACAGAATAACCAAAGAAGATTTTGAAAGGAGCTTAGTAGATATTTTGCAAGCGATGGATCAGCCTTCTATGGATGGAATCAATACGTATTTTATCTCTCGGTGCGCTAAAGAAGAAGGCTTAAAGGCTGTCCTCTCAGGCTTGGGTGCAGATGAACTATTAGGTGGTTATCCTTCTTTTAAAAGGGCTCATACATTTACTTATACTCAATATTTACCATCCTTCTCTTATCGGTTAGGTAATTTTTTTATTAATGATAAGCTTAAGAAAACGCCTTTTTTGTCTTTAGAAGGCGATATGGGAAAATATCTATTCTTACGAGGGTTAATTAACCCGGATACTGTAGCAGATATTTTGGAGATAACAGAAAGAGAAGTACTTTGGAGCTTGCAGAAATTAAATACTACTAATCGTTTTAATGAATTAGGACCTGGAAATTTTGCCAGCTGGATAGAGACTAATTTTTATATGCAGAATCAGCTTTTGAAAGATTCAGATGTGATGAGTATGTGGCATGGAGTAGAGATTAGGGTACCTTTTTTAGATAAAGAATTAATAGAATTAGCCTTCCAAATTCATCCTAAAATAAAGTTTGGAAAACCGCAGGCAAAATGGCTTTTAATTTCTGCTTTCAAAGATATATTGCCTGAGCCAATATGGAACAGGCCAAAGCAAGGATTTGAGCTTCCTTTTAATAAATGGATGAAAAAAAACGAGTTGATGCTGCAAATGCTTCATAGCCCAAATAAGACTGTTCGCAAACTAACCATAGATTTTGAGCAAGAGAGATTGCAGTGGTCACGTTTATGGGCTATGGTTCTAAGTGAAAAATGGCATCACCAATCAGCAGTGAGTGTGTAATAGACTGATTAAGTAAGCGATACGAAGAACCTTTATGGATGCATGCTTATTTAGAAGTAAACAAAATATATTGAGCAATTAACTGAATTAACAATTGATCTTGCAGACGCTGTTTTTATATCTTAGTGCTTTTAAAGGAATGGGTGGAATTGAAAAATTCAACAGAGCTTTTATGAAAGCACTCCATGAGGAGATAGTGACTCTAGAGGGTAATGCAGAGGTGCTCTCTTGTTATGACGATCTTGCAGACCCTGCATACATTCCTCATTCGCAATTCAGTGGATATGGTGGAAATAGGTCACTTTTTACACTACATGCCTTAATTAAAGCAGAAAAAGCAGATCTTATTATTTTAGGACATATTAACCTGGCTATTGTTGGTTTGCTAATAAAACTGCTATTTCCATCAAAAAAGGTTTTTTTAATTGCTCATGGTATTGAGGTATGGACGATTCATTCTTATATTAAGAAAGCACTGATCACGAGAGTTGATAAAATTCTAGCTGTAAGTGAGTTCACAGCAAATAAGATATTAGAGGGTAATCCTTATATAAATGAAGAGAAGATTAGTGTTTTTTATAATACCTTAGATCCATTTTTTTTGCCACCCCTTGATTTTGTAAAGCCTGTTTATCTTAAAAATCGGTATGGATTATCTGATAAAAGCAAAGTCATTTTAACGGTAGCAAGGCTTGTAAATACCGAGCAGTATAAGGGATATGATAAAGTAATTCAAGTAATGCCTCAGGTGTTACAAGCAGTTCCGGAGGCAGTATATCTACTTTGCGGGAAATACGACAGTGAAGAAAAAGCACGTATAGGAAAATTGATTCATGACAATAAGCTAGATGGGAAAGTAATCATGCCAGGATTTATTGCCAATGAGGAGCTAATAGATCATTACCTACTAGCAGATGTATTTGTTATGCCTAGTAAGAAAGAGGGATTTGGTATTGTGTTTATAGAAGCTATGGCTTGTGGGGCAGAAGTTATTGCTGGTAATCAGGATGGAAGTACAGAAGCACTGTTGCATGGAAAGCTTGGTAGGCTAATAGATCCGGATAACGAATTCGAGATACAGCTTGCGCTAATAAATAGCTTATATTTCAACAATACAAATAAAAGATCTCTCCAGCAGGAAGTTCTATTACATTTTGGTTTTGCAGCTTATAAAAGGAGACTTAGACAGATACTAAAAAATAAAACTATTAACAAAGAAAGTATCTCCTCGATGAGGAACTAGTAAATTCAATAAGCCTATTATAATTATTGTTAAAATAAAGTTGTTATTAAATTAGATTTCAAATCTCTTTATGGAGCAAGCATTTGATTTGATCATTGAACCAGGCCGTAGCGAAAAGAATTACTGGAAAGACTTATGGCGTTACCGGGAATTGTTTTACATTCTTTCGTGGCGAGATATAAAAGTTCGCTATAAGCAAACTACCATAGGTGCTGCCTGGAGTATTATTCGCCCATTATTAACCATGCTGATTTTTAGTGTTATTTTCGGTAGAGTAGCCAAATTGCCTACTGAGGGAAATGCACCTTATATGATCATGGTATTTGCCGCTATGCTGCCCTGGCAATTTTTTGCTAATGCCTTATCTGAAAGCAGTAACAGCCTAATAGGCAATGCTAACCTGATATCCAAGGTATATTTTCCCAGGCTGATTGTGCCGGCAAGTTCTGTAATTGTGAGTCTGGTGGACTTTGCTATTTCATTTATTATTCTGCTTGGTTTATTTGTGGTATATCAGTTTGTTCCTAGTTGGCATATTTTGTTATTACCAGTATTCATTCTGCTTGCCTTCTTTACTGCCTTTGGTACAGGTTTATACTTAACTGCTCTAAATGTGAAGTATCGGGACTTTCGGTATATCATTCCTTTTATTGTTCAATTTGGTTTGTATATCTCACCAGTAGGCTTTAGTAGCTCAGTGGTACCTGAAAAATGGCGTTTGCTATATTATTTGAATCCCATGGTAGGAGTGATTGATGGATTCCGATGGGCAATTTTAGGAGGTG
This sequence comes from Rhodocytophaga aerolata, assembly GCF_030503435.1. GTDB lineage: Bacteria > Bacteroidota > Bacteroidia > Cytophagales > 172606-1 > Rhodocytophaga > Rhodocytophaga aerolata. The sequence continues at coordinate 64,088 of NZ_JAUKPO010000022.1, forward strand.
AAAGCCAATTGAATCTAATAAGTCTTATGTCTTCCTTAATAGTTACTATATTATTTACTGCTTTAGGAATACAATACTTTCGTAAAATGGAAAAAACATTTGCTGATGTAATTTGATATAAAATCCAATATGTTTAGTTGCTCAACAAGTATGTAAGCTACCTATGAATTTTTATAAGGAGAGAGTTAATTGAGGAATCTCGAAAATGTAGTTGTACAAAGTCTATGGATTGGTGAAGAATTAACAAGACTTCATCAAACATGTATTCAATCCTTTATAAATAATGGACACGTTTTTCATTTATATGTGTACGGAGTCGTAAACAATATACCTGCTGGGGTTATTTTAAAAGATGCCAATGAAATACTGTCTTATGAAAGAATATTCATTTTTGATCAGCCACCATATAAAGGTAAATATGCTCCATTCTCAGATTTATTCCGTTATCATCTGCTTTATTTGAAAGGTGGTTGGTGGGTAGATGTTGATGTCTTCTGCTTAAAATTTTTTGATATCCAAGAGACACGAATAGTATGCACCACTTATAATTCAGGAAATGACAAAGAAAATCCTTCAAATTTTATCTTAAAATTTCCAAAAGAGGATTCATTTGTAAAAGAATTGATTCAGAAAGCAGAAGGAAAAATAAGCTCACTCTCTGATTATGTAGAGATAGGTCCCTCTCTGATAGATAATCAAACCGGACTTAAATCTAAAAATAGACCTTTATTTGTGCCATATTTTTACTTCGCTCCTGTGAGCCATTATCATACCAGACAATACATTGTCTATTCTCACCGAAACTTTTTAGAGAAATTAAAAGAGTGGATAAGACCATTCTTTAGACCTAGAACTGCAAAGGCTAGAACTATTCATCCAAGAAGTTTTGGAATTCACTTGTGGAATGAGGTATGGCGGCAGGGTGGCTTGGATGAAAATAGAAAGTACCATACCAGTTGCTTATATGAAAAGTTAATAAAACAGTATAAAATTAATCATAACCTACCTGTATCTAATAATTATGAGTACAGCAATACGCGTTGAAAGTCTAAATAAAAAATATATCATTGGCCATGAAAAAGCTGAACAGTATACAGCTTTGCGTGATGTAGTATCAAATCGTGTTAAAAATATATTTAAACCTAATACCAAAAGAGCGAGGGTTTATAGTGAAGATTTTTTTGCTCTAAAAGACATTTCTTTTGAAATAGAACAAGGTGACCGAATAGGAATTATTGGAAGAAATGGTGCAGGTAAAAGTACCTTATTGAAGATACTAAGCCGCATTACAGAACCTACAAGTGGTAAAATAAGTATTAAAGGAAAGGTAGCAAGTTTGCTCGAAGTAGGTACAGGTTTTCACCCTGAGCTCACAGGACGTGAAAATATTTTTCTAAACGGAGCTATACTAGGTATGAGCCGATTAGATATAAAAAAGAAATTTGATGAAATAGTTTCGTTTTCAGAAGTAGAAAAGTTTTTGGATACTCCTGTGAAGAGGTACTCTTCTGGGATGTATGTCCGGTTAGCTTTTGCAGTTGCAGCCCACCTTGAACCTGAAATATTGATTGTAGATGAGGTTTTAGCAGTTGGAGATGCACAATTTCAAAAAAAGTGCTTAGGAAAAATGGAAGATGTTAGTAGAAATGGAGGAAGAACGGTATTATTTGTTAGCCATAATTTAAATGTAATCAAAACTTTGTGTTCAAAAACTATTTTCTTAAAAAACGGTAAAATGCAAAGTTTCGGTGAAACAAATTCAATAATTAAAGATTATTTAAATAGCGGTTTTGAATCAAACAGATTTATTACTTTTAACGATGATAATTTTAAATTACATAATGAAGTTAGATTACTTTCCATGGCTATTCGTAGTGGAGAAAATATAGAAACACCTTTAAATAATATAAATCCAATATCGATAGAAATTTACTTTCAACTTTTACGGCAAATTAAAAATTTAAGAATAGTAATTTCTGTGATGGATGATGTTGAAAATGAATTATTTAGTAGTAGTAGCTTCGAAGTAAATAGTATAATGTATGATGTTGGTGAATATTGCAGTGTATGCAAAATACCAGGCAAGCTATTAAATAGAGGAAGATATAAAATTAAAATGAGGATAGATATTCCTGGCGATAGAGAAGTCTTACCTGCAAGGGAGTATTTATCATTTGATGTTACTGATCTACTTTTTCATCAAATGGGAATTATTTTTCCAGATGAACCAAAAGGGCTACTACATCCTGAGTTGTTCTGGACAACAAAAAAAGTAGAGCAAAATATAACAGATATAAATATAATTGATAAATTCAATAAAGTCATATCATAAAAAGACTCTAAATCTGAAAAATGGTAAGCTATGATAGCTATAATTACCTCTACACTTTACCCTCCTTCTAAGCCCATTTTTAATCAGCCTAGGTCTTCTTTCACTCCAAATGAAAGAATAACTCAAACGAAACAAACTATTCTTTCATTGAAAGAAAAAGGTATAAAAGATATTTGGCTTTTAGATAATTCTGATTCTTGTAAATATTATATAATTAAAGATATTTTTAAAGAAATTAATGTATTGCTTTTTGATAATTATCAATTCGATAACAGAGGTCTAAGTGAAATATTCTTAATTCTTAATTCTCTAAAGTATCTACCTGAAGATACCACAATTTTAAAACTAAGTGGCCGCTATAAGCTAAATGAGAATTTTGTAATTAATGATGTATATGATAACTGGTCTGTAGTTGTAAGGGGATACAATATCGGAAAAAATAATGAAATGATATCGACTAGATGCTATGTTGTTAAAAATAAATTAATATATGAAGAATTGCTTCTAAAAACTTTAACTGAAATGTATAGATATCCTATGCGTATGGTAGGCTTACTAAGTATATTAAAATATTTTCAAAAGCTGTATAACCCAATATATGAAAAAGAAACTTCTTGTTCTGTTGAATTTGCATTCTCTAAAGTATTAAAAGATAATTCATATTCTACAAGATTTGTCAAAGAAATAGGATTAGAAGGCTTCATTGCAGGCTCAGTTGATAAAACATTCATTAAAGAATAATATAATTAATAATGAGAATTTACCTCTCCTGTTTACAATCTACAATTGTACATCCTATACCTGCTTACCAATTTTGGCAATTTTATTTTAAAAAAGGAATTGAAGAAGCAGGACATGAATGGATAGAAACTCCAGAAATAGATTGGGCGAAAGCTTTAGTTTGTAATAATAGATTTATGCTTGATGAGTGGAAGTCTGAAACATGGGAAAAAGTAATTAAAGACATAGAAAGTAAGCACACAAAAAGAGCTATTGATATATTTCTTAGTTATTTTTATCCAGTTCATGTAGATATCCAAGCAATAAAATATATTCAAAAATTAGGGATTCCTTGCGTAAACTTTTTTTGTGATAATGTAAGAGAATTCAAAAAAGTGCCTAAAGAGTATCATTGTTTTGATTTGAATTGGGTACCAGAATATAAAGCTCTAGAAATGTATAAAAATGCTAAATTGTCATACTTACATTTACCAATGCCGGTTTGGGTTAATAGATTCAATAGGGATTCAACTTATAAAGAAATATATAAACCTACCTTTATTGGATCATATGATAAACAAAGAGGGCAATTATTTTATAAAGTAATTCAAAATTATAAAGATATTGAATTAAGGGGACCTGGCTGGAATGAAAAAATTATTGAGAAGAACAATTATAAAAATATTAGTTCTAAACTATATAATCAATTGGATTTTATCAAAAAGCATAGTATAAAGGCTTATTTTAACAAAATAAGATGTTCATTTGAAAAACCAATCGATAAAGCTATTTTTAATGATTTTTTGAAAGAATCCGTTTATAATGAAGAGTATTTTTCTGTTTCTAAAAATGCTATAATTACAATAGGTGTAAATAGATATCCAAGTTTCTATTTTCCCTCTAATAAACCAGATACATACTCTCGATTACGTGATATAGAAGCACCTATGCTGGGGGCTTGTTATTTGACCGAATGGACAGAAGGACTCGACCAAATGTATGAAATTGGAAAAGAGATTGAGACATTCACATCAGCAGAGGAATTGATAGAGAAAATAGAAGATTTATTAAAACACCCTAATAAAAGAGAAAAGCTACGTAAAAATGGACAAATAAAAGCATTAGCTAATCATTCAATTCCTATGTCATTAAATAAAATTAAAGATGCATTAAAGTAAATAGTTATGATAAATGCTACTACATACGAAAAATTTATACAACGGTATCATATAAATCAAAAAGGAGGGATTCGAGCTCTCTGGCAGAGGAGGAATGTATTAGTTGGCAAATTATTTCAACAACTAAATATAAATAGAATTTATAATGTGCCTCTTTTTTGGGGAGATTATATGAATATAGTTACTAACGAATCTACCTCGAATCAAATAATGAACTTTGGTTATACTGAGGTAGCTATAACTATATTTATGTTACATTATTTGCAAGAGGGAGATACTGTTATTGATGTTGGTACTCATTTTGGATATGAAGCTATGTTAGTTGCTCATTTATTAGGTAATAAGGGAAAAATTATATGCTTCGAGCCTAACCCAAGCTCTTATAAACTGGCTGAATCAAATCTAAAAAAAATACACAGTGTAAAATTATACCAAGCTGCGGTTGCTGATAAGCCAGGAAGAATGTTTATACAAAATAAAGATATAAGTGAATCAGCTTTCAATACTATAACAGATAAAAGTGATAACGACTCTGTCGAAGTTGATGTTAAAACATTAGACGGCCTTCTAAATAGTTATAATAAAATTGATTTAATCAAATGTGATGTAGAAGGGTTTGAAATAGAGGTAATAAAAGGAGCAGCTAATTTATTAGAAAGGGACAGACCTACATTAATTCTTGAGGCTGATATGCCTTCTAGCGAAGGATATGTTTCTGAAAGAGCATGTAAACTAGCTGCTCATCTCAAAAAATATGATTATAAACCTTTGATCTTTGATTTTAAAGACAAACTTCAAATTGGAGGATTTAACACGTTTCCTGTGTTTCACGCTAATATTTTGTTTGTTCATGAATCTAATTTTGATAGATTACTCCCCTTTTATAAAACTTAATTGACTGAAGCAATAATGAGTCAACTTTGCTTATATTATATACCTGAACCTGAAACTGATCGCTGGATTAAGGGAGATCGGTTTCTGAGACCAATGGTTCGTAGAATTATCCGTGGAAAACAAAAGCCGGGAGGAATTAACAAAGTTTTTATAAACCTTTGCAAAGGTTTAGATTTATTAAATGTTTCTTACACTGTCAATCTACCATTTTATAAGTTAAAATCAACTGATCAAGTTGGTATATTAGGTCGAGGAAAAACCTGCTTACATGGATATAATAACAAAAATTCTATTGTAGCAGGAATTGGTCTAATGACGCATCCCTCTGAATGGCCAGATTTATGTGAACAATATCCTGTAGTTAAATACTTGCAACATTCTGAATGGGCAAATAATATCTATAAACCTTATTTTGGCAACCGATGTGAATTATGGCCAGTAGGTATAGATACCCAATATTGGAAACCTAAAAATAATCCCATTTTTTATGATGTACTTATATATAATAAAATTATGTGGAATTACGCAGACACTGAGGAGAGTTTATTGAAGCCAATACGAAGTTACTTAACCAAAGCAGGTTTAAAATACACAGAAATTCGCTACGGAAATTATTCGAGTGAAGTTTATCGGCAAGTTATACACCAAAGTAAATCTTTGATTTTTTTATGTGAGCATGAAAGTCAGGGGATTGCCTATAATGAAGCTTTATCTACTGGCATCCCTATTTTGGCTTGGGATCAAGGTTGGTGTTTGGATCCTAATAGATTAAAATGGGGCCAACCTGATATTCCTGCTACATCTGTTCCTTTCTTCGATGAACGATGCGGTATGAAATTCAAAAATTTGTATGAATTTAGTGTTAAATTTAACGATTTTTGGGAAAAAGTAAAATTAGCCTCATTTGCCCCAAGAGATTATATTCTCGAAAATCTAACACTTGAAAAATGTGCTAAACGATATATAGATATAATTAATGAAGTAAATTTGTGAAGCGCATTTGTATTCTTACCCAATCTCATCTCTGTAAAAATCCCAGGGTTGTAAAAGAAGCTAAGACTCTTTCAAAAGCAGGATACAACGTAATTATACTTACTACTTTTACTTCCGAAGCTTTATTGAAAGAAGATTTGGAAGTAATTGACACATCTTGTATTCAATATTTTGGTGCCACTAATATTATTGTTTCACAATCTAATTTCTTTCGTAGAACTTATATTCGATTTCAAAGGAGATTAGCTGGGGAATTGGTGTACAGAACTGGGATTCAACTTCCTCAAGCCTTAGGGTATAATGCTTATGGATTTTTAAAAGCGGCTTTACAAATCAAAGCAGATTTGTATATTTCTCATCAAGAAATGCCCACATGGGTGGGTTGCGAGTTAATTAGAAAAGGATACAAGGTAGGTTTTGACTTTGAAGACTGGTATTCACACGATTTATTACCTCAAGCACGGCGGCAAAGGCCCATTAAATTGTTACGTAAGATTGAACATTTTGCTCTAATTAAGGGTATATTTATATATACTACATCTGATAGTATGGCCGCTGAAATGGCTAAAGCCTACAGTGTAGTCATGCCAGCAACAATTTATAATGTATTTCCCTATTCAGAAAGAGAACGTTTAGATGGTATTCATAAGGACCGTAAGGATCTATCAAAGGTTTCTATGATTTGGTTTTCACAAACTGTAGGGCCAGGTAGAGGGTTAGAGTTATTAATTAGAGCGCTTGAGCTTGTGGCTATTCCTATAGAATTACATATAAGAGGAAATATCAATTTACAATACAAAACCTATTTGTTAGATAGGTTCCCAAATAGTTTAGGACATGCGATATATTTTCATGATATAGTTTCTAACTATGAACTTATTTCACGTTTGGCTGAACATGATATAGGTTTGGCACTTGAGCAGGCTACTCCTGAAAGCAGAAACCTTACTGTAACTAATAAGTTTTTTCAGTATTTGCAAGCTGGCCTTGCTGTAATTGCATCAGATACTTTAGGTCAAACCGAAATAGCAAATAAAGCTATTAATGCTATATTTACTTACAAAAATGATTCAAGAGAAGATCTTGCTAAGCAACTCACAAGATTAATAAGTAAAAAGTATATGTTAAAGCAATCAAAAAAAAATGCATTAACAATAGTTCAAGAGCGGTACTCATGGGAATATGAAGAGAAAAGGTTAATACTTGCCATAAGTAAAGCGAATTTGTAACAGAAACTTATTCTATACAACTAATATTATAGAATATGAATCCTGTGACACTTCAAATTAGTTTAACTCCAAATGATTATAAACACAGCTTTTATTTATTGGAGCATCAACTACAAACATGGTCTACCCAAGTAAGTGAGATTCTATTAATCTATGATTCTAATAAAAGTAACGGTAGATTTGGCAAGAATTGGGAAGAGACAAATCTCAGTATGTTAGAGCTTATTCAATTAATTAAAAAGAAATATCCTAATATTGTATATAGTGAGGTAGATTATTCACCTGAATGTCGAGAAATAGTAAGTAAATTTTTTTTTAAAGGCCTTTGTCCTAAAAAGGATTTTAGGGGAGGTCCTTTCTATGCTTATTTTTATGGAATATATAAAGCTAAATATGATTATGTATTTCATATTGATTCAGATACTTTTTTTGGAGGGCAAAGTTCTACATGGTTGTCTGAGGCTTTAGAGTTAATGCAGAAGTATCCTAAAATATTAATTACTAGTCCTTTACCTGGTCCACCTCATCCTGATCATATATTAATAGATCAATTTTGTATAAAGTCATCACTTACACAATATGCATTTGAATTCACACACATGAGTACACGACTTTTTCTAATTGATCGCAGAAAGTTGTACAATAATTTAAAGATTATGTTTCCCAATATACGCTCAATTCTTAAAGCTATATTTGAGGACAACCCACCCTATGCGTTACCGGAGGAAGTAATATCAAGGTTTATGTTGGCAGAAAAATTTATACGCATTGATTTGAAAGGTGCTTCTCCAGGCATGTGGTCGGTGCATCCACCATTCCGTACAGCTACTTTCTATACAACTTTACCACAATTGATTGTAAGAATAACAAAAAACGATGTTACACCAGATCAAATGGGTTTCTATGATATAACAGACTCAATGTGTGACTGGACAGAAGCGAGAAATAAATTAAAGAAAGAACGGTGGTGGAAAAAACTATTTAATAAATTAATTTTAGTTACTTAGCTTTAATTGTTATTGAAAAACCTGCTTATCATTTCTCCTAACTTTCCACCCATCAATGCAGCAGACATGCACCGGGTAAGACAAAGTTTAATGTATTTCCAGGAGTTGGACTGGAATCCTATTGTGCTTACAGTGAAGCCAGAGCAAATCGAAGGAAATATAGATGAAAATTTATTGCAGACTATCTCTCCTAAAATAGAAATAATTCATGTGTCAGCATTTTCTCCACGTTGGACTCGTAAAATAGGTTTAGGTAGTCTCGGGTTACGTTCCTTATGGTTTTATAAAAATGCTGGTAATAAAATACTTAAAACACGTAAGATTGATTTAATATATTTTTCTACAACCATGTTTCCAGTAATGATTTTAGGTACTTACTGGGAGAAAAAATTCAGTATACCATTCGTAATTGATATGCAGGATCCCTGGCATAGCGAACATTATTTGAAAGTACCTAAACACCAACGGCCTCCTAAATTCTGGTTCTCCTATAGACTCAATAAATATTTGGAGCCTATTGCAATGAAGAAAGTAAGTGGAATTATTTCTGTATCACAAGGGTATTGTGATATCTTGCAGCAGCGTTATACTAATATCCGCCCTGAAAATTGTACAGTTATTCCTTTTGGTGCATTCAGAACAGATTTTGAAGTACTTGAGCAACAGAAAATTTTAAACTCTTTTTTTTCACCAGGGACAGACACAATTAATATAGCTTACATTGGTAGAGGAGGCCATGATATGGAGTTGCCTATTTCTGCTATATGCAAGGCTTTTAAGAGGGGCTTAGTAGAATCTCCCGAACTCTTTAAAAGAATAAAGATGTATTTTATAGGTACTTCTTATGCAAAGGATGGCAAAGGTAAAGCTACTATCGAGCCATTAGCTCAAAAATTTGGTGTAGACCAATATATAAAAGAATTTACTGACCGTGTTTCTTATTTTGAAGCTTTACAAATATTACGGGAGGCCGATATGCTGCTGATACCTGGTTCTGTGGATCCTAATTATACAGCATCTAAGTTATATCCGTACATAATGGCACAAAAACCATTATTGGCAGTATTTAATGAGCAGAGTAGCGTAGTAGAAATACTTAAAAGAACAAATGCAGGTGAAGCAATTGTCTTTAATGGAGCAACAACAACTGAAACGCTAGCGACAAACATATATGAATCCTGGCAGAATATATTATTAAGGCTTCCATTTATACCTGATATAAATTGGACAGCATTTGAGCCTTATACAGCTAAGAAAATGACAGAAAAACAGGTAAATTTTTTTGATATGATTCTTAAGGCTAAATCCGCTTTACACGAACATAGCGAATGTATTTAATTTGTATATATTTTCTTTCCAATAGAAATAGATTTATGGCGTTTTAAGAGTTGTTTTATGTTAGTTTGCATAGAGGAAGATTCATCCTATTTTTTATACTATTTATTATGAATATTAAATTGCTTGTTTCGAAAGGAACAGTATATATACAAAGAATCTTAATACTGAATTCAATAATTTATCTAAAATTGAATTTTATGAATAAATGACCTTTTGATTAACGATGGTGCAAATAGTAAATTTTCGTATCATTCTCGCCTCAACCTTTTCTATTGGAGTAGAACCTTTATTCTTTTGCACATTTGTAAATATTTTCAATAAATAATATTACTATTCTTGTGAAATATCAACTTGGATTTAAATGATTCTTATCCAAAATTTACTATCATTTTTAGAGACAATCAATTATGAGCTTTGTATTCTGATATAAAACAATAAAACTACTCATATGTTTTTGATATCTTAAATCGGATAGTTGAAAATATTAAATATATACAATCATAATTGATATAAAAGTATATGAACAAGAAGTTTTAGAGCATACACTATGTGTTCAACAATCATTTATTGAAGGTAATTATTGAAAGAATTAAATTACGAATTATAAGAATTTCTGCGGGTTATACACATCAAATTTTTAAAGTATTACAATTTTACTCCTTATACATATTTATTTCTTGATATGAACCTTATTCCTGTTGAAAAATCAATCTCGACAGATATTACTATTTATATCAACGATAATAATATACTAATATCTAATTTAGGCTAATTCATTTACTATAGTGAGACATTCTGTTTAATTTTTTGAAAAAACTAGCTATTATTACTACCCACCCAATACAATACTATGCTCCTCTTTTCCGGATATTGAGCCAAAGTTCCAAACTGTGTATAAAAGTTTTTTATACCTGGAACATATCTGCCACTGGTACTCAAGACCCTGGATTTGGAAAATTAATTGAATGGGATATTCCATTATTAGATGGATACAATTATACATTTGTAACAAATATATCAAATAAACCGGGTTCACATCATTTTAGAGGTATTGTAAATCCAACACTTAATGATGAGATAAAAGATTGGGGAGCCAATGCTCTGTTGGTATTTGGTTGGAATTATCAAAGTCATTTACAAGCAATTCGATATTTTAAAGGTTTGATACCTATTTATTTTCGTGGGGATTCACACCTATTAGATGAAAAGTTTGGAATAAAAACTTTTGCTCGTCGGATGTTTCTACGATGGGTTTATAGCCATATTGATATTGCTTTTTATGTAGGGCAAAATAATAAACAATATTACTTAGCTCATGGGCTTAGCGATGATCAATTAAAATATACTCCTCATGCTATTGACAATAAAAGATTTTCTAATACTTCATTTGAGTATTCCAACCAAGCCCTAATTTGGCGTAAGAGTTTAGGAATTGAGCTTTCGGATACTGTTTTCTTATTTGCTGGGAAATTAGAGCCAAAGAAAAATCCTAATCTGTTATTAGAATCATTCATCGGATTAAAAGAGCAAAATATACATTTAATCTTTGTTGGAAATGGTATATTAGAGAGGTCTCTAAAAAAGCAGTCAAAACCTTACAACAATATACATTTTTTAGATTTTCAAAACCAGACGATAATGCCAATTGTGTATCGTCTGGGTAATGTTTTTGTGCTGCCTTCTCAGGGGCCCGGCGAAACTTGGGGACTAGCAGTGAATGAAGCTATGGCGTGTAGTATACCTGTATTGATAAGCGATAAAGTAGGATGCGCTGTAGACCTAGTAAAACCTGGTTGTAATGGCTATGTTTTTAAATCCGGTAATCACAACGATCTTATGAACAAAATGCGGACGTTTATTCATTCGAAAGATAAATTAAATGAAATGAGTAAGCATTCAGCTCAGATCATCAAACATTGGTCTTATGAAAATATTTCAAATAATATTGTGCAACAATTAGGATAAAGTTGCACAATATTAAATTAAAAAATTTCCATATTTAATATAAAAAAATGCGTTTTAATCATATTGATGCTCTGAGGGGAGTAGCAGGTTTGTGTGTTACTTATTTTCATTTATCAGGCAGTTCTGGATTGGCTAAAGATATTGCTGCTACGGGTCAATATGGATATCTTGGTGTTGAAGTTTTTTTTGTTATTAGCGGTTTTATTCTACCTTATAGTTTATATAAACGTAATTATCATATTTCCTATTATAGCGTTTTTTTACTAAAACGTATTTTAAGATTAGATCCACCGTATTTATTTGCTATAGCAATTGGCTTGTCTTTAAGTACTTTAGCCGGCCATGCTTTACCCTCTTGGCAGAGGCTTCTTGCTCATATAGGTTATGCAAATGCTATATTAGGTTTTGAATGGATATCACCTGTATTTTGGACATTGGCGATAGAATTTCAATTTTATTTATTTTTAGGGATTACATATTCTGGTTTTACAACAAAGTCTCATTTAAAAGCTCTAATATTCATTATATTGATTGTTTTTAGCTCCTTTTTTGTAAAAGACGAAACATTTCTACCACATTGGTTTGGCCTTTTTGCACTTGGAATTCTTGCATTTCGGTATATGCAGTTGGGTATGTCTAGTATAAAATTATGGTCAGCTGTTATAGTAATCACAGTGGTAGTAGCGTTAAACAATGGCATACTCGAAGCTATAGTTGGGTTATTATCTTTGCTATATATTATTTTTGTGAGAATAAGTCAAAATACATTAGTGAGCAAAGTTTTATTGTGGCTTGGTATGATTAGCTATTCGTTGTATCTTACTCATTGGGAGTTTGGTCGCACAGGTGTTGCTGTTTTCAGACATGTTCCTATTCTTGGAGAATTTGAAGTTTGTCGTTTAATCTTTGGTATGTGTGTTGCGCTCCTTATTGGATGGATTCTATTCAAATTGATAGAGAATCAAGCAATACGTTTAAGTAATAAAATCAGTTACCCCTCTGACTTAAACAATAAGAAGATACAACCCCATGTAAATATTTCTTGAATCATCATTAAATGTCTGCACAACACACCCTTCAATCAAGTAGAGTAAATTATCTGCTACTATACATTCCATGGTTTATTGCGTTACTGTTAGAAGTTCATCCAATTATTTCCTATACAATTGCATGGCTTGGCTCTTTCATGATTTTTTATATTTCCATGTCTGGTAAAGTGCAACCATTACCTAATGATTTACCAATAATAGGGCAGCTTATGCGTCCTGTTTTTATTACACAATTAGTTTTTATTGGTTATTTAGCTATTACTTCAGTTTTCTTTTTTTTAGAATTAAATGGTTACTACTACTTCGAAAAGCAGCCACATTCTGATATTGATAAATCTAAAATTGCACTAGCATCTCTGTGTCAAAGATATTATTGTTTAGCTCATGCTTCTTTTACTTATGGTATTTTATTAGGTATGAAGTATAATTTGAAGCCTAAATGGACAATAAAATCTTTTAGCTATTCTAGCTTAATGTTAAAACTAAGTGCTGGTTTTACTACTCTAGCATTTATTAGCCATCTTATTCCTGGTTTTGTACAATTTGCTATCAAGCTTGAGGAACTTAGTTTTGTAAGTGCAGTATTAAGCCTAGCGTTAGCTATTCCAGAAGGTAAAAAGATTAGTACACTTATTTCTTCTGGGATTTTTGCTGTCAATATGGTTAATGCATTTTTATCTGGGTGGAAAGAACAGATTATTGTTCCTCTTATAATGTTAGGAGTTTATTTATATCCCTATTATAAGCAAACTGTAACATTAACTTTACCAGTCTTACTTGCACTATTTTTTATTTTTATTCCTACTTATAACAATATATTCAGAGGTATTGCTAGATCTGGGGAAACCGATTCAGAAATGGCTGCCAAAATTGCTATAGAAGCCATTCGTTCTGGGGAAGAGGACTTAGGTTCAAATAACTGGAAGTTCTTAACTGGAAGACTTTCAGAGATAGGGATGTTTGTCGATTATGTAGAACGTGTTCCACGTGATGTAGACTTTTATGGACTTCTCATAATAAAACAGTCTATAGAAAGTATGATACCTAGAGCATTATGGTCTGGCAAACCTATAACAGAAGAACTTGTGATGCAGCGGGTATGGGATATTGGTATTGTAGATAGAAACTCTATAGTATCTGCTAAACCTCCATTGATTACAGATGGATATCTTTCAGGCGGGGCAATAGGTATTGTCTTACTTGCAGTACTGCTTGGTTATACCGCTTCAAAAATTTCTGTTTTATGCGAAAATTTATTTGGTGGTTATCTCATAGGTACAGGTTTAATGTATACTGGCTTGTTCCAGATATTCTGGCGGGGCAATTGCTTCGAATTTATGTTAAATTCAGTTTTTTGGAGTTATGTCTTGTTGCATTTTCTCTTTTTTGCTGGTAGATACTTTGGTTTAATTACACGCAATATATAGTTTATTGTATTTATGAAGATTCTCCATGTAACGCCTTCTTATTTTCCGGCAGTACAATTTGGTGGACCTATACAATCTGTACATCTACTAAATAAAACTTTAGTAACAGAAGGTGTATTGGTGGATGTATTTACTACTAATGCTGGATTAGAAAATTTTCCAGAGTTTTGTAGCAGAAAGTGGAAAAACATAGATGGAGTGAAGGTAAAATACTTCTCTTATTATGGGTATATTCATTACAATCTATCACCACAATTACTAATTTCTTTATTAAAAGCAGTAAGTGAATATGACTTAGTACACATTACTGCTATATGGAATTTTCCTGTATGGGCTGCCGCTACTGCTTGTAAAAGAGCGGGAGTACCTTATATTATTTCACCTAGAGGTACAATTTATCCAGAAACTGTTGACATTAGATCTACACTTTTAAAAAAAATATATTATAAAGTTTTAGCCAAACGTTGCTTACAAAATGCATCCGCTATACACTATACAGCGATTGATGAACAAAGCAAGGTTACTAATTTTTTACAACTACCTACAGCAAGTTTTGTAATACCAAATGGAATAGATTTAAATGAGTATAGAAATTTGGAAGAAATACCTCCTTTTGTTTCATTTTATCCAGAATTGACAGGCAAAACATATATACTATTTCTCTCTCGGATTAATGTCAAAAAAGGCTTGGACATACTGGTTAAAGCTTTTTTCAAGGTTTCTGTTCATTTTCCTGAGTTGATGCTGGTAATAGCTGGCCCTGATAACGAGGGGTATGGCACTATAATCAGAGAAGAATTGAATGAGAGAGGTATGTTAAATAAAACTTTGTTTACTGGTATGTTGAGTGGGGAAACAAAGTTAGCAGCATATAGAGATGCTGAAGTTTTTGTTCTACCTTCTTATTCAGAAAACTTTGGAATGAGTGTAGTTGAGGCTATGGCCAGTGCTACTCCTGTAATCATTTCTGACAAAGTAGGAATAGCTGAGGATATTAAAAAGGAAGAAGCTGGAATCATAGTAAACACTAATGTTGAAAATGTACAAGAAGCTATTATAGCCTTATTGGCTGACAATCATAAAAAGAAAGAAATTGCTGAGAATGGTAAAAAAATGGCAAAAACTTTTTACGATATAAATGCAGTAGTAAAAAAAATTATTTTGCATTATAAGAAAACTATTTGCTCCTATGAAAAAGAAAATAGCAGGGTTGGATAGCCTTCGATTTTTATTGGCCCTTTGGGTTTTATTTAGCCATTTTGGGGGCCCTCCAATTTCAGATTATGTTGGCAGCAACAACATAATTTCTAAAACAGCTGTAGCTTTCTATAATAATGCTTTCGTTGGAGTTGCAGCTGTTATTGCTTTTTTTATTATTTCAGGTTTAGTAATTCATCTCCCTTACAGGAGTGGGCGAAAAATGAATCTTTTAGAGTTTTATAGTAAGAGATATATCAGAATCGGTATACCAATGTTATTAATAAGTGTATTGGCTTATTATTTCAATTCATTTGGAGAATTACCCTTTTGGAGTCTTTATGCTGAACTTATTTATTATACAATATATCCCATAATTTTATGGGGAATGAATAAAATAAATATAAGAATAATAATAATGGTTGCATTCATTATATCTTATATATTAGCCATTAGTATGTCACACGATCTACTACATTTTTTAAATATAGCAGTAGATATACAAAAAAAATATGAAGGTAATTACTGGCAGCTGGGTGTTGGTCTAACTTGGTTATTAGGATTACCATGCTGGCTACTTGGAGTGTTATTAGCAGAAAATCTTGATAATATTGCAAAGGCTGAAATTTCATATAAGAATGTATTGTTTAGCAGATTGATAATAATAATTATTTCAATCTTTTGCTCAGTAGCAAGATTCCATTTACATTTAAGCTACATTCTCTCGTTGAATATTTTTTCTATTGTTGCCTATTTCTGGATATCTAAAGAGATAATATATTATAATAAACATCAACCTTCTAAATTATTTGAATGGGCAGGTCAATGGAGTTACTCTATATATATATGTCATAGCTTAATTCCAATAGTGTTTGCCTTAATGAGTATACATCAGAAAAATGGATTTCTGTTTTGGTTTTACGAAGTATCTGCAGCATTAATATTTTCATATGTATTTTACCTCGCTATTGAAAGTCCATCTCACTACTTAGCTAGAAAGGTAAATTTGACACCTAAAAAGGTAAAAATTTAATTATTTTGCCATCTTTCCTGACGACGCCATTTTATTAAAGAATACTATTCTATAACTAGTTTAAGCTTAAGTAGTCTAATAAGTTCTACTAATAAATCTTTTTAGATAATAAAATTTAAATTTATATAGTTTGAAAATCCCTCTTACTGTTATTATACTCACTTATAATGAAGCCAAAAATTTACCTACTGTATTACAAAGTTTGAATGAGTTTGTAGACGAGATATTTATAGTCGATTCTTATTCTACCGATCAAACCGTAGAGATAGCCAAATCATATGGTTCCAATGTTGTTCAGCACAAGTTTGAAACCCACACTAAACAATGGATTTTCGCTTTAAATAATCTGACAATTGCAAATAACTGGATTTTGGGCCTTGATGCTGATCAACAGATTACTACAGAATTAGTAAAAGAATTGATGAATTTATTCCAAACAGGCAATCCTTCGCATAGTGGATATTATATCAAGAGAAGAATGTATTTTCTGGGAAAGTGGATCAGACATGGAGGGTACTATCCAAGATATCTACTCAAGCTTTTTAGAAAAGATAGTGTGTATTTAGATGAAGGTGAATTGATGGATCATCATTTTTATGTAAACGGGAGTACCGCTAAATTACAATATGATCTAATTGAAGATAACAAAAATGAGACATTAAGTTTTTGGCTAGCCAAACATATCAGATATGCTTCTTTACAGGCAAAAGAGGAAATTGACAAAGCTAGACAATTACAAACAGCTAATGCTGATTTGTTTGGAAACCAGGATGAGCGCAGGCAATGGTTAAAAAAACTATGGGAACGATTTCCTCTTTTTATTAGACCCTTATTATACTTTTTCTACCGTTATTTTATTCAGTTAGGTTTCTTGGATGGAAAGCAAGGTCTAATTTTTCACTTCTTACAAGCTTGCTGGTACCGTTTCATAGTAGATGCGATGATCTACGAACAAGAGAAAAGCAAAATTAAAGATAAAATTAAGTCCGCACCAAAACAATTGTAGTTATGTATATTCTTGGATTAAATGCCTTTCATGGCGACTCCTCCGCGTGTATCTATAAAAATGGAGAATTAATAGTTGCTTCTGAAGAAGAAAGATTTAGAAGAATTAAACACTGGGCTGGGTTTCCTTCGGAAGCAATTAAGTTTTGTTTGAACGAAGCACAAATTAGCATTAAAGATGTAGTACATATAACTCTCTCCAGAGATCCAAATGCCAATGTTACAAGAAAGATGCTACATCTTGTAAAAAAAGGCGTAAGCCTAGGTAATTTGATAGATAGAATACAGAACCGAAATAAGATATCTTCAGTCAAATTACAGTTAGCTGAAGCTTTAGGTGTAGAGGAGAAGGAGATAAAAGCGGAAATACATAATATAGAACATCACCGAAGCCACATGGCAAGTGCTTTTTTTGCTTCTCCTTTTGAAGAATCCGCTATATTGTCTGTGGATGGCTTTGGTGATTTTACTTCTACTATGATAGGAGTAGGTAAAGGGAATAAAATAGAAGTATTGGATAGTGTAACATATCCTCATTCGCTAGGAATATTTTACACTACTTTTACACAATTTTTAGGCTTTCCTTATTATGGGGATGAATATAAAGTAATGGGTCTGGCACCGTATGGAAAACCATTATATGTTGATAAACTGAAAGATGTAATTAAGTTTACTGAAAATGGCTTTTTTTCTTTAAATGAGAAGTATTTTTTACATCCTACACAGGGTGTAAAAATGAGCTGGGAGGATGGTATTCCAGATATTGATAAACTTTATTCTCCTTATTTAATTGCGAAATTTGGAAATCCCAGACATAAAGAAGACTCATTAACAGATGAGCACAGAAATCTAGCTGCCTCTGTACAAAAGATAACGGAAGACGTGATCTTTTATATGCTTGATCATCTTCATAAACAAACTAGTATAGATAATATATGTATTACCGGAGGCGTAGCTCAAAACTCTGTTGCAAATGGTAAGATACTGTCAAGCACTCCTTTTAAAAAAATATATATACCCCCTGCTGGTCATGACGCAGGTACTTCAATTGGT
Organism: Rhodocytophaga aerolata; assembly: GCF_030503435.1. Classification (GTDB taxonomy): domain Bacteria; phylum Bacteroidota; class Bacteroidia; order Cytophagales; family 172606-1; genus Rhodocytophaga; species Rhodocytophaga aerolata. The sequence goes on from NZ_JAUKPO010000022.1 coordinate 82,508, forward strand.
TCTGCCCTATATTTATATAACCATTTATTAGATCAACCGCGGACACTACCAATGTATAATCCTTATACTGGAAGTAAGTACACTGTAGATGTGATAGAGCAACTTCTGCTTAAGCATAAGATAGTATATAAACGTTTAAACGATGCTGAGCTCTATGACCAAGTAACTAATTGCTTAATTGAAGGTGGGGTTGTAGGATGGTTTCAGGGCAGAGCTGAGTTTGGACCCCGTGCACTTGGCCATCGTTCGATATTGGCCGATCCACGAAGGAACGATGTAAAAGAGATATTGAATTTAAAGATCAAAAGGCGGGAGAGCTTTCGCCCATTTGCCCCTTCTATATTAAAAGAATATGTAAGTGAGTATTTTGAACAGGTAGATGATGTTCCTTTTATGGAGAAAGTGTTTTTGATAAAGCAGGACAAAAGAAAAGATATACCTGCTGTGACGCATGTAGATGGTACAGGTAGATTGCAAAGTGTAGATAAAAACGTGGAACCCAAATATTATAACTTAATAAATGAGTTCAAAAATAAAACTGGAATACCGGTTTTAGTGAATACTTCATTTAATGAAAACGAGCCTATAGTAAATAGTCCACAACAGGCTTTAGATTGTTTTCTTCGAACAAAGATGGACATGTTGGTAATGGAGAATATATTGATTAAGCGAGATTAGTTTATATCTGTTAACTTTAACAGGTAATATGTTAATTTCTCGTTGCAGTGATGACTAAAAATTTCTAGGAAGTAATATTTACAAAAACTCTATAATACTTTTGTAAATATTACTTTTTGAATGAATTTTTTATTTCTGCTTTCCATTACAAGTACAAAAACACCAGTAAAATTTTCTTTAGAAAAATCTAAGTATTTTTTTAATTCTCCTATTGTATTACTTTTATCAATTTGATAATAGAGTAATATCCCTAGACTATTATATAATGAAATAGTTACATCTTCATTTTTTTCTAAGCCTTTAGCATTTAATATAACTTTTCCTTCAGGAGTAGGATTAGGATAGATTATTAGTTTAATCTGATTTTTACTTTCTATTATGTTGTCGTTTTTTCTAGTTGAACTTGACATATAGGGCGAAAGGTATTCACTATCAATCACAGCAATAGTTGATGCATTAGGTAATAGCCATCCCACAGCTAATCTATCTCCACCTTCTCTTTCTTTATGCAGGGCTTCAATGTAGTATTTTTTGCCTGCCTGCAAATAAATAGTCACTGATCTTTGCGCTGGATATTTTGTCCATTCTCTTGAGAGTGTCCATCTAGGCACAGAAGCAATCAGTTGCTTATTAATGGGGTTTTCATCTGTGCTTATATACAATCCACTGTTATCATCTCCGGCAATATAAAAAATATAATTACCACTAATAGGTGTGCACAAATAACCTCGGATTCGCTGCCCATAGTTGTCACCTATATTGGTGGGCGCTTCAAAAGAAGAAAGCTGGGAAGTAGAAGTAGGTATAGTATTGACAGGTATCGCAGATACCTCTACACCTGGTATGTTAGCCCAATATTCTCTTAAAATGGTGCCTGTGGCTGTACAAGTAGGAGTAGATATTACAGTAACCTTAAAAGTTGCAGATATTGATACAGCGCCAAGATTATCAGTAGCGACTGCTGTGATTGAATAACTGCCAGTTGCTACTTTGCTCCAAATAATATTCCATCCATCTGCTCCATTCGTATCTTCGCCTAACTTAGTATTTCCTTGAAAAAACTCTACCTTGTTTATCTTTCCATCTGGATCAGTGGCTGATGCAGAAAAGGAAATTGTAGCTGGGGCTGTAAAACTTGAATTTTGATTAGGTGTTGTAAGAGTAACAATGGGTTTTTGGTTTTGAGAAGTTTGTGTAGGGATTATTCTGATTCCTATTTGTGTCTGTGAGACCTGGACTCTGTGCAAAATGAGGCCATTTACAGAAGTTTTATAAATAGGCCGATTTTTCCTTACCTGCTCTAACATGTTGCGTATAAAAGCCGGATCTATTGTACCTATATTATCTAATGGGTATGAACCATTATTATAAATACGGCTATTTAGCATAGCAGATTTAGCTAAGGGTGAAGTGTTACTATATGCTCCTTGTGTATTAAATTGATTACCTAAAGCTACAGCGTTTGTAGTACTGCCTTCTCCTTTCACTACAAACTTCCCATTCATATGGACACCTAAAAAGGTTGCTTTTCCATTGAAATTATCTACAGCAATAGTGACATCAGGAGTATTAGAGGCAAATATTTGTGCGCCATTCAGCGAAAATGTCCCTGTGCCTTTGAGATTTAAAAATGTGTTAGTGCCAGTTGAATAATGACTCTCATACCAAATATCCTGTGCCATTAGGTTTCCTCCATTATCAACATCATAGCTTAACATATTATTACTTGATGAGCCTCCATAAATAGTAAACCTTCCTGTTGTAGAAGGGCCTTCTCCAATGAGTTTTACGCTGATACCAGGATTATCTCTATGATTAAAATCATGTAATTCTGCATTAGTGTGAGAAAATCCTTCCATAGAGACTCCCAATTCTTTACCATCCCACACAGTTACTCCCTGCATAAATATTTGCTTTCCTACTTGGTCGCTGTGTTTCACAGTCAGGCCTATTCCCCGTTGGTTGTAATTTCCGCGAATGGTGAATTCTTCTAGTACTAAATGATCAGCTCCCTCTAAGCGCATCACATCCTCTCCTGCCGGACCAAACCAGGAAATATGAGAGTGAAAACCATCTCCAATGAATTGAATATCTGTACCTGATGGTACTACAATTGTTTTAGAAATAGCAAAACCTGTAGGTTTTAGATGAATTACTGGGCGTTGTCCAACTAATGCTGCTGCTGAGTCAACTATTTTTTGAAATATACCATCTACCCAGCCAGCAGGTAATTCAAAAATTTTTCTATTCTTTTTGACTGGAGTAGCCTGTAAAGCTGGCTCAGCAGGGTTAATCACATTGCGAGTTTGGACTATATCATCAATAGTTATCCATTTCTCTTTTCCAAAAATAGGATTTGGAACAGTAAAAGTATTTCCAAGTGTCATTAAATCTCCTTCAGAAGTTACTACTGGCCCTATTTGGCCTTCGCGGCTTCTAACAATATTATCAAGTAATGTAATAGGACCTTTATTATAAAATCGTATAGGTGTTTGATCTAAGGGATCTAAGATGATATTATTTTGTAATGTAATAGGGCCTCCGTTTTGACCAATGGGTTCACCCACAAAAAAAGCCTTTGAGCCAATGGAGTAGTTATCCCTAATGGAAAAAAACATTGTGTTACGCATGCTGATATCAGCGTAAGTAGAACGTTTGAAGATGCTTTGAAATACATGAAAATTACCTGCTCCGCCGGTAGGTGGATCATTTGTAACACCTACTCTACAATCCTCAAAATAGGAGTCCCATATGTACCAATCTAGTGCATTGAAGCTTTCAATGCTCACTCCTGCAATAGAGTTGCGGATAAAACGACATCGCAGAACAGAGGTTTCTGCATCCATCATGTGTGGTTTGCCCCCCCTTATACCATGCCCTACATTCATGAATGTCTCATCTGCATGTTCATTATGTGTTACTGCAAAACCAGTAGAACCATCCCATTTATGTGCAATGGCTGTATTAGCTTTACTTGAGCCGTCCCAAGTAATTCTAGTGAAGCGTGAATATGATACACCATTTAAATACAGCATAGTGCCTTCAACAGCACCAACCCACTTAATTTTGGTAGTAGCTGGATCTTCTCCAATAATTGAAATATAGTGTCTATTTGACATGGTTAGGCCTGCGCTAATTAGGTAGGTACCAGGTGGTATATAAAGTACCTGTGGATTATTTTCTCCGCCTATGCCAATTTCATTAAGAGCCTTTTGAAGAGCTTGGGTGTCGTCTGTTGTGCCATCACCTTTGGCACCATATTTTGTTTTTACATTAACCCAACTTGAAAATGGCCCAACGAATTCCTGAGGGTTAGGAACATATGATTGCCCACTAACAGGATAATATAAAATAATAAGAGAGACAATATATAGTAAAGTAATGTATACATTGGACCATGTTTGAAAAACAAGAATTCTTCTCTTAAAAATTTTTCTGCAATTTATTATCGTGTATTTGCTTACCATGGCATTTTAGTTTTTGAAGAGTAAAGTAGACATTAGATGTGCTATAACAATTCAATGTCATATTAGTTAAAAAATAAATAATTCACCCATTTTCATAAATGCTTTCATTCTTTTATAAAAATAAGTGAAGTTTTAAGTAAAACAACTTTCATTAGTCGGATAATACAATAAAATAAGTTTCATTAATAATAGTTACCTAAAAGTATAGATTTATCATAGAGATATTTATAAGATTTTGATTATTTAATTTTAGAAAAGTAAAGAGAGTGTTTTGATAAATTTTACTTAAAACAAAAAAGCGGACATGTGTCCGCTTTTTTCAATCATCAAATAAATCAGTTAATTATTGCAAGGAACAATTGTTTTAGAATCTATAAAATTTTGATACCATAAGGGTTGTTCACCTCCGGATGATCTGCCCCATTCATCAAATTTAGGAAAGGCCACATACATAGGCACCTGTTCTAAGGCATAGCGGACAGTAAAATCAAATTGATCTCCTTTTAAATCATATTTTACAGGAACAAGCATCGCAAAAGGCATTCCGGTGTCCATGCTATTCTCCTTGTCATATCTGTAATTGGCATTCTTATCATTGGTGCTGGCAATGCCTGCAAATGGGGAAGAATCTATCGAAGCATTCTTTCGGGATAAGTGGACTTCTCTATCCTTTTTACCTTGTACCCTGATGAAGGGATTATAAGGAAAATCAGAGGTTACGACACTGGTGCTATTTACAGATATAGGAGTCTTGAATTCAATGGTAAGCTCTGCTTTGGGCAAGCCAGTGCAATTAGTGCTCTTATTTTTTGTATTAATGAAATCTGTACCTAATTGAGATGTTGTGAAAATATCAAAGACAGCTGATTTTGCTGCATTTGCGCCAAATTTCACCCCGCTTGGAGCGGTTCCCTGATAAATAATATTTCCATTCCCACCCTTGAGGGTAATCAGATTGATATTTGATGCATCTATATTATCTAGCTCTAGATGAAAACTGTTATCAAAGGTGGCCCCCAGGGCTTTTACATCAAATTTACACACTAATTTTGACATGGTATTGGCAGGATCAGGATAGATGCCATTAGTTAAAAATGTGTATTTGATTACTACATCATTCAGATCAAAATCGCCAGCGAAAGGCCAGTTATCCTCATACATGAGCAGGCCTTCAGTTTTATTGATATAAGGATAATATTCTTGTGAAATGCTTTCACCACCACCTGCAGCAATCCGTCCATTTTTACTGCCTGCTTTTACCTGATGTGTAATAGTGCTATTTGTTATAGGTAGGACAGCATCGCTTATGCCAGTATAATTATATTGAATATATACTTTTTCTTCACTCACTGGTATTGGTAGATGAACAGCTAATTTGCCTTCAACATCCGTTGCTCCGTGATACAGCAAATTGCCACCCTCAGCAGGATTGCCATCATAAATTCTTATATTAGGTAGCACTAAGGGAGCATTATCAGAGCCTAGTGCAGTTAAGTGGACGGAGCTAGATTTAACAGTAGCAAAGTCAAAATCAGCCGGGTAAGTTACTTCGGTTGTTTTTGGCCGGATTCGGTCTTCAAGGGCTTGACAAGAAAAGAGTGCAGCAGAAAAGCTACATGCAAGGGCAAAAGGATAGAGTTTTTTCATGTTAATAGTACCAGTTTTTAAGAGTTTTTAAGAGTTTTTAAGAGTGTTTAAGAGTGTTTAAGCTACACGATAACACCAGTAACTTTCTTTACTGGTGTTAAGTTTTGGTAAAGGAGGGCCGTAAATTTTTTATTTATTTACAAGGTATGACTGTATTATTCTTCGGCTCATAATACCAATTTGGATTACTTCCTCCCCCACTACTAGCCCAAGTAGCAAATGAAGGATATACATCATTTTGGTAAATAGCAGATCTTTCTTGAGGTATTAAAAATTTGAATCCAAGGGGAGTATTACCACTAGTCTTAACTGCAGGTACTAGTATGGCGAAAGGCATATTTTGTTCAGTTGATGCATTTCTTACAACTTTATAAACAGGTGTACCAATATTATCATTACTATTGTCAGGAATAGTATACGGATAAAGATTGTTGGCTCTTTGCGTTCTGGTCCTGTTTACTAGATGTACTTCTCTGCCTTTATTCCCATTAACGTAGATGAATGGATCGTAAGGGTGGTTTCCTAATCTCAAATTACTGATACCTAACCCTTTATCAACAGCATCATCATTAAAGGTAATTTCTAATTTTGCTGTAGGCAGTGAATTGCAATTTGTTTGTTTGTTTTTATCTGTACCTTGAAGATCAGCCGCTAAGTTAGTTGGAGAAAAAATATCAAAGAGTACTCCTTCACCATCCTCTTGTGAAACAGCTGAGCTATTTTTATAATTGGAAATAGGAGTGCCATTAACAGTTAATTCTATGTTTGCAATATCATCTAGTGTCAATGCGCGTTGATTTTTTGCTTTAGTTATTTTGATAGAGAAACCATTATCAAACTGCCCACCTATTGCAACTACATCAAATATAAGTTCTAATTTTCTTGTCCTTCCTTGGGGTAACCCTTCAGCTTTGAAATTATAATTATACTTTACAGCTAAGTCATTGAGATCAAAATCTCCTTTATAAGGCCAGTTATCTTCATACAAAAGATATCCTTTAAGCGTATTATCGAAACCATAGTAGGGGTCTGCCTCAGTAGCACTTAACCTTCCAGTTTTTGTACCTTCTGGTATAATAAAAGATTGAGAAATTCTTTCATTTACAATAGGTGTTTCTACATTACTTACTCCTGGAATATTAGTTTCTAGATAAACATTTTTAATGTGGGAAGGAAATGAATAAGCATCTGTACCTATCCCTTGTGTATCTGTGCCAGTAACATACAATAATGTACCTCCCATAGAAGGATCTTTATCATAAATTCCTATATACGGTATACTTACCGCATTACCTTTATCGTCTTTGGATGATAAATCGATAGTTACGTTTTGTATGGTGGCAAAATCAAAAGTTTCAGGAATGTTTAATTCTACCTCCTTTTTAGGACGTATTCTTTCCTCAAGTGCCTGGCAGGAGAACATTCCGAAGGTTAATAGCAAACCAAGAATGGGTAGTTTCAATTTTTGTGTAATTATATTCATATTCGAAATTAGTTGCATGGATTTAATTTAAGAACATTAATACTTTGATAACCTAGAAACTGAGTTAAGCAGCATCCATGATGACTTCCTCTTTGCTGCTTAATTTTTTATTTTTGCTGCTTAAAACATAAGGTATCTGGCTTAAAATGGTAGCTAGAGTTATCGTCATAAAAAATAGGAAGTTAAGCTCGGCATCAATAAAAGTGAAGCAAAAAATGATAAAGAAAATGTTTGTGCCATACAAAACCCCAGCAGCTTTCCTGTGATTGAAACCTAAATTGAGCAGCTGATGATGCAGATGATTCCGATCTGCATGAAAAGGAGATTTTCCTTGCCAGATTCTAATGATAAAAACGCGCAAAGTATCAGCAAGGGGTATAATTAATATGGATAAAGCAATGGCAGGTGTAGGCAAAATTACTTGTCCAAATAAGGGGATCACCTCAATATTTAGCAAGCGGACAGTTAAGATAGATAGAACTAAGCCTACAACCAGCGATCCGCCATCTCCCATAAATATCTGTGCCGGGGAGAAATTATAGCGTAAGAAAGCAAGTAAGGCGCCTGTCAGGGAAAAAGCTATCAGTGACAAGATGGGATGATCAGCGAGCAAAAAGAAGATACCAAATATAAGGGAAGCAATTACTCCAATACCACCTGCGAGGCCATCTATGCCATCAATTAGATTAAATGCATTTACAATGACAATAATAACAAAGATGGTCAACCCTACACTCACGGCTGGCAGTAATTCATACAGACCAAATAATCCATGTAGATTATTGATCTGGATCTCTCCCCATACGACCAATAAAAGGGAAGCTACAATCTGACCAAAGAGCTTCTTGTAAGGATCTATAGAGACTATATCATCTTTCAAACCCAGCAAAAACATGATCACTAGAGATAAAATCACCCACCGCAGGTGTATGAACAACTCTGGCTGGCTCCAAAAAATAATTGAAAAAAATAAGCCAGAAAATATAGCTACTCCACCAAGTGCCGGGATAGTTTTTTTATGAATTTTCCTACTGTCGGGTTCATCAAAAAGATTGCGGATACGAGCAACCCGTAATACCATAGGTATGGCAAAGTAAGTGATTAAAAAAGAGCTGATAAAGCTAGTGAAAAGGGTAAGCATATGAAATCAATTAACAGAAGTGGATACTGCTTTATAATCAACTTTTATAGGAGTGGAATAGGTATTGAGTTGTTTGGTTAGCTCAGTTTTATAGGAATTAAACAAGAATTGTTCAACTTTTCGTAACGGTTTTAAAATTAGTGTTAGTAGATTCGGGTTTATGTTGTTTAATTGCCAGGCTAAATGATCTTCTCGGTTGGCTTTTAACCGGTTTGATAGGCTCTGATTGCTTTTGCCTCCAGCCCGCATGAAGACTAAGACTTCAGGCAGGTAGGCGACAGAGATTTTATGTTTATGGATCAAACGCAGCATCAACTCGTAATCCGCTGCTGATTTAAGCCTGGTATCAAACCCATTGTATTTGTTGTATACCTCCCGCCGAACAAAAAACGTAGGATGCGGTGGCATCCATCCGTGAAGGAAACTTCCTTCTTTGTACTGGCCAGATTTCCAGTAGCGGAGGATTTTAGATGTATCCCTTGCCTCCACATAAGCCAGATCTCCATAAACACTATCAGCATTTGTCTTTAGAAAAGCTTTAGCAACGTGGGAAAGCACCTGAGAATCTCTGTAAAAGTCATCGGAGTTGAGTATTCCTATCACATCCCCTGTGGCCATAGCAATGCCTTTGTTCATCGCATCATAGATACCCTTATCTGGTTCTGAAATCCACCGGATAGATGGATGCCCATACGAAGCAATAATATCTTGGGTGCCATCACTAGAGTTGCCATCTATGAGGATATATTCTATGTCATTGTACGTTTGAGAGAGTACTGAGCGGATCGTTGCATCAATAGTTAGGGCACTATTATAGGCAACAGTGATGATAGAGATTTTCATAATAGCTAAAGTGCTTAGGTCAAAATAGGCAATACAAATTATGTTCAGTAATAGATATACTGAATTAAAGAACAAATAGTAAAATTCTATGATTAGCTAAAATTGTTACATAATAAATTCAAGTTTGTTTAATACTAAAATAACAAGCAATACCTATAAGTCACACTTTTTTGAAGAGTCTGACAGGTACTGATTAAAATTAAGAGCTGGAAAGTTTTTATGAAGAGCTGATCTGTAATATTAGGAATAAAACTAGATTTTACAATAATACAAAACAACAATTTTTAAAATTACTATAAATTTTATGTGCTGGTGATCGTAGGATAAATGCTAAACAGAAAGAAAAAAAGCATACTTGGTCAAATCTTTTTTGACCCTTATCTTAAAATAATCTTTATGTAAGGATTGTCTTACTACTATCAAAAATATGGGTTAGATTTTGAAAAAAAAATACCTAATTCTAGGTATTTTTTTATTAATTATTTTGCCTTTACTTCTTAAAATTCAATAAAATAACGAATAAATCATACGAAAGCAAAGAATGGTTATTTTGACTTCATTTACTGAAATGATTTTGTTTATCAAGCGTATGAAGCGATTCAATAAGTGTTTCTTTTGAATTTTTCTTAAACTTATCCTCAATAAAATACCAGCTTGCCTGCGTTTTAGATTTTGACACTTCTAGCAGTAGATAACCATGTTCGGTTAGGTCCACAAATTTTAAATGCGGGTTGGGATTAAAATTAAAGGGAGGAGGAAGAGGCTTATTCACTCTTTCCTCAAAAGCTTTTGTCATCACACTTCCAATTTGCTCATCAAAGTTAGCAGAGGTGATACTTGGGGTGGCAAATTCAACGGCAAGAGATCCTTTCCCATCACTTGATTGATAGGTTGCTTTTTCGCCCATTCGGCTCTCATCTGTTGGCCGCAGCGATACATCAAAAGCTAGCGAGCAATGCATACTGGCAGAAAGAATTACTACATTGTCAATACGATTGGATGAGATAAACTCTAGAATGCTGTCACGCTCAAGTGGATACCCTTGCCAGTAATCAAGCAGGTTATTTTCAAGCCCTGTGACCTGAGAGGCAAAAGGCCCAATCTTAGCCCAGCTTACATAAAAAGGAGAGAAGATCACCTGGTTTCCGATAACTTTCCATTGAGCCGTAGAGCTTTTAAGTTTAGTAAGCAGCCACTGTTTTTGCCTGCTACCTAGAAGGGTTCTATCAGGATCATACAAGGCACTACTGGACGCATCGTAGATTTGCTTATCCCGGCCTTCAAGCCTTGTATCGAGCATAAAAAGCTCCATGAGATTTCCATAGCTGATGGACCGGTAGATAGAAGGACCATTTCCCCGGATAGGCATCCACTCAAAATAGGCTTGACGGGCCGCTTCTTTACGTTCTTGCCAGGATCCATCTGTTAGTGGGTTATGGGCTTTTGCCCCATCTCGATGCGCATTATCGGCTGTTTCATGATCATCCCAGACTGAGATAAAGGGATGCACCTGGTGGGCCCGGTTTAAAGCCGAATCAAGGTGACTGATCGCATACCGCTCGCGATAATAAGAAAGCCACCAGGCTTTGTTTTTTTTTCTGCCGGGATTATCTATGCTCTTTATATCCTTCCGACCCCTTTGATCAAAATCCCGTTCCGTACCTTCATAAATATAATCTCCTAGGTGAATAACTGCATCCAGGTTCTTTCTATCAGCAATGCGGTCCAGAGCACTGAAATAGCCTTCAGCGTAATTGCTGCAGGAGACGACAGCAAACTTTAGGTTAGCTACATTTTGCAAGGGTGTTGTTTTTGTACGTCCTATAGGCGAATAGCTGCCCATGGTAGAAAAGCGGTAGTAATAGGTTTGCCCAGGAGAGAGTTTTGCAGCATCTATTTTAATTGTATAGTCTTTTAAAGAGTCAGTTACTACTTGCCCGCTTTGCAAGATTGTGCGTATAAGGCTATCCCGGCTAATCTCCCATTTAACTGATATTTTGCCTGCTAGCTGGGAAGAAATCCTTGTCCAAAGAATTACCCGGTCTGCTGCAGGATCTCCGGAAGCTACACCATGTTGAAAAAGTGGGACTGTCTTAGCTTCTTGCCCATAGCTTAAGAAAGGATGAATGATAAATAAATTAAAGCAAATACTTAATTTTAGCAATAGCTCATTTGAGAAGAGGAGAATGGAGAAATTTTTTGCCTGATACATGACCTATCCTTTAACTTGAAAAAAGTAAACCCGGGCCAAAGATTATTATGTAATTAAGCCAACAATAAATAAGTGTAAATTAAAGTATATGAAAATAAATAAACAAAAATTCATTCTTCTTTTATTTTGTGGGTCTATTCTGTTAAATGTCATCTTGCTATCTGTTGTTGGGTATAAATTGTACTGGCGTTACTATACACGCACTCATGGGGATAGAAATTTTATGAGAGCAGAAGTATTTGAGAAGATGCCAAACAGCATAGGCAAAATTATTTTCTTAGGAGATTCTCACACAGATCATTTTGAAGTCTCAGAACTTTTTGAAAATGCTACAATCTTGAACCGAGGGATTTCAGGTAATACTTCCTCAGACGTTATGGATAGGCTCGCTGAAGTTATTAACAAAAGACCTGCAAAATTATTTATAATGGTAGGAATTAACGATTTCACGTATAGTCTTACAGAAGAAGTTATAGTTAATAATTATAGGCAAATAATCCACTCAATCAAAGAATATAGCCCAGCCACAAAAATATATTTTCAGAGTATTTTACCTCATTATTGGACGAATAGCAAGATCAAAAGTATTAATAAGGCATTAGAACTCCTATGCAAACAGGAGCAAATTGCATATATTGATTTGTATACTGCTTTTGAAGCAAATGGTGCATTAAATAAAAAATATGATTGTGGAGATGGAGTTCATCTAAACGGAGATGGCTATTTACTCTGGCGTGATATGATAATTACATATGTAAAGGAAAGATAGTATTTTTTACGTTAATTTATAGCAAAATCAAATGCTGACTTGATTCATATACTATTATTACTTTTATTCCATTATAAAAAGATAACATCTAAGATTATTTGAGTGTAGATTAATGGATCAGCCATATTAATGGATATAAAGCTACAAGGGTACGACAGATTTATATAAAGAACTATTGTCTAAAGCTGATAGAGAAATTTATGATACTTCTACAAGCTTTGTAGAAAAAAGCTATAATAAAGCTAACATAGGCGTTAGTTGTCAGCAGGATAGGTATGTTAATAATGCAATTGGTATTAGTCTAGAGTGTTCGAGCTGGAAAAGCCCGTAAGACCTGGCAGTACTCGAAAATGTAAACAGAGGAGTATGCTGCATCCTCTTTGATTCTGCAATTGGTTTATTATAAAGAGGGTTAGTGAATCAAAATAGATTGGAGCTAAGTAAAGTTGTCAGTGCACACAGCATATGGTAGGTTAAATAAATCCAAAGCATAACTTTAATCTTTGTAGGCTTTAACTTAAGGTAGTTTTCATCGGAAGGTAATAGATAATAGGGTAAATAATAAGTTGTTGCTGCACAAATATGTGAGCAGAGAGCATACTATGATTACAGATTGGCATGAAATATTTCTACTTTCTTAAGCAGTACAGCTAACTAGTACTAGTAATAGCAACAAAGTAAGTACACGTATATACTTAAAATGTAATAAGAGAGTTCTTAAATTAGAACTCTATACGATCGTTGTAGGATGAAATAGATTCCGATTTTTTGTATAGCTGCACCAATGTCGTATTTATGCAGAAAAAAAGAGTATGCATATGTACGATTCTTTGTTTGTATTTCTTTCTCAGTTAAATACCGTATCCGGTGAATTAAAAGAGGCTATTACTCGTTGCCTGACTAAACAAGAATTAAAAAAGAAAACCCTTCTTTTACAAGAGGGCAAAGTATGTGATCGGGTATATTTTATAGAAAAAGGACTGGCCAGGGCCTATTATTTTATGGATGGGCAAGAAATCACCTCCTGGTTTATGAAAGAGAATGACATGATTATCTCGGTCTACAGCTTTTTCTCCCAGCGGATCAGTTATGAAAATATGGAGCTTGAAGAAGATTCCATTCTGATTTCTATTACCAATAAAGATCTGCAAATGCTCTACAGGCAGTTTCCAGAGTTCAACTTTTTTGGACGTGTACTTACCGAGGATTATTATGTTCGCAGCGAAGAGCGCATTATATCCCACCGCATGCAAACAGCGGAACAACGCTATGAGGCCTTATTTAAATCGAGCCCTTCTTTATTTAACCGGGTATTGAACAAGCATATTGCTTCGTATCTGGGTATGTCAGCAGAAACGCTGAGCCGGATCAGAAAAAAGAGAAAATAACCTGATATTTTCCTAGCCCTATTTCTTGATATATATCAAGCAGTTTTGGTTAGTGAGTGGCTAGTTTTACAAAAAAATTAATCATTCTCTAACAAATCCAAACAACTGCTATGAACAAGCGTATTACTTTACTCTCTTATTTGCTATCTCTGCTTCTTGTTTTTCTAAATGCCTGCAAAGAAAAAGAAGCTATAACACCCCAGTCAACTAAATCCCCAATTAGCCTACCAGAGGCGAGGCAATGGTATGAGGAGCACTATGCGAGTATAACAGAAATCCCAGATCCGGTAGGCAAAATAAATTATTCTATTAAACGTAAGCTCTTATGGGAGTTTGCCCAGAATTTTCGCTTGCCCAATGGTCTGGAAGCCCTCAGCATTCCACTGGAGTACGATAGTAAACATCACCTAGGCAAAGGCAATCAAACCAAACTCATTCTATTCATAGATAAAGAGGGAAGGTTCAATTTGCAGATCATGAAAGTGATTGGCAGCACGAAATTCTTTAGAGAAAATACTCAATTGCAATCACTATCACATTTTACTGGCATGGTAATGATGTATGACTGGCAGGAAAACTTTTTAAGCGGGGTGAAATATACGGAAGGGCACATAACAGGAGAGGTAACACCAGCATCCCATTTAAAAAATAGCCGGGTGAGTGGGGTATGCCAGGAGGTACGTATCGAATATTATGTGGATGTATGTATCAATAAAAATTGTTCCGGGCAACGGCTAGATTATGCAGAAACAGTATATGTTTGTGCAGGTGGCTCTAGTGGTAGCGATTTGGGGCTTTCAGCCGCTAACGCTGGAACAGGGGTAAGTTACGGAAATGGCGTTGAGAATACAGCCGGGTATGAAAACGAACATACCAGGTCGGAAGAAACCAAAAGACAGGCAGTTGTCCGGGATGGAGAAAGCGATTTGTTCATACCTGGAATTGACAACCCAGCTATTGATTTAAAGGCTTTTTTGGCATGCTTTGGCACAGTTCAATCCGAGGATTATATCTATAGCATTACCATATATGTTGAAGAGCCAGAGCCAGGAAGTAGTTCTTCTTCAACATTTACAGGGAATGTTGGCCACACATGCATAGGTTTCACAAAGGTTAATAAAAACGATCCCTCTTCTTCTATTAATCAAATAATTGGCTTTTACCCCCAAATAGGTAAGAAATCACTAACATTTTTACCTACAGCTTCTGAAATACATAACAATGGAGATAGTAATCCTGAGAGAAGAACTCAATATACTATAAGTAGTACCTATGATGTTAGTCCAACGGGTTTTCAAGCTGCTATCCAAACAGCAGATGAACTATCTTCATTACCTTACGATCTAAATGAGAATAATTGTACAGACTATGTATTCAATATAATGAATAGCGCAGGTGTGAATGTTCCACAAAATAAAGGTGCAATGGTTACTACTACAGGACATAATCCAGGACAGTTAGGATATGACTTAAGAAAATTCAAAGAGGCAAATCCAGATGCCAAAGTAAATCTTACTGCTGGTCTTACAATGCAAAGCAAAGGAAGTTGTTACTAAGAAATAGGATTATAAACATTAAAGAATATGACAAGGAAAACAATAATAAAAATACTTATTGCGACTTTGATTTTAGCATTAATAACCAATTATACGCCTATCAAAGGAATTTTAGAACTTGAAAAAGTATACTTTTATTCGACCTTTAATGGAGAGCTACAAACAGCTGAAAGACCTTTCAAAGGATGTAATTATAGTTGTGTAGAAATGGTGCTACAAGAGTTTAAGCACAACCATCCAGGTGCTAGTGATACAATACTCTATCGTACGTTTAAAAGAAACCCACTTCTTATCTGGCGTTGGCATGACTACCTGTTTCATCCCAGGTATAAACTGCCTTATCTCCATCCTGAGCAGGTAAAAAGAACTGCCTCCTAACGATTCTCAAAAAGTGAATTTATACTAATTCATCTACGGCTATGTTAAAAATACTGTTTTTTAAACTAACGCTATGTCTGTTAGTTTACGGGGAAGCTTATTGCCAAAAAAGTAGCCTCTCTCAACGGGAAAGGCAATTAGAAAACAAGTTCTGGCGCTTATGCAAGTATGTTAAAAGGACGCCTTTTGAAGACTTAAGCGAAGAAAAGCTCTTTGGTAGCTATCTAGCTTATTATTTCTCCCCAACTGATACGCTACAGGCAGTTGATACCTTGCGCAGGGAATATGACTGGCAGATCTTAGAGGCTTTTGATGCTATACTCGATACAGTTAATTTAAAAGAATACACGGCGGTTCCCTGGAATAGCTATGTGCATACAGACCACTTGCCGAAAATGATTTGGGAAGCAAAGCCCCTGACCCATATTTTTGGCAAAGCACTCGAAAGAAAGCCCCAAAGTCAAGCCCAAAGAGTGGCTAAAGGGAAAAAGGAATTGGAAAGTACGCTGGTTATTTACCGGAAAAGTGATCCCCAAACGCCACGTCACTTCATCCTGTTCAATGAGGAAAAGAAAATCATTTCCTTAGTGCTCATAAGGCAAGGGGGGTTACATTATTTCTTAACTTTCTAACAGGCAGACGCACGGGGGCGCACCTGCTGGAAAGGGTAGTAGAAAATTTTATTTCAATTCATACCCAAACTTATAAAGAGTTGAAATACGAGTTTGCCGCATTAGATCAGTTCTTATCACAAGGTCTAAGCTCTTTTACTGATAGAGTAGAGGTTGCTAGCTTCATTAGGTACTTAAAACAACGGTTTTCCTATTGTGGAAGGCAACATCTGCTCTATTTCAAATTATCTTCTAATGGCAGCTATGGGCTTACCCAACGAAGAAGCCGAATTATTTTCGAGGCTGCCATGACCGTACCACCTGCTGGGGCAAGCCCTGCAAATGTAGCCTTGAAAGCTAGGCTACTCAAGGAGGCTTCTCTACATATTCCTTCGCTAAAAGCATCCACTCAAAGCTCACTGATAGATTTAGCTAAGGATGCCTTCCTGCTTGATTTGCTTGAGCCTATAGAATTTGAAGAGCTCACCCCTGCAGAGGCTAGCTATTATTTTTATCATACCTATATTCAAAGTCAAATAAGCGAAATTAAAAAGAATCTAACCGGCCATGTATTCACGCTAGGTGAAGAGAAGCAAATAAAGTTGTATCTGCATACGCATCAAGCAGCCCTTGAGACATTGTTGCAGACTGTTAGCATGCAGCTAGATGAAAAAAGCAGAAAAAGTATCTATGACTATCCCCTGGATTACTCGCTATCAGATATCTACAAAATGCTCTATACGGGCCTTGAATCTATACAATCCTACCTGGAAACCCATTTTACTTCCTACATCAATACAGTTCTGCTCCTTCCCTATAACAAGCGGCTATTCAGTGCAGCTGGGCTGACAAAGACCGCGCAAAGCGTGTATACCCATTTAGTGAAGAGCCCCGTAGATACTACGCTGCGTAGACTCCTGGAGATACCTCTGAAAAAGATGCTTTCTGTAATAGAGCAAGAGCAGTGGAGCTATGAAGATCTTTTTTACCATAAAAAACTCCTCACAACCCTTGAGCAGGCTTTCAAAGCGAAAGAGGTCTTATCCGAAGATACACTCCTGGATATTTTATTTACCATGAATTTTAATTCCTTAGATTTTTTTGACTACCTGACTACAAGAATTGAAAAATCAATAGAAGGCTATCAAGGCACGAGTAAAATTGCACAGCTCTATTACCTCAACAAAGTGTACAAGCAAAAAAGCATGCATACCCAGATGCGGTATAAGAAAACAATGCCACCAATTAAAGAGCAAGTGCTGGACTACCTGGCAGAAGAAATTATTTACCAGGAAAAAATGCTGCATATACAAGCCGATGAGCTAAAAATATCCTATGCAGAAATCAGTAAGCTAACCACAGGGCTTTCTGTTGGGCAATTAGCCTACCTGTTTAGAATCCTACAGGAAACAGAGGTAATTGGGGTTAAAAGTGGAAATGAACTTTTTAGGTTCTTGCAAAGCAGTTTTAGCAGTAAGCGGCAGGAAACCATATCAATTCATACACTAAGCAACAAATATTATAATGTGGAGGAGTCAACTAGAAAAGTGGTAAAGGAAGTGGTGATTAAATTACTCAACCATATCAATAAAACAAAAGGATGAACCTTTCCCAAAATAGGTTACTCTTCTTTGAGCAGGTGCTCACAGCCGTTAGCTTCTAGCAGCGTGTATAGGCTTTTTAAACAGCGGTAGCCGAATCCTTCCATGTTAAGTAATTCCGGAGCGCTATAGACAAGCAGCTGCTCAAGGTTAGCTATCTGCCATGCGTGCATAAAACTAATAAGCTCGTCAATGACAGGCAGGTGGGCCGCAGGCATACTCAGTATATCTAGTTGCCTCTTCTTTACGTTCGCAGACATGTCTTCAGGTGTAATAACTATAACTTTAGCAATAAGAGCAATAAGGGCATGTAATTTTAGTGTCAATGCATCCAGATAGGAAGGCCGAACCTGCACTAACTACCTCAAACGTATGCTTGGTAAACGTTTGGTTTTGCTTTCTTTTGCTAGATAAATATACCAATAATTCTTCGGTAAGTAAACTATTTTATAACTAAAATTTAGCTTTAATTAGCTATATTTCAAAGTTTTACAAAAAGGTTGTACAACCCCTCTAACTGTTTTTAGTAAAGAGTTTTTCCTCTCTTTGTAGCCATCATCAAAACCCATTAAATGCTATGGCTGCACAAATCATCACCACCGAAGACCTTTACCTGTTTAAGCTGGAACTGCTTGAAGAACTGAAGTGTCTACTCATCCAAAACCCGCTTCAGACTAAAAAATGGCTCAAGTCGCCAGAGGTACGCGCCCTGCTTTCCATTTCCCCGGGTACCCTGCAACACCTTCGCGTTAATGGCACCCTGCCTTATACCAAAGTAGGGGGCGTGATCTATTATGCCTATGAGGATATTGAACGCATGCTTGAAAAGCATAAGCAGAACACGCAGGATAAAGGAGAAGAGAAGCCCAATAACAAACAAACTAAATCTAAAAAGCTATGAACAGTTATTTGCTGACCCGCTTTTTTTATGAGCAGATGGCCACCTGTGAGCCCATGCAACGAGGGTGCCGGACAGCCCACCAGGCGCTGTTTTTTCGCATCATCGAGCTGCAAAACCAGGTAGGCTGGAGCGTAGAAACCTTTGGTTTGCCGACTGAGAATACGATGTTTTTTTCTGCCATCGGCAGCTATAAGACTTATATTAACTCCCTCAAGGACCTGGAGGCTTGGGGACTGATTAAGCAGAGGAGCCTTGCTAAAAACCAGTATCAATCCCGCCAGATCAGCCTGTATACAGAGAAGTGGACTGCCTTTTTTGCCAAAGCAAACTGCTTGCAGCTACCAAAGCAAGAGCAAAGCACTGTCATGGCAATGGATAGTGCAGAGACCCATGCAGATACTTCTGCAGGTCTAATCCACGGCCCAGGCACAAACCCAGGCACTGCCGGCGCAGATGCCCCATATAAAACTTATAAACTAATAAAAGAACAAACTTCTAAACCAGTAAATGAGCAAACTATTAAAGAAGAGTATATAGTAAGGCAAGCAAAATCAAGGGAAGAGAATAGAATTGAAGATCAACTAGTGGATGATACAGTTATTCATTTTTCTACTAATAAAGAACTAGTAAGTGACTCCTCAGACGAACAGGTATCTTCTAGTGAAAAGAAAAATGTTGCGCCAAAAAGAAAAGAATATTGGACACAACCAATGGGTAATTTGGTGCAGCCACAGGAGAGTTCTCAGCTGCCAATTGATCTTACAGCAGAGCCAAGTATAGCTAAGCAAACAGAAAACCTCTCCATGCTTACCGGTGATTCATCACCGTCTACCAATAAACAGGCAAACAGTGGCAAACAGGCAGGACCACGCACGGTCTGCGTGGCAGCATCCCCAGAAAACCTTTTGGGAGTGGATAGATCAGGTGAAGATAGAGTAGGCGAGGATAGAAGAGAAGCAAGACCTGTAGGAAAGGGAAAGCAACAAAGGGCAGCCCTCAAGCCTGACCGGCTGTTTAGCGATTCGCTTTATAATGACAAATCCTTGTTTGTGCAAGCCTTTGCCGGCAGTGACTATGAGGGAGCCAACCTGGAATACTACTATGAGATTGTCAAAAACTGGTCAGAAAGTAAGCAGGCTAGGAAAAAAGACTGGATTGCGACGGTGAAAAACTGGATGCTGCGTGATTTTAAAGAAGGAAAACTTGTCACTTATTCCCAACCTACCCATGAACCTGCAAGCTATGGAAAATCAACCTCCCGCCACGCTTCCGCTCAAAACAGTTACTCCGTGCTTGGAGCGGCAGTTGATGCATATTTTGAAAGAAAATACGGTAAGTGAACTGCTCAAAAGCAGCCATCAGGAGCTTGAGATGCTGCTCTCAGAAATATCGCTGGAGGTAACGATGGAAAAAGCCCTGGCTGCCCCCAAGATTTTTCAGCTCAGGCAAACGCTGGGAGAAAAAGATCTGCTTAAACTGCTCTGCTTTATTTTGAAAGCCTTTGTTGATTCACTTAAAATCAAAGAGCGCTTATCCTATGCCGAGATTATTGAAACAGCCGGCCTGATCTTAGAGAAATATACCCATGAAAGCATCAAGGATATCATCTTAGCTTTTAAAGAGGCAAAGCTTTCCGGCCGCAAGTTTTATGGCAGTTTATCTATAGGCGTAATCTTTGAGATTTTAGGCGAATACTTTCTAAGGAAAGCAAAGTACCTGGAGGCAAGACAAGCAGATCTGCGGATGCAGGAGGCAAGTAACGAGGCCGCCTGGCTCTCTAGGATGCCTGACTATATGCGGCAGAAATATGCAAAGCTGCTGCCGGAGAATCATCCTAACCGGCAAGCGCTGCGCTTAAAACTTACCATTGATAAAAAGATACGCTTACCAGATATCGAAGAAGGTCCTGCTACATAAAATATGCTGCTAGATAAGACATGCTGCTAGATAAGACATGCTGCTAGATGATGGATGATTTTACATAAGACACGCTTTTACATAAAATATGATTTTACATAGGGCATGTTGCCACATAGGGTAGCAATTGAGAAATAGTAGTCGTACTTCCTTTTTACGAACCCTTTTTGCTAAGTAGCGGTCTTCGTTATATATTACAATGCTATATAGTACATTCAACGTTATATGTACTAGTTGTATGTACTATTAAATAGCTAGAAACATTTAGTTGAACAAAAGGAGGATTATGCTACTACAAACAATGGTTGAGCTAATGGGTGGCAGGCAGGTAATCAAAGAGCCTATTGGCAACAGCCTGGATTTTATGGAGCTCTGTCGTTGCGAGCAAATACCAGTTGATGCCCTGCGTTCTATTGGGCGCTTAATGAACTTCACAAACAAACAGATGAGTGATATGCTTGGTATCTGTGAACGTACACTGCAAAGGCGTTTCCAGGCTCAGGGAACACTTTCTAACGATGAGGCAGAAAAAACATTTCATATTGCCAAAGTAATTGCCAGAGGCATGGAGGTATATGGAAATTTAGAGGATTTTTCCTCTTTTCTGCACTCAGCTAGCCGGGCTTTGGGAGAAAGAAAACCAATAGAGCTGATGTGTTCTTCTATTGGAAGGGATGAACTGCTTCATCATCTGGGAAGAATCGAGTGTATTCCTAGCCTATATAAGCCTGAGACGAGTGAACTGCCTGCTAGCTGGCTACCTGGCTACCTGGAATAAAACCCCATATACAGCTAATATGTAGACATGATAGAGAATAGAACTATAGAAACTTTCTACTCAGCTTGGAAGATTCTTCCACATGCGTTTATCGAAATGAAAGGGAACAACTTTCAAGACCCTTAACCGGCTACTATCCTTGTGGTGCGGATTAATTAAGATGTTATAATCGTCTCCAACTACGGACGAAGCAGCCCGCAAACCAATAGACTCCCGGGATGAAGTCTAGTCCTGGCCAGCCTGCCGGGTAATATCTTCTTTAGCTCGCCAGTCTTTGCTTACTTGTGCTTCTCTTAGGTCAAGCATGCGGCCGATCGGCAAATAGAAATGAACCATAGAAAATATAGCTAGCCAGGTGGCAATCGTTACATGGACGGAAGGCTTCAGCTACCGCGAGTGAAGGATTGCTGGCCCTATAAAGCAGATGTGTCCCCTGCCGGTTCGGGTGGCCACCATACAGGTAAGCACCTGTACCACTTTTATCTTCCGCATATATAGGTTTAGTGAGACGGTATAGATTCATTAAAAAGGGGATCAGGCAAAAATTCCATGTTCTATCCGGCCCAGTTGTTTGAGCAACAAATCAATACCGGCGTGTGTTTTCAAAAGCTCTATGGGCCGTATAGTGCCAAGACCTGCATTTTCTACATGCAGCCAGCTAGCGAACCGCTTTTGACTGCCAAAAACTTCTTGTCCACGCTCAACTACTTTGGCGATCGCAATAAGACGGTCGCTTACAATAGCACTTAACAGGTCTTCATCCTTGTATCGCTGGATGTTGCGCAGGGTTACTGGCAGAAAGTTTACCAGTTCTTTTACTTCCATATCTACAGCCCCTGCCAGATGCAGGAGCGCGGATTTACGGATACCCATCAAGGCTGCCATAGCCAGGTCCTGCTCACTTGTAAAGGGTTTATCAAATACTTGCCTGCCTCCCAAAAGGGCATACACCTTAGTTAAGTTCAAATGCTCTGAATTTTATCTTTTAATTTAATGACATTTTTTGTGTTTTTATCAGATGGACTAGTAAAATGGATGCCCTTTTAAACAGCGCTTTACCTAGGACTTTTCAACGAAGCTAAACAACGAAGAATAGGCAATAGGTAAAACGTTGTATTCTTTTATTCGCTTTCACCCATAGAATCATAGGGAAAGTTCTACTTGTGACAAGCGCTTCCCATAAAGCATATGATCTGTCTTTATAGGCGTTGAATAGGTAGTAGATAAGTAACTTGTCTGTCCTATCTATTTTAGTTAATTTTACTGCACTTATTAATAAGTGCAGTAAAATTAACTAAAATAATATGCATACATTAATAGAATCGATTTTCAAAAAGGGAAAAGGCTATGCCAGGCTAAGGGAAGTGAAAAAGGCAGGCATTAATCCTTACCAGCTTCAAAAATTGGAAGAGGAGGGGAAGGTAATAAAAATCAGCCGCGGGCTCTACCGGTGGCAAGAAGACATACTGGCAGAGGAGATGACAGAAGTAGGGCAAATGGTGCCTAAAGGCGTATTCTGTCTCTACTCTGCCTTAGCTTTTTATGAATTAACAACCTATATTCCTCACCAGTACCATGTAGCCATCGAGCGAAGCCGAAAAATAACGCTTCCTGCTTATCCACCCATCAAACTCTACTATTGGAGCCCGAAAGCCTACCAAATTGGAATATCTCAATTGCCTTTGGATCAAAAAGCTGTTAGTCCCAATCATATAGCTATTTATGAGATGGAAAAAACCCTCTGTGATGTGATCAAATACCGCAGTAAGATGGGAGCAGATCTGGTAAGAGAGACATTGATAAGCTATCTAAAAAGAAAAGACCGGGATCTAGAAAAACTGCTGACCTATGCAAAACTGCTACGGGTGGAGAAGATTCTGCATGATTACTTAGCCTTGCTTTTATGAGTAAGAATCCTGCTGCCGCCATCCGGGCAAAGTTGCTCACGCTCTCAAAAAAAGAAGGGCAGACCTTTCAGTTGGTACTCATTCGGTATTTTCAGGAAAGGTTGTTATTCAGACTATCCCAATCTGAGTATCAACGCCATTTTTGCCTAAAAGGGGGTGCTTTACTGTATGCCTGGGAAGGACTCAAAAGCCGACCTACCAAAGATGTTGATTTGCTAGGAATAAATGTATCAGCTGATGCAGAAACGTTGAAGCAAATATTTGGAAGGCTGGCCGCGATTCCCTATCCAGATGATAGGGTGTTGTTTGAACAGCCCATGGAAACTGAGCAGATCAATAAAGAAGGTGGCTATCAGGGCATTCGTATTCATCTGGAGGCTAGATTAGAAAGCATTAGGCAACGCATACAAGTAGACATTGGCTTTGGAGACGCTGTAATTCCCTCACCGATGCTTATTAGCTATCCTACGTTACTGGAAATGGAACCACCTAAGGTGTGGGCCTATTCAGTAGAGTCAGTAATTGCAGAAAAGTTTGAAGCGATGCTTGATTTAGGGGCTGCTAACAGCCGCATGAAAGATTTTTATGATGTTTATCAGCTCTTGCAAAGAGCAGACTACCAGGAAGGAATAGTAGCAGCGGCAATTAGGGAAACTTGCCTGCGTAGGGGGACCACTTACCAGGACTCACACAGTTTGTTTACCAAAGCTTTTTCAGAGGATTCTAGCCGACATAAACAATGGCAGGCTTTCTTGAAAAGAGCAGGGATAAACCAGGTGGTTTCCTTTAAGGAAGTAATGGAAAAGATTACTAAGGCACTCAAGCCACACTATGAGGTGCTTAGAAAATAGGAGCGGGTAGAAATAGGAAAGAGATAATAGGTTTGGGCAGTTGCAAGAATAAATACATATGCAATGTTTTGCTAAGCTCATTATCAATAAGCAGTATTGTCTTTCTTGGGCTATTCATTCTTAGTTTGTACGTAGTTATTTAGGAATAGAAAGCATTTTTTCCAATAGATTTACCTGTTTTTCTAAAATAGCTATCATTCGCTCTTTATCTGTAAGTTGCTTGTCTTTTTCCGTCTGTAGAGACTCCAGGCTTTTAACTTTCTCTTTCAGCAACCCCACTTCAAAGGTCTGCTGGCTAACCTGCTCTTTTCTAACAAACATCTCGCCTTCTCCCCGAAAAAGCCATTCGGCTGAAAGCTCTGGGAAACGCAGCAGGATATCCATCAGGGTATCATAGCTGGGCTTGAACTTTTTATGCAGGATACCATAGATTTTCTCAGAGCGCTCATAGCCAAGCTCTTTGGCAAACTGATGCGTATTGAGCCCTAGGTAATCTAAAAATTCCTGTAACCGGTCTGCAATATCCATAAAATGTGATGATTTTTCTAAAGGTAAAAGTAGAAAGAAAGTAAAGGGATTGCAAATTTATTTGTATTTCTAGGTAATAAGGTACATAATCCCAGCAGAATCTATGGCTATAAAAGTAAGTTTGTCTACCGCTAGCCTATAGATGCGCATGCGTAGCTACCCTATCCTGAAGGCTACTTTTCTTGCACTACTTGCATCTTAGGTGAGAGAATCCTTTCGCAACACATTCATATAGGAACCATTTTGTATAAGAACCCTTTCCTGCATAAGTAAGTAATTCCCCACACGAAAGACTCACTCGATAGAGAGCCTACCGGCAGTAAGGCTCCTTGCCCCGCTGCCGCTACACACCCAAGATATGCTTTTCTATCAGGGTATGCAAGGATTCGCCTGGCCGAACGCTTACCAAAGCGTTTCGTCCTTGCATAGCCTGATAGAAAAGCCATGGTATCCCCTGTGAGGGTGGGTGTAGCAGTGGCAGCGGGGCAAGGAAAAAGTTAAAAGCATGAGGGTGGAATGTATGCTTGGTTGTTACTACAAAAAAAAATGTAATAAAAATCATTAAAAAATATGAAAATTTAGTAATAAAGACCTAAAGAGGCAATTTTTTGCGTCAATTTATGCTAAAAAATATGAAATAATATGGATATTTTATGCAAATATATTTGTATAATTCGAGTGATTTTGCTATCTTTATATAGATCAACAAAGCACGATAGCTGATATCGTTAATAAACCGCTCAACAAAACCAAAAAACGAGTATGCACACCTTATCCATCACCGAGGCCCGCCGGCAGCTTTGCCAAACGGTCTCTACCTTTGAAGATGTCACCGCCTATAAAGTAGAATTTGGTCTATGGGACCAGGCAGAAAAGCCCTATATCCGGTTGTATGTGAATTGCTGTGTAGAAGAGCAAAACCACTTTATTCATGCCGAGGGCACCACCCTTGTAGAAGCTATCGGAGAGCTTAGAAACTGGTATGCCAAGCTATCTAAAGAGAAACTCATCCTGCTCTTACACGAGTAACTGCCGGTAGCCCATGCGGATAACCCCTAGATAAGAAGTTTCTATCCCTTTCTGTTTCTTTCTTTACTTCTCCCTCCAACCCCTCACCTTTCGTTATGATCTACTCTTTGGCATCGGGCCTGTATCAAGGCCTTACCGTCTGCTATAGCTACCTATGGGAAAAAGCAGAGATACATTACGATTCCTTTGGGACATTCAATGGCGGTACCCCGGCTATCCTCGAGATTACTATTGAAGATGTCAAAGCAGGAGATACAAGCATTATGGACTACCTGAGCGGAATGGTCTTAGAAGGCCTAGAGGAGGAAGTAGCAAGGGTGCTGGAAACGTAAGGCAGCAAGGGAGAAGCTATTTACCAGGCAACCTTTTGCTGCCAATTATTTGAATAATAACAATCCATTTTGTAAACAAGTAAACCCTTATACCCATGAACAACAAAGCTAAATCCGAAAAAGAGCAGATGGTCACCGATGGCCAGGAAACGAACCTAGAAGCAACCGGGCAGGCCATAGACCCCTCACAAGGGCAGACAGTAGCCTCCTCAGAGCAGGCCATAACAGCTGTATCCCGAGAAGATATCCGCTACCTGGAAGGCAGGCCCAAGCAATATAGGGCGGATGCCAAAGCCGGGCAATTCACTATCCACGGAACGGATCCGGTAGGGGACACGCTGCGTTTTACTCCTATTGCCTGGCGGTTTTTCGAAGATGACATCCTGCAGCTAGGGCACAAAAAATGGGTAGAGCTCTTTTTTATCGATGATAAAAACTGTTTGTCTGCTATCCTGTTTCATGGCTATAGCCGCGAAGCGCTGGAAAAGCTTGCCCAGGATCTGTTCTATGAGGACGTTACCTTATCTGGCGTAGTGCTGCTGGCAAGGTTTATCCAAAAGAAAAACGAGAAAATAAAGCCTGCCGCCACCTACCATATTGCCAGCTTTGAAATCGAAGAACTGCTTTCAGAAGACCATCGCCGGGAGCTGGAGCGATATGCGGGAAGGCAGAAGATCTACCGGCTGGAAACTCTTTCAGAAACCTGCCAGCTGCAGGCTTTCTACAACTATTACCTCCCGGAAGATTTTTCATCCACAGCCGGGCAGGTAGCCTAAAAGGGGCTTTCCCGATCTATCAAGATAAGGAAAGAGGGCTTGCTCTCTTTCCTTTCTTTCGCCACCCCTTTACCCCGATGGTTGCCTGTTCTTTCGCTCTTTTCGGCCATAGGACCTCTTCCGGCTACACTATCTCCTTTACCTGCTGATCTTCTGGCATTATTTTCTAGCGCCACCTTTAAAGGCTGCAGAAGCCAGGTAGACTATTTGTTTCCCTTTGCAAACGGTTGCCTAGAAAGCTATATAGGTGCCATCACTCATCATCGTGTCATCAATCATGATATAGTCATCCATCAGTTTATCAGTAACCTACCTTCTGTCAGTAACCTGCTTCTATCAGTCACCTCTTTCTATGTATTATCAGATAAAACGTATTTCCAATAGTGATCTCTATATTGCCAAGCACCTGATCATGGGCCTGCCTTTCCGCAAAGCGAGCAAGGCCTTTGATTTTGGAACACTGCTGCATCAGGCCTTGCTTGAGCCGCATCTGCTGCAAAGTAGCAGCTATGCCCTAAAACATCACAAGCTCCTGCAGCGTTGCCTCTACCGCATCCGGCAGGACCCGGAGTGCATGCACTTGCTGGAAGGCTCAAGGGAGCAGGAAGTGTATTGGGAGGATTTCTATACCGGGGTAGCCTGTAAAGGCAAACTGGATGTGTTAGGACAAAACCGGGTAGTGGACCTGAAAACCACCAGTGCCCGCAGTGAAAAAGAGTTCCGCGCATGCATTCTCCGCTATGAGTATGACCGGCAGATGGCTTTCTATGCCGATAGTGTCAAGGCCAGTGAGATCACGCTTATTGGCGTCTCTAAAACCGTTGACCGCTTGTTTGTTGTCCATACCGATCACCGCAGTGAGCTCATCACGCTGGGTAGAGCCAAGTACCGGTTCATTCTGACTAAAATCAAGGAGCTGGATCTGTTTGAAAAAATATACCAGAGCAGGTAGAGGTAGAAACTGCCTGCCAGAAAGGCTTCCCTCAAGTGCTCTTCTGCTAGCGGCATGTGGGCTGTTAGCGCAACCTTTGCCCGCCATATACTCTTCTACAAGAATAGTTCTCCCATCGCGGAAAACCTCTTTTTCAGGCCGTGCAGGTAATCAAGCTTGCGTCAATAACCCCATCAAGCCATGCAATACCATACGTCTATGAAAAACTATCTAGTCATACACCTATCTATATGAAAAAACATCAATCTATGAAAGAGCATTCATCTATGCGAAACCCTTATCAACGCAAGTCTTCCACCCACGGCATTGCCGAAATTGAGCTCGTTTACCGTTGTCAGGGACCTAAACGTTCCCGGCGTAAAATCACCTGCGCGCAGGATGCTTACCTGGTGCTGCGTCCTTTCTGGCCGAAAGATACCATCTGCCTCTATGAACAGTTTCGCATCCTGCTGCTGGATCGGGCAAACTACGTGTTAGGTGTTGCGCTCCTCTCCAGCGGAGGCATAGCCGGCAGTGTGATGGATCCAAAGCTTGTTTTTGTCACTGCCCTCAAAGCCAAAGCCTCCTCGCTGATCCTGGCCCACAATCACCCAAGCGGCAATAACAAGCCAAGCCGGATAGACTTTACCATCACCCGGCAGCTCAAAGAGGCTGGAACCCTGCTTGAGCTGCCTATCCTGGATCACCTGATTCTTACCACAGATGGCTATTACTCTATGGCCGATCAAGGGGTGCTGTGACCAGGGAAAGGACATCTTACCCCTATGGGCAGCCCGGATAGCTAGAAGGCAATAAAAAAAATGAAAAAATAATTTTTGATGGGCTTTGCTTTCTTTTCACTAGAAGAGAAGAAAAAAGATAAAAAAGGCTTCTATAAATAAAGTGATTACCAGGTAAATTTTATTGGAAAAATTATATTTGATACTCTAGCCATTAACACCGTTTTGTTTTACTGAAATAACACTTTATATTTGTAAATATAAGCAAATAATTCATTTATGGCTTATTGAAGAAGAGGTGATAGATAAGTAAGGTGATTGATTAAATAGTAATAAAATGCAATTTATGTATCTGCTTCTTTGCCTAGCTTTGCTTCTCTGTTGCCTCACGAGATGGCTGCTGCTTGGATACAGGTATCAGCGCGCAAAGAAAAGAGGGGAAGCCATCTCGCCGATTATTTATAAAACCTATCACCTGCCAAGGCAAGTAGGGCAAGAGCAAGTGGGACA
Source organism: Rhodocytophaga aerolata (assembly GCF_030503435.1). Taxonomy (GTDB): domain Bacteria; phylum Bacteroidota; class Bacteroidia; order Cytophagales; family 172606-1; genus Rhodocytophaga; species Rhodocytophaga aerolata. The sequence continues at coordinate 111,482 of NZ_JAUKPO010000022.1, forward strand.
AGAGCTAGTTGCAGCGCCTGTAGCCGCCCCTGCCCCGGTTGCGCACACCAACACGCAGCATCCGGTGCCGGAAGGGCCTGCCCCTGCAGAAAGCCGACCCCTAACGGCTGTTCTTAACTTTGACGCCTAGGGCTTGATTCTACAGGGCTGGCATTAAGTGTTTTTAGAAAACAGTTTATTCCTAATCGTTTATACCATTCATTGTATGCCTATCAGATCACTGTTCCTGCAAGCCACCACTGGGGCTTTGCAAAATTTTTCAGGCTTTGTCATCTTAGCCATCAACATCATCTTCATCATCGTGCTGGCCATCGGCCTGATTAACACTGTGCGAAAGTTCATTACCAATGACCCAGGGGCCATGGGAAGCCTGGGTCAGCTGATTGTGGGCGTGATCGTCTTTTTGGCATTCACCATTTTCAAAGAAGACCTGCAAGGCATCTTTGGCACCTTCGCCGGATAACTACTCAGCCGATGAAAACCTACAAATCCCTTGAGCGCAAAAGCCTTATTCTGGGAATGCCCCTGACAGATCTGCTGCTGCTGCTATCTCTGCTCATTGCCTTGGTGCTGCTTGGCAGCATCGGCAGCCTTTTCTTTCCCGTATCCAGGTACTATTACCTTGCTACGGTAGCCATTATTGCCGGACTCTATCTGCTGATGAAGTTCATCAACCGCAAGGGGCACCCTCATTTCCTTTTTGCTGCCCTCTCTTTTCATTTCAGGCAGCCACATGTCATTCACCCCTATACCTCTAATACCTATGTCACATCCAGGTAAACGCCCAAAAAGGGCGGTCTCTCTAGCGGCTATCTATCCACTCTATAGCATCGAGCAGAACAAGCTGATCTTAAAAGATGGCCGGGTGGCCCTTGGCTTTGAGCTGCAGGGGGCAGAGATGGAAAAATGGTCAGAGCCAGAATATGATCTGCTCAACGCCACCTTTAGCGGCGCGCTCAAAATCTTGCCTTGCGGCACGGTTGCCCAGAAAACAGATATTTACTATGATCATCCCTATAGGGAGCAGGTAGCCGATAAGCCTTATTTTCAAAGGAAAAATGCCGGGTATTTTCTCGACCGGTTAATGCTTTTTCACAAAAGCTACCTGTTTATCTCTTTTCCGGCAGAAAGACTACTTAAAACCAACTCCCTCAATACACTGCTTGCTGGCCTGGGGAAATCCATGCTGCAGGATCCTTTTGCAAACATAGATACCCGGATGGGGCAAGCAGAAACCATCGGCAGTGAGTTTGCCTCGAGCCTGCAGACCCTGCCAGATATCCGCCTGCATCGGCTCCCAGGGGAAGCCTTGGCCGGGCTATATACCCAGTATTTCAATCTTGCGTTTGATCACTCACCGGATGGGTTTGTCCGCGGGATAACTAATCATCTGTCGGGCCTTAGCGTAGGAGAAAAGAAAGTGAGGATTGCCAGCTTGAAAGGGCAAGGGGCAGCAGTGCATCCATGCCTGAAAAATGGCTATGGCGTGCTTTCTCCGTTTATTTATCCACTGACCAGCGGACTGCCTTTCCCGCATATGCTCTCGCAGCATATCCTGATCGAAGACACCGAGAAACGGCTCAAAACGCTGGATACCGAGCGCAAGATCAATAACTCGCTGAGCTTTCTTTCCACGCAGGATAATGAGCTCAAATCTGTAGAACTCGATGCCTTTACAGCCGGTATCCGGGCCAACAATAAACGGCTTGTTTCCATGAACCTCTCAGTAACCCTGTTTGAAGCGAGTGATAAGCTCCTGAAAGGCTACCTGGATCAGACCGTATCTGCTTTCCGGGAGCTCACAGGGGCTGAGTGTATGATTGAAAGCTACGATGCGGCTAGTATCTTTTTTGCCAATGCGCCAGGCAATGGCTATCAGCTGCCAGACCGGTGGCTATTAATGCCGGCAGATTATGCCGCCTGCTATGCTAACTTTACGACCAGCTACCAACCGGATAAAACCGGCGAATTTCTCTGTGACCGCTTCCGCAATCCGCTCCTGGTGAATTTGTTTAATACCTCGCTCAACAATCAGAATTGCCTCACCATTGGCCCTTCCGGATCAGGGAAGTCCTATACGATGGGCAGTTTTATCACCCAGCGCTATGAGCGGGGGGCAAGGCAGATCATTATTGATGTAGGCGGCACCTATAAAAACGTGATGGAGAGCTTAGTGGGCCTCGATGCGTATTTTGAATACGACATCATCCATCCGCTTTCCTTTAACCCCTTTCTGCTCGATAAGCAGGAGGGGAGATACCAGGTATCCGGGGATAAGATCAACTTTCTAACCGCCCTGCTTGCCATATTATGGAAAGGGGCCGGTAGCAAAACGCCCCTGACCCCTGCCGAGCGGGCCATCCTGCTGCGCATCATTCCTGCCTATTATGCCTATCTAAACGAGCATACGGGTCATGAGCATACGGGTCATGAGCATACGGGTCATGAGCATACGGGTCATGAGCATACTGGTGAACTGCCCTCCCTGAAAGGATTTTACCAGTATCTAAAGCGAATGGATGAAGAGAAGAAGGGGCAGGAGGCATACAGGCAGCAGATGCAGTTTTTTAACCTCCCGCAGTTTCTCATCGTACTCTCGCCTTTTGTCGAAGGGACCTATGAGCATGTGCTCAATGCAAGCCGCGAGATGGACATCTCCGATTATCCACTCGTCTGCTTTGATATGGCCAGAATCAAGTCAGATCCCACGCTATATCCGCTTATTTCTATGCTCATCACCGAGCTTGCCTTAGATCAGATCCGCAAATACCCAGGGGTGATTAAGTACCTTTACATGGATGAAGCCTGGAGCATGCTTTCTGATTCCATGGGCGATTGGGTAGAATCGATGTATCGCACGATCCGCAAGAACAACGGCTCGATGTGCATTATCACCCAGGGCATAGATGAGATCACCCATAGTCCGGTAGGTGCAGCCATCCTTGCCAATGCTTCCACGCAGATTATCTTAAACCATACAGACAAAAATCAGGTAGCGAAGGTAGCCAAACAGCTAGGCTTTACCACCCATGAGGTAGACAAGATCCATTCGATGCGTAAAGGGACAGACTACCGCGAGCTGTTCATCAAGCAGGGGGATATAAGTAAGGTATATTGCCTGGAGGTTTGTCCGCATTTAGATGCCGTGCTCTCTTCCAAGCCTATGGAGCGTAATTACCTTAGGGAGCTCACCAGGCGCTATGAGGGCAATATTAGCTTTGCTGTCAATCAGTATGTAGAGGACCGAGGGCTGAAGAAAGGAATCTTTGCGCAGGAGGCATCTACGGATCAAGAACGATCCGAACATCAAGAACGATCCGAACATCAAGAACGATCCGAACATCAAGAACGATCCAGTGATCAGGAAGGATTTGTCCATGAATAATATGTCAGCCAATCCCTCTTTCCTGCAAGCTGTTTTAGAGCTTTCAGGCATCATCATCCGCAGCTGTGTGTTTATTGTGCCTACCTTTGTAGCGATTGTCTTGATTGTTTCCCTGGCCAAAGGGTTTACCTCCGCAGGGGGGGTAGGGGTGGATTACTCGCCCCTGGTAAGGGGATTTATCCTGATGGTGAGCCTGTATTTCTATCAGGAGCTACTAGGTATCGTTAGCTCGGCCATTGAAGGGTTTGTAGGCATGATCGCTCAGCCGGAGAACATTTATGCCCAGTTAGATGATTTGCAGGGTGGCTTATCACCCAATGATCCCGAGAATAGTAGCTTAACCGGGTATGTGGATCAGGCCGTGGCTTTTATCGAATCCTTCGACCTGCAGGCGATGCTTCAGTCAATGGTACTCGGGGGCATTGCCTCCCTGGCCAGAAAACTCATTGAACTGCTCCGCCAGACCCTGCTAGGCTTTTTGTATGTGGTGGGCCCGATGGCTATTGCCTTAAGCGTATTGCCAGGCTTTGGCCGCTTGTTTCTCAAGTGGTTTCAAAATTATTTGTCCCTGCAGTTCTGGAGCCTCACCCTGGTGATCTTAGATAACCTCGTAGTGCTCTATACGGATTTTACCAAGGAGCGCGTATCTATCCTGAGTGGCGCCCCGGCAGCGGTGGCCGGGGAGCGCATAGATTTTCTGCTCATCAGCCTTGTTATCACTATTCTCTATTGCATGGTGCCCTACCTGACCTCACTCTATATCGGACAGACCAGCAGCAGCGTATTCCAGAGCAAGGTCATCGGTATGGCTACGGCCGGAACGGCCCTTGCAATGAAAGGAGGCGCGGCCCTTGCAGGATCCGGTGGATCGGCCGCCCTGCTATCCGGTGGTAGTGCGGCGACTTCTGCTCTAACCAGTGCGGTTCGTGACGGAACAAGAGGCGATACACCCGCGCAGGCAGGAGGGCATTCGCAGCGTATTCCCATCAGGGAGTAATGTTATAGGGAGTAATGTTATAGGGAGTAATTATCAGGGAATAACACTTCTCTCGCATACGCTAAAAAAAATTACCATACGAGAATACCCATCTGAGAAAATCATTCATCTGAGAAAATCACCCATCTGAGAAAATCATTCATCCGTTCATTTTTCAATCTTCTTTCCTTATCCTATGTTTTCCTCTGTTAAAGACCATCACCAAAGCTTTCTGGCTTTAAAGCAGGTACTGCTCACCACGCTAATCGGTGCCTTTCTGCTCAATGGACTGCTCGTCTACTATATCTTAAGTCAAGATGAGAAGCATAAGCAAAAGGTGTATGTGGTAAGCGAGGCTGGCAGCTTTGCTGCCCTAGCGCAAACGGAGCGGAAAGTATCCCTCCATGAGGCCCGTAACCATGTAAAAACCTTTCTTTCCACCATGTTTGCCCATGATGCAGCCAGCTATAAAGAGCGCGTGGAAAGCGCCTTGCACCTGGTAGGCAAAGCCGATGGCGGGCGGATTGTGCGTGATTTTACCAAAGGCAAGGTTTATGAAAATTATGTCCGCCTCGGCAGCCGGACAACCTTGCAGGTAGACTCTGTCATCCTGGATGCATCCAAAAGGCCCCTAGCGGGAAAAGCCTATGCCAGGCAGACCATTCACCTGGATGCTGACTCCCAGCAGTTTCCCATAGCCATTTCCTTTGAGCTCACAGAAACCTATCGCAGTGAGCAAAACCCCTTTGGCCTGCTGCTAGAAAACATGCATTATATCCACTATAACCCGCAAGGAAATCCCCCTACCAGGTAACAATTAGGTAAGTGCGAATACACTAACTCACTAAGCAATGAAAAAAATACTGCTCTACCTGTTGCTACTGCTAGCAGGAAAAGAAACAATTGCCTCAGGACTTCCTCACCAGACGGCTACGCCTGCTGCCCTGGTAGATACCATCTATGTTTCTCATGCGGCAACTACTTATCTGCTTTTTCCACAGCAGGTAGAGATGCTTGATCTAGGCATCGGGGATAGCTACCACCTTAAAATGGAAGGACGCTGTGTCTTTCTGAAAGCAAAAGACAGCAAGGCCCCCCTGACCAGCCTTTTGATCAACTACCGCGATACGTATCTACTCATCCTGCTTGCCTATACTCCTGCACCAACACGCTATTTGTATGATTTCTCCAGGCAAGCAACGGGCAAACAAGCTTCAGGTAAACAACTGGAAGGCAAACAAGCAGTAGGCATGTTGCCAGAAGACACCCTGCCTTCCGCAATGGATCCCTTGCCTGGCAAGCAGCAGCACCCGCGAAGCGTTGGCGAGCAGCTAGCGGCTTTGCAAAAGGATCCAACACCTGCCTTGCTTGCTTCAGGCAAAAAGGATAACCTGCAGCTTTTCCTAACCAGGGTAACCCTGGATACAGGGGCTATTTATTTAGCGTTAGCGGTGGACAATGAGTCTTCTATGGATTTTACCATGGCCTATATAAGCTTTGAAATCCTTGAAAGAAAAGGCAGGTATTTTTCTTCTAGGAATCAACACAGAAAGCAGCAGATCCCTGTAGCCTGCCTTGCCCCTGAGAGACTTGTAGCCGGCAAGAAAACAACGCTGCGCTATGCACTACCCCTCTATGCCCTGCGGGCAAGAAGCAAACTGCTGATCACGCTCAAAGAAGCCTCCGGTGAGCGGGTGCTCCGCCTGCCTATTCCTGCCCGCCTGCTGATGAAAGCCCAAAGGCTTTAGTCAGGCATGAGTGCCATTATTATTCCTGAACTATTGCTTACCCATCATGAAAAAAGAACAAGTCCTAAACATTCTAAAAAAGCACTACCTGCTCCTCGGCCTGACCCTGTTAGCCATCCTGCTGCTCATCGGGCTAGGCATCAAAAGTGCCTTTGGCCCACGCCTCTCTACCCCTATTGCCAGTATTGCTCCCGCGGATACGCTTCTTTCTGCGCAAGTGTCTTCTACCTTAGAGCGCTACCTGGAGGAGTTAAAACCCAAACCAATCTATCAGGCAGCCAAAGAAGAGATCATGGCCATGGATTTTTCTAAACCTTACCGCCCTAAACCCATAGATAGCATTAGGCAAGTAGATAGCATTCAGCTAGTAGATAGGGTGAAGTCTGTGAAAGCAGATAGGAAGGATTTAGTAACGGTAGCTGCCACCAGGCAAGAAACATCTTCTTCCAGCAGGCCGGCCACAAGAACGACTGCCTTTGTAATAAAGGGGAAGGATACTAACAAAATAAAGGATCCGCTCACTGGAACGCTTCCGGCAGGAGATGGCTTTTATACCCTTAAACGGGCAGGAGCCACCAAAGAAGGAGCCACCATGGGAGGAGCTACTACCCGGCAAGCAAATACTCTACAGGCAGATACCCGGCAAGCAAGTACCTTGCAAGCAGATGCAACGACAGCGAATGCAAGGCTAGGGGATGCAACCTCGGTACCTGCAACCTCGGTACCTGCAACCCCATCCAAGCTAGTAAGAGCCGTTATTGAAGGTGATCATAGCCTTTCCATCGGAGCGCCGCTCAGGCTGCGGCTAACCGGGCAAGCGCTGTGGAGTGGAGAGGTGTTTCCGGCAAACACCCTCTGCTATGGCCGCCTGACAGGAGGGAGCAACGGACGGGTCACTATTCATATTACCCGCATGGGCAACACCCCTCTTTCGTTAAGTGTCTTTGATCAGGATCTCAAGGAAGGCATCCGCTATGGGCTGCAGCAGCCAGAAAGTGAGGCGCTTACAGAGACTAGCCACCAGGCCTTAAACGAGGTGTTCTCTTCCCTGCCCTATGGCGGTGTAGCCGGCGGCCTTGCCCGGCTTGGACGCAATTTGTTTGGGAAAATAGGCAAGGGGAAGCAAGGGCGTATCCACCTGGCTGACGGCTACCAGGTATGGGTGGGCAACCCGTAAGGGTACGGCCTTCACGTAGGTAATCAGAATAGATCATCCATTAACTCAACCACTATCATGAAAAGCGAATCTTTTAGTAAAGTAGCCACCACAAGCATACGCACCAGGAGCGTACGTATTAAGAAAGTACTTACCAGTATGCTGCTTGGGCTGCTTATCTTAAGTAGCCCCCTAGTGCAGGCGCAAATGCTCGTCTATGATCCCATGCAGTTTAGCAACATGGTCCAAAGCATTGCCCAGCAGGCAAAGCAGGTCTTAAATTCAGCCAAGATGCTCTCGGAAACCAAAAACATCCTCACGCAGGCCGTCCGCACCAAAGAAGAGCTGCAGAATTTGCATCAGCTCACCCGAAAAGCGCATGAGGCTTTAAAAGTAGCCCGGGGCATCGTGGATCTTAAATGGTCAGACCTGGATCCCTTGACCAAAAAAGCCCTGGACCTGCCAGTTGACCCGCACCGCTATCTGCCAGACAGCCCCTTAAAGCAGACGCTGCGGGAAGCCTTGCAAAAAGACCCTACTGCTAGGAGTGCCCAGGAGCTCTATACGCTGCTATCCGCCATTACTTCCTATTCGGATCTTTCCGGCAGTTATGCGGATTTCATCAGCCAGCAGCAAGGCTCCCTGCTCTCTCAGTTTTCCCTCCAGGAGATGGCCGATCAGAAATCCTTGCAGGCCGCCTTATCCTACAACCAGCTTTCTGAGCAGATGATCTCTCAGGCCCATGAGCTGATGACGGCTGTCAAAACGGACTTTAAGCTCACCATGAACGATTCCGAGCGGCTCACCAGCTTAAAGCAATGCCAGGACCTGCTGCTCCAAAGCCTGGAGCTCAAACTCAAAGCCGATCAGCTGCTGCAAGCATCCGGAAGCAAATCCGGGAGTGCCAAACATACCCTGCAGCAAGCCTATAAGAATGCCTTGTTCCGCCGCTCTCTTGCCCAGACCCCGCAAGTGAAATACGGGCAGTAAATCTGTAGCCGAATACCTAGCAAATGGGCTTGCGCTAAAGCCAGCAGCCATACACGTCTTGCCATCTATGCCTTCTGGTTTGCACGCTAGGGGGGAGAACGCTGGCGGGGAGAGGAGCCTGGGGCCAGGAAGCGGATGTCTAGAACAGGGGACAGGCAGGGAGGGGCAATGTAGTCAGGTACCGGGTAGAGATAACAATATAAGGAATGGTAGCCCGTATCTGGTGGGTTGTGGTCAGCAAGAAGGCATGACACAGGTACTAGTAAATATCTGATAGTCAGTAAACTGTATGCACTATATGTCTTTTTTGGATACTTCTTCTACTAACGGATTGATACTCAGTAGCTAAGTGGATACTTTATCAGGGAACACGTATCATGGGATACTTTATAAAGAATAGTTTATGAGTGATCAGTCAGAAGCTAAAACAACAGACAGGCGGGTAAACGTGAAGATTTCTTCGCAGGTGCATGGGCTGGTAGTTAAAGCCGCCAGCGATCTTGGGATGCCAGTGAAAACCTATACCGAAGCGGCCTTGCGCTTTTTTGCCACCCGCAAGCTGGATCCCACCGGCTTTAAGGAAGGCGATACGGCAAGAGTACTCACTCATCTGGAGAAAGGCATCAACCGGGTATTATCCTATATGGTAACCCAGGAAAAGCACCTGCTCCACCAGCTGTTCCTGGAACTGATCAACACCCGCATTGTCTGTGAGATCCTGCTTTCCAATCTGCACAAACTATCGGATCTGTCAGCAGAAGAGGAAAGCAAGCTGCGGGAGTACAACCAGCAGTATCTCTCCGGGCGCAAAGCATCCATTTTGCAGCAGTATGAGGATAAACAAAAGCCTTCCTGATTTTATGCACTCCAAGATCATCCGTCCGGCGATACATGGCAAAAAGGCCTATGACAACAAAGGCTCTTGCGCTACCCTGATCCATTATTTGGGTCATGAAGGGAGGGAAAAAGGGGAAGGGCTCACTTTTTTCAATGCCTGCAGAAATGATATTCTCCCCAGTGAAGCAAGGCAAGCGATTGATGGGAACAGGAAAGGATTACGGGAAAGAGAAACCAAATTTTATAGCCTGGTGCTCTCTCCTTCCCCGCAAGAGCTCACCCATATAGGCAATGAGGCTGATAAATTAAAAGCCTTTACCAGGCAGGCCATGCGTAACTATGCGGCAAGCTTCCAGGAAAAGCAGGGCACATCCGTTGAAGAGAAGGATCTCGTGTGGTATGCCACGATTCATCAACATCGCACCCACAAAGGGGGGGATGTGGCCGTAAAAGAGGGCATAGCCTTGGCAGGAAAGCCCAAAGCGGGCCTGCATACCCATGTGCATGTGCTTGTCTCTAAGCTGGATCAAAGCGGGCAGAGACGGCTCAATCCACAAGCAAGCAAGGAGCAGTTCCATATAAAAGGCTGGCAGGCACTCAACGAAGCCTCTTTTGGAAAGCTGTTTGGCTATCAACAAAAAGAAGTGGAACGAGGGCAAAGCCCGCAAAAAGCCCCTGAGCAAAAACCTGGGGTCCTGCAAGCTTTGCAGGCTCGTATCTCTGGGAAAGTAGCACGCATCAATGGCATGCTATCTAAAGGAGAGGAGCTTTCGCTAAAAGCCGTGCTAGCCCTTGCAGCGAAAAGAAGCTATGGGCAAACCTTTTTTTATAACCTCCACCGCCTGGAGGAAAACTTACGGGAAGGCCGTCCGGTGCATCAGCCCTTGCATCTACTCGAGCATAACAAAGATCAAAAACCTGCCCTTGACAAAAAGGCATCTATTCCCCATGCCGTTTCCAGGGTTTGCCAGGCATTAGGGGGCCAAGGGATAGTGCAAACGGAGGAGCTAGCCTTGCCCGAGCTGAAAGGAAGGTTCCGCAGGAGAAGGCAAAGGCTGCCTATCAGGCAAAAGGGAGGCCTCAGCCGGTAAATCAATTAGGCGAATCACTACATTTCTCATCACCACGCTTCTCATCATTACTTATTCTCCTTACTCCGGATCATGCCAACTAACTCACTTGCTTCTATCGCCCTCTGCCTGCTGGCTGCCTTGATGGCTGGGGAGTATTATCTGCTCGGGCACCTTGATCCGCAGCACGTCCTGCAAAATGGGAACCGGGCCTTACTCTTGCTGCTCAAAGCCACCTACAAAGCCGGTGTGTATATTCGCCTAAGCTTTCTTGTTTTCTATTTTCTCTCCCTAGCAAATATGTCTGCCCTTTCGCTAAAGGTAGAAAGAAGAGAAAAAAAGAAAAGCTATCCCCTGTTTGGAGGCTACCTGCTTTTATTTGTCTGCTTTGGCCTGCTGCTTGCCTGTATTCACTTGCCTGCTGCCCTCTACATTACCTACCTGTATCCGCTAGCGGTAGGGGGCGTGCTAACCTCGGGCGTACTGCTGGCTCCTTTCCTCCAGAAGGGTAGCAGCGGAGGGTTTGGGGTGAAAAACGAAAAGCGAAAGCTGGAAAATGCTTATAGCTTTCATTTTAAGACTGCAGATGGCTGGATCAATATTGTTAATCCCTTCCGGGGCATATTCATCAGCGGAGGGGCAGGATCAGGAAAATCCTTTTCGCTGGCCAATCCCATTATCCATCAGGCGGTCAGCAAAGGCTACTGCGGCCTGGTGTATGATTTTAAGTTTCCAGTGCTGGCCGAGCAGGTAAACAAGGCATTGATTGTAAATGGACCAAGTGATGTCAAGCATTACCTGGTGAATTTCTATGACCTGACGCGCAGCCACCGCTTAAATCCGCTAAAACCGCAGAACCTCTCGCAGGTGGCCTATGCTGAAGAATATGCCCTCGCTATCCTGCATAACCTCTGGCCGGAGAGTATCCGCAAAAAAGATTTCTGGATCCGTTCGGCAGCCTCCATTCTGACGGCCGTGATCTGGTTTCTAAAAACGCATCATCCTCTCTACTGCTCGATTCCCCATGTAGTGAACTGTCTTCTCTATAAAGATTATCTGCACCTGATGGCTATGCTTGATAGCGATGAGCAGTGTGGAGATATGATCCGCAGCGCCCTGACAGCTATAGAGAACGGTGCCGAAAACCAGGTCGCCGGCGTCATCGGCACTCTGCAGATTGCCATTGTGCGCATCAACACCCCGCAGATCTGCTGGGTGCTTTCCGGAGATGATTTCGATTTGGATTTAACTAATCCATCTGACCCCAAGCTGCTCACCTTAGGTAATCATCCCAGCCTGTCTGATACCTTTAGTCCCCTGATCTCCTGTATTGCTACCGTGGCCTTAAAACGGATGAATCAACCAGGTAAGCGGCAGAGTATGCTGCTGCTGGATGAGGCGCCCACGCTCTACATCCCTAAGCTGGAGATGATTCCGGCTACCGCCCGCTCAAACAAAGTCGCTACGATCTACATGGCCCAGGACTTTTCGCAGATGGTCGCCCATTACGGCAAAGAAGTAGCCGACGTGATCATTGCCAACCTTAATAATCAGTTCTATGGAAGGGTGGGCGCAGTGGCCACGGCCAAGCATGTATCCGAGCTCTTTGGCCGGGAAGAAAAAGAAACGCAGAGTATATCGGCTGGCCGGAGCCTGCAGGGCGAAAAGCAAAGCAATAGCCAATCTCTGTCCAAAAGCCTGCAGGAACGCCTGCTCGTGCGTCCGCAAGATGTAACAAGCCTTCAGGTAGGGGAGTTTGTCGGCATGAGTGTAGAGAGCAAAGAGCCCTATTTCTGGAGCAGGATCCTTATAGAGCATATTCCCCTAAGGGGTTACAAGGAATCAGATTTTGCTATTCCTTCCTTTGCCCGGGGTATAGATGTGCAGGAGAACTTTTGCCGGATTAAAAAAGAGGTAGAAGCCATTATTCGCCAGTATGAGAAGAAAGCAATAAACATCCCAACTAAGAACCGTGGTTTATCATAATCCAAACATCTAAGTAAAAGTATGCATAAGTATAGTAAAAGTATAAGATCAGTTATAAAGCTCCTCTGTTGGGGGATAGTATCTGTATGGATACTAGCCTGTAGCAAAGAGGAGAGGGGAATCAATGTAGAAGAGGCCCTGCGCTATCAGGTAGAAAAAGAATTTGATGGAAAGTTAGCACTAGTTTCCTTTAAAGAAATTAGCACCAAACAAGAGCCTGTTACCGATGCTCAAATTTATGCCGTCTCCTACCAGGCTACTGTTCACGCCAATCAAGATCTTCGCTGGGGCACAAGCCGGGAGAATAAATTATCCAGGTTTGTACCCTATGCAGCAGAAAACAACGTTGGTTTTCAAAACCGGGAAATCACCAAAGCAGGTGAAAAAAGACAAGTAACGTATACGATTGTTTTTCAAAAAAAGGATGGCAAGTGGATAGATCAATTTAAGAAAGCTTACTGAGAGCAAAAATACATCGGGTAATCCTTATAACGCCTACTCCCATTGTTCTGATAGAGTGTAGGCCTAATTCTGATGAAGCACTAGTATAGTTTGGTAAAGGGTATACTAGCGGTTAATGAGTAAAAGCTTTTTGTGCCAAGCAGCAGCCTATTTTTAGCTTGAGGGTGTTGACCAAGTTTAGTTTTTCTTATACATGCTTGAGCGATCAGACTTTCTTATAAATGTCTTGTTGCTGCCTAGCATCATTCAACGTAAGAAACCTTTTTCTGCTAGTAACACATAAACGACCAACTGCCGTATGAAACCTGTCTTCGTAGTGATTTTCTTTGTATTTGGTATAGGTGCCCTAGCCAATGCCCAGGATATGGCTAAAGCATCTTACCAAGAAGTGACTCAACCACATCTGCAAGTAGATAAACAAGCGATGTATCCTGGTGGTAAAAAGGGCATAGACCTCTATATCATGCAAAATATCAGATATCCTCAGCAGGCAAGAGAGCAACGAATAGAAGGAAAAGTGTATGCAAAGTTTACGGTAGGCAAGAAGGGAAAAATAACAAAGATCGAATTTTTGCAAAGTGATCATCCTCTTTTTGAAAAAGAGGCAGAAAGACTCTTGAAGGGAATGGGCAAATGGATTCCGGCATATGTTGATGAGCAACCAGTAGAAGTTTCCTACATGTATCCCTTTACATTTAAGCTGGGATAAATTCACTAGCTGCGCTTACAGGTAATTATAAGTAGCACATAGTAGGTAGGACATAGGTAGTGAGGAAATGAGCTGTTAATCCATCAGATATTGGGATAGCTAAAGCCTAAGAGGAAGTTATTGTAAGTACTCTTTGCTTGTAACAAAAAAACTGTAAGCATGCTAGTATATTTGATTTCCTTTCTACCCTCTATCTAAAAAATTTGGGAGCCTACTACATCCAAGCGAATAAATAGTAGAAAAAATAGAAAAAATACCTATTTTCAGGTATTCCTTTTTATAGGGTGATCTAGTAAATTTAAGTGGTTCTTTCATCGTGCGCAGAAGAAAAAAATGATAGATAATCAACGCATAAGCTATAGAAGTGTAGTCACTTGTCACCGGTAGCAACCATTTCTTTTGTATTGCATGTAGGCTTTGAATCAAAGCAACGCACCGTATCCTTGTTTATAATCTATCCTTGTTTATAATCTATCCTTGTTTATAATCTATCCTTGTTTATAATCTATC
>NZ_JAUKPO010000023.1 GCF_030503435.1 Rhodocytophaga aerolata
AAATCTTTTTTAGGTAAGAGCTAAGGGTCTTGTCCTAATATAGGTTGACAAAAATCAGAGTTAAATGAACTCCCCTTTTCTTGAAACTCATAATTGTATTAGTTTTCTATTTGCCATCTGTCCGAAAAACAGGTGGCCGGACAGCTTTATAAAATTGTCTCAATACGAGAGTTTATAAGCCACTACTTTGTTTTTCATAAACGTGGGGACAATCAGCAATTGCTGAGCTGAGATATAATCAATATCGGCTGTATTAGAAGAATCCGCTTGCGTATCTAGCAATAATTGTTCTTTGCCATTCCTGATTAGATAGATCTGTCCTTGCCACCGGCTGGCTAAATAGGTGCTATCGTCTAGAATGACCAGCCCATCTCCACCGGTTACCACTTCATTTATAACCTGTGTATCTTTGTCTTGTTTAGTATAACGGCTTAATCCTTTCCCATCCAGAATAAATAGCTCTCCTTTATTGTTTACAGCAAGTCCGTTGATTCCTTCCATTCCTTGGGTAAGTAGGCTTATTTTTCCATTTTCCAGCATGTGTACTTTGCCGGTTTCGCTATCGGATAAATAGACATTGCTTCCATCATTGGCTGCATCGTTGAGGAAAGTGGCTCCCGGTACCGGATAGTGTTTTACTATTTTACCATCCGCCAGATTGATTTCCACCAGCTCATCAATATCTGTCACATATAATTTATCATGGAGGAGGGTCATACCCTTGGGGGCATTCAAGCCACTTACCCATTTTAATTGGCTTATTGTTCCATCAGGATTAAGTTTAGAAATAGAGCCCTTGCCATCTTTTGTGGAATGATGTCCCTCGATGTTGCTGGCATAAATGATACTGGCCTTTGGGTCATATAAAGTAGATTCAACCGTAGTGAGTAATGTATCTGTTTCCCATACTTTTAGTAAAGAGGCCGAAGGGCTCTCTGTCTCTCTTACAGGGGTAGCTGTGCTGTCTGCGCTTGAACTGCTATCTGATCTTTTATTGTCAGAACAGGCACAAAAAGCAAGGGTTAGTATGAGAAGTGCAATAGTTTTTGTCATCATTCTTTTGGTTAGGCCGTAAATAACAAATAAATTCTTTATTCCATTTCAAAGGGAGCTGCTTGTTCTACTATGTATGCTTAGAGGTGAGCAGCAATACCTTAGGGATAAGTTTAAAAATTTTTACTAAGAAAGTAAAATAAGTCTATAATTGGTAGTAGCCACTATACACTTATTAGTGAACAGTATTAGGCATTTGACAAGGTGTAGGCAGAATTTTAATTGAAGGTCTATAAAAAGGACAAGAGGAATTAGATTAACTCCCCCTTTGGCTTTACTTATTTAATGTTTTATTCTTTGGGAAGGTCAGCAGTAGTTGGTTTGCCTGCAGGTAGTTAACTAGCATTATTTTCTTTTGAAGTAATAGCACTTTCCCAGTTGGGACAAGTTTTATATCCTGCTGATTTAGAATTATGCTCTTGGTGCATAAAAAACAATGCATACAACATTCTTGTAAAAAAGCTTTTCAAGAAAAGAACCGGCAGATTCTTGTCAATATGCTTGATTTTTTTCTTATTACCAGGAACTTACCTATATGCCTACGAGCTTGACTTGCAAAACGAATCAAGGACTTTAGAAAAAATTGTCATAAAAGTTGCATGAGCGTTTGAAAAATATAAAATAAACCCGTTGAGATTGACAGATAGGATTAACTCATGTCACAGACAGAAAAAACCAAGGATATGAAAGTACTGACCCTATTGCTGGTAATTATCACCTTATTGGGCTGTCAGAATGATAACAAACTTGTAGAAGTAGAACAATGGACCACCCATGAAATCCGCTTCGAGTCAGAAAAAAAATATCCCAATGGATACACAGATATAGATGTTTGGGTTCAGTTTGTAAATGATCAGGGAGACAGTCTTCTTCGTCCCGCCTTTTGGGATGGCAATCAGGTATGGAAAGTGCGCTTTACCCCTCCCGACTTTGGCCACAGGTGGTCCTGGGTAAGTTATGCATCTGTCGATGACAGCGGATTGGCAGGAAAAACCGGCACTCTTCACTCCATACCCTATAAAGCAAACAACAACTTATTGAAGCGTGGATTATTAAAAATGTCTCCCGGTAAGCGAAACGTAATGCATGCGGATGGCACTCCTTTTTTGATCGTGGCTGATACGCCATGGTCAATTCCATTCCGTGCTATCCCTCAACAAGTGATGGTTTATGCAAATGACCGCAGACAAAAAGGGTTCAATACGGCACTCCTATTGAGTTTGCAACCAGATAAGTTCGCTAAGGGGCCCCAAGCACGTAATACAGTTTTGGGATTTGGCAGGGCTTTTGAAGATTTACATGAAGGAGCGTTGAATAATCTGAAACCAGATTATTTCCAAACCCTCGATTCGCTTGTTGACATATTGATTGATCATGAACTGGTACCCGTTTACGCGCCATTCGCACATGGCTACGGATGGAAGGGAGAAACAGCGATTGGTACAGAGGCGGAAAGCGATCAATATGTGAGATATTGCAAATATCTGCTTGCCCGTTATGGAAGTATGCCAGCCCTATGGCTGATCAATCTGGATGGTCATCCACTCCATGCAAAGGGGGTAAAGCCTGCAGGGGAAGCGCTTGAGAAATGGGATAGCTATCAACAACCGGTTGGCCTTCATTATAGTCCCTACGATGATTACCTGGCTAGTTGGGCAAAGGGAGACAGCAGTTGTTGTTTTCATTACAACCGTATTTACCAGCAGGAGCCATGGCTGGATTTTCAATGGGCACAAACCGGACATGAGGGCAAGCATCTGTTTCATAAGGTGGAAAGAATGTATGAGGAAAAACCAACGAAAGCTAGTATGAATGGAGAATCTACCTATGAAGCAATGGGGGAAGGAAAACTTGGGCTAGGCTGGTGGCAGGGCCATGATGCATGGAAGCAATTGATGCATGGAGGCACCATGGGTGTGGTTTATGGGGCTGCCAGTCTTTGGCAATGGAAAATTACAGCAGATGAACCAGGTTGGCCGGAATGGACAAATGCGGCTTTCTCCTGGCGGGAAGCCCTGGATCTGGAAGGAAGCAAATATGTAGCATATATTGCCAAAGCCTTTCAGGGATTTGATTTTGCTGATATGGAAAAAAGGTGGGACCTGACTCAAGGAAATCAACCACTGCTTTCAAAGGAAGGCACTTTTTATATTTCCTATCTGGAAAGGGGAGGAGAAATCATCATAAAAAATGTACCTGTGGGCCTTTCCTACTATTGGTTTGATCCCAGGACTGGCCAATTCAGTTATAAAGCAAAAACAAACGCTGGAGGAATGTTTACAGCTCCGGATCCCAATCCATGGGTACTGGTCATCGGAGAAAGAAGCTTTGAATAAAAGATTTTCCGGATGAGTTGATCCTTGTCAAACTGTTCCAGCCATTGGGTGGCAGCTTTATTACGTATTTCCATGAAAGCTATTCTTGTAGGTGGGTATAGTAGAATAGCAGCAGAGGTGCCTAAATATCTATCTCAACCCATTTCCAGAAAGTTCAGTGAAGTATTTGATCATCTCTCTAAAAAGGGTGCTATAAAACTTATTTATGCAAGAGGCTATTGTGTGCGAGAGCGTGTTATCGATTTGTATGTAGCTGCAACTACTTGAACCTGCTACATCTTGAACTTGCTACATTTGACTGGACAGTAAATTATGCAACAAAGATAATTTGACTGAAACTTAAATTGCTGTTACCCGAAGGAATAGTTAAAATAACGCCCCCTTTGCTGAAACTTGGCAGATGGGCCAGAGGTGTTAAAAATATTGTTCTTTATGGTTGTACAGCAGAAGTTTTCTTTCCCCTTTAGCCCAAATTTTCATTTGAAGCTGGAATATTATAGGGGGAATTATTTTAACTACATTGAGCGTTACATTCAGAATGGTCTGCTTCGGCAATAGCCTTTCTTTTATTTGATCAGCATCAATTCTATGCCCTCCTCAAAAGAAGGAATAGCTGTACTCATATGTTCTACCCCCTGGAGGATCTTTGTTTTTAACTCTACAACATCTTTTTTATTGAGCATCTGGTCTAAATGCTTGAAGCCCTCTTCCACATCCTGTTGCATTTCCATTTCTCCCATTGTCATATACACCTCTGGCCTGCTTTCTCCTTTCTTAGAAAGTGGCAGCATTTCAAACGCTTTAATCAGATAAAAGTCAGCATAGGCTAGTGAAGGACTAGCAGCTACATAAGCATTAAAAAGCCTTTCCTGATTTAAATCCCGCCATAAACTATATAAAGTAAAATAACCGCCTAAAGAATGTCCCATCAATGTCCGCTTATTGGTATCCGTTCGGTAATGGGTATCAATATAGGGAATGAGCTCTGTTGTAATATATGTATAGAACTTGTCCCCTCCTCCGCCCATAGGCAAGCCTTGTGAGGAGTGTACCTGAGGAAAGGTATAATCCCGTATTCGTAAGGAATCCATCACATAGGCATTTGCGTAGCCAATACCTACGATGATTGGCTCTATAGCTAGTTTCCCCTTTTTACTTAATTGCCCTACTGCATAGCTTACCTGATCAAAATAAGCATTGGCATCCAGTTGATAGATCACCGGATAGTTTTTCTTTTTGTTTCTCTCATACCCCCTGGGTAAGCGGATAAACAAACTAAAAGAATCATTGACTACGGCTGAATGCATACGTAAAGTAGGAGCAGTTTCTTGATCCTCCTCTTCAACAAATGCATTTTTATCCACTACAGCCGTCACATACATACAATAATGATGAGGGGGTGTGTTCCATTGACCCAGACTGTTTCTACGATAGAAGCTTCTGGAAGTACCACCCAGCTTTACCTCATAATAAATAGAGCCAACATTTTCTTTGGGTTCTGGAATAAACTCAATAGAGACAACAAAATTACCATTCAATTGTAGATGATAGCTTTGCAGATCAAACTTGAGCCAACCTGGCTTGATGGGGTGTCTTTGCAGAATACTTTTTTCAATAATTCTTTCTGCCGGGCGGCCATCAGAGAGTTTGTAAAAATTGATCCTAAAACTTGCACTGTCAGCCCTTGGGGCATTGATGTGGAGGTTGAGCGAAGTGATCTGAGCAGCCCTATTTCCCAGCTTGATTACCTGAGCGATCTCAAAGATATCCTTACTTTCAAACATGCCATCGGTGAAATGGAGAAGCAGATTGCGCCTTTTAATTCCATATTTTTTCTCGGCTAATTTTTCTGCCCTAATGTTTACTTCCCCTAACTGGATTGTTTTCTCTTTTAATAGAATAGAGAGGGGTTCATTTGCAGGCAAACCCTTGCTAATGGGCAGATCAAATGGATGATAGCCCACCAGGGAAAAGGTGAGCGTATCAGTAGCATACTCAGGAGGAATCGTAATAGAGAAAGATCCATCCGCTAAGGAGGTGGTCCCTTTGTTTTTTACCTTGATGCCGATGTTTACATAAGCCAAAGGCTGCTTTGTATCTACATCGATAACATGGCCCCTGAGATGAAGTTGAGCTAAAAGAGAAATATTGCATCCAAAAAGCAGGATTAGTATAAAGAAGGCAATAAGGCTCACTTTTACTTGGGTAACGAGTGGGAAGAGAAAGACCATAGGTAGAGTTGTAGTTGCCAGGTGAGGGTATAGGATATCAACAAATGGTTTATTGCTCTCTATGTTAATTCTTGTGAATTCCGTTTGATAGAGGCATTAGATGGTAGTAAAAAGGCTACTAACCAGCCAGGGAATTGGTGTTCAGGGCACTTTTTTCTTCAAAACAGATGACATTTGATTAAGACTGCCACTGCCCATAATTTTGCCCCCTTCATCAATCAGATAGTAGGAAGGAACCACCCTGATGGCATACTCTTGAGCTACTTTGCTTTCAAATGCCTGCCCATCGCAGACATGAATAAGTGCGTTCATACCTGCCCGCTCAATGGCTTTTTTCCACTTATCTTTGTCTGAATCAAGCGATATATTGAGGATGACTAACCTATGCTTATTTTCGTTTGTTAAAGCGATTAGTTCGGGGGCTTCTTTAATACAAGGGGCACAAGTGGATGACCAGAAATGAAGCAGTACCATTTTCCCCTTAAGATTATTAAGCCTATAAGGTTGATTATTCATATCCACCAGCTCAAATGTTGGAGCCGGGTTTCCAGGACCAAGTCGCCCCTTTTTGCCTGCATATTCTCCAATCTGTATTCCAAAGAAGCTCTCTTTTACCTGGGGTGCTAGGTAGTCATAATAGGTTTGGATAGTCTCTAATGGCAGTAAATTATCTCTGAGTAAGTACTCAATGATAAGCGCTGCTACATATTTATCGCTGTTGTTTTTAACAATAGTCTCACAATAGGTGAGAAAAGAATCATAGACTTGTTTTCTTTTTTCCAACATTTCATTTGAATCAGAAGTGGATAGATCCCTGATTGTATCATAAAAATTCATCCATTCCCGATGAAAGGCATACCATGTTTGATTACTGTTGGGGTCTTTGATAAAAGAGGGTTGGTTAGGATATAAATCTCTGATAGTTTCACTCTCCCCTACCTTTGAAAAAGTACCAAACGCCACGTGAGTTTTTTGGTTTGATAGGATCAAATTCAAGGGACGGCTGTCGTTATAGCCTTCCACGACCATGGAAAAAAGAGTAGGCTCAACAAGGGTATCTTGGAAAGTTAAAAGCCCTTCTTTAATCAGTAGAGAATATGATTTTCGGGTTTTTGTGTTGACTAGCTTTACGCTGCCAGATTGCAGGGAGTGAAATCTGATATCGAGTATAGCTTGGGCATAAACCGTCTGTACGAATAAAAGAAGGATCGAAAGGGAAAGTATTTTTTGCATTTTTTCTTTTTAAGCACGCTTTAGAAGCTATCGGATTGTCTATGGGTGAAGCCATAGGTATAGCACAGGCTGCAGAAAGGTGAAGCAGGTTGTGTAGCCGGCAAGGCAAATTTTTTGGAAAGAAATGTACAATGATTATTTACAAAGAGCAAGTCTATCTATGAATTTCATCAGAAAGCAAGTAGCCGAATACCAAAGGGATTCTGTAGTTACTCGAATGGGAGAATTAATTGAACTATTACTTTTATATTCTTGTAAAAACTTGACAGAGGGCAAAAGGGGAAAGAAAATTTCCTTCACCCCTTTGAATCATCCTTGCTAACAAGGGCAGATCAGGCCGGCACCATGGCTCTTTCTTCGCGCACCACAATATGCCTATGCTGAGCGATGGCTTGAATGAAGGCTTCATTAAAAGCTGTAAAGTCTTGAGAGTTTTGCAAAGTAACAATGCCTTTTTCTACTACCGGTTTCCTTTTCTCTTCTGCCGAAGCTATCGTTATTGCCTGCCCAATACTGGATGCCATCAATAACTCTATTCCTTCATTGATTGCTCCGATGGGTTTGCCATGCTTATAGGCTTCATTGATAACGTGTAGGGCCTCACCTTGTTTCTTTAACTTCTCTACACTCTCTTTTCCACCAGGTATAAAGATGGCATCGAACATGATAGAACCTGTAGTAATATGACTTTTGTCTACTTCGAGTTCTTCTCCTTCTGTGCTTTTAATCTTACCTTTAAACATAGAAACAAGGCTGACCTTTGCTCCTTGTGTCTGTAAAGCTTGCTTGACAGACATTACTTCTATGTTTGAAAAGCCATTATCGGCCAGTATAGCTACTTTGCGGCTCTTAATCGAATTTGATTTATTGTTGCGGTCTATACTCAGTGCAGGCGAATCTTCTACAGTTTTGCCCCCGCTAAGTGCATGAACAGCTTTATCTTTTATGGTTCCGGCAACGTCTTTTACCTTGCTCCCTACTGCTATGGAAGGAGCATCTACGCCTATGCCTTGGGCTACCATAGTGGCCAGTTCATAACTGATATGATTGAGTATTTCATTTACCATCCGTATGCGTACCTCCTTAGATTCTACTTTTCCCAGTTCAAAATGTAGCGCCTGTACAATGCGTTTTTTCTCTCCGGCCGACATACTCTTCCAGAATAAGGTTGCCTGGCTGAAATGGTCTTTGAAGCTTTTGCTTCGCTCGCGGATCTTGTGTCCTTCCACTTTCTCAGTATAGTGTACATAGCCACCTTCCTGCTCAGATGCCATTTTAGGATAGCCACCACCCAGGGAATTAGGAAAGTAATTTACCTTGCCTTTATTAATGGTCTGCCGCATGAAACCGGCACCCTGCTGGTTGTGTACAGGTACTACCGGACGGTTGATAGGCACCTCTGTAAAGTTTGAGCTATGAAAACGATTGATCTGTGTATCTACATAGGAAAACAAACGGCCCTGCAGTAGCGGGTCATTGGTGAAATCTATTCCCGGCACTACATTGCCCGGATGAAAGGCTACCTGTTCCGTTTCGGCAAAAAAATTGTCCGGATTGCGGTTTAATGTCATTTTCCCTATTCGTCTTACTGGTACTAGTTCTTCTGGTATAAGCTTGGTGGCATCCAATATGTCAAATGCAAAGGCGTGTTCATCTCCTTCTGGAATCATTTGTATCCCTAATTCAAACTCCGGATACTCTCCTGTCTCAATGGCTTCCCATAAATCTCTGCGGAGCCAGTCTGGATCTTTGCCTGCAAGTTTCTGGGCTTCGTCCCACACCAGGGAATGTACCCCTAGCAAGGGTTTCCAATGGAATTTCACGAATGAGCCTTCGCCTTGTGCGTTTACGAGGCGGAAAGTATGTACCCCAAATCCTTCCATCATCCGGAAACTACGCGGAATGGCCCGGTCAGAGAGTACCCACATGAGCATATGGGCAGTTTCGGGCATGAGCGAAGCAAAGTCCCAGAAGGTATCATGTGCGGCAGAAGCCTGAGGCATTTCCTTATCCGGCTGTGGTTTGATCGCATGTACCAGGTCGGGAAATTTAATGGCATCCTGAATGAAAAACACAGGAATATTATTTCCTACCAGATCGTAGTTTCCCTCTTGTGTATAAAACTTGGTAGCAAAGCCCCGCACATCCCTTACTGTATCAGCAGAGCCTCTGGAGCCTACCACCGTGGAAAAGCGAACAAATACAGGTGTTTTCTGTGAAGGATCCTGTAAAAACTTTGCTTTGGTCAGATCTGCCATAGATTCATATACCTGGAAATAGCCATGTGCGCCCGAGCCCCTGGCATGCACGACCCTTTCAGGTATGGATTCATGGTCCAGGTGCGTCATTTTCTCACGGAAATGAAAATCTTCCATGAGTGTTGGCCCACGGGAACCAGCTTTGAGGGAATCGTCGGTGCGGCTGATGCGAACACCCTGATCAGTAGTCAGGTACTGTTCATTTGGGTCTTCGCGGAAGTTTTCCAGTTGCTGATTTTTACTGTTTTCGTCAACCCTGGTGGTTTCGATGGAATTTTTCTGATCTTTATTTTCATTTTTCGCCATAAAAGTGAAGGTGTTTAGGTGAATATGTTATATTAGCGGAGTCAGGCTAAACATCGCCGACAGGTATTTTTAGAAAGTAAAAAGCAAACCGAGTATACCTGATCAGGTACAAGCTATTAGCACATTCCCCTATTATTGCCTGTTTGAACGTGCATAAACGCGGGCATACAGGTATACAATCCACCTATTACCCATGAAGTTAAGAGCTAAGCAGCTGCCTAATTTATTATCTATTATTGCTCATGCTTTTTCATGACACTACACAATAGATACGCTAGTAGCTTTAGTATACTTCATATCACTAATCCAGGTTTAGCAGCAGAAAGCCGAGTAAATACCCATTTTTGCAGTTTTTAATCGCGTAAATGAGGTTTGAAAGAAAAGATATAGGCATTTATGATATTATTCTTAGCAGGGAAGTTATTGATGCCAAGAAGATTCAGCAATTTCAAATTACTAAAGTAAGGTAACTATTTGTACTCAATACTTATATAATAGCCGTTGTTTTGCCAAGTATTTATACTGTACAAAATAGCTAAACTAAATGGCTGTCCGTGGTGTACAAAGTGACCCCCTCCAAAAACAGAGAGGGATAAAGCAGAAAAATCGAGCCCGATTGACATTGTTTATGATCATAAGCTCGCTTATCCAATGAGATAAATTCTTATTGAGTGTTCTTGCTCAATCCATAGTCCACTTGAATACGTTTAGCTAACACCCTATTTTCTTGTTTGATCTTCTCCATGATAGTAATAGCTACCACATCTTTCCCTTTTAGTACGCGTATTTACTTATATCTTATCAAGTAAAATTCATCTACCTTTATCGCATCTACAGAGAGTTTATTAAACTCCGGATGGCTCTCTATATAACTTATTGGATGCACCTGGTAATAACCCGCTCCTTCAATCTTAAACTCTCGCTTAGTAATGGGTGTAGCTTCTTTGCCGAAATAATTCTCAATAATTTTTTGTTCCCTGGTTTTTTCTACTTTTATCATATATACAAGTATTTGATGGGCATATTTTATCAACTATACCTGTATTTATACGGAAGAGAGATTTCGAAAATGATTGTTACAGATTAGAATGTGATTAAAAGATCATTAAAAAATAATTAGAATGGACAACAGTCATACTCAATTTTAATTAGATGTAATTTGTTTTTTAGGATTTTGTGGCAGATGATGTCTCTTGTTGATTCAGATATAGTCATTGCTATCCTTTACAGATTTGTGCATCAGCTGTAATAGATAATGGTAGTTAGCTATATTTCAAGTTCATAATCTAAGTCTGACTGGTAAATGTCACTAAAATTCCATCCCTCGTTGTTGAGCATGATGCCAATTAAATGTCTTCTTCTGGAAATTTTCTTATATGATTCCCTTATTTGATGATCTTCTTTTATCAAAGGGATGCCTGCTTCTTGCAATCTTTCTATCTGTGGGAGGGAAATCTCTGTTTTTGTTTTTTTTATAAAATTCTTATCTAATACATTAAGAAAACTAGCTATTACTTTTCTTAAATGACCTATAACCTGATTACTTGGCCTGTTTTCCTCCGGCACATGTACTAATAAGATTGTCAGTGCTTCATCTGGTGCAGCTATACTTAAGGAACTAGAATTTTGGGGATGCGAGTTGTGAAAACTATACAAAATGGGATACGCTAACAGCTGCTGTCTATGGGTAAGAATCATATCCGAGAGATCACTGAAATTACTTTCCAAACGCTTGAAACTTCCTTTCTGCCAATGGTTTAGTAGTATTTCCTGTGGATCTCTGCCCAGTAAATATATTTTCTTGCTTACTTTTTTCTTAAATACATCCGCTGAAAGTATAGGCAACATGTAGGTAACAGCTGTAGTAATAAACATAAAACCTGTAAATAATAAAAATACGGTAAACATCCGCCAGGCATTGCTTGTAGTCTTGTAGTCTCCGTTTCCCATTGTGGTTAACGTTTAGCCTGCATAATATACTCTTTCCATAATACTAGCTCTTTCATTCGTACCTGAGCTCACAACAGAATCCGGATCTGCGTTGATAATGAAAGCACAGCTAAGCCAGATCAGCAGAAACTAGGATATAATAATGGCACCTATGGTGAAAATGCCTACATATTCTAAAAACTTTTTTGACCCATCCTTTCCACAGATGAGCAAGGAAGTGCGCCATATACCCTTTGTCAGTGTATCAGTTAAGTAACCTGCCCCGTTGGAGGAAAAAGTGGTATAAGATAGATCGCATACAGTTCCAATAAGTAGGATAATACCGGTAATAAGTGCAATATAGTTCATGGAGAATTGATCGTATGTTTTCTATTCCTGACAAATATATCTACACTCACAGATAGAATACACTTCAAGGAATATGAGCGCTTTGGACCTTTTGAATAAAATATATACTCCTTCTTTCTATTGAAGGTTATGCACCGTATCAGCATTTAATATATCAAATAAATAACTATATGAGAATAGCAAGCAGATTACAAATAAAAATGAGAGATGCGCTAGTGCTTGAATTCATGCATACTATTAATCATGCATATTATAAATAGTGATAGATTGTTAAATAATCTGATTTGAGTTAGAGTCTATATGTATTATTGAACTAGTTCCCTGGATTGCCTCATGTAATTATTTCCTTCCATAATTGTAAAGAAAGTTAGTCCTGCTCTGCCGATTACATCGATAAAATCATGCGTATAAAATGCATACAGTATACTTGAAAAGAGCAATACACCTGACATTTGAATAGAACCCCTGGTTGCATAGGCATCGTTCAGCAAGAATTGGGATGACAACCTGTATCCAAGAGAAGCCTTATAGCGGTACAGAAAAAAAACAATGGCAGCAGAAACAATGGAAATGTAAATGCCTGGGATAGTAGTTTCCGGCTTTTGATTGGATGAATTATACCAGATGATAGATGTTAACAGGCGGGCAGATACAAAATAAAAGCCAATACCAGCTGTCCGTAACATACAATACAAAAAATAATTGGCCTGTTGGTGTAGTCCTTTTTCCTGGCACAGAGCCATATACCCTATTCCTAGGGCAGTTAAAATTCCAATCCCGCTGTGAATGCCAAAACCAAATAAAACCAGATGATTCGTATCACCTGCTATGTACACTGATACAATACCTTCGGTTAATTTGTAGAGGAACGTAATCATACTTAGCCGGAAAACCTTTCTGTAAAGTGCTTTTTCCTCTTTTTGGCTTAATTCAAGTGTATGCCCGGCCGGTTGGCTTGGTAATGATCCTCTCATACTACTAGAAGTTAGGTTTGCATATACGTTCGGGAGGGTAGTTCCATTAAGGAAATATATCTAAATAACACCTGATACCTTTAGACAAAGGTAGAGGAGAATATCCAACAGCACATTAATGGCTTGTTAAAAGAGGATTAGAAAATGATTAGAAAGCAGTGGGAAAGCGGAGCGTAAAAGTAGTACCTTGCTCAAGGACAGAAGAAAAACTAATTTCGCCCTGGTGTAATTGAATGATACGTTGGGTAAGCGAAAGGCCTATACCATGGCCTTTTATAGACTTAGCATGCTCACTTCTGAAAAATGGCTGAAAAATATAAGGTGCATCCTGTTTATCAATACCTATCCCTTGGTCCTGAAATTGAATAATTATTTCTTTCTCATTTGCTCCTAAGATAACTTTAACCTGTGAATCCGATGAGTATTTACACCCGTTTTCCATTAAATTCAAAAAGGCAGTGACCAGCAGCGATTCATCTCCGCTAATAGTGAGCGAAGGGTGTCTATTTTCCAACTCATTGTCAAATTCAAACACCATAGTATATCCGGGCTGATTAGACAATAATTTCTTGCCTGCTTTATATACCACCTCATCTAAAGATACCCTGGAAAGGTTTATCTGAGCCATACCCAGGCTTACATGGGCTAATTCTAAGAGGTTATTGGAAAGCTTGTTGAGATGGGATATGTCCGCTAAAACAGATTTCCATTTTTCTTCATGCTCCTGCACCGTCCTGGGCTTAATCAAGGTTACTTCAATCTTTCCGGTGATAATTGTCAAGGGGGTACGCATTTCGTGAGAAGCATTGGCTACAAAGCTACGCTGCACTTCAAATGCATCCTGCACCCGATCAAGCATCTGGTTAAAGGTAGTAGCCAGTAAGGCTAATTCATCCTGGCTTTTTCCAACACACACCCGCGAATGCAGGTTAGAAGCCTTAATCTTTGATACATGGTTGATCATTTCTGATACAGGTCGCAGAGCCCGCCCTGCATATAACCAGCCTGCCAGTGCCACTATGATCAGACTGGCAATTAACCCAGTAGCGAGGATTGTACGCAGGAAAATCAGCTCACTCAGCCCATACCGGTCAATAGCTGAAGCGATAATGGTATATTGCTTATTATGATAAGTTACCGTAAAACCAATGGCTTCTCTATTGCCTTTCCGGAACCGGATTTGTTTTTCGCTTCTGATCTGATCAAAAATCTGTTGAGTGCCAGCTACTGCATCCGGCGTTTCATCGCTTGTATAAATTACCTGATTATCCTGATTATACACGCTTATCTGTTGCTCAGGTAATGAGGTCAGGTTATTCCGCTCTATGATCTGCAGCAAGGCTTCATCAACTTCATCTACTTCAATCAATAAGCGGGTAGTAGTCTTTACCCTTTCTTCCAGACGGGTATAAAAATCGTTTTTCCTATGTGTAAAAGAAGAGAAATAAACGGACAGGGAAAAAATTGCCAGAATAGAAGCTACAATCAGAGTAAAATTTAATGTAAGGCGGGTGCGGATCTTCATAGCTCATTCTTCATACATCTTCATTATATAGCCTATCCCTGTAATGGTATGGATAAGCTTGGGAGAAAAGTCTTTATCAATCTTCTTACGTAAATAATTGATGTATACATCCACTACATTGGTGCCTGTATCAAAAGATAAATCCCACACTTTGTCTAAAATTTCATTTCTGGTTAAGGCTTTGTCCTGGTTACGCATGAATAGTTCTAGAAGTGCAATTTCCCGGGCTGTAAGCTCAATCACCTGGTTACTCCTTTTTACGGTTTTGCTGTTTACGTTCAATTCCAGGTCGGCAATCCGAAGAATAGGTATTTCAGGGGGAGGGCCATATCTCCTTTTATTCAACACCCTAAGCCGGGCCATTAACTCCCTGAATTCAAAGGGCTTTACCAAATAATCATCTGCACCGGCGGCAAATCCGGAAAGCTTATTTTCGGTTGTTCCCATGGCCGTTAACATCAATACCGGTAAATCACCATAGCGCTCCCGGATAATCTTACATAATTCAAAACCATTGATTTTGGGTAAATTTACATCAATGATCACTGTCGTGTACGGTGTCTGCATCATCATCTGCTGGGCGGCAACAGCATCTAAGGCAATAGTAGCCTCTATGCCATAATCCTCCAATCCATTTTTAATGAATGTGGCTACTTCTTTTTCATCTTCTACGATTAATATCTTCATGGGTAAATATACAATTGTAATCAAGTATACTATGGCTTAGTCAGTGCTATTGAATTTTCCATTTGCGTTCATTGGAGGCAAATCTCTTAGTATATCATCAAAATTGGTCCGCAAGTTTAAATTTTGTTGAGGATATGGTATTTCAACTCCTTGCTGGATAAATTTTTCAAAGATGGCATAATACAATTGGCTTTTCAATACTTTTGGGCGATCAATATACTCAATATAGATATATTATCATTGGTAATAACCGTTGTGGCTCTAGCGGATATTTTAACAACATCCCCGGTAACTTCGCCTACTGCAATACGGTCGCCAATACGGATGTGCCTTTCAAAAAGAATGATAATACCACTAATAAAATTATTGGTGATATTTTGTAAGCCTAACCCGATACCAACACCGAGAGCACCGGCTAGTATGCCTAATGTACTTAAATCAACGCCAGCTGATTGCACAATGACAATAATGCCAATAGTCAAAAGCGTATATTTAAAAATACTTCCAATAGATTGCCGAACACCTGTTTCCGCTATATACCGGCTAAGTATGCGGCTATCAAGGAGTGCAGTTAATTTGCCTGTAACATAGAACAAAATGAAAATGTATATTACAAAATACAACACATCCCCAAAGCTGATGTCTGTGTTTCCCAGGCGTAGGATTGACTCTCTAAAATATAGTTGTAATTTATCAAAGAACTCCTTCATAGTCAGATGCTAAAAGTTTCAATTACTTACTTGATTCTATGTCTTTAAGCAGCTTTACCCTTATGCTTGAAAGGATAAAAAACAAAGTCTTTGTTTCAACATATTTTTTTCAGCACCAGCAAGCTAATCCATGCAATGACCATAACAATTACTCCCAGGATCAGGATTGCGGCAAAATTCTCCAGGAGCGTAAAGTGATAAAAGCTCATAAACAGAATATACCAGCAACCAATACCATATACGATTGTACAAACGGCTACCACTTTTTTTTCTACAGGTCTGATTATCTTCTGGTTTTTAGCCATAGGCATGAAAAGGATTTATATAAGAAATGATTATATTTATTGCAGGGTAGTTGCGTTAAAATATATAGGTGATCTAATGCGGGCAATGTGCCTGGATCCATTCCTATTAGAGGCGCTCAGCAGTTCTTTAACCTGTATTTCCAACTCATGACTGATGAACACATTCGTACTTATTTATTGAGCTATATTGCTGTTTTTTTGACAGTGATGATACTCAGTAATATTTTGCGCAAGCAAACCATGAGTGAGCTGAAAAGGACAATTACCGACCAAAGAATTAATCCAGATAAGTTGTATCTGTTGGTGAATAAACTTTTTAAACTGTTTTTAGCTCTTGCCGTGCTAATCATTTTTCTTTACTGCTTTGCCCCGCAATATTATATGTTACTGATGCCGATTGAATCCCTGAATGATCCCCTTATCAATCATACAGGAATATTTTTATTGTTCATCTCACTGGTGTGGCTATTATTTGCACAGATACGCATTCAAATCTTCTTCAGAAGCATCTCCCAATCTGACAAGGTAAGTGCTACTGATTATCAATATAAGTGGCTGTATATACATTCTAAACTTATGCTGTCAGCCGGTATAGCCCTTATGCTTATTGGTTTGTTTGTTACTATCTCAAACTTATTTGCTATTTATTTACTCCTGATGGCATTGGTGGCTTATTTTATTCAGGTAAAGTTAGCCGATGATCCTGCAAACCGACTTTAGTTAATAATAAAAGGTGCTGTTTTTATATTCTACGGCTATTGATCATTTTTCTATTAACACATAGGATACACTCATCTTTAAGTTATAGATTTGCTTTCTGTAGTATTCTCAATGACCATTTAATTGACAGAATAAACCCAAAATTGTTCAACTACTTATCTGGTCTTAAATAACTGCCTTTGACCCAGCCCGGCTCAATGAATAATTGGTTAGTTCCTTTTGCGGATATTTTCCGCTTAGGCACCAAAGTTCCAGGTCTGTTATTATTCCACAGGTTATATACAGAATGGCTTCTGCACCACTTTCGAGCTCATCCGAATTCACCAGTAATCCATCCAGTATGAGGTCCCGGTTTATCTTCTTTTCCAGTATCCCTTTATGAGGAATTTCAAAACTAATAAAGCAACCGGTTTGTGTATATTCAATCTCTTTTATTGTAAGTTGCTCAAGCTGGCTTCTGAGCAGGGTACCTGCTTCTTCCCCTTCCGTTATAGCATATAAAATATCTCTGATAAAGGCTGATTGAATCATGGCAATATCCAGTTAAGTATAGTCTAAACAATTAAGATGCAATTTGTTGTGTGCGTTGTTTCAATAGAGCAATTATTTGCTCATGGGAGCTATAGGTATTCTCTATATTCACCACATGCGTAGCTAAGATATCATAGCGCTTCCGCATTAAGTAGTAAAATATAGCCAGGTAATCCACTCCGTCAAAAACAATGGCCTGGTTTCGGGCATACTCTTTTTTAGTAGTAAGAAAATACACCGGGTGTTGAGTCCAGTGCATACTTGGCCTGATATGATGGCTGATATGATAGCCGTCGTTCCAGCACTTTTTATTATACACTGTATTAATGCAGGTAATACTGTTTTTATAAGGATTACCAGGGTCGGCAGCGTCAATAAAGGCATGTTGTGTCCAGTTGCCCAGCATGCTGATAAAGCGGGAAATCAGAAAAGGCAGAATAAACACAACCAGGGTAGCCTTCCAATCCAGGAAACTTAAAGCAATACACATTACAAAAAAGGCTAACTCCCCCATAATGGTACTAATTAGTAATTTTTTCCGGTTCTTCTTCAGGAAATAAGCCGATAATCCAAAAATGCCGGTAAACAGGAAACTGCAAAAATAGTTCATAAAGCCCCGCAGGCTATCCCTCTGGTAAAACATGGTACAGCTTTTATCTTCCGGAAGGTTGTTTTCCGGATGGTGCATACCAATATGGTGACTGAAATAGGTTTCCGGAGTTTGCCCAAAAAACGGCCCTAACATCCAGGGTAAATAATAATTGGCCCAGTTGTACGCTTTTTTAAACAGCTTGCGGTGGCTGGTACAATGCAGCATCAACCCGAATGGTCCTTTAAAATAGAAATTATTCAACAGCAGATAACCGGCAGCAAAGAGCCACCAAAGCCATCCATCCAGAAGGGGCAGGTATAAAAAAATGGCCATTGGAACCAAAGTGCAACTGATTGCAACAGTCAGATACATAAAAGGCAGGTCCCGTTCATCGCGGATAAGCCTAAGGAAAAACTTATCTGCTATCGTGTATTTTTCTTTCTTCCTGTAGACAGGATCATGTATCTGGGAAAGTAATTTCATCAGGTCAGGTTTGGTTTATATTTTACATTAAACGCCCATTTGGGCAGGCTTTGCAGGTGCTTTGGGGTTTATTACCTTACTCGATAGGTACGCCACTCCTTTAGGAACCCCAAAGGTAAACAATAAATAGTCTGGAGAAATTAACAGGTTGTTAGAGGGGGATTAAAATTCGGTTAGAATTCTAATGTTAATTAAAACCTAGGTAAACAACACATAGTAAATGCCTGCTGAAAGATTCAAATTAGTTGATAGGAACAGGCATTTGCACCCATTTAACATGCTACATTATCTTATTCAAATAATTTACTTTGGCGTAAGTTCATCAAGTGTTATCTTTGCCGGAATATGCGTAGAAGGCTTTCAGTAACCATACTCATTCCGGCATTTGTTCTGCTAGTCCTTTGCTTTGAAAAAACTTCAAAGTGAATATGCCTCTTTCCAATGAAATTGCAACCGCCAATTATAACATAAAATCTGCCGGTGCGGCTACAGAAGGCAAATTATATACCTTCTTCAATTTACAGCTTCCCGATGCTGTTGTTGTCCAGGCAACTTCCATTCAGGTGGCATTCCTTGACGTATTCTGCCTTTTTGTGTTAGCCTTCTTTTTATTTTGTAGAAATAGTAAGGTTGTTGCCGTTGATCCCTTATTTATTTACTTCTACATCCGCATTATTTTCCATACCCTTATTCTCATCAATGCCCCTTAGCCCTACTTTGGGGAGTAAAGTGCCGGAGTAAATACTATACAGGTTATGGCAAACCAGAAAACAGTTTTGCTGCCTGCTTTATTTATTCTTTCACACCTACTTATTTTATCTCTAATAGAACGGCTTGCATTCACCATGCGCTTGCTGTGCTATTACCTGATTTTTCAAACTATTCTTCATTGCTAAACTCACGCATCTGCTTTTCATAACAAAAGCAGCATGATACCTTTTGGATAAATTTCTATCCAAAAGACAGGTATAAGGGCCAAATCGGAAGAATAAAACTTTTATTTTTTAATCATTTAACTATTTCCCAAGTATGAAACCTGAAAATCAAAAAAATAAGATCACAAACGATGATAATGATGGAAGCGAAGTAAACTGGAAGGTGGTAGGGCCCATATTAGCAATAATCATAGCTTGTGTAATCTGGGCAGTGTTTTTTTAAATTAATCAGCGAGTGCGGGGCAATATGCTCTGCACTTCATTTTATTAGATTGATATTTATACTAATTTTAACACTGCTAACACCTACTACCTGCTAATGAACTTTACCTTTGAAAATATTTTACTAGGCTGCTCCATTTTGCTCTTTATTGGGATTATAGCCAGTAAAACTTCCGGAAAAACCGGTGTGCCTGTATTACTGCTTTTTCTTGGGATAGGGATGCTTGCCGGCTCAGACGGAATCGGGGGAATTTATTTTGACAATTATAAGGCAGCAGAATCATTAGGATCCATTTCACTGGCCTTGATTATATTTTCAGGCGGTTTAGATACCAAATGGGAAAGTATAAAACCTATTTTGTGGCGGGGTGTCTCCTTATCTACCTTAAGTGTATTGATCACTGCTCTGGTTGTAGGGGTATTCGTATCGTGGATATCAGACTTTTCTTTACTGGAAGGCCTGCTGCTTGGCTCGATTGTCTCCTCTACGGATGCAGCAGCCGTTTTTTCCATTCTCCGTACCAAAAATATTGGCCTGAAGAGGAATCTCCGGCCAACTTTAGAATTTGAATCCGGCAGTAACGACCCCATGGCCTACTTTCTTACGATAGGCGTGACCGGCCTGCTGGTAAACCCGGAAAGTTCCATTATAAGTTTAATCCCTTCTTTTTTCATTCAAATGATCCTGGGCAGCTTAGGTGGTTATCTAATGGGAAGAGTCTCCCTGTGGCTGATTAATCATATCAAGTTAGAAAATGACGGTTTATATCCTGTACTAACCTTATCACTGGCCATCTTTACCTTTGCAGGCACCAATTATGTGAATGGAAACGGTTTTCTGGCTATTTATATTGCCGGCATGGTGATGGGCAACAATAATTTTATTCATAAGAAAAGCTTAATCCGCTTTTATGATGGCGTTGCCTGGCTGATGCAAATCCTGCTATTTATTACCCTGGGCCTGCTTGTATTTCCTAAGCAAATTGTGCCGGTGATAGGTATTGGCCTATTAGTTTCCTTATTCCTGATTTTTGTAGCCCGTCCGCTAAGTGTGTTTATCAGCCTGCTTTTTTTCAGAATGTCGGTCAGGGAAAAAGTATATATTTCCTGGGTAGGCCTCAGGGGCGCAGTGCCTATTGTGTTTGCTACCTATCCTTTACTGTCAGGCGTAAACCAGGCAGAAACCATGTTCCATATTGTTTTTATAATTGTACTGACTTCGGTAATTCTGCAAGGTACTACCCTGGGCGTAGTTGCCAACTGGCTGCATCTAAGCGTACCAGAAAAGCTCCGGAGAAAATCAGCTTTAGAACTGGAGTTAGCAGACAATGAGAAAAATGCCTTGATTGAAGTGGAAATTCCTCCTCAAAGTAAAGCTGTTGGAAAAACCATTGTGGGCCTTGATTTTCCAAAGACTTCATTAATTGTAATGATTAAACGGGACAATGGATATATAGTACCTAACGGAGCTACCGAGATTAAATCCGGAGATAACATGCTGATAATGGCTGCCGATGAAAGAGAAATAGACAGGGTACATCAGGTACTGGACATAGCTTAAAATCCATTGGGCTTTGTGAGCTGTACTTCAAAAGTCCGGTTAACCAACCATTAAATATGCGTTGGGGTACTGATAGGCGTTGCTGATCACCTGGCGGCTTACAGCCAAGGCAATCGTGAGGGTGCCCACTCTCCCAAGGAACATAGAAATAATTAATACTACTTTGCCAACTGCTGACAATTGCGGGGCAATACCCACACTCAAGCCTACCGTGCCAAAAGCTGAAACCTGCTCAAAAAATACATGAAGTATATTAAGATCCGGCTCAGTAATAGATAGAATGAACAAGGCTACTAAATTATATGCAGCTGCAAAAGTAATGACACTATAAGCCTTAAAGAGCAGATCATTGGGTATGGTTCGTTTATCTATAGAGATAATTTTTTTTCCACGGATCGAACTTATGACGGAAAGGGCAATAATATAGAAGGTAGTGGTTTTGATGCCGCCTCCGGTAGACCCCGGGGATGAACCAATAAACATGAGAAACATCAGCAGGATAAGGGTAGGCACATGCAGATTGGTCACATCAACTGTGTTAAAACCGGTTGTACGGGTGACGGATTGAAAAAATGAAGCAATCAAGGACTCCATTAGATTAAGCCCCGCTAAGGTGTTATTTTTTTCCAGGATAAAAAAAATAACCATTCCGAACACAATCAATCCAAAGGATACGTACACGGAAATTTTGGTGTTTAGCTTCCAGTCTTTCCAAGGCTTAGCTAGCCTCTCCCGTAAAGAGGATATAGAAAACAAGTCCATCAAGGATGAAAAGCCCAGACTGCCTAAGATAATCAGGAGGGCGATAACCAGTTGTAAAATATATGCCCGCTGAAGGGGTTGTTCATACAAGCCATTGGTATACAAGCTAAAGCCGGCGCTGCAAAAAGAGGAAACCGCATGGAAAATGGAAAAGAACAACTTCTGCCCCAAACTTTCAAATTCAACCTCCCTGCCCCAGGCAAAGAATATAGCAACAAAGCCAATACTTTCAATTAGCAGGGTAAGCAACACTATTTGCCGGAGCAGCCCCCGGGCAGAAAATAAAGATTCTGTACTTAAAAAACTCTGCATGATTGACTGATGTTTAATCCCTACGCCTTCTTTCAAAAAAAGCGCAAAAAAGGTGGCAAACGTAACCATGCCTATCCCTCCTATCTGTATCAAAAACAGAATTACTACTTGTCCTTTAAAGGTAAAATAGGTAGCTGTATCCACTACTATCAGCCCGGTCACACAAGTAGCACTGACAGCTGTAAAGAGGGCCTCCAGAAAAGCCATAGAGCTTGGGCTGTTTGTCATGGCAGGCAGCATTAACAGGCCTGTACCCATAGCTATAATCAGCAGGAAACTATAGATCAAGGTAACGGCCGGTTTCAGCCGGACACCAGATATACGGGTACTCACTTTAGAAACTTCTATGCCTACCAGTAGCAGAATAAGCAAAGTGGTGGCCACTTCATAGAAAGCACCTACATTTTCATAGCCAAGCAATTGAGAAAGAATGTAAAGTACATTTGAATTGAAAAAGTAGTAAGACACACCATTGTATACTAAAAACCCCATCAAGGCTATTTCTACGATAGTATTCCTGAGAAAAGTTATCCGTTGAAAGGCATATAGGAGCCGGACTAGATAGATAACAGTATAGAGAAGGATGACTGCATTAAGAAAAATAAAAATGCTCGAAACCTCACTGCTTGTTAGGTAGAAACCATATACATACGTAAGTAAGCTAAAGGCTGCAAAGGAATTGATATAAGTCAGCAGATTTAACAATGAATGTACACGGGCTTTACTGTTATATAGTAACCTATTTAGCTTTTCGATCGACAGCAGCATAAATATGAATGGTCGGTTTATTCTAAATTATTTGATTCACACAGCATTTTCTTCAGAATTATCAGTGTAGATTAGCTATACATATCTTATTTATGGCTTAAACACAATTTTAAAAGCTGAATAGGGTAACAGTAAAAGATAGTTATTTTCATTAAAAAACTAACGATTTTACAGGATATAGAGACGATATTCTGCTTGTAGAATGGCTGTAGTTGAAAGGAAGTACCCTTTGTCAAACAATAGATGCTTAAGTTCCATTCAGCCAACTAACCTTCACGTACTGTTGGGTCAAATGTAGCAAGTTCAATTTTGAGTAAAACTCCCTGGTAGAGTAGAAGATTGTAAATTTATTAACTGTTGAAGGTTAATCTTAATTTATTTGATGGCTACATTGTGGATTTAACTTTTCTTTTGCTTGTTTTACAACTTTACCTTAAGCAGAAAAGTATTGAAAGGTGGTATCTGTGGGTAGCTATATCCTTGTTACTGCTCTTTGTGCTGATGCTGTCAGCTAAACTAAGTCTATGTTTTCTATTACAGAACTTATTGGCAGAAACTCTCAAGCGATAGAAAGAATAATAGGACGGGCTCAAAGTTCAGAATTAGTAACAAATCGTGAAATTTCAGGCTGGACCAAGTCGTATTACCAACAAAAATCAATTCTTATCTTTTATATAGATAATGTGGCTGACTGGATTATTGTGCATAAGATAGATAATAATACGATTGAGGAATTTATTGCTTTCCTGAATCTCAGAATAGCACAAACTAATCTTCAACACTTTGGTATAGTTAAATATTATAATATTTGTGGATTAAGGGAAGTAGCCATATTTGGAGATAATATAGGGCGTATACAAATGATTTCTATCAAAGCCTTTACGGAATGAAAAGTGAAATTTACATATAAAACAAGAGGAAACATTTAAAATATAGTTGTTGTTCACAATTTTATCTTGCTCTGTGCATTTAAAGATCAACAAAAGAGCAGATACAGTAATTGCACTTATTTGTTATTCTCGAATGGGAGTACAATTCTGGTAGCCGTCAGCAAACGGCCAGCTTTTGTATCTTTGTTTGTTGTTACGTTTTATCATTTTATTCTTAAATATATAAATACAAGAAGCCTGTAATCAAGGAATGATATTATTTACTTGTTAAGGATATAAATATTAGTGAAGTTTTCCTTTTTTTATTATTTTAGCTCTTGAGATATATCTTAGTTGGACGAGATGGGCGTAACTGCCTAGGAGCTATTTTTGTAGACTATAACTTAATTTTTATTGAATGCTTTTTCTGATTTGAGCTTTCTATCAGGAAAATAGTGGAAAATAGCAAGGCTGTGTTTATCGCACTACTGTTCTACCCGATACTTCAGGCTGTATGGTACAGTAGATACAAACTGGAAGAGTAGTTACTACCTCTTGTGGCCTTTCTAAGCGCTGGCTTATCTGTGATAGTCTACCAAAAAAGCCATTTCTGCCAAGTTATGAATGTATGAACGACTCCTTGATTTTCTCCTATGGTAATCTTATATGGTAAAATATTCGGGTTCCAGCTCCTGATCCTAGTAGCTTTAGTCTGGCTGCTCTATGCCATTGAGCATATTCGTCGTAGACACTCTTCTACTTATAGGAAAATCTAATGCTGACTACTTAGGCTGGAGTTTTGGTAGATGCTCTTGCCTTTACTGTTGGTTCCTAGGGTAGGTGCTGTAGACAGTATTTCGTTTTATCTAACACCTGAAGTTGATCTGTGGCTATATTATGCTTTATGGCTCATTCAGAACATATGCGCATGCTTGCATGGCCTCCGCTATATCAGCGTATATTCCTCTCTGATAACTCTCCATAGCACACTCTGCTACTTGCATTTCAGATACGTTGGTCTTACTTTCCTTTCTGAGAGCAGTTAAGGCCAAACCTATTTTGCAATAATTCTCCTCAGTTACTTTCAGCTGGAAACAGGTAAGTAACTGATCCATGGTAAACTGTATAGTTACTTTTGAAGGCTTTCCTGCAAAGGAAGACTGCATCATGGTGAGTGCATCCACTTTTACTTCCCCTTTACCCATGGCAGCGAGGGGTTGTTTCAGAGTAGCTGAAGAAATCATTAAATAGAAGCTATCCAACAGGAGTAGTCCTATAAACAGAATATTCACCCTAGATATGCTTTTGCTTTTGGCGGCTTCCATAATAGTAAGTAGTTGTGGCCGTTTCTAATCCCTGTTAATGAAAATAGCATTTGGAAAGGTAACTTCTTAATACTTACTGGCTTTGTTTGGCTATCCTTTTTCAAGGGGATGTATATGTATGAGAGCTGTTTTAGTGCCTTTTTGATGTGTTCTTTCCCCTTTTGCCCGTCTTTGTTTTTTATTGGAATAGTAAAAGGAGAAGATCAGTAACTATTTACAAGTACCGAGTTTGTAGATTAGAGAAAAACGAGTATGTTCGCTTATTTACCGGTAAATCCGAAAACGATCTTTCTCAACATAGTTACGCCTGCATGTTACCCTTTAAAAAATTAACGGTTCATTACTTCTCCCCTGCCAACAGGTTTTACAAAGCAAAGCTTGAACAAAATAATCAAATCAGTACGCTTTCCCAAGAAGAAGCCCTAAAGCTCATTGCTTCTACTACTTGGACCTCTACAGAAAGCAAACAAATAAGTGATAACAAGCGATTATTGATCGAAAAAATCTATTTACTAACCTTGGCACCTTAGGCCCTTTCTCCCTTCGTTAGCTGTTCGTATTGTTGTTGCTCTCCGCCGTAGGCTTAGTGTTGGTTACTCCTTTTGCCCAATACTGTAACATTAGTATGTCAATTATAGGGAGATGCTTACCGCATCAACTTCATATACAGAGGATAAAATTCTAGTAGTATACTAAAGATGAGTTACAGCTAGCTACGCTTTCTTTTGACTTAAAGAATTTAAATCAATTGAATATAACATAGGTGTGAGCAGAGAATAAGCATATATTAACTTAATCTTTATCAATACATGCCTAGTTATCAGCAATTTATATAATAATACAATATTTATAATATTTGGCATTGTTTCAAGAGATTTCAAAAAAGCTTTCATTTGTATGTGTAAACATATATCTTGAGCGCTTATCCATATCTGGCCTGTAGCCTTATTACAGGTGGACGCAACCAAAAACAGCGTCTATATAAATGATAAAAGCCCTCATTATCAATGAAGGCCTTTATAGATATACACTTTTTGCATCATGAATCGCTTCATAACTGGTGAAAATCTACATATTTATTAGATACGCATGTACATTTTCATCAAAAATATTTATGAAGCCAAAGGCAGTCTATGTAGCTCTTATATAGGCTGCTTTTTTGCTTGTCAGATGGGAAAGTCAGTGTTTTATTCCCTGCTTAAATTCAGATTCTCTCTGCTCATGCCTGCCTTGTTTTGGGCGGAGGTATCTAGTGGATCGCTTAAGGGTTCTTGTTTTTGGGCTCCTATCTTAGAGAAATGCATTTGAATCTCTCCTTCCGATAAGTTTTGCCAGTTAGGGATCTGCTTTAATTCATCAATGGTATAATCATACCGGTTGCTTTCCGAATTGATGGAAGATTGTAAAGGGGTGCCCATGGCCGAAAAATCTTGTTCTGGCTTGTTATTGGTCACAATTGTACTAATTTGTGTAACCTTACCCTACGAACAAGGATAACTCTTGGTTTATTTTTTGGGCTCATTGAAGTTAATTTAACTACCCGTATTCTTTAACTATAAAGTAAGATGGTGATTGAACCTTTTCAAACTATATTTTCTTTCTACAGTCTGTGTGAAAAACAGAGGCCTGACAACGTACCTGACCTTTCATTTACAGGAATTTCCTATACCTATATTTTACCTTTTCATTTGGTAGATTCAACAAGCCAACAAATAGTTAATGCACCGGATCAAAGCCAAGAAGGTTAACTTCCAATACAAGCCCAGCCCGGTTCTCACTGCCAGGATTTGGAATAAGACTACCCAGGCAAAGTTGCAGCCGTTTGGTTAGTGAGTAGTTAATTCCTAACACCGATACACCCGTTGCATTCCCGCCCGAAATTATATCTCCCATTAGCATCAATTTTTCACTTACCCTAGCTTCAAACCCTGCCTGCAAGCCCACCCTATTATTTCTGCCTACAAAGCGGTGGTCTGTTATATAAGGCCCGGCTAGTAACCTCAAGCCTTTTGTGGGTTCATACACCCACAGATTGTAGGTAAAGTGGGTGAGTTGTGTATAGCCCTGGTTGCCGGTTAGGTTAAAACCTGCCTGGGTACCTATGCTTGTTTTCCATTTTTTGCCCAACCGGAACATTTTCTGGGTAGTAAACAACAGCAGGGGCTTCATAGGTGTACCTAAACCCTCATCATTTACAGTCAGGAAGGCAGATTGCCCATTGAGGTTCATTTTTAGATTGATCACATTTACACCTCCTTCCCATCCTTTTCCCAGTCCATACACAAAATGATTTTTAGATTCTAATTCCTGCAGGCTATAGATATTGGTCTGATGCTGAAAGAATCCTTTGCCTTCGGGCGTAATTTCACCTGCCGGTATATTAAACAGGTTCTGCTGTGCATAAACCCTCTGAAAGCACACCAGCACTAACCATATACTTAGCTTCACGAAGCTTTCTTTTGTCATTGATTACGTCTTGTTTACAACAATCTAGATTTTATGTACTCATTATTTCTGTTATACTAATTGTTTCTGTTCCTGTCCGGCCTGCTGAAGATGGAAAAGCGGAAGAAAACAAAATCGGGACTTGACAGGGGCTGGGGTCTGTATCCGGCAAACCCGGTGGCAGTTGCCAGGCGCACATTTACTGGCAAGAGCTCTGTATAAGCTACTGCTTTATTAGCAAAATAGGGCTGCCAGGAATAGTAAGTAAAAGACCCTGCCAGCGTCATTACTTTGTCTCTTTTAAACAGGGTAGAATCAGTCATTACATAGCTTCTGCCGCTGCCATATCCGTATGTTTTGTTTGCCACCATACAGCCACAAATAGCTAATAGGAGAGCGGAGATGAGGTTCAAAGAAAGATGAGGCCGTTTCATAGCGGTACGTTTTTGTGAATACTTACTACTCGACAAAGAAGATTTTTTAGCCATTAGCTTCTCTGAGACAACCGTTAACTGGTAGCTGCCAGGCGAAAGTGCCGGAAACTGCTGCCCGAAGCGGATAAGCAAGCCGTTTTCTGCCCGGTGCCAGCCTTGGTAGTGTGTTCTGCCCAGCATATCCTGAATGGTCATATGTAGTTCTTGCCTTAAGGGTAAGCTAAATGACAAATACATATCCCCGCCATTGCCCTCAGCAGGCTGAGGGTGTATTTTCACGGTAAGATTTTCCTCAAGAAGTGGCAATATCGTGCAGGCCTGGTAAAGCGTTTTACCAGTATGTTTCAGGTTGGTTGTTTTTTCTGTCTGATGTACTGCTAACGTTTGTTTAGTAGTAAAAAGCAGCAACAGCAGCGCAGCAGACAAACAATGCCTTGGAGCCGGATGACAGAATAAGCAGGTTTTCATAGCAGGAGAGGATTTGGTTGAAAAGAGAGGGTATATATTTTTACTTTTTACTCCAGACTGTAGCTGTCATAGTCTGGCTATATCACGGCGGCATCGTTTCAATAAGTCTTTCTCCTTGCGGGAGATCCATCATAAGCCAGGGCCACCTGCTGAAGGATTGCCATAAATTTTTTCTTGGTTTCCCCATCAAAATCTTTCTTGTTTTCCCTGAACCGCCGTATGGCAAATCCATAGGCTATTTCCGGACTGCTATCATAGGCTTCCCGGAGCCCAAAAGCATACAAGGCCATTTCTCCGTTCAGGTCTTGGCAGAGCACCTCATTAATAAACTTAGACTCTTCGGCTTGCAGACGGCCATCGGTTTTGGCAAGGGCATACAAGAGACTGCCTAGTCCCATATATAGATCTTGTTTAGGCATCGTGTAATTGATTTAAGTTGTGAATTAATTTAAGTTGTGATAGATATTTTTAGAGAGGGTTGTATGCACCTACTATTGCACATGCATACAACCTGTATTCAGTAATAAAATGGTAGCCCGCCTAATCGAGTTGCTGCGGAGAAAGCAGCATGGGTGTTTGCCCGTTTGTGACAATGACTTTGCTATTGGGCGAAGCAGACAATCTGTTGAAGGCTTCTATAGACTTAAACTGGATCAGCATCGGGGTAAGCCCTTCGTTGATGATTTTCTGTGCATCACGAATACCTTCTGCTTCAATGATCTGCCGCTGGGCTTCCTGGCGTTGCTTGGCCAGCACAAACTCCATGCGCTGGGCATCCTGTTCGGCTTCCAGCTTTTCCTCAATAGCCTGGGAAAGGCCAGGCGGTAGCACAATGCTCTTGAGCAAGACCGATTCAATGGTAAATCCGCGGTCTAGCAGGCGGCTGGTCATCAGCTCACAAATGGATTTTTCGATAGCTGCCCGTTGTCCCGTATGCATGTCTTTGGCATAATAGCTGGCGGTTATGTCTGCTGCCGCTGAACGGAACACGGGAAGAATGACT
This sequence comes from Rhodocytophaga aerolata, assembly GCF_030503435.1. Lineage (GTDB taxonomy): Bacteria > Bacteroidota > Bacteroidia > Cytophagales > 172606-1 > Rhodocytophaga > Rhodocytophaga aerolata. Next base: position 29,347 of record NZ_JAUKPO010000023.1, read on the forward strand.
ACTTCTTCATAATTACGCCCAATGGTTTCTACAATTCTAGGCACTTGCCTGCCTTCTACCCGGTAGAGAATAGAGACATCTGACTGGATGGTTAACCCCTCTTTGGAGGGTAAAGGCATGCGTACTTCAATATTAATGGTACGGGTAGGTACTTTGATGATGGCCGTAGTAAAAGGATTGAACCCTACTACCCCCGGCACGGCTATCTGCGGGTGAATTTTTCCCAGCGTACGCCTGGCGCCTACTTCTCCCTGCCTGACGATGGTGCAGCTTGTGGTGAGTAACAGCACAAACAAACCTATATATAGCGGATGATACGTTTTCATAGTTTCGTCTTTAAAGTTTGAAATAATGTATAGCCGTTAGTTGCTTTGTATGCCGGGCTACTTTGCCGGATTTGGTGTATTTACAGGCCTTAATCCTGTAACCGGGATGTATGCCTGTTTTCTGTATGTGCTGCTCTCTGTGCCTCAGATGCGCGGCTGGCAGCAATAGGCTCAGTCCGCTGTTGCCTTTTGTAATTTCTTCTTGAATCTGCCAGGGAAGGAATTACTTCCCGGACTATTATAAACTGCGTCTCTACAAAGCTTTTTTCCCATTGTCTGGCCAGTGAAGCTTTATTGGGATGTTTATAATTATGGACTGAGTAAGAAGGATCTGTTGTAAATGATGTTTTTTTGCCGGTTTGTGCTTCTGTATCAGCGCAAATAAACAAAGCCGGTAAGGTCAATATAATTAATAGCGTTTTCATGGACTTCTGTAGGTTAAGTGAAATTCAACTAAAAGCTGATGCATACGTATTGCTTTATCCTTCTTCAGCCATAAGTCTCTGGATGTTTTTGTGCTTTTTTCAACAAAGAAGCTATTTTCAACGCAGCTACTTGCAGTATGCTGCCCTTCCACCTGGACGCTAAAGAGCCGAACCAGCGGCTGCTGGCAGCAGTGTGAAAATATATGGTAGACTTTCTTCTCTCACGCTTGAAGAGATTGAAACGGTTATCTCTGAAATATGGCATCGTTTTAATAGTTTAGTGATAAAAACTTGTTTCTGATTGATTACACCACAAAATTGCGGCGGCAGGCTTAGAAGGAGATTAAGGATAGATTAGAATGTACTTAGAAATGGAAGCAGGGTCAGGCTTAGGGCTAGCCCGGAAAAAAGGGTGAGCGGCTCGTCCCATACCTCACCGGCAGGGTATCTCTTTTCTTCTATCAACTGTAAGGCGTTGTAGTAGCGGAAGACAGCCTTCAGATGTGTTTTATCATGCAGGTCAAGCTTTCTGCTGCGGATAAATTCCTCTATTTTACCGGCCTTGTCTGCCATTAGGGCTAACAATTCTTTTTTGCTTCCATTAAATTCGTGCATCTGCCCCTTTTTATCCAGCACATAGAATTCATCTACTTTCACGATATGGACAAACGGCTGATGAACTATACCCGGATGGTGAAACATACCTGGCTGGTGAATCATACCTCCATGAAAGCGATTAGGCATAAACCTGTCTTGTATACGCTCTACTTCCCGGCTCAGCAGGTTCAGCACTCCCGGTTGCAGAAGTTCAAAAAACTGGTAGCGTTGCCGGCGCTTTTCAGAAAAGGGCAAGGGGTAAAAAGTGCGGTGGATTCTGGACACAGGATCGAAAACTTCATAAGAGTCTATCTGGCCGGCGTTATAGGCTTTTATACCACTCTCCTGCATAAGCAGTAAATAATCTTTTTTCTGATTGTATTGCAGCAGGGCATCCAGGCTTTCTCCACTTTTCAGGTATACTGTGCCGCGATACCAGTAATCAGGGCTGTCGTTTGCGTGAAGCAATATAGGCGCAATAAATAAACTCAGCAAGGTTATATATAGGCGGTTCATGGCTTACAATTGTTTAAGGTGAAAAACTATTTTCCATCTGGCGCAGGGTTCTCTTCCGGTAAAGCAGCTTCATGTGTTAGGATTCTTATCAGCTTATCTTCTGCCGGATATGTATGCGAACTGGCTTTTAAGCGGGCTAATTCCTGGTCGGAGAGTAACTTAGCAGACAATAAGGAGTCATACCGGAGCAGGTGTTTATCCTGCAGCTGCTCCAGGTCTTGTATGCGGGTATAGGAAATAATGTTTCCTGCAAAAGAGATCATACATATAGCTGCTATACTGGTCTCCAGCAGTAACTTATTAGCCCGGGCATTTATGCGGGGCTCTGTTATGGTTTCATCCGCGTACAGTTCATCTTCTGGCAACTCCCGGTAGCGTATTCTGAACTCTGACATAACTCTGGTGTTTGTTTACATCAAAGATGCAGCAGCTAGCTTGGAAGGAAATTAAGACAATATTAGAAAAGGCTTAGAATGTGTCCGGCCTGGTGGTTTATAGTTCACAGCTAATTGTCAGTAGCCATTGGTGAGCCGGCTTGTCTGAATTTATTATATCTATTGTAAGTGGCCTTTTATGCGTATCAACGATCAAGTAAATATGCAAATTTGGAAATGTAAACCATTCGAGAGTCGTTCAGGATAGTTGAAAATTAAAAGTTGAAAATCAGTAAGGTATTATGAAGGTATTTCTAATTTAGTTCTGTGGACTTGCTCATTTACAGCGAGAATTACTTTATAATTGACTTTGTCCTTCTACTTATTTCATACAAACTTTTTGCCTGATGGATATAGCTTTCGATAACTGTTGAACTACTTTGTAAGTTTGATTTATTGTTTATCCTTGTAAAGATTGATGTTACAGAAATAGGCAATTACCAGGGTATGATTATTTTCAAACACCAATTGCCTGTCTGGCTGCAGGTTTCGTTGCTGGACTAACTGGTGCATATAGCCGGCTTCTATTCTTCCGGGGCTGCCCAGGTTAAAGCCGATGGCCCCGTAGATCCTGTTCTGGTCAAACACATTATAGCTCACCTGCTTTCCGAAGTTAATAAAAATTTCATCCTGAAAGGCGGCATAAAATTCGTGATGTTCCATGGTTTTTCCCTGCAGGGGCCATACCACGCGGAACATATACCGGAAGCGATTTTCATATCGCCCGTTTTCAAACCTACCGGTAGCCGCATTGCCCAGAAACCGTTGTTCGGGCCTCAGCCGGTGCTGAACGGTAAGCCTCCCTAGGGGCTGTGTTAAAAGGATGGTTTGCCAGATCCGGTGTTCCGGAAAGGCATTGGCTACCGGATATTCGCCGTACGGGTAGGTTTCTACAAAGCAGTAGCCTGCCGTGATGCGTACCTGCGGATGCGGATAATAATCAATGCCTGCACGCAACAGCAATTACAGCAATTGCTGCCATTCGTCCAACATTACCGTCCGACGTACCTGCGCTTCTGCATGCAAGCCCCACCGCTTACTGAATTTATGATTGCCAGAATACTGTAGCCAGGTATGCACATGACTGGCATTGATACGTGGCTGAACAGCTTGTGCCTGTAGGGATGGAAAAGCCAAAAAAAAGCTTAAGCAACTAAGAAATGCTGATTTTGTGTAGAGATGCATATAAAATTACTATTTTCTCCTAGAAAGTCTCTTCTCCTATCAAGCATACATAAGGCACAAAACGCCGCACCGGATTTATTTTCTTCCATTATAGGGAGCCATACTATGGGCAATTTTTTCTATCAGCTCCAGGTTGTTCAGGTACGCATCACTGGTGGCATACACATAGAGCAGAATAATATTGCCCCGGTGTTTAGCGGCCATTGCATCGAAGTGCACACTTTGTCCATCTTTTATGCCTCTGCCGGAAGTTTGCATAAACCTGATCCGGTTGTAGCGGGTAGGAATAAATTTGTTCTGGCTTACCCCAAAGTCTGTGAGCAGCTCTTGCAGGGCCTGCTCAGGTGTCAGTTGGTTGCTGTCATCTTTAAATTTTCCTACCAGAAAGAAGATCGTTTCTTCCGGGTTAACATACGTGGAGAGGATAGCCAACTTATGTGCCTGCCTGATATGGACCCAGTTAGCCGGAACCAGGTACTTAATGTCATAGCCTGCATTGCGCACCGGCTCCATCTGCTGCGCTGTTACCGGCTTGTCTGCACTCACAGTAAGCAAGCAGGTAAGCAGACAGCACAAAACTTGTATTTTAAAAACCGGCTGATTGATCATAGTAGTCATTGCGTTACTGTTTCTTTAGGGAAGGAATTCTACCCTGCCATCTTCCAGATGATAGATTGCCCCTACAATTTTGATTTTCCCTGCTTTTACGTCCTGGGCTAATACTGGCTCCAGTTCACGCAGTTTTTGTACCTGCAGCCGCACGTTTTCATAGATGGCATTGGTTACGTGGTCGCCGGGCTTTCCTTTGGTATTGAGTGCTGCCGGTTTAATCTCATTAATCAGGTGTACAATATGGCCGGGCACCTCTGGCACATTTACGGCCGCTGCCACAGCTCCGCAGGAGGTATGACCAAGTACCACGATCAGTTTAGCTCCCAGCACCCGGTCGGCAAACTCTATACTTCCAAAGGATGCCTGAGCGGGCACTTGCCCGGCTGTACGGACAATAAACAGGTCGCCTAGTCCCTGGTCAAAGATAATTTCACTGGGAACCCTTGAATCTGAGCAGCCCATAATGATGGCAAAAGGCTGCTGTCCTTTACTTAGGTTGCGGATCGTAGCCGGATCCTGTCGTGGACGGGCAGACTTTCCTTCGATAAAGCGTTTGTTGCCTTCCTTAAGCCGTTGTAAAGACTCATCCGGACTGATGCTTTGTGCTTTGGACATACTGCTCAAAAAGCCAAATACAATCAAAACTTGTAACAAATAGAGGATCTTCATTGGGGTAGCCTTTTTAGTTTGCTAAACCAAAGGTAGCGCCCCAGTATTAGAGGATGTTTAAAAAGGCATTAGAAAAAGCTTAGAAATGGCGTGGAAGGATAATAGCAATGGTAGTACCTTGCTTAAGAACAGAATGAATCGTAATGCTACCCTGATGTAAATCAATAATGCGCCTGGCTAAAGATAAACCTATCCCATGCCCTGGAATAGTCCCTACATTAGCAGCTCTGAAAAAAGGCTCAAAAATATGGGGCAAGTCTTCCGCTACAATACCTATACCTTCATCGGTAAAAGTGATCCTGAAAGCTTGTGGTTCGAAGGCAAGTTCTACCTTTACCTGCTTTTTTGGTGAAAACTTACAGCCATTTTCCATTAAATTGATAAATACTGCTTTTAACAGCAGTGCATTTCCGTTTATAAACAATGCTGCATCATCTTCTGGCATTTCCGGCAGGCGGATACGTATGGTATAATCCGGATGAGAGCCCAGCAGTTCGGATCTGGCTTGCCATAGTAGTTCATCCAGTCTCAGGGACGTATACCGGGTGAGCAAGGTGTCTGTGCTGAGGCCAGCCAGGCTGAGCAATCCATTCGATAATCTGATGATATCCTGTGTGTCTTCATGCAGCGATGTGAGTACAGCCTTATACTCAGCTACAGACTGATCGGCAAGCAAGGCTACTTCTATCTGGCCGCTGATAGCCGTGAGGGGCGTACGTAGTTCATGGGAAGCATGGGAGATAAAGGAACGTTGGGCCCGGAAAGCTTCTTCCAGACGGTTGAGCATCTCATTGAACGTGTTTGCCAGCTGCTTGATCTCATCTTCATTTTTTCCTTCTTCCACCCGTAGGTTTAAGTTGGAAGCCGTAATCTTAGCTACCTGCCTGATCACACGGGTAATAGGTTGTAAGGCATTGAAAGAAAAAATACGGCCGGCATAGAACACCACCAGAACCATTACCAGCCATCCAACAGATAAAATGAGAGCAAGATTGGCTTGTTTGCTGTATCCATATTTATCAATAGCAGAGGTGAATACAACATAGCGGTTATATTTGTCAGTGTAAAAGATGCCTGCTATTTCTCGTTGTCCTTGCTTGAAATAAACTTCTTTTTCTAGCCGTACCTGGTTTAATATCTCATTGTCCACTGCCAGGTAATCGGTGCCGCTCTCATAGATGATCTCATTCAGATAATTGTATATAATGATTTCCTCGGCATAGAGCACCGTGATCTGGTTGCGGTCCAGTAGTTTGAATAGTTCAGGGCTTATAGTTTCTTTGCCGAATAAGAGCTCAACAGAGGCATAAGCTTCTGCCTTTAGGCGGTTGTAAAACTCATTTTTCCGGTGAAGGGAAGAAAAGTAATAAATAGACAGGCAGAAGACCAGCAAAAGGGTAGCTACCAGCAGGGTAAATAACAGCGTAAGGCGGGTACGGATAGTCATTTAGTTAAGCAATATGCCACAGCTAACCGCTTAAGTAGCCTTAAGATTTACGTGTTTGCACTTTTGGATAATACTTAGCCGGTGCTGTAGCAACTTTTTTTGTAATTTAGGCATTTCATCTATCAAGTGTAAGTTCTGTAAACCAGAGCGAAAGCCTGTCTAGTAATTCCATTCGCCCATTTTTTATATACTCTGTTCTCAGATCATCTACTATCTCTAATAGGCTTATGGCCAGCATACGCCTTCGGCATAAGGTCTTGCCAGATAGCTTCTCGTAGGTGTTTACAATGATTTCAACATAGTGCGGATAGTCCTGAACGTACCTGGCAAATTCTCTGTGAACATCTCCAAAGTCTGAATCTCCAAAATCAATAATGCCGGCTAGTTTTCCTTCATTGAGTAAAATGTTCTCATGGTGGCTATCATTATGACACAGGCCAAAATGGGCCAATACTTTCGTTTCATGTTGTATCTTGTAAAGACGCTTGATTAGTTGCTTGTATGGTTGTGGAATACTTGCATCGTGTAAAAACAGCTTTACATCATCTTCCGTCTCTTTTTCTAAGGCTGCTTGCCATCTGTTTGTAACCTTTAATTCGCCTATCTCTTCCATAGTTAGGGCATTTCCCAATAGAGCATGGAATTTTCCTAAGTCTTCACAGAGCAAAATTTTTTCTTGTTGGGATAAAAAGCCCCAGGCACTTTTCATCATTTCCCCCTCAATATACTGATAGCCGTACATCTTGGGATTGTCAGCCACAAATATAAGTTGAGGCACCGGTAAAGAAGAACTTTTTTCGTTTAATTTCCGGATGATTCCAGCTTCTGTAAGCAGGTCATTGTGTTCCTCTTCCTCTTTTTCTGGTTTCTCTTGTTTGATCATATATATTTGATTGTCTTCCGATATGGCATACCAGGCATAATTACACATCCCTTCTCCTTTAAGAGAGAAACTGATAAGTCGTTTATTAAGCTTTTCCTCGATCACGTTTTTTACAATCGTTGAATCAATACGCATACCTACCAAACAGAATAATGATAACTTAAGAAACTTTAAAGGAATACTTTCTTGAATGAGTATATCATTTTTCTTTCAGCATATAGCCCATGCCTACTACGGTATGGATCAGCTTGGAAGCAAAGCCCCTGTCAATTTTATTGCGCAGGTAGTTTACATATACTTCAATAATATTGGTGCCGGTATCAAAATCTATTTCCCATACTTTTTCAGCAATATCGGTTTTAGAGACAACCTTGCCGCGGTTAAGCATAAAATATTCCAGCAGGGCAAACTCCCGGGCAGTCAGCTCAATTTCTTTTCCTGCCCGGCGGGCCACTTTTTCCTGCAGGTCCAGTTCCAGGTCAGCTAAGCGAAGCAGCGAGACAGCATGCCCGGGCTGTTTGTTGTTGTAGTTCAAATGTAGGGCCTTTAGCCGGGCAAACAACTCGCGAAACTCAAAGGGTTTGACCAGGTAATCGTATGCCCCTGAATCAAAGCCTGTAAGTTTATCATCGAGTGTACCCAGCGCCGTTAACATCAGGATGGGAACATTCACTCTTTCTCTGCGGATGATCCGGCACAACTCAAAACCATTTATATGAGGCAGGTTTACATCCAGGATGATCACATCGTAATAGTTGCCCAGGGCCATTTTTTTGCCGATCAGCCCGTCATAGGCTATGTCTACCTGGCAAGCCTGGCTTTCAAGCCCTTTTTTGATAAAGGAGGATACTTTGGGTTCATCCTCAACAAGCAGTATTTTCATAGTAGTAGCATCAAGATAATTACGGTAACTAGTTGCACTTTAATTATTTTATCCGGCCACATCGCCGTTTATGTTTTTGCTTCTACTTCTGGTTCTTCTTTCTTCTCGAGCAGTTTACCGATAGTTAGGCCCTGCACCAGGATAGAAAATAGCACGACCATGTAGGTGATAGCGATGATGAATTCTTTTTGAGCAGTTTCCGGTAGGGAAAGTGCCAGGGCAATAGAGATAGCGCCCCGGAGCCCGCCCCAGGTTAGGATGGTAATGGTTCGGTGGCTGAAACTGCGTTTAAAATTAAAAGCATAGATAGGGATAATAACACCGATATATCTGGAAATCAATACAACCAGAACCGCTACAACACCGGCAAGCAGATAATCCGGCCGGATCTCAATAATTAATAATTTGAATCCGACCAGCAGAAACAAGATGGCGTTGAGTATTTCGTCAAGTAAATGCCAGAACTTGCTGACAAATAAATTGGCTAGCAGAGGCGTATTTTCTCTTCTGCCTTCATAGCTGACAAAAAGACCCATTACCACCATAGTCAGAGGCACAGATACATGCAGCAACTGCGCCAGCCTGGTGCCCCCCATCACCATAGAGAGGGTAATAAGTATTTCTATCTCAAAATACTCATTCTCAACAGCAGAAAGCGCCTGATATCCTATATACCCTAGCAGCAGACCCAGTAGAATACCTCCTAAAACATCTTTGCTGAAAAGGGTTAAGGCTGTAAGGGGCGAAAAATTTTCTACCCCGGCAGAAGCAATACTGGCCACACATAGAAACAGCACTACGCCTATGCCATCATTAAAAAGCGATTCACCAGATATTCTAACCTGAAGCCTGCGGGAAATTCCTAGTTTTTTCACCATCGAGAGTACGGCCACAGGATCAGTCGGAGATATTAAAGCGCCAAATAGCAGGCAATAAATAAAATCGAGTGGAATAGTGAAGAGCTGCAGCAAATAATACAGCAAGACTCCGGTGATAACTGTCGAAAGCAGGGTGCTTACCGTAGCTAAGGTAAGAATAGACCAGCGCTCCCGGATCAGACTTCGCAGATTGACGCTGATGGCACCCGCAAATAAAAGAAAACTTAACATAAAATTAAGCAGTGCCTGAGAGAAATTAAACTCCACTACTATTGCTTGTGCCTGCCTGGTAACAGCCGGAACAAACTTGCCTGTCAGAATAAGCATAAACGAAGTCAGCAAGGCAAGAATGGTCAGACCAATGGTAGCAGGTAATTTTAAATACCTGTTATTAAGGTAGATAAAGGCAACCGACAGGCTAATCAGGATACAAATAATATCTAATATACTCATAAACGGACAATATGCAGGTTAGCTCTATGAAATTGCCCGGCAAATTTGGTAAAACAAACAGGCTAGTTGTTGCCGGACACTAAATTATTCTACATGAGTGATGCATGGAATAGGGATTACCTGCCCTCCTTTGATGATAATATAATTGCTTGTAACCGCCCAAAGAGTGGTTTCAATAACCTTACTGCCTTGCTGGGTTTCAAAATAGATTTTACTCTTTACTTTATATAAGTTGCCTAACAGGACTGCCCGCTCAAGTTTAGTGTGCCGCAGGGTAATAGCCTGCGCATCAGAAAGCACCTCCTGCTTGCTGAATTGCTGAAAAGAGACCATTTCTTTTTCTAAATAAGTAGTATTCATAGGGTTAAATGAATTTAATGATGCAACATGGTACTGCCTGTGTACTGAAAGATTTTTCCTGCAGATGAGAAAATTTATTGGCCAAGATAAAGTGGTTAGATTAAAAGAGTCTTAATATGAGATTAGAAAAGGCTTAGAATTGATTTTTTCGCGGAAATTTCTAAGCCTTTTCTAATCTGGTTTTAATCTCCTTTTAAGGTTGTACGTGTATGTTTGTAGGGAAAGAAATTCAGGTAGTTAATACCCCCCCCTTACTCCCTATGGTAGATTTGATAGATCTCCGCTGGTGGCTGCGTATCCGGGCTACTGATGCGACAGTTACCTTTTTCCTGTTCCTTGACCACTCGTTGGGCCTGCACTAGTTGCTGCAGATATTCTCAACCATAATGCCCTTTATTTACCAGCTAGTAGTTAGCTGGGGAAGGGTCATGCCTAAGCCTGATGACATACTGACAGCAGCCTAGGCCGCTCTATAAGTTTAGTTCACCTATGCAATAATAGATGTGCAGTCATTGTAGCGCTTTAAACCAAGGTATCCTTACCAGCTATCCGGGTAACAACCAGCCTAAAACCTACTTTATCTACAACTATTCGTTCAGGCCTTTGTTTGAAGTCGCATAAAAATATTGGCTCTTCCTGCGCCTCTCCTTTAGAAGAGGTCATTTGGTTGGTCGGGGGAGGAAGAGCCATATAATAACCTGTTCCGAAAAATTAATAGTGAGCAAAACTTATTCTGTGTTTTGCCTTGGCAGGCTTGATCTTCTATCTTTCAGTTCTTGGCTAACTATTCCTGAAACAGTATGAAAACGATCGTAGTCCCCACTGATTTTTCAAAAGCAGCCGACTTTGCTTTGCAAGTAGCGGTGGCTATGGCACAAAAAACGAGTGCCCAGATAGTACTCGAACATATAATCCAAACAGGGTCTTGTCCTAATATAAATTGACAAAAACCTCCCTTTGGGATAACTCAATAAAATATGGATTGTAAAACTATACTCTGTTAATTCTCCACTTTTAAGTGGAAAGCTTAGTTTATGGTCCTTACTGATACTATTTATTGTTACCTTTTAGCCTTATATACTAAAGAAATGCTCTAATATGGATGAATTACACTAAAAAGGTATATATTTGAGAATATATACCTTTTTATCAAGTGATGTATTATTGAATGAAAAGCTTCTTGTTCTGCTTGTATGATAATCATATATACTAAAATAGTAGGTTTTCTACTACTTATCGTAGTAGCCTTTATCTGGCTGCTCTATGCTCTTGGACAGGTTCCTTCTGGTAACCCTTCTTTTTTCAGGAGAATCTAGGGAGAACTTTATGGGCTAGCCTTTTGCCTATCCTTTCCTCTTTATTCCTTTGGCAGGTGTTGCAAGGGCGCGCTTCTTTCATTATCTGTTTTATATCCCATCGAATGACGAGAGAGGGCAAAAAGAAAGAAAAATTTCCATTAAGATGTATGGGAGAATTTTTTTCCGCCTTACATCTTAAAAGTAATTACTGGAATAAAGGGGTAATAGCATTCACTCAAATCCCCGCATTACTAAAGCTATCATTCCAAATTTTGGCTTGAGGCCTTTTACTCCTACCGAAGAAATGCAATATAACGCGGGAAAACTTCTGCAAACAGTAAATTGTCAGCTAAGACGACCTTAATAAAGATTGTGAACGACATCTATATAAATAAACAAAATGCATTCTAGCGTTGCGTTTTTAGTTAGTTTAAGAGTAAAAAAATCCTAAATGGACTTGCTACAAAATAGTGAACAGTAGAATAAACATCAATGATAAGCTTGTCTAAAACTTAAATTGTAGTTACCCTAAAAGGTAGTTAAATTAACTTCCCCTTTGAGGTAACTATTGGCCTTGTAATAAGTTCAGGATGTTTTTTTTCTTTTGTAGCCCCTCCTAAAAACTTTCCAGTAAACTGTTACAATGTCATGTCCTTGTTTTAAAGAGAATTATTGGTAGGGTTCTAAGAAAGGTTCATACACAGCCTAATTCTTGCAGAAGCAGATTCTTTACCTTACCTTGGAATAGATAAACTCACATTTGGTCCACCTCAAGCTATGACCACTCAGCTTCTATTCAGCTATAAGAAGATAATATATACGCTCCTAGTTTGCTTACTGAGCAGCTTTCCTTCTTTTTCCCAACCGTCTACACATGCATCATCAGATAGTATATTAATTACCATTTTCTTAAAGCATCAACAAGATAAAAGTCTGGATTCACTTCGAAAAATACAACAACAAAACAAGTTTTTAGAACGTTTTCCCCCTAAGTCAGCCAGGGTCGTTTCCTGGTATGTGATGATGGGAATTGGCCAGGTAGTCACGGTTAAGATCCCTGCTGCTCAGTTGCGCACCCTGAATCTGTCTATAGAACAAGGGGCTTGGGGCGCATTCGCAACTGAATTTTATCCAACCTATGATTTTATACCTGTTTGGCAAGAAGAACTTAGCAAACAAAAAAAAGACGGGACAAGAAAATGAAGAAGGGATAATAGAGCAGCTAATGGCCAACACTTTTTAAGATGACATATCCGCTTTAAGGAGTTATAATAATTGGGGGGTTATTTTAACACCGTTATTTGGAAACATGAACAGAAATATAGTGTCGGCGGCAGGTTCCTGCTAATGGCAGCAACCTGGCCCAATGTTCAGGTATCAGGCGTACTTACATGCTCAATAGCAAAGCGAAGCAGGCTGTTCTTGCCGGTTAGGTTAAGCTTTTTAGAGATGTTCATGCGGTGGTTGAATACTGTCTTTTCACTAATGAAAAGTTCATCGGCAATTTCCCTGCTTGATTTATACATAGAAATCTTCTGCAGGATTTGCCTCTCTGATGAAGTCAGCAGACTGAGCTTATCGTCTGGCACAGGCTTGATTGTTTTGGCAGGTTTCCTAAGCAGGTAAGCCGACATTTCGGGGCTTATATAATTACCCCCCTGCACCACTGCATAAATGGCATTTACTACATCTGTTACAGCATTTTCCTTTAACACATATCCGGCTATACCAATTTCCAGTGCCTTCATAAAGGGTGCCCTTTCTTTGTGCATGGTCAGCAGCAATATGGGCAGCTGCGGCTGAAATTCAAGCATTTTTTGAGCTGCTTCCAACCCATTCATACGCGGCATATCTATATCAAGTACGGCCACATCTATTCTATTGGTCTTGAGGGCAAATACAGCTTCCTGTCCATTTACCGCCTGCATCACTACCTTACACTCTTCTTCCGTTTCAATTACCTCTTTCAGGCCTTTGAGGAAAATCGGATGATCATCTGCAATAAGGATATTAAGCGTTTGCATATTTTACGGAAAGTGGGATAGAAATATGAATGATGGTACCCTGTGGAACAGCCTCTTTGATAAGCCAGTTACCAGCCAATATATTAATCCGCTCCTGTATGCCCAGCAGACCAAAGCCAGTCTTTTTTTGAGCAGCAGCGGCAGAGGAGGACATGCCCCGGCCATTATCTTCTATTTTGAGCTGCACCACCTGCTCGTTCCTGCTTAGTGAGAGCCGTGCCTGGCTGGCACCTGAATGCTTTACAATATTACTGAGGCATTCCTGCACAATCCGGTAAAGATTTATTTCATCCTCTTTTGGAAAAAGACCGTCAATATTATCTGCCTCAACGCAAATATGAATTCCACTTGCTTGGGCCACCTCCTCTACAAGGCTCTGCACAGATGCTGTAAGGCCCAGCATATCAAGCTGAAAAGGCCGCAGGGCATAGGATATGGCCCTGATTTCATTAATGGTATGGGTTACGCTCTCAGTCAGATCCTGCGCATGCTGCTCCACCTTATGGGGTTCATGGGTGCGCTTTCGAAGCAAGAGCACCTTGTTTTTTATCAGGATCAGGCTCTGGCCTATGCTATCGTGCAGTTCGGCAGCAATTCGTTTGCGCTCGTATTCCTGCGACTGAATAAGCTGCTGAGAAAAAGCATTCGCTTGTTTGATTGCCAGTTCCTGCGCCTCATCTTTTTCCCTCTTGTAGTAGTTAAATTTGCTAGCCAGTGCAAAAGAAAGTACCAGCGCCTCAGTTACAGAACCCCACTGCATGGCACCTTCTGTAAAAGAATTCTCCGGTAGCAGATTATTGTCTTTTAGCGCATAAATGAAAGTGCCTGTTCCCATAGCTCCATAAGCGATGGTCAGGTAGAGAGCGGGTTTAAAGCCTTTGCGCCAGGCACTTATGCCTGTGATGTATATATAAATAAAACCAGGGATAAGGGTAAGTAGCATCCAGACAAAACTAAGCACATATAGCCTAAGCATACTAAGGAAAAAAATGATTATAACAGAGGCAAAAATAGCATATGACCAGCGGTAAAGAGCAGGCATTTGCCTTTTCACCCCTAAAAAGGAATTGCTGAATGCTACGCCAAAGAAAATGGTTAAGCCCGAAAATATACGGTTGTTTACCAGCCACATGAAAGATTCCGGCAGCCACTCCCCAATATAGCCCCTGATACTGGCAATATCTAGGGCGAGGCACAGGATGTATAAAATATATAATAGGTATGATTTGTCTCTAAGGGAGAGATATACAAACAGATTTAAGATAACAAGCGAGAACATGAGCCCAAAATACATTCCGTTGGCCAGATCATAAGGATGATTCCTTTCATAAAGGGCAGGCATGGTAGAAATCTGCAGGGGAAAGCGTAAAATATTCCTGCTCTGGAAGCGCAGATAATACATTTTCTCAGAACCTAGTGCTATATGGAGTGGTATAATAATGCGGTTGGTTTGTATGCTCCGGTCTTTAAAAGGCTCTCCAGTACCAGTTTTAATCCTTCTATATTCCCCATTTGCGGTTTGCTCATACAACTCGGCCTGGTTCAGGTAAGAATTTCCCACCTCAAGGTACCATTTATTCTCTTTGCTCTTGTTTTGCAGCCTGAAAGCACACCATACGGTAGAGGAGGAGGGACCAAATACAGGATTTTCCTGCTTGCTCATCCGAAAGGCTGTATCTAAATCTAATACCTGTCCAAAGGAAAGTTCCCCACCGGCATCTTCCAGCAATGCTACTTTGCCGCCAATAGAATAGCGCTCTGCTCCATTCTGTAGAGTGATGACCGGAATAATGTCAGCATAGCATATTTGTCCTCTAAAAAACATCAGCACTATAAGGGCCACTAAAAAAAAGAATCTGCCTGTTCTCACTTCATAAATTTAAAGAATCTGCTATTATCCCATATTAATAAACATCAAAATTTTTTGTTAGCCGGCAGTAAGCGGAGATTTAACTTATTCCCCTGGTTCATGGGCTTTAGTATTGCCCGCTACGGACAAACAAGTAAAGGCAGGTCTTTACCCCCTTCCTCATCTACAACACATTTAGTCTCTCAATGCTTTTTTGCGGTTAAAATATGGGTAGTACTACCTATAAAAATGAGCAGTAGGTCCTATTTCCCTGAGGCCTACTACCATCTACCTTTGTCATATAAAACAAGCGCAAAAAGCCGGCATCTTCGGGTAATTGAACCAGATGAACATTCATTTAAATACAAATAACTAAAAAATGGTTCGTAAAGGCGACATCATCTATAATCCTTCCGGCCGGCAAACGGTCACGTTTATCCGGACTGCTCAAGATACGCAAGGCCTTTTGCTGCAGACAGATATAACTATTGCGCCAGGAGGGAAACTGCTACATTCTTATATGCATGTGCACCCGAAGCAAACCGAAATTATCACTGTAAAATCGGGTGTGTTAGTGGCTACAGTAAACGGAAAAAAAGAGATATATAAGGTGGGAGATGTCATCACTATTCCGCCAGGCGTAGCGCATAAGCTGGAAATTTTTGGTGTGGCTGAAGAGCTTCATTTCATATGTGAAATGAAGCCTGCCCTGTGTACGGAAATTTTATATGAAACTATATTGGCCCTCCCGCAATACGGCCTGCAGGGGAAAGGTCATTGGATATCCCTGCTTCAGGTGTCCTTAACATTAAACAAGTACAAAAACCATTTCTATCTCACTGCCTATCCTATATGGCTGCAAAAGCTAACCTTCTTTTTGCTCTCTCCGCTGGCGCTATTAACAGGTTACAAAGCCCAATTGAGCTACAGAAAAGAACACAAACAGGGTATGGTATTATGGCAGTGACAATGAACTTCTGGAACAATTCCTAATCTGAAAACAACCAATCAAATTGAATAAACATGAATAATCTTTTTTCAAAAACAGTGCTTTATGTATGCTTTGCACTCAGTATGTTGAGCTGTGAAGAGAAGGAGGCGGAACTGGAAATTCCGGGCGAAAACAACAGTGGTGGAATTGAAACGCCTGTATCTGCCATACCCCAAGAATATACCGGAACCTGGTATGCTGAACATAACCAAGGCCCCCTAAGTAAAAACTGGGAGGAGAAAACCTTTCAGGGCGAACAAGGGTGGAAAGAATTCAGAACGCTGGTAATTACCAGAGACGGAAAAAATGCGGTGGAATACACCACCAAAATTATGAACGTTCTCGATGAGGTAAAGCAGTACAGCTACAAAATATCAGGTACGCTTACCTATCACTCAAGCCCTTCTACCATTACCTTTCATGCGCAAAGGGGTAAAATGAGGGTTTTCATCAATAAATATGCTGGCTATAAGGAATCAGATATTAGTCTGAAAGACCTTGAAAACTATAAAACTGTTCTAGCCCATGCCCAGGCAACTACCTATACCACTTCGCAAAACTTCCTGACGGCTAAAAGACTCGACGGTGGCATGGAGATTTCTGCTCGTTACCTGAAAGCAGACGGTAGTTCGGGCATACCCGGTGATGGAGGAAATGCTAATCCCTATTCTGTTCCTCCGGCTTCGGGCACCTACGTGCAGATGGGTAACCATTATTATCCAACCGTAAAAATTGGTAAGCTGGAATGGATGTCGGTGAATTATGCCGGCCCCGGGGGTATAAAAAATACCGAGAAGCCTCAGTATGGTACCTTCTTGAAGCATGCTGACCTTGAGCAGTTACAGATACCTGCAGGCTGGCGAATTCCTACGAAGAAAGATTTTCTGGATTTGCTTGACTCGCAGGGTATTGAGTTCAATGAGGTGTGGGGTACAACCGATGGATCGGACCTTGAATCCAAAAAGCGACTTGGCTACCTGATGGCTACTACCGGATGGCTGAAAAGGGACGGGTTTGCCAACAATAGGTCTGGATTCAATGCAGTACCTGGCAACTTAATGGTAAGCAACGGAAACCCGCACGGAGAGGGTACAAACTGCCTGCTATGGACTTCGGAGATAGATGAGGAAGGAAATCCGGTTTCATTCAGGCTTATACAGCTGCCGTCCGATACCTATGCTTCTTTTGGCGCTTCGGTAACCGGGTTTAATCCGCCACATATTCCGCTACGGCTGGTAAAAGACCTTTAGCAGGTAAAGACGCATCACCATAAGAAAATCAATTTTTCCTGCTCCTTCCTATCCAAAATCTGTAAGGAGTAGGAATATCCTCCTGATTTAAAGGAAGAGTTATCCAGTACAGGTTAATTACCTTTGCTATTATTTAATCGGGCGGTCTTTTCAAGAGTATGTGCATAAAGAATCTAACTACTAATCTTATTTAAAAGTGAAAATAGCAATCATTGGCACCGGCCGCATGGGCAAAGCCCTGCTGAAAACCTTCTATAAGTCTTATCCCGATAGCATCCTCTTTAGCAGCCGCAGCAAGCAAAAGGCGCAGGAAGTACTTGAGGAACTGGCCCTCAACCTGGAGGTAGTACCCCTGGAAGAGGCACTGAAAGCAGACATTATTATTCCAACCCTCTGGTTCAGGGATTTACTCCCCTGGCTACAAGAAAACAAAGAAGGGTTGAAAGGCAAGATATTAATTGATATTACCAACCCATTCAATGCTACCTTTGATGACTTCACAACAGCTTATGATACCTCCTCGGCAGAAGAGGTACAGAAGATAGTTCCGCAAAGCAATGTGGTTGGCGCTTTTAAGAATACCTATTGGGTTGTTTTTGATGAACCTGTTTTGCAGGGTTTGAAAAGTGATATATATGTAACTTCTGATGACGACGATGCACGCCGGAAAGTAATGGAATTACTAAATTCTCTGCCATTCCGGGTATTGGATGCAGGTATGCTGAAGAATAACCGCTACATTGAGCGCATGACGCTTCTCTCGCGCGAGCTCTCCTTAAAAGCTGGTAATTACCCCCGCATTTCTTTTAATCTATGGGGCCTGGATCATGAAGGGCTTCAAACTTAGATCGCCAAAGCATTTTAATGTCTATCCAGGTTGTGTCCACTAAATAGTGTACAAGGGCAAATCAGGCCATACAATTAAGGAGCTACCCATCAGAAGATAATCAATGGGAGCAGACAACTCATCTGTCTGCTAATAGTAAATGAAAACCAATCGGTAAACCAGCAAACACTCTCTTGCGGGTGCTTGCCGCTCCGCCGTTCTTTCTCATTCCTTAATCAATATATAATGACATCATTTATCAAACCGTTTGCAGAAAAACAATCATCGGCAGACACTGACTCACCGAAGCTACTATCCATATTCACTTCCCTTAATACATTACCTTTCAAAAGCCTCCTCGTATGGATAGCTCTCCTATTCATTATCTCAGCCTGTAAAAAAGACGATGTAATAAAACCCAATCCCGAGCCACAGGCAAAGGTAACGGCAAATGCCCGTGGCTGTTGCACAACTATTTGTTTTTAGTTTGTGGAATGAGCGGTAAATTTAGGAATGGTAGGCAAAAGAACATATCCATCCAAAACTTGCCCTTCAGTTGTAATCGAAACTTATGTTCCTAAGAACAACTTCTATCGCCAAATTAAGCAGCTACTGAAGTTAGACTTTCTCTATCAAGCAGTAGCCCCTTATTATGGCAAATGTGGGCAGAAGTCAGTAGATCCAGTAGTATTTTTCAAACTACAACTGGTAGCACACTTTGAAAATATTTGTTCTGAACGCGCTCTTATTAAAAAAAGTCAGTTGCGCTTAGACATTCTTTACTTCTTAGATTACCATTTAGGCGAGCCATTACCTTGTCACAGTACCCTATCCCGTACACGTAAGCGATTACCGGCTGCTGTGTTTAATGCTTGTTTTCAAGCTATACTCGCTCAATGTGTAGAAGCAGGCATGGTCAGTGGTCACACGCAAGCGGTAGATGCCGCCTTTGTTGAGGCAAATGCCTCACTTGATACATTTAAACGCAAAGCCATCTTGACATGGCAACTACTTAAGGGAGAATCTAAACAAATTGACCCTGCTAACCTTTCAGAGCTAAAATCTCCTTTCACGGCTTTAGAAAAGATAGATAAGCCAATAAAGAAAGGAAGAAATAACACCACTCATCAAAGTCTTACGGACGCTGATGCACGCATCAATCATAAACCCGGAAAGCCTTGCCGCCTATATTACTTATCCACGATTGCTGTAGATACCTATTGCCATGTGATTACCCACATCCAAGCAGATTATGCTGATGAACGGGATTCCAAACACCTGCTACCTATTGTAGACAAGTTATCGAGTAAACTTGGGCAATATAGCCTGCCTCTTCAATACATATTAGCAGATGGAGGCTTTAGCTCTGGTGAAAACTATGCATTTTTAGAGGCTAGAAAAATCAAAGGCTTCATTCCGCTACACGGTAGCTACCATCCGGTAAGAGAAGGATTTACTTATGATCCAACACAAAATGCCTATGCGTGCCGCAATGAAAAGTTGCTCTATTACCATGGCATCAAAATGGACAAGGGCTTTGCTAACCATTACTATCATGCCAGAGTGAAAGATTGTGGCTTGTGCCCCTTTAAAAAGGACTGCTGTGGCAACAAAAGACGACAAAGCCTAATTTTTAGTGTTTACCGCCGCTATCATCAACTTATGCATGAACGGGTAGAAAGCAATGAAGGTAAAAGCCTGAAGAGACGAAGGATGGCCACGGTAGAACCTGTTTTTGGCAGCTTACTTAATTACTATGGTATGAAAAGAGCCAACACAAAGGGAAAGCAAGCTGCTCATAAAATGATGATCATGGCTGCCTGTGCATATAATCTGCAAAAACTCGTCAGTTATATACCTCATCCAAATAATAAAGCTCTAGTTCTTCCTCTTCAGCAGGTTCTTGTATTTTATTTTACCATATTATGCGTTGTGCAACAGCCACGCCCCTTTTGATTAACTAAAAATAAGGCAGCCGCCTCTTGATTCAAGTATATTTTTCTTCTCGACTTTTGCCTAAAAAGAGAGCCCGACATACCCCAATCACCATTTATTACTGATAGAAACAGAGGAAAAAATAAGGCCTTACTGCTTTGCTGGCAAATATATCTGAAAACCCACCACCAAGTTCAGCCGGTTAAGGATCGTTTCTCCACTTACATACGTCCGGAAAGTGCCATAACTCAGTAACGCCTCCAAACCTACTTGTTGGGTAATAAAATACACAGCCCCTGCTCCGCCACGGATATCCCAGGTATTGTACGACTGTTGCAGTTTGTCCTGCTGAAACGTATAGGTATTCCAGGTGTGACGATACCCTACCTCGGCCGTCAGAAAATAACGCAGGGTAGTTTGGCCCAGATAAAACCTGGCAAACGGAGACAGTCCCAGCGAAACAAAGTCTGTGCGGCTGTCTGTAGAAAAACTAGCCGGAATACCGCTGCCCAGAGCCAGATTATCTTTTACAAAGAAGCCAACATCTGGAAATATGCTGATACTAAACGGATCATAAAATTGTATACTTCCGCTTCCGCCAAGCAGTTTGCTGCCTTTCTCTGTTTGTCCAAAGCAGGATAGCGGAAACAGTAAAAATGCATATAAGAACAAGTATGCGTGATTTTGTTTTATCATAAGGGATACGAATAAATATAAAAATTAAAAACAGGTAGTTGGGTAGCCAGACAGGCGATTGAAACTCTTTGGGGGCAGCTATGCGCCTAAAGCAATTAGACACGCTATCGGAGCAAGGTAACGCTACCCCGGATTTGTAGCGGCTGCCCGCGGCAATCCTGTGTGGATATATAGTAAAAGTACAAACCTGCTGGAGCTTCCTGCTTCTGTATGCGGCCATCCCAATACTCAAAAGCATTCGTAGAGGAAAACACTTCCTTGCCCCACCGGTTGACAATCTGTATCCGGTAACCGGGAGAATTAATGACATAATTGACAAAGGTATCGTTTACGCCATCGCCATTGGGGGTAAATACATTGGTGGTAAAGCTGCCTACCTCTTCGCTGATAAATACCAGGTTGGCTGTGTCTACTGCCGCACTGCACCTGTTTTGTATCTCCACCCAGTATTTACCAGGCTTATTTACCTCAATGCTGCGGGTACGCTCGCCGGTATTCCACAAATAAGCGGCTCCGGGGTTGCCTGCATCCAGTAACGCGAAGTTGCCATCGCAGACAATGGTATCATCGGGCAGGTAAGCAGTAGCCTGTGGGGTAATATGTAGGTAAATACTATCAGTACGGGTGCGGCAAGGGTTAGAAGCCGTTACTTTGTACCATCCGCTGCTATCTGCCTGAACAGAAGGCGTAGCAGGACCATGCGCCCATTGTAGGGTGGTACCTGCATAGGTGGGAACCGTAATTTCTACCGGCACTTCATCATAACAGCGGGTAAGGGTATCCTGGGCAAAATGAATAAGCGGATCTGCAAATAGGTATACCTGCTTACTGGTAACAGCCGACTCGCCGCAGGCATTGGTGGCCTTTAGGGTAACTGTATAGGTGCCCGGTTTACTGAAAACATGGCTAGCTTGTTGAAACATAGCCGTGTTGCTGTCTTCTGAATCCGGATCGCCGAAATCCCATTGCCAGCTTACATCTGTATCCGTAGCAGAACCCGAGAAAGTCACTTCCCCCTCCATACAGGCATTGCTTACGGTAATATCGCTGCTTAGCTGATAAAGATGAAAGTAGCTTTGGATAAAATTTGGCAGTCCTAGGTTAGAACTTCCACTTCCAAGGTTAAAAGAATTTGCTTTAAAATCACACCTGGCTCCTACACCATTAGGATTATTGATAACACTTATAACTCCTTTTTTTGTGGAGGTAGCACAATATATTTTGTCATCGGGGCCAAGTTGTAAGGCCCAGATAGAGTTAGTTACTAAATTCCCTACTTCTATCGGCTTTGGGCTTGGATCAGCTAAATTATACTGAAATATTTTTACATCATTGGTAGCATAGAGTTTGGTATTATCCCGGGAAAACTCCACGCCATATAGGTTTAATATTCCATCTTCAAGGGTTGGCATATCTAGTCTTCTGGCATTTGAGATACTACCTGTCTGGTGATCAAAATCAAACAATTCAAGAGAACCTTCGAAGGAAGTACCGTCAATTATGCACGCTAACCGTTTTCCATCCGGCGATATTTTTAATTGCCCTATTGCTCTATCTACATTACCCTGATGAGGCAAACCTGTTTTAGAAATAACCGGAGTGGTATTTACCCCTGCGGTAGAAACTTTGTATACATAATATTCATCGGACCCAAAAGGGTGAGTAATAACCCATACGCCACAATCCGAACTCCGCACAGCCGTTAACTTTTCTGTGGTAGTAGGATGCAGCAAAATATTTTTCTCTGTTACTGCCTGCCGCTTGATATTAACTACTGAATAACGAAGTCCCCGGTTGGTAAGTGCATCTTCCCTTTCAAAAGCATCAGTAGTGAATATGTAATAAATAGAATCGTTGCCGGGCTGGGGTACAATTAAAGCAGCCTGGGTAGATGTTACACTACTAAAAAGCCCGTCCCCATCTGTGAGAACAGTATGATTCTGGCTCCATACGGTTCGCCCGTCCGTATAGAGAAGCAGGTTTCCGTTTTTATCACAAATAGTGGCACATCCCTCAAATTGTGCCATGACGCTGCCTAGCGCCGGAGTGGGAGGAGAAGTGTTAAAATCAATCCCTGCTTTATTGCCAAAATACCATACATTGGCCTGTTTTTGAGTATAGGCGCTTTGAAAAGAAAAACAGAAGAATATCAACAGTGGGAAAGTATATAGTAAATCACGGTACTTCATATGTATACTATCGATAGTCAGCCTATCTGAAGGCATGGAAATTTCCCTTCAGATAGGTTGATAAATATAATACAGCCTGTTTATTTTTTCACTTGTAGCTTTTTCTTTATAATAGCCTCGCCTACATAGAGGTGCAGATAGTACTCGCCCGCAGGCAGTTTATTTACCTTAAAGGCGGCTTTCTCTTTCTTGGGCTCTATTTTCTCCAGTGTGCGGGCGTATTTATCAAGTAAAGACACCGAACTGACCTCAACCGAATCGGGCCACTCCACGGTTACTTCCTCTGTACTAGCCGGATTGGGAAAAACCGTTACATCTTCTTCTGCTAGCATAAATGAGCCGGGGCAACTGTAACCCTTAAAGAAGTTCTGGCTAAGGGTTGTCGTTTGCCCGCAGGAATTGGTAACCGTTACCCCTACATTCAGATAAGAGAAGTTAGAGGTAGTGGTTACATCTACAAAACTTGTCCCGATGTAATAACTGGTATAATTTCCGCTTACTGTCCAGTTAGACGTGCTGCGGGCTGTAGGCGCATCTACCCGGATGGTATAGGTAGTACTGGGGCACATATAGGTATCGGTAGTAGAAAAACCTTGTTTATATATCCGGATGCTACTAGCTGGTATTGGAGAAGTTTCTTTAGTGATAGTCCTGCTTGTAGTCGAATTAAACCCGCAACCTCCGTTGGGAGTAACACTGATCGTAGCTTGCCCGGCAGTTCCAGAGGCACTCACAGTTATAGATGTACTGGTAGTGTTAACTGTAGTTAGTCCCTGTGAACTTAACCCATTATTAAATGTCCAGGTATAAGAGGTGGCTCCGGCTACGGCTGCAATACTGTATGTGTTGGTGGCTCCTACACAAATACCTGCAAAGCCGCTAATGGAAGGTACCCGCAATTGCGGCCGGATAGTTACATATTTGGTAGTACTTCCACTAGTACCATTTGAGCAATAATAGGATGCTGTAATGGAGCCCGAAGTAGCTCCGATATTCCAGATAACATTTGCTACTGTCCCATTACTAGAGCTAATCGTGCCTCCGGTAATACTCCACCCGAACCCGCACACGTAGGACCACTGGCACTTGAGACAAACGTATAGCTATAAGTCGTTCCTGGGCAGGGATTGCTTTCGCCTGTAACAGACTGGGCAAAAGTTTGAACAGCAGTTATTAGCACAACAAGGGTGCTTACTGTAAATAATTTGCAAATGACTCTTTGAGTTATTGCATTAGAATAAAGTTGATTCATAAAATGTTTGAACTAAAAGTGGATAGTTTATATTTTTTGTGCTTTCTCTAGGAGAAAGGCAATACCTTCAAAGGCAACCCATTACGTATAGGAAGCTTTACATCATGAATTATGGGGCTAATCAAGTTACCAATAGTGGAAATAGATTGCTTAAAAGAGCTCTACGTTAAGCAAAATAGTAAAGAAGGTAAGAATAGAGGTTAATATAGGTGTAATAGATGTAATTGTCAATACCCATTTCCAGGTATTTTATAGTCAGGATTTACATGGGTGGTCTCGTCTGGCTGTGAGTTAACAAAAACCGATAATAAGTATATTGTTACCACTGAAAGGGACGAAGAAGGGAGATATATATATGGGCTTAGAAGTTATAAGTTGCATTCTTTCCCCTTTCCCCTACTTTTCTTTAGTATCAAGAAAGGGGGGTGGGTGTTGCACAACTATTGCTTTTGACTTTGAGCGGTGAGAAGTACCTTTATGAATGGTAGGCAAAAGAAAAATCACCCAAAGTTGCCTTTCACAGGCAATAGAAGATTATATTCCCAAAAACAATTTCTACCGACGCTTAAAGTCGTTGCTAGACTTAACTTTCTTATATAAGGCCGTAGCCCCTTATTATGGTAAGTGTGGGCAGAAGTCTGTAGATCCGGTTGTATTTTTCAAGTTACATTTGGTTGCACACTTTGAAAATCAGTGTTCTGAGCGGGCCCTTATTAGAAACAGCCAGTTGAGGGTAGATATTTTATACTTTCTTGATTATAACGTAGGCGAACGCCTGCCTTATCATAGCACCTTATCCCGCACACGCAAACGTTTACCTGAAGAAGTGTTTGAAAGCTGCTTTCAATATATTCTTTCAGCTTGTGTTGAAGCAGGAATGGTTAGAGGACATACCCAAGTAATGGATGCAGCTTTTGTCGAAGCTAATGCTTCTACAGATAGCTTGAAGCGAAAAGCGCTGTTGGAATGGCAATTGGTTAAGGGTGAAGCCGAACAAGTCACGCCTGACGAACTGTTAGGACAAGATGCCGCTTTCACCGCTTTGGAAAAGACAGACAAGCCAAAAAGTTGTCCAAGAAACAATCGCAGTCATATCAGTATGAGTGATGGGGATGCAAAGCTCTCCGAAAAGAGGGGCAAACCTTCCCGTTTGTACTACCTGTCCAGTATGGCTGTAGATACTCATCGCCATGTGATTACCCATATACAAGCGGATATGGCAGATGAACGAGACTCTAAACACTTAGTGGCAATAGTAGGAAAGCTGTCTAGTAAACTCAAACACTATGGCCTGCCTCTTCAATATTTATTAGCAGATGGAGGCTTTGGCTCAGGGGAAAACTACG
Organism: Rhodocytophaga aerolata; assembly: GCF_030503435.1. Lineage (GTDB taxonomy): Bacteria > Bacteroidota > Bacteroidia > Cytophagales > 172606-1 > Rhodocytophaga > Rhodocytophaga aerolata. The sequence goes on from NZ_JAUKPO010000023.1 coordinate 54,671, forward strand.
CATTTCTAGAAGCTAACAAGATTAAAGGTTTCATTGCTTTACCGGGTAGTTATCATCCGGTCAGAGATGGCTTTCGCTATGATACTACAGAGAATGCTTATGTGTGCGGCAATGAAAAGTTGCTTTATTACCATGGCATTAGAATGGAAAGTGGCTTTGCTACTCATTACTATCATGCCCGGGTAAAGGATTGTAAAGAGTGTCCGCTAAAAAAAGCATGCTGTGGCAATAAAAGGCGGCAAAGCCTCACTTTCAGTGTCTACCGTCACTATCACCAACGCATGCAGGAGCGGGTAGAAAGTAAAGAAGGTAAAAAAATGATAGGACGAAGGATGTCTACCGTAGAACCTGTTTTTGGTAGCTTACTCAATTACTATGGCATGAAGAGAAGCAATGCAAAAGGAAAAAGAGCCGCTCACAAAATGATGCTCATGGCAGCCACCGCTTACAACCTACAGAAACTGCTCTCTTACTCTGTTCAGCCTAAATCCAATGTTCAAATCCTTACCCTAAAGCAGGCAAATACCCTTTATTTTGTACTCCGCTACGTTGTGCAACACCCAGGGGGTATTCTGTAAACCCGGCAACTTATATGATAATAGTAAACTACTGTTGCATGTGCTGCATTTTATGTATATTACATATGCATCTATTGTTTTACATGCGCTATTGCTTACACCAGGTTATGCTTACACCAGGTTAGTTGATTGAAAAAATGAATAAAGACACACGCTAGGTTAGACAAACATGGCAAGCTCAATCCCCTTACCACCTCTTGGTAAAGCTAGGACAGTCAAAGGCGTATTTAGCCGGGAAACGTCTATTAGGATAACAATTCAAGCGGCACCCTCGGTGATCTGGGCCTTATTGACCAATGCTTCCGGCTTTCCAAGGTGGAATTCTACGGTTCTTTCCCTAGAAGGAGAAATTAAATTAGGAGAGCACATAAAGCTTACCTCAATACTTGCTCCTAAACGAAGTTTTAAATTGAAAGTGTCCGAAATGGAGCCAGAAAAACGATTAGTCTGGGAAGATGCCCAAGGAAGAAGGGTGTATACACTAACGCTAATGGAGCAGGGAACCGTGCTTTTCTCGATGGTAGAAAAAATAGGAGGCTTGCTCTTTCCCCTCTATGCCAACTATATTCCTTCCTTCGACAAGACCTTTGAACAATTTGCTGCCGACTTAAAGAAGCAAGCGGAAGCTACTGCTCATAACAATCAGTAAGCAAAGTTGGGTAGTAACATTATTTACCCCTTTCTGTTAACTCACTTTTATAAATAGCTCTTAACTTGTTGCCCACTTTTTCGAGGGAATTCCGCCTTATACTTATCTGATAGTTCTACACAGTCAAATAATATAGTGGTTACAACACTGTATGCACCGTGGTATAGAAAGAAGTTTTAATCAGTTGGCTTTCGAATAATGCCTTGATACCGTTGAGCAACTGAATCTAAATCAGACCGTTTATTGTTGAGAGCACCATAAAAGAAAGCATGTAAAATATCCACTGTTGCATGATGAGTCCTTGCTGGAATATTACCAATATTTAAAAAGCGGCTTACAAGCAACCGGGCAGGTAACGCTAGCAGAAGAGGGGCATCCGTAAAACTATAATGGTCTGCTTCAAGAATCTCATACCGGTGTCCTCCGCCAAAATGACTGAATAACTGTTGATTTCCGTTTTCGTATCTCAGGAAACGCTCACTTCCATCTTTTTTACTTTCTACTAACAGGAAGGGGTGTGCACCATTTGGTTCAGGTAACTCGCCATATAAAGTGCCATCAATATTAACTGCCGCATTAATTCGCGAATCATACGCCATAGCAACTGCAGCAGAGGCGCCACCCAACGAATGACCTGCAATAGCAATACGGTTTGAGTCAAGAGATGATAAAAATTTGTCGGGAAATCCTGGATAGCCTAATTGATTTATTACAAACTTTACATCTGCCACCCGTATGTCGAGGCGGGCTTTCATAAACTTGAGCAGGTCACGATCATCCTTTAAGGGTACTTCCACTGTAGTTACAATCTTTCCATCTGCAAGTTGTGTAATCATAGCCTCATAGGGATGATCAATGGCTAAAACAACATACCCATGACTGGCAAGCCCGGCGACAAGGCTTGTATAAAACGCACGTGATGCGCCGTTACCTGTCAGAAAAATGATAACCGGCCACTTCTCTTGCAGGGTAGATATGGGTGCATTCAATATTGCGTGGGTATCCACCTGGTTATAGCGATCAAATATCCAACTTGGTAGTATTCCAATTTTCTCTGGAAAATTACCCATTCCATCCAAGTAATTTGATTGATAGCCTTTCGTATCTTCCTCCCTTGGATACCAGGCCTGCACTATAACATTTCTCTTGTCGTCTGCATCTGGGGTTATGTACTCAGGGCGGTCAAAGTCGATCCACCGAAAAATTCTAGTACCTACTTTATAATTACCTTGCGGAGCCGTCAATTTCGGGATGGGCAGAAAAATAGTCCAGGGAATTATGGAGACAATCACCATACACACTAAAGTGAACTGCAGAAGTCTCTTTACTATTTTTCTATTGTTTTCTTTAAAGAGAATTGGCATCATTACCATTACCAATATCAGTAAATAGCTCGGCAGGTAATGCCAGTAATATCCTTCAGTTAAAAGTTGTACAAGCGATAAGAGTATAATCAAACCAATACCAGGTCTTATCATACCAATACTCCGCCTGGGTGCTAAGATTAAACATAAAGCTAATGTTATTATTCCTGTTAACAGAATTACATCTATACTTTTCACTTAAATAGTTTAACTTTGATAAAGAGGCATGATAGATAGGCAAAATTTCACGCTGCGAAAATCTGAATAAGCAGAAATTTGAATAATCTATTTCTCTGTGTTGTTATCAACTTAATTAATTTTCAAGAAACTGACATGTGAATCATACATCCAGGTTGATCTATACTTAGGTTTTCTGACAATCCCATACGTAAAAAATATAGGCAGGTGAAGTAATTACTACCATACCAGAGCCATCTGCCACTCCCGGGGTATATGAGACCAATGTTCCTCCGGCAAAGACTTTGATCCTGACTGTTTGCCCTGCTGTACCTCCGGTGGCCCCTATGGAAATGGCCATGCTAGGCACGGAAGGAGTATAGGTTATATTTTTATTCCAGGGTAAAGAGGTAATGGATTCGACAGTACCACCGCCACTGGCGTTAATATAAGTAGCACTCAGCGTACTTGCGAAACTTCCGCTTACCTCAAATTTTATGCCACGGCTTTTAGCTGGCTTTGGGTCATCTTTACTGCAGGCGAGTACAAAGAAAGAGATAGCGAAAATAGAAAGTGCTTTAAGCGTTTTTGTAAAGTTCATATGATTTATTTTAGCGATGATTAAGCGTACAGTTTAGTGTCACAGACATCTTCAGTACTTTTATTTTAGTATAGTTAATGACCAGCAAATGCGCTCATCATTGGAAATAACCCAATGCATAATTCTCCAGGTTACTCCCTTTGATGATGTTGCCTTTCACCTTCGTTGGTGATGGCTCAAAAGCACTGCCTCCATTTGAATTTGCCAAAAGTATCCTTCTGTAGTTATGATAGGTCTGGCAAATGCCATAAAGTGTAAAGTTCATCAATACAAAACTTCCTGTAAGCCCTGAACCCGCTTTTTTGTTAAACGCCTGTTGGTGGCTGGTGTGCTTTTTATTCACTAATTCTGATAACAACATTTCCTTTTTTTCTTCCCCTGTCCACGTAACTGTGTGCATCTACTATGTTCTCCATTGAAAAGGTCTTATCAATTACGGCTTTGAGGTTGCCATTCTCAAAAAGCTCCTTAATTAATGCTAACTGGTTTTTAGACTCGGAAGCATATTCTGTTCCACTCACCGTTTTGTAAATACCTCCGTTTACTAAAAGTTTTTTACATTGTTTTTTTGTTGTTTTCCCAACCGCATCAAAGATGATATCGAATTTATTTGTATGTGAAGTAAAATCTGCTTTGTCATATAAAATGATATCTGACACACCTAAATCCTTTATTAACTGACTACCGGCTGAGCTACAAACCACACTGATTTGTGCGCCATAATATGTACATATTTGTGTGGCTGCTACACCCACCGAACCGGTGGCACCAATAATCAGGATTTTTGGGTTTGGCTTTGCGGCTATCTTTGCTTTTTCCAAAAAATAAATGGCCGTTTGTCCGCCAAAAATGATAGCGGCAGCCTCTTCATAAGTAGCATTTTCGGGCATTTTAATCACGTTACTGTTTTGATGAATAGCAATATATTCTGCATAGGTACCAAAATTAAAACCAGTCATACCAAATACCTTGTCTCCCATGTTGAATCTTGATACATTATTTCCCACACGCTCAACAAGCCCGGAAAAAACAGTACCTAATATGGGTTTTCTTGGCTTTGAAAATCCTAAAACCAATCGCATTAAGACCTTCATGAATCCCTTTACTGCAAGCCCTCTTACCCTGACATCACCTGAGTTTACAGCCGTTGCGAAAACTTTAACCAATATTTGGTTTTCATTAGGTTCAGGTTTGGCAACTTCCTGAATTTGCAAAACTTCTGGCGAACCATATTTTGTACAAATTACTGCTTTCATAGACTGACTTATTTTGCCTGTAATCATTGCGTTTCTGCTTACATCTTGTATTGCACTAAACTTTCAGCATGCACTAAACAATGGAGGAATGTTCTTTTTTAATTCCTATTCCACAGTCTATAATTGAACCCTTGTTTCAGATAGAAAGGAATGAAAGGAGCTGTTGTAAAATCTTGTGTTGTCACCCTGCCAAGATTAAGTGTTAAGTCAGCTTTTTTAAGAGAATAGCCCGCTTGTAGGCCAAAGTAAAAATTACCCCTAGTGTTAGTTCGTAACATCCATCCACTACAGAGAGTATGGAAAACTGAGCATTTATGACAATAGGGAGCTTTGTGTTCAGCTTATAGCCATAGCCTATCCCATAATGACGCCAAATAGTCTAAACCGAAACAGGCATTTATCATGTGCTTCGCTGAATAATCCAAATGCCTGTGATTTGCCCACATACTTCAGCACCTCTTTCCATTGTAAGCCTACGGGTTCAGCCAAAATCAATCCGTCAAAATCATCGGGATATTTACCTGCATACCTGGTTCCAAGCATCGAGCCCCATAATTGTGTTAGTAACCCTACTTTTTGTGTAGGATGGGTTCTGTATCGGTTAATGAAACCTTTCAGCTCATTATAAAAGGCTTTTTCAACCGCATTAACGCCATGGTTGAGATACCATTGTTTCGGGAATCTTTCAGAAAGCCCTGAACCTCTTTGGCCATAAAAAACAACTCTGTAGCCTTTGTCTGCCAGACTTTTGCAGTTGAGCATATAGCGGAAGTTTGCCCCGGGTCCGCCATCAATACATACTATCAGCGTACCATCTGCTGGTCCAAATGCCTGTGCATGAAATGTACCATTTATAGTAATGGATAGAAGCATTGGGTATTCTATCACTGTTTTTGGCACCAGAATACCGGGTTGGGTAATCAGTTTTTCCTTGTCACAAGAGAATAAGCAAAAACTAACGCAAAGGATAGCAATTGATTTGTGCAATAATTTCATACATAAATTTGATTTTTAATGATTAGAAGTTATACCCAACATGCAGTCCCGGTTCAGGTGTCCATTTTGGCCACTTGTCATCTTTTTGTTTAAAACCATCAGGCATTTGGGTGAAATAAGGACGGCCGGCAACACCAAGAGATGGTTCTACAAAAAACCTATCCTTAAAGAGTTTAACGTGATAGCCAGCTCGGTAAGTGTTGAAGATAATGAACCCATTACCCACCTTATTACCGTTTTCATTCTTAAATGTTTGCCACATAGGCATTACATGTACTGCTACGTAAAGACCTTTCCAAAAATACCTTTGATACGCAAGGCCAAAACCATATTCTCTGATATACCCAGGATATTTCTCTTCAGGGGTTCCGTATGCCTTATTATAAAAAGGGTTAATGCCAAGTGGCCAGGCATGTTTCCAGGTGATTAGTTCGAGAGACATTACATCTTTACCTGTAATCCGATAGCCTACATTGAGTTGAGCGAAGCCGGGGGTATTTACGCGATCTAAATTACCTAACAAAAACAAAGTACTACCAACGAACCACCGTTTGTACGTGGTGTCTGTTTTTGCATATTGTGCTTTGAGTTGGAGCGTGCTTGTCATCAGTATGACAAAACCAATGAGTAAAATTTTCTTTTGCATTTGTTTTTTATTTGATGTAAAACGATGTGGCAAAGATGGATTGGCAATAGCCTTAGCATCTTTCACTTAAGTTAAGAAATGATTTACGCTTTGCTTTTTTCCAAAATTCTTGCTCGTAGTCTGCTTAATGATTGTGGTTTTATACTTAAAAAACTTGCTAATAGGTGCTGAGGCACACGTTGAACAAAGTTCAGTCTTATAGGGTTTTAGTAAAGTTCCTGCGAAGCACAAATGCTTTATAGAAGCACTTCAGCCACCACGAAGGCTTAGATGTTAGCGGTTCGTTGTTTTTATTTTCCAATTAACACTTCGTATTCTTTTGGTATTGTTACTCCATTAAAATGGTTTGTCAGTCCGTAGAATATGGCAATTGTCAAAACAAGTCCGAAAGTAAGGATTGCCATTGATTGTGAGTTTGGTGACAAACCAAAAATATTTTGCTTCATTTTTTTGCTGTGAATTGAGGCAATGTGTCCGAAAAACGAAAGAATTGCAAGTCCGTAATATGGTATAAAAAATAAATTGAAAGGAAACGAATTCAGTCCGGCAACTCCAAAATAAAAATTTGTGTCAAGGTGCAGAAAAAGTCTTCCACCAAAAACTGCACTTAAATGAATTATGAAAAATATCGCCAAGTAAAATCCTGTACAAATATGAACTTTGTCAAATTGAGTAGTAGCTGTTTTTATGTTAGTTTTGAAAAGTTTCAAACCTGAAATAATTTGTACGAGTACAGCAAATAATAAAATTGTTTCAATGAAGATGTTACGATAAAATATTCTCAGCGTATGCATTACTGAAATATGCCTGTGTGCACCAAAAATGCTTAAAGTGTGATTCAATAAATGCATGCCAACAAAAACTGTTATAGTTAGTCCGGATAAATAATGAATTTTGTTTTTTGTCATTTTTTATTATTTGTCTTTTAGGGTGAAGCCTTAGACGGGTTCAGTGGCTTGGGTAAATTGGTGGGAATTTAACCACAGAATTATATCGGAGAACCGAATCTCCATTTTGCCAAAACAGTTTTTTGGGCTGGTGTGTTTTATGCCTTGTTGCTTGAAACACAGAATCTATGCAACAAAGCCGTTGGAATGTATAAGATTGATAATTACTCTTTTAGCATATCCGTGCCAATCATTTTCAGCTTACCGGATATAGTTAAAGTTGTTGTAGTGGTAGGACTATCTCTTGCAGTTACGCTTTCGTTGGCAACATCCACTAAAAAAGTCAGCTTGTTGTTGCTAATTACCGCCCGGTCACCGGCAATCCTTTCGGTGGGTTTGGTTTGTTTCTTTATCACAATGTCATACAAGCCTTGTTGTGTGGTGAACGTACCTGTGTATTCCCGGTCAAACCCAGGGTCGCCGGTGATTTTAAGTGTGGCGTTGGAGCCGTTAGTGGTCACTTTCACTTTCGCATTGTAAATGTATCCCACCTTGGTTGTCGGGTCATCAGATACCTGAATGCTGCCGGCATACGTACCCACTTCAGTCACGCCGCCCGGTGTGGGGCTATCGTCCTCTTGTTTGCAGGCAAAAAAAGAAGTCATCAAAACAATCAATAGCGGGACAAAAACTTTTGCTTTCATAAAATGTGTATTTGTTATGTTAATAAATGAAACAGGATTTTAAAAACTCAATTATTCGCTTATTGTCAGAGGTTCGTTTGTAGAAGTTTTGAAATAATTATTTATTTAATCTCTAAGGGTAAATTCCCCGCCACTTGTGGCGATAGATAAACAAATTCTATCAAAAAACCCCGCTGCTTGCGGCGGGGAAATTTATTGGCAAATACTTCCATTTTTTCCAAATGAAAATCCCTGCTCTTAATCTATTCAAGTTAAGTGGTACCTCATAAGCCCCAAGTGTCAATCCTAAACTAATACACAGCCCATTTCTTTAAACTTACCTTGTAAATTCAACTACCTGGGCACTCACCGTTATAGTTCTTCTGACAAAGAATGGGGCAAAACCACCCAAGTGTTCCTCTGTCGTCACGTTGATGATGGCTTTGGAACCACTGAGCAAGTTGGCTTTCTTCATCATCGTTGCATACGCATTTTCGTACAATTGCCTTTTGTTCATACCTCCAATTGCCAATACATAAGACACTTCCGAACTTCCGCTTACCTGATCAATTACTTTGAAGTTGTTTGCACTTAAGTGTACTTCAGTGGCGTTTTGATTGTGGTTAGTAACAAGGGCGGTGCCGATGCCACATGAACTAAGAAATGCCGCGAGCAATAACAACACGGAATAACTGCCGGTCTTTTTCATCATAGTGATTATTTGTTGTGATATATGTATTAAAACTTAAATCTGAAAGGCAGGCCCGGCTCACCGGACAGAAAGTGGCCGCGAGGGAAGGTTCTATAAAAACCTATTCTTGAGAGTAGGAAGCTGCGGTTGGGAGTTTTATTAGGTTGAAAGGTATCCGGTTAACTTCTCGAGGAGGGTGCTAAAAGTTAAACCCAAAATCAAACCCAGGTTGAATAAAGTAGGTAGGCCATTTTTGTTCTACTGCTTTAAAAGATTGTGGAACATTCGTTCTTACAGGCCAAGAACTAATTCCAATAGCTGGTTCAAAAAAGAACCGGTTTTTAAAAAACGTAAACTGGTAACCCAAATAGAAGTCCAGATATAACGTGTATCCATTTCCAATCTTTTTATTATCCTCATCCAGATATTTTTCAAAAGCATTCAACGCCTGAACGGATGTATAAACTCCTTTCCACCAAAACCGCTGGTATCCTACTGTAGGTGCAAGTATGCGTGCATGTCCGGGATAGTTTTCTCCCGGTGCATCAAATGAGGATGATCCAAAAGGGATACCTATAGGCCAGGAATAAATGGATCTTTTGAATCTAAAGGAAACAACATCTTTAGGGGTTATCCTGTATCCAACATTTAATTGTACATACTCAGGATTGTTTGTTTTATCTAAATTACCCAATAAATATAGCGTGCTGCCAACGAACCACCGTTTATAAGTACTGTCTTGTTTGGCATCTTGAGCTTTAACTTGTAATGCGCTTGCCATCAGTAAGGTCAAGGCGACTAATAGAATTTTCTTTTGCATATCAATACTACTACTTGTTTTTAATGATTCGTTAACTGATTTATTAGTACTATTCTACAGATGTATCCACTGAAATCAGTTTGAGATTTAAATCTCTTATCCGGTTTAGAATTCCATGCATATAGGCTTCATCTTTCATATTTCCGTAAAGGATCGTATTGTCTCCATCATATTTGAAATCCATCCCATCAAAGTAATTTTTCCATTTTTTATCAAGATGCCCTCCGACCTTTATTTTTGTTATGTTTTTCATACGCAAATGAGTTTAATTTTAATGGAGCGTATGGAACCATCTATCATTTTCATCCTTTTTTGCAATGCTTGGCACATGATGGTTTCATAGTTAAATGAATTACGACAAGACAAAGGTATAGAGCACCCATTGGGTATCAGTCACCCATTCGGGTGATTTTATAAACAAAAAATCGGGTGAAGATAATTGTGTTTGAGGCGTTGGTGAGGGGCAGTTTCCTAAATCAATTGGAATTCTTTTGCTTTCGCAACCGCTTTGCTGCGGCTTTTAACATTAAGTTTAAGGTAGATATTCTTTAAATGAGTTTTAACCGTGTTAACAGAAACGAAAAGCTTATCTGCAATTTCAAGGTTGGTTAAGTTATCAGCAATAAGCTTGAGTGTATCCAGTTCGCGGTTGCTTAACTCAAAATTTGAAAGAATTTTAACGCGGTTTTGCTTTTTATTAATGGCAGATTTAAGTTTATCTACAAATGCCTTCGAAATTTTTGTTTTGGTGGTTGCTTGTATTTTATACGCTTCAAGCAATAGATTACTTGTAGTAGGTAAGTCAAACAGAAAATAATTTATTAAATCCTCCTCAGCGGCATATTCCATAGCTGCCAATAAATTTTTAACCGCTTTCTGCTGAAAACCGGTCATACTATGGAGGATAGCATATAAAATTTCAACCTGAACCAGCGTCTCTCTCCTGCCACTAGCGCTTGCCAATGCGAAAATTTTGGAGAGGACAGCTGTTGCTTCATCAAATTTATATTGCACAATCAACAAACGGGCAAAATTTATATAGATGTGCTCATTTTGGTAGGAGATTATCCCATCTGTTTTTATTCCGTATTCTTTAACAAAATCATTTGCCTGTTCAAGTTGAGATGCTTCAATGAACAAGTATATTTTCCATCCAACATAAGTGGTTACGATGTAAGGGGAGATTTTAAAATGCTTCATTACTCCCTCTAATTCCGTCAATTTATTTACAGCTCCAATTTTATCTTCACGGGCATGTAAAATGTATGAATAAGCCAGTAAGGCTATTATTTTTTGAAAGATATTCTTTTCATCTTTAGTTAATTGATAAGCCGTTTCTACACTTTCTAAAGCTTTATCAAAATCTGCCCAATAACATTCTGTAACAGACATCATCGTATATATTCCAGCGTAGGTCCATTCTGCTTTTGCAAACTCCGAATATCCTTTTTCTTTCATAAAAGTTAAAAGATCGGAAGATCGTTTATAGGCCGATTTATACTGACCAAAAACTGACTCCTGATAGGATAAAGAGGAAGCTGCTGATGAAATAAGATAAAAATTACCCGATGTTTTTCCGTATTCTAAAGCAATGGTTAATGCTTCTATTCCCTGCCTGGTATTTCCTTTATGTAATTCTGCATTCCCTTTAGCATTCCAGGCAAAACCCAGCCATAAGGGATCTTTTTTAGAAAGTTTTTCAAAGGCTGTTTGGCAATACTCTAATACTTTGTCTGGTTGCCCTTGATTTGAATTTAAATGGGCAAAGGCAACCGCAATTTTACCAAGCAGAATTCTATAATTCTCAATTTCAGGTTTGTTGGTTTTTTTATCAAGTATTTTTTCATTGGTTGTTTTTTGAGCGGATTCCAAAAGAGGTTCAGCATGTTGAATTTGTCCGGTATTAATTAATATCCATGAATAATATAAACAAAACGCAGGATTACCTTTCACGAGATCTTCAGGAATTAAATCACCATATCTTGAAATAGCAGAATGAAGGCCATTTTTCCACATATCCTCCACTACTTCTTCAAGTAATTGAATACTTTTTACGTAATCTTCAATAACCAACGTATGTTCTATGGCTAAGCCATACATCTTTTTATTTTCAAACCATTTTCCGGCTTTTTTATGAAGATCTTCAATTAACGGTTTCTCTTTTAGTAAAAGTCTTTGCTTTAAAAGATCCGCAAAGAGATGATGATACCGGTACCATTTCCTTTCTGAGTCCAGTGGGATAACAAAAAGGTTATTTTTTTCAAGCTGCTCAATAATTATCTGACTGTCATTTCTATGTAAAATAGCATTACACAAGGAGGCGGAGAATCTCTCTACTATGGATGTTTGCAACAAGAATTCCCTGATCCCATCTGATTGAATTTTTAGTACTTCCTCAATCAGATAATCCATAATATAGCGGTTATCTCCTCTTAAGTTTTGAATAAATTCAGAAACATTCTTCCGGTCATGTATTGATAACGCCGTGAGTTGCAGGCCAGCTATCCAGCCTTCGGTTTTGGTTTCAAGTGCATACGCATCATCAATGGATAAACCTATTTTTAATTTTTTATTAAATAAAACAGAAATGTCATGGGCCGAAAACCTAAGATCTGCTGATCGCAATTCAACAAGCTGATGCTGACTTCTTAACCGTGCTAAAGGCAAGGCAGGGTCAGACCGGGTTGAAATTGCAACATGAATAGTATCAGGAATGTGCTCCAATAAAAAAGTTACTATTGTTGAAATTTCGTTTGAATCTGTCAGATGAAAATCGTCAAGTACTAATAAAACATCCTCCTTAATTTGGAGCATATCGTTTATCAGCAAACCGCTAATAGAAATAGAATTGGGTTTGTCCGGAGATTTTATAAGCCTGAGCGCATTTTGTCCAAATTCGGAACTAATACGTTGAATACCTGCAATCATATAGCTCAAAAATTCTACAGAATCAATATCTCCTTTGTCCAGCGAAACCCAAGCTGTCTGGATCTTGTATTGGTTGATCCAATCGCTTATAAGGGTGGTCTTGCCAAATCCGGCAGGTGCAGAAATAAGAATTAATTTACGGTTGAGCCCTTCGTTTAACTTTTCAAAAAGATCTGGCCGATGAATTAAATTTTTTCCTGGAGTAGGTATATGTAGTTTAGTTAGAAGCACATATGCAATATAACAAAGGCACCCAATGTTTACCACTCTTTTATATAGACCATAGCCTCTTTTCTACAGAAACCTATTTCCCGGTCTTGTATTGATATAGGTTGACAAAATTCATCCTATAATCGTGTTTTAAAATCAAAGGGCTTGAAGGATGAAAATAACCATTTATGAGTCTTATCCTTCACATATTTTATTTTCCCTCCCGCCCCATTTGTTCAGTATCAAGAAAGGGGGAGTCATTTTAACCACCCGTTTACTTTATGGTTAAATGCTATGTTTAGACTTATACAAAATAGCTTTACCCAATGGCCATCTTTAGGATGAAAGTCCAACTGGACATCCTCTAAAATTCTACAGCATGGAAAAAGAGTTAAGGTAGTAGCCTGTTCCTTAAGTTTGAGATATTGAAGTTAGAGTATTTACTTTTTTACTTTCTATAATCTCTTTTTGGTTGGTAAGATTATCTCTGGCATTCCATAACAGAATTGTGATCACTCGCATGTACTAGAAAGCTATTGCTTCCTCCAAGTGGCTATCAGTTACATCTCTGCAGCCTGTTATTAATCTCTTCACTCATAGATGTGTAGAACAGCGGGTGCAGTTTTTGTGCTTGTAGCTGGCCTAGAAGAAGCTGCTTGGACAAAATTAACTCTTGTTTGCTCATCTGCCCAACAGCTGAGCTAAACTTGTTGAGGGAGTTGACTATTTGCTGAATGCAAATTTGGTATTCTTGCCTAAAGAGTTCATCAGGACTGAGTCTAGTTACTAACGCTGTATCAGGATGGATAGGATGAGCCATGGGTAGTAGAGTATGAGGTAGTTCCTTTTTAGAAGGTTAACTCCCTTTTCCTTCCCATTGTTTTTGGCAGGAGTTTATGAAAGCGAAAAAATAGTCAATACCTGTTGAGGGAAGGTAAATTCCCCTTCTCTTTAACCTAATAGCAAGCTCTTTTAATTATGTGATTCTGCTTTGCATCTGGCCCAACATTAAGAGCCTGTCAATCATCTTCAAAAATAGTTTGCTCGCTATTCAGTTCTCAAGGAGTTCACCGGATTCATCAAGGCTGCTCATAATGACTGCTAAGATAAGTAGGATAAGACCAATTGTTTCTACTACTTCTATCATGATAAATCTTGAGAAAGAAAAGGAGCAACTAGGATCGCTGAGGCGTCTTGCAAAGGATGAGCAACGGCTCCCAGTTATGCTGCCAGTCCCAATTCAGATAGTCCTTGTGGTAGCTACTCTATCCCTATGCTACCTATCTGCATAGGAAGGAAAGGCGAAGCACCTCCGCTATGCATCCGCTCTATCCTACTAATAAATGATTTTCAACGTAAGCCATCCCAGTAGCTGTAAGGCTGATATGGATCCCTTCTTTAAGCTCATTTATGCTAATGTAAGGACTAAGCAAATGAATAAATTTCATATCCTCTCCCTGCTTCCTGTAAATATGAAGCGCTTGCATGAGGTATTTTAAGATGATTGGGGTTTTTGCGGCTTTCTGATGCTGATAAAGTCTTTTCAGGATCAAATCACGTTTATGGGCTTGGTTCATAGAGGTTAAGGTTTTACTAATATGCCTCCTTTTAGCATAGCTTTAGCCTGCATATCTGTTATGAAAACAGGCGAAAAAATTGACTTACATTTTTCAATTATAAGTAAAACCAGCTAACGCTCCTTAAAAAAAAGACTCCTCTGCAGGAGTCTTTTTTTACAAGATGTCAATAAATTTAGTGTTTTTTTTACTGATAAAATCCATACAATGGTTAAATACATCACCTAATGTAGGCAGGCTTGGCAAAGCATGCAAAGGGCCTAAAGTTAAGTTTGTCCTTTTTACTTTATTTTACTTTTTTCTTAAGTTCTTGATAGCGACTTTGCATCTTTTTTAGCTTTACAGCATACGCCTGGTTTTCTGCTAGATTTTGTTTTTCATAAGGATCTTTTTTTAAATCATACAGTTCTTCATACCCATGTTCAATAAACTTCATATATTTTAGATCTATACTAACGACACCTTCTACTTGTGGGATACCGGGGCTTCCCATGAAGGTGTGCTCATAGAAGAAATCCTTACGGGCTACTGTTTCATCTCTTTGGTTTACTAATTGCATCAGATCGATACCCTGCATGTCTTTCGGAGCGCTAACTCCGGCCATGCTAAGAATAGTAGGGGCTATATCTACATTTAATGCTATCTGTTCAGGTGTTTTTCCTTTCATTGTTTTTCCTTTCCTTGGATCATATATAAGTAAGGGAACCCGGATAGATTCTTCATGGCCATACCATTTACCTTCCATGCCGTGTTCGCCTAGGTAAAAGCCATTATCGCCTGTAAAGATGATAATTGTATTGTCGACTATTCCTTGCTTCTTTAATTGTTCCCGTATTTTTCCCACTACTTCGTCTACACCCGTAATGAGCCTGTAATAATTTTTCACCGTTGCCTGATGCAGCTCAGGGGTAGAAAAAAGCGGCTTCCACCGTTTTCTAGCAATGTTGGTATCTGTGCGAAAAAACTCAGGGAAGCTATTCCAGTATTTGGGATCAGCCGTTTCGGGTACGGGCATGGTTTCTTTTGCATATAATTCCTTAAACCGTTCCTGCACAATAAACCTGGGTGGATCTCCATCTTGCTCATGGGGTGCTTTAAAGCTTACTGACAGGCAAAAAGGACTATCTGCTTTCCCAGCAAACTGAGTAAGAAACATGCTTACATCTTTAGCCACTTTATCGGTATGATGAATAAAATTTCCTTCTTCATCAATCATTTCATAGTCTGGCTGACCTTTATTGGTACATGCCCAGAAATCGTATTGCTCGTTGGGTTGGTCTTTAGGATTGCCTACGCCATATTTGCCTATAAAGCCTACTTTGTATCCTGCCTCTTTTAATAACATAGGGTAGGTTTTCTTTAATGCCTCGGAGCTAAAGCTGGTAGCAAAATCTTCGATCTTATGCCTGGATTGGTACTGCCCGCTTAATAAGCTAGCCCTGCTTACCGCGCAAATGGCTGTTGTCACATAGGCATTGCGAAACATAATCCCATCGCCTGCTAATTTATCTAAATGGGGCGTTTGAATGATCTTGTTACCCATCGCTCCCAGCGCATCCCAGCGATGATCATCGGTAAGAATAAAAATGATGTTGGGCTTCTCAGGCTTTTTCTGTTGGTAAGAAAAACAGGCCCTTGGTATCATCAGGATGAATGATAGAATTACTAGGGCTGCTATTGGTCGTTTAATTATTTTCACAAGCTGTAAGTTTTGAATGAGTAAATTTTAGTAAGTAATCGATTACTAAAATCACAGGTTTAATAGATTATTGATATAGGATTTCAATTTCTTCTCCTTTAAGATAAGGATTACTTACCTGGCTAGAGAAAGGGCTCACTCAACTATCTTCTTGCCTTCGTAATTAACCGTTTGATAGGGAACGGTTTCTGTTTCATCCACCACATACTTCCATTTTTTTACATACTCCATTCCCGGCCTGAATTCATCTTTGCGTTGTTTTAGGGTTTCTGTTAACATTTTCTCCAGCTTCTTTTGGGTTTGTGCATGTGCTGGATTTCCAATCAGGTTGGTTAACTGAAAGGGATCTTTGATATTATCAAATAAGAGCCATGCCCCTTTCAGATCTTTTACATAGGTGTACTGAGTGGTTACAATGCCCCTATATTCCCGGCCTCCTTTTCCCCGGTTCCACTGGCCAAAAGGTTGCACGCACGATATGAGAGTATGGGTAACCTGGTCTTTTTTAGTACCTTTTAACACCTCTGAAAAATCTACTCCTTCCACAGAAGGAGGAATAGATAAACCAGACAAGCTTAGTAAGGTCGGCATAATATCTGGTGAGTTTAACAAGATGGAGGAAGTTTTGGGGCCATTACCAAACACTGCCGGGTAATGAATTAAAAAGGGCACCCGGATGCTTTCGGCATAGGGTTGCTGTTTATTCCAGGAACCATGGGCTCCCAGTAAATCGCCATGGTCAGCCGTGAAGACAAGGATGGTATTTTTTTCTATGCCAGCGTCTTGTATAGTTTGCCATATTTTCCCGATATACTCATCAATAGCGCTCATGTGGGAATAATACCCAATCAGGTCTTTTTTTACTTTTTCCCGGTTTTCAGCAGGTACATTGGGATTGATCTCCATACTCTTGTTTTCATACATTTTGCGGTACTTTTCTGGGGCTGAATGATAGGGATCATGTGGAGGCCCCAGAGAAAGAAACAAGGTAAAGGGCCTGTCACTTTTCGCCTGCCCGCTAATGTATTGGCAAGCATCGTTGCTCTGGGCAATTACATCATATCCCTCCCAAAATAGTTTTTTATCCGAGTCTCCGCTGTAATAAGCCGATTGGTTGTAGTTATGGCTACATTCCAGGGCTTTCCAGTACTCAAACCCCTGCCTGCGGTTTTTCGGAATATAGCTGCTCCGGCCATGTCCATCGATGTGCCACTTTCCAATAAAACCGGTAGTATATCCATTATTCTTATACACTTTGGCAATGGTTGTTTGGGAGGTATCCAGCATGACATCATTCATGAATACGCCAGTTGTCAGCGGATACTTGCCTGTCATTAAGGAAGCCCGGAAAGGCGTGCATACGGGCATACCTGAAACCGCATTTTTAATATTGACGCTTCTTTCCGCTAGCCGGTCCAAATTAGGGGTGATGGCATTTTTATCTCCTGAATAGCCGGTGGCTTGTGCCCGCCATTGGTCTACGATAATCACCACAACATTCGGCCTTTGTGGGTTCTGCCACATACCTGCGTAAAGCAACATAGGGGTGATGAATAATAAACCGGCAAGAATTATATGTCTCTTCTTCATATGTATTTCTTTAAAATTAAAAACTTAATATCCCGGATTCTGCGCCAATTGATTGATTAGAATTTGTTCTTGTGGAATGGGCGCTAAGAGTTTAAAAGGTGCCATTTCATAGGAAGCAGCATAGAGAAAGGATTTTTTTGCTTTCTCTCGTGCACCATGAGCGGCTAGTACTTCCAAGGCTTTCCCTGTCCGTTTCAGATCATACCAGCGCTGATTTTCAAAACAAAATTCCACTTGGCGTTCCTTGGCAATCAGGCTTTGGAGGGATGTCTGGTCATACCCAGTTAAAGGTACAGTTAAGCCCGCCCTGTCTCGAACTTGCTGCACATACCCAATGGCTTCACCTGTACGGCCTTGTTGGTTGAGCGCTTCTGCATACATGAGCAGTACGTCTGAATAGCGCAATACTGGCAAATTATCGCCGGTGCGGTCGTCGGTGGCTGTTTGCGGGGGCTGGTACTTGCCACAATAGGGAATAGGGCGTACCACGGCATCCCAATCCCTGCCATTCCAGTATTTGATAGAGACATCTTTGCGTAAATCTCCTGGCTCAAAGGCATTAATCAAATCTTCCGTAGGCTGGTTCCACCCGCCGCCTACCAGGTTTATATTGGGACGGGTGGTAACTGCGCCACCTGAGGTCCAGGGAGCAAACCAGAAAATAAACCGGTTGGCAAGTTCTACGCTATTTTCTGAGTATTGAATAGCAAAGATAGTTTCTTTAAAATCTTTACTCGCCGGATTGAAAAGACTGGCATAATCAGATAACAGGGCATACTTTCCAGAGGCCATCACCGGTTTTAGTGCCTGCTCAGCTTCCGCGTACCGTTGTGTGGTCAGGTATACTTTTCCTAACAAAGCCTGTGCAGCCCCTATACTAGCCCTACCTTCTTCGGCTACATCTGCTGCACTGGCAAATTGAGTAACCGCCTCATTTAAATCACGGATGATACTTTCATATACCTCTTCTTCAGTCGATCTTTTTATATCTATCGCTTCTTGGGCTGTAATTGGTTTTAATACCAAGGGCACCCCACCAAACTGGCGAACTAAGTTAAAATAATACAAGGCCCGTAGAAACAATGCTTCTCCACTACTACGTGCCTTATAAGATTCCTTAGACCAGCTTACGCCAGGCCGCTCAATTTCACTGAGCAGTTTATTGCACCGGGTAATTCCGTTATAGGACAAGTTCCAGAAATTAGCATAAGCTACATTGTTAGAGGCCAGAATAAACTGATCAATGACGCCTTTTGAGGCTTCACCAGTAGCCGTGTTGTATTGGAAGCTGGCATTATCTGAAGGAAGTTCAGCCATTACCCAGTGTTCTACTTTTTCATAATCACGCATAGGTACATAACAGCCATTGGCCAGCAGAATAAATTCGGCTTCTGACTGATAAAAATTACCTTCGCTTAAGGTTGACTCCGGATATATTTCCAGAAAGTCATCTGAACAGGCTGTAAGGAAATAAAGGGCTAGTATATAAAGTATTTTTTTCATTGGTTGGGGAGTTAACTTGAATATTTAATGGAATAAATGCAGGTTAATAGACAGATTTCATAGGAAACCACTAAATTTTAAAAAGACAAATTGATTCCCAGAGAACTGGTTCTGGCCAGTGGATAAGAAGATATGTCAAATCCTGGAGCCAGGGTATTGCTTACATTAGCACTTTGTGCTTCCGGATTAGCTCCTCCATAGCTGGTAAACATGGCTAAATTCTGAACCGTCAGGTATAGCCGGCAGTTTTTGACAAACCTGGTAGTTGCCATCCATTTTTCGGGTAGTGTATATCCCAGCGTAAGATTAGCAATCCGCAGGTAGGAGGCATCTTCTACCCACAGGTTGGAAACCCGATGACCTAAACTAGGGGTAAGGATGGGAACCCCATAATGCCTGCCATCTCCCGGCTGATCCGGCGTGCGCCAGCGGTTGGTCCATTCCTGGCTAACATTAAAGAATCCTTGCAAATTATCTATGCTTTGACGTAAGCCATTCATTACCTGGCCACCAGACTGCCCATTGAGAATCACATTCAGGTTAAATCCTTTATAAGAAAAACTATTGGTGAATCCGAAAATAAAGTCAGGATGTGGACTTCCAATGATGGTGTAATCCAGCAGATCGTTAATAATACCATCTCCATTGATGTCTTTGTACTTTACATTGCCTTCGTATACCTGCGGTGTTTTAACGATAGTCGGATTCTCCATGTCCTCGGCTGTATACAATCCTTCAAATACATATCCGAAAAACTGGCCAATGGGCTTTCCCACAACTGAGATGTGGGTAGGATTGCTGTCATTGTTTCCAGCTAAGATCTGGGCTCCATTTTCATTAAGGGAAAGAATTTTATTCCGGTTAAAGGCTACGTTCATATTCAGGTCCCAGGTAAATTTGCCTGCTAACGGTGTGGCACCCAGAGCTATCTCCACACCCTGGTTGCGGATATTGCCTTGATTCACCGTCTGCGAATTAAACCCGGTGATGGCCGGAATTACATTGTTGAGCAGCATGTTCATGCTTTTGCGGTGATAATAATCTACTGCCAGCGTTAACCGGTTATTAAATAAGCCAACATCCACGCCAGCATCTATCTGATTGGATTCTTCCCAGGTTAAGAAAGGATTGGATAAACCCACACTGGATGCTGTTACCTGCCTGTTTCCGAAAACATAAGACCCCGCATTGATAGAAGCTAAGTGGGCATAATTTCCAATGTTGTTGTTCCCACTTTTTCCATAACTCGCCCGTAACTTTAACTCATTGAGCAGGGGATTGTTTTTCAAAAACCCTTCTTCAGAAATCCGCCAGGCACCTGCTACAGACGGGAAAAGGGCATAGCGGTTTTCGGAGCCGAACCTGGAAGAACCATCCGAGCGAAAGGTAGCTGTTAACAAATACCGGTCTTTAAAACCATAGTTAACTCTACCCAGGTATGAGATCATGCTCCACTGATTAACTCCTTCTCCCCAGGTACGGATGGCTTGTGCAGCATTGATTGTCTGGATCAGATCATTGGCATAGGGATCGGCACTTAGGTTAATTACACTCGCGGTACTTTTCTGGGTGGTATAGCCTACCAGTGCATTAATACGGTGATTGCCAAACGTTTTATCGTAGGTAAGGGTATTTTCAATCAGCCAATCGAAGCTTTCGCCTCTGTTGTTAGTAGATCGTGCAGTACCTGCAGCGGGTGGCCTGTTGGAAGCACCCACGGTACTAGGAACAAATTGACTGTACTTGGAGGTGGACCAAATCGTATTTAAGGATGTACGCAGCTTCAACTCGGGGATAATAGCCCATTCCACAAAGGCAAGGCCCAGGTTCTGGAAGTCTTTCTGAGCTTGTGTAGTTTCCCTGAGGACAAATAAGGGATTGGCAAAACTCCAGGCAGAATGGTATTTACTCTGAGGAGAAATTATATAGGGTTTTAATTGCCCATTCTCATCATAGGGTGAGGTTACCGGATTAGCCCAGTTACTTACGCCCAAAACATCTTCCCGGTTGGTATTGGTGTTGGTGCGGCTTTGCTGGATATAGGTCGGCTGAAGGGAGGCACCCACTTTGATGGATTTGCCGATATTAACGTCCATGCCCAGCTTACTGCTAAATCTTTCTAAACCTGTGTACTTCAAGGTGCCTTCCTGGTTAAAATAGCCAAGGCTAAAGTTGATACGCGATTCCTTGGTTCCTTTGAGTATATTGATGTTGTGATCTTGAATAACCGCTGTTTGCAGGAGCAGATCATACCAGTCGGTACCATTTCCTATCATTTGTTCCGGATAGCGGTACTCTTCCGGATAGTCCTCCAAGGTAGCTTCTCTTTTTTCCCGTTGCCGCACCACGATATTGATTTTATCGCGCTGCAACTCGGCAAACTCGCGTTGGTTCATCAGGTTGGGACGGCCTCTTTGTGGCACCTGCTGTATGCCCCGCATGGAAGATACATTTACCTGCATTTGCTCATAGTCGCCTTTTTTGGTCGTAATCATCACAACACCATTGGCTCCGCGTGACCCGTAAATGGCTGTAGAGGATGCATCTTTCAACACGGTGACCGATTCAATATCATTAGGGCTGATAAATACTAGAGGATTTAGATTCTGGTTGAGCCCGGCGGAATAGGGCATTCCGTCCACCACATATAAGGGCTCATTTCCGGCACCCAGCGAGCCGCTTCCACGTATTTTTACAGACGTGCCTGCGCCAGGTGCGCCGGATAGTTGTTGTATCTGCACACCAGCTACTTGTCCCACCATCTTCTGGTCAATGGTTGAAACGGGTACATTCCGGATCGCCTTTTGATCGATTGTGGCTACGGCTCCGGTTACATCCTGGGCTCGCTGCGTACCATAGCCGACAACCACTACTTCTGTCAGCGATTTTATATCCGGAAGTAAGGTGATGTTTATTTCCGCCTGGTTGTTAATGGCTACTTCCTGAGGCATATAGCCGATATAAGAAAACACCAATATGCCATTGCCATCTGGTACAGAAAGCGTATAGGCTCCATTTCCATCCGTTACTGTTCCATTAGAAGATCCTTTCAGCAGCACATTCACTCCAGGCAAGCCTTCTTTAGTATCCGAATCAATCACTCTTCCTGAAAGTGTAATCGCCTTCAGAGCTTTCTGAAGCAGACTAGTTGCCGGAACAGGCTTGTCTGTTTTTTCCTCTGCCTGCTTAATGATGTACTGGTTAGCAGAAGATTTGATTAATTTTAGTCCTAAGGCGTCTAAGGTACGCTTGATAGCCTCCAGATTTTTAGCATCTTTTGCCTGTGCGCTTGTAATCCATTTGTTTTCCAGTAACAAAGGATCGTAGATAAAATGGATGTCTCGCCTGTTGCTGATGCCATGTAACCAATGCTGAACAGATAATTTTTCTTCTCCATTTTGCAAGGGTACATGCGTATTGGCTTCGGGCTTACTGAGCTTTGCTACGAGCTTCTGCTGGGCATAGCCAGTAAGGAAGGGTGTGCAGACCATCATTAGAATAGCCACCAAGAATTTGGGGTTGAGGTGTAGTAAAAGGGTTGTTCTCATAGATTTATGGATTAGAGGCAGGTTTTTCCAGAGTAATGATTATATGCTGATCCTGATGAGTGATTTGGATGTTGTAGGCGAGAGAAAGGGTGTGAAATAAAACCTGTTGGCTTCTGACATCGAGGCTGCCGCTCATTTTCTGCTGTAGAATGGAAGGCTGCTGAGGATAGTCTATTGAATAGCCATATTTATACTCCAGCAGTTGAAGAATTTCTTCCAGCGAGGTGTTCTCTAACTGGAGTGTGCCATTGAGCCAGCCTGTATATAGTTTTGGATTCACCTGGTTTTTAATGAGTCTGGAGTCCGCTATATGGATAATTTCTCCTGGTTTTAACAGGATTGCCTGCCCTTTTTGATTTACTCGTACACTCCCCTTCTCCAAAACTACATTTTGCCTGGCCGGTGCATTTATCACATTAAAGCGGGTGCCTAACACTTCCACGTCCATGGATTGCATGTGTACCACAAAGGCTTTGCGCCTGCCTTCTTTTGTTGTCTGATGGCTTACTTCCAGAAAAGCTTCTCCTTCTATCCATACTTCCCGGGTATCAGACTCTGACAGCAACGGGGAATAGCGGCAAAAGCTATTTTTATTGAGTGTAATAAGCGTTCCATCTGGCAAGGTGAGCCGGCGGACGGTGCCTTCGGATTGGTAAGTAAACCATGATGCTTTTTCCTGATGCTTATTCAAGGTTTTATATACATAAAAGCTGACACCTGCCATCAACACTAAGATTGCTGCCCAACGGGCGAGCGTGCCATACAGACTGCGTATTTTGGCTGATTTAGGTGCTTGTGGGGCAGCAATTTTTTCCTGAATTCCTTGTAACACGTCCAGTTCATCCTGCCGGGTACTTTCAGGCTCTTGTTGTAAGTGCAGAAAGTTGTAAAGCTGACGTGCCTGTTGTAATATTTCTGCTTTTTGAGGATATTGTACTAACCAGGATTGCCAGAATTGGGCAGATGCTTCCTCGTTATATTTCATCCAATGCAGAAAATCTTCATCTTCTAATAGATCTTTTACCCGATACTGTGTATAGTCTTTTCTCATGAAAAAGAAGCATTGTATTGCCTCACATATAAAAGACTATCGTGTTTGCCCAATCACCCCACAGGTAGAAATTTTTTTGCAAATTTTTGCAGCTAAACAAAACATCAGGTAGAACATGATCTTGTTTACTGTTTTTAGCAGAATGGACCACAAAATGATTGAGGGGAGTGTATGGAGTAGCGCTTAATTGAAGAGAGATAGTAAGGAGAACAAACCAAAAAGTTGTGGCCAAGCATGGGAGCTGTGCGGCATGTTTTGCTTTAAAGTATCCAGGGATCGGGCTACTAATTTATAGGCTGCCTTCACAGTAATATCCATAATGGCGGCAACTTCATCATATTCTAATCCTTTTATGTATCGTAAATAGATAATCTCCCGCTGCCTGGAAGTGAGTTTATTCATAGCCACTCTGAACTGCCGGTAAGATTCAGCTTGGTCTTCAGTGGCTATTAAATGATGTTCCTGTGGATAGCTTATTTCAAAATCATACCTTTCTTCATCAAGCTCGTAGAAATTAGATCTGGTAAGGGCAGAAAGTTTAGTTAGAATTGTATTGCGTAAACTTTTGAGCAAATAATAGCGAATCTGCTCAACTTTAAGCAGTTGAAGGCGGTTATTCCATAATTTTACAAACAAATCCTGAATACATTCCTTTATTAAGGATTTATCAGGGTGAAAATGCATGCCGTACCGGAACAAATCTTTAAAACACGCATGATAAATAGCTGTGAATGCCTTCTGATCCCCTTTCGTAAAGGATACCCAATTTTCCTGCAACGTAAGATCAGTGGAAGCTATCTGTTTCAATGGAAAGATGAATGCTTAATAGCGAGAAATACTAATAAAAGTTAAAAAAATTATTAGTATAATCAAATAAATAAAAAAATATATGCATTATAATGACACCATTCAATATCCGGTAGATAAGATTGAAGCTGAATACTGTATATATTAGTTGATAGATTACTTTTCAAAAGGATATCAAAAATGATTCGATAACACGTGGATAAAAGGAATCAAGCAGGGAAACGCAAAAGAGTAAGGTGGCAAGGGAAAGCTTGTAATGGAGCATTAGCTGTTTTTTTCTTTATTATCTGAAAGTATAGTCTAATGATGATGTCAGGCAAGCTCAAATGCGATTATGATAAATTTAGGAGTGTGGCACTCTAATGAGTCTCCAAAAACAGAGGGGCAAGGTCATTACTGCGTAATCCCATTAGATAATAACAGCTTCTGTGTTACCGACTGTTAAAGGAACTTCCCCCTTTCAGGTAACTACTTAATAAGGTAACTGAGCTGCTCTCAAAAATTAAGACAGTTTAATAGTCAAACCAAAAAGAAGTTAATTGCTATCCTTTGGTGCTGAATCCGACATTTAGTTATACTTCCTTCGCTGTTATATCCATGATATATCATGGATATATAATAGTGTAAGAAATTATTTGAAGGCCATTCTCATAGGTTTGACATTGGGTTAATTGAAGTTGATACGTTGTCGTTAAGTTTTCAAATAATTTTATCCCATTGCCCATAATGATGGGATTGAGCTTTATCTTTAAGGCATCGATCTGTTTGTTTTCCAGAAGCCACCCTGCAAATTTTCCCCCGCCACATAAATAAATATCTGTGGGTGATTCTTTTTTTATTAGCCGGATTTGCTCAATATCCATTTTTTTAACTTCTACTTGTTGACTTTGATTTTGCAGTTCTAATCGGTTAGAAAAGATATAGTGTTTCATATGAGGATAAGCTGGCGAGGGTTGTCCGGCCTGTGCACCAAATTTGTATCCAAATTCATAGGTGCTTCTTCCCATGATCACGGTTTGATAAGATTTTAAATCTTCCAGATACTTTTCTACCCCTTGCCCATCATATATAAATCCACTCACATCCTCATTTATTCCTGCAATAAACCCATCAATGGAGCTTGCCACATAGTACACTATTTTTGTCATTTCCTTAATTTTTTATTGTTAGAAGAAGTTTTGCTTACCCTTGGGCTGGCATTTTAAGAATATAGCTCACCATGTCCTCTTATCCACCCTTGCCTGTCATTTGGCTCTCATACGCACTTGGTTTTCTGCTTCCTTTTTCTTGACAGACCTGTTTGCTTGTCGACAGAAAAGGCATATTTGTTATTTACTTGCCTTCATAGCTTTCAGTACTTTCAGATTTTTGTCTGCTGAAAACTTTTGGTATTCTGATGTTTCACAGCCATACACAGCTACTTTTCCCGCTTGATCACAGTGTATTCCCCATCCATATCGCTTGGTTAAAGGGGAGGCACGAAAACAGGGTTGCCCTTTTGAAAAAAATTGTTCTTTTGCCGCCGCAAGTTCAACTTCTGTTAAATCATTTCTTTCAGCAAAAACTTGAAAAAACACTTCATCAGAAGTAAACCTATAAGGATTTTTGCTCACTAATTCGAATTGAATAGCAGCAACCGTTTTAGCTTCTGCTTTTACTGGTGGTTTTTCACCCCCTAGTGCCGGGCAGTCATCGGCAATTTGTATAAACGTGTTTTGGTAATTGGTCGTGTGAATCTTCATATGATAAGATTTTAGGTGCAAATTGACATAGGAGTATGACAAGCCTATGTCAGCATGTTATTTAATTGCAGGTAAGATAAGAAGAAATATAAAATTTGCTGTCTCTAGTGCGGCATTGGTCATTGTCTGACTAGAAAATGATACTGTTGTATTATTTTAAGAGTTTTATCAGTTACCCGAAAGGGGTATATAATGTTACAATCTCTTTGAAAATAGTTTCCAAATCGCTGATTACTTGTCCAAGCACGTTTCATAGATTGTAACTAAGCTATGAAACATGCTAGAACTGAACTGTACAGTTCCTCGTACATTGTTCTTTTCAAGCATAGCTGCTTACCTGTGTAGAGGACAAAGTTTCAGAGAACTGCTTTCTGTTACCAAATATACTATAACTACAGCAGAACACCCATAGATGAAAAAGTACTGCACTGCCTAAGGATATGGGCAAAAATGGCCCTCCAAAAGCTAACAACAATGAGCCTAAGAGACTGAGTCCGGCTATCAAGAAGCCATTAACAGCTATGCAAAAACTAACCTCCTTATTTAAGAACATATATAAAGTTTGGGCTATTGAGTTTACATAATATAGAGAGTTTGGCATACTGGAAAAGATTCCCAGATCCGGCACAGAAGTGGGAGAGGAGGCAAATGGATGGCTCACTTCAGCGGGGCTGTTGTTTGTTTCATGTACAATATTACCAGGGACGATAAGTTACCCGTATTGCAGGTTGGATTCTTATGTTAAAACAAACCCGTACAATAGGCAAAAAAGAAAACTATTTAGTAAAGTTTGCAGGAGAGGGCTTGATTATGGTCGCTGAAAGACAATCTTTATTGGAAGCAACTCTTGTTGCAGGCATACCCATGTTGCATGCCTGTGGTGGACAAGCTAAGTGTTCTACCTGCCGGGTGCTGGTGTTAAAAGGTTATCACTCATTATCAATACCAACTGAAAAAGAAAAAATGTAAAAAAAGAACATGCGGTTTCCTCCCAATGTACGCCTGGCTTGCCAGACACAAGTTGAGCGTGAAGGTGTAGACTTATCCCGCATCATCCGGGATGAAAGTGATATCAATTTGTATGTAGGCATAGATGCCGGGGAAGCTACCCAGCAATTGGGGGAAGAAAAGGAGTTGGTGATGTTTTTTCTAGACATTCGCAACTTTACAACCTTTGTAGAGTCGCATCCGCCTTTTGATGTGATTCATATCATCCGGAAGCTTTTTACCACTTTTCAAAAAAGTATTGAATTGCATGGAGGAAAAATCATAGAAACAGCAGGAGATGGATTTTATGCCGTATTTGGGTTTGAGAGGGAATTAAACGTAGCAGTCACCTCAGCTGTGAAAGCAGGTTTTGATATATTGTCAGATTTAGAAAAGATGAATGAGAGCTATTTTAGCAAGTATTTTGAGCATTATATTCAAATTGGCATAGGTGTACATGCAGGACCTGCTGTAGGAGGAAATATTCGCCTAGGCAGCGAAAATCATATGGTGGTCATGGGCCACGCGGTAAATGTTGCTTCCCGGCTGCAAAATGCGACCAAAGAACTCAACAATAATTTCATCATCTCCGCTTGCGTGTTTCATCTGTTGCAGACCACACTAGCCGAATATCCGACTACTTCTATCCAACTGAAAGGGATCAGCAAACCCATGCAGGTGTACCTGCTGGGTAAACCCTATTGGGCTCATGATAAAAGGTAATCTTAGCATGAAAAGTAAGAGGCATACGTATTCCTTTTGACTTGCAACCTGATACGTATCTTTGTGAGATTACTTTGAAGCCATAAAAGCTGCTACTTCTGCCAGGCGATTGGCAAAGCCCCATTCATTATCATACCAGGCAGCAACAGACAGGATACCTCCCTGCTTTTGGGTAAGGGGCAAATCAATGATAGACGAATGGGAGTCGCCCACAATCCTGGCAGATGACCAGGCTTCCTCCAGCACATCCATCACGCCTTTGAGTGGGGCTTCTGAAGCAGCATTGCGGAAAGCATGGTTTACTTCTTCCACGGTGCAGGGTTTTTCAGTCACCAGGTTCAGTTCGGCAATACTGCCTGTGCGGGTAGGAACCCGGTAAGCCTTGCCGGAGATTTGCAGATCTTTCCAGATAAAGCCTAATGCCCTGGCAGCTCCGGAAGAAGAGGGGATAATGTTTTCAGCTGCTGCCCATGAGTCACGCCTGTCCTTCATCGGCTGGTCAGTGAGCGACTGGCTGTTGGTATAAGAATGTACCGTAGAGAATAGGCCATATTGAATACCAAAATTTTTATGTACTACTTTTACCACCGGTGCCAGACCATTGGTTGTACAACTGCCGGTGCTCACAATCTGGTGTGTAGCAGGGTCGAAATTTTCCAGATTAATTCCTTTCAGCAGTACAGCATCACAATCTTCCAGGGATTTGGGCGGCGCACTCATCAGTACCAGTTTTGCTCCCCTTTCCAAATGTAAATTTGCGCCTGTACGGGTGGTAGATCTTCCGCTGCAATCAATGACCAGTTCTACTCCCAGGTTTGCCCAGTCAGGTATTTCCTGAGCTGAATTGTAATAAGAAATGGCTCTTTCTCCAATTATAATAGATCCCGGTGTTCCTTTTACATGATTCTTCCAACGGCCATATACCGTATCTACTTCAAAAAGAGCAGCCAACGTAGATTCATCTTTTACATCAGCGATAGCTTCTGGAATGAATAATTGATTTTGTAGTGCTACCTTCAGACATTGGCGGCCAATGCGGCCAAACCCATAAATGGCAATTTTTTTCATCGTATGTGGTAAGTTTAGTTGCTATTTTAGATATAACATAGACAATTTAGCTTTTCCACCCAGGGAGCAGGAGTCATACACTGGGTGAAGGATGATTTTCCGGCAGTAGGTTTGGATTTAGTAGTGTGTGTAGCAAGCTAAGGCCTGGCACCAGGCGAACCTAAAATTACGTCACCGGTTTCATTAGAAAATTCAATAAACAATCCCATATCGTTAGGTGTATCTGGTGGCCGGGTGGCATCTGAGCCAGGAATTCCCACGGTACGGATCAGTTTTGCAAACCCACTGGGAGATGCAATGGTGAGCGCACGATTTACCTGTTTACCGGAAGCCGCCACCACATGAGGCGTATTGGGGAAGATAAAGAGATGTTGGCCTGGGATGAGAATAATTTTCTCTTTATTGGTAAAGACGGTGAATTCCCCTTCCAGAACATAGATCTGTTCAGAATATTTTGAATGCAGATGTAGTGGAGTTTCTATATTGGCCGGAAATTGGCCTTCTATCAGATCATAAGTCGAATTTGTTTGATGCTCATCTGCCAGAATACGGAGGTAAGCGCCAAATAACCAAAATGTTTGAGACATATGCTTTTTTTATATGTGGAGTAATACAACAATGCGGGCTGTTCCAGCAAGAACAGAAAAAAATACAATTGAAAATGCTATTATTTATTTTTGAATAAACGTATTAAAAAAAGTGCCAGTCCATAAGAAAACGTGTATAAGCAGAGTAAGATGCTTTTAATAGCTTCAAAACTAATGTTTTGTGAAACAGTAGTTATTTTTTATGTTCCATTTTTATTTTGCCTTAACTCCAGTACAGTAGAGTTGTTTGGAGGTTACTCCACACACATGGATTTTTACAAGAGCATAATTATGAACAGTTGCTCTTGAAAATAAGGTAAATGTATTATGGAAAAAGCGGCGTAGATTTCTATCATTTCTATGCTATACACGCAGAAGCAAAAGTGATAGTAAAATATGATCACAAGGCTATTGTGCAGCTAGTGCTTTGTAGTCCGTATTATTTCCTGATTGCTCTTGTATTGCTATTCCAATAATCGTGAACCATGGCTGCAGTGCATACCTATGCGGCAGGTTATTGATAAGTAGCCCGCCGGAATCAGAAATAAGTTCTATATTTGCCAGTATGCCGCAAGGGCAGGAAGGTAGCAGGGCTGAATGTGCGTAATTTTTCCTGCATCTCTTTCGTAAGAATACGTATTAAAACTCCATTGTGTTGGAGGCTCCACGTAACATTCTCCATTGTATTGGAGTAACGAGTTATGAGGAGTGATAGCTTTCGTGAATGGATGTACAATACATCTGCTAAAACGCTACCAATCTATAACCGGATGCTATATAGATTATCAATAATCAACAGTAAAATCAAGGCACTAACGAAGCTGAGAGGGTAATAGGCAGATCATTTTACTCTTTTGAGTTTTCTGGCTCCAATTAACTTCCGGCAGGTTTCTTCATTTTTGACCTTTTGGTCCTCTGATTGCTAAACTATCTTGTTATGAGCTACTGCCAGCGTATACTTTTGCATCTGTGTTTGTTGCTAATTCCCTATCTCTTACAATCACAACAAATCCCACAAAGTGAAGCTGATAGCCTGTTAGGCGTTCTCCAAACTATCCAAGCAGACACCAACCGGGTAAAAATATGGCTAAGACTAGGCGAGTACCAGGTCTACAAACCCGGTGAGTTTAAAGCTGATCTGGACTCTGCCCGCACCTATGCCGAACAGGCACGGGACTTGAGCCATAAACTGAGCGACTACCGGATGGAAGCCAAAAGTCTTAACCTACTGGGCTATATCAACCTGGAATCAAAAGATTTTCAATTGGCCATTGCCTTCCAGCAGGCGGCCATCAACCTGAGTAAGAACTACAAAGACTTACAAGCAGAAGCAGAGAGTTACTGGTGGTTAGCTAATGCACTGCGCCACAAAGGCGACATTGCAGAAGCCCGAAAGCAAGCCCAAAAGGGCATTGCCCTTTCTGTTAACAACGGCTTTTTTCAGCAAGCGGCTGAAGCTTACCTGGAGCAGGGCAAAACCTACGATAACCACGGCGAGGAACTCATGGAGAAAATCAAGTATTTTCAGCTGGCCAAGCAAGCTTTTGCCCAAGCAGGTAGCACACAAAGGCAAGCCGACCTAGGAAAGGACTTAGGAGATTTGTACCAGTTGCAGGGAAGCAAGGCTCTGGCTTTGCTCGAACTCCGTAAAGCACTAGCCTTGTACCGTTCTGTTGGCTATCTCCATGTACAAGGTGTTTACGATTTATTAGGAAATCTTTCTTCCGAATTAGGCGATTACCAGGAAGGACTTAAGTATGGACTACTAGCCGTCCAGACGGCTGAGATGTTAAAAGACAGCACCTTGCAGTTGTCTACCATTTACAACCGCCTTGGATTGACTTATTATAATCTAAAACAACACCAAAAAGCCTATATTTACTTTAATAAAGCAATGCGTATTGCCCAAAAGTACAATCACCGGCCTTCAATCATGATTGTGACCTACAACCTGGTGAACGTCTTAAATAAACTTGGCCAACTAAGAGAAACAGTACAGATGCTCATCAGTACGGTCGAGCAGTACCCACCTCGAAATAAGAATGATAGTATAGAATCAGCATCCCGCTTACTGGGCAGTTACACCCGATTGAAACAATACACCCTTGCCCAACCATACTACAAGCAGTTACTCTCTCTTTCCGGGACGTTAGGCAAGAATGAGAGCATTCGTAAGATTATTTACAACAATGTAATGCCTTTTCTTGTAGAGAGTAAACAGTATGCACTAGCGCAAAATTACTTAACTGAATATGAAGAATTCTGCAGCAATACAAATTACCTGCAAGGGGCATCCCGAGTAGAGTTATACAAGTTCAAGCTCGACTCCATGCAGACCAACTACCCTTCGGCTATACATCATTATCAACAATACAAGCAGCTGGAAGATTCACTATTGAATGAAACCAAAAGCCGCCAGATCGCCAGCCTGGAAGTGCTCCATGACACAGAAAAGAAAGAAAAAGATATTCAACTCAAAGAGCAAAACATCAAGGCTTTAACAAAAGAGAGACTATTGCAAGAGCAGCAAATAAAACAGGATAGAGTCATCCGCAATGGAATTGTCGGGGGGGCTATTCTGCTGCTTTTATTGCTGGGTGCGGTCTACAACCGTTACCGGTTAAAACAACAAAGCAACAGGCTACTACAAGCCCAACAAAGTAAATTACAGGAGCAACACGAAGAACTACAAACCCAGCAGGCCGCTCTACAGGAACAACAGCAACAGATTCAGGAGAAGAACCAGGCATTGGAAGGGTTGTTAGTAGAGAAAGAACGCTTGCTCAAAGAGATCCACCACCGGGTGAAAAACAATTTGCAGATTGTGATGAGCCTGCTCGATTCCCAGGTAGCTTCCCTGCAAGATAAAGCCGCGCTGTCTGCCATCCAGGATAGCCAGAACCGGGTACAGGCCATGGCGCTCATTCATCAGAAACTCTATCAGGCAGAAGGCGTAGCCCGTATCCCCATGGATACGTATGTGGAGGAAGTAGTGGCTTACCTGCAAGACACCTACGCTCTTTCCCAGCAGGTAGATTTTAAGCTGAATATAGAACCCATAGAACTGGATGTGAATCTGGCTGTTCCCTTGGGCCTGATCATCAATGAAGCTATTACCAATGCATTCAAGTATGCTTTTCCGCAAGAACGCTCCGGTGTGGTAGGAGTAAGTTTGCTGAAACAAGTGGATACGCGCTATGAGTTAACCATTGAAGATGATGGGGTAGGTTTACCCCAGGGATATGATCCTTCGCAAAGCCGTTCGTTAGGGATGACGCTGATCCATGGATTTAGTGCACAACTGGGCGGGGAGTTAACTATAGAAACTAGCAGGGGAGTAAAACTATCCCTTTTATTTACTGATAAGAAACTAAGTTCTATTCATAAGAAAGCAGATTATGTCTATTAATCCCACAAACCACATACAGCCATCCGGGCAAACCATTTTGATCGTGGAAGACGAGTTTGCAGTTGCCAATAATTTACGGCTGATTCTCGAAAAAGCCGGCTACCGGGTAAGCGGCATTGCCTTTACGGTAGATAAAGCCATTGAACTGAAAAATCAGCAGAAGCCAGATCTGGTGCTACTCGATATTCTCCTCCAGGATGAACAAACTGGCATTGACCTGGCCAGGATACTGGCAGAAGAGAATATCCCATTTATCTATGTGTCGGCTAATACAAATTCTTCTATTCTCGAAGAAGTTAAAACCACCCAGCCGTATGGATTCATAGTAAAGCCTTTCCGGGAGAAAGACGTACTGGTTGCCCTGGAGATTGCCCATTACCGCCATGCGCATAGTATTGAAATGCGTGTAAGGCAAGAGCATGCCTTGCAGATTGCGCTAACGGATGCACTTTCCGGGAACGACCCCTGGGAGCAACGCTTACTGAAAGTAGCCAGGCTTTTTCAGCCCCATATACCCTTTGATTATTTCATCATCGGCCTGGAAAAAGATCAGTTGGTTAATG
The DNA here is from genome assembly GCF_030503435.1 of Rhodocytophaga aerolata. Lineage (GTDB taxonomy): Bacteria > Bacteroidota > Bacteroidia > Cytophagales > 172606-1 > Rhodocytophaga > Rhodocytophaga aerolata. The sequence goes on from NZ_JAUKPO010000023.1 coordinate 88,011, forward strand.
CCTACCGTTCCTGCAGCTTCTTCCGGATGGGGAAAGACGAGTACCAGACGATCTGGGCCGAAAACTTCCTGCAAATGACTGGCCTTACGATAGAAAAGTACCATGCCATACGGGCAGGGGTACCTGATACATCAGAAGCTATTTATAATGGTAAAGACTTTGAAGAAATATGCCGACGTAACCCACTCAAACAATTAATTGCCAGAACGTTCAGCTTGCAGTCAAATTTGATTATGCCCCTTACAACGGCAACAAACGGTACTTTCTTCCTATCCTTTTTCAGCCGCCAGCCTGCTATCTACCTGAAAGCACACCTCCATACACTGGAATGCCTCAGACCTTCGCTTACCTTAACAGTGGATAGACTGCTGGCTTTTGACCAGATTCAGCGGCTGAGTGAGCAATTAGATCAGGAGAATAAATATCTGCTGGAGGAAGTGAAAACAGGGGCCAATTTTGAAGAGATGATCGGAGAAAGTTCTGCATTGGTACATGTGTTTAAAAGTATCAGCCAAGTAGCGCCTACCGATTATACCGTACTAATCCTGGGAGAAACCGGTACCGGTAAGGAGCTCATTGCCAGAGCAGTGCATAACCGTTCTTCCCGCAAAGGCAAAGCGTTGATTAAAGTAAATTGTGCAGCCTTGCCTCCTCAGCTGATTGAGAGTGAATTATTCGGTCATGAGAAGGGCAGTTTTACCGGAGCCACTGAAAAACGGATTGGCAAATTTGAATTATCACATGGAGGCACTATTTTCCTGGACGAAATTGGTGAGTTGCCTATTGAACTTCAGCCTAAGTTGCTCCGGGTATTACAGGAAAGAGAAATAGAGCGGGTTGGGGGTAAAGGCCCGATCCCTGTGGATGTACGGATTATTGCGGCTACCAACCGCGATCTGCAGGCTGAGATTTCAACAGGCCGTTTCCGCTCTGATCTGTACTATCGGCTGAATGTATTTCCCATTAAACTACCCCCTTTGCGGGAACGTACTGAAGACCTGATGCCACTGGCTATGCATTTTCTGGAAAAAATCTCAAAGAAATTAGGAAAATGTTTGACCGGCATCTCCGAATCTTCCAGGCAGCAGATAATGAGCTATCACTGGCCGGGTAACATTCGCGAACTGGAACACTTACTGGAGCGCGCGGCCATTATGGCTACCTCTCCAGTAATTTCACTGGTGGAGCCATTAGTACACGAGCCCTCGTCTATTCCAGACCTGGCTATCAGTGCAAAACCGTCTATACATAATATAAAGCCCCATGAACAGGCGGAAAAAGACAATATTGTGGAAGCTTTGAAAGTAGCTAATTTCCGCATCCGTGGAAAAAACGGGGCAGCTCAATTGCTAAATTTAAAGCCAACTACGTTAGAGGCTAAAATGGCAAGGATGGGTATTCACCGGGACAGGTAAACTATCAATCAGTAAGCAAAAAGTATCAATATTGATATAAATGAGGCAAATTTAGTCTGTATACCCACAGTTAACGACAACACCTGACACAGTTCACTTTACACTCCCAACCTTCGCCATAAAGGCTCTTATTTTTTCAATGATCTCATACCCATCTTCTTCCAAAGCAAAATGCCCTGTATCATATATAATATAGTCAATAGTATGGACATCTTGCTTAAAAGCTTCTGCTCCGCTTTGGGGAAAGTATTCATCATTTTTTCCCCATACAATTAACATGGGTGGTTGATGTTTTCTCAAATATTGATGCCATTGTGGGTATAATGTTAGATTATTCTGGTAATCATACCATAAATCGATATTTACTTTATGGGCATTAGGCCTGCTCATCCTGAAATAATCCAAATGCCAGGTATCGGGATTTACATTTTCAGGATCTCTGGTTCCGTGGGTATATTGCCATTTTAGACCTTCTAATGTAAAGGCAGGCAGCAAAGCTTTTTCAGTACTTTCATTTCTATTGTCCCAAAGTGCCCGGATAGAGGCCCATGCTTCTCCAAGCCCTTCCTTATATGCATTCCCATTTTGATTAATGATGGCAGTTACCCTTTCCGGATGCCTGGTTGCAATTCTGAATCCAACCGGGGCACCATAATCCTGCATCATTAAAGCATACCTTGTGATTTCTTTCTTTTCTAAGAATGCATCTATCGTTGTAGCGATGTTGTCAAACGTATATTCATACGCATCAGCAGAAGGGAAATCGCTATTTCCAAAACCGGGGTAATCAGGGGCAATCAGTTAGTATTCATCAGATAGCTGATTTAATACTTTTCTATATTGATGGGAAGATGACGGATACCCATGTAGTAACACAATGGTTGGCTTATCGGTGTTCCCGGCTTCACGATAGGCTATATGTAAGCCATGTACTTCAAGGGTTTTATATTTTATCTTTGTCATTTTTACTCATTTAAGTTTAATATATTTATACGTTAAAAATTGGATATAAACTCCTTTTTTATCTCCGGGCATCTGGTCATAAATAATCAAACAAGCTCTTCTTTGAGAGCTTTATTTCTAATTAATTGATTTAAAATCTATGTGACATCCCAATACTTAAAATTCCATTTTCCGAGTATATTTTTATTTTACTGTATAGGTACGATCCAGCCAGTCCACGACCTGCATCCAGCTTTCGCGTGGAATCTTCGCATGAGTGGCGTTTTTCATTGCCAAAAACTCTTTTTTATCACCAGGGATCAGATCATATAGCTCTCTCACTTTTTCCACGGAGAACAATTCATCCTCATCGCCCACACCCACCAAAACAGGAATATTCATATCTGCCGGTAACCTGAGGGTTTTGGTGTCGAGCATCAGCAGGAACCTTGGCGTATACCGGAAATTAAAAAGACTATCCTTACTTACAGTCATCCCTTCTCTGTAATACTGGTAAACCTGATAGGAAGGACGCAGCACGGCACTGGCGAAAAACCGTGCCTTTTCTACAAATGATGGTGGTTTGGATAAACCTTCCCTGCCCTCGTAGGCACCAGATAGCAAAACCAAACCTGCAATCTCATTAGGAATGGCATTGGCCACCGAAAAGGCAGCTGCGACTCCCAGGCTATGCCCCAAAACAACCACCTCAGAAAACCCAAGCTCTTTGATGTATGCTACCGTCTCAGCCATATCCGTAATCCACCGTTCCGTGCCTGGTGTATCGCCCCTGTTGCCCGAAGACAAGCCATGCCCCCGGTAATCCAGGCCAAACGTTGTATAGCCATTCTCAGCAAACGGAATACCTGCCATTTCATACGGACCGCTGTATGCAGTAATTCCATGCAGAATAAGGATGGCTGTTTTTTCAGACTGAGTACAATCCGGGTTCCATCTTCGCAGAAAAAGTATCGCACCATCAGCCGTAGTGATCAGATGATGTGGACCTGTAAATGTGTTTCTAAGTTCTGTGGCCCTTTCTTGGGAAACCCCAGCATGATTTGTTTTATCCGCAACCGGGTAATAGGCTAAAATGAATGCCGCACCAACCAGAGCAAGTACGATGAAAAGTAAAGCTTTGAAAATTTTTATTAAGTTCATATTTCTGGATATAATGAAGTTGGTACCTTTTAATCTGCCGCTATTAGCTTTATTTCTGACTAAACAGAGGCTTAGCTAAGACAGGCATGACGGCACCATTTACAATCCCTTTAAAACTTTAGACAACTTCATCTGCTTTGCCAATCCAGCCCAAATGTGTATGCTTAAAATGATCTGGATACTTTAATCCGTAACCCAACGCTCTGTCCATGCCACTGTGCCCAAAAAGAACCAGTCCCGCCAGCATCCATTCCTGGCTTGCCAGCCACAGCCCGGCAAGGCCCACTACAATGGCAATCCCCTGGTGGTGAAAGATATTGTAAAGCAAAGCGCCGGTTTTGTTGTTTAGCAGATACCCCAGCATACTCAGATCAGGCGTGAGCAGCAGTACCAGGTACACCCACCAGGCATACCCTAGTTGTAAACTCAGGATATAGCAAAGGATAACTTTGGCGATTTCTTCAAGGGCAATGACTCTTCTCATAGTAGTTATTTATGCTGATTTTTGATTGGTACTGGCTAGTATTCGTCTGCTTCTAATTCATTGGCTCTATTACAAAAGCTGTCAGTTGGGCCATTTTTCCGTCCCGGAATTTCCATACATCGCAGTACCAGTACTGAATGCTTACTCCCTTCTCGTTCATCAATGTGAGTTGGCCAAGTGCAGTAACATACTCGTTCTCGGCGATTAAATTTGTAACATCAAATTTTGGTGGTACTATATACTCAGTTAACATCCATTTTCGCACTTCATCTTTTCCTTCCAGAACCTGGTCTCCTACAAATGTCCATTTCGTATCTTCTGTGCAGTATTGCAGAAAACCTTCATAGTCCCCTTTGGAAATAGCTTCATTTGCTTTCATTAAAAGCATTTTATTGTTTTCTGTCATTGTACAGTATGTTATGTTGTGAAATCACTTTCAACTCTCTGATGGATGTGGTTTGAAATATTGAATAATCATCAACGTTTCAACCCTCATTCACTGAGCTGTGGTACAGTAGGGTTCTTAATAAAATCGGTACCAGCTATTACCGTAGGGAATTTTAAGTTTCCGTCGTACAGGGCACGTACCCTGGCCTCTGCTTCAGTATGGGTTACCACATTGAAATCCTTAAATCCAATCCACCTCTTTTCAATACCTGCCAAACAATGCTGTTACAGGCCTACGCCTCCGGTTGCCTCAATGCGCTGGCCGTTGATCCAACGGGCCTCTTCACTACAGAGAAAAGCTGCAATACCTCCTATATCATCAGGAGCCGCTATCCGACCTAGGGCAGCTATCTGCGTAGCATAGGCCCGCATTTCGGATTTATCCGGCATGGTGCTTCCTCCAAAGAGCGCTCCTGGTGAACTATTGAAGGCTATGCCTTCATCCTTTTACCAAATCCACCATCTCAGAAGGTGGTTGTTTAATGAAATTCTTCTTCTGCCATTGTACCGTTTACTATAGATCCTGTAATATTTCCTGTTGCTGTTGCATAAGCAATCGAACGCATTGGACTTGCATTGTCGCCACAGGCAAAAACATTTGCTACTGTTGTTTTTTGAAACATATCTACTTTGAGTAGGCCTTGTTCTGTCAGTTCGCAACCGAGTGTTTCAGGGATCTTGCAATGTTGTTCAAAGTCAGGCCGTGAGTAGATTGCTCTCAGTCCAAAGGTTGAATTATCTTTGAAAACGATTTGCTCAACCTTGCCCTTTTCGTGTTTCAAGTAAGCAATTTCTTTCTCAATTATAGGAATGTTGTGTTTGGTGATTTTGTCGGTTTGTTCAGGTGTCAAAAGTGACTTTCCGTTAGTAAAAATGGTTAGGTCTTTTGTCCAGTTACGAATAAGTTGAGCATAATGAAAAGCAAAATTTCCATTAGCTAGAATGCCTGTTCTTTCATTCTTTACTTCGTAACCATGGCAATATGGACAATGTATAAGGGATATGCCCCAGCATTCTGCAAAGCCATTTATAGTAGGCATAATGTCTTTTACACCAGTGGCGAAAATGAGTTTCTTAGCTTTAAATTCTTCATCTGAGTGAGTAGTGATCGCAAAACCGTTATCGGTTTTCTTCCCGCTAACAGCAAGACCATGATGAAATTTTACCGTATTGTAATTCAGAACTTGTGTTTTGGCTTTTTCCGCTATTACGCTTGGTTTTTCTCCGTCTTGCGTAATGAAATTGTGCGAATATGGAGTCTGTCTGTTACAGGGTAAACCGCTATCAATGATTAAAACGTTTCGCAATGCACGTCCTAAAGCCATTGCTGCCGAAAGCCCGGCATAACTTCCGCCAATGATTATTGTGTCAAAATTTTTGTTGCCTGCCATAAGGTTGAATTTTGTAAATGATGCAGAAGGAAACTGTAGTGCCAGTGCGGTTAAAGTAAGCCCACCTCGTTTTATGATTTCTCTTCGTGCAATTTTATTGTTCATATTTGTCGGTGATTTGTTACTTATCTGCAAACCTTATCTTTTAAAATATCACAGATGAACCCCAACCGATTTATGGTTGATATTATATTTTCTGCATTTATTGTATTGCCTTCAACGCGTCTAACTGTATGTCCACAAGGGCAAGGCTGTTTGTTTTCACTTAAATCAAAATTCAATGATGGGAATGTTTGTAAGCATTCTTTAAATGCTTTCTGCTAGAGTCCTACGCCACCTGTTGCCTCAATACGCTGGCCGTTGATCCAGCCGGCATCTTCACTACAGAGAAAGGCGGCAATGCCTCCTATATCCTCAGGAGTTGCTATCCGGCCAAGTGCAGCAATCCCAGCAGCATAGTCTCTCATTTGTGGGGTATCGGGCATGGTGCTTCCTCCAAAGACCGCTCCCGGCGCAATGGAGTTGACGGTAATACCTCTTGGACCAAGTTCAAGTGCCAGATTCCGTGTAAATACATCAACTCCCCCTTTCATCATACTATAGGCTGAATTTCCTTGATAACTTATCCGTGCTGCTATAGAAGAAAGGTTGATGATCCGGCCGCCATTGTTGAGCAGGGGCAGCGCTTTCTGAGTCAAAAAGAAGACACCTTTCAGGTGAATGTGATACATTTCCTCGAACTGTGCTTCTGTAAGGCTGTCAACGGTAATAAATGAATCCAGAGTCGTACCGGCATTGTTGATGAGAAAATCAAAATGAGTAGTATCAAATGTGTTCTTTAGGACAGATGCGAGATGCCCGTAAAAAGCATCAAAGCTTTTTGTATCTGCTGCATTGAGAGGCAAGGCTGCCGCTTTGCGGCCAAGGGCTTTTATTTGGGCGACCACCGATTCTGCTTCGGCGTGCTGACTACGGTAGGTAAGGATCACGTCTGTTCCTTTTCTAGCCAGACTCAAGGCGATGTCTTTGCCGATACCACGGCTAGCACCGGTAACCAAGGCAATTTTATTTGTTGTCATTGTAGCGTATTTTATGTTATAAAATCACTTTTAACTCTTTGATGGATGTGGATTTGAGAATTGAGTAATCTATCATCAACGTTTCCATCATCATTCATCGATATTGTGCTTTTTTAGGAATTCATTGAGCTGTGGTATGGTAGGATCTTTAATAAAATCGTTACCGGCCATTACCGTAGGGAATTTTATTTTTCCGTTATATAGGGCACGTACCCTGGTAGCTGCTTCGGGATTGGTTTCCACATTGAAGTCTTCAAACTCTATCCATTTGCTCTGCATGTAATTGCGCAGGGCTGATGACTTGGGGCACCAATCGGTTCCGTATAACTGTAGTGTTGGTTTAGGCATTGCTAGTTTTATATTTTTTAAATATTGGATATATTCTTTCTGCATTGCTCACTACAAATGGTGTGAGAGACATCAGGATGATAGACACCGCCAGAAAGATTTGATAGTTATTGGCGCTTATGAGTTCATATTGCAAACCGCTTTGTGCGAGCACAAAAGAAAACTCCCCGATTTGTGCAATGGAGAATCCTACGGTAAGGGCTGTTTTCCATGCCAGCCCCATCACTTTTACGGCCAGTGTGCCTGCGGCTGCTTTTACGGCAAAAGCAAATACTGTCCAGAACACAATCCAGCCAAAGTCGGTCAGAAATATCTCGTAGTTGAGCAGCATTCCCATAGAAATGAAAAAGAAGCTCATAAATACATACCGGAACGGCAAAAAGCAGGATACCGCCATATGGTTATATTCGGTTTCAGCGATAATCAGACCGGCGATAAAAGCGCCTAAAGCTAGGGACAACCCTAACTGTTCGGTCAGCAAAGCAACACCGGTGATTATAAACATAGTGGCAATTAAAAACACTTCCTGGCTCTGCACCTTCATGACCGTTTTTAAAAGATACGGAATGACAAAGCGGGCCAGTATGTAGGCGATACCGCCCATGAGTATCAGTTTGCCCAGTAACCAACCAAGGGCTGGCAGTAAGTTACCTCCTACACCAGCGATAATGGGTGTGAATAGCATTAACGGTACAATCATGATATCCTGAAAGAGCAATACCGCCAGTATAAACTTACCGTGGGGTGTTGCTATTTTATTGGAATCCTGCAGTGTTTTTATCACAATGGCTGTGCTACTCAAGGCATACAAAAAGCCCCAGAATATACTTTCTTCCCAGCCAGGCCGCATCATCAGCCAGATAATCACTGCGGTAAGCACAATGGTAAAAAATACCTGTGCGCTGCCACCCCCTAACACATATCTTTGAATTTTTTTCAGGTTGGTAAATGAAAACTCCAGGCCAATGGTAAATAAAAGCAGGATGATGCCTATTTCTGCATACACATCCACCTCTTCCATATCGGCGAAATAGGCAGAGGTATTGGGGCTGAGTAGCACACCAGTAATCAGATAGCCAATGATGTAGCGGATGTTCAGCAATCGGCAAATAATGATAACCGCTGTAGCTACACCAAAAATGGCACAGATGTTTATAAGAATATGGTGTTGCATAAAATTTGGTTTAAGATTTCCGGTAAGTCCAGTATTTCTACATCCTCTTACCTGTTTGTAGGGTTGAGCAGACCTAATTTTTAGCCGTAAGTGCTCCTTGGGCGGCAGACTCAGTTACCCCGCTACCGCTTTGGGTTGAGAAATAAATACCGCATGGCTGGCTTTTACCTCCGTAACTGCCGCTCCCTACCGTTCGCTCATCCGCCGCTGAAGCACGATTAAACGGTTCGGCTCCAATTCACCCGGCTGGTGAGTGATCAGGAGTGACACTAAATCCGCCGGAAAAGCGCTACCTGCTAGGAATGGCTATGCCGTTAAATACTTTACCCGGGTCATAGGTCCGTTTGGCCTGTTGCAACCGGGCCAGATTTTGCCCGTAGGCCTGACTGATCTGTTCGGTTTCGGCTGGTCCTAACAAGTTAGCATACCCGCCCGGATAAGCCCCGTTTTTCAGTTTCTCGGATACCCGGCTGGCCCACTGCTGATAATGCTGACTGTTATGTGCCTCTTTGGTCTCCTCCCAGGCAATGATTTCGACCATGTAGTGCGGTTTGCGCATTGGGAAAGGGGTTTCGTTTTCGCCCACGGTTGTAGGAGCGCCGTGGAAATGGTGCATGTTGATGAACAACCGCGGCGAGGTGGCTTGATTCACCGCCTGGATGAGGATCCGGATCTGATCCTCTTCCAGCGAAGGCAGCCAGCGGGTTTGAATGACCCAGTGCAGACCCTGCTGGTTAAACGAACTCTGGAAATCCAACATGTCACTGTAGGTCATTAAACCCACCTGCGCCTGCACTGGCTCGGCAAACTGCTTCATATGCTCCAGATACCGCTTACCGACTGACTGCTCACCAAACCAGAAAGGCATCAGGAAAACGACCGGCTGGCCATCCGGGCCAAACATCATGCCCGCGCTCACGGCTAATTCATTTGGGGCCGTAGCCATTAGTTGATTATGCTTTTGCAGCACGACTTGTGCATCTGACTCTCTGAAGAGAATCATCCCGGATAGCAGCGGTTTGGCCTCGTGCAGGCGTACCTGTAGCGAGGTCACTACGCCGAAGTTACCGCCTCCGCCCCGAATAGCCCAGAACAACTCGGGGTTTTCTTGCGCACTGGCCGTACGGATCGTGCCGTCGGCCAGCACCAGTTCGGCGCTGATCACATTGTCAACGCCTAGGCCCAGCGAGGGGCTGAGCGGGCCGTAGCCTCCGCCCAGGGTCCAGCCGGTAAAACCCACCTCCCCCAGCGTAGGAGTAACGGCCACCAATTTATACTTTTCCGTAGCCCGGCTCACTTCGATGCCCGTGGCGCCTCCCTGTACCAAGGCCGTTTTTTGTCCGGCATTCACCTCTACTTGGCTCATTCGACGCAGGTTGATCAGGATGCCGTTGGCGGTAATGGCCCGGCCTGCCCAGTCGTGGCCGCCGCCCCGGACGGATAGCGGTAAGGTATGCTGTTGGGCAAACTGTACAGTCTTTACTACATCCCGGGTGTTCTTGGGGAGAACGATCAGGAGTGGTTGCTCAGTTACGGCCGCGTTCCACACGGCGCGGGCACCTTCAAAGTGCGTATCTTCAACCGTGAGTACTTCACCAGTAAGGTCGGCTTTCAAGCGCCCAATGTCGGCTTTTAAATCAGTCAGTGTCAAAGTTTTTTGGTATTAGGTTGTAAAATGAAATAATTGAATAGGATTGTCTTCTTTTAGTTTGTTCAAATAATTACGGGAAGCAATGCTAACGCGGGATCTGAGCATAAGTCCTGAACATACTGACAGTCTCACGGATTTATAGCTAGCTCAAGCCTATTTAAGTGCATTACTGGGCGCTAAACGTTGAAAAATTGTCGTAATGATCCATTTTTATATATGGTTTGAGCGCATGGTAAACAGGCAAATTCCCTTGCGAATACTATCAGACATTGTATCCCGTACCTCTACATTTTCTTACCTGTTTGCAGGGTCGAGCAGACCTATTTTTTAGCTGTAAGTGCTCCCTGGGCGGCAGCCTCAATTACCTGTGCCACTGCTTTGGGTTGAGAAATAAATACCGCATGGCTGGCTTTTACCTCCGTAACTGTTGCTCCCGACCTCTCGCTCATCCGCCGTTGAAGTACGGGATTAATCGCATTGTCTTCCGTAGCAATTACCGACCAGGAGGGTTTAGTTTTCCAGGCTACCTTGCTCATAGGAGCAGCTATTGCCCCTGCAGCGAAAGCTCCCTGCGAGGCCCACATGAACTCCGCCTGCTTTTTACTCAAATCGGCAGCAAAGCCCTGGTGGAATTTGGCCTTATCGTAATACAGCATACCGTGCGCATCGGGAGGTAAGATACCCCCATTGGACAGATCAGGTGCCGATTTCGCCAGGTCCAGGGCCGACTCTTTCTCATCGGGCTGAAAGGCAGCAACGTAGACCAATCCGGCTACTTTACCGGAGTTTCCGCCCTCGGTAATGATAGAGCCGCCGTAGGAATGCCCTACCAATATCACCGGCCCATCCTGGCGCTCAATGGCGCGATTCAACGTTTCCACATCAGCTTGCAGCGACGAAAGAGGATTTTGAGTTACCGTTACGTTATAGCCCTTTTGGGTAAGGATCTCATACACGCCCTGCCAACCAGAGCCATCGATAAACGCACCGTGGACCAGGATAATGTTTTTAACCTTAGAATTCGTTTGAGCTTTCCCAGAGCTTGTAGATAAGGTAACACCGGCAATTATCATACAGGTGATTGCCAGACCGGCAATCATACCTTCAGTATTTAGATAGTTCATTATTGTATGGTTTAAAATGTGTAAGAAGATGGGCGTATAGCCCGTATGGTTCATGCTTAAAGTGCGCTGGAGCGGTATGTATGCACATGAAGTTTCAAGTACTCTCTATTTAGGGCACTACTACTTTTGCAGGAAGGCCAGTAATTCCCTATTAAACTTCTCCCGCTCCTCTACAAACAAGCCGTGTCCACTGTTTTCGAACCGCACCAGATACGCATTCTTTAGCAGTTGCAGGGCTTGCTGGCCAATCGCTAAAGGAACAATCTTATCGTGTACACCATGAAAAATAGCCACTGGTAGTTGTATCCGGCCTATCTCAGAGCGCAAATCTTCATCGCGGAGAGCAATTAAACATTGGGTAGCGGCATAGGGAGAAGCTTCCCAGTTGATATTACCCAGCCAGACATCCAATCCTGCAGGCAAAGAGGTAGGAGAAGCCGTAAAAATACTGCCAAAGGTTTGGTATAAAGCGGCCCGGTTTGTTTTGCTTTGCTCAATCATGCCGTTTACTTCTTCTGCCTTAAAGCCATACGGATAATCCGCTCCGCTGATCCATTTGGGGGAAGCAGCCCCAAATAAAGCCAGTTTGGCCACATGTGCCGCATGATGTCGCACTACGTAATGGGTAGCAATGGCGCCACCCATAGAGAAGCCTCCCAGGGTAGCGTCTTTAATGTCTAAGGTTTCGAGTACAACTTTAATGTCGTCTGCAAATACATCATAGTTGTATGCACCATAGGGCTTGTCAGATTTGCCGAATCCTCTCATCGTAATTCCTATCACCTGAAAGCCTTTCTCCACAAGCTCCTGGTACTGGTACTCATACATGGCATTGCTGAGTGGCCAGCCATGAATCAGCACCACCGGTTTGCCTTCTCCCAGGTTGGTTACATGCAGTTTTACATTCTTTTCTACTTTAATGAACTCTTTCCTGCCGAAAGCTGCCTTTTTACGGGAGGTGTGGGTGTTGGGTGCATCCTGAAGAATAGTTGTCATAAGATTACTTGTTTAACGTGTGGAAAATGAAGTTTTAGGTAAAAAATACAGAGCGGTTAGCCATCTAAATCCACTGTTGGTTCCTGTGATAAATACTACTTTGTTATTCATTTTTTTTCTTTCAATTGCATAACTTTGGTTAATAGTCATGACTGAGTCGCAATGTTTATCAGAATATCTACCAATGCGATTGGCTGGGAGGCAAACGGCGAATGGCTACTGTCAATCTTGTGCACAATCGTCGTTGTAGGCATGGTGGCATCAACACGAGCAATCATATAATCCTGCGCAGCCGGGGGAAACACCCGGTCGGCTGAGGTGCGTATGTAATGGCGTGGTACGGTTCCGAATCGCACCGGCGTGATGGGGGAGGGCTGCAATACACCATCCATCGGTTCGTCAGGGTGCAGATGCGCCTTAAACAGCTGGTAAGTATCCTCATGTACATCGTCATAAAACACAGCCTTTAACCGAGACGAATAAGCAAAATCGGTGGATTGCCAGTCTATACGAGCTGCGCCAACCACGGCGGGATCTGCCATCAGGAGGTCTGAATACTCTCCTTGAGCCATGTTCGGGTCTTGGCCGTAAGTGAGTGCCGAAACCCCATTGGACACGAGTATCCCACTGATATATACAACGGCTGCAATCTGTTCAAAACCCATTTCGGTGACCGCTGAAATTGCGAGGCCACCTTTAGAATGCCCTACCAATACCACTTTGCCGTTTGTCCTGGCTGCCATGCTGACCACCTTATTGCTGATCGCCACATTGAATTGCGCCTGGGTGATGTCCACATTGGGTGAGGGTTCGTTGGCAAAGGCCACTGGGTCTAGCGGGCGCTGGTCGTAAGAGACTGGGTTTTTAGCATTAACGCCTGCTCCGGGCAAGTCGAGTGCTTCGGCTACATAGCCCTGGGCATGCAACAGGGGTAAGATCAAATCCCAAGTGTGCCGGTCGTGCCAGGCACCATGAACAAAGAGAAAGCCTAGTGAGTGATTAGTCATGGTTTGATTAAGTTGAGTATATGACAACTACTACACGGCACAGGCCGTATTACTGAAGCTGTTTTAAACTTTACATTTAGGTAAGAAAAACACTATTAGAAATTAAACACAATCACTGAGCCTACAAAAAAGCCGCTTTGATGTTGGAGTATCACTTCATTTAATGGTCAAGTCGCCTATATCCACTCTTTGACCTTTGGTTGAGAAACTGGTCTTCTTTTTCATCGTTTTAAATTTTTTATCAAAAACACGTACACCCATTTTATTGTACTATCCCACAAATACCCTCAACAATGGGCATATATCTATATGATGCTCCATGTGAAAAGAGCCAATATTGCCACGCACGGACTTGCAATAACCTATTAGTGTTTATGCGCGGACATCCCCAATTCCATCCTCTTTGTCAAATACCTTTTTTGCGAAAGGGCAGAGTGGTAGGATTTTTACAGAGTTGTTACGGGCATATTCTACTGCTTTCATGACCAATTGCCTGCCCAGCCCTTTTCCGCTAAAATTTTCCTCCACTCCGGTATGGTCAATGATTAATTTTGATGTTCCGGCCCACACATAGGTCATTTCACCGGCAAATTCACCATTGGCATAAATCACAAAACGCCCTTTTCTTCCGTTGTCTTCTCTTTCAATTTTTATCGGCATTTGATGATCCTGTTTAATGCTCAAGGCTCCCGATGGGCATTTGGCAACTTGATTGATCAATTCTTCCGGGCTTGCGTTTTCAATCCTTATCCAGGGTTTTTCTTTGGGATTGTACACATTTGGTAATGTTTTTACACATATCCCTGCATGGATGCATTTTTCGGGTTGCCATAAAATGGTTACTTCACCTTCTGAATATTCTTTGTTTGCCATGGATTACTCTTTTAATTTTTTAATTTTTATGTCTTTCTTTATAAAGGGATAAAACACAACTAAAAGGCTTCTTATTTTCAAGTTTCAATCTGCTTGAAACTTTATATATCTTCCAGTTTCAGTACTTTCAGTGTCTCAATATCCCAGTTGGCTTTTTTAGCTCCGGCGGTATAGGCAGATTCTAAAAAATCAAGTAGCGCAGAACGTGGGTCAACCGCTTTTAACAAATTATTGTACGTTAATAGAGCCATTGGACTTCCTCTATTGTCAATCCATTGGGCCGTGGAGGGCTCTAAAGGCTCTTTGTCTAATCCTTTGGGGGAAGGGTAGGTATAAGAGTAGAACGCGGGTTCGGGCATATTTTCATCGCCTCCCCAGAAACCAAAACTTATACACTCATGTGAATAGGCATCTTTGTCCGATAGTCTTGCTCCCTCGGCCATAGCTGGTGCTCTGTTGCCGGAGAACCGGGTTACAGCCAGATCCATAGAATGCCAATACAAATGGACAGGACAGGTTTTTCCGTAAAACCGACCGCTGAACTCTTTCAACACCTCATCTACCCAAAGTAGCGTGCGCCAGAAGTCTTGGGTGTACGCTTTGTCGTAGTGGTGGTACTCTGTAATCTCGCCAAAAGGTTTCTCAATCTTTAAGTCATAGGGTTTGTCTACAATTGAAATTGAAATGTTCAACCGCTCAAGCATTTCATAAAGTTGCCGGTAGAAATGTGCAACGCTTAGCCCATTGAACAACGGGAAACTTGCGGATTCCCCTTTGCTGGTGCTTACTTCCAACTGGTGCCCTGGTACATTTATCGTAATGTCAAATTTATCCATGCCTTCGTTGTAGGGAATGGAACCGGTTGTGATTCCTTTTGTAGACACATATTGGGTAACGTACCACCAATGATTTTTGCGGGGCGTTGATTTTAAGCGAATCTTTCCCATGATCTGTAAAAACAAATGCAAGGTCATTTTCTTTTGCTCATTCCCTCTGTAAGTCAGGGGTGGTAGTTTGGCTGAATGATTCATCGGAATTAGTCTTATTGTCTGCTTGTTTAGTATTCCTAATATCAAGTAGTTATTTCACAACAGTGGCTTCCAGTTCTACAGTTAAGGTTTCAAAAAGGCTTTTTACTTCCATAAAAGTTAGTGCTTGCTTGATGCCATGTTTTGCTATCCATTCCCCAAGAATAGGAAAGTGCGGCCAAAGCTCGGCTGTAGAAGTGGTATAGACAGTCAAGCGTACAATATTCCGGTGTTCGTATCCAGCCTCGCTGATTACCTGTTCCAGATTTTGTATGGCCTGAAGCAGTTGTGTTTTCATATCAGCCGTACTGGATTGCCCATTGGGTAGCACAGCGGCCTGCCCTGACACGTAAAGTGTGCCCCTTACATTTGTTACCTCAACGGCTTGCACATAGCTGCGTTCATCTTGCCATTGCCAGGGATTAATGATTCTTTTTTCCATGGGTTTATTTATTAAACTAATTTCAGTGTGCTATTGCCAAAACCAGTGCCAGGCAAAAGACAAATGAAATTTCTTGATGTATTTGTTTGAATATCAGCAACTTGTTAAAAATCAGGCAATCAACATACTCAAGATTATCCCCAAAGCAGTGGAGTTTCGTCCAGAAACTCCAACCCAATGGATATCTTCGATAAATGTATTCCCAACTGTTTGAAAAACTATTTCAAGAACAGCAGCACCCACCCATAGAGAAGCCCAATACAGCGTTGGCATCATGCCTTACTCTGTAAAGGAATAGCCCAACACGATCATTTAGTAGTAAATAAGCTCTCAAAGCCTTACCCAATAAGTAATTTCTTTTCTCCACATGAATGGAGGTTGTAAATGGAATATCCATTCATGTGGAGGAAAATACAAAGCATATAACTACAGATACCCCCCTCAGATAGTTGTATTCCCATTTTTGTGTGTTTGAATAAAATGGTCTGGAGTTTGGCATGAGTGTAACATGAGGATTAGGATAAACAACTATCAACATCGTGTGATAAGTGTAGCAATGTGAAAGAGGAATAGCTTAAAGACCCTAGTCCATAAGTTACTACAGTTACGCATATAGTGCACCTTTGCTAAAAGCAGATTTATTCATTATCAAATACTTTCAATAATGGGAAATATGGAGACACTTTCACAAGCGATGAGCTTTCTACAAGGGAAGGGATATGTTGAAGATTTCAATCTTAAACCCGATAGCTTGCATTGTGTTACCCGCCAGATTGATATAGAGCCAGACGCCTTCCAGGTAGATGCTGTATACCGGTTCGAGGGAATGTATGACCCCGGTGACGAGGAAATTCTATTTGCTATTTCCTCAACTAAATATAAACTGAAGGGGGCCTTTAGTAAATGCATATGGACTATATGCTGATACGCTAACTGTGGCCATGGAGCAAAAGCTTACTATACCTAACCTATTTCAGCTTTTTCTCTTGGTAAATTTATCATACAACAGAGCCTTTCTCCATATAAATTAAATAGACATGATTATTCATAACCAACCCGTACAACACGCCGGAAACCCTTTATCTGTTGCCAGAAAAGTGCTTATTATGGTCCATGGAAGAGGCGACAGTGCCAAATCTTTTATCGGGCTATCTAGCGAGCTAAATGCCTCGGTTGATGAATTTGCCTTTCTGGCAATACAGGCAATACAAAATACGTGGTACCCGTATAGTTTTCTTGCACCTGTCAATCAAAATGAACCAAATCTGTCTTTGAGTCTTTCAGCAGTCTCTGAACTACTCGACGACCTGATGGGTCTACGTTTTAGCACATCACAAATATATTTCCTTGCATTTTCTCAAGGAGCCTGTCTTACACTAGAGTTTTGTGCACGGCATGCGAAAAGATATGGTGGAGTTATTGCTTTTACCGGCGGACTTATTGGGGAGAGTCTAACAAGGACAAATTATAAAGGAAATTTTGAAGGTACTCCCATTTTCATAGGGTCAAGCGAACATGATCCACATGTTCCGGAGAGCAGAATAGAGGAATCGCAGGTTATTTTGGAAAGTATGGGGGCAAATGTTATCAAAAAAATCTACCCAGGCTTAGGACATACGATCAATCATGATGAGTTGATGATGGCCAGTCTTATATTAAACAATCAACTAGGCCCAAAAACATGAAAACAGTATTTGCACTCGACATGATTGTTAAGAAAGACATTGTCAATGAACTTATTCGCCTTAAACAAGAGCAGTTTCAACGGCTGATGCTGGAGCAGAAGGAAAAACTGGAAAATGCTAACCTTGAAGATATAGATAAAGGGGATCTGTTGGAAAGCCCCAGGCAGCAAATGATGGCTGAAATAGAGTTACAGGCCACCAGGGTAGATGGGGTGAAAGCAGACATTGATACGTTAAAACGGATTGATCTTACTAAAGCTTATACGCATGTGGCGCATGGAGCTTTGATACGGGCCAATATAGGATTTATTCTGGTAGGTGTTGCTTCTTGGTCTTTTGTGTTTGGTGAGCAGAAAGTTTTAGGAATTACAACAAACTCATCTCTTTACAAGAAGATGGATGGACTCAAAGAACATACAGAGTTTCACCTCGGTGAAATAGAGTACATTATTTTCGATATCATCTAAAACAAGTATCAAGTAAAAAGTAAGGCTCTCCTTTCAGCGTAAAATAGCAGGTACAAGTAGTGGTTTGGGCACACTATGGAATTTAGAAAATTGCTCCTTTCGGCTTCAGTTAGTTATTACATAAATCAAATTTCATTTTAGTATCAAACAAAACCGTCTATGAAAGCAGTTGTCATCAGTCAGTTCGGAGGGCCTGAAGTCCTAAGGGTAGCTTATGTGGATGAGCCCATTCCAACACCAACCGAAGTACTCGTACGTGTCCGGGCTACTTCAGTTAATCCGCTTGATTATCAGATCCGGCGGGGGGATTATCCTGAGGAGGTGCCGCTTCCGGCTATCATAGGGCAGGACGTTGCAGGCGATGTAGTGGCTATTGGTTCTGCTGTGAAAGATTTTAAGGTGGGAGATGCTGTATATTATTGCTCAAAAATATTTCACGGCCAGGGTAGTTATGCAGAATTTCACACAGTAGATGAATCTATTGTTTCCTTAAAGCCTGCTAACCTGACCTATACGGAAGCAGCCAGTTTACCACTGGCTGCAGGCACAGCCTGGGAGATGTTAGTAACCCGTGCCCGTCTGAGTATTGGAGAAACTGTTCTTATACATGGCGGAGCAGGTGGGGTAGGCTCCATTGCCATTCAACTGGCTAAATCAATGGGCGCTACCGTTTACACCACTGGCAAACGTGCCCATACGCAAGCCTTAAAGAATCTGGGTGCCGATTATGTGATTGACTACCAGAATGAAGAGTATTTGTCAGCGGTAGACACCTTAATGCAAGGAAGAGGAGTAGATGTGATCATTGACTCTATCGGCGGGCAGACTTTAGCGGAGAGCCCAACAATTCTGGCTCAGCTTGGACGAATTGTTAGCATAGTAGATATAGCAACGCCTCAGAATCTGATTCATGCCTGGGGAAAAAATGCAACCTATCATTTCGTATTTACCCGCCAAAACCGGGGTAAACTAGACTCTATTACCAGACTGGCAGAACAAGGTTTAGTGAAGCCGGTAATTGACTCTGTGTTCAGCCTGGAAGAAATCAGTGAAGCGCATAAACGCCTGGAAGGTAAGAACCGAGTAAAAGACTTATTTGGCAAGATTGTAATTGAGTTGTGAGTAAGTCTGATTCTAATCTTTGCAAGTATATTTGCTAAAGCATCCCTACTCTTATACACATCTAAAAATAAACCACCTCTTTTTAAAAAACCAATTATTTAGTACTATAAATGTTACTACGATGACAACTATCCAACAAATAAATTCAGGTACGCAATCTGCTACTAAATGGCTGATCGATCCTGCCCACAGTGAAATTCAATTTAAAGTAAAACACCTGATGATCACTACGGTAACCGGCTATTTTAGTAAGTTTAGCTTAGATGTGGAAACCGAAGGAGAGGATTTTACGAAAGCTTCTTCTATCGTTTTCAGAGCAGATATCAATTCTATCAACACGAATAATGAACAGCGGGATACACATTTAAAGTCCCCTGATTTCTTTGATGCTACTAACCATAGCCAGATTGAATACACCGGTACTACGTTGGAAAAAGCTTCTGGTAACTACCGCTTACATGGAAATCTTACTATCCGCACCGTTACCAAACCTGTTACTTTGCAAGTCGAATTTGGAGGCATTGTGAAAGATCCTTACGGGCAAACCAAGGCCGGATTTACAGTAGAAGGAAAAATTAGCCGCAAAGAATTTGGTTTAACATGGAATGCAGTAACAGAAGCCGGCAGTGTGGTAGTAAGCGATGAAATTAAAATTCACTGTGAAGTGCAGTTAGTAAAACAAGGGTAAAAAAACCCTTGTAACTAGTATTCTTACAGTATTCACTCCTCATTTAAACCTATACTACATTATGGAAGAAACTATTCTGGGCTTGCACCATATTACGGCTATAGCCGGCAATGCCAAACGCAATTATGATTTTTATACAAACGTGCTCGGATTACGCTTTGTCAAAAAGACAGTCAATTTTGATGATCCATTTACCTATCACTTTTATTTTGGAGACGAGGTAGGTTCAGCCGGTACCATTCTTACGTTTTTTCCCTGGGAAGGGGTACAGCAAGGAAGAATTGGCAAAGGTATGGCTACAGAAATCGGCTATTCTGTTCCGGAAGGCAGCTTCGACTTCTGGATCAACCGTTTTGAAAAATACAAAGTGCCCTATACAAAACCCTCCGAAAAGTTTGGTGAACCAAGTTTGACTTTTCAAGATCCGGATGGGCTGACGTTGGAGTTAATTATTTCAAAAACACCCGATGGTCGTAAGTCCTGGGAGAATGGAGAAGTAAAGGCAGAGGTAGCTACCAGAGGATTTCACAGCATTACCTTAACCCTTGGTAAAATAAAATCGACAGCTGATATACTTACCGGTATATTTGGATATATCTTGATCGCCCAACATGGCAACGTATACCGTTTTGCTACCCAAGCGGTGGATAATGCCGCCATTGTAGATCTGGTAGAAGTTCCAGGTGAAAGAAATGGCATAGTAGCGGGAGGGACAATTCACCATGTGGCATTCCGGGTAAAAGATGATGCTACCCAGCTAAAGTTCAGGCAACTGATAGAAGGAAAAGGACTTAATATTACCCAACAAATAGACCGTAATTATTTCCATTCCCTATACTTCCGTGAACCCGGGGGTGTATTATTTGAGATTGCTACAGATAATCCGGGCTTTATGGTAGATGAGCCATTAGAGCAACTAGGGCAGAACCTGATGTTGCCACAGCAGCATGAGCCCTTGCGTAAAAAAATCATGATGCAGCTGCCGGCATTGTAGTAATCTATACCCATACTTTAACGCCTTTTATCCACTTCCATGAAAGAGCTTACCATCACCCGCATATATGCAAATGAGCAGGGGGAAAGTCACTTTGGACAGGTAGCTATTCCTTTGGAAGAGTCGGGCACCATTGGTTTTCTGTCCGGGGCACACCCGGTAGAATCTGTTATTTTCCGGCAAGTATTACCCTGTTATGACTATGATTTCCATACCGCTCCCAGGCGCCAGTACATTGTGCTGCTCGATGGTGAGATTGAAATAGAAACGTCTCTGGGAGAAAAAAGACAATTTAAAGGCGGACAGGTAGTATTATTAGAACACACCACCGGCAAAGGCCACAAAACACGGAATTTGACACCTGTAATGCGAAATTCTCTTTTCATAGTTCTTGGTCTGTGAGATTCCGATAAAGCCTTACATATACCTAAGTAGTCAAAGGACAAATACAGTAGATGGATATATGCATCAGCAGAATGGCGATTTCATTTTGCTGAGGCTTTTTAATATCTGTTTGACTTATATGTATGATAAGGTAATTTGTTGTTCTTTCAACTTGTAGGTGAACTCGTAAAGCTCCTAGCAGCATTCAATGTTGGTTGGGTTTTTGAATTCGTTTTATTATACTCATTTCTCCACGGGATAAATGTAGACATAATTCAAAGAAACGTTCACCTTCATTGGTGTATTCTATCAAAGCCAGAAGCATTAATAATTCATAGAAAGCTCTATGTAGCACGATCTCCATCACTTTAGAGGGTAATGATATAAATCCCCAAGCCCGTGGAGTCTGTGCTAACTATTTGTATCTCCTGCTCTGGAGTATGCAGAACTATAAACCTCATTAATAGCGAATTACAGCTGTTTTAGGTGTTTTTAACTTTATTTTACACCTCTGGTACAACACTTGAAACAGTGTGTGAGACAATCATTCTTCACACATCTTTCCACAACACTTTTCTTTTCAACCCTCATTAGTATGAAAAAACTAACCATTCTACTCATCCTTCTAGCAATTGTCCTGTCTATGCCCTTATTGGCTCAAAAACCGAGTCCTATGCTGCTTACCCCAGATAACTGTGTGGTACTTCTCATTGACCATCAGCCTCAAATGGGTTTTTCCGTAAAAAACATAGAAGTAGCCACACTCAGAAATAACCTGGCCGGATTATCCAAAGCCACCCAGTTATTTAAAGTGC
The DNA here is from genome assembly GCF_030503435.1 of Rhodocytophaga aerolata. GTDB lineage: Bacteria > Bacteroidota > Bacteroidia > Cytophagales > 172606-1 > Rhodocytophaga > Rhodocytophaga aerolata. The sequence continues at coordinate 109,728 of NZ_JAUKPO010000023.1, forward strand.
CTGTCGTGCTTACCACGGTATCTGAAGAATTTGCAGGAGCTCTCTGGCCGGAAATAAAAAATGTTTTCCCGAATAATACCATTATAGAACGCACTACGATGAACTCCTGGGAAGATCCCCGTGTGGTGGAAGCAATCCGGAAAACAGGGCGTAAAAAGATTGTTTTAGCGGGCTTATGGACACAGGTATGTGGGGCATTTGTCGCACTTTCTGCACTCAATGAAGGCTATGAAGTATACTTTGTCACTGATGCATCCGGAGATGTAAGCCAGGAGATTCATGACAATGCTATACAACGGATGTTACAGGCCGGTACCATACCAGTAAACTGGTTGCAGGTAATGCTGGAATGGCAACGTGACTGGGCCCGCAAAGAAACCTATGAGGGCGTAAATCAAATTGTCATGCAACACACAGGGAACTACGGCTTGGGGGTTATTTACGCACGCAAAATACTGGGAAGTAAAGCAAATGAAGGTAAATCCAGTAGTAGAGGGAATGAATAAAGTATAGCTGCAAACATTAACAACCCCTTCCTTAAACTTACCTATCTATGAAAAAATTAATCAATCCATCTTCTATAGTAATGTTCAACCTTATTTACAGGAAAGAAAGCTTTCTTCACAGGAAAACGAGTATAAGCCTGTATTTTAAAAACATCTTACTGTACATGAGTTTAATTCTGGCCGCTTGCCAACCTCAACAAACGAAGGATAAGGAAAGGGATATAAAAGCGCACCTGATTATTAGAAATGCCAAAGTAATCACCCTGGATGAGCAAAATCCTATGGCAGAGGCAGTGGCGATCAAGGAGGGAAAAGTGGTAGCTGTCGGTACAAATGAGGAAATAGAAAAATATGCAAGCTCCTCCACAAAACTCATTGATGGGGAAGGCAAAACCCTGATTCCGGGGCTTAACGACTCACACAGTCATGTAATCAGAGGTGGCAGGTTTTATAACACTGAACTCCGCTGGGACGGTGTAAAGAGTTTGAAACAAGGCCTGCAAATGATTCGTGAACAGGCAGACCGCACACCGGAAGGCCAGTGGGTAAAAGTGGTAGGCGGATGGTCTGAAAGGCAGTTTGAAGAAAAGCGCATGCCAACCATAAAAGAAATCAGAGAGGTAGCCCCTCACCGGCCAGTGCTTGTACTTTATCTGTATGGAGAAGCTCTTATGAACGAAGCCGCCTTAAAAGCAGCAGGTATTGATAAAAATACACCCAATCCTCCGGGAAGCATTATTGAGCGGGATGAAAGTGGTACACCTACCGGCCGGTTGATTGCCGCTCCTAATGCTTTTATTCTGTATTCTACTATTGCCAAAGCACCAATGCTCTCCTTTGAAGAACAGCTCAACTCCACCAAGCAATATGTACGTGAACTCAACCGCTTTGGCATTACCAGTGTGGTAGATCCAGGCGGCGGATTCCAGAATTTCCCGGATGATTATGCGACTACGGATACCCTCTCTCAAAGAGGTGAACTCAACCTGCGGATTCCCTTCTATTTATTTGCCCAGAAAGCCGGTTCGGAATACAATGATTATCTGCGCTGGGTGGAATTAGCTAAAGAAAAGAATAGCATGGATGAAGAAATACATCATCACTATTTTCTGGAAGGAGGTGGCGAAAATTTAGTGATGGCAGCCGCAGACTTTGAGAACTTCAGGCAAGAGAGACCGGTGCTGAAAGATTCCATGGAATCAGAATTGAAAAAGGTTGTAAGCTTACTGGTAGAGAACCGCTGGCCTTTCCGCCTGCATGCTACTTATGATGAATCTATCAGCCGTTTCCTGGATGTTTTTGAGGAGATTGATAAGCAAACGCCATTTAATGGCCTTCGCTGGTATTTTGATCATGCGGAAACCATATCGGAAAAGAACCTGCAAAGAGTAAAAGCCCTGGGTGGGGGCATAGCCATACAGAATCGTATGTCTTATCAAGGGGAAAGCTTTGTGGCCCGCTATGGTAAAGAGGCAGCTACTTCTGCACCTCCTGTCAAGAAAATTCTCCAAATGGGTATACCCCTTACCTTAGGTACAGATGCCACGCGCGTGTCTTCCTATAATCCATGGATGGCTTTGTATTGGCTTATCAGCGGGCGCACTGCCGGAGACATGCAATTGTATTCCCTAGAAAACCGGCTGGACCGCCTCGAAGCACTTCGTCTTATGACGCTTGGAAGTGCAAGCTTAACCGGGGAAGAGGGAATAAAAGGACGAATAAAGCCAGGTTACTACGCTGATATGGCCCTGCTCTCGCATGATTTTATGACGGTAGAAGAAGCAAAAATTCCGTCTATAGAATCGTTGCTGACGGTAATGGATGGCAAGATAGTGTATGGCGTTGGAAGATATGAAACGCTTGCTCCGGCTGCCTTACCTGTGATACCTACCTGGTCTCCGGCAGCTTATTATAATGGCTATGGTGGAGCAAAAAAAGGCTTGTAATTTATCGTAGGCTTGTGCTCTATTTAATCTTGTTTGTAACCCATAGAGTTTCATATTCATAATTTATGGTTGCGGCCTCTATTACTTTTCTGAACTTGTTCTACTTAGCGTCTTTCTGATAATTGGAGTTAGTCTCATCCGCAGGTTTTAACACTTAATGTATGCTGTATGAATGTATGTTACAGATTTGGCTTCTTTGCCAGGCCGCCTGTTCATCTATTGCCGGTACTTTTATCATTACTTAGTGCCTGCTATAGTCAGGCTATAGCTCAGTTAAGCTCTGATGCGACAGCTATGGAATTCAAAAGTATTCGCTGGGAGGAAGATTATTCTTACCTGAAGAGTGACTCTGCAAGAGTACCAGGGTTTTTTGATGCGATTAAGTTTATACCATTGAGCCGGCATAAAAAAAACTACTTATCAATTGGGGGAGAGTTGCGCTATCAATATGAATACATACGCCACATCGATTGGGGGGAAGCACCAGATGATAAAGACGGCTATCTGTTGCAGCGGTATATGCTGCACACCGACTGGCACTTTGGAAAACTCTTCCGCATTTTTGGACAGTTGAAAAGTGGCATCGTTCAGGGAAAAACGGGTGAGCTGGATTTACCTGATAAAGATGTATTAGATGTTCACCAGGCTTTTGCCGAACTTACGCTTCCTTATCAGAAAAGCCAGATTATTTTACGCATAGGCAGACAGGAAATGAATTATGGTTCCTCCAGACTGGTTACTGTACGAGAAGGCCCCAACGTCCGCCTGTCTTTCGATGCTGGTAAACTGATTTATAAAACACATGCGTTTCAGGCAGATGCTTTTGTAAGCAGGCCTGCAGAGACCAAAACAGGTGTTTTTGACAATGGCAGTGATCAGAATGTGCTTTTCTGGGGAGTATATACTACTCGAGATTTCCCGTCAATTTTACAAAGCCATGTCGATTTGTACTATTTGGGTTTGGAAGATAAAAGAGCTCGCTTTGAACAAGGAGAGGCAAGGGAACTACGCCACTCAACAGGCGTCCGGCTATGGAGCAAAGAGACACGGTTGAATTATAATCTGGAAGGGGTGTATCAGCTGGGCAGGTACGGCATTGGCGAGATCCGGGCATGGACTTCTTCAGCGGAACTGAGTTATGAACTAGCCCAACTACCCTTAGCACCTACCCTGAAGGTGAATACAGAAATCATCAGCGGAGACCGCAGCAAGGGAAATCCGGACTTGCAAACATTCAATCCACTATTTCCCAAAGGTGCCTACTTCGGCCAGGTAGCTCTTATCGGTCCAGCCAACCTGATTGATGTGCACCCCTCCATTACACTACGGCCAGTTAAAAATCTGGAGCTTATCACTGATTGGGATTTCTTCTGGCGGGAAAGTGTACATGACGGATTGTATGGTGTACCCTATGTACTTATCCGCGAAAGCAGTGGAAGCAAAGCAGCCTACATTGGTAATCAATTATCAGTTGAGGCTGAGTGGCAATTCAACCGACACCTGCAAATAGAAGGATTTTATACGTTTTTCCGGACAGGTGATTTTCTTAAACAGACAGGAGTTAGCAAAAATTTAACCTACTTATCAGCCAGAATGAGTGTTAAATTCTAATATAAATTTTTAGTTTCTTTTCCCACGATTTCAATTCTCAGGTAAATCAAAAACCATCAATCTTCTGTAGCCCCTGTTTAGAAGTATTGGCTACTTACATGAGTGGTTGAGTAAAAAAATTCAGGATGTATATATTAGTCGATTGATACGCCAGTGTATTAATTCAAAAGTAGGCCAGAGG
>NZ_JAUKPO010000024.1 GCF_030503435.1 Rhodocytophaga aerolata
AGAGCGTTTAATGCCGGTGGAGGTACTCTTGGCTCTAGTTCTATTCTTGTAAACACACGCCCAGGGCTAGTGGTAACTTTTCCTAGCAATAACCAAACTGGGTTACCACTTAGTTTTAACGTACTTGTAAATGCTTATGCAGGTGCAAGTTCAGCCTTAGTACAATGGCGGCCTGTAGGCGGTACCTATAATACCACCAACCAGTCTGTACAAGCAGGCGCAGGTCCCTATACTTTACCTGTCAGTGGATTAACTATTAATACTCAATATGATTTGCGGGTAAGAGCTTTAGATGTTAATGGTGTGCTGGCTGAAACTACCTTGCGCATTACCACTACTAGATCACCCCAGATTACTTCGCCTGCAAATGGAGCTACAGGCTTACCGTCCTCCTTTAACGTTTCCGTAGCAGCTTATCCTGGTGCGGCTTCTATGTGGCTGGAGTATAGAATAGCTAATTCAGGGAGCGTTTTTACTGTATTGCAGCAATCAGGTAGCGGTCCGTACACATTCACCCTTAGTGGTCTTTTGGGAGGTACCCAATATGAAATACAAGCCAGAGCGTTTAATGCCGGTGGAGGTACTCTTGGCTCTAGTTCTATTCTTGTAAACATTGCTGAAAATCCATTTGTAATAGCAATTAATGGGCAGAGTATAGATGAAAACTCCTTAATATATTTAAATCAATTTCAATATACATTAACTTCACAAACCATTGGAGGTACAGTCAATTATCGGTGGGAGTTTAGCAAAACCAACACATTTGATTCTTTCGTAACTTTTAATACAGGTAATAATACCGTGTTAACGTTACATGCCGGGCAGTTAGAGTCAGGTGAAAGATATTATGTAAGAATCGCTTCTGTTAAATCTAATGGAGCAGAGAATGTGATTAAACCAGTAAGAAGTTTTTATAATGCGCTCCATCCTACTGTTATGTATAGACCTGTAGGAGATATAACTACTACTTCCACTGGTCTTGTTTCCTTCCATGCACAGAATGCAACTGAGGCAATTTATCAGATAGCAACTGACCCTTCTTTTGATCCGGCTACCATTGTAAATATACCTGGCCCTGCACGTGAATCTGCCTTAGATCCTGCTAATCCAGTATCTGGACAGGTAGTGTATATTGGCAGACGCTGCCGGGTAGGGATTAATGGAAGATTTGTAGATATCACTGATCCCGATAATTATTTATCCTCAGGTCCACAGTGGATATATGATTATATCGCAGGTCTGATACCAGAACAGCAGTATTATATCCGGATGAAACTAGCTAGGCGTGATGCAAATGGGAATTATTTGCAAACAGGTTATTGGTATAATGTTCAAACCATTAGGGCAACTGGCATACCTCCACGAAGCAATGTAGTTACTTATATTCAGGGCGGGCCTACGAATGTGCCTATAACTAGTCCAGAGATATATGTAAAGGATGATCCAAATTATGTTGAAACGCGTTACCTTTTGCAGATAAGTGAAGATGCAGGATTTTCCACATTTGTTTATAACACCTTAGAGCAGACTCCTAAGCCATACTTAGTGAATATATTTAGGGATTTACCAACATTAAAATATAATACAGTTTATTATGTACGGTCTGGCGCATACACTATAAACGATCCTGCAGGTCCTAATGAGCCTAGATGGCAAAATACATTCTTTAAGACTGTAGCCGCACCTGCCAGAATTGCATTTGAAGATGAAGCTCAAGGGGCAGAAACACATAGCCGAATCACTGTCGCACCTAATCCTTTTAGTCAATCTACCAAACTTACTATTGCTCCGAACCACAATGAAGTTTTAGTGAGAATAACCGATATGATGGGTAGAACAGTAGAGGAGATCAATTCATCTGGTGGAAAGTCAATTATGCTTGGTAGCCAATGGAAGAGTGGGTTGTATGTAATTCAGGTTATCGATCCTGCAGGTGAACACGAAACCAAAACAGTTAAAGTGCTCAAACAATAAGGCGCTTTTAGATAAGTATAGAAAAGAGGGTGGAATATATTTCACCCTCTTTTTTGTTACGTTTTATACTAGAAGTGAAACAAACGGATTATCGAAGTCTTTTGCTATGCATTACTAAACTTGATTAAAAGTTTGTAATTTTATGGTTTATTGTAGAAATCCGCTCTCCCTATATCACCGCTAACCCCTTTTCATGAAAAATACCATTCCCCTTATTGCCTTTATTGCTTTCTCTATTGCTGCGGCTCTGACAGTAATCAGCTATTTAGATTTAATCAATGTTGATCCTGCTGTTCTGTTAGTTATCAGGTGGATAGCAGTGGTTACGTTACTTATGTTCGCTATTACTAAAAAGTCTCTGACAACATGGATTTTGGTGAGCATGGTAGTGGGAGCTGAAATCGGGAACGACTTTCCAGATATTGCCATAAACTTACGAGTGCTAAGTCAGATATTTCTCAAGCTGATAAAAACCATTATTGCCCCTTTATTATTTGGCACATTAGTAGTAGGGATTGCCGGCCACTCAGATCTTAAACAAGTAGGACGTATGGGCTGGAAATCGTTATTATACTTTGAAGTAGTAACGACTATAGCCCTGTTCGTAGGCTTAGCAGCCATTAACATAAGCAAGGCCGGCGTAGGTATTAATATGCCTGTATCAACTACAGAAGAACTACCACAGGTAGCTAAACAAAGCACTACGGACATCATACTGCATATATTTCCGGAAAATATAGCTAAATCAGTTGCCGATGGGGAAGTCTTACAAATAGTAGTATTTAGTGTGCTGTTTGGTGTAGCATTAGCCATGATCAGTGCAAAACACCGGGCGCCTGTTCTGCGTTTTGCTGAGGGCTTATCTGAGGTAATGTTTAAGTTTACTAACATCATTATGTATTTTGCTCCAGTAGGCGTAGGTGCAGCTATTGCTTATACAGTAGGGCATATGGGTTTAGGCATACTGGTGAATTTGTTTCACTTGCTAGCTACGTTATATGTAGCCTTACTATTCTTTCTTCTATGTGTGCTCCTGCCAATTGCATTGCTTATCAGGGTCCCTGTTAAACAATTTATCCAAGCTATAGCAGAGCCTGTGTCTATTGCATTTGCAACTACCAGTTCGGAAGCTGCTTTGCCACGTGCCATGGAAGCTATGGTGAGAATAGGGGTGCCACAGAAAATAGTAGCTTTTGTGATGCCCACCGGATATAGTTTCAATCTAGATGGCACAACACTCTATTTATCGTTAGCTTCCGTATTTGTAGCTCAGGCAGCCGGTATAGAATTAAGTTTTGGCCAGCAACTATTGATGGTATTCACATTAATGCTTACAAGTAAAGGAGTAGCCGGAGTACCACGTGCATCATTAGTAATACTTTTGGGTACCGCAGCTTCATTTGGTTTGCCAGTAGAACCTATCTTTATCATCCTTGGCATTGATGAATTGATGGATATGGCACGTACATCTGTGAATGTAATAGGAAACTGTTTAGCAACGGTTGTTGTAGCAAAATGGGAAGGAGAATTTGCCAAAGAACCTATTGAAAGTGAATCTATCCGGGAAGTAGAAGTATAGCACGGAATTCCTTCAATTTTAATTGGTAAGCACTTGTAAGTTAAATTTGACGTGAAAATATCATGGCCTATTTATTCAAGCAATGCCATAATATCATCTTTGGATAAAGCTTTTACAAAGCTTTCTTCCGTAGTAATTAATTCGTCTGCCAGCCGCTTTTTGTTTTTCTGCAAAGCCAGTATTTTCTCCTCTACCGTATTTTTGGTAATAAATTTATAAGTGAACACCGTTTGTTCCTGTCCAATCCTATGTGCCCGGTCTACGGCTTGTGCCTCTATGGCTGGGTTCCACCAGGGATCTAATATAAATACATAATCTGCAGCAGTAAGATTTAAACCAAGTCCACCGGCTTTCAGAGAGATAAGAAAGACCTGAATGTCTTTCGCCTGCTGAAACAGCTCTACCTGCGATTGGCGGTCTTTGGTACTGCCATCTAAATAGGTATAACTCAACCCTAGCTTTTGAATCTGTTCCTTCAGAATAGCTAAGTGTTTTACAAACTGACTAAAGACCAGTATTTTATGTTTTTCGCTTACAGCTGTTTCAAGTCTGTATAACACATCCTCCAATTTGCCGGAACTCCCCTTATAATCAGGTTGCACCATTCTCGGATGATTAGCTATCTGGCGTAGCTTAGTCAAGCCTTGTAATAAAATGAGTTGTGATTTTTGAATACCTTTATCCTCTATCTGTTCCAGAATCTTGTTCCTGAAATAAGATTTAGTTTCCTCATATAACTCCTCCTGACTGGCATGCATGGTGCAGTATTGAATATTTTCGATTTTCTCAGGCAATTCAGTAGCTACTTGCGATTTGTGTCTACGAAGAATAAAGGGCTTAATGATGGAATACAGGCGCTGCATTTTCTGTTCATCATTCTTTTTCTCAATAGGTAATAGAAATTCATTTCTAAAGAAACGCTCAGTACCCAGCAGTCCAGGATTAACAAAAGTCATCTGCGACCATAGATCGAGCGTGGTATTTTCCAGAGGTGTGCCAGTCAGGATAAGCCGGTGCCTGGAGTTTAGCTGATTTACTGCTTTTGCAACAATAGAAGAAGGATTTTTTATTGCCTGAGACTCATCAAGGATAATATAATTGAAGTAGTAACTTTTCAATAAGTCGGTATCTATCCGGATAATTCCGTAAGAGGTTAGTATTAAATCATATCCCTGAAACTGGTCAACATTTTTTTCTCGGTGAGTGCCCGTATAGACGAAAACCCGCAGGCCAGGCGTAAACTTCCGTGCTTCTACTTCCCAATTGTATACCAAAGATGTAGGCATCACCAGTAACGAGGCCTGGGTGATACCAGCTTCCTTTTGTGCTTGCAGCAAGGCCAGGGTTTGAACGGTTTTGCCCAAACCCATATCATCGGCTAGGCAACCACCAAACTTATATTTATTGAGGAAATTCATCCAGTTATAACCAGCCTTCTGGTATGGCCTGAGTTGTCCGGAGAAGCCATCTGGAATAGGGAAATCCTCTATTTTATCAAATTCTTTTAGTTTTTCCAGCTTGTTATGTATAGTAACCTGAGCCAGATTTCCTGTCTGCAGTTCTTGCACTAAGGAAATATGATATTTTTTTAAGGTTAATGTACTTTCCCCATCCGATGTATCTGCAAATGCAAATAATTCTGAGTATTGCCTGCGCCAAACCTCCGGTATAAATGCTATTTCTCCATTAGGCAATGTAAACTCATATTTATTGTGTAAAATCAGATTCCGAAGTTTAAGAAATGGTATTTCATACTCACCAAATTTAATTTTAGCAAAAATATCAAACCAGTCCCGGTTTTCGGTAATCACAACGGAAATGGATGATTCACCTAAAAAGTATTTTTTTTGATCTGACGAATTTTGTTTAAGTAAAAAACCCTCCTGCTTTAAGTAATCGCTGTGTTGATGCATCCATGAAAACGCTGCCTGCCTGTCCATGCTGATTCTGCCATTCTTAATATCTAAATCAACTTTTTGCAAGGCTTGGATTTTCCGCTTTTCCTGTTCCAGCATCCGCCGTATCTTATAGAATATATATGAATCATCGGTCTTCTCTACGCTAACGCTGGAAGAGGAGGCATACTCTGGCCGGAAAGAATATTTTCCATACTGAAAAGTAAGATCAAACATAATTTTGCCGTCTGGCTTTTCTTCATCAACGAGCACGCTAGTAGCAGAGGAGCCCACAGCAAATAAACTAAGAGAGGCTTGTGCAGGCTGTACGTCTGAAAATGTAAGAATAGGCTGTGGCTGATACGATTCTGAACGTATTTCAAAACCTTTGGCATACACATCAAAGGAAGCAACCAGCGGAGCTACAAACTTTTTGTAATAGGTATCTTCTATACTTCGGGGAACAACAATGAATTTTTTATTAAGAAATGGCTTTAATTTATTGCCATCTACATTTTTTTCGAAATTATACAACTTATTGTTTACTATCATCCAGGCCGGATCATTGCAGATAATAATAGCCCCTTTATTTTGAAACTCTAGTTTTTCGTGTCCACATTTAATGGTTGGAAAATAATGTGTGTTGTCTTCGTTACGGCGGAAATGGAATAATACATTGGCTTTCTCAGCAACCTTATATATTCTTTGCCATGCCGGATTGCCATCTGTACCCATAATAAAAACCATCTTATTGCCCAGGTTATTCAATATTTTGGCTTTTAAAGATTCAATATAGGTTTGAATGGTTTGTTGCAATAATTCATCGCCTTTTTTGGGATCGTATACTTTCAGAAAAAACTCTGCAATGCTTACTTTTTTATTATAAAATTTCTTTATTACTACCTCCTGTTGCATAGCATCTATCCATTTTACCAGGGCAAAATCGGTTTCATCCAGGCCGGAAGAAAATTCCTTGGCATTTTTGGAAGAGATATTCTGATGTTTAAGCGTAAGTTGTCCTTTGTAATCTAATTCGACTACAAAAGTTTCAAAGAGAAATCCCAGATATTCATGCTCAAAGAGAGAATAAATAATTTGAAAGGGTTCTGATGGGGATACGTTCATTTTTAGAAAAGGCCAATTACAAATAAAGTAATTTCCTTAAATTTTTGCTGCATCTTTGTTTTAAAAATTATCATTCAGTATTAATAAATTGTTTCTTTTTAGAGAAAATGTATAAAAGTCCTGTTTTTCTACAAAAGGGCCAGACGGTAGGTCTGATAGCTCCGGCAGGTAAAGTGCCCGTAAATGATATAGAGAAAGCGATTGCTGTTATAGAGTCGTGGGAAGTAAAAGTTAAAAAAGGTAAATATCTGTATGAGCAGAATTTTCAATTTGCAGGCACTGATGAGCAGCGGCTGGCAGACTTCCAGCAAATGTTGGATGATCCAGGGATTGCTGCTATTTTGTGTGCCCGTGGGGGATATGGGACTACGCGGATCATTGATAGAATAGATTTAACAAAGTATTTGCATGCGCCCAAATGGATAGCTGGCTACAGTGATATTACGGCTTTGCATTGTCATTTACATGCCAGAAACATACAAAGTATTCATGCAATTATGCCCTTAACTTTTGCCAAAGACGATACCGCTGAGTCGGTAGAAAGCTTGCGGAAGGTATTGTTTGGAGAATCAATTGTGTATGAGTCCGCTTCTCATGAGTTTAACAGACCTGGAAAAGCCACAGGTCCTATTGTTGGAGGTAATTTGGCCCTGCTGGCTTCTATTTGCGGTACAGCCTCCGATATAGATACAGCTGGTAAGATCTTATTTATTGAAGATATCAGTGAGTACTTTTATAATATAGACCGGATGATGATTCAACTGAAGCGAACAGGTAAATTAGATAAGCTTTCCGGACTTATTATTGGTCATTTTACTGATAGTAAAGACAACGAAACTCCCTTTGGCAAAAATGCTTATGAGATTGTGCTTGATGCTGTGAAAGAGTATTCTTATCCGCTTTGCTTTGGATTTCCCATAGGACACGAACCCAGAAATTTTGCAATTCCTTGTGGCCGGGTTGCCGTTCTTGAGGTTAATCAAAATAGGCCTTCCATGCTTTGTTTCGATGAAGGAGCAAAGCGGATTTAAAACGTTTAACTATAAAAAATAAAAGCCTTCGCTACGAGCGGAGGCCTTTATAAATATACACTTTTTGCATTATGTATCGCCTACATAATACTTAACTAATATACGATAATTTTGAGAAAAAGTTAAATTTTTCTGACATTTTTTTCAACAATAAAATTGTAAACAATAACAAGGTTAATTTTATAGTTGAAGCATTAATCGTATATGAGTAGCTGTATATTTATATATAATAGAGGTTTCTTGTATTTTATTTCGCAAAATGGTTTCAATATAAGTGAAACGTCCTGCTTTACTAATTTAGTATACCCTATATTAAAAAGTTATAAATACAGGTATTGATAATAGTGATAAAGCTAATATAAGAATACCATAAAATATGACAATAGCTCTGCGGCTATGATTTTCTTTCTTGCCAAAAACGGCGCACATAAAATTATTTAACATGTATGACATAACATTGGTTGTTTTGAAGTTGCAGACTCTAATTTCTGAAACTTGGTATTGCTGTACATTGTAATTCGGTTAAACATCTTACCTACAACATATTTATCCTGACTATTACTATCAATTGCAATATTCTGATAAATTAACCCCTAAATTTTCATGAATAAGAGTACAAATACTATTAAACTGAGATTTACAAGTTAATTTACGGGAGTTGTTTAAATTTTGTTTACAAAATATTTATTTAAAAGTCAAGTGTTTTTATCTAAAATGAGTAAATTATTGCATACAGCGCGTAAATATACCTTTTTACTTTAATTTCCCCAGGCTTTCAACTACTTGCCTAAAACAATCTGGATAAATAGCTTATCTATTCAGTAAGTAAAGATAGTTTACTAGATACAAGCTGTTTAAGGCAACTCCTGCACTTTATACGAGTTATAGTACATAAGTAAAACTATTTTACCATTCACCTATACAGGCTCTTTTCCAAACCGCTAATTCTATGAAATTTTTTGTGTATCTATCCCTCTTAGTATTTCTCCTTTGCTCTGGAAGTAATACAAAATCACCAAAAGTTACCTTGCAGGAAGCATTTCCAAAGCTAACCATTGAAATGCCGGTAGAATTTGTTAGTCCTAAAGATGGTACTAATCGTAATTTTGTGGTAGCACAGAAGGGAATAATTCATGTATTTCCTAATACAGCCGAAGTATCGCAAACAGAAGAATTTTTAAATATTACAGAAAAAGTTGTAAGTGGTGGCGAGCGTGGATTGCTTGGATTAGCTTTTCACCCGGATTTTAAGAATAATGGCTATTTTTATATTAATTATACCAGAGGCAACCCGCTTGAAACAGTTATTTCACGCTTTCAGGTAAGTAAAGCTAATCCAACTAAAGCAGATCCTTCTACAGAGTTAGTGCTTCTTACCTATCAGCAACCTTATAGCAATCATAATGGCGGCAAAATAGCTTTTGGTAAAGATGGCTACTTATATATATCTGCAGGAGATGGCGGAAGTGGCGGCGACCCTGAAAACCGGTCACAGAATCTGAAAGAGTTACTTGGTAAAATTATGCGGATTGATGTGAACCGGAAAACTGGCAATCGTAATTATGGTATTCCTGCAGATAATCCCTTTGCCGGTAATAAAGATGGATACCGCGAAGAAATATACGCGTATGGGTTGAGAAATGTATGGCGATTTAGTTTCGATGAACAAACAGGAAAATTATGGGCAGGCGATGTTGGACAGAATGCCCGGGAAGAGATCAATATTATTGAAAAAGGAGGAAACTATGGTTGGAAAGTAATGGAGGGCTCTGTGTGTTATAACGGCCGCAATAGCGGAAAAAACGATGATTGTGGCAAAAAGGGATTAATAGAACCTATCTATGAATATTTGCATTCGGCAGGTCTGGGGCAGTCTGTTACTGGCGGCTTTGTATACCGGGGTAAGCAAATGCCTCAGCTGGTTGGAAAGTATATCTATGGCGACTACCAAAGTGGCAAAATATGGGCAATTACACTGAGTGCTAATGGGAAAGCGGAGAATGAATTAATTGCTGATCTGGAGGGGTTGGTATCGGCTTTTGGTGAAGATAAAGACGGAGAAATATATGTTTGTTCGTATGGAGAAGGCAAAATCTTAAAGATGCAGGCAGGTATCTAAAAATGGCGAATACTCGCTAAACCAGTAACCTAGATTAGCAACTTATTATTTCCTACATACTTATGTTCTGACTAATTTAACAAGTCAGTTTGCCTGATTTCTATGGAGAAGGGGGAGGAGTATGCAAGTTCCTTAGGGAGAGGCCAGTTAATTTGCCCGGTAGTTGTAGTCGCTGGCATATTGAATTTTTAATCCCTGCTTGTTAATGTATTCTTTCAGTAATTCCTCGGCTTGCGCATGGTTAAATACAAAAAGCATTTCCCGGTAGCTTAATTCTCTCTTTACTGATTGGCTGAACTGACGGTCCATCTTGCGGCAGTACTGGTAAAGGGTTACGTTGGTTTTTATCAACTCTTTCTTTTCATTCTCCAGCGTTTCTACAGCTGCCCGGAGCATTTCTATTTCAGCTTCCATTTGTTCTTTAGTCATGTTCATAAAGAGTTGTAAGTAAAATATATGAGCAGATACGATTTTCGTGATAACAGATATTTATGTAAATGTATAAATTAAAGCACTACACACTACATTTTATGCCTGATTATTTCTGCAACAATCTAGTTACGCTCCATGCTGCCCTGCATACCTCCGCGTAATTTTATTACTTTTGTAGAGCAGTTGTATAGTAAATCCATAAGTACGGCTCTTTGGGTAGTTCATGCCTTTTGGGATATCAGCAAATTCGCCTCTTTCATGTCAGAAGAACAAATGTATAGAGTGGCACTCGGCTTAACTTCGGGTGTGGGAGACAAATTAACCAAAATATTAGTCAGCTATTGTGGGTCGGCAACGGAGGTGTTTAAAACAAAGAGAGGTAAACTACTGAAAATACCTGGTGTAGGTCCGAAAACCGCTGATGCCTTATTAAGCAAACAAACCTTACTGGAGGCGGAGGAAGAATGCACAAAAGCAGAAAAAGAAGGCGCACTCATGCTTTTTTTCACAGATACTGATTATCCCCAACGGCTAAAAACAATAGATGATGCGCCAACTTTACTTTATTTGAAAGGGAATGCAAATGTTAATGCCCAGAAAATAGTAGCCATTGTTGGTACCCGTAGTGCTACATCGTATGGTAAAAAAATAACCGAGGAGATTGTAGAAGGGCTTTCTCATTTTGATTCCATGCTTATTGTAAGTGGCCTGGCTTATGGTATAGATATAACTACACATAAGGCGGCACTAAAATATACCGTACCTACCTTAGGCGTAATGGCTGCCGGCGTAGATGTAGTATATCCGGCGGCGCATAAAGGTATAGCAGGGCAAATGCTGGCTGAGGGTGGTTTGCTTACTGAGTACCCAATGGGTACGAAACCTGAAGCGCCTTATTTTCCTGCCCGTAACCGTATCATTGCCGGCTTGGCAGATGCCTTAATTGTGGTGGAAGCAGCCATTAAAGGAGGCGCCTTGATTACCGCAGATATTGCCAATAGTTACAACAAAGATATATTTGCCGTTCCTGGTAATGTGGGCTCTACGTATTCGGAAGGGTGCAACCGACTTATTCAGACACATAAGGCAGGTATATTTACCAGTGTGCAAGATATGGTTTTTATGATGAACTGGGAAAAGAAAGGCTTGCCAAAAGCTCCACCTCTTTTAGATTTATCCGCTCTGTCGGAGGAAGAAAAACTGGTAGTATCCTTATTGCAGCAAAATAAAGAAATGCTGATAGATGAACTTAGCTGGAAATCTCAGGTTCCAGTAAGTTTACTGGCTTCGTTATTACTTGGTCTAGAACTACAGGGAATGATAAAGTCTATGCCTGGTAAAAAATACACATTAGCACAAAACAGGTAGATCCCTGTAGGTAACTCTGGCACTTATTCGGTAGAAAATTCTATGGCAGATTATTATGAGATATTAGGTGTGAGCAGGCAGGCTTCTAGTCAGGAAATAAAATCATCTTTTAAAAAATTAGCTTTGTTGTACCACCCCGACCGTAATCCGGGTAATCCCTCGGCGGAGGATAAATTTAAACAAATAAATGAGGCCTATCAGGTATTATCAGATACCAATAATAAATTAATCTATGATCTAAAACTAAACGGGCAATATATACCCCAAGCACCTGTTTATCCGGAATACGAACCCCGGGAACGCCGCAGATATAGATATCAGCAAACGCCTCCTGAAGCGTATCAACCTCGGTTCACTAAAGAGCAAATTCGCAAAGTATATATAGTCGGCGTGCTTTTTTTTGTAGGTATGTTCATATTTAGCTTTTTCTTATACACCTATATGAATAAAAAAACGGCTGTTATGCATTATGAACAAGCTTTAATCTATGCAGCAGATAACAGATTGTATCAAGCTATGTCTGAAGTAAACAAAGCCATTTATTTCAATGATGAATATGCAGAGGCGTATCAGAAAAGGGGAGAATTACAGCTGGTAGCAGGCCCCAACTATGAGCTTGCCTATGCGGATTTCAACGATGCCATAAACTATTCGGAAACTCCCACAGCCGAAATGTATTTTTACAGAGCTCTATGTCTATATAAGACCGGCAAGTATACGCAGGCTATAGAAGATAGTCAGGTAGCCTATAAAGATGCAGAACTAAAAGGCTCGGCTTTATATCTGAGAGGAGCTGCCCGCAAAGCTTTACACGATTACACCGGTGCCTGCAAAGACTGGCAAGAGGCTTATGCGGCCGGAATAAGCGCCGTGAAAGATTCCATTCAGGCTAATTGCGGAAACTTTTAAGGTGTTTTCCAACAAATGAATGCGTATTTTTGCCTTATGCTTGAGTTAAACTTGCCTGCATTCGATTATAAACTAAAAAAGAAAGACGATAAACTGTACATTTTTGATGTGCTCAGGAAAAAATACGTCTTTCTAACCCCGGAGGAATGGGTACGGCAGCATTTTATTCATTTTCTTATCAACAAATACCGTTATCCCAAAGCCTTGATGAAAGCCGAAGGAGGCCTGAAATATAACAACCTGCCCAAACGGACAGATCTAGTAGTATACGACAGGCAAGGCAAACCTTTTATAGTAATCGAGTGCAAAGATACCTTTGTGCAACTTACGCAGGCTACCTTTGAGCAAGCCGCCAGATATAATTATGTTTTGAAAGCACCTTACCTGATTGTCGTAAACGGACTAACGTATCATTGTTGTTACATCGACCATGTCAACCAAAGCTTTCAATTTCTGGAAGATATCCCGTATTTTGCACCTACTGATTTTTCTTCTGATAATTAATTATGATTTATATTGAAAACAATCGCCGCTAGCCAGTCGCCTCTTTCTATTACTTCTCTAACTGAACAAAGCATGCTTTGGAAGGTCCTACCATTTGTGGGTATATACCTCGTATATGGAATAGGGCTATTTATAGATGTAATGGATGTGGACGCCTCCCAGTATGCTTCGATGGCTAGGGAAATGCTTGAAACTGGTAACTATCTACAGTTGTATAACCGCTACCAGGATTATCTGGATAAGCCACCGTTACTATTCTGGCTTTCAGCGTTATCTTTTAAATTATTCGGTATATCTAATTTTGCTTATAAACTGCCGGCATTCCTGTTTTCCCTCATAGGCACATATGCTACCTACCGGTTGGCAAAGTTATTTTATGGCAAGGAAACAGGCTATATAGCTGCATTACTTTTGGCTTCCTGCCAGGCATTTTTCCTTTTCAACCACGATGTACGCACCGATACCAACTTAACAGGAGCCGTAATTTTGGCAATCTGGCAACTAGCGGAGTTTAACAGAAGTGGTAAAATAGGTAATCTGATCCTGGGTTTTACTGGAGTTGCTTTAGCTATGCTGGCTAAAGGACCTATTGGGCTGATGGTGCCGGTACTAGCTTTTGCAACAGACTTTATAATAAAGCGGCAATGGTCGTCTTTTTTTAAATGGCAGTGGCTGCTTGGAATCGTTTGGGTAGGATTATTACTGCTACCCATGTGCATTGGCCTATATCAGCAGTTTGATTTGCACCCGGAAAAAGTGATGTATGGCCAAACTGGTACATCAGGTTTAAAATTCTTTTTCTGGACTCAAAGCTTCGGGCGGCTTACCGGGGAAAATGTATGGAAAAACAATGCCGACATTTTCTTTTTTATGCACACGTTTCTGTGGAGTTTTCTGCCATGGAGCCTATTGTTTATTGCCGGATTATTTAAAGATACCAAAGAGCTGTTTAAGAAAAAATTCAGGCTAACCAGTAATGAAGAAGCTATCACCTGGGGTGGATTTATATTTCCATACATAGCTCTGTCTACTTCCAAATACCAGTTGCCGCATTACATTTTTGTGCTTTATCCGCTGGCAGCTATTATTGCTGCGAAGTATGTGTACAGGTTACTCGCACAAAAAGAATCTGTAAAAGCGTTTGTAGTCTGGAAAAACATACAACTATTTGCTATACTAGTCATCTGGACGGCCATCGCTTTGCTGATTCTGATATCCTTTCCTCTGACTAACATTTTTCTCTGGATACTTCTATTAGTGTTTTTTGCCGGAAGTTTGTATATGTATTTCAAAGGAAGTAACTGGTACAAACAGTTAATTATTCCGTCGGTAATAGCTATCACTGGAGCTAATCTGGCATTGAATGCACACGTATATCCGCAATTGTTTACCTACCAGTCGCCAGGTGCTGTAGCCAGGTATGTACAGGCGAAAGGGATAGATCTGGATAATTTTTATTTCTATAAAACCCATATGCATTCCCTGGATTTTTATGCCCAGCGTATTGTGCCTTCTTTGGAAGAAACAAATGCAATGGCTACGTTCTCTCCGGAAACTCCTTATTGGATTTATACAAATGCCGATGGATTAAGTATTCTGCAAGCTTTGCAGGTAAACCCACAGATTGTAGAAACATTTGATCATTTTCATATTTCTACGCTTACCTTACCCTTTTTGAATCCTAACACAAGGGAAAAAGCCATAGAGAAGCGGTTTTTATTGAAAGTAGGGAAGTGAAAACTAACTGTTAAATCCATATCCATTTAGAATAAACTAAAAAGGCCGGTTTTATGCCGACCTTTTTAGTTTATGGAATAGTATATAATTAGCCTAACTTTTCAAATATCCGTTTCAAAGAAACTTCATTTTCTATTTTGCTGCGTAAATCTGCTATTTTAACTCTTTCCTGAGTCATTGTGTCTCTGTAGCGGATAGTTACCGTATCATTCTCCAGGCTTTCATAATCTACTGCAATACAGAAAGGGGTACCAATTAAATCTTGCCTTGTATACCGCTTACCAATTGCATCCCTTTCTTCATAAATTATATTAAAATCATACTTCAGAGAATTGAAAATGGCTTGTGCTTTTTCTGGTAAACCGTCTTTTCTTACCAATGGGAAAATGGCAGCTTTTACGGGGGCTAAAGCCGGATGAAGTTTCAGGTAGATACGTTCTTTCTGGTTTTCTCCTTCTCCTACGGTTTCCTCAGTATAAGCATGGCAAAGAACAGCCAGGAACAGGCGGTCGGCGCCTACGGAGGTTTCTACTACATAGGGAACATAATTGCCATACGGTTTGCCATTTTCATTCAGCTCATTATCAAAGTATTGCATCTTTTTCTTCGACAGTTCCTGGTGATTGGAAAGATCAAAATCAGTGCGGGAGTGAATACCTTCTATCTCTTTAAAACCAAAAGGGAAAGCAAACTCAATATCTACAGCTGCATTGGCATAATGAGCCAGTTTTTCATGCTTATGAAACTGTAACTTCTCTGCAGGCAAGCCAATGGACTGATGCCATTTTAGCCTGGTTTCTTTCCATTGTTCATACCACTTCATCTCCTCACCGGGGCGTACAAAAAATTGCATCTCCATTTGTTCAAATTCCCGCATCCGGAAAATAAACTGCTTGGCTACAATTTCATTCCGGAAGGCTTTCCCAATCTGGGCTATACCAAAAGGAATTTTCATGCGGCCGGTTTTCTGCACATTCAGAAAGTTTACAAATATACCTTGAGCTGTTTCCGGGCGTAAATAAATCGTATTAGAGTCTTCGGCTACCGAACCCACCTGGGTAGAAAACATCAGGTTAAACTGGCGTACATCTGTCCAGTTGGACGTTCCGGATAGCGGGCATTTTATTTTTTCTTCAACAATTAAATTGTATACGCCTTTCAGATCATTGGCCTCCAAAAGCTGATTCATCTTTTTTACTATGGCCGCTGCTTTTTCCGAATCACCCTTTTCTGCCAGTTGTGCTGCATAGTCTTCTATCAGCGTGTCGGCCCGGTAGCGTTTTTTGGAGTCTTTGTTATCAATCATGGGGTCGTTGAATCCATCTACGTGGCCGGATGCCTTCCAGGTAAGCGGATTCATAAAAATTGCTGCATCTACGCCTACTACATTATCGTTGAGTTGCGTCATGCTTTTCCACCACAAGTTTTTAAGGTTATTTTTCAATTCTACGCCGTACTGCCCGTAATCATACACTGCTTGCAAGCCATCATAAATTTCACTGGAAGGAAATACAAAACCGTATTCTTTGGCATGAGAAATAATTTTCTTAAAGGTGTTCTCGCTGTTGTTCGCCTCTTTTGGCTTCTGTGAGTTCTCTTGTGTAGTCATGCCGCAAAGATATAGAATTTGCTTGTTTGATGATGCTTCTTGCTAAATATTTGAGAAGGACTAACAGAGCAATACTGGCCATATACAGAGCGTGGAGTAAAGGAATGAGAGGTAAGTTAAATGCCTATAGGTGTGAAACTTAAACTTCAACCGGCATTTGGCAGCCATTCACTTTTAGCTTCTAAAAAAAACAAGCTTCTAATTTTCAATTTGTAAAACTATTCCTATATTTGCACTCCTTTTACAATTCCAGAGATTTATCCAGGCATTGACTTTATACTACAATCATGAGCGAAATAATTAAAATGGTAGAGGCTGAATATTCAGAGAAAAGAGCCGGCATACCAGCTTTCAAATCGGGCGACACGATAAATGTACACGTGAAGATCCGTGAAGGTAACAAAGAGCGTATTCAGCAGTTTCAAGGCACAGTTATTCAGCGTAAAAACCCGAATACCAATGGCGAAACCTTTACTGTACGCAAAGTTTCTAACAGCGTAGGTGTGGAAAGAATTTTCCCACTGCTTTCTCCGAACATTGAAAAAATTGAAGTGATACGCAGAGGTGTGGTAAGAAGAGCCAGACTATATTACCTGAAAGGAAAATCTGGGAAAGCTGCCCGTATCAAAGAAGATAAAAGATAATTGCCTGTATACATGCAGTAAAAAAGCCATCTTCCGATGGCTTTTTTATTTTACACAAAGTTGAGAATTAATTGCTAGCGAGAGGGTTACTTGCTGAGGCGGGAATCATAAAGGTGTAAAAATTATTCTCTACTATTATGCCCATTGATTCGCAAACTTCCGGAAGCCCTTTTGAGCCTGCTGCCCCCAAAGTAGTATTTGAGCAACAATTAGAAACCTATTTTATAGATAAAGCACCATTCCAGATTCCAGCGTCTACGAAAGAAGCCATTGTAAAATATGTTCCCTGGATTAATCTGGTATTTATGGTTTTATTGCTGCCAGTAGTACTAGCTGTATTAGGCTTGGGTGCTTTGTTTACTCCAATTAGTTTTCTGGGAGGTTTAGGTGGTGGACTTACATTAATTTTTACAATAGCCATACTGGTACTACGAGCCCTGGCTCTTCCCGGATTGTTTAACCGCAAACGCAGCGGATGGGTGTTTTCCTACTATGGAGATTTAATAAATATAATTCTTAACATACTTTCTTTCAGTATTATAGGGTTATTATTCGATGTTGTTTTCCTGTTCGTATTGTTTCAGGTAAGAAGTTATTATAAATAAGTGTTAAATATAGAATAAGGCTTACACAGCCTAAAAAGGATGCCAGTTTGGTGGCATCCTTTTTTTTGTGGCTATTTTTTCCAATATTGAATAAAATCGTACAAGCACTAATTTTACATAATCCATACTTTTTTTACCCTCAAACCTATCATATGATACTTGTCACCGGCGCCAATGGAAAACTAGGGAGTGCCACTATTGAATTTATCCGGCAAAAAAACGTACAAGCCAACGTAACTGCTCTGGTAAGAGGGGCAGTAAAAGGAGAAACTTTGCAACAAAAAGACGTAGAGCTACGGATTAGCGATTATATGGACTATAGTTCGTTGCTCCAAGCATTCGAAGGAATAGAGGTTATGGTATTTATTTCATCCGGAACAGTAGTTAACCGGGTGCATCAACACAAAAATGTGGTGGGTGCA
Organism: Rhodocytophaga aerolata; assembly: GCF_030503435.1. GTDB lineage: Bacteria > Bacteroidota > Bacteroidia > Cytophagales > 172606-1 > Rhodocytophaga > Rhodocytophaga aerolata. The sequence continues at coordinate 17,954 of NZ_JAUKPO010000024.1, forward strand.
GCAAAAGAAAAAGGTATAAAACATATTATCTATACCAGTTTCCTGAAAGCCTCCGACAATACACCAGGTATTTTTCTGGATCATACGGAAACAGAAAAAGAGATTATGGCTTCCGGTATTGCCTATACTCTATTCAGGAACACCTATTACGACGATCTGTTACCTATGTTGGTAGGCGATGCTTTAAAAACTGGCCATATGTATTACCATGCAAACAATGCTAAGATTAACCTGGCATCCAGACGCGATATAGCAGAAGCACTGGCCAATGTAGCTTTACACGCAGAGCTTCACCAGAATAAGATCTATGAAATAACATCTGCCAATGCTTATTCTTTTCCGCAGATAGCTCAAATGCTAAGCGAAGCATCCGGCAAACAAATTAGCTATACGGATATTTCATATGAACAATTGAAAGAAGGCTTAAAAAGCACCGGATTACCTGAAGGAGTAGTAGGCATGATTGCTTCTGTGTCTAAAATGATTAGTCAGGGAATGATTGACTATACGGATCCTGCCCTTGAAAACTTGCTGGGAAGAAAGCCAGTAGATTTAAAAGATACCATTGCAGCCTATGTAAAAAGTAATGTAAACAACTAATAGGGTATGTCAATTATACATCCAAATACATCAACTGGCCTGCTATCGCCGGGCACCAGGCTTGGCTATGTGCATTATACAGTGGCTGATCTGGAAAAACAGATTACTTTTTATACCCAAATACTTGGATTACAACTTCATTGGAAAACAAGCAATGAAGCTGGGCTAGGGGCAGGCAAAGCCGATTTAATACGGTTTACCGAGGATAAAACCGCCACGCGTTATGAGCAGGCAACAGGTTTGTATCATCAGGCCTTATTATTGCCCAACCGGAAGGAACTAGCCAGGGCCATAGCCAGATTGTTTTCTTACCGGTACCCTAACTCCCCAACGGATCATACCATCTCGCAGACTACCTATCTGGAAGATCCGGAAGGGAATACCATAGAACTGCTGGCAGATACACCAGAGGAGGGAACCTGGGAAGTCTTGGAAAATGGCCTATCTGTGCGGGACAATCAAGGGAAAGAACGGCATATGAGTATTGCCCTGGATGTAGAAGCATTATTCAGGCAACTAAGCCCAGCAGATGATATTCATCAACCTATGCCTGCTGATACTATTACCGGGCATGTGCATTTGTATGTAAATAACCTGCACACGGCTATGGCATTTTATAGGGATGTGCTTGGCTTTCAGAAACAGAGTATGATGCCCAAGTATAAAATGGCCGATACAACACTTCCCGGATTTAATGTACATATGATTGCCTTTAACACCTGGAAAGGAGAAAATGCCAGGCCCGCCCCGTCTCCGGCTCTGGGTATGCGGTATTTCACAGTTAACCTTACAATCATTGAAGACAGAAAAAAGCTAGTAGAACGCCTAACCCATTCACAAATTGCTCTTATAGAAACTTCCGAAGGTCTGTTAGTGAATGACCCAATAGGAAATGGGGTGTTAATTACTTTAGCAAGTTGAAAGAAATCAGCCTTTGGAGCAGTAGCTCGGGTTTATTTACTTACCTCTACCCAACAAAGCCAGCAAATTGCTGGCTTTGTTGTTAAAAAATGCTAGTAAATCCTTTTGAGAGACTGGTCGTATAAGTATAGTAAACAACAGCTAAACCAATAAAAGTAGAAATATTACTGGAACCTTCTCTTTTATTTTACGTTTGGGTCTGATTGAATATAAACTAACCATTAACATATTAAATAACAGCTATGAAAAAAATCGTATTGGTACTAGCCTTTCTTATAACCGCAGGCTTTTCGGTACAAGCCCAAAGTTTTCTTATACCCAAAGGCGGTTTGGTATTTTCTAACTTAAATACAACGGAATCTGGCGTATCTGGCAGAACCGGATATGTAGCAGGCTTAGGCTTGAGTATTCCTGTAACAGCTGATAACTTTTTTGTCATTCAGCCAGAGTTATTGTATATACAGAAAGGAGCCACTTTTTCCACTACAGGCACTTCCACCAGGGTAGGTAACACATACATCAATTATGCAGAATTACCTGTATTGGCTAAAATCAACTTTGGGGGAGAATCTTTCCGGTTGTATGTAAATGGCGGCCCTTCTATTGCCTATGCTTTATTTGGACGCACTAACCAGAATGGAGCTGTAGTAGATGTTAAGTTTGGCGATGAAGCCGATGTTACCTTCAACAACCGCATCGACTTTGGCCTTCAGTTTGGTGGAGGTATTGGTTTTAAAGCAGGCCCTGGGGATATTCTACTGGATCTTCGGTATGGCTTGGGTCTGTCTAACCTGTTAGATCAGCCAGTAGCCGGAACAGATACAGAAGCACAGAACCGGGTATATGCATTAACCTTAGGATATGCTATCCCCTTAGGAACCAGATAAATTTTTTTAACCAAAGGAAGTATGTTTCGGTTTGAAGAATAAAAAATCTCATTCTGTAAACTTGCTTACACGTAATTTTTACCCAATCAATAAAATCAGCTATGAAAAAATGTTTTTTACTTTTGGCAGCAATCTTTCTACTTGGATGGACTGCCCAAGCACAAGTATATTTAATACCCAAAGGTGGTATTACTTCTTCCAATGTAAATTTTGATCAGGATCTCCCTAATCAGAAATCGAATACCGGATTTGTAGGTGGTTTAGGGGTAAGTTTTCCTATTACTGCCGACAATTTTGTGGCCATCCAACCAGAGTTACTATATACTCAAAAAGGCTTTAAAGCAGATAGTTACACAACTTTTACTAATCCCCGTATTAACTATAATTATCTGGAAGTGCCCTTATTATTGAAAGTAAATTTTGGCGAAGATGCCTTCAAAGCATTCGTAAACGGTGGTCCTTCGTTTGGCTATGCCCTTGGAGGAAGATCAAGAGCAGATAACCAGGACATGCGGATTAAATTTGGTAATGATGCATCTACAAGTGATATTATGTATGTTGATCCAGATAATGTCAATCGCCTGGATATAGGAATTCAGTTTGGTATAGGCGCAGGTATTGCTGCCGGCCCTGGCGACCTTACCCTGGAAGCCCGCTATGGCATTGGCCTTACAGATTTTAATAACATCAGTGGAGCTCCTGATTCACAAAATAAATCTAAAAACCGGGTAATTGCCCTTATGTTAGGATATGCCATTCCCTTTGGCGGACGGTAGGAAAGAATTTGCCAAAAACAACAAAGCCCCTTACTAAATGGGGCTTTGTTGTTTTTATATAGATCTGCACATAATTTTTTGGATCTGTGTTAAACTTTACTGCCCATTCTGACATTATAAAAAAAAGCTTAAATTTGTAAGCCTATTGAAAAGCTATACGTTTATAAACATCGTAGCTTTTCGTTGGATTTAGATAAATACGCACATGTTAGATATAATCACCAAAGGAATAACTAAAATTTTCGGTACAAAGTCAGAGCGGGATTTGCGGGAGCTTACTCCTTATGTAGGAAAGGTAAACAGCGAGTACGTAACCTTGCAGTCTATTTCAGATGACGAACTACGCGGAAAGACAACTGAAGTAAGACTATATATTCAGCAAAAACTTCAGAATATAGACGATCAGCTATCGGGTCTGCACAAGCGTATAGAAGAAAACCCAGATCTGGATATTAATGAGAAAGAAACCATATTCGGCCAGATAGATAAACTGGAAGAAGAACGGGATAAGCAATTAGAAGTGGTATTGCTGGAAGCACTACCCAAAGCGTTTGCCATTATAAAAGAAACTGCCCGCCGTTTTAAAGAAAATGGCAAGCTGGAAGTAACTGCCACCCTGCACGATAAAAAGTTAGCTGCTACTAAAACAAATATAGTAATTGAAGATAACAAAGCTACCTGGCTCAACCGCTGGTTAGCCGCCGGTAGCGAAGTTGTATGGGACATGCTTCATTACGATGTACAAATCATTGGCGGAGTAGTGCTGCATCAGGGAAAAATTGCGGAGATGGCTACCGGAGAAGGTAAAACATTAGTGGCTACCTTACCTGCCTTTCTGAATGCGCTGGCTGGCCGGGGCGTACATATTGTAACTGTAAACGACTACCTGGCTAAACGTGACTCTGAGTGGATGGGGCCTTTATTTGAGTTCCACGGCCTGAATGTGGATTGTATAGACAAGCATCAGCCTAATTCTGCAGCCCGCAAAAATGCCTACATGGCAGATATTACCTACGGTACCAACAATGAGTTTGGGTTTGATTACCTACGCGACAACATGGCGCGTAATCCTGAGGAATTGGTGCAGCGCAAACATCACTATGCTATGGTGGATGAGGTAGACTCTGTGTTAGTAGATGATGCCCGTACCCCGTTAATTATCTCTGGACCAGTGCCCCGGGGCGATGAGCATGAATTTCATGAATTAAAACCACGGGTAGCACGCTTGGTAGAAGGTCAGAAAAAAATTGTATCAGATTTCTTGATAGATGCCAAAAAGAAAATAGTGGCCGGTGACGAAAAGGAGGGAGGCCTATCCTTATTCAGAGCATACCGGGGTTTACCTAAAAATAAGCCACTGATTAAATATTTAGGTGAAACCGGAATGAAGGTACTCTTGCAAAAAACAGAAAATAATTATTTGCAGGAGAATGCCAAGCTAATGCCCGAAGCAGACGCCCCTTTGCTGTTTACCATAGACGAAAAACACAATAGCATTGAACTTACTGAAAAAGGGATAGATTACATTACTGGTGCAGGGGAAGATCCTTCCTTCTTTATTTTACCCGATATTGGTACAGAGATAGCTAAGCTGGAAAATGATACTACATTATCAGAAAGTGAAAAATTACAGAAAAAAGAAACATTAATTTCTGACTATTCTGTAAAAACACAACGTATCCATACAATTAACCAGTTATTGAAAGCCTACACGTTATTTGAAAAAGATGTAGAATATATTATTGTAGAAGGTAAAGTAAAAATTGTAGATGAGCAGACAGGCCGTGTAATGGAAGGCCGCCGCTATTCAGACGGCTTGCACCAGGCGATAGAAGCCAAAGAAAATGTAAAAGTAGAAGAAGCTACCCAGACGTATGCTACTGTTACCTTACAGAACTACTTCCGGATGTACCATAAACTTGCCGGGATGACTGGTACGGCAGAAACAGAAGCAGGCGAATTATGGGAAATCTATAAACTGGATGTAGTAGTAATTCCGACCAACCGCAAAATTGTGCGGGCCGACCGTGAAGACAAAGTATATCGCAGCGTGCGTGAGAAATTTAATGCTGTAGTAGAAGAGATTGTAGAGCTAACAGACAAAGGCCGTCCGGTTCTGGTGGGTACTACTTCTGTAGAAATTTCAGAATTGCTTAGCCGGATGCTTACCTTGCGTAAGATTAAACACCAGGTATTGAATGCAAAATACCACCAGAAAGAAGCAGAAATCGTAGCCGAGGCTGGCAAACCTTCTACCGTAACCATTGCTACGAATATGGCAGGCCGCGGTACAGATATTAAACTAACCCCAGAGTCACGTAACTCAGGCGGTTTGGCTATAATTGGTACAGAGCGCCACGAATCTCGCCGTGTAGACCGCCAGTTGAGAGGCCGTTCCGGCCGTCAGGGAGATCCTGGTTCCTCTCAATTCTTTGTTTCCTTGGACGATAACTTAATGCGCCTCTTCGGCTCAGACCGTATTGGACGCCTGATGGACCGGATGGGATTGGAAGAAGGCGAAGTAATTCAGCACTCTATGATCACAAAATCGATTGAGCGGGCGCAAAAGAAAGTAGAGGAGAATAACTTCGGTATCCGGAAGCGCTTACTCGAATACGATGATGTAATGAACTATCAGCGGGAAGCTATTTATAAGCGCCGTAGAAATGCCCTCTTTGGTGAAAGATTGCAGCTAGACATTTTAAATACCTTATATGATACCTGTGAAGATATTATAAGCAATACCCAGGGCAATCCGGATGGTTTTAAACTGACCGTTATCGGTACGTTGGGTTTTGAGCCAGCTATTACTGAAGAAGAGTTTAACCGCTTGAACATAAGCCAACTGACAAGTAAACTATATAACCAGGCTGAAAAGCATTATTACAAGAAGAATCAACAAATTGCCGATAAAGCATTTCCGGTACTAAACGATGTGTATCAGAACCGCCCGGGAATAGAGGAAGTAGTGGTGCCTTTTACAGATGGGATACGCCAGATTAGTGTAGTAGCCAGCCTGAAAAAAGTAGTAGAAACACATGGTAAGGAACTGGTAAAAGCCATGGAAAAAAGCATTACCCTGGCTATTATAGATCAGGAATGGAAAGAACACCTGCGGGATATGGATGATCTTAAACAATCTGTTCAGAATGCTGTGTTTGAGCAGAAAGATCCTTTGCTGGTATACAAATTTGAATCCGTTGAATTGTTCAAAAAGTTTGTTGCTAAAGTAAATGGAGATACTATTTCATTTCTTCTAAAAGCAGATATTCCGGTGCAGGATAGTGAAGAAGTAAGAGAAGCCAGACGCCAGAGGCAAGTGCAGCAACAAAAGCTACAAGTAACCAAAGAGGAAGTGCATTCGTCGTTGGACACTGCGCAAAGCCCTCCGTCAGAAAATGCTATGCCGGCTGCGCCACCTCCACCAGTAGAAAAGGTAGCCCCAATCCGTTCTACCAAAGTGGCTAACCGCAACGATCTGGTAAGTGTCCAATACCGGGATGGAAGTATAAAGAAGGATGTGAAGTTTAAAAAAGTAGAAGAAGATCTACGGAATAATAGATGCGTTTTAATTGAAGATTAACCAAATATAAGGCCTCATAAAATATTTTTATGAGGCCTTATACTGTATATTGACAATTATAAAAATCTAACAAAAAAATATAATTAATTTAAGGTATTGGTAGTATTTTAGATAGCATTACATTCCTCAGAATCTTTAATTTTTTATACTTTCTGCACATAACCCCTATAAGCCCGTTCACCATTTTAATACATCTTACTCAACGTATGGATTTTAAACAATTAAAAAAAATTACCTGTATCCTACTATTTGCGACAATATGGATATTACAAAATGCATGTACACCCAAGGGTATTGCTACCAAAGGTAAGGGTAAAAAAGATGCACAGTATACAGAAAATCTAGCCGATTTCCGGCCCACCTACAAGGTCGAGGATGAAGAAAATAAATCTTCAACGAATACGCCTACTGCCTCACAATCTACTAGTAAGCCGGCAAATGATGTAACAGCTAAAGTAGATGCAGCTATGGAACAGATAGCGGTAACCAATAAAAGTGTACGGTATGCACAGGGCTACCGTATTCAGATATATTCAGGTAATAGCCGCGATGAAGCCAATAATGCCCGAAACCGGTCTTATGCTCTCTTTCCTGAAATTACTCCACACATCGTATACAACCAGCCTACCTTCCGTGTTAAAGTAGGCGATTTTGTAGACCGGCTGGATGCCCAGCGGGTATATGCCGGACTGTTGACGGACTTCCCCAATGCAATGGTTGTGCAAGACAGAGTAGAAATAAGATAATTTACTTTTTTTAAGTTTGCGGAATAAATATTACATTCGTAAATAATTTACAATTAATTCTATCAATCAACTAACATTACATGAAAAAGGCACTAATTACAGGTATTACCGGACAAGATGGTGCATATCTTGCCGAGTTACTATTGAATAAAGGTTATGAGGTACATGGCATAAAGAGAAGAAGCTCATTATTCAATACTGAACGAATAGACCACCTGTATGAAGATCCCCATGAAGAAAATATTCGTTTCAAACTCCACTATGGCGATCTGAGCGATTCTGCAAATATTATCCGTATTATTCAGGAAGTGCAACCAGATGAAATTTACAATTTGGGAGCTATGTCACACGTAAAAGTTAGTTTCGATTCTCCCGAATATACAGCTAATGTAGACGGTATTGGTACGTTACGTATACTGGAAGCTGTGCGTTTATTGGGACTAACTAAAAAGACCAAAATCTATCAAGCATCTACTTCTGAACTGTATGGGTTAGTGCAGGCTGTGCCTCAATCTGAAACTACCCCTTTCTATCCGCGTTCACCTTACGCAGTAGCAAAACTGTATGGATACTGGATAACAGTAAACTACAGAGAAGCCTACAATATGTTTGCGGTAAATGGAATTCTTTTTAATCACGAATCGCCACTTCGTGGGGAAACTTTCGTAACCAGGAAAATTACCCGTGCCACTGCCAGAATCGCATTAGGCTTACAAGAAAAACTGTATCTAGGTAATCTGGATGCACAGCGCGACTGGGGACATGCTAAAGATTATGTAAAAGCTATGTGGTTAATTCTACAGCAGGACACACCAGAAGATTATGTAATTGCTACAGGTATTACCACCCGGGTACGTGATTTTGTACGGATGTCTTTTGATGAAGTAGGTGTTGAACTGGAGTTTAAAGGAACAGGTGAAGACGAAAAAGCCTATGTGGTAGCTTGCAACAATCCTGAATATCAAATACCGATTGGTAAGGAAGTAGTAGCCGTAGACAAAAATTATTTCCGCCCGACTGAAGTAGATCTACTTTTGGGTGATCCGACCAAAGCAAAGCAGCAATTAGGATGGGAATTGGAGTATGATCTGCCAGCCCTAGTGAAAGATATGATGAAGGCGGATGTGGAACTCTTTAAGAAGGATCAGATGCTGAGAGAAAAAGGCCACCGGGTATTGAACTTCCATGAATAAGCCTATAAGCTAAAATTATTCTATAAAAAGGCTGCATGTAAAAGTGCAGCCTTTTTTATTTAACCGCTGGTGAGTTCAATGTTTACTAGGCAGAGTTGGATTGTAAAAATTTTATTATTGTAGATAGTAGGAAAATTTTTCATAAGTATTTAGCTGGAATACAAGCGGTTTCCCCGCATTTTTTATTACTTATCTAATATTTGTTTTCATAAATTATATAAATATAGTAACTTTAAAAGCAATTTTTTACGTTCGTTTCCTATTCACTTGTTATCTCAATGTTTAAAGGAGAGTCTTATAGCCGCATTTTTTCTCAGATTTTGTGTATTTCATTTGTAAGCCTACAGATAAGTTTGTTTGCGCAAGCGCCGGTTAAAACCACATCTAACACTCAAAACGAAATTCCAAAAACATATACGCAAACTATTCCTGGCACTCAGATCTCATTTGATATGATTGGGATTCCCGGAGGCGAGTTTACCATGGGGAGTCCATCTAGCGACTTGCACCGGAAAAAAGACGAAGTGCCTCAGCATCAGGTAAAACTAGATCCTTTCTGGATGGGCAAATGCGAAGTTACCTGGAACGAATACGAACTGTTCTCCAATAAAAATATTGAAGCTCAACTGACAGAACCTGCTGCGTTGAAAAATCCGAAGGTAGATGCGGTTGCCCGGCCAACACCTCCGTATGTAGAAATGAGTTTTGGTATGGGCAAAGATGGCTTTCCGGTTATTAATGTCACTCACTACGCTGCATTAATGTATTGTAAGTACTTAACTGCCAAAACAGGTCATTTCTATCGGTTACCCACAGAGGCCGAGTGGGAGTATGCTTGCCGGGCTGGTACCAGCACAGTATACCATTTTGGAAATGATGCCGGGCAGTTGGGAGAGTATGCCTGGTATTATGACAACAGTGATGGAGCTTATAAAAAAGTAGGTACGAAAAAGCCTAATCCCTGGGGCTTACACGATATGTATGGAAACGTAGCTGAATGGACAATGGATGGCTATGAAACAGATGCTTATGTTAAGGTTGGTGCCACTGCATCTAATCCATGGGTTAAACCTGCAGGGCTTTACCCGCACAGTATACGCGGTGGCTCCTGGGACGACGACCCCGACAGGCTACGTAGTGCAGTCCGCCGTGCCTCTACAGCTAAACTGAAGGAACGTGATCCTCAGATTCCAAAAAGTAACTGGTGGCTCACCGATGCTTCCTTTCTTGGGTTCCGGGTTGTAAGACCATTAAAAGAACCTACTAAAGAACAAATAGAGCAGTACTTCAAAGGATTACCCATCAAAGACTTATAAATAAATATCTCACTGCATTTTAAACCTAATCTCTATAACAGCATGCATACCGATAACGAAAAAAATAAAAGCGGTTTCTCCCGCCGCGATTTTGTAAAAAGTACAGCTTTGTTAGCCGGAGGTACCCTGCTTAGCCAGTTACCAGTAGAAGCCAGCGCCTATGTAGCCGGAGACGATACGATAAAGGTAGCGGTAGTTGGTTGTGGTGGACGAGGAACTGGAGCAGCAGCACAGGCCCTAAGTACACAAGGTAAAGTAAAACTAGTAGCCATGGCCGATGCTTTCCGTGACCGGCTGGATGAAAGTTTCAACAACCTTTCTCAGAAGTTTCCAGGCAAAGAAAAAGTGAATGTGCCTGAAAGCAATAAATTTGTTGGCTTTGATGGGTATAAAAAAGCTATTGCTCTGGCAGATGTAGTAATCCTGGCAACTCCTCCCGGTTTCCGTCCTATACATTTTGAAGAAGCGGTGAAAGCTGGTAAGCACGTGTTTATGGAGAAACCAGTAGCTACCGATGTGCCTGGTGTACGCAGAGTGCTCGCAGCGGCAGAAGAAGCTAAGAAAAAGAATCTGAGTGTAGTTGTGGGATTGCAGCGCCGGTATCAATTACATTACCGGGATGCTATGCGCCGCATGAAAGAAGAGAATGCTATTGGTGAAATTATATCCGGACAGGTTTATTGGAATGATGCAGGTGTATGGGTAAAACAACGGCAGCCTAACCAGACAGAAATGGAATACCAGATGCGTAACTGGTATTATTTTACATGGCTTTGCGGAGATCATATATTGGAACAACACATCCACAACATAGACGTAGCCAACTGGCTGAAAGATGGCTATCCGGTAAGTGCCCAGGGAATGGGTGGCAGACAAGTGCGTACCGGCAAAGAATACGGCGAAATTTTCGACCACCACTTTGTTGAGTTCACATATGCAGATGGGACCGTAATAGCCAGCCAGTGCCGCCATCAGGAAGGGTGTATGCGTAAAGTAGCAGAAGATTTTCAAGGAACCAAAGGCCGTATAAACTTGGCAGATGGAGGAAAAGCTATTATTACCGACTTAAAAGGAAATTCTATATGGCGTCACCGGGCAGATAATGATCCAAATCCCTACCAGGTAGAGCATGATGAGTTATTTGCGTCTATCCGCAATAAAAAACCCATTAACGATGCAGAATATGGAGCCAAAAGCACCATGACTGCCATAATGGGGCGGATGGCAACCTACTCCGGACAAGTAATTAAGTGGGAAGAGGCTATGAATTCAGAAATAAACCTGATGCCTCAGACCTTTGCCTGGGATGCACCTGCACCGGTGAAACCCGACGAAAATGGATTCTATGCTATTCCTACTCCCGGAAAGTTCAAAGTATAACTAACAGACTTGCTATCGTTTAAAAGCCAGACATGTATCGTCTGGCTTTTTGTTTAGCTTCATCACAGAAAATACACGTATATAAGGTGGTATTCTCAAAAACAAACCATTTATAAACTTCTCTCTTTCCTATACCTTTGTGACATGCCTTTAAAAAATGATTTAATTCTCAGAGCCGCCAGAGGAGAAAAAACAGAACGTACCCCAGTATGGCTGATGCGGCAAGCCGGCCGGATTCTGCCCCAGTACCGGGCTGTCCGGGAAAAACTCAGTGGATTTATTGAGCTAGCTACCACCCCTGAACTAGCAGCCGAAGTAACCATTCAACCTGTAGATATTTTAGGTGTAGATGCCGCTATCATTTTCTCAGATATCCTGGTAGTTCCAGAAGCAATGGGTTTACCCTATGAAATGCAGGAGAAACGTGGTCCCCACTTTCCAAAAACCATTCAAACAAAAGCGGACGTAAATGCCCTAAAAATTGCAGATCCGGAAACCGACTTAGGGTATGTGTTGGAAGCCATCCGCTTAGTAAAGAAAGAACTCAATGGCCGGGTTCCGCTCATCGGATTTGCAGGTGCACCCTGGACCATTTTTTCATACATGCTTGAAGGCGGAGGTTCTAAAACTTTTTCCAAAGCCAAAAAAATGCTCTATACCGATCCGGAGTTGTCGCATCAGTTATTGCAGAAAATTACCGATACTACAACCAATTATCTGAAAGCACAGATAAAGGCTGGAGCCGATATGGTACAGATATTTGATTCCTGGGCAGGCATTCTTTCGCCTGACCAGTACCGTACATTTTCCTTGCCTTATATAGCCCAGATTTGTGAAGCCATTACCGAAGTTCCTGTTACGGTATTTGCCAAAGGTGCTTTCTTTGCCAGAGCAGAAATGCACCTGCTCAAATGCGAAACCATTGGCCTGGACTGGAACATGGAAATACAAGAATCCAGAACGTTAGTGGGACTGGATAAAACCCTGCAAGGAAATTTAGATCCCTGTGTATTGTATGCATCCAACAAGCAAATAGAAGACGAAACCAAAAAAATGTTGCTGGAGTTTGGGCCCTACCGCCATATTGCCAACCTTGGCCACGGTGTATACCCGGATACTGACCCCGAAAAGGTAAAGTGTTTTATAGAAACGGTTAAGAATTTCCAGCATCCGGTAAGTTTGGGGTAAAATTATTTAAGTTAGCTATTATTCGAATGAACATCTACCAATTACTCAGAATTGGTGAACATCATATAAACCATTGTGAAGATTATGCAATAGTAGAAACTATTGGGCAAGGAAAAATTCTTTGTGCAGTAATGGATGGTTGTACGATGGGTGGAGACAGTTATTTTGCTGCAACTCTTGTTGGAAAACTGCTGAGAAAAATAGCTATTGAGAAGAGTTATCAATCTTTTTATGACAAGAGCCATAATACATCGGTTGATATTGATCTGAAATATATACTTGGTAAACTGATGGCCGAGCTGAAAGACCTCAAAAATAAGCTGCTATTAAAAGATGATGAATTATTGACTACGCTGCTAATAGCAATTATGGACGTTGAGAATAATACAGGAAAAATACTAACAATTGGAGACGGCCTGGTTTGTATTAATGGGCAACTTTATGAATTTGAACAAGATAATAAACCGGATTATCTAGGGTATCATTTAGCAGAGGAGTTTGAAATGTGGTACAGCAAACAAAAACAAATACTTCATATAGATAAAATTGAAGATATAAGTATTTGCACAGATGGAATTTTTACTTTTTCTGCATATGATAAAAAGAAGTATAATGTGCAAAAAGATCCAATTAATTATTTACAATTAATTATTTATTGGTTGACAAAGAAGATAAAGAGTTTGAAAGCATGTTAACTAAAAAATACCTGTTTTTGGAGCATCAATGCGGATTAAGGCCAACGGACGATGTGGGTATAGTAAGGGTCATAAAAAGTTAAAACAACAGCACACAAACAAACTATAAAGAAGATGAGGGCAATATTTTACCTCTTCCTATTTTTACTCTCCCTTTCTTGTGAGCAGCAGATAAAAACAGAGAGACAAAGTAATGCAGGTGATATCAATAATATAAGTACTATTATAGAAGCGGTAATTCTACAGGATTCATTGGATTTGGCTATTCCCATTGCAGAGGAAATTATGCCATTCATCTATCTACCAGTACAATTAGATGCTGAAGAAATGGAATTACCCCCGCCTCCATATAGAAAGCATGGGATACACTATATGAATGAGATAATGATCGCACGCAATTTTCAAGAATCTGAACAGTACTATTTAACCCATCTCGATACACTTCATATAAAAGAGCAATTATTAAAGCCAAAAGCAATCTCCTTGCTGAAGGGTGCCATTGCAGATGCTGATATTTTCTCTATAGAAGCTGCAAGGAAACAAAATGGAAAAAAAGTGGATGCCTGTTATATATTTTCTGTTCCCATATTTTCATATGATAGTGCTTTCGTCTATGTTCAATATGATTATCTGCCAGTTGATTTAAGCGCCTATGGAAGATCTATCATCTTGTCCAAGCAGAATCACAAATGGAGAATCGTAGCAGGAGCACCGACTTGGATGCATTAAACTATAAAGTAATAATAATTGCCTTGAATCTTAAGCAGAAAGACATATGCAAAAAGAAGTATTACTCGACATGTTAACACAGAATAGATATACGTGTTCAGGAGCTTTTGATACTATTACTCAAGATAATGCGCATCTGCGGTTAAACGGGCAAACCGCATCGGCAGGCTTTATTTACCGGCATGTTGGTGAGACGATGAATATGTTTGGATTATTCTTTGGTATACCAACAGATGTACAAAGCACGACCATGGGCAAACCAGATACCGGGCAAGGGCAAAACGTAGAAGAAAGTAGGCAGTTGGTAGAACAAGGGTTTGCTATGTTTAGGAAGTATGTTGAAAATACACCGGACTCAGCCTGGCTGGAAACAGTAGAAACTCCATTTTTTGGAACAGTATCCCGGGCGCGGCTTTTTTCACATGTTCTGTTTCATAATTCGCATCATGCCGGACAGATCACCTTAACCCTAAAAAGAGGCGTGTAAGTGGGGATAATAGGTGGTATATGTTAGGATTTGCCCAATTCTAAAAACTTTGTAAAAGCCTGATAAGGCCGAGGGGTGAAGAAAAAACTTCAATCTACATGTTTCTTAATTGCGGCTTCATACTCTGGTAACATACCCAAAGTAATTTGCTGCCCGATATACACTTTTGCTTTATACCTAAACATACCTCTGTACAATGAAACCACCTAAACAACTTCCCTTCTTACCCAGAAGAGAATTCTTAAAAAGCATGGGGCTGCTGGGTTCAGGTTTGCTGCTGCCTTTCTATGGGAATTCCTCTGTTTTATCTACAGATGCACCATTAAAAATAGCTCCGGTACGCATCAGAGGAAAAGTGAGTGCCAATGGAAAAGGGCTGAAAGGCGTAGCTGTAACTGATGGCTATACGGTTGCAAGTACCGATGCCAGTGGGGTGTATGAGCTGTCAAGCACCACAGCGCAGGAGTTTGTGTACATTTCTGTTCCTTCGGGCCATACCATTCCGGTGCAACGCAATGGCATTGCTAATTTCTATCAACCCATAAAACCATCGGCGAAAGGAGAGTTTACCGCTAATTTCTCTCTGGCGCCTTCAGCTACAAACGATACTAATCACATAATGCTATTGCTGGCTGATCCGCAGATTCAAAACCGGTATGAAGCAGATTTACTCTTGAATGAAACTACACCAGATGTAGCTGCCCTGGTAAAGGCATATAGCAACAGCCAGGTATTCGGTATTGGCTGCGGCGATTTGGTATTTGACGAATTTGAGCTATTTACTGATTATCAGAAAGCCGTGCAGGGAATGGGCATACCCTTTTTTCAGGTGTTAGGAAATCATGATATGGATACGAAAGGTGTACGGTCTGATACACTTTCTGCTGGCACATTTAAGAAGCTATTTGGTCCTACGTATTATTCCTTTAACAGGGGAGAAGTACACTACATTGTGCTGGAAGATGTATTTTTTATAGGAAATGCCAAGCAATATATTGGCTATCTCACAGAAGAGCAACTACGCTGGCTGGAGCAGGACCTGGCTTTGGTAGAAAAAGGAAAAACCGTAATTGTTAGTTTGCATATTCCTGCCTACACGAATGCTGGAAAACGGCAGAATATGGCTCCCTCTATGGGAGGAACCGTATCTAACCGGCAAGAGTTGTACCGGTTGCTGGAACCGTATAAAGCCCATATTATGTCAGGCCATACCCACTTCAATGAGAAGATACAGCAGGGAAACATTATGGAACACGTGCATGGTACGGTATGTGGTGCCTGGTGGAGTGGGCCTATTTGCTACGATGGTACCCCCAATGGTTATGGCGTATATGAGGTAAAAGGCAGCGATGTACAGTGGTATTATAAATCCACCGGAAAAGACAGAAATCACCAGTTCAGGCATTATTTACCAGGTGCCAATCCTGATAAGCCTAATGAATTGGCTGTAAATGTTTGGAATGCCGATGATGCCTGGAAAATTGTATGGCTGGAAGATGGTATCCGGAAAGGAGCCATGCGCCAGGAAACGGCTTATGATCCTTTGTCTGTAGAACTACATTCCGGAAAAGACAAGCCCGAACGCCGCGCCTGGGTAGATCCGGAGTTAACCGATCACCTGTTTTTTGCACCTATATCTTCACAAGCCAAACAGGTAACCATTGAAGTGACCGACCGTTTTGGCAAGGTATATGCCGAGACATTTGAAAACAAAAAAGTATAACAGCTGGCAGGAAGTGCCTTAGGCAGGCACTTCTTTAACACCTTTCAACTGTTGTATCACCATTTTAACCGCTTCTTCCGGACTGGTGGGTTTGATGCCAAAACGTTTTTCAAATTTGGTACTTTTAAATACATAATCCCGGTCATATTGATAGCCCATTTCATAGAGTTCTTTCATTAAAGGCACAAATATTCCCATAACTCGGATTAGCCAGAGAGGTACAGCCCGGACATCTGGTTTTACGCCCATCTCCTTGGCAAACAAGGCAACCCATTGTTTACCAGTTAAGGGGGCAGCCGTAGGCAGGTGCCATACCTGATTATAAGCCTCAGGCGTGTTACCCAGCAAAGCAGTAGCTTTTGCTGCATCCGGAGTAAAGGTGTAAGAGTGAAGTTTGGAAGTGCTGGCAAACCAGTCAGCTTTCTTTCCTTTTGCCAGATTTTTATATACCGTTTCTACAATAATACTATTGGTAGGTCCCAGGAAATCTGCTGAACGGGCAATTAGGGCAGTAAGCCGGCCTCTTTCTACCTCATCTAGCAACATAGACGCAATTTCTGCCCGTATTCTTCCTTTTTTGCTGGTGGGCCGGATAGGTGTATCTTCCGTCATATGGTAGAGGTGTTTGCGGTCGTACATATATACATTATCGAAGAATACAAGCTTGGCCCGGTGTTTCTTGCAGGATTCGATCACATTTGTCATAAAAGCAGGCCAATTTTCCCGCCAAACGTTTATGTCGTATTTAAATCCTACCGTAACATATACTATTTCTGAACCGGCAATGGCTTTATCTACCATGAGCTGGTCGGTTAGGTCGGCCCGGAAGAGTTCATCTGTAGCATTTACTCTCTCCGGTTTCCGGCTAACCAGCCGGATTTGGCTGGTGTACTGGGAGAGTTCCCTGGCAAGCTCAATTCCAATTGAGCCGCCGGCACCTAGAATGGTTTGCATAGTACAAATACGATTAATGGGTTATAGTAGAAATCCTGTTTGTTAGGCTGCCTTAATAAATGTTAAAACGCTGCCCTGATACAGAAGAAATTGTATAGGCAAATGAATGTACATAAATCCATGAAAGCATCAAAATGCAATGCTGTATTTATGTTCCAGTATACAGGTTACCTACCTTATAGAAAACACCTTGTTCAAAATTGATTGGAAGGACAATAAGAAGGTCGAAAAGAGAATTTCTTCAAAAGAATACGCAAATCCGGATTTGAGAAGAAAAAATCCTCGAATTCACTAAATTAGGATATAGATTTTCCGTATATACCTCTGATAGACAGCCTACTGTACACTGTTTGCTCAATACTATACGGTTATTGCCTTGTTGAGCTACTTATGTCGAGTAACAAGCAGCCATCATACGCACTAATATTGTGAAAGCTTAGAGGATGGGTAAGCTACCTAACTAACCATTCTTCTGTGCTAGCATAGGCGCAAGGCCGTCAAATCAGGTTTTAGGAAGCGGTAATACAAATAATAATATATATGTTCACTCTTATCCAGTTAGCCATATGAAAACCCTACTTTCACTTGTAAGTCTTGTTTTATTTTTTGGTATATATTCTTGCCAACGGCCTTTAGCTGAGGAAGACCTGATTTTCCGTGGCGACTGGAGCTCTTCCAAATATGCTTTACAGATTTATGGCAATGGGTATGGGGTTTGCCAAAGCAAAAAATGGGGCATAGGCCTGGTTTGCGAGGGGTATGTAACCATTACAAATAACCGCATTGTTTTTACAAGTACAGAGGAGCATTCTACCTTAGCCCGGAAAAAATTCTCCATAGACCAACTACCAACCACCGACAGTAGTGGCACGATCTATATGATTTTAGAAGGCGACCGTTTCGAAAAGCACTGATAACTAGGCAATGTTGCTAGACGTAGGCAAATTAAATTTTCTTAATAAAACCGTATCAGCAAGGCACAGATCTTGATTGATGGATAGTATATATCCAAACTAGTAACTGCCGAAAATAATTATCGGCTGGATAAATTTTTAGTACACTGCCTGTTGCTGCCAGAGTAAAATTTTAGTAATTCTTCCTGACTCTTGAAATACACAACTCTTACCTAAACAGTCTTATGTAAGCCATGTAACCAGATGTTTTTAGAGTCAGTATAAGCTGCTAGCAAGGCCAGGAATGAGCAACCATAACTCAGAATAGTTAGGTGTACATTCTGATAAAACGGGAAAGGAGGTAAGAACCATAAACCCATAACCTGTTCGTTTTACTCTTTTCCTCGGAAAATATTTTACTTCTGGCTTTTAGCTGCTAACTTGTTTACTGAGGTTGCCTTTCATACTCGTATGGCTAATTATTTTTTAACTCCCGATACCTATGCTAAAACTTTTACCTTTTTTTAACCAGGATATGTCTTTCAACAGACCAGGATTGCCTTATCCAACCCACCGGACTATAATTTCGGGCCATAAAGGCCATTGGTCAAACATGTTTTACCCCTGTACGTTTGCCGTCTTGTTGTGGGTAATGGTAGGCCAACCAGGCATGGCCACTGATAGCAGTTCTGCTAACAAAACGTACACAACCCACTGGCAAACAAGCCCCTGTAGTCCCATTAGCAATTTGCCATGCGAGCAGGTACAAGTCAGTTTGCCTTTTAATCTGAATTTTAGTGGTGCTGAAGGAGGGCTTGCCAATACTGGTTTCCGGATGGTTCAAGCACCCTCTTCCATTCCTGCTACGAGCACCAACCCTGTACCAGGATTGAAAGCTTCCAATATTTCATTTCAGAGCGGATATTTGCGGATTACCACCACAAGTGGAATAGCCCACCTTACGCAGAACAATCAGATGAATGCCCTTGGGGTAAAATTTCCTACTTCACAGAAATTTACCATGGAAACTACCCTGGTTAATCCCAATACAGGAACTGCCCATCAACAAGCCGGCTTATGGGTTGGCCTTTCCGATAAAACTTATGTAAAACTGGTAATTGTTAACAGTAAAATAGAAATGCGGCGGGAAATAAATGATGTAAGTAGCAGCTCTACCGCCACCACTAATCCGGATGTTCGTCAGACAAGTACCCTAAGCAATATCAGTGCACAAACGCTTCGTTTGAGGCTGGTAGTAGATCCGGCTACCAATACAATTGAAGGATATTATTCTACCAACGGCACTACCTATAGTAATGTAGGAGAAGCATACACGCCAAAAAGCCTGTCTCTTTCAAATATGGGCCTGACCGGTACAACTGCCTACGGAGGTGTTTTTGCTACACACCGCAATAACAGCTCAGCATTAATTTATAGTTTCGACAACTTCAGCATAACTCCAGCCAGTACAAGTACTGATCTTCCGCCGAAATTCGCAGCCAGTTCTTTTACCTTTACTGTAGCCGATAACCTGGCTCCGGGCGCATCTGTTGGTACTGTTAAAGCAAGTGATCCAAATGGAGATGCCGTTACACATGTTATTAAGTCAGGAAACACCAATGGGGCTTTTGCAATAAATAGTGTATCCGGAAACATCACCTTAGCGAAACGGTTGAATTACCATACACAATCCAGGTATGTGGTAACGGTTGAAGCCAAAGCCAACCAGCAAACAACTACTGCACAAGTAGTAATTAATGTGCGTTCGGGCACGGTTGCCTCTGCCTTTACCTCAATCAGCTGGAGTACTGTTGCTGCCCAGCCCTTTGTAGTAAGCGAAGCCCAGGGAGAAGTAGTAAATGGTAAATTGTATTCCTTTGGTGGGTTTGATTATACAAAAACTAGTTTCACGCCTACCAGCCGGTCGTATGTATACGATCCGGTAGCCAACCGATGGACGAGCATAGCAAATTTACCTTACACTCCCAATGGCATAGGAACGGATGGCAAAACGTATGGCGGGGTAACCCATGCAGGCGTTACAACCGATGCTACTGATATTTATTTTGCAGGGGGCTATACATCGAATACTACCGGGAATGGGCAAATTTTCGGTACAAACCAGGTGTGGAAATACAATGTAGCCTCTAATACGTATACAAAGCTTCCTGACTTGCCGGTGGCTATCTCTGCCGGACAACTGGAATACCTGAATGGCAGATTGCATCATATAGGGGGTACCAACACCAGCCGTACCATGGATCTGGGTACACATTACGTACTGGATTTAGGTAATTTGGCTGCCGGATGGAAAACACTCGCTGAACTACCTAATCCGCGGCAGCATGCAGGATCTGTCGTCTACGAAGGAAAAATATATTATATAGGCGGGCAGCATGCACACGATGGAAAGTTAACTACCCAAAAAGATGTACACCGCTACGACCCGGCAACCAATGTCTGGACAAAAGTAGCGGATATGCCTGTGCCCGGAACCTATGGCCGCGGCCATATTTCATCGTCGGTTGTGATACATAGCAATCGTATTTTTGTATTGGGCGGCGAAACGATGCATGGTACCAAAACAAATATTGTTTCAGCCTACACTCCCGCTACCAATACCTGGCAAAATCTGACTCCTCTTCCGGCAGACAGGCATTCTGGGGTTGCAGGTGTTTTGCATGGCAACATTTACTACACTGGTGGGTCGCGTACCAATACTACCTATAAAGGTATACCACAAAGTGCTAGCAGCCAAACAGCTATATCGGCCATGGAGGCAAGCCCAGCTACAGCAGAAATGCAAACGTCGGATACTTTCGGCGTACGTCTTTATCCGAACCCTACTGGCGGACGCCTACAGGTACAAATAGAAGGAGTACAGTCATCTTCCGTAAAAACACTGAGTGTAAGCAATGCCATGCGGGTAGTTTCCATACAAGTACCTTTTAAGATTCTGGATGAGTCAACAATAGAAGTAGACATGAGCCGCTTGCCAGCCGGAGTATATCTGCTTAAACTGCAAACAGAAGGCTCGTTTCAGTTAGTGAAAGTAGTAAAGCAGTAAATAACTTTGCAGTGTAAAGAGCCGGAAATATAACAGTTCTGGTTGCCAGAAGAGAGTTTTACAGACCGGGTGAATCTCTAAGGATGTAAATGTTTGGCAAACAGACATGAGTTATTTACGGCAAATGAGAAAGCAAGAGTAACGACCAGAGATATGTCATCAACCAATTTCATTTGTGTAGCCTGCGGAACACAATATGCTTCCTCTGTGCGACCTCCGGATACCTGTTCCATTTGTTCCGATGAGCGGCAATATATTCCTCCGGGTGGCCAGCAATGGACAAGCCTTGAGAAGTTGAAGCATAGCCATAAAAATTGCTTTCTCAAAAAGGAACAAGGGCTCTATGGAATTGGCACAGTGCCTGAATTTGGTATTGGGCAACGGGCGTTGCTGGTCTGTACTTCTGCCGGAAATGTGTTGTGGGATTGTATCAGCCTGCTGGATGAAGCAACAATAGATTTTATTCAGGGTTTGGGTGGCCTGTCAGCTATTGCTATTTCACATCCGCATTATTATACAACCATGGTGGAGTGGAGTTATGCTTTTGGCCATGTACCTATTTATCTCCACCAGGCGGACCGGGCTCATGTTATGCGACCGGATGAGCGGATTCATTTTTGGGAAGGGGAAACCATGCCCCTGTTAAAAGACCTTACCTTAATCCGCTGTGGAGGCCATTTTGATGGAGGTACAGTGCTGCATTGGCCACAGGGTGCAGCAGGCAAAGGTTCTTTGCTGACAGGAGATATTATTCAGGTAGTATCCGACCGCAAGCATGTAAGCTTTATGTATAGCTATCCTAACCTGATTCCTTTGTCTGCGGGCAAAGTACAAGCTATTGTTGCCGCTGTTAAACCCTATGCGTACGACCGAATCTATGGTGCCTGGTGGGGAAGAAGCACAATTGGTACAGATGCTGCATCTGCCTTGCATCGTTCAGCCGAACGGTATCTGCGTTTCATTAAAGAGGTAGAGTAATTGCCAGCTTATCTTTCCCCGAACAGGTAAAACAAAAATATTCAACCATACCGGAGCCAAAAGCCATATTCTCTATTCTATATAAACAGTTACATCCCCGGCTTACTAATTTGCCATACCGAGTGGTGAAAAGATTGATTGACTGGTTGTGGCAGAAAAAATTCCTGTTCGACACTAATTGCCTATGCCTATCCTGCCTAGCCATTTACACCTGCGTCCGATGCAACTGTCTGACATTCCGTTTGCTATGAAACTAAAAACGATGGGAAACTGGAACCAGGTAGAATCTGACTGGGAATTTCTTCTCTCAACAAACGCAGAAGGTTGTTTTGTTGCCCTCTACAATGAAAAAGAAGTAGGTACTGTTACCACACTTACGTATCCGCATGCATTCAGTTGGATTGGAATGGTACTGGTAGATCCTGCCTATCGGGGCCTGGGCATTGGAACTGCCTTGCTCCAGCGGGCCATACACTACGCCAGATCAAAGGGAACTATCCGGTTAGATGCAACTCCTCAGGGAGAGAAACTGTACTGCACCCTGGGGTTTGAGGTAGAACGGCATCTTTTACGGCTAGAACGGAAACAAACAGCTTTTTTACCAGAGCTAACCAGCAAATGCCCCGCAATAGATAGAGATATAATTGAGCAAATTTTGAAAATAGACCTGGCTGTTTTTGGGGCAAACCGGGCAAGAGTGTTGCAGTATTTACTAAATATAGCTCCTCAGTACGCCTGTTATACAGAAAGAAACGGAAGAATAACCGGCTATTGTTTTGGCAGGCCGGGAAGTAATTTTGAACACATTGGCCCGATCGTCGCTGAAAATTATACAGATGCCCGCCATTTGCTGTTAACGGCTATGAGTTCCAATCCTGCTAAACCTTTTATAGTTGATGTACCTGCGCAGGCCCATCAATGGCTGGATGAACTTAAAACAGCAGGATTTACTACACAACGGCCTTTTATCCGCATGCATCTGGGAACCTTGAAAAATGCAGGCAATCCAGGTATGTCCTATGCTATTGCCGGGCCAGAATTGGGATAGGATTATAAATGCAACTATCTGATTGTTCGTAAATTACCTTTTGGACAAGTGGCTTACTCAAATAGTAGGTCAGACGATGGGCTCAGAAAAAATACTGATAAGATCTTGGCCTCGTTAATACAAAAACTATAGCCAGTTGCTGGACTTATTTTATAAAATATAGTATATTGGCTACATACCTAACCCTATTACCTACCTTACTCCCTATGAAAAGCCGAATAGCCTTATTTGCAGGCATTCTTGCCGGGTTCATTTGCCTGACAAGTTTGCTGCTGATGTTTACCCAGGAACAAAATACGACTATCATTGTATTGATGCTATTCGGCATTTCTGTTTTTACTATATTAAACCTGCTTTTATCTGAAAGTACCCGCCGCAAAAGATGCGACACTGACCGGGTCGCCGGTAGCCCAACTAAGTTGTAGCTTTCCCCTCCATTCTATATAATTACTTGATATACGCCATACATTACAGGTAAAGATGGCTTGCCAGGTATACCTGTAGAAAGTAGACTGGTGTAGGTAGTTAAGCAGCATCTACATACAAAGGCAGGCACCCCTAATGGATGCCTGCCGGAAATAAATTGCATAATGCTCGGTGTATAAGTTACGAAACGTGTATAGCATCAGCTTTGTAAATCGAACAAGCTAATAGCTGATTTCTTTATTTATCTAGTACTACTGTCCGGTTTACCAGATAATTTTTCTTCGTTGTCACCAGGTTGTATACTTTTGGGGCTTTCCGGATGTTGTGAGTTACTTTAGCTACTTTTAATAAAGTAACAGTGCCATGAATGCTGTCATAGACATACAGGTTATCGCCGGTGGTTAACTGGCTCATGGTTTTTCTGCCTTTATCTGTCATTACCGGATGGTTGGCGGTTGCCTCTACTGTATAATTCACAGCCAGGCTGCCCATAAATATAGAAGCCGTTAATTCTTCTTTAAATAACTCTACCGATGTAAGCGCATACATATGGTCTTCATGGCTTTCTACCTCCGTAACCGTTGTAGCCATGAGTTTACCAGAAGCCTGATCAAACGCTGCAATCTGGTCGCCTGCTTGTATTGAGTAAATAGGTTTTTCCTGGCCATCGGGTAACATAACCAGGGCATTTGCAGGAAAGCAAACATCATAATCTGTACTGGTAGTGCTCACAGCCTGTGCAGCACCTCCGCCCGACAAAGCACTCATTTCTTTAGAAAGCACATAAGAATAGGTAGATAGTAACCCACTTTCATTGGCTCCCAGTTCTTTCAGATCGTCAATATACCGGGCCCATACTTCTTTTGCTGCTGTGGCATTAGGAATACATAGGTTAATCGCTTTTTTGGTAGCCGGCAAATAATATACAGCCACCATGCCCAGCTCTTTTTTGGTTTTATTATCCATCAGTTTATACAGATAAAAGCGGCGTTCAATTCCATCGCTGTATTTAAACACATAGGGCGGCTTCATCTGGTAACGGTCCAGAATATAGTTGTTTTCAAATTTTACATACGTGTCTTCATCCAGATTTTTAAATGTGAAGGTCTTTACTTTTCCATATTCCTCCAGGGTTATGCCTCGTTCTGCTTCGCTTGCTGCCTGGCCATATAAGGATGGCGCTGCGCCAGAAAATAGAATAACCAGCATACCTATATAAATGAACATACGCTGGCTAGGCTTGTATACAGATGAAAATTTGGTAAAGGAGATCTTTGGATTTGTTTTCATGGAAATAGGTTTAAGTAAGGATTAGGGTATAAATGCTAGCGTGTAGGTAACGATGGAACTAAGAAAATCAAAAAAGAAATAGCATCAAAACAACTAAGATGAAAATAATTGAAATTATAAGAAACAGTAAATTAAATTTTGAAATAATACAATATTGTAAAATTATATAGATATATATTTTTATTTAATGAAATTTTATTTTAGTATTAATACCTGAATATTCCGTATCCCATCTTTCAATAACTATACCTTAACCCAAATCACTAACCTGCATGAAACACTTAACCCGCCGTGATTTCATTAATAAACTTACGATTGCTACAGGCTCAGGCTACACAGCCATGGTAGCCCTGGGTATGATACCTGCCTCACCGGCAAAAGCAATGAAGCTGGAAGGAAAAGTAGAAGGAAAGCATGTAATTATCTTAGGAGCCGGCCTTGCCGGTTTGTCAGCCGCCTATGAACTCGACAAACTCGGGTATAAGAGCACCATCGTAGAGGCACGTTCCAGGCCAGGTGGCCGCATCTGGACCATCCGGAAAGGGATGCGGGAAACCGAACTGGAAGGAGCTGAACAAATATGCAAGTTTGAAGAAGGCCAGTATTTCAATGCCGGGGCTACCCGTATTCCACATCATCATACATCGGTGATTAATTATTGCCGCGAACTGGGTGTGCCTCTGGAAAACTTTAATAACATAAATGAAGGTGCCTATTATTATTGTGAAGGCAAAGGGCCACTTTCCAACAAGCGAATCCGGCAGCGGGAACTTCACAACGATATGCGGGGCTATACCACCGAACTGCTGGCCAAGGCCATAGACCAGAATGCCCTGGATATGCCCTTAACCAACGAAGACAAAGAAAAATTTATTGAGTACTTAATTGCCGAAGGTAGTTTAAACCCCAATAAGTTATACCAGGGATCATCCAGACGCGGGTATGAAGTAGCCCCGGGAGCCGGAAATATACCCGGTAAGCTAGCTTCCATACCTGATCTGCTGACAGTAATACAATCCGGATGGCTGGAGCCACATTTCTATAATATTCCCGAGTACACTTACGAACAACAAACCACCATGCTTACACCAGTAGGGGGGATGGACCAGATTACCAAAGCTTTTGAAAAGAGAGTAGGCAAAAAAATTATATACGAAGCAGAAGTAACAGAAATCCGTAAAACAGAAAGGGGAGCCCGCATAGTCTATATAAATAAAGATAAACAAGCCCAGGAACTAACCGGCGATTTTTGTATCTGCACGATTCCGTTGCCTGTGCTAAGTAACATAGCCGCCGACTTTTCGCCAAATGTGCAGCGGGCGGTAGATTCTGTACCTTATAATAATAGCTGTAAAATAGGCTTACAATTTAAAAGGCGTTTTTGGGAAGAAGACGATAATATATACGGTGGCATTTCCCGCACCAATATGGATATTACTCAGATTGTGTATCCACCGTCAGGGTACCTGTCTAAAAAAGGAATTCTGGTTGGTTATTATAATTATGGCCGCACAGCCGAACGTACAGGCAATCTTTCGTTAGCTGACCGGGAAAAAATGGCTCTGGAGCAAGGAAGTAAAATTCATCCTCAGTATAAACAAGAGTTTGAAAATTCGTTTTCCCTAGCTTGGCAAAAAATTAAATATAGCCAGGGAGCCTGGGCAACCTTTACCCCGGAAACCCGGCAAACGCATTATAAAGCCTTACTGGAACCAGATGGACCTATCTATTTTGCCGGAGATCATGTATCGTACCTGATTGCCTGGATGGCCGGATCATTCGAATCTGCCCAGCAGGCGGTAGCTGGCATCCATAAGCGGGTAAAAGAAAGTGCCACCAGTATGAATGCAGGAAAGTAAAACTGCCAAGGATTCCGACCCGCTTGCTTGTGAAAGTAAAAATACCAATACCCAGTATATATGTTTTGTACAAATACAAGAGAAAGTAGAAATAATCTATATTTATAATATTTATGCTTGTGAAAGTGTCTATTGTCAGAATAAAATTTGCTTTATAGTCAAAAAAATAAAATTAATATTTTGATATTTAAATAAAAACGTATATTATTGCATCGGCTACATTATCAATTAGTATTTCTATTATTTAATTTTATTTTACTCTGAAAACACACGGGGTCTCCTGTGTCCGCTAGTTTTCATCTAGGTATGCTAACCCATTACACTGCTTGCAAATGGTCTAAGTTGTGAGAAGGTAATACAGATTCTGCCTGAATAAACAGACATAGTATAGTAGTCTGTTCAGGCTATGAATGAAGAGTAAAATCGGTCATCAAACATATTTTATTTTCTGGAAACCAGCAGTATGCTTTAAAAAGGCAGCCTGACTGTCTATGGACATATAAATTATAAGTTACAGTCCAGCGACGGCCAGGTAGCAGACAATATAACTGCCCATTATTTTACAAATAAGGATTGCAAAAAGAGCTGATAACAAGCTTTATGACAATGTATTGCCTGTAAATTTCAACAAATACAATCTGATAGTTTAGCCACTATTTGGTATTGGTAGCCGCACGATTAACCTTGAACCTCCGTATGAAAAAACACACTCTACTCATTATACTAACCATGATTATCCTGTATTCCGGGGCTGCAGTGGCGCAGCAGCGGATGGTAACAGGAAAGGTAACAGCCCAGGACGATGGTACTACGGTGCCAGGCGTAAATATTCTTGTAAAAGGATCTACTACTGGTACGGTTACCGATATGAACGGCAGCTATTCTATAGCTGCTCCCGAAAATTCTACCCTCGTGTACAGCTTTATTGGATTTGCTACCCAAGAAATAGCCGTAGGTTCCCGCACCACTATTGATGTACAAATGGCATCCGATGTACAAACATTAACTGAAATTGTGGTAACGGCCTTTGGTATAGAACGGGAGAAAAAGGCCCTGGGCTATGCTGTACAGGAAGTGAAAGGCGCAGAACTGGTTGAATCACGTTCGGCAAACGTAGCCAACAGCCTTTCCGGGCGGATAGCTGGTGTACGTGTTACCAGTAACGGTGGGCCAGGAAGCGGCTCTACTGTGCAAATACGCGGTGCCGGTTCGGTAAATGGCAACAATCAGCCGCTGGTTGTGATAGATGGCGTGCCTACCGAACAATCCAATAACAAGCAGTTTGGCTCCGTAATGTCAGAAATCAGCCCTGATAATATTAAAGAAATATCGGTGCTAAAAGGCCCAAGTGCCAGTGCCTTGTATGGTTCCAGAGGATACAATGGGGTAATTCTGATTACTACCAAAAATGGAGCAGGCCAGAAAGGAATTGGCGTAGAAGTTAATTCCAACATGACATTTGAGCGGCCACTCGTAAAACCTGATTTTCAGGATATTTATGGCGGAGGAAACGGATACCGCACCTGGTATAACGATGGCTGGAGCGGTGTCATCAGCGATCCGCTGCAAATTGATCAATACCGGGCTGCCTATGGGTCTGCGGCTCCGCTTACCGGTACAGCTGGTACCGACGAAAGCTGGGGAGGCCCGATGGATGGCCGTTTAGTGCGACAATGGTGGACAGGCACTGAAGTAGCCCCATTAACGGCAGAACCCAACAACTGGGAACAATTCTGGGAAACAGGCCGCACCTTTACCAACAATATTGCGATTGCCGGATCTAACGATAAAGGGAATTTCCGCCTTTCTTTGGGCCGCATGGACCAGACTGGTATTATGGCATTCAATGATTTTAAACGGAATAATATCCGCCTGAACACTGGGTATAATTTTACGCCTAAATTGAGTATGAGTATATCGGCAGAATATGCCAAATCGGGTTCAGACAACCGGAGTTATACCAACGGGCAAGAGTTTATCTGGTCGCACCGCCATACCAACTGGGATCAGGTGAAAGACTGGCGCAGCTATACTGGCGTGCATATTCAACGGGCTGTAGCCGGGAAACCTGCCGATACCGACCCACCTAATTGGCAACACACCTACTTTACCAATCCTTTCTTCCTGCAAGAGAAGTTGCCCTATTCTAACGAAAAAGACAGGCTTATTGGCAACATTGGCATTAATTATAAATTCACGGACTACCTGAGTTTGCTAATGCGTACCGGTACCGATTACTTCTCAGACACCCGCATTAATGTGATCAACTTTGAAAGAGTCAGAAACGGCAACCGTACCCCAGGCAGATACTCAGAAGAAATATTACGCAGTCAGGAAACCAATTCCGATGTGATGCTGCGCTTCGATAAAGACCTGAGTTCTGTATTCTCAGTAAATGCCATGGTAGGCGGCTTACACCGGACTAACTACTACAAACGCAACTTTGTAAATGTAGGCGAAATGGTGGTAGATGGCTTATACAACCTGGCTAATTCCGTACCCAGCCTGAACGTTACTGAAAGTGTTATCCAGAAACGGGAAGCTCAAAGCGTATTTGGTTCCTTCCAGCTGGGCTATCGCAATGCAGTATTTATGGAAGTTACCGGACGGAACGACTGGTCTAGTACATTACCTAAAGCGGCCCGTTCTTATTTCTATCCTTCCGTATCGTTAACCGCCTCTCTGACAGACTTATTTGATATTCAAAACAATGTGCTCTATTTTGCAAAATTACGCGGAAGCTGGGCACAGGTAGGAAACGATACAGACCCTTACCGCCTGGCGCAGACGTTTATTGCTTCTGGCTCCTACAATGGGTCTATTCCCAAATTCTATGAGAACCTGACCATCAACAATCCAAATCTGAAACCTGAACGGATGACCGGAACAGAGTTTGGCGTAGACTTACGCTTTTTACAAGGCCGCCTGGGAGTAGACTTTACCTATTACAACCAGAATGCAGAAGATCAGATTCTGGATATAGAAATCTCTAAAGCGTCCGGCTATAACAAGCAAATTATTAATGCCGGGGAAATTACGAACAAAGGGGTAGAAATAACACTGAGTGGCACACCAGTAAAACTCATGAACGGCTTTACCTGGGATGTATCCTTGAACTTTGCCCGGAACCGTAACAAAGTGGTTGCCCTGGCCGATGGACTTACCACGTACTTGCTTGCCACCCAAAATGGTTTGCAATCGCTGGCGACAGTTGGCCAACCGTATGGTTCCTTGTTTGGTGTGGCTTTCGAACGTTCACCAGATGGCCAAGTGGTATACCGCAATGGCTTGCCTGTCGTAGCTTCCCAGTCTCAGATATTAGGCAATATCCAGCCCGACTGGATTGGTGGCTGGCAAAATACATTCAGCTTCAAAGGTATTGTGCTCTCTACCCTGATTGATGTACGCAAAGGCGGGGATATATTCGACCTGGGTACCGGCGTTGCCCGCTGGACAGGCCAGTATGAAGAAACAGCTGTAGGCCGGGAAGAAGGTATCATTGGTTCAGGCGTAATGAACATTGGAACAGCTGAAGCACCTCAGTACGTGCCCAATAATGTAGTAGTAGATGCCACCCGCTTGTATGGCTACAATAACCCTCGGAACTACCACGAAGCAGGTATTTTTGACGGAAGCTATATCAAACTCCGCGAAATATCTATTGGCTACCAGATTCCTTCTACCTGGTTGAACAAGTTATTTATTCAGACAGCAAAGGTATCGGCTGTTGGCAGAAACGTAGCTATCCTATTTAAAAATACGACACACATCGATCCGGAAGTAGACCGCTTCGGCGCTAACGGACAAGGTTTTGCCTATGGCGAATTGCCTAGTACCCGCAGTATTGGTTTCAACGTGAGTTTAGGTTTCTGATGTACTTATCCATTGTGTTAAGCAATTAGCACAATGGATAAATTATTACCCAGGCCATTTTCATTGACCTTTCATTTAGCTAATATACACATGAAAATACACAGATATATTTTATTAACCCTTGCCGGATGGATGCTCATCAGTTCCTGCACCAGTGATTTTGATGAGATCAATACCAATCCAAACGATCCAACCAATATAAGTCCTCAATTTTTATTGCCTTATGCCATTGAATCTTCGGTAGACCGTTATTGGGGCCACC
This sequence comes from Rhodocytophaga aerolata, assembly GCF_030503435.1. Classification (GTDB taxonomy): domain Bacteria; phylum Bacteroidota; class Bacteroidia; order Cytophagales; family 172606-1; genus Rhodocytophaga; species Rhodocytophaga aerolata. The sequence continues at coordinate 48,828 of NZ_JAUKPO010000024.1, forward strand.
GTACCCGGTTTGAGCGGCTCAACCTGGACGGTGCCATGCTCTGGATGCAATACCTAGCCAGAAATATTTATTCTAACGAGGGGGATAACTACAGCATTTCGCCCGCCTTACATGCTAATAACTGGAAAGGCTTTTACAACGATGGTTTAGTCAACTTCGAGCGGATCGTAACGCTGGCAGGTACAGAAGGAACCATGGCTAATACAAATTATGAAGGCGTAGCTCTGGTTATGCGCAGCTGGGTGTTTTCTATACTTACCGATTCGTATGGAGCTATTCCTTATTCCCAGGCCCTGAAAGGCACTGCTAAAGAAGCCATAGCCTCTCCGGAATACGATTCTCAGGAAGAAGTATATGCAGGCTTGCTTAACGATCTGAAAATGGCTAACGAAAAGTTAGTGGTAGGCGGGCCTGCTATTGCCGGAGATATTCTGTATAGTGGCGATATTCTGAAGTGGAAAAAGTTTGCCAACTCTTTACGCTTACGTCTGGCCAACCGTCAGGCTGCTAAAAAACCGGCAGAATCTAAAGCGATTATGGCTGAAATACTGGCAGATCCGGCTACGTACCCAGTATTTACCAGCAATGCCGATAACGCCTCACTCAAACATACGTCTACCTTGCCCAGCAACAATGAGTGGCATCAGGTAATGGTGCAGGACGGCCGTACCGACTGGAACATCAGCCAGACCTTGGCAGATAAGCTCAACAGCTTAAACGATACCCGCATTACCGTATTTGGACAACCTAATACTAGTGGCCAGTATAGTGGCATCCCCAATGGCCTGCCCGATGCTATTGCCACCACCTACCTGAGTACAGCTTCCAAGCTGGGCAATTACTTTATGCAACCTTCTACTCCCAGCGTAATTATGACCTTTGCTGAATTGCAATTCATTCTGGCAGAAGCCGCTGTTGATGGAGACATCAGCATAGGAGATGCCCAGACGTATTTTGAACAGGGAGTTGATGCTTCTTTCAAGCAGTATGAATTAACCGTTCCGGAAGGGTATCTGGTCACGGTAGGGGCGGCTACCAAAGAAAAAATTATGGAGCAGAAATGGATTGCCCTATTTGGCCAGGGGGTAGAAGCCTGGACAGAATACCGCAGAACCGGTTTGCCAGTGTTTCCTGCCCGCGATCCAAGAGCTGTGTTCGACAACAACGGCGTATTGCCCACCCGCCTACGGTATCCTTCTTCAGAAGAATCATTGAATGGCGCAAACATGCGGACAGGCGTAACGCTCAATGGCGGTGATAATGATATGGTAACTACCCTGTGGTGGACTGAATAATTACCCATAACTAACTCAACTTTGATTAATATGACCATAAAGAAAATATATCTGTACCTACTGGCTGTTTGTGTGGCTTGCTCACTGGCTGCCTGCGAAAAAGAAGAAGATCCATTTGTAGATAGAGTAGCTTCTCCGGTATTAGTTGTCATTCAGAATTCCTCTGGCTACCTGGCAGGTGGCGGCTTATATTCTGAGCCAGTAGTGAGTGCAAAGCTGGGTGCTCCTGTTGTGCTTTCTGCCAAAATTTATGAACTGGATAAAAGCGGATTGCTGAGCCATACGGTAGGCATCGATTCCATTCCGGTAGCTAACTTATCTGTTGCTTTGCTCACCCGCACAGGGACTAAAATTGCTGACCTGGTTTCAGATAGTGAAGGAACCGTTACAATCACCAAAACATGGGATGAATTAGGAATAGCTGCCCCACAAAAAGGGACTACCCTAAGCCTCGACTGGACTGGTGAATACAAAGGAATTGGTTTTGCCAGACGTTCACAACTTCAAGCCATAGAATAAGCTGTGTTGCCATATTTGCCATATTTTAAATAAGTGTTAACAACCCCTGAACTGTGGACGGCAAGTGCTCACAGTTCAGGCATTCTACTAAACTGATTCAATTTGATACTGGTAATTTTTTAACATTCAACCAAACACTTTACACATAACCTTTATAACCTACACGCATGGAAACAAAAATAAACCGCCGGAACTGGCTTAAATCAGGTGCACTGATGGCTGCCGGACTTAGCTTGGGAACAAGTAAATGGAATGCAACAGATGCACATACCGGCGAAGTGGTGAGTCCGTTAGCAGACCGTCCGGTGATAAAAGCCAGGCTTTCCTCTAACGAAAATCCCTTTGGGCCATCTCAAAAAGCCAGAAAAGCCCTTATGGAAGCCATTGACGATAGCTATATGTATCCACGGGAGTACACGCAGCAGTTCAAAAGCATGATAGCTAAAGAGGAAGGCGTTACCGAAGAGCACATTTTGCTGGGAGCTGGTTCATCTGAGCTGCTCATGGCATCGGCCTTGAACTATACCTTAAAGAGCGGTGCTGGCAGCTCTATCATATCAGCTGATCCTTCCTATGCATCTTTAATGCGTTCGGCAAGCCAATATGGTTCGGGATGGGAAAAGGTGGCGTTAACTAAGGACTATGCCCATGATCTGGAAGCAATGGAGAAAAAAGTAAGTGAGAAAACCAGTCTGGTTTACATCTGCAATCCCAACAACCCAACCGGGACTATTGTGCCGGCTGCCAAGCTTGCTTCGTTTTGTGAGGTGGTGTCCAAAAAGAAACCAGTTTTTGTGGATGAAGCCTACATCGATTATGTAGACAATCCCAAAAAGCAATCGATGATGGAAGCAGTCAGAAAAGGGCAGAATGTGATAGTGGCGCGCACCTTTTCCAAAGTACATGGCTTTGCCGGCCTGCGTATTGGCTATGTGGTAGCCCTGCCCGAAACTGTAAAAGAGTTAAGTAAGTATTGTACCGGCGGTATGAATGTATGTGCTACGTCTGTGCGGGCGGCTATTGCCAGCTACACGGATGCCGATCACCTGAGTTATGCCATAAAAAAGAATGCTGAATCGAGAGATTTCTTATATAAAGTATTAAAAGATGCCGGATATGAGTATATTCCCTCTCATACCAACTTTGTATTATTCCCTCTGCAAATGGAAGGCAAGCGATTTACTGAAGAGATGATGAAACGAGGAGTAAGCATCCGCAACTGGGAGTTTGACGGAAAGCAATGGTGCCGGGTAAGTTTGGGTACCATGGAGCAGATGCAGCTGTTTGCCGGAGCCTTTAAAGAACTGGCGTAAAAACTGAGCCTGGCAACTTTCCATATACACACCTAGCAAAAGCGACTATTGCCATAGGCAGTAGTCGCTATACTGCTACCAGCAAAATAACGTATCGAGCGGTTTTAATCTACTGCTACACCCTAACCCAAGACATCTACATTAAAAACCCAAACAACCCATATGTCAACAAAATTAAACAGAAGAAACTGGCTAAAATCCGGAGCTTTGATGGCCGCAGGTTTAACCTTTGGCACTAGCCGCTGGCAAACAGCCAGTGCGGAAATGGTTACAGCACAACAGCTGTTTGGCTTCCAGGCAGATGCCCGGTTGGCAGCCGATATGCCAGTGATAAAAGCCCGGCTGTTTGCTAATGAAAATCCATTTGGCCCTTCTGAAAAAGCAAAAAAAGCCATTACCGAGGCTATCAACGACAGCTATATGTATCCGTTTATGGATCTGCAAAAGTTTATTGCCATAATTGCTAAGGAGGAAGGCGTAACAGCAGATCATATTTTGTTGGGAGCTGGTTCCTCTGAAATATTAATGGCTTCTGCGTATCTTTATGGCATGCATGGTGGAAGTGTTCTCTCTGCCGACCCATCCTACAGCTACCTAATGGAAACCGCCGGCACCTATGGAGCTACGTGGGAAAAGGTGGCGTTAACTAAGGACTATGCCCATGATCTGGAAGCCATGGAGAAAAAGGTAAATGAGAAAACCAGTTTGGTTTACATCTGCAATCCCAACAACCCAACCGGGACTATTGTGCCGGCTGCCAAGCTTGCTTCGTTTTGTGAGGTGGTGTCCAAAAAGAAACCAGTTTTTGTGGATGAAGCCTACATCGATTATGTAGACAATCCCAAAAAGCAATCGATGATGGAAGCAGTCAGAAAAGGGCAGAATGTGATAGTGGCGCGCACCTTTTCCAAAGTACATGGCTTTGCCGGCCTGCGTATTGGCTATGTGGTAGCCCTGCCTGAAACCATTAAACAGATAAAAAAATATGGCGGAGGTGGAATGAACATCTGTGCTACTTCTATTAAAGCTGCATTGGCCAGTTATACCGATACAGAATATGTAAATTATGCCATAAAAAAGAATGCTGAATCCAAAGAGTTTTTATATAAAGTATTGAAAGAGGAAGGCTATGAATATATTCCCTCGTATGCCAATTTTGTTATGTTTCCGTTGAAAATGGATGGCAAAAAATTCAGAGAAGAAATGATGAAACGGGGAGTAGGTATCCGTAACTGGGAATTTAGCAATCAGCAGTGGTGCCGGGTAAGCATTGGTACCATGGAGCAAATGCAACTATTTGCCGAAGCCTTTAAGCAGCTCAGCTAACCTGGTCAGATTGAATACTTAAAAACAACAAAACTACCGTCGAAAGGGTAGTTTTGTTGTTTAAAACGTAGAATGTACAACGTGGTATATAACTAAAAGAAAGAACCAGGTAAAATTAGAAAACTGATCTTTGATTCGCATAATCACAATTCATTTCCATTTATACGATCAGCATAGGTATAACAAAAAAGCATGCTTAAAGCATGCCTTCTGTAGCTTTTAAGATTAAATCTATTTTATAGAATCTGATTTAATAAATTTCCTTCTACTAATTTTGTATAAGATTTTTTGGTACGGCTGGTTTCGAGAAATTTTATATTATTTAAAGCATGGCAATCGGTACCGGCAAAGCTTACCATGGAATTGTCAATTAATTTTTCTGCCAGAAGCTGTGCTGGTAATGAATAGGCCCCGCTCAGGGAGTTTAAATTAATTTGTAGCAATACGCCATTATTTACTAAATCTATACATTTACTAAAGTTATGTTGTAGATATAAATACCGTTCCGGATGTGCCAGCACTGGCTTATAGTTCAGCGATTGCATTAGAAAAACGGCTTCTGCCAGTAAGGCAGGCTCGTTAATAAAGGGAGTCTCAAACAACAGATACCGGTTGCCAAACGTTAGCAAGGGCTGATCTTTTCTCAGCATATCAATCAAGTATTCATCCAGGTAATATTCAGCTGCCGCGGCTATATCAATATCCCAACCTTGCTCACTTACGCCTTGCTGTACTTTTTTTAGCGCTGCCTGAATACTTGTAGGTGTATTTCTATAGAAATCACTCATAACATGTGGAGTAGCGATGAGCTTTTTATATCCTTGATCCATCAACCGCTTTATAATCAATAAAGATTCATCCAGTGTAGCTGCCCCATCGTCTATGCCTGGCAGAATATGCGAATGCATATCTGTGAGAATGACTGGTGCCTCCACTGGCGAACCTTTCCTGAAACTAATATTGAAAAACGAGAGCATAGGGTGATTGTTTAATAAAATTGTACTTTATTTATGCCTAAGTAAACTATTCATTAAGATGCTCTATTTTAGAAAGTTTACCTCAGCTATGCATTGCTATCTTATTGTACGCACAAGCGTATAATACAGTTGTTTAAATACAGTAAATGAAAAAAATAAATGTACTATACACTCTTATATTAAAAATATACAAGCAAATACTAGGCCTTCTTTAAAATTGTACTACTAAAGTTATATTTAATATATATACTATAACAGAGTAAATGAGTTTAGCTTACGGAGCAAAATAAGGATACGTGTGAAATTCTATGCAGAAGCCGATATAGCTCTAAACAAGCAACACTACCTAAAAAATACAAAAAGGCAGATACCGGCAAGCTGCCTGATTTCTGCCTTTCATATCAGAATGTATAATTTTTTAAATAATTGCCTTATGCCGGTAGGCTACGTTATTTTTTCTGGCCTGTCTGTTGGAGAATGTTTCTGGCAGTAGCTATTCCGCTGGCCAGAGCTGCTTCAACCGTACCCATCTCCACACCTTCATACAAAGCTTCTCCTGCAAAATATAGGGTATCAGAAACGGGTTCGTTTAGAATTTTTTTTGCTTCCGGAGTTTCAACCGTGGCATAGGAGTAAGCTCCATAAGAGAATGGGTCTGTTAGCCAGTTGGTAATGGTTGAGGCCACCAGGTTTTGTTTCAGAAAGGAAATGTCTGTGTTAAATACATAAGCCAGTGATTGTAAAGCCTGTTCACAAAGTTGATCTTCCGGCATGGCCTGGAGTTGAGCTGCGGTTGGTCCGGCAAGCCATCCGGTTAATACGGGTGCTGGATGCGGTAGTTGTGTCCACCAGGTAGGCACAGGAGCATCGGAAAATAGAAAACCCAGATTCGGCATTTTTCTTTGCACCTCAGTCTCTCCGGATGTTTCTTCCCAAAAAGATTCTTTAAACTCCATCAAAAATTTAATAACACCGCCAAACCCAATTTTTCGCGCAGCTTCCAACTTCTCCGGAATTGGCGGTATAATTTGCACTGCCCCAGTTGTATTTTCCGGCCGTTGCAGCATACCCAGTGGCAAAGTAATAATAACCTGGGAGGCTGTAAACTGTTGCCCTGTGTCTGTTGTAAGGGTTGCCTCTCCGGCCTTCCATTGAATGGTTTTTACTACACAGGATAAATGAATTGTAGCACCAAAGTGTTTACTTTCCCTTTCCAGAAACCCGGTAAGTTGGCTGTACCCTTGCGGAAAACGGTATTGGTTGGAATCATCTTCACTAGTCCATTCATTGCGGAGGGCAAACGTACTGGCCCGGCTACTATCGGCTGCATCGTATCCTTCTACAAATCCAATTACCGACTGCCGCAAATCGTTATATTTATCATCTCCAAAAAAAGTATCCAGAAATTGCTGAATTGGCATGTCCTCTTTCAGTTCTTTGAGTTTGGCATAGAGTAGTTCACGGCCTTCAATAAAGTTGTCGTTTTGTTCCAAAGCATGCTGCTGCACTTGCCAGGTAGTGCCTTCCATCAGCTCATAAAAAATGCCAGCTTCATTAAGCAACTGAAGGGTTAGTGGTAAGTCGCCATGCACAAATTCTGCTCCGGACTCCATCGGCCTGGAAAACCCGGAAGGGGGATAGATGGTGTGGATTCTGCCACCTGTGCGGGACCTCGCCTCCAATAGGGTTACAGATTTACCTGCTTTAGCTAGTTCTCTGGCTGCTGCCAAACCTGCGGCTCCAGCCCCAATAATGAGTATATCTGACTGTGTTTGTATCATGTGTTTTCTGAATATAGGTAATCTATGTTTCTCTGGTTCTTTGACTTTATTGTATAGCACAATGACTCTGTTTGTAATAGAATTTCCTGGTTATGGAATTGACTATTTTCCAGAATCACAAAAAAAGATTTGTATTAAAACCGCTTATCTGCCTTTAAGGTTATGATAACCCAACCAGGCTTTGTAAATTTACATGGATAGCCTAAATAAGCTGCTGCTAGCCTAAGCAGCTACAGTTTTTACCACTTTTGTAAAGTGCATCCGTATACTATGACTTTAGACAGGGAAACCCTTGAATTAGCAAAACGAATCTGGAATTACCATCAGCTGCACCAAACCCTGCAACCGGCAGACTGTATTATGGTGCTGGGTAGCCACGATACCAGGGTGGCCATACGGGGGGCTGAATTAATTTTAGCCGGTTTCGCACCCGTGGTTGTGTTTTCAGGTGGCCTTGGCCGGTTAACAGAAGGCGTGTGGAAAGAGACAGAGGCCGATACCTTTGCCAAAATTGCCCTGAACATGGGTGTGCCTAAAGAAAAAATTTTTATTGAAAACCGCTCTACCAATACCGGCGAAAACATTGCTTTAACCTATGAACTTTTTCTGAAAAACAACCTGGCCGTCAGAAAAATTATATTGGTGCAAAAGCCCTATATGGAACGCAGGGCTTATGCTACTTTTTTAAAACAGTGGCCAGGACCTCCGGTTGAAGTAATGGTAACATCCCCCCAGATTCCTTTCGAAGAGTATCCCAATGAGCATATTTCTATGGAGGAAGTAATTCATATTCTGGTGGGCGACCTGCACCGCATAGACATGTATGCCCGTAGAGGATTTCAGATTCCTCAGTATATTCCTCCGGATGTATGGGAGGCGTACCATATACTTGTAAAAAAAGGCTTTACCAGTCATCTGGTGGGCGTATAGCTGGTGTTTTCATTATGCCTACATCTTTCATAAGCATGAAAGGCAAATAGTAGGTTGCTGCCAGCCTTTATATTCTTCCATCTTTCAAGACCAGGCGCAGCGATAATTTTACAATTTCACCCATTGTAGGGCATTGCAGAAAATCAGGATTGTTGTAGTGGGCGGCCAGTTCTTTTTTCAAACGTTCGGTATTTTCTGGCGTAGAAATAGTGTCTTCCGACATAATGTCTGTGATGGCAAAAATGCGGTTTCCGGCAGTATTCAGCCTATTGGCAATCATTACTTTTTCCTCTTTTTGGTATTGTTTCACCGATTCGGGGGTTATTTCATTGTATCCTAGTTCCAGAATGGGATTGTTTTGCTTGAAATATTGCGGCAAAAACACAGATTTTTTTCCTTCATACGACTGCTGATCAAAATCAATGGCCCGGATGCGGTAGTGTACCTCCTCAAAATCGGGTGTAATGAGAATAACAAAGTTGCTGGCATGCATATCGCCCAGCAAACGTACAAAACAACGTTCATTAAACTTCACAAATTCTTTAGCCAGACGAACTTTGTTCAGGCTGCGGTCGTGCAGGTAATGCTGAATAAACAAATCACCTGGCACACCGGCAATGTGTTCTTCCACCAATGTGTCGCCAGAAGTAATATAGCTGATCCGGTTGGGAGAAAGAATGTGCTCCAGCTCCAGGCCATACACACGCGAAGCATCTGCTTTTTTGATATAGAAATAATCAAAGTTATCGTTAATGGAGTTGGTTACTCTTATCCGGAACGGCCTGGTGTTGCCATACACACAAAGGTCTACGCGGTCTACGACCAGATGCTGGGTAACAGATAAGTCGCCATTGGTTTTTAAGGCTGCGTAAATTACTTTCAGGTGGTAATAGACATCTGCCATGTCGGCCGGGGAATAAAATACGGTTTCCCAGAGTGTATCCCGGCCGGCTTTGTCATAGAGAGTAATCGAATTATCATACCGGATCAGGTCTTCGTAGTCAATAGGCAGTTTTACTTCCCGCCCGTATTTTACCAGGTAACTGCGCAGGGCAGGATTAATTTTGTAGACAATTTTCTTTTTGCTGATCAGGGCCATAAACTTTTCCTTACGGGTTGCCAGAAATTTAGCTGACAAGTAAGGAGTTTAAATGATAAGATCAAAAAGCTGCCTGTGCTTACTATATGCTTTTACCCAAGTCTGCTTACAATACAAAATCACAGGTGTTACTTGTCCCAGGCAGGTGCATGGGTAGGATTTACCAGGCGTTTGCCTTGCGCCAGACTAAAAATAGCCTGCATTTCAGCAGGACTTAACTCAAAATCAAAAATGTTGAAGTTACTTTGCTGGTGTTTGGCACTGGAGGCTTTGGGAATGGCTGCTACTTCCTGCTGCATAAACCACCGCAGGGTTACTTGTACAGGCGTTTTGCCATGCGTTTGAGCAATCTTTTGTAAAACCGGATGATCATTCACCTCTCCTTTGGCAATGGGACAATAAGCGGTCAACAGAATTTCATTTGCTTTGCATAGGTCAATCAGTTTTTGTTGCGATAAAAATGGATGATATTCCACCTGGTTACAGAAAATAGAACCGTATTGCAGTGCTTCTTTTAAGAGGGTAGTAGGGAAGTTGCTCACGCCCATATGTTTTACTTTTCCTTGTTGTTGCAAAGTTTGCATGGCCCCCAGGGTTTCGCTGAGTGCAATAGCCGGATTAGGCCAATGAATCAGCAGCAAATCCACATAGTCTGTCTGAAGTTTTTTCAGGCTTTGTTCGCAGGCTTGCACTACGGCTTTTTCAGCGAGATTAGTATACCAGATTTTGGTTGTCAGGAAAACTTCGTGCCGCGGTATACCGGATGCTCGTATGCCTTCTCCCACAAATTCTTCGTTGCCATACATCTCGGCGGTGTCTATATGCCGGTAGCCTAAGGTTAATGCTGCCGCTACTGAATCCCGGCAGGCTGGTCCATTTAGTTGCCAGGTACCAAAGCCAAGTGCCGGTACCTGAGCCTGTTGTATAGTTATTGTCTGTTGCATGGCTGAATGAAAGAATATGTTTAATAAGTAAAGACTAAAAAAACGGGATGTCTGTAAAAAAAGATTTGTTTTCTTACATAAACTTTCTTAGGTTAGCATCACAAAGGACTTACCTAGCACCTACCATACCTGAAGAGATAATTATAGAATACTGGTGATTTCTTACCCGCCGGTAATAATGTTATTTGAACAAACCACCTAAATTTTTTATTCGCCCATTTCATTACAGGCCATGCAGAGCAGTTTTGTTACTCAAACGCTCTGCAAATTGGGGCCGAAACATACATATCCGGTTACGGCAAATTCATTTCAGCCTAATAACCCGGCCTGTTTATTTAGCGTAGAAGAAATATATATCTGATTAGATTTCCTACATCGCAATTTTTGGCAAAAAATTTGTCGTAATACAACAGTAATAAGAAGCAATCTATGAACAAAATTGACAATAGAAAATGGACGATCGGCAAGATCGAACGTTCTATAACAGACTCTCATAACCTAGAACAATTGGCTAGTACTGAACAGTTTTTGCACCTGTATTATAAGTTTTTTCCATTCGATGCCAGATTCTTTAAACAAGAATGGCTCATGGATAAAAGTCTGAAAGCCCGTAAGAGAGAGTTAGTCTTGGTGGATGACATAGACCCTGACACAATTTCCTTCTACGAAGAGAAAATGAGCCTCAGACGCTTGAACGAATACGTAAAATCATTATCCATTAATGAGTTTGCTGCCGAGTGGACTATTTTGCAGACCCAGCTGGCCGGCGTGGATGTGTTGGATATTAGTATGTATCCGGATTTGTGTGAGAAAATAGCCACGTTGAAATCTCCATTAAAATACGCTTATGACAAACAACTACAAGTAGCCTAGCCTTCCTGTAAAACAATTAGTTGTATTACAAGAAGCACAATCATACAAAAGCACTCTTTATCTGAAGAGTGCTTTTTTGTAACTACCTATTTCTATAAATACCCACCCAAGCCAGATCATTTTAACAAGGAATTAACTTTTCCAGCAAACGACTAGCAATTACCAATTCATCCGCTCCCGCAGGGAAGTAATATGGGCAATATGATGGTTGCCATGCCAGGCATACATACCTGCCACTTCAGTAAGTATGACTATGCCAGATTGTGGATGACGGTAGCTCCGCTGCCAGCTGGTTTCAGAGAGAGCATGCAACAGGGCAACCCATCGCTTATGTAGATTTTCCAGAAGCATTACCGATACCTCTACCGGAGTATGATAGGTGTCATATAATTCTGCCCAGAGCTGTTCCTCATACGGTTTTATAGTAGGCACTTGTTCAGTCAGCGCCAGTTTCATGCGTATGTAGGCGTTCATGTGGCTGTCGGGGATGTGGTGAATTACTTGTCTGATTGTCCAGCCGCCGGGCCGGTAGGGTGTATCTAGTTGCTGGGCTGATAATCCATGGATGGCCTCTTTTAATTTTTGAGGTGCTTGAGCTATTTCTTCTACCCATTGCTTTCGTATGCTTTCTGTGATCTGGGCAGGTGCAACAAATTTGCCAATAGGGTATTGGAGGGTATAAGTGTCAGTGGTCATATACTAAGTTAAGGGGTATATCTATGTGAAAACTAAAAATACTGGTTTAAAATCTGCTATTTCCGGTAGCCTTGGGAAGCATATAGTTCTTTCATGTGAGCTGCTATCGCTTGGGCAGAAGCATCGGGTAACTTCTCCAGTTCCTGAATAATGTTGCGGTAGTTCTTTTCGTCCCGGTTCTGGCTCAGTTTAAAGTTGGCTTCCATGCGGGTTATAGCGATTTTTATACCTACCAATGCTTTCACTTCTTGTTTATAAAAAGAAGGAGAGAGGGAAGTTATGTTGTATTCATCGGTGTGTTTTCCCTCATAGCTTTCAATCTGCTTTTTCAACATCTGATAAAGTTCTTGCTCCTCTTCTATAATTTTTGGCTTGCCATACACATGCACAGCCATATAATTCAAGGTAGGTACATTCATGTGATCGTACCATCTGGGCGAAATATACGCAGCAGGGCTCTGAAATATAACCAGTACCTCGGTGTCAGCTTGCAAGTGTTTCCACTGGAAATTCGCCTTCGCCATGTGTGCCGTTAACTCCCAGGTGTTTTCGCCCATAGATTCCAGACTAAAAGGCAAATGAGAAGCCTGTGGTATACCCTGCTGAGCAGTTACTAAGGTGCCAAACGAATGTGCCCGGATAAAATCCAGTATTTTCTGGGGGTCGGTTTCTTTGTTAGATTTATTGATGTACATAGGTGTATGTAGAAGAATGCTATTAGCCCAGGGCAGAAATAATTAACAAGCTAGTGTATACAATTAAAGTGGAATTTACAGGGAATTACCCGGATTTTACATAAACAGTTTATATGAAATACAAATATTCCTGTGGGCTTTATGATGCCCGTATATATATTAGTTTGCTTTTACTGCTAGCTGATGCTGCAACAGCTTTTCTAGCTCCCGTACAACGAAATCTATATCTTTCTCTGTGGTATGATAATTAGTGATACAGGCTCTGAACACTTTTTGCGTTTGGCTGGTACTCACAGCCGAAATCCACAGATTTGCTTCCTGATAGATCTGATGCAGCATACCAGTAATGGAAACCTCTCTGCTTTCTATAGCACGATGCGTAAAACAAACCACTGGCAATGGAGTGGAATTACTAATTTTCCAGCCCCGCTCAAGCAGCTGGCGGCGGAAATAATCGCCAAGGCTGGTTTGGTTTTCCAACAGCCGGGAAAAAGCTGACTCTCCGCTTTCGGCCAGTGTCATAAAAAGTTTCAATCCCATAAAACGCCGGGTCCATTGAAGGGTTGACGTGTAAGGGTCAGAAATGTCCTGTTCACTTTTAGGCATATAATCAGCCCGCACACTAAACATATGGCTGATAACAGCTTTGTGGCGGCAGAAGAACATACCTGCCCCAAACGAGACAGAAAACCATTTATGGGCATCCATGGTCACAGAGTCGGCCAGTTCTATTCCTTTGAGTAAGGGTTTTAATTTTTCTGAAAATACAATAGCTCCAGCCCAGGCAGCATCTACATGAAACCAGATATGCTGTTTTTTACATAGTTCGGCTAATTCCGGCAAAGGATCTATAATGCCGGCTGCTGTGGTTCCGGCGGTGCCTACCACCATAAAGGGCGTACACTGATTTGCGAGATCTTTAGCTATCTGTGCCTGCAGTGCGGATACATCCATTTTCAGTTGATCATCTGCAGGAATTACCCGCATAGCATTTGCGCCGATGCCAATATTTTTGCAGATTTTATCAAAAGAATTGTGTGCATATTCAGACACATAAAACACCGGCTGGGTACCTAGTTGCATTAATCCTTTCTCTAAATAATGTGGAAAATGAGAAGCCATAGCAGCCAGCATTGCCGTTAGATTAGCTTCTGAGCCACCAGATGTAAAGCTGGCTGCCAGTTGGGCAGCAGGGAAACCAAGGGTAGTACCTACATAATGTAAGGTATGGCGTTCTATCTCATTGGCAGCCGGCGCATGCGACCAGGCGGCCAGTTGTGGATTATATAAAGCTACGAGTGTTTCTGCCACAACGGAGGCAAGTGTCGTAGCCGGATTAAACAAACCCAGGTATCTGGGATGGGTCATTTGCAGGTTCCAGGTACGCATCATCTGTACCACATCTTCCAGTACTACTTCCAGAGGAACAGGCTCTTTGAATGTATACTGGCTTAAGTGCTGTCGTACGGCAGCAGCTGTAACTGGTATGCCTACGTGTGGGGCTACATTGCCAGATACAATAGCTGTTACCTCCTGCATTAACGATTGCAAAATAGTATTCAAGTGTGTAAGAGTTTGTACAGATGATTTCATTAATCAAGCGCCAGCCGTTTCAGCTGCTAACCAACCACTGCAGAAATTGCCAATGCCGACAAAAATTAGTAGCCTTCCAATCCCGTTTTCAAAAGCCTAATAAAAGCAAACGGGTAAAGTAACACCTGATACTTGCTACAATAGCACTTGGTTGATTATAAAGGAAGGTGCAATTGCTGGGGTATTCCATAGCTCCGGCGGGGAATAGTGTTTGCTGACAAACTGGTATGGCTGATGGTATAGACTGGTGTTTCGTAGAAACGGGAAGCTACTACAATTTCTGTGTCTTGCGCATGGGCCGAAAATAGTTCTTTAACTAAGTCTGGGTTGTTGTTCTCGTGCGACAAATGCGAAAGCAACAAATGGCTCATATAGGGCGGGCGGGATGAGGTAAATAGCTGTAACGCTTGCCTGTTCGACAGATGGCCGTGTCCGCCCCGGATGCGGCGTTTTAGGTAGATGGGATATTTGCCCTTTTCCAGCATCTCCTCATCATAATTAGCTTCCAGGAAGGCGGCATGGCACTGGCTGAAATGCCGGATTACGTGCTCACAAGATAAACCAATATCTGTGAACACACCTACTGTGAGATCCTGGTAGGTTACAGTAAAACTATGCGGATCGCTGGCATCGTGTTTCTTAGGGAATGGCAACACACATAATTCACCTATAAACACCGGCTGATAGGCTTCAAAGGTAAATACCTGCGATTTGGGAAGATATAATCTGGAATTGCGCAGGGTCTGGGAGGTAATGTATACTGGCAGCTTGTATTTTTTGGCTACTATTTCTACTCCTCTGATATGGTCTGAATGCTCGTGGGAAATAAACACCGCTTTTACTTTATCCATGGACAGGCCAAGCCGTTTCATCCGGATTTCGATCTGGCGGCAACAAATACCTACGTCCACTAAAACAGCTTCTTGTTCATTGCCAACATAATAACAATTGCCGTTGCTTCCAGAATTTAATGAGGTGATAAATAGCTGCATACTATGCAAAGAAAGGCATAATTTCTCTATTATTCTACCCCAATCCAGTGTTTTGACTTTGACAGTTAGGAAAAAGTTTAGTATTTTTTGGAAATTTTTTAGTCAGCATCCAAACAGATAAGCAAACATAGCTTAGGTTACTGGCATATCTTTTATAACTGCATAGCTACATTACTTATATGACATCTTTACAAACAAACCGCAGAAACATGCTCAAAGCGTTGGGCGCAACCGTAGCCGTTTCCCAACTACCTGGCCTGGCGTATTCCCAACCGGTTGCTAAAAAGAGCTTTGTTTATTCATTGAATATGAGCACCATCCGGGGGCACAAATTGGGTTTTGCAAAAGAGCTGGAAACGGCTTCCAAAGCGGGTTTCCGCTCTGTAGAAATATGGATGGATTCCCTGCAAACCTATCTTAGCTCTGGGGGTACACTCGCTGACGCCAGTAAAATGGTTAAAGATTTGGGCTTAAAAATTGAGAATTGTATAGGCTTTGCCCAATGGATTGTAGACGATGAAGCCACGCGTGCCAAAGCACTGGAGCAAGTAAAGCGGGAGATGGATATGCTGGCTACCCTCGGCTGCAAACGAACGGCTGCTCCTCCAATGGGTGCCACCAAAGAGCCAAGTTTAGAGCTGAAACGGGTGGCTGAACGGTACCGGGCTGTCCTGGAAATAGGCGATAAAATGGGCGTTGTGCCGCATCTGGAACTTTGGGGGTTTTCTCACAACCTGAACCGCTTAAGTGATGTGTTATTTGTAGCGGCTGAGTGTAGCCATCCATCAGCCAGGCTGCTGCTGGATGTATATCATTTATATAAAGGAGGCTCCAGTATAGATAGTTTGCCTGTCGTGGGTAAAGGGGCTTTAGAAATTTTTCACGTAAATGATTATCCGGCTAATACGCCTGCTGCTTCTATTACCGATGCCGACCGGATTTATACTGGTGACGGAGTAGCACCTATACGCCCCATTTTGCAGGCCCTTTGCCCGGAAGACCGACCATTAATTATTTCTTTTGAAGTATTTAATACTACCTATTATGGCCAAGACCCCTTACTGGTAGCTAAAACTGCCCTGGCCAAAATGAAAGCGGTGACAGAAGGACTCGGATAGGTTTAGGAATGATGTATAAAGGCTAGTTTTACTGGTTTATTCATACAAAACAGTCAGGAAATCGTCCATGGCTTCCAGTGACTGTTGCATTTGTTGGTTGGCATCTAATTTATTGGAGAGCTGGTAAGAAGCTAACATATCATTGATATTTTTGAAATAGGGTTTCATCAGTAAGCTTTCTTTTTGAGCGGCTGCATCTTCTACCGGCAAAGACTCCAGCCATTGCCTGAGTTGTGGTTGAATTTGTTTGGCACGCTCCATAAACGTTGTCCTGGCAATTTGCATTGTCCGGATAGCATCCTTATCATTTTGTAATTTTTTAACCTCTGCCAATTTGTTTACATACTCTTGCATTAATTTGTCTATTTTGGCTTCCGGCGTTTCACTGAAAGGTAATTCTATTCCTAAAAATTCAGAAGTAATATGGCTTAACTTAGCTATTTCGGCTCTATGCAAGTAAGGATTAATCATGCCTAAGTTGAAATAGATATTTAACAACAGCAGGAATAGTTGAGATGTATTATGCATAGTTGTAAGGTTTATTAATTACAGGGTCGTTTATTGTGATACACTTTTAGGGGCAACTTTAAAACGGATATACCGGAAACCTACGATAACTATTCCTGCTACAATCAGGGCCGCATTTGCCATTAGCAATATCCATTTACTATAAGTAAAGATATTGGCTGCCTTTGCTACCATGGCTAGTTTGTATGGATAGTTAATCAACATTAAAATAATACAGATATTCTCAGACAGGTCAGCAAGTAAAGCAGCAAAGGGAAGCAAGAATACGCTTTTGCTAACTTGTTCCTTTACCCGCAACTTATTGCAGATCAGTATAATGCTGAAAGAAAAAAGAAACGCATAGATAAATGGAGTAAGGGTGTTAATGGTAAGCTCAATCAGAATATACCATTCGCGGCTTTGGCTGCCATAGGCTTTTAGCAACGTATACACCTGATCTACAGAGTAACTTAAATGCCAGTCGAGCATTTCGGAAAGGCTGGCATTTGTCATTAAAGTAGCTACTGACCATTGCAAAAGAAATACTGTCATGAACAAGTAAGCAAACAAGAGAATCATCAAGTTTTTTCCTTTGG
Organism: Rhodocytophaga aerolata; assembly: GCF_030503435.1. GTDB lineage: Bacteria > Bacteroidota > Bacteroidia > Cytophagales > 172606-1 > Rhodocytophaga > Rhodocytophaga aerolata. Next base: position 66,082 of record NZ_JAUKPO010000024.1, read on the forward strand.
CAGACAGTGTAAAAATATGGTAGATTTTATTGTACATTTTGGCAAGTCACTATTTACTTCCGACGATACAAAAATACTATGGAAAACAGCGCTTGTAAATCACCTGAAAACGTGATTTTTCAAAAAGAGGCGGCTTTCAATACACACCTGAAAAAGCCTTAAATGGGGTATACTAAGCTTTTTTCAGGCACAGTATAACCTTTGGCAAAAGGTAATAAAGACCATATTTTCGGAAAGTCATACCCCTGCTCTACAGAAACAGGTATAATGCGTATATCCAACTTTGCCTAAATAAATTGATGCTTTCACTAATATCCCCCATTTTAGGGAGTACCCCTTTCTCCCCCATTCTCGGGAGAGGGGGGATTTTTCTTAAAAATAGTGCACCTTTGCAGAACCGTACATAACCATACCTACCATGGCAAAAGACATAAAAAAGAACAGAGAAGGCGTGGTATATTCCACAGATCAGTCCTTCGAATATACCTATACCGGCGGAAGTGAACCCGAAACCCTGCCCCCGGCCCAACAAAATCTGAAGGTGCAACTCGACAAAAAATCCCGGGGAGGCAAGCAAGTAACGCTGATCACCGGATTTATTGGCACACAAGCCGATCTGGAAACACTTTCTAAAAAGCTGAAAGCAAAATGCGGTGTAGGCGGCAGTGCCAAAGATGCCGAAATACTCATCCAAGGCGATTTCCGGGATAAAATTCTGCAGCTTTTGCAGGCCGAAGGATATAAAGCTAAAAAGATAGGAGGATAGGGCTTGCAATCGCTGCCTCCAGCTTTTGTCTTGCAAAAATTAATGGCCGGTAATTATCCAGAGTATAACCTATTTCAATATTCCCCGTTTACTTCCCATATCAAGCATAAAAATTAACTAACCTTAAACTTGACTTTAACTAAACTGGAATTATGAAAACGTTAAATGAACTCTTGAAACCTGCCTTTCCATATTTTATAGCTGCAGCTGTAGCTTTTGCTCCTGCCTGTTCTTCTCAGAACAATGCCAGAACCAGCGATAGCAACACCGTAGAAGAAATGGAAGACGATGCCGAAGAAGTAGGCAATGATGTAGAAAATGCAGCTGAAAAAGCTGGTAACGATGTAGAGAAGGCCGCCGAAAAAACTGGCAATGATATAGAAAAAGCTGCTGAAAATACCGGCGATGATATAGAGGATGCTGCGGATAAAACTGCTACTGAAGCAAAAGAAGCCGGTAGCGAACTGGAAGATGATGCAGATGATGCAGCAGATAATGCTTCTTCAAAATTAGAAGAAACCAAAGATAAGTTTGTATCTTCTATCCGTGAAGAGACCAGCAAGCTAGACACCAAAATAGCTGAGCTAAAGAAAAAAATGAGTGCTAATGGTCAGGAAGCAAAAGAAGAAACCAAAGAAGAGATCAACGAATTGGAAACTAAAAGAAGCGACCTGGATAACAAACTGCAAGAATTAGAAAATGCCAGTGAGTCTACCTGGAAAGATATGAAAAAAGGTATAAATGATGCCGTTAAAGATCTGAAAGCTGCTGCAGACAAAGCAGAAAATAACTTTAAAGATTAATTAACGCTTCTTACGAACACAACCAGCTAAAAAATGGCTGCCTCTCCGGAGAGCAGCCATTTTTGTTTTATAATAGGTAAACAACTAAGGAATAATTGCCGCCTGAAAGTATAGCAGTGCCTGAAATATTTTATTACCTTGACAGAGTAAATTTTCGGTAACAGTTTTAATGCACCATGGCAAATTTCATTACCAGAAGGGAATTTTTAAAACAAGGCAGTTTAAGTGCGATAAGTCTGAGCTTGTTTCCAGAGTATGCCCGCCGGGTGGCCCCCAGCGATAAAGTACGTATAGCTCACATAGGCTTAGGAGGCATGGGCAACCAGCATATGCAATGGTTTGCGGCCCTGCCTGAGGTAGAAATTGTAGCGTTGTGTGATGTAGATGCGGATCACCTGGCAAGCACTCTCAAAAGTCTGGAACAACGGAAGCCAGGTGCCAAAGCAAAAGGGTACGAAGACTTCCGGCATATATTAGACCGGAAAGATATAGATGCTATTACCTGTGCTACACCCGACCACTGGCATGCACAAATAGCTACCCTGGCCTTTAAAGCTGGAAAAGATGTGTATGGCGAAAAACCGCTGTCTTATGATGTAGAAGAAGGCCAACATATGCTCCGTACTCTTACCCGTCACAACCGGATTTTCCAGCTGGGTACACAAATACATGCCGGAGACAACTACCACCGGGTAGCAGAAATTATTAAGTCTGGAGCGCTGGGCAAGGTACATACGGTCAGGTTATGGAAAACGGGATTGCCGCCGCAGCTAGGTGCTGCTCAATACCAGGCTCCTCCCAAACAACTCAACTGGGATATGTGGCTGGGTCCGGCGCCTTACTCGGAATACACCCCGCAACGTTGCCATAAAACATACCGCTATTTTCTGGATTATTCAGGAGGCGTATTTGCTGATTTCTGGTGCCACATAGCCGATATTGTGTTCTGGTCTCTGGCCCCAAAGGGCTTAAAAACCATAGCTGCCCGTGGCGAAGAAGCAGAAGATATAGCCGATGCACCCAAATGGATAGATATAGACTATGAGTTTGATGGATTAAAACTCTACTGGACAAGCCAGCCGCCAGACATGCCTGGAGCAGCCGAACGGGGTATAGGGGCTTATTTTGAAGGTGAGAAAGGAACCTTGCTGTGCGACTATGCTACCCGTGAAATCCGGATAAATGGCGAAGCAGTAACAGACCTGCCAGAGGTGCCGCAAACAATCACCCGTTCGCCGGGACATCAGCAAAACTTTATTGATGCCATAAAAACACGGACGCAACCTGAGTCCAGCCTGGCGTATGCCCGCGAAATGACCTTGCCTATGCATCTGGGGTTAATTTCTTACCGCTTAGGCAGAAAGTTGAACTGGAATTCAGAAAAAGAAAAGTTTGAAGCCGATAAAGAAGCCAATACCCTTTTGTCCAGAAAATACCGGAAAAAATGGGATCTGGTGTAACAACTCAGACAGCTGGCATCCGGGAGTATACAAGACTCTACCAGTAGCCCAACGTCCACTGCCTTTCTGTCGATTTATTGCACCACTACTTGCTTGCCGATCTGCTCAAGGGAAGTGCCTTTGGTTTCCGGCATCATCCGCCAGACAAACAACAGTTGCAATACCATCATTGAGCAGAAAAACAAGAAAGTATTGCCACCTCCCAGAGATTCGGAAAAGTAAGGGAAGGTAAAGGCGATAACGGCTGCCATGAACCAGTGGGTGAAACTGCCCAGCGCTTGCCCGGAAGCTCGTACTTCGTTAGGAAATATTTCCGAAATAAATACCCAGATAACGGCTCCCTGCGAAAGAGCAAAAAAAGCAATGTATACAAAAAGGTAGATTGGTACTGAAAAATTGCCAAATTCCTCAAAGTAAAACGCTTTGGCTACCAGGCCTAAGGTTATAATTAACCCAACAGAACCAATAAGCATCAGGGTGCGGCGGCCAAAGCGGTCAATCAGGCTCATGCCCAGCATGGTAAAAAGCAGGTTAATGAATCCTATGCCCGCTGAAGAGAGCAAGGCAGAACTTTTTCCTAGCCCGGCCATTTCAAAAATACGGGGCGCATAGTAGATAATCGCATTGATGCCGGATACCTGATTAAACACAGCAAACAGTACAGCCAGCATAATAGGCGTACGGTATTGCCTGGAAAAGAACGGTGGCTTTTCTGTTTCGCCTGCTGCACGGGTAGTTGCTTCCACAATAGTGGCTATCATGGCATCCACATCGGTACCAGCTGGATTGGCCGCTAGTAAGATGTCTCTGGCTTCGTCTCTGCGCCCCTTCTTAATAAGTAACCACCGGGGACTTTCCGGCACGAAAAATAAGGCAATGAGGAAAGCCAGCGCAGGAATAGCTTCCACGCCCAGCATCCAGCGCCAGTCGTTTTCACCAGTGCCAGCCAGCAAGTAGTTAGACAGGTAGGAAACCATAATGCCAAACACAACATTAAACTGAAATAAGGCTACCAGGCGGCCTCTGGAATGGGCAGGCGATATTTCTGAGATATACATAGGTGCCGCTACCGAAGACGCCCCCACACCTAGCCCACCAATCAGGCGGAAAAACATAAAGGTAAGCCAGTCGGAAGTTACTGCTGAGCCAATGGCCGATACCAGGTATAAACCAGCAATCCAGAAAAGGGTTTTTCTCCGGCCTAAGCGGTCTGAAGGAATACCACCAAACAAGGCGCCTAAGACAGTGCCAATTAAGGCAATAGAAATGGTAAGGCCATGTTCGAATACACTCAACTGCCAGAGTTCTTGTATAGAACGTTCAGCGCCTGAGATAACGGCTGTATCAAATCCAAACAAGAAGCCTCCCAAAGCCACTACAATAGACCAGAAAAAAACTCTATTTTGATGCATAAGTGAAAACTAGTAAAACGTTTACCTGTAAATTTCAAATCTATCTTAAAATGTTTATAAACATACGGGTAGGCTCATAAAAATTTTGTACATCCCTACTCCCTTAACAATCGAATTAGAGCAAGGAAGTTTAACGCAATACAGGATTTTTTTTATTTACTGTATTTTTACACTAGTTTATCCGTTGAGTATGCTACGATACATTATTCTACCATAGTTGCATGAAAAATTTCTTTGATAAATTGTTCGTTTCTACCGGGTTTACGCCACATGGCGATTCGTATTTGTGGAAGCCAGGTATTTTATGGACCCATGTAGTTTCTGATGCACTTATTGCTTCAGTGTATTTTATTATTCCCTTATACCTCATTTTTATAGCCAGGCAAAGAACCGATTTCCGCTACCGGCAGCTTCTGGTTTTGTTCTGTGTTTTTATGTACAGCTGCGGTATTATTCATATGATGAGCATAGTCACTGTCTGGCATCCGCTCTACCAAGTAGAGGGCATCATAAAAGTTATCGCAGCTATTGCTTCTGTAGGCACAGCTTTTTTGTTAATCCGCATTACCCCCAAAGCCCTTACTCTGCCTACCAAAGAGCAATGGGATAAAGTACATCTGGAGTTGGCTGCCCAGGAAAAAGAGCTGGCTCAGAAAGAGCAGGCTATTCAACAATCTACGCAGGCCCTGAAAGAAAGCGAAGAACGGTACAACACCCTACGAGAACTGTTTGATAGTGTGATAATCTACCAAAATGACAAAATTGTATACACTAATCCGTCTACGTTACAATTGCTGGGTGCCGGTGATGCCAGTCAGTTGCTAGGAAAAAACATAACAACATTTGTTCCAGATGCCGATAAGGCCACTATCACCGGCAAGCTCTACCTGTTAACAAAGGGAGAAAAAGTGCCTCTTTTCGAGCAACAATTTCTCCGGATAGATGGCCAGCTGGCCGATACAGAACTGCTTTTAGTTCCCTTCTCCTATGAGGGGAAACCAGCTATACAAATGATTATTCGGGATATAAGTAGCCGGAAAAATGCCGATAAACTACTGCGCGAAAGCGAAGCCAAATTCCGGGGACTTTTTGAATCAAATATGATTGGCACCATGTTCTGGGAGCTTGATGGAAAAGTAAGTGATGCCAACGATGCATTACTAGACATGATAGGGTATACCAGGCAAGAGTTAGAAACCGGCAACATCAATTGGCTGGAACTGACCCCGGCGGCGTTTGCCGATAAAGATAGCATAGCCTACCAGCAAATATCCGCTTCTGGCAAGCACCAGCCGTATGAGAAAGAGTATATCCGCAAAGATGGTAGCCGGGTACCCATATTGGTGGGGGGATCGTTACTGAAGGGATTTACCAACAAAGGCGTTTCCTATGTTGTAGATATTACAGAACAACAAAAACAACAGCAAATACTGCAAGAAAGCGAAGCGAAGTTCAGGCATATATTCGAACTTGATATCCTGGGAGTACTCTTTGCTGATGAAAACAATAAAATAACAGAAGCCAATAATGCTTTTCTGAAGATGGTGGGGTACAGCCGCCAGGATTTAGAAAATGGGTTGCTGCAGTGGCCGGAGTTAACGCCACCGGAATACAAGCAAGCCGATGCAAAAGCCGTAAACGCCCTGATGCAGCAGGGAATGGTTCAACCTTATGAAAAAGAATACTATTGTAAAGATGGTAGCCGGGTATCGGTACTGGTAGGAGCCGCCATATTAAAAGATACCGGAAGTGTGGTAGCCTTTATTTTGAATATAACCGAGCAGAAAAAACAGCAGGTACAGCTGAGGCAAAGCGAAGCCAAATTCCGCCACTTATTTGAATCTGATCTGATAGGAATTAAGTTTTCGGATGCAAAAGGCGGTATTCTGGATGCGAATGATTCTTTTCTGCAAATGTTAGGCTATACCCGGGAGGAGCTGGAGATGGGTAAGATAGATTGGATAACGATTACCCCGCCTGAGTACGCTCATCTGGATCAAAAAGCAGCCGAAGAGTTGAAAACCAGCGGAGAGGTAAAACCTTTTGAAAAGGAATATATCCGCAAAGATGGCAGCCGGGTACCAGTTATTATTGGCATGGCTATGCTGAAAGATCTGCAACAAGGGGTGTCTTTTATGTTGGATATCTCTGAAAGGAAAGTATGGGAAAAACAGTTGCGGGAAAGTGAAGCCAGGTTCAGAGGCGTGTTCGAGTCCGATATGATAGGTATAGTATTCACCGATAACTCTGGGCAAATTCTCAATGCCAACAATGCCTTTCTAAACATTGTACGGTACACAAAGCAAGATCTGGACACTAAGCGGATCAGCTGGCGGGATATGACTCCCTCGGAATACGAGAGTATGGATGCAAAAGGATGGGCCGAGATTATGAATGTAGGCCTGATGACTCCCTATGAAAAAGAATACATCCGCAAAGACGGAAAACGGGTTCCGGTGTTAGTAGGCGCCTCACTGTTGTCCGGATTTCAGGATACAGCCGTAGCCTTTGTGCTGGATATTACCCAAGAAATTACTTTCCGGCAAGAGTTGAAACAGCAAGCTATTGAACTTCAGCAGGTAAACGCAGAGCTGGAAGAAAGCCAGGAGGTATTACGCCTCAGCGAAGCCAGATTCCGCCGGATGTTTGAAATGGACCTTATTGGTATTGTATTCTGGGATAAGCAGGGTAATTTTCTGGATGTGAATGACTTATTTCTGCAAATAATAGGATATACCAGAGAAGACTGGGAGAATGGCGGGATTAACTGGATTGCTCTTACTCCACCAGAGCACAGGGCCAAAGATGCAGAAAAAATTGCCGAAATGGACCAGACAGGTATTTTTACGGCCTACGAAAAGGAATACTATCGCAAAGACGGAAGCCGGGTACCTATCCTGCTGGCGGGCGCCGTACTGGATGGCTTCAAAGACCGAGGTGTTTCCTATATACTGGATATTACCAACCTGAAAAGAGTACAGCAGGAGTTAGAGCAGCGGGCCCGGGAGCTAGCCAGGTCTAATGAGGAGCTGGAACAGTTTGCCTACATTGCTTCCCACGATTTACAAGAACCTATCCGTACCATGGCTGGGTTTGCCAACCTGCTGGAAAAGAAATACAAAGATAAGCTGGATAAAGATGCCCACGACTTCATTGGGTTTATTGTGGATGCCGCCGACCGGATGAAAAAACTGATTACTACCCTACTGGAATATTCCAGAGTAAACACCCGGGGCACAGCTTTTACAGAGGTAGACGTAGAAAAAATACTCCTGCGGGTAAATGCCATGCTGCAGCCAAAAATACAGGAAGCAAAAGCTACAATCACCTGGGACCCGATGCCTACCATCTTTGCCGATGGCAACCAGCTAAGCCAGGTATTTGAACATCTGCTCAACAATGCCATTAAATTCAGGGATGAAAGACCCTTAACCATCCATATACAGGTAGAAGAGCAACCCACTGCCTGGCAATTTGCTGTACACGATACAGGTATCGGCATTGATATGGCATATGCACAGCGGATATTCCAGGTTTTTCAGCGGCTTCATACCCGTGATAAATACGAAGGCACCGGAATTGGGCTAGCTATCTGTAAACGTATATTAGACCGGCATAATGGCCATATCTGGGTAAACTCAGTATTAGGAGAAGGATCTACGTTCTATTTTACGATAGCCAAGCCTACTTTTTAACTTAACCGCGCAGAAAGCGAAACAGGTAAACTTATCTTATGCATACACTATCACAAGAGTAAAGGCAACATTCTTCCTCCCATCCAACTAGGCACTAGAAAGGGTAAGGCAATAAGTGATCCGCTTACCCTTTCATTAGGCTCTTGCTTCTTCCCTAAATAAAGTGTCTTTATCCGGTTAATACTGCTCAACCTTTACACTCATATCAATCTGCGCATGTTTTGTTTTTAGGGTATGAGCTTGAATAAACTCAACGTCTGGCCTGATACTCCACAAGTATAGCCCAGGGATACATACCTGCTACCAGTAGAGACATTTGTTCTATTCGTGCCGATTAAGGCTACTCATTTATTTAGCGATGTTACCCTATTGCTATGATTGCATACATATGTGCAAAAAAGTAAACATTCCTTTGCCTATCTTTCTTTAGTCCAAACTTTTAGACTAATGAACACTTTTAATTTTTTCTGCCAGATAGCTATAGTAGCTGTAGGTGGCATACTAATCTTGATTCCCAACCAGGCAACCGCACAAACTGAAGCCAATGTATTAGCTATTAGTAAAGATGGCACCAGCCATAAAGCTCCAACCAGCCTTCGGGTAGCCATTGTGCATAGCAACGATCCCTTAACTTTTAAGGTTTGCCTGGAAAACTTGTCAGCAAGCTATGCAATGATGGTGTTAAAAGATGAGAAGGGCCAAATGCTGGTTAGAAAATTTGTCTTGAACGATAAAAAAGCTGTAACCAGATTTAATATGTCAAAATTAACCGGGGGACTATACACCATTGAAGTGTCGAATAAAACCGAAAAACATAGTTTTCAGATTAAATTACTGAGTACCATAGTCCGTTCAGTAGAAATCAAACCAGGCATACTAGCTACATTACCCAAATAAATAAAAAAGCGCATACATGGTTATATCCTATCTGACAAAAGTAGGAGCTACTGTTGTGTTACCAGTGGATGGCAAAAGGTATACATCGGTTTGTAAAAATAACCGTTCAATATAATGTAAACATAGTAATTGGCAAAAGGCTTTTCTTCTGGGAAAGCTTTTTCTTTTTATAAATACCTAGCCGGTCACTTACTGTATACACATATCTGAATAAAAAGCACGTGTATACCCCCATTACCTCTTAATTCGTGGGCATTAGCGGAAATATTGTATCGATAATACGCTTTCCTGAGAAATTATTTTTGCTTTGCCTTACTCGCCAGCCAGTTTTGCCGGAAATTTGTAATCTGCGTGGTTATGGGCAGGTTAATCTCCTCATAAGTTACTACTTGCCATGTTGGATCTTCTATAAGTGTCACTTTTCCCTCCTTGGGAGTTCCCATCTGGATGTAGCGGATGCTTACCTCATCGCCAGGTTTCTTTTCTGCCTGTAGGTCCTGGTAAGCTTCTGCCGTAAAAACATTGCCATTCAGATGGGTAATGATATCTCCGCTTTCCAGGCCTGCTTTATATAAAGGTCCACCCCGCAATACGGTTGCGCCAACTGTTGCACCTTGTGAGGTAAATTTAAAAGATTCCAATCCTAAACTGGCTTTGCCGGCATACGCTTTTTGTAATTGCAACCCGGCTTGTGCCAGTAATGCCTGGTAAGGAGCTGTTTCTTTGCCTTCGATATAGCTGCTAAAAAAGCTGTTAGCGAAGTTCTGATTACCTGTTAATTCGCCCAACGTGGTTTTAAGGTCCTGTAGCGTATACGGTTTTTCTTCTTTTCCGTACTTTTTCCATAGCCGCCGCATGTAATCATCCAGAGAGATGTTGTTAAACTCTTTCCGCAAGGTCAGATCCAGGGCAAGACCAAGCATGTTTCCGAATGTGTAATACGAAAGATAGGTGTTGCGGCGGTTGTTGGGTTCAATAGAGACTGCGGCATCTACAAATGGGGCTTGCTGACTCATTTCTATGGCGCTGAATAATTGCCTGCCCGGCGCATTGAGCATAAAATTAAGGTTAGCTCCCAAATCTCCGGCATAGTCTTCCAGTGAAATAGCTTCTGTACGCTTTACGGCCAGGTCGCCGTAATAACTGGTAAACCCTTCGGCAAACCACAGTTCGCCCGACATATTGGCCCGTTCAAAATCAAATGGCTCCAGGGATCTGGGCCGCAAGCGTTCTACATTCCAGCTATGGAAGAACTCGTGAGCAGCCGTATTCAGATAGGGAACAAGGTGATTCTGCAAACCCGAAGGGCCAGAGATCATGGTAGAATTCCGGTGCTCCATACCATCGCCAGACACATAAGGCATATAAGACCCCAGAAAAGTATACTGGCCATATTCATACTCCGGGAGTTCACCGAAAACAGCCCTTAACTCGAGCACTACCTGCTGCAACTTTTGGGTAAATTCATCCACTACAGTTTCCGGGCCGTCGTTAAAAATGGCTAGTTGCAGGGTTCTGGTTTTGCTGCCATCCAGCACTTGCCACTTCCGCTGAATGAAATTGCCAACAAGGGTAGGGCTATCCATAAAATACTGTAAATGAGGAGCTGAAAATGTGGAAGGGTTGGCTCCAGGCTTTAGCTGGGTAGCTATCTTCCAGTTTTTACCTTCGGGCAGTTTAAAGCTAACTTCCATAGGTTTATTCTCCAGCCCCCGTGCCCACAGAAAGGTAGCAGGCATATTCAGGTGTGCAAACAGCGCCGTAATACCAGTATAGGTACCATCGGCGCGGTTTCCGAAAAGGGTATAGGTAATGGTAACGGTGCCATCGTGCTTGGCTATATTCCATTCGTAAGGAGTAGGACGGGTTACCGCTAACACTTGCCCTTTGCTGTTGCGGGCCTCTAGCGCATATACATGCTTGGCAAATTCATGCAGCGCATACCGCCCCGGAGACGACCGGCTCATGAGTACTTCCAGAGGTTTAGTTGGCAAACCTGAAAAAGTTACCTGAATGTGTGCTTCGTGGTGTACGGCATTCTCGAACGAAATTTCATAGGAAGTTTTCTGCTGGCTCCAGGCTGCTTGCGCAAGCAGCACTAATAAAACAATATACCAGGAAGACCGGAATGACTGAGTAAACACAGATGTTAAGCGTAGATGCATATATAAACTTTTTGGTGTCTTGCAGAGCAGCCTGCAAATACATTGAAGGAAATTTGTAGGCAAACTATGTAAAAACCCACCTCCAAACAAGTAAAAAGCTTTCCTCAAAAAAATAGCTAATGCTGCTATTACAAACAAAGGACAATAAGCTCCCTATTTAGCAAGTAGTATAATGGATGAATCCTCTTGATATATTCATGTAGGCTAAAATCAGTCACCGGTTAGGAGATGAGAGGAAAAACAGAGAAGCCTTTGCTTTATTTTAGGAGAACCTATGTTTCTTACATGCTTTCAACACCCCTGGCGGCAGCTAATTTTCTGATCCCTGAGAATATTAATAGTTTCGATTAGTTCTGAAAATATACTTACTCAAAACCAGTAAACTATGCGTGAATTAGTACGTTCCCTAATCGCTTGTTTTTGTCTGTCGCTATGCACGGCCGCTGTAGCTCAGGAGGCCACTGTAGCCATAGAAGAATCCTCAAATCAAGCCAATGCAGACACAAAACGGGACTCCAAGAAATCAAAGACGGAAGCGAAACCCTATGTTTCTCCTTATTACAATTACGATGACGATAAGGATGGCGTACCAAACGGAAGAGACAAGTGCCCGAACACGCCGCAAGGAGAAAAAGTAACGCCTTTCGGCTGTCCATATGACACCGATTTTGATGGCATGTATGATTATGAAGATAAATGTATTACAGAACCAGGTCCGAAAGAAAACTTTGGCTGCCCCTGGGGAGACAAAGATAACGATGGCGTAAAAGATAATATAGATAAATGTCCGGAAGTGCCAGGTCCTATTCGTTTTGCTGGCTGCCCGGCTCCTCCCAAAAAAGATTCTGACGGCGACGGCGTATTTGATGACGATGATTTGTGTGTAGATGTGCCGGGAATAATTGCCAACAAAGGATGTCCGGAGATTAAAGCGGAAGAAAAAGCTGCGCTGAAAAAAGCATTTGAAAACTTATTGTTCGAAACAGGCAAAGATGTGATCAAATCTTCATCATTCAGTTCATTAAATGATCTGGCTACTGTACTGATAAACAACCCCAAAGCGTTACTATATCTGGAAGGCCATACAGATGATGTAGGGGAAGATCAGGCAAACTTACTGCTGTCTCAGAACCGATCTGCTTCTGTAAAACGGTACCTGGCTCAACGAGGCGTAGGCGAAGACCGCATGACTACCGATGGATATGGAGAAAACAGACCAGTAGCTGACAACGGTACAGATAAAGGTCGTGCCCTCAACAGACGTGTAGTGATGGTAATCCGCTATGAATAATTCTAGATAAGTAAATACGTATAAACAGGTGCTATGAAGAAAAGGCTGCTCAAAAGGCAGCCTTTTCTTATTTATTCTTCGGTGTTTTTAAGTGCCGCCTGCAAATAATAGGTGCCTTTTTTAACAATGTGCATACTGTCTGCTAAAGGAATGATAGGAGATGCAGCTATAGAACCTCCTTCTGCTACACCTATCCGTACTGGCACTCTTTGAAACGTATGGTTCCCTGAACTGTTTACTTTCTCTACAAAAATGTAACTACTATCTCCTTGTGAGACAACGGCCTCTTCCGGTAAAGCAGCGATAGCTTGTTGTTCGGTAATAATTCTGGCAGTTATATAGGCGCCTGGCAGCAGGTCTTCCCGTTCTGGTTCCATGTGGCCGTGTACATTAATAGATTTACTCTCTCCTTCAAATACTTTGCCCACCAGGTAAATTTTTGCAGCCATTTCCTCTGCACCAGCTTGTGGTACAGTAAACTTAATCAGCTGTCCTTCTTTTACTTTAGCTGCATCTTTCTCAAATACCTGTAACTCTATGTGCATATGCTCTTTATTTACAATTTCAAACAGCACATCGGTAGGGTTTACATACTTGCCAATATTTACATGCACAGACTTTACATAGCCGCTAATAGGGGAGGGTAAAGAAACGGTGCGGGCAATGGTACCTTTTTCCAGTGAAGGGATGGATATGCCAATCATTTGCAATTGTGCTTTTAAGCCTTGTACCTGCGCTTTAGTAATGGCATAATCAGATTCGGCTTGTTGCAGCTTTCGTTTAGCCCCTACATTTTCTTTCTCCAGTTCAGTTTGCCTTTCCAGGTCTTTTTGTAGATAACCCAGGCGGCTTAGTGCTTGCAAATACTCTTGTTGCAGGGTGATGTAACTAGGATGTTCGAGTATAGCTAATGTTTGCCCTTTTTTTACTTTATCGCCAGGCAACAGTTCTGTGTATTTGACAAAACCACCCATATGGGCACTTACCGAGGCCATGTTCTGCGGAGGAATATCTACCACGCCATTCGCTTTTATCTCTGTATTCATGGTCCGCTGATCGAAGCCGCCAATTTCGATTCCAGCCTGTTTTACCTGTTGGCTCGTAAGCCGTACTTCATCTGCTGCTTTAGCAGATGGTTGTTCCCGGGTGTTTCCTTCCTGCTCCTCTTCTTCCATAGGAGAACAAGAAACGATTGCCAGGGCTACAGCCAAAAAGAAGAAGTATACAGGAAATTTGTGGCCTAGTGCTGTATCGGAGGCAGACATATGATTGCTGCTTTTGATCCGCATAGAAAATGATTTGTTGTTTATAATAGTCAGCATATATAATATTCAAAAATGAGATCAATTAACTAATTATCAGTACGTAGTAGGAAGAATCGAGTATGCTATTCATTGTTCCCGGTAAGTGCTTCTATGGCAATCACGGTTTGGTTATAGCCCTCCAGCTGATCCAGATAAGATTCTTTGATCTGCCAGGCCTGCAAAGCTTCCTGAACAAAGGTGACATAATCTATGTCTCCACTCCGGTAACTTTGTTCGGCGTTGCGCAGAATCAGGTCAGCCTGGGGTAAGGCATAGGTTTCATAATACTGGGTAGAGCTGGTATAACTAAGCAGTTGCTGTTTCAGCATGTGTAACTCGCCGCTGAGTTGGGTTGTCTGGTAGGCTAGTTGCGTCCGGCTAATATCTTCTCCAATTCTGGCGGCTTCTATCCGGCCTTTCGGCGCAGCAAAGAACAACGGAACAGCTATACCTGCCTGCACCACATGAAAATTGGGCACTTTTTCTATGGACTGATTGAAGTAACCAACTGTAAAATCTGGCAGCAACCGTTGCCTTTCTACTTTGATTGCCTGCTTACTTACTTGTGCCTGTTGTTCCAGCACGGCTAATACTGGGTTGTTGGTAACTGTTAAAGAGCTAAGTATGGAGCTATCTGCAGATAGTTTCGCTGGCGTGGCTAGGGTATCAATACCAACTGGCTGGGGTGCATTCAGCAGAATTTGCAATTGCTGACGAAGTATCTCAATGTCAGCATTAATCAGGATTTGCCTGTTGCGGATATCTCTTGCCCGGGTTTCGGCAGAAATCTGCTCCAGCTGGTTGGTTTCTCCGGTACGGTAGCGGACAGCCGCTGCCTGCGCCGACCGTTGATATACACTATCTTGCGCTTGCAACAGTTGTCTGCGGGCATAATTCTGCACCAGGCGGTAATAAACTGACTTTACCTGCTTCACCAGTTCGTTTTTCTGCACGTCCTGCCTGCGCATAGCTTCTGTTACCAGATGAGAAGAAAGTTTACTCTGAGCGGCATACAGGGTCGGAAAAGCGAATTGCTGGGTTACATTCAGTAAATAATCATTGGGCATCGCCTGGATCTGTCCATACTGGTATTCAACCGCCGTTTTGGGAATATCAAAAGCTGTTTTCCGTAAGGTCCGTTGCGATTCTACCTGCAAAGAGGATACTTTAAGCAAGGGATTTTGCTGCAAAGCCAGGTCAATGGCCTGTGGTAAGGAAAGTACCTGGGCGGCCTGCCTGTTGGTCTGGGCTTTGGCAGGGACAGTACTTCCGATGATACTTCCCAGAATAAATAGACTTATGATAGTTAGCTTTACGCCACCTGTAGCAATTTGTCCGGTAGCATCTTCAGATTTTCCTTTGGAGAAAAAACTATAGAGTACTGGCAGCACCACCAGCGTAAGCAAGGTAGCAGAAATGAGCCCACCAATGACTACGGTTGCCAGTGGCCGCTGAACTTCGGCACCTGCCGAACCAGATAAAGCCATCGGAAGGAAACCTAAGGAAGCCACTGCCGCCGTCATTACAACCGGCCGGAACCGCACGGCTGTACCTTTTAAAATCCGTTCATATACATCCGTTACGCCTTCTTTTTCCAGGTCATTAAAGTAGCTGATCAGTACAATGCCATTTAATACGGCTACCCCAAACAAAGCAATAAAGCCTACACCAGCCGAAATACTAAAAGGCATTCCCCTCAACCATAAAGCCATAATGCCGCCAATAGCCGATAATGGAATGGCTGTATAAATCATCAGTGACTGCTTGAATGAGTGGAAGGTAAAGAACAATAAGACAAAAATGAGCAGCAATGAAACTGGTACCGCTATACTCAGGCGGGCTTTGGCATTCTGCAGGTTTTCAAACTGCCCGCCATAGGTAAAATAATAGCCGGCCGGCAGCTCCACCTTCGATTCCAGTACTTGTCTTATTTCTTCCACCAGGCTTTCCACATCCCGGTTCCGCACGTTTAAGCCTACGGTAATGCGTCTTCTGGCATTGTCGCGGGAAATTTGCATCGGGGCTTCTTTGTAGGAAATGTCTGCCAGCTCTCCGAAGGGTACTTTGTGGCCATTGGGTAGTTCTACAAACAGATTACGGATGTTTTCTATATCGGTACGGAAGGCGGCATTCAGCCGGACTACCAGGTCGAAGCGTTTCTCGCCTTCAAACACGACACCGGCGGCTTCTCCGGCAAAAGCTGTTTTAAGAATAGTATTCAGGTCGGCAATGTTAACGCCATATTGAGCTATTTTGTCGCGTTTGTACGAAACCAGCATCTGCGGCAGACCGATAATCTGTTCTACCTTTAGATCGGCTACTCCCGGAATATTCCGCAGTAAAGCAGCTGATTGATTGGCTTTCTGAAATAATAAATTCAAATCTTCGCCATATATTTTTACGGCTACATCTGATTTTACGCCAGTCATTAGTTCATTAAACCGCATTTGAATAGGCTGCTGAAAATCAAAGTTTACACCGGGGATAACAGCTAACGCAGCACCCATTTTTTCGGCCAGGCCATCTTTGGTAGCTGCGGTGGTCCACTCGTCTTTTTCTTTCAAAATCACCATCAAATCATTTGCCTCCAGCGGCATAGGATCGGTGGGAATTTCAGCGGTCCCTATTTTTGATATTACTTCTTTTACCTCAGGAAACCTCAGAAGGATATTTTCTGCATCGGTAGATACTTTGATAGTCTGCGATAAAGAAGAGCCGGGTGCCAGCCGCACTTCTACCGCAAAGTCTCCTTCATCCAGGTTGGGAATAAACTCGCCTCCCATAGAAAAGAAGATTAGTAAGCTGCCAAGAAATAATAACACAGCCATACCAAGTACGGCTACTCTTCTTTTTAAGGCCATCCGGATAATAGGGTCGTATACCTTGTGCAGAGCATGCATAATTTTGTGCGATAATGTGCCTTCTTCTTTAATGTTTTTTGTCAGCAGCAGGGCAGAAACCATTGGTACATAGGTGACACACAAAATCATTGCGCCTATAATGGCAAAACTGACAGCCATGGCCATGGGGCGGAACATCTTCCCTTCAATGCCGGTAAGGGAAAGAATGGGGAAATACACAATCAGGATGATTAACTGGCCAAACAAAGCAGAACGCATCATTTTACTGGCCGAATCTCTGGCAATGTCGTCCATCGTTTCGTTCTGGCCATTAAGCTGGGTGTGTGCAATATGGAAAATCATGGCTTCTACAATAATGACGGCTCCATCTACCACCAGGCCAAAATCAATAGCTCCCAGGCTCATCAGGTTGGCCGATACACCAAATACATTCAGCATCGAGAGGGCAAACAGCATACAGAGCGGAATAACAGAAGCTACTACCACACCAGCCCGCCAGTTGCCTAAAAGTAAGATTAGTACAAAAATAACGATCAGGCCACCTTCTATCAGGTTGGTGCTTACCGTCCGGATGGCTTTATCAATGAGTGTAGTGCGGTCCAGGAAAGGTTCTATGATGAGTCCGGCGGGCAAGGTTTTCTGGATCTGCGCTACCCGTTCTTTCACCCCATTAATAACTGCTTCTGAACTGGCTCCTTTTAGCATTAGTACAATGCCGCCTACTACTTCGCCTTCTCCGTTGCGTGTCATGGCACCATACCGTACCGCATGTCCATAGGTTACCTCTGCCAGGTCGCGTACCAGAATGGGTACTCCTTCCATGTTCTTTACTACAATATTGCTGATGTCTTGCAGATTGCTAACCATGCCTTCGCCCCGGATAAAATAGGCATTGCTTCCTTTTTCAATGTAGCTTCCACCAGTATTGGCATTATTTACAGAGATAGCCTGGTAAATTTCCGGGATAGTGGTATTCATGGCCCGCAGTTTATCCGGGTTTATACTTACCTCGTATTCTTTCAGAAAACCTCCAAAACTGCTCACCTCAACCACACCAGGTACGCCAGCCAGCTGGCGTTTCACTATCCAGTCTTGCACCGTACGGAGTTCGGTGGCAGAATACTTTTGCTCGTAGCCCTTTTCCGGGCGGATCACATACTGGTAGATTTCTCCTAAACCTGTGGTTACCGGAGCCATTGTAGGGGTACCTACGCCAGGCATAATGTCTTCTTCCGCCATCTTAATCTGTTCGGCTACCAGTTGCCTGGCTAGATATGTATCGGTATCGTCTGTAAATACCACCGTAATTACCGATAAGCCAAAGCGGGAAATGGAACGGATTTCGATAACGCCTGGAATATTGCGCAGGGAAGTTTCCAGAGGAAAGGTAATAAACTGCTCTACTTCCTGGGCTGCCAGCGAAGGCGATTGGGTGATTACCTGTACCTGGTTATTGGTTATATCCGGCACTGCATCAATGGGAATCTGGTTAAAGGAGTAAATGCCCCAGGCAATTAAGGCTACTACAAATAACCCGATGATGAGTTTGTTTTTTATACTGAAATGAATAATGGCATCTATCATGAGAAAGATAGGGATCTGGGTGTGCAAATTTGAAAATGTGGAAACTCAGAGAGAACTGCCTGGAACTACTTGTCCATCTGCGGATTTACTCCTTAGTACAGGTAGAATGCAACAAAGAGGCGTATACGATTATGTATAGACTATGTCTTTATCACACGAATGGCAGCAAAAGGGAATTAGCTACCCTGGGGAGGTTGCAAAAAGGAATAGGCGAACTGGTAAGAATAGGTGTTCTTATAAATGGATTGGGAAATTGTACAAGAATTAAAGGTATATAAAGCCAGCTGCAATAACTCAGGCATAATAAAGGCCATGCCAGTCATTACATGGTTATGCATGGGAATGTTGGTAGACGGGTGAGGCGTCTGGGCATGATCGGAGCTGGGACTGTAGTGTAAAATCAGAAAATCCAGAAAGTCAAAATCCAGTTGGGCGGTTTGTTTATGTTCCAGATAGTGGGGCAGCAGTTGTGGAATTTTAAACACTTCCTCCACATCTGTTTGCGGAAACAGACTGCCTAGAAATAGCAGTATGCTAAGCAGGAGGGAGGTGTATTCTTTCATGCTGGTAGTTTGTGGTACATAGCTGTATAGAACGGCCATATTATTCTGCAAACATACGAACGAACAGCCCTGCATTCCAAAAGAAAATGTGATTTATACTAAGGATAAATAACTTATGGTTGAAAATACGATTTTGTTTCCTTCCGTACTTGAGAAGTAACACTCCATCCAAGCTTCTTGTTAGGCGAACTTGTCTTTCAAAGTGTTAAAATATCCCTTCATACAGGCTTTGGCACCTGTATCATATAGATAGTTAATTGTTCATCAACGTGTCAGTATAGTAACCCATTAGAATATCTGCCTGCTGAGCGTTTGTTAAATAAAATTTAATGAGTATCTTTTATAAAAGAAAAGTTATCCCATGGCTTTGCTATATGCTTTATCGTAAATACCGACCCTGTGCCGCTTTGCAGCCTTTTGTAGAGTGCTATTATATCTGGGAGCAAGGACAAAAACTAATGGACCCAATACAGGTAGAATCTCCGCCAAACGGATTTACAGCAATGGTATTTGTTTACGGAGATCGGTATAAAGCAGAAAATGGCAAGCAACAAATGGAGCAGGTTCCATTATGTTTCCTCACCGGGCAACTTACAGCTACGTATCATTTGCAGCTAAGCGGAAAAATAGGGATGGCCGGCGTTGTATTCAAGCCATCGGCTATTTCCAGTATTTTTCGTATTCCCATGCCCGAAATTACCAATCAGCGGATTCCCTTAGACTCAATTTTCGGTCCGGAGGTATGCTTGTTAACAGAGCAAGTAGCAGATGCAACCTCGCATTTTGGTAAAATATCTGCGATAGAAGCTTATTTGTTAAAAAAGGTATTAACACAAAAGTTTAGCCTCGATGCTGTCGATTATGCCGTGGATATTATTATGGAAAGAAAGGGAATCATATCTGTAAAGGAATTAACGCAGCTGCTGAATATTAACCGGCGGCAGTTTGAGCGGAAGTTTATTTACAAAGTAGGGCTTTCTCCTAAGTATTATTGCCGGCTCAAACGTTTGGGACATGTTTGTTCATTACTAGTAGCAAAGAAACATCCGGACTGGCAGGATGTAGTTTATGAAGGTGGTTTTTATGACCAGTCTCACTTTATTAAAGATTTTGTAGAGTTTATTCAGCAAAATCCTTCACTCTATTATAAGCAACACAAAGAACTGGTTAATTTTTTAGACAGATAAGCGTTCTCTGTCGCACTTTTACAATACTTCTGTCAGGTTAGGCTGTAATTTTATCCCATCGTTTACTTAACCGCCTGATTTATGGAAGCTCCATTACTTGCTACCAATACTAGTCTCGCTGCACGGGCTGCCGTCCTGCACAATTTAGCCCAGAATTATGTAACAGAAGGGCTGGGCAAAAAGAACTTCGAAAGCATACCTTATGCCGATGATGTAGTATTACGGGCACCTCTATGTCCCGGTGGGGTGGCCAACCCAGTATATGGCAAAGAAAATGTACGCAGTACCTGGTGGGCTCCCTTACCAGGGTTACTTGGCCAGGTAGAAGTACTCGATACCTTTATTAACAAAGATCTATCTGCCGTAGCTATCGAATTTCATTGCGAAATCCTGCTCAATCCGCCGGTGCTGCTACGCATTATTGACCGGTTCAAGGTGAATGATGATGGGATGATTACTGACCAGGAAAACTTTTTCGACCCTCGTATAGTCACCAACCCGGCCTACTAAACTCAGTCATACTTAAATTCCCTATATATTTTATTTCTAACTTATGAACAAACTACTCTTTTTTATGGTGGCTCTGGTTTGCTGGAGCTGTGCGGACCAGAACATGCCACACCCTCAGCTAACCAGGCAGGCAGCCGATGCGCATGCCAGAAAAAGTGCTCCACTTAATCTCACCTTTGCTAAAAGCATTGCAGGAGCTAACACTTGGATGGGTACCGTAGCCGGCGACATACAGGGAAGTCTGACTACGGTACTTCTCAATGATCCTGGTCAGGGTAGTATATGGCACGTAGAGTTCGACTGGATAGTGGAGGCCGATGACGCCCAGTATTCTTTTACTGCCCGGCTTAAAGGTATTTTGAATACCAAAACCGGAAAAGTTGTGATGAATGGCACAATTATCCAAGGCTGGCAGGTAGGTGCTCAGGTACACGAAGAAGGCCAGATGGTAAACCCTGATAATTTGTCTTTTGAAGGAAATATCCGGATTATGCCTGCTTCAGCTGATTAAATGTGGTCCACTAATCGTTTGCTTCTGACTGGTAAACATAGTATATTCATTATCAGCCGGCTAACCCTCTGTCATAAATTCCCTAACTTCTTTTTTTTTATAAGCTTAATTTAATTCACTATTTTATGTCACTTACTAACACCCCAACTCTAACACAAGACACTGTTTCTTTTAGTGCATCTTTTGTTCCCTTGTGGGAGCGTGCAAAGAATTATACAATAGATATGGCAGAAGCCATGCCCGAAGAGCATTATTCGTATGCACCGGTTAACGAAATACGTACATTTGCCCAACAAATGGTTCACCTTGCCCAGGCGACTAATATGCTATGTGCAGGCTTCCTTACCGGAGAGCCATGTCCTCTGGAAGATGGGAAGGGTATTCAAACTAAAGCCGAAATCATAGACTTTCTGAGCCGTTCTTTCGATTATATGGGAACTGCTGTAGATTCCTTAGCAGAAGAAGAGTTGAATCAGAAAGTGATGATTGATTTTCTGGGTATAGAACTTACTAAGAAAGAGATTGTATATTTTATCCGCGATCATAGTACACACCACCGTTCACAGGCATTGATTTATCTGCGGGCAAAAGGCATTAAACCTCCGCAATATCGTGGATGGTAAGTATTCGATAGGTATTCACTCTTACTATATTTTTTCTTATGCAAACAACTAAGATCAAACAAAGTCTTACTGACCTGAGTCGTCAGGGGATGGCTATTGAATTTTTTTCAGCTTACCAGGAAATGGATGTTGAGCGGATGCTGAGCTTATGTACAGAGGAAGGAACGGTACATTTTACCTCCTTGGGAGAGGCAGGCAAAGGTAAAATTAAAGAGTTTGGCAGAAATCTGTGGTTACTGCTGATGGAGTGTTTTCCGGATTTGGATAATACCGTTACATCTACTAAAGTGGATACTGCTGGAAATGTAACCTGCCAGGTAAAAATATTTGGTACGCAGGCCAAAGATTTTGCCGGTATAGTTAGTAAAGGTTTGCGTTTTGACAGTGACCACATTTTTATCTTTCATTTTAATGAAGATAACCAAATAGACGATATCCGGATTACATGGGATCATGTACACTTTTCCAGGCAGTTGGGTTCATAGTGAGCCCCTCCCTATCTTTTATTCTACAGTGACAGAGCCTATCTACAAGCTCTGTCACTGTAGATGTATAAAATACAATTATCAGCTAAGTTAAAACCAGCGGACAAAGAGTTTTACCAAGCGCTTCACTTTATCTGTATAAGGCGGGTAAATCATTTTTATCGAAGTAAAACCGGTACGCTGCTTCAGGACAGCTTTCTGATTAGAAAAATCTAAAAATCCGTAGTGGCCGTGCGCTTTTCCGATGCCACTGGTGTTTACACCGCCAAAAGGCAAATGCGGGTTGGTGTAGTGCAATACACACTCGTTAATGCAAACACCGCCAGAAGACGTATTATTTAAAATAAAATCAGTGTTTTTGTTGCTCTGGCTAAATACATATAGAGCCAGGGGTTTATCGCGTAACTTGATAAAGTTAGTTACCTGCTCTAGCTCCTCAAAAGTCAGTATGGGGAGTACAGGCCCGAAAATTTCTTCCTGCATTACCTGCATATAGGCATTTACCCGGGTTAGCAGCGTAGGCGCAATATAGTTTTCATCTTCAAGTATTTCTCCTCCGGCAGCCACCTGCGCCCCTTTTTGCACCGCATCGCTTATCAGATTTTGTAAACGTTTGCGGTGCAGGGCATTTACAATTCTGGCATAATCCGGAGAGTTAGCAATGGAACTGGCATTGCCTGCAAACAACTTCTGAATGGCGTTTTTTAGTGCCTGCACCAGTTCTGCCTCTTTGCTTTTATGTACAAACAGGTAGTCGGGAGATACACATATCTGACCGGCATTCATAAATTTGCCCCAGACTATTTTCTCGGCAGCATCCGCTATATCTGCCGTCTGGTCTACCACCACCGGCGACTTGCCGCCTAGTTCCAGGGTAACCGACGTAAGGTTTTCGGCAGCGGCTTTCATAACGATTTTGCCAATCTGAGGGCTACCAGTGAAAAAAATATGATCGAACGGGAGACGTAATAATGCTTGCGCTACTTCTGCATCGCCTTCTGCTACCGCTACTTCATTTTCATTAAACAGTTCGCCAATCATTTTCTTAATCAGCGCAGATGTAGTAGGCGTCATTTCAGAAGGCTTTACTATGGCACAGCATCCGGCAGCTATAGCCGAAACTAAAGGTACTATGGCCAGGTTAAAGGGGAAGTTCCAGGGAGCCATAATTAAGGATACGCCTTTGGGCTCGTACTGAATATACGAGCTAGAACCTAGCAGCGCTATGGGAGTAGCTACTTTCGTGGGTTTCATCCATTGCCGCAAATGAGCTGTGGTATGGTCTATTTCTGCTTTTACCGGGTATATTTCGGTGCTGTCTACTTCTGCTGCTGGTTTGCGGAAATCGTCGTACAAGGCTTCGTGGATCAGTACCCGGTTGGTAAATAACCAGTTTTTTAGTCTATGAAGTTTTTCTATTCGCTGGCTGGCCGTGGTTTGCCGGATATAGTCTTTATGTGCCCGTTGCTTTTCAAAGATTTTCGTGAGTGTATCGGTGAAATTGGATTTTTCAGAAATGGAGGTAGGTAATACATTCATAGGTGTTAGGGGTTAGGGTCATTGAACAGAACTGTATTCTTGTAAAATTGCCTGATACAAAACGCTGTTCCTTCTAAAAATTAACGGCAAAAGCAGCTAAACCTGACAGACCTGGCAAGTTTATAGCTAGTAGCCGGAATTGCTATCTAATAAAATGAATAAATGACTCATTTTCAAGGTTTAGTACAAAAAAATATAGAATCTGTATAGCCTATGTACTTTCATATGGGCAAATTTCTTTCTATAAGGATTAATTTAAGGAAGCAGGCAGTTTAAAATCTGCTTTGCCGTTTTCTTCCTCCATAAGTTGCAGCATCAGTTTACTAGCCTGGTTATAGCTTTTTCCGGAGAAGTTTCCTGCTATACTTGTGGCATAACTTACTGCCTTGATGGGAGTGAGTAAAAGGTTGGTAAGATTGGATTGCGGTACTTCCAGTAGATCTGCTACTTTGCTGCCTAATAAAAATCGCATAAACGAAGGATTAAATGCTTTCAGAGCGGCAGTAGGCGTAATTTCATCAAAACAGGTAAGCAGGGATTTTGTCAACTCTATGCCGGCTTCCGATTTGCGGAAATGTCTCCGGGTAATAAGTTTATCAAGCAAATAGGCTTCTTTCATGGAGGCAGGCAGCAATTTTTCCTCAACCCCTAATAAAAAGCCAATAACATTCCATACGTGTAGATACGCTTCTGCCTCTTCAGAGGTATAATACACACCTAGTTTCTGCAAACCTTCCAGCACGATGTAGGAAAAAGCCAGGTTAGTGCCGGCCATATCTTCCTGGTTAATAGGTTTGCCCCAGGCATCATTCCATTGCCTGCTTTGTAGCACATGAAACCGGACTGCTGCATGCATCAACCGCACTCTCTGTATGGTATTTATACCATTCCCTTTTCCGGAAAATGCGCCGCTAGTAGCTACCGTTAGTACAAATTGCCCGGTTTCAGCCAGGCGTTTGCGGGTATCTTTCCGAATCCGTTGCGATAGATACAATACCTGAGCACCATCGGCGGCAGCATAACAATAGGGTAATGAAAGGCTACCTAAAATAGATAAAATGGGTTGTACATGCTGATCAAAAAACCGGGCTCCTGCTTCTAGCTTTTTTGCATTTACCCAGGCAGGTAAAGTAGCTGTTTGGTGGAAAAATTGTATAACGGGCTCAGCGTGTGCAGCTGGCAGGTGGTCAGTATTTCTGGCAATAGCTGCTATCAGCTGGCTTACGGCTCCCGCATTCCCGGTTGTAAATAAATGTTCAATTACCTGGTCTGCCAATGGGTCGGTTTGTTGACGCATAGTCTGCAACAGGTCATTAGAATAAGCACTTTTCATAAAAGAAACTAATGTATACTATCTATAAGGAAAAACCAGTACAGAATGTTTCTTTCTGCTAAAGATATACCCGTAGTTTTCTTGTTTTAGGCTTATGGCCTTGTAAGCTGTTCCATTCTAGCCAAGATATCGGCCAAAAAGCCATTTTCGATAATTGCATCGTAATGACCTTCTACAAACTGGTCGGCCCGCAGGTGGGTGGTAATAATTTGGTAGAGGGTAAATATATCGGCCGTTTGTAATTTTTGCCGGTTTTCCAGATAAGTTACCGCCTCATCGCTCCAGGCTTCCCAGTCGAAGTCCTTCAAAACAAATCCGTTGTTATGTAGATATTGAAATAGATCTCTGGCGGTAGAAGCACTTACCCGGCTGCTCATATCTCCCCAATACCCAATGCGGGAATACTCTGGAGACGTATTTTGGAGAAGTGGAAGAAATTCAAGCAATCCTTTAATAGATTCCGGCTGTGGCGTCATACGAGAAAAATAAGACTGAGTGAGTAGGTATGTTTTCGAAGATTAACGCCAGCAATGCAGGAATGGTTTATTTTAAAGCAATAAAACAAAGAAAGCCGGTCGCCTCAACAGACAACCGGCTTTGTGTTTCTATATAAGTGTAGGTACCGCTGTTTAATTCTGCAATTGCTGCGCAAGCTTCTGCGCTTCCCACTGACGCTGATCTAATACGCTGGCATACCGGCGGGCTTTCTTATTACCAAAATCAGTATAAGATCTGTTCACCCAAGTTTTCGCATTTTCCAGGTCGCCTAGTACTTCATAGGCCAGAGCCAGATTAAAAGCTGCTTTACCGGCTACCTTGGCATTGGGTGATTGGGTTGCTTTTAGCCAATAATCAGCGGCTCCTTCCCAATCGTTTACCCGGGCTCTGCGGGAACCTATCCCAAAATTGGCATCTTTCTTTGACTTCTTATAAAATTCCCGTTCTACGGTATACCAGGTAGGAGAAATTCTGGCTCCATAGGCTAAGCCAGTCATGTGGCTTACCTTCTGGATGGCAGCTTTAGAATCAATTAACTGCACCACGGCATCTTGTATGGAATTTCCTTTGGCATACCAGCGGTTGTTCCGGTTAAGGTGATACTGGTCGGTAATGGTTTTTTGTTTTGCGTCGTATAAACGGTAGCCGATTTTAACCGTAGCCACACCTTCTGCATAATATTCCGGAACCAGAATCGTATCTCCCTTTTCAGTGACTTTCTTGGTGTTTTTGCTGCCTTTGGTGACTATAAAATCAGAGTCGTAGGTTTCTATGGCTAGTATCGCATCAGCCTGGTATTTCAGGCTGAGTTCATTTACTAACGTCCACTGTAGCGGTACCGGAAAAGAACCGCCTGAGCCAGAACCCTTTAATTCTTCATTCGTCACAATCATTTCATACCGCGGAGAGTTGCGTAAGTTTTCTTGCAAACCGCCCATAGCTGCCTGTATATTTTGTTTATCCTGTCCGGGAAACTCACCTGTGAGAAAACCTTCTACTACGTTGGCTACTTTGTTTTCCGGAATGGTCCGGTTTACGATGGCTACTTTCTTAATGTGGGGAGCAATGGTTACTTGTGCCGGCCGCATCACTTTCAGATACGTACTGGTCATACAACTGCTCAGAAACACCACAGGCAGCAGATAGAATACTTTATAGATATTTTTCATATGTAGAGGTTGTTGCTTCTACAAATCTATGTGCCTGCCGGAAGTATTTTGTGTAATTACATATTGTGACTGAGAGATGTAAGTAAGCCGTTAGTTTTCAGAAAGATACTATAGAAAAATAGCCTGACAGAACTGGCTGTCAGGCTATATTGGACAATGTAAAATGCATTTATTTGCTGAATGGGATGGCATCGTATACCTGCACCTTTTGCCAAAGATGCGAGCATTTTTCTACAAATTCTTTGTGTTTGGGATGCGGCTGATACAGGTCATGCTCTTTCTGGCTCTCAAAGACAAACGTAATGGAATAATCATAGGAACTATCTATTACCTCACGCCTGGTAGGAGCCGGAACTCCCAGATAAGCCGTTTGGATATGTTCAATTTTAGCTAGCTGTTGCAAATGCTGCTCAAAAAATGTTCTGTCCTGTGCAGTAGCAGAATCTTTAAACCAGAAATAAACGGTGTGTACAAACATAGGTGATGTGCTAATGGGTTTATGTGCTATTTGGCTGATTAATCTTTCTGCAATATCTGTAATAATCCGGAAAACTTATTTAGTAGAAGATACTTTTTGATATCCTGCCGACTCTTTTGCTTCTCCCCGCAAATGTGCCAGTAATACATCGTAAACTTGTGCGGCTTGCATTTGTGTAGTTGGCAGTCCCATAGCATGTTTGGTAATCAGTAGAGGTCCATCCTTGGGATCATCGGGATAACGGCCATGCGAGCCTTTTACCAGGGTTGCATCCAGGGGAATAATGTCCATTAGCATCCGGAAGCCGAGCTTTTTCTTTAGCACTTTCACGCCCACTTTCAGCGGCAGCATATTGATGCTAGGGTCAGCAAACATCTCTACCGGGTCGTAGCCAGGTTTTTTATGTATATCGACTATGCGGGCAAAGTCGGGCGCTTTGGCATCATCTAGCCAGTAGTAATAGGTAAACCAGGCATTTTTATCGGCAATGGCTACCAGTTCTCCCGCCCGCGGATGATTCAGGTGATGCTGTTTCTTTTCTTCTTCGCCCCAAACAGCTTCTACGCCTGGCACAGCCTCTAGCAGCTTTCGTACCTCGTTTATTTTGCTCTTATCATTTATATACACATGTGCCACCTGGTGGTCGGCCATGGCAAAAGCTTTACTTACGCCTGCATCCAGTAGTTCCAGGCCGCGTTCTTCCCGTATGGCTATGTAACCTTTCTCCCGCAATACCCGGTTCAGGTGCACCGGGCGGTTTACGGGCGTGATGCCGTATTCGGATAGCACGACTACCTGGGCTCCTCTCTTTTCATAGAATTCGATCAGGTCTTTGCAAACTTCATCAATCTCCTGCAAGTCTTTGGAAATTTTAGAAAGATCTGGCCCATGCCGCTGAATATTATAATCCAGGTGAGGCAGGTAAATTAAGGTGAGCGTCGGGTTGTGCCATTCGTCTACCAGCTTGGAGGCATCGGCAATCCATTTACTGGAACGGATAGTGGTACGTGGCCCCCAGAAATCAAATAAGGGGAAGGTGCCTAAAGCAGCTTGTAATTTATCCCGCAGCGTGGCAGGCTGCGAGTAACAGTCTGGCATTTTGCGGCCATCGGCCAGGTATTGCGGACGGGGTGTAACGGCATAATCTACGGTAGAATACATATTGTACCACCAGAACATATTGGCACAGGTAAAATTAGGATCTTCCTGCCTGGCCGCATCCCATATTTTAGAAGCCTCTACCAGTTTGTTGGATTGCCGCCATAATTTAATCTCACATTCATCCCGGAAATACCAGCCGTTTGCCACAATGCCATGCACATCAGGAGTGTTGCCGGTAAGGTAGGTAGACTGTACAGAACAGGTTACTGCCGGAACAATGGGCATAATGGGTGTAACATGGGCTTTTTCTGACCATTGCTTCAGGAACGGCGTATGCTCTCCAATCAATCCGGGAGTTAGTCCTACTACATTCAAAACGGCTGTTTTACGCATGGGAAAGGTATGTATAGAAAATGAGTTAGTTTGTTGTGTAAATATAAAACGAAACGGCTTACCAAAGTTCCTCCTGAGCTGAAAGCTAACAGGTGTTTGTAAGGGTTACGAACAATAAAGTTGAAAAAAGTGAATAAAATAAGGGAAGTAGCTTACTTTTGCCTGATTACCGGCGTATCGTAGTTCTTCTGCATACGTATTACCCACTATGAAAATTGGACTGATTTCGGACACACACGGATACCTGGATGAGCAGGTATTTTCTTACTTTGAACCTTGTGATGAACTATGGCATGCCGGGGATATTGGCAGCCTGGAGCTTATTCAACGCCTGGAAGCTTTTAAGCCTGTGCGGGCCGTGTATGGCAATATTGATGACCAGCAAATCAGAATTTCTTATCCCAAAGATCAGAAGTTTGTCTGTGAAGGCCTGGAG
This sequence comes from Rhodocytophaga aerolata, assembly GCF_030503435.1. Classification (GTDB taxonomy): domain Bacteria; phylum Bacteroidota; class Bacteroidia; order Cytophagales; family 172606-1; genus Rhodocytophaga; species Rhodocytophaga aerolata. Next base: position 95,146 of record NZ_JAUKPO010000024.1, read on the forward strand.
GTATGGATTACGCATATTGGCGGCTATCCGCCTAAATACAATCCACAAATATTAAACGCATTTAAAACCTATATTCCCCATATCTTTATCTGCGGCCATTCCCATATTCTCAAGGTAATGCCTGATCCGAAGCATAATAAGCTGTTATATATGAATCCGGGAGCCGCCGGCAAACATGGCTTCCACCACATGCGAACTTTGCTGCGGTTTGATATTAATGCCAAGAAGGTAAGTAATCTGGAAGTAATTGAGCTGGGAAAGCGGGCAGTATTGTGATGAATGAATGATTTTCATTGTGGTTTGTATTTCAACCTATGCATAAGATGAACCAATTAATCTTTTCATCTAATATTTCTTGTTATTCCATCTTCACTTCCGAGTATTAAACTATCTTTATCAACCTTGAGTAACTTATTTTTACTTGTAAACTCATTGAAAAAGATAATCAAAGAATCTTCTTTTAAAATATAGGACATACCGCCATTGGCATCATAATCCACAACATAAAAAGAGTTACTATCTAATCTGAAGTCAGCATGCGGTCCATCAGAATCAGTCGTCCAGATTCCAAATAACTCTTCTACTGGAAATTTAGGATTGTTAATCTGAGTTTTTGGAATACTATCAAATTCTTTGTGGCTATTCAAGTTGGAACACACCGTGGTGTGTTCCAAAGAAAAAATCAATGCCGGCAACTGCAATTGCTTTCCATAAAGCTATGCGAATCTTCGTGCCAGGGGAAAGCCTGACTGTAGCGGGTGTTTTCCCAATAGAACTTGCTACGCTTGCGGTCATAATTTCCTACTTCATTCAGGGTTTCCGATTCCAGCAAGCGGCCATTAATCATAGTGTATTGAATAGATTCGGTATGCTGAATATTTTCTAACGGATTTTTTTCCAGAATAATTAAGTCTGCCAGCTTGCCTTTGGCTAATGAACCCAGGTCTTTATCCAGGCCTAAATATTCAGCCCCATTCAGGGTAGCTGCCCGTAAGGCTTCCATATTCGACATACCGCCTTGTTGTAACATCCACAGCTCCCAGTGTGCGCCTAATCCCTGTAATTGACCATGGGCTCCCAGGTTTACTTTTACTCCGGCATCGGTGAGTTTTTTGCAAGACTGAGACACCAGAATATGGCCGTTGGTATATTCTTCATCGGGAACCATGGTGCGGTGGCGGGACCGGGAATCAACTACGGACCGGGGAGTGAAGTTTAATAACCGCTCTTTTTCCCATACATTCGTTTTCTGATACCAATAATATTCTCCATTCAATCCGCCATAGTTCACAATCAAGGTAGGGGTGTAGCCGGTTTTGCTGGCACTCCAGAGTTTTAGTACATCGGTATATAGGGGAGCAACTGGAATGTTGTGTTCAATGCCTGTGTGGCCATCCAGAATCATGGACATGTTGTGGAAGAAGTGCGAACCACCTTCCGGTACTACCAGCATATTCAGCTCTCTGGCCGCCTGAATTACCTGCTGACGCTGCTCCCGGCGGGGTTGGTTATAGCTTTTTACCGAAAACGCACCAAAAGCTTTGGTTCTTCGTAAGGCTGAACGGGCATCTTCCAGGGTATTAATTACGGCTTTGAAATCTCCATCCGCTCCATATAATACGGTACCAGTTGAATAAATCCGGGGGCCTATCATATTCCCGGCTTTTACCATTTCTGACTGGGAAAATACCATTTCGGTATTGGAAGAAGGATCATGCGTGGTAGTAACTCCATAGGCCAGGTTGGCATAATAGGAAGGCTGCTTCTGCGGACTTAACCCCTGCCGGAAAGTACCCATGTGGGCATGTACATCTACAATCCCGGGCATAATGGTTTTACCTGTTACGTCTATAACCTTGGCTTTTGCCGGAATTTGTACCGCTGCCGAAGTGCCAATAGCTATAATGCGGTTTCCCTCTACAACGATGGTTCCATTTTCTATCACTTCCTCACCATTCATGGTAATGATCCGGGCACCTTTCAGTGCTATCTGTCCTTCGGGTTTGTCTGACTTTACTACCAGATTTATTTTGAGTCCAGTAGTGTCAATGGGAGGGAGGCTATCCGATGCTCCTTCTACAAACGTGAAGCGGTTTTTCAGGTCGTTGGTAAAATATTCTTCACCCAGGGTCCAGTGTAATTTCTTGCTATCTGCAGACCAGTGTAAATTAATTCCGGCATCGCGGCTTACCTGGGCTACGGGTACCGCTTTAGTAGTATTGGTCAGATCTATAATTTGGCCGGATTGGGGCATGGGAGCAATGTAGGCCTTAAAAAGTTCGGTAAAAGCTATCCACTTATCATCCGGACTTGGAACAAATTGATTGGCATATTTAGACGTGAAATGGACTATTTCATCTTTCCCGTTCAAGTCTGCACTTTTAAAAGCTTTTTCTAATCCTCCGCCAGTCTGGTAAAAAATGCGGGTACCGGTGGCATTAAACCTGGGCGAAGAACCTGCGTCAATAACCAATGTAGCTTCCCCTCCGGCAGCTGGCATCCGGTAAATGCCGGCATCTTTGGTATGGGTAAAACCTTGAGCCGCATTACCAGTTTCGCGGATAAATACTAATTGCTTACCGTCTGGCGAATAGGAAGGCGTACGGTAAATGCCTTTGCCAGTAGTGATTTTTACAGGTTTGGCTTTGCTGTTTTTTATGTTGAGCTTGTATATAGCCCCGCTTTGCTCATCGTTCCAGGTAACATAGACAAGTTCGTCGCCTTTGGGAGAAAAAGAGGGTTCAAACTCAAAATCTGTGGCATTGGTCAGGCGGACTGGTGTACCATTGGGCAGTTCTTTTTTCCATAAATAGCCGGCCGCGTTGAATAGCAGCAGCTTTTCATCCGGGGAAGTTACCGCATGCCGGATAGCTTTGGCTGTGAAATTATCTGGGGCTACTTCCTGTGAAAACCGTACGGCTTCTGCTATCTGGTGTTTGGCTTGTACAGTAAAAGGTATTTCGGTGGCAGTGCCATTCGAGGCATTTACTTTCCAGAATTTACCTTTGCCCCAGATAATGATATGCGTATTGTCCGGCATCCAGTTAAAGTTGGTATATACGCCAAAAATAGCCCAGGCTTCCTGCTGATCTTTGCTTAGCCCATCAAACAAAGGCCATTCTTCGCCGGTTTGTAAGTCGTGCAGGTAGAGGACACTTTTTTCGCGGACACGGCGGACAAAGGCTAGTTTTTTGCCATCCCGGGAAATTTGCGGGCGGGCAGCTCCGCCAGGCCCACTAATCACATCTTCTGTTTTGCCAGTCTGCCGGTCGAATTGTTTAATAACATAAATCTGGCTATTGGGGTCTTTATTATACTGGAAAAAGCCACCAGGATACATATCTTCCGCGTAGTACACATATCGGCCATCCGGAGAAATGGTAGGTTCATTCACGTCTTGCTGGTCGTTTTTGCGTTTGGTCAGCTGTAAGCCTTCACCACCACTGCTGTGGTACATCCATAATTCACCGGCTCCCAGAGAACGGGTAGCCGTAAAGTGTTTTCTGGCAATGAGGTACTGCCCATCCGGTGTCCAGATGGCATTGTTCAGCAGGCGGAAACTTTCTTTGGTAATTTGCTTTGCACCCGAACCATCGCGGTTCATTACCCATATATTATCGCCTCCGGCCGCGTCGCTGGTAAAGGATATTTTTTTGCCATCCGGGCTGAAGCGGGGCTGCACTTCAAAAGGCAATCCGCTGCGGAGGACTTTGGCTTCGCCTCCTGTAGTGGGCATGCTGTAAATATCTCCCAGCATATCAAACACCAGTTCTTTGCCATCGGGGCTAGTATCCAGGTTCATCCAGGTACCTTCATTGGTAGTAAATGTTATTTCTTTGAATGAGCCACCAGGATTGGCTACATCCCATTTCTTGTCTTTTTCTTGTGCATCTGCGAATCCGGTAGTTAGTAAGGAGAGAATAAGAGCAATGGTTTTCTTCATTAGAATGAAAAGGAATGAGGTTGTAAAGCTTCAAATATACGCAGAGTTGCCGGAAGGGGGAAGCAGGCTACCTGACTATGTATGTAAATACTTGCTTGCCATCCGCTGAAAATTTATAGCATGGAAAAGAGGGTAGTTAACTTATTTTTCTGCCATACAATCCGCTTTATCATTCAGGACGTAGGTATCGCACAATCCATTAAAACCATCAAATCTTTTATCTATGAAAAAACTTTTCAAGCTCCACAAAGGATTAGCCGTTACTATGCTTATGCTTGCATTAGCAGCCTGCCAGAAAGATGACTTATTAAATTTCCCCTTCCCAGGTACTGGCAACAACCCCGATAAGTTATCTATTACTTTCTATGCCTTAGCCAGTGGTGTATCGCTGGATAAAATTTCGACTGATAATCCGGAGAAGGTACTTAACTCGGCTACTATTACAGGTTTGCAGGCTGGAGAGAAGATACTAGCCATTGATTTCCGTCCGGCTACTGGCCAATTGTACGGCCTGAGCAGCACCAGCCGGTTGTATGTGATAAACCCTGAAACAGGTAGTGCCAGGATGATCGGCTCAGATCCGTTTTCTCCAATGCTTGAGGGAAATATTGCCGGATTTGACTTTAATCCTACTGTAGACCGCATCCGGGTAGTTACCAGTTCCGGACAAAATCTGCGGTTGAATCCGGAAACAGGAGCTGTAGCAGCTGTAGATGGACCAATTAACGGACAGGCAGGTGCTCAACTAGCTGCTTCTGCGTATGACAATACTATAGCTGGTGCCACTTCTACTACCTTATATAATCTGGATCTTAGCACACAGAAATTGTTCAAACAAATACCGCCGAATGACGGAACACTGGTAGAAGTAGGTTCTTTAGGATTGAAAATAGAAGGGGAAGGGGGTTTTGATATTGCGGCTAAAGATGGTACGGCCCTTGGATTATTTGAGGTAAACAAAAAAGCTATTTTATTTACAGTGGATCTGACTAATGGAAAAGCTAAAAAAATTACCAGCTTTACCAAAGATGACATGTATACTGGTATTGCTATACCTACCGAACCTGTTGCCTATGCTGTAGATGCCACCAACCATTTGCTGGTATTTAATCCCAATAATACAGCTGCTACAGTATCCAAACCTATTTCTGGCATGACTCCGGGTGATAAAATTGCAGGTATTGATTTCCGTCCGCTGAATGGACAACTGTTTGCTTTAGGAACATCTGGTACAATTTATACGCTTAATACTTCATCAGGGGCTGCTGCCATTAATGGTACATTGAGTGTACCTCTGCAAGGCACTCATTTCGGATTTGACTTCAATCCCACTGTTGACCGTATCCGTATCATTTCCAATACCGGACAGAATCTGCGCTACAATCCCAATGATGGTTCGGTATTAGTGGATGGAATGCTGAATCCTGGAACACCGGCTGTTACAGCTTCTGCGTACACGAACAATTTTGCTGGAGCTACTGCCACTATGCTCTTCAATATAGATACAAACACCGATAAATTGTATCTGCAGAATCCGCCGAATAATGGCACTCTGGTAGAAGTAGGCGCCTTGGGTGTAAATGTAGAAGCGGCCAATGGGTTTGATATTAGCGGCACAAAAGGTATTGGCTATGCTTTACTAAGTTCCGGAAGTAATACTAAACTTTATACCATAGATACGGCTACTGGTTCAGCAAAAGAAGTGGGAAACTTCTCCTATTCCGTGCAAGGCTTTGCTATAGGTTTGGGCTTTTAACTCTTTATACACTGTTAATCCCTGTCAGGCCTCTCTAGCTTGACAGGGATTACTTAAAGATTGATTAATAGTATGCTGTATATAGCACAAGTAAGGTAGGAAATTAGTTGAGGGGTAGCTGATATCTGGTAGTTACCAATCTGCAGAAGTAGATTTTTTAGCTGTTATAGCAGGTTCCTTTTTTACTTCTGGTTTGGCAAGCATCGCTGCTTTTAGTGTGGCTATGCTGTTATTCACAGCGGTGTAAGTATATTTCAGATGATTTTCCCATAAAGCTTGCCATCCGGAAGCATTTTCTTCTTCCAGAGGCTTGGTTTTGCCAGTAGGAACCATTTTATAATTCCTGTCTTCTTTGTGATACTGGAACACAAAATGGCTGAAATTATACCGGTATTTATTTTCTTTAATCTCTATAGTGGCTGTATAGGCTATTTTCCCATGGATCTTTTTAAAAAGATATCCTCTGGCATATACAGGTAATTCAGTCGTGGCCGTTAATTTTCCGGCAAGCGAATCTGCCTGAGAGCTGGTGATATGATAGCCATTCGCAACTAACCATGTTTTTGCATTACTATAAAGGGTTTTTTCAGAAAGGCTATCTGCTTTTACTACTTCCATAAATGCAATTTTCTTCTGATCATCCAGTGGAAACTGGGTTTGTGGGAATGCGCTAAACCAACAAAGAGCTAAAATAATGGTGCACAATTGTTTCATAGTAAGCATAAGCTATGTTAAAAAAAATTATCAAATATAGCTATCAGGAATAAGCAAGAAGGCAATCAAACATTCTTGAAGAGGTCACTTCACAAATATTACAGCACCAGGCAATACAGGCCATATCGTGTTCAAGGCAGTGCAGGTGTACTATGTACGATGCTCATTAAATGATATGTCACTGTATTGTCTGGTATACTGCAATTGGTTGTTTGCTGATTAAGCAATAAACTGCTGATATCTAATAAATCTCAGAAGTCGAATATATTAACGAAACAAAAGCAAGAATATCTTCAAATGTAATAGGTGATTGTTAATAAACTCATACTAAACTACCTTTAGGTCGCACTATACGCTCTTCAGAGACCGTTTCTTGAGGAAAGTAATCTATGCCAGTATTTTCGAGCAAGCTTTCATTGTGCTGGCTAATGTCTAAACCAACTTTTTCGTCTTCTTCAGATACTCTCAACGGAGAGATCATATCTGTTACTTTTAATAAAGCAAAAGAGATAGCAAATGCAAAGATGGATACAATAACCAAGGCAATTACGTGATTGATAAACAAAGTGGTGGTACCAAAGGCTAGTCCTTCATCTACTACAGCACTATTAATTGCTTTAGAGGCAAAAATACCAGTCATTAACATTCCTACCATACCACCTACGCCGTGGCAAGGAAATACATCCAACGTATCGTCTAGCTTAGATTTTGAGCGTAAGTGTGCCACCATATTACTTACAATGCCGGCTACCGTGCCAATGAAAATACTAGAAGGTACAGTAACAAAGCCAGCAGCTGGTGTAATGGCAACTAAACCCACAACTGCACCTATACAAAATCCTAATGCAGAGGGCTTTCTACCTTTAGACCAGTCAAACAAAATCCATGACAAACCTGCAGCAGCAGCAGCGGTATTTGTAGTTGCAAATGCAATTGCCGCTAAGGGGGCAGCACCTACGGCAGAACCTGCATTAAAGCCAAACCAGCCAAACCATAATAAACCAGTTCCTAGCAAAACAAAGGGTATATTGGCCGGAGGCAAAGTAGTATTGGATTCATGGCTTTTTCTTCTTTTCAAATAGAGTGCAGTAGCCAAAGCGGCCCATCCGGCAGACATATGTACTACTGTACCCCCTGCAAAATCCAGTACGCCTAAATTAAACAGGAAACCTTCCGGATGCCATGTCCAGTGGGCAATAGGTGCATACACAAATATGCTGAACAAGCAGATAAATAGAATGTAGGATTTAAAGTTGATTCTTTCTGCAAATGAACCGGTGATAAGGGCAGGGGTAATAATGGCAAACTTCAATTGAAAGAATGCGAAAAGTATTAGTGGAATGGTTGGAGCCAGCGACCAGGGTTTGCTCTCAATTACACCTCTAAACATAAAGAAGGTACCAGGGTTACCAATTATTCCGCCAAGAGAATCGCCAAACGCTAAACTAAAACCTACAGTCACCCATAATACACTCATAATTCCCATGGCAATAAAGCTTTGCAACATAGTAGAAATTACGTTTTTGTGGTTGACCATTCCCCCATAAAAATAAGCCAGTCCGGGAGTCATTAATAATACCATAGCAGCTGCAGTAAGCATCCAGGCAATATCACCGGAATTAAGACCTTCAGTAACGATAGTAGAAGGCACCGCAGGTAATAGCACTGCAACCACACTTAAAATAAGCAGTACAAGCAGTGGAATATAGGAAGGTTTTTGCATAATAGGTAAGTAATATTGTTTCTAATCTGGTAGAAATATCTAAACAGACATTTTAGTCATTTCTTAGTCATTTCTACCAGATTTCGTTTTAGAACTTATAAATAGCCGCCATACCAAACGTCGTCTGAGAGTTTTTGGTAAAGTTGCCATCTGCATCCATAAATTGTTGGGAGGCTACTTCAGAAGCACCGTCTATCTTATTGAAGTTATCAAGACGTAGTTCAGGTTTTAGTAAAATATGACCATCTGCCAAAGTGAAGTTTCCTGTAAGCGTCCAGGTAGTAGCACGTGCGCCGCGGGCCGTACCGAAAGAGTCGATGTTGCGTAAACCACGGGCACCTGAAGTGTTATCGAAAAACTCACCTCTGAAGCCTAAACTAAACAAGTCGGAGAAGGTATATACGCCGTATAAGTTAACTCCACCCCACGTTTTTAGCTCATCTGTATCGTCATCAGCAGGAATAAAGGTACCTGGTGAACCTAGAACGCCTTTCTGCGTTCCAATCATACCCCAGAATCCTAACAAGAAGTTATCGGTTAATTGATAAGAGCCATTTAAGTCATACACTGTAAAGTTTCCGTTAGGGGTTCTGCCCAAAGAATCTGCATTGGCTTCTTTGGAATACATGTAGTTGAAGTAGATATTAAATCCATCCGCAGGTGATACAGCTAATTGACCAATAATTGCTTTAGCCCGGTTATTATCATACATATAATCAAATCCATTAGCTACGCCTACCATCAGCGACATATAATCAGTTATAGCATAGTTAGCCTTTAAGCCAGTATGGTAAAAGGGGATTCCGCTATTGAAAGTGTGGTTGATGGAATAATGAAAATTTAGCGGCGCATCTATCAGTTCATAGCCTATATGTGTTCCAAATTGACCTAATGTAAAACTTAGCTTATCAGTAGCATTGTATTTAAAATATGCCTGCTTGATCAGAATGGCAGAGAAATTATCATTGCCAATAGCATAGCCATATCGGGGTTCCAGCACTGGAACATTTCCGTAATTACCATATTGTGCATTAGGGCCAAAGGCTAAGTCAGCTACCATTTCAGACTTACGGTTAGTATATCTAAAAATAGTTTGTACCATCCCCAGGGAGAACTGGTCTACCCTTCTGTCAAATCCTCTTCCTACGCCAGATTGGCCCATATTATCTCGTGAGGCTGGGCGATTGAAGTTGGTAAAATAATAAGAATCGATGTAACCTGAGATTGAGAAAGTTGATTTGTCTGTCTCAGTAGAATCTTGAGCTTGAGTGAATCCCTTGGTTGTAGCCAGGGAGCAGAGCAACATGGCAAAATATAAAACTTTTTTCATAGTGTTTGGATAAGAGGTTGGGTAAAAGCATGCTAGGCCGGCAGAATTTCTACCGGAAATTAAAGTTTATTGCTAGTATGAAATATCTTAAAGGTTGCTGGCTATTGTGAAGCTAGTAAGCGTACAGCATAAATTAATAAGCTTTTTATCCTGTCACTCATTGAGTTGGACTTGTTACTGTAAGGAGCGGGTTCTCTACACAATCAGTTAATGTGAGGTTTGTAAGATAATAACCTGCTACTTAATTATGCCTCCTCAATAAAATTCAAAAAGTTTAAATATCATTAAATCAGTAAAATAAGCTAGGTAATATGTAGGGTCAAAGGAATGCTGTTTGTGTTACTTAGATTTATAGTATATAAAAGGGCAGATTTTGCGTAATACATCGCTTACCAAAAATCTGCCCTATCTCATATTTATTGTACAGCTACAACTTCATTTGTTACGTTGGTTCCAGAGTATGCAGCCATGCCATGCTCGAATACATCAAGGCCTTCTACTTCCTCTTGCTTGGTTACCCGAACACCCATAGTTTTATTGATGGCATAGAAAATACCGAATGCACATACAAACGAGGCAGCACCAGCAGCACCTACACCAATCAACTGGTTGATGAACTGCGATACACCAGCTTTTGCACCAAACAAGCCAACTGCTAACGTACCGAATACACCACATACCAGGTGAACAGATAAGGCACCTACCGGATCGTCAATTTTAGCTTTGTCGAACATAACCACAGCAAAAACAACCAGCATACCAGAGATTAGGCCAATTACCACCGAGTCCAGAACACCCATTTGATCGGCACCCGCTGTAATGCCTACCAGGCCACCTAATACACCATTGAGTACCATACTCAGGTCATGCTTTTTGAAGATAAAGAATGAAGTAAGCATGGCACCGATAGCACCGGCAGAAGCAGCTAACGAAGTGGTTACCAATACTAAGGAAGTTAATCCTGGGTCAGCAGAGAGAACAGATCCGCCATTGAATCCGAACCAGCCTAACCATAAAATAAATACACCTAATACGGCCAAAGGCATGCTGTGACCAGGAATCGGATTAATTTTGCCATCTATGTACTTGCCTACTCTTGGGCCTAATACTAATATACCGGCTAAAGCTCCCCATCCGCCTACAGAGTGTACCAAGGTAGAACCGGCAAAATCATAGAATCCGATGGTGTTTAACCAGCCATATCCCCATTTCCAGCTACCAATAATCGGATACACCAGGCTTACATATACTAAAGTAAACACCACATAAGCTTCCAGTTTAATTCTTTCTGCTACTGCACCAGATACAATGGTAGCACAGGTAGCTGCAAACATGCCCTGGAATAAGAAATCTGTCCAGAAAGTATACCCAGGATTATACTCGCTGGTAGTTCCGTTTTCCGGCAGGCTTAGCCCAAAGCCTGAAAAACCAAAGACATCCATGGATACACCATTTTCAAAGCCTGGGTACATAAGGCCAAATCCTACAAATGCATAGGTGAGTAAGCCGATGGCAGGAGTAATTGTATTTTTAAAAAGGACGTTTACCGTATTTTTAGATCTAGTTAAGCCGGATTCCAGGGAAGCGAAACCCAGGTGCATGATAAATACAAGGGCTGTGGCTACCATCATCCATACGTTATTTACAGTAAATAACGTAACAGCAGCAGTGTTAACAGTTTCGGTTACAGCAGCAGAGGTTTCCTGATAAGCTGCTGCCACCACTTGGGGTGCAGCTTGCAAGACTTGAATTACCAGATTGTCCATAGAAAATGTGGAGTAAAGATTTAGGTTGAATAATTGTGCTTGGGTTATAAATTGACTTGTGTTTTTGTAAGGATGGGGAGATTATAAGGCGGCTTTTCCTACCTCACCGGAGCGGATACGGATTACTTTTTCTACATCATAGATAAAAATTTTGCCGTCGCCAATCTCACCGGTTTTAGCTGCCTTAAGAATACATTCTACTACCTGATCTACTTTTTCTTCCGGAACTACAATGTCCATCATAATTCTGGGGATAGATCCCATATCATAATGGGCTCCTCTGTAAAAAACTTCTGACTTCTGTTTGCCAACTCCTTTCACCTCCATATAGGTAAAATAATCGACTCCGATGTTGTGAAGGGCGTCTTGCACTTCGTCAAACTTGGAAGATCTAATGGTAGCTTCTATTTTCTTCATAAGTAGCGTATTGATTGTAACAAAAGTATATAAAAAAATATTAAAACCAAATGTTGTATGGCAGAAATTTACAGGTGTTTTTATAAAATTCTTCATTATTTGGGAAAAGTGCAATAAAATATTAGGGGTATTACAGAAAATACTGATGAAAAATGAAATTTTACTTAAAAATTGAAGGGCTTATGGAAAAAGTAATTTTTTTCTGATATAAAATTTTAACAACATTTAATTGTGTTATTTCAATAAATAGCTATGTTTTTCATTCTATCTATGTACTTGCTATGGGCTATAGGTTAATGATTTAATAAATAAATTCATTGATAATCAATAAGTTATATATCCGTGACAACTCTTTGTAAACATAACCCAAGGCTTATACATAAACGGGCAAAGTAAAATGAGAGGAAAAATGAAAAACTAATGTGTTTTTTGAAAAACGGGTTAAAATTTTAGGGTGTTATTCTAAAAAGTTAAAATTAGGAGGGCATTAGTAAAAAAATGGAGAGCCATATAGCAAAAAAAATATTTTCATGAAGGATATATATAAATAAAAAAGACTGCTATATGAGTAGCAGTCTTTTTTACTATACTTTAACGTGAACTATGGATTAGTAAAAGCATAAAGGGCTCAAAATGAATTAGCTT
>NZ_JAUKPO010000025.1 GCF_030503435.1 Rhodocytophaga aerolata
CTTCTCAGCACTACTTGCTAAGATGGTGGTTTTTACAAACCTAAAACTATTTTACTCGTAAACTAATCTACTTCGTATAAACTTTTACTTCCCTATCCCCCCGCTTGCTAGACTCTCTTTCTCAAAAGGATTGCAAATCTAGCTGCTTTGTTTTAGGTTTCCAAATTTGTAAAGAAAAATATTTTATTCCTTTCCTTCCCCTCTTTCCTTCGCTTCTCTTTCTCTTCAAACGGGCTGCAAACATACCCTACTTTTTGTTTTCCCCCAAATCCAATAAGCAATTTTTTTACACTTTTTTTGCCTTGGCTCTCTTACCCTGGCCCCCCTGCCCCTCAGATGCCCGCTCGCTTCTCAAACGGGTTGCAATCCTACCCTACTCCTCTTACCTTTCCAAATCCTTTAGCAATTATTTTTTCCTTCTCTTACATAATATGAAATTAATATAGAAAAGGGTTTCAAAAATAATACACTGTGTTTGTTAATGCAACAATTATGTCAATTTTTTCTTTTCTAGTATCTAGAATAAATAGCTCTTATTTGATTGTACATTACTTAAATGTTATCTCTGTCTAGCATAAGTTTTTATTAACTACATACTATAATAGAAAGTTTAGTACATAATTAAAACCTTGATAATGTTTTGTTTATACGTAGCAATTAGCTTTGTATCAAAACCAAGCTATTGAAAACTCACTTTAAGACTATTGTTATTTCGGATGTACATTTAGGCACTTCCGGATCTAAAGCCAAAGAATTAACGAACTTTTTAAAGCAGCATACCTGCGAAAAGTTAATTCTGAACGGAGACATCATTGATGGATGGCAACTAAAGAAATATGGGACCTGGAAAAAGAAGCATACCCGTTTTTTTAAACGTGTCCTTAAAATGATTGAAGAACATAATACTAAAGTGATCTATATACGTGGAAACCACGATGATTTCTTAGACCAAATTCTTCCGTTAAAAGTGGGTAACTTTTCTATTCAACGGGATTATGTGCTTAAAAGTGGTAATAAAAAATACTATGTAACGCATGGCGATATATTTGATTCTATTACTACAAAACTCAAGTGGATTGCTAAACTTGGCGATATAGGGTATACTTTTTTATTGTGGGTAAATAAATTATATAATAATTACCGCACCACCCGTGGACTTCCTTACTATTCTTTATCGCAAATGATAAAGTTAAAAGTTAAGTCGGCTGTATCTTATATTTCCGATTATGAAACTCAACTTGCAGAAGTTGCCCGCGTCAAAAATTGTGAGGGTATTATTTGTGGCCATATTCACCAGCCGGCTATTAAACAACTGGATGATGTACTCTATTTAAACTCTGGTGACTGGGTAGAATCCCTCAGTGCATTAGTACAGGATGAAGATGGGGAATGGGACTTGATTTATTATAATGAAACGCATACCTCAGCAGCATACAGTGAAGAAGAATTGGATGAGCTTACAGAAGAGGAAGAACCCATTGACTTTATAAATCAGCTCAATTTTCTCAATCGTTCCAAAAAAGTATCTTAGCCTCTCACAAATTATGCGAGTTCACGGTTCTGAACCATGGAAGGTTGAAAGAATAAATTCCGGAGTTTGATCAACCAAATACTGGAAACCAGAAATAAACCTATGGCTACTACTAATACAGCAGGATAATTATTGGTTACAATCCAGATGAAAGCTACAGTGCAACTAATTCTGGCAAACTCGGCTACATACACCCATTTTCTCAATTCAAACAAAGCTCCACAGTTTACAATGGCTGCTACAATAAGTATAGCGGATATAGCTTTCATGGCCATAGGCATTTGTTCTGCTTTAAAAAGAAACACAGCTGCACCTGCTACAGTAAACAGATATTGAAAGAATACATAATAATTTAACTTATGCGGTACCGGCGTATCGTATTTTTTATATAATGTTCTGTCAACTTCTGATACTGCCATCCTGCCGCCTAAGTAGTCGGGGCGCCAACCTGGCGGCATAAATAAGACTTTTAGTTTATCTTTCCAGTTGGGGACTTGCTTTAATAAGGTGAGCATATCAACAAAATGCTGCAAGTTTGCCCATACTGGGTTCCAGCTATTAAGCGGTTTGGTAATTCCATAGATTGGTTCTTCTTCCTCCTCCTGAAACGTACCAAACATTCTATCCCAGATAATAAAGGTACCTCCATGGTTTTTGTCAATGTATTTGGGATTAACGCCGTGATGCACCCGGTGATGGGAAGGCGTATTTAAAATGTATTCCAGCCAGCCTAGTTTATGGATAGCTTTGGTATGAATCCAGAACTGGTACAACGTAACAAAGGAAGAAACAGTAACAAAGAGTAACGTATCAAATCCAATAAAAGCCAGCGGAAGATAAAAGGCAAACGAAAATACTTTTTGTAACCAGCCTTGCCGTAAAGCTACCGACAAGTTGTATTCTTCACTTTGATGATGTACGACATGACCACCCCAGAATAAATTAATTTCGTGGCTGTACCGGTGAAACCAATAATAGAAAAAATCCACAGCAACAAATAAAATAATACCTGTTAGCCAGTTGGTCGGAATTTGAAAGAATGCATAGTTCTCATAGCAGAACTGATAGATAGCTACAACGAATAACTTCATAAACACCCCTGTTACCTGCTCGCCAATACCGCAGCTGATATTGGTTATGGCATCGTTCAGCCGGTATAGCTTCTGGTGGCGGAACCGTTCAACCAGTAACTCTACACCTATCAGAATAAAAAATATAGGAATAGATAAAACAATAGGATTCGGGTTCATCGTACATAGTATTTTACTCTAGTAAGTTAGTAAAATTTCCGTTCTACTACTTCAATAAAACTATCTACTTCTTCACTTTTCATGTCCCAGCCATACTTAGCGGCATATTTTTCCTTCAACAGGCTACTGGCTGTTTGATAATCCTGGCACTGATCTATTTCTTGTAAAGCCTGGTTAAATGCGGTACCATCTCCTTTAAATAATGCATTTATAAATAAAAACCGTTGATTCAATGAAATGGCACTTTTAATATCTTGTATACGGGTTTTTTGAACCTTGTCTAGTAGCGTGGGTTTAGGTTCTTGCTTCAGGCGGTCATTTAAGGTTACTTGCTCGCGCATAAATTTCTCATGCAGGCTGGCTGCTTTCACCTGGTCACTCACTGGTTTTACTGGCTCAGCTGGTATGGGTGGCGTAGGTGTAGTTACAGGAGAATTATTTACGGCTTTTACAAACTGCTCAATATCTACTCCGAAATTATTTACGACTGGTGCCACTGGTTTTTGTTCTACTGGTGCCGGCGTTTCAAGTAAATCTTCTTTGTAGACAGGTATCTTTCTGGAAAAAACATCCAGGTACTGATCTGGTGATTCTAGTTCATCCCTTCTTTCCTGGCATACTTCTTCCAGTACACGCAAGGCTTGATTAACAGGCAACTCTTGATCAGCTACACTAGTTAGTCTATTAAGAAAAGAAGTTAAGAGGCTCTTATTAATCTGAATATATTTAGCTACCTCCTGCAATTGAGAAATATTGATGGTAAACCCTTCTTTCCGGATCAGTTGTGCAAAAAATTCCTGAGGGGCCAACAACAAAACCAGGGTAGATTTTACAGCATAGTTCACCAGCGGCTCCAGATGCTCACGCCGGATGGCTATATGCTTAGACACGGTGTTCATAAATTGTTGCAAGGCCTCTTTTACTTCATACGCCTGATAATCGAAGTAGGGGCTTTGCAGCTTGGCTGTTTCTTCCTGCCAGCTGGTGAACAGATGTTGTAGCACAAACATATTTACCTGGCTTATTTCGGTAAATGTAAGTATCTGCTTACCCTGCATGAGTTCATGAGCAGAAAAAAAATCTGCAACCACTTTTCTGGCATACGCCTTACTATAATTTTCTAAAGCTAACTCCTTTAGTTTACTCATTCGCTGAATTTTGATCTGTTACAGTTGATTATGAAAATCTCAATAGGTATTGCACGAAGGCAAAGAATACACCCTGCTTGCTCTCCTTTGCAAAGAAGAATTTTTAAATGCAGATGTATTTCATTTGTTTTGTAAAGTTATCAATTTATGTCAAAACTTATTATACGCAATCTGGCCAATAAAAGCATTCCATTAACATCCAATAAAAGTTTATTAAAGCATATACAGGATGACTATATTGACTGGATGCATGCGTGTGGGGGCAAAGGAAGATGCACCACCTGCCGAATTCGAATATTAGCAGGAATGGAAAACATAAGCCCGTTTTCGGCTGCCGAACTAAAATTCAAAAATCAGGGAAGATTAGTAGAGAATGAACGGTTAACCTGCCAGAGCTATGCCTATGGCGATATACTCGCAGAAGTTCCACCCGAATGCCAGCTCCCACATATGCACTATATTAAATAAGCTGACTAGTTAATAATGTATACCAAAGATTTTCAAAATTTTTTACGCGTAAATTTGCAAATTCCTTTATGTTTATAGAACCTCATCTGGGAAGGTATCAGCAAGGAAGAATCAGCCGGACTGGCTGGATTGAAGTAATTTGTGGGTCTATGTTTTCTGGAAAAACAGAAGAATTGATCAGGCGGCTGAAGCGGGCACAAATTGCTAAACAAAATGTAGAAATTTTTAAACCTGCTATAGACACCCGGTATCATGATATAGATGTGGTTTCACATGATGCCAACTCTATCCGGTCTACGCCTATTTATGCTCCCCACGAAATGATTTTACTGGCTGGCAACAGTGATGTGGTAGGGATTGATGAAACACAGTTTTTTGATGAAGGAATTGTAGAAGTATGCATATCATTAGCTAATTCCGGAAAGCGCGTAATTGTAGCAGGCCTGGATATGGATTTTCAGGGTAAACCTTTTGCCTGTGTGCCTGCCTTAATGGCTGTAGCAGAATTTGTAACCAAAGTGCATGCTATTTGTGCCGTTTGTGGAAGTGTGGCTTCTTTCTCTTATAGACTGGTTCCTTCTAAAGAAAAAGTATTGCTAGGCGAAACTGAAAGTTATGAAGCCAGATGCCGTCGATGTTTTAACGAAGGCATGGCAAAAAGCAATCTAAAATATTGAATAAGCCGTGACAGCTCATGCGTAGCATATTTCATCGTAAACTGGTAAAAAGTACTCTTATACAATTTATAGGATTGTTAAGCCTAGTACTTCTTGCTTTTACTAGTCTGGCACAGGATATTCCGATAGGCTCCTGGCGTACACATCTATCGTACCGTAGTGTTTCTACCCTGGCTCTTACACCTGGAGAGATTTATGCCGCCTCCGCTACTGGTTTTTTCTCTTTTGACAGAAATACCTCCAGCAGCACAATTCTTTCCCGATCAGATGGTTTCAGTGATACAGAAGTTTCGCAAGTAGCATATAATGAGACCACTCAAACCTTACTTGTTGCTTACCGCAATGGCAATATAGATTTACTACAAAACAACACCATTACTAACATAGATGATATTGCTACGTCGGCAGATATAGCCAATAAACAAATCAACCATATTTATTTTGCCGGTAATCTGGCTTATTTATCTGCCAACTTTGGCGTAGTTGTGCTAGATATACAGCGGCAGGAAATCCGTGAAACTTATAGAAACATAGGGGCTAATGGAAGTAACCTAGCGGTAAATGCCAGTACTATTACCAGTAACACTCTGTTTCTGGCTACAGCTCGGGGAATACTAGCGGCTCCTGTTACTGGCGTGAACTTATTGGATTTCAGTAACTGGCGAAGATATGGGCTCGCTGAAGGCATTCCATCTGTATTAAGTAATTCCATTGCCAGCAGGGGTGAGCAGGTATATGCCAGTTTAGTAAACGAGGGGGTCTATTTTTTTGAAAATGGAAACTGGCAAAAAGTAAATATGCCCAGTATTACTCAGGTAAATTCTATACAGGCTTCCAATAATACGATACTCATTTCTGCGCAAGGTAAAATAGTTAGTATAGCTGAGAACAACCTTATACAGGAAATTGTACATCCATTAATACTTAATCCGCAGAAAGCAATTTATGATGAAACAGGTAAGTTGTGGATAGCCGATGCCACCAATGGACTTATAAGTAATTATGCGGGAGAATTTCAATCGTTTATTCCCAACGGGCCTGCTAGCAGTAGCACCTGGAGCTTAGCAAGCTACAATAAAAGTATAGTGGCTTTATCTGGCGGATTCACTTCCGGTTCTTTTTTACCACTCAACCAGACTTCTGGCTTTTCTGTGTTCACCTCAACTGGCTGGGTAAATTATACCAGTACAAGTAATGAGCCTGCTTACCGCATTCCGCCGGTTAAAGATCTGGTTTCAGCGGCCTATAATTCAACAGATAATAAATTGTATATAGGTTCATTTGGCGAGGGGTTACTGGTAGCCAATGCGGATGGAACTTTTGAAACGATAAATGCTAGCAATTCACCTCTGCAACCAAACACCGATGGAAGCTTAGCCATTACCGGTTTAGCGGTAGATGCCGCAGGAAATACCTGGATAACTAGTTTTGGAGCGGCTGCAGATCAACCTTCTTTATACGTAAAAAAAACAGATAACACCTGGCAATCCTATATCTTCAATAATACAGCTGCCCGTCGGCCCTTGTCAGTACTTGTAGATGATAGTAATTATAAATGGATACGTCTGGCACCTCCTGGGGGGGGCATTTGGGTATTTGATGAAAAAGAAACAAGAAGCCGCTATTTATCTACTGTGCTTGGGCAAGGAGGCCTGCCAAGTAACACAGTGAATGCCCTGGTCAAAGATAAGGAAGGTCAGGTATGGGTGGGTACAGACCGGGGAGTAGCCTTATATTTTAATCCATTTTCCGTTTTTAATAGTATGGCTTTTGATGCGTTAACACCTATTTTTGAACGGCGGCCTTTGTTAAGTAATGAAGTAGTCAGTGCCATTGCCATAGATGGGGGAAACCGCAAATGGATTGGTACACGAAATGGAGTATGGCTTTTCAATGCAGATGCCACTGAACTGATCCATCATTTTACCACGCAAAACAGCCCTTTGCTATCTGACAACATTCTGGATATTGCTATTCAACCGGCTACTGGAGAAGTATTTATAGCTACTGATAAAGGGCTTATTTCTTACCGGGGCAGTGCTACAGAAGGAGAAGCCACCCATACCCATGTAAAAGTTTTTCCAAATCCCGTCAGACCCGATTTTACCGGATTAGTGGGTATCTCTGGGCTTGTGAACAATGCCCTTGTTAAAATTACAGATATAAGTGGGCGGCTAGTATACCAAACGCGGGCACAAGGAAGCACCGCCGTATGGAATGTACAGGATTATACTGGCCGCAGGGCCGCCACCGGGATTTACCTAATCTACAGTTCCGATGCTGAAGGGAATGAGACCCTGGTGACGAAAATGGCCGTTATTGAATAATTCTATCCATCTTGCAGCAGAACCTCAGCCGGCAATTATATGTTTTACCTTAGCAGTAAGCCACGTATTAGCTTATTTGCCATTTTAATCAGCACTTTATACCATGCTTCATAAAACCAGAGGGATTGTTATTAACTATATTAAATACCGGGAAACTTCTATCATAGTAAAAATATATACAGAAGAATTTGGCATACAAACCTATATTGAAAATGGGGTACGAAGTGCAAAATCTAAAAATAAAATCGCCCTGTTCCAGCCTCTTACCCTACTGGACCTAGTGGTGTACCACAGAGATACCGGAGATATTTTCCGTATTTCTGAGATCAAATGCCATACCGCCTTTCAGACACTTCCCTACCATTTTATTAAGTCAGGCATTGCAATTTTTATGACAGAAGTTCTGAATAAAACCCTGAAAGAGGAAACACCTAACCACGATATGTTCCAGTTTTTGCTTACCTCCATCTTATACTTGGATCATCATGAGAAAGGGTATGAAAACTTCCCTATTCAATTTCTGCTAAAACTAAGCAGGTACCTGGGTTTTGCGCCACAAGAATCGGATGAAATACTGGATCAGGTCGGAGCCATACGAATATATGCAGCTACAGATGAGGAAAAACAGGCCTTGAATAGTTTAATTATAAACCGCTACAATGAATATGTAGCTGTATCCAATACTATCCGCCGGCAGATACTGGAATATGTCCTTCGTTTTTATAGCCTGCACGTAGAAAATTTTGGTGAAGTACGTTCATTGCAAATATTGAAAGAAATTATGATCTAATCTCTTCCAATATTTACCGTTGAGAGGAATAGTTTCTCTAAACTGAGAAAGATTATTTTACTTTACTTTGTCTATTGCTTTTTTTAGCTGCTCTTTGGTCATTTTGCTGCGGCCTTCAATATTCAATTTCTGAGCTTGTTTGTATAGCTCTTCTTTTGTTTGTTTGGTTGAAGCTTCAGTTTTTACTTCTTCTATAGCTTTTATTACTGCTTTAGAGTAGGCAATATGTTGTTCGCCTGTTTTAGAACCTTTTACTTTAGCTGTTTCTGCCTCTTTCCTTTCTTCATCGGATAGCTTATCCCAAACCTTTTTTGGTAAGTATCTTTTGGTTTTACCATTTTGCCTGGCCTGTGTTTTACCATCTTTTGTTTGCCACTCTTGTTTTGTCCATTCCTCCAAAGAGTGCGCTGCCTTATCTTTTTTCTCTAGATAGCTGCCTCCTTGTTTTTCATATTCTTTTACCAGCAGCTGACTTTTACGGGCCGACCATTGTCCAGGCTTTCCGCCTTTATCAGATTTCAGCAGCTCTTCTTTAATTTTCTCCCGGAGTTCAGGTTTATCATACTTTGCTTCTGTAGCATTGTTTGTTGTAGCCATAGCTTCTGCAGTTGTTTCTAATACAAGAACTAAAAAAGGCTACAGAGGTTTAGAATTTTGCTTTCTGTTCATCTTGATATATATAGTTTTTGTTGTCAAACATATCTCCAAGACGCTGAGCCTACTTTTTCCTAGTAATTTATAGTTCATAGGTGATTTTTATATGTTAATTTTGGCTAAATTTTTCAATTGCTGCTCTATAGGCCAAGCTATAAAATACAGGCAATATGCTTAAACAAAACTTTTAACTAATTGTTAATCAATGAACTGTATAAGTAAATATCTTTTTAGCTTTAATTATAGCTGTTCCTCTATGCCTACTATCTATTTGCAGTTCAGAAAATTGTAGACGACGTGAAAATGGAATATTCATTATTACCCAAACGTACGGCCTTTTTATTTTTTGCCTTTGGCCTCTGCTGGATTGTTTTGTCTGATGCATTAATTAATTACTTATTCAGGAATACAGAAGCATTCTTATATATCTCGATTATCAAAGGAATATTATTCGCAGCTTTCTCGGCATTTTTTATCTTTATTATCTTACAGTCTCACAACCGTCAATTGCGCGCCGGGGAAAAGCTGGTAACAGCGGCAGAAGCAAAATTCAAGCTGATGTTCGATAATAATCCTATCCCGATGTGGGTATATGATATGAAAACGCTGCAATTTCTGATGGTGAACAATGCTGCTGTAGCTACCTACGGATACTCCCGCGAGCAGTTTCTTTCTATGAATCTACTTGATATCCGGCCAAAAGAAGATTATTCCCTCCTAACAGAAAATATACATAAAGATCACAATGACCGTTTCACCTTCTCAGGTGTATGGCGGCACTTAAAAAAGAATGGGAATATCTTATATGTAGAAATCAACTCGCATCCGATTGAACTCAATGGTGTAGCAGCAAAACTGGTATTATCTTTTGATGTAACGCAACGCGTAAAAACACAAGAGGAAATTAAACTTGCTGTAAATGAACTTAACAATTTTGTGTACCGTGCCTCACACGATTTACGGGGTCCTTTGGCCCGCTTGATTGGTCTTTCTAACCTGGTGTTGCTTGACAGAATATCTATTCACCGGGAGGAATACGACCATTTAATTCATGATACGGCTATTCTTCTGGATAATATGCTGAAAAGATTATTAAGTGTGAATAACCTGAAAGAATATTCCCCCGAAAGTGAAGAAATTAATTTATATAGTTTAACAGAAGAAATTATCCGGCTTACCAAAGAAAATAATGTTAACCAACACATAGCCATTGAAAACCTGATACCCCCACAGACGATTATCAGAAGTGACAAAAATATAGTTGAACTTGCGCTGGAAAACATTATTGAGAACAGCATAAAATATGCAGATGTTACAAGGAATAAATGCCCTTATGTAAAAATAATGGCTACTTCTGTAAAAAATCAGCTGATTATTTATGTACGCGACAATGGCATTGGCATTCCCCAGTCACTCAAAGATAAGATTTTTAACCTGTTCTTCCGGGGCACGGAGCTTTCCAAAGGATCAGGGCTTGGTTTATATATTGCACAAACTGCCGTAAAAAAATTGGATGGAGAAGTAGTATTTCTGGCCGATAACCCCGATGAAACAGTGTTTGAAATCCGGATTCCCTGCTAAGCTACACCTATATAAATTTTAAACATTTGTAAACCGGATTCTTTATTCTTCTCTTACTGTAATCTGCACGTCTGAATTCCGGCCTTTATCGTCGCTACATGATATTTTTACTGTACCGGCTATTGGTTTGAAAAACACTTTCTCTGCGGCACCCGCTGATGTATATAAGTGGTCGTTGATATACCAGTATACTTTTTTTATTTCATTGTCTGCCTGACAGCTTAGCATAAGTTCGGCAGATTTGCTGTCTAAGATATACTCGCGTCCATTGGCTGGTGACACTATTTGTGGTGCCTGATCGTCAAAAATACGTGTGCAAGCCGGATTATGGGGAGGAATTTTCTGGTAAGCCAGTCCTGTATGTTCATAATAGGCCACTACTTCCGGCGAATAATTCGGATAAATTTTCTGTTTATATCCATTTTGCGGCAAGCACGATGTGCAATACGAATAGGCTTCATTTGCCTGTACAGCTACTTGTTTAATATGCATGCATTTTTTTGTATCCGATATTAGCGGAATGAAATAATCGGCAACTTGATGCTGGCAAAAATCGCCGGGTGCTAATCCACTCTCGGCACATACCAAACGGACTTTTAAATCTTTGGGAGCCGTAAACCAGCGGTTAGCAGAATTATAATCTATAGAGTTGAATATATTGAACAACAGGGGGGTAGCTATATCGGCTCCTGTTAACTCTCTGATGCCCTCTCCACTGGCATTGCCCACCCATACGCCTACCGTATAGCGAGCATTGTAGCCAATGCTCCAGGCATCCCTCCGCCCATAGGAAGTACCAGTTTTCCAGGCAACTTTCGGTATATGGTAACTGCTTTGGTAGTTGTTAGGTAAGTCTGGCCGGGTAGCCTGAGTCAGTATTTCATTAATCATAAAAGCGGCTTCCGGCGATACAATGCGGATGCTATGCAGAGAATCAAGAGAAGCAGGCTTGGCTGGAAGCGTATATACAATGGGTTTATACATTCCTCCATTAGCAAAGGCCGCATACAAACCAGTAAGTTCTTCCAGAGTAACACCACATCCACCTAAAATGACAGATAAACCTAATTTATTCTGGTCTTTTTTTATTTGCTCAAAATGGGCCTGGTTTAATTTTTCTATAAACAGCGGTAAACCTGTTTCGTGAAGCACCTTTACAGCAGGTATATTCAAAGAAAAAGACAATGCTTTTTCTACACTTATCATTCCATTGAATTTCTTATCAAAGTTATCTGGGTTGTAGCCGGCAAAATTACTGGGCACATCCGCTATCATGGTTTTTGGAGTAATATTTCCCTGATCTATCCCCAGTGCATATACTAACGGTTTCAATGTACTACCCGGTGACCGGATAGCTCTTACTCCATCTACCTGCCCGGCATGCGTATTATTTGCATAATCAGGAGAACCTATATAGGCTTCTACTTCCATGGTCCGGTTATTTAGCACGAGCACAGCTATGTTATTAATATTGTACCGTTGCAAGCGCTTGTGGTAATTATAGGCAAGGCTCTGTACTTTGTCTTGTATAGGTAGATTAAGGCTTGTATGTATGTTAGTTACTTCTGGCTGCTCATATTTCATCCGGTTAGCCAAGTGAGGAGCTATTTTAGGAAAGGGCCGACGTTTGGCAGCTAAAGGTTCGGCCAAGGCATCGACTATTTCTTTCGGGGAGAACAATTGATTAGCGGCAAAACGCTTCAGCCATTTGTTTCGCTCCTGCACCAACATAAGTTCATTCTTACCTAAACCAAGCGATGTAGGCCGGTTTGGCACTATAGCTAAAGTAGCTATCTGGGCCAGACTTAACTTATCTGGTAACTGGCCAAAATATAATAAGGAAGCCGATTTTACGCCTTCTATGTTGCCTCCATACGGTACCAGATTCAGGTACAATTGCAGAATTTCTTCTTTACTATATAGCCATTCCAGTTGCAATGCCCTGAAGAGTTCTATGAATTTGTTAGCATATGTCCGTTCTTTAGGAGCCATTAGCCTGGCTACCTGCATGGTTATGGTAGAAGCTCCGGAAGTAGTTTTACCGGTTAATAAGTTGTTGAAAGCAGCACGAACTACAGCTACTGGATTTATACCCGGATGATAATAGAAATACTTATCTTCCTTATAAATAATTGTTTTACGCAGTTGCGGAATAATTTCTGAGAGTTCTGTTTTTAGCCGCCATTTATCATCCGGACTCAAAAAAGCATGCATGACCGTACCATTCCGGGCAGTAATGATCTGCGAATAAGAAATGGTTTTTTTCAGAGGAAACAACAAGTGCAGAAACAGGAATATCACAAAAACAACTCCTGCTAAGGCTAGAATACCTTTTAACAATTGCTTTAGTAGCAAGACTTTAGCCCGCGGAAACATAGTAGCTAACACACCCCTAAGGTACAGAATATCTGTCAGAAGTTCCTGTGCAATTGCTGCAAAAACAATGCATCCCTTCGCCTAAAAATTCTGATACTACTATGTAACAGCCAAAATTCAGGCAATGAACATCATTAAAGAAACACTGATTTTCAGAAGATACTAGAAGCTGTAGAATCGGCTGCTACTTTTTCAAGTTCATCAAGTCAATAAACAGATTGAAACTATCTTTGGAAGAAGATGAATTATTCAGATTGAATGGTTTCACAATATAACCGGAAACTCCCATTTTTTCAGAAGCGGTACGGTCCTCTTCCTGATCGGAAGTGGTCATAATAAATACTTTAATATCTTTAAATGCTGAATCTGAACGCAGTTCACTTAAGAATTCTAGTCCATTCATCCGGGGCATGTTTATATCAAGCATAATAATGCTGGGAAGCGGACTGATTTTCTCATATCCGTTTCCGCGCAGCATATCTAATGCTTCCTGCCCGTTACGCGCAATAAATAATTTATGGAGTACATTCATTTTGCGCAGATTACGCTCCACAATCATGCTGTCCAGGTAATCGTCTTCTACTAAAAGAATGTTGGCAATTTTATCAATCATAGTATAAGGCTTTTAAAATACAGCTAGCAAATACACTACCTGCACTATGAAGAAATATGATCTACTACATGTTTGGGCCATGTAAATACAAACGTAGCACCATTCCCGATTTCAGACAAGACTTTTATCGTACACTTTTTATCATCCAGTATTTTTTTAACAATGGCCAGACCTACCCCTGTACTCTCAAACGCATCGCGTTCTTTCAATGTTTGAAAAATAATAAATATTTTCTCGTGATATTTAGGCTCAATCCCTGGCCCGTCGTCGGTTACGAAAAACTCATAGCAATCTTCTTTTTCTTCACAGCCAACAATAACTTTTCCATTTTTCTGGTGGTGGTATTTTACAGAATTGCTGATGAGGTTGATAAAAACCTGTTGAAGAGGAATTTTTTCCGTTTCTATAACAGGCATATCTGGCTGAACAAAAACCTGCAAACCAGTTTGAGGGGAGAGCATTTCTACAATTTCCTGCAACATTAACTTGGTGTTCACTACTTCTACCGGATTTTTTTGGCGCCCAATTCTGGAAAGTTCCAGGATACCTTTAATCATATTTTCCATCCGGTGAATACGGCCTCTCATCAGGGAAAGATAATCTTTTACTTGCACGGGCATTTCGTCTCCATAATCTTCTTCCAGACAATAGGAAATATTCTCGATTCCCCGTAAAGGAGCTTTTAAATCATGAGAAACTACATAAGCAAACCTGTCCAACTCTTCGTTTTTCCGTTCTAATTGTGATATGTTTTCACTCAGTGTTTTGGTCATGCTATTTAATGATTTTGCCAGGTGGCCTAGTTCGTCTCTGGAGGAATCCTGTATAAAAATGCCAAAATTACCACTGGCAATTCTATCGGCCAGTTGCACCATTGTGTTGATGCGCCGCGAAATGGTAAGGCTGATATAAAAGGCAATAGCCAGACCAAGAATAATAGATAAGGTAGTTAACACGAAAGAAATAGCTTCGGTATCTTCTACAGAATCGCCTAACGTAGCCCGCCTGACTTCCCGCAAATCGTATTCATAATTATTGAATTCTTTAAATTTCTGCCTGATCTGATTGTTAATTATCCTTTCCGATCCTTTCTTTATTTTATCAGAATACATATTAGAAAAAACCTGCCGGGCACTGTCAGACATAAAAGCATTCTTCTTTGCCTGAATTAGGGGTTTGGCAACCTCCATTTGCCAGCGTGTTTCCAGCTGCTCAATATCGGCTAATCTTTTCTCCTGAAACAGGTTATGTTCTACCTGGGTTTTTAGCTCGGTGTACAATTGCTTATTCTCTGAAGCGGCTGAGTCGAAAGGTTCCAGAAAAGTGGGTTCGTCGGTTAACAGATACCCTCTCAGGCTACTTTCCATCTCTGTGATATTCCGGTGTAGCCGGGCTGCCTGCCTGATCACCAGCTGCGAACGTTGCACCCACTCGGTGTTTTCTTGCACTTTCACTGATTGGCGGTAATTTACATAGGTAGTAATAGAGAAAAGCAGCAGGATTACCGTAAATCCAACGAATATAAGGCTAGCAATTTTCATAACGGGGCTTTAGCTGTTTACAACCCACAGACGATAGTCCAATGGAAGAAGTGTAACCTACTTCTTCCATTGGACTGCCGACAGTGAACTAAAAACAAATTTATTTATATAACCAGATGCGCATCAGCGACAATAACTGATCTATTTTTACCGGTTTGGTAATATAATCGGAAGCGCCTGCCTCTATACATTTCTGGCGGTCGCCTTTCATGGCTTTGGCAGTAACGGCAATAATAGGCAAGGTACTGTTTTTATTTTCCCGCCGTATCTTCTGGGTGGTTTCGTAGCCATCCATCTCCGGCATCATAATATCCATCAGAACAATATCTATATTGCTGTTTTCATTCAGAATCTGAATGGCTTCTTTTCCACTTTCTGCGGTAATAGCATTGATGTTATAGCGTTCAAAAGCGGTAGTGAGTGCAAACAGGTTACGTACATCATCATCTACTACCAGAATATTTTTGCCTACCAGCACATCTTCTTTCAAGCGGATGCCCTCTATTAATTTCCGCTGTTGTGTAGGTAATGCTTTGTGATCCAGGTGCAGATGTTTTATGGTTTCCTCTAGTAATAAATCCAGCGACTTAACATCTTTTAAGATTATATTTTTGGCCAGCTGCCGTAATTGAGCTGTTTCTTTGTCCGAGAACTCTTTGGCTGAGTAAACAATTAATGGAATTTGCTGCTCCCGCTTTTCTACATTAATCTTCTTTATTAATTCAATACCAGACATATCGGGCAACATATAATCAAGAATAATACAGTCGTAGCTCTTTTTCTGTAGCAATTGTATGGCTTTCTTGGCTGTTTCGGCAATGGTGATCTTGGTATTTACCCCTTGCAACATTTTTACAATGCCTGAAGAATCCATTTCATTATCTTCTATCACCAGTAGGTTTTTCACCTTCTTACTGGAAGCTTCTTCAATATCTTTGAAAAGAATTTTCAGATCATCATTTTTCAACGGTTTTAAGAAGAAACCTTTTGCCCCACGTTTGTATGCCAGGCTTCTGTTTTCTTCACCTGAAATCAGGTAAACTGGGATATGCCGGTAGTTAAGATCACTTTTGAACAGATCCAGTACCTTCCAGCCACTTGTATCCGGCAGTTTGATATCCAGGGTAATGGCAACTGGGTTGTATAAATTAACAAAGCCAAATACTTCACTGTGGTTTGTGGCAATTACGGCTTTCATTCCCCATTCATGCGCTTGTTCAATCATTATTCTGGCAAAACGGGTATCATCTTCTACCACCAATAATACTTTGTCCTGTGCTTGAATATTTGTCCGGTCATCACCTAAATCGTTAATCATTTCATTCACCGCTTCCAGATGCTTATTCTCTATGGAAGAGGCACCAGCACCGGGAACAGAAGTAAGTGATTTTACCAGAGACTTATCCATATCAGATGCTTTGTTGCCTGCTAGCAACTTATTAATCATTTCCTTCTCGCCTATTGGAGCCCCTTCTAAAGGCAGGAATAAGGTAAAGGTGCTACCCTGGTTTACATGGCTTTCCAGTTCAATTGTTCCGCCCAGCAATTCTGCCAGACCCCGGCTAATAGATAACCCTAAACCGGTACCGCCATACTTACGGCTGGTAGAGCCTTCTGCTTGTTGGAAGGCCTCAAATATAATGTTCTGCTTATCTCTGGGAATACCAATACCTGTATCGGAAATGGCAAAGGCCACCACGTTTTTGGCATTCTCCAGACTGCTGTTCCGCATTTTCCAGTTCCGCTCGGCTTTATAAATTCTAAGCTTAACTTCCCCTTTTTCTGTGAATTTAAAGGCGTTAGAAAGCAGGTTTTTAAGAATCTGATTTAGCCGCTGCACGTCTGTCTGCAATACTTCGGGTACGTTATTGTCTATTACTACATTAAACCGTAAGTGCTTAGCTTCAGAAATTGGCTTAAAGGTAGTTTCTACAAATGAGCTAACCTCTCTGAAACGAACCGGTAAAAATTCAGCGGTAATAAATCCGGATTCGATCTTAGAAAGATCCAGAATGTCATTAATCAATTGTATTAAGTCGTCGCCGCAGGAGTGAATGGTTTTAGCGAAGCGGACTTGTTTTTCAGAAAGGTTTCCTTCCGGATTTTCATATAACTGTTGTGCCAGAATGAGCAAACTATTCAGTGGTGTCCGCAATTCGTGCGACATATTGGCCAAGAACTCCGATTTGTACTTAGAAGTTATGGTCAGCTGTTCCGCTTTTTCTTCCAGTGAGCGGCGGGCTTCTTCTACCTCTTTGTTTTTGGCTTCTACTTCTTCTTTCTGTTTTACCAGCAGCAATGCTTTGTCTTGCAATTCTTCGTTTGTTCTCCGTAACTCATCGGCCAAGGACTGCGATTGTGTAAGCAGCTCTTCAGTACGGCTATTTGTCTGAATGGTATTCAGTACAATACCAATACTTTCTGTCAACTGGCTCAGGAAGTCAAGGTGAGTCTGGCTAAAGGATTCAAAAGAAGCAAGTTCTATTACGGCTTTTACTTCTGTTTCGAACAATACCGGCAATACAATTAAACTTAGTGGTTTGGCTTCACCCAATGCCGAACTGATTTTAATATATTCGCTTGGTACATTGGTTAGCAGAATTCTTTCTTTTTCAACGGCGCATTGCCCAACCAGACCTTCGCCAATAGCAAATTCTTTCGGCACATTTTTATCTTCTTTATAGGCATAGGCAGCAAATAATTTGAGTTTATTCTGCATATCCTCATTCTGCTGGAGAATATAGAAGGCACCATAGGGGGCAAATACTACCTGCGCCAATTCGGAAAGAATCCGGTTGGTTACCGTATTCAGGTCTTTCTGGCCCTGAAGCATCTGGGTGAATTTAGCCAGGTTAGATTTCAGCCAGTCTTGCTCCTGGTTCCGTAAGGTAGTTTCCTTCAGGTTGGCAATCATCTGGTTAATGGTATCTTTTAGGGCTTCCAACTCTCCTTTGGCATCTACCCGGATAGTTCTGGTTAAGTCCCCTTTTGTTACCGCAGAAGCTACTTCAGAAATAGAACGTACCTGAGTAGTTAAGTTAGCTGCCAGCTGGTTTACGTTCTCTGTTAAGTCTTTCCAGGTTCCGGAAGCTCCGGGTACGCTGGCCTGACCACCTAACCGGCCTTCTACCCCTACTTCCCTGGCAACGGTAGTTACCTGATCCGCAAATACCGCTAGGGTATCAATCATCTCATTAATAGTATCTGTCAGCTGGGCTAACTCCCCTAAAGCGTTAATTGACAGCTTTTGCTTTAAATTACCTTTTGCTACAGACGTTACAACTTTGGATATACCCCGCACCTGGCCTGTTAAGTTAGAAGCCATCTGGTTTACTGAGTCGGTCAAGTCTTTCCACACACCTCCTACGCCTTTTACTGTCGCCTGCCCACCCAACTTTCCTTCCGTTCCTACCTCCCTAGCTACTCTGGTTACCTCCGAAGCAAAGGAGTTTAACTGATCCACCATCGTATTAATGGTGTTCTTCAAGTCCATCATTTCTCCCTTCACGTCGATAACCACCGTTTTGGACAAGTCACCGCTGGCTACCGCTTTGGTTACCTCAGCAATATTCCGTACTTGTGAGGTTAAGTTACCAGACATCTGGTTTACCGAGTCCGTTAAATCTTTCCAGGTACCAGCCACCCCAGGAACGAATGCCTGTCCACCCAGTTTTCCATCGGTTCCCACCTCTCTGGCCACACGCGTTACTTCAGAAGCAAAACCTCTCAACTGATCCACCATCGTGTTGATAGTTTCTTTCAACTGAAGAATTTCGCCCCGTACGTCTACGGTAATTTTTTTAGACAAGTCACCGTTAGCCACGGCAATAGAAACGTCAGCTATATTTCTGAGCTGGGAAGTTAAGTTACCAGCCATTTTATTTACCGAGTCGGTCAAGTCTTTCCATACACCCCCTACGCCTTTTACTGTCGCCTGCCCGCCTAATCTACCTTCGGAGCCTACCTCACTTGCCACCCTGGTTACCTCCGAAGCAAAGGAGTTTAATTGATCCACCATCGTGTTGATCGTGTTTTTCAATTCCAGCATCTCCCCTTTTACGTCCACGGTAATCTTCTTTGACAAATCACCCTTGGCTACGGCAGTCGTTACTTCTGCAATATTCCGCACCTGGTTTGTCAGGTTATCGGCCATTTTGTTTACAGAGTCCGTTAAATCTTTCCAGGTACCGCCTACGCCAGGTACGTTAGCCTGTCCACCCAACTGCCCTTCTGAACCTACCTCTCTAGCTACCCGGGTTACCTCCGAACCGAAAGAGTTGAGCTGATCCACCATCGTGTTGATCGTGTTTTTCAACTCCAGCATCTCCCCTTTTACGTCTACCGCAATTTTCTTAGATAAGTCACCTTTGGCTACGGCAGTCGTTACATCCGCAATATTCCGCACCTGGTTCGTTAGGTTGGAAGCCATCTGGTTTACAGAATCCGTTAAGTCTTTCCAGGTACCGCCTACGCCAGGCACGTTGGCTTGCCCACCTAATTGCCCCTCTGAACCTACCTCTCTAGCCACCCTGGTTACCTCTGAAGAGAAAGAGTTCAACTGATCCACCATCGTGTTGATCGTGTTTTTCAACTCCAACAACTCTCCCTTGGCATCTACCGTGATTTTCTTAGACAAGTCTCCAGTTGCTACGGCCGTTGTTACCCCGGCAATATTCCGCACCTGGGCTGTTAAGTTTCCAGCCATCTGGTTTACAGAATCCGTTAGGTCTTTCCACACGCCACCCACGCCTTTTACGGTCGCCTGCCCACCTAATTTTCCTTCCGTACCTACTTCCAAGGCTACCCGGGTTACCTCGGAACCAAAAGAGTTGAGCTGATCCACCATCGTGTTAATGGTGTTTTTCAACTCCAGCATCTCCCCTTTTACATCCACCGTAATTTTACGAGACAAGTCACCATTGGCTACGGCTGTGGTTACCCCGGCAATATTCCGCACCTGGTTAGTCAGGTTTCCGGCCATCTGGTTTACTGAATCCGTTAAGTCTTTCCACACGCCACCTACCCCTTTTACTTGTGCTTGCCCTCCTAGTTTTCCTTCCGTACCTACCTCTAATGCTACCCGGGTTACCTCTGAGGAGAAGGAGTTGAGCTGATCCACCATCGTGTTAATTACGTTCTTGATCTCCAGGATTTCCCCTTTTACATCCACCGTAATTTTTTGTGTTAAGTCACCACTGGCAATTGCGGTTGCCACCTTAGATACGTCACGCAGCTGTACGGTTAAGTTACCAGCCAGCTGGTTTACGTTATCTGTTAAATCTTTCCATACACCAGCCACCCCTTTTACTTCTGCTTGTCCACCTAGCTTTCCTTCCGAACCTACCTCCCTGGCCACACGCGTTACTTCTGAAGAGAAAGAGTTGAGCTGATCCACCATTGTATTAATTGTGTTCTTCAACTCCAACAACTCACCCTTGGCATCTACCGTTATTTTCTTAGACAAATCCCCTCTTGCCACGGCCGTTGTTACCCCGGCAATATTCCGCACCTGGGCTGTTAAGTTTCCAGCCATCTGGTTTACTGAATCCGTTAGGTCTTTCCACACGCCACCCACGCCCCTTACTGTTGCTTGTCCACCTAGTTTTCCTTCGGTTCCTACCTCTAGCGCCACCCGGGTTACCTCTGAGGAGAAGGAGTTGAGCTGATCCACCATCGTGTTGATCGTGTTCTTTACTTCCTGTAATTCACCCCGGGCTTCTACGGTAATCTTTTTGGAAAGGTCTCCCTTAGCAATAGCAGTCGTTACATCCGCAATATTCCGTACCTGGTTGGTCAGGTTTCCGGCCATCTGGTTTACGGAGTCCGTTAAGTCTTTCCACACGCCACCTACCCCTTTTACGGTTGCCTGCCCACCTAATTTTCCTTCGGAACCTACTTCTCTGGCTACCCTGGTTACTTCCATGGAAAATAGGTTCAACTGCTTTACCATGTCGTTTACCTCCTGGCCAATGCGGCGGAACTCTCCTTGCAGTACATTTCCCTCTATCTCCATAGGCATTTCCTGCGAAAGATTACCTTTTGCCACCGAACTGATTACATGGGCTATTTCTATTGTTGGATGTACCAGATCAGACACCAAGGTATTAATAGTATCTATGCCTGTGCTCCAGGAGCCGCGGGCATCGCTAAGCTCCAGCCGTTGGGTAAGTTTCCCTTGTTTACCAATGGTATTGCCTGCTTTAGTGAACTCATTCATCATGCGTTCATTCAGCTCTATAATATCATTAAGCGTATCACAGATTTTACCACTAATCCCATATTGGTCTATAGGCATGCGAACGGAAAAATTTCCATTCTTCACTTCCATTAAGACTCTTAATAGTTCTTTATTGTCCAGAAAGTTAGAATCTTCCTGCACTCCATTACTTATATGTGTTTCCATTCACAGATGATTTAGGCTGGATTAAGAATGCTCAAAGTAGCAAAATTTTTATAAATGTTAGTAGTATTTTGGTTTTTATAGATTTACTGTTAGAAGCCATCCAGTGTAGGTATCAATCACTGGAGTACGTATTTTTTCTACCTATAAAAACATAGCAATTTACAGATATTATCTGTTATGCTGAGAGGCATATAGCTTGGAAGTAAGTTTTTGAGTAAAAAGAGAGAAACTGTTCATTACAATTATGAATAACAAATAAGACTTTTCTTTATATCAATACTTATTTCCCTAAGTTAGCTAGTTGAAAAAGAATATGCTTGATTTATTTAACTCTACTGATTCTATAGATTTCTTTTGAATTCTATATCTTTGCCAGGATATTGTATGGCGAGGCTTGATTAGGGCAGGCATCCGGTTATTTCCTGCCAGACTTCCTGTATTGTATAAGTCGTTTTGATATATTTCATCAGAGTACCTATTTGCTTCTGATAAGCTAACTATTCTATTTTGCAACTATGACACAAACAAACTATCTGGATATGGACCTGCTGCGGTTTACTACTGCAGGCAGCGTGGACGACGGTAAGAGTACTCTTATTGGCCGGTTATTGTACGATTCTAAATCTATTTTTGAAGATCAGCTGGAAGCTATTGAACGAAGCAGCAAGCAACGCGGTGATGGATATGTGAATCTGGCTTTGCTGACAGATGGCCTCCGGGCAGAACGTGAACAGGGAATTACTATTGATGTAGCTTACCGGTACTTTGCTACGCCAAAGCGTAAATTTATTATTGCCGATACTCCGGGCCATATCCAATATACCCGCAACATGGTTACGGGAGCTTCTACGGCTAACTTAGCCATTGTATTGGTAGATGCCCGCCATGGGGTAGTAGAACAAACCTGCCGCCATGCATTTATTGCATCTTTGCTACAAATAAAGCATTTAGTGCTGTGCGTGAATAAAATGGACCTGGTAGAGTACAAGCAGGAAATATTTGAGAAAATAAAAGCCGATTTTCAGGCATTTGCTTCTAAGCTTTCTGTTCCGGATATTCACTACATCCCTATAAGTGCCTTAAATGGCGATAATGTGGTGGATAAATCTACCCGGATGGATTGGTATGGTGGATCTACGTTAATGTATACGTTAGAAAATGTACATATTGCCAGTGACCTCAATCATGTGGATAGCCGTTTTCCGGTACAATGGGTGATCCGGCCACAATCCGAACAATATCATGATTTCCGGGGATATGCTGGACGTGTTGAAGGAGGTATATTCAAAGCAGGAGACGAAGTAATGGCTTTACCTTCCGGTTTTACTACTACTATTAAAAGCATTGAAACATTTGATGGCCCGGTGACAGAGGCTTTTCCTCCGATGTCAGTCGTAATGACCTTGAATGATGAAATTGATATAAGCCGGGGAGACATGCTTGTAAAACCCAATAACCAGCCGGAGGTAAGCCAGGATATTGAAATAATGCTTTGCTGGCTGAATGAGAAAAAACTACAACCGGGAGGTAAGTATGGCATCAGGCATACTACCAAAGAAGCCCGCTG
Source organism: Rhodocytophaga aerolata (assembly GCF_030503435.1). GTDB lineage: Bacteria > Bacteroidota > Bacteroidia > Cytophagales > 172606-1 > Rhodocytophaga > Rhodocytophaga aerolata. The sequence goes on from NZ_JAUKPO010000025.1 coordinate 22,927, forward strand.
TGTGGTAAAAGATGTACGCTATAAAATAAACATTAACACCTTGCACCGGGTAGAAGACGACCGTACGATTGGGCTGAATGATATTGGCCGTGTATTGATTCGTACTACTCAACCACTCTTGTACGATAGTTATAGCCGGAACCGTTTTACAGGTAGCCTCATTCTGGTAGATGAATTTACTAATGAAACCGTAGCTGCCGGAATGATCATTTAAACAGGAATTTGGCTATTTTGTTACTTTGTTTAAATTTTTACAAAAATCTTACATAACATAAAAAGGGAGCAGTAATTTTTCTGCTCCCTTTTTATTTAATATGGATGATAGTTTAGTTGACAATACTTAACACCTTTTTCATCAATTTTGATGTCTTAGATTCCTTTATTTCCGGCTTGGGACGTTCGATAACCAATACCTGATTTTGTTTCTCAGTTGGAATCCAGTTTTTCCAGTCTTTCTCAAACTTACTGTGCTGACCCGGATAATAAATATCAATTGCCCGTACGGAAGCTAGTTTATCCGATTGTTTCTTATAAAAATAGTGAAGACAATCTTTAATAAAGGCTTGTCCTTCGTTGTTGGACATTAAGAAGTAAACCATAGACCAGGCCAGGGCACGTGGTTGGTCAGATAAATTATTTTCTTTATCCCACTCTTCATTGTATTTACCTAAATAGGCTTGTAACTCAGGCATTTTGCCAGTCTCCAGCCATTTTTTTGTTTTCTCGTCTTTAATGATCTGCGGCTTAATCTGTACTTCTTTACCAGATACATCCATGTTCTCGAAATACTCAGATAATCCTTCGTTAATCCATTTCGGACAATTTTCAGCATTGCTTCTCAGCAGCAGATGGCTGGTTTCATGAAACAAGGTACTCAGAAACTGATCTTCATTTTTGTTCTTCCATACTACAGCTTCTTTTAAGCTATGAATATATAAACCAATATTAGAACCAGTAGTACTTGGGGATGCTTTGCGGATATATTTTTTATAAGCATTTATGTCTTCAAACACCCTGATTTTCACAACCAAACTTGGCGGAAACTGGTAGGCAAATTTTGTTTCATAAAAGTTGTACAAAAAGTTAACCCCTCTTCTTATTTTAACGTTAGACTCTGCATCCAGCTGAAAATCTTCTGCAATTACCTCGATAGGTGGCTCAGCAACTTTATAGCTGGCATATTTTGCAGTAGCAGCTGTTTCATAATGTCTGGCGTCTTTTGATGCAGATTGAGAAGCAGTTGTACAACTATTTGTTACAAAACACGAAGAAACAATTAGACTTAAACCGAGAAAAACTCTTTTAGGCAGCAATGGGGCGATAAACATGGCAAACAATCAAGAAATAATATATTGAACTCTGAAAATTAGTATTACATAGTTAGTACATATTTCTTTTTTTTGCAGGCTAAAATTTGGCTATATCATACACCAGCAATATTCTGCTGAAACAGAAAAGTTACGCCCTGTGATACTAATAAATGGGTAATTTACTAGTATCACAGGGCGTGCCAGAAACGTGTGTTTCCAGTATTTTTCTAATAATTATTTGGATTAAACTCCTTCGGCTACTACTTCTTTCACTTCATCCGGTAACATTCGCTTAAGTAAATTCTCAATTCCTGCCTTTAATGTAAGAGTAGACGATGGGCAACCGCTGCAAGATCCCTGTAACAACACTTTTACGGTACCTTCATGGTAAGAATGAAAATTAATGGCTCCTCCATCCGATTCAACTGCCGGACGGACGTATTCATCTAACAAATGCTTGATTTTCTGTACTACTTCCGGGTCTTGGTCTGTACCTGCCGCTTCAGAAGACTTATACTCCTCTACCCTCTTTGCCGTTAGAATAGGCCGGTTATCTTCCATATATTCTTTTATAAACTTTTTCAGGGGTAGTAGTACATCGTCCCATGAAGTGCTCTCATCCTTTGTAACCGTTACAAAATTGTTCATTAAGAATACTCTTCTTACATAAGGAAGCTCAAAAAGAGCTATAGCCAGCGGAGAATCTGTGGCACTTTGTGCATCCGGAAAGTCAATGGAAGTATTGTCAGGAACCAGCATGTAGTTCAACACAAACTTCATAGAGTTGGGGTTGGGATTGGATTCCGTATAAACATTTACATATTTTTTTAACATATACGTAATAATTAAAGTGTGTGCAAAGCAGTTCTATGTATCTATGCAAGGACTGATTTTCAAATTTAGTTCTTTTCCTCTGCAATTTCTGTCTAAAAAATAAGATTGCTTGCCTGGCGGATTTCCTATAGAGCTATAAATAAAAAGAGGCTGCCGGATGGGGCAGCCTCTTTTTATATGTGTATGCAAAGTTATTCAGCGGCTACGGCTACTTCTTCTGCCGCTATGATATGAACAACTGATCTGTCTTTTATACCTTTCTTGAACAAAACAGTACCGTCTACCAATGCAAACAAGGTATGGTCTTTACCAATGCCTACATTAATTCCAGGGTGATGTTTTGTACCTCTCTGGCGTATAATAATATTGCCGGCTTTGGCAACTTGTCCGCCATATATCTTTACGCCCAGACGTTTACTGTGCGATTCTCTACCGTTACGGGAACTACCCGCGCCTTTTTTGTGTGCCATGGTATTATAAAGTTTTTAGCTTTTGCGATTTACTACAAGGTAATGTCTTCGATCAGAACTTTGGTGAACTGCTGACGATGACCTATCTTTTTACGGTAACCTTTTCTTCTTCTTTTTTTGAAGACGATTACTTTTTCACCTTTTACGTGTTCCAGAATTTTTCCGGAAATTGAGGCTCCCGAGACAGTAGGCGCACCTACGGATATCTCCCCGCCATTATCGACAAGTAATACTTTGTCGAACACAATGCCAGCGCCTGCTTCTCCTGCCAACCTGTGGACATAAAGAAACCGATCTTTTTCTACTTTAAATTGCTGACCTGCGATATCTACAATTGCGTACATGTAATTGTTTGTTAACTTTTTGAAAATGGACTGCAAATCTAGAAATAAGATCCCTAATTACAAAGTGATTCAGCTACAATTAAATATTTTTTAATATACACCTGGATATCAATGTATTGAAATACAAAAAATTAACTGGTTGTGCACACTTATCCACATCTTATCCAGCAGTTATCCACATTAATTTGTTGAAAACAATTCTAATGTGTATCCTATTTTTGTAGTAGAACTTTTTGGGGTTTTGTTTGTCTGGTATATAAATGTAGCGTAGAATTACCCCAATCAATATTTCCAATACCATTAAACCTATACTTCTATGAGCCAACCTCTCAATAACGAGCCACTATTGCAGGAAAACAAAAACCGCTTTGTACTTTTTCCGATTCAGCACGACGATATTTGGAAAATGTATAAGCAGGCCGAAGCCAGTTTCTGGACAGCCGAAGAAATAGACCTCTCCCCTGACCTCAAAGACTGGGAAAAGCTGAATGATGGCGAAAGGCATTTTATTTCACATGTATTGGCCTTCTTTGCAGCTAGCGACGGAATTGTAAATGAAAACCTGGCAACTAACTTTATGAATGAAGTGCAGTTTCCGGAAGCTAAGTGTTTTTATGGGTTCCAGATTATGATGGAAAATATCCACTCAGAAACCTACTCCTTATTAATAGATACCTATATTAAAGATTCCAGAGAGAAAGATAAATTATTTAATGCCCTGGAAACTGTGCCATGTGTAGGTAAAAAAGGTGAATGGGCATTGAAGTGGATTGAGAGTGGGAGCTTTATCGAACGCTTAATTGCATTTGCAGCGGTAGAAGGGATATTTTTCTCTGGTAGTTTCTGTTCCATCTTCTGGCTGAAGAAAAGAGGGTTGATGCCTGGGCTAAGCTTCTCTAACCAGCTGATCTCCCGCGACGAAGGATTGCACTGCGAATTTGCTTGCCTGCTATATAATAATTATATAGTAAACAAAGTATCACAGGAACGTGTATATGAAATTATAACAGACGCAGTAGCAATTGAAAAGGAATTTATAACAGAAGCATTACCAGTTGGTTTGATCGGTATGAATGCCAACTTAATGTCACAATATATAGAGTATGTAGCCGATTTCTGGCTTACCCGCTTAGGATATGCCAAGTATTACAATACTGCCAATCCGTTCGATTTTATGGATGCTATCTCTCTCCAGGGCAAAACTAACTTCTTTGAAAACCGCGTAGCCGAATACCAGAAGGCTGGCGTAATGAATGAAAAAGAATCAGTAAAATTCAGTTTAGATGAAGACTTCTAGAAGCTTTTTGTAAACTGGTTGTAAAAGCCCTGCTTTACTTTCTATAGTAGGGCTTTTAATTTTCCCTTATCATTCCCTAATCACTTTCCTTATAAAAGTATATTTCTTTTTTTTGTATCCATATATTAAAATTTAACAAAAAAATTTAGTTACTTTCATGACACATTCGTTTTAAGTTACGTAATACACTTAAAATGCATGGATCAATAGATTTTATTATTCATTCACCCATAACCTTAAATCTATGTTTGTAATCAAAAGAGACGGAAGACGCGAGTCTGTCAAGTTCGACAAGATCACAGCCAGAATTGAAAGGCTTAGTTATGGTTTAGATACTAACTATGTACAGCCAGTAGAAATTGCTAAAAAAGTAATTGCCGGCTTATATGATGGCGTAACCACAGCTGAACTTGATAATTTGGCAGCCGAAACAGCGGCTTCCATGACTACCACGCACCCGGATTATGCCATATTAGCCGCGCGTATTGCTGTGTCTAACTTGCATAAAACCACCAGCAAGTCTTTTTCCAACACCATGAAAAGGCTTTACACCTATATAGATCCAAAAACTGGTGAGAATGCTTCGATGATCTCTAAGGAGGTATATGAAGTGGTGCGGAAGAATGCAGCTCTTTTGGATTCAAGTATTATCTACGACCGTGATTTTAGCTACGATTATTTTGGTTTCAAAACCTTAGAAAAGTCGTATTTGTTGAGAATTGATGGCAAAGTAGCCGAACGTCCGCAGCAAATGCTGATGCGTGTGGCCGTAGGCATTCATATGGATGATATGGAAGCAGCTATTGAAACCTACAATCTGCTGTCAGAGAAATGGTTTACCCATGCTACGCCTACCCTGTTCAACGCAGGTACACCGAAACCGCAACTTTCCAGCTGTTTCCTGCTTACCATGCAGAACGACAGTATTGATGGAATTTATGATACATTAAAGCAATGCGCTAAAATTTCCCAGTCTGCTGGCGGTATTGGTTTAAGCATCCATAATGTACGGGCTACTGGTTCTTATATCAAAGGTACCAATGGCACGTCTAATGGTATCATTCCCATGCTGAAAGTGTTTAATGACACAGCCCGTTATGTAGACCAGGGGGGCGGTAAACGCAAAGGCGCTTTTGCTATCTATTTAGAGCCTTGGCATGCAGATATTTTTGAATTCCTGGATCTGAAAAAGAACCACGGCAAAGAAGAATTACGTGCCCGTGACCTGTTCTATGCTCTTTGGATTCCTGACCTGTTCATGAAGCGGGTAGAAGAGAACAGCACCTGGTCGCTGATGTGCCCCAACGAATGCCCTGGCTTGGCCGATTGCTATGGCGATGACTTCGAAAAATTGTATGAAAAATACGAACGCGAAGGCAGAGCCCGTAAAACTATAAAAGCACAGGAATTGTGGTTTGAAATTCTGGAATCGCAGACAGAAACAGGTACACCGTATGTTTTGTTTAAAGACCACGCCAACCGCAAGTCTAACCAAAAGAACCTGGGTACCATTAAATCTTCCAACCTGTGTACCGAAATCATGGAGTATACCTCCAATGACGAAGTAGCTGTTTGTAACCTGGCTTCTATTGCCTTGCCAAAATTTGTAGTAGATGGCAAATTCGACCACCAGCAGTTATTAGAAGTTACCAAAGTAGCTACTAAAAACCTGAACAAGATCATAGATATTAATTACTATCCGGTTCCGCAAGCCAGAAACTCCAACATGCGCCACCGCCCTATTGGCTTAGGTGTACAAGGATTGGCAGATGCCTTTATTATGCTGCGTATGCCTTTCGAGTCAGATGAAGCGCAAGGGCTAAACCGTGATATTTTTGAAACTATTTATTTTGGCGCACTAACCGCTTCTATGGAACTAGCCAAGAAACATGGTCCATACGAAACGTTTAAAGGCTCGCCTATTTCTAAAGGCATCTTCCAGTTTGATATGTGGGGTGTAGAACCCAAATCTGGCCGTTGGGACTGGAATGGCTTACGTAAAGAAATTAAGCAGTATGGTGTACGCAACTCTTTATTGCTGGCTCCTATGCCTACTGCTTCTACCTCTCAGATATTAGGTAACAATGAATGTTTTGAACCCTATACTTCCAACATTTACACCCGCCGTGTACTGTCAGGTGAGTTTACTGTGGTGAACAAACATCTATTAAAAGACCTGGTACGGCTGAACCTGTGGAATGAGCAGATGAAGAACAAAGTAATTAAGTCTAACGGTTCTATTCAAAATATCCCTGAAATACCACAGCATATTAAAGACCTGTACAAAACTGTATGGGAAATTAAGCAGAAAACCATTATAGATATGGCTGCTGACCGGGGTGCCTTCATCTGCCAGAGCCAAAGCCTGAACATCCACATTCAGGACCCGAACTTCGGAAAGCTGACTTCTATGCACTTCTACGCCTGGAAAAAAGGCCTGAAGACTGGTATGTATTACCTGCGTACCAAAGCAGCTGCCGATGCGGTGAAGTTTACTGTAGTAGAAAAACAAGCCGAAGTAGCCTTGCAACCCGTACTCCTAAGCCAGGACGAAATGGTTCGCGCGAAAGAGCAAAATGCCAATGACATGACCTGCTCCCTGGACGATCCGGAAGGATGCGAGGCCTGCGGAAGCTAGTAAAGATAAATGTTCTGTACTCTATTGCACACAAAAAGCGCAGCCCCTGGCTGCGCTTTTTGTTTTTATACTGTTTGTCTATAGGTAGAAATTTTTCTTATTATCTCCTTTTACCCACATTAAGATTCCAAAAAACGTTCAAAATTTCTAAAGCCTGCAATAGGTAGTATAAAAACGACTTGGTAAAATCTCAAAATTTCCACACTTTCCGATTTCGTCAATCTAAATTATGCTTTTAACTATTTCCACTACACACCAGCCAGCTACTGATTTAGGCTATTTGTTATATAAACATCCTGATAAGGTACAATCAGTAGAGCTTTCGCAGGGCAAAGCCCACATTTTTTATCCCGAAGCTACTGAAGAGAAATGTACTATAGCTTTATTGTTGGATATCGATCCTGTTGGCCTGGTGCGGAATGCCAAAGGGCCGTCCGGCGAAGGATTTGCTCTGGAACAGTATGTAAACGACCGCCCCTATGTGGCTTCTTCTTTTATGAGTGTGGCCATTGCCAGAGCTTTTGCTACAGCAATGAATGGTACCTGCAAAGACAGGCCTGAACTGGTCAACACATCCCTACCGGTGGAAGTAACTATTTCTGTACTTCCCTGCAAAGGCGGCGAATACTTTTTGCGGAAGCTATTTGAACCTTTAGGCTACCAAGTGCAAGCTACACATCACCCCCTAGATTCTAACTTCCCGGAGTGGGGAGAAAGCCGGTATTTCACAGTTAAACTGACACATACTATCCGGTTAAAAAATGTATTATCCCATCTGTATGTACTCATTCCGGTACTGGACAATGATAAACATTATTGGGTAGGCGAGCATGAAATTGAAAAACTTCTTGATAAAGGCGAAGGATGGCTGCAAACTCATCCGGAACGGGAGCAAATTACCAGGAGGTATTTAAAGAATCTGGCTCCCCTTACCAAATATGCCTTAGCCATACTTAGCGCAGAAGAACAAGCAGAAGTTGGCCTTGAGGAAGAGTTACCTGCTGAAATCATAGAAAAAAAGAAAACCCTACACGAACAACGTCTGGCTTTAACAGTAGAGCAGTTGGTAAAAAGTGGAGCCAAACGGGTTCTGGATCTGGGTTGTGGCGAAGGAAAACTACTAAGATTACTCCTGCTGGAGAAGCAATTTGAAGAAATCCTGGGAATGGATGTTTCATTCCAATCACTGGAAAATGCCAGAGACCGCTTAAAACTGGACCGCTTGCCAGAAAAGCAAAAGGAACGTATTAAACTGATTCAAGGCTCATTGTTGTACAGAGATAAACGTCTGGCAGGATACGATGCAGCGGCTATTGTTGAAGTAATTGAACACTTAAATAAATCCCGCCTAGCTACTTTTGAACGGGTAGTGTTCGGATTTGCCAAACCAGGTACCATTGTACTTACCACACCTAATGCGGAATATAATCAGAAATATGAAACGCTTACAGCGGGCACATTTCGCCATGCTGACCACCGTTTTGAATGGACAAGGGCTGAGTTTGAAGTATGGGCAAAAAATGTAGCTTCTGTGTATCATTACCAGGTACACTTTCTGCCTGTTGGCCCAGAAGATGTTATGGTAGGCGCCTCTTCGCAAATGGCCATCTTTGAGACTATACCTAGGTAAGTTCTTGCTAACCAGCTATTCTACTTAGGAAGGAGCAAAATAAAAAGCTCTGTCCAATTAAGATCATTTATACTTTTTGCGATCTGCCTAACCTATATACTCAGTAAACTAACAAAATAGCTTTTACTTTATTTAAGCATCCATTCCTCATGTATATACAAATTCCAGAACTTTCCTTAGTCGTATTAATTGGTGCTTCTGGCTCCGGAAAATCCTCTTTTGCCCGCAAACATTTTAAATCTACAGAAGTAGTTTCGTCCGATGCCTGCCGCGGTATCGTTTCCGATGATGAAAACAATCAGGCGGCTACTGCAGATGCGTTTGAACTACTCCATTATATAGTAGCTAAACGATTAAAACGAGGTTTGCTTACCGTAGTAGATGCCACCAATGTTCAGCCGGAGAGTAGAAAACACCTTATCCAATTGGCTAGAGAATATCATGTGCTGCCTGTAGCTATTGTATTAGACATGCCCGAAAAAGTTTGTTATGAACGTAACAATCTACGTCCTGACAGAAATTTTGGAAAACATGTAATAGCACAGCATAGGCAGCAGTTAAGAAAATCGTTAAGAAACCTAAAAGGGGAAGGATTCAGGCATGTACATATATTAAGTTCTGAAGAAGAAACAAATGCGGTAGAACAAATTGTACGGGACCCATTGCATAATAATAAAAAAGCAGAAACAGGACCGTTTGATATCATCGGAGATATTCATGGTTGTTTCGATGAACTAATGCTTCTATTAGAGAGATTGGAATATAAAGTAGAACAGGTAGAAGCTACTAGACAAAACTTTGGGTTTGTTGTAACACCACCTGCCGGAAGGAAAGCCATCTTCCTGGGTGACCTGGTAGACCGCGGCCCTGCCTCTCCACAAGTACTAAAGGTAGTCATGAGTATGGTAAATGCGAATACTGCCTTGTGTGTACCTGGCAACCATGATATGAAACTGCACCAAAAGCTATCGGGCAGAAATGTACAACTAAAGCATGGCCTGGCACTTACCATGGAGCAACTGGCACACGAGCCGGAAGAATTTATCCGGATAGTAGATGTATTTTTGGATAAACTAGTCAGCCACTATGTACTAGACCATGGAAACCTGGTAGTGGCACATGCTGGCTTACGGGCAGAAATGCAAGGCAGAGGTTCCGGAGCTGTTCGGGCTTTTTGTTTATATGGAGAGACTACCGGAGAAACCGATGAATTTGGCTTACCTGTACGCTATAACTGGGCGGCCGACTACCGGGGAAAAGCTATGGTAGTATATGGCCATACACCCGTACCGGAGCCGGAATGGCTGAATAATACCATTGACATTGACACTGGCTGTGTATTTGGCGGCGCTTTAACTGCCCTGCGTTATCCGGAAAAAGAACTGGTAAGCATACCTGCCAAGCAAGTATATTATGAATCGGCCAAGCCACTGGATTATGAAAAACGTAAAGCCCAGGCTTTACGTGCGCAACAGCAAGAAGATGATGTACTGGATATTGAAGAAGTAACAGGGAAGCGGATAATTTCTACCAGCTTAGCCCATACGGTAACCATCCGGGAAGAGAATACTATTGCTGCCCTGGAGGTAATGAGCCGTTTTGCTGTAAATCCCAAATGGCTTATCTACCTTCCTCCTACTATGTCGCCTTGTGAAACAAGTAAGTTGCCCGAGTATCTGGAGCATCCGAAAGAAGCATTAGAGTATTACGCCAGACAAGGTATTACACAAGTAGTGTGTCAGGAAAAACATATGGGTTCTCGGGCAGTGGTGGTTATTTGCCGGGATGAAGCAGCGGCACTAAGCCGGTTTGGTGTACATAACGAAGGCATTGGCACTTGTTATACCCGTACCGGCCGGAACTTCTTTAATGACTCTGCTTTGGAACAAGCGTTTATGCAACGGCTAAAAAATGCGTTGGATAAGAGCCATTTCTGGGAGAGGTTTCAAACAACCTGGGTATGCCTGGATTGTGAGCTAATGCCCTGGTCAGCTAAAGCACTGGCTTTGTTACAAAACCAGTATGCCTCTGTGGGAACTGCTGCCGGTGCCGCTTTGCCTGATGTGGTGGATGTACTATATCAAACCAGTGAACGAGGTATAGATGTTTCGCAATTGCTCAATGAATATTCACAGCGAAGAGAACTGACACAGAAATACTCCGAAGCTTACAGACGTTACTGCTGGAGCGTAACTTCTATAGAAGATTACAAGCTAGCTCCTTTTCACATTCTGGCTACAGAAGATGCTGTGCATACAGATAAAGATCATGTGTGGCATATGTCAACCATAAAAGCTATCTGTGAAGCTGATCCGGATTTTTTAATGGCCACTCCCTATCAGGTACTAGATTTGACAGATGAACAGCAATACCAGCAAGGCATTACTTGGTGGGAGAAGCTTACTGCTACAGGTGGTGAAGGAATGGTGGTAAAACCGCTGAATTTCATTAGCAAAGGCAGCAAAGGACTTGTGCAGCCTGCCGTTAAATGCCGGGGAAAAGAATATTTACGGATAATTTATGGCCCGGAATATACAGCTCCTCAACATTTGCAACGTTTACGGTCCAGAGGTTTATCGGGAAAGCGGTCTTTAGCCTTACGGGAATTTGCTTTAGGGATGGAGGGGTTAGAAAGATTTGCCAGGAAAGAGCCTTTACGCAATGTGCATGAATGTGTATTTGGTGTATTAGCTTTGGAGAGCGAACCTATTGATCCCAGATTATAAAAGCACAACCTTACAATATATATTCCTAGCAGGTTTATTCTTAAATCTTTTTATTGCCAGCCATCTGCCTACAAAGGAAATAAGTTTTCAACTTAAAATTGTAAAGGAAGCTCTTTATCAAAAGATGCGCCAAATGACGAATATTTTGATGCAGTACAGTAGCAAAGAGGCCATACCATTTAGACAGGGTATGGCCTCTTGTAAATTTGTGAAGGGTATGTTACAAATACATCCGGAACGTTAATCCCGGAATAATGTCACTTGCATTAGGGCCAGTACTCAACATCTCCTGTACTTTTTGCTTCAATTTATCTATATCCACTGTTATATCTTCCCGTTCACCCTCTTTACTAGTCGTAGCTGGCGAAGGATGTTTGCAGATAAGATAATAATAGTTCATCCCTACCGATTTGGCCATATTGTAATAGTGCGTATGAACAAATCCCTGCGAAAATATTTCCAGTACCTTGGCTTGCGGATTTGCATAGAATAAACTGCCCAGCCCAGCACTGCTGGCAGACACAATAACTTTTGCTTTATAAAAAAGGTTAATTTTTTCTTTGAAAGATAACTTACTAGATAAAATGGTTTCGAAGCCATCCGCCTTAAGTACGTTAATTACACTATCTTCATTAGTTACTATGCGTAAGTTGGAATCTTTGCGGCTAATGTATATCATAGCCGGAGATGGCTTATCATCCAGTATTTCTTCGGTCAGAAAGTATTTGCGATGAAGGGTTGTAACCCAATCCGGAATAAGAAAACTCCGCTTTCCACGTGGAGCCGTAGAAGCTATAATTGTATCTGCCTGCAGATGATGCACCAGCTGCCCATTGATGATTTTGTGCTCATCTATACCAAGCATTTTCAACGAGTCTTTATGATAGTCATGGGCATAATTAGGTAATACAAACCAGTCCACTGTATTAAACAATCCACTTTCTTTTAACAGAAAAATACGTGGCAGTACGTCAATTAGCCAGTGTCCATAATTATTTACGGCTCCTCCGCCAGTTAACGCCGTAAATACAGTGCCTTTGTAATATACAGGTTCTTTAAAATACTTTTGTTTAAAAACTGCATTAACCGGGTCCGGACCTTTGCTAGGATTGTATTGGAAAGACACATCGTTAATCAGCTTATTATCTGCACTTATAACAGCTATTGTCCCTACATTATCTGTAAATATACGTCCATTGGGCACTTTTACCACCTGGTAATGGGTGGTTACAGCTAATGTACACGGATCATCCGCTGCGTCTCCATCGTACACTTTATATGCCGATAAAGCTTGATATAAAGACTCAGGTACTTTTAACTTAGTTGTAAGCTCAGGGTACAGGCTTATACAACGTGCATCTGTACTGTTGGCTTTACAAAACTCTTCGCTGGTACAATAAGTGCCTGTAGGCCGGTAGCGAAGGTTGTAGGGAATGGTTTGTTCCATGAGGCGTGTCAGCCTGTTGGTGATTTTTGGTAGTAGTTTGGTCATAAATAGTAAAATGACAACTGAAACATATGCGCTACAAGATTAAAGCTTTAAAAACCTATACTTATTTATATATAATATAGGCTACATTAGTTTTAATGGCTGCAAACCCTAAATGTAAACATCATGGCACAGCACATTTACACAAAACAATCCTGCTTTCCTGTAATTTAACCGTTGACTAATAGTACTTGAATTTAATTAGGCTTGTAGTATCATGTTAAGTTGTTAGCATAGCTAAATAATAGCCGATCTGAATTCTCGCCTCTGAGTTATCGAATAAAAAGTAGTTTCAGCTAACGGTAGTATGACAAATGATGTTTATTTATCTTAAAAAATAGTTTAATCAAAATAAGCCATCTGTATACGCTAGTGAAGTTGCCACAATAAAGGTACCAGATTGGCAAAACATGCTGGTTTCGTTTGTATATTTAGGTAAATATCTTCACATTATAAAGGAATACGATCATAAATTTTTCAACACAATTGTACTTACTTATTACTAGCCTCAAGACTACAATCAACTCGAATACTTTTACTGCAAACTAATATTTATTTGCCTACCTAGGTTGCCAGCTATCTACTTATACTTGACTTTATATAATTTAGTTACTGTACATTTAGCAGCTAAAGCAGGCATAAATGGCCAACCATAAGGCGATAAAAAAGCCAAGCTTGTTAGAATGAACCAGTTAATTATTCCCTATTCCTTCGGGTAATCGCATATAAATTCTATCGTGTATACCTGATTACTCTTATGGCTACCAGGTATACACGATAGCCCATCAGTGTCTATAATAGTTGAATGAAGTATTGTCAGGATTGAAAATTTTCAGTTGCCAGAAAGGTTGTCCGGTAACAGCGTCATGTAGCTGGGTGATTTCGTAACGGAGAGTCATACCGCCTGGCTGCACTTCCAGGTCTACGCTCTGGCTGGTATCGCAGGGGTTGTAAAATTTGCTGCGCCAGTAGCTTTCCTGAAAAGTAAGCATGTTTGCAGCCTGCGTTACTGTTCCGGTAATGTATTCGGCTGAATAAGGGTTACCACAGCCAGCCTGCGGGCCATATTCAGCAATTGTCCATATATAGCTGCCATCCTCCTTAATTTTTAAGCCAAACCCGGCATGTGGATTCATCGTCCAGGGATCGGCTGCTCCACGGAACCATTTATTAGCCTGCCGGTCATAGAACTTTTCATCCAGTGCATACTCCCGTTTAAAACTCCAATCATCCAGCCATTCTCCGGCAAGAGTTACAGCAGGTACTTCAACAGATGTTAATTTTATGTTTCCCTGTACCATATTACTAAATGTGTTTGAGGTTCCGGCATCGGTATTAAGGAGAGCCCCCTGATGTGTAAAAGCAACAATACCCCAGCCTAAACTATTTGTAAGGACTGATTGCTGAATAGACACGTTACCACCGGCACCTACCACAACATTAGCTTTATAGGTATCTACCTCTTTATTACCAGCATAGGAAACCTCTGCAAATACCAGTTTATTCTGTTCGTGTGCTGTGTTAAATACAATACCTCCCCAATGAAGATTGGCTGTTTTAGTACGGGCAGTAAAGGTAATTTTGTTAGTCAGCTCACCAGCTGCATATAAATAGCCATTGTTCTCTACCCGCATCACCAGTCCCTGCATGAACTCCAGGCTTACACCTTGTGCTAGTTGCAACCCAGATTGCACAGAAATGTCGCCAGTAACATAATAACTGCCGTTATCAGTCAGATCGGGCCAGGTTACTTCCGTAAAATGGTTTATTATACCACTTGTTTCTACGCCATTATAGCCATTATTTCCTGTAAAAACAGACGCAGCATCCAGCTTATGAACTTGCCGGGCGGGCACATATAGGGCACTACCAGTATTTTTGCTGAACACATTGGTAGAGAAGCCATTCAGCTCCGACATTCCTTGTACATACATCCCATAGCCGCCACTGAAAGCAAAAAGTGTATTGGCTACTTTAATAGAAGATGCTGCATTTGTACTACTTACTAAAGTTAGATTAGCTCGAATATCTGCCTGTAGTTGCATAAAACTGCTGCTGCCAGCAAATTCTATGGCAGCAAAATCTAACTCATTCAACTCGTTGTTACTTTCTAATAATATACCTTTCCAGAAACCGGCTGTTTTAGTTTTTCCGGTAAAAACAATTCTTTCAGCTTGGGTGCCTTTTGCAACTAACGTACCCTGCGGGAAAACATGTAACCCTTTGTCATTTTCAAATTCAATAATTACTCCTGGTTTCACTGTGAGTTTGGCTTTCAGCAGAAGATGATCTGTAACCAGGTAGTCGGGTTTTGTAGGATCTGGATTGATGTTTTCCAGTATACGGTCTGTAGTTATTTCTCCACTTAAGGCAACTAAATCTGGTGGGGTTACAGTAATTAGCACGTTATCTTTCGCTTGCCCATGGATGTTAGCTACGGTGAGTTCCAGCTCATATTCCCCGGCTACGTCTGCTGTAAAACTAGCTTTTGCAGCTGTTCCATTAACAAGCAAAGTAGTGCTGCCAGCTGGTTTCTTCGTAAAAATCCAGGCATAGCTTAGAGCTGTACCTTTGCTGTCTTTGGATGCACTGCCATCTAATGCTACTACCTGTCCAGATTTTATAGTCTGGTCTGCACCGGCACTGGCCGTAACTTTGGCTTGCGGCTCTGGAGCAGGTTTTAGTTCATCATCTTTTTTGCAAGCAGCTAAAGTAATAATAGCTGTTAGTAAAAGTACTGAGGCTTTGTTAAGTATTGTATGTAAAGAAGCATTGGAAGGCCACCATACATGTACTGTAAAGGGTTTGTGTGAAAATAGTTTTGTAACAAACTGTTTAATAAAGGGTGTCATTGTATAAATTGTTTAAGAACATAGGGTGTTTATTAGTAAAAGCAAGCAACTAGCCGGCATAGCTATATCAAGCAATAGCTAAGGCTAAAGCCATAAATCAGAAATTAGTTAATGGGTTAAGGTTTATACAAGACTGACCAGTAATAGGTCTTTTAAACTTAAGGAGGCCCCTGCGCAGGATTTACCAGAAAAAGTAAGTATTTCTTTGTGTATTAAGCTTTGTCTACTGATAAGACAAGGCCTTATTTTGAAGGGTTGCCTGAAAGAAAAAAATAATTTCATTTTTTTTACTGATCATTTCCGGCTATACTGCACGGCCATCAAGCTCAATTCTGAATTACTAAAAAGCATTCGCTTTACTCGATTCATAGTAGAAACACTGTTGGGTAGTTGTACATTTTATTAGAAAAAGGCTTCAGTAAAATTTAGGAAAAGATAAAGGCCAGGCAACCCTTGAGATACCTTGCTTGTCTTACCATCAGAACGCACTATTTACCACTCATAATGAAAGGCTACTTCTCAAAACTTCAAAAGCTATTTTTGCTGACAGGAAGTATTTTGTTAGCTATAAGCTGCGATAAGGTGATGGATGATGTATTGCCAATTGCATTCCAGGATTTCCAATTATACCCAGACGATATTTACTTTTACAATTCCGGCGCTTGGATAAACAGACTTGACCCTTTAATTAATGATAGTATAAAAGGAAGTGCCAATGTAATGTTCGATAAGCCTATGCATGGGCAATTATCCGTAGAAGCTGATGGAGACACGTATTATAAACCTGATACTAACTTTTTCGGAACGGATAGCTTGATGTATACGGTATGTAGCCCGGAGATATGTAAATCAGAGAAAATCCGCTTGTTTGTAGAACGGCCATTAGACCCTAACAATTGTACTACTGTATTAGGAGCTGACTCCATAGAAACCACTAAAAATACACCAAAGTCTATTAGAATATTTATGAACGATATGATATGCCCGGGGGTAGGCGGTTGGAGTGTCTTTAAGCCAGAAAAGGGCACCTATGAAAGTGTAGCATACGCAGGTGGCTTTAAGAATTTAATATATATCTACACTCCACCTAAAAATTTTACCGGAGAAGATTCTTTTACATATAGAATACATCCTGATCCTGATAATTACTATGGCAACTATTTAGAGATGGTAGTAAAAGTGACAGTAAAATAACTACTACCGGGTTATTTACCTATAGTATAATTGCAGCCACCTAGTTACTGAAAACAAAACCCTTATATATTCTATAACACACGTGTACTCCGAGCAGGAAATTGTAGCAGGTTGCAAGCAGGGAAAAGCATTGTTCCAGGAAAAACTGTATCAACTTTATTCCCGGCGCATGATGGCCGTCTGTATCCGGTATACGAAATCCCGCTTTGAGGCAGAGGATATTTTTCAGGAGGCATTTGTAAAAGTATTCAAACACATCCATAGCTACAGTGGCGGATCATTTGAAGGCTGGATGAGACGCATTTTTGTAAACACAGCTATTAATCAGTATCATAAAAGCCGGAAATACCAGGAGCAAGTCGATTATAGTACTATTGAAGAAAGCTCCCCTTCTGAAGAAGATATTGTTAGTGATATTTCTGGCAAAGAATTGCTCTTGTTAATTGATCAACTTCCGGAAGGATACAAGCTGGTATTTAACTTATATGAAGTAGAAGGATATACCCACCGGGAGATCAGTGAAATGCTTGGTATTGCAGAAGGCACCTCTAAATCGCAACTGGCCAAGGCTAAAAGTTACCTGAAGAAAATTCTGCTTACTTATTCAATGAAGGAAAAATGCTGAACGATAAAGAACTGGAAAATATCCGGCGTAAAATGCTGGAGTTGGATGAAGAGCCCCCTGTTAAAGCCTGGGCAGCTATTCAGGCAGAAATTAAGCCACGCCACCGCTGGCGATTTTTCTGGTGGTTGAGTTCTGCTTTATTGATACTATCAGCCATAAGCGTGTATTTCTTTTGGGACAAGCTACCGATACATACAGCTGCACCATCAGCTAGTGCTCATGTACCTTCACTTGCACAAACACCGAAACCCATCGAAAAACAAGATCACTCAACCCATTCCACACAGAAGGATCAACCTGCATTGTCTATTAGTGAACCAGAACATTTGCTTCCTTCGGCGGAAACAAAGCCAAACGCTGAAGGAATTAAACCTGATCTGGAAAAGGCAGCTTCACCAATAAATCGTATTTCTAAAAATAACCTGCTTTCACAACCAAATATTAAAGCTCCTATAACAAAAGGAATAACACTCAAAGAAGACTCCATTCTACTTATAGAGGCTAATACAGGCAAAATAGCCAGTATGCCCGGTAATCCGGACAAGAAAACCAAGCCGGAATTTCAGCCTAAACATAAAGAAAAGCTGGAAAACAACTCCTTGCCTGGCCACAACTTGATGCAAGGCAAATCTACTAAACCAGACATTGAGATAGCAAATACTGAGGTAACGACTAAAAAGCAGCAGACAAATTCGGATAAAACGGGCCCTAGCTCATTCAGCGAAAACACCTTATCCATAAAGCCACCCAGCCAGGAAAAACTAAATACTCCTGCTGACCTGGAACAAGATAGGTCTGCTGAATTCACCAATACTGATCCTACAACTTCGCCCTTAGTCGAAACACCTGTTGGCATACCTGCTCCGGATACGGCAAGTGTAGTACTTGAACCAGATACCGCTTCTCAGGCTAAAGAAACAATTATTGTTACTCCGCCCGGCAGCAAGGGTTCAAAAGAATGGACTGTCGGTTTGTTTTTCTCTCCCAGATATTCCTTCCGGATTGTTACGCCTAGCAGTTCGGATGATATTTATATTGAGAATCTTACCACCCGGCCTAAATCTGGCTCGGAAAGAATGGGATATGAACTGGGCATAAGTGTAAGTAAAGCTATTACTAACCGTTTGTATCTGGAAAGCAGTCTGGCTTTTATGCAGTTGAAAGAGAATGTAGCCTATTCGTATACTACAGGCAAAGTAGATACTTTACTCCGGAAAGGTTCCAGTGACGGGCAACAGATTCAACTAACAGCCGTGTATGCCTCAGGAAACCGCCAACTGGTTAGTTCGTATGCCTATGGAGGCTGGCGGTTAGGCGCAACTTACTACTTCTGGCAAAATCACCGCCGCCGGTTCAATATTACCATGAACGGCGGTATAAACCTGCTGGTAAAAGGCCAGACCACAGAAGTGATAAATGGACAGGAATCTAAAACAATTAATTTCCCTTCCAAAGAAAACATACTGGAACAGACGAACTATAACTTACTCATAGGGGCTGGCTATTCCCTGCAAGTGATGGAAAAATATGAATTGATGTTCATGCCAACCCTCAACTATTTTCTGGGCTCTACTTTCAAAGCCAGAGAGCCTTTTGGTTTGCAACCTTATTCACTAGGTATTCATGTACAAGTAAAAAGGCGGCTGAAATAATAGAATAGTTCGATGAATAGTTATTGCAGCGGAATCAGTTTTACCGGACCTAACAAGCCTGATTCTACCGGTTGCCATTTTGCTGCATCAAAAGGTTCGTAGCGGATATTGACAAAGTTTATTTCATGAAATTTCTTCCATTCAACTTGCTGCTGATCCAGGTACCGGATGCGATTAGCTGATAAATTAGTAACGGCAATTTCCAGCGTGTTTTTTTGTGGCAGTATACCTGGTTTAACATATAACTGGAAAGGCAATGACCACACATTGCCCAAATTAACCCCATTTAAAGTTACCTTTGCCATTTCCCGTACGTCACCTAGATCAAGCAGAAAGCCATTCGTTCTGTCTGCCTGAGCTGGAAGAGAAAAATTTAAAGTATACATGCCGGTACCACTGAAATACTGGGTGGCCGAATCTCCCAACTCTGTCCAGGAAGTTAGGTTGTCTGTGGTAACCGGAGCAGGTAGTTTAGGTTCGCCTTTTTTGAATTGCAGGCTCCATTTACCAGATAATACCATAGGTTCTGCTGCCAGCTTCGGCCGATGATACACCCAAGGATTGCCCTTTTGCTCAGTAGTAAAGGTAGTCAGTATACAAGATTGCCCTGGAGACAAGGCCAGATATAGTTTAATTGTATGATCATCTACCTTTTTAAAATCAATTATTCCTTTTTCTTGTGTCAGCGGATTGTACATTTCCACACTTTCTGCGCCCGTATGTAGCTGTATCGTATCGGCCTTAAAGCTATTTTGCAGATTGGCGATAAAATATACCTTCCCTCCCAAATGATTTTTCCGGATAAAACTTAGTTGATGATCCGCTAAACTTTCCCGCTGAGTGGCCAGTTGGGGTAGTGCCTTTTCCGGTGACTGGGCTATACTAACTCTCCCCTTACCAGCGGCTGACGATTGATTTTGAAAAGCAGATAACCTACTTTTCAACTTTTGCAGTTCCTGTTCTTTGGATACATATTGATGAAAACCGGGTACGGTTCGGGGAAAATTCTCCATAAATACCACCTTTGCTCCTTTTTCTACCAGCCTCAAAATAGCCTGCATGGTTTCCAGCGGCATATTGGTACAAGCCGGAATAACCAGCGTCTGATAAGGAATAGCAGCTTTTGTCAGCAACTGGCCTTGCGTATTGGTTTGTAATTGTTGCAGTTGCCGGTCGGAGATATAATCGAACTGGTAGCCGTTGTCTAACAATTGCTGTCCTGTTTTGCCTACACTGGCATTCAGCAGCCATTCATTGGATGCATAATGCACATCTAGCAACTGTACCATTGTTTTACCTTTAGGCTTGTTCCATAAATCGTAAATCGGAAAATAAAGCAGTACATTGTTATCTGGCTTGGCTTGTTGCATAACAGATTGTATGCGGCTGATATAGCCAGTTATTTCGGGCATGTATTCCCAGAAATGAGAGCTGGGAGCATAATTGGTAGAGGCATAAAAAAGCCATCCCGGCCAAGGTGCTTCCAGAGGAGAATAGGTAATTCCATGAAAGAAAATATGATTCACCCCGGCAGTAAATTGTTCATCCAACAGCGGTTTAATTTGTGAAGGAGCCACTTTAAAATGGTCGCCCAGCCAAGTAGATGTTTCGGCACTAACCAGCGGCTTTCCAGTTATATGGGCCGCCGAAGAAGCAAATTTCATGGTAAGCCGGTTGGGTTTTCCGTAGCGTTTTTCATCAAAATCCTTATCAAGCCGGTAAAGCGGAATAGCAAACTGTTTGCTACCAAACGATTCCGTTTCCGGAATATCTACCGCTGCATAATAATCCAGAATGTTTCCCGGAGAACCATGCGCCTGGTTACGGGTGATGAGCCCACGTTCTTTACACCAGGCGGCCCAGGGTATAGTAAAATTATCGAGCAACAAATCGGAAATAGTTTCCTGATAATCGTTTAGTACTCTTCTTTCCTCATCAGAAAAAACTGTATCATTCAATAGGTGTATATACCTATTGAATTCATATCCGCGCCGTTGTTTGAATTCCTGTAGAAAATCATCAGTCCAGTTGGCTCCGTATACTTCATAAGAATCATTATAAAATGACCTTACCTTGTATTTATCCGTTTTGAATTTGCCAAAAGCTTGTTCGAAAGGTGCAGTGTAGCTTTGGAGAGCCGTTTTACTAAAGTAATCTAGCACATATCCTTCGCCACCGGGAGCTGCTCTTTTTACTTTTTGTCCGGTAGGTACAGAATACAGGGCATATAATTTCCTGTTTTCTGGGCCAGGTTTCAGGTAAATAGTCCCTTTTGCATCGATAGTCTTTGTTACCTCTTGTAGAAATTCTTCTTTGGCTGTATACAGAGAAAGAATTTGCAAAGAGGCATCTTTATTAGTGGAATCAGTCTGTACCGCCTGAGTAAAAGCTTTTCCGGCAGGAATTGCATATTCTTTCACCATAAATTTTTTAGCCATGGTTTCTTTGTTTACCACAGGCCCACCGAACGGCCAACCAGTGCCCATTGAAATGTCAATACCCATGTTTAATTTCTTGGCTTCCTCTATAGTATACTGCAATATATCCATCCATGGCGGACTCAAATAGGGTATATAGTGTGCTTCATATCCTTTCACCCCATAAATGGGAATAATGTGCAAACCGCCTAATCCTGCTTTTGCATAGGCTTCCAGGTTCTGTTTTATTCCCTCTTTTGTAACTGCATTGCCCATCCACCACCAATAGGCCCAGGGTTTGCCTTCTCTGACTGGGGTACCTATCTGAGCTATACTGGTTGAAATGTGCCCGGTCAGCCATAAGAAAAAGCATAGTTGAAAAAGTCTGCGCATAGAACAAGATTATTTCTATAAAAATATATAAATTACTTAGCGAAGCATACGCTAGCTAGGGTTGATTTTGCAAGGATAGTGGTAAAATTATCCGGCAGCCGATAATATATGCCCTATTCTTTACAGGTAAGCCATCAAACCTTCAAATTTTTAACCCATGACAGTCATTACAGGAGCAGAAGTATGGAATATGATTATTCTGCTGGGCATTCTACAAGGCTATATTTTGTGTGCTTTGTTATACTTCAGTAAAAAGGGCAACAAAACATCTAACCGGTTATTGGCTACCCTTATTCTGCTGATGACCTTGGCCTGCACAAACTTGTACATGACAGAAGCCTGGTATGCTAAATCTCGAGTTGTACGAATTATAGAACAGGTATTTCCATTTGTAATGGCTATGCCTATGGGTCCGCTTATTTACTTCTACATACAATCGTTAATCACACCAGACTTCACGCTAACTAAGGAACAAAAATGGCATTTCTCTCCTGTTATACTTGACTGGGTGTCTACTATTGCGGTCTGGATATTTCTGGCAGGCTTGCTAATGGGCTTCGTACAGCAAGAAGATGGCCCAAGATGGGGCCATTTTGTTGACTCCTATAATACATACTCAGACATTCCCCGCTGGCTTTCTATCACCTTGTATCTGGTGTTGGCAAAAAGATACCTCAGGCAGACAATTACACGCAACTCAGATGAAGCTATTCAAATTAGTGCTGTTCAACGTAAATGGATACATTTATTTTTAAACAGTTTTCTAGTATTTCAAGGCATCTGGTTTATTTTCCTGATACCCTATATTATCCCATCTACCCGTGGCCCTTTATTGGATACAATGAGTTATTATCCGATATATATTCCACTAGCTATACTTATTTACGGGTTAGGACTTAAGGGGTACCTGTATGTACATGCCATAGCTGTACCATCAATCAACAAAGACTCTGCTTCTCCAAACGGGCCTCATAAACTACCGGTATCTACATTATCGTTTTCAGATGCAGAGGTAGCAACATATATTTCTATGCTAAAAAAATCCATGGAAGTGGACAAACTTTACCTGGAACCTTCGCTGAATGTAAATGCTGTATCGGCGCACACTGGCATGGCTCAGAAAACGGTTTCTTTTATTCTCAATAATCACTTAAATAAAAGTTTTAATGAATTCGTAAATGAATATAGAGTTGAAGAAGTAAAAAAACGGCTGCTGGAGAAAGGAAACGAACACTTGACTATTTCCGGTATTGCCTTGGAGTGCGGTTTTAACTCCCAGGCTACTTTTCAACGGGTGTTTAAAAACAGCACTGGTATTACACCTAAAGAATATGTTTCTCTACAACCTCAAAAACTGGCATAAGCTAAGCCCATACAGGCGTAAAAACAAATTTATCTCCATCAAACAACCCTTTGTCGCTGAGCTTCAAAGAAGGAATTACCAGCAATGCCATAAAAGATAAGGTCATAAAAGGAGATTGCAGCGTGCTTCCCATAGCCTTAGCTAATTTATCCAGTTGTTCGTATTGCCTGGCTACTGCATATCCGTCTTCTCCGGTCATAAGGCCGGCGATGGGCAAAGGTAGCACCTCATGTATATCCCCATCTACTACCGCAATACCTCCTTTTACTTCTATCAGTGCATTTACGGCTCTGGCAATAGATTCATTGTCCACACCTACAGCAATAATATTATGAGAATCATGGGCTACAGAAGAGGCAATAGCCCCTTTTTTCAATCCAAAATTTTTGATAAAGGCTACGACTGGTGGCGCATCTGTATACCGGTTGACGACTGCTAATTTTAAAATATCACTGTTCGTATCTGACTCTACATAGCCGTTTACTATTGTTGGCGGGAAAAACAATGCGTTGGTAATTAACTGCCCATCCAAAGCTTCCATCACCCGGAGTTGTCCACCTTTGGTTGGAACAGCAAATGCTTCAGGTGCTTTTTTAGAAGCAGTAAAGTGATTGACAATTTTACTTGGCAACGATGGAACATACGAATCTCCCTTTTCTGCTACCATTTCTCCATCTATATAGGTTTGTAAGATAGCAAAATCAGTGAGGTTGTTTACCAGGATAAAATCAGCCGGATCGCCTGCCTGCAATAAACCTACTTCCAGTCCATAATGCTTTACCGGATTCACACAAGCGGCTTGTAACACCTTAAAAACATCTATCCCTCTGGCCACAGCCCTTTTTACAAGCTCATTGATATGTCCGGCTACCAGGCTATCCGGGTGCTTATCATCTGAGCAAAACATCATCTGCTCCCCATGTTCGTGCATCAGTTCTATTAATGCCTCAAAGTTTTTAGCCGCACTTCCCTCCCGTATCAATATTTTCATTCCTGCATTCAGTTTATCCAATGCTTCTTCTGCCGTAAAACATTCATGATCTGTACTGATGCCAGCCGCTATATAATTCCGGGCTAGTTCTCCTTTCAGGCCAGGAGCATGGCCATCTACAGGTTTGTTATATTGTTGAGCCAGGGCAATTTTAGCCATCACATCCGGGTCCTGGTACAATACGCCTGGCCAGTTCATCATTTCTGCCAGGTATTTTATATTTTTCTGCTTAAATAATACTTCAATATCAGCTGCAGTAATGGTGGCTCCTGCGGTTTCAAAGGTAGTGGCCGGTACACAGGATGGGGCACCAAAATAAAATTTAAAAGGCACCTGGTTGCCATTATCAATCATGTATTGTACACCTTCAACACCCAGCACATTGCCAATTTCATGTGGGTCGGAAATCGTGCCTACCGTTCCATGCACTACGGCAAAGCGGGCAAATTGACTAGGCGTCAGCATTGAACTTTCAATGTGTACATGCGCATCTATAAAACCTGGCAAAATATAAGGTCCATGTTCCTGGGTACTTTCCTCTATTCTTTCAATGATGCCTTTGTGGACATAGATAACTCCAGAATATATTCTCCTAGCTACTACATCTACTACCTGGCCTTTTATTTCAAAAGTATTTTTCATACAGGCATTGTTTAATTAACCTATTAATTGTTGATCGTAAAAAATTATAGCCCTTCACCTACGCATGAGACGGCAGGCTTTTTCAACTTTTTTCATACACCAGACGGATAGCCTACAAATTGGCGGGCAATAATACCATCAAAGTAAATACTTTGCATCCTATACACTTCTAGTTCAATATATTAAATAAGTGTTAAGCAGGTGTACAATAATTTTAAATAAGTGATGAAAAAGCTATTAGTTCTCTTGTGTTTGATTTCGTTTTTATCATCCTGCGTTAGATATACGCCTATGCAGCAGTCGTGGCAGCCGAAATCTTACAAAAAAATGCCTGGTTCTACTCCAAGAGCCTATAAAAAGTAACATTTTCTTTCTGCCATATTTTTATTTAAGGCAAGTATACCTACGCCGGGTGTGCTTGCCTTCTTACGTTTTAGGTATTTTCCAGACATTGCTGCATATATGATATAATTTTCTATAAATCAGTATATTATATAAAATAATAGGCAATTGTAAAAATATCTTAGAATGTATACGCAGAGTAAAGCAAGCATACTATATTTGCAACTGTTTTAATTAACCGGGCATTACCTGATCAGGAAGAATATATTTATCTTATTGAATTTTTCTTTACAAGTTCAACCTTTTATATAGATAAAACGATACATTGTTTGCAGATGCTTGTGAAGTAAAACCAACTGTAATGAAGAAAATAATCATAGCTATTGATGGATACTCAGCCTGTGGTAAAAGCACTACAGCTAAAATGGTAGCCAGCCGCTTGGGTTATATATACATAGATTCCGGAGCCATGTACCGGGCCGTAACATTGTATTTTTGCGATAACCATATCTCTTCTACTAATCCATACCAGGTTTCTCAGGCACTGGCCAATATACATATTCAGTTCGTTCACAATCCTAAAACCGAGAAAAACGAAACTTATCTCAATGGTTTAAATGTTGAAGAAGAGATACGGAAAATGTACATTTCTCAGAAGGTAAGTGAAGTAAGCGCTGTTCCGGAAGTAAGAAAAGCAATGGTGTATCTGCAGCAGCAAATGGGTAAAAAGCGCGGATTGGTGATGGATGGCCGGGACATTGGTACCTGTGTTTTTCCAGATGCTGAACTTAAGATTTTTATGACAGCCGATATTATGGTTCGCGCACAACGCAGGCAAGAAGAGTTACTGGAGAAGAATGAACTGGTAGATATAGAAGAGATCATTAAAAACTTACAGATGCGCGACCATCTGGATACGACCAGAAAACAAAATCCGTTGCGTATGGCTGACGATGCGTATTTATTAGATAATACAGCTATTACTATTGACGAGCAAATAGAATTTGTTATTAACCTGGCTAACAGCCGCATGATTCAATCATACAACGGGACTCACAAATAATGATTTTTCGATACCGGTGGCAGATAGTAAGACACCTTGCAGTTAATCAACACATAGCTCTTACTGGCTGCTGATCTTTAAATTTCTATATTCCTAATGAAAGTAACCATAGATAAGAATTCAGGATATTGTTTTGGAGTAGAGTATGCCATTCAAATGGCAGAAGAGGAAATGGAACACACCGACACCTTGTATTGCCTGGGAGATATTGTACATAACAGCATGGAGGTAAAAAGGCTGCATGAAAAAGGGCTGCGAATAATTACAAGGGAACAGTTACAGGAATTAAAAGATTGCAAAGTATTGATTCGTGCACATGGCGAACCTCCGGAGACTTACCAACTAGCCCTTAAAAATAATATTGAATTAATAGATGCTTCTTGCCCGGTAGTTCTTAAACTACAGAACCGTGTAAAACATGCGTACGATAAAATGGCAGAAGTAAAGGGACAGGTTGTAATTTACGGCCAGAAAGGGCATGCCGAAGTAATTGGCCTGACCGGGCAAACAAGAGATGAAGCTATTGTGGTATCTTCAGAAGAAGACCTGGAAAACATAGATTATGGCCGCCCGGTTACCTTATTTAGCCAGACCACTAAAAGCACCAAAGGATTTTATAAAATGAAGGATCTGATTGAGTCCAGAATTCAGCAAGAATCCTTACCGGAAAAGGGCGCTTTTTTTGATGCAAATGATAGTATTTGCCGCCAAGTATCTAACCGTGAGCCACAGTTGCAGAAATTCTCTCATGAACATCAGATCATTATTTTTGTCAGCGGGAAAAAAAGCTCTAATGGAAAAGCACTTTTTGAAGTTTGCCGCCAGGAAAACCCAAGAAGCTACTTTATAGAAAATGAACTTGAAATAGACTCGGCATGGTTTAAGGCCGGAGATTCGGTAGGTATTTGTGGAGCTACCTCTACGCCTATGTGGTTAATGGAGAATGTAGCCCGCCACATACGAGACCTGACTGTATAGCGTAAAAATCAAGTATTTTATAGATTTCTTCTTTACTGTCTCATCCATTATTATTATCCTATATATTTCTGTAAATGAATGTCTCTTTGGTTTTATTTATAGAAAAATGTACTAATTTTGCATGGTTTTATAAAAAACGTTAAGAAGATATAGTATATACACATATGTCAAAAGTTGTCAAGCTGAACAGGGGTTTGGATATAAAGTTGGCAGGGAAAGCAGAAAAAAAAATAACGGATGCGCGGCAGCCGGAAACCTTTGCTCTGAAACCCTCCGATTTTATGGGCTTGCAAAGAGCCAAAAACTTGGTAAATGAAGGAGAAAAGGTAAAAGCTGGTACTCCACTATTTTACGACAAGAAACACGAAAAAGTTAAATTTGTATCTCCTGTAAGCGGGGAAGTAGTAGAGGTAAAGAGAGGCGAGAAACGCAGGATTCTACAAATTACCATTCTGGCCGATCAGCAGATAGAATATGCATCGTTTCCCAGGTATTCTGCCTCCCAGATTGATGGCTTATCCCGGGATACTATCCTAGATGCCTTATGCGAAAGCGGCACCTTTGTCAATTTTATTCAGCGTCCGTATGCTATTCTGGCAAATCCGGCAGACACTCCCAAAAATATATTCATTTCCGGTTTCGACTCCAGCCCACTGGCTCCCGCTTATGAATTTATCTTTCAAGGGCAAGAGCAATACTTCATGGCAGGATTACAGGCCCTGACAAAATTAACACCCGGAAAAGTACACTTAGGTATAAAAGGTGATGCAGAGGTACCACCGGTTTTTGCCCAAGTAAAAGGTATTGAAGTAAACAAATTCTCTGGTCCGCATCCGGCAGGCAATGTTGGCATTCAGATTCACCATATCAGTCCTATTAATAAAGGCGATACCGTATGGACAATTAATCCGTACGGGGTTATTCAGATAGGTAAATTATTTCTGGAAGGCCGCTACGATGCCTCCAAGATTATAGCCGTAGCCGGTTCAGAAGTAAAAAATCCTAGCTATTACCGGACATATATTGGTGCCAATATTAAGCGCTTTGTCGAGAACAATGTCAAGAGTAATAATGTTAGGTATATATCAGGTAACATCCTTTCAGGTGAGAAGATAGCCGCCGATGACTACCTGGGTTTTTACCACAATATGCTTACTGTTATTCCCGAAGGTAATTACTCTGAATTCCTTGGCTGGATCACGCCAGATCCTAAGAAATATAGCTTTCATAAAGCATTCGGCTTGCTGTCTTTCCTTAGCCCCAACAAAGAATATGTACTGGACACAAATCTTCATGGAGAAGAACGCCCCTTTGTACAAACTGGAGCCATGGAAAAAGTATTACCAATGGATATATATCCGGTAGTATTACTTAAAGCCATACTTGCCAACGATTACGATGCTATGGAAGCCTTGGGTATTTATGAAGTAGCTGAAGAGGACTTTGCGCTGTGTGAATTTATTGATGTGTCTAAGAATGACGTACAGGCCATGATCCGGGAAGGATTAGATATGATAAGAAATAGTTAAGTTTAATTAGTATACATGAAAGCGTTACGCAGTTTATTGGATAAACAAAAACCTCACTTCGCTGAAGGAGGCAAGTATGGGAAGTTTCATTACCTATTTGAGGCAGCTGAAACTTTTATGTTTGTACCTGATCATACAACTCCTGCCAAAGGGGTGCAGGTACGCGATGCGATTGACCTGAAAAGGTATATGATGACCGTAGTAATTGCCATTTTACCAACGCTTTTCTTTGGGATGTGGAATGTAGGGCATCAGCATTACATAGCTACCGGTGAGCAAGCCGATTTTCTAACCAAATTTTTGTTAGGCGCAAAGTTAGTTTTACCAGTAGTTATTGTAGCTTACACAGCCGGTGGTATTGTAGAGGTAATTTTCTCATTGTGGCGAAAACACCCCATCAATGAGGGCTTCCTGGTAACAGGTATCCTTATCCCCCTGATTCTGCCTGTTACTATCCCGTTGTGGCAAGTAGCTCTGGGAACGGTGTTTGCCGTACTTATTGCGAAAGAAGTATTTGGCGGCACCGGTATGAACATCCTAAACATTGCCATGACCGCCCGTGCATTCTTGTACTTTGCCTATCCAACTGAACTTTCCGGGAATGTATGGACTTACTTACCTGTAGGTAGTAAAACAGTAGACGGGTACTCCGGGGCTACCGCCTTATCTGTATTAAACGAAGCCTCGGTTGCTGCCGTAGATGTACAAAATGGAGCCGTAGCTGCCTTAAGCGATTCCTGGTATCCTGACTTATTCTCTTTCGGGAATATGTTCTTTGGAGCCATTCCTGGTTGTATTGGCGAAACTTCTACACTAATGTGTTTAATTGGTGCAGCCATTCTGATAATCACAGGTACAGGCAACTGGAAAATTATTTTCAGTGTGTTCGCTGGCGCTTGGGCCATGGGATTATTATTAAATCTTTTTGCTGCCAATGGTTTAGGAAACGCTTTTTTAGGAGTTCCGGCACACTATCACTTGGTTATGGGTGGCCTAGCTTTCGGCGCTGTATATATGGCTACGGATCCGGTATCGGCTTCACAAACCGAAACTGGTAAATGGTTTTACGGAGCCCTTATTGGTATTTTTACAGTCCTGATCAGAGTGTTTAATCCGGCGTATCCGGAAGGAATTATGCTGGCAGTACTGCTAATGAACGTATTTGCCCCGCTTATTGATTATTTTGTAGTAGATGCTAACAAGAAAAGGAGATTAAAACGTGCGACAGTCTAACGGATATATTATAATGTACGCCACCATACTCACGGTAGTATGTGGTGTATTGCTTGCCGTAGCTTCAGAAGGCCTGAAGCCTTTACAACAAGCCAATATTGAACTTGAGCAAAAGGAAAGTATTCTCTCATCAGTATTTACCTTAGAAAAAGGTGATGATGTAGCGGCTATTTATGAGCAACGTGTAAAATCGTATGTAGTAGATGCCAAAGGCAATGTAGTAGACGGAAAAAAGGTAGAAGAGGTAGATGTAGTTGAGGAATATAAAAAACCTGTAGAGCAGCGTTTGCTTCCAGTATATGAAATTGTATCTGAAAACGACCCCAACGTAATCGATTCCTATGTATTACCCTTGAGGGGCTATGGCTTATGGAATAATATATGGGGTTTTATTGCCTTGGATAAAGATTTAAATACAGTAAAAGGAGTACGATTTGAACATGCTGGAGAAACACCTGGCCTAGGTGCCCGTATAGCTACGGAGGAAGTACAACAACGCTATGTAGGCAAAAAAATAGCAGATGGTTCTCAAATTGTAGCTGTGCAAATGATGAAAGGCGAAGGAAATGACTATTCAGATAGCCCGCATAAAGTAGATGGTATGTCCGGCGCTACTATTACTGCTAAAGGACTAAATAATATGCTGACAGAATATTTGAAAGCGTATGAAAGTTTCTTTAAATCTAAATCTTCTAACAAACAAGCGGTCAACTTAAATAAATAATTATGGCAGAAGTTGCAGAAAAAAAATCAACAGCCACAGCTGTTGTAAAAGAAAAATCAGAACCTTTGTTCTCAAAAAAGAACCGGAGACTACTATCTGACCCATTGGACACTAACAATCCTGTAACAGTACAGGTATTAGGTATTTGTTCAGCCTTGGCTGTAACAGTAACTATGCAAACTTCGCTAGTAATGGCTTTAGGTCTTACCTTTGTTACGGCTTTTTCTAACTTGTTCATTTCCATGCTTAGGAATACCATTCCTTCTCGTATCCGTATTATTGTTCAGCTAGCAATAGTAGCACTATGGGTAATTCTGGTAGACCAGTTTTTAAGAGCTTATATGTACGATGTTGCCAAAGGTTTATCCGTATATGTAGGGTTGATTATTACTAATTGTATTGTAATGGGACGCCTGGAAGCATATGCGATGGCTAATAAACCCTGGCCGTCTTTTCTGGATGGATTAGGCAACGGATTAGGGTATGGTGTAATCTTACTTCTGGTAGGTTTTTTCCGGGAGTTGTTTGGTTCAGGTTCTATATTTGGGTACAAAGTATTTGCTGCTACTGGTTTGCCTTTTCAGGGTAATGGGTTGATGTTATTACCTGCAGGTGCTTGTATTATTGTAGGACTGATTATATGGGTACAACGGGCTCGAAACGGGTACTCCGAAGAGTAAGTAATTTTTAAATATTAAAAAAATCCATATGGAAGGTTTAATAAGTATAGGTATTCGGTCTATTTTTATAGACAATATGATATTTGCCTACTTTTTAGGCATGTGCTCATATTTGGCTGTATCCAAGAATGTAAAAACAGCTTTTGGCTTAGGTATGGCTGTTGTGTTTGTATTAGGATTAACCATCCCCTTAAACTGGCTCTTACTACATTATGTACTAAATCCAGGAGCACTATCCTGGACAGGTATTCCTGCATTAGCTAGTGTTGATTTAAGCTTTTTAAGCTTTATCGTGTTCATTGCCGTTATTGCTGCCTTTGTGCAATTGACTGAAATGGCTGTTGAAAAGTTTACTCCGGCACTTTATGGGGCTTTAGGTATATTTCTACCTCTGATTGCAGTAAACTGTTCTATTTTAGGAGGCGCTCTGTTTATGCAGGGCCGTCCTTATAATTTAGCGGAGGCTTCCGTATTTGGCTTTGGCTCGGGTATCGGCTGGTTACTGGCTATTGTCGCTTTAGCGGCTATCCGGGAGAAGCTGAAATATTCAAATGTGCCCAAACCATTAAGAGGATTAGGGATTACATTTATAATTGTAGGATTGATGTCCTTAGGCTTCCTTAGCTTTATGGGATTTGCCGTATAATTTAACAGACGTATATTGTTAGAAAGGCTTTGCTAATGCAGAGCCTTTTTTATTTTTGCACTCTTATTCTGATACAGCAAATTATTCATGAATACACTGATTAAATACTTCTTCAGAGGCTTACTGCTGGTTATTCCCATAGGACTTACTATATATATTTTAGTAGCCGCCGTCAGATGGTTAGATAGCTTATTATCACTAAAATATCCAGGATCAGGAATACTGATCATACTCGTTAGCATCACAGCTATCGGATACATTGGTTCTACCCTGATAGCCAAACCTATAGTGGAATTTTTCGAAAAGCTCCTGAACCGCTTACCGTTGGTACGAATAATTTATTCCTCAGTGAAAGATTTAATTTCTGCTTTTGTAGGTGATAAAAAGAAGTTCAGTCAACCGGTACTTGTTACCATCAATAAAGGATCGGACTTGCAAAAATTAGGTTTTATCACACAGGAAGATTTAAGTACTATAGGGATTAAGGAAAAAATAGCCGTATATTTACCTCACTCCTACAATTTTTCCGGAGATTTATATATTGTACCCAAAGAGAACGTGGTGCTGATACAAAATTCAGGAGCCGACATCATGAAGTTTATTGTGTCCGGAGGCGTTACAAGCGTATCAATTGCCCAAGTTGATAACAGTACACATGAGGAAATTTGAAAGCATCACATTTTGCTGCAAAGTGCCGGATCTGCTTTTCCTGTTCAAACAAGGAACTTGCTTTAGCAGAAGATATCTTCCAATTTCTACATCACACATATATGGCCTGTTCTGGCTGCTTCTTCTGTTTTGCATTTCTTTTGAAAGTGTTGGCCAGGACAAATATTTAGTTCTGGACAAACCTGGCCGCATCAAAAGAATCCGCTATTACACCGGAGACGAAATTATCTTCAAACTGAAGGGAGACAAAACAACCTATAGTACACTTATTCAAGCAGTGAGTGATTCATCTATCCGGGTGAGGGATACAGATATTTCGATAAAAGATATTCGGGCAATTATCCGGCACAGCGAAAATGGTTTTTTATATCAAGCGTCCCGCATTTTACCCAAAGCCGGCATACTTTATTTTCTGGCCGATACATTTAATCCAATTTTTAGAGGAGAAAAACCGCACGTATCCCGTTCGGGAGTGGTAGTAGGTAGTACCTTGTTTTTAGGAGGAAATGCTTTAAAGCTATTTAGAAAAAGAACCTTAAAAGTAAATAATTTCCGGACATTAAAGATTTTACAAACTTTTTAAAGACTGGGTTATAGGAATCTGAAAGGAACTGCTTGCCCGGTTAGGATATATAATAATTATTTTGAAACAACTTATTCCAGTACCAACCCTTATTTATACAAAGTATGTCGGACATCCAAAGCCTACTTTTACATAAGCCTTCCGGAAATATTCAAACCAGTGTATTATTACCCGCCTCAAAAAGTGAAAGTAACCGAGCCTTAATTATTGATGCGCTTACAAACCATCAGTGCACGTTGCAAAATTTATCTGAAGCGCGGGACACACAAACGATGCAGCGGTTGTTGCATAGCCAGGAACAAACACTGGATGTAATTGATGCAGGCACCACCATGCGCTTTCTGACTGCATATGTAGCCATTACCAATAAAAATAAAATCCTTACCGGCACAGCACGAATGTGCGAAAGGCCGATTTCTATTCTGGTAGATGCGCTGCGAAGCTTAGGAGCCAATATTTCATACCTTGCCAAAGAAGGCTTCCCTCCTATTCATATTAAAAGCCTTGTGTATAATGGGGTAAATGAATTAGCTATCCGTGGAGATGTAAGCAGCCAGTATATTTCTGCATTACTCATGATTGCCCCAGCCCTACCCGGTGGGTTAAAGCTGAAACTTACCGGCCATGTTGGCTCCAAGCCATATATCCAGATGACGTTGAAGCAGATGGAGCATTTCGGTATACACTCTCAATGGAATGACAATATTATTTCTATTTCCAGTCAAACTTATAAACCTGCTACGTTTTGGGTAGAATCCGATTGGTCGGCTGCCAGTTATTGGTATAGCATTGTTGCTCTGGCAGAAGATGCAGCAATAGAATTAAGAGGATTAAAACCACACTCGCTGCAAGGCGACAGTGCCATTGCAGGCATTATGGAACCACTCGGCGTACAATCCACCTTTGTCGAAGGAGGTGTTAGATTGACAAAAACGGCTACTGTAGAAAAGACTTCTGTTGATTTTACTCACTGCCCAGACCTTGCCCAGACTGTAGCAGTTATTTGTGCAGCAAAGAATATTCATCTAACCTTAACTGGTATCGAAAGCTTAAAAATAAAGGAAACCGACCGGGTAAAAGCCCTGCAACAAGAACTAAGTAAGTTCGGAGCTACTTTGCAGGAAACAGGGAAAGAAGTATATGAAGTAACCCGCATAGCTGATTGGCAACCTACGGCACAACCAGTAACTGTAGAAACATACGACGATCACCGGATGGCAATGGCTTTTGCGCCCCTCGCCCTGCTACAAGACGTTCAGATTATGCACCCGCAGGTAGTCGTAAAATCGTATCCCCGCTTCTGGCAGGATCTCAAACAAGCCGGTTTTACCATCAC
Source organism: Rhodocytophaga aerolata (assembly GCF_030503435.1). Taxonomy (GTDB): domain Bacteria; phylum Bacteroidota; class Bacteroidia; order Cytophagales; family 172606-1; genus Rhodocytophaga; species Rhodocytophaga aerolata. Next base: position 57,577 of record NZ_JAUKPO010000025.1, read on the forward strand.
AGAAAACTAACGTTGTGGGAAACTGTCTGCATAGCTTAAAAAACAATAAGCAGCTGATACTGATCAAGCGTAGATTAGCCAATTAGTGAGGCGGTTGTTTTTCTTATAAAAAGTTTATAAATAACATTAAAAAACCAATAGTACTAAACTGCACAAACCTATGGGAATATTTAGCAGAATTGCCGATATCTTTAAAGCCAATATTAACGACACACTGGACCGCGCAGAAGATCCGGAGAAAATGATTAAACTGATGGTGGTAGAAATGCAGGAGGCTCTCACAAAATCTACCTCTGCATTAGCTCAGGCAATGGGAAATGAGAAGCGCCTGGAAAGGCAATACCAGCAACTTCAAAGTTCGTCAGAAGATATGCAAAGCAAGGCTATAACTGCTCTAAAAGCAGGCAATGAATCGCTAGCTAAAACGGCTCTGGTAAAAAAATCACAGGTAGACACCCAGCTGGCTCAGTACAAACAGATGTATGAATCGGCTAGTGCTACCACTGCACAAATGCGCGCGCAAGTAGATAAGTTGAAAGCAAAACTCGACGAAGCCCGCATGAAAGAATCTACCCTGATAGCCCGTAGCCAGCAAGCCAAAGCACAAACACAAATTGCTAAAAGTCTGGGGGGTTTCGACGACAATGCTTTTGCCAAATTTGATAAATTCGAACAGAAGGTGTTAAAATCAGAAGCAGAGGCACAGGCATTTACTGAACTCTCATCGTCTAACACCAGTCTTGACGATCAGTTTGCCGAACTACAGCAGAACAATCAGGTAGATGATGAACTAGCCAAGTTAAAAGCTCTGCTGAATAAATAGCCAAAACAGTTGCTTCATTGGTAGACTTTTAAACTACTCTCTTACGTACTTCTAATTTATCTTTCACTCAATATCCCAACCCTATGCCTAAGTTTGCCTTACTAAAAGATGGTGTAAACGAAACATTGATTAAAGCCACCCAAACCAAAATAGCTTCTTATCTGTCACGCTTGTTTGATGAGCAAGAACTGGTAATTGTAGATGGCTTATATGCATTCACTTTTGGCACTGTACAAATAGAAGTACAGGTAATTTCCTGGCATTCAGAAGACGTACTGGTAAAGGTATTTTCTTATCTGGCCCAGGATGTAACTCTTACAAAAGAAATGTCGGAAGAATTATTACGATTAAACTCTACGCTGTCTTTTGGAAGTTTTGGCATTACCTTCGATAATTCGGTAGTCTTCTCTTATTCTCTGGCAGGAGCCAATATAGATTTTAACGAATTTTCAGCGGCCATTCAGACGGTAGCTACCATTGCCGACGAGTATGACGAAAAAATTCAATCGCAAAAAGTGTAATGGCTGTATGAGTTTATAAGATACCTGTATCAGCTGCTAGGTACTCTGCCTGCTATAAAAAAACAAAAGCCTCCAGACCGGAGGCTTTTGCATAGGAATAAGTTTATTCAATAATTAGTTTATGCTGACTGAAGAAAAACAAGTATGTAGAATGGCTGAATATGTTTGTCCAAACTTTTCGTAACACCACGCTTTTAATATTTTTATTTCTTCATTAATAAGGGAGGCAATAGCTTTTCTTAATTCCTTTTCAAATAGCCTCTTGTCAAAGCTTACTTTTTGCAGAATCATTTTCATGTACTCTAACATAAGATCTTATATGGTTTGTTGATTTGTAAACTCACTTCCATTCCTATAAAGCATAAAGGCTGGTTACCCTTTATTTATACGCGCTCTAAGGTGTAGTAAGTAAGTCTGGAGGTTGAACTGATTAACGTTATTTACATAAGTACCTCATACGCCTACAACTGCTATGAGTAGAAAGCACACTCTTTATTTATACATACGGTTAATGCTAAAATTTATTTTAATGTTACTAAACTTTAACGTAAGAACCGGGCGCAAATATACAAAATATTATTATTTCGATAAAAAATATTTATAATTTAATAATATTTTAATTTTACAGTTTTACTCATAAAATTTGTACATGGATATAAGGGCTGGAAAAGTATGGGTTTTATCTATTACTTTTTACTTGATTTTACACGTTTCTGTTGCACAGGAAATAAGTATAGAAACCACCAAACGAACTATTTCTCTGGATGAGCCTTTTACCCTAAGACTAATTATAAAAGGGCCAACAGCTACTAACAAGTACTCTCCTTTTCCCGACTATCCAAACCTGCACAAACGGGAGGTATCTTCTACTACTTCTACCAACATGGTAAATGGCAAAAAAGTTGTCACGCAAGTTATTAGTCAGAATTATCTGGTTATAAAAGAAGGCAGCTTTACATTAGCTCCCTCACAAATGACAGTCAACAACAGGCTTGTGCCTATTAAAGGCATCACCTTACAGGTAGAGCCGCCGGTAGACCCCAATTATACACTTAATAATGAGCTATATGAGGAGTTGGTAGAAATAGAGCGGCAAAGAACTCAACCGGCAGATGTAAAAGCAGATGCATTTTTTTCGCTGTCTCTGGATAACAATGAAGTATATGTGGGCGAAGGATTTATGTTACTCTTGGCCTTATATGTAGCACAAACAAATAAAGCAGACCTGGTCTCGTATAAAGTTGACGAGCAGTTAGTAGAAATATTGCAAAAAATAAGGCCGAGTAACTGTTGGGAAGAAAACTTTCCTATAGAAGAATTTCAAGAATCGCTGGTAACGGTTAACAACAAACAGTACAGACGATACGCTATTTATCAATCGGTGTATTATCCGCTTAATACCAATCCTATTTCGTTTCCCAAAGTTGGGCTTACCATGATTAAATACCAGCCACTGCCTAAGGCAACTTCAAACAAAACTGGTAGAAAAACAACGTATGAAACATTTTACACAACGCCTAAGCAGGTAAATGTAAAACCTTTGCCTCCACATCCGCTACGGGAACAAGTTTCCGTAGGAGGTTTCAGGGTAAAAGAAGCTATTAGCAGCCGTGAATTGACTACCGGGCAGAGTTTTAATTATCATTTTACCATTTCCGGAGAAGGAAATTTTTCTACCGTACATTTTAAACCAACCGTTTCTGATAAATATTTCGATTTTTTTCCACCCAAAGTCCTGGAAAAAATTAGCCGGACAAAAGATAAAATTACTGGTACTAAGTCGTTTCAATATCAGATAGTGCCCAAGGAGCCGGGGACATATGTGATGCGTAACTATTTTGAATGGATTTATTTCGACACAAAAGCCCAAAAATACGATACACTCTCATCTGCAATTGCTGTAGAGGTAACTGGCGAAAGCCGTAAAAATGCGGATATTTCTTTGAACAAATTAGGGCCTCTGTATAAAAATATGATGCAGGAAAGCAGCCAGGTTGTTGATATGCATACCCGGAAATGGGTACAAATGGGAGCAAATATTCTCATTCTACTGATGCTGATTACTATGGTAAGTTTGTTTTTCATCAAACGGTAAAACTTTTTTCAGCATACCGGATTTATTAACCAATAATATATATAACAGAAAAATAGTATAGCTACTTTTGCAGCTATCAGGTGTAGAGCCAACTAGAAACTCAATATCTCAGCATATTTATTTATGAACACATACGGTAAGCAATTCCGAATAACCACTTTTGGCGAGTCTCATGGTGCAGGTATTGGCGTAGTAATTGACGGATGCCCAGCAGGTTTACCTCTGGATACAGCTTTTATTCAACAAGAACTCGATAGACGGAAGCCTGGCCAGTCTAAAATTACTACTCAGCGAAAAGAGAAAGACGAGTTTGAAATACTATCAGGTGTATTTGATGGCAAGACTACTGGCACTCCCCTTACGTTGATGATCTGGAATGAAGACGCAAAAAGTAAAGACTATGCTCATATTGCTGATCAGTTCCGCCCATCACACGCGGACTACACTTATACCGAAAAATATGGTATACGAGACTACCGCGGCGGGGGCCGCAGTTCAGCCCGGGAAACAGCGGCGAGGGTAGCTTCCGGAGCTGTGGCTAAACTGCTGCTTCACCCTTTAGGGATCCGCATTCAAGCATATGTTTCGCAAGTAGGAAAAGTCAAACTAGAAAAAGAATATAGTCAACTTGATTTATCTCTGACAGAAAATAACATTGTTCGTTGCCCGGAGCCAGCTATTGCAGAAGAAATGATTGCACTCATAGATGCTACCCGCAAAAATGGAGATTCTATTGGCGGAGTAGTCACCTGTGTAATAAAGGGGACTCCAGCCGGCTGGGGCGAACCTGTTTTTGATAAATTGCACGCAGAACTTGGCAAAGCTATGCTTAGCATTAATGCTGTGAAGGGATTTGAATATGGTAGTGGCTTTGCAGGGGTACAAATGCTGGGCTCTGAACATAATGATGCTTTTTATACCGAAGAGGGGAAAGTTAAAACCCGTACAAATTACTCCGGAGGCATACAAGGTGGTATTTCTAATGGAGCCGATATATATTTTAATGTAGCATTTAAGCCGGTAGCAACCCTTATGCGTGATCAGGAAAGCATCAATGAAAAAGGCGAATCAGTGACTGTTTCAGGAAAAGGCCGCCATGATCCTTGTGTGGTGCCCCGGGCTGTACCTATTGTTGAAGGCATGGCTGCGTTAGTGCTGGCAGATTTCTACCTGAGAAATGCAACCAGTAAACTCCGGTAGTATAGATCCGGGTTAGTACTGGCTAATCCGGATTTAGTTATGCTTTCCATTTGCTTTCTCTGATAGCACCGTTTGCAGTTGCTCGTTCAGTTTTTCGCCACCTTTAATGCCAAAATCCAGCGTGCGTATGGGAAAAGGAATCATAATATTATTTTCATCGTAAGCTTTCTTTATACGCATAATTCCATCACTTAATGCAGCCAGGTAGTCTGGTTGTTTCTTAAAATCAACCCAGTAACGTATTTCAAAATTAATTGAAGAATCTCCAAACTCCTTGAAAAAGAGTGTGACCCCTTCGTTAGGTAGAATGTGTTCAATTGTTTGTACGGCCTCAATAGTTACACGTTTTACTTTTTCCAGGTCATCGCCATAAGATACCCCACACTTCAGGTCTATCCGCCGTTTGCCTTCCTCTGAATAGTTGACAATCGGTTTATTATAGATGTCTTTATTGGGAATATGCACATGCTGCCCCTGCATGGTACGGATGATGGTACTTCGTAAATTAATATTGATCACTGTACCAAAATGGTCGTTGGATTGAATTACATCACCAATCTGAATAGGCTTACTTATAGCCATTAACACACCTGATACAAAATTGGAGGCAATATCCTGAAAGGCAAAACCTAAAGCCAACCCTACAATACCTACGCCCGCTAATAAAGATGTTACCGCCTTATCTAAGCCTATAATACTTAAAGCAACAAATAACCCTAAGGCAACAAATGCAATAGATATAATATTTAACCCTAAATCCACTAAAGCCCGGCTATGCACGAAACGGTGCAAAGGCTTAGCTAATCCCTTTCTTATAAGTTTGCCGGCTGTATACAATAGTAGAAACACTACTATGGCAATCAGCAAATTAGGCAGCAGCAGAATAAGACTTTCTACCCAGTCGGTAAGTTTGTGATAAAGTTTGCTTACAGCGTCATTTATAGTTTCATTCATGCGATACAATACAGATATGATCTATCAATTATAGGGTAGTACGAAATACAAGACACGGCTACTTGCTGACACACAGGAAACCCCATAAGTATCATACGTATGCTTTGCTATAATTGATATAGGTTTAATAGATGTGCATTTTTTAACTTAAATACACACCAAACCGCTCTTCGTCCTCCAATACTACTTCTATATGTTCCTGAATAGTGGTTGAAAGAGCATATCCTATATAATCGGCTGAGATAGGAAATTGTTTATGATTCCGGTCTACAATTACGGCTGTGCTTAGTTTTTTTATTTCTACATTAAGAAAAGGTTTTAAACTATAAACCAGGGTGCGGCCGGTATTTAATACATCATCTAACAGAATAACTACCTTGTTACGCAGCAGACTGGTATCACAATCCAGAAATATATCGCTTTGCAGGGGTGCTAACTTATCTAAGCTCACTTTAACCAAAGTAACCTTAATAGGAGAAATGGCCTTAAGTTCTTGTTGAAGCAATTTTGCAAACAAATATCCTTTATCATAAATACCTGCCAAGATGATTTCGTCTTCCTGAAAATTATTCTCATACACCTCATAAGCTATGCGCTTTATTTTTTGCAAGGTTTGTTTTTGGGTAAGTATTAGCGTGGAAGTGGCGGTCATAGAGTTATATGCGTTAATATCAAATTACTTGGTGAGATTGTGTATTATATCAAAATTAGTGAAACTAACTGGCTTTTGATGTTAAGAGCGCAAGCTAGAGAAACACATGTGCATCGTACGGATTTTGAATACTGAAGGTATCTATTTTTACCTTGTTATTAAATAGCCTTACGCCTTACTTAGCAGGTGAAGTATGCAGCAATTCCAATCCTGTAGCTGTGCGCGGCTTGAAACCAGGCCAAGTAGCTTTATTGGCATCTTCTTCTACTTGCAGGTATTTGAGGTAATCTTGCTTTTTCAAATGAATCCCTAAAAATGCAGTTACGAAATGCTGATTAATATTGTTTATGCGCCGCTCATTCCAGGCCGGTTCCGCATAGTGATAATAGTCCTCCATTAACTCTGGCTTTAATGTTTGAGAAGGCGGTGGATTTGGTGCTACATTATGGCGGGCATTTATATAGGTCAGCAGGTAGCGGTCTGCATTAACTGCACCAGCATAAATGGCTTTTACTCCTTTTTCATACCCGGAGATATCATCCTGGCTGCCGGCCACAAAAAATGTTGGAATTTTTAACTCTTTCAATCCTTCTGCATCCCAAACGCCCCGTTCCATACCCCAGGGTGCAAAGGCTACAACAGCTTTTACCCTGGGATCAATGGAAGCCTTATAAGCAGCATGACTAGCTGTGCGAACATCTATTGCTTTGCTTCCGCCTGTCATACTGCTAAAGAAGGTTGTTAGTTGTGGGCTAAATCCGGCTCCGGCAACATTCAATACCCCATAGCCTCCCATAGAATAGCCTATTAACGCCGTATTATTGGCATCTGCCAGACCTGACAAAAAACTATTTGATTTTTCTTTTCCTGCCTGGGCCATGTACTCTAGTACAAAAAGGATATCTTTCGGCCGGTTAAGAAGGGTACTTTGAAAGCCTGTTACATCTTTATACGTAGATTCTGTATGGTCAATAGCTACCACTACATATCCTTTCGAAGCTAAATTTTCGGTAAGATAGGTTAACAACAACCTGGACCCCGGATAACCATGTGAGACAATTACCAGGGGAAAGGCCCCTTCTGATGTTTGTGGAGCGGCATCCCGTATGGCTCTGCCAGTAAATGTAAACGGAATTAACGGCCTTTTAGGATCATTTGCCCTTCCCAGCGTACTTTCATACACAACTGTTTCTTTACTTTTTTCGGTAACTTGTGCCGGATACCAGATCTCTAGTTTTAAAGCCCGGTCATATAAGGGTTCGGTTCCATTGGCTGCTTTCAAAATATTTAGCTGGCCCTTATTTACTACATCTATCGTACGGACACCTACCTTATACGTGCCCCGGACCGCAAGTTCTGGTGCATCGGGCAATAAGTCGCCGGCTAAAAATGCTTCATGAGAGGCCTGTGCATGCACAGCTTGCGGTTGCTGCCAACACAAAAAAAGCAGCAGGAGTAATGTATGCCAGAGTAGGTTACTAGTTTTCATCTAGGATAGGTTTTCAATCAAAAGTATAGAATATTCCGGATAATAGTATTCAAAAATTCTACAACTTCATTTCTGCTTTTGCCGGATTTGTATTCTTTCGTACCCAAAAAATCTGACTAGAGCTCCCGGCTGCACACCCAAAATGCAATGCTTATCAGATGTTATAATTTAAATACTTGCTAATCTATATTTTTCTTTCAAATGTGTAAATTGCCACCACTCAAAACTCAACTTCCATGTTTGTATTAACCGAAAAAGCTTCCTTAGCCAATCATTTTATAGCGGAATTAAGAGACGAACAGGTACAAAAAGATAGCATGCGTTTCCGCAGAAACATGGAACGGGTGGGTGAACTGCTGGCATATGAGATTTCAAAAGCATTAGTTTATGTGCCAGTACAAGTAACTACTCCGTTGGGTACAAAAGATACACTTCTTTTGCAGCAGCAACCTGTATTAGCCACTATACTACGTGCCGGACTACCTTTATTTCAGGGGTTTATCAATTATTTTGATAAAGCAGACAGTGCTTTCATAGGTGCATACCGCGGAAAACACAAGCAAGACGAATCTTTCGATATAGAACTACACTATGCTGTAGCACCAGATCTGAACGGCCGAACACTGATCTTAATAGACCCTATGCTGGCAACAGGTAAATCTGCTGTAAAAGCCTATAACAGTTTAATACAGTATGGTACGCCTGCTCACACTCATCTGGTAGCAGCGGTGGCTAGCCAGGAGGGTATTGCCTACATACAAGAGCATTTGCCTTTTTGTAAGCTTTGGCTAGGCACCATAGATGAAAAACTCAATCACAAAGCCTACATAGTACCCGGGCTTGGCGATGCCGGAGATCTGGCTTTCGGCTCAAAAATGTAAATAACGTTTAGTTTTTGTATCACTTAGTAATCAGCACTTTAGTACACCCATCCTGGTAGATTGTCCGTTTAAGTACTAAGGATTTAATAGCACTAGTTGGTATATCAATTTTTAAATTACGGAACACCTAATAACAGCTTTTAAATTGATAAAATATGGTAACTCTAAAAATTAACGTGTTAGGAATAAAATGTTAGCTCAAACAGCAAAATATCTGGCCGTTTACCTGATCAGTATGATAAAATTTATTGGTGGCCCTTTGTCAGGTGTAGCATCTGGATTAACCTGGGTGGAAACTTTTATTTTTACTGTACTCGGCATGATGACCACAGTAGTGGTACTTACGCTACTTGGTGAGAATGCCCGCAAACGTTTTTTACATAGACTCAGAAAGAAAAAGAAGCTCTTTACCCCCAAAAACCGGCGGATGGTAAGAATGTGGCGAAAATATGGCTTAAAAGGGGTGGCATTTCTCACGCCGGTTTTTTTTAGCCCGATTATCGGCACCGTTATGGCTATTTCTTTTGGTGAACCGGCAAAGCGTATCTTTTTTTATATGCTAGGCAGTGCTTTATTCTGGGGAGTGATATTCTCATTATTTATTAATGAGTTGAATTCATTTATTTTCCATAGAGTGTAATCCATCTTTGACAAGTATGCAAGCAGTAGTTGTACCATCACCCGGCGGACCCGAACAATTACAGATTGGAAGCTGGCAGAAGCCAGTGCCTGCAGCCCGTCAATTGCTGGTGCAGGTGGAAGCTACCGCTTTAAACCGGGCAGATACCTTGCAACGAGCGGGAAAATATCCGCCTCCACCTGGGGCAAGTCCCATTCTGGGCCTGGAAATAGCCGGACGAGTAGTGGAACTAGGGAATGAAGCTATAAAATTTAACATAGGCGATGCTGTGTTTGGGTTACTGCCTGGAGGGGGCTATGCACAATATGCAGTTATACATGAAGATATGGCAATCCCTATACCCGAAGGAATGTCTATGGAGCAGGCAGCAGCTATCCCAGAAGTATTTTTAACAGCCTTTCAGGCACTACGTTGGCTGGCTAATTTACAAGCTACAGAAACCATTTTAATTCATGCCGGGGCCAGTGGCGTAGGAACAGCAGCTATTCAATTAGCTAAACAGATGGGTGCAGAAATAGTAGTAACCGCCTCGGAGGCCAAACATGGCTTATGTAAAGAATTAGGGGCTACTCATGTAATTGATTATAAAAAGGAGTCTTTTAGTAAAGTAGTAGCTGATGTAACGGAAGGCCGGGGTGTAAATGTAATTATAGATTTTATTGCGGCAAATTATTTCACCCAAAACATAGATTCGTTGGCAACGGATGGCAGACTAGTATTATTGGCTACTTTATCGGGTGGCAAAGTAAATGAATTCGACTTGCGGAAAATACTCACCAAACGGCTATCTATTATAGGCTCTACCTTACGCAGCCGCAGTCTGGAGTATCAGATAAAACTTACCAAAGACTTTACTTCTTTTGCCTTTCCCCACTTTAAGGATGGAAGATTAAAACCTGTAATAGATAGTATTATGGACTGGACACAGGTACAAGAAGCTCACAGATTAATGGAAAGCAATAAAAATGCGGGGAAGATAGTATTAAAGGTTGGGCATGGTTCATAAAAAAGCCTCCACCTAATTTACTGAATTGGATGAAGGCTTTAAGTAATCTACTGAAAGTTTTTATTTAAGTATGGTTCTGGAAATTACAAGTTTTTGTATTTCAGACGTTCCTTCCCCAATGGTGCAAAGTTTAGAATCGCGGTAATATTTCTCCACCGGAAAATCTTTTGTATAGCCATATCCGCCGAAAATTTGAACAGCCTCTGTCGATACTTTTACAGCTGTTTCAGAGGCATAATACTTAGCCATTGCAGATTCGCGGCGCACATCTCCGCCTGTATCTTTTATATCTGCTGCCCGGAAAGTAAGCAAGCGGGAAGCTTCAATTTCAGTAGCCATATCGGCCAACTTAAAAGCGATTCCCTGGAAGTGGGAAATAGGTTGCCCAAATTGGGTGCGTTCTTTGGAATATTGCAAGGCTGCTTCGTAGGCTCCTTGTGCAATACCCAAACTAAGAGCTGCAATAGAAATGCGTCCACCATCTAAAATTTTCAGTGATTGAATAAATCCATCGCCAACTTCACCCAGAATCTGATTTTTATGTACCCGGCAATCCTGAAATATAAGCTCTGTGGTTTCTGAGGCACGCATGCCTAATTTATCTTCTTTCTTTCCTGCTGAAAAACCTGGTGTGCCCTTTTCTATTACAAAAGCGGTAGCTCCACGTGAATCTCCCTGTTCTCCGGTACGGGCTATAATAACAGCTACATTACCCGATTTGCCATGCGTGATAAAATTTTTTGCACCATTAATTACCCAATAGTCGCCATCTTGTATAGCTACCGTACGCATATTGCCAGCATCCGAACCTGTATTTGGTTCTGTAAGGCCCCATGCACCAATCCACTCGGCAGTGGTTAATTTTGGAAGGTATTGCCGTTTTTGATCTTCATTGCCAAACATTAAGATATGATTGGTGCATAAGGAATTATGCGCAGCCATAGATAAGCCAATTGATCCATCTACTTTAGATAGTTCTACAATTGCTGTAACATATTCTTTATATCCTAGTCCTGCACCTCCATACTCTACAGGCACAAGTACCCCCATCAGACCTAGTTCGCCGAGTTGTTTGAATACTTCTATAGGAAATTCCTGGGTGTCATCCCATTTACGCACATAGGGTTTAATATGCCTGGTAGCAAACTCTCTAACCGTCTGGGCAATCATTTCTTGGTTTTCAGTAACTTCCGTTATCATAAGTAGATATTTTCAAGTGTGCAGAGCTGGTAATTGTAAAATTTCACTATATAGATGTATACGTTTCTAGCCTCTATTAGATATATTATAAAACAACTTTAAATAGTAATATATTCCTTTAGCTATAAATTAATTTTCATACAAATACTTACATAAATAATTATGGTGCTCTAAAGGTAAATGTGCTGCCTTTAATAACTATAGGAGGCGCGTTGTTGCAAGGCTTGTACAGCTTGTTCTTTTAGCTTTGCCTCAATCATTAAATCATATACCCCTTCGTTGTATACGTTGTCCATCCAGTCTTGTAGCTCATCAAAATCTCGTTGCTCTATTAAATCAGCATGCGAGGTACGGGTACCCGGTTTTTGGGATGACAAATGAAGTTTTGGTACCCTACCTTTCCAGGAGTCTACAATCAATTCCAGCTTTTCTGTAAGACCATCTTGCCAATCATCGCCAGTGTGGAAGCATTTGTGGTGGAACAGATCGAATATCATGGGGATGCCTAATTTCTGGCACAAAGGCAATACATCATCTACAGAGAAGGTAGTATCATCATTCTCCAGGGTTAGCCGTTGTTGTATTAATGGAGTCAGGTATTGATGGAAATTTTCTTCGAACCGCCGGATAGCAGCTTGTTTATCACCATAGGCGCCCCCTACATGCAATACCAGTAATCCTTGTGCCGGGTCAAGTATACTAATTAATCTTGCCTGCCAATCCAGTTCTCTTACAGAATCGCTAATTACTTTTGGATTTAGTGAATTAAGCACGGTATATTGCCCTGGGTGCATGGAAAGCCGTAAGCCATTTTCCTGTACATACTGGCGTATTTCCAGTAGTTTATCTTTAAAAATTGTTTCCCAATCCAGCGTAAATAATGTATGGGAGGCAAAAGGAATAGTAGATGACCCTACCCGGAAAAGCTTAATCCCCTGTGCTACATTCCATGACAGGATTTTCTGCAAACTTTCCAGGTTTTTAGCAATGGTTACCATCGCCTGTTCTTCCGTAAGTTTCGAAAGCCGGAAGGTATGATTAGTCGTTTCATCCAAACATATATTAATGCATGCATATCCAATGTGCCGTAGTTTCATCGTATCTCGTTTTACTTAATCTTTAACAATCAGGAGCTGGGTATAGGTGTTTCACATCATAATTGCAAGCGATAACTTTACTTATTCTGCTCCAGTATGTAACCTTACGGGTAGTTTTTTGTTCAGGTTTAGAAAGCAGAAAAAAATACTACTTTTGGCTTGATAAACACCTGATCATTTAACGCTATGAAACACATACTGGCTGAAGTAATTACTATTGGCGATGAAATTTTATACGGACAGATTACTGATACAAATACCCAGTGGATTAGTACAGAACTAGACAAATTAGGCATTCGTACGGTTAGAAAGTCTTCTGTAGGAGATGATAAAGAACGTATCTTAGAGATACTCCAAGAGGCAGAGTCCCGGGCAGACATTATTCTAATTACAGGTGGCCTGGGCCCAACAAAAGATGATATAACTAAAAATGTACTGGCGCAATATTTCAATTCTACCCTGGTTATACATGAGCAGGCCTTAATGGAAGTAACAGCCTATTTTAAAAGTAAAGGAAAAGAACTAACGGAGATAAATCGTTCTCAGGCTGCTTTACCAGATACCTGTACATTCATATCTAACAAACGGGGCACGGCTCCAGGTATGTGGTTTGAGAAAAACGGGAAAGTATTTGTATCAATGCCTGGCGTACCCCACGAGATGAAAGGCATGATGACAGACACCATTCTCAGCAAACTTCAAAAGCACTTTGAAACCCCAGTTATCTACCACAAAATGATTAAAACAGTAGGTATTGGGGAATCTTTTCTGGCTACTAAAATAGAACAATGGGAAGATAATTTGCCACCTCATATAAAACTGGCTTATTTACCAACGATGGGTCAGGTGCGGCTCCGGTTAACAGCCACTGGTACAGATTTAGCCACATTGCAAGCAGATGTGGAAGCACAAACCACCCAACTTCAGAGCCTGGTAAGTGATTATATATATGGCTACGATAACGACACGTTGGAATCAGTAACAAGCGAATTATTGCTCAAGCACAGATATACCATTGCCGTAGCGGAGAGTTGCTCAGTGGGCTATATAAGTTATAGCCTTGGCTCAGTAGCAGGATGTTCGCAGTATTTTATGGGAAGCATAGTTGCCTATAGCAATGAGGCTAAAATTAATTTACTAGATGTAAACCGGAATACCCTTGAAAAATATGGTGCCGTTAGTGAAGAAACGGTAAAAGAAATGGCGCAACAAGTCCGGCTGAAATTTAACACAAGCATTGGTATGGCTAGTAGTGGTATTGCCGGCCCGAGTGGTGGCAGTGAAGATAAGCCAGTAGGCACTGTATGGATTGCTTATGCAGATGGCAAACAAACAGTTGCCAGAAGGTTGCAATTAGGTAACGACCGTGATCTGAATATCAAGCTTACTGCCGTACATGTTCTGAATTTATTAAGACAAAGTATTTATTAGGGCTACTTACTTGTGTTCATTTGTAAAATTTAGTAAGAATCATTAGACTCTTCATCTTAAATTTACCAATACCTGCATATAGGCTGAATCGTAGGCTAAACCTGATTGCAGAATGTAGCGAAGGAAGCAATAGGATAAAAATTTTATTTGATTTTCATTAAATTCTGCCAAAAGTTGCTATAGCTACTTACCTAATAAGCAGATAACTACTTGCCTGATGCATAGTATACAGGTAACGGGTATAGGGAAACTCGTTACCTGACTCAGATATTTACTGAAAAATACTACTTTTGTACTAGAAATAGATACCAATAAAGAATTGCTCTGGCTTACATAGGCTAAACATTCATCCATTAAATTATACATCAGCAACCTAACCTCAAAGCCGAATATGTCACAAGTAGAAATGGTAATGCCTAAAATGGGCGAAAGTGTTATGGAAGGCACCATCTTGAAATGGTTAAAAAAAGTAGGCGATAAAATTGAACAAGATGAACCAGTGTTGGAAGTAGCTACAGATAAAGTAGATGCTGAAGTTCCAGCTATTCATGCCGGAATATTAAAGGAGATACTTGCCCAGGAAGGAGCAGTAGTAGAAGTTGGTAAACCCATTGCCATTGTAGCTACCACACAAGAGGAAACACTTGCCAAACCTGAATCACCTGCTACAGGCAACCCATCCCCTTCTCAGGCTGACGAAAATGCTGCCCGGGCACTAGAAAGCCAAATACACTCATTATCTACCAGTAATGGTAGCACACGGCTGGAAAAACCATTATCCGGAAGGTTTTATTCACCTTTGGTACTTACCATTGCCAGAGAAGAGAACATTCCTATGGAAGAACTGGAATATATTCCAGGTTCTGGGGCCGATCATCGAGTTACCAAAAAAGATATTTTAAACTACCTGGCAAACCGGCAGAAAAACCCTGCTCCAGTTACTACATCAACAGCTGTTGTCACCGAGAAACAATTGCCTGCTACCAAACGGGAAGCGCCTGAAACAGAGAAAACAGTAGAACAAAAAAACAGTGCTCCAGAAACTGAACGCACTTTCACTTCTGCCTCTGCTCCTACAGTTTCAGTATCTTATTCCGGTCAAGCTGATATTATTGAAATGGACCGTATGCGAAAGGTAATTGCCCAGCGTATGGTTGACTCCAAACGGATTTCCCCCCACGTTACCTCTTTTGTTGAAGCGGATGTGACGAATATTGTATTCTGGCGCAACCGGGTAAAAAATGACTTTAAGAACAAGGAGGGAGATGCTATAACTTTTACGCCTATTTTTATAGAAGCCGTAGCCAAAGCACTGAAGGATTATCCAATGGTAAATGCCTCTGTTGAGGGTGATAAAATTATAGTTAAAAAGGATATAAATATTGGTATGGCGGTGGCTTTGCCTAGTGGCAACTTAATTGTGCCGAATATTAAAAATGCAGATCAGTTAAATCTGGTGGGATTAACTAAGAAGGTAAATGAACTGGCACGCAAGGCCCGTGAAAATAAGCTTACACCCGACGATTTAGCAAATGGCACATATACCACCTCCAATGTTGGATCTTTCGGAAATGTAATGGGCACGCCTATTATTATGCAACCGCAAATAGCTATTATGGCTTTTGGCGCTGTACAAAAGAAACCAGCTGTAATTGAAACCCCCACCGGCGATACTATTGGTATCCGTCATTTTATGTTTTTATCTCACTCGTACGATCACCGGGTAGTAGATGGAGCCTTGGGTGGAATGTTTGTTAGAAAAGTAGCTGACTACTTAGAAAATTTTGACATAAACCGAAAAGTATTTTCCTAAAAAAAAGGAACGTGTTTGCAAATACGTTCCTTTTTTACTTATAAATGATTTGGTTTGCAGTAGTTAATTTAGTTATTCAAAAGCTAAGGTTTCCTGTACTTCTCCGCAAGTTAGCATCACATCGCCAAAATACGGATTCTTAATGTCACTCTGGGCACTTAACCAGAAAGCCCCCTTATCATCAAAAGCCATAGGGCAATATTGCTTGTATAAGGTAGTTTCAGACCCAAATTCATTCACCATGGCATACATAGTAGTAGACAAATCTTCAAATCTGAGCCGCTGTTCATCTAGTTTTTGAGATGCCTGTACGGTTTGTGCAGCTCTGGATAAGGAGTTTTTATAAGTAGACCATTTCTGTGCTACCTCACCTGATAACGCAGTAGAATCTACCTGAGTTAAGGTAATCAGCAAGTCGCCTGCTTTGGCGCTTGCTTGTGTAGTATCTGAAGCAACCAGGGCATCTTTTAAAGATAAATAGCTTTTAACGGTATTATCCAGTTGTGATTGAAAATTATCCGGAACTTCTATAGCTGGTTTTATTTTAGCCGTTGTACCTTCAGTTGTAGTTTCTTTGTTGGTTTGGTCACAAGCTACCCAGGCAAGGCTACCTATACAACACACCCATATTATAAACTTATTTTTTATCCTATTCATCGCATTATATGTTTAGTTTATACACTAATGAATTATTGGTAAATGAATTAACTACCAGGCTCAGAAGAATCATCACCTGATTTTATTGACGACAACCAGAAATCATCAATTATTTTAATTACATAAGCAAATTGGGCAAAATCTACTGGCTTAGTAATATAACAGTTAGCATCACTTGCATATGTCTTAGCTACATCTTGTTCTGAAGAGGAAGTAGTAATAACTACAACAGGTATAGCTTTCAGTGTGGCATCCTGTTTAATCTCTTGCAACACCTCCTGCCCGGATTTCCGTGGTATATTTAAGTCGAGTAAAACTACATCCGGTGTAACAGCTTCAGTAAACGGCGGACGCTTGAACAAAAAGTCCATAGCTTGTACGCCGTCCTTTACACTATATAAGGTATGACTGATATTTCCTTCCTTCAAAGCCTCTTGTATCAGCCTGCTATCAGCCAGATTATCTTCTACCAATAAAATCTTAATTGTTCTCATGTACCTTTTCCGTAATACCAAAGAATGTCCACAATAGTTAGATGAAGCAGCACATATCCTTTTGAGCCCAAATATAGTAAAAATACCAAATGATTTTTTTAGCAAAGCTGGTCCATAACGGTTTCTAAGCGTAAACTTCTGTATGAACCTTGCTTATATTTTAATTACCTGGCAACATCAATCAATTAATTATTGTAAGCATTTGATAATGAGATGTATAACAAACCAACAATGTCCAACTATAATTATAACACTTGTATTTGGTAAAAGATATTGCGCTATTAAAAGAAAACCTTGAATGATACTATTCTGCAACTGATACCAGTCTATAAGCAGATTAAACTAAAATATGAATACTTATTTTTAATAATAGAAATTATCTACTAAATTTGCACTCTTAAAATTCAGGAGGTATTTAGCGTGAAGGATTTAAAAGAATACTCTATTGAAATATCAAGATTGAGCAATAAAAAGCACGACTTTGAATTCGATTCAGGCGCTGCTTTCTTCAGTAATTTTGAGAATAGTTTGATAGAGGAAGGAGCATTCAAAGTAAAACTGACGTTAGATAAGTCAGAGACCATGATGTCTTTGCACTTTCATATAACTGGCAGCGTACAACTTATATGCGATCGAACATTGGAACCCTTCGATTATCCAATTAATATTAAGCAAAAATTAATATTTAAATTTGGCGATCAGGATGAGGTTCTGACGGATGAAATAGAAATAATTAAGCGGGATACGCAGCAGATAAATATAGCCCAGTATATCTATGAGTTTATTGGTCTGGCTATACCTATGAAAAAGCTGCATCCTAAGCTAGCAAAAGGCCATTTCGAAGAAAATGAAGAAGGTATCCTGGTATACTCTTCCGGAACTACTGGTGAAGTTGACTCGGAAAGTACGCCCGATTCTGACGAACCAATGGACCCTCGCTGGCAGATTTTAAAAAACTTAAAAGATAATTAACACCTACATACAGGCTATGATAGTCTGTATTGTTTTGTTTATCAAGTAAAACAAAAAGATTTATAACATCATACTACAATGGCACATCCAAAGCGAAAAATTTCGAAGACTAGAAGGGATAAAAGAAGAACTCATTATAAAGCAACAGCAAGCACAATTGCCATTTGCCCAACCACGAACGAGCCTCATTTATATCATAGAGCGTATGTAGTAAATGGCGATTTGTACTACAAGGGCAAAGTAGCCATAGAAAATTATACCTCTATTGCTTAATTTTCTTAAATACGAATGAGTGTATGCAAAAATGAGTATATGCCTATTGGAATGTACTCATTTTTGTATGTTTTCTAACCAAACCATTCATTTTACATGAAAATTGCCATAGATGCTATGGGAGGAGACTTTGCTCCCCAGGCTGTTATAGAAGGCACCTTGCTGGCAAGTGAAGAGCTTCCTTCAGACGTTAAACTTATTCTGATTGGTAAAGAACAGGTCATACAGGAGCTGCTACATACGCCTACGCTTGCTTCAAACAATATCGAAATTATTCATGCCGAAGAAGTAGTTGAAATGGGAGAGCATCCTACCAAAGCGCTTACCCAAAAAACTAAATCAAGCATTGCTATTGGCTATGGTATGCTGAAAGCCGGACAAGTCAATGCATTTTGTAGCGCTGGCAATACTGGTGCTATGCATGTAGGGGCAATGTTCAGCATTAAGGCTATAGAAGGAGTTATGCGCCCATGTCTTTCAAGCCATGTTCCCAAAGAAGATGGTAGTTATGGCGTAATTTTAGATATAGGAGCCAATGCTGAATGTAAACCTGATGTACTTGAACAATTTGCTGTTATCGGCTCCATTTATGCCAAGCATATTCTTGGGATTAAAAACCCGCGTGTAGGCTTAATGAACATTGGCGAAGAAGAGCAAAAAGGCACTCAGATTCTGCAATCTACTCACCAGTTGTTAAAAGCTAATTCAAAGATCAACTTTATTGGCAACATTGAAGGACGCGATGTTTATTCAGATAAGGCAGACGTAATAGTGTGTGATGGATATACAGGAAATGTCATTCTTAAAATGGCAGAATCCGTGTATGATGTTATGCATAAGCGGGGGTTAGAGGATGAGTTTTTCGCCAAATTTAATTACGAAGCTATTGGAGGTAGTCCCATTTTAGGTGTAAACGGGAATGTAGTTATCGGACATGGGGTATCTTCTCCGTTAGCCATTAAAAACATGATTTTGCTGGCGAAAAAAATGGCAGAATCCAACATCTATTTAAATATAAAACAAGCACTCAGTAGCTAAATTTTATACTTTTAAAAGGTATCTCTTTTTACATACCCTTGTATACACACTTTAGACTTATCAAATGAGTAAAATAACAGCCGCTATTACAGGTATTTGCGGATATGTTCCGGATTACATCTTAACCAATGCTGAGCTGGAAAAAATAGTAGATACCACCGATGAGTGGATTACAACCCGTACCGGCATTAAAGAGAGGCATATTCTAAAAGGAGAGGGATTAGGCAGCTCATTTATGGGAGCAAAAGCTGTACAAGGCTTACTAGAGAAGACGGGTACAAATCCCGAAGAGATAGACTTGTTGATTTGTGCTACTACTACCCCCGATTACGTTTTTCCTGCGGCTGCCAATTTAATTTGCGATAAAGTAGGTGCAAAAAATGCTTTCAGCTACGATGTTCAGGCTGCTTGCTCAGGTTTTCTCTACTCGATGGTAACGGGAGCACAGTTTATTGAAACTGGCAAATACAAAAAAGTAGTTGTAGTTGGCTCCGACAAAATGTCCGCCATAGTAGATTATCAGGACCGTTCCACATGTATTATTTTCGGAGATGGAGCTGGGGCAGTGCTGCTGGAACCAAATTACGAAGGCCTCGGATTAATAGACTCTGTACTTAAAACAGATGGTTCAGGCGTTGCTCATTTATATCAGAAGGCAGGCGGTAGTGTAAAGCCACCCACGCATGCTACCATTGATGCCCGTGAACATTATATATATCAAGAAGGCTCTACCGTCTACAAATTTGCTGTTACTAACATGGCTGATGTTTCCGCACAGATAATGGAGCGGAACAAATTAACAGGCGATGATATAGCTTGGCTTTGTCCACACCAGGCAAATAAGCGTATTATAGACGCTACTGCTAATAGAATGGCCATTGGCCCTGAGAAAGTAATGATAACTATAGATAAGTTTGGCAATACTACCAATGCCACCATTCCTCTGAACTTGTGGGAATATGAATCTTTCCTCAGGAAAGGAGACAATATTGTGTTTGCTGCATTTGGAGGAGGCTTTACGTGGGGATCTGCCTACCTGAAGTGGGCATACGATGGGAATAAATAGCCACCGATAAAACGCAAATTACCCAGTTCTATCAACACATTTTTTAATTAAATAACTGCTCATACCTAAAATGGCCACTACTGCAGATTTTAAAAACGGATTATGTATAGAGTTTAACAATGGGCTATACACAATTGTAGAATTTCAACATGTAAAACCAGGAAAAGGCGGTGCTTTTGTAAGGACGAAATTAAAGAACCTGACCAATGGTAAAGTTATTGAAAATACCTTTAACGCAGGTGTACAAATAACCACTGCCAGAATAGAAAGAAGACCCCATCAATTTCTTTACAAAGACGATTTTGGGTATAATTTTATGGATAGTAACACTTTTGAGCAGGTAGTATTGGAAGAAAAATTAGTACCTAATGCCGACCTTATGAAAGATGGACAGGAAGTAGAAATTATCTTTCATGCAGAAACGGAAACTCCCTTAAGCTGCGAATTACCATCTTTTGTAGAATTAGTTGTTACTTATACAGAACCTGGCATCAAAGGAGATACAGCAACAAACGCCAGTAAGCCAGCAACCCTCGAAACAGGAGCTACCATAAGAGTTCCGCTGTTTATTGACCAGGACGAAAAAATTAGAGTAGATACACGTACCTATGCATATGTTGAACGAGTAAAATAAGAAACAACACTTGTTTGAAATTCAACAGAACTTGATGTTTATTTGCACCTTCGTAACATACTTACGATGTTTGAACTAAGTCAGTGTATCGATACATAACTGTTTAACGCATGAAAGCCAAAGAGATACAAGAATTAATAGACTTTATTGCAAAGTCAGGCCTCGAAGAAGTAAATATTGAAACAGAACAATTTAAACTAAAGGTAAAGCGTAACTCTCCACCTCAATACAAATTTCCGGAGCCAGTCTATCAGCCTGCTCCTCCTGTGGCAAATCCTTCTGTTGCTACTGCACCTCTACCCCAGATCATTCAAGCACCGGCTACTCCTCCTGCTTCTACTACTTCAACAGGGAATGAAGCGCAGTATGTTACAATTAAATCTCCTATGATTGGTACATTCTACCGTTCATCAAATCCTGATGCACCTATGTTTGTGAATGTAGGCGATGATGTAAAGAAGGGGCAAACAGTTTGTATTATTGAGGCAATGAAACTTTTCAATGAAATAGAATCGGAAGTATCCGGCAAAATTGTAAAAATATTGGTTGAAAATGCTTCCCCTGTAGAGTATGACCAGCCACTGTTCCTGGTAGATCCATCCTAAGCAGTTTGGTATGATCTAAGAATTTATTATTTGTGGATTGGTGATGCTATGCAAATACATGCTTAGTGTTGCATTTTCAAATTTACCTATTAAGTCCCACTATGTTTAAAAAAATTCTCATTGCCAACAGAGGAGAAATTGCCCTACGTGTAATCCGTACCTGTAAGGAAATGGGCATAAAAACAGTAGCTGTTTACTCTACTGCTGACAAAGATAGCTTACATGTAAAATTTGCCGATGAAGCGGTATGTATCGGTCCTCCTTCCAGTAAACAATCTTACCTGAATATACCTAATATAATTGCTGCTGCAGAAATTACTAATGCCGATGCTATCCATCCAGGATATGGCTTTTTATCTGAGAATGCAGAGTTTTCAAAAATCTGCGAAGAATACAATATAAAATTTATTGGTGCTTCGCCTGCCATGATAGATGCAATGGGCGATAAATCTTCTGCAAAAGATACCATGAAAAAAGCAGGAGTACCTACTATACCCGGTTCAAATGGCTTATTAGAATCAATTAGCCAAGGTAAAAAATTAGCTGCAGAAATACGGTATCCGGTTATAATTAAAGCTACGGCTGGCGGTGGTGGCAAAGGAATGCGTATTATCAAAAGTGAAAAAGAATTTGACAAAGCATGGAATGATGCCAGAATGGAAGCTGCTGCTGCTTTTGGGAATGATGGATTATATCTGGAGAAATATGTAGAAGAGCCTAGGCATGTAGAAATACAAATTGTGGGAGATAAATATGGTAAAGTCTGCCACTTATCTGAAAGAGACTGTTCTATACAACGGAGGCATCAAAAATTAGTAGAAGAAACTCCCTCTCCAATTATTACCCCGGAACTTCGGAAAAAAATGGGCGAAGCTGCCATCAAAGGTGCTTCAGCTATTAATTATGAAGGAGCCGGAACCATTGAATTTTTAGTAGATAAATACGGCGATTTCTATTTTATGGAAATGAATACCCGTATCCAGGTAGAGCATCCCATTACCGAAGAAGTAACTGATTTCGACTTAATTAAAGAACAGATCAAAGTAGCTGCCGGAATTCCCATTTCTGGGCAAAACTATGAGCCAAATTTATTTGCCATAGAATGCCGTATAAATGCTGAAGATCCTGCGAATGGTTTCAGACCATCACCTGGTAAAATCACTAATCTACATTTACCTGGCGGCAGGGGTGTCCGGATTGATAGCCATGTATATTCTGGATACACAATTCCACCTAACTACGATTCTATGATTGCCAAAGTAATCGTTAGTGCTCAATCACGTGAAGAAGCATTGGTACGGATGAAAAGAGCCCTTCAGGAATTTGTAATTGAAGGTATTAAAACAACTATTCCTTTCCACATCAGACTAATGGATGATGAAGGTTTTAAATCCGGCAAATTCACTACCTCATATTTAGATACTTTCGATTTTACAGGATTGTAAATTATTCACTAACGTCAAAAAGACCCCTTAAAAGGTCTTTTTGACGTTTATATTGCTGTAATATTCATTTACAGTTTCCATATCTGGATTTAGCTATTCCAAAATCCTTAAATAATCCACACAAAAATAGCCAACAAGTACACTATCATAATCAAATAGTAATTGATATATACCTAACATTTTATAATTGCATTTTATAAGCAAATCATAAATGTTACAAAACGTGATTTACTTATTCTACCAAAATAGTATGTATAGAAGTATGTAATATTTCTCCGTAAAATGCTAATAGTCGAGCGAATTATACTCACATAATTGGTGGAAGTAAAAACTATACTTATAAGATAAAATATAAATTTTAGTAATAATCAATGAAATTATAGAATAAGCACAAAAAAAATATACTTTCTCCGAATAACTATATACATTTACTTACCAGATAAGATTTTGCATAGATGATAAAGCCCTTTTATCTATAAAATCAGGCAGAACTTTTATAATCCAAACATTAATAATTAAGCATTTAACAATCATTATTTTTAACAATTATGAAAATAGCTGTTGTAGGAACTGGTTATGTTGGTTTAGTAACAGGTACTTGTTTTGCTGAAACAGGCAATGACGTAACCTGTGTAGACATCGATGTTCAAAAAGTAGAAAAGCTAAAAAATGGCATCATCCCAATTTATGAACCCGGCTTAGATATTTTATTCGACAGAAATACCAAAGCCAAGCGTTTAAAGTTTACAACAAACTTGGAGGAAGGTATAAAAGATGCGCAGATTATCTTTTTAGCACTACCAACTCCTCCCGGCGAGGATGGTTCAGCAGACTTGAAATATATACTCAAAGTTGCTGATGACTTAGGCCCGCTACTAGAGGATTACACAGTTATTATAGATAAAAGCACAGTACCGGTAGGTACAGCTGAAAAGGTACACGAGCGTATAGCCCGAAATGCAAAAGTAGAATTTGATGTAGTATCTAATCCTGAGTTTTTGCGTGAAGGAGTGGCGGTTGAAGACTTTATGAAACCTGACAGAGTAGTAATCGGTACCACTTCTGAAAAAGCTCAAAAAGTACTCTCTCATCTCTATAACCCCTTAGTAAGGCAGGGAAATCCAATCATATTTATGGATGAGCGTTCTGCTGAAATGACTAAATATGCTGCTAATGCGTTTTTAGCTACTAAAATCACATTTATGAACGAAATAGCTAATTTGTGTGAAAAGGTAGGAGCTAACGTAGATGCTGTTCGTATGGGTATTGGTTCAGACTCTAGAATAGGTAAACGTTTTCTCTTTGCAGGTATAGGCTATGGTGGCAGCTGCTTCCCTAAAGATGTGCAAGCATTGGCAAAAACATCTGCCGACTATGATTATGATTTTCGTATTTTACAATCTGTAATGGAGGTAAACCAAAATCAGAAAACTAAGTTAATTCCCCGGATAAAAGAATATTTCAATGGCGAGCTCAAAGGAAAAACTGTTGCTGTATGGGGATTGGCATTTAAACCATATACAGATGATATAAGGGAAGCTCCTGCTTTAGAAAACATAAAAATTCTACTTTCTGAGGGTGTCAAGATAAAAGCATATGACCCGGAAGCTTCTGAGAATGTACGGAAATTAATAGGAGATAAAATCGTATTAACAGATGGTCCATATTCAGCGCTTGAAAACGCAGATGCCTTATTAGTTGTTACTGAATGGCCTTTATTCCGTACACCAGATTTTGATGTTATGAGTAAATTGTTAAAAAACAAAGTTATTTTTGATGGAAGAAATCTCTTTGACTTACAGGAGATGAAGGAATTAGGCTACACATATTATAGCATAGGACGCGAAGCCGTTTTAACACCTGTATTAACTCACAGTTAATTCACCCAATTGAGATATACTTCTGTATTTGCTCTGGTCAATATACCAGAGCAAATTTTTATTACTCTTAACTTTATATCTGACGTACATACTATTTTATGAAACGTGTACTTATTACTGGCGGTGCCGGCTTCTTGGGCTCTCATCTATGCGACAGATTCATTAAAGAAGGTTACCATGTTATTGCTATGGATAATCTAATTACTGGATCTTTACGCAACATTGAACATTTATTTAAACTTCCACAGTTCGAATTTTATAACCATGACGTATCTAACTATGTGCACGTGGAAGGGCATATAGATTATATTTTACATTTTGCTTCGCCTGCCAGTCCAATTGATTATTTAAAAATTCCCATTCAAACGTTGAAAGTGGGTTCTTTAGGTACTCATAACTTGCTAGGATTGGCAAAAGCAAAAAAAGCTAGAATGCTCATTGCTTCAACTTCAGAAGTATATGGCGATCCTCATGTACACCCGCAAAATGAAGATTACTGGGGGAACGTTAATCCAATTGGCCCACGTGGCGTATACGATGAGGCAAAACGTTTCCAGGAAGCTATGACTATGGCCTATCATACCTATCATGGCTTAGAAACCCGTATCATCAGAATTTTTAATACGTATGGCCCCAGAATGAGGCTAGACGACGGTAGGGCGCTTCCTGCCTTTATTGGTCAGGCTATACGTGGTGAGGATTTAACTGTATTTGGTGATGGCTCCCAAACACGCTCTTTCTGCTATGTAGATGACCTGATAGAGGGAATTTACCGCTTACTGCTAAGTGACTACTCATATCCGGTAAACATAGGAAATCCTGATGAGATCACTATTAAAGAATTTGCTGAAGAAATAATAAAGCTAACAGGAACAACTCAAAAAATTTCATATAAGCCATTACCCAAAGACGATCCTAAACAGCGCAGACCAGATATTACCCGAGCTAAAGAAATTCTAGGTTGGGAGCCAAAAATATCAAGAGCTGAAGGATTGAAAATTACTTACGATTTTTTTAAGAACACTGTTAAGAAATAATATTTGAATTTTTATAGTAAATTAAACATTCAAGGCTCTAACTTTGCCTTGAATGTTTTTTATTTTATATGATTCACGAACTTATTAATAAACAAGCAAGGTTAGCCGTTATTGGTTTAGGATACGTGGGTTTACCCATTGCTCTGGCTTTTGCAAAGAAAATTAAAGTTATTGGGTTTGATATTAACAAAGACAGAGTACTATTAATGCGTAAAAACGTTGACCCAAGTGGGGAATTATCTGCTACTGACTTTGAAAACTCAGATATTTCTTTTACTTATGAACCTCAGGATTTACGCGAAGCCTCATTTTTTATAGTAGCTGTGCCTACTCCAATAGACGCACATTCAATGCCAGACTTAAAACCGTTACTATCAGCCAGCCGAACAGTAGGTAAGGCATTAAAAAAGGGGGATTATGTAGTTTTTGAATCTACTGTGTATCCTGGCTGTACAGAAGAAGATTGTATCCCTCTCTTAGAGCAGGAATCAGGTTTAACTCTCCGGAAAGATTTTAAGGTAGGGTATTCACCTGAAAGAATTAATCCGGGAGATCGAGAACATACATTAGCTAAAATCACAAAGGTAGTTTCTGGTTGTGGCCCTGAGTCGTTGGAAACAATAGCAAAAGTATATGAATTAGTAGTAGAAGCAGGCGTACATAAAGCTTCCTCTATTAAAGTAGCAGAAGCAGCTAAAATTATTGAAAATACCCAGCGTGATTTAAATATAGCGTTGATGAACGAATTGTCAATGATTTTTGACAAGCTTAAAATAAATACGTATGAAGTATTAGAAGCAGCTGGCACAAAATGGAACTTCTTGAAATTTTCTCCGGGTTTGGTGGGTGGCCATTGCATAGGTGTTGATCCATATTATCTGACTTATAAATCCAAAGAACTAGGCCACGATCCTAAAGTGATTCTCAGTGGACGGCATATAAATGATGCTATGGGAGCATACGTAGCTAAACGTACCATCCAGCTGATGGCTAAAATGGGTAAAGACATCATAAAGTCAAGGGTGTTAGTAATGGGTGCCACCTTTAAAGAGAATGTAGAAGATATACGCAACTCTAAAGTGGCTGATGTAGTAAATGAATTGCTCAGCTTCGGTGTGAAAGTTGACGTTATAGATCCTCATGCTGACTCTGAAGAGTTAAGGCACGAATATGGATTTAGTTTGACTCAACAGTTACATACATCTTATGATGCTATTATCTTAGCTGTAAGCCACAAAGAATATAGTAACTGTGCTGAAAGCTATTTTCAGAATTTAGCTGCGCCTGATGCTGTGTTTGTTGATATCAAAGGTATTTATAGAGATAAAATTAAGCATTTGCGTTATTGGTCTTTATAAAAATACAAACAGGTCTTCAGACTGCGATTTAAAATGGTTTGCTTCATACTTTTAATAATGTTACTGTAAGGCACGCAATATTGCTTATCTCACTTAATAAATTTTATCATGAGTAAAATCATAGTAACCGGAGGTGCCGGATTTATAGGATCACATACAGTGGTAGAGTTATACCGGGCAGGTTTTGAACCTATTATTATAGATGACTTTTCAAATTCTGAACAATCCGTTATAAAAGGCATAGAAAATACAATTGGAGATAGTGTTTCCTGGTACCCGGCAGATTGCAACAATCAGCAGGTTATGGAAACTATATTTGCTAGAGAAAAGGATATTACAGGCGTGATACATTTTGCTGCTTTTAAAGCAGTGGGTGAATCTGTACAACAGCCCATCAAATACTACCGGAATAATATAAATTCATTGCTGGTGATTATTGAAATGATGCTGAAATACAATGTGCCAAACTTGGTATTTTCATCCTCTTGTACAGTATATGGTCAACCTGAAAAATTACCGGTGAATGAAAATTCGCCCATATTGCCAGCACAATCTCCCTATGGCAATACCAAGCAACTGTGCGAAAATATACTTGCGCAGATTGGTCTGGCAGGCAAACCATTAAAATCTGTGGCGTTACGGTATTTTAATCCGGTAGGTGCACATCCATCAGGAAATATTGGCGAATTGCCCATAGGTACGCCTGGAAACCTGATTCCTTTTATTACGCAAACTGTTGCTGGTCATCGGCCGCAATTGACTGTATTTGGTAATGATTATAATACGTCAGATGGCACCTGTGTTCGTGATTATATACATGTAGTAGATTTAGCTAAAGCACATGTAAAAGCCTTAGAGTTGCTTGACCGGACTTCTCTTTCGCCATTCTACGATGTATTCAATGTAGGTACTGGTGCAGGCAATACAGTGCTTGAAGTAATCAAAACTTTTGAAATGGTTACAGGCCGTAAAGTAAATTACAAAATTGGCCCAAGAAGACCTGGGGATATTGAGCAAATTTATGCGGAAGTAGATAAAGCCAGAGATGTTCTTCGTTGGCAGTCAAGTCTGACTCTCCGCGATGCTTTAAAAGATGCGTGGAACTGGCAACAGAAGTTAAAAGAAAAAGCTGAGCAAACAGCTACATAATTTCATTGCTAATATGTCTACTTTTAAAAGTAATTAAAAGTTATATTTATCATAGAGTGAAAAAAATCCTTATTACCGGAGGCGCAGGCTTTATTGGATCGCATGTTGTTAGATTATTTGTAAACCGCTATGAAGATTACCAGGTATATAATCTGGATAAGCTTACCTATGCAGGCAATCTGGCTAACCTTTCAGATATAGAGCACATGCCCAACTATGTCTTTGTAAAAGGAGATATAGTAGATGCTGATTTTGTTAGTGAATTATTTATTACTCATCAATTCGATGCAGTAATACATCTAGCAGCAGAATCACACGTAGACCGGTCTATCAGTAATCCGATGGATTTCATTTATACAAATGTGGTAGGTACGGCCAACTTGCTAAATGCGGCAAAAGCTATATGGAAAAACTCAAGTGCTGATCATTTATTTTACCATGTGTCTACTGATGAAGTGTATGGATCTTTGCACAATCCTGATGAGTTTTTTACTGAACAAACACCTTATGACCCTCAGTCTCCTTATTCTGCCTCTAAAGCATCTTCCGACCATTTAGTAAGAGCTTATCATAATACATATAAGTTACCAGTTGTTATTACCAACTGCTCTAATAACTATGGCCCCAATCAGTTTCCTGAAAAATTATTGCCTTTATGTATTAATAATATAAGGAATAACAAGCCTTTGCCTGTGTATGGGAAAGGTGAAAATGTCCGCGACTGGTTATATGTAATAGATCACGCCCGTGCTATTGATACCGTTTTTCATAAGGGCAAAGTGGGAGAAACCTATAATATAGGTGGATTTAACGAGTGGCGTAATATCGACATTGTGCATTTGCTTTGTCAGGTAATGGATAAAAAGTTGGGCCGAACAGCAGGCGAATCTGCTAAATTAATCACATTTGTAACAGACAGAGCCGGTCATGACCTGCGTTATGCCATTGACGCTTCTAAAATAATGAATGAACTAGGCTGGAAACCTTCACTACAATTTGAAGAAGGGCTAGAAAAAACGGTAGACTGGTACCTCACTAATACTAACTGGCTTGAAAGTGTAACTTCAGGAGCTTACCAGAATTATTATGCACAACAATATAAATAAACTTGATGCAGTGATAGCCGGTAATCTTCAGTAACTTCAAGCCCTCATCAAAGTATAAATTCAGTATAAGGGCAGAAAAGTATGTACTACAACGCATTTCATGTAGAAGATTTAAGCAAATATCAGTTTTTAGTAACAGGAGGCGCAGGCTTTATTGGCTCACATCTAGTAGAATACCTGCTGCAACACAAAGCAGGCAAAGTACGCGTGTTAGATGATTTATCTACCGGCTTTCAACAAAACCTCGCCAGCTTTGCCAATAATCCGCAACTTGAATTTATTAACGGAAGTATTTGTAATGTACAAACTTGCCAACAAGCCTGCCGCAATATAGATTTCGTTTTTCATGAAGCTGCGCTAGGCTCTGTACCCCGAAGCATTAAAGATCCTGCTACAACCAATGCGGTAAATATTGACGGTTTTTTGAATATGCTGGTGGCAGCCAAAGATAACCAGGTTAAACGTTTTGTGTACGCAGCCTCTTCGTCTGTTTATGGCGACAGCCAGGAACTGCCCAAAGTGGAAGCACGCATTGGCAAACCCTTATCTCCCTATGCAGTGACTAAACTAGTAAATGAACTCTATGCAGATGTATTTGCTAAAACCTATGGGCTCGAAGTTATTGGTTTACGCTATTTCAATGTATTTGGCCCAAGGCAAAGTCCCAAAGGAGCGTATGCTGCCGTTATTCCATTATTTATACAAGCTTTGCTGGAAAACAAACAACCTACCATGTATGGAGATGGAGAGCAAACCCGAGATTTTACCTTTGTAGAAAATGTAGTACAAGCTAATATAAAAGCTCTTTTTTCACCCATCGTTTCCACCAATCAGGTATATAACATTGCCGTAGGAGAGAGCACATCTTTAAATCAATTATTTTATTATATCCAGCAATTAGCTAAATCCTCTATTACTCCGCAATATGTACCAGAACGTTCAGGCGATATTCGTAATAGTTTAGCAGATATTTCAAAAGCCCAAACTCTTTTAGGCTATAGTCCAAAGGTGAGAATAAAGGAGGGATTACAAAGAACGTTTGAATGGTTTACTCAACTTTAGACATGAGTAAAGGTATCTGTATCTGTCTACAGATAATTTTTCTACAGTTTCTGAAATATTTATTATAGCCAGATGTACCTATAACTATTTCTGCAGTCCCCCTAGTGCTTGCTTACTTTTTAGGTGGATCAACTAGTATATTCAATTCTATCAGCAGATCAACTAAAAAAATAATAGTTACCACTCAAAAAGATAAGGTAACACCTTTAACAAAGTATGTAAGGTAATGTAAATGTTTGGTTAAACTTTTTTATCACCAAAAGAAATAACCCTGACTAACACATGAAACAAATTTCCGGATTATGCTTTGCATACATAAAAAAACCCTTTTCCAAGCAGAAAAGGGTTTTCAATTACTAAATAAGTGTTAAACAGGTGTATGAATAATCTGAATTATTCAAATCTTAATACTATGTAAGTAAATAAAGGTAACCGCAGATTTAAAAAAAATTTAAAATATTTTTAAATTTTTCAGTTACGTTTAAAAGGTAAACCGAATTTAGTAGCTATTTCATTTAAACTCTCTATCACTGGAGCTAATACAGGGATACCTTTCTCTTTTCTTTCTGCCTCCATCATCCGTTCTGCATCGCCCGGAATTTGTACACACGCCTCTCCTTCTACAGGTTTAGCTGCTCTGAAGGTATTAATCCAGTTATCCATGTGCTCTTTAAATTCCTGAGCCGGGCGGAAAGCATCTACACGCATAGCTCCCAGCATATGCCCAGTACCAGCACCTACCAGCTGTGTAGCAGTTCCCATAAATCCGGCAGTAGCAAACGGAGGCACCCACGGACCGTAGTTTGCGCCCGATAATACACCACACAAAATATCTACCATAGCACCCAGGCAGTACCCTTTGTGGCTACCATGCTCCCGGTCACCGCCTAAAGGCAATAACGCTCCGCCATTCTTTACTGCATGGGCATCTGTACTAGGCTTTCCCTCCGCATTTTGCACCCAGCCTGTGGGTGTGGGCTGGCTTTTCCGCTGTAGTATCTCAAGTTTACCATAAGCAGCAGTGGTAGTTGCAAAATCAGCTACAAAAGGGGGTTGCTTATCAGCCGGAATGGCAATGGCAATTGGATTGGTACCTAGTAATTTATCTTGAGAAAAAGTTGGCGCTACCAAAGGCCCGGCATGTGTCATAGCCAAGCCAATCATATCGTGTTGTAAAGCCATCATGGCATAATATCCGGCAATACCAAAATGGTTAGAGTTCCGTATAGCTACCCAGCTTGTACCTACTTGTTGCGCTTTTTCAATGGCAATTTCCATAGCTTTTGGAGCCACAACCAATCCTAAACCGGCATCTCCATCTATCACGGCTGTGCTAGGTGTCTGGTGTACAATACGGATGTTTGGTTTGGGATTTACCCGGTCCAACGATTGTAACCTGACATACCCTGGTAACCTGGCTACGCCATGCGAATCGATACCACGCAAATCAGCTGAAACTAATATTTCAGCGGCCAGCCTGGCATCCTCCTCTGGGCAACCCATTTTCACAAAAACCTGCCTGGTAAATTCTTGTAATTCGGTATACGTATACATGCTTGTATTCGCCGTTTGGCAGGCAAGATTACTTTAATTTGAGTAATTATTATAGTTTTCAGGCGAAAAAATACATGTTTTTATAAACCGTATCACCAACTCTGTTGTTATCTTACCATACTCTCTTCCTTCTTTAATTGATTATCTTCATTTTACAAACTTTCTAACATAGTTCATGTCCGATAGAATTCAGGAAAAGCTGGAGATTCTGGCAGACGCTGCCAAATATGATGTTTCTTGTTCATCCAGTGGAAGTAAGCGTGAAAATAAAAACAAAGGCCTAGGAGATGCTACTGGCATGGGAATTTGCCATTCGTTTACAGAAGATGGACGCTGTGTTTCGCTGCTTAAGATTTTGCTGACTAATTACTGCATATATGACTGTGCCTACTGTGTAACCCGCAAAAGTAATGACATTAAACGGGCAGCATTTACAGTAGAAGAGGTAGTAAATCTGACAATTAATTTTTACCGCAGAAATTATATTGAAGGTTTGTTTTTAAGCTCAGGTATTTTTAAAAATCCGGATTATACCATGGAACGCTTGGCGCGAGTAGCAAAAAAACTGCGTACCGAACATAATTTTAACGGCTATATTCACTTAAAATCTATTCCTGGCGCTAGTGATGAACTGATGAGGGAAGCCGGCCTATATGCAGATCGGTTAAGTGTAAATATAGAAATGCCTTCTGAACTGAGCTTAAAACGGGTAGCTCCAGAAAAAAACACAGCGGATATTATTAAGCCCATGTCGTATATCAGCAAGACTATTGAGGAGAACAGGCATGAAATTCAGGTATATAAAAAAGCTCCCCTTTTTGTTCCAGCCGGACAAAGTACTCAAATGATTATTGGCGCTTCTCCTGAATCTGATCAGCAGATTATGCAAAAAGCGGATGAATTGTATAAAAGTTTTCATTTGAAGCGGGTATATTATTCTGGCTACGTTCCGGTAAGCAATGATGCTCGTTTACCTGCCTTAGCTACTCCCCCACCCGTTATCCGCGAAAATCGCCTGTACCAAACCGATTGGCTCTTACGATTTTATGGATTTTCTCTGAATGAACTGTTAAACGAAGCTCATCCGAATCTTGAATTGGAAATGGACCCTAAATTAGCCTGGGCACTACGAAATATGCACGTTTTTCCAGTGGATGTAAATAAAGCAGATTATGAGCTAATTCTGCGTATACCTGGTTTAGGCGTAAAATCGGCTAAAAAAATTGTAGCAGCCCGTAAGTTTGGAAAGCTAAGGATGGAGCATTTACGAAAATTTGGTGTTATGCTTAACAGAGCCAAATACTTTTTGGTATGCGAAAGCAAAGGGTACGAAACCCGTGACCTGACGGAGGAGAAAATTAAAAACAAAATTCTATCCATATCCCAAAGTAAGTTTGCCCCAACACAGCAGTTAAGCTTATTTTGAAATCTTTAAGTAGGAGAACTTGAGCAAAAACACCCGAAGAAAATTCATCAGAAATAGCTTTCTTCTAAGCACCGGACTTTTACTGACGGATAGTTTTTGGGCAGAAAAGTTTTTTGTTCGAGTAAACGAATACGTTGTACCCACATCTGGTGGCAAACTTCAAGGTTTGTTGTTGGTTCAAATCTCTGATTTGCATCTAACTTCCATAAACTATCCTCATCAGTACATCATCAAGAAGATAAATGAAATAAATCCGCATTTGGTATTTTTTACAGGCGATTCTATCGATAAGAATGAAAACTTACCATTGCTTGAAGAATTTCTTTCTGGAATCAAGTTGAATATAAAAAAGGTGGCTATTCTTGGCAATTGGGAATATTGGGGAGGAGTTAACTTAGATAAACTTACTTCGCTTTACAACAAATACAATGGAGAGCTGTTAATCAATGCATCCAGGAAATACATGTTTAGCAATAAAGCTATTTCTGTTACCGGAATTGATGACTATATAGGCGGACAGGCAAATTATGAGCTGGCGAGAAAAAGCTTGGTAGAGAATGATTTCCATATCGTGTTAAATCATTGCCCTGAATACAGAGACCAAATTCAGCTATTACAGAAAGAGGAGAGAATAGATTTAATAGTATCAGGGCATACGCATGGCGGACAGGTTAACTTATTCGGTTTTGCACCTTTTGTGCCACCAGGCAGCGGCAACTATCTGAGTGGATGGTACAAAGCAACTACACCCCATTTGTACGTGTCTAAAGGAGTAGGTACAAGTATATTGCCTATCCGTTTTGGCGCAAGAGCCGAGATAACTATATTTCATATATGATCTGTAAACAAATAAGGTTATTCTACTCATATATTTTACTGTTTAAGTTTATATGATTCAATTCATCTATGATGGCACTTTTGAAGGCTTGCTTACAGCAGTGTTTGAAGTATATGAACGCAAAGCAGAGAAAGCCCGCATTGTTTCCAATAAAATCTTTCTGCCTGATATATTCAGTGAGCAAGTGAACATATGTACGGATGCTACAAAAGCTAACCGGGTATGGAAAGGCTTACAGAAAAAAGTATCCGTTTCTTCATTGGTGAATGTGTATTCGGTGTTTCTATCGGAGCTACCCGAAGCAGAGGAGATTCTGCTTGGCTTTTTCAGAGAAGTTTTTGCTTCGGCTGACAATGTAGAGGAAAACTATGGTTCGCATGCTGTACTACGGGTAGCCCAAATTGGCAAGCAACTTTTCCGCGAAAAACATCGCTTTGAAGCCTTTGTCCGTTTTCAGAAACTACAGGATGGTATTTTCTATGCCTATATTGATCCTGACTTCAATGTAATTCCCCTTATTACAGCTCATTTTGTGCGTCGCTACGCAGACCAGGAATGGATTATTTATGATGTAAGGCGGCAATATGGAATACATTATGATACAAAGCAGGTACAGGAAGTATATTTTGAATTTGAAGTAATGACAAAACACAGAGAAGCACCCGACGAAATACAGGATCAGCAGGAGGACTTATACCAGCTGTTATGGAAAATCTATTTTAAGAATGTAAACATACCTGCCAGGCGAAACATGAAGCTACACAAGAAAAACGTGCCTGTACGGTACTGGAAATATCTTATAGAAAAGAAACCTCATTAACATTTCACCAGACTATTTACTACCTGTGGCCTGCGGTTAAATAGGATACCATGAGTTTTGCTGCTTTTTCTGAAGCACCAGGTTGCCCCATTTTCTGTTTTATTTTACTATATTCAGTCAGCTGTTCTGTTCTATACTCAGAGCCAGGTAGAATTTTTTTTAGCTCATAGGCCAAAGCAGGCACATTGAAATTTTCCTGAATCAATTCTTTTACTACCTCCTTATTTGCAATCAAATTCACCAGAGAAATGTATCCTATCTGAATTAATGATTTGGCTATGGTATACGTAATGGTACCTGTTTTATAACAAACTACCTGGGGTACTTCGAAAAGAGCTGTTTCCAGCGTAGCCGTACCTGAGGTAACCAGTGCAGCCTCTGCATGGGCCAGTAGATCGTATGTTTGTTCGTATACTACACTTACATGAGGCACTCTGGAAAATGGTTCATAAAAAGATTCCGGCAGATTGCGTATGGCGGCTATTACAAAATGAAACTGGTTAAATTTAGAAACAACTCCCAACATTACTTCCAGCATCTTCTCTACCTCTTGCTTGCGGCTTCCAGGCAATAAAGCAATAATTGGTTTATCGGGTAGGTTATTTTCCTGCTTGAATAAAGGATTGGGTTGAAACGCAGCTATAGCATCTAATAAAGGATTTCCTACATAGTCTACTTCATACTCATACCCTTTAAAAAATTCCACTTCAAAAGGAAAGATAACAAATAGCCGGTCAACATTTTCTTTGATCTTATATGCTCTTGATTGGTTCCAGGCCCACACTTTGGGAGAAATATAATAAAACACCCGTATGCCCTGCTTCTTCGCAAACTTAGCAATACGCATATTAAAACCTGCATAATCCACTAGTACCACCACATCCGGCTGATAGGCTACTATATCTCTCTGGCATTCTTTCATAAAGCCCATAATGGTGGGCAGATTTTTTGCTACCTCCCAGAAGCCCATAAAAGCTAAATCTTTGTAATGCTTCACTAGCGTAGCCCCGGCTTGTTGCATCATATCTCCTCCCCAGGCACGTATCTGCGCTTCTGGATCTTCCTGCTTAATGGATTTTATTAAGTTAGAAGCATGTAAATCGCCCGATCTTTCGCCAGCTATAATATAATATTTCATTAGGTTGAAGATTGAGAAACTGAATCTGACACGTGTATAGGTTTAGCGGGCTAAGGAAAAAGTTTACTCGCCATAGTATTCAACAAAGTTGCGGGGAGTCTCATACAATTTGAGTTTATGCAAACGGGCAGAGGGAGCCGCTTGCTGAATGGCCGGTGCCAGAATATTCCATATTTCCATGATGAATATTTCACAGCTGGCCATTTTCCCATACATAAACTCTACATCCAGGTTCAGATTCTTGTGATCTACCTTGTCGATTACCAGTTCTTTAATAAGGGTGCTTAGTTCTTTTAAGTCCATTACAAAACCAGTATCCGGATTAGGTTTGCCCTTTACAGTTACAATCAGCTCAAAGTTATGGCCATGCCAGTTAGCATTGGCACACGGGCCAAATACTTCCGCGTTT
This sequence comes from Rhodocytophaga aerolata, assembly GCF_030503435.1. Classification (GTDB taxonomy): domain Bacteria; phylum Bacteroidota; class Bacteroidia; order Cytophagales; family 172606-1; genus Rhodocytophaga; species Rhodocytophaga aerolata. Next base: position 94,340 of record NZ_JAUKPO010000025.1, read on the forward strand.
TTCTCCGGCGACCAGTTAGGATTGTACAATTTATGAGCTGCATTAAAATGCTCTTTTCTGCTGATGTAAACCATTGTAGAATAAATAGTATCGTAAGAGTAATAAGAGAAATGCAATATACTACTCAAACCTGGCCGCAAATTTACGGGGATATTCTCTGGAAAACAACATGGCTACCCGATTGCCTGCAGCCTTCTGTCTTTAACAAATAGACTATTCAATGCTAGAGAATAGTTATTCAAACCGGTAATCTTTCTTCAAAAGCAAATACAGAAAAAAGGGAACCCCCATAAATGAGGTAATAATACCGATAGGCAATCCGGCAGGTGGGTATACTACTCTGGTAATTAAATCGCAGGCTAACATAAATATGCCACCTATCCATGTAGAAAACAAGACGTTATACCGGTGGCTGGCACCAAAAATTCCCCGTACAATATGCGGAATTACCAGCCCTACAAAACCAATGGTTCCAACAGTGGCTACTGCCACACCTGTAGTTAAGGCCATGGCTGTAAGTATAACCCACCGTAAGCGGCTAATATTTAGGCCCAGATGATAAGCCCGGCTTTCCCCTAATAAAAGAATAGCTATCTGTTTATGAAGCAAGGTAAATAATAGTGCAAAAAAGAAAGTGACTATACCTAAAAGCGGAACATCTGCCCACTGGGAACGTTCAAAGCTTCCTAGCGTCCAAAAAATAATAGTCTTTAGTTTGCCTTCTGAATCTGACAGGAACGTGAGCAGACTTGTAATAGCTGTAAGCAGCGAGGACAGAGCTATGCCCCCTAACAGGAGTTGTGAAGGAATGATACGCCCTTTCTTATACGCAATGGCAATAGCAGTAAATGTTATGCCGAAAGCTCCTAAAAAAGCAAATACTGGCGGCAGATATATACCAGCTAACGAAATGGGCACTATACCAAAAAATACAATATTGGCTCCTAAGGCTGCACCGGAAGCAGTGCCCAGAATGTAAGGATCTGCCAATGGGTTATTTACTAACGCCTGAATAATATACCCACTCAATGCCAGTGCCCCTCCTACCAGAAAAGCCATTACTACCCTAGGCAAACGCAAGTACCTAATTACGTACTGTGTGGAATCATCCGGGTTAAAATTGAAAATAGTTTGCTTAATGGTTTCCAGACTTGTTTCAAAACTGCCGATAAATAAGCCAGTCAGTACTAATAAAAGGGTGAGTAAAGCCAGTAAGATAATAATCAGGTAGATTTTCACTTGAGTGTAGTAGCAGTAGTTGGATGTATTAGTTGTTCTATCTCCAAAATAGACTGCATTACCCTTGGACTGGGGCGGGATTGTAAATCATCCGTAACAGCATATATTTTTTTACTTTTATAAGCATTTATCTTCCTCAACTCCGGATACAGACGAAAGAAAGTACTATCCATATGCTCAAAACTTCCTCCCAGAAGTACATCGGGATTAATCTTTAAAATGTACTCCCGGGTTAATGCCGGGAAAGGTGCTTCAAAAACGGTATCTATGGCATTTATAGCACCGGCAATATGGAGTTTATCGGTAAAGATGGTATTTTTACCGTAGGCATAAATAGGGTCTTGCCAGGTAATGGCTAGTACACTGGGTTTTTCCAGGGATGAGGTTCTGCCGCTAATTTCCTGTTTGATAGATCGCAATGAATCTACCAGGGATTGTGCCTGTTCTTGTCTGCCCATTATTTCTCCTATACGAATCATTCCTTCCAATATATCCTCTACGGTTGTATACGTCTGGTAATATACTGGAATGTTCATCTGGGCCATCCGTTCTGCATCGGTTACAGGCGTAATACCTTCTACTGTAAAAATCATGTCTGGTTTAACCTGCAGTAACGCCTCATAATCCATAGGATAGTTATTGACTATAGGTTTAGTCTTTACTGCTTCCGGGAAATTACAATTTTGGGTTATAGCCACTATCTGATTGGTATCGCAGATAGCAAATAAGACCTCCGTCATGGAGGGTGCCAGAGCCATTACCTTTTTTGGAGGGTTACTGACTACTAATTGCCTATGCAGGTCATCCACATAGATAATCTTTTTGTCTTGAGATTGCTGATCTGAAGAAGAGGAACAGGCAGAAAAAGAAAGTAACCAAAAGCCTATCCAGTAATATAAGCAGCTTTTCATGAAGCAGGGATTCTTATTTTTGTAAATTTATACCAAACTTTAAATATTGACGAATGATTACTAAAGATTGACCATGCAAACAACGTATTATTAATCACTAGTCTTTACTACTTATTCAATACTATGATAATTGTAACAGGAGCCGCAGGATTTATTGGAAGCTGCCTTATTAGCCGGTTAAATGCCGATAATTTTAATCATATAATTGCCGTTGATTCTTTTTCCGATGAAAAGAAAAATATAAATCTGCAAGGCAAGAAAATAAAAGAACGCGTAGACCGTAATCAGTTATTCGACTGGCTCGACAAAAATTACCAGCATGTAGAATTTATCTTTCATATTGGTGCCCGCACTGATACTACTGAGTTTGATAAAGCTATATTCGATACCTTGAATGTAAACTACAGCAAAACCATCTGGCAAAAATGTATAGACTACCAAATACCTCTGGTCTATGCATCTTCCGCAGCTACTTATGGTCTGGGAGAATTGGGTTACAATGACAATGAAACCCTAATTCCACAGTTAAAACCCTTAAACCCTTATGGCGACTCTAAAAATGAGTTTGATATATGGGCTTTAAACCAAGAAAAAAAACCTTTTTTCTGGGCAGGACTTAAATTTTTTAATGTCTACGGACCTAACGAATACCACAAGGGCCGTATGGCCTCTGTTATTTTCCATGCGTATAATCAGATCAGATCAACCGGGCAGATGAAATTATTCCGCTCACATAAGCTGGAATTTAAAGATGGTGAACAAATGCGGGATTTTGTGTATGTAAAAGATGTGGTAGAGGTGTGTATGTTCCTGATGCATCACCGACGTAATTCTGGTATATATAATTTAGGCAGCGGCAAGGCCCGTACTTTTCTTGACTTAGTCAAAAATACATTTTATGCCATGAATCTGGAACCGCAAATCAGCTTTATAGATACTCCTGCAGACATTCGTGACAAATACCAGTATTTTACTGAGGCTAACATGGGTAAACTACTTTCTATTGGTTATAGCAAACCTTTTCACACACTAGAAGCGGGAGTAAAAGATTATGTAGCACATTATTTAGCTGAACAGAAGTATTATTAATTATTTATCATAACAAGAATACTGCACAATAAAAAAACCGGAGCTAAAAACCCCGGTTTTTTTATTGTGCAGTATTATAAACTGTTTTATTAGTTAAAAATATATCTAACACCAAACTGCATCTGCCAACGGGCATTTATATCACTTCGCGGACGGAAAGTGGTAGTTAAAGGTTCACCGTTATTTAACGCATACTGAAATACAGGACGGCCTTGACCATCATATCTTCTGAAGTTTAATAAAGCCCTTCTAGATGGCTCTTGCGGAACACTCCATTTAGAATTCAGCATATTGCCAAAGTTGAAAATATCAAGACTTACTTGGATAGTATTTCTTTTACCACCTACATTAACATAAAAGTCTTGTAGCAACTTCAGGTCAAGTGTAGATAAGAACGGATTTTCAGCACCATTCCGCTCAGCATATTGTCCTCTTCTTTTGCTCAGATATTTGTCTTGGGCAATATATGCATCTAAAGCTGTCCATTGTTCAGCAGCTGAGAATACTACGTTGTTATTGGCAACTATATCTTCCAATACAATTTCGCTTTGGTCTCTTGGCACATAGATCAGGTCGTTACCACCACCGCCACTACCATCGCCATTCATATCTCCGGAATATGTGTAAGAATACCGTGTGCTAAAGTTAACATTATACGGGGCTCCGGTGTAAAACAAAGAGATGGTAGTAGCTGCAAAACCTAAATACTCTTTGCGGTAAGAAGCTGCACCCACTACTCTGTGCCGCTGCAAGAAGTTAGAATATGATAATACATCCTGATTTGGATCTCCGGAAACCACTCTGTCTCTCCAGATAGATTGTGCAATAGACCCACCATCATTTACTGAGCGGGAGTCTGAATACGTATAGGCAATACTTGCATATAAACCACTGCTAAATGTTTTTTGCAATTGGCCAGTAAAGGAGTAACTATAGCCTTTGTTCGTATTTCTCATCAGAATAGCATTGGTAATATTTGGATTTGCTGCAGTATTACCTCCTTGGTTCGCAGAAATACGTGGGTATAACGTATTATTAGGCGAAGTAGGAATTCCATCCGCATTTACACTGTAATAAATAGGCCGGTTATCAGGTCCTGCTGCAGTTACTTGAGAATTAGGTAAGGCTACATTCTGATGATACACTCCATTTATATCTTTTGTGTAAATACCTTCTAATGTAGCAATTAAACCCCATGGTAATACTTGGTCTATAGCAAAATTAGAACGCCACACTTGTGGAAACTTAAATCCTGGTTCCGTAACAGCTAAGTTATAAGAAGTGTTTGCTGCCGCACCAACAGGCCGGTAGGCATTTACATCCCCTGTAAATGGCCTGTTGGCAGGGTTAGTCAGGAATTCACTACCAAATAATAACCCATTGTTACTTGCTTGATTAGATATCCATACATATGGCACCCGTCCGGTAAATATACCTGTACCTCCACGAACTTGTGTTTTCTTATCGCCAAATACATCGTAGTTGATACCAATTCTTGGGGACCAGAGTATGGAAGTTTTCTGAACTTCGCCTGTGTTTAACCGTACACCATCGCGGAAAGTTAAGGCGGCAGCCGCTTCATTTTGGCCAATTTCAGAGTTGATAATAGGAACATCTATTCGTAGCCCACCTGTTATTTTTAAGTTATTGAGTACAGAATATTCGTCTTGTGCATAAAATCCAAGCTGGCTCGCTTTTATATCCACAAATGGAAAATCTCCACCTGGCAAGGCAGAATACTGGATCTGGTATTGAGTAGGATTAGCGATAGTACCTGTAGCCGGATTTGGCATTTGTGTAGCACTGCTGTAGAAATCGGCTAGTGAAGCAAACTGGTAGGCACCGTAATAGTTTGGCGCAAAGCCATTCACAAATTTGTAGAATTCATTATAAGTACCTAGTGTGAATACATGTTTCCCAGCATACATGGTAAAATTGTCAGATATCTGATACACATCCGTATTTAAGATGTTGTTTGCTGAAAAAGGCTCATACCCAAAAGTAGTAAAGGATTGGCCGGCACCATTTCCAATATTCACTAATGGAAATACTCCACCACTGCTTTCTCTGAAATCCCTGAATCCGCTGTACCCTACAGTAAAGCTGTTGGCAAATTTATTACTGAAGTTGCTGTTTAATTCAGCAATAACGGAGTTCAGGTTGTTATTAATGCGATAATAGGCTGCTAAATAAGGTAGGTGTGTATTCGTTGGATTACCACCATTTGCTAAGGCACCACTGGTACTGGGGTTTACATCGCGGTACGATTTCAGGTAATTGTATTTAACATTCAGTTTATGATTCTGGTTAATGTTCCAGTCTAATCTGGCGGTTGCTTTGTCGCTATTCTGCTCTAAATCATAATTCTCAAACGGTCCGGTATTGTATCCGTATCTCTCACTCAGAAATGCACTTAAGCCTTCTAAATCTTGAGCACTGGCTTGCGAAACGTTGGAGGCTGTTAAACCTGGACGGGAAGCTATGAAACCACCCACTGGCGGGTCATTTCTTCTTTCCATCTCAGCGTTGACAAAGAAGAAAACCTTATTTTTTACAATAGGTCCACCTACTCTGAATCCGGTATTATACAGATTGAATTTTGCAATTGGCTGCTCTTGCCCTTCTACTTTTTTGCCTACAAAATTCTGGTTTCTTGTAAAGTAATAGGCAGATCCGCTAAATTCATTTGTACCGCTACGGGTTACTGCATTAATACCTGCACCTGTAAAACTTCCCTGACGTACGTCGTATGGAGCTATACTTACTTGTATTTCCTCTATGGCATCCAAACTAATTGGCTGTGCATTTGCCTGGCCACCTACCGTAGAAGCTAAACCAAAAGCATTGTTAAATAGTGCTCCATCAATAGTAATGTTGTTATACCCTCCGTTTCTACCGCCAAAGCTTTGTCCATTGGCTCTGGGATCTAACCGGGTAAAATCATCAAAACTTCTGTTAAGCGTAGGAAGCCGGGTAATTTGCTCATTAGAAATACCAGTGGCTGCTCCTGTACGGTCAGAACTGATTACACTATTCCGGTCGCCACTTACTACTATTTCGCTTAATTGAACATCAGAACTTTGTAACTGAAAATCTAGAGTCAGGTTCTGACCCAACGACAGGTTAATGCCTTCTCTTTTAATATCTTGATAGCCTATATAGCTAACAGTAATGGTGTAAGGCCCTCCCACACGGACGTTAGGCAGATTATATCTCCCGCTTGGCAGAGTGGCGGTTCCGTACTGGGTACCTGTTGGCGTATGCACAGCAATTACTGTAGCACCAGGTAAAGTTTCTCCACTCCCATCTGTTACTGTTCCGTTTAATGAAGCAGTAGTTACTCCTTGTGCAAATAAATAATTGCCTAAGGTACTTGCTAACAGAAACAATAAACTTACTAGTAAATTTTTTTTGTACATGTTAAATTGGTTAAAGTTTAATTAGGTTAAGTAAGGGTAAGCTAATAGAATGAACGGAGAGCTGGATGTTCTTGTTTAGCTGGCATTTAGCTGTTGTAATGTGTTTTATCAGCAGCATAGTAGGTTAAGTGTAATTGAAGATTAACTAAGGCTGGTTCACGTTAATTAATTTCAACCCGTTATTTTGCGGTGCAAATTTATGGGTATTCTTACGTACTTTTAAAGGAAAACTATTAAATATTTGCTAACAAGATTACGAAATAGTAAACAATTGATGATATAAAATATTTGGTTTTTCAGAAAATAATTATAATTATTTACAATAATACTCTAGCTATTACAATTTTATCCAAATAAAATTCTATTCTATAAAATTAATGACGCAAACTATCAGGCTCACTCAATATAGTCATGGCGCGGGCTGCGGCTGTAAAATTTCACCAAAAATATTAGACGCTATTCTTAAGTCTGAATTCACTCCTGACTCTTTCAATAATTTATTGGTGGGTAACGAGAGTAAAGACGATGCTGCAGTATTAGATATGGGCAATGGTGAGGCTATTATCAGTACTACGGATTTTTTCATGCCTATTGTAGATGACGCTTTTGACTTCGGCCGCATTGCTTCTGCTAATGCCATCAGTGACGTATATGCGATGGGTGGCGAACCTATAATGGCCATTGCAATCCTGGGTTTTCCTATAGATAAACTTCCTCCAGAAATTGCCCGTCAAATTTTGGAAGGTAGCCGTAGTATATGCCGCGAAGCGGGTATTCCGCTGGCTGGTGGTCACAGTATTGATAGTCCAGAACCTATATTTGGCTTGGCTGTTACTGGCAAAGTAGCAGTTAGTAACTTAAAACAGAATAACACAGCTACTTCTGGGTGTCGCTTATATTTAACAAAACCATTAGGCGTAGGCATACTTACCACAGCCCAGAAAAAAGGTTTGTTGAAAGCCGAACATGCTTCCATTGCTCCCCGGCAAATGGTGCAACTGAATAAAATAGGAGCCGAACTGGGCAAACTACCCTATATAAAAGCACTTACTGATGTTACTGGCTTTGGTTTACTGGGACACCTATCCGAAGTTTGTGAAGGAAGTAAAGTGAAAGCATTTATTGATTTTAATAAAGTCCCGAAAATTCCGGTACTGGCCGAATATCTTGAACAAAAATGTATACCTGGCGGTACCCACCGTAACTGGGATAGCTATGGACATAAAATCGGTAAAATTAGTGATTATCATAAGTTCATCTTAGCTGATCCACAAACAAGCGGCGGGCTGTTAATAGCCGTGGAAGAAAGCAACCAGCAGGAATTTGAAAAATGGCTACACAGCAAAAATTTGTCTCTGGAATCATTTGGCTACTTAACAGAGCATACTGCTGGCGATGTGTTTATTGAAATAAAGGATTAGCGGACATAATAAAGCTTTTCCAATCTTAATTTGTATTTTCTTTTACTTTAATTACTACAGCAATACATGGAATTATTTCATAAAGAACTTGGGAACGGGGAAAAATCCATTATTATACTTCATGGTCTGTTTGGTTCGTCTGATAACTGGCAGAATATAGGCAAAGTACTTAGTGAACGATCTAAAGTTTATTTAGTAGACCTTCCTAACCATGGCCGCTCTCTACATACAGATAACTTTACCTATGAAGTCATGCGTGAAGAGGTACATAAATTTATAGAACAGCATCAAATAGAACAACCCATACTAATGGGCCATTCTATGGGGGGTAAAGTAGCTATGCATGTAGCACTGGAATATTCACATTTGCTAAGTAAACTAATTGTAGTAGATATCTGTCCTAAATATTATCCTGTTCACCATGATCGTATCCTGGAAGGATTAACTTCTATTAACCTGCATACTATTACCTCCCGTCAGGAAGCCGATGAGCAGCTAGCCAGATACGAACGTAGTTCTACTGTTCGTGCGTTTTTGTTAAAGAATTTATATCGTACGGAGGAAGGTAATTTTGCTTGGCGGTTGAATTTGCCTGTTATTAACGATCAGATAGAAAACGTGGGCGAAGCCATCCAGACAAATAATGTGTTTGAACGGCCGGTGCTTTTTATTAATGGGGCAAAATCTGACTATATTAATAAGGAAGATACAGCACTTATTCACCAGTTTTTTCCAGGAGCTGTCGTAGAAACAATTTCAGGGGCAGGTCATTGGGTGCATGCTGAAAAACCCGAAGAATTCCTCTCCATTATCAATAATTTTATTGAGATGCCATAGTAACAGTTTTTGTGGCATCTCAATAAAAATCAGGTAGGTTAGTATGACCTGTAAAAACGCTCTAAATGGCTGGTAACCTGCCCATAGATAGGTTTGCAAAACTCCAGAAATAAATCTTGTGGCGGCGGTGGTGGTACCTCTTTTAATTTACAGCGGGCAATCTGGTCTTTGGTAAGTGCCCGTTCGTCTCCTTTAAAGTTGGCCCACTCTGATGCCCATACAAATTCACCCGGCATTTTTTGCTGGTTTATTATCCGCTGTGCGAGAGGATCATATATCTGCAGATCAAGTAATCCCTTAGAGCTCACTGTTTTTTTAAATGTAGTAAGTTCAGCTGTTACTGTACCATATACATTCTTCTTCACACCTTCTACTTCTACCTGGCCAACAATTACACTATCGCGCGAGATTTTCTCTGTACTTTCTTTCATATAAATTTGCCCGACTACAAAATCATCAAACTGAAGCCGTACTACATGATCCGGTTGTTTAACTTTAACTGCCTTCGCCTCTTGCGGTGTATAAAATCGCACAAAATCATTCATACGTGCGCTTGAAACGAATTCATTTATTTTGTTTTGAAAAAACTCATTGCTCAACCCCATCGAGCGGGAATGCACCGGAATTTGTTCCAATACTATTTTGAGTGTAGCGTAGTATAGAGCATCATCCATCTGCTGCCGTACATCCTGATAATCCGGCACCAGTTCAGCCGCACGTTTAAAATGCAAATAAGCTTCTTTGGCACTCTGCCTGGAATTGTCACGCTTAAAAACTATTTTTCCTACCTCATAACGCTCAGCAGCGGCCTCGAATCTGGCCTGATTGGCTTCATTTAAGTAAGATCTACTGCTAGGTGTAATCTGCAAACAGGCAGGGCAGCGTTGAATTTCATTGTGGAGCGATGTAAGGGTGGTATAAGAATTAAGTATACTTTCCCATCGAAATGCCTCTGAGGATACTTTTAGCGTTGCTATACGTTCCAGGTGATATTGCTGCGTAAGGGCATATGCTTCTTTAAGGGTTTCACGGGCTTTGCTATGTCCCGGATTACTGCGGAGTCTATTAATTGCTTTTAATACAGATTCTTCGTAGTTGCCTTTTTGCAGCGCTTGTTTGCCAGAACTACAGGCAAATAGTGCGAGTAATACAAAAAATGGAATTAACTTTTTCATGATGCAGCTTCTTTCTACTAATCTTATACAGCGAAGATAGTTTTCTGCTGAAAAATGCTGTAAAATGAAATTTTATCCAATTAAGTATAGAATAACCTATCAATAAGCAGTTAAGATATTGGCGGCAAAATATATTACTTTCTCCTATATATCTACTTTTTCTGAATACCTTACTTTACGTATTTCTCATGCAAAGCTATGGTGGTTAGATTTTTTAGATGCATTCAGCTTTGTATAAAATCCTTGAGATAAACTAATACAGGAATTTGCTGTTACCTGTAATTGTGATAAGGGCTATGGCTTATGAAGGGAATAGTACAGTAGGTATTTATTGTCACCAAACAAACAACCTGCGCGAATTATTTCTATCAGCAGTAAAATACAACTTCCCACTGAAAAAGAACAATATAAATCTATTGAGAATTAGATTCTTTATCTTCACCTGGCCGCATATATACGTCCATCCCATATTGATGGTATACTTCCAGACCTTTGAATATCTCCTCTGCATCTTTACCATAAGAAGACTCCAGCGAACTCTTAGCTACTTGTGGGCTGATATTCACATAAATCCAGTGATAATCCTGAATTTTCTTGCCTATATTTTTGAAAGATACCGTTTTTTTCATGTGATGAATGTAACGTCGCTAGGTAGAAATTTACTATTTTTCGTGTAAAGAAACAGAGATAATTTGGCAAATATTTATAGCATTCGTTTTTATAGAAGATACAATTAAGTACTGCTGAATCATCTCAAATATACAATAAATTTTAGTTGTGCTCTGTACGTGCGTATGTGTATGTTCTTACTCAATAAATAGAATTTTATAGGTTAGTAGCTTCTTCAGTTTACTAGGCTTCTTTCATAAATATAAAATACAGCAGCCTTATATAAGGCTGCTGTATTTTATATTTAATTCAATCAGACGTACCTAAAGCAACAACACTTACCGGATGATAGTAACAGTACCTGATTTAATCGTTTCTTTACTGGATTTAATAACAAAGTAATAGGCTTCGGCCATCAAGGGCTTTCCCTGAAAAGTGCCATCCCAATTGTTTTGATAGG
>NZ_JAUKPO010000026.1 GCF_030503435.1 Rhodocytophaga aerolata
GAAATAGTCACAGTAGCATTACTAGTCCGGTTCCAGGCGAAAGCCGGCAAAGAAAGGGAAATTGAAGATTTCCTTCGTTCAGCTTTATCTCTTGTTGAACAAGAATCAGATACGATTACCTAGTATGCGATTCGATTAGGAACATCTACATTTGGTATTTTTGATACTTTTCCTGATGAAGCAGGCCGTCTGGCATACCTGGCTGGAAAAGTAGCGGAAGCATTACTGGCTAAGGTCCTAGACCTGCTAGCCCAGCCGCCTGTAATAGAATCTGTAGATATATTGGCGCAAAGGCAGCTGAAAGTAAATCTATGGTCTGTGACTAGTATAACTTGAAGACAATCATTTAATTTAACCTGCTGTAGATCATAGGGATTCTAATTTGCATAGTAAGGCCCACCGTTTTTAGACAGAAACTAAGAAGAAAATCCTACCGTCTTGTATTGTTACGAGTTGAGACAAAGTACATTCTAGATCACTTCATGTAGTAGAAACTGCCGTAACAAATACTCATGAAATTTAGCTAACATAACCTTGATTGATTTTACCAGCTTTTGTCTCTGCTGCCATTATGGCTGATTTTGCAGGGAGTGGATAAAGAAAGAGTTCTGAAATATATTTTATATAAACAGCCATCACTATAAAACAATCGCGTACTGGTATTATTCTGTAAAAAGGAGCAAAATCCACTTACGTTAACAGAGAAGTGTATTTGCCTAAAGGAAGTTAAAACGAAGATATGGGTAATTGAGCTTATTAATTTATATCAAACTCTTGACTATATAGCTACACAATCTTATCAGCGATTGTTCTTCTATTATCAGGTAAAAGAAACAATAATTACTTGCTATAATGTCCATGAGTGGCGAATACATTTTATGATAGCTGATATTGGCCAACATAATAGTGTTTTTTCAGATATCAGTATATGTGTATTTGAAGGAAAATGTATGGCTGAAGAAGAATGTGAAGTAGCCATGAAAAGAGAAAGTGCATAATAACGTGAAATATGTGTTGATTTATATAGGCTAAAGGTAATAATTGCTCATACGAATACATAGGCTGTTTTCCTACCATCAGTAAGGGTGCTTACCAAATACTATTATTCATTTCTTAAAGATTTTACCGGATTAGCTATAGCTGCTTTGATAGCCTGAAAACTTACTGTAAGGGAAGTGATAGTAACTACTAATACGCCTGTAACTATGAAAATCCACCATTCTACGCGTATACTGTAAGCAAAATCTTGCAGCCATCTATGCAAGGCATACCAGGCAATGGGAGAGGAGATAACAAATGAAATGAGAACAAGCTTGAGAAAGTCTGAAGAAAAGAGCAGAACAATATGAGCAACCGAAGCGCCCAGTATTTTCCGGACCCCTATCTCCTTAGTTCTTCTTTCTGCCGTATGGGTTGCCAGGCCAAATAAGCCCAGGCAGGAAACCATAATGGCAAGTATAGAGAAATAAAAGACAATGCGAGCGGTGTTTTGCTCTGTACGGTATTGCTTTTCAAGCATCTGGTCTACAAACTGGTAATCCAGGGTAGCCAGCACATTGTATCTTTTATGTACTTGCTCAATAGCGGAAATAGTTTCTTTTACCCCATTAGGTTTTGCTTTTACAAATAATCCCGAAATGGATTCTTTTGGCCAGTAGCGGAAAAGCAAGGGTGCAATAGCGGTTGTCATAGGCCGGTAATGAAAATCGTTTACTACCCCAATTACAGTACCCTCTACATCCCAGAACCTGATTTTTTTTCCTATCGCCTCCTCAATCGTCCAGCTCATTTGTCTAGCAGCTATTTCGTTAATGATAAAGGCTGAAGAAGTATCTGTTGTAATGGCCGGATTGAAATTTCTGCCGGCAAGCAACCTCATTCCCGTGGTGGTAAGAAAATCAGGATCTATATTCAGATGGGTGATTAAAATAGAAGCGCCGGGTGGTTGTGTCTCCCATGTAAAATGGGTGGTAGATTGGTTAACATCTACCAGATTGCCAGAGGTGCTTGCTACACCGGCAATGCTGGGTAGTTTTTCTAAATCCGTTTTTATCACAGAGGCTTTGTTGCGCAGCTCTTCAGGTAGATATACATGCAATAACTGAGACTTATCGAAACCCAGGTTTTTGTTTTGCATGAATGCTAATTGTTTGTAAATGACAATCGTTCCGGTAATCAGTATCACCGATAAAGCAAACTGACTCACGACCAGACTCTGCCTGAAAAACTGCGCTGACTGCTGAGATTGGAAGCCTTTTAAGACTTTTGCCGGATTAAAATGAGACAGGTACAAGGCAGGATAGATGCCAGCCAGCAAGCTTACAAGGAGCGTGAAACCTAGCAGGGCGAACACAAAAGCAGGATCAGTGAAAGGAACAGCAAGTGATTTTCCGGCAATCTCGTTGAGTATAGGCAAAAACAACTGCAAGAGAAGGAAAGAAAGCATTACAGCGATTACAGTCATACTTGAGGCTTCACTCAAGAACTGAACAATGAGCTGTTTGCGTAAAGCACCAATCGCCTTCCGCACACCTACTTCTTTGGCCCGGCTCATGGCACGAGCCGTGGAAAGGTTAATAAAATTGAACACGGCAATCAGTAATATAATCGTACCTACAGCCATGAAAACCCGTACATAGGTGATATTTCCCCTTTTTCCCCAGTCAGTATGAAAGTCAAAATCCGAGTAGAGATAAATAGCGGATAAGGGTTGCAAAGAAAGGGTAGTAGCATTGGTCAACTTAATGTGTTTTTGCAGGTAATTTTTCAGCTTCTCCTTCAATGCTGCCACATCTGCATCCTGACTGACTAAAACATAGGTCTGGTAATCATTGCTCTGCCATTTGTAGTTGTCAGAATGGAGTTCATCGTAGCGGCAGGATAGCAATACATCAAACTGAATTTGCGAATGTAATGGCGGATTCTCAGCTACCCCTGAGAGAGTTAACAGCCGTCCATCTTTCAGCTTTATTTGCCGGCCCAGAATATTGCCGGCCTGCATCCAGTTTTCACGGAAAAACTTTTGAGCCAGGGTTTCACTAATCACCACCTCATCCGGATGTAACAGTACCTTTTGAGGATTTCCCTGAATAAGTTTAAAATCAAATACCTGAAAGAAAGAGTTATCCGTTACCAGTATGTTTTCAGGCTCAATAACTTTTTCACCTGTTTGCAGATTTCCGGCCCACCAGGCTTCACTGATGCGGCACGTCTGCTGTATTTCGGCGAAGTCAGTTTTCAATGATGGTGCCAGTGGACCAGGGGTGGAAGCTACATCATACAAAGTTCCGGCCTGGGTTTGTTGTTCCACCACCCGGTAAATATGCCGGTAGTTTGTGTGGAAACGGTCAAACTTGTATTCATCCCAGATATAAAGCCCAATGGTAATACAACAGGCAAGCCCAATAGAAAGGCCTCCGATATTAATACATGAATAAGCTTTCTGCCTGATTAGGTTGCGGAAGCCTACTTTCAAGTAGTTTGCGATCATATGAGAAGTATTTGCTTGTGAATAGTGGTTAATTTTGGAGAAGGGCTTTCGCTTAGGCAAAGGCCTGAGAAAAGTAAAGGCATTTAGGAAATACAGCCAATTAGCTGTTCTCTCACCCTTTTCCTCTACCCAATGTACATACAATTCTAGCATATCGCCCTGCACCTCCTCAAACTGATCCTCTGGCAACTGCCATTGGAGGAATTTGTCTATCCAAGAAGGTGGTTGAAATTTATGCCTATCTTGATTCATGGAAGCCTTTTAGAATCGTTTGATTATATAAATCTCAGATTACATTACTCATTTCGTAAGGACTTGACCGGATTGGTCATCGCTGCTTTTATTGATTGAATACCCACGGTTACTACTGTTATCAGCAAAGCAGCCACTCCGGCAATCAAAAACACGCCTACACCTATATCCGTGCGGTACGCAAAATCTTCCAGCCATTTGCTCATTACATACCAGCCAACCGGGCTAGAAATCACAAAGGCAAGGATTACGAGCTTGAGGAAATCTTTACTGAGCAAACCTACAATTTGTAGTACACTGGCACCCATAACTTTCCGGACACCAATTTCTTTTGTACGCTGTACGGCCATAAAAGAGATTAGTCCATATAAACCCAGGCAACTAACAAAAATGGCTATTCCTGAAAAGATATTCAGCAGGTAAAATGTACGGGTTTCTCTCCCATATGCCCCATTAAGCGTTTCATCCAGAAACTGGTAGCTAAAGAGCTGATCGGGAAATGCAAGAGTCCATACTTGCTCAATATGCACTAATGCTTTTTGTAAGGAGGCCTTGGATGAAGTCATCTTAATGCCCGCCTGAAAGAAAAACTGCGGATTGATTCCAATAATGGTTGGATCAATTTTCTGGTGAAGGGAATTTACATGAAAATTACGGGCTACACCTACCACCTGCAAGGGTTGATCTCCATTTTTGATAATTTTACCAAGGGCAGCTTGCGGAGTATGAATGCCCATGCGTTGCATAAATACTTCGTTGATTACAATCTGTGAAGTATAATCTACGTCGGGTAAACCTTTTCCGGCAAGGAGATCTATACCGTAGGTTGGGATAAAATGAGCATCCGCTAATTTAAATTGAGTCCGGATTTTTACCTCTCCCTCTGATGTCTGGTAAACTAGTTCACCCATAAAATTGCTTTCTGCCGAAGGGCTGTTGAAAGAAAAACTCACCTTCGAGATTTCTGGCAGGCGGGTTAGTTGTACTTGCAGGTGCCGAAGTTTATCTATATCCTGAGTAGGTATCGGCACAATAATGATGGATTCTTTATTAAATCCCAGGTCTGCATGTTTAAATAAATCTATTTGGCGGGCAACGATGGCTGTTCCGATGATGAGTACCAGGGAGATTGTGAATTGAAGTACAATCATGGTTTTGGCAAGGGAACTACCTCCCATGCGGCTGGAAGTAACTTTGTTTTTTATTGCCTGCACTGGCCTAAAGGAGGATAGCACAAAGGCTGGATAAAAGCCAGATATAAAGCTTACCAGCAAAAAGGTAGTTATTATCAAAAGCCATACTACCGGATGCAGCGCAAATTGTCTTGTTACCGGAATATCTAGTAATGAAGCAACAGAAGGCAGAAGTAAAAGGGAAATTCCTATAGCCAGCAGCAAAGCTATCAATGTCATAGTGCTGGTTTCACTTAAGAATTGTAAAATTAATTGTCCCCGGCTACTGCCTAATACTTTACGGATTCCTACTTCTCTGGACCGTTTGATGGCCTGTGCTGTGGCCAGATTAATAAAATTGACACAGGCGGTTAGAATAAGGAATACCCCTATAACCACCATGATATAAATAGTTTTCCACTCCACAGACCTGCCACTGTAATTTCCATTAAAATGTAATTCTCTCAGGGCTAATAATGAGCTTCCTCTTGTTTTGGATATGCCTCCACCATGATATTTTTCCCACATGCTGGGGAAGCGGCTTGCTATGGTTTGTGGTTTGGTGCCGCTTGCCAGAAGCACATAGGTTTGAGCATTATCACTCCACCCACGCCATTCATCCGGGTTGAAGTTCTTATCAAGGCTTTTTTGAGTAGGAAAGGAAACAAGTATATTAAATGGAAAATTGGTATTCGACGGTAAGTCTTTTAGAATACCAGTAATTTTCAGATTAACCACATGGTCAATCTTAATTGTCTGCCCCAGGATATGCTCTATAGTAGCGTTTCCAAAGTACTTTCGGGCATACGAATGGGTAAGTATCACCGTGTTTGGCTCGGATAGGGCGGTTGTAGGATTTCCGGCTATCCACTGGTAATCAAATATTGTAAATAAGTTATTATCTACAAAAGCAATGGGTTCTTTGAATTTAGCATTTTTTCCATTTTTATCGCCAACAGAAAGTAGCCTGCTATCATTAAAATTGATAGTAGTTACCTGCCTAATTTCAGGAAAATCTGTGCGTAAGGCGGTTGCCACACCCAAAGGTGCACCAGAGTAGGTATCTGTACCCTCAGGTGAGATTTTTTGCGTTTCCACCCGGTAAATGCGATCTGCATTTGTGTGGTAGTTATCGTAGGAAAGTTCGTGGATAATGACAATGCAGAGTAATAGGCAGCAAGTGAGGCTTAGGGTAAGACCTGTTAAATTAATGGCAGAATAGCTTTTATTTTTCAAAAGCGTTCGCCAGGTAGTGATAAAATAATTTCGGAGCATATCAATGGGGTTTGCTTGTGAGTATGGACTGAGTTTGTGTTGAAAAGATTTTGCCCGTTTGGGCAAAGGCCTCAGAAACGTAAGGGCATTGAGCAGATACATCCGGTCAGCTTTTCTTTGGCCCATTTCTTTCACCCACTGCGCATATAATTCATGCATATCTCCCTGCACTTCCTCAAACTGCTCTTCCGGCATGCGCCAGCGAAGAAAAGCATCTATCCTTTTGGGCGGTTGAAACATATCTGGCGGCTGGCTCATACAAGTTCGGATTAGGTTATACTCTTCACTCTATTCGTTACGCAGCACATTAACCGGGTTATTCTGGGCGGCTTTTAAAGTTTGTGACCCAATCATACTAATAGCTAAAAGCATAACCACACCTACCCCTGAAAATAACTCACCTATTCCAATAGGTTGATGGTAGACAAATTCTCGTAAAATCACCTGGTTAAAAAACAAGTAGGTTAAAGGCAACGCAATAAAGGCGGCGATCAGTAGCAGAATAAAAAATCCTTTACTTAGATGGTAAATCAGGCTAAACTCACTTGCGCCTAACACTTTGCGGATACTCAATTCTTTCAGCCTGGTTTCGGTGCTGTATACCACCATGCCAAATAACCCTACTGAAGCAATGCTAATGGCCAGAAATGCCAGAAAACCAATAATCTTTATCATCACCGAATACTGGCTATACGCTTGTTCAATTTGATCATCATAGAAGTTAGCTTCCAGCGGATGTACCTGGTCAATGTTGCTACAGGCCGCCTCAATACTTTCCATGGTAGCTGGCAAATCCGAAGAAAGGATTTTTACATTCAGGTAGCCGCCGGGTTCGTTGGAATACCGGAGAATGGTAGGTTCTATATTTTTATCAAGTGTCCCATAATGAAAATCTTTTACTACGCCTATAATGGTTAGTTTTTTCCCTTTCACAGTCAATGCTTCACCCAGTGCTTGCTCAGGAACTCGTTTGCCTATGTTAAAGCGGTTCAATACCTGCTCATTTACAATTACTTCATCTTCTGATATGGCATTTGCTTTGGCACTGAAATTTTTTCCGGCCAGAAATGTATGCTGGTGTAGCGGTAAATACTGTTCATCCACAATATTTATCCAGACGTTGGCAGAATCCACCGGATCTTTGTATTTCATGGAGCCACCATACAGGTTGCCCAGGCTGCTCACTAGTAGGGATGTAGATACATTTTGTACAGTTGGTACTTGCGCCAGTTCATTTTTCAGTAGTTTGCTGGAATTGCCCTGAAGCCGGATATTGAGAATATTTTCTGTAGAGAAACCTAGGTCATACGCGAGGAAAGACCGATACTGGTTGTAGCCAATAATGGTAGTTGTAATGAAAATGAGAGAAAATGTATACTGCACCACAATTAATATTTTGCGTAAGGCAACATGATAAAATAACTTCAGCGATGCGTTTTTGAATACCTGAATGGCGTTGATGCGAGAGAAAAATAAGGCAGGCAATATTCCTGCTGTAATTCCCACCAATATAGCCAATGCCACAAAATAACCAATGAGCCTAGTCGAAAGCTCCAGTTTAAAAAGATCAGCTGCCTGGGCTGCAAGAGATAGAAACTGGATACGCAGCAACAAAAACAGCAGAAAAGAAAAAACCAGCGCAACCAATGCAATCACGATGGCTTCTGTGATAAACTGAACCAGTACCTGGCTTTTTGCCGCCCCAATCATTTTGCGAATGCCCACTTCTTTGGATCGGCGCAAGGCACGGGCAATAGAGAGATTGGTATAATTAAAACAAGCACTCAGCATCACAATAAGCGCCAAACCTACCAGTACCCACCTGGCCGCATTATTAAAATAAGTAGGTCCAATGGGGTTTACCAAACTTTCTCCACTTGAAATTTCCTTCAAAGATTGAAGCGACAGGGTAATTTTTCGGTTGGTGATACGTGCATTTTGGGCAGCACTTAACTGGTTGAGATTCGCCTGAACGGCTTCAGGGTTTCCATTCGGTGGTAGTAACAGATAGGCATAATTCATGAAAATATTTTCCCAGGCAAAAAAATCTCCATCACCAGTATCTGGCTTCTGCAATTCAACAGTGGCAAAAGAAACGAGAGCTTCAAATTGAAGATGAGACAGCTTGGGAACATCTTTCATCACGCCGGTTACGATATAAATTAAGGTATCAAATTGTATCTGTTGGCCTAGTACATCTACCCGTCCGAATAGCTTTTTAGCCGTTTTCTCCGTCAGTACCAGAGAATAAGGTTCTTTTAGCGCCGTAACCGGATCACCTTGCAGCAAGGGAAACGTAAATACCTCGAAAAACGACTCACTGGCCCATAGTCCGGAAAGAGAAATTCTGGTATCTTTTATTATAGCTTCTCCCCCAAATCCCCTGCGAAGCAGGGCTACTAATTCCACACCGGCCACTGTTTCTTTGATTTGTTTTCCGGCTTTTACGGAACTAGAAGCCAGGTGCATTTCCGGTTGTCCTGCGAACTGATCTGTAGTGATCACCCTGTAGATACGATCTTTCTTCTGGTGAAAATCATCCAAAGAGAATGTATCTGAAATCATGGTGATAATGAGCAGCCCCACCGACATACTGATGGCCAGGCCAAAAATGTTGATGAAGGAGAATGCTTTTTGACGGGTGAGATTCCGCAAGGCAATAATCAGGTAGTTGAATAGCATATCCAGGAAATTTGCTTGTAGATAAGGTCTGTGAGTGGAGTAATGATTTTCTTTTCCTTTAGGCAAAGGCCTCAGAAAAGTTAGTGTATTGAGCAGGTACAGCCAACTTGCTTTTCGTTTACCTACATCTTTCACCCACTGACTATATAGTTCGTGCATATCGCCCTGCACCTCTTCAAACTGATCGTCCGGTAAGCGCCATTGCAGAAAGCGGTCTAACCAAAAAGGTGGCTGATTGGTGTTTTTCATAAAGTAGAAGGGCGCAGGGGTTTAGGAATCAACTGCCACAACTCTTCCCGCACCTGCCGGATTTCTGATAAGATAGTAATGCCATAGGCTGAGATGGTGAAAATGCGTTTCCGGCGGCCACCCCGCTCAGCAGTAACCCCACCCACAACAGAAGTAACCAAGCCTTTCTCCTCCAGCCGGTAGAGCACCACATGTACAGCGCTTAAGATGACCATACGGCCTGTGCGCTGTTGAATATCTTGCATAATAGCTGCTCCATATGCTTCACCCTGCAGATGAGCCACTGTTAAGAGCACAAGTTCTTCAAACTCGCCTAAGTATAATTTTCCCATGGCATGCAAAGAATTTAATTATCTTCATATTTGTTTAACAAATGCCTTGCCAAGAGATAAAATAGGCCTTATTACGTCGTTAAGGCCCTTTTGTTTATAGAAGCTTTGCAGTAAGTGTCCGGAAGCGGACAATGCTGTGTTCATTTTCAGCACAGTGATGAAAGCACAGACCTGGATTAATTGGTGCTACAACTAAATTTTGAAATAGTTGTATAGGCACTTCAATCTCTACTGGATTTGTTTGAATACAATTAAAAAAGGTGCTACCATTAATCTATAAAATTATAGAAAATGAAAAAGCTATTTTCGTAAGGCGATACTCAATTTGATGAGTAACTCTCAAAAAATATAAGCGGAATTTCTATACAATTACAGTCTTTTCTGTAAACATAGGTTTTACCGGCTAAGGAACTTTGTAAATCTTTTGAAGGATACAAAGTAATTAATCTGACTGCAATTGTATCATTTAGTTTTCTTTCTTGAACAGGAGATTTTTCCAATAAGAAAGATATTTGTTCTATATCCCTTTCCTCTTTTCCTTCTATATAGTTCAGTCCTATCCAGAAAAAAAAGAATGAGCTCTATTTTGTCTGTAAGAGATGGCTGAAAATAATTGACAAATTGTTTGGAGATGACCGATCGGTCATTTATATTTGTGTCATCAAGAACAAGAAAATGACAAAAGCAGAACGAACCAGGCAATTAATTCTTGAAAAAGCCGCTCCGCTTTTTAATACGAAAGGTGTAGCAGGCACTTCTTTAAGTGATATTCTGGAGGTAACTAAACTAGCCAAAGGAAGTCTGTATGTGCATTTTGAAAACAAGGAAGACTTGGCTCATGAAGTGGTTGATTATCAACTTGACCGGCTTGCAAATGTGGTAGAAACAGCCATGAGCCGGAAAAAAACGGCTAAAGAGAAGTTATTCGCCTACATTGATTTGTATCTGGACCCCTTGAATCCGCCAATCATCGGCGGCTGTCCACTGCTCAATTTTGGCATGGAAGCCGATGATACCGATGAAGTGATCCGGAAGAAAGTACATCAGTTAGTGGAAAAAGCCCAACAAAATATTCGAAGCATTGTGGAGAGGGGCATTGAAACTGGTGAGCTTAAATCAGACTGGGATGCCAAAGAGTTTGCTACCACGATGTTCGCCATGGTGGAAGGAGGAATTATGATGTCACGGATAGCAGGAAACAACAAAGCTATGCAAGTAATTGCTCGTTCCTTAAAAAATGAAATTGAAGAAAAAGTAAACTAATTTTTTTTGCATAGAATATGACCAATCGGTCATTAAATGGTATTTTGAATAAATATGCAATCTTATTTTTTTATCAATAAATGACCGATCGGTCGTAACAATACAATTTAAACTTAATACTAATGAAAACCATGAAACAAAAAGTTGTCTTTGCCATGCTGATGGGTATCATCACAACTGGAATTGTATCTTTTACACTTATTGTTGTAAACCGGGGATTTGCTCCCGGATTTGCCTCAATCTGGATGAAGTCTTGGGCTATAGCTTACTTTATAGTAATCCCAATTATTCTGATCGTTTCACCCGGCGTTCAGCGTGTAGCAAGTTATTTATGCAAGGAGCAGACATATGCCACATCAGACAAATAAAGAGAAGATGGAGGTTCTTTATCTGTTTTTTTATGAGCCTCCATCTTCTGGCTGGTAACTAAGTTCAAATTGGTAAGAGTTGGCCACTAAGAATCAAAATGTGACTCTTCTAAACATTCCCTCGAAAGTAAATTTAATAAGTATACAATAAATTCATACAACCATGAAAAATGATCAAGTAGATTCCGCAATTACAAGTACAACGTCTGAAGCAACTCAGCAGACCTCTTTTAAAAAAGCCATTTATACGGCCAAAACACATACTACTGGAGGCAGGGAAGGGGCATCGCGTAGTTCAGATGGTCAGCTAGATGTTAAACTCGCTACTCCAGGCACGACACGCATTGGTACTAATCCGGAGCAATTGTTTGCCGCTGGCTGGTCGGCGTGTTTTGAAGGGGCCTTAGGGAAAGCTGCCCATGACAGAAAGGTGAAACTTCCAGCCAATACAGCTATCGACGCAGAGGTAGATTTGTGTCTGGTAGATGGACAGTACTTCCTGCAGGCGCGACTCAACGTTAGTCTGCCAGGTTTGGAACGTGAAGTAGCCCAAGCCCTTGTGGATACTGCACACCAGATTTGCCCTTATTCCAAAGCCACCCGTGGCAACATTCCGGTCGCCATTAATCTGATTTAATTTATTGCTTACCGATGTGCGTCAGCTCAGTAGATAGGCAAAGACTAGTTCACATTTCTTGGAGACTACATTATTTCAGGAGATTGTTCTAAACTACATAATCCACTGATGAATTTTGCAGCCTATTCCAAACAATAGGTAGTGTATAACACTAATTACCATTAAATGACCGATAGGTTATAAAATATTAATTTAAACAAAAACACAATGAAAACTCAAAAAGTATGGTTTGTTACTGGAGCCTCACGTGGCTTTGGTTTAGAAATTGTGAAGGCAGCCTTAGCAGTCGGAGATCAGGTTGTGGCTACTGTCCGAAAAAATCCCGAACAGGTGTCTGCTACTCTCGGGAATCACCAAAATTTGCAGGTGGTAGTACTGGATGTAACAAAGGTAGGGCAAGTAAAAGAAGGGGTTGAGCAAGCTATTGCTCACTTTGGTCAGATTGATGTATTAGTTAACAATGCAGGGTATGGTTTCTTAGGGGCTTTTGAAGAGGCCACAGAGGAAGAAATCAGCCGGCAATTTGAAACCAATGTGTTCGGTTTACTGCGCGTGACTCAGGCCATCTTGCCATATATGCGGCAACGGGCAACTGGCCACATCATCAATTTTTCCTCTGCTTTTGGCTATCGGGCTACAGTCCCAGGATTTGGTTTGTACGGTTCCACTAAATTTGCAGTAGAGGGAATTTCTGAAGGATTGGCTTTAGAAGTAAATCCTTTAGGTATCCATGTAACTTCTTTAGCACCTGGACTATTCAGTACGGATTTTCTGTCCGGGGATTCTTATGTAGTTGGTGCCAATGTACTGGAAGCATATGCCCCGACGGTAGGGCGGACAAGAGTCAATGCAGGGCAAATTCACGGGAATCAGCCTGGTGATCCAGCCAAACTGGCCCAAGTAGTGATGGAGTTAGCCAACAGCCAGACACCTCCAGTTCATCTACCTGTTGGTAAAGATGCGGTTGCATACTTCCGGTCAAAGGTAGCCACGATGGAAGCGGAAGTAGATGCTTGGGAAAGTATTTCAGCAAGCACAGATCGGGAAATTGAACCAGCTTTCCCAAAATCATAGGAAATTCCACCAGTAGCATTTATCAGTCTTCATCCTACATTCCTATATAAATTAAAAGTTGGTCTGGCATTCGGTTAGTTCCAGCCAACGGTCTTTCAGTCATTATCCTTTCTAATAAACGCATTATCTTATGAAAACCATTCTTTTAATTGCCTTTTCAATGGTCGGCTTGGTCTTTCAAGCGGTTAGTCAACATACCACTGCACAACAAATCCGGGGATCAGAGTCTATTTTGCCACTGCCTTCCGAGCCACCTCCTAAACTGCTTGTGGATCCGCCGCTACCTGGTCCTTTAGCACAAGGCAAAGTGATTATTCCTTACCAGACGGAAAATCTGCGTATTGTGCCTGTCTTTGGTGAGACTGCCCTGGATGTTTCTCCGCGCATTGGTCACTTACATATTACGGTAGATAATACACCCTGGCATTGGGCCCATGCCAGCAATGACCAGCCACTTATTATTGTAGGTTTGCTACCTGGGCCACACCATGTTTTAGTGGAGATGGCGGATGCAAGCCACCAAGTAATCGAAAGTAAGGTTATTTCTTTTACAATTCCGGATTCCAAGCAAATGGAGATTTCTCAGCATGACCAACATTGAGCAGGAACTTT
This sequence comes from Rhodocytophaga aerolata, assembly GCF_030503435.1. Lineage (GTDB taxonomy): Bacteria > Bacteroidota > Bacteroidia > Cytophagales > 172606-1 > Rhodocytophaga > Rhodocytophaga aerolata. Next base: position 13,407 of record NZ_JAUKPO010000026.1, read on the forward strand.
TGTTCTCACCTGTATTTGGAATTCTACTTGATAATCTAAATACAGGTGAGCAAATTATTGGTTTAAATTTCAATGAATAAGCTATTATTAATTCTGTAAAGTTTGCCAGGAGCTAGACCTTGATTAGATATATGCCTATCTTAGGTATAACAGAAAGAGAGTTGAACAAAGTTAGCAAGCAGTGTAAAAAAACAACAGGCAATAGAGTTAATATATATCCCTAAGCCTGGTGCTACTAAATAGGTAACTAATATGGAAGTACATTCCACATCCGGCGTATATCTATTAGGAATAAAAAATTCTGTGGAGGAGCCTTTGCTTAAGCCTGCTCAATTTGCACAATATACTATACTATTCATTCAGGAAGGAGAAGGTATTTTCCATGCTGACGTTGGGGCATTTCCTTTTTGCGGACCAGTCCTTCTATTTGCTACCCCGCTACAAGTGATTTATCTGGAGGTAAGCAAGCCCTTTCCGTTTACGGTACTCCAGTTTCACGGCGATTTTTATTGTATAGAATACCATCAGGCGGATGTGGGTTGTAATGGCTTATTGTTTAACAATATTTACCTGGAGCCCTTTGTAAAACTCTCTCCCCAAGAAAGTAAACAATTTGCTCAATTGATGGAACAGCTAGCCGAAGAGCTTCATGCGGCTATTCCCTCTCAAATGGTATTGCAGGCTTGTTTGCAATTGTTATTAGCTAAATCGAGCAGTATCAAAAGTAGATCCTTATCAGAGAAACAGGAGCCTACAGACGAGTTGATGGAGCGGTTCCGGCTGTTACTAGACGAGCACTACCTGCATTTACATAAACCTTCGGATTATGCTTCATTATTAGGGTTACCTCCAAATACCTTCACTAAGCGCATCACCAAGTATTTCAAAAAAACGCCTTCCCTGCTAATTCAAGAACGGCTGATTCTGGAAGCTAAAAAAAGACTGCATCTCACTCGCAAGAGTATCAAAGAAATTGCATATGCCTTACAGTTTGGTGATGAATTTTATTTTAGCCGCTTTTTTAAAAAATTAACCGGTGTTTCCCCGCAAACCTTCCGTGATTAGACCGGTATCTCCATCGTGGCAGATTTGTCCAAGTGATATCCATTTTTGTCTATGGTTTACTCTTTATAAGGAAGTTAAATTTGATAGATAAAATTCCGATGCCTGACTAAGGGCAGCTAAAAAGTATAAGACATGTAGAGAACAGAAGCCGGAAGGATTCTATTTTAAAAGTAATGATTTTTGCAATGAAAAATAAAAAAGCAACTATTTCCCCCATTGCTAAAGACAAGGGTCCTGTATTATATAATTGGGGAGATTTACAACAGGAATGGAGTGAAGCAGTAAAGCGTTCAGGTGAAAATTATTTTGAAATTCACCGCATGGATGAACACCATGTAAAAAGTAAGCAACCTGTTGCTCTTTACCGGTTAAATGTGTTCATCATTTTTTTAATTAGCGGTAGAGAAGGCGCTCTGAAGATTGGTTCAGAAGGATATTCCAGGAAACCAGGCATTTTGTGTTTTGTACCTGCGAACAGATTTATTCCCTGTATGTCAAAGATGGATGAACAATCAGGCTATTTTTGTGCATTTACCTCATCATTTTTTGGGCAAAATTTAGCCAATAAAGATAGCTTATTTGAATATCCGTTTTTCAACGTGGAGGAGGGTATTGCTTTGCAACTAGACAATTCGCAAACTGTATATTTTAACAAGCTTTTCCAAGAAATGGAAGAAGCATATCAAACTGAGCATGCCAATAAGGAGAACCTGATAAGGGCATTATTGAATGTGCTCTTGCAAAAAGCCCAACAATTGATAATCGCTAACAGAGATAATTGCCTGGTAGATAACAGCAATGCCGGAGTTCGTTTGACGAAAGCATTTGCCCTACTTTTTGAAAAGGATCTGGAGCCATTAAAAAACTTGCATACAATTGAAATTAAATCTTTGTCTCAGTACGCAACAGCGCTACATGTTACTCAAAATTATCTCAATGACACGATAAAAGCAGTTACCGGACAGACACCTGGAGAAATTATTCGGGAGAGACTCATTAAAGAAGCCTCTCAATTATTGCTTCATACTCAATTAAGTATAGCAGAAATATGTTTCTTATTAAAATTTGAAGATGCTTCTTATTTCTCCCGCTTCTTCAAGCGATATACTGGTGTTACACCCTCTCAATATAGAAAAAAGGAAGAGGTGACGAACGCCCCCTTCTTTGCTAGATTTAGTAATCAGGACTCATCGAAATAAGTGGCTAAAGAAGTGTACATAAAAACAACCATGTGCAAGTGAGCATGCATGAACGTAGCATATATTGATATTTCAATTTCTAGCAAAAGTGAATGCTTATACATAAGACAGAGCGTAATTTTAACCTGAATTTCTTATCTTACCAGGGCAAAAAATACATGATGCTATGTATGAAAGACTGTTTGAACACCTGTTAAGATACATTCACTTGGAAGCAGGAGAGCGAGCGATACTTCTATCACATCTTCAGCTAAAAAAGTTATCCAGAAAAGAATTTCTCTTAAAAGAAGGGCAGGTATGTTCTGGAATGTACTTTGTTATCGAAGGGTGCTTACGTTTATATTCGATTACAGAGAAGGGATCAGAGCAGATCTTACAGTTTGGTATTGAAAATTGGTGGATCAGCGATTATCTTAGTTTTGAAAACAAGTTACCTTCCCCATAATACATACAGGCAGTAGAAGATTCGCAGGTTGCCCTAATTTCCAGGGAGGTATATGAACAATTATTTCATCAAATCCCTGGGCTGGATCGCTATTTCCGGCTAATGATGCAGCGGGCTTATACAGCGGCTTTACGAAAAATAGAAATTCTTCTTTGTCAGTCCGCAGAAACACGTTACGAAGAATTTACAAAGACATTTCCCGGTTTTGTTCAGCGCATTCCCCAATATATGCTGGCTTCTTTTTTAGGATTTACGCCTGAGTTTTTAAGTATGCTCCGTGCAAAAATCAAATAGAGCATTTCTTAAACTACTTTAAGAGAAAAGTCTCAAGCAGGTGCGACCTTTGTTTTCAATAAACACAAGGTACTATGAGCACACTCACATACACCCCAGCAAGCATCCGGGAAAAGCAAGCGCATTTCATTTCCCGGGAAAAGGCATCGGAAAAAGACTGGTTTCCTACTGCCTCGTCCATGCAACATACTACAGACTCTATACAGCCTGCTGATAACAGAAAGCGTATAGTCGTGGTAGGCGGAGGGTTTGCCGGATTAAATCTAATCCAACAATTGGCTACTAATCCCTCTTATCAAATTACCCTGGTAGATAAGAACAATTACAATTCCTTCACACCGCTGCTATATCAGGTAGCAACGGGCTTTCTGGAACCTTCCAGCATTAGTTATCCATTTCGCAAGCTCCTAAGAAATAAGGGAATTACTATCCGGATGGCCCAGCTCTTACGGATAGACTCCCATGCTCAAACACTGTATTTGAGTGATGGGGAACTTTCGTATGATTACCTGGTGCTGGCAGCCGGCACTAAAACGAATTTCTTCGGAAATGAGGCTATCGAGAAAAACGCTATTGCTTTGAAAGGCATGGATGATGCCATTTACATGCGAAATGTGCTGATTCAGACATTGGAAAAAGCAGCTATCGAACAAAATCCTATCGAGCGAAAGAAGCTATTGACCATGGTTGTAGCCGGTGGGGGACCCACAGGAGTGGAAGTGGCAGGAATGCTGGCGGAAATGAAAAATTATATCATTGAAAAGGATTATCCTGAACTGGTGGGTGCAGGCGGACAGATTGTGATAGTGGATGCCCAACCTACTTTACTAACGCCAATGAGTGATAAAACGCATAAGGAAACGTACGAGGCCTTAGTCAATCTAGGTGTAAAAGTAAAGCTCAACACACGGGTAGTAAGTTATGAGAATGAACAGGTGCAGTTTTCCGATGGGGAGATCATAAATGCTAAAACCCTGATATGGGCAGCCGGTGTTATTGCTTGTACCTTTGAAGGTATTCCCCAAACGAGCCTTGGGGCAGGAAAACGGATGGTTACCGATATGTATAACCGGGTAATAGGCTTCGAAAACATCTATGCCATTGGCGACATCAGCCTGCAACAAACAGATCCTCTTTATCCTACAGGCCACCCCCAGCTGGCACAAGTAGCGATACAGCAGGGAACCAGGCTGGCAAAAAATTTTAAGGCGATGGCACGAAACAAACCACTAAAACCATTTACGTATTTTGACCGGGGAGAGATGGCCATTGTTGGACGGCATCATGCGGTGGCTGACCTGTTTAAACATAAGCTGCATTTAAGTGGCTTTTTAGGTTTGCTAGGCTGGCTGTTCATTCATTTGATTTCTCTTGTAAACTATACGAATAAAATCAAGACCCTCTATGGATGGATCATCGCCTATCTGACCAGGGATCAGGCCTTGCGAATGATTTTTAGACCGGCAAGCCGCAAAGAGTTTATTTCACATTGATCTGGTTTACCTGCAATCACTCATTTTATTTAATTTATCCATCAAATCAAGTTTTTAATCACCTAAAATAACTAACACCATGAACCAACGTATTGTCATCAAAGAAGTGGAGCCAAAGGCCTACGAAGCTATGTTTGCCTTTGAAAAATACTTGAGCCGAACCAAACTTACGGCTATTGAAAAGCACCTGATTAAAATTAGAGCTTCCCAGATAAACGGATGTGCCTATTGTATAAACATGCATACTAAAGAGGCAAGAGAGCTAGGGGAAACCGAGCAACGCATTTATGCTCTAAGTGCATGGCGAGATACCCCATATTTTACTGAAAAAGAAAGAGCTATTCTGGCTCTTACGGAAGAAGTTACGCTTATTCATCAAAAAGTGTCAGAAAAAACGTATCAACAAGCAGCCAGACTATTAGATGAGGTGAGTTTAGCACAGGTGATTATGTCCATCATTGGGATAAATGCCTGGAACCGCATCGCCATTAGCACCCATCTAATGCCGCCACTCGAGTAAACCAAGTCCATGGCCTACAAATAAAGTAAGCTAAACTTCCTACATAGACAAATTCCTTTTAAGTACATACTCGCTGTCGATTGAATTGTCAAATAATTTTCTCTAAGAGAATGTCAAGCAGAAAAAAGCTACCAATACGGACAACTCTTTGCAAGTTACTCAAAGGTAAGTGCTAATAGAAGGAGAAGGAAAGCAGACTAAGAAGGCATTCATGAGATTTTCTACAGATTTTTTCATGTGACGCATTATCATCTGTGTCAAGTGCTTGTATTACCGAAGAAAATACCAGACTTCAATAAAATCAACCTATAGTTTTGTAGCACATAATAAGTGATTAAATCAAAAAAGCCTGTTTAAGGCTTTTTTGATTTAATAGATTTTTGTAGTTATTTTTTAAATCACCTATGCTAACTTTTCGTTTTAAAACCGCTCTACTTATTGATGACAATGATGTGGATGCTATGATTCATTCCAGACTTGTCAAAAATTCCTGTTTTGCCGAGGAAATTATTATTAAATATTCTGCAATAGAAGCGCTTGACTACCTATCAAAGAGATTATTTGCCTCACAAGCTTTTCCTGAGATCATTTTTTTAGATGTCAATATGCCGTTGATGAATGGATTTGATTTTTTAACTGAATTAGATAAATTTCCTGCTTCTGTTTGGAAAGAAACAAAGATTATCATGCTCTCTTCTACTATACATAAAGAAGAGATAGCGAAAATACATTCTAATCCGAAAGTATATACTTTTATCTGCAAACCTCTCACCGCACTAGGGTTAATGAAGCTAATGTAAGGTAACCACCCGCAGGAACAGTCCTACTTTAGTGGTAGTTGCCCAAGTAATTTGGTAGAAAAACAGTTGAAGATGATGGCACCCCAATTGAGAACAGAACTGGAGATATTTCCCTGGTAGAATGTTAGTTTATAAAGCGGTCTGACACAAAAACAATTCTGCTCAACTCATCAGATGCCGGTGCATATTCTGATCTATTGGGTGGGCAAGTACCGTAACTCACAGCTTATTAAGCCTACCGCAGACAAAGCAGAGGTTACTAAGGCTAGCAAAAATAATAGTCCTGTTGTTTTATTGTGCAGGTTAGAGAACAGTAGTAAAATTGGTGCTTTTTCTCTATAATAGGCATTTGATCCATTATCATTTGTATCAAATAAAGTTGTCAGCTACTAAGTACTCATTTTGCTTTCCTAATCAAATGGATATTAAAAAGTATTTCTACGTTGCTATTTCTTGCCTAGTACTAGAGGTTGTATCCAGTCTGTATTTGATTGTTAGCAGCTACAAGAGTGACCCTACCGGAGAAGCCATGGGACAAGGATTAGGTTATATAGGCTTGCTTATGAGTATTCTTTTCATAGTTTGTCTTGGAATTAGCTATTCTGCAAATATCCAATGGGCGGTTTCTACTATCTCTATCCTGGTTGCTTTACCCATTCTAGCACTAGTAATGTATCAAGTGAAAGATTTAGTGGATAAGCATACTACGAAAATGGCACATGATAAATTTGAGCAGGGTGAAGACATTTTTCCCAAGGGAACTCCTACATATTTAGCAAAAGCGATAGCTGCTAATGATACAGGAGCAATAAAAACATTAATCTCTCAAGGAGCTCAACTGAATCAAAGCAGTAATTCTGGGAGTTCTTATCTACACTATGCTATCCAACTAGCTTGTAAATACGGCCATGATTTAACGCCTGTTTATACGTTACTACAAGCAGGGGCCGACCCTAATTTGGGAGCCCCTCTTTTAGAAGCCTTCTATGCTAATGGTGAAAAAAGCTTGCAAGCCATGGAGTACTTATTACAACATGGGGCAGATCCAAATGTTGAAGATATGTACCAAGTTCCAATCCTGCATAATTGCAGAGATCTAGCTAAATTGAAAATGTTGGTAGCCTATGGTGCCAACTTAAATATAGAAAGCCACTATTGGACCACCAAAGGTTATACGCCTGTTATGTCATTAGTCAATCAGGAAAGCTGGGAAGCTATGCTGTTACTGATCGAACATGGGGCAGATCCAAATCATCAGGCAGCAGATGGATCTACTTTAAAGTTTGCTGCAAAAAAAGCGAAAGATTTATGAAAGTTCTGCGTCTTCTATTCCTACAAAGTTTCTACAGATAGAAGAAAAATTAGGTATACTAAATGTGTCACCTTAGTCTTCCGGCCATCTTAAAATAATAGCTAACACAACGTCAAATTGTGATAAAAAACCTACTAAAGGAGTGAATTTATAGAGATGATTTTTCTCTAAGTGTAGTGATTACAACAGGGAAGCTTTATCTATTGAGATAGATACATCACTCCCAGCTGCCAGAGTCAAAAGGGTACTGCAAGCAGTAATTAATTTACGAGGAAAGCCTGCTCAAATCAGGACTGATAATGGACCCGAATTTATTGCTAGTGAGTTAGACATTTGGTGCGAAAAAGAGAATATCCATCTGCAATACATTCAACCAGGTAAGGCTACCCAGAATGCTGATGGATCATTATGATCCACTTGAACGCTTCAATGGTAGTTTCAGAAGAGATGTGTTGGATGCTTACTTTTTAGAAAGTTTAGCTCAGGTGCGATTACGGACCCAGCGATGCACGATCCTGTCGACACCTCCAGCAGAGGATTGGATGAAGGATTATACCAATCACCGACCTCATCAAACACTGAATAACCTATCGCCAGTTGCTTCTAGAGAAAGGGCTGTGAACAGTGGAAAATTGCTAAAGGCTCATCCAGCCCTGGAATTTCCCATAATTCACAGCCTTAGCCACAATTGAATGAGGTTATTTATTAATAATAATTTCTTTCTTGATATTGTTTGAGAACGGGGAAGTCGACATAAATAGCTCTATTTCAGGCCCTTATTTCTTTGAGAAGTCCATTTTGTGTGATATTAAAGCAAATGAGAATACATAAGTTGCACGTAAAACTTTTTTTACTATATTGACATGATTTGCCATTGAAAATACTGCATCCTGCTTTTGAATTTAGTGTTCTCACTACAATTGAGTTGTCTAGCTTCAAATAGTTGCTTTCTATTCATACTTTTTTATGGCAAGCTCATACCGTAAGTAAAAAGAAATCTATCAAGGATTATTTCTTCACATAAAGATTACTAAAAAGTGCCCTATCAAAAGCTCACGAGTACTACTCATATTTCTAATTTATGAATAAAGCCATACGGACAAAGTTCAAAAGGAAATGCTTAGAAATTATTGGCCGGAATATCCCTTATAATACATTCTACAGACCCCGCAACATCTATTTCACAAGTAAAGATTTCGTAAGTGCTGTGGCAGAGAATGAAAAAAGCTCTGCCTGTATAGACGTGTATCCGAATGTCATTTCCACCCTTACCATTAGTGAGGAATTTTACGATGCCATTCTGGATATTTTCAAGCCAAGTCTTAAGGTCAAAACAACGTATCTGGTAACTTGTATTGAGAATGGCAGAATTTTTACTGATCATAAGACATCTATTGCTGTTATTTCGCAGGATAATCACCTTATAGCCGATGTCTCTTTCAGTTATAACTATGGCAAAGTGGTTAAGCCTGAAGATAATACTGTTTTTTCTCAAAAGTTTTTTAGAGAGCCTGTTAAATACAAAGGCGTAGTCTTTAGTATGCTAGCTGGCCTTGGCGCAGTCCATAACTATGGACATTGGCTGATAGATGCTCTACCAAGAATTCATTTACTCAAAAAGAGTGGGTTATTTGATAAAGTAGATTGGTTCTTAGTACCTAACTATGAGCATGATTTTCAAAAAGATAGTTTGCGAAGGTTAGGCATCGATGCCGCCAAAATTATTCGGGGAGACAAACAGTTGCATATACAAGCAGATCTAATAATTGCCTCTACGGCTCCAAGAGGGATTGATTCAATTATGCCCGTTTGGCCTTGCCAGTTTCTTAGAGACACTTTTCTCACCCAACAAACCTTGCAGAGTCATTATCCGCCACTAATTTATATTACCCGAAAGGACTCAAAAATTCGCAATGTAGCTGATGAAGATCAGGTGATAGCTCTTCTGAAAGGATATGGATTTGTTCCTTTTACCTTAAGCCGGCTACCTTTTATCGAAAAAGTAAAATTATTTGCCTCTGCCCAGGTAATTGTCTCCGCAGCTGGGGCTGCTATGACAAATCTGATATTTTGTAAGAAAGGAACAAAAGTGTTAGAGTTATTTGGCAAAGGTTTTGTCCATGCTGAGTCCTATGATAAAGCAAATAAAGTAGGCTTAGATTATTATTATATTTTAGGTAAATATGGAGAAGAACCAAAGAAATCGCTACTCAAACAGAGATTTGATGTGGTAATAGATCTAAATGTATTAAAAGTAATGATTGAGAACATCTTAACAGCTTATGAGCAAGAGCATACCCAAGAGCAGCAGTTATAAAACAAATTCATTCCCCTATAGAAAACAATAAGAGATAATTAACTACTCCTGTTATCAAGTGACAGGAAAGTAAATCAAGTTGCTACAATAGGAGGTATAAAGCAATTGACTAAGAACCAGTGGCTGAAAGGCTAAAGATATCAGAGATACACATACGGTTATAAATAAAATGGAAGAGGTTATTCTTTTTTCCGGCCAAGCATGGAAGAGGGGAAACATAGATCGGGGAGAATAAAAAGGGAAGGGGTAAAATGTAATGGACCAGCCATTAAAGATGAGATAAAGCCTATACAGTAGAGCAGTAAATAAGCTGGGGCATAGGTGAGACAACTACAAGTTCTATATTATTGATAGTTACCTTATTTTTTATAGTAATCTGCTAAAATAAAATTATATTAACAGGCGATCCCTGCTTATGAAACTACTTTATTTAATCCTGGCCCACAAGGAGCCCTCTCAAATTATTCGATTAGTAAAAACGCTTACTGCCCAACAAGATTATGTTATTATTCACTATAACAAGGATTCCAGCCTTGAAGAATATAAGCAACTGTCAGATGCTCTACAATCTAACTTATGCGTATTTTTTACAGACAGGATTAAAACAGCCTGGGGCCATTTTTCGTTGATCCAGGCTATTATCAATGGTCTGAAAAAAGCTCAGGCTCTGGAGTTAAGCTATGATCATGCCATTATTCTGAGTGGACAAGACTATCCGATAAAATCGAATGCGGAAATTAAGCGGTTTCTGGCAGCTCATCCCAAAAAGCTGTTTTACACCCATTTCGAAATCACGGACGATTTAGGAACTAACAAAAAGTATGTCCACCCAATTAACGACCGGGTAACTACCCGCCCACAGAACCATCGTATAGATTCATATTATTTGCTTTTGAAAGACAGAAAATATCTGCTGCTGCCGGGAGAAATGAATAGCAAATCTATAAGCCTGAGAGCTCGGTTTACCAATAAGTTAAAAGGGTTTATGAGATATGTCATTAAGAGAAAGTTTCCTGAAGGCTATAAACCGTATTTTGGAGCTACCTTCGGTATGATCACCGCAGAGTTTGCCAACTACCTACTAGAGTTCTATGACGGGCAAAAAGCATTTAATCAGTATATGAAATATGCATTTTGTGCTGATGAAATGTACCTGGTAACCGTAGCTATGAATCATCCCTATTTTGCCAGCAAAATGGTGAACACGAATATGATTTTTTCTATATGGACAGATAATGAAGGCTTTCAACCGGTCATGTTAACTTCCCGGCATTTGGATCAGATCATGAACTCTAGAAAGTTGTTTGCCCGAAAATTTGATATATGGGTAGATGCTCACGTATTAAATATGATTGATGAGAAGGTAACTACCTCACCGCACCTGACTGCTTCCATTGAAACTAGTGAGAAATGAGTAAGCCGATAATGCAGGTATTGTTTTAAAGGTAGCTAGCCAAAACCATTGATAAGCTAAACAAATATTCCTGTATACGGACAATTTAGAAACAGGCAATTAGTTGAGATCCTTATGATCAACCTCTTCATTAGATTAATCATACACTATACTTATCCCGTACGTGTTAATGAACTATTAAACTTTTTGCCTTTATTTTTCCTAAAGGGATTATCAAGAAATAGAAGTATAGTCAGTATGTTTTGTAAGTAGCAAATCAATTGAGGGAATAATATCTGCGGGAGAGATTGAGTTGATATCCAAACTTGAGCCATCATGATATTGGCTTACTAAGTCATCAAACGTAGCCTTACTGCGGGCAATTTGAGGAGGATATATTGTAATATGCTCCTTAAAAATTTGAGCAGGATATGGATTAAATCTGCCTAAATGGTTACCATTAGAAATACAAATGGTAGGAGTATGAACTGCAGCTGCTATATGAGGGGCACTGGTTTCATTAGAAATCAATAATTTAGCTTTAGACAGCACATAGGCAAACTCAATCAGCGTAGTTTTTCCACACAAATTAATAACTGTATCCACTTTTTTTAAGTGATGAATAATTTTTTCAGCCAAAAAATAATCAGCTTTAGAACCTGCAATTAGTATCCATAGATCGTACCTGGTTTGGATGTAGGTGGCTAGTGTTGCAAACTTATCCGTAGGCCATTGCCTGAATGCTGCACTGGCTCCTGGAAAAAGTATTACAAAATTGTCTGGCAAGCGTTCACTATAAGATACAGAACTGACATCTATGTGGGGATTTGAGATAGACAACGGCTTGTGAAAAGCTTTTTCAAAAAATTCTTTATTTCGGTAGAATTCAAAAAGCGGTTTCTCTTCAACCTCTACAATTCTGGTATAGTACTTATAATGGTGTTTAGCAAACTTTTGGGCATAGTCGATAGAAATACCTGAAATACCAATCTTTTCTGTGGCAGAGCTCATCTTTACAAAAAAATCTCCTACATCATGTTTGCGTCTGGTATAACGCGGACTGAATACTAGTTCATAATGCTTTTTACGGATCTGTTTTATAGTAGCATAAAGGCACCTAAAATTGCCAAAAAAGAACATACGATCAAACCATATAAATTCGTCTATATACTGACTGTCTAAAGCTTGAGCAAGGTCTTTATACATGCCCCTGCAGAGAAGAGTAATGTGATACTGAGGGAAATTTTTTCTGATTTCTTCGATAAAGTTTCTAAATAAAATATAATCCCCTATGCCATCCAAGCGGACAATAAGTAAATTCTTTCCTTTTTCAATCTTCCTCTGATTACTTGTAAGATGTATAGAAACAAATAAAATATGTTTTATAATGTCTGCACGCAGGTCAAGTATGTTTCTAAAAAGCTTCCTTAGAAATTTGGGCATTTGCATGAAACGAATGTTATAGAATTTGCAAAAGTAAGTTCTCCAAATTAATTGTTTTCATCTTAAAGACTATCTAAAAATGTAGTTAAAAAAAATATTAAGTATAAGCCGGATCATTGCTATATGAAGCATAGCATCAGAGGATTTGATTTTTCGCTCGTAATCAACACCAAATCTTCTATGTGCTGACAGCCAGCTAAACGTTCGCTCAACAATCTAAGGTTTAGATAGTACTTAAAATTTTTTTTTATACCTATGGGCTTATGTATAATCTAGTAAGAGTAAATAAAAGTATTCCTGACTGCATAAAATCTTTAGCTCATTAAAATTCAGGCAGAAATTAGTGCGAATGGGAAGCAGAGAGGCACTGCGGCACATAGCATACATCTTTCCTTTGGCCATTCCTTCGTGCATGATCTGAATGCTACTTATCTGTGAGGCCTTTGTTTTCCGTAACGAATCAACGTACAAAATTTACTCAGATCAAGCTATGTCGCATTACTGTTGATTTACTCAAGAGGGGGTAGATTATATAATTGCCTCTACTTTAGCTTCCTGCAGAAGTTCGTGTTAAGTGTTAAGTTCAGCTAACAATTCCTCAGCTTGTTGTAGGGCTTGCTGATAATACTTCTGTACCCACTTCGCATAAAACAGAAGGAAAATATAACTGATAGGAAAGGAGAAAAGCCAGAAGTGCTTGTTTTCAGAAAGGTCATTGCCCCCAAACAGCTTAACGAGTAACACAATCATTGTTAGTAATAATACGTAGCTGAAAGTGATATTTAGTTTTTGCAACCTAATAAACCTTTTTTTATCAACAGCAAAGGCTTTGAGCGTTTCTGCATATGATTTATTGAAGTTACCTGCCTTGCTTAATTGCCTGATACTTACAAAGCTGATTGTGGGCAGCAGCAGTAAAAGCAAGATGGCTACAACACCGGTAACTTGCAAAAAAGCTGTATCTAGCTTGTTGAAACTGTAGCCAATGTATAAAGCAGCCACCAGGCAAACACTACTGCCGGAAATTTCAGCTGTTATTATTTTCTTGATTCTTAGCCGGTACTTAGTGCGGTTGATTTTTTCCAGCATTGCACGGGTTATTATTTGTGGTTTTTCTACCCGGCCAGTTGCCTGATGCCAGCTGTTTTTTAGATCGTCCAGTTCCATTGTTATGCTTGTTTAGAAATTTGCTGCTTTAATTTTTCTTTTATTCGCGACAGTTTAGTGGCAACGTTGCTGACAGAAATACCAATAATTTCGGCCATCTCTTCATAAGTTTTTTCTTCCAAATACAGGATTACTAGGCCCTTGTCGAGTAAATTTAGCTTGTCAACAAATGTTTTCAGAAGCTTCCATTGCTCTTCATCCTGGCTGTTGTCTACATCTGGTAAGTTGGAAAGCTGCTCATCTATTGGCACTATAGGGACTTTTCTTTTAGTCACTTTCAGATGGTAAATAGCTACATTCATCGCTACCCGATAGATCCAGGTACTTAATTTTGACTGTTGGTTAAAGCTGTCAAAGGATTTCCAAAGCTGGTAAATGATTTCCTGCACCAGGTCGTCTCTATCTTCTGCTTCATGGGTATACAGGGAAGCAATTTTATAGATAGAACCTTGATTGGCTTGTAGGGCGGCTATAAATGTCTCTGCTTTGTCCACAAAAATGAATAGTTTATTGTTTCACCTATATTAGTGTAGCAGAGGTAAAGAAAATCACAGGATACAATAAATTTTATTGCAGCAATAAGGTGTATGGTGCCTGATACGTAAGGTGAGTTCAAGAAAAGACAGCCATTCCTATATCAATAAGTTAAGTCAAAAAAAGCATGGATCATGTAACGTTCCATTTTGAAAAGCTGAATTGTGATAGTTTACCTCCTTGCTGGCTGACCGGAAAAGTAACGTAAACAAAACTTTGGATAGATTTTGCTATCAGTCAGAGCTAGGGTTAGTTAGAAAGTATATACAACCTTTTATCCTCTCATCCTTCCATTACTCTATTTTTAGTTTTGTAAGAATGTATTTGAGCATACTTTGTATCATGAATTAGATCATCTGAACAGGTAGGATAAGGTTTTATGCTTATTATACAGGAAAATAAAATGACTGTGGCTCCTTGGCCGATCTATGCCATTACAGTGTTGGTTGGAGGCTTTGTGGTGATTGTATTGGCCATGTGGATCAATAGCCATTTACTTCAAGAAGAACCCATTGACCAAACAGCCTGGATCATTTTAGCTGCCTTACTGTTAAGAGTATTCACCATACTTATTGCCCTGGCCAGCATACAGAAATGGGGGCAGTTGTTTCCTTCATGGGCCGTGCTAGGTGGATTATCTGGTTCAGCCAGTGCACAATTAATCTATCCGGTGGCAGAACTAATAGTAAAATTGGTTCTACTGACGGGTCTCATAGAATCTTCTCCCACAGGGTTAGGTAACATGAGCCTAACGGGGTGGTTTAACTTGAGTGCCGTGTGGGTAATATTTGGGATACCGGGAATGTTATTTGTACTAGCAGCGAAAAACTACAAAACAAGCACATCCCTTTCAACGAAATGGCTATGGATTGGTAGCTTGTTAGGCATCACAAGCTTATTTTTCATCGGATGGTTAATTGGTTAAAAAGAGATTCTACTGCAGATCCATCTTGCTTAGCTAACGCATCTTTCAGAGGGCACAGTTCTGAGACTGAGACTGGATATTGCCCATTTTATTGAAATACCTCAACATCTACTGTAAGTATATAAACAAATAATACTCTTCTTGACAGCAAAATAATTTGGGTAGTAAAACCATCTGATGGGAGAGTTACTAAGTTCCGCCAGGAAATCTTGCCGAAGATCTACCAAAAAAACAGCCTGTCCTTTATATTGATTCTTAAATGAAGTATTGACCAACATAAACGGACATATATGAGAGGACAATCGACCTTAGACAGCCCCACTTAGAGGTATGTTTACCAGCAAGCCCAATGAGTTCTTCTTCCATGAGTTTTGACCTTGCAGATAACTTTTTAAGCTGTATAACAGGAAGCATGCTCCAATAATCAATAGTATCAGGATCACTTCTACAAAAAGCAATACCTTTAGTAATAGATTTACCACATTCTTTACCATACAGGGTTAAGTAACAAGCATTGCATCTAGTATTAGTTTAAAGTTTCAGAAGGTATACCCATCAGTATCGTCGACTGCTCATTCTACGTTTGGGTCGTTTTCTTTTTTTACAATACCGTTAAACAGCTTCATATTTCATCTGCTTTTTTGCTTCAATAACCTGCAAATAAATAGCTAACAATTGCTCGTAATTCTTTTCCGGAGCATATTTATCTTCATAGGTGCAGCGTGCGTTTTTGCCTAATATCCTGGCTAAATCAGGTTGTGTAGTTAGAAGCCTCATTTTTTCGACCAAATCCTCTACATCTCCCGGTTTTACATGCAAACCGTTACCCTGGTCTTCTATCATTTCAACCATGGCTCCAAGTTTAGAACTGATAACAGGGGTGCCTACAGAAAAAGCTTCTAGTATGGTCATTGGAAAACCTTCATACCATACCGAAGGAAAGAGTAATGCCTTGCATTTTTTAAGTGCTTGAATGATTTCCTGTTTTTGTTTGAACCCTGCATAAACAATATTCTGATGTTGACTCGCATAGTTTTCAACAACTTCCCGCATGGGTCCATCTCCCAAAATCTCTAGGTTAAAACCGGTTATCCTGGCGGCTTCTAATAGCGTTTCTATGCCCTTTTCAGCCGTAAGCCTTCCAATAAATAAAAAGGAATTTTCTCTGGCTGTATCTCCTACGCCCATGTCGGGCGAGAAATTAGGTTTGATGCTCCATTTTTCCTCCGCTACGTTTAGGGATGAATCCAAAAATTTGTTTTTAGCAAACTGGCTCATCACAATATAGCGGGTAACTTTATTTTTCCAGGTACCTAGAAGTTTATGTGTGCCTGTCATCAAAACAGCCGATGCTGTCTGGATTTTAGAACCTCTGTAAACTCCCTTAACAATTGCATCTAATGGAAATATGGAATGAATGCTTTTTTCATAGATTTTGCCAGTATGCAAAAGGGTAGCACTCGGGCAGATCAAGCGATAATTGTGTATGCTTAGCACTACTGGAATCTTATATTTATCGGCTACATACAAGATCGATGGTGAGGCGATAGGGAATAAATTATGAACATGAATCAGATCAGGGGAAAAGTTTTTAATAACCGCTTCTACTATTTTTGCACTTTCAAAATTGTATAAGCTTTTCACTCCTGTAAGAAACTTATCCAAGCCCGTCTTTATTTGATGATTGTCAAACAACAGTCTTTCAACGCTATGGCCATGGCTTTCCATTAGTTCACTTTCATTTTCAAATATAACATCTTCCCCTCCTCTCTGCTGGTATGTGTTATGTATAAAAAGTATTTTCATGAGAAGTATAGTTACTAAGTAAGCTGTGAGAGTTTAGGTCTGGCAGCTAGCGTTCCTTATAATGCTTGTTTAAGTTTGTCAATATCCACAGTAATGTCTTACCGTTCGCCTAGTTTTGTAGTAATTAGAGATGCCGGCTCTTTGAAATATGTTTGTTTAAACACCGCATTAACAGGAATAATACCGCTTTTGCCGGGGTTATATTGAAAGCATATGTCGTTTATTACTTTATTGTCATTAATTACGGCTATAGTCCCTGCATTATTCCTATAAACACGTTCCTTGGGCACTTTTACCACGTGATAGTTTGTTCTTACGGCCAATGTTCAGGGCGCATATGCTACATCCTCATTGTACGATAAACCTTTATATAATTGTTCCGGTACTTTTAAATTGGTGACTAAATTAAAAAATAAAGTACTATATAAGACGCTTATACGATTTGCTTGATAAAACTCTTCGCTTGTAGCAAATGTACCTCTAGGAAGATAATGAAGATTATGCGGAATAAGCTGTCCTAATAGGCATTTACCCTCATTAACGATCTTTTGGGAAAGTTTTGTCATTAAAGATTTTGATAACTGAAACATATACTTTTATATCTACCCAAACAGTATACAGTACCTATGCCACGTCAACTTTATTTCACAATTCCACACCTAGGGCAAAACTGATTTTCTTATACTTTATCAAAGGCTTATCTTCCCAAACAAATAAATAAGTAAACCTCGAGGATTTAACATGAAAAAAAGCCTTTGAGCAATGTCACACAGGCTTTTACCCTATTAAATTTGCATGCTTGCAATGATTTATATCTTTAACTAATTTTTTAAATTAAACAATTATGGCTTACAATACCAGGTTAAGTAATTACAAGAGATGAAAAACTTGACTTGTACAGCAATGAAAAGTTGAATTTGATGGTTATAACGGGTTTCAACTCTATCTAGTTGTAAAAAATGATCCTTTTACATCAACTCTAAATTCTATTAAAATCCATTTGTGTAAAGTTACATTTTACAAGTGCTTAAAATTATTTACCCACCATAAACCTATCATAGCAGCTCATTTTCAATGCTTTTACACGTCTATTTAATAAAATATCTCCATTAATAAAATAGCTGATGAGAATTAATTTTGTAACGCATTTTTTAATTTTCAGAAGGTGTTTAAATTTTCTGTTTTCGATTTATCCTTCTCAAGAAAATACCTAAGAAGCTGATAAAATACAAACCCAATCCACCTTATCAGACACTCCTTAGAGTGGATTTAACGATGAATTTGTTCCATATAAGAGAATTCTAACAATAGGACAAGCCTTAAATAACCTAAGGGATTTATATTCCGTTATAGGAATTAATTTATCGAAAATTTTACGTGTGCTTTACTAATAAACTATGATAAAGTATTACATAGTGTAAGTATCGTATTACAATAAACTAGCAATTGCTCGCCTAAAATTGTATGAAATCAAATCTACATTTTACATGTAGCCCTTGAGCCTGTTTCTTAGAACGAATGTCAGCGTATGTCCTTGTGATTTTATATGGAGAGTAGAATAATCAGCTTATCAAGAACTTACCTATACTACTTATATTAGAAGATTGTACGGTTTAAAAGCAGCTTTTCCTTTTGCTCTGAGTTAATACAACCTTCAGCAAGCTTGCTTTGTCAACCGGATACCCTTTTTCAAACAGGAGCTTACCTGTATAACTTGCTCTATAAACGATAATGGATCTCTCTTGTTTTCAGAGGACTCCTGTATGAGAAGGAGGAAAAGCCTTCTCTGTTCCTATTTTCAACCCATAAATTATCCACACATAAACGCTTCCATTATGTGCACACCATTACCTACCCAAATTACTCAGAAAAGCATTTTTTCCTTATTTACATGCTCTGTCAAAAGAGTGTCTGTGTACCTGTATCTAGCTATACTCCTGCTGTATTTTTCCTCGTATGTTGCCCAGGCTCAGGTTAGGGTTGGCCAATGGGACCGGTTTGAAGCTTCTCTAACTAATAAAACTGCCTATAAAAATGCTTACAGAGATGTTACCTTGAATGTAACTTATACGAAGCCCGATGGGAGTAAAGTTAATTTCTGGGGCTTTTATGATGGGAATTCTACCTGGCGCATCCGTTTTATGCCTGACCAATTGGGGAAATGGACTTACAAAGCAACTTTTTCAGATGGTTCACCTGGCAAGAGCGGCAGCTTTACCTGTGTTGCCTCTTCTATTCCAGGAATGATCTCCAAAGATGAGACTAATCCCAGGTGGTTTGGGTATAAAGGCGGGAAGCATATACTGGTCCGTAGTTTTCATGGCGGCCCTCCTTTGCTTGCCTACAACTTCTCCGATACTAAAAGAAAATCTTTTCTGGAATGGGTTGATCGACAAGGGTATAACATGCTATCAGTGAATAACTTTCAAGAAACAGGTTATAATATTCCGGACCTCTGGCCATTAGATGCCCGGGCATACCGGCAGATTGAAAAAGTACTAAATGACTTGGCTGCCCGAAAGATCCTTTTTTATTCTTTTGGAGGCTTACTACCCAGGGATGAAAAGATTCCTACCACTCACAAAGATGAAATATTGTTAGTAAGGTATTATCTGGCCCGGCTTGCTCCGTATTGGAATATTCTACTAAATGTATCCGGTTCGGAAGCGAATTATGATAATTATATCTCCAGTAGCAAAGTTAGCCGGGTGGGAGCCGAGCTACAAAAAAGGGACGTATTCAAGCACTTGATTGGCAATCATAATAAAGATGGAGATGATCCGTATAGACATAAAACATGGGTAGGTTTTTCAACGCTTCAGGTGGAAATTACGGATTTGTATGCTTTGAATGCTTTCCTGTTAAAAAACCATACCGGCACCAAGCCTGTTTATGCCCAGGAAAATTTGTGGCCGGGCAATACATTGCAACCAGCCCGTGGGTATTCTGCCACTACCATCCGCAAACATGCCTGGGTGCATATGTTATCGGCTACTACGTTGAATTATGGAGATATGGATGGGAAGAATTATTCCGGATTTAGTGGGAGTTTAAACCTGGCCGACAAACTACAGGCCAGGCATGATATAGTGGATAAAGTATGGGATTTTATGGAAACGCTGCCCTTCTATAAAATGAACCCTAGCCAACGTTTAGTAAGCAAAGGCTTTTGCCTGGCTCAGCCCGGACAGCAATATTTGGTATACCTACCTGCCAGAGGCGCTGTTTCTATTGCTGTGGAACCCGGGAAAACATATGCAGTCAGATGGATCAATGGGCAGAATCCCTTGCAAGACCAACGTTCCGGTGGAACCACTACGACCGGCAAGAATCTAGCTTCTCCCAGGGATGGAGATGATTGGCTGGTGTATCTGACAGTTGATAATTCATCACAAGCGTGTAATGCCAAGGGTAGTATTCTGCGGGAGTACTGGGCAAATGTCAGAGGAGGAAAAGTAACTGATATTCCGGTTGGTAGGAAACCAAGTTCTTCCTCACAAATCACTTCTTTTGAAACGCCTTCAAATAGGGGAGAAAACTATGCACAGCGCATCCGGGGCTATATCTGTGCCCCTGCAACCGGGAGCTATAGGTTCTATCTGGCCTCTGATGATCAGGGAGAATTATGGCTGAGTACCAGTGAGAGCCCGGCAAACAAACGAAAGATTGCTCATATCACCGAACATGCCTCCAGCAGAGAATGGAACAAGCACGCTTCTCAAAAGTCTGTAGCCATTACGTTGCAAAAAGGAAAGAAATACTACATAGAAGCCTTGCACAAAGAATCCGTTTATGGCGATAACTTAGCTGTTGGCTGGACTGTCCCCGGCAGCAGTAGCATCTCTGTGATTCCAGGATCAGTCTTGTCGCCTTTTGTTCCTTCTGCTGCTAGATTGGCCGCAGAAGAAGAGCTACAGGTAAGCCCACTGTTGGTTTACCCGAATCCTTTCTCCGATAAGCTAACAATTGCTACTAGCGGCCAAGAAGGCAAGGTAACAATTACCCTGACAGATGTCGTAGGCAAGTCGTATTTTGTAAAAGAGTATGTACTAACCGGCCAGTCGGAAGTGGAGCTGGATTTAACAGGTCTCTCCCTGAAAGCAGGAATACATCTGCTCAAACTGCAGACAGCAGAGGGAGAAACAAGGGTGATTAAGGTGATAAAGAAGTAAGACTAGCGTCATCTACTATGTTTTTTAGGGCAGATAGCAAAACCTATTTGCCTTCTATCTTCTATAGATATGCGTTCCATTTACTTAAGGATAATAAAAAGATAGCAACTTCAAAATATACGATGGTGAGGCTAATATAAGGCTAGGGGTTAACAATAAATCTCCCCACGCTAAAAATTACGTCAGGCTACCTTTAACTACCTCTTCTCTAGGGATGAACTCACCACCATAGACTCATGAACTGTAGAAAGTGCGGAGAAAGACAAACGCTGATTCCAGGCGGATAACAAAAACAAAGTGTACTTATACAGTACACTTTGTTTTTGCCTGAGATAGTTGATACAACTATATGGGGAGAGTCATATAGTAAAATTAAAAAAATCGATGTTATTTACGGAATTGCAGTCGGTTGGTAACAAGTTGAGCTGATTTTTTTCCAACTAAAAGTCCTGCATTTACAGAAGCTTTATAATGAATACCTCCATAAAAACGTGATATTCCTGCCTCCTGAGCCGCAGCTTCAAAATTCTTATAATATCTCGGCTCAAAGCCTAAATCATCATAGGTATGGTCAGTGAAAGAAATATGACTACCTAGTGCCTCACTCAAAGCTGTAGCAGCAGCCATACAAAGAGAAGAGTGAGCAGAAGGATATTCTGGATGATTAGGCGTATTAATGGTGGATGTCCAGGTAGGCTGGTTCATGTACTTATGGATATAGGTAATGGGGCGGATCAAGTTATGTTTATATTTTACCTGAAAGCAGTAAATGAATGCATCATTTACAGAGATTCCCATTTTCGCATAAGCTACAGCACTTTCCAGCAAAGAGAGTTTTTTATCCGTAATCACCTGCCGTAAGATTGCAGCAAAGTGGCCTGGCCCTGTATAGTATTTTCCATTCGGTACATCGTCCCAGAAATTTGCCATCGTTTTCTGCTCCGCTGTCAATTGAGCGGACGCGTCATATACCTCTTTTACCATCGCATAAAACCCGGAAGAAGGATCAGTAGAAAAAGGGATTGGCGCTGTTGGTAGAATCTGGGTAATACTGCCTTCTACAAATGTCCGGTTACTGCCTAAATAAGGTACAGCAGGCGCTGCAAACGCAGGAGGCGTTTTTTCCCATAATCCATCCCCTACAGGTGGTACATAAGGCGGATGTACTGTAGCAAAACCATCTGTTTTTGCATATTCTAAAATAGCTTGTGCTACTTCTTTTCCATAGGTTTCACCTGCTGTGATACTAGCTTGCGAATAGCCTGCAGTGGAGAGTTTCTGTACATACGCAGTTTCTAAAGAATCTATACGTGCGGTACCGCCGGGAGTATTTACATAAAATGCCCGGAGCATATCCGCTAAAGCAGCATTGGCACTGGCAGGCCAGCAAACATCTTTACTTTCCGGAGAAGCAGGTAACGTAGTAAGCCCCTTTAATTGTCCGCCCAGAGATTTATACTGTTTATTACTTCCTACAATAGATTCGTACAGGGCAACACTGGAATAGGCAAAATGTCTGCTCAAGCCAGGGGTTCCCACCCCGGTAGTACTTCGTATGAGCTTAAGATGCAAGGTAATCCAGTCTGCCAGTAACTGCCCACTCATAGGTTTGGTAGTTACTTTGTCCTTTTCTTCGTGAAAGGGAAATTTGTCACAGCCTGTTAATAAGAATGATAGGATAATAAATAGAGATGCTGATAAAAAAAATAGTTTTTTCATAAAATGTAATTGATTAGTTGATAATGTGATGGGATATTAATTAGTTAGCTATTGTTTTGCTTTACTGGGAGAGACACCATGCAGCACTTCCGGAACATGTCCGCATCGGGCATGGCATCACCCTTTTGCAGAAGCAAGGTTGAGGTGAACACCAAGTATAAGGGGTGTTTTATTGTTGGTACCTGACGGGAGGTGTGGTAACCTACCTTAGGCTCAGGTAGGGGTTAGAATGAATAGCTCTCGGTTTTAAGGGTATATAAGATATAAGCTATTTGAGTACTACCATCTTCTTTGTGTCAATAAGATTGCCCTCTATACTGAGTGAATACTGATAAATGCCAGGAACCAGCTTGCCAGCTTCTATCTCTAAATGACCGTTCCCTCTTTCAGAAATTGGGTAGGTTTTAACCATTTTGCCTTGAATACTGGAGATGGTAATAGCTGCATGGCTGGCATGTTGTGGCACAAAGTAGCTGATTGTAGTTGTTTGATGGAAAGGATTGGGGGCATTTTGGGAAAGCCACGCGATCTCTGACATAACTTCTTTTTTAATAGAGCCAGAATTTTCCTGTGTTTGACTACTCTTTAAAAGTTGGTCTACAAGTGCGGTTAAGTTCTCTATTTTCTTATCCTGACGAGTTATTTTCTCCTGTTGCTCTTGAAGCTGTTCTTGCTGTTCTTGCATACCTTTTATCAGGATAGGAACCGACATAATTTACTGCCTTGAATTCAACCGTCTCCGCTTTAGCCTCTGTTTGCAGGTCAAATTTTCCATCTTCACCCATTTTTGTTGGCGCAGCCTCTAACGGGGGTTCAAACTTTGTATCTTTTACCAGGCCAGGTAATACCTTTTCAACTTCCTGTGCCAATAAGCCATACTGTTGCTCATGTGGTAACTTCATTAGCTTATGATGACCATCCTGCCGGTAGTAATATTTCTTCGGATGCAGTTGACTAATGATGTCCCTTGCACTGGTAACATCCTCTATATTTTGTTTGAGTTTCTGATCAGATGGGGCATGGTAACCGTTGCTGGCAAACACACCCCCAACAAAGTATGCTGCATAAGTTTGGCCTATCGCTACCATCCCATAATAATTCGTGGAACGGGTTACCAGGCCATAGCTACTGTAGGAATTTCCCTGGAGGCCATATCCATTACTATTAACCCCGTACACACCACTGCTGCCAGCTTGAGATGCACTTCCCCAAATAGCATTACCGGTTCCAGTTGTTGCCGCATAAATGGCAGGCGAAGCATTCGTAGTTGACTGCATTCCAATCTGAATGGCAGGACCTGGACTTGTTTTTTGAAAATACAATAATATAGGATGACTGTTAGAATTAGGGTTACTGCCAGGGTCTATAATACCAACCCCACCATACGAGCTAATGTACATTCGTGGGATATTATTTGTCCTGAAAGTAAGATCCCTTGAATCCCTGGTACCTATAAAATTGGTACTTGAGTTTGTTCCAGTGTTACCGGTAAGCGACCATTGGGCATTAGCAGAAAAGGTTGCTGCACAAAGCAACAAGGCTGCGAAAACTATTTTTCTTTTTTTCATTTTGTAGATTGTGATATTAAGTATTGGGAAATGTTTTTTGAGGCGAAATCCTTAATACGCCTTTCGTGTTTTTATTTTTTTGACTTTACTAGATGTGTATGTTGACTACATGAAAGTTTATAGGCAGTATCTGATGAATTAGGCATGATGGGGTAGCCCGGCTAACTTTCCCACATTTATTATTATTACTGTAGTAAGCTAGTCAGCTGCAATGCAAGGCTGCTGTAAAAGCAGGCTCACTTAGTAGCCTTTGAATACAATGGCTTATTCGCTGCAGAATAGCCATTGTATCATCGGCGGTTTAGCATCATGCTATTTGTAGGGTTGAATTACCTGAGAGGGAATCTGTGGTAATCTTCTAGGCTGGTACCTGTTATCAGCAAACTGCTTGTCTATACTGCTTGCGTATCTGCCGAAACTACCTCCTTATTTTTGACAATAAATAATAACTGCGCTATAATCAAGAGCCGCCATTCTATCAGGATACTTCTCATCTACGGCGTTAAACACCTCCTTTTTAATTCTTACTTTCGTTTCCTCATCAGCTTTGCTTAACGCAGCCACTGCCGGGGCAACTACATCGTTTGTAAAAGTCCAGTATGTATCGTTATCGCCGCAAGGGAGTTTACCTGTTACTTCGGTTTCAGCGATATTTTTTAGTCCTGCCTGCTCAAACAAACTTGCTATAAAACCAGGGTTGCCACAACGGAATATACCTGGAGCTCCAGGAGGGGGAGCTGGTAATTGCATGATTCTATTAATCGTACCCATGGAGGCAGTAACCCAAAAATTTTTGGCTGGCACGCCCCATACCGCTGTAGCTATTCTGCCTCCTGGCTTCAGCACCCGTACCATTTCTTGAGCAGCCATCAGCATATCGGGAAAATACATGAATCCTAAACGGCAGCTTACGGCATCAAATGTTTCATCCTCAAAAGGTAAGTTACAAGCGTCACAAACGATAGTTTCGTAATTAGTAATTCCCTTCATAGCTGCATTGTCACGGGCAACCTGAAGCATACCTTCGGCAAGGTCAGTAATTACCACTTTCCCATCTCTAACAATGTTGGCAATGCTGAGTCCTGGTTCTCCGGTTCCTCCGGCCACATCGAGTACTGTATCAGTAGGTTGAAGTTTCAGTGAAGAGATAATTTCTTCGCCCAGTGGCTTTAGCCAGTCCATGGTAAAATCATCCCATTTCCTCCAGCCTGGGGAGAAAGTATTCCAGGTATTTTTTTGTTGTTCTCTGATTTGCTCGAATTCTGTTGTCATAGTTTTAAATGGATTGTTAGATGTAAAAAGATTGTTTTTTAAATGTTGTTCGGAATGTTATCATACAGCAAGTGATAGAAGACGGCTATATGGGAAGAATAGGCAGCAGTTTGAGTAATAGGTAATTTTTGTAAGGGCCTGCTTGTTAAGCTACTATAGTTTATTAGCTGATAAAAAAACAAGCGGTCCTGCAGTCAGTAGAAGAACATTTTTGTGCCATTCTTACCTACTTACTCTTTAAACTGTGCAAAGATTTGCTGTTTTAGAATACAGCAATGCCTTTAAAATCCTCTCTGGTTTCTTTCGTCTCATCTGGATGTACATTCGCTTCACGCTTGATTAAGGTTTGTAAGGAAAAAGAGTTAGAATACCTATTGCTGGCACTCTTAATGACGAGTGTATAATGGCCATTGGGTAACTCCTGCAGATTATACTTACCGATAAATTTCTCCCGGTTACCCAGGTATTCAGTATACACTACTTCTTGGTGGTTATTGAGAATCTGTATAGTTATTTTCTCTTGGGTAGGATTTTCAAAATGTACCTTCATCACCAGCGAATTCTGCATGATATAGGATACGGCCCTGAGTTTTTCCGGGGAGGCTTCAACGGAAGATACATGAGCATAGTCATTAAAGGAAGGCATCGCTGTTACAGGCTGTAAATACAGTATACCTAGGAATACAGAAGATACAAATGCTCTAGTGAAAGTAGATTGGTAAAATGGCAAAATTGTTTTTTTCATTGGATTGAATGTTTAATGGGATTGTGAAAGTTTTTGTGAAAAATTGATGAGACAAAGGTAGCGTGGGTTACATGCAAAGTCTTTCACTCATAAAGCAAAGAATTGATTATCTGTTACATGGACGAGATAAAGCAAAAGGCCAACAGGTTGATTTATACTCGTTTTTTCACGCATGTTTCATTTGTTTTCACTCTTGTTACATGTGGATTATTTGAAAGGGAATTAGTTGATTTTAGGTGCCACCACTAAACTTCTGGTATCATGCTAACTAGAGGTATTATTTTGATCTTTGTTTGGCTGAGCTATTTTTCTGCCTTTGGCCCGGCTATGGCCCAGCTGGATGGACCCGTTTTTTCTTCCAAAGCAAGCCAGGGGATGCCTTTCATACGCAATTATTCTCCTAAAGAATATAAAGCACACGTGCAGAACTGGGCAATAATCCAGGATTCCCGGGGAAGAATGTTTTTTGGAAATGGAGATGGCGTGCTCGTATTCGACAATGAACAATGGCGATTGACCCCGCTTCCGAATTATGATCATGCCCGCTCCTTAGCTTTCTCCTCTGACAGCCTTCTGTATGTAGGCGGAAATAATGAGTTGGGATACCTGCAAGAAAATGTATATGGCCAGTATGAGTATAAATCCTTAGTAAACCGCTTACCGGAAGAAGAAAGAGGCTTCGACAGAGTCCGGACAGTTATAGACTACAATAAACAACTATTCTTTCAGACCTATGAGCGGCTTTTTGTATGGGATGGAAACGCCTTCACCATCCACCGCTTTGATCAGAAGTTGCACCGGATATTTCTGGTAAACGGAAAGCTGTATGGGGTGTTGGAAGATAAGGGCCTGGTTTATTGGGAAGATAACGGGTTTAAGGAATTGCCACACGGAGCTACCTTTGCACATAAGCCGGTAACCATGATGTTGCCCTATGATAAAGATAAATTACTGATAGGTATACAAGAGGGCGAGTTGTATATGTACAGTCCGCAGGGGGTGGAGTTTTTTGAAACAGAGGCAGCACCTTACCTTAAACAGACACTGATAGTAAAAGGCTGTTATATCAATGACACGCATATCGCCTTAGGTTCTGCGGGTTTGGTGGTCATAGATAAGCAAGGTAAACTCATTAGCTACTATAATGAAAAAAGCAGCCTGCAGGATAAAAATATTCTCCATATGTTCCCAGACAGGGATGGAAATTTATGGCTGGGTTTGCAGGTGGGCATATCCAAAATAGCCTTTGGGTCGCCTGTAAAAATTA
This sequence comes from Rhodocytophaga aerolata, assembly GCF_030503435.1. GTDB lineage: Bacteria > Bacteroidota > Bacteroidia > Cytophagales > 172606-1 > Rhodocytophaga > Rhodocytophaga aerolata. The sequence goes on from NZ_JAUKPO010000026.1 coordinate 40,863, forward strand.
TCAATGAACAGCTGGGCATTAAGGGTGCCGTCCGGTCTATTTCTCAGCATCAGGGACAGTTGCTGGTCTTAACCTCTAACGGCCTTTTTCTGGAAAAGAGTGATGATGCGTTACATCACAGGTTCCAACACATCGATTCTCTGCATGGACAAGTATTTACAACCTATTCACACCACGAGTCATTATTGGTGGGAACTGAAACTGGTATAAAAAAGTGGAAAAATGGAAAGCTTGATACGCTTTTTGACTATGGCTACAGAGGCTGTTTTAAAATGCAAGCGTCTATATTCAATCCTACGCATCTGTGGGCCGTCCTTGACGATGGTTTGGCGCTGCTTACCTATCAGCAAGGAACATGGCAAGAACTAGGGGCTATCCGTGGCTTAGCGGGTGCCATCCGGAACCTGGTGCAATTGAAACCCAATGAACTATGGCTGGGTACCAGATCCAATGGGATGTATACAATACATATCCCCATGAGTACTGACTCTATCCTGGATTTTTCCAGACCCACGATCTCACAGCTTGGACCGGCACAACACCTGCCAAAAGGAGAGGTGTATTCCTACCTTATTAATGGTCAACTGTATGTCTGGAATGAAATTACCAGGCAAGTGTATCAATGGAATGAGAAAAAGGAATTATTTGACGTACAGCCTAATTTTGGAGACCTATTTGGCATTTCAGGAAAAAAAGTGAGGCCATGGACATCAGAGGATGCGGCAGGTAAAGTGTATCTGAAAGTACAAGATACAGCTACTGGCATAATCCAGATAGCCAGAGCCACAAATACATTTAACGGTGCTTATCGCACAGAAATAGTCAAAGTTCCTTCTGGTCTTTCCTATTTTGAATCCTGCCTGTTTGCTTTGGAAAAGGAAGTCTGGTATGGCGGAAGCGATGGCGTTTTACACCATGATTTATCCGGGGATAAAGATAAAAGGGGTGTTGCACCGGTAATTATCTCAAAAGTAACCTATAATCAGCAGCCATACGCGTTCAAAGAATCGCAGGCTTCGCTGCCTTATAAAAAAAATGCAGTCCTTAGGTTTAATTTTTCTTCACCTACGTATCCGGAAGAGGGGCACATACGATACCAATCCATGTTAGAGGGGTTTGATGAACAATGGTCAGATTTTCAGAAGCAGTCATATAGAGAATATACCAATTTATGGGAGGGAACTTATGTTTTTAAAATCAGGGCCCTACACCCATCTGGCTATCAATCTGCCACTACTTCGTTTCCCCTGAAAATTACCCCACCCTGGTACCGGGAACAAGTATTTTACGTTTTGTACCTTATTTTGCTGGCTACTCTGGTGTATGGCTTTGTACGGATCAGGTCATATCAATTGCGGAAAAAAAATAAACAACTGGAAATAATCGTAGCCAACCGGACAGAAGAAGTAATGGCACAGGCCGAACAATTAAAACAACAGGCGCAGCAGTTACAGGAACTGGATGAATTTAAATCCCGCTTTTTTGCCAATATTTCCCATGAATTCCGTACTCCACTCACCCTGATCAACGGCCCGGTTCAAACACTGTTATTTGGAAACCCTGAACCCAAAGTGAAGCAGCAACTCTCCATCATTCAACGCAATGCCCGGCATCTACTGAAGCTGGTTAATCAGTTACTGGACCTCTCCAGAATAGAATCGCATAAGTTAAAGCTAAAAGTATCTATGGGCAATATAGTGGAGGCTGTCCGTATCATTACCATGGAATTAGAATCTGCCGCCACTTCCAAGGGATTGGCCTTAACTTTTCAGGCTAGCCAGGAAGAGTTATGGGTGTATTATGAACCAGATAAACTAGAGAAAATTGTAGGCAACCTGGTAGCCAATGCCATAAAGTTTACAGATCAAGGATCAGTTTGCGTAAAAGTTACTAAAACTATCAAGCAGGGTAAGGAATATGCAGCGATTGAAGTTGCCGATACAGGAATTGGCATCGCACAAGAGCAGGTACCTTATGTATTCGACCGTTTTTTTCAGGTGGATTCATCTTCAGTAAGGCAGTACGAAGGTACTGGTATTGGGTTATCTTTAGCCAAAGAACTTGTATTGTTGCATGGCGGCGAAATAACTGTAGAAAGCAAATTAGGTGAGGGCACTACATTCTTTGTCTTCTTTGTGATGGGCCATGATCATTTTGATGCCGAAAACATAGCTATCCTTTCCTCTAACGAATTCAGAGATACGGCAGGGGATAAGCCAGCTGAATTAACAAAGGGAATAGTCCAGGAGAATATGCCCGGTTCTGATCAGGAAGAAAAACCTGTTATTCTGCTGGTAGAAGACAATGCTGATTTACGGTATTACCTGCATACACAATTAGAAGAATTTTATAAAATAGAAGAAGCAGAAAACGGAAAAGCAGGTCTGCAGAAGGCTCTGGAAGTTATACCCGACCTACTCATCAGCGATGTAATGATGCCATTGATGGATGGATATACGCTATGTGAACAGATTAAAAACGATGAACGGACCAACCATATCCCGGTAATATTGCTTACTGCCCGAAGTACCATTGAAAACAAATTACAGGGGCTGGAAACCGGTGCAGATGAATACCTGATCAAACCTTTTACGCCGGCAGAATTACAGCTTAAGGTGAAAAATTTAATTCAAACCAGACAGGCATTGCGTGAAAAGTTTGGCAGAGAGTTCCGTTTACAGCCTACCGATGTAGTGGTTCCATCCCAACAGCATCAATTTCTGGAACAACTCAAGCACATAATCGAACGGCATATGGAAGACGAAACATTTGGTGTGGAAGAACTATGCCGTGAACTAGGCATGAGCCGTACACAGGTAAACCGTAAACTTCAGGCACTAGTAAAACAAACACCTAGTGAACTGATCAAGTCTTTCCGTTTGCAACGGGCTACAGAGCTCATCAGGCAGGATGCAGGAAATATGGCTGAAATTGCCTATAAAGTAGGATTTAACAGCCAGTCATATTTCACCCGGGCCTTTCAAGATGCGTATGGATGCACACCGATGGAATATAAGCGGCAGAGTTCAAAAGAAACCTTGCTATCTTAAGAAATTAGCTCTGAGCCACACCACATTACTACGCTTTGTCAGACAGACAAATTCCGGTAATCTTTTGAATAATCGTTGCAATAGGCTCTCATTTTGATTGGCTCCATTCCCCGGTGTTAGAGTCGAGTTGAGGATTTCTCCCAGAACATTGACCACCACATGCAATTTCCTGCCTTTGTATCGGGTTTAATCTACTAACCCTTGATCATTCATGTATGGCTGTCGAGCGGATTGCATATTTGTCTCACAAGCCGAGATTGGCGGTAGGCTTGAAGAAAGCCCTTTTTCTGGAAAGACGATAAATCACCAAATCTATCTAGTATCAGGCCTATAAAATACAACTAAAAACAGACCGGCTTGGTAAGTATATGTTACTGCTTTATTTCTGCTTGTCTGCGTTCCAGTTCTTTTTCTTTCCTGCGCATCTGCTCTTGCGTTGCTTCCATCTCCTCCATATTCTGGCGTAGTTCCTCTTCCTGAGCACGCATCTGTTCAGTCTGTGCTTTAAATTGCTCCAACAACTGCTGTGTCCGATCACTTGTTTTGACCGATATCAATGTAGAGGCGGTAATCTCGCTCACTTTCTCTAACCACTCAACCTGATAGGAATCAAATTTGTCAAAGGCGGCCAGCTCAATAACAGCAATTACTTGTCCATTGTATTGCATAGGGACCAGCAGCAAGCAGGTAGGCGTAGCATCCCCCAGTCCGGAAGTTATGGTGGTGTAGCCCTGTGGTACCTCAGTAATCAATAAAGTGTCACCTTCCCGATAAGCCTGCCCCACCAGCCCTTCTCCCAGTTGCACACGTTTTTCTATGAATTTTTTGCGGTTGAATGCGTAGCAACTCATCAGTTCAAGATACGGTTGCTCTTCTTCACGTAGCAGGAATAACCCCCCTTGCTGGGCTTTTAAATATTTGACAACAAAAATGACTACCTGCTCGCAAAGTTCCTGTAGCTGGTGATGATGGGAGCGTAGAATCTCTGATAAAAGGGACAAGCCTTCTGTACTCCATAGCCGCTTTTCATCCTGCTGCTTTATCAGCTTCATTTTTTCACGCATCTGCACAAGTTCTCCTGCCAGGTTAGTCTGGTTGAGCGAGTGGTTGGCATCCGTGAGACCGTCCCAGTTTACCTGGTAGTTGCCCTGAGAAATCTGGCTGATGAAACTGGCTGCTTTTTTAAAATTGATAATTGAATGATTAATAACCTCCCGCTCAGAAAAAGCATGTGTTTGCTGGCCAGGATTAAACAGGTATGTTTGGTTGTTTACTTCCAATTCTTCAAATAATTTTTTCCGTTCCTTGGTGTCTCTGCGGATACGTACTGTCATAAATAACAAAGTAGGGATAACAATGAGCAGAAGCAGCACTTGCAGGTAAGCTGTCCGGGTATTAGAAGCCTGGTAGTCTGTGACAGCTACCATATAAAGTTGATCTTCGAAGGCAGTAAGCTTAAGGGTATATTGTTCGTAAAGCAGCCAAATAGCTTTTCCACGGTCCTTCATCAGTTCCTGGTTAAATAGAACCATACTATCCTGCCTGGCTAACGCAACCATGTTATCGCACACTTTTACATAATCATTGTAGGCATTCCAAATACTAGTTAATTCATTTCTATGAGGATACTGTTGAACGTTGAGCAGGGAATCTAATCTCTCAAAGTAAGCAGGATATTTAGCTACCGCCTCCTTATAGGGACTCAGTAAAGATGCGTCTTTGGTTAAGGCATATCCGCGCAAGCCTACATCAAAATTGCGGATAATATCATCCCAGATTAAGCTATTTAGCTTTTTAACTTGATCCGTCTGTGATTTGATGGCGGCCATTTGTTCAGTAATCCCTTTATTATAGAAAATCAACCCGGCGTTACAAGTAACCAGAAGGATAATAAGGAATGCAGAAAAAACGACAATATTATTTTTGACTTTAGTTAAGAGATGCATTGCGAATAAGGAAGTAAACTTTACGTACGAACACTTGTAGACAGTATTGTCCAATTGAAAGTATGAGAATATTTTGTTAAGACACGTAGAAAAGCATCATAGAAGGTACTTTTGTAAGCATTGCTATAAATACGCTTTATAAATATGAATATCAGGACCAAACAACACTTCCCCACACAAGTTTAACGCATGGCCCGTAGGGCGTGCGCTCATGGAATAGTATTCTATTTTGCTTTTCATTCTATTTTTGCTTGTTTTTCGAATAAAATGTTTGATCATGATCTTAAAAGGCAGAAAGTAGAAACACTTTTAGAAGCTTACCCATTCTTAGTAACCAGTAGCAATTGCATTGAGTTGTACTACTTTTGCTAGCATCTATAAAAATATTCTTACTATTGTACATGTTCGATTTCCGGATCAAAGTTTTTTACACGGTGGCTAGGCGGCTTAACTTTACTAAAGCAGCCGAAGAACTACTCATATCCCAGCCGGCAGTTACCAATCACATCAAAGAATTGGAAAGCCATTTTAACCAGGCTCTTTTTGAACGCAGAGGTAATAAAGTAGTGCTCACCGCCGCCGGGAAAGTGCTGCTCAAACATACAGAAGCTATCCTTGAAATTTACCGGCAAATAGAATTTGATTTAGGCAGGTTGAACCAATTATTCCAAGGCATTCTCCATGTAGGCGCCAGTACGTCCATTACACAATATGTATTGCCTCCGTTGCTAGCCCGGTTTCATAAGCTACATCAGGACGTGAGGATTGAACTGTTTAGTGGCAATACGGAACTTATTGAACAGGCATTACTAGATAAACAAATAGAAGTAGGAGTGATTGAGGGCAAATCCAAACGCAGGGAACTGCATTATACACCTTTTGTAAAGGATGAAATTGTGCTGATATGCAGCCGTAAAAATCCATTAGCGAAGAAAGAAGAAATCAGCCTGGATGAACTCAGAAAGATTCCGCTCTTGCTCAGAGAGCCTGGGTCAGGAACGCTGGAAGTGATTGCAGATGCCTTGAAACAAAAGGGTATCCGCTTGTCAGACCTGCTTGTAGAAATGCAGCTGGGCAGTACAGAAGCCATCAAGTCTTACCTGCAACATTCCGATTGTGTGGCTTTTTTATCCTTACATGCTATTTTGAAAGAACTGGAAAGTGGAACGATCAAAATTATAGAAATTAAAAAGTTTACCATTCACCGTACGTTTTACTTTATCACTCCGCAGGGCCAGGAAGGCGGTTTACCTGCCCTGTTTATCCGCTTTTTGCTTCAGAATCATAATATTTAATTATTTACTCTACGGCAGTTAAAATCTTATCAACAAAACGTGATGAGCATTTTAATTGGGAATAATTTTCGTTTCGAACCATTTTATTGGTATTGGTGTGCCTTGATTTTCGGCCTGATTTTTTTATTCATCTTTTCTTCTTTTATCATAGCTATAACTTTAAGTTATTACAGATAAAAAAATGCAATTGGGATACGATGTCCGTCTGGACTACCTTTGGATCATTAAAATTAGTATAGATGGGGTATGATAATTTTAAGACAGGGATACCCTGTTTAAGCTATACGCCATAACCTGATAAATACATGATCATGGATTTTAAGCAAGGACTAAAAAGAGGCCCATTTTCTGAAAAACAAGTAACGCAGCTGAGTGAAGCATTGTCTGGATTGGATTCCGGAAGTATTCAATGGCTGTGTGGCTATCTTACCGGAGTATCCCAATCCCTTCCGTTAGGTGTAACAACCAATAACGGGAAAGTGGCTGATGCAGTAACTACTCAGAAATTAACCATTTTGTATGGTACACATACCGGAAATTGTGAAGCGTTAGCCCGTAACCTGGCAAGCAGTGCCAAAGCACAGGGCCTAGAAGTAGAGATTTCGGATATGGCTTCTTTTAAAACCAGGGACCTGAAGAAAATTACCAACCTTGCTGTGCTAGTGAGTACCCATGGAATTGGCGAACCTCCTATGCAAGCTGAGGAACTCTACCATTTTCTGCATAGCAAAAAAGCACCGGATCTTTCTCATATTCAGTTCTCTGTACTCTCCCTGGGCGACAGCAGTTATGTGGACTTCTGCCAGACCGGGAAAGAATTCGATGCCATCCTGGAGAAATTAGGCGCCCAGCGCATAAGTCCGCGTGTAGATTGTGATGTAGATTATGAAGAGGATGCAGCCAAATGGCAGGAAGAATTGCTCAAAAGTATGGCTAAGCATTCAAATGCAACACCCGCGGTAGAGATAAAAAACAACGGAGAAACTGCGGCAAGCCAGCCAAAATATTCCAGAAAGAATCCGTTTGAGGCTACTATTCTTGAAAAGATCAACCTGAATGGCAAAGGATCATCCAAGGAAACGATACATCTTGAAATGAGCCTGGAAGGTTCCGGATTACAGTATGAACCGGGAGATGCACTCGGAGTATATGGCACCAATTCTCCTTCCTTGATTGAAGGTGTATTAAAAACAACTAACCTCTCCGATACGCAACTGGTACAAGGTCATAATGGAGAGAAACCACTTTCCCAGGCATTGACCTACGATTATGAACTGAGTCCCCTTTCTTCGGTTACTTTATCAAAATATGCCCAGCTTACCGGAAGTACCAGGCTGCAAAATATTATGGCGGATAATGAAAAGTTATTGAATTATCTGCACGGACGTGATCTGCTGGATCTACTCAAAGAGTTTCCGTATAAATTAAGCGCAACCGATCTGCTGTCTGTTCTGAGAAAAAATAATCCCAGAATGTATTCTATTGCATCTTCCCAGGCGGCTGTAGAAGAGGAAGTACACCTGCTTGTTTCAGTAGTCCGCTACCAGGCGTATGGTCGGCATAAAGAAGGGCTTTGTTCTGCAACCCTGGCAGACCGGTTTAGGGTAGATGACAAAGTGAAAGTGTTTGTAGATAAAAACACCCGCTTCAAACTACCCGACGACCCTCAGGCACCCATTATTATGATTGGTCCTGGCACAGGCGTAGCGCCTTTCCGGGCGTTTATGCAGCACCGGGAGGCTTGCGGACACGAGGGAAACTCATGGCTATTCTTCGGAGACCGCAACTTTACCACCGATTTTCTGTATCAAACAGAGTGGCAGCAATACCTGAAGGCAGGCATTCTTACCAAAGCAGATGTAGCATTCTCCAGAGATCAGCAGCAGAAACAGTATGTGCAGCATAAAATGATGGATAACGGAAAAGAGTTGTATGACTGGCTGGAAAATGGAGCCCACTTTTATATATGCGGCGATGCCAAGCAAATGGCCAAGGATGTCGACCGTACATTGAAGGCCATCATTCAACAACAGGGCGGAATAACCCTGGAAAAGGCCGAAGAATATGTAAAATATCTGCAACTGTCGAACCGCTACCAGACAGATATTTATTAGGGCAATCAATCAGATAAGTGTAGTCGTTTACTAAGAAACAATAAGCAGCATGCAAGAGCCACTAACACAGCAGGAATTATCTGCGGATGAATATATAAAAGAAAAGAGTGATTTCCTGCGGGGAACCATCCAGGAGAGTCTGAGCAATCCCTTAACCGGCGCTTTGCATCCCGACGATGTAAAGCTGATTAAATACCATGGCTCCTACCAGCAACACGACCGCGACCTGGAAAGTGAGCGCAAAAAGCAGAAACTGGAGCCCTTATATCAGTTTATGGTACGGGTACGGGTGGCTGGCGGAATTACCACCCCGCAGCAATGGCTAGCCCTGGATGAACTTTCGGATATATATGGAAATGGAACCATGAAACTTACAACCAGGCAATCGTTCCAGTTTCATGGGATTTTAAAACGCCACCTCAAACCTACCATTAAGGCAGTAAACGAAACCTTATTAAGCACCATTGCTACCTGCGGAGATGTGAACCGGAATGTGATGTGTACCCCGAATCCTTACCAGTCTCCCATACATGAAGAGGTGTATAATATAGCGGTTGAACTAAGTGAGTATTTCATACCGAAAACCACCGCTTACCATGAAATCTGGCTGGATCAGGAAAAAGTAGCGGGCACGCCCGATGAAGAACCTATTTATGGGGAAACCTATCTGCCCCGCAAGTTTAAAATTGCCATAGCCATTCCACCCAGAAATGATATTGATGTGTTTGCCAATGATCTGGGCTTAATTGCGATTGAAGAAAACGGCGAACTGAAAGGCTTTAATATTTGCGTGGGTGGCGGATTAGGCAGTACTTTTGGAGAAATAGAAACCTATCCAAGGCTCGCTGACATTATTGGGTTTGTACCCAAAGAGAAAGTGATAGAAGCTTCAGAAAAGGTAATTACCATTCAGAGGGATTACGGCAACCGTGCCAACCGGAGAAATTCCAGGCTCAAATACACCATCGATAAAAGAGGGCTGGAATGGTTTGTCCGGGAAATGAATGCCCGCTTAGGCTGGGAATTGGAAAAACCCAGACCCTATCAGTTCCAAACTAACGGCGACCAGTATGGCTGGCTGAAGGGGAGCAATGGCAAATGGTTTTATACCCTGTTTGTAGAAAATGGCCGGGTGAAAGATGAAAAAGGATATGAGCTGAAAAAAGCGCTGAGAGAGGTAGCCCTTATGCTGAAAGGAGACATGCGCCTTACCGGAAACCAGAACTTAATTATCGGCAATGTAGCAGAAGATGATAAAAGCGTAATTGAGAGTATTTTAATCAAGTATGGCGTACGCAATCACCCCAAATTAACCGGACTCCGGCGGAGTTCTATGGCCTGCGTTGCCCTCAATACCTGTGGCCTTGCTTTTGCTGAAGCCGAACGATATCTGCCTTCCCTCATCGATAAACTGGAGGTTGTCATAAGAAATAATGGTCTGGAAGCCCATGAAATTAACATCCGCATGACCGGATGCCCGAATGGCTGCGCCCGCTCTTCGCTGGGAGAAATTGGCTTCATTGGCCGGGCTGTAGGAAGATATAATTTGTACTTAGGTGCCAGCCACAATGGCGACCGGCTAAACTCCTTGTATAAAGAGATGCTTTCGGAAGAAGCCATTATTGAGGCCCTCGAACCTATTATTGCCGCTTATGCCCAGGAAAGACAAGAACACGAGCATTTTGGTGATTTTGTTATCCGGAAAAAAATTGTTGAAGCTACAGATAGGCCTATTACAATCCGGTAGTAATAATAGTACCAGCTATGACCTTGACCTGTCACATTGCCGACGCCTAATCTACAGCAAATTTTACGCTGAAAGTTGCGTTCGCGCCTGAAACTTACGATAGCAGAACTACTATGACAGACTCCCGGATTATTCAAACAGCCATTGAAAAAATTGAGCATAGACGGTTAGGGTCAACCCAGCAACTGCTGGATATTCATGATGTTGTCTATGAGAAAAATCAGCCTAAGGTGCTGCGAGTAGACAAAGATAGTTTCGATGGGTCAGCTATTGTTTATTTTCCCATCTTAAATGAAAAGTTCTTTCTGGCGGTTTACCTTGATACTAAACCCGGTATTAGAGTTCGAGACGTTAGTACAGAGGCGTATCATACGGTTTTCTTTAGTGCAATATCAAACACATTAACTTTTGAGCAGCTTTCTTCCTTAACAAAACTTATACCCAGTAAAGGATGGAGCAAAGGCGATGTGGCAAATTCTGGTAAATCAGTTCATAGGAATAGTGGTTTTCATTTTGAGCCTAACCCAGAACCAGATGCCTTCGAAGATAAACTGAATAAGCTACTGGATGCATTAGAACAAGACAAGAAAGGGGTGCTAGCTTTAGCCAACCAGGCTGATATCCTTATTCAGGTTGGGTCTGTTTTCCATAATGGCAACACTATGCTTGGCGGACATTATCTTACCAAAGAAAATGTAAAGCGAATGGCCGCCCTAGCACTCAGCATTGATTTTGACCTGTATGCAGAAGGAAATTTTTTTAAAAATTAACGCTACTTCTGCTACCTTCGTTCATCCACTACCATGCCGCAAACTCGTAGCGTTAGATCGTGGGGCCAAGGTTAAACGGCTGCACTCGATCTGTTGTTCGTCAATCTGACAACCAATCGATTGCTCAGTGTTTTACGAAAAGCCATGTTACCTACGTACCGGTAGTTATTCATACACTTGTTAAAGGATGGGCTTGCAAAAAACATGAAAGAACAATCAAAAGTCGATCAGGTAACTCACAGGTTAACCACTGGTTTATTTATAATTTATTTGATTGCCTTGTACTGGATTTTGCTATTAAAGTTCGGAGTGCGTTTTTCTTATATGGGCAACAGAACAGCAAACTTAATTCCGTTCAGTCAACAAGTATTCTTAACGAGTGAAAACATTTTGAACGTAATAATTTTTGTACCACTCGGCATCTATGCAGGAATATTATTTGAAAGATGGCTTTTTGGTAAAAAACTCCTCTTTTTCTTCTTACTTAGTTTACTGGTTGAAGCACTTCAATATATTCTGCGTATCGGTGTTTTCGATGTAACAGATTTAGTTACCAATACGGTAGGCGCTGTAATTGGATTAATCATAGTTAAAGGGCTGGACAAAGCATTCAATGATAGAGCCAAATCTCAAAAGTTCATCAACTTAATTGCTGCAACAGGAACATTCGTACTGATTTTATTATTCGTATTACTAAAAATGGAGCTGCTGCCAATAAAGTATCAGTAATAAAGTTCATGGATCACAACTGGTATATTTTGGAACAAAGCCAGAAGGTCAACTGATCTGCTCACCAAATGTACAAAGCCGAAGGCTCGGTAAGTTTGCTTTTGTGCTTAGTGAAGAAACAGAAGTTTCAAGTAGGGTACAATGGCAGCTAATTTTTAGGGCTTGTCTTCTAAAGATAAATATTTATACCATGTACCCTTTATTCTACAGTAATAAGTAAGCGATACAACATTTATTTTACTTCCTCTGTACTAAATTTAGTAGAGCCTTTAGAAGTCTGTCAATACATTTGCTCAGTTTTGCTTACTTTTTTGTAGATTTCTTGCTACGTCAACCCACTTGCCTTTATGAAACACCTACAAATAACAGTCCTTTTATGGTTCATCACTTTTGTTGCCATTGCCCAAACCAACACGTATCATCAGTCCTTTGTCGAGGATTTTACCCGTTCTACCTCCCGCTACTTTGAATACGGATCTACTGGAAACAAAACCCCTTTTAAATACAGGATGGGTACGAATTCTGTGACACTAGTAGGCTCCAAAGTTCTTTCCTTTAAGATAGATCCAGCTGATAGTGCCGGTGCAGGGCGTGGACCCGAAATTATTTCAAAAGAATTTACCCATTTTGGTAGCTATGCGGCACGCCTCAAAGTTCCGGCTGCCAAAAGTATCCAGCCAAATGTTGGAGCCGTGGTAGGTTATTTTACTTACCATGTAGATAGTATTCCTGGCCTCAGTGAGATTGATTTTGAATGGCTTCTTGCCGACCCTAGCATCATTTATATAGGCACCTGGACTGGTCATAACGGAAAGCTTCAACGAATAGGAAGAACCATCAATCTGGCCAAAGGTGTAATCTATGATACTCACTACCGGGAGGATCATAAGGGTGTAAGAACCCCGTTAACCGGTAGGCAAAATCAGCCGGAGACCATTGCGGCTATTGAAGGCTACGACGCTTCTTCCCAGTTTTATACTTATGGCTTTGATTGGTATCCCGACAGAATCCGCTGGTGGATGCTTCATCCCACGACAGGTGAAACAATTGTGTTGTGGGAGTACCAGGGATCTACTAGAGGTATTCCGCAACACCGCACACGTTACCGGATGAATTTTTTGGCATACCAAGGACTGGTCAGTAGAAACCAATGCTCTTTCCCTTGAAAAACCGCTACAGCCCTATGAGTTAGAGGTGGATTGGATGTCTTATGTACCGATGAAAAGTGGCTCAAAATAAATCTTCCCCGAATTGCACAGGAAAGTTGCCTAAAAAAGTTATTTTAAAAAGAGAAGTTTACAACAGAGGTGGTGTGAAAACACGCACCACAATGAATTAGTATATGCCGTACAGCTCATGGCAACTTCCATAGCTACACCCGAAAAATGGAAAAATGTTGAAACAGAAACTAGGAACCAATATCAGAAAAATGAGTGGGTGCAAAAATAGTATTAGATGGGTAATCCTTTTTGCCTCTGAAGCGGATATCGGCAACCTTCAGCTGGGATAAGTTAATAGATTAGGATTTAAGTAAAAATAGCTCATAGCGTTGTTCCCGTACAGGTTTACCAAATGCTGTCGATTCTTTTTCTTCTGTCAGCTCAAATCCATAAGAGCGGTATAAATTTGCAGCTGCTTGCTGCTCATGGGTGGTTAACAAGTAGCAGGATTGATAGTTGCATTGATGAAGAAACTCCATAAATAAATCCATCATTCTTTTCCCTAATCCTTGTCCCCGGTACTCGGGCAACATAAGAAAATACCGAAGCTGGGCTGCTTTTCCGCGGTTCATTAATGCCAGACTGGCTACCGTTTTTCCCTCATCTTCTGCCAGCCAGATGCGGTTAGTGGCAGGATCATACTGTTTATAAAATTCATACACACTCTCTATCACATAGGCTTCAAAGTCGATACCGTACTTGTATTCTTTTTGATAGAGTAAGCCATGCAAATAAATAAGATAGCCTAAATCGGCAGATTGTAGCTGTGTGCGAATGGTGAGCTGTCGCCTAGTAGTAGTGGCATCGGCTAACAAGGAGTTGATGGTTTGCATACCTTCCAGTAGTTTCTGTTTTTGTGGGAAAGACAGGTTGCTGGTCAGTGCGTCAATTTGCCCATTGGATTTTGCCGTAAGTTGTTCAAAAACCTTTTTTCCCAGGTCGGTTAAATGAATGCATGCACTTCTGGCGTCCTCTACTGACTTTTGTTTTGTAAGTAGTTGCGCTTTTTCCAGGATTTTTAAGTTGCGGCTTACATAACCTGCATCCATATGCAGGCTGTTACATAAATGCGTGGATGTGCTTGCTGTGGTATGAGCCAGTTCGTACAAAATCCTGACTTGTGCGAGCGAATACTCACTGTTGAGGATAGATTGATTAAGTAACCCCAGCTGGAGGGTATAAAACCGGTTAAACTCCCTCACAGACTCTATAAACTGAGTTTGCTGCATGCCTGTAATAACTAATTGATTGACAAAGTCAATTAAAATATTTGACAAAGTCAAGCAAGTAGTAAGATAAAATGTAGGAATGCCAAAAGTATGTGTGGCATCATATTTTCTAGCCTCACTGTTTTTGCAATAATTATTGAATGTTGGTCCTAAGCTGGTTAGATTAGCTTATTTGGCCAATAAAAATCATTATCTTGCCTAGCTTTTCACTTGAGTGGTGCTACAGCTCACAGCCATTTATTTACAGAATGCACGGAATAGTCAGAAGTATCTAATTTATATAAGTTTGTTATAGTTAATTGGAGCAATAACTGGCAGGGGAGGGGATTAATTTTCAAGGGATACTCATATTTGCATAAAGTTTGATGAGTGTTATCGTTTTTCCTACCCTAAAGCACTAAAAAGGACAATTAATATTAGTCCTCGGACTTATGTCTGAACTAAAATATAATCTGTTGGCTGCACTTGCCGGAATACCAAGTATATAGTCCGTGGGTTTAATAAAATTAATACAAAGCGTTGTAATGCTGAATAAAATAGTTTTTTTTACTTCTCAGCCTGGTAAGGGCCTTTGGTTTCTCCCCATCCCCACGCCGGCATGGGCTCACTTTCACCTACCGGATTGGTGGTGGTGTGCGAATTGATCACAGCTATTCGGCTACCCCACTCCAAGTAAGCCACAAAAGCAGAACGGAACTCCGCATCATCTGCTAGTCCTATTTCATCAGCCGTTTCTATTAACAGGTGTATCCAACGTTTTCGTTGCTTTTCATCTAAGTTTTTGCCTATGTGATGAGCCACCATCCGGGAATGGCTGCCCTTCGCCTGTTCTGTATAGAGTGCAGGCCCTCCAAAAACCTGTGCAATAAAAAAGGCTACATGTTTAGCATGCTCACTAGACATATGCTCGAAAACCGGACTGAGTAATTCATCGGCGTTTACTTTTTGGTAGAAGAGGCTAGTAAGCTTCTCAAAGACTTCTTTGCCTCCTGCCCACTGATACAAAGTAGGGATAGGATTGGGTGTATTGGGTATCGTTTCCATAGTATCTAAGCTAAATGAATAAAAGCAGAAAAGGAAGTACTGACAGATTTGTCAGCTATAGATGGTTTGGTTAGTTTTACTGTTTATCAAGCCATTAAATTTAAGCTTGTGCAAAAAAAAGATAAAACATACTATATTATCATCGGAGAAAAAACCTATTACTGTCCGGTAGAAGTGGCCATGGATGTAGTCGGAGGTAAATGGAAAGGCGTAGTTATCTGGTATTTGCAAGAGCAGACCTTGCGATTCAGTGAGCTGAAGAAATGTATAATCACTATTTCTGAGAAGGCACTTATCCGGGAACTTCGGGAATTAGAACAAGCAGGCATTGTTACCAGAACTGTTTATGCACAGGTGCCGCCAAGGGTGGAATACAGCTTGTCTGAGTTTGGTAGAGGTATCTCTTCACTAATAAGCGAAATCAGTAAGTTTGGAGAGGTCTATGCCCAAAGGTTTGGCCAGGTAGTTGAGCAGCTTCCACAGAAGTAAACAAGCTGGCTTGCTGCAAACAACCCAGTAATTTGATAGGGTAGGTATTCGAGCATCTCCTTTACGTGACCTACAGTTTTTATTTTGTTTTTCATTTACTAAGACGAGATAGTCCGTTGCCTAAACCGCATTCCATACCTAGAATTAGTAAAATGCCCCAAAAAGGCTTGTAAGTATTTTACTTTCAAACCTACCCTTTTTTCGATTACTTTGTGCTGAGTTGGCTATTGTATAATTTTTTGCCTGCCGCTTCGTATTTGTCACCGGGTTTCCAGAAAGGTGTTTTGGAGTCATTGGCTATTTTTCGTCCGGCTAATACATACGCCTGAAAAAACTTAAACAGATACTCATAATCTAAGGTATTGGGATTGTCAGCAGCCTGGTGATAATATTTTTTTATCTCTTCATTAAAACTGGTAAAACCCATACTAATCGTAGGCGCAGGTATTCCTTTCTGGGCAAAATGTAGGTTGTCTGACCGATCGAACAGGTTTTGCTCAGGGGCAGGGTCATCTATTACTTTCAGTCCAAAAGGTATGGCAGCTTGGTTTAGACTCTCATCGGCAGTGGTGAGGCCAAGACCAACAACGGTAATCAGACTTGTATCAGTATAGCCCCTATTGTCTGAGTTGAGACAAAACACCATTTTATCTAAAGGCACCAGGGGATGATCTACATACCATTTGCTACCTAACAATCCTACTTCTTCTCCTGTAAAAAGAATAAACAAGGCCGAGCGTTTGGTAGGATATTTCGACAAAAGTTCTGCTATACTCTGATAAAAGTTGTTACGGAAAAAAGTAGGTATTACTTGATTGTTACGTTCTTTAACGCATTCCTGCCGTAAAAGACCGGGAAGTACATCAACTGAGCTTTAGCCGGATTGAGGGTATAGGTGCCTGAATATCTGGGCAATAGATGTATAGTAAATTGATACGTACCTTTCATTAGCTGTTGGCAAAAGATACTAGTTTTATGTATAAAATACTCCCGGTGCACTTCAAAGGAGTAATTCGCTCTTTTTTCGACATAAGAGCAGCCAGCCGGAATGGGTACTTCCAGCATTATATATTCAGCATCCTGTTTCACCTCAACCTCCACTACTAACTTTACCGGCTTACCTGCTTTTACCTGTACCTGATCAGAGGACTTATTGTCTATAAATGTTTGTATGATAAAATCTTTTTCAACTGGCCCTGGCAGTGCATTCCAGTATTGCTGAAAGGCAGATACATATACCGGACGTTTACCTGACTTTTGTAGAATGAGCGGCTGACCTGGTGTAAACTCGGCCTGGTAAGGAAGATTGCTTATGGTTGCTTGTAAATCGCCTTGCAAGGTAAGTGTAGAGGCAGGCAGCTTACCCTTTGTCAGCACATCAGGCAGGATGGTTGTTAGAATCAACGCCGATTCATAGGTATTACGCCAGTGTCCATTGTTTTTTCTTTCCAGAAAATACCTGCGTATAGCCTGTAAGGCTTTTTCATGGCCACCGCTGGCTTTCAAAATCCGGTAAGCTATCACTGTATTGGTGATGGCATTATCTGTTAAATGCTGCCCTTCTTTTCCCGATACTTTGCTAATATACATACCGCCTGTTAAGGTAGTTTGTTTGTATTTATTAAGTGAGTCCAGACTATAAGGCAAAGCTGTTTGCTGTTGCAGTTCAATTAGCTGAAGTTGGTCATGTACACTAAGAGAAGTATCTTTTGAAAGAGATTCCATAGATCTCGGGTAATCAACTTTGACCTCCAGTGTTTTCAACAGAAGCAGGAATCTGAGCTTATCGCTTGCTCTGGCGTTTTCCATTTCAAACATGAGGTAATCTTGTAAGGCTTGTTTATTGAACCTGACCTGATACCCAGATTTTTGTGCCATCACTAAGGCTTCTGTTACATGTGAGCTTATCCAGAGTGTAGGGGAGGAGGTTGGCCACCAGCCCCAGGTTCCATCTTTACGTTGTGCCGATTGCAATTTGTTTATAAGCTTTAAAATTTCTTGTTCTCCTTTGAATGATTCACCTAGGCTGGTTCTTATTTTTTTCTCTAGCAGTAAGGCGATCAGTTTAGAAGCTGCCTGTTCGTTACAATCATATTCATACTGCTTAATTTCTTCTATTTCGTCTAACAGCACTTGTAGTATATCTCCCTGGATATACATGTTTACCTTGCCTAAAGCCGGATCAAAATTGAGTGTAAGGGTAGTATCTGTATCCAGATTTGCGAATACACCCTTTGTTTCCGGCGTGCCTTTAAGGAAAACAGGAATATAGCGTTTTTCACCGTCTTGTTCCCCTCCAGTTTGTGTGGAAACGTAGCTTACCTCTACTGAATCAGGAGTTGCAGCCCCGATTTGCAAGGAGTCAACCAGCGTATGCATCACCCGGCTAGTAGAAGCATTTACGGTTTTCCCATTCAAAATAAAGGCCGTAGAAAGCGACAAAGTATCAGAAGTATAGTTCATGGTTTTTCCGATAACAAGGCTGCTATCTCCTTCTACTAGAAATCTAGGTACTGCCAGCGTACTTACTACAGGCTTAAATG
Source organism: Rhodocytophaga aerolata (assembly GCF_030503435.1). Lineage (GTDB taxonomy): Bacteria > Bacteroidota > Bacteroidia > Cytophagales > 172606-1 > Rhodocytophaga > Rhodocytophaga aerolata. The sequence goes on from NZ_JAUKPO010000026.1 coordinate 59,039, forward strand.
CTTTGATCGTACTTTCGGAAAGTCCGGAACGTTTCCGTCCATCCATAGCTAGTACAAAGGTGCGCCAGGTAGTAACGTCATCTGGAAAAGTAATGTTAAAAACGGCTTTGCCTTGTTTGTTGGTCTTTAACCTTGGTTGCCAATACGCATAGTCGGAAAACTTATTGCGCAGGCTGGCAGCTCCGGAAAGATCTGCCGTTGTTTCAAAATTTTTGGATGATGTATCGTTTTTAGTGGATAGTGAAAATAACGAAGTAGTAATCATAACCACTCCATTCCTTGCTCTTTCTCCATACAAGGCTTTGGCTGCTTCTCCTTTCAGTACTTGTGTTTTAGTAATATAGGCAGGATCAATGTCTGCCAGCATACCATTATAAGGTACCCCATTTATAAGAATGAGTGGCGTATTGTTGGCATCTAAGGAGGAGATACCCCTCAAATCAACAGAATCAGATATCTGTACACCAGCTACCCGGCCTTGCAGGGGAGCTACTGTTGTGACCGCACCAGTTAAACTTACTCTCCGCTGTTCACCATACCCAACAACTACCACTTCAGATAAGTGTTTTACATCTTCCAGCAGCTGTGCGTCTATCACATCTTTGGAGCCAACGAGTATTTCATCTGTGCTAAAACCGATATAGGAGAATACTAGTACACCATTTGAGGGGACATATAGCTGATAAAAGCCATCCATATTGGTGACAGTGCCAATCTTGGTTCCTTTGACTAATACATTTACGCCTGGTAAAGCCTCCCCATTTGAATCTGTTACCTGCCCGGTGATTAGGTGTGTAAAGCTACCGCTAGGAGTGATGTTGTAGGTATTGTAGTAATTTTCTTTTACTTCCTGCAAGTTCTTTTTTTCCTCGGCTACACTGAATACTTCTTCCTCTAATAAGTGAGCTGCTTTCCGGCTGAACTCAGTGGGCAACTGAACCGGAAGATCCTTAATAGTGAGGTAGGTGCTGCCGCCAAATTGCACATCAAAGAAATCTGTCTCAATAAATTCGTTGAAATACAACAGCAGTACTACCTTATAGTGCCCAGGATTCAGTTGATGAAACGTGTTGGAAGTAGCCGGATATACTTGCAAGTAGTTAGGGTCTTCTTTCCGGAACAGCAGCACTCCTTTAATGCGTTGTTCGGCACTGTCTGGCAAAGCCATCTGATGAAGAATGAGTTTACCAAATTCTTTTGTGGTCGTTGTAGCGTAGCTGTATTGGTGCTTTCTGGCTATACGGGCTTCTTTCTGCCAGGCCCACAAGGAATCAATCTCCGTCTGACGGTAAGGTTGCTCTGAAAAATTGGGATATATCTCCTTGTAATCTGGGTGAAGTCTGTATTTGTAAAAATTTTGCGGATTGATGCTGCGCATCTTTAGCAGTTGCTCAGAAAACTCATAGGTATATAATGGCTCGAAAGTAAAGGAGGTGGTGAAACCATCTCTCAAGATATATTGCATAGGGGAGGGCATAAATACACCAGTAATAAGCGTGTTTTTGCTGTAGTAGTTTGACAAGCGGAATGGAATAGGTTGAATAAACTCTCCTTGTTTCAGGTAAGCATTTTTACCAGGTGTATATTCCATATGCATCACATAGCGGTTAAGCAGCTGCTGTTCCTGCAGGCTATATTCTTTTTTTATTTCCTCGGTTTTCACTTGCGGATGTACAGCGTTTGCCTCTACACTCAGTACTAGTTTACTATTCGGTTTTATGCGTACACTATCAATCGAGATAAGTTTATCTATGGTCCGTAATTTCAGGGTATGGTAGCCGCTACTTATCCGGAAAGAGTATCTCTGTTCAACATCTGCATTCCGGTAATAGATAGGCCGGTTATCCAGGTAGATCAGGTAAACTGGCAGCAATTGGCCATTTTGCACGACAAAGGGAGCAAATAGAGAAATGCTATCCGAAGTGGAAATATACTGTGTAAAAATTCCCTTCTCAGGATAAAGAAACTGGAAATAAGCTATACTATCCAGGCCCATCTCCGGATTCCAGTACTGCCAGTCAAGCGGGCGGTTTGCCACGGCATCCTTGGAGAATTTGTGGTCAAGGTCAAATTGGTGGAGACCTTTCCGGCTTTTGTAGGTTTTGCCCATATACGGAAGTTCAGGTGCAGAGGCGTTTTTAAATTTTCTGGTAACTGCATAGGCCGTGAGGTCTACATCCTTTGCTGGCGATCCTTCGGCATCTGTCACCAGAATATTAATCTGTGCTTGTTGACCTGGGTTTACTACCATTGGCTGATTGACCGTAACAGTTAGCTGGTTGTGTTGAAATGGTATGCTATACTCTCTTTCCTGCACCTCACCCGACCAGATGTATTGCAGCGAGATAAAGTAATTGCCCGGTGTGGTTACTTTTGAAGCAAAATTCATTGTGTTGCCAGTGCCTCTGTCAATTGCCTGGTTTTTCCGGTATATGGTATAGTAAAACGGAAGTTTACGCGGATTGTCCACCGATATAAAAAGGGAATCAGCGGTTCGTTGGGAGTAACATTGCAACAGGGGATCTTCTTCCCTAAGAAAAAAACTTTTTGTCAAACTTTTAACCCGGCATTCATAATTGAAGGCATACGGGTTTAAGGCTTTCTTGAACGGAAGTTTCACCATAGTAATTTCCGGTTTTTCCTGCCCATGTAGCCAGGTAGAAAGCTGGGCATCTACTTGCTGTGGTTTGCCTGCTACCAGATATGTTGCGAGTAAACTATCTTTGTCTAGCGTAAGATTTATTTCCTGCGGAGAATGGATATAGTGTAGTTTTAAGGTCTGGTAATGACGTTCATTGTTTGAATTAAGGAATACAGCATGAAGGCTATAGTCTAGAGATACAGCTGGAAAAATACTGTCCGGCAATACTATTTTTGTTTCTCCAACCGGATCTAGTTTCTGCTGGTAATGCCAGAGGGTATCCTTCACAAAAGCCTGTTTTCCGCTGAAATGGATTACCTGCTCAGGTGTAATAGTAAGTTGTAGGGTGGCATCTGCAACTGGTAAGTCATTTTCATCTTTTCCCTGAGCATACAGAGAAACAGGTGTGCCGCTATGGTGTGTAGTTACGTCGCTTCTGAGGTTAAAGGAGTTGGAGGTTAGTTCATAGGCTTCCAGCTCAAAAGAGCCATACATCACTGACCGGAATTTTTTTCTCTCTAGGGATATACCATACCTTTTGTCCAGGTGTAATTGCAGGCTGTCGTGCAGAACAAACTCATAAAAATAGCCGCCTTTGCGGTAAGGCTGAAGGGTGGTAAGCGTTTTACCGCCTTGTGAAGTATGGAGCACTACCTGCAAATCAGGATGAATAGGTGTTCCCCGTTTTTTTAGGATAAAAGCTTTGAATTTTACGGTATCACCGGGCATGTACAGCGGTTTATTAAATGCCATATAGCCCCGGTATTTTGTGTCATGCTCCCTAAACTCATCCGGGTTGAATATGCCGGCTATTCTTCTAATCCACCCTTCCGGATACCCATACCTGATCGTTTTTACCACATCTCTGATTGGTTTCCAGACCCAGTAAACAGGTTTTGTGTAAACAATTCTGTTTTTAACTTTTCTCAAAAAAGGCTGTTTATTTTTGGTGTCAATATGATGATAAGAAGTAAAGCCCTGGTAGTGGATACTTAGCAATCCTTTCCGGCTTGTTCTTTTCTGCAAATACGCACCAGCTTTTTTATCAAAAGCAATCTTCTTATTTCGTAGATGCATTGTGGCTTCTTCAATTGGATGCCCGGAAGTATCAGTTACCAGAATAGATAAATCCACTTTGTTATTCAGCAGTTGTACCTGAACGTTGCTTATTGGCTTGAATTCATACACCAGGTCTCCTCCCTCAGCATAGGTAAATAAATAGTGGCCATAAGGTAAGTCTCTATGATAGTCTTTGCCTGTCGGAAAAGAATCTACGGCCGTATGAAAATACGCTTGGTTAACTACATCTAAATCTTTCGTATAGATTCTTTTTGCCTCCTCATTCCTTAGTTGATAAATGTAGGTGTAATAGCTTGTCCGGCTGCTATGCGTCAGGCTCTGCGCGGCTACCAGCAAGGGAAGAGCAAACAGGGTAAAAAGCAGTAAATGTTTTTTCATAAAATAGCTGCAGGTAATTTTGATTAGCCAATGAGGAAAATGCTATTAGAACATAGATGCAGCCGCTGTAGAGATTCCATAACTTATTACAATCAGGAGCCGAAAAAATAGGAGGTAAGGGTAAAACCTATCCCAGAGAGTACAGAAGGTGCCCAATTAAGATTCGATACAGTAGGATAGGCTGACCCAGGGAAAGCAGATCAGGTACTTCTGGAAACGTTAACTGGGTACACCTCAAATATCAAGTAAAATTTCCATGCAGTTGGGAAATGAGCGTAGAACGGGCCATTTTATGAAGTAAGGTTCTCTTCAAAATCCTACTTTAGAAGATGTAGGTATTTCTTACCTTGACCAAGAGTAAAGAATAACTCATTTACAATGAAGGATGTTAGACAAAGCTTTCGATTCACCACACAAATGGTAGTGGAGGTAGTTTATAAAATATACAGTCAAACAAGTTTAAAGAGATCTGTAGAAGATGGACTAATTACTAACGGGAGAATGGTGGCGAAGTTTAGGCGTCTGGTTTATCTTTTCCTGCTTATAACAGTGGCATCTCAGTTGCAAGCCCAATCTCCTCCACCTCTTCAATGGGGGAAAGTCAATGCTGAGGAAGGGCAATTAAAAGTATGTCCTTTTGATAGTTCCGCAAGTGCTGTAGTGCTGAGCGATTATGGTAGAATTGTTTTTGGCTATGAGGCTGTCTATATTGAGCGGCACAAACGTATTAAAATTCTTACCCGCAAAGGTTTACAGGAAGCTACTATTTCTATCCCCTATTATGCCAAAGACAACTTAGAAAAGATTGCTTTTTTGCGGGCCCAAACCCTCAAACTGGATGAAAAAGGCAAGGTTAGTAGCCAGGAAGTGAGTGCCAAGCTAATATTTGACGTGAACCACTCGTCAAGTTTGCGGGAAAAGCGTTTTACTTTTCCGAATGTAGATGAGGGAACCATCGTTGAATATCGCTATACAACCATTTCTAAAAATTTCTTTACCCTGGCAGGATGGAATTTTCAATCTAATATTCCTACTATGCATAGTGAATTACGGGTAGAAAAGCCCCAAAGCCTCACATACCGTATTCTGCTTCAGGGAAATCGTCTGTCTCAAAAATATGAGAAACTAGATGCACAAACCTGGTCACTAGATAACCTACATGCGCTCGTTAGGGAACCCTTTGTAGCTAATTACCAGAATTATGCTGAGAAAATTTCCTTCCAGTTAGCTATTTTTAATAAAACAGATGGCGTTCCTCTCGAGAGTGACAATCATTTAACCTACCTTGGTCAAAGAGACAAAGCAAAGGACATACTCAAGACAATCTTAACTGGCAATGAAACAGAAACTCAGCGGCTACATAAAATTTACAATTATGTAAAAGCGACTTTCCGCTGGAACAAGAGTTATAGTTTTTTTATTTATCAAAATTTTCATTCATTCCTGGAAACAAAACAGGGCCAAACTGCTGAGATTAATCTATTTCTCATTCTGCTCCTAAGGGAAGCAGGTTTAAACGTTCATCCGACGCTACTCAGTACACGCGATCAAGGAAAAGTATACCTTACTGATAAACCACTCCTTTCTCAATTTAATCACTTAGTAGCTTTAGCCCAGGCAGATACTAAAGAATTATTTCTGGATGCCACTGATCCGTTTCGGCCATATAGTCTTCTGGACAAAAATGACTTGAATGAAGATGCTTTTGTGTTAGACAAGCAAAACCCACGATGGGTTAAAATCCATCAGGCTAATTTTTCTCGCCAGATCACATCGGCAGAAGTGGATTTCTCCAATCCCCTTAAGCCTGTTTACCATTTTTCTGTAAAATACGAAGGCTATGAAGCATTGGCTAAGCGGCAAAAGTATGCAGAGGAAGGAAAGAAGGTATTGGCTAAAGAAGAAATAAGTACACAATATCAGGAGTTCAAACAAATACGTTCAGAGATCCAACAGATGGATAATTGCGATGAGGCACTGCTCATAAAGTTGACCTACCAGGCAGATACCGCTTCGCAGGATCAAGCCGGTTTCATTTATTTCAATCCAGTACTATTGAGTGAATTCAATGAAAATCCGTTCAATAACGAAAAGCGGTATCTGCCTGTCGAACTCGATTACCCGGCTACCTATACCTATGTGTTAACTATGAAAATTCCTCCTGGGTACCAATTGCAAGAGATGCCTCAAAGCACACTGATAAAATTTCCGGAAGATTTAGCCGAGTTCCGTTACCAAATCTCCTGTAAGGATAATGTAATCCAGCTGATGACCAAAGTAGCTTTTAAGTCTACCCTTATTCCCTGTGATTACTACCAGCACCTACGTGAATTTTATGATCAATTTATGGCCAAGCACCGGGAAATAATTGTTTTAAAAAAAATTGGGTAACTTATAATTTGCTTCATTTTTTATCATTTGTAAAAGGTTTGCTCTCTACAATTAGTGATCTTTGCAGGAAATTATGGGTATAAATTGGATTGTCTTAATTGTTGCCGGACTATTTGAAGTACTGTTTACCTCCTGCCTGGGAAAAGTTAAAGAAACATCTGGCCTAGAAATGTATGGGTGGTTATTTGGCTTTCTGCTTTCACTAATCATCAGTATGGGATTACTTATGAAAACCATACAAACCTTGCCCATGGGTACCGCTTACGCCGTTTGGACGGGAATTGGGGCTGTGGGTACTGTCTTGGTGGGAATATTCGTGTTTAAAGATCCGGCTAACTTTTGGCGGGTATTTTTCATATGCACCCTCATTGGTTCCATTGTCGGACTAAAATTGGTTTCACATGAATGAAAAGCAGGAGCATCTGCCATTTTGCTGCAGCCTGTTTTACTTCGTCTGAAAATTACAACAAGATTGGGCAACTTTGCGTAGGTCTTTTCTAGATTACCAAACAAAGTAATAAGCCTGTAGGATAGATGAACCTTGATCAAATTATTGATTCCATTTACCTCCTTCCAGAAGCATCCAAACATGTGCTCAAAGAACGTATTGTAGAAGTTAACTATCCCAAAAAATACCTGCTCTTAAGAGCCGATAAAGTTGAAACAAACATCTATTTTATCAAGAAAGGCATTGTGCGAGCCTTTGCCAGGCAGGGTGCGCATGAAATAACATTCTGGTTCGGAAAAGAGGGAGATACCATCATTTCCATGAAAAGTTACGTTGACAATCAGAAAGGCTATGAAAATATAGAATTGTTAGAAGATTGTGAACTCTACGAGCTAAAAGCGGCGCATTTGCAAAAGCTTTTTCTGGAACAAATTGACCTGGCCAATTGGGGACGAAAATTTGCTGAACAAGAACTGATCAAAACAGAAGAACTCTTTATTGCCAGACAGTTTAAAACCGCTTTAGAACGGTACAAAGAATTACTTGCTGAGCATTCCGACATCATTCAACGGGTAGCCTTAGGGCACATTGCTTCTTATCTGGGTATTACGCAGGTTAGCCTCAGCAGGATTAGAGCAGAAATTAGCTAGGGTTCCTTCATTTTTTAACATTTGTAAAATGTTATTGCTTTAAATTGTCCTACCTTTGCGCCAAAAAAATTTAGCAAAAAATGAGCAAAGTAAAAGGACCAGTCTCTCAATTTATAGAACACAACTACCGGCATTTTAACGCCGCTGCCTTGATAGATGCAGCCAAAGGGTATGAAGCACACCTGGATGCCGGAGGCAAAATGATGATCACTTTAGCAGGTGCCATGAGTACAGCAGAATTGGGCATTTCTCTGGCGCAGATGATCCGTCAGGACAAAGTGTCAATTATTTCCTGCACAGGTGCCAATCTTGAAGAAGATATCATGAACCTGGTAGCTCACTCTCATTATAAACGTATTCCTAATTACCGGGATCTTAGTCCACAGGATGAGTGGGATTTATTAGAAGAAGGCTACAACCGGGTAACAGACACTTGTATTCCTGAAGAGGAAGCTTTTCGTCGGATTCAAAAGCATATTCATAAGATCTGGCAAGACGCTGATCAGAAAGGAGAGCGGTATTTTCCACATGAGTTTATGTATAAGCTTTTATTGAGTGGAGCCATGCAAGAGAATTACGAAATCCCTGTTGAGCATAGCTGGATGATTGCGGCGGCCGAAAAGAATCTACCTATTGTTGTGCCTGGCTGGGAAGATAGCACGATGGGGAACATTTTTACTTCGTATGTTATTAAAGGGGAAATAAAAGCGAGCACCATGAAAAGCGGCATTGAATATATGGCTTGGCTGGCTGACTGGTATCGTCATAATTCGGCAGGGAAAGGTATAGGCTTCTTCCAAATTGGCGGGGGTATTGCAGGTGATTTTCCTATTTGCGTGGTGCCTATGCTTTATCAGGATTTGGAAATGCACGAAGTGCCCTTCTGGAGCTATTTTTGTCAGATTTCAGATTCTACCACCTCATATGGTTCTTATTCTGGGGCAGTACCCAATGAGAAAATTACCTGGGGAAAACTAGACATTCACACACCGAAGTATATCGTTGAATCGGATGCCACCATTGTTGCTCCGTTAATTTTTGCTTGGATTTTGGGGATGTAAGCGATTCGTCCGGTAGGGCTGGTGAACTTTACCGGACGGATACCTATATTATTATTTTACCTTAATCAAATTCACAACATTTATAGAGTAGGGTAGGCCAGTTTGCAGGAACAGTCATATGAGAAAAGGCTGTTCATTGAATAAGCTAATAGGTAGCAGGAGAGTTTTAATAACTTGTTGATTCAGTTTGAAAGGTAGCCCAAATCTGGTTTTTTCTATTTGCTAAGTTTTGGCTGCCGTTCTAATAATCTTTCTCCACTTAGTATACACACCTGAATCCTGTGTGAGAAAGTCCGGTATCTGGACTTGATTTCATACGGGCAGAATTGCGGTAAGAACTGCAATACGAATCATGACACAGGTAAGAACCTCCGCGTTGCACCCGTTTGGGCACCGTTGGCTCTTCCGGATCGTAGCTCTGGGCAGGACCTTTGGGATTTTTTACACCGTCAGGTTTATTTACTGTCTGGTAGTAATCGGCCCGGTAATAGTCGCTACACCATTCCCATACATTGCCAGCCATATCATATAATCCAAAGTTATTGGGTTTAAAGGTCTTCACCGGGGCTGTCGTATAAAACTGATCTTTTACCGTATTTTGATCCGGGAAACGCCCTTGCCAGGTGTTAGCTTTAAAACTACCAACTTCTACGCCTTCATTGCCCCACGGATATACAGTATTCTCTTTACCTCCTCTGGCCGCCCATTCCCATTCTGCTTCTGTTGGCAAACGTTTGCCAGCCCATTTGGCATAAGCTACCGCATCGTCCCAGGAGATATGTACCACCGGATGCTGTTCTTTGCCTTTGATGCTGCTATGGGGGCCTTCGGGATGCCGCCAGTCAGCACCGGCTACCCAGCTCCACCATTGGGCTACATTGTTTAAGGCTACTGGTTGTGAAGGTGCCGTAAATACCAGAGAACTGGCTACGAGTACATCCTCAGAAGGTTTGGGTGTGCCGGGAGGCAGTTGTTTTTTCAATTCTTCCCAGTCTGGCTTACGTTCGGCGGTGGTCTGGTAGCCAGTGGCTTTTACAAATTCGGCAAACTGAGCATTGGTTACTTCATGCTCATCCATCCAGAAGCCGTCTACGGATACTTTATGTTTAGGAAACTCATCCTTACGGGCATCTTTGCTATCGGCACCCATCTGAAACGATCCTGCAGGTATCCACACCATCCCTTTAGGCGAATCTTCTCCATTTGCCGACCCAGCCTTATCATTTGCCACAGACACTGTTTGAGCAGTAGTTTGCTGTAATGGAAACCGGCTGGGAATGGTACTGTGGCAGGAAAGCGTATCATTTGCTGTTGTTGCTACAAGACTGGCTGTGTTTTTTTCAGCTTCGGCTGTTTCTGTTTTCTGCCCGGATTGGCAGGCAGCCAGTAAAAGCAAACTATACGCAGGCAGGACGTGGTAGAGAAATTTTAATCCTTGTTTCATTAGGTATGAACGAATGGTGGCAGACAATCAAATTTAGTAATTTATTCGTTGGAAGTAGCCATTTTGGCCTTCCGTTCCAGGTATTTCTGTTTATGGCTTTCATCGGCAGGCATGCGTTGTACCAGACTTTGGGCAGGCTCAATTCCTGCTTTGTATTTTTCTAAAGCCGCCAGCAACTCTTTTACTTTGGCCGGATTGGCCTTCAGTACGTTCTGTTGCTCCCCTACATCTTGTTTCAGGTTAAACAGCAACGTATCATGGGCCGCTACATCTTTTACTCCCAGTATTCCTTTATTTCCAGCATAGGGGAACTTGATTTTCCAGTCGCCTTTGCGGTAAGCCTGTAGCTGGCCATTGAAATAATACAGCAGTTCGTCGCCTTTACGCTGGCCAGTGCCTGTTAAAACAGGTGTGATGTCTTCCCCATCTAATGGTTTTTTGGACTGGTAATTTGTTACTCCGGCTAGCTTCAGGAAAGTAGGAAAGAAATCAAAATGGGTAGCTATGTTATCGTAGACAGTGCCGGCTTTGATTTTTCCAGGCCAGTAGGCTACCGTTGGTACCCGCATGCCTCCCTCAAAGGTAGTTTGTTTGCCTTCCCGAAGCGGGCCAGGTGAACCGCCTTCTACATCAAAAGCCATCCAGGGGCCGTTGTCACTGGTAAATACTACGAGGGTATTTTCTTCTATTCCATTTTTCTTTAATGCCTGTACTACCTGTCCTACACTCCAGTCCAGTTCTTCTATTACATCGCCATATAAACCTCTTTTCGATTTGCCTTCAAACTCTGGGGAAGCATAAATGGGCACATGGGGCATGGTGTGGGCCAGATACAGAAAGAAAGGCTTATTTTTATTTTTCTCAATAAATTTGACCGCTTCTTCAGTATACACTTTAGTAGTATACCGCTGATCTACTTTATAGTCGGCTACTTCATTTCCACGCATATATACCGTACCCATCATGTCATTGCTATAAGGGATACCGAAGTATTCATCAAAACCATTTTGCAAAGGTAAATATTGCAAATGATGCCCCAGATGCCATTTTCCAATGATGCTGTTGCGGTATCCCTGTTCTTTTAATGCTTCAGCAATGGTAACCTCTGATTGAGGAATGCCTGTAAAACTTTCCGGAAAAAATACGCCATCTATTCCCATGCGGCGGGGATACCGGCCAGTCAGTAAACCGGCACGCGTAGGACTACAAACTGGGGAAGGGCAGTAAAATTCAGTAAATTTGATGCCTTTCTGAGCTAATGCATCAATATTTGGTGTACGGATATCTTTTGCCCCAAAAGCCCCAATATCGCCATAGCCCAGGTCATCAGCCATAATAAATACTATATTGGGTTTGGTAGCAGATTGCCGGGAAGACGTTTGTCTGGGCTGAAAAGCAGTAAGTAACCCCACTGCTCCTGCAGACAAGCAAAACAACAGAATACTCAAGTAATAGGCGGTTTTCATTTAATTATTGTTGTAAGTATTGAATTTAAGAGAATACATTTATAAATACTACTGACAGCCTCATCTTTATGTAGCGTAACTTTACTCCGCTAACTCACTGCCTGGTTTGTCGGACTTTACTAGCGGATAGAGCACTTGTGAGTACCAGGAATCATCCTGATATTCTTCCAGTCCATATTCCTCCGGATATTGTCTGGTGATTTTTGCAGTGCCGAATATCACATCCCACAGGAAAAACATATTGCCATAATTGCCATTGTAGTGGCCGATACCATCGCGGTCATGGGCGGCATGGTGGGCATGGTGTGTGGCTGGGGTGGAAATCGTTCTTTCCATTACCCAGGCAATCGGGTGCAGCCATTTGTTATCGTAAAAAGGTTTATCCCACTTGATGCTGGAATGTGCCATCATCGTGATTAGTCCTTTCACTCCTCTGGCTATCAGTGCCGGAACACCCAAGCCTAGGAATACCAGGGTAGTGGTGACATAGGTTTGCGGAAACAAAAGTGTATAGAAAAAGCCTTGCCGGCTTGCCATGGCCATGCCCATATAGGGGGCTGAGTGATGGGTACGGTGGAACTTCCATAACCAGGGTATTTCGTGGTGAAGGCGGTGATACCAGTATTGGGTAAGGTCATCGGCAATGCAAATAATGAAGAAACCCCACCAGAAGGGCACCCAGTTAAATATTTCTTTATATTCGGGAGCCACTTTGGGAAGCAGTTGTAAAGCAAAATAGGATACTAGCACCGGCATCAGCAGTTTGCCAAACAGGATACTGGCCAGGTCTACCAGTTTATCGTTCAGTTTCCATTTTTTATAGAGACCAAATGAAAATTCAAGTATGCCCACAATGAATAAGATGGCGGTTAATCCCCAGCCATTGAGGTGTTGAAAGATTTCTTTTACTAATTCCATATGCGTATATTTTAGCTGTGAAAATAAATAGATGATGTATGTTGATCTGCTTGATTAGTTGTCCACTACCTGCAGTTGCTCCGTTGGCTTTGTGGAAGCAGGTTCAGTACCCCGGAGCTTTTTTACAAGTGTTAAGCTAGCCCACACAAACAAAACCGGAATCAGGTACAGGGCCAGTGTCACCAGCAGTTTTTTGAATAGGATAACAGTGTCTTTGGCTGCAATGTATTTCATAACTTTTCCTGGTTTATATGTATCAGATTGGGAAATAATATCTTTCTCCCTGTACCTCAATGGTAGAATTGTTGCGGCTGGGCCAGGTGGGTTTCTGCACCTTGTTTTCCCAGGTTTGCAGAGCAGCCAGTAATTCTCTTACCTTTTCTGGTTGTTCTCCACAAAGATCTTTGGTTTCTGAACGGTCGTTTGCCAGATTAAAAAGAAGCTGTTTGCCGTTGCGTTCATTGATATACAGTTTATAGTCTCCTTTGCGGACGGCTTTGGAATAGCCACTCCGCCAGAACAGCGTTTCATGCGGACGGCCCTGACTCTGGTTATTTAAATAAGGAAGCAGATTTACCCCATCATATTCTTTGTCAGCCGGGAGGCTTACGCCGGCTACGGCTGCAGTAGTTGAAAAAACATCCAGTAAACTTACCGGCAGGTTGTACTCTTTTCCGGCAGGCACTTTACCAGGGTATTTGATGAAGAAAGGCACACTATAGCCGCCTTCAAAATGTGATAGTTTTCCACCTTTGAGCGGTGCGTTATCTGTTGCTCTGGTATACGTTGCCCCGCCATTATCACTGGTAAAAACAATTAGGGTGTTTTTATCCAGGCCCAGTTCTTTCAGCTTGTTATGGATTCTTCCTACGGCATTATCCAGGCCGCTGATCATACCATAGTACACCCGTTTGGTAGAATCACTTACTTGCGGATATTTGTCAAAGTCACTCTTTTTTGCTTGGAAAGGATCATGCGGCGCATTGAATGGCAAATACAGAAAGAACGGGTTGTTTTTGTTCTGTTCAATGTAGCTAATGGCTTCATCGGCAAATTTATCGGTCAGGAACTGCTTTTCCTCCACATCCTGGTTATTACGGACAATCCGGTTGGAGCCGTTGCGGTGCCAGGCAGCATATTCACTTAAGGCCCAGGGTAAATGTTTGTTTACTACCGCAGGATCATTCTCCACTGCATATAAGCTAAGGCCGCTATAAAATCCATAATGGTAATCAAAGCCTTTTTGTTGCGGATAAAAGCCGTCTGTTTCCCCCACATGCCATTTGCCAATAGCCGCTGTTTTATAGCCGTTCTTCTTTAATAGTTGCGCCAGTGTAATTTCTGAATCAGGTAAGCCTTTTCTGATTTTATTAAAGGCTTCTTCCTCAATGCCAGGTTCCTGCGATGAGCCTACTTGTTTAGAGAAAGCCGCATACTTTTGCAGTTGCTCCGGCGTTGGTTTGATGCCGGTACTTTGGGGTACCAGAAACTCAAAACCAAACCGTTGCTGGTAGCGTCCAGTCAGCAATCCTGCCCGGGAAGGGCTGCATATAGGCGCAGAGGAATAGGCTTGCGTAAACCGCACACCCTCTTTGCCTAAGGCATCAATGTTGGGTGTTTTTACAACCGGATTCCCATACGATGCCAGATCACTATAGCCCAGATCGTCTGCCAGAATTACAATAATATTCGGTTTAGCCGTTGGAGGAAGGAATTTGTTGCTTTCATTAGCAGCAGTAGTATCTTTGAAATGAAAGCCGGTAGTCAGCAAAACCGATAAGGTTAGGGTCAGAAGAAATACAGCCAGCCCTATAGTTTTATAAGAAACGTTGCGCTTTTTCATATAGCGGATAGTTGGATAAAGTTTAGGAATTATTTAGCAGAATTTGTTTCTACTAACCATTGCGACAGATGAGCTGGTACATACCCAGGCGCATAGTCTTTCTTCACTTCCAGATACTCCAGGTACTGCGATACTTTAGTAAATGCTGTGGTTAAATCCTCAATAATTACACTGCTATCTACCTCTGTTATATGAATGGAAATAGTAGCTTCCTTTGAGTTAGTAGGCTGATGTATAGCTAATATGGTATTACTATTTTGGAGTGATTTAATAAACACATCGATCGCCTCCAGTTGCAGGGACAAGGCCAGTAAATAATGATTGTTCTTATGGCTAATGGCGCCATTTACATAGGGATGTGAATGCAGATACTGGGCAATATCAGTTGATTGTATAGAAGAATGGATATGTGTCATGGGAAGAATGTTTAAAGGTGATAGAAGTAGTAGCACAAGCGTTGAAAGTAGTTCTTATCGGAAGCTTTTGTCCTCCAGGGCCGGACAGGCCCCGCCTTGCCAACACTGCTGTATAGAATCCACACAAACCTGCTCCCTATGCCAAAGATTCTATAAGGCAGCTTATGTCAAGGCTGTTGTCATATCTTTCATTAAGCTCGTTTTACTCTTATATATGAAGTTGAAATGCAGTTCACGGGCAGCAACATCGGAAAACCATTCTTAGTAACATGTCTTGAAAATTGCGGAGCCAACCGTGAACATCTCTCATACCGCAATCTTTTGTCCTCCGGGGCCGGACAGGCCCTGAATTCACAGCACCGCTGTATACAATCCGCACAGGGCCTATGCTGACCCGAAGATTATATAAGGCGGCTTTTGTGAAGGCTGTTATCGGTACTGGCATACTTTGTCGTTAGCGTTAGTTATTCTGCTGGCTGATGGTAGACCATTCTTGTACACCTGCCTTAGGTGCCCACTTTTCATACAAGCCAATTAATTCCTGGAGTTTGGCCGCATTAGACTGGCTTAGGTCGTTTAGTTCCGTGCGGTCTGTTTCCAGATCAAATAAGCGCCAGCGGTTTTCTGGATAGCTGGATACAATCTTCCATTTTCCCTGACGTACTGCCCGGTTGCCCTGGTGTTCCCAGTACAGCACCTCATGCCCGGTCCAGGGTTTGCCTTCCAGTACATTCCTCAGAGATAATCCCTGGGCAGGTGTAAGCGTATTGCCTTCGAAAGTTTTCGGATATTTCACGCCTGCTAAGTCAAATAAGGTGGCTTGTACATCAATTAAATGAGCAGGTTGATGGTTGAATGAATTTGGTTTAATGGTTCCTGGCAGATAGGCAATAAACGGACTGCTGATGCCTCCTTCGTGCTCCCAGTGCTTAAAAGACTGAAAAGGCGTATTGCTCACATTGGCCCAGTTATACTCGTAAGTAACAAAGGAATTACGATTGTCAGCCGGCAAGTCTTTTACCTGTTTGGTCACTTCTTCTGTTTGCTTCCATAAGGGAAAAGCATATTCGTGGCTTGCGCCATTATCGGACATAAACAAAATCAACGTATGCTGATCGGCACCGGTTTCTTTCAGCTTATCCAGGATACGGCCAATGTTCTGGTCTACCCGGTCTACCATTGCTGCAAATACCGCCATTTTCAGATCCCAGGCATCTTGCTCTGTTGCTCGAAGCTGGTTCCAGGCAGGCACTAGTGAATCACGGGGAGATAGTTTCCACTCTGGTTTAATCACGCCTAGCTTCAATAGTTTCCGGTAACGTTCTGTGCGGATGACATCCCAGCCTTTTTTATATTTCCCCCGGTACTTGGCTATGTCTTCTGGTAATGCTTGCAGCGGAAAATGTGGAGCATTAAAGGTAATATGCAGGTAAAAGGGCTTCTTTTCGGCTCTGGCTTCGTCCAGAAAAAGCAAGGCATAATCGGTAATTTCATTGGTCAGATAGTACCCATCCGGTTTTGCTTCTGTAAGGTAATTGTCCAGTTTCTTTCCATTCAGAATAAAGAAGTCATCTTTCCGCAGTTTGTAAGGATGGGGATAGAAGTAGTTGCTGGTACCTCCAATTAAGCTGAACGTTCTGTCAAAACCCCGGGCAGAAGGCCACTGGTCCGGCTCGTTTCCTATGTGCCACTTGCCAGACAATGCCGTAAAGTAGCCCTGGGTTTTCAAGCCTTCCGCAATGGTTATGCTTTGCTTATTAAGGTAGCCCTGATAGGCAGGCGTACCCAGATTTGCATTCATACTGCCTACGCCTGCCTGGTGCGGATATAAACCAGTAAGTAAGGCAGCCCGGCTGGGGCAGCAGCGGGAGGTGTTGTAGAACTGTGTTAAGCGCAATCCGCCTTGTGCCATCTTATCCAGGTTGGGCGTACTGATCTCCGAGCCATAGCAGCCGATATCCGAAAAGCCCAGATCATCTACCAGAATGACAATCAAATTAGGTTTGGCAGCCGCTTTCTTTTCTGCCTCTTTTTGAGGAACAGACTGTACAAAACTCAGACTGACCAGCAATACAAAGAATACGATTAATTTATTTTTACTCATAGGTAGCGCTTTCAAATAGTTGTTATTAAGGAGTAAAAAATTAAGGTTTGTCCCACCATAAGCGGGGTTCCTGGTAGTTGGATGGTCCAGGTAATTGCTTGTTTAGCGATTGTTCATCCTGTGGATAAGGAAAGCGCCTGGCAATCTGGCCACCGGGATTCAGGCTATGGGTAGCATTTACCGCCAGAGGTAATTCCGGATATCCGGTCCGGCGGTAATCTACCCAGGGTTCTGGTTGAAGAAACAAGGCAATGTATTTCTGGGTGATAATCGTTTTTAGATCAATTGCAAACTCCCCGGTTAAAGTGGCTTTAGCAGCCAGGTATGCAGCCCGTTTTTCCGCTATAGCATCTGGATCAGCTGCATTGCTTACTACTTTATTGAAAGAGGCAGTTACTGCTTCAGTTAAAGCTGTTTGTGCCTTGGGATCAGATGCATTTAAGATCAGCCGGGCTTCTGCTTCAATCAACTTAGCTTCTGCATAGGTAATGAAAGCCACCGGTGAAGTAGTAGAGCCATAATAGGGACCAATCAGGGAGAAGGCACCTGGAATACCGGCTACTCCGCCACGGTATTTTCCGGGTTGATAGGGTGTAGCAAAATAAGCTCTGCGGGGATCAACTACAGCGGCAGACTCCTGGGTGCTGGGGGCTGTTACTTCATTGCCGTTTAATAAGTTGACAAACGAAGCGCCCAAGCCTACCCAACCCGGACGGGAGGTGTTTTGCTGGTAAAAAGGATTGGCATTGGTCTGGGCGGCCCCAAAAACCACCTGTGCATCTCCTGCATTGGTAGTTATTCCTCTGTATTTTCCATCTGGTCCACCCTCATACAAATACGCCAGTGCCTGAGTGGCCGCTGTAGTAGCGTCCAGTTTACTCAAATGCAAGGCATAGCGGGCTTTGAGTGTCCAGGCTACGGCTAACCAGTTTTGCACATTTCCTTTAAATACCAGATCATCTGCTCCTGGAGGTGCTGTAGTAAAGGAAGTAGCCGGCTGATTTAGATCAGCAATTGCCTGGTCTAGTAATGTCTGGATACCTTCGTATACTTGCTGCTGAGAATCGTACGTAGGAGCTGTATTTTCTCTACCCTGTAAAGCACTACTAAAAGGAATATCCCCAAAAGTATCTGTTAAGGTGCCATAGGTAAAGGCCGTTAAGACTCTGGCAATACCTGTGTAATATGGAGCATTGGTAGTCTGACCTTTGTCGATAATGATACTCAACTCTTTCAGTACATTGCTGTAAAAATTCACCCATATACCGTTGAAGCGGCCGGGAATAGCCGTATAGTTATCGTTAGCGGTAGCATCGCCATTGGAACCTGCAGCCTGCTGCATTACCGTTGCTGACAATAATCCGGCATCCAGCCCCAGGTTATAGGCCAGTGTGCCCTGTGCTCCGGTGAGCACGACACTTAAGGGAGCCTCTGCCGGTACATTAGGGTTTACATTAGCTTCCTGCAAATCGCATGAGCTTAGCAACAGGACAAACAAGGTGAGCGGTAGTATATATAATTTCCTGAGTGGAAGGAATTTCTTGTTCATATTTCTAAATGATTTTATTCGGTTATAAAATTTACTATGTGTATTAAGCATTGAAGGTGCACTTTATGGAAAGCTTTTGCCTTCAAGGCCGGGTGGGCCTCGCCTTTGCAACGCCCCTGTATAGAATCCGCACAAACCGGCTCCCCATACCAAAGATTCTATAAGGTGGCTTATACAAAGGCTGTTATCAGTTGTCAGCACATTCAATTGTTTACAGTTCACACATCCTGGATTAGAAAGTAAGATTGATAGAGGCTCCGTAGCTGCGGGTATTGGGCGTGGTCCAGAAGTCAATCCCTGAGAAATTGCTAAGGCCATTGCGTGTTCCCAGATCCGGATCGGAACCAGTGTAGTTGGTCGCTAACAGGAAGTTTCTGGCTGTTAGGGTGATGCTGGCTCTGGAAAGTTTCAAAGGGGCAATCAACTTTTCTGGCAAGGTATAGGTGAAGTTTACATCCCGCAAACGCAGCCAGTACAGGTCTTTCTCAATGTATAAGCCCTGAATATCAAAGGTGCGGCGGTACCAGGCCTGGCCAATTTTTACGGAAACATCATTAGGTGTGCCTTCACTGGCTTTTACCCCTTCAAATACATAGTCTTGTCCGCGGTTTTCGGTAGATTTATCCACCCCATTGAATACCATCTGCAGGCGTGGGGCATTGAATATATCAAAGCCATAGCGGGTGTCCAGGAAGAAAGAGAAAGCAAAGTTTTTATAAGTAAACTCATTGCGTAAACCTGCATTGAATTTTGGGTTAGGATCGCCAATCTCCGTGAAAGAGGTATTTACAACCGGATAACCATAATTGGAATTAGGATTGCCGTTGGCCAGGGTTGGCTGATCATCAATCAGCACTTGTCCGTTTTCATTCTTCTTTACATCAATGCCATAAAATACACCATAGGGCTTGCCTACCATGCCTCTGGCTTCCATCCAGATACCACCCAGGCTCACATTATTGATTCCTTCCGTCAGAGACAACACTTTGCTGATGTTTTTTGAATAGACTACTGATGCATCCCAGGTGAAGCCGCCGGGAGTTTCAACTGGCGTAGCCCGCAGAGTTAACTCTACGCCTTTGTTAGAAATTTCACCAGCATTAATCAGGTTAAACTGCGATCCGGTAGAAGAAGGAATGGCTACAGGTATAATCTGGTCCTGGCTTAGGTTGTTGTAATAGACTGCTTCCAGGCCAACACGGTTTCTGAGAAACTGCAGATCGGTGCCTACTTCCCAAGTTGAAATCCGTTCAGGCTTTAAATTCGGATTGCCCAGGGTATTGGAGTAGGCTAAGCCAGCCTGGTTGTTGAAAGGAAAGTTAATACCGCCTTGAATCCAGCCGGATGCATTGGCATTGTTGTAATACGTTAGCAGCGAATACGGATCGGCATCATTTCCTACCTGTGCATAGGTAGCCCGTACTTTGCCCAGAGACAACCATGAACTGTTGATTCCCAAGGCATCTGTAAATACCCAGCTGGTATTAATAGAAGGATAGAAGAAGGAGTTTTTGCCTTTGGCTAGCGTAGAAGTCCATTCGTTACGTCCGGTTAACTCTACAAACAACCAGTTTTTATAATCCAGGCGTACATCGGCATAGCCTGCCACCAGTTGCCGGCGGAGGGTCTGGTTGAAAGAGGTAGAGGTAGACGCATTGGAAATATTGAAGTTGCCAGGTACAATTAAACCATCTCCCCGGGTATTGATCTGGTTGCGGAACGAGTTGTAGAAGTTATGCCCCAACAATACCGAAAGTTTCAGATCACCGCCTAACTCTGGGGCAATGGTCAGGATAAAATCCGTGTTATAATCTCGGCGGGTATAGTTTACATCGTTAATGGTACCAGTAGGAACGCCGGAAGTGCCGCGGCTGAAGCCCCCTTTGCGTACATCCGTATAGCTGTCTAATCCGTAGCGGAAGGTGGATTTCAGCCAGGGAAGTATTTCATAGTTAGCCTCTGCAAAACTGATAAAGCGGTTCACCTCATCGTATTGCGGGTTCATATTCAGTGACCAGTAGGGACTATCCCAGCCGCGGCCATTGGCATACGAACGGGAGTCTCCCCAGGGTTTGGCATTGGTAGGCGGCAACAGATAGGATTCAGGATTACTCCAGGGTTTGTCCAGGCCATTGGTAATATCAAAGTTTGGCGGTGTATTGATTAATGCCCGTACCACGTTGGTGTTGAAGCCACCCATCAACGCCCGGTTGTTGGCTCCGGAATTAATGTAGTTCATACCCCCAGCTATTTTGAATTTATCTGTTACGTTATAATCGCCGTTAAATCGGAAGGTAGACCGGTAAAAATCGGTAGTAGGAATCACGCCTGTCTGGTATAAACGTCCGGCAGAGAAGTAATAGCCTGCTTTTTCGGTATTGCCATATACACTTACGTGATGGCTTTGCGTTTTTCCTTTTACATAAAAATTATCTACATTATTATACCTGTTCACCGGAATACCATTGGAACGTGGATCATTCTGCCCGACAATCAACCCATTTTTATCGAATTGATTGGGAATGCCTGAATAGGTAAGTGTATCCAGCAAAGCACCCCAGCTTTCATCGGAACCAGTCTGACCTGGTATTATATATTGGCCATTTAATCCATTGGAGAACTTCGTTTGCTGAGGTTGTACCCGACGGTTGAGTTCATCTACCGTGAAGGAACCGGAATACGATACATGGAATGGCTGATCGGTGTGTTTAGAGCCCCGTTTAGTGTTAATAATAACAGCTCCATTAGCTGCCCGGATTCCATATAAAGCCGCTGCCGCAGGACCTTTCAGTACCGTTACCGATTCAATATCGTCACTGTTAATATCTACGGCCCGGTTGGAAGGGGTAGCCAGAGAATTTACATTGGTGATGTTTCCCAGAATATCCTGAATGGAGTTGTCTACAGGAATACCATCCAGTACAAACAAAGGAGAGTTATTTCCCAATAAAGAAGAGTTTCCCCGGATACGTACAGTAGCAGAACCTCCTGGAGAGCCGCCACTGTTGCCGATCTGCACACCGGCCACTTTTCCGCTTAAGGCCGTTACTACATTCGGTTCACGGGCATTCACAATATCTTTACCTTTTACTTCTGCCAGACTGTAACCCAGCGCTTTGGTTTTACTTTCAATGCCTACGGCGGTTACTACAATTTCTTCCAGCAGTTTATCATCGCTAACCAGGGAGATATCAATAGCAGAGCGGTTGTTGATGGCGACTTCCTGGGTTTTAAAGCCAACAAAGCTAAAGTACAGGCTGGTACCGCCTGGAACTGTTTTGATACTGTATTTTCCATCAATATCCGTAACGGTGCCGGAATTGGTATTTTTGAACACCACATTCACCCCAGGCAGTGGCTCGCCTTTGGCATCAGTGACCTTTCCGGTAACCACCGAATCTTGTGCATAAACGCCCACTCCACCTAGCAGGAGGGCAATCAGTAAAATATATTTCATGTTGTATGTTGAAGTCTACTTTTGAGGCAATACTATTTTATCCACCTGCCAAAGGGCAGATAGCTATTTTGTCTGTTATATAATCTGCTATAATAGCAGGCGTAAGAAGTTAGGGTGGGAGGTGGCTTGTGTAAACACTACCATCCCTGTAAATGCGTTGATCTGACCAGGTTTGGTTAAATCAAGACAGGAAGGCTAGCGACAACAGCAACAACGACCTTGTGCATGCTTGAGGTTAGTGATGCATTTGGCAGAAACTTGCAACGTACTAAGCTGTGTATTTTTAGGAGTGTTCATAGGTGTTGTGGTTTATGGTTTTATACACGTTGGCTAAGCTGTTATTCAGTATTCTCAGCGATTAGCCTTTTGAAAACAGAAGCTATTTATATCAGGTGTTGATTTCATTCCTTTTAAAAAGAGGTCGCGAGCGGAATCGAACCGCTGTAGAAGGTTTTGCAGACCCATACCTGACCACTCGGACACGCGACCCTTTGGAATACACCTTAGGTAGCTACTATAGGAAAGTTGAAATCGGAATGTTTAATGCTGTGCTTTGTTAGCAACAACAGCGCCTCTTACTCTGGCTTTTCTTAGCCTGATGAACTATGTCGTTGCCGGCTATTGGGTAGTACCACACGTACTCAACTGGTGAAGGATTTTTCATAGGTGTCTTGTTTAACTGATGACTACAATCTAATTCGGAACAAGAGTTACCACTTGTTATTGAGAAGCTAGCTATAAAATAGATAGCCCTTTTTTTAAAAATATTCTCATTGATGCGTCAAAGGTAAAAAAAACTTTTTTATATTTCCAAATCTCTATAGGAATAATATAGATTAAATTTGTTGATTACTTCATTTTTTATAACCTATATATCTAAAAATATGTTATCTAAAAAAGCAAAATATGCCTTAAAAGCTTTGATCCTGCTTGCCCAGAACCCGGTAGAAGCTATGATTATTGCTGATATTGCCACTAGACAAAACATTCCTAAAAAATTTTTGGAAGCCATTTTAGTAGAATTAAAAAAGAATGGCTTGTTGTATAGTAGCCGGGGACGATTGGGCGGTTACCGCTTGCTAAAAAGTCCAAAAGATATTACTATTGGTCAGGTGATCCGTATAATTGATGATCCTTTAGTCAATCCGTTATGCTCAAGCCGTCAGGCATACACACCTTGTGTAGAATGTATACAAGAGGAAAACTGCATTATCCGGTTGACTATGCTAAAAGTACAGGAAGCAACAGTGAAAATTTTGGATAGTACCACCCTCTCTGATGCTGTTACTTACCATATGATACAGAATTACTATAGGTAAAAAAACAAAAAGAGTTGGAAAGTAGATCTATACCAACAGTAAAATTAATAGGTAGAAAAGGATATGAAATGGATTACCCGCGAACGCCCGAAGATAGACCGCATTGCTTGCCCCTGGCTGATCAAACGGTTTATTGATAAAGAGGCTCAAATCATCTTTGTGCCTGATAAAGAAGTGCTACAACAGGCAAAGGAAATGGAAGCTATACCATTTGATATACCCGGCGTGGAATTTACCCACTATGAAGACCGATGCACGTTTGATTATTTTCTTCAAAAATACGCACTCACCGATCCTGCCTTGCAGGCGATAGCTCCCATTGTCCGGGGTGCCGATACAGATGATCACTCAGTGGCAAGCCAGTCGTCGGGTTTGTGGGCTATCTCTGCCGGACTGGCTTTTAACTATACCGATGATTATGAATTGCTGGAACAAGGAATGCTGATTTATGATGCGCTCTATAGCTGGGCTAAATATTTGCAGAAAGAAAAACACACCCTAAACCCAACAGAGCAGTTGTTACTGCAAGTATTCAATACCTATATGCAGCAGAAGGAAGGAGCCCTTAAAATTCCCTCCTGGGCCAAAGAATTAAAAGAGATCATCCAGGATCAGATAGATACTAATTTAAGCTTAAGTCTGAAAGAGATTTCAGAAGGCTTACAAGTAAATCCGGCGTATGTGTCCCGGGAGTTTTCCAAGTATTTCAATAATATGTCTTTTGGGGAGTACATCCGCAACTTACGTATCGAAAAAGCCATAGACCTGCTTCATACCACCTCCAACTCCTTATCTGAGATAGCCTATTTGACGGGTTTTTCTGACCAAAGCCATTTCACCCGCATTTTCAAAAAACACACCGGAAAAAATCCTTCCGATTACAGAAAAAATTTACCAAAAAGTAAAAAGCATACAAAAGAGTAAATTCTGTTCTATTTTCCTCCCCCAAGAGCCAGTATTATTGTGTCAGCAAAAGACTACTTATCCATGCGATCGGTAGATGTCTGCACAGTATTGTTTAAAATAGATAGGAAGGCAATGAAGATCATACCTTTTCAACAATCTGAAAAGCATACTTTTCAGCAATAGTGAGAACCCTATAATAAATTGTTGCAAGCATACATTTGGGAGTGTTTTACGAGTACCGGCTCCCGCTAACCAAACCACTATGATTAAATTTATACGACTGCCTCTGTTATTTGTATTGTTTTTACTACTCTATCACCTTCCTTTAAATGCCCAGGACAATGTAATTGTTATTTCCGGTCAGGTTACAGACAATGACAGCAAAGAGCCCCTGACAGGTGTAAATGTACTCATCAAAGGAACAGTTTCGGGCACGGTGACAGATGGAAAAGGAAATTTTACCTTAAAAACCAGGCTCAAATTTCCATTCATCATGGTTTTTTCCATGGTAGGTTTCGAGCCAAGGGAATTTGAAGTAAAAGGTACAGATTCTAATATCCAGGTAGCTCTCCTGACTCAAACCATGCTGGGCAAAGAGGTAGTAGTAACAGCTTCCCGCATGGAGGAAAGTATACTAAAATCACCGGTGGCTATTGAAAAACTCGATATACGGGCAATTAAAGATTCCCCTGCCCCTGGGTTTTATGATGCTCTGGAAAATGTAAAAGGCGTGCAGATGACTACTTCCAGCCTCACCTTTAAAGTGCCCAATACACGCGGATTTAATATTCCCAATAATTTCCGGTTTATGCAGCTGGTAGATGGCGTA
Source organism: Rhodocytophaga aerolata (assembly GCF_030503435.1). GTDB lineage: Bacteria > Bacteroidota > Bacteroidia > Cytophagales > 172606-1 > Rhodocytophaga > Rhodocytophaga aerolata. Next base: position 83,939 of record NZ_JAUKPO010000026.1, read on the forward strand.
GATATGCAGGCAGCCACCCTGGGAGTACCGTTGGGTAATGCCATTGGCCCCACTGAATTAGATATAGCCAGTGTAGAAATTACCCCAGGAGCGGCTTCTGCCTTATATGGCATGAATGCGATCAATGGAATGGCAAACCTGCTTACTAAAAGCCCCTTTTTATATCAGGATTGAGTCTGTATCAAAAAACAGGAATGAATCATGTAGATGGCATAGATTACAAACCAAGTATATTAACAGAAACTGCTATCCGCTTCGCCAAAGCTTTTAATAACAAGTGGGCCTTTAAAATTAACGCCAGCTACATGCAAGGTATTGACTGGCGTTCCAATACCATTACCGACCAAAATCCCAATACCCTGAACACAGCCAACCCAAATTTTCCGGAACTTTCGGGAGATAATAATCCGGCCTACGATGCCTGGAATAAATATGGAGATGAAAATAATAATGCCGTTACAATTAGTGGCGTGCAGTATGGAGGTAGAAACCAGACATTTCTCGTGCGCAGAACCGGGTATTGGGAGAGAGACATTGTCAGCCCTAAAGTAGACAACCTAAAGTTTGATGCAGCCTTACACTACAAGCTTTCAGAAAAAGCAGAATTATCGTATGGATACCGCATTGGGCAGATGGATGGGGTGTTTCAGCGTGGCAATAAGATCCAGTTAGACGATGTGGTCGTGCAGAACCATAAGCTGGAACTGAAAGGGACTAATTATTTTATCCGTTCGTACGTATCATTGGAGAATACCGGTAATTCTTTCAATGCCAAGCCAATGTCCGATAACTTAGACATCAGTGGTGGTGGCTCAAACAGTGAATGGGGAGCAAAATTTAAAACTGCCCTGCAAAATGAACTTAGCCAGGGAACAGACCTAGCCACAGCTATGCAACGAGCCAGAGGGGCAGCCGATGCAGGCAGAGCTGAACCTGGCACTGCTGAATATGCCAATCTGAAAAACACAATCCGGGCAATCAATAACTGGGATCATGGTAAAGTAATTGCCGGGGCTCCGGAGACCGGAGGGGCATGGCTAAAGCAAAAAAGCCGCATGTACCATGCCGATGCACAATATGACTTTGCTAATAAATTGAAGTTTGCCAACCTGCTGGTAGGCGCCGATGCCCGCATATACGAGGTTATTCCGGATGGCAACAACTTTGTAGATTTCTCCAGGCCACTGGACGAACGGACATTGCCAGGTGGCAACAATGTTTACTACAAAAAAATAGGAGGCTTTGCACAGCTTACCAAAACATTTTTTGCTGAAAAATTAAAGGTATATGGTTCCCTTCGCCTCGATTATAATCCTGAATTTGATCCTAAAATCAATCCACGGATTGCCGCCGTATACACACTGAAAGAGAAACATAATTTCCGGGCCTCTGTGCAGAATGGCTTCCGTTTTCCTGCACTTTTTGAAGCAATCTCCTATGTGAATAATGGGAATGTAAGAAGAGTAGGAGGGTTGTCTTACATCAATGAAGGCTTAGGTTATCTGGATAATTCATATACGCTCTCTTCTGTCAACACATTCAATGCGGCCGTTAACCGGGATGTAACAGGTGGGCTTTCTGCCAATGAAGCAGCCTTAAAAAATCGTGATTTGCTGGAAATAACCAGCCTTTCGTCTACCCGTCCCGAACGGATTATTTCCTATGAAGTAGGCTACAAAAGTATATTGCTGGATAATAAACTGGTGATAGATATAGATGCTTATACCAACACCTATGATGGCTTCCTGGGTCAGGTTGAGGTGGCCGTACCCGGCAATAACACCCTTCAGGTGGGCACCGATCAGGGAGTAATTGCTATGCTGGCTGCTAACCGGAATGCGCTCCAAACACGCTACCGGGTGTATACGAATGCAAAAAATAAGTACAATAACTTTGGTTCCTCCCTGGGTATTACCTACAATATAGCGCAGCGGTTTATCATTTCAGGAAATGTGAACTATAATAACATCGTTACCAACGACGAACGGGATATTTTTGTCACGGCATTTAACACACCCGTCTGGACGACCAATCTGTCGTTTGGAAACCGGGAAGTAGTAAAAAATCTGGGATTTAACCTGGTATGGCGCTGGCAAGATGCTTTTCTGTGGGAAAGCCCCCTAGCCAACGGTATTGTACCTGCGTATCAAACCATAGATGCCCAGCTCACTTACCGTTTACCGCAATACAAAACAACCATTAAAGGAGGAGGGTCCAATATATTTAATCAGCGGTATATTCAATATGCTGCCGGCCCAACCATCGGGGGATTATATTATGTGGCAATTACCGTAGATGGGTTATTCAACAAATAATTTGGGTTTTACTAGTACTCCTTGATAAATGAACACGATGAAAAGTCTTTCTATATTCGTTACGTCTAGTTTAGTTAAAATAGTTAGTTTAGGCAGTATACTGCTGTGCAGTCCGGATCTGACGCACGCGCAAACCGCACCAAAGCAAATTCATGAGCAAGGACAAGTCTGGCTTGGGTATTTTAACCAAACCAGGCTTTCCGAAAAATTTTCTTTATGGCTCGATTTACACGCCCGCCGTACCGATCTGTTGGAACGCTGGAGTACGACTATCATCAGACCTGGCATTACTTTTCATCTTCCGCATCATATCAACCTTACTGCCGGATATGCCTATATTTCGCATTATCCGGCGGCAGGGCTGCAAACCATTCGCCCCGAACACCGTTCCTGGCAGCAGCTCAGCTGGACACGCCGGGTAAAGAAATTACAAATGATGCAATGGGTAAGGTTTGAACAACGCTTTAACCGGAAAGTAGCCAACGATGCCTTAGTAGAAGGGTATAATTTTAACTACCGGTTGCGTTATTTATTGAGCATATTCATTCCGTTAAAAGGAGATTTTATTGAAGCCGGTACCCCTTTCTTTGCGTTCAATGATGAGATACATATCAATGCAGGAAAACAAATTACCTACAATTATTTTGATCAGAACCGCTTCTTTGTAGGCTTTGGCTATCAGTTTAGCAAAACATTAAATGCCCAGCTAGGCTATATGAATCTGTTCCAGCAATTACCGGCCGGAAACCGGTTTAATAATAATCATACCATCCGCCTCTTCTTTTTCAATAACATAGATTTAAGAAAAAAAGAGAAGTAATGCCTATGCAGCTAACTTAGATATTAGAAATATGAACACGTCTACAACGAAAGCCATACCGAAGCCAAGTTTTAAAGAAGCCTTATTGTTCTGGCTAAAACTTGGCTTTATCAGCTTTGGAGGCCCTGCTGGGCAAATAGCCATTATGCACCAGTTTATAGTGGATCAGAAGAAGTGGGTGTCTGATTCTAAATTCTTGCATGCCCTGAATTATTGTATGCTTCTTCCCGGACCTGAGGCACAACAACTGGCTACTTATATTGGCTGGCTATTGCATGGAGTCCGGGGCGGCTTGGCAGCAGGTATATTGTTTGTGCTGCCCTCTGTTTTTATTCTCCTGGGCTTAAGCATCGTCTACGTTACGTTTGGTACCATACCTTGGGTAGCGGCGCTATTTTATGGATTAAAGCCTGCCGTAGTAGCCATTGTCATACTTGCCTTAATTAAGATAGGCAAAAAATCGCTGCTTACTCCTTTTCATTATGCCATAGCAGCCCTGAGTTTTATTGGCATATTCTTCTTTAACATTCCCTTTCCCTACATTATTTTGGCGGCTATCCTTGTAGCTATTATCGGGCAAAAGGTATATCCATCCCTTTTCATTCAAAAAAAGCAAGAAGGCAAAAAGACAGTTAATGAAGCTGAGTATTACCTGAATTCGGAGAGTGTAGTAGCCGGAACAGGATTTGACGGAAAACGCATAATCAAACAAGTTTTTATTGCACTAGCGCTGTGGGTGGCTCCTTTTGTGTTGTTTTACTACCTGACGCAAGATTTTGCTTTCTGGAAAACCCTTTCCTTATTTTTCACCCAGGCGGCCTTAGTTACTTTTGGTGGGGCCTATGCGGTACTTCCCTATGTGGCACAAGTAACCGTAGAGAAATTTGAATGGTTAAGTAATTTGCAAATGATAGATGGCTTAGCGTTAGGCGAAACTACGCCAGGTCCATTGATTATGGTATTAGCATTTGTGGGATTTATGGCCGGATTTAATCAGTTCAATGGATCTTTACTCATGGGAACGGTGGGGTTACTCACAACTACTTTCTTTACTTTTCTTCCCTGTTTCCTGTTTATTCTGGTAGGGGCACCAATTATAGAGAAAACCCAAAGCAATGCCAACGTAAAATCCATTTTGGGCATTGTCACCGCAGCAGTGGTAGGCGTAGTACTGAATCTGACAGTATATTTTGGTCAGGCGGTGGTCTTTCCTCAGGGCATCCGGGCAGGAGTAGTAGATTATTTTAGTCTGGCCTGGATTATACTCTCTTTTATAGCCATGTACCGGTTCAAGATTGATATGATTCCCTGGATTGGCATAAGCGCCCTGGCAGGACTGTTACATTATTTTATACTATCCTGATGCCTTAGGAAAGAACTACGTTATTTAATAGAAAATTGTTCATGTACTAACTAATAAGCAAACTCCTATGAAACCATATAGTATTGCCTTCCTCATTTATGGGGAAACTCATGGGGATAGAAATGCCTTAACCGAGGAAAAGTATAGGGAGCTGGCAAGTACATTTTTAGCAAAAGGGTTTGAGGTACAATCCGTTTTATATAATGATAGCTGGGTAGATACACTGTATACAGATCTGCTGAATTTTGATGCCGTGTTAGTTTGGGTAAACCCTATTGAGCAAGGAAAAGACAGACGAAAACTGGATGCACTGCTTGCGGATGTATCTCATAAAGGTTGTTTTGTGTCAACACATCCAGAAGTTATAGTAAAAATAGGAACGAAAGACGTTCTCTATAAAACACAAAATATAGGCTGGGTAGGCAAAACAGAATTATATGCAAGTTATGACGATTTTGTTGCCCGGTTCCGGGAGTCATTAGTTAAATCAGGAACAAAGGTATTAAAGCAATACCGGGGTAACGGAGGGAATGGGGTTTACAAAATAGTAAAAGGTTCAACAGCGGAGGAGGTACTGGTCATCCACGCTAAGAATGGAAATGAAGCAAAAACCTTTTCCTGGCAAGATTTCTATACCCAATTTAAACCGTATTTTCTCAATGATGGATTGCTGATAGAGCAAGCCTGGAACAATCATCTGGCTAATGGCATGGTCAGGTGTTATTTGTCTGGCAATAAAGTGGCCGGATTCGGGTACCAGGAAATTAATGCTCTCTACCAATTACCAACCCAGGCGGCTAATACGTTTCTGCCCCCAAGTAAACGCTACTATTTTACCCAAAACTGCGGCTTGTTTAGTGATCTGAAAGATATCATGGAAAATACATGGGTTCCTCAGCTTCAAAAAAATCTGGAAATTGCCAATGAATTAATGCCTGTTATCTGGGATGCTGACTTTTTTGTCAACCATATTAATAGTGACATAGCCCATGAAAAGTATTCGCTTTGTGAAATAAATGTCAGTTGTGTTTCGCCTTTTCCACCAAGTGCTATTGAGTTCATTTTACAAGAGGTAACGCATAGACTAAATCACCGGAAAAATTCAATAACGTATGTTTCTTAATTCCTGTAGCATACTTGGCCTTTGTAACTAGAAGTGTGGCTCATGTTGCCTAGCCAGGATTAGTATTTCTTTTGTGTATACCTTCAGGATTGAGATGGACTTGATTGGCTTAAGTAGGGTTAACACATGGGATACTCAGTAGCATAAGGTTTGCCCTGCACCTGTTTGTCGAAGTATGTTGGCTAAGGTATTCAATCGAGTATGTATCAATGGCAACCTTTTCATAGCTCATGAAAACAAGTCCGTTAAGAATCTATTTTATAATGGTACTGGTCTTACTTTCAGCTAGGATTTGCTGTGGGCAAATGCATACAAGCGATTCGTTAAGTACCTACTCCATCCTTCCGGAGAATGGGCTTTACCTCTCAGCACATGATTTCGAGTGTGGATATTTGGAATTTCCTTTTGCTAACCGGCAGGCTAATTACAGGTGGAAAAACCTGTCTCTTGAAGGAGAAGTTACCCTTATCACGCCTGATACCCTTATTAAAGCTAATCCAATGGGCTTCAGGGGCTTTCGGATAAATAAAAAAGATTACCGCTTTTACAATCATCAAACCTACCAGGTAGTTGTGCACGATAGCGTCTTAATTTATGAGCAAACGTATTCAGGTGGAGAGTATAGCGACCTGGTGATTACCTATTTTAGCTTATCAGCTAATGCGCCTGTTCAATTACTTACCCGGAAAAATTTACTGGCGGCTTTTGCTGGAAATGCAAAAATGGTGCAATCTTTACGAGCCCTAAAACGTACAACAGATTGGATAAAGGAAGTTCCACCTGATAACCGGCCGCTACTTATAGAATTGTATTATTTGCATAAATGAAAACGGTATCTAAATTGTAAATAATTGATGGAAAATACTAGCTGTTCTTTGAGTACAGGTCATTTGGCACTGCCATAATCCTGAAAGTATTAAATTTATCCCTAACCACGAAAAACTATGTCGGCATATGCAGTTGGCCAGAACTTGCCATCCTTTTTCCCTCCTGGCTATGAGTTATGCCGGGCAAGTTTTACGCCTCAGTTTTTAGATCTGATCTATTGGTTGCCAAGTTACCAGACCGATAATATGCACACCTGGGAGCATGCCCACTTGCAGTATGGTGTATATGAAGCCAACCATATTCCATTCCTGCTCTTCCACTTTCCTGCCAAAGGATGGCGCTTCGACATCAGTTTGAATGCGTATGCCATGCACGAAGACTTGTTTGATTCATGGCTGCAAAGTCAGCAGAATACTATGCAACTGCTATTAAGTGATTGTTATAGCAACGTATTGCTTGAAGTGCGCACTATAGAAGTAGACCCTTATATAACTAACTACATCCGCAAAAAGTTGAAAGAACAAAAACGGCACTACCCGAATGCCATTGATGTGCAGAAGCGGATAGAACAGATTATGGATAGCACACCTACAGAAGAGATGATGAAAAAGATCACTATGCATAAAGCAATATAGGTGAGAAAGCTATCTTATTAGGGAATTTATTCTCCCTACAGCTTTCTTAGCATAAACAAATCAACTCATGATATTCATTGTAATGTAATCTTCTATCTAAACCATGTTACAGTTATCATTAACGCATGTAAGCATGGAAAAAACCTGTGCTCTACAAGGTTAATGACAGACTGCAACGTATTCCTATAGCTGGTTAAAGGAAATTAGTTAGCCCGGCCAAGGGCTTTATCTAAATCCACAGAAGCAGTTAAATAATCATACACTGCCTGCAGGTAATTAGATTTGGCCTGAGAAAGTGAAAGTTCTGCGTCCGCCATATCTAAGCGTGAAGCAATCCCTTGTTTCCAGCGATCTCGGGTAATCCGGTAACTTAGCTCGGCGGTGGAAACTGTTTGTACCTGTGACTCAATTCTACGTTTGGATTCCTCTACTTTAGATAAGGCTATTTTTACTTCTGCCCGAATGAGTTCACGCACATTTTCCAGACCTTTCTCTGTTTGGAGCTTGGTCACTTTAGCTTGTTGAACTCTCGCCGCTGTTCTGAATCCGGAAAATATGGGCACAGCAAACTGTAAGCCGACATAGGAACTAACCGGCCACTTATAATCGCCAAAGCGGTAATCGTTTGCCTGTGTCTGCGTTTGTATCAGGCCAATGGCTGAAAATTTAGGTAAATACTCCGCTCTTTCAATGTTAATTTGTTCGGCATTGAGTTTTTCTGTAATCACCAGTCGGGCTACTTCCGGACGGGAGGCAAGGGCTTCTTCTAGTATGGTTGCATTGGCTAGGAAAGGTACTACCCCATCATACCGGAGTGAATCTGTTAATTCGATCTGCTCACTTTCAGGGATGCCAATAGTAGTTTTTAAGACAGTTTTAGCAATCTCTATTCCATTGGTCAGCCGGATAATATCCGGACGCAGATTCTCTATGGTGATGTAAGCGCGTAAAGTATCTATTCTGGAAGCCCTGCCTTGGGCCAGTAACGAACGTGCATCTTTTAGGGCCTGCTCATTGCGGGCAATACTTTGCTTTTGCAGTTTCAATTGCTCATTTGAAATGAGAACATTCAGATAGGCCTTCTTAACATCTGTCACTACTACAGATTGTGTCAAAGCCAGGTCTTCGGTACTCAGCTTTTCAGCTAATCTGGCTGCGCGGATACCTGAGAAAATTTCACCCTGAAATATTGGCTGCACCAGCGAAACACCACCCACATAGGCATCTGTACCGCCCACCCGCAAGGTGGCAATCTGACTATCGTCCAGGCCGGCAAAATTTCCGGGAAGAAAGGTAACCTGCCGTTGTAAGTAATGCAGATATTGTCCGGAAGCCGCAATGGTAGGCAGGGCATAGCCTTTGGCTTCCCGGATTTTCTGCGCTGTTTTATTTATTTCCATGCGCGATACCTGAAGATCACGGTTTTTTTCAACAGCCAGGGAAACAGCATCTTCTAAGCTGAGTAGTCTTTCTTGTGCCAGGACAGAGAAAGTAACGGACATCGTAAAGAGGAATAGTCCTATAGTAAGTAAACGAATAGATTTCATGATCGGTAATAAGTTAGGAGGTAGGTAGCCGGTAGGAAGTTCAATCTTGTTTCATCCTGCCGGCTGTGAATAATTAAGCTATAACCGCTTCGTGTATAGGCTCTGGCTTTTCAACCACTCTTGCTCTGTAAGGCCGGGCCAGGTAGGAGTAAACCGCTGGAATAACATACAAGGTGAGGAACCCAGCGAACAGCAAGCCGCCTACAATGACAATTCCCAGAGAGTTCCGGCTGCCGGTTGTCATAGCGATAGGCACGGCACCGAAGATCATAGCTAAGCTAGTCATTAGGATAGGACGGAAGCGGGAAACAGCCGCAGCCTTGGCAGATTCTACAACCGTTAAGCCTTGCTCTTTGCTATGATTGGCAAACTCTACAATCAGAATGGCGTTCTTGGTAATTAACCCAATAAGCGTAATAATCCCAATCTGGCTAAAGATGTTTAAGGTCTGGTCGAAGGCGTACAAGCTTATCAAAGCTCCAGTCATAGCCATGGGTACGGTTAGTAGAATGATGAACGGGTCCATCAGGCTCTCAAACTGGGCAGCCAGTACAAGATAAATTAACACCAGGGCGAAGATGAAGGCAAAGAGCAAACTGGAAGAACTTTCAGAAAAATCTCTGGATTCACCAGCTAACGATGTTTTGATTTGCGGCGGCAGCACCTTTTTAGCTATGGCATTCATTTCGGCTACCCCATCGCCAATGGTTTTACCCGGAGCCAAGCCAGCTGACACCGTGGCTGAGATGGCTTGATCGTAGCGGTAAATTGCGGCCGGACTAATGCTTTCCTCAAAAGAAACCAAGTTATCCAGCGATACCACAGCGCCTGACCGGGTGCGGGCATAGATGGATTTTAAATCGTAGGGATTATCCCGGTCTTGTTTTTGTAATTGCCCGATTACTTCATACTGACGGTCTTTGTAAATAAAATATCCATAGCGCTGGCCGCTGAGTGCTAGTTGCAGACTCCGGGCAATTTCTACCACAGATATACCTAATTCTGCCGCTTTATCCCGGTCTATTTTCAATACCAATTCAGGCTTGTTAACTTTTAAATCGGAATCTACAAATTGCAATACCTGGCTTTTTCTGGCTTCTTCCATAAATTTAGGCAACACATCGGTAATGGCTTTCAGGTTTGTGCCTTGCAACACATATTGCACTGGCTGGGCTTGTCCAAAGCGGCTTCCGATGGTAGGAGGTTGCAAGGGAAATGCCAGCACTCCGCGGAAGTTTTGTGCATTGCGGGCATACCGCATAAATTCATTGGCTTGCGTAGTGTTCCTTTCTTCTGGTTTGTTCAGAAAAATATTCTGTATGGCCACATTTACCGGGGCAGGCGGACCAAAGGTTAAGGCAAGAATCGAATAACTCTGGAATAATCCCTGGGTAGAGTCAACAGAGAATTTAGCTACTTCATTCATGTATTTTTCTGTGTATTCATACGATGAACCTTCCGGAGCCATTACCACCAGTGACAATTGGGAGCGGTCTTCTAAGGGAGCCAGTTCGGAGGGAAGTAAACGGCCAACAATATAAATCAACCCCATGGTGATGGCCAATGCGGCAAAAGCCAGCCAGCGGCGTTTCATAAACCAGTTCAGCGATTGCTCATACCCGTTGTTTAATCTAACAAAGAAGGGCTCAGTTTTCCGGTAAAGCCAGTTTGGCTGGGTATGTGGCTTTAATAAATAGGCACTCATCATGGGTGTAAGGGTAAGGGCCACAAACGCAGATACCAGCACAGAACCCGCCACAACAATGGCAAATTCCTGGAATAGTTTACCAGTTATTCCAGGCAGAAAAAGGATAGGAAGGAAAACAGCAGCCAGGGTAATGGTGGTCGAAATAACGGCAAAGTATATTTCTTTAGATCCTGTAAAGGCAGCCTGCACCGGATTCATTCCCCCTTCTACTTTAGCGAAAATATTTTCCAACACTACAATCGCATCATCCACCACCAAACCAATGGCCAGTACTAGTCCCAGCAAGGTAAGTACGTTAATGGAGTAGCCGGCCACATACATAATAAAGAATGCCGAGATAATAGAAACCGGAATGGCTACCACCGGGATAATCGTAGACCGCCAGTCACGCAGGAAGATAAACAAAATCAGAATAACCAATCCGAAGGCAATAAACAGGGTTTCTTCTACTTCACTGATGGAGTTACGGATAGGCTCGGTAAAATCTTTTCCAACGGTTAATTCATATTCCTGTGGTATTTCTTTGCGTAGTTCGGTTAATCGTTTGTAAAACTCATCGGCAATGGCTACGGCATTGGCTCCCCTTTGCGGTTCTACAAAAACGCCTACTACCGGGGTATTCCCTTTGCCACTGTTCAGGATGGCCGTGCGTTCATTTTCCGCGCCTAATTCTGCATACCCAATGTCTCTGAACCGGATAATGCTGTTGCCTTCCTGCTTGATAATCATGTTATCAAAATCTTTTTCCTGCACCAGCCGGCCTAAGGTCCGCACGGTCAGTTCATTCTGATCGCCTTCAATGCGGCCGGAAGGGAGGTCTACATTTTCTTTGCGCAAGGCTTGTTCAATGTCCAGGGGAGTCAGCTGGTAAGCCGCCAGTTTAGCGGGGTCTATCCGGAGGCGCATGGCATATTTCTTTTCTCCGGCAATTCCCACCCGCTTTACACCAGGAATGGTTTGCATACGTTCTTTAATCACGGTAGAGGCGATATTACTTACTTCCAGAATGCTTCTGGTTTTGCTCTCCACGGCCATAAAAATTACGACATCACCGGAGTTGGCTTTTTCTACCACTGGTGGGTCTACATCGCCGGGCAATAACCGGATGGCTTTGGATACTTTGTCGCGTACATCGTTGGCCGCCGCTTCCAGGTCTACATCCAGATTAAATTCAACGGTGATCACACTGGCCGCTTCCCTGGAAACCGAGGAAATAGTACGGATACCATTGGCTTCTCCAATAACTTCTTCCAGGGGTTTGGTAATCTGGTAGGCAATTACATCCGGACTTGCTCCCGGATAAGTGGTCGTTACAGTTACAATTGGCGAATCGGTAACCGGGTATTCGCGGATGCCTAAGTAGGTGTACCCGACAATACCGAACAAAACAATTAACACTGATAGTACGCCAGCTAATACAGGCCGGCTAATACTTATTCCTGATAAACTCATAAGAGTAAATAAAAAATGTCGTTAAAAAAAGAGGATAGGTTTTAGGAATGGTTGTTCGTGTATGTATCTGGTAGCGTAGTGGGTGAGAGGAGAGAAGGTAAGCAGATACACTTCTCCCATCAATTTACCTATCCAGATAAATACCTACTAATTCTTTATGAAAACAGCTTAATTAGCACTTGCCAGACTCACCGGCACACCTGGCCCAAGGCGGAGGATATTGGTAGTTATCACGGTATCTCCGATGCTTACGCCTTCCAGAATTTGCACATTACCTTTGGTTCGTTTGCCGGTTTTTACTTCACGTAAATCAGCCTGGCCATTTTTGATAGCAAAGAGTGAATACCCTTTAGGCGTTGGAATTAAGGCTTGCGTTGGAATAGTGATGCCTTGTTGGATCTGCTTCAACCCGATATCTATTTTAGTAGAAACACCAGGTACCAGTAGGCCTTCATTATTTTCACTTACAGCCAATATATCCAGGCTGCGGGTGGCTACATCGGTTTTAGGTTCGGTGGCAATGATTTTACCGGTAAAGGTTTGTGTAGCATTTTCTGTAGTAAATTGAACTAGTTGCCCTGCTTTTACTTCGCTTGCATATTTTTCAGGAACCGTGAAGTTCACTTCTACCTGGCTTACGTCCTGCAAGGTAGTAAGCACTGTATTTGGCGTTACATAAGCCCCAATATCAACTTTGGTTAAGCCGATCTTTCCGGAGAAAGGTGCCCGTAATTCTGTTTTAGCAATTTCTACCTCTAACACCCCAATTTCTGCTTGCAGCACCTTCAGGTTAGTTGAGATCTGATCGTACTCTTGCTGGGTGACAGATTCGGTAGTGAGTAGTTCACGGAAACGGGATTCATCTAATAATGCCAGTTTTTCTTGCTGCTGCAATTTGTATTTTCTGGCTAGCAGGTCAGCATCATCCAGTTTAAACAGCAAAGCACCTTGCTGTACATAACTGCCTTCCTTTACAAAGATTCTGGTGACTTTGCGGGCAATTTCGCTCACAATATCTACACTTTGTTTGGCAGCAATGGTGCCTACCGCTTGAATGGTTTCGTCTATAACCGATCCATTGACAATATAGGTATCTACAGCAACCTTGTTTGCAGCTACAGCAGCTGGTTTAGCCTCAGCTTTTGGGGTTTCTGTATTTTTACTGGATAATGCATTGGGTAAAATAAGCAGTGATGCGATCACCAACCCAACAACAACGGAAATTACAACGTGCGATGATTTGTTCATGTGTTTAGAAGTTAAAAAGTAAAGGGAATGTGTAGGTTTTAGGCAAAGAAATGCCTGTATATAAATATTGGAGTATTTATATATTTATATGTATCTATGTATTTGGGTAAAAAAAAGCTAATAATGCTTTTTGAGGCTGTCTAAATCCTGACAGGTCATAGAAGGTTTCATGGTCAGAGGAATTTGCAATGAATGATTTGGGTGTATGCGACTAATCCTGATTCAACTGGGTTAAAAAATTAATTAACTCCTGCACTTTTTCTTTATTCAAATACAGATTAAGATTCCGGCCATCTTTGAGTGTATCTACCAATCCGGCGTCTACCAGTACTTTTACATGGTGCGAAAGCGTAGGCTGAGCCAGCGAAACAACATCCTGCACTTGGGTACAACCTACACATTTTTGTTTAGCTATGTTCTGAAGAATCAGTAACCGATTTCTATCACTTAAAGCCTTAGCTATTCTTTCTACTACTTTCGTATCCATCTTCCAGGCAGTATAATATATTGATGGATGTAAATGTATGGATGTTGTTTTTAGTTTGCAAGGATTTCTTAAATAAATTTTTAAAAAATACCTGGTATCTATCCAGCCTTATCTTTTTGGAAGAAGAAATATTGTTTTCTTGAGTTATAACGGGTGGCTCTAGCATGTTCTAGGTAATACCTATTTTTTTCTGCCAATTTTTTAAATGGGGAATTCTACTAATCTTTATAAGATGCCATGTTGCAACATGAAAAGGCTTGAGATAATATAAGTCAAGCAATTTATGTACGGTTGCTAGCATCCGGCGATATCTAGGCAATTCCCCTGGTTTAGCTTAGTTATAGAATCAATATTCACGATTTGACTACATCATTCGTTGATTGGGATACGCCAATAATCCTATCTCCCAACCATCTTTGTATCATCATGTTACACACAAAATTTTCAAAAGAAATGGAAAATATTCAAGGAAAAGTAGTAGCCATTACCGGGGCAAGTAGCGGTATAGGAGAAGCCATTGCACATCATTTGTCAGCAATGGGGGCAAAGGTGGTATTAGGAGCCAGACGCGTAGATAAGCTAAAAAGTATCGTGGAGTCTATTGCTTCAGGTGGTGGCCAAGCCGTCTATCAAAAGCTGGATGTTACCAACACGGAAGAGGTAGTTGCGTTTGCAAACTTTGCCGTGCAGCAATTTGGAACTCTGGATGTAATGGTAAACAATGCTGGATTGATGCCTCTTTCGATGATCAATAGTTACAAAATTGAAGAATGGCACCGGATGATAGATGTAAATATTAAAGGAGTATTGCATGGTATTGCTGCGGCGCTTCCCATTTTTGAAGCCAAAGACAGCGGACAGTTTGTAAATATCACTTCGGTTGGCGACCGTTGGGTAGGGCCAACCTCAACGGTTTATAGTGCGACTAAATTTGCCGTACGAGCCATTTCCGAGGGCTTACGCCAGGAAGTAAGTGGGAATATCAGGGTTACCCTGGTAGCGCCCGGAGCAACGGAATCTGAATTAGCGGAAAGTATTTCAGATCCGGATTTAAAAAAATTGGCAATTGAAAAGTTCAGAACAGATTTATTACCTGCTTCTGCCATTGCCAGAGCAGTGGGGTATGCCATTTCACAGCCAACAGATATAGATGTGAATGAAATAGTGGTCAGGCCTACCGCTCAAAAATCTTTTTAAGTCTTTTATAATAAACACCTATTTAATTGCTGCTACATAATGGCATGTCGTTCTTATAGAATATTGATTATTGCAGAAGAGAACAAGTAGCCATTACAAAAGCAAGCATCTACCCAATGAAACCATTATAAAATTGTAGAGCATAATTTTAGGATTTTAGCAGATACTAATACTGAAATGGAAACAACAATTGAACAAACAAAAGCATATATTGGCATGTGGGTTACTAAAGATGGTTATATCTGCCATGAATTATTACCCAATAACCGGTATGATGAAGCCAGGGGAAATCGTAAAAGCGCCTATCAGGGGAGTTATACGGTGACAGGGAACCACATCGACTACAAGGACGATACTGGGTTTACGGCTGACGGTGAATTCAGCGATGGAATACTCTATCATGCTGGAATGATTTTTTACAAAGAACGATAATTGAATAAATTAGCCTAGTTAAAACTTGCATGAGCAAAGGTGAAAGAAAATAGAGATACCAGTTCATGCAAGTTTTAACATTCGTTTAAGGCCAGGAGACCATAGTCACTTCTGCCACCACATACCACTACTATTTCTATAAAAATATAAATTAATGGAAAAGGCTTTTCGTTTTAATTCTATAGCGGAATTTCACCATTTCTGCCATCTTCCCAAACCTGACCATCCATTGATCAGCCTGATTGATTACAGCAAAGTTTCTTATCCGGTAAATGATAATGAATTGAAATGGATTCAGAACTTTTATTCGATTGGCTTGAAGCGGAATGTTAATGCTAAATTCAATTATGGGCAACAGCCTTATGATTTTGATTCCGGCGTACTAAGCTTTGTTTCTCCACTCCAATTCTTGAAAGTAGAAATTAACCAAGATGCTAAAGTTGAGCCCACCGGGTGGCTATTACTGATTCATCCGGATTTTTTGTGGAACACCCCCCTGGCAAAGAAAATAAAATCCTATGACTTTTTTCAGTATGCTGTAAATGAAGCCCTTTTTCTATCAGACAAAGAAGAAAAGGTGATTGTAGCTATTCTTCAAAACATTAAAGAAGAATACCAATCCAATATCGATAAATTTAGTCAGGAGTTGATTGTAGCGCAACTTGAAAGGCTGCTCATTTATTCAGAACGCTTTTATGCACGGCAGTTTATCACCCGGAAAAAATCTAACTCCGAATTGCTGGAAAGATTCGAAGAAATATTGGTCCGGTATTTCAAGAGTGGCCAGGTACTAGAGAAGGGTATTCCAACAGTCACATACATGGCAGAGCAACTGAATATTTCTGCCAACTATCTGGGAAGTTTATTACGAATGTATACCAAACAAAACACCCAGCAACACATACAAAACCATCTGATTGATTACGCGAAAGAACGTTTGAGCACGACAAATTTATCAGTAAGCGAAATTGCCTATGAACTGGGTTTTGAGCATCCACAATCATTTAGCAAATTATTCAAGAAGAAAACAAATCACAGTCCGGTGGAATTTAGAAATGCATTCAACTAATGTACTCATAAAACCTTTGAAACGCTTCCTTGTGTTATCTATAAGTTGAATAGTAAAAATAAGCCATGGTCAGAAAATTAATTTAGCTACTACCATTACTAAGGGTGTTTTATAACCTTTGGTTGAGCGAACTCGTATATAGCGTTTCAAACCCACTTGGCAGTTTCTAACCTATTTTGCCAATCTCAACTTTGAATTATGGAAAAAACAAAAGTAGATGTGATGAATCACGTTTTAGTTAAATTACAAGACGTGCAGAACAGCAAGATTGCCTTGATCCAAAAAATAGCCTCTATTCAAATCGAGTTATTTGATCAACCTGATGCCGATTTAGAAAAAGCCGTTGATGCGGCCATAGGCAGTATTTCGCAATGTGCTGATGAGTTTAATTTAGCGGTTGAGCAATATCAGATGAAAGTAAATATCGAAAATCAGAATCAACCTTCGGCTCCGGCAGCTTCGGCTACCTAATATACAACCTAGGCTTGAATATACCCCCATCTGGCGTATGTGCTCGATGGGGGTTATTTTTATTATATCAATAACAAGCTACAAGTGATATTCACTCTATGTTTTGAGATAGGTCTTAATAATAGTCTATCAGGAGATGACTTTACTTGTCTTTAATTTTATTTTCTAGCTACTATACTATAGAAGCCTTACAAACTATTCCGGAACTAGTATTTACAGCCGGATTCACACTTATTTATAAAGGCAACTAATGGGTAACACACCTGTCTCTGTTTTGTTTCATCCTACCTTTTTGACGAATCCCACAGTAAAGGCACAAACCTATTATATCATTACAACGTTGAAGGTAATATAAGTATTCTTTCAGCTGATACCTCCTAGGATAAATTTATATAAGCACTGACCTTAATTGTAGCTACGAAAAGTCTGAAAAGCTTTCACATGTCGTAGGATTCCTAGCAGTATTTTACTATAGTTGATTTTCTGCCGTGTAGTTTAAAAAAGTATAGAGTTGCGCCTTGTGAGCTAGAAAATTTATAGAATTCATCGTATGTTCAGAATGAACACCTAAATGAATATGACCCTTACCTAATAAAAAATATGGAAAATATAACTCCCCTTCAGCATTCTGCAAAAGAATTACGCGAAGATTTCAAAAGATCAGAAGAAAGACAAATGAAGCAAGACAATAATCTTGCTATGGGAGGCAGAGAGTTATTAAACAAATTTATCAGCTCTTTTTCTAATCTATACAGTTTGATCATTGGTTCAAATATCGATATCCAGACAACTTATAATTCAACTAAAGAGGGTATTTTATTGACCTATAAACAAAACAAGATTTTCATCAGTCTGAACAAAGGTTTAGGTACCAGCGAGAACTGGAATTTGTTAAATCGTTCTTATAAACCCACACTCCCAAATAAGACATTCGGAATGCCAGCAGATAGAGAGGACGAACATCGCTTGATTATAGCTATTGAAGAAATGCTTTTTGGTTCTAGCCCTGTCTTGGATTAGTAAGCAATATAACTGTATGAATACTATTTAGTGCAACTTGGGGTAAAGGCAACTAATCTATTCAAAATTTACAGTGATTTGAGGTAAAAGATGATCATCAAATCAACTGAGTATATTCGATTTGATAGGTTATCAATTTATGTTAGTTCAGTAGACACCTATTAAGACTCACCTATAAGGGCGGAATTAATTGTTGGTTACCCACCTAAAGAGTTAGTATACTATATCTGATAAATAGTAGTTTGGTTCTTACAATAATCTACTTAGGCCAGTCTAGTATAAGATCCTTCAAAAATCCTGCTTGGTGGTCCTTATCTTCCTCCCTTTCCCAAAGTATCCAGAATGCTGCGCTTAAGTCTAAAATTATTTCAGCCTGTATAACTATACGCTTTATTTTTCTTCGTAGAGGTAGAAGAAAATATATTTCCGGTAGGCCTAATAATAGCACTGATACCATGTAAATTAATAAAATGATCAACCTAAGGTGGAGTGTTTTGCCAATACCATCAATATCAAGTTAGATACAAGAAGCAAATATGCTAAACTTAACGAATCTTATAAGTTTCCACCTCCAATAGCAGAGATGACTAACCAAGTCCAGTCTTTCAATTGTTTGTACTTGAGCCGAATATTTTTCATGGTAGTTATATTTTAGGTGAGTTTGTTAAAGCTAGTTAACCATTCCTATTGACTTTGTCAATACCTAAAATTAGGTATTTAGTGCAAGAGCAATAGTAACGATAAGTCATATAGAGCTTAGATTCGACTGTTATTTACTACTATAGAAAGCTCAACTTATGTTTATAGTCTTCTTGAAAATGCAAGCAAAAAAACTCTACAATTTCAAATCATGATTTGGCCTTTTTTTAACATACACTTAATAAAAATTATCTGCCTATCTCTTTTTTTCAACTTAAAAAGAAAGAACCTAAGACTCAATCTTAGGTTCTTTCCATATTGTTTTATTTATAATTCATTCATTCTGGCAGATAAATGAATTTAACTTTCTTTATCTAGTATGCTTTCCAATAGCTTATTTTTTAACTACCCGAATGAGTTCCGCAGGTTGATCCCCAGCTTGCAGTTTGA
>NZ_JAUKPO010000027.1 GCF_030503435.1 Rhodocytophaga aerolata
GAATCCGCTCCTTCCATTTTGCCATCAGTTGTCCAATTCTATCTGACGACATACAGTAGAAGGTAATGAATGGGCCCATCCACAAGAGAAAGAGCTAATAATGGCTGGGTTCAATCTTGGTTATCCTGTAGGATTTTTTAGTTCTTTTGCAAGAGTTAGCGGGGGGAGAGGAGTAAATACAGTATCAGCAACTGAAGCTACTGCTAAAGTTGCAACACAAAGTCCTAGAGCTCTAAGCTGTTCAGGACCGGTTGATGAAGCTAGTAAATTAGCAGCTAATGCAGAAAGAAATATTGCATTAGGAGTTACTGAACATCTTGACGACTTTGCAAGAAATGTAGGAGGTACAACATGGAAGACTTGGGGTAATAAAGATTTTCAGTCACAGTTTTTAAGCACTATTAATGACCCTGCTAATAGGATACATTTTAATCTGACAGGGCCAGATGGTAGAATGATCAATGCATGGCAAGCTGTTACAGAAGGTTCAAAAGGAGTAAGCAGTAGAGCTACGAGTTGGGAATTATTTCAAATATATTCAAATCCAAATGCATTAAAGCGTACCACATTTTACTACAATGGAGAAGTTGTTCCTAGTCCTTATTAAAGTTTATCAATATGAATAAAGAAGAGGTTTTTGTTTCAGAAAGGTACTTCACCATCTTTGATTTTTATATAAGTCATGGGCAATTTCTATTAAGGTCAAGTAAAGACAGTAATTATTCTGAAAATATAGACATAATATTTTACGATACGAGGTATATACAAATGGCTACCTTTTTGCATGGAGTATCAATTAGCAAGATTAGTAACCCTGGATCTGTGATTCACGAATCAGTCATAAATCTCTTAAAAAATGTTGATTGCTATTTATTTGAAATAAGTTCTAACAAGGAGAGTTATTTTATTGTTAGCACTTTCGTTAGGGTATATGAGAATAATTTAGAATTCACAGAGACAAGCTTGGGAGTAATTGAAAATAAAGGAAGGGTAAGAGAGATAGCTAAAAGTAAATAAAATTGCAATACTGCAAGAGATACACATATTTGAATTAGGAGCTTTCGGTTTATCCTATTTTGTAAGGTTATTATGTTTTATCCATACTGCAATGATCACCACTAATCCTCATTGATTTGATAGACACCTATACATAATATGGCATGTTTTTCTGATAAAACTGCTTACTCAGCCGCTCTGTTTAAATTTTACGGTTGTACTCGTTTTACGGTCGTACTCGGATTCTTGAGATTCAATTCAAATCGGGGTTCTCCTAGTATAGAGGTAAATCACTTACGCTAAGAAACTATCTTTTTAGTTCATGGTTTATTACTGCTTGTAAAGCCCTTCCAAGTTGCTTTTCCCGCGAGTATAATCGTAACAAAAAACAGTGCTTGAAGAGGTTTTCGTTACTTTGATTTGTGTAACGGGTTTCTGTTACTCTTGGTCAATGTAGCGGGCAATGTCTATAATGGTAGGGGATAAGGCACGAAAAACGGTCGATTGCTTGATATACAATTTGTCCGAAGAACAGGGTGTCTTACATCTCAGACTTATAACCAGTTCCACTATGCGGATGCGCCCAGCCTTATTATCAATTAATAAGGAAGCTCTCCGGAGAGGGCTTTGTGTTACTTACTTCCGCTTGTAGCTGTGCATCAGTTCTCCTTTCCCATGAAAAGGGTCGGCATGCCAGCTAGACCACCTACTGCCGCAGAGCCAATGGCAATAATTACTTGTGCATTGCTTGCAGCTCCTGTTTTTTCGTTCTTGCTAAGCAATACAATACAAATGGGTATTTCGTCCTGATTTTCATACTTCAGAAAAAGAAACCGTTTCTTTAATGCCCAGTATGGACGTATTAAAGAACTAAAGTCTAAACTCTCATTAACTGTACTAGCCACTATTTGATTGAACGGTTCTGAGTTATAAGATAGTGATCGGACGGACAATGTATTACAAGCTTTCCGTTTTCTTCGAAGATATGACTAGAGGAAATGTTTTCAAGAACGGAGAGATACAAGCCCGTTCTTGAAAACATCTCCTCTAGTCAATAATAAGCATTTCGTTCCAAACTATGAATGATTATCCATCGTTCACTTGAAACAACGGCTCAACAAACTGAACATTTTCGACTATATTTTTTTCTGTATGATACCAACATAGTTTCTGTCAATAGTTGGTTTAGTTTTAAATTAATCTTTCCACTTCCTGAAGACCTAAATTAGCATCCGGATGATCTAATTCCTGAGCTCTTTTAAAATGTTGTCTTGCTTTCTCTAAATCTTTCTTTCTAATATAATGATATCCAAGCTTTATATGTGTGAAAGGATGGCTTTCTTTTAGCTCTACTGCTTTTAATAAGTCTTGAAATGCATCGTCTCTTCGTCCTAGGTCTTCTAGGGTAGCTGCTCGATTGATATACGCCATGAAAAAGTTTTGGTCAAGTGAAATTGATTTTGTGAAGTCTTTTAAAGCTGTTTCATAGCGTCCCAAATCATACAGAATATTTCCCCTATGAAAATAAGTCATACTCATTTTTGGATTGATCCTAACAGCCTGCGTAAAATCAGCTAGGGCATCATTTGTTTTTTTTAGAGCTTCGAAACATAATCCACGTTCTATAAAATAGTCAGTGTCTTCCTTATCGATCCGTATTGCATGTGTAAACTGCTCTATTGCCTCTTCGTATCGCAGTAGTAATTTTAAGGTTACACCCATATTGTAGAAATTATAAGCGTATAAATTATCTATCTCTAATATTTTAGCATAATCATCCAATGCTTCTTGATATCGATTTAATCTACCTAACACCAAAGCATGATTAGTGTAGGCTAGAATATAATTCGGCTCTAACTTAATAGCTTGGGCAAAGTCATCCAAAGCTTCATCTAATCTTCCCAATAGATAGTATGCCCATCCCCTGTCGTTCCAAGCAAGTGCATTCTTTGGCGCATTTTTAATAACTTTTGAATACAAGTCTATAGAACCTTGCAAGTTTCCTTCTGCTAGCTTATTGGTAGCCTTTTCACTTAATGATAAGTTACTTTCTGCCTCATATTTTTCATCTTGCTTATTTAGATTAAGATAATGTGAAGCCATCAACATTTTTCTTTTACATGAAAGGGCATCTTTATGTTCTGGATCTAAGCGGAGAATATATTCAAAGTCATTAAGTGCTTCCGAAAAATGCTCATTATTTCCAAGTGTTAAACCTCGTTCAAAATAGATATTGAGATTATTAGGGTCAATCTGAATTGCTCTATCATACATAGCTATTGCTTTATCAAATTGGCCAGCAGTATCGTATGCATTTGCGAGCCAGACAATTATATCTGAATTTTGGGGGCACATTTCGACAGCACGTTTGTAATCTGCAATAGCTTCGTTGAATGCATTCAATTTTAAGTTTATAGCACCACGATTAACATACCCTTTGGGGTCATCTTTAATCAAGTCTAAATATTTTGAAAATGCTTCTAGTGCCTTTTTATACTCTTTCAATTCATTATAAATAGTTCCAAGAAGTTTATAAAGTAATGCATCGGTAGGATCAAGAGCAATGGCCTGTTCAAAAATTTCTGCAGCAGCTCCAAATTCTCCAGACTTCGCTAGAACAAATCCTTGTGCACTCAGTTGTTTAGCTCTTTTTGCATTCTGTTCTGTAATCATTTTCCTTCGTATTTAGTGACACCGAAAATAATATAATTGAAAGGAATATTAGAGCCATCCTCTATGTTCAGGATCTGTCCGGATTCTTCGTCAAATTCCCATTCATCCCTACTCCACATCTTTTGTAAATTCATCGGAATCTGAACGGCAATGTAGATATCTGAAAGGATTACACCCATTCTAGCGCCTCCAAAATTTTGACTTATAGGATTTCTACGCAGAAACATTCTTATTCCGTGAATCAATACCTTTGGCGATGCCAATAGCAAGTTCTGATAAAGGACCTAGTGATGGTTGTGCAACAGTAGCTAACTGCAGCCCTTTTTAAATACTGTTGATTCTAAAACTGAAAGAAACTTTTCATACTGTTCGTTTTTTAGATTGACTGAATAGCACTGGAAAGCCCCTCTAACTGACCCCACACCTAAACCCAAGAAAATTGGATAACCTTCAATGCCTGCTTTTGCACCTTCCTTAATCTGGAAGGTAGAGTTAAAATGAACATCCTCTGCACCTTCGGGAATCTGATTTTGTGCAAAGAAATCAAAAAGGATCGTATGAATACCACTACCTGGATAAGTGGCAACACTCAAGCGGTCAAGTGTAATTTCAATGTGTGAATTTTTAGCGTTTGATCCACAATAATTTTTCCAGCAGAAATAATTGGTATTTGATTTAAAATAAGCAAGTAATTTATGCTTTTTACCTACTAGAGTCAATACCTGTTTTTAGGTATTTTTTGACTTGAGTAGTTAAGCAAAAGTAATTCGTTAATTCAACTTATAGCTGAAAAATGCTTATTAAGGATGTGGATGGCCATTGTTTTGTTTTCATCAATAATATTCTCCCAAATACCAGAAAACATTTGCTCACCTACTAAAGAACACTAATTACTGAATGTAGAGATGTCCAAAAAGTCATACTGGCTGTGGCACAACTCCTCTTCTATTTTTTTGATGAGAAACTTTGATAATGGTAGGCCTAGTGCACTTTGTGACTCAGGTGCATATGACAAATACCATAAGGAAGACAACTCATCAGGCCAAGGGCAATCGTATGGGCAGAAATATTGCTGTAGCGTAAAGTGAAGCCTGGAGGTAAAAGCAAGGTGAAGTTCATCCTGACTTAGCAATGAATCCTCCTACTTTTCACCTAATCTGACGCTGAACATGTGAAATAACCCAGCAGCTAACAGTGCATTGCACTTTTGAATAACTCGCAAACAGCTTGTCAAAAATACCTAAAACTAAGTATTGACCGGCTCATATATTTTGCCTAATTTACTTTATATAACCTAGTTAACAATGATAAAGTTTTAGAATTTATATCTGAAACATATACAGCAATTCACTAATAATTACTATTGTATAAAGTATAAGTGAATATTTGGTAGGCTCTCATACTGCTATCAAAGAAAATGGTATAAGTTCGAAATAGCTATTTTTCTAAAGCAGATTAAAAATTATTTCGCTTAAATCTTTAATGTACTACTACAATCAATAGCCCTCTAAGATTGCTAACCCAAATAGTTTATTTACTTAAGTAAATCAGGAAAAGAACTTTAAAAAAAAAATAATAAATATTTTTGAGAGGATAGATAAAGTTGTAACTTAAAATTAAGTTTAGCACTTTTGAAAAAATTCCGTTTGGAAATCAATGTAAATAAAGGTTCTTTTTCTAATTTCTTCTGATATTGCCCTAATAAGACCTGCGGCTGTTAATCATCTAAAAATACGCAATACTTTTCAACACAAAACTAGTGCACCCGG
The DNA here is from genome assembly GCF_030503435.1 of Rhodocytophaga aerolata. Lineage (GTDB taxonomy): Bacteria > Bacteroidota > Bacteroidia > Cytophagales > 172606-1 > Rhodocytophaga > Rhodocytophaga aerolata. The sequence continues at coordinate 5,439 of NZ_JAUKPO010000027.1, forward strand.
CTGTACTTTATTAGGTTCACAGTTGTTTTTATTTAGTTATGATGATTTGCAAAATCATTCTAGAGTATGATTTTCTGTTCAGAATTGCTGAAAGAAAATATTCTTGAATAATATATATTAGTACTATTCGTAACGAAAATATAAAAATTAATTGAAGTATACATTTAGGATTTTTAAAATTTTACAAATGTTCCTTAGGTGACTGATCAATCTGCAAATGCCATAACCTATAGGCTAAACCTATTAGCCAATGAGTGGGAAAAATTTTCCAGAAATAAACTTGCCCGGCTCTGTCGATGGTTTGTTTCAGTGAACGATGTAAAAATGATTGATACTTTCTACAGGGTAGAAAGTTCCGAAGGAGGTCAGACAGATGATTTGTTTATTCGTCTAACGTCTCCTTTTGTTGATGAGATTTCTTATTGTGAAGGACTTAATTCTGATTTTAAGAAACTTTTAGATGTATTTAAAGAAGCTTCTACAAGTAAAGAACATAAAGCTGAATTTAAGGAAATTGATAAGGAAATAGTCAATGGTTGGTCTCCTTCTAATTTACCTAAGGGGAGTGTACAAGAACTGACTAGTTCCCTTTTTAGAAATTTTAATGAATTTATTAGTCGAATATCAGATTGGGAAGGGAACTTGGTGGTTTATCTTTCTCCTGCACAAATAGAATTAGATAAAATTAATGCTTGGATTCAATGGATAGAACAGGCTTTGCAGTTGAGCATCCCACATAGAATTCGTTTTATGGTAATTGACTTTAAGGAAGAATCCAAGATGGAAGAATTGGCAAAAAGTAAAAAAGTATTTACACTGTCCCCCAATTTACAAATGGATGCAGCTTTGGATGAGTTATCGCAAGCAGGAGACCCCAATGATCCTGGGACTCAATTTCGTAGAGCTTTTGTTCAACTGACGCAGGCAATTGGGAAAAGGGACATACTAACCATGAAAAAGTATGGAACTAAAGCATTAGAGATAGCCCAAGCTAATCAATGGCCTCACATGAAAGCTGTAGTACATATGGCACTTGGCAGTGCTTATCTGGGTTTCAAAAATAACAAACAAGCTTTAGATGAATACGAAGCTGCTTATCAAGCTTCTCTCAAGGCTTACGAAACTGGCGAAAAAGAATATCAGGGCTGTGGCCCAGTTGCAATTACTGCCTTATTTTCAAAAGGTACGGTTTTTCTCAGCGAGAAGAACTATACAAATGCAATACCTGTCTACCTAACTGCAAAGAATTTAGCTATAAAAATATCTGAAAATGCAAAAAAATTACCTGAAAAAATAGAAGACGGGCAATACAGTCAAATGGAAGCTTGGCGACTTCTTGGATATTGCCTTGCACAAACCAAGGCACCAGATATAGAAATTTTCTCAGCATATTTTGCCTCTTTAGTTATATCCGAAGGCTTACCTAAAGAACAGCGTGAAAACATGGCAACTGCTGAAACTAAAGCGGAGCTGCAAAAATTATCCGAGAAATTAGGAAATAAAATAAGCATTCAATTTTTGTTATAAGATGCCAAAGAGAATTCTAAACAACCATGAATCCTGCTGCTAAATTTTTTGATCCGGTTATAGGAATAGACATTCACATTGTCAAAATCGGTCCTACGGTCCTTCCCATTCCTCATCCTTTCGTAGGAATTGTATGGGATCCAGCAGATTATGCGCCCATAATTGGGTCTAAAACTCGGGTTAATGGAGTACCTGCTTCACAAGCTGGATCAGGTGGAAGTGCAAAACCTTCTCATTTTCCTCTTGGTGAAAAATTTATTAAATCAGTAGGCGATGATTGTGAGGTTTTCATGGGTTCTTCTACAGTACTCACCGATGGGGAGCCTTTCTCATATATGTCGCTTCGAGTGCTGAGCTGTTCCTGTGTTGGTATGCCATCACCCTTCCGAGCTGGCAAAGAACCAACTCCTAGCTTAAAACTGCCTACTTCAGTGGTCTTACCCATACCTTCAGGCAATCAGGTACTCATTGGGGGCTCGCCTACTGTGTCTATGAGTGCCTTAGCCATGAAAGGAATTATGAGTGGTATAGGAGGTTGTTTTAAAAAAATCCGGAATAAAGTTCCTGGAAAAAAAGGCATGAAAAATGCTTCGGATGTTAACGGAGTGAAAAAATTAGACAATGGTAAAAAGACATGTCTAAGCGATCCAGTAGATGTAGCCACCGGTGAAGTAATTGATGAATATACAGACATTGAATTACCCGGACCTATTCCTTTTAAACTGGAAAGAGTCTGGTACTCTAGTTCTAGATATAGGGGACCATTAGGAAGTGGATGGCACCATAGTTATGATATGGCTCTTTTTATCGATGAAAAAGAGGAAATGATTTGCGTTCGCCTAAAAGAAGGACGATTAATCGGCTTTCCTTTGCTAGCGCTTAATGAATCATTTTATGATCGTACTGAAAAGCTTACCTTATTGCATGATCAAAATGGTTATGCTTTGCGCGACAAAGAAGAATTGTATTACCGTTTTTCGCCTGTAGATAATCATAAGTTCCTTTTGTCCAAAATAGAAAACACAAATGGGCATTCCATTCAATTTCAATACGCAAAGAATGATCGAGGAAACTATATAAGTAGGATTATAGACAGTGGAGGCAGAGAATTGTTGGTGAGTACCGACGATCATAACCGAATACTCTCTATAGCAAGTCAACATCCTGAAGCTAATGGGAGATCCTTTCATATGGTACAATACGAGTATGATTGGCAGGGTGATCTAATTGCGGTCAGGGATGCCGTAGATAAAGCCATGACCTATCAGTACGATAGCCACTTGATGGCTAAAAAGACCAATCGAACAGGACTAAGTTTTTACTATAGATACAACAAATTAAAGCATGATGGTAAATGCGTACATGTTTGGGGAGACGGTGGTATTCACGAATGCAAGTTAGAGTACTTCGTAGACGAATTTATGACATTAGTGACGAACTCACTAGGCCACCAAACTACTTATTACTGGAATGCTGCAGGCCTGGTAACCGAAACTATCAATGCGAAGGCGGATAGCAGGTACCAAAGATACAATGTATACAATGAGTTAATAGAAGAATATAATGAACTAGGTCTTGGAACCAAGTATGAGTATGATGAACGCGGAAACCAAACAAAAGTCACTTATCCTGACGGCGCTTCCATACAAATGGAGTACGATGAACAGGATCACCTAATTGCCGCTACCGATGCTGTTAGAGGGAAATGGCAGTGGCAATACGATGCCCAAGGAAATCTAATTGAACGCTTGGACTGCCTAGAGCGGATAACTCAATATGAGTACCAAAACGGACAATTGATCAAAGTCATTGACGCTGCCGGTAACGAATTCAAATTGAGTTATGATGAACAATTCAATTTGAAAGAGCTTATTATGCCTGATACGGCTACCACCCGCTGGGAGTACGACCAGCTGGGGCGTTGTATTGCTAGTATTGATCCAAACGGTAATATCCAGAGCCGACGTTTTAACCAGCTGGGGCAGGTAATACGGATAGATGAACCCGATGGAAACCAACGTTTATTAACGTATGATGAGGAAGGCAATGTCCGCCATGTGAAAGACCAGCAGCACGAGGCACATTTTACATATCAGGGTGTGAATCGTCTGGCTTCAAGAACTGAAGAAGGCACTACCGTGGAATTCCAATATGATACTGAAGGTCAGCTTACTGGCATCAAAAATGAGCTTGGCTTTGTATATCGGTTTGAAATAGATCCGCTGGGCAATATAACCAAGGAAGTAGGTTTTGACCTGCAGGAGCGTATCTATGAACGCAATGCTGCTGGACAAGTAACGATGGTACATCGCCCCGAAAAGCATTGGACCAGATACGACTACGACCGTGCCGGACGAGTGATACAGGTGACCTACCATGATGAAACGCAGGAAAAATATGCATACCGGCCAGATGGAAAAATGCTGCTCGCGGAGAACCAATACCAGAAAGTACAGTTTGAACGGGACTTGCTGGGCATGGTAACTAAGGAGATACAGGGAAAATATGAAGTAATCTCTACTTATGACATACTGGGGAATAGGATAGCCCTTAGTTCCACCTGGGGAGCTAAGATAGACTTAGTACGTAATGCAATGGGTGATTTAGAGCAACTCTTCGCTCAAAATGGTGAACAAGCAGCCTGGCAAACATCCTTTAAACGAGATCTGCTGGGCTTAGAAATTGAACGCAGTTTACCAGGAGGAATCCACAGCAGCATAGAACGGGATAAGCTGGGGAGGCCTATTCATCAACAGATCAGCGGCACTAAGGGCTACATTATAGACAAGCGGTATGAATGGGATGTGAACGACCGCTTACAAAAGATTATAGATACCAAGAAAGGCACAACCACCTTTACACATGATCCTTTAGGCAACCTGATAAGTGCTCAGTACGGTGACGGTACTTTTGAATTCCGGATGCCTGATGCAGTAGGTAATTTGTTCCGCACCCGCGATCGTAGTGACCGTAAGTATGGTCCAGCGGGACAATTGCAAAAATCAGGGAATACATACTATGAATATGATGAGGAAGGCAACCTTATCCGGAAGACAGAGACTGGTGGAAAAGAATGGCGTTATATATGGAATGCTTATGGTATGCTAAGCAAGGTAATAAGGCCAGATGGAGAAGCAGTAACTTTTACGTATGATGCATTAGGCCGCCGCCTTTCCAAAACTTTCCGTAACAAAATTACTCGCTGGGTATGGGATGGCAATATCCCTTTGCATGAATGGATAGAAAGCACTACATTATTTAAGGCATCCTATCGTACAATTGAACAAATGGCTGCAAATGGCGGAGGTGAAGTAGACAATAATCTAATAACTTGGTTATTTGAGCCTGAATCTTTTACTCCATTAGCCAAGCTGACAAAAATGCATTCTTATGGAATTATAAATGATTACCTGAGTACGCCTTTAAGTATGCACACTGATTCAGGGGAAACAGTATGGTCTGCCGATTTAAATAGCTATGGTGGAGTAGTAAATTTACTTGGGAAAGCCGAAGATTGTCCTTTCCGCTACCCCGGCCAGTATGAAGATGTAGAAACGGGATTATATTATAATCGGTTCCGCTATTATGATGCCAAAGAGGGTATATATGTAAGTCAGGATCCAATTGGGTTAAAGAGTGAAATTTTAAACTTTTATCGCTATGTTGATGATCCACTGGTTTGGAGTGATGAGTTTGGGCTTAAATGCGGGCAAGATAATTTCCCTTTTGAAACAACAAGGCACTTTCGTAACAGACTTGCACAAAGACAATCTAGAGGTATTACAAGGCGAAATGCTATAGATGCATATAATAATGGAAGATTGTATTATAACCGTGCAACTAAGAATTATATTAGGCACAGTTCGAGAACTGGCGTTTCGGTAGTAGTTAGTAAACCGAGCGGTGGTAAAGCTATAACTGTATTTGAAGGCAATGCATCACCTAGCTGGGAACCTGTGAGATGGAGGCTATAAACAGAATGTATATGAATGATATAATAGTAAAAAAAGTAATGTCAAGCGATTATGGCTTCTTAATTCCAAGGTATGATAAAGAGTCAGGGATCTTAGAAATAACTTCAAGAAAGAGCAAGGAATGGATTTATGGAATCGATATTGATGGAGTTATAATTTTTGATATTGATGAAGATTTAATAATTGAGAATTTGGATGTGTGCGTTGATAAAAAATATTGGAAGAAAGTGGATAACTTCCCTGATTGGAATCTTATTGAAGATAAAATATATAACCTTAAAGTTGACGCTTCCTCTATCAAAATTAAAAGTTTTAACTACGGGGATATTAAATTATTTACTGATAAAAGAAGTGAAAGTCTAATGATAACTTTCAATTTAAGTAGTCAAAACGAAATATTAAAAATGTATAAAGTATCTAATCACTGCTTTTGCTTTATTAATGAGGACATATTGCAAGGTTTTTTTATTAATTTAAAGAAAGGATAGAGTAACTTATTCCTGGTGCAAATTTGGTTCTCAACTTTTTAAGATTTTAGCTTGTGTTGAACGATGAATACACTTTGAACTCCGCTAGCTGAAGATCGGCAATTATTCTAGTCATAAGATTTCAAAGGTTATTTAAAAATTAATTTGTAGCCACTAAACAAATATATAACCCCTAACCCCATACTTTCATGAATATTGAAGAAATAGTCCATCCTAAAGGCTATTTTACACAGTAAAATATATTTCTAGGCAAAGCTTGTCAGTTATCAGGGTTAAATGAGTTCAGTAGGGATATAGAAAAATATCCAAGATGCCTGGTAACGATATATGTCTAAACTTATGGAAATGGCATGCTCGGCTTAGTAACTTGCCAAAAGATCTATACCAATGATCTAACAGTTTTTTAGTCTATTGATTTCATTTTATAGAAGTTTATTTTTAAATAAAAAATACTTAGAAAAGGATAAATTATTATTTAGAATCTTGATCATCAAAAAAATAAAAAAAATATAGGAAAACTTTAATATTTTTTTTTAACTTAACATCACCTTCATAATAAATCTAAGAGCCCTTCAAAAAATAGTAAGTTAAAATAAAGTAGGGAATCAATGAGTTGCTAGATACAAAGCATGGCCATTGTATTCAACTAATCTCACAGATTCCCAGTGCCAAGTAATACAAGAATTACTTTTAGATCAACGCAAACGAAAATATAAACAGCACAGAATATTTAATGTGATTTTGCATGTAGTTAAGGAAGGCATACTTTGGCAGTTAATGCCTAAGGTCCTACTTCCCTGGGAAGTGTCTATTACTACTATGCTAAGTATCGCAAATCAAATATCAGGCAAGGATCGAATAATACTTTGCGGGAAAAATACTAGCAAAAAATGGACGCCAAGTGAGTCCATCCATAGTCCTTATAAATAGCCAAAGTGTGTAAAGCAACTTTTGTAGGAGACTGCGTGGATTTGATGCAGTTAAGAGAGTCAACGGTCGTAAACATCACATTCTAGGAGATACATTAGGCTTGTTATTATAGACCGAGATTGGTCTATGTAGTAGTGAATCGAGCAGATATTGATCAAAGAAGAGCCGCAGGTTTTGTGCTTAAGCGGCTCTTTAAACAGATGCCAATGTTATACCGCCTGTCATTCATTTTTGTGGATGGTGGCTATAGTGGGAATTTGAAGCTGTTGTCAGGAAAAATTTTCATTGGCTCGATAAATCGTGCGTAAGGATTTAGTAATAAAAACTTTTCAAGTACTAGCTGTTGGATTAGCTATGCTGAAATTTGTTTGTGTAATCCCTATTTTTAGACACTTTCTAACAAGTGGCTTATGTAGATTTTCACTCATTTATTTTTGACATCAATATCCATTTACTTCGTAATTACAAACGTCTATGTTAAATCAATATCTGACAACCCTAGGGGTAAGTGTCGATCAGTTGCAGGATATCAAAAAAAGAGTATATCTGGTTGGTAAATTTAACACTTCTGATCCCAATCCTACTTGTTTTCTTTTTACCAATAAAAAGAATTACCCAGAACCTAACCCGAATGGTTTTGCCGGTATAGGTAGCCTAAGTTACAACAGTTTTGTAGATAAAATCAGACCCTCATTTACTGAAAAGTTTGGTAACCAAAGCATCCCAGGTATCAATAATAACTTACCCTACTTTACACTTTCCCCACAAGCAATTCGAGCAGAAATAGAGGGAGAAGGGCAAGATTCTTCTTATAAGATTGATACTTCTAATTATTTTTTTCAAAGAGCCATTGCTACTTCCGATCATCCTCATTTTAGGGAAGATCGCCCAGACGTAGATGATATCTTAAGTGCTGCTGCTGGGCAAACTATTTTTATTCAAATCAAACAAAATCTTACGGAGTACTGTAAGTTTCAACAGCGAAACTATGAGCTAATACAAGCCTTTAAAGGACTTGTGTTACATAATGTTGGTAGGGGTGAAATTAATGCTGGTTATAATCAAATCTCTCCTTTTCCTTTGGACTTTTTAGAACGGTTCATTGAGTATCTTTATTCTGAAGATCAGAGCTTCTCTACTAATGGCATTAATACCTTAGAACTCATCGGACACAATGGGCTTAAAGATCTATCGGAACACTATAAAAGATATCTTACAGAGGGAATATTTGGCACATCAAAAGATTATTCACTCGCTTACTTGAACCAAATTGATAGAGACCTCATAATACGATTTAAGAAGGCTCGAAAAGCCTATAACATGCTGCAACAAATTGTACGAAGCAGAGTGCTACTCTCCATGGTGTTGCAATGGTCTATTGAATATTTTGAGACCTTACCTTCTGTGAAAAAGGATGAGCCAAATAAGTTTAAGGTAATTGAAGAAGCCATTTTGAAAGGAGAAATGGGAAAAAATGGCGAAGCATTATTGATGACGCCGATAGAGCGGGAGGAAGGAGTAACAAAGCAAAGTGTAATTGTAGAGTTAAGAAGATTTACTCCTATTATGTTACGGTACATTGCTTTTTATCCCAAACAGGAAGAAGGTGAAGATGAAAAAGCTTATCAAGATAGGTGTCAGAGTTTTGAGGAGGACGAAGTTAATAAAAAATCATTTAATAGCTTATTAAAACCTATACAAGAGATGGTTAATCAAACTATCAATGAAGTAGGAGAGAATGGACTTAAAGGACACGGATTGAAGAAGCAAAATATAGAGAAGGTAATAAACGACGAACAGTCTCTTAGCTCTTTTGTAAATTCAATTAATAGCTATTTTATTGACGTAATCATACCTAGGTTTTTCAAAGAACCTGGTATTGGTTTTGACGACCTGAGAAGTAGATATAAAGGCTATGAAGAAAACCTATTTATCAATGTTGTACTAAGAACCGAGGGAGATTTTATTAAAAATGATGAGATTTTCAAAAATGCTGATGCCATCTCTGAGATGAATGAGATAATCAGAAGGCTAGGAGAGGGACAGTTAAAAATGGTTAGTGACAAAACGGTGGCAGAGGAAATAAAAAGAACACAGCAAGCTCTGTTGAATGAAAATCTTAAGAGAGGCCTCGGTCTAACTGGTTATAGTCCTACTTTACTTCCTCCAAAAGCTGATCCTTATGAGCAACCAGTTATTGCTTCTCGAACACACAATGAAAAATCAAAAATAGAAAAGCTATCAGGTGATGTGTTGAAAAGCCTTAGTGCTGGAAGTGGTAATGGACAAAAAGCATTACCAAAAAATAGCAATGATCAGAAAGCATTACCAGAAAATATTGAGAAAGTATTTATGGATGAGAGAAACTTGAAAGGCTGGTTACAAAAATACAATAATGCTGATCTGGCCAAAAAAGATGAGGAAGGAATTGTGGCACTTAAAAAAATTACTGATATTCTTAAAGGAGATATTGAAATAATTGATAGAAAAAAGAGTTTGATATCTTCAATCTACTCAGAAGCTCCATCTATATCTATTTTTCGCAAAGAAACAGAAGCCATGGCATTAACCAGGCTTCTTATTCTGCACGCTGAAGAATTAAGTTTAGACAAACCCGGTACTCATCTTTTTGATTTATTGCTGGACCTGGTCGAAGAATTGGATAGTACTAATCCTGATCTCGCTAAATTTTGGAAAAAACATTCTTTAACAAAATATATAGACAAAACCTTGTTCTCCAATCCTGAAGATATTTACAAAGGAATGGGATTTAGTGCATTAAAAACAGTTCTCAAAAATCAGGCTTCTGATAGTCTTAAAAACGTAATACAGGTTGTCTCAGAATTACATGGAGTAAAATATTTGTTTGATCAAGCTGGTAAACAAGATTCAGGTGCTGAAATCATCGTGGTAAATGCGAACTGGCAAGAATTTATGAATTGGGTAGGTAATAATAGAAATCAATTGTTAAAGCCTAATAGTTTATCAGCTTTACCTAATCAACCCAATCCCTACTTTCCGGTGATGATATATATGACTGACCTTGCCTTCGAGTTTAACGAAAGTAATAAAAATGCTTTTGCCCAGGCACTGTCTGCCGGAAATCTGAACAAAGACCCTATGCCAGTTTTTCCACCTATTTGCCTGTCAACGGCTAGTTATATGACTATAGACTGGGATCAAAACGGTAGAACCTTGGCCACCTTAGCTGATAATTCAGTTGCTCCCTTATCAATTATTGGTCCTTCACTTCCCTTAAATAGTAATGTAGATACAGTTTTCTCCACAGTACTTTACTCCGGTTACATCTTGTGTACACATTTTTTAAAAGACCTAGGAAGGTCAAGTACCCAAAGGTTGGTCTTCGATCCCAACGAATTAATTGGTAAAAAATCTTCAGAAAGATTTAGAGTACTTTTCAATGGAGCTGATCCGGTAAATACGCCGAATGGATTGATATTAAATTCTACGGTAAACAGAAGTAGTAAGGATGGTAAGATTGAATTCACCTATACAGGTGACCATTACTTATACCTCCTTAAACTTATTGAATACATAGTTGAGAATGGTGATATCGGAGGAGCTCCAAGTTTAAATAATTTATACAAGGATTTTACCTACGACTTAGGGAATCCAAATCCTCATAACAGCAGCAACATCCTTAATGGTTGCATGCTGGACGGCAAGGCTACTGATTGGAGCCTGGTACTACCTTCTAATGATAACCCAAATTATTTGTTGCAGCTTTTCCCAACCAGTGGTGGTCCCAAATTTATGAATACACAATGGTTTAATAATTAATTAAAATCTTAACATTATGGTATCAATTTCATTTGATGGCTTTAATTCTAGTGCGTCCGGATACAGAATAGCTACTTGTTTTGATGAAAATGGATTTGCGGAATTTCATGTGTACACGAAAGAAGTGACGGAACGAAGAAATGAGTTTCCTCCTGTGGAACTTAAACCAGATGGATCTGGAAATTTGAGTATTAGAGATACTCAGGGTTTTCGTGAGTACGATTTCAATAAAATTAAGCTTATTGGAGGGGAAACCCACGTAACTCAACAGAAAAAAGTACGATATCTTATTTTTAAATATGATCCCGATGATATTAACAATACTGGTAAATCATATGAAAAGCATGTTACTGTTACTAATAAAAGAAAAATTTCTGAGGGGAAAGTACTGCCTTATAATATAAAATTAGGTAATGTGCCCCATTCGCTGCTTTCATTTGCCAATAGGTTTATTGCGCAGGAACCTCTATCCTTAGAAATGCTTAAGTTTGAAAATAGCCGTTCTAATGAAAATTCATTTCTGGAGTTAGTTTTAGAACTATCAAAAAGTCTACAGGACCCAAATGTTGAAGGCTTTGAACCCAAAACAATTACCTACAAAGGAGATTTAACCGCTGAAATCAATTATCAAACCTTAAAAGGAATCTTAGTTTTTGAATCACATGGAGATTTTGTTTACGAAATAACTCCCGATTTGGATAATATTATTGTTGATGCGAATCGGGGCTTGGGTGATTATGTATCTTATGACATTGTACCGTTTCTTCCCTCACAGATATTAGACCATGCAGTCAATCAGAATCCAGTGAAAGAAGACCGTAGACTTTCTATTGATACAATAGAAACGGCCATTATTGTAATGAATAGGAATAATGATGACATAAAATTTAAAGACATTATATAATGCTGATGTATGTCACTTAAAATAAAGATAGGGGAAAGAAAGTTTGACTGCTTAGATATTACCTTATGTCGTAGACATGGCTGCCCTACTACCTTGGTAGTAAACTTACTCTTTGATCATCTTGATCAATACGAACATGATTTTGCAACCTTTTTAAAGGAAAAATTAGCCGAAGAATCAATAATAATTCAAATTCTTTTGGATGATTCTATCATATTTCCAGATTGCAGAATTGTTTCTGTTAAAGGAAATATACCTGAGATTACAATAACAGCCACTTACACAAGTTTACCAGAAGCTGCTTTTGCTCCTAAGAAAAGGGTACTTAAAGCTAATTCATTTAAAGAACTGCTTAACTCTTATTTTGATGATATTGTTTATTGGGATGACCCGGTAAAAAACACCATCATGAACGATAAACTTATAGAAGGTGAAACGTTAAAAACTAATTTTATTCAAAACGGTATTTCCGATTTTGAAATGCTTCGGCAAATAATAGCAGTCTATAATCATTGGAAAGGATCAGCCAATTCCCTGGTGTTAACAGGAGCCATTACTAACAAGAAAATGAAACTTGAATGGGCACAAGAGCTAAAATTTAGAGAACTTAATTTAGTAGAAGGGAAAAAAATAACAAGAGAAATTCCTGCGAACCCCGCCCCTTTTCTCATTTTTAATGAAATTAATATTTCTAGTCCTCTTACTTATTATAAAAATGAACCTCTACAATTAATCACCCATGAAATCAGGTGGGGAAAATTTGTTGAGACCGATTGGAATGACTGGTATAAGTTGGACTTGCCCTTGTTTTTGGAGGAAAAGTTCGTGTATGAAATAAAGGATTATTTAAAATTGGAGGATGGTAAAACTGTGTACAATAGTTTGGTCAGTATATTTCCTAGAACTTTAATTTTTGAGGTTGAAGATAAAAGCCTTTTACCTTGGACAGGTGTAGGAACAATATCAAAGAGAGATCCTAAAAAACAGTGGCTTGAAGTGAAACTAGGAGGGTTCGAGTCTGGAGACGATACGGTGGATGCCAAAGTTAGTACACCTTATAGTGGTAAAGGAGGAAGTGATGGCTTCCATTTAGTTCCAGAAGAAGGAACTGAAATTAATTTAATAAGAGGCAGTGATATACTTTCTCCAATAATTTCAACAGGCAATGTACGTAGCGCCGAAGCCGTTGAAAGTGCCCCCTACTGGAAGTTAGAAGAAGGGGCGACATGGAGTTTTAAAAAACTATCATTTAGCAACGATGAGTCTTTACAAATCTCAGCCTCTACCATTGAAAATATTGCCAAGAAAGAAATAACAGTTAGTGGCGATACTATAACAATTAGTGGTGATACTTCTGTTGACATAAATAGCAAAACACTTAATGTAGCAGGAGAAACAGAAGCTAAAATTACTGGTAAAGCGATCAGTATTGATGGAACAGATAAAGTCAATCTCAATTCTAAAATTGTAGGATTAAACTCTTGAAATCACCTACAATGTGCTTGAAAATTTATATTGCTTGAAGATAATTCTGGAATAAAATATGGATTCACTAGTAGTCATAGTTGATAAGGTTAATGATAAATCTGATCAGGAAAAATTAAACAGAATTTGCTCTGAAAAAAACCGGGATTATAGCGCACGCGTACCTTGTGCTTTATATATTCACAGAGAAGGAAGAGACAAAATTCCAAAAATAGCTTTTGAGAATGAAGAAACGCAAAACAATTTTTTTGATCAATTCAAAGACAGATCACTAGGAGGACTTAGCAAGAATGAAGTAACAGGTATAACAACCATGCCATACAGGCAATTGAAAGAATTTAATGACATAGTAACCAGTGGAATTGATAATAGTGTAGATGTTTTCATAACGATAAAGATTGAGGAAAGCTATGAGGCTAACCTCTCTATGTGTTCACTTCGAAAAATAACCTTTAGAAGAACAGGGATGGATGAAATCTCACGCTCCAAAAATATAGCTATAGAAAAAGTTATTGAAAAGGGACATGAACATGTGATACTAAACTGCTTTAAGGAAGGTAAAAAAATTTTCTTATCCCCATTACAAAGTAAACCCATTGAGGATGGTTTTCCTACTTTTGATGCCCTATTCAAAGATAGAAATAGATTTCCAATAGCCTTACCTTTAAAATTCTATGACGATGTTAAGACTTATTATAGGGAGGACCAACTAAAAGTTCGAGATGCATTACGTAAGAAGTTTGAAAGCTATACTTTTTTTAAAGAAAGTCTATTCTTTAAACTTTGGAAGGCTAGTGACAGCCCTGTGTTTAGGGAATTTCTTAAAGAAGGTGGCTATTTTACATTGATAAGCAAAGGGGAAAATGTAGAAAATGCTCCAGAAAGAGAAGGTGAAAATATTTTACGTTTCATTTATCCCGGAAATGGCTGGATACATCAGTGGAGAGGTAAATTATTGGAAAAAAGGGCTTCTCATTCAATAGAAGCATTTAAAGCACTAAACGGATTTGAGAAAGACTTCGAAGAATTAAAAATGGCTATAAATGAAGATTTAAAGTATCATTTTAATTATTTGGAAATAGAAAGAAAAAGTGAGAAAGTTGAAAGCGATAATACTTGGACAAATAATGATGAAGTTGGTTATATTAAGGATGCAAGAACAAATGATCATGTTGATAAAATATTAATACTAGCAGATGAAATAGGGGAAGGTAATTATATAAAAAATGTAATAGATGTCTTTAAAGCAAACAATGATAATGATGGTGCTTTGGAGGTATTTATGAGAAATTTTGTGCCTTACCCCTTTTGTGATGCCAAAAGAATTATTTCAAACGATAGAAATATTCAATCCACCTATAGAAAGGAATTTAGGATAATTGGTGAACAGAATATGTATTGGGCTTGGAAACAATGCGTGCTGGAAATGCTGTATTGGCAAAAACGAGAAAACTTGTATAGAAGCCTAGAAGAGGGTATGAACTTTCTATTCAATGTAAACACAATAGATAGTAATATTCAAAAAGAACAAGATACATACATTTATCATAAGAATTTACACCTTGGGCAAATTATGCAATTAAGGCTTTTCTTACCAGAGAAGGCAAAGGTGAGACGAGGAGTCTCATCAAGAATTGATGACCCGCAAGCACTATTAGATAAAAATTTCATAATTAGATAATAACTAATAAAATGGAGCAGGCTTTATTTTATTCAAATATGCCCTTACGGGCTAGGGACTTTCACAATTTTGAAAAGTATCTGCTAGCAAACAGTGTTAACACTGATTATGGGGTAATTTGGTTTCCAAAGAAAGGCATAGAAATAAAAACAATTACAAATGAAAATAATGAATTTGAATTAAGGATAAGAGAAATAGCAGGGTTTAAAAAAGAAAAGGGAATAATAATTATAAATAGTGAAAGCCCTCCTTTGAAGAAGAAAATACATATACCGGAAAATGATATAGTACATGATATATTTATTACAGATGAACTAACAAAGGTAAGTGAGGAAAATAAAAGTAGATTAAACATTAGAGTCTATGAAATCTCTAAGCAAAATCAGGATGATCTCGAAGTACAAATTCGCCAAGATAATGAATTATATGTTGGAAGATTTCTTATAAGAAAGAGGGCAGGAAATGATCCTGAAATAGAAATGGTACAAATACCTTTGATCTATAAATTATCGGCCATTGAAGAATGGGAAAAACAATTCAATAATACGGTACTACCTATCAAGCAAGCGCTAAAAAGAATGGCTAAAATTTATGAAAATGACAGGTATTTCCTAAGTGAAATAATCAAATTTGGTGAAAGATGTTTAGATCTTCCGCTAAGTGAGTTATACTTAGAAAGCGAAAGTTTGGGTAGTCGTGAAGATAATCTTCATGATCTTGAGGCAAAGATCGATGCAATTGTAAATAGTTCTAATAGGAAAAATAGAGGGTGGGAACTATTTTATACTATGAAGATGACAAATCATTTGGCAATGGACATATCTGAAAATCTTAATCGTGGAGGTGTCAATCTTCTGCCATTTATGAAAGAGGATTTTACTACCGATATTGATACAATTCATATTTTAAAGCAATTTGACGATGATCACCAAATAGAGTTCCGCTTCCTAACGAATGAAGTTATTGAAATTCTAAAAAGAGAAAATTCTATTACAATTAATAGATCTAACTCATCACTTGAGAGTATCAGAACAGAATCTACTACTAAAGGGAATAATTTAACATTAATTTATAAGATTCCTATTAAGAAAAAGCAGGCTAATACAATTACCTTTTTTTTTCTAAAGATAGGGAACTTACAATATGGAAAAGACTATCAATTATTTTATTCAACATTGTACGATGGAAAATCTAACTAATTTCATGCTATAAATATGAATAATTTAGAAAAAAACCTTCTTAATGAGGTCGGCCTAATATTTCCGAAGTCTGAATTTGAGAATTGGAAAAAGATGCTTAAAAACTCACAGTTATCTAGAGATAATTTGATGCAAATACTAGACAAATGTGAAGCTGAAATTTCAAATAAAAGTAATAAATGGTCTTTAGCAATTGTAAGTTTTACTAATTATGTGATTGTTGATAGATATAGGAATGAGTTATTAGATTTAGATACTAAGTATTCCAAACATTTTTATGCTTCCAATGGGCAATATGAAATTAGTTTAATTGATATAATCAATGAACTCTATAATTCATGGAATAAATCTTGCCAAGCTGATAAAATCATAACTTGGGTCTCAAGGCCTTTAGCCTTTTATGAACTTATGAAGGTCATTTTAGATGAAGCCAACTATAGAAGATATTTTTTATTCGATACAATAAAAAAAGAAGTCAAATCGATAATTGATGAAGAAGAAGGAAAAGAAATCAAAGAAGTAGTAGATGAACTGGGTTTCAGAGAAGACAAAAGAAAAGACTTGCTTAACTATTTAAAATTCTTTATTGATCCTAGAAAAAAGATTTCTCTCCTTGAACAGCACCCCTTATTAAATTTTGCAACCAGATATAAAGAAAATGGCGAGAGCTTATTTATATATAACAAAGCTTCAAATGAGAAGATAGATGAATACGATATATACGATAATATCGCAGAATCTTTTTCTATAGATTTAAACGATTATTCCAAAATTAAAGAAAAATCGATTCAAGCGTATGTAATAGGACCACAACGCAACGGTAAGACCCATATGATACGTTCTTTAAAAAGTTTAATGACAACGGGAGGAGGACTTGCAGGCTATGGTCTGACTAATATGAGTGAAGGTGGCGATGTAGAAATACTAGAAGGTGAGGCTACTCCATTGCCGGTTGTGAAAGAGGGTCTTTTCAGATATAATATTGGAAGATTGGAATGCTATTATGACCTGATTGATAGCAAAGGTAGTCTTACTGAGAAAATTATCAATATAGAAGATCCAGATAGTTTAGATCTCATTACTAAGCTAAAAGAAACTAATCACTTACTTTTAATGATTTCGCCTGAATTTATCATTGAGAAAAATGGCGAGAAATCAAAAATAATATTTAGCCAAAATGTCAATAATTTTTTAGATATCGTAAGAAAAGGCGAAAATATTAATTTTATTTCTATCATCTTTTCAAGATTCGATGAATATGGAATATTACTCCCATCAAATAGAAGAATAATAAATACACAAGAACAATATAATTATTTTGAACAATTTAGAAATAAAAAAGGAGATACTGATTCAGAGTGGAAAGCCTTTAAAAATAGTATAACCTCATACAATGAAAACAAGGATTTAGAGGAATTTAATCTGCTATTGGGTTACTGTTTAGAACAACTTAGAGATATATTATACAATATTAAATTTGGTGATAATGAATTACTTCCTTTCAATCTATATATAACAAGTATACCATATACAATTAATAGTATGTCATATAATGGAAACGGGGAAGCGATAAAAAAATATACAATTACAGGCCTCTACAATATCTTTCAAGATTATCATCGCTATCTTGCATTAATTCATAGAGAAAGAAGATCTGTACCAGGAAATGAGCATTCTAATGGGACATCAACTATAGATGAAGTACGAGATTCAAATATTTTTATTAAGTTTCTAAATTGGATAAAAAAAGATAATAAAAATCTATTGTTTGTCATTGGAAGTGTAGTAATAATTATTCTAACAGTGCTAAAAATAGCAATTGCTTAGCTAGTACATATGTTATGACGCTAAATCACTTTTTTTACGGAGCTATACCAAATGATAAACATAACGATGGAAGAATTATTTTCAGTAATAAATCAGTAAACCATTTAGGAACTCAACAAATATTAAAAAATTTATTGGTTGTTCAACTTGAAGAAAGTTCAAATGGTAAGCAGTATGAAATAATAAGATTCTCTCAAGATTTTAATTCCTTTTTGTATTTTAGGAATTATCCTACTTCTGATCCTAAATTACGGTTTAAAACATCTTTTCATGTTTTTTTAATAGACCAAAAGTCATTTGCGTCTATTAATTTTGATCCCTTGTCAATAAGAAAATATTTTGTAAAGGAAATTACTACATCTGGTATAGTTGGTTACAATAACAGGATTTGGGCTATATCTAATCAAGAAAAAATAAATCATGATATACCTATTGCTTTCCCCTCCATTCAGCATGCATTTCAAGAAAAATCATATAATTCTCCCAAAAAAGTTAAAGCTGCATTAATTAGCTCATCTCCATATGAATTTTTAAAAGAGTTAGATCCCTACAAACGTAACTTCATCTTTCAACGAGGCGTTTTAATTAATGATTCTGCTGACAATCTTAATCTCAAAAGTGTAAATGGAGAAATAGATTTTATTTTTCTCAAACAAGAATCAAGTTTGCCAGATGGGTTTAAGTATTATTCTGCTGCAGATTTAAAAGAAATTAATCCTGATGATTTTGTTATTTCTTCTAATAGAGAGATTAGTAAACCTGTAGATAATTCTAATAGTCCTAAAAAACCTGTTAATTCAGAAAAAAAGAATAATCTAGAACCACAAAACATCAATGAAGCAGATAGTACGGTAAATAAACTTAATGACCTTAGTAACACAAGATTGAACGTTAGTCCAAAACCAAAAAATAACAAGGAGTCGAATGATTCTGAGAGTAATCCTATTGGTCTTGAAATAAATGTTAATACAGAAAAAGAAGATTTTACAAAAGTACAAAATGATAACCAGGAAAGTAATACAGCGAAAAATACTAATAGTTTTGGAATAAATGTTGATTCAGAACAAACGAAGAATATTCCAAAATCACAAACTATAAACTTTCAAGATATTCAAAAGCCTAATAATAGCAAAGTAAAAATTGCCATATCTGTTTTTACAACTTTCACACTTACTTTCTTATTGCTAATTGCTTTGTTAATTGCACTTTATGAATTGAAAATTTCTCTACCATGGATGAAAAACCGGGTAATTACCATTGATAGCAACGGATTACATTCACACACAACAGATGAACAAAATAAAGAAATAAATAAGCTAAATAGCGAAATATCAGAACTTGAGAAAGATAATATTGAGATATCAAAAAATCTCCAATACAGTATGAAAGTTCTTAAAGATTTGAAAACTGAAATCAAATCTTTAACAGAGAAAAATAATAACCTTAACGATAGACTTACTCAAGAATTAGAGGTTCTCAATAAAAAGATAAATAAATCATCTAAGAGCATGCCTCAGGCGAAGCAGCCTTGATTTGTGTAGTTGCCAATATTCCTAATGAATCTACCTTCAGAGATGAGGTTGGACTTAATCGTTAAGTTCTTTAGCCAGCTTGAGCATATTGTTGTATTAAACTATCATATGGGGGTTCATGAGGTAGTCTTAACCCAGCATGAAATTTGTGTTGTGCTTTATTAGGATAGAATTATGAAAAAATATTTCCTTGCTTTATTGATAACCAGTCTGTTCTTCAGCTGTGGGAGAGAACTCCGAGCAGGCATTGATCAATAATTTACCTACTATAGCTATCAATGGCCGCATCAGTCTTTGGATCCCCTTATTGTAGCATAAAGCCAGATAAAGTTGGATAAGTGATGCAAAAACAGCAGTGGACAGGGAGCTATCTTTCAACAGGCTCTACTGGTACAAATAGCTTCTTTAGCCTCCTTAAGTCATTCATTTTTCCTAGCGAAAATAGGTAAAAAGGATGTTTTCAAAATTATTTTTCGGGACCTATTTGAGACCTGTATATCATAAGTGTCTGATTGACAGCAGACAGGCGCTATACTTGTAATCAGTAGGTCGTTGGTTCGATTCCGACTGGGGGCTCTTCAAAAACCGCCTAATTTCGCAAATTAGACGGTTTTTAGTTTTTAAAATTTGCAGTACCCAAAATGCAGAGATTTTTTTGAGAATTTTTTTAAAATCGAAAAGGAGTGTTTTTGGGCTTTTCGCTATTAACTTAAAAAAATGACTTATTTTTCTACTAACTACATTTGCTAAGTGCTGTAAGGGTAGAGAGCCAAATCGGGATATAAAACCATTATTTTCTTTACGATTCAAAACAGACCACTACCAGAAAACAGGATTTCTATTCCAAATTTATTGGGCAGAAGGAGCCAGTCAATGGATTCGACTACTGGCGTAATAGAATACTATTGGTATATTGAAAATTCAGAGTTTGGGATCAAATGGACAGGAATTTATGATAATCAAAATACTGACCGGGGAAAAAGAACCTATTCTTACTGTTTTAGGCAATGGGGCTGAAAGGGAGCATGCGTCAATATCCCTACTTGAGTACAAAAGGGAGATGCTTACATAGTACTTTCAATACTATATTATAAGAGAGCAAGCATCTACCTGTTTTTTATCAGCTATAGATCTTTAAACGAAGCATTCAGTTGACATCTCCTTATCTGTTCAAAAGCTGCTTTCCAACCTATGACCTTCAGCTGGTAGTTATAATTTGATTACTTGACCTTTATTCCGATAGTGAATGGTTGCAAGCATAACTTATATCTGTTGTCCATATCCTTTCATCGTAGTGCCTTTATTTACCTGAAGGGGTAGAAAGTGGATTCATGGAGGCAAATGTCCAGGCGCACACATGCCCTGGGCTAAACTATGTTCAAACAATGAATTGCAAAGTAAGTATTGAAAAAATCTCTCATAAGGGAGTAGACCGCATCTGAACTTGCAACAAAAAACTGGACAAAAAGTGAAGCTGCGTTTCGATGCTGGTTTACTTGTATAGCATATTCATTAGGTGTCAAATATCCGAGAGAAGCGTGTATTCTCTTTCCATTGTACCAGATTATTGACCGAGAATGGTCAATTCATGAACTCAAAAATTTTAATTTTGGCCATTGCCACCGGTTTGACTTCCATCTGATGGATCAATTCAGTTTTTAGGGTTCTAAAGAAATTTTCAGCCACTTCATTATCGAGAGCAATTTGCCTTTCTGCTTATACTCTGCATTACTAGCGGATGAGCTTTAAGCACATCTCTAAATTCATGACAAGCATGCAAACCTGACGATGGCTCGACATCAGGTTTGCTTGTACACCTCTATTTGAGTAGAAAATCAACTGGGTAGGCCTATTTTTGATAGCCATCTTCCAGGATATGAAGATGCTCTGTACTTCTACTTTAGTATGTATACTATGAGGATTAGTTAGGAGTGAGTAAAGCAGATAAGATGAACCTGCAGGTGTATATAGTCAAAGGAAAGTGGACAAAAGGGGAGAAAATAGTAAAAAATTTATACCATTATAGCTTAGAGTAATCCCTGTTGTAAAGCATACCTGAGAAGGCCAACATGATTATGTACCCCAAGCTTTCTCATCATATTACGGCGATGAGTTTGTACAGTCTTTACACTAATAAAGAGACTATCAGCTATCTGTTCGGAGGCGAACGCTTGAGTTATCATGGCTAAAATCTCCTTTTCCCTTCTGCTAAGGTTTGACAGATAATTTTCATCCTCAACAGAATTATACTGCTTTTCTGCGGCCTTCGGATGAAAATTATTTGTAACAGTTAGTGCCCTAAGCTCGCTCATTTTACTAATCGCTACTTGTACAATTAGTTGTGCTAACTCACCTTTTCCTTGTCTTGGATACAGGTATGTTACCCTATCCATTCCTATCAACTGATTTCCTTGGCATATGTCCTTTTGTAGCAATAATATCTGATGGACTGTGGGAAAATGCTCGTTAAAGTATAGAGCCATTTGCTCTGCATCAGGCATAGCTGTATCTATAAGCATGACCTGGTAGGTTTCTTTTGTCAGATAGCTAATAGTGTCTTCAAAGCTAGTAGCATAGGCGATTTTCTCTACAGCTTTGATTCCTTTAATCCATTCTGTAACTGCTTCTGCTACCAATAAATGGCTACATGCAACAATGACTTTTACATACATAAAGAGAATAGTATGGTTAAAAGTGAACATCCACTTGAAAAGTATCCTGTGGGTTAAAAAATTTAATAAACCTGTCTGATCTCCCGGATAGGGAAAGGGTAACTATCAAAACTAACCGGCTATTTTGTAGGTGGAGTTAAACTAATGGTTATAGTCTATTCTCTTTATATCGTCTTAGCCGACTCCTCTCTTATAATAGACTTGAGTTTCTGCACCACTTCCGGGGATACTCTTTCCATTCCATGTACTGTCTTAGCGTGCTCAGCAGCCATTTGTAAGGCCTCTTCTTCCGTATTTGCGCGGATCACCCCATCGCAATCAAAACCGACATCTCGGCAGTGGATTATTTTGGTCATCATTTTAGGTAGTTAAGTTAGAAATGCTGTATGTTCATTTTACTTCTAAGCGTACTAGGCAATTGATTCACTGAAGAGGTATCCATGTATTTATCACTACGCTTCTGGTATCTTTCAGCTACTAATCAAAAGTATTCCAAAAAAGGAATCTCTCTTTGCACAATAGTTCCATTTTTTTGCACAATAGTTCCGTCTCTGGTTTATTGCGCTGCTTCATTAACTACAAAGTTCTACGTCTTGTGGCGCCAACCCTACTTATTAGCTGTTCTGAATAAGGAAGTTAGCTAACTGGCCATCAAAAGTGTTTTTAACCAAATCAAGCGTATTTACGCAGACTGAGTAAATACGCTTAGCTACTAGTGTAATTAACTTGTATTTGCAGGCAAGTTGCCTTCCCTATGCAACAAATACTAGTAGATGCTTAAGCGGCCGGAATCAGCCAACAGGTTTTAATCAGCTATGTATTCGGAAGGAGTTAGTCCATAGAGTTCCTTGAAACAACGGGTAAAATAGGCAAGGCTGGTAAAGCCCACGGTATAAGCTACTTCGGTAACATTCCCATGCTTTGCTTTTAATAACATGGCGGCTTGTTGCAGCCGGTAGTTGCGCAGAAATTCACCTGGTGCCTGGTTGGTCAATGATTTCATTTTACGGTACAATTGCACATGGCTCATGCCTACTTCTCTCTCGAAAGATTCAGCTGTAAAATCAACCTCATCAATGTGATCAATAATAATGGCAATGACACGTTTGAGAAACTTTTCATCGGCGGGGGTAACAGCTAGTTGTGCAGGCTGCAGGCTGATTTGCCGGCTGTATCGCTCCCGGAGCCGTTTGCGCCCCTCCACCAGATTAGTTACCCGTAGTTGTAGCTCAGCTGTGCTGAAGGGCTTGGTTAAGTAATCATCTGCACCTGATTGCAAACCTTCTATTTTGCTTTGCTGGGCGGTTTTTGCCGTTAACAGAATTATAGGAATATGAGAGGTGCGCTCATCGGCTTTCAGCATTCGGCTCAGCTCGATCCCATCCATCTCGGGCATCATCAAATCAGAAATAATAATGTCAGGAATAGTCTCCAGCGCTTTCTGCCACCCAAGCATGCCATTGGATACCTCTAAAACTTTGTAAGCTGAGTGAAAGTGTAAAGCAATGAAAGCAGATAGTTCCTTATTGTCTTCTACAATCAACAGGAGGGGTTTATCACCTACTACTAACGCATTTGGGGCAGGAGGTTGAAAGATTTCCCTCCAGGAGCTCGTACTGTTTTCCGGCTGTCCGGCAGCTAAAGCATTGGTAAAGCTTCTTAGGAAAAAATCAGGATTGCGGGTTGAAGATAGAGGCTCAATAGCCGTTTTTAGGGGTAATCGAACACAAAAGCAAGTCCCCTGACCTGACTTGCTATCTACCTCTATGCTCCCTCCATGCAGTTCGACCAGCTCTTTTGTTAATGCAAGGCCAATACCGCTGCTTTCTCTTTCACGGATAGGGAAATGGTTTCCCTGGTAGAAGCGGTCAAATATGTTGGCTAGCTGATCCTCTTCTATACCAATCCCATTGTCAGTAACCTCAATAATTAAAGTTGTATCTGTTTGCTCATTTTTCTCTACATTACTTACGCTTACTTCTAAAAGGATTGTTCCTCCATCAGGAGTGAATTTACAGGCATTAGAAAGCAGGTTAACGACAATCTTTTCCACTTTATCACTATCAAAAAGGGCTATCCATTCTACTTCCGGCAATCGGCATTGAAAATCTATCCGGCGGTTTTCTGCCAGTGGGGCAAAAGTAGCAGCAAGTGAGCGGAGCAGTCCCATGACTTCTCCTGGTGTAGGTTCAAGTTTTAAGCTGCCGGCTTCCAGCTTGGAAAGTTCTAGCAGCTGATTGATCAAGTTAAGCAACCGGCGGGCATTCTGCTGCATCATCAGATAAAGAAGATGCTCTTTGCTCTCTGGCTGAGCAGTTGCTAGAAGGGTTTCGAGGGGGGCAAGTATTAGGGTAAGCGGTGTTTTAAACTCATGAGAAATATTAGCAAAAAAGCTTAAACGCAATTGCTCTTGATCGAAGAGTTCTTGAGTTTCTAAGCGTTCTGCATTCATTTTTAGACGTTCATTGCTCATGATAGACTATTGCTCGTAGACTCAAAACAGGAAAGCTATAGGATGCTAATTTAGTAGATAAGGTATAAATTATCAGCCATATAGCAAAAGATGATATAAGAAATTATTCACTTCTTGCCAACTATACGTAGATAAAGGCCACAACTTGTTTTAGATACATTAGTAGTTAAAAAACTTTTCATTACTTCTCACATATATTTGTAGTAGCCTCTCTGATGTATTTATCCTAGGTATCTTCCGTTAAGATTTTCATTGGGGGTATTATATTAGTCACCGATGGCAGAAAATAGGTGGAAAAAAACCTAAACTCAAAATCTCCCTCCAGCAAATTATTGCCCCATGAAATAAATTCAATTTTCAACATACGTTTTTTCCTTTTGTTTTCTTACTTGGCTTGTCATCTATTGATACCATATGCCGCTTTTTACGTTAAGGATGATAGCCTATGAAGTTTCTCCCAACCCAGCTTATTCTTTTTCTGCGCAGCAAGCCTGACCGCCGTAACCTGAGGCTGCTATTTAAATTTCTGACTGTGCTGCTGGGAATGGTGGTGGGCTTTACTTTAGTGTTTCACCTGCTCATGCTTGGTGAGGGGAGAAGCTATTCGTGGATTACCGGCTTTTACTGGACGCTGACGGTTATGTCTACCTTAGGTTTTGGCGATATCACCTTTCATAGCGATGCCGGCCGCTTCTTTTCTATCCTGGTGCTCTTATCAGGAATGGTCTTCCTGCTGATCTTGTTCCCCTTTACCTTTATCAATTTTTTCTATGCTCCCTGGATGAAAGCCCAGGAAAATGCCCGCGTACCCCGAGAGCTGCCCAAGAGCACACGTGGGCATGTGGTGCTGACCCGCTATGGCCCGGTGAGTGAGGCGTTGATAAAAAAACTCAATCAGTTTAATTACCCGTATGTCGTGCTGGTAGCGGATTTGACTGAAGGTTTGCGCTTACATGAATTAGGCATACAAGTCATGCTAGGAGACTTGGATGACCCTCAGACCTATAGCCGCGTACAGGTCGAGAAGGCTGCACTTGTAGCTACCACTGCCTCTGACGTAATCAATACCTATGTGGCTTTTACAGTCCATGGGGTAAGCAGTAGCGTGCCCATCATCTCTACCTGTAGTTTTGAGGCTTCTCAGGATATATTAACCTTAGCCGGGAGCACCCATGTGATACGGCTGAGTGAGATGATGGGTCTGTTTCTGGCCCGTAGAGCCTCTGGAGGCGATGCCTGCTCGCATACCATTGGCAGGTTTGGCCAGCTGCAGATAGCTGAAGCAGCCGTAGCAGGCACTCCCCTAATCGGACGCTCGCTACGGGAGACAAAGCTGAGAGAGCAGGTAGGAGTAAGTGTGGTAGGTGTGTGGGATCGGGGAAATTTTAATGCAGCCCAGCCAGACACACGCCTAACGCCTACGATGGTACTGGTACTTGCCGGGTCAGATGAACAGATAGAAAAATACAACCAAACCTTTAAGATTAGCAAAGAGATGAACCATCCGGTAATCATCATCGGAGGCGGGCGGGTGGGGCGGGCCACAGCCAGGGCGTTGGCAGTGCGCAAGCTAGACTATCGTATTGTAGAGAAAGCAGCGGAAAGGGTAAAAGAGGATAGGCAGTATATCTTGGGCAATGCAGCTCACTTGGACATACTCAAGCAAGCCGGCATCGAGCAGGCACCCTGCGTGATTATTACTACCCATGATGATGATATGAACGTGTACCTGACCATCTACTGTCGCCTGTTACGAGCGGATATTCAAATCATCACTCGTGCGACCTTAGAGCGTAATTTGGCAACCATGCACCGGGCAGGGGCAGATTTTGTACTTTCCTATGCCTCTATGGGAGCAAACACCATCTTTAACCTGCTTAAGCGCAGTGACATTGTGATGGTTGCTGAAGGGCTGAATTTATTAAAGGTAAAGGTGCCAACACAGTTAGCCGGTTATACAATTGCCCAATCATCGATCAGAAAGGAAACCGGTTGTACCCTGATTGCTATCCGGGAGGGAGAGAGCTTACAAATCAATCCTGAACCAAGCATGGTCCTGCCCGCACAGGCAGAGATCATCCTGATTGGTAGTGTTGAAGCAGAAAATAAATTCTTCACTAAATACGGAAGTCAAGTATAGTTAAAGAAATGCCCCCTTTCGAGTTTCTAAACCATAAATTTTCTTATTATCAGTTAATGATTGTAAGAATGTTTGCTACCCTTGTATGTATATTTTGCTACAAAATAATGCTCAGCGGTTTGTTACCTAAAAATCTACTATCCATTTAATTAAGTGGTACGTATAGCAGTGCAGGCATTCAACCATTGATGATTTTGGCAATTAGAACATTTGTGCAAATTGCCAGGTAATAGTTTTTGGCATTTACCACATTTATTGCAGGCATATTCTCCTGTCTTCACAATGGTTTGAAAGGGCTTTGAGATAATTTCGGGGAAAATGGGCATACCTGGCTTGACTTGTTCTTTTTCATAAAAGAATACACTGATTTCTCCGGTAGCCTCCAGATAAAGTTTTTTTACCTGCCCTAAATGCTCTACATGCTGTTGACGCATTTCACCAAACAATTCCTGAAATGTTAAATTCTCTTTGTTGAATGCATCAATATTTAGTATACCCTCTTCAATAATGCAAGAGGCATGTCCTTCTAACCACCGTTCGGCCCGGGGGCTTTGTTCCGTAAGACGGTTAAAGCCCAGGTATAGAAGAATCACAATGCCGAATACCATTAGCACATGCAAAAGAGCAACATCATGATAAAACATAGCATCTCCTGCAGCAGAACCTAGGGAAAGGATAATTGTCAATTCAAATAGGGATAGCTGCTTGACGCCCCTTTTACCTGTAATGCGAAGAGTTAAGACAATAAGCACATACATGAGCGTACTTCGAAAAGCTACTTCAAGCAGAAAAGCGATCGGCAATTCATCTGACAGCCAGATGCGTTTCCAGTCCAAGGGTTGGATTAATTTAGGTATTTCCATATACAGTTAGGCACAGACAAAATCAGCTTGCAATTAAATAAAAGTTAACATGGTAGTGACTGATCCAATAATATATTTTACTACCTGTAAAGCACTCCCTATAAACGAGTCTAGCACTCATAACTTATGCATTTACCGCTGGTTTAGGGTTGGCCTGACTCCTCCCCCAGAATGCCTAAGCGTCTGGCCCGCTGTTGCCATTTCTCCCGGGCCCATTTTTGTAAATCGGCCACATCATCATATTCATCCGTAATTTCAAGGCCCAGTAAGGTCTCTATAATATCTTCCACCGTGATGATCCCTGCCGTACCTCCATATTCATCCACTACCAAAGCTATATGTTCTTTATGTTCCATCAGGGCAGTAAATAAAGCCGGTATGGGCATACTATTTCCAAATATTAGGATGGGCCGTTTAATGCTGGCAAGGGCCAGGTTGCCTTCATGGCTGATCATACGTTGCAAGACTTCATCTTTTAAAACGTAGCCACTAATGTGATCAAGGTTGCCTTCAAAAAGCGGAATCCTGGAGTAACGCAAGTTGCCTGAATCGGCGTAAAAATCACGGATTAGCTGCGATTCCGGAGCCGCTTTAATCACAGTCCGGGGCGTCATAATATGTTTGACGAACACTTTATTCAAGCGCAATACATTATTGATCACCCGGGATTCATCTTTGTGCAGCACACCTTCTTGCATACTGATCTCAGCCATCGCTGTAAAATCGGCCCGGCTAAGAACACTTTTATCCTTCTCCTGCTTTAATCGTTTAGTAATAAACTGTGATAGGAGAATAATGGGATACAGGGCATAAATCATAATTTTTAACACGCGCACGGTAAAGGGAGTAAGCTGCCGCCAATAATTAGCTCCAAGGGTTTTGGGGATGATCTCTGTAAGGATGAGGATAACAATGGTCAGAAGAACGGAAATCAGGGTAAGATACTCTTCTCCCCAGATGAGCTGTGCCTGCGCTCCTACACCGGCAGCACCTATGGTATGGGCAAATGTGTTTAGCGTGAGTATGGCGGCCAAGGGCCTGTCAATATTGTCTTTAAAACCTTGTAGATCCTTGCCCAAAATTGGATTCTGCTGATTGATAATACTGACATACGATGGGGTGATACTCAACAGGGAGGCTTCGAGTAAAGAGCATAGAAAGGAGAAAAATAAAGCAATAGCTAAATATAAAAGTAATAATCCCATAATAGAGTGAAACGCTAGTGAACAGTAAAAAGTCGATCCTACACTAAGATGATTGACTATCTGTTAACAGCTACTTCATCAGCATAATTCTTTAGATCATTTTCTAATCAGATTCTAATCTCTTTTTAAAAAGTTCTTAATAAGTGGCTCCTAGCTTTGTATCAGTTCCAATAAAAAACAAATGTCTATGAAGAATATATTGATACCAAGTGACTTTACCTTGCAATCGTTGGATTGTGTAGAAGATGTAGTTCAATCCTTTAAGTCGGAGCGGATTACTATTGTGTTTGTACATGTGTTCATAGTATCTAGTTCTATTGTAGACCTGATGCTGCTTTCCCGCCGGCGCAAAGAATATAGCTATATCAGCGATCAGTTCTGGAATGAATGCAAAAGACTGGAAAAAGAGTACAGCGAAAGGATTAATTCTATCAAAGTGGAATGTTTTTATGGCAATACGGTAGCTGTTTTTAAAAACTACCTGGAAGGCCTGAAAATTGATTTAATCGTTTATCCACAGCTTTACACATTTAAGCAACTATGCAAAGAGAGCTGCGATCCGGCCAAGCTTATTGCCAAAAGTGGGAGAGAAGTATGGATGCTGGCTGCAAAGAAAAAACCAAAAGAAGTCAGACAGTTCCGCTGGGTAAGAAACATGTCCTATCAGCTTTCACTCAACTAACTAAGCCTGCTTAGCAAGTATGCCAGCAAGTACAATCAAAAACATTAATAAGCAAACTTATGTTGTTAAAGGAAAATATTCCGGTTAAATACATACTGGGAAAAATTAAAACAGAGATTATCGTAATTGGTATCTACTCCATTCTCGTAGCCATCGTCTACAATACCTTTCATGTAACCAGAATCTCCATTCCTATTTCTGTGCCTGCCATTATGGGTACGATTCTCTCACTCTTGCTTGCCTTTCGCTCTAATCAGGCCTACGACCGCTGGTGGGAAGCCCGCATGTTGTGGGGAGCCATTGTAAACGATTCCCGGACCCTGGCCAGGCATGTACTGACGTTTGTCGATGATCCCTACCATTCTTCAGATGTAGACTATTTCCGGGAACGCTTCATTAAACGCCAAATTGCCTGGTGCTACAGCCTTGGGCAATCGCTGCGGAAAATGGCCCCGTTACAGGAAACAGAAAACTTATTGATTAAGGAAGAAGTGGATTTTGTGAAAAGATATACTAATAAACCGGTCGCCTTGTTAGAACTGCATGCAGAAGATTTACGGTTGGCTTTGAAAAAGGGATGGATTAATGAGTATCAGCAAGTACACGTACTACCTTAAGAAGCGTACCTAATGGGGCCGTATTGTATGTGATACAAAGCGATGATAAGCAGAAAGCAGATGAGTTAGTGAGTTTGTTTGCAGGCAAAGAGTAGCGTTGAATGCCTGATAACAATAAATCCTAACTGCTATTTCATTGCCCATTTATTAAAAATATCTTTATTTTAGACCTGCTTCCCCTCCCTGCCACATTGAAGAGTCTCAAGAAAGGGGAAGTTAATATAACCACTTTTTACAAATCTAAATGTATGAGGGAAGTAAACTTCCTTAGCTCATCTGTATGAAAACCGGAAACCGACAAGCTTAACTTCCTGTCCATTTTTTTGTTGCAAGTACAGGGTGGAAGTTCTACATTTGCTTGGAGACTAAGTTAAGTTACAAACTATAACTTAGCGAATATGTCAAAGCCAAGAAAGAAGTGTGATAAGTAGTTCAAGCTTATGGCTGTTAAACTGGGCAACACCCGAAGCGATCTTGTAGAACTAGCACAAGAATTGCGAATAAGGGTATCACTTCTAAATTAAAGTTGTTAACTTTGGGAATAAAAGTTTTAAGTAAAAGGACGACCCCTTTCATTGATAATCTCAAAATTTACCTTTTCGAAAAAAAAAGAAGAGGGTTCAGACAAAGTAGCTATTGCACAACAATAGTTTTGAAAAAGATTAATTTCTTTAACATACCATGTTTTTTTTTCAACTCGTACAGTTCCAAACTTAGAGGCATTAATTAATTGTAATGGTAGTGACAATCCTTTCCCTTCTGCTTTGATAACACTTTCTTTTACTGTCCAAAGCCTGAAAAAGTCAGTTAGCGGATCAAGAGATACCCTTAATTGATTCATTTCCTGCTCGGAGAAAATTGTTTTGAAATCATCTAAGTCTACCTGCTCAATTTTCTCAATATCAATTCCTATTTCCTCTTTATAAAAAGCACAAATGACGTACTGTCCAGAATGGGAAAGGTTAAAGAAAACACTAGAGTCTATATAAGCCTTTCCGTAGTGATTTAGCTGAAGTTTTGATAAGCAATCTTCTTCATATCGATGATACTTCAATCCTTCCCATATTAGTAATTTTCCTAGCACGAAAGCCTGCCGATCCTGCCATCTTCTATATGTAGAAACCTGATCTTTGATCTTTTGGGTTAAAAAATTAGTATAGGTTTCTAAAAGGCTTTCATACATGCAATAACTATAATCAGTGTATAAAACTAAAACAGACATTTACTAAATCATCTTTAGACAAACTTACCATTTGGATCTTTTAAGATACGGCATTTTATAATGCACTTTTGAAGGAAGCCTATTCAAAAAAATGTTTGATCAATATTAAATTTTTTACCTTATGCGCTAATAAACGGTGGCTAATGAAACTACTCAACAACTAAACCCTATCACCGTGATATTTCTCCATCTCGTTCGACTTTAAATTTTGGGATGCCTAAAAAATTTTGGAGGGAACCTTTAAACGATTTAATACCATAGTTTGGAGTTTCTTTTACTGAATGAGTCAGTATAATAGAGTTTGATTAAGTTCTCATGTCTTTCAGATATGTATTTTACACTAATCCTACTTAAGAGCATATGTAAGTAAAAGCTCGCAAAAAAGCAAAATAAAATATACCTATACTGATTTATAAGTAATAAAATCAATTACAAAGGCTATTACCTCTGATAGCCGGAAGCGACAGGAACATATCTCCTCCGCTTTTCTTGTAAATATTTAAAAAATATTACATCTCATCCAAAGCGAATACATTAGCTCAAGGGGATCGAAATTGTGATTTTATCATATACTGACTTATTTTAATCTTTAAGGGAAAGTATGAAAACCTTTATTGAAATAATTCCTCTAAACGATGCTTTCTATGCCAGTATAAGCAAATAATCCTCTAAAAATTCTCATTAACATAAGTTTATCGTTGTACACAAAACAAAATTAAAATTATCTTCTTTAGCTATGATCCAGTTTAAAAATGAATTTGTAATAGTGGAATTAGTAAACAATTCTACTGCTATATTATTGACATGGAAAGGGTTTATACCTAGCCAGAAATATAGAGAAGCGCTAGATAAATCTTTAGAGATAACCCAAAAGTACAAGATCAAAAATTGGATTTCTGATATCAGAGAAATGAAAGTGGTTGCCGTAAAAGATCAAGAATGGGCAGGTACTGAATGGCTGTCTAAAGCCGTAACCGCTGGTTGCTACAAGAAGCAGGCAGTGATTATGCCAGAAGATGTTTTTGGGCAAGCTTCTGCAAAGAATATGATCACAACAGTTACCGTAAAGAACCAGCAAATTGAGATACAAAATTTCACAAACTTAGAAGAGGCCAAAAAATGGCTGTCATAAAGTAAGCATGCGGTAGTTCCCTTCATCATTTTTCCAACGCCTTGGTTCAGGTGGAGCATTTCTTTACCTAGGAAATCTTACCCGAACTAACTTATTTTAATTAGTAACAGTGAAAATTATTAACAAGTTGTCACCTGCTCAGGTGACAGGTGATCAGCTATTGACTATTGCCAAGAATGAGCGCATCCATTCTATTTTTGAGGCCATTGCCTTAGAATATCCAGATGCAGAAGCAATCGTTCATCAGCAGCAAGCTATTACTTACAAATTATTAAATGAAAAAGCCAATTTTGTTGCCAGGTGCCTACTTGAAAATGGCATAGAAAAAAGTGAAATAATAGCCGTAAAGTTAGATAAAGGGATCAACCTTATTGTTGCTATCCTTGCTATTATGAAAGCTGGCGCTGCTTATCTACCCATAGATCCTACCTATCCTGCTGTACGAATTAAGTATATGTTGGAAGACAGTAATGTAAAATATTTAATTACTTCTTCTACTTATTTAGGCAACCATCCGGAGGTTAATGAACTCAACATTGAAGAACAACAAGGCCAACTGGAAGATGCTACTTCCTCTCATACAGATGCACATAGCTTAGCTTATCTGATTTATACATCCGGCACAACAGGAAATCCAAAAGGAGTGATGGTTGAGCATGCCGGATTTATCAATATGTGCCTGTATCAGATTTTTACCTATGGGCTGGGCTTGAACGAACGCGTACTACAGTTTGCCTCCATTTCGTTTGATGCATCTGTCTATGAAATTTTTATTGCCCTGCTATCCGGGTCTACTCTAGTAATTATTGATAAAGACACCATCTTAAATAAAAAGCAATTTTTAGCGTATATAGACAGGAAAGAAGTAACCTTCTTATTGCTTCCGCCTGTCTTTCTTAACTCCCTTGACCGTCCTGATTTTAAAACAGTCAAAACGATTGTTACGGCAGGAGAAGCATGTAATATGGCTGATGCGCTTTATTATAGTCAGAAGAAAAGTTATTTCAATGCTTACGGGCCTACGGAAGCTTCTGTGTGTGTTTGTCTCTATCAGGTAATACCCGATCAGGAATATGGAAAGTATATTCCTATTGGAAAAGCAATCCCTAATATTAGATTCTATATTCTCAATGAAGACTTAGATCCAGTAAAAGAGGGGGAAACAGGTGAACTCTATATAGGAGGAATAGGCCTTGCGAAGGGGTATATCAACAAACCCGAACTTACTCAAAAAGCATTTCTTCATGAGACAAAAAAATTAGGAGAGCGCGTATACCGAGCAGGTGATATTGTAAAAAGAAGTGAAGATGGAAACCTAATTATCTTTGGAAGAAAAGACGATCAGGTTAAAATATTAGGACATCGGATAGAACTAGGGGCCATAGAACATACCCTGTTGCAAATAGCCACTATCAACAACGCACATGTATGTGTATTTGAGCACGAAGGCGAAAAATTCGTGTGTGCCTATTTCATCAGCTCTGAGCAAATCTTGGGAGAGCATCTACGAGGAAAATTATTGGAAAAACTACCTGCGTTTATGGTGCCTCAATGGTTTATTCAGGTACCTGAATTTAAGATGACTCAAAATGGAAAAATTGATAAAAAAGCACTACCCTCTCCTTTTGAAATCCATGATTCTCTCTCGATAGATTCCCCAGAAACATTAAAAGACACCTTAGGCAGAGTATTGGATATCTGTAAAGAAATGCTGGGTATACAGCACTTAGATGGATCTGACAATTTCTTTCTCATGGGCGGCCATTCTCTTAAAGCTGCTAGACTTTCTGCTTTAATTAATAAAGAATTTAACGTAGAGTTATCTGTATCGGACATCTATAAAAAACCACATATTACCCAAATTCATGACCTTATAAAAACGGGCCGCAAGTCTGCTTATGAAGCTATCGTGCCCGCACCAACTAAAAAGTACTACGCCACTTCTGCTGCGCAGAAAAGGATGTACATCATGAATAGTACCGACAAGGTGGATATAAGCTATAATGTGTCAATTGTATTGCAATTTGAAGAAAAAGTCACGAAAGACACGGTGGTATCAGCTCTTAAGACCTTGTCTAACCGGCATGACGTCTTGCGTACTAGGTTTGATATTCAGTTTGATGAGATAGTACAGCAAGTTTTGCCAGAAGTAACAGTCAACTTATTAGACGGAGGCATAATAAACCTCCATGAACTATCACAGAAAGCCAAAAGAGTAGTTCGTCCTTTTGATCTGAAGCTAGCACCAATTCTAAATGTGTGTTATTTTGAAATTGCCCAGGGCGGCGTAGCAGTGGTATTTGATACCCACCATATCATTGCGGATGGAACGTCTATGGGCATATTGATCAATGAGTTTATCCGGCTATTGAATCAGGAAACGTTGCCAGAGCTTTTGCTGCAATACAAAGACTATGCAGAATGGGAAAATAGTCACTATTCAAAAAGTGAGTATTTTCATGAGCATGAGATGTATTGGCTGACTATCTACAAAGATATTCCTAAACTCAGAATGCCTGTAGAAGCTAAACCAGAGATCCAAAACTTTTCAGGCGAAAGACTGTCGTTTACCATAGATAAAGAGTTATCTGCCCGGCTAAAGAGTTATGCGTTTACAATGGATGCTTCCATCTATCAATTATTGCTCTCCATCTATTATTTACTACTTTCCAAATATACCAATCAGCAAGACATAGTAGTAGGAACGGCAGTAGCTAACAGGAGGAAAGAGGAAGTACAGCAAATGATGGGAATGTTTGTAAATACACTTGCCTTAAGAGCTACCATTCCTGCAGAAATATCTTTTAACCAGTTTGTGAAAAATATAAAGAACATGGTATTGGAGGCTTTTGACTATCAGGAGTATCCATTCGAACTGTTAATCGCTAAACTGGGATTAAGCGGAAATGATAAGAAAATACCGTTAATCGATACCTTATTCGTTGTTCAGAATATTGACTTTTTCAATAACCAGGCTATTCCCGGCTTGACTTTAAAATATGAAAATGCGACAGCCACTTCTAAGTTTGATTTCTCTTTTTTAATTGTTGAACAAAAAGAATCATTTGTACTAGAAGTAGAATATAACACAAATATTTACAGCAAAGACTACGTTACTCAGCTTGCTGAAAATTTTATAGCGTTAGCTGGTAAAGCCATTGTTTCCCCATCTGCACTTCTGGAAGAGATAACCTTGATTGACAATAAAAAAATGTCACAGTTGAGAACACAGCTTATGGCAGAAAACACAATAGAAGATGTAGAATTTGACATCTAACCATTCTTTCAATTTTACGGAAATCATCAATTGAACCCTTGTCGTGAGGGAATAAAATCAACCATGTCTTATGGAAAATATTATAGAAAAAAATCATTTATTATCCTTGCCAGAATTTGTAAGATCCAAAAAATACTGGCAAGAAGAGTTTGACAGTAAACTAGAAGCAACCAGATTACCATACAGTTACTTTCAGACACTCGATTATGAAGAACAAAAGTACAGCTTCTCACTAGATACAGCTGTATTGGCACAACTGGAAAAAGCATCTAAAGGAAATTTAGAGGCTATGTTCATTATTTTAGTGGCTTCTTATAGAATTTTATTATATAAATATTTAGGCCAGCAAGCATTGGAATTAGGTATTCCTACGATGGTTCCTAAAAATCAGGCAGCAGAGTTTTTTACTGCTCAACTGTTGCCAGTTTACACTAAAATACTTCCTGAATATAGCTTTAAGCAGGTATTAAAAGCAGAAAAAGAAAAAATTGCAGCAGCTTATCAGCATCAGCATTATCCGCTTCAGACGATTGACGAGTATAAAACACCCAAAACGGCTGTTTTTTTTAAAAATATACACCCTTTCTATAAAGCGACAGAGTGTGATTTTGTATTTGAAAAAACAAGCGAGGGATTGGAAATACAGTGTGTTTACAATGCAAAATTATTTTCACAGGCATTCATCCAGAATTTTACCAGAAAATACCAGCATACCATTCGTTGTCTGCTCTCAAGTGCTGATGTAGCCATAGATGATTTATCAATTCTGGAAGCAGCAGAAGAAAATATGCTGTTGCATGTAATCAATGACACAGGGGCTCCCTATCCATCTGGTTCAAATCTGGTACGTGTTTTTGGGGAATGGGTAAGGAAAACTCCCGATGCTGCAGCCGTGGTATCCGTAAATGGAACCTTAACTTTCAGTCAATTAGACATTTATTCAGACAAGATTGCCAACTATCTAGTACATACGATTAAAATTGCCAACGAAGAACAAATAGGTATATTGCTGCCTAAATCTCATCATACTATCGCTTGTATGTTGGGTATACTCAAAGCAGGAGGCTCTTACCTGCCTATTTCACCGAGATACCCGGCAGACCGGATCAGGATGATCCTCAACGACTCCCGTTTAAAAACAATTATCTCTTCCAAGGCACATATCAAGCTTTTGAATAAGCTTCAATGGGAGTGTGCAAGTTTTCAGACCTTCCTGTGTATTGACAGCCTGGACTGCCATTTAGAAAAAGAAGAAACCTCTTTTAAAAATGAGCTGAATAGCCAAAATCTGTGGGAGCATGTAGGAGAAAAAGCTACGGATGATATAGAAGGCGGTGGCTGGCAAAACAGTTATACGGGCGAAAATCTGTCCAGAGCGGAAATGAATGAGTACCGGGATAACATCATCAACAAACTAACCCCACTGCTCCATACAAACACCCGTGTGCTTGAAATTGGTTGTGCTTCCGGTATTAGCATGTTTGAACTGGCACCTAAGACTGGCCTGTATTATGGAACAGATATTTCACGGGTAATTATTGAAAAAAACAGGCAGAAGATTAACAGAGAGGGCATAGCCAATATTAAACTTAAGAGCTTGGCAGCCCATGAAATTGACCAGGTAGAGGAGAAAAATTTTGACGTAGTGATTATTAACAGTGTGATTCAATGCTTTGAAGGACACAATTATTTGAGAGATGTACTCAGGAAAGTGGTTCATCTAATGAAAGACACGGGGATCATCTTCCTGGGAGATATTATGGATGAAGATACCCGAGAGGTTTTTATTGAGTCTTTAAACACTTTCAAAAAGAGCAACCTAGGTAAAGGATACAAGGTAAAAACAGATTTCAGTAATGAAATTTTCTACTCAAGAAGTTTTCTGGAAGATCTCAGATTTGATATCAAAGGTATTCACCAGACAACTTTCTCAGAGAAGATACATACCATAGAAAATGAACTTACCAAATACCGGTATGATGCCATGCTTTTTATTGATAAGAAAGCAACTCCAGCACCCGGGGTTAGGCACAAGTATCAGCATTCGTTGCAGGAATTTAGTTCCTATTCAGAAAAGCCTTTCGTGCAAACAGAGATAAAACCTGATGCTGCGGCTCATGTAATCTATACGTCTGGTTCGACCGGAAAGCCAAAAGGAGTGATTGTTACCCATCGAAATGTACTGCGGATGGTTCAAAATACAAACTGTGTAAAAGTTGAACCTGGCGAAAAGATGCTTCAGACTGGGGCCATGGAGTTTGATGCTTCTACCTTTGAAATATGGACTGCACTCACCAATGGCGCTTCCCTGCACATCATAGATTCTGAACTTTTACTGAATGCCGAAAGATTAAAAAAGTATATCGCACAAAATCAGATTACTATTTCTTTTGTCATAACGGCCGCTTTCAATGCACTGGTAGAGCAGGATGTAACCATTTTCGATGGGTTAAACTATGTATTGACTGGAGGTGAGGCTATGTCTACTAAGCATATAAATAAATTCTTACAGCATAACCAGTCTACCAAACTGTACAATTTGTATGGACCCACAGAAAATACAGTTGTTTCAACGGCTCATTTAGTGAACAAGCCTTATACAGGAGCTGTACCAATTGGCAAGCCGATACACAACTCTACATGCTATGTACTCGACACTAAACAAAGGCTAGTAATACCAGGGGCAGAGGGTGTTTTATATGTAGGTGGAGATGGCGTAGCCAAAGGGTACTTAAATAGCCCTGAACTTACCCAGCAGCGCTTTGTGCAAAGCCCATTCAAACAAGGAGAAATATTATATAATACTGGCGACCTGGTACGATTTAATGAAGAGTATGCACTTGAATTTTTAGGTAGGGTCGACACGCAAGTAAAAGTCAGAGGGTTTAGGATCGAGCTTTCAGAAATAGAAAATGAGTTGCTACATATTAATGGAATCAAGGAAGCACGTGTAGTGGTAACAAAGGATCAGAACGATGAAAAGTCTCTTACTGGCTATTTTACGGCTTCTACAAAAATGGACCCTGCAGAGGTTGCCTACCTGTTAGGTGATAAACTACCCGATTATATGATTCCATCTGCACTGATGCAATTGGATGAATTACCGCTTAATGCTAATGGAAAACTAAATATGTTAAAGCTCCCAGACCCCATTAGTCTAAGTAAGAGTAAATTTGAAGCGCCAGCCAATGAAACAGAAAGGCAACTAGTGGAAATATGGAAGGAGGTTTTGGGAGTCTCTATAGTAAGCGTCCATGATAACTTCTTCGACATGGGTGGCCACTCATTGAAGGCAATGAAGGTGCTCCACAAACTCTCCAAAGATTTCGAATTAAAGCTTACCACACTCTTCAGATATCCCACTATTAGGGAGCTAGCACAAAACCTTGTGTATAAAAAAGGAAATCTTCTGGAAACACTCCAGCGCCTCAAAAAAAAGCCTTTGAATGAGGCTGATAAACGTAAGGCAGAAGAGCGGAAAGTATGGTACAAAGAGAGAATGAAAAAGGATAATTTCCAAATTCCAGGTGAACAGCAAGAAATAAGAGAAGTATTACTAACCGGAAGCACCGGGTACCTGGGTATTCATCTGCTATATGAATTACTGACTACTACAACTGCTAACGTCTATTTATTAATTAGGGCTGAAAATGAGGCTGCTGCCAAAGGCAGGTTATTAAAAAAGATTTCTTTCTTCTTCGGATCTGAATTCTATGATGCATATAAAAATAGAATTCACCCGCTGGCTGGCGAGATGGAAAAACCATTCTTAGGTCTTCATAAAAATATCTATAAAACCCTTGAAGAAATCATTGATACCATAGTAAATCCTGCAGCCAATGTAAAGCATTACGGCCTAGAAGTAGATTACAAAGGAAATACAACTGGTGTGCAGGAACTAGTAAATCTGGCAAAATCAGGTCGCCCTAAACGTATACACCATGTTTCTACAGCCGGCGTATCGTTTGGGCAGGAATACGTATTTAGTGAATACGACCGGGTAGAAAAGATTCCAGATGTAAATAATACCATTTATCTGCAGTCTAAACTCGATGCAGAAAACATCATATTCAAAGCTATAGAAGAAGGTGTAGAGGCTAGTATTTATAGAGCAGGCAATCTGGTGTTCAACAATGATACAGGAAAATTTCAGGAGAATACTGAGAATAGTGCTTTTTATATGCTATTACGCTCTTTTATCAATTTAGGCATCATGCCAGATATGAGAGATAAGTTTTATGACTTTTCTTTTATTAACACCACCGCCGAGGCTATTATAAAGTTCGCTAAAGAAAAATCACTCATAAACAATGTATTTTATGTTTATAATACACATACATACAGTTTACATGATCTCTATCATCAGGTAGTTAAACCTCATTTTCCACAGGTAAAATTGGTATCTTTAGATGAGTTTGCGCAACTAGTAATGGAGAAGTATGAGGACCCTGCTACGAAAGAGTTCATTGAGCATATCCTTGTAAATATACGGATATTAGAAATTAACGAAAGTAGTGTAATGCTTGTATCAGACCGTTCACAGGCCGTTATGGATAAACTGCAAATTAACTGGCAGGAACTCAACGAACAAATGGCTACGATGATGGTTACTTTTGGCAAAGAAAAAAGCTTTTGGTAGGAGCAAAAGACTCCGACAATCACAACTAAGCTCATAAGGACAGTTGAAGTTACTGTCCTTATGAGCTTATCCTGTTATAGGTTGTAAGAAGGTATCTTAAATGTAACTCCTCTTTCGCCAAAGCAATGAAGTATGAGCAAAGGGGGATATTTTATTACCAATATTAGTTCTTAGCTGCCGTTTCTGTATCCTACTACTTTAAATAAGTAGATCATCCCTGCACAGAGTAGAACACTACAAAGCAGAGTTACTACCGGTAAAAGAAGCCCAAGAGGTAGCTGTCTATAGAAAGCAGGTAAGAAATAATAACAAACACTTACCCAAAGCGTGATACCTATAGGTAGGATAGCCAGCAGCACACAGAGTATGACTAAAAGCTTGCCAAACACCCTTGCTGAAGTCCTTTTTTTAGTTTCATCGGTAAAGCCTAGAAAAGCAAGTATCCAGATAAAAGTCAGGCAGGCAACCACTAATTGAACTATCAGTGCCAAAAATAGTAATACCTGCTTCATAGGAGATATTGATTTTGAGAGTCTTTGGCTATAAGATCTAATCTACACTTTTTGATTATTACCTACTATGAACATAGTTACTAATTTTACCCCTGGATGTTGCACAACGTAAAAGAGAAAATAATAAAGGGTATTGACCTGCTTTACAGCAAGGGTTTGAGCTTTAGCTTTAGGATGATTTAAACAAAGCAGCAACTTTTGCAGATTGTAAGCTGTAGCTGACATGAGCATGAACTTATGAGCGGCTTGCTTTCCTTTGGCATTGCTTCTCTTCATTCCATAATAGTTGAGTAGACTGCCAAAAACAGGTTCTACGGTAGACATTCTTAGTCCTATCATTTTTTTACCTTCTTTGCTTTCTACTCTCTCCTGCATACGTAATGGACCGATGATGCGGAGCATCAGGTCCAATGATAGTGACGGTAGACACTAAAAGTGAGGCTTTGCCGCCTTTTAGCGCCACAGCATGCTTTTTTGAAAGGACATACACTACAATCCTTCACTCTGGCATGATAGTAATGAGTAGCAAAGCCTTTTTCCATTCTAATACCATGGTAATAAAGCAACTTTTCATTGCGACAGATATAGGCGTTTTGCGTTGGATCATAATGGAAACCTTCTCTTACCGGGTGATAACTACCTGGTAAAGAAATAAAACCTTTGATCTTGTTGGCTTCTAAATAAGCGTAGTTTTCCCCCGATCCGAAGCCTGCATCTGCTAATAGATTATCAAGAGGCAGGCCGTATTGTTTGAGTTTATTAGACAGGTTATTTACTATTTCCACTAAATGTCGTGAGTCCTTTTCATCGGCTAAATTAGCTTGCATGTGAGTAATCACATGGCGAACGGATGGCAAAGCACATCCGCTGTATCGACAGCCATACTGGACAAGTAGTATAAACGAGAAGGTTTGCCTGTTTTTTGGGTGATCTTTGCCTCAGCATCACTCATACTGATATGCGTTCGATTATTTCTTGGACAGCTTTTAGGCTTAACTGTCTTTTCTATCAAGGGAAAAGGCGAAACTTGCTCTGTAAGCT
This sequence comes from Rhodocytophaga aerolata, assembly GCF_030503435.1. GTDB lineage: Bacteria > Bacteroidota > Bacteroidia > Cytophagales > 172606-1 > Rhodocytophaga > Rhodocytophaga aerolata. The sequence continues at coordinate 47,262 of NZ_JAUKPO010000027.1, forward strand.
CGGCAGGTGTACTTAGATTTGCTTCCCCTTGGAGCAGTTGCCATTCTAATATGGCTTTTCGCTTGAGGCTGTCAGTAGAAGCATTGGCTTCCACTAAGGCTGCGTCCACAACTTGGGTGTGTCCACTGACTATATCTGCCTCTACACATGCAGTAAGAATAGACTGAAAGCAAGTTTCAAACACCTCTGCCGGTAAGCGCTTGCGTGTGCGGGATAGGGTGCTGTGACATGGAAGCCGTTCCCCTACATTGAAATCTAAAAAATGAAGGATATCTAAGCGTAACCCACTCTTTTCAATAAGAGCCCGATCAGAGCAGATATTTTCAAAATGGGCTACCAGCTGTAGTTTGAAAAAGACAACCGGATCTACAGATTTCTGCCCACACTTGCCATAATAAGGGGCTACTGCTTGATAGAGGAAGTCTAACTTGAGTAACGGCTTGATTTGGCGATAAAAATTATTCTTGGGAACATAATTTTCCACTATCAGTGAAGGGCAAGTGTTGTTGAACTGTTTTCTTTTGCCTACCATTCTTGAATTTACCACTCAAAAGGCAGATTTCAAATCAGCAGTTGTGCAACACCCAGACCCCTTTGTTATTACTCTAGAATGGAGTGCTAAATTCGCTCCATATGTATCCCATACATATAAAAAATTCTAACTTCTAAATGCAATAAGTCACCCCAAGCTTTCTTTCCCGTAAAACAAAATTATTAAAAGACTTCTATTTAAAACTTGCTTTTTAAGACAGTACCTCAATTGTGAGTTGTTTTACCTCTCCAACCTTTTTTGGATATCTTTTATCCAGCTTTCAGGCTTTGCTTTGTCCAATATAACATCAGGGGTAAAACCTGTTCTATCTATAGGATTGCTATCTGTCTAGCTTGATTTTACAATAGGAATACTCACCCTAAAATTAGCATAGGGTAGCAGGTTAGAAGAAGCCCGTTCATAATCCATCATACCAAACGTATTCACTCCGTAACTGGTAGTTTTAGCACTTTCTTTTGATAGATAAAAGAAGTATTCTGTGGAGCTTCCACATAGATTGTCTACCACTAAGGCTATTTTTTTTGATTACCTGTTACAGAGTTTAATGGAAAAGCCACGCTAGGAATAGAGTAGAATTGTTTTTTGGTCGTTGGCAACTCTTCATATGCTTTCTTATAAAGGTTTAGTGTCGTCTCTGGAAAATATTTTTCATATTCAGCCGGAATTGGATGAATGGACTTTCCCATCTTACAAGCAAAAAAGCAGCCTATATAAGAACTACATAGACTGCCTTTGACCTCATAAATATTTTCGATAAAAATGCACATGCGTATCTAATAAATATGTAGATTTTCACCAGTTATGAAGCGATTCATCATGCAAAAAGTGTATATCTATAAAGGCCTTCATTGATAATGAGGGCTTTTATTATTTATATAGACGCTGTTTTTGGCTGCGTCACCCTGTAGCAAAACTGCAGGCCAGATATGGATAAGCGCTTAAGATATATGTTTATACATACAAATGAAATCTTTTTTTGAAATCTCTAGAAAGAATACCAAAAAATATAGCTATTGTATTATTTTATAATGAACTGATAAGTAGAGCCTTGTATTTGAGAATTAGTTGAGCAAGGGTGATTCTCTGTCCTCATGTCCATGTTATATTCATTTCATTAAGAGGATAGAAGTGCTAGAAAGCGCAATTGTCATAACACCGCCTTAATATGAGGCTACAATCTCTATGATTCTTATATGGTAATGATACTGTACGAATCTCCACTATATAAAAATGCTAATGCTACAGCTTTCCGGGATATTCCTGAACTTTATCTCTCAATTAAAATTGTATTAGCAACTATCATAATCAATGGTTCATTGCTTTTTGTACAGTTTTACCGACAAATGTAAAGAAGAATTGAGTTGTAAGTTAGTAAAGCTAAAGCGTAGTTAAATTAACCTCCCCTTTCGCTTTACTTATAATATAATATGTCTAATTTATTAGGAGGAGGTTATTAGTTGATAGCAGTATTTTATATTAATTCAATAATATAGCTTCCTTATGACAACCTTCTAATAGCAATAATAATACCCCATCTGCTCTAATTTTATAAGCCATGTAGGGATGTATGGGTGCATAAGGAGTGAATAATATAAAATCATTTCAACAAAATTTAGCTATGATAAGGTACTACAGACAGAAACATTCATTATAAAGCATTCTAAGAGCCATTTGTGTATCCTATTAAAGCTGAATAGGGCTACTTATAAGTTTATTTATAGTTTATCTAAAATAAATTTTATATTTAAGCAATGTTCTTGCCCGGATACCTCCAGCTTGTAGTTACATGCAAAAAAAATTAGTGATATGTACTCCAGAAGCAATACGCTGGCAACGTTTTATAGACGGTGATGAACAGGCTTTTGCTGAACTTTTTAATCTGCACTTTAGAAAATTATGTAACTACGGATATAAGATCATTCCAGACAAAGACCTGATTAAAGATTGTGTACAAGAGGTATTTATTCATTTGTGGCATAACCGAACCAAGCTTGTCTATACGGAAGCCATACACTTTTATCTGTTAAAATCGTTGCGCGGAAAGCTCATACGAATTCTCAAGAAACAAAAGAAAATTAGCTGGGAAACCCTTAACCCAGATCTTCCGTGTTTTGAATTTAATTTTACACTGCAAGACAACCTAACACTCAGCCATACCCAGGCTGAACAGCAGGAATGGTTGCTGAAAAGCTTGAATGCTCTGCCTGCCAAACAGAAAGAAATTATTTACCTGCGGTTTTTCAATAATTTAAGTTATCTGGAAATTGCAGATGTTATGGCTATCAACTATCAGGTAGTTCGCAATTATGCGTGTAAAGCCATTAAAACCCTTCGAAAAAAAGTAGATATTGTATTGGCTATACTTCTCTTGCTTGAACAGCATTCTTTTTATGTACCAAGTAATTAGAATTCCTGAGACAAGCTTTAGGTTATTCTTCTCCCAAAATTTTTCTTCCAAAAGTGATTACAAAATGCCCATACTGGTATTATGTGAGCAAATAACTCAGCTCTTATCATTGTTGCTTATATCTGATCAACACGACTTGTATGGATTACACAAACTATACCGAAGAGGATTTCATTCTGGATCATTCTTTTTACAATTGGGTATTTGACAAAAATGAATTGGATACGCAATTTTGGGAAGAATGGATAGCTTTTCATCCGCAAAAGCAGGAAGTCATCCAAAGAGCAAAGCAGTTTTTGCAGAATCTCCAGCTTAAAGAAACCACCTTTTCTGATCAGGATACTGCAGAAGTATGGTTACAAATAGAATCTATTGTAAAACAGCCTTCGCTAGAAATTGATAGAGTACATTCATATTTCCCTACAAACCAGGTATCTTTTTTCCTTGGGCACTGGCATAAACTAGCCGCTGTATTTGTAGGTATTTTATTGGTTAGTATATATGTATGGCTGCAGGCGCCCCCTATTCAAATTCACCATACGTCCTTTGGTGAGACTAAAACCATTCTGCTTCCCGATAGCTCAAAAGTTACCCTGAATGCCAATTCGACCCTTCGCTACCAAAGTAGGTGGAACAGTGCGCAGGCAAGGGAGGTATGGCTGGAAGGCGAAGCTTTTTTACAGGTCGTAAAGAAACCCCGAGCCAGAGATGCCAAATTTATTGTGCATACCGATAAGCTCAATGTGGAGGTATTAGGGACTGCTTTTAATGTAAACAGCCGGAGGGGAAAAACCAAGGTAGTTTTAAACTCAGGCAAAGTAAAATTGCTTGCCGGAGAATCTAAGAAAAGACGTGGGGTAGTAATGGTTCCTGGAGAGATGGTGGAATTTTCAGAAAACGCTCTTTCTTTTAGTAGAAAGAAAGTAAATCCGGATATATACTCTTCCTGGCGCAATCATAAACTCTATTTCACCGATAACACCTTGCAGGAAATTACCCAGATGCTGGAAGACACCTATGGGCTAAAAATCACCATACAAGATCCGCTTTTACGCAACCGGAAACTTACCGGGGAAATCTCTTCAACCGACGAACAGACGGTGCTGGAAGTATTAGCAGAATCCCTGAATATCCGCTTAACTCGGAAAGACCGTCAGGTAATCATACAGAGTAAATAAATCTAAATTTTCACCTTTTAATCCAACACCCGCATGAAAATGAAAAAAACACCCCGCTATTGGGTATTGTTCGTCCTGCTGCTGCATGGCGTTAGTGGGCAGATACATGCCCAGACTATAGCTTATGCAGCTAACAAAGGGCAGGAAGGAAATAAGCAAACTTTGTACTTGTCCGACTTGCTGGAGGAATTAACGGAAGCCTATCAGGTAAGCTTTGTGTTCGAAACCAAACTCGTGAAGAGTAAAACGATCGAATTAGAGAGAAACGATAAAACTACCGTGGATGATGTACTCGACCGAGTGCTTCCTCAGCTAAACTTAAAATATAAGAAGATTAAAGGAAATACGTATGTTATCTCTCCTAAAGAAGAAAGTGCCGGCACAACACTGGAGAAAATTGAAAGAGAAGTAAACCTAACGGAAAGCACTATCGGCAACCAGGATAATCTAGTACAAAATAATTATCTGTCTACATTTCAGACGCCTGTGCTTCGAACCCTTTCTACACCAGTATTTGCTGTGCGCGGCAAAGTTAGAGCAGACAATGGGGAAGAACTGCCTGGAGTAAACGTGGTGGTAAAAGGTACCAGTATTGGTACCACTACAAATGTAACAGGCGATTATACGTTAAATACCCCCGATGGTAATGGAACCCTCGTATTCTCCTATATTGGCTATACCACTTCTGAGGTACCTATTAATAATCAGTCGGTAATAGATGTTACCCTGCAGCCTGATGTAAAGTCGTTAAGTGAGGTAGTGGTGGTAGGCTATGGTACCCAGCAGAAAAGAGACATTACTGGCGCGGTAGCTTCCGTATCTGCCAAAAATATTAAAGATTTGCCGGTAGCTTCTATCCAGGAAGGGCTGGCTGCACAGGTAGCCGGGGTACAAGTGCAGCAAACTACTGGCGCACCTGGACGGGGCCTTACGGTCAGGGTAAGAGGAACAGGCTCTATCAGTGCTGCCAACTCTCCTTTATATGTGGTGGATGGCTATCCTTTAGGTACACAAAACATCAGCCTGATCAATCCAAACGACATTGAATCCATTGAAGTACTGAAAGATGCTTCCGCAGCTGCTATCTATGGTTCCAGAGGGGCAAATGGCGTAGTATTAATTACTACCAAAAAAGGAAAGCCTGGCCGCACAAGTATCCAGTTTGATTATTTCACAGGTCTTCAGCAACCAGAAAGAGTAATTAATATGCTTAATGCCGCCGAGTTTGCCGAACACTCAAAAGAAGCGTTCAATGCTGCCTGGATAGACCGGGGCGGCAGTGCTTCTGACCCTAACAGTGCCCGGCCTGATGGGCAACGGCTCCGGTATCCGGATCAGTTTGAAAACCCTGCTTCGCTTGGCAAAGGAACCGACTGGCAGCGGGAGGTTTTCAGAACCGCTCCCATGCATAATTACCAGGTGACCGCTTCTGGGGGCGGTGAGAAAAGTCGCTTTTTGCTGTCTGCCGGATACTTCAACCAGAAAGGTATTGTGATCGGATCAGACTTTAAACGATTTACGGCTAGAGCTAATGTAGAAGCTAACTTATCGGATAAATTAATTGTAGGTTTGAATATGGCTCCTTCCTATGCTCTGGAAAACCGGGTAAACACTGATGGGCACTGGGCAAGCGATGGCGTAATCAATGGGGCCTTAGCCATTATTCCTTCTATTCCAGTTTACAACCCTGATGGATCGTATGCTTCGCAGGTAAACTTCGGCTTTGGTACCCCTGGTATCCCAAGTCCGGTAGCCATTGCCAGAGAGATAGACAATCCTATTACTACCTTCCGAAATTTAGGAAATGTATATGCAGAGCTTGAAATTATTAAAAATCTCCGGTTACGTACCACACTTGGAGCCGACATTAACCTGGACAGAAATAACTACTACCGGCCATCCAATGTACCTGCCAATCAGCAACCGGCACCTACTATTGCCACTGGCCGCTCGGAAACATCGCAGGAAATAAACTGGCTTAATGAAAATACACTTACCTATAGTACCACCTTCAACGAACGGCATGCCCTGGATGCATTGGTTGGGTTTACAGCACAGAAAAATCTGTATGAAAGAAACAACCTCTCAGCCACCAATTTTCCTAATGATTTAGTCCGGACACTGAATGCAGGCACCATCACTGGTGGTCAGTCATTCCAGGATGAATGGTCTTTAGTTTCGTACCTGGGCAGGATTAACTACCGTTTTGCAGATAAATATCTATTAACCGCTACTATCCGCCGGGATGGTTCTTCCAGATTTGGGGCTAATAATAAATATGGTGTATTTCCTTCGGCTTCTATCGGCTGGCGAATTTCACAAGAAGGGTTTATGCAGAACGTCAACTTCATTTCTGATCTGAAACTGAGGATAAGTTATGGGTTAACAGGTAACAATACCATCCCAAATTATGGAGCCATTGGCTTGTTGGGAGCAGATAATTATTCTCTTGGAGCAGGTACTAGTACTTTGGTAAACGGCTTGGCCCAGACTACCATCTCTAACCCAGACCTCACTTGGGAACGCAGTAACCAGCTGGACATTGGCCTGGAATGGGGCCTGTTTGAAGACCGCCTGTTCTTTACAGCCGATTATTACGATAAGAATACCTATGACCTGCTGCTGAATGTGCCGGTGCCTACCTCTACTGGTTTCTCTACGGCATTACAGAACATTGGGAAAGTAAACAATAAAGGATTTGAATTTGCTATCAATTCCCGTAACCTGACAGGTGCCTTCACCTGGACAACTAACTTCAATATCTCTTTCAACCGGAACAAAGTACTGGCTCTAGGCCCACAAGGCGACCCTATCCGTAGCGGGTCAGGTATTGGCGATACCCACATTACAGAAGTAGGGCAACCTTTAGGTAATTTCTTCGGCTATATACAAGAAGGCATATTCCTCGACCAGGCCGACCTGGATGCCAGTGCAAAGTTTTCGGATGCAAGGCCAGGAGATGTAAAATATACAGATATTGACGGAGATGGGTTGATTACACCCAACGACCGCACCAGGATTGGTAATAACCAGCCAGACTTTATTTATGGCTTAACCAATACACTCATCTTTAAAAACTTCGATCTGAACGTAATTTTACAAGGCGTACAAGGAGCGGATATTTTAAATCTCTCGCTGCGGTTCCTGGAAAATCTGGAAGGTAACCAGAATCAAAGGTCTACGGTACTGGACCGCTGGCGTTCCCCTGAACAGCCAGGCAATGGCCGGGTTCCCCGCTCCAATAGCCGTACTACAGGTAACAACAATCAGGTTTCTACCCGTTGGATTGAAGAGGGATCTTTCTTACGGATACGCAATATCACCTTGGGCTACAATGTACCCAAAGAGGTAGCTAGTAAAATTTTCCTGCAGAGTGCCCGTGTGTATGCGGGTATACAGAATGCTTATACCTTTACCAGCTATGGCGGTTATAATCCGGAAGTAAACCTGGGCGGCGATCAGGCACTGACACCCGGTACCGACTACGGTGGGTATCCTTTACCGCGTACGTTTACGCTGGGGCTTAATCTCGGATTTTAATCAGGCACAACATTCATCATCTACAAACAAATTTTATGAAAAAGACCTTAATATTCCTTAGTATACTTGGAAGCACCTTGGTTTCTTGCAAAGATGATTTCCTGGATTTGTCGCCGGTTTCACAGACCAATGTGAACAATTTTTATAAAACTGCTTCCGACATGAATGCAGCAGTAAATGCAACCTATTCAGCCCTACAACTTGCCGGACAATACACCGACTGGTATGTATTTTCAGAAATTCCTTCTGACAACACCACCAATCCGCTGTCTGGTTCGGTAACAGATATGGATGAGTTTGATAAGTTCTACATCCGTTCTACCAATCCTTTCCTGGATGCACGCTGGAACGATACCTACCGGGGTATTGCCCGTGCGAATACTGTACTCGACCGCATTGTTGCTGTTTCAATGGATGAAAATCTGAAAAGCCGCTATATTGGAGAAGCTAAATTTCTGAGGGCCTTAATGTATTTTAACCTAGTCAGAATTTTTGGTGATGTACCCTTAGTCTTGAACGAAGTAACTTCTGTAAGTGAAGGCTATAGGCACAGCCGGACACCTGCCGCACAAGTATATGAGCAAATTATTAAAGATTTAACGGAAGCCTCAGCGGCCCTGCCTGCTAGTTATACTGGCAATGACATAGGCAGAGCTACGCAAGGAGCAGCAAAAGCCCTGCTAGGGAAAGTGTATTTAACTAGAAAAGCCAGTGGAGATTATCAGGCAGCAGCCAAAGTTCTCAAGGAGGTGATAGACTTGAATCTATATGAATTGCTGCCCAGTTATGCAGATTTGTTCAAGCCATCCAATGCAAACAATAAAGAATCTATATTTGAAGTGCAGTACAAAAAAGGGGGCTTTGGCGAAGGCAGCAATTACCCTAATAACTTTGCGCCAGAATTTTCTGCACCTTTTGTAGTTTCTGTTGGCGGAACTGGCGGGAATAATATTATCACCCAGGATATGGAAGATGCCTATCAGTTGAATAATCCCAACATCGCCCTACGGGATTCAGTCCGGTTTAAGGCATCTATGGCACATGGGTACCTGAATGGAAACGGCCAGTTTATTGAACGGAAACACATAAAGAAATTTTCCGATACTCCCTTTCAGAACAACGATTCGGATGATAATTGGTATGTCCTACGCCTAGCTGATGTATTTTTGATGTATTCCGAAGCCCTTAATGAACTGAACAACGGTCCTACTACAGACGCATATACATATTTGAATCTGGTGAGAGAACGGGCCAATGTAGCTCCGGTGGCAAATTTATCGTATGAAGCCTTTAAACTGGCATTAGAAAATGAACGCAGGGTGGAGCTAGCTTTTGAAGGCCACCGCTGGTTTGATCTGGTACGTACCGGTAGAGCAATCCCAGTAATGGCTTCTAAAGGCATAGTTGTAGAGGAGTACCAGCTTTTGTTTCCAATACCGCAAAGACAAATAGATGTAAACCCTGGACAAATCACGCAAAATCCCGGGCATACGAGATAGTACAATAATGCAGAACATGCATATACATAAAACAAACAGTAAAGTATAGGGCATATAACCATATACGCTCTATACTTTACTGTTTGTTTTTACATGCTTGTTTTAGTAAGCGCCTATGTTGGCATGTATTATACAACTATAGCAATCAAATCATAATTACTTAGTTAGCCTCTTTACTTTTCCAGCTTTTGCTATAAATACTTGCAAGAGGAAGTTGTATCTGGCAAAACAAGTGCATTTATCACCTAGTTATCTGAGCGACTTGCTTAAAAAAGAAGCCGGCAAAAATACTCAGGATCACATCCACTATTATTTATGAACTTGTACATTTAACTGAAGCAATAGCCTAGGAGGGAAGAGGGCTATCTTTCAACAGGTATTGCCCGTGCAAAATGCTTCTTTAGCCTCCTTAAGCCATTGATTTTTCCTAGCGAAAAGAGGTAAAAAGGGTGTTTTAGAAATTATTTTTTCAGACCTATTTCAGACCCATGGCCTATAACTACTTGACTGATAGCATAGAGGCGCTATACTTGTAATCAGTAGGTCGTTGGTTCGATTCCGACTGGGGGCTCAATAAAAACCGCTAAATTTGCGAAATTTGGCGGTTTTTTGTTTTTAAAAATTCGCTGTATTCTGCAGTACCCAAAATGCAGAGATTATTTTGAGAATTTTTTTAAAATCGAAGAAGGGTGTTTTTGCCCTTTTCGCTATTAACTTTAAAAATGCACTGTTTTTCTACTAACTACATAAACTAAGCTCTGTAAGAGTGATAGACGAATGGGGATACACAACCAGTTATTTGTTAAAAGGAGAGGAGCTTAAATAGTAATTTCAATACTACATTTGAAAGATAGTAGGGGTAGACATTGCTTAAATTAATACTAAGAAAATTTATCCCTGCCTTTTGTGTAACTCCGCCATCTTTTGATCAAAATGCCCTCCCTACAATATCAGCCATATTGGCAGTCGTTACAAAAAGTGGTTAAATCATTCAAAGTTACGTTAGCTAATTTTCATGAGTTTTTGTTACCATTCATTCCCTCTTTTACCTCATAAATCTCTACCCTGTAGACAGGCACAGTTTACATTGTGATCAAAAGAATAGGTGGCCAAAAAATAGGGATAAGGTTCATGGATTCTCTATTATCTGTAACATTTCTCTAATTGAACATAAAAGTCGAAATAGGGCAAAAATAGTTCTTATGCCATCTGCAATATACCTGGAAATGGGTATTGACAGGTATAGGCATTCCTCTTACCTTTGTGGCCTACACTTTTGAACACTAGCTTGCATTATACCAGCGGGTGATATCCGCTGGAAAATTAAATTAAGGCCTCATTTTCTACAAGCAGCTTTATAAGCAGGCTCTCAGTATCCGAAAAGGAAGGTCCACATTTACTTGTAATAGACACAGTAACTTGTATACACAAGCAACTACTTTTTTACAACCACTTATCTACTTAACTAATCGTCTATGTTCAACTTGTTAACTTGCTCTCCTAATCCATTAGCAATCTGCCCCGCTGTAAATGAGATTTTCCCTGGCTAAGCCTTTTTTGTCCAACTTTTCTTTGGCTATCTCTCCTAGCCAAGGAAAACAAACGAAATAACAGTGGATTCTTTGTAAATCGCAGGATGCGTTCTGTCTACTATACAGACAGCTATTCCAACTATTGCACTTACTACTACCTATCCGGCAGAAATATTACTATAAAATAACAACTAACAATTCTTTATTTCTAACCCTTACCAACCTTCTCATGTTTTATTTTTCACCCTTTACCAGCTTATGCCTAGCTACTGCCAGGCACACGTATGTTATTGCGGCTAAACAAGCCGTTTTAGTTGTCCTTGCTTTATTTGTTTCCTTCTCCTCGCTTATAGCACAGGAGAACCCGACAGGCTTAACCCATGTGAATGGTACCTTATTTTTTGCAGCTAGTTCGCCTGATAAAGGAACAGAATTATGGAAGAGTAATGGCACTATCCAAAGCACTGTTTTAGTAAAAGATATTGCTTCGATGACAGCTAGTTCATCACCATTTAACCTGAAAAAGATAGGCAGCAGCTTATTTTTTACAGCCAATGGAACACAACTGTGGAAAAGCAATGGCACAGCTGAAGGTACCTTACTAGTAAAAAGCTTTACCTCCTCCAACCCTTCCCCTTTTTCCCAACTCACCGACGTAAATGGGGTACTTTACTTTGTGTTTTATAAGGGGAGCAACACCTATGAGTTATGGAAGAGCGATGGTACAGCCTCGGGAACCACCCTTGTTAAAACAGTACTTGGCTCTATGTATGGAAGTTTTACTCAACTGACCAATCTAAATGGGGTCTTATACTTCGCAAGCTATGAGGCGGCAACAGGTTTTGAGTTATGGAAAAGCAATGGCACGGCGGTAGGCACTGTGCTGGTTAAGGATATCTATCCAGGAACAGAAAGTTCAGTACCTTCCAATTTGTATGTTTGGAATGGCAACTTGTATTTTGCTGCCGATAATGGCTCTGTAGGTACCGAATTATGGAAGAGCAATGGCACAGCAGCAGGTACGGTATTGTTAAAGAATATAAAGCCAGATGGCGAACCCTTTGACCTAGGATCCAGTCCATCAGAATTCATTAGCTTCAAAGGAGAGCTATATTTTAGAGCAAGTGATGTTTATGGGAACTACGATACAGGTACTGATTTTTATGGGCTTTGGAAAACAAATGGCACAAACCAAGGCACAGTAAAAGTAAAATCTATACCAGGCCTTTATCCTCAAGAACTTACTGTAGTGAATGACAAGCTGTTTTTTATTGTCAACCATGTAAGGGTAGATGAGGAGGGGAATAGTAGTTATCATCAGGAACTTTGGAAAAGCGATGGCACAGAGACAGGAACAGGAATGATAAAAGCTTTCGGTTTAGGCTTGGATAATAAGTTACTTTCATTTAAACTAACAAATTTGAATGGCACTTTGCTGTTTGCCAGTCCGGGGAGCCAAAGGGGGTGGTCGCCCGATGGTGAACTCTGGAAAAGTGATGGTACTGCCCAGGGTACAGTACAAGTAAAGAACATATACCGGGATCGGTTTGCTCCTAATTTTTATGACTCTTCTTTTCCAGATGAGCTAACGCCCATTAATAATACGTTACTGTTTTCTGCCTACGATGGTATTGGGGGAAAAAGGCAGCTGTGGAAGAGTGATGCTACACAGGCAGGAACAACGAAACTAACCCCCACCCTTCCTACTCCCTGGAAAAGCCAGGATATCGGTGCCGTGGCTATAGCCGGTAGTGCCAATTATAACAACGATATTATACCGGCTAGTTTTCTGTTTACCCTAGAAAGTGGAGGTTATGACTTCTATAAGGCACCCGATGCCTTTCGGTATGTTTATCAACCTTTTACTGGCAATGGCACTATCACAGCCTATGTAGAAAACATGGGCAATACCCATCCCTATGCCCTGGCCGGCTTAATGATCCGGGAAGACCTGAGTGCTAATTCATCCTTTGCAGCTGTAGCGGTGAATCCTTCAGGCAATACAAACTTTATGTGGCGGCAAGGTGCTGGTACTCCTGGCTATACGTCGGTTGCCGCTCACAAATGGCTCAGATTGGAAAGAAAAGGCAATACATTTTCCGCCTATTACTCAACTGGTGCAGAACAAAGCTGGACCTTAATTGGTACGATGAATATTGCCATGGGCAACACCGTTTATATAGGCATGGCACTCACATCTCAGAATAACAGCACCTTGAATACAGCTACCTTTAGTCGGGTTCAAGTCAGGAATACACCGGTGGTAACCCTTACATCCCCTTCTCCAAATTCGAGCTATGCTGCTCCGGCTAGCATCACGCTGGCAGCCAATGTTTCTGGGTTTAATGGATCAATATATGGAGTGGACTTTTATCATGGAAATACTTTTATTGGCGGGGATGCTCAAAGTCCGTATAGCTATACCTGGACGAATGTACCGGCAGGTACTTACTCCCTTACAGCCGTAGTAAACGACGGAAATGGCGTAGCTACCAGGTCTGATCCCGTTGTAATTACTGTCGGCTCCACACCCATTTGCAGTGCCACAGGTAGTATCTTACGCGAGTTCTGGTCTGGCATTCCAGGAAAAGAAATCTCTTCTATTCCTGTAAACTCAGCGCCCTTAACCTCCACACAACTCCCTTCGTTTGAAGCCCCTACCAATGTATCAGACAACTACGGGCAGCGGCTCAGAGGCTATATCTGTGCCCCGGCTACAGGAAATTATACCTTCTACTTAGCTTCTGATGATAATGGGGAGCTATGGCTAAGCTCAAGTGATGATGCTGCCTTAAAGCAGAAAATAGCCTCGGTCACTGGCTATACCACCTCCAGGCAATGGACTAAATATGCCACTCAGAAGTCAGCTACGATTGCCTTACAGGCGGGGAAAAAATATTATATTGAAGCCCTGCATAAAGAAGGAGCCGGCGGCGATAACTTAGCGGTGGGATGGCAAACGCCTACTACTACAACCATCAGTGTGATCCCTGGCTCGGTACTCTCGCCGGCTGATCCCGCTGGTCCGTTTTGTCATGCGTCAGGAACGATTTTAAGAGAGTATTGGGCCAATATCTCCGGTGGTAGTGTCGCTAGTATTCCCCTTACGACTACCCCTACTTCTTCTACTCAGATCGCTTCTTTTGAAACACCCTCTAATATAGGCGATAACTATGGACAGCGCATCAGAGGCTACCTTTGTGCACCGGCCACTGGCGATTATACCTTCTATCTGGCTTCTGACGATCAAGGAGAATTGTGGATAGGTACAACGGATAATCCGTTAAGTAAAATAAAGATTGCCTACATTACCGGACATACTTCTAGTAGGCAATGGACCAAGTATGCTTCTCAAAAATCTGTAGCGGTCACTTTGCAGGCAGGCCATAAGTACTACATCGAAGCTTTGCACAAAGAAGCGGTTTATGGGGATAACTTAGCCGTTGGCTGGACTATTCCCGGCAGCAGTAGCATCAGTGTGATTCCAGGATCAGTCTTGTCCCCTTTTGTGCCCTCTGCTGCTAGATTGGCCAGTGAAGAAAATCTGCAGCTAAGTATAGCTGTCTATCCCAATCCGTTTACTAACAGAATGAGGGTAGCTACCAACGGGCAGCAGGGCAAGGTGCTTATTAGCTTAACAGATGTGGTAGGCAAAACTTATTTTGTGAAGGAGTATATCTTGTCGGGGCAATCCGAGCTAGAGCTTGATTTAGCAGGCGTAGCCTTAAGTCATGGCCTGCACCTGCTTAAACTGCAGACCCAAGATGGAAAAACGCACGTGATGAAAGTAATCAAGAACTAATCCCTAATTAAGTCCAAATCAAAAGGCAGGCTGGTCACTCAGCCTGCCTTTTTAGTATTTTACTTACTTTCTAGTTTTTACAATAGGTGTCTTGGAACAGTATAGAGAAGAGTGATTTTCATATAACCAAACATAAACACTCTTCTTGCTCATATTTATCTATTGCAGGTTACCCGAAAGGGGGAATTCAATTAACTGATAGCCAAAATTAAATTCAACTAATTAGTTTTGATTTTTACTTCCCTTCCTTATATTCATAGTCTGTTGATGTTCGTTTATCAACTTAGCATCTTAGTTGGGTAGTTCTATAAAACATTATCTACCATTACTCTTTCTTCCTCTCAACATTTATGAAAATAAAACATGTATGGTTCACACTCTGTTTTCTGTTGGGCATTGTCTTCCTGGCCAACAGCCAAACTACAAGCAAATCTGCTCAAACTCCTACTAAAACTACAGAGTCTACAGCCTTATTAGTAGGTAAATGGAAAGGCAGTTATGATGGAGGTACTCCTGGCACGTGTGAAATGGAGTTTAGCCGAAAGGCAAATGGGACACTAAGTGGTCAAATAGTAATTCACCCGGAAGGCGGGGAAAAATCCACTCCGGCTACCTTTGATTCAGTTAAGCTAGAAGGAAACAGCCTGACAGCTTCTTTTAGCGATCCTGATGGCAATCCAATACAAGTAGAGGGTAAGCTTGAAAGCAAGCAATTGAAAGGAACTTGGAAAACAGCCAACAATGAGGGAGGTAGTTGGCAAACGACGAAAAGTCAGTAAAGACAACAATGGGGTATGCCTGTTGCCCTCTATAGGCAGAGTTGGTATACTAAAGAAGAGGAGGCAGAACTATGAATTGGTATTCAAACAGGGAAGGAGAGCGTTTTCTGAAAATATCACCCTATGAGCTAAGCAGGGATGCCTCCCTCGACTGGTGTTTGGAAAAAGAAACGGATTCAATGAGTTTTCTTTAAAGGGGGAGTTAATTTAACTCCCCCTTTGTGTTCCATGAGAAAGCTCTGTCAGATCTGTTACTGATCCGGATTGTACAAGAAATCTCTGCCGGATCCGTTATGTTTCTACTATTTGTCTACCCCAAGTGCCACTTTAGCCATCTGTAGATATTCTTCTACCCCTGATTGTAAAGCAAATAAGGCAATGTTTATCCCATACGCTCCTTGTTGCCGCACAATATGCTCTTTCATTCTTGGCCATACTTTGCCGCCTGCCTGCTCATAGCCGGTTAGTAAAGTGCTTAACGCCTGCTGCCCAAAGGTGGCTAAATAAGGCACAAAATCGATGGCAGGATCCCCCACTTCGGCCTCTGTCCAATCAATCAACCCACTTACCCTGCTTTGGGTATCTACTAAGATATGGCCGGCATGCAAATCCCCATGCACCAGGGATGTATGCTGAGGCCAATAAGAATCCTCCCCTACCCATTCTTGCCAGCTTTGCCATAAAGCCTTACAGACACCCATTTCTTGCTGTACCTGTTCCATTTTAAGCTGCAGTGTGGTGCGCAGCCCTTTTGCAGGAGTGACCCGAATCCCGCCTTGGGCAGCTTCTTTGGGATCAATACTATGTAGGGCAACTAGGGTATGAGAAAGGGAAGTAGTAAAAGCAGCCGCTAAGTTAGCAGGGTCTAGATGCCATTGATATTGCTTGACTTGTGGATCGATTGTGGCCGCAGGTGTACCTGGTAACAGCCGATAAGCGATCAGTTGCTCAGTATTTACTTTCCACTCTGGGACAGCTACCGGCAGATGCTGGCTTACCAGGGTTAGTGCCCTGTTTTCATAGATTGCTTTTTCTCCCACATCGCTTCTTCTAGGAATACGCAGCACCCATGAGTTGTCTGTTTGGTCTCTAGCAATGGCTACCAGAAAATCTAAGCCGGATTCATTCAAGGAGAGGCTTTCCCCTTGCAGGGTAAGGCCATGTGTGGAAGCAAGCGAGAGCACTTGTTGAATGGTAGGAGATTGTATAAAGGGCGATGATTGATTCATAAATGATGATTGATTCATAAATTGAGATAATGGAGAGGGCAATACAGGCATAGCCCATCTTTCTAATGGAAAGAGGCATTCCCCTCAGGTGAAAGAATAAGAAGAAAAGCATGCTGTGGTAGCATGCTGTGGTCAATTGCTTTGGTAGGCTCTTAGCAAGAAGAAACCCTGTTTTGCTTTAGTTAATACAAAGCAAGGCTGTTATTCACCCAAAGGTGAAAGAAAGCAACCCACAGGTCTGCAGAAGCAGTATTAGCGATAGAGTTGGAGCAGATTACATTGCATAGTGACAAAGATACATTTTTAACAGATGGATGCAAATTACCTGAACAAGTAAAATAAATTCCCCCTTTCTGTTAACCATCGACGAATATACACTGTAGTTAAATGGGCGCTTATCTTCTTATTCCAAAATGATGATCAAAGCTACATTTTAATTATCATTTTGGAATAAGAAGATTACCTGTCTATTTTTACATGATTCAATGGTATTTATACGCCAATCTTCTTATTTTACCTTCCTGTTTAATGTTACTTAATGAAACTTTTAATGAAACCTCTCTTGACGGTGCTTGCCTTCTTTATTTGTATACATACCCTTTTGGGCCAGACGCCCTCCCATAAAACTAAAATTTTGCTGTTAGGTGTGCCTCATTTTACCCCTTCTCCCACCGATGTATACAAAAGTAAAGGCTTCGATGTTGAAAGTACAAAAGGGCAGAAACAGATAGCAGAAGTAGTAACTAAGTTAGCCGCATTCAAACCCAACCAAATCTGCGTAGAACGGGAGGTAAATTACCAACCCAAGCTGGATAGTGCCTATAAATTGTATTTAACCGGCAAGTATAAGTTAGGGGTAAGTGAAATTGACCAGCTAGGATTTCAAACTGCAAAAAAACTAGGCCTTACTAGCCTTACAGCGGTCAATTATATGGGCTACTTTGAAACAGCCCCATTAGAGGAGTTTGCTACCAAGAATAATCAAACCCATTTACTAGATAGCTTATATCAATTTGCTCAAGCCAACAACGATGAAAACAAGGATAAACAGCAGAATTTACCTTTAAAAGAATTCTTACTTTTTGATAATAGTCCCTATGCCCTAAGTAATAATCATCAATTATATACCAAGTATACGGTTAAAATAGGCAAGGAAGATCAGTATGTGGGTACTAATTTGGTAGCTGAGTGGTACAAAACCAATTTGCATATTTATACCAACATCTTGAGAAAGCTGCAACCTGCCGACCGGGCCATCTTAGTCATCTATGGGCAAGGCCATATTCCTATCCTCAGGCATCTGTTTGAGTCTAATCCTAATTTTGAGTTAGTGGAGGTAAAAGATGTATTGAACTAGTGGATAGCTTTGATGAATTCCATTTCAAAAGATGTGAACGAAACGATAAACATAGCTTTACTAGGTATCCACTTTTGCCCAACGTGACAACAGTAGGTACCAGGCATTAGGCTCATCATATATGTAAGCGAAACAAAAAAATGAAAAAAGCACTCATATTCCTAGGAATGTTAACCGTTTTGCAAAGTTATGGACAAGCCAATACAGAGGCTTTGCAGCATTATTTCCCTTTTGTTGAACAGCTCAAAAAGGATCAACCCTTAAGCGATAGTTTATGGCAAACCTTTCTATCTCAAGCCGGTAACCGGATTTACATTGAAAGCAATAACTTGCCTCAGTCGTATCTAGAGGAATACCGGCAGAAACTCGAACTAGTATACCGTCCCTCCATGGACTCTCTTTTGCAAAGCAAATTACCGACAGATCCCATGTTGAGTGCTATTCACCGCTATAAAACCCAGGAGCCTAACTTGAAAGAGCATATGGCTTGGCTAGAAAAAACAGATTTACTAGATACCATGCTCTCTCATGCCCGCAAGTTTCTTCCCAAGCGCCTACAGGCACTGCCATTTCAACCCCAGATCTACTATACGAGCTTAGGAAGTGAAGGGAGTGCTTCTGAGCGCGAAGTAATCATCAGTCTGCTTACCTCCTATGATCTGGACCGCATCAAAGCAGGGGCTTTCGGGGGACATGAGATCCACCACTTTTTGAGAAAGTCGAAAGCCATCAAACCCCTTGCCGATGCCCACAAAGGCTTGTATTATGCCTTGGATGCTATGCTCAATGAGGGACTAGCAGATCTGGTAGACAAACCTTATTTTCTAAATGAGCAATCTGATTGGGATCAGAAAGACATTTATCAGAGTTATCTGCTAGATAAAGCACCTGCAGTGATTATAGCCTTAAATGAAATAGTGGAGAAGCTGGCTCAAAGCGAAGAAAGCTACTTAGATGAGAGGCAATACCGGCAGCTGCTGGAAAACTCGGTCGGACACATCCCCGGCTATTATATGGCCAAGACAATAAAGGATAACGGTTTACTCAACAGGTTGATTGAACAAGCTGACAATCCCTTCACCTTTGTAGCTTTATATAACAAAGCGGCTAAAAGAGCAGGGTATGGAGCCCCCTTATTTAGTGGGCAAACAATTGTCTATTTAAGGAAGCTGGAGCAAAACTACACAACAAAGTAAGAACTGATTACAAGTAATGCTATCATCTGCTCAGATGCAGGGTTAGAGGCCAGTTTTTGGTGTAAAAAGGCATAAAGAAAAAAGGCATTAGGAGTTATCTTTCCAAAAGGTAGAATTGAAACAGGGCAGATGTAGAATCCGAATCTTTTTTGAGTTTCAAAAAAAGGTATTTATTTTAACCACCTTTTATAAGTTAGCCTGTGTCAGGGAAGTAACGTTGATTGCCTCGTGCGCATAAAAGAATAATGGACTTCAAGCTTAGTTTTTGTCCTGTTATTTTATTGAAGCCTCATACTCATTAAGGTAATTAGCTACCTCCGGTTATAAGGAGTAAGTTCAGCTAACAAAAGATAGTATATTGCAAACAGCAGGCTTCAGCTGTAGTCCGATCATTTATTCGTGCGATTTAATCAACTACATCTACTAATAGCTTCAATAAAGGTAAAAATAGTATTCCATGAATATAAGGAAATATTTCAACCCGGATAAGATTGTTGGCACCTCTGCCTTTATTATCAGCTTAGGAACATTCCTGGCTCTTGTCTACCAAACCAAGCTTTCTCAGGAACAGGCAGAACTTACCCGGGAACAATTTGTAATTTCTCAGCAGCAATTTGTAATAACTCAGGAGCAAGCCCAATTAAACAGGCAAGCCCTCTATGCCACTATGTTACCCTACCTGGAAATGTATAATTCCCATGAAGCAGGTATTTATTCTTTAATTTTAGAAAACAACGGGCTAGGGCCAGCTTTCATCCAAAAGGTAAGCGTAAATTATAAAGGCAAATTTTATCCTGGTGACCAAGCTTCTTTTTTGACTACCGTACCCAAACTGGAAGAGAGGCCCGGTGGCTATACCTATACTAATATTTCAAACGGTTCGGTGATTCCTGCCGGCAAAAAGATTACTTTGGTTGTTGCTCATAATTCGGGAGAAAGTTCGATCAAATTGAAAAGGTTTTTTGAGAAACAATCTGCTACTAATAAGGAGGCTGCAAAGATCATTATTACCTATAGATCCATCTATGAGGAAGCATGGAGGTTAGAAGGAATGGAGCCTCCGAAAAAAATTAAACCGGCTTCTAACTAGGAATTGATAAAGTATGACCTTTTCTGTAATTCAAGCTCATACTATTTACTATTATTTGGGAGATCAAGTTTAATTCATAGCCGCAACAGTATAGAGGAAGCAGGAAGAAAAAGAGAAGCAAAGCTCGAAGTGTAAGCGAATTGTTACATAACCTATCCGAGCAATAATAAAAAACCTAATATGCTTACTATTTTCAAGCTTCAGCACCTCCCATCAAATGATCAGACTCAACATGTTTTGTATAATGGTATTTACTGTAACTACCCCTTTACTATTCCAACTTTTGCTTTAAAAAATAGGCAAGAGGGGAAAATATCATTCCTCCTTTTACCCATAAATGAAGTCCTAAGAATGAATTAGTTACAAAAATTACCCCTTTCTGGATACTCACCATTACTATTTTTTTCTACTTTTCCTCTATCAGTAAAAGAGGGCGCCTGACACCCGTTATCTAAAAATCAGCAACCATTTCATAATTTCACCTTACTGACTATTTACTGCAATCCTTTTCTTACTCTGATACTGAATCCATTCATCGAAAAAGTTGATCAATTAATTTTTAATTATGTCACTTATTTGAGACATATTGCATATATTTGTGTCATGACTGATACAAAAATTGAAATTATCGCTGCAGCCGTAAAATGCTTTCGGCTCAACGAATCAGCTACGTTAGAGAAGATTGCTCAAGAGGCTGGGGTGTCCCGCAGAACGCTGCATCGATATTTTAAAGATCGTCAGGAATTACTTGACTCTTGCAAAAACGAGATGCTCGATAGATGTAACAAGGCGATGACTGAAGCCTATGAAAGGGATAATGACCCAATAAAAAAAGTAAGGAATATGTTGTTTGCTGCCATTGAGCAAGGGGCTAATTATTCGTTTGTCAAAAGAATCTATGAGCGTAGTAGTTTTGCAGAAGTAGATAGAAATAAAGAATTTGAATCTGATAACGTCAAATCCAAATGGTTAACCATCATCAAGAATCTTCAACAGGAGGGGCGCATTAACGCTGAACTAACGCTGCCCTGGATTTTTAATTTGTTCGGATCAATCATTGAGACTTCCATTTATGCCTTTGAGTCTGGGGATATTGCCAGAAATGATAGTAAGAAATTTGCCTGGACTTCCTTTAAAGGTGCCATCGGACTAAAAGAATAAATCTCTATCGCTATGAATCCATACGCAACCCAAAATCTGATTAACAAAATACCGGGTTTCACCAGCTGCTTTCAAAAAGTCAAAAACCTAACGCTTCACTATGTGATCGGAGGAAGCGGAGAACCCTTGCTATTATTGCCGGGTTGGCCTCAAACCTGGTGGGCTTACCGCCATATGATGCCTCTCTTGGCCCAAAAGCATACGGTGATTGTGGTGGACCTGCGGGGAATGGGGGATAGTGATAAGCCTGTAGAAGGTTATACTAAGAAGACTATGGCCAGCGATATCAAGGAATTGGTTGCTGCCTTAGGGTATGAAAAGGTACATGTAGCCGGGCATGACATAGGGGGCAATGTAGCCTATGCCTTTGCGGCCAATTACCCGGAGAAAGTCAACAAACTGATTCTGTTAGACACCCCGCCTCCCGATGAAAATATGTATCGACTGCCCATGCTGCCTGTAGGAGCGCCTGTGTATCCCTGGTGGGTCGCCTTTAATCAGGTAAGCGACTTACCTGGCAGGCTGCTGGAAGGACGATTTAGCTTGTTGTTAGATCATCTGTTGGATAAATTGCTGGTTAATCAAGAGGCGATCAATGCCTTTGACCGGTCTGTATATATCCAACACTATAATGATAAAAAAAGCATAAGCGCATCCAATGCCTGGTATCAGGCTTTTGGCCAGGATATCGCAGACCAAAAGAGTTATTCAACAATTAAACATGTGACTAAAGGAATTGCTTCACCGGCAAGTTTTGGCATCCTGGAGAATTTTTTATCCGGGCATGTCCTTAAGTATGAAATGAAGGAAATAGAAGGATCAGGACATTTTATTCAGGAAGAGAAACCAGAGGAGACCGCAAAAGCAATCCTGGATTTCTTAAAGTAGCTTTAGCAGATATTCAAGGAAAGATTACCAAATCAAAAATGGACTTCCCTTAAAAAAGTGTACACTCAGGAAGAGCGATTGTAGATAGCAGCCGAATGTAGAGCTAAAGTTATAAGGAAGTAATTCAAACTACACCGTTCTTGAAAATGGATATATTGCCTATATGATCTCCTGAAATATCCACCGGGTCATTACCCCTTTGTTAGACCTAGGAGATAGACGACCTCATGGAAGCTAAATAAATAATTCTGCTCACCCTAAAACGCTACACGCGTTACACATTTATCCTACCAATCATTTTTTATTGTATCACTATAATAAGCTTAGTAAATTGATCTATTCTAAAGACTGCCCACCAGCAGAAGAATTGATAACTTAGAACAGTCATTGACTCAATTATGCGTATGAGCCAGGCTTTGGTCTTCCCAGTAACCTATTCGTTGATCTCCTCGCAAGCCCTGCAAGAAGCCTTACTTCCATTATATTTGCTTCCAAAGGATTTAAAGGTAGTGTTTTTGTATCAAGGTATGCACGATACCTATCTCATCCAAGGCACTAGTTCAAGGTTTATTTTAAGGATTTATAGAGCCGGATGGAAAACATTCGAGCAGGTGGAGGCTGAATTACAATTACTCGTATGGTTAAAGGCACAAGGACTAGCTGTATCTTATCCGATTGCTGACCAAAAGGAGCGATTGATCCAGAAAATAAGCAGTCCCGAAGGAGAACGCTACGCGGCGCTGTTCTCTTATGCGCAGGGAGAAAAATTATCCTTACTTAGCCCTTCACAAGCTTTTGTGTTCGGCAGGTTTATGGCTCAAATGCATCTGATTACTGCTAATAAGCATATCCAACATTTGCAAAGAGACTACTCAGTAAATAGTATTCTGGATGGCACGCTGCAGGCTATTCAAACGGTATTACCGGCTTATCTAGAAGCTCATCATAAGCTTATAGAGATTCATTCTCTACTTAATAAGAAACTGACACCTTCCATACTGAAAGAACTGAAAATAGGTATTTGTCATGGAGATCCACATTACGAAAATATATTCCTAGACCCCTCCACTAATCAGGTGACCATGTATGACTTTGATTTTAGCGGCTATGGCTTTTTGCTGTATGATCTAGGCAGCTTCTGCTTTTACGAAAGAGCTAACCAAGAAAATATTTCTTCCTTTTTAGAAGGCTACAACCAACTGCTGCCCATATCTCCATTAGAACTGGACTTAGTGCCTTGCTTCACAGTGCTTATGAGGCTGTTTCATGTAGGAGCCAGGTGCAAAAATGCGGATGGCATCAAAAATCCCTTATGGTTTCCCCATGAGATAGTGGCTAAACTTACCGATATTGAACAGCAGGCAAAGCGTTTATAGAATTGAAACAACTAAAGAAACGTCGGTGATTGTCAGGGGCCTGTTTTATGAACACTCAAAAAGAAGAAAAATTCGTTAGCCAAAAGTCAAATTTGGCAGTAAAGCAAAAGGGGGAATAACTAAAACTAGTCACAAAAGTTCCAAAGATGGTTTGTTTCCATTTCTCAAAATAGTATATTCACCTAAGCTAAAGATTAGCCACAAACTTGAAAGAAAATAGAAGTTACATAAAGAAAATTTTGTAATCATTACCGAAATAACTCCCCATCACAACTCATTTAAACAAATATGGAAGCACTGATTAAAATAATAGGAAGTTTAATAGAAGCTGTTGCTATGTTTCTGAATAAAAAACATTCAAGTAGGACTATGAATAAGACCCAATAACACCAATAACAATAGTTCAAGTAATTCCCCCTTTCTTGATACTCAAAATATGAAAATGTACACAACTGACCGTAAAACAAGTAAGTTGTCCCGGTTACTCTATTTCCGAAAATAATGGTTCTGACAATATCACTTTAGCTTGATATATTCTGCAAAATGTACAAACCTGTTTTTCTTAAATCAATTGTATAGCAATGCGCTCGGACTTATGTTGAAATGCTTCTTGAAAGCGGCAGAAAAATGATTAGCATTCACATAGCCTAACATCTCTGCTACTTCATTTACGTTTTTTACTTTTTCCAGCAACAGTAGCTTTGCATACTGCATGCGTTGCTCCTGGATAAAGGAGAAAACTGGTTTACCAAATAGAAGCTTAAATCCTTTTTTTAATTTGAACTCATTTAGTAAGAATTGCTTGCCGAGTTGCTGAATAGATAAGTCTTGCAAAAAATGAGTTAAAATGTATTCCCTGACTGCTGTAAGTTTTTCTCTGTCAGTATTACTGATAAAGGCTTGTTGGCTATACAAGTTATTATGTGCCAGTATCTGGTCAAGTTGCAGGGCCATAATTTCAGTAATTTTTGCTTCCAAATACAGCTTTTGTACATGACCTTTCAATACACAATTTTTAACTTCTGCCATGGCAGTTAACATAGCAGTGGTAATAGGCAAAGACTGCTGGTTAGCAATAAAAGCATGTTGTCTTTCTATTCTGTTCAAGGTTTGTTCTCCCCATTTTTCGGTATCATCTATAAACCTTCTGAAGGTAGTTAGGGGTAAACCTACATGAAAAATTTCTACCTTTTCATTTGCCCTCAGCAGATGCTTTCCTCCTGTCTCTAAAGTATGAAGCAAGTTATGATGGCCTTTTTTGAATTCTAAAGTCTGGTTAATATAATTTACAGAAGACGCTACCTGGCCACTTAATTGAAAACTACTCTTAATTCCTGGACCACAATCTGTATCGCATATCTGCAAGTTGTTTTCTTTTACCTGTAATTCAACAAAAGCAATCTGCACATTTGATGTACTTCTGTCGGTCATCTGGTAGTGGCTTATATATGCATTGTTGTGTGTGAAGTCTTGAATAGAGGTAGCATTGTCAGTAATCCCTCCCGGAGTTTGGGACAAATAACCATAAGCCTGGTTTTCCTGTAGCAGGTCAGACAAAGAAAATTCGTAGTACTTCATAAGATAATCCCTTTTGCGTAGATGTTCATCCGTTTTGCGTAGCTTCATTTTACATAGCCTTTCAGACTTTTGCTAAAAATAATTGTTAATAAAAATGTTATGCAAAATTCTTAAATGGACAGGTATAGGTATTGCATGCCTGCTTGTAACCGGGCTACTAGGCTACTGGTACATAAGTTATCAATTAAAAAAACAATTAGAAAAAACCTATCAGGTTACGCTACGACTCATACAGATACCCGATGATCCTGCATTAATAAGCAGAGGAAAGCATCTGGTGGCTATCCGGGGGTGCGTGGAATGCCACGGCGAAAACATGGCAGGCAAAGTAATTATTGAAAATCCTGCACTCGGCAAACTGGTTGCTCCTAACCTTACCAGAGGGAAAGGCGGTATTCCGGAACACTACACAGCAACTGATTGGCTAAAAGCTATTCAACATGGACTGCGCTCATATAATACCTCTTTAACTATTATGCCTTCCAAAGAATATGTACAGTTGGCTCAGCAAGATATGGCAGCCATTATAGCCTATTGCCAGAGTTTACCGCCTGTTGATAATTCATTGCCTGACATACAAATTGGCCCTGTGCTGCGTGTGGTGAATTACTTAGGGAAAGTAAACCTGCTCTCAGCCGAGGATATTGATCATAAGCTGCAGTTATTACCCGAAGTAAACACACAAGTAAGTGCTGCGTATGGTAAATATCTCTCTGTGATGTGCTCAGCTTGCCACCGAGAAAATTTAAAAGGGGGTGACCCAGTGTTGCCTGGTTTTCCCTCTCCGCCCAATATTACCTCTTCCGGTATAATTGGAAAAGTAAATGAAGCACAGTTTATGAAAACCTTAAGGACCGGTATTACACATCAGGGTAAGCAGATAAACAATGAGCATATGCCCTGGAAAGTAACAGCCAACTTTTCGGATGATGAAATAAAATCTATCTATCTCTATTTACTTTCTTTGGAGTAGTGTGGCTAGTAAGTGTGATTTAAACCATAGAAGAAAGAACCTACCAATAATATCTTCCATGGTTTTAACTATTTTGAGCCTGCTATGGCCAGTAACCTCATTTAGTTTATATATTCATAGAACAAGTATTTGGGAGTAATTCCTGGATTTGTGCATCTAATACCCTTTTTGGCATCAAACCTACATATTTGTGCAAGAGCTCCCCTTGCCGAAAAACCAGGATACTTGGCAAATTCCTGACTTGAAACCGCACTGCCAGGTTAGTTGACTCCTCTACATCTACTCTGCCAATGGTGGCTTTCAACGCATATTGATCAGCAAGTTCATGCATAATTTGTTCCATTACCTGGCAGTGAGGGCACCAGTCAGCGCTGAAATCTATCAGCAATATGGGAGAAGCGTTTTTTATTTCTTCAAAATTTGCTTCGGTCACTTGTATTAGATTTTTAGTTTTATTTTTCATGGGTGTATACTGTTTTTTGATTAGCTGTAGGTGGTCTCCAGTTAGGTATCACTGACAGGGAATGTAAGTTGAATTGGGTTTGTCAAATTAAAAAGCGTTAACCAGCAACAGGTTGTGAACGTACCTGGGTTACCCTGGCAGAGAAACCGGCTGAAGGATTTACTCGTTGGTTGAGTAATTTTCCGAAAAAAGATAAAAGCTCGGGGCTATGCACAGCCTTCCTCCCTGTATCCATACTTATCAAGTAATACTTAGTCCACAACAGGGATTTTACTTGTTGCTTTTCTTCATCTAACATAAGCGCTTCTACCTGAAGATAATTTTCTGTCAGTGCAATTTGTGATGTCTGAATCCAGACAGTTTCGTGGTAACGGACAGGTTTCAGGTAGGCGATTTCATGATGGCCTACTACCCAGCCAAACCCTTGCCGGATACACTCCTGCAGGTTAAATCCTTAAAAATGACTTAAGTGATCTTGGTGCGCTGATATCATATAATCCAGATAACGAGCATTATTTAAACGTCCGAGAGGATCGCATCGCTAAAGCGGATTACTTGCCGGGTGCAAGGTTCAATAGTAAAAGATGTGCCCATATAAATTTATTTTTTCATAATGCTATGGCAGAAGCTTATCCTGATTTGCCGGACTCAGACAAATTTTATACAGTATTTTAGTTTCTCTCTGCCAGTAAAGTACTAGGTACTATTTCCTGATGAATGCGCTTGCAATCAAGGGTATCGCGGATAATAGGGCCATCTACTTTCTCAAACGTATTTTTTTGAGGTGCCTTAAAGTCTATTAATATGTAAAGGAATCCACTTAAGAGCCATATCAGAATTGCTAGCCCTCTTAATGTAAATGACATATGTGTATGAATGTTAAATGAAAGAAAAATACAGACGAGTGAATGATTATTGAAAATTATATAAAGGAATTATTGAAATCAAACAGTTATATCTGTTTGTGGAATAACGCAAACAGTACCATCCTTATCCTGCCACTGATACCATGTTGGGGCAGAAGTATAAGTGCGGCCCCCATCACTATTTAAGAATACTGATGAGAGGCTTTAGAGCTACCAATGGTATGTGTGCTATTCGTGAACTGCTTGCCGGCTGCTATCTTCCGATCAACTGAGTATTTACCCCCTCCTTGTATGAGTAAGGCAAGTGAAAGAGAAATGATCAGCAAGTGGTATTCAAAACCTTCGCCTGACTGATTGCCTTCCCAGTTCATAAAAAATCCGTGAGATACATGTGCTGTAAAGATGAAGCCTACAAACTGAATAATGATCAGCAAGGAGGCTACCCTGGTTGTTAAGCCTAACAGGAGTAAAATCGACCCCGCAAATTCGATAAGAATCACCATTAAACCTATGAGCCAGGGAAGGCCTACCTCTCCGGTCAGGTAATCCATTGTCCCTGAAAACCCTATCCGCCAAACCATCCGGTTAGTTTCTGGGCGCCATGCGGAAAAAGCAAAATTCCTAAACCAAGCCGCATAATAAAAGCCGCCCAGCTTTGCTCTGTCCCAAATAGTATCTTTTTCATGGTCTTTAATTAATTTGCATAGTAAAATTTTTTCCTGGATCACCTGTCCATCTTTCCATTCCAGAACTGAAACATAGTTGTAATTTTTAACGCCCCAGTCCCGATGTTCATACTTGTATTCCCACTCCGAAAATACGAAGTTCTCTTTCTGCGCCGACTTCAACAGCTTTGCCTGGAAGCGTTGTAAGTTTTGTACAAAGTCCTTTTCCCGTTCCCGGTTAAAAGCTTTCCCAATTACTGGTGCTTCCTCATTTTCCTGCATAACTACCTCTTCATAGTAGTATTTTTCGAAGGCTTACAAAATCTATCCTTGCTCAATCAATAGATTGAGCGCCTGAACTTTTTCTGCTATGTTGTTTATAATTTTAATTTTTTATAATACAAACATAGTGTGTAGCAGAAGCCTGATGCCTTAAAGAATCTTAAGAAAAAACCTTAAAGTAGTTTAAGCAGGGTTAGGATAAGTATAGCTTTACGGCTAGCTTGCAATAGCAAATGAGCGTATTACACATTTTTTTACACTTATGGCTACGGAAGACATTGCCTATCATCATAAATGCATTCTCAAAAATGTGACTCAGCATATAGCACTTACAGAGGAAGAAATTCGCTTTTTTCTCAGCCTGCTAAAGCTGAAGAAACTGCGGCGGAAACAGTTTTTAGTGGTTATGGGAGAAGTAAGCCGGGTTGAGAGTTTTGTCACAAAAGGATGCCTGAGAGCCTTCACTATAGACGAAAAATATGAGGAGCATATTCTTCAGTTTGCCATTGAGGATTGGTGGATTAATATGCGTGTTATGCCTGAGTAGCTCCTTTTCCATATCGCTCCGGGTCTAGCATTAAGGGAAAAATCCGAGTCACACCTCTGGCTAACAAATCGGTAAAAACCCTGTTGCATCTGTCTGCTTTGGCAGCTATCAAAACCAAAGGAGAGCTACAGGATTATTTCCTAAGAAAAGTAGCTGAAGGGAAAAACAAAATGGCAGTTATCAATGCAGTCCGTAACAAACTTATTAGCCGTATATTTGCTGTCGTAAAACAAAATCGAAAATATGAAAAAAACTATACATACTCTGTTGGTTAATCCATAGAAATCTGTCCATACAAATGTAGCAGTTCCACTCTGGAAACTGAATGGAGCAACGGACAAACGGAAGGGCAAATCAATCGACTTAAAGTGTTATAAAGGCAGATGTACGGCAGAGCTAACTTTGATTTACCTCGAAAACGAGTCCTTTATAGTGCTTGAGCACGGAACTTGCGGGAGAACCATTATTTTAAGGAAACCCATTAGATGTACTCCCCCCTTTTTTGGAGTCTGGACAGATAATGCCATGATGTTTACAATGAAATATAGTCATCATCCCAATCGTAAAACTGCTTTCACCAAAGCCGTGGAAACTTCAGGTCGTTTCCATGCTTTGATTCCTAAAGGGAAGCCCTGGAGAAATGGCTTTATTGAGCGTTCTAATCGTACAGATAACTATGAACTCTTTCACCGCTTTTAGATTTACCTCTTCCGAAGAGCGAAAGTACTATCTCAAGCTATTTGAGTATGAATATAATTTCAATCGTCCTCATCAAGGGAAAGATCATCAGACCTCTGCTCATGTATTTTATCAAAATTATCCTATTTATCGCTACTATAAATTACAACAACCTTAATTGTCAATACAGATAACAGCTAATAACCACAGACAGTACGGCACAGTCCTTATAAAGCTAATGTCCATGCACCTAATTTGCTTGTTCCATCTTTGGTAATTTTGTACATTTCATGCCCTAGCCAATCATCAAATTCCAATTTTTTATAAACTGTGGATAGCTTATTAATACACATAGATCATCAAATTCATTTCAATAGAATGAAGAATATCTTTTGTGAAGAAGAGTTTAGTGCTCTAAGTTTTTCTCCCGGCACGATAACATATATAAAGGAGCACTTACAAGAGCTAAAAGATATAGGCTTCAAAGAAGAGGAGATTTTATTGAATTACCTGACTGATAAGGCAATTAAATCTCTTTGCCAAGCAAACCAGTTTTACTACCTCAACAGCTTTGACAGGTCTGCCCTAAGAAAAGTATATAATAGACTGCTCACGGAGATAAAGAGTTTAACAGCATACAAAGTAGAGGAACGTTTACAGAATGTAGCTACTCAGCATTACCGAACGCTGAAAGTTTGGGTAAAAAACTCCAACCCATTTAGTAAGCGGCTTTATTCTGCTACACAGCCCTACCTTGAGCAGGAGGTAGTTTGTGGGGAATACTCTGCCCTAACACAGCTACAACTGTTGGATATAGATGTAACTACTTTGCAGGAACCAATATTAGATATAGGCTGTGGTCAGCAAGCATTCCTAGTGAAATACCTCAGAGGGTTAAAGTTGAAAGCTTTCGGTGTAGATAGAAATGCAGTAGCAAAGGATTATATTTTTCAACTGGACTGGTTTGAATTTAACCTCTCAAGCAGAAACTGGGGAACCATTATTAGCAATCTTGGATTTTCTAACCATTTCCAGTACCATCACCTGCGGGCGAATAGCAACTATTTAGCGTATGCAGTACGGTACAAAGAAATGTTGCAGTCACTGGAAAGAGGTGGGGCATTTTACTATGCACCTGATTTGCCTTTTATTGAGCAGTATCTTGACCCGGCAAAGTTTCAATTACGAAAAGTGATTATAAAGGATACAACCTATCGTGCCACAAAAATTGTAAAATTATAGTAGACCCATAATGAGGAGTTTTTTGAAATGGCCTTGTATTCTCTATTACATAGATATACTGTTATACCAGGCAAAAGTGATCCAACAAAGCTTTTTGCCACAGAGCCCCTTATTCAAATCGAGTAAAATGATTTTCTGGAAAACGCAAAAAATACGTTTATGCCTCTAGCTTAAAACACCACATCTGATTATTTGTTTTGGTTATGTGGGTATACCGCGTCAGTATGTTGCAGTTAAAAATACTATTGCAGAAACAGCTATAGCTTGCTCACACTTTTATTATAGCGTGTAATAACATTGCGCTCTGCTACTGATGCACCGATGAAGCCCATAGCCCTATTTATCAGATAATAATCTTATACATTCTAGTCTGATCATGGCCACTACAGGGGCTCAAATAGGCTACCTGTTGCTGCACCTCCTTCCCACAACTATCATATCAACTTACATTTAATAATTTAACAGCCAAACTACTCGCATCATGCAAATTGCTATCATTGGTACCGGAAGAATGGGCAGGGCCTTGCTCAAAACTTTTTACAAAGCCTATCCTGATGATGTTTTATACAGCGGAAGAGATGTTAATCATGCGCAAAAGGTAATCCAGGACTTAGGATTACCCCTGCAGGCGGTAAGTCTGGACAAAGCCATGCAGTCAGAAGTAATCATACCTGCATTGTGGTTTACTGATTTGCAAGCCTGGGTGCAGCAGAGAACAATACCCCTGCAAGACAAAATAGTAATAGATATTACTAATCCATTTAATGAGACTTTTGATGATTTTACTACCCCTTACAATACCTCTTCAGCAGAAATAATCCAGAGCCTGGTTCCCCGATCAAAAGTAGTAGGAGCGTTCAAAAATACCTACTGAGTCGTCTTTGATGCTCCCGTGTTACAAGGTTTAAAAAGTGATGTATATGTTACGGCTAATGATGAAGAAGCAAGAAAAAAGGTCATAGAATTATTGCAACCGCTGCCATTCCGGGTTCTGGATGCAGGTTTATTAAAAAATAACAGAACCCTAGAACGCATGACCCTTCTGTCAAGAGAACTGTCACTGAAAGCTGGTAACTACCCCAGAATAGCTTTTAACCTATGGGGTTTGGAACATTAACTGGTTTTCTTTCATTTATTGTTTTACAAAGGTCCGTTTTCGTATACTCTCTGTTCTGTTTTACTCCACTTAAAGAAAAAAACCATATGAATTACAGCTAGCCGTGAGTTGTATAAACATTGTTCTACCTGGAAGTTACCTGGAAAACAGATTTGATTCAACAAGGCGAAATATGCATGAGCTTTTTAAGGTTAAAAGTCTCTCCCTTAGATCGGATAAATTTTCGTTCATTGCTTTAAAAGAAGTGTTCATACTCACTAGCCACCGTTGGATAAGTCCTTACGGATTTTGCTTAAAAACTCTGGCGTAAAACCCAGATAGGAAGCAATCATATACAAGGGAACCCGTTGCTCTAAATACGCATAGCGTTTGGTGAAATCCAGGTAGCGTTCCTCTGCAGATTTACTGATAGCAGTGGTTACCCGGTGTTCAAAAGACATATATGCATTCTGAAGCTTTATCCTGAAAAAACGCTCAAACTTAGGTACCTGCTCATAAAGCTTCTGCAAATCCTCATAGCTGAACTGAAGAACGGTAGTCTCTTCCAGGGCTTCTATATACTGATTGGCGGGTTGCCCGGTAAGGAAGCTGCGAAAATCTGAAATCCACCAATCCTCAATGGCAAACTGAAGAATATGCTCCTCATATTTTTCGTCTATAGTGAAGGCTCTCAGGCATCCTTTTGTGACAAAACTCTCAACCCGGCTTACTTCTCCCATAACCACTAAAAACTGTTTCCGCCGCAGTTTCTTCAGCTTTAGCAGGCTGAGAAAAAAGCGAATTTCTTCCGAAGTCAACTTTGTATGTTGAGCCACATTGTTGAGAACGCACTGATGATGATAAGCAAGGCCTTCCAGAGCCATGAATGTACTAGAGAAGATAAATGCTTGCAATTTAGGGGAAAATCAATACTTATCCTAAAAGTTGTTAAACTACCTTAAGCATTTTTCTTAAGGTAGTTTAAGGCACCAAGCCCCTTTGCTATAGTATTTTTGAGCCATCATTCACTATACATGCAATGGAACAATTAGCAAAAAGTAATATAGCACACTACACTTATTGAGCAGGGGCATATGCTTGGAAAAGCAGCTAATCAGAAACGGGAAGGTAGCTTTTTACAGAGATTAAGTCGGTTTAAAGTAAAACTAATGAAGATAGCGCAGATTGGCAGCTGTGTATTTGCAGCATGGCTTTTGAATGTTGCCCACAATTACTGGGGAACAAAGCTATATTACCAGGTATCTATACAGGAATACCAAGAGGGCAAAGTAATCCTGGAAAAATTCTATTATTCAACCTAAAATATATGATTATGAAAAAGGTACTATTTCAAACAGATCAAAACTGGGCTTCTTTCTTTATTCGCCTGGGATTAGGCATTGTTCTTTTTCCGCATGGCGCTCAAAAGCTATTAGGCTGGTTTGGCGGATATGGTTTTAAAGCTACCATGAATTACCTGACCAGAGATGTAGGCTTATTATGGCTCATCGCACTGCTGGTGATTCTGATTGAATCTATCGGTTCATTATTAATACTAGCAGGTTTCACTACACGG
Organism: Rhodocytophaga aerolata; assembly: GCF_030503435.1. GTDB lineage: Bacteria > Bacteroidota > Bacteroidia > Cytophagales > 172606-1 > Rhodocytophaga > Rhodocytophaga aerolata. Next base: position 80,815 of record NZ_JAUKPO010000027.1, read on the forward strand.
GTGACAGCATTGTTAATCGGTATCCAGTTCATAGGTATCATTCTCACAAATCATATAGATAATGGTTTTTTTATGAACTGGGAGGGTACGCAGGCAGGAGAAGGTTTCGAATACCATCTGCTGGTTATTGCTATGTCGCTTGTACTGCTAATGCAGGGAGGTGGCAGATATTCCCTGGACAGGCGCATTGGAACAAAGGATGCCGTTGGGGAAACTACCCACAAAGTTGATTCGCCACGACAAGCAGTAAAGTATTCTTAATCTGTGGGAGGGGATCAATGCCATGGTGCTCTGTTATAGGATCTCACACCTGTAGCTAATTAGTTGCATGCTCTTAAGCAGAGGATGGACCCTGGGGACAGTGGCAGGAATATTTTTGAGGAAACATTACAAAACATTTCTCTCCTGACATGAAGTCTTCATTCAGTTTGAAACCAACGCCTTTATTAAAATTAATAAACTTCACTTTAAACATTGTAAATGAAATGAAATTCAATGATTTAGCTATTATTTTTTTATTTCCGATGATTAGCTTTTCCCTAATGGAATGCAGTAGTAATGATTCTGAAAAGAAGAAATTTGAACAAAATCTAAAGCTAGTCAGGAATGACAACAAGAAAGACAAGAAATACCTGTTGAGCAGAGGTAAATATCTAGTGTCTGTCATTGGCTGTGGCGATTGCCATTCACCAAAGATTTTTGGTCCACAAGGCCCGACTCCTGATTCCACAAGGGCTTTAAGTGGACATCCTGCTACAGAGCCCCTTTCTAAAATAAAGAAAGAAGAACTAAAAAACTGGGTCTTATTTAATCACATGAGCACTGCTACAGTTGGCCCCTGGGGTGTTTCCTATGCTTCTAATATAACTTCTGATGCAACAGGAATTGGAAACTGGTCAGAGAAACAGTTTTTTAAGGCCATGAGAGAAGGGAAATATAAAGGTCTGGATAACAGCCGTCCACTGCTTCCTCCCATGCCCTGGCCAAATTTTAAAAATCTCAGCGATGAGGATTTAAAAGCTATATTTCAATACCTGAAAAGTACCAAACCAGTAAAAAATGTAGTGCCTGCCCCCATATCTCCGGCTGATTTGTAATCTATCCTCTTTAGTACCATCCCATCTGAAGATTAAGTAACGGATGGATTTTATAAATGACACTATTATCAGCATACTTTTTCAGAGAGCATCTTCAGCAGTAGCTTACTCTCTGAAAGGTGTAGATATGTTATGAATCCTACCGAAGTCTTATTGGCTAATGTATTGACAATTCCTGTTTTCTTTTATTTATTCATTTAACAAATCCCATTATTTATGCAACGCTATAATAGCTTTAATTTAATCCACAAAGGCTTACGCGCCATGTTATACGACACTGCTTTAGCCATCCAACATACCGACTTTACAAATCCTGCAGAAACATTGCCAACACTGGAGAAAGTAGAAAACACCTTATACTTTTTTGATGAACATGCCGATCACGAAGACCGGTTTATCTTACCGGCTATAGAGAAACACAACAAAAAGCTGGTAGATAATTTTGAAAAAGAACACGTAACTGATCACAGGCTTGCCGCCGACCTGCGGAACTTAAAACAAGTACTTAATTCTACGCTTGATCCGGAAAGCCGCTATGCCATTGGCAGGCAGATATTTTTCCTTTTTAATGCCTTTGTAGCTTTCAACCTGGAGCATATGAACCGCGAAGAAGATCAGCTCAATAAAGTACTATGGGAACATTATACCGATGAAGAGATTTTAACTATTGAACAGAACATCGTCAACAGTATTTCCCCAGACGAACTATTTGAAGAAAGTAAATGGATGATGCGGGGCATCAATAATGCGGAAGTAATTAGCTGGCTAAGGGGGGTTAAAATGGAAGCTCCCGAGTTTATCTTTCAATCGATACTGCAACTTGCCCGGCAAGAGCTTCCGGAAACGCGTTGGAATGAAATTAGTAAAAAAATCACACTTCAGAAAAATTGAGTGTGTACCGGCTGAGATATTCTCTGAAGAAATCAACCCTTTAGATGATTTATGGCTTACTGCAAATAACAACTTCATTTTAATACAGAACCGGAGATTATAAACAGTACTACCTGGAAATCGAAACATCTAAACCGGCAAAAAGATTATTTCATCAGCAGGCATCTCATCTTGCTAAATAAAATGTAAGTAATACTACCTACAAAAATAAGGGATGTAGCCTATAACTTTGCCTAAAAACAAGCATTATTTCTGCCTGGTGGCCCTCCTGTTTTTGTCTCCTAAATATCTACTACCCAATGAAAATTTTTAGGCATTTCAAATGGCTTTTTCTGGCAGCTATGTTGGTCTTATCTGCCTGTAAAAAGGATGATAATAAGCAAGCAACCCCTGTTGCTGAGCCTCCGGATGAAGTTCTGGAAAAAGAAGTGCTCACGGCAGATGCTGGTCCAGACCATAATGTAGCCATGAATGATGAAGTGATACTGGATGGGACAGCTTCTAAAAGTAACCTAGGGAATCCCTTCAAATTTAAATGGACTATTATTCGTAAACCAGAAGGAAGCGTATCGGTTATTGTAAAAAGTGATGCGGCTATAGCTAATTTTTCGCCGACCACTTTGGGACAGTATGAAATTGAACTCATCATATCCAATGCTTCCGGGCAAAGTGCAGATAGGGTAATCATCAATGCCGGAGCCGCTGAAACCCAGATTATTGATTCGGATTTTACATCTCCTATAAGCCTGCCGGATCTAATCCCCGATTCAGAAAAACCTGATTATATTGTAACCAAAGACATTTCCATAAATTCTGACCTCCAGATAAATGCAGGGGTGGTCATGGCTTTTGAAAAAGATGTCAGGCTTGAAGTCAATGAAGGAGGCTCCCTGGCAGTTTTGGGAGGACCCAATAAGAAAGTCGTATTTACCGGGGTTGAGAAAATAAAAGGCTCATGGAAAGGTATTGTTTTCTTTTCCAGCAGTCCGCAAAACTTATTGGAACATGTTGAGATATGGTATGGAGGGAAAAAAACCAGTGTAAGCTCCTACAATGCTGCCCTCACATTATATGGTCAAACAAAAGCGAAGCTTTCCCTCAAAAACACTTTAATTGCAGAAAGCGGAGGAATAGGCCTTCCGGTCTCTCCAGGATCAGTTATCAAAGAATTTTCAAACAATCTGTTTTCAAATAATAGCGGATCAGGTATTTATTTAGATGCGCCTAACGTAAGGTATCTGGATAAAGCATCCAAATTTATCGGTAATGGGAGAAATTTAGTAGAGGTCATGCAATCCAGTATTAATAACAGCTATGGAAGCCCTGAGACCTGGCAAGGCTTCGATGATCACACCCCGTACCTGGTTTCGGGAGAGTTAACGATTAATACAGGTCTGGAGCTAAAACCTGGGGTGGTTATCCAGCTAGCCAAGGATGTAACGGTTGTTATCAATACAGAAGGTTACATCAATGCCAAAGGTTTATTTGGAAATCCGATTGTTTTTACCGGCTATAACAAGACACCAGGGTATTGGAATGGCATAAGAGTAAATTCCCAAATTGCGCTAAATGAATGGGAGTTTGTAGAAATCAGTTATGCAGGTAGTGGTTCTCTGGTTTCCGGTAAGAAAGCGAGTGTAGGTTTGACGGGGCCAGGTACAAATTTGTTTATCAAAAACTCAAAAATAAATAACAGCGGGGGCTATGGGATATTTGTAGGACGAGGCAGTGATTTCAGGGATGAGGTGTATAATGAGAACACTTTTCAGAATAATGCCCTTGACCATGTTTTTTATGAAAAATAAGAAATTGATTTGCACACGCCTTTGAGGCTTTTCTAGCTCCAGAGTATCCTTTATTGATAATTGAACCAATTTATATGTATTACCCTATCGGAGCTACTTGCTTCATCTGATATCATCCTTTTTGAAATAAAGACCACTCACACAAATACAACCATGGCCGTATATTTAATCAACAGCTATAATATTCATGACTTTGAAGCATTCAAGAAATACCTTCCTTTGCTAAAAACTCTACTTGATAAGTATGGAGCAGAGGTATTAGCCTCAGATTTAAAAGCGATAAGTCTGGAAGGAAAAGCAAAAACAATGAATGCCATTATCAGATTTCCTTCCAAAGAAGCAGTTTTCAATTGCTATAACGATCCGGAGTATACAGAGATAAAGAAATCAAGATTGAAGGCTACTAGCGATTGTGATATGATAGTGGTAAATGAATTTGTACCTCTACCTGTTTATTGTTAAACTTTAGTGCGTATACGAGTTAACATAATAAAATAGACTGAACTTGTAACAAAAACTGGGCAGATTTCATGGATTATAGACTTTATTGAAACGTATTAGAAATTCAATAGCTGGTTAAAAATCAGGCAGCAATAGCACCGAAATGATAAAGCTGCCTGATAAGTGGATGATTTTTAATCATCTTAGTATCTTCAGGCAAGATGTTAAATAATTGATCAATGAGTAAGTGGTTGTGATAGAAAGTTTTAATACTGCTCATGGAGAAAGCCCCTCTTTCTGCTTTGGGCCTGTTTAACCATTGCTCAGCTTTGGCAATATTGATGGCAGTTAAAGCTGTATTCCGATGATATTCCAGTTTAGCTGTCGAACGTGCCTGGCAATCTTGTAAGCCGGTAAACTGCTTGCCATCCCTAATTAAAAATTCCTGTTGAAAACGAAGTAGATAATACTTGCCAATCATCAAAGCAGGTAATTGTAAATCAGTAGAGAAATAGATTTTGTGAGCACTTACCTGATGGTTTTCGTCCAAATATTGACAAAAAGCAATGCGGATATTGCGGGAAAGAAATTTACAATAGACCACCCCATCATACAACCTGAGATGGGCATCAGCATATTGTAAGTTAAAAGAAGTTAAGTCCGGCTCTTGCCAATTGATTTTGCCTGCATATTTTCTGGGAGCCCCTCTGCCTTGTTTTTTGGGTCCTTGATACAGATAATAGCAGTTGGCATCTTTCCTTAGACGGGAAATAATCTGCAAAGGAGTGCCGGTAAGGATGCGGTCTATAAACTCTTTTTTAGCAAAGATGAACCTGACATTCCATGTCATCGGTTCAGGGGCATCCACTGCCAGGTACGCACTCAAAGAAGTCAGTTGTGGGGCAGCCCACAAAATAGCTTGTCCATAATGTTCTAGCAGATTGATCCCTTTTGCTTCTCTTTCCTGCTTAGCAGGGGTTTGAATAGCATCTAAGTGAAAAGCGGTATGATTGTCTACATCAATGACTGATAGCAGGCCTGCTTCCAGACCCCAAAGTGTAGTTTGAGCTGCTCCTGACCAATATTTGCCTATGCCCGCAGTAGCCCTTCCACTTTTGGGCCGGTAACTTAAGTCAAAGGCTATTATATAGTGGCCTGAGCCTTTCTGTAAAATATACTCCTGATTAATTGTAGCAAAATCTACATATTGCGCAAACTGCAATCGTGCAGTTGATTCTACATAAGTTGTAGAATGACGGGCTAGCTGTAAGAAGTTAATCCTACCACTGATAGATAAAAACAATTTGAGCATATGTTAGGTCCCCTGTTTTTCGGACAGATAGCATACAGAAACTAATACAATTATGGGTTACCCGAAAGGGGCATATCTTTTAACTTTAGATATTGCCATCCATTATTTCCTGAGGGAAGATTTTTAGAAACCCTAGAAATTTTACGCTAATAGAAAACTGTAATGTTACTAGATATGAAGTTTATGTTATATTCTAGTAACTCGTGTTTTTTGTCTTGGTATATGCATACTTTTGATGCAAACAAACCACTTAATTTTAAAAACATCAAGTACAAAAAAGCTCCTACAGAGGAGCTTTTTATTTAGAAGGTAATCTTAGCATGTTCTCCTTAGAATTGGTAAATTTTAAGTCTCTCTAACTCCCCTTTCATAAAACTCAAGAATCCAAATACAATTCCACGCTCATAGGAGAAGGCTAATATCAGATTTGACTACCATAAAGCAAGATTTGCACACTTTTCTTATTTTATTCATTTCCAATTTTGTATCAACCAAATAAATAGAAGATGAATAGCATATTAGTAACCGGTGCTACGGGACATTTAGGTTCTGCCGTTATCGAAACCTTGCTAAAGAAAATTTGGGCTGATCAAATTTCAGTCATTACCCGGAATGAAGAAAAAAGGGCAGCCTTTGAAGCAAGGGGGTTTAATGCCTTTCTCGGGGATTATGACAATCTAGCTACACTTGAACAGGCCATGAAGGGAGTGGATACGGTTCTGCTTATTTCTTCAGGTGATCAGGGGGACAGAATCCAAGAGCATAAAAATGTGATTGATATGGCTGTGAAAATGGGTGTTAAACATCTGGCGTACACGAGCAGATGTATGAGAGATAGAAACACCTTAGTCAATCAATTAATGGTGGAGCATTTCAAAACAGAAGACTATATCCGAGAGAGTGGCCTGCCATTTACTATCTTTAGAAACACCTTATATATGGATGCTATTCCACAGTTTGTAGGAGGGCAAGCAGCCTTGGATCGAGGAATTTTACTGCCGGCAGGAGAAGGTAAAGTAGCCTTTGCCTTGAGAAGCGAAATGGGTGAAGCCATGGCACAGGTTTTATTGAATGAAACATGTGAAAACAAAATTTACAGCTTTACAGGTGATCAAGCCTATTCCTTTGATGATATTGCTTCTGCACTTACAGCACTTTCTGGTAAAGAAGTAAAATACACCCCTGTTGAGCGAGCCGTATTTGCAGCCATGATGAGACAAAGAAATGTAGAAGAGGCATTGACTCAGAAAATACTAGATTTTATCACCGATATCAAAAATAACCAGGAAGCAGAGATTACTAATGAACTTGCGTTTTATTTAGGGCGTAAACCAACCCGATTAAATGAAGGTTTAAAACTAGTACTCGCTTTATAAAGTCATTGTTCTATGAGTTCGCTTGCCTCTCATCATATTAAAACCATTACCGAGTATCACCGGTTTATGGATCTACCCAAACCTGCCCATCCATTGATCAGTGTCGTAAGATTTGAAGACATCAAACGGCAACCAACTACTTGTCCAGGCAGCATCATTCACCATTTTTATTCTATTGCCTTGAAGAAAAATTTCAATGCAAAAATCAAATATGGACAACACGACTTTGATTTTGATGAAGGCATCCTGCACTTTATGTCGCCCAAACAAGTTTTAACCATCCAAACGGCATCAGCAGCAGAATTTACACATTGCGGATGGCTGTTATTAATCCATCCCGATTTTCTTTGGAATACCCCCTTGGCAAAGAAAATTAAAACCTATGAGTATTTCACTTACAAGGTAAATGAAGCCTTGCACCTGTCAGACAAGGAAGAAAGGCTGGTTAGTGAAATTATTGAAAAAATAGCACAGGAGTACCAAGATAAAATTGACAACTATAGCCAGGATGTAATCCTGGCACAGATAGAATTGTTGCTTATTTACTGCGAGAGATTTTACCAACGGCAATTCATTACCAGAAAAATGGCAAATCATGCCATCCTAAATAAATTAGAAATATTGCTTTCAGATTATTTTAACAGGGATGAGTTAGCAGACAAAGGAATACCTACTGTACAATTCGTTGCCGATCACTTACACATATCAGCTGGTTACTTGAGCCGTTTATTACAACTGTTAACTGGCCAAAGTACCAAACACTTTATACAAGATAAGGTAATGGAGCTGGCCAAAGAAAAACTATCTACAAGCGATTTATCTGTGAGTGAAATTGCCTATCAGTTGGGCTTTGAGCATGCGCAATCCTTTAGTAAGTTATTTAAGCGTAAAAATGGCATTTCACCTGTAGAATTCAGGCAGTCATTTAATTAAAAATGCTGACAGGCAAAATATCACTATTGCAAGCAAATAAGCCTTCATAGGGAAGTTTTGACAGAGTACGAACTTATAATTTCAAGAAAATGGGTTGTCTAGTCTTGGCTTTCTTATATGTGTCAGGCTCCCTATTTTTCATACAGCGGATAGTAAGAAAAACCTACTTCATTTCGGTAGGCAACAAACTTTGTGGTAACAGAATAGGGGAAATTATTTTAACTACCATATCTTATAACTCTGCTTATAGCATAATTTCTTAAATACTATCATGAATCCTTGAGGCCTTATCCGCACTTACTGCTCTACCTGCCTAGTATGTGCCGCTGCTCTTCCTAAAGGCTCTGTAAGAGTTGCCTACTTACTAAATATGATTACCTAGGAGTAATGGATGCTCGTATTGATAAATAGTTTATATTAGAAATACTATATTAAGCTTCTCCAAACAGAGCTTACATCCTAGACCAAATAACCATCCTATGAAACAACTACTTGTCCTATTGCTTTTCTTGTTGTTAGCCTCAGTGATAAAAGCTCAACAAAACTTAAATATCTCTTTAAAGCAAGAACTAGATAGTATTTTCACTTTGGATCAGAAATACCGGCAATTAGATTGGTTGAGCAATAGGCAAGGCAAAGAGGATTCTATCGCACAAGTTTACCAGCTATCAACAAAAGACTTACCTACTTTTCTTCATACGAAAATGCAAGAGGTGGATGCATCCAATCTTGAAAGAATAGAAGCAATCTTTAAACAGTATGGCTATCCGGGCAAGTCGTTGGTGGGTACTCCCACCAACGAAGCCGTATTTTACGTTTTGCAGCATTCTCCTAAAATTCAACAGTACATGCCCCAAATCGAACAAGCAGCCAAAAAAGGGGAGCTTGCTTTTCACTTGTACGCCATGATGGAGGATCGGTTTTTAATGCAGGCAGGCAAAGAACAGGTTTATGGCTCCCAAGTTTATGGTTTCAAAACTACCAATGCTGAGAATGGACAAGAGAAATGGCAAAGATTTGTGTGGCCGATAAAAGACCCAAAGTATGTAAACACGAGACGTAAGCAAGCCGGATTCACTATGACGGTAGAAGAAAATGCAAAAAGGCTTGGAGTAGATTACCTAATAGTAACCCTAGAAGAGGTTAACAAACTGCAAGGGAAATAAAGAGAATACACCTAATATTTGGAAAGCTGACAACCATGGTTACCTAGCTCATTACTTCAGCTATGGCCAACGGTATACAGTTGCAGTTGATTCGGTTAGGCGTGATTAAGATTGAAATATACTATGAGAAAGCTAGCTTTAATAATATTGTTGATGATGGGAACACATATGGCAGCATATGCTCAAGAGGAAACACTTCTTCCTAAGAGAAGTATATGGATAAAAACCAATCTGCTCAATTTATTGGCTCAGAGACCTACCTTAACGATAGAAAAACCGCTCAGTTCCCATTGGAGTGTAGGACTTTCTTATGTGAATGGACAATTTACCCGCATACTGCTGACCGATCATTATCGTTACGATGGTTTTACCTTGGATACAAAATATTACTTCAACCGACTCAACTATGATTCTTTCTCTCCCTACGTAAGTATGTATGTGGGTAACCTGAATCGCAGACTTCATTCAGAGGCCAAAGTATTAGACAAACCGGTTGGATTATTTGGAGTAGGAGCCAGAGACTTTTATGGGCAATCCGTAAGAATGGGAGCTAATATAGGTGGACAGTATCTATTTACCAATCGCGTAAGCTTAGATGGACATGTGGGGTTAGGCTATGGTAAGTATTACAAACAACTTGATAAAACTGATCCTTCTACAAAGAATGGGGGCTATATAGATGCGAATCTTTGGCTAAGTATAGGGTATTGCTTCTAAAGTAGAAGCACAACAAAAAGGATTAGAAAAATATGCCTACATCAAGCCGGTCTTTCAAACACCGGCAAATACGCAAAATCAATGTAGAAGCCTATGCGTTGATTACTTGTAGTAAATTTTCAGTAAGTAAATGGTAAGAAAAAATATACACATTGTAGATATATTTGCGGTTATTAGAAAGGGGGAGTTTCTTTAACCACCCTCTTTCTTGATACTAAAATCTAGCTATCAAATCCACTCTCTTTTTCTCTTCCACTTTTATGAGTGAACCCCAGTTGGCTTTTCCCTGCCCAATTGCATGGTGGGATAAGCATTGCATCAACCAACCATAGTAAAGTACTATCCAGAATAACACGGCAACAGCCGTATAATAAGTTAACTTGACAAGTAAAGCTCTCATGTGTTTTACCAAGCATATGTAGAATATTATTTTTCTTCAATGACCATAGAAATCGGGAAATGATCACTGTACCCATTCTCGTTGAAACTAGCCTGAGAGGATGGTCTCCCAAATTTAATGGGTATAGCATATTCTCCCCCTTTTACCATATCTGCAATAGCCTCTATTCTGACAGAATCTTTTTTAACTGTAAATAGCACCAGCCGGCAGGTAAAAACCCTTGGAGACCATAAACTGGTCTAAAATATTAGGAAAATTATTAAAGTAATACGTACCGGTTTCTTCCCCCAAAATCCTGCACATCAAATTATAGATCAATGGCCTTTCTCTGGCATTCAGCATATTCTGTTTGGAAGGGATACTCAAGGCATAATCCGTAATTGCCCTGTTGAAAGGCTCGTCATTAAAATCTCCCATGAATAAAATACATACATCTTTTCCTTTAATCTCAATGATACGCTCGTGAAAATAAGAAAGGGTTTCTCCGGCCATGATTCGGTAAGGTTCCGATTCATACTGTCCGCCGGAGCGTGATGGCCAATGATTACCAATTACAATTAACTCTTTTCCTGAAGTAGTAGTAAAATTTACCTGGTATATATCTCTGGTGGCCGTTCTTTTCTGAATCACGTGAAAAAAAGTCTGATTGGCCTGGAATTTTAACGGGTCGTATAAAAAGGCGACATCTATTCCTCTCTTGTCAGAGGTATCGTGGTGTACAACCTGGTAGTTTTTGCCATGAACAGTAGTTAGTTCATTGACTAATTTCTGTAAAACGATCTGGTTTTCTACTTCGCATATACCAAGTAGATCAGGCCCATTTCCTGCATGTAACTGTGCAATGATACTGGCTAGCTGCTTAATTTTTTTAGCAAGAACCATCTCATTCCATCCTTCTAATTCCTTAGCTAATTCATTTTTTAGCCAGCCAATCCGGTCAGGAGAGTCTTCTATATCAAAAAGATTCTCTACATTCCACCAGCTGATTCTAAATGTTTCCATTTGTTATAAATTTTAAAGAGTGATGTATACAGATTTATAGATCCACTAAGTAATATGAGGTCAGAATTTCAATAGCCACCCACTTTTCTGTGCCTGACTTTTGGTATAAGATACACCATGTACTTTCAATCCCTGGCTATCGAGCAAAGTGATGATACCTCCTTCATTAGAAAGTTGAGCCGTTTGACCGGTAAGGGAGATAGTAAGTGTCTGAAAGGGTGTTAATTGCTGAGCAGTGATGATTTGTTTCTGCTTCCGCTTATCAGCAATAGCCCATCTCTGTAAATGAATCGTTTCCGAGGATACATTCAGTAAGGTTACCGTTTCTTTGTTGCTGTCGTCTCCTGAAGGATTGACCAGGGCAGCGATGATATAAATTTTTTGTTCCATCTCCTGGTTGTCCACCTGATCGAAGCCATCAGAAGGTGTCTCGATACGGTGCCCTGTAGTGTCATCTGTATGCCAGGTCTGAGACTGAAAGGCGAGGAATATAGCTACAAACCGGTTTTCTGAGGGAAAGTGAATGAGAATTCCGCCATCCTGCCATACACCATCATCACCTTTAAACCGTGCTACATTGCCCTGGTTCATGTGAATATTATGTATACCATATCCGGGGGTAAATCCAAAATATTTGTCTCTTTTGCCGGGTTCAGGTCCCCATCGTTCTCCAAAGGCATATACCAGAGCATCTTCTCTGCCCATGGCCTGGGAAATAAAATAATCGATCTTCTCATTGAGGTCATTGTCGGTTCCGGGTAGCGAGTGTGGTAATGCACGCATTGAAGTGCGGTCAAATAAATTCCCCCGGATATAGTCCAGGGCTAATCCGTTTGGTACTTTTTCACTTTCTGTAAACCCAAGCCTCAATTCAAATAACTGCGAAAGCAATGGGTGCATAAAGTCTTCATCTACTAAGTAAAGTAACTCAGAAGGATACTCTTTTGACTTCACATTAATAGCGATACGATACTCGAATTCATCATCTACCAGCAGTACCTGATAATGAGGATTAGGTCCGGTTCCCAGTTGTTTATCAATAGGACGGCCTTTGAGGATTCCATATGGATTGATAGGCATAAGATGAAAGTATTAGGGTAAGTTATACTAAATTAAAATGAGTAGGACGTAATCTTATGAAGGCAATAATTTGGTTATCAAAGGCATATAGATAACTGACCATGAACAACTAACAACTGATGAGTATTAACTTCAAAAAGAAATGAACCCTCTGTTAGCCCAAGTATTCAACAGAATGGTTCTTTATGAGAAAGTGTTGATAATTTGAATTAGCTTATAATTATAAAATAATAAACCAATTCACTTTTGAAGAAAAATAGAAGCAATATATATGTATGAAGCGAAGGCAGATCAATACATAAATAAACATAGAATCAGTGTGTTGGCACCAATAAGTAAGCCATGTAAAAATGGGTAGAAGTTTGACGATTGTCAATACCTATTTTTAGGTATTTTTATAATTATGCTTGTCAAGTACATCCAACCAATTTTTATACACTAGATTTTGTAACACAAATAAGGGAGTTAAAATACCTTCCCCTTGGGAGTAACTCCAGAATCTAAATGTTAAATTTGTTCTCTTTCGTTTATCCACTTTAAAAGGTGAATTCCAAGGTGGAACTCCCCCTTAAAAGTGGAGAATGGAAAGAGAGCGTATTTAGCATCCAGATTCTAGTATTGTACATAAAGACTGGTTAAAATAATTCCCCCTTTCAGTTAACCTACCATGAAATACTCAGAGTATAGAATAGCACCTTTGCTAATCCTGAAATTTCTTGCCACTTTAGTCCAGCTTGTTTCCAATATTGATTTTTTTACTACCTATTTAGCAGAAGACTTTGGGATAAACTATCTCGTGCTGAATGAATGCAAGATATGCCTCTATACATAGCGTCTTGGAACTTCAATATTATTTAACAGTTCCGTAATTTCATTTGGTCTACCTTTGAAGAAAAATTTAACGAACTAAAGGCAGTTTCCATGTTTGTTGATAAACTTAAAGAAAGAAAACAACCTGTTGACTCCAAAACTGAATTTGAAGAAGTTTACCACACATACCATCAAAAAGTCTATAGCTATTTTATAAAACACACAGGTTCCACCTTTCTGTCCGAAGAACTTGTACAGCTAACATTTATAAAGCTGTGGAAGAATTTTGCCAGATCTATGGCGGCAGAAATCTCTGTCTCTTCACAGATCTTCTGCATTGCCCGCAGCACCCTGATTGATGAACTCAGAAAACAAGCCCGGGAAAGAGATATGCTGCAAACAATCAGGCAAGAAGAAAAAGCCAGTTACACCCAGAATGCTGTTTTTGAAAATTATCAGTATAAAGAAATTTATGATGCTATTAATACGTTGCCTCCTGTACGCAAAAAAGTTTTTCAGTTGAGGAAATTCTATGGATATTCCTACGAAGATATTGCCCGCAACCTCTCCATCTCTAAAAAAACAGTAGAAGACCACATCACTAAAGCTACCAAACAACTAAAGAAAATACTGAATTACAAATTGAGTATTTTCTTCCTCTTATCCTTTTTCATAAAATAAATTTTTAATAACAGCAGGGGTTTTTTACTTACGGTTCGTACTCCTTGTGTTAGTATGAATTTATGGTAAATCAGGAACTCATCCAGAAGTTTTTTCAGAACCGCTGCAACACCCAGGAAGCGGAAGCTGTAATTGCCTATTTTAAACAGCATCCCGAGCAATTGGAAGCCTGGCTACCGGAAGCAGAATGGGACAATCTGCCTATACAAGAGAAATGGGATGCAAGCCTATCAGAGCGGATGCTGCAAAACATCCGGCAGCAAACCTATAAAAAACCGGGTGGAAAGCAGCTAAACTTTATTGTCCTTACTGCCGTAGCCGCCAGCTTACTGCTTTGCTTGCTGGCGTTGGGCATATTCTATACTACTAAAACGCATGGCAGACAAGAGCCTTTAGCCGCAACAACTACTTCTTCCTTTGTTTCAGGCGAAATTATTACCCAAGTAAACACCACCGATACAATACAGCAAATCAGTTTAGAGGATGGCTCACTGGTGAAATTACACCCAGGCAGCAGCCTACGTTACCCGAAAGTTTTTAAAATAAGCAGGCATATCCAGTTGTCTGGAGAAGCCTTTTTTTCTGTTACAAAAGACACTGCCCACCCTTTTACAGTCGTGGCCGGAGGCTTAGCGACTACTGCATTAGGCACTTCATTTACTATACAGGCAATTCCACAGGAGAAAAAAGTAAAGATAAGGCTGCATACTGGCCGGGTGGTGATAATAGCCTATGCACAAGAACTAAAAAATGCACTGACAGAAGTGTATCTGAGGCCTGGCCAGGAACTGATTCTGGATGTGGCCCAAGGGCAAACACGGATTACAGCTATCCCAATAGCAAAAGCAAATAAACTCACCGGCAGTGTCCAAGTCAATGGCAATGTAGTTAAGTTTAACCAGTTGCCTTTGCCGGAAGTGTTTTCCGAACTGACAAAACTATACGGTGTAGCTATTTTATATGATAAGGCAGCTATCTCAGCTATACAGTTTACAGGCAGCATACATACAAACCGGTCTTTGGAAAGAGCCCTGAAAACGATAGCCAGTGTAAATGACCTGAAAGTGGTAAAGAAGAAAGAGGGGTACAGCATTCAAAAACCCTCATACTAGCCCTTCTTCCATAAAATTGATAGCACAGAGTAGAGTAGAACTTATTGAAATATAAAGTAAAAACAATACGTATCCTTTAACCCGTTAGACTATGGACTTAAAACCTACCATTCACCAGCGAAGTAATCCACCAAAGTGGCAGCTCCTTTTAATATTTTCCTGGCTGTTGTTGTACCAGGCTCATGCGCAGCAAACCGCCGAACAGGTAAGCGGCATTGTGCTGGATGAAACCGGCGAAGCCCTTATTGGAGTAACAGTGCTTGCCAAAAATGAACAGTCGGATTTTACGACCGGTACGGCTACCGATGTAGAGGGTAAATTTTCTTTCTCCAATCTGCCCACAGAAGGCACCTACAGTTTTACGTTCTCTTACATCGGTTATGAGGCACAAACCATACGAAATCAGCGGGTAAGTAGCAATGCAAAGTTATCTTTATCTATTGAGCTGGAAGCTGGTAATAACCAGCTAAATGAGGTAGTTGTAGTCGGGTATGGCACCCAGAAAAAAATAAACGTAACTGGTGCTGTAAGTGCTATTGAAGCAGATGCCCTGGAAAGCCGCCCAGTTACTAACCTGAGTTCCGGCCTTCAGGGATTAATGGCCGGCGTAACCGTTACGAATCCATCCGGCCAACCGGGCAATAATGGGGGCACTATCCGCATACGGGGCATCGGTACTTTAGGTGATGCTTCTCCCCTGGTAGTTATAGACGGCATTCCCGGAGGCACGTTAGATATATTGAATCCACAGGATATAGAAAGTATTTCTGTGCTGAAAGATGCCGCTTCTTCTTCTATTTATGGCGTACGGGGAGCCAATGGAGTGATTCTGGTCACAACTAAAAAAGGCAGATCAACTACCCCTTCTATATCTTATAGCAACTACTTTGGGTTGCAAACTCCTACAGCCCTTCCCCAATTTCTGGGTTCACCGGAGTATATGCAGCTATTAAATGAGTCGCAGGTAAATGTAGGCAGGAATCCTACCTATACCGATGCCGATATAGAAATAGCCCGCAATGGGTCAGACCCGAATTATTTTGCCAATACCGACTGGATCAATGAGATATATAAACCCTCTGCTCCGCAACAAAATCATAATTTCAGCGTCAACGGTGGGGGCGAAAACTTTAGCTACTATCTTTCTTACGGGCTTTTGAAAGAAGGCGGGCTCATCACCGGAGATAACTACAAATCTAATCGGAACAATCTTCGGGTGCGGCTCAATACAACGCTTATAGACCGGCTGCAGGTAGATGTGAACCTGGGCTACATTGACAGAAACTATTCTGGTTCATCGGAAGGAATAGGTGGCGCAGGCGGACCTATTTATGCAGCCCACCAGATTCTTCCTCTCGTGCCCGTCCGCTTTACGACCGGCGGCTGGGGCTATATAGGCGGACAACGCAATCCGGTGGCCGTTACTACAGATGGTGGAACAGATGATTTTGCTTCGCAGGAGTTTACAGGTAACCTGAGTGCTACCCTAAACCTGTTTAAAGGGTTCAGCCTGCGCGGACAATATGGGCTTATCCGCTCTAACTCCAAACGGACGATATTCTCCAAAACCATTAATTATTACAGCCCTATAGATAATTCCCTGATCTATCAAACGAATGTTCCCAACAAAATTGATACCCGCGACTATACTAACCTCTATCAGACATTTATTGGCATAGCCCAGTATGAACGCTTGTTTAATGAGATACATGATTTTAAGGTAATGCTGGGTGCATCGCAGGAAGAAAACATAGGGGATAATTTTGTAGCCACTAGAACCAACCTGGCTACCCAGCAGGTAGGCCATCTCAACCTAGGTACAGAAAATCAACTCAATAGTGGAAGTGCCTCCCAGAATGCCCTGCAATCATTATTTGGACGGGTAAATTATGGGTTTAACAACCGCTATCTGGCAGAAGTGAACTTTCGGTATGATGGATCTACTAGGTTTGCTCCAGATGTGCGATGGAACTTGTTTACCTCGGCATCCTTAGGATGGGCGTTTTCGGAAGAAAGTTTCTTTAGTGGCCTTAAAAGCTTCATTGATTTTGGTAAACTCCGTATTTCGTATGGTTCCCAGGGCAACGACCGGGTGGGCGATTTTGCTTATTTGGATGTGCTGGGGCCGGTAGGTACCATGCCCATAGGTAATGCCAATACCATCGGCTACCGCTATACTAGTGTACCTAATTCGCTGTTAACCTGGGAGTCGGTAATAAAGCAGAATGTAGGCCTGGACCTGACGTTGTTAAATGGCCGTTTGGGTGTAACAGCCGATTATTTTATCAACGAAACAAAAGATATCCTGTTAGTGGTACCCCTGCCAGATGTTTTAGGCACCAATTCTCCTCCGCAGAATGCCGGAAAAGTAGAAAACAAAGGCTGGGAGCTGGCATTTTCCTGGAACGAGCAGAGAGGAGATTTTACCTATGGCGCCAATTTTAATATATCCGATGTACGAAACCGGGTAACGGATTATGGCGGGGTGCCCCCAGTACTCAGCGACCGCATCCGGAAAGTGGGAGAACCCATAGATGCCTTTTTTGGTTTGGCAGCCGACCGCATAGCCCAGGTAGCTGACTTTACTTACGATGCCGAAAACGATGAATACATCCCCAATTTTCCGCATATTGTCAGCGACCCGGTAGCGCCCGGCGACTTAATCTATAAAGATCTGAATGGCGATGGAGAAATAACACTGGATGATGACCGCACCGTTATTGGCAATGCTATTCCTAGATATACCTTTGGTTTTAGGGGTAATGCCGCCTGGAAAGGATTTGATGTGAGTTTCTTTCTGCAAGGCGTAGGAAAAGCCGATGGCTATTTGCAAGGGGCTTCCCGGCATGCGTTGATTAATGAAGGTAGCCTGCCACAGAAAATCCACCTGGACCGCTGGACAGCTGAAAATACAGATGCTTCTTATCCGCGGTTAACCTATCAACAATCGCATAACCAACGCTTATCTACCTATTGGCTGGAAGATGCTTCGTACCTCCGTCTGAAAAACATTCAGTTGGGCTATACGCTTCCGGCAGCCCTCACCCAACGGGTACGCATCAATAAGCTACGGATATTTGCTTCTGCAGATAATTTGTTGACAGCTTCTGATTTCTTTTATGCCTATGACCCGGAAACGCCAGTAAGTAGTGGCGGATTTTACCCACAGGTAAAAACATTTGTCATGGGCCTGAACCTCAACTTTCAGTAATCAGCAAAAATAACTAATGACTTTCAACTAAAGCCGTATGAAAAAGACATTAATATATAGCTTCTTAATAAGCACACTGCTTTTTTCCTCCTGTAAGGATGAATTCCTGGACCGGGTGCCATTGGACCAGATCACCGATGAAACCTTCTGGCAAACCGAAGAACAACTGGAACTGGCAGTCAATGCCATTTATGCCAATGTAAAAGCCAAAAACACGGTAGACATGGAAAACATGGGCGATAACACCTTATGGCCTTCTACCACCGATTACCAACTGATCGGCAGCGGCAACTTTGGTAACGACCTGGGCACCCTGAATACTGAATGGAGGACCCAGTACGCAGGTATCCGGCAATGCAATGCTTTCCTGGAAAATTATGAAAAAGCCACCGTTATTACGCCCGGCAGAAAAGAGCAACTGGCGGCTGAAGTACGGGTGATACGGGCATTAATGTACAGCTATCTTACCAGTTTCTGGGGCGATGTGCCCTTCATTACTACTACGCTGAATATAGATGAAGTATACGGCCCGCGTGATCCGCGCGAACAGATCATTGATTTTCTAATGCAAGACCTGGATCTGGCAGCAGAGAACCTGCCGGCAGAAATCCCCAGTGGAGATAACCTGGGCCGGATGAACAAAGGAGCTGCCCTTGCTTTAAAAGCCCGCATTGCTTTATACAACAAACGGTATGCAGTAGCCGAAGCGGCAGCAAAAGCGGTAATGGATCTGGGTATTTACCAGCTCTACAGCAATGGCGACCCGGGTACAAGCTATCATGAACTCTTCACCTATGCCGGTAAGCTGGCTAGTGGCCGAAACCGCGAAACCATCATTGCGCGGATGCATTTAGAAGATGTAAGTATGCATAACCTTAGCCGGGAAATACAAGTGCCAGATCAGAATGCCCGATGGAATCCCACCAAATCCCTTGTAGACAGTTATCTGATGATAGACGGTCTGCCTATTGATAGGTCGCCTCTGTATGTGGAAAACACCTATGAAGATGTATTTACCAACCGTGATCCGCGGATGCGGCAAACCATTCTGCCACCCAATACGCCATGGGGCGGCCGTTTTGACGGAAATCCGGAAAACAAAAATCCGGCTATCTTCACGGCGCCTAAATTTCGCTCCGACAGGCGGGGATCGGTTACCCTTACCGGCTATTATTTTACCAAATATGTAGAACTTTCCACAGTGGGGCGTGTCAGCCGGGATGCCAATGATATACATTTGTTGCGCTATGCGGAAGTATTACTAACCTATGCTGAAGCCAGGCTAGAGCAAGGAACCCTTACACAGGCAGATATAGACATGAGCATTAATTTGCTGCGGGAACGGGTAGGCATGGTGCCTATGGTACTCACCAAATTAGTTGCCAATGGAATGGATGTGCGAGAAGAAATCCGCAGGGAACGCCGGGTAGAACTGGCCCTGGAAGGTCAACGCTATTTTGATATTCTGCGCTGGGAGCAAGGAGAACTGCTGGCGCAGGATGTAAAAGGCATGAAAAAGAGCTGGGCACTTATTGGGGCAGATGTAGCTAGTATCCGCGCAGACGAAGAAGGATATATTATTGCTTTTTCTGGTAGGACATTTACTCCGTCCAGGAATTATTTGTGGCCAGTGCCCTTGACACAACTCGAACGGAATCCCAATTTAGGTCAAAACCCAGGATGGTAAGCATGAAAAACAGACTCAGATTTATCTTTTTAAGTTTTATGACAGGGGTTGCTTTACTGGCAGCCTCCTGTTCTACCCAAACTGCGCCAGCTAAAAAAAGCGCAGCTACTACAAAAACGGGCGACAGCATAAACGGGCAGACCATCCGGGTAATGGCTTATAATATTCATCATTGCAACCCTCCGTCAAAACCTGAATATATTGATATAGAAGCTATAGCAAATACTATCCGAACCCAGAACCCAGATCTGGTAGCCCTGCAGGAAGTAGATGTACATACCAACCGGTCAGGTGCGTATAACCAGGCAGAAGAGATTGCTAAGCAGCTAAACATGTATTACTATTTTGGCAAAGCCATTGACTATGGTGGAGGAGAATATGGAGTAGCCATCCTTTCCCGCTATCCATTGTCAGAGAAACAGGTACACCGCCTGCCTACGCAAGCAGAAACGAAGGGAGAACCCAGGATAGTAGCCACAGTTAAAGTTACCCTACCCGGCGGAAAAGAGATACGGTTTGGCAGTACCCATTTAGATGCTCAGAAAACACCCGTAAACCGTGAATTACAGATCAACGAAATTGAAAATATAGCTTCTGGTGAAAAGTTGCCGTTCGTTATTGCCGGAGACTTTAATGCATCGCCAGAGTTTGAGGTAATCCGCCAGCTAGATACACATTTTACCAGGACTTGCCAAACGTGTGCACCTACTATTCCTGTAAACAATCCAAACAAAGCTATCGATTTTATTGCTTTTAGGCCAGCAGGTAAATTTCGTGTAAAAAGCCACCAGGTGATCAATGAAAAATATGCTTCAGACCATTTGCCGGTCGTAGCAGATATGGAGGTACAACCGTAATGAACTTGCTGCCTTGACTGGACAGTATGTTCTGCGAAAACCATAATTTTAACACTATGTAGCATCCACATTATGTAGTATTAAATAACGGGTATAATTTAGTACTATCTTTCTCTTAGCTGTTTGTCGCCTATCATCTGACGACTTACAATTAAAGATATAGATATGCTCTTTCATCTTCCATTCTGGAGGATTAATTGCATCTTGATGGTCTAACTGACTATTTTAGCGTATACTGAGAAAAAAACACAAATGAAAAAGTTGATCCTGTCTATCCTCTTGCTTGCTTTATTTTCCTTGGCCTGCCCAGCTCAAAGTTTTAGTGATTTAGACAAAAGTCCGATGGACATCGCTTATTTCCCGCATAACTTTGCCCACGACAGAAAAGAAGGACAAAAGGCGATCATCAGAGTCACTTACAGTAGACCTGCACGAAATGGAAGAGTTATTTTTGGCAAACTAGTTCCCTTTGGTGAACCCTGGCGCACAGGAGCTAATGAGGCTACTGAAATAAAGTTTTATCAGGATGTTGAGCTAAGTGGAAAAAGAGTAAAAGCAGGTAGCTATTCCCTTTTTACTATTCCGGGAGAAAAGGAATGGACTATTGTTTTAAATGCGGATCTGGATTATTGGGGTGCCTATAGCTATAATGCAGACAAGGATATAGTAAGAGTAATGGCTCCAGCCACTAAACTTAACAATCAGGTGGAAAACTTTGCAATTCAATTTGAAGCCAAGGGTGTCAACAAAGGAGTAATGAGGTTTGCCTGGGAACAGACCATGATTGAAGTTCCCTTTACCTACTAATTCAATCATTAAAAATCATTTATAATTTTAAGTTACCCGAAAGGGGTAGTTGTTTTAACTCTTCTATCCTATCAAAGCCTTAGATCATTATTGTATATAGAGAATTTACTACAGGTAATAGCTTTCTTTCATCCCTTA
>NZ_JAUKPO010000028.1 GCF_030503435.1 Rhodocytophaga aerolata
CAGCTACTTGTAAAGCTACCTTGGCCTGCCAAGCTCTTTTGGAAAGAATGCTAGGTAAAGAATCAGTTAAACTCACATGAGCATAGCAGTCATTGTAGTTAAGTTTTCCATCATCCCTTTAGCTATTATCTCAAACTGCCAATATAGGTCGTTACACGTAGGCTTGATAAGAAGGCAAATTTCTAGTCTCTAAAAGCCGGTGAATAATTATTGCTCATGCGTTGACGATGCAGGCAACTCTGTGTATCATAGCAGTGGCAGATATAGTCATAGAGTTGGATAAGGTGTAGTAATAGCATTCTACAAAGTTATCCTATTTACTATACTGCCTTTTCTACCCTTGATTCACATTAGTAGCTATATTCATCTATTTTTTTAGCAGTTGGTCGACATAATTTCTCAAGGTTGGTGTTTTTTTGTTCTTTTATAGAAAGAATATGGGTAGTGCCGATCGTAAAATTATACTCACTACAGATGGATTTTCTTGATAAAACCCTTAGGCTTCCATTTTCTAATCGCAGCGTTTCACTAAAATACGCTTTGATCCATGGTGCTTATTGGCTGCTAATTACCGGCTTTTTTATTTATGAAAAGAAGTACCTCATACAGAAAGCGAATTTACCCTATTTTGTCGCCTGTGTGACCGGCCGCATTGGGCTCCTTATCGGGATCGCCTACCTGAACCTGCAGTATTTTTTACCCAACTATCTGTTAAAAAAGCGCTATGTGGCCTATTTTACAGTAGTTATCCTTTCTGTGATAGGGTATTTACTAATTCAAAGCCTGTTTGATTATTATCTCTATGGCTATGTGGTGGGTCCGCTGCGCGACAGCCGTTTACCAGGGAGCTTATCCTACAATTTTTTTAGCACCTTATGGTATCTTGGGTTAATGCTTGCTCTTAAATTAAGCATGGACTGGTATGAGCAGCAGCGTATTATTCAGAAAATCACGGTTGAAAAACTGCATGCAGAGGTGGATTTTCTTCGCGCCCAAATAAATCCGCATTTCTTATTCAACATACTCAATAACTTGTATGCGCTCACACTTAAAAAATCTGAACTCGCCCCTGATGTCGTTCTCAAGCTATCTGACATGATGGAATATATGTTGTATGATAGTACAGGTGAAAGGGTGCTGCTGGAGAAGGAAGTTAGTTACCTGAAGAACTACTTTGAACTAGAGCAACTCCGGTCAAGTGGCGGATCAAGGATTACTTTACATGTCACGGATGCTTTTAATGGACAGAAAATCGCCCCGCTGTTATTACTGCCCCTGGTAGAAAATGCTTCTAAACACGGGCTTAGCATTCATAGTGAGAACGGCTGGCTAAGGGTGAATATTGGGTTGCATCAATCCACACTAACGGTTATTGTCGAAAATGCGAAACCACCTGAAAGTAGCAGTAAAAATAAAGGAGGGATAGGGCTAGGTAATTTACGAAAGCGTCTGGAACTACTCTATCCGTTGAGGCACAAGTTGGAGCTGGAAGATAAAAAAGATAGCTTTCTGGCCAAGCTGGTAATTGAACTCTAGTAAACAAAATCGAAATAAAATGGTATGCTACAGGTGGTGATTGTGGATGATGAACCCCTTGCTCTGGAAGTATTGGAGGGCTACTTAAAAAAAATGGAGCATATACAGTCCGTAACCTTGTTTAGCAAGGCTAGGGATGCTTTAGCGTATTTGCAAAACCAAAAAGCAGACATATTGTTCCTGGATATTGAAATGCCCGAAATGACCGGGATTGAGTTCCTGGAAAAGCTAACCGATCCGCCTCTTACGATTTTTACAACTGCCTACCGTACGTATGCTTTTGAGGGATTTGAGCTAGGGGTCATTGATTTTTTATTAAAGCCAATCTCTTATGGGAGGTTTTCAGCAGCCATTGTTAAGGCTATCGACTTTCTTTCGTTGAAGATACAAGGCACACAGGTAGATTCGGGTGAACTTATGCCTGACTTTATATTTGTAAAGAGTGGGGTAAAACGGATTAAACTTCACTTTAATGAGGTGAGCCATATCCAGGGATTAAAGGACTATGCAATTATCCATACAGCAAAAGAAAAGATTGTTATTAAAGGGTCTATCAAGATGGTGCAGGAAATGTTTCCATCCTCCCTTTTTGTCAGGGTACATAAGTCGTTTCTGGTAGTAAAGAAAGCAATTAACCGCATTGAGCGTAATAGAATTATTATTGGCTGCTATCAAATTCCAATCGGAAGAAATTATCGGGAAGAGGTTGAGAAAAGTATAAGAATGAATTAATTTACAGCGGCTTGCAATTAACAATAATATACATTCATAAACCACTATTGTCCGGAGCCCCATTTTCGGATTGATGCTAGAAAGAAAATTATGGAAGGCGCCCAAACTTAGTAGTTCCTCCGACAGAAAGTTACGTAACTACCACATTAAACTTATTCTCCATATACGTATTGTCCAAAGCTCAAGGGATAAGCAGACTATTGCTCTGGACTTGGTTCTTTGGATTTAAATACGCGTTTGCTGCCTTCATACATCTCATAACAGACAAAACGACATTCCAATGGACCATTAAAAACAATGATCTTGCGTGAGGCACGTAAGCCTACATGCTTAAAAGCATCCATATTAGAACTTATTATCCAGCCTTTATAGCCTTGGTATTTTTTCTTAAAGGTATCGCCAATACTTTGGTAGAGGCTATTGATGTCTTCATCCAGATGCATACGTTCTCCATACGGGGGATTCATAATCAGGATTCCGGGAGCAGCAGGTGGGTCAAACGCTTGAAATGAAGTATTGTGAATCGTAATTATCTCTTCCAGGTTAGCTAATTTAATGTTTTCCCTGGCTTTTCTTGCTACATTCCTTGAAATTTCAACCCCTGTCAGTTCAATTCCTTTGTCACTAATTTTGCTGATGGAGGCTTCGTAAATCCGATCCCACAAATCCGGCTCATAGTCTTTCCACCGCTGGAATCCATATTCTTGCCGGTAATAACCTGGAGGAATATGGCAGGCAATTAAGGCCGCCTCAATGAGAATGGTAGCTGACCCACACATGGGATCAATAAAGGTTGATTGCTTATCCCATCCGCTGAGTAAAACCAATCCGGCAGCCAGCACTTCATTGATGGGGGCCAGATTGGTTTGCTTGCGGTAGCCTCTTTTGTGTAAGGATTCTCCAGAAGAATCTAAAGAAACGGTACACTGATCATTTTTAATATGCAGATTTATCCGCAACGTGGGACTTTGCAGATCCACTGAAGGGCGTACCCCAAAAGCCTCCCGGAACTGATCTACAATAGCATCTTTTGCTTTCTGGGAAAGAAACTGCGAATGCTTGAAAAGGTCCGAACTCAGTACACAATCAATAGCCAATGTATCACTTACATCTATGTATTGCGCCCAGTTAATGGTCCGGATTTGGGTATACAATTGTTGCTCATTTTTTATTAGAAAATGCTTAATTGGCTTCAATATCCGCAAAGCCGTCCGCAGGTTTAGATTAGCTTTGTACATGAAACCTTTATCGCCTACGAAGCTTACCGCCCGGTTATGCTTTTCAATTTCTTTGGCACCTAAACTCAACAACTCCTCGGCTAAGATATCTTCCAAACCGGAAATGGTCTTGGCTACCATCGTAAACTCCTGTTTTCTTGCTTGTGCCATATACCTTTTAATCGGGTCTATTACTTAAATTGTTTACAGGGTTGAAGATAGGTTATCTAGTAGAATTATAGCTGCCCGAACACATATTTATCTGAGAGAGGGCAGAAAATGAACGCTAGAAAAACGTTTGCTAATCACATTCCGCCGGCGGCAAGCCTGGGTGTTTATTTACACCGGGATTTTTCTGCACAAGTCACTGGACAGAAATGGGTATCAGATCTGACTTATATCAGAACCGGTGAGGGATGGCTATATTTGACAACTATTTTGGATTTAGCTGATAGAAAAGTAGTTGGATGGACCTTAAGTGAGAAGATGAAAGCGATTAACACTACACTAGCGGCCTGGAGGATGGCTATCAAAAACAGGCCGATAACTCAGAAATTACTATTCCATTCTGATAGAGGGGTGCAATATGCCTGTACAGATTTCAAAGAGCAACTAAAGAGATTTCCTGTATTGCAAAGCATGAGCAGAAAAGGCAACTGCTGGGATAATCCAGTAGCCGAGAGCTTCTTTAAAACGCTGAAGACAGCATTGGTTTACCATGAAGATTTTCAAACCAGGCAGCAAGCCAAATTAGCTATTTTTGAGTATATCGAAGGCTGGTACAACCGTAAAAGAAGGCATAGTGCACTGGGCAACAGAAGTCCACAACAGTATCAGCCTTATCTTGAACAGGAAAGAATTGCTGCCTGAAAAATTCCTCTAGTAACCTGTTGCAACTCCATCCGATGTATCGACAGCTATGGTAGATAAATAATATAGGCGGCCAGGCTTTGATGAGTGGTATTGTTTCTTCCTTTTTTGATTGGCTTAACTTGCCTTGCTAGAGCAATGAAAGGAGATTGTAAGTCTGAAAAATCAGCAGGAAAAATTAGTGTAGCTTCTCCCTTGAGCAGTTGCCAGGCTAATATAGCTTTTCGCTTAAATGTATCTAGTGAAGCATTGGCTTCAACAAAAGCAGCATCTACCATTGAGCGTATATACTCAAATTGCGTATGACCACTGAGCATCCCTGATTCCACACATTGAGCGAGGATGGCTTGAAAGCAAGCTTCAAGCACAGCAGTCGGCAATCGTTTGCATGTTCTGGATAGAGTGCTATGGCGGATCTCAAGATGGACCCAAGATGAAATCTTATTTCAGGTCCAAATCTTGATTTTAGGTCCAGGCAGGCGTTCCCAAGATTATAGTCTAAAAAGTGCAGTATATCTACTCGCAACTGACTCTTTTCAATAAGCGCCCGCTTAGAACAAATATTTTAAAAATGTGCTACAAGCTGAAGCTTGAAAAATATCACAGGATCTATTGACTTCTGTCCACACTTTCCATAGTAAGGTTTGACAATAGCATAAAGGAAGCTTAAATCTAACAACTGCTTTAGGCGCAGGTAGATATTATCCTTTGGGATAAATCCTTCTATTACTTCTGAAAGGCATTTTTTGTTGGACACTTCTCTTTTTCCTACTATTCATCAATTTAGCATTCAAAAGCTAAAATTGAAAGCAATAATTGTGAAACAGCCATGCCCGTTATGCATTACAAACTTATATTTTCCGTTAGCTGATTAGCCATTTTTATCAGACTACCTATATAAAACACTATCTAAGTTTGGGCAAAAGGTCAAGAGAATTAACTTTTCCCGTATACTTATTCTACATATAGAAACTAAATTCATTTTATATACATAAATGTCATCTTTGTAAGATAACTCCTCGTTTTTTTATACTGACCTATAGAAGCTAGTGTATATTGCCTTGCGTTTTTCTCCCATTGATCTATTCAATTCAAGAATTGATTTGCCGGGAGTACTTTCGTTTTTTAGCTCATTGTATTTTTTCATATCAGTCCTGTAAGTCTTTCAGTTAATCAAGATGCCATCACACCCTGTTACTTGGTATTGCCAGCACAAACTAGCCGAGCATGACTGTAGTGTCTCTTTGAGAATGTTTAACTATCCGTTACTGTGAAGAAGATTTATTTACTTTTACTCTCATCCTTTCTGTTTCTGCAAGTGCAGGCTCAAGAAAGTAATTCTACTTTTACCCTCGGGATCGGTCAGGATAGTTATTTTGGATTTTATGTCTCAGGCAATGGCACCCATTCGTTATCTGATAAAACCAGCTTGACTTTTTATGCCAATTATTGGGCTAATCCTGCCTTTGGCAATGCGGTAACTGGAACAGATTTCTGGACTGAAGTTGGCGCAGGAGTAAATTTCACTTTATTTCAAGAAAGATTAAGCATCAATCCTTCCCTAGGCTTCACTTATGGCAAAGTGCTTTCAGGAGGGCAAAAAGGCGTTTTAGGAGATGGTATTGTACCTGCACTTTTTGGTTCTTTTGCTAATACCTACACAGAGACTACTTTTGGCGCCGTATGGTTTAAAGCTTTACGGACGGAGGGTCCTACGACTGTGGATTATTGCTGGATATGGTTTTCACCAGGCTATAAATTTACCAGTAAAATTACTGCAGGAGCCCTTGTTGAAGACTTCTATCTTTCAAGAATGAGCGGCGCTAAAGCAACTAATCTTTATTTGTGGCTAGGTCCCTTTGTCCAGTACACTTTCCCTAAAGGAGCTTTCTTAAAAGCAGCTGCCGGCTTTGATGCCATCAATGATGGTTTTATTAAAGTGAATATAGGCATTCCTTTATCTAAATAAACTATTCTTTACTATAATTTTACTTGTCATGCAACTGAGTAGCAGATATAATACTATTAGTTTTAAGGTAACACTGATCGTAGCAGTAGCCACTTTTGTTCTTGTAGCTATGCTTTTTAGCTATTCTATCATTCAAATCAGAAAAAATGCAGTAGCTAGCGCTAAAGAAAATGCCATGGCGATGGCTAGGGATTATTCAGGCAGGTTAAAAGCCACTATTGAGACCCCCTTATCTAGCAGCCGCAGCTTATCCAATTCCTTGCTTGCTATAAAAGATGAAGAGCTGCAAAGTAGCCTTACCAGAGATGACGTAAATGGTATGCTTAAAAACTACCTGCAAAGCCACACCTCCTTGTTAGGCACCTATACCTTATGGGAGCCTAATGCCTTTGACGGAAAAGATAGCCTTTATATAAATTCGTTAGGCCATGATCATACAGGAAGATTTATTCCCTATTGGGTAAGGGTGAATGGAAAGATAAGCCTGGAACCTTTAGTAGATTATGAGACAGCAGGCACAGGAAATTATTATCTGATCCCTAAAAAGACAGCCCAAGAATCGGTACTAGACCCCTATATATATCCTATCGGGGGAAAACAAGTGCTGATGATGTCTGTAGTTGTACCTATCATCAAAAATGGCCAGTTTCTTGGAATAACCGGCTCGGATATCAGCATTGATTGGATACAAGATATGGTAGATGCCGACCAGAAGCAGATTTTCGGTGGGCTAGGGCAGCTATATGTATTATCTACTAACGGTACTATTGCCGCAGCTACCGGAAAAAGACAATTACTCGGTAAAAAAGTGGAAGCTGCACTTCCTCATTTACAGAATCTGCAGAGCCAACCTTCTATGGTAAGCAACGATACCTTACGCGTCTATGCACCTATCAATTTCGGCCATTCTACTGCTACCTGGCAAGTGTGTATCAGTGTACCCTTAGCAGAGCTCACCAAGCACGCACAAGCCCAAATGGTGAACTTGATATGGTTAAGTATAACTTTCCTGGCCGGGTTCATCGTTTTTGTTATTTGGTTGTTAAAAAAACAACTAAATCCAATCTACCAGATTTCCTCCATTGCCATGGAAGTGGCACAAGGCAATCTGGCTATTACCGAAGTACAAGCCAATAACAGGGAAATAGAGGAATTAAATGCAGCTTTTTTCAAGGTTGTCGAATCGCAACGAGAGATAACGGGGGTATGCACAGCCATTGCACGTGGTGACTTCTCTAAAAGAGCTGTAGTGAAAAGTGAAAAAGATGAACTCTCTAAAGCAGTCAATCAGATGATTGATAACTTGAAAACGTCCGCAGAAGAAGATGCAAAACGCAGCTGGGCTAATGAAGGCCTAGCTAAGTTTGGCGAGATATTACGGTCAGATAAAGAGTTAAACCTGCTAGCAGAAAGTGTTCTGGCAAACCTGGTTAAATACACCGGAGCCAATCAAGGAGCCTTCTTTTTAGTGAATGAGTCAGCCTCTAAGCAGGTACAGCTGGAAATGATTGCTTGCTATGCATACAACCGCAAAAAATTTATTTCTAAAAAAATAGAAGTAGGCGAAGGGTTAGTAGGGCAATGTTACCTTGAAAAGGACTCTATTTATCTTACCGACATTCCCCAAAACTATGTACAAATTACTAGTGGCCTTGGAGAGGCTACACCGAGTAGTGTACTATTAGTCCCTTTGTTGAATAATGGACAAATGGAAGGCGTTATTGAGCTAGCTTCTTTCAAACCATTCAAAGATTACGAGATTGCTTTCATCAAAAAAATAGCAGAAAGTATAGCTTCCACTATTTCTACAGTAAGAGTAAATGAGCAGACAAAGACTTTATTAGAAAAATCTCAGCAACAGGCCGAAGAACTTCGGGCACAGGAAGAAGAAATGCGCCAGAATATGGAGGAGTTAAATGCTACCCAAGAAGAAATGACTCGGAAGCAAATAGAATTAGGTGGGCAGATTGCCGCACTTAATAACGCGGCTATTGTTTCCGAGGTTGATTTGCGCGGGAATATTATCTTTGCTAATGATGAGTTTTGCCGCTTAGCTAAATATACCCGGGAAGAGTTAATCGGTAAAAAGCAAAGTATCGTACGTCATCCGGATATGCCAGCAGCACTGTTTGATGACCTATGGGCTACTATAGTGAAAGGCAAAGTGTGGAAAGGGGAAGTGAAGAACCGGGCTAAAGATGGTTCTTATTACTGGGTAGATGCCACAATCACCCCTGTGCTAGGTGAAAATGGAAGGCCGATCAAATACATTGGCGTTCGTTATGATATTACTTCAAAAAAAGAGCAGGAAGAAAGAATTACATTTGCCATCAAAGAAGCGCAAGAGAAAGCTGGACTTACAACAGAAAAGTGGACAAAAAGTTAAGCTGCTAAAAATTTAAGATTTAATAATTCTTTCATCTGTGT
This sequence comes from Rhodocytophaga aerolata, assembly GCF_030503435.1. Classification (GTDB taxonomy): domain Bacteria; phylum Bacteroidota; class Bacteroidia; order Cytophagales; family 172606-1; genus Rhodocytophaga; species Rhodocytophaga aerolata. Next base: position 8,752 of record NZ_JAUKPO010000028.1, read on the forward strand.
TGGTGTATGATAAGTAGCAAATAAGTATAAAAGAAATAGTAAGAAAAGTAAGCTTATCAATACACACGTAAATGTTTGAGGGTAGAAAATGGGGGAAATAATTTAACTATTTCTCTTATGACCACAAGCCGCTTTTTGGGATATGTAAAATGAACTGCGCCTGATCATTTTACATATCCGAGTATGATAGATGTTAGGCGCAGTTCATTTCATTAAGATTTTCAGAGCATTTTTGCGGTACACTTTATTGAGAATAGGAGTATCTAACCCAAAGCCATTGCAAGGCCAGTGATAGCTAAAAAGGTCATGCTCATAGAAGTGCTCATCAGTTGTTTCCAGAATGCGGAAAGTGGTGCGGTACATGTCCGGACTCATACCCATATCTGTTCCATACAAAAGCCTATCCTGGTATTTTTTGTAAAAAGCATTCATATACCTAGGAATAGGCGCCGTTTCTCCATACCGGGCAGAAATATCGGCATAGAGATTAGGATATTTCTCTAACAAGTTTCCTAATATACTTAAATCATACTCACAGTTTGCAAAATGACAGGCAATGAATGTAGTTTTCGGGTTTTCCCGAACCGCATTTTCCAGAGTCTTAATTAATTCTGCATGACCCAACAAACCTTCTTTGCTTTTGTCTATCCGCCATTTATAGGCATTCATCAAACCATCATTGGTAGAATCCATAGGCTCGTACATCCAGTAGGGTTCTGCTACATGGATGTTCACAGGCATTTTCAACTCTGCACATTTTTGTAACAATGGCTTCATCCTCGGATCATCAATATGTATATAACCTGGCGTAGGTTTGGAGTAAAATTCTCCTAAGCCTTTGTCCCCTAATTCGCCTACCCCACGGGCACCTGCTTTATAACACCTCTCCAGTTCTTTTACCGCTTTTTCACTCCAGCCTGGTTCATCTTTACCTTTAAAATCAAACCCACACCATACTTCAAAGCGGTTGCCAAATTTGGCATATTTTGCTTGAATAGAATCGAATCTTGCTCCGGTAGAATAAGAAAGGATAACTGATTTTTCAACTCCTACCTCATCCATGGTTTTCACCCATTGTGCCAGTTCTTCCTCTGTTTTGGCATAGGGATGCGAATGCATATCGATAATGGGGTATTTAGCTTTAGCTACACGTGTAACAGGTATTTTATAGATAGAACGGGGCTGGTAATCTTTTAATAATAAGTTATCAACGTTTTGTGCCTGGCAGCATCCTAGCGTACATACCAACAGGCAAATGGTAACTAAATACTTTTTGTGCATTATTTTTTGAGGGTTGAAAAAGTGACACTATTTATTGGTTTACTAGCTCTACTCGGTTTTCTAAAATTCTGCTTACTCCTTGGAAGTCTACCACTTTTATTCGTACAATATCAGGCGTTAATCTTACTGTTCTGCTAGCATGGGAAAGATAGGAGGAACCATAGGAGAACTCCTGCCGGCAAGTCTTCCCGTTTTTCAAAGTCACTTCAGCATAAGCATCCGCTCTTTGGGCTTTGTAGTAACCCCCTCTTTGTTTTGTCTCATAGACCTGCAGCTTGTCTGCATTATTACCTACTAGCACTAGCTCCCTGCCATCGGCAGTGATCAGCCTGGCTATGCCTTTGGCATCCTTGTCTGCCAGAAAGCCACTCTCTTTGGAGCTTGCTGCTAGAAAGCCTCCTTTGCCATCTCCTTTCAGCAAGAGTCCCTGCAAAGCATCATATCTTCCTGTGGCTACTTCGGTGGAATAGGCATTGCCGACAGCTAACACATCTATGTGCCCATCGCCAGTGTAATCTGCTGTTAACATACCAAAGATAGGGGCCACCTGGGCTTCAATGGGCAATGGCTTGATTGCAAACTTTCCCTTTCCTAAGTTCTCAATATAGCTGCTTTGCATCCAGTTGCTGCAAGCTACATAAGCCTGTTCCAGCTCCTGGGGCAGAAAGGACTCTTCAAAAGTAGCTTGGGCATAGGCTTTGTAACTGCGAAACCTGCCTTTCATAGCTGAGATCTGATCGATCAGATCATCTCTGGAGTGAATCAGCTGCTTTTCTCCTTGCAGATAGTAGCTCATGATCGGGTCCATTCTGCCATCTTTGTTGTAGTCAGCCGCATGCACACACAAAGGTTCTTTGTCTGTGGCCCGGTATTTAGTATTCAAACCTAGGTTGCCGGCTACATAGTCCATGTCCCCATCCCCATCAAAGTCTGCCGCTGCCAGGCTGTTCCACCAGCCACGTTTGTCTGTAATACCTGTCGAGGTAGCTTCTGTAAAGCTGCCTTTTTGGTTGTGGAAAAAGCGGATAGGCATGAACTCCCCGGTGACTACTAAGTCTATCCAGCCATCCCGGTCATAGTCAGTCCACAAGGCTGCGCTGACCATGCCTGCTTTTTGCAAGCTTGGGGCTAGCTCTTGAGTGACATCCGTAAACCTACATTCGCCTTGACTGATTTCATTACGAAGCAAAGTGCTGGTAGGTAACATGGGGTATTCTCCGGGAATCACTCTTGCCCCGACAAACAGGTCTAAGTCTCCATCTTTATCATAGTCAGCGGCTATGACACAAGAAGTACTTTCTTTCAAGGAAGGCAAAGCCCCTTGGGCTAAGCTAAACCCGCCTTTACCATCATTCAGGTAGAGTTTGTCTTGATAGAGGGGGGAACCTTTGGGGTGCTCTGAGCCACCGCTGCCTACATACAAGTCTTCATCCCCATCCTTATCACAATCAAACAGCAAAACCCCCATCTGCTCAGATAAAGAATCCATAGCAGGCGTAGCTACTCTTTGAAACTGGCCATTGGTCTGTTGTACAAACAGGGCACCCCTATGATTGCTAGCCCCTGCTAGATACACATCTTCTAGGCCATCCGCATTGACATCGGCCACACTGATGCCCGGCCCTAAGCGGGAATGCATATGGGGCAAAAGGGGTTGTTTCTTGAAGTCCACATACTCATTTTCCTCATGCTGATAAATAAGCCCGCTACGGTCAGTAATCTCTGTAAACAAAGGAGCAGGAGAGGCTTGAGTAAGCATAGGTTTGGCTGTAGCCTGAGCATAGTCTACTTGCAAGAGCTGATTGGCAGCAACCTTTCTCAGTAGTTGATACTTGCCATCCGGCCAGATAACTTCTACACTATCCACTACCCCTATATTCCCTAAGCCAAAATGGATAACCTGATCAACAGATGATTCATACCCTCTGGAGAGGAAATGTTCATAAAATTGCTGCCCTTTCGTATATCGAAGTTGTATTTTAGTACCAATACCGTTCCGATTTTTGATATTTCCTTTCAGTATGATTTTAAGAAAGTTGCGGTTAGTAAATTGCTCACTTTTGTTCTCATACACATGGGCTTTGTCATTGATGGTATTTACGATCAACTCTAAATCTCCATCATTATCCAGGTCAGCATACAGGGCACCATTGGAAAAGCCTTTTACATCAATTCCCCAGGCTGAAGAACGTTTTGAAAAGGTAAGACCATTCACATTTTCATATAGGTAGTCTTGCAGGGGAACTATGTTCAGCGATTTAATCGCTTCTAATTTGTTTTTCATTTTGGCTTCTACTGTTCCCATAGGGCCATTATAAATGTTCTGGTAATGGATATAGTCCAGATCACCCAAATCTCTTAAAAATCCATTCGTAACAAAGAGGTCCCTATCTCCATCATTGTCATAGTCTGCCAGCAAGGTGCTCCAACTCCAGTCTGTGCTGCTCACGCCTGCTAAAAAGCCGATTTCACTGAATTTGCCATTGCCTTGATTGAGCTGCAAGGTATTGCGGGAATATTGCGGCTCATAGGTATAATCCAGGGCTAACTTGAAACGGTCGTATCTGGAGGAGGGAATGATTAATTTTTGCCGGAAGTTGTCTTCAGGCCTCATATCCGCCACGACTATATCTACCAGGCCATCATTATTAATGTCTGCTATGTCATTGCCCATTCCTGCATAACTGGTATGTTTCAAATAGCTAGCCGCCTGGTTTGTGAAAGTACCATTCTGGTTATTGATGTAAAGAACTTCATTGCTGATAAAATCATTGGAAATATAAATATCCGGCCACCCATCTTTGTTGATGTCACTGATGGCCAGTCCCAGGCTATAGCCCTCTGCCAGAATACCTGCTTCTTTGGATACATCGGTAAACGTGTTATTACCATTATTCCGGTAAAGTGCATCGGTGCTGGGAGATTCTCCGGCCAATTTTCTGGGCTGAACCGTATTGACGTTATTTTTGATAGATGCCGGGTTGATGATCATACATACATCCAGATCTCCGTCCAGGTCGTAATCAAAGAAGGAAGCATGCATTACTTGCCGGGTGTCTGCCAATCCGTATTCTTTAGCCCTGTCTGTAAAGGTGTTATCACCGTTATTGATATATAACAAATTTGCCCGCTGATCACCTGTAGCACTTCCAGAAACACATACATACATATCCGTCCAGCCATCCTGATTAATATCTACCATGGTTGCACCCGTTCCCCAGCGGGTACTCACTATACCTGCCGATTCAGTGATGTCTTCAAATTGTAAATTTCCTTTGTTGAGATAAAGTCGACCGGTAACCATGTTTCCACTAAAATACAGATCTGTCAGCCCGTCGTTGTTGATGTCTCCGGCAGCTACACCTGCCCCGGTATAAATATTTGTATAGCTGAATACATGATGAGTATCATCCTCCTGAATAGTATTATTGAAATGAATACCAGTCTGACTAGCCGGGAGCCTTTTGAAAACCTGGGAAGAGTTTGTATCGCATGCAGCAGCAAATAACCCAATACAAATCCATGTGATGATGTTATTTATTTTCTGCATGAAGATCCGGGTAAATGGTTCGTTTATTTCTTGTAAAGTCAAAAACAACTAAGGAAGTTAAGTCTTTAGGTAATCTTACTGTTCTGCTGGAATGGGAAAGATAGGAAGAAGCATAGGAGAACTCCTGCCGGTAAGTCTTCCCGTTTTTCAACGTGATCTCCGCATAGGCATCCGCTCTTTGGGCTTTGTAGTAACCCCCTCTTTGTTTTGTCTCATAGACCTGCAGCTTGTCTGCATTATTACCTACTAGCACTAGCTCCCTGCCATCGGCAGTGATCAGCCTGGCTATGCCTTTGGCATCCTTGTCTGCCAGAAAGCCACTCTCTTTGGAGCTTGCTGCTAGAAAGCCTCCTTTGCCATCTCCTTTCAGCAAGAGTCCCTGCAAAGCATCATATCTTCCTGTGGCTACTTCGGTGGAATAGGCATTGCCGACAGCTAACACATCTATGTGCCCATCGCCAGTGTAATCTGCTGTTAACATACCAAAGATAGGGGCCACCTGGGCTTCAATGGGCAATGGCTTGATTGCAAACTTTCCCTTTCCTAAGTTCTCAATATAGCTGCTTTGCATCCAGTTGCTGCAAGCTACATAAGCCTGTTCCAGCTCCTGGGGCAGAAAGGACTCTTCAAAAGTAGCTTGGGCATAGGCTTTGTAACTGCGAAACCTGCCTTTCATAGCTGAGATCTGATCGATCAGATCATCTCTGGAGTGAATCAGCTGCTTTTCTCCTTGCAGATAGTAGCTCATGATCGGGTCCATTCTGCCATCTTTGTTGTAGTCAGCCGCATGCACACACAAAGGTTCTTTGTCTGTGGCCCGGTATTTAGTATTCAAACCTAGGTTGCCGGCTACATAGTCCATGTCCCCATCCCCATCAAAGTCTGCCGCTGCCAGGCTGTTCCACCAGCCACGTTTGTCTGTAATACCTGTCGAGGTAGCTTCTGTAAAGCTGCCTTTTTGGTTGTGGAAAAAGCGGATAGGCATGAACTCCCCGGTGACTACTAAGTCTATCCAGCCATCCCGGTCATAGTCAGTCCACAAGGCTGCGCTGACCATGCCTGCTTTTTGCAAGCTTGGGGCTAGCTCTTGAGTGACATCCGTAAACCTACATTCGCCTTGACTGATTTCATTACGAAGCAAAGTGCTGGTAGGTAACATGGGGTATTCTCCGGGAATCACTCTTGCCCCGACAAACAGGTCTAAGTCTCCATCTTTATCATAGTCAGCGGCTATGACACAAGAAGTACTTTCTTTCAAGGAAGGCAAAGCCCCTTGGGCTAAGCTAAACCCGCCTTTACCATCATTCAGGTAGAGTTTGTCTTGATAGAGGGGGGAACCTTTGGGGTGCTCTGAGCCACCGCTGCCTACATACAAGTCTTCATCCCCATCCTTATCACAATCAAACAGCAAAACCCCCATCTGCTCAGATAAAGAATCCATAGCAGGCGTAGCTACTCTTTGAAACTGGCCATTGGTCTGTTGTACAAACAGGGCACCCCTATGATTGCTAGCCCCTGCTAGATACACATCTTCTAGGCCATCCGCATTGACATCGGCCACACTGATGCCCGGCCCTAAGCGGGAATGCATATGGGGCAAAAGGGGTTGTTTCTTGAAGTCCACATACTCATTTTCCTCATGCTGATAAATAAGCCCGCTACGGTCAGTAATCTCTGTAAACAAAGGAGCAGGAGAGGCTTGAGTAAGCATAGGTTTGGCTGTAGCCTGAGCATAATCTACTTGCAAGAGCTGATTGGCAGCAACCTTTCTTAGTAGTTGATACTTGCCATCCGGCCAAAGCACTTCCAGGCTATCCACTACCCCTATACTCCCTAAGCCGAAATGAAGAAATGGTTCTACGGAAGAAAGGTATCCACGGAAAGGTGTGAAATACTGATACTGTAAAGTGCCTTTATGTTTCACATATACTTTTGTACCGATTCCTTCCGGATTCAGCGAAGAACCTTTAAAAGCTATTCGTAAATAATTAGTAGCCTTGTTATCTATCTTCCGTTCACTGTTGCGATTCTTTTGTATAGTGGCTTTATCATCAATGTTGTTAATTACCAGATCCAGATCTCCGTCATTATCCAGATCCGCATAAACAGCACCATTGGAATAGGTGGGTGCATACATGCCCCATGAATTTGTGTAGTCACTAAAAGTGAGATCTCCCTGATTTTTATAGATATAATTTGGTACTTTAATGCCAGGTAACTCCTTTAGCATTTCAATTCTTTCCGTTCTGTTAGCTTCCGGGGTACCCATGGCTAAGGCTTTCTTGCTGCCGATCACAAAATCCAGGTTGGTAATATCTTGCCGGAATCCATTGGTAATAAACAGATCTTTTAGCCCATCATTATCATAATCAGCAAACAGTGGCGCCCAGCTCCATTCGGTTGCTTCAATGCCTGAAAGCTGTCCGATTTCACTGAATTTGCCATTGCCTTGATTGAGTTGAAGGGTGTTCCGGACATATTGCGGTTCATACCCCCGGGATAAGCTGTTACGGAATTCATCATAGTTATTCCCCATGGAAGTTAGCTTTGTCCGCTTATTGTCTTCAGGGAGCATATCCAATACGACAATATCCAGGAGACCATCATTATTAAAATCGGCCAGATCATTGCCCATTCCATTATAGGTCTGATGTTTCAGATACTTCCCTGCCTGATTAGTGAAGGTGCCATTTCCATTATTCATCCATAATAAATCGTTGGTAATAAAATCATTGGAAACATAGATGTCCGGCCAGTTGTCGTCATTAATATCACCAATGGTTACGCCTAAGCCAAAACCTTCAATGGTAATTCCAGCTTGTGCAGAAACATCAGTAAAAGTATTGTCTCCATTATTGCGGAAGAGTTTATCTGTTGACGTGGCTTTGCCGGTTATTTGTTTAGGCTTGGGTATGTTGCGGTTGTAGTCGACGAAGGCATTTCGCAGTAAATACATATCCAGATCTCCATCTCCATCATAATCCAAAAAGGCTGATTGAATGCCATGACCTGTATCTGCCAAGCCATATTCCTTGGCCCTTTCTGTAAAGGTGTTATCTCCATTATTAATAAATAACAGGTTGGCTTTTTCTGCATCTGGTGTGTTTCTGTTTCCTCCTACGCAGACATAGATATCTTTAAACCCGTCTGCATTGATATCCACCATAACTACTCCATTGGCCCAGACATTTGTTCCTACTTTTGCTTTAGTTGTGATGTCTTCAAACTTCCAGTTACCTTTATTCAAATAGAGTTTACTGGAGGTCATGTTGCCAGTGAAATAAATATCCTGTAGGCCATCATTATTTATATCCCCAACAGCTACGCCACCTCCATTATACATGTACTCAAAATCCAAAATGGTCAACGTATCTGCACTCGAGATTGTATTAGAGAAATGAATACCGGTCTGTTCGGCACTTAGGGTTTGAAATAATGCTTCGGAACGGTTAGTACACTGCCATAGAATGCAAGAGAATACTACCAGAAAAGAGATATTATATACTTTTCTCCATTTGCTTTTAGCATGCCATAATCCGGTTCTAGCAAAAAAATAGCAAGATAAATAGGTGAGAAAACTTCTCATATTTCACTACAGAAAAAGTCTTTACTATTTCAAATTAAAATACCAAAAGCATTTTCAATGGGTAATGAAAACACTTTTGGTATATAATTTACTAACTTAAATTAACAAAGTCCGATATTTTTCTTTGCCAGGGAATAAATTAACTGTGCGCTCATCAATAGCCGGGATTCTGTGTCAAAACTCCACCTGCCCGGTCTATCTCGGTTTGTGGCAACGGATACACACTATACCGATCATTCCACTTAGCTCCAAATACCTGTGGGCCTATTCCCCAGCGGACAATATCAAACCAGCGGTGGGGTTCAAAAGCCAGTTCAAGTTGTTTCTCTTTTCTAAGAGCCTGGGTAAGGTCAGCAGTAGAATCAAGATTAGGTAAGCCAGCCCGGTTCCGGATATCATTTATTTGCTGAGCGGCATCTGTTGTTCTTCCTTGCGCTATGAGTGCTTCGGCATACAATAACTTAAGCTCTGCAAACCGGTATAGCCTTTCATTGTTAAACTCCGCTTGCTGGTTGGGCGAACGGTTTTCTGCAACCACATTCCGTTGTCCGCCATATTTTTTTACGGTATAACCAGTAGTAGACCAGTCTGGGTTATAAGGCAAGGCTCTAAACCCGTCGGTGGTATAATAGGTATCACCTGCTTTATACACATATACATTTAACCGGGCATCGGTAGGAGCATAGGCACTTACGAGTTCTTGGGAAGGTGCCCACCATCCCCGCTTACCACCTGGCGCACCATTGCCTGCATCCCAGTACCAGCTCCGGCCAACACCTTGCGAAGCTTTAAATGCCTCAGAGTGGGTATCATCAAAAACCCAGATGTTATCGTCTGAAAATGGACCACCATACTGAACTTCAAAAATAGATTCTATATTGTTTTCATTATTATAAGCAAATACATCCTCTAAGTCTTTTTGTGGATTGCCGGTGTTAATCAGTTGATAGGGGCCATTATTGATCACATCTTCAAAGGCCGTAATAGCGGCAGGCCAGTCTTGTTTCCATACATTTACTTTTCCTTCATAAGCTCTGGCTGTCCATTTAGTGGCTCTTCCTTTATTGGCATCATCCCAGCTGGCTGGCATATTATCATAGGCATCTTTCAGGTCGGCCAGTATCTGGGTGTATAATTGTTCCTTCGTGGCATTGGGCACCGCCAGGTTATCTAATTCTTTCATAACCGTAGTTACTAAAGGAGGCGTGCCCCATAATTTTAGCGCTTCAAAGTGAAAGAAGGCTCGTAAGAATTTAGCTTCTCCCTCAACACTTGCCTTTTCTTCAGCCGTTAGCTCATTATCGCCCTCCAGATTCTCCAGTACAATATTTGCCCGTAAAATACCTTCGTAAATTTGTGTATAAACTGCTGCAAAGGGTTTATCGCTGGCCCGGATAATCAGGTTATCTATGTCACGAGAACTGCCATCGGTGCCTGCATCTATATCGGCTACCATATCATCGGATGCTACTACGGATATTTTCCAATATTCACCCTCTTCCCCAAGGGTTTCTGTACTAGTACCCCAGAAATCCTGTATAGAGGAATAGGCACCAAAAATGGCTCCGTCAAATTCTTCAGGTGTCTTGTAAAAAGTTTCTGAAGTAACCCGGTCTAAGGGAAGCAGATCCAGATTATTACAAGAATTGAGGCAGTAAAAAAGAGTTAGTATGCAAAGTGTTTTTTTCATGTGTGTAACCTTTATTTCAATGGTTATTCCAAATAATCACTTTTTAGATTTGTGTATGGGTAACTTAGAAAGTAGCCTGAACGCCAAATTGTAAGATTCTGGGCTGTGGAGAACTACCATCGTCCTGACCATTAGCCAGGGAGAAATCTCCTTTCTGATAACTTCTGCCTCTGGTCACTTCCGGGTCGAATCCCAGATATTTGGTGAAGGTATACAGGTTTTGCACCCCTACATATACTCTGAATCTGGCAACAAATCCATCTGTCCAGTTTTCCAAATTCTTTGTTGGAATGGCATAGCCCAGCTGTATATTCCGGATACGCATAAAATCAGCATCCTCAATCCATCTGTCAGAATAGCGGTTATTGCCATTGGGGTCGTTTGCTACAGCCCGGGGCATAGTGGTACTGGTTCCTGGGCCTGTCCAGCGGTCCAGTATACGGGTAGAAAAGTTATTTCCACTGTTCATACTCTCTAACTGGGACCGGGCATTGTTATAAACTTGTATCCCTCCAACCCCTTGTAACAATACAGAGAGATCAAAACCTACATAGGCTGCCGACAAATTAATCCCATAAAAATATTTCGGATTGGGATTTCCGATATTCGTGCGGTCCTGTGCGTCTATTTTCCCATCTCCATTCACATCCACAAACCGAATGTCACCTGGGGCTCGGGAAGCAGAGAAGGCATCTGGCAGGGCGGCGTCCACTTCTTCCTGGGTTTGATAAATGCCATCTGTTTTATATCCATAGAAATGGCCTAAAGGCTCCCCAACAATCGTACGGTGCGTGGAAGCTCCTCCAACACCTGTAATTATAGGGGGGGCAGTACCTAAATCCAATACTTCATTATGCACAGTCGTAATGTTACCCCCAGCACTATAGGTAAACTTTCCGATACTATTCCGGTAGTTCAGGGACAATTCAACGCCATTGTTGAGAATCTTTCCTATGTTGGCATCGGCAGGCAAGAAATAACCGGAAGTATAAGGAATAGGAAGACCAATCAATACGTCTTTTGTTACTTTTCTATAGTAATCAAAGGTGAATTCTATTTTGCCCCGGAGTAAGCTTATATCTGCTCCGATATCTAACTGATTGCTGGTTTCCCAGCGCAAGTTTTCGTTGGCAAAGTTAATAGGTGCCGGACCGCGGGTGATGACCTGTCCGGTTCCGATCGGGTAGAAGATGGTAGTTTGCAGGGCACTCATGAAAGCAAAGTTAGCTCCCGTAAACTGATTGCCAGACTGGCCCCAGCTACCTCTCAATTTAATATCATCGACTATGTCGTTCTTCGGGAAGAACGCTTCCTGGCTCAACCTCCATCCGGCAGATACGGAAGGGAACGTCTGGGAGCGGTTGTTTTTGGAGAAACGGGAGGTATTATCGTTCCGCACATTAACTGTTAGTAAATACTTTTGTTTATAGGAATAGTTTATTCTTCCCAGAAAACCTCTGAGTGCCCAATGATCGGCCTCATTGGCTGCCGAAACAGCAGCCCCTGTAGAAGCAAAACGGATTTGTGAATTAAACAGATTATTCCCCTGAAGCCGTACTTTGTCGAACCGGAAATTTGTTTCTTCTTCACCCACCAAAAGCGTCAGGTCGTGATTCCCAAATGTTCTGCTGTAGGTTAAAGTATGGGTTAGATTGGTAGTTAACTCAATAGGACGTTCCTGTGTCAGGAGAGAATTTCTTGGAGAAATACCATCAAAGGGAAATTCTTCTTGAAAGAAATCTCCACTGCCAACCGTATAATCTATACCTCCGGAAATCCGGTATTTTAAGCCGTTGAAAATTTCAACCTCCCCATACAAATTGGCTAAGACTTTACGGGTAATAATTCTGGTTTCTGTTACCCTGGGATCAGTCCGCATGATTATATTATTACCTGTAGCACCTTCGCCCCGAGAGGTAACATTTTCTGGATTATATCCTAAAGGACCATTGGGATCGTATATTTTATAATACGGTGCATTTAATGCAGAAGTAAAGCCCCCAAAAATGGCATCTTCCCCCTGGTTCAATCTATCAGTAGAACTTAGTAAAAGAGATTCACCAAATTTAAACCGCTTGCCGGCTTTTATATCTGAATTAGCTTTAATAGAATACCGTTTAAAACCTTGGGCAGGTTCAATTCCATCCTGGTCGAAGTACCCAGCACCAATAAAATAGTTAGCATTAGCCGTACCGCCGCTTACCGAGAAATTATGGTTCTTAATAGCACCAGCTCTGAAAACAGCATCCTGCCAATCTACAAACGGTTGTCCTCTGAACTGGCTCAGATTACGCCCTAGTTCTTCCTGAAGATTTATATACTGGTCTACACTGAGTACATCTATCCGCTTAGGTGTGTAGGCAGCCCCCATATACCCATCGTAGGTAAAAGTAGCTTTCCCATCTTTGCCCCGTTTGGTCGTGACTATGATTACCCCATTGGCGGCTCTTGCCCCATAGATAGCGGCGGCTGAAGCATCTTTCAGTACATCTATCGATTCAATATCACTTGGGTTGATGCCCGAAAGAGGATTGGATTCTGTACTTGAATTCGTGTTTACCGTCTGGTTAGTCGTCTGTACAATAGGCACCCCATCAATTACCCACAGTGGCTGATTTACTCCGGTAGTGCCAATGCCGCGTATCCGTACGTTGATTGGTGCGCCTGGGTCACCGCTTCTATTAGCGATGTTTACGCCTGTTACCCTGCCTGCTAATATCTGATCCGGACTGGTTACCGGCTTTGTAGTAATTTGAATATCTTCTCCCCGGAGACCACTAATAGCACCTGTTAAATCGGCCTTTTTCTGCGTACCATAGCCCACTACTACTACCTCTTCCAGGGCTTTTATATCTGTGATTAGTGAAACAGCTATAGAAGTTCGGTTACCTACCGGGATTTCCTGGCTTTGGTAGCCTATTAAACTAATTACCAGAACTGTTGATGCATCCGGCACAGCTATCTGGAAATCTCCGTTGGCGCCAGTGGTCGTACCTTTGGTAGATCCTTTGAGCAAAATGTTGGCACCAGGAAGAGGATCACCATTTTCGGCATCGGTTACCTTTCCTGTAATTGATCTTTCCTGTGAATAAGCTACAAAAGAACCAGTTAACAAAAGAAAGCTTATTAGAAATCTTATTGTAAAGTTTCCCATAGTTTTAGGTTAAGTAATAAATAAGTTATTGTGTACTTTCTTACTTAAAGTTTTATTGCAATCATTATAATGCTGCGATTGATAGAGGGAGCTCACAATTAATGGAGAGGTATAATTACAAGCTTACTAATAGGCACTTAAATACAAATAAGCTTTCTTCGTTAAGTAGAAGAAATGAAATTATCTATGACGATTTATGTATTTTCTTTTAGAAATGCAACAAAAATTATTAAAATTTTACTATACTATTCCTGCAATAAATCTGCTTTTAAAACCTTTAAAAACCGTGTGTTAACAGAAAAGGGAGTTACATTCATTTACCTTTGTAATAACTCAGCATCCAAACTTAAATCATATCATAGGATCTTAGCATCTAGTTTACAGCTATGGCTCCGACTGCCTACTTTGTGAATAAGATGGCTAACGCTGCTCACCGTAAGGCTCTGCAGGGTGCTACACACTTCTGTTACATCCGTAATTTGGAATTGCATCCTTCTAGTAGAAATCTTATATTGAGCGAAAGCTAAAGAATAGCCACAAATCCCTTGCAATTAAAGGAATGTTACCTACCTATTTTAAATGCTTGTGCATTGCTGCATTCATTATTCTCTCTTTTCATAGTGTTAGTAGATCAAAAAGCCATTTAACTATTGACAGCCTTAGAGAGAACAAAATGCAAATTTTACAGGCTACCCTACAGCGAACTGTAAGCAAGTATAAGGGACTAGGTGTAGGTATTGCTTTACTAAGGCTATTACCTAGCTATTAATCCTCGCAATCAGAACCGGTTTTACCAGGATCTGCTTATTAATATAGACAAGCTTGAGCTGCAAGGCAAGCAGTTAACAAGATCCTGGATTATACCCGGCCCCAAAACAATTTACTATCCACTATCTCCAACAAAATTTACCTCTGATCAAACAGGTAAAGTGAGCTTGGTTGAAGCTACTGACCCAATTGCCGGGAAAGTATTGTACACAGAAAAATCAGTGCTACAACAAATCTCAGGCTTGCGTGTGATTGGACAGCTTCTAGTAGTAGGATGTTGGCTAATGCTGATGATCTTGTGTCTATGCTATTTTCTTCTCCTTTCTATGTTATATCTGACCAAGGGTAAAAAATACTCAAGGGCACTAACAATAAGTATGTATCCTAGCCTTACCAGCCTGTTCTTCCTGCTGTTTGTTATTCTGCAAAGAATGGGCTTTAAAAATGCAGATATAGTGCTTTCAACACCGGGCTTGTTATCCATTAGTCTGATGAGCCTTTCTATTTTGTTTGCCTTTGGAGCTATAGCTTCTGTAATAGTTCTATATAGATGGCGAATGCGTAAAATTGCGAAGACTATTTATTGGCCCATGGTGGTTCTTTCCTTCTTACATCTGTTAGTGGCAGCCTATTTGGTGTATTTTGGGGTCATTCCTATGATGAGTTGGGCATAATGCTATGCATCTAGAGGGAGCAGGTCTATAATGAGATTGCAACCCTTTTAACATATTTCCATAAAGTATACCTCACATAAGTAAATCCAAAGGTGGGGGTTAACTTAACTCCCCTTTTATTATTATCGTTTCCTGCTTGTTCTATATCGGGGTTAATAAGCCAACAAATACTAGTCTTTCTAATCATATCCGTCACTTGAGGTAATTTTAAACAATGGATGAAAAGTAACTCCTATTTTCAACATCCTCCCTCTCGGGGGATCGCATAAATTAGGTTACCTGAAACAAATAAATTGAAGACTTTATTTTCTATAGAAGGAAGTAACAGTTTCCATGTTTTTCCCTTGTCTGATGATTTAAAAATACCGATAGGATGGCCACAAAAGAAATATTCGCCAACCTCAATAATGGAGGAAATAAGGAGGCTTGCCGGAAGGCCGGCATCAATAGGCTGCCAGATTGTACCACCGTCGTAGGATATTCGCACTCTTCTGGTCTTCGACTCTGTATTGTAAGTGATAGCAGCAAATCCGCCTTTGATGTGTTCCACAGCAATGCCCACACCGCCCTCATTAATCACACAATTCCAGTTTTCACCATCATCTGTCGACCGTAATATACCCTTCTGGCTGGTCGCTAAGAGTACACCGTTTGCTTCTATCATTTTGTTTACCGAACTTCCCTTAAGAACTTGTTTCCAAGTTATTCCACTGTTGGTGGATTTAAAAAGGCCATTGCCGGAGCTGATAAAAACGGTGCCTAGGGCAGTTTCAAAAACGGTGCTTACTTGTTTCTCATGAAAATTCATGTATATAGGCGACCATATACTCATTCCATTTATTTTTTGTAAAAACCGGCCATCTGAATAATTGTATGCAAATATCCCAGCCTTACTAGGGGCTATCCAGCTATGTTTGCCAGGGAAAATCTCTTTTTTCCAAAAAGGAGTCGTGGAGTTTGGTCTACTGTGATATATCCCATTTCCAACACGTATATAGAGCTCACTATCTTTTTCAACGAAACCATCCGCCTGCTCATTCTCAGGCAGCCCTTCGCTCATGTCCTGCCATGTTTGTCCGCCATCGGTAGATTTAAAAATGATGTTTGCAACCCTTGACTTATTTCTATGTAGTTTTTGCCCACTATCCGGGAGAGGGAATGCCTGTGGCAATTCTAAGGCTTGATCAAGGGCAAATGAAAATTGAACAAAGAGCAACAAAGCAAGGATATGGATTTTCATGACTATAATTGATTTGGTGTGACTTATATGTATTGTTCTTGGTAGTGCATTTCTATTTTCCCAATCCGTTATGAACACAATTCCATACGATTTTCCATTGTAGCGAATAATACCTTCGTTTGAAGCAAGCCAAATATTACCCTCACTGTCTTGCTCGATGGTACGAACCGCTGTGTTAGGTCCCTGGAAAGAGGTTACCTCTTTGGATTCGGACTTGATAGTATCTGTTGATAACTGTGTTTTGTTTTATCCTTTCGTGGAAGTGCAAAACAAAACACAGTTATCAACAAAGCATATATGTGAATGGAGTTCATCATTTTTTCTTTTTAGTACTGAGAACACATCAAAGCCATCCGGTGCTGAGCCTTCATGATTTGGCCCTACGCTTCAGAAGGCCGGAGCTGATATGAGCACCAGTTTGCTTACTTGTCAACTGGGGAAAACGAGCTGTTTTCTGAGAAACCTTTCTTGTCCACATGAAAAAAGCAGGGTGGTCAATACTATCAATATCAGTAGACTTTTTCTCCTATTTTCAGCTTGCGCCAAACATTTGTGTAAAAGCAACTCTTGTATGCGATTGCGTACATTTGCCTTATCGTTGCTACCTCCTTTGCTTCACCTGATTCGTTCTCATGTTTAGCCCTACCTGCCAAAAGTATCTTTTCCGATAACAATCAAAAATCCGCATAACCCCATAGGCAACAGTAGGGTTTACATACCCTTCTCCCTTGGGTTACCCTACCTCATGTATAAGCACAACAGTTGGCCCTTGCCTTTTTGCTTGAGAAGTCGGATGAGCATTTAAGCATACAGGAAGACTATTACCCAAGTAAACATAACAAAGATTGGCTTACGGGTTAGTTAAGGGTATGTAAAAGAATGTTAATGAAATGTAAAAGCCGATATTTTTCGCTGGTAAATGCTTACCTTAGACTGACTAAGTTCTTGCTAGCGGTTTATAGGGAATGAATCATAGAATATGAAAAGGAAATATTTACAAGTAATGGTCGTACTAGCTGCTTTCTCGCTCTTTGCCCTGTTAACGATTCAACTATATTGGTTTAACCTAGCCTTTAACGAGCAAGAAAGGCAATTTAATGAAAAGGTAAACATTGCCCTGAGAGCCGTTGCCCATGGGCTTCTTTTGGCGAGCAACGATTCAATTACGGCTATTGGGCCTATCACACAAAGAGCAACCAATGATTTTTATGTTCCCTCCAATAGCCCTGCCAGCTACCATTTAGTGGATTCCCTGGTCCGGGCACAATTGGCCATTTATCAGCTGAAAACAGATTATCAACTCACCTTTTATCAGGCAAAGAATAATCTAGTACTATTAGGGAATTATTGGGCTAATACCACCCCCAAGCGTGGGGCTGTGGAAAAGAATATTGCTTGTATAGGCCGCGATCAGGCAAAAACTCCTATAAACTTTAGTGTAAGCTTTCCTTCGAAAGAAGCTTATCTTGCCGGTGGCATGGGAATATGGCTTTTTACCCTTTTTACTTTTTTACTCGTGCTCACTGTGTTCGCTTATATGGCTATCCGGATGCTGAAAGAAAAAAAGCTTTCAGAAATGAAAACAGACTTTATGAACAGCATGACCCATGAACTAAAAACGCCTCTCACTAATTTATCTATTGCCAGTGAAGTGCTACACAAAAAGCACGATCAGTTAGATGAGCAAAAACGTATTCGCTACGCGTCTATTGTTTTTGAGGAGACGCAACGTTTACAGGTACAGGTAGAACATGTCTTACAGATAGCCGCTTTAGAAAGAGGGCAAGTAAGCTTAAAGATGCAACAGGTAAATATCAATGAGCTGATCAGTAGTATTGCGCAGACAGCACAAGTAAAAATAGGCCAACGCAATGGAAGCATTAACCTGCAATTGAAAGCAGAGAATGCCATTATCAAGGCAGATACGCATCACATCAGTAATGTATTATATAACCTCTTGGATAATGCCGATAAATATTCTCCGCTGCCCCCAGAAATTACACTAAGCACTTATAATACAACGAATGGGCTAGTCATTGCTGTGGCAGATAAAGGTATGGGTATGAATAAGGCAACACAAAAGATGATATTTGAGAAGTTTTTCAGAGCTTCTACGGGAGATGTGCAGCAGGGGGGTGGGTTTGGCTTAGGGTTGAGCTATGTAGAGGCTATTGTTAAAGCTCACCAGGGCTGGATTGATGTAAAAAGTAAACCCAATGAAGGCAGTAAATTTGAAGTGTTTTTTCAGTGCGCTTAATCCATGATCAGTAAAGGCCAAAACCAGAAACTACGTATTTTACTCGTAGAGGATGATCCAAGCATGGGGTATCTTTTGCAAGACAGCCTAGAGATGGCCGGTTATCAGGTGGACTTGTTTTCCGACGGGCAGTCTGCATTAAATGCTTATTTAACTAACAGCTATAATCTAGGTGTTTTTGATGTCATGTTACCCCTGAAAGATGGATTTAGCTTAGCTATGGAAATACGCAGATTGAATCTAGAACTGCCTATTATTTTTCTGACAGCAAGGTCTATGAAAGAAGACCGCATAAAGGGTTTCAAGCTGGGGGCAGATGACTATGTGACAAAGCCTTTTAGTATGGAGGAGTTTATATTACGTATTGAAGCTATTCTCAAACGGGTATATGCAATAGCTAGCCAAGCAGATAAGCAGTCAACGTATAATTTTGGAACTTGCATATTGGATATAGATAATCAAATGCTGACAGTGGGCGATCAGATTTATGACCTGACACAAAAAGAAGCGGGTTTGCTTAAAATTTTCTGCGATAGTCCCAATAAATTAATTGCCAGAGAGATCATTCAAAAAGCTATTTGGGAGGATGATGGGTATTTTGTCGGCAGAAGTTTGGATGTGTTTATTTCCAGGCTCAGAAAAATGCTGAAAGATGATCATAAAGTAAAAATTGTGAATGTGCATGGAAGTGGGTATAAGCTTGACATAGCAGGATAGTCAAACTAAACTCTTTCATCAAACCTATCTACATTTTGCTGGAGACTTAGTAGAGTAGTAAAATTCTTTGGATATAATATATACCCCTTTGTTATTATACCCTATTGCTACTAGTGCTAAAAGTAGGGCTTTCTATCATTTATCTAGCTTAGCAACCATGTAGAATCAAGTAGGGACTTCTCCTGCTATCTTTTGGCAGCCGTTTTATGGCTTCTGCAGATACTCACTAATAGCTTGAGAGGATAAGAGGTTTTTCTGCTCAAGCCTACTAAGAATGATTTTAAACCATTCAGTATACGAATCAGCACAATGCATGATTTGAGTTAATAAATCCCCTATTTTTACCCATTGGAGCGCATGGATCTCTTCTTTGTCGGGAAATAGGTCTCCTTGATAGATACCTAAAAACACTACATCATATTCGTGTTCATAGAGAGCAGTTTGTATATCTTTGACTTTATAAACGAAGCGGAAAGCTTCTTTCAAGGGCGTATCAAAGCCTAATTCCTCTGTTAGTCGTCTATGAGCAGCTTCCGCTATGGTTTCTTGGGGCATGGGATGGCTGCAGCAGGCATTGCTCCACAACCCGGCAAAGTGATACTTTGTTAGCCCACGTTGCTGAATGAGCATTTGATCAGAGCTATTGACAATTATAATACTAAATGCCTGATGAAGGCTGCCTTCGCGGTGGGCTTTCAGCTTGTCTTCATAGCCAATCACCTGCCCTTGTGGATCGAGGAGTATAACCTGGTTTCTTCTCTCTTTTGCTAACATGGGGATAACTGTCAATATAATTATATACGTAATACTACATGCTCAGATCTATCCAAACAAAACCTATACTAGGCATTAAGCCTAGTATAGGTTTTATCACTTGTTAAGATATCAGTATAGTCCGCTCGAATTTATTCATAGGTTCAAAAATAGAGGAGTTATCATTAATTTCCCCCTTTATTTGATATATCAATTCAAATCAGTTCTCTTCCAGCCCATACTTCTTTAAAGAAACTTAATCCCAATGATTGCTAGTGTTAGAAGGTTCCATAAAACTTTCAAAGGAAGTCAGCAGGTATCAACTTATTGCATCCGGGTATTTTCGTGCTCAAAACCTGGAAAGCTGCTGATGCCAAACCGGATAGTTGTGTAACCCTTGGCTATTGTTGTATTGAAGGCACCTACTAGCAAACCAATCAAAGCAAGAATGCACAGCGGCCAGAATGTAGACCTTTTGCCAGCTGGTAGTGAGTAGGTGCTAGGGAAATTACTGGCAAAATAATCCAACTAAACGCCCGTCTTCAGCACAATCATACTTTCTTGTTTTGCACTACAAAATAGGCCTAAATTCCTCTCCTCATTGTCTTAATCCTAAAAGCTATGGATAATAGAATTTGCAGACAAAACCTTATTTCACAACTGGCTTCAGCCCGGATAAGGATAGGTCTGGTTTGCTGATTAAATATTCTGCCCTGGAGGGAATACCAAACAAACTTCCCCATAAACGGTCGAAAGCAGCATCGGGCAGTAGTCAGCGCAGGAAAATGGCTAGCTTTGTGCTGGCAGGGGCTACATAGCGGGCTTTTGGTTTTGAAACGGTGGCGGCAGTTACAATCGCTTTTGCGACTACTTGTGGCTGAACGCCTCTTTTGGCATCTGTCTGTAGATAAAACCTGGCAGCCTGTTCGGCCATTGTCTGGTAAGGCCCATTGGCAGATACCTTGCATAAATGCGCTACGGCGATAGAAGCCCATTCGGTTTTGATAGATCTGGGTTCAATCAGCACTACATCATACCAAAAGGCCTTAGTTCGTTACGCAGACAGTCGCTAAAACCTTCCAGGGCAAACTTTGTGGCCTGTTACCAGCTGCCCAGAAAGGACCATACTTTTCCACCGATAGAGCCTACGTTAATAATCCTTCCGCTTCTTTGCGCTCGCATGGCAGGTAATACTTCTTTAATCATCTGGGCTAGTCCGAACAGCTTTACTTCAAACTGCTGGCGGGCTTCTTCCAGGGGTACGTCTTCCATGGCACAATATAAGCCATATCCGGCATTATTTACCAGCACATCTACTTTTCCGGTTTGTGAAAGAACCCTGGAAACAAATTCACGGATACTGTTGGAATCACTTAAATCCAGGTAGAGTAGGTGTGCGCCCTCCCTGGCCAGGTCTTACATGGACTCCAGCCAGCGGGCAGCCGCAAATACCTGATAACCTTGCTTTAAAAGTGCCAGTACGTTTTCTTTCCCGATGCCACTGGAGGCATCGGGAACAATAGCTGCTAAACCAGAATAGAACTGAAAATATATGTCTCATATCAAATTGTGGTATTAAGTGAAACAATGGATGAATATTGAAAGGTTGTATGAAGAAGCAATATTCGGTTACACATTTATTGCACAAAAATGTGTAACCGAATATGTATTATAACTTTTGAAATTTCTTGAATTTTATGAAAACAATATAAACAAAAACCCTCCAAATCTTAGGATTTGAAGGGTTTTGCATCGGATAAATGGAAGGAAGCAGAGGGAGAGGGATTCGAACCCCCGGACCTGTTACAGTCAACGGTTTTCAAGACCGCCGCATTCGACCGCTCTGCCATCCCTCTAAACAGATTGCAAATGTATAGGCTTACCTGCAATTTGCCAAATGTTATACTATAATTTTTATTCAGCTTACTTATACTTTAGCAGCCTTTCAGCCATCTTTAAGCTATTCTCAGGGTACTTTTACACGCTCCAGGGCATCTAAGGTAACTCCATATCTGGCCTCATCAATACTGGCATTTATTTCAAAGCCCAGCAATAAAGTTAGCGAAAGTAAATATAACCAGATCATCAAGCCTATAAATGTGCCAATAGAGCCATATAATTTATTATAGGTGGCAAAATTGCTGATATAAAAAGAGAAGACATGCGTAATTACAATACAAAGGATAGCAGCCAATATAGAACCTACTGAAAAAAAACGCCATCGCCGGGAAACAGAAGGGGCTAAATGATAAATAAAGGATATAGCCGTAAAGAACACTAAAAATACTACAATGTATTGCAGAAAAGATATAGCGTAAAAACTGAGCGAATCTGTTAATATATGATATTCTATAAGCAGATTCAATACAATATTGCCTATAATCAGTAATAGGATGGCCATAACTAAAACAAACGCCAATAGAAAAGTGATACTGACCGCAATAAATCTCTTTTTTAAAAAGCTCCGTCTCTCGCCGGTCCGGTAACTCCGGTTAAACGCATTCATTAATGCGATTACCCCATTGGTCGCCACATATAGGGTTAAAATGAAACCGATAGATAACAAATTTCCTCTTGGCCTGCTTACAATATCTTCAATGGTGGCAGCGGCTTCCACATAAATACCTTTGGGAAGTACCTGGCCGAGTAGTAACATAATCTGTTTATCCAGGTTATCAATAGGTATATAGGGAATAAGTGTAAAAAGAAAAATAAGCGCAGGAAAAACTGATAGAGTAAAATTAAACGCAACTGCATTGGCCCGGGCATCCAGTTCGTCTTTTTGGATTTTACGCATCAAAATTCTTAGCACCTTTGAAAGAGATGTCTTTCTATCATGGAGATAGATGTTATCGGATTTGTGCTTTAATTTCCGGTAAAGCTCCGATTGAAGAACCACTTTCTCTATGCGGTTATGCATATGGTGTAAAGTAAGGATTCAGTTTAAGCAATAGAGGTTGTGGTGCCGGACAAGGTCTTTTTGTTTGACGGTTAATAAAAACCAACGTAGTATGTCCAGTTGTTAATAGTGTTTGCTGCTCATTATAAATTTCATAGTCAAACACCATCCGAACCTTTGGTAAGGTATGTACAGTCACTTTTACCGTTAGCAGGTCATCATATTGAGCAGGCTGCATATAACGGGTGTTGTATTCGAATACCGGCATCATGATCCCTGAAGCTTCCAGTTCTTTGTAACTGAATCCTAAGTTACGTAAACACTCCACACGGGCAATTTCAAAGTAGCGGGCATAATTGCCATAATATACATATCCCATCTGGTCGGTATCTGCATAACATACTCGTATCTGAACATGATGTGTATACATAACTAATATTTTGCCATTCCACAATCTATATCTTTAAGCTACGATTGTTGTTAAAACTGTGGAAGTTGTATTTGTATGAAAGTATTACTTAATGTTCGCTGCGTTTAGGGCTTTCTGATAGAGCCGCGCATTCTTCAGGTGGTCACTGTAATTAACAGCAAAGTTGTGGTAACCTGAAAAATCTTCTTTTGCACACATATAGATATAGTCATGCTTTTCATAATTCAATACCGCATTGAGGGATGAAATAGACGGCAGGTTAATAGGGCCAGGAGGCAATCCGGTATTTCTATACGTATTGTAAGGGGAATCTACATCCATATGCACTTTTAAAATCCGTTTCAATCCGAAATTCCTTAAGCCAAATACTAAGGTTGGGTCTGCTTGCAAGGGCATTCCTGTCCGCAGACGGTTAATATACAAACCTGCCACTTTGGGTCTCTCATCGGCTTTTTGCGCTTGTTCAGCCTGTACAATAGATGCCAGGATGGATACTTGCACGGGCGTAAAATTTAAGTCTTTTGCTTTTTGCAACCGTTCTTCTGTCCAGTAAGAAGTATACTCTTTGTACATCCGTTCCAGTAGTTTTTCTGCGGAAGTATTCCAATACATTTCATAGGTATTGGGCAGAAACATACACATAATAGTCGTGGTATCAAATCCGTAGCGGCTTACTACTTCTTTATCCGTAATCAGTTGATTGAAAGTGGCTGAATCGGCTTCCAGATTACGGGTAAGCCTGCCGGCCAGTTCTTCTTTCAGCCGTATATTGTTAAACGTTAACTTCACAGGCGACTGCCTGCCTGCACGGAGCATTAACAAGGCATCCCGGTTACCCATATCCTTTTTAATCAGGTAGCGGCCAGGTTTTACTGTTTCCGGATAGTCGAGCATTTTAGCCAGTAACCTGAAAGACATAATGTCGTGCACAATGTCTTTCCGCTGAATAGAGTCTAGTACCGTTTCATACGTGGCTCCGGTTGGAATATATAAATACGTATCCTGTTTATCTACCTGTAGATTGGGTGTTTTCACTACCTGATAGATATAAAAGGAAAAAGTAGCCAGAAGAATAGAGAACGTGATAATTACTCCGGCCAGTAACTTCTTTGATTTAAACATGAAACAAAATTACTAATTTGTCTGATATGCTGTGTAATGTGTCTGCACGTATTCGGCCAATATGTGTTGCAGTCTTATGTAAATTTAATTCAACAGGTAGCAAAACTCTTGCATTTGCAGCTATTAGCTATATGAGTAACCCAACATACACAAAATTAGTATGTACCCTAGTTTATATCCTGTAATCAGTTTAGTATATTTAATACATTCGCTCACCTTAAACCTCAACTTCCTGTTATGTCAGCTACATTCCTGAAGATCTATCCTCAGAACCCTGAGATGAAAAAAATTATCCAGATAGCAAACATCCTGAAAAACGGAGGTGTAGGCATTTACCCAACTGATACGGTCTATGGGCTGGGGTGTGATATTCATAACCAGAAAGCGGTAGAGAGAGTATGCCAGATTAAGGGGATCAAGCCTGAGAAAATTAACCTTTCATTTATCTGTTATGACTTAAGCCACCTTTCAGAGTATGCTGTCGTAAGCACCCCCACATTCAAAATTATGAAAAAAGCTTTGCCTGGCCCTTTTACATTCATACTAAATGCCAGCAACAATGTACCCCGTATCTTGCATACCCCTAAAAAAACAGTAGGTATCCGGGTGCCGGATAATTCCATTGCCCGGACCATTGTAAATGAACTTGGCAACCCCATTGTTACTACCTCTATTAAAGACGATGATGAGGTTATAGAATATTCTACTGATCCTGAACTGATCTTTGAAAAGTTTAAGAAACAAGTAGATTTTGTAATTGACGGAGGTTATGGCAATAATGTAGCTTCTACTATTGTGGATTGCACCCAGGATGAATTTGTAGTAGTACGCCAGGGGCTAGGCGATATTAACCAATATTTGTAAAGCAGCGAAAAAAGAAATAAGAACGCTAGACAGGACGAGTTATGTAGGTATGAATAGTAGATAGACAACAACAATAAGATTTTACTGCCCTTCATCTACTATAGTTTTTGCCCGTTTATGCTTCCACCGTTTATGTGACCACAGCCATTGAGCAGGGGATAGCTTGATGGCTTTTTCTACTTCCTGCACATACGCCTCTATAATAGAATGATCCAGATTACTGGTAACCGGCTCTACCTTTAATGGATGAGCATATACCTCATAATAACCCCTTCTAATTCTTCTCATGCCTACATAAAAAACCGGATAGCCAGTACGCTGGGCTATTTTTGCTGCCCCGGTAAAAAATGGAGTATCCTGATTTAAAAACTGGGTCCAGTAGGCGGTTTCAGGGGCCGGCATCTGATCGGCGACCATGGCAATAATCCGGGTAATGGGTCTACGGCTCACTATCTCCCTAGGTAGTTTATTCATTGGTAGTGGATAAGAGCCAAAACGTGTCCGGATGGCAAGCATCAATCGTTCAGAGAATTGATTATGCAAGGGCTTGTATACTGCATCTACAGCAATATGTTTTTTAGCCAGATTAGCGGAAAATACCAGTTGCAACCACTCCCAGTTAGCTTGATGCGAAGCCATCACAATAATAGATTGGTTATTGGTTAATTCTCTCATACATGCATCAAAGTTTAGTACATGTATCCGGCTATTCAACTCCTGGTCAGATATGGTTAAGGCTTTTACTGTTTCTACAATTACATCTGTGAGGTTGCGGTAAAACTCTTTTGCTATAAGACCAATCTCTTCTGTGGATTTTTCAGGAAAAGCATTTACAAGGTTTCTTTTGACTACTTCTCTCCTGTATTTTAACACATAGTACAAGACAAAAAACAAGCAATCGGAAAGGGCATATAACACACGGAAGGGCAACCGGGATATACTGGTTATTAAAAACATAGATATCAATTAGTAATATTTCAATATTCTTTTTACTCTAACAGGTCTGTTCCTCAGTCAAAGTACATTTCTTAGCAATTATTTTTTAGTCAATTTGCTAAATTCATTCTTTTTATTTTATTTATGGAACAAAGTTATTGAAAGGATATTTCCTCGGATTAAAAATTTGATATGCCTGCAAAGAGTGCAGTAGTAGAATTGCAGTACCTCCCTTGTTTAGAATACTTTGCGTGCTTATTAAAATATGATACGGTATATATTGAGGCACATGAACATTATCAGAAACAAAGTTACCGGAACCGGTGCCATATACTTACCGCTACTAAAGTAGCCATATTGTCAGTGCCCATAGTAAAAGGCAACAGTAAACAGCTGATTCGGGATGTGCAGATAGATTATACGCAGAAATGGCTAACAGATCACTGGCGTACTATTTATTCGGCATACGGCAAAGCGCCTTTTTTTGAGCACTATGCAGATTTTTTTGAAAGAGTTTATGTAAAAAAATATAAATATTTGTTTGATCTGAACCTGGATTTGCTGACAAATTGTCTAAGTTTACTTAAAGTAAATAAGAAAATAAATTTTACAGACAGTTATAAAAGCACGGAAGAAATTGCCGTAAAAGACTTCAGATCAGCCATTCATCCAAAATCAGGAGATAAAAATAGTAATTTATATACACCTGTAAGATATAGACAAAACTTTGGCAACAATTTTGTCTCTAACTTGAGTATCATCGATGTATTGTTTTGTGAAGGCCCCCGGTCGCTTGAAATAATCCGTCAATCTGTGATACTTTAATTATTGATTTACAAACAAATTTCTTTTTGTTTGCGTTATTATTTTACTGCAATCTTTTAAAATTTGTATTTATCACATAGTATTCGTATAGTTCAGTTGTAAACTATACAAATAGTTATCCTTAACTTTATTTACATTAATTGAAAAATTCTCTCATTTATTATAATACTCCTGAAGTATGGAAGCAAAATTCTCAAACAGAGTAAAAGAGGTAATTTCGTTGAGCAGGGAAGAAGCACTTCGTTTAGGCCATGATTATATTGGCACGGAGCACTTACTGCTTGGCATGATTCGCGAAGGAGAAGGGGTGGCTGTGGGGTTACTTAAAAAGCTAGGTATATCGTTAGACGAATTAAGAACATCTATAGAGCAAGCTACTAAAGGTACAGCAACGAATAATGTCAAGAACCTGGCTAATATTCCTCTTACTCGTCAGTCAGAAAAAGTACTGAAAATAACTTATTTAGAGGCTAAAATTTTCAAAAGCCAGCTGATTGGCACAGAGCATCTGCTCTTGTCTATCCTGCGCGATGAAGATAACATTGCCACACAAATTTTAGCCAAGTTTGATATAAACTATGAAGTAATTAAAGAATTACTTGAGTATCATTCGCACAACCCAATGTCTGGTCCGGATACGGATGACAACGATGAAGACAATGCCCGTATGTTTGGCAGTGGTAGCGGTAGTGGCAAAGAATCATCCGGTAAAAATCCTTCTGAAAAATCAAGAACTCCGGTGCTCGATAATTTTGGACGCGATTTAACTAAACTTGCTGAAATAGGCAAGCTTGATCCTATTGTAGGCCGGGAGAAAGAAATTGAGCGGGTAGCGCAAATTCTGAGCCGCCGTAAAAAGAATAACCCAATTTTAATTGGAGAGCCTGGCGTTGGTAAAACAGCGATTGCTGAAGGCCTGGCCTTGCGCATTATTCACAAGAAAGTATCCAGAGTGTTGTTTGGTAAGCGGGTAGTTACCCTGGATCTGGCTTCTCTGGTGGCAGGTACTAAATACCGCGGCCAGTTTGAAGAGCGGATGAAAGCAGTAATGAATGAGCTGGAAAAATCCCCGGAAGTAATTCTGTTTATTGATGAGTTACATACCATTGTAGGTGCCGGTGGCGCTTCTGGTTCTCTGGATGCATCCAACATGTTTAAGCCTGCCTTGGCCCGTGGAGATATACAATGTATTGGAGCTACTACGCTGGATGAATACCGTCAATATATCGAAAAAGATGGCGCGCTGGCCAGACGTTTCCAGATAGTAATGGTAGATGCTACTTCTCCGGAAGAAACCATTGAAATCCTTACCAACATCAAGGAAAAATATGAAGACCATCACCATGTCATCTATTCACCTGAAGCAATTGAGGCTTGCGTAAAACTATCTGACCGTTACATCAGCGACAGATTTTTGCCTGATAAAGCAATTGACGTAATGGATGAGGCAGGTGCACGGGTGCATATAAATAATATTACGGTGCCAGATGATATTCTGAAGCTGGAAGAGCAGATTGAAAATATCAAGAAGGAGAAAAACCAGGTTGTAAAAAGCCAGAAGTATGAAGAAGCTGCCCAGTTGAGAGATAAGGAGAAGCGTTTGCTGGAACAATTGGATAGAGCTAAAAATGCTTGGGAAGAAGATACCAAACAGCGCAGATATAATGTGCAGGAAGAAAACATAGCGGAGGTAATTGCGATGATGACTGGTATTCCTACGAAACGTGTAGCTCAGAACGAAGGCAATAAATTACTGGAGATGGGGAATGAGCTAAAGGGCAAAGTAATTGGCCAGGATGATGCCATTAGTAAACTGGTTAAAGCCATTCAGCGTACCAGAGTAGGTCTGAAAGATCCTAAAAAGCCTATTGGTTCCTTTGTATTCTTGGGTCCTACAGGTGTTGGTAAAACAGAGCTTGCTAAAGTACTGGCAACTTATTTGTTCGACAAAGAAGATGCACTGGTGCGTATAGATATGAGTGAGTATATGGAGAAATTCTCCGTATCCCGCTTAGTGGGAGCGCCTCCCGGATATGTGGGTTACGAAGAAGGGGGCCAGCTGACAGAAAAGATCAGAAGAAAGCCTTACAGCGTAATCTTACTAGATGAGATTGAAAAAGCTCACCCGGATGTGTTTAACTTGCTGTTGCAGGTGTTAGACGATGGTATATTAACCGATGGCCTTGGTAGAAGAGTTGACTTTAGAAACACCATCATCATTATGACCTCCAACATTGGGGTGCGTGACTTGAAAGATTTTGGTGCCGGTATTGGTTTCAGCACCAGAGCCAAATCTGAAAATTCAGATGATCTGATGAAGAGTACCATTGCCAATGCACTGCGTAAAGCTTTCTCTCCGGAGTTCCTGAACCGTTTGGATGATGTAATTGTATTTAATTCTTTACAACGGGAGCATATTCATAAGATTATTGATTTAACTCTGGGTAAATTGTTTAACAGGTTAACTGCATTAGGGTATAGAATAGAGTTGACTGAGAAAGCCAAAGATTTCTTATCTGAGAAAGGGTTCGATCCACAATATGGTGCACGTCCTTTAAACAGAGCTATTCAGAAATACCTGGAAGATCCAGTAGCCGAGGAAATTTTGAAAGGCGAAGTTTCAGAAGGAGATACTATTTTAGCTGATCATGATGGAAAGAGTGAAAATCTGATCATCACTACAGTGGCCAAGAAAGTATCTTAACATATTTTTCATATAGTAAAAAGGCATTGGTAGAAACCAATGCCTTTTTTGTTTTATCATCCGCGTATATATAATTCAGCGTAAGTGACCGGAAAGTATCTCATGAAACCTAAAAACTTCCTCAAATGAATTATACAATGGGGCTGGTGCTACCCTTATGGCATTAGGTTCCCGCCAGTCGGCTATTACGCCTGCTGCGGAGATAGCCTCAAACAACTGCTTCCCTCCTTCTTTTACCAGCAATGATAGTTGACTTCCTCGTTCAGCAGGATTTTCTGGCGTAATTATTTGAATACGTTTTTCCATAACAGGATTGCTCTTCAGCATATATTCCAGATAGCCGGTGAGCTTTTTACTTTTCCGGGAAACAGCTTCCATACCAACTTCATCAAAAATAGCTAGCGCTGCTTTATGTGCAGCCATTAGTAAGATAGGAGCATTAGCCAGTTGCCATCCGTCTGCGCCATAAATTGGTATAAACCCTTTTTTCATCTGAAAACGCTCTTCCTCCCTATGTCCCCACCATCCGGCAAAGCGGGGCAACTGTGTATTGGCTGCATGTTTCTCATGAATAAAGGCGCCTGCTACTCCTCCAGGGCTAGAATTAAGGTATTTGTAAGTGCACCAAACGGCAAAGTCAACCTGCCATGCGTGTAGGTCCAACATAATATTGCCGGCCGCGTGCGCTAAATCAAAACCAACATACGCCCCGGCTTTATGCCCGGCATCAGTGATGGCCTGCATATCGAATACCTGGCCGGTGTAGTAATTTAACCCGCCCATCATAACCAATGCTAATTCCTGGCTATGCTGCTCAATTGTAGATATAATATCCTCAGTTCTTAGCGTACACTCTCCTTCTCTAGGCGCAAGCTCTATAATAACTTCATCCGGATTATGCCCATGATACCGCACTTGCGACTCCAGGGCATATTGATCGGAAGGAAAAGCACCTTTTTCGGTGATGATTTTAATACGTTTCCCAGAAGGCTGATAGAAAGATACCAACATCAGATGCAAGTTAGTGGTGAGGTTATTCATCACAATCACCTCATGAGGCAAAGCTCCTACTAATCTGGCAACAGGCTCTTTAAATTGTTTGTGATAGGTAAACCAGGGATTATCGCCAGTAAAGTGGCCTTCTACAGCCAAATTTTGCCATTTTTCCAATTCTTCTTCTACTAGCTTCCGAACAGATTTTGGCTGTAAGCCCAGAGAGTTGCCACAGAAATAAATAACCTCTTTTCCGTTTTGCTGAGGAATATAAAATTGCTCCCGGTAATTTTTTAAGGGATCTTCTGCATCTAGTTTTCGGGCAAAAGCAAGCGTATTTTCGAACATCATCTGGTGAGAAATCAAAGAAGTGAATTATGGTTATACCCAGCCTACGAAGGAGAACAGATAAAGATTGGTTTTGTTTCCTGAATTTTGCCTTGCAATTAAGACTACCGCTTTTCCAATACACCTATTTTTGGTATTACCTGAATTAGAAACCGTTTATTTCTTGCTTCTTCTGCACCGCTGTATCTGCCCGCACCAAAAAAGCCGCTTCCGGCAATAATTACCTCAAAAGTATTTCGGTCAAACTCGATGCCATTATTTTCCCAGAACTTATATAAAGCCAGCGCCCGCTGATAACTCAACCCATACGTAAAATCACGTTCACTGGTATTCTTCCATAAGTCTTTCTGCGTGGTGTATCTGGCGGCCATCCCCTCAATAATAACAACATACCGCACCGGCTGGTCAGTTTTAATGTTTTTAATCGTATTGGTTAACTTCTCCCCTGCTTCTTTCAATTCATTATAATAGGCGGGAGCAATATCTGCTTTGCCAGACCGGAAAGCAATATCCAGTTTAAGTTCATGACGGCGGTTTACCGAATCGAAACGAAAATATTCGCCTTCCAGGGCACTTAAAGCGGCTTCTATTTCACGTATTTTCTGGTATTGGTTTGCTAGTACAATCAGTTCACTTTGCCTGTCCTGAAAAAGTTTATAGCTCAATATGAACAAAGCCAGCATCACGATAAATAAGGCTGTCATCAGATCAGCATAACTTGCCCAGAATACATTGGTGCTTTTGCTTTTCATGTGTAAATAATGATTTTTAATGACCACATAGAATCTCCCTTGTTCTTCTCATCCCGTTGGGCGGACGTCGTACATGGAAATATCATGTGTTCATAAATCGGGCTAACAGAAACCCAATAAAGGCGGCTAATGCTACACCATAGAAAACGGTGCTTACATAAACGAATATTTTAAACGCCGGAGAGTTCACAAAATCATTTTTCTTTACTTCTGCTGGTACTACCTCCCGGATAATGGTTGGTGCTGACTCTGAGCGGGAAACAGCCGGCTGATTGGCTAATTGGGTAGCAAAGCGGTAATTTTCCCGGCTGTTGTTGAGTTGCTCTATTTCTTTTTTCAGCGAATCTATCTGTTTGGCCAGAGCCACATGTATATTATCTTCCCTCAGTTGGGCAAAATACTCCTCTATCTGTACAGCGGCTTTACGCGAATCTTCCATTAACGTCTGAATTCGCTTCTCTACAAACCGGGTAATGGCATCATCTGCTTTATCGAAATGCTTGCCCATGCTGTCGGTGGCCTGTCCGGCTGTCTGGATATAGGCGTTCAGGTAACGTACCTGTTTCTCTATCAGATTATCGTTTTCCTGTATATAACGGCCTAATCCATGAATACCTTCCCGGAACCCTTTTAAATCATCCATAATCTGCTTAATAGCAGAAAAAGAAGCTTTGCTTTGTTCAGTGAGCACATTTGCTTCTTCTATGGATCGGATAAATTTATCCAGAACAGGCATACTTTTCTCAATTCTGTCGAACACGTCTACATTAGCTTGCACGATTTGCTGATAGCCGCCTTTTTGCAGCATTTCTAAAAAATCTTT
Organism: Rhodocytophaga aerolata; assembly: GCF_030503435.1. Classification (GTDB taxonomy): domain Bacteria; phylum Bacteroidota; class Bacteroidia; order Cytophagales; family 172606-1; genus Rhodocytophaga; species Rhodocytophaga aerolata. Next base: position 41,118 of record NZ_JAUKPO010000028.1, read on the forward strand.
TTGAAGAGATAGGTTCTCTGTGATGCCAGCTACCGTTCCTTTGAAAGAAGAAATGTTTTGTGAGAATTCCTGATTAAAAGCATCTAAATTATCTTTTAAGCTAACCAAACTGCTAGCCATATCTGATGACAGGGAAGGCAATAATTCGGCCTGTAAAAATGTATAGTAGTTGTTCTTGTTCCTATCCCTGCGAAGTTTGGCTTGTTTTAGGTAATAATTACCTAACGTGGTGAGTAACAACCCACAGGCGCTAGCAGCCATTCCGATGAGTACGCCACCTAGAAAAGATTGTATGGAGGAATCGTTTATACCTGTAAAAAAAGCTATGCGGATTAACCCAATAATTACTCCCAGGAAAGTCCCCAGCAAACCTACATATAGCGGAAGGGCAATGTTAGCTTCTATGTCATTCTCCAGGGCATCCGACTCGCGTTCCGAAATGTCTTTGAGTATATTAAAATCGGCAGCCGCACCCCGGTTTTTTTGCAGATATAAATTGGTAGCCGATAGTATATGAATAAACTCCCGGTGAAAATCATTATTGGGATTGATCAACTTAAGCCCTTCTGCTTCTTCTATCTGAACAATTTCCAGACCTTCATCTGGGTAAACATCTTTCAGGTTGTTTATTTTCCGTTTATTTTGTATAAACTGATAAAACTGGATCAGCAGAATTATGGCAATACATACAATTTCCAGCAACCGCACTAAATCCATATCTGTCTGCATGCTTACACAAATTTTATCTGCGCTTTATGGCGGATTTGCCAGGTGTTGCCATTTTTTTGCAATTTTCCCGGCCTGAGTACTTCTATTTTGGTATGTTGCGAAGAAGAAACTTCAAAATCACAGGCATCTTTTAATAACCTCTCCCGGTTTTGTATGGCATATTCGTGTAGCTCTTTATTGTCCACTATGGTAAACTGGGCGTAGTCACTATCTGGCGGAATGGTAAGTTCATAGATACTGCGCCGGTCGCTGCTATCTTGTAACTGCGACATTACAAAACCATTTTCTTTTGGGTAGTCGGCATATTTCTTCAGCGTTTTAGGAGAATCCACGGCAGGCTTGTTGAGCTGGAATTCCACCACTTTTCCTGGCTCTACGGCTGTAGTTTGCACCACTGGCTTAGGTAAAGAATCTCTCTGCTCAACAGCCACGGGGGGGGCAGCTGGTAGTTTAACCTGTTCTGTCGTGGTTACCGCACCATTTTTGCGTTCTCCTACCATCGCATACATTTCTTTTCTAAGGTCTTCTATCTTCTTTTCCAACGCCTCTGCATTCTTTTCGATACGTGGAAAAATTTCAAAATCGCGTACTTGGTATACCGTTCTATGCGAGTCTTCTTTACTGGAGCTGGAGGTACGTCTTCGTTGAAAAATTTTGTAATACAAGTAAAGGTTGGCCAAAGAAACGACACCAATTAGACCGATTAACAAAATTACCCAGGTTGGCAGTTCTGCCTGTTGGGAGGCAGGGCCCTGTGCTACCTTTGACATCGTACTGGCTGAAGTCAAAGAGGCATTTTGCATTTGTGCTTGTGTATTATCAGTGCCAGCCAGAGTTGAAGCTTTCAAAAGTGCTTCTTCTTCTATGCTTTGCAGGTCTTTTTCAAGTTGAGGCAGATAACTTTTCCCTTTTCTGTCTTCCCGGATAAACTTCCCTACATCTGCAAACTGCCGGCCCAATGCCCGGTCTTCCACATACTTATTTTTAAACCCATTTATGGTAGCACTCAGGATTTGTGTTTTGGAATTGGGGCCATACACCCCCACAATTTTACTGAGTAAGGAGTCTGCATTGCCTTGCAATCCGTCTAATTGAGAAGCTAATTTACCTGCTTCCGGCTTTTGCTTATCATCTGCCAATACATACTGAATCGTTGAAAAATTAAACCGATCAATCGTCTGCTCGTATAGCTCTTTTTTGCTGCTCTGGGCATACAGATCTACCGATAGCAGGCAAAGCAGGCTATAGAAAAGGAAAAAAGACCAGGTAGGAAAAGCAGGTTTGATAACTAGATAATTTCCGAATTTACGCATAATAGGTGGTATTGAGTTCTTTGGAAAGATGTACCAAGCTATGAATGAATGGATAAAAAAACAAGGTTTCTTCCAAAGGTTCTTTGTTGTTGACAAAACCCGCCAATCCTTCCTGCAGCCCATCCCTCAAATGCATTTCGATGCTTCGTTTTACCAAATCCAAATCTGTATCTATCCCAAAGTAGTTTTTCAGGTTTAGCTCTTCATTGTCTAGTACCAGGTTTAGCAACTTTCTGGCATTGTCCAGTACACTGGTTTGCAGTTCCGGGCTTATTTCTCCGTATTTTATCCGTTGCCCTGGTGTACTTGTTTCTTGCGCACCGGTGAGCACAATATGTGTAATATCTGGCCCTGAACCATTCTGGTTGGCTAATACGCCTCCATTAGCTGTCGCTTCTTTGGGCTCTTTGGTCAATATCAATTCGAAATTAGCTGGTATAGCTAAGCCATGGGGTCCGCATACACTTTCTAGAATATGTTTGGTAACCAGCCGGATTCCTTTGCCGCTAGCGCCGCCTAACGCATTAATATACAAACTACCTTTGCCACTGAACACAAAATACCTGGGTATAACAATAGACGGGTCTTTATGCTCTTTCACATGGTTGATCAGCTGGGCTATGTGGTAAATAACTGCACTATAATGCAGCAGCAAAATAATCTTCAGGTGTTTATCATTGCGGATAAAGTCGCTGAATTTTAGCTGTGGCCTTGCTTCCTCATCATAATTAAATAAGAAACTAATTATATCCGCTGAAGCCAGAGTAACATCTGCATCGGAACCATAATGAATCAGGTCATTATAAAATTCCTCTATATTAGCGTTATCGCCAGTAGAGGATTTACGAGTGCTGGCTGCATCTTTCCGGGCTTGTTTTTTGAACGCCTGTAAGAATCCGTTGCTCTTGTCATGGAATTCATGGGCATTAAACCCAGCTCCCCAAATCGCATTAGCACCAAATTTAAAAGATGATCCGAAACGGGGCTGTTGGCCTACAAATAATAGTACGTCGGTTGTGCCGCCCCCTATATCTATGTTGATAATATTCTCGCCCGCCACCAACTGGTTTGTTCTCCGCAAGAAATAGAAGGGAGCCACCGACTCAGTTATATGGGTAAGGGTGCCACTGTTACCAAAAATAGCCTCAAAATTCCGTTGCCAGGTCTCCTGGAAGTCGCCTTTCTGATAATCACTCATACTCAAGGGTGAAAACCAGACAATGCGGGACTTTGCCGGATCGCCACTATTCAATATAATTTTATTCTTTATCAGCACGAGCATTTCTTTGAAGAAAGCTTCAATCCGCTGCATTCCTTTTACATCCAGCTGCGACTGCCACTTAAGGTTGGTTTTTACGGGTGCTTTTCTGTCCAGGCGTTCTTTCTCAAAACTAAAGGCAATATTAAGGTTGCCTAATAAGACTGCCGGTTCTATCTTAAAATTTTCTGTTTCACTGATGGCTGTGCGTACCGGAAAGCGGAAATTAGAACCAAAATCTGCTCCAATGATAGAAGGCACAAACTCCCGTTCTTGTAAAATAAGTGCTTCACGTAGGTTGCTTAGTCCTCTGGTATATTTAGCTGCTACCAACGTTTTATCACTGGATTCTACATCAGCAGGTTTATTGAGCATACCTACCTGCACATCTTCCTCGCCAATATTAAACGGTCGCGGCATAGGATTCAGGTCATCAGCATAGGCAATATGCGTATTGGTGGTGCCAAAATCTATGGCAAATGTAAATGTGCGCCCGCCAATATTTACCGGACGCCATTTAGGTATAATTAAGCCTTTGATCTCTTGCCGCCTGATCCGTTGCGGATATATTTCCACATAATCGAAAGCCCGGTCGACTTCATAATAAGTAGATGAGCCTATGAGCTCTTCTTTTTTAGAACGGCGGTTATTTTTCTTCACATTGCCTTCCAGATCTACATTAGCCGAGAAAAACTTCAGGTCATATTCTTCATTAATCAAATCTTCCCGGTCGTCTACATCAATCAGCATCAATTTGTAATAGTTATTATACTGCGGCTGGTTAATTACTTTGTAGAAAGGAAAAATACCCAGGCCTACTTTGCAGTTTACTATCTCTCCATCTTCATCTTTGCGTTCCAGCGTTGGATAATCCTGCAACTTCGGATAATAAGTTTTTTCAAAATTAATTTCTCCTTTGCGGATCGGAATATTCAGCCGTACGGTAATCCGTTCCCCTGCCAGGCTGGATTCTTTAATTTCAAAATTCAGGTGCCGCTGAAGATCTTCCAGTTCGAAATAGTCGAAATAGCGGCGGTTGATTGGCAGCAGGTAAGGAAATACTTTGTCTTGCGTGAGACTGGCGTTGTGCTTTCCGGTAACAAAGTATCTTTCATTTACTCCATAAGGAAGCTTAATGATGTAATCTTCCAGAAAATCGCCAATGGTTAGGTAAGGATAGACCGTATGTGTGTCTGGTAATACCCGCTGATTTAAAGGCATAGGATCTTTCAGAGGCACTTTTGTGTTCGGGCTCCATGGTCCGGCCACATAATTCATATTTGTGCGGTCGAAGCCATTTTTTAGCACTAAGGGCTTAGTACCTGCAATGGTTTTTGCAGAATTATGGTTAATGGTAAAATCACTTTTGGCTTCAATTCCTCCACTTTCCGGGCGTTTCTGCACAAACTCTACGCCATCAATGGTAACAATATTATTCTCATCATCCCGCAGAAAATCATACTCACCTGCTAAATCGCCCGGCTGATACGTATTATCTATATCATACAAGGCATTTTTTATCTCTCTTGACGCATATTCGTCGCGGCTTTCTATAATGTATTCAAACATTGTCCGGCACGAACGTTTCAGCTCCGAACTAGTTCTGAATAATTTATAAAGGTATTTCTGAAAATCTTCGTGCCGCTGATGCAGAGCTACATTCCGCTCAAAATACCGGTCGCCTTTGGGTGTTTTCAGGTCTATTGGCTTCAGATCGGGATTGGTGAAAAATAAGGTTAGCGGCGACGAGCCTCCAATCAGTTGATAATCATATTTAATGATGTATATATCGCGCACACTGTTAAATGTACCTGTATCGCCTTCTTGCTCTAGAAACAGTTGCAATGTTTTGCCTAACAAACGCTGGTTGGCGTGTGGGCTACCTAACATCGCCTGTATTTCATTGTCGCGGCTCCATTTGGTAATACTCAAATTAGCTTTGGCTTTTTTGTATCCCTGGTAATTAAACAGCAGCTCCAACATATCCAGACACTGGGAAACCATGCGGTGATAGACAGAATCCTGGGTATGGCCATCTTTGTTCACCATATCAAAGGCCGTAGCGAACAGATGCATTCTGGCAAACGGGCTAGGTACAGATGTAAGCCCACGGGTTGCTTTGCGGCCTTCTGTATCGGCTATTTCTACAATCTGATCGCTGTTGATGGCTCCACTGATCTGGTGCCAGCCTTCATCTGTGGGATTTTTTGTTTTATGTAGCGTGAATTTATTGTTCATGGAATGAAAGTTTTAGTTACCCGCAATTAAATAGAATTGGTGCTACGTTGATGGCTCCTCTATTTATTACGGCAAAGGCTTGATATTTTCCTCATACAACTTGCCTGTTCCCTGATACATCAGTTCCATAAAATCCTTTGGTGATTTATCGCGGATAATAGATGTACGCAGGTTAGTGAAAATCCCATCCAGATAGGTAAAATCTACGGCTGATTTGAAAATTTTACCTTCCCGAATAGGTTTGCCCCCGGAAATCAATAAACTCAGTTCATTGTTCAGATTAAACAAGCGTAATGACCGTTCGTTTTCTGAGAGTTCTTTTAGCCAGGGATAAAAATGGTTCTGAAAAAAGGTGTTTAAATCTTTATAAAAAGGCTCTGTATCCAGTTTGCGGTTCAGTTCCAGACTTTCGTAATAGGGATGCCGGGTAGCCTCGCGTAAATGCTCTGTATAGTGCTTAGCAAATACTTTCAACTGGGTAAGTGGTTGCCCAATCTTATTTTTGGTTTCGGCAGATAAATGGCCAAATTCTACCTGGCTGGCATTTTTTGCATCACTCTTCAAGCCATATTCATGATACAAGGTTCGGCCTTCGTTTAACTCGCTATCGCGGTAATCCAGAAAATCCAGTATAGATAGGGCTCCAATCAGTTCTACAATATGCGCCTGGTTTTTTTGCTCTTCCCCTCCTTCACTATTCTGATAACTTTTATTAATGGTATCTGCTACATAATACAGGGCATTTAAGCCTTTCAGGTTATGCAGGTAATAAGAAAGAGCTGCTTTTGTTTTGGTTATAAATGTATTGGAATCAATAGCACTGTTATCGCTGTCGTGCAGGCCGAAATATGGTTTTACGGTAAGGGCCCCAATAATGGCATTATTTATAGCGCCTGCCCCAGCATACGTAGATTCTGTACTTCGGAATTTCTTCAGCAGCAATGGAAAACCCGAGGCGCCTGTACCGCCAAAAATGGAACTGATAATAAATATGCGGTCGCCAGGATTGAAAGCTTTGCCGAAAGACGTAAACTCAGGCGATTCTGTAAGCTTGTTCAGCACAATACTGCCAATGTTGGGATTTCCTTTGAAGCCAACTTCCAGTGTGCTTTCCCGGCTTTGCTTGCCGAATAACAAGCTCAGTAAATCCTGCGAACGGTTAGAAAGGTTATGAAAATCTATGAAATTCTCGAAGGTTTCGTTATTAGCAAGGAAAGGAAAATTAAATCCCGAGCTAAGTTTGCCATCTTTGTCGTTCCATACATCTTGGAGGGTAGAAATATCTGTTTTAAAAAAGCCTCTTTCCCGGCTGCCCAGCTCTTGATGAATGTTCTTATATAACTTTAGCAAATTCATGGTCCGGACCGTGTCACCATTACGGGCATCCGGGTCTATGAGAATGGGTACAATACGGGATGCTTTCACCTCTACACCGGCCGCCATCAGCATCGTTAACGATTTTATTACTCTGGCACCTGTACCACCTATACCAAATAAAAAGAGTTTGCTCATGAATTCGACGTTGGAAATCTGACGTATATAGAAATAACAGAAGAAATTATCTTTTCCAGAAAATGTTCTTCACTCGTAAAATGACTAAAAATATACCTGAGCTAATCCCCTTGTTTACCTACCTCATTGGAAATTTAAAGGGTACGTAAGGTGCATGCTTACTCCAGGTTTTGAATATTAACGAAAACAGCAGGAAAAAGAAGATACTGTAAAATGCATTTTCTACAGCAAAGTAATAGAAATATGGTTCATAATCATCAAAGTGTACCTCTAGGCCATTGGCTATTTTGTTTAAGGCAACTACGAAACAAATAATGGCATTTACCAGCATAACGCCTATCCAATACCCGGTATAGTTAAACCTTGCCCGTGTACTTAGGCTATTCATTCCATAATAGTAAAGCAGTACCATTAGCAGGGTAATGAATAAAGTAAGTAACCCTACACTCGGAAACACTTCGTTCCGGATTAAGGCTGCTTCATTGGGATGTTCGCCTATAAATAATTCATATAAGAAGGTGAAAAACTCCTGCATAGAGAATATATATTAATGTGCTGAAATGGCTCCTATATTATTAAATTAAGTAGAGTACTTACTGAACGTATCTTTTATCAGAAAGTAGTAAAGCATGCTACTTATTTTAAATAACTTTACTCCTTTACTACTGGTACGGTAATAGTAAAATAATCGGTATTATCTCTGTAGGCCTGTTTTACTCCTTCTATCAGATAAGCTAAGGCAAAGGTCTTCCCTTCATTTTTTTCGGCATTGCTGTCGTCATCTGTATTCCATTCCTCATACCACGGCGTATCTGTTTTAGCTAAGGTGAGTGTAAAACTTCCTTGTTTTCCCCGGATGGTAGCTATTTGTACTGTAGCCAGGTGAGTTAGGTTGTTAGTTTCCACGAGTGTGTTATCACTTTTTTGCAGCTGAACTTTACTTATGGGTTGTACAGACACTATTTCACCCTCTACATTTTTTCCTTCAAACTGAAGGTTTTTGGTAATATACCGGTTGGCAGTTATTTTATCCGGGAAGGCTGACAAATCTATTCCTATTCCTAGTTCTAAATTCCTGTTGCGGTATAATTGCACATCTTCCAGCCCCTGGTTATTCCTAGCAACTACAAAGTCGCCTTGCTTTCCGGCATAGTTCATTACTTTAAAAGTTGGATTTGCATTAAAGTCAAACCCGAAATGCAATTCTTCTTCCGGTGAAAATCCACTTTTCTTGAGCGCTTTATTTAAGGCATCTACTTTTTGGCTATTCCCAAATATCCAGATATAATAGGGCCGGGTTACATTTTTGTATTCCTGCACCCCACGCGGGTATGGATAATACTTTCCATTAAATTGTGAAGTAAATGCATAAATAGAAGTTGCCGTATTTGCTGTTTGGTAACGGTTAAAAATCCGGTTTACTTGTCCCTGAATAATGGATTTATTCGTAATGTCAAAGTCTGACAAAATAAAATCAGACACAAAAATGTTCACTGTTTGAGCATTGTTGCGGGATTGCAGCATCGTAAATATATCTACGATTAACGAATTAGCGCCGATCGCATTTTTAGGGCTTTTAAGCAGATTGAGGAAAGCACCGGCATCATCCACTTTTTGAACCGCTGTATCTTTAGGAATGATAAAATAGCCTGTATTGGCAATGGTATTCTGGTTTTGTAGTTTGTCGAGTTGCGAAACCAGGTTGGCTAGTTCATCTTTAAACTCAGTAGCACCACTCAAATAACCAGCCATGCTGGCGGAAGTCTCCAGGTATAAATTGACCCGGCTTATACTTTCGGATGGAGTTGCCACAGCAGCCTCCTCACCGGTTTTTTCTGTAGTAGTGGAGGAAGGATTGTTTTTTTCTGATTTTGTAGAATTGTTGTCGCCTGAACATCCGGCAAGCAGATATAGCGACAACAAATGAATAAAAATATAAGAAATGGTATGTTTTAAAAACATATGTTTGGACAGTCAATAAATACCGTAAGTTGTGCTGTAAAAACGTAATAATATGGCATTTATTGATGGAACGCAACAGATAAGTTAGCGAAAAAAGTATTACTGATTGGCATCGCCTCCCTGCACACCATCTTGCTGAGTTGCACTATTAGGGGTAGCTACATCTTTTCTTCCATCGCCTTCCGGGTTGATAGTAGCAAAATAGATAATGCCTGTAATCAACGCTAATGATCCATATACAGTTAATACTTTTACCCGTGTTTTATGATTTGTCCACCAGAGTACGATCATTGGCCGGATTATACCGGCCGTTAAAAGTACAGCAGAAAATATAAATATAAAACCGGCAATATTATGCAGAATTGGAGAGTCCATAGGGTTTAATAGGTTTATATAGGTTTAATGAGTATATCCTATTTAACTAGTTTAACACCCAATTAGTTACATGGTAAACCCCGCTGAGAGCTATATAAAACAAGAAAAGCTGCTTTTTAAAGCAGCTTTTCTTGTTTAGTGAGAAAATGAAAGCATATCTCTAAGCTTCACCCATTGTTCCGCCAAAATTCATTGGAAAATTGAAGTTTTCTTCGGTCTGTTTTATTGTGCCGAAGGTGTCTTCATATTTCCGGATGTTTTCTTTCAAAGCATTAAGTAAGCGTTTGGCGTGCTCAGGGGTAACAATTACTCTGGATTTCACTTTTGCTTTAGGTACTCCCGGCATTAGGCGGATAAAATCAATTACAAATTCACTGTTAGAATGGGCAATCATGGCCAGGTTGGCATACACGCCTTCCGCCATTTCTTCTGAAAGCTCTATATTAATTTGATTATCCGGTTGTTGCTGTTGCTTCTTTTTCTGATCGTCCGCCATAGTATAATGGTTAATGATGAATGACTAATGAATACTAAAAGGAAAAATGAGTAATAAGTTATTACTTACGCAATTACTCATTACTCATTATTCATTACTCATTGTTAATCCTGCAATTCTCTTCTCTTCTGGAATTTTTCCTTGGAGGCTACCAGAGAATCGTATTCTTCCTGAGATCCAACAATAATATCACCGTACTCTCTCAAGCCTGTACCTGCAGGTATTAAGTGACCTACAATTACGTTTTCTTTCAGGCCAAGCAGGTAATCGGCTTTGCCCCGGATAGAAGCTTCGCTGAGTACTTTGGTTGTTTCCTGGAAAGAAGCAGCTGAGATAAAGCTTTCTGTTCCCAGAGAAGCCTGTGTGATACCTTGTAACGTAGGCTGCGATACAGCAGGTTCGGCATCACGTACCTGCACCACACGCAAATCCCGGCGTTTCAGGCTGGAGTTTTCGTCTCTCAACCTTCTGGCACTTACAATCTGCCCTGGTTTCAGGGTTTCGGAATCACCGGCATCTACTACAATTTTCTTATCCATAATGGCATCGTTCTCATCACGGAAAGCAAATTTATCTACTACTTGTCCTTGTAGGAAGTTGGTGTCGCCAGGCTCGATGATCTCTACTTTTTGCATCATCTGGCGAACAATTGCTTCAATGTGCTTATCGTTGATCTTCACCCCTTGCAGACGGTATACTTCCTGAATCTCATTCACCAGGTATTCCTGTACAGCTGTTGGGCCTTTAATAGAAAGGATGTCGGAAGGTGTAATAGCACCATCAGATAACGGATAACCAGCTCTTACAAAGTCGTTGTCCTGTACCAGGATGTGCTTAGACAATGGCACCAGGTATCTTTTCTTCACCCCATCTTTCGATTCAATGAAGATCTCCCGGTTACCACGTTTAATACCACCATACGTTACTACACCATCAATCTCACTAACTACGGCTGGGTTAGATGGATTCCGGGCTTCAAACAATTCTGTTACCCTTGGCAGACCACCGGTAATATCTCTTGTCTTACCAATAGCTCTTGGGATTTTTGCCAGAACTTGTCCTGCTTTAATGGCTGCTCCCTTCTCCACTGCTAAGTGGGCACCTACCGGCATATTGTATCCTTTTGATTCGCCAGATTTAGGTACGACTACAACAGATGGGTTTTTCGCTTTATCTTTGGTTTCGATAATAACTTTTTCACGGTAACCAGTCTGCTCATCAGACTCTTCACGGAAGGTAATACCTTCTTCAATGGCATCAAACTCAATGGTACCATCAAACTCAGATAAGATTACCGCATTGTAAGGATCCCAGAAACACAACTCATCGCCCTTCTTCACTTTTTGTCCGTCAGTTACCTTCAGGAAAGCGCCATATGGAACGTGATTACTGATTAAGGTTTTATCTCCTACCGCATCTTCCTGTAAGATCTTGATTTCACCAGAACGCCCCATAACAACTAAGGCTTTTTCACCTTCGGCTGTTACTGTAGAAATGGTTCGTAAGTCTTCAAACTGGATAGTACCATCAAATTTAGCTTTGATTGAAGCATCTACCGCAATGTTAGAAGCTGTACCACCCACGTGGAAAGTTCTCAGCGTTAACTGTGTACCAGGCTCACCAATAGACTGTGCAGCAATAACACCTACGGCTTCTCCTTTTTGTACCATTTTACCGGACGCCAGGTTACGGCCATAGCATTTTGCACATACTCCTTGTTTTGCCTCGCACGTTAATACAGAGCGGATCTCTACCGACTCGATGCTTGTTTCATCGATATGTGTAGCTACATCTTCTGTAATTTCTTCACCTGAAGATACAATCAGTTCTCCTGACAACGGATCAAATATATCATGCACAGAAACACGGCCTAAGATACGTTCAGACAAGGCTTCTACCACGTCTTCATTATCTTTCAGCGCTGTTACTAATAATCCTCTTAAGGTTCCGCAGTCTTCCTCATTGATAATTACGTCCTGGGCAACGTCTACCAGCCTTCTGGTTAAGTAACCAGCATCGGCTGTTTTTAACGCTGTATCGGCCAGACCTTTACGTGCACCGTGTGTAGAGATGAAATACTCCAATACATCCAGACCTTCTTTAAAGTTGGAAATAATTGGGTTCTCGATGATCTCTCCCACAGAGCCTTGAAGGTTTTTCTGTGGTTTCGCCATCAAACCTCTCATACCACCCAGCTGACGGATTTGCTCACGGGAACCCCTTGCACCAGAGTGCATCATCATATAGATAGAGTTAAACCCTTGCTGATCGCTTTCTAACTGACGCATTAGGGTTTCAGTGATCTGTGAGTTTACTCTTGTCCAGATATCGATTACCTGGTTGTAACGCTCATTATCAGTGATCAGACCCATGAGATAGTTATTCCAAACGTTGTCTACCTCCGTTTTTGCACCTTCAATCAATGGGCTCTTTGCTTCAGGCACCATCACATCGTTCAAGCCGATAGATAAGCCACCCTTATATGCTGACTGGAATCCTAATTCTTTGATATCATCCAGGAACTGGGCGCAACGGGCCATACCAGAGATTTTGAAGACCATGGCAATGATCTGTTGCAGTTTTTTCTTCGTCAGCAACTCATTGATGAAGCCTACTTCTTCTGGCACAAACTGGTTGAAAATTACCCTTCCAGCTACAGTATCGATCAGTTTAGTAACCAGTTCATTTTTCTCATTCCGTACTTTGGCACGTACTTTAATATTGGCATGCTTGGAAAGCTTTTTCTCATTGATTGCAATGATTACTTCTTCAGCAGAATAGTAACTTCTGCCTTCACCTATTACAGGATTGTCAGCAGTACCTTTCCGGCCTTTAGTTACATAATATAAGCCTAATACCATGTCCTGTGAAGGTACGGTTATAGGCGCACCATTAGCAGGGTTCAGGATATTATGAGAAGCTAACATCAATAGAGAAGCTTCCAGAATCGCTTCATGTCCCAGAGGTACGTGTACCGCCATCTGGTCACCGTCAAAGTCGGCGTTGAAAGCTGTACAAACGAGTGGGTGTAACTGAATCGCTTTTCCTTCAATTAGTTTCGGCTGGAATGCCTGAATACCTAATCTGTGCAGTGTTGGTGCACGGTTAAGCAATACAGGGTGTCCTTTCAGAACGTTTTCCAGAATATCCCAAACTACTGGGTCTTTTCTATCTACGATCTTCTTGGCTGATTTTACTGTTTTTACAATGCCTCTTTCTATCAGTTTTCGGATAACAAAAGGCTTAAACAATTCAGCAGCCATATCTTTTGGCAGACCGCACTCATGCAATTTCAATTCAGGACCCACCACAATTACCGAACGGCCTGAATAATCTACCCGTTTACCCAATAAGTTCTGACGGAAACGGCCTTGCTTTCCTTTCAGCATATCTGAAAGAGATTTTAATGCACGGTTACCATCCGCTCTTACTGCATTAACTTTTCTGGAGTTATCGAATAAGGAGTCAACAGCTTCCTGTAACATACGCTTTTCGTTACGTAAGATTACTTCAGGAGCTTTGATTTCAATTAGCCTTTTCAGACGGTTATTCCGGATAATTACCCTTCTATATAAGTCATTTAAGTCAGAAGTAGCAAAACGGCCACCATCCAAAGGCACCAACGGACGCAATTCTGGAGGAATAACTGGCACCATGCGGATCACCATCCACTCCGGACGGTTCTCAATACGGGTTTGTGCTTCACGGAAGGCTTCTACCACTTTCAACCGCTTCAACGCTTCTGCTTTCCGTTGTTGAGATGTATCGTTTGCCGCTGAGTGACGCAGTTCATACGAAAGCTCATCCAGATTCAATCTGGACAATAGCATTTCCAGGGCATCTGCACCCATTCTGGCAATAAACTTATTTGGATCTTCATCCGGCAGCATCTGGTTTTCACGTGGAAGCTTATCGATAATATCCAAATATTCATCTTCTGTCAAGAAGTCAAGTGCCTTTACATCATCTTCTGCTTTAATACCAGGCTGAATCACTACATATCTTTCATAATAGATAATTTGATCCAGTTTTTTAGTTGGCAACCCTAACAGGTAACCGATTTTATTTGGAAGAGATCTGAAATACCAGATATGTGCAACAGGAACAACCAGTTCGATATGGCCCATGCGCTCACGTCTTACTTTTTTCTCCGTTACTTCTACCCCGCATCTGTCGCAGATAATCCCTTTGTAACGGATTCTTTTATATTTACCACAATGACATTCCCAATCTTTCACCGGACCAAATATCCGCTCACAGAACAAACCACCCATTTCAGGCTTGTATGTTCTGTAGTTAATGGTTTCAGGCTGTGTAACCTCTCCGTGAGAACCATCCAGAATGGACTGTGGTGAGGCCAGGCTGATGGTGACTTTGGAAAAGTCGTTGGTGAATTTTTTATTTTTTTTGAAAGCCATAATTTATTTTGCTTATAAATGGATTTGCTTGTTGCTTGTTGAGACTAAAAACTGAAAGTGAATGTGCCTGGAATATTTTTTCCGGCACATTCATTCTATTCTTAGGTTAGTCCAAAGTAATCTCAAGAGCCAGACCTCTTAACTCATGAACCAGTACATTGAATGATTCAGGGATATTTGGTTTTGGCATATTTTCACCTTTCACGATGGCTTCGTAAGCTTTTGCCCTACCAATGACATCGTCAGACTTAACAGTTAATATTTCCTGCAATACGTGAGACGCGCCAAATGCTTCGAGTGCCCAAACTTCCATTTCACCAAAACGCTGACCACCGAACTGAGCTTTACCACCCAGTGGCTGCTGCGTAATCAATGAATATGGTCCGATAGAACGTGCGTGCATCTTATCATCTACCAGGTGACCTAGTTTCAGCATATAGATAACACCTACTGTTACTTTCTGATCGAAACGTTCGCCAGACAAACCGTCGTACAGGTAGGTTCTGCCAAATTCAGGTAATCCTGCTGTTTTCAATTCTTTAGCTACTTCTTCTTCGGAAGCACCATCGAAAATTGGCGTAGCGTATTTCTTACCTAATTTCAAGCCTGCCCAACCTAATACAGTTTCATAAATCTGACCTAAGTTCATCCTGGATGGTACCCCAAGCGGATTTAATACAATATCTACTGGTGTTCCATCAGCTAAGAATGGCATATCCTCTTCGCGGACAATTTTGGCAACCACCCCTTTATTTCCGTGACGGCCCGCCATTTTATCACCCACTTTCAGTTTACGCTTCTTGGCTACATATACCTTAGCCAGTTTTACAATACCTGCAGGTAGCTCATCTCCTACTTCTAAGGTGAATCTCTCCCTCTTGAACTTACCAGAAATCTCATTTCTGAGCTTATTGTAGTTCTTCACCATCTTCACCAGCAGATCGTTGGTATGTGCATCGGAAGTCCAGTTATCCAGGAGAATATCTGAAATCAGGTTTACTTCTTCCGCTACATTATAGGTACTTTCGTCACGGTAGATGTTTTTATCCGGGAATAAGTTTTCGCTGATATTTTTACGGCTGAACTTTACACCTTTGGTAATAATCTCATCTCCAAACTTATGACGTACACCTTGGCTGGTTTTGCCTTCCAGCAATTCCACCATTTTGTCAATCATTGTCGCCCGTACAGCAGTTAGTTCTTTGCTATACCGCTTCATCAGCACCTTCACTTCATTCTTAGACTTTTCACGTAAGTCCTTATCTTTTTTCGGACGGGAGAATAACTTGGTATCAATTACTACTCCTTTTAATGAAGGCGGCGCTTTCATAGAAGCATCTTTCACATCACCGGCTTTGTCTCCGAAAATGGCTCTTAGCAGTTTTTCTTCAGGCGTTGGATCAGTTTCACCTTTAGGAGTAATTTTTCCTATCAGGATATCTCCTTCTTTTACATCGGAACCAATACGGATAATACCATTTTCGTCCAGATTCTTTACAGATTCTTCGCTTACGTTGGGTATTTCAGACGTTAACTCTTCTTCGCCACGTTTAGTATCCCGTACTTCCAGTTCAAATTCTTCAATGTGAATAGAAGTAAAGATATCATCCCGTACTACTTTTTCAGAGATTACAATCGCATCCTCAAAGTTATACCCTTGCCATGGCATGAATGCTACTTTCAGGTTACGGCCTAAAGCCAGTTCGCCACGGTTAGTTGCATATCCTTCACAAAGAACTTGTCCCTTTGTTATTCTGTCACCTTTATATACAATCGGTTTCAGGTTAATACAAGTATCCTGGTTAGTCCTTCTGAATTTAATCAGATTGTATGTTTTCAGCTCATGATCAAAACTTACCAGCTTCTGGTCTTCTGTCAGGTCATACCGCATCACAATTTTGGTAGAATCCACAAACTCTACTACCCCATTTTCTTCGGCAATTACCAAAGCTCTGGAGTCCATAGCCACCCGCTTTTCCAGGCCAGTACCTACAATAGGTGCTTCCGGACGCAACAATGGCACAGCCTGACGTTGCATGTTAGAACCCATCAGGGCACGGTTGGCATCGTCATGCTCCAGGAACGGAATTAACGAAGCTGCTACCGATACAATCTGATTTGGAGCAACGTCCATATAGGTTAGTTTATCAGGCTCCAGTACTGGGAAATCACCTTCAAAACGAGCTTTTACACGGTCGCTTACAAAACTTCCTTTGTCATCTATTTTAGCATTGGCCTGCGCTATATAATGTGTATCTTCTTCTTCAGCCGTTAAGTACATCACTGGCTTCTCTAAGTTCACTTTACCATCTTCAACCAGGCGGTAAGGTGTTTCAATAAAGCCCATGCTGTTTACTTTGGCATGTACACAAAGCGAAGAAATCAGACCAATATTCGGACCTTCAGGAGTTTCAATGGTACACAGGCGGCCATAGTGTGTATAATGCACGTCACGTACCTCAAAACCGGCTCTTTCACGGGATAAACCACCAGGCCCTAAAGCTGACATACGCCGTTTGTGCGTAATCTCGGCTAGTGGATTGGTTTGATCCATAAACTGTGACAGCTGATTGGTTCCAAAGAAAGAGTTGATTACGGAAGACAGTGTCCGGGCATTGATCAAATCAACTGGTTTAAAGTCTTCATTGTCGCGCACGTTCATTCTTTCTTTGATGGTACGGGCCATACGGGCCAGACCTACACCAAACTGGCTATACAACTGCTCACCAACGGTACGAACCCGGCGGTTGCTAAGGTGATCAATATCATCTACTAATGCCTTGGAGTTAATCAACCCGATTAGGTACTTCACAATAGAAATAATATCTTCTGTTGTTAGTACACGTACGTTGGTATCAATATCCAGACCTAATTTTTTGTTAATCCGGTATCTACCTACTTCACCTAAGTCATAGCGTTTATCTGAGAAGAACAGGTTCTGAATAATATCTCTTGCTGTTTGTTCATCAGGCGCCTCTGTATTTCTTAACTGACGATAGATTTGCTCAACGGCTTCTTTTTCAGAATTGGAGTTATCTTTTTGTAATGTATTATAGATAATCGTATAATCGGCTACGTTGATATCTTCGCGGTGAAGAATGACAGACTTAGCACCTGAATCTAAAATGGTTTCCAGGTCTTCTTCTTTGATGATAGAATCGCGTTCCAGCAATACTTCATTTCTGTCAATAGAAACTACTTCACCGGTATCTTCATCTACAAAGTCTTCTGTCCAGGTTCTAAGCACCCTAGCAGCTAACTTTCTACCAATAATATCTTTTAATGAATTGCGGTTCGCTGGCACTTCTTCCGATAAACCAAACAAATCTAATATCTGCTTATCAGAACCGAATCCGATCGCACGTAATAGCGTTGTTACCGGGAATTTCTTTTTACGGTCGATGTATGCATACATTACGTTATTTACGTCTGTAGCAAACTCTATCCAGGAACCTTTAAAAGGAATGATACGGGCTGAATACAATTTGGTACCGTTGGTATGCTTGCTTTGAGCAAAGAATACGCCTGGTGACCGGTGCAACTGAGACACAATCACACGCTCAGCACCATTAATCACAAAAGAGCCACGGACGGTCATATACGGAATGTTTCCTAAGAAAACCTCCTGCTCTATCGTTTCAAAATCTTCATTATCAGCATCATTGCAAGATAAGCGCAACTTTGCTTTTAACGGAACAGAATATGTTAATCCTCTGTCTATACATTCATCCACTGAATATTTAGGCGGATCAATCATATAGTCAATAAACTCTAATTTAAAGTTTTCTCTGGAATCGCTAATAGGAAAATTCTCAGAAAAAACCTTAAATAGCCCCTCTTGAGAACGGTTTTCAGCGGGGGTTTCCAGCTGAAAGAAATCCATAAATGACTGAATCTGAATGTCAAGAAAATCTGGATATTCTATAACCGACTTAATAGAGGCAAAACTAACGCGTTGGGAATGATTTTGTTGAGCCAAAGTATTGAGCGTTTAGGTTGTTACTAAATTCATTTTATTGATTACCCACTAATGAGTATAACCAATAATTTTGCTAAAAAATTTACATAGTGTAAAATAAACTATGTACAAACAGGAAAAGACCTGACAAAACGCCAGGCCTAATTATATGAAGGCAATATTGAAAAATGCCGGATTTATGCTTATTTTAATTCTACTTCAGCACCAGCTTCTTCTAATTGTTTTTTCAGGCTTTCAGCTTCGTCTTTAGCAATACCTTCTTTTACTGCTTTCGGAGCGCCATCCACTAATTCTTTAGCTTCTTTTAAGCCTAAGCCAGTCAAGTCTTTTACTAATTTAACAATAGCCAGTTTAGCACCACCTGGGCTCTTCAGGATAACATCAAAAGATGTTTTTTCGGCTGGAGCAGCAGCAGCACCTGCACCTGCACCGGCACCAGGCGCAGCAACTGCAACAGCAGCAGCAGCTGGTTCAATACCGTATTCCTCTTTTAAAATAGATGCTAACTCGTTTACTTCTTTTACAGTCAAATTTACTAACTGCTCTGCGAATGCTTTCAGATCTGCCATTTTTGTATAAATTGAATTGTTGGAATTTGTTTAACTATTGGTTTAACTTACATAAAGTACAGAAAGCTTATTACTGGCTTTCTCTTTCAGATAGAGTTTTAACGATGCCTGCAATTTTGCTACCTCCGCTTTGTAGAGCAGAAAGTACATTTTTAGCAGGAGATTGTAACAGTCCGATAATTTCACCAACCAGTTCTGCTTTAGATTTCAGGTTGATGAGTATATCCAGATTATCATTGCCAATAAAGAGATCAGAGTCGATGGAAGCACCCTTTAATATTGGCTTTTCGTTACCTTTAACTTTACCACGAAATTCTTTAATTATTTTTGCAGGGGTTTTTCCATCTTCAGCAGAGAAAAATACGCCTGAAAATCCTTTTAATGCTGTATCATGTAATGGAGTATAGTCTCCTTTTACATTTTCTAACGCCTTTTTAATTAATGTATTTTTGATAACCCGGTATTCAACTCCACGTTCAAAACACATTCTTCTCAGATTATTTACTTCTGCTACAGTTAAATCAGAAGTATCTGTAATATAAAAGAAAGGGTTAGTGTTAAACTTTTGAGTTAGTTCCTCAATTATGGCCGCTTTTTCTTCCCTTGTCATGATTATATTCCTGTTATTGTGTTTTTATCAATAATTACACCGGGACTCATTGTTGTAGACATATGAATCGACTTAAAATAGGTGCCTTTGGCAGAAGAAGGTTTTAACCGGGCTATGGTATTAATTACTTCCTGTACATTATCTACCAGCTTTTCGGGTTCAAAAGAAACCTTCCCTATGCTTGCGTGTACAATACCAGTTTTGTCTACTTTAAAGTCAATTTTACCGGCTTTTACTTCTTTTACCGCTTTACCTACTTCCAGCGTAACTGTTCCAGATTTTGGATTAGGCATTAACCCTCTAGGGCCTAAGACCCGGCCAAGTTTACCAACTTTAGCCATTACGGTTGGCATAGTGATAATTACATCTACATCTGTCCAGCCTTGTTCTATCTTCTGAATGTATTCATCCAATCCTACATAATCAGCACCGGCTGCTTTTGCTTCGGCTTCTTTATCAGGCGTACAAAGTACCAATACCCGTACTTGCTTTCCTGTTCCATGCGGTAAGGCTACTACGCCTCTCACCATCTGGTCGGCCTTACGTGGGTCTACTCCCAGGCGTATATCTACATCTACGGATGCATCAAATTTGGTATAGCTAATTTGCTTTAGTATATCAGTAGCTTCCTTCAAGGAATAACTTTTATCGAGGTCAAATTTAGCCTGAGCTTCCTTTTGTTTCTTTGTCAACTTTGCCATCTTCTTATTAATTTAACTTTCCCAGGGTGCATTACCAGTAACTGTGATTCCCATACTTCTAGCCGTACCAGCTACCATTTTCATAGCAGATTCTAATTTGAAAGCATTCAAATCGGGCATCTTAGTCTGGGCTATGGTTTTCACCTGATCCCAGGTGATAGAACCAACCTTATTCCGGTTAGGCTCCGCTGACCCTCCTTTAATTTTTGCAGCATCCATAATTAATACTGGAGCAGGAGGAGTTTTAATAACAAACTCAAAAGACTTATCGGTGTAATAGGTGATGAGCACAGGCAGAATTTGTCCGGCTTTCTCTTGGGTCCGTGCATTGAATTGTTTGCAGAACTCCATAATGTTTAACCCTTTACTACCTAAAGCAGGTCCTATAGGAGGAGAGGGATTAGCTGCACCGCCTTTTACCTGTAATTTTAAATATCCAAGAACTTCTTTAGCCATTTTTCTCTAATTTGAAAATATGAATATGCACAGCAAGAAAAACAGATGATGGAAGCATGCTCATCTGTTTGTTTCTTACAATGCTTCTATTCCGTTTTTTGCACTTCCATGTAACTTAACTCAACTGGTGTGTTTCTACCGAAAATCTTTACCATCACCTTCAGTTTCTTCCGCTCTTCAAAAATTTCTTCTACTGTTCCTTTAAACGTTTTGAAAGGACCATCCATCACCATCACACTTTCTCCCACAATAAAAGGCGTTTCCAGTTGCTCCCCTTTTTCTTCGGTCTCATCCATTTTTCCCAGAATCCGGTTGATTTCCGATTGACGGAGTGGAACCGGCGTTTTAGCAGCTGCGCCCTGGCCAGTATCTGAACCTAAAAATCCTATGACACCGGGAATACTGGTAATCACATGGAAAACTTCACCATTGGTTAAGTCAGCAGATATAATAATATAACCAGGTAATGTAATTTTATCCCGTACTCTCTTTTTGCCGTTTCTTATTTCATATACTTTCTCTGAAGGGATAATAATTTGTGGGATATATTCAGTGAGCCGCTGTCTCACGATTTCATTTTCAAGATAAGACTTTATCTTTTTCTCCTGGCCTGCTACAGCTCTTATCACATACCACTTTAACTCATTCATGAGAAAGATACATTAGTATAATCGTACAAAATTAGAATGATTGATAGAACCAGGTCATTGCATTTTCGAAACCAAAATCAATAACCCCTATAATTAGTGCGAAAATCAGGGAAGCTACGAGCACTAAGGTTGAACTACTTTGCAATTCGCTGAATTTGGGCCAAGAAACCTTTGTTCTGATTTCTTCTATTGAATCTTTAATAAATGCCGTAAACTTTTCCATTGTAAAATTTTGCTATTCGCAATGCACGGGTGGAGAGACTCGAACTCCCAGCCAACGGTTTTGGAGACCGCTACTCTACCATTGAGCTACACCCGTATTTGCTGTCTTAAAAACGGACTGCAAAAGTAAGATAATTTTGTGTATAAACAAATGCGTTCCTGAAAAATTATTTCAGGAACGCATATATAAATCAACGAATTAGCTAATAATTTCTGTTACCTGGCCGGCACCTACGGTTCTACCACCTTCACGGATAGCAAAACGTAAACCTTTCTCCATAGCAACAGGGTTGATCAACTTTACAGTAATAGTTACGTTGTCACCCGGCATTACCATCTCGATGTCGGCAGGAAGCTGAATTTCGCCAGTAACGTCTGTTGTTCTTAAGTAGAATTGTGGACGGTATTTGTTGAAAAATGGGGTATGACGGCCACCTTCTTCTTTGGATAATACGTACACTTCTGCTTTGAACTCTGCATGTGGTTTTACAGAACCTGGCTTGCAAATAACCATACCCCGGCGGATACTTTCTTTTTCAATACCACGTAACAATAAACCTACGTTATCACCAGCTTCACCTCTATCCAAAATTTTGCGGAACATTTCCACACCTGTTACAGTAGACTTCAGGTTTTCTGCACCCATACCTAAGATTTCAACAGGCTCACCAGAGTTGATAATACCTCTTTCGATTCTTCCGGTAGCTACTGTACCACGACCTGTGATAGAGAAAACGTCTTCTACTGGCATCAAGAATGGCAGATCAGTCAGACGAGTTGGTATTGGAATCCATGAATCTACTGCATCCATTAACGCTTCCACTGTTTTCACCCACTTTGGCTCGCCATTCAGCGCACCTAATGCAGAACCTTGAATTACTGGTATATTGTCACCATCAAACTCATAGAAGCTCAATAATTCACGAATCTCCATTTCAACAAGTTCTAACAACTCAGGGTCGTCAACCATGTCTACTTTGTTCATGAACACTACCAGCTGAGGCACACCAACCTGACGGGCAAGCAGAATGTGTTCACGTGTTTGCGGCATAGGACCATCTGTAGCAGCTACTACCAGAATAGCACCATCCATCTGAGCAGCACCAGTAACCATGTTTTTCACATAGTCAGCGTGGCCTGGACAGTCAACGTGTGCATAGTGACGGGCAGCTGTAGAATACTCTACGTGAGAAGTATTAATAGTGATACCTCTTTCTCTTTCTTCAGGTGCATTATCAATTTGTGAGAAGTCTCTTTTTTCAGCCAGACCTTTCTCAGACAATACTTTAGTGATTGCGGCAGTCAAAGTAGTTTTACCGTGGTCAACGTGACCGATAGTACCAATGTTCACGTGGGGCTTGGAACGGTCAAAAGTTTCTTTAGCCATATTTGAAAATCCTCTGTTTAGTTTATTTAAGTTGTTGAAAAGAAGTTATAAAAATGTAAACTTTCGCTGTTAGTAAGACTTTTCCTTGTGAGCCAACGATGGGAATTGAACCCACGACCCCTTCCTTACCAAGGAAGTACTCTACCCCTGAGCTACGTCGGCTTGTCTAAGCTTTTAGCAGTTAGCGATTAGTATAACACCGCTGCAAAGTGAGAGGTTTCTTAACTAATAACTAACTGCTAGACAAAGAGCGGGAGACGGGTCTCGAACCCGCTACCTATAGCTTGGAAGGCTATCGCTCTACCAAATGAGCTACTCCCGCTTGTATAATGCTTATTGACAAATGAAAAATGATTAGTTAAAAAGATGTTTATTAATCAATAATTATTTATCAATATTCATTATCTCGTGGGGCGAGATGGATTCGAACCACCGAAGACATAAGTCAGCAGATTTACAGTCTGCCCCATTTGGCCACTCTGGTATCGCCCCTTTTCCTACATTATAATAATGTAAGTATTTCTCCTAAGATGAATATTTTATTTGTTCTTCATTTTAGGGAATGCAAAATTAGAGGGATTTTTTATTTATTCAAATTTTTATAAAAATTTATTTAGCCTTTTTTACAGGCAAGAAATAGTGGATGTTTTTAGCAAATTTAATACAATTTTTTATTTGCGGCTATCTTACTATGGGTTGGAATGGATAAATGAGAAGAGATACAATAAAAAATACTATTGGCTGCTGAGCTATGTGTTTGGCTAGCAATCAATAGTATAACAAAGTAACAGTACTAACTTTAAACAGATAAGCTTCTTTCTGGTTACTATTGATCATCAGTATTCTCCAACGGTAGATTATCCCAGTCGGAAAGTTCAATGGCTGACACACCCAGAAGTTCTATGTTCAATGCTCTCGCTACTTTCCGTAAATCTTCCATGGCTTGGGTAGGGGTAGTATCTCCCTTCCAAAGCGTAGTACCGGGCAAGTGGTATTCGGTTTCATTTTTTTTCCAAGTTTCTGCGTATCCTTTCAACTTCATTATATCCCGCACTGCTCCCTGTTTCGCATTCACTTTATAACTAATAAGAATTGGTTTACTCATGCTTTGGTAAATTTATATCATATAGTATAGTTAAATGTTAATTGATAAATCAAACGATTACTCTGATAAAACCCGGAAGTAAACTAGTATGTAAACGGTCGGTAACAAAGGTTCTTTTACGTATTTCTAATCGGTATATATTTGCATGAAGCCCACTAGGAATCATAAATATGATGTTAGTGGATTTAATGCGTACTAATGTATTTATCTTGATTGTATTTCCTGAAAAATCCATCAGGTATAAGCCCTGTTCGATGTCCTGCTTATTAATGTCAAGGTGCAATCCATACAACTGCATAACACTTCCTGACATAACGGTACGTAGGTTAGTTACTACGTTATGACATCCATATAATACCGGTGTGGTGTCTTCTGCTGTTTCTTTGGGCGATGGAGTAGATTCAAGTTCTCTTGGAAAGGTACTCTCTGGCAGAGCTACAGGAATAGTATTTACAAGGGATGAACTTGTCATGAGAGCAACAGGACTTACAGGAACAGGCCTTGTTTGCTTTTTTACTATATTCTGAATCATGTCAGAATACGTTTGCAGAATGTGTATAGCCTCTTCGTGAGAAGTAAGCATGTATTTTTCTTGAATAAGCTTTACCAGGTCTTCTTGTAACTGGTCATTGCCTGCCCGCTTCACTACTTGAGGAAAGTGTTTGAAAGGCTCTTTTTTCTTACCAAAGTTGGATGCAGACATAGACACTTACTTCTAAATAACAAATCCTACGACTAAGAATATGGCCTACCTGTTTATCTTGTTATTTGTACTATTCAGTGCGTGAGAAAAAATAAATTGCTTATGTTCTGGTAAAATTATATGTTGCAAATATTTCGCCTGGAAACTTAGCGACATAGGGAAGCAACAATAGTATTACCTTTACTAAAATAATGTTTAGGTGGTTTGTTATATTATATATAGTATGTAGCTGGTATATTGTATCTTCATAAACAACTTTAATCAGTCAACCGGTCGAATATTAACCGGTTGATTGATTGTTTGGACTGATTAGCTTTTTGATAAACTGGTAACTTATATCAAAAGTACCTTTCTGATTAATAACAAAAAAGGAAAGTATTGAATCAAAAGTAACAACACATTATCAGGTGAATTTTTTGATAAGTATGTCGCAATTACTCAAAAACAAACAACAATTCTATTCCTAAGACAAAAAATCACTTTAATCCGGCAAAATTGTAACAAATAAAATAGTGTATTTAACCTGTACTAGGGCTATTTACTTAAAATGTTTCCTGCGATGTGCATCAATAAGGTTTCAATGTTAAATGAGCAATTAACCCATATTTTTCTGTAGTTGATGTTTGGTAGCCATCATAATATCCAATATCATTTCCCAAATATGTTCATAGGGAATAATCTCTATCTCTGCATAGGCTTCCCCGGGAGGAGTTATAACCTGTAATTTCTCATATAAGTATTTCCCTTTTTTCCGGCAATACATAGGTTTAAAGTCTTCTTTTATTGGAATCATGAGCAATTTAAAAAAGGCTTTTGCCCGGTCGCTGAAATTATCTTTTAGATGAGTTCCTGCATATTTGCGCATAGCTTCTATCCTATGTAACAGACTTTCCAGGTCATTTTTTTTCAGGAAGTATAAGTATTGTAAAATAAGAATGGCTACATTAAAGCCTTGTTTATCCTTGCCGTATTCGGGTACTGAGTTAATAAGCGTCTGATAGGTAAAATCCGAATACAAAGTTTCGGAAGGATGTACAAAATAGAGGTAACTTCTATAAAGCACCCATCGCTCTTTGGCCATACGTCCGATTTTAGAAAAAAAAGGGTTTTCATCAGTCTGCTGAATTATTTGTAATGCAAGGGTATATTCCCGGGCATGCAGAGCTAGCAGAAAATAGTTCTCCATAAACGCAAACCAGTTATTGGAGGAGGGATCAAAAGCTTGTAAATACTCTCTGGCAAAGTATAAACCCTTTTCATACTCTTTGCTGCGTAAGTATGCATGCACATTCATAAACTTGTTAAACCGGTGATCAAACCGCATGGGATTTATTTTACCATTCTCAAACAATTGATCTGATTCGCTAGTAATGTGGATAATTTCAGTAGGCTGCCCTACCATATCATAGAAAAATATCTTTAACTTATAATAATAGTGGAAGTTATTAAAGGAATGCGATTGTTTCCAGAGTTTGTGCAGGCGTTCGAGTATGGGAACCAGCTTAGGCAA
Source organism: Rhodocytophaga aerolata (assembly GCF_030503435.1). Classification (GTDB taxonomy): domain Bacteria; phylum Bacteroidota; class Bacteroidia; order Cytophagales; family 172606-1; genus Rhodocytophaga; species Rhodocytophaga aerolata. Next base: position 67,311 of record NZ_JAUKPO010000028.1, read on the forward strand.
AAATTCTTTCCGTGCCTGTATCGATTTACTCAACTCAAGCCGGGCAGTATTATAATAATCTTCTGCTTCTTGTTCAAATTTTAATATATTCCGGTAATGCAAAAGCAATTCTTTGCTTTTATAAAATAAGTAGGATTTGCCAACCTGTGCGTAGATACCTAGCAGTACCTCCAGGCTTGAGACGGTAATGTAAGTAAACTCTGCTTCGAAGGAGATTTTCAGTAATTTATTAAGCAATCGTTCCGAAGTTTTGTATTCCCCCAGGTTAATAAGCATTCTAGCCTGATGCAATAAATTCAAACACTCCTGCTCATATTTATGAGATATTTTAGAACGGTTATTGAAATCAAGAAAGAATAAGTGGTTTAGTAATTTTTTACGTAACCTGGATTTCGCCATCTTGTAACTGGCTTGGTCTGGCGTACTGTTATATAAATGAATGGCGGCCTGCTCATCGGAGGTGAACTTTCCCTGTTGAATACCATAAAATAATTCCATATCTTTACTCAACTTCTTTTCGGCATCCCACTCCAGAAAGGCAATTTTTTTTTGAGCCCTGTTTGTTACAATTTTTACCAATTCCCTTAATTCTTCCATATTTTTTTGCTTATCAAAAACTAAAATCTATCATTAAACGCAGAAAATAAAGCTTTTCCCTTTTTTTACCTGCTGTTACAATTATACCTGAATTTTCCTGTTATTTTAATTTTCAGGATTTTACCTTTGTTGCAAGCAATTAATTTTCATCGGGTTGCTCCAGTAGTAGTAGACTGAAGTACCGACATTCATCCGGCAGCTTATGGTTGCCGGATGAATATATTGTTTAAATATTTTTCCATATAATTTTCCAAAAATGTAAAAAAAAACTAGATTGATATTGTTACAAATAGATCAAATTTAGCAGATTTTTTGTCTGTAATTGTATTTTATTGCCTGACAAAAATCAGTTTTTACCAATAAATCATACACGCTATAAATTATCTTCCTTGTTACATTCAAAGGCAAATCTTCCTGGTTTGCCTTTTTTTTATTTGTGATCTTTGAACATCAATAAAGCACAAAGTAAATCTAAACATAAACTACTACTTTAAATTATCTACTACTATGACAGCCTTAATTGCTTACTTTATCCTTCAGTCTACTTTCTTAACTACTAGCCCAACACCTAAAGCTACAGCAACTAAAACGACAACAAGTACTAGCACACAAACTTGTGCCATTGGATGGGATGATAACGACTAAATTGCTGCGCTGATAAGATATACAATATCCAAACCGGTAGGCTTTTTCTTACCGGTTTTTTTAATTAGGTTTCCCCTTTAGACTACAGGCATACCTTAGTTAGCTACCCTCTGCCTATAACTCTCAGGGATTATGAAACACTCAAATAAACCCTGGTTCCGTACCCTTGGTTTGTATTTTTTTACTTATTTTACATCTGCTATATGAATTTACTATTGCATGAGTGAAATAAGATTTATACTAGTACTTACCTTTTCACTTCTTACGTGTTGTAAGCATTCCACGAATGCTGTGCAGGAGGTACGGGTTAGATTACCGCAAGATCCAGAGAATATAAATCCTATTACCTATACAAATACACAAGGTTTACAAATTATAAATTTATTGTTTCAAAGCCTTTTGTATACCTCGGGAACACAAGCGACGCTTGAACCTTTGCTTGCCCAATCCTTACCTGTTGTACAGCGGTCTGATTCAACCATCCTGATTACCTACCGACTGCGGCCACAAGCAACCTGGGATAACGGCAAACCAGTAACAGGCAACGATGTAGACTTTTCGATGAAGTTGATTAAATGTCCCGGGCTAAACAATGAAAAACTCCGTATGCGCTACGAAGCCGTACAGGCAGTGCTCACAGATTCAACAGATCATTCGGCAGTAACCTTTGTATGTGACAAAAATACGGCTGATCCGGTCAGGCTTACTGGCGCTTTGTTTATTCTTCCTTTGCATATTTATGATCCAGACAATCTGTTAAAATCCTTTAGCCTTCAAAAACTCACGACTCACTTTGACTCCTTAAAAACTAACAACCAAATCAGAGCATACGCCGAGTGGTTTGGAAAGGAAAGCGTTCATAGACAAAGCCAATTTTTGAATGGCAGTGGAGGCTATAAAGTTAGAGATTGGCAAACAGGTGAGCATGTTATTTTAGAGCGAAAAGAAAAGTGGTGGCCTGCAACTCTAGCGGATAAACCCAATTATCTAACAGCTAATCCGCCTAGAATCAATTTTCATATAATTCCAGATAATACAACTGCCCTACGTGCATTAACTACCAATGGAGTCGATGTATATAGTAATATTCCAGCTACCGACTTTGTCAATCTAATGCAGGATCAGAATTTTAGGGAAAACTACTCCACATTTACACCTGAAACGCATGATTTTACCTACATCGGTATTAACAGCCGTGATGAAAAATTTGCCAACCGTTTAACACGTCAGGCGTTAGCCCATTTATTGGATGTGCCTGCCTTTATAAAAGTTACTCAAAAGAATTTTGCTACCCGCACCATTGCTCCCCTCAAACCGGATGATCCATTCTATAATAGGCAAATCCGGGCGTATGAGTATAATCCCCAAAAAGCCGTTCAGTTATTAAAGCAGGCTGGATGGGAAAACATAAATGGTCAATGGAAAAAATTTATTTCAGAGGCGGCAATACCTCTCGAAATTAATTTGCAATACCGGGCAGGCAACACGGAGTATGAAAATATTGCGCTTATTTTCCAACAGGCTGCTCAGCAAATTGGTGTACCAGTAGATATACAACCGGTGGAAGGGAGTACCCTTACAGATAATTTACGCGCTCACAAGTTTGACATGTTTATCAGAGGAATTTCTGGTAGCCCAGGAGAATACGATTACAAATCAATTCTGCATACAGAGAGTGCAGAAGTAGGAGGAAACAACTATCCGGGATTCGGCACTCCGGAAAGCGACAAATTAATTGAGGCAATAAACGATGCCAGTAACGATACATTAAAAGCCCAACTCCTGTTCCGTTTTCAAGAGATATTGCATACAGAAGCCAATCCTATTTTTCTATATACAGCAAAGAACCGCATTGCAGTAAATAACCGGCTGACAAATACACGGTTAACCACTAGCAAGTATGGATTTGATGTAAGTGCTTTTACGTTTTCTGCTCAATAACTGATATGGTTAACTATCTGCTGAAACAGATATGGTGGATCATTCCAACGCTTTGGTTTATTTCTTCTGCTGTGTTTGTATTACTTAAACTGATTCCAGGGGAGGCAACTTTTCTGCAGGAAGAAGAATCTGGTGTAAACTCAGCTTCCAGATCAGCCATTTACAGACAGTATCTGGAAAGAACCGGGCAAAATCTTCCACTATTTTATGTTAGCTTCCGGTCGGCTGCCGAACCTGATACGTTAAAATCTATCCTCCCCATAAGCGAGCAGCAATTTCTTAGAAGTATGGCTCTAACCTACGGTAACTGGCCGTTAGTAGCTGAATTCTATACACATCTATTAAAGCTTAAAGCTATAAGTAAAAAGCAATCAGACCCCCAGTTGCGCTCCTATTATCAAAAACAACTTACTAAACTCTTTGAGGCGAGAGACGCAACTACCCTGCAACATATACTTTCTGCTATAGAACAAACGCATCAACGTTCCACAACTAATCCAGCGATACTAGCTGTTTGTGAAGCAACCAGGCAAAGCTTTACCCAGCTTCAACAAAATAAAACACCTTATACAAAATACATTCCTGTATTCAACTGGCATGGTGGCCATAACCAATATCACCAATCGTTGCGGAATGTGGTGAAAGGGGATCTGGGTATTTCTCTTAGAGATGGCAGACTAGTCCATTCTATTTTAGCAGAGGCTATTGGAAATACATTTTTACTTTCGTTGTGTAGCTTGCTGATGATCTTTACCATAGCCATACTACTTAATTTTCTGTTGATTCATGAAGATTATTCATGGTTACGCAAACCAGTATTACATACAGTGTATGTGCTAGATACTATTCCGCTGTTTTTACTGGCATCTTTACTAATTATCTTGCTGGCAAGTAACCAGTATTTGTCTTTATTCCCGGTATATGGCTTAGGCACCATATCAGAGGAGGCCACATGGCTCGAAAAAATTTCTATACGCTTGTACCATCTAGCTATTCCAGGTATCTGCCTGACAGTAAGCAGCATCCCCTATGTAATCAGTCAGTTGAATGCTGCAATGACGGAAGTAAAACAGGCAGATTACATACAAACGGCCAGAGCTAAAGGAATAGCAGAATGGAAGATTGTTAGGCAACATATCTTTAAAAATGCTTTATTGCCATTAATTACCTTATTTTCTGGCTTTATTCCGGCTCTATTGGGAGGTGCTGTGGTGATAGAAGTAATTTTTGCCATTCCAGGTATGGGCCGGTTGCTGGTAGATTCTGTACTAGCCAGAGACTATCCGGTAGTTCTGGGAATAGTGTTGGTAATGGCCTTTGCAAAAATGGCAGCCCACAGTATAGCCGATGTGCTGTATTATCTGGCCGACCCACGGATACGATTTTCATGAAAGTTAAAACAGCAAAAAACACCTCATCCGCATTTAAGAAAAAGAGAGCCCCTAAAGCAGCCTTTTTTTTTCTGAGTCTGGTGGGTTTTTGTATTGTATTTGCTGATCTGCTGCCCTTGCCATTTTCACCCACTGCGTTAGATTTACAACATATCTATTTGCCACCTCTCCAGACTCAGGACTATATAGCCGGGAAACCCTTTCATTGGCTGGGCACAGACCATTTAGGACGTGATGTACTGGCAAATATTATTTATGGTTGCCGCACAGCAATTCTCCTCAGTCTGCCAGCTATGGCTATTGCTTCTGCCTTAGGCTTGTTACTTGGTGGAATAGCCGGCTTCTATGGCAATAAAGCAATTAGACTGAGTATTACGCATGTGTTTACTCTCTTGCTTACTTTTGTATTGGCCTATTACTATGGGTTTTATTTGCCAGAATATTCGTTTAAGGAATCAGCTGTAGATGCTACTCAACCTTTTTACCTGAAATGGCTTATTTTTATAAGCATTCTTACTACCGGGCTAGTGGTAAGCAAATGGCTTCATAAACGTATACTTCTTCCACTAAACGTATCTATTCCTATAGACCAGCTGATCATGAAGTGTATAGAAATGCTTTCGTCTGTTCCGCGGATTATTCTGATTCTCTGCCTGGCAGCTTATACACGTCCCTCCTTGTATAATCTAATACTAATCACCGGACTTACATATTGGACAGAACCAGCCAGGCTAATCCGGGCAGAGTTATTACGGGTTAAAACACTAAACTATATTGAATCTGCCAGAGCCATGGGCCTGGCAGATTTCTATATTCTAATCAGGCATGCATTGCCCAATTCCTTATCTTCTATTATTGTAGCCATCACCTTTGGTACAGCCGGGCTTATTTCCTTAGAATCTACTTTATCTTTCCTCAACATAGGTTTGCCGGTAGATTTACCCAGCTGGGGCAGAATGGTAGCCAGCATCCGCAACAACTTTTCCGCCTGGTGGCTGGTACTCTTTCCAGGAATAGCCTTATGTAGTACGGTGTTATCCTTACAAGCAGTAAGTAACTGGCTGGTTTACAAATTGAATCCAAGAAACAGATAGTGTTTATTAAGAAGGAATGCAGGTGAATATTATCTTATACCCCTGCATTCCTTCATTACTGAATTTGTGCTACTTCTTTGTTATCCATTGGCAGGATTTTACCAGATTAATAAATTCCGTGCGGTAGCCTTCTTTGTCTGCTCCTTTGGCGCCTTCTGCCAGGTTTACTATATCCGTATAATTTGCCTGGCCTTTAAACTCTGAATTGCGAAGTAACATGCCAAAGCCGGCTACAGCTGCTGAGAACCGGAAGTTATCAGAAGTTTTACTCAAAGCTACAGGCTCATTTACCAAACTTTTGGTAAGTAATTGGCTTGTTTCACTATCTGGCTGTTTGTAGCGGAGTTTTAAAGTCATGAGTTCTTTAGATGTGAAAGCAGAGGGAGCAATTTTATTTTTCTGGTATTTCAGCTCATCTGTACCAGGCACTTCCTGATCCGTATTGGTAGCATCTGCGGGAATTAATTCATATAAAGCAGTTACCGTATGGCCTGCACCTAGCTCACCGGCATCTTTTTTATCATTGTTAAAATCTTCATTTTTCAGGGCACGGTTTTCATAGCCCACTAAGCGGTAAGCTTTTACTTTAGCCGGGTTAAACTCTACCTGTATTTTTACATCTTTAGCAATAGTAAACAAGGTACCGCCAAACTCATTGACCAACACTTTGCGGGCTTCCATCATATTGTCAATATAGGCGTAATTACCATTGCCTTTATCTGCCAGAATTTCCATTTTGGAATCTTTGTAATTACCCATGCCAAAGCCTAATACGGTCAGGAAAATACCTGTTTCCCGCTTCTGCTCAATGAGTCTTTCCATAGCTGCGTTGCTGGAAACACCTACATTAAAATCACCATCGGTAGCCAGAATTACCCGGTTATTGCCTTCTTTTATAAAGTTTTCTTTGGCTATTTTGTACGCTAACTCTATTCCTGCTCCGCCAGCTGTAGACCCGCCAGCTTGCAGACGATCGAGGGCATCAAGTATTTCTTCTTTGTGGCTACCGGAAGTACTTGGCAGTACTAAACCGGCCGCTCCTGCATATACGACTATAGCTACCCGGTCTTGCGGCCTTAACTGCCCCAACAACATACTAAATGCTGATTTAAGTAAAGGTAATTTCTCCGGAGAATCCATTGAGCCCGACACATCCACTAAAAACACCAGATTAGAAGGCGGCAAGTTTTGGGTAGGAATTTCTTTGCCTTGCAATCCAATATGCACTAACCGGTGATTTTTATTCCAGGGACAATCGGACATTTCGGTCGTGATAGAAAAGGGATCTTTGCCTGTAGGCTGCGGATAATCGTAGGTAAAATAATTTACCATCTCCTCAATCCGAACGGCATCTTTGGGAGGCATTTGTCCTTGATTTAAGAAACGCCGCATGTTGCTGTAGGAAGCCGCATCTACATCGATCGAAAAAGTAGAAAGCGGATTTTTTAACGCCTCGCGGAAGCCATTCTCTTCAACAGCCTCATATTCTTCTGTATTATGGCTAATTCTATCTTCATCAGCCATAACACCCATGGGAGCAGTGGGGGCAGCCATCGTTATCTCACTCTCCATAATCATATATGCATCGGCAGCTTTTTCTTCATTTTTGAATTTTTTAGCCATCGGCCTTGCCCGATGAATAGTAACCACCTCTTGCAAGGCTTGTACATCAGGTGTTAACTTTACATCAATTACCTGCCGGTTATTTACCTTAACTTCCAAAGTCTTATAGCCAATATAGCTGAACACTACTACACCATTGGATTGCGGAATTGTAATTTCGTAGTTGCCTTTTGCATCAGAAGTGGTGCCAATAGACGTGCCTTTTGCGAGGATGTTTACCCCTGGCAAAGGAGAGCTGTTTTCGGCATCGGTAATGGTGCCTGTAATTTTATGGTCTTGCTTTACTTCATACATTCCCAGGAAAGCATACACCACGAGAGTGAAGGTAATAATGAATTTGCCCATAGATGTGTTTTTTCTCTATGATGCAGGGAATGCAATGATTCCATAAAGGCGGAGAAATTTTTGATTCATGCCCTAAAGGGGATGACAATGCAAAAGACAAACTAGCGCATATGGCTATGAAACCCAGATTGGAATATATTTTCAAATTTTCACATTTCCCTACTCTTCTTCCAGATAATCCAGGTCTTTATGAAAAGTTTCTTCCAGAAAATACAGGGCAATAAAGGCAACCACTATTGTAATGATTCCTACAATAGCACCACCATACACTACGCCTACGCTTTCTTTTATTTTCAGGAAAACCAGAGTAATGGGAATAAAAGCACCTCTCACAAAGTTTGGCACCGTAGTGGCAACGGTAGCCCGCAAATTAGTACCAAATAGTTCTGCCGCAATAGTAACAAACAAGGCCCAGTAGCCATTGGCAAATCCTAAAAACACACAGATGCCATAAAAAAAGGTGAGTTCTTTTACCGGAGAGAATAAATACACCAGAATAAACAGCGTGGACAACGAGATAAACAAACGGATAACTTTTTTGCGGCTTTTGACATACTGGCTAAGAAAGCCACTGATTATATCGCCGGCAACTTGTCCGGAAAAAGCCAGCATCACCGCTTTTCCGGCTACTACCGGCTCACTAATTCCCATAGCTTTGCTGAACTCTGGAGAAAAAGTTATCAGAATTCCCATCACAAACCATATCGGTAAGCCTACCAGAATACATTTTATATATTTGGCAAAGCGGGCTTTATTGGTAAATATCATGAAGATATTCCCGCGCTGTACAGATTGTTGTTTAATTTGCTTAAAAATACCTGATTCAAATACTTTTACGCGCATCAGCAGCAACAGCAATCCTAATCCGCCGCCAATAAAATACGAGATCCGCCAGTCGAACAGGTCGGCAATGAAGTAGGCGAGAATGGCACCCATTACCCCCATAGTGGCTACAAGGGTAGTACCATAGCCGCGGATTTCTTTGGGTAATACCTCGGCTACCAGCGTAATTCCTGCACCCAATTCCCCAGCTAAGCCAATGCCTGCAATAAACCGGAGTATGGCATATTGCCCAATAGTGGTTACCATGCCATTAGCCAGGTTGGCAAGAGAATAAATAAGAATAGAACCAAACAGTACAGATAAGCGACCTTTTTTGTCTCCTAAAATTCCCCAGAAAACGCCGCCAATCAACAAACCGGCCATTTGCATATCCAACAGCATAATGCCATCTTCCAGCAGCCTGTCATCCGTAAGCCCTAAAGCCCGCAGACTGGGCACCCGCACGATACTGAACAGAAATAAGTCATACATATCTACTAAATATCCCAATGCAGCTACAATTACCGGAATTTTAAAGAGCTGTTTGGATACATTAGTCTGGGTGGTTGCCTGGTTGAGCATAAAAATATGATGAAATGTGTAAACTTGAAAATATGGAAATGTGCTATAGTATGCTCCTACAAAATTTTACTTTGTCAGATGACTCATTGGCACATCACTTATAACCTAGGCATGGTGAGTCCGCCATCTACCATAATTACCTGGCCGGTAGAATAGGGAAAATCGCCTTTGGCTAGCGCTGCCACTGCTTTTCCTACATCTTCGGGGTAGCCCCACCGTTTTTGCACACATAAGCCTCCCTCTATTAAGCGGTCGTATTTTTCTGTTACGCCGGCCGTCATATCGGTTTTGATTACGCCAGGCCGGACTTCGTATACCGGAATGTTAAACTCTCCTAAGCGGGCGGCAAATAGTTGTGTAGCCATACTTAACCCGGCTTTAGCAATACAATACTCTCCCCGGTTCACAGATACCACCGTAGCTGATATGGACGACACATTAACAATACATCCCCAGAAATCGGCTTGCGCGTTTTTCTGCGCAATCATCCAGTTGGCAGCGGCCTGGGTCAGAAAGTAAGCTCCTTGCAGGTTGGTAGAAAGTACATAATGAAAGCTTTCTTCGGTAGCTTCCAGAATATCGCGGCGTTCTTTAGGAGCTACCCCTGCATTATTTACCAGCACATGCAATCTGCCAAAATGATTTTTAATTTTAGCTAACATAGCTTCTCTGGCCTCTTTAGAAGCAATATCTCCCTGGCAATAGATCACCTCAGCTCCTAATCCTTGCAAATGAGCCATCACGTCTTTCACGGATGCTTCTTCCCGGACACCATTGATAGCTAAGTCAAAGCCACTTTTGGCTAGATGTTCGGCTATACCTAATCCGATTCCCCGGCTGCCTCCGGTTATAAATGCTACTTTTTTCATAAATGATTACTATCCTCAATTAGTAGGTAATTGAATTTCGAATACCGAACAAGGAATGCCGGATGACTAAGTAGTATTTCTTCATCAGTCATTATTCCTTGTTCATCTGTTGGATTTCAGTATACTCTATCCACTCTTACAACTCTTCCACCTTTACCCAGCAACGTTTTTCCCAGCTTTCTATGCCTTTTTCTGCCAGTTGTACACCTTTAGCTCCCTCATATAAATTCCAGGGAAAGGGATCATCTTTTACTACATGTTTCAGGAAAAGCTCCCATTGTGCTTTAAAAGCATTATCGTATGGCTCCTGCTCTGGTACTTTTGCCCATCCTTCAAAAAATTTAATTGGCTGCTCAATATCTGGGTTCCAGACTGGTTTGGGCGTATTGCCATAGTGTTGAATATAACATTCGCGTAAGCCGGCCACCGCAGAGCCTTTGGTACCATCCACTTGCAAGGTTAATAGGTCATCCCGGCGAACACGTACCGTCCAGGAGGAATTGAACTGGGCTATTATGCCTCCTTCCAGTTCAAAGGTGGCATAGGCGGCATCGTCGGCGGTGCATGTATAGGGTTTGCCTTGTTCGTCTATGCGTTCGGGAATATGGGTAGCACCCAGGCAGGATACCGCTTTCACTTTTCCGAAAATATTATCCAGTACATACCGCCAGTGACAGAGCATATCTACAATAATACCTCCATCGTCTTCTTTGCGGTAATTCCAGGAAGGCCGCTGTGCCGGAATGGTATGACCTTCAAACACCCAGTAGCCAAACTCTCCCCGTACCGATAATATCTGGCCAAAAAATCCATTCTGAATTAGCCTTTGCAATTTCAGCAAGCCAGGTAGCCAAAGTTTATCCTGTACTACGCCATTTTTTAGTCCGGCTTCTGTGCACAAGGTATATAATTCCAGGGCAGTTTTTGCATCTACGGCAGTAGGTTTTTCGCAGTACACGTTTTTGCCGGCTTTTACGGCTTTGCGTACGCCTTCTGCCCGCCGGCCGGTGGTTTGGGCATCGAAATAAATGCTGTAATAAGGATCTGCCAGGGGTTCATCTACATTGGTGGTGATTTTTTCTACTCCTGATAGTTTACTGAGTTTCTGGAGTTTATTTATATCGCGGCCTACCAGTATGGGATCTGGCATAATCACTTCACTGGGGCTTATTTTGACACCGCCTTGCCTAATAATTTCTACAATAGAACGCATCAGGTGCTGATTGGTACCCATCCGGCCAGTAACGCCGTTCATGATAATGCCTACTTTATGTTCCTTCATGGAATTGGGGGTTGTTTGGATTTTGTTAATAATTCTATTCTTTAGAGTAGTTTCTTCTTTTTGTTGATAGTACTTATCTATTATTTTCAGGCTTGTACGCTATCGTTTGCCATATTCATTTCAGTTTTGGGTAGTAAGAACTTCTTTTAATTCTCTTAGCAATACCGTTGATCGTAAGTTCAAATCCGTTATTCCCCAGTTATAATTTCTGAGCAGGACTACTCCATATTGAGAATCTGTCTCAAAAAGTAAATTTGCTCTATATCCGGGCGTACCTCCCTGATGGCCAATCGTATGAACAATGCTATCCTGATAGATGGTAAAACCAAGTCCGTAGTTTTCTTCCCAACTTCCTTCTGGTGTTTGCGTAGTCTGCATGGCTATCAAATCATCCTGACTCACTATTTGAGAATAACCCATGTTACAAATCATAAACCTGGCTAAATCATTGGCAGTTGACCAGATCCCACCATTAGGCACAGCCCAACTTCTTCCCACCAGTTCTTTTTCTGGCCGCTCATCGTCATACCCACCCATAGGGCCGCCAGATCTGCCGTGAGCCCAGTGCTGCATCCTGTCTTTAGGTATGGTGTAGAAAGTATTTGTCATACCTAAAGGGTCAAATACTTTTGTTTGCATCAACTCAATAAATGGTTTGTCAGAAGCACGGGAAAGAGCCAATCCTAGAATGCCAAAGCCTATATTTGAATAATTGTATTTCTCACCTGGTTTGTGGGTAAAATCTGTGAATGGCAGGCAGTCTACTAAAATTGACTCCCATTCCTCCACACTCCCATGGCGATATTGCATGTGAGGAAGGTGAGTCAAGCCTGATGTATGACTAGCTAATTGACGAAAGGTGAATTTTGTAGAATCCGAATACCCTTTAATCTTTCTAACCTCTGGTAAATACTTCTCAACTGGTTCATCCAGAGATATAGTACCCTCTTTTATCAGTTGCATCATCAGAAATGCTGTGAATGATTTGGAAATGGATCCTATTCTGTAAATATTGTTTGTGTCTGCCTGTAAACCCTTTAAATCTGATATTCCAAAAGCTTTTGACCGGATAATTTGATCTCCTTTCACAATGACCATTGACATGCTCCCATTGAGATTGTCGTCACGTAGATCTTTCTGCAGTTGCCATTCAAACTCATCAAGAATTGCATCTATTTCCCTTTCTGAGGATGGTGACTTATCACATCCAATCAGCGTAAATAGGAATAATATTGCAAAAACTTTTTTCATATGAAAGAGGAAGTGCTGAACATAATAAGTATCTACACATTATATATTCTACTCTTTAAACATCTACAAGTAAATTCCATCTTCAAGAGTGCTCCAGATACGCCTCTTTAATCTTCTTCAGAAAAGCAGATTGATCTTCGGACCAGTATTTAGTAGAAAATATTTCTACCTCATTAAAGCCATTGAACCCGGCTTTCTCCACCCAGCTGCGGATTTGCCTCACAGGAATACAGCCTTCACCCATTAAACCGCGGTCATTCAGCATATCGGTAGTAGGGGTTTTCCAGTCGCAGATGTGGAAGGCAAACAGGTGTCCATTTTTGCCGCAACGGGCAATTTCGGCTTCCAGGTATGGGTCCCACCAGAGGTGGTATACGTCCACGGCTACTCCTACATAGGCAGAGTTAATTTCTTCTGCCATATCATTTGCCTGAGCTAAGGTGTTGATGGCAGAGCGGCTATCGGCATACATGGGGTGAAGCGGCTCTATGGCTAATTTAACCCCGGCACTCTCCGCATAAGGCAATACCGTTTGAATTCCCTCTTTTATCTGCTTTCGTGATTCTTCCAACGGTTGACCAGGTACGGCTCCACATACGAGTACAATCATAGGGGCACCTAAGGCAGCTGCTTCATCTACGGCTTTTTTGTTATCATCAATGGCTTTTTGTCGGCCACTTGCCTCCAGATGCGGAAAGAAACCGCCGCGGCATAAAGAGATTACCTGTAAGTTATAATCCCGCAGCATTTGCCCGGTTTGTTTAATATCTCTCCCATATAAGGCATCTCTCCAGACCGTAATACCCCCAATGCCTTCTTCAAAATAGTGTCTGGCGGCTTCTTCAATGGTCCAGGGTTTAGTGGTAATAGTATGGATACAGAGTTTCGAAAAATCTGTTACAGGTTTAGGGGGAGTAGTCATTAGACAATGGTCAGTAAGAATTTTCAGTAGTCATTCGTCAGCAGTCATTCGTCAGTAATCATTGGTCATTGCCCAGACGCGCAGGAATAAAACGTGTAATACGGCTCGTTTTTAATCATCCGCCCTACATACAAGGCCAGTTCCCGGATATGATAATCGCCCCACATACTGGATTCGCCATAGGGGATTTTACTTCCTTCCGGTACATAATCCCATCCATTCGGGCGGTGATAAATAGAGTGCAGCAACAATCCCTGATGATTGGGATCTGTACTCAGATAGGGCTCTTCCAATAATCTATTCAGCACCGTTAAACCTGCCTGACGGTAGGTATTTCCATCATCCGTTTGCCCTTTGTTTATTAAATAGTTGCCTAACCGTAGCAACCCTTGGGCTCCAATGGCTGCAGCTGAGCTGTCTACCGGTTCGTGTTCATTATAAGGTTCAGCTGGACGTTCCAGATAATTACCTAATTTATGCAGGTTTGGTGCCCCAGTATCCCAATAAGGAATGCCATCTACCGGCGTATGGGCTATATAAAAATCACAGGTGGCTCTGGCAGCTTTCAGCATAAACTCTTCAAGCTGCTTTCTTCCACCGAAGGCCTCTAATTCTGTATCAGGTAATATTTCAAGGCATTCCAGTTCTTCGGCAAAGCCACACATTGCCCATGCCAGGCCACGTGTCCAGGTGGTAAAGCCAGAATAGCCTTGCTGAGAGTTAGGACTGCGGAAATTGCCATCTTTGGTATTGAAAATACTTTCGTGAGCGGTACGTCCCCAGATATCATAGGAGTCGCGTCCTTCCCCGTAGTATACCGAATAATTGGCGGTGGCTTTGCTATGAAGCAAGGCTCTCTCCAACAGATTTATCTTTACATCATTCTCTGCCTGAAACACATGGCCCAGCAGATGGCTTACCACCAAAGCCCGGCACGAACGGATGGTATCGACAAACAAGGAATGTGGACCGTTGAAGGAATGAATAAACCCCCCGTTTTTGATGGTAGTCCAGCGACTGGCTTGCACGACACCGGAAATTTTCAATGCCAGTTCATAAAAGTTCTTTTCCCACTCATTATACTCCGTTTTGCCTTCCTTCATCAGCCGCAGCAGATTGCCATAGGTACTTACGTTATTAAAGCCATGATCGTGTACACCAATATGGCTGATATGCGGAGCCATTACTTCCAGTGTTTTTTTCCTTCCGCTTTGCAAAAATTCCTTCTCTCCGGTGGCATCGTATTGAAGAATAGCTGAACCAAACTGAAAGCCCTGTGTCCACTCGGTCCAGCCACGGGTGCTGTACTGGCCTTTGATGGTAAATACCGGGGAGCCTTTGGATACATCGTATTTTTTGTCCATCAAGCCGATTTTATTTCCGGAAAGTTCCCAGAAGGTATTGAGTTTGGCTTGGAGGTCAGTGGGTTGCAGGCGGCTGTTAATGGAAATCATTATATGTGTTTTGCTGAATGTATTTAAAAGATAAAATAATTTATACAAGAAGTGCTATTGCTTCTTAAGTAAGATAAAAAATTGGCGATTTTGTACTCATGCCTGCCCATAAAATTTTACTAAGCATGCACAGGAGATGTTTCTAAACAGATTACTGAATAAAGTATACTAAATAATTGAATTGTTCAATCTTAAAGACTATTTTGTTGCAATAAATCCATTCGATTCAATAGTTAAACTGCCATTTTATTTATCAACTTTTTTACTTTATGAAAACCATCCTTACCAGTATAAGCCTGTTGTTTATTTCCTGCTTTAGCTTTGCCCAAGCTACCATTCCTTCTGCTGAAGCCCAAATTAAAGCAGCTGTAATGGCTGCCCCGGCCGATATGCGGGATAAAGCCACCGTTTATGGCTATTCCCCTAATGGCGACTTTGCCGTATTGCGTAAAGGAACCAATGAAATGATCTGTCTGGCAGATGATCCGGCACAGAAAGGCTTCAATGTATCCTGCTACCACAAAGACCTGGAACCGTTTATGGCCCGTGGGCGGGAGCTGAAAAAGGAAGGTAAATCTTTTCAGGAGATCAGCGATATGCGAGAGAAAGAAGCTAAATCTGGTAAGTTGAAGATGCCTAAAAACCCCTCTACTTTGTTTGTATTTACAGCTACAGACGAGAATGTGGACCTGTCTACCGGCGATGTGAAAGAAGGCAATTACCGGTATGTGGTGTATATTCCCTATGCTACGTCTGAAAGTACCGGTTTGCCCCTAAAACCCGAAGCCCCAGGTATGCCCTGGATTATGGATCCTGGCACCCACAAAGCCCACATTATGATTACTCCACCGGCTAAAAAGTAAGTGTACTTTTGAAGAAATCTTATCAGTAGACTGTGTATGCCTAAGCAAAAAGTGTAGATTGAACTAAAATAAGGTGGTAACCCTTTATTTAGAAATACCTTTTCAGTCATATATAACTTATGCTTGCTTCGGCCAAAGCCAGATATACGCAATTGATTAAACAAAAAACCTATGAACTAGGCTTTCAGTATTGTGGCATATCCAAAGCAGACTTTCTGGAAGAAGAAGCTCCCCGCCTGGAAAACTGGCTCAATGCCAATAAGCATGGTCAAATGCACTATATGGCCAATCATTTCGATAAACGGCTGGACCCAAGGCTGCTGGTAGAGGGTGCCAAATCGGTAGTTTCGATGCTGTTAAATTATTATCCGGAGAAAGAACGAGCATCTGGTGAAGAGGACTACAAACTATCCAAATATGCGTATGGCACTGATTACCACTTTGTGATAAAAGACAAGCTCAAAACACTGATTCAGTACATCCAGGAGGAAGTAGGCGAAGTAAACGGACGGGCATTTGTGGATTCTGCCCCGGTAATGGATAAAGTGTGGGCAAAGAAAAGCGGTCTGGGCTGGGTGGGTAAAAACGCTAATCTGCTAAACCGGCAGATGGGTAGCTTCTTTTTTATTGCCGAGGTTATTATAGACCTGGAATTGGAATATGATGGCCCGGTAAAAGATTATTGCGGCACCTGTACCCGTTGTATAGATGCCTGCCCCACCGATGCCATTACAGAACCCTATGTGGTAGATGGCAGTAAGTGTATCTCGTATTTCACCATTGAATTAAAAGAACAGATTCCACCTGAAGTAACAGGTAAGTTCGAAAACTGGATTTTCGGCTGCGACATCTGCCAGGACGTTTGCCCCTGGAACCGCTTCTCCCAACCTCATCAGGAACCACAGTTTAATCCGGCTTCCGGCTTGCTGGAGATGACAAAAAAAGATTGGGAAGAAATTACGGCAGAAGTGTTTAACAGACTTTTCAAAAACTCAGCCGTAAAACGCACTAAACTAGAGGGCTTAAAGCGGAATATTGCTTTTGTAAAAAACGGGAAATAACCTATAATACACATTCACCAGTTATATCTCTACAGTATATGGCTTTATCAATTCCTGTTTTCAACAGGTAATCTGATCAGTATATATCATAAAACAATTTGCTCATTTTATAGTATGTATAAAGCAGGTAAACTTGTTAAATTCCTGCTTATAAAACCACCTTTTCGCAATTATATGAACGCTGTACATTCCACCATTGCTCATCCTGTTACCGATATACTGGAAAAATTCCGGCACACCCGCCAGATGACGGAAGACATTTGTAAACCTTTGGCCATTGAAGATTATTTACCTCAGCCAATGGTAGATGTGAGTCCTCCGAAATGGCACCTGGCGCATACTACCTGGTTTTTCGAAACATTTCTTTTGAGCAGGTTCATTCCCGGTTACACCCCATTTCATCCGGATTATAATTTTCTGTTTAATTCTTACTACAACAATGTAGGTGCCCGTACCGCCCGCAATCACCGGGGATTTTTATCCCGGCCTACCGTGAATGAGATATATGACTACCGTGCTTATGTAAATGAGCAGATGAACCGGCTGGAAAATTATATCACCTCAGCGGATGAACGGGAATGCGTGGAACTGCTTGAAATAGGGTGTAATCATGAGCAGCAGCATCAGGAACTATTGGTGACAGATTTAAAGTATATACTCTCTTGTAATTACATCAGGCCGGTCTACCATACACCTGTATTTCCGGCTGTACATCCGGAGCAGGCTGTAAAAACAGTTTTCCTTCCGGTAGAAGAAGGCATTTATGAAATAGGGCACAAAGGCAATGATTTTTGTTTTGATAATGAACTAGGCGTACACAAGGTATTTCTGAATGCTTTTCATATACAAAACAAATTAGTAACCAATGGCGAATACCTGGAGTTTGTAGAAGCTGGCGGGTATACGGACTTCCGGCACTGGTTATCCGAAGGCTGGGAATTGGTGAAAACTGAACAATGGCAGCATCCGCTATATTGGGAAAACAGGGATGGCGAATGGTATGAATTTTCGTTACATGGCGACATTAAATTAGATAAGCAGGCTCCGGTGTGCCACATCAGTTTTTTCGAAGCTGCTGCTTATGCAGCCTGGGCAGGTAAACGTTTGCCTACCGAGTTTGAATGGGAAATAGCAGCCCGGAAGTACAACCCAGCTTTACAGACAGAAAATAGTCAGGATAAAATGCTTTTTCATCCCTTAAAAGCTAAAAAAGACGACGGCTTGCTTTGCCACCAGCTTTTTGGGGAAATGTGGCAGTGGACCAATAGTGCGTATCTGTCTTATCCTGGGTTCAGTATTGCACCGGGTGCTTTGGGGGAATACAATGGAAAGTTTATGATGAACCAGATGGTACTCCGCGGAAGTTCTTGTGCTACGCCTTATAACCATATGCGGCACACCTACCGGAATTTTTTCCCGCCTAATGCACAGTGGCAGTTTGCCGGTATCCGCCTGGCAGAGTAAAGCCAGCCTGGGAACAGATCTGTTTTTTCCGTATATTGTTTCTATAGCCATCACTTGAACGTTTTCGGATTATGAACTGGATTCTAATTGGTTTAGGATTGTTTTTTATCACTCTAGGCTACTTAATAAAATATGCTAAATGGTACTGGCTTATTGCCGGGTACAATACGGCCTCCCCGGAAGAAAAAGCAAAAGTTGACATTGTGGGGCTTAGCCATTCCATGGGCATAGCTCTGTTTGCTGCAGGGGTAGCAATGTTCCTTTTTGGCATAGGTTCATGGGCTGGCTTAGCTTTACCGGTTCATTTGGGTATAACGCTGATTCCTATTTTGCTTTGTCTGTATCTGCTATGGACTGGGCAGAAATACAGAGTAAACCCTGAGGGCACCGACCGTGGTATTTCTATCGGAATGGGCCTGGCATTAGGTTTACCTTTACTGGCTATTCTAAGTATGATTGCTATCGGAATATTTTATAGCTCCAAACCTGCGATTATTAGCATTACGCCGCAACAAATAAGCATTTCCGGAATCTACGGTACTACAGAAAAAATGGAAAATATTCAGGAAGTAAAACTGCTAACGGCTATTCCTCCTATTGAGTGGAAAAAGAATGGATTTGGGTATGGGGATGTCCGGAAGGGAAAATTTCAGCTACAAGAATGGGGAGATGGAAGATTGTACCTGATTTCCGACAATCCGCCATTTCTATATATCAAAACTGCAGACAGTTATATGCTGGTTAATTACAAAGATTCCGCACGAACAAATCAAGCTTACCAGTCGTTATATTCAAACTGGAAAAAGTAACTATACTTCCGGCCTGCGGAAAGTTGCCAGCAATTTCCATGTTTATTTCTTTACATAATACCCTTACCTAGCTAAATCTGCTCATGCAGTCCAGACAGAATGTTATTCAAGCTACTGAAAAACAAACTATACCTGTTTTTCAGCCTAATACCTTTGCTTATGATGTGTTCAGCGGCTTATTAAAACATCCTAAAGAACTTTCATCCAAGTATTTTTATGACACCACCGGCAGCCAGATTTTTGAGCAAATTATGGATCTGCCAGAATATTACCCCACCCGTTGTGAGGCAGAAATTTTTGAAGAACACAAAAACACCGTACTGGAGCTATGCCGGAAAGACTACTTTCATATAGTTGACCTGGGTGCAGGAGACGCTTCGAAAACAGGTATTTTTATAGATCATTTTTATAAGCAACACATAGGGTTTGAATACATTCCGGTAGATATTTCTTCGTATGCCGTAGATGACCTGATAAGAAAACTGAAGCAAAAATACCCGCGGCTTGCCACCAGAAGTGTAGCCACTGACTATTTATCAGCTCTACACTGGATACACGAACACGTACAAGGAAAAAAACTGGTTTTATTTCTTGGATCTAATATTGGCAACTTCAGCATAGAAGAGTGCAGGCTGTTCCTGGCCAACATCTGGCAATTGCTAGATGCAGACGACAGATTGTTAATTGGATTTGATCTGCGAAAAAATGCAGAAATAATCCGGAATGCCTACAATGACAAAAGTGGTGTAACAGCCCAGTTCAATAAAAATTTACTTCGCCGCATCAACACAGAGCTTGGCGGTAATTTTAATCTGGACTCTTTTGAGTTTTATGCCAGTTATGATCCGGTTTCAGGCTTTGTCAAAAGTTACGTTATTAGCAATAAAGCGCAATATGTGTATATTGAAGCTTTTGGCAGAGGTTTCGATTTTAAAGCCTGGGAGACGATTCATATGGAAAACTCCCGCAAATTTACCCTGGAAGAAATAGAAGAATTAGCTGATTTTTGTGGCTACGAGGTAGAAATGAACTTATTTGATAGTAAGCAGTATTTTACTGATTCCATTTGGAAGGTAGTAGGAAAAGCTGACAGGTAATCAATAAATCACTATGCCTCGTTTCTACTATGCTGTTTAAAAAAAGCAAAACCGGCTGTACTCAACCGGTTCTGCTTGATGAAATTTATTAAACCTTTTATTAACCTAAAAAAATCGTTATCAGCTTCCTTTTGTGGCTCCTGGCGCTTCGACTACTTTAATTTTATCCTTCTTTCCCAAACCCGACACTACCTCAATATTAATTCCGTCAGAGATACCAGTTTTTACCAGCCGCTTTTCAAATTGCTGCGGTTGGGTCTCCACCTCTACGAAAGTGCTATCCTTTTTAAATTGCAGCATGCTTTCTTTTACGGCCAGCACATTGTCTTTTTTATCTAGCACAATGTCTGCGTTGGCACTGTACCCGGCGCGTATAAAATCTTTGTCATCTAGTTCCATTTTAGCACGTACCTTAAATTTAATGGCACCTTCAGACGTATCTCCTTTTGGAGCAATATATTCCAGCATAGCTTTATAGGTACGGCCTTCTAAGGCTCCAATTATCAGGTTAAGATCCATACCCTCTTTTATTTTACCTACTTCCGACTCATCTACTAATCCTTCAAATATCAAACTTTTCATATCCGCTACGGTGGCAATGGTGGTTCCGGCATTAAAGGTATTCCGTTCAATTACAGAAGTACCTACTTTTACAGGTACATCCAGCAGCATTCCTTGCACCGGAGAATACACCAAGTTAGATATTTGTCCTTTTCTTTTGGAAGCCCCTTCTCTTACCAATTGCAGATTAGTTTCAGCGGCCTGCAACGCTTCTCTTTTTAAGTCATAATCAACCAGAAATTGATTATATTCCTGTTCGGCTATTACTTTCTGTTCGAATAAACCTTTTCTGCGGTCCAGCTCTTTTTTGGAATTTTCAAAATTGATTCTGGCAGTTTCCAGGGAAGTTTCGGCGTTGTTTACACTTACTATATTTGGAACAATCTTAATTTTAGCTATCAACTGGCCTTCTTTTACCGTTTGTCCTGCATCTACATACAATTCCTCTACTATTCCGGATACCTGAGGCTTGATAGCTACTTCTCTACGTGGAATAATAGACCCAGTAGCTACTGTTTTTTTAACAATGGTGGTAACAAAGGGATTTTCAGTTTTATAAACAACAGGGTCTGTTTTGGATTTCTTATAGAAATAGTATCCCAGCCAAACTGACAGGCCTACAAATACTAATCCGACAATACTAAGAATTACCTTTTTCATGGGTTAAGGAGATATATTTATGTGCAAATGATATTAAATAGTATAAAGTATATAGGTTACAACCAACTACTCGTCACGCAACGCAACCACCGGATCTATATTAGCTGCTTTAGTTGCCGGAATTAAGCCGGCTAATGCTCCACAAATAACAAGCAACAATAGGGCTGTAACGGCGATAGTAAGGTTTACCTCCGGATTTGCAAAGAATTCTCCTTCAGCATTATTTTTCTTTAACAAAAAGTTAATTAAAGCGATTAAACCTGTTCCCGTCACCAAACCAACATATCCGGCTACGCCTGTAATTACGATTGACTCTTGCAGAATAAGACTGATGATGGACCAGGGTGTAGCACCCAGCGCTTTGCGTATGCCTATTTCTTTGGTACGTTCCTTCACCACAATCAGCATAATATTCCCTACGCCTATGATGCCGGCGATAATAGTTCCGATACTAACTACCCAGCTAAAGCCTTTAATACCAATAAACAACCCTTGTATGCGGTTAAATTCTTCTTCCACATTTGCAGACCCTAGCGCCCGTACATCGTCTGGGTGAATATTGTGCCGCTGCGCTAGCAACGTTTTTACCTTCTTTTCTATCACTTCAGCAGGAATACCATCCTGTGGCACCATAGCAAAAAAGTCTACGCGGTTGTATTGATTATAAGCTTGCTGCAATGTTGTACTTGGGATAAATATTGTTTGTGCATCTTCCTGATTATCCTCTGCACTACCCCGGCCTTTGAATATACCTACTACTTTAAAGAAAACTCCCTTAATACTTATATATTCACCAACTGGATTATCGTCACCAAATAACACTTTTTGTACCCTGGTGCCGATCACGGCTACTTTTCGTCTATCTTTTATGTCCAGAGTATTAATAAAACGTCCATCAATCATTATTACTGGTTTTACACCAGTGTAGTCTGGATATTCTCCGTATACACTAAAAGAGGCATTCTTATTATTTCTGTTGACAGTAAAGTTTCCCTGCATATTATTACGTGGAGCCAAAATAGCTACTTCAGGAATGCTTTGCCGGATAGCAATTACATCGTCATTAGTGAAGGGAATGAATCGGCCGGCCTTTAACCCTTTGTAAGGAATACTGGTGCGTTGAGACCATACAAAAACGGTATTCTTGGCAATATCAAAGCTTCCTACAACGCCATTTTCAAAACCATTGCCCGCTCCTAATAATACTACTAACATAAAAATTCCCCAGAACACACCAAAGGCCGTTAAGGCTGTCCGTAGCTTATGCTTTTTTACAGTGGCATAAATTTCTCCCCATTTATCTAAATCGAACATGGTATAGGTATGTTTGTGACAGTACTATTTTAGTAAATTGTAAGAAGTATATAGTAATTAATCTGCCCGCAAAGCCTCTATGGGCTTAATTTGTGCTGCTTTTATAGCTGGTATTAACCCTGCAATGGCCCCGGCAATCACTAGAATAATAGTAGCGGATAAGGCCACGCCTAAATCCACTTCTGGCCGGGTAAAGAAAGGCAGTTTGGCTCCGGTAGATTCAATCAGGTATCGGATGCCATCCAATAAACCCACGCCTGCCAGTAAACCTAGGTACCCCGAAAAAGCGGTAATTATAATTGACTCTTGAATAATCAAACTTACTATAGAGAAGGGAGTAGCGCCAATTGCTTTGCGGACACCAATTTCTTTGGTCCGTTCTTTCACAATAATGAGCATAATGTTGCTTACACCTACAATCCCTGCTATGAGTGTGCCTACACCTACCACCCAAACAAACATACGGATAGCACTGAATAACCCTTGAAACCGTTTAAAATTCTCTTCATTGTTATTCATGCCGATGGCCTGTTCATCTTCCGGATTAAATCTATGCCGTTTAGCTAATATTTTTTTTACCTGTTCTTCCAGTTCTTTAGCAGCAATACCGGTTTTGGCAGTTAATGCAATGTTGTGTACATTGTGGCTTGGGTTAAATACCGTCTGGTACACGGTAAAAGGAATAAAAGCTCTTTCTTCGAACCTACCGTTATTACCTTCTTTTTTAAATACACCTACTATTTGAAAAAAAACACCTTTAATATTGATATACTGGCCAATTGCTTCCTGATCGCCAAATAAAACTTCTTTTACCCGGTTGCCAATTACTACTACTTTTCTGGAATCAAACATATCATTGCGGTTCAGCAAACGGCCCTCAGTCAGGTTTACCACATCAATAGAAAAATATTCGGGCGAAGTGCCTAGCACACGGAAAGAACCGCTTTTAGTTTTATAGCTTAAGGTATATTCCCCATACAGCCAATTACGGGGCGCCACAATTTCTACGCCTTGAGTCTCACGTCCGATAGCTGCCAGATCTTCATCTTTAAAATTAATTTCTCGTCCGGGTTGCAAGCCATTGTGAGGCATAGATGTGCGTCCATTCCAAACCCATAAACTGTTTGTTGCAAAAGCACCAAATTCACCTTCTATGCCATTCTGCATTCCTTTACCTGCACCTAGCAGCAGAACAAGCATAAAAATGCCCCAAAACACACCAAAAGCGGTTAAGAAAGTACGCAGCTTATTCTTCTGCATAGTCCCTAAAATTTCCTGCCATTTGTCCAGATCAAACATAAAGAAAAGTGTTAAACAGACTGTAACTAATTAATTGGTTACTGTTATAGATTCTTGTGTACTGTAATTGTGACTTTCAATCACCCCATCCTTCAACCGGATCACTCTATCAGTCATATCAGCAATATCATTCTCATGAGTTACAATAATAACAGTCATGCCTTGCTGATTAACCTCCTTAAAAATTTGCATTACCTCATAAGATGTTTTGGTGTCTAATGCGCCGGTAGGTTCATCCGCTAGAATTACTTTAGGTTTGGAAATTAATGCCCGTGCGATGGCTACCCGTTGCTTTTGCCCGCCAGATAGTTCATTGGGAGAATGCTCAGCCCATTCTTTTAAGCCAACCCTATCAAGGTACTCCAATGCTAATTTGTTTCTCTCTTTTCTACTTACTTTTTGATAATATAAAGGCAGTGCCACATTTTCCAGAGCATTTTTAAAAGACAAAAGATTGAAAGACTGAAATACGAAACCCAAAAGATGATTGCGGTAGTAAGCAGCTTTCGTTTGAGATAAATTCTTGATAGAGTTGTTATTCAAGAGATAATCACCTGAATCATACGTATCCAGAATACCTAAAATATTCAGTAAGGTAGATTTACCAGAACCTGAAGATCCCATAATAGACACTAGTTCTCCAGCCTTAATTTGAAGATCAATACCTTTTAACACATGCAATTTGTTGTGACCTATAGAATAATATTTGTTAATGGTATGCAGCTGGATCATAATAAATTAGGATGGGTTGAAGGCTAAATAAGGTTGCTATAGTAAGTAGTATGCAAAATAATGAATTGCAAAAATTTAGAAAGTCATTTATGATAAATGTAAAACTGACCTTATGACTGGTTACCAGCCTATGTGTAGCATTAGATGTTGATTAGTAGTCACAGGTTGCACGTATCGAAAAATAATCGAAGTCAATCCAAAATATCCTGTAAAGAATCCGCTTCAAGGGTGAGATAACATAGGAGGAGGAAGAGCAGGAGC
>NZ_JAUKPO010000029.1 GCF_030503435.1 Rhodocytophaga aerolata
ACCACATACCCACAGCCTAACGACAATAACTGACACAGTCTAATTTACACTCCCTCAGTTCTTGACTACTGCATATTATTAGTTGTTTTAAAAATATATGTAGGAGTATCTTTATCATTTCTTACCGATCTAGATAGTCCTTCATCGTGGATCCATTTAATTTGATTATCAATTGTTTCATCAAAAGGATAGTTAGCATATTCTATAACTTTACTCCAATAACCAACACCTTGGTCAAACCTGAAAATAAGTTGTTTCTCATTAGCAAAATGTATTTTTAATATTCTTGCATGGCTGATGACTGACCTATCGGCAAGAAGATTTACATTACAGTTACTAAATCTTTCAGAAAATAATCGTAGCATAATTGCTTCTTGCTGTGTTTCTTCCTCAATACACCAGTTTTTGAATATGGCCCTTATTCTTGGGTTATTAATTTTTAATTTATCTGACTTTAAAGTGATCACTTCAAGTGTTGGATTTTGCTCTTTATTTCCAGATCTATCAATAATTGAAGTTGCTATTCTTGAAAAAAGAAGTACTGCGAGAGGAGAAACTAGGTAAGGATCTGTATACGAAATTTTCTCAATTTTTTGTGAAGCAAGTTCTTCTTTCAAACCTGGTATTTTTGTTTCTAACAACTCCCAGAAGTGGTTTCCAAAGGATCTGATATCACCATTGAGTTCATTTAAGATAGCTACTTCTCGATCTCCTGTTTTTTGTACTGGTAGTAGCGTTCTTTTATTAACTATAGTAGAGGGTACAACTAAATTTAAGGCTGATGATTTTACTAGAAGATGTTCATCTGTTTCTCCCCAGTTTTCAGTTAGAGTTGACGCCTGGTTTGCCTTTGAAGCAAATGTGAGATGATGAGTAGCAGAATGTATATGAGCTAAAATTACCCCATTTTTAATCATAGGCATATGATCACTCGTATGAAGTTCACAAGTATCACTGATGGATAGCAATCCAAATAGATCTTGTTTCTGGTCGTCTTGTAGTTTTACAAGCTCCTTGCTATCAATGATCAGTTTAACTTTATTAAAACTTATGCCATAGGACATTAATCTTGTTTTTAATGATGACCCTGCAATATTCCATTCATGTATAGGCCCATTAAGATAAATTGACAATTCACCTTTTAATCTTTTTGAGGCCAAGTCTAACTCAGTAAAAAAGTTTTCAGTACAAAAGATAGATTGATCACCAAGTAGTTTATCTTCCTCAGGCAACTCAATCATCTTAAGAAAGTCGTCGTTTAAATATGCAAGAGCAATATTTCTATCAAGGTATTGGGATATCCTTTTTGTGTCATGCTGTATCAAGCAGTGTTCACATGCACCACTGCAGTGTGCTTTACAAATCAGATAATCTTTAGCCCATGTAAAGATTTCTCTAAGGTATTGGGGAGCTGATGAAGCAAAGCCTGACCCACCTCCGTTGGTATCATAAATACATATGGAGTAAACAGGCCGTGCTTCTCTTTCAATTAAAGCAGGTTTTACCTTTACACCAAGCTCCTCAGAATTAATACCCAAACTCGCGGCCAATCCGTTTCGTAGTGCTACAGCTAATGTCCAGCATAAGGTAAGATTATTTTCTCGTAAATGATTGTCATCATATATAAACTCATTGGTGTGAGGATATTTTAAATATAATTCAAACACATCTGTCTTATCCTCATATCCCAGATATAGATTTCTCTTTATTTTATTTGATGTGGCATCACATCTTTTGCTCACCTGGCCGTTAATTTTTCCTCTCAATATATCATGTCCCTCAACCATGTTAGGGTCAGTGCCATCTGCTTTCATAGATTCAGCTTTTCCGCACTTGAGACATAAAGCATAACCCTTTCCCGACTCGCCCGAGCTATAGTACAAGATATTACCTTCCGTATGAGATTTATAATAGCCTAAAGAAACATTCGGTAATGGTTTAAGAGGGCCACCAGCATCTATCCATGGCTCTTCAGAGGGAACATATCTCTGTACAGATACATCATTGGTTGGAGCGCTATAGAAGCCTGTTGAGAAACCTACAGGCTGAATATATTCAAATTTATTATCTGCAATAATATATGCTCCACAATTATTACACTTATTCTGGAAGGAACTTGAGGCCGTACCTGAACTGCCACAGTGACCACAATGCCAGGCCTTTCTAATTTTCTGGTTTTCAACTATTCCTGCATTATCATCAGGTATATGCCAGTTAAGAGATAAGCCTTCTGACTTATACACTAATCCATCTAAAACTATGTCTGATCCTGGAGCATATTCCCGCAGAGCCATAGCCAGATTGCGGGTTGGCTTTGCCTTGTGTCTTACTAAATTATCTTCTCTTTGTTCATTTGTTTGTAGATGGGCATGCTGCTGCAACTGATAATCATTTATGTTGTAAGGATTAAATGAGGCAATACCTGTAGGAAATCCATATCCTGGAAGGAAACCTCCTGCTACTAATTCGCTGAGTAAATACTCCTTTTCATGCCTATCGATATCCCGAATAATACGTTTCTTGTAAGGATCTTTATCATCTACTCCAGCTACCTGGTTTAATTCTTCCTGTAAAAGAGTAAATTCTTCTAGCCAGCTTTCGCTTATTTTCCTAAGTGTATCTGCACTTTTAGTGAGTAAATGAGAAATTGCGTTTCCCTCAAGCACACTTCTTGCTACTATGGATTTGATACCCTCTCTTATTTTAACATTTATCGTATTTTGTTGCATTTCCTCCATCCAATGAAGCATTCTGTCGCAAATACTTGGCTGGTTTTCCTCCCTGGAAAAAAACCAGCCGCACTGCAGATGAATAGCATTTTTCTGTAGATTTACCAGTTCTTCCTTAAGCATATAGCTTAACAGCAAAGCATTAATATGTCGCTGAACTATCCGCTCACTACTTAGGGTAATGTTTGGCTGTTTCAATCTAGTTGTAAAAGGCCAGAGTGGATTTCTGAATACGGCCTGATCATGCGGGTTATCCTTACATATGGTTAGCGAGAGTGAGCGGGTTTCATTTCTCCGGCCGGCTCTTCCAGCTCTTTGCAGGTAATTGGATGGATGAGGAGGTACATTGTTATTACACACCATAGATAAACCACCTATATCAACCCCCATCTCCATGGTGGTAGAGCAACTAAGCACATTCAATCTGCCTTCGTTAAACATACGCTCATACTTACCCAGCCTTTCAGCAGGTTGTTGTGCAGAATGTTCGGCAGAGCGAAAATACATGCCTCCTTCTGCAATACGATCGTTCAGGTTGTTCCATATCCCTTTTTCTCTCAGGATTTTAATCTGTCCATTTCCAGCTACCCAGTCTCTTATTTCATTAATTATGTGTTCATAAGTTTGAGTAGTAATTACAGGTTTTTGAGGAAACTCAAGATCTTCACATTTATAATCTTGTAGTTTTGCTCCTACAGGTAGATAAGGAGTATAGCCACAGAGTGTAGTATCGAGCACGCGTAGTGTTACCGGACATAACCAAGCGTTACGTACAGTTTTAAACTGAAATTTATTAAGCTCTAACTGGAAGTTTCCCTTTTGATCAACATTGCTTAAGAGGCCAGATGTTGTGGTAAGTGCTGTCCATGCTTGTGACATCAAATTGTTTATAATGTCAACTTCTTCCTTGGTAATTACATCTACATTGTAACCTAATACATGAGCAAGAAGCCGAATTAATCTGTGCTGCCGGATACCTCTATGATTTTCAAACTGTGGCCATCTTTTGTGTCTGTTATCCTGGGCATCTATACTATGAGGTGCTAATAGGTATTTTGGTGTGAATCTTCCTCCTAACCAGTTTAACCATTCTTTATGAAAATATATAAATATTCCATCCCTCACATAAAAATCAAGTATGATTTTAAGAAAATCTATCCAATCAGAATGTTGAAGTCCTTTCTGTAACCATTGTTTGGGCGATGAATTCACTCGGTTAAGACCTTGGTAATATATAGCCACCATTCCAAGAGTTTCTGGTGAGTTAGCACGTTTAGGCCTTCTGCTAAACTCACGTACTAAAAGAACCTTTATAAGAACATCTGCATCTTTAAATAAAACAAGATTCAAGCTAGAATAGTAGTCCAGCATATGTGTACGAACATCCTCTTCTCTTCGTAATTGTTCGATAAGCTCTTCCCATGAGATTAGTGTATTTTTGAGTTTATATATGTCATTATGATTTTGTTTAATTAGATCTAGCAAGGCAGGGATTCCATTAGCAACACGTTCCAACTCTTTTATTTGATTTTCCTTCTCTAAAATTTCTTGTGAATTGTCTTTTCCGATAATTGTCTGATATACCAGTCCCCGGATCCTGTTGCGCTCGGAATCTTGCTGCATTTTAGCAGATATACGTGCAGTTCCCTGTCTACTATCTGTAAAAGTGATCAAAGAGCGCCCTCGCATGGGTCTGCTTAACGGCTCATTTTTGCCATCGGGGCAAAACTCTAATAAGGTAGGCACAATATTACTGATGTAGAAAGGTGTACCCAGATAAGCTTGCCTGAAGACTGATCTGTTTTCTGTTTCATTGAAATTACAATTAGCACAAGCAATGTCTCCTTCAATCAAATGAACTGCTATTCCGTCGCCGCCTCTTCCTCTCAATTCTCCATGCTTATTTATTGAATCAACTCTAGCATTTGCACCTATAGAAGGTGCAATAATCACTTTATTTGGATTGCTTCCACCATTGTTTCCCGCGCTATCCTCTCCATCCTCTGCTTCCACATCTAAGCTGAATTCATCTATTTGTTCCCTAACTGATTGAATAATTCTACCTGCTGTATTTCTATATGCTTGCAGATGAACTGTGTTACACTCATTACAAAAAATCACTTCATACACAGGAGCTCCACAGTCACAGTTTATTCGCTGATGAGTATATACATTCCCAAATTTCCAAGAGTGGTCACTAAGCGGAGTCTCCTTTTTCTTGCTGCATGCAGGATCAATGCAAGCCCATAGTCCATGTAATACACGATGAAATAAGTGGCCTCTCAAAGGTAAAAAGCTACCATAGATCCCATTGATAGAGGGATTGGAGCAAAGGTCTATCCACTCTAAAGTTGCTGTTTGCTGTTCTGCAATGGAGGCTGCACCCTGGGGAAATATACTAGAGGTTAACTCCTGTAAGGTCCGTGGCTTTACTTTTAAAGCATCTCTTAGTTTTCTGGCTATAGAGCTTGAATTTAGCGCCTGATATCTCGCCTGCTCATCATCAATTGCCAGAATATCTAGTGGAGTACCCTTATAGGGTGTATGAATATCAGGTAGCACAGGAATATATCTTTTTCCATCTATGATTTCAATATTGGCTATATCTATACCTGCCAAGTCAGCCAAGTATTTTTTTAATGCATCCTGGGCTGATTGGTCTGTGCCAATAGTAGCCGATGTGGCAATGAACCGCACATTTTCAGGCTCTACTTCAAATGTATGTAGTGTGCGCCTGATCAATAGAGATAGTTCTGCTGCCTGGGAACCAATATATGTATGTGCCTCATCTAAGACAATCCACTTTAATTTTCCTGCAGACTTTTCTATAATTGGTTTATCCTGGTTTCTGATTAGCATGTACTCAAGCATAGTTGGGTTAGTAATCAGAATAGGGGGAGGGGAGTTACGAAGGTTTTGCCTGGATACCACCTCATTAGGCGTTTGATTGGCTATAGCTGCCTGTATACTTTCTGGTGTATTTCCATTGTATAAACAAAATCTGACCTGTCCCTGAAATGCGTGGGTCCAGGCTGATAGGCGCTCCCGCTGGCTATTAATTAAAGCGTTTAAGGGATAAATAAAAAGTGCCTGTACACCTTCAAGTTTTGCACTTAGTTGGGTTTGTTGATTTATCAGATCATTCAGAATAGGCACCATGAAACACTCTGTTTTACCTGATCCTGTTCCGCTGGTTACTACTAATGACTTTGGTTTTGGCTCATTTAGTATCCTCCATGCTTTTAGCTGATGAGTGTATGGGTTATTATGCTTTTTAAAAGCTTGTTTTTTAAACTTTTCTGGTGGGCTATCCATGGCTTTTACAAGTGATGGGTGCAGAAGATCACCTGATAATTCCTCTATTGTTTCATTGGCTGGCGTCCAGGGAAATACCGCTTCAAAAACAGGATTTGCCAGAATGTTAGTAGTAAAATCTTTGTCTACTGTCAGGCTTTCCCTTAAGTGCTTTCTCAGGGGCTGCGATTTTAAACCCAAAACTCCTAAAGTAGCTTCAACAGACCTTTCTCTCAGCTGGTGTATGATTGATTTATAATAGTTGTTCGTCATTATTTAAAAAGTTCTATAATTGATCCAGTAATAAATTTGAATGATGTCATAAGTGGCATTAAACCACTCCCTGTCAAAATCTTGTATTTCTCTGATGTAGTACACTTCAAGGGCGTTATTATCAGCGATTGGGATAAGTTCAGGTTTAATAGTTTTAACTGCCAGCAAAACCGGAAGATATATCACTGATTTTGTATAGCGATTCAGATCTACTGGAAATAAATTCTGTAAATCTGACGGCAGTACTTTAAATATTTCTGTCATTTGTGTTGATAAATAATCAGGCCACCTTTCATCTTTTCTTCGGCTTAGTAAGCCTGGAATGCCCTGTTCACCAAACAATAAAAAATTTATCTGGTACTTTATAAACTGATTGGTAGAAACTGCATCTGAATTTTCTATCTCCTTGCCAAATACCTGGTTTCTGATAATATATGTCAAACAATCTAATCCCCAGGCACTAACCATGTATTGTAGTTTGTTTTCGATAACGGTTTGAGCAAACGCTGGAGTGATGCCTGTTAAATAATTATAGTAAAATCTGGCAGTATCAATCCATTTATGAATAGGAATTGCTTCCCATAATATAGGATATTCGCTGCCTATCCGTTCTATTAACTCATTTTCCTGAATGAAGAATAAAGCGGTAAGGGCGCGCTCACTTCTACTAAAAGCTGTCCATACATCAAATGTATTTAAGGGAAGATGCTTGGTATGTTTCCAAAGCAATGTCAACTCGCTCCAGTTAGAGTTACCAAAATCAGTTGCTATCTTCCTGGACAATCCAGTAAGCTTGGCTATTCTCTTATTTCTGTCACTCAGTTCAGCTGAATCCTTTATATAATGTATCTCTGTAAGTTCTTCCTGATTCTGGCTTACTTCTCTGTTCATTTGGATGAACAGCTTCGGCCTGAACATGACAGATGAATCCTCGCCTGGAAATATGATCCATTTACCGTCCGGTTTGTCAAAACCAATCTGCCATTTACCATACTGCCCATCCTCAAGTACTGGCTCTAGTGTCTGTATATCTTGCTGAGCTATTTCTTCATCCAGTCTAAATGTATGAACAGTGGCTTTTGATAGATTCTCTGGGTTGCCACTAAACGATACAATCTTATTGAAATAATCAATATTAAGGGTAGAAGAATATCTTTTAATGCACAAGGAGGGCCCTTGTTCTATCGTTATTTTTACCTCCGCATCCAGATGATCTGATACTGCGAACAATTTCTTAATTACACTGAGAAAATTAATAACTGGTACTTCATGATAAAATGTATCAACCTTAATAGTTTTTACTATTCTTATATATCTGGAAGCTTCAATTTCCAATTGAAATACCAGTGTAAATACTTTTTGTATACTGGTTGGATTGAATAAAGCTATTCGTAAACCATGGATCTGATCCAAAAACCTTGTGGTTCTGCTGTCCAGTTGATTCCCGCGATTATCGAACAACTTTACACCGCTGGATGGAAAGGGAATCTCCAGGTTTATTCTGCTATTTTGAAGCTCATCTAAAGCAATAGTTATCAACTTTGGAGGTGTTGACTGCTCTGACCTTACATATATGTTATGGCCATCTTCCGTTTTATTTATGTTTCCACTGATACCTTTTCCCAATATACTCACCTGAAATACTGAGGAGTTTTTCAGCAGAACTCTTCCTTCAGTAGTGGTTTCACTTTCAGGAGTTATAGCAAAATCTTTGGGTAACACCGCTATTTTCCTGCTAAATAATACTTCGTCTTCTTCACCTAATAGCCTCAAGAAAACTATTCCTGGCTTTGCTTTTGAATACTCCTGCCAGATACCATTTATTTGTTTAACCTGAATGTTTTTATAGCATTTAGCTTTGCTCAGAGTAGTATTATTGATTTTATA
Organism: Rhodocytophaga aerolata; assembly: GCF_030503435.1. Taxonomy (GTDB): domain Bacteria; phylum Bacteroidota; class Bacteroidia; order Cytophagales; family 172606-1; genus Rhodocytophaga; species Rhodocytophaga aerolata. The sequence goes on from NZ_JAUKPO010000029.1 coordinate 8,184, forward strand.
GAGTGTAGGAAAACCTAAGTATACTTCAGTGTTTGCAGAAGAGAATTGATAGGTATTACCGTACAGTAGGTATGAATAATTCTCTTCTGAGTCAGAACTAGTAGTAATCCTGAAATTTTCTTCCTGAGAAGAAAGAACGCATGATCCTCTCAAAGAATAAATGTCCCTTTGCTCATCCAGATGTGCTATGATAGCTATATCACCAGATCTTGACCAGTTTTTGTTGGCGACGATCATAGCTGTACTAGCATGGGTGCGGAAGCTAGCCTGAGCTTTCAAATACCATGTTTCATTTTTCTCTACAAATATCCATGGAGATTCTTGATCTATTTTTTCTCCTCCTGGCAAGGGTAGTTCAACAGAAAATTCACTCTCCGGCTGTCCCAGAAACAATTTCCAGCTGCTGTAAATTGCTTCTGATCCCAAAGGGTATTGCACATCATATATTTTAAATCCTGTCTTAGTAGAGGTTTGTGTTTTATAAGCTATACCTATTTGCTTTTTTTCGCCGGAAGAACTTATTAATTCAATGTCTACTTTAGATGAAAGCTTCTCAAGAGTACCTTTATTAAGCCTTAAGTCAGTTTCATCATATATACCTGTAGGTATATGCAATGTTGTTCTGATCTTCCATGCGTCATTTACCTGTTTAAGTGTTCTTGATAAGCTGATCTTATACGGTTCAGGCTCAGGGCTAGAAGCCACTTCTGTTAAAAGTTCATTTAGAAATGCCTGACCTGCCGAACTATCAATTTGTATAGGGAAAGATTCCCTCCAATCTGGTTTGTTCTGATCCAGAAATGTAGTGGGTGATTTTTCCTGACCTAAGTTATATTCCTTCTTTAACTTAACTGCCTCTTCAACCATTTGTGCCACCAATACATACAATCCTTTTTTACTTATACTCGGAGGAAGATTTAGCTCTTCAGCTATTTGCTCTACAATTTTGTAAGATTCATTCTCAGATAAAGCAGTAAGAGATAGTTCAGAATAAGCCCTAATTATTAGTTGCTTGAGCCGATGGTTTTCGTGTTGTAGTACTTGCGCAGGTAAACCACATTCAATGATAATAGTGGCTAAATAATCATGATGGCCATTTGCATCCTTATATATGCTGCGGCGCCAGCTTCTCGAACCACTCATCACCAGTTGATTTCTTTGAAGGGCATCTATCTTCAACCGGATGGATTCAAAAATAGGATCCCATGTCCAGTGGCCTTCTTTGTAATTTCTCCGCCACCATTCAGTAGCATATAACACAAAACAAGCATCCCATCGTTGATAGTTAGTATGATTTGGCTTATTCTGTTTTAGAAGATTCTGTAATTGATCGTATTCAGTGTTATTAACACGGTATTGATACAAAGGCCTGCCATCTGGAAACTCGATCTTTCTGTGCAATAAAAATTTACTAAACCAATGTGCGGGAGTTATAAATTTGTTAGAAGTCTGATACATATATTCAATTAAATATTATTCAAACTATTTTCAATAGTTTTTTTCATGTGTTAGGCTCTAGAAGTGTATGTGTGCAATAGAAAAAATATTAAGCCACTACAGCATTTCCATTAATAGTATCTATGATTTTAAGTAGCCGCTGCACGTCATCTTGAGGAAACACCCCTTGTACTCCATTAGAATTGATATCTGTGAAGGGTGGCTCAAAGAGCATACTCCTATCTATAATACCATTAACTGATAGGTGAGAAATAATAGTATCAATAAATTTTATCTGGTCAGCGCGGAGATTGCCGGCACTTAAAAATTCAGAAAAAGCATTTTTTGCTGCATTCACATCCAAGCCTACCAAATTGCGGATGAAGACACTGATAGGTTTATCTGTACCGAACTCTTTCTGAAAGTCTTCTTTGGTACCTCGCTCAACTCCATCGAATAATATACGCTCTAGTTCCTCTAGTTCCTGAAGCGTAATGGCCTGATTGGTACGTAAGCGGCTAATAGTAATATGGTTAAAATTTTCCTGCACAAAACGTTCTACCCGTAGCCTATAGTGAGGTAGGCCTGATTTTAGTGGGATAATATCCCTTTCTGTCACCTGCGAAATAGTATCGGTGAAATTGGTGTATAAGATAGGCTGCTCTTTTGGATCTATAAATTTTACCAGTTCCCGAAGCTTTTGACGGATTTGCTCTAGTTGTGGAATGCTTACTCCTTGCCAGAAATCGTCTTTGCGGATTTGCCTGATCAGAGGCATCTGTGTGGCAATTACAGGTATGTTATTTTTTTTGCTTAGCCCATTTGCAATATTTTGGATGCGATCAATGTAGTTCTGCTGCCTGGCATTACTAGTATTAATGGCCAGTTGCAAATTAATTAGGAGAATATCAAAACGTTTGGCCCCTTCATCCTCTTCTTCTGCTTGTGGCAAGAAAGAAAGCTCCCGATTGATATCCAGTAGATCTGTTTTAGAAAGATTATCCCAGCGAGAACGGTTTTTATACTCCCGTACATATTGCCAGTGCTGACGTACAACAAAGTTTTCTTCAGATAAACTTGCAATACTTTTGTATAAAGAATCTAATAATTCTTTTCTTACTTTCTGGTGGTTCTCCTCCTGGTAAATATCTTCCCTGAGCATTTCTGCCAATTGCAGCCGTGCTCTAAACATTCGTTGGGTAAGCGATTCTTGTTGAGCTAGTTCTACACCTTCGGGGAAGCTATCAAAAAATTCAAAGTTTTCGCACAGATCAAAGATGTAGAAGAATTGCTTATCCAAACCTGGACCAAATAAATCTTTGCTGAGCCTGGTGCCCCTGCCTACCATTTGCCAAAATTTGGATTTAGATTTTACCGGCTTGAAGAATACTAGATTCACAACTTCCGGCACATCCACACCAGTATCAAGCATATCTACTGACACAGCTATTTGTGGATATTTATTTTTCTCTGAAAAGTTATCTAATAAATCCAGTGCTTTGGTATCCTGGTAGGTGTCATAATTATCTATTACTTTCAGGAAATGCCCATTGTACTTCGGGTACATCTTATCAAACCTTACAGCAATAAATAGGGCATGCTTGTGATTACGGGCAAAGATGATGGTCTTACCTAACTTATCGCCACCTTCTACTTTCAGGCCATTCTCCATTAGATAGGCTAAGGCTTTATCAACCGTATCCTTATTAAATAACCAATTGTTCAAAGCAGACGAATCTATTTCTTCAGGTAATTCTCCGGTTTCTTCATCCCGGAATGTTAATTCATATTCTGCTTTTTCTTTCTCACTTAATTGATTATATCGAATACCCTCTCTTGGGAACCGGATAGGAACGGATATGGCCTTTGGGGGCACCAGGTATTTATCTGCTACAGCCTGGCCAACTTCATAAGCATAGGTAGGATCTCCATCTCTTAGTTCAAAAAGTTCATATGTATTCTTATCTACCTCTGCTTTAGGTGTAGCCGTGAGACCAATTAGTAAGGCATCGAAATAATCAAAAATGGCCTTGTACTTCATATACACCGAACGGTGGGCTTCATCTATAATAATTAGATCAAAATGACCTACGCTATAGAAGCGGCTATCTCCTGTTCGTACCCCATCAATACGGTTCATGATGGTAGGGTAGGTGGAAAATACCATCCGGCTGGTACTCACTTCTTTTTCTTTGGTCAAATCAACCAGGGACAGATGAGGGAGATATTGGCTGAATGAATTTTTGGCTTGTCTGACAAGAGCATTGCGGTCAGCAAGGAAAAGTACTCGTCGCACCCAGCCGGCTTTCATTAGCAGGTCTACCAGGGCAGCGGCTGTTCTGGTTTTACCTGAACCAGTCGCCATTACCAGTAAGGCGTAGCGGGCTTTATTTGCAAAAGCTTCTGTCACTCTACGGATACCTTCCTGCTGGTAATACCTGTCTGCAATGGCTTTATTTATCGTCATTTTGGATAGATCTTTCCGCTCCTTTCGGCTGTTGACTATCCATTGCAATTCATCTTTGGTATAAAAACCCTGGACTGTTCGGGGAGGGTAAAAAGTATCGTCCCATAGGTAAGTCTGAAAGCCATTTGTATAGAAGATTACCGGCCGCTGTCCGGTCATTTTTTCCAGGCAGTCGGCATAGAGTTTGGCTTGGTGCTGACCTTCCCTAGGATCTTTCAGGGTACGTTTGGCTTCTACCAGGGCCAGTGGAAGGCCGTCGTCTCCCCATAATACATAATCTACATAGCCGTTTCCAGAAGGATTGGTGCTTACAGGCATTCCTTTTACCGGATATTCATGTGTGTTAGGACCTTTAGGATCCCAGCCAGATTCACGTAGCAACAGATTAATAAACAGGCGGCGGGTTTCTGCTTCACTGTAAGGCAGCTCTGCTGTAAAAGGAACCTGCTGATTTTCTGCTTTACGCACTTGAATCTCTTCTAATTGCTTTTGCAGTTTTTCCAACTCAGCTTCACTATTTTTAAGCAATTCTTCCTTTCTTTTCAGTTCTTCCTGCTGTAATGCCAGCCGTTTTTCCAAGGCTTGCAATTCATCCAGTGTTTTGTCAACAGCGCCATAGACAGGAATTAAACTTTCATCGAACTTGGGGATTGCCGGACGCACTTTGCTGTAGGCGTAGGCAACAAAGGAGAGAAAAGCATACAGGTATTTAACTGCTGCCAATGCTTCCTGTTCGGTAGGAGCTGTTTTGTGTGCGGCGCTATTTCCCACTCGGCGGATGTAGTTGAGGTTATCAAACATGGCCGGAAGTAGGTTATTTTTGAAACTCTGCTCGAAGAGCAGGTTACTGAGACTGTTTTCATAAGGCCGCTTCAGGCTGCTGTCGTTATCGTAAAGCCATTTTACGCTTGTTTCAAGGCTGATGCGGCTATAAAAAGAGGAAGTGCGGGGAGCAGTTTTAGCATGTTTCTCTGCCTCCCGCGCATGTGTATAAAGCTCCTGCCATTCCGCCTGTAAAAAGTCAAAGTTTGAACTCATGAATATTGAATTTTCTTAAATTCTTTTTTGCTAGGTAAAACCGAGCCATCAGCTATATTGTACCATCCATCCATTAAGAATTCCTTAGCTTCGCAATTGTACTCATGCCCTGGATGCACCAATTTTATAAATCTTATTTCTTTCGTTGGATCCTTTGGTGATAGTACATCAGCTATAATACCATATCCTTTGGTAGATGAAAAATAAAAGGAACCTTTAGAAAGCTGTGGCTGATTGACTTTTGAATATAACATTTTCTTGTATCTGGTTTCACATCCTTTCACCACATTCAATGCTTTTTCAATTAAAAAATTTTGAATCTGTTTGCTTTTAAGTTTTCTAAACTCTTTCGAGAAGTTTGGCTGATATTCTCCTAAATAATTTCGTGCATTGTAATGAAGTATCTCTACCCAATCGCTAAGTTGTCTGGTGTACGAAGTGCTCTGGTATACCACCGATAAGCTGATAAGCGTTTTTGTCAGTGCTATTTGTTTGTATAATTCCTGCTTCCTACTTAAGTACGGATCCTCTAGTTTAACAAACCCTTTAGAACCTGCACAATAAAGCATGAATTTACCTATTACATCAAGAGCTAAAGGGGCAAAGCTATCGTAATTCTCATATTTACCGCTCTTGGAAAGCCACACTTCTTTTTTATTGTTTTTAATATTTTCTGCATCAGTACTTTTATTGATTTCCTGATCTACAAGATCCAGGAGCACATGCAGCACAATCAAATACATAGAAAGATCGGCAATGCTCAATTGATATTCTTTCTTTGCATCATGGTTGATTAAAGTATAGCCATAATTCGAGAAGAAATCTATGTTGCGTTTCTTTTGTCTGCTAATCATTTTTTCATCCCACTTAGAGCCAAACTCCCTGATATTTTCTCTTTCAGTGGATAGGTTCTGGAGTTCAAAAGTCGCTTGCTCTTCTTCCTCGTCTTGGTAGGCTTCTTTTTCTTTTACTTCATTAAACAACTTCAGTATGGCATCTGCAATTCTAATTGAATGATGTTGGCTGATCAATTTTTTTATATCTGGTGAAGCTTCAGAGGAAAGGAGTTGGTTAAATTCATCATATGTGAGAGAAGAAATATTCTCCTCATTTTCATTATCCTTCAAAAAGGTGATTTTACTAGTATAATTCTTCTCATCAACTGATATTTGAGTATTACTATTGTAAGCTTGAATAGAGTGATAATATTCTATTAACTCAAAAGGGTTGCTCCAGCCATTCTCAATGCTGCTGATCAATCTGATTAACCGTTGGTTTTCTGGGGATGGATTAGTTTTATGCAGTTGCTCAACATCATGCACCACTTGTTTATTTGAAATAGGCTTGCCAGTAGTATCAAACAACTGCACATAAGCTAATAAGCTAATATCTATTTTTTTATCGATTACAATGTTAATAAGCTTCTCACTAGTGGTTAGCTGAGTTACTTTAGAGAGCTCATTTCCTGCTTTATTAAAGATGCCAATTACAAACTCCTTTAAGTAGATGGCTTTAGATAAATGAATTTCTACTGACCGGCCCATTCGGTCTACAGTAAGCAAACAGGTTAATTTATTAACTCTTTCTTTTTCTGAGTTGTCTTTGAAAAAGTGTTCGTTAAGCTTCAGATCTCTTATATCTATAGGTTTACTTTTAAGCTGTATACCTAGTTCATCCAAGTAGCTTCGCTTACTTCTGCTCCTTTTTAGAAGATAGGAAGCTTCCTCATTTGCACCTGGTTTTTCCAGGTCTCCCAAAGCAGCTATAGTAGCATTCGAGCTTCCAACTAAACAATATTCATAATCAGTTGTGAAGAAATGAAACAACTTGGCATGCTGCACTTTTTTTTCTTTCTCTCCTATAGCCTTGAAAGCATCTTTCCACAGATAAAAATTAATATTAGATTTTTCATCAATATCAACTGGTGGATTACCATAGTTATCCTGCAAAATAACCCGGACATTGGCATTTGGAAATAACTGGGATAACATTAACAACGCCTTCCCATTGCTGTCATAAAAAGGGGCTAATACAGTAATCTCTGTAACCTCTTTTTTGGGAAGCAGCGTATATAAACCTTTCAGAATGGAAAGATTTGGAGCACTACCTAAGAAAGCCACATCTGTTTTCTCGTCCAGTTTAAAAAAATTAGGTTCGCTCTGATTTTTCGCATGCTCTAGCAAAGAGCAGTTCTTTTTCATCCAGTTGAGTTTCTGCCTGGAAATACCTTCAATTGGCTTGTATAATCTTTCAATATAATGCCAGACCTGATGCAGCAGAGGAAGTAGCGAATGATCTTTGATGTTGATGTAGTAAGCTCCCCATAGTTCATAGTTCTTTCCGTGTCCGGAACTGGTTAAATTACCTGAACCAATCAGGAACAAAGCTTCTTCATATCCTAGAAACAAGTTGATTTTTGGGTGAAATACACCCTTGCAACTTATTCCATTGATTGCGTACGTACTTGCCAGTTGCCTTAGGTTACTTGTAAACGCACCTAAATTATTATCCAGCATCTGCTCATCTACCAGGACAGATATGTTGTAGATCCCTTTAGACCGAAGCGTACGTACTGCTTGCTCTTCCAGGAAATAAAAATCTATAGAATAGCTGGTCAGAATACAGGAATGAAATTTTCCATTTGGAATTTCATTGAATAATTTTCTCTGCTCCATAGCTTATTCCTGATTTAAAATTTTATATCCATTTTTTGTAAGCTGCCCATCGGAATTAATTAGACGTAAGTCAGTCATAAATTTTCTGAGAGTAGAAAGTCTCGGTGAGGTAAGTGCAGGCCCTATATTTTCTAACCAGAGAAGATGATTATCCTCTAGCATTAGCTTCAAAACATTGTCCTCTCCTGAACCCATCTTTTCATAGGCGACAAATAAATGGCGGTTTATAATCCAGTAATACACTTTTTCAATAAAAGTTGCTATTTCAAGGTATTTGTTTTGACCGACTAATTCTCGTAGAGCTACCACAGCATTACCTGTTCTTATCAGATCCAGATCTTGAGCATACTCCTGTAAAGGTGTTAAGTCCTTTTCATTCTCCTGAAACAGAGAAATAAGAGTTAGGATATTTAAAGCAATGATATCTGCTAAGTTTATATCTGCTAAGTCCATATCTGATACTTCTTCAGTTAAAGCATATAAATAATCTACCGTATATCCCTTTCTCTGACATAGCACAATTGAATCCTGAACTGTAATAGTAGTTTGTGTATCAAGCTTGTATTTATTTCTTAACACATCAAGCACTTCCGCCTGTGTTTCCTGGATATACTCATTTACCCGGATGGGCACAGAAATAGCTTCTAATTTGAGTAACATTGCCCATAGAATGGATTCTAAAGCATAATGTGTAAATTCATTTAGTTCGTAATAATACCATCCATATGCTGCTTCACTGCATAAACTCTTTTCTGTTGAACCTTTGGTATGATAAAGGTAATAAGGCATATAAACTTGCCTTTGTGGATTATTTAAATGATCTAAGAAAAGCTTAATGCTCTGCTTACGCAAGGAGAGTGGTTTGCCTGATAATGTAAAATCATTATCTTCGCCCAGGAACATAGTAAAGTAAAAATGCCATTCTTCTGTGCCTGTAATCTCCTTGGATAAGGAGAAGCCAGTAAGTTCTTCTGCCTGATTAGAATTAAGCTTACCTTCTTTTACAATAGAAAGGAACAATGATCTCTCATGGGGAGATATACTTTTATTATAGGCATCGGCAAGGTGTTTGCCTTTTTCACTTCTCCTTATGAACTTGCTCCTCTCATATGTTTCTACTAATCCTAAATTATGGAGAGAACCAAAAAAATATTGCCCAAAAGCACCTGAATCAGATTGCCAGTATGTATCATTGTTGCCTTTTACTGTGTCAGCCCCTTTTGCTATATCATAATAACCATTGTCACCGGTTCCGTTTTGTATAGCTTTCTTGGCAAACGTACTTCCACTGACATTCTGTTCTTTGGGTTCATTCAGGGACATGATAAATGCTAACAGAAGTTCTGCTCTCCGGATGTAGTTGTACTGAGCGGTAGCACTGTCTTTAAAGCCTGCCTGGTTATGATACTCTTCCAGCACCCAAAGGTAAAACCCGTAATACCGGATGCGCTGAGTAAGATTGGTTAACCCAGGTAAAAGTTTACTAAAGACTACGACGGAACTATTCTGAATACCCAAAGGATCTCTCCCTTTTTTAGTATCACTGCTTTGCGCCCAAAAGGGTGCAACATAGCTACCAGGCTGATAAGGCATAAAATAAAAAATGAAAAAAGTATTGCTTATATGAATACTAAATTATTGCCTGTTGTATCCTTTGAAGTACTTTTTATTCTACTATTGTAGTGGTATCTATTTTAAGGTGTATTTGTTGAGAAATATACTCCATTACTGGCCTATCCTTGTTCTGCATGTGGTAGCGGAGACTTTCTTTGGTATCCCATACATAGCCATCTTTGAAAGCAATCTCGTAGTAAGGTAAGGTATCGGTGCGGCTTTGTGTGGTGCGTCGGTGGTCTATATAGGAAAGCCTGGTAATATCTTGCAAGGAATAGTGCTTTTCACGGACATCCAGTAGGGGATTAATCACCAAGGTATCTCCTTTGATGCCGGCATACCAGTCGTAGCCGATGAGAAGGGTGATAATGCCTGCAAAGAGGCCAAATAGCACCAGGCCATTCATTACTCGCTTGCCATCCATACCATATTGCTGGCTACTGGCTTCGTAGAGCAGGGCATATTTACGGCCCATAATGCGCCTCATCATGGCTGAAATAAAGTACAGCGATAAGGAAAAGCCAAAGGCCATGCCGGGCCAGATCAGGCAGAGTTCCATAAAAGGAAATGCCTGCTCAAATTGCTGCCTGGGGAAAGGAATAAGTTTAGTTAATCGGTAAAGAAAATCAGTTGCCAGAAATACACAGCCAGTGAGAACTGGAACTATCACTAGGGCAGCTATCCAGTTGTAGCGGTTGAGCTGCGGTTTTAGCAGCTCCATTTCGCCAGGGGTAAACTTGCGGAAGCTCTCCTCCGACTTGTGCGGAAACAGTAGTGGTAAAAGCAGGAGCAGGAGTGCAGTTAATAGTTCGGCCCAGAATTGCCCCATGAGTTAAAACAAATTTAATTGCATGGACTTAGATAAAACTGATTCCTCTACAACACCAATTTCTGCTTCCACTAACTCCTTCTCAAACAATTCTCCACGAAAGGCTTTTTGTAATAATGTATTGAATAGATCTTCTGATTTCTTCAAGCTTTGCTCTGCTTTTGTTTTCTGGCTTTCTATATTCTTTAAGGTTTGGACAAAGTTTTTTTGTAATTCGATAGGTGGTAATGGTATTTCAATGTTTTTCATGATTCCAACATTGACAATATCCATAGTTCCACCTCTAGAAACATTTTCTATCTGATTTCGGACACCCTGAGATTGAAGTAGTTTTTTTAAAAATACAGGTAAAACCAAATTTGTATTTAGAGTAATTTTCATGAGACGAGGATTAATAATACCGGGTTCAAAATTTTCTGGAACTATACTAATTTTCCCATAAGTACCTACTAAACTTATTAAAATGTCTCCGGCTTGTATCCTACAACTTTCTAAACTTCTATATTTAGCCTCATCTATGTAATATTCTCCAAAACTTAAGTCATCTCTAATGACTTGTTCTTGTCCATAAATTTTGTACCCTTTAGCAACATAAAATTCTTTCTTCAAGGCAGAACCAAAAGGGCCAGCTTTGATACTGTATTTATCTTTAGAAGCAACTTCTTCAATTCGGTATATCGGCCAACACTTCTCATTCCTGGCAGGATCACCAAATATCTCCAAAAACACAGATTGGGTAAGTGCTTCGTACTTGGCAACCAGCTGGCGGTTTAGCTGACGGATACGGTCGGCTTTGTCCAGTACGGCTGCAATGCGCTTCTGCTCTTGGAGGGAAGGGAGGGGGATTTCAACCTTAGACAAAATTGCTTTTGAAATTTCTTTAAATGTTGATCCTGTTCCTAAAGAAACAAGATACCCTTTCATCCATTTAAGGCAAAAGAATAAATAAAGAGAATCAACAGAATCGTTGGGTATCAAAGATTTAAATCCTTGATTTGTACACATCTCTACTGTATTTATTGCTAAATGTCCAATAGGAGCCCTAGAACTTAGTAAGACAGAATTCTTTGGCAGTAGTACAGTAGAGCAACTATCATAGCCTGCCTTAGTGATTTTTTCAGGTGCATCATGGATATAAGGTGTATCCAAATCAGTTAAATCTTTAGGAGTTACCCAAGGAATAGTACCATTCCAGTATTCAGAGACAGGTCTACTAGGCGTTGATCCAGAAATGATTTCACAGCAATCAGATAACTTAACTAATTGATATTTCATCCTAAAAGCTCCTCCAAATCTATAAGTTCTCTTCTTCTTTTTTCATCCAAATTTTTAATGTCTGCTATGATTTGATGTGGCTTATCATAGCTTTGAACTGTATAAACTGTTTCTTTGTAGCGGTTAATAGACAAATCATAAGTATTGGCTTGAATATCTGCAACTGGTACAAAGAAAGATTTATCTGTCCGCAGCCTTTCCTTTTCAGCCTCCAGGTTTTGCCAGCGTTGCAGGATATCAGGTATATCATTTTGGGTTATCGGCTGGCGTTTATCATCCAGAGACAAACCATCGGCCTGCATATCATAGAACCAAACTTTGTTGGTACCACCGGAACTGGTTTTGGTAAAAATGAGGATAGCCGTACTTACCCCGGCATAGGGCTTAAACACACCAGAAGGCATAGAAATCACTGCTTCTAGCTTCTGCTTCTCAATAATTTCTTTGCGGATAGCCACATGAGCGGTAGAAGAGCCAAACAGCACGCCATCAGGCACAATCACGGCTGCCCTTCCACCAGTTTTCAGAAGCCGCAGCATCAGGGCTAAAAACAACAACTCAGTCTTTTTGGTCTTTACCACCCGCAGCAGTTTATCATCTACCGAGTCGTAATCCAGGGAACCCTTAAATGGAGGGTTGGCCAGAATCAGAGTGAACCTTTCTATTACATCTGCACTGACTTTGGAAAGGGCATCCTTGTCTACCAAGTTCGGGTTTTCAATGCCATGCAAGGTCATATTCATGGCCCCAATCCGGATCATGGTAGCATCAAACTCAAAACCATTGAACATACGGCTATTGAAGTGTACCTTCAGTTCTGCTTTGTGGAACATCTCCGGGTAATGCTCCCGCACATATTCCCCGGCTGCTACCAGGAAGCCTGCCGAGCCAAAGGAAGGATCGCAAATGGTATCTTCCGGCTTTGGCTGCATCATATCCACTATAAACTTAATAATTGGGGGTACGGAACTGCCCGTTTTGTCCCGCAGAGGCTATTTTAGAAAGCAAGTATTCATACAAATCACCTTTGGTATCTCGATCTTCCATAGGTATAGCTGAAATCATGCTCACCACCCGCTCCAGCAGGTTAGGCGTAGGAATCATAAAGGTAGCCCCTTTCATGTACCGGGCATATGTGCTATTTTCATGAGCTGCCAGCTCCTTCATAAAGTTAAACACCCCTTTGTCCTGTATCATCAGGCGGTACATTTCTTCGGCATCCAGGTTCTTGAACCGGCTCCAGCGTAAGGGGTATTGTTCGGGTGTGAATATAGGATCTTCAATGGGTTTGCCAGTAATATTGGCTTTGTTTTCCTTCAGCGTATGCAGTTCGTCCAGCCGCTTAATAAATAAAAGATAAGTAATTTGTTCAATTACCGTTAGTGGGTTGGCAACTCCTCCGGACCAGAAAGCTTCCCACAGCCGGTCTATTTTTGAGCGTAATTCTCCTGTAAGCATGAAAAATTATTTAATTTTTTGTTTTTGCATTAAATCTTTGAACCAAAGTAAGATTTCAAGTAAGGCATTAAACTGGCTTTTTAATGCGTAATGAGAAGCAGTTCCCATGTAATGATGCACTCCAGCTTTACTTGTAGTTTTTTGTAAACAGCGGGCAAGATAATAAATATGTACAGGCATATATGCAGTTTCAGGCGATTTAAACTCTTCGTATCCTAAAGTATGATTAAATGTAGGTTCTCCTGCTAACGACCTTATAAATTTTACCTACTTGTACTTCATCACCGGCGACCAAATAATCAGGTACTATTCTAGCGTGGACTTCATTTATCCGTCTAAAAATTGCTTCTAGAAATTGACGCATCAATCCAAGGGTTTTCTTTATTTCAGAATTTTCTATCTTACTCAAACATTTAATTATGTTAATTAAGTCTGCTTGCTGTTGATTAGGTAAATATGCCTTATCAAACAATTCAAAAATATCAGGATAATCATTTTTTATTTTACTTTCAGGAAGCTTTATGACCTCTAAATGAAGATAATCGAACATCTTATCTCTGTCTCGACCTTTTACAAATATCTCTACACCGTCTTCTACCCGATCGCTTCCTTTATCAATTTGCCCGGTATATATACAATAAGGGATATATCTATTATTTTACTAGATATTTCTTTAAGCTTTTTTTGTCCTTTTAGCAATGATTTAAAATTCTCAGTACCTTTAGTTTGGGAGTCATCAATAAAACCTTGAGCATCAAGAATTACAGCATCGAATTTATATAGCTTATCTTCTAAGGCTGCAAAACCTTCTTCAATATTACTGTAAGGTTCAATTATAACTCTGGCTTGATTTGCAGCGAGCATAAAATCTTGCATATCATCTTTTTCATCATCAATGAATAACACATTAATGGGGCGTCCATGTTTTGGCATACTATTCTATGATTAGTGGTAATAAAATTTCAAATTGAATATTGAATGGAGAAAATTGAGATTCATAATTCGGCTTAAACTCCCTAAAAATACCTCCATGTTTTTGAATGATAGTGTTTATAAAACTACCCCCAATTCCAGTATTTGAGTTTTCTCCTGCTCTTCTCCCTCTCTGTATCAAATCTTTAAAAGTAAATCCATAGGGGAATGGTGCCCCATCGTTTTTATAGATAATATTTACGTAATTCTGACCTGCTTCTTCCACTTTAGAAAATTCAAAAAGAATGTTATATGGCTCAACTCTTTGTTCTCTAAACCCGTACTTTTCAGCATTCACAATAAGATTTGAGATAGCATCTTTTATCAGCGCTTTATCAACATTAGATTTAAAATCAAAATTTTGGGATAAACTTTCGTCTTTAGTAAGATGAATTTTGTAATTTCCTTTTTGAATGTATAGAGGAATTATTTCATTTTTAAAAAATTGATATAAATTAATTACTTTTCTATTAAGCGGCCTATTTTCTTTTTCAAGCCATCTTATTTCGATTTCTAATGAATTTATTGCATCATTAATATTCAACTTTAATCTGTTAAATACTTGTTGTAGGGAATCTATTTTTAGATGATATGTCTCATTCAGAGGTTTTGTAACTGGCTCAAACCAATTGATTGAAGTTTTATCGTAAACTTTATCTTCTAAATAATTTTCAATAACTTTTATTCCACTTGATACTCTTTCCAGTTTTTGCATGAAATTATGTTTAAAATTAGAAAGGGAATTATATTCTAGTTTTTGAATATAATCCTCTACTTTTAATAATTCCTCCTCCTCTTTTTTTACTTCAAGATATAATTCTTTTTTATCTAATAGACGGCGATATTGTTCCTGTATATCAGGAACCCTAATATATAGCTCAAAAAAATCTGATCTGAATAAAGCAGGAATAATCCTACCTCCTCCTCTTATACTTTTTAACTGTTCAACTACTAGATCTGAGTAAAGCTCATATATTAAATGTTCCGGAATAATTATTTTGTCGTTAATTGAAAAAGCTATGATCCCACGTTCTACTATAATGGGTATACCTTTATAATGGAAATATGTAGGTTTTAATTTTGAACCTCTTGTACTAATAAGTATAGCGTCATTGTCTATTAGTATTCCCTTTTGCTTAGGATTAAATGTGAGTTTATTGATAGCTAACTGACAGTCAATGACAGATTCCGATAAATCATTGATCCGGACAAATGGAATAGAGGTACTTGCTTCTACTATTTTTCTATAGTTTTTTTTTACTGTTTCTTTTACTTGTTTTATGTTTTCCCCATGAATTTTTAGATTTCTAATAATTTTACCTGCTTTGCTTACATATTTCTGTACTGATAGATCGAAATCATTTGTGATAATTTCATCTTTTTCAACAACCCTAGAAATATTTTCCTCTTCTCTGAATTCAAAGTAGATTTTTTGAATTGTATCAAAATTGATGGTTTCTCTTCCAAACTCCTTTTTTGATAAACCTTGGTATTTATTTTCATTACTATCAGAATTGATAAATAAAACTTTTTCATGGTTCATATTTTTACCATTTCTAAATATAAGAAGAGACGTCTTTACCCCTGTGAAAGGAAGTTTTATTCCAGCAGGTAAGGAAATTACAGCCTCCAACATATCCTGCTTAACCAGTAGCTCTCTAACTCTTTTACTATTTGTATCTTTTGAAAACAGAATGCCATCAGGAATAACTATGATAGCTTTTCCTCGGTTAGCTAACCTTGATATAATCATTTCCAAGAAGATTACTTCTACTTTTTGAGAGCCATATAAACTTGAATTGCGGCCCTTTGATACTATCTGATTATCAAATATTCTATTACCAAATGGCAAGTCCGAAACAATCAGATCAGCAGCATTATATCCAATTGCTGGTTCATCAATTGAATTACCTCCAAAAATCTCTGCTTGAAAATATCCATGCATGTGTAAGTTCATAATTGCACAAGCGCGTACTGTTTCATCTATTTCCTGGCCAATTAACTCTAAATTATTAGCTGTGCCTAGTTGATTTTTATTTTGAAGTTCATTTAGAATAGCAGTAAAAAAACCACCTAATCCTAAAGCTGGATCATATACAACACCATCAAAGTTATCTATGAGTTTAGCTATTAATATTTTTAAAACTTTAGGACTGCTATATTGACTTTTAGCTAAATTTGGATTTTGAAAACTATATATAAAGTTTTCAAAGTAAGGTCCAAAATTATCTTGATTTACACTCTTTATACTTAAATCATAATTATTGATAATATCAATAATCTTTTGAGATGTATTTTCATCTAGATTTTTAATTTCGTTAATAATTGATGATAGAGAACCTTTAAAAACTTTACTAATATTTATATCATTTAATAGATGAGTTATTTCTATGTATGATAATTTACTATCAACGGAAATTGGTTGGTTGTTTAGATGACTTATCCTAGCAGCAAAAATGAATGCGGGTACAAGATTTCTAACAGAATATCCCAAATTTCTAGAGAAATCTGCAAGTTGCGTAAACATCTTCTCATAGTCCGTTGATTTTTTATTCACTGATTCTTTAACCAGACGAATCCTATTATTTTCAATCAAAAAAAGATTAGGGTAATTCCTAACACGAGCGGATATTTGTGAAGAAGGAACAGGTTCCCCATCTCCACGCTGATACAATCTTCTTCTATTAACTTCATCAGCAATATGTCTTGTTGACAAAGGATGGCCAAGATCTTCCAGGACTTCTACTATAGCTTCGTGTAATGTCATTTTTAAAATAATTTGTTATTTTCAAGTTATATATTCTCTGATCAAAGAATCTTGATTAAGCAAAATGCTATTTATAAATAATCTATCTTCTTTGAAATGAAATTTTATATTATGATAACCTCTAAATTTTGATAGTATTTCCTTTTAACTCTTCAGCATTTACAGAATGACAAGTAAAAATAATCACTTGCTGGCTTTGAGCATATTTATTCAGCGCAGAAGCTGCTGCCCCTTGCCTCTGGGCATCCATATCTACCAACGGATCATCCAGTATCAGAAAACCTTTCCGGCCAGCCAAGTGGTGTTCAGCCATGGCTAAGCGTAATGCTAGAGCCAGGCAATCGGTGGTTCCTTTGGAAAGCAGGTCTGTGGGGAGTGCGGAGCCATTACTTCCAATACTTACCGGTATGGTTTCCTCCATTGCAAGTTCGGTGTATTTCTCGCAGGTCAGTTCACTTAGATACACTTTGGTGCGGTCATACAGGGGATTGAAAGTCTGGGAATGGATAGAGTCTAGAATTGTTTTTAATTCTTGGCGGATTGTACAATAAGCTTTGTGTTCGTCTACCACTCGTGCATATTCCGCTTTGGCAAGTTCCAGATCTGCCACCAATTCTGCGCTGCTAAAAGCCGGTTCTTCCTTTTCCTGTTCCTTTCTAGCTATAAGCTGCCCATTGTAATGCATCCGGAGTTCCTTTTGCAGCTTTTCTATCCTTTCATATTCGGCAATTAACGCTTCCGGTCTGGAGTAGCCAGCCGGTAGGGGAGTAATCTGCTGTTGGGCTTTATGCAGTTCATCTAGTTTTTGCTTATTGGCTAAGCCTTTCTCCAATACCTCATTCTGGTTACCATGTTCTTTTTCGTACATCTTTAAATTGTCTTCTATCTCCATAACCGACTTTCTGGCAGATCCCAGTTCCCTGTTGCATCGGTCCAGTTGTTTTTGTATATCTTGTGAACTTCTAGTATGTGGCAGGGTATTTATTTGGGCAACTCTGGCGCTTATCTCCTCAAAGGTGCTGCCATTCAGAATAGCCTTTAACACGTGTTGAGTATTTGCAACTTTTTCCCTGGCTTGACTATATTCTTTGGCACAAACTAGTAAATCCGTAACGGATTTCACCTGGTAAGAAAAAAGTAACTGAGACAATGCTGAGTTTGCCTTATCCAGATCAGCCATTAACTGTTCTGTGCCAATAGCCGTGGATTTTACCCATAGTGACAAAGTGTCTGTATCTATTGAAAAAGCACCAACAGCCTCTTTTTGTATAATTTGTCCTAGCTGTAACTGAAAGGAATTTTCTGGTTCACCGCCAGATTTCCAGCTGCCTTCAACAGCAGCTTTTGCCTCTATCCCTATATGCAACTTCTGGGCTTCCAGTTCAATGCGTATGTGCTGTATATGAGATTCCAGCTCCCTTGCTTTCTGGCACACATCTTCAGTGATGGCAGGCAACTGTTTAAGTAGGGTAGTAGCTTGCTGTAGATCTTCCATTTTTGCTGCAGCCAACTGGTGCTTCTCAAGCAATGCAGCGGCTCCTTCTCTTTGACGGGCGTTTTTTTGCTCAGCGGTTAGTTGATCAATATCGGCTGTTAAGCGTTTAATGCTTTCCTTCTCAAAAGTTTGCTTCGCCAATAACTCAGGCCACTTTTTGAGCACTATTCGCAAAGTGTCTCTGGTAAATATGGCTTTTTCTATTTCATGGTTAAGCTTATCTATGACTTTGGCGTCTGCCAATGCTCCTGCATTCATTTTCAGAAACTCGTCTGTTCCTTTTAAATTACTAGCAATTCCCTCTGTAGCAGATATAAGAGCATCCATCTTTTTCTCATAAGCAATAGTTTTACTCAGTTGCAACTCAAGGCTCCGGTACTTATAGTATGATTGTAAAATTTTACCAACATCCCGCTTATAGGGATTATCTACGTCTTTTCCATTCATCGGCCTATTGAGCTTGAAATCCCAGTTAAGTTCATAGTCATATATAAGCTGATCAACCTCATTAGTCAGATGATCTATATTTACTCCTCCCTGTGCTATAATGGCATTCCGGAGTACATTGGATAAGTCGTGCTGCACTTCTGCAGATGCCTTCAATTCATCTACTGTCTGCCCCAGCTTAGATTGAAAGGTGAAAAATACGTTGCTGTAAGTGGCTTTATTCAATCCAGTCAATTGTGCCAATTTTGCAGATACTCCATCCTCATCTTTCAGTTTATTTCCATCAGGCATCTGCAGCAAGGATTCATGTGCAGCTCCCCAACGTTTTTTCAAAATATACTCCTGATTATTAACTTCAAAAACTACTTCAACTTCTGCATAGTCGCCACCTCGTGCAGGTATCATTTTAGACTTGATTTTCTGAAACTCTTTCGCTTTAAGATTAGTCGGTACAAACAGAGCAAACCAGAGGGCTTTCTGGAAAGTACTTTTACCAGCCTCATTGGGCCCTAAAACTACATTCAGAGAAGAGGTAAAGCTGAGGCTACAATTTACAATTCCAGCAAAAGGAGCAGTAGTAATTTTCTTGATGATCATAGTATGGAGTAGTAAGAGTTTGAAATAGATTAATTTATTTTTTCAGTTGCTCAATCAGTTGGTTAGCAAGTTGCAGAGCCAGACCATTCTGAGTATTTGCTGAAAGCTTGTGTAAAAGCTGGAAGGGGAGGGTACCTGAGCAATAATAGGTATTGATGTAAGCCTCATCAATGTTCAGGTCTACCCGGTTATCTATTTCCAGATAAAAAATCTCTTTTTCTAACTTATGAATTACCTCCCGCAAATAGACTATATCATCCTGGCTCATTCTTCCACTCAAGGAGAGTTTTACCAGAGAACCTTTCGGGTTCAGCTGCTCCATGGTATGAATGAAGCTGTCAATATCCGTATGATTGTTGAGAGTAAAAGATAAGGTATGGAAGCGTAGTTGACCGGTATTAACCTGCTCCATATAGATGGCTTTTTCCTTATTGATTTCTATATACCAGCTGCATCCACCATGGCGGCAATCAAATCCATCGGGAGTATGGGTAGCAGCATAGAAAAAACCTGGGTTGGCAGTTTGTGCTTTAAGCGGGTAAGGTACGTGAATATGCCCAAGCAGCCATAAATCCATATTAGCACTCGCAAGTTCTTCACAGGTCATATTAAAGTATTTGTCCCCCGGAAAACCTCTGCCTTCTACATTTCCATGTGCTATACCAATATTGATGGCATCAGTATCTTTTTCGGCTGCAATAATCCAGTCAATAGTGTGTGTAGAGCTATGTTTACTTCTGCAAGGAGCAGGATAAAAAACAACCTTATTTCCTTCTATTTCACACTCTAGTGGCTCATAATTTTTCAGTACAACAATTTTGTCGTCTGACAATTTACTTATAAACCTTCCCCAGAGGCCATCGGAACTGCTCTCATAGAAATCATGATTGCCAGGCAATACTAGTATGGCTTCTCCTTTGAATTTATTGAGAATAGCCACAGTGGCGTTGATATCCGAAACTTTTACATGCAAACTCTCAAACAAATCACCGGATACTACAAGAAAGTGGGCCTGCCTTTCATTTCCACTCTCCACTACTCGTTCCAAGGCTTCGAACCTTTCCTGAATTAATCTTTCCTGATGGGAAGGGGAGTAGTATCTTCCGGAAAACTTTTTACCGATGTGGTTATCAGCAGTGTGAATGATTCTAATAGAGGACTTTTCTTTTGAATTAAGCATAGGGGTAGAGTTTATTAAAACATAGTTGATTTCTCTTATGCCAAAAACAGGCCAATAAGAAAAAGGCTCTATATTTGAAAATTTGATAGTTTGATATAGTAAAATATTCTATGATATAGTGGTTTTTACTATATTGGCTGTAAATCTACAGACATGGCAAAGCTTCTTCTATCCTGGATGGGATATATAAATGATTTTGTTAAAGACGAAAAAGGCAATAGCTTAAAAGAGGTATCAGAATTAGGGCCTAACTATACATTTCATCAATATTTTTATTCTAATGAGAATTATGATGAGCATATAATTTTATATACTGCTCAGAAAGATGAAAACTGGGCGGTGTTGTTACTGAACAAGTTGCTCACAACTTTTCCTAATAGGAGTATTGAGAGTTGTTGCTTAAATATTAATGATCCCATAAATCTGCATGAGGTAAAAGGCAAGATAGAATCTTATCTGTTAAGCAAGAAAGATAGGGATATTGATATATTCTTCTCTCCCGGAGCTTCTATGATTCAGGTTAGCTGGTTTCTATGCCATCAGTCTCTGAATCTTAAAACCAGGCTTCTTCAGACCCGACCCGGCCGTTTCTCCAGTAAAAAAGATAATATGCCTGAATTGTTGGAAATTCAGGTGGATAGATCTGCTACACCTGTTAGTGCAGTGATAAAAGAAGATACGATACTGCAAAGAGAGAAAGGAAAGTCAGATTATGATGGAGACTATGTTTTAGCGCCCAGCATTAAGCCAGTCTATAGAAATGCCTTACTTATTTCTCAAACTGACCATGTAACTACCCTCATCAGAGGGGCTACTGGTACCGGCAAGGAGCATTTGGCTGAGTTTATACATAAGCATTCTCCACGGAAGAATAATATTTACTTGTCTGTTAACTGTGCGGCTTATTCTGATGAACTACTGGGTTCTGAATTGTTTGGCCATGAAAAAGGCAGCTTTACTGGGGCTGTTGCCAAGCATGCCGGCATTTTTGAGCAAGCTAGTGGTGGCACCGTATTCTTGGATGAAATAGGAGATATCTCTTCCTTCATGCAACAATCATTATTACGCGTACTGCAAAACAAAACCATTACACCTATTGGAGGTACACCAAAAAAGGTGAACGTGCGGGTGATAGCTGCCACCAACTGTAATCTCGAAAAAATGTGTACAGAAGGTGATTTCCGGTGGGACCTGTTCTACCGTTTGGCTGTAGCAGAACTGGAATTGCCCTCTTTGCAGGAAAGAGGCCCACAAGAAGTAGAGCAATTATTAGATCATTTTATCAGCGTAAAAAGAAGTCTGTATGGCCGGGCGCATACGCTTAAGCTAAGCAAAAAGGCTAAAGAGCATATACTGTCGTACCCATTTCCCGGTAATGTTCGTGAGCTGGAAAATTTAGTAGATACATTGTATGTATTCAATGAGCGCGAAGTGGAGTATGTAGATTTGCCCCACAGGATTCGTCAGCCTAAAAGTGAGTACTCATTAAAATTAGAAGATGTAGAAAAAGAGCATATTATAAAAGTGCTTCACCTGAAAAAAGGAAACAAGCGGCAGACAGCCTTTGCTCTAGATTGCACAGAAAAAACCTTAAGTAATCTATTGAAAAAATATAAATTATTGGAAAGCACTGTATTTGATAGCTGATTGTTATAATTTTTTAAAATTGAATAGTATAATTAAATTAGAATGAAATAAGATAGCTAATGATTTTATACTCAAGGGTGCTCCTGATACGTAAAAAAATTCTTTTTTACCTCAAATAACACATACTATCATATGATGAACGAAGCGAAAATATTTGAACT
The DNA here is from genome assembly GCF_030503435.1 of Rhodocytophaga aerolata. Lineage (GTDB taxonomy): Bacteria > Bacteroidota > Bacteroidia > Cytophagales > 172606-1 > Rhodocytophaga > Rhodocytophaga aerolata. The sequence goes on from NZ_JAUKPO010000029.1 coordinate 30,243, forward strand.
TATTGCTGAAATATCCAAAAAGCAGGATCATAACATCCAAATTATGAATGATATTATGCTACAAATCAGACAGGATACGGAGATAGTAAAAGAAAATAGCAAAATATTATTGAATGCAACTAGGAGCTTAGATGATCATGAGAGTTATAGCTAATATGAAAGGTATTTAAGCTGCACAAAGTGGTCTGAAGTTAGAAAATAATGCTACTTGAAAAGAACTTACCTGTTAAAAGTTGTTTGAGTGTGCTTAGATTTATTTATATAGAGTACTAATAACTTAACCAATATAGGTTAATTGTTAAATGCTGATATACTAATTATTAGGATAAATAATAATTGTGCTTTATCTGTAATATTTAGCAGCAAATAATTGGTTTAATTATTTGCTTATTCTATTTATAATTTTTTCACGCATAAAAATGTACACTCCTGCCGTGAATATTTTCACTCCTGTAGTGAGTCTAATAGACTGGTAGAGCTTTTAGTAAAAAGATTATCAATTACTTATAAGAAAAGTATTTGCTAATACTATCCCTATTGTGGCTCTTCCCTCTCCTTCGGTTTTTTCCTTCCTTACCGATACTGTTCGGGTAGAGTATAATGAGAATCATATATGTAAGGAATAAACCTCAGGATAGTGTAAGAGCTTTCTTAGTAGAAAAAAATTTTTATATCTCCCAAAAAATTTTTTATATGCTATAGAGAAAAGGGAATAGGAAGCTATACCCCCCTATGCTAAGTATAGGAAAACCGGTCATGTTTTCTGTCTGTCGTACGAGTCCAAAAAATAAAAAATCTGCTTCTTCTTTTATAAATCGATTCGAAATGTTGGACATTCTTTTACCAGGATCATAGTAAAAATTTTGTAACAGATTAAGAGAAAGAGAGAGGCTTAAAACGTTGTTTCTTACCTAAATCAGATAGGCTGAAACCTTAATTTTTTAAGTAATTATGATCAGTTGTATTTTGTGTATTAAATAACTTTGATCAGTAATTATGTATGTCAATTATCAGGAACTTATTTCCCAATCCGTAGAGGAACTCAGGCAACTGGAGCAAAAGCAGAAAGAGGTAGTGCTGCTTAAGCGTCTGCAAGTACTGCGACTGCTAAAAAGCGGACAGGCGAAAAACATGGAAGAAGCCGCCACCCTCGTTGGCATCAGTGCAGTCCAGGCTAGGCGCCTGTGGAGAGAGTATAAACGTTTTGGTCTGGATATAGCCCTTATTTGCCTCAAACCGGGGAAAAATAGCCGCCTGAAGTTGACAAGTGCTGCATTACATATTGAAGCAAGAGTAACAAGTGGCTATTTCCGTAGCCTCAAGCAGGTACAGGAGTTCTTGCTAAAAAAGTATCAGGTAGGATATACACAGGCAGGTGTATGGCACCTGCTTAAAACACTCAATCTTGAGCTGATGCCCAAAAAAGCCAGGCGAGGTTATAAGGCTAAAGGCAAACAGCTAAAGTAGTAACTCCTTCATTGGATCCTTTTCATCCGATCATTATCTCTTAATTTCATCTTTTTGGTCTTCCCTCCTTAAGCTGGGAAAGAGTGGCTTTTTAGGGCAAATTTGCACACTTCCTATTTGCACTATCAGGGTATTCTTTTGCACTTTAAGCAGTGAGATAGATTTGCTTGGTAAATCCCTCTAAATCGCTTGTCATTGCAGAGATGGTTCTTTTTGCCCCTCAACCACACGCATTTCTCTTTTGATAATACTGCCCTGTCTGAGCAGATTACTGATGCATTTCTGCTCTTTTGCAGGTATAAAATAGCTATACCTGCATCAACAGGCCCATATCGCCCATGTAAGCTACTATAGCTGCCATGTGTATAGTATAAATTTGCTACATCAATCGATAGATAGCATTACTAAAATATACCCACTAAAACAGAACAACTACCATACTGCCAATGTGCCTGAAAAGCTTTTTTAAAATCAGGCAGCAGGCTTTCTATGGCATATTTCATTTATCTCTTCATTAATTCTAAAGCTCTATCCTCTATTTACTACAATGACAGACAATCGTATTTCTCATCACAGGCAGGCTGTGATCACGACAGAGTTACTGGCCGAAAAGCTTGGCATTAACATCAATAACCTGATGCAGAATTTTAACAACAATGCAGAACGTTACCTGGAAGGGGTGCATTACTACAAGCTGACGGGTGATGCCCTGAAAGATTTCAGAAACCAGTACCCCGAATTGAAGATTTCCGGCAGAATCCGAAATTTGTTTCTTTGGACGGAAAAAGGCTGCTTCAACCATGTCAAGAGCCTGGGCACCGAAGAAGCATGGGATTCTTATCAACTCCTGGTAGAGACCTATTTCCGGCAGCGCACCCAGCTAGCAAAGAAATCAGCTTCCCTAAACCTGCCTTCTACACAGGAAGAACTCTTGCTGGAGGCCGTAAAACTGATGGTAGAGCAGAAAAAAGAGCTGACCAAACATTCACAGGAGATAGGTTCGCTGCAGAAAGATGTGCGGGAGATTATGGCTAAGGTAGACATCACAGAAAAAGAATACTACACGGTGAATGGCTACCATAAACTCCATAGCCGTTATATCCGCACAGATCAGGCACAGGCCTTGGGTAGAAAATGTGGTAAACTCAGCCGCAGCAAAAATATTCCTATTGTTAAAGTTTATGATGCTAGATATGGAACGGTTAATACCTACCATGTCCAAGTACTGAAAGAAGTACTTGGGTTTTAAATTAAACTTTATGTATAGGAGATAGTATATCTATAGAGTTAGCATCATTTAAACGCTTTGAATATGCTAATACCATCTTAAGATTTCTATATTAGCTTACCTTTATTTGATGCTAGTTTGATTCCACTTTACGGAACCTATAACGGAACCTAATAATAAAAAAGCCCTTAATTACTAAAATTAAGGGCTTTTAAGTGGACGCGTAGGGAGTCGAACCCCAAACCTTCTGATCCGTAGTCAGATGCTCTATCCAATTGAGCTACGTGTCCAATGCGGAAGCAAAAGTACAGGATTCTTTTTACTAACAAAAATATTTCCAATGAAATTGTGTTTAATTCTTATTACGGTCTACTATACGTGAAAAGCAGTAACCTACAGCTGCATTGCTTTTTTGCCACAAAGTTGCAATTGCAACTTATAGCAAACATCCCCGTTGAGAATTTCATTGTGCTTCTATAAGCATCGGAAGCCAAAGTTAATTCAATCACCTTTTAAACCAGAGGAGTCGTTCCACTCCTTAGTCAAACCATCTATGAAAGCACTTGTATTTCACAAACCCAAAGACGTCCGGGTAGAGACTGTAGAAGACCCACGGATCGAAGAGTCCAGGGATGCCATTATCCGGGTAACTTCTACAGCTATTTGCGGCTCAGATCTGCACATTTACAATGGTATGTTTCCACAACCCAGAAATATGATATTAGGTCATGAGTTTATGGGTATAGTGGAGGAAGTAGGTAAAGGCGTGGGAAATCTTAAAAAAGGAGACCGGGTAGTGGTGCCTTTTCCTATTGCCTGTGGCAAATGTAACTTTTGTGCCATGGAGTTGCCCACCCATTGCGAAAACTCAAATATTGAAAATTATGGTCCGGAGGGCGATTTAATGTCAGGCAAGGGAGCAGCCTTATTCGGCTATACCGATTTATATGGCGGATATTCCGGGGGACAGGCAGAATACGTCCGGGTTCCTTATGCCGATTATGGACCACGGAAAGTGCCGGATAACCTAACCGATGAACAAGTTTTATTTTTGACTGATATTTTTCCTACAGGCTGGGCTGCTATAGACTGGGCCGGTTTGAAGGGAGGGGAAACAGTAGCTGTGTTTGGCTGTGGCCCGGTAGGTATTATGGCCATGAAGTCTGCCTGGCTGCAAGGAGCAAAACGGGTCATTGGTATCGACATTCAGCCCTACAGATTAGAGATGGCCCGCAAATCTGCTAAGGTGGAAACCATTAATGCAAAGGAGGTAAATGCTGTAGAGGTAATCCGGGATATGACTGGGGGCTATGGCGCCGATGTATGTGTAGATGCGGTAGGCATGGAAGCAGACAGAAGTTTTGCCGAAAAAGCATTAAACGTTGTTCAGTTAGAAAAAGGAACTATGAAAATTCTGGAGCACTGCCTGGAAGCCGTTAGAAGGGGAGGGGCTGTAACAGTCGTGGGGGTGTATGGAACACCCTATGATAATTTTCCGCTGCACCGGTGGTTCGATAAAGGTATCCGGATGATGGGTGGCCAGGCTTGGGTACAACGCTACATCGACCACTTGATTGGCCTGGTACGAGATGGTAAGGTTGTATTAGATGACATTATTACCCATACCGTACCCCTGGCACAAGCATCAAAAATGTATGATATTTTTAACAAGAAGCAAGATAACTGTGTTAAGGTTGTATTGAAGCCTTAATAATTCAATAGCTTGAACAAAAAAAGGCAGGTATTTTCCTGCCTTTTTTAGTAATGTATGTAGGTTAAATTAGTTCAGACTTATATCATCTGGTGTTCCAACCTGGACAGGGTCACTTGAAAGCCAATTTTCAGCTTGTACTCTGTCTTTGAAATACCGGAGCCTTACCGAGTTTACTGATATAGAATCCTGACCATGTACCAGTGTATCGCAAGTGTAAGGAACCAGTTCGGCAACTTTTGCAAGACCTGCATTGAACAGCAGATTTTTGTTAGCAATCGCCGGAGACATAAGTGTCCCATCGGCATCTGGGGTAAGTGACGATAAGTCAATAAGCATTGTAAAACCTTCCGACATCAACGGAGCAATTCTGGAAATATGTTCTCCAAGTGTGCTGTTCCCGCGCAGGTTATACCATTCTTGTTTCACAACCAAGTCGACTCTGTTTAGTAGCCGATGCGCCTGCAATTGGTACAGCTCATTCTCTGCCACCAGGTAAGCTGAGGTAGAAGTAGTAAATTGATGTACAAAATCATCAGAATCTGTATGATAGACTTTCGTAGGTTGATCTGCATTTGCCTCCGTTACAGGGGATGTTGACTGCTCATCGGGCGTATCAATAATTACTGCTTGATGTGTGGGTGTATGGGTAGAGGGTTCTGTCATCCCCAGTAGCGTATCTTCTGCTACTTCCGGTTGATGTAACCTACTGGTACTTTCTATAGGTTCTGCCGGAAGAGTGGTCTCTGGACGTATAGATTCTACCGAGCCATGCCCAGAGGTATCAATCAGCCCATTGTCAACACTATAAATACCTGTTTTACCAATGTCGCCTATATTTCCTTTGAAGGAATTATCGTGTGTGTCTTGTTTTATGTCTGTATTGGCTATAGCCTGATCATACGTAGATGTTTGGTCGTGTGGCGGCTGGCCATCTACCGGTGAGATGTAGTCTGCATCTGCAGGCATTCTGTCTTGTTCCAGTATCTCGGTATGTACTGGTCCGCCACCTACTAGTTTGCCGTTCAGGCTGAGAATGCTGTTTAATGGGATTATCCGGTTTTCCAGACGTGCATATTCAACTCCGCTTTCTGTAAACAAATCCTTGATGGGACTGATTATCTTTTGTTCACTGCCGTCCTGGTCGCGGAAGGTTATCTCACAATTCTGACCGAGCGTAGCTGCAGCCTCAAGTTCATCATAAAAATCGCCGCTGATGGATTTATATTGCCTATTAGGGTTTTGTTGATTTGACATAATTTTACAGGTTTTTAGGGTGTTATTCTATTGTACGGGTTTCTCAAATATACAGTTGTATTGCTTACCTACCCGAAAAGGTATATAATACAAATGGCTGCTCTTTATGAGCAGCCATTGAAAAAGTTTTATGCAGAAAATAGGGGATATAGCCTATTGTTGTTAGCTCGCTATTTCCATTCCATCCAGAATCATCAGGTAACGTCCATCGGTGATATTATCGGAGGCTACTACCCCTGCTGACGCTTTCACCTGCAAATGCTCTCCTTTTCTGTTTTTAACAGTTATTACATCAGACCAGAGATTATTTAAGTTCAGCTTGGTCTTTATTTGATCCATCTTGTTATGCAGCTTGAATACATTTTCTATGGAGTTGCCTATCACTTCTTTTGTATCAAATTGAAGATAGGACTGCACCATATGATTTGCATAGGTAATTTTATACCGGTTATCAAATTCAATGATAAATTGTGTGCGGTCAAAAATGTTTTCCCTGGCTTTTGCATCTTTTTGTGCCCGTTGCATCTCCTCTTGTGTGGCCTGCAGTTCCTCCATATTCTGACGCATTTCTTCCTCCTGAGCCCGCATTTGCTCGGTAAGTATTGTAGAATCTTCTAACAACCTCTGGGTACGTTCATTGATCTTCACTGAGGAAACGGTGGAGGCAATGCTTTCGGCAATTTTTTCGATAAATTCTATTTCATACGTAGCAAACTCATTGAAAGAAGCCATTTCAATAACCCCGTATATTTCATCATTCACTTTTAAAGGTACAATCAGAATGCTCTTTGGATTGGCTTCTCCTAGTCCGGATGTAATAGTAATATAGTTCTGGGGTACTTCTGTGAGGTAAATGGTTTCTTTTTCCTGCCATACCTGGCCAGTGAGCCCTTCGCCTTCATAAATATGCTGCTCTATGTATTTCTTTTTGTCCCAGGCATAACATGAGGTTAACTCCAGGTAGGGCTCACTTTCCGTATCATTCACAATAAAGAAGCCTCCCTGATTGGCCTTCATGTATTTTACCAGATTGGAAATAAGCTCGTCGCCTAGTTTATTAATGTTATCATTGTTCCGTCTGAGGATTTCGCTGAATTTAGCTACTCCTTCAGTAGCCCAGTTTCTGCGTTTATCGTCTTCAGCTACTTTCTCCAGGTTATTCCGCATATTGATCAGTGCATTTCCTAACACATCATGTTCACTTAAGGGAGTAAAGGATGCCTGGTAATTCCCGTTTCCGATATTTTCGGCAAATAATGAAGTAGAACGCAAACCTACCACTAACTTGTCCACGGCTTGTGCCATATCGCCAATTTCATCGGTAGCAAAACTTTTATTCGTGCTTTCCGGAAGTTCTCCGTTACTAAGCTTCTGAATGATGTTGCGGATATAATTGATCGGCGACACAATCGTTTTTGTCAGGACAAAGGCGGCAATTAAGCCAATGACCACAGATAAAATACCGGCAGTTAAGCTTACCATACGCAAGTTTGAGAATGAGCTTAATAAAGCTATTTTTGTCTGGCTTTTTTCTTCATTCTTACTTACAATAATTTTGTTCAGCATAGATGATATTTGCCTGGTTCTGGGTAAAATATCATCGTCGATCATCATTTGGTTGCTGAATTTTTTTGCTTCATCTTCGTAATCGTCGAAAGAATTCAGATCAGCCATAATGCCACTTTCTATGTTAAGTAGCAGATCAAAGTTTGCGAATACAGAATCTATCTGTCTTTGTTGTTCGGCGGTCCAGTGGGGTTTTAACTCCTGAATCTTTTCTTTCAATTCCGGATAGTCCGTTTTGTGTAGTTTCGTTAAGGCTTCTTTGTCTTCAGTGTTGGCACGCAGATATACCCAGTTAGTTATATACATTCTGGACTTGGAAACCAACAGGTTAAACTCATTCAACGCGTCTTTGGATGGGTCTACAATATCGGAGGTTTCGCGGATGATATTTGCACTTTTATTTAACGTGAGTAAACCTAGAGTGGCATTTATCATAAAAATAAAGATAAGAGCCAGAAAACCTCCCATTATTTTTTGACTGATACGGAATTGATAATTCGTAATACGCATATTTTTTCTGTAAAATGTAAAGTTGACAGGGTATAAAATCAGGTAAAAAAACTCCTTTACAGGAAATACGCTTCAATATACTAGTTCTTCCTAGAACACCATCCGCCACCTGAGTCAGTGGGTTCAAAGCCTGTTTTAATCTTTTAGTATTTCAACCGTAAACACATAAATCGGATTGAAAACTGACATTGTACCACCTAAAAACTTTCCTTAGCCATATCCGCTTGCTCTATAAATCAAGTAAACTTAACTGGTTAGAATACGGCCTACTTACCAGAATTGATGGTTTTTGAGGTAGTAAACGTCAACCAGACAGGGCAGAAGCAATCAGTGCCGGAAACAGGAAGCGGGTAAGGAAACATACCTTTAATATTTCTTACACTTGTATCAAAACAGCGTCTATCTGTTCTCCTGACCAGGAAACTGCGTTAGCCTGGATTCCAGATTCCGGATGAGTTCATCTTTATCCTGAAGTTTATTTTCGTAGGCGGATACTTTACGTTCCAGTTCTTCTTGCGTGGATTGCAGTTCTTCCATATTCTGACGCATCTCCTCTTCCTGGGATCTCATTTGCTCATTAATTAACTGAACTTCTACCAGCAATGAAGCTGTTTGCTGATTGTTCCTGGCAGTAGATAAGGCAGCTGCTATGGTTTCCCCAATCTTTTCCATAAAGTTTCTTTTATAAGCAGGTATGTCTTCAAACGAGGCCAGTTCTATGGCTCCAATCAACTGTTCATTATTCTTTAAAGCAACAATCAGCAGACAGGTAGGATTTGCTTTACCCAGGCCGGAGGTAATCTGAATATAGTTCTGTGGTAAATCGGTAAGGTATAAACTATCTTTCTCCAGCAATACTTGCCCAAGGAGTCCTTCCCCTATTTTGAATGATTTTTGCTGATGCTTAATCCGGTCGAAGGCATAGCAGCCTTTTAGTACCAATTGAGGATCTTCATCCCCTTCTACTACAAACAACCCACCTTGGTTTACCTGCAAGTATTTTACAATATTCTTGATCAGTTGTATGGAAAGTTCTTCCAGCGGTTGGTTAGCTATCCGGAGCAGCTGGCCGATTTCAGCCATTCCTATATTAATAAATTTGTCTTCTTCCTCTTTTACCCGGGCAGCCAGTAAACTGTTTCTCATTTTCTGCAAAGAAGTGCCCAGTTCATCGGATGTGGAAAAATGATACTCTGTATCCAGATTGCCTAAGCTTATGGTTTCGGCAAAAGCAATGCTTCGATGCGTATTTTCCACCTGTTCCTGAAGCAATAACATATTCTTTGCATTGTTTACCGTTTGTATGCGTAACTGGTAAGCCCAAAGTCCGCATACAAAGACAATGGCCGAAGCTAACAGAGCATGAAAAATAAAAGCTTGCATACTCATATAATCCATTTGTGTAAAATAGATCTCTTTGTATCCCAGGTATTGCAAGTAGGCAAAACTACTATGATGCAGTATTACTAATAGAATGAGCGGGAGTTGTAGCTTCCAGTTCTGATACACGACCAACAGAATGGCACCCAGAAAAGCAAAAAAGTGCATTTCAAACAGGCCATGCATCTGGTATATGAATTGTGCCATAAATACGGCCAGCACGGCACTGGCAACATATCTATGTAAATAGGAGTCTGGTAAGAGTGTTTTTGTTGCCAGATAGATGAATAGGCAGATGCTGCCGGAAGCCGCAGCTATGAGCCAGGTATCGTAAAAGAAAGCAAGGATAAAACCAAAAACATAATAACCTGCCATAAAGTACTGGATGGTCCGGTCTGCGTTAATGTCAATTTCCTGAATAAACGAGTTGATAGAAGTTGTTTTATTTGTACGAGTGTTGTTCATGAGATTTGTATGAGTCTATAAAGTAGATTTTTCTCAAAAATTATTTCTGTAAAACAAGTTTAGCCGGCAACTCACAGCCATAAGATCTGGTAGCTAGTTCCATAAACACCGGAGAGGGTTTTCGGGCTAGTAAGGAGTCGATAGCCATTTGGGCAAAGTTGGAATTGGCAGCTGTGCAATACCGCGATCTATTATAGTTTCCACGGTAGTATAGCTTTCCTTTTGTATCAATCAGGGCTGCCTGAGGCGTAGAATAAACTCCGCAGGCATTAGCCAGGGTATGATCTCTGTCTACAATTACAGGTACTGGCAAGTCATAGTGATCCTGAAAAGAACTAGCAGCAGTGGTGATATCCTCATCCTCGGTATGAATAACCGCATAAACTTGAAGCTGATCTTGGTACTGGCTAATTAACCTCCGGACATGTTCCATGTTGAATCTGGAGCATGGACAGTCAGGATTGAAGAAATGCAGAAGAATGGGTTTCCCTGGTATCATACCTGGCAATGAAATTAACTCCACTGCTTGTCCTGTATTTACTGCATGGTAATCGTTTGGAACGGGTGTAGGAAGCAAGTACTGGCTTTCCTGATACCAGAAGATTGCCAGCAGACCACCGAAGGACAAAACAAGAAGGAAACTCACAAGGAAAATTTTGCCTTTCATGAAAATAGATTAGAATAGTGGAAATAGGCTTCAGGAAAGGCTGGTTAGCCTCCATTTTTTCATGGCTGAATAGTCGTAGTCTTGTTTGAATCAATCAGAGTTTATGAGTAGTGGTCTAACTATCAATTGTGTATAAACTCCTGTAAGCTGGCTTTAAGGTAATGCAATCTATAGCTAGCTATCTAAATCCTACTTCTAAAGAATTTATCAAGCTATTTTGTGATGCTTCCTTATTATGCAAAATATTAGCTATTTGTAGATATAGTTTAACAAAAGATGGCTGAATATTACAAATTACCGGATTTTGTAAAACATGCAGAAAGTAATGCCTGTCTAAGTACATAGCAGGAAGGTGTATTAAACAAAAGAGCTGCAAAGTTTGCAGCCCATTTAGTGATATAAGGATTCTACTAAGTCTTGTATTTACCTATATGAATGATTGCTCCAGACGAGCATAAAAGCACAGTAACCACATATTTGCTTTAAATATATAAAAATTAAGCAATTTTATTTTTATAAAATACAATTTTGCCAAATTTTTTTCAGCAAGGGTGGAGAAATTTTGAAGTCAGATAAATTCTCTAAGGTAAGCATATTCTGGTGCGGGGTATTTTTCTTTCATAGCCATGAAACAAAGATCAGACAATTTCATAGATTTGATATTATTGCTTATATTTTATAGCAGTTTGGGTTCCATGCTGCATGGTTTTATGTTCAACTTGCAGCTTTTTGCACCAATCAAGAGACAGAAGCGGATAGGCCTGCTGTCTAAGTTAAGATCCGGAATATGTATAAATTTTGTTTAGTCAGCGCATGGTTTTGCCTCATTGCTGTAATCCGAACAGTGGCTCAACCAAGTCAAGCAGATAGTACCAGTTTACCACAGGCAATATCTAGCGCCAAGCAGTTTTATCTACAAAAAACTCAAAACCAACTGCATTTATACAACGGGGTGGAATATATTACAGGCACTGAAGGCTATGTAAAAGGGCACCCCTATTTTAACTCAGATGTAGCAGAAGAAGGCACTATTTCTTACGACAACATTGTATATGCTCAGGTGCCCCTCCAGTACGATATTTTCAAAGATGAAGTAGTGGTGGAACACATGGATAACGGGCATAAAATTAAACTGCATAGCCAGAAAATACAGCATTTCTCATTGGGTGGCCATACCTTTGTCCGGATTCAACCTAACAACACAGCAACTTCCACTATCCGGCCCGGTTTTTACGACAGACTTTACGCAGGCCACGTTACCTTGTATGCCAGGCGAGTGAAGATAGCGCAGCAGGCCACCAGGGGCGTAAGCAAAGAATATCTTCAAAAAAACAGTTATTTCATAGAAAAAGACAACCAGTTTTATCCGGTAAAGAATAAGTCATCCGTACTGCGGGTGTTCAACGATCAAAAAAAAGCCCTGCAACAATATTTAAGAGAAACCCACATGAAGTTCAAGCAAGATCCGGAGTATGCCATGGCCAAGCTTGCCGAACAGTATAGCCAATTAGTAAAACCTTTATGAATTATTTCAACCGCCTAGTTCTGTTGCTGGTTAGTTTATTTCTTTTCTGTAACGCTGCCTTGTGTCAAACTACCAATACTCCGCTCATCAGCGGCGATTTTGTTGATGTATCCTTCAGGCAATTTGTAGACGAAGTAGAATCCAAAACACCTTACTTTTTTTATTACGACTCTGCACATACCGACACCTTGCGCGTAACTATCCGCGTGCAGGAAAAACCGCTGAATACCGTACTCAGGCAGTTATTTAACGGAAAAGAGCTGTATTTTGCGATAGATGCTCAAAACCGGGTATACATTAGCAAAGGCAATGTTATCCGGACAGAATTACCCATTGGCTTTTTTGAAAATACGGAACCAGCTTCGACTACCTATGATGTAGCAGCCCTGGATTACCTGGAAGATAAAGAAAAATCAAAGGTACAGGCTTCTCTGGCAAACAAGTTATATGAAATTGGTAAAAAAACAGCCTCCATTCAGGAAGGGAGAGCTACTATTTCAGGGCAGATACGGAGTGCAGAATCCGGAGAGCCAGTTATTGGGGCTTTGCTTTTTATTGAGCAGCCACGTATTGGTGTGGCTACTGATCAACTGGGAAATTATTCTATTACTTTGCCTAAAGGACGCCATGAACTGAAAATAAAGAATGTGGGAATGAAAGATACCCGCCGGCAAATAATGCTCTATGCTGACGGAAAACTGGATATTGAACTACAAAATGAGGTGGTTGCCCTGAATGAAGTTGTGGTGCAGGCAGAGAAAGATAGAAATGTAACGAGCGTACAGATGGGCGTAGAACGGCTGGATATTAAAACGATTAAACAAGTACCCACCGTTTTTGGGGAAGCCGATGTTTTGAAGGTGGTTCTTACATTACCTGGCGTAAAAACAGTGGGAGAGGGCAGCAATGGATTCAATGTACGTGGTGGGGCTACCGACCAGAATTTGATTTTGTTTAATGAAGCTACCATTTATAACCCCTCTCATCTATTTGGCTTTTTTTCTGCCTTCAACCCCGATATTATTAAAAATGTAGAATTATATAAAAGTGGCATTCCGGCAAAGTATGGAGGCCGCTTATCGTCTGTTTTAGAAATAAACAGCCGGGATGGAGACAAGAAAAAATTTGCCGGTTCAGGAGGTATTGGATTGATTACGGGCCGGCTAACTTTAGAAGGGCCTATTATTAAAGATAAAACTTCTTTTATAGTTGGGGCACGCTCAACGTATTCTGACTGGTTGCTAAAACAGCTGCAAAATGCCAGTTTCAACAGAGGGTCAGCTTCTTTTTATGATGTAAACCTGCACATCAGTCATGAAGTAAATAAGAATAATAACTTGCATTTTACCGGGTATTTGAGCCGCGACCGGTTTCAGCTTGGCAATGATACCTTATATGGGTACCGGAATCAGAATGCTACTCTTCGATGGGCGCATATTTTCAATAACCGATTAAGCAGTGAATTTACAGGTGGATTCAGCCGGTATCAGTATGATGTATCGAGTGACAAAAATCCTGTAAATGCGTACGATCTCTCTTTTGAAGTAAATCAATCCAGTCTGAAAGCTGATTTTAGTTATTTCCTGGCCGAAAGGCATAATATTGATTTTGGCGTAAGTACCCTGTATTACAAACTGTTCCCAGGAAGTTATTTACCCAAAGGCAGTGAATCGTTTATTTCCCCAAATATCGTAGAGCCGGAACAAGCCCTGGAAAGTGCCCTCTATGTTAGCGATGAATTTGAAGTTTCTCCTAAACTCTCGGTAAATATTGGTTTGCGGTATTCGTTGTTTAATTACCTGGGTCCGAAAAATGTGGCGTATTATCCCATAGGTATACCTAAGGAAGAAGGAAACAGCATAGATACCATTGCCTATACCCGCGGAGATTTCATTAAAACCTATCATGGGCCAGAATACCGGCTTTCTGCCAGGTATGCATTAAACCAGAGTACTTCGCTTAAAGCCAGCTATAATAAAATGCGCCAGTATATGCATATGCTCTCCAATACGACGGCTATTTCACCCACCGATATATGGAAATTGAGTGATGTACATGTCAAGCCTCAGATTGGCGACCAAGTGTCAGTAGGCTTATATAAGAACTTTTTCTCTGGAGCCATTGAAACATCTGTAGAAACGTACTATAAAACCATGGCTAATTTCCTGGATTATAAAAGTGGGGCACTCCTGATATTAAATCATCATATAGAAACGGATATTATCAATGCGGAAGGCAAAGCCTATGGAGTGGAAGTAATGGTTAAAAAGCCGGCTGGAAAACTGAATGGGTGGATGAGCTATACATACTCACGGTCTTTGTTGCGGGCAAATGATCCAGTAAATGCAGAGGTAATTAACCAGGGCGAATATTACCCTAGCAATTTCGACAAGCCCCACGATTTTACCTTCATTGGCAATTATAAATTCAACAGGCGCATCAATGTATCCCTGAATTTTACCTATAGCACCGGAAGGCCTATTACATTGCCTCTTGCCAAATATAGTCAGGGAGGTGCACAACGTATTTATTACTCTGATCGGAACCAGTATCGCATACCGGATTATTACCGGGCAGATGTAGCTATGAATATTGAAGGAAGTCACAAAATAAAAAAACTGGCTCACAGTTCCTGGACAATCTCAATCTATAATGTAACTGGTCGCAGAAATGCCTACTCTGTATACTTTACCTCAGAAAGGGGATCTATTAAAGGATACAAGCTTTCGATTTTCGGCATGCCTATTCCAACAGTTACCTACAACTTTAGATTTTAGTTAGCACATGCAAAAACCGCTATTCAGCTATATATGTGGATTAGTACTAGTCTGGCTTACGGGAAGTTGTGTAGAGCCGTATCTGCCGCCACCTATTGAAGCGCCTGAAGGATTATTGGTGATAGATGGTTACCTGAACAGTGGAATAGGTGAAAGCCAGATCCGGCTGAGCCGTACCCAGAACCTGGCAGATACCAGCGTTGTAAAGGCAGAAGTATCAGCAAGTGTCTTTTTTGAGGGAGATAAAGGAAGTAAATATCCACTGACGGAGAAAGGGAACGGACTATATACCCTCGAAAGTATACAACTAGAGAATAGTGAAAAATACAGACTGAAAATTAACACGAGTAATGGTCAGGAATATGAATCGGAGTATGTAGCAGTCAAAGCTACCCCACCAATAGATTCGGTCAGCTGGAAAGTAGAGAATGGCGGTTTACAGCTGTATGCCAATACCCATGATGAGCAAAACAACACCTGGTACTACCGCTGGCGCTTTGAGGAAACCTGGCAATATACTTCAGCTTTTGAATCTACCATGGACTTTGTCAACCGGCAACTAGTGCCCAGAAGTGAAGACATCTACCGGTGCTGGCGCACAGAACCTTCCACCAACATTATCATTGGGTCATCTACCCGCCTCACCCGGGATGTGATCCAAGAGTTTCCTTTGCAGTTTCTGCCTTCCGATTCAGAAAAGCTAGGCATCCGCTACAGCATCTTGGTCCGGCAATATGCGTTGAGCAAAGAGTCCTATGAGTATTTGCAGAAGTTAGAGAAGAACACAGAGAACTTAGGTACCTTATTTGACCCGCAGCCTTCCCAGCTGACAGGCAACCTGCGTTGTGTGAGTGATCCTGCCGAGATAGTCATCGGCTACTTTGATGTGTTAGCTGAGCAGCAGCAGCGCATCTTCATTGGCAAAGAACAACTGCCTGCCTGGGCGGTTACTACCGGCTATGAAGCCTGCCGAAATGATACGGTAGATATTGAAAGTCCTCCCCGTCCTGGAGAAGCTCAAATACCAAATGGGTATATGTTTATAGAAAGAAGATTGTATATAAAAGTATTTGATGATATGGGCAACATTATTAACCGGCCAACCATTGGTGCCGTTATTTCTACAACTAACTGTGTAGACTGCCGCACCAGAGGCACGAATATAAAACCCGATTTCTGGCAATAGAAATTCGGGAAAATACACTATTTAAATATATTAGGATGCTACCTAAAAATTATGTTTGGCTATACATACTGCTGCTCTTTATTAGCAGCTGTGTAGAGGAGTATCTGCCACCACCCATTGAAGCGCCTGAAGGGTTATTGGTGATAGATGGTTACCTGAACAGCGGGCAGGAAGCCAGTACAATTGTTCTTTCCCGTACGCAGAATCTGGCAGATACTGTTAATCCCATAGCTGAAACAGGAGCCAGGGTTATTGTACAAAGTGAACAACAGGAGTCATACCAGTTTATGGAAACCGGCAATGGGGTGTATACACTGCCGGCTATAAATGTAGTTAGCGGACAAAAATACCGGCTTCAGATACTAACTGCCTCTGGCCAGGAGTATGAATCGGAGTATGTAGCAGTGAAAGCTACGCCTGCCATCGATTCGATCAGCTGGAAAGTAGAGAATGGCGGTTTACAGCTGTATGCCAATACCCATGATGAGCAAAACAACACCTGGTACTACCGCTGGCGCTTTGAGGAAACCTGGCAATATACTTCAGCTTTTGAATCTACCATGGACTTTGTCAACCGGCAACTAGTGCCCAGAAGTGAAGACATCTACCGGTGCTGGCGCACAGAACCTTCCACCAACATTATCATTGGGTCATCTACCCGCCTCACCCGGGATGTGATCCAAGAGTTTCCTTTGCAGTTTCTGCCTTCCGATTCAGAAAAGCTAGGCATCCGCTACAGCATCTTGGTCCGGCAATATGCGTTGAGCAAAGAGTCCTATGAGTATTTGCAGAAGTTAGAGAAGAACACAGAGAACTTAGGTACCTTATTTGACCCGCAGCCTTCCCAGCTGACAGGCAACCTGCGTTGTGTGAGTGATCCTGCCGAGATAGTCATCGGCTACTTTGATGTGTTAGCTGAGCAGCAGCAGCGCATCTTCATTGGCAAAGAACAACTGCCTGCCTGGGCGGTTACTACCGGCTATGAAGCCTGCCGAAATGATACCGTAGATGTTATGGACATACCTCCTTTGCCATCTGGCTATATGTTTATTGAGAAGCAGTGGTTTTATAAACCCATTACAGGACCAGTAAGAGATCCTTCAGCACCTTTGTTTGTCTATACAGAAGGAGCCGTTATTTCACCCATTAGTTGTGTAGACTGCCGCACCAGGGGCACGAATATAAAACCTGATTTCTGGCAGTAAGTTGCCTTTAATAAAGTATATGAACCAGACCATCCTTACCCGCATACATTTAATCTTCTTTCTCATGGTCAGCTGCGCTGCAAACCTGTTTAGCCAGACGGATGCATCAGAGGAGGTAGTTCAGAAATTTAATAACTATAGCCGGCAAGCTTTACAAGAGAAATTATATATTCATACAGATCAATCGGTTTACCTCACCGGCGAATTGCTCTGGTTTAAAGTTTACTATGTAGATGGCACCCTACATCAACCGCTAGACCTAAGCAAAGTAGCTTATCTGGAAGTACTTGACCAGGATCAGCGGCCAGTATTGCAAGCCAAAGTGGCTTTATCTGACGGGAGTGGGAATGGTTCTTTTTTTCTGCCTGCTTCCCTAAACTCCGGGAATTATCTGATCCGGGGATATACCAACTGGATGAAAAACTTTGACAAGGCATATTTCTTTGAAAAACCAGTAACTATTATTAATACTTTCCGGCAGATAGGTGCCTTGCCAGTAAAAGATACGTTGCATTATGAGGTGCAATTCTTTCCGGAAGGAGGGAACCTTGTTGAAAATATAGCCAGCAAAGTGGCCTTCCGGGTAACTGATCATTATGGAAAAGGAGTGGGCTTTAAAGGTGTAGTGCTTACTGCCGAAAACGACACGGTTGCCAGGTTTCAGCCACAAAAATTCGGCATAGGTCATTTTTTATTTACTCCACTACCTGGCAATCAATACAAAGCTATACTCCGGCTTGCCAACGGAAAAGAGCTTATCCAAAAACTGCCTGAGATACATTCTCTGGGTTATACTATGCAACTGGAAGAATCAGCTGCAGGAGAGATAAACGTAACTGTGCAGGTTGCATCCACCACTCCGTTGCCGCATGTCTATTTACTTGCACATACCAGGCAGCAAATAAAGATCGCACAGAAGCAAGCATTACAACAAAACACTGCAACCTTCACTTTTTCAAAACAAGTATTGGGAGACGGTATTTCACACATCACTATTTTCAATGCAAGCAACCAGCCTGTTTGTGAACGTTTGTATTTCAAAAGGCCGGAACAAAAACTGGTAATTAGTGCTAAAGCTGATCAGGAAATACATAGCTCCCGTAAAAAAGTGGTGTTGGATATTTCTACCCAGCATACATCTGGCAATCCGCTTGCTGCCCAATTATCGGTAGCCGTATACAAAACAGATACTCTGCTGACCGGGGATAATCTAACATTGCCGAGTTATCTCTGGCTCAGCTCTGATTTAGCAGGAAAGGTTGAGTCGCCTGACTACTATTTTACCGAAAATGGTCCACACGTTCAGCAGGAATTAGATAACCTGATGCTGACACATGGCTGGCGGAGATTTAGCTGGCAACAAATGATGAAAGGAGATCGCCTGTCTTTAAAATATATTCCTGAATATGAAGGCCATCTGGTTCAAGGCCGTATAATTCATACAACCCAAAATACACCTGCCGCCAATATATCTGCATATTTGTCTGTTCCGGGAAGATATCCTCAATTATATATAGCTCAAAGTGATTCGGCAGGGGAATTATTGTTTGCTGTCAAAGAGGTATATGGTGCACGGCAGCTTATTGCCCAGACAAACTCCCAACGGGATAGTCTATACCGGATAGAATTGAAGTTACCTTATTTTGAAACAAGTTCTTCGTGGCAACTACCTTATTTTTCATTAGCAGCGCAGACAACAGATGCCTTGCTTACCCGAAGCTTGAGCATGCAGACCCAGAATACATATTTTGCTGGGAAAAGAAATCATTTTACTGCTTTTCGTCCGGATACAGCCACTTTTTACGGGTCACCAGATGCCAGATACCATCTGGATGAGTACACCCGGTTTCCGCTGATTGAAGATGTATTGAAAGAATATGTGCCAGGTGTGCAAGCCAGAAAGCGGAGAGGCAACTATTATCTGGAAGTGTTAGACTTGCCTCATAAAATTAATTTTACGGATAATCCCCTGGTTGTAGTAGATGGAGTACCTGTATTTGATATGAACCGGCTTATGTCATACAATCCCTTTAAAGTAAAGCGGCTGGATGTTGTTACCAGGAAGTATTACCTGGGGCCAGAATCGTTTAGTGGCGTGTTGGGTTTTGCTACGTTTACAGGAGAAGTGGCCGGTTTGCCTTTAGACCCAGGAGCAGTTATTCTAGATTTTGAGGGCTTACAACAACAACGGGAATTTTACGCACCCTTGTATGATACTCCCCAGCAGCAGGAAAACCGCTTGCCCGACTTTAGACATTTATTGTTCTGGTCGCCTACAGTAAAAACCAATAAAGATGGTAAGACTCAACTGGCGTTTTACACATCTGATATGGAAGGGGAGTATACTGGTGTATTGGAAGGTATAACGCCGGATGGTAAGATAGGGCATTCAACCTTTACAATTACCGTGCAGCATCCTCCTAAATAAAACGGCGAATATAAGAGTTAACGAGCCATTTATCCTCGGCTTTATATTTATTAATCATTGTTTAATTGAATTACCATCATCATACTTATTATTCTCATAAATACATTTACTGGAATATAAAAGGTTTGCGTTTGAGTAAGTATCTATGAATGATGCTTAAACATATACAAAAAGGCTGCTTAGTTAAGCAGCCTTTTTCTTATAAATGTGGCCGATGTATTACCTTACATCCCACCAAAGTTTATTAGTAAGCACGTCTTGGCCAATAGCTGAAACAGCTTGTGCATAGTTGGTTGGGTTCAGCGTTTGTTCTAATACTGGATAGGTAAACCGAACAGGTACCGATGCTACAAATGCGTCGGCCGGGGCTTGTAATTGCGGAGAGTCTAATCTTCTCCACTCTGTCCAAGCATCCCAACCCCGGTTATAGAGGGCAATCCATTTCTGTTGGCCAATTTTCTCCCGGAAAGTAGCGCCAGATGTCAGGTAGTTTACTTCAGGTTTTAATAGATAGGTAGCCGCATCAATTGCTGTTCCCCCCCAATCTAAGATAGAAGCTGTTACAGCTGCATTATAATGTTCAATAGCTGTACCACCTACATTGAAACCTCTTTCTGTTGCTTCTGCTAACAAAAATTCAACTTCTGCATAGTCTAACAATACGCCTCTGAACTCAGGATCAATGATTTCTTCGGCAGGTTTAGAGAACAGCGTATAGTTGTTACTTGTACCATATGTACCTCCTACATAAGCACCATTGATTGGTGTAAAGTAGAAAGGTAAACGTGGGTCGCCAAGAGCATTCATTCTATTTACCAGTGTATTAGCCACTATAAAATCCTGACGTCCGCTCTGTACCAAGTCAACCCAGATTGGGTTTGTATTGGGTGGTGCAGGAAGATATTGGAAAATGGCATTGTCATCATTAGAAGTAAATACATTGGGTGCGGCTTGTTCAGCTAACGTTTGTGCTTTCGCAGCATCTACATCGGCAATCACCATGGCCATCTTTAGTTTTAAAGAATTGGCAAATTTTACCCAGCTAGCTATATCGCCACCATAAATCAAATCGCCGGTGCCAAAACTGTTGGCAGACTCATCCAATAAGGCAATAGCTGCATCCAGTCTGGTTAACAAATCATTGTATACAGTAGAAGCATCATCGTACTTTGGTGATGGAATGGTGTAGTCTAGGGCCTCTGTATAGGGGATATCACCAAATGTATTTACCAGCACTTGCCAGGCATACACTTCCATAATTTCGATCTGAGCCAACTGGTTTTGTTTCAAAGCTTCGTCTACAACAGATTCGTCTGCTTCCAAAATAGTGCGGGCCTCTTTCAGGTCTCTCAGGACTGATACATACAATGTATTCCAGAATGTCTGCGGAATATTCCGGGTATTCAGGTCATATCTGGGTTCATCGGTGTAAGTAGTAGTTGTCCAGTGTTGAGCAAGTAAACGAAACACATTATCGTTTACACTAGTGCTGGTCATAATATCCGTCAGGTTTTTCTGTGCATTAGAAAACAGTGTAACTGCCGGAACTTCCGTGGCACTTTTAGGATCTGTGTTGAGCTCTGTCAGATCATCCTGGCAGGCTAACGTAGAAAATAAAAATATAAATACTATACTAAGTTTTTTCATGGCAAATAATTAGAATCTTAATTGAACATTAAATCCAAGGTTGCGGGTAGTAGGATAGCTACCTACCTGATAGCCTTGCAGGTTACCAGAGCTTAAGCCATCTTCAGGATCAGCATAAGGCAGTTTTTTATGGAAGATGAACAGGTTTCTTCCGATAACTGATACATCAATACCACGGAAAGGCTGAATTCTGTCTACCCAAGCTTGTGGTACAGAGAAGGTTAAGTTAGCTTCTCTCAGTTTAATGTAGCTGGCATCATACACAAATCCGGCTGCAGGATTTCTGGCATATCCGAAAAGGCCATAGTTGGTAGCACTTACTCTTCTCTCGTTTGGTGTGCCATCTTCTAGTACGCCAGGTACAATATATCCGCCACCGTTGGCAATGCTATTTCTTAAGGGATTGCCCAGGTCGTTTAAGCCGGCTGTTTCAGGATAACCACCGGTAGCCAGGCCATAATACATATCCAGTGAGAAAACATCGCCGCCTTGTCTGGTGTCAATTAAGAAACTCAACGATACATTTTTGTATCTCAACGTATTTTGAATACCGCCAATCCAGTCAGGGTTGATATTTCCGATGATTTCATTGGAAGTAGCAGAGCGGGCATAGTATCCGGTTGGTAACACTATTTTCTCCCCGTTCTCATGATAGACAAAGTTCTGTCCTCTGATTGTTCCATAAGGTTCGCCTAAAGCAGCATTGATAGATACACCACCCTGGAAGTTACCCAATGGAAGGTTAGTAATACCTGGATATAATGCTTTTACTTCGTTTCTGTTGCGGGTCCAGTTCACATTTACAGTCCAGGTGAAAGATGGTGTTTTGATAGGGGATACAAAAGCAGTAACCTCCCAGCCTCTGTTTTCAACATCACCAGCATTGATATATCTGGACGTATACCCGGTAGCTCTTGAAATACCTACAGGGATGATCTGGTCAACTGTATTTTGCTTATAATAAGTAACGTCAAATCCTAAACGGTTATCCAGGAAAGCCATTTCTACACCAGCCTCATAACTTTTAGTACGTTCGGGCTTTAACTCAGGGTTATTTTTTATGTTAGGTACGGAGAAAAGAGGTGTAGAGCCAAAACCTGTTGGTTTATCAAAAACATCCAGAATACTTTGAACAGGAGCCGTATTACCCACTTCAGCATAGTTCAAACGTACCTTTCCGGCAGTTAACCATGGCGTGTTTTTCATCAATTCAGAGAAAACGAAGCTGGTAGATATAGAAGGGTAATAATATACATTTGCGCCAGCAGGTAAAGAAGATGCTTCATCTCTTCTGGCTGCCAGATCCAGGAATATGAAATCTCTGAAACCTATGGTAGCACTGGCAAAAATACCATTTACCTGAAGGTCGGAATAAACTTCTTCAGGCGCTTCAATTGGATTCAACGAGTTTGATAAAGAATATAAATTAGGTACAACCAGACCACCATTGGTTTCTGCGTAAATAGATTCAATCGTTGTTCTCCGGATGTTGGTACCAATTACACCTTTCAAATTAAAGCTTTCAGAAAGGTCTTTATTCATGTTCACTAACAGATCGTAGTTGTATTCGCTGAAGGTACGGTTGAATCTGGAATACTCAGAAGGAGAGAGGCTACCCACAGCATATCTTTCTTCAGCCATAAAATCGTTTCTGTCCAAAGATATACGTCCCAATACATCAATCCAGTCGGCAATTTTGTAGGTTAAACTCACATTACCAAAATATCTGGAACGTACGTCATTCTGATAATTTTCATAACGAGTCCAGTAAGGGTTATCCCAGTATATCGGCACTGGATTATCAGACAGTGGATTTGCCCAGTTCCAGGTTACGTTTTTGCCTGACCGGAAATACGCATCTTTCTGCTCTAGAATGTCTACGTTTGTTTGCCACCACTGACGCATATTGGTAGCAATGTTTTTATCATCATAGCCAGTACCATATCTACCCAGACCCTCAGTCAGGGTGAAGTTGATGGAGGCGGAAGCGGTTAATTTATCCGTTACATTGTAGCCAGCGCCGAAGTTGATAAAGTTTTTCTTTAGTTCACTGTTTGGTAAAATGCCTTGTTCGGTATTTCTGCCATAACCTAATTTGAAATATCCTTTGTCGCTACCACCATCAACCATAATGCTGTGAGAAGAGGTTATAGAGTTTTTAAAGAATTTGATAGGATCATTCGCAGGAGCAACCCAAGGAGTAGGGGTTCTGTAGAAAGGAGAAGTAGGATCAAAGGCATTCCACTGGTATACTGACAAGTTTGGATCGAAAGGACCACCATAAGAAGCATCTTCAGTGGTAGGTACAATTAAATCTGTGATTCCATCTCCATTTACGTCTGCTTCATTAAAGTAGGCATCTTCATTTGGTCCGTAGTAAGCACCGTAGCCGCCTCCATATTGTCTCTGGAAGGTAGGAAAAGTATTTTTGTTAAGCATACCTACGGTCATACCTGAATTAACAGTTACACCCAAGCCTTTTCTACCTTTTTTGGTGGTAATCAAAATCACACCATTGGCGGCCCGTGAACCGTACAACGCAGTAGCTGCAGCACCTTTCAACACGTTGATAGATGCAATGTCGTCCGGATTGATATCTGCTGCTGCGTTACCATAATCGTACCCGCCGCGGCCCGTTACCTGGCTACCTCTCTGAGAAACAGCATTATTACTGTTTACGTTAGAGTTATCTATTGGCACGCCATCTACAATAAACAGTGCCTGGTTATTACCAGTCAGTGATTTGTTACCACGGATAACCACGTTGGTAGATCCACCCATGTTATTGTTTCTGGTAATCTGCAGACCAGCTACTTTGCCTGATAAAGCATTCACAAAGTTGTTTTCCCGGACTTTAGCAATAGATTCGCCACTTACTTGCTGGGCAGCATAAGGTAATTCGTTTTTGGTTCTTTCGATACCCTGCGCAGTTACGACTACTTCACTGAGTGCTTGCACATCAGAAGCCAATTGAACATCCACCACGGAACGGGTGCCAACAGGTACTTCCTGTGTTTGTAGACCAATAAAACTAAAAATCAGCGTAGCATTGGTCGGTACGCTGATACTGTAGCCTCCATCAGCACCGGTTGTAGTACCCGAGGTGGAGCCTTTTACTAAAACGTTTACACCAGGTAAAGCTGATCCATCCTCCGTGGATGTTACTTTCCCTGTAACTGTTCGATCTTGCGCCTTTAGGTGGTTGGTTAAGCAGGCTAACAAGATGAAACTAATCAGTAGAATCCTTTTCATCATGGTTTTTGGTTTTGTTTAATAAAATAAATTTATTCTAAACTTCAAACATAATTTATTTTTATTACATGGAAAAGTGCTGAATAAAATTTCTGTTAATTAATTATTTGCAGAATATTTTTAGTCCCTGACTGTTTTTATACTTTTTTGGTGTTTTGTCTATTTCAAAGAATGTTTTCTTGTATTTTTTGATTATTAAGCAGATAGAGAAAAAAATATAGGAAAATATATTCTTTGGCAGGTTTTACCATGTAGAAATAAATTGTATGCTTATTTATAGTGTAAAAAATACACTTTTGTGAGTAAATATTACTTATATCATAGCCGATAAAGTGCCTTGAGAAATGGAAGGATGGTTACTTGATAACCAAATAGAGGGCAAAACCGCCCTACGTGTGGGAAATACCTGGCAAAAAGGCGAAAAGTAGATCTTGAAGTGTTTCAATTGGCTTATACCCAAAGCCCTCCGTTCATATAATTTTGAACGGAGGGCTTTGGTTTACTAAATCAGCTTTATGTGACTATTTATTGTGAAGAATGAGTAATTTCTTATACCAGGAGCTTTTGTTCCGGCTGGAAAGGTGTACCACATAGCTGCCTTCAGCATAGGATGCAACGTCTATCAGAACTTCCTTCTGTCCTTTGGCCAATACGCCTTGCGCTATTTTTCTACCAACAACATCGTAGATAGTCCATGTATATTCCTGGGTAACAGGTTGGTTAAATGAAATAGATGTTTTCTGCGTTGCCGGATTTGGATAGAGGGTAAATGTATTGGTTTCAGCCATTGCAGGTTCCATACCAGTAATAATGGTAGGAATAACAGATGGCTGTTTAAATATAGCCTGGTAAATTTCTTTGGTCCGATCATTCTGAATAAATACTACTACTGCCAACTGAGAGGCATCTTTAATATTTACCGGCTGCCACGAAACTTCCATGGAATGCGTGTCGCCTGGTTGCCATGTTCTGGTAAACTTAGTTCCGGCAGCATTAGGAAGCATTTTTCTTAAAACATTATGAAAGACAGGGGCGCCATCATATAAATTCGTTAATTGCTTTTCAACCACAGCTACGTGTACAGTAAGCGTATCGGAAACATTAAGTAAAGCAGTCAGGTCAGTTTTAATAGTTAAGTACTGGTCTGCAGTAACTGGAAACGCTACATCAATTTTGAAAGCTGTTTCAGTGAGTTTTCTTCTGGAAAGTATGGGTAAACCCCAGCCGGAAAACTTTTGATTTACAGTATACCCATCAATGGCAGTTCTAGGACTTTGCGGAATACCATAAAATAAGGCTCTGGCACTTGGATCAGCCGGATTTACTTCATTTAACGGATCGGCACCAGGAAAATTGGTATGGTATTGAATACTTACCACTTCATCTGTATCAACTGACAACCGGTTAATAAATGCATTTTCTTCAAGAGCTTCCGTGCTGGATGAATTCGTGAAATGTTCCAGAAGCACCGTACGGTCCCTTTCACCAATGTATACATCGTCAAAGGCAAAGCCATCCAGAATCTGATTTGGCGGGTTATCGTTGTTACTGCCAAAGGCAATCCGGAAACGTACAGAGGTGTATCCTTTTAAGTTATCTAGAGCAAATTTGGCGCTTTGCCACTGGTCGTCCATACCAGACCATCCATTCTGCCCGATCACCTGGTTGCCAGGGTTACCAATAATGGCCGATTGATTATACCAATTGATGCCTTCACCAATAGTTCCTACATTGAACCAGGTTAATCCACCATCTACAGATGACTGAAGTACAGCTCCGTCAAAACCTTGCTGAGTATGATTCCAAATATTTAAGGAGATCATAGGCTTTGTTAACTTGCTGAAATCGAAACAAGGCGAGTAGACATATGATTTCTCATTGATATTGTACGAGGTAGCTAAGCCAGTGATCCAGGCATTTGTACCTGATGCTGCATAGGCGATGGTACTGCCGGCTGGTTTGCCATGTTCCCAACTGGATTGAATACCATCCTGAATCCATCCACCATTTGTTGTTTCAAAATTTTCAAAATAGGGGTACGTGTTGACTGAAGGTAAAACGTAGATTTCTTTTGCTATTGAATTGGTGCAACCCAGGTTTGTTTTTACAGTAAGGGTAACTATGTATCTTCCCGGGCTAGCGTAAGGATGTGCTACTTGCTCTGTACTACTGAATACCTTATTGCTTGTACCATCACCAAAATTCCAATCCCATTCGGTAATAGTGCTGAACGATACAGTAGACTGATGAGTAAATTGCACGGATTCACCAAGACAGATGCCGGACCATGAAAAATCTGGTTTCGGAATACTACCGATTGTTACAGCCATTGTTTTGGTATTTTCGCATCCGTACGCAGATACTACTTTTAAAGTCACCGAATATGTTCCGGGCCCCGTGAAAAGGTGGAAGGGATTCTGCTCATTGGAGGTATTCAAACTCCCGGAAACTGGGTCACCAAAATTCCACTCCCAGGCAGTAATAGCTCCCGATCCGGTAGTAGGAGTCAAATCTGAAAAAGATACTTCATCGTTATCGCAAACTTTTTCAAAACGGAAGTTGGCAACAGGCATCGGATAGATGGTTACTTGCTGTTGTTGAGTGCTAGTGCAGCCATTTGAATTCGTATATGTGTACGTTATGGTATGAATACCAGGGCCTGCAAGAGAAGGAATAAAACTGTTGCCGCTAATACCTGTGCCGCTGAAATTACCACCCGATGGAAAACCTACCAGCTTAGCAGATGGAGCTTCTACACAATACAAACTTTCCAGGCCGCTAAATGTAACCAAGGGTAGATCATATACGATTACCTGCTTAGAAGTTGAGTCCGTACAACCATTTTCATTAGTAAATACATAGGTAATCCGATGTGTTCCAGTGCCTGCTGCCCTTGGATTAAAAAGATAACTTCCTTCAACTGCACCTGGATACACGCCCGGACCTTTGAAAACACCAAGCACACCACCTGGGCCATCATTATCTGCCGGGAATCCATTCAACTCCGCATGCGCTCCATCGACACAATAGGAAGCATTCAGTCCACTAAAGGTAACATCTGGGACCTTATACAAGATGATTGTTTTCTCAATAAAATTTGTTCCCCCGCTAACAGGATCTTTATAGGTATATCTTATGGTGTTAGCGCCAATAAATGCATTTGATGGACGGAATACAGTGGTGCCACCAATTACACCCGGTCCTGAGAATGTTCCTCCGGCAGGAGTACCTGTCATCAGATAGTCAGGATCTTTTGAACAAAACTGATCTGGCATGGTTCCAATGCCAACTTCAGGCAGCGGAAGCACCGTAACGGTTTGGTCCTGAAAATTTACACAGCCATTTTCATCATTGTAGGTATACCTGATAACATGCGTGCCCGGGCCTGCAGCTCCAGCATTGAATACATTAGCAGATAACCCTTTTCCGGTGAAAAAGCCTCCTGCAGGTGAGCCTGTTAAGACAATGGATGGCGCATCCTGGGGATATTGTGCAGTACCTCCGGGTCCGGTAGAATTGAAACCGGTAAAACTTACTGAAGGTAATGGATGTACGACTACAGAACGTTCGAAATAATTTGTACATGCATTAGCATCTGTATAAGTATACCGGATGATATGAGTTCCAACACCTGCCAAAGAAGGTATGAAAAAATTCTTTCCGGCAATACTGTTATCTATGCCCTTTCCGGAAAAAACACCGCCAGCAGGGAATCCGGTCAATTCACTTGAAGCAGCGTCTATACAATAGGCTGTACCTAATCCAGTAAAAATCACAGTTGGTAAGGCATTAATCTGAACCCTCACCTGATCGGCTACTTCTGAACAAGGACCAGCTCCATCTGGGTCTACTGTTGTCAAGGTGAGTACCACCGTTTTGCCTATTTCGCTTGGAGCTGGTGTATAGGTTGCACTTGGCAAATGGATATCATTAAAAATACCTAAGCCTCCACTCCAAGTTACAGTAACTGGATTTCCTTCTAAAGAAGAAGTACCTGTTAACACTATTGGTTCCCCTTCACAAACAACCATATCTGCACCGGCATTTACAGTAACCACCGGATTAACCTGAAAATTAATCGGATTACTAGTTGCCTGGCAGGAAGCAGCTGTGGTTACTAGCACCCGAATACTTTGGCCATTGACGAGAGAAGAAGTTGTATACTTGTTAGAAGGTGAATTTTGCACGGGTGCACCATCTACAAAAAACTCATACCTTACAGCAGTAGACGAATTTGCCGTAAACGTCACGGTCTCTCCCTGACAGATGATGTTATCTGCATCTGAACTAGTGAGTACGACGGTAGGAAGGGGATTGACCGTAGTGGTGATGCCAGAGCTAAGGGTGCTACAGCCACTGGCTGTGGTAGCTCTGACCGTAACGGTTTGGCCGTTGGTTAAGCCAGAGGTCAGATACGTTGGAAAAGCTCCTTCCTGTACCAGTGTGCCGTTTATATAGAATTTATAGTTGCTGGCACTAGCCGAGTTAGCTGTAAAAGTTACCGTTTCTTCCTGACAAATGATGTTATCCGCATCCGAGCTTGTCAGGGTGATTACTGGTAACGGATTGACGGTAGTCGTGATGCCAGAGCTAAGAATGAAGCACCCACTTGCTGTAGTGGCTCTGACCTTAACAGTTTGGCCATTGGTTAAAGCAGAGCTGATGTATAAGTTGGTGGCAGAGTTTTGCACCGATACCCCATCCACAAAAAACTCATAGGTGGTGGCAGTGGCTGAATTAGCTTTGAAGGTTACCGTTTCTCCCTGACAGATAATGTTATCCGCATCCGAACTGGTTAAAGTTACTGATGGCAAGTCGTTAACAGCAGTGGTAATGCCAGCACTCAGGATAGAACAAGCATTAGCTGTAGAAACCCGCACAGTCACTGTTTGGCCATTGGTTAAAGCAGAGCTGATGTATAAGTTGGTGGCAGAGTTTTGCACCGATAATCCATCCACAAAAAACTCATAGGTGGTTGCAGTAGCTGAATTAGCTTTGAAGGTTACAGTCTCTCCCTGACAAATAATGTTGTCTACATCCGAACTAGTGAGTACGACGGTAGGAAGGGGATTGACCGTAGTGGTGATGCCAGAGCTAAGGGTGCTACAGCCACTGGCTGTGGTAGCTCTGACCGTAACGGTTTGGCCGTTGGTTAAGCCAGAGGTCAGATACGTAGGAAAAGCTCCGTCCTGCACCAGAGTGCCGTTTACATAGAATTTATAGTTGCTTACTGGTATCGAAGAACTGGCTGTAAAGGTCACGGTTTCGCCCTGACAAATGATGTTATCCGCATCCGAACTGGTGAGAGTAAGCACCGGGACCGCATTGACGGTAGTGGTGATGCCAGAGCTAAGGGTGCTACAGCCACTAGCGGTGGTAGCTCTGACCGTGACGGTTTGGCCGTTGGTTAAGCCGGTAGTGGTAAAGGTATTCGCCGTTCCACTTTGCACCACACTGCCATTGATGAGAAAATCAAAGCTGGCGGCTACTGTTGAACTGGCTGTAAAAGTTACGGTTTCGCCCTGGCAAATGGCATTGTCGGCATCCGAACTAACCAAGGTAACAACGGGCATAGAATTCACCGTAATGGTAATACCCGAGCTAAGTGCGGCACAACTGTTGGTAGTGGTAGCTCTGACCATAACGGTTTGGCCGTTGGTTAAGCCGGTAGTGGTAAAGGTGTTCGCCGCCCCACTTTGCACCACACTGCCATTGATGAGAAAATCAAAGCTGGCGGCTACTGTTGAACTGGCTGTAAAAGTTACGGTTTCGCCCTGACAAATAATGTTATCAGCATCCGAACTGGTGAGAGTAAGCACCGGGACCGCATTGACGGTAGTGGTAATACCTGTACTAAGCACAGAACAATCATTAGCTGTAGAAACCCGCACAGTTACTGTTTGGCCATTGGTTAAACTAGAGCTGATGTATAAGTTGGTGGCAGAGTTTTGCACCGATAATCCATCCACAAAAAACTCATAGGTGGTTGCAGTAGCTGAATTAGCTTTGAAGGTTACAGTCTCTCCCTGACAAATAATGTTGTCTACATCCGAACTAGTGAGTACGACGGTAGGAAGGGGATTGACCGTAGTGGTGATGCCAGAGCTAAGGGTGCTACAGCCACTGGCTGTGGTAGCTCTGACCGTAACGGTTTGGCCGTTGGTTAAGCCAGAGGTCAGATACGTTGGAAAAGCTCCTTCCTGTACCAGTGTGCCGTTGACATAGAATTTATAATTGCTAGCGCTAGCTGAGTTAGCTGTAAATGTTACGGTTTCGCCCTGACAAATAGCATTGTCGGCATCTGAACTAACCAAGCTAACAACGGGCATAGGATTCACCGTAATGGTAATACCAGAGCTAAGTGCAGCACAACTGTTGGTAGTGGTAGCTCTGACCGTAACAGTTTGGCCGTTGGTTAAGCCGGTAGTGGTAAAGGTGTTCGCCGCCCCACTTTGCACCACACTGCCATTGATGAGAAAATCAAAGCTGGCGGCTACTGTTGAACTGGCTGTAAAAGTTACGGTTTCGCCCTGACAAATGATGTTGTCGGCATCCGAGCTTGTCAGAGTAAGCACCGGGACCGCATTGACAGCAGTCGTGATGCCTGAGCTTACGATAGTACATCCATAGGCAGTAGTCGCCTTCACCGTTAGTACCTGGCCGTTGGTAAGCGATGAGGTAGTATAAAGGTTAGTGGCAGAGTTTTGCACCGATACCCCATTGACGAAGAATTCATAATTGACAGCGGTGGCTGAGTTGGCGGTAAATGTTACCATTTCTCCCTGGCAAATCTTATTGTCACTAGCTGAGCTGGTAAGACTAATAGCTATTTCATCAATTGCTGTATTTATAGAATTACTGGTAGCTGTACATCCGCTGATTGTTCTCGCAACAACCCAAATATTTTCCCCATTCGTTAAGGCTGAAGTTGTATAAGTCTTAGCTGTCCCGGCTTGAACAGTAACACCATCCAGGAAAAACTCAAAATAGGTAGCAGTGGAGGGTGCTGTTGCCGTAAATACTACAGCTTGGTTCAAACATATTTTATTATCACTATCACTGCTAGCTAAAGAAACCGTCAATGATTCAATAGTGGTTTTGATTGTTTGGCTATTTAGAGAACAAGCACTAGTGTTTGCTTTTACATATACCAGCTGCCCATCAGTTAACGAGCTCGTTGTAAAAGTATTAGAGGTACCAGATTGTACAGATAATCCATTGACAAAAAACTCAAAACTGGTGGCAGCTGAAGAAACAGCTGTAAATGTAACTGCTTCTCCCGGGCAAATAGTGTTATCCGCATCGGAACTTGTCAAAGTCAGGGTAAAGTCTATAACTGTGGTTGTAATGCCTGTACTGGTGGAAGAACATCCGTCAGCTGAAGTTACCAGAACTTTTAAAGTTTGCCCATCCGAAAGAGTAGAAGTAGTGTAAACATTGCTAGGTGAGTTTTGTACAGACACGCCGTCTACAAAAAATATATAGTTTGTTCCTGTTGGAGAATAAGCTGAAAAAGTTACTGTCTCACCTGGGCAAATGGTGTTGTCTAGATCACTGCTGGATAAAACAATTAACGGTAAGTTTTTTACTACTGTACTTATGGCACTGCTCATGGTTGAGCAACCCTGTGCTGTAGTTACCAGCACAGCGATAGATTGTCCGGAAGTTAAGGAATTGGTAATAAACTGATGAGAGGTGCCATTCTGCTTAGAGATACCATCCACAAAAAACTCATAATTAACCGCTGTGGCCGAATTAGCTGTAAAGGTCACCTGTTCTCCCTGACAAATGGTGTTATCCGCATCTGAGCTTGACAGGCTGACAGCAGGCAGCGGATTGACCGTTGTAGTAATGCCTGAGCTGGTCGCTGAACAGCCGGTAGCCGTCGTAGCTTTCACTGTTACGGTTTGGCCGTTAGTCAGCAATGAAGTGGTATACAGGTTAGTGGCAGAGTTTTGTACCGATAGTCCATTGACAAAAAACTCATAGGTGGTAGCCGTTGGGGCATTAGCTGTAAAGGTGATGCTTTCTCCCTGACAGATCTTGTTATCACTATCTGTGCTGCTTAATGTGGCAGTAAGTATGTTTACAAATGTTGTCACCCCTGAGCTGGTGGCTGAGCAGCCGGTGGTTGTAGTGGCTTTCACCGTTACGGTCTGGCCGTTGGTCAGCAATGAAGTGGTGAAAGTATTAGCCGGGCCATTCTGCTGAGAAAGACCATTAACGAAGAACTCATAACTGCTGACTGTAGCTACACTGGCACTGGCTGTAAAGGTTACCGCTTCTCCCGGACAAATAGTGTTATCGGCATCTAGGCTAGTAAGTATGATTACCGGAATAGGAGATACGGTAAAAGGGATCAAATTGCTGGTTGAAGAACAGCCATTATTATCCTTCACTGTAACGGAAATAACCTGTCCGGAAGTTAAGGAATTGGTAATAAACTGATGAGAGGTGCCATTCTGCTTAGAGATACCATCCACAAAAAACTCATAATTAACCGCTGTGGCCGAATTAGCTGTAAAGGTCACCTGTTCTCCCTGACAAATGGTGTTATCCGCATCTGAGCTTGACAGGCTGACAGCAGGCAGCGGATTGACCGTTGTAGTAATGCCTGAGCTGGTCGCTGAACAGCCGGTAGCCGTCGTAGCTTTCACTGTTACGGTTTGGCCGTTAGTCAGCAATGAAGTGGTATACAGGTTAGTGGCAGAGTTTTGTACCGATAGTCCATTGACAAAAAACTCATAGGTGGTAGCCGTTGGGGCATTAGCTGTAAAGGTGATGCTTTCTCCCTGACAGATCTTGTTATCACTATCTGTGCTGCTTAATGTGGCAGTAAGTATGTTTACAAATGTTGTCACCCCTGAGCTGGTGGCTGAGCAGCCGGTGGTTGTAGTGGCTTTCACCGTTACGGTCTGGCCGTTGGTCAGCAATGAAGTGGTGAAAGTATTAGCCGGGCCATTCTGCTGAGAAAGACCATTAACGAAGAACTCATAATTGCTGACTGTGGCTATGCTGGCACTGGCTGTAAAGGTTACCGGTTCTCCTGCACAGATATTATTGTTGGGATCTGAACTGCTTACAGTAACAAGTAACGGATTGACATCTATTAAAAGGCTATTGCTTTGTTTTTTGCAGTTTTCCGCCGAAGTTACCTCTACATTAACCGTCTGATTGTTTGTTAGAATAGACGTTGTAAACTGATGTGAAGGCCCATTCTGCTTAGAAAGGCCATCCACAAAGAACTCATAATTGACTGCTGTGGCAGAATTAGCTGTAAAAGTTACTGATTCACCAGGACATATTGAATTACCTCCATTTGAACTGGATAAAGAAACTGATGGAGCTGTATTGATAGTCACTGAAGCAGTGTTAGCAAGTTCAATACTACACCCTGTTACCGGATTTGTTGCTTTAACGATTAGGGTATATGCACCCGGAGAAAGTACGCCGGTAGATAAAGTAATGGTATTTCCTGTGCCTCCTACCGGGCCGGAGATCAACGTAGTATTATGATATAGTTCATAATTTATACCAGTCTGAGAACCAGAGACAGATACATTTGCAGATGTTCCTTCACAAACTCCGGCATTGACAGAGACAGGCAAATTGGCTACAGGCAATGAGTGAACAGTGACCGTTAGCGGATTGGATAAGAGACTTTTACAATAATTAGAATTGGTAACCTGAACTGCATATTTTCCACTATGTGCTACTTCAATTAAGGTGATCGTCTGATTGGTTTCACCTGGCAAAAGTATCCCATCTTTTAACCATTGGTTTCCGGATGATTCTGAAGACTGTAAAGTAACATGGTTCGTACCTTGCTGACAAAATACAGCTGTGCCGGCAGTTACACTTACCGTTGGTTTGACTGGCAAAGGATTCACTGTAAAAGTAATGGCTGAGCTTAAATCTGTACAACCGCTTGGTGTAGCTACCCTGACTGCTATACTTTGGCCATGAATAAGGGTAGAGGTAGAATAACTATTGGAAGCAGAATTCTGTACCACTGTCCCATTAATCAAAAACTCATACCGGGTAGCTATATCTGAAATGGCGGTGAAAGTAACAGATTCTCCCTCGCAAATAGTATTATCCGCATCAGAGCTGCTTAGTGTAAGTGAAGGTATTGAATTTACCCTAGTACGAATAGTGTTGCTAACACCTGTACAATTATTTGCTGAAGTGACCCGCACAGTAATTTCATCTCCATCCGTAAGCAGATTCGTGGTATATACGCGTTGAGGTCCAGCAAGCACAACTGAGCCATTGCGTATAAACTCATAGGTTGCCGATGTAATTTCGGTGGCCGTAAAGGAAACAGATTCCCCTAAGCAAATCTGATTATCTGTGTCAGAACTGGTAAGTGTAATGGTAGGCACAGAAAACACAGTTGTTTTTATAGCTGTACTACTTACTGTACATCCCTCAGCACTGGTTACCTTTACAAAAATAGTCTGGCCATCGGTTAATGAAGTGGTGGCATATGTATTTAAGTTTCCGTTCTGAACGCTAACACCCGCTAGTATAAACTCGTAGTTTATCCCAATATCTGAGGCTGCTGTAAAAGTTACCGGTTCTCCTGCACAAATAGTGTTGTCTGTATCTGAACTGCTTAAGGTAACAGCAGGCAGTTTTTGTACAGCAGTTGTAATTACATTGCTCGAAGTAGAACAGCTGGACGCATTGCCTGCTTTAACAAATACCGTTGCACCATTCGTTAGCAAGGAAGTAGTATAGGTGCTCGATGCCAAATTTTGTACAGAAATGCCGTTAACGAAAAATTCAAATGTAGTGGCTCCGGTAGCAAGAGCTGTAAATGTAACACTCTGTCCTGTACAAATGCTATTATCAATGTCTGAACTAGATACTGTTACGGACGGAACCGGATAAACAGTAAAAGGAGAAAGAGTTTGTGTAGCCGAACAGCCCAGATTATTTCTTGCCACTACTGAAACTATATCTCCATCAGCAAGAGAAGTGCTAGTGTAAGTAGGTAAGGTACTATGCTGCTTAGAAACAGTATTGACAAAAAATTCAAAGCTTGTAGCGGTCACAGATTCGGCGGTAAACGTTACTGATTGGCCAGCACAGATGGTGTTATCGGCATCGTTACTGGTAAGTGTTACAGACGGTTTGCTGTAAACTTGGGTGATAATTCCTGTACTGGTTGCTACACAGTTGTTCAACGAAGTGGTTTTAACAGTTACCGTTTGTCCATTTGTTAGAGAAGAGGTAGAAAATGTATTTGATGGGCCACTTTGCTTGGAAATTCCATTAATAAAGAATTCATAATTACTTATACTTACATCGGGTGTAGCAGTGAAGATAACAGATTCTCCAGAGCAAATAGCATTGTCTAAATCACTACTGGAGATATTTGCAATAGGCAAGGGCACCACCGTAGTTGTAATAGCATTACTTAAAGCGGAAGTACATCCACTAGAAGTTATTCCCTTAGCAGTAACAGTTTGCCCACTGATTAGATTGTATGTTGAAAAGGTATTAGATGTACTTAAAGAAGCAGAAACTCCATTGATAAAAAATTCATAATAACTAACCCCTGGAATAGGGCTTGCTGTAAAAGTTACTAATTCTCCTGTGCAAATTTTATTATCCGGATCGCTACTAGTTATTGTTGTTACGCTTGAAGTAGGAGAAACACTAATCAGCCATCCGTGGTTTACTGCATCGCCCGCCCGGTTTTTTCTAAGATCTGTATCATTGGTTTGTGCCGGATTTTGAACAAGAATTTGCCCTGAAGCGGCAGTACCCACAGCTCTAACCTGAATACCAGAGATAATGAAACCATCAAAAACATTTTTAACGCCTACCAGATCAAAATTAATAGTGATAGACGAAGAAGTGACTACAATAGGATTGAGTAGAGATAAAATAGATCCGCTACCTGAAATTAGTTGCACACTGCCTGTGCCCGGAAGAAACTCAAAGTTTGCTGAAGGTACAACTAACTTGAAATTCTTAAATGTCTGTTCATTAAAATCATCATGGACTTGCTCCTTTACGGTTATATCCCCTAGCAAAACATATCCACTTCCTACACACAAATTATTACCTCCTGTAGCAGGAATTACGATAGTATCGGCAAAGGCAGAATGTATAATCGCATTCAGAAGAAAGACGACTCCAACAGTTGCTTTCCATAAAAAACGAAACTTGTAAAAGAAGTGAGGGACAATCATTTACTTTCTATCCAGCTCTCCTTGAGCAGTAGTTTTAATGAGGCAAAGCATAGCGTTGGTTTCAAAATAGATGGTTCCAAAAATGATATAGCCACCATCAGCGGTTTGTTTCACCTGATTGCCAGTATCTGGCAGCAAACCGCCAAAACTTTTTGACCATAGTTCGTTTCCCCGCCCATCTACTTTCAGTAAAAGAATGTCTTCGTTACCTGTGCCGGGAAGGGAAGTACTTCCGGTAATAATATATCCACCATCCTTTGTTGGGGCAATTGACCTGGCTTCTTCATTGGTTTTAGGTTTGAGCACAGCCTTTTCCCATCTGGTATTGCCGCTTTCAAATAAACTGATTAGAAAAATATCTGCATCGGCCTCCTGTGCATGAAAAGTGGTACCTAAACCAATAAAGCCTGTATCTTTTAGTAGTACATCTGCTCCTTTATCTAGATTTTCCCTGCCCACATTTTTATCCCAGATTACATCGCCGGTAGCATTTGTCAGGATCATCCGCATATCGGAAGAAATCTTTCCGGTTCGTTCCCTAAACTCAGTGCCGCACCACAGCAGATTTCCTTCTGACGTTTCTCTCACAGCAGCAATCTCATCCTGAAGGCCGGTAAGGCCATAGTCTTTCTGCCAGAGCAACGTTCCGTTAGCATCTGTTTTTACCAGATACATATCGGTAGTTCCAGCAGTGGCCAACGTATTTCCTATTAATAATAGATCTCCGGTAGCAGTTATTTTTAAGTCAAAGGCTTTTTCATTCCGGCCGGGCTGCCCAAATGTTTTTGTCCATACTATTTCACCAGCACTGCTTAGTTTTACCAGATACAGATCAGTAAAGCCGCCTTCGTGGGTGAAATCTCCCAGGCATAAAATACTTCCGTCGGCTAGTATATGTATAGCTTTTCCTTCATCATCCAATGTTTCACCAATGGTTTTTTCCCATTCAATGTTTCCACCTTTGTCTGTTTTAATAAGGTACATGTCCATACCTCCCTTTCCGGAGGAGTTAGTAGATCCGATCCCCACATACCCACCATCAGCAGTTTGCTCCACGGCATAGGCTTTCTCCGTATTAAATCCTCCAAAAAGTTTGATGAATGTAGTACTCTGGGATGGGCTCACAGACCTATCCTGTTGGCATGCCAACAAACTAAGCCCCAGTAAAAAGGAGACTGATTGTATGAGTACCCTGGTGTACATATAGTAACTACTGAATAAATGCTCCGGATTCTTTGTCTTTTTTTGTTATTAACTTCCGGGGCTTGTATACTGGAATCAGGTATCCTACTGATAGTGCAAAACTGTTAAGGGCAATGTCATTATCAATAAACCCATAGGTGTACAATAACTCGCTGTTTGTGTACCGTTTATCTTTCCTTACCAGATTAGTCAAACCCATGTTATACCGGCCTTCCACAATAAAAATGTTGCGGGCACGTGTATATTTAACTCCCAAGTTAATTGTTCCAGAAAAAGTAAATAATCTGCGCTGAGAGCTAAGCGTAATGTTCGGACCGGTAGTTTCCCGCTGCACATCATTGACAGGCATATTATCTACTCTTCTTACCTGTGCCTGCGATTTTATGAGCATACTATTGGTAATTCCGGCTCCCAGGTAGGGAGTTATTTTTTTTCCCTGGATGGTGTAGTTTACCAAGAGAGGAATGTCTAATCTATTCTGTGATTCTGCCAGTTGCAGCTTCAGATACCCGAAAAAATCATTCGTGTAGGTGTATTTCCTGCCAGACAAGTATAATTCTGCCATGGCAGAAAATCCTTTTTTAATAGGTACTTCCAGGCTTGCTCCGGTTTGATAGCTAAAAGCTGAGGTATAGAGTGCCTGCGTTGTATGGATGTTATCTAAACTGTACGGTTGTAAGATATTAACAGAACTTGAATTAACCCCTGCTTTTACCCCAGTCAAATATATTGGCCAGGTTCTGAATTGTTTATATAAATTGATAAACTCAGCTGGGTCTACTGCTTCGTTAATGGAGTAGGTTGGATTCAGATGAAGAAAGGAAAGCATTACCCGTTCGGCGTTTCCCAACTCATTCAAATATAAATAGCTGAGTGTAAGCAATCGATAAGCCTGAAGTTTTTCCTCCGTTGTAAAGCCATCTTTCAGGCATTCTTCCAGCATAGGGGATACCTCTTCTGCCCGACCTTCATAATAAGCAAATTGAGCTTTTACCAGCGTCTGGCTGCAAGTGTTTTGTGCCTTCACCTTTAATGAGAACAATACGAGGGTAATAAGCATCCATAACGGATATTGAAAAAAGATACGAAATACGTTCATAGCGGTAATGCGTGTGAAGGAAGGTTACTTACTCTGCATGCCCTCTCCTGAAGACAACTCCGGACAGGTTTTTTCATAAGAAATGTCATCTACAGGTGCCACAAACTGCTCCCATTCTTGTTTAGACATATTTCTTTTCGTTTTGTCGCACAAGATATCAGCCATGGTTTTGGCATTGGTAGGCCACACCCTGACAAAACTATCACGGCATCCAGCCAGAATTGCTTCCCCATCTGATCTGAAAGAGATAGACCATACCCAGTCTGTATGATCTTTTAGCACAATAGGAAGATTATTCCAGGCTGCTGTATTCCAGAGCCGGACAGTTTTATCCCAGCTGCCTGAGGCAATTTTCTTGTCGTCCCAGCTGAACTTGATATTTATAATACGGGCACTGTGGCCGGTTAATACAACTTCAAAATCCTTGGTTTTTAAATTCCATATCCGCATCATACCTTTGGCATCACCTACTGCTAACAGAGAGCCCTTATTGCTGAAACTAAGAGCCGTTACCGGATCTTTTATTTGCAAAACCTGGGAAGCTGTATTACTTAAATTTAGTAATCTAATTTCGCCTGCTTCATTTCCAATGGCCAGCTGATTATCCAGTGGATTAACCGCTATCGCATTGATTTTGGAAGTGGTGGTATATACTTTAGAAAATGACTGAAGATTATAAAAGTAAACATTGGCTGAGTCAGCAAAGACGATTCCCTGGTTGTTATTGATGTACGACAAAAACCAGACAGCCTGCACAGGCACTTTTACTTTTTGAACAGGATATCCGTTTTTCTGA
This sequence comes from Rhodocytophaga aerolata, assembly GCF_030503435.1. GTDB lineage: Bacteria > Bacteroidota > Bacteroidia > Cytophagales > 172606-1 > Rhodocytophaga > Rhodocytophaga aerolata. Next base: position 69,818 of record NZ_JAUKPO010000029.1, read on the forward strand.
AGGTCAAACAGATGAATGAACGGATAATCGCCGCCTGCTGCCAGGGTCTGGTTGGTACTACTTAGCGCAAGCGTATGATGAATTAATCCTTTCTGATCTGCAAGTACAACATGGCTTTTTTCTTTTTCTAACGTGTTCCAGCGGATAATTTTTCCGTCACTTCCGGCAGAATAGACAGCTTTATCTGATTTGGTTGAGGCAAGCGCCCGCACATTGTCGCTGTGGCCTTTCAAATTATTATATGATTCTTCCCGCGATTTTTTCAGGGCAAAATACAAACCCTCATATATATATGGATCATCTTCCTTTCCACCATATGTCTGGTTAAACTGATAGGCTTGTCCTGCAGTCAGCAATTTTAAATCCTTATCTAGTACCTGTAAAGATTTAACAGACATAGCTTGCGCAATTGAAAGCAATCTGGCATTATAGGCATTATTTTTTTCTCTGATTGCAATGTTACTTTGCTCCTTAGCTAACTTTTCGTTTGCTTCAGCTCTAAATTGCTGCTCATAGGCGATCATCTGCTGTTTGCGGGCTTCCTTTTCGCTGGCTTCCGCTTTTAATCTTTCTTGTTGAGCCAGTTTCTCATTTTCTTTGGCTATGGCTTCCTGTCTATGGGCTTCTGCTCTTTGTTGTTCTGCTATTTCTTTCTGTTCCCGGGCATTCCGCTCACTGGAGAGTGCCAGAGCAGTCTTTTCCTTTGCTTGTTTTTCATTGAAGCGGGCAATTTCTGCCTGTTCCCGGGCTTTTATCTGCTGGGTTACAGCAAATATCAAAAAGCCAACGGTAATAACGGCGAAAAGGCCCAGAATTAACGCAACCAGGCGGGCTCTGCGTAACGCTTTCTTCTGCAGAATTTCTTTGGTCCGTTGCTCTGTTTCATAAGCGACCTTACTGTAATCCAGGTAAGCAATTACCCGTTCAAAAGCCGGATTATACCGCTGCGCCCAGGCCAGGGTTGGTTTTTGTTTCTGTTGCCAATTGAGAGCCAGCTGAAGGTCTGGTGGGCGAAGTAAAGCAGCCTGGCCAATCTGGTATTTGGCAGACGCTTCAGCTAAGCGTAAATACATCTGTACCGCTTCTTCTTCCTCTTCTACCCATTTCTTCAATCTGAGCCAGATACGCATCAAACTTTCATGCGAAATATCTACAATGGTATCACTTACTAATGGGGTGCCGGCCAGTGGTGTAAGTAGTGCCCTTCCAGGCTGCCGGAATTTATCTATGACAGCAAAGATTTCCGCTTCTGTAGAATCTGTAATAGTAGCAATTTCTGCAAGTTTAGTTGGGCGCCTAATTCCACTGATGTCTCCGCCTTTATCTGTAAGTGCTTTAAATAAGTTCTCACATATTTTTTTCTGTCCATCGGTTAACTCATCAAAAGCTTCATCCGCATGCTGGGATAAAGCTTCATCCATCCGCCCAATTGCTTCATAATGCTTAAAATCCAGAGGTTCACCGTTTTCCCGGCTTGCTATCCAATAGTTCCAGGTACGCATTAACGCATGCTGCAAAATTGGTAGCTGGTCAGGATTGTTTCCCAGATCGTTCAGCAGCCGCTCTACCAGCCGCGGAGCCATTTGTCCGCCACCTACGGAAACAGGACCCAAAATGGCTTTACGCTTTTGCTCCAGCGTCATCTGAGGAATCAGGTAATGGCTTTCATTGATCTTTCTGGTCAAATCAGGAAAATGGGCGCATTCTCCAATAAAATCTGACCGCATTGATAGTACTACATAAATAGAGGGAGTAGATTTTAACGCCTGTATCAGCAGCGCAATAAGTATTTCTGAAGGTAAAACCAGGTCAGAATTTTCTGCTTCTGAGGGCAGAAGATGAAACTGATGACGGAACAACTCCTCAAACTGATCGAGAAGTACTAATATATTTTTTCCTGCATAGGCTTGGCGGGAAAAAAAATCTCCCAGAGCCGAAGGCTGTGTTTGTAAAGAAGTAAGAATGGACTGAAAACGCAAGGCAGGATTTTCTGAATCTGACAGGCCTGCTTCTGCTTTAAGCAGAGCAGCAGCCAGATTTTCTAGAGGTGCATTTCCAGGACGTGCGATAATAAATTCCCAGGGAGAGTCCAGGTCGTTATAATGGCTGTTTTGTAAGCCAGGTAATAACCCAGAATAAATAAATGAAGATTTACCACTACCAGATGGACCCACAATTGCCACAAAACGGCTTTGCAGCAGTTTAAGCAATACTTCTCTGGTCTGTTCTTCCCGCCCAAAGAACAAATGACTTTCGTGGATACCAAAAGGTCTTAACCCTGGAAAAGGATTATATATCTTCTGTCCGGTAGCAACTGGCTGGTTTTCAATATTCATTCCGGTAGAGATATATTTTGGATGCTTTGTGGTAATTATATTTCATGGGCTATAGGTTTTTTAGGAAAATACAAGTGAGCTATCTTCAATAGGGAGTTGCTCGGAAGCGGTTAGTCTGCTGGCTAGTAAGGCATAGCTGTTTCCTGTTTCCGGATAATATGAAATCAGCCGGTAAAATATTTCTTTTTCAATGGCATAGGCATATACCTCTTCCGATGCGATAATATCAAATGAGTTGATGTCGTTTTCCAGGATCATTATCTCTCCAATTAAATCATGTACCTTGAAAACCGTCTCCTGATAAGATTCTTCATTTATGCTTCTGGCCGTACCGCTGAAAATAATATATAAAGGGGTGTTGGTCTTCTGTCCGGCATTAATTATGACTTCACCTTTGCGGAAGTAAAAAATCCGTATATTTTCAGCGATATCTGCCAAAATATGGTTTGGCATATGAGCTAGCAAAGGATTTTTTTTGAGAAAAAGCACTCTGTGCATCAGCATTCCACTTATTTCCAGTTTACCTGAAAGTACAGGCTTGTTGAGCAATACCATATCTAGCTCAATCTTAGAGGAGGCTTTAATGCGCATTCCCAAGGCGGTATACAGCGATTGGTCACGGCAATAAATTGCCCAAGCAGCGGTTTCACGGAGCAAGGGATCAGGATTAAAAATATGGGCAATGAGTTCATTACTTAGGGGAGCCTGCGGTGTATGGGCAAGCGAATAGATAGCACAGGCTTTTGTCCATCGGTTAATTGCATTAAATTCCCGGTTTAAAATATGCAGCAAAACCTCTGTGGAATTTAAGGTTTCCCTGGGGAAATAGGCCTGATAAATACTTACCTCTTCAGCTGCAGGTATATCATCTAGCAGTGGGAATAAAATGGTTTTTAAGTGTTTATCTATAAAGACATCCAGCAACTCCAGGGCATATACTTTACTTTCGCTTGATCCGCTTTCTATATTTTCTTTTACCAGCTGGATAGATCTGGGGTCGTAAATCAGTGAAAGGAGCAGGAATATTCTTTCAAAATTATATTGCATTTCCTCTTCCAGCGCCCGTTGCAGGTGGCGGTTGTAGGAGGCCTCTGCTATTTCAAGCAAAGCCGCTTGGTTCCAGGCTGCTTTTCCTATTTCCTGCTCTACCAGTAATTGTACAAAAGCAACCTTGCTTCCGCTTTGCAAATGGCATTCATTCAATGCTAACAGAACTTCTGTAGCTACTTTTGCATCCGGATATTCAATTTTTTCCCAGAGTAATTCTGCAGCTTCAGGTGTGCCTATTTGTCCATAGATATTAATTATTTTCTGAAGAAGAGGGGTACTCTGGCCAGTTTTATGAAAAGCAATTTCTAATACCGGTAACACCAAGTTTCCCGATTCAATGAGGGCTCTGGCTGCTGCGTGTGTGCAGGAAGAGACAGAAAGCAGTTCTATCAGAATTGGCCATGTTTCAGGCCGCTTCACTTGCATAGCTACTGCAATAGCTTCTTTTTTTACACCAGTATCTGTATCGCGGAGGAGTTCTGTTAAAAGGAAAACATTATCAGCATTAACAATTTTGCTGAGCAGTTGTAAACTAATTATTCGTTCGGATGGGTTTTCTGAACGAGCAAGTTTTTGTACGGACGATAACCCAAAAGAATTGAATTTTACCTTACTGCCAGCACTGGTAATTTCCATATACGCCCCTTCCTGATCAGACTTCTTGTTTGAGAAAATATTAACGCCTACCGAAAGATTTCTCTGCCTCTTTTGAATATATGCCTGCAACGGTGCTGAATCAACTTCTTGTATGGTTGCAAGTGCCTGAGTAAGCAAACTAGGTTCCACTCGTTCAATAAGTTTCAAACAAACAATCGGGTATAATGGATGGGAGAGGTACTCTGTGTTTTTGAAGAGTATATCCAGTAAGTATGTTTTTTTGTTTTTCGAATAAATTTCTTTTTTAGATTTCTCCAGACTTCGTTCCAGTGTAGACCGGTAATGGCTGTAGAGCCTTGTTACGGCCAGCAACCAGCAAATAACAATAGGCACTAGCGCATAGGTAAACCATATCAGATCCAAAAAAGCAAAGTATTTCAACAACCAAAGTAAGCACCCTGCAATACATACCGCCAGCATGGTCACTACTCCTTCTATTCTTGCCTGTACATTAAAACGGGCAGAGGTATCTAGCGGAAGCAGGTAAAGCTTAAAGGTGGGATTATCGAGGGCATCTTTCAGGGAAACGGCAAACAGCTTGCTCAACGCTACAGACAGAAAGAATAGAATAAATGACTCCGAAATACGTGTATGGCCAATATACGAGCCAATGATGCTGGAGAGGATGGTAAAGAAACAAAATAAGACAGGGTTAATCAGCAGTGCTACTTTCAACCCATACATATTAACGATTCTATCTGTTACAAAATTTTGTATGATAAAATTGAAAATAACTACAGTTCCTGTGAAAATACTGATGAAGTTGGCCAGGTGCCTGGTATTGGGAAATTGTTCGGCAGTAACGGATAGAAAGGAATAGTTTAACAGATAGATAGCAATGGTGGAAATAATTACCAAAATGGCCATTTGAATTACATACCTGTTTTTTATCAGATTTTTAACACTTACTGACTCTTCCGGCTGGTTATCGTCAGGGAGGTCTATATGCGTATCATTTAATTTGTACTTCCACTTCAGAATTAGTAAGGTTATTAAAATTAAGGTAACGCTGGTGGCACTTATCCAAAGCAAATCTACGGTGTGTGGTAGGAAGGTCAGTACAACGGGAATAGTAAACAATGCCACAATGGAGGCAAGCAGTTGGCCGCTGTCAATGCGGCTGATCATTTTCTTTGATTCCCGTAAACTGAATATACGCCCAAAAAGTCCCCAGAAGATTAAGAAGGATACTGTTGTAAAGGGGCCGATACAGGCAAAGGCACAAAAAATTACCAAATCGTGACTCTCTTCATAATCCACACCAAGCCGGATACCGGTAGTTAGAACAATGATGAGCAGAATAAAAAAAACAGAGAGTGAGGTAAAATTTACCTTGGTCTGTAGATATGCAAACAGATAGGTGAAAACAATACCTAATAGCCCGGAGGTAACAATGGCTTTTGGCAAATAAGCCTGCTCGTCGAAACGATCCAGAAATAGCGTACTGGCACCAACGTCCAGGGTAGCTACAAAAATACCTGTAAAGAAGCCAATAGTCAGCATCAATAATATCCTGCCGGACTCAGCTGTTTTCTCTTTGACTTTCATGAATATTCAGGTATGTATGCGTGTGTTAGTTATTGCTCCGTCAATTTAATAAGCTCCAAATAATAGTAACAACCTGAGGCCTACAGGCAGCCATAGCCGGATGTAAGATAAATTCTCAGATCGTTGTATTCTTTGCCAGACTTTGAAATTTGGACAACAAACACTGCTAAATGATAGTGAAAATGACTATTTCCTGTACTGATAAATTCCGGTTTCATGCGCTAAATCATCGTATGAAGTTGGACAGAGTTCTGACTCCTAAGCTGCTTGTTTCTCTAAATACCCTGAGACGCGCCAGGCACAGATTAGCTACAGGGGCATGCATACTTACTAACCGTACGAAAGTTCAGCTGACTGCCAAGGTATATTCTTTCTGGATCAATGAGACTGCTGAAAGTAGTCCACCTTATATTCAGCTTACTGCCAGCTACGATAAGGCGAAAGGATGCTAATAACTTTAAGCCACTGGGTTAGGGCGGTATTTTTGTGTTTTCAACTGAAGGACCTGTATTTCTGTATGTGAACTATTTGTCATGTTGATTGATCGAAAATTCAAAATACTATAGATTTTATTAAATATTTAGTCTTACTTTAGTTTAGTAGATCATCTGTAGAAAAGCCTATAGCTTATGATGATATTTGGACAAACAACACTTACCCTAAAACTGAATATCCTATGTTTCTGAAAAAATATTTGTTCATACTGCTGCTAAGTTCTCCTGCTTGGGGGCAGCAAAGTCCACAATTTGAAGCTCAACTACTAGATAGTAATGTACAAATCGGGTATGGATTAGCCATCGGAGATGTAGATGGCGACAAAAAACCTGATATACTTTTAGCAGACAAAAAACAGTTTGTTTGGTACCGAAACGGCGATTGGAAAAGGTTTGTACTTGCTGAAAATCTTACCGAACAGGATAATGTATGTATTGCCGCACGTGATATTGATGGGGATGGCAAAGTAGAAATAGCCGTAGGCGCGCAATGGAACCCTGGCGAAACATCTGATACAACAAAGTCTGGTTCTGTACATTATCTGGTTCGGCCAGGCGATATTACCCAACCTTGGAAGCCGGTAAAACTTCATCATGAACCTACCATTCACCGGATGCGGTGGATACGGACCGGAAGTAACACCTATCAACTAATTGTGCTTCCTTTGCATGGCAGAGGCAACAAAGACGGGCAGGGAGAAGGAGTAAAAGTGCTGGCGTTTGATGTACCAAAAAATAAATCTGCCGCATGGAAGTATCAGGTGATTGATCAATCTATGCACATGACACATAATTTCGATGTATGGGATGCGCAGGGAACTACGCCTGCAACCTTGCTTATCGGTGGGAAAGAAGGAATTAAAAGAATCGTTTTTGAAAAAGGGAAGTGGACTGCTGCCCAAAAACCATGGGCCGTGCAGAATTATTCACTCGGCGAAGTGCGTACCGGATACCTGCAAAATAAACAGCCATTCATCGCAGGTATTGAACCGATGCATGGAAATCTGCTGGCTGTGTACCCGGTGAATAATCCGGAGGCTAGAAAAGTTTTGTATGAGGAAATGAATCAGGGGCACGGACTGGCGTTTGCAGATCTGTTACAACTAGGCTATGGACAAATTCTTGTAGGATGGCGTAATCCCGATAAAAATAACAAAGTAGGCCTTAAGCTATTTGTGCCTTCCGATGCCCAGGGTACTTCCTGGAAAGACTTTTGGATAGACAATAATGGAATGGCTTGTGAGGACCTGCAAGTGGCTGATTTAGATGGCGATGGTAAACTGGATATTATTGCAGCCGGCAGAGCTACTAACAACCTGAAAATTTACTGGAATAAGAATACATCTAAATAATTATACTTAACATAAGTATAATTATTGTAACAAATCTTTTAAGTAATATCTATTAAGCGTATTTTTTATGGCTTTTACTTTTCGCTCCTGAAGGAAGTATAAGTGTTGAGCCATTTTCAGAGAAATTTCCTGGAAGTACAAGCATACTCCTGGAGAAGCTTGAGCTATTAATGGAAGGTCTACACTGGCTACCTGGGCAATCCGGGGATAGCCGCCTGTGGTTTGGTGATCGGCCATTAATAAAATAGGGTTTCCTTTTGGAGGAACCTGAATGGTGCCGAAGGTAACTGCCGTAGAAAGTAATTCCCGCTTGTGCTTTAATATCAGCGGCTGCCCCTCTAACCGGTATCCCATTCTGTCCGACGAGTAGGTTATCCTGAACGGATTTTGCCAGAAAGTATTTTTACTTTCCTGGGTAAACCATGCGTATTCCGGACCTGGCATCACACGGATCACTGGATTGGATTGGTACAAGTGATAAAATGAAGGTTCCAGGCTCCACCCAGGATAGGAAAACCCCTCGGCCATTTTTACTGTTTTTGTTCTCTTTAAAAGAAAACCATTTGTTTGATTGAAGGGGATGCAATCGTTTTTTTGTAAGGCCCGGCCATGCCAGCCCCCCAGTTTGGCACGTAGGTAAGTGGAGTAACTGCCCAAAACAGTAGGTATAGCCAGGCCTCCTGCAACGGAAATATAGGCGATGCAACCTTGAATGGACTTGCCGAAAGACAAAATACTATTCTTTTCTACGGATACTGGCCGCCACATAGGGACGGGTTGGCTATTAATAGCAGGGGAGAGGTTAGCGCCAGTAATGGCTAGTACACAGTTTTCCTGAAACAGGATTGTTGGACCTACCTGGATTACTTCTATGCTTGCCTGGTTTTCTTGGTTTCCTACCAGTAAATTGCCCATCCGTAAAGACAGCCTGTCCATTGCACCGCTTACGATAATGCCATCTTTCTGGAAGCCGTATCTGCCTCCATCCTGCATAGTGGTAAGCAATCCTGGTTGTAAAATTTTGCTACTCAACGCTAGTTCCTTTCTTTAACGCCAAAAATTCCTTCTCTAAAATGGGAATAAATCTAATACTATCACCAGCCTGTAGGTAAGAATATGGCTCTTTTTCCGGATTGAAAAGTGCAAGCGGTGTACGTCCTATCAGTTGCCATCCACCAGGCGTTTCAATGGGGTAAATACCTGTTTGTGTGCCAGCTATGCCTACTGATCCGGCAGGTATTACCGGACGGGGTATATTTTTTCTGGGAGAGGCAATCCGGGAATCCATACCACCTAAATAGGGAAAACCTGGAGCAAAACCAATCATGTATACTTTATAATCTGTTGAAGCATGTATATCTATCACCGCTTGAAGTGATAAGCCTGCCTGATCGGCAACAAACTGAATGTCTGGACCATAGGCTCCGCCATAACATACCGGAATAGTTAGTTTGCGCGGATTTAGTTTTGAAGATACTTGAACAGTTGAACTCAGTTGATCAATATATTCTTTTACCAACTCAGAGGCATCTTTGTTTCCTCCATCGCTAACAATCCAGGGGTCATAGTACACGGTAAGGGTGGTGAAGGCGGGTATATATTCAACAAACCCCTGGAAAGGCTGCTGTTGAAGTGTTGCCGCAAATGCCATTATACAGTTGTGTATTTCGTCATTAATTGCCTGTCCAAATTCAATTACAATCGCTTGTTCGCTTAAAGCAAATAAGGTATAAGTTGGTAATTCAGAATGTTTTGCTGACATATACTTCTAACATAGCTTTAGAAAAGAAAACAAGGCACAACCTTTTATTTTTCTGAGTGTTGTATGTTTATAAAAACCTACGGTTCCCTTGAATGAACCTTATAAATTTAAGTTCTCCTGCTTGTATTTAGCTTACCGCTTGTAAAATATAATTTCACTACCTAATTAATTTACTAATATTGAAGTTAATTCCGATTCTCACTACCTATCAAACTTTTTATGAAAGATTACAAAAAATACTATATCATTCCTGCCACGCCAGAAGAAGTATACATTGCACTTACCAATCCATTCACCCTACAGCTCTGGACTGGTGAAAAGGCTGAGATGTCTACCGAACCGGGATCTGAATTTTCATTGTGGGATGGAAGTATTGTCGGGAAGAACCTGGAATTTGAAGAGAGTAAAAAAATAGTGCAGCAATGGTATTTTGGCGACCAGCCGGAAGATTCAATTGTTACTATTAAACTGCATCCGCACAAGAGTGGTACTTCTGCCGAACTACGCCATACAAATATTCCGGATAATGATTATGAGGATATAACCGATGGATGGGACAATACCTACTTTGCTTCCTTAATAGAATTTTATGATTGATGGACATAAAAAAACAGGCTGCCACTTTCTTCAGCCTGTTTTTTATAAAATTAGTAAAACAGCTTATTCTGCTGCCCACTTCTTCAAAAACTGTAGCCCTTCTTTAGCAAATCCATCCTGACTAGGCACCAATGGCCGCCAGATACATACGGCGCCAGCCAATTCTTTTATTGCCGGCGTAAAACTTTCTATTGAAACAGCACCAGTATAGTTTATTGCTTCTAGGCCTCTTTTATAGGCATCCCAGCGGGTTTGTCCGGTTCCGGGTGTGCCGCGGTAGTTTTCCGATACCTGTACATGAATTAATTTATCACCTGCCAGGCGGATGGCCCGTTCAATGTCCGGCTCTTCAATATTCATGTGAAAACCATCTAATATCACATTTGCCGCCGGATGATCAATATCCCGGATCAGTTGCATTACATCCTCTGCTGTGTTAATCAAATCTGTTTCAAACCGGTTTAGGGGTTCCAAGGCTATTTTTAAACCCTTTTCCTGAGCCATTGTACAAACTTTCCGTAAGTTTTTAACTGCCCGTTCCCATTCAATTTTTTTCTGCTCCGGCGAAACAAGCCTGGCTTTCCCTACGGCCGAATACATAGGCCCAGCCAGAAAACCGGCATTTAATTGCTCGCAAATTTCAAAGCATGCCTGTATATAGTCAAAACTGTTTTTATGATAGGAGGGATCGTCGTGGGTGAGATCGCGGCTGGTACCGAAAGCACCACAGATAATGGGTTTCAGGCCATTTTCAATCAAAGCAGCTTTTACCACTTTGGTATCTAGTAAGGAAGGATCTTCCACAGGAATTTCTACCATATCATAGCCCATCTCTTTAATTTTTGGGAATAACGATACCGTTTCCGTACTGAAGGGAGAAGTCCATAGCCAGGTGCTTACTCCGAATTTTACTTGTAGACTCATGGGTAGTTTTAAAAGATACTAGGCTGTGTAAAGGTTAAATATCTAAAAAGTATATGTAATTCTATGCTTTACTTTGTTGAATTTTTTGGATTTTCTTCCAAGTAATCATCTATTGTTTTGAAGTACGTTATGCTCCAGCAGACCCTACCTCTCTGCCCGGAAATATAGGTGGCACAAAATTTTGAGTCACTACTATATTCTCTTTATAATGCAATTATCAGTATTTTCGTATATAAAATCCTAGTATAATTTGTCTATTATTGACAGTATCTTGTCATATATGACAGATATGAAAATCCCATCAGATAAAAATAAGGAAGTTGTATGAAAGCAATGGTCCATAAGTCGGCTATTCCAGACACCAAACTTTTTGTAGTAAAAGAGCTTTCGGCTCCGGCATTCGACCCAAACTGGCATTTCCATTCCGAGCACCAGCTGTTTGTTGTATTGGAAGGCACCGGTACCCGTTTTGTCGGCGACAGTATTAAACCCTTTAAAGAGGGAGATATGGTATTTACCGGCCCTAATCTTCCTCATTTGTGGAGAAGCGAGGACGCTTATTTTAATAAAGCCAACCATTTGCGGACTCATGGCATTGTGATTTATTTCAAGGAAAATTTTTTGGGGGAATCATTGATGAAAAAGGAGGAAATGGAAAAAATCCGTATTCTTCTGCAAAAGTCAGTGTATGGTCTGGAAATTAAAGGTGAAACTAACCGGCTGATTACCCAGATGATGAAAGAACTGGTTCATTTGCAAGGCATTCCGAGCCTCATTCAGCTACTGAAAATACTCGATATTCTCACCAATTCTACAGAGTGTTACACCATTGCGCATTCTGGGTATATTAATCAGTACAAAGAAGATGAAACCGTACGGATGACCAAAGTATATGAATATGTGATGCAAAATTTCAGGCAAAAAATAAGTCTGGATGAAGTAGCTGCCTTAGCTAATATGACTCCTTCTTCGTTTAGCCGGTATTTCAAGGCCAGGGCAAACAAATCATTTTCTAATTTTGTAAGCGAAATACGGGTAGGAAATGCCTGTAAACTCATTCACGAACAAGAAATGAATATTGCCCAGATTAGTTATGAATGTGGCTTCAATACGCTTTCTAACTTCAATAAACAATTCAAAGAGATAACCGGCAAAAATCCGTTAAAGTATAAAGAAGAATACTTCAAATCCACAATTGACCGCTAGTCTTAAAAAGAAGGTGGAACCGAAAAAGTATGGATACTTCTTCAATTCCACTTTACTTAGTTAACCTTGTCGAACTATCTATGATCACGTATTGAAAAAACTTCTTCTGTTATCTGAACTGAATTTTTTGCACTGGCGTGTATAACATTTCGGCTACGCCTACCGTTTTTACGGCTAGTCTTCCAAAGCAGTATCCTTTAGCAAGCACAGCTGCCGGAACAGCCGTACTAAATGATAGATTCTGGCTAAGATCAACCAGGTCGGCACCTTCCTTTTCTACTCTGCCTACGTTGTTATTGGAGTCTACAAATTGGGTAGCGCCTATATATAATATTACCCGTTCAACAGCTCTATCGCCGGAAATCTTATCTACTCTGCAGCTGGCCGTAATTTCAGTGCCATTATTGCCAAATGTTTCGTTGGCTATCAGGTAGTAAGGTTGAACAGGCACATCTACTACAGCGGAGCCACGCACTTGTACATTTACTGTATCTGAATTATCTACCCATGGGCCGTTTCCTCTTAACAAAACCAGTTTATAGTCGCCATCAAACAAGGAAGCTGAAAAAGTGCCATCCTGGTTAAGAAAGACAGGAATTTTGGAATATAACTGAAATCCAGGCTGCCACAATTCCAGTTGTACGCCATTCGACCGTACACCTAGGGCTTGATTCTGGTAGATTACCCGTCCGGTTAAGGTAGATTTGGGTGGATCAAAATTGTCTTTCTCACAAGCAGATAAAATGCCTGCCAGGATTAGAAAAATATAGGATAACTGATGTAGTTTCATAGCAGTAGATTAATGGAAGGGGTTTCTTATAATTTTTGGGTTGTTGTTGATTACCGTCTGATCAATAGACGAGTAATAATTTCCTAACTGGAACAGGCGTGGAGCCCGGAATCGGGGGGCTACCATCTTTACAAATACATATTTGTCGTTGCGGGCGTCACCAGGGCGTACGATGCGGTAAGGATACAAAGCATAGATCATAGCATCGGGATTAGTGGTGCTGCCATTCCATACTTCATGAGCAATGCGCCAGCGTTTTAAATCCCATACCCGGTGATCTTCAAAGGCTAATTCTACCCGGCGTTCATTTTGTAATTTTTGAAGTGTCAGCTCAGTAAGGCTGTTTGGACCAAATCCTGCCCGTGCTCTTACCTGATTGATATAGGTTAAAGCGTCTGCTGTCTGGCCAAGTTCCAGGGCTGCTTCACTAGCATTCAGTAAAATTTCACTCAAACGGAAGCGTACCCACCACATATCACTTCGTACACCCCGGGTGCTGGACATGGGAGCCGGATCTATGTATTTACGTAAATAAAAACCAGTGTTGGATACTTCGGTTTGTGAACGCTGAGGCCCTGAACCGCCGGTAAGCAATTTGCCATCGGTATAGGTAGAGCCCAGTTGATCAGACTCTACAGCCCGGTAACTGCCCCCTTCCCAAACCATTACCCCTGCTTGTATCTGCACTTCCAACCCTTTAAAAGTAGTTCCAGGATAAATAACAGTTCCATAGAGGCGGGCATCTTTATTAGCGAAAATGTCCTGCAGGTTGTCGTAATAAATATAGTCGCTGTTGTCTGCAGTACGGGTTTTCAACTCACCCGAAGTTCCATCCAGGTATTCAAAATCTTCTACCAGGTTCAGCGAAGGAGTAATAGCAGAGGAAGCCAGGTTGTCTTCCCGGATGTTGCGGGCAATGTTATCGTAGGAGAAACCATGCCGCTTATCTTTGCTTACCAGAAAATCCATAGCCATAATTACTTCTGGGTTGTTGGCTTTTTTAGTAACGGCCTCAAAGAAATTCTCCCCCAGGTTTGGATTACCCTGATACAACGAATACTCACCACTGTTAATAATCTCCTGAGAAGCCTCCAGTGATTTGGTGTAGTAGTCTACAGCTCTGCCTGCCGGAATTCCTACTTCTCCACCTTGTGTGGTAATGGGAGCTCCCATCTGATTATTGTACTTAGCAATAGATCCGGCATACAACATAGCACGGCTTTTTAAGGCAAGGGCTGTAAATTTATTGGCTCTGGTGTTGCTGCCATTGTTACCCAAGACATCTTTTATTGCATCCAGCTCACTGGCAATAAAATCGTACACTTCTTCTTCTTTGTTGCGTGGAAGTTGCAGAGAGGTTGGGTCGCCGCTGAAATCATAAATCAACTGACTGGTAACTAAGGGTACACCGCCCATGCGTTTTACCAGTTCAAAATACTGATAGGCTCTTAAAAACCGGAACTCGGCCGCAAACTGTGTTTTCTGGTCAGGGGTAAGCTTGGTGCCGTATTTTTCCATATTTTCCAAAGCCAGGTTTATATCGCGGATCAGGCCATAATCCCATAACCGCCAGCGGTCGAAGGGATAGGAAATAATGTTGTTCCAAGCGTCTCCATTGCCAGACCACATAGCTTCGTCATACGCAGCAAACTCCTGCCAGCCGGCATTCAATTGTGTGTGGGAAGGTAGGCGGTTGTAATAATTGGCCAATAAGCTAGTAATCATCTTGGAGTCATTCCATACCTGTTCTTCCAGAATAATATTAGGTGGCTGCCGTTCTAACCATTCTTTTTCACAAGCACCCAGCGAGAGTAAAGAAATACTGAGGATTAAATATTTATATAAGCTTTTCATAGAGATCGGGATTAAAGAGTTACACTGAAACCTGCATTGAGTAACCGTTGCTGGGGATACACCAGGCCATTTCCAGAAGAAATTTCAGGGTCAATTTCAAATTTCTTCACATTGTCGATGGAAAAGAGGTTGGTACCATTTACATAGACACGCATGGCTTCCAAGCCAATTTTGCCAATCAGTTTTTGTGGGATGGCATAGCCCAGTTCCAGGTTCCTCAGCCGTACATACCGGACATTGGTAATCCAGAAATCACTACGGCGGCTCAGGTTCACATGCGAAGCATTGTCTTTGCGGATGGCCGGATAGGTGCCGCCCACCCAGGGGCTATCTGCATTAAATGGATCTTCGCGGTGCCAGCGGTCTTCCAGCATATAGGCAGGGGAGGTACCATTGTTCTGGTAAGGAATTTTCAATTCCCAGTCACGAAGGAAGCTTTGCATATTGGCACCGGCAAAATCTACGAGTAAGGTAAATCCTTTCCAGGCCACACTTCCGTTAATACCAAAGCTCATATACGGATTCGCCCCCAGGGCATAGCCAATTGGCCGCTCGTCCAGGAAGTTGATCAGGCCATCGCCGTTTACATCTTTAAACTTAAAATCTCCCGGAAGTTGAGTTTTGTTGCCTTGTTCATCATTATTGATGGTGTACTCATCTATCTCCTGCTGCGACTGGAAGCGGCCCACAACCTGATATCCCCAGTTAATGTTTGCCCACCGGTTTTCAATGGAGTTGCGGTATTCTTCCCAGGAATTTCCAAATCTGGGTTTATAGGTTTCTAAATTTCTGAGCCTGGAAATAGTGGCATTAATGCCCAGCGAATAATTAACATCTCCCTGTTTTCCCCGGTAAATTAAGGCACCTTCCAGACCCCGGTTTGCATCAGAATTAAGGTTTTCATTGGGTAAGCTATAGCCTACTTCTGTTGGCAACAACACATCGTAGCGGGGAGCCGGCAAACCAGTGCGTTTTCTTTCGAAAATATCAAACTGACCTGTTAAGGCATTGTTGAAGAAACCAAAATCAATACCTACGTTAGCTGTCTGGTTGGTAATCCAGGAAAGGGTCGTGATGGGCAAACCTCTGGGCTGTACGCCAGTAACTAAATTTCCATCAAATACGGCGTTTCCGCTCGGATAGGTATAGCCAGGTAAATAACTGAACGGATTAATGATAAAGGTAGGGTTATCCGGGAAAAATCCATCATTCCGGATTATATCACTCCCTGTACGGCCATAAGAAGCTCTAAGCTTTAAATCACTTAAGAAACCTACATTGTCTTTCAGGAATGGCTCTTCGGAGATACGCCAGCCAATGGAGGCACCAGGGAAAAATCCATACCGTTTGCCAGGAGCAAACAGGAACGAACCATCGTAGCGGCCAAGTACTTCTACTAAATATTTCTCCCGGTAATTATAGTTGATTCTTCCAATATACCCTGCCCTGGCTTGTACCCGGATTTCGTCCAGTAAGAAGTCCTGATTAGCAAATAGCTGAATAGGAATATAATTATTAGGCGGTACTGTGTGTACGATCATATAATTACTATTCTGGTCTGACCGCTCATAGGCTGCCACCGCCGATAGGCCATGGTTGCCTATCTGTTTATTATAGGTTAGCTGAAATTGTGCAAACCGGTCGATAATATTCCGTTTCCGCCTTTCCCGCCAGGGGTTCTGGTTTCCGCCTCCCGGAACTACATTATAGCTGTCTGTAGCTTCGTCATACGTATAGGCATCATAGGTATATTCAAAACCATCAAAATCGAAGTTGGAGAACCCATACGAATAGGTACCTTTTGCCGACAAGCCAAAGTTAAAATCATACTGGGCAGTGAAATTTCCTTTAACTGTGCGCCAGATTTCATCAATATAGCCGGTTACATTTTCCTTATACGTAGCCGGATTTACATTAACATTGTGTGTCTGGTTAATATAGTTCGGATTATCATTCGCATAGGGGCGCTCTGTCGGCCACATAGTGAAAATACTCAGGAAAGGATTGAAATAGTCGTCTAGCCCGGGTACGCCCACCTGATGGCGGTCTTCAATCCGGCCACTGATCTGAGATCCTACACTTAAGCCTTTGAGTAGTTTGGCATCAATATTTGCCTGAATGTTGGTCCGGTTAAAGTTATAATCCCGGATTAAGGCATCCTGGTTTAAATGACCTACTGATACAAAATAATTAATGTTTTCAGAGCCTCCCGAAGCATTAGCATTGAGCGAATATTGAGGCACATTAGGACGCATCACCATATCGTAATAGTCGAAGCTACGGAAGTTTCTTTCGGTGCCTGCCTGCCACTTGGCTAACTCATCTGGGGTAATATTGGTTGGTATACCCCGGTTCTGGTCTGACTCGGCCAGGCCACGCACATGCTGATAGGCATTGGCCGGTTTAGGATACCGGGTAAAATTCTGTAACCCATAATACCCGTTGATGTTAATGGCTGTTTTTTGCTTATTCTTTCCTTTTTTGGTAGTTACTAGAATTACGCCATTAGAAGCACGTAACCCATAAATGGCAGCAGACGCATCTTTTAGAATGGAAATATTCTCTATGTCGTTCTGACCCAGGTTATTAAATTGATTGGCATCTGAAGGAATGCCATCAATCACAAACAAAGGTTCGCCCATATTCCGCACTTGTATATTGGTAGCTCCCCCTGGCCTGGCATCTGGCTGGCGGGCGGTAATACCTTGTATCTTCCCAACCAATGCGCCAGACGTCGTCACGGCTGGTGTGCGGGTTAAGTCTTCGGATTGAATAGTACTAATCGCCCCTGTTACTGTTCCTCTGGATTGTGTACCGTAGCCCACTACCACCACTTCTTCCAGAGATTTGATATCCGGAGCCATGCTGACATTCAATGAGCTGCGGTTACTGATGGGCACTTCCTGTGAAACGTAGCCAATGTAAGAAAAAATGAGTATGCCATTTCCGTCCGGAACAGTAATGGAATATTTCCCATCCACATCTGTAGTGGCACCGTTGGTAGTGCCTTTCAGCACCACGTTCACACCGGGCAGAGATTGCCCGGCATCATCTGTAACCGTACCGGATACCTGAAAATCCGCTATCCTGGAGAATGAATATTTATTGCCTGCGTGGGCAATAAACAACATACCACTGCTACACTGCACCAGCATACCAAATACAAGCAATTTGGTGATGCTGACTCCTAGTTTACGTAGACTGCCTCTCATAGTTTGTTGGTTTTATGGATTGATTTAAGCATTTAATTGTATTTGTAAGGTCTATTTTTTATTAGAAAAATTATATTTTTAAAAGGATGCAAATGTACTCTTCAAGTAATAGTTCACTAGTTAAAAATCGTAAAAGAATAGCCCGGCATTCACAGGCAGGAAAAAAGAAGCAATAGTATACCCGCTAGCTATTTTTGCTTACAAATAGGTAGCTATTTTGTTACTGAATGGTTGTTAGAAACTGTACTAACTTTATGGAAGATACACCCCGATGCGCCCAAACTTCTTAGGTAGAAGCAATACTTTTACACGATGATAGAAACTATCAACTTGCTTTTAAAGATGATTTCATTCAATAGTAAAATTCGCCTTGAATTTTATGTTTTATATAAATGAACCATGTTTTAGTAGTACAATTATCAGAATTTATTTTCCAAAAATCTTTCTGTATTTAATCCGATTCTGACTGTATTTTATCATAAATATTGATTTCTGTATAAATTTTAGAAAAAATCAGCTATGGATAGGATGAAATGGTGGCTATACAGCTATAAAAACAATGTATAAAAGGCAAACTAATGCAGCTATAGTTGTATGCGCCCAAAATGGCAAAAACGAAGTGAAGAGTATAGGTCAATTTAGTTTACCTAAGTTAACCTATCCACAAATGTTTAGCCTTGTGAAGCTTCGGGTATAAAAGGACTTTTATGAATTATCAGTCCACGGATAAGAAAAGTAATTCCAGGAATTAACAGTTTGCTAACTTCTAACCCTTATTTTTGTAAAATTTTAGAAGTATGTAGCTATATGCTTTCTATCTGGCACATACCAGGTGTAGGGAACGTAGGGTTGAGAAATACAATGCAACCTAGAAGTTCATACTTTCATCAGTAACCGGAATTATCAATAGAAATCTATGAAAAGTCATTCGCCACTCGTTCTCACCAGAGCTCAGGAATCCAGGGCAGCCATTGAGCGGATTTATATTACCATGCGCCATTTATTCAACAGAGGCTATTATAAGCCTTCCCGGGTTTCCGGAGAAGAAATGCGCCGGGCCATGCTTATTTTGCGGCCGGAAATATATGGTTCGGTAAACGATCCGCAAAAAGTGGAACTCGATGGCCTGGTATATGTGATGGACCGCCTGCCGAAGGGAATAGAGGGCTGCCGCTTTATAACACTGTCGTCCAGGGAAGGGTATGAGAATTCTAAATTTCAGGTATTGGTGCCTGCTAAACGCCGCCGTAATTGCTACCTGATAGACGAGGAGCAAATGGTGATAGAAGTAACCAACGGGCGTTCAGAAATTTATGATATCATGACACACCTCACATTTATGTTTATGGAAGCAGATAAGATTCGCCAGCATGCCTTTCATGAACGTGGTGGGGTAACGCGGGAATGGGAGAAACTGGAAGAAATAATCCTTTCCGGAGGTACCGTAGAAGACGATGAACGGGAACTGGCTATAACCTATGTAAGCACCATCTTAGGCCGCACTTTTGGCGAAACGGAAAAAGCTTTCCACCGCTTCCGCGAAAATGCCGCGTCTAATAGCGGCTTGTTTGAGATCGTATATAAATTAGGCAAGGTATCCATGTTGGAAAAAGATCAGCAGCTGGACCGTGAGATAAGCTTTACACCTACCTTGCGTGAACATATCGGCCATCATTTTTATGGCGAACGGTGGGCAAATCATATCAAGCATTACCTGGTAGAAAAACAACTCCACGAACGGCCCATTCATATCATCAGTGCTAATCCTCATAGTGTAATTAATTGCTTATATGCCCCGGCTGCCCTTTCTGAAAACCAGGTAGAAGAAGATATTTATGAGATGGCGTTAAAACTAAGCCGGCCTGAAAATGATGGATTACGGAAAAAAGTGATGAAGTATGCTTTAGATAACGGGCTGCATCAGCTGGAAGATGTTTCAGGGACCAACATCCTGGTACAACTGGTAGATACAGCAAAAGTGGATATTAAGAAAGTGCATCCTCAACTGAAATACGATAAAGACTATGTGAAGAAACACAAACCAGTAATTCTGGTTATGGATTATGCCTTTGGCGAGCAAGCCTTTGAAACGATGGATGAGTTACTAAAGCCATACGACCACCTTACCAGGGGCTTTGATATGAATGTGGCTTCTATTTCGGTAATGGGCAAAGCAGGTATTCTTACCGGGGAAAAAGGCGATTTAATGATTCCTACCTCCCATATTTTTGAAGGCACGGCTGATAACTATCCACTAAATAATGAATTCACCGTGGAAGAGTTTGCCCGGGAAGGCGTAAACGTATATGAGGGAGCCATGATAACAGTATTGGGTACCTCGCTGCAAAACCGGGATATTCTATCGTATTTCAGAAATTCCTCCTGGAAAGCGGTAGGGCTAGAAATGGAAGGGGCACATTACCAGAAAGCTATACAATCGCAGGCAATGATCCGGGGCAGTATCCGCAAAGATGTTAAAGTACGTTATGCCTATTATGCTTCTGATAATCCACTCATTACCGGTGCTACCCTGGCATCTGGAAGCCTGGGTACGGTTGGCGTAAAACCAACCTACCTGATCACCCTTAAATGCCTCGGCCGTATCCTGAGTCATGAGGAAACACCGGAAGCGGTTGAAGCTAAATAGGGATAATTATACTACAGTTGTAAGTACTACTTTATCTTCCGCAGGCACACTAGTAGGATATGTGCCTGCTTTTTTGTGCTAATGGCAGGCTATACGGGGTATAATTTTTTGGATTCTTCCAGGTGAAAAGCCAGCAAAGGAACTTCACAGTGGTATGCCATTTTTTTGGTTAAGCTTCCATGAAGGATTTTTTCAAAAAAACTTCTGCGGGCAGTAGCCATACATACCATATCAGCTTCGAGAAATTTGATGGCATGACATAATTCATCGAGTACCTGATCGCCGGTAAAAGATTTAAATGATATAAAAGGATAAGCTATGTTCGGCTCTGCAATTTCTTTGAACCAGGCCATCAGTTCTTCATCTTGTTTTTTATGTGTAGAGATGTGGGTGATAATTATCTGAGCCTGGCTGGGTCTGGCTAGGTCAATTAATTGATTGATATACCTAAAATCATTGAACTGAAAATCGGTAGCATAAATGATTTTTTCAAGTTTCTTTTGCGATGCACAAGCTGGGATGATGAGTACGGGGCAGTCTACATTTTCCAGAATATAGGCCGAGTGACTACCGATTAGTACTTCCTCCAAACCCTTAGCCCCTAACGTTCCTAACACCAGTAAATCTACTTCTTTCTCCTTAACCACCGCCCGAATTCCATCCAGCAGCAAATCTTCCCGGATTATTGTTTCCACAGGTATGTTTCCGGCTATTTCTTTTACCCGTTTCTCCAGCAGCTGCAATTCATCCAGCGTATTCTGGTCGATGGCGGGTTCAGCCATAAGAATGACCGAATACTCTGAAATGGCTACCGGAACATGGTACGAATGAAATAAAATTACTTTGGCATTTAATAAACCAGCCAAGGAGGCTGCATACATTACGGCATTGGTGGCATGACTGGAAAAATCGGTAGGAACCAAAATAGTTTTCATAGGAGTAATTGTTTAGGTACAGATCTGTTGCAGCATTTATCTACTTGAATCTACAAATAACTTCTCCTATCCGGGATGACTTCTGTCAGTATCACGACTGAATCTGCTCATTAAATAGCGCCTACGAATGGCTATGTTTGCATACTTTCCAGAAGCTCGTCCCTGGATGGCTTATGAGGCGACAGGCTATAACTGATACCTTCCATATCCAGAAAATCCATTACCCGCTGGTATCTTTCTTTTTTCACGTCAAACAGGCAGAAATTGTAGTAAGGTTCATTAAAGGCTATTACCTCAGTTAGTTCAGCCAGCCTTTGCATAGACTGGTATTGTTTGGTAGTCAGGTCTTGTTGTTTTATTGTAAAGTACCACATGGAATAAGATATTAATTTTAACCTGTGTTAATATGCTGATACAAGGTCATATCACACATACGCGTACTATTTTTTTTATTAGCAATTAGCTAATATCACAGCTATAGTGATACGTTGCGTAATAAATAATATAGGTAATCTACAGCTATTTACGTATAGTGAGGATGTATAAGACAAGTTTTGTATAAATTTCTTCTTCAGTTGATCCGGTATTTTCCTTTGAGTTTTAGTAGATTCGACCTAAGTACATGTCAAAAGTTGAATGTATTTAAGTACAATCTGATCATCGTGCTTG
>NZ_JAUKPO010000002.1 GCF_030503435.1 Rhodocytophaga aerolata
CTAAATCCCCGTCATTGTCTAAGTCGCCATAGGCTGAGCCATTGGAAAAGGAAGGTTGAGCCAAGCCCCATTCAGCAGCCTTGTTTTCAAAGCTCAGATCACCCTGGTTCTGGAAAGCATAATTGGATACTGCCTCTGAAGGAATTAGATCAATCAGTTTGGTTATAATGTTTTTTTCTTTGTTGAGAATTTGCTGCCGGATATCTGAAGCGGCATTAGCCGTATGTTGTATGTAATCCTGATCGGTGATGTCTTTATAAATGCCATTGGCGACAAAAATATCTTTGAAGCCGTCGTTATCCAGATCAGTAATTAATGCGCCCCAGCTCCAGTCGGTGGCATGTACCCCTGCATACCGGCCTATTTCTGTAAAATATACTTCATTTGTCTTTCCATCTGCACAGGAAACAGGGCCAGAGTTAAGCTGTAGGGCATTGCGGATAAATTGCTTGTAATAGCCACTGGTAATGTTAGATTGATACTTATTCCAGTTTTCAAAAGT
This sequence comes from Rhodocytophaga aerolata, assembly GCF_030503435.1. GTDB lineage: Bacteria > Bacteroidota > Bacteroidia > Cytophagales > 172606-1 > Rhodocytophaga > Rhodocytophaga aerolata. The sequence goes on from NZ_JAUKPO010000002.1 coordinate 503, forward strand.
TGTTTTTGTTTTCATCCGGGCTTCCGTTTCCGGCAACATGTCGGTTACATAGATTTCCGGATATCCATCGTTGTTAATATCTGCAATATCGGCTCCCATCGAGTTCATACTTAACTCCCGCACATAAGTTTCTATGGCTTCTTTAAACGTGCCGTTTTGCTGATTGAGGTAGAGGTAGTCTCGTTCAAAAAAATCGTTGGAGACAAAAATATCCAGCCAGCCATCCTTGTTGATGTCACTCACCGTTACACCTAACCCAAAGCCAATGCGGCTGCTATAAATACCTGCATCCTTGGTAATATCCACAAAATGATTTTGGTCGTTCCGGTAAAACTTGTTTCCTCCTAAGGTATCGGCAATTGTCCGCTGGTCATAAATTAAGTCGTAATTTCCTACCGAACGGAACGAGTTGTTGAGCAGATAGCAATCCAAATCGCCATCGCGGTCGTAATCAAAAAATGCAGCATGTGTCGATAAGCCTGTATGATCCAGCCCATACTCCCGGGCACGTTCTGTAAAGTTGAGATTGCCATTGTTAATAAAAAGCTCGTTGCTCCGTTGCTTTCCGTTGGGGTCACCGGATTTGCATATATACATATCCAGCCAGCCATCTCCATTTACATCTACCATTGTAACGCCGGTAGACCACACACCATCCGAACCAACGCCTGCCTGCCCGGTAATGTCTTCAAACCGAAAATTTCCTTTATTGAGGTATAATTTATTGGATTGCTGGTTGTAGCAGAAAAACAGATCGGGCAGGTTATCATTATTGATATCGCCAATGGCTACCCCACCTCCATTAAAATAATTCCGGAAGGTATAGGGATTAAATTCTTCGGTATAGGTAATCGTGTTTTCTGTAGAAATACCAGTTTGCCGGGCAGGAAGCAGTGTAAAGAGAGTAGCCCCAGTAGGACTAGGAGCTATAGCATTGGGTGTAGAAGTATTTTTACAGGCGCTGAAGGCTGCAATACTCCACCAAATAATAAACAGGGTATATGTACGGTTACTCAAAAAAAACATGTCTTACCCCTTTCCTCAGCATACATCCGTTGCTGCTTCTTTACAAGATACTCTTTACGAGAGTAGTAATCAACTAAATTAAGGAAGAAATGCAAGTAAAATCACTTGCATTCCTGGTAGTATAGTGTCTGTACGAATAGGGATTAGTAGCCCGGATTTTGTTTCAGCTTCTGATTAGCATTAATCTGGTTTTCCGGTATAGGAAACAAGTTTACGTGCGGACTCGGATCTGCCGGATGGAAACGCCAGGCATTGTTGTACCTGCCAAAACGGAGCAAATCCTGCCTTCTGAAAGCCTCAGCAAACATTTCCCGGCCACGTTCTGCCAGAAAAATGTCTTCTGTTATCGCTGGAAAGGGCTCTACTCCACCATGCTCTGCCCGGATCTGGTTAACTATTGCCAGGGTATAGGCATCGTTCCAGTTGCCACTTTGTCTGGCTACAGCTTCTGCCCGCATCAACAAAATATCGGCATAGCGGAAAATTGCATAGTCGTTGCTAAGGTTGCCATTATTGCCTCTGTAAATTTCCCATTTGCCAATTCTTGCGCCAGATTGCCGCCAGGCATTGGGTTGCAATTCATTGATATAGGGAGTAAAGGTCATTGGCGGACCATTCGGATCAGCCGGATCAGCCCCACCATCCAGCACAGGGGAACCATCCGGAAAAGTTTGCGGACCTACAATAAAATTAGATAAGCGTTCATCCACAGTTCCGGTAGTTGGCGTTCCTGCCGGATCAAGTCCTATGACGCTGCCTTGTGGTCCAGGATTTTGTACAGGATCGATATAGGATTGGTAAAACTCCTGCACCGTAGCAAACCCATTCCATGGCTGGGCAGTCATGTTCAACTGGGCTTGTGAAGCCATGTGTAAGGTTATGTGAGGCATGGTGAAACCGGTGGCCTGAATTTCATCGTAGGGTATAGCCCATATAAACTCTGTGGAGCCTTTGTTGTCGCGCTTAAAATTATCGCGGTAATTGGCCATTAAGGCATATTTACCGGAATTAATAATTTCATCGCAGGCTGCAATAGCTTCTGCCCATTGCGGTGTTCCGGTGTATACTTGCGCATTCAGGTACAGCTTTGCCAGCACCGCTTGGGCAGTGTAATAGTTTACACGGCCATAGGTGGCCTCATCAGCCGGGCCAGTTTTCTGCAATGCCGGAAGGTTGTCCAGCAGTTCTTTCTCTATAAAGTTGTATACTTCTTGCCGGGTGCTATTGGTAGGCGCTTCGGTGGCTGTGGCATCTACACTCAGCGGCACGTTGCCATATAAATCTAACAACCAGTAATAATAAATAGCCCGAAGTGCTTTTAACTCTGCTATGTAGGCTTTAGAAACATCAGTACCCAATGGCTCCAGGGTAGCTAAAACCCGGTTGCAGGTATTAACGCCTCTGTAAAGAAAGTTCCAGGTGTTGGTAGGCACAGGATCTTGTGGCGTGTAGGTATGCAGCTTTAACCGGACCCAGTGGCCGCCATCGCCCCAGTCTGCCCCGCGGGTGGGCACTACTATTTCATCGGAAGTTACTTCATAGGCCGGCCAGATATGACTACTGCTACCAAATGCCCCGTACAAGTTTGAATAAGCTCCTCCAATGGCAGAAAGAAGTTCCTGGTCATTTTTATAGAAGGTTTTTGTAGTAACGGTGTCATAGAGTACATCTTCCTCGTCCAGGTCGGTACAGGCAGCCATCATCAGAAGTCCGATTGTGAATATTTTGGTTAGTGAAATGCGCTTCATCTGTTTATTAAATAGCTTGACTAATACAAAGTATGTGTTAAAAACCAAGATTAACTCCCAGTGTGTAAGAGCGGGTAAACACCCAGGTTTCTCTTCTGTCTACACCCGGAGCCAGTGCATTGCTGTCGGTTGGGCTAGGATTAAGTGAATTCTGACTGAGCTGATTGGTATTATCCGAATACCGTACTTCCGGATCAACCCCTGTATAGTCCGTAATCAGGAACAAGTTCTGGCCAGTTACATAAACCCGCAGCGTTTTGAAAGCTGCGTTTTTTGGAAAGCTGAAGTTATACCCAAGTGTAGCATTATCCATTTTTACAAACGATGCCTTTTCCACAAACAAGCTGCTAAATATTTGTCCGTCTGTAATCGCCGGATTAAAATACCGGCTGTTTACCACGTTATAGCTGCTGGCTACATTGGGGTTTTCGTAGAATGCCCGGTAGGTGTTGATAATATCGTGTCCTAAAGAGCCGCGGATGAAAAAGTTAAGGTCAAAGTTTTTATACTTGAATGTATTTGTCCAGCCAAATTCAAATTTAGGAAGGCCATTCCCAATCTGGGTGCGGTCGTTATCGTCAATTTTTCCATCACTGTTCAAGTCTCTGAACTTGTATTTACCTCCTTCATCCACACCTTCGTAAATGAATCCCCACAACATCCCTATTTTTTCTCCCCGCACGGCCCTGGTAATCTGGGTGGCTTCCTGGCCTGGTGTACCTAAGTTGGTGGCTCCTACATACGGGGCAGCATATCTGGGGTCTAAGCTGGCTAACGTTACACTATAGGTAGAAAAGTTACCGGCAGAATTCCATGTAAATGGCCCATCCCGTAATACATCATAGCCTAATGCCAGCTCAAATCCACTGCTTTTTAACTCACCAATATTCAGCCAGGTGGTAGAAACCAAGTTGGGTGGAACGGGAACCGTACCGTTAAAAATCAGATCGGATGTGTTACGTACATAGTAATCGGCTGTACCAGTCAAGCGGTTATCCAGCAAGGCAAAATCAACGCCGGCATCAAATTCCGCTTTCTTTTCCCATTTCAGGTCAGGGTTAGGATTTTTGTCCGGGCCATAGCTTGGCAGATACCGGTTGTTCCCTGCATAGAAAGAAGAGGTACTAGGAGATAAGGTTGGAAGCGATAAATACGACATGGGTGGCAATGCGCCGGTTACGCCATAACTTGCCCGGAACTTCAGGTTATCCACGCCAGGAATATCTATAATCCGGCTCAAATCAAACCCGGCACTTACGGCTGGGAACATACCCCACTTGTTGTTTTCTCCAAACTGTGTAGAGCCTTCCCTACGTAAACTAGCCGTTAAAAAGGCAATATCATTGTAATTCAGGTTTAATCTTCCAAAGAAAGCTACTAAGCGGGAGCCGTTTTTGTAACTATCGGCAGTAGCCCGTCCTTCTCTAAGATCCTGGGCGGTACCTAAATCTTCGGCAGAAACGTCTGTAAGGAAGTTACCTGCCCGGATGGAAAAACCTTTATTCTGGAAGTCCTGGTAAGAGTAGCCTGCTACCCCTGATATATTTAATGCACTGATATTAGTTGAGTAAGAAAGGGTATTTTCATATAACTGGTTGAAGCTTTCTTCATCCGCTTTATAAGCAAACCCTCCTCTGGCAAAACCACTTACGCCCAACAGGTTTCTGGAGTGGAAAGAATTTCTTGGGAAATACGACCAACGGTAATTGCTTACATGCTGTTGTGCATACCTGACTAAAAACTTCAATCCTCTGACTATTTCATATTCGGCAGATCCGGTAATATTCAGCCTTTTCAAATCCTGATCATTGGTGTTTTGCTCCATTACAGCCACCGGGTTGGCATAGTCCACAAAGTTGCTTTCAAAATAGCCGCTGCCGGTAAGGTCATACAAGGGGTCGGTTGTGCGGACCGGCGCTGTTGGATTAAAAATGGCGGCATACTTAAATGCTTCCGGAAAACCTAACTGGCCGGTTCTTTTGGTCATGTTCAGGTTCAGGTTCACCACCAGTTTATCTTTGAACGCTTTCTGTACCAGATTTAGCCGGCCATTCAACTGTTCAAATCCTGTATTAATGGCTACCCCCTGAAAGTCGCGGTAGTTTAACGAAGCATTATATGTTGTTCCGACTGACCCACCTGACAAAGAAACATTGTGTGTATGCGACAGAGCTGTTCTGGAAATTTCATCGTACCAATTAGTACTTGCTCCATAATCGGTTCCTTTACCCAAAGCACGGTATTCATCTGCCGTCATGTTAGGCGTAAATTTAGCTGGGTCTTCAGCCGTTAAAAAGCCATTATAAGTAAATTGGGGTGGCCCTACTTCACCACTGTTGGTGGTAATAATAATTACACCGGCTGATCCACGGGTACCATAAATAGCCGCAGAAGCTGCATCTTTTAACACATCAATGCTTTTTATATCATTCGGGTCAACAGTGTTCAGGTCGGCACCTATCTGGCCATCTATTACTACCAAAGGCTGTGTGTTGGCGCCTAACGTAGATAAGCCTCTTAGCCGGATGGCAGACCGCGAGTTAGGATCGCCACCTGGGCGGGCAATGGAAAGGCCGGCTACTTTTCCCTGCAACAAGCGGGAAACATCGGCTATATTTCCTTTGTTAAATTGCTCTGCATCTATTTTAGTAACCGCACTGGTAATTTCTCCTTTTTTCTGGGTACCATACCCTACGACCACTACTTCTTCCAGTGCTTTTACATCCGATGCCAACGTAACATCAATCGTAGTGCGGTTGTTGATGGGAACTTCCTGGTTAACAAATCCTATGAAGGAGTAGGCTAATGTTCCACTCCCATTCGGCACGGCTAAGGTATAGTCTCCATTTCCATCTGTAGAGGTACCGGTAGTTGTCCCTTTCAGCAATACGTTTACCCCAGGTATTCCTTGCCCCTGGTCATCAGAAACTTTTCCCTTGACTGTAATGCCTTGCGCATAAACCCCAGTCAGTGGGATGCAGAAAAGAAGTAGCAGTATACTATACTTCCATCTCAAGAGTAAAGAGTTAGGCATAGAAGTTATGTTAGTAGTAATAAGGTGAAAATATTTACAGGCACTGTGTTTTTCTTCGTACAGATTTATACAGACTTAGCTGTTCATGTATAAATCATAGCATCCTATGAGCAGGACTTACCTTATCTTTCAAAAAGCTGGAAAACGACTAGTTAAATCAATTTCTTTACTGCTACCTGGGTAACATATTCAGGGAAGAAATTCAACAACTAGCAACAATAAATTAGTTAAATCAACTAACAAAGGCCGTGTACATACCCTAGTCTCAACTTTATCACACATTGTACACTCATTAAAAATTAGTATAATGTAATACAATATTATTTAAATGCAAAATTTAAAAATATGCTGCTTTTAGCAATCTCTGACTGTATTTTGCTTTTTTTTTGCAACTTCCTACGCATGGAAGGTTAGGAAAGTGTTGATAGCTAGCCTTTTTACAGCAAATCATCTGATTTGAATTAGTGTATGGCAACTGGTACTGGCAATAGTTACAGAAGAAGAATAGCTCGAAACAACTATCCTTTTTTATGCATTACTCTGGTAATAAGCAGAAACTGGTAGAATAGCCTCTCTTATATATTGCTCGACTATTTTATATACTGCGCTACGTTCTGCTTTGTAACCAGCTCAAAGGGTATAAGTACTTGTTTTTCGTAAGGCTCTTTTTTTACAATTTTTACGGCTGTTTCAATGGCGGTAGCACCCTGTTGGTGGGCATTCTGGAAAACGGTAGCATCCAGCCGGCCACTTTTTACGGCTTGCAAGGCATCGGCTATGGCATCAATGCTTACCACAATTACTTTGTTTTTCAAGCCAGCATCTTCCAGGGCTTTTAAGGCACCCATACCCATTTCATCGTTATGGGCAAAGACCGCGTTAATCCCTTTGCCATGCGACTGAATCCAGTTTTCCATGAGTGACATAGATTTGGCCCGGTCCCACTCTCCGGTTTGTTCGGCTATCAGTTTCAGCCCTGGGTATTCTTTCAATACTTCTTTGGCCCCTTTCTCCCGTTGTATCTGGGCGGCTTGCCCCATATAGCCATGAATCATAATGACGTTACCTTTGCCACCCAATTTTTCTGCAATAAAACGCATCGCCATTCGTCCGGCTTCGGTATCGTCAGAACCTACAAACGCTGTGGGTGTAGTACTGGTAGCCGAATTTACATTCACGATTGGGATGTTGGCGGCCAGGGCCTTCTGTACAGCTGGCGAACTAGCTTCCACTTCACAGGGATTCAGCACTATTACATCTACTTTCTGAGCAATAAAACTTTCTACTTGTTCTACCTGTTTTAAGGCCGACCGCTGCGCATCATTCACAATCAACTCTACGCCCAGTTCTTCTGCCTTCTTCTCCATCTCATCATGTACATTTACCACAAACTCATTCTGCATACTCAGCATGGTAGCTCCTACCACAATTTTATTCTCGTCTCCTGCTTGCCCGCCACTTCCGGATGAATCGCAAGAAGTGGGAAGAATAGCTAATACAAGTAGTGTAGCTAGAAGATGAATGGATTTTATAAAATTGGTTTTAGTAGGCATGGAAAATAGCAGGTCTTGGTTATTAAATGTATCGTAGAGTATACGAAAGCTAAACATTGTTTTCGAACTATGCGCACCTATGGATAAAATTATGTTCATTTCAACTACGCACGTATCACTAATCCCCCTTCTTCCGGCTTATGGTATCTATGGAAACGGCTACAATGATAATAGCCCCCATAATTACCTGCTGATAATACGAACTGACATTGAGTAAATCCAGGCTATTGCTGATTACGCCAATTAGTAAAGCGCCCAGTAAGGTTCCGGTAATGCTGCCTACCCCACCAGACGTACTGGTACCCCCAATTACTGCCGCGGCAATAGCCGTTAATTCAAAGCCTGCACCTATATTTGGCTGACCAGTAGTAATGCGGGAGGCCAGAACAATACCTGCCAGGGCAGCTAATGCACCACTTAAGGTGTAGACAAATAGCTTTATATTGTTTACATCAATACCAGAGGCTTTTGCTGCTTGTTCGTTGCCCCCTATAGCATAGATATACCGGCCAATAGTAGTTTTCTTTAACAGCAGTAAGCAAATAATAAAAACCACACCTAGTAAAATAATGGGTAGCGGAATGCCGGCAATACTTCCTCCACCAATAAAGTTAAACGAATCAGACAAGTTAGATACCGGGCGGCCTTTGCTGAGTATGAGAGCCAGGCCCCGGCCAATGGTCATGGTACCTAAGGTGACAATAAAAGAAGGTACTTTTGCTTTGGTAACAATAAAACCATTGAATGCCCCAAATGCTATACCCACCAATAAACCTATGGCTAATGGCACAAGTAAGGGATAGGTATCCGGGTGGGCAAAAGATGCGGCTACTACGCCAGTAACAGCCACAATAGAACCCAACGATAAATCAATCCCTCCGGTAATAATTACAAATGTAACCCCAAATGCCAGCAGTGCATTTATAGACACTTGCTTAACAATTACAGAGATATTGGTAAGCGTTAGGAAATTGGGTGTAATTACAGAAAGAACAATACACAACATGACAAAGGCAATCAGAATACCATACTTACCTAACTTTTCCCGGTTAAACGCCTGAACAGAATTGTCAGATTTATGCTGAACGACCAATTTCTCTTGTTCCATTGAATTTTTATTAGGTACTGGTTCCGGCTTTTCAAATACCGTTTTCATCACAAATAATTTAGTACCGTGTTATTGCTCCATTGCATACTTCATAATTTTTTCCTGGGTGGCTTCCGCTTTAGGTATAATTGCCCGTTGCCTGCCTTTTGCCATTACCAGAATGCGGTCGCTGAGGCCGAGCACTTCCGGAAGTTCAGAAGAGATGAGGATTATGGCTATGCCTTTGGCCGTTAACTGATGAATCAGTTTATAAATTTCAGCTTTGGCTCCTACATCTATTCCGCGGGTGGGCTCATCCAGAATGATAATATCCGGTGACGAAAGCAATACTTTGCCAATGACGACTTTTTGCTGATTGCCTCCACTCAGGTATTTAACTGGTTGATCTAGGCCGGCGGTTTTAATGCGGAGTTCGTCAATCATTTTGCTGACTACCGCACTTTCTGATGTTTCATTCACAAACCATCCTTTGCTATATTTTTCCAGACTGGCTAGGGTAATATTCTGTTTAACAGACATGCCTGGTACTAATCCTACGCCTTTTCTGTCTTCGCTTACATAGCCTATACCCTGGGCAAATGCTTCTTTGGTAGAGTCTATTCTCACTTTTTTACCTTTCACATACATCTCTCCCCTATCTACCGGATCTAGTCCGCAAATGGCCCGGGCTACTTCGGTTCGTCCGGCACCCATTAACCCGGCTATACCCAGTACTTCCCCTTTGTGCACATCAAAAGTAATATGGCTGAACGTATGTTTCCGGTGAAGCTCTTTTACAGATAACATAATCTCTCCTTTCGTATGAGCTGCTTGCGGAAAAACAGTCGTTAGTTGCCGGCCCACCATCATAGAAATCAGGGTTTGGCTGTTAAGCTGGGATGCCGGTTTTGTATCTATGTATTTTCCATCTCTCAGCACCGTAATAGTATCGGCAATAGTAAAAATTTCGTCCATTTTGTGGGAGATGTAGATAATGGCTACTCCCTTTTTCTTTAGATCCGTAATAATAGAAAAAAGCGTTTCCACTTCCTTGTCGGATATAGCGGAAGTTGGCTCATCCATAATAATAATTTTTGCTTCATTGGAGATGGCCTTGGCAATTTCTACCATCTGCATTTCGGCTACCCGCAAGCGTTTGAGTTTTTTCTGAGGATCAATGTCTAAACCAATTTTCTGAAGTAAGGCGGTTGCTTGTTGATGAATACGTTTATCATTTACCCACCAGGGAAACCAGGTGATGGTTTCCTTCCCCAAAAACAGATTCTGGGCCACCGTCATTTGGGGTACCAGCAGCAGCTCCTGGTGAATCATAGCAATGCCTTTTTTTAAAGCTGCCTGTGTATGACTATGCTTGCTAAGTATAGGTTGCCCTTCAAAAATAATTTCTCCGGAATCTGCTGTATGCATCCCAATTAATATTTTCATAAAGGTAGATTTTCCGGCTCCATTCTCTCCCATTAAAGCATGCACTTCTCCCCTTTTTACTTTCAACTGCACTTGATCCAGAGCTTTTACCCCGGCAAAGCTTTTTGATAAATTTTGTACCTGAAGAATGTATTCCTGCGCTGAATCCATGTGGTAGGGTATGGTAAAGAAAATCTGACCTGCAAGGGCCTGGTTGTAAAAACGTGTAGGAACGTACCTTGGCACGTTCCTACCGCACTAGCAGAAGATGTATTTCAGTAAACTAACATGTTAAACTTCTTGCTACTTCTCTTTCCAATCCACCCCGGTATCTTTCCAGCTTCTGGAACGGGCCGATTCCAGCACCGCTTCACATACTTTTTGTGTTTCCAGAGAATCCTGGAATGTAGGATGGCAAGGTTCACCAGATTCCAGGCTTTTCAGAAAATCGGCCACCTGATGGATAAAGCTATGTTCATAGCCAATGCCTAAACCCGGCACCCACCACTTATTCATATAGGGCTGGTCGCCATCTGTTACGTGGATAGACCGCCAGCCACGCACAATGGACTCATCCCGGTGATCGAAATATTCCAGACGGTTTAGATCATGTAAGTCCCAGCGGATAGAAGCATTCGCTCCATTAATTTCAAAGGTATACAAGGCTTTATGTCCACGGGCATAGCGGGTAGACTCAAATAAGCCTAGCGATCCATTATCGAAATGGCAATGGAAAATACACGCATCATCAATACCTACCGGCTCCACTTTACCTGTCAACTGATGCATCCGTTGTTTTACGAAAGTTTCCGTTACAGCCGATACATCTTTGATACCTCCATTCAGCCACATAGCTGTATCGATGCAGTGAGCCAATAAATCGCCGGTTACACCAGAACCAGCGGCTTCTACATCCATCCGCCAGGTACCTGTTCCTCCCTGTGGTACATCGGCACTGATGGTCCAGTCTTGCAGGAAGTTAGCCCGGTAATGGAATATTCTGCCCAGTTTACCAGAATCAATAATTTGTTTAGCCAAACTAACTGCCGGAAGGCGGCGGTAATTATACCAAACTGTGTTATTAACGCCAGCTTTCTTGATGGCATCTACCATGCGTTGGCCTTCCGCTAAATTCCGGGAAAGAGGTTTTTCACAGAGAATCATTTTACCAGCTTCGGCAGCAGCTATGGCAATTTCTGCATGGGTATCGTTGGGTGTGCAAATATCAATGGCATCTATATCTTTGCGTGCAATCACCGCTTTCCAGTCCGTTTCGGCTGACTCGTATCCCCATTGTTCGGCAAACGCTTGTACCTTATCTTTACTGCGGGCGCATACGGCTTTTAAGACCGGACGATACGCCAGGTCAGGAAAAAAATCGCCCATCCGTTTGTAGCCATTGGAATGTGTCCGGCCCATGAATCCTGTGCCGATCAACCCAATCCGTAATTCTTTCTTATTACTCATTTGTTTTGAAGTGATTTTGTCAGTAGATAAAAAGTAAAGGAACCTTATAAATGTTATTCGTCAGCAGCACTATACTAACTAACAGACTAGTGACTATGAACTAACAGTGGCTAATTTTTCTTTCTCTGCTTCATTCCAGCCGTGTGCCTGACGTACTTTTAATAGGGTAGCCAGAATATCATTCCAGGTTTGCTGCCGCATCAATACCTCATTGGGGAACATACAGCCATCCCAGCAAATGTGCTTAAAGGCCTTAGTCAGGTTGCCATTTTCATCCCGCAGCCAGTAGCCTGCATCCTGTACTACATCCAGTTTTCCATTGGGATCAGTAGCCTGGCAGTGGCGGCCAGTTTTATCGTGTGAACCGGAACCAAATACGGTACCATCGTTCTGCGCTACGTGGAAATCAATGGTATAGGGCCGGAGTGCTTTGGTAATGGTTTTCAGGCCGTCAGTTAATGTTTTACGGTCGCTCCAGTCAAAGTTTTCTGGCAGGATACGGTCTTCCGGATGGTTGTAGCCCATCAGATACAATAACGTATGTGCCATATCTGCCTGGAAACCCATATTTGGCCTGTTTACCTGTTCTAAGGTGTTTAACATGGTTCGCCAGCTGTGCATCCCCCCCCAGCAAATTTCGCCTTCAGCAGCTAGTTTTTCACCATAATCAGCCGCTACATCACACGCCAGCTGGAAGGTTTGTACAATCAGTTTCTGATTGTTTACCGGATCTTTTTCCCATTCATGCGGAGAGCTTGCCGAATCGATACGCACTACACCATACGGGCGTATGCCCATATCACGCAGCACCTTTCCGAAGTGGCAAGCTTTGCGGACCATTTCCACAAATGTTGCGCGGTCTGCTGCACTTCCCAAAACCGGGCCGCCCCAGATGGGAGCCACCAGACTTCCTACCTTCAGATTCAGGTTGCCTATTTTTTCTCCCAGCCGTTTAATATCATCATCCGACATGTTAACATCAATATGCGGGTCCATCAGGCCAAGGTCTACACCATCGAATTTTACGCCATTTACTTCTGCCTTAGCTGTCATTTGCAGCATGGTGTCGAATGGAATGGCTGGTTCTGAATTAGCGCCTTTTCCTACCAGGCCAGGCCACATGGCGTTGTGAAGTTTAGGAAAATTGTTCTCGTTCATAAGTTTGGTTGATTTATTGGGGTTGAAATATTAGTAACTAAACATCTTTAAGAAATCAGTAAAATTTTAATAACTGACCTTACTTCAGCTTTTTGTCACTTTCTTGTCTTGATACAAGAAAGTAACCAAAGAAAATCAAGAAAAAATAATGCTTCCACGCTATAGGCTCCCCACACCCCGCTATTTTTTCATCCTAACACGCATGGAATATTGTTTTTATAATTTCAAGTCTGGGTTGTTGGGGCCGAAGTGTTTGAGCATGACGATAGGGTCGTTCTTAGATAGGTTGGTAATCTGGACTCCCTCTTTGGCTGCACTTTCTGTAACGAAAAATTCGTCATTGGTGAGTTGTCCGTACCGGATTAAGGCAGGCGTTTCTATATCCCACACACCCATTTTGCCGTGGCCTTGCATCATAATCAGGCCATAAGCAGCGTTATCTTTGATAGTTACGGTAGCCCCTGGCATAACGGTGAGTTCCTTGGCACTGTAGGCTTCTGACTTGTAACAAATCCAGTTTTCGACGTACCCTGCTGCTTTCATTTCATCCACCGAACGTACTGGTTTTGGACGCATAAAATGGTTTTCCATAAAGTTCGGGTCCACATTGGCTTCCCAGTCGATTACCTCTACTAGCTGGTCATAGTCGCCTATGCGTTCTTTTGGAGTACCATTCCACAACAACTCTTCCGGGATAACGGCATCGTTCACCAGAGACTGGTACATGGCAAATATATCAGATGCTTTCTGCGGCTCATAGGTACACAAACTGCCTGGGGCATGCAATATGCCTGGGGGCACATCCCAGCCGGTACCTGGTTCTAAGCGGTAGGCAGAAGAGAAGTTAGTGATTTTATTATCTCCTTTAGTAAAGTTGGCCAGGCACTCGCGGATTTGTTCTTTTGTGGTTCCCGGAGCTATGCCAAAAAAGGTATAAGGAAAATCGCCGCCATGGTTGTTTAATTGTGGAGGAAAATAATAGGCTTCCGGTTTACCCAATTGGCCCACCAGTTTTGCATGTTCATCGTTGTGGTGAATATGATGCGGAAGCGGCCCTTTGTTGTCGAAGAATTTGGAGTACATAGGCCATGATTTATACTGGTTCCATAAGCGGTCTCCAATGATGGCACTTTTCAACTCATCTATGGCATCTTTCAATAAGATTTGCACTTCTTTGTTTCCATCATTGAAAACAATGGCGCTTAAGCCTTCATTCTTGCCGGTTAAAGGACCATTTTTAGCTGGAGTAGTGGAAGAAAGCCAACGCTCATCGATACCGCCGCGTTGTCCACCCAGAACATAATAATCGTCCGGATGCAGTTTAATCCGTCTTCCTGGTACGCAGAAAGAACGGGGTACCCAGGTAGGCGCTAATCTCAAAATGCCTTTGCCCTGGTCTAATGCTTTTCCCGCTAAACTCGTTTTTTCAATAGTTTCCATAAAAAATTTATGTGTTAGGTATTCTAGATTGTTTTACAAATTCGTTGATTTTCTCTTCGGTATGTAACAGGTGTATTTCCAGATCGTATATCCTGCTTTCGCCGGGCTCCAGGTATATAAGGGCATTTTGCTCCCTGGCTTTGGCTTGTCCGATGGGGGGATTCGTACCTGGCTCCAGGCCTGTTACATATTCGCCTTTGCCCCAGTGCTGCCAGTTAGTGAGCCAGGGCAATTGTTTTTTATCAAACTGCATAGCCACCGCTATACCCAGCCGGCGGTTGTGTAAGCCGCAGGTCCACTTTCCGGCTTCATCCGTGTTAGGGATAATAAAGGCGGCCTCTTCTCCGCCTCCGCTATGTTCTTCTAAGGGTGCAGGGCAAGTACGGAAATTGTTTCCTTCGGTAAATAGTTTGTTGGGTTTGCCATCGTAGCGGGCTTGCCATTTTCCCTGCCAGATAATATCCGTACCTTCATCTACCAGAGGCCATCCGAAGTTAAAATGATAGAGCAGCATATGCGGAGCAGTAGTATTGCCCCTATTTACTACTTCATCGGTGATCCGGATAGTTGCCTGGCCTACTGTACTGGAGATGGTTCTTTTTAGCTCTAACCGGTCACCTAAAGGCTGTGATTGCTTAATCCTTCCGGTTATATGCATATCCAGCTTACCGGCTATTGGATCGGGTTGAATAATAGATTCTATTTCTGCCGGGATGTTACTCACCAGGCCATGCAAGCCCCGTTCACCATAGGCATCAGATTCTGGGCCTCCCACATGGCTCAGCCCGCAGGTAGTAAGCAGCCCCCCAGCAAAGGTCCTGAGCCAGTCTATGCCTTTATTGGAGAAAGGTTGTGGAGAAGTAATGCCTGCATGGCTTAACCAGGCCAGACTATGTTGATTATAAAACGCATCCACAATGTCCATAGCCCGGTCTAACACCACTTTATACCGTAATCCTGTGCCGGTATTAATCCAGGCGATACGGGTACCACGGGCGGTGCCATTATCCAGGACGGCGGTTTCTATGCCGCCCAGTTGTGCAGGATTTGATAGTTTATGTTTCCAGTCTGGCGGTGTTGAATTGGTTTCCATAGTGACTATTTCTCTGTTGACAGATGCGAAAAGAATTCTTTCAACATCAGGCTAACAAAAAGTGCCAGAGCTACCTCTGGCTCTCTACTTGATTTATAGTTGCTTCAGGCGGATATTCCGGTATTCTACTTTCATAGGCGGACCCACGTGTACTTGTACACCCAGGTAGCCTTCCATTTTGCGGTTGGCCGAGTCGTTATCTGTTACATCGCTCATCAATTTGCCATTGACATAGTGCTGCAGGCGGTTGCCTTTTACTACCAGATGTATCTCATTCCAGTCGTTGGTTTTTATATGCTTCTGTAATTCTTCGCGGTCGCCTAACGATCCGGTTTCGTTGAGGCCAGTCCAGGCGTTATTTTTCACATTATCGCGCAGGTTGGCACTTGGATTCTCCAGGGGATTGATGGTAGTAATCTGTCCACGGTAAGCCAGGGTAGTTCTTCCGCGTTCTTCGTAGTTCTGTCCGGTATAGCGGTTTTTTCCGTCAATATCCGCCTGGTAGCCTTTCAGGGCAAAGGGTGGATCGGATAGCTTTTCGCTGCGGTAGTTGATGCCGCTGTTACCGGTTTCGGTGATTTTACATTCCAGCTTTAACTCAAAATCGGCTGGTTGTGCTCCCTGATAAATAACAAAGGTATTGGCTTTTAACAGTTTATCCTGGGTAATTTCGCCTACCAGATTCCCGTTTTCCACCCGCCAGTAATTCGGGTCGCCTTCCCAGCCTTTCAGGGTTTTGCCATCAAATATCTGCACGAAGCCATCTTTCGATTTCTTGCCTTTAGACTGGCTACTTGCCGGGAGTGTACAGCTGGTAAAGAGGGCTATAAGCAGCAGAAAGGGTATATAGTTTTTTAATGTATTTGTCATGAGGTCGTTCAGGGTTAGGGGTTGAAATTTGAAAGCTCCATCAGGAAACCTAACAGGTTTCTACAACCTGTTAGGTTCAGCTACATACTTCCTTATTTACTTCGTACTGGCCGCTGCCTGTCCGTTTCCTTTGTACACCTGATGCTCTTTATTGGCGCCAGACATCAGATACGCCATCAGGTCTTTGAGTTCTTCTCCATTCAGGCGGTTAATCAATCCTGGCATCATCAGCGAAATACGGGACAATTTAGTATTTACCACCTGGTTCTTAGGGATTTCACGAATTACATCCGGAGCAAACGGATTTTGAGAGATGTAGTATTTCTCCTGGTCTTCATTCGTTAATCGGCCTAACACCGAGCTGCCATCTTTCATGGTAAACACGGTAGAGGCATATTGGTCTGATACTTCTTTATTCGGGTCGATTATATGCTCCAGCATGTTTTTAGTGGAGAACCTGGTACCCAGCTGTGTTAAATCCGGACCCATATTGCCTCCTTCTCCACGCATGGTATGGCAGGTGATACAACGGGTAGCCGCAAACATAGCCTTGCCTTGTTCGAAATTCCGGTTTGCCAAGCCACTGTCTACTACAGCTGTAGCCTCTTCTACGGTCCATCGTTTGCCCGGGCCTTTTGGCATCGGTGCACCCATTGCCAGGTCGTTTCCGGAACTGCTCAGCATGGAGCCGCCAGAAAGCGTATCGTAACGGGCCACTTGTGCTTTGGGTACATTGCTCAATGCCATCATACGGGCTTTGTTAATAAACCCTACATAACTCACTCCCCCTTTGTAACCAAAAGCATTTTTAAACCAGGCAAAATACTTATCCTGTAGTTCGGGCGTCCAGCCGGTTTTGGCTTGGCTCAGTACAGTAGCTAAATAGGTTTGCTGGGCTGGCGGCACTTTAGACAACATTCCGGCAATATCCATCCCATATTGCGGATTGCGCAAGATCAAATCCTGAGAGTTACTGGCTAGCTTTTCTCCCTGATCGTCTTTCGCATTTTCCATCAGAGCTACTGTTTTCTCTACGGCACCCGGGGCTTCTATATGCACCAGCACTTTAGCAAGCGACCGGTTCAGGGCATTGGTTTTAGCCGGATAATGCGGGTTTAAGTAGGCTACTACTTTGTCTTTAGCGGCACCATCTGGTTTCCCCATGCGGGCAAACACCAGTTCAAAGGCCCGTAACAGATCTATCTGCTGGGATTCTGACAATTTACCATAATCAATCGTGGTGAGTGAAGTAAGCAGCTGGTTTTTTACATCCTTTTTCCCCTGACGTGCTAGTGCAATGGAGGCTCCAATTAAGGTTTGCGGGTCTTTTTCATTCAGGGCACGCTGCTGCCACTCACTTACCGGCTGATGTTCTATGGCAATACGGGCGGCATAGCGGATATGGCGGTCGTCGTGCTTCAGGTTTGGCCAAGCGGCATCTACGGCTCCTTTTTGCGGTTTGCCATGGTATTGTTCCAGGCTTCTTCTGAGCTTAGTTTCCTTATTTATATCGGCAGTAGCGGCTTTGTTAGCTACCAGTTCTACTTTTTTCTGATCTTTTGCATTGCCATACGATACCCGGTACAGATCTGAATCTAAGCGGCGGCCACCGGTCAGAAAGTACATAGTGCCATCGGGGCCAAAAGTACCATCAGTTAACGGAAGCGGAGAACCAGAGATAAATTCTTCAGCTTTAGCCGTATATGAAGCTCCTTTGGGGTCAATCTGAATGGCGTAAATAATACCAAAGCTCCAGTCAAAGGCATACAACGATTTTTTGTATTTGTCGGGGAAGTTAGAAGTTTTGCCATGCTCTAAGCTGGTAGGCGAACCTTGTCCGATATCGATAATAGCTGGCAAGTTATCCGGATAGGCAGGCGACCATTTACTGTTTCCGGTACGCCAGCCAAACTCACTACCACTAGTTACGTGGTTGATACGTGTTGGACGGTACCAGGGCATTCCAAAATCCCACTCCATGTCAGCATCATACGCAAACAATTCGCCTCGTTCATCAAAGGCAATATCGAACGCATTCCGGAAGCCGGCACTGATCAGTTCCCAATTGTTTGTATTCGGATCTACTTTGGCAATCCAGCCTCCTGGGGCATAGCGGTCGTTGGCGTGTCCTCTGGGGTCTTTAATTAAGGGGAATATATTATCTTCCTGCCAGTTAGTAGGAAGGCGGTAGGCATCCATCTTTGGTACATCGGTATGGTTACCGGCTATCACGTACAAAGATTTACCATCCGGAGAAAGTTTAATGCTGTGCGGTCCGTGTTCGCCTTCTCCTTTCAATTGCTTTAGTAAGGTAACTTTATCGAACTGGTCGTTTCCATCCGTATCTTCCAGGCGGTAAAGGCCACTGAGTTTATCAAATTCTTTATTTTCGCGTTCGGCTGACCCACGGCTGTTTACCATTACAAACAAACTATTAAAGGCATAGAGCAAGCCTTGTGCATAGCCCATTCCTACTTTACTGGTAGTATCGCCGGGTTGTACCTGGCCAATAGCCAGCCGTTCTACTTTTGGTTTAGATGAATCCCCAACGGGCGGCAATTGCAGCCGGTATAACGCGCCATACTGGTCTGAAGTAATCATCCGGCCTTTGTCGTCAAAAGTCATGGCTACCCAGGAGCCTTGTTCATTTTCAGAAGGGCTATAGAGGTGCTCTATCCGGAATCCTTCCATGGACTTAATCTTATCAATTTTTGGATTGCCGGTAGTATTGCTCTGTACAGTAGACTCCTTCGTATTTTTTTCGCTGTCGCAGGATGTGCCGGCAAGGCCTAGTATTGCAACCGCTACTACTACTTTAAAACTTAAATAATTTCTAAACATATAAGAGAAGGTAAGTGTACGCTAGCTATTAATTAAAACTCAAAAATTTGCAAATCATAAGCTGGCAGCCCTATTGTTCATAGACTTCGCCAGCTTATGATCTGACAAATTACTTAAACCTGCGGAATAATACTATTTTTATAAATAGTAAAATTAAACAATGATCTTCAAAACTCATTTAGCTGACCGTCTTTATAAGAGAAACGGTCAGCTAGTTATTTTTAGAAATGAGGGCTTAGTGCTGCTTCATCTGCCGGAAGCCCATAATAGATGGATAT
Organism: Rhodocytophaga aerolata; assembly: GCF_030503435.1. Taxonomy (GTDB): domain Bacteria; phylum Bacteroidota; class Bacteroidia; order Cytophagales; family 172606-1; genus Rhodocytophaga; species Rhodocytophaga aerolata. The sequence goes on from NZ_JAUKPO010000002.1 coordinate 19,523, forward strand.
ATTGCTGAAAGCATTGCCACGTGGCGCTGTACCTTCCGGATAATAATAAGCCTGTGGATTGGCTTTAATTCTATTTCCATACGCAGTAATGGTTTCAATGGCTCTGCCTGTTCTTACCAGATCGAACCAGCGTTTGTTTTCAAACGCTAACTCTACCTGTCTTTCTTTGAAAATTGCTTCCTTCTGATCGGCTTCCTGTGATTCGCCCAGGCCGGCACGTTTACGTACCTGGTTCAGATAAAGAGCTGCTTCACCGTTTTTGCCTTGCTCATTTAAGGCTTCTGCTAAAAATAGCAATACTTCGGCATAGCGGTAAATAGGCCAGTTCATGCCATGATTATTATTCAATGCATGAGGAGAGGCGAATTTTTTAATGTACGGATATTCTTTGTTAAGCCTGGCACTTCCGGCCAGCGTAATAAATCCGATAGATGCCTCTTTGCGTTGATCGCCTGCTTCATAAGCGGCAATAATGTCAGGAGTTGGCGTATTGTTTCCCTCTCCATCCAAGGGTTGCGGATTAGTAGTGCCCATAATCGTTACAATCTCTGTCGGGCTGATAGGCCGGGGCATAAACTGATACATAAAGTTTCCGTTCAACCCGGCAGCGCCTTCCAGAAACTGTACTTCAAACACAGATTCTGCATTGTTCTTATTACTGGCATTTTCAGAAAAAGCTTCAGCATAGGTTGGCATTAGCGAATACTGATTGCTGTTTACTACTTCTTTCAGCACAGTCTCGGCTTCTGCCCATTTCTTTTGCTCAATATACACATTGCCCAGTAAAGTTCTGGCGCTGCCAGAAGTTGCCCGGCCGGCTTCTTGTGTTGATTTGGGTGGCAGTAATTGAATGGCTTCTTGTGCATCTTTTACAATCTGGGCAAATATCTCTTCCCGGGAGGCTAAGGGCAAAGCGGCTTCCTGCCGGTTAGGTACAGGAATTAAATGTAACGGAATTTTTTCGAAATACCGGATCAGCTCAAAATAGGCAAGCGCCCGTAAAAACATAGCCTGCCCTTTGATATTATTTTTTGAGTCGGCATTAAACTCTACGGCATCAATTTGCGACAGTACCTGGTTTGCCCGGGCAATAATCAGATAATCCTGACGGTAGAGGTTTAGTACGTGTACATTAGCCGTTACCCCATTAGCGGTAGGCACCGCAAAATCAGCGATATCTTCTTGTTGTTCAGTAGCGCCAAATAAAGGGTTCCGTGAATAATAGGTATTATCCGAGTGCATTTCTCCCAAAAGCCACGCCCTGTCGTTAACAATTGTCCGCAGGGGCACATAGGCTGCATTAACAGCTTGTTGGAAATCGGCTTCGGTTTTATAAAATATGGCTGAGCTTAATTCGGTTTCCGGAACTATGGTCAAAAAATCATCCTTACAACCTGTCAGCGACATGCCTACAAGGCAGGTGAGTATGAGTAGTTTCTTCATTTGTTGTACAGTTTAGTATTTTAAAGATCACATTAGAAATTGAGGTTTACACCAAGGCTGTAGGTGCGGGGAACCGGGTAGTTGGAAAGATCAATACCCTGGCTTAAGTTACCGCCATCGCCGTTACCATCGCCCTGGGCACTGGTTTCCGGATTAGGTCCGCCCCAGTATTTGGTGAACACGTACACCTGCTGCACAGAAGCATACACTCTGGCAGACCGGATAAACTTAGTAACCTGGCCAATATTAAAGCCCAATGTGATATTTTTGATGGTGAAGAAAGAAGCATCTGCAATGAAGCGGCTGTTCATCCAGTCTCTTTCGATACCAGTTACGTTACCTCCACCTACGGTTGTACCATAGAAGCCTTTACCTGGATTTTCCGGAGAACGGAAGCGGTATTTTACTTCGTCTACTAAGTTAAACACACCGTCCAGGTTGGCTGTGCTATACAAGTGGCGTACCAGCAATTGATTGCCATAGGAACCAGAACCTACAATGCTCAGGTCAAACTTGCCGAAATTGAAGCTGTTCGTAATACCATAGGTGAACTTAGGGAAAGGATTGCCGATAATAACCCGGTCGTCGAAGTCGCCACCGTTGGTAATGATGCCATCTCCGTTCTGGTCAGTCAGTTTGATACTACCCACGGTAGAGCGGCCTGGCACCTGTGGAGAATTGGCCAGATCTTCGGCATTCATATACACCCCTTGCGCCTGATGGCCATAGAACTGGCCGAATGGTTTACCTACCTGCGTAATGTGGAACGTACCATATACCCGGTCAATACCTTCGGCTAAGGCAACTACTTTGTTGCGGTTAATGGAAATATTGGCACTGGTGGTCCACCGTAATTTGCCATCTAAATTTACAGTATTCAAGGCTACTTCATGTCCCCAGAAATTGATCTCACCGATATTATCGTTGAAGTTACCAAAGCCGGATTCTTGTGGAATCTGTACACTATAAAGCAAATTGGTGGTTTTTTTGGTATAGAAATCGTACATCAGCTGCACCCGGTCGTTGAATAAACCTAAGTCTATACCGGCATCAAACTGAGTAGTGGTTTCCCATCCTAGATTAGGGTTAGCTAAGGAAACAATAGCTGCCCCAGGGGCTACGTTATTCCCAAACACTGCATTCACAGTATTGTTGATACGGGCATACTGGGTGTAATTACCAATGTTGTTGTTTCCGGTAACGCCATAGCTGGCTCTGATTTTGGCAAAAGATACTTTAGGTACTGCCTGGAAAAACGCTTCATCCGATAGAACCCAGCCTACAGAAGCCGAAGGGAATACCCCCCAGCGGTTGTTTGTGCCGAAGCGGGAAGAACCATCGCTACGTACCGCAGCAGTGAACAAATATTTACCTTTGTAATTATAAGTAAGTCTGGATAATAAAGACGTAAGGCTCCACTCCTGCACATCGCTTCTTGTTCCCCCCCGGTTAATATTGATACCGCCCTGTATGGTAGGCAGCCTGTCGTCGGCATAGGTATCTGCCTGAATACGACTCAAATCCCTGCGGAAACGCTGATTGGTAAAACCACCTAAGATTTCAAAATTATGATCGCCAAAACTCTTGGTATAGGTAGCCAGGTTCTCGTTCAGCCAGGTTACGTCTTCCAGATTTTCCCGGATAGAAACGGCTGTAGTAGGAATAGGTGTGTTAATAGCACTGGTAGCCGTAGAGGGGTTAAAGAAGAAAAACTTCTGATCCAGCATTTGTACGTTGAAGGTAGACTTTAGCACCAATCCCTTAACCGGTGAATACTGGATATATGTATTTCCCAACAAGTTCATCTGCTCGGTTTCATTCACCAGCTCATTAGCTGACCGCACCCAGTTTGGATAGGCAAAGATATTTCCTGTGTTGGCTGGAAAACGGTTAAATTTCGTTAATTCGCCATTTTCATCGTAAATAGGCATTACCGGCCAGGTATGCAACGCATTGAAAAGTATACCTGTTCCCCGGTCTCCGTCGGTTCTGGGTGTATTGTCGAACACATAGTTAGGCGCCAGATTCAATCCAATTTTTACTTTAGGAGAGATGTTATAATCCAGGTTTAAGCGGGCGGAATAGCGTTTGTATTCGTTATTCAAAACAACCCCCTGCTGATTAAATATACCGGCTACTAAAGCGGTGCTTAGTTTATCGGTGTTAGAGGTAATCGTCAGGTTGTAACTTTGCAGCGGGGCAGTCCGCAACAGTGCATCATACCAGTCGTTGTTTTTTCCTCTGTACTGGGAAGGGTCCTTGAATATATCCGGTACTGGGTCTGCTACCGGATTAGGGGAAGCTGCATTCTGATCTTCGTAGTATTCTTTTTTGAACTGAGCAAACTCTTCCGCATCCATCATATCGATCCGGCCACGCATAGGCACTTTTTGAATACCGGCAAACGTGTTGAAGCTAACATTGGTCTGGCCGGCTTTGGCCCGTTTGGTGGTGATGAGTACTACACCATTAGCCGCCCTGGAACCGTACAGTGACGTAGAAGCGGCATCTTTTAGTATAGTAATATCTTCTATTTCGTCTGGGTTAATGGCATTGATATTTCCTGTAATCGGAAAACCGTCTACGACATATAATGGATCACTCCCACCAGTTACCGACAACTGGCCGCGTATCCGTATGTTCATACCTTGTCCGGGCTTACCAGTGGTCTGGTTGATCTGCACGCCGGCCAAGCGTCCCTGCAATTTCTGGGCAACGCTAGATACCGGTATATCTCTCAATTCAGCAGCACTCACTGTTTGTACGGCACCGGTAACTTCTTTTTTCAGCTGGCTACCATACCCCACTACTACTACTTCACTTAAAGACTTAACATCGGCTGCCAGTGTTACATTAACGTTTGTGCGGCCATTGAGGGGTACCTCTTGCGTGGTATAACCTATATAGGAGAAAACTAACGTTCCATTCGCATCTGGAATAGAAAGCGTATAATTTCCATCCATATCTGTAGTAGTACCACTCGTGCTACCTTTAAGCAAAACGTTTACTCCAGGCAAAGCCTGGTTTTCTTCGTCTACTACTTTACCAGTAATAGTAACAGCTACCGGTTTGGTATGCTCATGTACCGCCGCCACTAATGAGGAGCGTACCCGAATTTGGTCTGCCGTAAGCGACTGGCTATAGGTCGGGCTACTTACCCATCCTGCCAGGGCTAGCAAGAGTAAATGTTTTAAGGGGAGTTCACATCTTTTCATAAGTTATCATAGATTAAATGGTATTGGTTTAGGTACTTAACTTCTCTGTTTCTGTTAAACTAGGTGCTGAACTGCCATAAAGCCAGTTTAAAATCAGACCTTGTCCTCCAAAGACTTTCTTTTCCAATAGCTGATTGCCAATAGTGATGTCCTAGAAAATAAACTAGCCTGCATAGGTTTCTTTATTTAAGGAAACTATTTAAATAAAAAATCCTATTTAAAATTAGCCATAAGACATCCTTTAACCTTCCTGTACTCTCCTGTTTTCAATAAAATAATTGAAAAATACAATTTTTGAGAAGAAACAGGCGTCTACAGAGCCACCCGTTTCATGTTGTACTGGTAATTTTCACCTACTTGCGGATCGTTTATAGCCATGGCGGCTCCTAAAGAAGATCCCAGGGGAGAGGGAGAGATAATGATATCGGTGGAGGGGAATTCTTTCCGCAGCAAACTGATAAATACATCACTTTGAGAAAAGCCTCCATCTAAGAATAACTTGTTGATAGGCATGGAACCGGCCGCCAGTTTAATGGCTTTGCTTTGTAGCTGCATCATCTCTATCATAAAACGATGAAATGCATCTTCAAAAGTAGGAAACAACTCCCAACGGGTTTCGCTGGCCGAACGAATGCTGTTATCGGGATACTGAACACTCTGCAGATGAAACAAGGGCTGATCAATTTTCGACCATTTTTCATACAAAGCTTCATCAAAAGTGATAATATGGTGATAATTATGCTCGGTGCGCCCAAAATGTTCAGCCATTAATTTGGTTTGAATGTTAAACTCATTTCCAAAAAATAAGCGGGAGGCTTTTACTGGAGACCCATCGGTACGCATAAAGTTCAGGCAATCTTTGTTGAGCTCTTCGGCTGTCAGCAACTCCTGGTTAAATGGGTTGAAGGTAATGCTCCAGGTACCAGTAGAGAGCAGCAAAAAGGGCTCTTTGCTTGAGAGCAGATACGGAATTAATGCAGCTGAACTATCGTGAATGCCAGTACCTACATCCAGTATCTGGTAGTATACAATCATTTTTGTTTTGCTGGTAGCCGGTACAGAGGCTGGAAATAAGGCTTCTATGCCTTGCTTAGCCACCCAGGGATGATACGTATGATTGGCATAATCCCACAACCCTGTATGGCAACCAATACTGGTATATTCGCAGAGCAATTGCCTGGAAAATACATAGGCGCAGTACTGTGGCAGATGTAACGAATATTTTATTCTCGCAAAGGCCTCTGGCCGCATGTGTTTCAGCCAGTAGAGTTGCAGGCCGGAATTGAGCATACCCAAAGAGGGAGAAGCCGTGCGCGCACAAAACGCATCCCTGCCGCCATTCTCTGCATAAAACTTTTCTAGCAAGGCCTCCGGAAACGGCTTTGTGTAATTATATAGAGGGGTAGCTAGCCTGCCACTACTATCCAGATGCACCATGGAGGCACCATAGGTAGAAAAATTAAGCCTGGATATATCAAATTTCTTCGACTTCATGGCTTTCCGCAGTACGCCCTTCATCCAATCAGTAAGCAGCGTAAGGTCTTCGGTGGGGTAGCCATCTTCGTCTTCTATCAGGGGCAAGGTTTCTACTTCCCGGTAGATTTCGTTGAGGTGTTCGTCGAATATGGAGAATTTCTTATTGGTTTTACCTATATCAAATATGGCCGTATGCATGTAGGTAGGTAGGGGTCGGTAGAAGTTCAGTAGATCAAAAAGAGATGTGTGATAAATGAGTGAATACCGAACAAGGAATTATGAATATTGAAGAAATACTGCTTCGTTATTCGGCATTCCTTGTTTGATATTCTGTAGGTAAAAAGGTTATCGCCTTTTCTATCTGGGGAAGACATTCGCAAGGCCGCCATCCACATTGAGCATGTTTCCGGTAGATTTGCTTAATAGGCCACCTACAAACGCATAGCAGGCATTGGCTATATCTTCCGGTAAGATAATTTCATTGAGCAGTGTCCGCTTAGCATAATAAGAAGGCAATTCTTCTACCGTAATGCCATAGGCTTTGGCCCGCCCTTCTGCCCATCCGCCTTGCCATATTTTACTATCGGCAATTACGGCATCCGGATTTACTATATTTACGCGGATTTTCTCAGGCCCCAGTTCAGCAGCCATCAGGCGGCTCATATGCATTTGTGCAGCTTTTACCGAGCCATAAGCCACATTATTAGGGCCGGCCATTAAGCCATTTTTGCTTACAATGTTCAGTATATCGCCACCTAACTGTTGTTTGCGCAGTACTTCCACGCCATACTTACTTACAATGAATTGGCCTTTCTGCATTACATTGTAGAGTAAAGCCCAGTCTTGTTCGGTATGTTCGGTTAAAGGCTTGGATACGCTTAATCCGGCGCAATTCACAATAATATCTACCCCACCAAAAGCCAGAGCCGATGCATTAAAGGCTTTTTCTACAGTTTCTGCGGACGTTACATCCAGGTGTACAGCTGATACGGCATCTTTTCCAAAGCTTTTCAGAAATTCAACATTGGCACTTTCCAGACGTTCGGCATCATTATCATTCAATAGAACACAAGCACCTTCTTCTATAAATTTTTTGGCAATGGCTTTTCCAATGCCGCCTCCACTACCAGTGATTAGGGCTATTTTACCGGATAAGGATTTAGGCTTGGGCATCCGTTGCAACTTGGCTTCTTCCAGTAACCAGTATTCAATATTAAAGGCTTCCTGCGGTTCCAGAGCTACATATTCCGACACAGCCTCTGCGCCCTTCATTACATTAATGGCATTGATGTAAAACTCACTGGCTACCCGGGCTGTCTGTTTGTCTTTGGCAAAACTGAACATGCCCACACCCGGATACAAAATAATTACCGGATTGGCGTCGCGTACAGCCGGGCTGTTGGGGTGTTTACATTTCTCATAATAGTTTTTATACATTACCCGGTACGACTCAAAAGCAGGCTCCAGTTTAGACCGGACAGCTTTTGCATCTGACAAGTTTTCGTCTGGTTGCAAGGTAAGTACTAGGGGGCTGATTTTTGTACGTAAAAAATGATCCGGGCAGGATGTACCCAGAGGGGCCAGTTTATCTATATCATGCGAGTTAATAAACTCCAGTACTCTGGCATCGTCTGTAAAATGGCCAATCATACGGGTTTCGGAAGAACACAGGCCACGCAGTACAGGAGCCAAAGCCGCTGCTTGCTCTTTACGCTTCTCGGCGGGTAGGGGCTTCGAACGCCATCCACCAAACACCGGACGCTTTTTGTTATAGTTATCCTGCAAATAGGCAGAATACCGTTCAATTACCTCCAGGGTATTAACATAGCTTTCGTAAGCCGTATTTCCCCAGGTAAACAGGCCATGGCCGCCCAGCATAATACCCCGCAGGTTCGGGCTTTCTTTAATACAGGCTTCCAGCTTCAGCCCCAGATCAAACCCTGGTCGTTGCCAGTCTACCCAGCCTATTTGTCCGCTAAACAGTTCGTGGTTAATTTGCTTGCCCTCTTTGCTGGCCGCTATGGCAATAGCAGCATCCGGATGTAAATGGTCTATATGCTTATAGGGCAAAAAGGCGTGAAGTGGTGTATCTATAGAAGGAGCTTTGGATTTAAGGTCGTAAATGCTGTGATTAAAAAGCTCTACCATCTCGTCTTCGTACTGCAATCCGCGGTATACTTTTTTCAAACTAAGCAAACGGTCCAGATATAAACCCGCCAACCCACTTTTCTTGAGTGTACCCAAATCACCACCAGACCCTTTTATCCACATTACATCTACTGGCTGTCCAGTTAAGGGGTCCTTTTCTACCGTTTTAGCACTAGTGTTCCCTCCTCCATAATTTGTCAATCGCAAATCAGCCCCCAGGAGATTAGAGCGGTAGATTAGTAAAGCTACTTCATCCTGACCCAAGGATGCTGCATATTCCTCATCCCACAAGTAGCTTACATATTTAAAATGTGATTGTATGTTTTGCATAACAATAAAGGGTTTGTTAGAAAGTTATATGGCAAATTCAATAATATTTATTACTTTTCCTTCCTGTACCTTCCTGCCTTTTCGAAAATTTTGTCTCAGGGCAAAAGGTCTTGTCTATAAAACACTGTTATTCAATAGGTAGCGTATCTTTTTTTGCCCGCATTTTATAGATCAGGAAGATTTTTACGTTGCTAGTTAATAGTTTTAACCTGTTTTTCAGCTTTTTTATTACAGTAACTTATTAAATACTATGTATCAGCTTAAGTTAAACCCCTCCGACAAAAAGCCCAAATACAAACAAATTGTTGAGTCTATTATTGATGACATTGAAAAAACGGTACTAAAGAACAACGAACAACTGCCTTCTATTAGTGAACTGAGTGAAGAGTACTACCTGGCCCGCGACACTGTTGAAAAAGCCTACAAAGAGCTTAAAGAACGGGGCTATATTACGTCTGTGCAAGGTAAAGGTTTTTATGTGGAAAAAAATACAACCAATAAACTCAAGATACTGCTGGTATTCAATAAACTGAGTTCGTACAAAAAAATAATTTATTACTCCTTCCTAAAAACACTTGGCGACAAAGCAAAAGTAGATCTGCAAATTCACCATTACAATGCTACCCTGTTTAAAGAAATTATTGAGAATAACCTGGGCAAGTACAACTACTATGTAATTATGCCTCATTTCTTCCAGGATGTAGACAAAGTAGATTACCTGAAAATCATTAAAAGCATACCTACCGATGAACTGGTGCTCCTGGACAAAAACTTGCCTGGGCTCAAAACCGATCACCTGGCCGTTTACCAGGATTTTGAGAAGGATATTTACATGGCTCTGGAGTCGGCTATTGACTTGCTGGAAAAATATAAAAAGCTTGTACTGGTTTTTCCAAGGGAGACTAACTATCCATTTAATTATCCCATAGAGATTGTACAGGGCTTCTGTCTGTTCTGCATTGAATACAACAAGGAATTTGACATTGTGGAAACGGCGTATGACCAGATTATCTATCCTGGTACGGCTTATATTACCGTAGAAGAAACCGACCTGGCTGAACTGATAAAAAAAGTACGGCAATCCAGTTACCTGCTTGGCCGCGAAATTGGTATTCTTTCATTCAACGACACCACGCTAAAAGAACTACTTTCCATTACGGTAATGACTACCGACTTTGAAACCATGGGACGTATGACGGCTGCTTTGCTGTTAGAAAAAAAACGCATACAGATTAAAAATACCTTCTCCATGATCAGGCGTACTTCTTTGTAGCCAGTAGCCTTTTGCAATAGCCAAATGAGTAAAATAAACTAGTTTATCTATACTAAAATCCTTCGGATGTTCCAACACACTTGGATGCTTCGAAGGATTTTCCTTTTACGTAGTGTAAAAACTCAGCCGAAATTTTTATCTATCTGCCTGATGACAGTTTAGTGGCTTACTTAAGTTGTTGCAGGAATATATTCTGCTTATTTTGGAAAGCATAAGATGTATCTATGAAACTAATTGAGCAGATCAGTCTGTGGAACCGGGAAGGCAGTTCCGATAAAGTGTATGAGGTAGATTTATGGGAGACAAGCCCTAATCAGTACGTAGTTAATTTCCGGTATGGCCGCAGAGGTGCTCCATTGAAAGATGGCACCAAAACTACCTTGCCAGTTTCCCTAACCGATGGCATACGTATTTTTAACCAGCTGGTGAATGAAAAGAAAAAAGGAGGTTATCAGCAGGCAGCCCATTTTAAAGCTAGCGAAACTGAAGCTGCCAGCCTCCCTCCATCAGGTATTCCTACTGGCGAAGCAACTACGGATAAAAGAAGTGTTATTATAAGTTCTTTGCAAAAAGCTGCGCAGCCTTCCTTTAACGATAAGAAGTGGCCACTTTCACGGATTATCTGGCGGGCAGGCGAATTAAAAATTAAAGAAGCTACGCCCCTGCTTATTCCACTGTTGTTGAAAAGTGATGCCTTGCAGCAATATTGTATATGCTGGTCGCTGGGCAGGTGCGGCGATGCGGCTGCAATTCCGGTACTGGAACAAGTCTATCAGGCAGCAGCTACTAAAGACTTTGTCAGAAGAATGGCCTTCACCAGTATACTAGCGTTAGAGAACGATGCTCATAAACGCCGTATACTAGCCAATAACTGGGTACAGAATATATCCTCTTTTCTGGAGAAGGCTTCTACAGGCCGCGAACAGCAAAGCGGACAAGAGAGCGGTGGTTTCTCCGCATTCTGGCGCAAAACCTCCGGGCAAATGGCGAATCCCACCCCTTCTGAGCAGCCTGGTGTAGATCCAGTATTGGAAAAAATAAGCACAAGCCTGAAACAAGCTATTGAAAGCGGAAAAGATGGGGCGCTAGCTGACATATTGAAACCGGTCATGGGCAAAGATATTACCTACAGCATTCTGGAAAGTATGTACCTGTTTTCTGTAGATTTTCCAAAGATAAGGCCTGCGGTTATTTATTTTTTACAGACAATTCCTTTTAAGCCGGGTTCATTTAAAACGGTTAGGCACATTTTTAAAACTGCCGAGTTCCGGGAAGATGCTGATATATTCGCTTTGTTACTTTACCGTATAGAAAAAGAAAAACCCTATTTTGCTTACGGCTATAGCCGCGAATATGGCGTACGTGATGCATCCTATAATTATATTCAGAGTCCGGTAAAGGAACTGCAAAAACCCAATGCCAGATTAGCCTACTCCAAGCTAACATCAGATTACTTTAAAAGAAGAGGCTGGCGTACCTTGCGAATCTTAGGAGAAGATGGTCAGGAAGCTTATATCTCTATGGCTTCTGCTGTATTGCTAAGTATTTCGGATACCAAAGATAAAGCGGCCGCCAGAGAAGCACGTACGGATACCTGGCACTACGACTCTCAAACTCGCCGGCACACACAGCATGTAACCATTACTCAGTATGACACGTATGCCAACTGGCTAACATTTAATTATATTCTGTATCAGAATAGCCCCAGGTATGAGTTAAAGCAAAATAACAAAGCCTGGCGTTGTAAAGAGGGCTATCTTCCCGGACAACCAGCACCAGACCAACGAGAAGAGGCATTTCCGGAATTGTGGGATAAATACCCTAAAGCTTTGTTGCATCTGCTTCTAACCAGCGATAACAACCGGGTACATGAATTTGCCGTCAGAGCATTAAAAGGCCGAACAGATTTGAAAGAGCTGATGGATTTAGATACATTGGTACAGTTGCTTTCCAGGCCTCATCCGGAAACTGTAAAACTGGCCTTAGCGGTAGTTAATTACTTCTATAACCCACAAAATCCCAACCTGAAATTAATCCGGATGCTGATTCATAGTCCATTACCAGAAGCCCATTTGCTGGTACAACAGTGGATAGAAGCCCAGCCGGAATACTTCCTGAGAAAGACACTTATTTTTGCTGATCTTATTGTTAATCCCTATGAGGAGATATGGGTATGGGTGAGACAGAAACTAGCAACTACTCCCTGGGAAGAAGAAAATGCCAAGATGCTGGCAGGCCGGGTAATTGCTGAACTACTAGCATTGCCCGCAGATAATGAGCTAGCCAATATAGCTGCTGCCGGGGCCGCCCAGACACTGCTTGATTTCTTCTTACCTTTATTAGAGGAAATAAATCTCGACGTGGCGCAAGACCTGCTCAAGCATCCGCTACCAGGTGTGCAAACCCTTGGTGCTGTTATATTGCTGCATCACCGCACAGCGCCAGAGCATCTACCGGCAGGTTTACTTTCATCTCTGATCCAATCTACCGTGCCTGCTGTACGGGAAGCCGGCATTAAATTGTTCGGGAAGTTGCCGGAATCTACGCTGCTGGGAAGTTTTGAGTTGATTACTGCATTTTGCCTCTCACCATTTGCCGAAATCAGAAAAGCCATTAGGCCCACAGTAGCTACGTTGGCTACAACACATGATGATTTTGGCAAACAACTGCTTTTTCAACTGCTCCCTTTTCTTCAACATAAAGAAACCTATGCAGGTTTGCAAGAGGATTTATATACATTATTCACCACCGTCTTGCATCCTTATCTGGTAGAAATAAACCAGGAGCAGGCACTACAAATGCTGCATGCAGGCAAAGGGATGACCCAGCAGTTAGGGTTGTTTCTGTTGACAAAGTATATCAATCCAGCTAACTTAACTGTTCGCCAGATTGTACGGATGGCCAGTCATGAGACGTTAGCTGTAAGGCAGTGGAGCTGGCAAACCTATACAAATGATCCTGCCCGTATGCGTTCTGATGCCGAAGAAGCTCTCCGGATTCTGGATGCCAGATGGGAAGACTCCCGGCAATTTGCTTTTGACTTTTTCCGCACCCATTTCACTGCAGACGAATGGACACCTACACTCTTGATCAGCGTATGCGATAGCACCCGGCCCGATGTGCAAAGTTTTGGCCGGGAACTGATAACCAAGTTCTTTAACGAAGAAAACGGAGAAACCTATCTTTTGCAACTCAGTCAGCATCCGGTACAAACGGTGCAAGTATTTGCTACGAATTTTCTGGAGCAGTTTGCCACCGATAATCTGCAAAACATAACGCAATTGGAATATTATTTTACTACTGTACTTTCTCAGGTAAACCGTTCTGGGGCGGCTAAAGCCAGAATATTTAGTTTTCTGCGTAAAGAAGCCTTAAAACACCAGACGATTGCCCAGCTTATTACCGATCTTATGGCCCGTCAGTCGGTAACCATGGCCGTAGCCGATAAAGCGGCCTGCATTGAAATTATGCGGGATTTGTCAAAAAAATATCCTGAACTTCAGATGCCGCTTGTCATCAAAAATGTAGCAGCCCGGCAGGTAGCTGTGAAATAAAGGACAATGAACAATAACTACTAATCTTATGCTTTTCGATTATAAATTTCATGGCAGCACTTCTGTAGAAAGTAATGCCCACGCTACCCAAATGTCCTTTGCACCGGATGTATCCAGGGAGCCTACGTATTTTATTGGAACACTGGCAAAAAACATTGCTTTCCGGGAAGCTATTTCGGCACTGAATGGGGTAGTAGTATCTGATTTGCGGTTTAAACCCAAAGACAAAACAGAATACAAGGCGTGGGCAGCTCAGCAGGAACTGGCCTGGCTGGCACAATTTACGGCACACCAACCAGAGGTAGAAGCTAAAATCAATACGATTAAAGAAGAACTAAGCACGATTGGTAAAACCCGCGAAACAGTATTGGGTCCGTACTACAAAGCCCGCAGAAAATATTTTGATTACTTGTATGAGAAAGAAAAGGATTTCTGGTTTGTGCTGGACCCAGTTATTACTGTACATCCTGACGAAGTATTTTTTGAATGCTTTAGCCAGGATGAATCTACCTATGGTAAGTTAGGCTGTAACTACGAAGTATTTAAAAATATACAAGAATTCGCTTGTGGCACAACCAATATAGATTATTCTGCTGCGCTGTACAATGAATTTCAAAAAATCAGAGACTACAAAGAAACGCAATTTACGGTTGAGCCTGCTGGTTTCAAGGTGCAAACAGCCAAAGAAGATGATTATACAGAAGTAAAAATAGATTTGCCAGATAGCTGGGTACGGGGATTTCTGCAGGTAAGTTCTGCCATGACATTACCCGCCCGAACGTTTGACCTGCATCCGATGGATGTACATAATATCTGTTATGTGTTACGCCGGCAGAAAGAAAAAACCGGTCCCCGTTCTATCCGCTTCATCCTAAGGCCAGGACAGCCAGTGGTATTACAAGTTGATCCCTGGAATTATAGAATTACCTGTCACCGCTCGATTTATCAGGGTACCGAAGCAGATGAAATACGCCTCTGGGGCCGCCGCCGGTTACTTATTCTAGAAAGGCTTATTCCCCTGACACAAAAATTTACGGTACATGTATTGGGTAGTGGTATGCCATCGTTTTTTATTGCCGATTTAGGCCATATGAATTTTACCCTGGGTTTATCCGGCTGGACAGCCAATGACTGGTCCAGGGCAGGCAACTTTGATTTAATGGCCCCTAGGGCACAGGTAGACAATTTTACGAAGGAGTTAGTATTTAAATCGTTGCGGGAAACCTGGCAGGAAAGTTCGCAATCATTAGCTAAACGATTAAATCTGGAGAAAAAACTGGTAGAAGGTGCACTCGCAGCCTATACACAAGCCGGGCGGGTAATTTATGATTTAGATAAAAAAATATACCGCTTACGGGAATTAAGCCGCGACCCACTTCCTATGGATAAACTCCGTTTCGACAATCCACGAGAGGCTACTGCTACTGAACTAGTGAACAACAAGCGGGTAACAGTAAAAGTAGAAATTTTATCCGATGGCACTACAGAACTTACAGGCACTGTAAAAGAGCAAAATCAATTGCTCCGTCCTTCCCTGGTTATAGATGCTGATGAACGGATGACACAAGCTACTTGTACTTGCTACTTTTACTCACAAAATAAGCTTTTTAAAGGTCCTTGTGAACATATATTGGCGTTAAGAATAGCCCATACTAAGGAGCATTGGTGGGCCAAGTGGATGCCTAATTAACAAGACAATAATTTCATTACATTTTCATACATCTTCTACTGCATACGGATTTGTTTTTCATTTAAAAACTTTACATTTTTAACCCAAAGCAGTGAGATAACTAACTCAAGACCTTGCAAACCGGGCGGTGTATCGCCGCCCATGTTTACAGACTACACTTACGTCACAGGCTTGCTCTTTACTATTGCCGGTAGGCATGGTATATGAGATTACGGTGTGACTTCAGGAAGTTAATGCTCATATACCATGCCTACCGGCTTCGAGTTGAGCATTCCCGTCCACAGAATGTACGAAGGTTTAGTTACTCACTGCTTTTTTAGTATCTTTTATGTCTGAACTTAGTAACCTTCCTCAGGGCACCAGGCCTGCTAACCGCCAGGATTTATACGATCTTATCCGGCAAACTTCCAAAGACGAATTTATTCTGCAAGACATGAAGCGTCTGGGCTTCTGGCCAAAAGACAACGGACAGCCTTCTCTTTCTGAACAGATCATTACCAGAGAAACAGAATTACACCGGGAATTGAGTGCATTGCTTACAGAAAAACGCCGCCTGGAAGATCAGCAAGCTATGCTGAAGGAATTGCGTAAACAAAGATTAGCCGAATCTAGAAAAAAGCGGGAAGAAACCAAGCAGAAACGGGAACAGCAGCGTAAAGACAAAGCAGAAGCCTGGAGAGCTAAAAAGCAACAGGAAATTATTTATTTAGGTGAACAGGTTTCAGGAGGCTTAAATGAAACGCTAACAGATACAGAAAAACTAACTAGCCGGAAGTTACCAGTTATACTAGATGCTGCTTCTCTGGCAAGTACTATTCATATTCCGGTAAATGAACTCCGCTTTCTGGCATTTTCCAGAAAAGTATCTAAAACTACCCACTACAAACGGTATTACATTCCAAAAAAGACCGGTGGCCAACGGCTTATATCTGCCCCGATGGCCCGCTTAAAGAAAGTACAACACTGGATTCTCCAGAATATACTCTATCCTATACAAATACATGAGGCTGCGCATGGATTTTTACCAAACAAGTCTATCGTTTCCAACGCAAAACCCCATGTAGGCGCTGAAATAGTCATTAATATTGACCTGAAAGATTTTTTTCCTTCGGTTACGTATCGGCGTGTAAAAGGGCTTTTTCAAACTTTAGGTTACTCAGAAGCAATAGCCACTATCCTTAGTTTGTTATGTACAGAGCCAGATACAGATGAGGCAGAATTGGATGGAGAAACCTGGTACATTGCTACTGGCGAACGGTATTTGCCACAAGGTTCACCCGCCAGTCCGGCTATTACCAATATTCTCTGCGCCAGGCTCGACAGCCGCCTAACGGGACTAGCAAAAAAGTTTGGTTTTACCTATACCCGCTATGCTGATGATATGACTTTTTCCACCTCCGGCGAAGGAACCAAAAACGTCAATATCCTCAAAAAGAACATAAACAAAGTTGTTGAAGACGAGGGCTTTATACTGCACCCCGACAAAACACTCGTCATGCGGAAAGGTAGCCGTAAAGAAGTAACTGGCCTTGTGGTAAATGAGAAGCCCAATATAGAACGCAAAACCTTACGCAACTTCCGGGCTTTGTTGTTTCAACTACAAACAGAAGGCCTGGAAGGAAAAAAGTGGGGCAATTCATCGGATATAGTATCGGCTATAGAAGGATATGCCAACTTTGTGTACATGGTAGATCCTGTAAAAGGTGCTAAGATGCAACTACAGGTAAAGGAAATTATCCACAAATGGGCCTCTACCCGTCCAAAACGTGCCAGGAAAGCATATCCTAAAAAGGCAGTTTCTCTAACGGAGCCGACGGTTCCTGCCAAAGAACCCGTAATACCACTACAAACCGGCTCTTTGCCATCGGCCAATAATACGCAGGATACCACAGAAGCCAAAAAACCATGGTGGAATCTGTGGAAGAAATAAATTATATTCTATAGCTCTGGTGCATGTTGTAAAGCTTTTAGAAACATCATTAATTAACAGATAATACATAAGTTAAAGCGAAAAATATTTTAACTATTACGCTTTGAAAATTTTACTTTGCAGACAATATACTAAACTTAGTGAAGCGTAGTTTACATGCCAAATCGATGTGATTTATTCTGGGTGTAACCATCAATCATAAAAAGTATATGTATGACGGTAAAACAACATTACGACCAGCATCTGGGCAACTTCTATAGCTGGATAGCAGGCGATTTTAACACACAGCAACAGCAATTTGAAAACTTTCTAAAAGAGCAAAATATCTTTCCTTCTTCTACCAAAGTAGCTTTTGACTTGGGAGCTGGCCATGGCATTCAAAGTGTTGCACTGGCTTACCTGGGTTTCCGGGTAAAGGCGATTGACTTTAATGAACAGCTTCTTATGGAGTTGAAAGCACAGGCAAATAACTTAGATGTAGAAACTGTGCAGGCAGATATGCGCCAGTTCAAAGAGTATATATCAGATACGCCAGAATTGATTATTTGCTGGGGCGATACACTTACCCATCTGGACAGCAAAGCAGACATTTATCAACTCATTCAGGATATTTCCCATACGTTACCCAGAGGTGGCAAATTGCTTCTATCCTTCCGCAACTATACAAATTCCTTAAGTGGCGATAACAGATTTATACATGTCAAGAGTGATGAACAGAGAATTGCTACTTGCTTTTTAGAGTATTTTACAGACTATGTACGTGTAACAGATTTGCTATACGAGAAAAATGGACCAACCTGGGTACAAAAAGTAAGTTCCTATAATAAAGTTATAATCAATCCGGAAGAAGTAAGGCAGGAAATTCAGAATAATGGCCTACGCCTGCTACACTGCGATACGCTGAACGGTATGATCAGAATTATAGCAGACAAATAAAAAGAGTAGCTAGTAAGAATTCCGTCTAGGTGGTTTCATACTTAACTCTCTATCAATACTATTCAAAATCCGAATATACAAAAAAAGTTGTAGCTATACCTTGACATTTTCCGTATAAATTTCATCATTTGTCTGATATCCTAAAAATGATGTAATATGCAGCCTTTTTACCTCTACTACCCTATAAATATACTTCCCAAAAAAACGTTACCCTTATTTGCTTGTAAGGTGTCTGCCGGCTTCCCCAGCCCGGCTAATGATTACGAAGAAAAACCTTTAAACCTGCACGACTATGTAGTAGACAATAACTCTACTACCTATTTTGTAAAAGCAGAGGGTAATTCTATGGTTGGGGCAGGCATTTTTGATGGTACTGTGCTAGTAGTAGATAAATCAGTAGAGGCTAAAACTGGAGATATTGTGGTAGCCTTTATCAATGGTGAATGCTTTGTAAAAAGGTTGCGCTACGAACGAGGCAGTGCATTTTTATGTCCGGAAAACGAAGGGTATCCTGTCTATGAAATAAAAGACAGGGAGCACTTTCAGATATTTGGCGTAGTGATAGCCGTATGCACCAAGTTTAACCGGAAAAGATAAAGCTATGTTTGCCTTATGCGATTGTAATAATTTTTATGCAAACTGTGAACGGGTATTCAACCCCTCTCTCAATAATAAACCTGTCATAGTACTATCCAACAATGACGGCTCCATCATAGCCCGGTCCAATGAGGCCAAAGCTTTGGGTATACAAATGGGCCAACCTTACTTTCAGGCCCGAAAAGTGATAGAGGAACACAAAGTAGCCGTATTTTCTTCTAACTACGAGTTGTATGGGGATATGTCTAACCGGGTCATGACCGTGCTGTCTGGGCTGGCGCCGGAAACAGAAATATACAGCATAGATGAATGCTTTCTGGGCTTTCCTGGATGGCAGGAGGCGGAGTTGCTAACCTATGCCCAGGATATTAAAGAAAAAGTAAAAAACTGGACTGGCATTCCTGTTTCTATAGGACTTGCCCCCACGAAAACCTTAGCCAAAGCGGCAAACAAAGTAGCCAAAAAATCAGAGAAAGTCTGTTTAATCAGAGAAAGTTCAGACATTGATAGTCTGTTAGAAAATCTACCCATTGAAGAGTTGTGGGGCATAGGCCGCCAATATGCGAAATTACTGAAAGCCAATAGCATTCATACGGCTTTACAGTTCAAAAATATGCCGGACGGCTGGATACATAAACACCTCACTATTATGGGTTTGCGCTTAGCATATGAACTTAGAGGAGTATCTTGCTTACCTTTAGAAAAGGTACAACAGACAAAAAAAGCTATTTGCACTTCCCGTTCTTTCGGACACTATGTATCCACGTATACTGAAATGGAGGAGGCAGTATCTTCCTTTGTTTTCAAGTGTAGTGAAAAGCTACGCAAGGAAGGTACAGCCGCTAGTGTAGTTACAGTGTTTATTCACACCAATACATTCAATACGACCCTGCCGCAATATAGCAACAGCCAGACGTTGCGCCTACCAGTAGCCACAGACAGCACACCCGAACTTATTCACTATGTATTAAAAGGCCTGAAAGCTATTTATAAACCCGGCTACGCCTACAAAAAAGCCGGCGTGATTGTAACAGGCATTGTACCCAACCATGCCATACAGCAGAATCTATTTGATGAGGTAGACCGGGCAAAACATACTCAGTTAATGACTACCATCGACCAGATTAATAAGAGGTTACGCAAACATACAGACAAGTTTCAATCACCTGTAAAATTTGCTGTACAAACACATTCCACCAAAGAAGCGAACTGGCCAATGCAGCGAAAATATCTTTCTCCTTGCTATACTACCCGTTGGGACCAGGTACTTAAAGCAAGCTGATCAACTACTTTATGCCTTCAACTGTATACATGGCTATTGCTATATTATCGATTTGACTGCTTTTCTTACCTGTAAATTTTGTATATTTATTCTTATACGCGTGTCCTATGAATCCACTTCAAGAAAGAGCTAATGTACTGAAAGCAAATTTGCAAAAGCAGGCAGAAGCTGAAAAAGGGTATCAACAGCAACATACATATACTGTTCAGGAGCAATTAGCTCATCTGTTTCAAGCAGCTTTTCCTGAGTTGTATCAATTACTTGTTCAATCCCAGGTGAGTATTACAGGAGAGGTAACTCCCCAGGGCCAGAAAGTAATGCTAACCGCTGCTGATAAACAACTCGCTGTTTTTTATGAAGGAGTAAAAAGGACAGCGGATATATGGCGTTTCTATGGAAAGGACTATCAAGCTTCCAGCAAAGAGAGTGAACAACAGCTTATTATCGCTTTGGCCGAAGGCTTTTCTCAAGCTCAATCAAAACGGATAGCCGGAAAATAAGGTATCATTTTCACACAGTAGACTTGTGCATTTCGTATATAAGACGTATAAAATTTAGCAGAATATTTTTTCAATCTTACAACAGCAAGATATAGCTGAAATGTGTACTGCCCAAGTCAAGAAATAGTTGCTAATTAGCTTTTCATAAGTTAATTATAAAACTATTACTATGGAATATTATTATAACTTAGCTGGTGGTTCGGGTATTTACGCCTACGAAATCGGCGACGACAACATTAAAGTTCAATTCAGCAGCGGCAGTATTTACATTTTCACGTATTCCAGCGCCGGACGTGAAAACATCGAGCACATGAAAAAACTGGCTGAAACAGGCAAAGGTCTGAACCGGTTTATTAGCCGGAATGTCAAAGACAAATACTCCCGGAAAATAAGGTCATAATTTACTCAAGCAACTACACCCTTAGATAAATTTCTGGAAATACTATCGCTGCTATAGCCTACTCTGTCTGGTGTTTTCTAAAACAGCATACTCTTCATGTAGAGGAATGGCATAGCCGTAGCTTCAAGGGCAGTCACTAAAGAGTAAATCTATCTTATACAGGTATATTGGTGTTCTAGGCGGACAGATATCAATATGTTACGTTTTTAAAACGAGGATTTGTCCCGTACTTAGTTCTTTCTTAGACTTACATTCATATAAAACTTTCTATTGTTAACCATTTCACTTGATTGATTGGCTTGGTAAGCTAAAAGCAAAACCCTGCAAGTGAGAAGCTTGCAGGGTTTTATTTAACCTTTGTAACTAGTATATCTTTGTAACTGGTACATGTGTCGTTCTGTTTAACTGGAGTTTCCCCAACACATATACAGAATTACTATATAGTATTACTGAATACTGTGTTTTATAGTTGCTTCCATTAATTCCTTTGGGCTCGCAAACTCCTCAACCGATATAGCTTTCAACTTTAATTCTCCTATTTGCTTCAGTATTAATCGGTTGAATTTATTTGTTCGTGCAATGAATTTATCTATCAGCTTTTGTTCGTAAGTAACCCGCTGGTGGTAGCCACTGGCTGTACGAATTCTTTCTGTCAGAAAATCAGCGCCTGCATATAACCAAATGGCCACTACCTTTTTATTCTGTATATTGCTTACCTGGTGAGGTAATAAGGCAGAACCCTCTATGACTATTTTGGTAGAAGTTTGTATGTGAGATTCTATAATGGTAGAAATCGTTGGCCAAAGTTTTTCATAATGTGCATAGACATCGGCTACTAATAGCTCAACCGATAGAGAACTATAATGTTCTTGTACATGAATGGGAACCACTTCTGGAGGATTTTTCCATGGCCTGCCCGGATGCCGGGCCAAATTATCAGTAGAAATCAAATTGGCATGAATGGTTGTGCTCATCAATTCAGCAAGTGTAGATTTACCACCATGAGAAGTTCCTCCGATTAAAAAGATTACAGAATCAGTTTCTATATTCAAAATTTAAATAGTAGTTTATCGATTGCATTACTAATCTGTTGCCAGCATATAGTGAAAATAACTACTGTTATTCAAAAAGCCATATGGGGCCAGGTTTTTAAGGTACAGAATACGGTACAAACCGTTTCTACTTTTCCATCAATGCATAAATCTGTCAGGCAAATAATGTATTACTTGCAAACATATAGGTATGGTTAAACGCATCGGGCCTTATTTTCTGCTAGTTATTTTAATGATGCAGACAGCTGATTTGTTTGCGCAACCCATTGCCCCTACCGTTAAACGGATTGTTTTTTTAGGCAACAGCATAACCTGGGCTGGCAATTACGTAAATTATCTAGAGGCATACATAAGAGCCCGGCATCCGGATAGGCAACTTGAGTTTATTAACGTAGGCTTACCCAGCGAAACGGTCTCCGGGCTTTCAGAAGAAGGGCATGCCGATGGTAAATTTCCCAGACCAGACTTGCATGAAAGGCTGTCACGCGTTCTACAGCAAACAAAGCCCGATATGGTATTTGCGTGCTACGGCATGAACGATGGTATTTATCTACCTTTTAATGAACAACGATTTGCCAAATTTAAGGAGGGTATCCACTGGCTTCATGCAGAGATAGAGAAAACAGGTGCCAGACTTATTCATATGACACCTCCGGATTACGATGAACTGCGGGGCAAAAAAGAAGGCTATGCTGCCGTGCTTGACCGGTATACGGACTGGTTATTGAGTAAAAAGACCGATTCCCGCTGGGAGGTAGTAGATATACATTACCCGATGAAAAAATACTTGCAGGCTCACCGCCAGGTAGATGCCACCTTTGGCTTACATGGCTTTGCGCTTGCTGACGATGGAGTACATCCCGGAGAAACCGGGCACTGGCTGATAGCCCGGGAAATTTTACAGTATCTAGGGTATAAAGAAGTGGCTAAAGCAGCGGATGTAGTAGAAAGTTTAAGCCAAATTGGGGACGCCCCGCAACTGGTAAAACTGGTAACCCAGCGGCAAAATCTGATGCGTGACGCCTGGCTGACAGAAACCAAGCATAAACGTCCCGGCCTGCCTACTGGCTTGCCGCTGAGTGAGGCCATGCGTAAGTCCAATGAGTTGATGCAATCGATAACAACTATTTTGCAGCAGAAGTAAGTAAGCTGGGCGATTATCTTTTTATCAGGCTGAATGCATAAAATACCTCTCTGGCAATTTGCCTGGTACGCTCATCATATTTGGCTTCTTCCTGGGAGGTTCCATCAAATTCCTTCGGATCGTCGTACGGAATGGCAATCCGGGTATCTGCTCCTGGAATAAACGGACAGGCTTCATCGGCCTGAGAGCAGGTCATAATGGCGGCAAAGTCTTTTTTGGGATTTCCTTCTCCATCATATACTTTTGAAAATGCTTTTACTGGCATCTTAGCATCGGTGAATTTTACCTGATAGATTGGATTTTTCTCCTCGCCGCTTTTATTGATTTGGAATCCTACCTTCGCCATCGCTTTTACAGCTCTTGGATTAAATGCCGTAGCTTCTGTACCACCGGAATAAGTTTCTACCCCTTGAAGGCCGTAATAATAAGCGGCTGTTTGTGCCCATATCTGCGAAATGTGGCTTCTGCGGGAGTTATGCGTACAAATAAACGTGAGCTTTACCCTCTTATTCTCTTGTGTCTTTGCCTGGATGTATTCTGATAGCTCTGTCAACAATTCTTTCCTTTCCTCAGGTATCTGGTCAAATTCTTTGGTAACGGAGCTTATGTAGCTTTGAATCGGATTATACAAGGAAGCAGGAACAATAGGTGTTTTCATAGGTTTTGTTTTAAAAGTAGCAGATGTATTAGTAAGGATTACAAACAGCATAACTAAGACAACATTGCGCGTAGAAAAGGTAAATTTCATACAGGATAAATAAAAAGTTTAGAAAGAAACACTAGGCAAGATGATATACAATAATTGCATATAAACGGTGCTGTTATGTATTAAACCTATCGTCAAATTGTAATAATACGATATAGTTAGGTAAAAAAACTTAACAGCAGGTATTTTTTGTAACTTTTGACATAAACAGGTTTACCAGCATATCTTTCGCTTCATTCCATACTTTATTATCTATACAATAGCATATGCTGGAGCCTTCGATCTCTCCTTTGATAATACCTACTTGTTTTAATTCTTTTAAATGTTGAGACACCGTGGCCTGTGCCAAAGGTAATTCATCCACCAGATCGCCACAGATACACGTTTGGTGTTTCAGCAAATATTCAATAATTGCCACTCTGGCCGGATGCGCCAGTGCCTTGGCATATGCAGCCAACTGGTTCTGACTTTTAGTAAAGTTTTCTGTTTTAGTGACTCCCATACATAAAAAATATTATCGCAATATTACGATAACACAAACATCTACGCAACAGTTGTGTAAGTTTTAATTTCATGTATGTAGCAGGAATGCAAAAGCAACCAATCAACATCACTTATTACTTATATGAATGATAAGTTGCATTCCGTTGAAATTTATTGGCTGAGATTCTTATTGCTTTTTAACAGGCTTGAACTGCTTAAAATCAATCTCTGTAGAGGGTCTGGTATCTGCTTTCAATAATTTACGCATCTGTTCCAGCGCATAGGTATTTTCCTCTTTGCTTTCTGAGGCCACACAATCACTGGGAATAACTAAGGAAAAATCACGCATAAAGGCATCATTTGCGGTGAACAACACACAGATATTGCCAGTAATGCCAGCCATAATTAAGGTTTTGGCTTTCAGATAATCCAACAGTACATCTAAGGTGGTAGAATAGAAAGCAGAATGTTTCGGTTTCAGCACAAAATAATCTTCCTCATCTGGCTGTAGCTTCTCTACGATTTTTTTGCCTTTTACACCTTCTTTCAAGCAGTGGTCAAGGAGTTTGCGGAAATCAGATTGCCACTTACCAAAGTTGTCGTTGACGTAAATTACAGGGATTCCAGCTTTTTTGGCTTTCTTTTTCAAGTTGACAATGACCTCTACCTGAGGCAACAGATTATTGTATATGTCATCTCCGTCTACAAATTCAAAGTCATTAATCAGATCAATTAACAACAGCACAGCCGGTGAAGAATCTGGTACATTGCCGTGTAAATCCTGGTTTTTAACTGGGGTTGCCAAAGTTGGGTGTTTCTGTTAAGTAAAAAATATGTATAAGCCGCTTGGCCATACCCTGCACCACGTAGTTCTACTGCGTAAAGTTTATGAATGTGCAGAAAGTACGTATGTACGTAAAAAATGTTGTGGGTATACTATTTTCTGTTTCTGACAGGCAAGGTAAGCGATTTAAATGTACGCGTTAAATTAGTTAACGATTCTTCTACCCCCATCCGTTCCAGAGAAGAGGCTCCTACAAATCCCTGCGCTGATGTCTGGTCCAGAACGATCCGTACATCCTCGGGAGTATTGATTGGCCCGCCATGGGTCAGGAAAAACAGATCAGGATTTATTTCCCTTGCGGCATCTATGATCTTCTGGGTCTGGGCAATGGCATCATCCATGGTGCAGGTAGCTTCTATTACACCAATAGAACCCCCTACGGTTGTGCCAACATGGGCTATAATGGCATCTGCACCGGCTTCCGCCATTAGCCTGGCTTCTTCGGGTTTGGCTACATACACAATAGAGAACAAATCCATTTTATGGGCTATGCGTACCATCTCTACTTCTTTATCGAAACCCATTCCTGTTTCTTCCAGAATCTTTCTGAATTGCCCGTCCACAATGGCATGGGTAGGAAAATTATTAATTCCTGAAAAACCCATTTCTTTCACTTTCAATAGATGATGCCACATCCGCCTTCTCGGGTCCGAGCCATGTACGCCACAGATTACCGGAACTTCTTCCACTACCGGCAATACTTCAAACTCGCCAATTTCCATAGCCACTGCATTGGCATCTCCATACGCCATTAAGCCGGCCGTAGAGCCATGGCCCGACATCCGGAAACGGCCAGAATTGTAAATGATGAGCAGATCGGCCCCGCCTTTTTCAATAAATTTAGCACTGATTCCCGTACCAGCACCTGCGGCAATAATAGCTTTCTGTTGATTGATGGTAGCACGCAAACGGTCTTTTACTTCTTGTCGTGTATAAGGATTTCCCTTACCTGTCCATGGGTTTGGCATAATTCAACGTTAGGTTGTCGGTATAGTATATTAATTTTTATTAAATATTCCTTTGTTGGCTTTGTATCAGCCTCAACAGAATCTGTACGGCTTGCTCGGCAAACACTTCGTCATTAATCGATGCATCCACTTCTACAACAGGTATGTGTTCTGCTATATGCTTTTTAATAGCTTCAAACAAAATTTTATCTGCTTCGGGCTGATGAAATACGCCACCGGCTATCCCTATCTGAGAGATGCCTTTCAAAGGTACTAAAATAGCAGCTGGGGCTGTTGACTGATTCACTTTTCTGGCAAGACTTTCGCCTAGCATGCTGTTCTCTTCCTTGTTGGTTCGCATTAGCGTGACGTCTGGTGCCCAGCTATATAGTTGCCTGCCTTGGTAATGGTCAGGTACAGTATCTAGTTGGGCAAAATTTACCATGTCCAGGCAGCCAGGAACAACTACTTGAGGGATTCCCTTCCGCGCAGCCGCATTCAACCGGTCTGGCCCGGCACTTAAGATGCCTCCACATAACTCGTCGGCTAGTTCTGTGGTAGTAATATCTAAAACAGCCGTAAAATAGCCCTCGCTTATTAATGATTCCATGGTTTTGCCCCCAATGCCGGTGGCATGAAAAGCAAATACTTCAAACCCCTGATTACGGAGCAGTTCACTGCACTTTTCTACACAAGCTGTGGTATTGCCAAACATACTTATGGCAATGCGTTTGCTGTTAATCGCTTCAGGCGTGGGCGTTATTGCTGCCATGGCACAAATAGCCGAAGCCGCCTGGCTAATAAGTAGCTGGCTAATGCTGTTGAGCCCTGAAAGGTCCACGATGGAAGGCATAAGGGTAATATCTTTGCTTCCCATTTGCCTGGAAACATCTTTAGCAGCAATGGTTGTTAAACACAGTTTAGGTATACCTAAGGGAATAGGTTGCATAGCAGAAAGGGCAATATAGGTTCCACCTCCTCCACCCATTCCAATAGCCGCCTTCATTCCTCCAGCTTCCATTAGCCGGGCTACAATGCTGGCAGCACCTTTTCCCATTATTTCTACGGCATAGCCACGGTCTTTTTTATCTCTCAGCTCTGCTATAGTGGTGCCCCCTTCCAAGGCTATCACATCGGATTCATAGTCTACCGGAAAAAGGTTGGTTGTTCCCATAACACCAGTGTTGAGGCTTATAACCCTTTCCCCTTGTGCCAGTATGCAGTTGCGAAGAAAAGAAAACAGTTCGCCTTTGGTGTCAAAACAACCAAGCAATAAAATATAGGTATCCGTTACAGCCATGTATGACTATATAATTGACTTATTGAATTAGCTTACACTTATACTTTCATGCATGCTGTACCGACCGAGATAGCCAGTGCATCTTCCAGCAGGGCAATACTTGCATCCGGCAGACCAGTAGTTTTCACCAGTTTTCTACGCAGATAAAAAAATGCATAACTGGCCGCTATAGCTCCTAATCCACCTAGCAAAGCACCCTTCACTTTTGCCGCGCCGCTTTCTTCACTACAGGCCATGCCCACCACCGCACCTGAGATAGTTCTCACAACTAAAGATGCAGGGATAATGCGGTTCGGCACGTGGGGTAACTTATCTGTGATCAGCTCTGCGAGGGCCAACACCTTAAAAACGGTGGCAACAGTTGAATGCTGCAAATAAGTAAAGGGCGGCGTATGAAGAGGCGGCCAGGCTGGTTTTGAAAGAAAATGGCTTAGAACGGCTGGTGCTGACATGGAACGCATACCGGCTACGGCACCCAGGCCTAAGGCTTTCACTCCTGATTGAGATAGTTTAGTGGTCATTGTGCATATAGTTTAACTAGGCAACCTATACGTAAGCCTATAGCCGTATAGTTACCAGGGTTGTTTTTCCTGTGGCACCCAAGTTACAAAATAGTAGTTGTAAAGACTTCTCCGTAGCTCTGGTAAAGATTTATTCACTGCTTTGCTCTGACAAAAACTGGTTTAGTTCAGCAGGTTTGATATTTTTCTTTACTATTTTTCCATTCTTATCTAACAAAACATTTGTAGGAAAAGCATTGATAGATAATTTATTGGCTTCTTTTCCAGCAACATCCCAGTATTGTGGCCATACAAGCTCATATTTAGCAATTATCCGCTGCCATGCCTCTTTATGTGCCGGTTTATCTGTAGAGATGCCTATAATTTCAAATCCCTTGCTTTTATAGGTGTCATAAATGGTTTTTAATTCATGAAACTGAGCAACACAGGGAGCACAGTTACTATACCAGAAATCAACCAGTGTATAAGTAGCCTTTGAAAATGAAGCTGTGCTATAGTTGTTAGCTTGTTTGTCTACTACTGGGAAAGAAGGAAATGGTTTTCCTATACTGAGTATACTTGCCGTAGCTAACCTGTCTGCGAGCACTTTTCCGGCATAGCTCCCTTTTATTGGACTGGAGAAGTGATAGTAAATAGTATCAAAAATAAGCTCATATCCAAAATTTAACAGGTAAGCAAACTTCCAGAAAGCAAACTGTGAATTCGGATGAGTTTTTACATATGCCAATAAAGTTTCATCATTTTTCTTATACTGCTCCTTCCGTTCCCGTTCTAAGCTAAGATTAACAGAAGCAGGTAATTTGCGTTCGTACACACGGTTTAAACTATCCCGTTTTTTATTCAGCAAATTTCTGTCCTGCCTTACTTGTTTAAATGCCGGAAGATATTCCTGCTCATATTCTTTCATTGCTACATTTTGTACATGCGGCGTTTGAAAGCTGGAGTCAATGTTGAAGTGTACAGCTTGCTTGCCCGCCTCAATTACAAATTCGCCTGAAACATAATTATCACTATACAGTAATTGAAAGCCTTGCGGCGAGGGAAGATAGCCGCTAAATGTAAATTGGCGGTTTTTTACGGGAGCTGTTAAATTCCGTAAAGCTTCCGGGTAAAAGCTGGGATCTTGCAGTAACCGTAATTCTATGGTGCCGATATCTGCATTGATTGTTCCATTCAGGGTAAAGGGTAGTAATTTCTGTGATTGCGCATGAAGGTTTACACTTTGCAGTACGAACAGGATACTTAGTAAATAAAATAGACGCATGAGGGTTGGTGGTTGGTCAATCAAGTATATTATGCATTCAGGTACTTTTTACTTCAGTTGCCGGCTAAACTATCCGCACTGCCAGTCACACACATTCCTGGAGATACTTTTTGTAAGGTAGCAAATATAATACAGTCATTGCCTGATAAATAATTTTCTACCCGGTGGCCGTAACTCAGCAAGCAACAAGCCATTGGATAAAGTTTATAAGGTAACTTACCATGAGAAAAGAGATAAGCAAACTCTGGTAAGTACACCAGATACATTTATATTTGCCTGCTCTTTGTGTTTTATTGATCTGACAGAAATTGCTGTACGGCCACCACTTTAATGGAGATTTGAAGATACAGCTATCTTATATAAAAGCAAGTATATGAGCTGTTTTACAGGCAATATTGATGGCTATACGAACATTGAAGAATACTTGTACGTTCAACGGAAGGTCTGCAGTTATCCGCCTGCCTTTATGGGCAGTGATGAAGCAGAAGTTGTCAATCGAAAACATATGAAAGTGAGCAAGAAAATAGTTCTCTCCAAAAAAATGGTAAATACGAAATGAGCACAGGTCTTCTCGCTCTATTAGATGATGTGGCTGCCCTGGTAAAAGTAAGCGCAGCCAGTCTGGATGATGTTCCCGCACAGGTAGCAAAAACTACAGGTAAAGTGTCTGGTATTGTTATTGACGATACGGCCGTAACGCCCAAGTACGTGGTAGGTTTGGACCCTAAACGTGAACTCTCCATTATTTATAAAATTGCCAAAAGGTCGCTGATCAATAAAGCACTATTGCTCGGGCCTGCGGCTTTGCTTCTGGGCTTTTTTGCCCCCTGGATTATACAGCCGCTGCTTATGCTGGGTGGCGCTTATCTATGCTTTGAGGGCTACGAAAAAGTGCATTCCATGTTCAGCAAGCATCCGGCTGCTCACGAGCAACAGGAAGAAGTAAAGGTAATTACACCGGAGGAGTTGGAAAAAGCCAGAGTAACAGGGGCTGTCCGTACAGACTTCATTCTGTCAGCTGAAATTATTGCCATTGCCTATGCCACTGTAGCCGAAGACCCTCTGGTAACACAAATTGTGGTAATGTTATGTGTAGCTGTGTTTATTACCGCCGCGGTATATGGGTTTGTTGGCTTAATTGTAAAAGCAGATGATATTGGGCTGCATATGGCAAAAAATTCTAAAAAACCCAACATTCAAAAAATTGGCAGGGGCATAGTAAAGTGGATGCCGCTGTTTTTAAAAACACTTGGCTACATTGGCACAGCCGCCATGCTATGGGTAGGCGCAGAAATTATTGCACACGGCATCCCGGTTTTGCATCATGGCTTGCAAGCTATAGAACATGCCCTTGCCGGAGTACCCATTATTGCATGGCTGGCGAAAGCTGTGGTGTGCGCTATTGGCGGACTCATCTTAGGGGCTATACTCGAAAAAATAGTGGTATTGGTACGCAGACTTATTAAGCCCACAGCAAAAGTATAAAATGTATAGTGCCTTTAAAATGCTTTAGGAATGTTTGCAAGCTATGCAAGCATTCCTAAAGCTCATAATCAAATTGAAATAACAGCCAAATTAACAGGAAAGGAAAACAACCTACTTTATCCGCTTAAATTTCAAATGCAGTATTCGTTGATCGTTTACCTGGAAACCGTTGATCTTACCTTTGGCATCTTCGGTAAAGATCAGGTTGCTCAGCCACCATTGTTTGGTTGAAAATTGGTTGGGACTTGTAAGAGTCAGCGGCATGTCTGGGTGTTTCCGGTGTCTTAATACGAGCTGATTATTTTCTTCCACCACCTGATATGTAGTCTCTAATTCATCACTATAATATGTACCTATATACGCTGCCCGTTTTTGAGGTGTAAGGGTAACAGGGGCAAATCTTTTTACATACATCTCCTGATCCCCAATTGTTTGCCTGATACCCGGAACTAAGCCGTTAACCGGGTTATCAAATGCAAAGGTAATGTAGCCATCCAGAATACTGAACTGATTTTTTCCGGTGGGTTTCATTAAAAAAGGTGTCTGATTAATTTTAACAAACAGGCGGCTGCTATCTACATAGATATTTCCTACAAACCCCTGGTCTGAGCTGTAGGAGCCAATATAGGATTTATAAAGTGTAGTATCTGTGGCAAAGTTGGCAGTAGAAGTAAGTTCGGATGTAGGAGCAGATTTATCTTCTAAAAACAAATCGGCTACCTGCATAGCCATTCCATACGGATTAGCGATTGATAAATTACTGAACAGAATAATACCTAAATCCTTTTCAGGAAAGCGGCAGGCTAACGTCCGGTAGCCCGCATCACCTCCGCCATGTGCAATCCGTTTCCATCCTTTATAGGTGTCAATGTTTAAACCTAAGGCATATTTTAATTTTTTGCCATTATTAAGTACCATCGTCTGATACATTTGCTCGATAGCCTCTTTACCTCCTACTTTGCCTGTCTGGTAATTCAGCAGCCATTTGGCTTCGTCCTCCACGGTGGTAAACAAACTGGTAGCGCCAACAGTCGAGTAACTTAATACACTGTGTGCATACTTGCCATTCTCTGCGGGTTGATAAGAATACGCCCTGTTTTTAACTATCTCTTCATAATTGTCGTGGAAATGTGTCTGCTTCATACCCAGTGGCTGAAAAATGTTTTGTTCTGCAAACTGTCTCAAACTCTGGCCACTCACTTTTTTAACAATTTCAGCAAGCAACGTATAGCCCGTATTACAATACATCATCTGGTCGCCCGGAGCAAAATTCAACTCTTTTTGGTGAGAGACCATCTTAATAACCTGCTCCTGAGTAATAACATCATCCATTTGCCAGCCGGCAACACTGAGTGCCTGCCACTGATCCCGAAGGCCGCTTGTATGGGTAAGCAGATGCCGGATAGTAATTTTCTTGCCAAAATCAGGCACATAGGGCAAATACGTACGGATATCATCCTCTAATGTCAGTTTACCTTTTTGTGAAAGCAGCACAATACAAAAGGCCGTAAACTGCTTAGATTCGGAAGCTATATGAAAAATAGTAGACGGGGTTATAGGAATATCATATTCCAGATTGGCCATACCATAGCCTCTACTAAAAGTCAATTTTCCATCTTTGACGATAGCCACTGCAAAACCCGGGGAAGCAGGGCTCTGATAAGGCTTGAAAAGAGAGTCTATTTTAGCTAGCGTAGCTGCTGGAATCTGGCAAAAAACATTGGTGACTTGAAGAAAAAAAGCAGATAGCAGGAGTATGTATTTCATAAAACAGGTGGTTAGGTAAAAGCAGAACTATAGCAAGCATAAAAAGCTTAAAACAGTAGAGATAGTATTGGGTTTCGCTTATGAATCTCTACTAATGTTGGCTTCAGCTACCAATGAATACTAAAGAAAAAATACGAACTAGTCAATACTTGTTTTCAGTATTTTCAGCAGCATATACAAAGACCCATACATTGCCTGAACAAACTCTTATTAATCCATCTGAAGAAAAAATACCCAGAAATGGGTATTTTTTCTTTGGTTTTTCTGTATCATCTTTACAAATGAATAACAATGGCTATATGGTATGCATGAACACCAGTCTCAATAGTGAATCTATATTTTTCAGACAAGCTATTATTTTTTATAGAGATTATCAATCCCCGTTTTTGCCCTTTGGCAGCAAATCAAAAGGCCATAAATGAAGATGTAGTTTCCTGACTAATACTATAACACTCACCTACTAGCTTGCTTATATTTTTTCCTAACCTTACCTATTTTATGCGTATTTCTTTAAAATTCCGAAGTTTATTGTTTTTTATGCTGGCATATAGCTCATTCTTTAGCTGCCAGCAATTCATTGAAATAATTAAACCTACACATCCTAAACCAGTGCAGGATACTTGCCAGGTTACAAAAATCAGCCAGGTAGGAAACGGATCATTTACCCAGTACACCTACGATTCCAAGGGGCGGCTTATAAAGCAAAATAATTCAACTGATAACTTTATAGAATATACCTACGATGCGAATGGCCGCGTAGTAAAAGAAACCAGTTCCTATGGAAATTTTACAGACTATATCTATGATGCGAATGGCCGGCTCACCAAGCGTGTGCACGATTCTAATAACGGCGATCCGGATTCATTCAGGATTATTACCGAAACCTATACGTACAATGAGCAAAATAAACTTATTGAATATAATTTCTCTGCTTACCGGGCAGGTACGCAAAGGAATTATACCTACGATACACAAGGCAGGATTATCAAAATAGTTACCGAAAATGACCACTACTTTGAATATGATCCTACTACCGAGTATAGCTACGATGGCAACACCATTATTGCTAAAACCACTGCTACCCATGACTTTGAGGACACAAAAACTTCTCAGATTACCTATGTATTTGAAAATGGCAATCTGGTAAAGCAGCGCATCGACAAGTCGCCTAATGGAGACAGCGATGGCTATGAAATTACTTACACTTATACAACAGATGTAGAGAAGCTCATTATTCCCAGTATAGTTGATCCAACGGATGTTACGGCAGACATGCTGAAAAGCAAAAACCTCATCTCTAAAACAGCAGATAGTGATGGCACAGTAACTACCTATGAATGGGAATTAAACAAACAAGGGTATCCGGTGAAAAGCACGGTTACTACTCCTACCAGTACTTCTCAGACGATTTATGAATATAGCTGTGGAAAGTAATAAGCCACTTTTTGCTTTCTTCTGCTCAAGAACCTCTTAATAAGATTAAGAGGTTCTTATTTTTTATATCAGAGCTGCGTAGTGAAAGGTTATATTTTATTCAACTCTTCCACAGTAAATGCTTTCTGGCGTCCTTTTAACTTCTCACGGGTTTTTACTACCTCCTCCGCTTTAACCGGCGCAGCATCATTCCGCCACGATTTCCGGATAAAGCTTAATAACTGAGCTACATCCTCATCAGATAAATCTTTATTATATCCAATGCCGGGCATATCGCCGTTTATTTCAGGAGCTTTGTACAGATGTCCTTTTACTTCTACCGGGCCCGTTAAGCCATAGAGCACAATAGATATAAGCTTTTCCTTGTCGCCGGTTACCCACTCCGATTGATTTAACGGCGGTCCCAGAGAAGCTACGCCATTACCATCCTGGCCATGGCAAGTCTGGCAAATGGTGGTAAACATAGCTACGCCCTTGGGGAACTGCTTTTTTAAGATTTCCGGATTGCGGCTTGCCTGCTTATTCTCAATATAGGCCGTTACCCGCTGCAATTGTTTATAAATAGCAACGCTGGTATCGGGTACACTAGCCGTTATCTGACTTAGAAATACACTTTCACGGCCTTCCAAATTGCTGATGACTGCATCTGCCACATAACTGTTGTTGGGATAGGTTTTTGTTGCTTTTGCCAATAACTGATCAGCTGCCGATGGGTCAAATGGCTGGATATAATGAGCTAAAAAAGCTACATAGGGAGCAGCTAACGTATCTTTCTGTTCGAGCATCTGTGTCAGCACTGGCAGGTATTGTGTGTAACTTGTTTTCGTGAGTACGGAGGGTAACACACTCAATGCCTGCATCCGCATGGGCCATACCTTTTCTTGTAACAGGCCACGTACTTCTTCAGTGGTAAGCGCACCTAATCCTTCCAGTGTCCAGAGTGCATGCATAACCAGCAAAGGTTTATTCTTTTCTTGTAGTGCTTGCCGCAGAGCCGGAATAGCTTCTGTCAGTCTCCCGTCAATTAGCTTTTGCTGTGCGTAATCCCGTATCCAGCCGTTTTCATGAGCCAGCAATTTTACTAAGCCTGTGGCATCTTCAGGCAGGCGGCTCAACTTTGCCTTTTTGCCTTTGGGAACCACTTTATATATGCGGCCACTAGTTAAGGGCTGTGTTAACTGGCGAAGGCCGATTTCCTTTTTGAGATAAGTAGTAAGATACGTTTTGTGTTGAATTATACCCCGGTACATATCTACGATGTATAATGCGCCATCCGGTGCATTGTGCAGGTTCACCGGCCGGAAACGTTCATCCAGGCTTCTTAGAAATTCTTTGTTCCGGTAGGCTTGGTTTCCATTCACTACATAGCCTTGTTCCGCTAGAATGTTTCGCTTGATCAGGTTAGCTGACGGTTCGGCTACAAAAACATTAGAGGCATAGGCTGGTCCAAATAACTCTCCCCGGTAAACTAATGGCCCACAGGCAGCCGTAAAATCTACCAACTGAAGGCTATCATTGAGCACTCCTTTCATGTATCCTCTGTTAACACCAGGGGTGGGCCTGGCCGGATACACCTTGTTATCGGCTACTATTTTCTTGACATAGCCTGCCACACTGCGCTGATTGGTGTTGGTAGCTCCTAGCCCAGGTGTAAAGTAATCGCCAAGTAAATTTTCGGAATTGGTATTGTAGTACAAGCGTCCGTAATTATCCTGGCTTATGCCCCACTGGCCCCGGAAATGGGTACGGTCTATTTCCCAGGTATTGCCTCTTTTGCGGTAGCGTTTCGTAGATTTAGCATTATAAATCCAGTTGTCCATAGCCCGGTATAACCCATTGGGTTGGTGCTCTACGTTGCCGCCTTCTGTATACTTATCATCGACTAATACTTTTTTGCCTGGCTGGTCATTGTTTATTGGGTAGTACCAAAGGCGTGGAGGTTCAGCAACCAGTATTCCATCTTCAATTAAACACATAGCCCGTGGCAGAACCAGCGAATCCAGGAACACTTTGCGGTTGTCGGCCATGCCATCGTTGTTGCTATCTTCCAGAATAACTATTTTGCCGCTGGGAATATCTTCACCCGTTCCAACAGTGTCAGGCATATAGCCATTCATTTCTACTACCCATATGCGGCCTTTTCCGTCAAAACTTAGGGCAACCGGGGCACTGATTAAAGGTTCGGCCGCAACTAATTTTACCTCAAATCCATCTTCTACCTGCATCATCTGAATAGACTGCTGTGGAGAAATTACCGGAGACGTAGTAAAATCTATTTTTTCGCTTGGCAATACTTTGTTTTCTGCAACGGCGACTGCCTGTTTTGATTCTTTGGGTTTATTGGCCTGGCAGTATACTAAAAAGCAGGCTGTGAGCAATAAAAGGAAATACTTCAGCAATTTATTCATTTTCAAACATTGTTTTTTACATGGCTACCAGATACACTCTCAAGCTGCAACGTTCGCTGATCCGGCGCATACGTAGCTGATCAATAAGTTAAACACAATAAATACTTCTTATACAAACACTTACTACAATCCTAATGTTTTACTAACCACAATATCACTTGATAAATTTCATTTTGTAGCAGTAATTCTCTTTTAAGGTAGCTGCTTTAGCTACAAGGCAATAGGCTTCATCCGGGAGGTAAGCAGGTGTATAATAAACCAGGCTACAAAATACGCTAGTCCGCAGATGATGAATAGTATATTATATCCAGCGCCGATGTTACCAGCCGCTTTGTAATAATCCAGTAACGATCCTACTAGCAGAGGAAACAATGTAGAGCCAATAGACCCCGCCATGCCGCCAATACCTACCACAGAACTTACTGCTCTTTTAGGAATGATATCAGAAACCACGGTGAAAATATTGGCACTCCAGGCCTGGTGTGCTGCCGCAGCAATACTTATAATGGCTACGGCCACCCAAATATTTGTAGCATACCTGGCCAGTATAATAGGTAGTACAGCAAAGGCCACCAGAAGCAGGGTTGCTTTCCGGGCTTTTAGTACTGGCCAGCCCCGTTTAATTAAGTAAGACGATAAATACCCTCCGCCGATACTACCAAACGTAGTAGCAGTATACACAACCGCTAAATGCATACTCGGCTTTGTCAGATCCAGGTTAAAGGTGGTGGAGAAATACGAAGGCAGCCAGAACAGGAAAAACCACCAGATGGGATCGGTCAGAATCTTGCCAATAATAAACACCCATGTTTGCCGGAAGCCCAGTAAGCGGCTCCAGGGTATAGCTAAAGTACCCTCAGGGGTAGCAGGATCGTGGTCGCTGTGGATATAGGAATACTCTGCCTGAGAGATTTTTTTGTGCCGGGAGGGAATTTCGTAGTAAATCCACCAGAAAAGCAACCATATGAAGCCTATTGCTCCTGTAATTAGAAAGGCTTCCTGCCAGCCATACGCCCCCAGAATCCAGGGAACCAGAATAGGGGCAGCCACCGCTCCAATGCTGGTGCCGGAATTGAAAATACCAGTAGCCAGGGCACGTTCTTTTTTAGGGAACCACTCGGCCACTGCCTTAACTGCTGCCGGGAAATTACCGGCTTCTCCGAAACCTAATAAGCCCCTTACCACCCCAAACCCGAATGTACTTTTTACCAGGGCATGGGCCATAGCAGCAATGCTCCAGATGATGATGGAAATAGAATACCCCAGTTTTGTACCTATTTTGTCGATGAAGTTACCGAATATAACATACCCGAAGGCATAGGAGGCAGCAAAAACCATTACAATATTTCCATAGTCGGTTTCACTCCAGCTGAATTCTTTTTCGAGGGTGGGTTTTAGCAGGCCGATCACTTGCCTGTCTATGTAATTGATGGTGGTCGCAAAAAAAAGTAAGGCGCAAATTGTCCAGCGGTAATTTCCAGTTTTAGTTTCTCCCATGGCGAAAGGTACAGATTTTATTAATTTAGTTTCTCAATTTTATCCTATTCATTTCAAAAATCCTACTAAACTAAATCAATCTAGGTATATCCGCATCATTCTATTAAAATAAGCGTATAGGCTTAAATCTTCTATATGGTCAATAAAACTAGCTCTTCTAGTGTGATTGTGTCCCTAGCTTAATGTAAATCACTGGATTACAACTGCTCACACTTGCGGGCATTAGCTGGCATGGGTAAAATGCAAAGAATAAATATCTTCCACCATCTTAGCTGATCCAATATACAAAGGTGCCCGCTGATGCATAGAATCAGGCATAATATCCAGGATACGGCGTTTTCCGTCACACGCCGCACCGCCCGCTTGTTCAACAATATAGGCTAAAGGAAAACATTCGTACATTAACCTCAGCTTACCTTCCGGATTCTTGAGGGTAGCCGGGTACAGGTATACACCTCCTTTGAGCAAATTGCGGTGAAAATCACCGACCAGGGAACCTATATACCGGCCAATGAGACGTTGTTCGCGGCACTTGTGCAAATACTGCTGAACAGCAACAGGAAAATCATCCATGTTGCCTTCGTTGCACGAATAGATATTGCCAACAGGGGCGGTCCTGATCTGGGGATGGGAAAGAAAAAATTCGCCTAACGAATAGTCATACGTAAAGCCATTGACGCCCCTTCCGGTAGTGTAGACAAGCATGGTAGAGGAACCATACAAAATATAGCCAGCCGCCACTTGCATGTCTCCTTTTTGGAGAGCATCGCCTATGGTGGGTACTGTCCCAGTGGGCGTTACCCGCCGGTAAATTGAGAAGATAGTTCCTACCGATACATTGGCATCTATATTCGAGGAGCCATCTAAGGGATCTATGGCTACAATATACTTTGCTTTGTTATTGCCAGTAGGAATAAGCTCTGTATCTTCTTCTGAGATAATGGCACATACTTCTCCTCCATTCTTTAAAGCCCGGATGAAGCGGATATTGGCAATTACGTCTAATTTCAGCTGGTGTTCGCCCTGAATATTCTGCGAACCAAACTGGCCGCTGATGTCCGAAAGACCTCCACGGTTAATGTCGCGGTTGACAATTTTTCCGGCTAAGGCAATATCCCGCAGCAATTGGGAAAGCTCGCCGGTGGCAAAGGGGAAATCGGCTTCGTTGCGCATAATGAAGCGGTCCAGGGTGATGCCGACAGGTAAGGCTAATTGGTCGTTCATGGGAGAGGCAGGTTTTAGGTGAGGTAAATTTGACGACTACAATGCAAATCAACTATAAAAAGTAAAGAAATGAATTGGTATCCACCGTAGAAATGGATTATAACAAAAAAGTAATACATACCCAAAAAAGGCGGCAGCTATATATGTACCCCTGCTATACTAATTTTGTACCCGGCTATCTAATAAGTACCGTCATGCTTTTGGGCCCATGTGCTCCCAATACCAAGGATTGCTCAATATCGGCTGTTTTAGATGGCCCGGCAATGAAAACGCCAAAACCATATTCCGCCAAGCCAATCCGGTTATAGGCCTCATGCATGTTGGGTACTATCTCTTTTGCATCCACAATAGCTACTAAATGTTCACAGATAAAAGGCATCACCCTGATTTTCAATTCTTCTTCTGTTACCCAAACAGCGCCGTTTTCTGCCACGCCAAACTGGGCTTTAATGATAGCCACATCTACATCCTGTAACGAATGGTGTACAATACTTTCGTATTCGTGCAGATAATGAACAGTAATAGAGGTATCTACAGAAACTACCCGTTTAGCATCCGGAAAGAGCTTGGCTATCACTTCAAGTACACCTTCTTCCTGGTTCAGCAGATAGGATTTTCCTCCAATTGATTCCAGGGTGTCACTAAACCGTTGCACGTCCCCAGGTACAGTAGAGACATAGTCTTGCTGGGGCAAAGGCAGCAGTTCCGGTTGGCTCTTTTTTACAGCGGCTAATATGGCTTCTCTACTGCTCATTTTTTTTCTTTCTGTTTTTTTGATACCATTCTGTAAACGATTCGTTGGGCGGCTCTGGCATTTCCCGTTCCTTATACCAGGGATTGTACTGGTTACTTACCACACCTGGCACCAGTTTCATAGCCCATCTGCCTGCTTTTCCGGCTATATTGAAAAACGTTGGCTTAGAGAGAGTAGTAGCCATGGCTTTCATCGCCATATACTTGGATTTGGGTTGGTAGCCTTCTTCTGTTAGTACCTGCCGCCATTGATACAATTGTTCGTGTATATTAATCTTTACCGGACATACATTGCTGCAAGAACCACATAAGGTAGAAGCAAAAGGCAAATCTTTATACTGTCGCATATCTAAATTAGGCGCTAAAATTGACCCGATAGGCCCGGCAATGGCATTGTGGTAACTGTGGCCGCCACTTCTCCGGTAAACCGGGCATGTATTGAAACAAGCGCCACACCGGATACATTTGAGTGAGTTCCTAAAATCTTCCCGGCCTAGCTGCGTGCTTCGTCCGTTGTCTACCAATACAATATGTAGCTGCTGTCCTTTCCGGGGTTTCTTAAAATGACTGGAATAGGTAGTAATGGGCTGCCCGGTGGCGCTTCTGGCTAATAACCGGAGAAATACACCTAAATTTTTCCGTTTAGGTATAAGTTTTTCTATACCCATGCAGGCAATATGTACATCCGCCAGATGAGCCCCCATATCGGCGTTTCCTTCATTGGTACACACCACAAACTCACCGGTTTCGGCAATGGCAAAGTTGACTCCGGTGATGGCAATACGGCGTGTTAAGAACTTTTCACGCAAATGCACTCTGGCGGTATTAGTTAGAAAAGAGGGATCTATTACGCCTTCCGGTGAACCTAAGTGCCGGTGAAATAACTCCCCTATTTCTTCTTTTTTCCAATGAATACAAGGCAAAACAATATGACTAGGCGTTTCCTCAGCTAACTGCACAATCCGCTCGCCTAAATCGGTATCTATTACATCAATGCCTTCTTCTTTCAGGTAATCATTCAGATGGCATTCTTCGGTAAGCATTGATTTGCTTTTGACAATCTGCTGAATGTTTTGCTTGGATAGAATACTGTGTACGATCTGGTTATGCTCCTTAGCATCCGCAGCCCAATGCACGGTCATGCCATTTGCTTGTGCATTTTTTTCAAATTCTTGCAGGTATTCACTCAGATTAGATAAGGTATGGGATTTGATACGGGAGGCTTCTTCCCGTAAAGGTTCCCACTCGTCTCCTAAGGACCAGGCCGCTTTATCCCGCTTCTGGCGAATCCACCATAAGGTGCGGTCATGCCAGTTTACCCGTTCTTCATCTCGGTTGAACTTCTCTGCTAATTCTGCATGATCTTTTGTTCCGTTGTGATTCATGGGAAGGAATGTTTGCTTACGTGTTTGATTTTATCATCCTGCATTTAGTATTTCCGCAATATGTTTTACCTGCACCTTACTTTTCTGTCGTTTTAAAATGCCTTCCATGTGCATCAGGCAACTCATATCGGCTGCTGTTATGTATTGAGCCCCATGCTCCACATGGTCCTGCACCCGGTCTTTTCCCATTTTGGCTGAAACAGCTTCTTCAAATACAGAAAAGGTGCCGCCAAACCCACAGCACTCGTCTTTCCTGTCTAATGCAATTAACTCAATGCCTTCTACCATACGGAGTAATTTCTCGGGCTTAGAGAAGGGTGCTGCCACTAATTCTGTCATTTGCGACAGATGTAAGCCTCTTTCGCCGTGGCAACTCTGGTGCATGCCTACTTTATATGGAAATTTGGCGTTGAGCTTTTCTACCTTTAACACATCCGTCAAAAATTCGGTTAACTCATAAATAGTATGGCGGATGCTGGCAGCGGCTGGCTCATTTTTTTGCGAATGTAAATGATCTTTTATATGCAATACGCAACTGCCAGACGGACAAACAATATGCGTGTACCCAGCAAAGTTTTTCGTGAATAGCTCATTACAATCCTTTGTTAAGGACTCATAGCCAGAGTTAGCCATTGGTTGGCCGCAGCAAGTTTGCCCTACCGGATAGTTTACCTCACAGCCTAGTTTTTCTAATAGCTCTAATGTTGCAATGCCTACCTGTGGGTAAAACTGATTTACATAGCAAGGTATAAAAAGGCCTACTTTCATCAATCTGGGTTAAAATAATTAGTTATGGGTTTATTTACAAGGTATTTTAAAATGCTTTGAACATCAGTTATACGGTTAAAACTATAAAGCTATAAGCCGGTAGCCACCGTTTTAAGGCCTCTTTCTTTAATCAGGTTTTCCCGTACGTTTAAACTACGGTACACTTGCAAAGGTTGTAAAGCAGCCCCAGCCCGTAAGCGTGCCTCGGCTACCAGCGGCCGCACATCAGTACGGTAGGCCTCTTGTAAAATTTCCTGCGCCCGCACCACATCATTGCTTTCTCTGGCCTTTTCCAGTTCCTGGGTATCTACCAGCAAGGCCTGTGCATAGGCTATTTTAATGGCTTCTACCGATTGCAATAAATCTTCTAAAGGATCTTTGATGTTATGAGAAGCATCAATCATCCAACCTAAGTCAGACGCATGATTCATTCCTCGGGCGTTCATCCCTTCTATCAGTTCATTGAAGATCAAAAACAATTGGTAAGGATTGATGCTGCCGACAGTGAGATCATCGTCGCCATATTTAGAATCATTAAAATGGAAACCGCCTAACTTGCCATCCATTAGTAATAAAGCCACAATTTGCTCTATGTTGGCATTGGGCAGATGGTGTCCTAAATCTACTAAGGTATAGGCTTTGGGGCCTAGCTTGTTGGCATAGTTTAAGGATTGTCCCCAGTCGCCAACGGTCATGGAATAGAAATTGGGTTCAAAAGCTTTGTATTCCACAAACAGTTTCCAATTGTCTGGCAAGGCAGCATATACCTCTTGTAAACAGCCTAAGGTTCTTTCAAAAGCTTTGCGGAAGTTTAACTGACCAGGAAACGAAGAGCCATCGGATAGCCATACCGTTAAAGATTCTGACCCTAACTCTATTCCATATTTGATTACTTCTATATTATGGTCTATGGCTTGTTTGCGTACGGCTTTATCGGTATGCTGCATAGAGCCGAACTTATAACTATGCGCTTGCCCTGCCTGGTCTTGAAAGGTATTTGAGTTCATGGCATCGAAACGTAAGCCATGCTGTGCAGCTAATGCTTTAATAGATGCGGCATTTTGAGGAATGTCCCAGGGAATGTGTAGAGAAATAGCTCCGCTTGAACCATTCAAGGCATGCAGCAGCCCAACATCTTCAATTTTTTCTTCCAGGCTGCGGGGTTCGCCACCACCAGAAAAACGGCCAAACCGGGTACCTCCGGTTCCTAACGCCCAGCTGGGGATAGCAATTTGAAAATCGATTAACTGCTGTAACAGTCCGTCTACGTTTTTTATTTCTGCCGCTACGGATTCAAATTTTTGCTGGTGACGCTGCAATTGATCTTCATTCAGGGATTGCAGTTTATATGGTTCTAGTTTCATAACGTAAAAAATACAAGAAATGAGTAAAAGAAAAATGATAAAA
Organism: Rhodocytophaga aerolata; assembly: GCF_030503435.1. GTDB lineage: Bacteria > Bacteroidota > Bacteroidia > Cytophagales > 172606-1 > Rhodocytophaga > Rhodocytophaga aerolata. The sequence goes on from NZ_JAUKPO010000002.1 coordinate 62,686, forward strand.
ACAGGAGTTAGCTTTCTAAAGAATTGCCATAACCGACGATAATCACCGAGGCTAAAATAACCAGCAAACCAATGATAAATAGGCTCAATACTTTTCTGGGTACACCTTTCCATTCTTTCAAAAACAGCCCCCACATATTGGATATCAAAATAATAAAAGCCATATGTAAAATCCAGGAGGAGGCTCCGTTACCTAATTTGCTTTCACCCATCCCATAGAAGAAAAACTGCAGATACCAGGTAGTTCCGGCAAGGGCTGAAAACAGATAATTCGCTGTAAGAGGAGTTTTGTTGTCGGTATAATCGGTAAAGCTCCGGTTGCGAATATTCAAAATCAGGCACCAGATAAAGTTCGTCGTCAGTCCGCCCCAGAGCAATACAATATAAATTACATTATTCTGAAACAGAGGATTGTAGCCTTCTGCTACGGCCACGTCTGCCATGGGTTCGCCAGCCTCTATGCCATAGTTAAAACAGGCACTGAGTACACCCGAGATAATGGCAAAAGTTAAGCCTTTGGTGAGGTCAAACTCTTTAATGCTTTGCTGCTTTTGTTCCTCAGACAGACTTTTCTCTTTTTGGTTGCCGGCATACCCACAAATAGCAATACCTGCTAAGCAAACAACCACACCTAATAAGACTAACTGCCCTCCGGAACTATTAATCATATCAGAGAAGGTAACTTTCCCTGCTTGTGGCGCATAGTTGTAGTAGATAGAAGGCAGCAGCGAACCAAGAGCGGCTGTAAGCCCAAGCAAAATAGAATTACCCAGCGACATGCCCAGATAGCGGATACCCAGGCCATAGGTTAACCCGCCAATACCCCACAGTACTCCCCAGAAGTAGGTCCAGGCTAAAGTAGATGCATCCGTTTGACTGATGATAGAAGCAAAGCCAGGAACTGTTAGATATGCGGCCAGGGGAGGCACAATAAGCCAGGAAAACAGCCCGCCTACAATCCAGTAACTTTCCCAAGACCACTCTTTTACCCGCTTATAGGGTACATAAAAACTACCGGAAGCAAAGCCGCCAATGAGATGAAAGATAATACCTGATATGACTTGCACTTGATACTTGAAAGTTTAAGATGGATAAATCATTTTATGTTATATACTATTAGTTACTCACCTGGTGGATGATCTTTTTCTCCCTACCGGTATTCCTATTGAGCCGCCACACTCTCAGCAATTGATTTCTGTATAGCTGTCAGCAGCACTACCAGACCCATAAGACCGGACTCTAACAGAGGAGAGGCTTTGTTGTAATGTTGCCAGGTAGTAAAGGTTACTCTGCCCCCTGTAGGCTTGGGTTTACCCTGCTTATACCAGTCTGGCAGCTGTTCAATAGCCCCATTCGATAAGCTGGCAAATCCACTGGCACCTCCTCCAGGGGTATATTTATTTTCTGGTGGCAGTTGCTCATCGCCAATCAGGCGGTTGGGCCATAAATTGGTCACTTGAATTTCCACCTCATTTGTTCCTGCTTTTATGGCTTCCAGATCCAGTGTAATGCCTTCTTTGCTGACATTGCCGTTCATCCAGTGGTACCAGCACTGGGCAAAAGCCGATACTGGTGGATTTAAAAATTCCTCTTCTATTGCCTTATCAGATACTTCTTGAGCAAACCGTTGAACTACTCCATAGGGTGTAATGAGGGCTAGCAGACCAGCGGCGGAAGTGTTTTTTACAAACGTGTGTCTTTTCATAGTTCTAATTCACAAACCTTACTTAGTAACAGGCTACTGGTGCATGTCCAATATCATCGGTAGAAGTAACCCTGGTAGGTTTTGAAAACCTACCAGGGTTGAGCATAAGGTATAGTATAAAATGTATGTTAGTAAAGTACCAGTGTAATTCCATCTATAAATATTGGTAATAAAAAATGGCTTACCTTCCTGTACTCTCCTTGTCTGCTTTAGAATTTTGCCTCATTGTCTACTAATCACCATAAAGAAAACTTGACGGACAGATCAGGTATTTACAAGGCGTTTAAAATAACTGGCAGCTTTGCCCAAAATGCCCTTATTTATTTCTTTACATACCCTTGCATCTCCAGCCAATTTCCAAACCGTTCTACCCAGGTGTCTACCGGCAGGTTTTGCTTCCGCATGCCAAAGCCATGTTTTCCTTTCTCGTACATATGCAGCTCGGCAGGCTGTTGAGCCTCAAGCCACTTGGAATAAATATGGATACTGTGCGGAGCTAAGCCAAGATCATCGTCGCTGGCTGCGGCAATAAATATAGGCGTCTTTACGGATGGAACGGCAGAGCCAACAATGGCATTTTCGTAGGCATAAATGGGAGCAACAAAATTCGGGCGGCTCTCATCGGTAGCACTGTACACGACAGACATGGTTACGGTACCGCCGGCAGAAAAACCCATAAAGCCAATTTTATTCGGGTCAATCTTGTATGTGGCTGCATTCTGGCGGACATATTTTACAGCGGTTAACCCATCCTGTAAAGCAAGCTGCACCACCGGCGCATTAATGGAATCAAGTTTTTTAAAGTTTCTGGAAGCCATTAACGACTGCAGGCTGTTTTCAGGACGGGCAGGATCACTACGGACCAGGCGGTATTTCAATACGAAGGCTGTAATGCCTTTTTCATTCAACCATTTAGCCACCGCATTTCCTTCATGCTCGATAGCCAGAATATGAAAAGCACCACCTGGCGCAACAATAATAGCCGTCCCATTCGGATTGGAGGGTACATACGCCGTAAGCGTAGGTTTGGATACTTCAACAACCATGGAACCACCATTGGGAGAGTTGATCACTTTTTCATCCCAGGTCCATTTTTCTGAACCAGGAGCCGCGCCTTTATAAAGGGGTATCACTTGTTGTGCCCAGGCATAGGAGCTGATCAGCCATACTACACCAAAAAGGATACTATTTTTCATATGCTTTCCTTTCGTTACCTGTTTCTTTTAAGGTATATGCAGCCCTGAAATTATTGCCTGCATATACTTACTGTGCTGTTCTTCTACCGGCTGCTTACTTTATTCACCTTGGCCTCTTTGCCGCCCTCACTCAGCGATACTACTTTTACTGGCCCTAATAAGCCAGAAGGCAGTAATTTTGAATCGGCCTGGTAGAACGGCATGGTGGTATAGGTAATTTTGTTTGTTACCCCAGGTTGTGCATCGCCAATCAAGCGGTTCACCCATAAGTTGGTGACTTTTATTTCTATAGCATTTTGCCCTTTTTTTACAGCATCGGTAATATCTACCCGGAATGGCTTTTTCCAGACTGTTCCTATATTTTTTCCATTCACTATTACTTCGGCTATGTTTTTTACCTCTCCTAAATCAAGTACGTACCGGGCATTTTTATCTGGCTTAGTTACCGTGAAATGGTTGGTATAGGTAGCCGTACCGGAAAAATACTTAATGCCTGTATCTGCATTTTCTGTCCATGAGCTTAGCTGGGTAAATGTAGCACGTTGCGGGGCTCCACGTCCTTCCTGAAACTGAACATTCCAGGTACCCCCTACCTGCGCAACGCCAGATTCGGTTAGAGTTGGTTTAGTGTAGGAGGCGACAGTTGTATTTTCACGGAATACAATAAAGTAAGCATCCCATGATTCAAAATGCAGTGGGACGAGGGTACGCCCTTCTTTAATCTGATAGGATACTTTTTCAACGGCACCAGTCTGCGGATTCCATAGCTCTGGCACTTTACCTGTTACCCGGAAACTGATCTCGGCATCATTCGGGTTTTCACTCCGGTTGTTGAGCCAGTAAATATCTCCTTCTTCATTTTTTCGGTGCACATACAATACTTCGGCTTTGGCATTGTTCACTATTACATCTTCCGGCACATTTACTGATTGGAGTACCTCAGCAGCAGGCTTATTGGCTGATACATTCGGATTACTCCATAGTTCATTCACCAGTGCAGTAAATGCCGCCTGATCGTCAGATAAACTGGGTGATTTCTCGGGTTTACTACCAGTGACTTTCGCACCTGCTTTTATCAACTCTCCGAGTTTTTTCAGCACTGGTAAAGTCATCAGTTTAGCACTTTCATCCAGCACCAGTACGCTGTATGCCATTCCGCTAGGTGTTACGATTTTGCCATCTTTCACCTCCAGTACATTTAGCAGCGCCGTAGCATTCACAAAATCATATTCGTAGCCAGGAATACCAGGTAATTTGTTAGCAAATTGAGAAGTGATGTTATGATTTTCTCCATAGTAATACAGCACATCTACTACTGGTTTGCCTTGCTGAAGCAAATAGCAGCTGCGGCCCAGGTAATCCGTCCAGGCTTTGGCTTGCTCAGCCCATGTCTCCTGGCGACCAAAATACTGGCCAAAAGGCCCTAAGGAAAAACCAGGTTTTTTATCATCCAGCGGCTGATGCACCGAGGTATGAATAACAAACCGGTTCAGGCCGGAAGCCATTTCCATATCGGCAGTACGTTTCAATTTTTCCGGATGAAAAGAAAACGCATTTCCGATAGAAGTCATAGATTCGGCGGCTACAAAGGGTTTTCCATAGATGTGGGCTACCGACGCAGATTCCCGGATATCGGCTTTGCTTCGTACTTCCTCCTCACTGCCGCCAGCCAAACTACCTGGTGTCCACATGGCCGACATAGGGATATCGGCATTGCGTTTTACATCCATGCCATCGGCTAGGTAAATCCGTTTATTTTCATGCGATTCGGTGTAGCGTTTCATGCCACGTTGATGCAGCACTTCTCCAATAACATCGTAATGGTTTTCGGCAATCAGTTCGCCAATGGTTTTTCTAAAATCCCAGAGAAACTTTTCACTGTCTTCCATACTTTGTACCACACGTCCAGTCAGCACCGGAGTCCAGGGTTTGAGGTCATAGCCGCGGCGTTTGGTAAATTCCTCAGGCAGGGCTTTGGTCCAGGTCATGTGGCCTGCTTCGTAACTATCCAGAATCATGTATTGTAGTCCTTTTTCACCCATCTGTCCGCCGGTGGCATCTTTGTACATATCCAGGTAGGTATTAATGTATTTAGTGACTGCTTGCTTGTCGAGTTTATCTACTTCCAGGCCGGTCGCTTCCGGCGAGGCGGGGTGATTCTGGCGGCCTGTTAGTGAGTACCCCAGCCGGATAATTACCCAGTTGCCGGCTGGCGCTTTCCATGATAGAGAGCCATCGGCTTTTAGCTGAGAAGTCAGATCTATTACACTTTCAGCCGGAATGGCATCCGTTTGGGCAGTGGCTGGCAGGGTGCCTGTTTCTTTCCAGGGAGTAAACCCTGCCTTATCTTCAAAAAGGTGAATTCTGTCGGTGTTATGCAGTACAATTTCGGCTACGTTTACCCCTTCAGGTTTAGGTGCTTCAGGCTTTGCTCCCATCATAGCCGCAAACATATTGGGCTGGGGAGGCAAGGTTTTGAAAGTGAACCTGAAATATTTGGCGGTGGTAGGTGGAATACTCAAGGTATTTTGCGGCACAATGCTGCCTGGAACCGTGGCAATTTCCCGGAAATTCACGCCATCATCACTGACTTTCAGTGCCCGGTTCTCCGGGCCACCATTGAACTCCTGCAAGGCCGTCTGGCTGGCACCGGAAATAGAAAAGGCTTTGAAGGTTTGAGGTTTGTCAAATTCATACTGAATCCACATGTCCTGGCCTACTTCTGTAGGAGGCAAATACTTAGCATTGGTCAGGTTGCCATCGGTTAGTTCAGCCACACTAAAGGTGCCGCCGCTGGAAGTAACTTTCGGATTGAAGGAAGGAAAAGCTTTATCACTATCCGGTAACCGGTAGGCAATCACCAGCGCATCCTGATAATAGGTAGGCAAGGGCTTTGTAGAACCTCCCATCAGCGAGGAATTTCCCATTTCTACCTGTTGAAAAGGACCTGTGGCTGACGATGGCTGAGGCAGTTTGCCAGAAAAAGATTTGCCCCCAATAACACGGGTTTCCGTCCAGACGTATTTTTTCATGCCATCTTGTGGCTCTACCCAGGGGCCTCCGGTAACACTCCAGCCTGGAGAACCGGCAATGGCCATTTCGAGCTGTAATTTTTGGGCTAAGTCGGTGGTATGTTTAAAGGCATCTTTCCACTCAGGTGTCATAAACACAAGCTTTTGGGGCACTACCAGGGGAGTAAACAAGCTGGCATCAAAGTTCTGGAAACCACCGATACCAGTGCGGCTCATCCATTCGAGGTCTTTTTGAATACCTTCTTTGGTAATGTTTCCGTTCATCCAGTGCCACCATACGCGGGGCTTAGCTGCATTGGGGGGCGATTGAAAGCTTTGCTGCATTCCATTAGGTTCTGCCTGCTGTGCATTCATCGTTTGGTGAATGCTTAGAGAAAGCAGTGAAAGTAAAAATACTTTTTTGTAGGTACTCATTTTACTTGTGGTTAAATGGTGTTATTTATCACTAGGCACTCATAAAGTCAATCTGTAGTCTTACCAATCATAGGAGGAATAACGCACGTCAGACAGTAATAGGTAGCCACTATACTTAGGGTTTTGATGCAACTTTTTCAGCTAACTTTCTTGCCTTTGGAATAATGATAAATGCGGCTACATACGCTACTGGCATCATAACTGCCCATGCATTCACAAATTTATCAAACCACCCTTCCTCAAACCCATAGTTACGCAGGACACCAACAAAGGCCATAATTAACGTCATGGGTACGACAACAAATAAGGTATTGATATATTTAAAATACTTTCTTCTCATGTTTGTGCCTTGCCCAACAACTTATACAAGAACGGTATATCTTTCTGAGTAAACTTCCTTCCCTTTTGCTGGTAATCACCTTTTTAAATGTTTATCCAGGAAAGCATACACTTTATGCAGATTCTCCGGATCATCGAATAGAGAGCCGCCATGGCCTGCTCCTTCGAGCAACGCAACCTGTACCTTCTCTTTCCCTATAACCTTATATAATGCATCAGCCAATACAACCGATTGTAGATAAGGAATTAAGGGATCTTTTGTGCCATGCTGAATAAAAAATGGCGGGCAATCCGCTGAAATATACGTTTGCGGATCAATGAGCTTTACTTCCTCTGCCGCTTGGGTAATGGGTTTGCCAATAATTGCCGACTCAGGAGAATCCGGTGTGTTGTGCAACATTCCCTCTACTCCCAGCATGTGAAACTGATCGTCCATCGTTAAAAAGTTGATGGGGCCAAACCAGTCTACCACAGCCTGCACCCGGCTCGATTCCTCAGGGTTGCCTAACGACAGGTCTTCCAGCTCGGCTACATCGCCTGATGTTCCTAGGAGCGCAGCTAGATGCCCCCCGGCAGAGGGCCCCCAAACTGCAATTTTATTTTTGTCAATGTTATACGTCTGTGCATGAGCACGAACCCACCGGATAGCAGCTTTTACATCATGCACCATCTTTGGCGATTTAGCTTCGCCACTCAGCCGGTAGTTGATAGAAACCACAGCATATCCCCTGTTTACTCCTTCAAATACTGAACTAAGCTGTACATCTCCTTTATCACCAGTACGAAAAGCGCCCCCATGGATGGCGACAATAACCGGAAAAGGACCCTTACCTGTAGCAGGTAAGCGAATATCCAGTTTTTGTGCAGCTGATACACTGGCGTAGGCAAGGTCGTTCCACATACTTTTTGTTTCTGTATAAAGGGAGATATAGGTATTTACTGTTTCACGGTAGCCTTAGTGCGGAACCCCAGGTGGAATTGGAGGCCTTTCTACAAGTACCAGGTCCAGTTGCATAACCCGTTTAAAATTAGGACCCGGGCCAGGTACTTGTGGATACACATGGTCTGCATAAGGCGTTGCCGAACGGAAAAAATCTTCAAAAATGCCTGGTGTCAGCAAACCCACAAAACGGGTGTACGGACTTTTCAGCTGGTAAGCATGGATTACACCTGCCGGAATGGCTACAAAATCTCCGGGAGTAACTTCTAATAATGATTGATTTGCCCACATCCGCATTTGCCCATCCACACAGAAGAACGACTCTGAATGTTGCTGGTGAAAATGTTTCAGGATCATCTCTCCTGCCGGGCCTTCCGTTCCTACAAATAATAACTTGCCATCAGAAGTTGTATTGTCACTCAATATAGTAAACAACTGGTCGCCAATAATGTACCGGTCTCCTTCCCCAGCTGCCAGTACATAGGGTACAACCGCTTTTGGCAATTCTGTGTTGGTTACCCGCTGGGCCTGGCCGGTAAGCGGTTCCTGACCAAAAACAATATCAGCCACTTGTTGAGCAGGAACGAAATTTTGATCAGCTAACGGGGATATGGCATCCGAAGGCTGCACATACCCGGTATAGGGTTGGCCAAGGGTACGGTATAAATCACTCATACGATGGCCATTAGTGATAGATAGCACCTGGGTACGGTGCGTAGCCATCCGGAAAGCATGCGTTGTCTTGGGAGGAATGCTGACAAAATCACCTTTGATGCAGCGGTAAACAGTATTGTTCATCCATACTTCTACTTCTCCTTCCAGAACAAACAGCACTTCATGCGTTACCTGATGAACATGGGATGGAAAGAAAGCGCCTTTGCCACCGGTTATAACCACCCACTCATACAGATCACCTGTATCGCAACCCCGGGCAAGCATGTTTACTACTAGTCCACCAGCCAGGTACCGTTCTCCTTGTCCGCTACGAATGAAATAAGGCAGCTTCTGCCCGGGTAATTTATCTGTTGGCTCAACTGCTTGCATAGCCCCAACGCCACCCGGCATCTCTGCTCCTTTTTCAAGAATAGCTGCATGATGTTCTGCCCAGGTAAAATGGCTAGCGGATGTGTTTTCTGAAACCGCATTGCCGCCGGTGATGCCTGGGTTAAGTGGTTTTGTAGTTTCCATGGCCCTTCATTTTACATATTTCCAACCTCTGTTTCTGCTGATTTAACTAGCCTACTCATTTTAGTTAAAGATAGCAAACTAAATCATTGAGTTTATGTAGAGTAGATCAAATTTATTGTATTATTTTTTGTTAAACTTTATCTTTATTGAGATTTGTTTTGCACTTTTTGATATGGCTATTTCTACCTATGTTGCTAAACAATGTATGAAAAGGTATGGATAAATTGAGTGTACTGGTTTTATATAACTAAGATGATTTTTAGTTTAAGCACTGTATCTCTAGGTAGAGGTAAATGGAATAGATACATGCGTTGTAGAGTATCCTCCACATCACATAGGTAGATGAATCCAATTGCGCGGAAGGCAGATGTGCAATTCAATAGTACAGAAGTCATTAACCTGCCGGATAACAGGTAGATAAATAGGTTAGTCAGGCATAATGAAGGTAAAGTAGAATTATTTCCTAGAAGTTGATTTACAACAGTAGTTTTTCCCGGAGTTTATATTCCTCCAGGTCGAGTAAGGATAAGTACTTGCGGATCAATTCTTCATCAAAATCAGCATTATGGTTCATTTTATTCAATAACCTGCGTTGCTGCTCTAATAACTCCAGATACATACGCCCAAATTTTTTTTGCTCATTTTCACTTGTGTGGTCTAGCTCTTCCAATTCCCGTTGGAAAAGATGTAAATCAATCTGAAGTTTAGAAAATAAATTGTTTATATATTCATTTTGCAGCCGCTGCTCACCGTATTTTTCTTCTAATACTTGAATAGAGAACTGAGCTAATTTCTTTTGAATAATTAATTCCTGCTGATGTTCTGGGATAGCGGTTCTGTTCTCAGGTTTTACTTTCCGGATCAGCCAGGGAAGGGTTAATCCTTGAAAAACTAAAGTAACCAGAATAACAATAAAAGTAATGAAGAGAATCAGGTTGCGGTAAGGAAAAGCCTCTCCTTCCCCGATTAATAAAGGTATGGAAAGAGCGGCTGCCAGAGATACCACCCCACGCATACCTGCCCATCCCATCACGAGTGGCGCCCTCCATCCTGGATTAGCTTCGGCTACTGTAATAAACCGGCTCATAAACCGAGTAAAAAGGGAAGCTCCCAAGGTGCAAAACAGCCTGGTAAGAATCAATACCAGAGAAATAACTAATCCATAACCTATGGCCGTATATACGCTACTATCTCCCAGTTGCTGCACAATGGAAGGGAGTTGAAGCCCAATAAGCAAAAATACCAATCCGTTGAGTAGAAAGACCAGGCTGTTCCACACAGTTACGCCTTGAATCCGGCTCTGGTAGGTTAATATCTGCTGGCGCTTACCGGATAAGAAAAGTCCGCCACTTACAACCGCCAGCACACCTGAAAAATGGAAGTGCTCCGCGCAGTAATACATGCAATAAGGCGTAATCAGCGTTAAAACAATGGCTATACCGGTTGTGGTGGGCAGCCAGCGATGAATGCCATAAAAAATAGCTCCAACAAGTAAACCGATTACTATTCCCATAAAAACGACGACAAAAAAACTGGTAGCTGCCTCTTGAAAATGAAACTGGCCGCTAATTACAGCCAACAAAGCAAACCGGAATACAATCAGAGAAGAAGCATCATTAAGCAGGCTCTCCCCCTCCACAATGCTGACTAAAGATTTAGGCACGCTTACTCCCCGCATAATGGTGGTGGCAGAAATAGCATCTGGCGGTGAGATAATCCCCCCTAATAGAAATCCTAAGGCTAAGGTAAAACCAGGGATAAGGGCATTGGATACCAGGGCGATAATACAGGAAGTGATAATAACAATGGGAAATGCAAAGCTGGTGATCACCCGCCTCCATCTCCAGAATTCTTTCCAGGAAGTTTGCCAGGCAGCTTCGTAGAGAAGCGGCGGAAGAAAAATAAAGAAAACTAATTCCGGGTCAATGGTTACATGGGAAAAGATAGAAGTAAAGCTGAGTACTAATCCCCCCAGCACCAGTACAATGGGGTACGCCAGCCGAAGCTTATTGGCAATCATGACCAGTGCCAGAATAAGTATGATCAGAAAAACGTATTCGATAAAAAGGCCTTGCATGTATAAAGTGGTTCTTGTAACAAAAGAAGGAAAGCCCTGGTATGGGCTTTCAACTGATTCCAAAATATATAAAAATTTCCTGCGCTTTTTATATCCTTAAAATCTATCTTTTCTACAGGGAGTAGCTATGAGTTGGGTTGTTGAAATCCAAATTTACTGGCAAACGCTTTCTGGTAATCCAACGGACTTTTGCCGGTAATAGCTTTGAAATTTTTATGAAAACAAGTGAAGTTATTGAACCCGCTCTCGTAACAAAGTTGCTTTACACTCAGGTGTCCATCCAATACTAATTTACAGGCATACCCAATTCTAATCTCTGTTAAAAACTGTGAAAACGGTTTGCCTGCCCGTGACTTAAAATACCGGCAGAAGGAACCAGGAACCAGCCCAGCTACTGAAGCAATCTGCTCTAAAGTAATTTTTTGCTGGAAATGTTTTAAGGTATATTCATAAATAGCATTAATCCGCTCATTTTCTGCCAGAGAGAACTTACTTTGAAAACCGATGGAAGAAAGCACTTGTACGTCCGGCGAATGAGCCATGGCAAGCAAGCACTCCATCAGGTAAATGATCCGGTACGGACCTTCGGCGTGAGGAATTTTTTCAAAGCTATCCACTACCTGAGGGTTTGCCTGGCTGGAGAGAAGAATTCCTCTTTTTGCTTTTTCCAACAATGTTTTCAGAGGTTTATTTTCGGGCAAATTAATAAAACGATCACCCCAGAAAGTTTCCGTGAAATGAATCACCGTTGAATAAGGTGTTTTTGGTGCATCATCCTGAAAATAGCTATCATCGTAATGCCAGTAATGAGGCAGGTTCGAGCCGATGAGCACAATATCTCCTGCACCAAACCGCTTAATATGATCGCCCACAAACTGAGTGCCGCCGCCCTTATGAAACTGAATTAGTTCTACTTCCGGATGATAGTGCCAGCGGTTATTAATATTAGGCAACCTATCCTGCCGGACACTAAAGGAATAGACAGGACCAGTATGAACTTTTAACAGCTGCGGTTTCATAGCATGCGATAGATATACCATAAATATAGCTATTGACCAGACATTTATGTTAATATAACTGAATACCTGGATAAGTTTTCATCCAATCTTTCTATATAAATACTATTTCTTTGTATTATTCAACTTGTTATAAAAGCGTTACCTATCAATACACGCATAGTATGACAGTAACCAGTTATATAGGAACAAATAGTAATTTTCAATCATGCAAACCCTTGTCTGTACAAAGCCAGGTAGTTTCCAGTACCGCAGTTGCGAAAAACCAGAACTTAAAAATGGGCACTCAATTATTAAGATCACCCGTATTGGTATCTGTGGCACAGATTTGCATGCCTTTGAAGGTACTCAGCCCTATTTTAACTATCCACGTATTCTGGGCCATGAACTGGCTGGTGAACTGGTAGCAACAGAAGGGGCAACCGGTTTTGAAATAGGGGAAACCGTAACGTTTATGCCTTACCTCAACTGCGGCCATTGCATTGCTTGCCGTTCTGGCAAACCCAATTGTTGTGTAGAGCTGCAGGTAAGTGGCGTACATGTAGATGGCGGCATGGTGGAATATCTCTCTGTACCCTCCTTTGCATTGGTACATGGCGAAGGTTTACCGGTTGACGCCTTAGCGCTGGTAGAACCACTGGCAGTAGGCGCACATGGTGTACGCCGGGCAAATATAGCGCCGGGTGAGTTTGTGCTAGTAGTGGGCGCAGGCCCGATCGGCATGGGTACGATGGAATTTTCCCGGATAGCGGGAGGTAAAGTAATTGCGCTGGATATGAATGAACATCGCCTCCAGTTTTGCAAAGAAAATCTCAAGGTGGATCATATTGTCAATGCTTCTGCTCCGGATGTTCTCCAGCAATTGAAAGAAATTACCGGAGGTGATATGCCTACGGTGGTCTTTGATGTAACCGGAAGTTTAAAAGCGATCAATCATGGGTTTCAATACATGGCACATGGAGCACGGTACGTGTTAATTGGCTTACAGAAAGGAGATATATCTTTTTCTCATCCGGAATTTCATAAACGGGAAGGCACCTTACTGAGCAGCCGCAATGCCAACAGGCAGGATTTCGAACACGTACTGACTGCTATGAAAAAAGGAGAGATCAACCCTACAAAGTACATTACGCACCGGGTAACTTTTGATAAAGTAGCTGATGAGTTTGAATCCTGGCTGAATCCTGCCAGTGGTGTGATTAAAGCCATGGTAGAGATGCCGTAACATGGGAGAATCTTTTAATACAATAAACTACTTTAAAAAGATATTCATGCCTAAACCTACTAATCCCTTCAACTAATGAAGCATTTGTTTTGCTTATTTTTACTTACCATTAGTACTCTAGCCTTTTCGCAGAATAACCAGGGCTTAAAACTCTGGTATGATACACCTTCTGGCGATACCTGGGAAAATGCTTTACCCATCGGGAATGGCAGGTTAGGTGCTATGGTTTATGGAAATGTGGCAAAGGAAACACTTCAGCTCAATGAACATACAGTCTGGTCGGGCAGCCCCAACCGGAATGATAATCCGGATGCCTTAGCTGCACTGCCGCAAGTCCGTCAGTTGATCTTTGATGGCAAGCAAAAAGAAGCCGAAGATCTGGCCAATAAAAGCATACTTACTAAAAAATCGCATGGACAGATGTTTCAGCCAGTCGGCAGCCTGCACCTGACTTTTGAAGGACACGAAAATTTTACGAATTACTACCGGGAGCTGGATATTGAACGGGCCGTAGCCAAAACATCCTATATGGTTGGTGGCGTAACCTATACCAGGGAAATATTAACGTCTTTTCCTGATCAGGTAATTGCCATGCAGGTAACGGCAAGCAAACCGGGCAGCCTTTCGTTTACCGCTTCTTTTGCTACTCCTCAGACTAACCCGCAAATTAAAGCTTCGTCAAAAAATGAATTAACTATTTCCGGAACAACTTCTGACCATGAGGGGGTAAAAGGCCTGGTGAAATTCAAAGGCATTGCCCGCATGAAAACCGAAGGTGGTACCATTTCTTCCAATGATACCTCACTGATTGTGAAAGGAGCTAATACTGCCACCATTTACATTTCCATTGCTTCTAATTTCAATAATTACAAAGATATTAGCGGCGATGAGCAGGCACGGGCTGCTGGGTATTTGAATAAAGCTTATTCTAAATCCTATAAAGCCATTCTCACTCCGCATATAGCCGCTTACCAGAAATACTTTAACCGCGTAAAATTAGACCTGGGTTCCACGGAGGCGGCCAAGCTTCCTACCGATCAGCGGCTGAAAAATTTCCGCACGGCCAACGATCCGCAGCTGGTCACATTATATTATCAGTACGGGCGGTACCTGTTGATTTCTTCTTCGCAACCAGGTGGGCAGCCGGCTAACCTGCAAGGCATCTGGAACCACCGGATGAAACCACCCTGGGACAGTAAATATACCATCAACATTAATGCTCAGATGAATTACTGGCCGGCAGAAAAAACTAACCTTTCTGAACTGCATGAGCCATTTCTACGGATGGTAAAAGAAATGTCGGAAACAGGGCAGGAAACAGCCAGGGTAATGTACGGAGCCAGAGGCTGGATGGCCCATCACAACACCGACATCTGGCGCATCACCGGACCTATTGACGGTGCCCTCTGGGGAATGTGGGTAGCAGGTGGAGGCTGGACCAGTCAGCATTTGTGGGAGCATTATCTGTACAACGGCGATAAAACGTTTCTGGCTTCAGTTTACCCCATTTTAAAAGGAGCAGCCACATTTTATGTAGATTATCTGGTGGAGCATCCCAAATACAAATGGCTGGTGGTGAACCCTGGTACTTCTCCTGAAAACGCCCCCAAAGCCCATGGCGAGTCTTCGCTGGATGCCGGTACTACTATGGACAATCAGATTGCTTTTGATGTATTCAGTACAACTATCAGGGCAGCAGAAATATTAGGAAAAGATGCAACATTTATTGATACCTTAAAGCAAAAGCGCAGCCAGTTACCACCCATGCATATTGGCCAGTATGCCCAGTTGCAGGAATGGCTGGAAGATATTGATGATCCCAAGGATAATCACCGGCACGTTTCGCATTTGTATGGTTTGTTTCCCTCTAATCAGATCTCTGCCTACCGGACTCCGGAACTGTTCAGTGCCGCTAAAACAACCCTGATTCACCGGGGCGATGTGTCTACCGGCTGGAGCATGGGCTGGAAAGTGAACTGGTGGGCTAGAATGCAGGATGGGAACCATGCCTATCAATTAATTCAAAATCAACTCACTCCCTTAGGAACGAATCCAGGAGGGGGAGGAACTTACAACAACCTATTCGATGCACATCCACCCTTTCAGATTGATGGCAACTTTGGTTGTACCTCCGGCATAACGGAAATGCTCATGCAAAGTGCCGATGGTGCCCTTCATCTACTTCCCGCTTTACCCGATGTCTGGCCGGCTGGCAGCATCAGTGGGCTGCGGGCCATAGGTGGTTTTGAAGTGGTGAGCATGCAGTGGAATGGGGCAAAACTGACAAAGGTAGAAGTCAAATCCACCCTTGGCGGCAATCTTCGTCTGCGGGTTCCTAATGCCCTGCAACTAAGCAAAGGCGGAGAGCTGAAAAATGCCTCCGGGCAAAATCCCAACCCATTCTATTTCACAGAACCTACCCCTGCTCCGGTTATTTCCAATAAAGCCAATGTGCAGGTTCTGGCATTGAAAGAAACCTTGCTGTATGATATACCTACGCAACCTGGAAAAGTGTATACCCTTGTAGCCCGGTAACTGAATGGAAGAAGGGAAGCGTACTGTAATGATTGTAAGAGGAATTTCTATTTTTTAATTTAAATTAATAAAACCGATGGTAAAAATCTCCCTGATTATTTGTGCCCTATTCATGAATTGTGTTGCCTATGCACAATCTAATTTTAACAGTAAAACAATTGGCATTGGCGTAGTTGTCGCTGATATAGAACGTTCATTAGACTTTTATGTCAATGGCATTGGCATGGTAAAAACCGGCAATTTCACCATTAATGAAGAGTTTGGTAAACGTTCTGGGCTTACCAATGGCGTAGCGGTTGCCGTAACCATATTAAAACTGGAAAACAGTCCTGATGCCAGTGAGTGGAAACTAATGAGCTTTGGAAAAAAAGCCACGCATCCTAATGAAAAATACATTCAGGATGATACCGGCATGCAGTACATTACTATTCAGGTAAAATCCCTGAAACCCATCATCGAACGATTAAAAAAACAAAAGGTGACTTTCCTGGGAACTACTCCTACACCATTGAGTAAAGAGGCACACTTTGTATTAGTGCAAGATCCGGACGGAAATTTTGTAGAATTAATCGGACCATTGGAATAGAATCAAAAACTATGCATATGCAACCACCCTTATTTATCCGCTTAGTAGCCTTCCTGTTACTTTTGCTGGCTACAGCTTCGTTCGCCCAGCCACCCAGAGGCCCTCTGGTAGTATCCCCACAGGTAAATGCCGACAAAACCGTAACCTTCCGCTACCTGGCTCCCCTGGCAAAAGAAGTTCTGCTCAATGGCGGGCAATTCGGGTCATCAGCGGTGCCCATGACCAAAGATGAGCAGGGCATCTGGAGTGTGACTGTTGGGCCTGTGAAGCCGGATATTTATCCCTACAGCTTTGGAGTGGATGGTGTTACGGTGATGGATCCGGCCAATGTAGCTTTCTTTCCCAACGAACGATTTAAAGCAAGTCTGGTGGATATTCCGGGCGATACACCACTGGTACATGCCCTGAAAGATGTCCCACATGGCACCGTCTCGTATGAATATTATCCGTCTGTTTCCGGCACCACCGGTTCCGTGGTGATTTACACGCCGCCGGGATATACTAAAAACACCGCTCAAAAATATCCGGTATTTTACCTCATCAGCGGTACCACCGATACGGAAGAAACGTATTTCAAGGTAGGCAAAACTAACTTTATCCTGGATAATCTGATTGCGGAAGGTAAAGCCAGGCCAATGATTATTGTGATGCCCTATGGCAACATTGCCGCCAGAGTAGCCGAGCAAACCGGAAAACCCAAACCAGCTGACCCGGTAGTAAGAGACGATGCCGAAGCCGTAAGCCGGGCTAAAGCCTTTGAAACAGATTTATTAACGAATATAATCCCCTACGTAGAGAAAAACTACCGTACGATCAATAACCGCGACAACCGGGCCATCGGCGGCTTTTCCCGCGGAGGCGGACAAACCTTACGGGCTGCTTTCGGAAATATGGATAAATTTGCCTGGGTGTGCAGTTACAGTTCGTATCTGTCGCCGCAGGAAATGGACCGCAACTTTCCGCAGATTGGTGCCAATCCGGAAAATACCAATAAACAATTTAAACTGCTATGGGTGAGTGTAGGCAGTGAAGATTTCCTCTACAAAGGTACGCTTGAATTCATGGACTACCTGAAGGCAAAGAAGGTGAACTTTAAAAGCCTGATCACAGATGGCGGACATACCTGGATGAATGTGAAAACTTACCTGGCAGAAACTGCCCCTTTGCTTTTCAAATAAAAATTTGATCAGGCCTATGAAAATTAATTCAATTCTTGGCGCTTGTTTATGTATCGTTTTTTCGGCATTTTATTCACATATTACTGTTGCCCAGCAAGCGAAACGTATCTCAGTCTTAATTGTTGATGGGTTTAGTAATCATGACTGGCAGCAAACCACGGCTGTAACGAAGTGGATACTAGAAGAAAGCGGGCGCTTCAAAGTGGATGTTTCTACCATTCCTTCTGATAGTATGGCGCGGACAGCCTGGAAACCTGATTTTAACAAATACAATGTAATTGTTCAGAATACCAACAATATACAAAATCCGCGTTTGCGCTGGCCCAGACAGGCAGAACAGGAACTGGAAGCCTATGTAAAAAAAGGAGGTGGTTTATACATCCTTCATTCGGCCAATAATGCATTTCCGCATTGGAAAGAATACGATAAAATGATTGGGATGGGCTGGCGGCCCAGTAGTGGAGGTTATGCCCTGGAAATTAATTCAGACAAAAAAATCATCCGTATTCCGCCCGGAGAGGGTGAGGGAACGGGGCATGCGGACAGATTTAATGCAGTTATTCAGATCCTCAACCGGCATCCGATCAATAAAAACTATCCTGACCAATGGCAAACGGCCAATACAGAGGTTTATTATTTCCCACGAGGACCAGCCGAAAATATGACAGTATTATCCTTTGCCTATGATAGTACTGGTACCCAAAAAATGTGGCCTGTCGAATGGACAATTAACTATGGGAAGGGACGTGTATACAATTCAAGTTTGGGCCACCTCTGGAAGGGTGAAATTTATCCGCCGGCTTACCGATGTACCGGGTATCAAACTACTGTAATCAGGGTTACAGAGTGGTTGGCAACAGGTAAAGTAACGTATCCTGTACCCGTTGATTTTCCAACAAAAGATTCACAGAGCCTAAGAAATGAGCAGGAGTTTATAAACTCAGGCAAGCATTGAAAACGAGAGTTAATTTCAATCATTCATCTGAAACTAATGAAACAACACCTTCTTATCCTAACTATCCTGCTGTTTGTAAACGTTATGGCAAACGCCCAACGGCCACCAGCCCTTAATTCGCCGGAAGTACATCCCGACCACCGCGTTACCTTCCGCTATTTTTCAAAGAAGGCTAACAAAGTAACCCTGAGCGGCGAATTTCTGAAAGCGCCGTTGGCTATGAGCAAAGATACAGCCGGTATCTGGAGCGTAACCGTACCACCCGTTACCCCGGATATTTACCCGTACAGCTTCTGGGTAGACAGTGTGCAGGTTGCCGACCCTAGTAATACCTACATTTTTGCCAACGAACGATTTAAACGGAGCATAGTAGATGTTCCCGGCGACAAGCCGCTTATTCATTCGCTGCAAAACGTACCACACGGAAAAATTAGCTACCACTATTACAAATCCGCCACCCTGGGCACCACCCGCCCTTTACTGGTATATACCCCGCCCGGATTTAATCCCAATGGCAAAACCAGATACCCGGTATTGTACCTGATCCACGGTGGTTCGGACACGGAAGAAACCTGGACAAAAGTAGGCCGGGCCAATCTGATTGCCGATAATTTGATTGCGCAGGGCAAAGCCAAGCCGATGATCATTGTGATGCCTTATGGCAACGTACGCCCCAGCCCAATGCCTGATTTTACCAAAGACGTAGTGAATGACATTATTCCATTTGTGGAGGCCAACTATCCGGTATTGAAAGAAAGCAATGGCCGGGCAATTGCCGGTTTTTCCGTAGGCGGCGGACAAACACTTAATATCGGACTGACTAATCCCGATAAATTTGCTTATGTATGTTCGTATGCGCCTTATACCGCTACGGATGAGTTCAAGCAGAATTTTACCAATTGGTCGCCTAATTCGGAGCAGATGAACAAGCAATTGAAACTGTTTACTATCAGTGTGGGCACCGAGGATTTTTTGTATGAACCCGTAAAAGAAAATATAGCTATGTTCAAAGAAAAGAAGCTGAATGTGGAGCCGGTCATTGTACCAGGCGGACATACCTGGATGAACTGCAAACAATACTTAGCAAGCACCTTGCAGGCTGTATTCAAATAAATAAGACGTGCAGTAGTAAATTTAGTCATTCTCTGAACCT
Source organism: Rhodocytophaga aerolata (assembly GCF_030503435.1). Classification (GTDB taxonomy): domain Bacteria; phylum Bacteroidota; class Bacteroidia; order Cytophagales; family 172606-1; genus Rhodocytophaga; species Rhodocytophaga aerolata. The sequence goes on from NZ_JAUKPO010000002.1 coordinate 82,224, forward strand.
TAATTTTCTCACCGAAAACACTAAACTCATGATACGTAAAACAATAGCGGTACTTTTTGCCCTTGCACTGACTGCTGCAAACTGCCTGGCACAGGAAAGCCTGCCTGCCATAAAGGAAGATTTTAAACCATCTACCTTGAACCAGCCGGGGCAGGAATATCCGCAGGTAAACTCTCAGGGGTACGCAAGGTTCCGTATCCAGGCACCTTTGGCTGACAGTGTACGGGTAAGTCTGGGGCTGGGCGGACGAGGGGGTACCATCCTCACCAAAGGCGAAGACGGCTTCTGGACTGGCACTACGGAGGGCCCTATGGACGAAGGCTTTCATTACTACAATGTAAAAATTGACGGCGGAAAATTCAATGACCCCGGTGCCTTGAATTTCTACGGCTCCGTCCGCTGGGAAAGTGGCATTGAGATTCCGGCACATGATCAGGACTTTTATGCCTTAAAAGATGTACCCCATGGGAAGGTGGAGCAGATTCTTTTCCCCTCTAAAAGTACCAACACCTCCCGCCGGGCTTTTGTGTATACTCCGCCAAGCTATGAGAAGGACAAGTCGAAAAAATACCCGGTGTTGTACCTGCAGCATGGATGGGGAGAAGACGAAACGGCCTGGAGTAACCAGGGACGGGCCAACCTGATTATGGACAACCTGATTGCCGAGGGAAAAATCAATCCTTTTATTATTGTAATGACCTACGGCATGACCAATGAAATAAAATGGGGTGGCATACGGGATTTTAAGATTGATCCATTCCAGACGGTGCTGACTGAAGAACTAATTCCCTATGTGGATGCCAATTTCCGCACCCTGGCGAACCGGGATAACCGGGCCATGGCCGGACTTTCAATGGGTGGGATGGAAACCAGAATGATTACACTTAACAAGCCTGAGATTTTTGGGTACTACGGCCTGCTCAGCGGGGGCCTTTACTCGCCGGAAGACCTTAAAGACAAAGCCAAGCCGAAACTCGTATTCCTGAGTTGCGGCAGCAAAGAACGGCCTGATGGCGTAAAGAAAGCCTCCACCGATTTGAAAGCAGCCGGGTATAATGCTGTTTCTTATATCTCCGAGAACACCGCCCACGAATTCCAGACCTGGCGCCGCAGCCTGTACCAACTGGCTCCCTTGTTGTTTAAGAATTAGGAGTAGTATGTTATATGGTTGAATAATCAATATCGAACAAGGAATGTCGAATAAATACCTTCATTATTCAATATTCCTTGTTCGATATTCTTCTGTTATTTTAACAACCCCAATATAAGCATTCAAGAATCACTCCGGGAAATAAGCCGCCCAAATCACACAAAATAAGATTATGAAGAAAATACTCACGCTGCTGATAGCAATAGTAACAAGCAGCCACCTTGCATTTTCACAACCCACTGATAAAGAAGCGCCCAAGGGCTTTGATCAGGTACGCAGCGGTATTCCAACGGGCAAAATTGATACGATTCAGTATCAGTCAAAAACGGTGGGTACAACCCGGAAAGCCCTGATTTATACGCCGCCGGGGTATCAGAAGAACAAGAAATATCCGGTTTTATATCTCCTGCATGGCATTGGCGGTGATGAAAAAGAATGGCTGAAGGGTGCTAATCCGCAGGTGATTCTGGATAACCTGTATGCCGAGAAGAAGCTGGTGCCCATGATTGTAGTAATGCCCAACGGCCGGGCCATGAAAGACGACCGGGCCGTGGGAAATGTATTTGACCGGGAAAAAATAGAAGCTTTTGCCACCTTTGAGAAAGACCTGCTCAACGACCTCATTCCCCATATCGAAAAGAATTACCGGGTACTAACCGACCGGGAACACCGGGCCATTGCCGGGCTTTCCATGGGAGGCGGACAATCCCTGAATTTTGGCTTAGGCAACCTCAATAAATTTGCCTGGGTAGGCGGTTTCTCTTCAGCTCCTAATACTAAACAACCAGAGGAATTACTGCCAAATCCGGAGGAAGCGAAAAAGCAGCTGAAACTACTTTTTATCTCCTGTGGCGACAAAGACAACCTGATTTCAGTCAGCAAACGCACACACGATTATCTCTACGAAAATAAGGTGCCGCATATTTATTATATTGAGCCGGGCGTACACGATTTTAAAGTGTGGAAAAATGGCCTGTATATGTTCTCCCAGTTTCTGTTTAAGCTGGTAAATATTTCTTCTTTTTCTAAATACACCATCCTTGGTTCACCCGCCTCCACCAATGTCCGTTCGGCCGGCTACCCCCAGATTCTGCCAGATAACCGCGTGGTATTTCGTGTAAAAGCGCCTGAGGCCCAAAAAGTACAGATTGATCTGGGCAAAAAATACGACATGGCGAAAGATACCAGTGGGTTCTGGACGGTTACCACCGATTCTATCAGCCGGGGTTTCCATTATTACTCTTTATTGATTGATGGGGTAGCCCTGGCCGATCCGGCCAGTGAAACTTTTTACGGCATGGGGCGCATGGCCAGTGGCATTGAAATTCCGTATGCAGACGGCGGATTTTATGCCCTGAAAAATGTACCGCACGGAGATGTCCGGACGAAACGTTACTATTCCGCCGTAACTAATTCCTGGCGCAGGTTTAATATTTATACCCCTCCCGGATACGATGCCAATACAACTGAGAAATACCCGGTACTCTATCTGTTACACGGCGGTGGCGAAGACGAACGGGGCTGGGCAACTCAAGGCAAAACCGATTTGATTCTGGATAATTTGATTGCGGAGAAAAAAGCCAGACCCATGCTCATTGTCATGATGGATGGCAATATGGGGGGAATGGGTGGTCCGGCAGGCTTTAATGAAAACGTGTTGCGGGCCTTTGAAAATGAATTAAAGCAGTCAGTTATTCCGTTTGTCGAGAGTAACTACCGGGTAGCTACTGATGCGCAACACCGGGCTTTAGCTGGTTTATCTATGGGCGGATTACAAACCTTGCATGCGGGAATTAAAAATACGGATATGTTCTCCTCCCTTGGCGTTTTCAGCTCCGGCTGGTTTGCCAATAACCCTACCCTTTCTGATCCGCAATATGCCTTTATGAAAGACAATGCTTCTACGATAAATAACAACCTGAAGCATCTTTGGATTTCCATGGGCGGTAAGGAAGATATTGCGCATGAAAATTGCCGGGTGATGATGAAGAAGTTTGATGAGATGGGCATTAAGTACAGTTATAGCGAATATGCCGGTGGGCATAGCTGGCCAGTCTGGCGGCATGATCTGTTTGAGTTTGCACAGCTTTTGTTCAAATAATACAGGTATACAAACGAGGTAAATTAGCTAAACCAGTAGAAATGCAAGCAGAAAAATTTATCACCTACTTGATAGAGAAGCCCTAGCGGTAATAGGTGTGTGCAAGCCAGGCAAGGTATAATAGAAGTAGATTATTTATTCCAATAATGAGATTCTTCGAGTCAGCTGCTTTAATCTTAAACCGCTTGATTGACGCTATGTATTATCTGAACAAGATACCCTTTTTGCGAGCTCAAAGGCAATTCATCAGTGGCTCTGTTTAGCTCTCATAAGTGTAGCATTTGATAAGTATAGAAAATGTAAAGGTGAAATACAGATTAAATTTCTGAAAAGGAACACAAAAGCAAACAGAATATGAAACACTCTTAATATGCGAGCGTGTTATGGTTAAACTTATGTTTTGCTACCAAAATCAAAAGCCCTCTAGCTTCAAATCTAGAGGGCTTTTGATTTTGGTAGCCTCAACGGGAATCGAACCCATATCAAAAGTTTAGGAAACTTCTATTCTATCCATTGAACTATGAGGCCATAGGTCTGCAAAGGTACATAGCAAACGTACAAAAATCAACTTTCCTCCGCTTTATTCGTAAATACCTGGTCTTGCAGATAATTAGGGTAGATGGTGAAATAAATTCTGGAAACATGGGTTGATAACACTTCCCGCAGTTCTTCTATATTGATTTGCTGCGCAGCAGATATAAATACCACGTTTTCTGCGCCTTTGTTCATATAGGTTGCTTTTAACTCTTCTAAGCTAACCGGCACTTGTGTATCTACTGATTCCTCGTTTTCTGGCTGTTGGGGATGTTTGTTGAGCAAGTCTATTTTATTGAATACCAGAAGCATATCTTTATCTGCTGCACCAATATCTGCTAAGGTAGTATTAACAATTGCAATTTGCTCTTCAAAGGATGGATGGGACGCATCTACCACATGCAACAGCAGGTCGGCCTCCCGGATTTCATCCAGCGTAGATTTAAAACTTTCGATCAACGTGGTAGGTAATTTACGGATAAATCCTACAGTGTCTGTTAATAAAAAAGGAATACGGTTGTATACTACTTTACGCACGGTAGAGTCTACGGTGGCAAATAGTTTATTTTCTGCAAATGCCTCAGACTTCGATAATAACTGCATGAGGGTAGATTTTCCTACATTGGTATATCCAACTAAGGCTACACGCACCATCTTATCTCTGGATTTGCGCTGCGTTATACCCTGTTTATCTATTTTTTCCAGTTTGTCTTTTAACAAAGCTATTCTGTCTTTAACAATCCGGCGGTCGGTCTCCAATTCTTTTTCACCAGGGCCTCTGGTTCCAATCCCTCCTTGTTGCTTGGATAAGTGAGACCACATTCTGGTTAACCTTGGATACATGTATTCATATTGAGCCAGTTCTACCTGCGTTTTTGCCTGTGCCGTTTGGGCCCGTTTAGAGAAAATATTCAGGATAAGCAGGCTACGGTCCAGAATTTTGCATTGCAGTTCAGTTTCCAGGTTACGTACCTGGGAAGGAGAAAGGTCATCATCAAAAATCACCATATCTACTTTTTTATCTTTTACAAAGGCAGCCACTTCTTCCAGTTTACCTTTCCCTATAAAAGTTCTTGAATCTGGCTTTTCGAGTTTCTGAATAAACATATGCAGGGTTTCTACACCAGAAGTTTCCGCAAGGAAAGCTAATTCATCCAGATATTCCTGGGTCCGCTGCATGGGTTGTTTTGAACTGGCCAGAGCTATGAGAATGGCTGTCTCTTGCTTCTTGGCTGTATCATATAATTTCTTAGGAGTATTCATCGGTATACTAGCAAAGTTGATTAAAATCTATGTATAATTGCTTGCTCAATTAATAATGTTGACTCATATATACTCATTTTTTCTTACACTACCTCCCCCACTTACCAAAACTACATGTTCACCTACCAACTCATACAAATTCCTATCTTGCACTCATTGGTTCCTGATATCTGATAGCATACTGTTACCATTTATCTTTGTTGCCGGAATAATCACTTTTATTATTTGTTCTTAGGGTTTATTTTGACCATTCGTATGAAGATTGCCATTGTTATTAATGCTTCCTGGAATATATATAATTTTAGAATGGGGCTGATAGAAGCGTTTATGGAAGCAAGACATGAGGTATACACCATTGCACCGCCTGATGAATATTCGGATCGCCTGGTAGCAGCAGGTTGCCATTATGTACCTGTTGCCCTTGACAATAAAGGATCGCATCCCTTAAAGGATCTTCAATTTACGTATAAACTTCACCATTTATATAGACAAATACAGCCTGACGTGGTGTTGCATTATACCATAAAGCCTAATATCTATGGTACCATGGCTGCCGCCTTATTGGGTATTCCGGTCATCAACAATGTATCGGGGCTGGGTACCGTGTTTCTACGCGACAATTTAACCAGCAAAATTGCACATGTACTGTATAAGCTTACTTTCTGGTCGCCTAAGAAGATCTTCTTTCAAAATCCGGATGACCGGGATTTATTTATCCAAAAAAAACTGGTAAAACAACCTATTACTGATCTGCTACCAGGGTCCGGCATCAACCTGAGTTTATTTAAACCAGAACCTTTTAAACGAAACGCAACTTTTTCTTTTCTGCTAATAGGCCGTTTGTTGTACGACAAGGGCATTGTGGAGTATATAGAGGCCATTAAACTATTGAAACAAAAGGGTATACGGGCTACCTTTTATCTGTTAGGATTTAAAGACTATAGTGCAGCAGGTATCCCGGAGACGTTGCTCAAGGAGTGGTTAGATAATGGATGGGTAACCTACCTGGGTACAACCGATGATGTAAGGATTTTTATTAAAGAAGCTGATTGTGTGGTATTGCCATCTTACCGCGAAGGCACCCCCAGAACCCTTCTGGAAGCCGCTGCCATGGCAAAACCGTTGATTGCTACGCGGGTACCTGGCTGCGTGGAAATAGTAGACCATGAAGTAAACGGCTACCTGTGCGAGGTGAAGAATGCCGCAAGTCTGGCAGAGCAAATGCTGCGGATGTACCTGTTAGAAAATGCCAAGTTGCAGAAAATGGGCCTGGCTAGCCGACAAAAGGTAGAGGAGAAATTTGATGAAAAATTAGTTATCCGTAAATACATGGATGCTTTGCAAGACTGTTAAATGCTTATCTTTTGGTCTATTCTATGCAGACTTACCGGTGTTTACTTCTGCTTGTTGCTCAACAAATGAAACTTATAGGCTATTGCTGGTTTCATACAGGTATTACTGGCTCTGTTTCTGCGGCATTTGGTAGAAATTGTTAATTTTACAGTTTACAGCAATAGTACTAACTCATGCATTTCCAGCAAACACCTATAAAAGGTTTAATTGAAATTACTCCCAGGGTCTTTTTTGATGAAAGAGGTTTCTTTTTAGAAACGTATCAACAGCAGGTATTCGCCGACCACGGAATTCCTTACAGATTTGTTCAGGATAACCGTTCTTTTTCCAAAAAAGGGGTAGTACGTGGGTTACACTTTCAGAAAGAGCCTTTTGCCCAGGGAAAACTCGTGCAGGTAATTACAGGCAAAGTATTGGATGTGGTGGTGGACATCCGTCCGGGCTCCTCTACATTTGGCCAGCATGCCAGTTTTATTCTGGATGGAGAGAAAGGGAATATGCTCTATGTGCCGGAAGGCTTTGCTCATGGATTTGCTGCCCTGGAAGATACGGTGTTTGTCTATAAATGTACGAATTTTTACAATAAAGCAGCTGAAAGCGGAATTGTCTGGAACGATCCGCAGTTAGCTATTAACTGGCAGCTGGCTAATCCGGTGGTATCGGAAAAAGACCAACTGTTGCCCACTTTCCAAACAGCTATACACGTATTAACTTAACCCGGCCTTGTGAATTATTTTCCTGTTTATCTGCTTCTTTCTCATAATCTGTAAACTATATGTCTTTACGTATCTTTTTGTGTATACTTTGCCTGTCTATGATTTCGTGCAGAACCGTGCGGGAAAGTATACTTTTCAAAACAGATCATGAGCAGCTGCCAGCAGGATTGTCTCAGAATGTGCAACAGGCAGAAAGAAATTATATAATTCAGAAGAACGATTATCTGGAAATATTTTTATATGCCAATAAGGGAGAGCGGCTGATAGACTTTAATATTCAGAATAATCCAACAGGCAGCAATACCTCTGGAACTACGCAGGCTGTTGCACAAGCCCCCCGTTTTCTGATACAGGAAAATGGCTATGTACGGCTTCCACAAGTAGGAATGATGTACCTGGAAGGACTTACTTTACAACAAGCAGACAGTGTACTGGAAAAAGCCTATACTACTTTCTATATTGATCCGTTTGTAACTACAAAGTTTGCTAACAAACGGGTAGTAGTTTTAAGCGCCAATCAAGGGCAAGTGGTACCCCTGGTGAACGAGAACATGAACCTGATTGAGGTGATAGCGCTGAGTGGCGGCGTACAAAACAATGAAAAAGCCAGCAATATCCGCCTGATCAGAGGCGATCTGAATAATCCGGAAGTACATATTATTGATTTGTCTACTATTGAAGGCATGGCAAAAGCTAACTTGCGTGTACAACCGAACGATATTATTTATGTAGAACCGGTCCGGAGGGTATTTGCGGAATCTTTGCAGGAAATCAGCCCTGTACTAGGTATTATTTCTTCTTTAGTTACTTTAGTAGTATTGGTCACCACCAGGTTTTGATAGCAGGGAAAATTAACAATTATGTCAGGAACGAACGGCAATATACCAGCAGATAATGAAGAAGTTGGCGGCATGGTGTCTTTTAACCGGCAAGCCGAACAAGACGAAGAAGATACCCTCCTGGGAGGTCTTGATCTTATCCGCCTGTATCAGATTCTAAAAAAGAACATCATCTGGCTGATCATGCTTCCGATCATAAGCCTGTTGTGCAGCTATATTTACCTCAGATACACCAAACCACTGTATGAATCTTCTTCCAGCATTAAACTGGAAGTGAAGCGGGAAGCCAATGTCCTGGGTTTAACCGGCGTAAATACCGTAGAAGATGTAGCCGCCAACCTGCCCGGAGAAATAGAACTGATCCGTTCTAATCTGATTTATGAGGAAGTAATCAAACGGATAGACATGGGTATAAGCTACTTTGCATATGGCAATATCCTGGAAGAAGAACGATACAAAAATTCGCCGTTTTCTGTAAAATACGAGTTGTATACTGGTTTTGCGTATGACCGGGTATTTAACGTAACCCTGCTTAATAACCAGCAGTACGAGTTGAATTACCAGGTAGGCGAGCAGGAAATTTCGCAAACCTATACCTTTGGCCAGTCTGTAAAAACGGCCGATTTTCTGTTTGTGGTAGATACTACTCAAGTTTATTCGCCTGAATTGCAGAATACCAAATACTATTTTAAAATAAATAGTGCTGGTGCGCTTACTAATTACATTGCCTCTAATGTGCGGGTAGATATTCTTAACCCGGCAGCTAGCATACTGGGTATATCCTTCACCGATCACAATATTGCTAAAGCGCGGGATATCGTCAATACTATCGACAGTGTGTATCTGACAAAAACACTGGAGATTAAAAACAAAGCCAATAAGCAGAAATTAGAGTTCCTCGACGAACAGTTACGTAATACAGAAGCCAATCTGGAAGAATATGAATCGCAGCTGGAAAGCTTTATTGTCAAGAATAAAACAACGGACATAGAATCGGACGTAGGTAAATTTGTTACCAAAATTGAAGAACTCCTTAACCAGAAAACACTCCTTAACAGCCAGCTGGATCTGTTGCGGAAATTACAGCTTTTAATAGATACCGAAGGAGACCTGGAATCGTTTATCCCTTCCATCCCGCTGCTGACTGACCCGCAACTCGCCGCACTCACTACCGAGATTAACCAGCTACAGCAAGACCGTTCCATTGCGTTGTCTTCCCGCACCGAAGCTACGTTTGCCGTACAGGCTAAAAATCAGGCCATCGGAATTGCCCGGAAAAACATATCTACCCTCATTGTAAAAAACAAAGAACTAGTGATTGATAATGTCCGGCAGATCAATAATAAAATCAGTGAACTGGAAAACACATTTGCCCTGCTTCCTTCCAAAGGTACCGAATACACTAAAATTAAAAGATTTAAGGACCTGTACGACAAGTATTACCTGATGATGATGGATAGAAAGGCAGAGTTAGGTATTGCCGAGGCTGGTACGGTTCCTGAGTTTGTTATACTTTCTCCAGCAAGTACACCTAGCAAACCAATTGCCCCCAACAAAATGATGATTTACGGCAGTGCTGGTGCCTTTGGCTTGTTGTTAAGCATGTTGTTGCTGAGTCTGCGGTATATTTTGCACGATAGCATTTCTAACCAGCGCGAACTGGAAAGAACCACACAAGCTCCTATTCTGGGTGCCATTCCTACCTACCTCAAGGAGAAAATGGATGTATCGCGGTTAATTATCAACAAAAATCCCAAAGCCTCTATCAGCGAATCTTTCCGTACTATCCGCACAAACATGGAGTTTCTTTTACCTAGTAAAAAGAAAAAACGGATAATAACCGTGACTTCCACGGTAAGTGGCGAAGGCAAAACTTTTGTGTCGCTGAACCTGGCGGGCGTAATTGCCTTGTCAGACACCAAGGTTATTATTTTGGATCTGGATATGCGGAAGCCTAAAATACATCTGGCTTTTGATGACGAAAACTTTGCAGGCATTAGCACTATTCTCATTGGCAAGCACAAAATTCAGGATTGTATCCGCAACACAAGTATCCGGTCACTGGATTATATTGCTGCCGGACCTACGCCGCCCAATCCTTCCGAGCTTATCCTGAGGCCTGAGTTTGATACGTTGTTAAAAGAATTGCACCAGTTCTATGATGTAATTGTGATAGATACACCACCGGTAGGCCTGGTTACAGATGGTATTCTAGTGATGAAGAAAGCTGACTTACCTGTATATGTTGTGCGGGCAGATTATTCCAAACGATACTTTATCAAAAACATTAATAAGCTTATAAAGAATAACAACTTTGGCAGACTTTCTATTATCTTGAATGCCTTTAAGCATTTGAGCCAGTATGGGTACGGCTATGACTATAGTTACTACCAGGGCTACGATGAAGATGACAACAGTCCGGCATCTAACGGGCTTTTCAAGAAAAAGAAAATGATCGGGCAAAACTAAATGATGTCTTTCTTTAACAAACTTACTGGTAGATCTGACAAAGGGCCTCCCAAACGAGTGCTGACATCAGATATGCATGCTCACTTTTTACCTGGCATAGACGATGGGGCTTCTTCTATGGAAGAATCTTTGTTCCTGATAAAAAAACTGATGGACTGTGGCTATACAAAACTTGTGGCTACTCCCCACGTGATGAATGATTTTTTTAAGAACACACCTGAGATTATTTATAGCAAGCTTTTTGAGGTAAAAGAAGCAGTAGTAGCTGAAGGCTGGGACATAGAAATAGAAGCAGCGGCAGAATACTACCTCGATGAATGGTTTATGGGTATGCTGCAGAATAATAACCCGCTGCTTACCTTTGGCGACCGATACCTGCTGTTTGAAACTTCTTTTATTAATCAGCCGGCTCAGCTACATGAAGCTATCTTTTTGATGCAGTCCTTAAGCTATAAACCTGTACTGGCACATCCCGAAAGATATGTATACTTCCAGGATAACTTTGAAAAATGTGCCGAACTTTATAGAAACGGGGTCTTACTTCAGATAAACATCAACTCTTTATCCGGCTATTATTCTACGCCGGCACAACTCCTGGCAGAGAAGTTAATAGACAAGAAAATGGTGCATTTTGCAGGCACTGATTGCCATGCTCTTAAACATGTAAAAGCTTTAGAACTAAGCCGCACAAAAAAATACTACACCAAATTACTGGATTCTGAACTGCTCAACTACGCACTCTGATTTTATACATCTTTAAACTAATATTTCTTTCACTACTTTACCGGCTACATCTGTCAGGCGGTAGCGGCGGCCCTGGTGTTTAAATATTAGTTTTTCATGATCAATGCCCAGCATATGCATGATAGTAGCCTGAAAATCGTGCACATGTACCGGGTCCTTTACCACATTGTAACCAAGCTCATCTGTTTCTCCATAAGTAAAGCCGGGTTTTATGCCTGCGCCAGCCATCCATATAGTAAAGCTCCGGGGATGATGGTCGCGGCCGAAATCTTCGGGAGTTAATTTACCCTGCGAATAATTGGTCCGGCCAAATTCCCCGCCCCATATTACCAATGTATCTTCCAATAAGCCGCGTTGCTTTAAATCTTTAACCAGTGCTGCCGATGCCTGGTCTACACTTTTGGCCATAATCTTAATGTCGTTGGGCAGGTTTCCATGCTGATCCCAGCCTTGATGGTAGAGTTGCACAAACTTTACATCGCGCTCGGCTAAGCGGCGGGCTAGTAAACAATTGGCAGCGAACGTTCCTGGCTTGCGGGAGTCGGGTCCGTACATGTCGTAGATATAGTCTGGCTCTTTGGATATATCCATGGTCTCCGGTACAGACGTTTGCATGCGGTAAGCCATTTCATACTGCGATACTCTGGAATTTATTTCCGGGTCAAGCACATGTTCGTATTGCTGCTGATGAAGTTTGGCCAGATAATCCAGCATTCTGCGCCGGCTGGTTTTATCAATGCCATGTGGGTCATTGAGATACAATACCGGATCTTTCCCTGACCGGAACATAACCCCTTGATGCTCAGATGGCAGAAACCCATTACTCCACAGTTTTGCATACAAGGGCTGGTCGCCTTCCCGCCCTTTGGAGAGGAGCACACAGAAAGTAGGTAGATTTTCGTTATCAGACCCTAGCCCATAACTTACCCACGAACCAAAACTTGGACGCCCGGCCTGCTGAGAACCAGTTTGTACAAAGGTAACAGCCGGGTCGTGGTTAATAGCCTCTGTATGCATAGATTTTATGAAACAAACTTCGTCTACTATCTGCCGGTGATAAGGTAGCAAATCGCTTATCCAGGCCCGGCTCTTACCATACTGCTGAAACTCAAATTTTCCAAATGCCAGGGGAAAAGACCGTTGCCCGGATGACATACCTGTCAGGCGTTGGTTACCCCGCACAGAAGGTGGCAACTCCTGGCCAAACATTTCCCGCAGCTTAGGCTTGTAATCAAATAACTCCAGTTGAGAGGGAGCACCGCTTTGAAAAAGATAGATTACCCGTTTGGCTTTGGGCACAAAATGCGGCAACTCAGATTGTAAGGCTTCTAAACCAGTAGCATTCCCCCTTCCAAAAACGGAGTTAGCATTAAGCAGTGAACCTAAAGCAGCTGCACCTAACCCTAACACACTTCCCTTTAAAAATTCCCGCCGGTTTAAGCCCTGGCTCACTTGTTCTGCAAAATCTTTATCTTTCATAACAAAGCAATTTATAAGTTGGAGATTTGTGAATGTAAAAACTTAGAAAGGCGCCACTTATCTTCCCAAATTTTCATATTTCCTCATTTTCACATTCAGGTATCTATCTTTTTACAACAAACTCATCAAAATTCATAATGCTGGAAGCTATAATAGTACAGGCAGCTACTTCATTAGCATCCAGGCTTATATCCCGTTTGTATTCCCCGACACTCAGTAGTTGCCCGGCACGTTTAGGTTCTTTCGTAAAGTCTCTTAATTCATCTTCATACAACTGTTGAAGCAAGGTAAGTTCCTCTGCTCTGGGAGCCCGGCTGGTAAGTGCCTTAAACGCAAAAGCAATTCTTGATTCTGGCGTTTGGCCACCCTCTTTTATCATCCGTTCGGCCAGCAGCCGGGAAGCTTCTATATATTGTGGGTCGTTCATTAGCACTAACGATTGCAGGGGAGTAGCGGTTTTCTGGCGTTTTACAATGCAGATATAACGGTCTGGTGCATCAAAGTTCATCATAGAGGGCGGCGGCGAACTACGCTTCCACACGGTATATAAGCTTCTCCGGTACAAATCATCCCCTTTGCCCTGTTCATAATGCGTTTTGTTACGGGTAGCCAGCGCTTCCCAGATGCCTTCCGGCTGGTACGGATATACGCTTGGCCCGCCTACTTCAGGAACCAATAACCCACTAGCCGCCAGGGCATTGTCGCGGATCATTTCGGCGCTTAAGCGGTAGCTCGGTCCCCGGCTATACAAGTCATTGTTTGGATCGGCTTCGATCACTTTGGGAGAAACAACTGATGCCTGTCGGTAGGTAGCCGACATAACTACCATTTTCATAAATGCTTTTACATCCCAGCCACTATGCATAAAAGTGGTTGCCAGGTAATCTAACAAATCCGGATGTGTAGGTAAAGCCCCCTGGTTACCAAAATCATCCGGCGTGCTGACTAAGCCTTGGCCAAAAGCCATCGCCCAGAAGCGGTTTACAATTACTCTGGAAGTTAGCGGATGTCTGGTATCCAGCAGCCATTTAGATAAGCCCAGGCGGTTCTTAGGTTGTTTTTTATCGAAAGAAATTAGTTTGCCTGGTGTATTGGGTTCTACCGGAGTTTTAGGCGCATCGTACGCACCTCGATCCAAGATGTAGGATGGCAGGGGTTCCTTTCTTTCCTGCATAACCATTACCTCAGGCTGGTCAGTCAATAACTGGTTTTCTTCATCCCGCAGTTTAGTAAGTTTGGCCAAATGCCCGGCATAGGTTTCATCTTCATTCAATAAATAGTACTCGAATAATTGCGCTTGTTCAGCTTTACTAAGCTCAGCAGCTGGCTTCTTTAGCAAGGTGGCTATAGCCTCCTTCTGCCCGTTGATTTCTTGTACTTCTAAAGCCGAGAGCTGGCGTTGGTATACAGCCATTTCATCTACCATTACATTCTGGATACTGCCCCGCATATCACGGCCAATCATGAAAGGCATTTCGCTCCAATGGGTTTTCTTTTCGCCATATAAAATACTCTTATGCAAATTATCTGTGACTACTTTGCGCCCGGTTTCTTTGCCATCCAGGAACAACTTTACACCAGATGCTTTGCTGCTGCCATCGTACGTTAATACCAGATGGTGCCAGGTATTGGGCTTAAGTTTTTCTTTGATGCGCAGATCAATACTATTGGCAGGCCACACGTAACTAAAGCTGACATCTAGGGAATTATCTTTCTTGAGCAGAACACGGTAACCCCGGTAGCCTTCAAATTCCCCGTTACATTTGGCAAATAAGGTTCCTTCTTCTCCCCCTCCCAGTATATTGGTCCAGATGCTGATGGAAAAGGGTTGATGTCTGTCGAAGTCAACTTCTTTGGTGAAATTAATGCCAGCATCGCCAATCAGTTTCCGGCCATTGCCTTCTATTCCTGGAACAACCACCGGTTTTTTATCCATATCTCCGGCAACCTTACCAGTTAGTTTGGTTTTAACCGCATTTTTAAACTCTTTCTCCTGGGCAGGTTCTTCAAAATGAAATAACCCAATTAGCTGCTTTGTATTCAAGCTATACTTATCTGGCGACGTGCGGGAAGCCGCCAGCCATTTTTCGAAATTTTGCTGGTAGTTGGTTGGTTCTATGGCTTTCTGTAGTGGAGCCATTTGCTCCCGGATAAAGGATAATTTTTTATCTGTTTCTTCATTGGTTAGAATAACTGTAGGAGACGCTTCGCCATTATAAGGAATAATGCCCGATTCGTTGTTACTATTGAAGAAAGCAAATAAAGAGTAATAATCTTTCTGGGTAACCGGATCATATTTATGGTCATGGCAACGGGCACATTCCATGGTAAGACCTAAAAAGGCTTTTCCAAAGGTATTGGTCCGGTCAGCTACATACTCTACCCGGTATTCTTCGTCTACTACGCCGCCTTCCTGTGTTTGCGGATGATTCCGGTTAAACGAAGTAGCAATTAGCTGCTCTTTGGTAGGATTAGGTAGCATATCGCCGGCTAGTTGCCAGGTAATAAACTTATCATACGGCAGATTCTGATTGTAAGCATTGATTACCCAGTCGCGCCAGGGCCAGCTGTTGCGCATACCATCGTCCTGGTAGCCATGCGAATCTGCATAACGGGCAATATCCAGCCATTCCACGGCCATCCGTTCGCCATAGTGCGGAGAGGCCAATAGCCGATCTACGGCTCTTTCGTAGGCGTTGGGTGAGGTATCTTTCATGAAAGCATCTACCTCTGCTACTGTTGGAGGTAAACCAGTAAGATCAAATGATACGCGGCGGAGCAATGTTTCTTTACTTGCTTCCTCAGCAGGCTTCAATCCTTTTTGCTCCAGACGGTTCAATACAAAATTATCGATCGGATTTTTTACCCATTCTTTTTGAGTAACTTTTGGCACTTCCGGTTTTGTGGGCGGAATAAAGGACCAATGTTCTTTCCATTGAGCACCTTGTTCTATCCATTTAGTTAGTATACCTATTTCGTAGTCATTCAAGGTAAGATTAGAATTGGCAGGCGGCATCATCTCATCCGGATCTTTAGATACAATCCGCTGGAAAAGCATACTTTTGTCCAGATTGCCTTTGACAATAGCATGACGCTTGCCCAGGCTATCAATAGCCGCAAATGCGCCTTCCTCTGTATCTAGCCGTAAGTTTCCTTCACGGGTATTAGGGTCTGGCCCATGACAAGCAAAACAACGGTCCGAAAGAATGGGTTTTACATGAAAATTAAAATCTACTTGATCAGGTAGCACCGCTTGCAGGCTATCTGAAATTACACTGGAAGATTCTGTACGGTTACAACCTCCCAGGCTGTAGAACATAGCTCCCAGAAAAAGGATAATAGCAGATAGGGATATAAAATTTGTTAATGGCCGCTTCATAAAAGAATATTTACCTGTCAACAGACACATTCTAAAAATATAAACCCTTAAATTTAAGCTTTATATAAAATTTAATCAATATTTCCCTGGAAAGATTCCATTTCGGCTGGTAAAAATTCCTGATCCCTCTTTTTGCAGCTATTCTTTTTTCACAAAAAGCTAAAAATAATGAAGCCACTGAAGTTTATACCTTCAGTGGCTTTATAAAAAATAAGTTGATAATTTTTACTGATGCATTGGTATTTGCTCACTTTTTCCATCTATGGTGAGTGTAGCCAGGTTGTCGCATTGGCCATTGCCGAAATCGTAAACTGCTTCACTGTACCCTTCAGCCGTTAATAAGTATGTACCTTTGGTTATGCCGTATGCACAATAAACATCTAGAGATAATGGAGAGGTAATCTGTGCGGAGAATGCTTTCCCCTGACGGTTAAGACCCGTTATGCCACCGGTCATTTCCCAGGTTATGATAGGCGTATCATTTTCGGTTTCACCCATATCATAACCAAAGTTGATTACGTAATTGCTATTCCATGAGATCTTTGAGCCGTCCGCATAAGTAAGCACGGCATTTTTAAAGTCGTAGGTATAGATCATAGAATTGACCGCATCATTGATAGTGATGCCCACCGTATAATGGCCATCTAGCTTTTTGCTGTTAGCTTCATAGCCTACAAACTCTGCGTTCATCTGTACGCCATTACCTTCCGCGGATACAGTTACGGTAAAAATAATTTTACCTTTACGCAATACGTCATCTGCACATCTTTGTCCGCTACCATAGTCAACAGTAATGGTACCTGCACCAGTTTCTTCATTTACCTGGTGATTTACTGTACCACAAGGTAGTTCCTTTATAGCGGCAATTCTTCCTGTAGCTTGCGGCGAAGCAGAACCATCCATAGATACTGTCATGGCCAGATCATTTAGATTCTGTAATTCTTCAATTACTTCGAGCGTTGCTTTAGCTGTAGTAAAATTTTGCTCGCTTGTGGGTTTTGTTGTGTTGGCAGGACTTACTTCTTTGTCTTTGTTACAACTCGATAAGGTGCCTATACCCAATAACAGAGCAATAGCTGGAATGTAATACTTACTTTTTTTCATGTGTTTATTGTATGATTGAATAAAAGGCTGTTGGCTTAAAAAAGTAACTTATGCCATACAAGGCTCTTTTCCGTGGATACAATCAGCAGAAAAAAAAGTAAGTGAAACAGAAAAGAGTTAGTAAAAAAAGCAGGTAATAAAACTTGTACAATAGCCTGGAAAATGGAAGGGTATTTTTAAAATACGCTGCAAAAGACTAGTAATAAAAATGTATACTATCTTGCTGGGCGCATGTTGTATTACTTATACACTTGCTTCCTTCAGAATGAGTAATCTGTGAATCCATTTGCCAGAAGCCTGAAAACAAGCATTTTCTACAGTAGCACGAACACTAGAGAAACGCCTTCTGCTGCATTATACTCTTTCTCTAGCTATGTAAAATACATCTCAGTTTATAGATGTTCAGCCAGGCGGCTAAGTATGTATTGATGTAAATAGGTACGCAATACTTTTCCATTTTTTACCTCTACTCCGCACACAACAAAACAGATAATTTCTAGAGAATATCACCATCTATTTTATTGTACTTGTCATTACCTGAAATGGAGATGTTTAATGTGAGAGCAAAACAACAGTTGTTAACGCTGCCATTAGCTATATACAAAGCAAGAGTAAGAAGAAATAAAATTTTGTCTATTCATTAGGGGCTTGGTTTATGCGGTTTCCGCAGGCCATGTAAAAATAAAGGTTGCTCCTCTTCCCTGCGATTCTACCCAGACTTTGCCTCCTTTTTCAGAAGTAATTTTCTTGATAATAGATAAGCCTAGCCCGGTACTATCATTGGAGGAAGTATGTAAGGAATAATACATCTGGAAAATTTTCTCGTGGTATTCTTCAGGGATACCCGGGCCATCGTCTTTTACGGCAAACTCAATAAACTTTTCTTTCTCAATGGCACTTATGGCTATAATTCCTTGCTGGGTATCGTGGTACTTAATGGCATTTTCTATCAGGTTTGTAAATATCTGACGCAAATAAATTTCTTCGGTATGCAGCACTGGCATCTCACTTAGTATCTGTACTTCCAGGCCAGCTGGCAAAGCCACAGATGCAATAATTTCCAGAAGCAAATTTTTTACATCGACGGTGGTTTGCTCTATATATTGACGGCCGGATTTAGAGTACGACAGAATACCGGTGATCAGGCTATCCATCCGTTTTACCTGTTCGTTGAGCATTTCAAAATGCATGTTCGCTTGTTCATTGCCCGAGGCCTTAACAGCTTTGTTTATCAATTTGGCAATGCCTTGAATATTGCGTAGCGGAGCTTTCAGATCATGCGAAACAGTGTAGGCAAATTCCTCAAGCTCTTTGTTCATTTTCTGCAACATCCCATTCGCTTCTTCTCTTTCTTTGAGCAGGGCTGATACATTGTTGTGCAGAGATTTAATTTCGTCCATCTGGTGCTCGGTTTGCATCTGCTTAATTCGCAAAGCTTCCATTACTTCCAGCAGTTGTATATTTTGCTGTTTTATTTCTTCATAGGGAGAGATACGGGATTCATTATTGAAGTATTCATTCCAGCCTTCTATAATTGGTTTATTAATTGGAGGATGGTTGGCAGGTATTTTTTTCAGCAGCTTAACTTTTGTGCCATTGTTGAGCTTGCTTTCTATAAAAAACTGATCTACCAGCTTCTTTGCATTGGCAATACCCCACCCCTTACCGCCCAGGGGCTGTATATTTATTTTCAGAATTTCTTCAATATTGGGAATGCCCCGGCCATAATCAATAATTAATGCTTCCACATACAAGTGCTTATCTTGCTCTATAATGCTGAATACAATGCTGCCTTCGCCTACATGTTCCAGCACATTGCGGCATATTTCCGATACAGCGGTCGCAAACTTGGTTTGGGTAGGAACAGGCATGCCCGTTAATTGAGTTAGCTGCCTCGCCCGCTTATAGGCAAGCACAATATCTAATTCATTGGCTATACCTACTTTAACAATGTTCTGGTACGCATATTTATGCATGGGCTTTATTTCTTTTGCTTTCCGGCTATTACTAATATATCATCTATTTTCCGGGTGTGATCTTTGTACAAAACAGCTGCCATTACACTGGGGTCGTGCAGGCGCAGGAGCGGATACTTGCTGAATTCCCACCGCGATTTTAGCCCATCTGAATGCAACAATACAATGGAGGTATCACTCCAGGAGAACTGGTGATTATGAATGGTGTTCGGAATATTGTGTCCCAGAATCCCGTTATAGGATATCAGGCTTTTATTTACTTCCAGAGAAAGCACCTTGCCGCCAATATTACCTATCCCACAAAAAGAAACTTTCCCAGCGGCAGACTGAATGAAGGCAACGGCTCCTACAGCTCCTCTGGTCCGTTTTATTTCCTGATGAATAATTCTTAAGGCACCGGCCGGGTCAACAGCCAGACTTTCGGAAAGTACAGCCACCGCCTGCGTAGAAGCCATGTGTGCTTCTTCGCCATGCCCCAGCCCGTCAGCAGCCATTATTACACACCCATCTTTCACAGGTAAGGCTCTCCAGGCATCCCCACAATAGGTTTCGCCAGTTTTGGCTACCATCACTGCCCGTACGTCTAGTTGATTGAATCCAGTATTTTTTTTCCGGTCTTTTTCGGTGAGATAGATCCGGGATAAGACAACCGTGCCTTGTTCCGGCTGAGAGTATATATCAAATTCGTGCGACAGCCTTTTTATGGCTCCCAGGCCTTCTCCCTGTGAGCCTACTGTAGAAACGCCATCCTGCATCATCCGCAGCACATCTACCATGCCGGGGCCATTATCTACACTGATAATTTCAATACCGGCAGCCCGGCCCATACCCAGGGCTTTTACCAGTATTTCTCCGCCTGAAGTAGTATGTTTGATTAAATTGGAAGCTAGCTCAGAGGCAACAATATCTATTTTGCCTAGTTTGGCTTCTGTAAAGCCATAACTTTCGGCCAGTTTCTGTATCTCCCTTTTCGTCAGGCTAAGATAGCTTCTATCCGATACCGGAAAGCAGTGGTGTGCGTTAAATTCCATTTTTCCAGCGGATGATCGTAACAGTTGTTCCTTTGCCTACTTCACTTTTTATATCAAATTCATTTACTAACCGTTTGGCTCCCGGCAAGCCCAACCCCAGACTTTTACCTGTAGAGTATCCATCTTTCATCGCCAGGCGGATATCGGCTATGCCAGGGCCTTTGTCTGTAAAAGTTAACCTAATGCCGGTTACCCTGTCTTTGCCTATAATTTCCAGAATTACTACGCCGCCATTGGCATATTTCAGCATGTTGCGCACCAGTTCACTTGCAGCCGTTATTAACTTAGTCTGATTGAGCAAACTCATGCCTATTTTGGTGGCAAACTCCTTTACACGGTTTCTGAATAAAATTACATCTTGTTCTTTTAGAATCTGTAGCGATTCCTTAGTCATTACTATCATAATCCTCTTCCTCTCCAGTCTGGTCTTTGCCAATTCTCTTCTGAAGAAGCTCCATCCCCTTTTCTACATTCAATGCCGTGTGTACGCCTGAAAGTGTTAACCCTAACTCTACCAGAGTAATAGCCACGGCAGGCTGCATCCCCACCACTACTGTTTCCGCATCCATAATCTTAGTCATAGAAGCAATATTGCCCAGGATACGGCCCATAAATGAATCTACAATACTTACGGCAGAAATATCGATAAGCACTCCTTTGGCATCTACCTGGCTTACCATGTTAATCAGGTCGTTTTCCAGACTAAGCGCTAAGCGGTCATACAAATCTACCTGAATGGTAACCAGCAGAAAATGCCCCATTTTTAGTATTGGTATTCTATCCATTGTTCTGCCGGTTTTTTTCTACTCGTTTTACTTCCACATTAAGCATAGAGAAGGCTAATTTTAATGCACTAGCCAGGGAGGCCTTGGTTTTTATATGAGAAAGATCTATGCCCAGGTGAACAATCGTTTGGGCAATTTCAGGGCGTATGCCACTAATAATACATTCGGCACCCATTAACCTGGTAGCACTTACCGTTTTCAGCAAATGTTGAGCCACTAGGGAATCTACCGCAGGCACGCCGGATATATCCAGTATAGCTATAGTGCTGCCGGTATTTACAATCTCCTGCAACAGATTTTCCATCACTATCTGGGTACGCATACTATCTAAGGTACCAATAATAGGCAGGGCCACTACGCCTTCCCATACCCGGATAACCGGTGTAGAAATTTCATTCATCTCATCTGTCTGCCGGATAATTACTTCTTCGCGTCCCTTAATGAATGTTTCAAACGTTATGATATTCAGGCTATCTATTAACTTATTGATAGCAATGTAGGAATCAAGTAATACTTTGGGGTCATCGGTATACTCTTTTTCAAGGGTTTGGGTGAGGGCTTGTTTCAGGCTCAACACAAACTGCGCTGTTTCGCGGGGCGAAAATCCATGCCTTGCTCTGGAAACCGAAATGTCGCTTAAAATTCCGCTTACCTGTTCAAAATCCTTAGACTGCGTATTATCTATGTTATCTGAGTTGAGTGTTTTCAGTAGTGCCGTCAGCAACTCATCTGACTGGTTTCTTAGTTCATCATTGGACATCAAATCTTCCCGTAACGCCTGATCCTCCATTTGATTACTCATCCAGGTTTCTAATAAATGCTTTTTACTCTTCTGCAGAAATTTTAAGCTTTGGTTCTTCATAAATGTTAGCGTACGGAATACGATGGTTAGATTATCGTAAGATTGGAAAAATTTGTGTAAAACTACTAATAAAAAAGAACCTATATAGTAGAAATTATTACGAAGACTGATGAAAACTGTATAAACCAGCAACCCCTTTAGTAAAAAAAGTCTACAGCAAAAATATAGAATACTATGCGTATGAACTATCTTTATTCCCGGCTTCTCTGCTAAAAAGTAAAACCACGCCTGGTTAGCAGCCTTGCTTGATTCAGCACTACATTCTGGCAAATTCTTCTGGTATTAGCCCAACAGGCGTGTTGAATCTATTGAGTCTGTTTTCCGCATCTTCAACAACATACCTTCTTCCTTTTCATCTCTGTTTTTCCTTCGCATACACGCGTAAAATAAACGTTGTTATGTCTGGCTATTCTATTGCCACAAATGAATGATAGGCATAAACTTTTGGTTCCTGTCTATAAAGCATGGTTACAGTATTTCTACATATCCTTCAGTTCCATGGACACGAATTGGTTGTCCGTTTTTTATCAGGTTAGTAGCATTTTCCACGCCCACAACAGCCGGCAAGCCGTATTCACGTGCAATTACTGCTCCATGGGTCATCAGGCCACCCACTTCCGTAACCAAGCCTTTTATGGATACAAACAAGGGAGTCCAGCTAGGGTCAGTAAAGGTGGTAACTAATATATCCCCCTCTTCCAAATGGGCATCTTCCATAGTTAAAATAACACGTGCCCGCCCTTCTATTATGCCGGAAGAAACAGCCAGGCCAACCATAGCTCCGGCAGGGAGGTTTTCCCGTTTGTACATACCTGTAACAATTTCACCATCAGACGTGATCACCCGTGGCGGGTTTAGTTTTTCATATACTTCATATTCATTTTTTCGCTGACGAATAAGCTCGTAATCCAGTTGATGGGTGCGCACAGTTTCCCGAAGTTCTTCAAACGTGAGATAGTAGATATCTTCTGTTGAATGAATAATACCAGCTTGCAGGAGGTGCTCCGCTTCTTTCAGCAAAGCCTGCTTATATACGAAGTAGCGATTAACCATGTCGTATTTTGGATATTCCCGGTAACCACTCAAACTCCGGATCAGGCGGATCATTTGTTTTGTATCCCTGGCTTTTTGTTCGCCATCCGGTAATGCCGCCAGCTGTGCTATTAGTTCCTGTTCTTTTTTCAATGCTTCCTGCCGCCCCTGCTCAAATTTCCGCTTGCCGGCACCAGGCGCCAAATTTTTAATGTTACTCAGCATCAGAGGCACAAGTAATTTTGGGTTTTCGCTCCAGCGGGTTTTGGTAATATCTATTTCTCCGGTACACCGCATGCCGTATTTGTTCAGATACGCATCTATAGCTTCCCGGGCTTGCTGTCCGCCTGTAAATTTTACCAGATCATCTAAAAAATTATTATTCTTTACCTGTTGCAAATACTCAATTACTTCCGGATACGGGCGGAGCACGTCGGCAACCTCTACTAGTTGCAGACCCATTTCTGAGGTAATATTGTTTGGCACAGACTGAGAAAGGGTATCTGCCACGTTTTTTTCGCCCAACCACTCCTGTATGTGTTCATTAATCCAGGAGAAAGCATTCATGGCAGCCATAATTACCCTGTGGCTTTGTGGATCAAATAAGATCTTCTTTAACTCCTGGAGATCTTCCAGAATAAAATCAAATAGCGCTGATCCCTGTTTCGCCTGAATGTTTTGTTTTAATGCTGCGATCGAAGTTTGACTACGCCCGATCAGATGGGAAACCACAGCCGGACCATTCTCAAGTAGTACCTGGAAATCCAAAGGAGGCACCCCTTTATTGCTTTTTTCTCCTTCTTTTTCATCCGGCAGTGACGGTTTTATAAAATCTCCCCGCTCAATTACGGTCATAAGTGCGTCTTTTATGAGCGGATCATGTTGTCCCAAAGTTTCTAGTATCTGTTGTCTGCTGCCAGGTGAAGCCAGCATAGGCGTAACATCCACAAATAACCTTCCACCGGCTGTACGCATGGGTGCACGAGTGGTTAACAGAAAAAAAGAGAGCCCTAAGGGTTTTATGGCATCGGTCATCATTTGTTGATGGCCGACAGAAATATAAACATGATTTTCCTGGTCATCTGCCTGGGGCACCGGAAATAAAGTAGTAATTGGCCGGCTCTGAACAATATAAAAGGTATCATCTACCAGACACCATTCAATATCCTGGGGGTGGCCGAAATGCACTTCAATTTCTCTGCCTATGTGGGCAAGCTGCAAAATCTGCTCATCTGTAAGCGCCTGGCTACTCTGCCGCTGAGGGTCAATTTCCTGTGCTGCTGTACCGCCACCTTTTAAAGCATAGCTTGCGAGCTTCTTGGCAGATACCCTTTTATCGATAATCTTGCCGTTACATACTTTATAGGTATCTGCATTTACCAGGCCGGAAACCATGGCTTCTCCCAATCCGAAGCCCGCATCAATGGATAATACCTTCCTGTTACAGTTGACGGGATCGGCTGTGAACAAAATGCCTGAAGCCTGCGGGAAGACCATTTTCTGGACAACCACCGCCAGGTGGACTTTACGGTGGTCAAAGCCATTTTGAAGGCGGTAAATAACTGCCCTCTCAGTAAACAGTGATGCCCAGCATTGGCTGATATGCTTTAAAATTGCCTTCTTGCCGGTTATGTTCAAAAACGTGTCCTGCTGCCCGGCAAAGGATACGGTAGGCAAATCCTCTGCTGTGGCGCTGGAACGTATGGCATAGGCATCTCTTTCGCCGAGTTGTTCAAGCTGCCGGGAAATCTCATGCGTAATAGAGTCCGGAATCGTTATTTCTTCAATCTCCTTCCGGATTTTTGCACAAATTTCACTAATACTTTTCCTATTGTCTGCTTTCAGCATAGCCAACTCATCCAACAGTGAATTAACTGCTTTACTATTTCCAATAATTTCTTTGTAGACTTCTGTAGTAATGCAAAAGCCTTCAGGCACTTGTATCTCCACAATCCGGGATAATTCGCCCAGATTGGCGCCTTTGCCCCCCGTTACTGCATGCTTTGTTTTATCGGTTTCCTGAAAACTGAGGATGTAGGTACGCATATTAGTTGTTTGTGAGCTTGTTGGTTGTTTCGTTCATTAGTTCAATTGCCGCTAAAAAGTAGGCTTCCAAGATTTTGAGTTCCTCCTCTGCAAATGAAGCAATAAGGTTTTCTGATTTGCTCCGGAATTCTTTATAAAGCGGTGCCAAAAGGGCCATTATGGCCGGGGTGTCTGGCTCAATGATAACCTTCCGTCTGTCATCCTGGGCAAACTGCCGTTTAACCAGGTTTTTCTTTTCAAGCCTGTCTATTAAACCTGTAACAGCACCTGTTGTCAGCCCTGTTAGTGTTGCAAGTTCCCCTGCAGTCATTTGTCCTCTTTCTATCAGAAATCCCAGGTATTTATGGTCAGTTCCGGAAAGACCTGCTTTTCGGGCAACGGCTTCATGCATTTGAATAGAGGTATAGGCATAGTGTTGAATCAGTTTCCTCAGCCGTTTAATTAACTCATCATCCATAATATCTTAGTTACTAAATATCTTATTTACTAAGATAGTATAAATATGCATTGTTTCAAATTATTTTTGATAAAAATCACAGGAACTAGTAGAAATACTGATGGAAGGGAATTATTATACAAAGCTTGGTAAAAGAATGGAAGCTATATGGACTGCAAATTTACCCAACATAAATCACTTGTAACGCTTGAGCTAAGGGCAGGATATGCTTTTGGCGGACAAAGGAGAAGCACTTGAACTTATTGGAGCACCAGAGAAAAGTCCGGGGTGAGAAATAATGTACTACCGTGAAAAATTGATTGAGTATTAGCTGTAACACTTTGGTTTAACGTAGTTAACGTTTACCAAAATTGCTTGGCAGAAGTTTCGCGTGGGAAGTAACTACGTGCGGATTTTATACAGGGGGTCGAAAAAACAAGATTTGCCACCGAAAAGGCAAAACAACTACTGATATGTATAGGGAACTATGGCTTTTATTATAGTACAAAAGGGCAACAAACGAAAAGTCTCTATATAGCGTGTCTACCAATTCCACCATTCCGGAGCTCTCCGAAAGCAGGACTCGAACCTGCACGTTCTTGCGAACACTAGCACCCAAAGCGAAGAAATACTTTTCTACGGCACCTTTATAAAATAGGGGTAACAAACAATAAGTCGCTTATGTTGCTCTACCACTGAGCTATTCCGGCATATGAGGTAATAGAGCCGGAAGCGGGATTCGAACCCGCGACCCACCGATTAGATTCGAAGTAAGACTTATTTACGACACCCTGTAGTGTGCCCGGAGGGATTCGAACCCTCGACCCCCTGCTTAAAAGGCAGGTGCTACTAACCAGCTGAGCTACGAGCACAAAATGTTTATTGGTTTGCCCACAGCCATCAGCATTAGTTGCCGGACTAGTTACTTACGGGCAATATATTGGTTTCTTATGGTCCTTTTTCATAGACATCTTATTAAGTTTTTGAACTTTGCATACTTCATAAGCAACGAAGGAGTAACAGGCAACCTGAGTAGCGGGGCAACGCATGCCGGGAGTTGAACCCGGATACCTTTGCTGCACAGTGGCAACTATGATATTCCTCCCCTGAGTGCGCGAAGTAACCCATGTTTACGACATCCTTCTTTACTTACCATGAAAGGGCAACGGCCGAAGGGCGTACAAGTTGGCATTCTACCATTGAACTATCTTTTATTTGCATAAAAGGTGGGAATCGAACCCACAACCTCCAGCGTGACAGGCGAAGTAACGCCCTTCTACGGCACCTTTCTATGTCTGGGGTAACAAGCGGGCAGCCTTCTTTTCATTGCTCTAACCACTGAGCTACTTCTAACTTTTGCCAGAAGGCAGGGCTCGAACCTGCGTCCGATGAGGTCAAACGAAGTATTGCTACCCTACGACACCCATTTTATTTTAGCAAACAGAGCAACAAACAAACAGTGTGTTTTCAAATTACACGTCTGCGATGAAACGCTACTCTACGTATGTGCTTATAACTTTTGTTTTTTAAAAACAGAGAAGGGCTACTAACGAAAAGTCCGTACAGGAATTGAACCTGACTGTCTTTGCAGACAGTTGCAACCAAAAGCGAAGGAATACTTTTCTACGGCACCTTCTCTGTTTTCTATACTTCTATTTTTTGTATCTCTGCTAGGGCATTGCTTCCATCTTCAATAGCCGACAACACATCAAACACCTTGTCAGACCATCCGGCAAGCAGGTATACATCGTTTTGCTGTAAACGGATAGGCGATTGCCCGTAACCCATCAGATCGAACAGGTATAACTTAGCCTGGGGAGCTACTTCTTTTTTGTAGCGGGCCCATGCAGCGCTTAAACTATCGCCTCCATTGCGGCTATCCCACATCTGCAAATCGGTAAAGAACAGCACTTTGTCCATTACTTGTTTTCTGTTGATCAGATCGTTAATTACCAGGTGGCCGTTAGTGGCGTATCCTACCTGGCCTTGCATACTGCGGAGCTTGGCCACATTTGCCAGCACATTTGATTCTGGCAGGTTCACCGTCATCCAGCGTTCGCCGAAAATACCTGTTATCACATTTTTAGACCGGCTACGCAACAGCATACTCAACACCAGGCCAATATCGTAGCACTGAATGGCGCTGTTCTTAGACAAAGGACTGTACATAGAACCAGACACATCGGAAGCAATTAAAACTTTGGTATGCAAATCGAACCCACGGATGTTTTCTGCACTGATGATTATAGCCTTCTCCAGACATTCCATGATATAGCCACTGTAGGAAGATTTTACCTGCTCTATTTCGCGGTAAGCTGCTAGGAAACGGAAAGGCAACTGCTTGGATTTCCGTACGCCCGCCGCACTAGTCAGTGTTTTTCCTACCAACTGTATATGCTCACTACTTACCTCGGCCTGCAAAATATTCCGCAGGTTACGCATCAAGGCCATATATCCCAGTTTTCCGCTGCTAATCAACTCTTCCCATGTTGAGCGTACCGCCTGGCTTTTTTCTTTTTCCGAAGCAAATGACTGCTGACCCAGTTTAGATAATTCTACTTCCCAGGTATAGGGTACTTGCAAGGTGTCGTTTACTATTTTAGTAAAAATGGCCTGTTGCGCTTCATCTTTTGCCTTTGGGTGAACCAGAAATAAGGCATCCCGTAAAGAAACAACGGTATCACGGTTATATTTGGCAAACTGGTATTCATCGAACTTGTTAAAAGCTTCTGCCAACCCTTTTTGCACTTGCTTGGATAATTTGTTCAGTTTTTTAGTACCATTGCGCTTGTTTGCCATCTGGTAATAGGCCAGTAACTCCGTAATTTCATCTGCCCGTCCCACTACGCGGGTGATCATATTTTTCACCAGATTGTCGCCGTTATGCACTTTGGCCAACTCTACCGCCAGCACCATTGGGATGGTACGTAAATACATTCTCTCCCGTGTATAAACTGCTAGCTGCGCCAGAAAACGTGTATCTACTTTGGCAACAAGCTCTATAATGCGGTTTACCCGTTCGCCTCCTTTTTCATAAAAGTTATCAGATAAGCTGGCTGTAACCACAGCTGTATACAGTTCCAGTTCTTGCGTCATGGAGAATGCGCTGGCTCCTTCATGGTTAACTATCTCCGCTGCTTTTGCTTTTAGTGTATTGAACCGCATAATGATACGTGTTTTGTGTATTGTTTCATTTGATGATTCAAAGTTGGGGGGCTCCTGCGCAGCCTTTTTGCGTAGTGAATACTTTTTTCAGATTTTTTTCAATTTTTTTAATTTGTCAGCTAAACACCTGAGAAATGGAGTAACTGCAACATGCGTAGAGATTAAAATTAACCGGCAACAGCTTTTTACAGCAGAATAGATCTGCTTTTTAGGGATTAAGATAAATGGCTTTTACAGGTACCTGTTGTATAATTGAGCTACGCTTCGCCAAAACATTCTCCGAAGGCGTAAGAAAGATTAGCGTGAAAACCCCAGCCCATGTATTCGGAATCTGTAACAATCTGCCGGCAGCGGTCTTTAAACTCCGTATGCAGATTGCTTTTAGTAATTAACTTCAGGGCTTCGTCATAGGAAGAGGTAATGGATGTATAAAAGGCTTCGTCTATGCCGCCAAACGTTTTGCTGTACGCAATTCCATTTTCTACCCGGTATAGCAATAAATCCACTACATCGAAATCGAATACAGCTACTTTTTTAAACTTAGAAATAAGCCTGCGGATGGCAGAAGCTCTGGGATAGCGGTATCCTCTGGCCGGAAAATAAATAGCTTTGATTTTTTTCTTGTAACTATCTACAAAAGCTTTGGTATCGTCGCTTAGCTCCATCTGGTAAAACTCCTTTACCTGGCTAAACTTACTGTATAATTTAAGTACCTCTTCCACTAACTCTTTTTTATCTAACTCATCCAGGTGTTTTTTCAGGGATACCTTTGTTATTTTTGCCATAGTTTTTGAGACAGATTCCACTTCTTGAACGCAAGTTAACAGGTGGTGCTAATTTTATAAGAACTCAACAAAGTATTAACGCTTTTATATTTTGTACGTTTGAATAAATCAGTTATGGAAGCCAAACTTACAGACACTGAACCTCAGGTTGCACTAAATGATGTATTAGCTACAGAACGGACGATCATGGCCAACGAACGGACGTTTCTGGCCTATTGCCGGACGGCTTTTTCCCTGTTTATTGCCGGCCTCAGCTTAATGGAATTTACCAAGACCCACATTCTTATCGCCATCGGTATTTTATTTATTCCCCTGGGCGTAGGTGTGTTTGTATTTGGTTTATGGCGATTTACTAAAAAGAAAAAGGCCATCCGTGCCGGTAAGCTGCTGGGCAACAAGAGATAAAATTCATTTTCTATCCTGTATTTCTTCTGTTCTCCGTAACTTGCAGCAAGTTGTATCCAGAACCGTTCTCCCGGTGATACTATTGTTCGCTATGATGTATAAAAAAATAAACAAATCTTATTGGTATTTTGGAATTATATGCCTGCTGGCTGCGTGTACGCAATCTTCTGAAGCTTTTCTGGAACGTGCCCGGCAATTAATGAATGAGCAAAAATTTAACGAAGCCCTTACGTTTCTCAACCGGGCCATAGAAAAAGATGTAGATAATTTTGAAGCTTTCAATACCAGAGGTGTAGCATATTATGAGCTGAAACAATATCAGGAGGCTTTAATGGATTATGAACAGGCCATTAAGCTGAATCCGCAGTCGTATAAACCCTATTATAACCGGGCACGGGCTAAAATAGCTATGCAGGATATAAAGGGAGCCCTTACTGATTCTAATGAAGCCATCCGCCTGCAACCCGACTCGGCAGATTTATACATTAACCGTGGTTTTATTTATTATCAGCAAAAACAGTTTAAAGAAGCTATGACCGATTTTGATAAAGCCATTTTACTGAATCCGGCCGATGCCAATGCTTACTACAACCGGGGTATTGCCAAGTTTGAAATGCAGGAACTGAAAGGCAGCATTGCCGATTTTAAAGAGAGTGTGCGCCTGGATGGGAAGTCAGGCAAAGCCCGGTTTAGCCTGGGTATAGCCCAGCTGCTAAATGAGGAAAAAGAACAGGGTTGTTCGCAGCTGAAACAAGCCGAACGGCTTGGGCACCCGGATGCAAAAAGTGCCTTACTTACCTATTGCGAGGAGGCTAAAAAATAAAAGGACTTTAGATAAACTAAAGTCCTTTCTTGTAACAATTGCAGTCTTTTTCGAATTCTGATCTATATATTATAGGGGCCTTACATCGATTGCTTTGCTACCTCTTTTGTCTTCGGTAATTTTGTAGGAAACGCGGTCGTTCTGACGGATTTCTTCCTGAATACCTGAAACGTGCACAAAAATGTCTTGTTGTGTCTCATCGTCTACAATAAAACCAAAACCTTTTGTTTCATTGAAGAACTTTACTGTACCTTGTGGCATAAATTGTAATGAAATGTATTAAATAGTAATTTAAAAACACAAAGGTATATATATAGTTTATAATATAAAAAATTTAGTCTGGGTAAATAGCCACCCGTGAAAGTAAGATTTTACTCAATGATTCATCAATTTGCAGGCCGTGTGAGGCATTTTTTCTATATACTGCTTGTATGCCTGATTGCCTGTACCGAAAGCAAAACTTTTGAAAATTTTGATGCAGCCACCTGGAAACAAGATAAACTTGGCTGCCAGGGCGAGCGTAAACGCTTAGCCGGAGACTTTGAAAAAATCCGGCGGGAGTTGTTGGGGCTGACGCAAGAAGAAGTGCTGCGTCTGCTGGGAAGGCCAGATTTTCAGCTGTTACTGGAACGGACGCAAAAAGCCTATGTCTATTTTGTAGAACCTGGCGTACAATGTGAGGGAGACCGGGAGAACTCTAAAGCCCGTACTGTCTCTTTCCGGTTTAATGCCGTAAACCGGGCAACGGAAGTAGTATATGGTGAAGGAAAAATTTTCTGACAGGCTAATTTTCTATTACTGTAATTTATAAACTTACTCTTTATGAAAACAATCCATTATAATCCCAGTCTGATTGAAATAGAATTTGCCAAAATTATAGCGGACCTGCGGGAGGAAATCCAGAAAAAATCGGCTGTCAATACCATTGTCGACATCACGAACAACAGCACGAAAGATAATCCCAATCTGGTACTGAAACTGGAAGATAAGGATGGCGATAAACATGAACTGATCATTCAGTTTATTCAGCGCCCGGATGACCTGGTAGCTAAGTAATTTTTTTATTTCAAGATTTATCTTCTTAAAAAAAATTCCTATGGAGGCCAAGCGCTTTTTCTATTGAAATAGATTACTAGAATCTATCTGCAGAAATTTACTGTCTTGGCCTTCAACTAATTGATAATTCTAATTTGAATGACTGCACTTTGACACAAAGCCAAAGAAAGACTTTTGAAAAAGCCCTTCCTGAAAAACAGGAGGGGCTTTCTTTATAATATATAAACGGAGGTTGATACAAAACTAATTATCAAGCTCAAGTTCTCTAAGAAGTGATTTAGGAAGCTTCTCATACTTTACTAATTTATTTCTTCTGCCATTGCCATATACAAATTTTCCTTGCGGTTTTCCTGCCTCCCAATTTCCCCTGAATACTAATTGACCTCTTTCATTGAATAAAGCAACCGCACCATCCCCATCTAGTTTGCCATTGGTATATTCTTTACGTAGCCTCATCCTTCCATTAGGGAAAAAGTATATTTTTCTTTTGTCAGTAATATGGCTTGCCGGAATACCTGTGTCATACCATGACTGGCTGATTTTTTTATTGTTCGAATAACTAATTTGATAGGAAAGGTTGCCATTTAAGTGAAATGATTTATAAATAAGCGTTTGGCCATCCTGATAAGTTGCCTCTGAGTCCTTTCTTCCAAATAGATCGTAGTATCTAAACAGTCCCTGCTTCTTAAAATTTTGAAACTGTCCTATTTGAGCAACCGTTACACTATCCTCATAAAAGATAGTCCAGTTACCGTCAGGGACTTCTTTAGTCCAGTAAATTTCTTTCCAGTCTGCTTCTGTATGCATAGAATGAAATGGAATGTATGAATGTACATAAAAACTATCTGTACCTACCAAAACTTTCCGGTGATCTTGGCCTATAGCCACAAAAGCTACTTGTATAGTACAAAAGAAAAATATTGACAATCTTTTTATTAGCATAGATGGTCTACAAGCTATTAGGAAAATAAAGATTTCCGTTCACCTTATTTTTTAGAAAAGGTGAGCTACCACAAATTACCGGATAATTTTTATCCCAATGGAATAGACTTTCTCTGTTCCTTTTTTAATCTGCACAGAGGCAATAAGAATGAGCACAGAATTGAGGAGATAAAGCACACCAGCTAACATAACGCCATAGATAGGGGTCCAGGGAGTGGCTCCGGGTAAACGAAGCAGGGTGCTAAAAACCAGTATAAATAACGAGCCAAACGTTAAAACAGACCATACAATCTGGAAATTTAATATCCGTCTGCCCAGTTCGGCGGCTCCTTTTATCTTGTCTTTTTTCATCACCCATAAGATCAGCGGAATAAAGATATTGCCCAGCGGAACAACCCAGAAAGAAAGCGTTGACAGATTTAATAGCTGTAAAAATTCTTTGTCTTCTTCTTTCGTAAAATCAATCAACTCCTCCAGTGGGCAGTCTAAGGCGAGTGCTAGCAAACGGAGCGTTTGCCCCCGGGGTTCTGTTTCTCCACTTTCAATGCGTTGAAGGGTACGTAAATTAATAGAAGCTTTTTCTGCCAGTTGTTCCTGCGACATACCTTTACCTTTTCGCAGAGCTACAATCCTGGCGGCCAATACTGTATGTTTCATACTTATGTCGTTTACATACAAATGTAGGTCTACCTTGGCTCTATTGTAACGGTTCGGTTACGGCATTTCTACGGCATTTGTGTCATTTGATTATTTTTTGTAGTTGGCCGTACTTTTCCGGCTTTTTTACACCTTAATAATAATCCGCTTGTTATACATAATCCATAAAATACCGAGCCATACCAGTACAAAGGATATAGCCCATGCCAGGGAAGCATTTATTGGAGAAAATACAGATGTAAAAAGGGTATTATACAAATACGTTTGCAGGCCTACTTCTGTACCATCCGCATTCGTTACTGTAATCATGCTTAGGATACGTGGAATAAGTCCAGACAGAAAAAACACCGTAATTGCATTTACCCCATACACTACAAAAGGCTTTGTCCATTTTGTAAATCCCTGTATATCAATTAACCAGTAGCAGACGGCCAGTACATGTAAAGCCAAACCAGAAGTATATAGTACAAAAGAACTGGTCCATAGAGCTTTGTTGATCGGAAATACCCAGTCCCAGATAAGGCCGGTAAGAATGGCCAGATTGGCTGCTACAAATAGCCAGGTTAGTTTGCGGGCAGGGTCAATATCAAACCGCAGCCATTGCCCGGCAAGCATACCGGAAATTCCGGTAGCAACCGCAGGTAAGGTGCTCAGTATTCCTTCCGGGTCCCAGGTATTGGTTTGCTTCCATAGATGGCCGTGCAGCAACAGATTATCCAGCCAGGCAGCCAGGTTTTTTCCTGGTTCTAAATAGCCAATACCTACGCCCGGTACAGGCACGAGTGCCATCAGGAACCAATAACTGAGCAAAATAGCTGCCATAAGGTAGGCCTGCGAGCGGATACTGGTTTTCAGGAACAATACAGCACAAATAAAGAATACGATGGCAATCCGCTGCAACACGCCCGGAATACGTACGGTAGCAAAATCGAAACTGGGAAACAAGTGCAGAAACAACCCCAAACCAAATAAAATCAGGCTACGTTTGCCAATTTTGGCTATTAGTTTAGCATGGCCCGATTCTTCGTATTTACGCGTAGATAAGGAGAAAGTGATAGACACACCCACAATGAACAAAAAAAACGGAAATACCAGATCAGTAGGGGTAGCTCCATGCCACTCGGCATGCCGCAAGGGTGGATAAATAGCTCCCCAGTCACCAGGATTATTCACCAGGATCATGGCGGCTACTGTTAGCCCTCTAAAAACATCTAAGGATAATAAACGGCCCGGTGTATGTGTCCCGGATAATTGCTTTTCTAACTCTGCGGCTGATTTAGGAAGTGTACTGGTAGTTGAAGTCCGGCTCATAGGGATTAGGGTACTTTTATACGTGTACTAAGATACATTTTATTATTGGCTTTTCCTCTACCTCACCTGTGTTGTACTTTAAACCTTAAGCAGGCTGCCTATAAAAAAACATGCAGGCCTGAAACCTGCATGTCATTTTCTCTCATTACCTATTTTCAATTTTTACATTCTCAAACGTAAGTTCAGCGAAGCTAAATTTCCAACTTACCTTAATTTCCCATTTTTATCCGGTTCTCTTCAGACTCTAGCCCGGTAGCGCGTTTGCGGGCAGGTTTAATATCATTTTTGCCAAAGCGGTAGGTAAAGGTAACTCTGGCCTGGCGGCTCTCCCATTTATTGGAAATTCTCAAGTCCATATTGCTGTAGTTAATAGCGCCTCTGAACCGCATCATATTAAACACATCATTCACATTCAGTTTCAGGGTTGCTTTTTTGCTCATAAACGACTTTTGCAAGCCAAAACCTACGGCATACATCGATTGTCCGCGAAGGATACCTTCCACAAAGGGAGAGTTATAAAAACCCGATACCTCTGCGGTGAAATCTTTTGGTAAAATAAATGTATGATTCGTATTGACATTTACAGCCAGCTGGGAATTATCTAGTTGCTCATCCAGGAAAGTTGACTGAAACTGGTTATAAAACACATTGACATTATTGTTTGTAGACCACCATTTGGTAATAGGAATGGGCATACTCAGGCCTAAGCTATAGTTCTGGCGGGTATCCAGGTTGGTCATGGTAGCTCTGGTAATCTGGGTTTGGTCATCCTGAATAGTTACCTGCGTAAATATATCTTTGGTATGGCTGTAACCCAGGGTAGTGGTAAAACCGCCTTTATAGGTATGCGACACCTGAAAAGAATTGGTAAACTGTGGTTTCAGGAATGGATTGCCCTGGAAGTACGTATACAGATCCAGAAAATACACAAACGGATTCAAATCCTGGTAACTTGGGCGGTCAATCCGGCGGCTGTAAGAATAGGCCATCTGGTGGTCTTTGCCAATTTTCTGGGATAAAAATACACTGGGGAAAAACTCCAGATAATTCCGGTCTACTACTTTATTTAAGGTGATAGAGTTGCCTTTAGAAATGGTTTGTTCTGCCCGTAGACCCAGTTGTAAACTCCAGATTTTACTCAGTTCTTTGCTGAAGTTTACATAGGCTGCGTTGATATTTTCCGTGTATTTAAAGTGATTGGTTTTGGTCGTATCTACTTCCCAGCTGTTTTCCCGGAACAGGTCAAACTTTACATCATTATCAGTAACTACATAGCTGCTTTTTACCCCTGCTTCCAGCTTGGCCGTTTTACCTAGTGGATGAATATAGTCGGCTTTGAATGATTTAATATCCACTTCAGAAGGAATATCACTCTTCAACAGCAGCGGCACTTGGGTTTCTTCCCCAACTGAATTATAATAGTAATTGCGGATGTTGTCGTTGCCTTGTCCCATAAATTTAGAATAATCTACATCTGCCGTAAATTCCCGGCCAGTGCTGTCGAAAGTCCGTTTATAATTCAGGTTGTAGGCCATGCTTTTCCAGGAGTTTTCAATGTTATTCAACAAAGCTACATTCGATTTCAGATTTCCGCTGCCATCCATTATATCCGTATTGTTTACCACATTCATCTTCCCACTATTCAAAAATCCATTGGCCATAAATCCAAAGGTATTTTTCTTATCCAGATAATAATCCACGCCTACTTTGTAAGAATTATTGTTGAACCTGGAGGTGCGGCGGTTGTACTGGTCAAATAAGCTAACTTCATTTTCGTAATTCACTACGCGGTTCAGTTCAGTTGTGTTAAACCGTTCGTTGTAGCCATAGTTATAATTACCAAATACATTAAATTTACCATTGCGGTAGTTCAAATTAATTCCGCCATTATACTTAGGCAATTTTCCATATCCGGCACCAGCCGTAAGATTGCCGTTCATGCCCATATTTTTATTCTTCTTTAGCTTAATATTAATAATGCCAGAGTTGCCAGCCGCATCGTATTTGGCCGATGGATTGGTAATAATTTCTATCTGCTCAATGGCATTACTCTGCATATTCCGCAGCATATTACTCACCTCTTCAGCCGACAAATAGGTTTGTTTGCCATCAATCATAATAATAACCCCCTGTTTGCCTTTCAAACTGATTTTATCATCTTTATCTACCATAATTCCGGGGGCTTTTTCCAGTACTTCCATGGCTGTACTTCCACTGGAAACAATGCTGTTTTCTACGTTCACCACCGTTTTATCCAACTTCTGTTCAATAAAAGGCTTCTGCCCGATTACCACTACTTCTTTCAAGTTTTTGGCATCTATTTCCAGCTGCATTACTGGCAAAGCTACCTGCAGATTGGCTTGGCTGATAGAGAAAGGCTTGGTATAGAGTTTTTTGTACCCTACCATAGATGCCGCTATTATATATTTTCCTTCCGGTATCTGGTCAAACTCATAGTTGCCATCTACATCGGTAACGGCTCCTTTTACTAAGGAAGAATCCGTGGCGTGTACCAGCATCATGGTCACAAATTCGGCGGGCTTTTTATTTTCATCCAGCATGGCGCCGGTTATTTTGCCCTTCTGCGAACTTTGAGCAAAGCTGCTTAAGCTTATCAGGCAAATACATAAGGAGTAAATATATGTTTTCATCGTATCTCAGGTTGATTAAAGTATGTGAGTTATATCTGATTACTATGCAAAGATAGGTAGTGTGTAATGCATAGAACATAGTATTACACAAGTGGTAATTTTTATGGCTGATGTGTTCTACGAGTGGATAGATGAACAGCAGAAAGACAGAGCCAGAGAATATAAGAGGTATACATTTTTACATGTACAAGCCGATCTTTCTATCTGAGTAGTAAAATAAATCCATCGGTGGATGATATGATATTATTTCCTTTTACTTAAAAGGCCAAGGCAAACGTTGAAAGGAAACAGAAGCAGCTATATTTGAGTTAAACCTATATAAACTAAATGACTGGCAGAATAAACCATACCTATTCTTGTCAATACATGGTAGAACATATAATTTATTTAAACGAGCAGTAGTCCATTGTATGAAAGAGTATCTGGAGTTACGTATCCGTAAAATTATCCGCGAAACGAAAGAAGCCATTACATTACTTTTAGAACCTACCGATGGAGCAACCGTGGACTATAAGGCAGGCCAATTTTTAACTATCCTGCTACGGAATGGAGAAAAGGAATTGCGGAGGTCATACTCATTAAGCTCTACACCAGGTATAGATTCAATATTGGCTGTCACCATTAAAAGAGTAGTGAATGGCGAAGTGTCCCGATACCTGATAGATCATCTAAAGGAAGGAGATATTTTAACTTGCTTGCCCCCTGCCGGAAGATTTACCCTGGAACCTCAGACGGACGTGCAGCGGGATATTTTTTTGATCGGAGCTGGCAGCGGGATTACACCGCTGTTATCTATATTGAAAGACCTACTGGCCCATGAGCCGCAAAGCCATTGCATCCTGATTAAAAGTGACACGAGTGAAGATACCGCCTTATTTCCCAGGCAACTCAGCGAACTGGCTACCCAATACCCCAGCAGATTTAGCTACCATCCACTGTGCAGTAATCCTACACAAGCTGGCACCCACCCTGCCCGGCTCAACATTGGTTTACTTCAAACCCTGATTAAGCAATACTTGCGGCACGATGCATCCCTGGCTCAATTTTATATGTGCGGCCCTTCTACCTATATGCGCATGGTACGGATGACGTTAACCTTTATGGAATTCCGCCAGGAGCAAATGCATCAGGAGATATTTATTACCGAAGAAATACCCGAAACGGCTATACCTGTATTTCAAGATACGTCTCCTAAAAAAATTGAATTGCATTACCGGCAAAACAAATATGCACTAGAGGCCCCTTACAACCAGTCTATCCTGAAAACGGCCCAGGCCAATGGCATCCAACTTCCGTACAGTTGCTTAGGGGGTGTATGTTCTACGTGTGCTGCCCGCTGCACTCAAGGCAACGTGCACATGACGCTTAATAAAGTATTAACAGATAAAGAAGTAGCCGCAGGATGGGTACTTACCTGTGTAGGGTATCCGCTCAGCAGGGAAATAACGATAACATTTGATTAATTTCTATTTTTTACTAATTTTCTCATCTTTATCATTTCTATTCAGAAGCAGAATTTATGTCTTTGCCAAGCATACAATGCCCTTCCTGTGGAGCCCAGCTGGACCTGCAATACCGGTACTCCAAAATGGTAGTCTGTAGCTATTGCGGGCAAACCAGTTATATTAATGCAGGTGCCGCCAGTGCAGCCGGGCAACCAATTTTACTGGCAGACTATGGCTCTGTAGTGTCTGTAGGAAAACGGGGGAAATTAAAAGGCAAATTATTTAGTGTACTGGGCAGATTACGGTTCAATTATGAAGATGGTTTCTGGGATGAATGGCTACTATGGTTTGATGGTGACGAATACACCCAGTACGGGTTGCAGGAAGATGAAGGAGAATTTATCCTATTCAGCAAAAAACCCTTAACCTCGCAGGCACCGGTATTTGATGCCGTGAACGTAGGAACAAACATTTCGGTTAATGGTGCCACGCTGTTTGTAACAGAAAAGAACAGGGCAACCATTAATGGTGGAGAAGGTGAACTACCCTTCCAGGTTATTCCGGGTGAAAAAGCGGATTATATAGATGGAATATCCAATGGCAAACCTGTCAGCATCGAGTATATGCCTGGAGAAACAGAATTCAATACAGGGGAAGCCCTAGCCTTAACAGACTTTCAATGGTTATAACAGGTACACCTAACATCTTTTACCTACTCAATCTTTAGCACAGCTTTCTCATGAGCAGCATTCAACCACAGGGTTACTTCCAATCGGTCAGGCAGTTCCGTTGTACGAATTGTGCCGGAGAAATTACGTTAATTAACAAACGGACCAACTATGTAGGCTGCCAGTACTGCGGAGCCGTGTTAGATGCAACGTCTGAAGCACATCAGGTAATTACCAAACTTCATGCACCTTCCAAATTTCCTCCAAAATCCTTTATCCGCCTAGGCATGAAAGCTGTTTTTCATGGAAAAAAA
Organism: Rhodocytophaga aerolata; assembly: GCF_030503435.1. Classification (GTDB taxonomy): domain Bacteria; phylum Bacteroidota; class Bacteroidia; order Cytophagales; family 172606-1; genus Rhodocytophaga; species Rhodocytophaga aerolata. Next base: position 121,745 of record NZ_JAUKPO010000002.1, read on the forward strand.
CATCAGGTACTGGGCCGGACCCGGTGGCAGTCAGACTACAAAGAGTACTGGTCTGAAGAGGGTGAAACTGGCTATTCCGACGAACGCTGGGAATACGATGAATGGGTACTGATGAGTGAAGACCGCACCTATTTTTATCTGATTGAAGATGCAGACGGCTATGCTATTTCTACTTCCTTTTTACCCCAGCATCCGAATTTGCCTACAGGCACCAACATCCTTAATTTTCGTACGGCCCGGAAAGAACGGGTGATAGAATATGGCGACTCCAAGGTACTTTATTTTGAAGGTGAATCCACGTACCAGATAAAAGCCGGCGACCAGGTAAAGTTTGCCGAGTATACCTCAAGTGGGAAGAGTTATATTGCGGAGTGGCGGTTGCTAGCTAACAGCAAAGAAATTAAAGAAATAGAGTTTTTCGAAGAGACTTCTATTCCGGAATGGGAAGTACTAGCTGCTTTTGAGGATAATGCGGTAATCCAGGAGGCAAAACAAAAGATTGGCCAGATTAATAAACGCAAGCGGTTCTGGCGGATCACCTACTGGCTAACGGCTCTGGCTTTTGCTATTCTATTAATTCACTCCTTTACCCAAGGCAGGGAAATTTATTCGCAGCAGTTTACCGTTCCGCAAACTAACAAGCCAGCAACAGAAGACGATGACCCTAAAGTACTGGCTACTACTCAACCTATTCCAATGCAGGCCATTAAAAAAATATACCAGCTGGAATTATCAGCCACCATACCCGACAACACCGATCTGTGGACTGGCCTGGAAATTCTGAATGAGCAAGGCCAGGTAATAAATGTGATGGAAGGAGACTTTTTCCGGGCCTCCGGCGATGAAGCCTGGCAAGAAGATGGCGAAAGCGGCGTAGAGCATTGGGAAGAAGCTGAACTATCTAAGTCTTTGCTCTACCGCTTGGATCAACCTGGCACGTATACTGCCCGTATCTTAGCTCTTCCTACCACGGCTCCGGATGCTACCGTAAAACTAACATTAGTGGAAGGGAGTGTTTTAAGCCGTTATTACACCATTGGCCTCATCATTTTTACATTAATAGCTTTGGTAAACAGTGTATCTGCTTCTATGGCTAAGCAGGTAAATCAGCATATCAGGAGTTTGTCCTAGCCTACATTACTTGAAAGGTATGTGTATTGTAGTAAAAGAATTCTTTTCAAAATGGACTTTAGGGCGGTACTGGAATGTTAATTTTTTTATCTTTATCCGGATTTTCTGTGTATGCAAACCTTTACCCGTGTATTGATCATTTGTGGTTTACTCTTCATACTAGGAGTGGCGTATGTTGCTTCCACCCAAGGAGTAGGTGTGTCATCGTTAATAGATCAACAGGTAGTGGAACAAACAAAAACACAGTCTGGTAGCACAGGCAGGAGCTATTTTCTGGGCAGAACAGTCAGGGGAGGCGGGCCAAGATATGGGAAATAAACCTATTCTCTTCAGTATAAGCGGCCATCTGTAAAAAAGAATTTGTTTGATTTTACTCCTGCTTTCGTAGTAAGACATTATTAATAAGTAAAATAGATATTTCTGAACTTCTACACCGTTTAACTCAGCACGTTGACCTATGTCTATTCTTCTGTTTCTGTTACAAGTGCCTATCGTTCCTGCTATTGAGAGAGGAATAATTGGTACGCTGGTTTATTCAGCCATTGGCATTATTATGTGTGTAGTAGGCTTCAAAATTGTGGACTGGCTCATCCCTGGCCATATGGCTAAACAAATTGCCGAAGATAAAAATATGGCTGTAGCCATGGTAGCCGCTGCCATGATTTTAGGTATCTGTATTATTATTGCTGCCGCTATTGCCAGCTGATGGCATAATTTCACCAGTCTATTAGCCCAGGATACGTAATCTTGAGCAATCTTATTAAATAAGCATTCCATCCATTTGTCAGACGAACAACCGCACAAACTTCCCACAGCTGGTTTACCAGTATTACTTACCTCTGTCTTCATTATTGCTACCTGCGGTATCCTGTATGAGTTACTGATCAGTAGTATTTCCACCTATTTTCAGGGCAGCAGTATCTTACAGTTTTCCCTTACCATTGGGCTATTTATGTCTTTTATGGGCGTAGGTTCGTATGCCTCTAAATATTTTCAGGATCACTTACTGGATCACTTTATTACTATAGAAATCCTACTTGGGTTAATTGGCGGCTTATCCGCTTTTATCTTGTATTTTGGTTATTCACTCACCGAAAACTATTATCTCCTGGCTTTTTTACTCATCAGCACCCTGGGAACGGGTATTGGCCTGGAAATTCCACTGGTAACCCGCATTGTGCGGAGTTATAGTAGCTTAAAAGATACCGTAGCCCAGGTACTTTCTTTTGACTACATCGGAGCTTTGCTAGCCTCTATCATTTTTCCTCTGGTGTTGCTCCCCTATCTGGGCACCATGCGTACCTCTTTTCTGATAGGCGTTTTGAACCTGAGTGTAGCTGCCTTTAACAGCCATGTTTTCAAAGATGCTTTGCAGAATGGACGGAAGCAGTTTCAGGTATCTGTATTTCTGGCAATTGTACTGCTGGGTGGCTTTTTCTATTCATTCCGCATTACCAGCTTTTTTGAGCAGTATGTATATCAGGATGAAATTATTTTAACAGAGCAGTCGCCTTACCAACGGATTGTATTGACTAAATGGAACCAGGACTACCGCTTATATATTAATGGGAACTTACAATTTTCTACAGTAGATGAGTACCGCTACCATGAGCCGTTGGTGCATATTCCCATGGCTTTGGTCAATAAACCAGAACGTATTCTGATCTTAGGCGGCGGCGATGGCCTGGCGTTACGGGAAGTACTGAAATATCCATCTGTACAACACATAGATTTAGTAGACCTGGACCCGGCCATGACGCAGTTAGCGGCCTCCCATCCCATTTTCCGGCAGCTCAATACCCAGGCACTAAGTAATGCCAAAGTACATGTATTTAACGAAGATGCCTTTACATTCGTGAAAAATGCCTCACAGCTTTATTCGCTTATCCTGATTGATCTGCCCGACCCGAATGATACCGGGTTAGGTAAGCTGTATGCCAAGGAATTTTACCATATGCTGCAAAAACGGTTAACGGCCGATGGTCTGGTAATTACCCAAGCTACTTCGCCCTATTTTGCGCCGGATGCTTTCTGGTGCATTGCCCATACGATGGAAGAAGTATTTTCACACGTAATTCCCTTCAATAGTTATGTACCTTCGTTCGGCCAGTGGGGGTTTGTAATGGCAGGCAATGCGCTGAAATATGATACTGTTTCAAAAGACGCATTTTTTGGCCGCATTAATAGCCATTTGTTTACTAAAGAACACAAGAATGGCTACCGGTTTTTAACGCCCCAGTTGATTCCGGGCTTATTTGTATTTGACAAAGATACCGAAGAGCGGCCCACAGAAATAAATACCCTGGAAACCCAGATACTGGTAACCTATTACGAAGAAAGCCTGCAAAACTGGGAGTAAGATTGATTACAGCATATAATCGTTATGAAAAACACTATTTAGTAGAAACGCGAACTGCTTATCTGGCAAAATATTCAAAGTGATGTGCTACTAGAGAAATCACACGGCTATTGCCATATACATGTTGGTTGGAGAAATGATAAAATATACGTAGTAAGCCTAGGCGATTAATGTAAATGCTCAGAAGTTTAGTATCTTGTTCCATATTTCATACTACAACATATATGGTGGTTATACTTTTTGGCGTAACAGGCTCAGGCAAAACAACCGTAGGCAGCCTCCTCTCCGCCACCCTCGACTGGAAATTTTATGATGCCGACGATTTTCATCCGAAAGCCAATGTAGAAAAGATGCGGCAAGGCATTCCTTTAACCGACGAAGACCGTACGCCCTGGTTGGCTAGCCTGCGCGAGCGTATACAAAAAAGCCTGGACGAAGGAGAACATGCGGTGCTTGCTTGTTCAGCCTTAAAGGAAACTTACCGGCAGTACCTCCATATATCGGAAGATGTAAAATTTGTGCATCTGAAAGGCTCTTTTGATCTTATACGTGATAGGCTGAGCAAACGCATTGGTCATTATATGAATCCTGGCTTGTTGCAAAGCCAGTTTAATACCTTGGAGGAGCCTAAAACACCAGTTTTTGTAGCCAATATTGGTAAGTCTCCTGCAGAAATTGTGGAAGACATTATTCAATATATCAAACCAATCTGAGTAGATCAATTCCAGCCACACTGGCTTATTTTCTAGTTTACGCTTTAGCAGTAGTACTATATGAATACACGTTTCTTTCTCCTCACTCTTTGTGTGCTTGTTGTTGTTTTCTTTACTAATACTGCTTCCACGCCGCCCGCCCGTACATTGGATGTATACTGGGTAGATGTAGAAGGCGGCGCAGCCACATTACTAGTAACCCCGGCAGGTGAATCGGTGTTGATTGATACCGGGAATCCGGGTGGACGGGATGCCCAACGTATTTATCAGGTAGCCACAGAGGTAGCCGGACTCAAACAGATAGACCATTTAATAGTTACCCATTTTCACATAGACCACTATGGCGGAGCAGCCGAACTGGCTAAAAAAATGCCCATAAAGCGCATCTATGACAAAGGAATTCCTCAGACATTACGTGAAGATGCAGAATTTGCCAGCCGCATTGCGCCGTACCGGCAAATTCAAGCTGAAAGAATAACCTTGAAACCTGGTACGCAGATTAAATTAAAAGCTTTACCGAAAAGAGTGGCCAAGCTTGCTCTGTGGTGCCTGGGACTAGACCAGAAATTTGCGGATAAAGCCGATCCGCAAGCTAATACAGCCAATTGTGATGCCGCTACCGATAAACCTGTAGATACTTCAGATAATGCCAATAGTACTGTGTTTATGATGGAATTTGGCTCTTTTCGCTTTTTTGATGGCGGCGACCTTACCTGGAACGTAGAGAAAACCCTTGTTTGCCCGGATAATCTGCCTGGGGAAGTAGATGTATTTCAGGTAAACCACCATGGCCTGGACCAGAGCAATAACCCGGTATTGGTAAAAGCTTTATTACCCACAGTAGCGGTCATCAACAACGGTACCCGCAAGGGATGCGGCCCAGATACGTTTACTGCCTTACAAAATACGCCTTCCATTCAAGCCATTTATCAGCTTCACAAAAATTTACGGGAAGACGGTGCTACAATTAACACTCAGCCAGAGAAAATTGCTAATATGGAAGAGAATTGTGCAGCTAATTATGTAAAACTTTCCGTAGAGGCTGATGGAGAAAAGTATACCCTATCCATTCCGGCAACTAAACACCAGCAGGTATTCACCACTAAAAAGTAAGTGGATATGGGAAGCAAGCTTGTTGAGATAAGACTACCAGCAACACCTCTATGAAAAAACCAGCTAAACCGGATTTTATTCCGGAATTTAAAGGAAATCTGCGGAGTAATATTATCCGGGTACCGGAGGTCATCAGTGAAAGTAGCGGTATTATTATCTTGGGTAAATGTATTAAATCGCTGCTTTTCAGTACCGATGTAGCAATTATCCGGAATACCAATGCAGATGCCATTATTGCCGTATATCCGTTTACTCCCCAGCCTATTATTACGCATGCGTTGATTCTAGCGGCCGACAAACCTATTTTCTGTGGCATAGGTGGCGGACTTACTTCCGGCAAACGTTCGCTGGAAATTGCCTTGGATGCCGAGTTTCAGGGGGCATTAGGGGTGGTATTGAATAAACCTGCCACCAATGAATTAATTGAACGGTTAAAGAAGAAGCTGGAAATTCCGGTAATTGTAACTACCGTGTCGGAAGAAGATGACTTTGCCGGAAGAATAAGTGCCGGAATAGATATTTTCAACGTGTCCGGTGCCGACCGTACGGAGGCCATCGTAAAAAAGATCCGGACTATTAGTGCTACCATTCCTATAATTGCAACTGGTGGCAAAGATGAGAACAGTATCCGGAAAACCATAGAAGCAGGGGCAAATGCCATAACTTATACGCCTCCAACTACCGGGGAACTGTTCAGAATAATTATGAACAAATACCGGAAAGGCGAAAACTATAAATAATTTATTTTTCTTCGCTAGGAACCAGAATCCATTTCCCTTGATCCCGCATTACCCGTTCAATTACATCCCGTACGGCTCCCCGTCCGCCACTAAAAGGAGAAATGTAGTGGCAAAGAGCTTGTATATCGGGCATGGCATCTTGCGGACAAGTAGCCAGTACACCTGTTTTCAGTACCTCATAATCTGGCATATCATCGCCCATATACAGAATTTCTTCCTGTGCGAGACCATGCTCTTGGATAAACTGTTTAAATACTTCCAGCTTCCGGTCTGTGGCTACACCCAGGTAAATATACGGCACCTTCAGAAATTCCAGGCGTTTACGCACGCCCATTTGGTTGCCTCCGGAAATAATCGCTACTCTGTATCCGGCTTGCAAGGCTTTTTCTATACCAAATCCATCCCGTATATGAAAGGTGCGGGCTTGTTCTCCGCTTTCCAGCGCTAGTAATGTACCATCGGTGAGTACGCCATCTACATCAAAAATAAATGTGCTGATTTTCTTAAAATCGTAGTCAATAAAATTCATAATGCAGCCGTTGAAGAAAAAAGTTTAGCAGGCAAATATCCGGAATGATCTTTTATTTTTCTAATCAGATATTCTTCTCTTTGGATTCGGCATGAAAGGCTTCTATGTAATCATTCAACTCCGATAGCGGAATCAGTTCCTCGCTGTTCTTTGCTTCTGCTAAATCCTTAAAATCATAATACCGTACTTTGGTAGCTACATTATATTCACCCATGACTTTATCCAGCATAATCATGCCGTAATGTGCCAGTTTAGTGTACTTGTATTGGCTGAAGCCTAACCCATAGACAATTATATCTAATTGGTCGTTATCCTCCACTGGCAAAAAATACAGTTCTGAGGGAGTGAGTGTAATTTCTTCGTACTGCAAAGTAAAATCTTCCATTCTGGGTTGACGGAAAGCCGTAACATCCCACTCTTCCAAGGCAGGCGCTTTGCTAACTATTTCCTCTACCAGTGCAAACCTGGAAGTATCGCCTTCCGCAGAAATGACTATCTCTTGTATTTCAGAGGCTATTTCTACTGAAAGCTCTGAATCAATGTCGTGCAGTTTATCAATAAGGATACTTAATTTGGCTGCCTGGTCTTCTTGGGTAAGGTTTGCATATTGCTCTTTATTAGTGTCGAACCATTGCCAGAAAGCGGCTATTTTTTCTTCTCTGGTTTTAGAACAAGAGCAAATCCAGAGGAGAGAGATAAAAAACAAAAGGCTTTTTTTCATGTATGTTATTTGCTATGCCTAATGCTTTCGGTTAGTGTGCGGTATATATGCTGTTCAGACGGATAAGCAGACAAATAGTCTATATGCTGATCAATAATTTGCTGGTCGTTCCGGTTGGCAGGGCCTGTTTGTACATAGGCCGGGTGACCGGCATGAAGGGCTTTTTGCACGGTTTCCTGGATGAGTGGCTTCAGCAGGTCAAACTCCAGGTCTTCGCGGTCGAGTATATTTTTGGCAATCCCCAGTAAGTGATTAGTAAAATTACAGGCAAATACAGCTCCTATATGTAGGACCTTGCGCTCCGCTGAATTTACCAGATATACCGTCTGGCTGATCTGTTGCGCCATTTCTACTAACAGTAGTTCAGTGCTTTCGTCAGAAGTTTCCAGGCAAAAAGGCACACTATGTATATCTAGTTTCGTATGCTTGCTAAAGGTTTGAAGAGGGTAAAAAACGCCTCTATATTCATGGTCCTGCAAAACCTCTAAGGGCAGTGAGCCAGATGTATGTGCTACAATTGCCTTTTCCGGTACTTTCAGGGCGGCAGCGATCTGCGCTACCTGGCTATCGGGTACGGCTATAAAAAAAACAGTTGCTTTGCTTCCAGAAAAGTCCAGTGACTGGGTAGGAGTAGCATTATATAATTTATCGGCCAGGGCTGTAGCATGTTCCAGGGTACGACTATATATTTCCCGCACCTGGTATCCGGCGGCTTCTAAGGCTACGGCCAGATGCCAGGCCACATTTCCAGCTCCGATAAAGGATATGTCTACCTCACTATGCATTCACCTCTACTTCTTTGTTGCGCATTTTGGCAAACTCTGAATACCTTCTGCTAATGGCTAAAATAAAGCCAATGGTCATAATGAATGTTCCAATCCACAGCACATTAATAAAAGGCATTTCTCTGGCTTTCATAATGATCCAGTCTTTCTGTGTGGTGTTGGTTCCGAAGGTGAAAGTGCCTTTGGCAGGGTCTATATTGGTGAAGGTGATTTTTAAGCCTAAGTCTTCTACCTCTTCGGGAATACGGCCCACCATCCGGTCTTTAATCAGATAGGTTGGGGTTACTTCATACTCCCTTTCGCGGCCCAAAACACGGATTTGTGCCTTTACGGCAGCATCTTCGGAAGTTAAGCTAATACCATCTACTTCAGAAACTCTTAGCACGTTATCTAATACGGCTACATAATCGTTTACAAAAAAGGTATCGCCAATGCTTACAATTTGCTCTTCCATCTTGCTCCATTCTTTAGCAGCATCCGGGTCGGCTACCGCATTTACGTGTGTATAAATATCGCGGGTTACAGTGTGTTTAATATCCGGAGAAGCTAGTATACCACCCATTTGTTCGTTAATCTGGGCTCTGGGATATAAATTAAACACTCTGCCTTTATCGTCGCGGTACTCCACCTGGTAATAGGTGTTTTCTGCATAGATTTCCAGGGTATCTCCTTTTTTGTAGTAAGTTTTTCCGTTCTGCACAATGTCTTCTTTCGCTACTACCTGGTAATCTACCTTTGTAGAGGCAACCTGATTTCTGTGCAGGTACCCGGGTACACCCCTGGCTTCTATGCGTTTGCCGCGGTAGGTAATCCAGTAGTTATCCATCCGGGTAGGCTGATTGATGGTAAGGAATACATTTTCCTTGGTTTCTTTATTATCATCTTTCTCAAAAAACTCGCCTGGTAACAACAAGCCACTTGTGTTGATAGATACTACTTTAGAGTACCCGGATGAAAACATAATGCCGATCATCATCATGGCTACCCCAATATGTGCCACGGCTCCACCAGATAATTTATAGTTGTTTTTGGCTACGTTCAGCAGAATTTTTCCGTTGGCTACGATAGAGAAAACAGACGTTGTCAGCAACACAATATACACCAGGTTATCTACCGGGGCTAATACAATAACCAGGGCCGATACCAATAAGGTAATCAGTACGGGAGTGGTTAATGAACTAATCAGTTTGTTCTTATCGATTTTTTTCCACCAGAAGAACTGCCCGATAGCCGAAAGCACCGTGATGATGACAGCAAACCACAACTGAAATTTCGTATAGTGTGCCACCTGGTCGGCTGGTGGCGCCATATTCGATACAAAGCCCATTGCCTCAATAATGGCATTGTACACCGGAATAGAAGTCGAAGCAAATACCTGGAAAGCCGCCAGACACAAGGTAGTAGCTCCAATAAATATCCAGAATTCCCGCGAGTAGGTAGATAATTCGGTATCATCGGTAGGTATTTTTTTCCATTCTTTAATGGATAATCCCACAGATAACACCAGGAAGGTTAATAAATAGATCAATAACTGGCCGGATAAACCCAGGTCAGTAAAGGAGTGTACAGAAGCATTGCCCAAAATACCGCTTCTGGTCAGGAAGGTAGCGTACAAGATCAGGATAAAAGAAGCAATTACCAGCACCACCGAAGTACGCAAAGCAGTGCCCCTTTTCTTATACATAATCATGGTATGAATACCAGCTACTAGCACCAGCCAGGGAATATAAACGGCATTTTCTACCGGGTCCCAGTTCCAGTATCCGCCAAAGTTCAAGGTTTCATAAGCCCAGTACGCACCCATTAAAATGCCTACGCCCAATACCATGGCTGCAAACAATGCCCAGGGTAAAGCCGGACGTATCCATTCAGAATACTTTTGTTGCCACAAGCCTGCGATACAGTACGCAAATGGAATAATCGGGATGGCATAGCCCAGGAAAAGTACAGGCGGGTGAATAACCATCCAGTAGTTTTGCAGCAAAGGATTCAGGCCATTGCCATCTTCCGGTACAAAATTAGGGTTGGTAGCAAAAATGGGGGCATCCTGCATGGCATCGCGCAGCAGAATAAAAGGTGAACTTCCTATTTTAAAATCCAGGCCTGGAATAACCACACCCAGGATCATAGAAGCCAGAAAGGCTTGTATCAGGGCAAATATAGTCATCACCGGGCCTTCCCATACTTTATTGGAATTCATTAACCATATACCTAGCAAGGCATTCCAGAATATCCACAACAGAAAACTTCCTTCCTGTCCCTCCCAGAAGCAGGAGATCATAAAATGGGTAGGAAGGCTCCTGGAAGAATGGCTCCAGGCGTAATGGTACTCAAAATAGTGGTTATAAATAATAAAGAATAAGCTGGCGACAATACCGAGTACGCTGAATAAATGTATGTAAAAAGCACTTCTGCCTAATTTCCGCCAGGCGTTGGATTCCAGCTCTGGTACACGGGCAAGCTGAAAATACGCATAGGTTGCCAGTAAAGCGGACACAAATGCTGTAATAATGAGTAGATGCCCCAGATTACCTATAAATGTATGAACCATTATTTAGTTAGATATATAATTTACTTTCCTGTTATTTTCTCCAGCACCAGCAGGCACTTTTTAACGTACACCTGCTACTATTTTATATGCCAGTTACAACACTTGTATTGGTGTAAAAACCGGCATTCTTTGTTAGCTAATTACAGCTTAGCTTCCACGCCTTTGCTATCGCTTCCATTTACTTTTATCTCATTCTCCTGATATTTTGATGGACACTTCATCAGGATTTTGTCTGCTTTAAAGGTTTCTCCTTGTATGCTTCCAATAACCACAATTTGTTCGGAACGTTCAAAATCCTGTGGCTTAGGCTGATTATAAACCACCTGGCGTTCTTCATTATTCTGGTCTACCAGGACAAACTCAAAATGATTAGCATCCAGGTGTGGCTGATAAGTCATGCCTATAATCTGCCCGGCAGGATCTTTTTTCAGTTTGCCCACCACATGCACCTTTTTATCTTTTCCATCTTCCGATAATTCGGTAGCTTCTTTAAACGAGACATAGGAACTGGCATCGCCGGCTGTAGACATGATAACCCCAATAGCTACAGCAATGATAATAATGACGAAAATGTGTACCTTTTTCATGTGTATAAATTTATTTTTCAATGGTCACATGGAGTGGCCATTTCATAAGGATATAAAGGATATATAAACTAATACTTACACCGTTGCCGGATGTTCAGCTAAAAAATGGCTTACTGATTTTCGCCTCTGGATTCTTTTTCCAGCTTGGAAATTTTAGTATCTATTCGTATTAAGTATAACAAAACACCCAGCAAAATAATGCTTAAAACTGCTACAACTACATAAATTTTTCCATCAGCCCGTAGCTGGTCTGCCATTTCAACTTCCTGTTGAGCCTGAAGGTTCAAAGAAAGCAGAGTAAAAATAAAGGCCAGTATTTGTTTCATAAAACCCTGATATACAATTATTTTATTAGTATACGCTTGTTGTGTAACCTATTTTCTGCCAACTATATTTTTCTGCACCCCTCTGCTCATTACCGGCTATGTACCACCGCTTTTGTAGTGCCTACTTCTTCCCGGCGGCGTTGCCAGGCCTTAACCCGGTAACTTACTTGTGTAATCCACACACCCAGTAACATCCATCCGATTACTGCCGGGTAAAACACCAGCCGCATTTTGTTATCCAGGTCATAGCTGCTAAATCCTGGGTTGCCTCCATTTCCGGGATGCAAAGAATCGGTAAGTCTGGGCAAAATAAACAGCAGCGGTACCAGGGTAGAGAAAGCAAAAATGTTATAAATAGCCGAAATGCGGGCACGTTGTTGTTCGTCTTCCAAAGAGTTGCGAAGCACCACATAGGCCGAATAGATAAGCATGCCAATGGCAGCACCGTTCAGTTTAGGATCGTTTACCCACCAGTCGCCCCAGGTATATCTGGCCCAGGCCATACCGGTAGCGAGACCAAGTAAGCCGAACAAAATACCGGTATGTGCGGCACTTACAGCAAAATCGTCGAGCTTGGGGTCAGACTTTTGCAGGTACCGGATGGAATACACCACCGACATAAACATAATGGCAAGCATGCCAAACCACATCGGTACATGAAAATACAAATTGCGTATACTTTCGTTGAGTATCGGCAGCCTTGGTACGCTTAAAAGCAATCCACCAATAACGGTGTATACCAGTAGCACGATACAAAGAATTTTCCACCAGGCTAATTTCATAGAAGTATTATTTTATGGCTGTTGGCTAGAAATAGCACGTATAGTTTAAAATAAAGCCTACCAAAAGTTTCAACAAATTTATAGTTTGTTCCACTCCCTATCCCCAACTCACGGTCATTTGCCGCTTCTTTTCTTAACTTCTCCAAAGATACGGAAACAAGACGTAAGATAGTGAAACTACAATCGCATTAATTGCCAGAAGGGTGAGTATTTCGTCAGAACTGGAAGCTCTGTCCAGTCCATCCATTGCATTCTTAGATACCTTCATCAGCATAAGCAGCATAGGAATAATCACCGGGAAACTGAGTATAGCCATTAGCACACTATTGTTGCCTGCTTTAGAGGCGATTCCTGAAACCATAGTAAGGGTGGTAGAGAAGCCAATAGCTCCCAGCAGAATACTGCAAAGAAACAGCAAATGATCTTGTACCGGATTACTGAGCATGAGTGAATAAAAGCCGTACCCCACCAGCGCCAACAGCAACATTAATAATGAATTATACACGATTTTAGACAAAATAATTCCCTGCGGACTTACCAGTGTATAATAATAAATAAAGCGCCCGTACCGCTCCTGCATAAAACTTTTGGCTACTGCATTTACAGAAGTAAAGAGCAAAATAATCCAGTAGACTGTGTTCCAGGTAGGCGGATTCATGGCGCTGCCCCGCAAATTAAAACTCATATAACAGATGAGCACCGTGCTCACTATATAAAGCAGCATACCATTCAGGGCATACCGCTGACGCCATTCAAGCAATATTTCTTTGTAAATTAAGGATTGTATTTCTTGTATCAGCCCCATGAATTATCTAAAAAAAGGAAACCTTGAAAAGGCAGAAATGCAGGTAACAGCTCTGGAAACCAGTTAAATGTGTATGGCAAACCGGCCAGGGCAAGCTCGCGTGAGTTACTCATAGTTGAATTTTTTATAGCTGTATATCTTTACGGTTCCAGAATACATATACTTTGCAAGTTAGCCTGAAGAAATTATAAATAAGGTTACAAACTTTATTTTTTCGGAAAGCAATACCCTGCAAATGTAAATAATATAAGAACAAATTAGATAATTAGGGCATTCGCTACTAATTTTGAATTTGCTTTTACCAAATAGTCATAAGTATTTAGTTAATTTGTGAGATTTCAAAAAATCCTGTAGCAACCACCAAAATTCACAGAGGCAATCTATTAATCAGTCAACAACTCACCATGTATAACAGGCTCTACAAGTAGTATGATAAGTAAAAGAGGCCGGTACATGAATTTATAAAAATTTTTAAGAGGAAATCTCCTTGAACTGAATCCACCCAGAGGGTTGAAAATAAAAAGGAGATTCCTTCTGGCTATAAAAAAATCAATTATTTACAGATGAATTACGAACTATCAAACATTCCTGAGCGTACCAGCAAACCTCGCCAGACAGGCTATACCATGGTAATGGACAAGGGGCTAAGTATCAGAGAAGCGGAAGATTTTTTAAGTGTGGCAGGCCAGTATGTAGATATAGTAAAATTAGGATGGGCTACTTCGTATGTTACCCCTAATCTGAAAGAAAAATTAGCCATCTATCGCGATGCTGGTATACCTACCTATTTTGGAGGCACGCTGTTTGAAGCTTTTATTATCCGCAAACAATTTGAAGACTACCTGCGCGTACTCGATAAGTTTGATATGACTTTTGCTGAAGTATCTGACGGTTCGCTGGAAATGCCTCATGAAGAAAAGTGTGAGTACATCCGCAAACTTGCTTCCAAAGTTACTGTGCTTTCAGAAGTAGGTTCGAAAGACGATCAGAAGATTATTCCGCCCTATAAATGGATTGCCCTAATGCAGGCAGAATTAGATGCCGGAGCCTGGAAGGTTATTGGGGAAGCCCGGGAAGGCGGCAATGTAGGCTTGTTCCGTTCTACAGGTGAAGTACGTTCAGGTCTGGTTGAAGAGATCCTGACAAAAATTCCGTTTGAAAAAATCATCTGGGAAGCTCCTCAAAAAGCCCAGCAGGTATGGTTTATTAAATTGCTTGGCTCTAATGTGAATGTGGGCAATATAGCTCCTAACGAAGTTATTCCGCTGGAAACCATACGCCTCGGCCTGCGTGGCGATACGTTTGATCATTTTCTGAAAACGACTAAATAAGCAACACACTCATTCATTATTCTTTTTACAACCTTTTATTTTTTGTATGATTAGAAATTTCAAAGAAAATATACTTTTATTTTCTAAAGGAATTGCCATGGGTGCAGCCGATGTAGTGCCTGGCGTATCTGGCGGAACCATAGCCTTCATTTCGGGTATTTATGAAGAATTGCTCGGCTCTATCCGCTCAGTTAATGGAACTGCTCTTAAACTGCTGGCTTCATTCAAAATCAAAGAATTCTGGAAACATATTAATGGTAATTTTCTGGTGGTTTTACTGGCAGGCATTCTCACCTCCGTTCTCTCACTCTCCAGACTTATTGTGTACCTGCTGAGCAATCATCCGGAAATGCTCTGGTCTTTTTTCTTTGGCCTGGTGGTAGCCTCAGCTTTGCTGGTAAGCAAGAAAATTACCCGGTGGACAATAGGTGTAATTATTGCCGGCCTTATTGGTACAGTCATTGCCTATTATATTACCATTGCCTCGCCTGCTGAAACACCAACCGATACCTGGTTTATCTTTTTATGTGGTGCCATCGCTATTTGTGCTATGATTTTGCCCGGCATTTCCGGAAGCTTTATTCTGGTGTTGCTTGGTAAATATGAATACATCCTTAACTCCGTA
This sequence comes from Rhodocytophaga aerolata, assembly GCF_030503435.1. Classification (GTDB taxonomy): domain Bacteria; phylum Bacteroidota; class Bacteroidia; order Cytophagales; family 172606-1; genus Rhodocytophaga; species Rhodocytophaga aerolata. Next base: position 136,843 of record NZ_JAUKPO010000002.1, read on the forward strand.
AAAGATCTGAAAATTACTACTATCCTTACCTTTGTTTTAGGATGTTTAGTGGGTATTTTGTCTTTCTCACATGTGTTAAACTTCATGTTGAAAAGGTATTTTAATATTACTGTAGCCTTGCTTACTGGTTTTATGATAGGTTCGTTAAACAAAGTATGGCCCTGGAAAAGAGTGCTTACAACGTATACCAGCAGCACAGGAGAGTTAAAACCACTGTTGGAAGAAAACGTGTCGCCCCTGAATTATTTCGACCTTACAGGAAAAGAAGCCTATCTGGTAGCTTGTGTAGTGCTGGCAATTTTTGGCTTTCTACTGGTATATCTGATTGAAAAACTCTCGTCCCGCAAGGAACAAGCCTTGGTATAAAACTTTTGTCAGAAAAATGATTTCCGTTTCTATCACCCGACTTAGCAGTACTAGTGAATGAATGTATTTGGCTTAATTGGTTACCCGCTCACCCACTCTTTCTCCAAAAAGTACTTTACCGGGAAATTTCTTCAGGAAGGTATTACAGATACTGTGTATGAACTGTTTCCCCTACCTGAAATAGAACTGTTACCCAAATTAATTGCCAGCCAGCCTAACCTGCGGGGGCTAAATGTAACTATTCCGCATAAACAGATTGTACTCCCCTACCTTACCAGAATAGACCCGGCGGCTGAGAAAATAGGCGCTGTCAATGTGATTAAAATTGCTGCGGATGGCACTACTACCGGCTACAACTCAGACTATTTTGGGTTCAAAGAAACCTTAACCGATTGGTTTATCAGGATACACGGAACCAATGGCCGGGCTACCCTGGAGCAGACGAAAGCTTTAATTTTAGGTACAGGTGGAGCCAGTAAAGCTGTAAAAACAGCCCTAGACGACTTGCAGATCGAAAGTTTATTCGTATCCCGCACGCCAGCATCCGGGCAATTAGCCTATGATTCGCTGGACGAGAAGGTATTACAGGAGTACAGGTTGCTGATCAATACCACGCCATTAGGCACTTCGCCAGCCATAGAAACCTTTCCTCCAATTCCGTATCAGTTTCTTACTCCGGCCAATTACCTTTACGACCTGGTATATAATCCGGAAGAAACCACGTTTATGAAAAAGGGCAAGGAGAGAAATGCCCAGGTGCTGAATGGCTTGCCAATGTTATATAGCCAGGCAGAAAAATCCTGGGAGATCTGGAATTCCTAAGATTAGTACTGCTGACAAATTGAGGTTAACAACCTTTCATAGATAAAATATATTTTCAGGCCTTGCAACCATTCCTTTCTCAGGTGGGTCATGGGTGTATAAAGCTGCTGTATGATCAACTTTTAAAACTTCTTTTCTTGCATGCACTATTCCGAAGAGGAACTACTGAACGGATGCATTAAAGGCGACCGCCTGATGCAGAAAATGCTTTACGAGCGTTTCTGCAAGCGGATGCTGGCTATTTGTTTGCGGTACTCCAAAGCGCAGCAGGAGGCAGAAGATATTTTACAGGAATCGTTCATAAAAGTATTCGAGCACATTAAGTCATTCCGGAAGGAATGTCCGCTGGAACAGTGGATAAAACGTATCGTGATTAACACTGCGCTGAAGCATAACAGAAGCAAGCTGTATATGTACCCTGCCCTGGATATTGAGGATTTGGAAAGGCCCATAGACGAAAATATTACCCTTTCTGATTTTCACTACAACGAGTTGCTGGCCATGATCCAGCAACTGGCCCCCCGTTACCAGGTAGTCTTTAACCTGTACGCCATTGAAGGTTTTCAGCATAAGGAAATTGCCAGTATGCTGGGAATTACAGAGGGCACATCTAAATCGCAGTTTGCCAGAGCCAGAGCCTTATTGCAGCAGATGATTGTTGAAAAAAAACGTGTAAACTATGAAAGATACACCTAAGCATAGTTTTGAGGATGAGTTTAAGAAGGCCTTTGAAGAGGCAGAAGCTACACCATCTCCAAAGTTATGGGCACAGATTGATGCAGAGTTAGCCAACAAAGAAGCCAGTATTTACAAGCGTAAGCTGTATATATACAAGCTTCGGGTGGCAGCTGCTGCCGTACTGGTAATTAGTTTTATGGGTATCTGGGTACTTAGCAGCCAGTTCTCCAATGATGTGTTGACCTCTGTACCTGAATCTGCCAATGGCCAGCAAAGCCATACTCCGGCAACTACCAAAACTGGTACCTTACCAGAAAAATCTGCTTCCCATACCGGAAAGGGTACACTTCCACCAGCAGAATCACCTGTGCTGGCGCAGAAAGAAACCGCTCCCGAATCCGGCTCTTCTAAAGTGACCGAAGAACATACGTTACCTACTGAAAACTCCGGCAAGACAAAAAATAACTCCTCTGGCAATACCAGTGTGCCTCAACAACCTGCTACCCCAAACATTCCTGAAACCATAGCTCTGGACGCAAACAAAGAAAATAACCCTGCTTCAACCAGCAGACCAGCTAAACCAAAATCAACTATACCACAGCCTAACCCTGCTACCCTAACTACCAGAAGCCAGGAAGCGCTTGCAAAACAGCACCCAACCAGCACATCTACAACTCCGGTAATCCGTGACGAGAGGGCAGCAGGAGAACAGACCTACCGTAATTTGCTTTCAGAAAAGGCAAATAGTGGCTTGAACAATCCGGCAAGCAATACTTCACTAGCCAACCAGACACCTGATAAAGGACAAGCGCTTGCCAACGATAGGTTTTCAACACAAACGTTTAACCGTATTCCTCAGGATGTTCCCTTACTGGATAACGCTATAGCTTTACAGGCTCCAATCGTTTCAGTAAAACCAAATCCTGCTGTATGGGTAGAAGAGAAAGAAGAACGAGAGCGTAACCAATCGGCTTCGCGCTGGGCAGTGGGCTTGGCTTTTGCGCCTAGTCAGTTTAATCCCAACATGCAGGTAAACCCACAGGCTTCTGCTTCATTATCGAATGCACGCAATATGTATTATAACCGCACGGCTGCACCGGCTCCTGTTAATACGTTCCATACCCTGCAAAGCAGTGCCAGTGTAGGCAAAGAACTGGAACAAGCAGAAAATATAAACCTTTCTTATAATGTGGGGGTGGATGTAGGCTATGCTTTATCCGAAAAATTCTCATTGCACAGCGGCTTGCTTTACTTACATAATAACTCCCAGATTACTACGGACAATTACCTTCAAAACAGTAGTAATCAGGAGAAATACCCGGAATTTATGGCGCTAATTCAACCATCTTTTTCCAACACCAATGCAGATTATGCCTATGCGCCTGCGCCGGTAAATATACCTGCAAATACACAGTTCCAAACATTGGAAATGGCTATTGCCAACAAATATTCAAATGCTTACCCTGGCGTAACAGAAGTAATTGTATACAATACGTATCAGTATTTGAGTATACCGCTCAGCTTGCACTATCTGCTACTTGATAAAAAAGTAAGCACCACCCTAGGCGCCGGTGTATCCGCTGACCTGTTTATGAAAAATACCATCGGCAATCCGGACGATAATGTTATCAATCAGGAATTTACCAGAAGCGACAACGGTCCGTATAAAAACATGAGTTTTAGTGGCCTGGTAAGCGCCAGAGTGAATTATAAAATTTCTTCTAAGTATAGTATTTATCTGCAGCCTAGCTACCGTACTGCTTTAAACTCTGTTACTAATTCGGCTTTGGTCAGCAGCAAGCCCAACGCCTTTGGCATAGGCACAGGTTTCCAATACCGCTTCTGATTATTTCAGAAATATGCTACTTAGAAGCCGGAATAAATAAATTATTCGGCTTTTATTTTTTTGCCAAATATTTTTTAGCACATGCAACCATCCGTTTTGTGCAAGGGTCATATCTATATAAAGCTACCCTATAGCTCATTTCTTACCACAACCAATCATACGATGTGCATATGATTACGCTAAAACCAAAATACCACCGCAAACTCAAAACATACGCCGATCTGGGCGTATACATTTTGTTATTGATTTTGTCGCTTGTGCTGCTGGGTACCGTTACCTCCTGCCAGAAAAATGAACTAGCCTTGCCAAATGCCTGCGGAACGATGGCCACAATTAAGGACCTGCGAGGCCTGGATGGATGCGGATTCGTTCTGGAACTGGATAATGGAGAAAGGCTGGAGCCAGTATATGCGTATGGTTTTTGCGGCACGCCTCCCCTGCCGGCTCCTACCATCGATAATGTAGATTTTATAGACGGAAAAAGAATAAGCATTGCCTACAACGTGTTGCCAGACAGAGGCAGTATATGCATGGCTGGGAAAGTAGTAGAGATTACTTGTATTAGCGAAACCGGAGATATTGCCGAATAAGTACTGTTATGCCTGGTGCTGAAAATGCACTTTTGTTAGTATACCCGATCGGAAATAAAACCTGGAAGTGGTATCCTAGCTGATATGAATGCCTTTTGACGTTGCCTCATCCTTTGTACATATTTAACCTTACTACCCGTATGATCAGACTTCTTTACTATGCCCAGAAAAGAGCATTTTTCCGGTTTTGCGCCTTCCTGATCCTGACAGCTTTAGTTGGCGGTTGCCAGGATACCTGCGAACGTATGTACACCTATACCTTGTATGAGCCTATTTATATGTCATTCGACGAGTTGCGGGCAGCCGTAAAAACAGAAGCTCCGCAAGATATACAGCAAGCAGGTAAAATTTACATTATCGGGAAATACTTATTGGTGAACGAGCCTAACAAAGGCATCCATATATTCGATAACTCCGATCCGGCTGCACCAAAAAACCTGTCGTTCATCAACATTCCCGGCAATATAGATATGGCTGTGAAAGGCAATATCCTCTATGCTGATAGCCACATAGATTTAGTAGCTTTTGATATCAGCAACCCAGCTAGCATTACAGAAGTAGGCCGGGTAGAAAATATCTTTCCTTCCTGGAACAGAACATTTGCCAATGCCCAGCAGGTAGATTTCAACAAAGGCATTATTGTAGACTTTAAAGAGTCCCGTACTACCCAGATCAGCGGATGTGGAGAAACTTCCATGCAACCCTATTTCTGGTATGAAGGTCATTTTGCCATAAGTAACCGGGCAGATTTTGCGGCTAGCCCTGTTTCTGCTATGCCTTCTTCGTCAAGCAAACCTGGCATTGGCGGCTCAATGGCCAGGTATACGATTTATGATAATTTCCTCTATACCATTGATGATGCCAATATGCAGCTGTTTGATATTTCTTCTCCGGCAAATCCGGCATTTTCAAGCTTAATTAATGTTGGCTTCAATATTGAAACCATCTATCCATACAAAGACAAGCTGTTTATCGGTTCGCAGACCGGCATGCATATTTACGACAATGCTGACCCAGCCAATCCAGTGCGGCTGTCTACGTTTGCCCATGTCAGGAGCTGCGACCCGGTGGTAGCCGATGACAAATATGCCTATGTAACCCTACGTAACGGAAACACATGTGGCGGCATTGTCAATCAACTGGATGTGATAGATATTACCAATCTTTCTTCGCCTAGGCTGATAAAATCATACCCCATGAGTAACCCGCATGGCCTGGGTTTAGATTATGATAACAATACCCTGTTTGTGTGTGATGGCACTTCCGGGCTGAAGGTATATAATGCCAATAGTCCCCTTATATTAGATAAAAACATTCTCAGCCGCAAAACCGGCCATACCTACGATGTAATTCCCTATAAAAACATTGCCATTGTTACCGGCAACGATGGCATCTCTCAATATGATTATACTGATCCGAAGAACTTGAAGCTGCTCAGCAAAATTTCGGTGGTAAAAGCAGAGTAAAAGAACTTTCGTTGCAACAGGATTAAACAATGGATGGGTACATGATAAAGCAAACCATTGCTGTCGTAAGTATTCTTCTGCTCCCTATGCTGACAAGCTATGGACAACAGAATACTATATATGTGGGCACATCCATTTCTTTGCATCACGAAATCCGCAATAAAATGATTTACGGGCCGGGCAGAGTTAATACAACTAGTGCTACCAGCTTTTTTGGTACAGGAATCAGACTTCAGAAGAAAATTAGTCAGAGCTGGGGAGTTAACACAGGAATTGGTTATGTCAAAAGGCACTACGAAATGATAGTTCCCTTTAACTACTGTTCTTTTCTAGAACCCGGCGAAAGCTGCCCTTATATATTAGCTCATACCAACAAATTTGGATACAAGACGGCTGAAGTTTCCCTGGGAATAAATAAATACCTGATAGCACAGAACAAAGTTGAACTTTACATAAATCTAACTTCCCTGGCAGCATTTAATTTTCAATCCTATTACTATTCATTTACCCCAGCTGTTGGAAGAAAGAACATGGATCAACTAAATGTATATTCAACTTCGTTACTAAGTGGGTTGGGCTGTAGTTATAGCCTGACAGAGCGTATAAAAGTAACTATTGAACCTTTTATAAGACTTATTCATATGCGACGGCAAGACCCTATATTACTTACTGGCCATGAAAGAAGACGTACAAATTTTGACAACTATGGAAGCCATTTGCTACTGATGTTCCGGATATAAACACCTATTAATCAAACTTTTAACTCAATTGTAAAATGTAGGCATGTATTTTATTATGTGCCTACTTCACTTTCCGAACAAGTCCTATGATTAAAGTTTACTTACTGTATTTACCGGCAATGGTTTTTATCCTCCTGCTAACTGTATCTTCTGCTTCTGCCCAGAGAAACTTGGAAGATGTACTCTACCTGAAAAATGGCAGTATGCTAAGAGGAAAAATTACCGAACTGAGTGCCGATACCATTAGCATCGAAATAGTAGGCGGCAGTGTATTTGTTTTCCCATCCTCCGAAGCCAAAGGGATTTCCAGAGAGAAAAAACTCGTGCGTTACAAAGAGTCCGGGTATATGTTTGTATTGGAAACCGGACTGCTAGCCGGCAAACGTCCTGGAAATAGTCTTACCCGTGCAAATGAAAGCATTAATAGTTTTACCCTCCAATGCATAAACGGGCATGAGTTCAGACCCGAACTGGCACTGGGAATCGGAACCGGTATTGACAGTTATCAGAACTTTACCATTCTCCCGGTGTATTTGCGGCTAAGTGGCTCCTTTCCTAAAGTAAGCCAGAAATTTTCTCCGATGTATATCGTAGATGGTGGATACGGTTTTTACAGCCGCTTATTTAACGGCAACAATATCACTAACGGAAATGGCGGCCTTATGCTGAATCCGGCGGCAGGGGTACGTATCCGGTTAAGTAACAGTAGTTCTTTTATTCTGAATGCCGGATACCGGTTTCAGAAAGGCAGTACAGCCAACTTTTTCGGTACCCCGGGAGATGGTATCCGGGAGAAAATTACCTTTAACCGGGTTTCTATACGCGCCGGATTTATGTTCTAACCTTTTTTACTTGCATTCTTGCTATAGCTGTATTATGTACCATAAACTATATCTGGTTCTTGCCAAGGCACTATTTATATCTATACTGATAGTAGTATTGCCATCCTGTAAAAAAGAAGATGGAGAGGTCTTTAAAAAACCGGTTGGGCAAGTGCAGTTGAAAGAAATTCGTGTAGACAATCAAATCCGCCATAGTTTTATCTATCATCAGACAGAATTAGCGGAAGAAAGATGGTTTGGATTTGATTGTAAAAACACCCCAACGGATGTATTTATTTATGTTTATCAACAGGGCAAACTAACTTCTTTAGAAACTACCTTGCGAAGTTTATACTCCAGTACAGCTGCCCTCTGCGATCCCAACACTGGCATAACAACGGAAGAAAGCTACGAATATGATACACAAGGAAGGCTACATAAAACCATCCGGGATAATAGCTATACCATTTATGACTATACTACCAGTGGATTGGTAGCAAAACAAACCCTGTATTCTTCCAGTGGCACAATAATAAGTACTACTCATTTCCGGCATGATGCCAGAGGAAATATTATCGAAGAGCAGGATGCGCAGGGAAATAGCACACAATATGAGTACGATGATCAGCCAAATCCCTTCTACCTGATCAAGCAAAAGCCCGGCTGGATAAGTGCCTATAACAAGAGCCCCAATAATGTTTTAAAAGCAAGCGGAGCAGTTACTTTTGACAGAACTATTGAATACTTTCCCAATGGCCTGCCCAGGCGTGTGTTAGAGAATGGGGTATATTATACATATCATTACGAATAATATACGCTATGCAACTCTTCATAGGTTTTCGAAACCTGTAAGGGGTTTTTACAGGTACACCTATCATTCTTATTTTTTCTCAGATCAACTTTTCGCTTCTTTTTGGTGTTAAATTTATATTGGCTCTGCCAAAACAGCAGAAACTATATGAAGTAAATCAAAAATGGCAAGAGGCTAGTTTAATTTTCTAATTTTCATATCTTCAAATTTCCTAATTCCTTATATTCTTATACATGGCATTTCAAATTACTTCTGAGTATGTGCCTACCGGCGATCAGCCCCAGGCAATTGACCAGCTAGTGCAAGGCCTGGAAGCAGGCGAACCAGCTCAGACACTGCTGGGTGTGACCGGATCGGGCAAAACGTTTACTATTGCCAATGTAATACAACGCGTTCAGAAACCCACGCTCATACTGAGCCACAACAAAACCCTGGCAGCCCAGTTATATGGCGAATTCAAGCAGTTTTTCCCAAATAATGCAGTAGAATATTTTATTTCGTATTACGATTACTACCAGCCGGAAGCCTACATTGCCACTACCAATACCTATATAGAAAAAGACCTTTCTATTAATGAAGAAATAGAAAAACTCCGCCTGAGTGCTACCTCTTCTTTAATGTCTGGCCGGCGGGATGTAATGGTTATAGCTTCCGTATCGTGTATCTATGGTATCGGGAACCCGGATGAGTTTGGCAAAAGTATTGTAAAATTAGCTGTGGGCGATGTTATCAGCCGGAACCGCTTTCTGTTTTCCCTGGTAGATATTCTGTATAGCCGAACCGAAGCAGAATTCAAACGCGGCAACTTCCGGGTAAAGGGAGATACAGTCGATATTTTTGTAGCTTATGCTGATTTTGCCTACCGTATATTCTTCTTTGGCGACGAAGTAGAAGCCATCCAGCGGATAGATCCTGCCAGTGGAAAGAAGCTATCTGATGAGCAGCAAATTACCATTTTCCCGGCCAATCTTTTTGTTACCGGAAAAGACGTATTACATACAGCTATTCATGAAATTCAGCGGGATCTGGTATCGCAGATTAAATTATTCGAACACGAAGGACGTTTTCTGGAAGCACAACGGATTAAGGAGCGTACCGAGTTTGATATGGAAATGATGCGGGAATTGGGCTATTGCTCTGGTATCGAAAACTATTCCAGGTATTTCGACAGGCGATTACCAGGCTCACGGCCTTTCTGTCTGCTGGATTATTTCCCCGACGATTTTCTATTAGTAATTGATGAGAGCCACGTAACCTTGCCTCAGATCCGGGCTATGTGGGGAGGCGACCGTTCCCGGAAGGTGAGCCTGGTAGATTTTGGGTTCCGTTTGCCTTCAGCTATGGATAACCGGCCGCTTACCTTTCAGGAGTTCGAAGATTTAAGCAGTCAAGTAATTTATGTAAGTGCTACGCCCGGTGATTACGAGTTGAGAAAATCCGAAGGAGTTGTGGTAGAGCAGATTATCCGCCCAACAGGTCTGGTAGATCCTGAAATTGAGGTACGTCCAAGTTTGAATCAGATAGATGATTTGCTGGACGAAATAGAAGAACGCATCAAGCGGGACGAACGTGTGCTGGTAACCACACTTACCAAACGCATGTCGGAAGAATTACATAAATATTTAGACAAACTTAACATTAAAAGCCGCTACCTGCATTCAGAAGTAAAAACATTAGACAGGGTAGAAATTCTGCGGGAACTCCGGCTGGGTGTGATAGATGTACTGGTGGGTGTTAACTTGCTACGTGAAGGTCTGGACTTACCGGAAGTATCGCTGGTAGCAATTATGGATGCTGATAAAGAAGGTTTCCTGCGCGACAACCGTTCACTGATACAAACCATCGGGCGTGCGGCACGGAATGAACGGGGCAAAGTAATTATGTATGCCGACCGCATTACTGGTTCTATGAAAGAAGCTATTGACGAAACCTACCGCCGCCGGCAAATTCAACAAGAATATAATGCAGCCCATGGTATAACTCCTAAAACGGTTATTAAATCGAAAGATGCTATTATGAACCAAACCCGGGTTGCTGATAGTGGAAAAACAACCAAATCGTACTATGTAGAACCGGAAGAGCACAGTGTAGCCGCCGACCCGGTAGTAGCTTATATGACCAAAGACCAACTAGAGAAGTTGATACAAAAGACCCAGAAATCTATGGAAAAGGCGGCCAAAGAACTGGATTTTATGGAAGCTGCCAGACTACGCGATGAGTTAATGGAATTAAAGAAGATGCATCAGGGCCGATAAGCTTGTATATTTTTTTATAAAAAAATGGCGGATAGTCTCCGCCATTTTTGTTTTAGCACCTAGGTTATTTCCATAAAAACAGAAATTTTCAGCGCAGATAGTTGAGCTTTTCATATTCTATGCACAACTTGTGCTTTTACTAAATGAAACCTGCCCATGAAATCCATTGTCACCATTACCCTGAATCCGGCCATAGATAAAAGCACCTCAGCGGATCATATTGTACCCGAACATAAGATCAGGTGTGCCAAACCTATATTTGAAGCCGGCGGTGGGGGTATTAATGTTTCCAGGGCTATAAAAAAACTGGAAGGGGATTCCCTGGCTATATTTCCTGCCGGAGGCCCTCCGGGAATGCTGCTACAAGATATTCTGAAAAAAGAAGGAGTAAAATACCAGGCCATTCCTGTAACTCAATGGACCCGCGAAAACTTTATTGTGGTAGATAGTTCCACCAATAGCCAATACCGCTTTGGTATGCCAGGACACGAACTAACAGAAGCTGAAGCAACCGCTTGTCTGGATGCTTTGCGTACCATTACGCCCAAACCAGCGTACATAGTAGCCAGTGGCAGTTTGCCTCCCGGCTTATCTTCCGACTTTTTTGCCCGCATTGCCCGGGTAGCAAAAGAAGTGGGCGCCCGGTTTGTTCTGGATACGTCAGGCGAACCCTTGAAACTGGCGGCTAATGAGGGAGTATACCTACTTAAACCGAACCTGGGTGAGCTTAGCAAACTGGCCGGTGTAGAAACAATCGAAACGGAAGGCGTACACAAATATGCCCGTCAGATTATAGACAAAGGTAATTGCGAAGTAGTAGCTGTTTCATTAGGCCCCGGAGGCGCTATGCTGATAACCAAAGATCTGATTGACCATGTACCAGCGCCCACGGTACGTAAACGGAGCACGGTAGGAGCTGGCGATAGTATGGTAGCTGGTATGGTATTAAGCCTGGGCTTGGAAAGAAGTTTGCGGGAAATGATCCGGTATGGAGTAGCCTGTGGTACGGCAGCCACCATGAACTCTGGGACAGAACTCTGCAAAAAAGCTGATGTAGAGTACTTATACGAATGGATCTGCAAGTTCAGTGCACCAGTAAACAGCTAGTGCCCTCTTTATACATTACTTCTCCGGACAGTATCTTTGCTCTCCATTTCTTGCACAGCGGTTTGGGTAATCACATCGCCGCCTAGCTTTTGGTATAGCTCAGGGTCTTTGTGTTTTACTTTTCTGGTAAGAAACGGAATAATCACTTGCAACTCCTGGATTTTCCAGTCGTGCACACGAAGCCTTCTGTAAAAGGTATCTTTGGTGAAACCAAGCCTGGTCCATATTTCGCGGTGCCGTGCTCCGGAAGCCTCAATAAGTTCGGCAATAGACATTTGCAATTGCCTGTACGATAAAATAATACTTTGGTACGCCTTAATTATATTATAGTTCAACATACGATTATCTTTATACATCACAAAAAGCTGCCTGATTTAGTAAAATAAGCAGCATATAAATAACTATTCCCTTCAACTACGCACACAAAAGCCCACTGCTACGCTTGGTAGAAGAACAGTTGAAATACCTGAAAATTACATATAATTACAAGCTAGCCTATACACCGTTCATTGATGAACCAATGCTATGATACTGGGGAATGAAAGTATTAATTAGCTAGCCTTCAATAATTTTTGGAACTCACCATGTATACGTAGGGCACAAAATGAAGGTTATAGCGGAATATACAGTTTAATTCGCATCTTTAAAATGACTATACGTTTGAATAGTTTCTATAACTTTGCAGCCATAGCTACTTTCGTAATGACTCTCAAACCTCCTGTATTCTTGCTTTTTCTAGCCTTTGTGCTCTTTGCTGGCTGCAGCAAATGGGAAGAAGAGCCAGTGATTAGCCAGTTATTAATAGTGAATGCCTTTCCGGATGCAGCCAGCCTCAACATCCGGGTAAATACTGATGCAGAATCTATTCTGGATTTTGGCGCGGCTACGCCTTATCAGCCACTACGAGCTGGTCAGAGCACTTTGCAAGTGAACATCGGAGATAGAACTCTAAGAAGTGGATATTTAAGGTTGGCAGAAAATAGAAATTACTCATTATATATACTGAAAGGAATAGAAAATCCAGATCTATCAATTAACCGTCCTGATTCAATAATTATCCGCATAGATACCTTGCCTGCGCCAGAAGTAGGAAGAGCTAAAATTCGTTTCGCCAACTTAACGCCACTGTCTGAAGGATTAGACTTACGTTTGCGAGTAATTGGCCCTACGAATGATACAGTAATATTGCCTGCACGTACTTCTCCAAACTATACACCTTTTTCCACGGTTGATGCATCAGCACGAGGATTTAGTTTGAGTCTGTTGAGAGGTACTGAAGTTGCAGCCACTCTTTCTATTGATACGCTTGCCTCAGAACGAACCTATACCATAATAGCCACTGGGTATAGCACGCCTCCACCTGGCAATCCAAGGGGGCTTACGTTGCGGGTTGTGGCTAATCGCTTGGAGAGAGAATAATTGCAAAAAATTGATTACTAACGGAACTATACCCGCCGCATATCACTATATACTGTGTAGATAAATGTAGAATAAACGTGCATTTATTCTGTTAATTTTGAACTCATTAAACCCATTTGTTTCCGTACATTGAACACACAACCGAAACTGGTAAAAGTAGGGCTGATACAAATGTCCTGCACCAAAGAACCAAAAGAGAATTTAGAAAAAGCTATTGTAAAAATAAGGGAAGCGGCAGCTAAAGGTGCCCAAATTGTTTGCTTACAGGAGCTATTTACCTCTTTGTATTTCTGTGATGTAGAAGACTATGAAAACTTCAAACTGGCAGAACCTATTCCCGGCCCTTCTACCGATGCTTTGTCTAAAATAGCTGCTGAGTTGAATGTAGTAATTATTGCCTCTTTGTTTGAAAAACGGGCACAAGGCATTTACCATAATACTACGGCAGTGCTGGATGCAGGTGGAAAGTACCTGGGCAAATACCGCAAAATGCACATTCCCGATGACCCTGGTTATTACGAGAAGTTTTACTTTACTCCCGGCGACTTAGGCTACAAAGTATTCCATACCAAATATGCCCGCATAGGGGTGCTTATCTGCTGGGATCAGTGGTATCCGGAGGCTTCCAGAATTACTGCTCTCATGGATGCAGAAATTCTGTTCTACCCTACGGCTATTGGCTGGGCATCCAGTCAGGAAGTAGATACGAATACTGAGCAGTATAATGCCTGGCAGACGATCCAACGTTCACATGCCGTAGCGAACGGTTTGCATGTGGTATCGGTGAACCGTGTAGGCGATGAAGGCCCGATGAAGTTCTGGGGAGGCTCTTTTGTTGCCAATCCTTTTGGAAGAGTATTATACCAGGGTTCCCATGATAAGGAAGAAATACATGTGCAGGAGCTGGATTTAAATAAAACAGATTCCTACCGGACACACTGGCCTTTTATGCGTGACCGCCGTGTAGACTCTTACCAGCAGATCACTAAGCGTTTTATAGACCAGGAATAACCGGGTATAGTGCATGGCACAGAGGGATACTCCAACTTGTTGCTATGCCTATATAATCTTGTCACTCAACTATATTATCACCATTTATATCCATTGTAACCTGTTAGGTTTTTATAACTTAACAGGTTTATTTTGCTGCCATGACTAACAAACTTTCCGGACAATTTCCTGCGGATTTAGGCTATTACTTTCCTGCTGAGTGGGCAAAACATACGGCTACCTGGCTCAGCTGGCCACACAAAGAAGCTTCCTGGCCTGGTAAACTAGAAACCATTTTTTCTATCTATAGCCAGTTTATTAAAGAACTTACCGCCGGCGAACATGTATGCATTAACATCAGCGATGAAAAGATGCAGGCCTTTGCCATTAATCATTTACAGCAAGCTGGCGTAGATTTGAAGAAGGTGTCTTTCTTCAGGCATCCAACTAATGATGCCTGGTGCAGGGATCATGGCCCGGCTTTTCTGATCAATCCGAAAGCTGATAGTAAAAAGGTAGTAGTAGACTGGGGCTATAATGCCTGGGGCAATAAATACCCACCCTATGACCTGGATGATATAATTCCGACCTTAATTGCCAAGCATTACAATATTCCGGTAGTTCATCCTGGTATCGTCATGGAAGGCGGCTCCGTGGAATTCAATGGGCAAGGTACGGTACTAACCACTACAGCTTGTTTACTGAATCCTAACCGCAATCCGCACCTGAATCAGGAGCAGATTGAAGGGTATCTGCGGAACTACTATGGGGTGGAACAAATCCTCTGGCTAGGCGAAGGCATTATCGGCGACGATACAGATGGACACATAGACGACATTACCCGGTTTGTCAATGCAGATACGGTGGTAACCGTAATCGAACAGAATAAGGCGGATGAAAACTATGAAATTCTGCAGGACAACCTAAAAGAATTAAAGAAGATGCGCCTGCTTAATGGAAAACAACTGAATATTATAGAATTACCTATGCCTTCGCAGGTTATTCACGAAGACCAACTATTGCCGGCATCCTATGCAAATTTTTACATTGGAAATGCAGCCGTAGTAGTGCCTACTTACCGGGACGACAAAAATGATCAGTTAGCGTTGGATATTCTAACCAGCTGTTTTCCCGGCAGAAAAGTAGTGGGCCTGGATTCTACCGATATCATCTGGGGCTTGGGAAGTTTTCACTGCCTGAGCCAGCAAGAGCCTGCTGTATAAGGCTAAGCCAGTTCCAGGTATACTACATGCCTGATAAAAACAAACCGATTAGATTCAATTATCTAATCGGTTTGTTTATTTGTGTAGGTACCCAAGGCATGGGTTCTTTATTTATTATTTCCTGTTTTGGTATACTTGAAATAGAGTACAGCCAATGGAGGCAAGGTAACGGCTATTGCATTATCTTTCCCGTGTATAGGTAAAGCCACCGATTCAAGTGTTGACGAATTTCCAATACCGCTTCCGCCATATACTTCATCATCTGTATTAAGCAGCAAAGTATAAGTACCTTTTTTAGGTACACCAATCCGGTAATTTTCTCTGGGTACCGGGGTAAAGTTTGCAATGGCTATAATGGTATCTTTATCGGATTTGCCTTTTCGCATCCAGCTGATTACACTATTCTCTGAATCGTTGATATCTATCCACTCAAACCCACTTTCCTCAAAACTGTATTCGTACAAAGCGGCCTCTTCTTTGTAAAGAGTATTTAAGGTGCGCAGCAACGCCATTATTCCCTGGTGAGGTTTATAATCCAGTAAGTGCCAGTCTAAGCTCCGTTCGTGGTTCCACTCACTTGTCTGCCCGAATTCTCCGCCCATAAACAACAATTTGGTGCCTGGGTGAGCAAACATATAGGCATATAACACCCGCAGATTGGCAAACTGCTGCCAGTGATCCCCGGGCATTTTGTAAACAATAGGCTTCTTCCCGTAAACTACTTCGTCATGCGACAGAGGTAGCATAAAGTTTTCGGTAAACGCATAATAGATACTGAAGGTGATTTGGTTCTGGTGATACTTGCGGTAGACAGACTCCTTAGAGAAATAATCCAGGGTATCGTGCATCCAACCCATCATCCATTTCATGCCAAAGCCTAAGCCACCAATGTAGGTTGGCCGCGAAACCATAGGCCAGGCGGTAGACTCTTCCGCAATAGTTTGCACATCTGGGAAGTTGCTATACACAGAAACGTTAAATTCCTTTAAGAAACTGATTGCTTCCAGGTTTTCCCGTCCGCCAAATTCATTGGGTATCCATTCGCCTTCTTTACGGGAATAATCCAGGTATAGCATAGAAGCCACCGCATCTACCCGCAAGCCATCGGCATGATATACATCCAGCCAATACAAAGCATTGCTGATTAAGAAAGAACGTACTTCGTTGCGGCCATAGTTGAAAATATAGCTTTTCCAGTCGGGATGGTAGCCTTTGCGCATATCTGCATGCTCATACAGGTGTGTGCCGTCAAAATAAGCCAGGCCATGTTCATCTGATGGAAAATGCGAAGGAACCCAGTCGAGTATTACGCCTATGCCTTCCTCATGCAAGGCATTAATAAGGTACATAAAATCTTGTGGCGTACCAAAACGGCTGCTAGGTGCAAAGTAACCCGTAATTTGATACCCCCAGGAGCCATAGAAAGGATGCTCCATAACAGGCATAAATTCTATATGTGTAAAGCCCAGATCTTTTATATAGGCAGGCAGTACATCCGCCAGTTCGCGGTAACTCATGGAGCGGTTATTATCTTCTGGTACCCGCTTCCAGGAGCCCAGGTGCATTTCATAGACCGAATAGGGTTGTGGCTGCCCTTTTAATTTCAGGCGTCTTTCCATCCAGTGTTTGTCCGTCCATTTATAGGTCATGTCCCATACGATGGAAGCAGTTTGCGGAGGCGTTTCCCAATGCATAGCATAGGGGTCGCCCTTTTCTACACTGAAGCCATGTTCCCGCGACAGAATAAAATATTTATAGATAGCCCCCTGCCCCACACCCGGAACAAAAGCCTCCCAAATTCCAGAACTGTCGTATCTGGGGTACATTGGATGAGAACCCCGGTTCCATCCATTAAAATCCCCAATTACGGATACCTTCTCGGCATTGGGTGCCCATACGGCAAAATAAGTGCCCATGGTCCCTTCATACTCCATAATATGCGAACCCAGTTTATTGTATAGATGATAATGTTTTCCTTCCCGGAAAAGGTATATATCAAATTCAGTAAACCGGCTTACGCCTGCTACAGAAGTAATTGGATTTGGCTGTTTTGTATTTTCATTTTCGGCTGCAATCATAATCTGTCTATTTACTTTTTATTTTTTTCCTGGCTCATTAAATATTTACTCATAATAGATTTTATTCCTTTAATCGGAATAAGCACCCAGTCTGGCCGGTTGTTTAGCTCATATCCTAATTCATATACGGCTTTCTCTAGCAGGAATACCTGTAGCAGCATATCAAAATCCTCTTTTTTCTTAGGAATAAAGTTCTGCCCGCTGGTATACTCCAGATAGGATTTCAGGTAATACCCACTGATATAGTGATACCATTGTTCGGCCCACTGTACCAGATACGGTGTATCTTCTTCTCTTACCGATGGGTGCTTGAGCAACGCATTATAGGCCGCATAATGAAACGACCGGATCATGCCGGCTACATCCCGCAGGGGCGAACGTTTTAAGCGGCGTTCACTGAAAGACCTGGCCGGTTCGCCTTCAAAATCTATAATAACAAAATCTTTCCCTGTAAATAGTACCTGGCCTAAGTGATAATCTCCGTGTGTACGGATTTTATCGGTATCTATTTTATGGGCGAAAATACGTTGCATGTTCTTTAAAATATCATTGCGCATGCTTAGTACTTCTTCGGCTTCCGCTTTTACATTAGCCGGCAAATTCTTCATATTTTTCTCCATGCTCTGGTAGGAGCCTCTCACCAGTGACTGTAAGGAGGAATATAAAGACCGCTGATAATGCAGCGAGAAAGCTTCCGGCTCAAAGTTTTTCTCATCCGGGTGGGCGGCCAGTGCCAGATGCAATTCAGCGGTGCGGCGGCCAAGCAAATGTACCCGTTCTACATAGGCCCCTCCGATCAGGTTCTGCAACAAGGGCGGCGTATCCTCAAAACTTACCGGCTCCGATAAATTACCTACAGGTGCGATAATATCTTTAAAATGGCCATCACTGAGTACGCGTTCAAAATAGCGCTGCAACGAATCACTGAAATATTCCCAGGCATCTCCCTGGTTGGGTACCATTTCCTGCATCATACCAATGCTGATAGGCGCCTGGCGGGGCAATTGATGCTCAATAGCTCCAATAAACCTAGGTGTCTGGCTATAGGTAGCTTTATCTGTGAGGTACTGAGAAATTTCTACATCCGGATTTAGTACCCGGTCCAGTTTGCGGTATAATTTCAGGAAGAAGGTATTCTCAAAGGTGATGGAGGTGTTACTCTGTTCAGCACTTAACAACCTGGAAGTTACTTTAGCGCCTTTTTGTTTCAACAGCGATTCGGTTTCTTTGGCTGCATAGAACACCAGTTCGGCATCTCCTCTGTCTTTCAACCGGCGTTTTTTTGCCATCATGGTAAACAATGCTCCCTGGAACTCTTCGTTATACACTGCATCGTACAATACGCCTTTTTCTCCTTTGACGGATATAGTAGCAATTACACTTTTCGGACAACCATCTCTCAACTTTTTCTCAAGGTCGCCTGTGGCGAAGGCAATGGGCAGCATATACATCTCTGGTAAGCCTTCGTTATAGCTTACTTCCACAATCAGCATGGATGCTGTTTCTTTATTGAAAGGAATGGCGATATTCTCCAGCACTTTCATGCTTTGTACGGTGCGGGCTTTTCCGCCAAACCAGCGGCATGATTTTATATACGCCGGCAATACTTTTTGCTGCAACCGCTGCATATTTGCAGACTCCACCATGCTCTCCCATGTAGTAAGGTTGAGTTGCGGTGTATCGGTATCTAAGCCTTGACCTAGTTGCACCCGTTCGTCTTGGAGCAAGAACCAGTAATAAGCATGGGAGCCTAAGGTAAATAAGTATGGTTCCTCTTTAATAGCTGGAAAGCGGTTCTGGCTGAATACTTCTATGGGAATAAATCCTTTGTAGGATGGCAGATCCAGTTCAACAGCTTGAGAAAATCTGGATAAGTTGGCAATAACTAATATAGTCTCATTTTCATACGTCCGGGTAAAGGTAAGGACCTTGGCATTGGCAGGCGACAAGAACTTAATATCTCCCCGGCTAAAGGCTTTGAAGCGTTTGCGCATCGCAATTACCCGCTTCATCCACCAAAGCAGCGACGATAAATTTTTCTGCTGGGTTTCTACGTTTACTGATTCATATTTATACTCCGGGTCAATAATTACCGGTAAGTATAGCTGATGTGGATTTGCTGATGAGAAACCTGCGTTGCGGTCTACGCTCCATTGCATAGGTGTACGTACGCCATCCCGGTCGCCCAGATAATAATTATCTCCCATGCCAATCTCATCGCCATAGTATACCACTGGTGTACCCGGCAGGGAGAACAGCAACGTATTCATCAGTTCAATCTTTTTCCGGCTGTTATCCAGCAGAGGTGCCAGCCGGTGGCGGATACCCAGATTGATACGAGCCTGGGGATCTTTTGCATATACCTTATACATGTAATCCCGTTCCTCATCGGTTACCATCTCCAGCGTAAGTTCGTCGTGATTACGCAGGAAGATAGCCCACTGGCAGGTTTCGGGAATTTCAGGTGTCTGGTCTATAATATCAGTAATAGGGTACCGGTCTTCCATCTTCACTGCCATAAACATACGCGGCATAATGGGGAAGTGGTAGTTCATGTGGCATTCGTCTCCATCGCCAAAATAGGCAGCAGAATCTTCCGGCCACATATTGGCTTCGGCCAGTAAGAGTTTACCAGGAAAGTGCTTATCTACATGAGCCCGTAGTTTTTTCAGGAAGGCATGGGTTTCGGGTAAGTTTTCACCATTTGTTCCCTCTCTTTCAAACAGGTAAGGCACGGCATCCAGACGGAAGCCATCTACCCCCATATTCAGCCAGTAATCCAGCATTTTGAACACCTCTTTCTGAACATTGGGGTTATCGTAGTTGAGGTCCGGCTGATGCGAGAAAAAGCGGTGCCAGTAATAGGCATTGGCTACTGGGTCCCAGGTCCAGTTGGAACGTTCGGTGTCGGTAAAAATAATGCGGACATCTTTGTACTTGTTGGGGTCGTCGCTCCATACATAGAAGTCGCGGAAATTGGTACCAGGCTTTGCCCGGCGTGCCCGCTGAAACCAGGGGTGCTGATCGGATGTATGATTGATTACCAGTTCGGTAATTACCCGCAAGCCACGCCTGTGCGCCTCTTTAATAAAGGCTTTCAGGTCGTTGATATCGCCGTATGAGGGATTGATATTATAATAATCGGCAATATCATAGCCATCGTCGCGTAAAGGCGAGGGATAAAAAGGTAAGAGCCATATGGCCGTTACGCCCAGATCTTCCAGATAATCCAGTTTTTCCAGCAGGCCTTTAAAATCGCCTATACCGTCTCCGCTGCTATCTTTGAAAGCTTTTATATGCAGCTCATAAATAATTGCATCTTTATACCAATGTATGTTATCGTCGATAACACTTTTCTCTTTTGCCATATAGCGCTACAGCTGTTTTAAGGGTTTATTTAATTTTTTATCATTCACTATCTGTAGATGGCAGTCCACAGACAAAAGTTTTTTTAATCAATTATTCATCTTTTACGCACCGGTTAGCTAAATACATTTTGCTTTACTCAATCCGGAATACGTGTACCGGCATTAAGGTAGGGTG
Source organism: Rhodocytophaga aerolata (assembly GCF_030503435.1). GTDB lineage: Bacteria > Bacteroidota > Bacteroidia > Cytophagales > 172606-1 > Rhodocytophaga > Rhodocytophaga aerolata. The sequence goes on from NZ_JAUKPO010000002.1 coordinate 157,598, forward strand.
CAACTCTATATAATTCCACTCATGATGCCAGTTATAGCGGGCTCCAGTAATAAGATCGTGTACTACATACGAGGAACCCGGATTCATCCCAAAATAATATAGGGGCACTTTTACATAGCCAGCCTGCAAATGATACGGGTCCAGATTAACAACCATTAACATACGGTTGGTCCTGGCATCATCCATCTTCGCATATGCAAGTAATCGTTCGTTATCTGTATCTGCAAATTCGATGTTCCAGGTGGTTTGTAAAGCTACATTTTCCCGCCTAACCCGGTTGATGCGGATCATAACATCTTTAATTTTTGTTTCGGCATTCCAGTCCCAGAGTTTTATCTCATATTTCTCTGAGTCAAGGTATTCTTCTTTGCCGGGAGTCATAGGTGCATTAATACCAAATTCATAAACCGGACCATATAAGCCATAATTAGAGGATAGTGTAGCCGCCATTACCAGCCGGCTAATGAAGGCCGGTTCACCGCCTTGCTGGAGTGAAAAGGGCAAAATATCCGGTGTGTTGGGCCAGAAGTTTGGGCGGAAATATTCCCGCATGTCGGTTTTGGTAAGTTCAGTCATATACTGCTTTATCTCATACGCGGTGTTACGCCAGGTATAATACGTATATGATTGCGTAAACCCGATTTTTGCCAGGCGTTCCATTACCCGGGGGCGGGTAAATGCTTCTGACAAAAAGATTATCTGAGGATGTTCGTTCCGGACTTCACGTATCAGCCACTCCCAGAAATTAAATGGTTTGGTATGCGGATTATCTACCCGGAAAATATGTACGCCTTTGTCTATCCAGTAATCTACAATGCTTTTAAGTTCATACCACAGGTTTTGCCAGTCTTCTGTTTCAAAGTTGATGGGCAATACATCCTGGTATTTTTTAGGTGGATTTTCGGCGTATTGTACTGTGCCATCGGGCCGCCACTTAAACCAGTCTGGATGCTCTTTTACGTAGGGATGGTCTTGTGAACATTGCAAGGCCAGGTCCAAAGCTATCTCCAGTCCCGATTCTCTGGCCTTATTTACAAAGCTGACAAAATCTTCTACTGTACCTAGTTCCGGATGAATAGCTTTGTGGCCGCCTTCCGCAGCCCCAATAGCCCAGGGAGACCCAGGTTCTCCGGGCTGAGAGGTAACATTATTGTTTTTCCCTTTCCGGAAAGCCCGGCCAATCGGATGAATGGGTGGCAAATAGAGCACATCGAAACCCATTCGTACCACATGTGGAATCAGGGCTTCACAATCTTTGAATGTACCGTGTTTACCCCATTCCTGTGAGGCAGATCTGGGAAATAACTCATACCAGGAACTGAAAAGGGCTTTTTTCCGCTCTACATCTACCACTAATGTGCGTTTGTAGATACCCGATTCACTTTTGTCTCCATACAAAGTCATCAAGCGGGATACTTCCGGACTCAATACCTGTTGTACTTCTGCAGACATATTGGAAGGTTGCCTTAAGAAATGAGCTCGCTCGTAGAGCATAGCCCGTTCCTGCTCGGGAGCGCGTTCGGCCGCTTCCTCTATCAGCTGAGCTCCAATTAAAAACTCCACTCTGAGATCTTGTCCGGCATCAAATTTTTTCTGCAGCCCTTTCTGCCAGGTAAGAAAGTGATCAATCCAGCCAGCTACGGTGTATTCATATTTCCCTGGTGCATCCAGACTGAAAGAAGCTTCCCAATGGTCGTTTCCCAGAAAATTCATGGGTATTTCCTGCCATTCCTGGCTTGAAAGGGGGCGGTATTTCAACGATACCTGCACTGCATCGTGTCCATCGCCGAATACGTCGGCTTGTATTGTTATTTTTTCTCCTACAACGCGTTTGATCGGGAATTGTCCACAATTAATTTGAGGGGTAACATGTTCAATAATGGCTCTTTTTCTTCCTTCAGATTCTTGCATAATTTGCTTTAGGTTATGGTAGGTTTGTTAGTTTTCCATAATTCATCCCACAATCTTTCCCGTTCTTTCCAAATACTGTCTTCTGATCGTCAATTACTTTGCGAATTACTGAAACGATCGGTAAAAAATAAAATTTATTAAAAAATATTCTATAAACTGGTTTTCCTGGAAGCTATCTTCTCTTTTTTTTCTGGCTTATTTTTTCAATGCGCTTGGTTTTTATCCAGCCCAGATATTTTTGTAATGGTTCCGCTTGCTGCAATACAGGTATACTATTATACCTGTTGGCCAGTTCGGTATTGCTGAACGTAACATGCAATGTAGTATGGCAAGGCTGACATAATGGAACAGTCTCTGTATGCTTTCCTCCTTTTTGCTTTGGTATCAGATGATGATAGGTAACCTTTTGTACTTGCCGCTCACACAACGCACACATGGTTAACTCTGCTCCGGATTTCATACCTCTGTTTCGTCAAACCTTACATACTTGTACGTTATTAAGAAATAATGTTTCAATAAATTTAAATTCGCATACAAAGGTAGATATTACTCAGCCATAGCTACTTTTCAGGATATCTACTAAATTACTGTAACAGGTTAGCCTATTACTTCTAAGGTAGAAATTTCTCCGGATTACTATAAATCTTATTGATAAATGTAGGATCAGCCATATTTGGCTCAACTTACCGCATCTAATGTACTAGGATTAACAAGATATTGACAGCTCTGTACAGATATTTTTTTCCTTTATCTATAGGATGTAATAAAAGAATATTATTTACATTTATCGAATGGAAAGTATATAACCCAAAAATAAATATCACATTTATCTTATCCAGGTTACGTCGTATGCAGAGTAATGTTTATACACAGCAGTTAGTAGATTATCTTGCCAAGGAGCAGCATATTATTTGTATGCAGCAGAAATATTATTTGAAGAATGCTATCTGCCCTTCTCTTTCAGAAAACAATATTTATGTAAACACCCTGGTTGGCCTGGAGCTTAGCAATGAGCTTACCCGGAAAAATATACAGATGAAGGAAATCTGCTTCTATAAGATAAAAATGATGAAAAATGAGTTGAATAACCTTGAAAAAAAACTGGAGGAATTTAAAGGAGCACTAAAAATTTACTCTGAAAAGTTTAATGATACTAAAAAAGAAATGTAGTGCTTTAGGAATTTCTTATATAGAAAAGGCCGCTATTTACGAGCGGCCTTTTGTTGTTTATTGGCTGTTGGTAGTGTCTGCCACACTAATAATTTCATTGGCAGGAGCATCGGATGCCAAAGTATCGGCTTCCTCTACCTTAGGTAAAATAGTTGGGCAATAGTACCGTTTGGTAATTTTAACAGGCGGTTTAGGAAAAGGCCCTTTGGTAACTTTTAAGTCTGCATCCTTATATATCCGCTCCATAAACTTGCCATACACTGGCATAGCTGTTTTAGATCCTTCGCCTAAGGCAGATGTCCGGAAGTGAATGCTGCGGTCGTCTCCCCCCACCCATACACCAGTAACCAGGTCTTTGGTTAAGCCCATAAACCAACCATCGGAGAAATTAGAGGTAGTACCTGTTTTGGTTGCAAACTGATTGCCCTTGCCCCATATGTCGTACGACCATAAATTTTGTGCCGTGCCTCCTGGCTCTTCTATCCCCCCTTTCAGCATATGAATCATTAGCCATGCGGTTTCCTGGCTGATTGCTCGGTTTTGCCGGGGCGAAAACTGATGCACAATATTACCGAAGCGGTCTTCGATACGGGCAATAAAAATAGGCTCCATCCAGGTACCTCCATTAACAAAGGTGCTGTAAGCGCCTACCATTTCATATACCGAAACGTCGCTGGAACCTAAACCTACGGAAGGGACGGGCGCTATTGGGCTAGTAATACCTAATTTGTGGGCATATTCTACTACGGTTTCTTTGCCAACTTTTTCGGTGAGCTGAGCTGTTACAGTATTGATAGAACGGCCGAGTGCATGCCGCAAAGTCATGTTCCGGCCACTGTACACCCAGTCGGCATTCCGTGGTGTCCACGATTTTTTCTCCCCATTTTCTACATAATTAATAGTAACCCGGTAGTCGGTAATACGGTCGCAAGGTGCAAAACCATTGTCGATGGCGGCTACATATACAAATGGTTTAAACGTAGACCCAGGCTGCCGACGGCCCTGTTTTACATGGTCGTACTGAAAATGCTTAAAATTAATGCCGCCTACCCAGGCTTTTATATGTCCGGTAAACGGGTCCATCGTCATCATGCCAGCATGCAGGAATTTTTTGTAATGCCGGATAGAATCTATCGGGCTAAGGGTAGTATCTTTTTCTCCGGCCCAGGTAAATATCCGCATCTTCTTAGGCTTGTTCATGGCTATATCTACCGAGTCGGGGTGGTTTTTATACCTGGCCTGCAACATTCTATAATAGCTGGTACGCTTAGAAACCATTTCAATAAATCCGGGAATTTCGCGGTCGTTTTCGTCAACCCACGGATTTTTGCCCCGCCAGTGCTGATCAAAGGAATTTTGCAAGGCCCGCATTCGCTCTTCCAGGGCTACTTCTGCATGTTGCTGAAAACGGGAATCTATGGTAGTATATATTCGGAAGCCATCTGTATACAAATCGTATCCTCTGGATTTGCACCATTCATTCAGATAATTGGTAATGGTATTTCCATAATAGGCAACGGTTCCATCCTGATAACTTTCTACGGTGTAATCCAGCTTAATAGGCAGCTTGCTCAGTGAATCGTATTCAGAGGGCTTTATAAAATTATATTTAGCCATCTGCGATAATACTACATTGCGGCGTTTTAAAGCTCTGTCAGGATGCAGAAGAGGACTGTAATAGGTGGTAGCTTTTAACCCGCCTACAAGTACAGCAGCATCTTGTATAGCCAAGCTATCGGGTGTGGTATTGAAAAATGTTCTGGCAGCGGTTTTTATACCAAAAGCATTACTGCCGTAATCCACAGTATTCAAATACAGTGTCAGAATTTCTTCCTTGGAATAGGTACGTTCTAGTTTAATGGCTGTAATCCATTCTTTGGTTTTAATAACCAGTGTCCGCAGACCCGGCACTTTGTACAATAATCCTTCTGAGTCTTTTTCACGGGTTTTGTACAAATTTTTAGCTAACTGCTGGGTAATGGTACTGGCTCCTCTGCCATCTCCGGCCAGAGCATCAGCAAAAGCAGCTACTACACCTTTGGGGTCTATCCCTGAGTGGTCGTAAAAACGAATATCTTCCGTGGCTATTAATGCTTTTACCATTACCGGTGCAATTTTGTTATATGGCACTGGCGAACGGTTTTCCCGGTAATATTTCCCTATTAATTTCCCATCGGCTGTATAGAGTTCGGAAGCCATCTCTATTCTGGGGTTTTGCAATTTGTCGAGGCTGGGCGTTTCGCCGAATAAATTAAACAGGTTCTTATTTACACCGACAAAAAAGAAGATCACTAAGGCAACACTTATTCCAAATGCTTTCCACAACAGCGAAACCATTGTTTCCGGGCCCCTGGCTTTCCGCCACCGCCGGTAGGCCTGCCATCTGGTTTTCAGAAAATAGGTTGTTTTTTCAAAAATATCTTTTGCTGCGGTATTCTGCACGGATAGTATAAATTAGGTAGATGATTCTCAGTTCAATAAATCTGATTCTTATAACGGCAAACTATCAGAATTGGTGCAAATTTATGCATAATTAATGACGCACGGTTAGCTCTGTAGCTAAAGGGCTTGGAATATGGAGCACCGGACAAACCCAGCCAAGACCGAAGCCAGGATTTATGGATAAAAAATTAGTTAACCACTATTCATTAGTTACTTATCGTTTTTTTAAAACTATCCTGAACAGGCAAAATATTCCGCACAGATATGCCCCTTCTTGCTTTATCTAAATAACCTTTTAGTAAAACTTACACTTTCCTGTACACCGCCGGGGTTACCTGCCCTTTTAAGACTAATTAACAGGGAAAGCAATTTGCTATTTAGCAAGGTAGTTTTGGCAAACGACAATTCATAGGTAACCGGAATTTAAACAACAAGATTGGGCATGGGAAAAACACGTTTAATAAGAAATATTCTCTTCATAGGGCTTGGCGGAAGTATACTGGCATTTTCCGTACTAATGTTTACCAAAATACTACCCTATTTCTCGTTTGAAAGAGGAGCTTATTTCTTGTCTACCAAAACGGATAAAGTGCTGGACAATCCGGTGTTTTTAACTGGCTTTTATCTGCATATCACCAGTAGCTTGTGGGTAATGGCAGCTGGGGTATTTCAATTTATACCGGGTCTTTTTCATAAGAACAGAAGCTTACACCAGAATCTGGGCAAATTGTATATTTTATCTATACTACTGCTTGCCGCTCCCTCAGGCTTAATTCTGGCTTTTTATGCCAATGGGGGCCTGCCTTCCAAAGTAGGTTTTACGATGCAATGCATTGTCTGGTGGTTTACAACCTTACTTGCCTGGAAAGAAATACTCCACAAACAATGGCTTTCTCATATAGAATGGATGATCCGCAGCTTTGCTATAACCCTGGCTGCTATGAGCCTGCGCCTGGAAAGTTATATAATGTACTATTTCCTGGGAACGAAGCCTATTGAAACGTATCTCACAGTTACCTGGCTTTCCTGGACCGGTAATTTACTTATAGCTGAAGTGATGATTCGCCTGGGTGTGGCAAAACAGCTATTATCGGCAGTAAAATCAACCTATACAGCTAAATTTCTAACCCATCATTCCCTATAAAATGGCTGTGCCCATGTATAATTCTTTTATCACTAAGTCAGCCTTTAGATTTAACCAATAAACAAATGAAAACACACGTATTTGTACTTTTAGTTACCGGAAGTTTTTTGGCAAGCAGCTGTTCATCTGGCAATAAACCGGAGAGTACCACCGGGATCGTGCCGGCAGCTATGGCTACTCAACCGGCAACAGCTGAAGCTATAGATCAGGAACCTGAGCTAAGCCCGGAAGATGAGTTTGCGGTGTACCCACCTGTGCCAGTGCAGAAACTGGAAACCATTGAGCTATCGCAGGAGAATACTACGCAATTTTTGCAAAAACATAACCTGTCTACTGTGTGGCTGGGGGCTATCCAGTCGGAAGATGCATCGGCCAGTGTATTTAACGGATTTTATGGGGAAGACCGCTACCGGATAGAGATGTATTTGGCGTCTGTAGAAAAAGATGCCAGGCAACCTAATTTGTACCGAATTACCGGCAAAAGCCGCTTCAAAGATAACATTGTGCCTTTTAGTGGCCAGATTACTATTGAGTCTATCGGTCAGGTTCAGGATACTAGCCTTACCCGGGAAAATTTAGAGAACTGGGGGTTTAAAGAAATTTTCGTGGCAAAAGGTAAATTTACATTAAAAGAAGATGCCTCTTTTAAAGGCTCAGGTGTATTTGCAGGCGAGGTATTTATAGATTTGGGTATCCGTAACTTTGAAGAATCTTATGAGGCCAATGAAATAGATACCTGGACTGCCTTTTATAAGGAAATTGACGAGGATTCTGGCATTCAACTAACTGGCCTTAGCCGGGGCTCCGGATTTTTACTGGATGGCAACTGGACCAGCTATGAAACCAATAAAGTAAAGCCGGTGCTGGTAGCCAAAGATATATTTTTGATCTCTAATAATATTCTGGAGAATTTTATGATTGGCGAACGGGATGTAGTAATCAACCCTAAGTACCGCCAGTTGGGTTGGGATACCTATTGGTCGAATGATGAATGGTGGAATGACGCTAAACCTATTCTTTAATAATATTCACATCTTAGTTTTTACTTGTTTTGTAAGTAAAAAGCTTGTCAGGTTTATGGACTTGACAAGCTTTTTATTTGTACACTTAGTATGGCTATGGAGCAAAGGTTTTTACCAGAAGACGGTATATAAAGCGACAATTACCCCCACAACAATCATAGCTCCTACGGTAAAGCTTGGGTGTGGCCGGAACATAGAAGCATCTATTTCCAAACCCTTCGGACTATTTTGGCGGTCGGCCAGTAAAATAATCATGAGTACGCAGAAAATAAAGACAAAGCCCATCCGGTCCAGGAATGGAATTTCATAGAGCCCTGACTCTGTGTTTATCACGGCGAAACCTGCATCACTTAAAAAGGAAAGATCTACCCCCCAGGTCGGTAAAAACTTTAATATAATGGATAATATAAATCCCCCGATAATAGCAGCTAAAGCTCCTTTGGAATTTGCCTTTTTCCAGAAAAATCCTAGCAAAAACACTGCAAAGATTCCTGGTGAAACAAAGCCTGTATACTCCTGAATAAACTGGAACCCTCCTTTTTTATCAATCCCCAAAGAATCGGATATAGCCACAGCTACAATCATTGCTACCAGTACCGCATATCTACCAACATTTACCTGTTTCTGTTCGTTGGCATCCCGGTTAATGTATTTTTTGTAAATATCCAGGGTATAAATGGTAGAAATACTGTTGGCTTTACCGGCTAAGGATGCCACAATGGCGGCGGTTAATGCTGCAAAAGACAATCCTTTTAACCCGACAGGCAGTAAGTTTAGCAGTACCGGGTAGGCATTATCCGGGTTCAGTTCTCCTCCTGTTAACATTTCTGCCTGGAACATACCTTCCTGGTGAAGCACCATAGCCGCAATACCTGGGAATACCACAATAATTGGCATCAGTAACTTCAGAAATGCGGCAAACAAGATACCATTACGGGCAGTGGGCAAATCTGCACCCAGGGCACGCTGGGTAATGTATTGATTACATCCCCAATAGTTCAAGTTTACAATCCACATACCGCCAATCAGAATGGTTAACCCCGGCAGATCCATATAATTGGGATTTTCCTCATTAAAAATCATATGGAAATGCTCCGGTGCTTTACGCATCATATAATTAAAGCCGGTAAGCACCCCTGTCTCGCCGAATTGCTCGGAAACAAGATTCAGGGCAAGATAAGTTGTGGCCAAGCCACCCATAATCAGGAAAAACACCTGGATTACATCAGTATAGCCAATAACTTTCATACCACCTAGGGTAATAATGATGGCAAAAATGGCTAGGCAGACCATACACAACCAGAAGTTGAGCCCGGATATTGTAGAAACAGCTAATGCCCCCAGGTAAAGGATAGAGGTAAGGTTAACAATTACATACAATAACAGCCAGAAGATAGCCATAATCATACTTACCGTTTCATTATACCGCTGCGTAAGGAATTGGGGCATGGTAAAAATACGGTTCTTCAAATAAATGGGCATGAAAAAGATAGCCACGATCATAAGTGTAGCAGCTGCCATCCATTCATAGGTAGAAATAGCCAGACCCATTTTAAAGCCTGAGCCCGACATTCCTATAAATTGTTCCGCGGAAATATTAGAAGCAATAAGCGAGGCACCAATAGCCCACCAGGTAAGGGAGCCCTCTGCTAGAAAGAAGTCTGTGGTGCTTGCCTCTTTTGACTTTTTTCTGTGATAAATCCAATAGCCGTATCCGGCTACAATACAAAAATAAACCAGAAAAACGATGTAGTCTAATGTTTGTAGTCGTTGTAGTCCCATTTAATGAGCGATCTGAAATCAGGTTGAGGTTAAATTAACTTAAGGTGATAAAAGTACTAGATAATCCTGCTAAAATGCAGATTGTTTAGCTGCTATGCAAATGTAGTACAAAAAAGAATTCGCTGGCTGTACGGTTACATACAAGGATTACTTAAATAAAAGTACTAATAAATCAGACAAATTTTGTTCTTTTGCGTTTTAAGAGTTAAGCCGCAATCTAATTATGCAGAAAATTGAGTGTGTATTACTTGTAGACGATGACTTCGCCAGCAATTATCTTACAGAAATGATCATACAGGATATGAATTTTACAAGTCAGGTTTACAGTGTACGGGATGGAAAGGCGGCTCTGGAATTTATGCAAAACCATTGTGTACCTGCCAAAGGAAATAATGGCTACCAGTGCCCTGACTTGATTTTGCTAGACATTAACATGCCTGTGATGGACGGGTTTGAGTTTTTAGATGAGTATGAAAAACTTCAGTTCAACAGGCAAGAACCTATATTTATTATTTTGCTTACCACCTCTACCAACTTACGGGATGTAGAAAAAGCTAAAAAGTATAAGGTAAGCGGCTACCTGGAAAAACCTTTATCAGATGAAAAGCTGAAGAAAGCCTTGGCGCAGTATAATATAGAAGGGCTAACCGGCTAGCAACCGAAAAGGATGAATGCCAGATGCCAGTTTACCAACCATACAGGGAATTATCTTTACATTAATCCTTAATTAAGTAATTTATAGTTTCCTGTGGACGCATTTATTTCGTACTTCCCATCTGTGCGATTACCCATTCCATTTCCCGGCCTATTGAAGAGAGCAAATCTACTTTAATAGCTTTCGGCAACACTTCCCATGTATAGGTTTCTACCTCCAGATGAGAGGTTACTGGCTGCTGATTATTCAGGCGGAGCACCTCCACAATATCTTCCTGGGTAGATTGCAGATCCTGAAAGTCGCTGACAAATACTGGCACATGAAAATGTGTACGCCACTCGGCCATTTCATAATCGTTGATATGCGCTAATGCCTGCGGCAAGTCAGGAAACTGTACAAAGGTACCATCTCCTTTGCGGGCTACTACCTGGTGCAGATAGGTAGATTCGGCCAGCGACTCAAACCTCTGGGCTATCTTTTTCCGGCGTTCAGCTTCTACGGGAAGCATGGCTTTGAGGGCGGCACTTATCTGAATTTTACCAATTTTAATTCCGGCCTTAGCAAACTCGTTAAATACATATGCGGGACTCTCATATTCCACTGCAAAATGGCAAACATCATAGCATACTTGAATATGTCTACGGATAATATCTTCTGCCTTGGTAGATTTTATACCCAGCTTTTGCATGAGATAGCCACTCCCAATTGGCAAGAGAGAATGTGTATAAAAATTGACCATCTCGGCTGTGTTCTCCAGCAAGCAGTCTGGTTCTGGTTCTATATCAATATGGATGAATTTACCTGTAGCAATACCTATGGCGGTGAGTTCTTCTACTACTCTTGTTAGGTGCATAGCTCCTTTTTCAAAAGCTTCTTTACGGGCATTTTCCGATTTAAACCATGGTTTGTATGAAACAGGAACGGTTGAAATTCCTCCTTCCATTCCTTCCGGTAACAGATACGCCAGAATGTGACATAAACGGATCGTATAGGCTACTCTTTCTTCGGTACGCCAGTCGGGTGCATATACGGCATCTTTTACTACCTGCCGGTGAAATCCACCATAGGGAAAACCATTCATGGTAAACACATATAGCTCATGGGTATCCAGCCACTGTTTAAATAGCGCCAGATTATTGTCTTCCACTAATGTGCGGCTTGCCTGGTCTGACAGCCTTAATCCTACGCCCATGGGTTTGCTGGGTGACAAACGGCTTTTCAGCGGCAGCAAAAACATTTTTAACGTATGAAATACATCTTCCCAGGTTTCTCCGGGGTGGATATTGGTACAATAGGTAAGATGGGTAGATTGTCCGAATTGCATGGGTAAGGATAAAAAATAATCAGCAGAAACTCAAATTAAACTATAGTTTATCTGAATAGCTAGCTGTGCAAGAACAGCCATTAAAAATGACAAGTTTACACGACTAGCTTATAACCTGCTCTCTGCCACAACCGTATATGTTGGTGTTGCAGCCATTGCTCACGTAATGCCTAAACAAAGCAGGCTGTCAGCACACATCGTATACACCTAACCCTTATTCGGCTACTCCTATGATTGAAGACCTCTGGTACAAGAATGCTATTATCTACAGCTTAGATCTGGAAACATTTATGGATGCTAATGGAGATGGCATCGGCGATTTTGAAGGCCTTGTGCGGCAACTGGACTATCTGCATTCTCTGGGTGTGACTGTCCTTTGGCTGGCTCCTTTTCAGCCAACTCCCAACAAAGATAATGGCTATGATATTTCGGATTATTATGGAGTAGATCCACGACACGGGTCCAGTGGCGAGTTTGTAGAGTTTATTCATGAGGCCCACAAACGTGGCATCCGGATAATCATAGACATGGTAGTCAATCATACTTCCGATCAGCACCGCTGGTTTCAGGAAGCTGTTAAAAGCCCGGATTCCTTTTACAGGGACTGGTATGTATGGGCAAAGAAAAGGCCCGATAACTGGAAAGATGGAGTAGTTTTTCCTGGTGTACAAGAAGCTACCTGGACGCTGAATAAAAAGGCTGGAGAGTATTATTTTCACCGGTTTTATGAGTTTCAGCCTGACTTAAATACGAACAACCCACACGTAAGAAATGAGATAAAGCGGATAATGGGGTACTGGCTGCAAATGGGTGTGGCGGGCTTCCGGCTGGATGCCGTACCTTTTATTATTGAAACACCAGACAAAGACGGAGGAGAACAAGAACAGGCATTTGAGTATCTGCATGAGATGCGGAAATTTTTACAGTGGCGCAAGGGCGATGGCATTCTACTAGGCGAAGCCAATGTATTACCTAAAGAAACCATTCCCTATTTTGGCGATATAGGCCAGGGTATTCATATGATGTTTAACTTTTATGTAAACCAGTTTCTGTTTTATGCACTGGCCAGCACGAAAATAAAGCATTTAGTTAAAGCCCTGAACGAAACCAAAGAATTACCTGCAACTGCCCAATGGGCGCAGTTCCTGCGTAACCATGATGAACTGGACTTAGGCAGGCTAACAGAAAAACAACGGCAGGAGGTTTTCGCCAAATTTGCTCCCGAAAAAGACATGCAATTGTATGAACGGGGAATCAGGCGGAGGCTGGCACCCATGCTGCAAAACCGCCAGCAACTAGAAATGGCCAATAGCCTGATATTTTCGTTGCCTGGTACGCCGGTTATCCGCTATGGGGATGAACTAGCCATGGGCGATGATCTTTCCCTTCCCGAACGTGAAGCCATCCGTACGCCTATGCAGTGGTCAGACGAAGAGCAAGGAGGTTTTTCGGTCAACAAAAAAACAGTACATCCAGTGATCAGCGAAGGAGAATATGGGTATAAGAAAATAAACGTAGCCGCCCAACGGCGCGATCCGGAATCTTTTCTTAACTGGACGGCAAAAATAATCAGGCTACGCAAAGAATGCCCAGAGATAGGCTGGGGCAAATGGGAAATTCTGGAAACCGGCTCGCCACATGTATTAGCCATACAATATGAGTGGCGGGGAAACTGTATTCTCACAATGCATAACTTCAGTTCCGATGCACAAGCGGTGCAGGTAAAGCCCATAGCTGACAAAGGACAAACCATTTACCATCTGATGGACGAACAGCAAAGCAACTCGGATGAAAAAGGCATACATCACCTGCACATAGAGGGCTATGGCTATTACTGGTACAGAGTGGGCACGATGGCCTATACGCTACACCGTCAACGGGAATAACTAACAGATATGCTAACTGAATGAATAATGTCTTTATCATTCAGTTAGTTACTTTACTCAGCGGCTCCATTATACTTGCCAGATCATAGATGGGGGCCTGCTGAAGTTGTGTGGGCGTATAGCCTGTAAAATGCTTAAATTCTTTAATAAAGTGAGTCTGGTCATAATAGCCATTAGCAATAGCTACGTCCAGTAAGTCGGTAATGCCCACTTTTTTATAATGAAAATAGGTATGAATAAAGCGGGTTAGCCTGGAAAACTCCTTGGGCGAAGTACCAGTATAGTGCATGAATTTTCTTTCCAGCCATTTGTAATTAACAGATACCTTCCGGGCTATTTCATCAATGTGCTGCTGTCCGTTAGTCTGCCGGATTAGTCGTACTGCCTGCCTGAACTTTCTGTCTGGTGCTTCAGAGGTCCTGCTATATTTTCTCAGAAAAGTTTCCAGTAGGTGTATTCTCTGGAAACTATCGGTTGCCTCTCTGATTTGCTCAGTTAGGGCAGACACCTTGTTCCCGACTACTATTTCTGCATTCCACACTGGTTGCAGGTTCAACCCATTCATGGGTTCTTGCAGCAAATAATATAACCCATCTATCGTAAACTTTACCCCAAACATTTTCTGTGCAACTGGACTATTCCCGGCATACAACCCTTTGGTAAAAGCACCACAGATAAAAGCTGTTGAGGCAAATACATATTTTTGATCGGCTGATTTGAGAGCATAAGGCTGGTGCAAGGCAAAACTTATACCCGGATTTCCATCAGACAAAGCAAACTCCTCGGCCAAAGCCTGGGTTGTATTCTCATACAAGAAGTAATAATTTACCAGATGAGCTAAGTCAGCACTGGGCCTATATACCTGGTAAATACTTTCTGTTTGCTTGCACATACCTATAGTACAGATTCTGTTAAACTAAAAACTATTCGTACACCTTGTTGAGTATTATATTCAATAAGCCACTGTCTAAATTTTACTATCCAATACCCTTTCTTACTTGTTTCTTTGCAGCAAAATACATACAAACTACTTATATGGAAAATAACAATAGGTTAGCCGGCAAAATTGCTTTGGTTACCGGAGCAAGCCGGGGTATAGGAAAAGGTATCGCCCATGAATTAGGCATAGCAGGCGCTACCGTACTCATTACTGGCCGTTCTACCAAAGCTAGCCCCACTGATGCTGATAAGCCGGGTACGATAGAAGATACAGCCAATCTGGTAACCGCGGCTGGAGGCAAGGGCATAGCTTTTCCCTGCGATCATACGGATGACAACCAGGTAAAAGCCTTATTCGATTTTATTCGTGCAGAATATGGCAGGCTGGATATTCTGGTAAATAATGTCTGGGGAGGCTATGAAGAACATGAAGGCAGCATTTTTTCAAAGCCTTTCTGGGAACAAGACCTTAAATACTGGGACCGTATGTTTGTGTCTGGGTTGCGGGCACACTTCACGGCAAGCTATTATGCAGCACCTCTAATGATCGTTCAGCAAAGTGGCCTGATCATTAACATATCTATTGGGGTAGGAGATAAATACCTGGGCAATGTAATGTACGACACCTGTAAAAAAGCGGAAGACCGTCTGGCTTTTGCCATGGCGCAGGAACTGAAGGAATACAAAGTAGCCGCCTTATCGTTGTATCCTGGCCATACCCGCACCGAAAGAGTAGAACAGATTTTGACCCGAAATAATAACCTGGAAGAACTAGCTACTACCCATTCTCCCAGATATGTAGGCCGGGCTGTGGTTGCACTGGCAACGGATGCACAGCTGCTACAAAAAACTGGAAAAGCCCTGGCAACCGGCGATCTGGCTAAAGAATATAATTTCACAGATATTGATGGCCGGTATATTCCAGCATTTACATTCTAATGGACTTACTCGGCATAGAGCAAGTATTGTTTACGCAAAGCTTTATAGGCAGTTAAATCCTCTTTCCAGGTTTCCCGGATCTGCGCTTCCGTCATACCGGATTTAATCTGATTACGCAACTGATCGTTTCCGGCTAGTTTTTCGAAAAAACTATTAAAAAACTTGTCTTTGTTGGCAGCTTTCTGGTAAAAATCAATCAGGTATTTTAACGAGAAATGGCTTAGGGTATCTTCCCGCAAATCAAGACCGTAACATAGCTGATTCAGGTAAGGCGGATTCTTGGCTCCAGGAACACTTTTGGGTGTAAAGGTAAACGACCCATTCGCTGGGTTAGGCGAGCCAATCATCTGGAAAGGGAAGTCTGTGCCTCTGCCTACACTGATAACCGTACCCTCAAACAAGCAAAGAGACGGATACAACCGGATGGCCTGCTGGTTGCTTAAGTTAGGCGAAGGCCGGACCGGTAAGGTATAAGGGGTGTGGTGCGTGTAGTTTTTATTTTTAATGACTGTTACATCGCATTGTACCCCATTTGCCAGCCACTTTTGTCCGTTAATCATGTTGGCTAGTTCGCCTACGGTAAGGCCATGTACAACAGGAATAGGGTGCATTCCTACAAAAGATTTAAAAGCAGGCTTGAGTACCGGGCCATCAAAATAACTTCCATGTGGATTGGGTCTATCCAGAATAAGTAGTTTTTTATTATTTTCTGCACAAGCCTCCATCACATAATGCATCGTGCTGATATAGGTATAAAACCTTGTGCCCACATCCTGAATATCAAAAACGACCACATCCAGGTCAGCCAGTTGTTCTGCTGTAGGCTTCTTGTTAGAACCATACAAAGATATAAGCGGCAGATTGGTTTTTTTATCTACCCCACTGCTTACATGTTCACCAGCATCGGCATCGCCCCGGAAGCCATGTTCCGGAGCAAATATTTTTTTCACTGGTACCTGCAGGCTCAGCAAGGTATCTACCAGATGCGTATTACCCACCAGTGAGGTGTGATTAACAACCATTCCAACCCGTTTTCCGCTTAGGTGAGGCAAGTATTGAGAAATTTGTGCAGCACCAATCGTCAGTTCTTCTGCTGATGTAGCTATAGGAGCCGTAGCCACTGGTGTAGCCGCGGGCTGGGAAGAGGGTTGCCCGGAAACCGTCTGCGAGGAGCTAGACTGAGTGCAACTGCCGAGCAAAAAAATAACAAGAAGATAAACTAACCGCATGTATAAAAAATAAGTAATAGTCCGTAAATGGGAAATGGAAACAAGAACAGGTACGCCATCACAAATTATGCCATAACAATTGGGCAAATTTTGCGTTAATGTGGTGAATTTTACTTTTTTCTATTGTATTTCTCATTTGCCGTTTAGCAAATTAATTAGTTACTTGGCACATTCGCAAATAGGCTCATTGCATTGAATATCTCTTTATTTATTGCCCGGCGTATCCAACACACCCAGGGCAAGTCGTTTTCTTCTACCGTTAACCAGATCGGAATTGCGGGCATTGCCATTGGTATTGCCGTAATGATTGTTTCCTTTGCTATTTTGGGAGGCTTTAAAACAGTTATCCGCAATAAAATATTTAGCTTCGGCGCCCACTTGCAGGTGAGCCGCTTCCACATGAACCGTTCTTTCGACGAAAATCCTATTTCTACCAATACCGAACTTTATACTGCATACCAGCAAATACCAGAAATAAGCCACATTCAGGTATACAGCCACAAAGCCGGGTTACTAAAAACGGATGAAGAACTTTCCGGTGTGATATTAAAAGGCGTGGGAAAGGATTTTAACCTGCCTGCCTTCCGGCAGAATATGGTAAAGGGAACTTTTATTTCCTTTCCGGATACAACCTATTCCAGTGAAATAGTAATCAGCCGTAAAATTGCCACTCAACTCAAGCTGGATATTGATGAAAGTGTACTTTTGTATTTTATTCAGAATATGCAGAGCCGGCCACGGGTACGGAAACTGACTGTTAGCGGAATTTATGAAACCGGCATGGAGGAGTTTGACGAAAGCATTGTGATAGGAGACATCCGGCTGATTCAACGGTTGAACGATTGGAGCGATACGCTGGTAGGCGGCTATGAAATCTACCTGACTGATTTCAGAAATATAGACGAAGGCGCAGAAAAAGTATTCGACCTGATGGACTATGACATGCAGGTAGAAAAAATCACAGATAAATATATTCAGATATTCGACTGGCTTTCGCTGCTGAACCGGAATGTAGCTATTTTTCTGGCGCTTATTCTGTTTGTCGCCTGCTTTAATATGGTGGCTATTTTACTCATCCTTATTATGGAGCGTACCCAGATGATTGGTATATTGAAAGCGGTAGGAGCTACGCATAAGCAGGTAAGGCAAATATTTTTGTGGGGGGGTGTACGTCTGGTACTCAAAGGCTTGATCTGGGGAAATCTGATTGGCATTGGGTTTTGTGCCCTTCAGTATTACTTTAAATTAATTCCCCTGGATGTAGAAGCCTATTACATGAGTACGGTTCCTATAGACTGGGACTGGAGCCTGATTGTGTTGCTAAACCTGGCTGTATTGCTTATGGTATCTCTGGTACTGATTATTCCCACGGTCATCATTTCCCGTATTCAGCCAGTACAAGCCCTGCGGTTTGATTAGCTTTTAGCCACCAAATACTAAAATAATGTTAGAAACTCTCAAGTTTCAGCTAATGGCTAATACACTTATCCTAAGGATTTTTCCAGCTGGCTTACTCTGGGAATAAAATTAGTTTCCGTGGCGTAATTCTTGAAAAAGCTGCTGGCTTTCATCTTCAACACACCAAAAATGGCTTCGTTGAAAATTTTCTTCGACATTTTAGACTGCCCGCGGGTGCGGTCGGTGAAGATTATCGGCACTTCTTTTATCCGGAAGCCATATTTCCAGACGGTAAATTTCATCTCTATCTGAAAAGCATAGCCTACAAATTTAATTTTATCCAGATCTATACTAGCCAATACTTTACTCCGGTAACACTTAAATCCGGCAGTAGTATCGTAAATGGGCATGCCTGTAATAAACCGTACATAGCGGCTGGCAAAATACGACATTAGTACGCGGTTCATGGGCCAGTTTACCACATTTACACCCCGTACATATCTGGAACCTATAGATACATCATAGCCATCCTTAGCACAGGCATTGTATAGCTTCAGCAGATCTTTTGGCTTGTGCGAAAAATCAGCATCCATTTCAAAAACATACTGATACCCATTAACTAAGGCATATTTAAAGCCTTGAATGTATGCGGTGCCTAACCCTTGTTTGCCTTGCCTTTCCAGTAAAAATAATTGATCCGGATAATGTTGCTGCAATTGTTTCACTTTATCAGCCGTACCATCCGGAGAGCCATCATCAATAATCAGCACATGAAATTGCACAGGTAGATCAAATATTTTGAGTATAATTTTCTCAATATTCTCTATCTCATTGTAGGTGGGTATAATCACGATACACTCTTTCATGGGCAACAGATGGTTGATGGCAGTCTAAATTAAAATATTTAAGGATAATTTAGTAGTTTTTTAACATAATTTTTTGCGACGCCTTCCATAGTACCGGAAATAATCTGGCAGAAAGTATATCACTGATTATGGTACGTATGTAAGAAACGCAATGGAGAGGGGCGGTTACCTTTTCAAAACAGCCTGTTTTCCTACTCCTACAAGGGTATAACTCATTTTGTGTTTGGTTGTTTAACTGCCTTTATTGGTAGGAATAATATTTTTTTTGATGCAGCGTCTTTTCTATAGGCAATATTACCTCATCCCTTTTTAGCCACACTGCGCCATTTTGTACAACATCAAGGGGTATATTATTTTCAGAAGTTGCCCTAATCCAAACAGGTGTAGATCAATTTCCATACATCCGGCTGCAATGGGCGTTCTATACTTTTACCTCGTTTTTTGATCGTTCATTTTTACAAACTATGCAGGTAGTAAATCTTTCACTGGTTACTAAACTCAGGGTAGCTTTTCTGGCAGTACCCTTCTTACTTATACTAACGATTACCATTTATTCCGGGCTGAATCTGGCTGCTAATGAAAATCAGCTAAAGGCGGCTACGGCTATACAAGTTTCCAGAAGTGTAATGGAGAAAGTAGACCGGAATTTCTATGAACGGTTTGGCGATGTGCAGGCCTATGCTGCCAACCAGCTGGCCATTGAAATGGCATCAACCGATAGTGTTTCCCCGCAGTCGCAAAAGTTTATTAATACCATGACGGCCTATTATGTACTCTACGACCTGATGTTGGTTGTCAACCGGGAAGGCAAAGTCATAGCCGCCAATACACAAGACAAAGCAGGTAATTCACTTGCTACAGATGTATTGCTGGGTAAAGATTTTTCTACGGAAGCATGGTATGTAGCCTGTATGTCGGCTGAAGGGCCCAAGGGAGGTGCCTGGTACTCTGACTTTCAGGTAAACCCACATGTTGCTGCTATTCACCGAAGTAACGGTTGGGGTATGGCCTTTGCCGCACCCATCAAAAACGACAGTGGCCAGACAGTAGGCGTTTGGTATAATTTTGCCAGTTGGAAGGAGGTTACCCAGGGAATAAGACAGGAGGCTTTGCAGGCATTACAGGCAAGTGAAGCTGGCAGCGAAATACTGTTAGTCAATCAGCAGGGAAAGATCATAGATGCTTCTGATGAACGGGTAGTGCTGAACCAGTCCCTTGTGTTAGACAGTTTAAGCCATCAACTAGCTACAACAGCTCTGCTACCTGATTTTCTTCAGGGGAAAGAATATGCTTCAGGAACTTTTGCTTCTACAGGTGCCTATACCTATGCTGGCAAACACTGGCAATGCGTAACGGTTATTCCCAAAGCAAGCTTGTCATTGGCTTATTTCTTTACGAAAGAACTACTTTTCATAGATATTACTTTTCTGCTGATTGCCTGGTTTGCGTCCAAACTAATCTCAGGTAATATTGTAAGCCGGGTTTACCAGCTCAGAGATATCATTAGCAAGCTTAGCAAAGGTGATATACGGAATGTTGATCTGGCTATGACCGGAAACGATGAACTGACTCAAATGGCTACCGCAGTTAGTAGTCTGGCAGATGGCCTAAAACGCACGTCTGCATTTGCTGATGAAGTTGGAAAGGGAAATTTTAATGCAGTATTTACACCGCTGAGCGAAGCCGATACCCTGGGTAATGCATTACTTAAGATGAATAACAACCTGAAAATAGCTGCCGAAGAAGACCGTAAACGTAGCTGGGCAAGTGAAGGGCAGGCAAAATTTGCAGAAATACTGCGTTCTACTACTGATCTTTCATTGCTGGCAGAAAAAATTATGTCGGGCTTAGTAAAATACCTGCAAGCAAACCAGGGTGGCTTATTTATCGTGCAGGAGAAAGACGGGCAACTGCCTGAATTAGAATTACTGGCCTGCTATGCCTACAACCGTAAAAAGTTTGTAGAAAAGACGATACCTATTGGCGAAGGCTTATTGGGCCAGGCATATCTGGAAAAAGATACCCTTCTCCTCACCGAAATACCTGCCGGTTATTTGCAAATAACCTCTGGCCTGGGAGAAGCCAATCCTACCTGCCTGCTGATTGTGCCCTTAAAAGTGCAGGATAAGGTAGAAGGTGTGCTGGAATTAGCTTCATTCAATAAATTTGAAGCCTATGAAATTGCTTTTGTCGAAAAACTAGCCGAAAGTATTGCTTCAACTATTGCTGCTGTGAAGACTACCGCACGTACACAAAAATTGCTACAAGAATCGCAGCAGCAGGCAGAAGAATTAAGGTCTCAGGAAGAAGAAATGCGCCAGAATATGGAGGAACTAGTAGCCACACAGGAAGAGATGAAGCGGAAAGAAGCGGAATATGCTTCCTTATTGACTCCCGATGTATCCACCCATCTGTTTGCGTAGCAAACGTTTGATCTTCCGGTGAGTAGGGCCAACGTTGGTCTCAACTATTAATATTTATCCCAATACACTTCACTAAAGCATTAGCTAGGCTCGCTGGTGGCAAAATAAAATCCGGACTATCGGCATTGATAGCCATTTTAGGCATGCTGTTGAATACGGTAGAGTTGGGTTCCTGTACCATGACATGCCCGCCATAGTGGTGAATCGCTTGCACACCATGGGCCCCATCCGACCCCAGGCCTGACATAATGATTCCTACGGCCTTCTCTTTCACATCCCTAGCCAGAGACTCAAAAAATATATCCACCGTAAGATTAATCTTCTCATCCGGCAATCGTTTTCGCAGGTACAAATGCCGGTTACGAATGGTAATTACTTTGTTTTCAGGCAGGATGTATACAGCATTCATTTCTACAGGCTGGTTGTGCTGTGCCCAGTAAATGGAAAGGGATGTATGTTTAGCTAATAATTTATCGGCAATACTCCGGTACTCTCTGTTTAAATGCTGCACAATGACAAAGGCAGCCCCAGAATCTGGTGGAATATTCGAAAAAAACTCCCATATAGCCTGGTAGCCACCTGCAGATGCGCCTACCCCTACAATATAAAAATTGGAATGCGACATAGACAAATCAACGTATTGTCATTCTCTATACGTAAATGCTACATGATTGATGCTACTTACCGTAAGGGATGAATAGCTATGCTTAGCACTAGCACGATAGTTTCTTCTTCTCCCTACCAACTACCCAGCAGCCGCCGCATAAGGATAATCTGCCCGGTATGGTAGCTGGTATGGTCTGCAATCAGAAGAGCTTCCCGGAATAAATTTTGCCCGTTTCCATACGCAAAAGGCTCCAGCAATTGAGCTTTCCGGGCCTGTAAGAGTTGAATAAAAGCTTGTTTGTCGGCTTGTATCTGCTGCAAGGAATGTTTCCATGCAGCTTCACTTGAAGGAGAATCTGCCTCCGGCCAGTATTCGTCGGGCCATTTCGGCGATTGGTGATCTGGTCCTTCAGAAAACTTCAGGATATCCCATTGGGCAATGCGGATATGTTCTACCAGCTGCCAGATACTATAGGGCATTTTATGAGGCTTTAAACCTCTCTGCTCTGCCGGTAAACCTTTTATCGATTCTTCAAAAGTTACATGTGCATTCCCTTGGGTCAACAGTTGCGTTAGCTGATCTATCAGTGGCTGTGAGTTCATATAAATAGCTTAAAAGTTGTATCACCTATAATTTTCTGTAGTATACGTGATTTAAAACTATGAATACAAAAAGCAACTTATTAGGCTACTACCAATCCACCAGCTTCCGCTAATCGGGATTGCAAGGTCTGAGAGTGTATTTCTGTAGTTTTGATATCCCAGCCGAAATAATTTGCCATATATGCCACTACGCCCTCCTGCCACTGGCGTACCCAATCTATATTAAAATATAAAGCACCAGTACGGCGGATAAAAAAATCGGTGGGTGTGGCCGTCAGTTCTTCTTCCAGGCTGTATTGTAACTGCACTACTAATTCTGGAGGAAGGCCAAAGGTGTTTGTTTCGCCAGTACTATCTTTTAGCCGGGAAAACAGTTGTTCCACATTTGCGCCATACATTTCTGACCACTTTCTGGCATATTTCTCAGACAAACCAAGGCTTATTCCTTGTTGCGTTTTCTGGTTCACAAACTCTCTGAACTTTGCTGCGCCTCCCACGTTGCCGCCAGATACAGGAATCTTGGCTGTCTGGCAAGCAGGTACTGTTTTTCCTTCATCCTTGCTGAACTGCTCCGACAGAATATTGACCACACGTTCAGCCATTTTACGGTAGCCGGTTAGTTTACCTCCGGCAATGGTAATCAGGCCAGATGCATATTGAAAAATCTCATCTTTCCGGGAAATTTCTGTAGGTCCTTTGCCGGGCTGCCGGATCAACGGACGCAGGCCAACCCAATTAGACTCAATGTCGGAAGCCTGTACTTTGGTGTCAGGAAACATATACCGGATAGCGTTTATCAGATACGTTTTATCCTCTTCGGTCATTAGTGGGTGTTCCATTTCGCCTTTGTACGTAGTATCTGTTGTACCTACATAGGTTTTGCCTTCTCTGGGAATGGCGAACACCATCCGCTTGTCTGGCGCATCAAAATAGATGGCCTGCCTGATCGGGAGTTTGGCATGATCCAGTACAATATGTACCCCTTTGGTAATATGCAATTTATCGCCTTTTGATGGATCATCTTTGCTATCCAGGGTATCTACCCATGGACCAGTAGCATTTACTACCTTTTTAGCATTAATCTCATAGGTTTTACCTGTTAAGCGGTCTTCTGCCTGTACGCCGGTTATTCGTTTTTGTGCATTGTAGATAAACCCAATTACCTTAACGTAATTTAAGGCAACCGCTCCCTGTTGAACGGCTTCTTTCAAAATCTCAATAGTTAGGCGGGCATCGTCGGTGCGGTATTCAAAATAATATGCTCCGGCTTGCAGAATATCTGGCCGCAATAAGGGCTCCCGCTGCAAGGTCTCCTGCGCTGATAACATTTTACGCCTCTCACTGCTTTTTACACCTGCCAGCAAATCATATACACTGAGGCCAATAGAGGCGCCTAATTTGCCTAAACTACCATTTTTTACTAAGGGCAATAACATAGGCTCAGCTCTGGTTACGTGCGGGCCGTTTTCATACACAATTGCCCGTTCGCGGCCTACTTCGGCCACCAGGCCAAACTCAAACTGTTTCAAATACCGCAATCCGCCATGCACCAGTTTAGTAGAACGGCTGGAAGTACCGGCAGCAAAATCCTGCATTTCGAGTAAGCCTGTTTGCAAACCTCTGCTTTGCGCATCCAGAGCAATACCTGCTCCGGTAATCCCTCCGCCAATCACCAGCACATCGAGTACGCTGGCTTGCATTTGTTGTATGTACTGGTTCCGCTTGCGGGAAGAAAAAGAATGTGGCATGTAGCGAATTTATTTTTTTACAGGTTTAAATGCCATAGCCGCTTTTACAGCCATTTTCCAACCTTCATATAAGGTATGCATCTGGTCCTGTGGCATTTGTACGGCAAAGGTACGGTCTGTTTGCCAGTTATTAATAATATCATGTTTATCTTTCCAGAAACCTATTGCTAAACCGGCCAGGTAGGCAGCCCCTAAAGCCGTAGTTTCGTTTACCTTCGGCCTATCTACTGGTACACCCAGAATGTCACTCTGAAACTGCATGAGAAAGTTATTGGCTACCGCTCCCCCATCCACCCGCAGACTTCTAAGTTTGATTCCTGAATCGGCCTCCATAGCTGCCAGTACATCTTTGGTTTGATACGCCATTGATTCCAGGATAGCCCTGATAAAATGTTCCTTTTGTGTGCCGCGGGTAAGGCCAAATACAGCGCCCCGGACTTCACTATCCCAATACGGCGTACCTAAGCCCACAAAAGCCGGTACAACGTACACCCCTTCAGTAGAAAGGACCCGGCTGGCATAGTCTTCACTTTCTTTGGAATGTTTCAGCATCCGCAGCCCATCCCGGAGCCACTGCACGGCAGAGCCTGCCACAAAAATACTTCCTTCCAGCGCATACTCTACCTGGCCATCTATCCCCCAGGCAATGGTGGTAAGTAAACCATTTTGCGACCGTACGGCTTTCGTGCCAGTATTCATTAGCATAAAACAGCCGGTGCCATAGGTATTTTTAGCCATTCCGGGTTCAAAACAGGCCTGCCCGAACAAGGCTGCCTGCTGATCGCCAGCAATTCCGGAAATAGTTACTTTATGTCCACTGAAAATACCTGCTGTTTCGCCATACACCTCTGAAGAAGACCGTACTTCCGGCAGCATGGATTTAGGTACTGTTAATATTTCCAGCAGTTCATCGTCCCAGCGGAGTTCATGAATATTATACATCAGCGTACGGGAAGCGTTGGTATAGTCGGTTACATGTACCTTGCCACCGGTTAATTTCCAGATTAGCCAGCTATCAATCGTACCAAATAATAAATCTCCGTTTTCTGCTTTCTTTCTGGCTCCGTCCACATGATCTAGTATCCATTTTACCTTCGTTCCTGAAAAATACGCATCTATTAATAAACCAGTTTTAGAGCGGAATGTTTCTTCATGGCCCTGGGCTTTTAGTTCTTCACAGATGCCAGCCGTTTGCCTGGATTGCCAGACAATGGCATTATATACTGGCTCTCCGGTGTGTTTATCCCAGACAACGGCGGTCTCCCGCTGGTTAGTAATGCCAATGGCGGCAATTTTAGTGGCTGGCACATAGGTTAATATTTCTCCGATTACCGATCCTACCGAACTCCATATTTCTCTGGCATCGTGCTCTACCCAGCCGGCTTTGGGGAAAAACTGGGTAAACTCTTTCTGGGCCATATGTATAACAGCTCCGGACTTATCGAAAAGGATGGCTCTTGAACTAGTGGTGCCTTGATCTAGGGATAGAATATAGGATTGGTCCATGGAAGTATAAAGGGTTTGTTATAGCTTGATATTTCGTTCGTGCATCAGGATAGGCGCTGAAAAGCCGAAGCGATCTGTTGGCTATGTATTTGACAGATTGCTTCGGCTTATACTCTGCAAAGTTTCACACAAATGGTTTTTACAGGAAAACAGCGAGTTTGAATAAGCTTATATTTCTTCTACCATTAGTTTGCGCCAGCGTACTTTGATGCCACCACCATCGTGAATCTGTAAGGCGATTGACCCATTGCCGGCACCTATTTTTTCATCTTTCAGGTCTACCATTTGCTGTCCGTTCAGCCAGGTAGTTACCTGATCGCCTTTTACCCGTATGCGCATTTTATTCCAGTCGGTTGGCTTCAGGTATTTTTCTTTTTCATCCGGAATTTTCTCCAGCCAGCCTCTGCCATATGACTCATAAATGCCGCCGGTATCGTGGTTAGGTGGGGCTACTTCTACTTGCCATCCACTCACTTTAGTTCCTTCAATAGTAGACCGGATAAATACCCCGCTGTTGCCGTTGGCTTCCAGCTTAAACTCCAGCGTAAGGTCAAAATCTTTATACGGTTTGTCGGTGGCCAGATAGCCATATTGTTTATCCGGGCCACTTTCACAGACCAGTTCGCCGTTTTCTACGTACCATTTTTCGGTGCCATATACTTTCCAGCCAGAAAGATCTTTGCCATTAAACAAGGATACTTTTTTGAAGGAAGGGCTTACCCAGGCAGCGCTTACAAGCAGTACACCCAGCATAATCAGCAGTAAAGGGTTGTTCTTAACAAAGGGAATCTTCATAAATAATTCAAAAAAAATAAGTAAATGAGAAAAAGGTAAGGTTTAGTACACTGCCCCAACAGGAGGGCTTTACAAATTTTACAAAAAATTTAAATAATAAAAGTTTTACTGGCAATATTTTCAGTCACCGGCCTATTCAACACTTCCTTTGCCAGAAAAAGTTACTTTTGTTCTGCTTTCCATCTACCTGTGTTTTGTTTGTTCCAGCTGGCTTCTGATATACGCTACTATTTGTATGTAAGCCTCCGGATGGAACCAATGTATCTGCGGATCTTTAGAAAACCAGGTAAGTTGCCGCTTGGCATACCGGCGCGAATTTCTTTTGAGTAACCGTACCATTTCTGCATAATCATATGTACCTGCTAGGTAATCAAATACTTCTGTATAGCCTACCGTTTGCAGGGCATTGTGTTCTTTGTATGGCAATAAATGTTTAGCTTCCTCTACTAGTCCATTCGCTAACATTGCGTCCATCCGGGCATCTATCCGATTATATAGCTCTTCCCGGTTACGGGTAAGGCCTATTTTTACCAGATGAAATGGCCGGATAATTTTATTCTGTTTGCGGAAAGAAGAATAAGGCTGCCCGGTGCTCAGGCTGACCTCTAGTGCCCGGATAACCCGTTGCGGATTGGCCCGGTCTACTTGCTGGGCATATAGAGGGTCCAGGGTATCTAATTGAGTTAGTAAAGGTTCAAGCCCATCTTGCTGATACTGTGTGGTGAGGGCCTCGCGGATGGCAGGGTCTGTATCCGGAATTTCGTCTAGTCCTTCGCAAAAAGTCTTGATATATAATCCCGAACCACCAGTAAGAATGACTACATCTTTCTTCCGGAAAATTTCTTCTGCAATAGCTAACGCATCTTTTTCAAAAGCAGCAGCATGATAACTTTGGGTAATTGAATGAGAATCTATCAAATGATGTACGATGCCTTGCCTTTCTTCTATGCTAGGTTTGGCAGTACCTATGGTCATCTCCTGGAAAAATTGCCTGGAATCGGCAGAAATAATTTCTGTCGCAAATTCTTTTGCCAGCCGGATACACAAATCGGTTTTGCCTACGGCTGTAGGGCCTACTACGAGAACAACAAATTTATCTGGTATCTGGGGTAGCGGTAGTGTCATGGGATAAAATTCGGTTACTTGAATTTTATAGTTTTAAACATGCTGACGGCGGCTTTCTCGTCCTGTAAATCATACCCTGAGATTACCAGGTGGTTATTACTAGCTACATTTTTAAAGTACACACCGGTAAGTCCCCTGCCTTTCCTTTTCGGACGCACGAGTATAGCCTTTTTTCCCTGCACGAGTTCACTGGTGAAAACATGTTCAAGGGTTGTTTCGCCCTCAAAGTTATAAGAATACATGCCATAATCGAAATATAATGTGTCTGTCAGGTTTGTAATTTCACCAATATAGCTGTCATAGCCTTTGCGCCGGATATAGCGGTAGGCCTTAGGGGTTTCAATGGTAAATGCACCCAGTTGGATAATGTGACAATCCGGATGTGTACTGGCTAGATAATAACTGGGTTCATACACCATTGCATTGTAGGGTACAGATATGCGGTTAACTGATTGATACAGCATATACAAGGCGGAAGGGATGGCCAGAAAAATAACGATTATGGCAACAGTGAAGGTAGCATGAAATTCTTTGAGGGGGTGCTTCCGTAGCATGTGTACCTATAAACGAAAAACCAGCCTGAAATCTTATAAATTAGGAGTTACGCAAAAAGGGTAAATTAGCTAAAAGCGCTAAAGATGCAAGTCGAAGAATATATTGCCTATTTGCTGAGTAGCCCTAGGAACAGTAGTTGTGTACAAGCAGGAGATGTGCTGCAAGTGTCCCATGATGAGGTGAATCGCTTTTTACTTTCAGGGGAGTATCAAGGGGAAGATTTATTTAAAGCCGTTGCCTCAAGTATTGAATTAACTGGTGGTACCTTAACAGTAGATGATACGGTGCTGGATAAGCCCTACACAGAGTTGAGCAGTACAGAAGTAGTCGGCTATTTTTGGTCAGGCAAGCATCACAAAGCCGTTAAAGGAATTAATCTGATTGTGCTCCTTTATACCACCGTGAGTGGCTACAGTGTACCGGTGAATTTTCGTGTGTACCGCTCAAGTGAGGGCAAAACTAAAAACGATTATTTTCAAGCGATGCTTCAACAAGTATGGCAGTGGGGACTACGACCTGCATGGATTACGGCTGACAGTTGGTACAGTTCATTAGAGAATTTAAAATTCTTGAGAAACCTGGAAGTAAATTTTATGGTGGGCCTGGAGAAAAACCGCATTATTTCTACTCAACCTTCCCTTTATGAGCAGGTAGGCCAAGTAGCCATCCCCCAAGAAGGACTGTATACTCACTTAAAAGGATTTGATTTTATAACAGTGTTTCGGACGGTTTGCCAAGAAGGAGACGAGAGGCACTACGCTTTATATGAGAGCGGCCATGATAGGGCTTTACCTGGTTTGCCGGCCAGGGCAGAGTTTGAAGCCCTTCGCCTCAGACACTGGCAAGTGGAGGCTTTCTTTCGCTGTATCAAACAATGTTGTCAAGCTGAAAAATTCTTTGTGCGTAATACCACGGCTATTCACACCCATTTATTTTGTGTGATGAGAGCTTTCCAGAAGCTAGCTGCTTTAACACTAAATAACTTGATTGATTCTATGTATGCTTTGCATAAAATGATCTTTCTGCAAGCTCAACGACTATTCATTGCAAACTTTGCGTAACTCCTATAAATAATCTTTACCAAACTCAGTTGCCAGCCTGTGCATCAGAAAAATAACAGCTAGCTCTGCCTGGCTTTCCTGGGATACGTCTTTTGGGATATACAGAGTATATTCTTGTGTAGCCGTATCGCCAGCTTTTCCATTGCCTGCCTTCTGAATAAGGGCCAGCAGTTTATTATTGGCTAGCAGTTCATAGGTATTTTTTGGATTTACCGGATTCAGCGTATATACCTGATACCCAATCATCCCTTCTAGATTTCTGGCATTTAGCACAAAATCACCTGCCAGTAATCCTTGCGACATACACCTGATCTGTACGTGGGCTTTTGGCACTTGCATAGCACCTGCAGCAGCAGCAGGAGCACTTTGCCAGTTGAACTGCATCCAAAGCTGGTAATCCGTCTGACTTACTGTTTCTGCAATATCTACTCTGGAAGAATAATTATTATCCGGGCTCTGTAAACTGCCAGTATATACCTGCATCAGATCAATGGGATAGGTTTTTCCGGATTTAGTATCCGTATAAATATATTTACTTGCATGTGGCTGCCCTTTTTGTGCCGGAATATTGGATTGCAATGCTTGAAGCGTATATCGATTGGCTTTTTCCAGAAATGCTTGATAGTCCGGATTAGTCAGGACAGGCCTATAAAAAGTACGCAACGGGAGCCGCTTAGTCTCAGCTTTAAAAACCGCCGCTAATGATTCAAGAAAGAGGTCTTTCCAGTCCTTTTCGCTCAGCTCTGTTTCGCCATACAAACCCTTCTCCGGATTTACAGTGGTCCGGAAAGGAAGAGTTACTCTGTGCGTATATACCGATTTGCGGTCTTGATCTTCTATTTTTACTTCGGCTACTGCCTGATAATGCCGGATGGGCAGCCCACTTGTTTCTATCGCTGTGGTAGTAAAAGCAATGGTATGAGTAAAAGCCACAAAATAAGCAGCGGTAGTACGATCAGTAGTAACAAGCTTCAGCTTCGCAGGCAGGGGTGTAGCTGAGTAAGCAAATGTTAGCCAGGCAGCTGAATCCTGCGGGTAGACATGGGTAACTTCCAGTTTTTTACGTACCTGCGTTTGTAGTTCCTGCCATACAGTTTGTTGCCAGCTGGTATCCTGGGTAAAATAATCCGGAAAACTTTGTTCACTGAGCAAACTTCTCAACGACGGATACAACTTTACTTCCTGCTTCACATCGGTAATAACGGCTACTTTTTCCTGCCCATAACTTCTGTAGATGAAACCCAAAAACAAAATTCCTATCCAGAAAAATTTATTCATACGTGTATAGCATTCAGCGGGCAAATATACCGGTTTATTTCTGCTTTACAGGTAGCTTCGCCCACTAACTTGCCCTGGTATAGAACCTCAAAAACAGATTTCTACGGCCTAAAAACACTCATCAAATAATAGCTATAACAGAGCAAAGTACATTATGGTTAAGAATATTATGTATATTTAAGCCCAAAACCACTTTTTTATCTTGGAGATACTTGCCCTGATTACATACAGCTTTTTACTGTTACGTTTCGGTATCACTCTCATTAATTTTTTATCCAGGCCGCTTCTGCCTGTAAAACAACAAACTAGTTATTCTGATAAAGTCTCTATTCTGGTACCTGCCCGTAACGAAGCTGCTACGTTGCCACTGTTGCTGGCAAGCATAGACAAGCAAATGCATAGCAATTATGAGCTGCTTATTCTGAATGATTTTTCTACAGATAGCACCGCCGATATAGTTTCAGCTTATGCAGCAGTAAATGACAGGTGCCGTTTACTTACGGGAGAAGAATTACCCGAGGGATGGCTGGGCAAAAACTGGGCTTGCCATCAACTGGCCAGCCGGGCCAGCGGCCAGTATCTGTTGTTTATAGATGCCGATGTACAGCTTCAGCCAGACTTTATTGCTTCTGCTTTATATCAGATGAAAAGTAAAAATCTGGCACTGCTTTCCGTATTCAACGACCAGATTATGCATTCATTGGGAGAAAAACTGGTAGTGCCGCTGATGCACTATCTGTTGCTTACCCTGCTTCCCTTACGGCTGGTCTACGGCACTAAAGATGCCCGGGTAGCCGCCGCTTCTGGCCAATGTATGCTTTTTGATGCAGCACAATACCAGACCTATCTTTTTCACCAGGAGCAAAGAGACGAGGTAGCTGAAGACATACAAATTATGTGTAGTGTAAAAAGTAAAGGTTTAAAAGGAAATGCCTTACTGGCCAATGGGCTCATCCGATGCCGGATGTACCAGTCATACACCGAAAGTATAGCGGGTTTTAGTAAAAACCTGATTGCCGGCTTTAATAAAAGTGCTTTATTGTGTACGCTGGTGATCTTTTTATGTACAGCTAGTTTTGGAGCTTTTCTCTATCCTTTATCATTTGTTGAAGTTTTATCGCAAACCGGTAAACAATTATTCTTTTTGTCGGTCATTGTATACAGTATAGGTATCCGCATTATGGTTTCTGTTTTAAGCAACCAGCCCATCGTAGCCAATGTGGTGCTGCATCCGTTACAAATGCTTTCATTCTTTATTTTGTTATGTACCGCTTTATACAAACACCTCACCAACACCAACCGATGGAAAGGAAGAGTAGTGCTTACAAGATAGCGCTGGCTTTACTCATTGCCATGCATCTGGCGGGTCTTATGGGGCTACAACATCCGGTGAGCCGCCCTTTTTTTGAGCAGTTGATTGCCTTTAACTTAGTTGTAACTGCAGCCATTGTATTTTATTTTCATAACGATTTCAACCCAAGCTTCATACTGTTTGCGGTAATTACTTTTCTGGCAGGTTATTTTGTAGAAGTGGCTGGCGTACACACAGGGGCCATTTTTGGCCACTACCAATATGGCCAAGCACTAGGAATTAAACTATGGGATGTGCCCTTGCTTATCGGCTTGAACTGGCTGGTTTTGGTGTATTGCACTGGCGTAATCACTCATAAACTACCTGTGCCAGTAGCCGTAAAAATTATTGTGGGGGCTTTATTAATGGTAGCAATGGATTACCTCATCGAGCCTGTGGCCATCCGGCATACCTGGTGGACCTGGCAGGGAGAAAGTGTTCCCTTACAAAACTTTTCCGGATGGTTTATTTCAGCGTTGGTGCTACTAACTTTTTTTCATATACTGCGCTTTGGCAAAAACAATTCTTTGGCTCCTCTGGTATATGTTATACAATTTTTGTTTTTCTTATTTCAATTTTTTTTAAACAAAACTTCCTTTTACGGGTTTTAATGGCTGGAGGTTATTATATAAATTTATGAGCGTTTATTCTATCAAAGATCTTGAACATTTATCTGGGATCAAGGCTCATACATTGCGCATATGGGAGCAACGATACAACATTATCTCTCCTAAGCGTACAGACACAAACATCCGCCTGTACGACGATGTGGATTTGAAACTTGTCTTGAATATATCGCTGCTGAAAGATCATGGATTTAAAATATCTGAGATCGCTAAAATGACAGCGGATGATATGACCGAAGAGGTACGTACTATTACGGAGAAGCAGTTACTATACCCCGACCAGATACAGGCACTCACCCTGGCTATGATTGATCTGGATGAGGATAGATTTGAGAAGATAATGTCTGTGAACATACTGCAGCAAGGTTTTGAGCAGACGATGATTAATATTATCTTCCCTTTTCTGAATAAAATAGGTATGCTCTGGCAGACAGGGGCCATTAGCCCAGCTCAGGAGCATTTTATTACCTACCTTATCCGGCAAAAACTGATGGTAGCCATAGACGGGCAAATCCCTAGCAAGAAGGTTCATCCAAAAAAATATATGCTCTTTCTGCCGGATGGCGAACTACACGAAATAAGTTTATTATTTGCTAATTTCCTGTTACGCTCCAGGCAGAACAAAGTGGTATACCTGGGACAGAGCTTGCCTTTTCAGGATCTGTGCGGGGCCTATGATATTCATAAGCCACACTATATCTTTTCTATTATTACCTCTACGCCTAGCCATCATGAGGTACAACCCTATGTAGACAAGTTAGCCGCCAGGTTTCCACAAGCACAAATTTTGCTGACCGGCTATCAGGTAGTAGCTCAGGATATAACCATTCCAGATAATGTAACCATCCTGAAGTCTATTGGAGACATGATTGATTTTATAGAAATAAATGAATAACCCCGTTGTCTACAACTCAGCTTTGCTGCACGATACCTGTTGGGCTTACCTTTGTCAGGCTTTCAGAAAGCTACTAACCGTTGCCCCATAGTATCTTGCATATATACTTTTTTTGTATGGGTTAAAGCGATACCTGTATAAAGAAAAAGCCCCTCCGGAATCCCAGAGGGGCTTTTTCTTTATAGAATGAGTATATCTACATCGTATATACTAATTCTTGTACACTTATTTAACCTAAACCTTTTAACCAGTATGATCCGATTTTGACCTTTATGAAACAATCGTTGGGAAGTAACCCTGTTTTAAAAAAATGTTTAAAAAAATTTTTAAGCCTGATAGTAAAAAATTTGTACCTTAGAGGGTTACCCTGAGGTAATTTGACCATAAAGATTCGAAATTGATTATGTTTGACGCCAGTGTTATACAAGAAATTAAGAACGGCAACGAAAGTAAGCTGACTAGTGTATACCGGGCCTATCGTGATGAGTTCATCAGTTGGGCGATTAGGAATTACCAGTGCCCGGAAGAGCATGCCAAA
The DNA here is from genome assembly GCF_030503435.1 of Rhodocytophaga aerolata. GTDB lineage: Bacteria > Bacteroidota > Bacteroidia > Cytophagales > 172606-1 > Rhodocytophaga > Rhodocytophaga aerolata. The sequence continues at coordinate 191,415 of NZ_JAUKPO010000002.1, forward strand.
GATGTATATCAGGTAACTATCGTCATATTCTATGAAAATATAATGTCGGGCAAACTGGTAAGTCTGCAAAGTTCGGTGAAGACCTATATTTTTGGCATAGGAAAAAATAAGTTGCTTGAATACCAGGCTTCCCTGCGGAAGCAGCAAAACTTCCAGGAAGCGTTTATCCGGGAGCCCATGGAGGAAGAAATTCCGGAGGAGAAAGAAGAAGTATATGCTATGTTGGAAGCAGCCATGCAAGAGTTAGGGGAACCTTGCAAAACATTACTGCAATTATCGTATTACAAAAATTACAGTACCGATGAAATAGCTTCTGCCTTAAATTATAAAAGCACAGATTCAGCCAAAACCCAAAAATATAAATGTCTGGTGAGGCTCAAAAAAATAGTACAGCAACAAGCTTCTCCGTTTAGGGAATAGAAATAAAAAATAATAAGACATACAAACCATTGGTATATAAATGAAGTTGTACAGGTATTTATAAAACGTTATGATAGAGAACATTGCCCTTACCGAACTAATAGACAAATATTTAGGCGGTGAACTTAAGCCAGAAGAGAAAGCAGCCTTTGAGAAAAGACTGGCTACCGAGACAGCCCTTTCCGAACAGGTAACTCTTCACAGGCAAATTACAGCCAGCTTTAAATCTTCCGGCAGAGCAAGTTTGCTTGCCATGTTAGAAGAGGAAGATGCCAAGATGCCAGCATACCAGGAAGTAACAGAAGAAGAAAATAAACCAGAGGCAAAAGTAATTGCTTTCAATAACAGAAGCAGGCAAATGTATTACTGGGCGGCAGCCGTTATACTTCTATTGCTGGTACCTTTCATTTTCATTATCCGGAATAACACTGCTCCAGACCGCCTGGCTGGCAAATATTTCAAACCCTATGGAAATGAGTGGGTGCCTGCTAACGGGGACACAGCCGATTTGTCTACCAAAGCGATGAAGCACTATGAGGAAAAGAACTATGCTATGGCATTGAGTGCCTTAGAAAAGATGCTGGGAAGCGATGAAGCAGAAGTGCAGTTTTATAAAGGTAACTCTCACTTAGCATTAAATCATCCTCAAGATGCCATTACTTGTTTTGCAGCCGTATTAAATATGCCTGCAAATAAATATACTGAAGAAGCACAGTGGTACCTGGCCTTAAGCTATATCAAAGCAGAAGATAAAGCCAAAGCCAAAGATTTGCTTAATACTATTGTAGAAGTTGAAAATCATCCTTTCCATAAAGATGCCACAGAACTTCTGAAAAAACTCTAATTCCCTATACAACTTTCAACAAAAAAGGCTGCCCGTAAGCAGCCTTTTTATTTTTACCAATTCGCCAGCCAGCTAAGCAGGTTCTGCGACCAAATTTTCAGTTTTGGATCATCAGGTGCCAGGCCTACCCCATGCCGGCCTTTCGGAAATACATGCAACTCTACTGGTACCTTATGTTCTACACAAGCCTGGACAAAAAACAAACTATTTTGTACAGGCACCGCACTATCGTCAGCTGTGTGAAACAGGAATGCAGGCGGTGTATTGGCGGTTACCTGTTTATGGTTGGAAAGCTGCTCCACCAAGGTAGGATCAGCCTCTTTCCCTAGTAAATTATCTTTTGAGCCCATATGCCCATATTCGCCAAAGGTAATAACCGGATACCCTAGTATCACTCTGTCTGGGCGGGCAGAGGTAGAAGAAGCCAGGTCATCCAGGGGGTCTTTGTACAATTCTGGCTGGGTAGCTACAGTAGAAGCCAGATGCCCACCGGCGCTGAACCCCATAATACCCAGTTTTGTTGTGTCAATTCCATACTTTGCAGCATTTTTACGCAGTAAGCGCATAGCCCGGCAAGCATCCGCATAAGGTGCCGGATGCTGGTGGGTGCGGTGACGGTAAAAGAGTACGGCACTTACTATACCCTGGCTGGCGAATAACTCGGCAACTTGTTTGCCTTCATGGTCTTCGGCAATGGCATAGTACCCGCCACCTGGGCAAACCAAAATAGCCGGGCGGCTGGTTTTAGCATTCTGCGGCAGATATACTTCGATTTTAGGACGTTCACTTTCCTCAGTAGGAAGATCATTTTTAGATCCTTTTTCCCACAAATAAATAGTTTCTTTTTTCACAGCAAGAGGTTTAACAGCCGGTTTTCCGGAACCTAAAAAGTTCCAGCCCAGCAGGCCGGAGAACAGAGAGGTTTTGGCAATAAAATTTCTTCTGGTGGTGTGCATAGGTATTGGCTTTCAATAATGGGATTGCCGGTGAGTTTACTGGTTATTTCAGAAGAATCCAAATGCACAAGTTTTTTTCTTTAACCGGGAGAATAACTTTCGGTTCATCAGTAAGTGCTTGCTTAATCAGCTACCTGTCAATAATAGCAGTTTTTTTGCTCCGGCCTAAATTCAGACCAAACCCGGATAAGCTGATCGACAATGGGTTCTTTGTCTTTCCTGAATTGCTTCCAAAAGCCCAGATTAGTTACTATGGCATATTCCGCTTCTTCAAACACAGCTTTTACTTTCTCTGAATCCGCAAGAATAGAGGTTAGATACACCAGTTGCTCATCTATACTTTTATTAGCCAACGGCCCTTCCCCAATAGCAGGGCCACTGTATTGGTTGGAGTAACGGGAGGCAACCACACGAATGTGCCCTACAATATTAGCATTAAATGCGTCTAGCTCTTCTGCCGGAATCCAGTATTCGGTATGTATCTGGCCTCCTACAATTTGTTCCTGGTATTTCGATAAGTGCTCCTGGCTGATATCAAACTCGGTAACAAAGCCGCAATAATCTCCATTAGACACAACATTCCATTCTCTGGTAATTTGCTCGGCGTAGGCGAAGTTGGTAACCGGATAGAAAATTGGCTGCCAGTACAGCCGGGGAGGATACGTCCTATATCCTGAATCAACAATCAGTTTTAATTCTTTGAGACCCAGTGGCCTCCAGAGTCTTACAGTAGTCATTGCAATTTATCTATGTAACCTGCAATATATTAATAAAACCTGGATGCTACTTTTTCTTTTGTTCTGTTGAGGAATTCTGATTAGTGGTGCCAGTAGTGCTGTTGGTGGGAATCGATTGGGTAGTAATATCTTCTTCTTCAGCATCTACTACCGGAGCTTGTTTTTTCTTCTTTCTCTTGAAAGAAAAGATATCCTTGAGGTTATTAAAGTTTTGCGAATGCAATAAACTAACCCCTGTAACCATATTGGTGTTACTCATATCAGAGATCACTACATTCTGATTATAGCGGTTAAACATTTTTAACTTCAGCCGGCCATCTTTACTTAAAATGTACTCTACTGTCCAGTCGCCCAGCATAGAGCGGCTATCCGACTGGCCGGTTACCCGAAGCCTTCCATCAAACATCGAGTAAGACAACCGCAATTGAAGGGTATTTAAGGCATTTTGGTCCATGGTGTTGAGGTTCATGTCTATTTCCAGGTTTTCGTCAATAGCCTGAGATACCCAGTAACTCAACTGGTTGGATAATAACTCACTTAAACTACTTCCCACCGAGCCTTCCACCCCACTGAATGCCCCCTCTTCAGACAATCGCCGCAAAACAAGCAGACTAAATACCTGTTTGTTCAACTCCTGTTCATCAGTCATCAGGCGTGATTTATAACTCAGGATAGACGCCATAAAAATAGGATCATTCTGCGGATAATCGTCAAAGTTTACGCCCAGGTCGATATCTGGCGATAGTAGGTCTCCTGTAAGCTTCATCAGCACAGTAACCGGATAGCGTCTGGTGTATTGCGGTGCTGGGTTTTCTCTATCTCCGGTTAGCGCATTTTTTATGATGGGAAACAGCGAAGCCGTTTGTTCATAGGTGGCGTTAATATCCAGTATACCTCCGTAGGGATCGCCCGACCAACTAATGCGGCTGCCTTCCTTAATCTTAAATTCTTTGTTAATGGCATTCAACAGCGTGAAATTATACGCCCCTTTACTGATTTCATAATCACCGAACATGGTAAAGTCACCTTCTGTATCTATCTGCATCTTGATTTTCCCATTGCCATTACCCCGGATAATGTCTCCGGATTTAATGTCAAAAATAATTTCACAATAGGCATCCGGGGTTATTTCAAAATTGAAATCAAGCTTGATGCCTGATAAATTCACGGATGCTTTGTTTTCTGTTACCACCGTATCCCCTATTTGTGACTTACTGATAAAGGTGATAAAATCCTGTTTTTGCTCTACTGTTTTGGAGGTACCGCCAATGGGTATATAAATTTTTGTGCCTTTATTACTTAAGGCATTGGCCGTAATAGTTAAGTTGCTGATAGAACCCAAAATAGAAAGGTTGCCTGTTGCATAGGCTGTTCCATAAAACAGATCATTGTCTTTGGCTGTGGTATTAAGCACCTGGAAGCTCTGCATGGTAGCACTCAGGTCTATTACAAAATCTCTGAACCCATCATGAAAGACCCCCCCTTTCAGGTAGGCCAGGTTATTATCCTGATCATACAGTTGCAGTTGCCTTACCCCTATTTCATTTTCACTGAAGTAAACTTTGTCGTTAAAGTGGTAGGTAGTATTCAGGTAATTGTATTTAAATCTACCTCCATTTACCGTTAATGCGCCCTTCAACATGGGTGCAGTAAGCATACCAGTAATTTGCAAACGGCCACTGGCGGTACCTCCTATGTTGGAAACATGTTCTTTAAAGAATGGCTCTAATATCTCCAGGTCGGTTTTATTCAACGAAGCTTGCATAGCCAGGGCATTTTCTTCCGCCTGTGGATCGTAAAAGCCAGACAAGGAGAGAATCCGGTTTCGCATCCGGTAAACCTGGTAATTTACACCAATCCGTTTGTTAATTACATCCCAGGTAGTTTGCCCGCTGATATCACCAATCAAGAAATTATCTATTACCAGTTCCCCTACTTCCAGTTCACTTTGCACATTTACATCTTTGTAAAAATCTTTAACTTTTACAAATACATTTGCTGTGCCCAGCAATTGACGGCCAATTATCGGGTTAAGCGTCTGCATTTTAAATTCCTTCACTAAAAGCTCCACTTCTTTTTCCGGATTATCGGAAATGGTGCCGTTAACAGAAATGACCTGGAAACGGTTAGAAATGGTCAGGTTATTGAAATTGATGTCTTTCTTCTGGAAAGAGATTTTGTTTTCTTTGGCAATGTGCCACTCCTGATCGAGTACCTGAAAATGTGACGGCTTGAAAACCAGTTCTATTACCTCGGGTAAGATCTGTACATTCCCCTTCAGGCTGGCATAATTAGAACTGGCTGTTTGCCTGATGGTGCTATTGAAGTCAATCTGTTTGTTGCCCCAGATAGCCTCTACGGTTAGTCCTTCGGTGGCTGGTGCCGAGCCTAGTTGTTGCCTGTCGGAATGAATATACGCCTGGGCCAGTACATTGGCACTATCTGCCAGCTTGGAAGTAGTAATATCAACAACCGAGTTATAAAACTTATATTCTTTAAAATGCAGGGAATCTACCTGTGTATTAAAAGAAACAATAGAGGCAGCCCCGTTGGAAAATACCCCTTCGGCTTTTGTCCCTTTCGATACATACAAGGAGGGATAGAACATAACCAGCAGGGGATTTATATCTTTAAGTTCGGTAGTTATATCTATTTTATAATTTTTAGCTGTGCCAAGCCGGGTTTTATTCTTTTTCTGGTAATAGCTTTCTGCAGCGGCGGCATCAGCAAAACTTAGTTTATATTCTTGCAACAACTGGGCTCCATCTTCCAAAACTCTGGAAAATTCAAAATTTCCCTGCAAACCGGCGGAAGCAAAATCGGAATCCAGATAAACGGTTCGGCTAGTTTCATCTTTGGAGGCAAACAGGTATACCGAATCTATGATTAAATCGCGGTTGTTATAGAGAACATAGGAATCTGTGAAAAGAGCTTCACCTACCATATCATCCAGCTTTATGCCCTGGAAGTTCACATTTAGCTTAGTGCGGATAATGGCTTCCTTATCAACAAATTTTAGTGCATACAGGTTGGCATTTTGCAGGTCTGCTTTTATGTCAAACAGTTTTTTGCCATCTCTCAGATCCACTTCGCCATCGGCTGTTAATACAAGATTTGTATCTCTGACGGCAATGTTTCCTTTAAATTGCTGGCGGCTAAAATGCCCTTTCACCCGCATATTTTTATAATCGTACTGCTTCAGCCCAAGCCGCCTGACGGTGGCATTCAAATCCAGGGAGGCATCTTTGATGGAAAGACCTTTGCCTTTTACTTCGCCACTCATATCCAGTAACTGGAGTAACCCGGGTTCGCCGGATAGATAGCCGATGTTTAAGCCATAGGTACTCAACTTGCCAGAATAAGTAGATTGTGCACTTTTTTCCTTCAGCTTCAGGTTTACGTCCGATACGATCCGGCCTATTTCGGTAGAGAAGTTGCCATTCGCCACAAAGTCGTTGGTAAAGCCCAGGAATTTCGCCTTCAGTGCAATTCGCCCAAACTTCTGGAAGGTAGCATATGCACTGGCATCTGGAATGTACTGTTTCAGATCTACAGGCTCTACCGAAGAGGGCTGCAAATCCATATCAATAAAGGTTTCTTGAATGTTGGGTAAGCCTGTAAAGCTAATATCTCCATTGATAGAGCTGTATTTTCCAAAATGTACCCGGGCATCTTTTAAACGGAAGCGGGTAACTTTGCCGTTAAACTCTCCACTTACAATCCATCGTTCCTCATAGCGGTTCAGGTAGGGAGCAAACAAACCCAGATCCTTTGAATAAATACTGGTGCTGTCCATGTGAGCTACCATGGTAATTTTATCATTAAAGTCACTCAAATGGGACGGGCTCTCATAGTTGAATTCAACATAATTCCCTATAATGCTATTTCCAACGTGTGCAGAAAAGCCGGACAGGTACATGGCCCTTTTGGTATACCTGTAAAAACCGGTGAGTTCTTTTACATCCAGGTGAGTTTGTCCGCTGGCATCACGGCCCCGCATCTGATCTATATCTACTTCTATTGTATCGGCGGCCACCCGGAAGTTAAAGGTGTTGGCATAAATACTATCGATGGCAATATGCTGGTAATCGAAGCCATCGGTAATGGAGTCTTTCCGCTCGTCGTTGTAGGAGAAGTAAACATTGGCTAGTTGTACCCGGTCAATAGAAAATACAGGCACTTTGCCGCCTGTCTTGGTGGTATCTTTCGGGCGGGTTAGTTCATTAATAGCAATAATAAACTCATCAATATTCAGGTTATTATCTTTTTTGCTTTTGATCAGGCGTACTTTGCCATCCGTTAGTATTACTTCATCTATATTGATGTGGCCTTTGGTAAGCAAGGAAGGCAGGTCAAAATCTACAGCCAGCTCAGGTACGTCTATCATGCGATTCTCTTCCCTGTCAGCAATCAGCACCTCTTCAAACAGCGCATTGTCAAACCAGCGAATATGCACCTGGCCAATGCTAACGGGAAAACCTAAGGCTGTTGAAATTTCTTTGGCGGCTTTTTGTGCCAGTATGGTTTGAACAGCAGGAATTTGCAAGGCAGTTACCAGACCTACTATCAGCACCAGTGCAAATACTAGTGTGAACAGCAATGTTCTGATAATTGTTTTTGTGATAACTTGCACCATTTACCTGTTATTCTGATTATTCAAGAAGCGGCTTGCCTATGCATGACCGGATTTAGTTTATTAATAAATACAAAGGTGGTAACCCTGGTTAACTAGTGTAAAACAACAAAAACAGGGCTATGATTCAGCAAGGTACACTTGTTTTATTATAAACTTACTCCCGTTTCTTCTTGTTAACGACTACAAAGCGTATGAATTATACAATTTTAGCAATAGAATCTTCCTGCGATGAAACGTCAGCTGCCGTTTGCATAAATGGCAAAATTCAGTCCAATATCATTGCCACACAAACCGTTCATCAAAAATATGGAGGCGTGGTGCCGGAACTTGCTTCCAGGGCACACCAGCAACATATCATTCCTGTTGTAAATCAAGCAATAACGGAAGCAAAGATAACGAAAAATGACTTACATGCTGTAGCTTTTACACGTGGTCCGGGATTATTAGGGGCCTTACTTGTCGGGAGTTCATTTGCCAAGGCGCTGGCACTTGGATTAAAAATTCCGCTAATCGGCGTAAATCATATGCAGGCGCATATTCTGGCCCATTTTATAGATGATCCTGCTCCACGGTTCCCCTTCCTTTGCCTGACAGTAAGTGGCGGCCATACCCAGATTGTAAAAGTGAACGATTACCTGGATATGCAGATCATCGGTGAAACACAAGACGATGCTGTAGGAGAAGCCTTTGATAAAACGGCTAAGCTTCTGGATCTGCCTTATCCGGGTGGCCCGTTGATAGACAAATATGCGCAAAGCGGTGATCCTAAGGCTTTTACTTTTCCTAATGTAGACATGCCCGGCTTGAGTTTTTCATTCAGTGGCATTAAAACCTCTTTTATGTATTTTTTGCGCGATAAAACCCTACAAAGGTCAGATTTTATCCAAAATAACCTCCCCGACATCTGTGCCAGTATCCAACATACCCTCATACAAATTTTAATGAAAAAGCTGGTAAAGGCTTCTAAAGAAACTGGTATCCAGGAAATAGCCATTGCCGGTGGCGTATCGGCGAATTCAGGCTTACGCAAACAACTTACCGAAACCGGAGCCCTGTATAACTGGAAGGTATATATCCCAAAATTTGAATACTGCACTGATAATGCTGCCATGATTGCTATGGCTGCTCATTACAAAGCATTGGCCGGACAGTTTGCCTCACAGGATGTAACCCCTTTACCCAGGATGGATTTTTAATTCTCTTGCTCATTTGTGATGTTTTGTGTGTATTTTTGAACAAATATAACCTTATGACCTTTCAAGTCCGCAAGCAACTTATTTTATCTTCTCTGGAGCAGAATGGCAGTGTGGAAGTAAAAGAACTGGCTCAAAAGCTGAACACCTCTGAAATTACTGTGCGGCGGGATCTGACTTTATTAGCTGAAAAAGGCTTGCTGGTACGTACACATGGGGGAGCCGTAACGCTAAGTTTAGCTAAAGATCCGGTGCATTTCAGCAATAAAGTAGCTACTAGGCAAGAGCAAAAAGAATATATCGGCCGGCTGGCTGCTGAACAGATCAACGAAGGAGATACCGTGTTTATCGATTGCGGCAGTACTACTTTTCAGCTTTGTCCATTTATTCGCCACTTGAAAATCCGGGTTATTACTAATTCATTGCCTGTGGTAGAGGAACTAATGGGCTCTTTGGTTGGGGTAAATATTATGGGTGGTGAAATTGATGCAGACAGGCAGGCCGTACATGGGTTTATGGCCATTGAACACCTGAAACGCTACAGGGTAGACAAAGCATTTATTGGCGTAGATGGCCTTTCGTTGCAATATGGATTAAGCGCCAACAGTGAAAAAGAAGCTTCTATTACGCTGGCTGCTGCAGCCAATGCCGGTCATGTATATTTGCTCTGCGATTCCAGTAAACTAGAGAAAGATAAATATTTCCGTTTTGCTCCGCTCTCCATAGTTCACACATTAATTACCGACCAACAAGCCCCCGCAGATTTAGTAGAACAGTATACGCGGAGAAATTTACAGGTATTAAATTAAAACCGTTTTGTTCAAAATTGCAGGTAGTTTATACCTTGTCGGCTCAAAAGCTTATTTCTTCTACTGAAGTAAATACCTTTTTGCTTAACCTTTTTGCTGTAATCACCATCTGATCGGCTCCCTGCGATGGGCCGCCGGTCCGCAGTACACCGTCGCAATGATGGATAAGATCAACGGCTATAGGATGAAATATCTCATTAAATATTTTGTCTCCTATCTGTTTGGAACCCGCCTGTTCAATAAGTGGCAAGGCAAACCACTCGCCAAGCAGAGGGATAAATCCTTTATTGAACACGTGCAGCGCTGCTTCATTCATCACCTCCATATTGGCGGCAATTTTAGCCGGATCATCGCCGGTACCGGAGCGGTAAGGGCCTGCAATCAGGATCATTTCTTTCTTTGGCATACTACATTAACTTTCGAGAATTTTATGCAACTGCAGGTATTGAATCAGCATAATGGTTTTACCATCTATAATTTCGCCACCGGCTACCATCTGCACGGCTTCTGAAAAGGGTATTTCCAGTACTTCAATATCTTCGTCTTCTACTCCCCCGCCACTGGTAATTCTATCCGACTCCTCATATTGGGCAATGTAGAAAAACAACCTTTCTGTTACCGATCCCGGACTCATGTAGGCTTCAAACACTTTCTGCACCTCTCTTACCTTGAACCCGGTTTCCTCCTCTGCTTCCCGGCGGATAGCCACCTCCGGCTGGTCCTGGTCCAGCAAGCCGGCGCAGGCCTCTATAAGCATCCCTGTAGGATTACCATTTATATAGGTAGGCATTCTGAACTGGCGGGTAAGAATAATTGTCTGTTTCTGCAGGTTGTACAGAAGAATGGTGGCTCCATTTCCCCGGTCATACGCTTCACGGGACTGTGTTTCCCTTTTGCCATTTTTGTGCTGGTAAGCGAAGGTTATTTTTTTGAGTGTATACCAATTATCTGATAATACTTTCTCTTCCTGAATGGTAATAACAGGGTTTCTTACTTCTTTGATCATTTTATTGTCTTTATGATTATTTATGATCAAAATAAAACAAACTGTTTCTCATTTCCAACTATCACAGAAACTATTTTCTTGCGGAACTCACTCCTGGTTTAGCAGTTCCTCAAATAAACTGATATACTGCCCCACATGGAAGCCATCCATTAACGCATGATGCACATGAATAGAAACAGGCATCTGCTTTTTACCCTGCTGCTCTGTTACCTTTCCGAAGGAGATTTTTGGAATACTGTCTTTATAAGAAAAGCTCCGGGCATGCGATAAGCTGGTAAAATTGATCCAGGGAATAGACGAATAATGAATTACATTTTCGCTTTGCATGGCAGGTACCAGGCCTTTCTCCTGTTGAACCTTCTCTATCTCTTTTTTGGCAGCTAGCATGAATTCTTCCAGAGTAATTTTGTAATCCATATAGGCAAATCCAAACGTTCCGTCGGGGCGGTTGATGGTAGGTGAGGCATGTACTGCATCGTATATCACTACTTCATCTGCAAGAATTCTGTAGCGGAAAGGCTCTATGGCATTGGCTGCTTTCAGGGATTGGTAGAGATAATACAGGAAAAAGGAATAGCCCTTGGCTTTGGCTACTTCATAAGCCCGGGTACAATCTATATTGATACAAACACCGAAAAATGGCTCTTCAAATTGTTTAAAGAAATGAAAATGGTCTTTTCTGGCCCAGGTAGTTAGGTCTAGTGGCTTTTTCATAAGAAAGAGGTTTGAAATTGAAGAGTAAATGTTTAGATAAATAAGATTGATGAGGAGTTCAGGACAGCAATAATGAATCCCGAACAAGGAATAATGAATACATACATGCTATTTTCTTCATCATTCGATATTTATTCCAAGTAGCTAGTATTTTACCAACATACAATTTATCCTATACCTGATGCTCAACCCTGTTAGGTTTTGAAACCTAATAGGGTTACTTCTATCGATTATATGGGAATATGCACTAATAGAAATTAATCCTGAAATGATCCTTTTCCACCTTCCAATCTCTATTTATGCCAGCACAAAAGGCAATATTTCTGAGAGAGTCTTTACCTGCCTGAAATTCTGATGCTCTATGTGATGATCAATATGCTCGTGTGCCCAGGTGATATGATACGGCACGTGCACCCCATGGCCGCCAATAGCCAATACCGGCAATACATCAGATTTTAAGGAATTTCCAATCATCATAAATTCATCTGGCTGTATATCCAGGCGCTTAATTAATTTTTCATAATCTATTTCTTTTTTGTCACTCATAATCTCAATGTGGTGGAAATAATGCCCTAAGCCAGATTTTCTCAGTTTGCGTTGCTGATCAAGCAGATCTCCTTTGGTGGCTACTACCAGGCGGTAATGTTTCTGCAAAGCTTGCAACACTTCTTCTACACCTTCCAGCAGTTCTATGGGTTTTTCCAGCAATTCTTTTCCATAATGGATGGCTTTTTCTATCACTTCTACATTTAAAGTTTTTTCGGACACACGCAGGGCAGTTTCCACCATGGAAAGCATAAATCCTTTTACCCCGTACCCATACAGCGGCAGATTATCTATTTCTGTCTTAAAAAGTTCCTGGGCTACGGTATGCTGCGGCAGGTAATCTTCCAGCAACTGGCAAAATTTAATTTCTATCTCCCGGAAATAGGGTTCGTTCACCCATAAGGTATCGTCGGCATCAAAAGCAATTACTTTTATAGTCATCAGGTGGTATGGATTATATATAGGTAAATAAAGGATCAATTACGGATGCAATATGTGCGGAACAAATTTTAATGTCAACACAGAAAAATAAAAGGGCAGATATATATCTGCCCTTTTATTTTTCTGTTGCTAAGGTTAGAGGTTATTTAGTGCCTGCATATCTTCGGCAGAGAGCTGAATTTCGGCGGCTTTATAGTTTTCTTCTAGATGTTTCACTTTAGACGTACCAGGAATCAGCAGGATATTCGGTGAATGATGCAGCAGCCAGCTCAGGGCAATCTGATGGGCTGATGCATTATATTTCTGCCCAATCTGGGTAAGTTTATTTACGGCCTGCACATTGCCTGCATTCAGTGGATACCATGGAATAAAAGCAATATTTTTCTGCTGGCAATACTCTAGTTCAGCTTCCCACTTACGGTTATCTACACTATACATATTTTGCACCGACACTACTTTTATATAGTCTTGTGCCTGCTTAATTTGCTCTACACTTACCTCAGAGAGGCCAATATGTTTTACCAGGCCCTGTTCCTGAATTTTCTGCAAAAACTTAAAAGTCTGATCGAATGGCACATTCGGATCTACGCGGTGCAATTGATAAAGGTCAATTTTATCTAATTTCAGCCGTTTTAAGCTTCCTTCCAGGGCTTCCTGCAGGTGATCGGGGTGGGCATTTACCGGCCACTGGTTCGGACCTGTACGTAATAAGCCCCCTTTTGTAGCAATTACTACTCCTTTAGGATACGGGTACAAAGCCTCGGCAATTAACTCTTCTGAAATATACGGGCCATAACTATCGGCCGTGTCAATAAAGTTAACCCCCAGTTCTACAGCTTTTTTCAGTACCTGGATAGATTCGTCATGGTCTTTGGGAGGTCCCCAGATGCCTTCTCCGGTGATACGCATAGCTCCATAGCCCATGCGGTTTACTTCCAGGTCGCCGCCAATGGTAAATGTTTGGTTAAACGTGCTTGTGTTTGCCATTTTTTATAGTTGATTTAGGTGGATAAAAAGAGATGCCCCAGACTATTTCTAAGGGGCATACTATCTATTTATTCCATAAACTATTTGCGTACTAGATAGTTCATGTGTGATGATTTTTTTAGAACTACCAGGTTATATCCCCTAAGAAATCGATAAAACTAAAAACCACTCAGTTGTATAGTCTGAATGGTTGATTAACAAATAGCCGGGATGAAATAGCCTGTAAACCTGATGCAAAACAGAACACTATAGATTCTTTGCTTTTTCTAAAGCAAGCGCCTTTGGAAATAACAGGTTGTTTTCCAGATATTCATGCTGATAAATATCCTTTTCAAACGTCGATAGCCACTGGAACAGCAACTCATAGGAATGGCAAACCTGTGGAGGAAGTGTAAAATTTTGTGTTAACCGGCGAATTTCTACCAGTCCCTGTTCAATGCTATGATGCTCTGCTTCCAGTTCCTGCAATAAAATGGATAAGGAGGTAGTAGCACAACAATCGTCTTTGGCTTTATCTTTCGGTTTAGCCAGGATGGTGATGTAGGGAAACAACATCATTTCTTCCTTCCGCATCTGGGAGATCAGTTGCATGGATACCGAACGGAAGGTTTGATATACCTGCTCCAGCTGAGGATGAATTAAGCCATATTCCGTTACTACTTTCTCCAGCAAACCCATTATTCTGGGCAGTGCATCGGTTACATAAAAATGATGGTTCTGCAAAATATAATCTACCAGATAGGGCAACGGCCACTTCCCGGCTGATAGATATAGTAGAGTGTCTGCTTCTGTAACAGGGGGTAAAGTAGGATTTTGCAAAGCTGATTCTGATGATATATTCGTTGCCATTTTATGTCTGATTATACTAAGCCGTAAAAGTATAGGCTAAGTGTATGCTCAGAAATGACAAAAATCATCTTTTGCTATGATATTCACTCCTTGCGGTTAATAGCCTATTTAGGCAGAGTGCAGCATTTTGTCATTTCTACGGTCTATGAGGTAGATAACAGCTCCCAAACCAATAATTCCCATGCCGGCCAGGCTTTCAAAAGGCCTGTCGTACAGCATATAGAGAATCACCCACAGGCTGAACAGTACATAGATAAGCTGCAGATACGGTGAAAAAGGACTTTTAAAAGCTGTGGGTTTTTCCTTTACAAATAAGGAGGATAAAATAGTAAGCGTACCCATTAGCTGCAATACAAAGCCTGCATACAACAGCACCTGTTCAAATGAATTGGTAAGGGTAAGCAAAATGCTGATAGCTGAATTGAACCACAATGCCCTTACTGGCACACCAGTCCGGCTGAGGACAGCTAATGGACGCCATAATTTATAATCTTTTGCCATAGCATAGGTTATCCGTGGCCCAATCCATATATAGCCGCTAATGGTGGCAATGAGCTGAATGGATATAAACAAACTGACCCAGGGGATAGCGGCTCCAGAAAACAGATTCCCAAACGAAATAGTAGCTACTTCTACCTTGCCGGCTAACTGCTCATAAGAAGCATGTTTGAGAAAAACCACCTGCAACAACACATATAAGACGGTTACCAGTACGGTTCCACTAATCAGGGCTTTGGGCAGGCTTTTTACCGGCGATTCTATTTCTTCAATAATGTAAGCAGCTGAATTCCACCCGGTATACGCATAAGACACATAAATAAGCGATACTGCAAATCCGGGAAGCAATAATTCTCTTTTCCAGCTGGCATCAAAATTCAGGCTTGTGCTTACCTGTGGCGCATACGCAACGCCCAGTATGATCAGCGCCAGTACAAATAACACTTTAACTGCGGTAAACAGGTTATGAAACAATCCGCTGTGCCGGATACTTACGGAATGAAAAATGCTTACGATAACAATGGTGGAAATAGCCAGCACATTTCCGTACCTTGTCTCAATAAACGGACTCAGGTAGTACACCATAGCCATGGCAGCTATGGCAATAGGGGCTGAAAACCCAACCGTCAAGGAAGTCCAGGCATAAAGGTAGCCCAGGGAGGGGTGAAACGTATGCGAAAGAAAAACATAATCGCCACCTGAATTTTTGAAATGGGTACCCAGCTGGGCATAGACAAAAGCCCCAATTAATGCCAGAAATCCCCCGATCAGCCATAAAGCTATAATAGACCAAGTGTTTTGTACATCTACCAGCTGAAATCCCAGACTGGTAAATACACCCGTTCCGATCATATTGGCTACCACCAGACTGGCAGCCGTTTTCCAGCCTATTTTCGCTTTATGCAGCATTACCTGAGAAGAATCAGAGATTTGAGTTATAAAGGAATGAATCTAACTACTGTAAATACCTTTTATATTTTTATTTAGAAAACATGAATTTCAGCCAGTTCCAGAGTTAAATGAGTGTTCTTTCTTACAATTTTGAAAGTAGCTGTTAGATCACTCCATTTGCCATTCAAAGGCAAGTCATACCAAATCTGTCCAATAATTTCAGCTTCTTTCTCCTCATAGGGCAGTGGTTCCTCAAGATAATTAATTTCATGTTGTGGTCTTCTACCATCTTCAGTAGCTGTATCACTACAGGTGATTCTATAAACTTCTCCATTTGCATGAAGTACTGGTAAGCCATAGCCATAAATCACTGCTTGGATTAACTTAGGAGACCATTTATAGTATGTATTTTGTTCTGTATATTCATAGGCAGATTGATAATCTTCCTGTTCTAATAACTTTACCCATCCATCAACCGCCTTTAGTATTTCTATTGGAGCAGGATTCAAAGCTAGTATAATTGCCATTCAATTTATTGATTCAACTTTTATCCAATGGCCGGTTTTAACGCAAACGGGTGTTTTTTATAACATACTTAAATAGGCAACTCAACAAATCTACCAATCTTGCATAATATTAAATTTTCTTGTGGCACAGTATCACGATAGAACCAAAAATCAATACCGCTATTTGTTTTGATAGTAGCATCATTTGTAATTTGATAGTCTATAGCTGACTCATTTAATTTATTAGTCACTTCAATAAAGGCCATATTTCCCTTAACCCAACCATACATATAGCTTATTTTTCCGCTTGGTGCAGGAGAAATATTTGGTTGAATTATTATTCCATTCAATCTATTATCTTCTGTACTGATAAAATAGAATTCAACTTTATCATATTTTAAAACCGTGGGATACTTATCCTTTTTTCTGCTCTTACCTTTAAACGTAGTCTCTCCCAAGAGCGCAATGAGTTTTTCTCTTGTTATAGAAAAATCAATACCTTCCATTTTCCCACTCCTAATAAAATCGACAATGCTGATCACTTATACTCTTTCTATTAAAGAATTACAGACATATTTATTGACTCACACCACAAAGTCTAAATTTTCAGTTATCCGGCTGCCTTTACTTTGTAAAGTATCTATATATAATTTAATGCGTTGAGCTGCTACATCGGCATTCATATTATTAAGGTTAATGTTGAGCAGGTCAATAAACCAGGGTGGCTTGGTCTCATGTAGCACATAGGTATTTGCTATCTGGCGGGCAATGGGTAAGGTGGTTCGCTTGGAGTCGTCGTGTACATCTTTGTTACCGGCCTTAAGTAGCTTTTCATATTCTTCTTGCATCAGCCGAGTATACAGCTCTTGCGAAAATACGTCTCCGGCTTTTACACCTGTTTCCGGATCATCCTCTGTTAACCTGGCTTCTTTGTGCAGCCATTCCCATAGAATACTCAGGCGGATTTCACCGGTAGCCATGTCTTCCATCAGGTAGAGTATGTCGTCATTGCCAAAGAAATCGGCGGGTTTCAGCGCTGCTGCCTGCATGCCTTGCCCAAAGGCATTTCCATACTGCAAAGCCACACTCAGCAAGTTACGGGCACCGCGGATAGTTCCGGGAGCTTCCTCTAATTGAATCAAGCCATCGGCATCTTGCTGTGTATAGGTAAGGGGTGGAAACTTTCTGCCTAATCCATTTACTTCGCCTATTTTCTCCCACACCGGCCGTACAATATGCACCATTTTCCAGTGAGCCACCCATTTGCCACTGGCTCCTTCCCGCTGTTCCCGCTCGGCTCCGGCTACGGCTTTCTGCATGCTGGCCGAAACACCGGCTTGTGAACCTACCGGTATATTGGGTTCCATGCCTCCCTGCCACAAGGCAAAATGACCATGCTTATCAGGCGTATTTACGGCCCGGCGGACCCGGTCTTCATAGTTGCGCATGTAGCCATAGGTCATGGTAATGGCTTCTATGTTGGGATTAATAAAGGTTTTGTCCCAAGCCATGGCATCAGATACACTATTGATATAGTCCCAGCGGCCGGTGTTGTATCCTACAAAATGTTTCCCTAAAGCTGCCCGGATCTCCATTAACTGGTAGGTGGCTTCCAGTTGCTCGACCAGTACATATACTTTAATAGTACCTACTGAAAGACCCAAATGCATTTCCAAAGCAGAGAGCATATCGTTCCATAAGGCAGCTTCTCCGGCTGTCTGGATTTTGGGCAGGTATAGTACAATGGAGGAATTGGCTTGTTGTAGTTGCTGGTAATTGTTTACCACATACAAGATCATATCTACCAGAGAGGCAGCCATCGCCACGCCATTGGCATCGCGAATATGGCGGTCGTCCAGATGCAGGCCCCGGGCACGAAAGATTTTGGTAGTAAAGTTGAGTTGCTGCTGCCAGTCGCTGATGATATTCCGGCCAAAGAAATCCATGGACCAGCGGTTCATTTCACCGGCTACCTTTTCGGCTGCTTGCATAAATACCGGATCTTTGCCGATAGCCAGCTTCAGGTTCCGCTGATTATCTAGTGACATGGCATTGGTCTGCCCCAGGGCATCTTCTCCATCGAACATCCAGCCATCGGCACCAGAAAGTAACGCATAGGCCACATTGCGGATGCTGCTTTCCAGGGGAGCATTGGGTTTAGCAGCAGGTCCGGTGCCTTGTATCCATTGCCGCTGTAAATCTGGCGGAATAAGTGAACCTTCAAAATTACCGACTCTGGCATCTTTTACGGTAATACTGGTACGGGGAATAGTACTCTCCGGGTCTAAAAAAGTAATCCGCTTTTTATTTTGCTGCCGTTGTTTCCGCCTTTCCATACGGGCAGCCATCGCTTCTTTAATGTCTTTATTAAAATGAGCCAGGGCAGCAAGAGCCGAAAGGACTTCAGGCGTATATACATCACTATAGGTTTGTTGAAGGTTGTTGCGGATGATTAGATTATGGTTTGTCATTCAGTATTATGGGATTAAATACTTGTTATTACTCAATCATTGCATTATAAAAACCGTCATAGAGATGGGGCCGTGGGCTCCCAGGACGAGGGCTTGTTCAATATCAGCCGTTTTGGAGGGGCCGCCTATAAAAGCACCAAACCCGTATTGCCCTTCACCTATCAGCCCATAAGCCTCGTGCAGGGTGGGAACAATATCTTTTACTTCTACCACCACAGCCAGATGCTGGCATATATACGGGATAATCCGCTGCCCCATTACTTGCTCTGTCAGCCATACAGCGCCATTTTCGGCCACCGCCAGATGAGCTTTAATTACGGCCAACTCCACATCCTGAAACGTATGCGGATCAACAGTTGGGGAAAGCAGTTCTATCGGATCTGCTAGTTCCGGCAAAGTAGTAATGATACGTTTGCTGGTATCAAAATTCTCCTGAATCAGCTGTTTTATGTCATCTGCGGAAGCACCCTTAAACACACTGCCTCCAATACTAATAAAGGTTTCCATGTACTTTTCCACAATCCCTTCTGTAGCACCTTTAAATGCACTCATATCAGGTAAAGGACTTTTAGAGGGCTGATTTTCCAGGACGGCTGCCAGTATTTTTTCTCTGCTGCTCATGTATAGAACAAGATTTTCTTCTTTCAACAGAATTTTCTGCTATACCAAATGACATAAAAAAATAGAACATATACAATATATAGTAGTACAATAGTTTGCTGCTTACTGGCTAGCTACTACTAAGCATTTCCCTTCGCCTGCTGGCAGGTAGATTTAAGCAAATAATACTTAGATAAAAAGCCTGTTCTCAAAACACCTATAGCTTTTACAGTGAACTAGAAACCTGTTAAGTTTTCAAAACCTAACAGGGTTTAGCGTAAAGCTCAAGTAATTATTTGCTAAAAAACTATAATTGAAAGACCTGTATAACTTATTACTTTTCAACATTTACTTTTTACACTTCAAACAGGCTATTTAGCATTTGAAAACTGCTTCCATTTTATAGGCCAGACGAATGCTATATTTTTGTAAGGCATTCTTAGATAAACTATAGCCACTCCAATCAATCCTATTTTCTCTTATGAATACTCTTAGTACTGATCTTCTGATTCTGGCAATAACCATTGTTTGCTGCTTTCTTTACAACTTTGTTTTGTACCGGCATCCGGAATATGCTTCTAAAAAGGGCTTTACGTATTTTCTGGTATTTCTGGCAATGTACCCCCTGCTGAACATGATGGCTCACCTGATTGCCATCACTACGTTTGCCGTTATCCGCATACAGGCAGGCGTGTTCCAGTACGATATGAAATTCTATACACTTATTCAGTTTGGGGTGCTGTTAGTCCTGATCAATGGCTATTTACTGCATGCCATTCAACAGCTGAGCCGCGGAAACAAAACAGTTTACCGGTCTGTTGTGCTAGCCTGTGTGTTGCAAAGTGCCATTATTCTGCCTCTGTTTCCGTTTAATCCGATTAGTCTGCTACCAGTGATCACCTCAGGATTATTACTCCTGACGCTGACTTTTACATTGAAAGGTAGGAGAGTTACTCCAGGCAATTCGGTGTTAATGGAAGCAAATAAGCCGGCTACGTATGCTTAAATTGGGAATCCGTTAGATAGTCTACCTGGTATTTCGTGAATAAATGGTAATTTACATAAGCAATAGTGTTACGTACGCACCCCTGGTATATACATGGAGAAACTGAATGATAGCAGACTTTGGGCCTGGGGCATGCTCATCCAGAATATTATTTTCTTCTTGTTTTTCTATCTGCAACGCATTCTGGTGGATCAGCAGCCGGCAATGTTAGTGATAGGCTGGCAACTGCTTTTTACCTGGGTGATGTGGATGGCTACCCGGCTGGCCATACGGTTCAGCAGGTCCCTATATCCTGGACTGAAGCGGATACGGGCACGTTTGCTATGCCTGGGGGCTGCACTCGTATTATCGGCTATAGTAATTGGCTCCTGGCATGTGTGGGTGGAAATATGGATAAAATTCTGGCAGCCGGAAGAAATAACTCTTTTCAGTTATCTCTACAGCATTGGCATGACCTTGTTTTTTTGCCAGTTAATTGCCGGGATCTATGAAGCGCTGTACTATCTGGAGCATTGGAAAAAATCAGTAAGTGAACGGGAAGCACTGGAAAAAAAGAACTTACAAAGCCAGCTGGAGTCGCTCAAAAACCAGGTGAGTCCGCATTTTTTGTTTAATAGCCTTAATTCTCTTTCGGGCTTAGTGGAAGAAGACCCCAAACGGGCCGTACGCTTTATCGAAGAACTGTCTACCATCTACCGCTATCTTCTACAAAGCAATGAGAAACAACTAACCTCCTTAAGAAAGGAGCTGGAGTTTATAGAGGCTTACTTTTATCTGCTACAAACGCGGTTTGAAGAAGGGCTTTCGCTGGAGACAGACACAGCCCCTGGCCTGAACGATTATTTGTTGCCTCCGCTCACCTTACAGATATTGATAGAAAATGCCGTAAAGCACAACATGATTTCGGAAGCTATGCCCCTACATATCCGGATTTACACAGACGAAGCAGGCAACCTGATTGTATCGAACAACCTGCAGAAGCGGAAGCATTCTGTTCCCTCTAATAAAATGGGATTAGTGAATATTTCGGCTAAGTACCAGCTGTTAAATCAGCCAGATATTATCATCAATAAAACCAGCACACATTTTCAGGTAATTGTACCGCTCATTAGTCATAAACAGGATGAACTTAGTTATAGTAGAAGATGAATCGATAGCCGCCCGCCGGATTAGTAAAATGGTGCAGGAACTAGCTCCCGGCACACAGGTGCAGGCTGTGCTTACGAGTGTGGCTGACTCCGTACACTGGCTGCGGCAAAACCCGCCTCCGGATCTGATGCTACTGGATATAGAACTGGTAGACGGACAAAGTTTTGAAATTTTTGAACAAGTAGAGGTGCTGTGCCCGGTAATTTTTACCACGGCGTATGATGAATATGCGATCCGGGCATTCAAAGTCAACAGTATTGATTATCTGCTCAAGCCTATCCAAGAAAAAGAACTACAGCAAAGCCTGCAAAAGTTGCAGAGTCTTAAGAAAGTATATGGCGATAATAATCCGTCTTCTGTCAATATGGACATTCTGTTACAGGAGTTGCGGACTCAGCGGAAGGCCCCCATTCAGGAAAGCCGCGACAGAATTTTAGTGAAACAAGGGCAGCGAATGTTCCCGGTTGCCACTACAGAGGTGGCCTGTTTTTTCACCAAGGACAAGCTAAATTATGTGCGTACTAAAAGCGACAAGCAGTATTTAATTGATTACACCCTGGATGAATTAGAAAAATCGCTGAACCCCAAAAACTTCTTCCGGGCAAACCGGCAATACATTATTGAATTTCATGCGGTAACCCGGGTGCATCACTATTTCCAGAGCAAATTAAAAGTAGAGATTACGCCAAAACCGGATGAAGATATTATTATCAGCCGGGAGAAAGCCGCAGAACTCCGGCTGTGGCTGGGAGAGTAAAGCAGAGGCTATCGGTGATACAAATAATATATGTGTAAAAACCTGATAACAGCCTTCGCATAAGCCACCTTATATAATCTTTGGCATAGGGAGCAGGTTGTGCGGATTGTATAAAGAGGCGTTGCAAAGGCGAGGCCCGCCCGGCCTTGAGGGCAAAAGCTTTCTATTCCGTATGTAGTCAATGATTAAAATACAATGTGAATTATATAATAGATACACGTATTTCTCTCCTGCTTAAACAGAGAAATAGCAGTTACTCCCCATCCCTATACCTATTGTTATAGAATAGAATGCCTATGTTGCCGGGAGATTACCCTATCCTTCCTTTTTGCCGTTCTTTTTGTTTTTAACAAACCATTCTGAAAACGACTCTTTCGGGCTATCAGGCATATCCCGTTGTTTGTACCAGGGATTCAGTTTGTTATTAATAGCTAGTGGTATATTAGCTAACACCCACCGCCCGGCTTTGCCTGCCGTAATGTAAGACCCCGGAGAAGATAGTGTCCAGGCGATTGCCTTCATCCCCAGGGCTTTGGTGTTAGCGGCATAGCCTTCTTTTACTACTACCTGCCGCCACTTATATAATTGCTCATGAATATTGATTTTTACCGGGCAAACATTGGAACAGGAACCACACAGTGTAGAAGCAAAGGGAAGGTCGGCATGCCGTTTCATATCCAGGTTAGGAGCCAGTATAGCACCTATGGGGCCTGCAATGGTATTATGGTAGCTATGTCCGCCACTTTTCCGGTAAACCGGGCAGGTATTCATGCACGCACCACATTTAATGCATTTCAAAGAATTCCGGAAATCTTCGCGGCCCAGCTGCCGGGTCCGTCCGCAATCCACCAGAACAATATGCATCTCCTGACCCGGACGCGGCTTCTTAAAATGACTGGAATAAATAGTAATGGGTTGGCCGGTGGCACTTCTGGCGAGTAAGCGTAAAAATACGCCCAGGTGCTTCTTTTGTGGAATAATCTTTTCCAGGCCCATAGAAGCAATATGTACCTCCGACAAATGGGCACCCATATCGGCATTGCCTTCGTTGGTACATACCACAAATTCGCCTGTTTCGGCCACGGCAAAGTTAACGCCTGTTAAGGCTCCACGCCTGGTCATAAATACATTCCGCAAATGTTTCCGGGCAATCCGGGTAAGGGTAGTAGGGTCTGATTCTCCTTTTTGTGAGCCTAAGTGTTCATGAAATAATTCGCCAATTTCTTCTTTCCGTTTATGGATACAAGGCAATACAATGTGACTTGGCGGCTCTTTGGCCAGTTGCTGAATGTATTCACCCAGGTCAGAGTTGATTACATCTATGCCCCGTTCCTGCAAGTATTCATTCAGATGACATTCCTCCGTTAGCATGGATTTACTCTTCACCAACTGGTTTATTTCTTTGGCTTTCAAGATAGAATACACAATAGCATTGTGTTCTTCGGCATCGGCTGCCCAGTGTACGGTTATTCCATTCTTTTTGGCATTGGCTTCAAACTGCAACAGGTATTCGTGCAAATTTGAAATTACATTGCTTTTGATACCAGAGGCAACTTCCCGTAGACTTTCCCATTCTGGAATCTGTTTAGCTACCTTATCCCGTTTCTGCCTGATCCACCACAAGGAGCCATCATGCCAGTTTACCCGTTCTTCGTCTTTAATAAATATCTCTGATAAGGCCGCATGGTCTTTTGTTGCAGGTTGCATCATATACGTGAGTTTAATATTTCGGCAATGTGTACCACTTTTACGTTGCTTTTATTCCGGTGAAGAATACCTTCCATATGCATGAGACAGGAAAGGTCGGAGGAGGTAATATATTCCGCGCCATTTTTCAGATGATCGGTTACCCGGTCTTTGCCCATTTTTACAGATACGGCTTCTTCGGCAATACAGAAGGTGCCGCCAAACCCACAGCATTCATCGCCCCTGTCGAGTGTTACCAGTTCCAGGTCTTGCACTAAGTTGAGTAATTGATGAGGTTTTGAGAAGGGTGCGGCATTTAATTCACTCATTTGTGCCAGATACAATCCCCGTAACCCGTGGCAGCTATGATGTACCCCTACTTTATGCGGAAACCGGGCATTCAGCTTTTCAACTTTTAAGACATCAGTTAAAAACTCTACCAGTTCATAGATTTTATTTCGTATGCCAGTAGCTGTTTCTTCCTGTTCAGGCGAGTGTAAATGATCTTTTATATGCAATACACAACTGGCCGAAGGAGCCACGATATAATCGAACTGGGCAAAATTCTGGATAAACAGGTCATTGCATTTTTGCGTCAGGTGTTCAAAACCAGAGTTAGCCATGGGTTGCCCGCAGCAGGTTTGTTTGAGCGGATATACTACATCTACATTCAGTTGTTGAAGCAATTCTAACGTAGCTATTGCCGCAGAAGGGTATAACTGATTTACATAACAGGGTACAAAAAGTCCGACGGTCATAGGGTACAGCTATTGTATGTCCAATAAGCAATTTTCAAAGCAGGATAAAGTACTAACTAATCTTCAAAAATGAAAAGATTTTGTAGTTATTTTAATATAAGCAAAAGCTACTATGTATCATGGAGCCTTAATTTATTAATTAAGAGGCAATTGCACTGTATATTTGCACAACAGATTAGTAGAAAAAACAGAAAGCCCGTTTAACAGATGTAGTCTGAGTATTACAGCCGGTTTACTAAGATTAATATTTTAGCGACACTACAAAAACTACGACAATTATACTACCATACTTTCTTAGAATAGCACTAAACAATACAAAACCTGCGACGAAACTTTCGTATATTTAGAGGTTATATGGTATTTTAAGGGACAACCGTGAACCTAATAGGAAAATATTTTGGCAGACACGTTTTTTGGTTAGACTATGACAAGTTTGGCAACCAACTTCCTGATAAGGATTGGATTTGCCTTGCTATTGCCAACAATGAACCTGACATTGATAATTTTGACACATTTGTTCGAACTTCTATTTCAAAAAATATTTTAGAGTTTAAAGGACACGGGCATTTCGGAGAAAAACTTCATGACCTTTTTGACGAAACTATGGTCATTATGGAAACAATGGAAAATCATAACGAGATTGGCCTAATGACCACTTGGCATAATGACGATACATTAGCAGACACTTTTTGGCAATGCTTTTTTGCAACTTGCTTACCCGAGACAGCAGATCTTGAGAACCTAAAAATCGTATGCACAGACTTAGACGGTATTAACAGATTCGACGAACTTAAAAGTTATATTGAAGAATTTGAATTGGGTTGGTTGCCTTCTGACAATGTAAAACACGAAATTTGGGAAGACCATAAGGGTTTGACTACACTTTGTTTAGCAGATGAACGTGGTAACGATTGTAGAAAACTATTAGAGTCCGGCAGTAAATTAATTCATACTTTTTATGCGAGTAGTCATTATGACGCTATGACTATTTACTATAAGTTTATGGGTTGGGGAACATATACGACAGAATTTGAAATGGACAAAGAACCGTATGAAAAGAAAAATGCGCCATAAAAAAGTCTTGCCAAAAGCAGGGTAGACGTAACGCATTTCAGCAAAAGGGATACTATTTAACTTTTGTAGGTTTTCCAGGCTTACGTATTCCAAATTCCCCGCATTCAGCAACACCTTCTCCATTATCGCCATTTTATTCTAAACACTACCTATTGACAAAATACTTAAATAAGACACTATGGAAATTAAAGTAGAAGTACCGTTTCAACAACTATTGTCAATGGTAAAGGCCCTGACACCGGCACAGAAAGCCAGATTGCGTAAGGAACTTGATGAAGAAAAGCCAGCTTCTGACAACAAAGAAGATGACTTCATTCACTTTTTGCTCAATGGCCCGGTATATAGCGACAAAGACATAGCCATTATTGAAGAAAACAGAAAAAGTATTGCAGCATGGCGGACAAAAAGTTAATGATTGATACAAGCATTCTTATTGACTATTTCCGCAAGACAGACAAGGCAAATTCAAGGCTCGTTGCACATTTCAGGCAATACAACCGGCTTTATATTTCAAGTATTACCGAATTTGAAGTATATAATGGGGCCACCCAATTACACAAGCAGTTTTGGGAAGGAATGCTGCTAAGGCTGACTGTTTTGGACTTTGACGGGAAGGCAGCCAGACAAGCAGCAGAAATTGTCGGGCAACTCAGGACCAAGCGAAAAACCATAGACAAGCCTGACCTATTTATCGCTGCTACAGCAATTGTACATGGCTTAGCCTTTGACACCCTGAACCTCAAACATTTTGTGCACATTGACAATTTAGCCTTGCTTACGACAAGAAATGACGGCTGACCAATAACCTTCAAATCCCGTTTATCTTTGGTAGAGCAGTATAGAGTAAATTCATGAGCTCTAGTTACGCCATTGAATAAAGCCCCAGAACGTTACCGGCTATTTTAGGCGACAAGCAATAGTCTATAGATACTTTATTTAGTAATCAAATTTTCTCCCCGGTCGGCTTTGGCCTTTTTATTAGACCAGATAATGGCGGCACTAATACTAGCTAATACACCTGCCAGGGCTAGCAGATATAGATAGCCTGTGGATACATCAGGAACAGATAACTTCCCATTAGGGTCAAGCTTCTGGTAGGCAGGAATGAGCCCGGTAAAGACATAGGCTTGCAATAACACCAACACACAGATAAATGCCAGCATAATAAAACTGTGCTTTACCGTAAAGCGGAATAGCTCCGATTCTTTGCCCACCAGATGTCCGGCAGCAGCTGCTACGGCTATAGATTGGGGAGAAATCATTTTACCCACTACGCCACCAGAAACATTGGCCGCTACGGTAACCACTGGGTCTACCCCTATGGAGGTAGCCGTAGCCGCTTGCAGTTTGCCAAATAAAGCATTGGCCGAAGTATCGGAGCCAGTAATGAATACGCCTAGCCAACCTAGTACCGGAGCAAAGAACGGAAACAACACGCCAGTATTGGCCAGTGCTTCGGCCATGGTAATGGTAATGCCAGAATCATTTACAATGTAGGCAAAACCCAAGACCGAAGCGATAGTAATAATAGGAAAGGTAAGTTGCTTCAGTGTTACGATAAACTGTTGTACACCTTCTTTAAAAGTCAGTCCCAGGATGGGTATGGCCATAATAGCTGAAAGCAAAATAGCTGTTCCAGAAGCAGAAAGGTAATTGAATTTGTAAATATGGGGCAATGTGCTTCCATTCTTGTCTACGATTACATTGTGCAGCTGCGGCATTTCAAACTGCACCAGACCAATGGCATTCAACACATCTTTTACCGGTTGCAATCCCCAGGCAATAATCATAATGGTAAGAAATATAAAGGGAGACCAGGCCCGGATGATCTGCCCATTCGTATAGGTAATTTCTGTATCAATGGTGGGAGCAGGTTCATTGGCAAAACGCCAGATGTTCTTGGGTTTCCATAGCTTCAAGAACACAATCAGGCACACAATAGAACCAATCCCGGCAATAACATCTGGCAGGGCAGGACCTAAATAATTGGAAGAAAACCACTGCAAAAAGGCAAATGAAAAACCTGATACCAGGATTGCTGGCAGCACTTCCATAGATTTTTTGAAGCCTGACATCAGCATTACCAGATAAAAGGGCAGCAAGATAGATAAGATAGGTAAGGTCCGGCCTACCATCTGGGAAATAGCCATTTCCGGGATGGAAGATACCTGGGAAGCAACCGTAATAGGAATACCTATAGCACCAAAAGCTACTGGCGCTGTATTGGCAATGAGGCATATTCCCGCGGCATATAATGGATTAAAGCCTAAACCTACCAGCATAGCTGCTGTAATGGCTACCGGAGCCCCAAAGCCTGCCGTACCTTCTAAAAAAGACCCAAAAGAAAAAGCTATGAGTAAGGCCTGCAACCGCCTGTCGGAGGTAATAGAAGCCATGAAGTGTTTAATAATTTCGAACTGGCCGCTTTTCACCGTAATGTTGAACAGGAACACTGCACTGATGATGATCCAGCAGATAGGGAATAAGCCGTAGAGTATGCCATTGGCCGTAGATAGCAGGGCTAACTTTACTGGCATTCCATATACCAGTATAGCTATCAGGATGGCAATGCCAGTAGCTAATAAACTTGCCTGGTAGCCTTTCATCTTTTTAATGATCAAGGCCCAGAAGATTACCAGTATGGGGATGATGGCCACCAAGGCCGATAAAGCCATGTTATTAAATGGGTCTATGACTTGTGTCCAGTTCATGAATGAGGCCTCCTGTAGGTTTAATGATATGGATAGAAAATGTTAGGTTTACAGTCTTGTATTGCTATAAGAAATACAGCTAAACATTGCCCTACTCTTTATAGATAGCTTTTGCACTCGTAGCCGGGCAGGCCTCGCTTTTGCAACATTACTCTATAGAATCCGCACAACCTGCTTCCTATGCCAAAGACTTGTCCTGTAAGGATCGCATAAGGTGCCTTTTGCAAAAGCTGTTATCGTTTCCTCATCTGTAGTCTTTTACTGCACTTTGCTGTAAGTCATAGAAGTATTGCAACTAAGCCAGATCCAGGGCAATTATTTCCAGGTCGTTTATTTTGGGTACGGTAAGGGTGAGTTTGCCCGCATTAATTTTGAAGGCAGGCTTTTGTCCGCTTACCAGTAGCTGCACAGCATTTACTTTTGTATTTGCCGGAACATGGATACTGACTTGTTGGGCATCCAGCGGAATGATCTCCCGGAATGGTCCTTTCATCATCATGGGATTGGTCAGGTTTACCAGGTGCACGGTCATGGAGTTTTTTTGCTGCCAGGCAGTTACATCTATTATTCCTTTGCCTTTTACTTCTACTACCGGGTCTTCATTTAAAGCCCAGCGGATGGTATTGCAAAGCAGTTTTCCATGATCAGTGCTCATCAGTTGCCAGAACGTACGGTCTATATCCCCTGGAATATAAGCTATGCGTCCTTTGCCAATTTCCCGCAAATAAAGCCCCGGCGTATTGCCTTCCGGTTCACGCATGTATACGTCTTCCATCGGCAAATCCGGATAAGTCGGGATAATGGTTACCGGGGCAGGAAAAGCCATATCTGAGACCACTTTTACCTGATGAACTGTGTTGATCATCCGGTAGGCATCTTCCAGGCCACTAAGTACGGGATGAAACTTTTTAGTTCCGGCATCACTTTTCAAACGCAGATAGCTGTTTCTCAGGGGCCCTTCTACTTCTTTATTAAAAGACACACCAAATAAATCCTTCAAGCCAAAGTCTGGCCGCTGCTTGCCTTCTTCATCGTACAAGGATGTTTCGTAGGTAGCTACCAGGCTTCCACCCTTAGTTACAAATTCCTTTAATTGGCTGCACTGCGCATCCGACAAGGCGGCAATATTAGGTAAGATGAGTAGTTTATAGGGTTTGAGGTGTTCCGCATCTAGCAACCCATCGTTTACCATTTCAAAAGGAATCCGTTCTTCTATGAGCGCATGATACATACCATAGGCATGATCTTCTGTTTTCTGTTGCCAGGGCTTTCCGCCATAGTTCCGGTTGGTTTGTTCTGAATATACCATTCCTACTCTGGCTATAGGCGCTGTATTCCGCAAGTACCGTTCATGCTTGTGATGTAACTGGTAAATTTCGGCTACGGTGTCCATCCAACGTTTGTCGTAAATGAACCCACCGAACTTCACAAAGCAGGGAAGCAGGCCATTGGCTGTACCTTCGGCCACCCATATCCTGATTTCCGCCTCATTTTGTACAGAATCTTTCCAACGGTATGGTTCTTCTATGCCCACACTAAAAATACCTACTTGTGGTTTCATCCCCATGGTAGCCCGCAGTTCTTTGGCATGCTTGCCATTCGACCAGGGAGGAATAACGCCACTTCTGGCCTGCTGATCGGCAAAAAAGAAATCGGAATGTTTGCCGGTGAGGAGCTTATCGGGAAAGCCGTTGGGAATAAACCTGGCCGATGATTTTTGCTTGCGGATTTCGGCATCCCAGAGGAACCACAGTTCTTTCAGCCGTTCGGTCCGCCACTGAACGTATTTGCGGTACGCCGGGTCAGATTTATCCCCGGCAGCCATGGCCGTGCTAAGCCCGGAAGAAGTGGTAGGCGGCAATTGATACCCAGAATAGGCTTTAAAATTCCGCTTGCAGTGTTCGCAGTAACAGAGTCCATGGCCAGACCAGCGGTTAGAGAAAATGGCTTCCGGCTGGTACTGCTCCATAATTTCCCTGTTCACGTTGGTCATAAAATCAAAATTATAAGGACCTAAGGCACAGGTTACCCACAAATCCGGATTGGCCCAGTGGCGGCGTTTTTCTCCCTCAGCGGTTGTATGAATATAATCTGGATGGGCCTCATACATATCCTGCCTGGTAGCATGCGGATCTGTCCGCAGAATTATGTTCATGTTCATTTTCCGGCATCCTTCCACCAGATAGCCCAACGGATCAGAATTACCCATCCAGGGACTTTTGTGATGCAGCGGAATATTAGTTGGATAAAAGGCCACTACCCCACCGGCACTTAACAATACTCCGTCGGCATGGATACGTTTGAAATAGCTAAGCCAGAAATCAGGATCGTAGCGGCCAGGGTCATTTTCCACAAAGGCCAGTTGGGCCCACCGCATGGAACGGTTGAACCAGAGCTGTTCATCGGATATATGAATAGTGGCTGGTACCGTTAGTCCTACCAGAGAACTGGTTCCTCCCAATAAGGCGGCTCCTCCAACTAAGGAAGTAGCTTTCATAAAATTTCTTCTGTGCATAGGTGGATTGATTAACTAAAGCAACCCTGCCCTTATCTGTAAAATGCAAAGGTTTTTCTCAAATAATTTATACATAGTATTCAATCAATCCTATTTTTAGGTAAGATAAAAAAACCGGTATGTATACGAAGGGAGCTTCTTATATGTATAGAGATAAATCTTTCA
The DNA here is from genome assembly GCF_030503435.1 of Rhodocytophaga aerolata. Classification (GTDB taxonomy): domain Bacteria; phylum Bacteroidota; class Bacteroidia; order Cytophagales; family 172606-1; genus Rhodocytophaga; species Rhodocytophaga aerolata. The sequence goes on from NZ_JAUKPO010000002.1 coordinate 222,340, forward strand.
TTTTACCCTCAAAGATTTTCGTGTTTTTTACATCCGGGTAAATATTATTTCCTTAGTTGCCACATCCTTCAGAGCGTAGAGAAGGATGTTCAAACCTGGGCTTGAGCCTCAAAGTGGGTTAGGCTAGATCATGGGTCTATTAAATAAATTGATTCTCGGTTTTTATGACCAGCATGTAATTATATAAATGTATCTACTTTAATTAGATACCAAGTCTCCTTTTCCCTTTGGAACTCAAAATAATAAAAAGTATTATTGTATATCAGTAATCTTTTACCACCGGTCATTTCCCCGTCAAAATTATCATACAATATAGTTTCAAAATCCATAGGCACGTTTACATGTTTAGGTTCTTTCCATGTTTCCTCCTTAACTAATTCATAATGTTCACCTATCCATACTTTATATGGTAATGGTAACCCTATGTGTTCTTTCTGATAAGTTGAATCCGTACTAAATAAGTGGTAGAAGGTATCAAAGCTATCATAAGAATCAAAAAAACGTGGTTTAAAAATTTCATATTTGTAATGCTCCCAAACACTATGAAAAGTCCATCCTAATATTAAACTTAAAGAGATTAGGGTTAATAATTTAATTTTCTCTTTCATACTTTTGGTGTAAATAATCCGAGAATCATTAAAAATAAAATACTCATTGCTGCTCAAATACAAGAGATAGAAACACATTACTTTTCCTCTTTTAGAAATGCCTGAATGTTCCGTCCGACAATGTCCATTAGCAAGGTACGGGCTTCTATGCTTGCCCAGGCAAAATGAGGGGTTAAGGCGAGTTTCTCTTTATTTTTTACCTGCAACAGCGGATTTTGCAAGGCAATAGGTTCTTTTTCATACACATCAATTCCTGCTGCGGCAATCAAATCCTCATTCAGGGCTCTGGCTAAATCGGCCTCATGAATAATGCCGCCTCTGCCTGCATTTAATAAAATGGCTGACTTCTTCATTAGTCGCAGGCGGTCGTAGTTGATAAGGTTGGCTGTGTATTCATTTAAGGGGGCATGAATAGAAACAATATCACATGTTTGGAGAAACTCATCCAGTTCCAGGCGCAGGTAAGGCTGATCGGTATTCCTGCCGGATGCTGAATAATAGACCACTTCTGCGCCAAAGGCATCGGCAATTTTTGCCACTTGCCGGCCAATATTGCCTAAGCCAATAATACCAAATCGTTTGCCATTAATTTCCCAAAAAGTCCGGCCAAAATGGGTGAATATATCTGTCTGGGAATAGCCGCCACTTTTTACATAGCCATCAAAATAATAAACTTTATTTAACAGGTGCAGCAATAAGGAAAAAGTTGCCTGGGCTACACTGTAGGTAGAATAATCGGCAGCGTTTTTTACTGGAATTCCCCTTTCCTGGGCAGCTTCTTTATCTACATTATTAGTTCCGGTGGCCGATACACAAATCAGTTTCAGATTTTTGGCTTGCTCAATAATGCGTCTGTCTACCACTACTTTGTTGGTAATAATGATATCTGCCTCCTTCACCCGTTCCAGTGTCTGATCCGGATTGGTGGTCTGGTAATAGGCAACGTCGCCGAACTTATCTAACAGGTGCAGGTTGGGAATATCTCCCATGGTTTTGGTATCCAGAAAAACGAGTTTCATATAGTATAAACTTGCTTGTAACTATGTAGACTATTGTAGCATATTCTAAAGAGGGAGATCTATATATCTGCCCTTCTTATCATCTTTTAGTTCTTTTCTAAAAGCTTTAAGATAGTAAATCCCATTTCATAAAGCCCAGATTAGATAAAGAAAGTACTAAATACTGGTTTAAACAAGAATAGAACAAATTATGCAAACTAACCCCTTTGCTAAAAACAAGACTTACCTAATTTTTGTATTATTCAAATTTTTTGTTTTACTTATCAACCAATTCAATCTTCCGTATTTCTAGCCTATCGTATAGTGAACTTTTACCTACAAAGAATTTTATTCTTGCTTTTAACTATTTTCTTGCTGCAAAATGCCAATGCTCAAATTCAGAACAGCACGCCCATTTCTATTACTGCTACCTATACCAATCAACCTTTACAGGAGGTAATTACGGACCTGGAAGGAAAGTACCCCATTAGATTTTTTTACAAAAAAGAATGGATAGGCAATATGAAGATAAGCACTTCGCTATCCAATGAGCCAGTAGCCGGAGTTGTGGAAAAGATGCTCAGCGGAACCGGATTACGTTTTGTCTTATATGACGAACAAACCATTGTTCTGCTAAGAGAGGCTGCTCCAACCAATACACCTGATAGTTCAATAGCCTCTACTCCGGCACCAAATAGTCCTTCAACTGAACAGTCCGTTACGCCAGACCCTCCTTCGGCGGCAAACACCCAAGCTACTTTCAGAAAATTCGGTCCGGATAAAAATGGGCAGAAAGTGAAAATCAGCGGCAATATCCGCGAAAAAAGTACCGGGGAGTCTATTATGGGAGCAACTATTTATGTGGAAGAATTAAAAGCCGGCACTGTCACCAACAATACCGGATTTTATTCTTTAACCATTCCTTCCGGCACCTATACTATTACCTTCAACTATATTGGCTATAAGCCTGAGAAAAAACAAGTCAACATTAAAAATAACCAGACGCTGAATGTAGAGCTATTTGACCAGGCCGTAGAAATGCAAGAAGTTACCGTTTTTGGAGAAGCTGCCGACCGGAATATAGCCAAACCAGAAATGAGTGTGGCCCGGCTCGATATTAAAACCATCCGCAAAATGCCTGCCTTGTTGGGTGAGGTGGATATTGTAAAAAGCTTATTGCTGCTGCCTGGCGTTACTACCGTAGGCGAAGGAGCCACCGGCTTTAATGTGCGGGGTGGTAGCACCGATCAGAACCTGATTCTACTGGACCATGCACCGGTATATAATTCCTCCCACTTATTCGGGTTGTTTTCTGTATTCAATCCAGATATTGTAAAAGATGTTACGCTGTACCGCGGAGGCATACCGGCTCAATTTGGCGGCCGTATCGCTTCTGTATTAGACATTACCTTGCGGGATGCCGCTCCTAAAAAATGGACAGGCAAGGGCGGAATTGGCCTGGTATCTAACCGTCTGGCGCTGGAAGGCCCAATCATTCCTAATAAGCTTGCGGTAATGGTAGCAGCCCGGGGTTCATATGCCGACTGGCTGCTGAAAATGGTGCCTAATGAATCGGTTAAAGGCACGCAGGCCCATTTTTATGATATTAATGGTAAAATAGACTATCTGCTGAATGATAAGAACAAACTATCTATCTCCGGCTATCTGGGAAAAGATGTATTCAGGTTACCGGCCGACTCTATTGCTACGGTGGCAGTAAATTCTTCCAGCACCGTTTTCAATTGGGGTAATTCCAATGCTACCCTCCGCTGGACACATGCGTTCAGCAAAAAACTATTTTCCAATGCTGTAGCCGTGTATAGCAAGTATACCTCTAAAATCACCAATCCGGAAGGACCTAATGCATTTGATTTGCCTGCTAAGATTGATTACCGGAACCTGGAATATAGCCTTACGTATTTCTCCGGCGATAAACACAAAACAGATGCCGGCGCTAGTGTGATTCAATATATATTATCTCCAGGCAGCCTGGTACCCCGCACAGGCTCCCTTACCTTGCCAGTCTATCTCAATAATGAACATGCCCTGGAATCGGCTTTGTATTTAAATGATGAGTTCCGGATAAATCCGGTACTGACGCTAATGTATGGCGTGCGGTTTTCGATGTTCCAGAACAGAGGACCAGGCCAACGGTATACCTATGAAGAAGGTGTTCCACGGGAAATTTATACCATTGTAGATACTACCACCTATAGAAACGGACAGGTAGCCCAGCAGTACCAGGGATTCGAGCCCAGAATATCAGCCAAAATCAGCCTCAACAGCAACAGTTCTATTAAACTGAGTTATAACCGGATGCGCCAGTATATTCACCTGATCTCCAATACAACCGCTGCTGCCCCTACCGACCGCTGGAAATTGAGTGACCAGTATGTACAACCCCAGATTGGCGACCAGCTAGCCCTGGGATTATTCAAGAACTTTTTCGGCAACGCCTATGAAACGTCTGTAGAGGTGTATTATAAGCAGATCAATAATATTATAGATTATAAAGATGGGGCAAGTCTGCTGCTAAACCAGGCTATTGAAGCAGATTTACTGGCAGGCAAAGGAAAAGCCTATGGCCTGGAAGCCCAGGTGAAGAAAACTGTTGGCCGGCTTACCGGGTGGGCCAGTTATACGTATTCCCGTACCTTTATTCAGGTAGATGGCCAGTATCCGGAAGAACGCATTAACCGGGGAAAGTATTACCCGGCCAATTATGATAAGCCGCACAACTTGAATGTAGTAATGGCTTTTCAGAAAAACCGCCGCTGGAACTTATCTGCCAACTTTGTGTATAGTACTGGCCGGCCGGTAACCTATCCGGAATCTAAATATGTGGTGGGTGGCGTGTCGGTAGCCAATTATGACTTACGCAACCAGAACCGCATTCCGGATTACCACCGCCTGGATGTATCGGCAACCGTAGATGGCAACCACCGGCGTAACAAAAAATGGGATGGCAGCTGGACATTCTCCATTTACAACGTCTACAGCCGCAAAAATGCGTATTCTGTCTTTTTCCGGGCTACCAATGGAGCCACTCCCGAAGCATATAAGCTTTCCATTTTTGCTTCTATGTTCCCCTCTATTACCTATAATTTCAAGTTCTGATGCCTGTTATGAAAAGATTATTTGTGTTGCTACTTCCGATTTTACTGCTCACTACCTGTGTACAGCAGATAGGGGTAGACCTGCCAGATGCCAGCGAAAAGTTAGTGGTTGATGGATTAATCAGCACTTTACCGGGGCCGTACACCGTTAAACTTACGAAAACTGCCAAATACACTACCGGCAGCGACGGCACCAATTTTTTGGTACCAGGGGCCACGGTGCGCATCAGTGACGATGCCGGAACTAGTGAAATTTTGCAGGAAACAAGCCCGGGTATCTATAAAACTCAGGCTGGGGGTATCCAGGGACAGGTAGGCAGAAGGTATACTCTATCTATAGAAACAGCGGATGGTAAAAAATATCAGTCCCAACCAGAATTAATTAAAGCTACGCCGGCTATTGAAAACATCTATTACGAATTTGTAGAAGGGTCGCCGGGCATCGAAGAGGGTTTTTATGTATATGTGGATACCAGAGACCCAGCAGCTACAGAAGACTTCTACCGGTGGAACTGGGTGCATTATGAAAAAATTCAGTATTGCTTCAATGAAACGGTGCCTCCGTCTACTACACCTACTATCCTGACTTGTTGCAGCGATTGCTGGGAAATAAAACGGTGTAATGGGTGTGTTAATGTAGCTTCCGACAGGCTGACAAATGGTGCGCTTATCAGCCGGCAACTGGTGGCTGTTGTGCCTTACAACTCCAGATCCAAGTATTTTCTCTACTACGAACAACATTCCTTAACCAGAGAAGCCTTTAAATTCTGGCAAGCCCTGGAAGATCAAAGCAAAAATGTGGGCGGCATCTTCGATAAGCCACCTGCCACCGTCCGGGGAAATATAGGTAATGTAACGGATGCAGAAGAAATTGTACTAGGCTACTTTGGCGCATCCGATATAAAAGCTAATGGGATACAGATAGACCGGTCTACAGTAGCAAAAAACCCTTCCGGCCCCCTACCTGTAGTAGCACCTCCATCAAGTGGGCCTCCGCCGCCTTGTTACCCTTGTTACGAAAGTATCCTGCGTACCCCTATTACCCCTCCTTACTGGGTAGAATAACCTATTACTAATTCTGGCATTATGTTCACTCACAGCAAATATTACTCTTTCTGCCTGGCTTTTTTGCTTCTACTAGCTACTGGGCTTGTGGCCTTTCAAGTACCTGACTCCCCGTTGATTCAAACTATTAAAGCCAGGCTAGCTACGTATACTGAACATTACCAGCCAGACAAACTTTATCTGATGACCGACAGGCCCTATTATACATCCGGGGAAACTGTTTGGCTAAAAGCTTTTCAGGTAGATGCAAGCGAACATACCCCACATAGCAGGAGCCGGGTTATCTATGTAGATTTGCTGAATGATGCACAGAAGCTAATCCACACACTTAAATTGCGGGTAGAAAACAATGGAGCCTCTGGCGATCTAGTGCTCCCTGCCGGCTTGCCTTCCGGCAAATACACGCTTAGGGCATACACTAAATGGATGCTAAATGCAGGTACCCATTCTGTTTTTTCCAAGTCTATCCAAGTTTATCAACCCGATCAGCCCACTACATTGGTTTCCGGGGAAGCACTTCCCGTAGCCGATTTACAATTTTTCCCGGAAGGTGGCAATCTGGTGAGTGGGTTGACAAGTACGGTGGCCTTCAAAGCTGTAAACAAGCTAGGTAAAGGAGTAGACGTACAAGGCATCATCACCAGTCAGCGTGGTGACACAGCGGCAAGTTTTCAAAGTTTCCATGCAGGAATGGGAGCTTTTCAACTGCAACCGCAAACAGGCCAGACGTATACCGCTACCCTGGTAACATCTGTGGGCGATACGCTCTGGTACCCGCTGCCTGTTCCGCTGAGTGATGGCTGGGTTATGACAACCGATAATACTTCTTCGGACGTTATAAAAGTACAGCTTCAGTCAAAAGGAAATGGATTATCACAGGCAAGCATCATTGCTCAAGCCAGGGGAAAAGTGCTTTTCTCGGCAACTTCTTCCTCTGCAGATGCCCTTATTTCTATTCCTAAACATACGTTGCCAGAAGGCATAGTACAGATCACCGCCTTTGATGAGCTGGGCAATGCCAGATGTGAAAGATTAGCGTTTGTAAAGCATGGAGAATATGTACGTATACAGGTATCACCAGGAAAAAAAATATATAACCCTAGAGAAAAAGTAAGCCTGGATATTACAGCGCAGGATAAAAGCGGCAATCCGGTGGCTGCTACTATGGCAATGGTGATTACCGATGCAAGCCAGGTAACCAGGCCGGAATATACACAAACCATCCGCAGCTATCTCCTGCTAAGCTCCGATTTGAAAGGATATGTGGAGCAACCTGAATACTACTTTTCCGCAGATACCAAAGCCGATAAAGCCTTAGATTACTTACTATTGACGCAAGGATGGCGAAGGTTTTCCTGGAAAGAAGTACTACAAAGTACATTACCCGGTATCCGCTATGATATGGAAAATGGCCTCTCTCTGGCAGGCCAGTTAATAAATGCCTCTACTAAATCGCCAGTTCCTAATCAGCTGGTCACGTTGTCGGTGCCTGGGGGCAATCCCGCATTTTATCAGGAATACACAGATCAAGATGGGAAATTTGAATTTATGGATTTCAATTACTTTCAGGATAAGGATGTGTTTTTACGGCCCATCAGCCAAACTGGTTTGCAATCAATACTGGATACCAGCCTGGCTATTTCCCTGCCTCCGGTACCCTTGCAGGATTTTGCTCAGGAGAAGGTTACAAACTTTATTCATAAAACCAGCCAGTTATCAAAAATACAAGCAGCTTATAAAACAGAAGAAGATAGCCAAGAGCCACAAGCGACAGAAGATGATAAACAACCTGTGCGGATGACTGTGGCCGATGTGCCCGCCGATCACATCATTGAGCTTGACAAGTACAATCAGTTTCCCAGTATGCCCGAAACCTTAAAAGAGATTGTACCTGGCCTAATTATTAAAGATAAGAAAGGCGTGTATAGCCTGAGAGTGCTCAACATCAAACGCAAAATGTATTTTACAGAAGAACCTGTTTATTTTGTAGATGGCTTGTTGTTTACTACGAATGATATTCTTCTTACGCTCGACCCGGCATCCGTACAAGCGGTTGAAGTATTTGGTAGGCCCGAGAAATTAGCCCGTTTTGGCAACTTCGGGCAAAATGGAGTTATTGCTGCCTATACCCGCAGTGGAGACTTTTATCCGGCCGATCTACCGGGCCTGATGAAAATTCCTTTCAGGGGCTACTCCCAAACCAGAGAATTTTATTCACCAGTATATGACAATCCCAACGCAGAACGGCAAAAACCAGATCTCCGGCCACTTATCTACTGGAATTCTTCCATCACAACAGATGCTAATGGGAAAGCCCAGGTAACCTTTTACAATGCTGATAACATAGGCACTTATGAAGTACATGTTGAAGGAATTTCTGCGGAAGGGCTACCAGGCTCCATGACTACCAGCTACGATGTACACTTACCAGTCCAAAGCAAAAGATGATTTCCTGACTAATACCCGGTATGAGAAAAAATTAGAGAATACAAGCAACCTTCAGCTATAGAATTACATCTGAGACATGAATCAATCACCTGAATCGCATGAAAGAGCTACTTACAACCCCATTACAGGTTAAATCGACACTGGTTGCCTTCTGTATAGGTATACTTAGTTGTTTGCTGTCAGCCAGCTTGTCTGCTCAAAACAACCCTATTACGGAACTTACTTACTATGCAACAGAAGATGTAAAAACACAAAATCCGCCTTCCTTTCCCGGCGGTCATGAGGAACTGGAAGAGTTTATCAGAAACGAGGTAGAAAACTCCCCGAATGAAATAAAATTAGGCCGAAAAGTATACATTACAGCCAAGATAGATGAATCAGGAAAAGTTATTGAGTTAAAACCTGCTTTTAACGCAGATCCTCCATTAGAGAAGGAATTGAAAAGAATTGCTTCCTTAATGCCTGTCTGGCAAGCAGGAACCGTAAATGGCAAAGGCGTACGTACAGACTATACCTTTGTTTTAAAACGAAACTAAAAAAAGTTGGGATTTACCGCTGTTTATACCCATTGGCCAGGCACTAACTCCTAAGCCTCATGCAATACTCTACAGCCTTGAGTTAACTAACCCAGTAGTTGAATGATAGAATGTATGTGAAGGCAAGTAGGTACACGTAACTTAGGAAAGATACTTGCCTTCTATACCTACCTTCTGTTTTGTTAAAACAAGCCAATAAACCAGTCGATCAGTTTCCACAGTACAAACACCACCACACCTAATAGTACCAGTAAAACCAATCCTACACCTATCAGCAAGCCGGTGCCACTTCCACTGTGTTTTCCTTCCAGCTGATGTTCTTTCAGTAATTTATAATTCCGGTAATTAGCTTTATACGCCACATCAAAAAGGTCGCCTATCAAAGGGATACTTCCCACTGCCGCATCGATCATTACATTGCCTATCATTTTTATAATGACTTTCCGGCTTACCCCATATTTCACCATAGACAAAATAAGAATACTGGAGATACTGAATGTAACAGCTTCTCCTACAATAGGGAATAGCCCAATAATAGGGTCTAAGCCAAAACGGATATTGGTACCTGGAATGCGGAAGCGGTTATCCATTACGTTAATCACCCGCTCTATCCATTTCAACTCATGGATATCTCTTAGCGGTACCTGTGGTTGCATGGCGCCGGAATGGCCATATGATATACCTGGCTGTGCTGCATGCGGTACAGCCGGATTGTTTATTGAATATTTACCTGCATTTGCCATAGTTTTTTCTCCTATATAAGGTAGTCTATGTACAGGTACGCATTTTCTAGCAGCAAGTTCTCAAGAAATACTTGACCCTATTTAGCTATTGCCAGTTTGTAGGTGTAGCCGAAGTGTATGCCAGTTTCTATGCGGCAATAATAGATACCGGCCGGCCATCCACTTACTGGTAACACCATAGAAGCAGCCGATGGTTGCAGAGGATTCCGGCTTATCTCCTGGCCATACAAGTTGTAGATTAATAACTGAGCATTGTGTGAAGCATACGGTAGCTGATAATGTATAGCTACCTCTGCCAGAGCAGGATTCGGATAAATTTTCTGAATATGAAGCGAAGGATCTGGGACAGAATGGTTTAACCCAGTGGTCGTTGTACAAATGTTTGCCTGATATAACTTACGCCCGGTACCCATAAACTCTTCATCCGTTACATAGACCGTACAATTATCCATAAAGGCTATCCCTTCTTTTTGTGACAGCCTGCTCATGTCTAACCTGCTGACTTTTCCGCTAAAAAACCGTGATCCGCTGAATTCGCTGAAAACATAAATCTTAGTATAAGTAAGTAATGCCAGCCGCTGCTTATCCGGACTAATGGCAGCAGCAGTAATCTGTCCACTCAGCATATCAGTGCCAGTATAAAAGCTATCCACTAAAGCGGCTGTGTATGTACCAGCTACCGCAGGCAAGCGGTAAAGTTTGGTGTACCCATTAAAGGGTGTTGTCTGATTTTTAGAAAACAAGTAGAGTGAATCATTAAAAAAGATCATTGCCTCCATGTCAAAGTTCTTCTGGTTGTCGGCAGGCGGATAAGCTTTCTGGTCCGGGTATTTGAATTGAATGGTTGCAGCAGCTACACTATTTCCGGGAATAGAAGCCGGCGGGGGAATTTTGTAGATGTACAGACCTTTGCGGTCATTTCCGTTATTGCCAAAGTCTCCTACATAGATATTCCCAGCGGCATCTTTGGTTATATCTTCCCAATCCGTTTTGCCAGCATTGGTAACGGCAATGGTACGGGTTATATTCCCTAACGTATCAAAGGCATACACGGCTGCTTGTCCGCCACTATCGTTGTGTGTCCAGAACTGATTAGGACCGGCCGTTTCCAGGCCTGAAGTCTCTGCTAACGAAGCAGGCAAGGTACATACTTCCCGCAGGGAAATTGTTTGGCCGTATAGGGTAGAAGCCATTAACAATACACAGCTGAGCAAAAAGAAAGATATTTTCATACTGTTTTATGCTGAAAATATCAACCGGGTAAACCAACGTATTATACTTATAGGGTCTGGTGGTATTATCACTGTACTTTTCCATTCTTTCCCTCCATATAATCCAATGTTAGCTGGCAAAGTGTTTTTACACCCAGTTTCATGCCGCTTTCGTCAATAAAGAAGTCAGGAGTATGATGCGGAGCCGCCTCTGAGGGATTTTTTCCTTTGGGCATACCTCCCACGAATACAAACAAACCCGGTACTTTCTGCTGGTAAAAAGCAAAGTCTTCGGCACCGGTAACAGCTCTGGTGAGAATAACATTTTCTTTTCCGGCTACAGCTTCCAGCGTAGGCACCATCCGGGAAGTTAACGTGGGGTCATTATAGGTTACCGGGTTGCCAATGGTTATATCTACTTCGGCAGTGGCGCCAGCACTTTCGGCTATTTTAGTAGCGGTTAGCTTTATTTTTTCATGAATTTTTTTCTGCATTTCTACATTTAGGGCCCGGATGGTGCCTACCATTTCTACTTCTTCTGGTATAATGTTGCCGCGTACGCCTCCATGTATGCTGCCAATAGTAACCACGGCGGCATCCTGTATCAGTTCTGTCTGGCGGCTGACAATCGTTTGTAACCCATTAATGATCTGGGCCGATACAGCAATTGGGTCAACGCCATCCCAAGGATAGGCTCCATGCACCTGCTTTCCTTTTACTTTTATGCGCAGCCCATCCGAACTGGCCATGGTACCTTCGGGGCGGTATTTGAGTTTCCCTACTTCAGTCAGCGAATTAATATGCAAGCCAAAAACTACGTCTACTTTGGGGTTCTCTAATACTCCTTCTTCTACCATCAGGGAAGCCCCGCCTTTTTCTCCACTGGGGGCGCCTTCTTCTGCCGGCTGAAATATAAACTTCACCGTGCCTTTTAGTTCATTGCGCATACCTGCCAGTATCTCTGCTGCTCCCATGAGCATGGCTACGTGTGTGTCGTGTCCGCAGGCATGCATAACGCCTACCGGCTGGCCATTGTATTCGCCTTTCGCTTTTGAGGCAAATGGAAGATTAACCCGCTCGGTAACCGGCAAGCCATCCATATCGGCACGCAAGGCTATTACAGGCCCGGGTTTTCCTCCTTTCAGAATACCTACTACGCCAGTATGCGCAATACCGGTTTTTACCTCTATGCCTAGTGCCTTTAGGTGGGCGGCTACTTTTTCGGCAGTTTTGAACTCCCGGTTGCTCAACTCCGGATGTTCGTGAAAATCCCTGCGCCATTCTATTACTTTGGGCTCCAGCTTATCTGCTTGCTTGGCTATGGCGGCTTGCCATTTACTTGACTGCCCGGCAGCTACAGAACAAGATAATACAACAATACCTACAGCAAGTAACGGTTTATAGAGAGGAAGGATAGGTTTATTCATATCAGATGTGGATTGATCCGGTAAATTATGCAATACTGCGGATAAATGAAATAAAACTGGTTGCAATTTAAAAGCAAAATAACCCATAGCCATACATGGGTTTTTGTATAGTGCCTTTCCAATGCTTGTGAATCCTGCTAAAATTTAGTAACTATCGATTACCAACCTCCACTTGCTTTACACAGTATAAGGTTATTGCTTTAAACATTTCATCTTTACATTATCATGGATTCACTACAGCATATCAGCAGAAAAGGCAAAAGTTATATTAAACAGTTACTACAAGTAGCTATGGCCGATGGCCATCTGGATGCACACGAAATAAATAACCTGATGCAAATAGCCAAGCGGATGGATATTACCGAGGAAGAGGTGCAGGACATACGAAACAATATGGATAAGGTACCTTTTACTCCCCCTAAAGGCACAAAAGATACCTTCCGCCTGCTGTTTGACCTGGTATGGATGATGATGATAGATGGGAATGTAATTGGCAACGAAATGCGGGTTTGTCAGAGCCTGGCCATGCAAATGGGTTTCGCCCCTGAAACAATCACTGACCTGGCAGGTTTTATCAGGCAGCATATAGCGAAGGGCGTACCGGCGGAGGAAATTTATCAGAAACTGGAACAAATGCTTACTTAATAACTTCTGATATAAAAAGTCAGGCATTATTTCTACAAGAAACAATGCCTGACTTTTTATGTAAACAAAATTGCTTTACAACCCTACATCTGCTTTAATTTCCCCGATCGTGTAGTTCACCGAAAAGTCCAGATACGCATACAATAACAAAATCACAAGTATCCAGGTAATTCCTGCTTTGAGGCCACTTGTCAGCAAACTCTCTTCATACGCTTTTTTTAGGGCAATCCACAAATAGACAAATAGGCTGAGCAGCCCTATACTAGCCAGGTCTTCATTAAAATTGCCAGGAATCAGAATAAGAAAGAGAAAAGCAAAAAAATGATAAGAAAACGTAAGGTGGTGAACGAAATAATATTTTTTACCGCTTCGATACAAGGCTCCCAGGAAAAGAGCCAGAATAGGCACCACCACCATTAGAAACGCAGGTAAATGATCATGCACTTTCTCCTGGAATAAAGCATCTACTTCCGTAGCTGTCATCTTCTGTGTAGCATAGATAGCTTCCAGGTCTGCCGGATTAAGCAACTCGGCAGAATTTTCTAGGGTTAGGGGATCAAACTGAGAGGCTACAAAAAAGAAAATAATACTCATACATAAATAAATCTGGGAGGGACTTACGTAGCTGGCCCGTTTGCCCTGGATATACTGTGCATCCAGCAGCCCTGGCTTAAACACCAGCCAACGTATGCTTTTTAGCGATCTGGAATCTATGTCAATAAGCGAACGAATATAGTCTACAACAAAATCCTTAAAATGAAGTTTGCTGGGTTCATGCTCCTGCCCGCAATTCACACAAAACTTTCCGGTAGCTGGTGTTTCGCAGTTGTCACAAACGCGTAAGGTTGAATGTTCCGGAACAGGTAGGGCTCCGGATAGTTGTATGGCTTCCATAGTCCTTAATCAAGAAAATATTCAGAATGTAAATTACTTTTGCTCAGCGGATAAGCGAATACATTTAGGTTCTTAAATACCTGTTGAGTGATGCATAAACAGTACCCATGAGTACGTATTCATTGAAAGAAACTGGCGCTGCAACCGAAAATAAAAAGCTGTTTATCAGGCTAAGTAAGTGTAGCTATCTATGTCTATTATATGTAAAATCGTCTTCTGCCTTATCCTTCGCACAAAAAGCACGTAAGAGAATACTATAGCAGCTGATTGGCTGAAGAAAAATTGGGTATTGACTGGCTTGTCTCATATATATGGAAACTCCTAAAGATATTATTGTTCAAAATTGGCAAGAACTCCAGGTAGCCCTTTTTCAGGACTCCTGGGATAAAAATATTAATCGCTACCGGTCTTCCTACCTATACCGCGGATTGTGGAATAAGAACTTTGATTTAAAAACCAGCCTGATTCGCCTGGGAGGTGCTTATGACCGGTTGGAACCGCATATATTGCGCAATTTTAGAAAGTATGCACATAATAATCCTTCTCCCGGAAATTCAGTATGGAACTGGCTGGCTGTAGCACAGCATCACGGGTTACCTACCCGCCTTCTGGACTGGACATATTCGCCATATGTGGCTTTGCACTTTGCTACGGCTCATCTGGGTCATTACGATAAAGATGCTGCTATCTGGTGTGTAAACTATGTAAAATCAACCCAGTATTTACCCAAAAAATTACAGGAAGCCATTTATAACGAAGGGTCCAATGTATTTACACCAGATGTACTGGAACCGGTCTGTGCTTCATTAAAAGAACTAGCCTCTTTACAGGAAGAACCCTTTGTTTTATTTCTGGAGCCACCTTCGCTGGATGCGCGAATTGTACATCAGTTTGCCTTGTTCTCTATGATGTCTACGCCACATGCCATACTTAGCCAGTGGTTGCAAAATCATTCCGAACTATATTTCCGTATAATTATTCCTGCCAGTTTAAAGTGGGAAATCAGAGATAAATTAGACCAGGCCAATATTACTGAAAGGGTGTTGTTTCCAGGTTTAGCTGGTTTAAGTCAGTGGTTAAAGCGCCATTATACCTCTGCACCTCCCCACAAGGGCGATGACGGAACGCAGTTACTGAATATTCCCTGGCACCTGGGTCCGGCAGAAATGGATGGTATGTTGTAGAAGAAATACCTATTTACAACAGCCCCATACACGTATAAAAAGAGAATATATACAAAATTGAATTATTAAACCTACAGCCACATAACCTATGAATTATTTACAATCAGCCGGTGCCGGATTAGCCGGTGCTTCTGCGCTCACTCTGCTTCATGAAACAGTAAGGCAATTTAATCCGGATGCTCCCAGAATGGATTTGCTGGGAATGCGTACTATTGATAAATACCTGCGTAAGGCAGACATACAACCTCCTCAGGGGAAGCAATTGCATACGGCTGCTTTGGTAGGCGATGTCATTTCTAACACACTGTATTACAGCCTAGCTGGTATCGGAAACAAAGATACCCTCTGGCTACGGGCCGCCGGTTTAGGATTGGCAGCAGGTATCGGTGCCATTGTATTACCAAAGCCCATGGGTATTGGCGATGCTCCCAGCTCCCGTACCCCGCAGACAAAAGCAATGACCGTTGCCTGGTATTTAGTCGGCGGATTGGCAACAGCCGCCATTTTACACCTGTTATCAAAAGATAAATAGACTATTCGGCCAAGTACTCTATGGGAGGGCTTATGTACTAACTTTTCCATAGAATACTTGAGTAGAAATCCACTGGGCCGATTAAGAAAAAAGAGGCAAAGTGAACTAAATAAAAGCCAGATTATTTGTTCTATCTGGCTTTTAAAAAGACATATATAGATTTACCAGTATTCGTACGCTTATCATCCATCTGGTATTTCTTCGTTTTCCACAGTAAGCTACTGCTGTATCTGCTATTTTCGGTGAACAATGAAAACAAAGCAAAAAGATAAGCGATAGGAGGAAAAGCAGGGAAAGCAATTTTGAAAAGGCATATGGCTAGTTTTTGTCAAAAGCACTTTGCAAAGTTGCCTTTTACTTAACGCCCTTCCGCTCAATCTCCCGAAGGTTTTCCATTTTTTTGTTCCGCAGGAAACCATTAATATCTTCAAAATGCTCCTTAATGCGTTTGTTGCCGAATTCAAATACCTTAGTCGCCAGGCCATCCAGAAAATCTCTGTCGTGCGATACCAGAATCAGGGTTCCGTCGAAGGCTTTCAGGGCATCTTTCAAAATGTCTTTGGTGCGGATATCCAGGTGGTTAGTAGGCTCATCCAGGATAAGCAAGTTGACTGGTTGCAAAAGTAATTTAATCATCGCCAGGCGGGTTTTTTCACCGCCGGAAAGTACCCGTACTTTTTTCTCAATAGCATCGCCACTGAACATAAAGGCTCCCAGGATATCTTTAATCTTGGTACGTATTTCGCCAACGGCAATATTATCTATCGTCTGAAACACGGTCAGGTCTTCGTCCAGGAGGGAAGCCTGGTTTTGGGCAAAGTAGCCGATCATAGAGTTATGGCCCATCTGAAGTCTGCCTTCATAGTCTATTTCGCCCATAATGGCTTTTACCAGCGTAGATTTACCTTCGCCATTTTTGCCCACAAAGGCTATTTTTTGTCCACGTTCAATGGTAAGAGAGGCATCTTTGAACACCGTATGGTCGCCGTATTTCTTGGTTAATCCTTCTACAATTACCGGATAGTTGCCAGAACGGGGAGCCGGCGGAAACTTCAGGTTCAGGGCCGAGGTATCTACTTCATCTACTTCCAGAATTTCCATCTTCTCCAGCATCTTCACCCGCGACTGTACCTGCAGGGTTTTGGAATAGGTACCTTTAAAGCGGTCTATAAACTCCTGAATATCGGCAATTTGCCGTTGCTGTTCATCAAAAGCTTTCTGCTGCTGCTCCCTCCGCTCCTTGCGTAGTTGCAGGTAATGCGAATAGGTAGCTTTGTAATCGTAAATGCGGCCCATCGTTACTTCAATGGTGCGGTTGGTAATATTATCTACAAAGGTTTTATCGTGGGAAATCACAATTACGGCCTTTGCATTGTTTACCAGAAAATCTTCCAGCCACTGAATAGACTCAATATCCAGGTGGTTGGTCGGCTCATCCAGGAGAATTAAGTCTGGTTTTTGCAGCAGAATTTTAGCCAGTTCTATCCGCATCCGCCAGCCGCCGCTGAACTCTTTGGTGGGCCTGGTAAAATCACTCCGTAGAAAACCCAAGCCTAATAAAGTTTTTTCCACCTCTGCGTCGAAATTGCTGTCTTCAATGGAATAATACTTCTCACTCAGGTCCGATACCTGTTCAATAATTTTGCTGTATTCATCTGACTCATAATCGGTACGTGTTTCCAAGGCATGATTCAGCTCATCTATCTGCTTTTTCATGGCCAGTATTTTACCAAACGCCTTAGACGTTTCTTCAAATACATTGCTGTCGTCTTCGATCAGTAAGTGCTGGGGCAGATAGGCAATAACGGCATCTTTGGGTGCCGATATTTTGCCGCGGGTAGGCTTGTTTACGCCGGCAATAATCTTTAATAAAGTGGATTTTCCCGCACCGTTTTTCCCCATCAGGGCTATGCGGTCATTCTCATTGATGTTGAAGGTAATATTGCTGAACAGCGCAGAGCCGTTAAACTCGACGGTGAGGGAGTCAACTGAAATCATGGTAAAATAAAATAAGCCGCAAAGATAGGGATTAATGTGGAAATGTGAAGATGAGAGAATTTGAAAATGAAAGGATTGTCAGAAATGAGCAAGCCACAACCTGTCAGGAACTTTATCACATTTGATACTATCTAAGGTTCAGTTTAGGTTCTCACCATTTCTTCCTTAATCTCACCTGGAAATGTTCTAAAATTTCAAAATAAAATAATAGATATTGCTGGCATTATCAGATTTTTTTTTACAAATTTCTGTTCACCACTCCTGATGAGTAAACCAGCAAAATTCATCAGGCTCTTATCTCAACCGGACTGTATCTAGGGTATCTAGGATGAAGACAACACGTTTGGTAAACTTATACCTAAGATAATCCGGTTCTAGTTTTGTATTTGACATAGTTTCCAATCAAAACGTACCGATATGCAGCTAACTGGCAAACAAGTTTTGAATGCAGCCCCTTCTAAAGTCTGGGAGAAGCTGATGGATACTCCTACACTAGCCAGGATAGTTCCGGGAATTACAAAACTGGAACAAACAGGCGAAAATGCGTATACCTCTACCATCCAGATCAAGATGGGCCCGGTAAATGGATCGTTTTCGGGTAATCTACAAATGCAAGACATTACAGAGCCAACGAATTTCACCTTGAAAGTGCAGCAGAACAGCAAGATCGGCAATGCCAATGCCGCTATTAAGGTAGACTTAATCCCTCTAAATGGGGAACAAACAGAAGTGGCTTTCGATGGCGATGCCAAACTTTCGGGATTGCTGGCGGGTATGGGGCAGCGGGTAATTAGTGGCGTAGCCAACACCTTAACCAAACAATTCTTCAGCAATCTGGAAAAAGAACTGGCTGGCTCCAACACCGAAAAAGTGTAGCGGATAAATTATCAGACTCGTATAGATTTTTTCACCATAAACCCCTATTCCTATGCAAATTCGTGTAAAGGTGAATGGCGTGGACTACACCCATGACGTAGAACCACGGTTACTGCTTGTCCATTACCTGCGGGATGTATTGCGTCTCACAGGCACCCACATAGGCTGCGATACCAGTATCTGCGGTGCCTGCACAGTGCAGGTAGATGGCAATGCTACCAAAAGTTGCACCCTGTTTGCCGTACAGGCAGATGGCTGTGAAATTACAACGGTAGAAGGCTTGTCGACCAATGGAGAACTGCATGCGCTGCAAGAAGGATTTAAAGAGATGCATGGCCTCCAATGTGGCTTCTGCACCCCGGGCATTCTGATGACGATGGATGAATACCTGAAAATTAATCCCAATCCTACCGAGGAAGAGATACGCCATGGTTTGAAAGGGCACCTGTGCCGCTGCACCGGTTATCAGAACATTGTAAAATCCGTACAGTATGCTGCCAACAAACTTAAGAAAGAGGAGGTACCAGTATGAGCACAATGAATGGAATGGTCGGAAAATCCGTGAAACGGGTGGAAGACAAACGCTTCGTTACTGGTAAAGGAAAATATACCGATGATATTATATTGCCTTTACAGACCTATGCCTACTTTGTGCGGAGCCCTTACGCACACGCCCGGATAGTGAATGTAGATACAGGAGCCGCTATAGATATGCCTGGGGTGCTTGCCATTTATACCGGAAAAGATGTGGAAGCCATTAATGGTGTACCCTGTGGCTGGCAGGTGAATTTCAAGAATGGAGATACCATGAAAGAGCCTAAACATCCTTTGCTGGTAGCCGACAAAGTTCGGCATGTAGGCGATGCGGTGGCAATGGTGGTTGCCCAAACCCGCGAACAAGCAAAAGATGCCGCACAAATGGTGATGGTCGATTATGAAGAGTTGCCGGTAGTAGTGAATGCCGCCGAGGCTGTAAAACCAGGGGCTCCCCAGGTTCATGCGGATGTACCCAACAATATCTGCTACGATTGGGAATTAGGCAATTCCAAGGCAGAAGTAGATCAGGCTATGTTGGAGGCCGCCCATATTACAAGTCTGGAGTTTGTAAATCAGCGCATGATAGCCAATGCCATTGAACCCCGCAGCTACAACGCCTTTTACGACGAGGCCAATGAAAAATATACGTTATATACCAGTACCCAGGACCCGCACCTGATCCGTTTGCTCATGTCGGCTTTTGTATTAGGTATTCCGGAGCATAAGGTGCGGGTAATTGGCCCGGACGTAGGGGGTGGATTTGGAAGCAAAGGCGATCATTATGCAGAAGAAGCCCTGCTTACCTGGGCATCTCAAAAAGTGGGCAGGCCCATAAAATGGACGGCAGAGCGCAGTGAGAGCTTTGTATCAGATGCGCAAGGACGCGACCATGTTACCAAAGCCGAAATGGGATTTGATAAAGAAGGTAAAATTCTGGCACTGCGGGTAAAAACCTATGCAAATCAGGGTGCTTATCTGGGCACGTTTGGCCCCGCTGTACCCACCTACCTTTACGGTACCTTAATGCAGGGGCTGTATACTACTCCCAAAATAAATGTAGATGTAACTGGTGTGTTCACCAATACCACCGTAGTGGATGCCTACCGGGGAGCAGGCCGGCCGGAGGCTACCTACCTGCTGGAGCGCCTCATTGACCTGGCTGCGCTGGAAATGGGTATGGATCCGGCAGATATTCGCTTTAAGAACTTCGTCCCACCTTTTGATGGAACAAATCAGCCAGGCTATCAGACACAGGTAGCCCTGCTGTACGATAGCGGAAATTATGAAGGGGTGCTCAGAAAAGGATTATCCATGCTTGGCTACGATGATTTCCGCAAAAAACAACAGGAAGCCACCCGGAACGGAAAACTGCTCGGGGTTGGATTTTCCACCTATATAGAAGCATGTGGTCTGGCACCATCAGCAGTAGCCGGAGCGTTAGGTGCAAGAGCGGGTTTATATGAAATGGGCCAGGTGCGGGTACAGCCCACCGGCAAAGTAACGATCTACACTGGTACACATGCACACGGGCAAGGCCATGAAACAACGTTTGCGCAGGTAGTAGCCGACAGGCTGGGTATACCCATGGCAGATATAGAAATCGTCCATGGCGACAGTGATAGCATGGCATTCGGTATGGGTACCTATGGTTCACGGAGTCTGGCGGTAGGTGGTTCGGCTATCGTAAAAAGTATTGATAAGGTGATAGAAAAAGGCAAGAAAATAGCCGCCCATAAACTGGAAGCCAATGCCGGTGATATGGAATTTGCCAATGGCAAGTTTACCGTAAAAGGCACCGATAAATCCATCAGCTTTGGCGATGTAGCGTTAACTGCCTATGTGCCCCATGTATATCCCGCAGATCTCGAACCCGGTCTGGATTTCACCAGTTTTTATGACCCTACCAACTTTACCTATCCGTTCGGCTGCCATATTGCGGTAGTAGAGGTAGATAAAGAAACAGGTAAGGTAGAGCTAAAACGGTTTATTGCTGTAGACGATGTAGGAAATATAATAAACCCTATGATTGTGGAAGGACAAATTCATGGCGGAGTGGCGCAAGGTATAGGACAAGCCTTGTTTGAAGGAGCCGAATTCGACAGCAATGGCCAGCTTACCAACGCTTCGTATATGGACTATTGCATGCCCAGGGCCGACGACTTACCCATGTTTGAAACTACCAATCAGGTTACGCCTTGCCCACATAATCCACTAGGAGCCAAAGGAGCCGGCGAAGCGGGAACCATAGGTGCTACCCCTGCTGTGGTAAATGCAGTAATTGATGCCCTGTGGAGCGGCGGCCATAAAGTGAAGGATATCCGCATGCCTTTAACCTCCGAAAGAGTGTGGCGGGCCATGCAGGCCAGTGTGAATTAAATCTAAACAACAAAACTTAGATAAAGAACTGATAACAGCTTTTGCAAAAGGCACCTGATAGAATCTTTAGCATAGTCAGTGGGTTTGTGCGGATTCTATACAGGGCTGTTGCAAAAGCGAGGCCTGCCCGGCCATGAGGGCAAAACTCTCGGTAAGGTGTATGGTCAATACTTACTTCCTGCTTGATTAAAATGGTATAAGTAGAATATATTTCTACATTCTGTAAATCTAACCACAACACAAATGATTCCAGTTGAATTTGACTATAAAAAAGCCATCTCTGTGGAAGAAGCTTTGGAAGCTTTATCCAGTGGAGATAGTAAACTTCTGGCCGGAGGCTACAGCCTGATCCCTGCCATGAAACTGCGCCTCAATCAGCCGTCCATGCTGATTGATATCGGAGGCATTGCCTCTCTCAAAGGCATAGAGGAAGAAGACGGGCAGATTATCATCAAAGCCGGCACCACCCACAACGACATTCTGAACAATGACCTCATTAAAACGCATCTTCCGTTTTTTCATGAAGCGGCCAGTATGATTGGCGATGTACAGGTACGGAACCGGGGTACCATTGGCGGAAGCCTGGCCCATGCCGATCCGGCTGCGGATTGGCCGGCACTGGTACTGGTAGCAGAGGCAACCATTGATGTGGTAGGCACTGGCGGTAAACGGAATATCAAAGCTGCTGATTTTTTTACCGGCTTGTTTACAACAGCCTTGGCCGAAAACGAAATTATTACCGCTATCCGCATTCCTATACCAGCTAATGGGTCGCGTATGGTGTATCTGAAGTTCGAAAATCCGGCTTCCAGGTTTGCCGTAGTGGGCTGTGCGGTGCTCCGCTCTTCTGATAAAAAAACCACGATTGCCTTTACTGGCGTAGCCGACTATGCCTTTAGAGATACCGCTGCCGAGCAGGTGGTTTCGGGAAAAATTCTGGACACAAATACTATTGCGGATGCAATGAATGCAGCTGTATATGGGGTGAACGTTTTAAGTGACAATTTTGCTTCTGAGGATTACCGCAGACATCTGGCAAAAGTGTATTTGAAGCGGGCATTACAAGCTATCGCATAGCTATACTGTGTTTACGGAGAAAGGATCGTTTGTAGAGGTGTAAACAGTGTTTCACAAAGCTCCTCTATTAAGGTTTTACTTTATGCAGCCCCCTTAAGATACTATACTAATATATATAGTTCTCTTTAGGGGGCTCTACTAATTATACTATTGTAGATTGGAAGCCCACAAAAATCTTAATAACGTTACCTTAGCCGACATCCGCAGCTTACTGCTGGAGCAAGGCTACATCACCGATGAATCAGTGTCTATGTCGCTGTTTCTTTCGCTTCAGTTAAATAAGCCACTGCTGGTGGAAGGGCCGGCAGGCGTAGGTAAAACTGAAATTGCTAAAGTAATGGCCAGAGCCTTGCAAACCGACCTGATCCGTCTGCAATGTTACGAGGGCCTGGATGCCACCCATGCTTTATATGAATGGAATTACCAGCGGCAACTGCTACACCTGAAAATGGTAGAACGCGAGCAGCAATCGGTAGATGAAAAGGAGCAAACCATTTTCAGTGACCAGTTCCTGATGAAGCGGCCATTATTGCAAGCCATTACTCATTCCCGCAAACCCGTCTTGCTGATTGATGAGGTAGACCGCTCTGATGAAGAATTTGAAAGTTTTTTACTGGAAGTACTCAGCGAATGGCAGATCACGATACCAGAAATTGGCACCATTACCGCTACGCACATTCCGCAGGTGATTCTTACCGGCAACCGCACCCGGGAACTTTCCGAAGCTTTGCGCCGCCGCTGCTTGTACCTGTATATTGACTATCCGGATTTTGAAAAAGAATGGCTCATTGTACGCCAGAAAGTACCACAAATAGATGCCAGACTTGGCGAGCAGATATGCCGCTTCATGCAACAACTCCGCCAGATGAAGCTGGAGAAAACACCCGGAGTGGCCGAAACCCTGGATTGGGCCATGGCTTTAACTGCGCTACACATCGACCATCTGGATAAAGCTATTATAGAGCAAACACTGGGTGTACTCATCAAAGACTGGCACGACACCCGGCAGGTACAAATGAGCCTGAGTGAACTGCTGGAAAAAACCGGTGTATACTCCAAACTTGATAATCTTTGATTACCCGCCATACTTCCTTATCCAGAAATATAGTCCATTTCTGCCGTTTTCTGCGCCAAAAAGGCTTTGCCCTAGGTGTAGAAGAAGAAACACTTGCATTGACCAGCCTAACCTATATAGACTATAGCAACCGGGATGTATTCCGCATAGCCCTCAAAGCTGTACTTTGTCGCAGCCAGCTTCAGTTACAAGAGTTTGACGAATTATTTACTCACTATTGGAAAGAGATAGATAAAGCCCTGGATTCTAAAGTACAAACAAAAGCTAAACCAAGCTTAAAACCGGGTGTTAATGAGGCTTCTTTTAAAGCATTGAAATCATGGCTGAACGGAAATAAACATGAAGAAGAGGAGCAAACGGCTTCCTATAGTTTTCAGGAAAGTTTCTCGCGGCAAGATTTCTCCAAAGTGCCAGCCGATGAACTGCAGGAGATGATGCGTATTATCAAAGCTTTATCCAGAAGGCTGGCGGCACAGGCAAACAGACGGTATGAAAAAACCATCAAACAAACCCAGCCAGACCTGCGCAGAACCTTACGGAAAAATATGCGGCTAGGGGGAGAATTATTGAAAATTGCTTTTAAAAAACCAAAAAAGAACCGCATTAAACTGGTGATATTGTGTGATGTCAGTAAGTCCATGGAGTTGTATTCGGCATTTCTGCTGCAGTTTATGTATTCCTTTAGCCAGGTGTACAGCCGCATAGAAACCTTTGCTTTCAGTACTTCCTTACAGCACCTGACTCCTCTATTAAAGAAGACAGATTTTGCTCAGGCGCTCCAAACACTCAGCGTACAACCCACAAGCTGGAGTGGTGGCACCCGTATCGGTGAAAGCCTGCATACCTTTGTTACACACTATGCCCAACGTTTGTTAAATAAACAAACTATTGTAATTATCCTCAGTGACGGATGGGATACAGGAGATGTAAAATTAGTCCAGGAAAGCATGGAAACGATACATGCCAGAGCCCGGAAAATAATCTGGCTGAACCCTCTGGCCGGATATACTGCTTACAAACCACAAGTAGCCGGTATGCAGGCTGCCTTACCCTATATAGATGTATTAGCCCCGGTACACAATGCCGAAAGTCTACAGAAGCTCAGTCAATGGCTTAGATTATAACATACGTATCCTAATTTAATTCTGTAGACTTGCTTACTATAGCTAAATTCATAGTAGTTATGCTACCTTTACAATTTGGTATCTGCTTTTTGAAATAAGCAGCCATAAAAGAAGTAGGCTAACACAATACCTGTATGCTGGAAAAGTTTAAAGCGTATGTACAAGACAAGGAGCTGTTCACTCCCAACGACAAAGTTATATTGGCTGTAAGCGGGGGGATCGATTCTGTGGTCATGTGCCACTTATTTCATCAGGCAAATTTTCCTTTTGCTATTGCCCATTGTAACTTTGGCTTACGGGGCGAAGAATCCGATGAAGATGAATTATTTGTAAAAAAGCTGGCAAAAAAGTATAAAGCCCCTTTCTATAGTGACCATTTTGAGGCGGCTGCTTTTGCAGAAAAAGAAAAAATATCTATCCAGATGGCTGCCCGTACCTTAAGGTATGAATGGTTCAACCGCTTAGCCGAATCAGAAGGGTATGCCTATATAGCCACTGCACACCACCTGAACGATAGTGTAGAAACCTTGCTATTAAATATAACCCGGGGCACTGGCATTGCCGGCTTGCATGGCATACAACCAAAAGTAAACAGGCTCATCCGCCCCCTCTTGTTTGCCGACAAGGAAGAAATACATGCCTATGTAGTCGAAAATCAATTAGCCTGGCGGGAAGATTCCTCGAATCAATCTATAAAATACCAACGGAACCTGATTCGCCATGAGGTGATTCCCCTGCTTAAAAAGATTAATCCTTCGCTGGAAAGCACGATGGAGCAAACCATTGAACGGCTTACCGCCGTTGAACATATATTTCAGGCAGAAGTAGAACGGGTACGGCAGCAAGTAATACGGAAGCAGGGAGACGTGGAATACCTGGATTTTACCTTCCTGCAGCAGGAAACCGAACCACTAATTAAACTTTATGAATTAATTAAAGAAACCCATTTTTCTTACACCCAGGCTCAGGATATATGGCAGGTACTGGAGGCTGAGCCAGGCCGGAGGTTTGAATCACCCACCCATACATTGGTAAAAGACCGTACAGAACTTATTATCACCCCCAAGCAGGTACAGCAATTCATCAGTGCTACTATAACAGAAAACCAAGATTTTTTTTCTAACGAAAGCCTGGAATTACGCTTTCAAGAGGTATCTGCAAAAAATTTCAGCATTCCTACTGATGCAAATATTGCTTGTCTGGATAAACAACTTATACAATTCCCCTTAAAGCTGCGCCAGTGGAAGCAAGGCGACTGGTTTTGTCCGCTAGGGATGAATAAAAAGAAGAAATTAAGCGATTTTCTGATAGATGTAAAAATTCCGCTTAACTTGAAAAGCAAGATTTGGGTGCTGACATCCAATGGCTCCATAGTGTGGATTATTGGACAACGGATAGATAACCGGTTTAAGATTACGGAGAAAACCGAACATATCTTGCAGATAACTGCCCGAATCAGCTAAAGCTTAAACCCTTTGCTGACATATAATTTTATTGGTAGATAATTAAATCTATATACGATTACTGCTGTATGATTAATCCATTTAAGAAAACATACTCCATCAAAGAGATGAATTTGTTCAGGTTCTTCTCTAAAAATTATCTGTTTGAAAAGCTGACACAAGAGGAAATGGCTGTTTTTTTTCCGCACCTGCACCTGCGTAATTATACTCGTGGAGAAGCTGTTTTTTTCAGGAATGACCCGAGCAGAGCTGTGTATATAGTTAAAACCGGCCGGGTAATGATTAATATTGACGTAGCCGACAAATTTGAATTTTTGAAGTTTGCCCGCCCTTCCGAGTCTTTTGGCAACAATGCGGTGCTGGAAAATAGCCGCCGGGCATACAATGCCGTAGTCGATTCAGATTACTGCGATCTGTATGTACTTCCGCAGGTGAATATTGTGGAAATATTTGAAGCCAATGTGGTGATACGGGCCAAAATGATTACAGCTCTTTGCGAGTTGTATAACCAACGTACCCTTAACTTGTTTAAAGCCTACCAATCTACCTTTGGTTTTTTTGATCTTAGCCAGGCATACATGGACGAAATGAATATGTAAACTTTTGATTGAAGCAAGAAAACAAGACAGCACATATATTTTCTATCCCTTGGTTGTTGATAAAATACAACGTATTTCCTTACATAACAGGCTTGCTTAAGGGAAAAACCTTGTCAGGAAGTTGGATCGATCCAGTAAAAAAATAGCACGATTACCTGACCAGTATTAGCAATTCCGCACGATAACTTATAAATTCGCGCGTGTAAAATGTATTTTGTTCACTAAACTCGTATACTTATATGAAAATTACAGTAGTGGGAGCAGGTAATGTGGGTGCTACATGTGCCGACGTCCTCGCTTATAAAGAAATAGGTAACCAGGTAGTATTATTAGATATCAAAGAAGGGATTGCCGAAGGAAAAGCCCTGGATATCTGGCAGAAAGCCCCAATCGATTTGTATGATACCCGCACTATAGGCGTAACGAATGATTATAGCCGGACAGCCGATTCGGATGTAGTAGTCATTACCTCTGGCTTACCCCGCAAACCAGGGATGAGCCGCGATGATCTTATCTCCACGAATGCTAACATTGTGCGTTCGGTTACAGAAAATGTAGTAAAACACTCTCCTAACGCCATCATTATTGTGGTTTCCAATCCACTGGATGTAATGACGTATTGTGCGCATATTACTTCTAAAATGCCCCGTACCAGAGTAATGGGTATGGCAGGTATCCTGGATACAGCCCGTTACAGAGCCTTTCTGGCTGACGAAATTAATTGTTCACCAAAAGACATACAAGCCATGCTAATGGGTGGCCATGGCGATACAATGGTACCTTTGCCGCGTTATACTACTGTTGGCGGTATTCCGGTAACTGAACTGGTTGCCAAAGACAAACTGGATGCCATTGTAAACCGTACCATTAATGGAGGAGGCGAACTGGTAAAACTAATGGGTACTTCTGCCTGGTATGCGCCTGGCTCGGCTGCCGCACAAATGGTAGAAGCCATTGTAAAAGACCAACGCAGAATATTCCCGGTTTGCTTGAAGCTGGAAGGCGAATACGACATTGATAATTGCTACCTGGGCGCGCCGGTTGTGTTGGGTAAAAATGGTATCGAAAAAATTATTGAACTTAAGCTGAACGACGAAGAAAAAGCCCTGCTGGAAGTTTCCAGACAGAAAGTAACGGAAGTAATGCAGGTTCTGGACAACATCGTTGAGAAAAGCTAAGCAGCTAAAATTCTTTTGTTTTTGCAAAAAAGTGATAAACCCGGTTTATCACTTTTTTATTGTTTATTGCTCAGCAGAATATTCGTTAAAAACAGGATCTGTTGGTCAAATTATTTTAACTAAATTACTGCAAATCAACCTATTGAACACATATACCGCATTTTACATCGGCTAGTTATCCTCTTCAGAAGCAGTAGTTACTGCTGATTTGTATACCACCCTCCGCTAGTTTACCTGATAAAGTACTGCTTGTCCTAGCTGAAGTTTCTATTCCTAGAATGAATCTTACATTTCCCTGGTTTGCCTTAACTTACCGGCGGCATAGTTTTAGAATTAAATCAATTAAATTATATCCACGATTTAGAAGCTCATCAGCCTTGCTACATGAAAACTAGGACATTGCATACAACTTCTGCACAGGAAAAGAACCTGGATAAGTTGATCTTATCGAATATGCATGATGTTATATGCCTGCACGATAAAGAGGGTAAGTTCGTTTATATCTCTCCTTCAGTGGAAAGGCAACTTGGGTACACGCCTGCAGAATTACTCAATGCTTCGGCATATAGCCTTGTATTTGCCGAAGACCAGCAAAAGATAGAAAGTGAATACTTGAAGCCCTTACTGAAAGGAAGTTTCAACACCAGTTTCACCTACCGTATCCGTAAAAAAGATAGCACGTACATATGGTTTGAAACGTTCATCTGGCGCATAGATCAAGCTGAAGAAGGCATTTCTTATCAATCTGTTTCCAGAAATATTACCGAGCGCATGTATGCCGAGCAGCGGCTGAAAGTACTGAATGAAAGCCTGGCTGAAGCGCAGAAAATAGCTCACATAGGCAACTGGGAATACAACCCTGTAACAAAGGAAATATGGTGGTCAGAGGAGTTATTTAACATTTATGGGTTAGATCATGCAAGTGTAGCTCCTTCATTTGAAGAGTTTGTAAAATATATCGCTCCGGACGATACGCAACTGGTTTTTGTTGAACTCAACAAGTGTATTCAACATGGGTTGATGTATGATGTTACCTACCGGATAATTCTCGCAGATCAATCCGTAAAATATATTCATACCATTGGCCGCCCGGTGTTAGCAGCTGATGGTAGAGTGATGTCCATAAAAGGGATTTGTCATGAAGTATCGCAGCAAAAGCTGGCGGAAGCCCAGCTGATAAAGGCAAAAGAGTTGGCTGAAGAATCGGTACGGATGAAAGAGCAGTTTCTGGCTAATATGAGCCACGAGATCCGTACGCCGCTGAATGGGATTGTTGGTGTCGCCCACTTATTGTCGAAAACTCCCTTGAATAAGGAGCAGAGGCAATTTATGGAAGCTATTAAATTTTCAGCCGACAACCTGATGGTAATTATCAATGATATTCTGGATCTGGCTAAAATCGAAGCCGGGAAAATGCATATCGAAGAAGCCCCTCTGCAAGTCAGGCAAGTAGTAAAAAATGTAGCAAACATGTTTTCTATCAAAACCAATGAAAAAAACCTGGCTTTGGTAGTAGACGTTGCAGAGAATGTTCCCGAATATATGCTCGGAGACTCCGTGCGGCTGAATCAAATATTGCTAAATCTGGTGGGCAATGCTGTCAAATTCACTCATACTGGTTCCATAACGGTTGGTGTGCGAATGATAAAAGAAACAGAGGGTGAGGCAACTCTTCGGTTTTCGGTGAAAGATACTGGTATTGGTATTGCCGAAGATAAATTGCAGTATATTTTTGAAAGCTTTACACAAGCTACGCACGACACTACCCGCAAATTTGGCGGAACAGGACTGGGTCTGGCTATCTGTAAAAAATTGGTGGAACTTCAGAAAGGAAAAATCGACATTAAAAGCACCTTAGGCGAAGGAAGTGAATTTAGCATTATTGTTCCCTACAAAAAAGATAAAACACATGCAGCCTCTGTCACCCGCGAACCAGCCATTCCTGACAAAGAATGTTTACCCGAAAACATCCGCATACTGCTTGCCGAAGATAACGAGATAAACCGGCTGATCCTGATTAATATGCTCAAGCGGTGGAAGTTGATAAAATCGCAGGTGGATATTGCTACCAATGGCAAAGAAGTGCTGGAGCTTTTAAGCAAACAAACCTATGATCTGATTCTGATGGATTGCCAGATGCCTGAAATGGATGGCTATACCACCACCCGTATTATCAGAAATGAGTTAGCTTCTCCAACCAGGGAAGTACCCATTATAGCCGTAACAGCCTCTGCCTTGCAGCAGGATAAAGAAAAAGTATTTGCAGCCGGCATGGATGACTTTATTCCCAAACCTTTTGAGCAGGCAGATTTATTTAACAAAATTTTGTCTGTTGTACGGCGTAACCCGGATTCTGTACCTCAGCTGCAGGTGAAAGAAATATCTCAGGAAACCCATGAAAAGCTTTTTGATCTTTCTTTCCTCAAGAGCATTGCCGGCGAAGATTTATACGAGTTGGAAGAGATCATTCTGAAATTCATTGAAAAACTTCCGATTGAAATAACCCTGATGGAGCAAGCCATGGCAGAGAAAAACTTTAAGCAAATGGCTGCCTATGCACATAAAATTAAGGCAAACGTCCGGTTCTTTGGCATAGAATCGCTGTTTGAAATAATTGAGCTACTCGAAAAAACAGGTACCGTTCCCAGAAACCAGGTAGATATTCAAATACTACAACACCATATAGGAACAGTAAAAAATATCTCTACAAAAGTACTGGCTGAATTAACTAAACTTGTTACGGTTAATAGCAGAGCTTAAATAAAAAGGCTGCCGATAAGGACAACCTTTTTATTCATCTACAGCAAATGAACTAAAGTAATGCCCATCCCTGGCGATACTGCCTGCGAATATACTCATTTGCCTCAGGCACATTTGTCACCCGCATATTGGGTCCATCCCAAAGCAATTTTTTCCCTGGCACCATCGCGGCAACCACACCCAGTAACATCGTCTCAGTTAAGGGTCCGGCATAATCGAAGTTAGAGCTGGGTTGTTTGTTATTTTTTATCCCATTTACCCAATCCATTTCGTGGCTGGTGGTTACCCGTTCTATTGTAGGTTTTGGCTGCTTATACGATTCCATTTTAGATTTTGGCAACAAACGTGGATTCCGGCCATATGTTTCGTGCATCAGCTTGCCTTTATCTCCTACAAATAATACGCCGCCTCCTTTGTCTATATTTTCACTAGGTTCCATTTCTTCGGGGCGTGGAGGCATCAGGCCACCATCGTACCAGGTCATCCGCACCGCTGGCATATCTCCACGAGCCGCAAAATCGTAATGCACAATAGAAGCCAGCGGATAGCTTTCCAGTACATCTTTTCCACTGGCATCTTTACTTTTACCAAAAGGCGTAGAAGTGGCTTCTATACTTACTGGCGCACCTAGTTTTAAGGCCCAGTTTGGATGATCTATCAGGTGGGCACCCATATCGCCTAGCGCACTTACGCCATAATCTACCCAGCCACGCCATTTAAAAGGAGTATACGCCGGATTATACGGACGGTAAGGCGCCGGACCGAGGAACAATTCCCAATCCAAGGTATCTGGTACGGCAGGTTTATCTTCAGGCCGCGGTATGCCTTGCGGCCAGATAGGGCGGTTGGTCCATACGTGTACCTCTGTTACTTTCCCGATGGCACCATCCGCTATCCATTCATTTATTTTCCGTGCATCGTCGCTGGAGTGGCCCTGGTTTCCCATTTGGGTGATCACTTTGGCTTTCCGGGCTTCTTCCGCCAGTGTACGGGCTTCGTGTACGGTATAGGTTAAAGGTTTTTGTACATACACATGTTTGCCCATTTTCATAGCGGCCAGGGCAATTACGGCATGCGTATGATCTGGGGTGGCAACTACTACTGCATCTATATCTTTCTGCTTATCCAGCATTTGCCGGTAATCTTTGTATTGCTTGGCCTTTCCGTAATGTTCTTTTAACCGCTTAAAATTCTCTGTCTGGTCATTAATAGACTTCCGTTCCTGGTCAGTTTTCACCTCTTTCAACCTGGCCTGCGCTTTTTCCATGTCTGCATCCAGCTTTTCGTAAGCCTTTTTGGTATAATCCCAGTCCACATCGCATAAAGCAACTATATTCTGTGTACTTAAATTAAGCAAATTAGCTCTGCCCATACCACCTACGCCTACCCCGGCAATATTTACTTTATCACTAGGCGGAATAAAACCCGGACCACCAATTACGTGGCGGGGAACAATCGTAAAAGCCGCAGCTGTGAAGGCCGCACCTTTAATAAA
Source organism: Rhodocytophaga aerolata (assembly GCF_030503435.1). Lineage (GTDB taxonomy): Bacteria > Bacteroidota > Bacteroidia > Cytophagales > 172606-1 > Rhodocytophaga > Rhodocytophaga aerolata. The sequence continues at coordinate 254,305 of NZ_JAUKPO010000002.1, forward strand.
CGTGCGGCGGGTAATCGGATTTTCTGTTTTAGCAGGTTCATCGTTTTTCATAACAGTATGGATTAAAGCAAGGTACAAGGTTATGTTTACTGAATATTACCCGAATTCTACCATAATTTTAGCACAATTGCCAGAAGTTTTACTAAAAAAGTAGGAACTATATTCGGGGTATAGTTCCTTACGAAGTCATAGCTAACACAAAAAGCCTGCGATTAGCAGGCTTTTTGTGTTACTAAATATATACTGCCGATTACTTTGCTTTACGAGGATTCGTCATAGCTACAATATCTACCCGGCGGTTAGATTTTTTTGCACTGGTAGCTGGCACGGTGGTAGTTGGCTGATTTTCTCCCATGGGTTGTACCGAAATGCGGGATTCATCAATGTTCCCATTTTCTACAAGCCAGTTCCTGACAGCCATGGCACGTTCAGAAGATAAGGCAATATTCTCCTTACTTGTTCCTTCCGAAGGATCGGCATATCCATAGATCCGGATATCACCTTTCGCTCTTTCAGCCATAGATAAAACTATCTTGTTTAACGTTTCCTTAGAATTTTCCCGGAGTTTGGCTTGTCCTTTGTCAAACAGAATAGATTCCTCCATGGAATAAACCGTATAGTCTTTATTTCCGCGGGTTTCTAATCCGATTACTGATACTTCCGGTAATTTTACGGAAGGTGCATTACGATCCAGCTGGTTCCACTGGGCATCCATATCGGTTGTTTCCGCATCATTGCTGGCCATGGTTTCATCCGGATCGTTAACTACTACACTGTCTGACACGGCAAGATCCTCATTTTTTGTGCTGCTGTCACTGCTCTGATTGCATCCATATAAAGAAGCAGTTATCAGCAAACTCAGAATGGCTGTTTTCTTAATCATAACTGTATTAGGTTTTAGTGATACTTTCATTACGGAGTTTATTCTTAAATTGTTAACCAAACTTTAGTCATCTTTGTAGCTATGGCCGACCAGTTTCTGAAAATGGGTTCCTTTATAAATTCTCCGGCATTTTTCCGGTATGCCATCTGCTGGCTCCTAGCAGCTTATTTTTTTCTAAACATACTTCCAGCCATAAGCCAGCCAAAACGAAAAACGGACGTATCTATACAAGGAGAAAAATTCTACATCAATGGAAAACCTACCTTTGAGGGCCGCACCTGGAATGGCTATCAGGTAGAAGGTTTATTGCCCAACTCCCGGATGGTACAAGGTATATTTGATGATTTAAATCCGGAAACACAATCCCGTTGGACTTACCCGGATGGAAAGAAATGGGATGCCAACCGCAATACCAAAGAATTTATAAAAGCCATGCCGCAATGGAAAAAACACGGATTACTGGCATTCACTATTAATCTGCAAGGCGGTAGCCCGGAAGGCTATTCTAAGAATCAACCCTGGTACAATTCGGCTGTCGATGAAAATGGAGAGTTGCGGCCAGCGTATATGGAACGTCTGCAAAAAATTTTGGACCGGGCCGATAAACTGGGGATGGTTGTTATACTGGGTATTTTTTATTTTGGACAAGATGAACGGGTGAAGGAGGAAGCAGCTGTACTAAAAGCCGTAGACAACACGGTAAACTGGCTTTTTGACCATAATTACCAGCATGTACTATTGGAGATAAATAATGAATGTGATATTAACTATACCCATGCTATTTTGCAGCCAGACCGCGTACATGAACTGATTGAACGGGTAAAAAATACGACACGCAACGGGCGGCGTTATCTGGTAAGCACCAGCTATGGTGGCGGCACTATTCCTAAACCAACTGTGGTAAAATCAGCAGATTTTCTGCTCTTACATGGCAACGGCGTAAGCGATCCAAAGCGTATAAAGGCAATGGTTGAAGAAACCCGGCGGGTAGAGGGATATACACCAAAGCCCATTGTATTTAATGAAGATGACCATTTTGATTTTGATCAGCCTGAAAATAATTTTGTAGCAGCCACCAAAGCCTATGCTTCCTGGGGGTATTTTGATTTCCGTATGAAAGATGAAGGCTACGAGGAAGGATACCAGAGTATACCGGTGAACTGGAAAATTAGCTCTGCACGTAAAAAAGGCTTTTTTAATAAACTAAAAGAAATTACCGGAGGTCTGTAAGGCAGGCGTTCAACTTAACCAAGTACTATTTATTGTTTCTAGTCATAGCCATGTTAGCTCTCGTAAAAAAATTACTTTTTCCTCTTATTGTCCTTTGTTTTGTTAGTTCTGTCCGGGCACAAACAGATACCAGCCATACCCCTTTTACCCTGGCAGATTTTTATTTATATAATCCCCGGCTGGAACAAAAAATTGATAACTATTTTAATAAAATGGACGACTCGCAACGGATAGGGCAAATGATTATACAGGCGGCCGGCCGGTTAGGCAAACCTACCGAAACCATTACTAAACTCTTGCGGGAACAAAAACTGGGAGGGGTGCTTATGCTGGGCGGAAACAAAGAAGAGTTGAAAAAACTGGGAAAAACACTCAATACACTGGTAGAACAAAACAAAGGTATTCCGTTGCTATACAGTGCCGATGCGGAACCCAGCCTAATCAATAGGAAGATAACCGGTGTGCAAAAAGTAAAAAACACCAGTGAAATTGCCAGCCTGGAAGAATGCCGGGAAATAGCCCGTACCATCAGCCAGGAACTTCTGGACATGGGCATCAAACAAAATTTTGCCCCGGTAACTGATTTAACAACTACTAACAAAGCTATTACTAACCGGAGCTTTGGCAACAGCCGCGATACCGTTGTTTGGATGAACGATGCTTTTATACAAACGACACAGGAAATGGGCCTTATTGCTACGGCTAAGCACTTTCCGGGGCATGGCTATGTAAAAGGCGATACCCACGTGCAACTAGTCTATATTGATGGGGAGCTGCAGGAAGTAGATACGTACAAGCCACTTATCCAGAATGGAGTATTAAGTGTAATGGTTGGCCACATTGCTGTAGCAAATAATGAAACCTACAATACAGAAGGTTTACCGGCTAGTTGTTCCAGGAAAATAGTAACGGATTTGCTAAAGAACGAATTAGGCTTTAAAGGATTAGTTGTAACCGATGCCATGAATATGGGAGCCCTGAACAAAATACCACTAGCCACTTTAAAAGCCGTACAAGCCGGTTGCGATATGATATTAATGCCTACTAACGAAACAGCTCTTATTACAGCGGTAGCTAAAGAAATGGCAACTGACGAAGCTTTTAAAAGCCAAGTATATACTTCCGTAAAGAAAATTCTGCGGGCAAAACTTTGCTTGGGAATGTTACAGTAAACGCTGCTTGTACTTGCCAAGGAGGGAGCAAACAAGGAACGTTGAAAATTCAGCATTCCTTGTTCAACTCTTCATTATTCATTGCTCAACAGAGCCCAACCAATTTACTCTTTCGCTACAAACGAACGTAGCTCAGCATCAATCCACTGGTTCCATTTTTCCTGGGCCGCATGGTTGAGCCCATGGCTTGTTTCCCCATCATACTGCTCTTGCAGCCGGTTCATCTCCCGGAACGATTCCAGGTACTGATATTGGATAATACTATTATAATCTTCCAGCGTAAGGCTATCGGGCTTAATTTTTTGCTTAAACCGTTCAGCAACCAGCTTTACAATATCGAAGTGCCGCTGCTCATGATTCAGGCCATAGGCATCTCTGGCATTATCCCGTACCCATGACGCATTTTTAAGCATATATACTTTCATGGTCAGGTTTACATGAATTACGCCATCCCTAACATTGCTCTGGCCTTGGTAAGAGAAACTAGGAAATACGGAGGCAGCATACTTGCCAACCCGTGGTGTATCACGGAAATCGTCCCAGATGAGGGGGCGGTTGGGTGAATAAAAAACCGTATCGTCCTCTACATTTTCCGTAAAGTCTGTAAACGTTACTTTAATAGCTTTCGCCAGTTTCTCATTGCCATCTGCCTCCTGATTCATCCACGTATCAAAATACCGGATGGCACTCACCAGCGACTGCCGGAGAACCCGTTCTATAGCCGCCTGCTGCCTAACAGAACGATTATATTGTGCGCCTCCCTTATAGGCAATCAGTTCTACCATTTCGCCATCTTGTTCCCATTCGAACGACATATGTATAGCTACCTTTCCAGCAATACGTCCCTGATCAGCCGGAGACTCGGTAACCAGGCATTCTTTCAAGCGGGCGGTGATAGGCCGTAGCTTTTTATTCTGAGGCAGACTTTTATGTATAAACTGACGGACCGCTGCAAAGCCACCTCCTTCCAGATCTACAGGCTGAGGCGTAGCAAGCAGTTGCGTACTGCCAGGAACGGTAAGTAAATAGGCTATGGCCTTGCGGTCTTTACGTTCATCTACTATAGAAGCAAGGTAATATTCCTTGGGTGTAAAGGGCATGGGTTCTGCCTGCAGCCGAAAACTTGCGGCAGTAGCTACTGTCTGGCCAATGGCTGATTGGCCCAACAGCATTACCATACCCATACTTATCCACAGAGAATAAGCCATTATAATACGCACCCGTTTCCAGCGGTGATACGGTCGACTACAGATCCCAGATAGGCTAAATAAAATATGAATCATTGGTAAGATGATAAAAGAATTGAAGCTATCTATCCACACAGCAAAATAGCATGATTTTCAGGCGTTACCAGCTTCTAAGTAGGTAACATTGGTAGACTTGCTCAAGTTCGCAGATGGTAGAGAGAGTTTCAGCTACGTATACGTGGGAAATACAAAAATTCTCTACCTCCAGAAAGACTGATAACTTTATTTTCAGGGAGCATTGCCTGTTTAAGCTAAAAAAGAGTATACTTATAATGTAAAAAACTACCTTACTTTTTCCCTAACCTTACCAATGAAAAGAAGAACTTTTATAAAGAACGGCTCACTAGCCAGCTTAACCTTATCTACCTTCATTCTCGGATCGTGCAACCAAACTTCCACCACAAAAGAGACAGCTACCACCGCTGCAACTAGTGCTGAATCCGGGGAGTTTGCATTGAATGAAGTAACCTTAAGCCAGTTACAGCAATACATGAAAGAGGGCAAATACACGTCCCGTGCCATTACCCAACTCTATCTGGATCGCATACAAGCCATTGATAAAAGTGGTCCCAAACTAAACTCCGTTATTGAAACCAACCCCGATGCGTTAACTATAGCCGATGCCATGGACCAGGAGCGGAAAGCTGGTAAAGTGAGAGGCCCACTGCATGGTATTCCGGTATTGATTAAAGACAACATAGATACGGCCGACAAAATGGCTACTTCCGCCGGCTCTATTGCCCTGGCCGATAACAAAGCCGCCAAAGATGCTTTTATTGTAGCCAAGCTGCGTGAAGCGGGAGCCGTGTTGTTGGGTAAAACGAATTTAAGTGAGTGGGCGAATTTCCGGTCTACCCGTTCGTCGAGTGGGTGGAGCAGCCGCGGAGGGCAGACGAATAATCCCTACATTCTGCAACGTAATCCTTGCGGCTCCAGCTCTGGTTCCGGTGTGGCTCCTTCCGCTAACTTATGTGCTTTAGCTATCGGGACGGAAACCGATGGGTCTATTACGTGTCCTGCCTCGATTAATGGCATTGTGGGCATTAAACCAACCGTAGGTTTGTGGAGCCGTTCGGGTATTATTCCCATTTCGCATACGCAAGACACCGCAGGTCCCATGGCCAGAACCGTAACCGATGCTGCTATCCTATTAAGTGCGCTTACCGGTGTCGATGCAGAAGATGCCGTTACCCAAGAAAGTGAGGGAAAAAGCCAATCGGACTATACCCGTTTTCTGGATGCCAATGCGTTGCAGGGCAAAAGAATTGGCGTAGAGAAATCTTTCCTCAAAGGCCATGAAGAAGTGGATGCTTTACTACAAAAAACCCTGGAACTGCTGAAAAGTAAAGGAGCTACTATTGTGGAAGTGGAAGTGATGAAACACATGGGTGAGATCAGTGACAGTGAATACACCGTGCTGCAATACGAATTTAAAGATGGCCTGAACCGGTATCTGGCTAAGGCAAATGGGCAAGTAAAATCGCTGAAAGATCTCATTGCCTTCAACAAACAGTACGAAGACAAAGCTATGCCCTATTTCAAGCAGGAAATTTTAGAAAGTTCTGAAGCCAAAGGCGACCTGAACAGCAAAGAATACAAAGAGGCTTTAGCAAAAAACAAACGGGTTTCCAGAAACACCATTGATACCGTGCTGAAAGAAAATTCCCTGGATGCCATCTGCGGACCAACCTACGGGCCTTCCTGGTGTACCGACCTCATCAATGGCGACCACTTCAGTGGCTATGGGCTTACCTCTCCGTCAGCCGTATCTGGGTATCCGCATATTACCGTGCCTATGGGTATGGTAAAAGGTTTGCCTATCGGATTCTCTTTCTTCAGCACCGCCTACCGTGAAGGTGAATTAATTGCCATTGCCTATGCCTATGAACAAGCCTCTAAAAACAGAGTAGCTCCTACGTTTCAGCCTGTGGCAGTGTAGGAGAAAAAACACGGATATAGTAGATAACTGTTAATACAGAATGTGCCTGCTATACTTATTTGAATACAACTATTGCCTATACTAAATGAAAGAAGCTGATAACCTATTGTGGAACAAAATAAAAACCTTTGAGTTAGATGACCCTACAGCTCCATTGACTTTCACCGACCGGCTCGCTAGAGAGAATGGATGGAGTATGGAGTATAGCCTGAAGACAGTATGCGAATACAAAAAATTTATGTTCTTGCTTTGTTTAGCTCCTCATCCCTTAACCCCTTCCGATCAAGTAGACCAAGTCTGGCATTTGCATCTACTCTACACATACTCGTACTGGACACTATTTTGTCAGCATACAATCAAGCGGGCTATTCATCACGGTCCTACAAAGGGAGGATCGCTGGAAAAGGAGCAATACCTGGACTGGTACATAAAAACTAAAGCATTTTATCAGGATATTTTTGAGCAAGCACCTCCTGAAGATATTTGGCCATCAGCTGAAAAAAGGTTCAAGGAAAGACATTTTCAGCGGGTAAACCTAAGCCAGTACTGGCTAGTTAAAAAGCCTCAGTTCTTTAATCCATGAAATATTTAACTATGCTTTCTCCGGCCGAAACCCTGTTGGTACTCAGGAGAGAAACTACTACATTAAACGAATTGTTAAAAGTAACTTTGTGGGACTTATTGTATAAATCTGTCTTGCAAACTTTACAAGTCAGCCGGCAGCCTTCTCCGCAAGATCCTCCGTGTACCTTCATTTACATAGTAAAGGGTGAGTATTTTGATACGTATAAACCACTTCCTCATGAGGGAGTATTTTTGTATCCTTTCCCTACTAATAATGGTATAGAAATTCTGTTTCGCCATCTAGTGAAAATAGCTTACCAGAACGCTGGGAGTCGTCAAAAGTTTCTCCATCTGGTAAGTCAATCTGAACAGATGAAAACTTGCTTTTCACAGACTAAGCTGCAAAAGATATTTGGTGGATATTCGATTACAGCCAATGGCCTAGCCTTGGAAAAAGACCTGGCCAAAGAATTAGCCGAATTAGAAGCCCGCTTACCTTCCTTGCTTGAATCAGGAAAAGAAAAAGTGCTGGAAATATACAGGCAGATCAAAGGAAACATGCTGCTTATTCAAGGGATTGAGTCAACTTCATTGGGCGGGCTTGATAAGCAACTATGGGAAGAAGTACAGCAGGAACAAAACATGCCTTTACCGGCAAGTTGTAGCGGTACTTTTAGCTCATTTGATTCCTACTCAGAAAGCTTTGATAGTAGTTGTGGAGGAGACAGCAATGGTGGGGATTCGGGAGGAGATGGATGTTAAGGATGTGGAGGATGTGGAGGCGATTAATCTCAAAATCCATATTACAGGCAATATAGACTAAAACAGTACGGCTTGTAAAGTACAAATATGCTCAAGAGAAATTTCCATATAGAGTTTAACAAAACACCTGATCATGCCTTAGACTATCTGCTGGGAACCCTGGAAGATACTAGAGTTACTACCCTACAAATCCTAGAAAAGTTAACCTTCCAGGAAGTCGATTGGCAGTACAAAGAAGGCTGGAATACCATAGGGGCATTATTATCACATATTACTGCTTTGGAACATTATTTCCGGATTGAATTTATAGAAGGCCGTAGATTAACCGAGGAAGAAAATGAACGGTGGCTACCGGGACTAGATATGGGCAAATATCTGCCCCAACTAATAAATGGGCAATCTATAGAAACTTATATTGCTCACCTGGAAGAATCAAGGCAACTGCTGTTAGAGGCTCTAAAAAAACTAACCTTTGAAGATCTGGTGAGAAGAATAGAGGATTATGATCCGGTTACAGGTTGTAACCTGGCCTGGGTTTTACACCACATGATGGAAGACGAAATTTATCACAGAGGCCAGATTAGTATACTGCGAAAGTTGTACAAAGAAAGCCATTTGTAAATAGCTAAATGAAAGTCAGGTAGATTTTAAGCAAGAAGAGTTGAAATCTTCTGCAACTTTGTAGCCTGTTGACTGAGTAATTATTAAATATAAACATACCTCAATTAGTAAGCTAGATAAAAATCTGTTGCTTGGTAGATAAATAGTTTGCAAAAGCCGTAGAAGTACTCTATACAAAACCAGACAACAATCCATGAATGAACAGAAATTTTGGGAGATCATCGAGGCTTCCTGGGAAAAGCTACCTATGCTAAACGGTATGCGGCAGGAAGCATTACAAACCAATGAGCCCGATTTATTTGAAGGCCTTAGCTTTGGACTAGAAGATGAAGTAGTAGAAGAACTGGAGCAGCAACTTGCCCAGTTGAGCAAAGAAGACCTCACCAAGTTTATCCGGATTATGGAAGAAAAATTGCATAATATAGACCGGGAAGAAATTCATGCCCATACCGATGGGTCAGATGATGGATTTTTGTATTGCCGGGGTTTTATTGTAGGCATGGGAGAAAGATACTATACCTTCATAGATCAGAACCCTACCAAAGCAATGCTGGATACAGAAGCCGAATCAGTGTGTTTTGCAGGATATGAAGTGTATCAATCCCGATTCGGAGAGGAATTTGAACGAAACACCATTCACCGTACTGAATCTGGTTCCAATCCCCATGGATGGCGTGAATAATGAACTAAATGAAGAAATAAAGTATGGTATGCTTACCAGTATGCATGAGAAGTTTTATACCAATGCTGTATCATCCCTATCAACCTACCTGATCTTAATAAGAATGGTTGCAATGGTGCTGCTCAGCCTGCTGGCAAACGCTGCCTTTGCACAGTACATTGACTCTTCTACCGTTGATATCAAAATTGGCCTTGGGCCTTCCTACCTTAAAACAGGCACTATTCTTATAGGCAAAGCGGAAGTAGAACTAACAAAGAAATGGAATACCTATATTAGTCAGGCTGTGTCGGTAAGTGGCGGCTATGGAGACGTACAATTTTATGATAAATACGCCTCTGCCAGCCAGACAGCTTTTACTACCCATGTAGATGCCAATATCTTTCTGTCGCCTTTTGGAAATAACCGGTACGATAATTTTAAGCTAGGCACCGGCTTTTCAGTGATGTATATATCGGAAAAATATCCCTTCCAAAATATCTATCTGCCACCGCCCAACAGAGTTTCCTTAGGCTACAACCTGATTATTGAAAATGAAGTAGCTGTATCCAGAAAGTATTTGATTGGGGTAAAAGCCATTATGCAGTCGTATTTAAATAAGGATATTGCCACTAGTGTATTTTTGAAAGCAGGAAGAAAGTTTTGATGGTATATTAATAGATGTCTCCTGCTGAATAACCTGGCCGGAACACACCTATCAGTAATTTACTTCTATGAACAGCCTCGCAAAAATTATGCTGCTTATTACCTGCTTATTTCTGTTACATATCCCTGCTTTGTATGCACAAACAAACGATTCGTTGACATATACGGAAATTTTAAACATACCCTATTACACAGGTACAGGAGCAGACAGCAGCTACCACAAATTGAATCTGGTACTACCCAAGGGAAAAACAAACATGCCTTTACTCTTATGGATTGGGGGCGGTGCCTGGTCGTATGTTGATAGGCATCAGGAGATGGAGCTGGCTCGGAAAATAGCCGGGCAAGGAATTGCGGTAGCCTCGGTGGGTCACCGGCTGAGTCCGGCAACCTGGAAAGATCCTGCTTTGAACACTGGTATACACCATTCGGAACACATAAAAGATATTGCCAGAGCATTTAAGTGGTTGTACGGCCATGCTGCCCGATATGGCTATTCGCAGAACGATCTGTTTGTGGGTGGCTTCTCATCTGGCGGACACCTGGCAGCCTTACTCAGCCTGGATCACCGGTATTTGAATTCTATTCAGCAAATTAAAGGAGTAATTCCGGTTTCAGGCACTTATGATATACCGCATTACTACCAGATATTATCGTCCGGAAGTGGCCAGCAACTAGCCGATTCTCATGTAAAAGGGGTATTTGGCAGTTCACAAGAAGATTTTCTGGATGCTTCTCCTACCACGTATCTGCAAAATCTATCACTGCCAATGCTATTGATCTCAGACAGAAACACCTATGTGTATACCAAATTTTTTGAAGATAAAATAAAGGCAACCGGTTTTAAAAAACTGCAGGTGCTGCATAGCACTGACTTAAGCCATAGCGAACTCTGGAAAAACCTATCGTTTGCAGACAAAAGTAAATACCGGGATTCAATCGTAGATTTTATTAACTCCCATACCTCTTTTTAACCTTACTAATACAGCATGACCGGAAAACACATTTTCTCTAGTTCCCGCAGAGAAGCATTGGTAAAACTTTCATTAGGCACAGGAGCTTTAGCTTTTGGCGCTTTACCAAAACAAGTAATGGCTGATGCCTTACCCAAAAAACTAGGAATTGCTTTAGTTGGCTTAGGCAATTATAGCACCATGCAACTGGCTCCTGCCTTGCAGGAAACCAACCTATGCAAACTGGCAGGTATAGTTACCGGTTCGCCTGATAAAGCCAAAATCTGGTCGCAGAAGTATGCCATTCATCAGAAAAATATCTACAACTACGAGAATTTTGATACGATTAAAGACAACCCAGATATAGATATTGTGTATGTGGTATTGCCTAACGCCATGCATGCTGAATATACCATCCGGGCAGCACAGGCAGGCAAACATGTAATTTGTGAAAAACCCATGGCTCTTTCTGTACAAGAAGGGCAAATGATGATAGATGCCTGCAAAAAAGCTAATCGTATGCTATCAGTTGGATACAGGCTTTACTTTGAGCCGCATCATCTGGAAGTCAGGCGGCTGGGTGTGGAAAAAGTGTATGGAAAGGTAAAAATGATAGAAGCCAGTTTAGGGTTTTCCATGGCCAATCCCAACTCCTGGCGGCTGGATAAAAAACTGGGTGGCGGCGGAGCCATCGTAGATTTAGGCTTGTATGCCATACAGGGTGCCCGGCGGGTAACAGGCGAAGAACCTATACGAGTACAAGCACAGGCATTTACGATGGATAAAACTATATTCAAAGGGATTCCTGAAACTGTATTCTGGCAAATGGAATTTCCGGGTGGCACCTTATCTAACTCCAGCACTTCCTACACCTCTTATGTAGATCGTCTCTATGCAACGGCAGAACAAGGATGGTTCGGCTTGAGTCCTTCTTTTAATGCCATTGGCACCAAAGGATTAACCAGCAAAGGAGAATTAACTTTCAAAACTAATGCCTACCAGCAAACGGCTCAGATGGATGATTTTGCTGATTGTATTATCAACAAGCGTCCATCCATTGCATCCGGGGAAGAAGCGTTGAAAGATATACGCATATTAGAAGCCATCTTTCAGTCCATCGAAAGCAGGCAACCGGTAAACATATAATACTTATACTAGCCAAATATATCAAATGCTACGCGGAAGGTGTTGCAATGGGCTTCTACAATATCGGCCATGCGTTCAGAATATCCGCCACCCATAGCTACGGCCACTGGAATTTGCTTCTTGGCACATAGTTCCAATACTGTCTGGTCACGGGTACGGCATCCTTGTCTGGTTAATGCCAGTTTGCCCAGCTTATCAGTGTCCAATACATCTACCCCGGATTGATAGAATATAAAATCAGGTTTTTGCTCTTCTATCAGCTTTGGCAACGTTTCTCTCAGAATTTGCAAATAGGTACTGTCGGTTGTATATGCTTTCAGAGGTATATCCAGGTCAGACACTTCTTTTTTCAACGGATAATTATCCGCTCCGTGCATGCTGAAAGTAAAAACCTGCGAATTATTCTGGAATATTTCGGCTGTGCCATTCCCCTGATGCACATCCAGGTCTACCACCAGAATTTTACTGGCTAATTGGTTTTGCAGTAAGTGGCAGGCCGCAATAGCCAGATCATTTAACACACAAAAACCTTCCCCTTTATAAGTAAATGCATGATGTGTACCTCCGGCAATATTCAAGCTAATTCCATCTTCCAGGGCATGCACTGCCGCCTTCAACGTACCGCAACTGCTGCTTAGCGAACGGTCTACCAGGCGTTGATTCAATGGCAAACCTATACGCCGTACTTCATGTACATCAAGTGTTAGGCTTTTAATTTTATGCCAGTATTCTTGCGTATGCACAGCTAATACCTGCTCCTCCGTACACAACCCGGTATCATAGAGATTAGCCTCCTCGATAGTGCCTTCATACAACAACTGGTCTTTGATTAAGGCATATTTTTGTATAGGAAATTTGTGGTCTTTGGGTAAGTCCAGAAGGTAGCGGTCAGAATAGGCGATTTTAATCATTCGGGTGAAAGTTCTGGTAATAAAAATATAGCTGCTAGCGCAGAACTATACGTAGGAGATGTTTATTTTTATACCCTAGTTAACTCTGCGGGATAAATTTAGTTCCTCATTATTTTAATCATATGCCTGGCGAAAATGGTAGGCTTCCCGTACTAATCCCTATGAACTTTAGCAAGCTCATTTCCAGAATTAAAGTATTTATCAGGCAGGAATCTTTTGAACCCGACACCAGCCGGGCTTTGCTGGTAACGGTAGCCTTAATTATGCCCATTACCATTAGCCATTTGGTAGGGAAACCTCTATTAGGTGTGTTTGTCGGGTTAACGGCTCAACTATTAACTTCGGCTAGATGGCAAGGCACATATCCGCAAAGGGCGCTTATTATCTTTACGGGGACACTCTGTATTGGCATTGCCGCTTTTATTGGTACACTTGCCGGAAGCTATTTGGTAACAGCTGCACTCTTTATGGCACTGGTCGCTTTTCTGGCTTCCCTGGCCAGAGGCTTGGGAGATTATGGGCAAACACTGGGTATTTGTGCTGTTATCTTATTTTTGTTCTCTTTGCGTGCTCCTAACGATCTAATTACCGCTTTTGAACGGATGAGCCTGGTATATATTGGAGGCACCTGGGCTGCATTTCTTTTACTTTTTTACTGGCCATTCAGCCCTAACCTGCCGCTGCTGCTCAAAATAGCCCATCCATGGGAAATTTGCAGCAGTTTAATGCAAGCAATTGCTACCCATACGTTCATTGAAGCTGAGGAAGATGATGATTTTACTAAAAGAGTGAATATGCTGCGTGTAGCTGTGAATACGGTGCTTTCCTTATCAAAAAGACATATGAATGGATTAACCGCTATTCGCAGAGATCTACTTAAAATTACTAGAGAAGCTTACCGCTTCGGAGCTACCACTGCTGCCCTACGCGAAGAACTGGCAAATATGCCTGCCGATATACGCAGTCTGAACTTAATGACCTCTGTTGAAAAAATTGCTGGTAACTTGAGTAAGGCAGCAAAATTGATCGCAGACGCAGTCATAACCCAGAAAAAGAAAAAGCTTCAGCCGCTGCAAGATAGTATTGCTGAGGCCAAAGTCCAGGTGGTTATATTGCATGAGCAGGCAGATGCTGCTGTATTAAATACTCCTGCCCGGTTAGCAATACAGCATATTATTTCCCTCATGGAATCTGCTGTAGGTTACTTAGATATAGTGTATACATTGCTAAACCGCATACAAACCAAACAAGTAACCAGACAGCGTACACAGGCTTTAATTCTTAAGTTTAACTTCCGGAAATGGTGGCAGAAGATGCAGTTCAAGCTTCAACCCAACGCTATGTTGCTAAAACATAGCCAGCGGGTAGCTATTGTAACAGTAGTAGGCCTTACTTTATATTATACCCTAGATCTGCCAAGAGGCCAGTGGATAGTATTAACGATTATGGTGCTGCTACAGCCCGACTTCAGTACCACCAAAGAAAGAACCCAGGACCGGCTGCTCGGTACAATGGCAGGCGTAATACTAGGTACGTTATTACTGATTTACCATTTGCATTTCTCCCTGCTGATAATAGCTATTTCGGTGTGTGCCTTTTTCTTTGTATACCTGCAAGCAAAAAACTATAGGTTAGCCGTGGTGTTTGTTACTATCATGCTGGTAGGTATACTGGAAGTATCTGAGTTTGTAGGCTGGCAAATTGCCGCCTACCGCTTGCTGGCAACTCTTATTGGTGGAATGTTGTCTATTCTGGCAGCGTATGTATTATGGCCTAGCTGGGAAAGTATGCAATTTCCTGCCCGGATGGCAAAAGCCTTAAAAGCAAACAGAGATTATCTTTGGCAGATTGGCCATGAATTGCAGGATAAAACAGGCTTTCATGCCAGAGTAGTTTCCGACCAGCGGAAAGCAGAGGCAGAAAACATTAATTTGCTTGATACAGTAAAACGGCTAGCACAGGAACCAGACAGTATACGCGACAGAGTAAAAAATGCCCAGAAACTAGCCTATTATAATAACCGCTTAACTAAAGAACTAACTTCTTTTGCGGCATTTTTACCCAGCTTAAAAGCAGATTTTGACTATACCGAAGCGGTTAGCATCATTCAAGAGTTAACCAAGGTAATGGATGAACTAAGTACGGATATAGCCCAGAATAAACCTGTGCTGCATAAGCCCGATCTGGAAGCCATTCTGGGACGTATGAATGTAGAGATAAAAGAAATTGAGCAGATACTCCACCACAGCAACCAGAAGTCTAATCAGTTAGAAGAAATGGTGCTTAATTATGAACTGATTTTTTCCCTACTGGATAAAATAGCCCATGAACTCGGCTCTATGATGAACCTGATGGATCAGGAAACGGATGTTAAAGCTTCAAGCACTGCCAGTACTACCCCTGTTGTTCAACCTTAAGAATGAGTTGGATTATGTAAAGGCTATCAGGTAACGCAACTTAATTACAGACAATAAATAGGCGGCCTAGGCTTGTATGTCAACAAATATTTTTCAATTTTAGAGACTGATATTGACGAAAGTACTTAATAGAATCCCTATGAGAGAAATCAGAATTGCTGCTGCACAGTTTGAGAATGCAAGCGGCGACAAAGCATATAATTTATCTGTCATTGAGAAACTAGCTAAACGGGCCAAGGAGAAAGGTGCCCAGGTGATAAGTTTTCATGAACAATCTGTAACGGGCTACACTTTTCTGAAAGACCTGGATTATGAGCAGTTATATGCATTAGCTGAAAATGTACCCGATGGTGAAAGTACAGAAAAGCTGATAGACATTGCCAGGAAGTATGACATTGCTGTGCTGGCTGGTATTCTGGAAAAAGAAGGTGAAAAAATTTATAAAGCCTATGTATGTGTAGACAAAAATGGCTTTATTGCTAAATTCCGTAAGCTCCATCCCTTTATTAATAAACATATTTCTCCTGGTAATGAGTATGTAGTTTTCGACCTGCTGGGCTGGAAATGCGGCATGCTCATCTGCTACGACAACAACGTAATTGAAAACGTACGGGCTACTACCCTATTAGGCGCGGAAATTCTGTTTGCTCCGCATGTAACCATGTGCACCCCTTCACCTATGCCTGGCCGGGGCTTTGTCGACCCTAAACTTTGGGAGAACCGGGAGAAAGATCCGGTCTCTTTGCGCTTGGAGTTTGATGGACCAAAAGGTATGCGATGGCTCAACCGCTGGTTGCCTGCCCGCGCCTACGATAATGGCATTTATATTGTTTTCAGTAACCCTATTGGCATGGATGCCGAGCAACTGAAGAATGGAAATCCCCTGATTATAGATCCTTATGGAGAAGTAATTGCTGAATTGAAAAGCTTTGAAGACGATATAGCCATAGGCTTGTGTACTTCCGATAAACTGACGCTGGCAGGGGGTTACCGCTACCGGAATGCCCGCCGCCCGGATTTGTACAAAGATATTTTAGGCCAGGCGCATACACCAGTTACTAAGCCAGTATGGTTGCAGGATAAAAAATAGGTATGTAAATCTTTTTATTGATCAACTGCTTGTACTTTTTTAATCCTTTCGGGTATATGTGCAATTTATCTCTTCACCTATTACATACAGGTGAGCCAAAAATGTAGGTATACTAACAGCATACAATGGCTGAAGGTACGGGCTAGAGTAAGCCAAAATTTTTATTCAATTTTATACACAATCTATTCTTTTATCTATTTTTTAGAGCATGGGTCTATGGCGGCTACTGGTCCATAATCCATTTGTAATTAATTTATTTTCAGATACGTTATTTATGTTTTCTTACCTCAACTTATTTGTTTGTTACTTACTTTAATATATTAAATAAAGGGAAACGGCTAGGGTAATGGGAATGATTCAACCGGATATATTCTTAAAACTAGTTTGCTTTTTAGGCTCAATGTATCCAGCTTCTATTATTAGAACATGAGTAGCAATAAGATAATAGTCCTTTACCTTACATCAGCTACGTATTGGCCCATTCTCAGCGTAGCAAGCCTATATTTCATAGTAGTATTGAAATCGATTTACGTTGATTTTTTTACCTATGAAACAATTATTAACAGCACTACTGGTGGTTTCGTTTACCTACAGCAGTTTTCAAGTACAGGCGCAGGAAAAGCCTAAAGAAAAAGAGGTTGAAGATCTAATTGATCTCTCCTTGGAAGAATTAATGAATGTGGAGATTGTCTCTGCCTCCAAAAAAGCCGAAGGTTTATTTGATGCTCCCTTATCAGCCTCTGTTTTAACGAAGGAAGAAATAAAAAGATCAGGCGCCACTTCTATCATGGAAGCCTTTCGCCTGATTCCTGGTTTAATCGTACGTGAGCAGACAAATGGCAATTTTGATGTGCATGTGAGGGGCCTGGATAATGTACCCCCAAACAGCGTAATGGTAAACTCTGCGAATACCACTACCCTGGTTATGATAGACAACCGGCCAGTGTATAATTATCTGCAAGGCGGCACCTTATGGGAAACCCTTCCCATTGATCTGAATGATGTAGAGCGGATAGAAGTAGTGAGAGGCCCGGCCGCATCCATGTATGGCCCCAATTCGGTGTCTGGTGTGATCCATATTATAACCAGAAAGCCGACGAAAGAAGGCGTATATGCGCTAGCCAATACCCAATATGGCACTAACCGCACAGCTATAGCAAATGCTTCGGTTGGTTATCAGAAAGCAAATATGTTTACTATGGGAATGAGCGGAAATTTCCAGAAAAGAGAACGCGAGGAAGTATCGTATTACCGCATCTATGATAACCGGTATGTATCCATGCCCGACTCCTTATACAACTCTTCTGCTACCGGGCAAGAACAATCGTACCTGGTAAATTCGCAAGAACGGTATCCGCATCCGGCTGTTTCTATGAATAAACACGCAGTAAATGCTTTTGTTGGGTACCAGCCGGCTAAGGAAGTGCAGGTGAATGTAACCACAGGATTGCAGAATTCGCACGTACAAAGTGCTTATGCCGAAAACCTGAATACGCCTTTATCTACAGTCATGTCTACTACCAAATATGCTGATCTGAAAGTGAATGCATATGGATTAACCGGACAATTCTCTTATACAGATGGCACACAGAACCCGGTAGCAGGAGGCGTAGGCGCTAAATACGACTTTAACACACTCGATGCCTATATGGAATATGGGTTTTCTATCAAGAAGCTTTCGTTAAAACCGGGCTTAACGTACCGGAAAGCAGTTTATGATGATAGAAAATACTGGGATGTTGAAAGTAATCAGGGATTAATTAGTGGCAAAGGCGAAGTAATTACCTACGCGGCCTCTATGAGAGGAGATTATACCTTGCTGAAAGACAAACTGCGGCTAATTGGCAGTATCCGGGCAGATAAGTTTAATTACCCCGATAAATTGTATGCTTCTTACCAGATAGCTGCTAACTATAAACTGAATGATAAGCACTTATTTAGACTTGTACAGTCCCGTGCAAATAGATCTCCGTTCATTTATGATACGTATTTAGACAAAACATTTATTGGACAAGCCCAGGTGGCACCTAATGTATTTATCCCTACCGAAACCCATGTGCATGGCAGCAGAGACTTAAAACTGGTTACCTCTGAAATGACAGAAGCCGGTTACCGGGTAAAAGCAGCTACCAATCTGCAACTGGATGTGGAGGTATTCAGGACTCTTACCAGAAACTATGCTGAATTTGTTCAGGATAAAAGTGTATTCACACCCGGAGAATCCATTAAAACAGATATTTCTATTTATAATTTGCCAATGATGGTCAGACAGCATGGAGTAACGGTTTCAGCTAATTATGTAATTAATAAAATACAGGTAAAACCTTTTGTTACCCTACAGGAAACGAAATTAAAGGATTATTCTTCCTCTTATAACACACCTGAGTTTAGCCAGACAACTAATGTGAATTCGGGTATTGGCACAGCTACTGCACACAAAGGAACCCCCACTGTATATGGTGGTGCTTACCTTAATTATCAGGTGCATCCAAAATGGAACATCAATTTGAACGGATATTATTTCTCTGCTCAAACCTTTTATCACAGAGAAAATCTCAAGTTTGCTGATGGAGTAAGAGGCGTAGATGTGATTGGGGCTAAATTTATTTCCAGTGCAAAAGTATCCTACAGCCCGGTGAAGCGGCTGGATGTATTTTTAACCGGAAGAAACCTAACCAGCAATGGCTCCAGAGAATTTTACCGGGCAGATAAAATCGGAGCAAGTGTTTTAGGCGGACTTACCTTTGAATTTTAAACTTTTAACAACTCTACTGAAAAAGCCGCTGGTGTGCACCAGCGGCTTTTTTATATGGCTTACCTGGAAAGATAACAACAGCACATTAGTTCTTTGTACTTTGTGCTTTATTTACTTCGGCTGAGAATTTCTTTACCTGGTCGTCTACTTTCTTTTTGTCGCCTACCACTACCAGGGTCATGTCTTCTTTGCGGATGTACTTCTGTGCCATTTCCTGTACTTTCTCCGGCGTAATAGCATAAATGTTTTTTACATAATTGGTCAGGTAGCTTTCATCCAGCCCATGTAATTCTAAAAAAGCCAGCTGATTAATAATGCCTCCGTGCGAAGAATTCTGCAACACAAAAATACCGGCTTTGTAATTTTGAATTCCCTGTAACTCTTCTTTGGATGGCGGCTCTGCTTGTAGCTTATTAATCTCATAAAATATCTCTTTCAATGAGGCTTCGGTGTGTTCGGTGGTTACGTCGGCCTGTTCTGCCCAGGTAGAGGTACGGTAGCGGTTGGCCACAGTACTATAGGGAGAATAAGTATAGCCTTTATTTTCCCGGATATTGCTGGTAATGCGGGAACCAAAAGAACCACCCAGCAGATCGTTCATTAACGAAAGTGCCAGATAGTCTTTGTTAGATGGATCAATAACCGGCAAACCTACAATAATGGTAGATTGTGGAGCATTCGGCCTGTCGATAGTTAATACATCTGGCTTAGTGGCTGGCTTGGCTAGCGGTATATTCCGTTCCGGACCTTTTTTCCATCCATTAAAAGCTTCTTTTACGGCTTTAGCTACAGCTTCTTCATCAAACTTTCCTACCACGTATAAATTAGACCGTTGCGCCCCGAAGTTTTGCTCATAAAAGTCTTTTATTTTAGCGGCGTCATAGGAATTAATCATCTCCTCAGTAGGAAAGAAGCGGCCGTACGGATGGTCAGGATACATGGCGGCAGCAAACTTAGCCTGTGCCTGGGCTTGTGGCTGCGACTGCTGAATTTTTAACTGACGCAGCAGGTCATTTTTCAGGCGGTCTACTTCAGAAGCCGGAAAGGCTGGATGCTGTACAATATCGGCGAATAATTTTATCAGGTTGGGTGCATATTCTGCCAGTACAGAACCACCGATAATGGTAGAATTAGGGCTAACTGAAATGCTTAGTTCTCCACCCATTCTGGCCACTTCTTCAGAAATAGTTTGCGCCGTTTTTGAAGTGGTGCCTTCTTTCATCAAATTCCCTGTTAAATCTGCCAGCCATACTTCATTGGCTTTTTCGTGTACATTGCCTGTTTGCACATGCAGGCTTACAGTTACCTTTGGCACGGCTCCATAAGGCACCATGGTTGTTTTTAATCCATTATCTAAGGTAACTTCTTTTTTAGCAGGAAGCTTAAAATCTTTAGGTTCGCTGCCTTCCGGAGGCGTTTCTTTTTGTGCCTGTGCATGTGTGCCAAGCAATACACAATATATACTGAGGAGAGAATATAGGATTCGTTTCATAGAAATAGGCGTTAGTTGTGAATGGCCTGTTCATTATATCGTATCAGTTGATAAAACCATAGGCCATTGGTGGTTATTTTGTTTGAGGAGCTAAAGGATCTACAGTTAAGATAGTACGGTTGGTTGGCTGCAAGTACTCTTCGGCTGTTTTTTTAATCAAAGCCGGTGTTACTTTCTTAAACTCTGCTTCCAGATCATTAATCCGGGCAGGATTGTCATCGAATAAAGCAAAGCTGGCAAGCAGATCTGCCCGGCCAAAGCCATAAAATCCTACTAAATTATCATACAAACTAGACCGTATTTTTACCAGTGCCCGGTCAATGGTAGCCTGGTCTACTCCCTGGTTTTTCAGATCAGCAACTGCCTTATCTAAAACAGTAACAATAGAATCAGCCGGTACAGTGCTATCATGAATTAAATTGCCCATCCATAGCATGGGGCCATTGTAATTAAACATATTGCCCAGGTAATTAATACCTCCGGAAACGGAGCCCGTGTAGCCCTTTTTCTGAACCAGCGTCTGGTACAATTTGCTGTCGTCGCCCTGCAGCAAAATCTGGTCTATTAAGCCCATGGCATAATATTCCGGGGTATTGCGTGGAGGCATGTGATAGGCAAAAGCCAGGGCAGGTTTATTCGCCAGCGAGTCTTTTTTTACAAAACGTTTTTCCTTTACTTGTTTAGGTTCGGAAATATCTGGCTGAGCAGGTAATGTAGCGGGTTTGATGCCTGAAAAATATTTCTGCACCATGGCTTTTGCCTCTTCCGGCTTAAAATCGCCAACAATGGCAATGGCGGCATTATTAGGTGCATAATAGGTATCAAAAAACTTCTTTACATCTTCCAGGGTAGCTGCATCCAGATCTTTCAGGTCCCCATAAAAATTATGGGCATTGTACCAGTTCTCGTTGGCATATTGCGGCATATCCAGCCAGGGAAATCCACCATACGGTTGATTGAGCACATTTACCCGTACTTCACTTTTTACTACGCCTTGCTGGTTAGTCAGGTTTTCCTGCGTAATAGCTAATCCTTTCATCCGGTCGGCTTCTGCCCAAAGAGCTGTTTCCAGTTTGTGTGCAGGCAGAATCTCAAAATAGTTGGTAAAGTCAAACCGGGTAGACCCATTTAAGGTACCGCCATTTCGTTGTACCAGGCGAATGAACTCCATTTTACCTAAATTATTGGACCCCTGGAACATCATATGTTCGAACAAGTGAGCAAAACCTGTGCGATCTTTAGGTTCTATTCTAAAACCTATATTGTAGTATACCGCTACCACTACTGTTGGGCTGGTTGTATCGCGGGAGAGAACTACTTTTAAACCATTATCTAGTTTGTAATAGTCTACCGGCACCCGGAATCCAATCTCTTCTTTTACCTGAGGCGAAGCTTGAGCAGGGGCCTGGGAAGTAGTTGGGGTATTTTTTGCGCAGGCAGACAGCAATAGAATTACAATACCACCTACGAGTTTTGGTATTTTCCACAAGGCAAGGGCAGTTCGGGTTGTTTTCATAGAAGTTTGTTTTGGTTAAGGTTCTGCTAAATGTATAATTTTTTATGTGTCTGCCAAATAATAGCAGGTTTATTCTCGAAAATCACCCAATCTGCGGGAAGGGTTGTTAGATGGTTAATTTTCCTGACTCAAGTTATAAGTGGTTCTAACATTATTTCTGGGACCAGTTTACAAAAATACCTGGCCATTGCTGCTGAACAACACATTTTTAATGAACGGTCTAAATCTTATTTGCAGACAAGCCGGTTGGCACAAAAGCCTTTCTATAATTTTGCGCCTTTCTGATATATTTGCCTATATCTTTGTTGACTAACTTTAAATGACTATCCGCCTTTTTCTGTTTTTACTTCTCTTACCTTATTTCCCGGTACTTTTACAAGCCCAGTCCATGCCGCCCAAACGGGAATTCCGGGGCGTATGGATAGCCACCGTAGCGAATATTGACTGGCCAAGCCGTAAAGGGTTATCGCCGGTGGTACAGCAGCAGGAATTTACCACCATACTAGATGCGCATCAGAAAAATGGCATGAATGCCGTAGTCGTACAGATACGCCCGGTAGCCGATGCGTTTTACCGGAGTCAATACGAACCCTGGTCAGAGTGGCTTACCGGCAAACAAGGGCAGGAGCCAAACCCACCTTATGATCCGCTGGCATTTATGGTAGACGAAAGCCACAAACGGGGTATGGAATTTCATGCCTGGTTTAACCCCTACCGGGCCACCTTTGATACCATTGCCAGTAAACTTTCCCCTACCCATGTATCGCTGCAACATCCCGAATGGCTATTAACGTATGGAGGAAAGAAGATTTTTGACCCTGGCTTGCCTCAGGTCCGGGAATACATTGTACACGTTATTCTGGATGTAGTACGGAATTATGATATTGATGCTGTACACTTTGACGACTATTTCTATCCCTATCCGGTAGCTGGCGACACCCTACGCGATGACAGCACCTTTGTAAAATATGCCAATGGTTTTACAAATATTGACGACTGGCGGCGGCACAACGTAAACCTGCTCATTAAAATGATCTACGACAGCATCCGTCAGGCCAAACCACATATAAAATTTGGCATTAGTCCGTTCGGAGTCTGGCGTAATGCATCCGACGATCCGCTGGGATCAGATACCAGAGCTGGCAATACTTCCTATACCCACCTGTATGCCGATTCCCGTGCCTGGCTGCAACAAGGAATACTGGATTATATAGTGCCGCAAAATTACTTCAGTACTGGGTATACAGTGGTGAACTACGAAAAGCTGACCAAGTGGTGGCTGCAAAATACGTATGGGCGGCATTTGTACATGGGACACGGGCCATATAAAATTAATAAGAATGCCGACAGTACCTGGTTCCATCCATCTGAAATGCCGCGGCAAATCCGCTTGAACCGGCAATATCCACAGATACAGGGAAGTGTATATTTTAGTTCTAAGTCTATTATGGGTAACCCCAACCATATTGCTGATTCGCTGCAAACAGATTTTTACCGGTATCCGGCTTTACTTCCCACCATGCCCTGGCGGGATAGCCTTACACCTCTGGCACCAGAAAAACTACAAGCCAAAAGGCATTTAGGAGGCCTTACCCTTACCTGGCAGGCCCCTCCGCCAGCAACTGATGGAGATACCGCCTATTATTATGTAATCTATCGTTTTAACCGAAAACAGGAGTTGAATACTGAAGACCCCAGAAACATTTTAGCCATTCACCGCCAGAAAACAACCACCTTCACCGATGCAACTGTAGAGCCACGGAAAAAATATGTATATGTGGTATCGGCTCTGGACCGACTGCATAATGAAAGTATGGGCAATAAACAGGTGAAGAAAAAAGCCAGAAGGAAGTTGATAGTGGAAAAATAAGCAGGCCTCACAGCTTTTGAAAAGTTGTAAGGCTTGCTATGCTCACCTTTTGATAAGTTTACTCTTTATTTCTTCTAACTTTTCCTCATAAGAAACACCTACCGGGATAGTTTTACCAGCTACAGTCACCTCCTGGCGGGTGAGTTTTTCAATCTTATCTATAGCTATGGTATACGAACGATGGATGCGGATAAATTTTTCCGGAGGTAATACTTTTACTATATCCGTCATGGTCTGGCGGCTTAGCAGCTGTTTGTCCTTCAGCATAAATGTCAGGTAATTGCCTTCTGCCTCCACATAGCAAATGTCTGCCAGCCATACTTTCTCTTCCTCGTAACCTGTTTTAATAAATATATAATTTTCGGGTTCCTTGCTGCGGAGTTGTTTATGCTCAAGGGCTTTGTTGCAGGCTTTGGTGAATCGGACCAGAGAAAAAGGCTTTAACAGGTAATCTATAGCATTCAGTTCAAATCCCTTAACCGCATATTGAGAGTAGGCCGTAGTAAAAATGATCATAGGAACTTGTGACAAACAGGTTATAAACTCAATACCAGAGATATCGGGCATTTTTATGTCCAGAAAAATCAAATCCACTTTATTGGCCTGTAAATAACTTATGGCTTCAAAGGCATTGGTAAAACTTGCTTCCAGTTGCAGAAATGGCACTTTCGCTGCATGTAACTGCACTACGTCTAAGGCTTGTGGCTCATCATCTATGGCAATAGCAGTAAGCATCTAATTTTTTGTTTTTGATTATTAACTCCAGTAAGCAGCTTTTCTGAAAGAGGCGGTAACTTTTTGTGTTTACCAGTACACCAACGTCAGGGCAACAAAAAAGTCTTTGTCCGACTGCTGAATCTCTAATGTATGACGGTTTGGATAGATCAAGGCCAGGCGTTTTTTTACATTAGCCAAACCTACCCCAGACTTATCCTGTTCGGGATCGTTTTCCCGTTTCATATGCAAAGAATTGTGTACTTTAAAATATAATTTAGTAGCATCCAGTGTTAAGGTAATAAATATCCAGGAAGGATTCTGTAAGCTGATGCCATGTTTAAACGCATTTTCTACAAATGGATTGAGCAGCATGGGAGCCATGTAGATCTCTTTGCCAGGCTCCTGAATGTTTACCCGGATTTCTACGCCCTGCGACTCATCAATCCGCATTCGTTGAATAGCAATGTAGTTGTGCAGGTATTCTACTTCTTTACTAAGCGGAATCCGGTCCTGGTTGTTTTCCTGGAACATGAAATGCATCATATCGCCTAGCTTCTGAATCCCATCGGCTGTTTTATCACTATTTTCCTTTAGCGCGGTTGCATACAAACTGTTCAGGGCATTGAATAAAAAATGCGGATTGATCTGTGAACGGAGGCTAGCCAGTTCAGCAGAAGTACTGGAAACCTGGGTTTGTAAAATCCTTTTTTCTCTAGATAAAAGAGTACGAACATAAGCAATAACACCAGAACAGAACA
This sequence comes from Rhodocytophaga aerolata, assembly GCF_030503435.1. Lineage (GTDB taxonomy): Bacteria > Bacteroidota > Bacteroidia > Cytophagales > 172606-1 > Rhodocytophaga > Rhodocytophaga aerolata. The sequence goes on from NZ_JAUKPO010000002.1 coordinate 279,672, forward strand.
AAGAGAAAGCACTAATAATCGCAATAGGTTCTGTAAATATCCACCTAAATTCTCTATAGCAACCCCAAATGATAAATGTACTCATCATAGCAAGTAAAAAACCTATAGTAATGTGTGAGGTAAATCTGCCGAAATCCTGTTTCTCTACGAGAGGAATTATTATTTCATATAAGTAACTTTGAAGGAAATAGATTTGTAAAAGTATGCCACCAAGTAGCAGTAAACGCGAAGTATCGCCTTGCCATAAAGGTACAGGAATCTGTACAAGAAAAGCAGCAATTACTAAGAATGTACCTAAGCACGCCATAAAAAAATAACTTAACAAACGGGAGATATTTTCTTTAGCAAGGTGCTGATGGAGATAATAATATACTTGGGCAAAAACCTCATAAATACCCATAATAATTATTATGCCTATGGAATCTTTGAATACAGTCATTTTCCGGAACTCGGAATATACCCTTACATGTGTAAACACATTGTTAGTGACGTATCTGTGGATGTAAAGTTTAAAATAGTAAAACAGCCAAACACCAACTATAACAAAAACAATCGCCAGAGCTGTAAGCCCAAAAGCTTCTTGGATATTTTTTCCGTAGGTAAACTTTGGATAGGCTATATAATGAAAAGTATGCCAGGCCATTAATAGCAGTACGGTGCCTGCTATAACTGGAATAAAATTATTAAGTATCTGATTATAGCCTTCTATGCCCTGCACATGAGCCACATTCATACTTTTAAAATTGGTAGTTTCTAAATATAGCCGCCATGCTACGTGTACATTTGCTGCTAAAAGCACAAAAGCTAGTTCAAAACGCCTAATTGTTTGTATCTCCTGCATAGTTTTTCAATTCTTTTACCTGAGCAAAACTATTCTAAGATATTTAGCTTGTGGAAGAAATGGGGTGAATGCATAAAAAAATGGGGTGAATACGAAAACACCTCACAGGTTTTGGAAACCTGTGAGGTGTCTTTCTTAAAGAATACCTTTTTAAAAGGGCGGTGTATCGTCTGGCGGATTATTGAGTTTAGGCGTATAACCCGGGTTTGCCCGGCTGCCTAAGGTAATAGTGCCAGGAGGCGTTTCAAATTCAGAAGGCATGGCATTCATATCCGGGAAAGCCGCACTGCCAAAGGGCGACATATTTCCTGTATCTAAATCACCAAACTTCGTAAACTTGCCAATAAATTTCAACTGTACGGTATCCAGGGAACCATTCCGGTGCTTGGCTATAATTACTTCCCCCATATTTGTAGTCGGGTTGCCACTCTCATCCTGGGTGATACCATAATACTCCGGACGGTACAAGAATATTACCATATCCGCATCCTGCTCAATAGACCCTGATTCCCGTAAATCGGATAATTGTGGTTTTTTCTCCCCGCCTCTGGTTTCTACAGCCCGGCTCAGCTGTGAGAGGGCAATTACCGGCACATCCAGTTCTTTCGCCAGGTTTTTCAAGGCCCGGGAGATAGAGGCAATTTCCTGTTCCCGGTTACCGCCACCGCCCCGGCCAGAAGAGTCGCCGGACATGAGCTGCAAGTAATCTATAATAATCAGTTGAATATCGTGCTGTGCTTTTAAGCGGCGGCATTTGGCGCGTAGTTCCAGAATAGACAAAGCTGGCGTATCGTCAATAAAAATAGGAGCCGCTTCCAGGTTGCGTATCTTATAGTGTAACTGTTCCCATTCGTATTGGGCCAGGTTGCCTTTCTTAATTTTCTCACTTTCCAGTTCTGCTTCAGCCGAAATAAGACGGTTAACCAGCTGAATAGACGACATCTCCAGGGAAAATATAGCCACCGCATGCCCAAACTCTACCGCCGCATTCCGCATTGCGGAAACAACGAAGGCAGTTTTGCCCATACCAGGCCTAGCCGCCAGAATAACTAAATCAGAACGTTGCCAGCCAGAAGTAACACGGTCCAGGGCACTGAAACCGGTAGGTACACCGGTTAAGCCATCTTTGTGGTCTTTCTTAGACTCCAGTTCTTTTATCGCCTGTTGCATTAAGGAACGCATGTCGGCAAAGTTCTTCCGGATGTTGGATTCAGAGATGGTAAAAAGATTCTGCTCTGTTTTGTCTAGCAATTGAAATACGTCAGTAGTATCTTCATAGGCATCCCGCTGAATTTCAGAAGCAATAGAGATCAGCTCCCGCTTAATAGACTGCTGGGTGATAATACGGGCGTGGGCTTCAATATTCGCTGCAGAGTTTACCCGGGAGGTTAATTCGGTAATGTAAAAGGGGCCGCCAGCCATTTCCAGTTTACCAGTATTCCGCAAGCGTTGCGTAACGGTAAGGATATCTACCGGCTCCGACATAGAAAACAAATCCAGAATAGCCCGGTAAATTTCTTTATGGGAGTCTTTATAAAAACTTTCAGGCTTCAGAATGTCAATTACATTCGTCAGGGCATCTTTTTCAATCATCAGTGCACCCAACACCGCTTCTTCTATCTCCAGTGCCTGCGGTGGCAGCTTACCCATCCCGGTATCCAGTAAACGGTTGGTTCCCAAACGGCCCCCGGTAGAGGAAAAAGCTTTTTTAAATTGTGAGTTACCTATATCCATAGAGTATATAAATCTAATAAATAGGAGGGTAAAGTACGTCTCCTGGACAGTAAAAATTTTTGATAGAAGTTTTGCGTAAAAACTGCCTAGTATATGGTACGTAACATATAGGCAAAGCCCTGCCAGGTACATACCATTGGCTGTAGACAGAAAAACCCCGCATAGTTTTACAGGGTTTGGATTATGTAAGCGTAAAGCACAAACTACTTCATGGGCATGTAGTATTAGGCGGTAGTTGCGGGTTCTTCGTCTTTGACAATAACTTTCTCAATCTTGTCGCCCTGGCGGATCTGATCTATTACCTCCAGGCCTTCCACCACTTTGCCAAAGCAGGTATGGTTGCGGTCCAGGTGGGCTGTATTTCTACGGCTATGGCAGATGAAGAATTGAGAGCCGCCAGTATCCCGGCCGGCATGCGCCATAGATAATACACCTCTGTCGTGGTACTGATTGCCACCCGTTAGTTCACACTTAATTTTATAGCCTGGGCCTCCTCGTCCGGTACCGGTGGGGTCTCCTCCCTGGATTACAAAGTCAGGAATAACCCGGTGGAAAATGGTACCATCATAGAATCCCTTCTGGGCCAGGTCTACAAAGTTTTGTACAGTGTTGGGCGCATCTTTTTCGTAAAATACAATCTTCATCACGCCTTTTGCGGTGTGCATCTCAGCTGTCTTCATAGGTAAGTATTATGGTAATGGCTATAATGAACTAGTGAAATGAACAACTGCTTAGGTTACACCATTTTGCTAGTTCTGTATAGGTTTGTATGTATAAAATGTTCTTTTTTATTTCGTATACTCTATTGTTTCCGCAGGCAAAATCTACCTTTGAAAACAGGCTAACCGAGCCAGATTTTTCAGCAGCAAGAATACAAAGCTAAAAGAAAATATTAAAAGGGAGGGCTAACCAAAAGAATATTTATTTACGTATTTTACCTCAAAATTATAACCCCCTATGGATAACCAGATTAAGCAATTGTTGACGGATGCTTCCAAAGATTTGTTATACCCCAGTGAATCCGACTACCCGTTTGACTATGTAGAATGGGAAACCGGAAACGAAAAACTCACCAAAAAACGTATCAGGCAACTAACCGGTAAAGCAGGAAAAGAGCCTGTAAAATCAGTAAGCCTGGAAGATTTTTTTAAACAAGTTACCGAAGAAAAAGACTGGTATGGAGAAGAGGAAAAAGCTACCGCCGAACGATTCCGGAAACTACAGCAGGTCCTCGAAAACAATCTGACTCATGTGCGGGTGTTTAAAGTGGGTAAAATAGAAATAGATGCTTACATCGTAGGAAAAACCAACGAGGGTAAATGCGCAGGCCTCTCTACCAAAGTTGTGGAAACATAAATCCATGCAGACTCACTCTTGTAAGTAGCTGCTCCTATGAAATGTGCAATAATTTTGTCTTTACAAAAGGTATCTAATTCATAAAAACTTGCGTATACACGACAGAATTATTGTTACCACTACAAAAAGTTATAATTATCAGCAAAGCAACTAACATATTACGTAAAGCAGGGAAGATAGTAGGATTCACTGTCTTAGGTATTATCCTTCTCTTTCTCTTGATATGGGGAGCCCTGCAAATACCGCAGGTTCAGACATTTGCCGTAAAAAAGGTTACGCAGAGCCTGTCGTCGAAACTCAATACGACTTTTCGTATTCAGCGGGTAGATATTGATTTTTTTAAGACCATTGTCCTGGAAGGTATTTATCTGGAAGATCAAAAGCAAGATACGCTCTTATATGCCAATGAACTGCGGGTAAATTTGGGTGTACTTTCTTTATTCAAGAAAACCATTCATGTAAATGATATTGGCCTGGACAATGCCTACATACATATCAACCGGCCAGCCAACGATTCTACCTACAATTTTGCTTTTATCCCGGAAGCCTTCGCCTCTACAGACACCACCACCCAGGATACTACGGCCTCAGCATGGGATTTTGATTTGAGTGAGGTAAATCTGGAGAAAGTCCGCTTTGTAATGGACGACAAGTATGAAGGCAACGAGCTGAATCTTGCACTCAACTCTTTCAAACTTGATGTAGAAACGCTGGGGTTGCAAGACAAATTTCCACAGATCAACGACATTACCATAGATGGCCTGAACGTAGCTTTTGCACAACCGCAACCAGAAGCTGATACACTAGCCGAGGTGGCTGCCGAAACTGCTAAACTTGATACCCTGGCTGGCTCAGTAGCAAAAGCTGTGGAAGGAGATAGCTTACAAAATGAGCTGGCTCAGAAAGATTCCATCAATACACCCTTTAATGATAGCGGTTACAGGGTAGCAGTGAATAACTTCACTATCCGCAACACCAACATTAAATACGATGTAAAAGGCGCACCTGTAGCAGAAAAAGGGATGGACTTTAGCCACATGGATATCCGCAACCTCCTACTGGAGATAGCCGACATCAAAGCTGGCGCCAATGACTTTACCCTGGATGTGAATGCGTTAACTTTTCAGGAAAAAAGCGGATTCGATTTGCAGGAGTTTGCTCTCAACTTCCAGGCAGATATGCCTATGATTCAGGCTGATTTACAAAAATTCCGCACAGCTAATTCTGTACTGGATGATGGCCTAATGGTAAAGCTTGAATCTATTAACGACATAGATAATCTACTCCAAAACTTGCAGATAACTGCCAAATTTGCCCAGGATTCTCTGGCCATGCAGGATCTGGCTTATTTTTCAAATGCCCTGGATACTATCCCTGCTCTTGCCGGTCAGCACCTGTTCCTGGATGGCGGCTTACAGCTGAATGGCACTTCTGCTCAGATTACTAATTTACGGGCAGCTATGAATAATGCCAATTTTGTAACGCTGAATGGCAAAGCCGATAACTTCGATAACCTGCCGGAGATGCGAATAGATCTGGGAATACAGCCATTGCAAATCAGCCCCGACTTTGTAAAAGGATTTGTGCCAGCCGGAACATTACCTCCTGAATTTACCAAATTAGGCAATATTGAACTACGCTCTACCCTGAATGGCATGCTGCGCAACATGCAGGGCGATATACGTCTGGCAACGGCTGCCGGGCGAGCCAACATGACGTTTAGGGCAGGTACGGATACCTCTTTTACTAACAACTGGCTGGATGCTGACCTTACTTTAGATCAGCTAGATCTGGAAAAGCTATTAGGAAAAGCAAGCAATCTGGGTAAAGTATCCCTAACAGCCCAGGTAGATGGCAGACGGTCTGGTGAGGTAATAGATGTAAATGATGCCCAAGTAAATGTTAGAAGCCTGCGGTACAATCAATATACGTATCAGAATATCCGGCTCAATGCCAGTTATTTGAACGAAATAGTACGAGGCAAACTAACTTCTGAAGACCGTAATTTGCAAGCAAGTATTGTAGCCATCGCCAACCTGGGTAAAAAACAGCCAGGGTTTAATGTGCGGGCAGACATCCTGGAAGTAGACCTTAATGCGTTAAACTTTACTGAAGATACCTTAACCATCCGCACTGGCCTTATAGCAGACATTCAGGGAACTGATCCCAATCAGATGGTGGGAGATGCTATTATCAGCAACCTGGTATTGCAGCAACCTACCCGGGCTCTCACCATGGACTCTTTAATTGTGGCTGTAAATAATTCGCCAGAGTTTAAGGATATTCAGGTGCGGTCAGATATTCTCAGTGCCAAAGTTAATGGCCGTTTCAGCTTCGAAGAATTACCCCTGGCTTTAAATTTATTTGTCCAGAAATACATCACTACCTATGAGGTAGGCCCTGAACAGCTGAAAAACGACCAGTCGGTGCATTTTGAAATGGCCATACCTGCCAATCCGAATATTATAGAAGGAATGGTAGAAGGCTTACGTATTCCGCAGCCTATTACAATTAATGGCAATTTTAACAGTGGCACCAGTCAGTTACTCTTATTTGGCAGCATTCCCCAAGTCTTTTTCAACGACCAGGTGGTTAATGCCTTCCTGCTGGATGTACGTACCGATGAAGATAAACTGCATTTTGATGCACGGGCCGAAAGTATAAAAGTAAGTGATAGTTTAATAATTCCTACTCCCCGCATCAACAGTACTGTAGAAGAAGATGATCTGCGGTTTAACCTCCGGCTGGCTGCGGAAGATGCAGAGTCCAGAATGAATCTCAATGGCCGCTTCCGGATTAAGCAAGATACCTTCCTGCTGGATTTCGATCCGTCCGATATTTATTTGAAAAACAAACGCTGGATACTTTCTGAAACCGGACAGATAATTTATGCGCCTGAATATTTGCAGATTAATGAATTTATGCTGCGCCAGAATAACCAGGTGATTGCTGCCAACAGCCGTGAAGTAGGCGGAGGCCGTTCTGCGCTGCATTTATCGCTGGCAAACATCAGTATAGAAGAAGCGCTGGAGCTAGCCGGGCAGCAGGATTTAGGTTTGAAGGGAATTATTTATGGAGAAGCCGAAGTAAGCGACCTTTTTGGCACACCTATTCTGGAAACACTGGTACAAATAGATACATTGAAAGTAGAAGAGAGTGCCATAGGCCATGTAGCTCTGGAAGCCGACCGGAATGCAGAGGGTGGAATTGGTATGGAAGCTTCTATTAAAGGGCAGTCGAACGATATAAATATGGCTGGTTCTTACCTTCCGGCAGAAGAAACCAATAACCTGAGCCTGGATGTAAACATCAACCAGATTACCTTAGAGCAATTCAACACCTTTGTTAAAGATTTTGTTACTGAAATGAAGGGCAGCCTAACGGCCGATATTAAAGTGCGCGGCAGCGTATCCGACCCTACAGTAAATGGCGAGCTGGTATTCGACTCCACCATGATCCGCCCTACCATGCTGGGAGTACCTTTTTCTATTATTAACCAACGAATTGCTTTTCAGGAAAAAGGCGTACAACTCAATAACTTCACTTTTACAGATGAGCAAAAGCGCCCGGCGGTATTGAACGGCTGGGTAGATTACAGCGACCTGGAAAACGTACGGATGGATCTAACGTTTAAAACAGACCGCTTTCAATTTGTAAATACCCGCACTGGAGATACCTTCTATGGTCAAGCGTTTGCTTCTACCAATCTTCGTATACAAGGCCCCTTATCTAATATGGTAATGACTGGCCAGGTACGTACGCTGGAAGATACCAAACTCTTTTTAATTGGCTATAACAAAGGAGCCGCCGAAGCCAATAGAGCTACCTATGTAACGTTTGTAGGCGTCAACGATCTGAATTCTTCTAATGATGCTGAGCAAAGCGAAGAAACAGAGCCTGAGGAAAAGCCTGCCAAGTCAGCATCCACGTTTTCTATGGACGTGCGGGCCGAAGTTACCTCTGAGGCTGAGGTAAATATTCTGCTCAGCGATGCAAGTAAAGACAACATCCGGGCGTTGGGAGATGGCGCTTTCGATATACGCATGACGCCACAAGGCGATATGCTTATTTTTGGCGAGTATGTTATAAAAGAAGGAAGTTATCTGTTAAACTTGCTTGGTGCCGTAACAAAAAAATTCGATATAGAAGAGGGAAGTACCATTACGATGAATGGCCCAGTTGATCAGGTACGTTTAGATATTACAGCTATTTACGAAGTAGAAACTTCCCTGGCAGAACTGAATGAAGAAGGCATGGCGCTGGTACATGTGCTAACAAATATTGAAGGGGGCTTAGAGGGGCTGGAAGTGAGTTTTGATATCCGGGTACCTGAAAACCGGAATACCACCGGAGCAGATGCTGTATCGCAGCAGTTGGAGCAGTTCCGTCAAGACGAAAGTGAGTTGAATAAACAAGCCCTGGCGTTAATTGCCTTAAACCGGTTTCTGATTAACAGCAACCCATTGGCAGGCGGCTCAGGCGGAGGCGGTACTGTACAAACGGTGAACGAACAGGTGGATAAAGGTATTAGCGGCCTTCTCTCTTCACAGCTTAACAACCTGGCACAGGATTACCTGGGCGTGGAAGTAAGTGTTAACGTAGAATCCCGGGAAGGCACTTCCAGCTATACAGACAAGAATGTTGGCTTAAATGTATCAAAGTCTCTGTTTGACGACCGGCTAAGTGTATCTGTTGGGGGTAATATTGGTGTGGGCGGTACAGCGTCTACCAGCAATAGCGCCCGGAATGTAATTGGCGATTTTCTAGCTGAATACAGACTTTTGCCCTCCGGAAACTTAAACCTGCGGTTTTTCCGTACAAACCAGCTAGACCAGCTGGGGCAGATGGAGTTCCGTGAAAGGATTGGTTTTTCTCTTATTCACCGCAAGCGGTTTAACAAATGGAAGTACCTGTTTAAGAGCCGGACAAAAGAGAAAAAGAGATTAGGTATAGAAGGCAACCCAGATGAACAGTAAACAAACGCAGTAAACAAACCATTACTAAAAGACGCATATGCTGCGTCTTTTTTGTTACTATAGCTTTTATCCATTGTTAACACCTAACAAATTGCCTACTACACAGTTCTCTAACAACAACGATTGATTTACCTATTATCACAGACTATTTTTTTATGATTGTCAATACAGACCCAAAAGGGTGGGAAGTAATTCACCAGCGGGCACACGGATTATTAGCTATGAAAATAGCCAGCCAATGGCGCAAAGACCAGCGGCCGCATCGATGGATAGAAACTTTGCTGGCAACTGCCGAACACGACGACGGCCAGGAAGACTGGACAGGAACAAACCACATCAATGAAGCAGGTGCCCCCCTGGATTTTATCCATAAACGCTTCAACATGGTGCAGTTGAAACGCATAACTGAACTCTCGCAGCATAAAGGACAATGGATAGCACTGCTTATTTCTATGCACATGTCTTTTTTATATGAGAGTATGCGGGGCAAAGAAAAAGAACTGGATTCATTTCTGGATGAACAGAAACAGCACCAGGAACAATGGAGGAAATCGCTGAAAGTTAGCCAGCAGGAAGTAAAAAGTGCCTATGCGCTGATGCAGTGGTGCGACCGTTTCTCCCTCATCTTATGCAGAAATGAACTGCCTGCCGGAGAAAGATTGCTGGAAGTAAGCACTGGGCCCGATGGCACAAAGTACGAAGTAATGCAGCAAGGCGATAAAACAGTAATAGTAAAACCCTGGCCTTTTGAAGAAGATAGGTTTGAGCTATCTATAGAAGCTACTTACCTTAATCAATTGAGCTTTAAAAACGACCAGGAGTTATTGGCTACCTTAAAAAAATCTGCCATTAAGGACAAAGCATGGCTGCTAAGCAAGGCGTAGGGGAACAGGTTATATCAAATAAATCCTCTACCTTTGCAGCAGCATAAGCTTTATTACGAATTATAAATGTTCATGGAAGAGAAAATCCGGATTGCCATACAAAAATCTGGCAGGTTAAGTGAAGATTCATTAAAACTGATTAAAGAGTGTGGCATTCAATTCAACAATGGTACTGGTAAGTTAAAATCCGATTCAGACAATTTTCCGGCAGAGTTCCTTTTCCTACGTGACGACGACATACCGGGTTATGTAGCTGACGGCGTGGCAGACATAGGGATTGTAGGCGAAAATGTATCTGTAGAGACAAATAAACCGGTACATACGGTACATAAACTAGGGTTTTCCAAATGCCGCTTATCTTTAGCAGTACCCCGGACGGTAGAATATACAGGACTGCAAATGTTTCATAACAAAAATATAGCTACCTCCTATCCACGTATCTTGTCTACCTATTTGCAGCAGGAGGGAATTGAGGCAGCTATTCATGAAATCAGCGGATCAGTAGAAATAGCTCCCAGCATTGGCCTAGCCGATGCCATATGTGATATTGTCAGTTCCGGCAGCACATTAATGAGTAATGGGTTGAAGGAAGTAGAAGTTATTTTCCGTTCGGAAGCTGTTTTAATCAGCAGCAATACCTTATCAGCTGCTAAGCAGAAAATACTGGATCAGCTGCTGTTCAGGATTAAAGCCGTGCAGGCAGCCAAAAACAATAAATATATACTACTGAATGCACCCAACCATGCTATTCCTAAGATAATAGATGTATTGCCAGGCATGAAAAGCCCCACCGTGGTGCCCCTGGCTATGGAAGGCTGGAGCTCGATTCATTCTGTGATCAACGAAAATGAATTCTGGCAAATTATTGAAAACCTGCGGGAAGCCGGAGCCCAAGGAATTCTTGTGGTACCTATCGAAAAAATGATTATATAGCAAATAAACTAGCCCTAGCTGCTTTATGAAAAACCTTTGTCTATGTATCATTTGCTTTATAGTAGCATTGGGCACGCAGGCCCAGGTTGCCAATACATTATCTGGACAGGAAAAAAAGGAAGGCTGGAAACTATTGTTTGATGGAAAAAGCCTTATTGGCTGGCATACCTATGGAAAAAAAGGGATTGGCCCAGCCTGGAAAGTTGAAGGAGATGCGTTATTACTACATGTACCGGAGAGAGCAGGAAATAAAACGCAGGGAGGCGGAGATATCGTAACTGATGACGTATTTACCGGAGACTTTGAACTAAAGTTTGACTGGAAAATTACCCGTTTGGCGAATAGTGGCGTGTTTTTATTTGTTACAGAAAGTCCCAAGTATGAGAATGCACACAATACTGGCTTAGAAATACAAGTTACAGACAATGCCATTTTTGGTGAAGGCCCAGATAACAACCGCCGGGCAGGCGACCTATTCGGAATTGCCAGTTCCAGGCTACGGGAGGTAAAATCGGTAGGTGAATGGAACCAGACACACGTAGTATTTCAGAAAGGCCGCTTAAATATATTTCTGAATGGATTTCAGATCCACGAAATACGGTTGGACAGCCAGGCATGGAAAGAAGCTTTAGCCAAAAGTGGCCTGAAAGAAGCTCCCATTAGCCAAGGCAAATTTACCGGACGCATCGGAATACAAGATTGGGGTAGCCAAGCATGGTACCGGAATATTAAGATAAAGCCCTTATAGAATACATATCAAGCCTAGACATGAACGTTTCTTTAAAGCATATATGAAAAACCCTGCCAGGTGGAATAATCTGGCAGGGTTTTTCAATTTTTCGATTTTATAAAGATTTTACCTAAGCTTCTGCCTTCATTGCCTGAGAAAGCTCTTCCCGGTGTTTTTTATTTACCTTAAATGCGTCTAAGGTTTTCTGATACACTTCTTTATCTCCGCCTTTTATCCGGTTTACTACGGCTTCCAGCTGTTTGTCTGATAACCAGGGGCGGGTATCTTCTACAGCAGGGGCAGCGGGCTGTTCGGTTGCCGCCTGGGCGGGTTGCCTGTTCTGCGATTTACTTATTTCATCTGCGCTGGCAATACTATCTATAACCCCGATACCTGCCATAGCACAAGCCCTGCCTACAGCCGAAGTCTCTGCATTTTCCAGAGCCGATGAGTAATTTACTTCCCGGTAATTATCAGACTCCAGCTCTTGGGCTAACCCGGTATACACATATTGTTTATCATCTTTGTACATGGTAAGCTTGGCTTTCACTACCCACATTTTGCGTGATTCAAAGTACTGGTAATCAGTTTCAATAGAATAATCAAAATCGTCCTGGTTGGCTAAGTACAAAATGCGTTCTTTTACTTCTACATACTCTTTACCTTTGATAGAGATTGTTTTTAGTTTTCTGGTGGCCATAAAATGTGTAAATGGATAAGTTGTGCTAGGCTAATTAAATGAAAAAATAATGTCAGAATTACAAATTACTACTGATTATACTAAGGCAGATTAATAAATGCCTGCTGAGCAAATTAATAAAGTATTGGCACAAATACCAATCTTATAAAATTTAGTCAGACAAGTGTTTATTCATTGAGGTATACCCAGTATCAGGCCAGAGAATTACAGTTTGATCTGTTAGTAAAGATTTTGAAATTCATTCTACTTAGTGCCTACCATTACCAAAGCCCCTCTATTTATTCCCATCCCATAGCTGAGTCCAAAGCCAAGGCTGATTTGCCAGGTGGTAACCTTTTAAAGGCTGTCTGTATATATCCCGTGTAAGATTCTTTCAATTAATAAAAGCGGTAATTCCTGATAGAACCTTAATAAACGTGTTTACAGTATGAAACCCAACCAGCTTTGCTTGTACTTTTTGTTACTTTTTGTCTTACTACCGGGTCTGCCAAACGTGTATGGCCAGATTATGGTACCCAAAGGTGATATTACATTAGGAAGTAATGAGGGAGATTATCTTATACGAACCATTAAAACAAGTGACGGCGGATACCTGCTTGTTGGCATGGTAAATACAGCCAATACAGATGTTAGTGGTCCTATACAAGGCAAGTATGATTACTGGGTAGTAAAAACAAATGCAAACGGGCAAATGTTGTGGAGCCGCCTGTTAGGAAGTGCTGACAATGAATTTGTAGCGGATGTAACCGAAGATCTGGTAAATGGAGGTTTTGTTATTATCGGATACACGGATGCAGTTACAGCCAGCGGACACATTTCCTTACCTTCTAAAGGTGGCTCTACAGATATATGGGTAATTAAGCTATCTGGCGATGGAAAATCTATTATCTGGGAAAGAAGGCTAGGAGGAGACAGAGAAGACTATGCCTCCTCTATTGTTCAGCTTTCTGGCGGAAATTTTTTGATTGCCGGATATACGAACTCTACACATAGTACCGGAGACCTGGGTAGTACCACATCCCGGGGAAGTTACGATTACAGGCTTATTCATTTAAATTCTTCTGGTATGGTGGCATGGGACCGGCGTATTGGCGGGCCAAGTTTTGAAGGAACAGGCCAGAGTGGAGGAGCAGTAACTGGTATTCAGACAACTGATGGAGGCTACTTAATAGCCGGCAGAAGTTTCTCTACTACCGGAGGCGATAAAGCAGCTGGTAACATTGGTACTGGCAGTACGTCTGATATATGGATTGTCAAACTAAATGCGGCCAGAACCAAACAATGGGATGTTACGTTGGGTGGCCCGGATCAGGACATATTAGCTTCGGTTATTGAAACCTCTGATGGATTTGTAGTGGGAGGTACTACTGTAACTGATGACCCTTTGCGTGGCTATGCAAAAAACAAACAATATTTCGTAACCAAATTGAATACATCCGGATCGATGGTATGGCAAAAAACCTACGGTGGTTCTGCTGCCGATGAATTAATGTCGCTGAAACAAAGTACAGATGGTGGGTACTGGCTTGGTGGCTGGTCGTTGTCTGCAAAGGAAGGTGACAAAAGCGAACCAGGTTTTGGCTCAGCAGATTTCTGGCTTGTCAAACTTTTTTCAGATGGAAGCAAAGATTTTGATGCTACGTTTGGTGGCTCTTCCAGCGATTATTTAACAGATATTCTCGAAACAACCGACAATGGATTGCTTTTAGCCGGATTCTCAGCCTCTCCGGTTAGCGGCACCAAAACCTCTTCCAACAAAGGAGCCGACGATTTTTGGATGATGAAGGTCAATGGGATTGTGGCATTACCTGTAAATCTGTTATTCTTCAAAGCCCAGGTTATTTCAGATAGAACAGTAGCTCTTGCCTGGAGCACAGCTTCTGAATCAAACAATGCTTCTTTTACGGTAGAGCGGTCTATGAATGGACAAACATTTACACCTATTTTGCAGGTACCAGGTGCAGGCAATAGCAAAGAAGTACGGAATTACACTTCAACTGATACAGACGCACCAAATGGGTTAACCTACTACCGGTTAAAACAAACCGACTATGATGGCAAAGTAAGTTATTCAAAAACAATTAGCATACAAATTACCCAACAGCATTCGCAAGACTTTGTGGTTTTCCCTAATCCTACCGATGGTTCACAACTAAATATAGAAGTAAATTCTCTGGATATACAAGCCGAAGGATTGGTTAGCCTGACAGATATGGTAGGCCATACCATTTTTGAAAAACCAATAGCTGCGCATACAGCTAGCCGAATCAACTTGCTAGAGCATATTCCTGCATTAAAGAAAGGTATATATATTGTAACGCTGCAAAACCAAGCAGGCATTACTAGAAAAAAAGTAGTAGTTCAATAACACTAGGTACTTTTTATTAACCTTATCTTGCTATTTACTTATAAAACCACAGGCAACTCAGGCCGGTAGTTTGCCCATGCAAGCTATTAGCGGCAGTTAGCAATCAGGTTATAAAGGCATAAGCAATATTGAGTTAGACGATTTACAAGTTTTTCGTAATAAGAGAGAAAATAGCTGGAAAATCAGGGGTAATTATAGTAATTTGCGAGAATAAGTATTTTGCCTTTTCTAACCCGATTTAAACAATGGACATTACCAACCCATTAGTGTACGGAGTACCTTGTTTTGTAGCCTTCATTTTATTAGAGTTAGTTTATAGCAAAACCCACGACGACGACAGGTTGTATGAATGGAAAGATTTAGCCGTAAGCAGTGCCATGGGTTTAGGTGCTGTAATCATAACACCGCTCATTAAGGTTATTTCTTCGGCCTTTATTTTTAACGTCGTTTATGAAGCATTCAACCCCCTGGTAAATGGTGTCCGGACCAACATAATGGGCTACGAATCGTTTGGATGGGCCTGGTATACCTGGCTTATCTGCCAGTTTCTGGACGATTTCACCTATTACTGGTTCCACCGGTTAAACCACACTGTCCGTATTTTGTGGGCTGCACATATTGTTCATCATTCTTCCAATAATTTTAATTTAGGTACCGGGTTAAGGAATGGCTGGTTTACGTTAATGTACAAACCGCTGTTTTATATGTGGTTGCCTGCTATTGGCTTTCATCCCTCGATGGTAATTATTTGCCTGGCCATAGAGTCGTTGTGGCAGTTTCAATTACATACTAAATATGTACCTAAAATGGGCTTCATAGAAAAGTTTATGAATACCCATACTATGCATCAGGTACATCATGCACAAAACCTGGAGTACCTGGATAAAAACCATGGTGGATTCCTGAATATGTTCGACAAATTATTTGGTACATGGGTAGAATTGGATGAGAAAATTGATATCAAATTTGGCGTAGTGCATGCACCTAATTCTTACAATCCGGTAGTGGTCTTAACCCATGAGTTTAAAGATATCTGGCTTGATGTAAAGAAATCTAAAAATTTGTATCAGGCATTCATGTATGTATTTGGCCCTCCCGGTTGGAGTCCCGATGGCTCTACGCTAACTGTGCGGCAGATGCAGCGGGCTATGATAGCCGAGAGAAAAGCGCAACATGCTAAATCTGGAAAAATTCAGTTACAAACTGCGGTAAAGGATAAAAAGGAGGCCGTAGCTTCTAATAAATAGGTACTTGCTAAGCTAATTACGAAAGCTTATGAAGATAAATAGTAGGGGTAGCCTGGTTTGGATGGCTGCTATAAGTGTAACAAGCTTCGTGTGCTGTACTAAAGTTGCCTCAACACATCAAAAAGCTACTGATTCGGCTCAGCACCCGACTGATTCTGTAATATACATGCTAACCGCAGATAGTGTATCCATTCCAATCCGGTTAAATGAAATAGGAGATTTTCCGGCATTTGCGAAAGGGAGGCCTTACAGGCTTAGTGCCTCCGCTTACACATTTAACTTTAGAGACACAACATACCTGCACTTTTTAAATGGGCAAAGGATAGAAGGCAAACAAAAAGCCAGAATCCTACGCAGACTAAAAGAGACTGAGATAGAAAGCATAAGATATATACCTGCTGAGCAAGGAATGGAAGATTATGGACAGAAAGCAGCGAATGGCATCCTGTTTATTGAAACGAAGGATAGAAAATAAGTAGTTGGCAACTGTATAACCCTGCCTTGGTGCTCTACCTTACCAGTGAGTTTATTCTTTTAAAGCCAAACAATTGAGCCACAATCCGGTAAGGCATTCTGGTAGCCTGCTGATTATACGCCTTTATTTCTGTTTCCAACCGCTGCTGGTTCTTTATTAGTTTAGTAGCTGTTAGCTCGGCAGAGCTGAGTAATTCCTGATAATCTGGGTTATTCTGCAACTCTGGCGTATGTCCGTTTGCTTGCAAGGTAAGCTGTTTAATTGAGCTACTAAGCTTTGATGCATTTATTTTCTGGCTTGGGTCATTGGCTAGTTCTACCAGGTAAACAGGCATTTCCTTCTTATAGATCAGCAACAGGGCAGACAATTCTTTAGACATACGCACATAAGAAGCCAGTAGCTGATCTCTAGCTACCTGTAGCGAAGCGATGTTAGTACGTCTGGTAGAAAGGCTGTTGTAGTTTACAATGATCCATAAAAGTACAAATCCGGCTATTGCCAGCACCACTGGTATCATTCCCATAAGCAATCAAAATTTAAGATTCAAAGCAAAGGGCATGGAGCATATAGGGAAGGGATGCGGTACCTATCTAAAATCTACCCAAACAGCTTTACTAACAGAATTTGCGATATTCTACTTCCTCTTTCCATTGGTAGCTTACGTATCAGACACTTAAAATCCGCACCATCCGGATCAGATCGTCACTGATAGGTTTGAGTTTGGTAATGGTATCCCTGAATGGCGTATACACTAACTGATTATTGACCACACCGGCCATAACACATTTCTGCCCGTTGATTAATCCTTCCAAAGCACCTAAACCCAGGCGGCTAGCCAATATACGGTCGAAGGCGGTGGGTGCACCACCCCGCTGAAT
The DNA here is from genome assembly GCF_030503435.1 of Rhodocytophaga aerolata. Classification (GTDB taxonomy): domain Bacteria; phylum Bacteroidota; class Bacteroidia; order Cytophagales; family 172606-1; genus Rhodocytophaga; species Rhodocytophaga aerolata. The sequence continues at coordinate 296,794 of NZ_JAUKPO010000002.1, forward strand.
ATGTCCCAGATTGGTAATACGAATGTCAGCCGTTGAGAAAATATTTTTAATCTTACTTCCTATTTCAGTTGCTCCCCCCTCTTCCCCTTCTGCCACAATAATAATAGAGGAAGTTTTAGAACGGGTCCAGCCTTGTTTCAGGGTTTCTATTACTTCTTCCAGTGGCGTAAATGTTTCCGGTACCATTACTAGTTCTGCTCCACCGGCAATACCTGATTGTATGGCAATATAGCCAGAGTCGCGTCCCATTACTTCAATAAAAAAGATACGGTCGTGCGAATCGGCGGTATCCCGTATTTTATCTATGGCATCCAAGGCCGTATTTACAGCTGTATCATAACCTATGGTATAATCGGTGCCATATAAGTCGTTGTCTATAGTACCGGGCGCACCCACTGTCGGTATTCCATATTCTTCAAAGAAAATCTGTGCACCGGTGAATGTTCCATTTCCACCAATAGCTACCAGGCCTTCTATTTCATATTGTTTCAGTTGCTCATAAGCCTTTGCTCTTCCCTCTTTGGTTCTGAATTCTGTACTGCGGGCAGACTTTAAGATGGTACCTCCCTTTTGAATGATATTGCTTACTGAATATGATTTCATTGGTGAAATCTCTCCTCTGATCATTCCATCGTAGCCATGTTTAATGCCGAAAATCTCCATCCCATAATAAATAGCTCCCCGTACTGCCGCGCGTATACAGGCATTCATTCCCGGGGCATCGCCACCAGAAGTAAAGATTGCAACTTTTTTCATGTGTATGTATTTTTTAAATAAGTGTTACCGTTATGCGTATATTTGCCTGATACTATTTTGCTTATTACAATTTTATGGAAAACAAAAGCCGCCTGCAAACATTTCTGCCTCATATTATCATTTTACTTATATTTATTGCCGTTACCTTCATTTATTTCCCTCCGGTACTTCAAGGCAAAATACTCATGCAGAATGATATTGTGCAGGCCAAGGCGGCTGCCAGAGAAGTTGCTGATTTCCATGACAAAACCGGACGCTGGCCTTTGTGGACCAACACGATGTTTGGCGGCATGCCTGCTTACCTGATTGGCACCGACTATCCGAATAGCTGGAGTACCGCCATTGGCCGTTTAGTAACCAATATTCTCCCTGAGCCCGCAAATTTACTGCTAATCTCGCTAATTGGCTTCTATATTCTGCTGATAAGTTTAAATTTTAATGTCTGGCTGGCAACAATAGGTGCTGTTGCCTTTGCTTTTTGTTCTGCTAATCTTATTAACATAGAAGCCGGACATAGTTCTAAAGTAATTGCCATTGCTTATTCGCCTCCAATTATAGCTGGTGTTATATTAGCTTACCGGGGCAAATATTTACTAGGCGGTGCTCTTACGGCCTTGTTCCTTGCACTACAACTATATGGCAACCACGTACAAATTACCTATTATTTATTTCTTGCCTTAGGCTTATACGGCTTATATAGGCTCTATTTTGCTATCCGGGAAAAAAAACTTGCCCAGTTTGGCATAGCTTCAGCTGTGCTGGCGTTAGCAGTAGTACTTAGTATAGGTTCGCATGCTTCCAGAATACTCACTACCTATGAATATTCCCAGGAAAGTATACGGGGTAATTCTGAATTAACACAGCCTTCAAAAGATGGAGAAAAGGGTTTGGATAAAGAATATGCGTTCAGATGGAGTTATGGCATTGCCGAAACATTCACCTTGCTTATTCCTAACTTCTATGGCGGAGCTACCCAAGGCGAGGTTAGCACTTCTTCCGGCTTTTATAAAGCCTTGGTATCTAACGGTATAGCACCTAACCAGGCCGTACAATATTCTTCTCAGGTACCTTTATACTGGGGCGATCAGCCTTTTACCGGCGGGCCTGCCTATGCGGGAGCTATCATTATCTTCTTGTTCGTATTAGGCTTGTTTATTGTAAAAAGTCCGGTCAAATGGTGGATATTGGCCGTAACAGTACTTTTTATCCTCTTTACCTGGGGCAAAAACTTTGCTGCATTCAACTACCTGATTTTCGATTTGTTGCCTGGGTATAATAAATTCAGGGCCGTAACCATGGTTATTGCGGTGGTGCAAATATTCCTTTGTGTACTAGCTATAATGGCGGTACGTGAGATTGTTCAAGAAAAACTCACCTGGCACTATTTAAAGAAACCTCTTGCCATTAGTGCCGGGCTTACGGCAGGGTTAGCTTTATTACTCGGCCTGTTCGCAGGTGCTTTCTTTGATTTCGCCGGAGCTTCCGACGCACTATCACAGTACCCAGCATGGCTTACCGAAGCTCTTCGCGACGACCGCAAGTCGTTCTTTCAGCGAGATGCCTTCCGGGCGGTTTTCTTCATACTAGGTACAGTAGCTTTACTTTGGGCATATGTGCAAAACAAAATAAAGATTACTGTTTTGTATGCAGGCTTGCTGGTACTAGTATTTATAGATATGTTCACCGTAAGCAAACGGTACTTAAATAATGATGATTTTGTCGTAAAACGCCGCGCACAAGAGCAGGTACAGGCTTCAGAAGCCGATCTATTGATTAACCAGGATAAAAGTATCTACCGGGTTATTGACCTGACTGATGGGATTAGCGGAACCGTTAACAGTGCCACTGCTTCCAGGTTCCATCTGTCGGTAGGCGGTTATCATGGGGCTAAGATGAAGCGTTATCAGGAAGTACTGGATAGTGTAATGCTCCAGCAAATCCAGAATTTTGCTGTACAACTTCAGCAGCAGCAAAGCTATACGCCCCAGATGCTTCAAGGATTATCTGTGCTGAATATGCTGAATACGAAATACTTCATTCTGGCTCCTTCTTCACAAGGAGTAATTACCAATACATCGGCCTTGGGCAATGCCTGGTTTGTAGATGAATATAAACTAGTACCTAATGCCAATGCGGAATTACAGGCTATCCGGAATTTTAATCCGGCAAATACCGCTATTATTGATCAACGGTACCAGAGTTTATTAAATGGCCTGACTATTTCGCCAGACAGCAGCGCCTCCATACGCCTAACCAACTATGAACCCGATTATCTGACCTATGAATCCAACACCGCCAGCCCTCAAGTAGCTGTGTTCTCTGAAATATTTTACCGCGGCAATACCGACTGGCAAGCATATATTGATGGGCAACCAGTACAGCACTTCCGGGCAAACTATATTCTGCGGGCCATGGTAGTACCTGCCGGAAAGCATAAAATAGAGTTCCGCTTTGAACCCAAAACCTATCATCAGGGAGAAACCATTGCCTTAATCAGTTCTATTTTGTTATTTGGCGGAGTAGCTGCTGCTTTCTTTCTGGAATCACGCAAGAAAGGAAACCAACAAAGCTGATTTTGCAGTCCATTTGGTTATTGCTAAACTTTTATAGAAGCACAGCTATAACCTGTGCCTCTTCTATAATATATCCATAACACTCCCCTGTGCTGGTACGTATACTATCTTCCGCACATTGTTATTTTTTACCTAGAAACTGTTCCATGGAGTGGTTAGAAAATCTGTTCAGCCAGACATATATTAATTCTCTGCAAATCACTATCCGCTTATTTTTGAGTATGCTGCTGGGTGGCTTTATTGGTTGGGAACGCGAAAGCCGCCGGCAACCTGCCGGGTTACGTACGCACATACTTATTTGTATGGGATCTACTTTATTAATGATTACGTCTATTTACATACCTCAGACTTTTCAGAATTTTCAGAACGGCGATCCTGGCCGTATAGCAGCTCAGGTAGTATCTGGTATTGGTTTTCTGGGGGCCGGGGCTATTTTCAGATTGGGCGTAAACATTAAAGGGCTTACAACAGCCGCTACTATATGGGTAGTGGCCGCTATTGGCCTAAGTGTAGGTGCAGGCATTTATTCAGCAGCCCTTATAGGCACTGGTTTTATCTTGTTTGTGCTTACGTTCCTTACTAAAGTAGAGAAGAAATACTTTACCGATTTCCATTACAAAGAACTGCAGATCCATTTTAACACAGCCCGTATAGAGACCGATGCTGTTTTTGCAACCCTTAGCAGGTTCCGTATAAAAACTGTATCCCTTAATATATTACAGTCGAGAGACAAAAAACGCAGCAAGATGAAATTGGTTATACAGTTTCCTGACAAAACCGACCTGAAGCAGTTATACAAGGAACTTAACACTATTAACCACGTTACCCAGATTCATTTGGGGCAAGATTTTTAGAAGCTGATGCGTCAAATTTGCTTGCATTCAACTATATATAAATTTTCAGGTAGGTGTCTGCCAGTGAATCAAAGCTAATGGGAGAGATAGTTCGCACTAACAAAGGCATTCTCTGGAATTTGTTGATTACTGATGAAGGGCATAACTTCCGGAAGAAAATCAGCTAGGGTTTGCAGATGAATGCATCCGCAGTTTCCTGGAAAAGATATGTTTATATAAACATGTAGCTGACTAATACAGGCAAGCTAAAAAACAAATATGTCCGGAACTGTATTTTTTACAATTCCGGACATATTCTCAAACTTTGATTTTTCTTAGATATGTACTGCCACAAATTCATCTACTGATTCCCAGGGCCGGTTCGTATGCGTATTGTCGTTTACTACTTTTATACAGTCTCTGGCTTTCATAAATTCTACAATTTTTTCGCAGCCTCTCTTCATGGAATGTACGTTTTGTTCGCCTTTCCAGCTAACGTGTAATACTTTCGTTTCTGAATTATAACCAATTTCAAAGTTCGCTTCTTCAAAAAGTACTTCTGTTTTCATGGGTGTTTAATTTGCTTTATTGGTTAATCGAAATAGCCGGTTTTTGTATTTCCTGTTTGTACATGGTACAAAGCCACTTCTTGGAAATATTAAATAAATGTTAAGATTTGAAAGTGCTAAACTACACATTATTTAATATATAATAAAAGAATAAAACCCCTTGCATTATTACATGCGACTGTTATCTATATAAATATACACCAAAAGGCTGGTTACATATTTCTGCGGTACTGGCCACCTACTTCATATAAAGCTTGTGATATCTGGCCCAACGAACACACTTTACTTGTTTCCATTAATTGTTCAAAAATATTTCCGTTGTGAACAGCTGTATGCTGCAAGGCTTGTAGCGCCTGGCCAGATACCTGTGCATTCCTCTGGTGAAAAGCCTGAAGCGAACGGATGGCATATTCCTTCTCCTCACTAGTAGAACGGATAACCTCCGCTGGAATAATCGTAGGCGAGCCTTTGGGGTCCAGGAAGGTATTGACCCCCACAATGGGTAGCGCACCGTTGTGTTTTAACGTTTCATAGTATAAGGACTCTTCCTGAATTTTAGACCGCTGATACATCCGCTCCATAGCCCCTAGCACACCTCCCCTCTCTGAAATGCTCTTAAATTCATTTAAAACAGCCTCTTCTACTAGGTCTGTTAGTTCTTCGATGATAAAAGAACCTTGTAGCGGATTTTCATTTTTAGCCAGTCCCAACTCCTTATTAATAATTAGCTGAATGGCCATGGCCCGCCGGACAGATTCTTCGGTAGGAGTTGTAATGGCTTCATCATAGGCATTGGTATGCAGCGAATTGCAATTGTCGTAAATGGCATACAAGGCTTGTAGAGTAGTACGAATATCATTAAAAGCAATTTCCTGGGCATGCAGCGAACGGCCAGATGTTTGAATATGATACTTTAACTTTTGCGACCGGTCGTTGCCTTTGTATTTGTATTTCATGGCTTTAGCCCATATCCGCCTGGCAACGCGGCCTATTACAGAATACTCCGGATCGGTTCCGTTAGAGAAAAAGAAAGACAAATTAGGGGCAAAGTCGTCGATGTGCATGCCCCGTGAGAGGTAATATTCTACAAAAGTAAAGCCATTTGCCAGCGTAAATGCCAATTGTGTTACCGGATTAGCACCCGCTTCGGCTATGTGGTAGCCAGAGATAGATACTGAATAAAAGTTGCGGACAGCCTTATCTATGAAATATTGCTGAATATCGCCCATCATGCGGAGGGCAAACTCAGTGGAGAAAATACAGGTGTTCTGCGCTTGGTCTTCTTTAAGGATATCTGCCTGCACGGTGCCCCGCACAGCTTTTAGGGTATTGGCCTTTATTTTTTGGTAGACATCTGTAGGCAATACCTGGTCACCGGTAACACCCAGCAGTAGCAACCCTAATCCATCGTTCCCTACAGGCAGGCCACCCTGGTAAGACGGGCGTGGCAGGTTTTTTTCTTCATAAATGGCATTTATTTTTTCTTCTGTTTCTTGCTCTAACCCATGTTGGCGGATGTATTTTTCGCATTGCTGATCTATGGCTGCATTCATAAAAAAACCCAGGAGCATGGGTGCAGGTCCATTAATCGTCATGGAAACAGAAGTGGCCGGATGCGATAAGTCGAAGCCGGAATAGAGTTTTTTGGCATCATCCAAGGTAGCAATGCTTACGCCTGAATTCCCAATTTTGCCATAAATATCAGGCCGATGGTCGGGATTTTCGCCATATAAAGTAACAGAATCGAAAGCTGTGGAAAGACGCTTGGCTGGCAATCCGTTGGATACATAGTGAAAGCGGCGGTTGGTACGTTCGGGGCCGCCTTCACCAGCAAACATACGGGTAGGGTCTTCTCCTTCACGCTTCAGTGGGAACACACCTGCTGCATAGGGAAATTCGCCCGGCACATTCTCTGTAAGTAACCATTTCAGTATATCCCCCCAGTTTTCATATTTTGGTAGGCTCACTTTTGGAATCCGCAGATGCGATAAGGATTCAGTATATAAATCTTGCTCGATTACCTTATCCCGAACCCGGTACTGGTATTTTTTGGAGGTGTAGCGTTTTTTAGTTTCTTCCCAGTTCTTAAGTAGATCACGGCATTCAAAATGCAGCTTGGCTTCTACATTTTCGTAAATAGCTTCAAGTTCTTTAGTTATACTCTCATTTGCTACCCCTGTTTCTCCCGCACGGTTCTTTAGCAAAGTAAGGGTGTCTTTCAGCCCAAAAAGTTGCCTGGCTATCGTGCATTGTTCTTGCACAAACTGCTGATAAGCTACACTATTTTCAGCAATTTCTGCCAGATAGCGTACCCTGTCTGGCGGAATAATATAGGTGGATGCAGGCGATTGTACAATTGTTGCAGCTAATTTTCCCGTACTCCAGCCAGATTGTTCTGTTTTTTCACCTATCTTCTGCATCAATTTCCGGTATAAGATATTGGTGCCTGCATCATTAAACTGGGAGGCAATGGTACCAAATACCGGCAGATTTTCATCGGCTACTTCCCATAAATTATGGTTGCGTTTATATTGTTTGCGTACATCCCGCAGGGCATCCAGGGAGCCTCGCTTATCGAATTTGTTAATGGCAATTACATCGGCAAAATCAAGCATGTCAATTTTTTCCAGCTGGGTAGCGGCACCGTATTCACTGGTCATCACATACAAAGACACATCGGAATGTTCCGTAATTTCCGTATCTGACTGCCCAATGCCTGATGTTTCCACAATAATAAAATCATAGCCGGCTGCCTTGCAAATATCTATGGATTCCTGCACATACCTGCTCAACGCCAGGTTGGACTGCCGCGTAGCCAGTGACCGCATGTACACCCGAGGATTATGAATGCTGTTCATGCGGATGCGGTCGCCAAGTAAAGCTCCTCCGGTTTTGCGTTTAGAAGGGTCTACAGAAATAATGGCAATGGTTTTTTCCGGGAAGTCCAGCAGATACCGCCGTACCAGTTCATCTACCAGAGAAGATTTGCCAGACCCACCAGTGCCGGTAATCCCTAATACAGGAATCTTCTTTTCCTGAATAAAACTGGCTAGTGCTGCGTGTAACTGGCGGGTTTCTTCCGGATAATTTTCTACCATGGAAATAAGAGACCCAATCACTTTCGGATCTTTTTCAGGTAGATGGTGTACTTCTCCATTGAGTGGAGGGGTTTTGGTAGGAAAATCACATTGCTGCAATAAGTCATTGATCATTCCTTGCAAACCCATCTCCCGGCCATCGTCCGGAGAATAAATCCGGTTGATGCCATAGGCATGTAGTTCTTCTATTTCGGATGGAAGGATGGTGCCGCCCCCGCCGCCGAAAATTTTTATGTGGCCAGCGCCTTTCTCGCGCAGCAGGTCATACATATATTTAAAAAATTCTACATGGCCGCCTTGGTAAGAAGTAATAGCAATGCCTTGAACATCTTCCTGTATTGCACAGTCTACAATTTCAGCTACTGAACGGTTGTGCCCCAGGTGAATTACCTCTGCGCCGGAGGCTTGTAAGATACGCCGCATAATATTGATGGCAGCATCATGGCCATCAAAGAGTGACGCAGCGGTAACAATACGTATATGGTGAGTAGGTTTGTAAGCGTGTAGTTGCGTGGTTTGCATCGGTTGACTGAAGTGTTGGTCATGCAAAGGTAGCACTTTTTGAGGGAAAACTTGGAGAGAATAGAGAAGCTGGGTAAGAATACAAAAGCCGCTCTGGAAAGCGGCTTTTGTACTAGGTAATAGGATCGTATCTGCTATTTCTTTTTCTTCTTCTTTTCGGTGGCCGGGGAGGCAGCGCCAGCTGGTGCTTCAAGAGCAGGCTGGGTTGAAGGTGCCGGAGCCGTTACTACTGGTACTGGTTCACCGTTAGTATCCAGTTCTATTATTTCAAACCCTAATCTCTCTAGTCCTGGCTTTACTAGTTCTTTATCTCCTACAACAGCAATAGCCATTTTGTCCATTGGCAGATGTTTCCCGGCTAAACTATTAATTTCCTCTTTAGTCATGTTTTTCAGAATCTCGTTCTGCTGCTTCACAAAATCTTTATCCAGATCGTACTTAATAATGTTAGATAAGAAGCCTGCTTTCTGGCCTAGCGTTTCATACTTCAACGCTTGCACCTGGCCTATAGAGTTTTTGGTAAAAACAAGCTCATCATCTGTAATACCGCTTTTGTTAAAATTGGTAAGTTCTTTTACTATTTCTACTACAGAACTATCGGTAGTATTGGCTTTTACACCAGCTGAGACGGTATAAGGCCCAGGAATTTTTGAACTATCAAAGTAAGACCAGGAACCATAGGTATACCCTTTGTCTTCCCGCAGGTTCAGGTTGATACGGCTGTTAAAAGATCCGCCCAGCGAAAAATTCATCAGTCCCATCCGGTAATATTCACCAGTCGCATCAAAGGGAATATTGGTTAAGTAACCTACCCGTATTTCAGACTGTGGAGCTTGTTTTTTATCTACCAGATAAATTTTGGCTTTTTCTACCGGTGCAGAAGCAGCTAACGTAGGCATTTGTACTTCTTTAGCAGACCAGTTTTTCAGAAAATCTAATTTGGCAAGCGCAGCTTCTTTGGTAATGTCGCCTACAATAACCAATTCAGAAACAGAGGGAGAATAATAACTGGCGTAGAACTTCTGCACATCTTCCAGGGTAATGGCTCCTACTGTTTCCATGGTACCTTCTGTTGGTACGCCAAATATGTGGCTTTTACCATAAACGGTTTTATAATACACATTATCTGCTATACTGGAAGGAACATTTTCTTCTCCCTTAATACTTTCCAACTGTTGCCTTTTTATCCGTTCAAAATCCTCCTGAGAGAATTTAGGATTGAATAGCTTTTCTTGCATAAAGGCAAGTGTAGCATCCAGGTTTTTTACCAGTGATTGTACACCAATGGTTGTTCCGGTTTTACTGGCATAGGTATATATCGTGCTACCCAGTTTATCCAGTTCATCATTCATCTGTTCGGCGGTATATTTCTTAGTGGATTCGCCTAGCAGTTTAGCCGTTAAGGAGGCTATCCCAGCTTTTTGAGGTTCGCTGGCAGAAAGCATATGGCCACCATTAATAGTTAACTGCAGATATACCATGGGTAGTTCGTCGTTGCGGGAGCCTATTACTTTCATACCATTGCTGAACTTATCCGTCCAGAACTCCGGCACATTTACTACTGGATTAGCCCCGGAACCGGGTCTTTTGCTGCGGTCGAAGGTATCTTTTCCTTTTACATAGGTTAAACTTTCATTAGGATCGTTTACCGATTTGTATTCTTGCTTGGGTACCTTATAATTATCTGGCTTTGCGGCTGCAATTACATTCCCGGATTGGTCTTTAGTAAGCACACTCAGCACAACAGCTTTTTTACCTTTCATGTACTGATTATATACCCGCAGTACATCGGCTTTAGTAACAGCCCTGTACGCTTTTAATTCCTGCATCAGGTAGTTAGGATTGTCTCTGAAAGTTTCATAATACGCCAGGGTAGATACTTTTCCGCCGACACTTTCCAGCTGTTTAATTTTATTGGCTTCATACTTGGCTTTGAATTTCTGTATGTTTTCGTCTGTTACACCGGCTTTCTCAAATTCTACCAGGGCCTCTCTCATTTCAGTTTCAAACTCTGCCAGCGATTTTCCGGGAAAGGGCAATACAAACATGATAATTTCTCCGGCCAGTTCATTGTTGTTGTTAAAAATGCTTGACTGGATAGCTTTCTGGGTTTTAACGAATTTCTGATACAGAAAAGAACTTTTACCTTCGCCTATAATATCGGCCAGGCAACTCAAGGCAGGCTCATCTGGGTGCCCGGAAGGTACGGTTGGAAAATCAAACACCAGTGCCGGAAAAGGTGCATTGTTATCTACATAGGATATGTACCGGTCTTCATTGAGAACAATAGGCGCTTGCTTATCTTTGGCTACCGCAGGGCCTTTGGGTATACTGCCAAAATATTTCTCTACCATGCGTACAACTTCTTGTGGCTTTACATCGCCGCCCACTGTTAAAGTAGCATTATTAGGGCCATACCAGCGGAGAAAGAACCGTTTCAAATCATTGACATCTGCCCGGTCCAGGTCTTCCAGGTAGCCAATTACCGGCCAGGCGTAGGGATGGTTATAGGGATACAAGGTTCTGGAAAGATTCTCCCATATTGGCCCATAAGGTGCATTATCTACGCCTTGTCCACGTTCATTTTTTACGGTAGCCCGCTGAATCTCGAATTTTTTCTGCGTAACCGCATCCAGAAAGAAACCCATACGGTCGGCTTCCAGCCATAACATCAGTTCCAGCTGGTTGTTGGGTACGGTTTCATAATAGTTTGTCCGGTCGTTGTTGGTGGACCCATTCAGCGAACCACCCGACTCAGTAACAATTTTAAAATGCTCTTCATCGGCCACATGGTCGGAGCCTTGAAACATCATGTGCTCAAAGAAATGGGCAAAACCGGATTTGCCTACCTCTTCCCGGGCAGAGCCTACGTGATAGGTAACATCTACATGCACTACTGGATCGGAGTGGTCTTCGTGAATAACTAATTTTAATCCGTTGGGTAATACGTATTTCTCGTAAGGGATCACCAGTTCATTGCCTTTCTTCGTTACTTTTTCTACCAGTTTCGTCTGGCCGAAAGCCATAGTGATAGACAGCAAGCTTAGTATACCTACTAGCTGAAGGTTCTTTTTCATAAGCATTGAGATTTAGGGATGGAAGTTTGAATACTTTCTGAATATAAATAATTTAATTATCTGATACACAGGAAATATGATGAAGCGTTTAAATCTTTTTAGCTTGGGACTATTGTATACTAGCAGGCAATAAATTAAGCATACTAAGCCGCTCATTACTAACGGTTTATAAAAAAAGTGTGTATTTTTAAAATGAATAGTTCTGGTAAAAAGAAAAAAGCCGCTGGATGAGCGGCTTTTTTTATGGATGAATAGCTTACTGCTTACGATTTCTTCTTTTTCTTCTTTTCTGTGGCTGGAGAGGCGGCTCCGGCAGGCGCTTCCGAAGCTGGCTCGGCAGGTGCAGGAGCTACTTGCGGAGTAATTAGGTTGCCTTCAAAATCCAGTTCTACTACTTCATAGCCTAGTTTTTCCAGCCCTGGTTTCACCGATGCTTTATCTCCCACTACCAGAATATTCATTTTTTCGATAGGCAAGTGTTTTTTTGCTAATGCATCTATTTCCTCTTTCGTGATATTTTTCAGGATTTCATTCTGCTTTTTCACAAAATCTTTATCCAGGTTATATTGGATGATGCGGCTAAGGAAGCTTGCCTTGTCGTAGCCTGTTTCATAGTTTAGGGCATCTCTCTGGCCGATGGAATTTTTAGTGAAGGCAAGTTCCTCCTGCGTAATGCCGCTGTTGCGGAAATTAGTTATTTCTTTTACAAACTCTACTACGGCACTATCTGTAGCGTTACCTCTTACCCCGGCAGATGCGGTGTACGGTCCTGCTAACTTAGTACCTGAGAAAAATGATCTGGCTCCATAGGTATACCCTTTATCTTCGCGCAGGTTCAAGTTAATACGGCTATTGAAAGCACCGCCAAGTATATAGTTCATAATGCCGGATTTGTAATATTCTTCCGTTGCATCATATGGCATTGCTACATAACCCATCCGTATTTCTGACTGGGGTGCTTTTTCTTTGTCTACCAGATAGATTTTGGTTTTGTCTATTGATTTGTTAGGGCTTAACTCTGGAAGTTTCACATCTTTTTTCTCCCATTTATTCAGGAAAGCCAGCTTAGGCATTACCTGGTTCTGCTCCATATCTCCTACGATTACCAGGTTGGTTACGGTTGGAGAGAAATAGCTCTTGTAAAAATTCTTTACATCGTCCAGTGTAATGCTCTTTACAGTGGTTTCAGTGCCACTCATGGGTACAGCCCGGATGCTACTCTCGCCAAATAACAGTTTGTTGTATACTTTGCTGGCAATAACTGTTGGCTGCGTGTTCTGGTTAGCGATCCCTTCCAATTGTTGCTTCTTCAATCTTTCGAAGTCATCTTGTGCAAACTTAGGGCGGTACAATCTTTCTTCAAGTAGCTTTAGGGTAGCATCAAGGTTTTTCACCAGCGATTGTACTACGACAACCGTATTTTCCGGCCCGGAAGAGATAGATATGCTGCTGCCTAATTTTTCCAGCTGATTACTCATCTCTTCGGCTGTATAAGTTTCAGTATCTTCATTCATCAGCGAAGCGGTAAGGGAAGCAATACCTGCCTTAGAAGGATCAAAGGCTGATAAGTTATGGCCACCCTCTATGGTAAACAACATAGTAACAGTAGGAATCTCGTTATTTTTGGCACCTATCACTTTTATTCCATTCTCAAAAGTATCTGTCCAGAAAGGAGGTACGTCTACTACTGGGTTTTTACCTGGGGCAGGCCGCTTGCTACGGTCAAAATTATCTTTCGCTTTTGCATATTTTAAGCCTTCATATCCATACTCCGGCGCATTGTAATTGTCTGTAGAAATCTTGTGGTTATCAGGTGCGGCAGCTGTTAGGTTCTGCCCTTTAGGCAATACACTCAAAATCACGGCTTTTTTGCCTTTGAGGTATTTGGTATACACCCGCATTACGTCTTCTTTGGTAATAGCCATGTGCCGCTTCATATCCTTCACCATATAATTAGGATCTCCGGTAAAGGTCTGATACTGGGCTAACTGCGAAACCTTGCCAGCTACTGCAGATAAAGAGTTTATGGTACCTGCTTCATAGCTTGCCTTAAAGCGGTTCAGGTCATCATCTGTTACCCCACGTTTCTCAAATTCCAGTAAGGACTGGCGAATAATAGCTTCCATACTATCTAAGGTTTGGCCCGGATAAGGAAGTATAGTAAAAGTAAACTCACCGGCTAGTTCAGATGCCGGATTAGAAGCATTTGCCTGAACAGCTTTCTGGGTAAGGGTTAAATTTTTATATAAAATAGAGTTTTTCCCCTGGCCTAAAATTTCAGCTAACAAATCCAGAGGCGCTTCATCGGGGTGGTAATTGGGTACAGCCGGGTAAACCATCCTCAGCATAGGAAAACGGATATTGTCTTCGTAGGAAATATAGCGGTCTTGCGCCAGTACTGGTGCAGGAAGTCTGGTAGGTTTTACTTCCGGGCCTTTGGCAATAGGACCAAAATACTTCTCTACCAGTTTGATTACATCTTTAGTGTTTACATCGCCGCCTATGGTTAAAACAGCATTGTTAGGGCCATACCAGCGGAGAAAGAAATTCTTCAGATCATCTAAATTTGATCTGTCCAGGTCTTCCAGGTAGCCAATGGTAAGCCAGGAATACGGATGGCCGTAAGGATACAAATGTTTAGACGTATATTCCGAAACCAATCCGTATGGACGGTTGTCGTAATTCTGGCCACGTTCATTTTTTACGGTAGCCCGCTGAATCTCGAATTTTTTCTGTGTAACGGCATCCAGCAGAAATCCCATGCGGTCGGCTTCCAGCCACAGAGCTGTTTCCAGCTGGTTGCTGGGAAGGGTTTCAAAATAATTTGTCCGGTCGCGGTTGGTTGTTCCATTCAAGGTACCACCAGCCTCACTTACAATTTTAAAATGCTCTTCATCGGCCACATGGTCGGAGCCCTGAAACATCATGTGCTCAAAGAAATGAGCAAAGCCGGATTTGCCTACTTCTTCCCGGGCAGAGCCTACATGATAGGTTACATCTACATGTACCACCGGGTCGGAATGGTCTTCATGCACAATTACTGTCAATCCATTGGGCAGTACATATTTTTCGTAAGGTATAAGGAGTTCATTTCCTTTACGGGTTACTTTTTCTACTAGCTTGGTCTGCGCCTGTGCCCAGGTAAATATACAGACACAAAGCCATACAGTAAGGTTTAGTTTTTTCATTAGTATAGTTAAATAGTAAGTAGCATAAACTAGTAATGTTACTACAAAACAGCCATATTTTCAATACGTTTTGTACTATTTACTTTATTTTTTACACGAGCGGACTTTATACAGGGATGAGTGCCAGAGAAAGGTAGGGAAATGAAAAGAGATTAAATACGGAATAGAAAGACAAGCTTGTTAGCCAGCATGGAAATAAACTTTAAACACGGTTCCTACACCATATTCACTTTCTACTTCTATACTTCCGCCATTGTTTTCGATAATCCGCTTAATAATATATAATCCTATGCCGGTGCCTTCCACATGGGTATGAAACCGCTTGAACATGGAGAAAAGCTTTTCCTGCTGATTGGGTTTCAGACCAAGTCCATTGTCTTGTATACACAGTACCACACGGCCATCTTCCATTCTGGTGCTAATTGTTATCTGGGGCATTCTATCCGGAGAACGGTATTTAATTGCATTAGAAAGCAAATTATATATAATACTGCGGAGGTTTTTGCGGGCATAAACCAGTTCCTGCACTTGCAGATCCATAGTTATTCTTGCCTCGGCACTCTCTATCAGGTTCCGGATGTCTTCTGTTACATCGTGTAGCACATCTGCCAATAACAAGGGTTCGGTATGAATGTTTTTTTCCTTTTGAACCTTGGTAATTTCAGCCAGATCGCGTATGGTGCTTTGTAATTTGTTAATCGATTGCTGCACCAGGGTAAGTAACTGATCTTCTACTGGTCCCAGCTGCTTTTGAAGTTTGCGCCGGAGCATGGTGCTGAGCCCTTCCAGGTTGGCGATAGGCGCTTTCAGGTCATGTGAGGCCGTGTAAACGAAGCTATCCAGGTCGTTATTAATCTGGGTGAGTTCCTGATTTTTGCGGCTCAGTTCCTGGTTGATGTACGATAGTTTCTGCCGGGCAGTAACCAGTTCGGTAACATCTACAGCGAAAAGCATAATGGCTTCTATCGCATCCATTTCATTCACCAAGGGTTGAAATACGATATTAAAATAATGCGTAACCAGGTTGCCATCCAGGTTCCGGTCTATGACCAGGGGCATTTCTTTGCTAGAAAAAGGTTTGCCTGTCCGCAGAACTTCCTCAGTTATGTCCATCAGAATTTTGCCTTGACGGCCTGGATGCGCCTCTTTCACCGTTTTACCCAGCAGGTCCCGGTTTTCATACATATCCTGTAAGATCGGGTTAACCAAGATATATTTCTTTTCGGATGCTTCTATCAGCCCTACAATGGCTGGTACTTGTTCAAATACTTTTTGAAGCAGCAAGGCATTCTTTTTTATCTTGTTTTCAGCCTCCTTAATTTCAGAAATATCAATTACAGACCCGATATAGCCAATGAACTCCTGATTGGTATGGAACCGCGGACTCCCAGTAGATACTACCCATTTGTACCCTTCTGTCATGTGTTTTAGCCTGTATTCGAGCCGGAAGGGAGCTTGCCGGCGATTGGCTTCCAGGTAGATTCTGGCTGATTTTTCGCGGTCGTCGGGATGCATAGCTGCCTGCCATCCTCTGCCTAACCCCTGTTCCAGAGTTTGCCCTGTAAAAACCAGCCATTGTTTATTTAAATAGGTGCATTGGCGGTCTGCATCAATAATCCAGATCATTACCGGGGCACTTTCCGCCATACTCCGGAAGCGGGCTTCACTTTCCGACAGGGCAGCTCTGGCTCTTTTATCTTTGGTAATATCGCGTACTTCTATAACCGTGGCTACCGGAATACCGGCTTCAAAAATAGGGCGGGCAGCACAGGTTACGTTAAAAAATTCGCCTCCTTTTCGGATAAATACATCTTCGTGGGCCCGCATTGCATTATTAGTAGGCAAAGCTCTGTCTATGGGGCATTCCGACAAAGGATAAGGCGTACCATCGGGGTGTGTATGATGAATCATGTTATGCAAGGGCTGCTGACGGATTTCTTCAAAGGTATACCCCGTCATATGTTCGGCAGCCGGATTCATAAATGTGCAATAGCCGTTAGCATCCATCATAAACAAAGCTGCCGTAGCATTATCAGTAATGGTTTGCTTCAGGTGGTTGGATTTTCTGACGTTCGCTTGCGAAATACCTATAAACAGGACCAATATGGCCAGTAGAATCCCTCCCTGCAGAATAAATGCCGGTAGGTCGGTATGCGTAGCAGTTTCAAAAGCAGGCAGTGAAGTAAAATACAACGTCCAGGTATTGCCGGCAATTTGGGAGGTAACGGTATTTTGATAGTAGCCTTGTTTTTTTTCCTGCAGATAATGGGCAATGGTATCTGTATCGAACAACAAAGAAGCAATTGTAGGCTTGGTTCCGTCGTACACTTCAATATCAATATCTGTATACTCATTTCCTAGAATAGCTTTGAACAGATCCTGGGACCGGAAAGGGCAATAGACGAAGCCTTTTAGTAATCTGCGCCTGTCTGTGGTATTTTCCAGATGAACCTTTCCTTCATAAACCGGCAAATAAATTAAAAAACCGGGTTGTCTATCCTTTTCATTCTCTTGTATCAATTGTACTTTGCCAGATAATACCGGATCACCAGAGTCGCGGGCGCGTTCCATGGCTTCTCTCCGGCGAGGGTCGCTAAACATATCAAACCCAAATGCCCGTCGGTTGCGCCCGGTAAAAGGTTCAATAAACGAGATAGGTGTATATATTTCCCTTTTGCCTTCAGGAAATATTATGTAATCAGGGGCCTCTTCTAGTTTTTCTGCCTCTACCTGCGCTATATGCTGGGGTAATTCATCAGACCTGAGATAGGGAGCAAACCCTATGCCTTGTATACCTGGATAATTTTCTTCTATCTGCAGCCACTTTACATAGATTGCCCAGTCGCTTCTGGTTACTGATTCGGAGGCTTTATAAAGTGCTTTTCCGCCTTTCAGTATCTGAATATAATCCCGCATCCGGTTTTCAATATCTACCTGGACCTGCGAGATTTTGAGATTAAACAATTTTTCGTTCCGTTCCTGTACCCGTTGGTAGGTTTCCTGGTATACAAGCAGCGTGAGCAACAAGACTATTACGAAGGAAGCAATGGCGAGGTAATAATAATTAAAAAAATAGCGTATGCGGGTGAGTTTCATCTTATTCCTCTGCTCTGCCAAAAATCAGGTGGTCGTACTAATTGCTTGACGGTCTTGTGTGAAACAAACGTCAATTACCTATATAGTGTTTCTATAAACCGGAAAAGCTGCTACAATCCGCAGCAGCTTTTCCGGTTGGGCAAATATACGCAAAAGTTCTAACTAAAATACCTGAAATCGTGGCCTCCCTTCAGCTGGACCAGGAACTCATACATGAGCCGGATCACGTTCTCTACATCTTCCTGATGCACCGTTTCCACGGTAGTATGCATATATTTAAGCGGCAAAGAAATAAGCGCTGAGGCCACCCCAATATTGGAATAGGCAAAGGCATCCGTATCGGTACCGGTAGCTCTGGAAGCAGAAGCCCGCTGAAACGGAATTTGCTTCTGTTCTGCTACATCTATAATCATATTGAGCAGATTATTTTGCACGGCCGGGCCATAGGTAAGCACCGGACCTTTGCCACATGCCTGATCGCCCTGTTCCATTTTTTTGTACATAGGCGAATGCGTATCGTGGCATACATCGGTAATAATGGCTACATCCGGCTGCAGGTGATGGGCAATCATTTCAGCGCCTCGAAGCCCAATTTCTTCCTGTACAGCATTTACAATGTATAACCCATAATCCAGTTTGTTGGCATTTTCATGGATCTGTCTGGCTACCTGAGCAATCATATAACCGCCTATTCGGTTGTCCAGGGCACGGCCTACATAGTATCGGTCGTTCATGGTCATAAAGCCTTCGGCAAAGGTAATAACAGAGCCTACGTGTATGCCCAGGTTATGTACTTCTTCTTTATTTTTACAGCCGCAATCAATAAAAATGTTTTTCAGGGTAGGTACTTCATCTTTATCTACATTGCGGGTATGAATAGCCGGCCATCCAAATACACCTTTTACTATCCCTTTTTTGGTATGAATGTTTACCCGCATAGAAGGGGCAATCAGCGCATCTGATCCGCCATTGCGGCGTACATATATATAGCCTTCATCTGTAATAAAATTAACAAACCAGGAAATTTCATCGGCGTGTGCTTCAATTACTACTTTATAACGGGCTTTTGGGTTAATAATGCCTACAACCGTGCCGTAGGTATCTACCATGTATTCATCAATATAGGGCTTTATGTATTCCAGCCATAGCTTTTGTCCGGATGCCTCAAATCCGGTAGGCGAAGCGTTATTGAGGTATTTTTCTAAGAATTCTAATTTATCCATTAATCTGGCGTTGAGTTTAATTTATAACAGATGAGTAGGGTGCATAATTTTATTAAACTATCCGAAAGTAAAAGTAAACATTTACCGAAAATAATTTTACAAAATACCTCATTCATAATTATTTATTAGCCACTTACTCATTAGTGCCACAGCTAGTTACCTAATATAATAAGCAAAGAAGCAACTTTTACCTCAGCTGAATGGCTTACGTAAAACCAAGCTATGCGCTACATGCATCTCCTCCGGCAAATGTATCTGCCCCTACTCTATTTATTGACTCATCTCTGTATTCTTTTCATTCAGTGTATATTTGATCAAATGATCGGAAACATTGGCTTTTAAATACCCACAGATAATTTTCTGGATATCCCGGTTGTGTGCATACGGTTTTATATACCCTCTTATCTGTGCCAGGCTAGGCTGTTCATCCATTTCTTCGAAATAGCCAAAACCTTTGTATTTACCCCCTTCTATACAAACCACTGACTTTTCGCCACGGCTTCTGCCTCTGCCCACAATAACAAAATTCTCTTTGCTAAAGCTAAAACTATTCACAGCTTCCTGTACCCGGGCATTATATTCCTCGGCTGATTCGTGTCCGATACAGGCTCCTTTGCAGCGGCGCAACTGAAAATCGAAGCAAGGACCTTTTATCTTATGCAGGTCACACATTTTCAGGCAAAGATTAAACTTCTCTACCTGCCGGTATAAGAATCCCTGTGCCCGTTGGTAATTCTGCAAAACTACCAGTGGTTCGTCGCCCACGCGTATCCGGTCGAAATAAAGGTGGAGGTAGCCATTTTTATCTAATTCCTGGTAAATGCCATACAAGCCGCCGGTCCGTTTCTGAGCAGAGTTATATTTGGGTTTTATCCGCTTTATTTCATCTGACTCCAGCAGCAAGGCTACCAGTTCGCTACCCGTCACTTCATAACTGATGTCGGTAATGCTGTTCTTAAACTCAATGGATTTACGGCTCTTGTAATCCATAGCAAAGTGACTGACAATACGCTTTTTAATATTCTTGCTTTTGCCTACATAGATTACGTGGCCATGGGCATCATGAAAATAATATACGCCTGTTTCTTCCGGAAGGGCCATTACCTGCTCAGCTCTAATTTGCGGAGGCAAGGTCTGTGCTTTTATTTCGTCATCGATGAGGTCAATCAGCTCGTGTGGTTTCTCTAACTTCAGTATTTTGTCGAATAATTTGCTGGTAGCTTCTGCATCGCCGTAGGCGCGGTGGCGGTTGGTTAATGGAATTTTTAAGCTGCTACAGAGTTTACCCAAACTATACGATGGAAAGCCAGGCAACAATTTCCGGCTTAGCCGCACAGTACATAAGGTTTTCCGCTGGTAGTTATACCCCAGGCTATGGAACTCTGATTTCAAAAATGAATAATCAAAGCGAACATTGTGGGCAACAAACACTTTTCCTTCCGTAAACTCTACAATGCGGCGGGCTACTTCATGAAATCTGGGTGCTTCCCGTACCATTTCGTTGGTGATGCCGGTAAGCTGCGTAATTTCATAGGGAATAGACCGGCCAGGGTTTATCAGGGAAGTGAATGAATCTACTACCTTCTGGCCATCGTGCAGGACTATAGCTATCTCGGTAATCTTATCTTCGGTTGGCCGGCTCCCGGTAGTTTCAATATCTACTATGGCGTACAAAACTGCTGATGTTAAAATGGACTGTTCTTATACTCTAAGTTACAATACTGCCTGTAAAGTTCAAAGCCTAAGCATAACAGCTACGCTACAAAACAGGGTCTGGAGCCGGCACATTGAGCAAAAGAATAATATACCTTAACGAGGCTGAAACCATCCGGACGCAAAAGACCTGTTATAAGGGCAATAGGTTATTTAGATCTATATTGGTTTTCCACAGTATATAGATTCTCTCCAGAGAGTACTTTTCGACTTACTGCGGCTATGCCTTACATCAAATTTTAGTTTGAGCTACTCACTTGTTGCCGATTTATACTAATTTTAATCGTTATATTTATCCTACGAATTTTACCTGCACTATTACCCTGGCAACATGGCAAAGAAATCTGGCAACGTCCCAAGAAAAACCAAACGCAGTTCTAATGGAAATAAACGGTTACTTATCCTGTTAGTGCTGTTCATTGCTATATTTCTCATTTACAATAATGCTGATAAGTTGAATTTGCCCTCGTTGAAGGAGGGCACTGTTGTACCGGCAGAGAAGAATGAAAGAAAAACGTCAGCCAGTAAAAAACCTTCTGCTGAAAAAAAACCTGATTCCCAGGCAGCTTCCCCTAACAAAAAAAGCACAGGTTCTACTAAATCTTCGTCTGGCAAAACGGCAACCAAAAATGCTTATGCACCAGATTATACGTTTGAAAACAACAAAGACTTCTCTCTTCCTACATACACCAAAAAAGACCAAATTATCTGGCATGAAGGGTATACGCTGTGTTATGTAGAAGAGTATGAACAAGCTTCCTGGGTTTCGTACAGACTTACAGCTGCCCAGATAAAAGGTAAAAATGAACGGGAAAACGACTTCCGCCCCGATCCGGAAGTGAGCTCTGGCTCAGCTGTACCCGACGACTACCGCGGCTCTGGCTACGACCGTGGGCACCTGGCCCCGGCAGCAGATTTTAAATCGTCCGCTGTTCTTATGTCGGAATCTTTTTTTATGAGCAATATGAGCCCGCAAGAGCCTGATTTCAACCGGGGTATCTGGGAAAAGCTGGAATCCAGGGTACGTACCTGGGTAAAGCGGGATGGCGCCTTATACATTGTAACCGGCCCAGTATTAAAGGGAAAAATGGCCTATATCGGCAAAAAGAACAAGGTGGCCGTTCCAACTATGTATTACAAAGTGGTTCTGGATCTGAAAGAGCCGGAAGTTAAAGCCATCGGTTTCCTGATGAAAAATGAAGGTTCTAATAAATCGTTGCAATCATTTGCCGTAACCATAGATGAAATAGAAAAAGAAACCGGCCTGGACTTCTTCCCGCAGTTGCCCGACGATATGGAAAAAACCCTGGAAGGCTCACTGGATGTAAAAATGTGGTTTAGCCGGGGTAACAAAGATGAGCTGGCAGAGTAAGGGCACTTATGCCATTACAGCTACCATGTTTATTATCGGCTCACCTAAGTAGATTGGGCCATTTATCACTATTTTTTCACGGGCCGCAGCCGGACTAATGGCTTTTGTAAATAGCTGCCAGGCAATCTCTCCTGGTATGATTACCTCAGCCAGTGGCTTTGCTACAGCCTCTTGTACTAATTGCCATTTATTGTTCTGCATATATAAGAACCAGTTTCCGCCCGCTTCGCCAGTTACAGTACATTTTACGACAGCTCCTTCTTCTGCCTCTGTATGCCGGTATGTGTGAGGCAATGCCCGCATAAAAGTATCTAGCAGCGGATAATAAAAGTGCCTGTTCATGATTCCGGCCTTATGTACTGCCAATCGTATCTGCTGTTGATGATGCCACCGTTCGGTATATTCGCGGGCTATATCAAACCAGTTCCGGGATTCTGCTTCCCCTGCCCAGGCCACCGAAAATAAAGCTTTTGCATAAGGATCAAGTCCTTTAAACACCTCATATACTTCCTTTCCGGTGTGCTCCAGCAGTTCTATTAACAGTTGCGGACTTATCCGCTTGGTAGCCTTTACCCAGTCGGCATTCAACCCATTCAGGAAATTTACCAGATCGGCATACGACTGAATATTCTCAGGTTTTTCTCCAAAGTAATTGTCTCTACCCATACTGATTCTGCGGATATTCCCATCCAGCAGATGAGAGGCAATGTCTTTTACTGTCCATAATCTGGCTACGGTAGGTCTGTTCCAGTCATCGGGACTCAGGCTACGCAATAGTTGAATAAGTTCTCTGTCCAGTTCTGGAAAGAGGTCTATCAAGTGAATTGGTGGTAATGTTTGCATATGACTTATAATTTTCCTTGCCAGAGCTGATAGTGCTCCGGAAATAAGCTTTTTACATCCGTTTCTTTTTCAAAGATTCCATATACGGTAGAGCCAGATCCAGACATACTGGCATACACCGCTCCATGTGTGTACAAAGAGTCTTTAATTTGCCGTATTCCGGGATAGTTGGCAAAAATGTTTTTTTCAAAATCATT
Organism: Rhodocytophaga aerolata; assembly: GCF_030503435.1. Taxonomy (GTDB): domain Bacteria; phylum Bacteroidota; class Bacteroidia; order Cytophagales; family 172606-1; genus Rhodocytophaga; species Rhodocytophaga aerolata. Next base: position 319,854 of record NZ_JAUKPO010000002.1, read on the forward strand.
TATCAGGTATTCTTTCCAGCGTTCTATTGGAAGGGCAAGTATTTCCTCAATTTTACGTTCCGGCTCGGCAGGTGTAATCCCTGCATAGGCCTCGGCTGTTCCTATATGGATTTGTGGATTTACTAAAGCAATATAATACTTACTCAAGTCTACCTGAATATCTCTGAACTGATCACCTTTTCCGTAACAGAACACAGGGGTATTTTCGATAAAGAAGGCACAGTCACTTCCCAACCGCCTGGCATATTCCTGCATCTGGGCCACCGTGAGGTTCAATGCAAATACCTGATTCAGCAATTTAATACAAAAAGCTCCATCAGCAGAACCGCCTCCCAGACCAGCACCTATAGGAATAACTTTGTGTAGATGAATACTTACCGGGGGTAGCGAAAAATCTTTTTGCAGGAACTGGTAGGCTTTCACACACAAATTGCCAGCTGCATCGCCTGGAATAGGTATGCCAGTACTCGCAAAGGCAAAGGATTCGGCCGGAACCATTTCCAGAACATCCGTCCAGCCAACCGGATAGAAGCAGGATTCAATGTTATGAAATCCATCGGGCCGTTTAGCAATAATATTCAGCCCTAAATTAATTTTGCAGGTAGGAAATACGACCAAGTTTTTCAGAAGTTAGTGACTAGTATTTTCGCTTTTCGGAGCAAGAGAACAATAATAACAGAATTTCTGCAAAATTTGCCCGCTTATCATAGGAAATACATAGCCGTACAATTTAGCACCTAAGCCTGGGCTAATCGTATAGCCTGTTGGCCTATCCTTTTGGGAATACCTGCCGATATTCGTAACTTGATGAGAGGAATGAGATCATGTTTATGAAGAAATATTTACTTGGATTGGGCATACTTCTGTTGTTGCTGGCGATACTTTATTTAGCAGGCCCCAAACCGGCTTCTCCCAGTCTGGTAGCCGGTTATCCTACCTTACCGCATAACCTGACCGAACTCGAAAAAGTAGTCCAGAATTCAGAAAAAGCCCTAAAAACAATAAAGCAAGATAACCAGGCCCGCATTATCTGGTTTGATAGCCTACGGAAAGAAAAGACACCCTATAGTATTGTTTACCTGCACGGCTTTGGTGCCAGCCAGGCTGAAGGAGCACCAGTACATACCCAACTGGCTAAGCAATTTGGTTGCAATTTGTACCTTTCCCGCCTCCGGGACCATGGCGTGCAACAGGAGAATGTATTTGCAGATCTTACACCAGAAAACTTTTTAGAAACTGCTCAGCAAGCTATTGCTGTGGGCAAAGAATTGGGCGATAGTGTACTGGTAATTGGCACCTCTACCGGCGGTGCTTTTGCTTTATATGCAGCCTCCCATGATCCATCTATTAAGGCTCTGGTACTGTACTCACCGTTGATAGACTTTTATTCCGGAGCTACTGCCCTCATAGACAAACCCTGGGGCCTTCAACTTATGCGGACTATTATTGGTTCGGATTATATGGAATTTACCCGGAAAGACACACTAGAAGATCAGTACTGGCTGTCTAAATACCGTCTGGAAGGTCTGGTAGCCCTCAAATCTTTCGTTGCTGCGGCCATGACCGAAGAAACATTTAGCCAGGTGAAATGCCCCGTATTTCTGGGGTATTATTACAAAAATGAAGAAGCACAGGATAAGGTTGTCTCTGTTCCGGATATGCTGGAAATGTACGATCAACTGGCTACACCCATCCATCTGAAGCAGAAAAAAGCCTTCCCGGAGGCAGGACACCATGTAATAGCATCGTATATCCGCTCCAAAGACTATGAAGGTGTAAGAGATGAAACAGCCAGATTTTTTCAGGAAGTAGTACACCTAAAACCCGTATCGGCTGCGGAACCATCTTTATCAGAGATGGCGGCTTCCCAATAATGATTAACTCCCTCTTTTCCTGCATCCGGCCTACGAACAGCCATGCTCTTTGCTTTTATCTCACTAGCTGATTATATAAGTGTGTAAGCGTTTGCTGTGCATTGGAACACAAACCGGTATGAACCGGCGATGTTTGTACAATGGTGCTACGGGAAGCCGTTAGCCAGCGGAAACGGGCAGCTATGGGCAGTTTTCCTATAATTCCTCCTTCTGCCCGGCCTGCGCATACCTTTTTAAAAGCCAGCAGCCGTTCCTCTAATTCTGGCATATCTACTTCTATAGAAAAGATTTGCAGCCGTTGCCGGGGCAGTTCATACATTGTTTCTAGAAAACCCTGCGCAGAACAATACAAAATAACACCAGCATTGAGAAATTCTTCACGTTCCACACGTGGGACAATGCGGATAACGGCATACTCAAATAAGTGCTTTTCTTGCATAATTAGCTTCGTTGACAAAAATTTCTGAAGAGGCAATCCTGGTGGTTAAAAATTGGCTATACATCTTCCGTGATTCCAGGGCGGATTCTGTTGGAAAAGCTTCTTCCAGCCACTCATCTGGTATAAGAGATACAATGGATTGTATCCGCTGAGGGGTAAGTATCGTGCGGAAAATGGCATCTGCTTGCTCCAGTTCAGAAGCCTGTGGCAATAATACATGATCTTTTACTTGCGTGAATGGCCGCTGGCTCTGCTCCTGCCAGTTTTGTCCGGAATGATGAAAGTACAAGGATGCTCCATGATCTATCAGCCATAGTTCTTTGTGCCACATCAGCATATTCGTATTACGGGCTGTGCGGTCCACATTAGTTATCAGGCAATCCAGCCATACAATTTGGGAGGCAAGCGTAGCATCTATTGTATTGACCACAGCATCAAACGTGATAGCCCCTGACAGATAATGTAACCCCAGATTTACTCCACCACTCGCTTTTAACAGATCCTGTATTTCTTCATCCGGCTCTGTCCGGGACATTACCGGATCTAAAGTAGCAAATACAATTTCGGGTATCCGCAAACCTAACGTACGGGCTATTTCTCCGGCCAGTAACTCGGCAATCAGTACTTTTACGCCCTGCCCGGCACCACGGAACTTTAGTACATATAGAAATTCATCGTCTGCCTCTATAATAGCAGGCAGTGAACCACCTTCCCGCAATGGTGTAACATATCGGACTACCTGGACAGCCCGTAATTGAGGTTGACTGCTGATCACGGCTATTTAGTTTATATAGTATCTTTGGTTAGTTGGATTCAAGTGTTTGGCAAACTCAAATGTATTAAATAATATGCTGATCTACATGATTCATACATCATTCAACCAATTTTATAGAACACCAATCCCATACCTGAATTATCAGTTGTATACTTGATAAATACGTTATATATTTACCATATGGAAGAACTCACCAAAACGGAAGAGCGCATCATGCAAGCTCTCTGGAAATTAAAGAAAGCGTTTGTCAAAGATATTATTGAGCATCTGCCGGATGATCCTAAACCTCCATATAATACTATTTCGTCTGTCGTACGTATCCTGGAGAAAAAAGGCTATGCAGGTTATACCGCTTATGGCAAAACGTATGAATACTTTCCGCTTATCAGTAAATCAGCCTATAAATCTTTTGCTGTAGAGAAATTGTTAGGCAACTATTTCGATAACTCAGCAGCCAGCCTTTTGTCGTTTATGATAAAGGAAGAAAAATTAAGTGCAGAAGAAATGAAAAAGCTAAAAAAAATCATTAACAAGAATCTGTAGGCAGCACGTATTGTAAGCAATAGGTATTGGCTGTCAGCCAAAAACAACGGGCAAAGGCGGCTGAAATAGAATGTATTGCTATAGCACCGGAAGCATAACTGTTACCGTTGTCCCTACATTTAAGGCAGAATCTATAGCTAAGTATCCTTTGTGCAGTTTAATGATTTTATCCGTTAACGATAATCCTAAGCCATGTCCCTTAACTTGTAAGGCATGATCGGCCCGGTAAAATGGCTCCCGGATATGTTGTAAATCGTCCCTGGAAATACCAACGCCTTTGTCTTCCACTTTAATTTTTAAAAAGCCCGGCTCTTCACCTAAAGTAACAGTAGTAAGTTGTCCGTTGGAAAATTTACAGGCATTCTCCATAATATTTCCCATAGCCGATTTCAGCAAAGCTTCGCTGCCTACTATGGTTAGCTTTTCTTCATCATCAGTAGGTATGTTATATTCAAAAGCAATCCGGTAGCTATCTTTAGTTTCGGTTAATTCCTCAATGGTACTTAGCAGCAGTTCATCTATGCGCAGGGGATTAATTACTATCTTTTTATTTTCAATATCCATCTGGGCCAGTTCCAGTAAGCCATTGTAGAGCTTACTTAAACTCTTTACGTCTTCTAATACGGACTGTAGTACTTTTTCATACTCTTCAACCCCTCTCTTTTTAAGTAAGGCTACTTCTATCTGGCTTGTTACAGATGTTAGCGGAGTACGTAATTCGTGGGAAGCATTCGCTACAAAATTCTTTTGCATTGTAAAGGCTTCCTCCAGCCGCTCCAGCATTTTGTTAAAAGTTATAGAGAGATGGGCTATTTCATCCTTTTGGTTTCCTTCATTTAAACGGGCATGCAGATTACTTGCTGAAATATTGTTTACATCCCGCACTACTTTTGCTATTGGCTCTAATGCCTGGTTAGCAAAAATCCATCCTGCCAGAATGGTGATTCCTATACTCAGCAAAAACACCAGGATTAGTACATACTGCAAGTTTCTTAACTTACTCAGCCCATAAATATCTCTGGCCGAAGCAATCACTACATATCGTTTGTATTTTCCCGCATAGAGCATACCTACTACCTCTTTTGTTCCATCGGTGTAATATAACTCTGTCTCCAGCCTGATCTGGTTTAACAAGGCTACAGGTATGGAGTCGCCGGCTTCGTCCTTGCTGTTGTAAATTTCTTCGTTCAGGTAATTATAAATAATTACCTTTTCTTCTGGTAAGGCGGTGGTATTCTGATTAATAATTCTAAGCAATGTATTATCTATCTCGTCTACATCTACTAACAGTTTGGCTGAACTAATGGCTTTATCTTTTAGCCGCCTGTTAAATTCATTGCTCCGGTATTGGGCCGATGAGAAATACACCACCAGAGACGACATCAGCAGGATAGATGCCACGATAAGGGCAAACTTTATGGCTAGTTTTATCTTTATATTCATATCTATTCTCCTTCCTTCATAATGTAGCCCATACCTATATGAGTATGGATTAATTTGGGAGAATAGTTTTTATCAATTTTCTTCCGGAGGAAGTTTACATATACTTCAATTACGTTGGTACCGGTATCGAATGTGTGGTTCCAGAGTTTTTCGGCCAGATCCACTTTTGAGATAATTCTGCCTTTGTTCCGTAAAAAGTACTCTAACAACTGAAATTCTTTGGCAGTTAAATTGATTATTTCGCTGCCCCTGGTGACAATTTTTGTTTCTAGATTTACTTCCAGATCTGCAATTTTTAATACACTTACGTCACCAGAAACAGGTTGGTTTGCTCTTTTTAATAAAGCCCGCAACCGTAGAAGGAGCTCTTTAAACTCAAAGGGCTTCACCAGATAATCATCGGCTCCGGCATCAAAACCTGTTTCTTTATTTTGAAGAGAACCTAATGCCGTCAGCATAAGAATAGGCACTTTTGCATTAGTAGTCCGTATTGCTTTGCAAACGTCAAACCCATTCATTTTGGGCAGGTTTATATCTAAAATAATCGCATGATACTTATTAGAAAGAGCCATTGTTTTTCCTATAACCCCGTCGAAAGCCACTTCAGCCGTATAATAATTATCTTCCAAGCCTCTTTTAATAGATCCGGCTACTTTGGTTTCATCTTCTATAATTAATATCGAGGAGTGCATAACTGAGCTTTATGGTATATGCTCTAAATTACTCTTATCACCGATAACAGCAGATGCATTATCCTGCTAAATCTTACCTGCTCATTCAGTGGATTTTAAGCTCATTTTAAGGTGCTTTTAAGGCATTTTTAACGTGAGTTTAAGTCCGTTTTAAGGAGAGGTGTATAGTTTTGCTGTATCTAACATATAACCCCAGCGCATACAACTATGAACGTATCCAACACAAACAAAGTAATTGCAAGTATTATTGCAGCCGTCATGCTTGCTCTGCTCATGACTACTTTTATCACTGTGAATAAAAATTCACAGCTTAAAGAAAAGGCTAATCAGGAAAGAATACAGTCTGAAAAGCTTTTATCTGAAAAACTATTATTAACTAAACAAATTGAAGATTTCCGGAAAGAAATTTCGTCGTTAAAAGGAATAAATAAAGAAACAGATTTGCTCCTGGAAAAAGCCAACAGAAACCTGAATGAAAAAGAAGCCACTATCAATAAATTGTCGAAAGACGCATCGGATGCTAAACAGGTAAAGGCTCAACTGGCAGATGTAAAAAAAATCCGGGAGAATTTATTAGCTGAATTAAAAAAAATAAATACCGACAACACGGAGCTGAAAGCTTCTAATGCTGAGCTGCAGGGAAAAAATGATGAGCTAAAGAAAGCCTATGATAATTTGCTAGCAGAAAACAATACGTTAGCTCATCAGCTCAGAGAAAAATCATTTACCGGTACTAATTTCAAAATTGAAGTAATTAAAGGCAAAAAGGATAAACTCACTGTAAAAGCCAAAAAAACAGATAAAATCCGGATTGAATTTGAAGTAGCTGCCAACACCTATCCCATTGACCCTACCTTTATACATGTGGATTTGCTTTCTCCGGAAAAAACCATTTCTGCAGGCGAAACAGATGTTAAGGTAGAAAACCAGGCACCGCTTTCAGCTAGTTTAGATAAAAATGTATCTAACGAAACTCCACAAAAAATTATTATTGAATACACTCCCAAAGAGAAGATGAACCTGGGCAGTTATACGGCTATTGTGTTCCATAAAAATACCTTCTTAGGTAAAGCACAGTTCCGGTTAATGAAATAACCTCTTTTAAATTTTAGCATATGCATCCTTATATTAAAGTAAGGATGCTTTTTTATTTTAGGCAATTGACAAACACAATCAGTTGCAGGCCAACCTAGGATTTTTTAGGTTTTTAACCCATTTTTATAGCTAGCAATCCAGTTGCCTGAAACCTACCTATTGAAAGGGAAGAACATTTTCTGGCGATAGAGGTTTCTATAGAGAATTTACTACTCAGCACAAGTATGGTCCATGTAAATAAATATATTGTTTTTATAGTTACCAGCATCTGGTACATAGCTGCCTGTGATGACACCAGCCAGCGGGGAATAGATAGCCAGGAAGTAAAACAGGAGATCAGAAACCGGGAAATTAAATACGTTACTCAGCCTCAGATTATCGATGCTGCTTTCAAAAGAGGGAGCCAGATTACAGATACTTTGCAGCAAGCCCTCACGCGGCAAATGCAAAAAGCCGTAGCGGAAAAAAGTCTGACAGAAGCGGCCGCTTATTGTAAGTTAGAGCAACTGGAAGCCTATAAGCAACTGCAGGAAAAACATACAGCGAGTATTAAAAGAGTACGGTTAAAAGCCCCAAAAGCCGATTTACTGTTGAATGAAATGGAGAAACAATTACTGGACGCTTACCAGTATAATCAGGAGAACAAACTACCTTTAGAGAATAATGTACAGAAATCAGGAGCAGAAGAAATGCTTTTTACAGCACCCATTCTGGTCAGCAATACTGTATGTTTGAAATGCCATGGCAAAGTCGGAACAGACCTCAGTGGGGAAGAATATCAAACCTTACAAGCAACCTATCGCATGGATTCACTGGTCAATTACTCCCTTAATCAGCCAATAGCCATATGGAGTATCCTCTTCCCGAGGAAAGGACTTATCAAAAGTATACAGGCTGAGTAGCTACTAATGTTGTTCTAATTTTTACTGGCTATGTTGCTTTACTCCATAGATGACTTTTGCTGTTCTACAGGTACTGCTGCGTACGAATAGGTTGGCTGCATAGAAAGAGTTTTTACCGGCTGCTTTGGCGGCACATTTAGCGTAGTTTTTAATTTCTGGTATGCCGAACGTATAATCCTTCCTCCCATAGCACTGAAAAATACCCCTAATAACAGATTGATAAACGCTGCAATAGCATAGGGATTATTCATCAGTATTATACCTAAGAGGACAGTGACAATTCCGCTGAAGATAAGAATCCCCTCTTTAACAGTATAGCTACGCAGGTCAAACGCCAGCGCAATTTGAACTAATCCCATACCGGCGCATATTCCTCCGAGCATACCCATAAATACATTCATAGCCGCCGCAGGAAAAGTAAGTACCCATATACCCAACAGCAAACTAAGTAAGCCTTCGTAATGGAACAAGCCAAAATTTCTGATCTCAGTTTTTGTATGAATAATCGATAATAATGTTAATAATCCGCTAATGGCTGTTGCGGTTCCAAATGTGTATGCTAGTATAGTAAAATTTTTATCTTCAAAGAATAAGGCGATTATACAGGCTAATCCAAAAACGGTACTCAATACACCTTTTACTGCCACCAGCTTTGTCTCCGATTGATTAAATACTGTTAGTGTCATAGATAATTTTAATTAATAGATATATTGTACTTTACGAATATAGGGGCAATAGTGTTTTCTCTTTTCAGTAAGTCTTAGAATAAACATGCCTGCTCATTGATGAGCAGGCATGTTTTTAGCTTTACCTGAACTATCAGTTATAAAAAAGTTTAGCAGGTATTACACTTTCTTTGTTTCAGGGGAGATAGTTTCTTTAGTTAATGCCCGTACGGCCGGGCCATTGAGTACTTCTCCGGTACTGGCTTCAAACCTGGCTCCGTGGCAAGGACAATCCCAGCTTTTATCTGAATCGTTCCATTGCACGATACAATGCATGTGCGTACAAACTGGCGAAAGGGCATGCACTACATCATTATCGTCCCGGTATACGGCTAGTTGCTTGCCTTCTACCCGTACAATGCAGCCTTCGCCTCTGGGCACCTCTGCCGCTTCGCTGGCATCAGTAGTCAGGCGGTCTTTCACAAAATGATACATGGTAGTTAAGTTTTCCTCTACCCAGTCTTTGGCTGAGGCTACAATATTTGCCCGGTTAGGGGCATATACCTTAGCTAATGGATTGTCTTTCCCAGTAAGCAGGTCGGATAGCAGCAGGGCAGAAACTACGCCAAAGGTAAGTCCATCGCCAGTGAAGCCGGTAGCAATGTATTTGTTTTTACCAAAAGGGCTTCTTCCAATGTAGGGTAATCCATCTGCGGCCTCAAAGTGTTGCGAAGACCAGCGGTGTGAGAATTCGGTAATACCGAACTTTGCTTTAGCATAAAACTCCAGTCGCCTGAACGATTCATTTTCATCATACCCACTTTCACCTACTTTGTGGTCTTCACCCCCAATGATCAGGTAATTTTCTCCATTCATTTCATAGGTACGGATGTAGTGATAATGTTTCAGCACATCCCAATATAACCCTTTGGCCACCTTATCTTTCTCTACTTTAGCAGCTACCACATACGAGCGGTAGGGAATCATTTCAGCCTGCGTAATATTGAACTGGATGGGTGTATGGGTTGCCAGCACTACGTGTTTAGCGGTAATTTTTTGTCCATTCTTGGTAGTTACTACGCAAGGTTCACTGTCGTCTACATCTGTTACATGTGTTTTTTCAAAAATCTGTCCACCATCCCGTACAATACATTGTGCCAGGCCATAGATATACTTTAATGCATTAAACTCTCCCTGATCTTTCAGTTCAAAAGCCCGCTTCACAGAAAAAGGCAGTGGAATGGTATTGGTAAAAAAAGCATTTAGCCCGGCTTCAATAGTAGCTTTTCCTCCGTCATTTACATCCTGCACCGAGCTTTCATCTTCTGTATATTGATAAGCAGATAAACGGACAAAATCACATGCTATGTTTTCGTCTTTACATACCTGCTCAATAAAATTGATGGCATTCTGCATAGAAAAAGCTACTTTTCTGGCTGTTTCTTTGTCAATGGCAGAAGAAACAAATGAGTAGTCTGCATCCAGAGAAGAAGTTAAGTGCCCGGTACTGAAAGCAGTACAGCCCGAACCCAGTTTATCAGATTCCAGCACCACTACTTTTACGCCCTGCTTTGCCAGCAGATAAGCCGTAGTAATGCCTGTAATACCTGCCCCTACCACTACCACATCTGTTTGTAAATCGGAAGTAAGGGAATGAAAGGAAGGAGCGGTAGAAGCATCCTGCCAGATAGATTTTAAGAAATTTTGCATAGTGGTTTGTTTTAATATATACTTTTTCTCTATTGTATAAATACTTTCACCTGATAGCCATTAGGCGTAAAATAGTATCAACCTCTGTTGAGGCTGTGTTGTTTAGCATACGGTGTTTATACTACAGAGTTGTAGGGAAAATTAAAACAAGGTTCCTTGTACAGGTTGAGGTGTAATGCGGGGAGGCGTCAGAGAAAATTTGCCTTTTTCGTTCAGTTGTTGAATAAAATAAGCGACTAATTCGGGAGAAAATTTATTGTCTGGCTCGTGTACAAAAAAATACAACGTTTGTAACCCAGATTCTATCCATTGTAGGCAGCGTTCTATCCAGTCACTTACCCGTGTATAATCCGTAGGATGCAAACCGTTGCCTACAAAACGGATCATGGCAATAGGTGTGGTTAAGCGTTGATGCAACACATCCCGCCGGCCGGCTACATCTGTAATAACGGTGCTAATGTTGTATTGTTCCAGCAGATCAAACGCTTTATCGGTAACAGGCGAAGACTTAAACCAGTCTTGGTGGCGGAACTCAATAGCTAGGGAAATATCTTTGGGGAAAAATTTTACATACTTCTCCAGCAGAGGAAAATACTTAGGCGAAAAATTAGGAGCTAGCTGCAGAAAGGAAGTTCCCAGATGTTCGCCTAATCCGCGGATGGCTTCACAAAACTCCAGGGTCAAGTCTTCTGCTTCATCGAGTTGCTTCTCATGGCTAATAATTTGCGGAAATTTCGGGCTGAAAGTAAATCCTGGTGCTGCGGCCGCTTTCCAGCGTTCAATGGTTTCAGGGTCTGGAATGCGGTAATGAGTTGTATTTAGCTCAATGGTGTTAAACTGCCTGGAATAATGATATAGAAAATCTTTTTCTTTGGCATGTGAAGGATATACTTTGCCTACCCAGTCTTTATTTGTCCATATCGGACAGCCTACATAGATGGCAGGTTTACTGGCTTTGTGGGCATTTTTCTGCAGAACCGTTTTTGTCTGAGACGCATCTGCAGGTAAAGTAAAGTCTACAGAAGTGATATCAGATAATTTGCCGAAATCCATGGAGAGACAGTTTGAAGATTGGTAAATGTGGAAATTTGAAAATTATTTTTCTTTTATCAAAGCAAAATTTTCAGTGTTATAGGGAAATAACCCTATTAACTACAGGTAACAAAAAAGGTTGAAATCTATAGATACTTTCGTATAGATTTCAACCTTTATATAGTATAGGTAGATATGAGCTTATAACTCCTCGTCTTCCTGCACCCCATAAGGTCCTTCTTGCCTGGCCTGGTCTTCGGCACTGTTCCCTTCTTTGCGTTCGTCCTGCAAGTCGGTTATGGTTTTGGTGCTATCCTTTTCAGCGGATACCGTTCCTTTTTCGTCAGGGTTACTATCGGCCTTTTTTATAGCCTGATAGCTACCTTCGGTAAACTGGTCTTCATTGTCGCCAATAGGCATATTTTCATTTTCCGGGTTCATACGCGTAACGTTTAGTATTCTTCTGTATATACATACGGATAGACAGAAGGCTTGTTGCTTATGAACCTGAAGCAAAAGCAACCCTTAGTTTAAAGGCGTAATATTAATCGCTTCCACTCCCCTGATCTCTGGCACAGCCTTGATAATAGCTTCTTCTACGCCAGCTTTCAGCGTCATGGTAGACATACGGCAAGAACCGCAGGCGCCTAATAATTCCAGCTTTACTACTTTTTCTTCCGTAATTTCCAGAATTTTTACATTACCTCCATCTGCTTCCAGATATGGGCGGATCGTATCTAAAGCCTTCTCTACTTTATCTGTTAAGTCAGTATTTACAAGCGTATTCATAGGTATATATTTTAATATGTCTGAACCTGGATTTAAGTATTCGAAGATTAACAGGATTACTTTAAGGGAGAATATCACCTACTGATACGGCTTTTTCTCCTGTGTTTTACATTCAGAAAAATCTTTCTCATCCAAGTAATCCGGCGAATCCTGGTTACACTTTTATTTCCACAGGTCTGGTTCTTTCCAGCGTTGCATTTCTGATAGACACTTCCTGGGCTAAAGCCTGGGCCACTTCTTTAAATGCAGCAGCGGTTACTTCATCAGTCATTACCGCAGGTTTTCCAAAGTCGCCGGCTTCCCGGATACTCTGCACCAAAGGGATCTGTCCCAGCAGCGGCACATTGTATTGAGTGGCCAGTTCTTTCCCCCCATCTTTGCCGAATAAGTAATACTTATTTTCCGGAAGTTCCTCAGGTGTAAAATACGCCATGTTTTCCACAACTCCCAGCACCGGCACATTAATTTGTGGCTGACGGAACATAGCCAATCCTTTGCGGGCATCGGCCAGGGCTACTTTCTGAGGGGTAGTCACAATAACAGCTCCGGTAACTGGCACAGTCTGCACTAGCGTCAGGTGAATATCACTGGTACCTGGAGGCAGATCAATAAGCAAATAATCTAATTCACCCCAGTCGGCATCGGCTATAAACTGGCGCAGGGCAGAACTAGCCATTGGGCCACGCCATACAACCGCACTTTCTGCCCGAGCCAGAAAGCCGATAGAAATCATTTTTATGCCATATTGCCGTACAGGAATAATATAGTTTTTGCCATCTTTCTGGGTAACCAATGGTTGCAGATTCTCCGCATCAAACATGGTTGGAATAGAAGGCCCGGAAATATCGGCATCAATAATCCCTACTTTGGCCCCACTCCTATGCAAGGCCATTGCCAGGTTAGCCGTTACCGTAGATTTGCCTACGCCTCCTTTACCGGAAGCAATAGCAATAATATTTTTTACGCCGGGTAACACAGCCGTTTTGCCCACACGGGTAGAGGTAACATCCGCTGTCAGGTTCACCACTACATTCATCTGCTCGCCAATGTACTTATGTATAGCATCGATACAGGATTTTTTTATCAGTTCTTTCAGCGGACAGGCAGGGGTAGTTAGCACCACCGTAAAGCTTACCTGATTCACTCCAATCTCAATATCCTGGATCATGTTCAGCGTTACCAGATCTTTTTTCAGATCCGGTTCCTGTACTGTACTGAGTGCCTGTAGTATATGTTCTTTGTTAATAGTCATCCCCGTTTTTTAGATTGTTGTTGGGTAAATTTTCTTATTTTTGAAATAGGCTTTTACCCTAAAAATGCATACCAGCCATATGTCTTTCCACTCCGGTACATCAAAAAAACTTGTTCAACCGGAGGAAAGCTTTTTAGGTAAACAAAATAAATGAACCTTTGGCTCAAATTTACCAAAAAAATTACTGTGCAACCAGCAGAAGTGCAGACTTACAGAAAATCAGCGGGTTTGGGCCTGTAACAAAGGTATAAAAAGTAGTTTCAACGTGAAATAAGTACGGCAAAGGATGAGAATAAGCGACGATATTATAGCACAGATCCAGCAGACGGCCGACATTGTAGAGGTAGTTGGCGATTTTGTTACCTTAAAAAAAAAGGGGCAGAATATGATGGCTTGCTGTCCTTTTCATAATGAAAAAACACCTTCTTTTTCTGTTTCTCCGGCAAAAGGCATCTACAAATGTTTTGGCTGCGGCAAGGCTGGCGATTCTATCCGCTTCATTATGGATATTGAAAGTCTGGGCTATGTGGAGGCACTGCGGTATCTGGCAAAGAAGTACAACATAGATATTCCGGAACCAGAAGCCATTACCGATACACAGGTTCAGCAGCAACAGGAAAAAGAAAGCTTATATATTGTACTGAACTATGCCAAAAATTATTACCAGAACCTGCTCTGGAACCAGGATGAAGGGCAGGCAGTTGGCTTAAGTTATTTTAAAGAACGCGGCTTTAAGGAAAATACCATCAAAGAATTTGAACTGGGCTATAGTCTGGATAACTGGGACCATTTCTCTAAAGAAGCCATTGCCAAAGGCTACAATCCGGATATTCTGGATAAAGCCGGTTTACTTATCCGCAAAGAAGGCAAACAATTTGACCGCTTCCGGGGCCGGGTAGTTTTTCCGATTCATAATGTATCTGGTAAAGTAGTAGCTTTTGGGGCCCGTATTCTGAAGCCAGATAAGAACCAGCCAAAGTACCTCAACTCTCCGGAAACAGACGTTTACCACAAAAGCCATATTCTATACGGCTTATTTCAGGCCAAAAATGCCATTCGCCAGGAAGATACGTGTTACCTGGTAGAAGGCTATACGGATGTTATTTCGCTGCACCAGGCAGGTGTAAACAACGTAGTAGCTTCCTCCGGTACTTCCCTTACCATTGAGCAAATCCGCCTGATTGGCCGTTACACGCAGAATATCACAGTTTTGTATGATGGGGATGCGGCCGGTATTAAAGCCTCTTTGCGGGGCACCGACATGATTCTGGAAGAAGGCTTGAATGTGAAAGTAGCGGTATTTCCGGATAATGACGACCCCGATAGTTATGTGCGGAAAATTGGTGCCCAGGCTTTTAAAGATTTTATCAAGAAAAACAGCACCGACTTTATTACCTTCAAAACCAAGCTTTACCTGGATGAAGCGGCCAATGACCCCTTTAAGAAAGCAGGCATCATTAAAGAAGTAGTTGAAAGCATTACCAAAATTCCTGATCCAATTAAGCGGGCGGTATTCTTTAAGCAAACAGCCGGATTGCTGCAGATGGATGAAGGCACGTTGATTGTGGAAAGCAACCAGATTCTGAAAAAACAGGTTCTGGATAAAGAAAAAAAGCATCAGAAAGACCGGGAGCACAAAAAGTCACCTGGCAGGGAAGTGTATCCGGATGCGGATGTTTTCTTTCCGGAAGGGGTACTGCCGCCTCCCGACTTTGATATGCCGGAGCCAGTAGAGGAAGTAGCTGCTGTTCCACAAAAAAATCCGATGGCTTACCGGGAAGAAGAAATTATCCGGATGCTGATCAGTTATGCAGATGCCCCGATAGATGAGCACAATAAGCTTTGCGATTACATCCTTGCCGAAATTGACGGCATTGAATTTCAGACACCCATCTACAGCCGCATCCTGGAAACCATTAAAAATCAACTACGGATGGGCAATATTGTAGGAGCCGATTACTTTGTTCGTCACTGGGATGCGGCTATACAAGCAGAAGCCATTAACCTGCTGGCAAACAAATATGAGATCAGTGAAAACTGGGAGAATAAGTACCAGATATTTATTCCTAAAGAGAAAGACATGCTTTCCCATGCGGCGTTTACGAATATTCTGCGGCTAAAGCAACGCATTGTACAGGATAAAATAACCGCCAACCTAAAAAGCTTTGCCTCAGCCCATACTGAGGCAGAGCAAGAAAGGGTTATGCGTATTCATATGCAACTCAAAGAAATAGAAAAACAAATAGCTGGCTATTTAGGAAATATTGTGAGGTAGAATTTTAAATTTGAAAATGTGAGGATGTGAAAATATACTAAACAGAATAAATGCGCATCTACTACTCTTAGACAATCTTCTCTGCAAGCTTTCTCTGGATTATCTCACTTATTTCATCTGCCCGGTTGTGAATCATAAAATGGCCTCCTTTAGGTATAGCAATGGTATGGGGTGTGTTGCTGAAAGGAAACAGCTTATCGGCTGTTCCATGAATATGCACCAGGTTATCTACAGGCATTGCATTACGCCACAATAGTATTTGTTTGATTGCCCATTCTAAAAATATACTATTTGTATCGGCTACAATCTTCTTTAACAGCACATAGTCTTCATCCGAAATAGGGCTGAAGGCAAACCGGAGAAATGGATTGGGCTTCTTTAGTAGAGCATAGGGCAACCACTTGTATACATGCAGATAGTCTGCTAAGGAGAAAAGCCTAGGGATAGCCTGCCGATGCTGCACACTGGAAATGAGAATTACCTGCTTTACCTGAAGTATTTTTGCCAGCTCTGTAGCCACCATTCCTCCAAACGATACACCCAGCAAAATCTGGTTGCTTTCTATAGCATTTGCTTCCATTAACCGCTTTGCATACTGTTGTAAACTTTCATCCGGAAGGGGAGTAAGCCAATCAATATACACTCGTTCGCCGGATAGAGTTAGCCGTTCAAAAACCCGCTTATCTGCCCCCAGGCCGGAGAATAAATATATTTTTTGCATGTTTCCCTTTACAGAACTATCTGTGTAAATTAAGCATTTTATCTATAGAGATTTCTACTATTACAAGATTCTCCCATTACATACAACTACATGGCGAAAGTTAAAACAACGTATTTCTGTCAGAACTGTGGGCATCAGTCCCCTAAATGGCTGGGCCGCTGCCCTTCCTGCGGCGATTGGAATACCTTTGTAGAAGAGCTGATAGAAAAAGAAGATAAGAATGAAAAAGGATCGTGGCGGGTAAGTACTACACAAAAAGTACTGAACAAGCCAAAGGCCATTACTGAAATTACCTATAGCGAGCAGCCCCGCACCATTACCAAAGATAAAGAGCTCAACCGGGTGCTGGGCGGCGGTATTGTACCTGGCTCTATGGTATTAATTGGTGGTGAACCGGGCATTGGTAAATCTACCCTCATGCTGCAAATTGCCTTAAGTCTGCCTAGCCGGGTGCTGTATGTATCCGGGGAAGAAAGTGAGCAGCAGATTAAAATGCGGGCGGAACGGATGACTACCAAAGGCGACAATTGCTTCATTCTATCCGAAACCTCAACGCATAACATTTTCAAGCAAATTGAGCAATTTGAGCCGGATATTTTGGTAATAGACTCCATTCAGACACTGCAATCTAACCTGATTGAATCGGCAGCAGGGAGTGTATCGCAGGTGCGGGAATGTACAGCAGAGCTGATGAAATATGCCAAAGAAAGTGGTACGCCTGTATTTATGATCGGCCATATTACCAAAGAAGGAACCCTGGCTGGTCCCAAAGTACTGGAACACATGGTAGACACCGTATTGCAATTTGAAGGAGACCGCCACATGGCTTATCGGATTCTGCGTACCACCAAAAACCGCTTTGGTTCTACGTCTGAGCTAGGCATTTACGAAATGCAGGGTTCTGGTTTACGGGAGGTCAGCAACCCTTCTGAAATTCTGATTTCGCAGCGGGAAGAAGAACTAAGTGGCTCTACCATTGGCGCCATGCTGGAAGGCAACCGGCCTCTATTAATAGAAATTCAATCGCTGGTAAGTCCGGCAACCTATGGAACTCCGCAGCGGAGCAGCACTGGCTTTGATGCCAAACGATTGAATATGCTACTGGCAGTACTGGAAAAACGCGGCGGTATCCGCTTAGGCGTGCAAGATGTGTTTCTGAACATAGCCGGTGGTCTGAAAGTAGAAGATCCGGCGATTGACCTGGCCGTTTGTGCATCCATTGTGTCTTCGTATGAGGATATCAGTATTCCCCATACGACTTGTTTTGCCGCAGAAGTAGGCTTGGGAGGGGAAGTACGGGCCGTTAACCGGATAGAAAACCGCATATCGGAAGCGGAAAAACTGGGCTTTAAGGAAATATATATTTCAAAATACAATACCAAAGGTCTGGATTTTAAACAGTTCAACATACGCGTGCATGCCGTAGCTAAACTGGAAGAGATTTTTGCCCAGATTCTGAGTAGTTAAAGAAACAGCCAATGGGTTGATGTGCTGGTGGGCTATTTATTTAGTCTAATACATTTTTTGCCTACTAACTTTATGTTTATTTTGCCAAACTCAGGTCATATTAATACATGAAACAGATACACGACAGGCGGGGATTTCTAAAAAAAAGTGCATTAGCCGCTTTAGCTGGTATAGCAGGCGTAGAAATTGTTTTTGCCGGAAATATGCCCCGCCATTATACACCCCTTTTGTTAGAAGATCCATTGGCCGGAAAAAGTCCGGAAATGATCATCTTAAGTGATAAACCCTGGAACGTAGAAACACCCCCTCATTTACTGGATGATGCCATTACGCCAGTAGAGAAAATGTTTATCCGCAACAACGGCTTAGCTCCTGAAGCATCTATTAACGCAGCTACCTGGACCTTAACAATTAATGGAGAGTCGGTAAATAAACCCAAAACCTATAAAATTACAGACCTGAAGAAACGGTTTAAGACCTATACTTACCAGCTGGTATTGGAATGTGGCGGCAATGGCCGGTCTGGTTTTCAGCCGCAAACTTCCGGTAATCAGTGGGACCAGGGAGCCATCAGTTGTGCCGAATGGACTGGGGTGCGGCTCAAAGATATTCTGGCGGATGTAGGGTTGAAAGACGATGCCGTGTACATTGGTTATTATGGCAAAGACAGCCACTTGAGCCGCGATCCATCGAAAGTAGCTATATCCAGAGGAGTTCCTATTAAGAAAGCCTTAGAAGATGAAACCCTGGTGGCCTGGGCAGTAAACGGAAAAGATATTCCCTTGATTCATGGCTTTCCGTTGCGTTTAGTAATAGGTGGTTGGCCGGCTTCTGTTTCCGGAAAATGGCTGCATACCCTTGCTGTACGCAACAAAGAACATGACGGGGCCAAAATGGATGGCCATAGTTACCGGGTACCGGTTGTACATCTGGAGCCTGGTGAAAAACTAGCTGAAACGCCTGAAAATTTCCGCATCATTGAGTCTATGCCGGTACGCTCCTTAATTACTTATCCGAAAACAGGTGCTCTGCTGGACTCTGGAAAAAAACTTATCTTAAGGGGACATGCCTGGGCGGGCGATCTGGAGGTAAAAGAAATGCATACTTCTATTGACTTTGGAGCTACCTGGCAAGCCTGTAAACTGGAAGCACCCAAAAACCGCCTGGCCTGGCAACATTGGTCTGCAGAGGTGGAGTTCCCAACAAAGGGTTATTATGAAGTATGGGCAAAGGCTACTGACAGCAAAGGTATCATGCAGCCGATGCTGATTCCGAGCTGGAACCCCGGCGGGTATCTGAACAATGCCTGCCACCGCATAGCTGTAAAAGTAGTATAATAGATTTCATCAGAACTTTTGTAGATTAAAAACCATGTGGAAATTTGTTATTTTGTTGGCTATGCTTTTTACCGGACTGGCTAGTTTTAAAGATGCTTCCCAGGCAACTGAACTTAATCCGCGGACATCTGCTAGGTGGGTAACAGATACACTAAAAGTAGATGAAGCTACCGGGTTAATTATTGACGAGCACCTGCCATTGATAAGAGCCAATTGTACGGGCTGCCATTCTACCAAACTCATTGGGCAACACCGGTTTACCAGGGAGGGCTGGGTAGGAAAAATCCGCTGGATGCAGCAATACCATAACCTCTGGAACCTGGGCGAATCAGAAAAATTGATATTAGATTACTTGGAAAAGCATTATTCTCCGGCTAGTGCCAGTAACAAGGTACCCGCCCGCAGAACTCCGCTTACCAATATTGAATGGTACAAGTTAGATGAGTAGTGACCATTAGACAAATACATCCTCATGTTAATTAAGCCTATGGTTTGTTCGTCTGTTTATTTGCAAGGTAAAGTGTAAACTTGTCAGCTATTTTTAGTTACTTGGACGCCGCAAACTCCTGTAGTAGTTCATGGAAACTTTTTTTACCGAAACGCTGGGTATTAGTAAAGAAACATACCAACTAGTGTTTTTACCGCTTGTTATTTACTGCTCACGCATGTGCGATGTAAGCCTTTCTACGTTGAGGCAAATATTTGTGATGAGCGGAAGAAGAAATTTAGCTCCCGTGGTGGGCATTTTTGAATCGCTGATATGGCTGGTTGCCATTAGCACCATTATGCAGAATCTGACGAATGTCTATTGCTATATTGCGTATGCAGCTGGTTTTGCTTCCGGTATTTTCCTGGGGATGACCATAGAAGAAAAATTAGCTTTAGGCAAGGTAGTAGTGCAGGTAATTACCCGCCGGGAAGCCACCGACCTGATTGATTATTTACGGTCTACCAAGTTTGGTTTTACCTATGTAGAAGGAGAAGGCAAACGTGAAAATGTAAAACTAATCTTCTCAGTTGTGCAACGCCAGGACCTGCCAGAACTGCTTAGCATTATTACAACCTTTAACCCGAATGCTTTTTACACGGTAGAATCTGTCCGCTATGCCAGTCAGCCGGCCAACTATGCCATGATCGGTGATAAAGGAGGATTATTCTCTTTCTTAACCAATTTAAAAAGAAGATAAATTATATATTTATATAGCTCATTTCTAACAAGTTATTAGCTATCTCTCAAAAAACAGGAACCTTACCGGCAGATATTCGTTTTTCTTACAGTTGAACTTTATTGGTAGAATCTTAGCTCCTGCCGGAGCTTTACCTGCTTTACAAGTATTCTTTATCTATGTTTTTACAGATTTTACTGCACCTTGCTGAAGGAATTCCTGCAGACGGTGGACCTATTTATGCGGAAACAGATTTAACAAATTTAGTCGCAGAACCCTGGAATGCGTATTCTTCCCTTACCTTTCTATTGCCAGTTATTTATTGGTTTTTCAAGCTACGCAATCATTATAAAGACTATCCATTTCTGATGGCCTGTATGCCATTGCTTACACTTGGGGGCATTGGCAGCACCATTTATCATGCGTTCCGTAACTCAGAATTCTTTTTGCTGATGGATGTGCTTCCTATTGCCCTGCTTACGTTTTCTGTCATTTTATATTTCTGGTGGAAGGTATTAGAGCAGTGGGTGTATGTGGCTCTGGTGGCTATTGCCTACATTACGTTACGCATATTCATTTACCAGATAGCCTTTGGCCAGCAAACCATCCTGAATCTTTCGTATTTTGTTACTGGTGTGATGATGTTTGTACCGGCCTTCTTACTCTTGCTTAAAACTAATTACAAGGGTGTGCTGATTATTATTATAGCTTCCGCTTTTTTTATATTTTCCTTGATATTCAGGCAGATAGACACTCCTTTTGTATGGCTGCCCATGGGTACACACTGGCTATGGCATGTGAGTTGTGCCATTGGTGCCTTCTTCCTGGCGCAATACCTGTATATGGTTGCCCATGTGCAAAACCAGAAAGTAAATGCCTAACATCCGATAGTATCCATCTTAGAAGGGCGGGGAAATTGTTTTCTCGCCTTTTATTTTATATACAGATTTTACCTAAACGTAAGTTGTTCCCTATTGACCCTTAGCCAGATAATTGCTTTATTGGACATAAACATCCAATACATGAAAAACCCTGCGTACACGACTAAATTTATATTGGCTATGCCTGTCATTCTGTGGTTTTTGCTGGCAGGCACGGCATTCCTAACTTCCTCATTTCAACCTCCTGTAGCAGCCAACAAACCCAGACTGATTATCCGTTGCGACGATGTCGGGATGTGCCATGCAGTAAATATGGCAACTAAACAAATGATTGAAACAGGTATTCCCTTCTCTGCTTCCGTTATGTTTGCCTGCCCCTGGTACCAGGAGGCCGTAGAGATTTTAAAGAATAAACCCCATGTTTCTGTAGGTATACATCTCACGTTGGGCTCAGAATGGAAAAATTACCGCTGGGGCCCTATATCCGGCAAAACAGTGGTGCCCAGCCTGGTAGATAGCCTAGGCTATTTTTACCCCACGCCTGGCGACCTTATTCGCCGCAATCCGGAAATCGGGGAAATAGAAACCGAATTCCGGGCACAGATTGAACGGGCGTTAGCTTCCGGCCTGAAAATAGATTACCTGGATAACCACATGGGAGCCGGACTATACAGCCATGAGCAAAGAGAATTGGTAGAAAAACTGGCGAAAGAATATAAACTAGGTATATCCCGTTATTTCGCTGAAGAAAACATGAAAGGCTTTTCGGCAATCCCATTTGAGCAGCAGCCAGACAGCCTGATTGCAGCCATCAATAAATTAGAATCCGGAAAAACATACCTGATGGTAATGCACCTGGGTTTGCAAAGTCCGGAAATGGACGCCCTGCACGATGCTAATGCTGGGGGTGTAAAACAAATGAGCAAACAACGGGAAACAGAACTACGAATTCTGCGTTCGCCTCAATTCAAAAAAGTTATTACTGATAAAGTAACTGTTCTTACTTACAAAGACTTAATGGCTAATAACGGAATAAATCAAATGAAAAGACCAAGCAACTAGTAAAAAATAAAAACCGCACAAATCATGTGATCTGTGCGGTTCTGTTCTGCAAATGGAAAAAGCATTACAGAAATTTTCCAATACTTACTCCTTTCCAACTTCTGTAATGCTTTGTACGATAAATAATCAAACTTGAGCTAATTATTTGCCGTAGTATGTTGAATTATACGGGTAGCTTTTCTGAAAGGTTATACTTTTTTGAATTTTCTTTTAAAAAGTTTCACACCAAATTTACACTTGTTTTCATTTTCTAGTATTACGTGTTTCTTATATTACGCTGGGCAAAAGAAAAAGGAACCAACGTTTCTGTGTATAGGAATTTAAAAATCTGCTATTTTTCGTGGTGAATTTTGCAAAAAGCCTGGAGAAATCTAAACTTCACTTCCCAATCTCGTATACAGTCAGTAATTAAAATCTGTATGTTTGCTCATTCAATTAATTCGTA
Source organism: Rhodocytophaga aerolata (assembly GCF_030503435.1). Taxonomy (GTDB): domain Bacteria; phylum Bacteroidota; class Bacteroidia; order Cytophagales; family 172606-1; genus Rhodocytophaga; species Rhodocytophaga aerolata. The sequence goes on from NZ_JAUKPO010000002.1 coordinate 342,419, forward strand.
TTGCTTATGCTGAATAAAAGAGCTAGTGGCCTGTTGTTGCATATTACCTCCCTGCCTTCTGCCCATGGAATTGGCGATCTTGGCCCGGAAGCCTACCGTTTTGCAGACTTTCTGGCGGCGGCCAGGCAAACCTACTGGCAAATTTTGCCACTTACGCCTATTGAAGAAGGCTTAGGTAATTCGCCTTACAGCAGTGCTTCTGCCTTTGCTGGCAATACCCTGCTTATTAGCCTGGAGTTTCTGGTGCAGGAAGGTTTACTCTCGAGTAGCGACCTGACGGAGGTGCCCCGTTTTCCAAGCTCACAAGTAGATTTTACTGCCGTGCGCCAGTATAAAGAACCCTTGCTGCACAAAGCCTATGAACGGTTTTTTACGCATGCCTCGCATGTTGAGCTGCAAGCCTACGAATCTTTTTGTGCAGAAAACCAAAGCTGGCTGGACGACTTTGCTTTGTTTTACCCCCTTACGCTACATTTCAATTACTTGCCGTGGCGGGAGTGGCCAGATTCGATTAAGAACCGCACACCTCAGGGTATAGCAGAATATGCACACCTGCTGGCAGACAAAATTCGCAAAGAGAAATTTTTACAATACTTATTTGCCAGACAATGGTTTGCATTGAAAAAATATTGTAACGAACGGGGTATCCATTTTATAGGCGACCTTCCTATTTATGTACAATACCAGAGTTCAGATGTATGGGCAAACCCCAATATATTTAAACTTGACTTAGATAAAAAACCGTTTGCCGTAGCTGGCGTCCCACCCGATTATTTCAGCGAAACCGGGCAATTGTGGGGTAACCCAGTATATGATTGGGAAAAGCTACAACATACTCAGTATGATTGGTGGGTAAAACGGGTAGGCCATAACATCCGCCTGTTCGACATGGTGCGCCTGGATCATTTTCTGGGATTTGTGGCCTATTGGGAAGTGGATGCTGGTGAAAAAACAGCTATTAATGGTAGCTGGATTAAAGCCCCGGCTGACGATTTCTTCCAGACCTTATTTAAGCATTATCCTTATCTACCTATTATCGCTGAAGATTTAGGGATTGTTACAGCAGAAGTAAGCGGATTTATGCAACGGAATAACTTTCCGGGAATGAAAGTATTATTATTTGCCTTTGGCGAAGGCATCAGCCATAATCCCTATGCGCCACATAACCATGTAGAGAACTGTCTGGTATATACTGGTACGCATGATAATGATACGGTACGGGGCTGGTTCAGTAAAGATGCCGATAAAGCTACCCGCCAGCGGCTTGAAGCCTACCTTGGTTGCGAAGTAACCGAACGGAATATTGCGAATCAATTTATCCGGCTGGCCATGATGTCGGTAGCAAAAACAGCTATTATGCCAGTGCAGGATATCTTAAACCTGGATAATACGGCTCGTATGAATACGCCTGGTACTGCCAGCAGCAACTGGGGATGGCGATTGGCTCCTGACCTGTTAGATCAAGGGATGGCTCATAATCTGGCATCCGTTACCGAACTATTTGGCAGGGCTTAAAAGATCATGTAAAATGATTTTATTGAAAAAACATTAAACAAAAAATCCGCAGTTTGGGCTGCGGATTTTTTGTTTATTAAGCGGCTACATCGTCTATATCCTGGCTGCGGCGTTCGGCAATTACCCGCTTGAGTTTTGCAATGGCTTTTTCGGCCCTTTCAAAATCAAGTTTGTTAATGCTGCTCACCATCTTCTCTTTTTCTTCGGCAGTTACTACCTCATTATTGAGCAACAGCAGAATTTCAGCTTTCTGCTTGGTAGTAGCCGGCTTTTGGGTAGCATCGTCCTGAGCCACTACCTTGGGCTGTTGTACTTCAGCAGCTATAGGTTCTGCAGCTACCGGGGCAGCTTGCGAACGTTGCGTAGAAGCTTTAGATGCATCAGCAGGTGTAGACAAATAATCCATTTCTTCCGCAGGTGTTGGCTCATAACCGGCTGCACGGATTATCCAGGCAAGTATATTCCGGTAAGCTTTACCAATAGCCCTGGTTTGAGCCATAGAAGCAATGGCAAATTCCTGATAATATTTTTTACCTGACTCTTTATTGCTACAGATGGCAAAGCCTGAACCCACAATTTGTTCGGTACGCAGGTTCAGCAGTTTTACTTTGGCCTGGTACTTCATTTCATGCTCGTCGCTGATATTGGTGAGCTCTTCTACAATAGGCAGAATTCCCAGGCGGGAACCAGCATATTGCCAACCTTCCACATTTACAAACTCTTTTCCCTGGATGTTATGAAACAGTTTGTTCTCCTTAATGAATTTTGCCAGATCCACTGCCAGATTCATTGTCTCATCAGACTTAGAAATGTCGTAACTCTCGACCCTTTTCTTTACCATTTTCTGATTGTTTTCTGTATTCATCTCTACTTGTTTTTGCATATAATATCAACAGAAAATGTTCAGCAAAAGTGCCAATTTTATAAAAATATTTTATATATAATTAACTGAAAATTAGATTTTTATAGAGTTATTTTTCTGTTTTATACAGCTTGTATTTTTACACATCTGTATGGGAGCAGACCCTTGCTTTTTGACTAGTAAACGGTTGCCCCTTAAACGACAGGACATATCTGGTTTCTAGCATTTTTTGTAGTGGCCACTAGTGCTGATCAGGTTTTTTGCTTCTTCTTTTTAGCGGCTGGAAACAGTATATTATTCAGAATTAAGCGGTAGCCAGCCGAGTTGGGATGCAGGGATAAGTCTGTGGATTCTTCTTCCGGCATGTGCCAGTAATCTTCCGGATCGTGGCCGCCATAAAATGTCCAGGTACCTTTGCCTATTGTGCCATGGATATACCTGGCTTCATTCTCTACCTTCGTTTCTCCCATAATAACGGCCGATGCTTTAACATAAGCCTTTTTAAAAGCAGTGGTCTGTCCCATAAACCCTTTGATCATATGTTCGTGGTTCTGGGTAAGCATACTGGGAACGGGGTCCCATTTGGCAGAAAATGTAAAAAGCGAAAAAAAGTCGTTGCCTTCATAGAGGCTCCGCTCATGTCTTTTGTTATCTATATTGGAGAATCCACGGTTGTATGAACCTAGACTTAGGGTAAAATTTTCAAAAGCAAACGATTTAGTGAAATCAATTTTCTGCTGTGCCTGCGGCTCAATTCCATCGCCATCCCATGCCTCGTCCACAATATCTACCCCATCGGATGCCAGGGCCACGTCAAAGGTTTCCGTGGCAGAACACATGGCAAACATATAGCCTCCGCCCAATACAAACTCTTTGATTTTCCGGGCTACCTCAAGTTTCATGCGGGATACTTTGGTGAAGTTGTATTTAGCCGCCAGACTCTCCGACTCTTGTTGCTGCGCCTGGAACCATGCTTCGTGCCGGTGGCGGTATGATTTTCCGTACTGCCCGGTAAAATCTTCGTGGTGCAGATGCAACCAGTCGTAGGTAGGTAATTTACCTTCCAGGATTTCCTGATCATACACGCGGTCGTAGGGAATTTCTGCATAGGTAAGCACTAAGGTAACGGCATCGTCCCAGGGCTGGTTAATTTTGGGTGAATACACTACAATTTTGGGTACCTTTTCCAGCTTCATTACATCCATATTTGCATCCGGGCTGGCAATTTCTGTGAGAATAGTGTTGTATTCTGCATCTGACAATACCTGGTAAGAGATGCCCCGCACCAATAGTTCTTTTTCCAGCGGCACAGAATGTTTAAAAGCAAAACTACCTCCCCGGTAATTCAGCAGCCAGTCTATTTCTACACTATTCTGTAAAATATAGTAAGCAGCCCCATACGATTTTAAGTGGTTTTTTTGTGTGTTATCCATCGGGATAAGAACCTGGGCAGCCTGAATTTTAGGTAGTTGTAAGCAAACTACCAGCAGGCTAAGAAGGAGGCATCTGGTCATACGCAAAGACGTTTACTGATCGGAGAACATATGCTGGTAGCAAGAGCACGGTTTACTTTGTAATTGCCCTGGCTGAACCATTACAGGGTATCTATTTTACGAATGGATTAGTTCAGCCATTGTATATATAGGCTCTTGAGACATTCAATCAATATACAAAATTTAATTTGTACATCAGCCGAATATGCTCTAAAAATGAATAACTGCCGGGAGTTTGTGTTAGCCCTGGGTTTTTACGCCTACCAGTTAAAGTTAAGTAGATGATTAGCTATTATTTCACTCAAGAAACGAGGTATATTTACGTAGAAGGGTTTGTAATTTTTGTTGAATGTTTTGCTCCACTATGCCCCCATGGTAGCAAATAAGTTTGCGGATAGCTACCTGCTGAAGTTTTTCAACAGACCTGACTGCTGCCGGCAGATCAAGCGTAAAGTGCGGATTGGCTATTTCCAGTTCATCATTTTCATATACTACTGCATCTGCGGTAATTAGTGTCTGGCTTTCTTCTAGGTAAAGAGAAATATGGCCAGGCATATGACCAGGTGTAGGAATAATCCTAACTTCTTCTAGAAACAGTTCGCTTGCGTTTTCCGGCAAGGTACGATCCACCGGTACGGTTTGCATCTTTCTAAGCATCTCCTGAAAATACTGTGCACCGGCTTTCTGGTCTTCCGGAAGGGTATGATACAGCTCTTCCGCCTGCTGTAAGCGCAAGGATTTTGCTTTTCCACTAATGTATTTCTGCTCTATTGCAGACGAGTAAATTACTGCCTGCGGGTATTTCTCTTTAAACTCTGCTAATCCGCCCATATGGTCTATATCGTGATGGGTTATAAGTATACCTGTAAGGTGTTGCAATGATAAACCTTGCAAACTGGCAGCCTGCTCTATCATAGGCATAAAGCCTGTGTAGCCACAGTCCACCAACATCATTTCTTTCTCTTTTCGTAAAACCACCGGATACAGAGTATCTTCTTTTCCATTAAAGCCAAATTTTACTTCCAGTACATGTACTTGCATGGTTTCTTTAGATTATTTTCAGTAGTTGAATGTTGTTTTTTGTTTACTCAGTTGAATTACCGGTTAATTCGTATATCATCGTATACTCAGTATCCGGGCTTACTTCCTGGATAAATTCTCTTGCATAAATTGCCCGATGGCTTCTGCAACTTTTTGGGGCTGCTCTTCTTGTGGAAAGTGTCCGCTGGTTTCCAATTTTACCACCCTGGCCTGTGGAAAGCCAGCCACAAATTTATCCAGATTATGCGGTTTAATTACCGGATCTTTCATGCCCCATATCAACAGCGTTGGTTTGTTAGATAGAATATGCCTCTTATGCCAGAGTTCCTCAAACCAATGCTGATCATGTAGGAGAGATCTGGCAAATGCCAATGCCCCATATCGTTGCGATTTAGCAGCAAAAGGTTTGGTAAACTGTTTTAGGGTTGCGTTGGCTAGTGTATGCTCACCAAAGGATTGAGGAAGAATAAATCTGGGTGAAAAATTCAGATATAAGTACAAAAAAGGTAGCAAGGGACTTTTCAGAAACTTGCTCATCTTCTGGTAATCAGGATCTGCTTGACTGCTCCACAGCCAGGAATTCAAGATTATCAGGTTAGCTATTTTTTCCGGATGATTCATGGCTGCATGCAAGCCAATAGGGCCGCCAAAATCATGCACGACAAGGGTGATCCTATTTAATTGTTTTTCCTGGATAAATTTTTCCAGCGTCTGGCTGTGATTGAGCGTGGAGTAGTCGTAATGGGCGGGCTTATCCGACAGGCCGAAACCCAGGTGATCTATGGCGATGCAACGGTAGGTTGGCATTAGCGCCTTTATTACGTTGCGGAAATCGAAACTCCAGGAAGGTGTGCCATGAACAAACAACAAGCACTCACCCTGCCCTTCGTCTATGTAGTGCAACTTGTGTCCGTTTACAGAAAAATAGTGGGGCCGGAACGGATAGGCAGACGTGTCAAGCCATGGAGGAGCCATATATGTTTTTCTACAAATATCTGCTTTCTATGGCTTTAGCAAAATAATTCGCTACAAAATAACATCCTGGAGAAAACAAACAACCGTTTATAAAAGCAAAAACTGTTGCAAAGAATATTTATGTTTCTCTGCAACAGTGCCATACAGCTGACTCTAATTCATTACAGGCTGTTCTGGGTGTGGCATTCAATCGTATGCGTGTTTGAGTGTGGCTATGTCAATTTTATCCATTTGCATCATGGCTTGCATTACCCGGCCTGCTTTAGCTGCATCTTTATCCTGCATAAGTTCGCTTAGTAAGGTGGGTATAATTTGCCAGGACAGGCCATATTTATCTTGTAGCCAGCCACACCGGTTAGTGGCTCCTCCTTCAGAAAGCTTGGTCCAAAGTTCATCCACTTCGGCCTGCGTTTCGCACTTGACAAAGAAGGAGATGGCTGGGGAAAAAGTAAATTGAGGGCCTCCATTCAACACCATAAACTCTTGCCCATGAAGCTGAAACGAAGCAGACATAAACCCTCCTTTTGGCCCAGGACCTGCATCGCCGTAGCGTAACACATTTTTTACTTTTGAATCTTTAAAAATGGACATATAAAAATTCATTGCTTCTTCCGCATTGTTGTTGAACCACAGAAAGGGTGTAATTTTTTGGGTGTGGCGTTGCTCGGTTTTCATGATAAATAGGTGGTTGGTTTATACAAAGGTACTTGTTATCAACCTTTCAGCCGATGTGCATTTCCGGCATTTTAGGGGGTGGTTTGCGGCAATAATCCTGTTAAAATTTATCACCGCTTTTACCTATAAAATGTTGGTGTGTAACGGGATTTTCGATTAAGAAACAGGCATAGTACTTTGCCCGATAAACTTCATCACCAGTTCATTAAATTCATCTGGTTTATCCATATTGGCACAGTGGCCGGCATCTTTCATCAGAAAGTAGCTACTTTGAGGTTCCGACTCATGCCAATTCCTGCTCATCCGCAAGGCTAAAGCAAGGTCTTTGTCTCCGCTAATAATCAGCACCGGATAGGTACGTTTTAGCTTAGCTCTTGGCTGAAGTACTTTACCCAAGCCTGCCATCACTGTAAATGATTTTCTGGTAAACCTGGTTGCCATCTCATAAAAACGGGCTTTGGATTCCGGCTTCAATACAGATACTTCTGCCACATACTTACGGAACGAAGTCATAGAAAACAGCGCTTTCAGTATCCATTTTATGTTTTCAAGCCGTTGTGCCCTGGCCAGTTCTTTGTTATCAGCATTTATATTGTAGCCACCCAGAATAGTTAAGGAGGCTAATTTGTCTGGAAAATGCAAGGCATAGTACTGAGCAATCAATGAACCCATAGAAACACTCACCAGGTGTACTTTGCTATATCCCTCCAACCCGAGAATGGCCTCTATATGGTAAATGGAATGATCTATTTTGTCTTTAGCTTTCTCTACGGACGATAAGCCATGGCCAAGCAAGTCTATCGTTACTACCCGGTAGGCACGCGAAAAATAGGCAACCTGCTGATCGAAGCACCGGTGGTCGGCAAATGCCGGATGCAGAAATACAATCAATTCATGGGCAGGATTTCCACAAGTAAAATAATGGATTGTGTAGCCATCTTGCTTCAGTTGTTTATGCTCAAGGGTTGACTCAGTAGTAAGTAAAGACATAGCTGCGGTTTCTGTTAAAGGTACTCTTTGTGTGTAATACTGCGCTAAAACCTTTACACAAATGTTGCAAAATACCCTTTTTATTTATTCCTACCATGTCTGCATTAGCTTAGTGATGTTGTTTTATGCATTAGAAAGTATATAATCATGTGTTTAGTCCAAAGAAATTGACTCCCTGTCACAATCCATACGGTAGAGGTCAAACCCGGTATCCCAATAATCTTTTACGATTTCTCTAACTTGCAAGCCAAATTTCTCATAGAATGGGTGTACCAGCTGCAAGGTTCTGACAGAAAGTGTTTTTACTGAGCTGATTTCTTTTATCTGCCCGATTCTATACCTGGTTAGCGCCGTACCCAGACCTTTTCCCTGGCTTTCCGGATGAATAATGTCCCAAGATATTTTAGCCGTTGCGCCATCTTCTGTTATGTTAAATCCGCCACAACCCATAATTATTGCATCTACTTCTACGACAAAGTAATTTGCTGCATGGTTGTCTAAATAATAGATCAGGTCTTTTTCTTCATTGGCAGAAAAATACGCTGGTGTGTTTAGCCTAAGCAACGTTAGGACACCCTCTTTATCGGCAGGCTGGTATTTTCTGATGATCATTGTCAGTAGTATTTATCCGGTTTTCACCTTTTAAGGCTTTTCCCGGTTAGCTTCTTTGAGTTTCTAGATAAAATTACTACCGGGTGGTAAATAGTTCTCTTATGCTTGCAGCTGATGTTTAGCCATTACGTTTGGGCTCGTAATGAAGCACAACAATTCCACACTCGAAAGCGGTAGATTTTACCAGCGTGAGCTTTTGTTGACTTTCTACTTCTTTGAAAATGGCCATTCCCTTTCCAATAACTGTGGGATTTATAAACAGATGAAGTTCATCAATTAGCTGGTGTTTAATGAGAGCCGATACAAAGGTGGCACCGCCATAGGCAATAATGTCGTTACCGGTTTGTTTTTTGAGGGTATTGATTTCCTGGGTAAGGTCGCCTTTGGCTAAAACGGTGTTATCCCATATTGATTTGTCCAGGGTTTTGGTAAACACTACTTTGGGTGTATCAGTAAATTTTTTGCCGGCTGCCACTTCAGGATTTTCCGGACTAGCGGCCACATTTGCCCAATAGGGAATGAATCCTTCGGCAAGTTTCCGCCCCAGAATAATGCAATCTACGGGTTCTGTTAGCTCTTCCACGTAATTTTTAAGTTTAGTGTCCCAGTCGAAAACCATAAAGTCCATTTCGCCATTTGGTCCGGCAATATATCCATCTACAGTCATTTGTACTTGAAGCTTTACTTTTCTCATGTTCGTTTAGTTTGTTTATAGAGCAAATTTCGCAGTAAATTTTAACTTTTACGGGGTGTAAAAACGGCATAGTAGCTGGCTTTCTGCGGCAAAATTCATATAAACTTGTGTAGTATCTACGCATCAACATTAGCCCGTTGGTACAAGGCTGTCTGTAGCTTGTAACCCCAATGGCAGCGCACAGCAGTTCCAGGAGAATATGCCTGTTGGTAGCATGCCCTGAAAGCAAGATGTTGGGGTAAGTTAAAAGCCAATTTTTTTTGAATCGGATGACTGCTCGAAACCCCGTTTGTCGAAATTGAAAATATCGGCAAGCGCCATTTCTTTGTCAACTGCACTATACCCCCATGATTTTAACAAGTTGTTTGTTTTTTCTTTGGATAGCGGTTTAAATTCATAATTGGCTATCATTCTACCTTTACGAAGAAGGGCTTTGTCTACCCGTTCTATATTCGTATTGAATGTACAAACAATCTTAATATTGAGATAATCGCTGAAAAGCCCATCGGTTAGCTGGAGAATTGTGGAAACCACAGAACTTTCGCTTTGGTACTCCCTGGTAGTAATCACTTTCTCTGCATCTTCAATAATCAGGATGCAACTTTTATTTTTCAACAAAAAGGAGATAAACTCGGGATTAAGCAAATCCTTAATAAACTCATTCTGAATAAAAATAAATGCATGCTTCGGGTGCCCGGAAATGAGATGTTTAATATAGGATGTTTTGCCTGTGCCAGGTGCGCCATGCAGTAAAATTAATCCTGCCTTATCTTTAACCATTGCCTCCAGAATGAGGGAGTGTATTTCCTTAAAATCATCGTTATACAGCTTTTCAATATTCAATTCCAGTTCATCTGTAGGAACGTCTTCCGTAAAAAATCCTCCTGTATTACGGGATAATACTTTAAAAACCGGCGATTTATTAGCCCCGAACCGGATACGAAGTTTACTGTTGGTGGAGATTACCCATTGTTCAAGGGCTACGTCTGAGACATCGTATTGAAAGTCTACCATTAATTCATTACTCACTAACCGGATAAATAAGACAAGTTTTTTTGTCTCACTTCTCAGCAGATATTCGTATGGGTAATCATTAGAAGAATCAGCATTTTTTACATCTTCTGTAGACCAGTTTTTATAAACCTCTGTAATGGCTAACTCCGTAAAATCAATAGAAGCGATTACTGCTTCCATATTTTCCTTGCTTTCGTGGAGTGGCGTTTCAAATCTAAGATTGGAGGGAAGCACGTTGTAACAGACCGTATAATAAGCAGACCGGTCAAACTCCTTATAGGAATTGTAGGCATCAATGAGCTGGAGCATTTGTTAAATTTTATTTCAAGTATGAAGTTTTATAAGCAGGTATGGCTTGTACTGTAATTTCCTGTAATGCACCAGAAGAAGTGCCAATGCAAAATGTTGCTTATTTCTGCAACGCTGTGCCTTGAAAAAACTCTCCTACCTGAATGGCAGCATTCTTCCTTGTTTGTTATACCAGCCAAAAGAAACAGATATAGAGCAGTAAGCTAAGCTGTATCACCAATTAATGTATACGCTGACCGAAAGTAAGCAAATTATTATCCGGGTCGAGTACGGAAAATTCTCTTTGTTTCCAGGGTTTGTTGGCAAGTGCTGTACAATTGCTGTTTTTACTTTGAACGTATTGGTAGAATGCATCAATGTCATCTGTACGTATATATACCTGGCCATAATTTTCCTTTGGATCAAGTTCTTTAAACTCAAAGAAATGAATCTGGATATTGTCTTTTTGAATCATCAGGTAACCCTCGTAATCCGCTTCACCAAATTCTTGAAAGCCTAACTTGTTTAGGTAAAAGTCCAGAGTGAGGGCTTTATTACGCATAGGCAATTTTGGGTGGATGTCTGTCAGCATAGGTTGTTGAATTAACGTGCCAAATTTTTATTTCTCATTTTCTATTACAGCCGGAACAGTAGGTTTTCCGGAGAAGTATTCTCTATTTATTACTGTTATTCTTCCGGCATATCCTCTTTATTTTATGGCTATCCATAGTATGCTTACCGGATCAAATTGGGTAATTGATTCCTCATAAGCAGTTCGGGTAGAATCTTTCCATTCCCGGATTTGCAGAAAGATTTGATCTTGCTCGAACAGATATGTGCACTTGAGTTTCATGAAAGGTTGCTTATCTGCTTGCTTAACCTGTAAACGGAACTGATTATGTTTTTTGTTTTTACTACCTTTCCATTGTTTAGGGCTTCTGCTTTAATGTGATAGTGGTTAAACTTGCCCGCCTTTAATTCAATAATATACTCTTTTCCGTTCTCTACCTTATCAAGCTGTTGACCTGTTTTACTATCATATACCAGGATTAAGGGGAAATTAGCTTGTGCATTATCAAGATAGTACTGCCCAAAACGGATAGTATCAGCTCTATTAACCCTTTGAGTAGCAGAATATTTTTGAAAACTACAGGACGTGATACCTATACACATCCATAAAAGATAATTCTTCATATACAAAGCTTTCTGAACATGGGTTTATCTCTTTTTAAGTGCTAATTGCAAACGGTGAATCAAGAAATCACTTATACCGATGGTTTGGCCTTGCGGAGAGGAAGGACCTTCTAAAGCCGGGAGTTATCCACGGTTTTTAATTACTTGATACGTTACCTGCAAGGTACCATTCGAGTACGTCTTACTATTTATCAAGGATAGCCACACCTTGTCTTTCAATAGGTCAACCATCGGTTTACCCTTGCCCAGCAATACAGGGATAATGGCTACTGAAATTTCATCAACCAGCGCAAGATCCAACAAAGAAGCTAGCAAATTGGCGCCGCCAAACACCGCAATGTCTTTTCCTTCCTGCTGCTTAATGGCTTCCACTTGTTCTTTGATCGGATCATTAATCAGCCTGTAGTTTTTATTAACAGTCTTCAAGGTGTGAGAGAACACATAATTGGTAATACCTGGTGTTGGCTTATTCGTCATTGTCCCTATCTTTTCATACGTAATGCGGCCAAAGAAATATGTATCAAACCGTTTCATATGCTCGGCAAAGTCTATTTCTTTATCGATCAGAATCCAATCATACGCTCCATTTGGACCCTCGATATAGCCATCCAGACTTGCTGCAAAGCCAGCGATGATTTTTCTCATATCAGTGACATTATTCTGTTGAAATAGTAAAGTGGCTACAATTACAATAAATCCCCAATTCCTTATACTGTGCTATGTTAGCACGCAGGTACGTGGCGCAGGCTTACTCATACCTGTTGTGTTTGGCGAATAATAGTATCTGCAAATCCTTTTGGCTGTAAGAGCTAACTTTTTATCCAATTGCATAGTATAACCTAAGCAATGCTCACCCATTATTGCTGAGAAGCAGGTAAGTAGATTTGCAGTCCAACATTCAAGACGACTCTACCTGTCCGGTTCTCAACGCTGTACTTTGAAGAAGAGTAGGCGACTAATGCTTCTAGTCCTATCTGTTGTGTTATAAAATGTACTACTCCTACTCCCGCTCTGTATGTCGAAAAATTGTCAACATTTATCTGAGGTTCGCTTCCATTTATACGGGTATTCTGCCATAAACGCTGAAAAACAACAGCACCTTGCGTAAATAGACGGGTAGACGTTGCCTTTCCAAAATAATAGCGGATAAACGGAGAAAACCCAGCAACTGTCGTGTTTGACCGGTAGCTGTTCCCCACGGTATCGTCATTGTTGAATTTGGAGTAGCTTATGCTTACCCCTGTCCCCAGAGCAAAATTAGTAGTAATAAAATAGCCCATCTGCGGAGAGATTCCAAATGAGTAATTTTTCTCAAAATTAAAGTTAGCACTTCCCCCAAGAAGTTTGGATCCTTTTTCAGTTTGTGCCCAGGTGGTAGAGGAGAAAACAAGTAAACAGAATAAAAATAGCAAAGTGGTCTTACGCATAGTAGTTATAGTTAAAAGTTGAAATTTATAAGGAAGCGGCCTTAGTCTAGATCTGTACTAACTCAAATTTTTTGACCTCGGCTCTTGTCTTTTTGCAACACATTCCGCATCAAACCTACCTGCGCACAAAGGCGATTGCAGTGAGGCAATGTGCTTTGCTTTAGAAAGCCAGTTTGTCAAATATAAGTGTTTTGCCTATTGGCCTTGTTTAATTTTTGAGATCTTAGTAAGCTTTCTAATCCGTATACTTAGTTTTTACATCGCTTAGTATAGTATCTAACTGGCCGGCACTTAACCACTTTCCCTTAAGCATTACCCCACTTATTTTCCTTGTATTAGATATATTTTCGAGCGGATTTCCTTCAAGCAATACTAAGTCGGCAACTTTGCCAGCTTCTACGGTACCATTATCAGTATTTCTTTTCAGAAATTCCGCAGCATTAACCGTACTCGTTTTTAATGCTTCGAATTCGGAAAGTCCAATACTAACTAACTCTTCCAGTTCTTCATGAATACTGAATCCGGGTAATACATACGGATTCAGACAATCTGTTCCGGCCAGAAATCTTGCTCCGGTATCAAACATAATCTTGGCCAGCTTTTGTTGTAATGCGTATTCACTTGTTCCTTCCCGTAACCGCTGTTTCCAAAACTTTTTGGTAACCTTATCAACATATTGCTCATAGTGCTTTTGCTGGGCAAAATCGTCTGGACTTTTCTGAATATTTTTATGCACAAGCAAGGTTGGGCAAATCCACTTATAGGCTTTTCCAATCATAGCTGCTTTTGTATCTAAAGAGATTGCCGGTGAAATCTTCCTCAATTGGCTAAGGTCGATATGCTCCATTGAATATTGACTTAAGGAAAGCGTTTTGCTTAAGTCTACTGCCAGCGGAATGTGGCCAACAACAGGAATATGGAGGGAATCACTACTTTCTAAAATTTGGCTATATAACTCTGGAGTTAACGTGTGGTAAATTTTAACAAAATCAAATCCTGCCTTCTTAAACCTGATTACGGCCTCTTTTGCTTCGGTTGCAGTTTTTAAGCTTACACTTTGCGGCCAACCTTATATACATCCAGTACCGGACTGGATGTATATAAGGTTGGCCCCAGCAGTGCTCCCTTCTCAATCTGCTCTCTCCATTGCAAATGAAAAGAAAACCCAAACATATCCCGTACAGTTGTTACGCCATTGGCTACTAATAAGAGTAAGTTATTATCATCATTCAAATGCACGTGCATATCTGCCAATCCCGGAATCAGGTATTTTCCAGTGCCCTCTATCAAAAAGGGTTCAGCCATAGTATGAATGCTAGCTAGAGAACTTTCAATCTGTTTAATCCTGCCATTTTCGATCAGTACGAACTGGTGCTCCAGAATTGTATCCAGAGTCATGGGTATAAGGGATACATCCTTAAAAAGATACGTAGAAGGTTTGCCCAACATCACTTTTCCATATTTAGATGGTAATGGAGAGGTGAGATGTTCTGGAGGAAAAGTCATGAACATAGAAGGGTATAGCAAATAAGCATAGATACCGGCCACACTGATTACAGCCAGGCTAACCAGCCCTATGAGGGTACGTATGATTATTTTTTTCATTAAATCGGTCTGCTATACTTTCCTTAGGTCGTTATTTTATAGCCGCTTGAGTTCACTTACAGGTAATGGAACAATCATCCTCGCAGTTCTTGGTTTCTGTGGTGAAATCTTGCGTTGGAGCAAGCCCAATTGCCGTAGGATGAGATGCATGTTATGTGCTTATAAGCTACTAAAAAGAAAACCATTCTCTTAGACAAAAATGGTTTTCTTTTTAGTAATGAAATTCTGAATTAATGCGCTGCATTCTTCTGGTCTGCCCGCTTTTGTAGCTCTTCCACCGGTATAGACATCAGGCGGCCTTTGGGTTCATTGCCTTTGTAGGTGATCACCCGGAGCATAACTGCCTCTTTTGGAAAAATCAGTGGCTCTTTGTACTTGGGATAAAATCTGTCAGGGAATGAGTTGTCAAAAGTGTAGTAAATATCCAATCCTTCTGCTTCGGTAGTTAGTTCTACCTTTAGTTGCTTGTCGGCTGTGCGGGTGGCTGTTATGATGGGCTCAAATACACTGGGGGCATACTTTACTTCGGCTACATCCATTCTGTCGAAATGCTGCTCTACCCGGTTTACAAACTGATTCCAGTTTTTCTTTTCCTTAGGAGACCATACCGATTCTGCGATAGCAAAGCCGCGGGGCCAGGTCATGTATTCTGCATGGCGCATGTTGTATACCTGCTCTGTCCATAAGTTGGCTTGTCCTCCTTTAATATACTTGGGATCTACCCCATTGGGTACTGGCTCAAACTGGTAGGCTTTGTTTAAACGCAGAGTAGCATATACTCTGGGTTCGATACTAGGGTCGCCCTGCATATAATCTATATAGGCAAAGGTAGTAGGGCTCATTACCACTTCGTGCTTTTGTTTAGCCGCTTCTATTCCCCCTTCTATGCCCTGCCAGCTCATTACAGCCGCATTCGGAGCCAGGCCGCCTTGCAAAATTTCATCCCATCCAATAAATTTTTTACCCTTTGCCATCACTATCTTTTCCAGCCGTTTGGTAAAATAGCTCTGTACTTCATTCATGTCTTTCAGCTTCTCTTTCTTCATCAGCGCTTTTACAGCATCGCTTTTCTCCCAGAAGTTTTTGGGGCATTCATCGCCACCCATGTGTATATATTCGAATGGAAACAACTGGGCTACTTCGGTTACTACCTTATTCAAAAATTCATATACTTTTTCGTTGGCCGGACAAAGGGTGTTATCTACCAGGGCTATTGGCGGATGTCCCTGCGACCAGTCCATAATTTCCTCTCCTGAACGCACCTGGTAGTTTTCCACGCCTGGTGTACAGGAAAGTTCCGGATACGAAACTACAGCCGCTAAACTGTGGCCGGGTACATCTATTTCAGGCAGAATATTTACAAACCGTTCTTTCGCATATTGCACCAGTTCTTTGATGTCTTCCTGGGTATAAAAGCCGCCATACTCGCGTGGCTCGTCGGCAGCAGGTTTCTCAAATGTACCAAAGTAGCCTACTTTCTTTACGCTCCAGGCACCTACTTTTGTTAAGTTCGGATAGCTCTTAATCTCAATACGCCAGCCTTCATCATCCGTTAAGTGTAAGTGCAGCAGGTTGTATTTGTAGCGCACCATGTTATCAATATAAGATTTTACCTCATCTTTGGTAAAGAAGTGCCGCGATACATCAAACATCAGTCCCCGCCAGCCAAACCGGGGGTAATCGGTAATTTCTACACAAGGAGCCTCCCAGGTTACATTCTCTACCTTTGTCTTGCTTTCTATTGCTGCAGGAAACAGCTGTACCAGAGATTGTACTCCATAATACAAGCCTGCCGGTTGATTCGCTTTTATTTCAATGGCAGTAGGCTTCACCGATAACTGATACCCTTCCTTTCCAATTGTTGCATCGGCTTTTTGGTTCAGCAATAAGCGGATAGTAGCGGAAGGAGCCGTTGCATTCACAGTTACTTGCCTGCCGGTGGGTATGGATAGGCGGTCTTTCAGAAAAGCAATCACTTGTTTCATTTCCGGCTGCGATCCGGCTTCTATTACCACGTTTTCAGGCAGGGTAAATTTGCCATTGGTCTGTGTTACAGATACCGGTTCAGGAATAATGGCAATACTTGTCTGGGTATTCTGGCCAAAGGATGCTACCGTTAGAAAACTGAGGCAGAGTGCAATTAAAATTTTTTTCATAGAATGGTAAACACGACAGGTATGGAAAAAATAAAGAACGTATAATTTGCTGTTGCGTGTAGGTACACGCGATAAGCTGGTAAATTACTTAGCTAACTTAACAATTCAAAGTTACTTCATTCTATCCATATATTATTCAAGTTATTCATTAAAAAGTATAATTTTCAAAATTATAGGATTCGCCAAAAGAGTATAGCTATGGAATACGTTCCCATTACCTGGGCTCCATAGAGTACTCTTTAATTCAGTATCCGTGCGCTTTGAGTATCTATACTACAATTTTCTACCTTCCTCCTTTATCATCATTGCTAATCTTCTTGCTCCGTTTACCTCCACCATTTGCTTCCATCTGCCCGAACCGCCACTCGAAAGTAAGCCGGATAGAGCGGGTTACATACAAAGATGTAAAGGTAGACTGGAATGTAGGCATGGCCTGGCGGCCTTCTTGCCATACACCTCTATTAAAGGGATTGTTGATGCCCAAAGTAAGACTAGCTTTTTTGCTCCAGAATTCACGCTTGGCCGAGATGCCATACCAATAAAAACCTGAATATTTTCCTTGCAAGTTAATCCAGCCAGAATTGAAGTTTCCATTTGCCTGTAGGGTGAAATCTTTAGGCAATTTATAAGTAGTGTTCAGGTTTACACTCCAGATAATACCACTGTTTTGTTGGTTAAGTCCCGGACTGTTAACATAAATATATTGCATATCAGCTCCGCCATTCATGTTCCAGTCTTTATTTGGCTGCCCGGAAAGGTTCAGGTTCAATCCATAAGATTCCCGCTTGGCTATATTTTGTGGTTTGGTAAGAGATGAGCCTTCTTCGGTTACGGTAGATATATATTCTATGGCATTGTCTGTGAGCCGGTAGTATAAAGAACTATTAATGGACAATCCTTTTTTGGTGGTTGTGCTATACGAGATTTCCGGAGAATGATTTAGTTCAGGGTCCAGATAAGGATTGCCGGTAAATTTATTTAGGGTATCTGCTTCATTAATCCATGGATTTAAGTACCAGATCAGGGGCCGCTGAATACGCTGGGTATAGCTTATTTTAAATGTGTGAGTTTTAATGCCTTTAGATAAAGTAAAACTAGGAATCAGGTTAGTATAGTTGTTGGACAAAGTGGTCCGGGTGGTTACAAAGTCACCATCTATATCGGTATGCTCCAGCCTGGCTCCGATGCTTAAGCCCCACTTGCGTTTGGTATCTATCCGTAAAGAAGTATACCCAGAGTATACACGCTGTACATAATTAAAATCATTAGATTGTGCAGGTACAGGAACTAATGGCCCTACCCCATCGGCTGATTCTTCTACGCGGAACTCACTGCCGATATCCCGCAGAATACTTTTTAGACCTACTTCAACCTTTATTTCGGTAGTATCTTTCCGGCCATTCCGTTTAAATGGATGCGTGTAATCTGTTTGCACGGTATATTCTTTATTGCGGCTGTAATTGTTGCTACGCTGACGCGAAAGGATAGTCTCTCCAACGGAGAGCGCAAAGCGATCGGTATCGTAAAAATAATTATCTGGCATACGGCTGTACTGGCCAAGCAGCGAGAATTCTTGTCCGGCTTTTTTGAATGTTTTGGTGTAGCCTACATCCATCTGCCCATTGCCATACGGATTATAGAAACTAATAGCATTGCCAAAGGATTGCAGTTCGGCTCCTGCCGGATCGGTCAGCCGATTGATTACCCGGCTATCGTTCGGAAAATTTCCACCCCATATATTGAGTGCCAAATTGAACCGGCTGGTAGAATCGGGGTCATAATCAAAACTCATTTCTCCATAGCCGCCCCGGCCGGTATTGTCCATAAAGTTGCTTTGTGTAAGTGTGTTTACTGGCTGTCCATTAAAAAGAGTTGTACGCACCGATTCTCCTTCCCGTATATTGCGGTACTGGTATCCATTGGCTGAAAGGGATAGCCCAAATTTTCCTTTTTTTGCATTGAGGCTAGTGCCTATGCCCTGGTTGAAATTGCCTGCGGTGGCATTTACTGTTCCGCTAAAACCTTGCAAGGCTTTTTTAGTGATAATATTAATTACTCCAGCTGAACCTTCAGCATCGTATCTGGCACCAGGATTAGTAATTACCTCTACAGATTTAATGGTATTGGCAGGCATTTGACGCAATGCATCGGCCAGATTACGGGCCATCATGGCCGAAGGTTTTCCATTAATAAGCACTTTGATGTTACCATTACCCCGCATCTGCACATTACCATTTAAATCCACAGAGAGCATAGGCACTTTGCGGAGCACATCGGCAGCCGTACCGCCAGCATTAGAAATATCTTTTTCAGCATTGTATACCAGCCGGTCGCCTTTATCTTCTACCAGATCTTTCTGCCCGCTTACGGTTACTTCTGCTAATGCCTTGCTTTCAGTCGCCATACGAATTGCGCCTAAGTCAAGAACAGGCCGCTGGTCACTCAGGGTTACCGGAACTGTTTTACTGCGGTAGCCCACATAGGACAAAACTAGGGAGTAAGTACCTAATGGCAGATTCGCCAGCACAAACGTGCCATCGTCTTCAGAAGTGGTGCCGGTGAGTAATTTAGTACCCTCCATTAACGCTACAGTTACATAAGGAACTGGCTTAGCTGTGGTGGAGTCGGTAAGGGAGCCCGTCAGCTTCCCCGGATTGGATGTTTGGGCAAAGGCAATAGTTGCCCAGAAAGTAAACAGGAAAATGGCAAATAGCTTATTCATTGAAGTGTTATGGGCTGCTAAGGTAAATTAGCACTGGTTAAAAGGTGAACTGTATTATAATGAGAGGACTATATTCCTTTACAATAGTAATAAAGTAATACTTTGTATAAGATACTTCACAATAATATAATATGCATAGTTATTATGCGTCATGGTCATGAGTTTATGTAAAAAGGTTTTTTCTTACATATTCTTAGCTTTCTTGCGTTTGGGTTGAACAAATAATTTGCCAGCCAAAAAAGAGGCTTTTATGGAGATTAAAAGCATTTTTTATGGAATAGAACTAAAAATAACTGTCCGTTTCCGGACAGTCATTGTATCAAGTTGAACAGCAAAAATTAGTTTAATAGGATTTGTAAGCAAAGCTGCATATCAAACACACCTAAAGTCTATTAAGCAAACCTTCCACTTTTAGTACTTCGCCTGGCAGTAGATTCATCAGATGGATATGGCCGATACGCATCCGGATGAGCCGTAAGGTAGGAAAGCCCAAAGCCGCCGTCATTTTGCGGATCTGCCGGAATTTGCCTTCCGTGAGTGTAATTGCCATCCAGCTGGTGGGGCCATGGCGGTCGTCGCGGATCTTTCTGCTGCGCAGTGGCAGTTCCGGAGCCGGTTCAAGCAAGCAGGCTTTACAAGGTTTGGTTTGGTACTTTATGCCTTCTAGCGTAATTTCTATGCCTTGCTCCAGCTGTTCCATTGCCTGCTGACTGATCAATCCATCTACCTGCACGTAATATTCTTTTTCTATGCCGGCACTGGAAATATAGTTACTGAGCTTTCCATCGGTAGTTAATAGAAGCAAGCCTTCGCTTTTTTCGTCTAATCGGCCTATGCTCATGGTGCCAGGCGGAAAGGCATATAACTCACCCAGGCGTTTTTTCTTGTTGCCTTCCCCAATAAACTGGCTCAGGTAACCAAAAGGCTTATACATAATAAAATGGTGGTGCAGCATAAAGCAATATATTTCCGGATGGTGATTTGCCCGACAGGTTTGCAAAGTAAGCTTACGAAAAATACTATACAAAAGCCGCCACTGTCCTGGTTGATAACAGGCAGTGGCGGCTCGTATACGGTAAATCGTATGAACTATCCGATAATGAATTTCTATCGTTCTTCTGCTGCTTCACCTTTCAGAAGTGCCAGGTATTCTTTTTCTTTCCGCTGCATCTCTTCCTGGGTGGCAACCAGTTCTTCCATATTCTGGCGCATTTCTTCCTCTTGTGCCCGCATCTGCTCTGCCTGCTGCTGGAACTGGTTAAGCAAAGATTGAGTCATTTCGGTGCTTTGTGCAGCAGCAATGGCTGAAGCTACAAACTCTCCGGCTTTCTCTACGAAAGCAATCTCATGCGGCTCATATTTGTGGAATCCGGCAATTTCAATAATAGCCTGCACTTTGTCATTATACTTCATGGGCACAATTAACAGGCAAGTGGGGGTTGCATCGCCCAATCCGGAGGTAATGGTTGTATACTGCTGAGGCAACTGGGTTAGTAGAACAGTTTCCGCTTCCAGGTAGGTTTGCCCTACTATTCCCTGCCCGATTTCAATACGTTTTTGTATGAATTTTTTCCTGTCAAAGGCATAGCAAGCGGCCAGTTCCAGATACGAATCATTCCCTTCTTCTCCCCGGTGAACAAACAAGCCACCCTGCTGAGCATGCAAGTATTTTAGTAAAAAAACCAGCGATTCATAACACAGCTCTTGCAGGGAATGTTGATGTTTGCGGATATTTTCAGAAAACTGGTTAATGCCTTCGGTAGCCCACAAACGTTTTTCATCTTCCTGCTTTACTTTCTTCATCTGCTCCCGCATGCCAATCAGCCTACCCACCAGGTTATCTTTGTTCAGTGACTGATTTTCGTCTGTAAGTTCCTGCCATTCTACCTGATAATTACCTTCCGAAATCTGGTTAATAAAGTCTGCTGCTTTTTTCAAATTCTCGATGGAATACTCCAGAATTTCTTTTTCTTGTTGCTTGGTAGCCTTTCCAGGATTAAATAGATATTTCTGATTGTTTTCTTTCAAATTAGCTAACAGCATTTTGCGGTTACTTTCTTCTCTGCGCAGCTTTCGCAAAACAAATAGCAAGGTTGGCAGGCCAATTAGCACCAATACAATCTGGGTATATTTGCTCCGGTCCATAGCTGCGTCATAGTCTGCTTTGGATGCCTGATAGAGTTTATCTTCGTATGCATATAGCCTGGTTGTAAATTGTTCGTAATTTTTCCAGAACTGTTTTCCCCGGTCTTCGCTCAGCAACTGCCGGAAGTCAGCCATGCTATCCTGCCGGATAAGACCAATCATTTGTTCGTAGAGGTCGGTATATTCGTGTAATCCTTGTTTTACGGAGGCATACAGCTCCAGGTCGTCATAGCCTTGCAAGCGGAGCAAACTATCTACCGTAGCCAGGTTCCGCTGGTTGGTCTGGCGGGCTTCTTCTACAGATAGAAACAGAAAACGGTCTTCTTTCATTAGGGCGTAGCCCCGCAAGCTTACATCTATGCTGCGTGTGATCTGCGCCAGGTTCTGGGTTTGTTGCATTATAGATTCTGCTTGTTGTTTAACCTCCTCATTTCTGGCGATGATGTACTCATTGTAGTAAGAGAATACAGCACTTATAACAATTAAAAACAAGATGTAAGAAAGAGCAAAAGAGATATACTGTTTTTGAAAAAACTGCTTCATAAATAATGAATGAAAACACGTAGAAAAAATGATGGCCTGCTAAAAAATACAAAACAGGTACTTACAAAAAAATACAAGTCTGTTCAATCATTTTTACTGAATCTGCGGCAAAAACTACGGAAGTAGGAGAATACTCAACTTTGTAAACAATAGCAAGATTACTAGTAACTTACCGGATGTAACCTATGAATTCTTTTGCTGTAAGGCTCATTGACGACACCGTGCATTTACGAATTACCTAGGGAGAAGCAACCATGCACTAGCTTTAAAAGAGGTCAAGTGTTGGAAAAAAATTACTTACTTTGACTAGTCTAATCACGAGTGAATGCTTTTTCTACCAATTGTGCCATAAATCCATGTTAAACCTATCTGAGAATGTGTAGCCAAATTTATAAAATGCTTCTACCTTATCAGGTAACTACCCAGCATAAAGTGGATTGGTAAAAGGTAGAAGACAGATTTGGTGACTATCCAATTATGTTGATTCCTGATAGATTAATCGGATGGTGTGACCCGAAAAGAGCATTGCTTTTAGAAGAACCGATTGAGTAAAACATTAAGATAGAAAAACATCTGCCACCCATACTAGTCAAGCCGGCTACCGGGTTCACTAACCTGCAGCGCAGACCTGATGCATAGACATATGGTGGCGATTGGCCATACTCCATTAGTAAACAAACAAAAATTTAGTAATTTACCTTTATGAAAAACTATTTACTTCTGCTGTTCGGAATTCTTGGTAGTCTTGTATTTGCATGCAAAGAAGTACCTAGCAAGCAAGGAAATACACAAGAAAGGAGTGTATCGATTGAAACTGTTTCAAATACCAAACCCAGAAATGTCATATTCATTCTGGCGGACGACCACCGCTTCGACTTTCTGGGATTTACCGGAAAAGTACCCTGGCTAAAAACGCCTCACTTCGACAGAATGGCTAAAGAAGGAGCATATGGCGTAAATACCTTTGTTACCACGGCCTTATGTTCTCCCAGCCGGGCATCTATCCTCACGGGGCTTTACTCCCACACGCATACGGTTGTAGATAACCAGGCACCTGTTCCGGAGAACCTGATATTTTTTCCGCAGTACCTGCAGAAAAGAGGCTATCAGACGGCTTTCCTGGGAAAATGGCATATGGGTGAAGAAAGCAACCAACCCCGCCCCGGTTTCGATCACTGGGAAAGTTTTAAAGGGCAAGGTGTCTATTATAATCCGGTATTGAATATCAATGGCAAAGAAGTAGCTTATACCGACAGCACTTACATTACTGACCTGCTTACTGAACATGCCGTAGACTGGCTAACTAAACGGGATAAGGATAAACCATTCTTCCTGTATTTGTCGCACAAAGCCGTGCATGCCGAGTTTCAGCCGGCCAAACGGCACCGGAATACCTATCAGCGGGAGAAAATTGCCTATCCGGAATCATTTAACACACCTTTGTATGGCATAGCTCAAAAACCCACGCAAACCAAAGAACGGCCGCCGCTAACACAGCAGGAGTATTATGGACAGAACCGGATGCCCGACTGGGTAAAATCGCAGCGGGAAAGCTGGCATGGTGTGGATTATATGTACCACGGGGCACTGGATTTTGAACAGTTCTACAAACAATATTGTGAAACCTTGCTGGGTGTAGATGAAAGTGTAGGAAAAGTGCTGCAATACCTGGATGAAAACAAGTTAGCGGAATCTACCCTGGTTATTTATATGGGAGATAATGGTTTTTCTTTTGGAGAACATGGGCTGATCGATAAAAGGCATTTTTACGAAGAGTCGGTGAAAGTGCCGCTGTTGGTAAGATGTCCGGAACTGGTGAAAGGTGGCCAGACAATAACTCAGATGCTCCAGAACATTGATATTGCACCAACCATTCTGGATGTAGCAGGCATAAAAAAACCAGCCAATATGCCAGGGCAATCGTTTGTTCCTATACTCAAAGGCGAAAATATTTCCTGGCGCGACAAGATTTTTTATGAATACTACTGGGAGTTTGACTTCCCGCAAACGCCTACTATGCACGGCGTACGCACGGACAGGTACAAATACATCCGGTACCATGGTGTGTGGGATACGAATGAGCTATATGATTTGCAGGAAGACCCGCATGAGATGCATAACCTGATTGCCAGTGAAGAACATCAGCCACTAATAAAGCAGCTAAACACCGAGATTTATGACTGGCTGGAGAAAACCAACGGGTTACAGATTCCGCTCAAACGCACAGAACATCCCCACAACGATCACCGGAATAAAGACACGTATTGATTACTGTCTGATGGAATATTGAGTACCAAACAAGGAATGAGGAATGATGTTTAATACCGATTATTATTTTGTCTACATCTAAACAGAAAACCTCTGCTAAAGCAGCAAGCCAATTAGGTTACTACTTTCGACAGAGGTTTTCTGTATGTGTAAATCTTAAAGCTTATTTTTTCAGTTCAGCCAGTAATTCTTCATTCAAGCGTACATAATCGTTGTTATTGGCTTTTTTCGCAAGTTCTATCGATTTGTTTGCTGATTCCATCGCTCCTTTTTTATCTTTAAGCATAGCCTGTAATTTGGCTTTCTGATGCATTTGCCAGAATTGAGGATCTTTGGCAGTGCCTTTATTCATCATCTCCAGGGCCTGCTTCAGGTCTTTGCCATTTTCCATATAATAAACAGCGGCCTGGTAGTTAGCCATGGCATCGTCGGGTTTAGCCGCCAGGGTTTCTTTAATTTGTGCCATTACTTTGCTGTCTACTTCTGCTTCTAGCTTCAACGCTATTTTGGTATTCTCCCATTTTATATTGATCATGGCTGTTTTGTTGGTCAGGTCAGACAGGTCAATGGTCATGGTTTCGTACGTAGAAGCTGTTTTCTGCGGTTTAACTGTAAAAGTAGCTACATCCTCTTCTTTCTTGTAATCATTGGTAGACGCTTTGGCATTTTTATTCAGCATCACTTTCCACTCCGTTTGCCCTGGAAGAGAGAAGACAGAATAAGTACCGGCAGGCACTTTTTTCCCTTCAATGGTTACTTCATCGCTGAATGTAAACGTAGTAGCTCCATTGGCACCAGTCCGCCATAATTCCCCATACGGACGTATGCCGCCAAATACTTTACGGCCGCGCATGCTGGGTCTGGAATACGAAATAGTTACATCGGTTAAGCCTACTTTTTGGGTAAGGGTAGCCGCCGGACTAGCCGCAGGCGTGGCTATCTGGGCATGGCTGGTAAGAGATAATGCAATACAGCAGATCAGCGCAAAAAAGCTGTAGATTACTGATTTGTTCATAAAAAATTTGGAATGTGATTAGTGAAATTATTTTACAATATTATGCAAAATGTTTTAGTTTCCGGGATTATCTGCGTTTATATCTCTTTGGTAGCTATCTTCCAAAATACTCATCACCGGATACTGGCAGCCAAAGACCTTTTCGGTATATTTGTATAGGAGCTTTATAAAAGTCTGCGTATGCCAACTGTTACACCGTTTATTGATCTGCTTTCCCTGGGTAATTTGTTGGGTGCGGTGCAAGGTGTTTTTCTGGCAGCTATCTTTTTTGCAGCCCGTAAAAATAACCGCTACTCTAATTTTCTGCTGGCTTCTTTGTTGTTTTTTCTCTCCCTGGATATATTTGAAATTTTTCTATGCTATACAAACTATATTTTTTATGTGCCCTGGATGGTAAATATAGCGGAGCCTTTCTCTTTTTTGTATGGCCCGTTTGCCTACTTTTACGCCAGGTCGCTAACCAGTCCCGAGTTTCGTTTTGAGCGAAAGCATATCCCTTACTTTGTTCCGGCTCTCCTTTACTTTATCTACCGGATTCCCTTCTATCTGCAAAGCAATGCTTTCAAACTGCACGATGTAATTCAATCCTACCAGAAGCCCTATTCTATTGATTACGAATTAAAGCCTATTGCCTGGTTTCCCGATGGAATTAATATTTCCGGAGAGTGGTTCGACGTAGTTTTGTTTATATGGTCTCTTCCGTTTAACATGTATAGCATTTACCTGGCATATAGCTATGCCAGAAGCCATCGAATCTCTTTACTTACTACCCAAAATACATCGCTGAAATGGCTCGTGCTGACTACCTGTTATTTAACACTTACGTTTATTGTATTCGGCCTTATATCCTTTACTGATACCAGAGACCTGGGAGATATATACATCGCTACGGCTATGTCGCTGGTATTGTATGGCATGAGTTTCTATGTAATTGTAAAATCGCAGGTGTTGGACCATAAGCAAGTACCAGTGCCTGCAGAAGTTCCTCAGCCGGAAGCCAAGCGGAAGTATGAAAAATCGGCTTTGCCTACAGAGCTAGCCGATGATATGCTGCCCCGGCTTAAACAATATATGGAACAGCAAAAGCCTTTTCTAAACAGCGAACTGGGTTTACCAGAACTGGCGGCGGCTCTTTCCATCTCTACCCATCATTTGTCTCAGCTGATTAACGAAGGACTTGGGCAAAATTTTTTTGATTTCATAAACAGCTACCGGATTGATGAAATAAAAAAGCAACTGCACGACCCGAAGTTGAGCCATATCAAGATAGAAGAAATTGCTTTTCAGAACGGATTTAATTCCAAATCAGCTTTTAATACGGCTTTTAAAAAATTTACCCAGACTACACCTTCCCAATTCCGGAAAAGCATTAGTGTTTCATAAAACGCAGGTTTTGCCTTATTACGCGTTCGTTCCGGTAGGGTAGAACGTCTGATCGATCAGAAATGTCTTTATCAGGCATACTTACTCTTACTTTTGTTACCATACTCAAACAAAAATCGGCGTATGTTACCTCTACAAAATCCTACAATGGCTCCCCGAAAATACGACTTAGACTGGCTACGGGTCCTGGCTTTTACCCTGCTGATCTTTTATCATACCGGTATGTTTTTCGTCAGCTGGGGCTGGCACATTAAAAATAATGAGATTAGCGAAGCCATGGAATGGCCCATGCGTTTCCTATCCCAGTGGCGGATGCCTTTGCTGTTTATGATTTCAGGTGCCGGGGTGTACTTTGCCTTGGGCAGGCGGCCTGGCGGCACTTTTCTGGCCGAGCGGACCAAACGTATTTTAGTGCCACTCATTTTTGGCATGTTTGTCGTTGTACCTCCCCAGATCTACTATGAACGGCTAACTCAGGGAGCCACCTTTAGTTATCTGGAGTTCTACCCAAGTGTATTGGAATTCCAACCATATCCGGAAGGTAACTTCAGCTGGCACCACTTATGGTATCTGGCGTATATTTTTACCTATTCTCTCCTTTGCCTTCCCCTGTTTTTGTATCTGAGAGGCGAAAAAGGAAAACAGCTACTGCACAACCTGAGTCAATTTATTTCTACGAAAGCCGGCATTTATCTGCTGATGATTCCTCTTTTTATCAGCGAAGCTTCCCTTCGGCCCTACTGGCCCACCAACCAGAACCTGATTGCCGACTGGGCCAATTTTACACTGAGCTTACTTTTGTTCATTTATGGATTTATTATCTGTTCCCAGGAGAATATACGCCAGCGGATAGAAGATAACCGGTTTGTTTCGTTAAGTATAGCCCTGGTTACTGTAACTATTCTATATAGCTATTACTGGATTGACTGGCCAGATCCTTCTCCGGCAGGCATGCTTCTCTTCTGGGCGATAACAGTTACTAATGGCTGGTGCTGGCTGATGACCATATTCGGATTTGCCCGAAAGTACTTGAACTTCACCAATCCCTTTCTCAAGTATGCCAATGAAGCGGTGTATCCTTTCTATATTCTACATCAGACCATTATCATCTGCATTGCCTATTATATGATAGACTGGCAATTAAGTATTGCTTTGAAATTCCTGATCATCAGCACCGGCATGTTCCTGATCACCTGGTTTTTGTATGAAGGCATCATCCGGAGAATAAAGGTATTGCGGATTGTATTTGGATTGAAAGCCAACGCCACCAATAAACACATAACTGTTCCTGCTTCCGGAACCAGGCAGGTTGTGTAATTTATAGCAGCAAGCAGCCTTACACCTATACTTGGGCGGCTTTATTCCAAACCTGCCAGATTATAAAACCTGGCAGGTTTGTGGTTATATAGGAAATTGCTTGTAGATGTGCCCATTGCCTTTTAATTTGCTGGCTTAATTATTCTACGTATGACAAAAGATATCACCATTGAAGTTTGTATAGATTCTGTACAATCTGCCATTGAAGCCCAGCAAGGTGGCGCCAACCGCGTTGAACTCTGCGATAACCTCTTTGAAGGAGGTACTACACCCAGCGCCGGAGCCATCGCCATCGCCAGAAAAAACATTACAATCGGGCTGCATGTCATGATCCGTCCACGGGGTGGAGATTTCTATTACTCCGACATTGAGTTCGATTGCATGAAAAAAGACATACAAATAGCCAAAGAATTAGGGGCTGATGGAGTAGTTTTTGGTTTATTGACCAAGGATGGCCGCATAGATATAGCACGCAGCAAGGAACTGACAGAGCTGGCTTTACCGTTGCAAGTAACCTTCCACCGGGCTTTCGACATGACCATAGACCCTGTACAAGCCCTGGAAGATATTATTTCTATTAAAGGCATTACCCGCCTGCTTACCTCCGGACAAGAAAAATCGGCCCCTGAAGGTGCTGAACTGATTGCCGACCTGGTAAAGCAAGCCAATGGACGTATTAGTATTATGCCCGGAGCCGGTATTTATGAACGCAATATTGCAAAGATGAAGAAGATTACTGGAGCCAGCGAATTCCATGTTACCGGCTATAAAACCGTGCACAGCCAGATGGAATACCGCAATCCCACCATTTTTATGGGCGGTACCCTGAGTCTACCAGAATACGATATGAATGTGGTAGATTCCAGCCGCATACAAGCCATGCGTTCAGCTGCTCAATAAACAGTACCAATAAAAATACTATAGCAAACCTGTCGGGATGTAAAAACCCGACAGGTTTTAAGTTGTAAGCCGATGAACAAAAAAGCCATTGATGTGGTGCTGCTACCTTCTGGAGAAATGATGGATAAAGCCATTGCCATCAACCAGGAGCTGCTGCAACGGGGCGAGCCAAAAAAAATGGTGTTGAACAAAACAGATTGCCTTCCGCATATTTCTCTTTTAATGGGTTGCGTAGCAGAAGATGACTTTGCTCAAGTAAGCCAGCTATTGAATGATATAGCTTCCAGATATACCGCATTTCATCTACAAATAGCTGAAGTAGCGCAGGAAGGCAGCAGCACTGTACTGAATGTGCAGAACCATTACTGTTTGCAGGAGTTGCATGAAACCATTGTGAGGGAACTTACTCCTTATCTCTCCTATGATGCTGTGGCAGAAATGCTGTACAACCCACCGGAAGTAGGGCCTACATCGCTAGAATATATTAATCACTTTCGTAGCAAAGCAAGCCTTGAAAAATATTCTCCCCATATTACTGTGGGCAGTGGGCCATACCAGGTACATAATTTACCTATTTCTTTTACAGCTGCTACCTTAGCTATATGCCATCTGGGTAATTACTGTACGTGCCGGGAGATGCTGCATCAAGTGCAGTTAAAATAAGTTTCTGCCTAAAATAAAGATAGTAGGCTTACCTATTTTCAAGTTTATATACCTTCCAACTTCCCACTCACTGTATGTTCGAACTGCTAATCCGTATTCTGTGTGATATACAACCCACGACCAGTACCAACGCTATTTTCCTCTTTGGCCAGACAGAAGATAATGACGTATCTGTACTGGCCAAAGCAAAACAAGTAGTGGAAGCAAAACAGACCGACCAGATCCTGTTTATGCATACACCTCCGACTAATGGCTACCCTGGGTATGAAGCATGGAAAAAGAAGTTGATAAAAGCCGGCGTAGCCGGACAACAAATTGCAGGAGTACCTATGTTACCAGCTCCCGTTTTACATACCTTAGTAGAAGCCGAATCGGTGATGACTTATGCCAAGCAACACAACTTTCAGGCTATGTATGTAACGGCGGCTCCTTTTCATCAACCCCGTGCTTTTATGACCGCTGTAACGGCTGCCTTACGGATTTACCCTGAACTTAAGATCTACAGCCAGACTGGTATTTCCCTTCCCTGGCTGGAAGAAGCCATCCATTCTCAGGGCAAAACCACCGGCACCCGAAATCAGCTGATTGCCGGCGAAATGGAACGTATAGAAAAATACCAGAAGCAAGGAGACTTGGCTACTGTAGAACAGGTAGTAGACTATTTAAACAGGCGGGATAAGTAGAATTTGTGAATGTGGAAATTTGAAGATGAGGAAATGGCTGTTATTCTATTCTCTGTAAAGACAATCTTTTATTTCTGTTAATCAACAGAGCAGAACTTAATGTGCGGTCTACACTATTTCATTTCCAAATTACCGCATTCTCAAATTTTCAAATTAATCACTCTTTAAACCACTCCATATACTTAATATAGTTATTGGCGGTGCGGCTGATAAGGTCTATTTGTTCGGGACTTACTTTTTTAATGAATTTAGCCGGGTTTCCTGCATAAATACATCCGGGCTCGATTACTGTATTTTGCAGCACAATAGCTCCGGCTGCTACAATAGAACCTGTTTTTACCACTGCATGATCCATTACAATGGCTCCCATACCAATCAGCACGCGGTCTTCGATGGTGCAGCCATGGACAATGGCATTATGCGCAATAGATACTTCATTCCCAATAAGCGTAGCGGCCCGTTGATACGTACAATGAATAATAGCTCCATCTTGTATATTGCAATTATTGCCAATCGTAATAGAATGCACATCGCCCCGTACTACGGCATTAAACCACACACTGCAGTTATCTCCCATTTTTACCTCACCTACTACTGTTGCATTATCTGCCAGAAAACAGTTAGTACCAAATTGGGGGTGGATGCCTCTTACCGGTTTTATTAAAGCCATAAATTAATGTATAATGATGATGTTGAACGAGTACAGATTTTTACAAACAATTAAAGCTAGCCTTCCTTCTTTACCAATAAATATAGTTTAAAACTTAATGGGTAAAAAAGCTGTTGTGGAAATAATTACCTCTACTTTCTGTCTATCTTAGCTTATTGAAAGGACCCTTTACATGATTTTGATAATTTGCGGGACAAACCGGCCTAACTCCACTACCCGAAAAATTTGTACGATTTACCAGGATTTACTAACCCAACATGGTGCAGAAAGCCGGATTCTGGATTTATATGATCTCCCTGCCGACTTTACTAAAACAGCTCTTTACCATAACTCCGGAAAGAATACGGCTTTCAATGAATTCCGCCAACTGGTGGAGAGCAGCCAGAAATTCGTGTTTGTGGTGCCGGAGTATAATTACTCTTTTCCTGGTGTATTAAAAGCCTTTATTGATGGACTAAAATATCCTGATAGCTTAACGAACAAAAAAGCTGCCTTGGTAGGATTGTCATCCGGAATGCAGGGCGGTTCTGTAGCCTTAAGCCACCTGACCGATATCTTAATGTATATGGGAGTAAATTTAGTAGGCCTTCAGCTAAAGCTTTCCAGAATTGAAGCCAATATGGAGGGAAATAAAATAAGTAGTCCTATATACAACCAGCTTTTAACCACGCAAGTAGAAAGGTTGATTGCCTTTTAAAAAAAGAGGCTGAATTGATCTTTCAGCCTCTTTTTAATAATTAATCTACATTATCGTGCAGAAACCGGTTGTTGCCCAGTATCTGATCGTCGTCACTGAGGTTGAACCTGGATATATTTTTTTCAGAAGAATGCGGCACATCCTGCAGGCGGATATTGCGGCGTTTATAAGCCGGCACTTCCATTTTCTCCCGGTAATCTTCCTGCGACATATCGGCACTTATTCTTTTCAGGCGTTCTTTTCTCTCTAATAGCCTGCGATAAGCATCTTGTTCGGCATTGTATTCCTCATCCTGCATTTGCTGATCTCTATCAGCAGGCACATCTACCACCCTGAAATCATTGTCCAGGTCGTAGGTTACTTTATCCTGCTTCGGCGGATTTGCCTGAAAGTTAACTGGCGCAGGTTCTTGTCTCCGCTCTACTACCGGTTTGTTTGCCGGATATAGCTCACGTCCTGAATCGAGATCGGTAATCTTTTTTTTATCATGACTGCTAGAGGAAGAATGCCCCATAATGTCACTTTCATCAAAGCCAGTAGCAATAACCGTTACACGGATGCTGGCTCCCAGAGATGCATCCACTCCATGGCCAAAGATAACGTCGTCTGCTTCTTTGCCGGCTTTCTCCTGAATAAACTCTGTAATTTCAGAGAGTTCATCCATTTGCAGTTCTGCCTGCTCGCCAGATACGATAGACAACAATATTTTTTGTGCCCCATGAATGTTGCGGTGATTCAACAGCGGCGAAAGCAATGCTTCTTCGGCAGCACGTCTGGCCCGGTTTTCACCTTCTGTTTTAGAAGAACCCATTACCGCAGCACCGGAATCTTTCATTACCGTTTTCACATCTTCAAAATCCACGTTCACGTAGCCTGGCACCGTAATGATCTCTGCTATACCTTTGGCAGCCGTTGTTAACACATTATCTGCCTGGGCAAAAGCCTGGCTGATGGTGAGATTGCCATAAATTTCGCGCAGTTTATCGTTTACAATTACCAGCACCGTATCGCAGTTCTGGCGCATTTCTTCGATACCTTTCATGGCTTGCTCTATCTTCTTTTTGCCTTCAAAACCAAAAGGAGCCGTTACAATACCTACAGTTAGTATACCTAATTCTTTAGCAATACCAGCAATCACGGGTGCAGCGCCTGTACCGGTGCCACCACCCATCCCAGCTGTGATAAATACCATTTTTGTATTCTGGCTCAACAGTTCCCGTATATCCTGTTTACTTTCAATGGCGGCATTACGGCCTTTTTCAGGATTAGCGCCTGCACCTAAACCTTCCGTTAAACTCACGCCAATTTGTAAGCGGTTAGGAACTGGGCTATTTTTTAGGGCTTGTGCATCTGTGTTACATACCACAAATTCCACATCCTTTATCCCTTTATTGAACATGTGGTTTACCGCGTTGCTGCCGCCACCCCCTACACCAATTACCTTGATGATAGATTTATGATGATCGGGTAAGTCAAACTTAAATGTGTTTTCAGCCATAACAAAAGGGTTATGTGTTGTAGTAGGTTAGTAAGGTTAAATTCTTTTCAATAGTATGGGAATAGTTAAAGATTATCAGGTAGAATATTGAACCAAAAAATAGTTTAGTTGCCTGTATATTTACTCAATATTCATAGTCAGTAATCTTCCACCTTCCTGATCAATAATCGTTTTTATCTTTATCTTCAAAATCATCGATCATAAAACTTCTGGTTCTATCCAGAATACGTCTGAAGAAGTCGTTGCCCTGAGGCTTACGTGCTTCTTTAGGCGGAGCAACGGCAGGAGAAGCTTTTGCTGTCTGTACCTGAACATACCGGTTTTCCCGGTCATCAATAGCCTGAAAACCTGCCAGCACCAATCCGACAGACGTTGCGTACATCGGATTTTTAATGGTTTCTATTTTGCTTTTGCCCAGGTATTCATTTGGATAGCCTATTCTGGCATCCATGCCGGTTACCAGTTCAAATAGTTCTTTTGCATCTGTAAGTTGGGCACCCCCACCGGTAATGACTACGCCACCAGGCAGCCTGTTTTCGTAACCGGAACGGATAATTTCTGCATGCACCATCTCAATAATTTCTTCCATGCGGGCCTCAATGATATGAGCCAGATTTTTTACAGAAATCTCTTTGGGCAACCGGTTGCGTAAACCAGGGATAGAAACCACTTCATTCCAACTGGCAACCTCTGCAATGGCTTTACCAAACTTCACTTTCAGTGATTCAGCCTGGTTTTGCATCACCATGCAGCCTTCTTTAATGTCGGAGGTAATAATGCTGCCGCCAAACGGAATGACTGCCGTATGACGGATGATATTATCGTAGTAAATGGTAATGTCTGTAGTGCCGCCCCCGATATCTACCAGAGCTACCCCGGCTTCTTTTTCATCTTGCGTTAATACAGCCATGCTGGAAGCAATAGGCTCCAGTATCAGGTTCTCAATCTCCAGGTTAGCCCGGCGCACACATTTGTTAATGTTGTGTACTGCCGTAGTTTGTGCAGTGATAATATGAAAGTCGGCTTCCAGCTTTATGCCAGACATGCCCACCGGATCTTTAATACCACCTTCATAATCTACACTGTAATTTTGAGGCAACACATGAATAATTTCACTGCCTGGAGGAATGACTGTGCGGTACATGTCATTGGTGAGCCGGTTAATATCAGCTACGCCAATTTCTTCGTCCGAAGAGTTACGGGTAATACTTCCGCGTTGCCGCATACTTTTTATATGCTGCCCGGAAATACCTACATTCACTACCCGGATGTTAATTCCGGACTGTGCTTCTGCTTCTGCAACGGCTTGTATGATGGCATCTACCGTTTTATCTATATTTGTTACAAGGCCACGGGTTACCCCTTCTGAGTTGGCTTTGCCCATACCTAAAATTTCCAGCTTACCGTAATCGTTTTTACGGCCAACAATCGCACATATCTTCGTGCTTCCAATATCGAGACCTACTACTATTTTGTCTTTTTGCATACCAAATTATTCACAAATGATTTGATTCTGATAAGCAAGACTTACCCTGCTGTATCTGTTCCAACCTTTTACAGGTACTATCTGCTTGTAAAAGATTTTCAGTTTATTAAACTTCCGTTCAATATCCGTAGCTGTACCAAACTCTATTACTTGCTTCCCTACCTGCGGATACAAGAGTATGGTGCCATCTGCGTTCATGTATAGCTGCGCTATTTGCGCCTTCCAGAATCTGCTGCTGTCTATAAACTGCAACAACTGGAATATATTTTTACCTGAATCCGTTTGCAGGAGGTCTTTTTCTACCAGATTTTCCGCGTTATCGGCCTCAATAATTATAACTCTGGCGGTAAACCTGTCGGAAAGTGGTAACACTTCCCCCTGATCACTGATATAAGCGTCTGGCCCATAGCGTTGTACAATTCTTGCAATCGGCCGGCGCTGTTTTACTTCTACTGATAACTCTCCTTTTAGGTCTCTCGAAACCTGACAGTTCCGTATAAATTTATTGGTTTTAATTCGTTTTTCAAGAGATTTCAAATCAATATTTTTATATTCCTCCCCCACCAGCTGGTCGCTGCCATTGTTGGTAATTAAGGCCAGTACATCGGTTTCATTGATAAAATAATTGTTTAAGGTATTCTCAATCGAAACGTTTACTTTTGTACAAACCTTAGATGCCTGCTTTTTCTCCACAAATCCGATCAGCCCAAAGAATATCACAAATGTAAGAAAAACCTTAACTTTTCTTTTTAATTTATACTTAAAAAAGTTGCTAATTTTTGTCAACATACAAGCAAATCAATCATTTACAGCTAACTTTTTTTTGAAATTTTCCTGGATTGGTTGAACCAGTGTATCTATATCGCCGGCGCCTAAGGTGATTAGCAC
Organism: Rhodocytophaga aerolata; assembly: GCF_030503435.1. Taxonomy (GTDB): domain Bacteria; phylum Bacteroidota; class Bacteroidia; order Cytophagales; family 172606-1; genus Rhodocytophaga; species Rhodocytophaga aerolata. The sequence goes on from NZ_JAUKPO010000002.1 coordinate 377,838, forward strand.
TTCCACACCGGATTTATTTAATTCTTTTAAAAGTTCATTTTTCGAACATACCATTTTTTCAGCTGAAGTAATTTCCTCCAGTAACAGTTGAGAGCTAACCCCTGGTATAGGTAGTTCCCGGGCAGGATAAATATCCAGCAGGATTACCTGGTCGGCCAGACTTAAGCTGTCTGAAAAACCTTGTGCAAAATCTCTTGTTCTGGTAAAAAGATGAGGCTGAAAAACGGCTGTAATTTTCTTTGATGGGTACAAAGCGCGTACAGATGTAAGAACGGCCTCAATTTCAGCTGGATGATGTGCATAATCGTCTATATAAACAAGGTAAGGATTTTTGATGATATATTCAAAGCGCCGTTTTACCCCCTTGTAAGAAGAAATGCCATTTTTTGCCTGCTCAGGCGTAACCCCTACGCTAAGTGCCGCAGCCATAGCCACGGTTGCATTCTCAACGTTGTGATAGCCTGGAATTTGCAATGAAACCCCTGTAATTTTTGTATCGGCGCTTACAAAATCAAAGGTAAAAGAAGCATTGGCAATATGTATGTTTTCTGCCCGGAAAGCAGCCTTAGCTGACGCAGAAAAGTCAAACACATGTACTGAACTATCTGTAGTTTTTTGCAGCGGCAACGCATGTTTCATAAATAGTGTACCGCCTGGCTTTATCTGCTTTACAAACTCATTATACGAAGCCTGCACGGAAGCATGGTCGCCATAAATATCCAGATGGTCAGCATCTACCGAATTAATTACAGCTACATCCGGAAACAACGTTAGAAAAGAACGGTCGTACTCATCGGCCTCTACTACTACTAAAGGCGCATCAGGGCTTTGCGGATCGTTTAACAGCAGATTGGTATTGTAATTTTGAGTAATACCTCCCAGGAAAGCTGCTACATTTTTGCCGGCATTTTTCAGTACATGGGCAATCATGGAAGAAGTGGTGGTTTTACCATGTGTGCCAGCTACGGCAATAGTAAACATGTTCCGGGTAAGTAAGCCTAGTACCTGCGAACGTTTTTGGATGGTAAAGCCATTATTCAGGAAGTAGTTATATTCTTGATGATCTTTTGGAACAGCCGGGGTGTACACAATTAATGTATCCGGAGAAGCATGCCTGAAGGATTGTGGAATATGCTCAAGGCCATCTTCAAAATGAATGGCTATTCCTTCCGTTTGCAACTCATTTGTGAGAGACGTGGGGGTGCGGTCGTACCCTGCAACCAGGCGGCCGTTCCTATGAAACCAGCGGGCAAGGGCACTCATCCCTATACCGCCAATGCCCAAAAAATATACGTTTGCAATATCTTTCAAATTCAAAAAATTCAGTAGGTACGTTGAGTATGCAAATTTCAAAATTTTTGGCTTACCTGCATGATAAACTCTCTTACTTTTCCATATTTTACATCATATTTTTATATATGCGCTCCTTCACTCTGAAAGGAATGTTACCAAGTAAGCTACTTAATTTATTGAATTAACGTGGGAAATTCTGCTATTCCGGGCGAGTAAGTTACAAATAAGCAGATACTGCTAACGTAGTAGATTACAAGTATGCCCAGCAACAAGGGGTAGCAACGCATTTCTGTTACACTACCTGGTAGCTTAACAGAAATGCGTTGTAGCTTGTTCTGAGCCCTTCGTATCCTGCCAGGCAGGATACGAAGGACAGAATGACCTTAAGTTAATTCATTAAGTTGCCTATTTTTTCCTTTAGGGAATCAGGGCAAATGTTCTGTTCTCTTGTTTATATCTATCTACACAGCTATCCATATGGTAAGACGGATAAAGCTGAAAAATATTTTAACGAATAAGCTTTAAAATTTCTTCCGCAATTTGCCGGGCAGCATCTGGCTTGCCTATTTTGCGGATATTTGCCGATAATTGTTCTTTCTGGCTGGTATCATTTAGCAAAGTTAATGCAGCAGGAACCAGTTTTTCCATAGCCTCTACGTCCTTTACCATTAAGGCAGCTCCATTGTTTACCAGGTTCATGGCATTCTTCGTCTGATGATCTTCTGAAACATTGGGTGAAGGCACTAATATGGCGGGTTTTGCAGCCAGGCAAAGTTCGGATATAGACAAGGCTCCTGCACGTGAAATCACAGCATCTGCAACGCCATAGGCCAGATCCATCGGTGCAATAAAATCATAGACATGCACATTCGATACGCCTGCCGCGGCCTGCTTACAGCTTTCGTAATAAAACTTTCCAGTCTGCCAGATTACCTGACAGTTGGCCTGAGAAAGAGCCGGCAATGATGCTTTCAATGTTTCGTTAATGGTTCTGGCTCCGAGGCTGCCACCAATTACCAGAAGAGTCGGCTTGTTTTCGGATAATTTAAAGTATTCTAACGCGTCTTTTCTTTTTTGGTTGGCCTGCAATATATCTTTTCTTACCGGATTTCCGGTAAATATGATTTTTTCAGCCGGAAAAAACTTTTCCATGCCTCCATAGGCCACACATATTTTATGTGCTTTTTTTGCCAGCCACTTATTGGTTAGCCCTGCATAGGAATTTTGCTCTTGAATAAGTGTAGGTATATTTCGTCCGGCAGCTGCATACAATAAAGGCCCACTGGCATACCCTCCTACCCCTACAGCAGCATCTGGCTTAAAATCACTAATAACTTTGCGGGCTTTCAGCAGGCTGTTCATCAGCTTGAAAGGAAAAAGCAAATTGGAAGGTGTTAATTTTCGCTGAATACCGGCAATAGGCAAGCCGATAATTTTATAGCCAGCCTGCGGTACTTTCTGCATTTCCATCTTCCCTTCTGCGCCTACAAACAGAATTTCGGTGCGGGTATCTAGTTCTTTTAAGGCGTTGGCAATGGCAATAGCCGGATAAATGTGCCCACCAGTACCGCCGCCGCTGATAATGATTTTATATGATTTTGTTGTCTGAACCACGATTTACTGGATTAAAAGATTAGCTGGTTTTTAGATAATTACCTACTTTTATTTGATGACTTCTTCTTTAATTTCACCCCGGCTTACACTGAGAATAATTCCAATAGAAAGGCCAGTAAATAATAAAGAGGTGCCTCCCATACTTAGTAAGGGCAAGGGCAAACCTGTAATGGGTAACAAGCCTACAGCCACACCCATATTTACCATTGCCTGTATAACCAGGCTAAAACTCAGCCCGGCCGACAGCAACCCTCCAAATGCCCGGTCACTCCGGGAGACGGCCAGCATTCCCCGGTATAAAAGGGCTAGATAGAGAAACAAGGTGAAAATGCCTCCAATCAACCCATATTCTTCGATGATAATAGCATAAATAAAATCAGAATAAGGATGCGGCAGAAAATTCCGCTGGTCACTTTTGCCAATGCCTTTGCCTACTACGCCTCCGGTAGCAATGGCAATATATGATTGCTGCGCCTGAAAGGGAGCTTCTTCTGCATATACTAATGTACTGGCAAATCTCTCTATCCGGAACATGAATGTACCTAAACGCTGCCCGAAAGCCAATGCCAACGTACCTGCCACCAGGCCTACCAGCACCAGATTGAACAGGTACTTTACCGGTACCCGGCCAATAAACATCAGCAGCATACAGGTAGAAAACAGAAGGAATGCGGTAGAAAAGTTAGATAAGGCAATGAGGCAACAAATAACGCCACACCAGATCATGATGGGCACAAAGGATATTTTAAAATCTTCAATTTTCTGCTGCCGTTTGGCCAGCATACTGGCCAGGTTGGAAATTAACGCCAGTTTAGCTAAGTCGGACGGCTGAAAGGATTGCCCGATAAATGGAATGGTAATCCAGCGGGAAGCTTCATTGATGTTCGACCCAAAAAAGAAAGAAAAAATCAGCAAGGGTACGGAAAACCACAAAGCCACCCTGGAAAGTCTGGAATAATACCGGTAATCTATCTTATGCGCCAGCCACATGAACACCAAACCTAATACCACAAGCGACGAATGTTTGATCAGGTAGTGCTCTGTGTTGCCCTGCATTTTCTTATAGGCTAGGGTTCCGGTAGCACTATACACTACCAGTACACTCATTATGGAAAGGGCCAGTACAATACACCAGATTACCGGGTCGCCTTTCAGATTTTTTGCCAGCCAGGCTTTAAATTCATTCATACTAGGGTTGGTTTGATAATGGACAGAATAGTGCCTCCACTGTCCAAACAAAAATTTATTTTAGCTGCTTCTCAAGAGTAGAACCCCCGCATTAAAAATCATTGTTTCCCGGTTCTCACACCGTGATTGTTCTCAGCTGTTTTTAGTTACCAGCTCCTCCACTGCTTGCTTGAACTGGTTGCCGCGGTCTTCGTAATTTTTAAATAAATCGAAACTGGCACAAGCCGGCGAAAGCAAAACCACATCTCCCGGATCGGCTAATTCAAGTCCTAACGAAACGGCATCCCGAATATACTCTGTTTCCTGAATCATTGGCACTTTATCTTTAAAAAAAGCAATCAATTTGCTATTATCTTTCCCCAGACAGACCAACGCCTTTACTTTCTGCATCACCATTTCCTCAATTTGTGTATAATCGTTGCCTTTGTCAATTCCTCCGGCAATGAGTACTACCGGTCTTTTCATGCTTTCCAGCGCATAAAAAACAGAATCTACATTGGTTGCTTTGGAATCATTAATAAACGTAATGCCCCGTAGTTCACCAGCTTTCTCCAGGCGGTGCGGTGCATTTTTGAACGTTTTTAATCCGGCTTTTATCGCATCTTCCGGAATGTTCAGCAACTGGCAAGTTAATATAGCGGCCATGCTGTTAATAGCATTGTGTTTACCTTGGATAGGTAATTCTTCCTGTGCTAACACAAGTTTACTATTGGCTTGTATTACCAGGTTATTGCCCGCTGCGTAAGCACCTCTTGCCATCTCTTTTTCCAGAGAAATAGGTAATAAGGCCACCGGCAGGTTTCGCTTGGCTAATTCTTCCTGAATAGGCGGATTTTCATTATAATAAATAAGATAGTCTGCTTTGGTCTGGCTCTGGGCGATACGGAATTTGGAATCTATATAGTTTTGAAATTTGTATTCATAACGGTCCAGATGGTCTGGGGTAATGTTGAGCAGCATGGCAATATGTGGATGAAACGAATATGAATTATCCAGCTGAAAACTGCTAATTTCTAACACATAATAGTCAAAGGCATCGGCTATTACCTGTTTAGCAAAACTTTCCCCAATATTACCTGCTAAGCCTACTTTTAACCCGGCAGATTTCAGTAAGTGATAAGTAAGTAAGGTGGTAGTGGTTTTGCCATTACTCCCGGTAATACCTATCAGCCTAGCTTTGGTGTATCTGGCCGCAAACTCTATTTCTGAAATAATGGACGTTCCTTTTTGTTTTAATGCCTGAATCAGGGGAGCTTTATCTGGAATACCCGGGCTTTTTACCACTTCATCTGCATCCAGAATCTGGGCTTCGCTATGTTGGCCTTCTTCAAAAAGAATGTTATTGGTTACTAACGTTTGCTTATACTTTTCAGCCAGCTGACTTTTATCTGACAGGAATACATCCATCCCTTTTGCTTTTGCCAGCAAAGCAGCACCTACACCACTTTCGCCACCACCTAAAATAACTAATTTCATAAAGTTGTATCTTGTTTTATGTGTTTTGCAGTTCTTTTGTGAAGTTTACAACCCTTCAGCTATATTTCAATCTCCGAAGATAACACCTTAATTCTTTCTATTTTTTGTTCATTCATCAAAATATATTCTACTTCTAATTTTTGCAAGCTATTTCCTGAGGGTAGAACATAAACAACCCACATCTTAATAGATGCTAGCTCTACAAAGATGTGGGTATGCAAAGGTATATCTCATCTGTATGGCAAAGTTTAATCTCTTAAACTTTTGGCAATAGTGGCATAATCGCTTTTAAAAGTATTCTTGAACTTGCCCAACGTCCAGCTCATAATCTTGTAATAATGGGTTTTGGATTCTACCACCGTAATGAGCATATACAACTCATTGTTTTCTTCATCTTGCCAGGTATGCTCTACTTGCGCACAGTGGTTGCCGTTGGCATCAAACTTTTTTACAGAGGTAACTTTCCGGTTTTTGGCGTCTTTGTTGTAATCTTCCAGAAAGCTGTTTAAGAAATCCTCTGAGTCTATGTACTTTATGCCCAGTGCTTCCAGTTGCTCTTTTGAATCGTCTATAACAATAGTATAGGCTTCTTTAGCAGCATTTTTATATTGCAGGGAAGCAACATCATTCAGGTCATAGGTTTTGAGCATATAATCCGGAATACCCAGGTAATAGACATGCCCTGCTTTCTTTTCAGATAACTTAGCCTGGCCATACAGGTTTATACAGATAAAAAAGGCTAAAAGGGTAAATAGTTGTTTCATAATTAATTAGTTTATTGTTTGCATTTAATTAATTCCTCAAAAGCAGAATTATAGTGCTCTTCGCCTAATGTAGCATGGCTTCCCGGCAGCGAGCATTTTAGCTGTAGCTCTGTGTGAAGGCAGGCCGCTGATCGGTTGAAGTAGGCGTTGGCACAAATTGTTCATCTTATTTTTCATTCAATCTTTCAAAGATAGTATCATTCAACTTCAATTGCTTTTCGGACAGAAAATGTAGATTAAGTAAATTCTTATCCTCTGTTTCAAATACGAATGCATTATCGAGTTCGTAAAGCATCACTCTACTTACTGTCTTATAAGCTTGCCTATCTTTTTCTATTTTCGTTTCTGTGAAAGTAAAGTAGTCTTCCTCATCATAGGTAATTTCAACAGCAAATTCGCCTTTTGCCGAATCTCTAGTCAATACACTTTTTCTTCCTGCCCAGCTACCTAAAATCTTATTTTTTATCTGATCAAATGAAGAAAAATCAATGGATGGATAAGCCAAGTCTAAGTCTTTCTGTCTGTCAATTGTATCAGAATGCTGGCATGAAAAAACTATTAGTGAGAAAAAAATCAGTATTGCTCGTATCATCTTAAATTTGTGGTAACGCACCAAGGCAACCGGAGACCAAAACCGCTGCGGTAAAGCTTTGCGGTTGGCAAGGGCTAGTTAGCGATAGAAGCTGGTGTTAGCAACAAAATCTTATTCATCAACCTTCCACCTTTTATTCCTCTCATACCTTCCCTTTTTACTCTACGACAATAGTTGTTTCTTTTTGAACATTTGCATTATCTTCTACTATAACCTGACAGGCTACTACCTGCTCATCTGGTGCTATTTCTAACCTCTTTGAGTAGTGTTGTATTACTAATTCCTTACTCATCAACTGCAAATTATCCTGGTAGAACAATGGCAGTTTTTCTCCGTTTTTCAGCACGCTATATACCCAAAGACGGCCTAAGGAACTGGTGCTGCTGATCGTGATCTCAAGTTGTGTCTTTTGACCTCTTTTCACTGCATGTACTTCTCCTTGCCCTGCTGTCACTTGCAATTCTACCTGTGAAGGGTCAACTTGAAGAAAGAAAGTTTGAGTTCTGCTTCTGTTCAGTTTATCTGTGACTGTTATTTCATACTCCAATTGCTTTCCTACCGATTCAAAACCTGTTGGGTGACTAAAACTGACCTCATCCATAGTAGTAGAATAAAAATCAGTTGTTTTACTAAAAGCAGCATTCTGTAAAAGATGTTTTATAGTAATACTTTGCAAGCCGGCATCTGCTCGGGCTTTAAACCCAAACCCAACCGAGGACAGAGGTGCTACTTGTTGGGGTAGGGTAAGATTTTCAATAACTGGAGCTGACAAATTATCCTGTTGATCTTTACAACTAATCAAAAAGCAAACAATGATAATGAATAGGTAAACTTTGTGCATCTTTTATTTTTATCTTTTTTACTTGCATACAATTGAACAATGCTATAAAGCGCCGTGGCATCCTGTTTAGGTTTGCGGTGGAGCGGCCAGGTGATTGTGATAGCTGGTGTGAGACGTGATTATTGTTATTGGATAAGCGTTTGAATAATAATCTCTCGGTTACTAACATCGACAAGCACAAAATTAAAATCGCTTTCATCCTGGCTGGTATATGAAAGCATATAATAACCTTCCTTAATCGTATCCAAGTTTATCTGGCCCACTTCAATGAATGGTAACTCTCCCTGGTGAAATAGTTTGTAATTGGAGTTACGCTTAACTTGCTCTAAAATCGCCTCTTGCTGTGATTTACTCAAAGAAAGTTCGATAAATATACCTCCATCTCCATTCGGGGTCCATTGTTCGTCAAATTTATTTATCTGAGTATTATCTTCAATATGCAACTGGCTTATCCGTCTTGCTACTTTATGCTCAGTTCTAGGAGGCAAATAATCGGTTAACTGCCAATAGCTAACTATCAAACTAATTACTAGAAGACTAATGAGAATTATATATTTCATTCCTTTTTATCTCTCCATTACGCCTAACATCTATATAAATACACCTTCCAGTAACTTTCACACAACCGTAAGCAGATACCATCCGGAATGTCAATTACTACCTCAACTTCAAAGTAGCCAGGCAGAATACAGCCAGCAGGATGCCGACAATCCAGAAGCGGGTTACAATTTTGGCTTCGTGGTAGCCCATTTTCTGGTAATGGTGATGTAGCGGAGCCATTTTAAAAATACGCCTGCCTTCGCCATATTTCTTTTTGGTGTATTTGAAATAATATACCTGCATAATAACCGAAAGATTTTCTACCAAAAACACACCACAAAGTACCGGAATCAGGAATTCTTTACGGACTGCTAAAGCCAGTACAGCTATTAGGCCACCCAGCGTTAAGCTGCCGGTATCGCCCATAAATACTTGTGCCGGAAAAGAATTATACCATAAAAAGCCAATACAGGCACCTACAAAAGCCGCACAAAAAATCATGAGCTCACCAGTATTGGGAATAAACATAATGTTGAGGTAGTCGGCAAAAATGGCATTACCCGACAGGTAGGCAAATAAACCCAGGGCTAAGCCAATAATAGCCGATATACCGGCGGCCAATCCATCAATTCCATCGGTAATATTGGCTCCATTGGAAACAGCTGTAATAATGAAAATCACTACCAGCACATACACAATCCAGGTATATTCATCCGGCAAAAAAGGAATCAGGTTATTATAATCAAATTCATTGTTTTTAAAGAAAGGTACCGTTGTATAAGTAGATTTGGCGTCTACATAATTCTTTCCTTCCTGCAGGGGGGCTGCTACACTGGCAATAGGCGCCGGCGGGTATTCGCGGACAACTACATCGCCATTGAAATGCAACGTAAGCCCTACAATTAACCCCAGGCCAACTTGTCCTACAACCTTAAAGCGGCCATGTAATCCCTCTTTATTCTTCTTAAACACCTTAATATAATCGTCCAGAAAACCGATCAGCCCTAGCCATACGGTTGAAACAATCAGTAGAATAATATAAATATTGTTGACTTTGGCAAAGAGCACCGTAGGGATCAGGATAGCTGCAATCATAATAAGGCCGCCCATTGTAGGAGTGCCCTTTTTACTCATTTGTCCCTCCAGGCCCAGATCGCGGATACTTTCCCCAATTTGCAGGCGGCGCAACATATTTATTAATTTATTACCAAAGGCAATCGCTACGATCAGGGAGATAATAACCGCCATACCCGCCCGGAAAGATATGTACTGGAATACACCTGCTCCGAAAAAATCAAATTCCCTGTCCAGATAATCAAATAAGTAGTATAACATTGTAATGGATAATGAGTAGTGAGTAATGAATAGTGAGCCTGATCAAATGAGAATGAATTCGTCATTAGTCATTAATCATTGTAAAGATGTTTTTTAAAGTTTGCTTATCGTCGAAGGGGTGTTTTACGCCTTTGATTTCCTGATACGTCTCATGCCCTTTGCCAGCTACCAGAATTATATCCTTGGGATTTGCCATGGCCACTGCTTTCGCAATAGCCTCTTTTCTGTCGGCAATGACCTGTACTTTTTTCCGGTCGGTAATTTTTACGCCAGCCATCATCTGGTCTAATATAGCCATTGGATCTTCGTCGCGTGGATTATCAGACGTAAGAATTATTTTGTCGCTGAGTTTGCAGGCTATTTCGGCCATTACCGGACGTTTGGTAGCATCGCGGTTTCCGCCACAGCCCACAATGGTAATTACTTGCTCATTGCCTTCCCGCAGCGAATCTATGGTAGACAACACATTCTCCAGGGCATCCGGGGTATGGGCATAATCTACAATACCTGTTACACCATTGGGGGCTACAATCTGCTCGAAACGTCCGGCAGCCGCATATAAATCCGATAGCTGGGTGAGTACTTCTTCACTGTCTTCACCTAATAAAATAGCTACTCCGTACACACCCAGCAAATTGTACGCATTGAAATTGCCAATCAGTTTAAACCATACTTCTTTACCGCCAATTTCCATTTGTAAACCCTGCAGTGTATTGGCAATCAGTTTACCTTTAAAGTCACTCATGCTTTGCAAAGCAAATGTCTGCTTTTTGGCCAGGGTGTTCTGTAGCATCACCATCCCGCGTTTATCATCTATGTTAACCAGCGCAAAGGCAGCGGAAGACAAATCGTCAAAAAACTTCTTCTTGGCTTTTATGTAATTGTCGAACGTTTTATGAAAATCCAGGTGATCGTGGGTAATGTTAGTAAATAAAGCTCCGGCAAACGTAATTCCAGTAACCCGGTGCTGCACCACCGCATGTGAGCTTACTTCCATAAATACATGCGTACAACCAGCCTGCAGCATCTGCGCCAGAAGCTTATTCAGCTGAATGGCATCCGGCGTGGTATGTGTAGAAGGAATAATGGTTTCGTTGATCTGGTTTTGCACGGTAGACAACAAGCCTGCATTATAGCCCAGTTTACGGAAAAGCTTATGAAGCAAGGTAACGGTCGTAGTTTTGCCATTAGTACCAGTTACACCCACTAACTTTAGCTTTGCCGAAGGGTTTCCATAATAATTAGAAGCTATGTAGCCAAGTGCTTCTGCACTATCGGCTACCTGTACGTATACCACATTTTCTTTTAGTTCTCCGGGTAACTCTTCACACACGATAGCACTGGCACCAGAGAGGATGGCTTTTTCAATATAGGTATGTCCATCCGTTTGGGTGCCTCTTACAGCTATAAATAAACTACCCGGCTGCACAGCCCTGGAATCAAAACAAATATGGGTAATCTCGGTGGATGTGTCTCCCTTTACAGATACTAAGGAGGCTTTATATAGAATATCTTTGAGTAATGCTTTCAAGACAGGAAAAATTATTTTTGAAAAAGATTATTAAGTACAATGCGTTTTGTATGACTGACTGCAAAAATAAATAGGTGCAAAGGTTACACCTAAATTTCTGTGAAATAATAATAAAACCTAGAGAAACTAAAATGAAAAATCATATAAAATTACACCTGGAATTCCTTGAGGGAAAACTGTTGCATTTACAAAAGGCTTACCAGGCTTAGTTTGCTAGTATTTCAAACAAAAGCATTAGAATTCACCTGTTGCAAATTTCTTCCAACAGAAAAAGCCATAATTGCTCTGAAAAGGTAACCTGCTATACATGGTTGGCTTTGCAAGGTTTTAGATGATTGGCCACTTGTACTGAAGGAGACAGGTAAATGCCAGGAATTATTACATGGGCAGCCATGATTCTGAGCCAGCTAAGAAATTATTGATCGTAGCTTTTCCAAGCTGCTATTCATCTGGCAATAGCAAAGCGTACTATACGGCAGGCAAGTCTATCGTAAGTTGATGATATAAGAGCCATTCCTTTACTTTCCCCATATACATTTTTAGGTAATTTTCTGAAAGAAAGATGTTGGCAAAGTTATCAAACCTTTCGGCCTGCACACCCAGGTAGTAAATCCAGATAGCCAACCCGGCATAGGGTATTAAAGGAATTTCTGCCTCCGGAATAGCTGTAATCTCCTGGTAGCCTTTCAGAAATAGGTGCCGTTTTCTTTCGTAGTCCGCTTTATCCGGTTGGGTATGGAACAGTTGCATGCAGAAATAACCAATATCCCAGATCAGCCATCCATTTCCACAATTATCAAAATCAAACAAAGTGATCTGGCCATCATCAGTAATGCTCATGTTATCGTACCATATATCCAGGTGCACTACACCAGTTCTACTGGCAGAAGCGGCAGCCTCCTTAAATACAGCATCTAATTTGTTAGCCGATGCCTGAATAAATTGCATGTCTGGTAAAGACTCTGGGAAATATACTTTTGCCTGCTGATAGGCTACCTTTGCCAGCGTGTGAGTAGTATAGGTTATGCGGTTAATTTGCCGGCCAAGCGTTACTTGATGCATCCGGGCCATTGTTGAGCCTATCTGGTAACACAACTCTCCGGTGAGGTTGCGGATTTTGCCTCCGTTTGCAAAAGAAAATAACACGGCATAGCGTATTCCTTCCGGCGCATAGATTTGATGAATATACGTATTATTTGTATCAGGAATGGGGTAAGAAACAGCTATACCAGATTCTTTCAGCAAATTTAACAGCCTGACTTCTTCGGCAATATCGGTTAGTGTGCGCCTGTTATAGCTATATACCCGCAAAATATACGTGGTTGCCGGCTCGCTTACTACATAGGTATGGTTCATATTGGTCCGGAGCAGCCTACAGGTAGTTTGCGTAGGGAGGTTATATTTTTCTATAGCCCATACGGCCAGATGCCTGGCTGATAAGGTAGAATCTATTACAGGAAAGGTAGACATGCAGTAGAAAATTTGTAAGGAACAGGAGGAATAATATATAGATCAAAGACATAATATTTATCAATATTCTCCGATAACTATATTATCTAGTTGGTTCCCAAATATACTCTCCTTGCTTATTTATATACCCGTAATGAAAGTTGTCGTAGTTATCGCCAATTATTACCTCAGAGAGTCCGTTTTTAAAATCTTCAATATGTGTAAAAATAGGTTCTATAGTTATATTTCCTTCCGTATCTATACACCCATATTTTTTATTTCTACCCTTTGGCTTAATTACAGCCATACCTTCATTGAAGTGGGCGCCTAGAGCAAATTCATAAGGAATTACTATTTCACCATCTTGATTAATGTATCCGTAAGTGTTATTCCATACTGCACAAAGCCCTTCAGAAAACCGAATATCTGCTCCTTGAAACTTAGGATCAATGATTATGTCATTGTTTTTATTAATAAACCCATATAAAGCTTTTTTAGTAGCTTTTCGTGTTGAAGAATTCTTAAGTAAAACGGCGGCTTTATTTTCAATAAATGGTCTTGCATATTTATAAATGGGAGGTATAATGAATCTATCGCTACTATCTATGAATCCCCATCCACCTTCTTCTTCACAATTGATGAGGCCCTCATTGTACTTAGAATTTAAGTAATATCTTTCACTGAATTTGATTTTACCTGTTTTGTCAATAAAATTACTTTTTAATTTAACAACATCCATTACCCAAGCAAGTCCATCTTTGAAACTATCACACCTGTAGAAATTCGGTTGAATAATAAAATTTCCATTTCTGTCTATGTAACTATATTTCCCTTTGTATATAACTAAAGCCAAGCCTTCTGAAAAGCCTAATGCCATCTCATATTTAGGTTCAATAATAAAGTTGCCACTTTCGTCAATAAAACCTGCCTTGTCTCTTACCATCACACTTGCTAACCCTTCTGAGAAATCCCGGCTTCCAAAAAAGTCGAATTCAAAGTCGATTATTATTTTACCAGTTCGATCTATATAACCTGACCTCCCATTTTTCTTTGCAGGATATAAGTTAGGGTTTATTATCATTTAGATACTTCAAGGTGAGTACTAAGTAAAATTTAGCAAAACATAAATTCAAATCAGAAAAGATGCTTCCTTCGTCAGCATGACAATAGGGCTAGAAGCAATCTAGGTTAAGGATATTAGAAGGAGAATCAATTCAACACCACCTCAATACTGCTGCCCGGCAGGATGTGGGTACCTGCTTGCTGAGATTGGGAAACTACCCTGCCTCGGCCCCGGTAGTTTACTTTTAACCCTTGGTTTTCTAAAATATACAGGGCATCCTTTAGCGTCATTCCGGTTACATCAGGAACTTCATCTTTGCGGGCCAGTTTGTTTTTCCAGCTAATAGAGTTGTCGCTTACATTGGCTACTACCCACTCTTCCAGTTCGCGGCCATGGTTGGAAATCCCCATCTGGTTGCACAAATACCGCAGGTCTTCAAAATGCCCGGCTTTCACCAGCGGAAAGGCTGTACTTTCTGGAGCAGTTTCTGCCGTTAATAATTTATGCATTTCCAGATCACGGGCATACACCTTATCGGCAATCTCTTTAAATACCGGTGCAGCCACTTCGGCACCATATTGCCGGTAGCCTTGCGGGCCATCTATTACTACAATACAGCTATACTTAGGTTTATCTGCCGGGAAATAACCTGCGAAGGAAGTGTAGTACTCTCTGGTATACCTGCCGTCTTTCAACTTCTGGGAAGTACCTGTTTTACCGGCAATTTTATAATCGTTGTTGCGGATACTTTTAGCAGTGCCTCTTTCTACTACGCCCTCCAGCATTTTGCGCACAATACGCAAGGTGCGGTCAGAGCATACTTTTTCGTTAATTACCCGTGCCTGGTATTGCTCTTCAGCATTGTCGGTAATGCGGGCTTCTTTCACAATAATCGGCTGAATCATTTTGCCATTGTTGGCTATCGCATTATAAAAAGCCAGTATATGCAGCGGCGACATTTTAGACTCATAGCCTACGGCCATCCAGGGCAAGGTAATGCCGCTCCAGGTCTTATCTTCCGGCCGTTTAATGTAGGGTACGGCTTCGCCCAGCATCTGAAAACCTAAGGGCCTGGTAAGCCCAAAAGCATCTAAATATTCAATATACCGCTGGGCTTTTCCCCGGAAATGATCCCGCATCATCATGACAAAGGCCACATTGGAGGAATGCTCAAAGGCTTGTTGCACCGTAATTTTCCCATAGCCTCCTGGTTTGGAATCATTCATAACGGCACCATTGTAGCGGAAAGTGCCATTACCAGTATCAATGCTGTCGGTTGGCTCTATCTGGGTTTCTTCCAGTAAAGCAATCATAGAAGGAAGCTTAAACGTAGAACCAGGGTCAGTACGGCCTTGTTGCCCTACCACAAAATTATAGGTTTCGGCATAGCCTCCATTTTTTAGCTTACCCAGATTAGCCATAGCTTTTATTTCGCCAGTAGCTACTTCCATTACGACCACACAGCCATAATTTGCCTGGTGATCAGTTACTGCCCGGTAAAGCGCATCTTGCGCCACATCTTGCAGGTTAATATCAATAGTGGTCTGAATGTCCCAGCCTTGTTCAGGGGGTACTTCTGAGCCATCGTTGAGTGGTTTCCAGCCACCACCAGCCATGCGCTGAAACAGGGCTTGTCCATCTTTACCGGCTAACTGTTTGTTAAAACTAGCTTCCAGGCCTACCACGCCTTTGCTCTGCTGGTTTACATACCCTATGGTACGGGTACCCAGGGCAGCAAATGGATTAAAGCGGCGGTCGGTCCGTTCAAAAATTACGCCTCCTTTGTAGCGGCCAGCCCGCAGGATAGGCCAGGTTTCCATCTGTTTCTTTGTCTGATAGTTGATCATTCTCGAGTTCAACATCAGGTATTTCCGCTTCTCCTGCCGGGCATTATTGATTCTGCGCTTGTATTCTTCTGGCGAACGGTCTTTGAAATGAACAGACAGCAGGTATGCCAGCGAATCTAGGCCTTGTTTATACAGTTTATTGTCGGCTACACTAGGATCTAACGCTAAGCGGTAAAAAGGCAGTGAAGTGGCCAGTAGATTTCCATTATCAGAAATAATGTTTCCCCGGGTAGCTTTTACTTTCTGAAAATTAATTGTTTTTTCTTGGGCCATGTGCCGCCATTTATCGCCCTGAACTAATTGCAGGTGAAAAATTTTTCCTACAACTGCCAGGGAAAAAAGAAATACCATTAAGAAGGCAATCCGCACCCTGACTAATATGGAGTTCTTAATGTTCACAGTAGTATATGTTGAAAAGTAAAGAATCTTAAAACTCGAAAACGATAGTTTAATCCATGTATGATCACTCTAAAAATAATTGAAATACAGCAGTTCTGTGCAAAAAACTATACATTATTCTTATTTATTCGCTTATATGTTTCCAAATTATCCTATTTATTCATTTTCCTCTTCTTCTTTTTTTCTGACAATAATTTTATAAGGTGGTTCAGAGCTTTCGGACAAGCCCATGGGCGCTACTTTTCTGGCTACTTCCGATTGCTTGCCTTCATATTCAAAACTGGCCCGCAGGGTAATAAATTCGGCCCGCAGATCATCTACTTCCAATTTTAGTTTATCCAGGGCGCGCACCGTTTTGTCGGCATAGTGAATATTGCCTATATAAAAAATTCCCATAGCCGCCGTAAACAAAATATAGGGGATATATTTTACCGGCAAGCCATTTTCGAAGATAATGCCAAGCTTTACATAGCTTTCAATAAACTTGAAAAAACTGCCTCCTTTCTTAGTTTTCTTGGGGGGTGCTACCGGTTTTTTCTCTTGTTTAAATGTATTTACTGCCATAAATTTTTACAGCTTAATGCCGGGTAGTGTGGTCAAAGAATAAACTTGCTCCTTGGTTTCGTACGCTACACAGCTCATTGTAGGAAAAGGGTATTATTAAAGTAAAATCTTTATTATTCGCTCTGGGTGCCTTAGCCATTAATGCTTTTTTTATATCCGCTCTGCTATCCTGAGTTTGGCACTTCGGGCCCGGTTATTTCTGGCTACTTCTTCTTCACTGGCTTCTACAGGCTTTTTGGTGACTGGCCTGAGCGGCACCTGCAAATTGCCAAACATATCCTTCTCTGCTTCGCCTGAGAATTTTCCTTTGTTTATAAAGTTTTTTACCAGCCGGTCTTCCAGCGAATGGTACGACATTACCACCAGGCGGCCTCCGGGTTTGAGTAGTACTACAGTTTGCTCAAGAAACTCCTCCAGTACCCGCAACTCTTCATTTACTTCTATGCGCAACGCCTGAAATACCTGAGCATAATATTTATTTTCCCGCCCTCTGGGAGCAAACTTATTCAGTATGGCTTTTAACTCATTTACTGTACCTATGGGTCTGGCAAAGCGTTCTTTTACGATAGTGGCCGCCAGAGTTTTCGCATTTTTCACTTCGCCATACATCCCGAATATTTTATGCAGCTGATCTTCTGTATACAGGTTTAGTATAGACTTAGCAGTAAGGGATGCACTACGGTCCATCCGCATATCCAGGTCGGCCTGGAAACGTGTAGAAAAACCTCTTTCCGGAGAATCTATCTGATGAGATGAAACCCCCAGATCTGCAAGTATGCCATCTACCTGCCCGGCCCCATATAGCTTTAGATACCTGCGTATATGCCTGAAATTAGCCTCTATGAAGGTAAACCCCGGATGTTCTATTTCTTTGGCATTCTGTGCAGCATCAGCATCCTGATCGAAGGCAAAAAGCTTACCGCCATTGAGTTTTTCCAGAATGGCTTTGGAATGGCCGCCGCCACCGAACGTTATATCTACGTATGTACCTTCCGGCTTTATCTGGAGCCCGTCTATACATGCTTGTAACAGTACTGGTTGGTGATACACGTACAACTAATTATGAATTATATACTTAAAACTGAGCAGATCTGCTCATGATGGTTTAACAAATGTAACGAAAGAAAGCAGAAAACTGATGCAGTTGCCTGAAAAAAGGGAATTCCGGTAAGCCCACAAATCGGAAAATCGGTTATACGTTCATTGTGAATGAGTTGCAAAAACAAGCAAATTTTTTTCCAAGAATTTTGCTACAAAGTGGTTACTTATGCCGTAGACAGCCATTAAGCCCTGAATCTGGAAGCCTACTCTGCAAATACTAAGAGCTATCAGTTGCTGGAGAATTTTGCAATATTTTTTCTACAAAATAAGCGGAATCATTAAATAATTATAAAAAATAGTATATAATTGGAAGTTTTTAGAGCAAATTACTTAACTACTCATTAAATCAAACCTTTTTATGAAAAAACAAAGTACCTTCACCAAACGTCTTTTCGCTCTGGGAGCGATGTCTGCTGTATTTTTTTGCACAGCCGGAAACTCTGTTAGTTTTGCCCAAACTATTGAAAAACAAGAAATTTTAACTGCTGAAGCCCCTGTTTTCACAGCCAGCGCTGAAGAAGATGATGCGCCTGCCGCTGCTGGTACGAATGCCACCATGGAATCTGCTGCAACTGAAGAAACCACCGCTTCAACTCAACACGCAGCTCCTGCTAAACAAGAAGTAAAAGCTGGCAAAGAAAACAAAGTAAAATCTCTGCCTGCTAAAATTCTGATGAAAACAGCCGTAAAGAAGCTGGAAAAAGCACAAAAGAAAATGGATATTAAAGCTGAAAAAGCTGCTAAAGAAGGCAAAGCCATGGATCAGCAGGTAAAAGTAGGTATCATCATTGCTGTGGTAGGGCTTTTACTAATCATCGTAGGTGCTGCTGCTTATAGCGGTGTACTGGCCGGGTTAGGTAGCTTGGCATTGGTAGTAGGCTTAGTAGTAATCTTGCTGGCTGCCTTGGAAGTAATTTAATCAGGAAAGCAACAGGTATAGTAAATATTTAGCTGGAGGGCTGTAAAAGTATATCTTTTACAGCCCTTTTTCCGTTTGTACAGCTTATCATACACTACTAATCACCAGTACCTAAACCTTTCTATCATGAGAAAAATTATCTCTTCTTCTGCGATCTCCATCCGCTGGATGGGATTGTTTGGTTTGCTATGCGTATGGACGTCTTGCAGCTCTCCTAAACTTGCACAAAATTCAACCATTCACAACCACGCCTACTTGTCAGAAACAACTGAATCGCCACAAGCGGCACAAGCCGGGCCTGAAGCCACTATTGCCGACGATGTAGAACTGGTTGCCAGCAGTGACCCAACTATGCTGCCGGCGGTATCTGAAAATTTAGCTGCCTCTGTAAATGAGCTAGCTATAGAAAACCCAAAACTAGCCCGCAAAGTAGCTAAACTAGCCCGTAAAGTAGAAAAGCAGGCGGCAACTTCTGAAAATGTAGTGCAGCAGGCCAGTGCGAAAGATCAACATGCTGCCAAACAACTGCTGGCTAAAGCAGAAAAAAAATTCGACATCATGAAAGCAAAAAAAGCCAATGCGCCTCAGGCGAATACTACCTTAGTTGCGTTGGGTGCTCTGCTAGCAATTGTCGGTCTGGTGCTGGTTCTGGCTACTTCTGGCACAGCATCCACCATAGGCATACTTGCCTTAGGAGTAGGTGTTGTCCTCTTAATTATCAGCTTATTGACCAATTAATAATCCATACAAAAGCAACGAATCGTATAAAGCCTGATAGATTCTATCAGGCTTTTTGCTAACTTAGCCATTTATTCAGGCGCTTATGCAGCATTCACAGATTTCTGAGTTCGGATACATTCTGCTCTTTATTGTAGGAGCAATAGTATTTGTCATTGTAGCCCTAACAGTTGCCCGCCTGATCCGGCCTAACCGCCCCAATGTAGAAAAACTTTCATCGTATGAGTGTGGCGAAGAACCTGTTGGCAGTGCCTGGGGGCAGTTTAATGTGCGGTTTTATATTGTAGCTCTCATTTTTATTTTGTTTGATGTGGAATTGGTATTTCTTTTTCCATGGGCAACTGTATTTGGCAACCGGGAGTTGATACAAGCAACCAACGGGCTCTGGGGATGGTTTGCCCTGGCTGAAATGTTCCTGTTTGTGGGCATACTGGTTCTTGGCCTGGCCTATGCCTGGGTAAAAGGGTACTTAGACTGGGTAAAACCACAAATAAAAACTCCTACCTTCAAAACCAATGTACCTGCGCAGCTATATGAACAAATAAACCGGAAGTACGCCGGAAAGTCACCTGTAGCTCAACCTCTAGAGCAAGCAGAAATAGAAAGCTAACTTTTTGACACTTAATTATACAGTATTATATAGTTTATAAAACGAGTAATTCTTTTCTTTATATCTATAACCCGAGCACCTCTTTCAGCTTGGCATAGCCGTTGCGGCTTACGGGAATTTGCGCCCCTGTACGCAACACAGCTATATAGGAATCTTTCTGGTAAGGATCTATCCTGGTAATGTGCTGAATTTGCAGAATGTAGGAACGGTGAACCCGTACGAATAACCGGCTATCCAGTTGTTGCTCAAAATAGTGCATGGTTTTATTTTTCACAAACATCCCTTGCGCGGTATGAATTTTCACAAAATCGTCGTAGGCTTCCAGGTATTGTACTTCCTGCACTGGAATAATGGATATTTTACTTCCTGTTTTTACCACAATCCGGTCTTGCTGGGCTGGTGATTGAGCCACGGTTTCCAATAAAGCAGTTGTTTTAGCTAAGCTGGCATCTGCATTGGTCCGCTGTTCCATCCATCGTTGTAAGGCTTTATCGAACCGTTCTTTGGTAAAAGGCTTAAGCAGGTAGTCCACTGCATGCGCTTCAAAGGCACGTAAGGCATATTCATCGAACGCCGTAGTAAAGATGACGGCAGGAGGCTTGTCTACTAATTCCAGCATTTCAAAGCCATTAATTTTAGGCATCTGAATATCCAGAAAGATTAAATCCGGTTTGTGTTGCCCAATGGCTTTTACACCTTCAAATCCATTGTTACACTCTTCCACTATGGTTAGTTGCGGATACGCTTGCAAATATTCAGTAACAATCATCCGGGCCAGCGGTTCGTCATCTATCAGGATTACGCGGGTCATTTCTGTGGTATCGTTAGTTGGGTGGTAAATGTATGATGTTGTGCTTTTGTTTCGAGCAAATCGTTCCGGCCAAACAGCAGAAATAATCTCCGCTGTACGCCACTTAAGCCAAAACCTGTACCCTGCCTGGGGTTGGCCGTATCCGGGTCGTAAGGATTTTGGATAGTAATTACCAGATGCTTATCCATACAAGTAGCCTGCACCGTAATAGTTACTGTATCAATGGTATCATATAAGCCAAATTTAATGGCATTTTCTACTACTGGCTGCAACAGCATAGGTGGCAATAGCAGGCTTGTACATTCTTCGGTATAGTCAATTTCTGTAGAGAGCCGGTGCCCAAAGCGTACTTTCTCAATATTTAAATACAATTGCAAATGCTGAAGCTCTTCTCCCAGACTTACCCATTGCTCTTCTTCCTTGCGTAAAGTACCTCTCAGAAAATCCGACAATTGATGAATCATTTTGCGGGCTTCTTCAGGCCGACTCCCGGCCAGGGCACTTATTGAATTAAGGCTGTTGAACAGAAAATGCGGCTGTAATTGCTGCCGGAGCTTATACAACTCTGCTTCTCTTGCCAGTTTCTCTGCATCCAGTTTGCGCTGCTCCTGTAATTTCTGATCTTGCCGGTTGTACCATAAGGCACTGATCATAGCAATCCAGCCCAGCGTGAGAAAAGCAATATCGAAACGTACAATCAATGATTTTTCCAGAAACAACAAATACTCTCTTTTGCTGGAGAAGATAAGTGTAAGCACCTGGTAACTGATAAATAACCATAAGCCAGCTAAGAATAAACACCAGATTAATAAGTAAACATACCGGTCTTTTTCAGGCCTGTAATACCGTAAGTTGTTGCTGATAAGTAAGCAAGTACTTGCCAGCAAGAGGTTAGTAAGCAAGCTATCGGCCAGGGCAATGGGCCAGTCTATTGCAAAACTGTATAGGGCATATGCCTGCAAGAGAGCCAGCAAAAGCCAGCAGGCAACAAACACAGTTTTTACATTAGCATCTGAAACAGGAGACTCAGCCACTTCAATAAGTATTAAAAATAGTTAGTATTTCACGTGCTGCTACAGGGGTTGAGATATGGCAACCATTATGAAAAATGGGCAAAAGATCTGCCGGCAATTTGTGCTGCCCGCTGGTGCACAGACTCAATGTACTGGTCCGGATCGTGCGGCTCAGCTATGCGGTAGTGTAGTTCTAATCCGTCTTTGAGATTACCCAACACCGATAGTTCAACTACATTAATAAACTGCCATTGTACTTTTTGCTGTTTACTGTTTAAAAAGGTATCCTGCCCTTGTGCACCCAATGCTTCTGCTTTTTCCAGGGCCTGTTGCCAGTTTTCGGCAGACAGCAAACGCAGTTGCTCATCAAACTGCGGGCGGTGCTCGCCTTCCCCACTAATGATGCGGAATATAAGTTTTGCTAAATACCAAGTCATATACTACTGTGTTAAATGAAAGAATATGTATAAGTTAAAAGTTGAAGCCCAAATAAAAGGCGCATATGTGTTCAGCGGTTAATAGAGTTTACCTGTGTAGCGCATATGCCATTTCCGGAATACTACATACAGCACCAAAAAACACACAAGCAGTTGCATGCCGGTAAATAGGTAGTTTTGCAACAGCTGCCCCAGAGCCGGAATCAGCGAAGCCGATATGGCATCTTTTTGCCCGGCTATTTCCGGTTTAAGGTTCAGCAGAAAACCAAGTCCGATAATGAAAAAGGAATGTGCCATAAGAATGTTCGTATAGGCTTATACTTGTCTTAGCCAAAGTTTTGTATCTCTATCCCCCCAAATAAGGCAGTTCCTTTCAACACCAATACTTTGTCGGGATAGGCCCGTGAAATATGTTGTACCCGTTTGTCTTCTATCCCTCCGAAGATGGCCGTCATTTCATCTGATACCACGTCCCAGTGAGAAGGAATAATAATTTTGGTACCTCCAAATATTTGTACAACCTCCAGGATTACCCGGCCTTGTATATCTGCCTGACTCAGGTTTATTTCCACACCACCTACAATTGTTACTACTTCCCCTCCTATAAAATTCTTCGAAAACACTGTTTTTTTACTCCCGCCGAAAACAGAAACCGCTTCCAGATGCTCACCCGATGGATCAGCCTGCGCATGTGTATAGGTATGCACATAAGGCGGTTCAGTTACAGGTTCCCAGTGTGCATGAGCTTCTTGGAGGCGTTTAAACTTCCACCGATGGGCTTTTCCAAACATCACCCATAAACCCAGGCAAATAATGGCAGCCGGAGCAATGTACCTGGAGATATTGATATTGGGCAGAGCCCGGTCTATTAGAAAAGCTATACCTACTGCAAAAGGCAGCAACCAGGATGAATTGGCAAACTGAGTTTTAGCACCTATTACCAGGCTAACCACAATTAAGATCATGGGCCAGCTCAACAGCCAAGATGGAAAGAAATAGCCTAACTGATGTAATAGTAAGATGGTGCCTGCGCCTATTAATATAAAGCCCGCCAGTACTTTTCCTGATCTGGGCCGTGAAGATGTCTGTTTATTGTCCATTTATTTTTAATTTTGATCAAAGATATACCGGCGGCCAACAGAAGTCTATAGCTACCCGGGTAATACGTACCAGAAATCCGGTAAACAGCGGAAAAAAGTCGGTGAAAATGTCTTGAGTATTTTTGCCGGTAGTGAGGTGGTTTGTTAAGCAGGTTTCTTTCCGGGAAATGGGTATGAAAAGGCGGATGAGTATACCTTTGTTTCCTAATAATTGTACCGACGAACGAACTATTCGGTGTAAAAAAAGCATTCAGCTAATACAGCAGCAATACAGTATAGCTATTTTTTATTCTATCTATAAATTTACTCTATGGGATTGTTAGATCAAAAGTTTGGAACAGGTGGCGTAGTCATTACCAGAACAGAAGATTTACTGAACTGGGCCCGGCTTTCGTCTTTATGGCCGATGGGTTTTGGTCTGGCCTGCTGTGCCATAGAAATGATGTCTACCTTTGCTTCCGGTTACGATTTGGATAGGTTCGGTGTTTTTCCCCGCCCTTCTCCCCGTCAGTCGGATGTGATGATTGTAGCAGGCACGGTAACGTTTAAAATGGCCGACCGTATCCGCCGCTTATACGAACAAATGGCTGAACCCCGCTACGTGATCTCAATGGGTAGTTGCTCTAACTGTGGTGGCCCTTACTGGGAACACGGCTACCATGTAGTAAAAGGCGTAGACCGCATTATTCCGGTAGATGTATATGTGCCCGGGTGCCCGCCGCGCCCTGAGGCATTAATTGGTGGCATTTTGAAACTGCAACAGAAAATCCGCAATGAAAGCTTAGTGGCGCCGAATGCATTGCTGCAACTGTTAGAGAAAACAGCCACAGTTGATTCAGCCAGCTAACCCTTTTCCCGAGAGATGACATTTATTTCGCATACAGGCAATGGCCGTAGGTTTGTTGTGTCTGACATACATGGTTGCCTGAAAACCTTCAGGCATCT
This sequence comes from Rhodocytophaga aerolata, assembly GCF_030503435.1. Lineage (GTDB taxonomy): Bacteria > Bacteroidota > Bacteroidia > Cytophagales > 172606-1 > Rhodocytophaga > Rhodocytophaga aerolata. Next base: position 402,008 of record NZ_JAUKPO010000002.1, read on the forward strand.
TCTGGAAAACCGGCTTCAACTAACTTCTGCAGATCAGCTGTTTTTACTAGGCGATTATATAGACCGGGGCGAAAGCAACGCCGGCGTACTGGACTATATTTTACGGCTCAAAACGGAAAATTACCAGGTATATCCCCTACGTGGCAATCATGAAGAGATGATTCTGGGTGCCTGGCAGTTGCATAAGAACCAAATGCCTCCGCACATAAAATTTGCTGACAGATTATGGGATGCACCTGATCTGCTGGATGCTACAGGTGAACTTCCTGATACCTATGTAGCTTTTTTCAAGTCTTTGCCTTATTTCTATGAACTAGATAATTTTTACCTGGTACACGCGGCTATCGATTTTAAACATCCTCGTCCGTTTACAGATTACAGCACGATGGTTTGGGAAAAACAATTTTCCTATAACCCCGGGCCTAAAATAGTTGTGCATGGCCACAAAATAACTCCCCTCCCGGAGATCATAAAACGGGTAGAAAACAGAAGCCTGATTATCCCCCTGGATAATGGCTGTTATTATGGGTTAGCTAAATTCAGGAAAGGCCTATTTAATTTTGGACGCCAGAAGGAAGTAGGGAACTTGTGCTGCCTCAACCTGGATACATTTGAGCTAGTAGTGCAGGAAAATAATGAGTAATTGAAAAAAAATAGAAATTGTCATCAGTAAACTATCTCCGCTCCTTTCCAGCATATAGTATACTTCTGGATGATAGAAACCTGTGAGGTATACTACCCTCACAGATCAAATACATCAGACAGTAGCTTATAGTAGCTTATAGTGCACACCTTTACGTGTACCTGCTAATAATTACCCAGGAAACTGGCACCAAACAAGCCCCGCCCACTGAAAACGATAGTAGTGATAATAATCAACAAAGCTATACCATTAAACCAGAACAGACGCTGGTATTTTCTCACATCCCCTACTGCTTTTCTGGCGGAGACACGGGCCATGGTTATCAGTACAACAGCCAGGATCATTCCGGTAATATGTTCGGCCGTCCAGTAGCGGATATTCGGGTCCTGCATGGCTCCGCTCATAAAACGTACCCAGGGACTAATAACGTAGAGTACCAATCCCAGAATTAGTTGCGTATGAGTAGCAATCATGAGCCAGGTAGCTAACTTATAATCCCGCTGGGCAAACGGTTTTTTATTGAGCCAGCCCATTAAGGATACACCTATAACAATGACTAACAAAAGTAAAATAATGAATCGGAGTAATGAATGGGTATGAAGTAAGCCGTTGTACATAAGTAGGTTATGAAGTAGATTAAGTAATTACTTATAAATTAATGCATGAAAGGTTTGAAACAAATCATGTATATATGTCCGCTGGTATAGCAGAATGATGCATACATAGCAAAAGCCGAAGATAGAGAATAATAGGCTTTTTCTGAATTAATATTAACCTATCAATTAAACTTTATTTTTGAATTCACATAGCCTGGCAACCTACAGCTAGCGAAAGATTATATGCTAAGTCACTATGTATTAGCAATTTACTTCACACCTCACCCATGTAATTATTGTACTCACTTTACCCACTGCCATTACCAAATAAGCGCCTAGTTTTAGAGGCAGTATTCATACCTCAGACAACCCTTACAGGTCTGTACTGTTATAATCTAAACCCATCATAAAAACCAGATACTGTTACGCTCCATTTTCCGGTAGCTAGCAGCCGTCCGGTTAGATTCTCTTTCCCGATTTTCTGGCCTGGCATACACCAGGTTGATCACCTTCGCATTATCATAACACTTGTTAACTACTTTACTATGAAAAACACGTTCCTCTGGCATGTTGGCAGACCCACTCTGATATGGATAACGCTGCTTTTTGCCGAAAATTTACAGGCGCAGGATAGCTTGTATGCACACAAAAAAACATACAATTCATTTAAGGCGCCTCTCATCGAAGACAATTCTTTTTTTGTAGAAGAAGCCTTTAACCAGCAGAAAGGCATTGTCCAGTTCATTTCCACCTGCTATTTTACAAAAATCCGGCAGGGAGATATGGCCTATAGTTTTACCCATGAACTGCCGCTAAAAGGGGTAAAGCATCAATTCAGCTATACATTAAACTATTTTATGTTCCCTTCTCTGCTGCCCAATGGCCATGGGCTTGGAGATGTAATGGTAAATTACCGGTATGAACTGGCTGGCAAAAATAATTGGGCGCTGGTAACCCCCCGTCTGAGTCTGATCATTCCGACTGGGGATGTTAGCAAGGGTTTAGGTTCTGGGGCATGGGGCACACAGGTAAATTTACCAGTATCCAAAATGCTATCTAACAAGCTGGTTACACATTATAATGCAGGATTTACTTTCTTGAAGAATGCCCATTACTCCCTTGCTGAGCCATCCTCACAGGACGATTTCAGCCAACAAGACCTTACGCATTTCCATGCAGGCGCCAGCATTATCTGGCTTGCAAATGACAGGATAAATGGCATGTTAGAGTATATGTCCTCTTTCAATGATCAGTTTGATGACGCTGGCCATGTGATTAACCAACACCAGTTGTTAGTAAACCCAGGCATACGGTACGCATTTAAAGCTGGCCAAAGTCAGATTGTACCTGGTATTAGTTTGCCGATTGCCTGGCAAGAAGATCAGTCAACTACTGGTTTGTTTTTCTATTTATCTATTGAACCTGATTTTAACCTGGAGGGCAACTAGCATACCAAGCATGAAATATAAATTATCATATATTTTAACCGGAGCAGTTCTGTTAACCGGTGTTTTCATTATTTTTCTGGTACGTCTAACCAATCAGCAGATTAAAGACAGTTATGCACAAAATCAGCCTTTCATTCAAGTGAGCGATAACCTCAAGTTTAAAACTACGGTTGCTCACCTCTGGTTTGAAGAATTTATGGCTGGTGATACTACGATTAATCCTGAAAAAGATGTGATAACTAAGTTTACAGGGTCCAGGCAAATATTAACTGGTATTCTGGATGGTACAAAAACAGAACTGGGCACCTTCGAAAAAATAGCCGACCCAGATATAAAACTTACTGTCCGGCAAACAATTGAAGATATTGTAGCCCTCGAAGGATTTACCAGAGAACGGTGGCGGAGCAAACATACTAGTAAAGTACGTCTGGCAACAGATACACTTATCAATACTACAAGCCAAGCATCTTCAGGGGAAGAAGCCGGCGGAGAATTAGATACCAAGTTTGATGCTGCGTATGAGAAAACGCAGGTTTCTCTGGATGAGCTAAAAAAGCAAATACTGGCTAAAGTACGTGACGATATTCATACGACAGAAAGAGTATCTGTTATGGTGCTATTTTTACTAGGTGGCCTGTTTGCTGCCATGGCTTTCATCTTATACAAATTGCAGTCGCGTAGCGAACAGCTAGCTATGGAGCAGCAAACCAAGCTAGAAAAGGAAAAAATCCGTCTGGAGAAAATGACTGCTTTTGCAGATGCCATTGGGCAAGGCCAGTATGAAACCTCCCTCATAATAGATTCAGCTGAATCCGATAGTCTGGCTATGGCTCTTGGCAACATGAAGGATAAACTAAAAACGGTAGCTGAGGAAGACAAGAAAAGAAACTGGGTAAATGAAGGCCTGGCCAAGATGAGTGAGATTCTCCGGAAAAACCATGAAACAGAAGATATTTACACCAACATAGTGGCCTTTGTTGTCAAGTATCTGGATGCTAACCAGGGTGGATTATTTGTGGTGAATTCGTCTAATTCACAGGATGTTTTTATTGAACTGAAGTCTTGCGTTGCTTTTGACCGGAAAAAATACTTCAGCAAACGGATAGAAATAGGCGAAGGTATGGTTGGCCGCTGTGTTCAGGAAAAAGAACCTATTTATGTTACTCAGCTGCCCAATGAGTATATTACCATTACGTCTGGTTTGGGAGGTGCAAATCCGGCTTGCTTGCTGATCATGCCTTTGAAAGTAAACGAACAAATATTCGGAGTGCTGGAGCTTGCCTCTTTTACCAAGCTGGAAAGCTACCAGATAGGCTTTATTGAGAAAATAGCCGAAAGCATAGGAGCAGCCATAGCTGGTGTAGATACAACTGCCCGAACAAAAAAATTACTGGAAATAGCCCAGCAGCAAGCCGAAGAATTAAGGGCACAAGAAGAAGAAATGCGGCAGAATATGGAAGAACTCACGGCCACGCAAGAGGAAATGCGCCGGAAAGAAAAAGAATATTTAAAAATTATTAATACTGCCCCTACCAGAGAAGCCCTTAGCTTAGAGAATTCTGAAGAATAATGAGCTACACTATTGGCCCGAAAGTACACTACCAGATCCCTGAATACTATTCTGTCTTTAAGATGTGTTTCAGGGATCTGGTAGTGTATTTCTTGCGCAGGCTTTTGCTCTGGAAACCTGGCATCTACAGCAATTTTCTTCTCTATAAAAAAGGCTCTGCAAGCTAAGCTTACAGAGCCCAAAGTAATATGTACAATTGGCTTACTTAACTGTTGTTAGCCAATTACTTGTGCAGGCATTTTTGCATGAAAACTTCTGGATTTCAAATGATAGCAATTCCCTTTGGCCAGTACATGAATTACCATATTTTCAATAGAAAGAGGCTCTCCATCTTCAATACTGGTAATGGTAGAATGCTTAATATGGTGTCCGTCAAAGATCAGTACCAGACCAGAACCAATCGTTTCCATCTGATCACCCTCGGTAATTAACACGCCTGTATCTTCCCCCAAGCCTATTCCTATGCATCTGGGATGCTCTGCTACGGCTTCGGCCAGACGGCCAAACCGGCCACGGGTTACAAAATGGGTATCTATTACGACATTATTAATAAATGCCAATCCCTGAGTTAGTTTTACTGCTCCTTTTACTAAGGAATTTGAACTACTACCCCCATAAATCATGGTTTTAGACATGGCCATTGCTCCGGCACTTGTACCGGCAATAACAAAAGGCTCATTCTGGTACCGCTCCTGCAGGATCTCTAAAAATTCCGTTCCTCTGAAAAAACGGCTTAAGCGGCTCTGATCTCCTCCTGTAAACAAGACCCCATCGGCTTGCCTGATTCTATCCAGCAAACGGATGTCTTCGGCATCCTTCCGGCTTTTTATGTGCATAACGCCAATATTCTTACATCCCAGTTTTGCAAATGCCTGCACATAATTTTCACCTACCTCTTCCGGAATTTCCGAGGCAGACGTAATAATTTCTACCCGGGAGTCGGTTCCTTTCATTTCCTGAAGAATCCGGCGTAAAATACCAAACTCAAAAAAGTTCAAATAATATTTAGGAGGGTGGTTAGGCTCCGGGCATGTCCCCTTATCTTCATTTCCTCCAATTGCAATCAATTTTCCTTTGGGAATACGTATACTCATCTAATGCACTTTATTTAAATAGTATTAAATAATTACTTGCCTATTATTTATACAAAACTAATACCATTAAAAGTTTGCTGCTAATTTTTTTATTTTAAAATGTCACATCTTCACGATTTATTCGTATAAAACAATAATTAAAGTTTATCACAAAAAAATTATATTTTTATCTACCAGCCTGCGAATATAACCACCTACTTATAATCCCATCATTTATATGAAAGTCCATGAGATAAAGGCTATGCGTGGCCCCAACTATTGGTCTGTCAGGTACCATAAGCTGATTGTAATGAAGCTGGACCTGGAGGAACTAGAACATTTGCCTACCAACAAAATACCCGGCTTTGCAGAAAATTTAGAAAATCAGATCCCCAGTTTATATACCCATTATTGTTCTGAAGGGCAGGCAGGTGGTTTTCTGAAACGGGTAAAAGAAGGTACCTGGATGGGTCATGTAATTGAACACATAGCCCTGGAACTGCAAACCCTGGCTGGCATGGACTGTGGGTTTGGCCGCACCCGGGGCACGGGAGAAGAAGGCGTATACTTTGTAGTGTTTGCCTACCAGGAGGAAAAAGCTGGTTTATATGCTGCAGCGGCCGCCGTCAGAATTGCAGAAGCATTGATAAGTGGCTCTTTATACAATGTGCAGGCCGATATAGTTGCGCTGCGGAAAATAGCTTTACAAGAGTATCCCGGCCCTAGTACAGGATCTATTCTGGAAGAAGCTAAAAATAGAAATATACCTTACTTTAAGTTAGAAGGCACACCCATTATTCAGTTTGGCTACGGCAAATACCAGAAACGCATACGGGCCACTATCTCCTCTCAAACCAGTAGCCTTGGGGTAGACATTGCCTGTAATAAAGAAGAAACCAAACGAATATTAGGTGCAGCTGCTATTCCAGTTCCCAAAGGAATGATTGTCCATACAGCCGGAGAACTAAATGCAGTAGCTGATCATATTGGCTATCCGCTGGTAATAAAACCTGTAGACGGTAACCAAGGTAAAGGAGCTACTATAGGTATCAAAAACAGGGATGAGCTAGAAAAAGCTTTTGCCCTCGCTAAAACTTTTTCAGCCAGTATTATTGTCGAGAAACTTATAGCCGGACATGACTTCCGTTTGTTAGTTATCAATTATAAACTGGTTGCAGCAGCTTTACGGACACCCGCCTGCGTAACCGGCGATGGCCGTTCTACGATCCGTCAACTTATAGATCAGATAAATAGCGATCCGGCTAGGGGATCAGGTCACGAAAATGTATTAACGGCCATCCAGCTAGATGAAGTTTCATATGCATTATTAGCAGAAAAAGGATTTACTCTGGATTCGGTACTCACGAAGGGAGAAGTGTTGCACTTGAAAAAAACGGCTAACCTAAGTACCGGTGGTACGGCAACGGATGTAACCGACCAGCTACACCCTGATACTATTGCTATGGCCGAACGTATTGCCCGTATTGTTGGCCTGGATATCTGCGGAATAGATATTATGGCCCCTTCTATTGATTCACCCATTACCCAGAATGGCGGAGCAGTATTAGAAGTAAATGCGGCACCCGGTTTCCGGATGCACTTATGCCCGACAGTAGGCTTAGCCAGAAATGTTGCCAAACCAGTAATTGATATGTTGTTTCCAGCTGGAAGCAACTCCCGTATTCCTGTTGTAGCGGTTACAGGAACGAATGGAAAAACTACCACTACCCGGCTTATTGCTCATATGGCCAAAAAAGCAGGCTATCAGGTAGGGTACACCACAACAGATGGCATTTATATTGGCGATAAACTAATGGTACAAGGCGATTGTACCGGACCTGCCAGTACAGAATTTATACTTAAAGATCCTACGGTAGACTTTGCCGTATTAGAGTGTGCCAGAGGAGGAATTTTGCGGTCAGGGTTAGGATTTGACTATTGTGATATAGGCATAGTTACTAATGTTAGTGACGACCACCTGGGAATAAATAACATCGATACCCTGGAGAAAATGGCTAAAGTAAAAAGTGTGATTCCGGAGAGTGTAAGCAACCATGGCTATGCTATCTTAAACGCCGATGATGATTTGGTGTACGATATGGCCAGGGACCTGGATTGTAAAATAGCTTTGTTCAGCCTGGATGCCCACAACCCACGCATTAAAAGACATTGCGAGCAAGAGGGACTGGCTGTGGTAGTAGAAGAAAAATACATTACGGTGTATGAAGGGAAATGGAAAACCCGCATAGAACAAGTAGACACTATTCCGCTGACATTCGGAGGAAAGGCTGGTTTTATGATACAAAATATTTTACCGGCTGTTTTAACCGGGTATATCCGGGGCTTTGCTATAAAAGATATCCGCCAGGCTTTGCAGACATTTATCCCTTCGCCCGAACAAACACCTGGAAGGTTAAATATATTTGAATTCAATGAGTTTAAAGTGATGGTAGATTATGCGCATAATCCGGCAGGGTTCCGGGCATTGGCACAATTTCTAGCAACCATAGCAGATAGCCCAAAAGTTGGCATTGTTACTGGTGTAGGCGACCGGAGAAATGAAGATATCCTTAAGCTTGGTGAACTTTCCGCACAAATGTTTGATGAGATTATTATCCGCCAGGATAAAGATTTACGCGGCCGTGCCGATATGGAGATTGTTCACCTGATGAGGCAGGGAATAGAAAAGACTGCTCCTGCTAAACCTGTAAAAGTAATAGCCACAGAAACCGAATCAGTAGTACATGCAGTAAAATATGCAAAAAAAGGGGCATTCATCACTGTTTGCAGCGAAGATCTACATAACACACTGGCTTTGCTTAAGAAATTGCAGCAAGAAGAAGAACAGTTTGGTATGATTGTTAGCCACTAATACCACACCTTTACCGGCCATAGACTGAAGATAAGGTCCATACTTCTGCAATTCTGTCTGTTTCAGGGCTTGCGTTGCTTTTCTACAAAATGATCAATTAGTTTGCGGGCAATACTTAAAGGAGGCGGAATGCTGGGTAAATCATCGGCACTATACCAGGCGGCTTCTTCTATTTCTGTTTTATCCACGGTCAGGTCACCTCCGGCATATTTTGCCGTAAAGCCAATCATCAAAGAATTAGGAAACGGCCAGGGCTGGCTACCAAAGTAGGATATCTCTTTCACCTGGATGCCTACCTCCTCCATTATTTCCCTTTCCACGGCTTGTTCCAGATTTTCGCCTGGTTCTACAAAACCTGCCTGGATACTATACATCCCTTTCGGGAAATGAGGAGAACGGCTTAATAGTACTTTGTGATTATGCTCAATCAGTACAATTACAGCCGGGGAGATACGCGGATAAGCTGATAAGCCACAGGCCGGACACTTTTTAGCAAATTCATATCCTACATATTCTGTAGGCGTACCACACCGGCCACAAAACTGATGAGTACGGTCCCAATCCACAATCTGTATAGCTTCTCCGGCCAGAGAGAAAAACACGTCCGGTAATAATCCATATATTTGCCGCAAGCCTGTCCATCGCAGCTGCGAAGGCAATCCTACTGCTGGCTCCAGTTCTACAGCGTAGCAATGTATTTCTTCCCATAGGCCCAGGTATTGCTGCCGAATAATATTCCCTAGCTGGCTGATGTCTGCCAACAAAGGTATACTTGCCAGCTCTCCTTTATCTTCTACCAGCAACTGATTGTCTTTAAAAATAAACCAGTAGGCTAGAGTAATCTTTTCTACCGGAGGGCTTGCCTTTACAAAACGCTTGGCCATATAGGGGTGCATAGCTACTAAAGAATAGTCTTCTGCAAAGTTGCGCTGTATTTGGTTAATAAGGGGCTGTTTAGGCAGATTTTTATTGCATGGCCACTCAATACAGATCTTTAGTAGACAAGATTTTGAAAGACATGGCATTTTCAGTCTGAAAATATACCAGGACTACATTATTCTTTAGCTTCACAAAATCAAAGTATTTGATATCCTTGAAATCAGGCACATGTAAAAGTAGTTTATAGGACTTCACCGGACTGCGTTGGACATCCGACAGTTGAATCATATTCACTTTACAGCGTTCTTTTTTTATAATATTCTCTGAAATATAGTTGCTCGTCAGCAGCCTGATCCCCAACAGAAAACTTGTAGTCGAATATTCCGAACTGCTGCAATGTGTTCAATACTTTTAACTCTCCCAGATCTACCGGAATAGACCGCACCACTTCTGGCTTATCAATTTTGGTTACATGGTGCATATGCCCGGTTTCGTCCAGATCATAAAGCAGCATATCAATTATTTTGTAAGATGTTAGCTGTGGATTAATAAAGGGAGCAAACCCAGTTACACTGCCAATCAGCCCGGTGGCAACAATGGCTGCGGCATCTATAGGATTGAATAAAGAAAACCTGATCAAGCTACAGGAACTTTGGCTATCGGTTGGTGGTATTTTATAGCTTTTACAGTAAATGTTTACCCAAGTATAAACCTGTTAGGTTTTCAAAACCTAACAGGTTTATACTTGGGTAAATCTTAGGTTGGTTCTTGCTGAAAGAAGTATAGCTTCTATCTGACATGCGTTGTAGATTCATTGCAGGATAGAAGACCTTTCTGCTGAGCAGTTCCATAAGAAACAAGGTAACAATACGTAAGCCATTAGCTTATTTCTTACAGAACAAAAAATTGCCTGAGCAGCAGAATGAATCTATTTTTTATAAATGTGGCCGCCTATAGCTCTTTCAAAGAGAGCACCTGTGCATCAATATTATTCGATTGGATAATGCGGTTAGTAAAACTCATTTGCCCGTGAGGCACCATTAAATGCAGTTTTCCGTTTAGCTGCTTAGCCAGTGTAGAAAGAATCATCCACTTAGAGACAATCAGGTTTTTGTCTTTTTTCGGATAATCTACTACTTCAAAATAATGCTTACTGCCATCTCTGCGGGCAGTTAAATCTGGCGTAAAGCTTTCGTCGGCACCTTTTCTGGTAATATGCGCCGGATCCTGGTATTCATCAATGCCTTGCGCCTGTATATTTTCGTATCCTTTTTTCTTTAAATACTCCGTAATGGAGAATACTATTTTCTGATAAACTGGGGTTTTCTTTTTTGATAAAATCATAAGTTCGTTTGGTTTTTGGTTAAAAATGGTCTGTTTTACAATAGGCTGAATAAGTATAACGTTTTTTTAGCCAAAAAGGTCCCCTTAGTCTACTTCTATCGGTTATGCACGAGGGTATGAACCTGAAAACTTCTGCTCCTTTTCTTTAGTTAAAGCCAGTAAACCTAGTTTTATGTCTGCTACTGCCGCGTTACCCGAAGAAATAAAAAATCTGTTAGAGAGCCACCAGCCGCCTGAAGTACTCCTGCATAACCTGATGCCGCTGGTAGCACAAACCTTGCAAGCAGACCGCTGTTTTATTCATGCGCACAACCCGGCATTGGGCGTTGGACGCATTGCCTTCTGCTGGTGTAAAGATGCTTCTATCCCTAATGTACTACAGCATGAATGGACTCCTGACACTGCTACATTACCTCAGGAAGATCCGCTATTTGCAGCCGCTTTGCGTACTGATCCGTCTATCTACATAGAAGATGTAACTACAGCAGACCCAGGTGTATTGAACCAGGATTTTGAGAACAAAACATTTGGTCACCGGGCACTCATTCATGCCCATCTGGTGCTGGAAGGCAACTTATGGGGTATTTTGCAACCTGCTATTTTTGGAAAGCCACGAACATGGACTAACCAAGACAGGGCGTTTATTGAAACATTGTTGCCGCATGTAGCACCAGTTGTGCAAGCATTTGTTCAACAAACGGTGTTTTAACTGGCAAAACCAGGAATACCCTCTAGGTGAGCAAAGTTTTCTGCATCTTTCAGCTATATTTACCTGTCTTATTTATAACAAGCTATTATGAAAATACGAGTTGGACAAGGATACGATGTACATCAGTTAAAGGAAGGATTACCCTTCTGGCTAGGAGGCATTCAGGTAGAGCATACACATGGTGCACTAGGCCATTCCGATGCCGATGTGTTGCTTCATGCCATTTGTGATGCATTGTTAGGTGCTGCCAATCTGCGCGACATAGGGTACCATTTCTCTGACAAAGATCCTCAGTATAAAGGCATTGACAGCAAACTACTGCTGAAAAGAGTAATGCAAATGATCCGGGAGCAAGGGTATGAAGTAAGCAATATCGATGCTACTATTTGTTTGCAGGTACCTAAAATAAATCCTTATGTACCTGCCATGAAGAAAACCATTGCTGAGGTAATGTCTGTCCGGGAAGAAGATATTTCCATAAAAGCCACCACTACCGAGCAACTTGGTTTTGTAGGCCGCAAAGAGGGAATTTCAGCCTATGCGGTAGCTTTGATCTATGGCGTATCTGACCAGACGATTAAAGTTTCTGCACGGGATATTTAAGCAAAGAAACCTGTTAGGTTTGAAATACCTAACAGGTTTGATTTGATTGTTATTGCCGATCGTATAAGATATTACTCCCACAAATTTTTAGGATATACTCCTTCTTTTTCGAGTCTGGCCAGCTGTTCTATTACTACCGGTTTGTCTGCCGGATACGTTACACCAAACCATTTTTCAGAAGTAGATAGCACCTTCATTTGGGCTTTGCCTTCCTGAATAAGGGTATTGACTACTTTAGGAATATAAAACTCTGATTTCAATTCCTGGCCTTGCTCTTTTAAAAACTGTACGAACAAGCGGCGGCAATGCTCAAAAATGGTAGGCGTAAATCCCATTAAGTTCATCGAAACAGTTTCATTGCCTGTTAACGGAAATTCTTTTCCATCGTCCTCCACATACACTACCCTACTTCCATCAGTAGACTTACCAATTTTGGTGCGTTCGGCCAGGCCTGCCATATTGCCTTTTTCATCTATTTCACAAACTCCTCTGGAAACATAGCCATGTTCCGAAAGCGTATTTGCCAGCTTATAGCCCACCAGACAATAGTTATTAGAACTACTATCCACTTTGCGTAAATAATCTGCCACTACCTGAAAAGCTTGCCGGCCATAAAAATCATCGCCATTGATCACGGCAAAAGGTTCTTGAATTTTAGCTCCGGCTACCCACACGGCTTGCCCGGTGCCCCAGGGCTTTACCCGTTCGGGTGTTACAGGTATTGGCTCCGGCAACATATCCAGTTCCTGGCATACATACTCTACCTGTATTTTATGAGCAAATTTTTTATTGAAATGTTCTTTAAAGGTATCTTCTATGGATTTGCGGATAACAAACACAACTTTTCCAAAACCTGCCTGGATGGCATCATATACAGCATATTCCAGAATTGTTTCGCCAGATGGGCCAAACTGGTCCATTTGTTTTAAACTTCCATAGCGGCTTGCCATGCCGGCTGCCATAATTAATAAGCTTGGTTGCATAATGTAGGTGATTCTTAAGTATAAAATTAGGGAGTTGAAAATCTGAAACTTTCGCCTGACTTCAAGTCTGGCAAATATATAGGAAACTCCTATAAGGTTAATCCACAATCCGGACAAACCTGCATGTGTTTTTCTATAGCAGCACCACAAGCCGGGCAAACATCCGGGCGGCTCATCCAGCTAAGCTGTTCTTGCGAAATATTTTCTCTGCTAAGTTCTACTTCATTTATTGTTTTACCCATACGTAAATCAAAGATTACAGTTGTTATATAAACCAAGGCCGTATACAAACTCCATAAAATGCCTATTCCCCAAAGTTGCGTTGCGCTGCTGCCCGGCCGCAAGGAAAATTGATCGGCAATAATGGAGATCAGGATGATAGAAGTAAGAAAGCAAGCTAACCAGAACATATGTACAAAACTCAACTCATAAGTCACCCGTAATTGATTGCCGCTAAAAGTTACCCGAATGAGACCGCCGGAAATCCAGTTGAGCCGGATAAGTACTTCTGTAAATCCTCGGTTAAATACTATCTCATATCCATTCTGGATAATGGCTACATTCGGCTTGTGCAGCTTGCGTAATAGTTTGTTCACCAGAGATTCTGCAAACTGAACTTTATCAATATGATTACTGATGACAAATGATTTTCTGACTGCAAATGGAAACATGGAAGCAATATACAAATAAACCTGCGTGCGATTATATGACCATTTGTCCTGTTAATGCTATACCATTGAATCAACTATACTGTACAAAAAAACAAACCTGTTAGATATAGAGATCTAACAGGTTTGAATGCCAGGCATAACTATACCAGCGGATTAGCCGGTTTACCTGTAATTAAAATTTATGACGCACAAAAGCTTCAATAGCTTCATATTCTGTAAGGCCAAGTTTATCGTAAAGTTGTGCTGTAGCCCGGTTGCGGTCTTCCGCACGTTGCCAGAACTCGCGTTTATCGTTACCTGGGAATACAGGGCTATCTTTCTGTGACTGGTGTTTAAAGATTGCTTTCCGTTTCCGCAACAACTCCTCCGGACTAATCGGAACAGCCATTTCAATATCTTCAATATCCCACTCTTGCCAGGCGCCCCGGTACAACCATAGATAACAGTCTTTAATCCAGGCTTCACCTTTTAGCCGTTCCAGAGCCGCAAAAATAGCATCCAGACAAACCCGGTGTGTTCCATGAGGGTCACGCAAGTCGCCGGCGGCGAATATCTGGTGGGGTTTTATCTTCTGGAGTAAGTCTGCCACCACTTGTATGTCTTCTTCGCCCAGTGGTTTTTTCTGCACTTTTCCGGTTTCATAGAAAGGCATGTTCATAAAATGGACATTTTCCTCCTTTACACCGCAGAAGCGGCAGGCGGCAGCCGCTTCACCTTTCCGGATCAGGGCTTTTACATCTTGTACTACGGACGTATCTTCTTCGCCTAGCTTCTTACCTTTCAGAAATTCTACTACCTCTGTATGCAAATGTTCCATCTGGCCATTGCCCAGGTTCATCTTCTTGTAGAAATCCAGGGCAAAATCGGCAAAGCGGCGGGCATCGTCATCGAATACAGCAATATTTCCGGAAGTCTGGTAGGCTACGTGTACGTCGTGTTTCTGGTCTACCAGGCGTAGCAGCGTACCTCCCATAGATATAACGTCATCGTCCGGATGCGGACTGAATATAATTGACCGTTTAGGAAAGGGTTGTGCCCGTTCCGGACGATTGGTGTCATCGGAATTGGGTTTGCCGCCTGGCCATCCGGTAATGGTATTCTGAATGGTATTAAACACCTGAATATTCAACTGGTACGCATTTCCGGCTTCTACCAGCAAGTCACTTAAGCTACCATCTTTATAATCTTCGTCAGTCAGTTTCAGAATAGGTTTCTCGGTAGTTAAGCTCAGCCAGATAACTGCCCGGCGGATCAGTTCTTTATTCCAGGTAACTACCCCAACGAGCCATGGAGTTTTGATTCGGGTAAGTTCCAGGGCTGCCCATTGGTCTACAATTACCTGCACATTCGGATGCTGTTGCAGGAAAGACGCCGGTACTTCATCGGATATATTCCCTTCTATCGTTTTTTGCAGAATTTTCGCCTTTCCTTCGCCCCAGGCTAACAATATTATTTTACGGGCTTTCATGATGGTACCAACCCCCATTGTAATAGCGCGCAGGGGCACAAATTCTTCTTTTATAAAATCTTTGGCTGCGTCGGTAATAGTCAATGGATCTAACTTTACCAACCTAGTAACCGTTTGATTGGATGAACCTGGTTCGTTAAACCCAATGTGGCCGGTGCGTCCGATACCTAATAACTGTACATCTATACCACCCACTGCTTCTATTTTTTTCTCATAATTGAGACAGTATTCTTTTACTTTTTCAATAGGCAGTGTACCATCCGGAATATTAATATTTTCAGGAAGTATGTCTATATGATTAAACAGGTGTTCATGCATAAAGTAGACATAACTCTGCAATTCATCTGGTTTCATCGGATAGTACTCATCCAGATTGAATGTAATTACATTCTTGAAACTCAGGTTATCCTCTTTATGCAGGCGTACCAGTTCCCGGTATACATTAATGGGAGATGTACCGGTAGCCAGGCCTAATACAGCATTCCGGCCTTCCTTTTGTTTGCTCCGGATAACTGAGGCAATCTCATGTGCGGCTCTAATGGCCCCTTCTTGCGCATTCTCGAAGATGGTGACTGGCAGCTTTTCGTAAGTTGTTTCAGGATAATTGAGGATTTCCATGATAGTTGGGATGAGTTACGGATTTACACTTTCTAAAAAAACAGCAAGCTAGATTACAACAAATATAAGAATCAGGTATTAATTGGATTTTTCTAAGTACGCATCATTTAGTCAACCAAACATATTTATAATTTATATAATTTACAAGCAAAATTTGAAAAAAATGTGTCCGCACACATAATTTTAATAATTCTGCGTGTACGGACACACTGTAAATTATCGCACTATTATTTTTGTTTTAACTTTGTAGTTCATGAATTGAATTATTCTTATATTTATAATCTAGTTATATATGTTTACCTATAAGATCATAACTTTATTTTTGTGAACAAACCCACCATCCGTATAAAAGATATTGCCCAGAAAGCAAATGTTTCTATTGGGACCGTAGACCGGGTATTGCACAACCGGGGCAGGGTTTCTGAAGAGGTACGGGTAAAGATACTTCAGATCATAGAGGAGTTAGATTACCAGCCAAATATGATTGCCCGCACCCTGGGTACCAACCGGACATACCGGATAGCTGCCCTCATACCTGATGGCACTATAGACCCTTACTGGCAGGAATCGCAAAATGGGATTGAAAAGGCCGGCAAAGAGTTACAAATATATGGGGTGCAAATAACGCAATACCGGTTTAACCAGCACGATGTACAGGCATTTATTGATCAAGCAACAGCCCTTGCACAGGCTAACCTGGATGGCATTTTGGTGGCTCCGGTATTTTACCGGGAATCGTTGCCTTTTTTTGAACAATGGCATGCTTTATCTATTCCTTTTGTATTATTCAACACCCAGATTGAAGAAAGCAATTCCTTAAGTTATATCGGACAAGATGCCTTTCAGAGTGGTTCGCTGGCCGGAAAACTGCTACATTACGGACAACCAGAGGGCTGTACGTTTTTAGTGGCCCACATTGCCGAGGATATAGCTAATTCTGCGCATTTACTGGGTAAAGAAAAAGGATTCCGGGCATATTTTTCTCAACAGCCGGCGCTGGCAAGTTCCTATAAAGTAATCAGTGCTGACCTGAAAAAGCCAGGGGACATCTCCTTTTTCCATCAGCTAGATAGGTTACTGGATCATTATCCAGACATGAAAGGCATTTTTGTAACTACTTCCAAAGCCTATGAGATAGCTACTTACCTGCAACATACCCCTGAGCGGAATATCCGTCTGGTAGGGTATGATTTACTGGAGAAGAATTTAGCATTTATGGAAGAAGGGTTAATTGATTTTATTATTAACCAGAATCCGCAGGGGCAGGGCTACTGGGGCATTCAATTTTTAGCCGACCATCTGGTGTTTAAGAAAAAAGTAGCACTCCGTAAAAATCTTCCTCTTGACATTATTACCAGAGAAAATCTGGCCTATTATCTGGAAGCCGCCCAGTAAGTATCAGAAAGTATAAAACAAATAAAGATTTATGCTCGGATAATAGCCGTATTTACGGAAAGCTTCTTTAAACTCCTGGTCTAAACGTGTGTAAATTTGATCAGCCAGAGATGTTTGATCCAGAAAAGTATTAGACGAGGAGAAGGAGTTAATAGCTGAAAAAGTTCTGGTAAACCCTACTTCCGTATGGATGGCAAACCTGGAATTGGGCAGCACAAACTTTCTGCCAACGAGTATGCCAGCATTCCAGATGTTAGACTGCCATTTTAATTGCAAGCCTTGCAGCAAAGGCTCAAATTCTGGTGGAATAGGAGGCAAATCCTTCCTATAATACGTATATAAAGCATCTGTAAGCCGGCCTTGTCCACGCAAGTGACCATATTGGGCGTAAATTCCCAGGTAAAATTTACGGTAATGCACATTTACGCCGGCTGTACCCAGATACCCGACATCAAAGGATTCTTTAATAATGCGGCTTAGGTTTTTATTCAAGCCAGACTGCTCCATGCTATAGAGAAAGATTTTATCCAGTGGGTGGATCATGGCACCGGCCTGCACTCGCACCGACACCAATGGGTGCAGTTGATACTGATAACCAGCTGTAAATTGGAGAGGAAACTGCGAACCTATAAATGCCTCGTTGCGGGTTTGCTGGGCAACACCTGGCGAAATAGCCAGTAAAACAATAAATGAGAGTATAACTATCTTTTTTATCATCATAAGCAACAACAAAAATGTGTACTGCCTATTGGCATAACCTATAATTTATCTATTTGTTGAGAAATTTTTGGCTTGAGCGGCTAAACATAGCAAAGCTACCGGTGAAAAACAAAATGCCCTCCGCCTAGGTATGCGGAAGGCATTCGTTTAAAATTTATAAATCTATCATCTAGTTAACTACCAGCATATCTGCCAGAATCTTTGCTCCTTCGTTTAAGTAAAGGTCTTTTGCTTTGCTGTCTTTACTGTCAGCAGGTTTCTGTTCGCTGCTTTCCTCTTCCGGCACTTCCGGATCAGATGACTCTATTTTATTGGCGACGCTTCTTTTCTGTTCCAGCTCATCCCGTTCTTTTTTACGTTTAGCTTCCTGTAACGAAATTTCGGTCTTTTTCTGTGCCTTCTTCAATTCTTCAATGGCTGACTGGTATTGTTTCCATTCCGGATCTGCTTTCATACGTTTTTCCACATTAGCTTCCAGCTTGGTAATCAGGGCAGGAGAAATATTGTTAGTGGGCTTAAAACCTGTAGACTTAATCTGATCCCAGGGTAAAGCACTTGGCTGAGAACTTTCGCCAAACTCTTCAGCACTAAATCTGGAGGGTAAGGCAATGTCCGGGCTAACGCCTTTATGCTGGGTGCTGCTACCAGTTACCCGGTAGAATTTAGCTATGGTCAGTTTCAAATCGCCAAGTTTCTCGCCTTCGTTGCGCATAAATCTATCCAGGCCCACCATGTTTTGTACGGTTCCTTTGCCATAGGTTTGTTCTCCAACGACTACGCCACGCTTGTAATCCTGTATAGCACCGGCAAATATTTCTGAGGCCGATGCACTAAAGCGGTTGATTAATACAGCCAGCGGACCTGTGTAAACCTGTGAAGGGTCCGGGTCTTTCATTACATCTATTTTGCCAGAGGCATCCCGTACTTGTACTACTGGTCCATCCGGAATAAATAAACCG
The DNA here is from genome assembly GCF_030503435.1 of Rhodocytophaga aerolata. GTDB lineage: Bacteria > Bacteroidota > Bacteroidia > Cytophagales > 172606-1 > Rhodocytophaga > Rhodocytophaga aerolata. The sequence goes on from NZ_JAUKPO010000002.1 coordinate 420,559, forward strand.
GATAATTCAATAGCTTCTGACAATGAACCTCCCCCATTATTGCGTAAGTCTATAATCAGACCATCAATTTTTTCGGTATTCAATTCTTTAATCATGCGGCGTACATCGCGGCTGGTGCTGTTAAAGTTTTTGTTTCCTTTCTGCGCTTCTTCATAGTCCATGTAGAAGGTAGGAATGGTGATAACACCCATACGCATGGTTTTGCCATTCTGGGTAATGGGCACAATTTCTTTCTTGGCAGCAGCTTCTTCCAGTTTTATTTTATCACGCACCAGAGTTATTTCTCTTGGCAAAGCGGCTTCATCTGATCCGGCAGGCAATATCTGTAAACGGACGGTTGTTCCTTTTGGCCCACGTATCAGCTTTACCACTTCATCTATCCGCCAGCCTACTACATCTACCATTTTACCATCTGTCCCTTGGGCTACGGCTACAATCCGGTCGTCTTTGCGCAGTAGTTTGCTTTTAAAAGCAGGGCCACCAGCAATAATCTCCGCTACTTTGGTATAATCATTTTCTGTACGCAGCGAAGCGCCAATCCCTTCCAGAGAAAGGCTCATGTCAATTTTGAAGTTATCGGAAGCAGCTGGTGAAAAATAGTTTGTATGCGGATCAACAGCTCCGGAAAAGGCATTTATGTACTCAGAAAAAACATCTTCACTGGTAAATCTACCTAATGCTTTTTGCTGGTTCTGATATCTCTCCTTTAATGTTTTGGAGATCTCTTCAGGCTTTTTACCAGACAACTTTAAGCTTAATGCCTGGCTTTTAATCATTTTCCGCCATAACTCATCCGACTCGGCTGTTGACTTTGGCCAGGGGGCTTTTTCACGATCCGTATTATAGGTTTCGTCTACTGTAAAATCAAACGGCTTATCCAGCAACGCAGATACATAGTTCATACGTTCGTCAAAGCGGTTTTTGAAGGTGTTGAAAATGGTATAGGCCGGAGTCAGTTCGCCTTGTTTCAAGTCATCGTCAATGGCTGTACGGTATTTTTCAAACTGGGCAATATCGGATGCCAGAAATATAACCTTGTTGTTGTCCAGCGATTGCAGATACCGGTCGAATATAGCCGAAGACAGCGAATCGTCCAAGGCAAGTTTGCGGTAATGCCCCTGGGTAAGAATCTGGGTGATGAGTTGTTGTACTTTGGCTTGCTGCTGACTAGGCCGTAAATCGCCCCCGGCAGCAGGCTTACCTGGTGTATTTTTAGCAATTTGCTGAGCAGGTAGTACCCCTGCCAATAATACACAATACAAAATAATAAGTACTTTTTTCATAAATATCTGTTTGATTTTGTCGCTCATAATAAGGCAGGGAATGAACTTAGTATGAGGTATCTGGTAAAATTTCCGTACAATATGCTATACGGATGTTAAGTATTAAAGGTAACTAATTTACTAACAAAATTAACTCCAAACTGATTCAAAGGATGAATACTATGACAAGAGGTAAATTCCTCCTAAAGAACTCATTTAACTTTTGTTGCCTGTGATTAGTTCCGCAAAAACAGGGTATAAATTACTGATTTATTCCTTGCTCAGCAACCGCAAGCCTGCCCCTTTAACGGAGGCAAAATAGATTTATTTGAGTGAAATACAAATCCGATTCAGCCGAATATATCACATGCTTCAAAAACTTTAGTATGCATTTCCGATCTTACCTTTTATATTGCTTTTGAAACCATCTCCGCTCAGAAAACCACCATCCATGATCAAGCTACAGCTAATACACCAACCTTTCTGCCTGTTACTTTTAAGTGTTTTTGCTCTGTTGCTGGGGCAATGCCAGCCTGCTTCCGAAAAGCAACTCCAAGGCGGTTTACAACAACTGATGGCAGATACCGAAAGCATCCGCGGACGCAAAGAATACCTGCCATCTCCTTTTGTAACGGCCGGAGACAGAATTTATTTGGTCGGCCATCAGGATGGGCAGTTTCCGGATCTGGGCTGGCATGTGCCCGGCGAAATGGGCGGCATCTGGAACCACCCGATCAAACTGATGGATGGCTTTGCAGCAGCTATAAAAGATACCAGGCAAACCAATTGTTTAGCAGAAGCCGATACCTTCGTTAATTATCCCTTTGCCAATAAACATATTTATACCGCCACACTTCCGGGTATCCGGGTAGAGCGGTTTCAATTTGTGCCAGACAGTTTGCAAGCGGTGGTGGTGGAATTTACTTTTTATAATAATGGCGCAGATGCGAAAGAAGTACTGTTTGAATTCAATGGCATGGCAGATCTACGGCCGGTGTGGCTTGGCGAACGCACCCAACTAACCGATGGACAGGATGTAGCTCAGTGGAACGAAGCAACTAAAAGTATAGTAGTAAAAGATAGCCTGAATAACTGGTATGTAGTATATGGGGCTACCCAGTTCCTGCAAAGCCACCAGCTTAGTAGCCAGACCTGTAATTTTGAGAGAGCAGGCAAAGGCACCAATGCTTCGCTAACCTACGCCTTAACTATTCCGGCGAATGGCAGTGTTCATTTGCCTATGATTATTGCCGGTTCACATCAATCTTTGCAGGAAGCAACCAACGTATTTGCCTATACCAGCAAAAATACCCGGCAACTGCTTCAGCAAAAAAAAGAACGGTATACTAAACTAGCCCAAACTGCTAAGCTCACCATTCCTGACGAAAAACTTCAACAAGCCTTCCGCTGGGTAAAATACAATACCGACTGGCTGATCCGGGATGTGCCGGAAGTGGGACGGGGTTTATCAGCCGGCTTACCGGATTATCCCTGGTGGTTTGGTGCCGATAGTGACTACGCCTTGCAAGGCGCCCTTGTTAGCGGCCGGAAAGATATTGTTTACCAGACCATAGACTTATTGCAGCAACTTTCTGAAAAAACCAATGGCAACGGGCGTATCATTCATGAAGTATCTACCAACGGCGCTGTATTTAATCCGGGAAATATCAACGAAACACCTCAGTTTGCCTCCCTTATCTGGTTTGTATACCAATGGACGGGAGATAAAGATTTTTTACAAAAGTACTATCCAACTGTAAAAAAAGGCATGGACTGGCTACTGACAGAGAATGATAAAGACAAAAACTTACTACCGGATGGTTTTGGGATGATGGAAATACATGGCCTGAACAGTGAGATGATAGACGTAGCCGTGTACACACAAAAAGCTTTTGCCGATGCTTCCCACATGGCCAGACTCATGGGCGAAGAAGCCCTAGCCAGGCAATACCAGACGACCGCAGATCAGTTAAAGGCAAAAATCAATGCAGACTTCTGGGTGCCGGAAGCCAAATCCTATGCAGATTTTGTGGGTACAGCCAGGCAAGCCGGACAGTTAATTGATGATGCCATCATCCGGGCTGATACCTTGAAGAAGCCATGGGCAGTAAAGGAACTGCAAGCCACCAGAACTAAAGTAGCCACATATCCGCCCAATAAAAAACAAGGCTTTGTGCTGCACCATAACTGGGTAGTGAACACACCGATGGAAACCGGCATAGCCGATACAGCCAAAGCCCTGGCTGCATTAGAAACAGGCAGCCAGTTTGTAAATCCATTCGGTATGTTTGTTACGGGCATAGACCGTGACGAAACTGCCGGTAAAGACGAAAGTTCTTTTGGGGCAGGCAGAAAAATATTCACCTACACAGGTGCCGTTATGACCTTACCTACTGGCGTACAAGCCATAGCCGAAAATAATTATGGCCGCCCCGATCAAGCCCTGGATTACCTGCAACGCATGACCCGCACCTTTAGCTATGCCCTGCCCGGTTCCATCTATGAGGTTTCCCCAGACTACGGAATGACCACCCAGGCCTGGAATATTTATAGCTTTGCCATACCTATTATTACGCAGTTTTTCGGCATCAAACCCAGAGCATATGAGAAAACTATCTACATTCAGCCGCAAATGCCCTCTGCCTGGAATACAGCCAGTATAGAAAATGTGCCGGTTGGAGAGAATATGGTAACAATGGCTTATACCCGGAAAGGCAACTCTCTGCAATTTGCCATCAGGCAGAGCCGGGAAGACTGGAAAATTAGGATTGCCCTTCCGGCCGGAAAGTACAGCCGATGGCAAGTGAATGGACAACAAACTTCTCCTCAACCAGCTGGCAATCTACAGATGGTAGAAACTAAGGGGAAAGAGATAACAATAGTGGTGGAATAATTCTGGGTAAGCTTACAACAACTTATCTGGTGTGATAGGTAACTCCCGTATGCGTTTGCCAGTGGCATGATATACTGCATTAGCTATGGCAGCTGAAAAGCCCACCAGAGGTATTTCACCTATGCCTTTGGCACCCATAGGATCTATTACCGGGTCTGGCTTATCTACAAACAATACCTCTATTGGTGGAACATCGGCACAGGTGGGTACGTGGTACTCGGCCAGATCATTATTTAGATGCCTTCCGTAGCGGTGGTCTAGTTTGGCTTCTTCCATTAATGCGATGCCAATACCCCAGGTAATAGAGCCATATACCTGACTGGTAGCCGTCTTTTTATTTACCACCCTTCCACAGTCTACGGCAGATACTACCCGGTTCACGCGTACTTCTCCGGTTAACGAATGTACCCGCACCTCTACAAAGTTGGCACAGAACGATTTTCCAGAATATTTCTCTTGCTCCGGCCCGCCGCCCTTCGATTCGGTACTTACCTGCACTTGCGGTAAAGCATGGCTTTTTAAAATATCTGCATAGGACAATTGTATCTGCTTATTTTTTAGCCCTACGGTGCCCTCTTCTACCACCAGATCATTTTGCTGTGCACGGGCAAGTTCAGAATTGGGCATGGTTATGGCTAGTTCCTGCAATTTTTTCTTCAATAGCGTACATACTTCATAAATGGCCGAACCTACCGAGGCAGTAGTATGTGAGCCAAACTGGCCGGGTGCTTTGGGTAATTTCGAGTTGCCCCATTCAAACGTCACCTGCTTTACATCCATTGCCAACACATCGGCAGCAATTTGAGTAAAGATTGTAGCAGAACCTGGGCCTACATCTGCCACGGCACTTTGCACCACAACCGAGCCATTGGCTAGTACGGTAGCAATGGCAGAAGCAGCATCCCGTTCAGATTTGTAGATGCCTGCGGCCATACCCATGCCTACCTGCCATTCATCCTTCCGCATAGAGCCTGGTGTAGGGGTACGCTTGTTCCAGCCAAATCGGTCGGCGCCCATCTGGTAGCATTCCTTCAAGTAATTGCTGGACCAGGGCAGATTTTTCTCCGGATCGCTGGGTGCATAATTTTTCAGCCGTAGTGCCAGAGGATCTATGTTCAGGGCGTACGCCAGTTCATCCATAGCTGATTCCAGAGCAAATGACCCGCTGGTTTCTCCCGGCCCGCGGGTCCAGCAGGGTGTACTCATGTCGAGGGGTATCAGCTTATAAGCTGTATTCAGATTTGGGCAGTTATACAAGGTTTTGGTAGGGTCTACGATGCGTTCAGTAAACTGTTCATATTGAGAGGTAGAGGTAAATGCTTCGTGCGTAATTCCGGTCAATATTCCTTCAGCCGTCGCCCCAATCCCTATTTTCTGGATGGACCTAGGGCGGTACCCTACCATGTTAAATACCTGATCACGTTTTAGCGCTACCTTTACTGGCTTACCTGTTACTTTGGCTCCCATAATAGCCGCCATTTCCTGTGGCCACACCCTGGAAGAGCTACCAAAGGCTCCACCCACAAAAGGAGAAATAGCCTGTACATTTTCTTCCTTTAGGTCAAAAGCTTTCATAATCTCTTGCTGAGATAGTTTGGTAGCCTGCGTTTTGTTGTACACCGTTACTTTGGTTGCTCCCTCCCAGACAGCGGTAGTCGCATGAGGTTCCATGGGATTATGCACTTGAATGGGTGTTCCGTACTCCAGTTCCAGGTTGACGGGTGCATTTTTAAATGCATAAGCTGTGCCCCGGCTATAGTCTTTACCTCTGGCAGGAGTAATGGCATTGGATGTATTGGCTTTACTATTAGTTTGGTGCTTCTCCTGGGCATAGTGTACCTTTATCAGAGATGCGGCATGTTCTGCCTGTTCTGGTGTACTGGCTATGGCTAAGGCAATAGGCTGGTCATTATGGTAGATTTTATTGTCGTAAAACAAACGGAACTCCTGCCCATACACCCTGGAACCCTCATTATCTGTGCCTGCCTGATGTCCTGGTACTTTAGGTGCATTTTTATGGTTGATTATTGCCAGTACGCCCGGTGCTTTTTCAGCTGCTCTAGTATCCATCTCTTTGATGCTACCTTTAGCAATAGTGCTGGTTACCAACACGCCATATACAACGCTTTTCAAGGTATATTCTGCAGCATACCTGGCTGCCCCGCTGACCTTCAGGCGAGCATCTACCCGGTCCATGGCATCGCCGATCTGTACTTTCTTTATAAATGCTTTTTCCATAATGATTATTTAGGCTATACCTGCTGCTGTTTTTAGTGCTTGCACAATGGCATTGGGAGCTAATTTGAGTTTATAGGCATTGTGTTCAAACGACTTTGCCCCTTGCATGGCTATTTCGGCGGCTTGCCGGAAAGTAGCTTCTGTTACTTTTTTTCCGATCAGTGCCTTTTCTGCGCTTGCCAGCCGCCAGGGTTTGTGTGCTACTCCACCCATCGCCAGGCAGGCACGTTGAATGGTATCGTTTTCCAACTGCAAGCCGGCTGCTACCGATACCAGGGCAAACGCATAAGAAGCCCGTTCCCGGACTTTCAGGTAGTGTACATTTTTGGTAAAAGGGGAATCCGGAAGGGTAACGGCAGTAATGAGTTCATTCTTTTCCAGAACGGTATCTACGTGCGGCTTGTCTCCCGGCAGCCGGTGAAAATCAGCAAAAGCTATTTTCCTGTCGCCTGTTGGGCCGGATACAAGTACAGTCGCATCCAACGCTGCCAGGGCTACACACATGTCACTGGGATGTACGGCAATACACTTTTCACTAAAGCCAAAAATTGCATGCATATGGTTATTCCCTTCCAGGGCACCACAGCCTGTACCCGGCTCCCGTTTGTTGCAGGGCAGAGATGTATCATAGAAGTAGTGGCAGCGGGTACGTTGTAGTATATTGCCCCCTACAGTGGCCATATTGCGTAACTGAGCCGATGCTCCTGCCTGTAAGGCCTGAGCAAGCAAAGGAAATTTTTCTTTTATGAAAGCATTTTCAGCTACCTCACTGTTAAGGGCCATGGCACCAATGCGGACACCGCTGGCTTCTCTTTCTATCTTATTCAGCGGAAGCCGGCTAATATCAACCAGTTTCTCCGGCGACACGATCCCCCGCTTCATCAAGTCTAGCAGATTGGTGCCACCTGCAATAAAGCGTGCATCAGGATCTTTAGCAACAGCATCTATAGCTGCCTTTGTGCTCGTAGTGCGTATATACTGGAAGTTGTTCATAGCTTCTTGCCTTCTTTTTTTACTTCCATAATAGCCGCTACTATATTCGGATAAGCTCCGCATCGGCAAAGGTTGCCACTCATGTATTCTTGTATTTCTTCTGCGGAATTAGCATGACCTTCGCGTATACATGCTACAGCCGACATAATTTGCCCTGGGGTACAGTATCCACACTGAAGGCCATCGTGCTTCACAAAAGCTTCCTGCATGGGATGCAGGGTATCTCCTCCGGCCAGGCCTTCAATAGTGGTTACTTTTCTGCCTTCCTGCATCACCGCCAGACTCATGCAAGCCAGTACCCGCCTGCCATCTACATGCACCGTACAAGCTCCACACTGCCCATAATCACAGCCTTTTTTGGTGCCTGTCAGGGCTAATTGTTCACGCAGTAGATCAAGCAGGGTAACCCGTGGTTCTATAGCTAAGCTATGTTTGGTTCCATTCACCTCCAGGCTTAGCGATATTTTTTCAAAAGCACCGGCCAATCTTTCATCCCATTGGCTGCTTGCTGCCTTTAATACTGTGGAAGGAGTCAGCGCCATAGCGGTGAGCAGCGAGGAATGTTTCAGAAAATCGCGGCGCGATTCATCCAGGCCTTCGGAATTGTTGTCATCTGGCTGATGGTCTGTCATAGGATATAGGTATATAAAGATATAGGATAGGATTTCTATAGCTGACGTTCCGGAGTATAGGGAGTTTATGGTTGTGCACCCAGAATAAGCTGGGTGCACTGCTATCATCCTTGGCTGAAGCAGCCGAGCCGCTGTTCTATCCAGATGTATATTCCTCAACGGCTATGAGGCCGTTTATGTTTAGTGCAGGTTGACAGAACCTGTAAAAAAAGTAGAGGCACCAGGAATCTGTAGCCTGTGGTGTCAGGTATAGCCGGATGCGTTCGCACAATAAAATTTATTAAAAAACTGATCTATATTTGCGGCAAATACATTTTTATCTTCCAAGTGAGGGTAGCAGCCATTCCGGTATTCCGGATAACTAAGCATGAATGAAACCGTAAAAAGAAATACGTAGTAACCTTATGATGCAGCACCGTATTCCTCAAGCACGATATGTAACAAACAAACAGTATTGGCTATAATTAACTAGTGCCCGGCAAAGGCAAATAATGCACGTTAATCTACTAAATCCCTTATGTTCTTCCACATAAACCAGCCCCTATGAAATTAATCAGGAACCTTAAAATCCGGGACAAACTACTGCTGCTCTTTTTTATTCTGCTTATTCCCTTGCTGTACTTTGTGATAACGGGCACCATGGCCGTTATTACTAAACAGGAAGAATTAAATGATTTTTACAAGAATCTGGAGGAAGCAGAACTTATTTCTACCCTTATTCATGAATTACAAAATGAACGGGCACTATCCAATGGCTACTTGTCGAGCCAGGGCAAAGATTTCCGGAAGGAACTTCTGGCGCAAAGGCAGCTCACCGACCAGGCCAGGTTCAGGCTGGAAGCCTATCTGGAAGAAAGCGAAAGAGAGCTTCCCCAGATGGGTACTTTCGACAATCAACCGGTGCTCCGCAGCGAAATCGATCAATTAAAGAAGGATTCTGTGCGGGAGGATTCTTTTTACGGAGAAATTCGGGAAGGGCTAATGGTACGCGTAAGCAACATGGCCCATAAGATGGATGACGACGAAGCCCGTAATTTGCTGCTGGCTCATAATTCCCTGTTAAACGCCAAACACGAACTGGGCCGGATACGGTCGTTAACCAGCAGTTTGTTTGCAAGTCCGGTGTTAACCATGCAGGAATATAAAAACTTTGGTACGCTGAAGACTTTGCTCGAACAGTCGCTACAGAATTTTGTCAGAGGTGCCTCTCCGGAGGTATTGAAAGCATACAACACCCATACCTCCTCTAATAATTTTAGCGAAGTAAACACACTCATTAACTCTATTGAGCAAAATCCGCAGGTTAACCTTGCTAATCTGGATGCCGGCACCTGGTATCAGAAATTTACGGTGGCCATTGTCAGTATGAGAGAGGTAGAAGTACTTTCTATCCAGGCTATCAAGAAACTGATGGAAAATAAAATTGAGGCCAACAACCGGTTACTGTTGTTTTATATCTTCTTTGTTTTGCTTTCGCTGGTACTTGCCATTATTGTAGCTGTTTTTATTATCCGCTATATTTCAGATGCCATCCTGAGCCTGAGGGATGTTTCAGAGAAGCTGAGCCGGGGCGAAACAGATGTAGCCATTTCAGTGGATGCCGAAGATGAGCTTGGCGACCTGGCTAAGTCTTTTGGCAAACTGGCTGGCAACAATATTCAGCTGGCCGCTGTTGCCGAAGCCATCGGGCAGGGCAAGTACGACATAGAAGTAGCGCTGACGGGGCCACAAGATGTACTGGGCTATTCTCTTAACACGATGCGGCAACGGCTGAGAACCCTGTCGCTGGAGCAGGATAACCGCAACTGGCTGTTAAGCGGAATTGCCGGCCTTAACGACCTGATGAGTGGAGCTTCCGACATTAAGCAGACAGCCAGGCATATAACTACGTATTTATGCGAATATCTGCAGGCACAGGCAGGTGTATTTTACCTGAATAATGAGAGAGGTTCTTTTGTATTTACTGCTGGCTATGCAGCCAATGAAGAAAGCCTGCGGATGCCGGTTTTTAAGATTGGGGAAGGCGTTAGTGGCCAGGCAGTAGCCCAAAAGAAAATAGTATTGCTGGAAAATGTACCCGATCAATACCTAAGTATACGGACCGGCATGGCAGAAATCCCCCCCTCACAACTTATTTTAATCCCTCTGCACTTCAGTGACGAAATAATCGGCCTTGTAGAGTTAGCTTCCCGGAAAGGCTTTAGTCCCCAGCAGCAGCAATTTTTGGAGGAAGTCTCTGCACGTATAGCCCTGGTGGTGCATACACTTCAGGCAAATCTTAAAACGCAGGAATTGCTGCATGAAACACAAAATCAGTCGGAAGAACTGGCTGCCCAACAGGAAGAACTTCGCCAGGTAAATACAGAGTTACGGGAGCAGAAAGAACAACTGGTAGCTTCTGAAGAAGAACTGCGGGTGAGCCAGGAAGAATTGCAGGAAAAAAACCAGGAACTGGAAGAACAATACGAATCTATCCGCATAAAAAACCGGGAAATTGAAGAAGCCCAGCAAGCCATTGAACTCAAGATCCAGCAAGTAGAAACTGTAAGCCGCTACAAATCTGAGTTTCTGGCCAACATGTCGCATGAGTTGCGTACGCCGCTTAACAGCATTATGATTTTATCCAGCCTGCTGGCAGAAGATATGCAGAAAAGAGGCCTGGAAAAACTGGCCGAACACTCACGCATCATTCATAATTCGGGTGGCGACTTGCTAAAACTGATCAATGAGATACTGGACCTGGCCAAAATTGAATCCGGACAAATTGGCCTGGAAATAGCCAAAGTCCAGGTAGACAGGCTGAATGCAGGCAGGGAATTCAGGCAACTGGCCGAAGAGAAAGGCATCGAATTCGATGTACAGGTTATGCCAGGCGCACCCGAAACCATTACTACCGATGCTTTCCGCTTAGACCAGATTTTGAAAAACCTGCTTTCTAACGCACTCAAATTTACGCCCGCTGGCGGTAAAGTTACCTTGCGTATCTACAAACCAAATAATGTGCTATACAAATCTAATTCGCTGATAGAAGCCCAGGAAACTATTGCCTTCGGCGTAACCGATACCGGGATTGGCATACCGAAAAGTAAACAAGCATTGGTATTTGAAGCCTTTCAGCAGGCCGATACTTCTACCACACGTAAATATGGAGGCACCGGCCTGGGCTTATCCATCTGCCGGGAACTGGCCGCTTTACTGGGTGGCGAAATACACCTGTACAGTGAAGAAGACAAAGGAAGTACATTTACCCTCTATCTGCCAACGAATTTACCGGCAGCAGCAGGTGTAGTAGCTCCTGCCATTGTTCATGCTGCCAGTTCAGGCAGTACCAATTCAGAAAAGTCTACCAGCGAAACAATCGGTGCCTTGCTTCCCCAAACAGAAATTAACGCCAATGGCAAATCCAAAAAAATTATTATTGTAGAAGACGATCCAAACTTTAATAATGCCCTGGCAGATTTTGCCCGGTCTAAAGATTTTACTGTTGTACAAGCTTTCACCGGCACAGAAGGCTGGGATCTGATAAAAAAACATATTCCGGATGCGGTGTTACTGGATATTCAACTGCCCGGAATAAACGGATGGGATATCTTGAAAATGATGCGGGCAGACAGCAGGTTGAAACAGGTGCAGATACATGTTATGTCAGCCTACGACAAACAAGACGTGGAAAGTGCCTTGCAGAATGAAGAATTTATACCCAAGCCGCTTACGCTGGAAAAGATAGACAAAGCCTTTGCCCAGATTTCTGGGAACCTGAACACCAAACTCCAGAATATTTTAGTAGTGGAAGATAACCTGATAGAGAACAAAGCCATTACTGAACTCCTGGCCGCCCACAACATTCATGCTATCCCGGCTTACTCTGGTACCGAGGCATTAGAAACCCTTCAGCATGCACATGTAGACGGCATTATTCTAGACCTGAAATTGCCGGATATGGAAGGCTACGCAGTGATGGAAAAAATACGGGCTACTATTGGCGGAGAAGATTTACCTATTGTTATCTACAGTGGAAAAGATCTCTCCATGGAAGAAGAAAATAAGTTGAAAAAATATACCAATACCGTTATCATCAAGAATGAGTTTTCTTACCTACGGCTGATGGATGAGGTAAAACTTTTTCTACAGAAGGTACAAGACAAACTCCAGGGCAAACAAGACAAGAGTACAGCCATAGTAGATACCCCTATGGACCTGCATGTACCAGGCGAGGTGCTTCAGAATAAGAAAGTACTCATTGTAGACGACGATGTACGTAACATTTATTCGCTGTACACTGTGCTTGAACGGCAAGGCATGCAAATAACCATAGCCAACGATGGAAAAGAAGCCCTGCAAAAACTACAGGAAGAAAAAGATGTAAACATTGTGCTGATGGATACCATGATGCCCGAAATGGATGGAATTGAGTGTACCCGCAAAATTCGCCAGCAGAGCCAGTTCAAAACACTTCCCATTATTGCCCTTACGGCTAAGGCCATGAAAGGCGACCGCGAAAAGTGTCTGGAGGCCGGGGCATCCGATTATATTTCTAAACCTTTAGATATTGATAAACTTCTTTCTCTGATGCGCGTTTGGGTGTATGACCAGGATAAAAGATAAGAAGGTATGCTTGATAATGTACAGGTAGATGATCTGTTTGAGGAGTTGCTAAAACAGTATGGCTATGATTTCAGGGATTATTCCAGGGCTTCTGTCTTGCGCAGGGTAAGCAGATTTATGACGCATACCAGGTTGCCCGATCTTCATAGCTTAAAGCTAGCTACCTTGAAAGATCCGCAGTTTTTTGAGTACTTTTTGCAAGAGATCACCGTGAATGTTACTGAGATGTTCCGTGACCCAAGCTTTTTTCTGGCTTTGCGGCAGAAGGTAGTGCCTATTTTATCTACCTACCCCTACATAAAAATATGGGATGCGGGCTGCTCTACCGGTGAAGAAATATTTTCCCTGGCCATTCTGTTGAAAGAAGAGAATCTGTTGAAACGTACCAGAATTTATGCAACCGATATTAATCAGAAAGTGCTCCGGCAAGCGAAAGAGGGTATTTTTCCGATGGCTCACATGGTACATTATACCAAAAACTACCAGAAAGCAGGCGGCAAGTACTCTTTGTCTGATTATTACCATGCTCATCACGGCGGTGCTATCTTTGACAGTACCTTGCTGGAAAACATTATTTTCTATCCGCATAACCTGGCAACTGACGAATCTTTCAACGAATTCCATCTAATTATTTGCAGAAACGTATTAATCTATTTCAATAAACAATTGCAGGAACGGGTATTTGGCCTTTTCCTGAAAAGTTTGGCCCCATTAGGCTATTTAGGACTGGGAAAAAAGGAATCTGTTTTGTTTGCAGCAAAACCTGAGTTTTTTGAAAGTATTGATAAAGAAGAAAAAATATATAGAAGAACATATTAATGTGCCGATGTGACTATTTGCTGATGTGCTGATGTAAAAATCCGGTTTGCTTTACGTTTGTTGTTCGGATAAAGGCAACATAGCAGTAAACCTTGTAGAGTATGCTACCCTGTTTACCTGTTTGAATGAGGCCATTCATCAGCACATAAACACAGCAGCATAGCCGCACATAAATGAAGGTATATATGTCGGGTAAATATAAAGCAGTAGTTATGGGTGGGTCATGGGGTGGAATGAATGCAGCCGTAGAAATTCTAAAGTATCTGCCTGCCGATTATCCACTACCCATTGTACTGGTCTTGCACCGGTTAAAAGGAGTAATTAGCGAACTTCCTGCCTTAATCAGGAAAAAAACGTATGTACAGATAAAGGAAGCAGATGAAAAAGAAAAAATGCAGCCGGGTACCGTGTATATAGCCCCGGCCGATTATCACTTGCTGATTGAGCAGGATCAGACATTTTCGCTGGATGTGTCGGAAGCTATACTTTTTTCCCGGCCATCGATAGATGTCACCTTTGAAAGTGCAGCGGAAGTATTTGGCAAAAAGCTGATTGGCATCGTATTATCCGGAGCCAGCAAAGATGGCAGCCAGGGGTTGTATACGATTTGCAGAGCCGGCGGGCAGGCCATTGTACAGGACCCCAGGCAGGCAGAAGTTACTACAATGCCTCAAGCGGCCATAGAAACAGTAAAACGGGCTAAGGTACTGACACTTGATGAAATAGCCGCTTATTTATTGGCTGTATAATATTAGGTTGTCTTACGTATATGCCCAACAGCATGAATAAAAAGGTTATTCTGAAAGCCTTTACAAATTAACATAGCTACCATGAAAGAAGAACAGCATAAAAGCCATTTTGTATCACCGGAGAGAATGGAGGGTGCCCTCAATATCTTGTTGGTGGATGACAAAGTAGCTAATCTGTATTCTTTAAAAGCATTGCTTGAAAAAGAAAATGAATCAGAAGCCGGAGACTTTAATTATATCTTATGCCCATCTGCCGAAGAAGGCTTAAAAGTAGCTATTAAAGAAGACCTGGCCCTGATTCTGCTGGATGTACAAATGCCTGAAATGGATGGCTATGAGATGGCCCGCATCCTGAAGGGTAATAAGAAAACAGCTCATATTCCGATCATTTTTATTACGGCCATCGATCAGAATAACAGCAATATGCTGCAAGGTTTTAAGGTAGGCGCCGTCGACTTTCTGTTTAAGCCCCTTAATGCAACGCTGCTAAAGGCAAAAGTAGATGTATTTGTGGCCTTATATAAACGTGAAAAGGAACTGGAACTGAAAAACCGCATGCTGCAGAACAGCAATCAGATTCTGCACGAAACACAGTTTTTACTCAAAGGCGTACTGGATTCTGCCTTTATTGGCATTATGGCGTTGCGGGCAATCCGCGAAGAAGGCCGCATTGTAGATTTTGAGTTTATGCTGGTAAACAAAGCTACCCAGCAGATTATGCAGCGTACCGATTTATTTGGTAAAAAGCTGATGGAGGTAATGCCTGGCTACAAGGTAGAAGGCTTATTCGACAGATTTGTTACAGTAGCGGAGTCTGGAAAACCTATTAATATTGAGCATTATTATGCACGCGAGTCTTTTAAAAACTGGTTCCGCATAATGGCAACCAAGTGGGAAGACGGATTGGTGGTGGCTTTTGAAGATATTACGCAAAGAAAAATAACTGAAGAAACCATTAATTCAGCCAATGTAGAATTACATGCTACCAAAGAAGCCCTGGTAGAACTGAACAATGAACTGGAGAGCCGGGTAAGCCAGCGGACTATAGAGCTAAAAAATGCTCAGGAAGAACTGCTGAAAACCAACGAAAACTTAAAAAGCATAAATACAGATCTGGATAATTTTATTTACACAGCCTCGCATGACCTGAAAGCTCCCATCAGCAATATTGAAGGCCTAGTGATGTTGCTTAAATCCAGGTTACCCGAAGAAGACAACAAAGCGCATCAGCTGCTCTCTCTGGTCGAAGAATCAGTAGCCAGGTTCAAAATAACCATTAAAGACTTAACCCAGGTTGCCAGGCTGCAACATGAAGAAGCTGAGGATATCAAAGATATTGAATTCCAGGAAGTCGTTCATGAACTGAAAATGACTATGGCCGATGATATAGCTAGGCGTAATGCGCACATCAGTGAAGAGTACCAGGTGCCAGCTATTCAGTACTCAGCCAAAAATATGCGGAGTATTTTATATAACCTGCTATCTAATGCTATTAAGTACTGCGCACCGGAAGTAGAACCCCGAATTCATATTTGCACCTATCTATCCGGGCGGTATACCGTGTTGTCTGTAAAGGACAATGGCTATGGTATACGCGAGGCAGATATTCCCAAAGTTTTTAAGATGTTCAAACGCCTACATACCCATACGGAAGGCACCGGTATTGGAATGTACATTGTGAAGCGGATACTGGAAAACAGCGGTGGCAAGATTGAGGTAAAAAGTGACTATGGCAAAGGCTCAGAATTTCTGGTATATCTGAAGAATTAAGCCTGTTTCCTATAGGTTGAACAAAAACCAGTTATGTCATTTGAAGTTGGTTTGCAGCAATTCTTGTTTCAACCCTAACAGATTCAAGTTTACGCTTTCTCCCGCCACCATAATAAGCTCAGAGAAGCCACAAGCGGCAAAAAGAACCAGAGAAGCGGAATGTCTTCCCAGGCAGGATACGCATAGGTTTTATCCGGGGCCTCAACGGATAGGTTTTGTTGATTCTGCCGCCACCAGGTAGCCTGCCTTAAATCTGCCCAGGCATGGGCAGGCAACACATAAACCTGATGTACAGACGTTGTATCCTCTCCATAATTAATTTGCAGCCATCCTTCTTCCACAGGTATAAACTGGTAGGAAGTTTTACCTGTAAGCGGTAAGCCTCCTTTGGGCATGGCGTGTTGTTGCAAGCCAGAAGCATATTGAATAATAGCTGGAGCACGCACGGTATCTGTACTATGGAAATGCGCCGGAAAATCTTTTACTATAAAAGGAAATTCAGCTAAGTGTATTTCCCGGCCATACTGGCGGCGGCTGAAAGACTCAAGTATATCGGTCCATAAGCGGTTGTAGACAGCTGTTTCTCCTTGCAGAAGCCAGGGAAACGTAGCCGTAACTAACATAGCTCCTACCCTTCCTTTTCCATCCGGCCTGTAGGCTGCAATAATTTCACCTTCTCTGCTGTAGGCTACCGGAATAAGCAGTGAGTTTGCTGCAAAAGTCGCCGGAAGTTTGTCTGCCATCGCTTTTCCTTGTGCTGCCTGCGGCTCCTGCCTGGGTGCAAAGGAAAGCAGCGTAGATGGTGAAATGGGAAACGTTTGGCTATTAATTTGAGGATTTTTCAGCCATGCTTCATCTGCCAGTACCAGTAAGCCAAGGCCATTGGCGACTGCTTGTTGTATGCGTTTATTTTCCGCTGCCGAAAGCTGGCGCAAACTTTCTGCATCACAAATCAGCAAATCCATATCCGCCAGGTTCTCTGCAGACAAGGGCGGTTTTGGTCCGGAATCTTGATTTATATTGATAGTCTGAGTAGCATATTTATCCCGGCTGATGCGTGCCCTCATTTGAATGTGATGTTTTGCCTGGCCTATCCAGTCTTTCAGGTAGTTCAGTTCGAAGGAGGGAAAGCCCTGCAATAGTAGCACGTGCAGCGGCCTTTTTTCTTCTACAGTATAGGGCAGAAATTCTGTACGGACACTGTCGTTGGTACGGATATGTAAAGCAGCCATATAGTTTCCCGCTAGCTGTGTTTGTGCCTGCAATGAAAACCGGCTTTCACCAGACACCAGACGTACAGAATCTTGCAAGCCTTCTATGGTAGATAAACCCAATTTTACTGTGTCAGCAGTTGTATGGCGATACGTGCCGCTAACCAGGAATTCTTCCCCTTGCTTAATCCGCCGGCTATAGCTAAGCCAGTTAAATCCCTCTGGAGCCTCTTCTTCCAGAAAATGAACCTTTAACCGTTGCAGGTTTTTTGCTTGTGCCGGTTCCAGGGTATATCCGGCAACATAGATTTCCTGTATCTCCGGATGGTTCCGTTCAATAAATCCCAGGTCTGGTACTTCCTGTACATTGGCCGTAGTTTTTACATCCGGCAAGGCAAATACCGGCAAAGAATCCGGAATCTTAGGCATAGACTGAGTTAGCAGCAATGCTTTTCCTCCGGGTTTGGATACACTATATTGAGGTTGATAAATGATTAAACACAGGCAACACAAAGCCATAGCCAGTAATGCACTCCTAATGCCTGCTTCGGGCAACGAATGGCGGCGGAATACTACGAATACATAGGTAGCCCAGATAGCCCCGGCAAGGGCGGCGATACTAAGGGTTTCGGCTACGCCTAACTGGCTCCACTGCATCATTTTTTACTCAACTCCTGTACAAAAATATCTAACTCTGGTTCGGTATGCGTCTGCTCCGCTCCTGGCTTAACTGGTTCCTTTGGGAGTACCTGCACCAATCTTTTCTGCAATTCTGCTATCTGGCTGGAAGGCAATTTTTGTCCGGCAACTATCTCTCTAAGGGTGTTTACTAAACGAACTGGTATGCCAGGCTGCTCTAAAATAAGGTTGCCTAGCTCGGCTCCTGCCTTTTCTAATGCGCGGACTTCACCGGACGTCAGCTTATTATTCCCTTGATGCTTTAGCTTTTCCAGAAGGCTTATTGCTTCCCGCATTGCCGGATAAGTAACCGGTTGATCTTTCGTCTCCAGCACTCTTTTCGGACTGGTAATTTCATTTAACTCTCCGGTCAGGCGTTTTTCGGCGGGTTTTAGAGGCGGAGGATCAAAGCCTACCCGTTCTACATATACCCGGCTCTTCTGCTGAATGGCCTTTATCAGTTCCAACGCCTTATACTCATAGAGCAAGGCTTCTTTAGGCCGTAACGTACGCAGGCGGAGTTCAGCTTCCCACATCTGTGCTAAAGCGGCTTTTAGTTGTGCTTTCAGGGCATCGTCAAACAAGGTAGCGGCTTCTTCTGCATCGTGCCGGTGTGAGTACTCGTTCAGCATATCTCCGGCATCCCCAAATACCGTAGGCGCCGTTTGTTCCTTGTGGTGGTGCAGATCTTCCAGAGGTTGTTCTGCTTCTTCCTGTTCATGCTCTTCGCCTTCTTCATGCGTATGTATATCTTCTTGGGAAGGTCCGCCGCCTGTCTCAAACTCTTCGCCTAAAAACTGTCCATAGCGCAGCCGTAACACTTTCTGATCTATTCCCAAGTTTTTAGACCGTTCTTTAAATACTTCCTTACTCAGGCCTTTTTGCTCTTTAAGTAATTTTTCTGTATCAATTATAATCTGCCGCTGGCTGCGGAAATAGGCAGGCATATTGTCTAACGAGATTCCGGCCATAACCGATAGTTTTTGAGAAGTGGTATCTTCCCATTGCACAAAATAGGTATCAGTACGTGTTTTCTGCGGTGGGATTGCGCCATCCCAGGCTTCAGCATAAAAATATAGTTCATCGCCCGGCTCCATTTTCAGCGTAGCAAAGGCAAGCAATTTTTGCAGGCGTGCTTCTTTGTTTCCGGCTATAGGTTTGCCAAAACTCAGCTTCTCTTCGCGGAACTTCACCGATTCTCCACTTCCCCGGCTTACCGTAGCCACTATATGTGCTCCTTGCAGGCCATAGTCATCACTCAACTGCACGGATACCTGTACCTGTGGCTGCTGTCCGTACAGCACAAAGGTATAGGGCTCAGGTGCCTGCACGGTAATCTGCGGCGGCTGGTCATCTTTAGCTACTAGTGTATATACCGGACTCGTATACCACTGGTCATCAACTCCATAGCGAATCTGGTAAAACAGGGAGGTTTTACTAGTTGTCTGCCATTGGTATAATCCATCTGCCGAGGGTTGTACAGTAGTGGTATCTTTGCCATTCCATAGTACCTGTAACCTGCTTGCGGAAGCAGATAATTGACATTTCCAGAATATAGCTGACCCTTCCGGAGCTTCTAGTGAAAGCTCTCTGGCAAAAAACGAAGCCTGTCTGGTATAGGCCGGAGGTTTTACTTCTATTTGTATACCGGTGATTTTTGGGAGAGTCGTTCCTACAGTCTCCGGTAGCACAGGTAAGGCCGTTCTGGCTATTGATTGGGCAGGCTGGGAAGAATGGGAGTTAAACTTCACGAACTGAGTTACTGCATAGAGTGCCCATACACCAACAAACGTGAGTAGAATTACTTTTAGGTCTGGCCATGCTTTTACTTCTTTTTTCCGCTCTACCAGTTTGTGTAGAATCCGTTGCCGCTGCAGCTGTTGCAGCGGGTGCTCTGTCGCAAGCGGAATTAGGGCAGTGCTGAATTCCAGCCATGGGTAATGATGATTGAGGTAATTCGTCAGACCATTTGCAGGCAGTTGCCAGAATTTTCTACCCTGCCACCATACTATACCAGCTACTATTCCGAATATAGGTAACAGATAGCGGTACGGCACAGCAAACACCTTACTCATTATAGCGAAGATTAGCCAAAGTATGGCAATACTCAGCACCATCTTTATAAGATACCCTGCCTGATATTGCCGGTTTAAGTTTTGCCAGATGCTAAGTGCCTGTTCTTCTATCCCAGTTTTTTCGGCCATAGTCTTTCCAGGGTTATTATAAGTAATAAAAATAAACCAAGCCAAACCCGTTCTCTCCCAGCCTTCTGTTGCACAGATTCCGGGAAGGAGGTTATTTGCTCCTTCTCCCCCTCCTGGTTGCCTGCCAGATCTATCTTGCGGAAATCGGCGTGGGGGGTGGCAGCTTGTTTATATTTGAATTCCGAAATATAGGGACGCAGGGCCTCCAGAAACCCTCCTTCCAGTATGTTGGCAGTGGTTAGTTCTTTACGGATTACCAGCTTGTTTTTTCCGGCCTTTTCCAGCCAATCTATACTTTTTCCTGGTTCATATACCCACATCAGCTTAGTTAATCCGGATGTAAGGGCGGTGGTAGTATCAAACAACACTACCCAGTCGGTGGCTGCAGTGTTTTCTTCTATAAATTTCACTGGTACTTTCTGGTACTGGGCTACGGCTTGTACAGCTTTTTGAAATAAATATCCTTCTTCCTTTGTATCCTCATTCACAACAGCAGCAATAGTCAACGTATCTGGTGTTGAAAGGGGCACCCGGTACCTGGCAGCGCCTTTCTTTACCTCTATATATTTTTTGTCTGCTGAATATGCTGTTTGTATTTGCCCAGGCGAAGAATCATGTAATCCTTTCTGCACCTGATAAACCGACTCCTGTGCTTGTGTATGAAACCACAGCAATTCCGGGTCAGTATTTGTTTCGCCTGCCCAAACCAACTGGAGAGAATCATTTTGCATGTCGGTTAGTTCCCATGACAGGGCAGCCCTAATCCGGGGTGGTGTACCCTTGAAATAGTGCTGTTGGTTTGGTGCAATCATGTGTATACTATCTGCCGGGAAACGCAAATCTGCTTCTGCTACCAATGACCAGATATCCTTACTATCTTCTGTAATTGGGTTTGTAGCCGCCGGAAACCCAGATGCGAGCCAGTGTACATGCACTGAGTCGTTCTGCCAACCGGCAGCCAGTTGGCGGTACTGGCTGGTATCTCCTGCTTCCGGATGAATTAATAGTAACGCATGGAGCCTCTCTGCTTTGCCGGACGTATCTTTTTTATAAAGATCTACCAGTAGTAATACCACAACTGTCAGCAGCAATAAGCGAATCAGCAGCAAAGGCCACAGGTGGACGCGCCGGAAATTCCATTGGGCTGTCTGCACTTCCTCTACCCACCGCAGGCTACCCATCAGCTTTACCTGGGTACGCCGCCGGTTGTACAAATGAATAACTATGGGTACAGCCATTGCCAGCAAAGCCCACCAATAAGCCGGATGATTAATTTGCCACATTAGGAAATTTGAAAATTATAGTCTTTTTCTTACTTATTGGTAAACTCAAACCTGTTAGGTTTTCAAAACCTAACAGGTTTCTGATTCTATTTACCACACCCCACTATTTTTTCGGGCCTACGCGCATGGAATGTTGTTTTTTAATATACTTCTATGTCTCTGATTTATATCCATTCTTCCTAGATGTATTGGACTAAAAGTACATCTGCTGATTAACTCACCCCTTCACCTGGTTTCTCAGAAACAACCGCAACTCATTCACTGGGGACTTAGGCATCTGACATAGATGATATTCCGCATGCCAGCCCAGTACCTGATTCCGGCACTGCTGAAGATAACTGGCAACGTTAGTCTGGTAGGCTTCCCTTATTTTTGCCGTGTCCGTTTCTATTTGCCTGCCTGTTTCAGCATCTTCAAAAATAGTAGTCTCTTTAAAATCCAGTTCCATCTCCTGCCGCCCCATCAGATGAAAAACTACCACCTGGTTTTTTGCAGGCAACAAGCTGCGGATAAAGCTCCCCAGTTCATTAGCCTGCTCATACAGATCTGTAATAAGGATAAATTTATTACGGAAACCTGCTTGCAGAGCGGGCAACGTAATAGTTGACGGCCACACACCTGCTACTTTCGCCTCATATAACAACTGCATCCGGGCTTGTTCGGCTCCTGGTTTTGGCGGCAGGTGTTCTACCTGTTTATCATTTACTAACACTATCCCATCTGTATCGCCTTGCTGACGGGCTATATACGTAATAGCTGCCCATAATATCTTGGCATATTGCCACTTACTGATATTACTTTCTTCATACTGCATACTGGCACTGGCATCCAGAATACCATACCAACGGGTACGGCTCTCTAATTCTGACTCCTTTACATACAGGCGATCGGTGCGGCCATATAGTTTCCAGTCAACCCGGCGAAGATCGTCACCCGGCATGTAAGACCGGTACTGGCTAAAGTCTGTGCCCTGGCCCAGCTGTTTTCCGGAATGTAAGCCTGATAGCGTTTCATGCGCCAGCTTGCGGGCCAGCCACTCCAGTCCTTTTAAGCTTTGCAATTCCTCTGGGTTAAACCATTGGGCAGGTGTCGTATACCTCTTCTTATCGGACATAGGGTAACTCACAACATTATCTGGCAACTTTACTTATAGTTATTTTCACTTTCGTGAGCAGGGTATTAATTACCTCGTCTGTTTGCACACCATCTGCTTCGGCTTTAAAATTGAGCAATATCCGGTGCCGTAGCACAGGTTTGGCCAGTACTTCTATATCTTCTGGCGTAACCGCATACCGTCCGGCCAGTAGCGCCCGGGCCTTAGCACAAACTACTAATGCTTGTCCGGCACGTGTACCTGCTCCCCACTGTACAAATTCTTTGATCTGCTCCGGACTTTCCGGCCCGGGCCTTGTAGCTCTTACCAGCCGATTAATCCATAGTAATATATCTTCATGAATACTTACTTCGCGTGTCCAGTGTTGCAAATCCAGTACTTCCTGCCGGCTAAGTACGGATTGCAGTTTTGCCTGATGGCTGCCCGTAGTCTGGCGGAGTACTTCCAGTTCATCGGCTGCTTCCGGATATTCCATGCGGATATACAGCAGAAAACGGTCGAGCTGCGCTTCAGGTAAAGGAAAGGTACCAGCTTGCTCCAGCGGATTCTGCGTAGCCAGAATAAAGTAGGGAGCTTCCATTTTATAGGTTTCTCCGGTATAGGTTACTGATTTTTCCTGCATCGCCTCCAGCAACGCCGACTGTGTTTTAGGAGGTGTCCGGTTAATTTCATCTGCCAGAATAATATTGGCAAATAAAGGTCCCTGAATAAACCTGAACTGCCGCTGCCCGGAAGGATCGTCTTGCAGAATAGCTGTACCTATGATATCGGATGGCATGAGGTCGGGGGTGAACTGGATGCGGCGGAATTTCAGATCCAAAGCCTCGGCTACCGAACGGATAAGTAACGTTTTTCCCAGGCCGGGAACACCTTCCAATAAGGCATGGCCTCCGGCTAGTAAGGCGATCAATAGTTGATCTACGGTTTCGTTCTGCCCTATTACGGCTTTGGCAATTTCCTGTTTCAGCAGTGTCAGCTTCTGCTGCAATTCTTGTATGGGATGTGTCGGGTTCAAAAGGGGATGATGAATTTGAAAATGGGAGAATTTGGAAATTTGAAAATGAGCTATGCTTTTTTATTAGTTCTTTATAAAGTGAATCAAGAAATGAAAGATACCCTAAATCCCCTAAGGGAACTTCTAATAAAGTCCCCATTAGGGAATTTAAGGGTTAATGTACATATTGCCTCTTTTCCAATTCCAACCCTTGTTTCACATTTTTAGTTGTTCTTATACTTATATCATTTTAAGATTAAGAGGAATTATTCTAAAAGGCATTTTTGATCTGGGTAACTCTATGGTCAGCATATCCACACATCAATCACCTCATTAACGCATGCAATACGATGTTTACGCCGAAGCGGGTGTTGTCTTTGGCTAACCATCGTTTGTTGCGGAAGTCGTAGTCCCACTCGCAGCCATAATCTTTGTTGCTGTACAAGACCCCAATTTTTCCATTAATCAGAATCGCCTTCAGGTAATCATGCACCAGGTCGTCGCCCCAGCCATTTAACTCGACACTGGTGGTAGGCGGACCGTCTTCAAACTCAAAGAAGGACGAATACAAGGCATGGTTATTAGGTATTTTTTTCAAGGTACCGGCCCCAAATAATTCCTCCATCTGGCTTTCAAATGACTTAGCAAACAGCCCATCAATATCATGGTTACAATCGTCTACAAATACAAATCCGCCTCTTTCCACATAGGCCTTAAAGTTTTCTTTTTCTGCTTTTGTAAACTCCACCAGCTTATGGCCGCTTAAATAACAGAAAGGCGAAGAAAATAAAGCTTTATCCGACAGAGGAATAATCTTTTCCTTGGTATCTACGGGTATAGTGGTGTATTCAATCAGCGAGTTGAGCAAATTAGAAGGCATCCGCTGGTCGGTATTCCAGTCGCCAGATGTGTATTGCAACCGTGTAAAGAAAAAGGCCTTGTTTAGCTCCATAGCTTGTGTTGTCAAGCAACCACTTATTTACCAAATAATTGTTAAAATTATTTTAAGCCAGGTAATCAAATTGTAGCGTATATAGATAGCTTTTGTCATCCAGGTCCGGACAGCCCTGCTTCTGTAGCACCACCCTATTATAATCCGCACAAACCTGCTCCTGGTACCTCAGCTAGTGTAAGGCGGCTTTGGCAGAAGCTGTTATCAACTTCTGCATGAAACTGCATTTATCTTAACTCTTCCTGGTATTACACGGCATCGGACAGGCTGGTGAAGGTGAAGTCCCGGATACGCATCGGGGGTATCAGGTTACCCTCTACCCGCTGAGGCTTGCCTAAGGCATCCAGGTTATTAAGCATAATCACCGGGCTCTCGTTGAAGCGGAAGTTTTTTACCGGATATTTAATTTGTCCGTTTTCAATATAGAAGGTTCCATCGCGGGTAAGGCCAGTATAAAGCAGTGTCTGCGGATCTACCGCACGGATATACCACAGCCGGGTAACTAATACGCCTCTTTCAGTGCCTTTAATCAAATCTTCCAGGCTTCCTGTTCCTCCCTGCATAATAATGTTGTTTGGCGGAGCCACGGCCTCAGCCCCCTTCTGGCTGGCCCAGAAACGGTCGTAATATAATTTTTGTACGACGCCATTTTTTATCCATTCGGTTCGGGTACGGGGTAGGCCTTCATTCGTCCAGGTAGAGCCAGGGAGATTTGGATCCATAGGATCGGTGTAAATAGTTACCCGTTCGTCTACAATTTTCTCATTCAGTTTATTCTTTCCGCCAGGTTTAGATAAAAAACTGCGGCCTTCATCGGCTGTCCGGGCATTAAAGTTCGACATCATATTGTCGATAAGGGTAACAGCAGCAGCAGGCTCTAAAATAACGGTATATTTCCCGGGTTCAATGGCTTTGGCTGCCCGTGAATTTACGGCCTTTTGAATAGCTATTTCAGAAGCTTCCGCTGCATTGAGTTTAGAGGCATCGTTGAAGTCGCGGGAGGCCCAGCCGGAACCTTGCCCATCGCTTGTACGCATAGTGACCGTAAAATCTACGTTGCTGTTTTTCTGATACGCAAACAGTTTTTTGGAATTCATCATAGAATCAAATCCAGACGAATGTTGTAAGAAACCAGCAGCGGTAACGTCTTTCTGGGTAGCTGGCACAATACTATTTTCCGCTACTTTCGCCCGGAATTCTGGGTTGATATTCGCTGTGCTGTCAAAAAAGGCGGCTGACTCTGCATATTGCTGTGGACCCAGAATACTGACAAATTCCGGATTTTCAGGAGCCAGTTTAGCTAACTCCTCTGCCCGACGTACTACTTTTTCCAGCGATGCATCATCGAATTCGTTGATGGAAGCGGTGCCGCTGCGTTTGCCGAAACTGGAAAGGATGGTTAGGTTCCGGTTGGTTTCTTCGCCACTGGTAGAAACCTCATTGCGGGCATACCGGATGTTGCCACCTTGCGTGCCGGTCAGGCTTACGGTACACTCGTCTGCTTTAGAAAAGCTCAGTACTTTTTCTAGTATCTGGCGGGCTTCTTCTTTAGTTAATATAGCCATGGTATGAATTTGCAAATTAGAAAATATGAAAATTTGTAAATGAGATGATCAGAAAGCGGAAATTACAAGTTCGTGCACTTGTCTGCTTTCTAGTCTCTGCCTTCTGCTAAATCTTACGGGCGGTGTTGATTACATTTACTCCGTCGAAGCGGGCCGTAGATGAGCCATGCGATACAGCACTGATCTGAGAAGGCTGCCCTTTGCCATCGAAGAACGAACCAAACATGCGGTAGTCGCTTTCGTCGCATATTTTAGAGCAGGAGTTCCAGAATTCCTGGGTGTTGGCCTGGTAGGCTACATCGTCGAGCATACCCACTATTTTGCCTCCTTTAATCTCATAGAATAATTGCCCTCCAAACTGGAAGTTGTACCGCTGCTGATCGATGGAGTAGGAACCCCGGCCGGCAATGTAAATACCCCGGTCTACGTCCTTAATCATATCATTCACATTGAGTTTTGCTTTACCGGGGGCGAGGGAGACATTTGGCATGCGCTGAAATTGTACGGAACTCCAGCTATCAGCATAGCAACAGCCATGCGATTCGGTTTCGCCAATGATTTTAGCCTGGTCGCGGATGGCCTGGTAGTTGACCAGCACTCCATCTTTTATAATATCCCAGCGTTTGGTTTTTACGCCTTCGTCGTCCCAGCCTACAGCCCCCAGGGAACCTGGCTGTGTTTTGTCGGCAAATATGGTTACTTGTTTGCTGCCATAGTTGAACTTTTTGGTTTGCCATTTATCCAACGTGGCAAAAGAAGTACCCGCATAATTGGCTTCGTAGCCCAGAACCCTGTCCAGTTCAGTCGGGTGACCTACCGATTCGTGTATGGTGAGGCCCAGGTGATTTGGTTCCAGTACCAGGGTGTATTTGCCAGGGTCAACGGATTTAGCTTTTAACTTAGCTTTTGCCTGTTTGGCAGCGGCTATGGCATCTTCTTTTATATCGTATGAATTTTTGTACAAAGCCAGTTCTGTGCCTTGCGGACCGGCAATTTTTCCGGCTCCATTGCCAGTGAGGTATTCATAACCCATACCCATGGGCGAACTTAAAGCATCGCGTGTTTTAAACTTGCCGGTAGCAGGATCTGTAGCCGTTACCGTAAAAGTTGGCCATACCCGGTGAATATCCTGGTCAATATAAGAGCCGTCGGTAGAGGCAAAGTATTTTTGTTCGTTTACAAAGAACAAAGCTGAATTGACAAATTGAGCCCCGTTCTGAATAGCCGCGGCATTGGCTGAAAGCAGCAAATCTACCTTTTCAGATACCGGCACTTCAAAGGCATTTCGCTCGATAGGTGTTTTCCAGCTTACTTCGCCATAACCTTTGGCAGGCACCAGTTGTACTGGTTCTTTCTGCAAACGGGAATTAGCTTTGGCGATGGCCAGGGCCTGGTTTGTAGCTTTGGCAATGCCTTCCGGGGTTACATCGTTTGTAGAGGCAAAGCCCCAGGTTCCGTTGGCAATTACCCGTATGCCGGCCCCAAAGGACTCAGCATTGACAATATTCTGCACCTGGCTTTCTCTGGTATAAATATACTGGTTCAGATAGCGACCTATGCGAATGTCGGCGTAGGTGGCTCCATTGCTCTTAGCAGCTTGCAGGGCCACATCGGCTAGCTGTTTTTTCTGAGCTACTTCCATGCCGGTTGCCAGGAGTTGCAGCGGATCTACTGACTGGCCAAATAGCGGAACAGGCATGGTCAATGCCCCCAGACCGAGCCCGGTGAGTTGTATAAAATCTCTTCGTTTCACTAGTGTAGGTTTAGTTAGTTAATAAAATAATCACTTGCTGCATTGCAGTAGCGATATATTTCGTAAGGTAATCTCAAAATAAGCCAAATTTTCTATTTTTTCCTATACATCTAATGTAAAACTGCTTCTCCAGGCAAAGATTCGAGCATCTGTTGTGTTTAGTAATCAGGCTAACAGAAGCCGAATAATTGACTATAAAATGAGTTTATCCTTTTTCTTACAAAAATTTTCTTATGCCTATCATTGCTATATATATTAATCTTATATATATTTATCATATATATTAAGTATTAGCACATATGCACTCACCAGAACTACTAAAAGGCATGCTGAAGACTATTATCTTAAAGTTATTGTCGGAGCATAAGCGGATGTATGGCTATGAAATAATTCAGGCTATTAAGGAAATATCGGATGGAAAAATAGACATGGCCGTTGCGGCTATTTATCCAGTGCTGCATAAGTTGAGAGACGAAGGATCTCTTACCATTGAGAAGGTAGCTATGGGAGAACGGGTGCGGATTTACTATTCGCTGACTCCGGATGGCAGTTCTGCGGCTAAAGAGAAAATAGAGGAACTAACGGACTTCTTAGGCACCATTAGCAAACTGATGGACTTTAAACCTGGCTTACAATCGTTGTTTCTGGTATGATCTATCTGAACAAAGAACAAACCGATATTATCCGAAGGGAGGTTCAGCGGCAAGGCATAAAACTTCCCGGTCTGGAAGAAGATCTGGTAGATTTTCTTTGCACAGCCGTGGAAAACGAATTATTACATGAGCCGGATTTTAATAAGGCATTCCAACAAGTATTAAACACCCTAACTCCTAACGAACTTAAAATGACACAGGAACGGACCCAAGAGTTACTAAATAACAAGTTAAGTTCTCTTCAGATTGTTGCTTACACGGCCCTTGCCCTGCTTGGCTTTGGCTTTGTACTGACTATGTTTGCCATGCCATTTGCTACGCCTATCATTTTAGGAGCCACTGCTCTGCTGGTAGTTCTTTACTTTTACTCCAACATCCGCTGGTATTTTACTTTCGACAATAAAAGCTGGAAGCAGAAGCTGGTATTTTCAGCCGGGCTGTTTGTAGTATTCTTACTGCTGCTAGGATTTATATTCAAACTCAATCACTTTAAAGGAGCTGATCTCATGATGGTTAGCTCACTGGGTATCCTCATCTTTTTGCCTGTTTTCTTTAGTATCTACTTTTTTATCAAGCAGGGTAACACCCAAATCAAATTTATCCTGCCTATTATTCAGCGGCACAGAACAAGTCTGGAACTTATTCTAATCTTTATGCTGGTACTGGGATTTATAGCCAGATTCCTATTAATTAACAGCCTGGGAAATATGCTGATTATTATCTCTTTATTCTGTTTAAGCATCTTATTTACTTCCTACACCTGGCCGTACTATAAGCCAGATAACAAAAAAAGTTTACAGGTTCTGCTGCTTTTTATGAGTATTGCCTGTTATGTTTCATTGCTGGTAGCGGCTTTGTTTAAGATTATGCATTGGCCTTTGCCGCTAGGCCGCTGGAGTGATGTTTATTGTTTGCTGCTGGCACTCCTGACTTTTGTCTGGTATAGCCGCCAGTTAATTATTCACAAAACGGTCCGGTATTTTTTGTTGTTTATTTGTACGTGTCTACTTAGCGGCTATGCCCTGCTTTTATTTCTTGGTATGTCGCAACATCAGGCAGTAGCCGGAATCATTTACAATATCCCGGTTCTGATTTTACTAACAGCCATACTATTGTTTTTCTACAAGCATACGTTATTCAAGGCTCTAGCGGTGTTTTTATTTGGGTATTATGTTCTGGCCTATCCTTACCTGCTGATGCCTAATAAATCCGTTATTGAAAAAGTGTATCAGTATAACCCGGAATTTGTGGAATTATATAACCAGACATACGAGAATCCCGGAAATACTGCTCAATGGAAACAGTTACTGGAATACCCACATAAAGCCAGGAATTTCTAACTTTGCGGGTATTGGTCAAGGGGTATTTGTTAGTAGCCATTGGGGAGTAGCCTAAATTTTCGAAGGAAGTTTAAAAGCTCAACGCCCAGACCTGTTAGGTTTTGAAAACCTAACAGGTCTTACCGATACTTGCTTTATTCAAAAAACTGCTGACCAATAACCAGTAATAACTGACCCAAATCTTATGGCAATAAAACCTATCCAGTACGAATATAAGCCAGAGAATTTCCGCCTTTCCGAGCCTAATAAATACCGTCCGGAAGACTTGAAGCGGGAAGAGATGATTCTGAGCCTGGGGCCTCAGCATCCCTCTACCCATGGCGTACTCCGGATAGAGGTAATTACCGATGGTGAACTGGTAGTAGATGTAGTACCACACCTGGGCTATTTACACCGCTGCTTTGAGAAACATGCTGAATCTATGCCCTATAATCAGGTAATTCCCTATGTAGACCGCATGGATTACCTGGCGTCTATGAACAATGAGCATGCCTATGTTATGGGCGTAGAGCGGATGCTGGGCATCGATAAAGACATTCCAAAACGGGTAGAATATATACGGGTGCTGGTAGCTGAACTCAACCGGCTGGCTTCTCATTTTGTTGCCATTGGTACCTATGCCATGGATATAGGTGCCTATACGCCTTTTCTGTGGATGATGCGAGACCGGGAGCATATTCAGCGTTTGCTGGAATGGACCTGTGGCGCCCGTATGCTCTACAACTACATCTGGGTTGGCGGCTTGTTTTACGACTTGCCGGTAGGGTTTGAAGAACGCTGCGGAGATTTTATCCGCTACCTGAAACCTAAGCTGCTGGAGTTACAGAGATTAGTTATTGAGAACAAAATTTTTATTCAGCGGACAGCCAATGTAGGTGTACTTCCCTTGCCATTAGCCATTAATTATGGCTGCTCTGGCCCGGTGCTCAGAGGCTCCGGCCTGCGCCTGGATTTACGTAGAGTGGATGGCTACTCGGTCTATCCCGAATTAGCATTTGAAATTCCGATAGGAACCGGAGCAATGGGAGCTTTAGGAGATTGCTGGGACCGGAATTATGTGCGGGCAATGGAATGTTATGAATCCGTAAAAATAATTGAACAATGCTTGCAACGCCTGCAGACGGACTTAAAACGTACCCGCGACTTTGATCCGCAAGCCATGGTTCCCAAGAAAATACGTCCGAAAGCTATGGACTTCTACATCCGTGCCGAAAACCCGAAAGGTGAACTGGGCTATTACTTCCGGGCCGATGGCAGAAGCGATATTCCTTTCCGCTGCAAAGCCCGTTCCTGCTGCTTTCATAATTTATCGGTACTGCCAGAAATAAGCCACGGTGCCATGATTGCCGACCTGGTAGCTATAATTGGTTCTCTGGATTTAGTAATGGGAGAGGTGGACCGGTAGACTTCCTGGTATTTCCAAAAAAAGCTTCCAAAGCTGTTATTCTTCAATACTTTTACTCTTTTTTTGATAATTAATTCCTTTTTTGGCATTTACTATAGGAAATATAGTACTTTGGTCTAAAGTATTGTATTTAATAGTGAGAAGTGTTCTGTTTTTGATCTGGTTTCTGTGCCTGCATTTTGTTGCTTTGCCGCTGCATGCTCAAACAAAAAATTCTGCTGTGCAAAAGCCGAATATTGTTTTTATTCTGGCAGATGATTTGGGATGGGCGGACCTATCTGGCTATGGAGCAAAAGATTTACATACTCCGCATATCGATGCATTATTACAAGCAGGTATGAAGTTTCAAAACTTCTATGCCAACTCTCCGGTGTGTTCTCCTACCCGGGCTTCTATTCTTACTGGCCGGTATCTAGATTTAGTAGGTGTACCAGGTGTTATCCGAACCAATCCGGAAGATAGCTGGGGGTATTTGTCTACCAAAACACGCCTGCTTCCTCTAATACTAAAACAAAATGGGTACCATACAGCCATTATCGGCAAATGGCATTTAGGTCTGGAATTACCCAATACGCCTACTTCCCGTGGGTTCGACTATTTCCATGGCTTCTTAGGAGATATGATGGACGACTACACGACCCACTTGCGGGATGGGAAAAATTTTATGCGGCTAAATGATAAAACTATCCAGCCTGAAGGCCATGCTACTGATTTATTTACCCAGTGGGCCGTTAGCTATCTGGCTAGCCAGAAAGGGAATACACAACCATTTTTCTTATATCTGGCGTATAATGCACCACATGTACCTGTGCAACCACCAGCAGCATGGCTGGCAAAAGTACAGGCACGTGAAAAAAGTATCTCAGAAAAACGTGCAAAATTAGTGGCCTTAATTGAACATATGGACGCAGGAATTGGCCAGATTATTGAGGCCCTGAAGGCCAACGGACAATATGAACATACATTACTTGTATTCACCAGCGACAATGGTGGCGAATTAGTTGCAGGTGCTGACTGTGGCCCATGGCGGGGTAACAAACAAGATTTGTATGAGGGTGGCATCCGGGTACCCATGTGTGCAGTATGGCCTGGTAAAATTGCTGCCCAATCGCAGACAGCGCATGTAGCTCTCACTATGGATCTGTTTCCGACAGTTTGTGAGGCAGCAGGCGTAAATGTACCAGAACCGGTAGATGGCCTATCGTTATTGCCACTATTAACTGGCCGGAAACACTCAGTTGTAGCACGCGATTTGTTCTGGATGCGGCGGGAAGGAACCCTGCATTACAACGGGCAAGACTACTATGCTGTGCGCAGAGGCAACTGGAAGCTAGTGCAGAATCATCCGTTCCGTCCACTGGAGTTATACAATTTGGCTGAAGATCCGTTAGAGAAACAAGATCTGGCAAGTAGGGAACGAAGCGTGTACGAAGAACTGTCCAAAGCTTTGCGCAGCCATATTATACAATCAGGAAAAGTACCCTGGCAAAAACCAGAATAGCAGCAAATGGGTCATTTGTTTTGTTATTCCCTTTAATACAATATTTTTGCCTCTTTACAAGAAATACAAGACATGATAAGCATTCAGATAACTGTAACTTCAATGATGTAAAATTTTAATACTCTTTTGCCTGGCAACAGCAGAAGTAAATGTGATGCTAGAGGTACCTATTATAACCGGTACATTTAGTTAAAATAATTAGTACAAACCACATTTTTCAACCTAGTAGGTACATTGAAGCATACAATTAAATTGTTTGAAAACTCTCCGGCAGGAGTAGCTTTTATAAGTCTGGATGGGAAATTCAAAGAAGTCAACACGGC
Organism: Rhodocytophaga aerolata; assembly: GCF_030503435.1. Lineage (GTDB taxonomy): Bacteria > Bacteroidota > Bacteroidia > Cytophagales > 172606-1 > Rhodocytophaga > Rhodocytophaga aerolata. Next base: position 453,496 of record NZ_JAUKPO010000002.1, read on the forward strand.
TTTATGCCGGATGCTGAACTATACCAAGGCAGAACTTTTACAGCTGAGCGTTAATGATATTACGCATCCGGAAGATGTTGGCCGTGAGCTTGAACTCATGAAGGAACTTACCCCTCAGTCAGCTTTCCAGTATATCACCGAAAAACGGTATCTCAAAAAAGATGGCAGCCTGCTTCCGGTACAACTTCATGCAAGCATTGTAATGGATGCTGAGCTTCATGAAAGTTTTATTCTGGGTGTAATCACCGACCTTACGCATCATAAAACGATTGAAGAACGGTACCACTTGTTAATCCGGCAACTGGAAGATAATAACCGGGATTTGGTAGTACAGGAAGAAGAACTCCGGGCTACCAACGAAGAACTAACAGCGAACCAGGAAGATTTATTGGAAACCAATGCCCGCCTGGAGAAAACCAGCAGTGAGCTTAGTGAACGGAATTTCGAGCTGGACCAGTTTGTATACAAAGTATCTCATGATCTTCGTTCGCCCCTGGTAACCATTCTTGGATTGGTCAATCTGGCTAAACTGGAAGAAGACCTGCCAATCATTAAAAACTACATAGACCTGATTGAAAACCGGGTATCCAAATTGGATGCGTTTCTGAAGTCTATGCTGAACTATCTGAAAATAAACCGCAGCGAAATTTCTTTCGAAAAGATCAATTTTGAAGAAATTATTCAGGAGGTATTAACCGACTTGGAGTTTATGACAGACTTTAAGCGGATAAAGAAACAATGGGTATTGCATGGAGAATGCGACTTCTATAGTGATCCGTTACGCATCCGGGTAATCTTCCAGAATATCATTTCTAATGCCATAAAATACCAGAATCTCTACGAGCCCAGCAGCTATTTGTACATAATCATCCGGCTAGATGAAAAGCAAGCCCAGATTACCTTCACAGATAATGGAATAGGCATGAGCAAAGAGCATCTGAAAAATATATTCCAGATATTTTACCGGGCCTCTTCCAAGTCTGATGGTTCGGGGTTGGGCATGTATATTGTTAAACAGGCGGTTGAGAAATTAAAGGGCACCATTAGTATAGAAAGTCCTAGCAACAAAGGTATGTCTACCAAAGTTGTGCTTCCGAATCTGACGCCACAAGCCCGTTAGTTTTACTCCGGCAGCAACTTTCCATACAAGCTGGTAAACTTATCTATGGTTAGCGGTTTGCTAAGAAACCCGGCTATTGGGTATTTGTATGCCCTGTCAATATCGCGGTTATCGGTAGAGGTAGTAAGCACCACAATCTTTAAAGGGTGCCTCAATGAGAAACTATCTATTTTTTCCAGAAACTCAAAGCCATCCATAATCGGCATATTCAAATCTAACAGAATTAAATCTATCCCCTGTCCGGCTGTACCTGCCAGACAATGCTGTTTAATAAATTCTACTGCTTCCTGCCCATTAGTAGCCAGATAAATTTCATCTGCCAGGCCAGTGTTTCGGATTATTTCTTCTGTAATAATATTGTTAATAAAATCATCGTCTACAACCAGGATTTTATATTTCTTTTCCATAAAGCTAAATTGATGAAGAGGTACTTTTACGTAAACTGGTTAATGATACAACTGGTTATGAGCTAAGAAAACACAGAAACCGGCTGCTTAATAGAGCCGGTATCAGATAATTTAAATAGGGTACGGCAAAATCTGTTAGCTTCAATAGCAGCTAATGTCAGAAAAAATAATGAATTTTAACGTGTCAGCGTGAAAAACTATTCAAGCATGACCGGTATTTTAGATTTATTAGTTGTTTTCTGTTCAGCTATACCCCAGCAAACTCATCTGGTATTACCAAAATATACCAATAATACGGGGCTTGCCAAAATTCTTCGCTTGCAAAGCTGCCTGTTTTATCTATCAGGTAGCTGGATGCCGTATAATTAATTTCAAATGCATGGACTTAATATACTCTTCCGGCTTTTTTCTCATTACATGAAAGCAGCAAAGAGTGCTAGGGTAATACACCATACAACCCATATTCTTTTGACCATTTTGTATATTTGTAAATATGAATAACCCAAGTAAACTTATTAACTGCCTGTTGCTGCTTACTGTTTTGTGGGTAGCTGGTTGCGGCAATTCCTCTAACGACCGTTTTCAGAAAGCATATAATCAAGCCCTGGAGAAACAAAACAAAGATAAGGCTCCGGACAAAAAAGAAGAGACTCCGAGCATTGGCCTGAATATCAACACGCAGAATGCCAAAGAAGTACTAACCAAGTATGGCCAGGAAAATCCGGAGAAGCTGGTACAAATCAGCACCAGGTTGGGCAACATCAAAATACGGTTATATGATGATACTCCACTGCACCGGGCAAATTTCATCATGCTTACTAAAAAGAAATTTTACGATGAAGCAGAGTTCAGCCGGGTTGTAAAAGATTTTATGATTCAGGGTGGAGATTCAGATAAACGAAAGATGCGCATTCCCAGGTATCTGATTCCAATGGAGCTTCATCCTGAGCATTTTCATAAACGAGGGGCCGTCGCTATGGCTAAGAACGACAATGAAGCTGGTTCTTCTTCTCATTATTTTTATATTGTACAAGGTGTAAAACTAACAGACCCGCAGCTGGATGCTATAGAAAAAGAATTTAAGCTAACCCTTAGTCCTGCCCAGCGGGCTGCCTACAAAACCGTGGGAGGCGTACCTCAGTTAGACGGAAAGTATACAGTTTTTGGGGAAGTGGTAGAAGGGTTATCGGTGGTAAGCAAAATAGCCGCTTTAAAAACAGATAAAGAAGAGTGGCCCTTAGACAAAGTAGCCATCAAGGCTACTGTAATAAACCAATAAAAGAGTGAGCCTGACTACTAGTAGCCAGGCTCACTCTTTTATTGGTTTACAGTTAGTTGTCTTTTTTGGTACCGGGACCTGTTTCTGTTACATGCTCAGGCATACTCCCATTCATGGTGCCATCATTTCCGTCGTTATCTGAATTTACCTCGTTGTTGGTTAAAGAATCTGCTCTGCCTGCCTCCTCAAACCGCTCAGAAGGAATTGCATCGGTGGTTTTTTCCCGTTTCTTTTCTGTAGAATCACATGAATAAAATGCTGACAATACAATTACTGCTGCTAGTAATCCTGTTTTTATTTTTCTTATAATCATTTCCATAGCTTTTAAATATTGATTTTCCGACATTTTTCTGTAAATGCCTTGCAAGGTTTCTACGGAAAATGGCCATAACTGTTTTCTTAAGCTACCTAACTTTCCTTCTGGACGCCGGATTTTTACAACTTTCTACTATTCTTTAGGTTACTTTTCATTTTGTACAAAATCTTTTCTATAGGGCTTATAACCGTTTTTCTACCAATCTAAGTTGCCAGTACCAGTTTCCTGTGATTTTGGGTGGTATCATACACTATTGGCTATACAGCAAGGGGTGTACCCATCCCCCGGGCATCCATATACTATCATCTATTTTATATAAATTTAATATAACAAGCCTGATACAAGGGAAAATAGGCAATGGGGCATGCGGGCAACTTCCGGAATATGTCTTGAGTAAGATGGAATAACAAAATCAGGAAGCAGCTCAGGCACTATGGAAGGAGAATAGCCGGTAAGCACTAAAAATACCAAGCAAACCGTGTGATAGGCACCGCTTTACCCGTATCCTGTAAACAATACAGGCGTGAAGCGGTAAAGGCAAAGACGGCAAGGGAATATGTTAAAGAAATGTTTTCCTACGCATGTAATGAAACAGTAAAAAATGATCCGGCAGACAGCTATTATGTAGCTGTAAGCAACTACAAGAAATAACTTTAACATTTCAAACCTGATCTCCATGGTGGAACGCATACTTCATAAGAATTATGACTTATTGCAGGTAATACACAAAGCACAGTCTGCCTTTATCGACAGAAGTGAATCGTTGAGTACTATCCTGCAAATACTCCTGAAGAGTGTGATGGAGATTACAGAAAGTGAATACGGCTATATCGGAAAGCTTGTTGATTCTCATATACCTGGAGCAGAAGGAAATATAGTAAAATCTATAGCAGTAGCTACCAGTGGAAGTGTTGGTATACATCCTTCAAAACGGCAACACTCTCAACAGGTTAACCTCACTGCTTTGCTGGAGAAAGCAGCCAAAAGCAAACAGGCAATTGTACTGGAAGATATTTCTAAGAATGAACACCAGCCCTTTGCTTTTGTAGGTATTCCTGTTTTTTATAAACACCAAGTAATAGCTGTACTTGGGCTGGCTGGTTGCCGCATCGGATATCCGGATAATATTGTTACATTTTTAAGCCCTCTGGCAGATGCCTGTGCGGCAATGATCCAGGCATCGTCTAGCCTATCTGTGGTTTTACCGGTAAATGAACACATTGTCGATAGAACAACTATTACCGGAAAGGTAGTAGATGCATTTCCCTGGGCTTGGTACATCGCAGACATGCATACGGATACCATCTTATATGCCAATCATGCTTTTTGTAAGTTATGGAACCTGGAACATCTGGAATTTAGCCTCCGAACCGGTGAATTGACCCACCACAGTGAGGTAAAGCCTTACCTGCTCCGGATGATGGCTGACAGAGAAAGTAAGCTCAACCTTGATGGCTTTGATCTGCCGTCGATCCCTGGCCACAATGAAACAGAAGTACGCTTAACCAACAACAAAGTACTACGGGTACTCACTTCGCAGCTGGAAAATGCGGCTCATCAGGTAGTGTATGTGTTTGAGGATATTACGGCCCGCACCAAACAGGGAGAAGCCTTGATACAAGCCAAAGTAGAGGCTGAAGAAACCGCTGCGGCCAAACAATCTTTCTTGTCGGCTATGAGCCATGAGATACGCACCCCCATGAATGCTGTGCTGGGTATGACGCATTTACTTTTGCAGGAAAATCCCCGGCCCGAACAAATTGAAAACTTACAAACCCTGAAGTTCTCATCTGAAAATTTATTAGTGTTAATTAATGATATACTCGATTTAAGTAAAATAGAAGCTGGAAAAATGATTTTTGAAGAGACAGACTTTGATCTGAAGGAACTGGTATACAACTTAAAAAACTCCCTTCAACATAAAGCAGAAGAGAAAAATATAAAAATAAACATCCGGCTGGATAAAACGCTGCCTGAGTTGCTGGTAGGCGACCCTGTCCGGTTGGCCCAGGTATTGAATAACCTCATAAGCAATGCTGTAAAGTTTACAGAAAAAGGCTCTGTAACTATAGATGTGATGCTGGAAAGCGATGAAGGACAAACCCTTAAAATCAACTTTGCCGTCATTGATACAGGAATAGGCATAGCAAAGGACAAACTGGAATATATCTTTGAGAGCTTCACGCAGGAAACAACTGATATTACCCGCCGGTTTGGAGGCACCGGCCTTGGACTAGCCATTACCAAACGTTTGCTGGAATTGCAAAACAGCCAGATCTATGTAGAAAGCAGCCATGGAAAAGGTTCTGTATTTTATTTTACTCTGGCTTTCAAGAGAAGCCTAAAAGAAAGAATTACCCCTACCAGTCAGGTAATAGATTATTCAGACATTGATTTAAGCCATGTACGCTTGCTACTGGTAGAAGACAATGAAATTAATCAGCTGGTTGCCACTAAATTTCTGAAGCAACTAAACATTAAGCCGGATTATGCCAACAACGGACTTATAGCCATTAACAAAGTACAAGAAAAAGAATATGACCTGATTTTAATGGATTTGCAAATGCCGGAAATGGGAGGCTATGAAGCAACCAAAGCCATTCGCGACCTGGGCGGCAGATACAAACATATTCCGATTATTGCTGTTACGGCGGCAGTTATACTAGATACACGAAACCGGGCTTTAGCGGCAGGCATTACTGACTTTGCAGCCAAACCTATAAACCCGAATGAATTATTTCAAAAGATTTTACAATACGTTTCACAAAACAAAACCAATATTCACTTGCAACAAGATACTCCGCTGCCTATGTCTCCTAAAGCAGAGCCGTTTACCTCATACCGCACGTTGTATAGCAGCCTGATAGAAGTATGCGCTGGCGATCCGGCAGCCCAGCACCAGATTATTACCTTGGCCATCCAATCGTTTTCGCAGTTTAAAACTAATTATCAGAAAGCGCTGCTAACCAAAGATAGCTCCTTACTGGATTCTGCCGCTCATTATATGAAAACCTTGTTTCATATGTTAAAAGAAGAAGAGCTGATCATGGAAGTACAAAACGGCAAAAAATTAACCACCAATATGCATAGTAATCCCATACACCTGACACAGTCGGTTAACCGCATCAATCAGATTTGCGACCGGATAGTGTTTAATCTCCGGCAAATGTCAGCTGAAAAAATAAGTGCATAGTTTTACAATTTCAATTAAACTAAAAAAGGCTGCTCACTGAGGCAGCCTCTTTTTTTGACCTAAAAATATTAAAAGTTTTAGTTTTGCTCCTGTACAGCATTTTTTACTTTGAATTTTAGAAACAGATACGCTAGTAGGGAAATAATAAAAATACTGAGTGCATACAGCAAGGCTATGAGTAATGCCTGCAAACCTCCCATCAACACTTCAAGTGGAGGCACTTCTTTAAGGGTTTGTAAGCTTTTAAACATTGCCGATAAGCCATACACGGTAGCCAAAGCTCCCCAGGCCAAAGCAAGCATACCTGCGTGTTTTATTGTTTCCAGCCACTTTATAGCTACATATTTACCTGTAACGATACAATAACTCACATAGGCAATTGAGCCAATTAAAAAAAGGAGCATTAACGTTAGTGGAAACATCCATTCCATTCCTCCTTCTACATGTAATCTAAACATACGTATAAGTGTTTTATTTAAGCAAGCATACGAAGAATGATGGCGTCAATCTATTATTTATGACTACCGGATACAGAAGAGAAAGATATACCTTTTTTTGTGAGGGATATGGCGAAAGGGTGTATTTTTCGGTAGAAAAGGAATGGTAACTTATTTCTTTCTTTACCTTTCTGGCGAGGTACTTCTTTTTTTCATAAATATGTATGGGTAGCAAGCATTTATGGAGTCTATTGAACGTTTACATTGGGTTCCTTTTTTCCGCAGGCGATGGCTGCTGCATACTATCTTTTGGGTATGTATACTTGCCGTATATGTCATTTTCTTTGGTCGTGCCAGTAGCAATTACCTGCAAACTTTTGTGTTTGTAACCTTATTGATGCCTATTACTGTTGGGACTACTTATTTTCTTACCTACTTTCTGGTCCCGCGGTATTTTATGCGGGAAAAGTACAAGTTATTTGCTCTATATTTTCTCTATACCATTATTGGTTCTCTGTTCCTGGAAATGGTGGTGGCCAGTATTACTTTTGTAGTGATAGCTCAGTTGCAGTTGAGTAATATGAATCCGGCATCGGTGGATATTTTTTTCCTGCTTGCATCTTTGTTGATGGTAGTCTTTTTTGGCTTAGTTCTTAAACTACTACGGCAATGGCGGCAATCCAGGGAGGCATACCAACAGCTGATGCATGAAAAACTGGAGGCAGAACTTAGATTTTTGAAAACCCAGCTCAACCCTCATTTCCTGTTCAATACCCTAAATAATCTATATTACCTGGCCAGTGAAAAGTCAGATAAGGCTCCCCAGGCAATTTTAGCTTTAAGCGAAATCCTCGATTATGTATTGCAGGAAGGAAAAGCCATATCTGTTCCTTTGGAAAAAGAGCTAAAGCAGGTGGAAAATTATATAGCTTTGGAATTACTCCGCTATGACGACCGGGTGCACGTAGAAACAACAATAGAAGGGTGCAAAACCGACAAAAACATAGGTCCCATGCTTCTTATTACCTTATTAGAAAATAGTTTTAAACATGGAGTAATGCAGGTAGCCGGTAAGTCGTGGATACACCTGCTTGTAGAAGGAAGGAATAACCATATTTATATCCATGTCGGCAATAGTTGTAAAGATACTAATGCAGGTAAGGGAATAGGCCTGGAAAATCTACGCAGCCAGCTTCAGCATTTGTATACCAATACCTATTCATTTTCTATCGATAGCAGCTTACCTAATCAGTTCTGGGTTCATCTGATACTACCAGATAAAGTAGAAGCTACTCCACTGCTAACCTCCAAGCTATGAAATATAAATACCTAATTATAGATGATGAACCTCTAGCCCGGAAACTTGTATTTTCCCATACTTCTAAAATAGAAGGCTTAGAGCTAGCAGCCGAATGTAGAGATGCCATTGAAGCAAGCAATTTTCTCAGAAGCAAGTCAGTTGACCTGCTTTTCCTAAATATTCAGCTACCAGAGATAGATGGACTAAAATTAATAGGCACCTTGAAGAATCCACCTTCTGTTATTATTACTACTGCCTACCGCGATTTTGCTCCAGAAGCCTTTGATCTGGATGTAATAGATTACTTGCTGAAGCCTATTGCCTTCGAGCGAATGGTAAAGGCAGTAAATAAATTTTTTGACCGCAAAACAGCATCAACCTCCATTGCCGTAAATACAGAAGGCCAAAAACACTTTATTTATATAAAAGCAGACCGGAAGATGCACAAACTGTATGTAGAGGATATTCTTTACATCGAAAGCCTGGACGATTATGTGAAAATACACTTACATAACCAGGTACTTACTACTAGGGAGAACATCAGCCAGCTCGAACAAAAACTTGCATCAGAGGCATTTATCCGGATACATCGGTCGTTTCTGGTATCAGCAAAGGCAGTAACTTGTATTAGCCAGGAAGGGGTAGAAATCCGGAATAAATGGCTTCCTTTTGGCAGGGCTTTTAAACATAGTGCTATGGCTAGTTTACAATTTAAAAGCTAGATATTTTAAATAAGGAAAGAAGATACGTTGCCTATTGAAAAAGAACACTGGCTCCAAAAAGTATATGATCTTTGAAACCAGTGTACTGCATTTATACTTTTGTTTTTTACACTACTATTAGGCGTTAATTTCTTCTTTCTTATTGTCGCGGGTATTTTTTTGAACAGCTATGGCAGCAAACAAACTTAAGGTAAAAGCCATGCCATAAAAGCCTTTTTCACTAGCCGTTAAGGTGGCGTTCCATAGGCCTACTACTAATAATAAAATAGCTAACACTGTAGAAAACCAGCTTAAGCCATAATAAATAGTAGTCACTGGTACGCCTTCCAGCTGATCTCTTACCGATTTCTGGAGTGAGATGGCTGAAAATAAGCCATACATGAGTACCACAAAATAATATCCCTTTTCATTTAATAGCATTTCGGCATTCCAAAGACCTACATTAAACGTAATTACTCCGGCAATTAAGGCTACCCACGAAGCAGCAACAAAAGCATTGGATGGTTTTTGATTCATTGTTTTAGTGTTGAAAGTTATAGTTGTTATATAGTTTATTTACTAATTTGTTGGCCTCCTCTGGCCTTTATGAAAAATAGGTATTGCAAGTAACAGGTACTTAAGCACCTGCAGTAAGCCAGGCAGGTAATAAAATGGTGATTTGTCCAACCCAGCCGCCTGATTACGATACAAAGGAAACGTATCTAAGCAGAAGAATTTAATTTTATAGGTATACAGCAGGTGAACAACACTAAAAAAGAAAGTATACAAAAGGTAAACAGCTTTTACTCTACTGTCTTCTTCTATTAATAAATATGTATAGGCAGGTTAAATAAATATCGGTCTCCGGAAGATGCTACATAACAAATGAACTATACCGATTTTATAATCGGTGTATAACAAATATAGGGTAGCCACAAATGGCTACCCTATGAAGATTAAACTAGTTTCCTGTTGAGAAATATTTATGTTTTTACTAATACATTTACCGGAAAATCTTTGAAAAGATCTTTGACTAATAGTTTACCAGTACTTTTCATACTTTTCTCTGAAAAAGCATCTTCCCAATTACCGGGCTCTATTGATTTTGGCAATTCAATTGCGGTATCTGCCCACACAGCTTCACCTAAAGGCAATTGTTTGTCACTAATTACTTTTGTCAGAAAGCGGGGTACAACTGTAATAACAGATTGTCCGTCCTTTTGCCGGGCAAAAGCAAGGATATGCTCTTTGTATTTGCCACTTACCTGCAAAGGAATATAGCTACCTTCATTAAATAAAGCAACATATTGGTTGCGTAGCTGCAAACACATATACACTGTAAATAATTTAACCCGTCCGTCTTCTTTCGTCTTTAGCAAATCAGCTAGTAAGCCTTGCCGATCTGTTTTTAGTTTTGCTTGTATCTGCTCCAGGTAGCTTTGCCTGATCTGGTACTCAACCGGACGGCGGTTGTCTGGGTCAACAAAGCTCAAATCCCATAATTCGCAACCCTGGTATATATCTGGCACTCCTGGGGACATTAGTTTTACCACCGTTTGAGCCAGTGAGTTGAATACGCCATAATGTGCCACTTTTTTCTGGAACGGACGGAAAGCGGGAATAAATCCATGTGAAGGGTCGAGTATCTTTTTAGCAAAAGCAACTGCTTGCTCTTCATGTTCTTCGTCCGGCGTCGACCAGCTGGTATTTACTTTAGCTTCTTTCATTGCTTTCAATAGATACTCTGATAGACGGTCTGCGAAGTTTTCTGGCAGCGAATCTTCCACTGGCCATCCGCCTACCAGGCTCTGGTACAGAAAATATTCTTCATTGCTGATAGACCATGCTTCCCGTTTATTCTTTCCTTGTAGTGGTTTATTTAGTTCATGCCATTTTTTTATTTGCTCTTCCCACTCTTGCGGAATTTCCGACAATACATTAATACGTGCCCTTACATCTTCTCCGCGTTTAGTGTCATGCGTTGCCGAAGCATTTATCTTCAAAGGCCAATGTTGCAGCTGATCCTGGTTAAACTGGTGAAATTCCTCGATAGAAATACCAAACACCTCCGGATCGCCTCCTACTTCATTAAGGGAAATAAGCCGGTTGAATATATAGAAGGTTGTATCTTCTAATCCTTTTGCCATTAGTGGCCCAGAAATTTGCTGGAACTGCATAACGGTTTTTAGCCAGTTGCTCATTTTCAGCTTATTTAAGTTCTTAGGGAACTCCAACAACAAAATTTTCCTGAGGAATAGTAAAGTATTTTTTTGATCAGGCAATAAAGATTCAGCTTTATGGAAAGCTTCTTCTATATAGATTTTGTCTTGCTCCGATACGGCAGGCGAATTAATATAGGTACGGTATACCGGAAAACAGGCCAGTAATACACCCAGTGTTTGCCGTAAATCGGATTGCAGAATATCTACGCCTTCCGGAATATAAAACGAAAGCCGCTTGAATTGCAGAAATAACTTTTCCAGATCACCTACGAAGAGCCGTTCCAGCACAAATTTCTTTTTCTCGTACAGCAGTTCTTCATAGGTAAATTTTTTGCCGATGAAACCGGAGTATACCTGATGAAACTGTTCTCTGTTGGGATGATAGCAAAATAAGTTATTCAAATAGGTAAGAAAATCGTACCCGCTTGTGCCTTGTACCGGCCAGTTTCCGGGCAACTTTTCACCTTGTTCTAATATTTTTTCCACTACAATGTACGCCTCCGGGGCTTTCTCCCGCAAGTGCTGCAAATACGATAAGGGATCATTTAAGCCATCTATATGATCTATGCGGACACCACTTACCGCCGGATTAGATAGTAGTTCAAAAATAAATTGATGTGTCTGGGCAAATACAGCCGGATCTTCTACGCGTATACTAATTAGTTGATTGATATTAAAAAAGCGGCGGTAATTTATTTCCCGGTTAGCAACTCGCCAGTAAGCCAGGCGGAAATACTGAAAAGCCAATAGTTGGTGTTTTTTCTCTATACTAGAATTAAAGGCTTTAAGTAGTTTGTCTACATGTGATTTAAAAGCTTTGTTGCTTGTATAGGCCTGCCACAATACCTGCTTGGCTTTTTCCATCTGAGCAACCCGCTCCTCTCCTTTTACACTGGCAATAGCGGCAAATGCTTCTACCAGTTCATGCGATAGTTTGCTTAACTCATTTTCCTGCCCGCCCTGCGCTACCATGTTTTTACCAATCAATAACGGATACGACTCAATACGTAAGGGCAATTGCAGGTCATAATAGGCTATACAGAAAAGACCATCGGTGTACTTAAATTGCAACTCGCCTTTTTTCAATATTTCGTGATAAGGCGAACCCAGAAAGGGCACCATCAGCTTTTTCCGTAAAGCTTCATTCGGGTGATTCCATTCTATGTCAAAATGGCTACTATAAGGCGAGGCATAACCTTTTTCCAGTACATCCATCAGTAACTGGTTTTCACTGCTGAACACCATATGATTGGGTACTATATCTTGCAGCCAGCTAAGCTTTTTACCTTTTAGTGTAGTTAATAAGGTAGTAAATTCTTCGGGGGTGCCCACTTCCGGGTTTACCTGATTTGGGTCAGCCACGTCGTAGCCATGCGTACTTCCGGAAGCGGCCTTAAAAATAGGCGATGCATAAATAGTACTGATGCCTAATTTTTGTAAGTAATCTATAATCCCGGAAACAGACTGAAAATTAAATTCTTTATGAAATTGTATGCGGTAGGTCGCAATAGGTGTTTGCATTGTAAAATAGGTTAATACTATTTACCATACGTTAAAGGCATAAGCAGGTTGGTACTTGTGAAACTATAATGAAGAAAAAAAATTATCCGCTACAGTTGGCTAACTATTTGGTGGCTTTTCATTAAAAACAAACAACGATAAAGCAAAAAAGGCAGACATGCTTGCCTACCTTTTGCTTATCTATACCTTGAATCTGAGTATAAACTATCCGATATGAACCTCCAGTTCGTCGCCTAATTCTTCAAAATGTTTTACCCATTTCTGAGCAGATGCCTCACCACGGTTAGCAAGCGCCTGCATTTCCCGGAAATGTGTCTGGCCAATGGTAAAGTACATATTCTGAATCATCCACCGGTCGATAACCATGGGCAATTTTTTGAGGTGCTTAAAAATTTCCAGAATGTATTTGAGCCGTTCCGTATTTTTTGGATTTGTAGAGAAGAGCTTCATAATGGCATTCATGCGTTTGGTAATTACAAAGTCCAGGGTATCTACATCCAGCTTTACGGCCCATCGTTCTACTTCTTCGGTTAACCGTTCCAGTTCATCCAAGTTAATATGTTCTTCCTCAAACAGCTTTCGCAGATCGGCATTCAGAATAAATTCCACGGTAGTTTTAAAAACTGTTGGCAGCGGTGCATTGGCATGATTGGTCAGGTTCATCATGTGGTAATTATGCTCATATATTTGCCGGAAAGAGTTCTCCATTTTCTGCAAGGTTTTCTGCATAATCTGGTTAAATACCCGGCGCTGCTCATCTTTGGATAAGTGGAATAAGGAATACCACCTGGGTCCAAAATACTGACCCATCAGGTTCATAATCTCTCCTACTTCGCTCCTCAAAAAAGCCCTCCGTATTTTCCCATGCATGGCGTTGAATACATCGTCGGGCATATTTTCCATAGCATTGGCGATGATAGAATGCTGCCCTAGGTATAATACTACAAAGCTTACTTCACTTTCTTCCAGGGTAATGGTAGAATATACTTTGGCAATGCCTATTACCAGCTTCTGCACGCCAGCCTCCATGCGGTCGTATACTTCGCTTTTAAAGACATAGCTGTAAATGGGCAGATTCTCCGGATACTCTTCAAACAACGAAACAATGGCATAATGTAACCCTACTTTGAGCAAATCCAGGCGGGCAGGTTTGGCATAGGCTTCGTAAATATGGGCTCCATTTACATATTCATCCAGGTTGCTGGGGGCTTTTGCCAGAAGTTCAGTAAAGGCTTTCTCCAGCTTCAGCTCCGATACTTCTTCGGCCAGTTGAATGGCACGGCTGGCATATTGAATTACCTGTATGGTTTCAATACCGGAAAGTTCGTCGAAGAACCACCCGCAGCTGGTATACATCAGCATGGCATGCCGCTGCATCTCCAGTAACTTTATTATTTTTATTCGTTCATCTTTGGTTAGTTCTTTCCTGGCAAACGAATGCACAAAAGCTTCTACCTTATTTCTCGGCCGGTGAAGCAATACATCCATAAAGGCATTGCGGGCCTGCCAGGGGTTACGGAGGTATTTGCTTCCTTCCTTCTCAAATAGCTCTACCAGATTGTCGCGCAGCCAGTCCAGAGCATTCCGTAAAGGATTCCGCCAGTTCTGGTGGAAATGCGTACCACCGGTATTACACCCACAGTTATTCCGCCAGCGTTCTACCCCGTGCACACAACTCCAGGAACTGTTCTCAAATATTTCGGTTTCATACGTGGGAGGAAACTTCTCTAGAAACTCTCCATAATTGGTAATAGTCGCCAGCCCTTCCTTTTCCAGGTAGTGCAGGCAATAGGCCAAAGCCATATCGCCATGCCGGTGATGGTGTCCGTAGCTTTCGCCATCGGTAGCAATATGCACGAGTTGGGGTGTATGCTCACTTTCGTGAGTGAAAGAATAGGCAAAGCGGTTAGCAAAATCACGTCCGTTCTTTAATAAGCCTTTAAAGGCCACATCTTGTGAAATACCGCCATCATAGTAGAACAATACTATTTTTCTTCCGGAAGGCAGATTGCACACATAAGGCATCCTAGGATCTATCCGTTCTCCGGAAACATCTGTCCAGTGGCTATCGCCGATGCGGCGCACCCGCCTTGCCTGCCTTGGTGCCAGCACAGTAAATTTAATATTATGCTCGGCCAGTACTTCTAAGGTATCGGTATCTACGGCGGCCTCCGGAAGCCACATGCCTTCGGGTTTTCTTTTGAAACGGTATTCAAAATCGCGTATACCCCATATTACCTGCGTATGTTTATCGCGTTGGTTGGCCAGTGGCATAATAATATGTCCAAAAGCCTGAGCCATGGCCGAACCATGCCCTGAAAAGCGCTTGCGGCTTTCTTCATCGGCTTTTAGAATAGCTTTATAGGTCTCTGGCTCGTATTTCTCCATCCAGGAGAGCAGGGTTGGGCCAAAGTTGAAACTTATTTTAGAATAATTATTCGTAATATCAATGATGTCCCCTTTTTCATCCAGAATTCTGGAAGCCGTATTGGGCGTATAGCATTCATAGGTAATCCGTTCGTTCCAGTCATGGAAGGGTTGAGCGGAATCCTGCGCCTCTATCGCTTCTAACCAAGGGTTTTCTCTGGGTGGCTGGTAAAAATGTCCGTGTATACAGACGTAACGGTTATTCATGAGGAATACATTAATTTAAAAGAGTACTTAGAAAACACCCTTTAAATTAATGTATCCGGGCAATTTTCTCAAATTACGACTGTTTTTGAAATAGGGCAACATTGTAAGATTGAAGCTTTATTTGATCGGTTACCTTTACAATAGGCGGCAGCAGATTTCCATTTCCACCCCAGAATTTATCAGAAGCATCCAGGATCTTATGCCATGTACCTTCATATGCTGAGAAAGGGACAGTTACTTCTTCATTACTACAATTTAACAAACATACTAAATTCTCAGTATTTTCAAACCACCTTTCCAAGACAATAACCTTACCGGAAACCACCTGCGCACGGATACTTTTTTTATCCGGATTATGTAGGGCGACATGTGCTTTGCGGAGAGCAATCAGCTTTTTGTACCACTCCAGCATTAACTTGCCCTGACCTTGGTCTTTTTTATGCCAATGTAATTTAGATTCTAAAAATGTTTGCTCAGCTTGAGGGTCGGGGGCTTCTCCCATCCAGGAGAAAGCTGAAAACTCGGCTTTCCGTCCGTTTCTTACAGCTTCTACCAGGCCCGGATCAGAATGGCTGACAAAGTACAGAAAGGGGGCATCTTCGGCATATTCTTCTCCCATAAATAGCATTGGCACGTAAGGCGAAAGCAACATAGCTGCAGCCGCCAGTTTCAATGCATCAAAAGAAAGTGTTTTGGTAAGCCGGTCACCTAACATCCGGTTGCCTACCTGATCGTGGTTTTGGGTATAAATTACAAAATGCTCGCCTGAAAAATCTGTGGAAGAGTTGCCGTATTTCCGCTTGCGGTAATCCGAATAGGTGCCATTGTAAACAAAGCCTTCCTGGAAAGATTTAGCCAGGTGCTGTATGCTGCCAAAGTCTGTGTAATAGCCTGTTTTTTCTCCGGTAAGTAACGCATGTAGGGAATGATGAAAATCGTCCATCCACTGGCTGTTAAAACCCCAGCCTCCCTGATCCAGTGGCTTGATCACTTTCACATCATTCAGATCACTTTCGGCAATGGTGTAAAACGGCCTGCCAACTCTGGCAGAGAATTTGGCTACTTTCTGGTTTACATATTGCCAGAAATGCACGGCTCCCATATCAAATACCGCATGGATGGCATCCAGCCGGAGGGCATCCACATGAAAATGTTCCAGAAAGTATACGGCACTATCTGCAAAAAAATCACGGATAGGATCGGCATACTTTTCGTCAAAATTGAGGGCTGCTCCCCAGGGCGTATGGTATTTCTCTATAAAATAAGGCCCGAACTCTGTTACATAATTCCCCTCCGGGCCCAAATGGTTGTATACCATATCCAGTACCACTGCAATACCTTTGGCATGGCAGGCATCTACCAGAGCCTTAAAATCGTCGGGTGTGCCGTAGCTATTTTGAACAGAATAAGGGTGTACACCATCGTAGCCCCAGTTGCGGTTGCCTGGAAACTGTGAAATAGGTAGTAGTTCAATTGCATTAATGCCTAGCTCCGCCAGATAATCCAGTTTTTCTAGTACGCCTCTGAATGTACCTTCGGGTGAAAAGGTACCTACGTGTAGCTCATAGATAATCATATCCTGAAGCGGGATACCTTTCCATTCTTTGTCTTTCCAGGCATACGCCTGGTGGTCAACAACTTGCGAAGCTTTGTGAAGCCCCTTAGGTTGAAAGTATGTAGCCGGATCGGGACGGTCTTTGCCGCCATCTATTTGGTAAAAATATTGGGTGCCAGGCATAACATTAGTGGCTTCTGCGATGAAATAGCCATCTGCCTGCTTTTGCATAGTCACTAATTTTTCTTCTGGTGTGATAATATGTACAGAAGCTTTCTCTACCAGCGGTGCCCAGAAAGTAAAGGTACACCGTCCGTTGCCCTGATAATTTGCGCCAATCTTCATAAGGTGATGTGAATCAGTAAGAATAAGGAAAAAATATATTTACTGATATACCGAAAAAGTGGAGGCAGGGTTATTCTTAATGAAATATTTATTTTATCTGTACATAAATAATGCAGATGTAGTTACCAGAATATGTAGATTTCATTAAAAAAGCAGGAGAGTAATTGTTTCAGCATGTTCTTGATTAAAGAAGTAAAAGAACAAAAGATCGTTCTTCAGGCAAGAATCCTTTCTCAACATTATTTATTACCCTGTTATAACTAGTAGAATAGCTATACCTTTATTTACGGGCGTAGCTGGAATAATCTTTCAGGTTGGATTTGGTAATAATTTTGCTGCCTTCTGATAACCCAGGCGAGGAAATACCCAAAACTTTGCCTTCTGCCGCATCTATGATCAGGTGCAGGTAATTAATCTTTATTTTATTCTTTGAGGAGGTGATCTCCGGCACAATCTGCAAATATGCATAACTGGAATCTCCCTGCATCACTAAGTTGTTGAAGGTACTTGCATCAGTCAGCAGGAAAGCGTGGGGATAGGCTTCTTTTATTTCATTGTCGGTAAGAGAATGATAGGCCCAGTCTTTCCGGAGCAAAAGTGTTTTAGTGGCGAGTACTTGCCCGCTTACTTGCATTACTTGCTTTAATTCACAGGATTTGCTTCGTTTGTCAGCCTCCCGCAGGTACAAATTGAACGTTTGCAAGCCAAATACCATATCTGATTTTTCGGGAAAAATATTAGCCAGATTCTGGCTATACACAGCAGGGGTTTTGCTTAGCTCTTCTACCAGTTTAATCTGCATCACGGTGTATTTATCCCAGTAATCTCTGCCTACATTCAGGTTCTGGTAAGACCACAGTAGCCCCTCATGCATTTTACCTCCGGTTTGCCCCACGTGTTTAAAGTTTTCTACCGTAGCGCAATATAATACGGCATATTGGTCTGTTTTATATAACCGCTTGGCATCGGTAAATTTCATATACAGAATTTTTGTGTCGAATGGCCAAAGCCGCTCGGCAACTTCTTTCATGGAGGTATTATAGTCTGCTACTGATTTCCTGTACTTGTCTATCTGGTCGGGCCGCTTTTTGGTTTGCAGAATTTTAATAATCTGGGCAGATTCTTCTTCTACCACCACAATAAGCTTTCTGTTTTGCAACTGTTTCATTTTCTCCAGATTCCCAGTACCATACTGTGCATAGGCAACACAGGTATAAAGCAACGCGAGAAACAATATAGCAGCTCTTATCATAAGCAATTATAGGGTATATACTTAGATGATTAGCATTAAAACTACTATCTACATCAGAAAAGAGCAAACAAAGGGGCCAACTGCTATACTGGCATCGTGTACGTTCTGTGCAACATTTAGGTAATTTAGGTTTTCACATACAAGTTATGGCCTGGCATCATGCGATATATTGACCAGGTTACCTGCCAAACTTTTACTTGATTTTATCCACCTTACCTTGCAGGTGAACTCAGTGAATTTTCTACCTTACACACGTGTTTGTGAGAGAAGGGTATACTAAGCTCATATAGTATGGCAAACTAGGGTTTTTAATACTACCGGTGTAATTGTACAGCAGCCTTACTTTCTAGAAAAGCGCAAAGAATAGAACACCTTACAATTCCTGCCAACCTATAAATAAAAACAGCCTGCTGTACAGGCTGTTTTCTCAACTATTACTTATTCACTGAAATCAACTCTACATCAAATATAAGGGTAGAGTCCGGGCCAATATCACTCCCGGCTCCTCTGGAACCATAGGCCAGGTTAGACGGGATAAACAATCGCCATTTGGCTCCCTCCTGCATCAATTGCAAAGCCTCTGTCCATCCGGCAATAACACCATTTACCGGAAAAGTAGCCGGCTCTCCACGTTCATAACTGGAATCAAAGACGGTCCCATCAATGAGAGTTCCATGGTAATGAGTGGTCACCTTATCAGTTTTTGAAGGAGTTTTTCCTTTCCCTGCCTGTAGCACCTGGTATTGCAGGCCACTTGGAAGTGTTTTCACCCCTTCTTTATTTTTGTTTTCTGCCAGAAAATCTTCGCCTGCCTTTTTATTGCCTGATGATTTAGCCTGCTGTTTCTGGCTTACTTCCTGTTGTAAAGCCATCATTGCTTGTTGTACTTCAGCTTGTGAAAGCACAGAGGGCTTACCTGCCATAGCTTCTTTCATGCCTTGTACAAAAGCTTCTGCTTCTACATCGATGCCTTGTTTTTGGAGGTTAGCAGCCATATCACGTCCGATAATATAACTGATTTTGTCTTTTAGGTTAGTTAATTGCATAAAATATAGTGGTTTGTGCACCTTAGTGCTTTATAAAAATAGCTGCAAATATAGCCGGATAGACCGTTAGTAGTACCATGTACCTAATTATTTCTATACGCAGAGGAAGGTAAAGTGGATGAACAAAGAAATACACTTCAGATTAGTGTACGTAAAATCATCCTTAGAGCATGTTTAAAATCTATAAAATAAGAACTTACATTATGATTTACAGCATAACATCTTACTTTCTTTGTCATTGCTACAAAGAAAGTAACAAAGAAAAATCTAGAAAAAACAACGCTTCCCCGCTCTAAACCCACGCATGGCCCGCAGTTTTTTCAGGCCTGCGCTTACGGATTATTATTCTATTTTGCTTTTCATTCTATTTTTGCTTGTATTCCGAATAAAATTCGGAACACACTCTTACTTATTCCAACGTTTTTAGTGCTTACTGACTTAAAGAATTGTGCGGATTGTACAAACTGTGGATTAGCTATGTACTGAGGTTACTGATTGAGGCTTTATAAATTGTGATTATTAATTAATTGCTATTCCTATTTTTACACCTAAGTTAATTGTTGATAGTGATTCTCTTTCTTGATAAATACGAGGTGGATGGAGGGTTCTTAAATCTTCCCAAGCTGTATAGGTTTCTCCTATCGCAAAAACTTGATACTTGATTAAGTTTTCTCCAATAGTTACTCCTATAAAACTATCTATCAGAATATCTACCTTTTCACTAAGAGAAATAATCTTGAAACGGTAGCCTACTGCTCCTTTTCCTCCGTAAAGCTGTTCATACTTAGACTCCAGATGTCTATAGGGGCCATAAGAGCCATTCCAATTAAACTCATAATACTTGTTCTCGTAATAGCGGTAGCGGTAGAAAAGAGCTGTAGATAAGTATAGTCCATAGTTACTCTGGCTTTTATTTGCAACCAAACTATGCTTAAAGGCTAGGGAAGCATATTGAGAGGCTCCCGGATGAATTAATTGGTCATTATCAAAAAAGCCAATAAGTTTGTCGCCTACAATAATGAATTCACTTTGCTTAGGCATTCGGATGGCTGCTACTACTTCCAGACTACTCCGTGAACTAACAAATCTTTCATAGCCTATTTGTATTTCTCTAAGCAAAATTTGAGTAGCATTCAAGCTAAGAATATTCTTCTTTTGCAAGCTGTCAGTTTGAGCTAAGGCTTTTGGAATAAGTATTATAAATAGTAATAGTAACAAAATTTGTCTCATTCTTTTTGGCAACTAATATCTATATATATGTTATTGTAGAGATACACCTCCCCCTTATGAAACATACGCTAGTAAATCTATACACTCATTTTTGCTTGTCCCTCTGATAAATTATATCAAAATTGCCCGTGTAGGTTTCAGAACGATATATCCTTACCCATTTGCCTTGTCATGCAGAACATTCCCGCTACTAATAAGTATATTGACTTTTCATTATCTTATGAACTTCTCATCGTTACGGTAGTGCATCATGCATTAGGAGCTTAGTAAATTTTATTTTCAATAATTTTTGAAAGTTTAAAAACTTTATTATATTTGTTTCATGCAATTGGATCAAGCCAAGGAGAAATTTATTCAGACATGGGGAACATTGGGCTCTAATTGGGGCATCAACCGTACGATGGCGCAGGTGCATGCTTTGTTATTAGTTTCTCCAGAGCCTTTAAGTGCAGAGGATATTATGGAACAGCTAACTATTTCACGTGGAAATGCCAATATGAACATACGGGCACTGATTGACTGGGGCCTTGTATATAAAGAGTTGAAATCAGGTGAACGCCGTGAATTCTTTTCGGCAGAAAAAGACATGTGGAAAGTATTTAAACAAATAGCTAAAGAACGCCGCAAGCGGGAATTAGAGCCCATTTTCAAAGTTCTGAATGATATATCACAGGTGGAAGGAGATCCAAAAGATCCAAATTATCAGGCATTTGTTCAATCTATTGGGGGTATACAAAAGTTTGCCGGGCAAGCAGATGATTTTCTAAGTAAAGTAATTAAAGCCGATGAGCACTGGTTTTTCAATACGTTGCTTCGTTTCATGAAATAAATTTTTTTATCTACAATTTTCATATTTTATTGAAAGTACTGAATAAATATATATCTATGAAAGATAAAGCCATTATTTATGATAACAACTGCCCCATGTGTGCCCTATATACAGAAGGTTTTGTCAAATGGGGCTTACTGGAAGCCAGCAACCGGATTGCTTTCTCACAACTGGAGCAGCAGGAGTTTATTAAACAAGTAGACTGGCACAGGGCTAAGCACGAAATTCCACTGGTAGACATACAGGGCGGACAAACCTTATATGGCCTGCAAGCCCTTACGCATGTTCTAAGCCAGAAGATACCCTGGCTACCAACAATACTTCAGTACAAACTATGCTATACCCTATGTAAAGGCTTATACAATCTTGTATCGTATAACAGGCGGATTATTATTCCCTCAACTAAGACGGGCAGTGCAGGTTTCGATTCTACACCAGATTTTCATTTAACCTATAGAATAGCCTTTATTTTACTGGCTATTTTCAGCTCTATTGGAATTACCTATGCTTTCGGACAGTCACTGAATACGCTACTGGCTAGTACTACCGGCGGCCTTACTATGCTGCTGATTGCCGGCACAGGTTGGGTAGTACAACTCTGTCTGGCTGGTATTTTCCTCCACGAGAAACGTATGGAATATATTAGCCATTTGGCTGTAATTATGCTGCTGGGTGTTTTACTACTCGTTCCGGCTATATGCCTGAGCTGGGTAACAAAAAACATTTATTTGCCGATTGCTTGCCTAAGTGTTTTACTGAGCAGCAGTCTTATGTGCCGGCAGCATTATCTCCGGATACGCACCTTATCTCTCTCCCAACGCTGGACGGCCTTATGGTTTATGGTGCTGCAAACAACCGCTTTCTTCTGGATCTATCAACTTTATTTCAACTAATTCTCTATGAATATTCTAAAGAAAATTCCGATTACTTATCAGGGGCAACTACATAATGTACAGTTAATTAATTTTTCTGTAGAACGCGAAGAAGTAGAACCGTATGTGCCCTGGAAAATCAAAATACGCGACTTTGGCGGAAGAGCCATGATTTCTATGGTAAATGTATACCTTAAAAATATGCACCCGACTTTTATTCCACAGGGTTTAACTTTTGAATACCGCCATATCGGCTTCCGCCTACTGGTAGACGACAGCCAGTGGAACGAAGGCCAATACAAGGGGATTTATTTTATCCGGTCTTTTACAGACAATGCCCTGATTGCGCAAGGAGGGCAACTTATGACGGATTATAATCTGGAAAAGGCAGAGATTATTTGCACCAATGAATTACTGGCCCTGAAAAAAGGGGCACAATTTCTAACCTATGCCCTGGATGAGCAACAACCCGACATTCGCAATAAAGAGCTATACCAGACCATTGCATCCATAGACCGGGCTTATTCGCACCTGGATGGGCAAATCCGGATGACTCAAATTCAACGGGAGAAATGGCCTATTGAATGGGCTAATTGCTATCATTTCCAGACGAACTTCTTTGAAACTGCCCGATTTGAAGGCGCCTTCCGTGTAAACGAAACAATTTATTACCAATGGGAACCTCCGAAAAACATCCGGTAAGCCGTATTATTATTCTGGGCGCCAATGGCCAGGTGGGTAGTAGTATTTATTCTTACCTGAAACGGCATTTTCCGGCACTACAGATTACAGCTTGTGTACGGCGATTATTCACTAATACACACTCACCGGATTATACTGTGTTTGATCCTTTTGCACACAACTGGCAGCAAACAGGCAAAGCCGATGTATTAATTAACTGTATTGGCATTATTCAAGAAACGAAAGATTTTACTTTTGAACAGGCACACCTGGGCTTAACGCGGCTTATCTTGCAGCATAGGCAAACTCTAGGTAATCCAAAAATTATTCAGATCTCTGCTCTGGGTGCTCAATCAGATAGCCCGGCCGCTTTCCTGTCCAGTAAGGGACGGGCAGATGAGTTGCTTCTGACGCATCCAGATACTGTAGT
The DNA here is from genome assembly GCF_030503435.1 of Rhodocytophaga aerolata. Lineage (GTDB taxonomy): Bacteria > Bacteroidota > Bacteroidia > Cytophagales > 172606-1 > Rhodocytophaga > Rhodocytophaga aerolata. The sequence goes on from NZ_JAUKPO010000002.1 coordinate 476,866, forward strand.
AATCAGGCCATCTATTGTGTGTACGCCTAATACAGTGTTTGCACAAAAATTAACTCTACTACGCCGGATCAGCCGTTATCTGTGGAACTACCTACCCTTTCCAGGTCATCTGTTGCAAACCCGTATTCAACCCATTATGCCGGACGATCTGGCAAGTTTAGTAGCCAGGCTTTGTTTTACAGATCAACATCCGGCTATTATTTATGCTGTAGGACCTGATGAAATTTCATTACAGGAGCTTATTCATTTATCTAGTAATTCTATTTCTTTGCTTTCTGTACCTCGTATAGTCGCAGACCCTGGCATCCGGCTTTTGGCAGCCCTTTTACCAGATCTTCTTAACCCGCAACAATATGCTTTACTGCTCCATCCTAACACAGCCAGTAAACAGATAGCGGAAAACCTGATCGGAAGAAGTTTGCATTCGACGAAAGGATTCTGGCAACAGTTGAGTTAAATGGTGAGCATTATAGCTAATAAAAAACCCTTCAATTTGAAAGGCTCTTTATAGTAACTAATATTATCATTTTGAGGATTCCCAAGGCGAGAGCCAATGGGAACCAACGTAGGTGTGAGAAATCTTGTTGCTCTTTTTGATGAACCTAAAAGGCTCCTCCTCACCTCGGAATGACATTTTAGTAAATGATACACTAAAATAATTCTGTTGAGATGCTTACCTACGTAGATTTACCTAGACTCCCCTGTTTCTCCAATACAAAAAATTTGGTATTTCGTGAGGCTGGCTAATTATTTCCGGTAGAAGGAAACGGGTTGGGTTTTATGTAAAAAACAACAAGTCCTGGCAATTGATTGCCAGGACTTGTTGTCCCCTTAAACCAGTGTAAAAAATAGAAAATTTTGTTACACCAGTCTAACTAAGAATGTACCCTTTTACTAACGCTCTAAGGATGTAGGATTAATTAGTCTCATTTTTGTGAGAATTAATAAATACTAGAGAGCCTGCTCCAAGTGCTAGTAGGGTTGCTGCCATAATGGCTAATCCTGTAAATAGTTCCATAGGCTTTTCGGTAAATAAGTGATAAAATATGCTGTAACTTTTAAACGAAATTTACTAAAAAAAAGTGTCACATTTTAATTTTTTTTATAATAATTAGTAAAATCCTATTAAAAACGTCCTTAAAAAGCAATTTAAGGCTTTTATATGATTGTAAGATTAATAGGCCGTTCGTCATTATTTAATATTGTGGGGAGATGTAATGGAAAGAATCCGAGCTAGATTGAGCTTTAACAGAATAATTTTCTACACACTATTTTTTTATTGTGCAGAAAAATACGGCAGCTTTTTGGTAATAATTAGTGGAAAAGATGAATACTAGGCTGTGTTAATAAGCTATATTATTCAGATGAAGCAGGCAGCCTGGGTAAGTTGGGAACCATAAAACCAAACACCTGCTGACAGTCACTATCCAACCACTGCTGATTCAACTGTTGAAGCTCTTTTATGACTTGCCTTTTTCTTTCGCCTGTTATACCTGGCTGGTGGTACTCTTCCAGAAGTACTTCTGCCTGATCCTGAATAAATTCACAGGTTAGCTGAATAGCATCGCCGCCTGGAAACACGGGCCTGTTAGCAGAAGTATCAGCCGCTTCCGGGCGTGGCTGGCTAGGGGTAGCTGTTGCAGGGATTCGGCTTTTTTCCTTCTCTGTTGCCGGCGTGCAACCAAACACACCTATAGTAATACATAGTAACAGGAACATAGGTGGCAGGATGCGTTTCCAGATCCTGAGAGCATACGTAGAAGTGCAAATTACTATTTCAGAGTTGTACAAAGCTTTACAAAATTGAAAGCTCAAATTAGCAATAATCTCTGGTATGGCATTGCCTGATATAGCCGGAAATATTTTCTTACTCAGTTCAATGCAAATGAGCAATAGCCATTCTGGTCTTATAGCCTGCTTTGTAAAGCAGCCAGCACTTTAGTACTGGTTACTGGTTTTTCTACATACCCCACTAGCGGAAAATATTTTACCTTCTCTTTTTCGTCTTTATAAGCTGAACTGCTAATGATTAGTATACCGGTATTTTCGTGCCGCAAGCCTTCCATCCGGTGAAGTTCCGCCAGAAACTCATACCCATCAATTACAGGCATGTTAATGTCTAGTAAAATTAACTCCGGACAAAAAATTTGTTCATTTTCAAGGGTGGGCATACAGTTCTCTGTCAGGTACCGCAAGGCTTTAAAGGCACTACAACAGCTAATGATTTTTTCGGCAATACTCAGCTTACTTACTGCCATTTCTGTCAGGTGCAGGCTAAGTTTGTCATCATCTATTATCATAAGTTGCTTTACCCTTTTCATAACAGAATGATTTATACTAGCTTGTACTCCATATGATAAAAATAGTTTAGCTGTTTTTGTAAAATGCAGGATATGGTTTCTACTTTAAACATATGCAGATAGAAACACATCCGGGCAATGGTGTTGCTCATAACGGTTGACTAATTCAAGCCATAAATATCCGTTGTAGATTGAGCCGGGAATCTGTATATTCGTATAAAATAAAAGTTATGTTCAACAGGTTAACTTAACTTAGTATGGCAACACGCAAAGCAAAATACCTATCTAAAGATGAAAGCAAGGGTCTTCGCACCAACTCCATCTATGATATCAACACGCAAGTAGTTGGCGACAAAATAGCGGTTGAAGTTACGCAAGCCAATCAGCAAGCCCAGATGCACTATACCTCCAAACGGGAGTTTCTGAAAGATTGGCTGGTAATTGATTAACAGGTTTACCTGCTGAGATTCTTTGCTAGAGAAGCCCGGCAGGTAAGCATCCTATTTTTTCTTATACCTACCTTACTACACTTAGTTTATGGAAGTAAACTATTAAATTTGTCAGAGAAACACAGCTTATTTTCATTCTCTAGCTGAAAGATAAATATTCATCTTTCTTGCTTTAATTCTGCTAGCGGGCAAGCCATATTTTTAGCAGTCGGGATACTTTACTTACATACGTAGGATGCATAAACTTACTCTCAAATGGCAGTCGTTTGCGTCGAGTAAATTTATTTATGCGAACTTTTTTACTCGGCATAATTCTTTGTTTTACGCTTGATATCCAAATATTTGCCAGCGGTGATCCCTGGCCGGTTGGCGGCCGGGCATCCGGTATAGCTAACACAGCTGTTACCCTCACAGATGGCTGGTCGCTGTTTAATAACCCTGCCGGGCTGGCAGGTAGTAAGCAACTCCACGTACTATTTGCTTTCGATAGCCGGTTTGGTATTGCTGGGCTTCAAAGTGTAGGCGCCGGTGTGGCTATGCCGCTGAAACAAGCAACCGTTGGAATAAGTGTACAGAAACTAGGCGATGCCTTGTATAGTGAACAGATGGCCGGAATAGCATTTAGCCACAAAATAAGCCATGTCCAATTAGGCATAAAAGCAAATTACGTGCAGGTTCATGTAGGAGACTTGGGAACAAAAGGTGCGCTGGCAATGGAGTTTGGCGGAATAGCTACTATTACGCCACAGCTGTTTTTCGGAGCTCATGTTTATAATTTTAATCAGGCCAAACTAGCCAGCTACCAGGATGAACGTATTCCTACGGTCATGAAAACGGGCCTATCTTACCGGCCTATCACCCGATTAATGCTGAACCTGGAAGCTCAAAAAGATACCGACTTTCCGGCTACCGTTAACGCAGGTATCGAATACCAGATTGTTAGCCAATTTTACCTGCGTACAGGCATTGCCACAAAGCCAGGTATTCAGCACTTTGGGGTAGGGGTACACAAAAAGAAATTTCACTTCGATTATGCTTTACGTACGCATCCTACCTTAGGACTCTCTCATCACTTGTCGGTAGCCTTAACGTTTGACAGAAAAACGCAGGCAACGAAAGCATCCAATCTCTAATTATTCATGCATTACCTAGCTTTTCCTGGATATTTGGGGTTGTATACTTCTATACGTAAAACTGGTTTGCTAGCTTTTTTCCTGTTTTGCATGGCTGCAGTTGCCTTTAGCCAGGAATATCCTAAAAAGGAGATTAATATAGATGCCTTTGTGCAAGAGTTGTTTAGCCAGCAGGAAGAAGATATAGATTATGAAGATTTATACGAATCGTTATTTCAGTTATATGCCCATCCGTTGAATTTGAATACAGCTAGCAGAGACGAACTAGCCTCAACCTATATCTTGTCAGAAGAACAGTTAAACCATTTCTTTAGCTACCGCAAAGTGAATGGCAACTTGCTTTCTATCTATGAGTTACAGGCAATTCCCGGATTTGATCTACCTACCATTTACAAACTATTACCCTTTGTAGAAATTCGTGATGGAGGCTTGCAGCAAGATAACCGTCCGTTATGGGAACGTATAAAAGCAGAGCCTACCCATTACTTACTACTGCGCTACGACCAGGTGCTGGAGACAAAAAAAGGATATACCCCTGCAGATACTAATTCAACAGGTGAGCTCAACCAGCGGTATCTGGGTTCGCCAGGTAGATTGTATGCCCGTTACCGCATTAGCCACAGCAAAGATTTTAGTTTTGGGTTTACTGCGGAGAAAGATGCGGGAGAGCAACTGACGTTTCAGCCTTCTACCCGTCGCTATGGAACAGATTTTTTCTCTTTCCATGCAATGCTGCAGAATAAAGGCCGCTGGAAAAATATAACCATTGGCGACTACCAGATTCAGGCAGGACAAGGTTTGGCAGTATCTTCCGGATTTGCTGTAGGCAAAGGTGCAGAAACCATTACTACCATCCGGCGCAACAACCTGGGAACCCGGCCTTATACATCTGTACTGGAATATGGATTCTTCAGAGGCATAGCTGCTACCTACGGTTTCAAACAGGTAGATATTACTGCTTTTTATTCAAACATCCGCCGCGATGCTCATTTGCCTGCTGCTACCGATACTCTTACGGAAGCAGAAGACTATTATACTTCTTTACAGACTACTGGCTTTCACCGGACACCTTCGGAAATAAAAGCCAAAGGCAATGTAGCCGAACAGTCAGCCGGTACCAATGTGCTTTACCAACACGCCAGTAAGAATCTGCAAATTGGTGGCACCTTTTTACATACCTTGTTCAGCTCCCCTTTGGCCAAAAGGCCATCCTCATACAATCAATTTGAGTTCAATGACAGGCAGAATTATATTGCAGCAATCAATTATAGTTATGTCTGGCAGAATTTTAACTTTTTTGGCGAAACGGCTAGTTCCCAGGGAGGAGGTACTGGCCTGATCACTGGCTTTGTGAGCAGCTTAACACCTAAACTGGAACTGGCTATGGTTTACCGTACCTACAGCAAAAGTTTTCATAGTTTGTATGGCAATGCCTTTGGGGAAAACACGCGGAATGCGAATGAAAAGGCCCTTTATTGGGGAATAAAGCTACAACCTATCCGGAAAATCACTCTGGCTGCTTATTATGACCGTTTCAGTTTTCCATGGCTCAAGTACCGGGTAGATGCTCCCTCACAGGGATATGAATATTTGGGACGTATTACCTACAAACCCACTAAAACCATTATGCTTTATGCCCAGTTCCGGCAAGAATCCAAAGCCATGAATCAGGCGGATAACTCAACTGCCATAGATTTTCTGGTGCCCGCTCACCGGAGAAACTTTCTCTTCAACATAGATTATCCGGCAGCAAAGTATATTTTTCTAAAATCCAGGGTACAGGGCAGCAGTTTCAGGCAAGATAATGTTCCCACTTTTGGCTATGCCATCATTCAGGACCTAACTTTAGATCTAGGTAAATGGAAAGCAAGCACCCGGTTTGCCCTGTTTGATACCGATAATTACGATAACAGGCAATATGCCTACGAAAAAGATGTGCTCTATGCATTTTCCATTCCCGCCTATGACGGAAGGGGCACGCGGAAGTATCTGCTGGTGCAATACCAGGTTAACCGCAAACTGGAACTGTGGGCCAGATATTCCCGCACAGCCTACCGAAACAAAAATAGTATCAGCTCCGGTCTGGAAGAAATAGAAGCATCTCACCGGTCTGAGGTAAAAATGCAAGTGCGGTATATGTTTTAACCTATCAGCTACAAAGCTTTCTACATGCAAAAAGGTAAGCTTTTATGCCTACCTTTTAATGACAACTAGTAGCATGAACTCCCGCATACTATGTGCTGTGTTGAGCTATGAGCTGAGGCGCACCGGTTGGCGGATTAAGTTTGGTATTGTATGAAGGTCTTATTCCATTTCTCCTTCCTGCTCGGCCATTCGGATTGCCTGCTTCAAAGTAGATTCATCAGATTTAATAACTGAAATCAACCGTCCTATTTTCAGAAGTGTTTCTTTGTCTGAACTCCAAATTGCTAGGCCATCTGCTTCATCATCAAATCGAATTTTTGTCAAAATTGCAGGATCGGACAGTTGAATTGCTCCATAAATGATGCCTAACCAACTGGGGCCTCCCCCTTGATACCCATTTGAACTTAAGAAATTGTAATGGCTGTCTTCTTCACTTACATCATAATAGTCAAGCCTATACTCATTCTGGCTTATTTCAATAAGAGTGCCTCTTATTTTAATTTCAGAGTTGTTTAAAGCATTAAGTAATAGTTTATTCTTTTCCATTGGACTACTATAACCTATCAGTAGAAATAGTAGTAAAATTTGACCAATAAGTTTCATTTATCTATTTATCTTTTTTCACTTACATAGCAATATATGCGTAATGCGTAGTAGGCGAATAGACTGCCATTTATCAGCTTATTGGTTTTTCCAAACACACATCAGTATAAGTTCTTATCTTCTTCTCTTCTTCCGTTGAGCTTTAGGGCTTCCGGGGCAGTCGCAGTCAGATTTCTTTTTCTTGCTGAACAAGCCTGATTTATTGCTGTATCCTTTTTTGCTGCGTTTTACTTTTGCACGTTTCTTTGCAGCTTTTCCGTCAGTAGAAGAAAAGATAGAGGTACTGCCTGCCGACCTGCTGCTGGTAGAAGCTTGTCCGCCGGTTTGTGCAAAAAGCGGGGTGCTTAGCATCCACAGGCTGATGCCTAAAAAAAGGAGGATTCTTTTGAATACCATAAGGTAAATAGATTTATAAAAAATGTAAGATAGCCAAAAAAGCTAGTACAGGCAATGCTTTGTAATTTTACGGCTCAAAAGTTAGCTGAATAGGTAAAGTTACAGAAGAATCTTTATTTTTACTTAAAAAACCTTACCCTTGAAAAATACTAACCTATTCAGAAGAAAAACTGTTGACCAAATACTCGCCGAAGTTAAACTACAGGAAGACCACGCTTCCGGAGAACTAGTCCGCAACCTTACCTTACGAGATTTAGTATCCATGGGAATTGCCGCCATCATTGGTGCTGGTATTTTCAGTACTATTGGCAATGCCAGTGCGGCTGGTGGCCCTGCTGTTTCACTTCTTTTTATTTTTACTGCCATTGCCTGCGTATTTTCTGCCATGTGTTATGCACAGTTTGCCTCCACCATCCCTATTAGTGGCAGTGCGTACACCTATGCATATGCCTCTTTTGGCGAACTTGTTGCCTGGATTATTGGCTGGGATCTATTAATGGAATATGCCATCGGAAATATTGCTGTGGCTATTTCCTGGTCAGATTATTTTACCGGCCTGCTGGTAGGAATGGGACTGGACGTACCTTTATACCTGACCATGGATTTTTTATCAGCTTCCCGCGGGCACGATGTTGTAACAGAACTGCTCAACCAGGGCAAGCCTCTCAGTGAAGCTTCTGCTTTGCAAGTAGCTGGGTATGAAGCCTGGAATACAGCTCCGAGTATTGGTGGATTGAAACTAGTAGCCGACCTGCCTGCCTTGCTGATTACCTTTTTTGTTACGGTACTAGTCTATATCGGCATTAAAGAATCCAAAACGACAGGCAATATACTGGTATTAATTAAGCTGGTAGTGGTGCTTCTGGTAATTGCGGTGGGCTCATTTTATATTCAACCTTCCAACTGGAGCCCCTTTGCGCCAAATGGAATTAGTGGTGTTTTAAAAGGCGTTTCAGCAGTATTTTTCTCCTACATCGGGTTTGATGCCATTTCTACAACAGCCGAAGAATGTAAAAATCCGCAACGCGACTTACCTAAAGCTATGCTATATACCTTGTTAATCTGTACGGTGCTGTATGTCTTGATTACGTTAGTATTAACCGGCATGGTCAATTACACAGAGTTAGCTGTAGGCGACCCGCTAGCTTTTGTATTCGACCGGGTAAACTTAAATTTTATGGCTGGCATTATTTCCGTTAGTGCCATTGTGGCCTTAACCAGTGTGCTATTGGTGTTCCAGCTGGGGCAGCCCCGCATCTGGATGAGCATGAGCCGTGATGGATTACTGCCTAAAGCTTTTTCAAAAATTCATCCCCGCTTCAATACGCCTTCTTTTTCTACGGTTGTCACCGGCCTGGTGGTAGCCATACCAGCGTTGTTTATGAACCTGACTGAGGTTACAGACCTTACCAGTATCGGAACTTTATTTGCGTTTGTGCTCGTATGCGGTGGGGTGCTGTTGCTGGATAAAACAGAAAAAGTACCAGGCCGCTTCAAAGTGCCTTATATTAATGGAAAATACATTGTACCCGCGCTATTGATGGGTATTACTCTCTATATATTCTTGAATAACCGGGAAATGATTACGCATTTTTTTACTATTAATCAGGTTGAGGGTAATTTTTGGGATGTGCTGGAACACAAAATACTGGCCATTCTTTTCATTGTGGTTAGTATCTGGATAAGCTGGCTTACCTTCAGCAAAAATTTATCCCTAATTCCAGTATTGGGCCTGCTAACTAATTTATACTTGATGACCGAGCTGGGTATTACCAACTGGAGCCGTTTTCTGGCCTGGCTATTACTCGGACTAGTTATTTATTTCAGCTATAGTTACCGCAATAGTAAGCTGGGCAAATTGCAACATAGAACCAACAGGTAGTATAGAAAAAGCCTGTCAGGTTATTGAAACCTGACAGGCTTAATTCACAAATTTAGGTTAGTTAATAGCCTGGATTTTGTGTGAGCACTCCCCCACTGGCATCTATCTGCGATTGAGGGATAGGCATTAATTCATGTTTGCCGGCTACAAAGTTTTTACCTGCTGCTTGCAATACCTGTGCTGCTCTGCCTTGGCGTACTAAATCCCAGAAGCGGTCGTGTTCCATGGCTAGTTCTACTCTTCGCTCCTGCCAGATAGCATTGCGCATCTGCGTCTGATCTACAAAAACTACATCTGGCAATATAGCCGGGTTGTCTTCTCTGGCTCTGGCCCGCACCATATTTAAGGCCATGGTAGCCGCTGCACTATTGCCTAATTCATTAGCCGCTTCGGTATGCATTAACAGGATATCAGCATACCGCAGCAAACGGATATTTTTACCTGCATCGCCTATTCCACACCCAGAACGTGGTTCGTTTTGTCCAACATAGGCTTTTTGATTATACCTGGGATTGGGTGCTGTTTCTGCTACCGTAAAGCCATCGGACAAGGTTTCTCCACGAGATAAAATGGTGGCATCTCTTCTAGGGTCGCCTGGCTCATAGGCATTGAGCAGGTTTTCTGAAGGTGTATTGAATCCCCAGCCTATCTGCCCTCTCACCGATTGTACTTCGGCGTATTGCGAGCCTAGCCCGCATTGTGGGGTAGCCGCTGCCTGCACTTCAAATACAGATTCTTTGCCATTTTCACCTGCTTCTGTAAATATTACCTGGTAAGGGGTAGACAAATCATACTCGCCGGAAGTAACAATCTCCTCAGTTAAGCGGAACACATCAGGCCATTCTTTCAGGTACATATGCACTTTGGCTAAAAAACCTTTTGCAGCACCCTTGGTAGCCCGGCCCAATTCCGACTGTGGATAGGCACTTTTCTCAGGCAACACGGCAATTGCTTCTGTTAAATCTTGTTTGATCAGGGCATAAATCTCCTGACTGGATGACCGGGGAATTACCTCCGCATTTTCTGTAGCTACTTCCAGTATTTTTGGAACGCCACCGAAAGTTCTCACCAGGTTAAAATAAAAATAGGCCCTCAGGAATTTTGCTTCGGCGATGTAGCGGCTTTTCAGCTCTTCATCCATTTCAATAGCTGGCACCCGTTGAATTACCTCATTTGCCTTAGCAATACCGGCATATTGCCCGTTCCAGAAATCATTAAAGAAAAAATTAGTAGGTGTAAAGGTAAAATTATCCAGTTCACCCATAAATGGTGCATCTCCAGGATCGCTGCCCTTATCTGCGTTATCAGACGTAACACTGGTAATACCAATAAAAGCAAATACATGTGTTGGCCATTGACGGAGCTGCCAGTAAATAGCATTTGTCGCTTTTAACGCACCCTCTGCACTGCTAAAAAAATCAGGTGTGATTTCTTCCCCTTGCGGCCGTTGATCCAGAAAATCGTCGCCACAAGATTGGGTGCCTAGCAATAATGTACCTGTTAATGCACAGGCTAGTATATGTTTTATATATGTTTTCATAATTTCTCTATTATACCTGTTTAGAAACCAAAATTTAACCCGACAGTATAGGTTGCATATACCGGTACCAGATTTAAATCTACTCCCCGGCTTAGGGCATCGTTTCCGCCAATTTCAGGGGTAAAACCAGAATAAGGTGTAAAAGTGATCGGATTCAGTGCATTTACATATACCCGTAGTGTAGACAGTTTCACCCGTTCTACCAGGGCTTTTGGGAAAGTATAGCCAATCTGTATATTCCGCAGCCGCACAAATGATCCGCTTTCTATATAATAATCAGACACATCGTAGTTTTGTCCGCCATTGGTTACGCGGGGCTCTGTGTTAGATGGGTTTGCTGGCGTCCATCGGTTGAGAATTACCTGCTCGTAGTTTTCGTTTCCGAAGCGGACCGCACGTTTACCATTGTAAATCTTATTCCCGTGGTTGCCTTGCACATCAAAAGCCAGATCAAAGCCTTTATAGGCGAAGTTACTGTTGAACCCCCAGAATACTTTAGGAATGGATGAACCCAAGTATACTCTGTCGCTGGCATCTATCACATTGTTGGCATCTACATCCCGGAATATTAAATCGCCAGGTTGGGCATCTGGCTGGGCACTGCCAGCAATCTGGCTTTCATCCTGGAAAATACCCAGCGTCTGATACCCATAAAACCCACCTATAGGAAGGCCAATATTTGTAAGTGTTACATTCCGGCCGTTGCCCAGGCCACCCCCTATAATCGGAATGCCGCCATTTCCTAAATCAGTAACTTCATTGTGTACCGTAGTCAGGTTAGCACCTACACTATAGGTAAAGGGCCCGGTTTCGTTTTGCCAGCCAAGAGAAAATTCAAATCCGCTGTTTATTACACTGGCTGCATTGGTTAAAATAGGTTCTGGGCTACCGGCTATATCTACTTCCAGAATAATATCAGAGGTTTTGCGGTTATAATAGTCTGCTTCAAAAGTCAGGCGGTTGCTGAGAAAAGATGCTTCTAACCCAATATCTGTTTGAGTTACCACTTCCCATAATAAATTAAAGGCCGTAGCTCTCAACTCTGTTGCACCGATCTGGGGTGTCTGGGTAGGCCCAAAAACGGCATCCAGATTGGGTGCTATTCTGGGGAAATAGGCGTAGTTTGGAACATTAATATTGCCTATCTGCCCATAACTTGCCCGCAGTTTCAGGTTGTCGAACAGGTTTACATTCTGCATAAAAGGTTCTTCGCTGATACGCCAGCCAAGGCCTATAGCCGGGAAGTTGCCAAAGCGGTTGTTTGTCGGGAACCGGGATGATCCGTCTCTGCGGAAGCTGGCGGTTAATAAATACCTGTCCAGTAACGTATAATTTACCCGGAATAAATAGGAAAGATAGGTAAAGGTGTTCCCTTCATCGGTAACAGTCTGTCCTACGGCATTTCCTAACCGCAGATATTGTACATCTGAACTATATCCGGGCACATCCAGCCGGGAACCACTTAATTCATCGTAGGTGGTTTGTTGAGAGGTGTAGCCTACTAACGCAGTCAGGTTATGTATATCGTTGAAGCTTTTGTTATAGGAAAGGGTATTTTCCCAAAGCCAGGTATTGTTGGTATTCTGGCTTCTGTTCAACCGGCTCCGCTCATTGAATTGTGAAGGTGATACTCTGTACACTGGCGTAAACTGGCTGCTTCTGTTGTAGGCCATATCTACCCCATAACTGGTGCGCAAGGTAAAATTCTTAAGAAAGGTGAGTTCACCAAACACATTACCTACTATGCGCCCCCCTTTTGTTTGGTTATTGTTATACGCCAGTTGTGCTACCGGATTGGCTACTGTGGTAGCTGTTGAAAACCCATACACTCCATTGGCATCCACAGGCACTACGGTTGGGTCCATCATGTAGGCATTCTGGATAATGCCGCCGGGGAGGTTGTTCGTATGTTCATACGATAAGGCCACATTATTGCCTAATTTCAGAAAATCGGTTGCCTGGTAGCTATTGTTGAACCGCAGTGTATAGCGCTTATAATCAGAAGTTTTTACGATCCCTTCCTGCGAAAAATAGCTTCCGCTGATACTATAGGTGGTTTTTTCACCGGCACCCATTGCACTTACCTGGTGGTTCTGAATAAAGCCGGGTTGAAAAATTTCATCAAACCAGTTAGTACCCTCACCTAAAGCAGACGGATCGGGATATCTGGGTGACGCGCCCGGATCTGTATTAACGATGGCTTCATTTATTAATGCCCCATACTCGGAAGCATTGGCCATTTCTATGCGGTTCGTTACACTCGTATACCCTGCATAGCCGTCGTAGGAGAAGGAGGCTTTGGCGCCGCGTCCGGTTTTAGTAGTAATAATTATAACCCCATTTGCCCCTCTTACCCCATAAATAGCCAATGAGGAAGCATCTTTCAGCACATCCATTGATTCAATATCTCCGGGGTTAAGGTAGCGTATATCATCTACAAACATACCATCTACCACATATAGCGGATTGCTATTTCCGGTTGTACCCACCCCACGTATCCGTACAGAAGGGGCTGCCCCAGGCGTGCCTTGATTCGTAGTAATCAATACGCCGGCTGCCTTACCTTGTAACGCCTGTTCAGCATTTGATACTGGCCGGTTGGCTATGTCTTCTTGCTTGATGGAAGAAATGGCCCCGGTTACGTCAGCTTTTCGCTGAACACCATAGCCTACCACCACTACTTCGCTTAACGATTGTACATCTGTTACCAGTCCAACATTTATGACTGACTGATTATTCACTGGTATTTCTTCCGTGGTGTATCCCACATAACTATAGGTTAGTACCGCATTTTCGGGAACACTAATGCTGTAATTGCCTTCAATGTCTGTCTGGGTTCCGGTAGTAGAGCCTTTTACTACTACGTTTACCCCTACCATTCCTGAGCCATCTTCCTGGTCGGTAACCTTACCGGTTACAGTTTGCTGTGCCCACGCCGAACACACAGCTGCCAGAAGCATGCATAATGTAAGCTTAATTTTCATAGGTTTTAACTGGTTGAATTGTTGTTGGTATTTTACTTTTACTACTTAGTTGAGCTAGCCGATACGCGCACGTATGTAAACTATCTGGTAACATGCAAGCAAATTACATGTGATCGGAGGAGACCGGATTTACATAATCAGGTGTACTTTCAACACGAACTTTCGGGAATGAATTGATGATAACATTGCATAACATATGGGTTATTGTAGATACATAAGTTAACTTTGTTACTCATACGGTAAATAACCTTGTAAGGGTGGCATATTTGTGCTTATTTATCATAAATTATCACTATTACAAGTAACTTTAATTCATAGACCATTTACTAACCAGGGGGTTGTCTCAAATAAAGCAATGCAGGCTTCATGCTGAAACCATCAGACAAGGTATAGTTACAGGAGGCTGTAGAGGAAACTGTTTGAATAAATAATTCACGCTTTGCTTGACAATTGCTTTGGCAGCAAGTACTTTAGCACTGTTAAACCAACTTACAATTATTATTTATGGGAAAGGGAGATAAAAAATCGAAAAAAGGGAAGCTTTTTATGGGCACATTCGGCAATAGCCGCAAACGCAGTTCAGCGGTTAAAGTAGCTGAAGTTGCTACAGATGCCCCTAAGGAAGCAAAACCTGCTGCTAAAAAAGCTAAAAAATAAAAACTATACAATCAAAAAAGCCCTGTTGATTATTCAGCAGGGCTTTTTTGGTTTAATTGATCAGCTTATTTCTGAAAATTATTCCTGTCCAGGAACTGCTGATAAGCAGTTTTATAATCTTCTACACTGGGTTGTAATTTAATCGCTTCTTCATAAGCTTTCATGGCATCTAGTAACAGGTTGTTCTCTTCAAAAAACGATGCCTGTAATAGTTTGCTAACCGAGGTTTCTTCTTTTCCTTCTTTGAGCTGGGCTAACTTTTTGTTGATAGTTAGTGCATCCTCTGGGCTTACTTTCGCAATGCTATACTTTTCGAATGTTGCACTTGGCCTGTCTATAGAACTGATGGCCACCAGGTAGCTGCTTTCTTTCCGTAATGTAGCCTGACTTAAGTCCAATGTGAACATTGTATCGGCTGTAGTAGCTGAGTACAAAACTTCATCAAACATATCCAACACATTAATTTTGTAGCTTCTTGTGCCTGGTAATTTGTTCCATTTTAAAAGCACCTGGTCGCTGAAAGTATGGGTTGGTTTGGCAGCAGGCATACGCGCTACTATCTCGTATTCGCCTCTCTCTACTTTACCTTCAATACCCATGTTGCTGTGGCGGTTTTTGTTTACATCTTCTTTTTCCGCTTTTGTAATCTCATTAATCATAAAATCTACATACTTCTGGTTGAAGGTAGCTTGTGAGGTAGCAAGTTTGGTAGCCAATTCGCTGGCTGAAAAAGTGCCTGGTGTTTTCAGCTCCAGTGTTCGGCCACTTTTATGTACCAGGCCCAGAAAGCTATCGGGCGCCAGCTTAATTTTATCTTCCTTGGTAATTTTTTGTCCTGTCTTTAAAGATTTCCAGTCGGTTGCTGCACTTCCTCTGGCTACTGAATTGCTTCCGCTACTGGCCAGTACTTTAAATACATACTCCTGCGGACTGGTGGTACTTTGTGCAAATACTGCCTGACATAAGGAAGTATAAACTACTAACAACAATGTAATAATTTTCATGTTTGTAAAAAGTTATTTGTAAGGATCACTTACATTCTCTGGTTCCCTTAATGCCTTTTCGCAATTCCAGGACCTCATTCCTCCTAAGTGACCTGCTTTTTTGATTTATTAGAAACAAATTTAATAAAATGTGTGCGGTTATACATCCGCAATACAATATGATAATACAACTCCAGTGCATTGCTTGACAGCAAAACTGCTGCCAAAGCTAATGTAAGATTTATTTTTAAATTGAACATATAAAACAAAGCCACTACCACGTACATAATAATACAGGTCTGCATCAGTTGCCAGATAATAGTTAAGCTGTCGTACCAGTCGCCAAAGTGGTTCATGATGAGGGTAAACAAAACCACATTCAGGAAACACAACACTACTGCAATAACAATTTCTATAACCGTTGGCGCATCATTAATGTATTCTTCCCGCAAAATCATGGATATACTATTGGCATGCACCACTACGCCGTACATGTCTGGATGGGCTTTGCCTACATAATTTTCATTCAGCGGGGTATAGAGTTTATCTTCCAGGGTACGCGACTGAAAATTCTCCCCCATATATCCCATTAACACAATCTTATCTTTCAGGAAAGAGCCATCCCATTCCGGATCAAAAACTTCTGCAACATCTACTGCATAAAACGACCCGGACGTAAAATTGCCCCGGTAATTGATGTATTCATAGGCATTATCTCTTTGCAGAAAGCGTTTAATTATGGATGGCTGATATACTTGCGCCACCTTTACCGGAAAAGCCAGCTCAGTATGGCCGCGTACGTTTTCTTTCGGACTAAAACTCCGGCACGACTTGTAGTAATCATCACTTTCTACGATCAGGTTAGCAAAGCCGGTAGTTCCATGCAATGTAAACATAGGATGCGAAGTCTCCAGGGTATCGTATTGGTTGGTTTCCTTATTAAACTGATGAACGCCACTTACCAGCACCAGATTATCTACACGAGCCATGGCATGAGCCAGTGCCGTATCCCCTTCCAGGCTTTTGGGGGTGCGGAAGGCAGCATCTATGCCGATTACCTTAGGCTTGTATTGATTAATAATGTTGATCTGTTCTGCAATACCTGCCCTGTTTAACCTACCAATGTTTACCAGTACAATGTTAGTATCGGCCTTGTATAATGTATCGGGTCGTAGTTTAGAAAATACAATATCTGTCAACTCAAAGTCGTCGAAGGTAGACTCTACCGGATTGAGCACATCCGATTGTATGGGAATAGAGGATAGCATACCCAGAATGGCAAAAATGAACAGGGTGCATAAAAAATTATGCTTGCTCCATAGATCTTGCCTTAATTTTTTTGGTAGCATTCCTTTATTCTAGTATAATCAATCTTTCAGAATGGGTAGTATCAACAGGTATTAATGAAGAAACAAGCGACAGGTAATCTTATCCATAAAAAAATGTATCTGTATCGTACCTGCTGTATAGTAAAGTCTGGTTGTTAACTGGTTCGCAGGTATCAATTTACAAAAAAAATATGGAAATTGCAGGACTGTTTTATGCGTGGTTACATAAATAAAAGAGACTGCATATTTCTAAATGCAGTCTCTTTTATTTTATGAATATCTATGCTATAAATTATTACCCAAGCATTAATGCGTTATACTATAGATTCCCAGATACGTAAGGGCTCCGGCTATATATCCTATCAAGGCCAGCAAACTGATCCGTTTGATGTACCACATAAAATCTATTTTCTCCATACCCATTACAGCTACGCCTGCTGCAGAACCAATAATTAATATACTGCCGCCAGTACCAGCACAATAGGCTAAAAATTCCCATAATTTAGAATCTGTAGGGAAGGTGTTCATATCATACATACCCATAGTGGCCGCTACTAATGGCACATTATCGATTATGGCAGAGGCTATGCCAATGGCTATAACGATAATATCCAAGTTACCGATAGTTTCGCTCATCCATGTGGCCAGATCAGTAAGTAAGTGAGTAGCCTCCAGCGAGCCAATGGCAATTAATATTCCTAAGAAGAACAATACACTGGATGTGTCTATTCGAGAAAGGGCATGGGCAGGCGTATATGGATGGCGCTCTTCTTCGTCTTTATCACTATTAATCAACTCCGATACTACCCACACTACCCCTAATGAAAAGAGCATGCCCATGTAAGGCGGCAGGTGGGTAACGGTTTTGAAAATAGGCACAAATATGAGTCCGCCAACACCTACAAAAAACATTAATTTGCTTCTCTCATGAGCGTTATCTTCTACTTCTAACGCTTCTCCGTGTATATCTCCCTTCATCCGGAAAGAAAGAACCAGCAGAGGCACCAGAATGCATACCAGACTTGGAACAATTAACTCTTTAATAATGGCGAGGGCGGAAATTTGTCCGCCAATCCAGAGCATCGTAGTGGTTACGTCCCCAATGGGCGACCAGGCACCGCCGGCATTCGCCGCAATAATGACCATACCAGCATAGAACTTCCGTTGTTCCTGGTCCGTAATGAGTTTTCGTAACAGCGAAACCATTACAATAGATGTAGTCAGGTTATCGAGAACAGCTGACAAAAAGAACGTGATAAAAGACAATACCCATAATAATATACGGCTATTCTTAGTCGTAATCCGGTCGGTAATTACTTTGAAGCCATGGTGTGCATCTACCAACTCTACAATAGTCATGGCTCCCAGCAGAAAGAATAGAATTTCGGATACAGCCCCCAGATGATGGGATAGCTCTTCTACTACCGCTTCCGGGTTTTCATGGGTAAACAGTACATATACTGTCCAGCAAAGCACACCCGTAATTAAGGCAGATGCTGTTTTGTTGATTTTGATAGGATGCTCGAAAGCAATAGCCAGGTACCCGACTACAAAAATTCCTATGATCAGTCCGTACATAAATTAAAAGGTTTGGGCGAATAAGGTTTGTTGAGTGTTAATGAAAATTACTAAAAAATGAGTGGCGACAAATATAAAGAAAGTATTGAATTAAGAAAGTTATATTTTCTTCTGGTTTAAGAAAAATTTACCAAATCCGGAAACTGAGTAGTATGTCAAGCATATATAAAAATTACAAGTGTTTGTTGTAATTTTTTAAGCAAATAAACACCTACCTAGAAAAAACACTATTTCTGATTGCTTAATTGTAGCATAACCCATAGTTTTGCATAAAGTAAATCTGGCAAGCGGCCAGTTAATTTCGTCTATAAAAATTACTATATATTATGTCATTAGTAGGAAAAAAAGCACCGGCGTTTAGTGCCCCTGCCGTAATCAATGGAGAAGAACTTGTAGAAGATTTCTCTTTGGATCAGTATCTGGGCAAAAAAGAAGTTATTTTCTTCTTCTATCCAAAAGATTTTACATTCGTATGTCCCACGGAGATACTGGCTTTCCAGGAAAAATTAGCTGAGTTTGAAAAAAGAAATGTAGCCGTGGTGGGTTGTTCTACCGACACAGAAAACTCCCACTGGGCATGGTTGCAAACCCCTAAAGACAGAGGCGGTATTCAGGGAGTTACATATCCTTTGGTAGCGGATGTAGCCAAAACCATTTCTTCTAACTTTGGCGTACTGGCCGGCCACTATGACTATAATGAAGATGGCGATATGGTTTTCCATGGAACTCCTGTTGCCTACAGAGGTACATTCCTGATAGACAAAGCCGGTGTAGTAAGACACTGCGTAATTAATGACCTGCCGCTGGGCCGTAATATTGACGAAGCCATCCGTATGGTAGATGCCCTGCAATATGTAGAAAAGCATGGCGAAGTTTGCCCGGCCAACTGGGAAGAAGGCAAAGATGCGATGAAAGCTACAAACGAAGGAGTAGCCAGCTACTTAGCTTCTCACTAACAAAATAACCAAATACAAGATAACTCCATAAAAAATCCCCGTAGAGAAATATTCTGCGGGGATTTGTATTTTATAGGGTATGCGAATAGAAGGTATCGGAAACTGGTTTGCAGTATATTTTACTTCAACCCGCCAATCATGTCTTTGGCAACAACCCACTGGTCAAACTGCTCGGAAGTAAGCAGATTCAGGGCAATGGCAGCCTGGCGAAGAGATGTGCCTTCTTTATGAGCTTTCTTAGCTATTTTAGCAGCATTCTCATAACCGATATGCGGATTAAGCGCCGTTACCAGCATCAGTGAATTCTCCAGATTTTTCTCAATCACCGGATAGTTTGGCTCAATACCTACTACACAATTTTTATCGAACGAATCGCTGGCATCGCCAATCAGGCGGGCAGCCATTAAGAGATTGAAGATAATAACCGGCTTAAATACATTCAATTCAAAATGGCCGTTCATCGCACCTACCGTAATAGCTGCATCGTTGCCAATTACCTGGGCACACACCATCGTTAAGGCTTCTACCTGTGTAGGATTTACTTTCCCTGGCATAATAGAGGAACCTGGCTCATTTTCAGGAATGAGTATTTCTGCAATCCCGGAACGTGGACCAGAAGAGAGCATCCGGATATCGTTGGCTATTTTCATCAGGCTTACGGCCAGGCCTTTTAATGCACCAGAAGTAGCTACAGCTGCATCGTGAGCAGCCAAAGCTTCAAATTTATTAGGAGCCGTTTTAAAGGGATGACCTGCAAATTCAGAAATTTTCCGGGCCACTAGTTCGGAATAGCCTTTTGGGGTATTTAATCCGGTTCCAACAGCCGTACCACCCAGGGCCAGTTCAGATAAGTGTGTTAACGTATTTTTCAGTGCCTGAATACCGTTTTCCAGTTGGGCCACATAGCCGGAGAACTCTTGCCCTAAGGTGAGTGGCGTAGCATCCATAAAGTGGGTACGGCCAATTTTCACCACATCTTTAAATGCTTCTGATTTCTGCTTTAAAGAATTTTTTAGCTTCTCTACCATTGGAATTGTGTGCTCTACTACTATTTTGTAAGCAGCAATACTCATAGCCGTTGGGAATGTATCGTTCGACGACTGCGATTTGTTTACATCGTCGTTGGGGTGGATCTTCTTTTTATCGTCCATCAAATTTCCGCCAAGCAGCACATGCGCCCGGTTGGCTACTACCTCATTCACATTCATATTTGACTGTGTACCCGAACCAGTCTGCCATACAACCAGTGGGAACTGGTCGTCTAACTTACCCTCCAGCACTTCATCACAGACCTGCGCTATGATATCTGCTTTGTCAGCGGCTAAAACACCTAATTCCTGGTTGGTGCGGGCAGCCGCTTTTTTCAGAATGGCAAAGGCGCGTATAATTTCAAGGGGCATCTGATGGCCGCCAATAGTAAAGTTTTCTTTGGAACGCTGGGTTTGTGCACCCCAATACTTGTCGGCAGGTACTTTTACCTCGCCCATGGTGTCTTTTTCTATACGGAATTCCATAACGCTTTCAGATTTTTGTCTGCGAATTAACGAAGAAAAGTTGAGGAAGCGTAGGGAAAAATCGGAAAATACACAGCAAGCCCACTTCATCCATCCTACAACTTAAACTCTAACTAAAATTTTTCGTTATATAACTATACATTATAGTTGCATAACTAATTTCTATAGTTTATATTTATTGTATGGAAAAGCTAACACCAAAAGAAGAGGAAGTACTGCAATTATTGTGGGAAGTAAAAAAGGGCTTTGTAAAAGAACTGCTTGCCCGGATGCCAGAACCAAAACCCCACTACAACACCCTCTCTACTATTATCCGCAATCTGGAAGAGAAAGGCTATGTAGGCTATACGGCCTATGGAACTACCTACGAATATTATCCGCTGATCAGCCAGGAGCAATACAAGGAAAACTCTATAGCTAAAATTCTTTCCCGCTACTTTGATAATTCTTATAAGAACCTGGTAGCTTTTTTTGCCCAGGAAGAAAAAATCAGTGCCGAGGAGTTAAAGGAGATTATGGAGATTATTAACAAACAAAAGAATACATAAGATGAATGCTTTGTTCCTATACTTGTTAAAAGTCAGTCTTGCCCAGTGTATGTTATTCGGAGTGTACTGGCTGTTTCTCCGGAAGGAAACATTTCACCAGGCTAACCGGTTTTTTTTGCTGGGAATTCTGGCTAGCTCGCTGGTTTTGCCTTTGCTTCCCTTCCCTGATTTTGTGCCGGATAAGGCTGTTCATTCAAGTACACCAGTTTCTTCGGTACAAACTGCCTATTATACATTGATTTCGCAGCCATTACCTGCCTCATCCAGCATGCCGGTAGAATTGGCAGCATCTATGGAAGTAAGTACGCTTATTTACTGGAGTGTAGTCAGCATGCTCATTATGTATTTTGTCGTGCAAGTACTGGCGTTGTATCGCATTATCCGCCGGTCTGTTATTCAAACCCACCGGCAGTACATTCTGGCAACTTCCCGGGCAGTCGGCAACCCTTTTTCTTTCTTCCGGTACATTGTTGTGCCTGCGCAGTCTGTTCACGAACCCTCTTTTGAGCAGGTTCTCCGGCATGAGCAAGTGCACGTACAGCAATGGCATACCTTAGATATTTTACTGGCCGAAGTGTACACCGTATTCTTCTGGTTTAATCCGTTTGCCTGGTGGCACAAGAAGATGATCCGGCTTAACCTGGAATACCTGGCAGATAAAGGCGTACTGGCAGCTGGCATACACAGCCAACAATATCAACTCAACCTCTTGAAAATAACACTGGAACAAGCCAACCTATCCCTTGCCAACAACTTTAACCGCTCGTCTGTCCGGAAACGTATTTTGATGATGAACAGCCCCTATTCTTCTCAAATGGCCAGATTAAAATATTTACTATGTATTCCTCTTTTATGTGGGCTATGTATGCTATTTGGCCTGACTAAAGCCGAGGAAGTAGAAAGCAACCTTACTGCCTTTTCCAGCAACTTATCAACGGTTGTACAAAAATCCACCTGGAAGGCAACAAAGCAAGGAAATACAAGAATAATTAATGGAATAGTGAAGGATGCAGACACCGACAGGCCTATACACAGAGCACACATTAAAGTAAAAGGTCAGTCGACGGATGTCATAACAGATGCATTGGGCAGATTCTCTATTGATGTGGATCAAAAAGATAAGGTATTAGTTGTTGAAACATTTCCTTATCAAGGCATAGAAATGGCGCTTACTCCATTGAACGAAATGACGATTCTCCTGAGATTAAGTGACAGAGCCAGATACGAGGGCAACAGATTTGGCCCCAATGGAATCTTTGTTGGCGGCAGCTCAGTTTTTCGTTCAAGCTTTAACGAAATTATTACGCTATATAAACCAGTAGCCATTATGGAGTCTCCTAAACCTTTACCAGACTCGGTAATGTATATTATTGACGGAAAAAAGGTAGATAAAACGGCTATACAAGCACTCAATCCGGAAATGATAGAGAAGGTAATTATTTATAAGCGGTACGAAGCTGAGCAGCGGTTTGGCAAAGGAGCAGGCCCGGGTGTAGTGGATGTGTATACAAAAAAGTAAAGTTATTTTCCTTCATATATCCCTATACAGCGCAGATGGCCATTATAAAGTATACCTTATTCGTAATCTTACTATGGGTAAGCTTTTCTGCGCAGGCACAAGGGCCATTAAAAGGCAGAGTGGTAGATGGAGAAACCAATGAGGCTTTGCCTTTTGTATCTGTTTTTGTAAATACCACCACTATTGGTACCACTACCAACGAAAAAGGAGAATTTACCCTTAGCTTACAACCTGGTACCTATGAAATAGTAGTATCCTATATTGGGTACGAACCTATTATTTACCAGGTGGATATGAACCAGCCGCCACCTTCTATTTTATTCAAGCTTACCCCCAAAGAATTTACCCTTTCGGAAGTGGAAGTAACTGCCCAGCGGGATAGTTCCTGGTATGTAAATCTGGAAGTATTTAAGGAGAATTTTTTGGGTAAAAGCCAGCTAGCCCGCCAATGCAAGTTGCTGAATCCGGAAGTGTTGATCATTTCCTTCAATCCGCAAACAGGTGTACTGGATGTAAAAGCTAGGGACATGCTTCAGATAGAAAACCCGGAACTAGGGTACCGGATAAAATATGTGTTAGTAGAATTCAAATACTTTACCCAAGAAAACTATGTAACGTACCTGGGTTATCCGAGGTATGAACCTATGCTGGGAAAGAAAGCAAAGGATAAACGATGGAGCAAAAACCGCCAAAAAGCCTACAATGGTTCTGTGATGCATTTTGTACGGGTGTTACGTAAACAGCAACTTCAGGAAGAAGGTTTTAATTTACGGCGGCTTATCCGTACGCCCAACCCCAACCGGCCAAGTGAAGAAGAACTGGAAGCTGCCCGCGAACAACTCCGGCAACGGGGAGGCGATAGCAACTTATCTAAAAATGATCCTATTTCTATTACTTTATCCAAAGCCAGTTTACCTAAAATTCTAGAACAGCTGGATACAGCTAAGGTGCCCTACCAGACCTACCTCTGCCCGACAGATAAAGGAGTTACTATGGCTTTTGAAGGATATTTCCAGGTAGTGTATACGGGCGAAAAGGAGGAATCAGGGTATGTACAAGCCAGCAGCCAGTTTCAGCGTAGAGGACCCACCTATCAAACATCAGTTATTTCTCTAAATGTAGACGCTGTACTGCTGGAAGAAACAGGCAATATTGTAGAACCTTTGGACGTCTTGTTTGAAGGGTATTGGAGCTGGGAAAAAATAGGCGATATGCTCCCTCAAGATTATGGTTTAGGTAAGTAACCCTGATTAAGAGTATGGACCTGGTTTATCCCGGCGTTATAAATGCGCGACATCCCTGGCCATGAAGGCACACCTATCAGCGAGGTTGCAGTCAAGACTGGCTACATCTGTTAGTAGTTTGAATAAACTATTTTTCTTTTACTCCGCTTTTTTCTTTTTAGCCACTATTTCATCCATCACTTTTTCTGCTTCCGCCGTTTTCAGGGCAAATGCCCGCATATCGCCGGCTCGCTGAATATCTCTGGCTTCCTGCATCAGTTGTTCATATTTCTTTTGCAATAGGGCAGTTTCATCTTTTTTCTTGAATAATCCGAACATGAGTTTCTGAGAGTAGTTATATGGTAAGAAGTCTATAGAATCTACAACTCCAAAAGCAGCCGTATGTTTAGCAAACATCCTAATTAGCTGGCTTTCGTATAGAAACAAATCCTGTAACTCTCTAAATCCCGTAACTCGTGGTTCAGCGTATATGAAAAACTTTGCCAGCCTGTTTACCGAACTCGACCAGACCAACAAAACCAACGACAAAATTGCCATTCTCACCAGATATTTCGGCCAGGTAGATGATGCAGATAAAGTATGGGCATTGGCATTGCTTTCCGGTAAACGGCCAAAGCGCCAGGTAAACACCACCCTGCTCCGCACCTGGGCCATGGAAGTAAGCGGCATTCCGCCCTGGCTTTTCGAAGAATCGTATCATGTAGTAGGCGACCTGGCAGAAACGATTTCTTTGTTGCTGCCTCCTCCTCAAAAAACCTCGGATAAAAGTTTAACCGAATGGGTAGCTTTTTTGCAGACTTTACCAGCCATGGATGAAACAGATCTCAAGGAAAGTGTAATTGCCGCCTGGGAAGAATTAACTACCCAGGAACGCCTGGTATTTATTAAACTCATGACTGGCGAATTCCGGATAGGTGTATCGCAGAACCTTGTCGTCAAAGCCTTGTCTGTCTTAACTGGCAAAGAAACCTCTGTCATTGCTCACCAGCTAATGGGGAAGTGGAATCCGGTGGAAACCAGTTTTGAAACCCTGATGTCGGATGAAGAAGATGCCAGCAGTGTTTCCCGCCCCTATCCTTTTTTTCTGGCCTATGCTATAGAAGACACGCCCGATTTTTTGGGCAACCCGGAAGACTGGCAAGCTGAATGGAAGTGGGATGGTATCCGGTCGCAAACCATAAAGCGGCAAGGGGAATTATTCGTCTGGTCAAGAGGGGAAGATCTGGTAACAGATAAATTTCCGGAGTTGCAGGCACTCAAGCATGAATTGCCAGACGGCACCGTCATAGACGGAGAGATATTGCCTTTTCTGGAAGGAAAAATTATGCCTTTTAGTGTGTTGCAAACCCGTATTGGCCGCAAAAACATCACCCCAAAATATTTAAAAGAAGCCCCCATTATTATTGTAGCCTATGATCTGCTGGAATGGGAGGGCAAAGATATCCGGTCGGAACCTCTGGCCTATCGGAGAAAACTGCTGGAGCAAGTAATTGATACACTTACTACCGAAGTTATTACCTACTCTGATCCGGTCCGCTTCAGCAGCTGGGAAGAATTAACCAAGATCCGCACCAAGTCCAGGGAAAATTTTGCGGAAGGATTAATGTTAAAACGCCTGGCCTCTTCTTATCAGACTGGCCGCAAACGTGGCGATTGGTGGAAGTGGAAAATAGAACCCCTGACTGTAGATGGCGTACTTATTTATGCGCAGAAAGGCCATGGCCGCCGGGCAGACTTATTCACCGATTATACCTTCGGCGTATGGCAGGGCGATACCTTAGTTCCTTTTGCCAAAGCATATTCAGGCCTTACTGACAAAGAAATTAAACAGGTAGATACATTTGTCAGGAAAAACACCTTTGAAAAATTTGGCCCGGTCCGTACAGTAAAACCTGAACTGGTGTTTGAAATAGCATTTGAAGGCATACAAGCCTCTAACCGGCATAAATCTGGGGTGGCCGTACGTTTCCCGCGCATACTCCGCTGGCGGCATGACAAGCCTGCTTCTGAGGCTGACAGTATACAGCAACTTCAGGCCCTATTAAAGGTTTATTTGGAATAAATCGTATAACCTATTCAACTTGACACCGTATTGAAAAAAAGAATGAATTACCAATCAATTGTCACCAGTTATGAGAATATGTAAACCGTTTATTGCTGCAAGCCTGTTCAGCGCTTGCCTTTTTTTTCCAAATTTATACCTATCTGCCCAGGATGCGAATACTATGGACGATGCCTCCAAAGCAGAAGGCGACCTGATTACTTCTAAGGTAGAAGGCAATATATTTAAACCTGCCTTGGTAGATGCCACCGACGAGCGCATAAAACAACTGAAAGTTCCGGCAGGATTTACTGTAACAAAGTTTGCCGGAAACTTGGGCAAACCCCGCATGCTTGCTGTCAGCGACAAGGGGCATGTTTATGTAACCAACCGCGATGAAGGTACGGTTACCTTGCTACGCGATACCAACAATGATGGAAAAGCAGATGAAAACAAGGTAGTAGCCAAACGGGAGAAGATGCACGGTATTACTATCCACCAGAATAAAATGTATCTGATTACAGTAGAAGATGTATTTACCACCGATATAAAAGAAGATGGCACCTTAGGGGAACTGAAAATGATTATGGAAGGCTTACCGGATGGCGGACAGCATGCGAACCGTACCATTGCCGTTGGGCCAGATAATATGCTCTATATTTCTGTAGGCAGTACATGCAATGCCTGTGAAGAAACCAGTGAAGAAAGTGCTACCATGATCCAAGCAAAATTAGACGGATCAGATAAAAAGATATTTGCCAAAGGTTTACGGAACACCATCGGTTTCGACTGGCATCCACAAACCAAGGAACTCTATGGCATGGACCACGGCATTGACTGGCTGGGTGATGAATCCCAGAAAGAAGAATTAAATAAGCTGGTAAAAGATGGAAATTATGGATGGCCGTATGTGTATGAAGATGGTAAACCCAATTTAGCAGATACTCCTCCCCAAGGCCAGACGTTTGAAGAATATGCCAAAAAAACCAAATTTCCAGAACTTACTTATACTGCTCACAGTGCGCCTTTAGCGATGAAGTTTTACACAGGTGCGCAATTTCCTGCGGAATATAAAAACAGTGCGTTTATAACCCTGCGTGGTTCCTGGAACCGGGCCGAGCCTTCGGGTTACAAAGTAATACGGCTGAAATTTGAAAATGGCAAACCGGCCGGCTTTGAAGATTTCTTATCCGGCTTTTTAATTGATAATAACAAAAGCCAGTTTGGCCGGGTGGTAGGCCTTACGCAACACACAGATGGCTCACTGTTAATTACGGATGATAACAATGGGGTCGTATACCGGGTAGCGTATAAGCAATAATTCTTTATAAATAAAAGACGTGCTACTTATTTGGTAGTATATACTAGAAAACCTGTTAGGTTTCCAACACCTAACAGGTTTTTTAAGCTTTGTATGTTTGCAAGACGTCAGTAGTTACTGACAACTATTCCCGTAAACGGGTACCATTGCGGTGAAGCCTTCTGGCAAGACAAGGCCGCTTGACGGTGAATAGAGTGTTAAGAACCGTATTTAATCCAATTTATTTATAAGGATTTAACTGATATACACATATCAAAAATATGTAATCCTTCCGGATGAGTTTTTGCGTCGTTCAAATGATTCAAATATACGCCTCTACTATCTGGTTGGTATCCACTACTTGGAAACCATTCATTATACAAATAGTCCCAGGCAGTAAAACAATCCTCTAGGGTGCCCTCTTTGTGAAGAACAACATACTTTCCTCCAGGTATGATGGATTTACCAATAATGCCTTCTCCGTCAATTTCTTTCGGAACTGATAAGCAAACATCCGCTTGAACCTTACCATTAGCATCTGGCATGCTTCGATAGACCGTTAATGCTTTTGTAGTAGGAAAATTCACTAGTCCTCTTGCCGCTGCCCATTTCATCAAGGTGGAGAACATACTCCCAAAGCCCTCTGAATCGTGCACATGTATGGAATGGTTTCTCACATACACTACAGGAAGGAGAGCCAATTCTTTGACCTCAATGTTGACTACTTTGTTTTGTTCCATAGATTTTTGTATTTGGTTATTTTCTATGGGTGCAAAGTAGCCGTCCTTTGCTTTTAACAGTTGTCCTAACTTGCTATTGTATTGTCCGATCTT
This sequence comes from Rhodocytophaga aerolata, assembly GCF_030503435.1. Taxonomy (GTDB): domain Bacteria; phylum Bacteroidota; class Bacteroidia; order Cytophagales; family 172606-1; genus Rhodocytophaga; species Rhodocytophaga aerolata. The sequence goes on from NZ_JAUKPO010000002.1 coordinate 504,799, forward strand.
GCTATTTTTATTTAAGTGATGTTCTCTCCATTGCGTAGGGCTTTGCTTGTTGATTCTTTTAAAGCTTTTGGAAAAAGACGCCACATCTGAATAGCCTACATAATAAGCCAGTTCTGTAATAGGAATTACTGAACTATTGAGTAGCCTAAATTGTGCTCTACCTATTCGTAACTGCATTTTATATTCATTGGGAGGTATGCCAGTAACTGCTTTAAATAGTCGATGGAAATGAAACTTTGAAAAATTGGCATTCTCCGCTAACTCCTCCAGAGAAACTTCTCTATCTAAGTGAAGTCTCATATAATCAATAGCTTTATTGATTCTGAAAATATACTCTTGCAATGATTTTTCTTGCACCAAACTACTTATTGACTTTTTGATTTGCCCCTTATTTTTATGATTGCTAACACTATCGTGCCGACAAATTGGAAGAAGCTTTGGCTTTGCTTAACGCCTGAGTAGTAGTATAATATTTCGCCAGCATATTGGGCACTTCCCAATCAGGTAGTTTCCCGGCTTCCAGGTATTGCAAAAAACGCTGCGCTACTTCTCCAAAATGTGCCTCATGGCCGGTGCGGTACTTTTCCGGAATTACTATTTGCCATTTCTCAGCAGATAGCTTCTTCAACTCTACGCCGGCATACTTGCTTTTAATTTTTTCAAACGCCTGTACCAGGGCTTTTTCATCTATTTTTGTTTTAGGAGCAGGTTCCAGATACAGCTCTGGTACATATTTTTGCTCAGCTCCCTGCCGGATTACCAGGTTAGCTTTGGAACCTTTCATAATGGAATAATGGGTATCGCCTGCCCCTTCCGGCGCTTTATAGTTCCAGATAACGGAAACTTTGGCGTGTATTCCTTTCAAGGTATAATTAATTTCTCCATTCGAATATACATTCAGGTTAGTATCCTTTACTACATCTTTACGCAGGTATTCCGGAAAATCGGGCTGCCCGGTGATTAAGGCAAACTGGCTGCGGGTCATGGGAGTGGGCCAACGTTTTACCTGTAAAATTTCAATATCTTTCTGGTAATCTATGGTTTGTTCCGGAAAGCACTCCCATTGTACTAAGTCTACCAGGTGGGTAGTTACATCTACAATCCCTTCGCCTTGCTGGGCTACATCCATAAACCAGGCCGGACGCTTCAACGGACTGCCGGAAACATACTTATAAAAATGATGTACACTTTCTTTGGTTACTGCCGGATCTTTTACCGTGCCTTTTTGTAGTTCGCCGAATATCTCCGGTAGTTGTGCCAGTTCTTTCTGTAAGACAGTGGTAATCTCCGACCGTTCCGTCATAATATCATAGAGAAGTACCTTGTTTTTTTCAGCTGCCTCGAATGAAGCTTTTAATAGTTCAAACCCCTCTGTATCTATACACATGGGTTTATCGGCGAGTACATGCAGCCCAGCATCTATCGATTCTTTAATGTATTCTGTCTTTTTCAGATTGTTTCCTGAAATTACTACTACATTACCTTTTTTCTGCTCAACCATCTTTTGCAGAAAATCCGGTCCGGTATACACTTCTTCTTTCCAGTGGGTTGGGTTTTCCTGCCGGCTGTTGTAGCCTTCTATCCTTTTAAGGTGGTCCTGCACATCACTTCCTTCGGGCGCATACACATGTACTGTAGAATCTACCTTATCGAACATAGTTTTCTGCACCAGTGCCGCATGAAAATGCCCAGGGTCTAAGGTAATAAGTCTGACCATGTTGGAATTAGTCGTAGTTGCTTTGTCTGTTGTTTCTTCGGTCTTTTTTTCTTCCGGAGCACAAGCCATCAGTAAACTTCCCATCAGCACTGCTCCGGCCAGGTTTTGAATATGTTTCATAAATATTGATTTAGGTATTCTAACTTTACGCGGCTCTACCCTTTATTTTCAAATGTTAAATTTCCACATTTTCAACTTGTTTTCCTACCAATCAAACAAGGTCCCATCTTCTTTACGGTTTACAGGCAGGTAGGCCCGCTGATACGGATAGGTAGCGGCTAGTTCCTCATTGAAATCTACCCCAAGACCTGGTTCATCCCCCGGATACATATAGCCTTTTTCAAATGCATAGGCATGCGGAAAAACATCATTAGCTTCTGCCGGATGTTTCATGTATTCCTGAATGCCGAAATTATTTACGGCTAGGTTAAAGTGCAGGGCAGCTGCCATAGTAATAGGAGACAAATCCGAAGCGCCATGAAAGCCGGTTCGCACCTGATAGATGGAAGCCAGTGCCGCTACTTTCTGCATAGAGGTAATGCCGCCACCCCGCAAAATAGACATGCGGATATAATCTATCAGTTGCTCGGTAATAAGCGTCGTGTAATCATAAACCGTATTGAATACTTCGCCTACAGCCAGTGGTGTAGTCGTATGTTTACGGATCAGCCGGAAGCTTTCTTGTAACTCTGCCGGTGTGGTATCTTCCAGCCAAAATAAATGATAAGGTTCCAACTCTTTACCTAATCGGCCCGCTTCAATAGGTGTAAGCCGGTGATGGCAGTCGTGCAGCAAGTGAATATCATCTCCTATGGCATCGCGTACTTTCTGGAAAAGTTTCGGTGTAAAATTCAGGTATTTCTCTGTAGACCATTCATACTCGGTAGGCATCCCACGTTGGGCAGGTTCATAGGTTTTCCCCTTTGCCACCCCATAGGTACTTTTTAAACCTGGAATGCCACTCTGGGCACGCACGGCTACATAGCCTTCGTCCACATATTTTTGCACATTTTCAATGGTAGCTTCTATTGTTTCTCCATACGCGTGCGGATATACCATTACTCCTTGCCGGCTTTTGCCACCCAACAGGTTATACACTGGTGTTTTCAGGGCTTTTCCTTTAATATCCCACAGGGCCATATCTATCGCTGCCACCGCCGACATGGTAACCGGGCCTCTGCGCCAGTAGGCTCCTTTGTAGAAATAATGCCAGATGTCTTCAATCTGGAATGGATCGCGGCCAAGCAGGCAGGGTATACAGTAATCTTCCAGATAGGACACTACAGATTTTTCCCGTCCATTCAAGGTACCATCGCCAATTCCATAAATTCCTTCGTCGGTATAAATTTTAAGCGTTACAAAGTTTCTGCCGGGTGAGCAGACAAATACTTTGGCATCAGTTATTTTCATATAGTGAAAGTCAAAGAGGAGTTTAGTACGTAGACATTAAAAGTTAGAAAACAGAAGAGGCTAACTCCTCTGGCCTTTACCTACTATGTACACCCAATTATTTATAGGCAGAAGCTTTGGTATAATTCAGTTCATAATTATTGCCAATAGCGTATTGAATGCCTCCCAGGATGTGTTTCATAAAAGCGGGATCTGCATAATCTTCGGGACTATGGCCGCCAGCGGTGTAAAATGACCGGCCACCTTCAAATTCATGATACCAGGCAAATGGATAATTAGCTGTATGCCGCTCGCTTTTGAAGGTAGTAGTATCTAGTGTAGCCAGCACTTTAATATCCGGATTGATGTCCCGGAAAAAATACCACTCGTCGTACCGCTGCCAGCGTTTAGGCAGGTGTTTCGTGGAAAGATGCGTTTGGTCCGTTACCTCAATAGTACCATTCTGAATTGGTGGATGCCATACAAATACGGCTCCTACCAGTTTACCATACCAGGGCCATTCCCGTTCGGTTCCAGTTGCTGCATGTACGCCTACAAAACCTCCGCCAGCCCGGATATACCGCTGAAAGGCTTCTTTTTGTTCAGGTGTAAACACATCCTTGTTGGAACTTATAAAAATAAGGGCACTGTATTGCTTTAACTTTTCATCCGTAAAATATTCCGAGCTTTCGGTAGTATCTGCCAGAAATCCATTTTCTTCACAGAGTTTTTTCACAGCGATTTTAGCAGGTTCAATAGAAGCATGCCGGTAGCTATCTGGGGCAGTTTTAGTAAAAATAAGTACCCGTTTTTCTTGCCGCACTTTTGCTGAAGAAGCACTTGATGATTTGCTACAGGAAAAAGCAACAAAAGCAGAAAACAGCAGAAAAAAGGCTGCGTAGTAAAAAGATCTATAGTTCATTCTGTCTAAATAGCTAATTATACCTTTATCTGGTAAGGGGCACGCATTGGTCTGGAGAGCATACTGTTAGCTTCTTCATCATTTTTGAAGCGTTCCTTCTCTGGGTCCCAGTATACTTTCCGCTTTAATTTCATAGCTATGTGGTGCACCAGGCAGGCAGAACATGAACGGTGAGCTACCTCTACGGGAGCTATATTCGGCTTACGCGACTTAATACTATCCAGCCAGTTGCCGTGCTGTTCCGGGCTTTCGTACAGGTGTATTTCATTGGGGCCAATTTCAGAAGTTAGGATTTTAGGGTCGTTTGCATCCAGTACCTTACTGTTTTTCTCCCGTACGCCGGGGTCACTGGCGGTAACGGCATAATCTCCCCGGGTAACAAATATCCACCCCTCTGTTCCTTCAAACTTTACTCCATTCGGCAATTCATTGGATACAATCATTTTTACCCCGTTGGCATACATAGCTTCCGTTTTAAAAATACCATGTACATTCCATAAACCACTAGTGGGAAATTCTGCCCATCCGGATACTTCTATGGGACCTGTAAGTTCGGTATCCATTGCCCAGTGAGCTGTATCTATGTGATGTGCCCCCCATCCAGTGATCATCCCGGCTCCGAACTGCTCGCAACGCAGCCAGCCTGGCCTGTCATAATCTGCCTGCGGATGTACCCTTTTTTCGGTGTAATAAACCTCAGGTGTAGAGCCCAGCCACATATCGTAATTCAGATTTTTTGGTACTGGCATTTCCGGTTCATCTTGTCCGGAAGGATCTCCGGGTAAACCGACATATACAGTTTTCAGGTCCCCTATGCGGCCATTTCGTACAAGTTCACAGGCTTTCTTGAACTGAGGCCATGGATCAATGGACCGCTGCTGGCTGCCGATCTGAAAAATGCGGTTATGTTTGGTAACAATATCACTCAATAAACGGCCTTCGGCTATGGTGAGCGAAGTAGGTTTTTGTAAATAAATATCTTTTCCGGCTATGGCTGCATCTATGGCTGGCAAGGCGTGCCAGTGATCTGGCGTACTGATCACTACCGCATCTACATCTTTATTGCTCAACAAATCGCGGTAATCTTCATAGGTTTTTACGCCTTTGTACCGTTTATTAGCTTGCTTGGTGTAATAGTCTTCTACCAGTTTTTTGGCATCCTGCACCCGTTTACTATCCACATCGCATACAGCCATAATGCGGGCATGATTGTATTTCAGCACTTCTGGCATATCATGCCCTCTAGAGATACGGCCAGTACCAATACATCCTATATTAATGCGGTTACTGGGAGAATAAGGTCCTAAAACAGAAGCAGGTACAATAGTAGGGGCAAAAAATACCGCACTGGCTGCCGCCACACTCTTCTTCAGAAAATCTCGCCTGCTATTTAACAATTGGTTATCTGTATTTTCCATAAGCTCAGGAAGGGTTTGTTCTCATACATATAAGGAGGAAGCTGGCATTTTGTACTATAGGATTTCTAAAATCCTATAGAATTTCCACCATCTACACACAACTGGGTACCATTAACAAATTTGGCAGCATCTGAAGCCAGGTAAACTGCCGCATAGCCAATGTCTTCAGGCTTTCCAAATGTGCCCATTGGCGTACGGCTTAATACTTTGTTTTTCCGGTTTTCATCATTTTGCATGGCTTTCGTTAACATGGGGGTTTCTATAAACCCGGGAGCTATGGCATTGATGCGGATGCCATGCGGCGAAAGATCACAGGCCAGTGTACGGGTAAGACCCAGAACAGCCGATTTTGAAGCTGTATACGCTGGTACCCCGGGAATACCATACACCGCTGCCATAGATGTAATCATAATGATACTGCCTTTTTTGCGGGTAACCATTTTCTTACTTACTTCTCTGGTCAGCGTAAATACCGCCTGCAGATTGGTTTGTATAATGGTGGAAAACTCTTCGTCGCTTACCTCCAATGCAAATTTCTTCATATTAATACCTGCATTATTCACCAGAATATCCAGAGGGCCATAGCGGTCTTCCAGGTCAGTTACCAAAGTGGCGGCTCCTGTTAGTTGAGTAACATCATGTATGGCATAATGGCATTTTCCGCCAATTGTTGCAGTAGCTTCCTTTAGGGGCTCTTCTCTTCTTCCGGTAATAATTACTTCGGCGCCGGCATCCGTCATTGCTTTGGCGATGGCTAAGCCCAACCCCGTACCTCCACCAGTGATCAAAGCTAGTTTGCCTTTTAAGGAAAAAGGATTTTGTGACATACTTCCTTTATTTTGTTCAATATAATAAAGGTATAAGTAAATTATCATTAATGCAATCGGTTGCGTAAATTTTTATTCTTCTCTGATGCCAATTGGTAGATAGGATTACTTAGCTGTGAGGTAGGGCGTAGTTATTGCGGATTAGCGGTAGCAAATACATGACAACCTCTTGCTTTTAAGCAGTTTACTCCTTCCTCATAAGAGTTGGTAAGCAGATTACCGCTTTTTTTCTGGCAGAAAGGGCAGGCATGTAAGTCGCCGTCGGTGTCTATGTATAAGAACCGGTTGCCGGCTCCGGTGCAGCCGGCTTTCCGCTGATGGTAGCCATGAAATACCACAATAGGCCAGTCGGCATAGGCTGGGTCCAGGTTTAATTTTTCATAGAAGCTCGTAAGCAGTTGGATCTGGTCTGGATTGAGTTCAACCTCTTTTCCAATATAATGCCCTACGGCTCGAGGTTCTAATAGTTGAACAAAAGCTACACCCAGTCTCTTGGCAAGTCTGGCATACTGCATCAGGTTTTCCTCAGTTACAAAGGCTTTCGTGGCACAAAGTGCCAGGCTTACGACTAATCCAGCTTTATGGGCCTCAACCACAGCATTGATAGCCAGCTGGTAGGCATTAGCCAAGTTGCGGAATGTATTATGCTCTTGCTCCAGGTAGTGATCCAGGCTTACAGACACGCCGGTAAGTCCGGCTTCTTTAAGCAGGCGGGCATTTTGAGCCGTAAAATTATAGCCAGAGGTAAATACCCAGAAATCTGTAACTGGCCGTGCCATTTTAAGCACCTCCACTATATCGTGTACCCGGAGCATAGGTTCGCCACCACTGAACAGAACCTGGGTTATGCCTTTATCTTGCAAGGTATGTACAATCTGCATAATAGCAGATAGGGAAAGTTTTTCGCGTTTATTGAGGTTGTCCCATTCAAAACAATGCTCACAGCCTAGGGGGCACTTCTTGGTAATAGCAAAAAAAGCAATATAGGGGTGAATGGGCACTTGCGGGTGAGTGACCAAGCGATTTATTTCATTGTGCATAAAATCTTTGTAAGCCACAGAAGGCCATCCGGGGCAATGATGCGTCCAGTAATACCGGCCATCTACCTGGGCTACTTTTCTGATAGACTTTGTGCCATAAAACAGTTGCCGTAAAGCACGGGCTTTTTTTATAAGTTTCGGAAGAGAGTCTGCTTTGGAAACATGCTTCATGAGCAACGAAATATCTTGTATACGAAACCTGGTGGCCAGTAGCTTCCGCCTAATGGAAGAGACCACGATAGTAGAAGGAAGGTATGGAATATGGGTAGTGGCCGGATAGCCCTCATTTGCCGGCGTATGCTTAGTCAAGGTGCTTTCCATAGATTATTTAGTGGTAGCTGTTAAACCCATTTGTTTATTTATTTCAAGGTATTTTTCTTTAGAAAATTCAACAAACCGGCCTTCTTTACGGAACGATAGTAATTCGGGTATATCTGGAGTACCCTTATATTCACGTACATGTTCATAATACCCTTTTGTATGCAGAAAGGTACTTACCTTTGTACCCTCTATGGGTTGCATTGGATTCATATACGTAAGGGTAACGGCTGTTCCGGGTTGTAATTGTTGTGCGTATACCGTATCGTCTTCAGAAAGCATGGCACGCATATCCTCATTTTTCTCATTTATGGCCGAATATGGCTTACATTTCTCCAGCTTCACAGGTAAATTAGTGCTGTAATCTATGCCAGCATAGTCTATTTCCCAGAACATAAAACCTGCAGCCAGTTTAACACGGATGGTATCTTTTGTTTTCACGGCTGCCAGGTTTAGCGGTATTACTAAATTACGGGAAGCCAATGGGCCAACTGATTCTATTCTGTCTACCAGTTGCCAGCCGGCGGATGTTTCCAGATATACACTTAAGGGGATACCCTGGTCTATCTGCCATTGGGAAAGCTTTTGAAACGGTTCTTTTTTCTGGCTGGCGGCCCATGTAGGATACAAGCTGCCAAACTGCTGGGTAAACTCTCCGAAAAGATAATCTAGCCAGAGGGAATTTTGTGCCCGGAGCACCAGCTTTCCACTGGAGATTTGTGCAGGTTTGTCAAATGTTAAAACAACTTCATTGAGCGAACCGGCAGGTACGGTTTCATTAAATAAGTAATTGGTTGAATCTTTCCGGAATAGTTGATCCAGGCAAGATTCACCAGCACTTGTTTGAGCCTGTATAGGTGCCTCTACCTGAGATAAGGTATGTATGTTACCTTTGTTATCGAGTAATACAGTTACTTCTGCCGGATGCTGTACTACCCAAAGCTCCGCCAAGTTAGTATACTGCCGTTCTTTTAACTCATTGGTAATACGAATGCGGTATTGGTCCTCTACTGGAACACTAGTGGGTAGAGGCATAAAGTCGTGGCGTTCGAGTGGGGCAAATATGGCTCCTCCATACGTTTCTCCGGTAAATTCATATCCTTCCCCGGTATCTGTATAGACAAAAGGGCATGAACTTTTAGTCAGTACAATGATAATACTAATCAGTACCAGTACGCCAATAGTTACTCCTACGGCCGTTAGCACATGAGAGGCAACTGTACGGCCGGTATCCTGTTCAACAATATCTATCCGCTTGATGGAAGAAACCGGGATAGCTATTTGATTTCCTTCCTCCTGCCTATACTCATTGATATACAGATGCACCCGGTTGAGGGCATTGTATTTATCGGTAGACCGGTATCGGTGAGACTTATTGGGATCTGCCGTAGCATAGTTTGTTTGGGAGACAGGCACTTCATTCAAGGTTCCTTCCAGCTCTTCTCCAGTCAGCACTACATTTGTTAACGACCAGGTTTTCGGACCTTGGTGCAGTATAAATATTTTTCTTTTGCTTAATGAATAAACAGTATTTAGAGCATCGGGAGCTTCGGTACGGGTACGGTAATAATTACAAGCAATGAGTTGAAACAGAAAACAGAATAGCGTAATGCGAGCCAGGTATCGGTTTAAGCAACTCTTTGCCAAGTTCTTAAAAATACCGCACTGGCTATGTTTACCAGCCGCTGAAGAAGTACTCTTTTTTCTCATATAGTCAACTCTTAAAACTGGAAGCCAATACTTATATTCCCCGATACTTTTGCGGAAGTGGGCGGATCAGAATAGTATCTTCTACTCATTGTTCTTCGCTGAAAACCCAACCCGAAGTCCATACCCAGCAAAATTGTTTTATCTAGCTGATACCATATACCATTGTTCAGTAAAAAGGCATATTGGGTTCCTATGCTGGTAGGTAAAGATGTTCCGGGAGAAGGATAATAATAATCTGTTATGTATCTAAAAAACCCCAGTTGGAAAGAAGGGCCAATATAATACCGGAATCTATCGGGCTTGCCCACATAAAAATTTAGGTCCAGGCCAGTGCTGAATGTCCGGTTGCGGAGCATCGAAAAATTGTTATATACATCGCCTTTGATCTCTTTATGGCTAATCCCTATGGATATGGGTAGCCGTATACCTACCTTCTGATTGGCAGAGAGATGTTCGTAAAGCAAACTTAAATTGGTAAAGGCAAAATCTATGGGCCTGAAGCCTATTATGTTTCTGCCCTTGTTATACACCACTGATGGTTTGGGCACAATGGGAGCAGAGACAGGAGGAAACTGCTGAACAGAGCCATCCTGATAAGTGATGGACACTACATCTTCTTTGCTGATAACATATAGTTTTCCATTATTTTCGGCATTCTTCGTAAAATGAATTTCTGATCCTTTTACTTCCACTACTTTAACGTCCAGCTTTACTCCATCAGTTCGCACAATACTATTTTGAGCAGCAGCAGCAAGTACACTAAAGCATAAAAATAGAGTAGTAAAGAACCGGTACATATATGTGCTTTTGTATGTATTAACTAGCCGATAAACCTTCTGCCATACTCGTAATAGCAGGTGTGATCTATTGATGCAATCTTTTTAAGGGATAAAGGAATACCCGTGTGTATATTAGTTATTACCTAATTATACCCAAAAGTCCGCTTCATTCGCTTTTACCTGTTTTAGTAGCAGATGATTATAATTCAAAGTACTTATAACCACTTAATTGTTGCTTCGCGGCTATAAGGCCAACAAACGTTTTAATTGAAAAAAAATTAATGGGGCTTTACAGGTAATGCTGAAATTGCAATAAAAGCTATTACTTACTGGTAATACTTATGTGTAGTTGAAAATTCACCCGAAGGACAACGGGTCTGTGCTGGTTATTAAAGAAATGAATATACTACAATTATTAATTGCTTGGTTGAAGAATCTAATAATTATTTCACCAGTAATCTATTCTATAAATAGCTTTTACATTCTTAGGAGACAGCCATTCACTTAAATTAGGCTCATTGGCTTAGCATACTTATAAAGGCCCACTTGTTAGTGAGAGTTCTTCAGGTGTTTTCATCTTTATGCTTCCAGGCTTCATTTAAAACCAGATAAGCACAGGAGCAATAGTTCCATACCAGCTTACTCTACTTGGATATCCTGTATACAAAGCCTAATTTGAACTCCATCATCCGGATATAGGAACTATACACATCGCCTACATGGTGTTCGTGTACTACCTGATTGACTGGGTTGATGAATCTGGTACTATATGAAAATACATCTCCGGACGCAGGCACCGGGTGATGATGCGTAGCTGGGGTGGCCGGAATATTTACATTCATATAACTGACTTTACCTCCCTGTGTATACAAAGCAGAAATATCCGCAAAGAAACGTTGCTTACTAGCTTTCTTAATTATGCTGCTTAAATCCCAGCGCAGCCCGCCGCCTCCACTTACTGAAAATGCCCCATCTGTTTGTAAAGCCTTATTTTCTAAAGGTTTGCATCCATCCGGATCATCTGGGTTTTCTATATAGAGCGAAGTGCGGTACAAACTATAGCCTGCTTGCCCGGTCAGGTAGGGAGTAACTATTGAAGCAGGCAGCAAGTCTAATCTGCCAATTAAAGCAAAGGTGGAAAATGCATTATCTACGCTTACATCTGTTTCGGTAGTAGAGCCATCACCGAAACGGTAGGTCTGTCTGGAAGTTTCGCTGCCATAGCCATTGAATCCTATGCCAGCACCAAACGCCAAGCGGCTATTGGGGAGCCGGTACAAAGCCTGAAACTGCAAACCATGAGCATGTTTAATATAATCTCCCATCTGTTGTTGCGGACGGGAATATACATACCCGGTGGATAGATCATATTGTGCCATAGTAGCTGTACTAACACAAAGTAGCAACAGCAGGGAAAGTAAAATATTTTTCATAACCGGTTTTATTTGAGTGGATTGTATAGTAATTACTTAATTTTTTTGCAAGAAATCAACAAAATAATCCAATAAATTATATTACTTAGTAGATAGGGTTCGTTTGCAGGTACACCACCCATCATGCGTTAAACTTGACCATACTCCACACTAATACTGATAAACCTATGAAGTCCTTCCTACTGTTTTTATGCATCCTTACCACTCATCTCTCGCATGCCCAGAAACTGATTAATGCGGCTCAGAAAGAAGTGGTTTTTAATCATGTACATGTTATTCCTATGGACCGGGAACGGGTACTGGAAAACCAGGCGGTGGTAGTGAAAGGTGGCAAAATTGTATCGGTGACAGATGCCAGCAAAGCCAAATATGCCAGTAATGCTATTGTCATTGAAGCCAGAGGCAAATACCTGATTCCTGGCTTAGCGGAGATGCATGCGCATGTGCCGCCTATAGACGACATAGAGCCCATGAAAGAAGTGCTTATGTTGTTTGCCGCCAATGGCATTACCACTATCCGGGGTATGCTGGGCCATCCACGCCACCTGGAACTAAGAAGCAAAGTACAAAGTGGTGAGATTCTTGGTCCCCGGTTCTATACTACCGGCCCTTCCTTTAGTGGGCAGAGTGCAAAAACTCCTGAACAAACTTCACAGATGGTACGCCAGCAAAAACAAGCCGGCTATGATTACCTGAAAATACATCCCGGCCTTACCAGAGAAACTTTTGCTGCTATGGAAAAAACAGCGAAAGAAGTAGGTATTCCTTTTGTAGGCCATGTACCGTTTGAGGTAGGCATCTGGCGGGCCATAGAGGCAGGGTATTCTTCTATAGATCACCTGGATGGATTTATTGAAGGTATGGTACCTGGTATGGAAAACATGACTGAGCAGCAAGTAGGTTTATTCGGTATGTTTGTAGCCGACAAGGCAGATATTAGTCAACTCCCTAAACTAATGAAAGGATTGAAGGATAAAAACATATGGGTAGTTCCTACGCAAGCCTTAGCAGAGCGGTGGTTTGCCCCGGTAGATCCACAGCAACTCCAAAATGCCCCTGAAATGAAATATATGCCAGTAGAAACCAGTAATAACTGGGTAAATAGCAAGAAAAACCTCCAATCTAACCCGCAGTATGATAAGGTAAAAATGGAGAAGTATATTCAACTCCGCAGGCAGCTAATTCTGGAATGCCAGAAAAATGGCGTGGGTTTGCTGCTAGGCTGTGATGCTCCACAAATATTCAATGTTCCTGGCTTCTCTACACATCATGAGTTAGCGTATATGGTAGCCGCCGGGCTTTCTCCTTATGAAGCACTGCGTACTGGTACAGTAAATGTGGCAAAATATCTAAACAAGGCCGAGCAGACCGGGGTAATCAAAGCAGGAGCCGTATCGGATCTGGTGTTGCTGAATGGAAATCCTTTGGCGGATATCAACCAATCGGCGAGTATTGAAGGTGTGATGATAGGGGCTCAATATATGGATAAAGCTTACCGGGAAGCCGCCTTACAAAAGTTAGTTAAGCAATAAACAGCTATAAAATGAGCCATGCTTTCTGGAAATATTATATGGACGTAACCAGGTATAATATAGCCATTTCAGTTATCCTTGCTCTCATTACTTTAAACCCGTTGAATGGCATTGTTTGCCTGGCAACCGGTGGAATGGTGATTGGCTTATATTGTTACAAACAGTTCCAACAGTCGCAGTATTATTTTTATTACAACATAGGCATCACTAAAAGGAAATTAATCACTTTCACATGGCTAATTAATATAGCCCTTTCACTGGTAGCTGCTTTAGTTTTTCTGACCCTCGCCTGAATGCATAGCCTGTCGGTTCATCATGTAACAAAAAATTTTAGAAACAGACCTGTGCTAACTCATGTCAAGTTTAGCTGCCAGACCGGGGAAATGGTTGGCATATTTGGCAGAAACGGAAGCGGAAAATCCACTTTATTGAAAATTTTGTTTGGTACCTTACCAGCCGATTCTATTGAAGTATGGTTAGATGCAACTATAATAGAGCCAACCCAGGTTATTCCTAACCAATATATAGCCTATTTACCTCAGGAAGGGTTTCTGCCAAAAGATATGAAGGTAAGAGACGTTATTCCGCTGTATTTTCGGGATGGAGAAAAGCAGAACCAATTATTCTATGCACCTAAGATTGCCAGCGTAGCTAACAAAAGAGTAAGCACTCTTTCCCATGGTGAATTAAGGTACGTTGAGATATTGCTGATTGCTCACCTGGAACACCCTTTTCTGCTGCTGGATGAGCCTTTTTCCATGATTGAACCTTTATACAAGGATAGTATCAAAGAATTGCTTAGCAGCCTGAAAGCGAAAAAAGGAATTATTCTTACGGACCATTATTATAGGGATGTGCTGCAAATAACAGATAAGAACCTACTAATGATCAATGGCACATTGCATGAAATAAAAGGTAAAGAAGATCTAGCTGCACATGGCTATATTTCTTCATAAAAAGATTTTACTGTTTCTGCTACAGCTCAAAATTATACCCTTTAGACTTTAAAGCTTCATATTTCTGTTTGTCGAACTGGTAGAGCTGGGCCGCCCGGTGCGCTACACCTGCCTGCCGTTCATTCAATGGAATCAGCAGATCCATTTTAAGTATTTTTTTTCGGAAGTTACGTTTATCCAGAGGGGTTTCCAGTACGGTTTCATACAAGTGCTGGAGTTGAGAAAGCGTAAATTTTTTCGGAAGCAATTCAAATCCGATAGGCTGGTAACGTACCTTACCTTTTAGTCTTTCCAGGGCTGTTTGCAGAATTTTTGCATGATCGAAAGCCAGGGGCGGTACTTCCGAAATATTGAACCACTGGGCATTATCGGCATCCGAACCTGCCTGTAGCAGATAATCTGATAATTTAATTAAAGCATAATAGGCTACTGAAACAGTACGTCCCCTGGGATCGCGGCCTACGTCGCCAAACGTATATAACTGCTCCATAAACACATTTTTCAATCCGGTTTCCTCTTCCAGCTCACGTTTGGCAGCAAACTCAATAGTAGGATCTTCCATATCCAGAAAACCACCTGGAAATGCCCACAACCCTTTGAATGGATCAGAAGCCCGTTGAATGAGCAGTACTTTTAGTTCTCCATCGTCGAACCCAAATAAGATACAATCTACTGTTACAGACGGCCGCGGATATTCGTAGGTATAGGACATGAGGTTAGTTAATTTGCAGGAATGGTTTCTATGCGTTTACTGATATGTAAAGTAAAAAGATTTTCCTACATTAAAATATACAGCATTCGCCTTTCTGAAGAAGCAATAAAAAAACTGGCTTATTTACTTGCCAGTTTCTTGATGTTGCCTAGGATTTGTGTTAATAAATAGACGGAAATTTATCCGGGTCGGCTTCGTGCATCATTTCATACACTGTGTCAAACACATCTTCGACATTAGGCTTAGAGAAGTAATCGCCATCGGAAGCATAAGCCGGGCGGTGTTCTTTGGCAGGAAGCGTGCGGGGCTTTGAATCCAGCCATAGGTAGGCATTCTGCTCTTCTACTACCTGCTGCATCATGAAGGCAGTAGCTCCGCCCGGTACATCTTCATCCGTAAACAATACCCGGTTGGTACGCTTTACTGAATCGGCAATAACATGGTGTATATCAAAAGGCAGCAGTGTTTGCACATCAATCACCTCACAGGAAATTCCGATTTCGGCTAGTTGCTGAGCAGCATCCACTACAATGCGGCACATGGAGCCATACGTAACAACAGTTATGTCTGAGCCTTCGCGCAATATTTCCGGAACACCCACAGGCACACAAAATTCAGCAATGTTGGCAGGTAGTTTTTCCTTTAACCGGTAACCGTTCAGGGTTTCAATAATTAATGCAGGCTCATCCGACTGAAGCATGGTATTGTAAAACCCTGCCGCCTGGGTCATGTTACGAGGCACTAATACTAGTACTCCCCGCAAACTATTCAGAATCATGCCCAGGGGTGAACCGGCATGCCATACACCCTCCAGGCGGTGCCCTCTTGTACGGATAATAACTGGTGCTTTTTGCCCGCCTTTGGTGCGGTATTGCAGATTGGCCAGATCGTCAGAGAGAATTTGAATGGCATAGAGCAGGTAATCCAGGTACTGAATTTCGGCAATAGGCCGTAAGCCCCGCATGGCCAAACCAATTCCCTGGCCGGCAATAGTGCATTCCCGTATGCCAGTATCTGTTACGCGTAGTTCACCATATTTATCCTGCAAACCGGCAAAAGCCTGGTTTACATCGCCTATTTTACCTACGTCTTCCCCAAAGGCTACTACTCTCGGGTCTCTGGCTAACATCGCATCAAAGCAGGTGCGAAGCACTTCCCGGCCATCCATTACTGGACTGGATTCAGTATAAACTGGTTTTACACCTTCTACATGCACCGCGGCTTCTGCCGACTGGCTGTATAAGTGAGAGCTGAACCTGTCAACATTTTCGGTTTTAACCCGATTTACCCAGGCTAGCAAGTTTTCTTTAGCCGGGATATCTTCTGAACGAAGATGCCGCAATGTTTTCTTAACTGCGCTTATGGCATCCGCCCGTATAGGATTAATCGTACGGACCAGCGTTTCGCGAATAAGTTTTATTTTTTCTCCAGCTTTGCTTTCTTTTACCGTTTGCTCCAGCAGTTTTAAGGCTTCTTCATAATCTGGCTGCATGGAATCCATAAACTCTTTCCAGGCGGTATTTTTAGCGATTCTGGCTGTTTCTTTTGCTTTTGCTTCTATTTCATTTAATTCGTCGGCTGTAGCAAACTCATTACTGATCAGCCATTCACGCATCTTTTTAATACAATCGTGCTCTGCTTCCCAGGCCAGGCGTTCTTTAGACTTGTAGCGTTCATGCGAACCAGAGGTTGAATGGCCCTGGGGTTGGGTCATTTCCACTACATGCACCAGTGCTGGCACATGCTCTTTGCGGCAAACCTGCTCGGCCTGTGAAAATACTTCACACAAAGCTGGAAAATCCCATCCTTTTACCCGGTAAATTTCATAGCCTTGTTCGTCTTCTGTCCGCTGGAAGCCAGAGAGTATTTTGGAAATATCACCTTTGGTTGTCTGGTAAGCAGCCGGTACCGAAATGCCATACTCATCATCCCATACAGCTACCAGCATAGGTACTTGAAGTACGCCGCCAGCATTGATGGTTTCAAAAAACAATCCTTCGGAAGTAGAGGCATTGCCAATGGTCCCAAATGCCACTTCGTTACCTTGCCTGGAAAATGTAGTCAGGTGTTGTAAGCCAGGGTTGTTCCTATATAATTTAGATGCATAGGCCAGGCCCAAAAGCCGGGGCATTTGTGCAGCTGTAGGAGAAATATCAGCAGAAGAATTTTTTATCTGCATAAGGTCTTTCCAGTTCCCATTATTGTCCAGACTACGCGTAGAAAAATGCCCATTCATCAACCGGCCTGCTGTAGCCGGATCTGCTTCTATATCTGTATGTGCGTATAACTGGGCAAAGTATTGCTGCAAGGTAAGTTCGCCAATAGCGAGCATAAAGGTTTGGTCGCGGTAGTAGCCAGACCGGAAATCTCCCTTTCTGAACACTTTTGCCATGGCTAGCTGCGCTACTTCTTTTCCGTCTCCAAATATGCCAAACTTTGCTTTCCCCATGAACACCTCTTTGCGCCCCATCAAACTTGCCTGCCTGCTTTCACAGGCGATGCGGTAGTCCCGGAGAACCTCCTCTTTAGTAAAGCTGAGTTGAGTTTGTATATCGTGTGTTATCACTATAATTTATCTTAGGTTAAATATGATATTTTACGGAAAACCTAAAGGGATTGTAACAAAAATATATAAAAAGTTGTAGCTTTCAAACCTATTTATTACATACTAGCACACCTCATACTTTTTCAGCACAAAACGATTCTGGCATAATCCTTCTTATTTCCATATATTTGTGTATACCCCGTTGAGAACAAACTATTTTCTATTTTATATTCTTATGAAACTGAAATTTTCATTTTTTTCCGTACTTATGGCTTTACTAGCGCAGGTCAGTTTAGCCCAAGGCATTATTACGTTCACTAAAGACACCCATGAGTTTGGCAATGTAGAAGAAGGCAAGCTGGCCACTTACGAATTTGAATTTACGAACACAGGCAAATCGCCGGTTGTTATCTCTAATGTAAGTGCTTCATGCGGTTGTACTACCCCTTTCTGGACTAAAGACCCAGTATTACCAGGTAAAAAAGGTAAGATAACGGCTTCGTATAATAGTGCCGGCCGTCCAGGGGCATTTCACAAAACGATTACTGTTACCAGCAATGCTGAACCTGCTACCAAAATGCTCACTATTAAAGGCGCCGTAGTACCCAAAACAGACAAAGCCGTAACACCAGAGGAAATAGCTACTTCGCCTACCTTGCAATTAGATA
The DNA here is from genome assembly GCF_030503435.1 of Rhodocytophaga aerolata. Classification (GTDB taxonomy): domain Bacteria; phylum Bacteroidota; class Bacteroidia; order Cytophagales; family 172606-1; genus Rhodocytophaga; species Rhodocytophaga aerolata. The sequence goes on from NZ_JAUKPO010000002.1 coordinate 522,765, forward strand.
AAACGCTGCACAATTTTGGTAAACTGGAAAAAGGACAGCTAGTGAGCCAGCTATTTACAGTAACCAATATAGGTAAAAGCGAATTACAGATTCAACAGATTCAGAGTGCCTGCGGCTGTGTGAGCTACTCAGTAACTAAATCTACTTTGGTGCCAGGTGAAAAAACCACCTTGGAGCTTAAATATAGTCCCAGAGCTTTACAGCAGCAGAATGAAGTAGTTACACTATACTCTAATGATCTAAAAAATCCTGGCACTAAAATTACGTTACAAGCGAACGTGGTGGAAAGCCTTTCTTCACAGAATATGCTGAAAGAGCAAAAATCAGTGGTACCCTTCAAATAAATATATTACTACTCTACTCTATAAACTAAGGGAAGTCTAACGGCTTCCCTTACTTGTTTAAACTCTTTAGATAGCTAGTAACTGCCATTCGTATATCATTCCGCACGTCTTCCTTATTGGTTACATCAGGCTCATAGATTTTTAGCAGCCCTTGTGCTCCAGGTTTTAAATACCCAAAATTAGTTTCTAAGCCAGTCAACAGGTAATCAGATAGGGCTACCCGGTAGGTTTTAGTTTTATTTAATGGTTGGCCATTTACTAACCAGGATTGGGTGTCTGCGTTATAAATAACCTTATCCAGTTGCAGGAACCCACCTTTCCCTTTGTTGCTCCGGCCAGTAGTTAATACTTTTTCTAGTAGTTCTCCCGTCATATCAGCCTCCAGGATTTTTCCGCCAAAAGGCATTGTACGCAGAATATCATACTGGGAAATGTTGCCAGTGAGCTGATCGTCCAGGCGAAGAGAGCCGCTGTTTACCATAGCCACTTCTGCTTGCGGTGCAGCAGCAGACATAGCTTTAGCAATAATATCTCCCATATTGGTCTGCTGGTGCCGGATGTGGCTTTCGCGGGCCTCCAGAGGTTCGTGAGCTATATATACAATTTCATCTGGGTTAAAGCCCTGTTCTGTAAAACTATTCTGGGCAATACTCGTCCACTTAGATACTACAAGGGCTGTAGAAGAATCAGCAGGAATAGACGTATCAACGTTAATTAAGGAGGAATTTATTGTTAGCTGCTTAGTTGTTTTATTGTATAGCAGTTTATGAACATATACTGTTTTGGCATTGGCATCGGCTTTGGCCACATAGGAGCCGCCTACTTTATCATAACTATTGGTGTGATCGTGGCCTCCCATAATCAGCCGGATGCCCGGATTCTGTTTACTTAACTTTATATCATCTTCCAGATCAATATGTGTAATAGCCACTACCACATCTGCTTGGCTTTCTAGATTTTTATATGCTACCGCAGCAGTTTCGTTGAAGTCCGAATACGCAACCCAGTCTACCTGGTTGGAAGGCAGGGTTACACCGAGTATGCCTAATTTTATAGAAGTGCCATCTGTATCCTGTACATCCAGTACCAGCGTTTTAGGAATAGGTTTTGCCTGATCTCCGGAACCGGCTACAAAAGGCTGCATGCCAGTTGAATTTTTATGCAATACATTCGCTGACACCCATTTAAATTTTGATTCCTGCAAGCGGCTTAGCAATTCTGCTTCTTTAATATCAAACTCATGGTTACCGAAGGTAGCTATATCTAGGCCTGTTTCATTCAATACATCTATCATTTGTTTACCGCTAATGCGGCTACCATCGTATTTCAATGTATTTATCAAAGAAGGATTAAGGAAATCGCCGGCTATCACAGCAAACGTATTGGGGTTTTCCTGTACTAACCTTTTTTTGATCGTAGCTACTCTGGCTAGCCCGCCTACTCTGCCTCCATCCAGGGGAGCAATTTCGTACACATCGTTCATTTGCAAAAACACTACCTCTATTTGTCCGTCATCCGCTTGGGTGGTTGTAGGGCGAACAGTTTTGCAAGAACTGTAGAAAATGAGGAAAGAGACTATTAGTAATCGTGCATGATTCATTGGCCAGGTATTTTACCGCTTCAAATAACTCAATTTTTATAAAAACTTACCAGCAACTTATAAGGTTTATCTGTAAAAGAGTTTACCAGAATAGTAAACCCAACCCAATAAAACGGCTACTCTCTTACCAAGAGGCAGGCATAGATTAAATATAAGAAACTATAATTTTTTATTATAAATTTGCGTCGAAATCACTAAACCCATAGAAAAAATATGTCTGCACAATATGATTTGATAGTAATAGGAAGCGGTCCGGGTGGCTATGTGGCTGCCATCAGAGCATCTCAGTTAGGGCTGAAAGTTGGCGTAGTAGAAGTAGCGGAACTGGGAGGCATCTGTTTGAACTGGGGCTGTATTCCTACCAAAGCATTGCTGAAAAGTGCCCAGGTTTTTGAATATATAGAACATGCAAAAGATTATGGTATTGATGTAAAAGATGCCACTGCCGATTTTGGTTCTATGATTAAGCGGAGCCGCGATGTAGCTGCCGGTATGAGCAAAGGGGTTCAGTTTCTTTTCAGAAAAAATAAAATAGATATTATTGAAGGGTTTGGTAAGCTGTTGAAAGGCAAGAAAGTAGAAGTAACCAACAGCAAAAAAGAAAAGACTACCTATGAGGCTAAACATATTATTATAGCCACTGGTGGACGTGCCCGTGAATTGCCTAACTTGAAAATAGACGATAAAAAAATAATTGGCTACCGCAAAGCCATGGTGCTAGAAAAGCAGCCAGCTTCTATGGTAGTTGTGGGTTCTGGAGCTATTGGGGTGGAATTTGCGTATTTCTACAGTTCTATCGGTACCAAAGTAACCATTGTGGAGTTTCTGCCCCGTATTGTTCCCAATGAAGACGAAGAAATCTCTAAGCAACTGGAGCGAAACTACAAGAAAGCAGGCATCAACATTATGGTTAACTCTTCAGTAGAATCGGTAGATACCTCTGGCAATGGCTGTAAGGTAAAGGTAAAAACGGCTGCTGGTATGGAAACGCTGGAGTGTGACATTGTGCTTTCAGCGGTAGGCTATTCACCTAACCTGGAAAATATTGGCCTGGAAGAAGTAGGTGTAAAAGTAGATAAGAACCGTGTGATGGTGGATGAATTTTACCGCACTAATGTAGAAGGTGTATATGCCATTGGCGATATTGTAAGCGGTCCTGCTCTGGCCCACGTTGCTTCGGCGGAAGGCATTATCTGCGTGGAAAAAATAGCCGGGCATCATCCGGAACCATTAAACTATAATAATATTCCCGGATGTACCTACTGCCAGCCAGAAATTGCTTCGGTAGGGTATACCGAAAAACAGGCAAAAGATGCAGGCTATGAAGTAAAAGTAGGGAAATTCCCTTTTACGGCTTCTGGTAAAGCGAAAGCTGCCGGTGCGTCGGATGGATTCGTAAAGGTGATTTTTGATGCTAAATATGGTGAGTGGCTAGGTGCCCATATGATTGGCTCTAATGTAACAGAAATGATTGCGGAAGTAGTGGTGGCACGCAAACTGGAAACCACCGGGCATGAAATTATCAAATCTGTTCACCCTCACCCAACTATGTCTGAGGCTATTATGGAAGCAGCCGCCGCTGCGTATAATGAAGTAATTCATTTGTAAGTATATCTTGTCATTTTGGTAAAGGGAGCATTTCTGTAGACTTCTGTCAGCAATAAACTTCCTTTACCAAAATGACAAATGTATTGCTCGTCATCAGCACAGTAACTTATCAACCCATCAGCCTATAAAACTTATGTCTAAAAAAATAATTAACAGCCCGAAAGCTCCGGCTCCCATTGGTCCGTATAGCCAGGCAGTATTAGCAGGTAATACCTTATATGTTTCCGGGCAAATTGCCCTGGATGCTTCCAGTGGTGCACTTATTACAGCTGATATTGTAAGCGAAACTAACCAGGTGATGCAAAATCTAAAGCACATTCTGGCTGAAGCTGGCGCCGGGTTTTCAAACATTGTTAAGTGTACTATTTTTGTAAAAGACCTGAATAACTTCGGCAAAATTAATGAAACGTATGGCAGCTACTTTGACCACCAGCCGCCTGCCCGCGAAACAGTAGAAGTAAGCCGCTTGCCAAAGGATGTAAATGTGGAAATTTCCTGCATAGCCGTGTTATCATAAAAAATTGAGACTTACGTAAGGAATACATTTCTCCTCCGGGTATCTTTACTTACGTTTAGTATTTTTTGTAATTGAGCTGATCCATGAACCTGCTTCCCTATAAAAACTCTATTTTAATTTTGCCTTTTAAAGCAAATGAAGTAGAGTATAAGCTGAGGAAGCGGATAAAACCCTTGCAAGACGACCTGCCTGAGTCTCCTTTTGAGCCTACTAAGTATTTGTTTAACGGATGGATTAAAAATTATAAGTTCCGTATTTCTAAGCGGATACAGCATGCCGACAATTTTCTTCCCTTGATAGTAGGCAAAATAGAAGCTACCTCTAAAGGAAGTATTTTGTTTGTTACCTACCGCATGTTTCCTTCTACGTTATTTTATTTAAGCTTTTTCTCCCTGATGCTGCTCCTTTCATTTCTATTTTTCCTGCTGATAGAAAAAAACTGGCTAACCTCGGGAAGCTTGCTGTTATTGCTACTGGGAATTTATCTGATTTCCATTCTGGATTTTAATCAGAAAGTTAGGATCAGCAGGCGTCTGTTAGAAAAAACAGTAAGTGAATAATGAAAGACCTGTAAGCTTTTGAAAACCCTTGGGTCTGTAATGGGGTTATTTTGTAGTTTTGCACCAGTAAAATTTAATTGTATTTAATATAAGAGATAATGGATAGAGAAGTACGTGTACGTTTTGCTCCCAGCCCAACCGGAGCTTTACACATTGGCGGCGTGAGAACGGCATTATATAATTACTTGCTGGCAAAAAAACTAGGCGGAAAAATGTTGTTACGCATAGAAGATACTGACCAGAACCGCTTTGTACCCGGAGCCGAAGAATATATTATTGAATCATTGAAATGGGTAGGAATTGGCATAGATGAAGGCATAGAACAAGGAGGCCCGCATGCGCCTTACCGCCAGTCGGAACGTAAAGATATTTACCGCGAGCATGCCCTAAGGTTACTAAATGAAGGCAAAGCCTACTATGCGTTTGATACACCTGAGGAGCTGGAGGCTATGCGTGAACGGTTAAAGGCAGCAAAAGTAGATAATCCTCAATATAATTCTATCACGCGTCTTCAGATGAAGAACTCCCTTACCTTGCCAGAAGCTGAGGTAAACGAACGGATAAACGCTGGGGAGCCCTATGTAATCCGCCTGAAAGTGCCCCGCAAAGAGGAGGTCCGGCTAAATGATCTGATCCGGGGCTGGGTAATGGTACACTCTTCTACTATTGATGATAAAGTGCTGATGAAATCTGACGGAATGCCTACCTACCACCTGGCAAACGTAGTAGACGACCACCTGATGGAGATTACGCATGTAATCCGTGGAGAAGAATGGTTGCCTTCGGCCCCTTTGCATGTGCTGTTGTACCGGTTTTTAGGATGGGAAGATACTATGCCACAATTTGCTCATTTACCTCTACTACTTAAGCCGGATGGCAATGGCAAGCTGAGCAAACGGGAGGCAGATACGTTAGGCTTTCCTATATTTCCACTGAACTGGAATGGAATTGACCATAAAACTGGCGAACAGGTGTTTTCGCAAGGGTACCGGGAAGCAGGCTATTTACCGGAAGCATTAATTAATTTTCTGGCGTTTCTGGGCTGGAATCCTGGTACACAACAAGAATTGTTTACTATGAACGAATTGGTTGAGGCGTTCACCATTGAGAAAGTAGGTAAAGCTGGGGTGAAGTTTGATATTAACAAAGCAAAATGGTATAATCAGCAATATATCCGGATAAAAACGGATGAAGAGCTGGCAACGAATTACTTGTTACCTATCCTGAAAGAAAAAAACATAGATTGCTCGCCGGAAAAAGCCGCTAAGATCAGCAGCATTATGAAAGAACGGATTACTTTTCCAAGTGAACTATGGTCGGAAGTAACGTATTTGTTTGACAGACCAGAGTCGTATGATGAAACCGTTGTACAAGCTAAATGGACTTCCGAGGCCGTTCGTGTAATAGCTGATTTTAAACAGGCTTTGCAGGGTTTGAGCAGCATCTTAAAAGCCGATACGGCAAAGGATACGTTGCATACCGTATTAGAAAAGCAGGGAGTAAAAATAGGAAAAGTGATGCAAGCCTTACGTCTGGCTATTACTGGGGTAGGCGCTGGCCCTGATTTGATGCAAATAATGGAGATTTTAGGCAAAGAAGAAACAACTACCCGATTAGGTAATGCGTTAGACAAACTGCAGGACAGAGCAAAATAAAGGAAATAAATAGGTGGATTTAAAGCTCAATATTTTATTAGATTCATCTAGCTGTATAAACTCCTACAAACATGGCTAAAAAGAAAATATCCAAAAATGAAAAACCCAGAGTAAATCCTGAATTGGAAGGATTTGAAATTAAAGTAAATACATTCGGGGAAATCATTACCAATTACGACATCAATAAAATCAATGAGTTTCTAAACAAGAATGTAGACGATAAAAAACTACGCGACCGGGATGATTTATTAGAGGAACCCGAAGAAGGAAAGCCCCGTGGTAAATTTATTAAGAAGGAAAAGGTAAAAAAATCAACTGATGAGCAGGATGAAGAAGAGAAAGCAGAGGATGAAGAAGAATAAAACAAGCTAACGCATACATAGGTTGATGCACTAATATCAGGCAGCGCATCAACCTATGTATGCTTAATTATTCATATAAATCTTCTATGGGGCAACGGGCTAATTCTGTGTAAAACTTAGCAATATTGGCTGTAATAGCATCCAGATAAATCTTCCCCTTTTCTGCAGTAGACTCTGCCGGATTACCCACACCGGTATCTTTAGTTACCTTGCTCCATTCGCGTTGTGCCCATACCCATCCTTCCTTAAATCCACTTAATTTAAATTTTTTATCTTTCCCATCGCCAGCTTCTGATAAGTCCAGAACTAGATCCGGGGCAATATGCATCATGGCACTGGTTTCCATAGCACCTGCGTGGTCTCCAGGTTCTACAAAATAGTTATTCCAGTTTACAGCTTTGTACCAATTCATCGTGCAGATGAAGGTAGTAGGGTATTGTGCCTGAATCTCCCGGATCATCTGCCGGAAATCATTGCCCCCATGGCCATTCATTACTACAATCTTATTGATTTTTTGCCTGGCAAGTACATCAACTATATCGCGTAGTACAGCCATCTGGGTACTGGGATTCATATTGATGTCCAGTGTAATATCTAACTGGCCAGTATTTACACCAAAAGGAATAGTGGGTAACACAATTACTTTGGTGCCATTTTCCCAGGCCATACGGGCAGACTCAGCCGCTACATAATCGCATTGCATGGTATCCGTAGCATACGGCAGATGATAATTATGCGCCTCAGTAGCTCCCCAAGGAAGTACAGCTACATCATAGGTCTGATCTTTTACAGCTTTCCAATTGGTTTCTGCTAATATATAGGGTCTAGGTGGCATAAGACGATTGTAAATTCGAATAAAATGTAACAAACATAAAAAAGAACACCTCACAGATTTCCAGAATCTATGAGGTGCTGCTTAATTCTTAGGCTAATTTTTTGTACCGGATTCGTTTAGGTTCAGCATCGCCCAGCCGTTTCTTTTTATTGTCTTCGTATTCCGAATAGTTACCCTCAAAGAAAACCACCTGCGAATCGCCTTCAAATGCTAGGATATGCGTAGCTATTCTGTCTAGGAACCAGCGGTCGTGGGAGATCACTACTGCACAGCCTGCAAAATTCTCCAGGGCATCTTCCAGAGCACGCATGGTGTTTACATCCAGATCGTTGGTAGGCTCATCAAGCAGCAATAAATTAGCCCCTTGTTTCAAAGTCATGGCCAGGTGCACCCGGTTGCGTTCTCCACCCGATAAGTTGCCTACCTTTTTCTCCTGGTCGGCACCACTAAAGTTAAATTTACTTACATAGGCTCTGGAGTTTACCTGCCGGCCGGCCAGTAGCATTTGCTCTGTTCCTCCAGAAATGGTTTCAAATACTGATTTATTCGGTATTAGATTATCGTGTTCCTGATCTACATAAGCTACTTGTACAGTATCTCCTACATCAAATGTTCCAGCATCAGGTTTATCACGTCCGGTAATGAGCTTAAACAAAGTCGTTTTACCAGCACCGTTAGGCCCTATAATTCCAACAATTCCACCTTGTGGCAAGGAGAAGCTAAGGTTCTCGAATAGAAGTTTATCGCCAAATGCTTTTGATACACCTTTTGCTTCTATTACTTTACTACCCAAACGTGGACCTGCGGGAATAAATAGCTCCAATTTATCTTCTTTCTGTTTAGTTTCTTCACTCAACAGCTTATCGTAAGCACCTAAACGGGCTTTAGACTTAGCATGGCGGGCCTTTGGAGCCATACGAACCCATTCTAATTCACGCTGCAACGTTCTCTGGCGTTTAGATTCTGTTTTCTCTTCCTGGGATAACCTTTTTTGTTTCTGCTCTAACCATGACGTATAATTACCTTTCCACGGAATACCCTCTCCCCTATCCAGCTCCAGAATCCATCCGGCTACATTATCCAGGAAATAACGGTCGTGGGTTACGGCAATAACAGTACCTTTGTATTGTTGTAAATGCTGCTCCAGCCATTGCACCGATTCCGCATCTAGGTGGTTGGTTGGCTCATCTAGCAATAGTACATCCGGCTCTTTCAATAATAACCGGCAAAGGGCGACCCGGCGTTTTTCACCACCAGAGAGATTCGCAATTAAGGCATCCGGTGGTGGCGTACGAAGAGCATCCATGGCTTTTTCCAGCCTGGTATCCAGTTCCCAGGCATTGTAGTGATCCAGTTTCTCTTGTACTTCTGCTTGCCTAGCTATTAATTTATCGAAGTCCGCATCAGGGTCTGCAAATTTTTCGTTGATCTGGTCAAACTCTTTCAATAGGTCTACAATTTCCTGCACCCCTTCTTCGACTACTTCTTTTACTGTTTTGTTCGGGTCCAGTTGAGGCTCTTGCTCTAATATGCCTACAGTATATCCAGGTGAAAAAACTACTTCTCCTTGAAAATTTTTATCTACTCCGGCAATTATTCTTAATAGGGAAGATTTACCGGAACCATTCAGACCGAGCACACCTATTTTGGCACCATAAAAAAAAGACAGGTAAATATTTTTTAATACTTGTTTCTGAGGCGGGTATATTTTACTTACCCCCGCCATCGAAAATATGATGGTTTCGTTACTCATCGGCTTAAGTTGTTGATATATTGCTACAAATATGGGAAAAAATATGCTTAGGGCGTTTTTTTTAAAAAGTAATTAATTAAAATTGTAACTGAAACACATACCGTTTTATACAATAAAGATATAGGATTATTTATAAAAAAGTTTAGTCCGCTTTTCTTAAGAAGCCAGGCAATGGTTGATCCATTTAGATTGATCAACTTTAGAGTCGCCAAACAGATAGTAAAAGGTACAGGTTTAGTAAAAAAATAAAATAGTATACATCCTGATTTTATAATATTTATTGAAAATTTTATTTTACCATTGCTTTTTATATTTTAAATTTAGCATATAAGCGCAAATAAAAATAACCTGGTAATTAGAATAGAGATATCAGTATATTTAAGTAAAACAAACAACCTGCAAAATGATGGAAGAAATTCAGTGGTCGGATGAATATGGATATGTCCGTGATAATAAAGTCTACCTACGGGGCTTTTTGGGCTATCCTGACCGGCAAATAGGAGAGGTAAAACAAAGTGTAGAAGCAAGTGTAAAATATTTCAGAGACCGGTTTGAAACTGCGACACAAAAAGTAAATGAACTACATGAACTCGTAAATGAGGCTCAAAATAAAGGTTCATATCTGATGAAACTGCTGCACCTGCGTCAGTACCTAATAGAATTTGATGGATTAGGCGATTATCCGGCCTTGCTTGACAGATTAGACAAACTGGAAGCCGAACTCCGGACAACGATTGTACATAACAGAGGACGTAACCTGGAAATTAAGCGGGCATTGTTGCAGGAAGCTGAAGCGCTTGCCGATAGCACAGACTGGAAAGAAACCTCCGAAAAGTTTAAGGAACTTAAAGCCAAGTGGATAAAAACTGGTGCTGTAGACAAAGAACACGAAGAAATTGAAAGCCAGTTTGATGCCATAGTTAACGGGTTTTTCGACAGACGTAAAGCTTACTTTGAACAAAAGAATGAAATATCCCGCAGAAGAGTGTCTCGGTATGAAGATCTGGTAAAACAGGCAATGTACCTGAAAGATTCTACCGATCTGGATGTAACAGCTTCCAAATTCAAGCGACTGCAGGAGCAGTGGAAAAAGGTAGGAAAAGTACCAAAAGCCATGGCAGGTACTACCTGGGAAGACTTTAAAAAAGCTAACGATGTATTTTTTGAGCGGTATAAAAAAGCAAAAGGACAATCAGGTACATATGTAAAACGGGTTGATCCAAAAAAACTTGCGCAGGAGAAACTCACCAAAGAAGCAGAAGAATTGCTGCAAAGCAGCGATATTACGCATGCTTCGGAAAGAGCCAAACAATTACTGATGGAATGGAAAAATGTAGGGGTTAACCCCAAATTCCAGGACAGGCAGTTATCTGACCGGTTCAGAGCAGCGTGTGATAAGATTTTTGAAATGAATTATTTGATGCGGGTAGTAAAGAGGAAAAACTTCTTTTTTGATAAAAAACCATTGGTAGATCAGCTTCAAATAAAAATATCCGTTATGTCAGATCTGATCAGAAAAGATAAAATGGAACTGGATACCTATGAGGGCAATGTAGATGGCATGAATATGTTGAATAAAAGCCAGACAATGGACAAAATGGTAGTATCTAAATTGAATGTACAGAAAAGAAAGATTAGTGTAAAAGAATTGCTGCTGAACCAGTTTAAAGCAGAACTTGCTGCCATTAAATCCAGATAATACGTATCAAGTGCTGGTAGTAGATACAATAAACGCCACTTGACAAATAAAACCAGAGATAATTCAAACAATTTTGTAGGTTTTCGTTTATAAGATCTGAACAAACCAAAACACAAGTAGTTGATTAATCCGATTTACTTTTTATTTTCGCACACTATTTAAATTTAAAAGGAAAAGACTATGTATTGGACCTTAGAGTTAGCCTCTTACTTAGAAGACGCCCCATGGCCTGCCACAAAAGATGAATTAATTGATTATTCTATCCGCTCCGGTGCACCATTGGAGGTCGTGGAAAATCTGCAGGAATTAGAAGACGATGGTCAACCCTATGAGAGCATAGAAGAAATATGGCCTGATTATCCAACAAAAGATGATTTCTTTTTTAATGAAGACGAATACTAAGCAAGCAAAGGGGCAAAAGGATTTATAAAAATATATTCTTACACCCCATTTAGCTTGTTGAGGTACAAATAATAAAGTGTCAATAGTATTTGAAGTAAAAAATTTAATTGCGGATTATGGTGCAAAAACTATAATCCGCAATTTATCTTTTAAAATATCCCATCCTGCTTTTGTAGCAATTGTCGGCCATAATGGCTCTGGAAAAACTACGTTGTTTAAAGCACTTTCAGGCCAGTTACCCTATCAGGGAGAAATTATTATTAACAACCAATTATTAAAGCATACCAGCAATCCCTTTACTTTGGGAGAACTAGCACTACTAGCTCAAAAAAACAATGTGGGTTTTTCTATACCTGTAGAAGAATTGGTAGTAATGGGAAGGTTCCGGATGAAAAAGTTTTTCCAGGCATATAACCAAGCGGATTATATGGCCACACATCAAGCTTTGGCTTTGCTCAAGTTATTACCCCTTGCACAACATAATTTTGTAGACTTATCCGGAGGCGAACAGCAGTTAGTATGGCTGGCACAGTTGATGGTGCAGGATACACCAGTGTATTTGTTGGATGAACCTACACAGCAGTTAGATTTATATAATAAAAAGCAGGTTTTTACGCTGATGATGGAATGGGTAAAACATTATCAGAAAACAGTATTTTGCATTACACACGATCTGCATAATTTGTTTACTATGGAAGGCTATTTGCTTAATCTTTCTGTAGACCGGCCTATGTTAGAGCCATTGCATCCGGAGGTAATACAGCGGCATATTACTTTACTGGAATCTGGCAGATAGGTAATTGCGTTATGCTTTCTTCTTCAGAAAAGCCTCTGCCCACAATAAATCCTCAGGTGTAGTAATTTTAATATTCTCATAAGAGCCATCTATCAGGCTTAGCTGAAAACCGGCTGCTTCCGCTACACTGGCATCGTCGGTAAAATGGGTATGAACAGCCTGTAAAAAACTTTGTCTGATAACAGGTAGCTGAAAAGTTTGAGGGGTTTGTACAAGTCTGAAATGTGTGCGGTCTACTGTCTGGCTAGTTCCATCCACACTAACTTTTCTGATTGAATCCTTCAGCGGAATTACTGTAATCGCACACCCTTTTTCTCTGGCTACATCAAAACTATGCTTAATAGTCGCTACAGGAACAAATGGCCTTACACCATCGTGAATTGCTACTAATCCATCCGTTGCTGTAATAGCTTGTAAACCATTTTTTACAGAATGAAACCTGGTTTCTCCACCGGGCACTTGTAAATGGGGCACAGTAAAAGTATACTGCTTACACAGTGTATTCCATGTAGAGATGTCTTTTTCTGGTAATACAAGAATGATTTGTATACTTGGAAACGCCTGATAAAAGCGAGTAAGCGTATGCATTAAAACAGGCAGGCGGCCTACAGGTATAAACTGCTTTGGTACCTCAGATTGCATTCGGCTACCAGTACCACCTGCTACAATAATTGCATATAAGGACAAGAGAGTGAGTAGAATAGTATAAGAGCCGGAGCTACGTTTATAGGTTAGCTCCGGCTCTAAAAGTATATCAGATAATAAGCATTACATCTCCATAACTGAAGAAACGGTATTTCTCCTTTACGGCTGTATTATATGCTTGCATAATTAAGTCGTACCCGCCAAAAGCACACGTCATCATCAGCAAGGTAGACTCTGGCATATGAAAGTTGGTAACCAGCGCATTAGAGATTTTAAAGTCGTAGGGCGGGAAAATAAATTTATCTGTCCAGCCCTGGTTTGCTTTTAAACGTCCGTTGGCAGATACAGAAGACTCTAACGCACGCATGGTAGTGGTACCAATGGCACAAACCCGCTTACGGGCATCCAACGCATCATTTACTCTGTCTACGGTTGGCTGAGGCACTATAAAATTCTCAGAATCCATTTTGTGCTTAGTTAAATCTTCCACATCTACCGGGCGGAAGGTACCTAAGCCAATATGAAGGGTGATGGGAGAAATTTGTACACCTTTAATCTCCAGGCGTTTCATTACCTGTTTGGTAAAGTGCAACCCTGCTGTAGGAGCTGCCACAGCACCAGTATGCTCTGCATAAATGGTTTGATAGCGTTCCCTGTCAGCGGGCTCTGCTTTTCTTTTTATATATTTAGGTAGTGGTGTTTCCCCTAGTTCATCTATTGTTTTGTAAAATTCTTCATCTGAGCCATCATACAGAAAACGGATGGTACGCCCGCGGGAAGTAGTATTATCTATTACCTCAGCCACCAAGTCACCGTCGCCAAAATATAGTTTATTTCCAACGCGAATCTTTCTGGCCGGATCTACCAATACATCCCATAAATGCGCTTCTTTATTCAGCTCACGTAGCAGGAATACTTCAATCTTAGCACCAGTTTTTTCCTTATTGCCATACAAGCGGGCAGGAAATACTTTTGTATTATTGATTACCATTACATCTCCATCATCAAAGTAATCAATAATATCTTTAAAAATTTTATGTTCAATAGTTTTAGCCTTCCGGTTTACTACCATCATTCTGGCTTCATCACGGTTTTCGGAAGGATATAAGGCTAGTAGATTGGCGGGTAGATCGAATTTAAATTCTGACAGCTTCATATATATGTGCAAGTATAAGAATATGCTAACGAATGGGTATTTTTAAACTTTCTGCAGAAAAGATTAATCCCACCACTTAGTCAACAACTAAAAAGGAAGCATCCAGAAACATATCTGGGCTGCTTGCCATTGGGGTGCAAAGGTAACATAATACTATTAAACCTGGAACAAATTTACCAAAAACTAATTTTTGTCTTTTTAAGAGCTCTCCTGCCAATTTGTGCGCCATCTTTTATAGAATCTAACCAAGGTCAATACATTTACAGGCAAGTCTGGATTGAACATTCCAAAATATTTTGCCTTTACGTATATTACAGCAAATTTTAAAGAAGCCCCTGATAAGTAGATGAGAAAGCATTACTTACTTATTTTTTCTTTTTTTATAGTTGTTCTCACAGCTTATTATACAGCTGAAGAGCAGCCTAATGCTGTTTTTCAAAAAATTAATGAAGAAGTACTTAATCACTCTAAAGCATACTCCTCTCTGCAACAAGCTACTTCGACCATTGGTCACCGGTTGACAGGAAGTCCCAATGGTAAAAAAGCGGAAGAATATGCCCACCAATTGCTGGAACAATACGGATACAAAGGAGTAAAATATCAGCCATTTGAGTTAGAAGCATGGATCAGAGACACCGTTTCTCTAGAGATTGTGCCTAAAAACAGTGATAACTTCCGGGAGATTAAAGCTGTAGCGTTGGCTCATTCACCTGTTCAGTCGCAGATGAAAGGGCTGATTGTGGATGTGGGCAATGGACTGGAAAATGACTTTGAAAACTCAAAAGATGAAGTAAAAGGCAAAGTTGTATTGATGAACATAGGCATACTGCCTCCCGATAAAACTCTTAAAAATTTGCACCGGTCTGAAAAAACAGCGCTGGCTATAAAATATGGTGCAACCGGAGTAATTATGGTAAACGGGGTAAAGGGCGGAGTATTACTCACTGGCACTGCTTCTGTTACAGGGCAACTTATACCTATTCCTGCTATATGCGTTTCTCTGGAAGGGGGAGAGATAATCCGGGAATGGATGCAGGAAGAACCTAATCTGGAAGCTCATATTTCGATGCATAACATTAGTAATAGAGTAACTGCCCGGAATGTAATTGCTACGTTGAGAGGCTCTAAATTACCAAGAGAAAAAATTATCATTGGTGCCCACCTGGATTCCTGGGATTTGGCTACCGGAGCAATTGATAATGGCATAGGTTCGTTTACCGTGCTTGAGATTGCCAGAGTATTTAAAGCTTTGAAACTTAAACCCAAACGTACTATTGAATTTGTCATGTTTATGGGCGAAGAACAAGGGTTAGTTGGCTCCAAAGCCTATATTCATACGATGCTGAAAGATAAATCCATCAGGCAGCTCAGGTATATGGTTAATCTGGATATGGCCGGAAATCCTATCGGGTTTAATGCTTTCGGCCGCGAAGAAATGGTATCCTTCTTTACAGAAATTGGCAGCACAATAAGAGCCATAGATACTACTTTCCGCAATTCCGTTACCAATACTGCTGGTTTACATAGCGACCACCAGCCATTTCTTTTACAGGGAATACCCGTTACAGCCCCGGTAAGTAACTTGGACCGACGAGTTTACCAATGCTATCATTCCAGTTGCGATAATTTTAAGCTAATCAACAAAAAGCATCTCGACAATTCTGTCCGCTTTACTGCTATGATGCTGTATGCGTTAGCTAATGCAGACCAACTACCAGCCAACAAATATGCTGATGAACAAACGAAAGAGTTTTTAATAAAGCAGGGGTTGAAAAATGAATTGGTTCTGGGAAATGAATGGAGATGGAATGAATAAAAAAGCGAAAGCAGATGTATCTGCTTTCGCTTTTCAACGTATTTGGCTTCTGATTACTGAGCCGGAATTAATATTATTCTGTATTCTGTATCGCCTGTTTTTGTACTTTGTACAACATAGCTGATTTCCAGGCTATTTTCAGCGAGTGATTCTAATTCTACCTCTAACGGGTTACCTGTGCTAAAAATAATCTTTTGTGGGTTTTCATTGTTATCAAACTGCCAGGTACCAGTGGTTACTGTGCCACTTACATCTGTACGTGAAAAGCCAGTAGCGCTTGTAAAATTTAATCGGTAATTCGCATAGTTCTGAGAGTTAGGAGTAGACACAGGAGGATCTGTATAAACAGGACTATCATTAGCTGTTACCTGCCTTACTTTCCAGTTCTTTTGTATTAATTCTGTTTTGCTAGCAGGATTGGGTTCTTTCCCCGGACATGCATATAATAATGGCACCATCAGGCAAAAAACCAGCAGATAAAAGGTATTTATATTTTTCATAAAGTTCAATTTCAACCTCAAAATAGATCCTTAAATGTGTTGAGTAAACAGCTAAAAGAAAAAATAAAATTCAATGTGTAGTTGCTTCTTATGCGAATATACAAATATAATTCGATTCCTTTAAATGGTTAAAAGGCTTTGTAATATACAGTGAAACCTTATAAGAAGGCGCTTAAAAACCAGGTAATCATACATATGTAGGTAATGCTTTTTTCTAAAATGTTTTTAATTATTAATGCTGCGGCCGTTTACCTTTTATCTTAAAAAATATTTATCCCAGAGGTATCATTATTCTAATTCTTTCCCTGAACGGTATTTCCCTACATAGGCTGGCTATGTTTAAAGCTACGCTTAGAGAAAAGTTACCCCATTCTACAGATTACTTACAACGTACAAGTTGTTAGAACAATACTTTCTCCACACTGATGTCAAACAGTTCTGTGAAGCTTATTATTGGTAGTATAATAAGCTATTTATCAATATTTTACAAATAATCTATTTATATAGAGCAAATTTACAGAAGGTATATCTTATCCTAATATTCCCCCTAAACTGATTCAAAAATTGCTTCGCTTGAGAAGTTTCTGCCATTTAGACTTCCCAAACATACATTTTCCGTTCTTTTATAGGCTTTATCTTTTTCCCCAAACCAGTATTCAGAAGCAACTCTGCTAAAGTAGCAGCAATAATTGAATGAACGCTCAATAAACAGAGTATTGCTATGGGAGAAATTTTACCACAAGAGACACCTATCAGAATGACTACATATCGGAGTTCTGATGCCTATGATCCAGCTCGCAAAAACCTGAGGTTTATAAGTTACCAAGCAATAGTAACTATTGCTTTACTCTTTATTAGCCTTACAGGCTGGGGACAATCTTATTGGGTAGGTCCAGCCGGAGGCGACTGGAATACGGCTGCTCACTGGGTACCTGCAGGGGTACCTACTGCCAATACCAATGTTATTATACCTTCTGGCTTTACGCCCAATATAACAGGCACAGCATCAGTCTGCAGAAATATTTCTCTGAGCGGTATATTAAATATAGATGCAGGAGCTATGCTAACCGTAAATGGAGACTGGGAAGTAGACCAGTCAGTAGGGGGTGATTTAACAGGTACCGGAACCGTAATATTTGCTAATAACTCAGATGTTGCTGATGCTACTATATCTTTGGTATTTACATCTACAACTCATAAAGCTAATTTCTATAATATCTCAGTGGATAGAATAGGAGGTAGCCTATCTACAACTGCATTTTGGTTAAATGTTACCAATAATTTAACACTTACCAATGGCACTGTAAATGCAAACACCTCCCGCATAGATGTCGGGCGTGCTTTTACAGATGGGCCTTTAGCCACTTTCAATGCAAATACCTCCACGGTACAGTTTGTCGGTTCTTCCTTAGCAGCGCCTGTGTCCGCTGATCAGCCATTTTATAATGTTGAGGTAAGAAAAACGAATGGGAGCATAGCTATTACAAGTAATTTGATTATAAGAAGTTTATTGGTACAAGGCACTGCAACTACAGCTTCTAGTGCTGTTTTTTCAGTAGCAGGTATAACAGTGGATGTGCAAGGCACCCTAATGGTTGAAATAGGTGGGAATATAAACTTATCGGCTACCGGTAATACGAATCTGATGGTATCTGGTGCTACAACGGTTAGAAGTGGTGGCAGAATAGTTACAAATCTCCTCTCTAACACATCTGAAATAACATTTAATGGTGGCTTAGATTTATCCTCAAATATTCCATTGGTTAGTAGTGTAGAGATTGGCCCAACTATTGGAGCGCCAGTATTATCCAAATTAACAGTAACAGGTTCGACAAGAATCTGGGGAACTGCAAAACTTATTACTAACACTACTGCAACAGTAAATTTTAATGGCAATGTTGATCTGCAGCCAACAGGTGCAGGTTCAAGATTTGATGCCTTTAACAGTAAAATTGAAGTGACAGGCAACTGGCTGAGCAACCGTCCGGAATATTTTAATGCAGGAACATCTACTGTAAAATTTATTGGAAACATCTCCACCTTAATTCGGGAAAACTGTACGTTTGCTAACTTAATCGTTGAAAAAAGTGCGGGTGCAACGGTAACATACACCAATCTGAGCGCTATCAGCAATCTTTTAATTAATCAAAACTTACTGATTCAGAGCGGAAGCCTTATCTTGAGTGATGTACCACTGACAGTGGATATGAGTTTAAAAGGCGATTTGACTATTATCAAAGATGCATCTGTTGATATATCTATCCCATCTTTAGTTATAGAAATTGGGGGGAACCTGGAAGATCAGAATGTGGCCGAACCCACTAATATACCTCCAAGAAGAGGTTTATTTATAGGAATGGACCCTATTAATCCGATGGGTGTGCGGCCTTGTACCCCAGGTATCTATTCAGTTCAGCCAAAACAAGATCTTCCAACCATCCGCTTTAATGGAAATACAGAGCAACGGATTACAGGATATGTACCCTTACGTACATACTGTGGAGGTCTTTATCCAAAGAACGGAATTGCTTTACCTAATATAGAAATTTACAAAACAGACACAGTTCGTTTGAACTCTGATGTAAATGTACGTATCCACGGAAATTTAAATATTATACAAGGCGGCTTCAACCTGAGTTCACAAATATTGTATTTCGGCGATAACGAGAACGACGAAATCAATATTCAAAGTCTTGGTACTTTTACTGCGCCTGAAGGCTCACAAATATTTATGAATACCGGTACTACAGCCAATGGTACTTTTTTAAAAGTAAATGGAGGAGCCCTCAAACTACTAGGTAAAGCAAGCAATCCAGTGGTTATTACCCGCGAAGGAACAGTAAATCAGTATTTCCGTATGGCGGCTTTTAGCGGGACAGTAGAAGCTATTTACACTACCATTAGTTATCAAGGAAGTTCTAATGTTGGGTTTTATCCAGATGGTGGGTATGGTTTAGCACCAGATGCTATTACTTACCAAAGTGCCGGTGGTTTTAAAATTTACAGTTCTGCTGTTATTGATCCCGATAACCTGGGCTATAATTTTAGTTATTGTGTATTAGGAGCAAATGCCGCTTCTGGAACTACTTCTCTTACCATTAATACAGGACAGGACCTAAATATAAGAGGAACCATTTTTAATACATCTGGTACTGGAGGGATAAATGTAGTTAAGAATAATGCAGATGGCATCATTACATTTGTCCGTAGTTCTGGTGAATTAGGTGGAGTAAATGGCGAATTCTATGATGGAGGATATTATGCTGACCCAGTTCCAGGATATGACGAAGGCATTGTCTGGGAAACCTTTACCCGTATGTATTGGGTAGGTAATACCTACGATGGCCGTCTAACAACAGATGTTACTACAACTAGATGGAGCGATGCCCGAAACTGGTCATTGTCTGCCAGTAGCTGGGATAATCCAGATAACATTTACCCGGGTCAATATCCGGCTCCATCCCCATTGAGCGGAAAAACAGTTGCTCCGGACTATCTTCAGCAGTTTGAAGTGTTTATTAGTGCTTCTGCGAGAACGTCTCCTATTGTAGATGGAAACTATGTTATTCAGGGTACTGTAATAAATAATGCTGTCGGACGCTATGATAGCTTTGATCTGAATCCGGTTTTAATAAGAAATGGCAAAACGTTAGATCTGAATGGACATACCCTGACTGTCTGGGGCGATTTTGTAAATAACAACCGGGATGCTAACGGAAATAACCTTGCTGGTAGCAATGCGATTATAAGAGCAAATCCTGGTGGCACCGTACGATTCAGAGCTAATTTAGCCAGCTTTCATGGTAATTCTACTATTGATGCCGGAGCAGGATTTATTGTAGAAGCTTTTGATAACAATCCGCTACAGGAAATAAAGATTGCCGCGAACGACTTACAAGAATTTACTATTAACAAGCCAGAAGGCCGGGTGGTAGTACAAGGCTTTGGCAGTGACCGTTTAGATGTTCGCAGAAATCTGAATATTTTGTCTGGCGGTATGGAAATGCTTACGAATACTCCTTTATTAGTAGACGGCAACTTCAATATTTCTGGCGGATTCTTCACTTTCAATAGTAGTATTGCCATTGTGAGAGGTAACTGGAACAATACCGGCGGAACGATCAATACAGGTGGGGGTATAGTATATTTTTATCCTTCAGACAATGCCACCAAAATAGTCCGGAGCAACGGCCAGAGTTTCAACCAGGTAAATTTTGGTATGATCAATAATAGCACAGGAGCTTTATCCACACCTCTTGCACCTGCCTCTCCCGGTTTAACTACCTACAGAATTGTTGACCATTTTACTGCTACTAATCTAGTTACTATTGCGGCAAGAGGACAAATAAGCGGAACTATTTATACTGATGACCCTGCCGTAAATACAAGTACCCATCCTGCACAGCCTAGAATCGTGGTTGTAGAGGCGAATGTAACTGTACGGGTGAACGGGATGCGTGTACGTGAAAATGGCGAGTTGATATTAAAAGAAGGAGCTACCCTGCTGATAAGCAATAACACCAAAGATTTTACAGTGGATAACTATAATCCTTTCCCTGCTGCATTGAATCCATTGGGATTACGTATTGAAGGAGCAGCTTCATCTTTCCCTAATGGTAAATTAACGGCTATAGGTACAGCAGAAAACTATGTAAAAATCAGCCGCAATGGTATATCCGGCGTGTATAACTTCAAAGTAAATGGTACCTTAAGCAACCGGTATTATTTGTTTGAATTTATGGATACAAATGGAGTAGATCTGACAGCCTCTACTTCAACTACTATTAGCCCAGGTACTGCCGTAATTCCTGCCAATGGTGTTCCTGGTACACAAATGGTAAACGTAGCCAGCTTTAGCGACGGTATCTTAACTAATGGTACCATAGGTGGTGTATACATTAAATATACAGATAATGCATCCATTTTTGGTGCAGCGCCTGATACGATATATAACGTTAACTTTCCAGTGCCTTTGATAGATGGATTAGGCAATGGGGCCAACATCAGGCGCACAAGCCTTGTATGTGCTGCAGTTGCTACTGGTGTTGTATGGTTCAGAAATGCAACCGGCTCTTTTGCAGGTGAAGCTTTTGATGACGATGGCTCTGCTTGTGGCTTAGACCAGATACAGTGGAGACAGCCCCAGATAAGAAAGTGGGATGGAGGTGCAGGTAATTCATTCTGGCATGCAGCCAATAACTGGATACCCGACGGAGTACCCTTACCTGATGAAGACGTTGTGTTAGATCATACCTATGTTCCGGGAGTTTACACAGTAAATATTACCAATATTACCGGGGATGTAATCGCTAACAACTTAAGTATTATCAATAACACAAATTCTAATCAGATCACCTTGCAAGTATCAGATGCAAGAAACTTAAAGATAAATAAAGGCTTTACTATTGATGTGCCAATTGGTACAGCATTTGGGAAACTGGTACTAGATAATGGCACTTCGATGGAAGTGGGTGAAAACTGGAGTAATAAAGGAAGTTTTGTGGTAAATACAGCACCTGTCGCTTTTGGGGCAGGGTATAAAGGAAGCCGGGTAATTTTTAATGCCAAACCTACTTCTCCTGCTGCTTACAATGCGGCCACGAATCTGGAACCTTCAAAATACACAGATAACGTATTTCATAAAATCATTATGAAATCCGGAAGAACGGAATTGAATAGTGATTTAATGGTAAAAGACAGCCTGATTGTTAACACAGGAGCCAGACTCGATAACTCTTCCAGCTCTGACCCACAGTCTATATTAAAAGGTCCGAATGGAATCCATCCGAATACAATATTAATTGAAGGTAACTGGGTTAACAATGGTCGCTTTTATCCGACAGATGGTACAGTAAATTTTGTTGGTCTAAATGAACAAATTCTGGTACAACAGGATACTGTCACTGAAAACTTTTATACACTGAAAATAGAGAAACTATTTAATGCAAGTAATTTAGCTGATCACCGCAATGTTACGCTGTGGAGCAAAGCAACTGTATCCAATGAATTGAATTTACAACGAGGCCGCTTTATTACTAGACAGGGAAGGGAGTTGATTTTATTAACTGATAATATTATCCGTAACTCTGCAGCAGCTAATACAACGGCTTATGTAAAAGGTCCATTGGGTCAATTGTATAAAGGTATTGGTGAGATAAAACATAAATTTGCGGTAGGCGACCAATTATGGCCTGGCGACTTTGCTTACTTAACTATTAAGTTAACTTCTACCAGCACAGATAAAGGTACAGTATTCATTATGGAGCAGAAAGACAGTGATCCTGATCCAAGTTTTAATCCACTGTATCCTAATGACCCGGCACCTTATGGAGAAGACAGAGTATTACCAAGGCCATTGAACTTTTTGAGCCGGAGCCGCTACTGGAATGTAAAAAATATTATGTTTCCAATTACCAAGCCTACTGCAGGATTAAACGCTGACTTACAGAGAGGCAGAATTGAACTTCCCCTGGCTGTACAAGATGAAGATGCAACGGTTACCACCTCCAATGGTTGGGTAAGTACTCCAGATCAAACGTTAGCCGATGTATTAAGCGAATTGCAAGAACTAAGCATTGTTCAGGACTCTCTAAATATGGATTCTAACCCTGACTATGCGCCTGCCTCACTTACTACACAAGTAAATAGAGGATGGGCCGAACAGGGAGAAAAATGGGGTGATTTAGGAGGCGAATTAAATGTTAAAGAATCAGGAGGAGCTATCAAGGCAACGTATACATCTAATCCTTTTTACAAATTGGGAAATGGAGACTTTGCTTTTGCGTGGAATTACATACCCTTACCAGTTGAATTCTTAAGCTTAGAAGCAAGTAAAAAAGAGGGGGTAGTACCAGTAAAATGGATAATTGCCAGCGAACGCAACATTATACAATATGTGGTAGAAAGAAGCAGTAATGGAAAAGATTTTGTAAAAATAGGCGAGGTTCCTGCAAAAGGAAGCGAATCGTTAGCAACAACTTATCATCTTACGGATGCTTCACCCCTTTCAAGTACAGCTTATTACCGGATTTATTCAGTAGATATGTTTGGAGTAGCTCAATACTCTAAAACTGTGGTGGTAAATACTACTCATAAATCAACTTTATCTACTAATGATGCATTGCTTGTTTATCCTAACCCATTCAATGGCCGAAACCTCAATCTATCACTAGAAAATAATGAAGGTGACATACAAATAGCTATCTATGATATGATGGGTAAACAAGTATATACGGCTGCTATTCAACAGTATACTAAGTCAGCGATATCTATCAATATGGATACACCGCTAACACAAGGAATGTATATAATGCAAATAATTACAGAAAAAGGGGTATATAAAAAGAAAATACTAGTTAAATAACTGAGTATTTTTTAAAGAGAGTAAAAGCACGTAACTTTTCCATTGTTACGTGCTTTTGTTATTTATATATAATCACTTAACCCTCACAAAATTTATATTCTTATTAATTAAAAATATAAGATAAGGCCCATTGAATTATTACTGATAGCCACTTTGTTCACTATATTATGTAAGTTTTTCACATGGCTATGATGAATAAAATACAGGGCAGTATCAAATAATAACAAAAACCCTCCTTGTAATAAGATTGATTGCCCAAAACCTTTAAGTCGTTCTGCCTGTGCAGTAGAATTTTTTGCACGTTCTGTTAAATACAAACCTGTAGCCATATACGCTACATCCAACCCGGCATTAAACAATAATATTTTCTCCATACCATATTGTTCTTTTATAGAAGAAAACAACGTGAAGGAAGCCGGATCAGCTGTAGCAGAACCATAATATCCAAAACCCGCTAGTGCAAGGTTTACTACATTCCAGTAAGCATTCATTTGATGAAAATATTTATTGCTGCCCACAGCTTGCCGGGCAGCAATCGCCCCTGAGCCTATATTCACTAGCGCCCAGCTACCCAGAGTAATCATTCCAATTTTATTGGTTTGCAGCCGATGTTGATTAAAGTCGAGAAGTTCTGTGCTTTGCTGGGCAAACACATTAACTGAACAGCAAAGCAGAATAAATAGCAAGATATATTTGAATGGCATAACAGCAGAGGATTTTATAAATAACCATACTTACGCCAAATTGTTAGATCCGCCTAGTTTACTCTAAAGTAAAGATGTTTATTAGCTATATATAAAAGTAAGTAAGGGCATTTACTTATGTATCATAATCCTTCAAATGCATAATAAATCAGCCGGCAACCAAAACCAACTAAAGCCATGCCTACAGCACGGTTCATCCATATAAGAAAGGTTTGCGTCAGGTATTTACTTAACTTATGAGCTACATAAGCTTTACTGATATCTGTACAAAATACAGTGAGTATGGTACCTAAAAAAAATAAAAAGATATGAATTCCTTCCAATTTCTCCTGTACAGTAACCATACTCATAACGCCTACCCAGAATAAGATTACAAAAGGATTAATAGCATTTAAAGCAAAACCTTTAAATACATACCTGAAAGTGCCGGGTTTTTTGGGCTCAATTAATATATCCGCTTTGCTGCTTATTGGCTTCAAAATGGCAGAAATTCCAAACATAAACATAATAAGTCCACCGATCATCGCCAGGCTTTCTTTAAACTGCTCATGCTCAAATAACTGTGTAAAACCAATATAGCAAATAAGTATATATAGTGTATCGCTTAAGGAAATTCCCAGCGACAACAATACACCCGACCGGAATCCTTTCCGGATGCTTGTTTGAATAAGTGCAAAAAAAACTGGCCCTATTAAAATAGCCAGCAGTAGTCCAAAAAGTATCCCTTTGAATAATGCGTGCATGAATCACTTGTACGAAAACCTCCTCTACATTTTTCAGCTAAGCAACTAACCTGCATAAAAGACTATACGATGGATAGCGCTTACTAATATATCATATACCGGATTGTTCATATTGCTTAATAAATTCTTCCCACTCAGTAAAGAGAGCCTTCTTCATCACCCTTGGAAACTTATTCTGGCCGCCTTCTTTTCCTTTCACCTTCATCCATTTATAAAAAGCTTCCGTTGGAAGCAGCTTTACATATACATCCTTCAAAGCTGCACTGCGTTCTACCCGGTAATCGTCATTAAGTACACACAATTTTTCATCGATTTTATTGCGAAGCAGTTCCGGGTCTACCATATTATCTGTACCAATATACCATTTATGTGCAAAAAGTGTGTCGTGCGGTATACCTGCTACAGTAAACTCCTTAATATTGATATTTAACTCATCCGACACCAGCTCAACGGCTTTATTCATATTATCAACAGAGAGATGTTCGCCACATAAGCTCAGAAAATGCTTGGTACGCCCGGTAATTACTATTTCTGATTCCTTTTTTGAAACAAACTTAATCACATCGCCGATTAGGTATCGCCAGGTGCCCGCACAGGTAGAAAGCAACAAGGCGTATTCTTTGCCTTCTTCTACCTGGTCTATCATCAATGTTTCCGGATGTTGAATCATCTCTCCATCGGCATCAAAATTTTTGTCATTGAAAGGAATAAACTCGTAGAAGATGCCATTATTCACTACCATCCGCATAGACCGGCGATTGGGTAATGCTTGAAAGGCAATAAAGCCTTCTGAAGCAAGGTACGTTTCAATATAAATTATTGGGTGTGCCAGCAGTTTTTCGAAGCCTTTGCGGTAAGGGTCAAAGGATACGCCACCATGTGTATACACCATTAAATTTGGCCATATGTCATGTATAGTTTTAACCTTGTAGTGTGCTATAATTTTTTCCATCAATATTTGAATCCAGGCAGGCACACCCACAATAAAGCCAATATCCCAGCTGGCGGCTTTTTCAGTAATTTCATCCAGCTTACTATTCCAGTCAGAAATTTTAGCTATTTCTTTTCCGGGTTTGTAAAAGTGCTGAAACCAGAAAGGAATCTGACTGGCACTTATTCCACTTAGATCTCCCTCAAAATACGAACCGTTAAAATTTAAATGGGTGCTGCCTCCCAGCATCAGAATACCAGTTTCGAATAGTTTACTAGGAAGTTCCTTATAGTTAGATAGAGACAGAATCTGGCGGATACTGGTTTTCTGTATCGCCTTTATCATAGATTTGGTAATGGGGATGTGTTTAGTAGAAGCTTCAGAAGTACCAGAACTTAAGGCAAAATACTTTACCCGGCCAGGCCAGCAGATGTTTTTTTCGCCTGCCAACGAGCGGTTCCACCACCGGTTAAATATATCATTATAAGTATAGACTGGTACCTGTTCCCGGTATCGTTTATAAAAATCCTGATGATGGTTGATATCTTTTATTACTTCTTCAAACCCGTAGGCTTTACCAAATTCCGTACTCTTTGCTTTAGACAATAGCTTTTTAAGCTCTTCCCGCTGTAATTCGTAAGAATTTATGCGCTCCTGCTCAATTATTTTCCTAATTTTTATTCCATTCTTTAAAAGTGTACCTAATATGGGCATTACTTACTGGGTTTTGTTGATGAATTATGGCAAAAATACTGTTATTAATATTTATATGAAATAAATAAAAAGCTAAGTTGCTTTTTCACCAGATAAGGGATGTAATTTTGCAGCAGTCCTTTTAATTTTAGCAATAAGAAAAAATCTAAAATACCCTTCCAACGCACTACTTATGAGCATACGTACCCATATAGAAGCCATTACCAGTACTCTACAAAATACGCCTTGCCGGTTAATTGCTGTAACAAAAACTAAACCAGTAGATATGCTCATGGAAGCTTATCAGGCTGGGTGTAAAATGTTTGGCGAAAACAAAGTGCAGGAAATGGTAAGTAAATATGAAGTGTTGCCCAAAGATATAGAATGGCATTTAATTGGGCATCTGCAAACCAACAAAGTCAAGTATATTGCCCCTTTTGTAAGTATGATTCATTCGATAGATAGCTTTAAGTTGCTACAAGAAGTAAACAAGCAGGCACAAAAAGTAAACCGGGTTATTCCTTGCTTACTGCAGATACATATTGCAGAGGAAGATACTAAGTTTGGGTTGTCTGTTGAAGAAGCAGAAGCATTGCTGCACTTACCCGAACTTCCCATCTTACAGCATATAAAGATTTCCGGATTAATGGGCATGGCTACTTTTACAGAAAATCTCACACAAATACGTAAGGAATTTAAGGGGTTGAAATTATTTTTTAATCAACTAAAATCCCAAAAGTTACCTGCTAATGTAGAGATGCAAGAACTTTCAATGGGTATGAGCGGAGATTACCACATTGCCATTGAAGAAGGCAGCACTCTTATAAGGGTAGGCAGTTCTATTTTTGGAGCCAGGTAAATTTACTTTGGATTTCAAACAAAGCACTCACCTAACAACTTGCCTTACAGTATACGGCTAGAAAGCACTTTCCAGGAGATGCTCCCAGTATCAGTAAATGTATACTCCAGCAGTAGTTCTCCCGCACTATGGCCATCTTCGAAATATGCCATCACCCATTGTCGGTTCAGAATCTGAATCCGTTCTTTATAGAATTGCATCGTCCCTCCTAAATTGCCTTTTACAGGAATCAGCTGGTTATTTTTCAGAAGATCTGCTTTGATAGTTTCTGCCGGATTGGTCAACCCTCTTCTTTTGAAAAAATCTAGGTCACTTTGGCTTAATAAGTCTTTTCCACTCCTGGCATCCTGCGTGTAAACTTGTTTATCCATTAATGAATCTATCTGTAGACGCAAGCTATCCAGCTGTAGCTGAAGCCTGGTATTTGCCTCGGTAAGTGAGGTAGCAGTAGGCTCAGTACTGTTCGAGCAACTATATGAAACAAACATTAGTACTCCGGCTACTAAGAGGCATCGTATGTAAATATGCATGACGATTGATAAGTATTTCTCACAAGTATACTAATCAATGACTAATAACTACGGTTATTTTTTTTGCTATTTAAAGTCAGCAGCCGTCAGCAAATGTAGCCTGTGGTAAGGAGGCATGCTGTAGCGTTTATAATAGCTTTTTCAAAGGTAATGGACTGTATTACATTCCTTATCTAACAGACAGCAAAAGTTTTGTTTCTGAAAGGTTACCTCAACCAGACATACTCATTAACGTTTGTCTAAGGCTTTTTAAGCCGGATAAAGTAACAAACACTACCACCCAACCATGAAAACAATTATTGCCACTTTTGCATTTGCTTTAACTAGCCTAGTAGTAACTGCCCAGAAAAGACTGGTAGCAGAGGTGTATCCCAGCGCTGTAATGATGCATGAATCAGACGAAGTAGTATTGACCAGAAACTCGGGATATAGCACGGCCAATGCAGAAGTTTACCTAGTAAAAGATGACAAAGCCAAAGTGATGGCTTTTTATCATAAGAAGCACAAAAGATCAGAAAAGATACTTCCCTGCGAAAATGGTGATCAGTATCTGGAAGTACAAACCCAGCAAAACGATGACCATGGCTTATTATCAGCAGGAATAGTTATTAGTAGTAATCCTTATAAGAAAACAGATTACGAAGATATTGGCGGATTTGATGAATTAAGAGAGTTAGTGAAGTTGGGATATCATTCGCAAGAAGAATTTGATAAAGTATATGACCGGTACAAGTATTTGAACCATGCTTTTTTCAACTCTACATCTGAAGAAGATAAAACTGAGGGTGGTTTACTTACCGTACAGGAACAGCTCTACAAAAAATACCTGGAAAAAGTGCTGCCTGTTGATATGGCTGCTCAATTAGAAGCAATGGTAGTTAGCATAGAAAAATTAACGGAAGAACGCAAGTATGAAGAGGCTCATACCTTAACTGGTAAACTTCAGGCTGAAATGGATAAGGCTGCTACTGGTTTTCATCAAACCGATACCTGGGCTACCTGGATGGAATATTTCGCTACATTAGAAAAAAATGCTTTCAAAACGATGGTTATTATTCATAAGCCGATAAGCCAGTGGCATATGGACGATGCTATAGTATTACAAAACTAACATATACATATAGTTTAATTAACTTGAATATAATAATCACGTAAAAAACCTCTATATTCTTGAATTATGGAGGTTTTTTTTACAGTATTAGTGTATACAGGGTTGCTTGTGGTTGTTACTCAAAGCTGGCCCTATTTTTCTCCCAAACCGCCTGCATCCAACATCTTTCCATTATCAGAGCCGCCTTTAGTATCTATTATTATTCCTGCCAGGAATGAAGCCAGAGCCTTGCCAAAACTTCTGGAGTCTCTTCTCAACTCAGCCTATACCAGCTATGAGATCCTGGTTATAGATGACCATTCAGAGGATCAGACCTACGAAGTAGCAAATAGGTATCCGGTTACAGTCATTAAAGCTCCACCGAAGCCCATTGGCTGGATAGGTAAAAGCTGGGCATGTTATATCGGGAGCTGCTTTGCTAAAGGCGACTTATTTTTATTTACTGATGCGGATACCATACATACAACCAATGGGTTACAAGATGCAGTAACAGCTCTTAAAAATACCCATGCTGTATTGCTATCTGCACCTTCTTTTCATCAGAATAAATTTTGGTGGGAAAAACTATTAGGGCCGTTTCATTTCCTGATCACCGTAGCCGCTACACCATTTAACAAACCTAATTTGAAAAATCCGTATGCAATAGGGCAATACTTACTCTTCGAAAAGGAGTTCTACCTGTCTATAGGTGGGCATACAGCTATCTGCAGTAGTTTAGCCGAAGATGCAGATCTGGCACGCATGACCTTGGCTAATGGCGGACAATACCAGCTGTATACCGATACTAAATTATATGAAGTACAAATGTACAATAGCTTTGCTGAGTTTATATCCGGCTGGAGTCGTATCCTACGGGTAGGTATGCAGCACATGGAAATCTCCTCTATGATTATTTCTATGCTAGCAGTTTTTGCTTTGCTTTCTATATTTCATGAAAGTGGCAGTATCATCTATTGGGTGCCTACTCTACTTACGCTTATTTGTATAGGGCAGGTACAGCAAACTACTGGTAACTATAGCTTATGGGGGATAGTATTTTTTCCAGTTGGGCTAGGGCTATTCATTTTACTAGGGGTGTGGGCTACTATTTCTCAACTTTTGCGTTTGCCATTGCAGTGGCGTGGGCGGATGTATCCACAGCCAAGTAATATTTAATGAAAAAACACTGCCAACGGGAATTTTGATAGACTTGCATGGTGTTAAATGATTGTGTAAATTTGCAGTATATGAAAGCAAGATTCAGGCAATTTTTGGCTATATTCCTTATGGGAGTGATATTTATCACAACCACAGGATTTGGCTTGCTTGAACATTCCTGCTTGATGAACAGCAAAAAATCTGCTTCTGTCTTTGAGAAACAGGCTTGCTGCCCGAAAAAGAAAAACACCGCTACTGATACAGCAGGTACAATTATTAAACCAGCCGTATGCTGTGAATCTCAGGCCCATGTAGCCAATATAGATTTAGCACCAGCAGTAGAAAAAGTAGCTACTTTCCTTGAAAAAGCTTTTTTTACTATAGTAGAAACAACTATCCGGATGTTTGTATCGGTTATGCAAACTGCGGAAGCTGTACTTAATTCTTCTGACTCATCTCCCCCGCTGGCCGGAAAAGATATTTCTATCCGCCACCGTTCCCTATTGATATAAAATTGAATAGACCTGAGAGGTATAGCTATACACAACCTGTGTAGCTATACCTCTTTGTTTTCCTTTCCAACTTCAAAAAGGTTACTATTCAATTTTACTATGAATTCTATTTATAAAAGCTATACTAAACTTATTCGCATTGCCGCTATATTTTTATTACTGCCCCAGCTTATTAATGCACAAACCATTAAAGGAACTGTACTGGATGGTTCTGAACCAAATACGCAAATTCCACTGCCAGGCGCAAATGTTTATTGGCTGGGCACCACACAAGGCACCATTACCGATTCTCTAGGCAACTTTTCCCTAGAACAACGTGATGCCGCTTCCAACCTGGTAATCAGTTATGTAGGATTTACAGGCGATACCATTCAGGTGAATAACACCACACAATTTTACCGCATCAGTTTAGCCCCACAAGGCTCGCTAAATGAAGTAGTAGTAAAATCTTCGCCAACCTATATTTCCCGAACCGAAACAGCCAAGATAGAAACAATTACTACTAAAGAATTGCAAAAAGCTGCTTGTTGTAACCTATCCGAAAGTTTTGAAACCAATGCTTCCGTAGATGTATCGTATAGCGATGCAGTTACAGGTGCCAAACAGGTACAAATGCTTGGTCTGGATGGAACGTATGTGCAAATAAATTCTGAGAATATTCCCTCTATCCGGGGTTTGTCTACTACCTATGGGCTCAGCTTTGTTCCAGGCACCTGGATCTCAGCTATTGATGTAGGCAAAGGAGCTGGCTCTGTGGTGAATGGCTACGAATCCATTGCCGGACAAATCAATGTAGAATTGCAAAAACCTGAAACAAGTGACAGGCTATTGCTGAATACCTATATTAATGATATGGGCCGGACAGAATTGAATCTCACTTTAGCTCATCCATTCAATAAAAAATGGAGTACCGGTTTACTGTTACATGGCAGCCGCATGGGCGACGAACTAGAGAGCAAAATGGACAGAAACAAAGATGGTTTTCTGGATCTGCCTATGTCGAAACAATATAATGTGGTGAACCGCTGGAAATATAACGGAGAACGGGTCCAGAGTCAGTTTGGCATAAAAGCCTTGTATGACAGCCGTAAAGGTGGGCAAATGAACTATTACCAGCCAGAACATCAGGAAATGGATACTATTCCGGTAGATATGGATCATGGACCTGGACACGAAGATATGCCCAATTATTATCTGCAGAAAAAACCTTACTATGGCACCAGTACCGAAACACGCAGAATAGAGGGATTTGCTAAAACAGCTTTGTTGTTTCCCGAAACACCTTATAAAGGCTTAGGCTTAATTTTATCTGGTATCAATCATGAACAAAACTCATTTTTCGGGTATAATACCTATAATGGAAAGCAGCAAACGGTATATGCTAACCTGATTTACCAGACGATTATCAATAATACCAACCACGGATTAAAATTCGGGGCCAGCTATCTGCTGGATTCCTACAATGAACAGTACAGGGATTCTACCTTTGCCCGTACCGAATCAGTACCTGGCGTATTTGGGGAATATACCTACACTATTCCAGAAAAATTTACGGCTGTAGTGGGTTTGCGTACGGATTTTCATAATATGTATGGCCCCATTGTTACACCTCGGGTACATCTAAAATATAACTTAACACCACAAACCACGTTGCGGGCCTCTGCCGGCAGTGGATTCCGGGTAGCCAATCCTATTGCAGAAAATACATCTGTCTTAATCAGTTCCAGGCAGTTGCTGGTAAAAGGCCAGTTAGAACCTGAAAAAGCCTGGAACTATGGAGTAAACCTAACGCATGAGTTTACCATACTCGGCAAAAATGGATTGCTGGGTGTAGATCTTTACCGGACAGATTTTATTAACCAGATTATTACCGATATGGATACCGACCCCAGGCAGATTGCTTTTTATAACCTGGACGGAAAGTCTTATGCCAATAGTGCACAGGTAGAATTGCAGTACGAGCCGCTAAAATCATTGGATGTGAAGATGGCCTACAAATATTATGATGTAAAAAACACTATCAATGGAGAGTTGCTTGCGAGGCAGTTTGTTAGCCGCAACCGGTTTTTCCTGAACCTGGGCTATGCTACCAAATTTGATAAATGGAAGCTTGATTTCACTACCCAATGGCATGGAGCTAAACGGATTCCAAGTACTTCTGCTAACGAGGAAGTCTACAGAAGAGATAGTTATTCGCCGGCGTACCTCTTATTTAATGCCCAGGTAACAAGGGCTTTCAAAAAGTGGGATATATACCTAGGAGGAGAGAATCTGGGTAATTTTAGACAATCAAATCCTATTATAGCTGCTGATCAGCCTTTTGGCCCGAATTTCGATGCTTCCCTAATTTGGGGACCCGTATATGGCCGGATGATTTACGCAGGTATGCGTTTTAAAATTAAGTAACTAAAAACTAATAATTAATACTATGATTGCCATGAAAAAGAGAAAAAATGTATTAATGGCTTTTGCGCTGATGCTATTTGCTACCCTAAGTGCAGCTGCTCAAACCAAACAGGAGGAAGTAAAGATCAAGACATCGGCTGTATGTAAAATGTGTAAAGCCACCATAGAAAAAAGTTTGGCTTATGAAAAAGGAATAAAAGAGGCTACGTTGGATGTACCTTCTCAGATTGTAACAGTAACGTTTAATCCAACAAAGACAAATGCCGCCCGTATTAAGAAAGCTATTAACGAAACTGGATACGATGCCGACCAGTTACCTGCCGATGCCCGGGCCTATGACCGTCTGGATGATTGCTGCAAAAAAGATAAAGGTATACATGAGAATTAATGTAATCGTGCATATAACAAAAGAGCTGTCACTGACGGCTCTTTTGTTATATATGGTAGCAACTTTTTGACTAGGGTTTTAAGCCACCATCATTTTTTCTAACTCTTCTATTTTAATTTTGCCATCGTAGTACGCAGTACTGAACATTACTGCATGTACACCCATCTCTTCCAGCTTCATAATATCTTCAATAGAACTCACCCCCCCGCTGGCAATCAAATAAATATCCGGAAAGCGTTGCAATATTTCTTTATACAGATCAAAGGAAGGCCCTTGTAACCTGCCATGACGGCTAACATCTGTGCATTTTACATATTTAATTCCGCGGTTAGCATAAAACTCTATATGCTCCATTACATCAATTTGAGTATTTTTTTGCCACCCTCTGGTCATAATTTTACCGTCCTGTGTATCGGCAGCTAAAGCTATTTTTTCGCGGCCATAGCTTACAATCCAGGAGGAGAAAAAGTTTCTTTCTTTAGCTGCTACACTGGCCGCAGTAATATACCTAGCACCATTTTCAAACACAATCCGCACATCAGAGTCAGTATAGATGCCACCACTGAAGTCAATAGCTAAGCTGGTATAATTGGCAATCATGCGGAGTATATTATAGTTTACTACTCTTCCCCGTTGGGCTCCATCCAGATCTATCAATTGTACCCGTTTAATTCCATGTCCTTCAAACGTTTGTGCAAGCTCTATGGGGTCCACAGAATATACCACTGGATGCTCAAAGTCACCGGGCGCCATTTTTACACATTTTCCATTATAAATGGTTATTGAAGGAATAATTTCTATCATAGAACAAATAGGTTAAGGCTGAGTGTATATTATATATTATAAAATTTACTGGAATAATACCAAAATATAGGCATTTTAGTATTATCTCCTTGCCATATAAATTGTATGCTGAACGGGCAAAGAGTGCTCAAAGAAATTTAAAAGGTTCAATGTAATAAATTTTTCTTATAAAATATAGCCATTTGCAAAATTTCATTTGCCCTAGACAAAGCAGAAATAATACAGTTTATTGGATAAATACTTTTTTGAAGTCTATTCGCCCTATATAACTATACATTCCTGTATATTTGCAGGCTCAAATCTACCCCTATGCAGTTAAAAGAAAATCAGTATTATATTGGGAATGTACCTGTGCTGGATATTTGCCGGGAGTTTGGAACACCGGTATATGTATACGACGGAAATACCATTGTTGAAAAACTACATATACTTCAGGAAGCTTTCTCCGGAGTTCCGGTAAAAATAAAGTACGCTGCTAAAGCACTTACCAATATCTCTGTGTTGAAACTGTTAAAAAAAGAGGGTGCCGGACTAGATACCGTTTCTATACAGGAATCCCGTATCGGGTTAATGGCGGGTTTTGCTCCGGAAGATATTATGTATACGCCTAACTGTGTTTCTTTTGACGAAATAGAAGAAGCAGTTGAACTGGGATTAGGGATAAATCTGGATAATATTCCGATGCTGGAACATCTGGGCAAAAAATATGGAAGCACAGTACCTTGTGCTATCCGCCTGAATCCACATATTGTTGCTGGGGGCAACACCAAAATTCAGGTAGGGCATAAATATTCTAAATTTGGTATTTCTGTGGAACAGATGCCGCAAGTGATGGAGGTGGTACATAAATATAAGCTTACCATTAATGGCCTGCATATTCACACAGGTTCAGATATTAAAGAGGCCGATGTATTCCTGCAAACAGCCAGTATTTTATTCGATCTGGCCATGCAGTTTCCACACCTGAAATTTATCAATTTTGGTGGAGGCTTTAAAGTACCCTACAAACCCGGCGACCACACCACAAATATGAAAGAGCTGGGCCGCAAACTGAGTGATGCTTTTCTGGGATTCTGCAAACGATATGGCAAAACGCTGGAAATGTGGTTTGAACCGGGCAAGTTTCTGGTAAGTGAGGCTGGCTATCTGCTGGTACAGACGAATGTAGTAAAGCAAACGCCTACTACCGTATTTGTTGGCGTAAACTCTGGCATGAATCACCTGATACGCCCTATGATGTACGATGCCTACCATGATATAGTAAATGTATCTAACCCGGACGGAGCGCCTAAAGAATATAATGTAGTGGGATATATCTGCGAAACGGATACCATAGGAGCCAACCGTACGCTGGATGAAGTGCGGGAAGGCGATATTCTGGCTATAAAAAATGCCGGTGCTTACGGGTTTAGTATGAGTTCTAACTATAATTCGCGTCTGCGTCCGGCGGAAGTGCTGGTGTACCAGGGACAGGCAAAACTTATCCGCCGCAGAGAAGTGCTCGACGATTTGCTGAAAAATCAGGTAGAAGCCAATTTTTAATCTGATAGCAAAATAATTTTGTCTTCAGCTGGCAAAGGCTACCTAGCTACTTTTTTTCTATGCGTTCCACTTCAGTTGTAGGTTCTATACTGGTTTTTGTAGCGGCAATCTGTTTTTCTGCCAAAGCCATTATGATCAAGCTGGCATTCAATTACCAGATAGACCCGCTTTCGCTGTTGTTTTTGCGGATGGTATTTTCCTTGCCCTTTTTCATAGGTATTCCCCTGTTACTTCAAAAACAGAAGCCGCAAACGGCGCCTACCACAGCTGATTATCTGAAACTGGGGATGTTGGGTATTTTGGGATATTATGCATCCAGTATGCTTGATTTTTTAGGTCTGCAATATGTAACTGCCGGCTTGGAGAGACTTATTTTGTTTGTATATCCAACTATTGTAGCCATCCTGCTATTTGTGTTTTTTAATAAATCTATTGGTAGAAAAGGAATAATTGCCCTTATACTAACCTATGCAGGCATTTTGCTGGTGTTTCTGAATGGCCATAGCCCTCAGCAGCCACATATGTACAAAGGTGCCTTACTGATATTTGCCAGTGCTTGTACCTATGCGCTCTACCTGGTTGGTAGCAGCCGGCTCATTCCAAAATTTGGCTCTGTCCGTTATACAGGCTATGTCATGATGGTTTCCTGCGCATCCGTAATTGTGCATTTTCTGTTCCTGCAAACTGGCTCTATTCTGCAATATCCTATGCCTGTGTATGTGCTCGGCATTTCCATTGCTTTAATTTCTACTGTATTTCCCACGTTCATGATTTCAGAGGGTATTAAAATGATAGGCGCTGGAAAAGCAGCTATTATTGGCAGTGTAGGTCCGGTAGCCACGATTATCCTTGGCTATCTGGTTTTACATGAGCCTATTACATGGAATGAAATTTTTGGTACAGGCTTGGTTCTTACAGGAGTCTTACTGGTAAGTGCAGATAAGTAATAAGGCTTTTCAGGCAACAACATTCTCTCCGCTCCAGGTTGTTGTATAAAGCAGCCGGAATAAATCTTAGTTAAACCAAAAAGGGCAACATCATGTTAGCAATGGGTAACTTAGGTATACCATACGTAGGAAGATGCGCTATAAGAAGCAGCTACCGGCAAAACACAACCATCTATCAATATATTAAGTTAAAGGAGATACTTTTAGTGCCTTACTAAAGCCTGCCTGAATATACACGAACATGCTTCTCTACGTATATCTGCTGCAATAGCTTGGGATGTAAAATTTATGAAACTGCTGATTAAAATAGGGATATATGTAATAGCTTTCCTTGCTTTCTTGCTGGGCGTGGCCTATTTTATTACAGTTACTTACAAAGAAGAAATACTGGCAGCTGTTAATAAAGAGTTCAGCGATAGGATGAATGGCGAACTACGTATCAAAGACCTGGATTATTCCATTCTGGAAACATTTCCTAACTTCTCTTTTACGCTTGTAGAACCCATTATTACCGACACTTTATACGCTGTACATAAGCAGCCTATGTTTCGTGCAGAAAAGGTGTTTATGCAGTTTTCATTAACAAAGCTTTTGCGCAATGAACTGGATATACAGGCTATCCTGGTAAACAACGGCTCTGTTTCTTTGTATAAAACCAAAGATGGGTACGATAGCTGGCGGATTTTTAAAACGGATTCGGCTTACCAAGAATCGGCATCCGAAAAAAAAGCTTCTCTGGACTTCATGCTGAACAGAGTCCGGCTAAATAATGTAGCTGTCAGTTATGTAGACTCTACCTTGCATGCCGACTCTACGCTATACAAGACGCTTCGTTTCCACCTCACCAGATTGCAGGCTAACATTGATACAAAACCCGATGGAATGGCTCTAGACATTAATGGCCCCGTCATTTTTGATCAATTAACATTTAACCCTAATAAAGGCAGTTTTATGAAGGATGCCAAAGCGGAAGTGGCGTTCGATTTATTTTATAACAAAAATCAAAAAAACCTTCAGATCAATGAATCCAAAGTAAAAGTTAATAAACAGGAATACAGCCTGACAGGAAGTTTACAGGCAGGCAAAGTTCCTGTACTGTCTCTTACTTTTCATACCGACGGAGCCCATATCACCGACATTTCGCCTTTGCTCACTTCCAGTATTGCCGAGAAAATAGAACGTTTTAAAATTAGCCAGCCAGTAAAAGCTACTGCCCAGATTAAGACCCTGCTTAAGAAAGGAAATCAGCCAGAAGTAGAAATACTGTTCTCCATTAACAAATCAGCTATTACCTATAAAGATAAAACCTGCACCGACGTAAGCCTGAATGGAAAATTCTATAGCAAAGTGGATTCCACCAGTAAGGAGGGCAAAAAAGAATATATAGAAGTAACAGATTTTTTTGGCCGGTACGAAAAGCTTCCGATACAAGCTAGTTTTATTATTGATAACCTGAAATACCCCGATATTGATTTAAAATCTACCATCCGGTTTGCTCTGCAAGAGGCTAATCACCTGTTGGATGAGTCTAAAATGAATTTTACGAAAGGAACAGCCAATATTAATTTTCATTACAAAGGTAAAATACACAAAGTACTTGATGAAGACAATAAAAAGCTGCCAGGTGTTTTACAGGGAAAAGCTACCTTGAAAAATGCCAGCTTTGCTTACCTGCCCAGGCAATTTCAGTTTGCCGGCATTAACGGATCAGTTGTATTTAACCAGTCGCATGCCAGTATAGATTCGCTGCATTTTAAGGTTAATGAAAATCCGGTAAAAATTTCCGGCAAAATAAATGACCTGGTTCCCTTTGCTTTATACAAATACGACAGAATAAATGCCAATTTACAGATGCATTCCCCCTCTTTCGATTTTGGAAACTTTAAATCTCCGGGAACACTGCGTAAACTAGGCTTGCTGAAAGAAAACAAAAGCCAGCAGGCAGGCACAAATTTAAAGAAAGCCATAGGCCGGAAATTAGAAGCCCTTATTGAAAACATAGATTGCCACCTGGCCTTTTCGATAGATGAAGTAAAATACAAGCAATTTTCAGCAAATCAGATTGGGGGTAATCTAACTCTGGAAGATAATAGCATTGGGCTTGAAAACATTGCTCTTCAGAATTCTGGCGGCACCTTACACCTGAATGGAGCTATCCGGAATATAAGTCAGCCTAAGGGAGATTTTGAAATACAAGCAGTTATACAAGATGCCGACGTACGCAAACTGTTACACTCCTTCGAAAACTTTAAGCAGACCACTATCGGAGAACATAATCTGATGGGTGAACTGCATGCCAATATAGCTTTTTCCTCTGCTTTTGACGATTCTTACAACATTCTCCCGCAGAGCATGCAGGGCAATTTTGAAGTACAGCTTACTAATGGCCGGCTGATAGATTTTGAGCCTTTAACCAAAATAGGGAAGATAGTATTTAAACAAAGGGATTTTACCAATATAGAATTCGCCGACATTCGCAACAACTTCGAATTACAAGGCCAGGACCTGCACATCTCCCGTATGGAAATAGCCTCCAGCGTGCTCAATTTATTTGTGGAAGGAATTTTTAGTTTCAATAAAGAAACAGATATGGTCATACAACTGCCATTAAGTAATCTTAGCCTGAAAGAAGAGAAAGATTTAGTGCCCGAGAAAATAGGTGTTAACCAGGATGCAGGCGCTAGCGTTTACCTGCGTGCCAGAGCGGCCACCGGCCAGGAGAAGGTAAAAATCACCTATGATCCATTCAAAAAAGGCTTAAAAGAAATCCGCAACGAGGCAGAACCTGCCCAGAAGCCGAATACCAAAAAAAGATCCAGAAGGCAGAGATAGTGTCATAAGCGTAAATTTACCAGAAATAGTATCTGGTATACTGCTTACACAATGGCAACTTACAGCTTTGCTGAACCATTCATTAATTACCTGCCAGTATTTATTCTGAGTATACCTGCGTAAGTATGTTGAAAAAGCATGTGCTGATGGAGGTTGTTTGTAATAAAATGTAAACGAATACATTTTCAATTCGTCAGTTTCCCGCTAAATTTGTTTAAGATATCAGATAAGCAACAAACATCATTATTTTATAACTTCTTTATACTATGGCCAATGAACTAGTTGTACAATTGAAGGGCATCCGCGATAAGGTAAACGATATGCCCATTGATGATGCCAAGGCGAAAGAGCTGGAAAACCTGATTAGCAAATCCATAGAAATTATCGAAAAAATTAAGAACCCAGCCGACGATTTTTTTGAAAGCAGAAGACAAACTGCCTTAATTGATCTGAATGAAGACTTGCATAAGCATATAAAAGGATACTGGGGAGCCAATACCAAAACCGAAAAAATTGCCGAATTCAGCCGTGCCCGCAACGATGTTAATTTTGTTTTAAACCGCATTTTGGCTTCTTTCCGCAGATAGGTTTTACAGCAAGTATGATTTTCTTACTTAAAAGAAAAGCTTTATGGCGTTCAGGCTGTAAAGCTTTTTTTATATATTATCTGTGTTGTCTGCAACTTTTGTAGACAATACCCGGCTAATTTCTTTTTCTGGTTAATCAAACTGGCTCTCCCTGTATCCTTACGGCAGTATACTCGTACATTAGGGACATGAGCAATCACACAGATAATCATCTTTGGTGGCAACAAGGCGTTGTTTACCAGATTTACCCACGTTCCTTTATGGACAGTAATGGGGATGGGGTTGGTGATCTTCAGGGTATTATCAGTAAACTGGATTATTTGCAGTGGCTGGGTATCGATGCCGTATGGGTATCCCCTGTGTATCCTTCACCTATGGCCGATTTCGGATATGATATTTCGGATTATACCGGCATTCATCCCCTATTTGGGAGCATGGACGACTTTGATGCACTTTTAGCAGAAGTTCACTCCCGCAAGATGAAACTGATTCTCGACCTGGTGCCCAACCATACCTCCGACCAGCATCCCTGGTTTCTGGAGTCTCGTTCTTCCAGAGATAATCCCAAGCGCGATTGGTATTTGTGGCACGATGCAGCCGAAGATGGCAGCCCTCCCAACAACTGGTTAAGTGTATTTGGAGGCAGCGGCTGGGAATGGGACGAGAAAACCGGCCAGTATTATTACCATGCTTTCTTAAAAGAACAACCAGACTTAAACTGGCGTAATCCGGAGGTGCAGCAAGCCATGTTGGATGTAATGCGTTTCTGGCTGGACAAAGGGGTAGATGGCTTCCGGGTAGATGTCATGTGGCATATGGTTAAAGATGACCAGTGGCGCAATAATCCGGCTAATCCCGATTATCAGCCGCATATGGCTACCTATGAAAAACTGGTTCCGGCTTATTCTACCGACCAGCCCGAAATTCACAACATTGTTTCTATGATGCGCCGCCTCACCGATGAATACAATGAACGGTTGATAATAGGTGAAATCTATCTGCCTATTCACAAGCTGGTAACTTACTACGGTGCAGACAATTCAGGGGCACATTTACCATTCAACTTCCAGTTAATTGGTTTACCCTGGAATGCCCGCACTATTTCTACGGCTGTTGATTTATATGAGGCGGCTCTGCCCAAAGGTGGATGGCCCAACTGGGTGCTGGGCAACCATGACCAGTCGCGTATTGCAAGCCGTATTGGAAAGGCGCAGGCACGGGTAGCCGCAGTTATGTTGCTAACGCTACGGGGTACGCCCACTATTTATTATGGAGATGAAATAGGCATGCGGGATGTACCCGTACCACCGGAAGAATGGCAAGATCCACAAGGCCTCAATATGCCTGATTTAAACTTAAGCCGCGATCCGTTCCGTACGCCCATGCAATGGAATGATGGTCCGAATGGAGGGTTTTCCCTTGAAAAACCCTGGCTCCGCTTGCCTGATAATTATAGGAGGGTAAACGTGCAGGTACAGCGAGACAACCTGGAATCTATACTAACCTTATATCACCGGCTTATTAAAATGCGGCAAATGGAACCAGCTTTACGTATAGGAAATTACATACCTGTAGTAGCAGAAGGAAACACCATGGCATTTATCCGTGAATGGGAAGGGAAGCGATTTATGGTTGTACTCAATTTAGGACATGGGGTTTGTCATTTTTCTCCGCATAATATGGAGCTTCACGGTAAAATTGTATTGAGTACTATTCCAGAACGGGAAGGAATTACTATCAGCAAACGCGTGAATTTATATGGCGACGAAGCTGTAATAATTAAATTACAATAACCAGATAATTGTTAACTAAACAGGAGGCCGGAAAATATAAGTTCTGGCCTCCTGTTTTACTGAATTGGCTTACTGACTAAAACTTATTATTGTTCAAACCGCTCCCCATCCAGCAGCATATATGTAATACCGTTTGCATCTACAGCAGGTTTCTGCTGAATGGTGAATTTTACACGGAAAACATGCGAATCCAGAGAGCTACTGGTAAACACCATCTTATGATCAGTAATAGTAACATAGCCATTACACCGCAAACGCAGCTTCTTTTGAATACAGGCCCCTTTGCCATGGCTGTAGATAATAAGTGTGTGCTCAGCAGATTCCCATTTTCCCTCGTATACTAACTGGCCATCATCCAGGTTCCTCCGGCAGGAAGAGATGGTTAACAAACTGAAAAGAAATAATGACAGGGAGATTTGTTTCATTGAATACGTTGGCTGAAGTAGTGCTACGAGCTGTCAACGTAAAAGAATATGGCAGTGTTAATAGGATTAATTCTTATTTATACAATTACTTGATTAGTAAGAAAGATTTTGCATACCCCTTTGGATTATCTACTTCTTGCACCTGAATTCTGTACCTGCGGATACCTGCGGCTATAAACTTGCTTACATCAACCGTAAGCTGATTTTTCTTTTTAACCGACGTCATCATATAGCCTTCTTTTAGCAATTCATTTGTTTGGGCATCAAATACCAAAACACGCAGATTCAACTTCCGGCGTACAGGTATTTCTAGCATAAGCAAGTTTTCAAAGTTGCTCGGGATACGCCTTCGGCCATCGTAATACAGATCCAGTTCTTTTACTAAATAGCTTTGTTGCTGGGAGTTGATGCCAATAATTTTATACGTATACATTCCTTTAACGGCCACCGTATCTGTATAGGTGTAACTCGTTTGCCGGGTACCATAGGCGTTCGTCTCAGCTGCAAACCTGGTAATCTCCTGTGATTTTTTTTCTGCTGCTTGTCTTCGTATAATGGAGAAAGCTGTAAAATCTTCTTGCAATGAATCTGGCAATGTCCATTGCAGGTGTACCAGACTATCGGAAATCTGACTGGTAACTGGCACTTCTACGAGTGTGGGAAAAAGAGTAAAGGCTGGTGGCTGCGTACTTACAGCAATAGTAAACTGGCAGAAGTCATTTAAGTAGCCATCTACATTAATCAGATACGTATGGCTGGCTTGCAGATTATTCAGAATAAGGGCAATATCGTCCTGGGCTCCGGTTGAATGGCAAATGAGATGTTGGTATGCATCAGGGTAGCAGGGTATTCCATCTACCACCATCACCTGCACGCCTCTTACATCACGGCACTGCTGCCCGGTAATACTTAAGTAATACTGTCCGGCTGCTTGTGTGGTAAATTCAAACCACTGGTCGTTATGAAATTTGATGCACCCTTGCACAGCTTTAGTGTTTACACATGTCCACTGAACGGTGCAATTTGTTGTGTTAGATTGACGGGAGGAGTTGAGCTGTAAGGTGAGCCGTTTATCTATATCATCATTCACAACCTGGGAAATGGCCGGGAGAATCCATATAAAATAGCTGCTGAAGAGGAAAAAAAATTTATACATTACCCATTGGCTTCATTCTCTTTCATATGCTTGATAAACTTATTGGCAAACAAAAACTCCTTTAACTCAGGCACATTTGTTTCTACAATATTCTGGCTGTCTCCCTCCCATAACTTGCGGCCTTTGTACAAAAACATCACATACTCACCAATACCCATTACCGAATTCATATCATGGGTTACTACAATGGTGGTAATTTTATATTCATCGGTAATTTCGGCAATCAGTTCATCTATGGTAACTGCCGTAAGGGGGTCCAGGCCAGAGTTAGGTTCGTCCACAAACAAGTATTTTGGATTCATGACAATAGCCCGGGCTATGCCTACCCGCTTCATCATACCGCCACTGATTTCGGAAGGCATGCGTTTGTTCACATTCTCCAGGCCCACCCGTTTCAAACAGAAATTCACCCGGTCCAGCTTTTCGTTTTTAGGCATATCAGTCAGCATATCCAGGGGAAACATTACATTTTCTTCTACGGTTTTAGAGTCGAACAAGGCACTCCCCTGGAATAACATGCCAATTTCCCGCCTGATTTGCGTCCGTATTGTCCGGTCTCCATTAATAAAATCGCGGCCGTCGTAATATACGCCCCCACTATCTGGTTTTATTAAGCCTACAATGCATTTGAGCAACACACTTTTACCAGTACCGCTTCCGCCAATAATTAAACTGGTGTTGCTGTCTTCAAAACGTCCACTAATGCCTGCCAGTACCTCTTTCCCGTTGAAAGTCTTTTTAATGTTTTTTATCTCAATCATGTAGGTATATGAGAAAATGCGAAGATTAAAGAAGTTATATCTGCTTTTATCTAGGTAGCTTCTATTGTATAGAAGACAGAAAATTCAGTGTATTTGTTCAATTCTTTAAATACTTGTAGCCTCAACTTATAGAAGTAATTGGGCCAGAATAAAGTCGAATAACAATACTGCAATACAACTGTTGGTTACAGCATTGGTACTGGACTTACCTACTTCCAAGGCTCCTCCTCTGGTATAAAATCCTTGAAAAGAAGATATAGTCGAAATCAAAAAGGCAAACACCACGGATTTGATCAGGGCAAATGTTACATTGTACTGGTTAAAATCTGCCCGGA
Organism: Rhodocytophaga aerolata; assembly: GCF_030503435.1. Taxonomy (GTDB): domain Bacteria; phylum Bacteroidota; class Bacteroidia; order Cytophagales; family 172606-1; genus Rhodocytophaga; species Rhodocytophaga aerolata. The sequence continues at coordinate 567,572 of NZ_JAUKPO010000002.1, forward strand.
TACCATAAATATATTCATTAGGCGTAATAACTCCGGTAAGGGTGCCTGACAAATACCCTCCAAAGATACTCAGGAAACCTGCCAGAATAACCAGCATTGGAAATACAATAATAGAGGCCACAATTTTGGGCAATACCAGGTAAGAAGCTGCATTAATTCCCATCACTTCCAGTGCATCAATCTGCTCTGTAATCCGCATGGTGCCAAGGCCACCCGCAATATTAGAGCCTACTTTTCCGGAAAGCACTACACAAGTAATGGTTGGCGCCAGTTCCAGCACAGTCATATCCCGCACAATCAAGCCAATAACATAGGTAGGAATCAGAGGGCTTACCAGGTTATAAGCCGTCTGCACAGCTGTTACCGCTCCAATAAACGACGAAACTATTACTACAATAAAGATGGAATCTATCCCGATCAGTATACATTCGTCTACAATACGGGCTATGTACACATTAAACTTTTCCCGGTTTCTGAATAAACTGCCTATAAATTCAAGGTATCTGCCTAAATGGCCAATGAGTGTTAACATAGAATGATGGATCTACAAAGAGCCTGCTACACAAGTAACAGGTTTATCAGGATAAAAATGCAGGTATCGGGTGAAATATCCAAATCAAAAGAGATTTTGCGTATTGAATAAGTATCTTTCGGAAAAATTACTTACGCAAAGGTAACGTATAAGTTGTAAGGGATAGTTGTTCACTGCAAATCTACAAGATATTTCTTACCAGCTATAAGTAGATCAAGCTCAATATCCGTTCTATATGTTGAATCAGACAGTACATACTCTTATTTTCACCTATGAATAAACTATTAGTCATAACCGGCGGCACGAAAGGAATTGGGCGGTCTATTATTGAATTATTTGCACAAAATGGATTTGATATTGCCACCTGTGCCCGCAATGAAAAAGATCTGGAACAATTGAAAAAGGAAGTAGAGGCTTCCTTCCAGGTAACTATTTTTACACAGAAAGCAGATTTATCTAACAAGCCGGAGGTAGAGAAATTTTCCGCTTTTGTAAAAAGATTAAACAGAAAGATAGATGTATTAGTAAATAATGCTGGTTACTTCATTCCAGGCCAGATTCACAACGAACCGGAAGGCACCCTGGAGAGCATGATAAATATTCATGTATACAGTGCTTATTACCTAACCCGGCAGTTGATTGACAACATGATAGAGAATAAAGATGGCTATATCGTAAATATGTGTTCTATTGCCAGTATTATGGCTTACTCCAATGGTGGCTCTTATTCAGTAGCCAAATTTGCTCTCTACGGCATGACGAAAGTTCTTCGCGAAGAAATGAAACCGCACGGCATCCGGGTTACCGCTATACTTCCCGGAGCCACCCTTACCGCCAGCTGGGAAGGTGTAGATTTACCAGCCGAACGGTTTATAAAACCAGAAGACGTAGCCCAGGCAGTATATGGGGCGTATGCTATGTCGAAGCAATCCGTGATAGAAGAAATCATTATCCGTCCGCAATTGGGAGATCTGTAAGAACATTTTTATCTGGATTTAGGTTAACTTAGCAAGTATTATCTCTTACAATGACACTTACTACTTCTGATATTTCGCAACTAAACACCAGGTATTGCAACTCTCTTACGCAATACTCCCGCCGGCAGACTATAGATGTACACATAGGCGATATTCCTCTGGGAAGCAATTATCCAATCCGGGTACAATCCATGACCACTATCGACACCATGGATACCATGGGCTCTGTTGAGCAAAGCATCCGGATGATTGAGGCAGGTTGCGAATATGTGCGTATTACGGCTCCCAGTGTGAAAGAAGCGCAGAATCTGGAAAACATCCGCAAAGAACTCCGGAAGAGAGGTTATAAAACTCCACTGATAGCCGATATACATTTTACGCCTAATGCCGCTGAATTGGCTGCCAGACTGGTAGAAAAAGTACGGATTAATCCGGGAAACTATGCAGATAAAAAACGGTTTGAAGTAATAGATTATACCGAAGCAGGCTACCAGGCCGAATTAGAAAGAATCCGCGAGCGGTTTATTCCCCTGGTAAAAATCTGCAAAGAATACGGCACCGCCATGCGCATTGGCACCAATCACGGCTCATTGTCCGACCGTATTCTGAGCCGCTATGGCGATACGCCACTCGGAATGGTAGAATCGGCTCTGGAATTTTTGCGGATTTGCGAAGATCTGAAGTATTATAACATAGTGCTTTCCATGAAAGCCAGCAATACACAGGTAATGGTACAAGCGTACCGCTTACTCGTGCAGAAACTGGATAAAGAAGGTTTCAAACCGTATCCTTTGCACTTAGGTGTAACCGAAGCCGGCGAAGCAGAAGATGGCCGGATAAAATCGGCTGTGGGTATCGGCACCTTGCTGGAAGATGGCCTGGGCGATACCGTGCGTGTTTCCCTTACAGAAGAACCAGAACTAGAGGCCCCGGTAGCCAAAGCTTTAATAGACCGTTATACCAACCGGGCTTCCTTACAAAAACCCATAGCTCCGGTAGAAGCCTCCCCTATTAACCCATTCCAATACTTCCGGAGAAATACGCTGGAAGTACTAAATATTGGCGGACATAATGTGCCGAGAGTAGTTGCCGATTATTCTGCCATAGAAAACATCCAGATAGAAGACTTAAAAGGGATTGGGCATTTTTATTTGCCACTGCCAGATAAATGGCGGATGAATGACCTGGGAGCCGATTTTATCTATACTGGCACCAACAAAATATCGTTCATGCTGCCCAATGGCTTGAAAGAAATCACTGATTACAATTTATGGAAGGATATTGCTGATAAAGTTCATACGTTTCCGCTGTTCACACCCGGACAATACATGCAGCAATCTGCTAAACACGGAAGCCTTAACTTTCTAAAACTAACCATTGGAGAGCTAACGGATACATTGCTGAATCAGATAAAGCATGATGCTACATTGGTATTACTTATAGATACCTATAATGAACATGCCATGCCTGAGCTGCGCCGCTTGTTCTTTACACTGATTGAAGAAGAAATCCAGTCGCCAGTGATTATTATGCGTCAGTTTCCGCTTTTAACGAACGATATGCTTCAACTGTATGCAGCTACGGATGTAGGAGGCTTATTAATTGATGGCCTGGGAGATGGCGTAATGCTTGGCACTGCCCTGCTAGCCTTAGCCGATAAGCAGGAATTAGTAAAATTGCTAACCAGATATAATCAGACGGCTTTTGGCATTCTACAGGCGGCTCGCACCCGGATGTCGAAGACCGAATACATTTCCTGCCCTTCCTGCGGCCGTACCTTGTTCGACCTACAGGAAACTACCGCCATGATCCGTAAGCGAACCGACCATTTGAAAGGCGTAAAAATCGGCATTATGGGGTGTATTGTGAATGGCCCTGGCGAAATGGCCGATGCAGATTATGGCTACGTAGGCGTTGGCAAAGGAAAAATTGCGTTGTACCGTGGCCAAAATGTAATAAAAAAAGCAGTACCTGCCGAAAAAGCAGTAGATGAGTTGATAGAGCTTATCCGCGAAGATGGCAACTGGCTGGAACCTGAAGCATTGGAACAATAGCCAGAGGCTGATTTATTTTCAGTTTACATAACTTTTACCACCATCCTATTGTTACTTAATAGGCAGTATATCAGTTGTTAATCAACCAAAACCAACTACATTCATGAGCAAAGTAAAAGAGTATTTCCGTGTGGGCGAGGTGTTCGGCTACTTCTTTCGAAAAAAAGATCCTAGCCGTCCGACTAATTTTAATCTGCGGATGATGCACGGAATCAATAAGATTTCCATCGTCATGTTTTTACTAGGTATCGTTTTTATCATTATAAAAAAGCTTTTTGCTTGATTATACTTGTTTTCGCATTAAATTTACAGAACCTATTGAGCCTTTTGCCTGATAGGTTTTTTTATGTTCAACTTTTAGTTAGTAGAAACCAACATGAGAAAAACTTACCGAAGTTTACTCCTTGTTTCCTCTTTGTTAATACTGCTGTCATGTAGCAAAGAAGACGTAGGTCCGCAGACAGGAGACCTCAAAATATATATTAATGTTTTGGATGCCACCTGGACATTATATTATGAACTGTATACGGAAGGCTCTTTAGCTACCAGAATGGTGGTTTCTCCTTTAAGAGAGGGAGAGGTAACGGTAAGGTCCAGTACTCCTTTCTATATAAGGGATCTGAATGCAGGGAATTATATATTGTCCATTGGAGGAAGTACCAGATCTGTGCAAGTAACAGGCGGACGTGAACGGGAATATAGATTTTAACTACAAACAATCATACCCTTGAATATAGAAGAATTCAGAGACTGCTGTTTACAGAAAAAAGGCGTTACTGAAGAAATGCCTTTTGGTGAGTATACGTTATGTTTTAAAGTAGGAGGCAAAATTTTTGCCCTTACCGATATAGAAAGCAAACCCCTCAGCTTTAATGTAAAATGTGACCCTGACAAAGCCGTAACCCTGCGTGAACAATACGATTCCGTAAAACCGGGTTACCACATGAATAAAAAACACTGGAACACCATTATAGCCGATGGTTCCGTAAACAGACAATTATTGCAAGAATGGATTGATCATTCCTATGACCTGGTGGTGGCTTCTCTTCCAAAATCTCAACGGCAGAGTTTATAGGCAAATCATCAATCTATCAGGTTTGTAAGGAGTATTCTGGTAGCTGATCACAACCCGGATTGCTATTTCCCGTGCAAAGCTGATAATATCTTTGCTATACATTATACTGGATATTCTCTGCAAAATCATTTTATTTTAGAAAACATATTCTAATTTTATTGCCACAAGCTAAACAGCATTTTGTGGCCTTATAAACTATACAGCTTTCATGGAAACAGCAATCCGATCCAAAATTGATACCTGGCTCACAGGTAATTACGACGACGATACTAAAAAAGAAATTCAGCAGTTGCTGGATGCCGGCAATGAAACCGAACTATCCGATGCCTTTTATAAAGCCTTAGAATTTGGTACTGGCGGTTTACGCGGCACTATTGGCGTAGGGTCTAACCGGATGAACAAATACACCGTAGGCATGGCTACTCAGGGGTTGGCAAATTACCTGAAACAAAGTTTTCCTGGCGAGCAGATCAAAGTAGCCATTGCCCACGACAGCCGCAATAAAAGCGATTATTTTGCCCGCATTACAGCCGATGTATTTTCTGCCAATGGGTTTAAAGTATATTTCTTCAAAGAGCTTCGCCCAACACCAGAGCTTTCTTTTGCTGTACGTCACCTAGGTTGCCATAGTGGGGTAGTTATTACAGCTTCTCATAACCCGAAAGAATACAACGGTTACAAAGCCTACTGGAATGATGGCGCCCAGATGATCTCTCCACACGATAAAAATGTAATTAAAGAAGTAGAGAAAATTCAGTCGGTAGATGAGGTAAAATTCAACCGGGTAGAATCAAACATAGAACTGATAGGCGAAGAAATAGATAAGGTGTATATAGATAAGATTTTATCGCTGTCTATCTCTAAAGAGGCCATCAAGCGGCAGAAAGACCTGAAAATTGTTTTTACCCCTATTCACGGAACTGGCATTACCCTGGTACCCAACGTACTGGAGAAAATGGGCTTTACTAATGTTACGGTTGTACAGGAGCAAGCAACACCCGATGGTAATTTCCCAACCGTGGTATACCCAAATCCAGAGGAAAAAGAAGCCATGAGCCTGGCCGTGAAAAAAGCTGAAGAACTCGATGCTGACCTGGTAATGGCCACTGACCCTGACTCCGACCGGGTAGGTATTGCCGTAAAAAACCATCATGGCAAGTTCCAGCTTATGAATGGCAACCAGACTGGCAGCTTACTAATTTACTATATGCTGCGTGCCTGGAAAGAAGCCGGTAAGATCACTGGGAAGGAATATGTAGTAAAAACTATTGTAACTACTGACCTGATTGATAAAATGGCCGAATCATTCGGTGTAGAATGTTTTAATACATTAACTGGCTTTAAATACATTGCCGGCATTATCCGGGAGTTGGAAGGTAAAAAGCAATTTATTGCCGGAGGGGAAGAAAGCTATGGATACTTAGTGGGTGATTTTGTGCGGGATAAAGATGCTATTGTCTCCTGCGCCATGATTGCTGAACTGGTAGCTTATGCCAAAGATAAAGGAGTGAGTTTGTTTGACATGCTAATGGAAATGTATCAGCAATACGGCTGCTACTATGAAACCCTGGTTTCGCTAACCAAAAAAGGCATGACCGGCGCCCAGGAAATTAAGCAGATGATGACGGATTTGCGGAACAACCCACCTAAAACTATCAACGGCTCTCCCCTGGTAGCTTTACTGGATTATGATAACAGGGTAAAGACTGATATTCAGACTGGCAAAACTTCCCCTATGGAGTTTGAAAAATCCAACGTGTTACAGTTTATTACAGCTGATGGCAGCAAAATTTCTGCCCGTCCGTCCGGTACTGAACCCAAGATTAAATTCTACTTCAGCGTAAATGCGCCGCTAACCAATAAAGAAGATTTTGATAAGGTAATGGTGCAGCTGGATGAGAAAGTAAAATCCATCGTGAATGAAATGAATCTGAAGTAGTCTTGCGCTACTATATTTTTAACCGAAGCCTGTGAGATGTAAATAAACTCACAGGCTTTTTAGTCTAAGCTTTACTTGAGCAAATTGTATACTACAAAAGCAGAGACATAGGCCAAGGCAGTCATATAGAATAGCTGAATCATAGGCCACTTCCAGCCTTTGGTTTCGCGGTGCACAATAGCCAAGGTGCTCATACATTGCATGGCAAAGGCATAAAAAATCAGCAGCGAAAAAGCCAAAGCAGGCGTGTATACAGGTAATCCTGTATCGGCATGGGTTTCTTTCAGCATCCGCTCTTTAATGGTTTCTGTATCTTCAGTATCACTGCCTACACTATAGATCGTAGACAATGTACCTACAAATACTTCTCTTGCTGCAAATGAAGTAAGTAAGGCAATACCTATTTTCCAATCGTAGCCCAGGGGCTTAATAACAGGTTCCATCCACTTACCAAAATGCCCGGCATAGGAATATTCCAGCTTACGGGAGGCAACTTCATTAGCTAGCGCTTCTTCGGTTAAATACGGTTTTTCGGTTTTTATTTCTGCCTCTGCCCTCTCCATTTTATCTGACGGTCCATACGAAGCCATTACCCAGAGCACAATAGAAATAGCTATAATAATTTTCCCAGCTTCTAGTACGAAAGCTTTTACTTTTTCAATAATAGTTATACCTACATTTCCCCAACGCGGCATTTTATATACTGGCACTTCCATAATTAAGAAGCTTCTGCCTTTCGCTTTCAGAATCACTTTCATGAGCAAAGCTGAAAAAATAGCGGCGAGGAAACCCAATAAATACATGGCCATTAAGGCAATACCCTGCAAATTCAGAAATCCTGCAACGGTAGTATCTGGTACGACGAGTGCGATAAGAATAGTATAGATAGGAATACGGGCCGAGCAGCTCATCAGGGGAGTTACCATAATAGTAATAAGCCGGTCTTTCCAGTTATCAATGTTACGGGTAGCCATAATAGCTGGTACTGCACACGCCATACCTGACATAAGCGGAACGACACTTTTGCCATTTAAGCCAAACTTACGCATCCACTTATCCATTAGAACCACCACACGGGCCATATACCCTGACTCTTCCAGGATGGCTATAAAGGCAAACAGAATGGCAATCTGCGGAACAAAAATAAGGATACCCCCAATACCGGCAATAAGGCCGTCTGTCAGCAAACTTACCAGCATACTTTCAGGTAAAACAGATTGCAGGTATTCATTCAGTGCGGCTATACCGCCATCTATCAGATCTTGCGGATAACTGGCCCAGGCAAAAATGGCCTGAAACATTAAGAGAAGAACCGTAAAAAACACCACATATCCCCAAAATGGGTGCAGGAGTACTTTGTCTATCTTGGTGCTTAGGTCTTCTTTCTCTTCTTTTTGTTCTTCTCGTATGGCCTGCCCAATAAGTTCGTCTATGCGTTCGTAGCGGGCTATGGTTTCTTTGGCCTGTAGCAGGGAATGTTTGAAGTTATATTTCTGGCGGAGCTGTTCTATCTGCTCTTTTTCACTCAGACTTAAAAATGGCAGGCTTTCTGCCTGGTGGGCATATTGAATAGCTAAATAATCATTGTGTACACCAAATACATCCTTAATCTGGCCTACTACTTCCGGGGCAAATATGCTGGCATCAATAAAGCTATGCACTTTGCCATTTGTTACCTCTTTTGTGGCAGGAATGTGTTGAGCAATCGTATTTTTTAAATCCGCTATCCCTTCTCCGGTCCGGGCATTAATGGCTACTACCGGAACCTGTAACTTCTTTTGGAGTAGGCTTTTATCTATATTAATACCTGAATCTTTCGCTACATCCAGCATATTCAGCGCCAGTATCACTGGTAAGCCCAAGTCTCGAATCTCAGTAAATAGCAGTAGGTTTCTTTTTAAACTGGCCGCATCTACTACTACCACTACCATATCCGGATACGATTTATCCTTTGGATTGGCCATAATATCCATAACCACCCGTTCGTCCAGAGATTTGGGATATAAACTATACGTACCAGGAAGATCTATAATTTGTACAGAAGTAGTGGGGGTAATAGGACATATCCCTGTTTTCTTATCCACCGTAACGCCTGGAAAATTACCTACTTTTTGATTTAAGCCAGTAAGCTGGTTAAATAAAGAAGATTTTCCGGAGTTAGGATTCCCTACAAGTGCAATTTTGGCATATGTTTTCAAGAAGCAAAAATCAATTCAGAAAGATTGGGTAAAACTCAACAAAAGTTGCCAGGCAATATGCCTTATCTAATCATAATAGTGGCTGCTTCATCCTTGCGCAACGAAAGCGCATAGCCAGAAACTTTAATACAAACAGGCCCGCCAAAAGGTGTTTTGTTACTCATTTTTACTTCCGTACCAGGCAAACACCCCATTTCCAGCAGTTTTAATGACATATCTTCATCCTGAAAACAACAAATTACCCCTTTTTCACCTATACTCATATCTGCTATGCTCTTTTGCGGATGGGCCATTGTATTAGCTTATTTAGATTCATTATAAACAACGCAATTTACGTGCAAAGCAGTTCTGTTGCAAAAAAATATGTTTTTATTTTATAGAAGGAAATTGGCACCTAACAGGTTTCTAAAATCTGTTAGGTGATGTCTCTGTATTACGAGGTATAAAATACCCGTTTTACCCGTTCGCTTACGCCGGTGAGAATTTCATAGGGGATAGTTCCTATCTGCCGGGCCATTTCACTAATAGGATATTGCTTACCAAAAATAATAACTTCATCGCCTTCTTCAGCCTCCAGATCTGTTATATCCACCATCGACATATCCATACAAACATTGCCTATTAAAGGGGCTAACTTGCCATTAATCCAAACTTTGCCAACTCCATTACTCAATCGCCGGTCGAAGCCGTCGGCATAGCCAATAGCAATGGTAGCAATACGGGAATCTCTGGTAACTTTGCCTTTGCGGCTGTACCCAATAGTATCGCCAGCCTTCACCTTTTTTATCTGGGAAATAGTAGTTTTTAAGGTACCAACGGTTTCCAGCTGGGCTTGCTCCTGATTAGTAGCTTCTACGCCATACAAACCAATGCCCAAGCGAACCATATCCAGCTGGTAGGCAGGAAAGCGGACAATACCGGCTGAGTTTAGAATATGTTTAATGGGCGAATATAGTAATGCTCCTTCTATCATGGCAGCCATCTTTCTGAACCGCTCCATTTGTTGTGTAGAAAAGTAATTATACTCCTCTTCATCAGCGGCTGCCAGATGGCTAAAAATAGTAGCTATAGTAAGTTCAGGATGTATTTTCAGCTGTTGAATTAACTGAGGCAAATCTTGTTCTTCAAAGCCCAAGCGATGCATACCTGTATCCAGCTTAATATGAACCGGCGACTGCTGACCTGTATCTTGCAAATACTGAATAAAACTGTTTAAAATAGCAAAGCTGTATAATTCAGGTTCCAGTCGGTAATTGAGCAGTTTATCAAAAGTTTGTGGCGACGGATTCATCACCATTATCGGCAGATGAATCCCATTCTCCCGCAGCAATACGCCTTCATCAGCATAGGCCACGGCCAGGTAATCTACCCGGTGGAACTGTAACATACTGGCAATTTCTGCACTTCCACTGCCATAAGCAAAAGCTTTTACCATCACCATTATTTTGGTCTGGCTATGCAGTTTGCTTTTATAATAATTCAGGTTGTGGGAAATGGCTTCCAGATTGATTTCCAGAATAGTGCCATGTGTTTTCTGCAGCAGTTTATGTACAATCTGCTCAAAGGCGAAACTGCGGGCACCTTTAATCAGAATTAGCTCATTACTGAATTTATTCAACAAAGGCTGTTTCAGAAAAGAAGCTGTCGTTGGATAAAATTCACTTCCCGGCGCAAAAAACTCCTTGTTGCGGGAAATTACTTCACCGATACCCAATAAACGATTTACCCCTTTTGTCTCTAACAATCGGCCAATATGCTGATAGAGCTCCTTTTCTGGAAGCCCCGTTTCCAGTACATCCGACACAATCAGTGTTTTTGTATCCCGTTGCTTCTGAAGATTCAAAAAATCCAGGCCCATGGTAAGGCCGGCTAAATCATTGTTATAGGTATCATCAATTAAATAACAGCCATTAATCCCTTCTTTCATTTCCAGACGCATAGATACTGGCTGCAGCATACGCAAACGTGACTGGATTTCAGTAACTTCCAGTCCGAAGTAAAGCATAGCTGTAATACAATGCATCACATTCTCTAGAGAAGCATCATCTACAAAAGGCACCTGTAATTGCCAATCACGATTTGTATACCGGATAGCTAACACCGATTGCCCATGCTCCTGTCCTATTTCATGCAAAAATACCTCTGCCGCTGCTTCTATTTTGGACCAAGTAAAGGTTTGCTGCTCTGGCCGTTTAAATAAAGCCATTTGTTCATGAATGAGCTGGTGGTCCCGGCAATAGATTATCGTCTGACACTGGGTGAACAATTGCAGCTTTTCCCGGACTTTATGAATAGAACTTTCAAATCCTTCGTCATGAGCAGTACCAATATTGGTAAACAATCCGATAGTAGGTTTGATTACTTTCTCCAAATAGGCCATCTCAGCTGGTCTGGAGATACCTGCTTCAAAGATGCCCAGCGTATGTGTCGTATTGATTTGCCATACAGATAGCGGTACACCAATCTGCGAATTGTAACTTTTAGGGCTCCGGACTATATTGTATTGTTTTCCTAAAAGGGTAGCTAGCCATTCTTTAACAATTGTTTTGCCATTGCTGCCAGTAATGCCCATAACAGGTATAGTAAATTGTTCCCGGTGAAGAGCCGCCACTTGTTGTAATGCCCTTACACTGTTTTCAACCTGTAGAATAGTTGCTTCCGGAAAAGCGGAGAGGTGTAAGCCTTGTGTATGCTCTACTACAAACTGCCTTACTCCCATGCTATAAAGCTCCCGGATAAATTGATGTCCGTCGTGCCTTTCGCCTTTAATAGCAAAAAATAGTGAATAAAGCGGGCTAACTACTTTACGGCTGTCGGTGAGCAGATAACTTACCGGTAAACTTTCCCGCTGCTGAAGCACCTGCCCTTTTGTAGAGATTAGTAGTTGTTGAAAAGAAAGCATACAATACAGGCTATTAAATCATTTTCTGAAAGGCATTAACTAACAATTACGTCTGGTAGTATTTACTGACCTTCGTAAAGTCTTCCTATCTATAAGCATACACTACTGAGTATAGCATTCATGGCTGCGTATATTTTTCAGTAATACTAGTGAAGTTTTTCTAATGAGTAAAATAGTATCTACCTGATATTAGTTGACCTAACTCTGCAATATGTTATTTTAATAGCAGCTTTACATTGAATATAAATTATGAAAGGATTTGAAAAAATAGCTAAGAGATTTTAAAATAAGTTTTTTAGGTTCAACTACCCCCGAAACATTTTAAAATTATGCTTTCTTTTTGATTCTCATTATCCATGAGGGCAGATAATTCAACTGTGTGCCAACAAATGTTTAGGCCAATTTCCGTTTTTTGGTCTGCAATACCTCTACCCTGGATTGAACAAATTTAATAAGCGGTTTTTCCACCAAAAAATGAATGGCGATGCCCCCAGAGCAGGATATAACAAATCCAATAAGTAATACGAGTATCGGGTTGGGCGAAGCCTGTATCTTAGACCACAGGATAAACATAGCCGATATAATGGCTGTATGGGTAAGGTATATCGAGTACGAGGCATCTCCAAGTAGCAACCCAAGTTGTTGTATTTTAGTTAAGGGCTTTGAAGCCTGTAACGATATGCCTATAAGCACTACCCCTGCGGAAACAATACCACTGGATATAACCTGCGGAAATTTTAAGGACTCTCCAATACCTGTAAACTGGGCTACAAAAAACAAAGGCACTACTGAAAGTAAACTGATAGCAAAACTATGCGGAGTTTTTAATGTAAATTTATAATGGCCTTTCATTACCAAAATAGCCACGACCAAGCCTATACCAAATAGTAAATTAACCCTGCTGAATAAAAAACGGCATAAAGTTTTCAGGAAAGAGGGTTCCATAAGGCCATCTATATTTACGGTATACCATAAAAAGGGAGACAAAAACCAAAGCCATAGCCCTTTCCACTGCTTATGATGGTATATGGCAAACAGGCAAAATACTGAGTAGAATAAAAACTCATGACGCAATGTCCAGATCACATTTGGCTGTAATGAACCAACCGGAAAAAGAACCATGGCATTAACGAAAGAATCTATAGGAAATGATCCCCGGATTACCAGCTTCATAACCGCATACCCAATAATGCAGATCCACATAAAGGGAACGATACGGACAAAACGCCGCAGAAAAAAATCGGATGAGCTAATTCTAGGAGTTAAATTCTTTTTGTCTAAAGAGACATAGCATATAATAAATCCGCTGATAACAAAAAATAATTCAACGCCAACAGCACCTGCAACGAACCATCCCGAAAGAATATCCATGTTAAGATACTTGGGCAACCGGGCCATTGCTGTTACATGATTTAATACAACTAGGGCGGCGGCTATCCCTCTTAGATATTGTATACCTATTAACTGGCTTGTATAATGGTTTTTTGAAAGCACAGAGGTAGGTGTATGCATTTCCAGCATGCTTTTCATAGGTTTTAGTAAGGTTTAATAGAGTGGTTAGTTAAGGCCATGCATCTCTACCTAGTGTCAAGAGATGTACAGGGAGCTAGGAAAACTCCATAAACTAAAGGAAGTGTTTTGCTATAGTATGGAACATGATAAGTAGGGAGACATATCCAATTCAAGGGATGCAGTCTTTTTATAGAATTAACAGTATTTATAGCTCTATTGAAGCTGAAACTTTTCAAATATTTATTTTTTACCATAGAACTACAACTGCGATTTAGGCAAATACTGTATACAATCCTTCCAAAAACTTTCAATTTATATATACATCTACAAGCACTTAATCTGTATAAACCTCAAAATCAATGCATTAATTTATTATTTAGTAGGTAGGTAAATCAAGCCTGGCTGCCTTATTTTCGATAATCTTCTACCTAAGAGACGTTAGAAAGTATATAGATCTCCTTTCTCTAAGCAAGAAATGGTTTGCAAAAAATAATCAGCTAACAGATGCAGTACAATAAGCAGGAGGGCTATATGGAAGGGAAATTACTGCCTAACCGACGGTGGGCTGTACAAATATGTTCTAGAGAAGTAGGACAATTGAAAGAAATTTTAGATAAAATTGTACTTTAATATTATAGCTCTCATTAACAGTTGAAAACCAATGGCCCACAAGTGTCTATGCTTCATTTCTTATTTCCTCTTTCTAATAAGTAATTTTCTATTTGCGCAAAATAATAACCTCTACCTTCCATTAGATATAAAGCAAGCCTACGAAAAAGGTACCAGAGCCCGCAATGGTGCTCCGGGAGCCAATTACTGGCAAAACTCTTCTGATTATGCCATTAAAGTAGCTTTAGACCCTTCAACCCGGATGGTAAAAGGGGAAGAAACCGTGGTTTATTCAAATAATAGCCCTGATACATTAAAGCAACTGGTGATCCGCCTGTATCCGGATATTTTTAAAAAAGGAAATAACCGCAATGAAATTATAGCTCCGGAAGATATCACCGAAGGTGTGACGATACAAGAAGTAATACTGGATGGTAAATCACTAGACCTGGATTCAAGAAGGCCAATGGTGCGCAGGTCTGGTACCAATATGTTTGTTAACCTTTCGTCTGCTATTTTTCCGTCAAGTAAATCTACCATTAAAATAAGCTGGAGTTATACCATTCCAAAGAAAACCCATATCCGGGAAGGACTTTATGGAGAATCATCTTTTTTTGTCGCCTACTGGTATCCACAAATTGCCGTATATGATGATATAAATGGATGGGATAAAATTAACTATACTGGCACACAGGAGTTTTATAATGATTTTAATAATTACACGGTAGATATTACGGTCCCTAACAACTTTATTGTTTGGGCTACCGGAGTACTCCAAAATCCGGATGAGGTTCTGGAAAAAGAATATGCCAGCCGTTACAAAACCTCCCAAACCTCCGACGAAATTATACACATTATCAAACAGGAAGATCTTAGAAAAGGGAAGATTACCCAGAACAAACAGCAACATACCTGGAAATTCAAAGCGGAATATGTACCGGATTTTGCCTTTGCTACCAGTAACAAATACCTATGGGATGCCACCAGTGTAGTAGTCGATGCCCAAACTGGCAGGCGTACCGGAGTAGGTGCGGCGTATAATCCGGATTCAAAAGATTTTTATGAAGTGGCCCGGTATGGCAGAGAAACCGTTGATTTTTTATCCAGACAAATGCCCGGCATTCCTTTTCCTTATCCGAATATTACAGTGTTCAATGGTTCTGGTGGAATGGAGTTTCCGATGATGGTGAACGACGGTTCCTATGGTTTAGCAGAAGCAGCCGAAGTAACTGCCCACGAAATAGCCCATACCTACTTCCCCTTTTATATGGGAATTAATGAACGCAAATATGCCTGGATGGATGAAGGCTGGGCCCAATTCCTGCCAAATGACATACAATTTAAATTAAAGGCAGATGCCAAGGGAACGTATAGCCCGCAAGGATATAATGCAGCCGTTTATTCCAAATTTGCAGGGAATCAAATGGATATGCCTATGATGGTGCCCTCCGTACTTTTGGAAGGCAGTTCATATGGGTTTGCTTCTTATTTCCGGCCTGGTGTAGCCTATGCCATGTTAAAGAATTTACTAGGTGAGGAGCTTTTTAAAAAAGCACTTCATGAATATATGCGCCGGTGGAACGGCAAACACCCCATGCCTTATGACTTTTTTTATACTTTTAACGAAGTAGCCAATGAAGACTTGGGTTGGTTCTGGAATCCCTGGTTCTTTCAGCAAGGCTATCCGGACCTGGGAATAAAACCAAATGCTTCAGCCACACAGAAAGGCAATCTGGTAATCGAAAGAATAGGAGAAATTCCGGTACCCATTTACTTAAAAATTACCTATTCCGATAACACCGAAAGTACCATACAGGAAACAGCCAGCATCTGGAAAGACGGAGCCAGGGAATATGTAATTATACTTGCTCCTGATAAAACGGTAAAACAGGTTCAACTAGGCAATCAGCAAATACCAGATGCTGATATGAGCAATAACGTTTATCCAACGGAAAAGAGGCAGTAAAATTAAAACTTATTAAAGTAGAATAATATGTTTATACAGCGCCGAGGCATGCTGTACCAGTTGCTTGGTTTGGTGGCCCGGTGATTGGAATAGCAGGTGCTGGCGGTTATCCTTTTGTTATTTAATCCTGCTTTATCACAATCGGTCCGGGCATCAAGTCTTTTCTCATCTCTTTGTTTATCAATGGTACTAATTCTTTGAGTGTTGTATATGTATTATCTGCCGCATCTAAGACGAACACTGTTATAGGGTATTTATCAAAATTTTGCTGAAAGGGCAGGTTTTTATCGAAGGTCATCAATATTTGAAATTCATCCGCCTTCAATAGAGCCATTAACTCTCCATTCTTTTTTCCGTTCCAAGCTTTCTCCCAAATGGTGTATATGTCATGCGCAGGAAAATCCTTTTTCAACCTTTTTGGTAAGTTCTCATCCAACAGTATTTTCATAAATCTGCTTGAAATTCTTCGATGAAACTACCTTTCCTGCTATATCTAATATTTCAACAGCTTGCTCACGGGTGACAGTGGGGAAGTCTTCTAGAAATTCCTTTAAGGAAATTCCTTTCTCTAAGTGCATAAATAGTGTTTCCACAGGCACTCTTGTTCCACTGAATACAGGTGTCCCTCCTAATATTTCCTTATCAACCGTAATTACATCTATTTTCATTGTCCGTAAATTTAATATTTATCTAATTTACGATTTTTTATCGGTTCGCTTGCCACTTATAACAGCATATACGTGCCTGCCTACCCTCTTGCCGGCAATCCTCTCTTTTCCTATTTTATCTAAATTAATTGCCTACCAATACAAATGCGCCCCAGTAATACGGGTTTTTATATTTAGCTTTCAGTTCCTGTTGGGCAATTTTAAAAGCCTGTGCCTTATTGGATGTTTGTAACCAGTTGCGGTAAAAGCTGCTCATCAGTTGCTGGGTAGCCGTGTCGTCTACCTTCCACAAACTCATAATGATTGATCTGGCTCCAGCTACCTGGAAAGCACGTTGCAGGCCATATACCCCTTCTCCACTTTGTACTTCGCCAAGGCCAGTTTCGCAGGCAGAAAGTACCACCACATCCGTTTTATCCAATGGCAGGTTCATGGCTTCATAGGCTGTAAGTATGCCATTATCGCTGCTTTTTACCTGGCGGGTATCCAGATTTTCTGTAGTCTGTTCGGCTCCTGCCAGCATCAAGCCTGAACGCAACAATGGATTTTCTTTGGCTTTATCGGGCTCTACGCCAAATACTTTTTCGTCATCTTCTGCTACGTCCTGCATAAAAAAGCCGTGGGTAGCAATATGCAGGATACGCGGATTATTTACCGCTTTTACCTTATCTTCGGTGGCTTCGTTCTGTACAAGCGTTTTAGTAGGGTACCCTTTGGTAGCCAGCACTTTCTTTATGTTATCAATTTCTACTTTGGTACCTGGCAAAGGGGCAATTTTACCTTTGGTTCCGTATGTTGGAAAACCCACCAGCATGGCCTGCGCTTTGGCAGCGGCCACCGGAGCAGCAGGTTTCATCGTCAGCAGGTCTTTGGTGTTGGTTAGCAGCACCAGATTTTTGTTATCAATCAGGTAAGCTCCGGAGGGAACTTGCAACGTATTAAGATTAATCTGGTTATATACTCCATCCAACGATAAATAAACGGTTTTCTTACCAGCCAGCGTTTCATCAATTTTGCTCCAGTACTGAATATATGAATAGTTATCTGCTACTTTCTGTTTAATGCAATTCTTGTAATAATTGAAAAACTTGGTATCTAACTCTTTGCCATTTTCCAGCAATACCAGCTGTGGCAGATTTTTCTCCTTCGTCAGAACCAGAGCTGCATAAAAGGTTGTATCGCGGAACACCACATCAAACCGCTTAAAATGCATAATTTCAATGGCTGCCTCCTCCGGCTTCAGCTTACTTGCTACCTCCGTAAAGCTGATTGCTTTCTGCTCATACCCTTCTGAGAATAACGTAGATTTTTTAGATAATTCTTTCTCTGTGGCGTTGGCTACCCGTTCCAAGGAATCCAGGTTGATGCGTTGCTCAGCCAGTTCTTCCTTGCTATAGGTATACCATTTCGCCAGGGTTTCTTTCTGGTCCAGCCAGTTCAGGTATTGTTTCTTCAGCTCTTCATCTTTGCTGCTTAAAATCTGCTGTTTTATTTTATTAGTGGAACTTAACAACATAGCCTTTGTCGCTAGCTGATAATTATACATATCGCCAATTACCTGCGGATGGGTTTGCTTAGCTGTTAAAGCAAATGAGTTGAAGCGTTGAAACTTAGGCCGGAGCTTATTCCAGAATTTAGCTTTTTCCTTTTCGCTCATAGATGGAAAGAACGTACGTACCAGTTCCAGGTCTTTATCCAGAACTTGCTTAAATAAAGTATAGGCACCATCTATTTCTTTTTTCTGCCATTGCAACAAAGCCTGATTTTCCAGGGCAGCTATATAATCTGCATGATTTTCGCCCAGGGTATTTTTGCGGACAGTAATCACTTTTGCCAGTAATGGAGTGGCTTCTTCTAATTTGCCACTGATCCGGTAAAAATTACCCAGGTTGCTGATTGCTCCTGCATAGGAAGGATGGTTTTCACCAAATTTTTTCAGATAAATCTCCGACGATTTTTTCAGCAGATCTTCTACCTTATCGTACTTGCCCATTTGCATATACAAGGCAGCCTGCTGATTAAGTAAAGCAGCATAGTCGGGGTGAGCTGTACCCAGGCGTTTCTTCTTGATTTCGATGGCTTTTATATATTCTTTTTCCGCCTCTTCATTTCTGCCCATATCTTTATACAACAGTGCCAGGTTGGTGATTAGGCGGATATAGTTGGGAGACTTATCGCCCAGGTTTTGTCCAGCAATGGCAATGGCTTTTTTCATCAGGGGTTCTGCATCCTGGTAGCGGCCAATAGTTTGAAATAGTACCGCCTGGTTATTCAAGGAAATCGCATAAGGCATAGACGTATTCCCTTTTGCCTGCTCTGTAATGGATAAGGATTCTTCAAATAATTTTTCGGCTTCGTCATACCGGCCCATGTCTTTATACAAAACCGCCAGATTGTTGAGCGAAGCACTATAACCTGCCGCATTTTCAGCCGCTTTTTCTTTGCGGATTTCCAAGGCCCGTGTCGTATAAGTTTCTGCTAAAGAGTAGCGGCCAGTGGTATGATATAATAGTCCCAGGTTACTCAATGACAGCGGATAGAGCATATCATCTGTTAGTTGCTCGGTTTCCAGAGACAGAATAGTGGCCAGAAATTCAAACTCTGCCAGTTTATATTTATTACTGGCATAAAAAAGCTCACCTGCCCCATTCATATTGGCTGCTTTTTCACGGGCAGTTTCTTCCCGGTTATCTTCTCCCTGTAGATAAGCAATAGCCACTGTCTGGGTACGCTTTCCTAGTTCATTGGTCTCATACAGCCCGGCATTGTCACTTAGAGAAATGGCATAATTAAAATTTGTTTCGTCGTAGTTTTTGCGGGCATCCGAGAGTTTATCTACCAGTTTTTCTTTTACTTTATTCTTCACTTTGTCCGATATAAGTCCACCAAAGGGAATTTGAGCAATGGATGAAAAGGAACAGGCAACCAAGGCCATTAGTAATGCAGGCTTAAGGAATAAAGCGTAGCTATAAGGGGTATTCATATTCTCAAGGTTAAACAAGTTTTATACAGGATGTGCAGGAAAATGGCACCAGACATACAAGCAGCATATATGTCCAGCCAATTAATGGCAGATACGCTTCAAGGTAACCTACTCTCTGTAAGTCCTTACATTAAATATACAATAATATAATGGCTAATTGAAATAAGTTAACTTCACTCGATGCTAATTATCAGCAACTTACGTAACTATGGTATTTCATAATTCCCCTGTAAGGTTCATACAAATTAGTCTGGCGCAAAGGAATCGGATAAATTTTTCTTGAAAATATCTATATTGCCTGCTTAGATCAGATTATTTGTTTTTCAGTCAATCTACCTAACTCTTCTACTTAATTATGCTTGTAAAGAACACTCAACGGAAAAAGGCTTTGTTCTTGCTGATTCACGTATGGCTGCTTAGCTGGTACGTACCAGTTATAGCCCAGCCTACAGAGAAATATATTAACATCCGGGTTACACCCGAGCATACTAATTGGACCTATAAACCCGGCGAGAAAGCCCGGTTTATAGTATCTGTCACCCAATCGGGCTTGCCGGTGCAAGGGGCAAAAGTGCGGTATGCGGTAATGCCAGAGAAAATGGCTGCTGTGTCCACAGGTCCTTTAACTTTGAAGGAGGGTAAGACAATGATTGATGGCGGTACTATGAAATCAGCAGGTTTCCTCCGGTGCGAAGTGTATGCCGAACTGGATGGCAAAGAATATAAAGGCATTGGTACGGCGGCCTTCGATCCTGGAGCCATTAAACCTACGGTAGAAAATCCGGCTGATTTTACTGCTTTCTGGAACAATGCCAAAGCTGATTTAGCTAAAGTTCCGCTAGATGCCCGCATGACTCTATTGCCAGAGCGGTGCACAGAAAGTGTAAATGTCTACCACGTCAATATCCAGAATTTTAAGAATTCCCGGTTGTATGGAATTTTATGTGTCCCTAAAAAAGAGGGGAAATACCCGGCTATTTTGCAGGTGCCCGGGGCTGGCATCCGCCCTTATTCCGGAGATATAGCCAAAGCTGAAAAAGGCGTAATTACCTTGCAAATAGGCATACATGGCATTCCGGTTACAATGGAAAAAGAAGTATACGACAATCTTTCCGCAGGTTCATTGGCTGGCTATCCGACCTTTAATCTGGATAACCGGGAGCTGTATTACTACAAACGGGTATATCTGGGTTGCGTACGGGCAGTAGATTTTTTGCAAAGTCTGCCGCAGTATGATGGCTCAAACATGGGTGTGATGGGGGGTAGCCAGGGCGGGGCACTTTCTATTGTAACAGCTGCTTTAGATAACCGGATAAAATACCTGGTTTCGTATTACCCAGCCCTCAGCGACATGACTGGCTACTTACATGGTCGGGCAGGCGGATGGCCGCATATGTTTGCCGGACCTAATGCCGCCTTGCACAACAAAAAAGATAAGATTGAAACCATTGGCTATTACGATGTGGTAAACTTTGCCCGCCAGGTGAAAGTGCCAGGCTATTATTCCTGGGGCTTCAACGACGAAACCTGCCCGCCAACCTCCTTGTACGCCGTATACAACGTTATTACGGCTCCCAAAGAGTTGTTTGTTGTTCCGGAAACCGGCCACTGGACATTCCCCGAACAACACGAAAAAACTGACACCTGGCTAATCAGTCAGTTGAAAGGGGAAAATGGGAAGCAGTAACAGAGGTAGAAAGGCAAGCCTGGAACAGCTTTATTGTGTGCTTTAAGGAATGGCATGGCAGCTTGGTTTTAACTCCTTCATCGAGTGGCATCTTATCCGGTGTTTCAGGAGTTGCCCCATTGGTTTGAATCAACTGGGTTAGCTGAGCCGCTCATTCTTCCAACGTATAGTATTAGTAAAAAAAGTATGTTTTCTTGGCACCATGCCTATAGCTTATTTCTCTTTAATGGAATCAGGTAATAGACATAATAATTAAAACCCATAGCATTTCTGCGGATGGGGTTACCAAAGCCTGGAATTAGCAGAGGGTCCACTTCACCATAGTCACTTTCGGCAATGCGTAATTTAAACCTGGCAGTAAAACCTAGAAATACATTACCGAATACATTTACTTTTACACCTCCTACCGCCTCCCCCCAATGTGCAGTTACGGCCTGTTTCGCAGAATTTGCTTGCTGGTTTCCCCAAAAATCATCAACTAGTTCTATGTCCGATGCCTGATAACTAAACTGGCCAATACCATACCTGGCGCCTACAAATATATAGTTATCCCCGCCCCCTTTCAGTATATTGTGTTCTACACCTACTCTGGCAAATAAGCCATTGCTGTTATAGGTATACGTCTCTTTCGTAATATCCAGCAGGTTATACCCAGCTTCGCCTACCAGCAACAGCTTTTTGTAACTCATGTCAGCTGAAAACTCCAGGGTTTTGTTGGTGTTGTTAGTCAGGAAGTAATAGGCGATTTTACCTATGTCTACCCCAATGCGTATCCCCTGTGTGCGTATGGTATCTGCGCCGTTTTGTGCATAGCCCGCCTGGCTACACAGTAACCAGAGACTAAGGCACCAGATACAGCTGTATATGAATTTCATTTCGGATAGGATCTATTTCTGGAACGATTACTAGAATGTTGTCAAAATTGGTATAGGGCTCTTTAACAGCTAAATTGGTGTATTTAACTTCAAACCCACACGCTTGTGAAATAAACTCATATTGCCGGTTATAGGTAACGGTAAACGAAAGATCAAAAGGAGTTTTGTCAGCCGCTTTCCCTTGCAGATGAAAAATGGTAGAGTCAGCCTCTGGGTTAAGGCGTAAAACGGCTGTTTTGGACAGGCTGTCAGGATTTTCGGGTGAAAGGGTTAGAAAAGGTTTATTTTCCAAACCCACTGCATACGACCGTGTGATATTAATTAGCGTATCGGCAGATTTTTGACGGCTGCGGGTAGCATCCGTATATTTTTTAAAAGCAATATTCAACTCAGGTTCAGGCCGTAATGCTTCACATTCCTGGTTCACGCAAGCGGTAAATAGCAGGGCAGACACGAAAAGCATCAGCCAATGTAGAAACTTCAATTTTTCGAAAGATTGATTAAATGAACAGCTAAATTAGAAAGTAAACGCCAACAATGAAAATAAATGTATAGCTCAGCCTTTATTGTACATTAAAAAGGGCTTACCTGCATACTGGAATATGCATATAAGCCGGTAATCAATCCTTCATCTGATGAGTGATGGCTAGAAAATAAAATCAATAATTCCGGCAACTCCCAGGATAACCAGTACTATAAAAATAACAACAATGGCCAGTACGATTTTAAGCAGTTTTCCCATAACTTATAAGTTGATAAAAATATAAAGTAAAAAATATAGTTCTTGCGTATACAAGGCTAACTAACGGACTTTATACCAATAAGTTATTTTTATTCACTTTAGCTATACACCTTACCTATGTTGCAGAAAGCCATTACCATTGCTGTAGAAGCGCATAAAAATCAGACAGACCGCTACCAGGCCCCCTATATTATGCATGTGATGCGGGTAATGATGCGTGGCAAGACAGAAGAAGAAAAGATATGTGGGATATTGCACGATGTAGTAGAAGATACGGAGTGGACGTTTGAAGACCTAAAAAAAGAAGGATTTACGGATGCGATGATAGAAGCCCTCCGCTGCCTGACCAAAGGAGAAAACGAACCATACGATGACTACATTAGCCGCGTAAAAACCAATAAGCTAGCTATTGCCGTAAAACTTAACGACCTGGAAGATAATATGGATGTCAGGCGGTTGCCGCAGATGGAACCCAACGATGTAGACCGGTTCAATAAATATTTGAAAGCCTACCAGCAGCTTATTCAGCTGAAATAAATGTATCTGTTTACTATCCTGCTTATTTGCCATTATTTTGTTTAGAAACAAGTTTTTCCGCTATAGTGCCTTTTTGTTGACTACGTTTTTGCTGATAGTAGCAGGCGGCTTTTTGTTTAGCTACCCACAAGTTGTCCGCTGCTATACCATTCATTTTTCCGGCGCTTTTGATGCATATCCGAACAATGTGTATATCAGCAAAGGCACCAGTGCTAAACAAACTAAATCGTTACTGCTTTTGCTTACCCAATCGCGGCAACGGCTTGCCAGCTTTTGGGGAAACAGGCAAAGCGAACCTACCCTTATATTCTGCCATACCGAAGAATTATATAGAAAATATGGCAGCGCCAGTGGAAGTCCGGCTAACTACTTTGGCACCCCCTTGGGCACTTTTGTTGTTATTAGCCCACAAGGGTTGAATGTAGATGTACTTAGCCATGAAATGTGCCATGCTGAACTTACTCACCGCGTTGGCTGGTTTACCATGAGCCGGGAAGTTCCTCAATGGTTTAATGAAGGGATTGCCCTGATGGTAGATTACCGCTATCCAGATAAGGGAGTAGAAAACACCTATAAACACTACCAACAAAAATGGCAGCAAACATCTATGCAAGGGCAAATACAAGTATCGCTGAAAGATCTGGAAACCGTAGAGTCTTTTTACAGAAACGATAATTTCTGGGTGAACCTGGCTTATCTACGGTCTGGACTGGAGGTATCCAGGTGGTTGGAAGGGGCCGGAAAACAAGGATTACTAGATCTTACACAAAGTTTGCATGAGGGTACCTCTTTTGAAGAAGCATGGCAAAAATCGACTGGTAAATAAATAAACCAATACTACCCATTATGATGGTTTGTTGCTAATTTTTTTGCAGAAGCGGCTTGTGGCCATAGCTATCGCTCGCAGGTGTTGTTTATTGGTTTTCCTGTGTTTTGGTCTAATTCAAATGTTTGCCACCCCCCAGGTGGGTCCCATTCCCCAATACCTTTAATTTTTCCATCTTCTATCGATTGAATCCTGACGCCGTCTATACCTAAATCAGCACTTAGCCACTTCTGTTTTCCTTGCCAATTAATACATATAATTTCAGAATCGGTAGTAATATATATAGCTTGTTCATAAAGGGTAAATTCAGAAAAATACCCTTGAAATTTGATCACAAACTTTGTCTTTTTATTTAATAAGTTGAATAAAATAGCCCGGTTTCCGTATCCAATGAGCACGTCAGTACCTTTAACTTCAGTTTGTTTAAATACAGGACTACTTTCAGATTCGACTTTTAAATTTAATACTTGTTGATGATTTTCTTGACTTTGAATAATGATAAATTCAGCACTATGATGAGAGTAAGGATTAATGCCAACTAAGTCAATGATTTCTACTGAAGGTATTGGATCTGCTTGTATATATGCTAAATACTTATTCGTCCCTTTCAATTCCCATAAGAACAATACTCACTCGTCATTACTTTGCTCTTGTCCAGACGTCGGTGCGGCCAATAAGAGAGATTCCTACATAGCCTCTTACTTCCAGCTGGTCTGCTTTTGTAAGAGTCATTTTGCAGGAATAGGTTTTGCCGCTTTTAGGGTCATAAATCTCTCCATCTTCCCACACATTGCCAGAGTCGTACTCAAAGTTTCTCATTAGCTCCATCCCCATAATGGGGCGGTTCTTCAGGCTGGCATCAGGGTTATTTTTATCTACTTTAGGTTTCCCTTCCTCGTTCATTGGTTCTTTAAGCCATACTATTTTTCCGCAATACTTTTCGCCGCATTTATAGATTTCAATTCTGGATTCTTTGCTGCCATTATACCAGGTACCTACTACGGCATTGGGGTTATTCTGTGCGGATAGATTTGCTAGAGAAAAAGTTAAAAGCAAGAGGGCTAAATACTTAATAACAGACATAATGTTGAATGGAAAATGGAAAAACAGCCACTACAAATGATAGGTAGCAGCTGTTTTGGTACAGATATTAACTACGAAACAGTGATTTTATTATTTGCTGTCGTCTAATTTTATCTGCCGCATTTCTTCGAGCTCTTTTTCAAAGCCTCCGGATAATATCGGGAACCGGCACCAGGTTTTAGGGTCCAGGTTCTCATCATCCAGATGGAAGGAAGGTGCATAGCGTTCGCGTTTCCACTGGTTGCGGCTCCACAGACGGAAGAACCGTTCAATATACAAGCGTATCTGTGTTTCCGTATACACATGGCCAAACTTTACAACCATCAATTGCAGCACATCTTTAGGAGTCTGCTTGTCACGGATGGCACATTTTTCAATAGCATCCAATACTTCATAGGGCATTAAGTCAGCTTCGTCAGTTTGAGTCATTTCCAGTGGGCGAAGTTCAGCACTTGGTTGCAGGGAATTAACTTTGCTCAATCCTTTAATCTGAAGCTTTCCATCTATGCCTTCTCTTTCCAGCCATAGGAGCCATCTACGCAAAAATGCTTTATCTATTCCGGCAATGGGGCTGATGCTGCCTGCTGTGTCGCCATCCATGGTAGCATAGCCCACAGCCGCTTCTGAACGGTTGCTGGTAGAGAGCAATAAGGCATTGTTAATATTAGCCAGCAGCCATACACTTGGCGCACGTACCCGGGCTTGTATATTTTGCAAAGCAATATCATCCGTTTTCCAGCTTAATTCTCTGTGTATGCCCCCTTCTATTAGTCCCAGATATTCCCGTACCAAGGTATCTATGCCTATCTCAAAATAAGTTACGCCTAAATCTTTAGCCAGACTTTCAGCTGAACTACGTGTATCATCTGAACTGTTAACAGTAGATTGGTAAATACAGGTAATCAGTTTACTTGCTAGTTCTTTAGGTGTGTGGCACTCTGCCAGGCCAGGCATGTAGAATAGTTTTTTCTTAAATTCTTCTATACCTATACTTTCGATGGCAAAATGAATCATTAGGTAGCATAAAGCGGACACAGCCGAAGAATCAGCGCCGCCACTTAAGGAAACGACAAACCCTCTGGAACGGCTTTTCCGCATATAATCAAATAGTGCTAATGCTACGGCTCTGGCAAATTCTTCTTCTTTTATATAAGGGCTGTTTTCCCAGGATTCAAACCTGGCGTGTACGGGCTTTGGCCGTATGAAAGGGAAATTGAAATCATAGGAAAATACGCCTTTGGCTTCTCCGGACGTATGGATACCAGCTGCTGAAGTAAATTGCGCTTTGGTTTGTGCCTGCATCAGCCGGGTAAGATCAATATCTATAACACAAGAGATCAATTCATAGTCTGCATAAGAAAAACGCTTGCCTGTGGCCAGTAATTTACCTCCTGAGGCAATGAGCGTACTGCCGTCGTAAATAGCCCGGCCAGCTTCATTCCCCAGCAGGTTGGCATAGATGTAACTAACACCAAAGGCCCTGGAACCTTCCAGTACAAAACGTTCGCGGATGTCCATTTTACCAAAGGCAAAGTGGCTGGCGCTAGGATTTAAAATAATATCTACTCCATGCCGGTACAAATCCCTGCCTGGCCGGCTGGCCACCCAGGCATCTTCACAGATTTCAAATCCTATTTTTACGCCGCCACACGCATAATATACATCGCCTATGGGGTATGCTTTGCCACCTACTTCAATTTCACCTTGCTCGCCTTGCGGCCAGGGATTGAACCAGCGAGGTTCGTAATGGATGCCATCTCCGGCTAGGTACCGTTTCGCTGAAAACCCGAGAATTTTTTTATCTGCAATAAGGCAGGCCGTGTTATATATGCGGTTGATGTATTTTACAGGCAAGCCCACCGACACTATGATATCTTCTGTATAGGGGACAATTTCCTGCAATACCTCAAAAGATTTCTCAAATGTGCCATGTGAATAAAAGGCATCTTCACAGCCATATCCAGGAATACACAGTTCGGGCAGGCAGAGCACGCTTATTTGCTGTGCTTTGGCTTCCGTAATAGCATCTATGATGTGTTGCTTGTTTCGGTCCCAATCTAAAGGTGTCTGGTTAAGAACACCGGCAGCTACTTTTATAAGTTTCATATAGTATAATTCTATTATTTCAAATAGTGACTTAGCGTTTTTGGCTAAGAGTATGCACCCATTTACCTGCTAAAATTTTATATTTATTCTCATTATTAACCTCTACTCGCAAATAATAGGTAGACTTACTCTCATATAACAGATCAAATGTTAATTACTTCTCTTTAACACTGTATCGTAATTTTATAATGCGTGTCTGTTAATGGTGATCTATCTCTTGTAGTAACAAATCTGCGATGGATTTGATTTGGAGAAAATCATCTTTCAGGGAAATGGCATTAGGATGGCTATCTGTGCTTATAACACATTCAAATAAGCCACTGTTTTTTATCGTTTGCAGACCACCTTTAGAAAACAAGCCATGCGTGGTAACGGCAGCGATTTTAGCAGCACCCGCTGCTTTATAAGCTCTGGCGGCATTTACCAATGAACCCCCAGTGCGAATCATATCATCATAAATAATTACATACCTGTCCTGCACATCGCAACTAATGGATATAATTTCTGTATTTTCGGCATCTATCCGCCTTTTAAATACAAAAGCCCCTTGTATACTCATATCGTTAGCCAGAGATTCTACCCATTTCGCCCGCCCGGCATCCGTAGAAGCGAGAATAAAATCATCTCCGGCCAATTGCCGGCAGGCTTCAATAATAATGGGTTTCCCGTAGAGATGTACAGCTTTTGTTTTACCTTCAAAGTAATAAGGTAAGCCTTCCGTGTGTAGATCCAGAAGAATAACCCGGTTGTCGAGGGTGGTATCGGGAATGCTGGAAAGCAGAAACGCTCTGGTTTTGGCAGTAACTATTTCTCCCCGCTTTACAGCACGCTCCATGGTAGAATAGCCGAAATAAGGGATAATAAGCAACAGAGATTGAGCACCTAAACTCACTAGCGTATAGGCCAGGTCGTATAACTCCAGCGTATCGGCATCGGAAATAGTACCGCCAATTAATACTACATCCCGTTCGTCAATGTCTGAAAGAATCCGCTGGTAGCGTTCGCCATCCGGAAATTGTTTTACCTCTACTTCTCCCCGACCATAATCGCCTTTTGCCAGAATAGCCTCTTTCAAGTAACTGTATTGCCTGGTACTGAATATTATCTTTTTATCGAATCTCATAAAGGAATTTAGAATTGAAATTGCCGCTTAGAACTGGCAAGGTCTTATGATTAAATATCTATACCTCTTCCGTTTCTGATTTGAGGTTTCTTAACTGCAGAATCAAGTCAGTTTTAAAGTCATACAGTCCTTTTTCCAGACCAACCGGGTAGATATGCGGATTAGAAAAACGCTTGATCCCTTCATGAAACATACCTAATTGATGCTTTACCCGCAACCTGGTATCTTCTATGGGAGGCACCGTATATACTTGTTGGCCTTGCCGGAAAACAGGTATCAGCAAATCTTCAAAGGTCTCCGTATTGGTTAGTTTCCGGCGTTTGGTATAATCCATGGGGTCTACAATAGTGCTGTTCTGCTGGGGCAGAAAACTTTCTGTATCGTAGATCATGTCTGCAAGAAACTCTTTATCATTAAAATACCGCCTTACTTGTTGTATACCTGGCGTTGATATTTTAATGGCTTGCTCAGATAACTTTAACTTATAATCCCATCCCCCGCTGGTATTGCGGATAGCCGCCAGTTTGTATACGCCACCCAAGGCTGGCTGGTCGTAGGCGGTTACCAGCTTGGTGCCTACGCCCCATACATTAATGGTGGCTCCCTGATTTTTCAAACTGAATATAATGTGCTCATCCAAATCGTTACTTGCCAGAATGCTGGCATCTGTAAATCCGGCAGCATCCAGCAGTTTACGCGACTCAATACTCAGGTAAGCTAGGTCACCGGAGTCCAGACGGATACCGGCCATTTTGTAGCCTTTAGCCCGTAATTTTTTCCCTACCTCAATGGCTTTTTTTACACCTTCCAGGGTATCATAGGTATCTACCAGAAATACGCAGTTATTGGGCATTACTTCTGCATACGTTTCAAAGGCATCTTCCTCCGTATCAAAAGACATAATCCAGCTATGGGCATGGGTTCCTTTTACCGGGATACCATAGAGTTTACCCGCCAGTACATTAGACGTGGCGGCACAGCCGCCGATATAAGCCGCCCGGCTTGCGGTAACGCCGCCATCTATTCCCTGTGCCCGCCGCAAGCCAAATTCTAAAATGGGTTCATCTTTTACTACCTGCCCGATACGTGCTGCTTTAGTGGCAATTAACGACTGAAAATTAATCATGTTCAGGATAGGTGTTTCTAGCAATTGGCATTGCAAAATAGGACCTTTAATGCGGAGCATCGGTTCTTGTGGAAATACCACCGTTCCTTCTGGTATGGCATCAATATCACAAGTAAATCGTAACTCTTGCAAGTATTCCAGAAAAGCAGGCTCAAATAATAATTGCCCATCGTTGCCCCGTAAGGTTGCTAAATAGGCAAGGTCATCTTCGGCAAATCGCAGATCTTGCAGGTATTCTATTACCTGGGCAAGTCCGCAGGCAATGGTATAGCCCCCTTGGAAAGGATTTCTACGGAAAAACATGTTAAACACAGCTTCTTTGCCTGCCATGCCGGATTTCCAATAGCCATAGGCCATCGTAAGCTGATATAAATCGGTAAGTAGGGTAAGCGAGTTATGATAGAGCGATTTACTGCTATTCATGAGAGAAAGATTAGTTAATGTAATTTTTACACTAAGCTAGATAAAAAAAGAGAATCTACCAGTACGTAAACAAAAAAAATTTGTCTAGCCCAACTTAGAAAGATTTACTATTAGTAATTATGACACCTATATATCTGTAAATCAGGTAATTTATAACTATATAAATTTTCTTCTTGTTAATGTGCAGCCTGCTTTCTAATGTCTGTTATCCTTGACACTTTCTATAAAATGTTTTTAAAAGAAATAATACAGGTACGTATACTGGAATCTATCTGCTGATTTTTGAAGCGGCTCATTCGGCTATCCTACAGAAAATAACCTGACAAATGTGTGAACCATTGAGTATAATTACAGCTTATTATAATGTTATACCTCTACTAGTAGAATAGAACCACTTGCATGAATAAAGAAGAAAAAAGCGGCCGTATTTTCGATATAGCCGTTATTAAAAGACTGCTGCTCTTTATGCGGCCCTACCGCATGCAGTTTTTCTTACTTATCTTTTTAATTATTTTATTAGCAGCCTTGGTGCCTGCCACGCCACTGCTCATTCAACATACCATAGATCATCATATTATGGAAGCCAATTACCGTGGCCTTACAGTAATGGTTTGTATCATGGTGGGGTTATTACTCGTGCAGTCGATAGTACAATATTATAACACGTATCTTTCCGGATGGCTGGGGCAAAACATTATCCGCGACATACGCATAGATTTGTTCAGGCACTTGCTGAATCTCCGGCTTAAATTTTATGATAATACGCCTATCGGCCGCCTGGTTACCCGTACTATTTCTGATATAGAAACCCTGTCCGATGTGTTTAGCGAAGGTCTGGCGGCTATTGCCGGTGATATTTTGCAAATACTGGTTATTCTGGGTGTGATGTTTTATATAGACTGGCGGCTTACGCTGGTTAGTCTGGCTATGCTGCCGCTACTGCTGATCAGTACGTATATTTTTAAAGAGAAGATAAAAGAGTCGTTTAATGAAGTACGAACCGCTGTATCTAACCTTAACTCTTTTGTACAGGAACATATTACCGGAATGAGCATTGTGCAAATTTTCAACAGTGAAGAAGCAGAGTTTAAGAAATTCAATGAAATAAACCGGGAGCATAAACGGGCCAACCTCAAATCAGTATTATATTACTCCGTGTATTTTCCGGTGGCAGAGGTAATTTCTGCGGCCTGTACCGGCATGCTGGTGTGGTATGGTGCCCGTGGGGTACTCAGTGAAGATATTACACTAGGTACCCTTACGGCTTTTATTATGTTTATTTCCATGTTTTTCCGGCCCATCCGCATGATTGCCGACCGCTTTAATACCTTGCAGTTAGGCATTGTCAGCACCGACCGGATTCTGAAACTGCTGGATAGTAAAGACTATATTCCTAACGAGGGCACCTATCAGGCCCAGGATATGAAAGGAGAAGTGAACTTTAAAAATGTATGGTTTGCCTATAATGGGGAAGAATACGTTCTAAAAAATATCTCTTTCGATGTAAAAGCTGGAGAAACTATTGCCCTAGTGGGTGCTACCGGTGCCGGGAAATCTTCTATTATTAACCTGCTAAGCCGCTTTTATGACATCAACAAAGGTCATATCTATATTGATGGGCATGATATTCAAGAATATGAGTTAAATGCCCTGCGCAGCAAGATTGGGGTGGTGCTGCAAGATGTATTCTTGTTTTCAGATACCATTATGCAGAATATTACACTGGGTGATCCAACCATTACCAGAGAAAAAGTGCTGGAAGCCGCAGAGTTAGTAGGTGCCCGAAAATTTATCGAACGCCTGCCCGGTGGTTTTGAGTATAATGTTATGGAACGGGGAGCCACGCTTTCTGTCGGACAGCGGCAACTGATTTCCTTTGTACGGGCTATGGTATACGACCCCAGAATTATTGTACTCGATGAGGCTACTTCATCGGTAGATACCGAAACTGAGGAACTGATTCAGCAGGCCATAGAGAAGATGATGAAAGGCCGCACATCCATTGTAATTGCCCACCGCTTATCTACCATCCAGAAGGCCAACAAAATTATTGTAATGGACAAAGGAGAGATTAAAGAGCAGGGTACCCACGAAGAACTGTTGCAACAGGAAGGATTATATACCCAGCTCTACCGCATGCAGTACAAGGAAGTGGTATAACTAAATAATATATTGATATTACCCTAATTTTCTAATACCAATATTGGCAGTTGCAAAATCATAGAAAACAAGCTAAATTTATTTTACTGCAGCAACTCCTTCATGTTCAAACATCTAGCCCTTTATTCATTCCTATTTTTAGTTTTATCCTCTTGTTTTAAAGATGAGCTACCTCCCGGCACTTACGACTCTTTGGACAAAGCTCTGCAAAATCCATCAAGTGTAAAGAAACTGATTTTACGGAAAGGCTTGGAAGAATTTCCTATGGAAGTTCTCCGCTTGGAAAACCTAACTTTTCTTGATCTTGGATTCAATAAATTTACAGAAATACCTGCTGATATTCAGAAGTTAAGTCAGTTGGAAATATTGTACTTAGATGGAAACCAGCTTACTCATTTGCCTAAGGAAATCGGTAGATTACAGTTACTTAAAAATCTTCATCTGGGAGAAAACAATTTACAGGAACTACCTTCTGAATTTAGTAACTTAACCGATCTATTGAGCTTAACAGTGTCTGGTAATCGGATAGATACCCTTAACTTCAATATGTCTAAGTTGATTAATTTAAAACAATTATTTATCGATCGGAATCCTATACAATATTTAGATATTTCGAATTCTTCAATAATTGAATTGTATGCTAGAAGTTGTAAACTAGATACTATCCCAACTACAATATTTTCTTGCTCAAATCTGAAGCTTATTAATCTTTCAGAAAACAGTATAAAAGATATCCCTAATAACATTATTGCGCTTCAAAAACTAAATGAGCTAATTCTTGATGCGAATAGAATTGAAAATTTTCCAGAAATAATTTATGGGATTAATAGTTTAAGAGGCCTTAGTTTACAAAATAATCAGATATCCGTTCTGCCTCAAAACATAAGTGAGTTAGATAGTATTTACTACTTTCTTATAGGAAATAACAGAATATCACAAATACCTGCTAGCATCGGTAAGTTACAAAACCTGAATAGATTTGAAGCTGCACAAAATCGAATAGAGTCATTACCCAAAGAAATAGGCGATATGCAAGAACTTCATCAGTTAGATTTTAGTTTTAATGCACTATCTACTTTACCTGAAGAGTTCAAGAAACTAGATAATCCCAGAAGTGCTCGTTATTTATTATTCAAAGAAAACTTATTTTCCGACTCAGAGAAAGAAAAAATTAAAAGTTACTTTACAAATAATGTGAGTATAACTTTCTAATACAAGTTATATCACTTTCTTCTCCAGTGTTACACTTGCTTTCCTTAACACAGCTATTAACCTGTCCAGCATACTATCGGTGAAATCCAGGTGGGTAACAAAGCGGATTTTGTCCTTACCAAAAGCAGCCGCCAGAATATCATGTTCTTTCAGATATGCCAGCACTTCATTATTTACTCTTTCGGAAGGCGTTTGAAAAATCACAATATTGGTTTCTACCGGTAATATGCTTTGCACAAAAGGCACATTCTGTAAACATTGAGCAATTATAGTTGCCCGCTGATGGTCTTCTGCCAGGCGTTGAATATGATGATCCAGGGCATAGCTGCCAGCAGCGGCCAGAAAACCGGCCTGCCGCCATCCGCCGCCCATTACTTTGCGTATGCGTTTGGCTTTTTCTATTAGTTGCTTACTCCCCAGCAGTACGGAGCCTACCGGCGTGCCTAAGCCTTTAGATAAGCAAATGGAAATAGTATCGAAATAATTTCCATAGTCTACAGGATTTTCTCTGGTAGCTACTAGGGCATTAAACACCCGGGCCCCATCCAGATGAAGAAAAAGGTTATTGGCTTTACATACATCACTTATGGCGGCAATCTGATCTAGCGTATAGTAGCAACCTCCCCCTTTATTGACTGTATTTTCCAGAGCAACCAGAGAAGTTCTGGGATAATGTATATTGTCGGCATTTATGTTCTCCAGCACATCATCGGGTGTAAACCGGCCTCTTTCGCCATTCAGCAGCCTGACAGAAGCCAGCGAGTTAAAGGCAATACCACCGCCTTCATAATTATATATATGTGCCAAACGGTCGCAGATAACTTCGTCGCCGGGCTGTGTTAGCAATTTTATGGCAATCTGGTTGGTCATCGTGCCCGAAGGACAGAACAACCCTGCTTCCATACCAAAAATACGGGCTGCTTTTTCTTGCAGGGCATTTACAGATAGGTCCTCCTCATATACATCATCGCCTACCTGGGCTTGAAACATAGCTTCCAGCATGGCAGGTGTCGGGCGGGTTACGGTGTCACTGCGCAGATCTATAGGTATGTGTTGAGTTTGAGTAGCCATACGGAAAATCAAAGAAATTTATAGTTGAAAAAATGTAAAAATACCCGTAATTTGAGTAAATAAATAATTTTTATCCAGCCAGCTACCGAATATAAAAGAATTTCTGCCCGCTTGTTAAGCCGGGTTACCTGTAAGGAATTTTATCATCAAAAGTATATAAGCATCTGCCAAGTTTTTTAGGCTTGATACATGCCAGAAGTGCAAAATCTAATTAGCTTTCGAATTAAAACCAATTGATTAATTGTCTTATGAAAAGGTTTATACCTGCGTTGTTACCCTTGTGCTACGTGCTAGTCATGCTGATGACCAGTTCGTGTGCCACTGTATTTAATGGTGCCCGGCAAAAAGTGACCATTACGTCCAACCCGGCTGGCGCCGAAGTATACCTCAATGGAAAAAATACCGGACTTGTCACCCCTTGTGAAATTAAGGTGAAACGGAAAGTAAAGGCCGGGCCAGATACTGAGAAGAATGTACAGCACTATGTGCTGAAAAAAGATGGTTATCATGATTATGAGTTTAAAGACAGAAGACATATTTCTACTGGCGCTACCATAGGAAATTCTGTGGCAGGCTTGTTTGGTGGTTTGATGGTATGGAGTGGATATCTCAATGAAGAAGAAACACCTGGATCCACCGCAGCCGGTTATATAGTAGGTGTTCCTTTCTTACTAGGATTTCCTGTAGATATGATGACTGGGGCTTTAAACAACTACCAGAAAAACCTCAATATAAATATGGTTAAGAAGGAACGGGAGGTAATTGTAATCAACAAAGACTCTACCGTATTGCAAAAAGACAACTTTAAATTAGCTAATGTCTATGCGGTTATTGTAGGTGTATCTAACTACAAAGACCCTAAAATGAATCTGCAATATGCCGATGACGATGCTAATTTGTTTTACAATTTCTTAAGAAGCCCCTTCGGTGGAGCCGTACCTGAGCAGAATATTACCTTGCTTCTGAACGAGAATGCTACCCGTGCCAATATTATTAAAGCCGTAAACAACCAGTTCCGGAATGCTTTTGAAGATGACGTAGTTATTGTGTATGTAGCCAGCCATGGTATGCCTTCTGCCTTAGGTGACGAATTATACTTCCTGGGCTCCGATACAGACAGGGATAACCTGGAAGGAACCGGTGTATCGCAATACGACATTCAAAAAGCCTTAAATAATTGCCGCTCTCAGAAAAAAATATGGGTATCCGATGCTTGTCATTCAGGCAGTGTAGGGGGTACGGGAGTAATGATGCGGGGTGAAGAAGAAAAAGCCGCTTCCAATATGGTAAACCGCTTATTAAGCAATGTTGCCTCTCACGACAAAAACCTCATTATGCTGACTGCTTCTTCCGCCGGTGAAACATCCCAGGAAGCAAAAGAATGGGGCGGTGGCCATGGCGTATTTACCCACTATCTGGTAGAAGGACTGAAAGGAGCTGCCGATGAAAACAAAAATGGCCTGGTAGACATCCGGGAAGCCTATGAATATGTACGCATGAAAGTATCTACCGAAACTAAAAAGAAGCAATATCCTGAGTTAAAAGGAGTGTACAACAACAAATTCCCGATGAGTGTGGTAAAACCCAAAGAATAGTAAAAGATTTAAAGCCTCAGCTATACACCTTACATGCTTAAAAACGT
This sequence comes from Rhodocytophaga aerolata, assembly GCF_030503435.1. GTDB lineage: Bacteria > Bacteroidota > Bacteroidia > Cytophagales > 172606-1 > Rhodocytophaga > Rhodocytophaga aerolata. The sequence continues at coordinate 603,600 of NZ_JAUKPO010000002.1, forward strand.
GTAAGGTGTTTTTATTTTAATTTAGAGCATTGTTTCTGCTTTTTACTAATTAAATTTCTGGAAAAAATGTTTATTCCACACATCATCGTATATAGTTAACCCAACCGGAAATCAATTCTATGTTAATATAAGGCTGTTTCTGAGGAAATAAGCATCTGTTAATTTGCCAACCTGCTCTATGAAAATACTGATTGTCGAAGACGAACCCAAACTAGCCTCCTATATCCAAAAAG